>NZ_CP197465.1:2002500-7090189 GCF_052180275.1 Mesorhizobium sp. KACC 23794
TCTTTTTGTGCCAATGCCATCTATGCAATTCCAATTGGGTTGCGCAGGCGACAATCTCTTCGAGATTGCGCAGGCGCGACAATCCTTCGGATTGCGCGGTGGGCATTGGCAATGAGAACGATCAAGTGTCTTAAGGGCAATTGGTGGATGCCTTGGCATGCACAGGCGATGAAGGACGTGATACGCTGCGATAAGCGTCGGGGAGGTGCGAATACCCTTTGATCCGACGATTTCCGAATGGGGAAACCCACCTAAGGTGCTTGGAGAATCAGAGCAGCAGGGCAACCTGCTGCTGTGGTTTCCAAGTATCGATAATAGGTAACTTACCCTGAATACATAGGGGTAAAGTGGCGAACGCGGGGAACTGAAACATCTAAGTACCCGTAGGAAAGGACATCAACAGAGACTCCGGAAGTAGTGGCGAGCGAACCCGGACCAGGCCAGCGGCTTTTGCGAGACAAGCGGAACACTCTGGAAAGTGTGGCCATAGCGGGTGACAGCCCCGTACGCGTAATGCGAGCAAAAGTCCTTGAGTAAGGCGGGACACGTGAAATCCTGTCTGAACATGGGGAGACCACTCTCCAAGCCTAAGTACTCGTGCATGACCGATAGCGAACTAGTACCGTGAGGGAAAGGTGAAAAGCACCCCGACAAGGGGAGTGAAAAAGTACCTGAAACCGGTTGCCTACAAACAGATGGAGCCCGCAAGGGTGACATCGTACCTTTTGTATAATGGGTCAGCGACTTAGTGTGACGAGCAAGCTTAAACCGGTAGGTGTAGGCGCAGCGAAAGCGAGTCTGAACAGGGCGTTCAGTTCGTCGCATTAGACCCGAAACCGAGTGATCTAGCCATGAGCAGGATGAAGGTAAGGTAACACTTACTGGAGGTCCGAACCCATAACTGTTGCAATAGTTCGGGATGACTTGTGGCTAGGGGTGAAAGGCCAATCAAACTCGGAAATAGCTGGTTCTCCGCGAAATCTATTTAGGTAGAGCGTCGACCGAATACCCTCGGGGGTAAAGCACTGCATGGGCTAGGGGTCCTCACCGGATTACCAAACCTAAGCAAACTCTGAATACCGAGGAGTACTAGTCGGCAGACACACGGCGGGTGCTAACGTCCGTCGTGAAAAGGGAAACAACCCTGACCAACAGCTAAGGTCCCCAAGTCATGGCTAAGTGGGAAAGGATGTGAGGATCCCAAAACAACCAGGATGTTGGCTTAGAAGCAGCCATCATTTAAAGAAAGCGTAACAGCTCACTGGTCTAAATAAGGGTCTTTGCGCCGAAAATGTAACGGGGCTAAAGCCATGCACCGAAGCTTTGGGTTCAGCGCAAGCTGAGCGGTAGCGGAGCGTTCTGTAAGCCTGCGAAGGGACAGCCGTGAGGCATCCTGGAGGTATCAGAAGTGCGAATGCTGACATGAGTAACGTAAGGGGAGTGAGAGACTCCCCCGCCGAAAGACCAAGGGTTCCTGCTTAAAGTTAATCTGAGCAGGGTTAGCCGGACCCTAAGGCGAGGCCGAAAGGCGTAGTCGATGGGAATCACGTTAATATTCGTGAGCCTGCAGGTAGTGACGGATCATCAAGGTAGTTCAATCTTATCGGATTGATTGGGCTGCTGCGTGGTTCCAGGAAATAGCTCCTGCTTATAGTCCGTACCCGAAACCGACACTGGTGGTCTGGTAGAGTATACCAAGGCGCTTGAGAGAACTATGCTGAAGGAACTCGGCAAATTGCACGCGTAACTTCGGAAGAAGCGTGACCCCTTTGCACGCAAGTGTATGGGGGTGGCACAGACCAGGGGGTAGCGACTGTTTATCAAAAACACAGGGCTCTGCGAAGTCGCAAGACGACGTATAGGGTCTGACGCCTGCCCGGTGCTGGAAGGTTAAGAGGAGAGGTGCAAGCTTTGAATCGAAGCCCCAGTAAACGGCGGCCGTAACTATAACGGTCCTAAGGTAGCGAAATTCCTTGTCGGGTAAGTTCCGACCTGCACGAATGGCGTAACGACTTCCCCGCTGTCTCCAGCATAGACTCAGTGAAATTGAATTCCCCGTGAAGATGCGGGGTTCCTGCGGTTAGACGGAAAGACCCCGTGCACCTTTACTATAGCTTTACATTGGCATTCGTAGTGGCATGTGTAGGATAGGTGGTAGGCTTTGAAGCAGGGACGCCAGTTTCTGTGGAGCCACCCTTGAAATACCACCCTTATCTCTATGGATGTCTAACCGCGGCCCGTCATCCGGGTCCGGGACAATGTATGGTGGGTAGTTTGACTGGGGCGGTCGCCTCCTAAAGAGTAACGGAGGCGCGCGATGGTGGGCTCAGAACGGTCGGAAATCGTTCGCTGAGTGCAATGGCATAAGCCTGCCTGACTGCGAGACTGACAAGTCGAGCAGAGACGAAAGTCGGTCATAGTGATCCGGTGGTCCCGCGTGGAAGGGCCATCGCTCAACGGATAAAAGGTACGCCGGGGATAACAGGCTGATGACCCCCAAGAGTCCATATCGACGGGGTTGTTTGGCACCTCGATGTCGACTCATCGCATCCTGGGGCTGGAGCAGGTCCCAAGGGTATGGCTGTTCGCCATTTAAAGCGGTACGTGAGTTGGGTTCAGAACGTCGTGAGACAGTTCGGTCCCTATCTGCCGTGGGTGTAGGAATATTGAAAGGATCTGTCCCTAGTACGAGAGGACCGGGATGGACGTATCTCTGGTGGACCTGTTGTGGCGCCAGCCGCATAGCAGGGTAGCTATATACGGACGGGATAACCGCTGAAGGCATCTAAGCGGGAAACCCACCTTAAAACGAGTATTCCCTGAGAGCCGTGGAAGACGACCACGTTGATAGGCCGGGTGTGGAAGCGCAGCAATGTGTGAAGCTTACCGGTACTAATAGCTCGATCGGCTTGATCGTTCTCATTCTCAATGCCCATCCGACGAAGTCGGATGGTTGATCTCCTGTCCTCACGGCCGCATCGGCTGGCTCACGCCAGCCTGGCCTCCGGACGGGGCGCGGCATACGCCGCGACGCGCAGTCGCGCTTGCGAAGCTTCGCTTCGGGGCAGACTATCGCGGACAAAGGCACGGAAAGACAGGCAAACAGCCCGAGAGGCATCAAACAGGAAACCCCTATTCGCTGCTCTCTATTGGCTATTCGCTCAAAACAGCTTCTCGAAAATCAACATGCTTTTCGCCGACCTGGTGGTTATGGCGGAGCGGCTGCACCCGATCCCATTCCGAACTCGGCCGTGAAACGCTCCAGCGCTGATGGTACTTCGTCTCAAGACGCGGGAGAGTAAGTCGCTGCCAGGTCTGCTAAATGCATGAAATCTTCTCAGATACGTAAGATGGCGGAAACGATAGCTGACAGCAAAAGTAATGTCGGCAAGGTACAAGCTGCCTTGCATGGCTGTCTCTGTAGGTAGTTGTATTGAAGATCCGCTTGTGCGGGCTTTTTCTTTTTCTGAACCCGCTTCCTGGCGAAGGCGTGGCCGCCTTGTCGACAGCCTTGCGCGAGTTCATTGTGGTCTGCCGGGCTGCAGGTTTTATTTTTCCCGCCATCCAGATATCCATGCCCGCCCCGCGCGGGCTTTTTGCGTCTAGGCCGCATCTCAAGGATATCCGGGCCGCCGGATCTTGTGGCTGGACCGTATCTCGTCGCCGATTGCCGGCATGCGTTTTGCGCCGATCTTGTTTATGAAGGTGGCGGCACCAACTCTCCGCGCATGACGGAGACCGTCGCGGGACGGCGGTGTCCTGCGCGCCGGGATGGGTCGGATGAACGGGAAGACGGACGAGCAGTCGGCAGTCACGGTCGGCGACGAAAGCTTTCGCGACCAGCTTGTGATGATGTGGCGGGCGTTCATGGCTTCGCCGGTGCGCAACACCATCCTGTGGCTGATGGTCGGCATCTTCGCCGTCATCGTGGCGACGGCGCTGGGCCAGGTGCTGCTCAACCGCTGGAACCGGCCGTTCTACGATGCGATCGAGCGCCGCGACCTGCAGGCGTTCTTCCACCAACTGGTGGTCTTCGCCGAGATCGCCGGCGTGCTCCTGGTCTTCAACATCACCCAGACCTGGCTGAACCAGATGCTGCGCATCAAGCTGCGCGAGGGGCTGACGCGCGACCTGATCGGCGAATGGATGCGGCCGAGGCGGGCGTTCCGGCTGGCCAAGGCCGGCGCCATCGGCGTCAATCCCGACCAGCGGCTGCATGAGGACGCGCATCACCTCACCGACCTGTCCACCGATCTCGGCGTCGGCCTGCTGCAGGCGACGATCCTGCTGGTCAGTTTCGTCGGCGTGCTGTGGTCGCTGTCGACCGGATTCGTCTTCCATGTCTCCGGCCGCTCGTTCGAGATACCGGGCTACATGGTCTGGGCGGCGGTGCTCTATGCCGGCATCGCGTCATTCCTGAGCTGGCTGGCGGGCCGGCCGCTGATCAACCTGAACAGCGAGCGTTATGCGCGCGAGGCAGAGCTGCGGTTCTCGCTGATGCGGGTCAACGAGCATATCGACGCCATCTCGCTGGCAGCCGGCGAGGGCGAGGAGCGGCGGCGGCTGGAACTCGACCTGGCCACCGTGCTTGCGGCAACGAAACGCATCGCGCTGGCCACGGTGCGGCTCACCTGGGTGACGGCGGGATACGGATGGATCACGGTGGTGGTGCCGATCGTGATCGCCTCGCCGGTGTATTTCGCCGGCGACATCAGCTTCGGCGGGCTGATGATGGCGGCGGCGGCGTTCACGCAGGTGCATGCCTCGCTGCGCTGGTTCATCGACAATATAGGCGGCATTGCCGACTGGCGCGCCACCTTGCTGCGCGTCGCTTCCTTCCGCTCGGCGATGCTGAGGATCGACGATATCCATGATGTGGAGAGGCGGATCGACTTCGTCGAGGCCGAAGGCGATCGCATCACCATGGACGACCTCGAGGTTTCGTCGCCCGACGGCTGCACGCGGCTGTCGCAGAAGCATGTGGAGATCGCGCCGGGGGAGCGCGTGCTGGTTACCGGCTTGCCGGGGGCGGGCAAGACGCTGTTCTTCCGCGCGCTGGCCGGGCTCTGGCCCTGGGGCGGCGGCCGCGTCGGCCTGCCGAAAGGCCGGAATGTGACGTTCATTCCGCGCACGCCGTATTTTTCGCCGGGCTCGCTGCGCGATCTGCTGTCCTACCCGGCCGATGGAGCCAAGACTTTCTCGGATGCGGAACTCGTGGAGGCTCTGACGAAGATCGGTCTCGGCAAGCTCGCTTCGCGGCTCGACACGGCCGCCCGCTGGGAGCGCGAACTCAACGACGAGGAATTGCGGCTGCTGGCCTTTGCCCGGCTCGCCCTGCACAGGCCGCGCTGGGCGGTGGTTGACGAAGCCTTGGACACGCTGGACGCCGACACGCGGGCGCGCGTCTTCACGGTGCTTAGGGAAGGCGCAGCGGACACCGCGATCATCAATATCGGCCGCGCCGACATAGGCGGCGGCTTCTTCTCGCGGACCCTGCAACTCGAGATCGATCCGAAGGGCCACGCGCTGAAGAAGGTTAAGGTCGGTGGCGCCCTGAAGGGCAAGCCGGCGGCGACCGAGCGGCGGGCTGCCAGGGCAGATGCCCGCCGGGCCAGGCATCCCTAGAAGAGTGCGCCTACCAGCAGACGAACCCGCCATCGACGATCACGTCGAGGCCGGTGACGAAGGAGGAGGCGCGGCTTGCCAGGAAGACGGTCGGGCCGACCATCTCTTCCGGCTCGGCCAGCCGGCCCATCGGCGTGCCGGCGGCGAAGACTTTGTTGCGTTCGCCCTGGTTCATTGGTGTCAGCGTGTAGCCGGGGCTGACGACATTGACCCGGACGCCGCGTCGGGACCATTCCATGGCGAGGCTCTTCGACAGATGGATGACCGCTGCTTTCGATGAATTGTAGTGCGCCTGGGTGAGGTCGCGGTTGACGATCGATCCCGAGATCGAGGCGATGTTGATGATCGAGCCCTTTTTGCGCGCCAGCATGACCCGCGCCTCGGCCTGGCAGGAGAGGAACACGCCCTTGACGTTGACGTCGTAGATACGGTCCCATTTTTCGACCGGCATGGTCTCGGCCGGATCGGAGCCGCCGATGCCGGCATTGTTGACGGCGATGGTGAGCGGCCCCAGCTGCTTCTCGATACGGCTGATCGCAGCCGAAAGATCGGCTTCCGAGGTGACTGTTCCGGTCAGCGCCAGCGATCTGCGGCCGAGCGCCTCTATCCTTCCCGCCGTCTCTTCCAGCCCGCCCCTGGAGTCGTGTCCGAAGCACGCGACGTCGGCGCCCGCCTGCGCCAGTCCGATGGCGATCGCCTGACCGATACCGCTGCCGGCGCCGGTGACCAACGCCACCTCGCCGGACAGGTTGAACAGATTCATGCTTCCCCCCCAAATGGCTTTCCCCGACCCGGCTCCTCCGGCCCGGACTGGCAGCAGAGACCAGTTCAGGCCTGCTTTCAAGCCCCGGAGTTTCGCGCCTCAGCGGATCGCGCGTTCGGGGTGGCTGCGACGCATTTCAGTCAAATTATTGTTGAATGAAATAGTCAAGAATGTTAGGTGCCCGGTCTGTGACTTATGCGTGGCGCGGGTCACTTCGTGGCTTCGCGACGAAGGCGCGATCAGGATATTTCCGGTCGGGCCCGGCGGGCGGGCGTGTGATCGGCCTGACCATGGGATCTTCCTCCTGGCAGGCCTGCCGGAAGGCGAAAGCGGGAGTCGAGTTTGGGAACCAAGCCGAGTTTTTCCAGCCGGAACCGCAACATTTGGAATTTTTGGTGTTCCGCGCCGGTTGTTCTGGTCCTGATCTTCGTTTGCGGTCCGGCCGCGGCGCAGCAAGATGCGGTGGAAACGCCGGTCGCGCCTGCTTCGCCCGTCGTGACGCAGGCTGCGCCGATGGCGGAGCCTGCCACTGCCGCCTCGCCGCCCACCGACGCACAGCCACCCGCTTTGCCGGCATCCGAGCCGCTTGGCGCCGCTGCCGGCATGCCGCAGGGGCAGCCGCAACAACCTGGCGAAGGTGCGGACCGCTCGACGCTGCCGCACAATCTGTCGCCATGGGGAATGTTCCTGGCCGCCGACTGGGTGGTCAAGGCCGTGATGATCGGGC
This sequence comes from Mesorhizobium sp. KACC 23794, assembly GCF_052180275.1. NCBI lineage: Bacteria > Pseudomonadati > Pseudomonadota > Alphaproteobacteria > Hyphomicrobiales > Phyllobacteriaceae > Mesorhizobium > Mesorhizobium sp. KACC 23794. The sequence continues at coordinate 2,009,616 of NZ_CP197465.1, forward strand.
TTGCTTTCGCCTCGCTTGTCACCTGGACCGTGTGGCTGGCGAAGACCCTCGAGATCGCCGGTGCAAAGACCCGGCTGCGCGGCGTGCTGCGCATACTGGGTTCGGCGCGGGCGCTCGACGATGCGGTCCAGCAGATCGGCCGACGCGCCGGGCCGGGCGCTGAACTGGTTAGGGCGGCGGCCGACGAGGTCGGCCTTTCCGCCGAGGCGCTGGATCACGCTTCCCCGGACGGCTTGAAGGAGCGGATCGAGTTGCGCCTGTCGCGCATCCAGGCGCAGGCGGGGCGCAGGCTCGGCAAGGGCACCGGCGTGCTGGCGACGATCGGCTCCACGGCGCCTTTCGTCGGCCTGTTCGGTACGGTGTGGGGCATCATGAACTCCTTCATCGGCATATCCGAAGCGCAGACGACCAACCTTGCCGTCGTCGCGCCGGGTATTGCGGAAGCCTTGCTGGCGACGGCGATCGGCCTTGTCGCCGCCATTCCCGCCGTCGTCATCTACAATGTCTTCGCGCGATCCATCGTCGCCTACCGGCAGGCGCTGGCGGATGCGGCTGCCGGCGTCGAGCGGCTGGTCAGCCGCGATCTCGACTTCAGGCATGTCGTGTCGCGAGAGCCTATGTTCGCGCGGCCGCGCGTCGCCGCCGAACTGGCGCGCGCCGCGGCGGAATAGGAGTAGCGCCATGGCCGGCGGTGTCCGCGAATCGTTTGACGGCGACGATCTCCAGGAGAACCATGAGATCAACGTCACGCCGTTCATCGACGTGATGCTCGTCCTGCTGATCATTTTCATGGTCGCGGCGCCGCTGGCGACCGTCGATGTCAATGTCGACCTCCCCGCATCGACGGCTGCCGCATCGCCGCGGCCCGACAAGCCGCTCTATGTGACGGTGAAGGAAGACCTTTCGCTGTCGCTCGGCAACGACACCGTGGCGCGGCAGGCCCTGGGCGCCGCGCTCGACCGCATCACCGCCGGCGACAAGCAGCAGCGCATCTTCCTCCGCGCCGACCGGGCCGTCGACTATGGCGAGTTGATGGATGTGATGAACGCGCTGCGCGGCGCCGGATATCTCAAGATCGCGCTGGTCGGGCTGGAGACCTTTCCGGCCGCTGCAAGCGAGGGTGCGGTGCCGTCCGGCGAGCCGGCCGAATGAGTGTCCAGGCCGAGCCTGGCCTGATCGGGCGACGCTTCGAGCGCCGTGAGATCGTCCTGTGGTCGGCGGCGGCGATCGTGGCGCTTGCCGCGCATCTGGGAACCGGGTGGCAGGCCTATCGGTGGGGGGGCGCCGAGCCGCCGCCCGCCGATGCTGCCCCGGCTGCGATGATGATCGACCTCGCCCCCGCGACGGTCTCGCCGGAATCGGTGCCGTCCGACACGCCGGACACCGTCGACAGCGAGGAGTCGATGGCGGCTGACGAACCCGTCGAGATCGCCGAAACTGTTCCTGTCACCGACACGCGGGTGGAGCAGGTCGTGGAATTCGACGAGGTCGATCCGCTTCGGGAAACGGTGGTCGAGGAGATCACGCCGCAAACCGCGGAGCCGATTGACCCGGCCCTGACGGAACAGGCGGAGGCGGCGGAGGGCGTTCCGGAAACGGTGACGGAGACGTCGGAGGTCGTGCCCGAAACGGTCGAGCCGACGGCGGAGCCGACCACCGCCGAAGCCGAGGAGGTCATTCCGGACATCGTCGAGGCTCCGCTGCCCGAGGTGGCGGTTGCCGTGCCGGAGCCGCGTCCGGTCGAGGAAGAGGCGGAACCCAAGCCGCCGGCCGCCAAGCGCAAGCCGGCCGAGGATGCGAAGCCCGTTGCGAAGGCGAAACCGGTCGAGAAAGCCAAGCCCGCCGAGAAATCGAAGGAAGTCACCAAGGCGCCGCCGAAGAAGCAGCCATCGCCGAAGGCGACCGTTGCAAGAACCAAGTCGGGACAGGCCTCGCCGAAGGCCTCTGCGGCCTCAGGCAATCAGGGGTCCAAGGGTTCCACCATGTCGCCGGCGACTTGGAAATCTCGCGTGTACGCGCATATTGCGCGCGGCAAGCGATCTCTGAAGGGGCGTCGTGGCAGCGAGGTCGTGGTGAAGTTCTCCTTCGACAATAGCGGCAACGTGCTTGCGGCCTCGGTGGTGGGATCGTCGGGAGATCCCAAGCTGGAACAAAGCGCCGTCGCCATGGTGCTTCGCCGCTCGCCTATACCAGCACCACCGGCTGGAGTGAGCAGAACGCTCACCGCACCGATAAATGTGGAATGACGCTTTTCCGTCGCGAGCGATGGCTCACCGATTGGTGAGCAGGGTCGCCGCCGGAAAAGCTCGGTGGTTGGCTATGTGTCGTTGTCGTCAAAGTACGATGCGATATCGCGATGTCCTTCGAGGACGTTTACCACCTCGAGAACATGATCTTGGTAGCGGAAGAAAATCACATGACCTTTGAATGCGACGCTGCGTAGGTCCGGCCTCAACTCAGGCCGCAACCGTCCCCTCCTGCCCGGCAAGCTGGCAAGGTGCTCGCATCAGTCAAAAATCTGATCGGTAAAACGCTCGCCGACGCGAACGCTGTTGCTTACCTTCGCGATATAGGCGGCGATCGCCGCGACATCGTCCAGCGCGGCGTCCGTGTATCGTAGGGTCGGCACCTAACCATTCCGGTCGGCGGCGAGTTCGAGGGATTCAAGCCGCTTTTTCACCGCCTTTCTGGCTTGCTCTGTCGTATTGCCGCCGCCGCGCGCGATCGAGGCATCGATGGTTTCCCGCAGGGCTTTCAGCTTCGCCTCGCGCTCCTCGACCAGGCGAAGGCCTTCGCGCACGATTTCGCTTTGCGAACCGTAGCGCCCCTCCTTCACCATATCGTTGACGAACTCTTCCCAGCGTTTTCCGATCGACACGTTCATGATGCGCCTTCCTGCTATCGTTATCGTAACGGATAACATTGATTAGGCAAATATTGTTACGATGCTCCCTTGCTGTTCGGGATAGCTCGCGCGGGCGGAAACGAACAGGAGTGCCTGTTTTCCGTATCGACAGGCTGCGGGCGAAATCGACAGGCTGCGCGCGAAGCGGACGAGGCCGCTGAAAAATCCTTGTCTTTCAGGCGCTATCCCACGTCCCTGCCGCGCGCCATGGCTGCACTGCCCGCCGCCAGCACTTCCTGGTCGATGAAGGTCAGCGCGCGCATGGCGCAGCCGAGGGCGATCAGCGGAATCTCGTCGCTGTCGGTGGCAAACGAGATCGCCTTGGAATGCTGGCCGCCGGCGGTCAGCGCGATGGCGGTGCGCAGCGCCGGTTCGATCAGGTCGAAAGCGCCGGCGCCGATGCCGACCATGGCCACCGGCGCCGGGTCGATCAGCGCGAACAGGCTGCCGAGGCCGTAGCCCAGCGCTTCGCCGGCCCGGCGATAGGCCTCGCGTTCCGGCCCGTCATGGTCGCGGGCGGCTGCGGCCAGCGCCGCCATGTCGGCCGCGCCGATGTCGGAGACCGGCGCCTCATCCTCGCTCGCGCCTCGGGCCTTGCGCCAGATCGCATAGTTGCCGGCGTAGGCCTCGACGCAGCCGCGCCGGCCGCAGCGGCAGAGCGCTCCGTCCGGCCGATGCACCATATGGCCGAATTCGCCGCCTGAAGACTGCGTCCCGGTGAACAGGTCGCCCTTGAGCACCAGCCCCATGCCGATGCCATGCGACAGCAGGATGGCGATGAAGTCGTTGCGGTAGCGTTCCGGATCGCGCCAGCGCAACGCCATGGCGATCATGTTGCAGTCGTTCTCGACCGTCACCGGCGCGCCGAAGGCGCTTTCCAGGCGTCCGCCGAAGTCGATGCCTTCAGACGGGGTGATCGGCGACCATAGCAAGGTGTGGTGGTCGGCATCGGTGGTGCCTTGCACGGCAAGGACGATCCGCCTCACGGGCCTGCCGAATTGGCCGCGCCTGGCCAACTGGCTCCTGACCGTCGCGATGCATTCGCCGACCAGATCGTCCGCCGAAAGATCGAAGGTGGACAGTTTCTTGCGCTGCTCGACGATCGTGCGTCCGGCAAAATCGACGACGGAAACCATCAGGAAATTGAACAGCAGGACGATGGTGACGACTGTCGCTGCTTCCGGGTCGAGGCCGATCGCGACCTGCGGGCGGCCGCGCTTCAGCGCATTGGTTTCGCCGTTCTTCGCCTCGGCAAGGATGCCCTCGGCGATCAGGTCGGCGGAGATCGCGGAGATGGTGGAGTGGCTGAGGCCGGTCGTCGCGGCGATGCCGGTGCGCGACGCCTGGCCGGCGCGACGGATGGCCGAGATGACCATGGCGCGGTTGCGCTTCCTCAGATCGTCGTGACGGATGCCGACCGACATCGTAAGCATTCCTCCCTGTGCGCCGGCTCATGTTTGCGGCCGGCTTCACGCGATAGTGTCAGAAGCGTGAGGAACTGTCATCATTAGTTCGGCTCTCGAAAAAATGGGAGGGTCGCAGAAAATCTGTATTGACAGTGTCGACGGGCCGGGACATGTTTTTTCGAGGCTCGAAAAAAAGCCTCGAGGGCTTTGGCCGAAATGTCGCGCCAAACACGGCGCAGGGAGGAAATCATGAAGAAGTTTGCAGCCGCCATGCTGGCGGGCGTTGCGCTGTCCTTTTCGCTTGCGACAGTCGCCAGCGCCAAGGACAAGGTTATCGGTGTTTCTTGGTCGAATTTCCAGGAGGAGCGCTGGAAGACGGACGAAGCCGCGATGAAGGCAGCCATCGAGGCCGCCGGCGACAAATACATCTCCGCCGACGCGCAGTCGAACCCGACCAAGCAATTGACCGACGTCGAAAGCCTGATCAGCCAGGGCGCCAACGCGCTCATCATCCTGGCCCAGGACGCGTCGGCCATCGGCCCCGCCGTGCAAAAGGCGGTCGACGAGGGCATTCCGGTCGTCGGCTACGACCGCCTGATCGAGAACAAGGACGTCTTCTACCTGACCTTCGACAACAAGGAAGTCGGCCGCCTGCAGGCCAAGGGCGTGTTCGCCGCCAAGCCGGAAGGCAACTACGTGTTCATCAAGGGCTCGGGCGCCGATCCGAACGCCGACTTCCTGTTCGCCGGACAGATGGAAGTGCTCAAGGAGGCCGTCGATGCCGGCAAGATCAAGAATGTCGGCGAGGCCTACACCGACGGCTGGCTGCCGGCCAACGCCCAGAAGAACATGGAGCAGTTCCTGACCGCCAACGACAACAAGGTCGACGCGGTCGTCGCCTCCAATGACGGCACGGCCGGCGGCGCCATCGCGGCGCTCACCGCGCAGGGCCTTGCCGGCTCCGTGCCGGTGTCCGGCCAGGACGGCGACCATGCCGCACTCAACCGCATCGCGCTCGGCACGCAGACCGTGTCGGTGTGGAAAGATGCGCGCGAACTCGGCAAGAACGCCGCCGAGATCGCGGCGCAACTGGCCGACGGCAAGAAGACGGGCGACATTGCCGGCGCCGTCGACTTCACGACGCCGGGCGGCAACACCGTCAAGTCGGTGTTCCTGACCCCTGTCGCGATCACCAAGGACAATCTCAACGTCGTCATCGACGCCGGCTGGATCTCCAAGGATGCCGCCTGCGCCGGCGTCGCCGCCGGTTCGGTCGCCGCCTGCAACTGAGCGATCCCGGTACAATCAGTCCATGCGCCGCGGTTTGCGAAAACCGCGGCGTTTTTCTAAGTTGACCAAGCTTCGGCGCACCGCGTCAGACGGAAGACCGGAGGGGAGGAGATCGTGATGACCGATGCCGCATCCAGCGTGGCGCCCGACCGCGCCCGCGCGTCCGAGCTGTCAGGCGTCGGCCGTTTCCTCAAGGCGACCGAACTCGACACCCGCATGCTCGGCATGGTCGCCGCGCTGCTGATCATCTGGATCGGTCTGCAGGTCGTGTCCAGCTTGCGCCTCGGCGTCAATCCGTTCGAATTCGACAGCCGCACCTTCCTCACGCCGCGCAATCTCTGGAACCTCTCGGTGCAGGCCTCGGCCGTGGCGATCATGGCGACGGGCATGGTGCTGGTCATCGTCATGCGCAATGTGGACCTGTCGGTCGGCTCGGCCGAGGGTGTGATCGGCATGGTCATGGGGTTTGCCCAGGCGCATTTCCTCATCCAGGTCATCGGCCTGGGCGCCGGCAACCCGCTGATCTGGATCCTCGCGCTGGTCGCCGGCGTCGTGCTGGGGCTGATGATCGGCGCGCTGCAAGGCTATGTCATCGCCTATCTGGAAGTGCCGGCCTTCATCGTGACGCTGGGCGGCTTCCTCATCTGGCGCGGCGCTGCCTGGTGGGTCACCAGCGGCCAGACGATCGCGCCGCTGGATGCGACGTTCCAGTTGATGGGCGGCGGGCCGCAGGGCGCGGTCGGCTCGACCTGGAGCTGGGTGATCGGCGCTGCCGCCTGCGTGGCGGTCGTGCTGCTGCTGGTCAACGGGCGCGCGCAGCGCAAGCGTTTCCGGTTCCCGCTGCGGCCGGTCTGGGCGGAAATGTTCCTCGGCGCGGTCGCCTGTGCCGTTATCCTCGGCGCGGTGAAGCTCGCCAATTCCTACCCCTGGCCGGCCGGCATCGTGAAGAGATATGCCGAGCTGAACGGCATAACCGTGCCGGAGGGCGGCCTGTTCATTGCCCATGGCATTGCCGTTCCCGTGCTGATGGCGATCGCCGTCGGCATCGTCATGACCTTCGTCACCAACCGCACCCGCTTCGGCCGCTATGTCTTCGCCATCGGCGGCAATCCGGAGGCGGCGAGCCTTGCCGGCATCAACACGCGCTGGGTGACCATGAAGGTGTTCATGATCATGGGCGTGCTGGCCACGATCAGCGCGGCGATATCGACGGCGCGCCTCAACTCGGCGACGAATTCGCTCGGCCTGTTCGACGAACTGATGGTGATCGCGGCGGCCGTCATCGGCGGAACGTCGCTCGCCGGCGGGTCGGGAACGGTCGTCGGCGCCATGCTCGGCGCGCTGCTGATGCAGTCGCTGCAATCGGGCATGGTCATGCTCAACATCGACACGCCGCTGCAGAACATCGTGGTCGGCATCGTCCTGGTGCTCGCGGTGTGGATCGACATATCCTACCGCAAGCGTGTGCACTGAGGAGGCGGACATGGCCGGCACGGACACGAACACCCGCACACCTCTCATCGACATGCGCAACATCTCCATCGCCTTCGGCGGCATCCGCGCCGTCGACGACGCCTCGGTCGATCTTTATCCGGGTGAGGTCGTGGCGCTGCTCGGCCACAACGGCGCCGGCAAGTCGACGCTGATCAAGATCCTGTCCGGCGCCTACAAGCGCGACCACGGGCAGATTTTCGTCAATGGCGAGGAGGCGTCGATCTCCAACCCCCGCGACGCCAAGAAATACGGGATCGAGACGATCTACCAGACGCTGGCTCTGGCCGATAACGTAGACGCCGCCGCCAACCTGTTCCTCGGCCGCGAACTCATGACGAAATACGGTACGCTTGACGATGCCGCGATGGAATCGGAAGCCCGCAAGGTGATGGGCCGGCTAAATCCGCGCTTCCAGCGCTTCAAGGAGCCGGTGGTAAAACTCTCCGGCGGCCAGCGGCAGTCGGTGGCGATCGCCCGCGCCATCCTGTTCAACGCGCGCATCCTGATCATGGACGAGCCGACGGCGGCGCTGGGTCCGCAGGAGACGGCGCAGGTCGGAGAACTGGTGAAGCAGCTGAAGGCCGACGGCATCGGCATCTTCCTGATCAGCCACGACATCCACGACGTCTTCGACCTTGCGGACCGTGTCTGCGTGATGAAGAACGGCCAGGTGGTCGGCACGGCGCACACCCGGGATGTGACCCAGGACGAGGTGCTTGGCATGATCATCCTCGGCAAATGTCCGCCTGGCGCCATTCCCGGGCCGGGCGCGCTCAAGGTCGCGGCTGCCGCTTGAGGCCGCTGCCGCCGCGCCGATCCAGGTCCAATGATCGGGCTACCCGCTGGGCCAGCCATTGGCGCGCGCATTGCATTCTGATCTGCCTGCCCTCATAAAGTGGCTACCTCCGAGAGGGCAAAGTCGGCATTGAAGAAGCTGCTTCCGTTTCTGGCGTTCGCGGCCGTCGCGATCGCCAGCCTGGTCACTGCCGGCTTCGCGTATCGAACCGGCGAGGAGGCCGCGCGCTTCAAATTCGAGGCGTCGGCCGACGATGCCCTCGGCCGGCTGGCAAGCCGGCTCGATCTCGATCTGTCGCTTCTGGTCACCACGCAGGCCTTCTTCGAGGCGCGCTTCGGCAATGTCAGCAAGCCGGAATTCAAGAGCTATTTCGACTCGCTCGACGCCAACGACAATTTTCCGGGGTTGCGCGGCGTCGGGTTCTTGAGCCTGGTCCGCAAGGGGGCCGAATCCGCGCTTGAGGAGCGCATCGCCGCGGAACACGGCGTCGCCCGTAAGATTTTTCCGATCTCCGGCGAGGTCTGGCGCACGCCGGTCACGCTTTTCGAGCCGTTCGACGACAATACGCGGTCGGCTATCGGCTTCGACATGTATTCTGAGCCTGTCCGCCGCGAGGCGATCGAGGCGGCGCTGGCCAGCGGCATGGCGCGGGCCAGCGGCCGCGTCATCCTTGGCGAGAACACAGGCAGCACCCAGCCGGCGCCCGGCATCTTCGTCTATTCGGCATTGAGGGCCAGGACCTCCGGTCCGGGCGACGCCGACAACCGCCCGGTCGGCTTGGTCTACGTGGCCTTCCGAACCGCGGAGCTGTTCTACTCCGCACTGTCCAAGCCGCCGATCCTGCCGGTCAATGTCGAGGTGCATGACGGGCCGTCCTCGCCGGACACGTTGCTGTTCCGCTCCGAGGCACCGCCTGACACGCGGTTTTCGGACGATTTCCTGGTGACCCGGAAACTGACGGTGGCTGGCAGGGAATGGACGCTCGAATTCCGACCGACCAGCGGATTCCAGCGGCCGTCGTCGCGCGCCCTGCCGATCCTGCTCGGGCTGGCCGGCCTCATGCTGGCCGCTGCGGTGGCGGCGCTCGCCCGCTATCAGGAGCGGACCTACGAAGCAAAATCCCGGCTGCACGACGCCACCGAGCGCAGTCTCGCCGAGAAGGACCTAATGCTCCAGGAGATGAAGCATCGCATCAAGAACTCGATCACCCGGGTGCTTGCCATGGCGCGGCAGACCGCGGCCAACTCCGCCGATCTCAAGGAGTTCTCCGCTTCCTTCGCCGCGCGGCTGCAATCCATGGCTGCCTCGCAGGACATGCTGACCCGTTCGCGCTGGCAAAAGGTGGAACTCGGCGACCTGCTGCGCATGGAACTGGAGCAGGTGTTCGGCAAGACGATGCCGGAGGACGCGCTGAACGGACCGAAGGTGCTCCTCAACGAGCAGACCACCCAGGCGCTGGGGCTGACGTTCCACGAACTCGCCACCAATGCGCTCAAATACGGAGCCGTCGCCAGTTCGATGTCGGCGCTCGCGGTAAGCTGGTCGGTAGAGCGCACGGCATCCGAAAGGCGGCTGCTGCTGCGCTGGCAGGAGCGCGGGTCGAAGCATCAGGAAACGACGCGGCGGTCCGGTTTCGGCACGAAGCTTATCGAGATGAATATCACGCGCGAGCTGAACGGAAACATTTCACGCGATTTCACCGATACGGGCCTGTCGATCGACATTGACGTCCCGCTCGACAGGGAGTTCGAGCGCAGTTCACCGGAAATTGCCGCGGGCAACGAGCGCGCCGGCCAGTAATTGGACTCAGGGCGTCTTGCAGAGCCCGTGAACTCATAAAAGGGAGTGACGGCCGAGATATCCGGGAAATTGACGCTCACGGCGAAGCCGAGGCGATCCCTTTCAGCAGATCAATGAACGCGCTTGTCCTGATACCACTCGCGTTCTGTTTCAGATCGACGGTTTGAACCACGACCAGTCGTTTCGACGGTATAACGGCGATGACCTGGCCGCCGTAGCCAGAGGCATAAAATGCGTCTGGACCCCAGGTGTCGGGGGGCAGCGTCCACCACATGTAACCATAGCCCTGCCGTATTCGCTTTGCCCAGGAATGAGGGGTAGTCGATTCCCTGACCCACGAGGCGGGAATGATCTGCTTTTCGCCCCAGCGTCCGCCGTTCAGGTACAACAGGCCGAAGCGTGCCGCGTCTCTGGCGCTGAGTTTGAAGGGATAGGCTGGGTGCTCGGAAAGCTCCTCGGCAGCGTAGCGGCCATCCTTGGTCGAAAAATCGTCCATGGCGAGCGGTTGGGCAATTCTCTGCTCAAAGCTTTGGAAGATGTCTTCGCCGGTCTGCTGTCGATAGATCGTTCCAAGCGCATTGAAATCCCAGTTGTTGTAAAACCAGAACGATCCGGGTGGATGGCTTCCACGCTTAGGCCGCTTGCGCTTGATGTCTCCTGTCTCATGGGCGGCGGGATGGTAGACGCCAGAACGCGCCATCAAGAGATCACGGACGGTTGCCGTCTTCTCGGTTGCGGTCAGACTGGGTGCATTGTCGTCAATACCGAGGTCGGCCAGGCTGCTGGAAAGGTCGATCCTGCGTTCAGCAACGGCAATGCCGTATAGTGCACTGAGAAGACTCTTTCGGACGGAAGCAACATTCACTTTACGGGACGTATCACCCCAACTGGCGATGACCCTTCCGTCCTGGACGATCATTACCGCTGTCGGCTTGAGAGCAGCAGACTGACGCCTGGCAGCTTCCAGCCGGTCCGCGGACCAACCCAATGTGGTCGGATCGACCTCTTGCCAAGCTTGAGCGCTGGCGTTTCCCGCTATCAACACGCCGATGACCAGCAGGAATGCGAGCCGAATCTTGAACATCAAGCCTCTTCGCCATTGTGGCTCTTGAAGGATGTTGGCCAGGGCACGGCGCCGGTGGAGCGCCTCTTTGACAAAGCCACGCAATCCCGTCGCATCACGACACCTACGACAGGCCGGCGGAAAACCATCGCGCCGCTCTCAAGCTCGCCGCAGTCCGCATCTGGCTACGCGATAGCGAGTCTACGTTCTAGCACTTCGCCTCGTAGAGGCCGCCCGCGGCGGTCTTGAAGGTGCAGAAGCCCGGGCGTGAGGCCGGTCCAACCTTGGTGGCGCCGGCGGTTTCGACCTTGCTGGCGGCGATCGCTGCGGCGGTGGTGTCGGGAGGGGCAGGGGCTGTCGTGCAACTGGCGAGCATCACGCCCGCAGCGAAAGCCAGGGAAATCTTCGTCGTTGCCGTCGTGCGCATTCTGTCCTCCATGCGGAGGAGACGCATAGCATGGGCAGGACTTTCGTGCTCGCCGAATTTGAGGCTGACGGCGCAACGCGCCGCCGGGCCGTCACTGTTCTCGCGTCAGCGGCTTACGCTGGACGTCTTGGTGGAGTGGTCGACGGTGGACGCAATCTCTGCGCCATACGCCTCGACGGAAGCATGGAGCTTTCCGTCGTGGCCGATCTCCCAAACCAACTCGGCGTCTTCCTCTTCCACGGCGGGGTCTACATAAACGCATTGCCCGAAGAGTTTGTCGGTCTTGCCCCGGAAAGAGGAAAGCACAGGGGGGAGTTCGGACTGGCATTCCTCGTAGGTCTCGTAGACCGTGACGGGGGAAGGCAGTTCGCTGCACTGCTTCAGGTCACCGGAGCAACCAACGATCAAAAGAAGGGCGGCTATGTGTTCCATGACGAAGTTCCTTTCGCCAATAACGAGGTCGGCCACGGGAGGGTTCCACGATGACGGAGACGTTACATGCCTTGGAAGCCGGCCTCTGTTGTGACGGAAACCTTGTAGCGGCCTCGACGTAGGCTGTTTTTCGAACCGGCTACTCGGTTTCGAAATTGCCTTCCGGAATCAGCAGCGAATAGGTTAGCCGGGTGTCGGTCAGCTCGAGCGTGGCCGATCCGTTCAGCGCGGCGGGAACGACGCGCTCAAGGGCGACGCTGCCGAAGCGCTTCTGGCCGATCGCATGATTTGCGACGCTGATCGTCTCGACCCACACCAGGGACAGGCCGGGTGCCGATGGGCCGGACTGGACATGGCTCGTGATCGTCACGTAGCCGTCGGGGCGCGCGAGCGCACCGTAGCTGACGGAATTGACGGCAAGTTCATGCAGCGCGAGCCCGATGTGGAGCGCGGCGTTCGGGTTGAGATCGGGCCTGTCGCCTTCGAGCCGAATGCTCTGGCTTGCGTCGGCGGTGTATCGGCCGACCTGGCCGAGGATCAGTTCGTGCAACGAGGCTCCCCGCCAGTTGGACGAGGTCACCAGATCCTGCGTAGACGCAAGCGACTGAAGCCGTCCGCGGAAGCGGGAAAGGAATCCGTCGACGGTGTCGGAATGGCGGCCTGTCTGGGTTGCGATGCTCTGGATGATAGCCAGCAGGTTCTTGGAGCGGTGCGCGACTTCGCGCAGCAAGGTGCGCAGCGTCTGTTCTCGGCGTTTCTGGTCGCTGATGTCGACGGCGGTGGTCATGATGCCGAGAATTTTGCCGTCGGGCGAGCGGTCGGCATCCAGCCATACGGAAAACCAGCTTGCACCCCCTTCAGCCGGGATGCCGATTTCCAGCTTTCGGGACACGCTGGTGGAAATCACCTCGTGTTTGGCGCGGGCAAGATCGGAGGCAATGTTGAGCGGGAGAAAATCCCTTAGCTGCAAACCCTCGACAGGATGTTCTGACCACGCCGAAGGTATGTTCTCGGCCCAGACGACGCGCAGGTCGAGATCGCAATAGGTGATCGAAATCCCGGTGTTGGAGAGCGCCTTGAGCAGGCTGCCGTCCCGGTCGGGCGTCGACGATGTGGGATGCAGTTTCATTGCCCGCCCAAACTCTGGTCAATGCCTATGACCTGGTACACCCCCGCCTTTCAGATAGCAGAGCCACTTCGCTCCGGAGCAGGGATCCGCCGGACCACGCCGCTTTTGGCGAGCACGGCCCGGCGGCCGCTGGAAACCGTTTGAGGGGTGCGGCTTCCAGTTTGCAGATACCCTGCCTCAAGCATCAGGCGCGGCGGACGAAACCGGCGATCAGCGAAATGACCAGGAACGCCAGGAAGATGAAGAACAGAATCTGCGCGATACCGGCGGATGTTCCAGCGATGCCGCCGAAACCCAGAGCGCCCGCGATGATGGCGACGACGAGAAAGACGAGTGCCCAGTACAACATGGCTTGATCTCCTGGATTGCTGAACGAGAACGCCGGCCTGACGGGATGGTTCCAGAGCCTGGTTCCCAAAAAGAAACGGCCGCCATCCGGCGGCCGTCATCAGGACATGACAGACCTCAGGCCGCGGCCTTCGCCTGCCGATCGAAGAAAAGCGCTTGGCTGATCAGCGCCTTGACCATCTCGGGGTTGAACGGCTTGGTGACGAGGAAGGCGGGCTCCGGGCGCTCGCCGGTCAGCAGCCGTTCCGGGAAGGCTGTGATGAAGATGACCGGCAGCGATGTCGAGCTCAGGATTTCGTTCACAGCGTCGATGCCGGATGAACCGTCGGCGAGCTGAATGTCGGCGAGGATCATCCTCGGATGTGTCTTGCCAAACAGCGCCGTCGCTTCGGAATGGGTGCGCGCCGTGCCGACGACGCGATGTCCGAGGCTTTCCACCATCTGCTCGATATCCATCGCGATCAGCGGTTCGTCCTCTATGATCATGATGTCCGTTGCGACCTGGCGCGAAATCTCGTTGCTGGCCTGCGCCAGCAGCCTGCCGAACTCCTGCGCGTTGACGTCGAGGATTTCCGCGGCCTCTTCGTCGCTGAACCCTTCGACCGACACGAGGAGGAAGGCTTGGCGGGGGCGAGGCGACAGAGCCGTCAGATTCGCCGCCGCATGGCGTTCCCAGCCCGTCGCGGCATGATCTTCCGGTACGCGGATGACAATGGACGTGAAGAGCTTGGCAAAAATCTTGTAGAGCGCGATGCGCGCGTTCGATGCGTCCGGGAAAATGCTTACATCCGCGACGATGGCCTCCAGCATGGCCGCCACCAGCGCGTCGCCGCTCTGCTGCGAACCCGACACGGCCCGGGAGAAACGGCGCAGATAAGGAAGGTGCGGCGCAATGCTTGCTGACAAACTCATATGGGATTCCCTCTTGGGTGTGCTTGACGAATTGGCATGAACAATCCACGCCCACAACGAGGCCGAGCGGAAAAAGTTCCGCTGTCTGGAACCTAGTTCACCATATCGCGTTTGGGAGCGGATGTGGGCAGGATTTTGCGCGGTGCGGGGCCGCGCCATCCCGGTAACAAACGAGAACAGGGCAACATTGTGATATCAACCAAAGACAACTTCGCTTCCAGCGGCCCAGCGCCGCTGGGGCAAGAGTCGACCGATCTGCTCGGAGTGAGTTCCGAAATCGGCCGCAAGCTCAAGCAATATTACGACGAACTCGTGTCCGACGAAGTGCCGGATCGCTTTTCGCAGCTGCTGAGCCAGCTCGAGGCGGCCGAAACGGCGCAGAAGGAGGACTGAGCCCATGGCCGTGACGCCTGAGTTCAAGAAAGATCTGCTTTCCACAATACCCAGCCTTCGGGCTTTCGCGGTGTCGCTGACGCAGAATTCCGACAAGGCGGACGATCTGGTGCAGGAAACGCTGGTCAAGGCGTGGGACAAGCATGCCAGCTTCCAGATGGGCACCAACCTCAAGGCGTGGCTGTTCACCATCCTGCGCAACGAGTTCTACTCGCAGATGCGCAAGCGCGGGCGCGAGGTCCAGGATTCCGAAGGCATCATGACGGAACGCCTGGCGGTGCATCCCAGCCAGCACGGCAAGCTCGACCTCGCCGATTTCCGCGGCGCTCTGGAGCAGTTGCCGGAGGACCAGCGCGAAGCGATCATCCTGATCGGCGCATCGGGCTTCTCCTACGAGGAAGCGGCTGAGATCTGCAACTGCGCGGTCGGCACGATCAAGAGCCGCGTCAGCCGTGCGCGGACGAGGCTGCAGGACATACTGAAGATATCCGGCGAGGCGGACTACGGGCCTGACGCGATCTCCTCGCAGGTGATGGGCTCGAACGCCGCCTGACGGCAGTTTCAGAATCTCCCGCCTAAACGATCTGCGCGCGGGCTTCGGCGAGGGCGGCGAGAATGTCGTCTCCTGCATACGGCTTGCCGACGATCTTGGCGCCGGGAAACGAAACCCCGATCTCGCCCAGGGACGTGTACCCGGATGCGAAGACGAAGGGCACCCCGCGATCGCGAAGCCTGGCTGCGAAGGGCAAGGTCGAGACACTGCCCAATCGCAGGTCGATGATGGCGGCGTCGAAACTGGAGTCGGATGCCGCCGCCTCGGCCTCCTCGAGCGTGCGGGCGATCACGACGTGGGCAGCGCCGTCGTCACGGCAAATCTGCTCGACGTCCATGGCGATCAGGATCTCGTCTTCCAGCACCAGTATACGCAGTCCGTCCAGCAACCCGGCCACTCGGTATGACTCCCGTGAAGGCCGCGACTCATGCCGGTAATTAAGAAGTCTGTCATTTAAAAAAGACACCGTATCGGGCGGGCCGAGGTGTTACCATGCGGCATCCAGGTCCGCCTGGCTCTTAAGAAGGTGGGAGATCAAGTGCCTGCAAAGGACCTGAAAGCCGCGGCGGGTACCAACATACCGTGCGAGAAATGCCCGCTCAGGGGCATGAAGACGTTTCGCGATTTCACCAAGGAGGAACTGGCCTTCGTCAGCCGCTTCAAGCGTGGCGAACTCGCCGTCGACAGGGGCGCGACGGTGCTCATGGAGGGGCACCACAGCGCCCATCTCTACACGGTGCTGTCCGGCTGGGCTTTCCGCTACAAGCTGCTTCCCGACGGACGGCGGCAGATCCTGAACTACATGATGCCCGGTGACCTTGTCGGGTTGCAGGGCAGCCTGCTTGGCGAGATGCAGCATTCGGTGGAGGCGCTGTCGCCGATGCTTCTCTGCGTGTTCGAGCGCGACCAATTGAGCGAACTCTATCGTAACCATCCCGGTCTCGCCTTCGACATCACCTGGATCGCCTCGCGCGAGGAGCAGATCCTCGACGAGAACCTGCTCAGCCTCGGCCGCCGGAGCGCGATCGAGCGAGCCGCCTACCTGATCTCCTTCATCGGCAGCCGCGCCCATGTGGTTGGTCTCAACGGAATGCAGCCGCAGCAGATTCCGATTACGCAGCAGCATCTGGCCGACACGTTGGGTCTGTCGCTGGTGCACACCAACAAGACGATCCGCAAGCTGGCCGACCGCAAGCTGATCGCATGGCGGGACGGCGCCTGCGAGATCAGAGACATGGATGGGCTGAAGACGCTGGCGCGCTGGGAAGGCCTGCCCGACACGCTCCGCCCGCTGGTGTGAGGTCGGCACGAGTTTTGCTCTTCACCGCGACTGCGTCTCGCCCCACCCCATGCCGGGAATGATGTTGCGGGCCAATGCGAAAACGACGAGCAGCGCTGGCACGGCGATGAAGCCGCCGAGCGGACCCCACAGCCAGATCCAGAAGACCAGCGACAGGAGCACGACGAAGGGGTTCAGCGTCATGCGCTTGCCGATCACAATCGGCGTGACGAACTGTGCCTCGATCATGTTGATCGTCAGGTAGATGGCGACGGGCAGCAGGCTGCCGCCCAGCGTGTCGAACTCCGCCAGCCCGATGACGAAAAGCACCACCACCATCACCGCCGGGCCGATGAAGACGATGAAGTTGGTGAGGATCGCCAGTGCGCCCCACATCGCTGCCGATGGCACACCGACGATCCAAAGGCCGATGCCGACGGCGACGCCCTCCAGTATGTTGATGATCGAGATCGAGATCAGATAGTCCGAGACCAGCCGCTCGACATCGCGGAACACATGGGCGACGCGCCAGCGCAATCGGCGATTGAAGCAAAGGCGCAGGATGGCAATGCGCGTCTGGTGGCGGGTCGCCACGAAGAAATACAGGCTGGCGAAGAAAATCAGCACCTGGCCGATCACGGCAGGAGCCAGCGTCGCCATGCTTTCGACCCCGACGCCTTGGTCGACGGATACGGCGATGCCTTCGCTGCCGGTGATCTCGCGCAACTGGTCGCGCACCCCGCGCAGCGCTTCCAGCGGACCTTTCAGTTCGGCCAGTTGCACCTTGAGGTTCGCCCAGATCTGCGGCAACCGCTCGATCCAGAACGACAGTGGCGCGGCGACAGCCACAGCGAACAGGCAGAGCCCGATGATGAACAGCAGGACCACGATCGTGGCGGAGATGCCGGGCGGCATGTTGCGGGCCTCAAGCCGCGAGGCTATCGGGCCGAGCATCAGGCCCAGCACCACGCCGAGGCAGATCGGCATCAGGATGTATTCAGCGGCCGACAGCGCGAAGACGAAGACGACGAGGCCGATGAGGATTACGGCGGTCTGCGAGCCGCGCGCAAGAAGGATTTCCAGGTTGGATTTCGGCGGCAGGCGCACGATCGGTGCTTTTTTCGCGGACAGCGCCACTGCTGCTTTCCGATCCGACATCAGGTTTTCCAGTTCCTCTCGCCATCCAGAACACAATTTCGTAGCTTTCGTTCCGCCCCTCCGGAACCACGCCCCCACCGGAGCGTTTGGCTCCGTTCATGCACAGGAGTAACATTATGGCTGCAGCAACCGGAAAGACCGCAAAGTCGGATTCGGATATGGAAACCCCGGTTCCGCCGGATCTGGAAGCGGATATCCGCCAGTTGCGGGAGGACATCGCCAGGCTGACCGAGCAGCTCGCCAAGACAGGCCAGCACTCCTATGGCACGGCACGCCGCGCCGCGGCCGAAGGGGTCGAACAGTTGAAGGCGCAGGGCGAGGCTGCGGTAGAGAGCCTGAAGACCAACGCCCAGGACCTCGAGGACCAGTTGACGACGGCTGTTCGCGAGAAGCCGATCACCGCGCTGGCGATCGCAGCCGGCGTCGGCTATTTCCTTGCCCTTCTGTCGCGCCGCTAGCCGGCGCCCGCGGGAGAGGGGATGCTCGCTTCATTGATTGCCGGTCTGGCGACCGGAGAGACACTGGCGGCGCTGCGCAGGGCCAAACGCGCCGCTATCGCCTATTTGCTCGCGGGAATCCTTGCCGCCTTCGGCATTGTCTTCCTGCTGGTGGCGGCGACGATCTGGGCCTCGCAGCGCTATGGAGCGATCCATGCGACGCTGGGCATCGGCGGCGCGTTCGTCGCGCTCGCCGTCGTCATCGTCCTTGTCCACAAGATGACTTCGAGGGTCCGCGCCAAGGCTGCGGTGCGCCAGCGAAACCGCGACTTCGCGAAAGCGGCGGTTGCCGCCGGCATCGCCGTCGCTCCCGCGCTGCTCAGCGGCCGCGCCGGCAAGGCCGCGCTGCTGGCTCCGGCGATCGCGGCGGTCGCCTACGCGATCTACCGCGAAAACAGCAAGCCGCCCGCGCCGGACCGCGAGTAGCGGCCGCGGCTCAGGCGGCGTTCGTCTCCAGCGGAAGCGAAATTTCGGCGACGACGCCATCGCTCCCGAACTCGTGCCGAACCTCGCTCGACATCACCTTGTCGAGCCCGCGGCGGATCAGGATCATGCCGAAACCTTCCCGTTCGGGACGGCTGACCGAGGGGCCGCCAACCTCACGCCAGGCAAGCCGCAGCCGCCGCGCCTCCTCGCGGCCCTCTATCGTCCAGGACAGGTCCACCGCGCCCTTCGGCACCGACAAGGCGCCGTACTTCACCGCGTTGCTGGCAAGTTCATGCGTGATCATGCCGAGGCCTAGCGCCTGGTCGGGCGACAGATACGTGTCCGCCCCGTCCAGCCTGACGCGCGGGCTCCTCTCGTCGTCGAACGGCGTGATCTCGAGCCGCAGCAGGTCGCGAAGCGCGATGCCCCGCCATTCGCGGTCCGAAAGCAGGCCGTGGGCGACGCCCAGCGCCTGCAGCCGCGAACTGAAGGCTGCCAGGAATTCGCGCGGATCGCGGGCATGGCGCACCGTCTGCGAGGCCAGGGCCTGCACGGTCGCCAGCGTGTTCTTGACGCGGTGGTTGAGTTCGCGCAGCAGCAGGCGCTGGCGCTCCTCGCCGGTCTTTCGCTCGGTGATGTCGTAGTTCACGCCGAAGACGAGCAGCGGCCTGCCCTCCGCGTCGCGCTCGACCACCCGTCCGCGCGCCGCCAGCCAGCGCGTCGGTTCGGCATGGCGGACACGGTATTCGCCAAAATAGTCGTCCGATACCTCCAGCGTCCGCCGAAACTTCGTGTCGGCCGACCGCACGTCGCGCCTGTCGATGGCGTGGAAGAATTTTCTGGCCCGCAGCATGTTGGCAGGCGGCAGGCCGAACAGTTGCGGCAGGCTGTAGTCGCATTCGACCCGTCCGCTTCTCACATCCCATATCCAGCTGGACAGAGACGCGGCTTCCAGCGCCACTGCACGCCGCTTTTCCTCGCGATCCAGCGCCATCTGCGCGAGCGTGCCGCTGCGCGTTCCTTCCTTGAGGGCGAACAGGCTGGAGGCAAGACCGGCAAGCAGCTTCAACTGCTCGATCGGCTGCGCATCCGGCTCGGCGCGCGGCAGGCGATCGAGAACGCACAGCGTGCCGATACGCTCGCCATCGACGACCAGCGGCGCGCCGACATAAAAACGCACATTGTGCGGCCCGGTCACCAGCGCGTTTCCGGCAAAGCGCGAATCCGTCGTCGCATCCGGAACCACCATGACCTCGCTTCCCGAGGCGATGGCGTGGGCGCAGAAGGAAAGACTGACCGGCGTCTCGCGGTCCTCGACGCCGATGCGGGCAGGGAAGCGCTGCCGTTCGCTGTCGACGAGGCTGAGCAAGGCGACCGGCGCGCCGAAGGCGGCGGCAGCCAAGGTCGTCAGCCTGCCGAAATCCGCATCGTCCACGAGATCGGCATAAGGCAGCCTGTTCAGCACAGCCTGACGCGCTGGCGAGCGCACGGCCTGCCAGACCTGATCCGGCAAGCCGGGATTTTCGTCTTTCCTGTTCTGCACCGTGCCGAAACTCACCGCCAGGTTATACCCATGAAAACCTTACCCAACCTGAAAGGGGCGAACCGCCGGGAACTTTGGTCCCGACCGGACATTGACGAGGGGAAAAGCCGACCAGGCGCGCCACGCATCGGGAGACCCGTCATGCAAAAGACCATACCCACCGACAAGGCACGGCAGGCCGGCTGGGGACGCCCAGTGCTGGTGGTCCTGATCGCCGGATTGCTGCTGGCGATGGTGGTTTGGGCGGGACTGGAGATATGGGGCGAGAAGATCGAAGCACCAGCCGCCGACAATCCGGGCGGCGTGACGGCGCCCGCCAGCGGCAAGGATTCGTCCGGCGGCTGACGCTGGCGCTTCAAGCCGCCTTGGCATTTTTCTCGGCTCTCGGAACCAGCACTTTCAGTGCTTTCTTGTGGATGCGGATGCGGGTCGTGTCGCGTAGCGGAAAAAGCTCGCCGTCGATGACGCAGCGAAATTTCCGGTTTTTCGACAGCAGCTTGAGTTCGGCCTCCTCGGCCTCGTGGATTTCCACCTGATCGTTGTCGCGCCATTTGCCGCGCGCCATGTTGGCGGCCATGCGGATCAGTTCGCCGCGCTCCTGCGCCACGGTGACATAGATGCCAAGAACTCCGCCGTCCGGCTCGTCGGCATAGGGCAGGTGGCCCTCGCCGAACAGATTGTTGCTGATGCCGATGCCCGAAGTTTTGGTTACGATCTCCGTGCCGCCGATGGTCAGTTGCACGCGCATCGACGGCGGCTTCATCACGGTCCTGTAGGCGGCCTTCACCGAGGCGCCGATCTTGCCCAGCCGCGAGGCGAATTCCATCTTCTCGCGCAGCACCACCATCTTGGCGTGCAGACCGATGGAGAATTGGTGAACGAAGGGACGGCCATCGGCGCTGGCCAGGTCCACCGCCTTCACATCGCCTTCGGCAAAGGCCAGCAAGGCAGCGTCCAACTGCTGCGGGATGCCCAGCCCGCGTGCGAACAGGTTCATCGTCCCGGCCGGCAGCACCGCCAGCGCCTTGTCCGAATTCATCAGCGCTGCGGCTGCGGCGGAGACTGTGCCATCGCCGCCGCCGGCAAGGATCACGTCGGCCCCCTTCCTCCCGGCCGCTTTCTTGAGCGCGGAGACGATATCCTTGCCATCGACAAGATTTATATCGACCGTGTGCCTGGCGGCCGTGAGAACTGCGGTCAGACGATCGGAAAACGAATCCAGGTCCGTCGTGCGCAATGTGCCGCCGTCGCGATTGAGAACGGCGATAAACCGCATTTTTCCTGAACTCCCCTGCGCCCGCGCAATAGGCACGGCTTCGCAAAACGGCCCTGCGCCGAAAAGGTTCCGTTCGTGCAAGGCCTTGGCGGCAAATCGTTTTTACGGCGGGAGCGGGTGGTGTCGGCCAGAAAAATGCGGAACCGATGGAGGGTGGCGACGTTCTCCAACCAGCACGCCACGCCCGGCTTCCCCAGCGACGGTTCTACCGGGCGTGTCGGTGCATGCAGTTCCACGCACAAGGAGAGAATATCATGGTCCGCAAACTTTTGGCTACCACCGCTTTGGTCACCCTTCTGACAGGCGCCGTCTATGCCCAGGAGGCCACCACGCCGCCGGCTGCGACGGCTCCGGCAGCCGAAGCGCCCGCCGCGACACCGGTCGTGAAGTCCGACGGCTTCCTGGCCACCAATCTGATCGGCGAGACCGTCTATAACGGCACCGGCGACGATGCGGAAAACATCGGCAGCGTCAACGACGTGGTCATAGGCTCCAACGGCGCGGTCGAATCCGTGATCATCGGCGTCGGCGGCTTCCTCGGCCTTGGCGAGAAAAACGTTGCCATGAACTACGGCGACATCAAATGGGCCGAGAAGGACGGCGACCGCTGGATCGTCGTGAACGCCACGAAGGATCAGTTGCAGGCGCAGGCCGAGTTCGACCGCCGTCCGTATGATCCGGCCGCGGCCCCTGCCGGGGACACCACGGCCATGGCGCCGGCGCCGGCCGATACGACAACCGCTCCGGCTCCGGCTGACACCGCGATGGCGCCGGCTGCGCCTGCCGACGCGACGGCCCCGGCCGCGACCGACACCACGACGACGGCGGCGATCGACAAGTCGACGCTCACGGAAATGCCGGCCGGCGACATCCGTGCCGAAGAACTGGTAGGCACCACGGTCTATGGCGCCAACGATGCCAATCTCGGCGAGATCGGCGACGTTGTCCTGACCCAGGACGGCAAGGTGGACGCCGTGATCATCGATGTCGGCGGCTTCCTCGGCATCGGCGAGAAGGAGGTCGCGGTCGGCATGGACAAGCTTGCCTTCATGACCGACAAGGACGGCAAGAAGTATCTGTACACGACCTTCACCAAGGAGCAGCTCGACGCTGCCGCGGCCTATGACAAGAGCACATGGGCCGAGAAGCGTGACGAACAGCGGATCATGCTGCAGTAGTTTTTCCGTCGATCGATCCTTAAGGCTAAGGCCCGCGCCGGCAACGGCGCGGGCCTTTTCATGCGGCCACACATCTTGCGCGGTCGCGAATGTGCCCTCATTCGTCTTTGCGGATCGCTGCGATCATGATGCGGGCGCTAAGACGCCACGCGAATAACCAGCTTTCCGAAATTCTTGCCCTCCAGCAGCCCGATGAAGGCTTCGGGCGCATTCTCCAGCCCGTCGACGATGTCCTCGCGGTAGCGCACGCTGCCGTCGGCGATCCAGCCAGCCATGTCCGTGTAGAAGGCGGGGCGCTGGTCGGCGAATTCGCGCTGGATGAAGCCGCGGATGGTCAGGCTGCGGCTGAGCACTTCGCGCATCACCACTGGAAGCCTGTCGGCGCCTTGATGGTCGATCTTGTTGTATTGGGCGATGAGGCCGCAGACCGGAATGCGGGCGAAATCGTTGAGCAGCGGGAACACCGCGTCCCACACAGGCCCGCCGACATTCTCGAAATAGACGTCGACGCCGTCCGGGCATGCCGCCTTCAACTGGTCGGAAAAATCCGGCGCGCGATGATCGACCACCGCGGCGAAACCGAGTTCGTCGCGGACGAAGCGGCATTTGTCGGCCCCGCCGGCGATGCCCACGGCGCGTGCGCCCTTGATGCGGGCGATCTGCCCGACCGCAGATCCCACGGCGCCGCTGGCCGCTGCCACGACCACGGTCTCGCCGGGTTTCGGGCGGCCGATGGTCAGCAGCCCGGCATAGGCGGTGAAGCCCGGCATGCCGAGCACGCCCAGCGCCGTCGACACGGGGGCTGCCTTCGGATCAAGTTTTCGCAGGCCGGCGCCGTCCGACAGCGCGAAAGCCTGCCAGCCGGAATGGGCAAGCACGATGTCGCCCTCCGAAAAATCCGGATGTCGCGATTGCTCGACGCGGGCGACCGTGCCGCCTTCCATCAACTCGCCGATCTCGACCGGCTTGGCATACGATCTGGCCGCGTTCATGCGGCCGCGCATATAGGGATCGAGCGAAAGGTACAGCGTCCTCAGCAGCACCTGCCCATCGGCCGGCTCCGGCACGGGCGCTCGCTCCAGACGAAAATCCGCAGGTTTTGGCCGGCCCTCGGGCCGCGCAGCGAGCAGGATGCGCAGATTGCTTTCGGCGGTCATGGATTTTTCTCCTCAGGCCGGGACGGCGGTGCTGTCGACAAGCACCGCCTCGATCGACGGATGTCCGCGCAGCGTGTTGCTGACGGTGCAGATCTCGCCTTCGGCCGCCTCGGCGATTTCTTTCTTCACTGCTGCATCGATGTCGCCGCCGATCTCGATCTCGACGTGGAAAGCTTCGACGCGCGACGGCCCTTCCGCCGCCTTGCGCCCGGTGACACGGGCGCTGACATCGCCCAGCCTATCCAGCACGCCGAGCTTTGCCGCCGCCGCGCGTGCACTCAGCACGAGGCATCCGGCCAACGCGCCATAAAGCATGTCCACCGGGCTGAACCCAGGCGCGCTGACATGTGACGACAGCGTGAATTCGCCGCCTGTCGCGGAAGTCACCACCGGGCTTTGCCGTGGACGCAGCTTTGCGGTGGCGCCGGTGGGGCGGACAGGGTGCTTGGATGCTGCGGACATGGCGGGTCGTTCCTGTTTTTCGTGAGGTGGCGCGCGGCGGGCGCCGGCCTCGCCTGCTCACCGTCAGTCTAGCGCAAGGATCGGTTGACGCCATCGACGGATTTTGCGGCAGACTTGGCGGAAAGGGAATTCTGTTCCTTCATGGTTATGGCGCTTGGCTATCGACCACCATGTCGGCGGCACCCATCAGATCGCTACCGCACCCCAAAACCTCCACCTGCGAGTGGGGGGTGCAACAGATCAAAGCAGCGACCGAGGACGAATCCATACCTTTGTCGTGGCAGCAAGCCTCGCTCACCGCAGCAGAAAACCCCGCCCGAGTTCGTCGCCGTCCTCCAGCGTGAAATGCGAGCGGCCGGAATAATACGCCCGCCCTCCGACCTCGACGCGCACCGCATCGAAGCGACCGCATTTTTCGCCGCGAACCGCCTTGCCGGAAAACACCGCGCCGGTAACGCTTTCGAAGCGCCTCGACTGGCCAAGGCCGATCTGGCCCTTGGCAACCTGCACGGCGATCCGCGCCGAGACGCCGCTTCCGGTCGGGCTTCGGTCGACCTCGCGTTCGGCGAAGACGCAGATGTTGCGGGTGGGTTCTTCGGAGAAGCCGTCCCGGCCGTCGGTCAGGATCGTGCCGTAAAGGAAAGCGAGGTCGGGATCGTCGGGATGGTCGAGCGGAATGGCTGCGGCCGTCGCCTTGGTGATGCGGTCGGCCGCTTCGACGAGGGCCGCGATCGGCGAGGTGCGCACATCGAGCCCGACTGATTGCGCGGGCAGGATCGCGTAGAAGGCGCCGCCATAACCGATGTCGAGTGTTACCGGCCCCATCCCCTGCACGTCGACCATTTGGTCAAGCGCGAAAGCGAAGGACGACACGCTCTCGAACGAAACCCCTCCGGTGACGAAACCGCCATCTTTTTCCGCCACCTCGACCCGTGCCTGCACCAGCCCGCAGGGGCATTGGATCGCGACCTCGGTGAACGGCGTCTGCGGCGGCACGAGGCCGTGGTCGACCGCATAGCGGCCGAGCGCGACCACCGCGTGCCCGCACATGGTCGAATAACCTTCATTGTGGATGAACAGCACGGCCATGTCGGCGCCCGGCAGGTCGGGCTCGACCGGGATGACGCCATACATGTCGTAGTGGCCGCGCGGCTCGAAGATCAGCAATTTTCGCAGAGGATCGAGGTTTTCACGGGCGTAACGTCGCTTTTCCAGGATCGTCGCGCCGGGGATGCCCGGATAGCCGCCCGTGACGATGCGCACCGGCTCGCCGCCGGTGTGCATCTCGACCGTATCAATCGCCACGCCCGACCCCGACTTCGGCAACTGCGTCCCTCCCCTGAGAGCCCGGACCCTACGACTTCAGCACATCCGCCCATTCCGGGTGACGCCGGAACTGCGCGTTGGCAAACGGGCAGAGCGGGATGATCTTCTTGCCGGCGGCGCGGGCGTCTTCCACCGCCCGCGTCACCAGCCGCAGGCCGACGCCCTGTCCGCGAAAGGCGTCGGGCACTTCGGTGTGGTCGATGATGATCATGTGTTCCCCGGCCTTGGAGAAGGTCATCTCGGCCACGGCGCCCGCGTCCCTGAAGACGTAGCGGCCCTTCGATCCGAGATCGTCGAGTTCGATGTCAGGTTTCGTGTCAGGCATCGGTCGTCTCCCCTGTCCTTGCTCCGGCGAGAAAACGTTTCGCCGCCTCTATCTCGCCTGGTCGCACTTCGTGCCCGCCTTCATGCCATTCCAGTGTTACATCGCCTCCCCCGGCGCGCAAATAGCCGGCGAGACGGTTCGTCAGGTCGGGCGGGCAGATCGGATCGCGGCGACCGGCCGTGATCAGGATGCGGCGTTCGGCCAGGCTGCCGTCGACCTCCGGTTCGAACGGGATCAGCGGATGCATCAGCACCGTCGCGTCGAACAGTTTTGGCCGCGCGAACAGGACCGAGGCCAGGATGTTGGCGCCGTTCGAATAGCCGATGCCGATTACCTTCGACGGCTTTTCGGCCTCGACATGGGCGGCGACGAAGCCGGTCATCTTCGCGGTCGCGCGGAAAAGGTCGTCCATGTCGTAGACGCCTTCGCCGGTGCGGCGGAAGAAACGCGCCGCGCCGAACTCGGACACGTCGCCGCGCGGCGAGACGATCGTCGCGGACGGCAGCAACTCGCGGCCGAGCGACATGAGCTGGCTCTCGTCGCCGCCCGTGCCGTGGAAGGTGAAGAGCAGGGGCCCGCCCGGTTCCCCGGGCAGGCGCTTGTGGGTGTAGGCGTTCGTCGACATCGTCTTGTCTCCTTCAGGCGTCGAGCGGCTGCAGGTGCTTTTCCAGGTAGGAGCGCAGGTGCGCATGCTGGGTCGGCAGCCGCAGCGCCTCGCCGAGATGCGCCGTGTCCTCGTCGCGGTCGAAACCCGGTTCGTTGGTGGCGACCTCGAACAGCACGCCGCCCGGCGTGCGGAAATAGATCGCCCAGAAGTAGTCGCGGTCGATGACCGGGGTGACGTGGTAACCGGTATCGATCAGCGCCTTGCGGACCTCGAGCTGCTTCGCCCTGTTCTCCACCGCGAAGGCGATGTGGTGCACCGAACCCGCGCCGAGGTCGGCCAGGTTGGCGCCGGGTACCGTCTCGATGTCGATCGTGTCGGCGCCGTTGCCGTCCTTGATCGCCATCCGCCGGACATTCGCGGACGTGTCGACCACCTCGTAGCCCATGTATTTCAACAGGTCCTCGGTGGCGCCGCCGTCGCGCACTCTGAGCGACGCGGAATGGAACCCGCGGATCGCCTCGTCGGCCGGCACGCCGCCCTCGGCCCAAGGCGCGCGGCCGTCGCCGGCAACCTCGACCAGCGCGAAACTGTCGCTGTCAGGCCCGTCGAAATGCAGCCGGTCCTGGCCAAAGCTGGTCTCGCGGGAAAGCCCGGTCACGCTCTGGTCGACAAGCCGCTTTTCCCAATAGGGAAGGGTGCCTTCCGGAACAGCGAACACCGTCGTTCCGACCTCGCCAGCGCCGGGACGGCCCTTGCCGATGTTGGGGAACGGGAAATAGGTCATCACCGAGCCCGGCGTGCCGTTCTCGTCGCCGTAGTAGAGGTGGTAGACATCCGGCGCGTCGAAATTGACGGTCTTCTTGACCCGGCGCAGGCCGAGCTTGTGGGTAAAGAACTGGTTGTTCTCGCGAGCGTCCCGCGCCATGGAGGTGACGTGGTGCAGGCCCTTGATCTGGTCGATCATCGTCTTGACCTTTCTTTTCGAATTGCGGTCGATGCCGCTTGGATGGACCCTATGTCGGGCAAAACAGCCGGCCCGGAAAGATACGGAACACAGGATGGATCGTTCACAATCTGAAGACGACAATCGAAAGTCGTTCAGGAAAATGCGCCGGCGCTATCCCGGCTCGGTTCCGGATGAACGGGCCGACGATACCAGGCGGCCGAACGTTCTTTTCATAACATGCGACCAGTGGCGCGGCGATTGCCTGTCGGCCGCGGGACATCCGGTCGTCAGGACGCCGAATGTCGACCGGCTTGCGCGCGAGGGGGTGCTGTTCCGGAACCATTTCGCCGGCGCGGCACCCTGCTCGCCGGCCCGCGCCTGCCTCTATACCGGCCTCTACCAGATGACCAACCGCGTCTGCCGCAATGGCACGCCGATGGATGGCGGGCGCTGGAACGTTGCGCGTGCTGCCCGCGCGCTGGGCTACGATCCGACGCTGTTCGGCTATACCGACGTGGCGCCGGACCCGCGCGACCACGCCACGGGCGATCCTGTCCTGCGCAGCTATGAAGGCATCCTGCCGGGCTTCACGCCGCGCCAGCTCCTGCCGGAGCACCAGAAGCAGTGGCTGTCATGGCTCAGCGCGCGCGGCGTCGATGCTGGCGCCGGCTATCCGAAAATCCATCGTTCCGCCGGAAAGCGCCACGACGAGGTGTCGCGCGCGCCGCCCGTCTATTCGCGCGACGAGACGCCGACCGCTTTCCTGGCCGGCGAGTTCATCCGGTGGCTGGGCGAGCAGGATGCCGGCGCACCGTGGTTCGCCCACATATCCTTTATCAGCCCACATCCGCCCTTCATCGTGCCTGCGCCGTTCAATGCGCTGTACGACCCGGCGGACGGCCCAGGCTTCAACCGCGCGAAGCGCTGGCACGACGAGGCGCAAGGCCACCCATGGCTGGACTACGAGCTCGAACGCCAGCGCAAGACCAAGTTCATTCCGGGCGCCAGGGGAAAGGTGCGCGACTGGAGCGAGGATGAATTCCGCACCATCCGGTCGATCTATTACGGCATGGTCTCGGAGGTGGATTTCCAGCTCGGCCGCGTCTGGGACGCCTTGCAAAAGGCCGGTGCATGGGACGACACGCTGATCGTGCTGACCTCCGACCACGCCGAGATGATGGGCGACCATTTCATGCTCGGCAAGGGCGGCTATTTCGACCAGAGCTATCATGTCCCGCTGGTCATCCGCCAGCCGGGCAAGAGCCAGGGCAGGGTGGTCGATGCCTTCACGGAAGCGGTGGATGTCGCGCCGACGATGATGGAGCTGGTCGGATCTGCGCCGCCGAACTGGCTGGACGGGCGTTCGCTGGCGCCTTTCGTCGAAGGCCGCAAGGTGAAGGATTGGCGCGACGCCGCTCATTGGGAGTTCGACTTCCGCTCGATCTCGAAAGCAACGGCGGAGACGCATTTCGGCATCCGTCCGCAGCAATGCAACCTCGCCGTCATCCGCTCCGAAAAATTCAAATACGTGCATTTCGGCGGCGGACTGCCGCCGCTGCTGTTCGACCTCGAAAACGATCCCAGCGAATTGCGCGACAGGGCAGGCGATCCTGCCTATCGGGGCGTACGGCTGGAATATGCCGAGCGGCTGCTGGACTGGCGGGCCGAGCACCTCGACCAGTCGCTGGCGCTGGTCGAGCTTACCGGCGAGGGTCCGATCGAGTTCGATCCGTAGGGCGGCGCCGGGCCAGCCGTCGTCCTTCGAGTGCTTTCAATGCGTTGACCTTTCCCGCCCGAAACCTCGGTATTTCCGCTCCGTATCTCGGGCGAAGGCGAAAAAATTATCCGCGTTTTTTGTGCTCCACGCGCATTCGCGCGCCGCCCAGGCGGTCGAGGAGGTCGGCGCCGCCCTTGCCGGCCGGACGCATGCGCGGATCGCGGCGGCGGAGTAGGGCGGCTCACCCGACCTCAATAAGCCGGCGGAAACGCCCTCGCCAGGAAATCCTTCGGCAGCGCCGGTACAAAATTGCCGTCGCGGCCGGTCATGTCCTCGTTGGCGACCATGCTGTTGAGGATCGCTTCCTCGGTCACGCGCACCACTGCGTCGAAGAACGGGTCGATGTCCGTGTCCGGCACGTAGTCGGCCCGCGCCAGTTTTCCGGACGCCGCGGCCGCCGCCTCCGGATTGGCGGTGGAGAAGGCGAGGAAGATGTCGCCGGAACTGTGGTAGCCCAGCCCGCCGGTCATCGCCACGCCGAGCGGCACGCGCCGCGCCAGCCGCTTCAGCTGGTGCGGCAGGAACGGGGCATCGGTGGCGACGACGGCGATGATCGAGCCCTTTTCGGCGCGCGGCGTCCCCTCGACGATCTTCGGCTCTGCGAGTTCCTCGCCGGCCCGCCGCCCCTTGATCGTAAGATTGCGGCGTTTTCCGAAATTCGACTGCACGAACACGCCGAGCGTGAATTTTCTGTCCTGCCATTCGACCAGCCGCGAGGCGGTGCCGGAGCCTGCCTTGAAGCCGAAAGTGATCATGCCGGTGCCGCCGCCGACGCTGCCTTCCTCGACCGGTCCCGACGCGGCCGCGTCCAGCGCCTGCGCCACATGCTCGAAGGTCACATGGTGGCCGTTGATGTCGTTCAGGAACCCGTCATAGGTCTCCGCCGCCACCGGCAGGCCCCAGGCGCTCTCGATCGCCTCGGGCAGCGCCTTGGACAGCCAGCGCAGCGTGCCGTCGCGGGTCACGCCGCAGGAATGGGTGTTGGTGATGGTGACCGGAAAGTTGAACGCGCCGACTTCCTCGATCAGGTGCGAACCGGTCAGTTCGCCATTGCCGTTGGCGCTGAAGATGCCGGCGAACACCGGCGTGGCGAGATCCGGCAGGGGGCGCGGCAGGATGGCGGTGACGCCGGTGCGGACAGGCCCCATGCCGATTTCCAGCGGCCCGTCACCCGAGATCAGCGTGACAAGACCCACCGACACGCCCGGCACGTCGGTGATGGCGTTCCAGCGTCCCGGCTCGCCTGCAAACAGGATACCGAATGACCGCGCCCGGGGTTTTCCGCCGGGCGTCTCAAGATGGTGTTCGGCGGTCATTTCCACCCCTCATGGATTCGCGCGATATCGGCGAAGTCTATGCGGGAGTACGGCTTCGCGCCATGCCCCCGCCGTAGCCGGCGAGGGCAATGAGAGTCATGCAGCTTAGGCTTGCACTTCCTGGATCGCCGACAATTGCCAGTCCGTCCCGCGCCGGCGGGTGAAGGTCCAAAGTTCCGTCGTCTCGGTCGCCTCGTCGGGATCGCCCTCGACGACCGCGCCGGTGGTCCGATCGCGCATCACGTCGATCGATTCGTAGCGAAGGGCCGCCGTCGCATAATCGCGATCGCCCTCGCGCCACGCTTCGGCGACGTCGGCCTGAACGAGATGCACGTCCGACACCTCGTTGCGCAAGCCGTTCTTGGCGTTGTCGGCCAGTTCTTCCGAGAGATAAGAAACCATTTCCGGCGTCACCAGCCGGCGCAGCGCGGCATGGTCCTCGCGCCCGAACGCCTCCTGCACCTCGGTCAGCCGCTGCTGGAAGGCATTGAGGTCGTCCTGGCCGAGCGTGATGTCCTCGGACACGTCAATCGACGCGCCCCCGCCCATGGCGGACGAGCCGCCGAAGCGCGGCATCTGGAACGAGCCGGCGTTTTCCGATTGACGCGCCGCATTGTCGTCACGCCTGAAGCCGCTCGCGCCACGCCCGAAGCCGCCCGACGGTCCGCCGGCCGTTGCCGGAGCCGGCGAACGCGCCTGCTGCGACCGGAAGAAACGCAGTACCAGGAAGATCAGGCCGCCGATCAGCGCCGCCTGGATGAGCAGGCCGAACATGCCGGCCAGCCCGCCAAACCCTTGGCCGAGCAGCAAGCCGATCAGGCCGCCGATCAACAGGCCCTTCATCAGCGAACCGCCGAGGCCGTTCATGAAGCCGGGCCGCTGCGTGCCGGCCTGCGGCTGGCGGGCGGCCTGGTTGGTGCCGGTGCTCGGCGTCATCGAGCGCTCGACCGGGGCCGCCGGCTGCGGTGCCGTGTTTGTCGCCGGCGCCGACTGGGACGTGCGCGCGCCGCGGCTGCCGAAGCTGCCGCCACGCCGGGCCTCGGCGTAGTCGACGCTGAACAGCGAGAACGCCATGAACAGCGCGGCCATCAAGGCAAAACCCCGGCCGGCCTTCGAATTCAACATGTCATTTCCTCCTGGATGCTATTGCTGCGGACGGCTGCGCCGCGCCGATGTCTGTCGAATTTATTGCCCGCCACGTCCGAGACCTCGCCGATGAGGCGGAAGGGCCGGGCGTCGTGAACCCGGCGGTCAGTCGAACAATTCCTCGAAGAACGACTTCTTGCGCTTGGGGAAATGTCCGTGCGAGCGCTTGTATCCGTCGTCGTGGTCCCGGTCATGCTGAGGCCGGGGCTGTTGGGCGGGCTGCTGGGACGCCGATTGCGTCGGGGCGGCCGCCGCCGCTTCCCTGCCGCCGCGTTCGATGATCTTGTCGAGTTCGCCCCGGTCGAGCCACACGCCGCGGCATTGCGGGCAATAGTCGATCTCGATGCCCTGGCGCTCGCTCATGACCAGCGCGATGCGGCAGGAAGGACAGACAAGGCCCAGAATGGGGGTCGACATGCGGTTCTCCGTTGTTCCGGCACCCGCTTCGATTGTCGCTAGGCGGGCCCAAAAAATACGGTCCGACATCGCTGCCGCTTGACGCAACAGCCAGAGGGGCCCGGTCCGCCCCCCTGATCTGGCGATAAAACCGGCGGGTTTCAAGTCCTTTCCTACGGAATCACTACAATCTCTACGCCCTTGTCGGTCCGGCATCATGCTTTCCTTATGCCGTCGCAGCCCGTCCCGCCTCGAATTCCTATGAGGGGCGATCCTAATAAAGCACCCATCCGGCGTGAATTTCCGGAGCCGTTTATCCCGATCAGCCCGGCCAGGTGTGCCGCAGCGTTGGCGGTTTGCTGTTCACGCCTTCGACGAAGGTGCATTCGATGCGACAGGTTACGACCCTCAAGTTTCCCGCTGCCCGCCGGGGCCGGCCGGGCAGCGGATATTCCCTCAAGGCGGTGGCGCTGGAGGCCGCGGTCCTTTGCGTCCTGCTGGTGCTGGCCGCGGCCGTCGCCGCGCTGCCGGTGGTGGCCGGCGTCTGGCGGCACCTGCAATAGCCGGTCGTCCACCATGCATATCCAGCTCGACCAGGGTTCCCGCGTCACGATCGGCCGCTTCGGCCTGAAACTCTGCGTGGCCCTTTTCATCGGCATGATGGGCAAGACCGGCTATGTCTTGACGACCGCTGCCTGGCTGTCGATCTATTCGATCTGCGCCGCCGTCTTCGCCATGATCGCCGGCGAGCGGTTCCCGACAAAGTCCTTCAACCATTGGGACGAGGCGCTGTGGTTCGTGGCGCTGTCGCTCGGCCTGCGCGTCCTCCACAAGGCGCTGGACTGAAGCCTGCCATGGACGCTGCCCTTAATCGCGGCCTGGCTGACCTTGCCTGCCGCATAGAAGCTGCCCGCGTGCTGCGCGAGCACCATCTGTGGGAGGCTGCCGCCGCCCTGCCGCTCACCGGAGCAAGCGGATCGCCCGGCCGGGCCAGCAGCCGCTTCGCAGGGCTGATGGCGGCGAACGCCTTGGTCGATTCCGTGCTGCTTCTGCTCGACCGGGCCGAGCCGAAGCGGTCGGTCCGCAGCATGAGGCGCAGCGGCGGGCGCTGGACCTGCGTCATCGAGAGAGCCCCCGGCAACGCCGGCGACCGGTTCACGGCGCGACATGCCGACCTTCCGGCCGCCGTCCTCGCGGCCTTCATCCGGTCCTGCGCACCTGCCCGGGAGAGATCGGGCGCGGTCCAGGGCCGGCATCCAACGGAGTTTTCAGCATCATGAATACCGACGAATTGCGCGGCCGCCTGCGCGGCGCGATGACGGCGCTTGTCACGCCCTTCAATGACGGCGCCGTCGACCGTGAAGCGCTGCGGGCGCTGATCGAATGGCAGGTCGGGCAGGGCATCGCCGCTGTCGTTCCCTGCGGCACCACGGGCGAAGCGCCCACACTGTCCTTCGACGAGCGGGTGGCCGTCATCCGGGTCTGCGTCGAGGCGGCCGCCGGCCGTGTGCCGGTCATAGCGGGAACCTGCACCAACTGCACGCAATCGACCGTCGCCCTGACGGCGGCGGCGAGGTCTTTCGGCGCGGATGCGGCGCTGATCGTGACGCCCTATTACAGCCGGCCGAGCCAGGAGGGGATTTTCCGGCACTTCCAGTCGGTGGCGCGGCAGGTCGATCTTCCGATCATCGTCTACAACGTGCCGGCGCGCACCGCCGTCGACGTCGCGCCGGCAACGCTGGAGCGTCTCGCCGCGATCCCGGCGATCGTCGGCATCAAGGATGCGACCGGCGATCTTGCCCGCCCGATGGCCGTGACCAGTCAGTTCGGCGAGCGTTTCATCCAGCTTTCGGGCCACGACGCCACCGCCTTCGGATTCAACACGATGGGCGGCAGCGGCACGATCTCGGTGGTGTCGAATGTCGCGCCGCGGCTTTGCGTCGATATGCACGACGCCTGCCGGCGCGGTGATGTGCATGCCGCGAGGGCGATCCACAAGACGCTACGCCCGCTGGTCGCCGCGCTGGAACTGGAAACAAACCCCGTGCCGGTCAAATACGCGCTCCACCTCCTCGGCCTCATTCGTCCGGATGTGCGCCTGCCGCTGGTTCCGGTCCTGCCGGAGACCGCCGCCGCCATCGAGGAAGCGCTGCGGCCGGTGGCGGATATCTCCTCGCCGCGGTCGCGGGCGGCATGATGCCGGCCGGCAGTTGTCGATGGGCGCCCAGAAGATATCCGAATGCGCTCCGGAATATATGACAAAACTATTTCGGCAGTAATGGCATCAAATCGAAAACATACGTCTCTGTTTTTATCTTACCAATACGCCTCGCTTCTGTTCCGGCCGCTCTGGTCGGGCAAATCCCAGGAAGAACGGCCTTATTGGCTGGCGAGGCGCGGACAGACATGGAGCGACGGCAATGTATTCCCGGCTAGGCGTCTATCACATCGCGCGGCAGGCGCGGCAGGCAACACCCGCCGCGACACCGCCGCGGGCGGACATGCCCAATTCGCGTCCGGCAGCCCATCCGAATGAACTGGCGATGTTCTTCCGTCTTGGCACGGTCGTGGCCGGCGCTCTGGCGCTGGCGGCCCTGATCATGTGGGCGACGACCTGAACGCGCCAAAGTCGCAATCGAAAGGAAACAGTCATGGAAAGAGCAATCATTCGCAAGTCCGAGCCTCCTTCGCTGCGGAGCCGATTCCTCGTCGGCCGCGACGCGCAGGGGTGCTGGGTGGTTCGTGACCGCAAGGGCCTCGTCGGCGGCCTGTTTACCGACCGTGAGGCCGCCGTGCATTTCGCCATGGTCGAGAGCGACCGTGTTCCGGGCGCCGTATCCTGCGCGCCCGACGACACGATCGTCGACTTCGGCCCTGCCTTTGATCGCCCTTCGCGCGTATGGCGGCATTGACCGGCGCCAGCGCCGGGGGAGCGGGCGTCCTGCCCGAGTCCCCCGATGCGCCGGCTTGAGTTGATTGCTCCCCTGTGTGAGATGATGGCACAGCGTTCCGGGAAGCCACTTCCAAGAACAGCGAAAGGAACGATGGAACAAATGTGATGTTCGCGGAAAATGGCCCGTCTTCCGTTTGGCCGGCTGTGGCGGCCAACTATCTGGCTCGAAACCAGCAGTTGAGCGACGACGGCAAGTCTTGGGACCATTCATTCACGTCGGCTTACCAAATGAGTTGCGAGGCGTTGGTGGCTCTCGGCTACGCCGAAGAAAACGGCAGGGGAGCCATACCTCTGAAAAACCCCACACTACCTGAGATTCTGCCGCGCTGGGACGATGTCTGCGTTGTTGTTCTCAAGCTGGCCGGTCAACGAGGGCAACTGCAGTATCGGCTTCAAGATGGCACAGTGCGTCCTCCAAAGGGGCTGGCTTTGAGCATCCGCGGAGCCCCGCCTCCACCGGCAGCCAATATCAATCCAGTCAAAGGTCTTGGACCCGCATACGCGACGCCGGACGTCCAATCCGTGTTGCAGGTACTGGGGTTGGTAAGCGATGGAATGTGGACGACGATTGCCGAAACCATCTGTTGGCGGGATCAACCGAGAGAGTGGAGCATCGATTTTGCGTCGGATCGAAGGTTTGTTGTCGCCGTTGAGCGGGCGGCGCTCTCAATGCCTGGCGACATCCGAGACGAGATGGATCGGCTTGCAGCGATTACCGAAAGTGATGTCGCGGCAGCCCTGGCAAGCATGAAGCTATGGAACGAAGAGGCGCGCGCCAAATACGGTCCGAAGGCGTTGATCCGTGCGTCAACAAACGAACGGGCGCGCAGGAGTGTCGAAGCCGGTCGACGGCACAGTCTCGATTGGCTGTTCATCCGACGCTGGCGTCTCGGCGACAGTTGGTTGACGGTCGAGGAAGCGAAAAGAGCCCTGGAAGTTTTTCATGACCCCCTTGCCATTGCAATGCGGCGTGCATTGGTCGAGCGGCTATACCCGGACTTGCCCTATCTGACGGAGATGTAGCGTCCCCAAGCCGTCGCGGGGGGCTTACACGTTACGTCGAACGTCGCCGTCCGACCCAACGTCACCACATTTCCCGTTCATCTGCGCCCTTGCGGTGGCAGGCGATTGGTGATCAACACATATGTTCAGCGGCAGTCGCGAGGACTTTGAGGCGGCATGAACCGGGCCAGGCTATACGGAACGAAGGCGACAGGCTTCCTGTCGGCGCTGTTCCTGTATCTGGCGGCGGCGGTCGCCGGAGCCTACGGACCGCTCTCCACGGAGACGACCTCGCCCGCGTCGCAGTCGCGGACCGCGGCGGGCGGCATGGATGCGCGCGATCCGCGCGCCGCCGGCCATCTGCGGCCATCCGTTTCCTTTGAGAGCCGCGAATTCAGCGCTGCCGTGCCGCAAGGCGACGGCGGCGGCAAGGCTCTTCTACCCCCGGAGCTCAAAACCCTCCCGGAAGTTTTCGCCGAAATCGGCGACGCCGCCGCTGCGTCCGCGCCGTCCTCCGTCGCGCTGCCGCGCGCCTATGCCGCTCGCGCGCCTCCAGCCCTGTCCTGATCAGCCCTGAACGGCGCTGCTCCTTGCGGAGCGGCGTTTTCGAAACAGCGATCGTCCGTGCGCGAGAAGAGCGCCGGCGATTGCCCGTCATGGTATCAGAACAATGCGAACATCCCGTTGGTTGGTGGTGACCTACGCCATCATCATTCTGGCCGGCATTCTTGTCGCGCTTCCCAATCTCTTCACCCAGCAGCAACTGGCGGCCCTGCCAAGCTGGCTTCCCCACAAGCAGGTGACGCTCGGCCTCGACCTGCAGGGCGGGTCGCACCTCGTGCTCGAGGTCGATGCCGATGCCGTCCGCAAGGACCGGCTGCGCGCCCTGCTCGACCAGGCGCGCGATTCGCTGCGCAAGGATCGTGTCCAGACGCAGTCGGTGCGCCTGGTCGGCGATTCCGTCGTCGCCGTGGTGCCCGATGAAACGCAGCGCGCCAAGGCGCTCGACATCCTCAAGGGCCTGTCCCAGCCGGTTGGCGGGCTTGCCTTCGGCGCCGGTCGCGCCGATATCGATGTCGTCGCCACGGACAGCCAGATAAAGCTGACGCCGACCGAGGCTGGCCTGAACGCCCGGCTCGACTCGGCCATCCAGCAGAGCCTGGAGATCGTGCGCCAGCGCGTCGACCAGGTCGGTGTCGCCGAGCCGACCATCCAGCGTGTCGGCTCCGACCGCATGCTCGTCCAGCTTCCCGGCCTGCAGGACCCGACGCGGCTGCGTGAACTGCTCGGCAGCACGGCGAAGATGACGTTCCACATGGTCGCAAACGTGCAGCAGGGCGATCGCCTGCCGCCGGGCGTGTCGATGCTTCCCGACGCCAAGTCCGGCCAGACCTATGCGATCGAAGACCGGGTGGCGCTCGACGGCGAAAGGCTGACCGACGCCCGCGCCGGTTTCGACCAGCGCACGCAGGAGCCCATCGTCTCTTTCCGCTTCGACAGTCTTGGCGCCCGGCAGTTCGCCGAGATCACCAGCGCCAATGTCGGAAAACCCTTCGCCATCGTGCTTGATGGCAAGGTGCTGTCGGCGCCGGTCATCCGCGAGCCGATCACCGGCGGGTCGGGCCAGATCAGCGGCAGTTTTAAAGTCGAGGACACGGTTGTCCTCTCGGCGCTTCTGCGCGCCGGCGCGCTGCCTGCGCCGCTCACCGTCATC
The DNA here is from genome assembly GCF_052180275.1 of Mesorhizobium sp. KACC 23794. Lineage (NCBI taxonomy): Bacteria > Pseudomonadati > Pseudomonadota > Alphaproteobacteria > Hyphomicrobiales > Phyllobacteriaceae > Mesorhizobium > Mesorhizobium sp. KACC 23794. The sequence continues at coordinate 2,047,048 of NZ_CP197465.1, forward strand.
GAGGAGCGCACCGTCGGTCCGGATCTCGGCGGCGACGTCATCAAGATGGGCATCTACACTGGCGTCGCCGGCTTCCTGGCGGTGGTGGTGTTCATGGTCCTGCTCTACGGCGCCTGGGGCATGATCGCCAATTTCGCGCTGCTGCTCCACCTGATCCTGACCTTCAGCGCACTGACGCTGATCGGCGGAACACTGACCTTGCCCGGCATCGCCGGCATCATCCTCGGCATCGGCTTCGGCGTCGACGCCAACATCCTGATCAACGAGCGGATACGCGAGGAGACACGGCGCGGGCTGGGGGCCTTCGCGGCTTTGGACAACGGCTTCAAGCGCGCCTATTCGACCATCGTCGACGCCAACGTCACCTCGCTCATCGCCACCAGCCTGCTGTTCATGTTCGGCTCCGGCCCGGTGCGCGGCTTTGCGCTGACCATGATGATCGGCACGGTGCTGTCGATGTTCACGGCGGTGGCGGTGGTGCGTGTGCTGATGACCGAGGTGGTGCGCCGCCGCAAGATGAAGACCATCCGCGTCGAGCCGCTGGTCCACTTCTTCCCGGAGAAGACGTCGTTCCAGTTCATGAACGCTCGCTTCCTCGGCATCGCGCTGTCGGCCCTGCTGTCGCTGGCCTCGATCGGCCTGTTCTTCAAGCCCGGCCTCAATTACGGCATCGACTTCAAGGGCGGCATCCAGGTCGAGATCGCGACCTCGCAGCCGACCGACCTTGCCGTGCTTCGCAGCACGCTATCCAACCTGAACCTCGGCGAGATCGCGCTCCAGAACATCGGCGACAGCGATCATGTGCTGATCCGCGTCCAGCGCCAGGACGGCGGCGAGCAGGCGCAGACGACCGCGGTCACCGCCGTCAAGGAGGCCGTTCAGAAGCTCGATCCATCGGTCAAGTTCGAGCGCACCGAGGTCGTCGGGCCGAAGGTCAGCGGCGAACTGGCGCAATCGGGCGTGCTTGCCGTGGTCTTCGCGGCGGCGGCGATGCTGCTCTACATCTGGTGGCGGTTCGAGTGGAATTTCGCCATCGGCGCCATCGCCACGCTGGTGCTGGACACCACCAAGACGATCGGCTTCTTCGCGCTGCTCGGGCTCGACTTCAACCTGACGGCGATCGCCGCGCTCTTGACCATCATCGGCTATTCGGTGAACGACAAGGTGGTGGTCTATGACCGGATGCGCGAGAATTTGCGGCTCTACAAGAAGATGCCGTTGCGCGAACTCATCGACATGAGCATCAACCAGGTGTTCGCGCGCTGCATCTACACGTCGGTGGCGATCCTGCTGTCGATGCTGCCCATGGCGATCTGGGGCGGCAGCGCGGTCGAGAACTTTGCCATCCCCATGGTGTTCGGCGTCGTGGTCGCGACCACCTCGTCGATCTTCATCGCAGCGCCGATCCTGCTGCTGCTCGGCGACTGGTGGAAGCGCCGGCATGCTTCGGGAGAACTGCCGGCCCCGACGGGCACGCCCGCCAAGGCGTGACGGTCGGGTCGACCTAACGCAAGCGGAGCCGTTCCTTTTGGAACGGCTCCGGGAGCGGTCGAGTTGCTTTTGGCGACGCGTCACTCTGTCCAACACCCCTCATCCGACCTCGCTTCGCGAGGCCACCTTCTCCCACAAGGGGAGAAGGTGGAGCACGGCCGCTTCGTCTCAGCCAATCTCCAACGCTGGCGATTAGCGGTGAGGTTGGCGCGAAACTCCACCTTCTCCCCTTGTGGGAGAAGGTGGCCTCGCGAAGCGAGGTCGGATGAGGGGTGCTGGACGGAGTGCTATGACAATGCGATGAATGGTTTCGGCATCCGTTCGCATCGCCGATAGGTCGAAACTCTATGCTTCACCCCCATTTTTAGCGTCAGCGTGAAGGCCATTGCGCGGTTCCGGCCAATCTGACACGGCAAAGCATTGAAATTAAGTGATATTCCGGACTTCACCGGAAATCCGGTCGCAAAAATCTTTATAGGATTTTTATATCTTTCCGGCTGCGTCCGTCTCGAACCTTAACGGCCTCCGGGCGCATATCTCCCTTGTCAAATTCAACAAAGCCGTCACCGCACCGACCGTGCGGCGATGGTGTTTTGGCGCCGGTATACGTGCCGTTTCGAAATACAGCCTGTTGAAAAGCTGCAACATCGAACGGACGAGCCGGCCTGAATCGATACGGAGATATCAAAATGGACATCGCCCTGATTGTCATCGGTCTGGCTTTCTTCGGCATATGCTTTGCCTACATCACTGCCTGCGACCGTCTGTAGTCCAAGGACCACGAAAATGCTGTTCGAATATCTCATTGGCGGCGCGGTGACCTTGTTCCTGCTCGCCTACCTCATCTACGCACTCGTTCGCCCCGAACGGTTCTGACCGTCACGCCCGGAAAGCCACTTCCATGACCCTCATCGGATGGATCCAGATCCTGCTTTTCTGCGGGCTCGTCATTGTTCTCGTAAAGCCGCTCGGCGGCTACATGACCCGCGTTTTCTCGGGCGAGCGCACATTGCTCTCACCCGTTCTTGGCCCGCTGGAGCGCGGCCTCTACCGCATCGCCGGCACCGGCGAGCAGGAGGAGCAGCACTGGACGACCTATGCCGCCGCCATGCTGATGTTCAATCTTGCCGGTTTCATCCTGCTCTATTTCATGCAGCGATTCCAGGGTGTTCTGCCGTTCAACCCGGCCGGCATGACGGCCGTTCCGCCGGAACTCGCCTTCAACACCGCCACCAGTTTCGTCACCAACACCAACTGGCAGAACTATGGCGGCGAAAGCACGATGTCCTATCTCGTGCAGATGGCCGGCCTGACCGTCCAGAATTTCGTCTCTGCCGCGACCGGCATGGCCATCGCAGTGGCGCTGATCCGCGGTTTCGCGCGGGCTTCCGGAAAGTCGATCGGCAATTTCTGGGTCGACCTGACCCGCGCCACGCTCTACGTGCTCCTGCCCATCTGCATCGTGCTGACCCTGGTCTTCGTCTGGCTGGGCATGCCGCAGACGCTCGGTCCCTATGTCGACGCCACCACGCTGGAAGGCGCCAGGCAGACCATCGCGCTTGGGCCGGTCGCTTCGCAGATCGCCATCAAGATGCTGGGCACCAATGGCGGCGGCTTCTTCAACGTCAATGCCGCGCATCCCTTTGAAAACCCTGACGCAATCTCGAACATGATCCAGATGGTTGCGATTTTCGCCATCGGCGCGGCCATGACCAATGTGTTCGGCCGCATGGTCGGCAACCAGCGCCAGGGCTGGGCGATCCTCGCCACCATGGGCGTGCTGTTCGTGGCCGGCGTCGTCGTCTGCTATTGGGCCGAGGCCGCCGGCAACCCGCTGGTGCATGCCCTCGGCATCGACGGCGGCAACATGGAGGGCAAGGAGACCCGCTTCGGCATTGCCATGTCGGCGCTGTTCGCGGTGGTCACCACCGCCGCCTCCTGCGGCGCGGTCAACGCCATGCACGGCTCCTTCACGGCGCTCGGCGGCCTGATCCCGCTGATCAACATGGAGCTTGGCGAGGTCATCGTCGGCGGTGTCGGCGCCGGGTTCTACGGCATCGTCATGTTCGTCGTGCTGGCGATCTTCGTTGCCGGCCTGATGGTCGGCCGCACGCCGGAATATCTCGGCAAGAAGATCGAGGCCAAGGAGGTCAAGATGGCCGTGCTCGCCATCCTGTGCCTGCCGCTCGCCATGCTGGTCTTCACGGCCATCGCCGTGGTGCTGCCGACCGGCGTCGCCTCCATCGGCAACCCGGGACCGCACGGTTTTTCCGAGATCCTGTACGCCTACACGTCGGGCGCGGCCAACAACGGCTCGGCCTTCGGCGGCCTCACCGGCAACACGCCCTGGTACAACATCACCATCGGCCTCGCCATGCTGATGGGCCGGTTCCTGGTCATCATCCCGGCGCTGGCCATTGCCGGGTCGCTGGTTATGAAGAAGAGCGTGCCGGCCTCGGCGGGCACGTTCCCGACCGATGGTACGCTGTTCGTCGGGCTCTTGGTCGGCGTCATCCTGATCGTCGGCGGCCTGACCTTCTTTCCGGCGTTGGCGGTCGGCCCGATCGTCGAGCATCTCGCTATGACGCTCGGCCAGACGTTCTGAGGAGCGCGTCATGTCCCTGCGAATGCTTCGTATGCACATCCATCCTCGCGCCGCCTTCATGGCGCGGGGCGTCGGCAAGCCACCGCGTGCCTCCGACGTTATCCTCGGCATGACGCTGGTCTTGCTGTCGGTCGGGCTCGCCGCCCTTGTCCTCACAAACCTGTTCGCGGCGGCCTGACCGGCCGAAGCGCGGCAGGCAGACACCCCGCTGGAGACTCCCATGAGCCAGTCAAAATCCGTGAGCATCATAGATGCCCGCATCCTCGTTCCCGCCCTCGGCGACGCTTTCAAGAAGCTCGACCCGAGGAGCCTCGCCAGAAACCCGGTCATGTTCGTCGTCGCCGTCGTGTCGGCCCTGACGACGGTCCTGTTCCTGCGCGACCTCGTCACCGGCGGCGCCAGCCTCGGCTTCTCCTTCCAGATCGTGCTGTGGCTGTGGTTCACGGTTCTTTTCGCCAATTTCGCCGAAGCCGTGGCCGAGGGCCGCGGCAAGGCGCAGGCCGAATCGCTGCGCAAGACGCGTACCGAGACCCAGGCCAAGCTGTTGCCCAACGGCGACCGCGCCAGCTTCAAGCTGGTGCCCGGCACGAGCCTCAAGGTCGGCGACGTTGTCCTGGTCGAGGCCGGCGACATCATTCCGTCGGATGGCGAGGTGATCGAGGGCGTGGCCTCCGTCAACGAGGCGGCGATCACCGGTGAATCCGCGCCGGTCATCCGCGAATCCGGCGGCGACCGTTCGGCCGTCACGGGCGGCACGCAGGTTCTGTCCGACTGGATCCGCGTGCGCATCACGGCGGCGGCTGGCTCGACCTTCATCGACCGCATGATCGCGCTCGTCGAAGGCGCCGAGCGGCAGAAGACCCCGAACGAGATCGCGCTCAACATCCTGCTTGCCGGCATGACGCTGATCTTCGTGCTCGCCACGGCGACCATCCCGAGCTTTGCCTCCTATGCCGGCGGCTACATTCCGGTCATCGTGCTGGTGGCGCTGTTCGTCACGCTGATCCCGACCACCATCGGCGCGCTGCTGTCGGCCATCGGTATCGCCGGCATGGACCGGCTGGTGCGCTTTAATGTGCTCGCCATGTCGGGCCGCGCCGTCGAGGCGGCGGGCGACGTCGATACGCTGCTGCTCGACAAGACCGGCACGATCACGCTCGGCAACCGCCAAGCGACGGAACTGCGGCCTGTGAAAGGCGTCCAGGAACAGGAACTGGCTGACGCCGCGCAGCTTGCCTCGCTTGCCGACGAGACGCCGGAAGGCCGCTCCATCGTCGTGCTGGCGAAGGAAAAATACGGCATCCGCGCCCGTGACATGCAAAGCCTGCACGCGATTTTTGTGCCGTTCACCGCGCAGAGCCGCATGAGCGGCGTCGACTTCGACGGTTCGGTCATCCGCAAGGGCGCCGTCGATGCCGTCCTCAAATATGTCGACGAGACGACCATCGCTACCGGCAGCGCCAGGGCGAGCGCCGAAACGATCCGCGAGATCCAGTCCATCGCCGACGAGATCGCCAAGGCGGGCGGTACGCCGCTGGCGGTGGTGCGCGACGGCCGGCTGCTCGGCGTCGTGCATCTCAAGGACATCGTCAAGGGCGGCATCAAGGAGCGCTTCGCCGAACTGCGCCGCATGGGCATCCGCACGGTGATGATCACCGGCGACAATCCGATGACGGCGGCGGCTATCGCGGCCGAAGCCGGCGTCGACGATTTCCTCGCCCAGGCGACACCCGAGAACAAGCTGTCGCTGATCCGCGAGGAGCAGGCCAAGGGCAAGCTGGTCGCGATGTGCGGCGACGGCACCAACGACGCTCCAGCTCTGGCTCAAGCCGATGTCGGCGTCGCCATGAACACCGGCACGGTGGCTGCGCGAGAGGCCGGCAACATGGTGGATCTGGACAGCGACCCGACGAAGCTGATCGAGATCGTCGAGATCGGCAAGCAATTGCTGATGACCCGCGGCGCGCTGACGACGTTCTCCATCGCCAACGACATCGCCAAATATTTCGCCATCATCCCGGCGATGTTTTTGGCCTTCTATCCGCAGCTCGGCGCGCTCAACATCATGGGCCTCGCCACGCCGCAAAGCGCCATCCTGTCGGCGATCATCTTCAATGCGCTGATCATCGTGGCGCTGATCCCACTGTCGCTGAAAGGCGTCAAATACCGGGCGATCGGCGCCGGCGCGCTGCTGTCTCGCAACCTCCTCGTCTACGGGCTGGGCGGCATCATCGTGCCCTTCGTCGGCATCAAGGCGATCGACATCGCCATCACCGCCCTCGGCCTTGCTTAAGGAACAACTCCCATGTTGAAACAATTGAGACCTGCCATCGTCATGATCGTCATGCTTACGGTCATAACGGGCCTCGTCTATCCCCTCGGCATGACCGGTGTCGCCCAGGCGATCTTTCCGAAACAGGCCAATGGCAGCCTGATCGAAAAGAACGGCCAGGTGATCGGCTCGGAACTGATCGGCCAGGCCTTTACCGGCGACAAGTATTTCCACGGCCGGCCTTCCGCTGCCGGTGATGGCTACAACGCCGCCGCTTCCAGCGGCTCCAACCTCGGGCCGACCAACCCGAAACTGATCGACCGCATCAAGGCTGACGCCGAGAAGCTCAAGGCCGAGAATCCGGGCGCCCCGGTGCCGATGGATCTGGTCACGACCTCCGGCAGCGGTCTCGACCCGCACATCTCGCCGGAAGCTGCCTATTTCCAGGTGCCGCGTGTCGCCAAGGCGCGGGGGATTGACGAGGCCGCGGTGAAGGCGCTGGTTGAAAGCCATGTGCAGGGGCCGGAGCTTGGCTTCATGGGTGAGCCCGTCGTAAATGTGCTGGAGTTGAATCTAGCACTCGATGGTGCGAGCAATTCCTGAAAGATCAAGGTTGACTAGTTCGCGTCTTTCGCCCCCTCCACCGCCTTCGGCGGTCGTCCTTCGGACTCCCCGTAAACGGGGGAGGATCAGCCCTGTGGCCGGCCGCGACCTCGGATCCTCCCCTGCGAAGCGGGGGAGGGGGACCACGCGCAGCGTGGTGGAGGGGGCGTTCCTCACGGGCGCCGGGCCGGAGCCCTCTCATGCCTGACGACAGCCGCGATAGCGAGGCAAGACCGTCGCCGGATGCGCTGCTGGAAAACGCCGAGCGCGAGGCGCGCGGCCGGCTGAAGATCTTCCTCGGCGCCGCGCCCGGCGTCGGCAAGACCTACGAAATGCTGATGTCCGGCCGGGCGCGCAAGGCCGACGGCGTCGACGTTGTGATCGGCGTCGTCGAGACGCACGGCCGCAAGGAGACCGGGGCGCTCGTCGAAGGTTTCGAGGTCGTCCCCCGCAAGACGATCGACCACAAGGGCCATGCGCTCGACGAGATGGACATAGACGCCATCCTGGCGCGCCGGCCGGCGCTCGTGCTGGTCGATGAACTGGCGCACACCAACGCCACGGGCAGCCGCCATCCCAAACGTTATCTCGACGTTCAGGAACTGCTGTCGCGCGGCATCGACGTCTACACGACGCTGAACATCCAGCATGTCGAGAGCCTGAACGACGTGGTGGCGCAGATCACGCGGGTCAGGGTGCGCGAGACCGTGCCCGACTCGATCATCGACATGGCCGACGACGTCGAGGTGATCGACCTGACGCCGGGTGACCTGATCCGACGGCTGAACGAAGGCAAGGTCTATCTGCCGACGACGGCCAAGCATGCGATTGAGAACTATTTTTCGCCCGGCAATCTGACGGCGCTGCGCGAACTGGCGCTGCGGCGCACCGCGCAGCGCGTCGACGAGCAACTGCTCAGCCACATGCAGACGCACGCCATCCAGGGTCCCTGGGCGGCGGGGGACCGGGTTCTGGTCTGCATCGACGAACACCGGCGCGGCCCGTCGCTCGTACGTTACGCGCGCCGGCAGGCGGATCGCCTGCGCGCACCGTGGACGGCGCTGCATATCGAGACGTCGCGATCGGCGGGCCTGTCCGAGGCCGACAAGGACAGGCTGGCGGAAACGCTGCGCCTCGCCGAACAGTTGAGCGGTGAGGCCGTCACGCTGCCCGGCCAGCATGTCGCGGCCGACATCGTGCGCTACGCGGAAGCCAACAATTTCACCCACATCGTCGTCGGCAAGCCGAACAAGCCGCGCTGGCGGGAAGTGTTCGAAGGGTCGATCGCGCACGATCTTATCCGCCAGGCCGGCGACATCAGCGTGCATGTGATTTCCGGCAACGAACGGGACGCGCCGGGCGGGCGGGGGATCGCACTGGCCGACGAGCGCCAGTTCCAGATCGAGCCCTATATCCACAGCCTCGTCTATGTGGCGGGCGCCATTGGTTTCGGAGCGCTGCTGCACCGGGTGCTCGACGTCCGCAATATCGCGCTGGTCTTCTTGATGGCGGTGCTGACTTCCGCGGTCACGGCGGGCCTGTGGCCGGCGCTGTTCGCTTCGGTCGTCGGGGCGCTGGCCTATAATTTCTTCTTCCTGGACCCGCTCTACACGCTGGATATCGGCGACCCTGAAAGCGTCGTCGCCTTCGTCTTCTTCCTCTGCGTGGCGGTCGTCGCCAGCAACCTGACGGCGCGTGTCCAGCGCCAGGCGGCGACGGCCCGGCTTCGCGCCCGAATGACAGAGGACCTTTATCTGTTCTCGAAGAAGCTGGCGGGAACCGGTACGCTCGACGATGTGCTGTGGGCTACGGCCTTCCAGATCGCGTCCATGCTGAAGGTGAGGGTGGTTCTGCTGCTGCCCGAGGCCGGCACCATCGCGGTCAAGGCCGGCTATCCGCCCGACGACACGCTGGTCGACGCCGACATCGCGGCGGCGCGCTGGGCGTGGGAGCATGACCGTCCCGCCGGGCGGGGCGCCGATACGCTGCCGGGGGCAAAACGGCTTTACCTTCCCCTGAAGACCGGCCGCACCCCGATCGGCGTCGTCGGCCTCGACAACGACAGGCAGGGCCCGCTGCTGACGCCGGAGCAGCAGCGCCTGTTCGATGCGCTGGCCGACCAAGCCGCACTAGCTATCGAGCGGGTCCAGCTCGTGGCGGACGTCGACCGGGCGCGGCTCGCGGCAGAGGCCGACCGATTGCGCTCGGCGCTTCTGACCTCGATCTCGCACGATCTGAAGACGCCGCTCGCGGCGATCATGGGCGCGGCTGGCACGCTGCGCGAGTTTTCACCGTCGCTTGACGAGAAGGATAGCGCGGAACTGCTTTCGACAGTCCTAGACGAATCGGAACGGCTGAACCGCTTCATCGCCAATCTGCTCGACATGACCAGGATTGAATCCGGCGCGATCGAGCCGAACCGCGCGCTTCACTATGTCGGCGACATCGTCGGCAGCGCTCTGCGCCGGGCAGCAAAAATCACGGCGCATCACCGGACCGAAGTCGACCTGCGGCCCGACCTGCCGATGCTGAGGCTCGACCCGGTGCTGTTCGAGCAGGTGCTGTTCAACCTGGTCGACAACGCCGCCAAATACGCTCCGGCGGAGTCGGTGATCCGCATCCGGGGCTGGACCGATGGTGCATCGGTGATGCTGCAGATCGCCGACGAGGGACCGGGCATCCCGCCCGACGATCTGGAGCGGGTGTTCGACACGTTCTACCGCGTCCGCAAAACCGATCAATTGCGGGCCGGAACCGGGCTCGGCCTGTCGATCTGCCGGGGTTTCGTCGAGGCGATGGGTGGAACGATCTCCGCCGCCAACAGGAGCGACCGCACGGGGGCCGTGTTCACGATCAGGATGCCCGTGCCGGCCGAGGCGCAAACCCTTAAAGGGCTGAAATGACCAGTTCCACCGTCAAGATATTGGTCGTCGACGACGAACCGCCGATCAGGAAACTGCTGCGCGTCGGGTTCGGCACCGAGGGCTATACGGTCATCGAAGCCGCCAATGCGCGCGACGCGGCCGATCTTGCCCGCGACGAGCACCCCGACCTGATCCTGCTCGACCTCGGCCTGCCCGACATGCCGGGCCACGCGCTGCTGGAGAAATGGCGGGCGGAGATGCTGGACCTGCCGATCGTCGTGCTCTCCAGCCGCACCGACGAGGCCGGCATTGTCCGGGCATTGGAACTCGGCGCCGACGACTATGTGACGAAACCGTTCGGCATGAAGGAACTGATCGCGCGAATCCGCGTCGCCTTGCGCCACAAGCTCCAGCAGCATGGCGAGCGGCCGGTGTTCCAGACAGGCGAGCTTTCCGTCGACCTGGTCAAGCGCATCGTCAAGGTGGCCGGCAACGAGATCAAATTGTCGCCGAAGGAATACGACATATTGCGGGTGCTGGTTCAGCATGCGGGAAAAGTGCTGACGCACCGCTTCCTGCTGGAGCATGTGTGGGGCGGCTCGACCGACGTACAATATCTGCGCGTCTATGTCCGGCAGCTCAGGCAGAAGATCGAGAAGACGCCCGACCAGCCGCAATACATCACCACCGAGACTGGCGTCGGCTACCGGTTGCGCGTCGATTGATGCCGGTGGGTTCGAAGCCGATCCGGGGCAATCGGAGCGTCCTGGGGCGATGCACAATAGTCACGCAGACTATCGGCCCGCCCCCGGCACCGTTATGATCGCCATCCAGCAGCCGGGAGGTGCGACATGGACTTTCTGACCTTCAAGGATTCGACCGCGAAAGCGGAGCCGCCGGATGGTCTGACCGCCGCCCTGCGGGCGCTATGGTGGGATGCGAAGGGCGACTGGCACAAGGCGCACGAGCACGCCCAGGAACATGACGACCAGCCGGGCACCCGCGTTCACGCCTACCTCCACCGCAAGGAGGGCGACCAGTCGAATGCCGAATACTGGTATCGCCGCGCCAAAACCCCGCCGTCGACCCAGTCCCTTGACGGCGAATGGGAAGAACTGGTGCGGGCGTTCCTGCCGAGGGGCTGATACCGGAGGCGCTTGAAAGGCCGCGCGCTGGCATCGCCGCGCGTTAGGCGGTATGTGCGCAGGCAGCGTTCAACGGGCTTTTCGTCGCATGCAACCAGGGCCGCTCGACCATCCCCGCTACCGGGTGATCCCTCGCGATTCCCAAAAACTCGTCATCTTCTTTTCCGGCACCGGGGTCGAGGACCACGTCTTCCACTGGTGGAACATGGGCCAGCGTATCGCGGCAAACGTCATCCATGTGAACAACGGCCGCAACGAATGGTACATGCGAGGCGTCCCCGGCCTCGGCGGCTCCTATGAGGAGACGGTCGCCGGTTTCCGCGCCTGGGCCGATGCGCTGGGAGCGACCGACATCTACACATGCGGCGGCTCTATGGGTGGCTCAGGGGCGCTGCTATACGGCGTACCGCTCTGCGCGCGCGTGCTGGGCCTGGGGTTCGAAACGCACCTGAACTTTCCGTGGAGCAACGTCCAGCGGCTGATGGTGCGGGATTTTACCCCGGACTTCACGGATTTCCGGCCCCTCGCGGCAGAGGCCAGTCGGCGCATCGTCGTCTACGCCGGCGAGAGCGAGCCGGTCGATCTTGCCGCCGCCGCCCACATCGCCGATCTGCCGATGGTCGAGACGACCACGATGCGCGGCGTCGCGCATGGCCCGCCCGCATATCTCAGCGATCACGGACTGCTGGATGCCGTCTTCGACGCGTTCCTGAACGACCAGCCCATGCCGGAATTGCCCAACGCAGGTAAGGGGCTGCTGTCGGGATTTCCGGACGTGCTCTACGCGGCGTATTGCGCCGACAAGGAACGGCGATGGGCAGACATGGAGCGGATCGCCAACACGGCCGTCGAACTCTACCCGGCATCGGAGTACGCCACGATGCTTGTCGGCAAGGCGCTGCTCCAGCGCCGGCAGGTGAAGACTGCGCTGGAGGTGCTGGCCAGGGCGGTTGCCCTCGACCCGGAATTCCGCAAGGCGCGGTTTCTTCTTGCCTCCGCCCTCGAAAAGTCGGGCGACCTCGGCAGCGCGGTGGCCATTCACAAGGCCATCCTGGCACGTTGGCCGGAGTACGGACTGTCCCATCATGGCCTCGGCCGGATCTACGCGCGCAAGAACAGTTTGAGGGCGGCGGTTCGCTGCCTTGAGCGCGCCGTCGAGTTCGAGCCTCATCGGCCGAACTTCAAGTCTCTGCTCGAAAGTGTAAGAAGCCGGCTCGCGCCCGCCCGGTAGCGCTTCGGCAATTGAATGATCCTGTGCCTGAGGACGAGAATGACAGCGCTCCCCTCGGGTGGCGCTGGTCGCCGGAAAGCTTCGCACGGCTGGCCGAATCGCCCGCCTTGACGCGCCAGGCGTTGGCGATGTCGCCTGAATTCCGGCCTCGTCCGTTATCGAATTGTTCATCTAGCCGCATCGTTTCATCGACCGAATCGGCAGATTCATCGAGTAGCGCGTGATCTTCACGAGGTTGCACACGTAATAGCATATGCGGCGTTGCCGTGCGCATGGACTCGAGGCGGGGAGGCGGACATGGCCAAGGAAATCGACCTGCGCGGAGCGGGTCCGTCGTGGAGGCCTGCGCTCCGGGACATCCTTCGCGATGTCGTCCACCCAGCATGGTTGCCATTTTCGGGCGCACACGGTTCTGGTGTCTGCCATCGAGACGAAGCCGGTGATGCAAAAAACCGTTCATCCGCGAACGGCGAGGCCACAACACTCACCGGCCGCAATGCCTTGCACGTCCTGATCGTATCGGCCCTCGGCCTTTGCGGCGCGGCCATGGCCAGCCAGGCGCAGGCAAGCTGCAGCGGCGCGGCAAGCCAGGACCTTGGGGAGGGCAGCTATGGATATACATGGTCCATCTGCAATGGCGCCGCCGGCACCGACAGCAGCGGCGAGAAAGACGGCGCAGGCGGAGACACCATAAACGTCACCACCGAGGGAACCTACGCGACCAGTGCCGGCGTTCCTCCTTACAGCCTGCCAGGAGACGCTGTCGGCGGCGTCATCATGACCTACAGCCGCGGTGGCGACGGGGTCGACGAGGGCAACGCGGGTTACGGCGGCAGCGTGTCGGTCGTCAGCCACAACAGCATCACCGTCAGCGGCACGGGGAATTCCGGCTACCTCGGCAGCATGATCTCCGCCTACTCCTGGGGCGGCAATGGCGATTCCGACAATGACAACAACGATTCGGATGGCGGCAACGGTGGCGCGGGCAATACGATAAACGTCATTAACTACGGCACGTTGACCATCGACGGAACGGTTTCGCCCCTGAGCAGCGGCATGTATGGCATCAACGCGGTGAGCGGCGGCGGCACCGGCGGCGAGCAGAACAATTCTGCTTCGGGCCTTGGCGATCAGGTCGGCGGAGATGGCGGGTCGTCGGGCTCCGTCACCGTCACCAACTCGGGCACGATCAACATCGGCAGCACGTCGAGCCGCATGACGGGCAATGCCTCGGGCGCCGGCATCTACGCCGATTCGGGCGGCGGCGCCGGCGGCGTCCACAATGGCGGCGCCGGCAGCGGCGCTTCGGTGACCGTCCAGCATTATGGCCAGATCAACAACGTCTGGAACACGACGCAGGGCGGCGGCGATATTTTTGGAATCCACGCGCGCAGCATCGGCGGCATCGGCACGGCTTCCATCGACAACAGCGATGACGGCGGCCAGGGCGGGAGCGCCTCGACGGTGACAGTCACGGCGACCGGCGGCATCCTGCTGGATGTCAGCGGCGATTTTACGGGCGGCGGCGCGGCCATCGCGGCTAGGAGCGTGGGCGAAAAGGGAGGAGACGGTCCTCCCGATGATCATTCCGGCGGCAATGGCGGATCCGGCGGCTCGGCCACGGTCACGTTGCAGGGCCCGAACGGCAGCATCACGACCAACGGCAACAATCTCTATGGCATCCTGACCCAGAGCCTGGGCGGCCAGGGCGGTGATGGCAGCGATGACACGGCATTGGCCGGTACGGGCGGCGGCGGCGGTTTCGGCGGCAATGGCGGCGCGGTGACGGTTACCACCGACGCCGGCACCTTCATCACCACGACCGGCGACTATTCCGCCGGCATTGTCGCGCATTCGGTCGGCGGAGGTGGCGGCACGGGGGGCGACTTCACCAGCGTGCTCGGCGGCCAGGCCGGCAATGGCGGCAATGGCGGCAACGCCGGGACCGCGACCATAACCAGCGCCGGCACCATCACGACCTCCGGAGATCATGCCTATGGCGTGCTGGCCCAGTCGATCGCCGGCAGCGGCGGCACCGGCGGCGTCGAAACCGGCGGCGTGGTCGCGCTCGGCGGCGACGGCGCCGGCGGCGGCACGGCCGGCGAGGCGATTGTCCGCAACAGCGGCGACATCACCACCGACGGCTACAGCGCCCACGGCATCGTCGTCCAGTCGATCGGCGGCGGCGGTGGTGCTGCGGGATCGGCCAGCGGCCTGATGAGCGTCGGCGGCGACGCCGCCGGTACCACCACATCGAACGGCGGCGAGATCGTCGCATCCAACATCGGCACCATCCTGACTTCGGGCGACGCGGCGATCGGCCTGCTGGCGCAGTCGATCGGCGGCGGCGGCGGCACCGGCGGCGACAGCGACGGCATCGCCGGTGTTGGCGGCAAAGGTTCTGCCGGGGGCGACGGCTCGACCGTCAAGATTACCGATCTCGGCGCCATCGAAACCGCCGGGGATTTTGCTTACGGCGTTCTCGCCCAGTCGGTGGGCGGTGGCGGCGGCAATGGCGGCGACGTCCTGACGATTTCCACCATCGCCTCGATCGGCGTGGGCGGCAGCGCCGCCGGCGGTGGCGCTGGCGGCGGCGTGTGCATCGACAACACCGGGACCAGTTGCAGCGACACCAGCGGACCGGCCGGCGCCCCCGCGACGGTCGTCACGCATGGGGACTACGCCGCTGGCATGATCGCGCAATCGGTGGGCGGCGGCGGCGGCAATGGCGGCAGCGTCCAGAATTACAGCCTGGCCTCGTTCCTGGCGCTGCAGGTCGGCGGCAACGGCGGCGGTGGAGGGTTCGGCAACGACGTGACCATACGCCAGAACGACCTGACGCTCGCCACCAGCGGCGCCCATGCCATCGGGGTGCTGGCGCAGGCGATCGGCGGCGGCGGCGGCAATGGCGGCGATGCCTCCTACTTCGACGCCACCATCGGCTTCAATGCCGCGGTGATCGTCGGCGGCGGCGGCGGCAGCGGCGGCTTCAGCGGTAACGCGACGATAGATCTCGCCAATTCGACGATCATCACCGGAGCGCCGGACGGCAGCGACCCCGCGACCTTCGCTCCCAACGATTCCTTCGGCATCCTGGCGCAGTCCATCGGCGGCGGTGGCGGCAACGGCGGCAGCACCAGCGCCAAGGATTTCGTTGTCGCGGCACCGACCGGCACCGGCGTGCCTGTGGCCTTCAACTACCAGGCGGCCGTCGGCGGCAATGGCGGCAATGGCGGCGGCGGTTGCTATCTCTCCACGCCGTGCGCGGTATCGGTGTCGCTGACGGACGGCACGTCCGTCACCACGCTGGGCGACGGCTCCCATGCGGTGGTGGCCCAGGCGATCGGTGGCGGCGGCGGCAACGGTGGCGATTCCTCCGTGCTCTCGACCACGCTCGGCGACAAGGACACGGTCGAACTGACCGCTGGCGTCTCGCTGGGCGGCGGTGTCGGCAATCTGCTGCCGGGCTACGATTTTTCCAGCTCGAACGGCGGCTGGGCCGGCGTGGTCAACGTCACGCTCGGCGATCCCGACGGCACGGCGGTGAGTTCCCCGCCCTCGCTGGAAGCGCCGCCTTCCACCATCCGCACCTATGGCGACTACGCCAACGGCGTGGTGGCGCAGTCGATCGGCGGCGGCGGCGGCAATGCCGGCATCGGCGCCAGCAACGTCTATTCGCAGGGCGGCGTCGTCAGCATCAAGGCGTCGATCGGGCTCGGCGGGGTTGGCGGGCCGGGCGGCGGGAGCAGTCTTGTCACCGTCACCCAGAACCGCGGCCACGCGATCGAGACCTACGGCTCAGGCTCGCGCGGCATCGTCGCGCAGTCGATCGGCGGTGGCGGCGGTACGTCGCAGGGCGGCACGCTGTATCTGGCGGGCGGCGTTGAAGGATATGACGGGCGGCTCACCGTCGGCGTCGGCATGACCGGCGGTTCGGGCGGTGACAGCGGCGGCGTGACCGCGACCACGGCCGGAACGATTGTGACCACGGGCGGCGATGCCGACGGCGTGCTTCTTCAGGCGATCGGCGGCGGCGGCGGGCTCGGCGGATCGCTGGGAGCCGACGCCTCGTCGCACGCGATCCTCGACCGCATCGGCCTCTTCGAGGACAACAAGAACCGGCTCGGCGATGGCGGCGCCTACACCTTGACCGTCGATGTCGGCGGCCATGGCGGCAGCGGCGGCCATGGCGGCGCGATCAATCTCGATCACATCGGCCAGATCGACACCAGCGGCGACTGGGCCGACGGCATCGTGGCCCAGTCGATCGGCGGCGGCGGTGGCGCCGGCGGCTCCTCCAGCGCATCCGGCAGCAAGGTCACCGCCACCATAGCCGTCAGCGTCGGCGGTAAGGGCGGATCCGGCGGCGACGGCGGGGAAATCGACGTAAATTTTGACGGGGATGACGACAATCATATCAACACCGCCGGCTACTCGGCAAACGCCGTCGTCCTCCAGTCGATCGGCGGCGGCGGCGGTACCGGGGGCGACGGATCCGACAAGTCCAGCGGCACCATCACCGTTGGCGGCTCGGCCGGCGGCACGGGAGGCACGGCCGGCGACGGCGGCACGATCAATGTCAAGTCCGCAAGCTGGCTCACGGCGCAGACCAAGGGGGACGATTCGATCGGTATTCTCGCCCAGTCGATCGGCGGCGGCGGTGGCATCGGCGGCGCCGGCAACAGCAGCGGGCAGGCGGAAGTCGACAGCTATGACATCGCCGTGGTCGTCGGCGGCCAGGGCGGCGTATCGGGCGACGGCGGCACCATCGGCCTGAGCACCGGCACCGCCATGAATACTTATGGCGACCGGGCCTATGGCATCCTTGCCCAGTCGATCGGCGGCGGCGGCGGCATCGGCGGCGCAGGGTCGGCCGACAATCTCGCCAGCGTGGTGCTTGGCGGCCAGGGAGGTGTCTCCGGCAACGGCAGTTCGGTGTCGGTGGACATTGCCGCCGGCAGTTCCCTGAACACGCGGGGCGCCGGCGCCCATGCGATCGTCGCGCAGTCCATCGGCGGCGGCGGCGGCATCGGCGGCGATGCTTCGGGCGGCATTCTGTCGACGTCGCCGATCATGAATGCGCCCGGCGGGAATAGCGGCAACGGTAACCTGGTCGACGTCTCGGTCGACGCCAACATCACCACCAGCGGCGCCAACGCCTTCGGCATCCTGGCGCAATCGATCGGCGGCGGCGGCGGCTTCGGCGGCGACCAGTCGGGCGGCTTCGCCGGCAACACGTCGTCAAACGCTGACGGGACGGGCAGCACGGTGACCGTAAGCCAGACCGGTACGATCGATGCGACCGGCGCGGGCTCGGTCGGCATTTTCGCGCAGAGCCAGGGCACAATAGACCAGCAAGCGGTGACCGTGAATGTCAATGGCGCGGTTGCCGGCGGCAGCGGCGACCTCGGCGCCGGCATCTGGATCGCGGCCGGCAAGAACAACGTGGTGACGGTGAGCACAGGCGGCAGCGTCTCGGCGGCCTCCGGCACCGCAATCCGTTTTGACGGCGATGCTTCGACTTCCTACGGCAGCCTGCTGACCGTCAACAACTCCGGGACCATCACCGGCAACATGCTGCTGAACAACACGGATGGCAACAACGCCGGCACCATCAACAATTCTGGCACGATCAATCCGGCCGCGGCTTCCGCTACAGCCGCGTCGGCCGTCGCTGCCGCGCCCGCCACCGCCGGCACGCTGGTCGGGGCCTCGCTCTACGAGGCGAACGTCGTCAATGGCGGGACCCTCATCGTCGGACATGGCGGCAAGATCGACAGCACCGAGATCACCGGCGATTTTGCCCAGTCGACGGGGGGATCGCTTCAACTCGATCTCGATATGGCGTCCGGCAAATCGGACCGTTTAGTGGTGCGCGGCGATGCGGCGCTCGGCGGCACGCTGGACATCGATGCGACAAGCCTGCTGCCGGGGAAAGATCTCGTCTTCCTTACCGTCGAAGGTGCTGCGACGGGCGAGTTGGAGACCGCCGACAACCTCGCCTTCGACTTCGATATTGCCAGGGCCGGGCAGGATTATCGCCTTTCGGCCTCGGCCGACTTCGACCGCGTCGGCCTCGACAAACGCACCGACGCGATTGCCGAGCATCTCCAGGACATCTGGGAGGCCGACGGCAATGACGATTTCGGCGGCCTGTTCGCCGACCTCTATGACGGCGCCGGCGAGGGCGCGGATGCCTACAAGACGATGCTGGCCGGGCTGCTGCCCGGCGTCAGCCTCGCGCCGGCCGCCCGCTTTCAGCAGACGATCATCGGCTTCAACGATTCGCTGATGAGTTGCCCGAAAACCTCCGCCGGCGACCTGATGCTCGGCGAGACAAGCTGCGTCTGGGCCGACATCAGCGGCGGCCGCTTCGACCAGAACGGCTCGTCGGGCTACAGCGACGACACGATCAGCTACCGCATGGGCACGCAGGTTGATCTGGCGCCCGGCTGGTTCCTCGGTCTCGCCGGCGCCTACGAGCATAGCCGCATAGACGGCGACGACGGACTGGTCAGCGGCTCCGGCGACGCCGGTTTCCTCGGGGCGGCACTGAAGCGCGAGGTCGGCCCCTGGCTGTTCGCCGGTGTCATCAGCGGCAGCTACGGCAATTTCGACATGCGCCGGCGCACCGGCATAGCCGGCTTCCCCGACGCCGAAAGCTCGCCCGACGTCTATGGCGGCGCGCTGCGCTTCCGCGTCGCCCGCACCTTTGCCGGCGCCGACTATTACGTGAAGCCGTATCTCGACCTCGACGCCGTCTATGCCCGCATGTCCGGCTATACCGAAAGCGGCGGCGGCGTGGCCGGCCTGCAGGTCGACGAAAGCGACCAGTTCGCCTTCGTCGCCTCGCCGATGATCGAGATCGGCGGCAGCATGCCCCTGGGCGACAGCTACATGCTGCGGCCCTACGCCTATGTCGGCGCCAGCTTCTCGACGGCGGACGACTGGACGGCGGATGCAAGGCTTGCCGGCGCGCCGGCGGGCGTCGGCATGTTCGAGGCGTCGCTGCCGATCGATCAGACGATGTTCAAGGTCGGCGCGGGGCTGCATCTCAGCAAGGTCGGCGGCATGGATGTCGAACTGCAATATGCAGGCGCGTTCTCTGGCGACACCGCCAGCAACTCCGGCATGCTGCGCCTCAACGTGCCGTTCTGAGACGGTGCCCCGGTGGCTGGCCGGGGTGTGGAATAAACCAGGATCGAAGGGCGCTAAGGCACGCAACCCATGCGATCTTCCTGCGATCCGGCTGCATTTTGGACGCGACTCGAAGATGGGTTTTGCGCTATTGTTCGGTTGACGTAAGGGAAGGTGTTTCGCGGTCCCGCATCGTCCTCCCCGCGCCCGAAACGGGGCGAGGACGAAGTCGAAGCGGCAGCCTTCCCATAGTCCCCTTGCTCGACGGGAGACGCCGTTGCCCTGGATTCTCGATATCTCGACCATAGACGTCGGCCAGGGCGAAAGTTCCCTGATCATTGCCCGCGATACAGCTCCCGGCGGAGCCAGCCGGACCATGCTTATAGACGGCGGCGAGTCGGGCTATGCCGCGACCGTGCACAACTTCGTTGCCGGGCGCCTTGCGCTCCACGGCCTTGCGCATGTCGACGTCATCTTGACTACGCATTACGACGACGACCATTCGGGCGGTATCATCGCACTGCTCGAAGCCGATATCTTCGAGGCCGCGGCCCAGATCGTCGGCGCCGCGGCGGCGCGGGCGGCACTCGCGGCGATCGCGGCGGGGCGCGTGGGACAGGAAGTAATCGCCGCGTCCGCGGCCGCCGCCATTGCTGCGGCCCTCGGCGCCTACGATGCGCCAGGCGGACCGATGCGCGCCAACATCGCCGACCTCGCCGGTGCCGATACCCACGCCGTCGCCATACCCCTCGCGAAAAGCAACGATCAGGTCGCGCGCTGGGCATTCCGGTACGGCATCAACCGGAAGGCGATCACGCTGGGCGCCTTCAATCCGATTATCGTCCAGGGCACGACAAGGCGCAACAGCACCGCGGCCGCGGCTGCGGTGCTCGCCGGGACACTGCCGGTGCCGACCACACTCGGGCCACGCAGCGCGGGAGCGACCGGGTCAGCCTTTACGGCGATGCGCACGGGCATCCCGCCCAACGCAAACTTTGTGACCAACGGCATCTATCGCAACGCTGCCCTTGTCGATGTCGGCTGGACGCCGAACATTCCCGCCGACTATGTCAACGCCGTCAACGCCACGGCTACCTTCATCGGCGGCGGCGGCGCCATAACGGTGCCTACCGCCGCGCATGGAAATCGCGCGCTCGGCCAGGCCCAACTGACCGACGAAGTTCTCTGGGACACGCTCGGCGGCGGCGGGGGAGCGCTCGCGCCGGCGGGCGCGCCTGCCGCCTTTGTTGTGGCCGCAGGCGGCTGGATCTGGGAGGTGCCGGCCGCGCAGGCGCCGATCCCCGGCGGCAACGACGGAAACGGCCTCAGCATCGGGCTCGTCTTCCGCTTTGACCATTTTTACTTCTACACCGGCGGCGACCTGCCGACCGCGGGCGAGGATGCGCTCGGCGTGACGGTGATGGCGCAGACATTGCCGGATCCGCAGGGCGGCGCGGCGTTTGCCGCGCCGGCTTCGTTCTCAGCGTTCAAATGTGGGCATCACGGCGCCGACAGTTCGACCTCGACGCCGTTCATAAATTCGCTCGCCGCGCCGGTCGCGATCATTTCCGTCGGCGGCGGTATCTTCAACGGGGTCACCCATCCAGGCCCCGCGGCAGTCAGTCGGCTGCACAACAACGGCAACATAGCGAATTTCTACCTGACGAACTGCGAAGACCTGAGGGGATACATCCCGTCGTCATTCGGCAAAACCCAGATCTTTCCGCCGCCCGGGGCGCCAACCCCGCCACCAGTCTATCCGCCCTACGCTCCGAACAAGTCACGTGTCGCCGGTGACAATGGGCTGGCAAATCGCACACCGGGGCGCCCGCGTGGCGATATCGTGATCGAAGTGACGCAGGCCAACGCCACCGCCGGCCCGGGCCCCGCGCGAACCTTCGATATTACCTATTTCGACGACGATGATTATGGCTTTGGGCCGCTGGGTGCGACAACCGTCGCCCAGACATTCTGATATCAACGGCCTTTGGCATTGACCGTCCGCTGGTATGAGAGGCGGGCGCTCCGGCGCCCGCCTCTCCCGTCACCGCTCAGAGCGGCTGGACGATCACCTTGGCCGCAGTGCCCCTGGTCGTGCCGGGGCCGCCTGGAGCTCCGGTGGCGCCAGTGCCGCCTGCACCTCCGCCCGATCCGCCATTGTTGTTCTTGCCGCCGCTGCTGCCGCCGCCGCCCGTACCGCCGGCGGCCGGAGGTCCGCCCGCGCCGCCATTGCCGAACGGCACGTCCGCCGTCACGCCGCCCTGCAGGATTTTCGGAATCTCGGTCGACAGCGCGCTGACGACGACATTGGCGCTGGCGTTGACGCCGTTGCCGCCCGGGCCGCCGGCGCCGCCATTTCCTCCCGGCCCCCCTGGACCACCGGTGCCGCCGCCATTGCCGGTGCAGCCGCAACTCACCCCGTTGCCGCCATTGCCGCCCTGGCCGCCCGGCTGTCCCGGCCCGCCGGGCTGGCCGTTGCCGCCGGTGCCCGAGCGCGAGGCGATGAGGATCTGCTGGCCTTGCGGCGTGGTGACGGTGCCGGTGATGGTGATCGTCGCCATCTGGCTCGGGATGCCGTCATTGCCGCGCCCGCCCTGCGCTCCGGTCGCACCCGCCGCGCCGGTGCTGCCGTTGCCGCCGCCGGAACCGGCGATGCCCGCCGACGAGCATTGTCCCGAGGCTCCGTTCTGCGCCTGTCCCGGCGCGGCCTGGCCGCCCGGCGCCGGAATGTCGGCGCCGGTCTTGCCGAGGATGTTGAAGTCGCCTGCGGCGCCGCCGCTGCCGACGCGTGTCAAGGTGGAGCAGGTGAACTGCAAGGGCGTCGCCGAACAGATGAAATAGCCGCCCTGGTTCATGGTCACATCGGTGAAGATCGCGACGCGGGTGCTGCCGTCGCTCGTCGACAGGTCGTACGGCGCGTCGATGGTCAGCGGCCCCGCGGGGTCGGTGCTTACATAGATCTTGAGCGGGAAAGCGGTCGCGGTCGCGGCGCGGTCCGCGTCTGTCAGGGTGCCGTTGCCGAGCACATATTCCTGCACGCGCTGGATCAGCGGATCGCCCTCGACGGCGACCTCGCCGAACAGCGACGAGAAATGCGCGGCCCGGCCCTCCGCACTGTGGCCAAGGTCGAGGACGTGTCGCAACTGGTCGATGTCCTTGACGGTGACGACGTGTTCCTGCACGCCCGGCGCGCTATAGCTGCTGGCCAGTCCAAATCTCTGCAGTCGTTCCTCATTGCTCAGCATGGCTCACTCCTCTGGTTGCGGGGTCGAAGGGGAAATCGGCCGGTGGTTCGACCGGCCGGTCGTTCAGGAACATCGGCGGTGCCGGGCGATCGCGGCCGGGCGCGCCGTCCTCGCCGGTGCGCCCCGGAATGCCCGGCGGAGCACCAACACCGCTGGCGCCAGCCCTGCCGCCCGGTCCGCCGCGTCCGCCCGCGCCGCCGCGCGACGGCAGCGGCCGGAGCCGGACCTGGGGGACGAAGGCTTCCGGCACGCTGACATAGACGTTCGAGGCGAGGCCGCCATGGCCGCCGCGCCCGCCGACGCCACCGGCGCCGCCTGCGCCGCCGCGCCCGCCAGCGCCGGCCGGGAGTTCGCCGCGAAATGTCCGGAGCGCCGGGGCGCCATTGCCGCCTTGCCCCCCGTCGCCGCCCCGGCCGCCGGCCCCGCCATGGCCGCCGTCGCCGCCGGCGGCGAGGATGGTGACGTTGCCCTCTATGGAGCGGAGTGTGATCTCGGCGATTTTCGCCGCGCCTCCGGTGCGTCCCGGCCCGCCATTGGTCGCGTCGGTCCCGCCGCCGCCCGGCGTGCCGTCGACCGCGTCCTCCGCGACGTCACGGACCAGCATTGGTCCGAGGAGCGTCGGCACCGCCTGCCGCGCCAGGCCGTCCGTGCCGGCGCCGCCGTGGCGGCCGTCCTGGCCTGGTGCTCCGTCGTCGGGGCCGATCCCGGGATCGACCGAAAACGGCGTGGCGAGCACGCCGATCTGCCAGCCTTCCGGATCGTCCTCGCCCAGACGGATCACGCGCTGGCAGAGCAGGAAGAACAGGTTGCCCTGCACCACGAGCCGCGCCCCCGGCTCGAGGATCAGCGTGCCGATGTTGACCACGCGTACCACGTCGTCGCGATATTCACGGCCCCAGTCGTGGGGCCGGGCGCTGACGTCCCATTCGGTCCCGGCGGGGATGCGGCGGACGAGTTCGCTCGACGCCCGGACCGGGAACGGCAGGTGGCCCGCCATGCCGTCGAGATCGGACTGCGCCACCGGCATGCCGGCGAACACCCCGGCTTCGCAGCGGTCGTGCACGCCCTGGCCGAGGCGGCGGCGCGCCGCGATGGTCGGGTTGAAGAAATGGTCTGCCCGCCGCGCCCGTGAGGCGTCGTCGGCGGTCGAGAACACCCGGCCGTGGTCGAGCGCGGGAAGACCGAAGTCGCGCAATTCCTCCGCCCCCGCGAGCAGCCGCGCGGCATCGTGCCCGAGGGCTTTGGCGTGCGCCAGGAAGGCGCTGGTCTCGGTCGCTGTCAGGCCCATGCTGGCACCTCGGTCAGGCGCGCGAAGGGGCGCTTCCCCTGTACCTCGGCGAAGGCTGCGGCCTGCGCGGCGCGCGTCGCCGGCTGGGCGTGGTGGGACAGCGGGTTGGCGTCGTTGCAGACAACGACGACCCGGTCGTTGAACCGCACCCGGTGGAAGCCGGCGAGTTCGAGCAGCGGAAACGTCGCCGCGACACCGGTGGCTGTGGTCAGCCAGCGCCCGGCGGCGTCCTTGAGGCAGTCGAAGCCGGGGTCCTGGCCGGCAATGGCCTGGAACAGCCCGGCGCGGAAGGTCCTGAGATGCGTCACCCGCGCGCCGAGCCTGAGGCCGCGGAAATCCGTCTCGGATGCGAAGGGCTGGGCGAAACCCATCCGTCCGTCCGGCGTCTCGAACTGGCCCCAGCTCAGCCAGCAGCCGGGATCGTCGTAAAGTGCCGCGACAGCGGACAAGGCGTCGGGCGCCGCCAGCCAGTCGTCGCCGTCGAGGCAGACGACGATCTCGTCGGGATCGCAGCGGTTCGCCACGATGTCGTGGAGGTTGAAGGCGGCGCCCATGCGTTCCGCGCGGTTGATCACCTCGATCCGCGGGTCGCTATCAGGCAGCACGGACGCTGCGCCGTCGGTCGAGGCGTCGTCGACATAGATCGCGCGGACGTCGACACCCGTCTGTTCGCGGACCGAGGCGAGGTGCCGCGCGAGGAACGGCCCAGCATTGCGGAACGGCGCCGCGACGACGAGGCGGGCGGTCCGCGACGCTGGCCGTGCCGGAGCGGGATGCAGGGCGAGCGCGGCGACCCTCCGCCCCTCGCGCGCGGTCGCCGCCACGTCAGTCGCGGGCGTGTCGGGGCCGCCGAGGACGGCGTTGAAGGCCACGATCGCCTCGGACAGTCGCCCGAGCGCCAGCGCGCAGAGCCCGTATTCGAAGGCGAAGAGGTGGGTGTGCACGGCCCGGGCGACGAAGAGGTGATCGTCGGGATAGCCGAGCCCGTGTCCTGCCATCGCGGCGAAGGCATAACCCTGCGCATATTCGCCGAGCAGACGATGGTGGCGGACGATGTCGTACAGCGGCTCGATCCGCTGCGGCCGCACCGCCCAGGCATCGAGGAGCGCGGCCGAGACTTCTGGCCATGGCGCGCCGGCCTCGCCGTCCATCACGGCGGCTCGGTAACTCGCGAACCAGCGCTCCTCCTCCCAGCCGCCGTCGGCGGCGCGGGTGCGAAACCAGTCGCGCGCCTCGGCGTGGCGGCCGAGCTGGGCGAAGCTCTCGGCGAGGTAGAACATCGCCCTCGTATCGGCGGGGTCGGCTTCCAGTGACCGGGTCAGCAGCGCCACGTCGCGGATGTACTTGGACGCGCGGTTGCCGCCGTCGCCGTGATGCACCAGCGCCAGCGCCGGAAGCACGCCGTCGATGGTCTCGGCGTCGGTGTGGACGTATTCGTGCGTCACGCCGACGAAACGCCAGTCGTGCCGGCTCGACACCAGCATGACCTGCGAATAGTCGAGTTCGGGGTCGTCGTAGCGGAGCCAGTAGCGGTCGGCGACGAGGCCGGCCTTGAAGTCGGGGTCGGCGACCCGGACCGTCATATCGGCGTCGAGGATGAGCACGTAGTCGGCGAGGCGCCGCGCCAGCGCGATGGCGCGGCTGCGGTTTTTGCCGAAATCGACCCAGGGGTGGTGATGGACCATGCCCGGAATGCCCTCGAGCGCGGCCGCCACGCGCTCGGGCGTGCCGTCGGTCGAGCCGGTGTCGCAGATCGCCCAGGCGTCGATCCACGGCCGTACCGACTCCAGCGCCCGCTCGATCACATGCGCCTCGTCGCGCACGATCATGCACAGGCAGATCGTCGGGCGACGGACCGGCGCCTCGGCCGGATGTCGGATCATCGCTGCCTCAGACATGTCTGATATAGCGGGTCGAGACGGCATAACCCGCGAGCGGCGTCCCGACGGAGACCAGGCCGGTGCCCGAGCCGGTGGAGAACTGCGCCGTCTGCGGTTCGCTCGCTGTCCAGTAGACGCCGCGCGACAGCAGTCCGCTCAGCGTCTGCGTATTGTCCTGCTGTCCGCCGAGGCCGGCCGCGAAGCCCGAATTGCCGCCGTCGATCAGCTCCGCGAAGGCTGCTGCGGGCGAAGCCCAGCGCGCGAAGAGCGCCTGCCAGTCGGCGACGCTTGGAAGTTGCCAGCCGTCGGGCGCGTTGGCGTTCGCCGCATCCCACGAATAGAGCCGGCCATAGGCA
The DNA here is from genome assembly GCF_052180275.1 of Mesorhizobium sp. KACC 23794. Lineage (NCBI taxonomy): Bacteria > Pseudomonadati > Pseudomonadota > Alphaproteobacteria > Hyphomicrobiales > Phyllobacteriaceae > Mesorhizobium > Mesorhizobium sp. KACC 23794. Next base: position 2,073,165 of record NZ_CP197465.1, read on the forward strand.
TCGGTGAGCTGCTGCGTGCTGTAGGCGAAGGAGCCGTGGGTGTCGTAGGCGTAGTTCTCGATCATCCAGAACGTGTTGCCGAACAGCGCGACGGGATAGGGCCGCCCGGTCGGGTCGCTCACCCACGACACCTGCACATAGACGGTGAACTGCAATGCGTTCAGGAACCCGCCATTGCCGTCAAAACTCTGCAGGCTGAAGAAGACCGGCTCGCTCCGCGCCACCGCCGGCACGCTCAGCGCGAGGTCGTCATAGCCGAGGGGTTTCGGCTCGGGATAGCGCACCACCTTCGGTTGTACCGTCGGGGTCGAGGCGAGAAGCTGCACATGCGCCACGTTGAACATCGTCCAGCGCAGCGAGATGGGGATTGCTGCGTTGGGATCGCGCGTCTCCGCCAGGGGCGATCCGGCATTGAACGCCACCAGGCCGCGGGTCGGCGGCGGATCGACCTTCGGCATGTCGAGGACGAAGACATGGTCGTCGTACCGGGTCGTCTCGTCCTGCATGAAGCCGGTGAACAGCAGATACATCTGCGTGTGGCCGACCGGCGTGAACGAGACGATGCCCGAGAATGTGAAGGTCACGTTGGCGAGGTCGCCGGTCCCGAGGACGGCCATGGTCGAGGGCGTCAGCGTCCAGACCGGCGCGGGCTCGCTGCCGGCGACATCCGGGTTGGTTGCCGACCAGCCGATCGTCACCACCTTCGGGTCGGCGCGGATGTTCCACGCCGAGCCCTGCGGGATGGTGCCGCCATTGTTCGTGGCGGGGGCGAGCGCGCCGGCGGTGCTGCCGTAGACGAAGCGCACCGCGACCTGCGGGCTCCCCGCGGCGGTCTTGCCGCGGTAGATCGGCTCGGCGGCGGTGTTCTTGATGTTGAGGAAGAGGATGTTGGTTATCGGATCGCCCGCCGCCGAGCGGTAGACAAGGCCCTGATTGTCGAGGTTGACCTGCAGCACGTCGGTCAGCGAGGCATTGCCGGGCTTGTGAGGCTGCTTGAGCATCAAGGGCGCGGACAGGCTGAACGGCACGTTGCCGGTCAGGCCGACCGGATTTATCTGCAGGCCGTTGGCGCCCGGCGCGTCGGTGGAGATCACGCCGTCGAGGGTCAGGACGAGGTCGGTCCCGTCCTCCCAGTTCTGGTCCTTGCTGGCGGTCAGCACCAGCGCGGGGCCGTTCGCGTCGACCGAAGCGGTCCAGTCCGCAAGCGTCGCGGTCATCGCGGCGAACTGCGCCGCCGTGAAGAGAGTGCCGGGGTCGCCGTAGATCGTCAGGGTCGAAGCCGGGTTCGCGGCCGTGATGCCGATGCGGTCGCCGGTGTTGTTGGTCAGCGTCACCTTCAGCGACGCGGCCACTCCGACGTCGATCGACGCCTCCCCATTGGCGGGATTGACGATCGCGACCGGGACGAGCGGGGCGCCGGTCATGAACGTCCTCCGGTTTTGGGTTGGGGCACGAGGCCGAGCCAGCCTTCGGCGAGATGCTGCGGGCTGTAGCCCCAGACGGCGAGGTCCGATGCGGTGTCGGCCGGCAGCGGCGTGGGCGCCTGGCCTGGTGCGATCCAGGACCAGGAGAATCCGCTTTCGTCCGGCAGCGGCAGCGAAAGGCCGCCGGAACGGACCAGCACGGGGTGGGTGACGAAGGTCAGCGAAAGCCCTTCGAGCGCGGCGGCGTACTGGTCAGGTGGGATCTGCGCGACGCCGACCGGCAGGATGCCCGTCGTGGCATGGACCGGCGAGCGCGGATCGACGATGAGCGTGACCGGCGTCAGCCCCGCGTTGAGCTTCAATTGCATCGTATCGGGCAGCGGCTGCTTGACGTCGTTGGCGCCTGCCTTCGGCGCGGCGGACGAATAGACAGTCGAATAGGGCTTGCCCGCCGGTCCTTCGGGCAGGAATGCCACGAGGCCGTCGTCGATGTCCGACAGATCGCCCAGCCGCAGCGGGAAGATCATGTTGGCAAGCCCCGCGCTCGTATGCGCCTGGCGCGTCGCATAGTCGGTCCAGCCATTGGCCACCGCCTGGGCGAGCGGCCCCGAGGTCGAGATGTTGGCCTGGCTGATCGGCAAGGCCCCGCCGGCGGTCGAGAGGCCGAGCACCGCCCGCGTGATCGCCAGCGCCCGCCCCATCAGGATCGAAAGCGACACGTCCTGCGCGTAGCTTGCCGGGGCGATGTAGGCGTCGGTCGCCTGGATGGTCGTCATCAGGTCGTCGAGGAAACCGGCCGTCTCGCCGGCGATGAACCACATCAGGTCGGCCAGGTGCGGGTTGACCGAGGGTTTTCCGACGGGGCCGACGTCGAGCGCCAGATTGTCCGTCGGGTTGGCCATGTTGCCGGCGCGCGTGCGGTATTTCCGTTGCCCGTGCTCGATCCCGAACGAGCCGACCGCCGACCCGTCCGATTGGTAGAAGACCAGCGTCACGTCGAGATGGTTGGGCAGGATCCAGCCGCAGACCGGCGAGGTCGCGGGATGGTCGTTCATCAGCACCATGTTCTGCGTGGCCGAGAGCCAGTGGAAGTCGAGCCGGGTCGGCACCAGCGGCCGTGGCGGCAGGTAGATCTTCTCGGCATTGGCGCTATCGCCGGGTTCGGGCCGGAAATCGGCCGAGGGCGCGACGCTCATCGCGCCGGAGGCCGTGGGTTTCGTCTCGAGCGTCATCACCTGGCCGAACACGTCGACGATGGTGAGCGACTGCACCTCCATGAAGCCGGACCGTACCGGGCCGTAATTGTAGTCGGCGAGCACGCCCGTGGAAATCGGCGCGACCGAGTTGAACGCGGTCGCATACCAGGTGTCGTTGGCCGTGGCGCGCGCCGCGCGGGCGATGGCGCCGGTCACGGCGTCGCGGGGGCCGGCGACGAGGTTGGCAACCTCGATCTGCGGCATCGGGGTCTGCAAGGTCTGCTGCATGGACAGCCCGCTGAGGGCCTGCGACATGATCCGCCGTCCGGCCAGGTCGGCCCGCGCCGCCTTCAGTTCTGCATCGACCGTGTCGGCCGGATTGGTCGGATCGGGCGGATAATCCGCGATATAGGCGTCGATCTGCGTCGTCAGCCCTTCGGTCGGGCGCTTGTTCAGCACCACTGCTCCCGCATAGGTGACCGGCTTGCCGGTGGTGAAGCCCGGCACCGGCGCGCCGCTGCCAAGGCGGTAGCGATAATCCACCGCGTCGGCGTCGAGGATGAAGCGGTCGGAGATGGTGGTCGGCGCATAGTCCGTGCCTTGGCCATAGGCCAGAGGATCGATCGAGGCGCTCCAGACCAGCCAGACCGGCAGGAACGGATCCACGCGGGTGGGCGTGAATTCCGGCAGCAGCGTCGGTGTGTGCCAGCCGACCGGATCGGGCGGAAAGGCGCCGCCCTTGGCGGTGGTGAAGGTGACGTCAAGTGCTATCGGTGCGGTGACGTTCTGCACCGGATCGGCGACAGGCTTGTATCCGGTCGCCCGGACGGCAGCATAGAGCCCGGAGGCGGGCGCGCCGGAGAGCGGCGCAGCTCCGCCCTGCGCGGTGGCGAGCGCCGTGGCGAAGGCGGTGGCGTCGGCGACGGCCGGGTTGCCGGCGCCGCCCTGGGCGGCGAGCGCCGTGGCGACGAGCGGGGCGGCCATCGGCATCAGCAATGCGGCCTCGGCGGCCAGCGCGCCCAGCGTCGCAACGTCCGGCGCGGCGGCGGGCAACGACATCAGGCCCGCCAACTGGGCTCCCGTCACCGTCCACGACCCGCCGCCGGCGGCCAGCGTCAGTTGGTCGATGATCTGCGCCGACGTGCGTACCGCGATGGCCGATGTCGCGCCGTTGCGCCGCACCGGCTCGATGCGGTCGCCTTCCATGGCGACGACCGTGTCTGTGGGCAGCCAGTAGGGCGCCGCGCTTGTCGCCTCGAGCAGCCATTCCGGCGGCGGCGGCACGGCGCCGGGCCTGCGTGCGGCATTGATCGTCGTGACGGCGGCAGCGGCGGCGGAGTTGACCTGCTGAAGCGCCGCCTGCACCGCCTTGAACGCGGCGACGAGGCGCGTCGCGGCGGTGTCTCCGGTGTCGGTGGTGGTGACGCCGATGACCTGCCGTCCCTCGGCGTCGAGCGGAAACGCGGCGAGGCCGACTGCTGTCTGTTCGGCCAGCACCGCTCCCAGTTCGCCGCCGGTCGAGGTGGCGAGGAAGGCCGACAGATCGTTGGTGCTGACGACCGGCTGCGGGGTGTTGCCGCGTACGTACTGCTTGACGAAGATCACCCAGTCCATGAACAACTGGCGCCGAAGCGTCGCCAGCCGGTCGCGCCCCTGGTCGTAGGCCTGTTGGGCGAGATTCAGCGTTTCGAGCTTTTGGGCGAGCGGCAAGGGAAGCGTCACCTCGACCGGCTGCGTCGGCGGCTGGCCGTCGGCCGAGGGCTGCGTGCGGGCCGAGATGGACCAGAGCTGGCCGCCCGACTGCTGTGCGAAGGCGCGGGTGTGGAGCGATTCCACCAGCCCCGTCACCGTGTTGCCGCCCTCCTCGATGTCCCGCAGGATGCCGAGTTGCAGCGCGTCGAGCAGGAATTCGTAATCGGCGTCGATGCCGCTGCCGGCAGGGGTCGGAAGCTGGCTCCGCACGAGTGCCGAAATCGCCTCGGTCGTGGTGTTGCCGATGGCGAGGTCGACCTCGTCGCTCCACGATGTGCCGCCGCCCGGCGCCGTCAGGAACGGCGTATCCGTGCCGGGGACGAGCTGGTTCCAGTCGATCTCCTGCACGATGCCGGAGACGATGCTGGTCTGCGGCGCGTCGAGCGATACGAGGACGTCGTTCTTGCCGAGCGTATAGTCGATGGCCGCCGGGTCGAAGGTCCAGCCGAGCTGCTGCCCGGCCAGCGTGACGAAGATATCGGCCGGCGTGCGCTTGACCGGCACCTTCTCGGCCACCGTCTGGGCGAGGTAGGTCGCATAATTCTTCGTTACCGTCGCGGCCATGCCGGCGAGCGGGTCGAGCGTCGGGTCCGAGAGCCAGCCCACGACCTGATAGCTCGCCCGGAAGCGCAGTTGCGTGCTGCCGGTGATGGCGTCGGCCACTTCCTTCTTGTCGCCGAAATCGTCCCAGAAACCGAACACGCTGCGGCAATCGGGATAATAGGACGAGAAGGCCGCCCCGACGAAGCCGATGCAGGTGAGATAGAGCGCCTCGCCGCCCGGCCCCTTGTAGTGCGGCAGGTAGTCGGCGGGGTTCTCCTTCGCCGGGTCCCAGCCGGCGGCATTGAGGACACGGCCCATATAGCTGAACGGCGTGGTGCCGATCCCTACGGGAATGGCGATCGGATACCGGTCTTCGCCCCGGGGTCCGGCCGTGGGGGTTGCGCTGACGAAGTCGCTCTCGACGATCCAGCCCGTTTGCGTGACGGCGCCCCAGGTCTTGGTCGCGGGGTCGTAGAGGCTCAGCGAGCGGATCACGAGCCAGCGGTTCGGCGCGGCCGGAAATGTGATGCGCCCGTCGGCCGGGCCTTGTACGCCGCGCTTGAAGCGGTCGGGCAGTTCCCAATGCAGATGGATGCCGGCTCCAAGCCGGTCGGTCGCCGTGTTGTCGGCCAGCGGGCGGACGACGGTGTCGCCGGTGCTCGCGACCCTTGAGCTGGCAGTGTGCGGCAGCAGGTCGAAGGCGGCGGTGCGGCCCTTGAAGGTCGGCGTCACGTTGCTCTGGTCGATGCCGCTGACCCGGATCGCGGCGACGTTCAGCGGGACGATGGCACTCATGTCGCGCTCCGGTTCACGAAGGTGACCTTGCCGACGCCTTCGGTCATCTCGAATCCCATCTCGGCGGAATTGACGGACTTTATCCCGTTTGCGGCTGCAACTTTCGCGGCGAGCGCCGCCATCTTGACCACCCGTGGCTGCGCGCTGCGGAACGTGTCGCCGATCTGGACGGGGGGGTCGGTAATCCCGGTCCACGTAATCTTGCCGCCGGAGACCGTGAAGGTCCGCAGGACCTTGGTCGCCGTCGGCGTGGCGCCGGGCACGTAGGTGTCGATGCCGTAGTGCAGCACCTCGGGCGCCTCGTGGATGTCGATGTGATAGGGCTCGCCTTCGACCAGGCAGATCAGCGTGTCGGATTTCTCGCCCAGAAGGTCGAACCTGCGCACCGGCAGCAGGATGATCGTGGCCCCGGGGTCGCTGGGCGTGTGGCCCTTGGGGTAGATGTTGACGCCGAGGCCCGGATAGTCCGTCACGACTGACGAGCGCAGCACGAAGCCGTACCAGGGCTGCGGCGCCGGCGGCCCACCGGCGACGGAAAGCGGCCCTGCCTGCATCGTCGCGGCGCGCCGGCGCCGCAGCGGCGCCGCGACCCTCGAGTCCGCCGTCACTTGCGGATGCAGCACCTGGTCGAGCACGAGGCTGGGGTTGAGCGCCGCGGGAACCGTCGCCGCGGTATCGGCGGCGGGGGCGAGGTTGCGCCCGATGCTGAAGGCGCCGTCGACCAGCGCCTCGACCCAGGCCTTGTCGAGCTGGAAGAAGCGGATCGATTCCGGCGGCAGCATCCCTTCGTCGGGAACCAGGTAGGGGAAGGGCACGCCGATCAGCGCGTGCAACCGGCCGAGCCAGCCGGCTATGTCGGCCGGCACCTCGGTCGCGCCAAGGCGTGCGCTGACGGCGGCGGGCGAGGCGAAGGACAGCGCGATGCTTGCCTGGAGGCGGGTGCGGACAGTCGTTCTCATCTCACTGGTCCTGCTCGGGGCGGGCTTGGGCCGGCGGTAGCGGCTCGGCTGCGCCGCCGCGCGCGGCGGGGCTGAGCGCGGAAAACAGGCCGACCGCGCGATGCAGGAGTTCCGGCCCCGGCGGCGGCTTGGCGGCGAGCAGGACGGGCGGCGTCGGCGCGGCGGCGAAAAGCGACCCGAAGATGTCGCCGATGATCTCCTGCTCCGCCGCGTTCACCACCTTGCGCGTCAGCCCTTTCTTCCAGCTGTAGAGCGAGGCCGAGAAGGTCTTGTCCTGCAAAGCGACGAGGCGTCCGAGCGTCCAGGCCGCGGCGAGCGAGGCGTCGAGCAGTCCCGTCGTCGGGTCGAAGATCGTCACCTGGTCGGGCGAGGAGACAGGCAGCGGGATGTCTCCCCAGACCGTCGTGGTCGGCGCCAGCGGGCCGCGATACCACGAGACGGTGTTGCCGCCGTCGCGCAGCGCGTGGTTCATCGGCACGTAGCCCATGGCGAGCGCGTTCTGAACGAGCGTGCTCGCACCCTCGCGGGTGAGCCGCACGCCGGTGACCGGGGGCGGGACAGGGACAGGCTTCTTGCCCGGCTTCGTGCTGGGCTTCGTGATGTTGAGCGCCATCAGCCGGTCGGTGAACGTCGCCGAATCCCCGGTCGAGAAGAAGGTCCAGGCCTGCAGCACCGCGAGGCGGATCGAGCGGGTCATGTCGACCTTCGGGCCGGTCGGGGTCGTCCCTTCCTCGTCCTTGGGCAGGAAGCGCTGCAGCTCCTCCAGCGACACGAGGTAGGCGCGGGTCCTTCGGTTCGCCTGTGGCAGGCGGGTGCCGACGACGATGGCGAAGGTGCCGATCGGGTCTTCGGGCTGGGTGGCGCCGGCAAGCAGCGGCTTGTTCTCGATGCTGAGCTCGCGGACATGGGCGGTGAGCTTCATGTCGGCGATCGTCGGCGCGATGCCGAGGAAGAGCGGCATCGGCAGGTCGATATGCTGGATCGGATCGTTCAGGCTCTCGCCCGTCTCGAGTCCCTTGGTGTCGGTCGCCCCGTCGAAATAGGAATAGGCGGTGCCGAGCGTGCTCTCGCGGCTTTTCGGCGGCAGGGCCTTCTGCGGAAACAGGTCGAGGACCTGCGCCGTCACCGGCTCCAACGACAGGTTGGGATAGGCCGACTTGGGATAGGGCGCCAGGTCGTCGTCGTCGAGGATCAGCACCGCCAGCCAGGTCGGAACGTCGTCGGCGACATCCTTTCCCGAGGGCGTCGCCGCTGGCGGTTTGGTCGTCGGATAACGGGACCAGGGAAAGGCCGGGAGGTTGAAGACGGCATGGGCGAACACCGTGTCGAACTCGCCCGTCGCGTTGTTCGACGGAAAGACGCTCGCCACCGTCGCGGCGGGATTGCGGATGCTGAACCGGTCGCCCTGCACGGCGAAGCTGTAGGTGCGCGACAGCCCGTCGCCGGCAATGGCCTTGCCAGCGGTGTCCGTCACCGTCTGCTCCACGGTGATCTTGTAGGTTCCGTCATCCAGCCCCGGAAGGCGGTGCTGGATGAAGGTCACATATTCGTCGGCGACCGTTGGCGTTCCGGCGGGCGGGGCGAAGTTCGGGGCGTCACTCATGCGGCGGCTCCCAGGAGGGCCGCGCGCGGCCAGTCGGTCAGGGCGGTGTCGGTCGCAAACAGCGTCACGTTGATCTTCGCCGACGGTGTCGTCCCGAAGTGGTTGGCGACGAGGTCGTCAAGGATCGTCGCGCGTCGACCGGCGACCGCGGCATCGCCGATGGCGTTCAACACGAAACCCTTGTTCGGCAGCGTCTCGGACACGGCGCCGGTGACGGTGATGGTGAGGTCGTCGTCCTTCGCGACCGAGGTTACGGTGGATCCGGTGTCCACCTTCGCCGTCTCGGCGGTGTAGCCGACGCTGTACGCCTGCCCGAAGATCAGGTCGAGCAGCGGGATGCCGCTGACCTGGGCCGGCGTGCGCGGCACCGCCGAGATGCGGAACCCGGTCAGCGTGTGGTCGATCAGCCGGTCGTCGTTGGGCTTCGGCTTGTCCTTCTTCTTGCCCCACAGCGCGGTGCTCGAAGGCGCAAGCACCGGCTCGACGCTGAAGGTCGTGACATAGTCGGTGAATTTGCCCGTGTTGTCGGCCTTGGTCAGCGTGATGGCGTGGGTCGAGATAACGTCGCTCTCGTCCATCGGGCCGATGTGCAGGTCGGGTTCCCAGACCGCGGGCGGGTCCGCCGTCTCGACGCCCCTCGACAGGATCAGCGCCATTCCGGGCGGCGCTGTGGGCGGCGGCGGCGGTGGCGCCGCGGTGCGCAGGGCAAGTCCTTCCGCCGGCGTGAGCAGAGCCGGCACCGGGTCGGTGAGGCGGTAGTCGGCCAGGATGTTCGGCAGTTCCTGATTGATCGGGGGTTTATTGGTCGTGGGTTTGGTCGCCCAGGTCGCCCGGTTGGCCGGGATCGTGCTTGCCGTCAGGATGCGGAAGGCGTCGGGGTCGACGATCCAGTCCACCGTCCCGCCGCCGTCGGCGAGCTTGCCCGCCTCGACCGTCGCGCGGAGCACGTTGGTCAGGATAGGTTTTGGCGATGGCGCGGCGCCGGGCACGGCGGCGGCGAGCATCGCGGCCTGCTTGACTGGCGCGTCCGAGGGCGCGGGCAGGAATTTTTCGGAGAAGGTCTGCCAGCCGACCGGCGGCGGCGCCTGCCGCGCGGCGCCGAACTCGATGGAGAAGGACACCACGTCGAGGTCGACATCGGCGCGCCCGCCGAACTCCGGGCCCCAGATGTAGAGGTCGGCGCCGATATGGATGTTGATGGTGAACAGGCCGAGGTCGACCGAGCAGCCGATGCCGACGAAGGCGTCCGCCTCGTAGTGGAACGGCGCCCAGGCGATGAGGAAGTCGACGCCGGCGTCGAACCAGGCCTTGATCGGCCCGAGCGACCAGGTCGCGCTGATCCGCAGGCCCGCCATGAACGCGCCGGGGGTCAGCGCGAAATACGCCTCGCCCACCACCTTGAACGGCCCCAGCGCGAAGCTCAGGCCGAGGCGCGGCACGACCGGGTAGATCGGCGGCTTGTCGAAGGCTGGGTGATAACCGCCGAGCGTGACCACGAAGTTGCCGGAATCCGGGCCTGAGAACCAGATGTAGAAGGCGAAGCCGCCCGAAAGCTTGACGAAGCCGGCGAAGAGGTTGGAGGCGGGGTTGATCCGCCCGTCCACCGACAGCAGTCCGGTCGATGGCGTGAACGACGCTAAAATGTCGACCTCGATGTAGGCGACCGGGTTCGGCGCGCCGGTCGGGAAGGTCATCGCCACGGTCCCGACGACGCCGATCTGCGTCTCGACCCCGAAGGAGACCGAGATGACGGCGCGCGCCTTGATCATCTCGAACGAGGTGAACGAAATGCCGGCCGCCACCCAGTATTGCCCCACCTCGGGGTGGATGGTGTCGCGCAGCGCGGTCAGCACGTTGGCGATGGTCTCGCGCGGGCTGTCCGCGGGCTTCGGGGCGGAGCCGGGAAGCAGGATGTAGGTGCCGACTTTGTCGACCGTCGGCAGGGTGAGGCTGGTGTTCAGCCCGAGCCCGCCGGCGATGCCGGTGACGAACAGCGCCGGCGGCCCGCCGATCGGCGCGTCGATGCTGAGATAGATGAAGAACGATCCCGTATCGGGCGTCCAGCCGCCAACCGCCTTCAGCCCGAACGACGAGACCTGGACGTTCAACTCGCCGTAGAACGAGGTCACATCCTTGTCGTTCACCGTGTCCGTGGCTTTGAGGAAGCTGCCGCCGACGTCGATCGGCGGCTTGTCGAACGACAGCGACAGGCCGTTGAACGAGAAGTTCGGCTTGAACTCGGTCAGCGGCGAACCGACCGTCAGCCCGTCGACCGAGAAGGCGAGGGGGCCGACCGCGAGCGAGGCGTCGAGCGCGATTTCGAGGTTGTTGTCGACGTAGCCGACGCCGACGCGCTGGAAGTTGAAGACCCCGATCTGCTTCTGCAGGTCGAACCACTGGATCGGATCGGTGCCGCTCGCCGGAACGTTCGACCCCGTCGCGGCGAGCGCGGTTCCCGCTCCGGCGCCAGCCGGCGCCGGCAGGGCCGCTGCCGCCTTGGTCTTCGCGGGTGGCGTCACGCCGGCCTGGAGATGCTTCTTGAACGACCCCACCGCCAGGTCGGCCTCGAAGGCGATGCCCTGGCCGGCGCCGGCCGCGGGCAGCGGCGTCACGTTCTTCGGCAGGACGGCGTTGATCGTGCCGGCCTGCTTGTCGTCGATCGCGGCCGCGGCGTAGAGGATCTGCAGATTGTCGACCGACAGCGTCAGCTCCGGGGGCAGCTTCGACCCGATCACCGGGATGTCGTTCAGCGCGAAGCTGCTGCCGAGGCGCAGGCCGAAGGCCCAGACGTTGGGATTGCCCGTCTGCGCCAGGAAGACGAACTTGACCTCCTTCAGGTCGATCTCGATGCCGGCCGGAATGCCGTCGGCGATCGTCGTCGACACGTCGGCGATCAGCGCGGCGAGCGCCACCGGATCGCCGGTATGGACGTAGTCGGCGACGAAAATGTCGGTGCCGGTGCTCTCGGTGTCGAAGACGATGTCGAACGTATTGCCTCCGAACGAGACCGAGCCGCCGAACTTTGCCGTATAGCCCTTGGTTCCGGCGATCTCGCCGTCGCCCGCGCCCTTGGCCGGGGTCGGCGCGAGGTCGATCGAGAAGACCACCGTCACGTCGGTCGTGTCGACGGTGAAGCCGCCAGCGCAATTGAACGAGAAGGCCTTGGTGCCGGTCTGGTAGGACACCGAGAGCGCCGTCAGCGTCAGGCTGTTCAGCGGGCCGGGGACGCTGCCGATGCCCCAGGTCGTGTCGAGTTCGTCGATGACGTCCTTCATCTTGACCGTGGTGCCTGCGAGCAGTCCGCCGGAGAAGGTCCAGCCGGCGGTGGCGCCGGCGTATTCCGCAACAAGGTCGATCTCGGCCACCTCGCCGAGGCCGATCACCGCCTCGAACCGGCCGGTGAACTGGCCGGACGGCGGCGGTCCGGGAACCGTGGCGTAGTCGACGGTGGCCTTGATCGTCTCGAGCTTGACCGGCCCTTCGGTCCAGATGCCGTCGACCTCGACGTTCACCGAATAGGTGCCGGCCTTCGGCGCCGCCGAGAAACTGGCTTCGGCGATGGTCAGGCTCTGCGGCACCGACGCGGTCGGCAGGTCGGCCGCACTCAGCATGTCGACGACCTTGACCGGCTTGCCGTCGTGGAGAGTGCCGGTCAGCGTCAGGTCCGGCAATATCAGGCCGAGGTCGAGGACCAGGCCGACGATCGTCAGTTCGCTGGCGATGAGGAGTGACTTCACCTCCGCCTTGGCCGGATCGAAGCTCAGCGTCACCCGCGACAACGCGAGGTCGAACGCATTGGGATTCAGTCCGATGTTGGCGAAGCCCTGCGAGGTGCCCGAGCCGCTGCCGCTGACGATCCAGTCGGCGAATTCGACGATGCCGGGGAAGGTGTCGCCCGTCGTCGGCCGCACGAAGGCCTGCCAGACCGGGGCGTTGCTGAACTGCACACCGATGTCGAGCGCGACATTTCCGACGCTGAGGTGGCCGATGGTGGTGACCGCCCAGCCGCCGCCGCCGATCAGCGCGGCGAGGTCCATGCCATCGAAGTCGATGACCTTGGGAATGAGGCTCCAGCTCGCGCCCTTGACCGAGACGCCGAAGCGGTAGGCCGCGGGCTGGCCGCCGGCGGGCGTGAAGCGGATCTCGAACGCCTTGGGGTCGACGGTTGCGATCTGGGTGAAAAGGTCGAGTTTCGGCGGTATCGGGAAGGGCAGCGTCTTCCCGGTGCCGAGCACGATCAGTTCCGTCGGGGTCACGCTTCCGGTCGTGCCGGCGAGTGCGACCGTCCAGGTCGTGGAGCCCTGGAACGGCGTGACCGTCACCCCCGCCGAGGCGCCGGCGCCAAGCGGAAGCTGTCCGCCGATGGTCGCGCCGGCGCTTGGCGTCGCCGCATCGGTGACGGTCAGCACGGCGGTCGAGAGCGCGATCTTGGCCGAGCCGAGGCCCGTGACCGGCCATGTGTCGGAACTGGTCGCCGTGATCGTCAACATGCTGCCGACGATGACGATTCCGCCTTGCGCGGGGGTAAGCGCGATCGTCTTGCCGGGCATCGCGGCCAGCAGGTCCTGCAGCACGGACGGGAGTTTCGCGTCGGTGGAGGCAAGCGTGAAGGTCGGGCCGAGGCCGTCGAGATAGGTCTTCAGGCCCGCAAGGTCCATCGCCGCCCCCTCCCACGTCGGATTCCCGCAGCCAAAACCCGACATGCGCTCCGGGCTGGCACCCGAAACGTTTCTGCGGACAAAAGTGGCTCACGTTTTTACAGTAGATCACCAAGATTGACGTAAGGGAAGGGTGAAATTGACCATTGTCTATTCAATAGAAAATTATGGTTGACGCGCGAAAGGAAGGAATCGAACGAACGCGGTCAGGTCCGCTTTGGCACCCTTGCGCAGGCGAGGATTCTTGCTGGCATATTTCTGCGCAACCATCCGGAACCGGCCTGCGGCGACCCGGCATCGCCTCTTGGCGCAAGTCTGCAGGGCCAGAAAGCAAGCCGCGAATCGGCGCCCCCTGACTGGGACACAGGCTAAGACTCGAAGCTGTTTTTGGGTGCGAACAGCGGATCAACGCCGGGCCGTCAGTCGAATGGTGGGCGTGACAGGGATTGAACCTGTGACCCCTGCAATGTCAATGCAGTGCTCTCCCGCTGAGCTACACGCCCATTCGAATGGGCCGCATACACCATTTTTGGTCCGGCGCGTCAATAGCGTCGGACGCCGCTATTTTTATCCAGCGAAGCGGTGGCCGGCTGGTCGGCCGATACCACGGCGGGCGGCGCCGCCGGCCGAGGACAGATCGCCAAACGATCTCAGGCGGCGTGCAGCATCTTCTCGACCTCGTTGACGAGATCGCGCAGGTGGAATGGCTTCGACAGGATTTTTGCATCCTTCGGGGCCTTCGAATCGGGGTTCAGCGCCACCGCCGCGAAACCGGTGATGAACATCACCTTCAGGTCGGGGTCGATCTCGGTGGCGCGGCGGGCAAGCTCGATGCCGTCCATCTCGGGCATGACGATATCGGTCAAGAGCAGCGAAAACGGCTCCTCGCGCAGCCTTTCATAGGCGCTGGCGCCGTTGTCGAAGTCGCTGACGTCGTAGCCGGCGCGCTCCAGCGCCTTGACCAGAAACCGGCGCATGTCGTGGTCGTCTTCCGCAAGGAGAATGCGTGCCATCTTGTCCCGTTCCAATCGGATCGCCGGGCCGGCACAGCCGCCCGTTAACCATTCCTGTATATGAAGTGCAGGGGGTAAATATCAAGTGAATGCCGTCGTTTCGGCCCATGCGCCGAAGCTGGACATGCGCCGCGCCAAATGGCAGTTTTGGGGCATGGTACATGGAGTCGCGTGCTGGAGGGAGTTGAAGTGACGGTGGCCGACGATTTTTCCAGCGTCGCCCCATTCGAGATTCGCTCGACCGCCGAACAGCGCGTGCCTTTCGTATTCAGTTCGCCGCATAGCGGCCGTTATTATCCCGAGCGCTTCCTGGCGATGACCAGGCTGGACGCTGTGGCGATCCGGCGTTCCGAGGACAGCTATGTCGACGAACTTTTCGCCGGCGCCGTGGCGCTCGGCGCGCCGATGCTCGCCGCCAATTTCCCGCGCGCCTATATCGACGTCAACCGGGAGCCGTGGGAACTCGACCCGCGCATGTTCCAGGACCCCGTGCCGTCCTTCGCCAACATCCGCTCGGCGCGTGTCGCGGGCGGGCTGGGCACCATCCCGAAACTTGTCGGCGAAGGGCTCGACATCTATCCGTCGCGGCTGCCGCTGGCCGAGGCGATCGGACGCATAGACGGCATCTACAAGCCCTACCACGAAACGCTGAAACGCATGCTGATGCAGACGCATGCGCATTTTGGCTACGCCGCGCTGGTCGACTGCCACTCCATGCCGGCGAGCATAAGGGTAGGAGACAACGGCATGCGCCCGGACTTCATCGTCGGCGACCGGTTCGGCGCGTCAGCCGCGGCCGCGGTCGTGGAAAGCGTGATCTCGCTGCTGTCGTCAAAAGGCTACACCGTCGCCCACAACAAGCCCTATGCCGGCGGTTTCATCACCGAGCACTATGGGCGCCCGGCGCGGGGGTTGCACGCGGTGCAGATCGAGATCAACCGCGGGCTTTACATGAACGAGCGCACGTTCCAGAAATCCGCCGGCTTCGAGGCGCTCGCCGACGATCTCGCGCGCTTTTCCGCCGACCTGATGTCGTTGCCGGACGACGTCTTCGTCGACCTGCCGCTGGCGGCCGAATAGCAATCGGGATATGGCTGGCGATTGCCGCGGCGGCTCAAAAAAAACCGCGTTGTTCGCACAACGCGGTCTGAGTCTAGGGAGGAAACGCCCAAGGAGGGCATGAACAGGAAACCTGTTCGAGAACGAGAATATTGTGCATCGCACAAATGTCAAGCGACTGTGACAGATTCTTAAATCAGAGTGAT
This sequence comes from Mesorhizobium sp. KACC 23794, assembly GCF_052180275.1. NCBI lineage: Bacteria > Pseudomonadati > Pseudomonadota > Alphaproteobacteria > Hyphomicrobiales > Phyllobacteriaceae > Mesorhizobium > Mesorhizobium sp. KACC 23794. The sequence continues at coordinate 2,088,373 of NZ_CP197465.1, forward strand.
GTTTTGATCCGTACGCCCGCCTCCTTGTGACATTCCTGCAACGAATCGGCGGCCGATTCCCAAGAAAGGACAGATTTCCCGTGACCGTTTCCGCAGATTTCCTGCGCAAGATCGCACGCGCCGCGGCGGCCGAGACGCTGCCGCGCTTCCGCAGCCAGGGCGCCGTCTCCAACAAGGAGGCCGGCGGTTTCGACCCCGTCACCGAGGCCGACCAGGAGGCCGAGCGCGTCATCCGCGGCCTGATCCGCGCGGAATATCCGGACCACGGCATCCTCGGCGAGGAGTTTGGGGCGGAAAACGTTTCCAGCCGTCATCGCTGGATCATCGACCCGATCGACGGCACCCGCGCCTTCATCTCCGGCATCCCGGTCTGGGGCACGCTGGTCGGCCTGACGGTCGACGGCAAGGCCGAGGCTGGGATGATGTCGCAGCCCTTCACCGGCGAGCTTTTCTACGCCACGGGCTCCGGTTCGTTCTACGAGGGTCCGGGCGGCGATCGCCGGCTGTCGACCCGCAAGACGACGCAGCTTGCCGATTCGATCTTCTTCACCACCACGCCGGCGCTGTTCAAAGGCGAGGTGTTGCGTGCAAAATTCGAGCGGCTGGAGGCCAGCGTGCGGCTGTCGCGCTACGGCACCGACTGCTACGCCTTCGCCATGATCGCGGCCGGGCAGGTGGACGTCGTCGCCGATCCTGGCCTGCAATCTTACGACATAGCAGCGCTGATCCCGATCATCGAGCAGGCGGGCGGCGTGGTCACAACCTTCGACGGAGGACGGGCCGAGGGCGGCGGCGACATCATCGCGGCGGCTACGCCCGAATTGCACGCGGCGGCGCTGGCGGCGCTTGCCGGGTAGCAGCGTGCACGGGGCGGCGTCAGTGTGAATCGGTATCGCGGTCCACCGTCTGCAATATCCGCTGTCGCGCCTTGTCCCGTACCTGCTCGAAAACCTGCCGGCCGAGACCTTGCGGGATCATGCCGAATGTCCATTCGCCCTTCGCAGTCCGACTGATGCCGTGGGGAATACGGCCCTTTTCCCACACAACCTTATTTACCTGGTCGGTCTTGATCCACGACTGGCTTTCATCAAGGCCGAGATGGTTCGCCACGGCCGCCGGCACCGTTACGGCGGTTTCGCCCTTGCCGGGCGGCGTGTGCGTTATCGCGCAAAGCAGAACGTCCCTGGAGCCGTCAGGCCGTTCGGCCGAGGTCAGGACAATCGCGCACGGCCTGTCTTTCCCGCTTTCGACGCCGGCGCTCTGGTCCTGCTTCCACAGGAAATCATAGCGTATGACAAGGCCGGGTTTTGGTTCGAGCGCCACGCCACTATTTCATCAGGTGGTCAAGCTGCGGCGTCGGCTCGCCCTGATAGCCTTTTTCGAGTTCGGCGAGGACGTCCTCGGGAAGTTCTTGCGGATAGAAAACCTGCCGCGTGTCGAACGCCTTAAGCCGCCTGAATTCCTCCGCCGACATCAGGACGACGCTTTCGCGGCCGTGGTGCGTGACTGAGACCGGCTCCTTCTGTGCCAAATCGCGGTACCGTCCGAAATGATTCTGCAGTTCGGCGGCTGTGATCGTGACCATGTATCACCTCCTTCGGAGTTATCGCTATAATAGCGAATTTCTCCACAATCGGCAAATTTCATAGTCGCGGGTCCGGTCTTTGGTGGGCAATTGCCTGATTTCACGCCTCTTTTTATAGGCTTGGAAGCCCAATCCCTCACGCCCTGCGTTGTGTATCGGCAGCGGGGCGGACGGCGGCGGCGTCCGCCGGCTCCACGCCCGATCCCGGCACGAAGGCGTTGAACGCCGCGAGCAGCTGCTCGCGATAGAGATCGGCTTCCTGCAAAATCTCGTGGCGGGCGCCGTCGATGGTGACCAGCGAGGCGGTCTTCAGTCTTTGCGCATAGTCCTCGATGGCTTGCGTGGAGACCACCTCGTCCGCGCCGGCGGAGATGAACAGCGACGGGATCCTGAAGCCGGCGACGAAGGCGGGGTCCTGGACCTTTTCCGCGGCGATCGCCGCGGCCCGTACCCAGGAGACGGTCGGCCCGCCGAGCGCCAGCCCGGGATGCGTCTGGTAGAGCAAGGTGTTGCGCTGGAACCGCGCCTCGTCGGTGGTCAGCTTGTTGGTGGAAAACAGCGGCGGGCCGGGCGGCCGCCTGCCGCCATAGGCGTAGAGGCGGCGAATGCCGACCCAGTAGAACAGGTTCATCAGCCGTTTGATGTTCTTCGTCGAAAGCGGCAGGCCGCGGGCGCCGAGGAACGGCGCCACCAGCACCATGCGCCGCACCTTGCCGGCAAGCGAGGCGGAAGCCATGAGGGCGATCAGCGATCCGGTCGAATGGGCGAGGATGAAATAGGGGCCGGGACAGTCGCGCTCGACGATCCCGGTAAAGAATTGCACGAGATCGGTCACATAGTCGTCGAAGCTGACGACGTGGCCGCGCATCGGGTCGCGGATCAGCCGGTCCGAGGCGCCCTGGCCGCGCCAGTCCATGACCGCGCTGCCCAGCCCCTTGCTGGCCAGGTCGCGAATGGTCTCGAAATATTTCTCGATGCATTCATTGCGGCCGGTGAGGATCACCACCGTTCCGCGAGACGCGCCGCCATCCGGGGCGAAGCAGGCATAGCGCAGGCGAAAACCGTCCGGCGTCCTGATATAGCCGCCCGAGGCATTGTCCGGAACGGGATTGCCGGGGATTTCGAAGAAGAAATCGGTCATCGAGGCGAGGCTGGCGTCCGTTCGCGGCGGAGTGTCTGGTCGGAAGTTAGGAGCTTAGCGGCCAATTGCAAAGAAATCGTCCCGTCCGCGCAATTGCGCGGACGGATCGGCACGGGGCCATGCGGATCGATGCGAGCCAGACCACGCCCGAAGGTCACCAACCGGGGTCGCGGCCTTGGAGATCGTCGTCCGCAACGGCCTGCGGCCGGCGGCGGTGAGTGGCGTAAGGCCTCACATAGGCCATTTTGAAGGCGTCGCCCATCACACTGCATATGGCTGCCAACGATGCTCCAATTCCGGGCTTTGGAAAGTCTGGCCGTAGCGGCTCAAGGGGGCGGGTGGTCGTCGTGGTGGCGGGGATGTCGGTCATGGGCGTCCTCCTTTGATGAGGAGGATGTCACCGCGTCCCGCTCAGGTCCTTGGCGCGGGCCTGAAGACTCCTGATCGGACCTGACGTTCGCCTTCAGGGTCGTCTTCGACTATCGTGCCCGCGAGGGATGGCCCAATGGACCTGGAGTTCGGGAACTATCGTCTGAAACGTGCCGAACGGCTGCTGCTGGGGCCGGACGGGCCTGTGGCGCTGTCGGCTCGTTCCTTCGACATCCTCGCCCTTTTGCTCGACAGGCCGGACGAGGTGGTCGGCAAGAGCGACCTCTTCGATGCGGTCTGGCCGGGCGTGGTGGTGGAGGAGAACACGCTGCAGGTCCATATCTCGGCGCTCAGAAAGCTTCTGCCCGCCGAGATGATCGCAACCGTGCATGGCCGCGGCTATAAATATGCCGGTCCCAGGCCCACCATGGCTGCGGCAGGGACCGCGGCGCCGGTGAGGCCGTCCATCGCGATCCTTCCCTTCGACAATATGAGCGGCGACCCGGAGCAGGACTATTTCAGCGACGGGATTACCGAGGACATCATCGCCGAGCTTGGCAAGTACAAGGAGTTCCTGGTCATTGCGCGCAACTCCTCCTTCCGGTTCCGCGGCAAGGCGCATGACCTGGCCGAGGTGGCGGCAAAACTCGGCGTCCAGTATGTCGTCGAAGGCAGCGTGCGCAAGATCGGCAACCGTGTGCGGATCACGGTGCAGCTGACCGATGCATCCTCGATGGCGCATCTCTGGGGCGAACATTACGACCGCGAGTTCGACGACATTTTCGCGATCCAGGACGAGATCACCCGGATGATCGCGGCGCGCCTGGCCCGGCAGGCCAGGACGGCGATCGCGTCGCGCGCCAGGGCCAGGCCGACCGACAACATGTCGGCCTATGAATTTTACCTGAGAGCCCTGCAACTCGCGGCCGTCTACGAGACCGCGCACGACGCGGAACCTTTCCTGCGCCAGGCGGTCAAGCTCGATCCGCGGTTTGCCGCCGCCCACGCCATGCTGAGCTTCGTGGAGTCCTTCAAATTCTACTGGGACTACGACAGTCCCGGCCATCTGCATTCCGGACTGGAGATCGCGGCAACCGCGTTGCAGCTTGACCCCGACGAGGCGTACGGCCATCTCGCCATCGGCTTCGCCCACTTGTGGTTGCGCCAATTCCGGCAAGCCGAAATCAGTCTGGATCGGGCGGTCGCGCTCAATCCGAACGATCCGTTCATTCTGACCATCCGCGCTCTTTTCCTCAGCTACACGGACAGGCCGGAGGAAGGGCTCGGTGAAATCATCGAAGCCCAGCGCCGCGACCCTTATGCCGTGGGATGGTACGAGGACTATCGCGGCACCATACTGACCACGGCTGGACGCTATCGCGAGGCGATTGCCTGCTTCGCGAAAATGGCAGCCGTGCCACGGTGGTCGCTCGTTCGACTTGTCATCTGCCATTCAGAACTGGGCGAAATCAGCCGGGCGCAAGATCTGTTGGCAAAGGTCAAGGCACATTATCCCCGCCTAAGCCTTGACGAGATCGTCGATCTGGAACTGGATTTTTATCAGGATCCCGCCATATGCAGCCGTTATCGCGCGATCCTGGAGCGTGTCGACAGCCGGGAGTAAGGCAAGTGGCGGACTATCTCGACCGTTCGCGCGACTCGGGCGATCAAAGTCAAGCATCTCCCGGGCCACAGGCTGCATGAGCGATCGATATCCATCGACCGGTGTTGAGCAAGCTGTCCCTGGGATTTCCCCCGGATTTCAGCATGAAAAGGGGATGGAATTTTCACCCCGCTGGAAAATTTTCCTGGGTGTACGCCAGAAGGCACCAACAAGCCCTTGTTTTTGCTGGACCTGTCTTCTTCCGCCCGACATGCAAAGCGCTGTCGAACGCAATTTTCCTCCCCACCCCAAAAGCCGGACTCATACTCGTCGGGCTGGCCATGGTGGCTGGAGGGGGCGTCGATGGACGGGAGTGCGGCAATCGAGCGGAACCGCGAGGCGCTGAAGCGCATCCTCGTCTCGCTGCTGGCCATGGCCGGGTTGAGCACTGGGGGACAGTTTACTTTCTTTCGGCAGAAAAGCCCCAGCGCTCCAGATGTCGCGCGGGCCGAAAAAAGTAAACTGTCCCCGGCACTTACACCGGCACTGTCTCCGGCACTTACTCTGCCTCGCCGGCTCCACCGCGCGATCCTGAAGCTGCTACATCCGGCCGAAGCCGCCGCCCGGCGGCTGATCATCGCGGCGGCGCGCGGGATGGTCATAACCCTGCCGCCACCGCGCCCAGGCCAGCCGAAAGCCAAGACCATGGATCCCCTCCTGCGCCGCTTCGGCATCGCCGTCACCGTGTCGCGCGCCGATCTTGCGGCAACGGCCGCCGCGGCGAAGAGAGCCGCCGCCCGCCCGCGCTCCGTCAGCCTGTCGCTGTTCGATCCGCTGAAACGCCCGTTCCGCGGTTTTCGCCCGCTTGTGCCCGACCGGGTCGCACCGCGCATCCTCTTTCCCGGCGTCAGCGAGCCGTCCTGTTTTCCGGCGCCGCCCTCGCCTGACGATCCGGTCGACGCCTTGCGCCTCGGCCAACGGCTCGCCGCACTGTCCGAAGCACTGAACGACCTGCCGGGACAGGCAAGGCGCTTTGCCCGCTGGAAAGCGCGCAACGATGCGGCGCTTGCGCGGGATCGGGAGGCCCGCGACGCCGGGGTCGCGCAAAACAGGCGAGGGATTGACGCCGGCCGATTCCGTCGCATCTCGCCGCTGCGGCCCGGGCGCCCGCCCGGGGGCCGGCTGTCCCGCTACGAGCCGAGCGCCGATCATCCGCGAAAAATCCGCGACATCGACGAGATTTTGGCGCACTCCCATGCGCTGGCCGTCTACGCGCTCGACACGTCTTGATGAGTTGCGGCTCTGGACATGCTGGGGATCGGCGGCCACCGCGGTTTTTCGCGGCCTGGCGAGAACAACTGCGTTCCGTAAAATCCATCGCGACACAAACGGAGCAGGCCGGAAGCCGCTCGCGCGGACTTCCGGCCCTTTGTCGATCCGGGTGGAAGGGACGTTACACCCGGTCCGGCTCCTTGGCGTTGCGCCGAGGCGCATCGCTTTCTCTCGATGCGGGATGACCATAGCCGGACCTTGCTGAACGCAGGCCGAAGGCAAGGTTCATCCGCCGTTCATCGGGTGAACGATGCGCGGGCTGGAAAATTCCTTGAAATGCGGATTTCGCCCACCCAAATATTTCCTGCGGTCGCCAATCAAGGGGCCGCTGGTCCATGCGAAAGGCCGAAGACGGGTTTCGCGACGGATCAAACGCCAGAAATGTTGCTCAACAGGAGAACAGACCATGCGTCATGTTGATTTTTCCCCTCTCTATCGTTCCACCGTCGGCTTCGACCGGCTCTTCACCATGCTGGACTCGCTCGGTCAGCCCGAGAGCGCATCGCCCAGCTATCCGCCCTACAACATCGAGCGCACCGGCGAGGATTCCTACCGCATCTCCATGGCGGTGGCGGGTTTCTCCGATAGCGAGATCGAGATCCAGTCGCACCGCAACGTGCTCAGCGTGAAGGGCGAGCGCAAGGAAGAGGGCAATGGCGAAGGCAGCGAAGTGATCTATCGCGGCATCGCCGCGCGCTCGTTCGAACGGCGCTTCCAGCTTGCCGACCATGTCGAAGTCGTCGGCGCCGCCCTCAAGAACGGCCTTCTGCACATCGATCTGAAGCGCAACGTTCCCGAGGAACTGAAGCCGCGCAAGATCGCGATTACCAGCACCTCGGCCAAAGCCAAGCAGATCGAGGCGAACACCGTCAACTGAGCCGGCTTCGCATCCTCCCGCGAGCGGCGCCTTAGGGCGCCGCTTTGCGTTTGCGGAGGCTTATCGCGTCCCCGGTCAGGCCTTCGATCCGAAGGGGCGCGGCCTCAGGCGCCGATCAACGCGGCGAACCTGTCCACGTCATCCGCCGTGGTGGCAAAGCTGGTGACCAGCCGGCACATCATCTCGTCGTCGGCGATCGGTTCGGCAAAACCCTGCGGCGGGCGCCATTCGTAGAAGGCGGCGCCGGCGGCGAGGGCCTTGGCCATCGTCTCCTTCTTCATGATCGGAAACACCTCGTTGGCCTGCGGCTCCCAGGCCAGCCGCATCGTGTTCGAACGCCTGAACACATCCGCCAGCCGCGACGCCATTGCGTTGGCGTGCGCAGCTGTCTCCAGCCAAAGCCCGTCCCTGAAATAGGCGTCGAACTGTGCCGCGATGAAGCGCGATTTCGAGAAGAGCTGCGCGCCGCGCTTGCGGATGAAGGCGAGCTCCTCCGATTTCGACTTGTCGAACAGGACGACCGCCTCGGCGCACCAGCAGCCATTCTTGGTGCCGCCGAAGGAGAGGATGTCGACGCCGCGCTTCCAGGTCATTTCGGCCGGCGTCGTCCCAAGCGAGACCAGCGCGTTGGCGAATCGCGCGCCGTCCATATGCAGCGGCAGATCGTATTTTTTGGCTACCGCCGAAAGCGCCGAAATGTCATCCAGCGAATAGACGGTTCCCGACTCGGTCGCTTGTGTCATGGTGACCGCGATCGGCCGGCCGGAATGGACGAAGGTCGGCACGAAGCGGCCGATGGCGCGGTCTAGAGTGTCGGCGGACATGCGGCCCATGGTGCCGTCGACGGCGAAGAGCCGGGAGCCGCCGGAAAAAAATTCGGGCGCGCCGCATTCGTCGTCCATCACATGCGCCTCGCGGTGGCAGAAGGAGATGCCTCCGGGACGGTTGAACAGCGTAAGCGAGAGCGAATTCGCCGCGGTGCCGGTGCCGACGAAGAAGACCTCCACCTCGCGTTCGAAAATCGCGTTGAACTTTTCCGCCACCTTCTTGTCGAGCGTTCCGTTGCCGTAGGCGGCGTCGAACCCGCCGGCATGGCGCGAAAGACTCTCGGCTACCTTGGGGTGGGCGCCGGCCCAGTTGTCGGAGGAAAAATACATAAGGCGGCCCATGAAGCTTGTCTGGCGGGAGCGGGGACAAGACCGGATTTGGCCGGCGGTTTCAAGGGCCAGCGGGTGCTATCGCTCGGCCAGGCGCTGCTGAATGCTGCGACCGGAAGTTGCGTCATCGACGGTATTTCGCGACAGATTATTTCGCGACTCCTCTCGATTGTTTTCGATTCGGTCTTGTGCCCTCGCGAGATTTCTGCCATAACAAATTTAGGACAGCAGTGCTGTCTTATTTATCCGCGCAGTGGCCGCCGGATCGAGCGTTGAAAACGTCTCGTTTCCGGCCAGTTCTGTGAGATGCGTCCGCATGCCGGATTGACACGGGTCCGGCGCGCGGGTGCTATCCGGCAGCGAGCCGCCAGCGGTGAATTTCGATACGAACGCCCGCACCTGCCTTCGCGGCGCCCTCCGGCGGCGCGGCAGGCAGGGAGCCGGAACGAACGGAGGCTGACCATGACGGACATGACATCTTCGACGCGCGCGCCTGCTGCCGCCGCCACGACGAATGCCGCCGCCGTCAAACGCGCCACCGAACAGGGCCTCTATCATCCGCGCAACGAGCATGACGCCTGCGGCGTCGGCTTCATCGCGCAGATGAAGGGCGTCAAGTCGCACCAGATCGTCAAGGACGGGCTGTTCATGCTGAACAACCTGACGCATCGCGGCGCGGTCGGTTCCGATCCGCTGATGGGCGACGGCGCCGGCGTGCTCGTGCAGATTCCCGACAGGTTCTTCCGCGAGGAGATGGCCAAGCAGGGCATCGACCTGCCGCCCGTCGGGCAATATGGCGTCGGCCACTGGTTCATGCCGCAGGACGCAGCACTGCGCGAGCATGTCAACGAGATCATCGCCGAATCGGCGCAGTCCGAGGGTTTGCCGCTGCTGGGTTTCCGCGATGTGCCGGTCGACAATTCATCGTTGTCGAAGGCTCCGGACATTGCGGCCGCCGAACCCTTCCATCGTCAGGTTTTCATCGGCCGTACGCCCGACATCGACAATGATGAGGAATACGAGGCGCGGCTCTATCTGCTGCGCAAGGTGATTTCCGGCCGCATCTACGCCGAGAACAACAACAAGGACATCGGCGCCTATTGCGTGTCGCTGTCGGCGCGCACCATCGTCTACAAGGGCATGTTCCTGGCCTACCAGGTAGGCGCCTATTACAAGGATCTTTCCGACCCGCGCTTCGAGACGGCGCTGATCCTCGTTCACCAGCGCTTCTCCACCAACACTTTCCCGTCGTGGAAGCTGGCGCATCCCTATCGCATGGTCGCCCACAATGGCGAGATCAACACCGTGCGCGGCAACAACAACTGGATGGCGGCGCGCCAGGCATCGGTTGATTCCGAATTGTTCGGGAACGACATCTCAAAACTGTGGCCGATCTCCTATGAGGGGCAGTCGGACACCGCCTGCTTCGACAACGCGCTCGAGTTCCTGTTCCAGGGCGGCTACAAGCTTGCCCATGCGATGATGATGCTGATCCCGGAAGCCTGGGCCGGCAACAAGTCGATGGATAAGGACCGCAAGGCTTTTTACGAGTACCACGCTGCGCTGATGGAGCCGTGGGACGGGCCGGCGGCTGTTGCCTTCACCGATGGCCGGCAGATCGGCGCCACCCTTGACCGCAATGGTTTGCGGCCGGCGCGTTACCTCGTCACCGACGACGACCGGGTCATCCTGGCGTCGGAGGCCGGTGTATTGCCGGTCGACGAAAAGAGCATCGTCAAGAAGTGGCGCCTGCAGCCCGGCAAGATGCTGCTGATCGACCTCGACAAGGGCCGCATCATCTCCGACGACGAGATCAAGTCGGAGATCGCCGGCAGGCATCCCTACAAGGAATGGCTGGGGCGCACCCAACTCATCCTGGAGGAGTTGAAGCCGGTCGAGCCGCGCGCGCTGCGCAAGGACGTGACCCTGCTCGACCGCCAGCAGGCGTTCGGTTACACGCAGGAAGACACCAAGCTCTTGATGTCGCCGATGGCCACCACCGGCCAGGAGGCCGTGGGTTCGATGGGCACCGACACGCCGATCTCGGCGATGTCGGACAAGTCGAAGATGCTCTACACCTACTTCAAGCAGAATTTTGCGCAGGTCACCAACCCGCCGATCGATCCGATCCGCGAGGAACTGGTGATGAGCCTGGTGTCGTTCATCGGGCCGCGGCCGAACATCCTCGACCTTGTCGGCACCTCGCGCCGCAAGCGGCTGGAGGTGCGCCAGCCGATCCTGACCAATGGCGACCTCGAGAAGATCCGCTCCATCGGCCACACCGAGGACAGCTTCGACACCAAGACGATCGACGTCACTTATTCCGCCACCGAGGGAGCGGCGGGCATGCGCGGGGCGCTGGAGCGGCTGTGCGACCGCGCCGAGGCGGCTGTCGCCGGCCGCTACAACATCATCATCCTGTCCGACCGGCAGGTTGGCCCCGACCGCATCGCCATCCCGGCGCTGCTGGCGACGGCCGCCGTGCACCACCACCTGGTTCGCAAGGGGCTGCGCACGTCCGTCGGCCTCGTCGTCGAATCCGGCGAGCCGCGCGAGGTGCATCATTTCTGTTGCCTTGCCGGCTATGGCGCTGAGGCGATCAACCCTTATCTCGCCTTCGACACGCTGCTCGACATGCACAAGCGCGGCGAGATGCCAAAGGAGGTCGACCCCTACGAGATCGTCGCGCGCTACATCAAGTCGATCGGCAAGGGCATCCTCAAGGTGATGTCCAAGATGGGCATCTCGACCTACCAGTCCTATTGCGGCGCGCAGATATTCGACGCGATCGGACTTAAGACCGATTTTGTCGAGCAGTATTTCACCGGCACGGCGACGCTGATCGAAGGCGTCGGGCTGGACGAGATCGCGGCCGAGACGACGAGCCGCCACGCCGACGCCTTCGGCGACGACCCGGTGCTGCGCAACGCGCTGGAAGTCGGCGGCGAGTATCTATTCCGCATGCGCGGCGAGGCGCATATCTGGTCGCCCGACGCCGTGGCGTCGCTGCAGCATGCCGTGCGCCAGGGCTCCTGGGAGACCTTCAAGGAGTTCTCCACGCAGATCGACAGCTATGCGGCGCGGGCGAAGTCTATCCGCGGCCTGTTCACGATCAGGCTGGCCGACGAGACGGGCCGCAAGAAGGTGCCCCTCGACGCGGTGATGCCGGCCGCCGATATCGTCCGGCGGTTCTCCACCGGCGCCATGTCGTTCGGTTCCATTAGCCGCGAGGCGCATTCGACGCTGGCGCGCGCCATGAACCGGATCGGCGGCAAGTCGAACACCGGCGAGGGCGGTGAGGAGCCGGATCGCTACTTGCCGCTGCCGGGCGGCGGGGCCAACCCGGAACGCTCGGCGATCAAGCAGGTGGCCTCCGGACGCTTCGGCGTCACGGCGGAATATCTCGTCAACTCCGACATGATGCAGATCAAGGTCGCGCAGGGCGCCAAGCCCGGCGAAGGCGGGCAGTTGCCTGGCCACAAGGTCGACGCGACCATCGCCAAGACCCGGCATTCGACGCCGGGCGTCGGCCTGATCTCGCCGCCGCCCCACCACGACATCTATTCGATCGAGGATCTGGCGCAGCTGATCTTCGACCTGAAGAACGTCAACCCGGCGGCCGACGTGTCGGTCAAGCTCGTCTCGGAGGTCGGCGTCGGCACGGTCGCCGCTGGCGTTGCCAAGGCGCGCGCCGACCACATCACCATCTCCGGCTATGACGGCGGCACCGGCGCATCGCCGCTGACGTCGCTGAAGCATGCCGGGTCTCCCTGGGAGATGGGGCTGGCGGAAACGCACCAGACGCTGGTGTTGAACGGCCTGCGCAGCCGCGTGGCGCTGCAGGTCGACGGCGGCCTGCGCACCGGCCGCGACGTGATCATCGGCGCGCTGCTGGGGGCCGACGAGTTCGGCTTCTCGACGGCGCCGCTGATCGCTGCCGGCTGCATCATGATGCGCAAGTGCCATTTGAACACTTGCCCGGTTGGCGTCGCCACCCAGGACCCGGTGCTGCGCAAGCGCTTCAAGGGCACGCCCGAGCATGTCATCAACTACTTCTTCTATGTCGCGGAAGAAGTACGCGAACTGCTGTCGGAGATGGGCTTTTCGCATATCGACCAGATCGTCGGCGCTTCCGAACTGCTGGAGAAGCGGGAAGTGATCGATCATTGGAAGTCCAGGGGGCTGGATTTCAGCCGCATGTTCTTCAAGCCGGATGCACCGGCCGAAGCCACGCACTGGACCGAGCGCCAGAAGCACCCGATCGACGACGTGCTCGACCGCAAGCTGATCGAACTTGCTCGTCCCGCCTTGGAGAGCAGGATCCCGGTCAAGATCGAAGTGCCGATCCGCAACGTCGACCGCTCGGCCGGCGCCATGCTTGCCGGCGAGGTCGCCAAGCGCTTCCGGCACAAGGGCCTGAAGGACGACACGATCTCGGTGAAACTTGTCGGAACGGCGGGCCAGTCGTTCGGTGCCTTCCTGGCGCGGGGCATCTCGTTCGAACTGGTCGGCGACGGCAACGACTATGTGGCCAAGGGGCTTTCCGGCGGTCGCATCGTGATCCGCCCCCCGGAGGATTCCAACATCGTCGCCGAAGACTCCATCATCGTCGGCAACACCGTGCTCTACGGCGCGATCGAGGGTGAATGCTACTTCCGCGGCGTCGCCGGCGAGCGCTTCGCAGTTCGCAACTCCGGCGCGGCGGCGGTCGTCGAGGGCGTCGGCGACCATGGCTGCGAATACATGACCGGCGGCGTGGTCGTCGTCATCGGCAAGACCGGCCGCAACTTCGCGGCCGGCATGTCGGGCGGCGTCGCCTATGTGCTCGACGAGGAGGGCGACTTCGCCGAGCGCTGCAACATGGCGATGGTCGAACTGGAGCCCGTCCCGGAAGAGGACGACATGCTGGAGAAGCTGCATCACCACGGCGGCGACATCGCCCACAAGGGCCGGGTCGACGTGTCGGGCGACATGACCAAGCACGACGAGGAGCGGCTGGTGCAACTCATCTCCAACCACGCGCACTATACGGGCTCGACGCGCGCCAAGGCGATCCTTGAGGACTGGGCGACCTACCGGCCGAAATTCCGCAAGGTCATGCCGGTCGAGTATCGCCGCGCCCTGATCGAAATGGAGCGCATGCGGATGAGCGTCGCGGCTGAGTAGGGGACGGCCGAGCTTATGCTATACTTCGTCCTGTTTCGACACGAGTGACCTGTATACGGACGATGGCCATGAGAAACGCTGACAAGCATCCGAGGATCGTTTCAACTCCCGACACGATGTTCGGGAAACCGCGCATCGATGGAACCCGGATCACGGTCGAGCACGTCCTTCGATGCCTGGCTGCGGGTTGGTCGATCGAGGAAATCATTGATCAGCATCCCTGGCTGACGAAGGAGGATATCCAGGCCGCTATCTCCTTTGCCGCCGATCAGGTGGCAGGCTCGGCGCCTCCGGTTGTTCACGCGGCAGAGTGATTGTGAGGTTTCTCGCCGACCAATGCGTTTGGCGAGTCGTCGTGGAGGCCCTGCGGGACCTCGGCTGGAACGGAGATTGGATACACGAAACTTCGCCAGGCCTTTCCGACATGGAGATCGTGAGGCTTTCGATGTCGGGGAATTGCCTGATCGTTACCGAGGACGCGGATTTCGGCGACCTGATTTTTCGAGATGGTCTGGAGGCTTATGGTGTCGTTCGGGTGCGCCTGTCGGCCTTCCAAGGCGAGAAAACAAACACGGCATCCGGCGTGGCCGGGCGGATGGTGAGATTAGGAGACGGTTTGATCGGACAATTCACGACGATCGAGCCTAATCGGACACGGCAGCGTGCGTTGCCGAACAAAGTGGTTGATAGGAACTAGAATGGGCAAGGTAACGGGTTTTCTCGAGATCGACCGGCAGGTGCACAAGTACCAGCCGGCTTCCGACCGCATCCGGCATTTCAAGGAATTCACTTTGCCGATGTCGGACAAGGAGGTCGAGAAACAGGCAGCGCGCTGCATGGATTGCGGCGTGCCGTTCTGCCATGGGCCGACCGGCTGCCCGATCCACAACCAAATCCCGGACTGGAACGACCTCGTCTACAATGGCGACTGGGAGAACGCGATCCGCAACCTCCATTCGACCAACAATTTCCCGGAGTTCACCGGCCGCATCTGCCCCGCGCCCTGCGAGGAAGCCTGCACGCTGAACCTCGAGGACATTCCCGTCGCCATCAAGACGGTCGAGCAGGCGCTGGCCGACAAGGCCTACGAACTCGGCATGGTCCGGCCGCAGCCGCCCGAGAAGAAGACCGGCAAGAGCGTCGCCGTCATCGGTTCCGGTCCGGCCGGCATGGCCGCCGCCCAGCAATTGGCGCGCGTCGGGCACGACGTTCATCTCTACGAGCGCGAGTCGAAGCCCGGCGGGCTGATGCGCTTCGGCATTCCCGACTTCAAGATGGAGAAGCATTTCATCGACCGCCGCGTCGAGCAGATGCAGGGCGAGGGCGTCACCTTCCATTGCGGCGTCAATGTCGGCGTCGACAAGAGCGTCGACGACCTGCTCGCCGAACACGATGCGGTGCTTTATTGCGGCGGCTCCGAGACGCCGCGCGCCGCCGGCATTCCGGGCGACGATTTCGAGGGCGTGCACGACGCGATGCCGTATCTGGTGCAGCAGAACAAGCGTGTCGGGCGCGAGGACATCAATTCCGTCGCCTGGCCGTCGCAGCCGATCGTCGCCGGCGGCAAGCATGTCGTCGTCGTCGGCGGCGGCGATACGGCGTCGGACTGCGTCGGCACCGCATTCCGCCAGGGCGCTGTTAGGGTGACGCAGCTCGACATCCGGCCGCAGCCGCCTGAAAAGGAAAACAAGCTCGCGGTGTGGCCCTATTGGGCGACCAAGATGCGCACCTCCTCCTCGCAGGCCGAAGGCGCCGAGCGCGAGTTCCAGGTGGCGACGCTGGAGTTCATCGGCGAGGACGGCGCGCTGACCGGCGTAAAATGCTGCGAGGTCGACGAGAAGCGGCAGCCGATCGCCGGTTCCGAATTCGTCATCCGCGCCGATCTCGCCTTCATCGCCATCGGCTTTGCCGGCCCGCTGGCGCAGGGCGTGCTCAAGGATCTCGACGGACGCCTGCAGGTGATCAAGGACACGCGGCGGTCGACCAACATCGCCGCCAACGACAAGGATTATCGCACCAGCGTCGACAGGCTCTATGCCGCCGGCGACGTGCGGCGCGGCCAGTCGCTGGTCGTCTGGGCGATCCGCGAGGGCCGGCAGGCGGCGCAGTCTATCGACGAGGCGCTGATGGGCGTGTCCGTCCTGCCGCGCTGAGGCGATCCCGTCAGTTCGCTGCCTGTGGCGTCTGCTGCCCCGGCGGAGGGGTGGCGGTTGCCGATCGGGGCGGAGGCGTGGCTGATGGAGCCGGCGCGTCGCTGCGCGGCCAGGAAAAATCGTCCGCCCTGCCTGTCACCGTCGCGGCGCCCCGGACCGCCAGGGGTCTGCTTGTCGGCCGTGTCACCAGGCCGGAGGCCACACTTGCCCCGAGCAGTTCCGCGCCTCCATCGAGCTTGGGATCGTCGAGCGAGACGGGCATCGTTCGGTCCGTCGGGGCCGACAGGCCAGGCCCGGCCGAAACGGTAGGAAGGGCCGCCGGTGCCGATGGCGCCGGATCGGCACCGCCGCCTTCGCCAATCAGCCGCTTCAGCGTCTTTTCCGCGTAGAAGGCCAGCTTGCGCTTGCCGGCGGCCGTGAGGCTGATGCCGTCGTCGGCGCGCAGCCGGACGGGCTGGCCGCTGATGTCGGGGCCGACCGTTGCGAAGGTTCCCTTCTCGTCGACGAACCCTTCCCAGACATCGATGAACTGGGCGCCAGCATCGGCCGCGACCTTGCGGTAGATTTCGTTGAGCGCCAGCATGTCCGAAGAGGCCTTTGGCGACTTGAACGACGTCGTGCCCACCCAGACCATCGGAACGTTCGTCTGCGCGACGGCGCTGGCGAAGTTCGCGGCGCGGGCGGAATATTCCCGTGTCCACGCCTCCGACCGCAACGTCCGGCCTGTCGTGCCGATCCGCATCTGCTGCCGGTCGTTTGCGCCGATGACGACGATGATGGCGGCCGGCTTCTCGGCTTCTATGATGGCGGCGACTTGGCCCGGCCAGTCGAAATGGTCCTCCCGCACGAAGCCCGACGATCCGTTGGAGCGGTCGGCGATGCGCACCTGCGGGTCGGCGGAGAAGATGGCGTTCAGCCCTTCGGCCAGCCCGCCGGCAACGAAGTCCCCGACCACCAGCACCACCTTGGCGTCGGGCGCCTTGGGCAGGATGACGGCGTCGGGTTGCGGATCGCGCAGGATGATGGATTTCCGGGCGGCCGGCGCCTTGGCGGCCGGTATCGTCACGATGCTCGGCGACGCGCCGGTCTGCGGATCGGCGTGTCGCGGCTCGTGTGGTGCGAAAAGATCGCGCAGCGACCAGGGCTGCGTCCCTTCCTGCGCGAAAGCGGAGGTCGTCTGCGCCGACAATCCTGCCGCGAGCAACGCGACGGCGCCAAGAAGCACTGGCAGGACATGCGGGTGCGCCGAGCAAGGCCGCCTAGCACGCAAGAAACATCTCCGCAGCCTAGTTCTTCCGCAAGTTCTTCAGCACTTCGAGGCTCGGATGTCCGTCTGCCTCCATGCCGGCCTGGAGCTGGAACGCCTTGATCGCCGAACGCGACCCTTCGCCGATCTTGCCATCCGCCTTTCCGTCGTAATAGCCATGCGCCATCAGCCGCTCCTGAAGCTCCTGCTTCTCGGCGAACGACAGTTTCGTGAACGGCCGGTTCCAGTCCTGCGCCAACTCGCCATAGCCTGCGATCTGGTCGGCGAGCAGGCCGACGGCAAGCGCATATTTGTCGGCATTGTTGTAGCGCTTGAGAACGTAGAAATTCTTCGTCATCAGGAAGGCAGGGCCGCCGCGCCCGTCGGGGACCTTGAGTTCGGCCTTGTCGGCGCCGTTGCGGAAGGGTTTTCCGCTCGGGCGGGTGACGCCCAGCGTCTGCCACTTCGACAGCGACATCGAGCCTTTCGGGAACTTGCCGCCCGCAGGCAGCGCCACCTCGTATCCCCAGGTCTTGCCGGCCTGCCAGCCGTTCTTCTTCAAAAGGTTGGCGGCGGTGGCGAGCGCGTCGGGCACCGAGTTCCAGATGTCCCTGTGCCCGTTGCCGTCCATGTCGACGGCATAGGCCTGATAGGATGTCGGGATGAACTGGGTATGCCCCATGGCGCCCGCCCACGACCCCATCAGGTGGCTTTCGTCGATGTCGCCCGACTGCAATATCTTCAGCGCGGCGATCAACTGGGTGCGGGCGAACTTCGCGCGCTTCTGGTCGGCATAGGCGAGCGTCGCCAGCGAGCGCACGACATTGCGCATCACCTTGTCGTTCTTGAGGATCTCGCCATAGTTCGATTCCATCGACCAGATCGCCAGCAGGATGTTGCGGTCGACGCCGTAGCGCGCCTCGATCTTGTCGAGCCAGGGCTTCCACTTCTTCGCCATGGCGCGGCCGACCTCGACCGACTGCTCATGCACGCGGTTGTCGAAATAGTCCCAGACGGGAGCCGTGAATTCCGGCTGGAAGCGGGCCTTCTCGATCACCTCCGGATCGGCGGATTTGACGCCGCGAAAGGCCCGGTCGTAGGTTGCACCCGAAACGCCGCTCTCCACGGCCGTGGCCCGGAAACCCGCCACCCAGCGCTCGAAGCCGGCATCGGCGAAGGCCGGCGTGGCCGACATGAAGATTGCGATCGACAGGCCGGCAGCGGCCGCGGCGCCGGCGAGGCGTCTAGCGGTGGTGCGAACGAGCATGTTTCCCTCCAGTTCGATATACCAGAAAGACTCATTCATCGCCAAAGGCGGTTATCAATTGGTTTACCATAGAGCTCGCCGGAACCAAAATTTGCGAAATCGGTTGTTGGCAGCATCCCGCCTTCTTGCGACGGG
Source organism: Mesorhizobium sp. KACC 23794 (assembly GCF_052180275.1). Taxonomy (NCBI): domain Bacteria; kingdom Pseudomonadati; phylum Pseudomonadota; class Alphaproteobacteria; order Hyphomicrobiales; family Phyllobacteriaceae; genus Mesorhizobium; species Mesorhizobium sp. KACC 23794. Next base: position 2,106,404 of record NZ_CP197465.1, read on the forward strand.
AACTATTCCTAAATTCAGGCATGACAATGTCTTCCGGGTTGGGTGCAGCCTCAAAGCATGAATGGATAGTCTAGGCGATGAAGCGAGTCAGAAAAGCTGTCTTCCCCGTTGCGGGCCTTGGAACCCGGTTTCTTCCGGCGACCAAATCGATCCCGAAGGAAATGCTCACAGTCGTCGACCGGCCGGTGATCCAGTATGTCGTCGATGAAGCGCGGGAAGCCGGCATCGAGCATTTCATCTTCGTCACGGGCCGCAACAAGGGTGTGATCGAGGATCATTTCGACCTGCAGTTCGAGCTCAACGAGACGCTGGCACAACGCGGCAAGACCGAGCAGCTGGAGTACCTGCAGAAACTGCAGCCCGGACCCGGCCAGACCAGCTTCACCCGGCAGCAGGTGCCGCTCGGGCTCGGCCACGCCGTATGGTGCGCGCGCGACATCGTCGGCGACGAACCCTTTGCGCTGCTGCTCCCCGACATGATCATGCAATCGGAAAAGAGCTGCCTGAAGGACATGGTCGAGCTCTATGGCGAGACTGGCAACAACATCATCGCCGTGCAGGAATGCGATCCGGCCGAAGCGCACAAATACGGCATCGTCGGCAAGGGCAAGGATATCCACAACGGCTTCGAGATCACCCAGATGGTCGAGAAGCCGAAGGCCGGCACCGCGCCGTCCAACCTCTTCATCAACGGCCGCTACATCCTGCAACCCGAGATATTCGAGGTGCTGGCGAGCCAGGAGCGGGGTGCGGGCAACGAGATCCAGCTCACCGACGCGATGCTCAAGCTGGAGAAGCGCCAGCCCTTCTTCGGCTATCATTATCGGGGCAGCACCTACGATTGCGGGTCGCCGGAAGGGTTCGTGGAAGCCAACATCGCCTTCGCGCTGGCGCGGCCGGCGATGCGGAGCGGCGTCCTGGCGATGTTGGAACGCCTCATCGCCGACCTCGATCCCGGCAGCGACGCGTAAGCGGAAAATCCTCGCGCTCTCGAAGGCCGTCGGATCAGCGCTGGACCTTGAGGCCCAGGAAGACGCTGTTGGCCGTGTAGGCACGGCCTTCGATGTTGCTTTGCTGGCCGTCATGGCGCAGCCGCCCGGTGATGCCGGCATAGCGGTTCAGCCACCAGGTCGCGCCGACTTCCGCGTTGTAAAGCACGTCGTGCGAATCCGAATCGGCATAGTTGCGGTAGCCGACGCCCAGCTTGGCGTTGGCGGTCAGGTTGGCGCGCACCTGGCGTTCGACCCCGACTTGCACCGCATGCAGGATGGAACCGCTTTCGCCTGCCGTCGTCGTGCCCTCCACGGTCGTGGCGGCCTCGATGTTTACGGTGGTCTCCCGCTCCGGCGACCAGGTGAGGAGGGCGCTGAGGGTCGGCCCTTCGATCGGCACGAGCCGGTCGTCATCGAACTTCTCGCGAATCCAGCCGCCCGCAAATTCTCCGGTCAGCTTCTCGCTGAGGTCGAGTTCGACGCCGGCGCGCGCGCCGTAGCGGTCAGAGGAGCGGCGGTAGCCGGCGCTGTCGACTTTCTCGTCATAGAACTGGCGGCCGCCCTCGATCTCGACAAAGGGTGTGATCGCCGGCGAGATCTCGTATCCGGCGCGCAGCAGACCCGTCACAAGCGTTGCGTTGCGGTCCTTCTGGGAGAGCGTTTCGCCGTCCGAGAGGTCGGCGTCGCCATACACATCGCGAACGACCCGGCCGGTTATGCCGAAACGCGCCTTGCCGACATCCTTGTCGAGGCCGAGGCTGCCGCTGAAGGTCTGGTGGATCGGATCCGAGGCGGTTCCCTCGATTACCACCGGCGACGAAGCGGTCTCCGGCAAACGCAGGTATTCCAACGTGCCGCGCCCTTGAAGCTCTTCGGAGATGTCGAGGTTCAGCGCCGCAACCGCGCCGATGCGCGAGTCCTCCAGCTCGTATCCCGAGAGCGACCTGCGGAAGACGCCATAGGCGTCGAGCGTCGCGGAATGCTGGCTCCAGTCCGAAATGGCGTTCAGCCGCAGCGTGGTCTCCGAAAGCACGGCCCCCTTGCCGTCGACGCTGTAGTTGGCGTTCGAGGTGACGGTGACCCCCTGCTCGATGGTCGGGCGCAGGATGAACGTGCCGACGCGGATGCCCAGAGGAGCGTAAGGGTTCTCCGGCTCGGTGCGCCCGTCGAGCACCTCGATCGCCTCGACCCGGCCGGCATCGTCGGGGACGCCGATCCGCTCGGCAGGCCCTATTGGCTCTGCACGGACGGTTCCGGTCGTGTCGTTCCCCTGGTCCTGGGCCGGTTCTCCGCTTCTCGTATCGCGCGTATTAGCCCGTGCCGGCGCTTCTTGCTGCGCCCGCTTGCGGTCGCGCGCGGTCGAGGGCGGGCGGGCCGCGGGGACGGGCAGGTCGCCGTTGAAGCTTGCCGTGTCTCCCGCATCTTGCGGAAACAATGAGCCGCGCGGCTGGCCCGGCGTATCCGCCGGCGGCTCGTCCGGAACCGCGCCGGGGCTCACGGGAACATAGGCGGGCGGCGCCTGCGTCGCACCGGTGGCCTGTGGATCGGTGGCCTCCGAACCAGGCCGTATGGCGCCCCGCAGGCCACTTGTATCCTGCGCGGATGCCGCGCCCGCCATCACCCATACGCTCGCCGACGCAAGCAGAAGGCCGATCGCCTTCGCGCGCAGGCTGTACGTTGGTTTTGTGCGGACCCGCGGCATGAATTTCCAATGGCTCGGTGACGCCTGCGCGCCATGCTTACCGAACCGTAAATGCGGATGGTTAATGTTGTGTTGCTCGCAGAGCGCGGTGGGCAATCGCGTCTTCGCGGTGGACAGGACGGCGCCAAAGCGCTAATCGGATTCGCATGGTTCTAGCGTCCGTGAAGATACAGCCGGATCGTTCCTTCTCGATTGCATCGGCGATAAGAACGGTGTCGATTGAGCAGGCGGGCGTCGCCGCGCTTCTTGCTGCCCTGAACAACGGCCTGTCCGAACCCTTCGCCAACGCCGTCGAGCTGATCTCCCGCATCCAGGGGCGCGTCATCGTCACCGGTGTCGGCAAGAGCGGCCATATCGGCTCGAAGATCGCCGCGACGATGGCCTCGACCGGAACGCCGGCCTTCTTCGTGCACCCCGCCGAAGCCAACCATGGCGATCTTGGCATGATCGCCAAGAACGATGCCATCATCGCGATGTCCTGGTCCGGCGAGACAGCCGAGCTCAAGGGCATCATCGCCTATTCCCGGCGCTTCTCCATTCCGCTGATCGCTATCACGTCGGGAACCGAGTCGGCGCTGGCGCGGGCCGCCGATGTCGTCATCAACTTGCCGAAGACGCCTGAAGCCTGCCCGCACGGGTTGGCGCCGACGACGTCGACGCTGCAGCAACTGGTGATCGGCGATGCGATGGCGATCGCCTTGCTGGAATTGCGCGGTTTTACGCCCGATCACTTCCGCACCTTCCACCCGGGCGGCCAGCTCGGCGCCAGCCTGACGAAGATCAGCGACATCATGCATACGGGCGACGGCATCCCGACCATCCTCGTCGGTTCGGGCATGAAGGAGGCGATCGTCGCCATGTCGAGCAGACGCTTCGGCTGCGTCGTGGTCGTCGATGCCGAGGGCGGCCTCGCCGGCATCATTACGGACGGCGACCTGCGCCGCAAGATCGGCGAGGACCTGCCGTCGAAGATCGTCGATGAGGTGATGACGCGCAATCCGAAGTGGATCGAGCCTGACGAACTGGCCGCCACCGCGCTGCAACGCATCCAGACATCGTCGATCACCGGGCTGATCGTCGTGGAAGACAACAAGGTCGCGGGCTTCGTCCACCTGCACGACCTGCTCAAGGTCGGCGTCGCCTAGGCGGCGTCAGGCCGCGACCACCACCAGTTCCAGGTCGGCGACCGAAACGACCTTCACCCTGGATCCGACCGGAAGGTCGGGACCCGACACACGCCACATCGTATCGCCGAGCTGTATGCGGCCGTAGCCTTCCTGGATCGGCTCCGTCAGCGTCGCAGTGCGGCCGATCAGCTGTTCGCCGCGGCGGTTGAGCAGCGGCTGGTCGCTTTCGGTCTTGCGCCCACCCATGAGCTTGTAGCCGGCATAGGCCGCGAACAGCGACAGCGCCAGGAAGAGGATCACCTGCACCTGCCAGCCCCAGAACGCCGTGTTCCACAGCGCCAGCGAGAGCGCGCCGACGACGAGGGCCGCAAGGCCGATCCACAGCAGGAAGAAGCCGGGAACCAGTATTTCGATGGCAAGCAGGGCCAGGCCCACCACCATCCAGTTCCATGGCCCGAGCTGGTCGACCAGCCATTCGATCATCCGCGCGTCCTCAGCTCTGGTCCGGCACGCGCGTCACCGGCGGGCGGGCCGGCGAGCGTGGAGCTGGGCCGCCGTCATGCCCGAACACGTCGCGGGCGATTGCCCCGATGCCGCCCAGCGTGCCGATCAGCGAGGATGCCTCCAGCGGCATCAGCACGACCTTGCTGTTGCTCGACGAGGCGATGTGCGACAGCGCCTCGGTGTATTTCTGGGCGACGAAGTAGTTGATCGCCTGGACGTCGCCCTTGGCGATGGCTTCCGACACCACCTGCGTGGCGCGGGCCTCGGCCTCGGCAGCGCGCTCGCGCGCCTCGGCGTCGCGGAAGGCAGCTTCCTTGCGGCCCTCGGCTTCCAGCACCTGCGCCTGCTTCAGGCCCTCGGCTTCAAGAATCTGGGCGCGCTTGTTGCGCTCAGCCATCATCTGGCGGGCCATGGATTCCACCAGGTTCGCCGGCGGGTTGATGTCCTTGATCTCGACGCGCGTCACCTTGATGCCCCACACATGCGCCGCCTCGTCGACGATGCGCAGCAGGCGCTCATTGATCTGGTCGCGGTTGGAGAGCAGCTCGTCGAGATCCATCGAGCCCATGACCGAGCGGATGTTGGTCATGGTGAGGTTCAGGATGGCGTTCTGCAGGTTGGAGACCTGGTAGGCGGCCTGCGCGGCGTTCAGCACCTGGTAGAAGGCGACGCCGTCGACCGCCACGGTGGCGTTGTCGCGGGTGATCACCTCCTGGGTCGGCACGTCCAGCACCTGCTCCATCATGTTCAGCTTGGCGCCGATGCGGTCCATGAAGGGGACGATAAGGTTGAGGCCTGGCGTCAGGGTCCTGGTATAGCGGCCGAAGCGCTCCACCGTGTAGTTGTAGCCCTGGCTGACGGTCCTGATACCGGCGAACAATATTGCGATGACAAAGACTGCAAGCGCGAAGATGGTGATGTCGAAGCCGGTGAAATCCACGCAATTCCCTCCAGTTGCAGCGCCGGCCGCGCCAACAGTGCCGCCCGGCCCCGCGAATCACTTAGGTTGGTTCTGACAGCTATACAATCGGCCTATGTCCGAAAGCCGGGCGATCAGCGCGCAAAGGCGAAGATGTCGGTGTCCGGGTCGTTCTTTCCGGCCAGCGCCGTGGCGATCAGCTCCGAGGCGATCTGCGAATAGGTGATGCCGTTGCCGCCATAACCCATCACCGCGAAGAGGTTTGGCTTGCGCGGGAGAGTCCCGATCATCGGCAGCCCCGTATCGGTCGTGCCGAAGGCCCCGGCCCAGGCGAATTCCGGTGATGTGTCGAGATGCGGGAACATGCGCCGGAGCTTTTGCGAGATTGTCGCGGTCTTTTCCTCGATCATCGAATCGCGCAGGGCCTCGTCGCTGAATTCCTCGTCCTCGCCGCCGCAGATAATGCGACCGTCATGCGTGGAGCGCATGTAGAGATAGGGATCCGACGCCTCCCAGATGAAAGCCGCGCCGGGCCAGACGTTCTGCTTTTGCTGCCGGGTCGCGATGGCAAAGGTCGAGATGACCTGGTGCTTGGTTGCCGGTACCGCGTCCATCAGTTCGTAGCCGGTGGCGAGAACGACGCTCTTCGCCGAAATGACCGGGCCGTCCCTGGTTGCGACCGTCAGGTCGTCCGCTGTCCCGGTGATCCCCGTCGCCTCGACGGGTGCGTAGAGACGCCCCTTGCGTTCGACCACTTTCTTCAAGAGGCCCGCCGTCAGCTTGCGCGGGTCGAGCGCCAGGTTGCCATGGCTGAGCAGCGCGGAACGGCCCTTGATGCCGAAGCGTTCGGCAAGTTCCAGCGGCTTCAGGTAGGTTGTGCGGAGCCCGGCCTGGCGGCGCGTCTCACCTTCTTCCCGCAATTGCGTGGGCGACAGGGCGTTACCGTCGAGGAACAGCGACTGCCGCGGCTCCATCAGGCAGTCGATCTGCAGGTCCTCGATGCGCGCCTGCAAATTGGCGACCGCGAGGCGGGAGCGGCGCCAGGCGGTTTCGGCCTTGCCGCGCCCGATCTTGCCGGCCAGCACCGACAGTGGCTGGTCGATCTCGTATTGCACGAGCGCGGTCGTCGCGGCGGTGGAGCCGACCAGCGGCCCGCGCCGGTCGATGCAAACCACGTCGTGTCCGTTGGCGGTCAGCGCCTCGGCGATCATCGCGCCGCTGATGCCCATGCCGACCACCACGACATCCGTCGTGATGTCCTGCCTCAGATTGCCCGCCGGAACGCCCGGCGCGCGGTAGGCGGACCAGACCGGACGTCCGGTACGAAGATCGAGTTTGCGCTGCATGAGAAAGTTCCAGGTCGGAGGCAAGCGTCAACGGCGCAGCATCGCAGGTGTTCCGCAATGCTCGAAAGCGTGCTCAGATCCAGCCGGAAAGTTCGCGGCGGACCATCGTCTCGACGACCTGCATGCCTTCGACGGAATCGTTGAGGCATGGGATATGCGAAAAATTCTGCCCGCCGGCGTGATGGAAAATCTCCGCCGCCTCGACCGCGATCTCCTCCAGCGTCTCGATGCAGTCGGCGGAAAAGCCGGGATTGATGACGGCGATGGACTTCACGCCGTCGCGCGCCAGCTTCTCCACTGTCTTGTCGGTGTAGGGCTGCAGCCATTCCTGCGCGCCGAAACGTGACTGGAAAGTGGTGACGATCTTCTGCTCGCTCCACCCGAGTTTTTCGCGCAGCAGCCGGATCGTCTCCAGGCAATGGCCGCGATAGGGGTCGCCCTTGTCTGAATAGGGTTTTGGGATGCCGTGAAAGGAGGCGAGCACAACCTCCGGTTCGAACGGCAGCGTTTTCAGATGCGCCTCGATGGAGCGGGCGAGGGCTTCGATATAGACCGGCTCGTGATAGTAGGGCGGCACCGTGCGCACTGCGGGCGCGTTGCGCATTTTTGCCAGCGCGTCGAACAGCTTGTCGTTGGCCGTCGCCGTCGTCGTTGCCGAATATTGCGGATAGAGCGGGAAGGTCAGGATACGATCGCAGCCTTGCGCAACCAGCTTGTCGACGACGCTTTTGGTCGAGGGATTGCCATAGCGCATTGCCCAGTCGACGACGATCCGGTCGTCGCCGGCAAAGACCGCCGCCAGCTTTTCGCCCTGGGCGCGGGTGATGGTTCGCAGCGGCGACTCGTTCCTCTCGCGGTTCCAGATCTTCGCGTAGTTGGCGCCGGATTTGCGCGGGCGGGTGGTGAGCACCGCGCCGTAGAGGATCGGATACCAGACGAAACGCGGCAGTTCGATGACGCGCGGGTCGGACAGGAACTCGCGCAAATAGCGCCACATCGGCCAGAAATCGGTGCCGTCCGGCGTGCCGAGATTGACCAGCATGACGCCGATCTTCGAAGGAGCGACGGGACGCGCATCATCCCCCGTTGTCATGGCGGACGGTTGCCTTGCTCTCGGTCCGGCAGTGGCTGAAGTCATAAGGCTGTGCTCTCCGACCGCCGATACGTAGCCGCAAACCCGCCGAATTCAATGCAGCCTGTGGCCGCACATGAAAACGGCCCGGCGGGAGGCCGGGCCGTTGGCATTCCATTCATCCCACCTCAGTTCGCCGGCGGAATGGTCAGCGTTGCGCCAACCGGAATGAAGCGCGGCTTGAAGGGATTGGCGTCGCCGATCAGGTGCCATTTGGCCCCGTCGCCATACACCTTCTCGGCGATGTCCCAGTAGTTGTCGCCGGCAACGACCACATGCGAGGTCTCGGGCTTGGCGGCCGGAGGCGTGGTCTCGGCAGGCGCGGCGGCGGTTGCCGGAGCCTCCGCGGGAGCGGCGGGTGTCGCGGCCTCGGCGGGATCGGCAGGTGCGGGCTCGCCAGCGGCCGGCGGCGCCTTGGTGATGTCGGCCGATCCGGCCGGAAGTTCCGGCAGCTTCACTTCGGGGGCGGGAGCAGCCGGAGCCGTTGCCGCGGGGGCAGGCTCGGCAGCCGGCGCCGGCTGCGCGGGAGCGGGTTCCGCGGCAGGAGCGGGCTGGGCGGCATCGGCCGGTGCGGCCGCGGCGACCTCGGTGATGCGGCCGTCGATCGCCGGCGTATAGGGGCGATGCGCGGCGAGGTAGTCGGCCACCACCTGTTCGAGGCCCGGACCGTAGTCATAGGCGTTCTTGGCATCGGTGGCGAAGATCTTGTAGCCGTCGCCGCCCTGGCGGACATAGTTGTTGGTGGCTGCGATGTAGGTCTTGTTCGGGTCGATCGGCCCCCAGGCGCCGTTCTCCATGACCTCGACCGACTTGACGCGGCTGCCGGCCGGCGCCGTCTTGTCGAAGGCATATTTCAGGCCGGCGACCTGCGGGAAGCGGCCGGCGCCTTCCTCGATCTGGCCGAGGCCGCTTTCAAGTGCTGCGGTGATGTCCTTGCCGGGAAGCTGGAAGGTGGCGAGCGTATTCTGGAAGGGCAGGACGGTCAGCACTTCGCCCATGGTCACCACACCCTGGTCGATCGAGGCGCGCAGGCCGCCGCCATTCTGGAAGACGATCTGCACGCCCTGGCCCTTGACGCGGTCGAGGATGGCGTCGGCGACGAGGTTGCCCATCTCGCATTCGCGGGTGCGGCAGCTGTCGCGGCTGCCGTCGATCGCCTTGGTCGTCTCGGAGACTTCCTTGTTCTTCAGTTCCTCGATCGGCGCGCCGAGTTCGGCGATGCGCGTCAGCGTGGCTGCGTCCGGCGTGATCGACTTGTCGAGCCAGATCGGATCGCCCCTGGCTTCCTTGACGACGCCTGCATCGTCGAAGGTGACCTGCAACTCGCCCAGCACCTTGGAGTAGGAAGCTGCCTGGACGACGGGCACCTTGTAGCCCTGCGGATTGTCGACCCAGGTCGGGTAGGGGCCTGCCGCCTTGTCCTCGGGCTTGTTCGACAGCAGCGTGTGCGAATGGCCGCCCACCACCACGTCGACGCCCGGAATCTTGGCGATCATCTCCATCTCGCGGGGATAGCCGATGTGGGTGAGGGCGATGATCTTGTCGACGCCCTCGTCCGTCAGCTTCTTCACCTCGGCCGCGATGTTGGCGACGTCGTCCTCGATCTGGATGTTCGGGCCGGGCGAGGCGATCTCCGGGGTGTCGGTGGTCACCGCGCCGATGATGCCGATCTTCTGGCCGCCGACGTCCAGCACCACGGACGGCTTGATCTTGCCGTTGGCCTTCGACTGGTTGTTCGGCTTGATGTTGACGCCGAGGATCGGGAATTTCGCGTTGTCGATGAAGGGCACCAGCGCGTCCTCGCCATCGTCGAATTCGTGGTTGCCGAGCGCCATGGCGTCAAAGCCCATCTGGTTGAGGAACTCCTCCTCGGCCTTGCCCTTGTAGGTCGTGTAGAAAAGCGATCCCTGGAAATTGTCGCCCGCTGACAGCAGGACGACGTTCTGGTCCTTGAGCTTGTCGCGCTCCTGGGCAATGGCTGTGATCAGCCGCGCCGCGCCGCCGAAACATTCGCCTTTCGTCTCCTCCTCCGCCGAGCAGGTCGATTCGTATTTGTTGTTGCTCTCGATGCGGCTGTGCCAGTCGTTGATGTGGAGGATGTTCAATGTGTAGTCGGCAAAGGAGGCGCTGGCGGACATCGCAAGCGTCGAGGCCGACAATGCGGCGAGGGCGGCGAGTTTCTTCATTTTTGTCTCCCGGATACGGCTGGCGGTAAGCTCATAGCGCGCCGCCTTGACCGTTTTCTGACACGGCCGATGCTGGGCATGTTTTCACCGGCGTCCGGCGGATGCAAGCGGAATCAGGGCGCTAAGCGTGATGGGCGCCGGCCTGTTGCCGGAATGAAGCGGTCCCGTGCGGGTGACCCGACGGCAGGCCTATTTTGCATAATCCCGCTCGTCGGAAATCACCTTGCCGTCATTGGGCAAGGCGCCCGGCTTCACCACGGTCACGCTGCCGCCGAGGCGCGTTGCGTCGCGCAGGGCCATGGCTACTGCGTTGGCGTCCAGCCCGTGTCCCGCCTTGGGTTCGACATGCAGCGTCATCGCGTCCATCTCGCCATTGCGGGTCACCACCAGCCGGGCGCGGGCAATCCCGGGCTGCCGGCGCGTTACGTCAGCGATCTGCGCGGGGTCGACGAACATGCCCTTGACCTTGGTGCGTTGGTCGGCGCGGCCCATCCAGCCGCGGATGCGAGTGTTGGTGCGGCCGCAAGGCGAGGGACCGGCAAGCACAGCCGAGAGGTCGCCGGTGCCGAGGCGGACCAGCGGATAGGCGGGATTGAAGCCGGTGACCACCACCTCGCCGACCTCGCCTTCGGGCACGGGATCGCCGGTGCCCGGCCGCACGATCTCGACGATGATGTGTTCGTTGACGACCATTCCGGGATTGGGCGCGCCGTTCGGCCCCGCGGCCTCGTAGGCGATGACGCCGAATTCGGCGGTCGCGTAGCACTGCATGACCGAGACGCCACGCGACAGATATTCACTTCTAAGCGACGGGAACAGGGCGCCCGCCGTTACCAGCGCCTTGCGGAACGAGGACAGGTCCTTGCCCATCTCGGCGGCACGGTCGAGCAGCACTTTCAGAAAATCTGGCGTGCCGCAATAGACCGACGGCTTCAGCCCGGCGGCCGCCTCGACCTGCAGGTCGGTGCTGCCGACGCCGGCGGGGAAGACGGAACAGCCCAGCGCGCGGGCGCCGGCGTCGAGCAGGAAACCGCCGGGCGTCATGTGATGGCTGAAGGTGTTGTGGACGATGTCGCCTCGCCGGACGCCGGCCGCGAAAAAGGCGCGCGCCGTAGCGCGCCCCGCCTCCGGGCGGTCGTCTTCCGGCACCCAGATCGGGCCGGGCGACTGGAAGACGCGCCGGCCTGCGAGCGCGGCCGGGTCGGCAAGTCCGCCGAAGGGCGGGTCCTTCGCCTGGCTCGTCATGATGTCCGACTTGCGCAGGACGGCGAGTTTCGCCAGCGCCGCGCGGTCGGCTATGGTGGCGGGATCGATGCCGCCAAGCCGTTTGGCGAAGGCAGGGGCGGCTTGCTTGGCCCCGGCAAGGAAGACGGGCAATGCGGAAAACAGCGCGTCCTCACGTTGGTCGTGGGATCGTGTTTCAAGCGCGTCGAAGAATTCCGTCATCGGCCGTTCCTCCGGATCGGGGGTGTTATGCCAAGGGTCATTTTGCTTGACCGTCGGCTCCGCCCCTCATCCACCTGCCGGCACCTTCTCCCCGTGAAGGACGGGGAGAAGGGAGAAGCTGCATGGTTGCGGCCAGCCTTCCTTCTCCCCGTTTTTCACGGGGAGAAGGTGCCGGCAGGTGGATGAGGGGCCGCACGAACGGTCAAAGTAAAACAGTCACCGGTACTATCGCAGCACCCTGATCCAGCGCGCAAGGTTGACGAGCGCGATCAGCGCTCCGGCGAGGTAGGTGAAGGCTGCCGCTCGCAACACGCCTTTCACTGCCGGCATGTCCTTGTCATCGACGTAGCGGCCTTCCCTCAGGATCGGCAGTGCCTTGGAAAAGCTCGCGTCGATCTCGACAGGCAGCGTCACCAGCGTGAAGACGACGCGCACGGCGAGCAGGCCGATGCCGATGCCGGCGACAGCCAGGAAGGCGACCGGCGTGCGGGCCAGCGCGCCGAGGAAAGGCGAGGCGATGAAGAAGACGGACGCAAGGCGGTCCGTCGTCATGGCGAGTTTCGCCAATTTCTGGCGCAGGCCGAGCCAGCGGTCGCCATGCGCGTGCTGGATCGCGTGGCCGACCTCGTGCGCGGCGATGGCGACGGCGGCGAGCGAGCGCCCGTCGTGATGCGGCCGCAACAGACGGACGGTGCGGCTTTCGGGATCGTAGTGGTCGCCCCGGTCGGTGGTCTCGACCTTGACGTCTTTCAGGTCGAAGCGGTCGAGTAGGTGGCGGGCAAGCTCGCCGCCGGTGCCTTGCAGGTCCGGCCGGTCCTTGCCGTGCCGGTCGATGGTGAAGCGCACCCAGGCCTGCGGCAGGACGATGATGGCGAGCAGCGCGACGAGGAGGAAAACCATCGCCGCGCCGCGGCAACAGGCGTCAGGCCGTACCGGCGCCGCGCCGCGTCAACACGAACTGCTGGCCCGCAGAACTCGTGCAGTTGAGCTGGGTCGGGGCGACGAGGGCGCAATTCACGTTGGTGGTTGTCTTGCGGATCAGCGAAACCACGGTGATCTCGACAGTATTGCCGTTTACCTTGTAGCTGCCGTCGGCGAGCTTGTTGCCTGTGTCGAGCGCGTTGGTGGTGAAGACGCCGCCGGAAAGCCTCGACACCGCCACGCCGTCGCTGCTCAGCCAGTCGCCCTCGACGCCCGCCGCGGTTGCAGCCGGACCGGAAGGGCCGCCGCTGACGCAGCCGGAAATGCCGGCGGCCAGGATTGCGATGGCGGCTGCATAGCCCAGCCTGCGTGCTTCGATCATCTTTGCGAATCCTCTCCTTGGACTATCGAAAAGCAATCGCCCTATTTCGGGGCGATTGCAAGTTCGACACTAGTCCTGTGGAAGTGCTGTCAGCGCACCAGGACGTTGCGGAACTGCCAGGGGTCTTTTTCGTCGATGTCCTCGGGAAACAGGCCCGGACGGCCCTCAAGCGGCGTCCAGTCGGTGTAATACCCCTCGACCGGTCCGAGATATTGTGACTGCACTTCGAGGCAGCGGCGGTAGTCGACCTCGTCGGTCTCGACGATGCCGGCGTTCGGGTTCTCCAGCGCCCAGACCATGCCGGCGAGCACCGCCGAGGTGACCTGCAGGCCGGTGGCGTTCTGGTAGGGCGCCAGCTTGCGCGCCTCCGCCAGCGACAGGTGCGAGCCGTACCAATAGGCATTCTTGTCGTGGCCGTAGAGCAGCACGCCGAGTTCGTCCGATCCGTCGACCAGTTCGGTCTCGTCCAGCACATGCAGGACGGGCTGCGCCTTGCCGGCCGCGCCGAACATCTCGTCCAGCGACAGCATCGCGTCGTTGCACGGATGGTAGGCGTAGTGGCAGGTCGGACGGAACGTCACGTCGCCGTGCTTGTCGCGGACGGTGAAGTAGTCGGAGATCGAGACCGCCTCGTTGTGGGTGACCAGGAAGCCGTATTGCGCGCCGAGCGTCGGGCACCAGGTGCGCACGCGCGTGTTGGCGCCCGGCTGCTCAAGAAAGATCGCCGACTTGGAGCCCTTCTTGTGCTTCTTGGCGTTCTTGGGAATCCATTTCTCATGCGTGCCCCAGCCGAGTTCGGCGGGCTGCAGGCCTTCCGAGATGAAGCCTTCGACGGACCACGTGTTCCAGAACACGTTGAACGGTTTCGGGTTTTTCGTGCGCTGGGTGTCGCGCTCGGCGATGTGGACGCCCTTGACGCCCGCCTTTTTCATCAGTTTTGCCCAGCCCTCGCGGTCGCCGGCAGCCGGCTCATTGAACTCAAGGCCGATGTCGTTGGCGAGATTGACCAATGCCTGCTTGACGAACCAGGACACCATGCCGGGATTGGCGCCGCAGCAGGAGACTGCGGTGGTGCCGCCGGGATTCTTGCGGATCTCCTCGCGCACGGTCTCGCGCAAAGCGTAGTTGGTGCGGGAGGCGTTGCTGGCGTCCTTGTCGAAATAGAAGCCCAGCCATGGCTCGACGACGGTGTCGACATAGAGCACGCCGAGTTCGCGGCAGAGTTTCATCAGATCCAGCGAGCCGGTGTCGACCGACAGGTTGACGCAAAAACCCTGGCCGCCGCCTTCGGTGAACAGCGGCGTCAGCAGCTTCTTGTAGTTCTTCTTCGTGACCGATTCCTGGAGGAATTTGATGTTGCGCTCGTCGAGCAGCTTTTTGTCGGTGTCGCGCGGGTCGATGACCGTCATGCGCGCCTGATCGAATTTGAAATGGCGCTCGAGGAGAGGAAGCGTGCCGCGTCCGATCGAGCCGAAGCCGATCATTACCACTGGCCCGGTGATCTCACCGTAAACAGGCCATTTGTCTTTCGTCATTTTATGCTAGTCCCTCCATTGAAGCTGGGAGTTGAGCCCGATCAGCGGGCAACCGTACCCGAACACCATAGAACAGTGTCACAATAAAGAGAAATCTCGGATTTTTATGATTCAGGGGTGCGGCTTCATATTCTGCACGTGGCAGCGGAACGCCTGCTGATTTAGCGAAAATTGCAAAAATCTATCGGCTGCGATGCCACTCAATAGTAGCGGAGGATGTGAGGCCGGGCTGGGTGTTCGGCGCCGTCATCGCCCCTTGGAATGCTGTCGAAGCCCCTGCCGGCCCATGGATTTATGCCGTCCCGCAGCCACATCAGCGTGTCCAGCCAGAAGCCCGAGGCGTGGCGGTCGTGGAACAGGCCGAAATGGCCGACCGTCTCCATGCCGAGGTCGGCCGGCGTCAGAAGGGCTTCGGACCGCGCCGCGCCGCGATAATAATCCAGCGCGCGGCGGACGGCGCGCGGCGTGGCGAATTCGTCGTCCGAGACGGTGACTGCCAGGATCGGCGCGGTGACGGCGGCAAATCGCCGAAGCACGTCCTGCCGCTCGGCGCGTGGATGGCTGCGTTCCATCCTCGCCCGGCGAAAGCTCCATTCGTTGGCGACGCCGGCGGGCAGGTCCTCCAGCCAGCCGAGCCGCCTTCCGGGAAAATAGCCGCATGCGGCGGTGACAAGCGGCATGGCGACATGCCATTTCAGGAAGAGCCGCAGACGGCGCTCCGGCGCGTAGTCCGGCCAGTAGGCATATTGCGCGCCAACGGTGAGCATGCGGTCGATCGTCGGCGCGCTTTCGGCCAGGCCGGGCAGCACGCCGCCGATGCTGTGGCCGACGACGAGGCACTGGCTCTCCGGATCGCGGGCCTTGGCGAAACGCAGCACTGCGTCGAAATCCTGCTCGCCCCAATCGCGCCAGCGGTAGCCGCATCCGTGCAGGCGGGCCGGGCGGGACGCTCCGATGCCGCGATAGTCGTAGGTCAGGACGTCGAAGCGGTGGGCGGCGAGGAAGGCGGCGTAGCGCGCGTAATAGCGGGCGGGCACGCCGGTCGCGGGATTGACGATGACGGTCACCTTCCTGCCTCCGTGCGCTCCGGGCCAGAGATGTCCACGCAGGACCACCCCGTCGCGGCAAGGGACAGTGATCTGCTGGCAGGCGTCGGCGATGGTCTGTTGCAGCATGTGACGGACTTCCCCTTGCGCGGAAATGCTTAGCCCCACAGGTCGCTTGATTACACTCACTAGTCGGTATACATAAACCCATGAGTTCGGCCGAACCCTCGACACGCGACCGTATCGTCGCCGCCGCTTCCGAGTTGTTCTACGGGGAGGGCATCCGCGCGGTCAGCGTCGACGCTGTGGCCGAAAAGGCCGGTCTCACAAAGCGCACGCTGTATTATCATTTCGCCAGCAAGGACGACCTGATCGCCGCCTATCTGCAGCAGCGGGAGCAGCCGAACCTGGCGCGGTTCCGGCGCTGGTACGCCGAGGCCGAGGGCGACGCCGCCGAGAAGACACGTGCTGTTTTCCGCAATCTCGCGCGTTCGGCGCGCCGGCCGAGCTGGAAAGGGTGCGCGTTCCTCCGCACGTCTGCGGAACTTGCCAACATGCCGGGACACCCGGCCATCAAGATCGGCGCCGCCCACAAGAAAGATTTTGAGATCTGGTTCGCGGCGACCTTCGAGGCTGAAGGGCTTGCCAACGCGGCCCTCCTGGCGCGGCAGGTTGTGCTGCTGCTCGACGGCTCCTTCGCCGTCGTCCTGCTGCATCGCGATCCCGCCTACATGGAGGCGGCGGGCGAGGCGGCTTTCACCTTGGTGAATGCCGCCAGCAGGCGTGTGCTTGCTGGGAAATAAGAGAGCCGACCAGAACCGTCGCTAGGAGGCGGCGATCTCTTCCAGACGCTCGACCAGCCCTTGCCGGTCGGCGGTCAGACCCTTGTAGTCGAGTTGCGCCTCTTCCATCGCCGCCACCTGCTCCGCGAAGGATTTCGCCAGCACGGCGCGGTCGGGATGTCCTCGCAGCACCGTCAGCGGATCGAGATGGATGCGGATGGTGAACAGGATGTCGCCGGAGACCGGCAGTTTTCGCAACGTCTGCCGCTCGACGCGGATGACGGCGGCTTCGACCTCGCCATTGGGGAATTTCGAGGGGCGCTGCTCGGCACGTGCCGTCCGCTCAATGTTGGAGAGCGGATGATAGAGGTCGCGATTGGCCTGGATGGACCAGTTCCACCGCAGCACGGGCTGCTCGACCTTGAGGCTGTCGAACATGCGGTTGATGAGTTCGGCCATGCGGGTTCCCGGCCCGAAGGCGGGGACGGGCTTGTGGATGTCCTGGAGCGGATGGCCGAATTTCTCCAGCAGCGACCAGGAGGAGGGGAAGCAGAGCGACCCGGCGGCAAGACGCCATCCGGCCTCGCTCCGACGCATCAGGATGAGGTCTTCCTGGACCAGCAGCGAAGCGGTGCGCAAAGGCGCATGGCCTGTTTCAGCCGCCTGTCGCAGTCTCTGGGCAAGCGCCGCCTGCTCGGCCGGCAGCGGAAACAGGCGCGCCGCATGGGTCGAAAGGTGGGTGGCCGCCAGGTCAAGCACCTCCTGCTGGGCAGCGCGGGTGTCGGCCTCCTCGACGAAGACCTTTTCGGGAATGGTCGCGTAAAGCCGCGCCTTCTCGCCAAGATAGGCTTCGTAATGTCCGTCGATCTCCAGCCAGGTGCTGGGGTCGAGCGGTCTCAAGCCGATCGAGAACGGCTTCGACGAGCCGTCATAGGGCGTGTGGGTGGGGAGCAAGGTTACCACTTTTCAGGTCGGTTTTGGCTCGTATGCCAAATGCGAAGAATGTAGAGAACGCCAGGACGCACCTTGTACGGAATAAGGTAGGGCAGCCCCGGAACCGACCACTCCCGCGTCTTGCCTGACGGGCTCGGCCTGCCAATCTCCGGATGGGCACGGATGAGGAGAAAAGCCTTTACAAGACGACCCGAGACATCATCCGCAGCGTTCTGGTTATCCACGCCGATGTAGGCGCGTAGGGCCGACAGGTCGCGCTCAGCCGATCGGGATAGCTTGATCCTCACTAGGCGACTTTGGATTTGCGAACACTGGGCGACGGCAGTTCGTTAGGTTTACCCCATGATTCGAGCCATTTTATCACTTCCTCGCCGTCGACTGTTTCGCCCCTTTCGATCTCAAGCTCCGCTTCTTCGATCGCCGCCAGATAGGCGCGGCGCTCGGCCAGATGCGCCTCGACGGCCTCCTTGACGATGAAGGCGCTGGAGCGCTGCGTCGCCTGGGCGTATTCCTCGAGTTCCCTCCGGGTCTCGGCGGGAAGGCGCACCGAAAAAGTTTCGCTCGCGGCCATGGTATTGTTTCCGAACACAGGTGAACTCAAGCGAACGCAATGTATACGGCGTCGCCTTCGCCGTCAAATTATTGCGTTCCGAAACCAGCCGCCGGTGCAGCGGAAATCCTGGCATCGATCAGTCCGCGCAGCGAATTGCCGACGAAGATTTTTTTCGCGGTCCAGAGATCGTGCAACGTCAGGACGGCTTCTCGCGCTCTGCCGCCATCCAGCAATTCTGCGCGCAGGACGCCGGGCAGTAGTCCGCATGACAGCGCTGGCGTAAGCAGTGCTTTCTCGCCCATGTCGAGGAAAATGCTGGTGATCGTGCCCTCGCAGATTTCGCCGCGCTCGTTGAGCAGCAGCATCTCGTCGGCCTGCTCGCGCGGAAATTCGGCGCGGGCCGCTTCGTAGAGCGCGCGGCGGGTCGTCTTGTGGCGCAGCAACGGGTCGGATGAATCGAGCCGCGTGCCGGCGATGCGCAAGGTCCACACCGTGCCTTCCGGGAGCGGTTCGAAGGGTTGGGTCACGCCGGTCGCCGAACCGTCGGCGGTGAGCGCCAGCCGCACGCGCAGCGGACCACGCTCGCCCTCGCAGTTGTGCAGCGTCTCTTCAATGCGTTGAGGATCGGCCGGGAAACCGAGGGCGGCGGTGGACGCGTAAAGCCGCGCCAGATGCCGCTCCAGCCGGATGAAGCCGGCAGCGGGCTCCCAGCGCAGCGTCTCGATCAGGTCGAAGCCGGGACCGTTCCCGTGGCGAAGCGCGCCTTCAGCAGACATTCCTGGTACTCCGACTCGGCAGTCGAATCGAAAACGATGCCGCCGCCGACATTGTAGACGGCTTCGCCATCGGGAAAGAGCGAGATGGTGCGGATCGCCACGGAAAAGCGCATCGGTCCGCCGGGCGCGATCCAGCCGATTGCGCCGCAATAGACATCGCGCGGTGTGCGTTCCAGGTCGTGAAGTATCTCCATCGCCCGGATTTTCGGCGCGCCGGTGATCGAACCGCATGGGAAAAGCGCCGCGAAAATGTCGCGGATCGTGAGGTCCGGCAGGAGCTTCGCACGCACCCGGCTGACCATTGTGTGCAGGGTCGGATAGGTCTCGACCTTGAAGAGTTCGGGGACATCCAGCGTGCCGACCTCGCTGACCAGCGAGATGTCGTTGCGCAAGAGGTCGACGATCATGCGGTTTTCCGCCTGGTTCTTCGGATCGTTACGCAGTTCTTCCCTGAGCCGCTTGTCCTCGGTCTTCGTCGCACCGCGGGGCGCTGTGCCCTTCATCGGGTGTGTTTCGATCCACCCATCCTGGCCGATCTCGAAAAACAGTTCCGGGGAGCGCGACAACACGACCGGGCCACCGAGATCGACAAGCGCGCCGTATTTTACCGGCTGGCGCGCCGTCAGCGCCTCGAACGCGGCAAGCGGCTCGCCCGTCCAGTGAGCGCGGATCGGGAAGGTTAGGTTGCCCTGGTAGCAATCGCCAGCGCGCAGGTGGCCGTGCAGTTTCGCGAAGCGGCGCGCGTAGTCTTCGAACGACCAGCTTGCCTGTGCATCGAAGATCGGACTGTTGCTGGGGACTGCGGGTGCTCGCGTCGGCGGGCTGTCCGAGGGGCCGTCGAAGACGCCAAGGCAGACGAGCGGCGCGCGCCGTCCTTCCGGCAGCAGCGGCACCAGTTTCGGCTCCAGCAGATAGCCGGCTTCGTAGGAAAAATAGCCGGCCAGCCATTTTCCCGCGCGCCGCGCCGCCTCGGCCGCTTCAAGCGCTTTGTAGAAAGCTTTTGGCGTATCCGCCGAGATAATGTCGTGCGGCCGCTCGAACAGCACGTCATGGCCGGCCGGATCGTCGCGGAACAGGACGAAGGGGTCAGATGGCTTGGCCATTCAATCGGTCAATCAGAGGTCAATATTTATTTCGCGTGCTCGACGCTGGCCACGTTCGCAGCCCGGTGTCATTGCCGCGTATGGTGAAACTAGCCGCCGCGCTGGGCATTGCCTATTGCCAACTCGGAGGATGGAGACAGCCTCCCGATATCTGGCGTCCGGCGCTGCCATGGCGGCAGCGGCGCGTTTCAATCCAGCGCTTCCAACTCGTCGATCAAGCCGGAAATAACCGAAAGTCCCTTGCCCCAGAAGGCAGGGTCGGAGGCATCGAGGCCGAACGGCGCCAGCAATTCCGAATGATGCTTGGTGCCGCCGGCGCGCAGCATATCGAAATATTTCTCCTGAAAGCCTTTCTCGGCGTTCTGGTAGACCGCGAACAGCGAGTTCACCAGGCAATCGCCGAAGGCGTAGGCGTAGACGTAGAAGGGCGAGTGGATGAAGTGCGGGATGTAGGTCCAGAAGGTCTCGTAGCCTTCGCGCAGTTCGATCGCGTCGCCCAGGCTTTCCTTCTGCACCTCCAGCCAGAACTGGCCGAGCCGGTCGGCGGTCAGTTCGCCGTTGCGGCGCTCCGCATGCACTTTGCGCTCGAATTCGTAGAAGGCGATCTGGCGAACCACCGTGTTGATCATGTCCTCGACCTTCTGGGCGAGCATCGCCTTGCGTTCGCGCCGGTCGGTGGTCCTGTCGAGCAGAGAGCGGAAGGTCAGCATCTCGCCGAACACCGAGGCGGTTTCGGCCAGCGTCAGCGGCGTCGACGACATCAGCGGCCCCTGTGCGCCCGCCAGAACCTGGTGCACGCCGTGGCCGAGTTCGTGCGCCAGCGTCATCACGTCGCGCGGCTTGCCCATGTAGTTCAGCATCACATAGGGGTGCGCCGAAGGCACGGTCGGATGCGCGAAGGCCCCCGGCGCCTTGCCGGGGCGCACCGGCGCATCGATCCACTTGCGGTCGAAGAAGCCGCGCGCGATGTCGGCCATCTCGGGCGAGAAGCGGTGATAGGCGGTCAGGACCGTGTTCTTGGCTTCGTCCCATCCGATCGTCGCCTTCGGGGTTTCGGGCAAGGGCGCGTTGCGGTCCCAGTGGTTCATCTTCTTCATGCCGAGCCACCGCGCCTTCATCCGATAGTATCGATGCGACAGGTCGGGATAGGCTTTCTGGACGGCGGCCGAAAGCGCGTTGACGACATCTGGCTCGACGCGATTGGCAAGATGGCGGGAGTCTGAGATGTCCTGAAAACCGCGCCAGCGGTCGGAGATTTCCTTGTCCTTGGCCAGCGTGTTGGTGATCAGAGTGAAGACGCGCAGGTTTTCCTTAAAAGTCTTGGCCAGCGCCTCGGCCGCCTTCTGGCGCACTTTCGGATTTGGATCCTGAAGCTTGTTCAGCGCCGGCTCCAGCGTCAGTTCCTCGCCATCGATTGTGAAACGCAGCGCAGTCATGGTCTCGTCGAACAGCCGGTTCCAGGCGCCGCGTCCGGTCACCGATTTCTCGTGGAAAAGCTGCTCGATGCGATCTTCGAGCTGGTAGGGTTTGTCCTTCCTGAGATCGAGCACCCAGGGTCTGTAGTGACCGAAGGTCGGGTCGGCATCGAGGGCCGAGGCGATCAGTTCATCGTCGACCAGATTGAGTTCGAGTGCGAAGAACAGCAGATGCGCACTGGCGTCCGTCATCTTCTCCTGCACGTCGCCATAAAACTTGGCGCGCTGCGGATCGGCGGTGTTGCCGGCGTAGACAAGGCCGGCATAGGAGGCGATGCGCCCCATCAGCTCTTCCAGCGCCTCGTATTCCTTGAGGGCCTGCCCGACCCGGCCGGATGCGCCCGCCGCGGCCTCGGACGACAGCGTTCCCTTCCAGCGTTTTTCGAACGCTATCGCCTGATCGGCGGAAAGCGCCAGGTCGCGCTTCAGCTCGGGAGACTCCATGCCCGGATAGAGGTCGCCGAGATCCCATTCCGGCAAGTCGCCGAGCGTTGCCGAGCCGAGCGCCGTCACAGCGGCGTGAGCTTTCCGTTCCGAGACAAAACGCATTGCAATCCCTTTCCGATCATTCTGGAACGGCCGCGATTGGTGATAAGTTCAGCCGGAACTTTAAAAGCTTATTTAGGTCCGGCTGCCACTATCATCCAGACGGCATTCATGGCCAGAACGGTTTTTCCGCGTATGTCTAAGCGACCATGACGGCACGTATCCTTCTCGTCGACGACGATCCCGTGCAACGGCGCTTGCTGGAGGCCGCCGTCACGCGGTTCGGCTATGCGGCGGCGATTGCCGCCGACGGCGAGGCGGCGCTCGCCATGCTGGATGGACCCGACGGCAAGGGGATTTCGGCCGTCATCCTCGACCTTCAGATGCCGGGCCTCGACGGGCTCGGCGTGTTGAAGGCCATGGCCGAACGCGGCCTGGAACTGCCGGTCATCGTCCAGACCTCGCAGGGCGGCATAGAGACCGTCGTCAACGCCATGCGCCACGGCGCCTTCGACTTTGTCGTCAAGCCGGCCTCGCCGGAGCGGCTGAAGGTGGCGCTTGGCAATGCGCTCAAGGTCGAGACGCGCGGCGACGAGGCCAAGCGCGCGGCACGCCGCACGACCGGCACCATGAGTTTTGCAGATATCGTCACCAGAAGCCCGGCAATGGACAAGGCGCTGCGGCTCGCCCGCAAGGCCGCCGCGTCGAACATCCCGATCCTGATCGAAGGCGAATCCGGCGTCGGCAAGGAGATGGTGGCGCGCGCCATCCAGGGCACGGGCGACCGTGCCGGCAAGCCGTTCGTCACCGTGAATTGCGGCGCGATCCCGGAAAACCTCGTCGAATCGATCCTGTTCGGCCACGAGAAAGGGTCGTTCACCGGCGCGACCGAAAAGCATGCCGGAAAATTTGTCGAGGCAAATGGCGGCACCCTGTTCCTCGACGAGATCGGCGACTTGCCGCTCGACGTGCAGGTGAAGCTGCTGCGCGCCGTGCAGGAGGGCGAGATCGATCCGGTCGGCGGGCGCGCCACCGTCAAGGTCGACATCCGCCTGGTCTCGGCCACCCACCGCGACCTGCTGCAGCGGGTGAAGGACGGCGGCTTCCGCGAGGACCTCTTCTATCGCCTCAACGTCTATCCGATCGTCGTGCCGCCGCTGCGCAGCCGGCGCGAGGACATCGAATTGCTGACCCGGCATTTCCTGTCGCGTTTTTCGGCGAGCGAGACCAAGGGCCGGGTGCGGGCGATCTCGCCCCGGGCGCTCGCCATGCTGGAGGCCTATGACTGGCCGGGCAACATCCGCCAGCTCGAAAACGCGATCTTCCGCGCCACGGTGCTTTGCGACGGCGACACGCTGACCGAAGAGGAATTCCCGCAGATCCGGGCGCAGGTCGAGGGCACCGTGGACCTCGACCAGGAGAATGACGCGGACGCCGATTCGCGCGCCTATCTCGAACCCGACCTGTTTGCCGGGATTGCGGCCGCCGAGCCGCCGCCGTCCCAAACCATCCCCGCGGCGGGCATCTTGCGGGCGCTTGACGAGAGCGGCGAAATGCGGCTGCTGTCGGATGTCGAATACGACATGATCGTGATGGCGATCGATCATTACAGCGGCCAGATGAGCGAGGTCGCGCGGCGCCTGGGCATCGGCCGGTCGACGCTCTACCGCAAGCTCAAGGAATACGGCATCGACCCGGAAACCGGCCGTTCCGAGCGTATCGCCTCATAGCCGAATCAGTCCTTATTACAGGCGCAGGCTGGGCTTCGCCGACAGCATCGCGTAAGGTTGGCGGCGTAATCCTGTCGTTAACCATGTCGCCGAAGGCTTGGATTTGGACAGGATATCGCCACGCTGTTACCGCATTTCAGCTTCAATAAGCTGTGATTAACCATTAGGATCGATAGTCGGGCGTCGGGAATCTCCCACGCCCGGGGGTTCAAATCCGGGGACAAACGGCAGATTGCAAGGCCTTTTGATTTGATCAGCATCGAACAACATCATTACCGGCGAGCCTCCGAAAACACCCGCTGGAAAAGCTGGCTCGCTGGTTTCATGCTCGTGTTGTGCGCGATGGCGGCGGGCCTTTCGCCCGCCAGCGCCGAGACCCGCACGCTGAAGCTGTTCTTCATCCACACCAAGGAGAAGGCCGAGATCACCTTCAAGCGCAACGGGCGCTACGATCAGGCCGGCCTCAAGAAGATCAACATGTTCCTGCGCGACTGGCGGCGCAACGAGCCGACCAAGATGGATCCGCGCCTGCTCGACCTCGTCTGGTCGGTGTACCAGTCCGTCGGCGCGCGCGACTACATCAACGTCGTCTCCGCCTATCGCTCGCCCGCGACCAATTCGATGCTGCGCGGCCGCAGCAGGGGCGTCGCCAAGAAGAGCCAGCACATGCTCGGCAAGGCGATGGACTTCTACATTCCGGGCGTCAGCCTGAAGAAGCTGCGCGAGACCGGCATGAAGATGCAGGTCGGCGGCGTTGGCTATTATCCGCGCTCGGGCTCGCCCTTCGTCCATATGGATGTCGGCAGCGTCCGCCACTGGCCGCGCATGAGCCGCAGCGAACTGGTTGCGCTGTTCCCGAACGGCAAGACGATGCACCTGCCGAGCGACGGAAAGCCGCTGCCCGGCTTCGAGCAGGCGGTCGCCTCCTATGAGGCGCGCAAGAAGACCGGCGCGACGGCGCTGGCCCTGGCCTCCACCGGCAGCAGCAAGCCGTCGAAGGGATTGCTGGCGACGCTGTTCGGCGGCGGCGAGGACGAGGATGAAGAGGGCGCGGTTGCTGAAGAGGCGCCGGCGCCGGTGGTGAAGAAGCAGGCCGTCGCGGTCGCCAAGGCCGAGCCTGCGGCGAAGGAAGTCCCTGCGGCGAAGGAAAGCCTGCCGGGCATCCAGATCGTATCGCCTGAGGAGGCCAACCGCACCGAGCTGCCGGCCATGGCCAAACCCGAGCCGGAGCCCGCTCCGGTGGTCGAGACGCCGGAAACCATCATCGCCGCCCTGCCGGCCCGGTCGGTGCCGTTGCCGCAACTCGCGCCGCGGCCCAAGGCCGACGTCGGCGTCACCGAGGTTGCCGCGGCCACCGTCGCGGATACCGCAGCGGTCGGCTATACGTCTGCCGATATTCCGTCCAATATTCCGTTCGGCCAGGCGCAGGACGTGCCTGCCGATGTCGCGGGCATGCAGCCTGCCGCGCCGGTCGCCGAGCCGCCCGCGCAGGTGGCGCTGGGCATCCCGCTGCCGACGCCGCGGCCTGCCCATTCTGCTCCCAAGGTTGCCGAGGTGGTGGCGCCCGGTACGTCGGACGACGTGCTGATGGCGCTGGTTGCTGCCGAACGCGATCCCGCGACAGCCAGCGATGC
Organism: Mesorhizobium sp. KACC 23794; assembly: GCF_052180275.1. Classification (NCBI taxonomy): domain Bacteria; kingdom Pseudomonadati; phylum Pseudomonadota; class Alphaproteobacteria; order Hyphomicrobiales; family Phyllobacteriaceae; genus Mesorhizobium; species Mesorhizobium sp. KACC 23794. The sequence continues at coordinate 2,131,135 of NZ_CP197465.1, forward strand.
TGCCGCGGTGCCGATGCCGGCCGGCCGGCCTGTGGACGAGGAAGAACTGGCAATGACGGCGCTGCCGTCGGCGCGTCCAGACCTGCCAGCCGTCGACAAGGCTGCGGTCGCGGCCGTCGTCAAGGCCAATGATGCGCGGGTCGCGGCTCTCGCCTCGGTCGCGGCGGGTTCGTCGCAGCCGCCCGTCACGGCTGGCGTCGACCCCGGCACGGTGGCGTCGCTCGGCGTCAGGACAACCCGCAAGACGGCGCGCGCCACCAGCGTCGACGCAAGACCCGATCGCAAGACGAAGCTGAAGGCCGCCGAGCCGCAGGCCGCAAGGTGGGTTCTCAACAAGGACTATGTGGCCGAGACGACGGCGAACACCACGACCGCGCCGTCCTTCGCCTACAATGCGGTCGTCACTGCGCCCCGCGAAGTCTACACCGCCGGCTTCCGCAAGGGCGGCGAGGGAGTTCCGAATCCCAACCGCTTCACCGGCAAGGCGGTCGAGTTCCTGTCGGTGGCGCGCTTCGAATAGCAGGGCAGGGCGTTTCGCCCCTCGGCTCCCGCAGATCGATCAGGCGCCGGCATGTCCGGCGCCTTTTTCTTGTGTCGGCTCAGCCCTTGCGAAGCGTGGACGCCTCGCGGGCCAGCGCTTCGATCGCTGCCCAGTCCTTCGCCTCGATCAAATTGTCAGGGGCGACCCAGGAGCCGCCGACGCAGATGACATTGGGCAGCGACAGATAATCCTTCACGTTCTTCTGCGAGACGCCGCCCGTCGGGCAGAAGCGGATGCCGGCGAAGGGCGAGGCCAGCGATTTCAGGAACGCTACGCCGCCGGCCTGCTCGGCCGGGAAGAATTTCAGGAAATCGATGCCGGCTTCGCGGGCGGTCATGATTTCGCCGGGCGTGATCGCGCCCGGCAGCAGCGGCACCTCGCTGTCGGCGGCGGCGGCCAGTACGCTCCCGGTGACACCGGGGCTGACGATGAATCGCGAACCGGCTTTCGCCGCCTCCTCGAACTGCGCGGCGTCGAGGATGGTGCCGGCGCCGACCACCGCCTCCGGCACTTCGGCCGCCGCACGGCGTATGCTTTCCAGCGCGCTCGCCGTGCGCAAGGTGATCTCGATCACCTTCAGCCCGCCACGCGCCAGCGCGCGGGCGAGCGGCACGGCGTTGTCCGCATCGTCGATCTTCAACACGGGAATGACGGGCTGGCCGTCGAGCAGGGACAGCAGCTTCTCGGTATTGCTTGGCATCGATGCGATCCAGTCACATGGGGGATTTCAACCGATTAGCAGAGCGGGCCGGCCAAGTCCACGAAGCGGCTCCGAATTCGGCGCACCGAGCCGTCGGCCGATCCGCGCGGGCGGCGGCAGGCATGGGGGCTGCGACGATGGAGGCGTCCGCCTTGAAAACGCGCGGTCAAAGCGATACGGCCTGCGGCCATGATCTCAAGCCAGCCGGAACAGGCTTTCCGCGTCGCCGCGCTCTACCGGTTCTGCCGGCTCGACGGCTTCGAGGCCTTGCGTGCGCCGCTGGCAGCCTTCTGCTGCGGGCGCGGCATCAAGGGCACGTTGCTGCTCGCTCATGAAGGCATCAACGGCACCGTGGCCGGACCGGAAGAAGCGATCGCTGCGCTGGTCGAAAGACTGGAAGCGATCCCGGAACTAGCCGGCCTCGACGTTAAATACAGCTTTGCGAGCGAGATGCCGTTCCATCGCATGAAGGTGCGGCTGAAGCGCGAGATCGTGACGATGGGCGTCGAGGACATCGACCCGACCGCCAGCGCCGGGACCTATGTCGAGCCCGGCGACTGGAATACGCTGATCGCCGATCCCAACACCATCGTCGTCGACACGCGCAACGATTATGAGGTGCGGCTCGGTACTTTTCAGGGCGCGGTCGATCCGCAGACAAAGAGTTTTCGCGATTTTCCCGGCTGGGCGGAAGCGCGCCGGGAGGATCTGGCCGGACGCAAGGTCGCGATGTTCTGCACCGGCGGCATCCGTTGCGAAAAGGCGACGGCCTATGTGAAGTCGCTGGGCATCGATGACGTTTTTCATCTGAAAGGCGGCATCCTCAAATACCTCGAGGAAGTGCCGGCCGAGCAGAGCTTGTGGAAGGGCGAGTGTTTCGTGTTCGACGAGCGCGTCTCGGTCACGCACGGCCTGGCGGAAGGCGAGGCGGAGTTCTGCCGCGCCTGCCGCATGCCGCTGACGCCCGCGGAACGCCTGTCGCCTCACTATGTGGCTGGTATTTCCTGTCATCATTGCCATGACCGGCGCACAGACGCGGACCGCGCCCGCTATGCCGAACGCCAGCGCCAGGTGGAGCGCGCCGAGACATTGGGGTTGCCGCTGCCGATCGGCAACTGAGCGCGGAAGCCGCAGGGAGCCGGCAGGTCATTGCAATGTCGTCATCGTCTGCCTAATTCTGACGGACCTGTGTTCATCCCGCGCAAGCCGGGACCAGCAAGCGGAGGCCTCGATGTTCGATCCCAAGAAACTGCTCGACGACCTGCTCGGCTCCAATGTGCCCGGCACGGGCGGCACCGTGCGCGACGGCGCCGGCAAGGCGGTGCAGATGGCGAAGGACAACCCGCTGGCGGCCGGCGCGCTGGTGGCCGTGCTGCTCGGCACCGGCACCGGACGCTCGGTCACCGGCTCGGCTGCCAAGCTGGGCGGGCTGGCGGCGATCGGCGGCCTTGCCTATCACGCCTACAAGAACTGGCAGGCCGGCAAGGAGCCCGCCGAGACCGCCGAGGCCCAGCCGCAAATGCTGCCGCCGCCCGCCGACACCGGCTTCCATCCGGACAATGCGCCGCAGGGCGACACCGAGTTCGCGCTGACGCTGATCCGCGCCATGATCGCGGCCGCCAAGGCCGACGGCCACATCGATGACGAGGAGCGCAAGAAGATTTCCGACAAGCTCAGCCTCGCCGGCATCGGCGGCGACGCGGAAAAATTCCTGATGGCCGAACTGGACGCGCCGCTCGATCTCGACGCGCTTGCCGCCGCGGCGAAGACGGAAGAGCAGAAAGTGGAGCTCTACGCCGCCTCGCGTCTGGCAATCGATCCGGACTCGCGCGCCGAGCGCGGCTATCTCGACCTGCTCGCCGGCCGCCTCGGCCTGCCGGACGCGCTGATCGACCATGTCGAGGCGACGGTGACGGCCGCCAAGGCCTCGGTTCCGGCCGAGCCGGCCGGCCAGCCCGGCGGCCCTTGGGCGGCGCCTGCCAGCCCCGAACCCGCCTCCACGACGAATCCGAACGTCAATCCGCGCTGGTAGTGCATCGGATGTTCGAGCGGAACGCTACAGTCTCGGGCTGACGGGAACCACGCGCTCCAGCGCGCGCAAAATCGTGCCGTCACGGTCGGCTTCGAGATCGCCTTCGAGAAATCTCAGCCGCCCGGCGATCAGCAGGTTCGCCAGGCCGTGCACCAGCGACCATGCGGTCAGGATGTCGGCGCGGCCCTCGACGTTATCGAGGGCGTTGTCGCCGCGCAGGTCTGCCACATCCTTGACCAGCACCATGAACGCCTCGAACGACGGCCTTGAAAAATCCTCGCATGAAAAATCGGCCCGGCGCGAGCCGAACATCAACTCGAACAGGGCCGGGTTATCGAGCGCGAATTCGATGTAGCCTTGGCCCGAGGCGATGAACTGCGACCTCGGATCCTGCGCCGACCTCTCCTGCCTTGCCTTCATCGTCGCGTAGAATCGCTGGGCGGCCACGACGGCGAGCGCCGTCAGCAGGTCGCCGGTATCGCGGAAATGATGCGCGGGGGCAGCATGCGAGACGCCGGCGCGTTTCGCCACGCCGCGCAGCGTGAAACCTTCAATGCCCTTTTCGATCAGTTCCTGCTCGGCAGCGGCCAGCAGCGCCGTGCGCAGGTCGCCATGGTGATAGGCCGTTTTCGGCCGCGGGCCGGTGTCTTCCGTCATCGATCATTTTCCACCATCGCCATGTGACTTCCTAGCACCCGTCATTGCGGTGCTCAATCTGGACGTTGTAAAAATAAAATTGACATCGTAAAGATCGCCTGTAATCATCTTGTCGTCGTCAAGATATCGGTGAGGAGGCCGCATGACGCCGGACGTGCTGTTCCAGATTGCCAACTCCACAGCGCTGGTCGGATGGGCGGTACTGCTCGGCAGTCCGTTCTTTCCGCGAGCGGCGGACAGGGTCGCTGGCGTCGCCATCCCGCTGCTGCTTTCGGTCGCCTATGCCGGCCTGATCCTCGCCTTCTGGGCGAGCGGGGAGGGCGGTTTCGAAAGCCTCGACACGGTGGCGAAGCTGTTCCAGACGCGCGAGCTTCTGCTCGCCGGCTGGATCCACTACCTCGCCTTCGACCTGTTCGTCGGCGCGTGGATCGTCCGCACAGCCCGGCTGGACAGGGTTCCATTCCTGCTGGTCGCGCCTTGCCTCGCCCTGACCTTCCTGTTCGGACCCGCCGGCCTCCTGACCTTTTCCGCCATCCGCGTCGCAAGGGCAGGGCACGCCGCGATCGCCTGAACCGCCACGAGGAGCTTTCTCATGTCCGCGATCCAGATCGCCCCGCATTCTGTCCCCGACCTCCGGCTGCGCCCCTTCTTCGCCTCGCTGCGCAACGCCGAACCGCGCTTTTATGGAACGACGATCCTGCTGCTGTTCGCCCTTGCTGCCACCGTCTTCGCCTCGTCGGTCGACCAGCGGACTTTTCTCGGCGTCGACGTCTGGATGAAGCCGCAGAAGTTCGAGGCGGCGCTGGTCGTCTACCTGTTCACCCTGGCCTTCTTCGCGCGCTTCCTGCCGGCGGGGACGGGCGAACGCCGCTGGTACCGCGTTTACAGTTTCGTCGTGGTGGTAGCGATCGTCGCCGAGATGGTCTGGATCGGCGGCGCCGCGTTTCTGGGAACCGCTTCGCATTTCAACCGGGGACCGGTCGGCGGCAGCTTCTATTCGCTCATGGGTGTCGGCGCGGTGATCCTGACCACGCCGCCGACCGTCTACGCCTGGCTGGTCGCCCGCAATCCCGCCACCGGCCTTTCACCCGTCGTCCGCGAGGCGCTGGTCGTCGGCCTTGCGCTGACGTTGCCGCTGACACTGATGACCGCCGGCACCATGGCCAGCATGGCGGGCCACGCGGTCGGTGGCTCCGGCCTGGACAGCGGTGGGTTTCCGCTGATGGGCTGGGTGCGCGACGGCGGCGACCTGCGCGTGGCGCATTTCTTCGCCACCCATTCGCTGCACGTCATTCCGCTCTTCGGCCTGCTGTCGCTGGCGCTGTTCGGTCCGCTCAACCGCTGGCCGGCGCGGTTTTTCGCCGTCCTGTTCGTCGGCTTCGTGATGTGGACCTTCGTCGAGGCATTGAACGGCCGGCCGTTCCTGCCCATGATCGGCTGAGGCGCCTGGATGCAAAAACCACCTTAATCTTTCGTTAACCCTTTAAGCGCATGATTCCCAACAGTCGGATCCGCTTTTCTCCTCCCAAGCGCGGTTCAGATCAGGGCGGTCGAGAATGACCGCCCTTTTTGTCGAGCGGCTTGCCTGATCGCGCATGATCTGCAATGCCTCGCGTCCGGCATGGAGGAGATATCATGAGTTCAAGCAAGACAGCGGTGGTCACGGGCGCGGGCACCGGCATCGGCAAGGCGACGGCGACAGCGCTGCTGCGCAACGGCTGGAACACGGTTTTCGTCGGTCGGCGGCAGGCGCTGCTCGACGAGGCGGTGGCTGCGGCCGGCGCTACGAAGGCACGGGCGCTTGCCGTACCCTGCGACATCTCGCGGGAGGACGATGTCGAAACCCTGTTCAAGACGATCACCGACACGTTCGGCCGCGTCGACCTGCTCTTCAACAATGCCGGCATGAGCTACAAGTCGACGCCGATCGACGAGATACCGGTATCGGTGTGGACCGACATGGTCGGCGTCAACCTGACGGGTTCGTTCCTGTGCGCCCGCGCCGCCTTCGGCGCGATGCGCCGGCAGGACCCGATGGGCGGGCGCATCATCAACAACGGCTCCATCTCGGCCTACGCTCCGCGTCCGGGTTCGGTGCCCTACACGGCGACCAAGCACGCCATCACCGGCCTCACCAAGACGCTGGCGCTGGACGGGCGGCGCTTCGACATCGCCTGCGGCCAGATCGACATCGGCAACGCGCTGACCGACATGGCCCACGCCATGACCGTCGGCGTGCCGCAGGCCAACGGCACCATGGCCGTCGAAGCAGTCATGGACGTGCAGCGCGTCGCGGATGCGGTGCTGCACATGGCCAGCCTGCCGCTCGACGCCAACGTGCTGTTCATGACCGTGATGGCGACGAAGATGCCGTTCGTCGGACGCGGCTAGGTTTGGCCGCTCGCGTCACTCCGCTGGTTCAGGCTGATTCCGTCTCGCTTCCCGCAAGCTGCGCGCCGGGAATATAAAGCATGACCGGCCGGATCTCGTAGACCGCGGTCGGGTTGACGCGCTTCAGGTCGCGCGCGATTTCGATCGCGGCGTCGCGGTCTTCGGCTTCGACCATGTAAAGGCCGAGCAGTTGTTCCTTGGTCTCGGCGAAGGGGCCGTCGATGACCACGCCGGCGCCGGGGCCGCGCAGTGTGCAGGCGTCCCTTGTCGACACGAGCCTCGCGGCAGGGCCGAATGTGCCCTGGTCGACATAGCGCGTGTGGATGGCGAGCAGTTCGTCCATCAGCGCGCTGTCCTCATCCGGTGTCATCGCGTCGATGGCGTCCTCGACATGATAGGCAAGCATTGCATAGAGCATCGGTTCCCTCTCCTAGTTGGTCGGACGGCTGTTTTGGAGCGCGGAACAGAGCCGGTTCCGGGTGTTTCCGCAAGCTTTTCGCAGTTTTCTCCTGACATCGGCCAGGCGCGACGTGCCGTCGAGCCTGCTCCGGTCAGGCAGGGTTATCGCATAGGAGAAACGACGACTGAGTCCAGCGCGTTGTACCCCCACCCTTGACCCCTCCCCACAAGGGTGAGGGGATCTTGCGGCCGCTGTGCTGCACAAGACCGTCACGACTGCCACCCAGCGGAGATGCGAGCCAGTTCCCCTCCCCCTTGTGGGGACGGGTTAGGGGTGGGGGTCGCTTCATATGCGATTGTCTTGGCCGGCGAGCGGCGGAACCTTGCATGTGAAAAATATCTGACTAAAGTCAGGTAATGCAAAAAGACCGGATCGACCAAATCCGCAGCTTCAACCGGCTGGTGTCGCAGCGCATCGGCGCGCTCGATGAAAGCTATCTGGCGCGCGGCCGGCCGCTCGGCGAGGCGCGGCTGATCTTCGAGACGGGGCCGGGCGAGGGCAGGGATGTGCGCTTCCTGCGCCGCCGGCTCGGCCTCGACGCTGGTTACCTCAGCCGTTTGCTACGCTCGCTGGAAAGCCAGCAACTGGTCGACGTCGGCAAGGCGGATGGCGACGGCCGTGTGCGCCAGGCGCGGTTGACGGAGAAGGGGCGCGCGGAATTCGCTGCCTACGACGCGCTGTCGGACGAGCTTGCCACGGCGATGCTGGCGCCGCTCGACGAAGTGCAGCGCCAACGGCTGGTGGCGGCGATGGCGGAGGTCGAGCGCCTGCTGCGCATCGCGGCGATCGAGATTGCCATAGAGCCGCCGGACGGCGACGAGGCGCGGTTCTGCCTTGGCGAATATTTCGCCGAGCTGGCACGGCGCTTCGAGGAAGGTTTCGACCTGGAACTCGGCAACGCCGCCGAGGCGTCGGAGATGACGCCGCCAAAGGGCTGGTTCGTCATGGCGCGCATCGACGGCGAACCCGCCGGCTGCGGTGTGCTGAAGACGCTGGAGGACGGCGTCGGCGAGATCAAGCGCGTCTGGGTGGCGCCTTCGGCGCGCGGGCTGGGCGTCGCCTCACGGCTGATGGAAAAGCTCGAAGCAATCGCGCTGGAGGCGGGGCTGTCGACCGTGCGGCTCGACACCAACCGGGCGCTGTCGGAGGCGCAGGCGATGTACCGAAAGCTCGGCTACCACGAGATCGCACGCTACAACGACAATGTTTACGCCAACCACTGGTTCGAGAAGCGGATGTAGCCTGTCACAGCGCGGCCATCCCCTGCACGGCCGAAATCACCGCCAGCAGGCCGAGCAGCGCCAGCACCCATTTGCGGAACACGGCTGGGTCGGCGCCTTTGAAACCCCTTGAGCCTACCCAGACGCCGATCAGCAGCGGCGGCAAAAACATCAGGGCGCGGAAAACGCTGTCCCACGTCACCAGCCCCTCATGCGCCAGCATGGGCAGGGCCATCATGTCGGTGCCGAGGAAATAGGCGATGATGGAGGCGCGGCCGGCGATGTTGCCGGCCGGCGAGGCGAAGTAGAACAGGATCACTGGTGGGCCGCCGGTGCTGAAGGCACCGTTGAGCACGCCCGACACCGCGCCTGTCGTCACGGATGCGGCGGTGCCTGGCATGGTCTTCATGGCAAAGCCGCGCCACAGCAGGACCGTGAAGATCAGCACCACCGCGCCGAGCGCCACCTGCATGGGCGCGGCCGGCACGTTGGCGAGGAACCATACGCCGAACGGCGTTCCCACCAGGCAGCCGATCAGCAGCGGCAGGATCGAGCGCCAGTGCACGTCCTTCCAGATACCCGGCAGCAAATGGATGCTGGCGGCGATCTCCAGCATGAAGATCGAGGGGACCACTTGAGCAGTCGGCAGCACCAGCGAAAGCGCCGTGACGGTCAGCAGCGAGAAGCCGAATCCCGAATAACCCCGCACGATTGCGGCGAGGAAAACGCACACGACCGAGAAGATGATGATGCCTGGAGACATGCGGCCACTATGGCGCGCCTTCATGCGGCCGTGCGGTCCAGATCGCCACCAGTTCTCGTACCAGGTTTCCCCGCAAACCGGGCAGTCTGGTTGGGGACCGAGTCAGCCATCCACCAATCGTCGCAGCCGCGAGACGACCTGTTGACCGCCGACATCAGGCTGACGTAACCCTTTGCCAGTCTGATTTGCATCCGCCCGGTCGACCCGAGGCACGATTGCCGAAGGGTGCGGCCGCGCTATTTGAGGCGGCGGTCCCCAGCCGGCCACGACAATAGGAGACTTGAGAATGGGCGTTCAGGACATCGTCGAGCGGCTGCGGCCTCGCGTCGAAAAGGGCGGGTTCGAAAATTCGGTGAAATTCGACCTCGGCAGCGACGGCATCATCGTCGTCGACCGCGCCACCATCTCGACGACCGATGCGCCGACCGACTGCACCATCTCGCTGTCGCTGGACAATCTTGAATCGCTGATGTCGGGCGACCTCAGCCCGACCATGGCCTTCATGACCGGCAAGATCAAGGTCACCGGCGACATGACTGTCGCCATGGCCCTGAGCCAGCTTCTGTAGGAAAAATCCTCGAAAAAGCCCGCCGCCAAATCCTGGCGGCGGGCTTCTTGTTGGGCGTTTCGCCAGTCTCGGTCGGGGCTCAGGCCGCCCGCGCCAGCCTGTGCACGGTCTTCGCCTTGCGGCCGGTCGCCTTCAGCACGCCGTTCGCGCCATCCAGCGCGCCGTCGGCCAGTTCCAGCGCCAGGAAGCGATGCCGCTCGTAGGGGCCGGGCATGGCAAGCCGGCCGGTCTTCTCCGCCGAAAAGCCGAAGCGCTCGTAATAGGTTGCGTCACCCACCAGCAGGATCGCGCGATGCCCCAGCCGCGTCGCCTCTGCGACCGCATGGTGCATCAGCGCCGAGCCGATGCCGGCGGATTTCACCGACGGATCGACGGCGAGCGGGCCGAGGAGGAGCATCCCCCTGCCGCCATTCTGGAAGCCGACGTCCCACAACCTGACAGTGCCGACGACGCGCCCATCCGCGCCGCGCGCCACCAAAGCCAGCCCTTCGGCCGGCCGGCGGCCGCGCCGCAGCTTCTCCGACGACTTGCGCTTGCGCCCCGGCCCCATGGCGCGGTCGAGCAGCGCCTCGCGGGCCGCTTCGTCGGAGGCGGTCTCGGCGAGGATGGTGTAGTCCAGGGTATCGATTTCGAATGCGTTCATTTCAAAAAATCCTTCACCCGCAGAGGTCTGTTCCACAAGCGAACCCGTCGCCGGCCTGCGCATGGCCCCGAAACCACTTCGGTTTCGGAAAGGGCCATGCGCCACTAAGGCCGCCGGCGGCCGGGAAGTGATCCGAGGGGCTAAAAGCCCGTCAGATCACGTAGGATCGGAGAGGCTCGAAGCCGTTGAAGGCGACCGCCGAGTAGGTGGTCGTGTAGGCGCCGGTGCCCTCGATCAGCACCTCGTCGCCGATGGTCAGCGACAGCGGCAGCGGATAGGGCGTCTTCTCGTACATCACGTCGGCCGAATCGCAGGTCGGGCCGGCGAGCACGCAAGGCGCCTTCTGGTCGGCGTCGCGCGCCGTCACGATCGGGTAGCGGATCGCCTCGTCCATCGTCTCGGCGAGACCGCCGAACTTGCCGATGTCGAGATAGACCCAGCGCACATTGTCGTTGTCGGCCTTCTTGGAGATCAGCACGACTTCCGACTTGATGACGCCGGCATTGCCGACCATGCCGCGGCCCGGCTCGATGATGGTCTCGGGGAGGTCGTTGCCGAAATGCTTGCGCAGCGCCGAGAAGATCGCCTGGCCGTAGGCCTGCGCCACCGGCACGTCCTTCAGGTAACGGGTCGGGAAGCCACCACCCATATTGACCATCTTCAGCACGATGCCTTCCTCGGCCAGCGTCGAAAACACCTTCTTGGCGTCGCCCAGCGCGCGGTCCCAAGCCGTCAGGTCGCACTGCTGCGAACCGACATGGAACGACACGCCATAGGCGTCCAGCCCGAGCGACTTGGCATGGCGCAGCACGTCGACCGCCATCGCCGGCACGCAGCCGAATTTGCGCGACAGCGGCCACTCGGCGCCCTCGCCATCGGTCAGCACGCGGCAGAACACGCGGCTGCCGGGGGCGACGCGGGAAACCTTCTCGACTTCCTCGACGCAGTCGACCGCGAACAGCCGGATGCCCAGCGAATGGGCGCGCGCAATATCGCGCTCCTTCTTGATGGTGTTGCCGAAGGAGATGCGGTCGGCGGGCGCGCCCGCGTCCATGGCCATCTCGACTTCGGCAACCGACGCGGTGTCGAAGGACGAGCCCATCGCAGCAAGCAGGCGCAGGATCTCCGGCGCCGGGTTTGCCTTCACCGCGTAATAGATCTTGCTGTCCGGCAGCGCCTTCTCGAAGGCGCGGAAATTGTCGCGGACCACGTCGAGGTCGACGACCAGGCAAGGGCCGGCCGGACGTCGGGTGGCGAGGAAGTCGAGGATGCGCTGGGTGGCCATCGATATGCTCCAATCGCGCTTTCGAGGCGCGCAACAAGGCTGCGGAACGCGGGCGCTCGGCCTCGCGAACTCGCTATGGACAAAGGCGGGACGGAAAATCCATGGAACCAGCCGGTGGAGACCCCGGAACCATGAAACACCGTCTCGCGGCGATGGACTTTTGACCTGCCCGGCCAGAAATCCGCTTTGTCTGCCTTGGCTTGGAGGGGGAACCCATCCGCACTGCCGGCAATGAAGGTGTGCCTCTTCAGTAACCCCGGTTTTTGGACAACCGGAAGAGAACCAGAAAGGCCCGCACCGTCGTTGCTTCAAGGTGTCCTCGGGTCGGCGGTTGGCCGCTGAACCGACTGGAGGGGTTAGCTCCAGTTACCTTACCGAGTTCCCTCGCCATTCGAGGGACCGGCGGACACCCACAGGCACGTGCGACTTTGGGCAAGCGCGATATAGGAATCTTGGCTGTCACAATCAACGAAAAAATGCATCCCGCTTGCAATTCTTCGTCCGTCGAACAATTCTGGCGAAAACACGCGCCAACGGTGAACGATGCCGGGAACCCGGGACAGTTTCAACGCCTTCCTCGACCTGCCGCAAGTGCCTGTCACCAATGCGGAATCCGGCATTCTCGCCGGGTTGCGGCTGGGCGTTAAGGACATATTCGACGTCGAAGGCTATCGCACCGGCTGCGGCAACCCCGAAAAGTTCGCGGAAGCCGCGCCCGCCGTGAGGAGCGCCTCCTGCGTCAAGGTGCTGCTCGATTCGGGCGCCCGCTTCGCCGGCAAGACGGTGACCGACGAACTGGTCTTCTCGCTGATGGGCCAGAACGTCCACTTCCCCTTTCCGGTCAACCCGAAGGCGCCCGACCGCGTCACCGGCGGCTCGTCCTGCGGATCGGCGGCAGCGGTGGCCGGCGGGCTGGCCGACATCGCGCTCGGTTCCGATACCGGCGGCTCGGTGCGCGCGCCGGCAAGCTTTTGCGGGCTGATCGGCCTGCGCACCACGCAGGGCCGCATCCCGATCGACGGCGCCATGCCGCTTGCCTCCTCGCTCGACACGGTGGGCTGGTTCGCCGCCGACATCGAGGTCTACGAGGCGGTCGGAAAAATCCTGCTCGGCCGCGACGCCTTTCGCGGCCTGCTCACCCGCGCCGTCACCCTGGACACGATGGAAACCTATGTCGCCGGACCGGACGAGGCTGCGGAATATACGCGCATGAAAGGTTTTGTCGGCCTGCCCTTCACCTCGCGCGAAACCTTGCCCTTCACGTCCTCGCCCGACGAGCTCTATTCCTGCTTCCGCAACATCCAGGCTTTCGAGGCGTGGGCCGAGCATGGCGCGTGGCTGGAAGCGCATGCAGACGCGGTGGGCGCCGGCACGCTTGAGCGTTTCCGCTATGGCAAGGGCATCGACGCACAGACCGTCCATGCCGAGCGCGTGCGGCGGCTCGCCTTCCGCGCCGAGATGCTGGAGCTTTTGACGGACGGCGCGGTTCTGGTCCTGCCCACCGTGCCTGGCGCCGCGCCGCTGAAAGATGCGGCACCTGAAGACCTCCAATCCTACCGCGAGCGGGCGCTGCATCTTCTCTGCCTCGCCGGCCTCTCCGGCTGCCCGCAGATCACCCTGCCCGTCGGCACCGTCCGCGGCGCCCCCTTCGGCCTCTCCATCGTCGGCCCACCCGACAGCGACGTCGCGCTGATCCGGCTGGGACGGAAGATTCTGGCGGGTGCGGGTCTGTGATGTTCAAGCACTCGCCTTGTGGTTGTGGCACTCCGTCCAACACCCCTCATCCGACCTCGCTTCGCGAGGCCACCTTCTCCCACAAGGGGAGAAGGTGGAGCACTGCCGCTTCGCCTCTGCAAATCTCTGACGTTGGCAATTGCCATTGCCGCCAACGCGAAACTCCCCCTTCTCCCCTTGTGGGAGAAGGTGGCCGAGCGCAGCGAGGTCGGATGAGGGGTGTTGGACGGAGTGCGACGATGGCGGGAAAATCGCCAACGGCCGAATCTCATCCGGAGCCCTGAATGGACACGCTCACGCGCATGCGCGCCTTCATCGACGTCGTGGAGGCCGAGGGTTTCTCCGCCGCCGCGCGAAAGATCGGCCGGTCAAAAGCGCTGCTCTCCAAATATGTCCGCGAGCTGGAGGACGAGCTCGGCGCGCTGCTGCTCAACCGCACCACCCGCCAGTTCTCGCTGACCGAGGCCGGCCACACCTATTATCGCCGCGCCTCCGAGATCGTGCGCGAGGTCGACAGCCTGGCCGACGCGGTGCGCGAATCCTCCGGCGATGTACGCGGCCGCATAAAACTGTCGGCGCCGCGTACCTTCGCCGATGCGCCGATCGGCCAGGCGCTGATCGATTTCGCCCGCGACCATCCCGAGATCGTGCTGGAAATCCAGCTCGACGACCGTTTCGTCGATCTTGTCGAGGAAGGGTTCGACCTCGCAATCCGCATCACCCGGCTGGAAAGTTCTTCCCTCATCGCCCGGCGCCTGTCGCCTTTTTCGGTCAGGGTCTGCGCCTCGCCGGAGGTCATCGACAAATACGGCCTTCCCATGCGCCCGCAGGACCTCGCCAACAAGCCCTGCGTCATCGACACCAACGGCCGCTGGCTGTCCAACTGGCCTTTCGTCGGCGAGGACGGCGAGACGACAACCGTGTCGGTCACCGGCCGCATTGAGGTCAACAGCCCAATGGCAGCGCGCGCCGCGGCCGTTTCCGGCCTCGGTTGGGCCATCCTGCCCGACTTCATAGCCCAGCCCGACATCGACGCCGGCCGCCTGGTGCCGGTTCTCGACGACCGCGTGCCGCGCGGCGGCGGCATTTTCGCCGTCTATCCCCACCGCCGCTACCTGCCGGCGAAAGTCCGCGTTTTCGTGGATTTCCTTGTCCAGTGGTTCCGGAAGAACGGCGCGGGGTGACCTCAGCCGGAACAATTACGTCCACGATTGCGACCTCAAAGCCATCCGAATGGCGGCGGCTGTGCGCCCGACGGCAAGGCTGCAGGCCGTAACCCCTTGGACCTGTTACTTTCAGTTAACGAAAAAGTACTTCTCCAAAGTCCGCGGATGCTCTACCCCTTGTGCCTGCGGGACGATTTGGGCCGAAACGTATCGGGCGGGAAACCTTGGAACGGCGGTAACATATGCCGCTGGGACGAGGGTGTCGTTCCGGGGCGATCGAGCCAGTCATAATCCTTGAGCACATCGAGACTTGAACCGGACCGGGATACCGATCCGGCATCGCAATGGATTGCCGCGCGAATCGAACGGCCGGGATGGCCGGAGACGGGCGGCTTTGGGGAGAACAAGGCACAATGGTAACCTACACCATAGGCGACCTCTTCACGGACCTCACCCCAGGCACAATCGGTGCAACCAGCACGACCTTCCAGTTCCTGGCCGGCGATTTCGACCACGATGGCGATGTCGATCTTTCCTTCTGGAGCGGCTCCGTCGACGCCTACTACCGCAACAACGGCAATGGCACCGTCACCTACTTCGCCAATCTGACCGGGACGCCTTTCCAGGGTCTCGCCGTGGCGCCGAACTACGGACCGTCCAATACGGTCCTCGCCGACTTCGACAACGATGGCGACCGGGACATCCTTTATTTCGCCAACGGAACCCACACGTATCTCACCTATGACGGTACACACTACGTTACGGGAACGTCGCCCTTCGCGGGGCTCACGAGCGCGACCCAGAATATTTTCCTGCCTGGGGACTTTGACAATGACGGCGACGTCGACCTCGTGGCTTGGTCCGGCACCCAGGAAATCTACTACCGAAACAACGGCTCAGGCGCGTTTACCAGCATCACGAACATGTCCCTGACGCCGTTCGCGGGCGTCCCCGTCCCGGCCTGGGGGCCGGAGAGCACGCGGGTTGCGGATTTCGATGGCGATAACGACCAGGACATCCTTTTCTTCAGGGGCGATACCGATCAATTCGTCTATCTGCGAAACGATGGGGGAAGCTACAGCCAGCAGGCTTCGCCTTTCACTGCCCTGTCAACCGACAGCACAGACCCCAACACGACCGTCGTCGGCGATTTCGACAGCGACGGCGACGTCGATATGCTGTTCTGGAACGGCAGTGCCGAAGCCTATTATCGCAACAATGGCGGCGGCAGCTACACGCTGACGACCGACCTCTCCACGACGCCGTTTGCCGGACTTGCCTTCATCCCGGCCGTAGGCCCGGACAATATGGAGATCGCCGATTTCGACGGCGACGGCGACATCGACATCCTGCTCTACCGCGCGGGCGACCACTCCACCTACACGCAGAATGGCGCGCCGCCGCGCCTTGTCTCCTCCACGCCCGCCGACAATGCCGGCTCCGTCTCGACCAGCGCCAACGTCACCCTCACCTTCAACGAGAGTGTTTTCACAGGGGCTGGCAATATCACGCTGCGCAGGGTGTCCGACAACGCAATCGTCGAGACTTTTGCCGGCAACGATGCGCGGGTGACGGGGTCGGGCACAGCCACGCTCACCATCGACTTCGCCACCACGCTTGCCGGCAGCACCGGCTACTACCTGCAGTTCGCAACCGGGGCGATCCGCGACGCCGACGGCATGACTTTCGGCCGGTTGGACGGAATCCAGCGTGTCGGCATCACCGATTCGCAGTTCCTCAACTTCACCACGGCGGCGGCCAACACCGCACCATCGGTGGGAGCCAATCTGGGGCTGACGCTGGCCGAAGGCGCCAGCGGAACGATCACGTCGGCACGCCTCGACTTCAACGATCCGGAGCAGGGTGACGCGGCGATCACCTACACGGTCACCTCGGTCGCGACGAACGGCACGCTGTTCCGCAACGGCGTCTCGCTGGGGCTGAACGCCACCTTCACCCAGGCCGACATCAACGCCAACCTGATTACCTACACCCACAATGGCGGCGAGACGGCTTCCGCCTCCTTCGGCTTCTCGGTTTCGGACGGCGCGGGCGGCACGGTCGCTGGCCAGACCTTCACGATTGCCGTGACGCCCGTCGACGACGCAGGCGTGGCGCAGGACGACACGTTCGCGTTGGACGAGGCGACGACGATCGCCGGCGGCAGCGTCTTCGGCGACAACGGTTTTGGGCCGGACGCCGATCCGGATTCGGCGCTTGTGGTTGCCGAAGTCAACGGCGTTTCCGGTGACGTGGGCCAGCAGGTGACGCTGGCGTCCGGGGCGCTCTTGACGCTGAAGGCCGACGGCAGCTTCGACTACGATCCCAACGGCGCCTTCGACGACCTGCCGGATTCGGCGTCGGGTGCGATCAACCTTCTGCGCGACGACACCTTCACCTACACGCTTTCCGACGGCGACACCGCCACGGTGACCATCACCGTGACCGGGCTGGACAGCGACGGCGACATCCTGCGCGGCACCAAGGGTTTTGACGACATCTTCGCCGGCGGCATCGGCAGCGACCTCTATTTCGTCGACGATGCGACCGACACCATCATCGAGACGGCCGGCAACGGCACCGCCGACCAGGTTGCCAGCTTCGTCAGCTTCACGCTGGCGGCCGACGACGACATCGAGATCCTGTCGACCAACTCGTCCACCGGCAAGTCGGCGATCGATCTCCGCGGCAACGCGCTGTCGCAGACCATCGTCGGCAATGACGGCAAGAATACCTTGCATGATGGCGGCGTCGGCGGCGCCGACACGATGCGGGGCCATGACGGCAACGACACCTACCTCGTCTACAACAGCGGCGATATCGTCATCGAGCTTGCCGGCGAGGGCAACGACCGCGTCTCGGCCGGCGTCGATTACGTGCTCGGCAAGGGCGTGCATGTCGAACTGCTCAACACCACCGCACTCAATGCCACCTATGCCGTCAATCTCACCGGCAATTCCTTCGCCCAGACGATCCGCGGCAATGCCGGCGACAACATCCTGAGCGACGGCGGGACGGGCGCGGCCGACACGCTGATCGGCGGCAAGGGCAACGACGGCTATCAGGTCTACAATGCCGGCGACGTGATCGTCGAGCTTGACGGCGAGGGCGACGACCGGGTGAGCGCGGCCGTAAACTTCGTGCTGACGGCCGGCGCCCATGTCGAATACCTCAACACCACCTCGCTTGCCGGCGTCACCGGCGTCAGCCTCACCGGCAACGAGTTGGTGCAGCTGGTGCGCGGCAATGACGGCGCCAACACGCTGGACGGCGGCGGCGGCGCGGACGTGCTCTACGGCATGGGCGGGGCGGACAGTTTCCGCTTCTCGACGGCGCTTGCCGCCGACAACATCGTCCGCATCGCCGACTTCGCGGCGGGCACGGACAAGATCGAGCTCGACGATGCCATATTCACGGCGCTCGGCCTTGGGGTGCTGAGCGCGTCGGCGTTCAAGGACACGGCGCTGGCGCCAAGGGACGCCGACGACCACATCATCTACAACTCCGTCACCGGAGCGCTTCTTTACGATGCCGACGGATTCGGAACCACCTTCGCCGCCATCCGCTTCGCGACCCTCGCAGGAGCTCCACTGTTGACCGCCGCAGACTTCATCGTCGTTTGAACGGCCGATGATGAACGGCATTCCACACACGCGGCACGACGCACGCGCCGATCTCATGTGAACTGCCAAAAAGCGACGGCGGCATCTTCCGCCCGCCCAGCCGCCGCTACCTGCGGGCGAAGGTCCGCGTCTTCGTCGATTTCCTGGTGCAATGGTTCCGAAAGAACGGCGCCGGACAAGGCTTTCGGCTTGGACGCAGACCACTCCCGATCCCAAGCGGCGTTGCCGCGGAACCGCCGATAAGGTAGCATCGCCGATCGGGGGCATGCGTTATGAGCGAGGAGCAGCTTGTACGTCGGCTTGCGGCAATCCTGGCCGCCGATGTCGTTGGGTACAGCCGCCTTATGGAAGCCAACGAAGAGCAGACCCTCTCCGCTCTTCGCCGTCATCGCAATGAATTCTTCGACCCCACCGTGGCCCGACATGGCGGCCACATCTTCAAGGTGATGGGCGATGGTTTTCTGATCGAGTTCGGCAGCGTGCTGAACGCGACGCGTTGCGCGGCCGAGATCCAGCGTGGCATGCTGGAGCGCAATGCCGGGCTGCCGGAAGACCGGCACTTCATGTTTCGCATGGGCATCAATCTCGGCGACATCATCGTCGACGGCGACGATTTCCACGGCGATGGCGTGAACATGGCGGTCCGCCTGCAGGGACTTGCGGTTCCCGGCGGCATCGCCTGCTCGGCGGCGGTGCGCAACGAGGTCGGCAACAAGCTCGACCTCGGTTTCATCGACCAGGGCGCCAGGACGGTGAAAAACATCGCCCAGCCCGTGCACGTCTTCTTTGCCGATTGGCAGCGGGACGGATCGCTCGCCGAATCCGCTTCCGCCAGGGGCGGTCAGGCGCTGGCCCCTATCGCAAAGCCGTCCGTGGCGATCCTTCCCTTCGCCAATTTGAGCAACGATACCGAGCAGGAATATTTCAGCGACGGCATAACCGAGGACATCATCACCGACCTCTCGAACGTGTCCGGCCTGTTCGTCATCAGCCGCAACACGGTGTTCTCCTACAAGCGCAGCACGCAGACGCTGGCGCGCATCGCCCGCGAACTCGGCGTCGCCTACATCGTCGAAGGCAGCGTCCGCAAATCCGGGAACCGCGTGCGGATCAATGCCGAACTGATCGAGGGCGCCACCGACGGCCACCTCTGGGCAGAGCGCTTCGACCGCGACCTGACCGATATATTCGCCGTGCAGGACGAGATCGCCAAGGCGGTCGTCAGCCAGCTCAAGGTCCGGCTCCTGCCCGAAGAGAAGAAGGCGATCGAACAGGCGCCGACGGAAAATGTCGAGGCCTACACGCACTATCTGCGCGGGCGCGAATATTATCACATCGCCAACAAGGCGAACCATCTGATGGCGCGCCGGAATTTTCTCCGTGCCGTCGAACTCGATCCCGCCTATGCACGGGCTTATGCCGGGATAGCGTTCTGCGATATAAGGCTTCAGTCGATGTACGGCGACAAGATCAAGGTCGACGACATCCTGGCGACTGCCGAAAAGGCGCTGGCGATCGATCCGCGATTGGCGGAGGCCCATGCGGCCCAGGGCATCGCCCTCGCGCTCGGCGGCAACCGCGCCGCCGCGGCCGTAGCCTTGGGGCAGGCGTTGGCCCTCAATCCCGATTGCCATGAAGCCAATCGCTTCTATGCGGAATTCTGCGTCACAGATGGCCACTTCGACCTTGCCGCAAAGCATTTCGTGCGCGCCATGGAGATCAAGCCGACGGATTACGGCTCGCCGGCGATGCTCGTCAGCGTGCTGCGTTCCGACGGAAGGATCGACGAGGCGAAGACCTACGGGCGCGTCGCGGTCAGGAAAGCGGAGGAAGAACTTCAGCGGCATCCGGAGAACGCCAATTGCGCATGTCTTGCGGCAACGGTGCTGGCCTTCCTCGGCGAGAATGAACGGGCTCTGGCGTGGCTCGCCCAGTCGATCGCAACCGATCCGGGCGATACACATATACAATACAACGCTGCCTGCACCTATGCACAACTTGGGGAAGTCGATCGGGCAATGGATTTGCTGGAAGCCTGGGCGCCACACGTCGGCAGTGATATGAAATTGTGGTTCATGAATGACGCGGATCTGGAGTCTATTCGCGATCATCCTCGCTATCAGAAGTTGATAGAAATTATTGGACTAGCCGATTTGATGCAATTTTCTGGAAAAACTTCGGAATAATCTTCAACGATCAAAGCTATCGCCAGATCAATATTGCTATGTTACATTGAACCTCCATCGTCGAGGGGTTTAGATGGGCGGCACACGGTTTAGGCTCTTTGTTCAGCCTCCGTTCGAGGACGACCTCTCCCGCCCCGAAATCATCACTGTCTCGTCGCCCGCAGGCAGCCTTCGCGTTGGGCCGTCGGACGACAGCATGTACGTCATCGTGCCGGACGGGAAGGCCCGAGCCTACGGGCTCAACATCGGTCCGCTCGGAACGCCCTTCCTTTACCTTCCGCCCTGGCAAGGCCGGATTCTTGCGCCCGCCGTTCCCGACCGGTGGGGCAATTTCGATCATTATCGGCCGGACGTGCCGGGTTTCGAGGCCGCGCACGCATTCGGCTGTGCACGCTTCACGCTGGATGTGTGGGAACGTTACCTTGACCGGCCGCTGGCGTGGCATTTCAGCGATCACTACAACCGCCTGGAGATCGACATCCTGCCGGGCTGGAATAACGCCCAGTACGGCTACGGCTTCCTGGAACTGGGCAGCCAGCTCGACGGTGACGGCGGGACGTTACCCTTCAGCCTCGACTTCGACATCATCGCACACGAGGTGGGCCACGCGATCATCTACGGCATCCTGGGAATTCCTGACGCCGAAAACGAATATCCGGAGTATCTCGGCTTCCAGGAGTCCTTCGCCGATTGCGTATCGCTTATTGCCGCGATGCATTTCCCCTCGGTTGTCGAAAACGTGCTTGAGGAGACCAGGGGCAATCTCTACCTCGCCAACCGCCTCGCCCGTTTTTCCGAGTTATCGCCGCATCGCCAGATACGCTCGGCCAACAACAAGCGGACCATGGCCGACTTCGTTGATGGCTGGAAGAACGAACACGACCTGTCGGAACCGCTGACCGGCGCGATCTTCGACAGCCTTGTCGACATCTTTCACGAAAGCCTGGTGTCGCGCGGCCTGATCTCGCCGGAGGTCGCAGCATTCGCCGACGCCGCGCAGTCCGATCCCTCCATGGAAGGTCTCCTGCAGGATGAATTCGACGCGGCCTTCGCGCGCGACGCAGAGGGCTTTGCGGACGCGCTGCTTGATGCCCGCGATGTTGTGGGCACGTATCTGGCCGCGACGTTACAGATCCTCAGCCCCGACCAACTGGACTATGGCAACGTCGCCGATGCGATGCTTGCGGCCGACCGTATGCACTCCGGCGGCGAGTTTTCGGACCTCCTCGACAGCAATTTCAGGCGTCGCCACATCGGCGAATTGCATGCCGGACGGCGCCTGGCATCCGACGCCGGCGCTCGCGAGCGTCGCTTCACACGCACGCTGCTGCCGACGGACAGCCGTAGCTTTCCAAAAATGAGTTACAGGGAGAACTTTCTTCTTCGGAATAATATCAGAATATAACTTAAAAAAGAGCGGAGGTTGCAATGCCAGACAGCGAAACTTTACTTGGATTATCATCCATATACTTGTTTGGAAGGCGCTTGAGCGACATCAATCTCAACCCCAATTATGGTGTCACAGCGGGAGTTCCGATTGGAGACAACAATTTCCTTCGACGGCAGCTTGATGTTCCGCCGAATGCCCCGCAACCCCGGCTGGCCCGCATCTACGCCTTTGCATTTGAAGGCACGTTCTTCGAACTGGCACGTCCAACGATCTTCCTGGTTCATGGAGTAGGCCTCGATCCCGACGACCCGCTCCCGGAAAATGCCCAGGGCGAAGTGGAATATGGCAGGCTCGCCCGCTCGCCAGGTTCCAGTGCTCTTACCGGCCTTGGATCGCAAACGCGCTCACTGGCTAAGGATATGAGGGTCTGGATTTACGACAAGGGCGACTTCTCGATGCGTTTCAACGTTGAGACTGGCCCTCTCGAACAAATTCTGCTTGCTGCCGAGACGGCAGGCGACCCCCGCGACCCGGACGGCTCGATGGGACGCTCCAGCGGCTCGATGGGACGCTCCAGCGGTTCAATGGGGCGCTCCAGCGGTTCGATGGGGCGGTCAAGCGGCTGAATATCGAATGCCGTCGCCTCGGCGACGAATGACAAACAGTACGCCACCGACACCGAAATGCATCGGATTGCTCCTATGAGAGCTGATCCGTGTTAATTTGGAGAAATATCATGCCCGTAGGCTTGGACACCTTGCTGCCTTCTCCGGTTAGCGCACCGAACAACGACGACACCTCCTTTGCAATTAAGGGAGATGAGTTGAATACCAAAGGATTGCAATTTCATTCTTCAGCGGCCCAAAATGGGCCTGCGATAAACGGGATTACATTGGTTCCCGGCTCCACATCAATTGATGGGAAGCATATAAAAATGGTATGCAGTGCGACAAATGTCGAAGCGCAATTTAGGGACGTAAATCTCTGGATCGTTGGCGTTGCTGGGGCTCAGACGATCTCCATACAAGGCCTGTACATAATTTGATTCAGGATGCGGAACAGAAATAATAGGCAGCCATCCAAGATGCGAATGGACAGATTATCGAAGAACGCAGCTCAGCAGGACAGTCCACGCGGCTGAGCCGCGAGGATCTGCGACCATCCGCGCTGGGCAGCCGGTCCC
Organism: Mesorhizobium sp. KACC 23794; assembly: GCF_052180275.1. NCBI lineage: Bacteria > Pseudomonadati > Pseudomonadota > Alphaproteobacteria > Hyphomicrobiales > Phyllobacteriaceae > Mesorhizobium > Mesorhizobium sp. KACC 23794. The sequence continues at coordinate 2,153,677 of NZ_CP197465.1, forward strand.
ATTTTCGCCCGTTTTCTGGTAATCCTCGGGTCTCGCAAATCAGCCAGGCCCGAGGATGCATTTTCCCCATCAGCTAACAAAGGCGGCGGCCGCTGCCGCGATGCTCCTCGGATCGAGCGCACCGGCGCTCGTGCATCCGCACGTTTTCGCCGAGGCACGGCTCGACGTTGTCGTCAATCCCGACCGCACGGTGAAATCGCTGCGCCATCTCTGGCGGTTCGACGACCTGTTCTCCTCCACCGTTCTGATGGAATTCGACAAGAATTCCGACCTGAAGCTCGACGATGCCGAATTGCAGGACGTCGCCAGCACCGTCCATTCCTCGCTTGCCGAATACAATTATTTCCAGCTCGTCACCGAGGACGGCAAGGACGTGGCGATGCAGCCGCCGACGAAGCTGATCGCCAATTTCGAGGATCAGCAACTCATCATCCTGTTCGAGTCGCAGCCGAAAGCGCCGCTGAAACTGTCTGGAAAGGTGGATTTCGGCGTCTACGACCCGACCTTCTACACGGCGATCGATTTCACCGAGGATGCCAACCTGTCGGTGGTCGACATGCCTTCGGACTGCACGAAGAGCGTCATCCGCCCCGATCCGGACGAGGCCATCGCCCAGAACCAGTCGACGCTGACAGACGCGTTCTTCAACGACCCCACCGGCACCGACATGAGCAAGATTTTCGCCACCAAGCTGGAACTCACCTGCCAGGCGAGCGGATGACGGGGGACGCCGCATGAAGGGCTGGACGGCGCGGGCGGTGTTCGCCCTGATCGCACTTGCTTATGTCGCGACGCATTTCATCGGCCATGCCCATGCGCAGAGTTCGCTGGGCATCGGCACCAACGAGGCGATGATCCCGTCCACGGGGCTGTTCTCCGGCTTCATGAACTGGGTCAATGTCCAGCAGCAGGGTTTCTACCGGTCGCTCACCGGCGCGCTGAAGGCGATGCGCCAGGACGGCAGCCAGCTGTGGGTGCTGGTCGGGCTGTCCTTCGCCTACGGCGTCTTCCACGCCGCCGGACCGGGCCACGGCAAGGCGGTCATCTCCTCCTACATGCTGGCCAACGAGGTGGCGCTCAGGCGCGGCATCATGCTGTCCTTCGTCTCCGCCTTCCTGCAAGCACTGACGGCCATCGTCGTGATGACGCTGGTGTTCCTGGTGCTGCGCGGCACCGCCATCTCGATGACCGACGCCACCTGGTTCCTGGAGATCGCCAGCTATGCGCTGATCACCCTGTTCGGCGCCTGGCTGCTGTGGAAAAAAGCCTGGCCGCGCATGTCCGGCCTGTTCGGCCTCAACCCGGCCTACAGCCTGTCGTCTGCGCAGGCGGGCGGCGCGACCGCCGACCTGTTCGGCGAGATCGACCATCGCGCCACGACCCGCTTCGGCCACGCCTTCGTGGCGTCGGACGCAAGTGTCGCCGGCGGAGCGATGGTCTGCGAGACCTGCGGCCATAGCCATGCGCCCGACCCGTCGATGATTTCCGGCGACCGTTTCGACTGGCGCACCGCCTGGTCGGCGGTCATGGCCGTGGGCCTGCGCCCCTGCACCGGCGCGCTGATCGTCCTGTCCTTCGCTTTCCTCAACGGCCTCTTCGCCGGCGGCGTGCTTTCGGTGGTCGCCATGGCGGTCGGCACCGCCATCACCGTCTCGCTGCTCGCCACGCTCGCGGTCACCGCCAAGAACTGGGCGGTCACCCTTGCCGGAGACGGCCGAACGGGAAATCGGGTGCATGCCTCGATCGAGATCGCCGGCGCCCTGCTGGTCTTCCTGCTCGGCCTGGCGCTGCTGGGTGCGAGCCTCAACGCATAAGAATCTAACGACCGGGAATGTTCACGTTTCCGCCGGCGAAAACTTTCGGCCGGGCAGGGCCTTTTCGGCGAGCAAACGCGCTTCGGCCGAGCTCCGTTGTCCGAACACAAGCTGCATCAAACGCGAGGAAATGAATCGAGGCCGCCGTCAACGCAAAATGCGTCGCAGTGGTGGTTACGGCCCGCTTTTGGAGGCCTGCGTGAAGCCCGAACGGCCTGCGTGCTCCTGACATTGCGCCCAGGCCGTTGGAAACGATCGATATTCCGGACTTCACGGGAATTCTTCCCGCGCAGTCGTCACTGCCCGTGCCGACGCTGGTAGCGGCCTCTCAGCCAGAACACGAGGAAGAACGCCGCGACGAAGAGAACGCCGAAAACCCCTGCGATTACAGTCGAATAGCTACCGAGCTCCAGCATGATCGACGGCAGGAAATAGGCGCCGAAGCCGAAACCCAGCACGATGATCAGCGCTGCGATCGCTGCGTTGCGGTTGTCAGCATTCATCAGAGCGCGAATCCTCCATCGACCATCATCACCGTGCCGGTCGTGAAAGCCGCCTCGTCGCTAGCGAGATAGACCACGATCGGCGCGATCTCGGCGGCATCCGCCACGCGCCCCATCGGCTGGCGTTGTACGAACATTTCCAAGGCCTTGTCCTTGTCGCCCCAGCTTTTTCCGAGTTCCTCGACCCGGTCCTCCCACGAAGGCGACCGAAATGTTCCCGGCGCAATCGCGTTGCAGCGAATCCCGTCGCGGATATAGTCCGCCGCCACGGCCTTTGTAAGGCCGATCACCGCTGCCTTGCTTGCCCCATACGCGTAGCGGTTCGGTATGCCCCGCACCGAGGAGGCGCCTGACGAGATGTTGACGATCGAGCAGGTCTTGCCCGTCTCCTTCGCCCTTTCCAGCATGCCCGGCAGGAAGGCGCGGATCGTCCGGTGCATCGATTTCACATTGAGGTCAAAGGAAAAATCCCAATCTTTCTCGGAGGTTGTGAGAACCGTGCCGTGATGCACGAAGCCCGCGACGTTGACCAGAATGTCGATCTTGCCGACTTTTTGCGCGTAGGCGTCGACCGCCCTGGTCGACAGGACGTCGAGCTTGGCCTTCTTCGCCCGCGCCAGGCCTTCAAGCTTGTCGCGCGAGATATCGGACGCATGGACGGTCGCTCCCTCGGCCACGAACATCTCGGCGATCGCCCGTCCGATGCCTTGCCCCGCGGCGGTGACCACCGCGACCTTGCCCTTCAGTCTTCCGCTCATTTGCCCTCCTCGAGCCCGACTCCGAACCATGACCCCGAGACGGCACGAGTTCTCGGAAATCCTACGCTTAACAAAGGATTAGGTTGCAAACAGCGCCTTCGGGACCAATACCCGGCAACTTGTTCGGGGAAGACCGTCGGCACAGTGGCCGAAGTCCATTCACATCACCGATCGGCGCGGAATTTCCCCGAAACGTCACCTTCTGATGCGACGAACGTCGACGACACGGCCATTGTGCGCGCTTACGGCGATTTCAAACCGGCTGCCGCCGCGCCGGGCGTGATAAACCAGAAACCGCCCGCGGCAATCCACCCGGCGAATTTCGCGGAAGCCGCGGCTACGCAGGATTCGCTCGCCTCCCCTGCACGTGACCGCGCGGCCTCTATCGAGGCTGGTGCCAACCGTGATGTCGATCGTGACCGCATGAGCGGGCGTCGGAAGCGTTATCGGCGCGACAAGGCTCATAACCAGAGCCAGGCAAGCGAACAGAGACCGATGCATGAAATTTCTCCATGATACGTTTTGCGCAACATCATTTGGTCGCGCGTTGATTGTCAAGGAAATGAAGACTTGTTTCAACGCGGAACCGGATGCCCAGACGCGCTGCCTTAGTGTGCGTGTCCCGGCGACTGGTCCGCGCAGGCCGCGAATTCCGGCTCGACTGTCGCATGGTCTATCCCGTGCTTTGCCGCAAGCCTCGATTTGATCGCCGCGACCGCCGCATACGGGTCGGCACCGTCGGCGAGGCAGGCATGCAGCGTCGCCATCGTCGTTTCGCCGTCTAGCGACCAGACATGTATGTGATTGACTTCCTTGACACCTTCGACATTGGCTGCAAGGTCGGCGGCGATGCCATCGCGGTCGAGATTGGCCGGTGCTCCTTCGAGCAGAAGATGCGCCGCCTCGCGCATCAGCGTCCATGCCGTGGACAGGATCAGCACGGCGACCACCACCGACAGGATTGGATCGATCGGCGTCCATCCCGTCGCCAGGATGACAAGCGCGGCAGCGATTGCAGCCACCGAGCCGAGCAGGTCGCCCAGCACGTGCAGGATCGCGCCGCGCATGTTGAGGCTGTCGCGGTTGCCGCCCCGCAGGATCAGCAGCCCCGCGATGTTGACGCCAAGTCCCGCCAGCGCCACCACAAGCATCGGCCCGCCGAGCACCGGGCCGGGATTGAAAACACGCGTCACCGCCTCGTAGACGATCCATATGGCGATGACGAAGATGCCGACGCCATTGGTGTAGGCGACCAGCGTCTTGACGCGTCCGAGGCCATAGGTGTGGCGTCCCGTCGCTGGCCGCTCGGCCAGCCGGAACGCCCACCAGGCAAGCCACAGCGCGATCGAATCGGTGAGCATGTGGCCGGCATCCGCAAGCAGCGCCAGCGAGCCGGTCAGCACGCCGCCGGCCGCCTCGGCGATCATGAACCCGCCGGTCAGCAGCGCCACAAGCAGGACCCGGTTCTTGTCGGCGCCGCGCAGATCGTGATCATGGCCATGCGCATCCTCCACCGCACGGGCCTGCCCGCCTGCTTCCGGGTGGTCGTGCGAGTGCGCATGGCTCATCGGCTGTCAGGCTCCAGCAGAGTAAAACTCCTCCAGCCGCTTCTTCTGCTGCCCGGCAGTGTCGAAATTCGCCGGATCAAGCCATGCTTCATAGGCCAGCTTGAGGGCAGGCCATTCCTTGTCGATGATCGAGAACCAGGCAGTGTCGCGATTTTCACCCTTGATCACCATGGCCTGCCGGAACACGCCCTCAGGCTGGAAGCCGAAGCGCAAGGCCGCACGCTTAGACGGCTCGTTGCGATTGTTGCATTTCCACTCCCAGCGGCGATAGCCGAGGTCGCCGAAGATATAGCGCATGAACAGGAACTGCGCCTCGGTCGCCGCCGGCTTGCGCTGCATCAGCGGCCCCCAATGGATGTGGCCGATCTCGATCGAGCCGTTGGCGGTGTCGATGCGCAGAAAGGTCTGGCGGCCGGCAACCTTGCCCGAGGCCTTGTCGATCACCGTGAAATACAACGGGTCCTGGCTGGCCTCGGCCTTTTCCAGCCAGGGCTGGAGCGCCGCTCGGCTCTCCGGCGGATACTCGCCGAGCCAGCGGAACCGCTCGTCGGCATTGGCGATGGTTGCCGCCTCGAACAATCCGTCGCCGTGCTTTTCAGCCGAGAGCGGTTCGAGCCGGGCGTAGCGCCCCTCCAGCACCTTGCGTTCGGGATGGGGCCGGGCCGTCCAGTTTTTCAGGTCTTCGATCACGGCGGGGTTCCATTTCCTTTGACTTTGTCTGCGCGACCATCTCAAAAGCGCAAAAAGCCTCACAGCACCAGATGGGATACGGAAATGCTCCAAACGATTGCCGCTTTCGACCGCATCGGCGAGGAAAATGCCTTCGCCGTGCTGGCACGCGCCACCGCGCTGGCGGCGCAAGGCAAGGACGTCATCAATCTCGGCATCGGCCAGCCCGATTTCCGCACGCCGGAGCACATCGTCGAGGCGGCTATCAAAGCGCTGCGCGACGGCCACCACGGTTATACGCCGGCGACCGGCCTGCTGGCGACCCGCGAAGCGGTGGCGCGCCGCACGCTGACCACCACCGGCGTGGAAGTGTCGCCGGAAAACGTGATGATCCTGCCCGGCGGCAAGCCGACCATGTATGCGACGATCGTCATGTTCGGCGAGCCGGGCGCCGAGATTCTCTATCCGGATCCAGGTTTCCCGATCTACCGCTCGATGATCGAATTCACGGGTGCTGCGCCGATCCCCGTGCCGATCCGCGAGGCCAACGGTTTTGCCTTCTCGGCCGAAGAGACACTGGCGCTGATCACGCCGAAGACGCGGCTGCTGATCCTGAATTCACCGGCCAATCCGACCGGCGGCGTGACGCCGCGCGCCGAGATCGAGAAACTGGCGAAGGGGTTGGAGAAGCACCCGAACGTCGCGATCCTTTCCGACGAGATTTATGACGTCATGACTTATGACGGCGAACAGCATTGCTCGCTGCTGCAATTCCCGGAACTGCGCGAGCGGCTGATCGTGCTCAACGGCTGGTCGAAGACCTGGGCGATGACCGGCTGGCGCATGGGCTGGTCGATCTGGCCGAATTCCGCGGAAAGCAGCTACCTTTACGACAAGGTGCGCAAGCTGGCCGTCAACTGCTGGTCTTGTGTGAATGCTCCCTCGCAACATGCGGGCATCGCCGCCATCGACGGGCCGCAGGACGCGGTGAACGCGATGATGAAGGCCTTCGACCGCCGCCGCAAGGTGGTGGTCGACGGGCTGAACGGGTTGCCGGGTGTTTCCTGCATCACGCCGAAGGGCGCGTTCTATGCCTTCCCGAATATTTCGGAGACGGGCTGGAAGGCCAAGAAACTCGCCTCGACGCTGTTGGAGGAAACCGGCGTCGCCCTGATCGGCGGCCCGGATTTCGGCATCCTCGGCGAAGGCTATATCCGCCTCTCCTACGCCAATTCCGAAGAGAACATTTTGCGGGCGATCGAACGCATCGGAGCGTTCCTACGACGCGGATAGCACGCGCCCGGATCATCCGGCCGGCGGCACTGGCTGTTCGGAAATCGGATCATTGGCCTTCATCAGCGAGTCGAGTGCCTTTTCCCGGGCCGTGCCGCGGGGAGCCGAGCGTACCGCCTGCGTTTCCTGCGGCGTCAGCGTCCTTTTGGTGTAGCCGAGACGCTGCATGCAAACGTCGACGGCCCGCTCCTCCGCAATCACGCTTGCCGCGCCTGCGATCGCGCCGGCGCCGGCCGCGCCGGCAAGCGTGCCTTGCTGAGGCACATAGAGGCCCGGTTGGGCCTCAACCATTTCGTGGCATCGCTGGTGGTCCGAATTGGATTGGGCGCTCGTTGCGCCCACACGATCGTCGATCGTCATCGTTGGCGAGCATCCGGCTAGAAGCAGCAGGGTGAAGAGCTGCAATCCTGCCGATTTGGCACGTGTGTTTCCGCCCATCCATCCGCCCATAGGTTCTAACGAAATCATCCTCGCGGAGAAACGCGGCGTGTCGATCCGGCACCTCAGTGGGCGGGGGCTGCCTCGTGCCCGCCGTCGCCTTGTGCGGTTCCGGCCTGGCCATCGGCCTTGTCGGTGGCCTGCTTGCGGCGCTTGACCGCGTTGTCGCGGATTTCGTCCTTGGTGAGGTAATCCACCTGCTCGATCATCACCTCCTCGACCAGGTCCTGCTTGACGCGCTTGTTGATGCCGTCGCGCACGCCGACACGAAAGGCCTCCAGGTCGAGAACCGGCTTCTTCGTGAAGTCGAGGATCGGCGTCGAATAGATATAGGAGTAGACGACGTCGGTGATCAGCGCGTCCGCCGGCACTGTCAGCTTGCGCATCTCCGCCGGATCGACCGTATAGACGAGGCGCGCAAGGAAATAGCCTTGCACCGAGCCGTTGCGGATCAGCGGAACGGAAATCACGTCGGTCTTCACATAGTCGAGGCCGCCCATCAGCGAGGCGGGCGCGACGGCCGCATCGCTCTTCGCGCCGGCCGACTGGAACGAATAGAACACGGCGCCCAGCGTCGCCGCGCAGATCCAGACGGCGGCCAGGGCGAACTTGATCACGTTCCCCATCCGAATTCGCCGGCCGAATAGGTGCCGTCCGCCTCGGCGTGGCGGATGGCGTTGCGCATCAGCGTCGCGACCTCGCTGACCGCGTTGAGGTGGGCGCGGATTGCAGCCTCGTTGCGGCCCAGCGTTTCCCGTAGGCGCTTCAGGCTGTCGCGATGCTCGCCCAGCATATCGGCGTCGCCGATGCCTTTCATGGCCCGGGTGAGTTCATACAGATGGCGGCTCTTGCGGGCGTTGGACGATTGCAGGTCGAAGTCGCGGTCGTGCTTGAGGCCGTGGGTCTCCGCCTCGACCGCCTCCTCGATGCGGCCGATGATGATCGACAGGCTGGCGGGGCGGACCGGCGCGGCGGCATCGCCGGCATAGGGCCGTTCGCTCACGGCGGCGGAGGTGTACTCGGTCATGTGACGCTCCTGTACGGCTTCGGACTTTCGGCGGCATCGCTGCCGGTCTCACGCAACGCGTTTGCCGCCCTGCGCTGAAGTTCCTGCACCAGTGCGTCGGAAAGCGCGGCCTGGCGGTCCTCCTCCGTGCGTTCCGGACCGCGCGAGACCGGGCCGACCGGCTTGGCGGTCTTGCCCTCGACGTAGTGGTCGGACAGCAGATGCGAGGCGATGCCGATGCCACCGCGCTCGGTCATGACATCCGCGATTTTCCCGGCCATCATGGATTTCCACATATCGCCGGCCAGGCCCTTTCCGAAGACTTGTTCGGCATCCTTGGGCAGCATGGTCTGGACGAAAGTCTGCAAAACCACCGATTCGAATTTCCTGAAGGCGTCGGCCTGCCCGGTTTTGCCGGCATCCCGCGTTGCACCTGCCGCCGAGGGAGAACCGACGCTGAAGGCTGCGTCGGTGCCGGTCGGGGCGACCGCACCTGTGCGGCGCGCCAGGGCTGCGCTCGCTGCATCCAGCCCCGACGGCTCCACGGCGCGGGCGACATCCAGCACGATGTCGCTGGGCGGGGAAATGGCCAAGGAGAACGCTCCTGCGGTTTTGACGAAGGCATTGTGAACCAGAAAGCTTGCGGGAGCCTTGCTTGGAATGGCCTACTTCTCCGGCTTCCGGGCCAGCAACTCCAGCAGGTCGCGTTCGGTACGGCTGCGTTCGTCGGCACGACTGACCTCGCGCCAGGCGCGCTCGACCATGTTGGTGCGGGCGGTGGCCATGGCGACGCGGCCGGCCTCGGCCTCGGCCAGCCGCTGATTGGCGCGCTCCCTGGAGAGCGCCGACGAAATATGGCGGTTGTAGACATCGGGAAAGGACATCGCCAGAGAACCCTCCGCGTCGAAGCGGTCGACGAGTTCCTCGGCATCGGTGTGCGCCGCGGCGGCCGCAGCGACATAACCGGCGTGGCGCGTCTCGTGCAGCGCCTTCAGCTTTTCCTGGACGGTGAGCAGTTTGCGCAGCCGTTTCGCCCGGTCCGTCATGTCAGGTCTTTCCGCAAGTTGAACGGCGCGACACGGGCATGCCTAGTTTCCAAAACTTGCCGCGAGAAACCCGTCGGCGAACAGGCTCAGCATGGTGGCGATGGCGAAGTAGAAAAGGATCAGCCCGCCGGCGACCACCATCGGCAGCGAAATGAAATAAACCGGTATCTGCGGCGTCAGCTTGTTGACGAAGCCGACGGTCAAATTGACCAGGATGGCGTAGGCGATGAACGGGCTGCCGAGGCGCAGCGCGATCATGAAGGATTCGCCGATCGTGTCGGTGACGTTGACCAGGGCGGCGCGCGGGTTGAAGAAGACGTTGACCGGGGCGACCTGGTAGGACTGCACCAGCGCCTTGACGATCTCATGGTGGAAATCGAAGACGAACAACAGCAGCAGCGCCGAGAACGAGATGATCTCGCCCAGCGGCGCCTGCGGTTCGCCATTCTCGATGCCGGGACCGGCCACGCCGCCGTAGCCGACCAGCATGGCGATCGCCGTGCCCATGAAGGAAAGCGCCATCATGTAGAGCCGCGCCAGCAGGCCGATCAGGCTGCCGGTCAGCAGTTCGGAGACGACCATCGGGACAAGGATAGCAGGCTCGCGGCTGACCGAGGGCAGGATCAGGTCCCAAAGATTCACCAGCAGCGCGCCGGTGGCGGCCACCGCGACGAACAGCCTGACCTGCATGGGAACGCGCGCGCTGGACAGGCCTGGCATGATCATGAAGCAGCCGCCGATGCGGCAGAAGGCGAGAAAGGCCGCGATGACGATGCTTTCTGGCAGGGCGGTCATAGCTTCGCAACGGCGGCTATCCCCACCCCTGACCACTCCCCCTTTTGGGGAGGGGTCAGGGGTGGGGGTAAGCTTTGCGACACGACCACAGCAAGTTCACGAAATCGTGCCGAGGATGCGGATGTCGACGCCCTTGGCGATCTCGACATGACTGAGCACCGGCAGCGTCGTGTAGAGCCGCTCGATGATCATGCGCACATAAGGACGGGCATCTGGCGCGGTGACGATGACGAAGCGCTCGCCACCCTCCATATGGGCGCGGATCGCCTTCGACGCGTCCTGGCCGAACTCTTCCAACTGGCGCGGGTCGATGTCGAATTCGCGGATCTCGCCCTTGGCGTCGCGCTTCAGGCTCTGGTGGAAGGCGAGATCCCAGCGGTTGCCGAGGCGCAGCACTTTCAGAACACCGGCCTCGGAGAGGTCGCCGCAAATCTGCTGGGCCATGCGCACGCGCACATGTTCGACGATCTGCTCGGTGCGGCGCACATGCGGCGCGATCTCTGCGATGGCCTCGATGATCAGGTGCAGGTTGCGGATCGACACACGCTCGGCCAGCAGCAGCTTCAACACCGCCTGCAGGCCGGGATAGGAGATGTGCGACGTGCAGATTTCCTCCGCCAGCTTCCGGTATTCCGGGTCCTGGCGCTCGAGCAGCGCCTTCATGTCCTTGTAGGAAAGGAGTTGCGGCAGGTTGTTGCGGATCACCTCTGAGAGATGCGTGAGCAACACCGACATGTTGTCGGCATAGGTATATTGCTCGCGTTTCAGGTCCTCGGCGAACATTTCGGGTACCGAATAGGCGCGCATGCCGAAGGCAGGCTCGCGCACTTCCTCGCCGGGGATCTCGGGCGTGTCGCGTTTTCCCAAAAGCACCATCAACTCGCCAACACGCATCTGGTGCTCGGCGACCACGGTGCCATGGATCTTGATCTGATAGCTCTTGCTCTGCAAAGCGAGGTCGTCGGTGAGCTTCACCTCGGGCACGACGAAGCCGTATTGCGAGGCGAATTTCTTGCGCATCTTGGCCATGCGGAAGGCGAGTTCCTGATGCGAGACCAGGAGCTTGGTCGAGAGCTGCTTGCCGATCAGCATCTCGATCTCCGCTGTCTTGAGCGAGGCTTTTACGGAATTCTTCTCCTCGTCCTCTTTCGTCGCCGTAACCTCGCGGGCGACGGCGGCCAGCGCCTCTGCGTCGCGGCGCTGACGCAGCGGGATGATGTAGCCGATCGCCGCCATGGCCAGCGCCAGCGTGACGAAGGGGAACATCGGCAGGCCGGGCATCAGCGCCAGCAGCACCAGCAGGCCGGCGGCGACGTAGAGCGCGCGCGGATAGGCGCCGAGTTGGCCGAACACCGCCTGGTTGGTGGAGCCGCGGGTACCGCCCTTGGAGACCAGCAGGCCGGCGGCGAGCGACACGACGAGCGCCGGGATCTGAGTGACCAGACCGTCTCCGACCGACAGTTTGATGAACACGTCGGAGGCTTCGGCCATGCCCATGTCGTGGCGGAAATAGCCGATAGCGATGCCGCCGACGATGTTGATGAAGGTGATGATCAGGCCGGCGATGGCGTCGCCGCGCACGAATTTCGATGCGCCGTCCATGGAGCCGAAAAAGGAGCTTTCCTCTTCCAGCTCGCGTCGGCGCAGCTGCGCCGTCTTGTCGTCGATGACGCCGGCCGAGAGGTCCGCGTCGATCGACATCTGCTTGCCGGGGATGGCGTCCAGCGTGAAGCGGGCGCCGACCTCGGCGATGCGTGTCGCGCCCTTGGTGATGACGATGAAATTGACGATGATCAGGATCAGGAAGACGATCAGGCCGATGACGAAATCGCCGCTCATGACGAGCTGTGAAAAGCCGCTGATGATGTAGCCGGCGGCATCCGTTCCCTCGCTGCCATGTGACAGGATCATGCGGGTCGTCGCGATGTTCAGCGACAGCCTGAGCATGGTGGCAATCAGCAGGATTGTCGGGAAGGACGAGAAATCCAGTGGCCGCTGTATCCACAAAGCCACCATCAGGATCAGCACCGACAGGGCGATCGAGAAGGCCAGCCCGATGTCGATCATGAAGGCCGGGATCGGCAGGAACAGTACCGCCAGGATGACGACGATGCCCAGCGCGAAGAAGATGTCGCGTGCGTTGCGGGCGGGCGCTGCCGGGGAGAGAGTTTCGGTAACTGCCATGCCTGGTCCGATCCGGTTCAAGCCGGAGCGAAGCGCGCGCGGGCCGGCGCGGAGAGGCTAGGCGCTCAAGCTTGCGCGAGGCGTGGGCAATTGACCCTTGGCGGTCAGAATCCCGTCTCTATCCGCTCGAAGATGACGTTGGAGAAAGCGGTGATCTGGCCGCCGATGTAGGGGCCGGTGAAGGCGATGACCAGGAGGATGGCCACGATCTTCGGGACGAAGGTCAGCGTGATTTCCTGGATCTGCGTCAGCGCCTGGACGAGCGCGATGCCGATGCCGACGATCATGGCAACGCCGACCGCCGGTCCGCAGGCCGTCAGTACGGTCCATATCGCGAACTGGACGATGTCGAGTGCGTCGGCCTCGTTCATGGGTTTCGCTCCGTTGCCAGAGGGTTGTAAGAACGGTGCGACATCGTCGGGGCGGCTGCGCGCTAGCCAGCCGAAATCACGATGCCGGCGCCGACAGGGATTTCCTTGCCGTTCGTCAACACGGCGGTGGCGCCGCCGGTGGTGAGCCGGACTTCCTTGACCTCGCCGCTGATCTTGCCGTCGGCGGACGTCACCGTCCGGCCGATCAGCGCGTCGGCCTGACCCAGCGTCGAGGCCTGGAGAAGCTGGTCGAGGCGGCTGTTGATCTGCACCGACTGCTCGACCTGGCTGAAGGAGGCGAGCTGCGCCACATATTGCGTGGAATCCATCGGGTTGGTCGGGTCCTGGTTCTTCATCTGGGCGACGAGCAGCCGCAGGAAGGATTCGTAATCGACCGAGGTCTTCGACACCGCCTCGCTCTTCGGCGTGGCGTTGTTGTTCTGGACTGCGTTGACCGGCATGGACATCAGGCCCGCGCTCCCATCGCGATCGGCCGCGCCATGGCGGCGGCATCGTTGGCATGCCCCATCGCCCTGGCCTCGAGGCCATAGAGCGAGCGGATCGTCTTCAGCGCTTCGAACACGGATCCCTCGCTGACCAGCGCGTCGACCTGCTTCAGGGCCGAGCTGATCTGCTGGTCCTCGAAACTGGCGATCAGCAGCGGCAGCGACTTGCGGAACAACTCGCGCGCCTGCGCGGCGCCTTCCGGCTCCATCAGCATGATCTGCACCATGAAATAGAGCTGACGCAGCGGCGTGGATGCCTGGCCGGCCTGCAGCACATGGCTTTCCAGCAGGAACTGCACATCGTTCAGAAGTTCGATCGTCACCTTGCGGTCGGCACGCACGACGGCGCCGTTGAGATAGATCTTCTCGTTCGGCTTCAGCGATATCTTCAGCGTCGGCTTCATCGTATTCCGTCCCGGATTATCTGCGACACTTCAATCAGCCCCTCGAAATTGTCTGAGCGGCCCTGGCGAACTTCCTCGGCCTCACGCAGCAGCCAGAGGCCGATCGAGATCAGGTTGGCGCGCAGTTCCTTCGGCAGGGCGTTCTCGGCGTTGCCGAGGTCCTCGACGAAGGTGGTCCACAGCCGGTTGGTGAAATGCAGCGCCTCGATCGCCTTCAGCGAGTCGGTCCCGGCCTGCTGCGCCTCGTTCAGCAAGGCGATGGAACGGTTGAGGAGCTGGCGCTCCCGATCCCGCGCGTCGGCGACCGAGTCGGTCTGGATATCGGCGTAGGAGAATTGGTACATCGTGTGGCGTTGCCGTTGCTCGGGTTAGCTGATGAAACGCAGGATGCTGAGTTGCTGGAGGCGCGCCGTCAGCGCGTAGGAGGCTTCGATCTGGCCGAGCAAGGCGTCCACGCGCGTCTTGGCTTCGTAGGGGTCGACGCCGATCATGTCGCCGATCTGGCGTTCGAACAGGTCGACCTGCACCTTGAGCCGGTCGCTGGCGTCGCTGACGCGCTTCTGGATGATACCGGTGGTGGCCTGCAGGTCGCCGATGTTGACGACGGCCTGGCCGACAAGATCGACGGCCTTGTCCAGCAGCGCCTGGCGGGCGCCAGGGCCGATATTGCTGTCGAACAGTTCACTGATCGTCGCGGCGGCCATCGCAAGCTTGCGGATTCCGGGATCGTTGGCGCTGACCGAAGTTTCGGTGGTGTCGTTCAACGTGATGCGGCTGACGATGCGCTGGTCGGTTGCGTCGGACCAGTTCGCGGCCCAGCCTGCGCCGAGAAATTGCGGCTCGACGGCGGCGGTCAGGAAGGCGTCCATCTGCGTGGCGGTGATGGAAGCGGTCGCCGGATCGGTCTTGGCGAAGCCGAAATGCGACTGGAAGGCGGCGTCGAAGGCGGCCTTGGCGGTCGAGCCAGGGACGCTGAAGTTGTCGATCGGCGTGACGTCGGTGTTGGTGCCGGCGAAGATGTGCTCGCCGTTGAAGCTGGTGTTGAGGATGCCGGTCAACTGCTCCAGCATGATCTTGGCGGCGGACTGGGTGACGTCGCCGACGGCGTCGCCTGAAGAGCTGGTGGTCAGCGTCGACAGGAAGGTCTGGGCGGCGTCGCCGATCTGTTTCAGCGAGTCCTGCGTGCTCTTCAGCCGCGACGAGATCAGCGTGTTGGAATCGACGATGCCTTGCATGCGGTCGAAGTCGCGGGTGAACGACACCGTCTGGGCGGTGCGGGCCCCCAGCGCCAGGCCGGTGTCGGCAAACTGCCCGGTCTGCAATTCCTTCTGCGCCTTTGTCAGCTCAGCCTGCGCGCGCACCAGCGAATAGCGCAGCGACTGGGAGAGGGCGGCTGTGGAGACGGAGGTGGTCCTCATCGCGCTAGCCTACCGCCGCCAGGAGCGCTGCCAGCATCTCGTCGACCGCCTTGATGATGCGGGCGGAGGCCTCGTAGGAATGTTCGAGGTCGAGCAGCAGCGACATCTCGGCGTCGACATTGACGCCGGTCGCGTTGGACAACGCCTCCTGCGTCCGGGCAGCCAGTGCTTCCTTGTTCTCCGCACCCTCGGAGGCGTCCTTGCGCACCGCCTGGAACCAGCCGATCGCGGCGGTCGAGAAGTTGCTGAGGCTGATGTTGGTGGTGAGGCCGACCGACGGGTCGAAGGCCATCGGCTGGTCCATGCGGTCGCCATAGGCGATGAGCAGATCGGCGAAGCCGGCATTGCCGGCGGTGTTGACGACGTAGGCCGCGCCATTGGCGCCACCGTCGCGCAGAAGGTCCGGATTGCCGCCGGCGCTGGAATCGAAGGCGGCGTTGATCCTGATCGAGCCGGCAAGGCCGTCGACCAGCGCGCCGGCAGCAGGCATTGCCGGTGCGCCCGGCCAGGTGAAAAGGCCGGGCCTGTCGGCAACAGCCGTGCCCTTCTCGGCAAAGGCGGTGATCAGTCCGCGGGCGATCTCGTCGAGTTGGCCCTGCATCTGTGAAGCGACGCCGTCGCGCAGCTGCACCAGGCCGGCGATCTTGCCCGAGGCGTCGGTGTTGCCGCCGCTGCCGAGGCCCACCGGCACGCCGTCTATATAGACCGGATTGCCCGCGCTGCCCGCGCCGTAGGAACTGGAGGCCTGGAAGGAGACGGTGCGCGGCACCTTCTCGAACAGCGTCGCACCGTCCTTGGTCATCAGCACCATGTCGTTGTCGCTTCGCGACAGCGTCGACAGGGGCACGTATTCGGAGATCTTCTTCAGCAGCGCATCGCGCTGGTCGAGCGCATCCGACACGTCGCGCCCGGCGCGGGTACCCGTGGTGACCGCGGTATTGACGTCCTTGAATTGTGCCAGCAACTGGTTCAATTCGTCGACGGCGCCGGCAATCTGGCTGTCGGTGTCGACGCGGAACGACTGGATCGAAGCCGTGCCGCCGTTCAGCGTGCGCACCACCTGGCGGGCGGCATCGATGGTGTTCTCGGCCAGGGTGCGGTTCGACGGCGAAGCCGAATAGGTTTGCAATGCCTGCTGGAATTTGCCGAGCACGGCGGCGGCGGTCGAGCTATTGTCGATGCCGTTGACGGAGATCTCGAGCTGCTCCAGCCCACTGGACAGCGTGCCTTGTCCGCTCCAGGACGACAAGGCGGAGAGGTTCTGGCGGAACAACTGCTCGTTGGTGGCGCGCTGGATGTCGACGACGCGAGCGCCAGCCGCCTGGCTGGAGACGACGGCGACGCGCCTGGTATAGTCGGGGTTCTTGCTTTCCTGGACGTTGCGCGAAACGACGCTGGTCTGGCGCCCGTTGTTGAGGAGCGAGGACTGCGCGATTGCGAGGGCGGAGGAAAGCGACATGCCGGCTTACTTTCAGGCGGCTCGGCGGCCGGCCGGCACTTTGAGAAGCGCCGGCCGTGCCGAACCTACCTCTTGAGATTTACGAGAACATCCATCAGGTCGGCGCCGGTCTGGAACACCTTGGAATTCGCCGTGTAGCTGCGCTGGGATTCGATCATGGCGGTGAGTTCCTCAGCCACGTCGACATTCGAGCTTTCGAGGGCGCCCGAAACGATCGCGCCGTTGGCTCCTTCGCCGGGGAAGCCGACCTGCACCGAACCGGACAGCGTGCTCTCCGAAAACACGTTGCCGGGAAGCACGTTGAGTTGGTCGGGGCTGAGCACGGTTGCGAGCGGGATGCGGTAGAGCTCCTTGATCGAGCCGTCGCCGAACTGGGCGAAGACGGTGCCGTCGTCGCCGATCTCGACCGTGTCGATGGTGTTGGGCCCTGAGCCGTCGATCTCGGCGGTGCCGACCGTGTATTTGTCGCCGAGCTGGGTCATCTTGGCGAGGTCGATCACCAGATTCTGGCCGCCGGGAACGGCGACGGAGATATCCTTGGCGCTGGCGGGAGTTAGTTGGCCGGTGGTGCCGTCGAAGGTCAGCGTCTGGGTAGAGAGCGCCGGCTGGCTGTAAGGGAACGACGTGTTCGGGGCGGCATCGGCTTGGTTGTAAATGGTGACTTCCCAGGTGTTGGCGCCGGTCTTGGTGCTGTAGACGTCGAGCAGCACCTCGCGGCCGAGATTGTCGTAGGAGAGCAGCGACGATTTCGCCGAGAACTTCGCCGTCGCGGCGTTTGCCGACGGGCGCTCGGCGGCGGGCACGATGTCGGCGCTTGCCGGAAGGTTGGCGCTGAAGATGCCGACCCGGCTCGGCGCTGCCGTCGTCTCGCTCATCGTGACGTTGACGGGTTCCAGGCCACCAAAACCGTTGGCGTTGGCGCTGGGGATGCCGTTGGCGTAGCTGTAGCCCATCAACTGGAAACCGGCCGCGTTGACCAGCCGGCCCTGGTCGTCCGGCGTGAAGGCGCCGGCGCGGGTCATGAAAGTCTGGCCGTCGCCATCCTGGACGATGAAGAAGCCGTTGCCGTTGATGGCGAGGTCGTTGGACGAGGTGGTGAAGCGCAGGTCGCCCTGCTGGCTGACCGCATTGCGCACCGTCGTGGTGACGGCGCCGGAGGCATAGTTGCCGCCGGTCGAGGGGATTACCAGCGACGAGAACTCCGTGCTGGAGCGCTTGTAGCCGGTGGTGTTCGAATTGGCGATGTTGTCCGCCACGGAAGAAAGCCGGTTGGCCTGGGCGTTCATGCCCGAGACGCCGGTCCGCATCATTCCAGAAAGGCTCATCGGGAGGTCTCCTCAAAATCCAAGCCGCTGGACCGGAGGTTAGGCTTTTTGTCTTGCGCGAGGCTGTCGGCGAGGCGGCCCCGCTTAGATGCCAGCGGAACGGGAGACATCAGACGACCAGCCGGTAGCCGAGAAAACGCTTAGAATCGATCGGGTCGAAGCCCAGCCGCTCGCGCAGCTTCTTGCGCAGCTTGCTGATGTGGCTCTCGACGACGTTCTCCTCGACCTCTTCGTCGAACAGGCCGTAGATGGCGTTGAATACCTGGGTCTTGGTGACCCGCCGGCCGCTGTTGCCGGCCAGATATTCGAGGATGCGGCGCTCGCGGCGCGGCAGCGGCAAAGGCTGGCCGTCAATCTCGGGGTCGCGTCCGTCCATGAAGATGCGCATGCGGCCGATCTCGGTCGGCTTCTGCTCGTCGGTGGCGCGGCGGCGGATTGCGGCGATGCGTGCCAGGATCTCGCGGATGTGGACCGGCTTACGGATGACGTCGTCGACGCCGGACTCGAACAGCCGCAGCGTGTTTTCCAGCGAATGCTGCTCGCTGAGCGCGATCACCGGCGCGCCGGTTCGGTCGCGGATGGCGCGGGGCAGTACCGCCTCGCTTCCGCAGTCGCCGATCAGAAAGGCCCTGACCGATTTCAAATCCGCGTCGGCGGCGCTGGAAACCCATTCGCCGAATTCGCCTGATTTAAAGCCGGTGGATGCCACTCCCTCCCGGTCGAACAGTGAAGAGTAGCCGTCAGTGACGAGCTCTCGCTCGTCCACGATTACGATCATAGGCCCCCGCCTTTCGAATCATTCGTAGCGATCTGTGGAGCAAGGCGTAGTCGCGAGGGTCACCCCGAAATATCGCTATTTCTTATGGATTGTTTTTCAGGAGTCTCGACACCTTCAGGTTGTTAATATCGGCTCTCGGTTGCATATCCATGCGGGATGATAGGGCGGCGAGACGAGGTTCCGCGTCGACCTGCATCGGTCCGAAAAATCTTTGCCGGATATGCTATCTTTAGTTGCAGAAAGAACGAGCGTTGGTCGTCCATTTGCCGAAGCCGGTGGCGACCATGTTGGCGATGACGCGGCAGACGTAACGCTTCTGCGCCGGGTCGTTGTCGGGTCCGGCATGGTAGCGGGCGACGGCCATCGTCCAGGTGTCGTGGCGGGCGTGGAGCCTTGCCAGGAAGCGCGCCGCGTAGTCGACATTCTTGGCTGGATCCAGCATGTCGTCGACACTGGCGAATGCTTGCGAATGGTAGTGGTGGTTGATCTGCATGCAGCCTAGGTCGATCAGCGTCTTGCCTTCGCTCCTGGCCTTGGCGAAAGCCGCGAGCGCCTGTCGCCGGCTTGCGGGGAATACGGCTTTTCCTTCTATATTCAATGCATTGGGCTGGAGGCTGCCCTTGTTGCCGGTCTCTGTCAGTCCAACCGCGTAGAGGATGCCCACTGGCACGCCGTAGCGGTCGGCGGCACGCAGGATTTCCGGTTCGCAAGGATTGCCGGCGGCATAGGACGGGGCGTGGCTAAATGTAAACGCCGCCGCCAGCGCGATCGGTATCGCGTTGAGTCGTGCCGCCAAGGGTGCCTGTGCCGCTGTCGTCATGGCGTCCTCCCTGCTGGTTTCCGGATCTGCCGCCGCCTTCTCCGGACGCCATGCCGCCAGGCGGCTGGTCGCGGTGCTGCGCCATCGATTGCATCGCGGCGTCGGGGCGGGGACTTGTCGTGACGGCAACTGAAGATTGAATTATCGAAATCTGCGCCCCTTCATAGCCGAGCGAACGGATGGCCTTTTCAATGACCTGCTCCTCGCCCTTCAGGCGGTCGTGGGCGTCGCGTGTGGAGACACGCAGTTCGACTTTTAGTTGTGTTCCCGACATGTGGAGCGTGGCATTGACCGCACCCAGATGTTCGGGATTGAGCTGCACTTCGAGGGTCCTGGGGGACAGCGGCGCACGATGGGTTTGCAGGTGTGTCGCTTCTGCAACAGGGGCGGGCCGCCAGCTCGGCTCGGAGAGCATAGCCTTGCCCACCGCGAGCGACGGCGTGGCCGGGTAAGTGACGGTTTCAACTGGTTTTCCCAAGACGGAAGAGACGCTTTGCGTCGTGTTTCGGTCGGTATCTGTGCGGTTCGGGATATCGATGTCCCCGTGGTCCTGTTTGACGGCCGTTTCCGAAGCGGCATCGGGGCGCCCGGTTCCGATATCACCGTCCGTGGCTCGCGCCGTTTCCGAAAGGGAGGCAGGGGCCAGGGTGCGCCATATCATGGTGGACAGCGGTGGTTGCGGCGCGGCCTGCATCGTGCGGCGTGGCGTATTACGCGGAGGCGTGGCGTCGGGGGAGGGTGACGGCGCGAAGGTTCGGTCGTCGCCTCGCAGCGGCTGTCGGTTCACATAGCGCGCCGCAGCCGCCGTCACCTCGACCGCGAAGGAAGGGTTTTGCCCTACGCTGGAGGATGCGGAAACGACGGCCGTCGTGACGGATCGCCTCGTTGGCTCGGCCGCCAACGCCGTTGGGTTCCAGGATGCGGGTTCATCGCCAGACATCTGCCGGGCCGAAATGCGGGGCTCGGCGTAGGATGTTGTCACGATGCGCTCTGCCGCGTCCGTCGGAACGGTCGGCAACGCCATTCGGTTCGGAGGTGTGGGTTCACCGGAGGATGTCTGCCCGATCGCAACGCCCGGCTGGGCGGCAGACTGGGTCACAACGGGGTCGGCGCGCTCCGTCCGCGCAGTCTCTGTCGCCGCACCAGTCAGGATCTGTGTGTCCGCCTGAGCCGGATGAAGCTCCGGAACCGCAGTGGGCGCCTCTTTCGCAGCCGTAAGCGCCTGCTTCGCCTTGCCCGCCACTGTCGCGGTTTCCTGAGCGGGCGTGGCCGGTTTGGTCGCGGCGGCGGCAGGCTTCGCGACGGGAGCAGCGTTCGATGCGGCCGGCGCGGTCGATTCCGACACAGAGGTTGCCCACCTGTCCGAGGCGGCATTCGCGAGGGACGCAGTCGGTGCCGCTGTGCGAGATCCAGGCCCGTCCGCTGTAGGTTCTCCATCATCCGCCTCAGCGGCGTGCCGCCGGCTGGCCGTTGCCGGAGGATCGTTTGTCGACCTCGCCGTTCGGCCGGACGATTGTCCGTCGTCTTTGCGTCTGGATGACAGGTCTGGCGGGGTGGACTCCTCTCCCGGACGAAAGTCCGCAGTTACCGTCTGGGGTTCGGAAGACGGGTCTGACGATGTAGCCGAGATCGGCTGGGCGGAACTGTTGACGCCCGCAGGAACTACTGCTTGTGGCGTTATCGCCAACTCTTCCCCGGAGGCGGGAGAGGAATCCGGCCGCGGCTCGTCCGTGTGCCACTCCGCCTCCGTCGTCTCGTGCCGGCCGCTTTTGCGATCATGCGAAGCCGGAATCTCCGCGCGGCGGGCGCCGGCCTGCTCGTTCGGGCGGATCAACTGCAAGAATGCACCATGGCTGTCATGATGCGCCGCGCCGCGCAGGCCATGCCTGGCGGCCTTCGGCGCGACGAGGCCGGGATTAGCGATGTCGGTGGTCTTCAATCCTCGGCTCCCGCCAGCAAGGCGTCGATCTCGGCAAGTCTCTTGCGCCCGTCGGCGACCGCGGCATCGACCGGATCGGCCGGCGGCGCCTTGCCGGCTGACGATGGCGTTTGTGGCGCGTCAGCCCCGCCTTCCGCCTGCACGGAAGGTGGGGCCAATGGAGGTGTGCTGGCGTCGACGGCGGTTTCCGGCATCTCGTCGGGTGCGGCTTCCGGCAATTCGCCGGGCGCCTCGACCACCTCCGGCACGTCCGCTTCGTCGGCAGCCCCTTTGGCCGGAGCAGCATCGTCCGGCGCGGGGCCTGGTTCGACAGGCTGCGTCGCGACCGGCTTGTCGGCAGGCGCGGGGGCGGGTTTCGGCGACACGGCCCCGGGTGCCTGTGGGGCCGGCTGGTCGACGATGCCGTTGCTGACGGCCAGCACTGCATCGAGCAACTCGCGATCGCCTTCGGAAAGCCTGGTGCGGTCGATCTTGCCGATGCGCTCCCGGATCGTCTCAGCCGGTTCGATCGCGACGCTGGTGAGGCTGGTGTAGAGCAGCAGGCGCGGATCCTTCTCGCCCTCCGCAGGCAGGTCCACGGCATCGGCTTTGGCGGCGGCGTATTTG
This sequence comes from Mesorhizobium sp. KACC 23794, assembly GCF_052180275.1. Lineage (NCBI taxonomy): Bacteria > Pseudomonadati > Pseudomonadota > Alphaproteobacteria > Hyphomicrobiales > Phyllobacteriaceae > Mesorhizobium > Mesorhizobium sp. KACC 23794. The sequence continues at coordinate 2,175,377 of NZ_CP197465.1, forward strand.
GACAGTTCGACCAGGCCATCGATCGCCGCGCGGCGCGCGATGCGCAAATAGATCACTTTTTGCTGCTCGGGGTTCATCAGCTCGACGACCTCGTCGACGGCGGCTAGGTCGATCCGGTCGTTCAGCTTGATCACGCCGGAAACGATGGCATCCGCGAACTGGCTGGCATAGGGCGAACGGATGTAGCCGCGCGCATATTGATCGGCATGCCGAACGAACCGTTCGGGATCCTCGACGGTCGCAGCCAGTGCGATCGAGCGGCGCAGCGCCGCCTCTTCGACCAGCGAACCGGGGGAAAGCAGCCGCGCCTGGTCGAGCAGCTTCAATGCGCCTTTAGGGTCTTCGAGGGAAGCCAGCGAGCCCTTGAGCAGCGCGATGAAGGAGCCGATTTCCGCCGGTTCCTGCATGGGGTCGATGGATTTGAGGACGGCCGCTGCATTGCGCGTGCCGCCATTGAGGTAGCCGAGGATGCCGGCGGCGATGCGGCTGTCGCGCTCTTCCAGATGCAGCCGCAGCAGGATGGACTTCAGCGTCGCCGGGTTTCCCCCGCTCATCGCGTAGACCAGCATCGCCTGCAAATTGCTGGGCTGCATGAGTTCGGCCGCACTGGCCTTGCGAAGCCGCTCGTCGATCATTTCCAGCAGCCGGCGCTGGATCGGCAGCGCCGCGTGGTCGCCGACGGCGACGCGGTCCTGCACGTGCTGGAGCGAGCGCACCATCTGGTAGGGCTCGAGCGGAGGCGTATCGTCCACCGGCTGTGCATGGACAGCGGATTTGCCAGCCATCAGCCCGGCCAGCACGCCGGCGGCGAGGCAAAACCGCTTCATCCACCGATCTCGAGCAGGATCTCGATGCGTCGGTTGATCGCCGCGAGCGGGTCGGCGCCGTCCTTCGGCTTGCGGTCGGCAAATCCGGCGACCTCGGTGACGCGGCGCTCGTCGAGGCCGGCACGAACCAGCATGTAATAGGCCGAGTGGGCGCGGGCGGTGGAAAGCCGCCAGTTGTCGTAGCCGCCGGCCTTGTAGGGCCGCGCATCGGTATGGCCGCTGATGGTGACGGTGCCCTTCTGCTTGCCGATCGCCTGGCTGATCTTTTCCATGGCGAGCACGAGTTCGCGGCGCGGCAGGGCCGAGCCGATCTCGAACATGCCGAATTCGAGCTGATCGGTGACCGACACCTGCACGCCCTTGTCGGTGGCGACGACGGAGATGCCGTCCTTCATCTTGTCGTCCGGCAGCAACTGCTCGGCCAATTCCCGTCGGATCTGGTCGGCGGCCCTGACGGTCTCGGGCGTCGGCTCGGCCTTTTCCGGCGGCGGCGCGGGTTTTCCCGCCGGAGCGGCTGCAGCGAGATTTTCGGATGCGGGGCCTTGTGTGGCTGGGAGTGGCGCTGCCCCCTTCAGAGCGTCGGCAGCGGCGCCGGCCCCCGGCTGTTTCTCCGCGGGCGGTTTTGCAGGCGACGGCTGGCTGTCGTCGGTACGCTTTGGCTCGGCGCTGGCCTCCGCCTCGTTCGGCAGCGCGACCTGCTGCGACCAGAAGTCGGGGGCAAAGGGGTCGCGATAGGCTTCGCCGCCCGATGCGCCGGTGGCCGGACCGGCGGCCTGCATGCCGCCGTCGCCCTTCTCGCTGATGTTCTGTTTGATGCCGGTGTCGGAGGCGATCTCGGCCAGCACCGCATAGGGGTCAGAGAACAGTTTTTCGTCTGCCTCCTTCCTGATCTCGGAGCTTTCGACCGTCCCTTCGTTGGTCGACGGGCCGGCCTTGGAGTCGCCGCCGTCCGAATTCTTCTCCGCCGCGCTGCCGACCTGTTCCGGGCCGTCGCCCTCGTCCTCCAGGCTCTTGCGGGCGGCGTTGCGGTCGACAAGCTTGACCGGGTTGAAATAGCTGGCGACAGCCGCCTTGGTCTGCTCGTTCGATGCGTTGATCAGCCACATCACCAGGAAGAAACACATCATGGCCGTCATGAAGTCGGCGAAGGCGATCTTCCAGACGCCGCCGTGATGGCCCTCGTCGTGGTCGCCGTGGCCGCGCCGGACAATGACGATCTCGTGGTGCTTTTCACTTGGATCGGCGATACTCAAGCGAGAATCTCCGACAGGACCGCCGACCATTCGGCCAGGCGCGTCTCGAAGACCGTGCCGTCAAGGGTGACGGACAGGTCGAAGCCTTCGGCCTCGACATGGTGGAGATTGGCGGCGCGCTCCGGCAGCACGGCGCTTAGCCCGGCAAACAGCGACTGCGGGCCACGCACGTCGATGCGCAGGGATTCGGTATCGCGGATGGCGGCTTCGATCGAGCGAGCGAGGCTTTGCAGCGAGCGCTGGCGCAGATTGTCGCTGAGGACGCCGCCGAGCAGTCGCGCCACAACCTCCGAGACATGCTCGCCGACGCTTCGCTCGAGTTCGGCAAAGCGGGTTGTGATGGCGCCGCCTGTTTCCTCGCCGAGTTTGCGTACAAGCGCCTCCGCGCTTTCCTGATGCCGCTGCTGCTCTGCCAGCAGCGCGGCTTCGTGTTCAACGGTCAGGCGCATCATCACCGACTGTTCGGCCCGTTCGACCTCGGCGCGGACGATCTCGCCGACATCGACCGGGGATGGCGGTGGCGCGACAGTGGCGGGAGACGCCACGGCGCGCATGTCGGTGCGAAGGGGCGTCCCGAAATCCGGCAGGGCGTCTATGAGCCTGAGCGCCGCCATCTATCAGCCCGCCACTTCCGGGGCCGCCCATTTGCGCAGGATGAGCGCCGTGCGCTCCTCGTTCAGGTCGACCATGCGCGCCAGGCGCTCCTGCGGCGCGGGTTTGAGCTTCTGGCGCAGATCGTCCAACTGGGTCGCGCCGCCGCGGCCGGGCAGGGCGGTGACGGAGGCCTCGCCGTTTTCCGGATTGGGCAGCGAGCGCTGCACCTCATCGAAGGAGGGGCCGGCCAGCGCCGGGGCGGCTGCCGGTTTCTGCAAAGCGGCGACCATCGGGCGCAGGCCGAAGAAGGCGAGCAGGAACACCACCACGATGAAGGCGGAGGCGTTGATCAAGGTGCCGACATGCTGGCCGACCTTGTCCATAATGCCGGGCATGGCGACCTCGCTGCCGTCGAGCCCGTCGATGAACTCGACCGCCGATACGTTCAGCTTGTCGCCGCGCGACTCGTCCAGCCCGGCCGCGGAGGCGACGACCTTCTGGATGTCGGCAATGCGCTCGGCGACCTTGTCCGGCGTCCCCCCTTCGCCGAGGATGGAAGCCAGCCGCTGCTGGTTGACGACGACGGCGATCGAGAGCTTCGTCAGCGTGTAGCCGTTGCTGGTGGTCGAGATGCGCTTGGAGTTCATCTCGTAATTGGTGGTTTCTTCCTTGCGCTCGCTCTGCTCGGAGGATTGCGGTCCGGCGGTTGGCGGCGCCTGCGTCTCGGGCAGGTTCTGGTCAACGGAGGTCGGCGTCGCCGAAGATTGCTGGTTGGTGTTCTCGTTGGAGCGCACGACCTGCACCGAGCGCTCGACGCGCGATTCCGGATCGAAGATCGTCTCTTCCGACTGGCGCATATCGGTGTTGACGTCGGCCTTGACGCTGGCGCGGAAATTGTCCGGGCCGAGATAGGGCGCCAGCGCGCGGCGGATATTGTCCTCGATCTGCATCTCGACATTGCGCTCGACGCCGAGCGAGCGGCTGGCGCTGGAGTTGGCCGGATCGTCGCCGGCCGCCAGCAAGGTGCCGCTGGAGTCCAGCACCGTGACCCTCTCGACGCCCAGCCCCGGCACGGCGGCGGCGACGAGATAGCGGATGGCGCCGGCGCTCTTGGCGGCGTCGAGGTCGGTGGCGCGGATGACGACAGAGGCCGACGGTTGCTGCTCGTCGCGGCGGAAGGAGGCGCGCTCCGACATGACGAGGTGGACGCGCGCGGCCTTGATGCCGTTGATCGACTGGATGGTGCGGGCGATCTCGCCCTCCAGTGCGCGCACCCGCGTCACCTGCTGCATGAACGAGGTGAGGCCAAGCGAACCGACATTGTCGAACAATTCGTAGCCTGCGTTGGCGCTGGTCGGCAGGCCTTTTTCGGCGAGCAGCATGCGCGCCGCAGCGGTTTTGCCGGCAGGCACGAGCACCGTGGTGCCATCGGAAGCGACGTCGAAACCGATGCCGGCCTCACCGAGCACCAGGCCGATCTGGTTCACGTCCGCGCGTTCGAGCCCGACATAGAGCGTCTCATAGGTGGGACGGTTGAGATAGATCGAAGCGACGCCGAGCACGGCGAGCACCAGCAGAGTCACGCCGGCCATGATGGCGAGGCGGCGCTGTCCGAAACCCTGCAGATTGGCGACGATCTTCTGGATTTGCTCCGGCACGGCTCACGCTCCACACGGCTTTCCGAGACAGGCTAGACTTTGAAGCTTGTGCGAAAATGAAATCGGGCCGCGCTGGGGGAGCGCGGCCCGATAATCGTGCTGCCTTGCCTCGATCCTATCCGTTCTGGAAGAGCGAGAGCACGCGCTGGGCATTGGTGTTGGCGATGGACAGCGCCTGGACGCCGAGCTGCTGCTGGACCTGGAGGGCCTGGAGCCTCGTCGATTCCTTGTTCATGTCGGCGTCGACGAGTTGGCCGACGCCACGCTCGATGGAATCCATCAGGCTGGTGGTGAAGGCCTTCTGCTGGTCGATCTGCTTCTTGGCGGCGCCGAGCATGACGGCGCCGTCCTGCATCTCGGCGAGGCTCTTGTCGACCACCCTGATCATCTGGGCGATCTGCGCATCGCTGAAGCCGACGACGGTCAGCGTCGCGACGGCATAGCCGTCGGTAGCCGCCGGCGCCGCGCCGGGCGTGGTGGGGTTGACGGCGGTGTTGGTGCGGATGCCGGTCGTGCCGAGGCGCAGGCCTTCAAGAATGCCCTTGTTGACCTGGTTGCTGGCGGACGCGCCGGAATCGTAGAGCTTTATGTTCTGGACCTTGATCTTGATCGTTCCCAGCGTGACGTTGCCGGCGGCGTCGCGATTGAAGGCCGAGACGATCTGCGCGTCGTTGTGGACACCCGCGGCCGAGTGGCCGTTGGCGACGGTCGAGGCGACCGACAGCCAGTTGGCGCCGGAGAAGGTCGCGGCGTCGGCGTAGCTTTTCAGCTGGGACTGGAGCGTGGTGATTTCGGCCTGGATCTTTTCCTTGTCGGCCGGGGTCGCACCCGTTGCCGCCACGACCTTGACCTTGATATCGTTGACGAGGTCGATGGCTTTGTTCATCGCGGTATAGGCCGTGTCGACCTTGGAGGCGCCGAGTCCCAGCGCATCCTGCACCGTCGACATCGCGTTCTTGTCGGAGCGCATCGTCGTGGCGATCGACCAGTAGGCGGCGTTGTCGGTGGCGTCGGCGACGCGGTAACCGGTCGAAATCCTCGACTGCACCTGGTCCAGCGCCTTGTTGGTGACGGTGAGGCTTTGCAACGCGGTCATCGCCGCTGCGTTCGTCATGATGCTGGACACGCGACCCACCCTATCCTGATACGGACCCGACCCGCCGAATCACGCGATAATCGCGCATCAGGCGGTTTCCCGTAAGCCTTGATTAACCACGATTATAGCGCACATGGTTAACGTCGTCTTAAGGATGGTTACCAGGCCAGTGGATTGAGCGGGAATTTAGGTCGCGGCGGTTGTGCGAAAAGTAACGGGCCGCGCTTCGAAAGAAGCGCAGCCCGTCGGTTCAAGAAGTTCGATGAGGCGGATTTTAGCCGCGGAAGAGCGACAGGATCGACTGCGAGTTGCCGTTGGCGATCGACAGCGCCTGGATGCCGAGCTGCTGCTGAACCTGGAGGGCCTGGAGCCTCGTCGATTCTTTATTCATGTCGGCATCGACGAGCTGGCCGATGCCGCGGTCGATCGAGTCCATCATGCTCGAGGTAAACGTCTTCTGCAGGTCGACGCGGGTCTTGGCAGCGCCGAGATTGGTCGCGGCGGTGGTCATTTCCTTGAGGGCTGCTTCCGTCACCGTCAGCATCTGGCCGATCTGGGCGTCGCTATGGCCTTTCACCGACAGGGAAGACACGGTGTAGGTGTCGCCCGCGGCCGGAACGGCACCGCCGGTCGGAACCTGGGCGGCCGCGTTGCGGGCGCCGGTGGTGCCGAGGCGGGTCGCGTCGAGGATGCCGTCGTTCAGGCCGGTCGCCGTGGCGAAGGCGTCGTAGAGCTTGATGTCCTGGACCTTGACGTCGATGGTCGAGAGCGTAACCGTGCCGGCCGCGTCGCGATTGAAGGACGCGACGATCTTGACGTCGTTGAAGCTGCCGGCCGTGGTGTGGCCGGACGTGGTGTCGACCGACAGCCAGTTGGCGCCGGAGAAGGTGGCGGCGTCGGCATAGCTCTTTATCTGGCCCTGCAAGGCCTTGATCTCGATGTCGTATTTTTCCTTGTCGGCTGACGAGGCGCCATTGGCGGCGACCAGCTTGACCTTGATGTCGTTGACCAGTTCGATCGCCTTGTTCATGCCGGTGTAGGCGGTGTCGATCTTGGAGGCGCCGAGGCCGAGCGCATCCTGGACGGTCGAAAGCGCCCGGTTGTCCGAGCGCATCGTCGTAGCGATCGACCAGTAGGCGGCGTTGTCGGCAGCCTCGGCGACGCGGAAGCCGGTCGAGATGCGGCCCTGGGTGACTTCGAGGTTCTTGTTGGTGGCGTTGAGTGTCTGCAACGCGGTCATTGCCGCGGCGTTGGTCATGATGCTGGCCATGGATACTCACCTTACGGGAAAGCAGTACAAATCGGCATGCCGGGTCAACCGGTATGGCGGTGCGGCATCATGCCCGTGATCGTGTCCTGACGATCAATCCGCCATTCTTGAGCGGACTATGGCAGGGACACGCTACTAAACGCATAAGCGTTATGGTTAACCAACGGTAAAATGCTTGTTTTTGCGGCAGGAACCGGCGGGTCAGGCGGTCTGGGCAATCTCGATGCGTCTCGCCGGACGTGACGCGCCGCTTGGAAAAATGAAGCGGGCCGCGCTTCCCCCGAAGCACGGCCCGCCGAAAATGCTGCCTGAGCGGTCAGTCTTCTTCGTTTAGCGGAAGAGCGACAGGATCGACTGCGAGTTGCCGTTGGCGATCGACAGCGCCTGGATGCCGAGCTGCTGCTGGACCTGGAGTGCCTGCAGGCGGGTCGATTCCTTGTTCATGTCGGCGTCGACGAGCTGGCCGATGCCGCGGTCGATCGAGTCCATCATGCTTGCGGTGAACGTCTTCTGCAGGTCGACGCGGGTCTTGGAGGCGCCGAGATTGGTCGCGGCGGTGGTCATTTCCTTGAGTGCTGCTTCCGTCACCGTCAGCATCTTGGTGATCTGGGCGTCGCTGAAGCCCTTCACCGAGAGCGTCGAGACTGTATAGGTGTCGGTCGCGGCGTCGGTGCCGGGGACGACCACGCCGGGAGCGGCCTGGCGGGCGCCGGTGGTGCCGAGGCGCACGGCGTCGAGGATGCCGTCGGTGGTGCCGTCGGTCGAGCCGGCGTCATAGAGCTTGATGTTCTGGACCTTCACGTCGATGGTCGAGAGCGATGCCGTACCGGCGGCGTTGCGGTTGAACGACGCGACGATCTTGACGTCGTCGAAGGTGCCGGCGGCGGTGTGGCCGGTCGTGGTGTCCGTCGACAGCCAGTTGGCGCCGGAGAAGGTGGCGGCGTCTGCATAGCTCTTGATCTGGCCCTGCAGGGCCTTGATCTCGATGTCGTATTTTTCCTTGTCGGCAGCCGAGGCGCCGTTGGCGGCCACCAGCTTCACCTTGATGTCGTTGACCAGCTCGATCGCCTTGTTCATGCCGGTATAGGCGGTGTCGATCTTGGAGGCGCCCAGACCAAGTGCGTCCTGGACGGTTGAAAGCGCCTTGTTGTCCGAACGCATCGTCGTGGCGATCGACCAGTAGGCGGCGTTGTCGGAGGCTTCAGCGACGCGGAAGCCGGTCGAGATGCGGCTCTGCGTGACTTCGAGGTTCTTGTTGGTTGCGTTGAGGTTCTGCAACGCGACCATTGCGGACGCGTTCGTCATGATACTGGCCATGGATACTCACCATACTGAAAGCAGTACTAACAGGCATACCGGATCGACCGGTATGACGGTGCGGCATCATGCCCATGACCCAAAGATCACCCCCGCCATTCGAGTGAGACCATCGCAGCGACTCGCTACCAAACGGATAAATGAATAGGTTAACGAAAGTTGTATGGCGATGAAAACGCCTCTTGGGCACCGAAACCCGTGTCGTGGTTACGAATTAGGCTGTGTGGACGAATTTGATCAAGCATAGTCCAGCAGCGAAGCTGACGATTGATCGATAGTTTCGTTCGGTTTTCTCACATCGCAGGGCGACACGCTTGAAGCGTTTGACGAGGCCGATGCCCTGTTCGATACGGGCTCGGGCCTTGTAGAGCACCTTGGCGAAGTAGGCGGGCCTGTCCTTCTCGTTGCTCTTGTGCGGGATGACCGGGGCTATGCCTCTGGCTCTCGCGGCGGCGCGGTTGGCTTTGCTGGAGTATCCCTTGTCGCCAATGGCGGCGCGCGGCGTGATGTCCGGTCCGATGCCGAGCAGGATCGGAAAATGAGGTGCGTCAGCCTTCTCGCCTCCGGTCAGGTCGAAACCGATCATGGCTCCCGATGCATCTGATTTGGCATGGATTTTCGTCGTGAACCCGCCTCTGGAACGACCGAGCGCCTGACCTTCCTGCCCCCCTTTGCGCCGGCCGCCGAGACATGGGCGCGCACCACGGTGGAATCGAACATCTGGATGAGATGCGCCGATGCGCTCATCGAAGCCAGCGTGTCGAAGAAGGCCTCGAACACGCCCGCCTTGCTCAACCGGTCGAAGCGTTTCCACACCGAGTTCCAATGGCCGAACCGATCCGGCAGCGCCCGCCAGCGCACGTTCTCAAGCGTGAAGAAGTGTATCGCCTCCAGGAAAAGCCGGTCGTTCGACGCCGTGCGTCCACGCCGCGGCAGGCAGGCCCGAAATACTTCCAACGTGTGATCCCAATCTGCTTCGTCCATCCGCGTTGACATGGTTTCCGATCTCCGAATCAATCGGAAACTCATGAATCACAACCGCTTCAACCGAGGAATCCTCAAACTTCAACACGCCGCAATTCGTCCACACGGCCTAGGTAAACGACCTGACGAGGCTGCCGACCAGCAGATTCCATCCGTCGATCAGCACGAAAAACAGGAGCTTGAAGGGCAGCGAGATCACCGTTGGCGGCAGCATCATCATGCCCATCGCCATGGTGATGGTGGCGACGATCAGGTCGATGACCAGGAAAGGCAGGACGATGAGGAAGCCGATCTCGAAGCCGCGGCGGATCTCGGAGATCATGAAGGCGGGGACCAGGATGCGCAGGTCGACATTCTCCCTCGACACCGTCTGCCCGCGCTCGCGGGCGAGGTCGGCGAACAGGTCGAAATCCTTGTCACGGACGTTGCGGACCATGAAGTCGCGGAACGGGTCGGAGATGCGTTCCAGCGCCACCGTCTCGTCGATCTGGTTGGCCATCAGCGGCCTGACACCGTTGTTCCATGCCTGGTCGAAGGTCGGGGCCATGACATAGAAGGTCATGAACAGCGACAGGCTGATGAGGATCAGGTTGGCGGGCGTCGTCTGCAAGCCGATGCCGGCGCGCAGGATGGAAAAGGCGATGACGAAGCGGGTGAAGCTGGTCGCCATGATCAGCAGGCCCGGCGCGATCGACAGCACCGTGACCAGGCCGAACATCTGGATGATGTAGCCGATGGTCGTACCGTCGGCCTGGCCTATGGCGCCGAGGTCGATCTGCTGGGCGCCGGCCACGCCGGTCGCGGCGGCCAGCACGGCGAATGTGAGGAGAAGACGTTTCATTCGAACAACAGCGTCCTGATCAGAACCTGCTTGACGTGGCCGTCGCTGCGGATACGGGCGCGCTCCTCAAGATCGGACTTGAGATGCTGGTAGCCGCTGGCACCCTCGATCTGGTGCAGCTTGAGCGTCCGCATATAGGCGAACAGATCCTGGTGGATCGCCTCGATCATGTCGGAGGACTGGGCCGCGTCGAGCAGCAGTGTCAGCTCCATGCGGACCCAGACGCGGCTCGGGGCCGCGAGATTGGTGGTCATCGGCGCCAGCGAGACCAGTAGCGGATCGGCTTCGGTCTCCTCGCCATGACCGCCAGCCGCCGCGGCCGGCGCGCCATGATCCTGGGCGGGCGCATGCGCAGTCTCGGCCACTCCCTCTTGGGAGCTTTCCTTGCCGAGATAACCACCGGCGAACCAGCCACCGCCGACCGCCGCCGCCGTCACCACCAGCAGTACGGCGAGTTGCAGGATCAGGGATGGTCCCTTGATTGGCGCGGCGGTCTGGTCGGTGATGGCCATGGCCGCCCCCGTCAGAACGGCAGGATCTGGTCGGCGGCCTGCTGGCCCCAGCCGGGCTGCTGGACTTCCGACAGACGGCCGCGGCCACCGTATGAGATGCGCGCTTCGGCGATGCGGTCGTAGGAGATGGTGTTTTCCGGGCCGATGTCCGTCGGCCGGACGATACCGGCGATGGTCAGCACGCGCAGTTCGTAGTTGACGCGAACTTCCTGCGAGCCGTGGATCATCAGGTTGCCGTTGGGCATCACGTCGGTGACCACCGCCGCCACCCTGAGATCGATGTCCTCCGACCGCTCAGTGGCAGCCTTGCCGTCTGTGCTGGTGGTCGAGCCGACTGCGCCCCGTCCGCTCGCCTCGCCGGTCTTGGTGCCGTTCCAGTCGCCGGAGAAGGTGAGACCCATTGTCCGCTCGGCCACCCGGCTGCGGTCGGATTCGTTCTTGAATTTGGCTCGGTCGCTGATCGAGATGCGGACGGTGAGGAGGTCGCCGGTGGCAATGGCGCGCGGATCGGTGAACAGCCGGCTCTGCTTGTCGTTCCACAGCGAGAAACGCTTGACCGGCTGCGATTGCGGCTCGGCGTAGCCACTCTCCGACGAAGGCACCAGCGCCACGCCGGAACCGACCGGCGACATGGCCGGCGCCTTGCCGATCTCCTTCAGATTGGAGCCGCAGCCTGCGAGCAAGGTGAGTGCGGCGAGGGCCAGAATTCTGTTCATGACGGGTCTTCCCTGCGCGCCGCGCTCGCCATGATGCCGGTAAGCGTCGCGGCGGCCTTGCTGTTCATCTCGTTGAGGATGACGCCCGCCTTGCGGGAATCGAGTTTCATCAGGATGCCGGCGGCCAGCCGGACGTTGAGTTCGGCGAGGCGCTCGGCGGCGGCATCCGGCTTCATCGCCGCATAGATCTTGACGACATTTTCCTCGGCCTGGGAGAGGAAGGTCTCGCGCCGCTTCATCCAGCGCTCGTATTCGGCACGCTTCTCCTCAAGGCGTTTGATGCGCTCGTCGATGTCGTCCTTCAGCTTCTTCAACTCCATCGCCTGGAGCGAGTAGCGGCGGTCACGCGCCGCGTCAGCGATGCCGGTGCAGAACTTCTCGATTTCGGAGGGCGATTGCGTGCCGGAAAGCGGGATGGTCTCCGTAGCAGCGGGTGCACTGGCGACGAGCAGCAGCATCGCCGCCACAATGCCGGCCTGGGTCCGGCGAGACTTTCCAGTGTGATCCGCAGCCGCCATCGCCCGCCTCACTGCACCACAAGCTCGGCCTGCAAGGCGCCCGCCGACTTGATGCCCTGGAGAATGGCGATGATGCCGTCCGGTTTGACGCCGAGACGGTTGAGGCCGGAGACCAGCGTCTGCAGGTCGGGACCGTCGAGCACGGCGACCTTGGCGTTGGGCTGGCCGGCCTCGATCGTGGTGAAGGGTTCGACGGCTGTCACGCCATCCGAAAACGGCTCGGGCTGAACGACTGTCGGCGCCTCGGTGATGCGGACCGTCAGAGCGCCGTGACTGACCGCCACGCGCGAGATCCTGACCTCGTTGCCGATGACGATCGTGCCGGTGCGCTCATCCAGGACGACGCGGGCGGGCGCGTCTGATTCCACGACGAGGTTTTCCAGTTCGGCGAAGAACCGCGCGGCGGAGATCCGGTCCGGTTTCTTGATGATGACGGTGCGCGAATCCTGCTCGGCGGCGACGCGGCGGCCGAAACGCTCCATGGAGTAGTCGTTGATGGTGTCGGTGATGCGCACGGCGGTGGAGAAATCGGCGTTGCGCAGTTGCAGGATGAGCGTGCCGAGATTTGCGAATTCGGCTTCGACCTGGCGCTCGACGATGGCGCCGTTAGGGACGCGGCCGGCGGTCGGCACGCCCTGCGTCAGCGTCTCGGCGTCGCCCTGCGCGGTGAAGCCGGAAACGAAGACGGAGCCCTGCGCCACCGCGTAGATCTCACCATTGGCGGCTTTCAGCGGCGTCATGACCAGCGTGCCGCCCTGCAAGGACGTGGCATCGCCGAGCGACGAGACCGAGACGTCGATGCGCGCGCCGGACTGTACGAACGGCGACAGGTTGGCGGTGACGATGACCGCCGCGACGTTCTTGGCGCGCGAGCGGCCGCCCTCGCTGGCGATGCCGAGATTCTCCAGCATGGCGCGGATCGACTGCTCGGTGAACGGTGCATTGCGCAGCCCGTCGCCGGTACCCTTCAGCCCGAGCACCAGACCGTAGCCGACAAGCTGATTGTCGCGCGAACTCTGGAGCTGAGCGATGTCCTTGATGCGCGCGGTGGTGAGGTTGCGGCCGTCATAGAGCACGGTCTGGTCGCCATAGCTGCCATCGCCGGCGCCCTTGTCGCCGGGACCCAGCCTGCGCCCGGCGCGGCTGTCGTCGGCAAGGGCTGCCTGGCAACCCATGCTGACGGCCAGCAACAGGGCGAAAAGCCGCCGCATCAGCCGCTGATCCTCACCGTGCCGTCGGCCATGACGACGCCGCTGACGACCTTGCCGCTGTCGATGTTGCGGACTTTCACCATGTCGCCGGCGGCGCCTGGCTCCAGCGTCACGGCGGTCGCGGAGATCGATAGCCCGCCGGAGACGAAGACCATCTCGACCGGCACGCCTTTTTCGACGAGATAGGCTTCGCGCAGCGCGTTGGCCTGCACATACCGGCCGGGCAGCAATGTGCGCTTGGCGACCTTGCCTTCAAGGGCGGCCAGCGCGATGACGACGTTCGCCGGTGGCACCTTCCCTTCGGCGAGGATGACTTCCTTCAGCGCCTCGGCCGCGACCGTCTCGCCGGGATAGATGACGCGATTGGGCACAAGCACAGCCTCGCCGGCCGCTGCCTGGAAGGCACCGGGCAGGACCGCGAAGGCCGCCAGCAGAAGGAGGCGCCGCCGCATCGCCATCACCTTATGTTTTTCGAGACCACGGCGGCCATTTCGTCGGCCGCCTGGATGACTTTCGAATTCATCTCATAGGCGCGCTGTGCCGAGATCAGCTCCGTGATCTCCTTGACCGGATCGACATTGGAGGCTTCGAGGTAGCCCTGCTGGATCTCGGCAAAACCGGTATCGCCGGGCACGCCGACGGTGGCGGGACCGGAGGCCGGCGTCTCCGTGAACAAATTGTCGCCCATCGCAGCCAGCCCCGCCTCGTTGGCAAAGTTGGCGAGCTGCAACTGACCGAGGCTCTGCAGGTCGACCTGGCCGTCGATGCGGGCGAAGACCTCGCCGGACTTGTTGACGACGACCTCGATCGTGTCGGCGGGCACGGTGATGTTGGGCTGCACCGTGTAGCCGTCGAGCGTCACCAGTTGGCCAGTGGCGTTGGTGTTGAAGGCGCCGGAGCGGGTGTAGAGTGTCTCGCCGTCGGCGCCGTCGATCTGGAACCAGCCATTGCCGGTCAGCGCCAGGTCGAACTTATTGCCGGTGCTGATCAGATTGCCCTGGATGTGCAGGTTGCGCACAGCCGCCGTCTTCACGCCGAGGCCGATGCTGACCCCTTCCGGCACGAGGCTGGCATTGGCGCGGCTCGGCACACCCTGCATGCGGTCGACCTGGTAGAGAAGGTCGGTGAACTCGGCACGGGCGCGCTTGAAGCCGGTGGTGTTGATGTTTGCGATGTTGTTGGCGATGACTTCCAGGTTTGTCTGCTGGGCGTTCATGCCAGTGGCGGCGATCGAAAGGGCTCTCATTGTTCTGCTCCTAGATCGCCATGCGACCGACTTCGAGATAGGCGGTAACGATCTTGTCGCGGATGGCGACGGCCGCCTGGAACGACTGCTCGGCGCTCATCACCGCGTCGATGGTCTCGCGCATGTCGCCCTTGCCCTGCAGCACCTCGACCGACATCTGCTCGGCCTGCTTCAGCCGGTCGACGGTGCGGCCCGCCGTGTCCGAAACCATCGAGGCGAAGGACATGCCCGTAACCGCGCCGCCGCCTCTCGGCGCAGGCGTGGTGGGGCTCAGAACACCGCCGGCCGTGCCGGTCAGGAAGTTCGCATTGACACCGCCTATGCCTGAAATCATCACTGCGGCCTCAGCAGGTCGATGGTCATGGAAATCAGCGAGCGGGCCTGCTTCACGACCTGCAGGTTCGCCTCGTAGGAACGGTTGGCCTCGGTCATGTCGGCCATCTCGACCAGCACGTTGACGTTGGGCATCTTGACATAGCCGTTGGTGTCGGCGGCCTCGTGGCCGGGCATGAACTCGACGGGGAAATCGGTCTGGTCCCGGTCGATCTTCAGCACCTCAACATTCGATCCGCCGGTGGCGCGGTCCAGCTCCGCGGCGAAGGTGATGGTCTTGCGCTGATACGGATCGGAGCCGGGGGCACTGCCTGTCGACTGGGCGTTGGCAAGGTTCTCCGAAACGACGCGAAGCCGCTCCGACTGGGCGTTCAATCCCGATGCAGCGACCTTGAGGGCGGTGGAAAGGGCATCCATGGCGCTACTTCACGCTCATCAGCATCATGCGGTGGAAAGCCTTGACGATCGCGGTGTTCATTTCAAAGGCACGCTCGACCTCGCCGGCCTTCATCAGTTCCTGTTCCATGACGACGGTGTTGCCGGACGGCAGGACAGCGGTGGTCCGGTCGTCGTCGCGACGGCCGAAACTCGCCTCGGTGACGCGGGTGCCGAAATGGCCGGCTTGCGTGGCCGTCAGGCTGACGCCGGTGCGCTCCAGCACCTTTTCGAAGGGCTCGACGTCGACGGCGCGGTAGCCGCCGGTGTTGGCGTTGGCGATGTTGCCGGCAACCGCGGCCTGGCGGGCCGAGAGCCATTCGGCCTGCTGCGAGGCGAGATGAAAGAGATTGACGGGCTGCATGGCTAGCCTGATCCGGACTCCGGGCGGTTCACCCAGACTCTAGGCAGCCAGTCTTGCGCGGGGCTTGTGGGGGGAGGGTGGATGCCGAGCCTAGTGGCTGGACAACTGGACCACCTTCTCTGACGACGTGACCAGAACCCATTTGCCGTCGCGCTGCTCGATGCCGGCAACCTCGCTGTTGTCGGGCAGCAGCGAGCCGCGCTGCACCACCCACATGCCGGTTTCGTCGGCGATCATGGCGCGGCCGGCGGCGGCGTAGACAAGGCGGAAGCGCACCTCGTCGCCGGGAAATGGCTGTTCGACCAGCTTTGACGCATTGCCGTCGTCATCCTCGTCGGCGCGCGTCGTGCCTGTGGCGAACAGGTCGAGCTGCATCGGCGGAATGTCCTCGGCAGACATCGGCGCGCCGATGCGCTCGCCGTCGGAGCCCAGCATGACCGGCTGCGTCCGGTCGCCATTGCCTTCGAACTTCATCGCACGGATGCCGAACTTGTCCTGGTTGAAGAAGATGTACCAGGGGAATACCGCGCAGCCGAAGCCGAGTGCTATGCCGAGGCCGGCGATGATCAGGTCGCTGCGCCGTCCCCTTGTTCTCGGCGCAGCCGACCTTGGCTGTCGTGGCTTCCAAGGGAGAAGCCGACCGACGATTTTACCGAGCGAGCGGGGCTTGCCCGCCGGCTCGTCGACCGACTTGGCGCGGTCAGTTCTGCTGGGCGCCATTCGGCTTTTCCCTCGGCTTGAGATGGCGGACAAGGTCGGCGAACGGATCGGCGGACGGCCGGTCGCCAGGCGACTGGTTCAGCGCCTCGTAGAGCAGCGGCGCCTGGCGGACGGCGACGTCGAGTTCCGGGTCGGCGCCGGCCTGGTAGGCGCCGAGCAGGCGGATGTCGCGCGTGTCCTCGAAGCGGGCGATCATCGCCTTCAGTTTGCCGACAAGCGCCCGCTGGTCGTCGCTCCAGGCTTTCGGCGCCAGCCGCGAGATCGAGGCGAGCGGATTGACGGCGGGATAGCGGCCCTGTTCGCCGATAGCGCGGTCGAGTACCACGTGACCGTCCAGAATGCCGCGCACGGCATCGGAAACCGGGTCGTTGTGGTCGTCGCCGTCGACCAGCACGGAGATGATCGCGGTGATCGAGCCGGAACCGTCCGCGCCGGGGCCGGCGCGCTCCAGTAGTTTCGGCAGGTCGGTGAAGACCGACGGTGGGTAGCCGCGCGAGATCGGCGGCTCGCCTGTGCCAATCGCCACCTCGCGTAATGCGTGGGCGAAACGGGTGATCGAATCGAGGACCAGCAGCACGCGATGGCCCTGGCCGCGAAAATGCTCGGCGACGCGCATGGCGGTGTCGGGCGCTCGCCTGCGCATCATGGCGCTCTCGTCGCTGGTGGCGACGACGGCGACGGTTTTCCGCATGCCGCGCTCGCCCAGCGTATCTTCCAGGAATTCGCGGACCTCGCGGCCGCGTTCGCCGACCAGCGAGACGACCACCGTGTCGAAGGCTTCGGCGGAAGCCAGCATGGCGAGCAGCGTCGACTTGCCGACGCCTGAGCCGGCGAAGATGCCGAGCCGCTGGCCGAAGCATATGGGCGTAAAGATATCGATGACGCGCACGCCGGTGCGGAAGCCCGTGCCGACCCGCTGGCGCGACAGCGCGGAGGGCGGGGCGGCGTCGACGGCGTGGAGCGGGTCGCCTTCGACCATGGACGGGCCGTTGTCGATGGCCCGGCCGAGGGCGTCGATCACCCGTCCGCGCCAACTGGCATGCGGCACGACCGAGAGCGGGCCGTGGATGAAGACGAGGTCGCCAATTCCGGCGTCGGCGGCGCGGTCGAAGGGCGCCACCATGACATCGCCTGGGCCGATCTGCACGATCTCGCCGCGCTTGCGCCCGCCGTGGCCGCGCAGCTCGACGATGTCGCCGAGCCGGGCAGAACCTGAAAGCCCGCTGACGCGAAAATGCGTTGGTGAGACTTCGATGACCTTGCCGCCCTGACGCACCAGCGTGCGGTCGCCAGAAAAGCGTGCCCAGCTGCGCTCCAGCAGGTCGAGCGGGTCGTTAGCAAGCTGGGATGATGTGGCTGTCATCGCGGCAATTCCTCTTTTCCCTGTCCTTCACGGGGAGAAGATGCCGGCAGGCAGATGAGGGGCGGAGCCAACGTGTTGAGTATTGCGCTGCCCCTCACCCTCTCTCCGTGAAGAACGGGGAGAGGGGGACGCCACCGTTGGCGCGAAATCGGGTACGAGGGCGCTTCCAAGATGCTACTTCGAACCAAGCGTGCTGATCGCGTCACCGAGAGTCTGGTCGGTGCTGCGGATCGAGGCGGCTATGTTTTCGAAGTTGCGCTGCACCGAAATCAGGCGCGTGATCTCCAGCATCGGGTTGACGTTGGATTCTTCGAGGAAACCCTGCGCCACGCCGATGTCGTTGCGGTCGATCACGGGCTCCGGCGCGCCCATCGGCACGATGCCGGAATTGGCGTAGCGGATGAAATTCTCGCCCGCATCGAAATTGTAGAGGCCAAGAGCGCCGACGAGCTGGCCCTTTTGGCGCAGCGAGCCGTCGGCGCCGGAGGTCGGTGGGCCGTTCTGCGGATCGAGCTGGATCGGCGCACCGCCGGCGTCGAGCACCGGATAGCCCTGCAGGGTGACAAGGTCGCCCGTGTCCAGCATAGTGAAGCGCCCGTCACGGGTCATCACCGTTCCGGCCGGCGTCTCGATGCCGAACCAGGCGTCGCCCTGAATGGCGAAGTCGAACGGGTTGCCGGTCTCGCGTAGCGCGCCGGTCGCCGTGGACATGAAGGTGTCGCCGCTGGAGGCGAACGAAACCGACTTCTGGCCGAGGCCGCTGATCACGTCCTCGAATTTCATGCCGGTGGCGCGAAAGCCGATGGTGCCGGCATTGGCGACATTGTCGGCGATGGTGTTCAGCCGGCGCTCAAGCGCCACCTGCGCGGAAAGGGCGACGTAGAGTCCGTCCTGCAAGGCTCTACCTCCGCATGCTCTGGATCGAGAACAGCAGGTTGGTCGAGATTCCGTATTCGGCCGGCTGGGCAAACAGCACGTTCATCTGCGACGTCGCATTGCCCTGCGAGGGATTGCTCAGCTCCCACAGGCTGGTGAAGCGCTGCAGGAACTTTGAAAGCTTTTCCGGATCGGAGAAATCCGCGATGTCGATCTTCTCCTCGAACAGCTTCACCTGCTTGTCGATGTCGGCGGAGGCGAAGGAGTCGGGCAGGCCGAGCGCGGTGCGCACCACGCGGCTTAGCGCCGGATCGGCCAGAACTTGGTAGAAATTGGTCAGGCCGCCAGCCTTGCGCTCGAAATACAGCGCGAGGCGCACGCCTTCGTTCTGCTTGCCGGCATTCTCCTCCAGCGTCTGTCGCAGATACATGTCGACGGTGCCCTGCTGGGCGCGGGTGCGCACCGTGGTGGTCGCGCCGAAGCTGACGAAGTCGAAGGTTTTTACGAATTCGTAGTATTTCTTGTCGGTCAGCTTGTTGGCAAAACTGTCCTCGTCGTCGATCCCTTCCTTCATGGCTTTCACCATGAAAGCCTTGGCGTAGGTCATGTCGGCAAGGCCGTGCGCCTTCATGGCGTAGCGGAACAGCCGATCGTCCTTCATCAGGTCTTCGATCGACTTAATCTTGGTGATGTTGGCGAGATAATATTCGGTATCGCGCTTCACCGTCGGCTCGTCCTCGACCCGGTCGATGGCCTTGGCCATGTCCTTGGCGATCATCTGGTAGTTCGTGTAGGTGTTCAGCACGCGCCGACTCCGCCCTGCGATGGGAGAGAGAGTAAGGCAAGTTCCTTGCGCGAGGCTGAATCCACGCTGACGGCCGATTCAAGCCTCACACAAGGCACGGCCGCTACCTTCGAGGCTGGCAAATCTTGAAGGGTTCGCGCGTGGGCATTCTGATCGGACTTGTGGTGACGCTGGGCTGCGTGCTCGGCGGCTTCATGGCCATGGGCGGCCACATCGAGGTGCTCATCCAGCCATGGGAAGTCGTGATCATCTGCGGCGCCGCCCTCGGCGCATTCCTCGTCGCCAACCCGATGAAGGTGGTGAAGGACACCGGCAAGGCGACGCTGGAAGCGTTCAAGCAGGCCGTGCCGAAAGAGAAGGACTATCTCGAAACGCTCGGCGTGCTGCACAGTCTGATGCGTGAACTACGCACCAAGTCGCGAAGCGAGGTCGAGGCCCATATCGACAATCCCGAGGAATCGGCGATCTTCCAGGCCTTTCCGCTGGTGCTGAAGCGCCACGATCTGACGCATTTCATTTGCGACTACTGCCGGCTGATCATCATCGGCAATGCGCGTCCGCATGAGATCGAGGCGCTGATGGACGAGGAGATCCAGACGATCCGGTCCGACAGCCTGAAGCCCTATCACGCCATGATGATGGTAGGCGACGGGTTCCCGGCGATCGGCATCATCGCGGCGGTGCTGGGTGTTGTGAAGGCGATGGGCGCGCTCGACCAGTCGCCGGAAATCCTTGGCGGCCTGATTGGCGCAGCACTTGTCGGCACCTTCCTCGGCATCTTCATGTCCTATTGCATCGTCGGTCCCATCGCCACCAAGATCAAGATCGTGCGGGAGAAGAACAACCGGCTCTACATCATCGTCAAGCAGACGCTGCTCGCCTACATGAACGGCTCGCTGCCGCAGGTGGCGATCGAATTCGGCCGCAAGACTATATCCTCCTACGACCGTCCTTCCATCGACGCTGTCGAGCAGAGCACCATGAACACCGGTGGCGGCGAAGCCGC
This sequence comes from Mesorhizobium sp. KACC 23794, assembly GCF_052180275.1. Classification (NCBI taxonomy): domain Bacteria; kingdom Pseudomonadati; phylum Pseudomonadota; class Alphaproteobacteria; order Hyphomicrobiales; family Phyllobacteriaceae; genus Mesorhizobium; species Mesorhizobium sp. KACC 23794. Next base: position 2,195,322 of record NZ_CP197465.1, read on the forward strand.
CAAAAAGGCCGCCTGAGCGATGACATCGCCGAACGGGATGCGAGCGTTCGATGGCTAGCCCGGCCAACCCCTCGGAGATGCGCGCCTATATTGTCGAGCGGCTGGTCGGCGACACCGGCGAACCCGATCACATAACCACGACCGCAAGGGCGCTGGCCGAACGGGCGCTGCCGGCGATCCGCAAAGGCTTGGGTAACTGCCTTGCAACGCCGGTGGGCATCGACATCGTCTCCGTCGAATTGTCGCGTTTCGGTGCCGCCCGGCCCGAGCCACGGGAGAACGGTGCGATGACAATGGCGTCGTCGCCGAGTTCTCCGGATGCGCTTTTGCTGGCGATCGAGTCACGCGCCGTGGCGATCCTGGTGTCGGCGCTGTTCGGCGGTGATCCGGACCTGCCGGTGGCGGCGATCGAGCGGCCGCTTTCGCCGACCGAACTCGACGTGGCGACCATGGCGTTTGAGGAGGTGGCCAAGGCGGTCAACGGGTCGGGGCCGCGCGCCTTCGCCTTCAACCTGCCGCTTCCGCAGGCGATTTCGGGCGCCGAACTGCGCGAGCACGTCATCCGCGACGGGCCGGCGGCGCGCATCGACTTCGCCGTCACATCGGGCCGCACGACGGGGCGGCTGTCGCTGTTCATGCAGCAGCGCGTGCTGATCAAGCATCGCGGCGACAAAGCGCCTCTGCCGGGCAAGCTCGGCAAGGACGACGACTGGGGCGAGCGGTTCGGCGAGGAAGTCATGCGCTCGGCGGTCAGGCTGGAGGCGACCATGCCGCTTGCCCGCATGACGCTGGCCGACATTGCCTGCCTGCAACTCGGACAGGTCATCGAACTGCGCGAAAACGCGCAGGGCGAGGCAAAGCTGTCAGCCCGGCACAAGACTCTTTTCGTATGCGAGTTCGGCAAGCTCGGACAGAACTACACGGTGCGGATCAAGCAGCCTTTCGACGAGCGGCAGGATCTGATCGACGGGCTGGTGCAGCGCTGACCGATCGGGCGCCACGGTAGATTGCAAAGGGGACCATGGATGAGCCAGGGCATTGGAGCGGTGGCGCAAGAGGGTGGGGAGGACCAGCTCAACCGGGCCATCGAGGAACTGCGCGGCGTGCTCAGCGAAGGCAACGGAGCGCCACGCGCGCCGAGCGGCGCGGTGGCCGCCAACGCCAACATCATCATGAACATCCCGGTCGAAGTGCAGATTGTGCTCGGCAGCGCCGAAATGTCGGTTTCCGAGCTGATGGGGCTGCAGAAGGGGTCGACGGTGGCGCTCAACCGGCGTGTCGGCGAGGCGGTCGACGTGATGGTCAACGGCCGCCGTATCGCACGCGGCGAGATCACTGTGCTCGACAACGATCCGTCGCGCTTCGGCCTTCGGCTGACCGAGATCATCACCTCGGCGGGACCGGCGTGACGGTCCGGCGGTGACAAATTGCCGATGAGACCGATCCGCAAATGACCGTCCTCAACCTCACCCGCGCGCAGAAGGCCGCCGCCATCCTGGTGGCCATGGGCAAGCCGGCCGCCAGCCGTTTGCTGAAATTCTTCAAGCAGGAGGAGTTGAAGGCGCTGATCGAGGGCGCGCGGCTGCTGAAAACCATTCCGCAGAGCGAGCTGGAGCGGATCGTCGCCGAATTCGAGGCGGAGTTCACTGAGGGCGCCGGCCAGCTGGATTCGGCCGACCAGATGGACGACCTTTTCAACGAGACGCTGTCGCCCGAAGAGGTGAAGGCGATCATGGGCAAGGATCAGGCGGTGGCCGGTAACCAGCCGCCACCCGTCTGGACCGAACTGGAGAAACTGGAGCCGGCCCGGCTCGGCGCGTTCCTGGCCAGCGAGCATGCCCAGACCTCGGCGCTGGTGCTGTCGAAGCTGGCGCCGCAGGTCGCCGCCAACACGCTGCTGACGCTGGAAAAGCCGCTGCGCGGCGAGATCATCCGGCGCATGATGTCGATCGCCACCATTCCCGAGGCGGCAACCAAGATCATCGAGAACCAGTTGCGCAGACGCGTGCTCGGCGAGACCAACACCAAGGACACCTCCGCCGGCCAGAGCCGTGTCGCCAACCTTCTCAACGAACTCGACAAGGGCCAGCTCGACGAGGTGTTGCAGGATCTGCAGGACGCCGGCACGCCCGACCTCGAGGCAATCCGCGCCCGGCTGTTCTCGTTCGAGGACATTCCGCTGCTTACCCAGAAGGCGCGCGTTGCGCTGTTCGACGGGCTGTCGACCGAACTTGTCACGCTTTGCCTGCGCAATACGCCGGCGCAGCTTGCAGAATCCGTGCTGTCGTCGATCGGCGCCCGCTCGCGCCGCATGATCGAGTCCGAGCTCGGCCAAGGCTCCGACGGCATTGCGATGGCCGACATATTGAAGGCCCGCAAGACGGTGGCCTCGACCGCGATCCGTATGGCGCGCGAAGGCGCCTTCGAATTGCCGTCGACGCAAGCCGCCGCTGCCTGACGCCGGCTGAGCAGCCATGTCCGAGACCGCCGACAAGGACAGCAAAACCGAGGACGCGACCGAGAAGAAGATCCGCGACACGGTCGAGAAGGGCAAGCTGCCCTCTTCGCGCGAAGCGCCGATCCTCGCGTCCTTCCTGGCCATCCTGGTCTTCTCGGTGTTTTTCGCCCAGCAGAACATCGCCGAGATGGGGACCTTCCTGTCGGTTTTCCTGGAAAAACCCGAGGACTGGCCGCTCGACACGGCGAACGACGTGGGCACGCTCTACAAGGCGGTGCTGATGCAGATCGGCCAGGCTGTTGCCGCGCTGGTGGCGATGCTGATGGTGGCCGGCTTCCTCGCCTCCGCCGTCCAGAACCTTCCGCAATTCGTCGGCGAGCGCATCCAGCCGCAGGCCTCGCGGATATCGCCGACCGAGGGCTGGAAGCGCCTGTTCGGTGTGCAAGGTTTCGTCGAGTTCGCCAAGGCGGTCGGCAAGCTGGTATTTGTCACGCTGGTGCTGGTCTTCATCCTGCGCGACGACCTGACCAGGCTGCTGGCCGGCATGATCACGCCGCCGACATCCTTCGGTCTCGTCATCCGCGACATCGCGATCAATATCCTCGTCGCCATCGTCGTGGTGATGGGGGTGATCGCCGCCGTCGACGTCGTCTGGTCGCGTTTCCACTGGCTCCAGGACCTGCGCATGACCAAGCAGGAGGTCAAGGACGAGATGAAGCAGTCCGAAGGCGATCCGATCGTCAAGTCGCGCCTGCGCTCGCTGGCCCGTGACCGGGCGCGGCGGCGGATGATGACGGCGGTGCCGCGCGCCACGCTGATCATCGCCAATCCGACGCACTTCTCCATCGCGCTGCGTTATGTGCGCGAGGAGAATGCAGCGCCGGTGGTGCTGGCCAAGGGGCAGGATCTGGTGGCGCTGAGGATCCGCGAGATCGCAAAAGACAACAACATTCCGATCTTCGAGAACGTGGCGCTTGCCCGCTCCATGTACAAGCAAGTTTCGGTGGATAGCGTGATACCGCAGCAATTCTACCAGGCGGTCGCGGAACTCATCCGCATCGTCTACGCCAAGCAGTCTCCGAAAAAACAGGCATCATGATCCGGCAATCGCATGCATCGTCCCGCGAGGTCATCGTCGCCGACGCCATTGGCGACATCGTCGCTGAATTGCGGCTGGTCGACGCGGCCGACTACATCGCCTTCATCCGGCTGGAGCATTTCGCCTGTATTTCCGACCTCGTGGATTCCGCCGCCGAGCTGTTCTTCATGCCGCGCACGGTACGGATGGGCCATGGAGGCGAGGCGCATGTCGGCTGGTCCGAGCCGCCCCGCATCGAACTCGACCTGGAACTCAGGCCGCGCGGCGCAACAGTGTACTTCACACTGACGCTGGGTGCCGACGATGCCTCGGTCGAGGTGAACTACGTAGCCTTCGACGATCCCGATCCGGACCCCGAGAAGAACACCGCCTTCCTGGCCGCGGCGATCGAGGAGTCGCGGATACGGCGCACCGAACCGGCAGTCGGTCGGTAAACCTAGACTTTCCGTAAGATAGAACTTACTCGAAAAGCCCGAGCTTCAGCGCCTTAGCCACGGCGTGGGTGCGGTTGGCGGCATCCAGCTTCTGGGTCGAACTCGCTAGATACTGGTTGGCGGTATGGATGGAAAGCTTCAGAGAGGCGGCGATCTCCTCGCTGGTCAGGCCTTTTGCCGTGAGCTTCAGGCATTCCAGTTCGCGCTTCGAAATGCTCGGCATCTTGCGCAATTCGTTGGAGCGGATCGTCGCCACTGCGTTGAAAAGCGAGAAACAGCGCGCGTGGATGTCGAAGACCTGGTCGTCGGTCAATACGATCTCCCGGCCCCAGAAGGCGATCAGGCCGCATTGGCCGCGATCGGCGAAGACCGGAAAGGCGATGCCCGGATGTGCGGGCACCAGTTGCTCGGTGCGGTCCGCCATCTCCAGCCGCGAAAAAGCATCGACGGATGCGGTTGCCGCGCCGTTGCTCCACCAGCACGGCAAGGTGGAGGTGCGGGCATGGCGGACGATGGCCTCGCCGTCACGGTCCGAGGCGATGCGGGTCGATGCGGACAGTGTCGGATATTGGGAATCGAAACAGGGTACGAGCCTTGCCCGTTCCAGTGAAGGACTGACGAAAAACACGGCAAATTCCGGCGCGCTGATGTCAATCGCGATCCAGCGGCAGCGCCGCACCGCATCCGACACCGTCAGCGTATGCCCGGCATCGCCGTCGGGCGAGGCGGCGCCGAACGGGTTCCGGTGTTCTCCCACGGGAACGCGCGAGGCCCTGCTGTTATTCTGCCGCGTCAAATGATGCCGCTCCTGATTGCTGTCGCAACCGCCATGACACGGTTCGACGCCGCGAATTTCTGGATGGCGTGGGTGACGTAGCTGTTCACCGTGTTGGAGGAGACACCGAGAATGAGCGCCACCTCGTCGGTCGTCTTGCCTTCGGAAACCCAGTACAGGCATTCGCGCTCGCGGTCCGACAGTGGATCCTGCTGCGCCGCGGCAGCGAGAAGGCCGGGTACCTGCGAGAGCGCGTGGCAGCAGCGCATCTGGGCGCGGCTCAACTCGGCAGGATCCAGTTCTCCGGGCTCGGCGGTGGACAGAAGCATGAACAGCCGCTGGCGGCCGACATTCAGCCTGAGCGCGAAGATCTCGCCATGGCCGAGCACGTCGAGCAGTTTCACCTCCTCGCCGCTCAGCGTGCCGGCAACCGCCGGCGCCGCGCGCGTCGTGATCGGCCGCGGCCGCACGCCGGGCGGCACCGCATGAGTGCTCTGGGCGATTGCGGCGATCGCCTGGTGGCCGACAAGCTGAATGGCGTCGTAGATCCAGTTGGAGGCGACGATGCGCACGTCGCTTTTGTTCTGGTCGTGCAGCACGGCGACCAGCATATAGCTGTCGGCCCCGATGCTCTGGCTGAGCGCCATCAGGAATCCGGTAAGGTCGCCTCGCGACGCCAGCCGTTTCGCCAACCCCGCCGAAGCCTCCGTTTGACCGCCAAAACTTGTCATTCGCCCGCAAGAAGCCCGAATCGCTGCGTGTGCCCGGACCCTGGCTGCGCCAGCGACCGGACATGAAAAACGCCTAACTTGTTACGAGAACCACACGCCCGCCCTTTGGACGGGCCGCGAACCGCACTGCACCCGAATGTCCCGCCAGATCCCTCGAAAACCTGCCTGACGGGTGTCGATCACGGTCTTTTTCAGCGCCGCATTCGACTGATTCGCTTTCAATCTAACCCTTCGCGAATCCGACATCAAAGGCGAAAATTAAAAAGTTAATAAATGTGAAACCATCGCCTCGTGGCTGTGGTCATACGGACCCGTGCTCACTCACGCGAGGCTGACGGGCGAAGGCGAATAGGTCGCTGCCTGACGAACTACAGATTTGCCGGCCGGCCTAACGGATGCGGCATGTAGCCGACAAAACCGGCGATCTTCCAGCGGCCGCCGACTTTTCGGCAGAAATACAGCGTCTGCCAGTTCAGACGGTCGGCCGTGCCGTCGGCCTTGGCGATCGAGCCATTGAACTTCTTGTGCAGCACGGCGCGGTCGCCGTCGACGTCGATGTCGCGCATGTTGGTGACCCGGAACATCGCGTCGAGCAGCGGTTCGGCGTATTTGGTCTTAGCCGTCTCGGCGGCTTGGCGCAGCCATTCGTCGCGGTAGATTTCCAGCCGGGGAAACTGCAACCGCCAGGCATCCGCATCGTTCAGGAAATGAGCGTGCATGCCGAAAAAGCTCTCGGCGAGGAAATCGTCCTCGACCATCGACCAGTCCTGGGCGATGAAGGCCTCGAAATCGCGGCGCATCAGCATTTCCCAGAGCTCGTGACGGTCCGGGTCGCCTTGCGGAAACGGGTTCTTGTCGAACGTCATGGCTTTCCCCTCCTTGTCGTCGCCGGCAGTCTTCTCAGCGCAGCTTGCCGCGCGCTGCCACCGGCACCTGCTCCACCACCTCGCCGTCCTCCACGATATGCACTAGGTCGAACAGGTTCGACACCACGCAGACATGGTTCGGGATGATGCGCACCTTGTCGCCGATGGCGGGCTTTTTCGCCGAGCGCGACAGGTCGACGATGCCGTGCTCCTCGTTGAGCATGGTGATCACGGCGTCGGGATATTCGACGATATGGCCATGTCCCGGCGCCCGTGACAGGTCGGCGGCGAGTGATTTCGAGCCGGTGTCGAGCACCGCGCGGTCCGGGGTCGGGCGGCTAACCACCGTCGCCATCACGGTCAGCGCGCAGTTTTCCAGCGTGCCATGGCCGAACGCCACCTGCATGCGGTCGGAATAGATATAGGTGCCGGGACGCAATTCGGTTGCCGCGTCCACACCGGTCGGAGCGTAGAAATCCGGCGAATTGCCGACCGACACCCGCTCGACCGCTATGGACTTTGCCGCGAATAGCGCCAGCGCCTCTTCCAGCCAGTCGTCGACCTCGGACACCTTCTGGCGCGGGGGATAGGTCATCAGCCCGCCGAAGCGCAGGCCGGGAAATCCGGCGATACGCTCCGCCAGCGCCACCGCGTCGGCCGCCGACTGCACGCCGCAGCGACCGCCGCCCGTATCGCATTCGATCAGCACGGAAAGCGGATGCGCCGCGTCGGTGAAGACAGCGCCGTAGCCGTCGACCGTCGTCACGCTGTCGGCGGTCACAGAAAGCGTGATGCGTGCATGCAGTGCCTTCAGGCGCCTGAGTTTTGCCGTGCCGATGATGTTGTAGGGGATGAAGATATCCGTGATGCCGGCGTCGGCCATCACCTCGGCTTCGCCAATCTTCTGGCAGGTGATGCCGATGGCGCCGAGTTCCAGTTGGCGCCTGGCGAACATCGGCAGCTTGTGAGTCTTTATGTGGGGGCGGAGCTTTTTGCCTTGCCTGTCGGCGTGGTCCTGCGCCCGCTTGAGATTGGCCTCGACGATGCGGCGGTCGATGACGATCGCAGGCGTATCCAGATCTTCGACGCGCATCCTTGGTCTCCGGGCTGTCACTTCTATTCGAACGCTCTTAGGCGATTTCGTTGAGGAAAGGCAGGTTGCTGGCGAGCAGCCCCGCATCGACATTGAGCGAGACGCCGGTGATGCCGCTGGCCGCCGGCGATGCGAGGAATACGGCCGCGCGCGCCACCTCCGCGGGTTCTACCAGCCTGCCCAGCGGATAGAGCCGGCCGACGGCACCGAGGATTTCCGGCTTTTCGGCGATGCGGTGGTCCCATGCGCCGGTTCGGATCGAGCCGGGCACGATGCCGTTGGCGCGGATGCCGTTGCCGCCTTCCTCGGTGGCAATGGCGCGCATCCAGGCAAGCAGCCCGGCTTTCGCCGCCGCATAGGCCGGGTTGCCGAAATGTGCGAGCGCATTGACGGAGGAGACGAAGACGAAGGCGCCGCCGCCCGGCTGGTTGCGCATCGACGGCAGCAGCGCCTGCGACAGCAGGGCCGCGCTGCGGAAATTCAAATCCATCTCGCGGTCGAGCGCTTCGGCGGTCACGGCCGCCAGCGTCTCGGCGCGTGTCCAGCCGGCATTGGAGATCACCGCCGCCGGCGGCCCCCCGCTCACTGCGCGCGAGGCAAAATCCGCAACCGCCTGATCGTCCAGCAGGTCGAAGCGATGCGCCTCGGCGATGCCATCGGCCGAAAGGTCCATGCCCTCGACATCGCAGGCGATCACGCGGGCGTTGCACGCGGCCAGCACCTGCACCAGCGCCTTGCCAAGGCCCCCGCCGGCGCCGGTGACGATGACGTTGCGGCCGCCGAAATCGATCATGCCCACCTCGATGAAGACCTTCCGCCGGTCGCGCGGAGCGACCGGAACCATCCCGCTGGCAAAGGATGCTAGGGGTCGTGTAATAAAGCAACATGGATTTCCAAAAAAATGTTGCTTTCCAACAAATCCTGCATGACGATCCTTTCCGTCCGGGGTAAATTGCCGGCGGCCGGAAACCGTCCATTCGGCGCAAGCGCTTCGAATGAAAGGGCAATCGGTTGCTGGCCCGGGCCGTTCGGGAGCTTTCAAGCCGGACGGTGCGTTTGCAAATAGGAGGAAGACTTTGCCCAAGCAGTGTTTCGGAACGTCGCATGTGCCGCTGTCTCCGGCAGTGAGGGCAGGGGATTTCGTCTATGTCTCGGGCCAGGTGCCGGTGGGCAGCGACGGCGTCGTGGTCAAGGGCGGCATCGCCGAGCAGACCGAGCAAGTGCTGCAAAACGTCAAGGCGGCGCTGGCGCTGGCCGGCTGCGGCATGGAGGACGTGGTGAAAACCACCTGCTGGCTAGACGATGCGCGCGACTTCGGCGGCTTCAATGCCATCTATGCGAAACATTTCCCAAAGGATCCGCCGGCGCGCTCGACCGCCGAATCCCGCCTGATGATCGACATCAAGGTCGAGATCGAGGCGATCGCCTACAAGCCGGTCTGAGGCCGAAGTAGACCGTCTCACCTGAATACAGCAATCGGAACCTGCCGCCTCATGCGTGTCTTCACAGCGTCGCTCGCCACCGAGACGAACACCTTTTCGCCGGTGACGACCGACCGGTCGTCCTTCGAGATGGCCTTCTATGCCGGACCCGGCGCGCATCCTGAAACGCCGACATTATGCTCGGCGGTGATCCCGGCATTGCGCCGGCGCGCCAAGGCTGAGGGGTTCACGCTGATCGAAGGCACGGCTGCCTGGGCCGAGCCCGGCGGATATCTCAGGCTCGACGCCTATGAAGGCCTGCGCGACGAGATCCTTGCCCAATTGCGGGCTGCCATGCCGGTCGATTGCGTCGTGCTCGGCCTGCATGGCGCGATGATCGCGCGCGGCCTGGACGATTGCGAGGGCGATCTTCTCGCCCGTGTGCGCGAGATCGTCGGACCCGACGTGGTGGTCGCGGCGAGCCTCGATCCCCACAGTCATCTCTCGCCGAAGCGGGTTGCCGCCGCCGACATCCTTGCCGCCTTCCTCGAATTCCCGCACACGGATTTCGTCGAGCGGGCCGAGCATGTGGTCGGCCTCGCGCTGGCCGCCACGCGCGGCGACATCAAGCCGGCGATTTCCACCTTCGACTGCCGGATGATCGACGTTTTCCCGACCAGCCACGAGCCCATGCGCTCCTTCGTCGACCGCGTGAAGGCGCTGCACGGCAGGGATGGCATCCTGTCCGTTTCGCTGATCCACGGCTTCATGGCCGGCGACAGCCCGCATCTCGGTACGCGGGTAATGGTCGTCAGCGACGGCGACCGGGCGGCGGGAGACGCGCTGGCGGCGCGGCTCGGACTCGAAGTCTTCGCCATGCGCGGCACGACGATGATGCGCAATGTCGGCCCCGGCGAGGCGATCGCCGCTGTGAAGGCCGGCGGCCATGGCAAGAAACCCTTCGTCGTGGCCGACATCTGGGACAATCCTGGCGGCGGTACGGCCGGCGACAACACCGTCCTTCTTCATGCGCTTGCGAAAAGCGGCATAACCAGCGCCGGTGTCGCCACGATCTGGGATCCGCAGGCGGCGATCCTGGCGCAAGGCGCTGGCGAAGGTACGGTTCTCGACATGCGCATCGGCGGCAAGACCAGTGCCGCGAGCGGCACGCCCTTCGACGCGACGTTCGAGGTGCGCCGCGTCGCGCCGGCAGCCTGGCAGTCCTTCGGCTCCAGCCGCGTGCCGCTCGGCCCGTCGGCCGTGCTGCGCATCGCAGGAACCGAGATCGACGTGATCGTCAACACCAACCGCACGCAGACCTTCGAGCCCGACGTCTTTTCCAATCTCGGCATCGACCCGCTGGCAAAGCAACTCGTGCTGGTGAAATCCACCAATCATTTCCACGCGGGTTTCGCGCCGATCGCGCGCGAGATCATTTATGCTGCAATCGAAGGCTGCTATCCCAGCAACCCGGCCAAGGCCAATTATCGCAAGCTCGACCGTGCTATCTGGCCGATCGTCGAGCATCCGTTCGGGCCGAGCGAGGCGGCTGCCTGAGCCGCCGCGGCGCGCTGGAGCAGGAAGCGGAATGACAGTGAGGGAAACCGTCCATGCAGTTTGACCTCCTCCTGCGCGGCGGGCGCGTCATCGATCCCGCCTCCGGCCTCGACGCGCTGTGTGATGTGGCGATCGCCGACGGGAAGATCGCCGCGATCGAGGCCGGCATTCCCGCCGACCGCGCCGCGCGGGTGGTCGACGCGACCGGCAGCATGGTGACGCCCGGCCTGATCGACCTGCACAGCCATGTCTACTGGGGTGGCACGTCGCTCGGCGTCGATGCCGACCGGCTGGCGGCGAAGAGCGGCACCACCACTTTCGTCGACGCGGGGAGCGCCGGCGCCGGCAATTTCCTCGGCTTCCGCCGCCATGTCATGGAACGGTCGAAGGCCCGCATCCTCGCCTATGTGAACATCTCGTTTGCCGGCATCTTCGGCTTTTCCAAAAACGTCATGGTCGGCGAGTGCAGCGATCTCCGGCTGTGCGAACCGCGCGAAGTGGTCGGCTGCGTGGCCGAACATCGCGACGTGGTGGTCGGCGTGAAGGTGCGGGCGGGAAAACACGCCAGCGGCGCCAGCGGCATTGCCCCTGTCGACCTCGCAATCGAGGCCGCCGACAAGGTCTGCCTGCCGCTGATGGCGCATATAGACGAGCCGCCGCCGGGCCGCTCGGAAGTGCTGCCGCGCCTGCGCAAGGGCGACATCCTCACCCATTGCTATAGGCCGTTCCCCAACGCGCCGGTCTTCGCCTCCGGAGCGGTCCGGCCTGACATGCATCTTGCGCGCGAGCGCGGCGTCATCTTCGACATCGGCCACGGCATGGGTTCGTTCGACTTCGAGGTGGCGCGCGCCATGTTGAAGGAGGGGCTGGCGCCCGACGTGATCAGCAGCGACGTGCACCTCTTCAGCATTGACGGCCCGGCCTTCGACATGCTGGTCTGCATGTCGAAGATGATGGCGCTGGGCATGCCGCTGATCGACGTGCTGCGCGCCTCCACCGAGCGGCCCGCCCACGCGATCGCGCGCCCCGACCTCGGCCGGCTGACGATTGGCGGATCGGCCGACATTGCGGTACTGGGCGAGCGGGCGGGGCCGGCCAGCTTCTACGATTCGACCGGCGCCGAACTGGTTGCGGAGCGCGAACTGATGTCGCATGGCATCGTGGTCGGCGGCCTATGGTGGCCGAACGAAGCGAAGGACGAGGTTCGTGCCTATGCGCCGGGCGGACGCCAGACGCATGCGGACATCGCCCGCCGGCATTTCGGCAGATGCAACTGTTGAGGGAAGAGATGGCGCATTCCTTGTTCGACCTGACCGGCCGCACGGCCCTGATCACCGGTTCGACGCGTGGCCTCGGCCGCGCCTTCGCCGAAGGCCTGGCTGGGGCAGGGGCAAAAGTGATCGTCAACGGCACCGACGCGGAGCGGGTTGCTGTCGCCGTCGATGAGATGCGCGCCCTCGGCCATCACGCGGATGGCATTGCCTTCGACGTGCGCGACGAGGCAGCGATCCTCGCCGCCTTCGAGCGTTTCGATGCGGATGGTGTTGCCATCGACATTCTGATCAACAATGCCGGCATCCAGTGGCGCAAGCCGATGATCGACCTGCCCACGGCCGAATGGCAGAAGGTCATCGACATCAACCTCACCAGCGCGTTCGTTATCGGCCGCGAGGCGGGAAAACGCATGGTGGCGCGCAAGCGTGGCAAGATCATCAATATCTGTTCGACGACCAGCCTGCTGGCCCGAGCCACCATCTCTCCCTATGCCACCAGCAAGGGCGGCCTGAAGATGCTGACCCAGCAGATGGCTGCCGAATGGGCGTCAAGCGGCGTGCAGGCCAATGGCATCGCGCCCGGCTACATCGTCACCGAAATGAACGACGCGCTGATCAACAATCCGGACTTCGATGCCTGGGTGAAAGCCCGCACGCCGTCGCGGCGCTGGGGCCTGCCGGAGGAGATCGTCGGCACGGTGGTCTACCTTGCCTCCTCGGCGTCCGATTATGTAAACGGGCAGCTCATTTCGGTCGACGGCGGCATGACCGCTGTGGTGTAGGGGCCAAAGTCCTGGCCCTCAGCCCCCTGCATTTGCCGGCACTCCATAGACCGGCGTGGCAATGCCCTCCATGCGCGCCTTGATCTGCAAGGCGACATATTTCGAATAGAAGCGCGACAGCGCCAGATTGCCGCCGTGGAACCACAGCGCCTCCTGCGCGGTCGGTTTCCACATGTTGCGCGGCTCGCCCTGCCATGGTCCGGGATCGCCGCGCACGTCGGAGCCCAGCCCCCAGCACGGCCCGACCTTGTCGGCCATTTCGCGCGAGACGAGCTGCGCCACGGTCTCATGCATGGACTGGTAGCCGGTGCAGGCGACGATCGCGTCCGCCGCCATTTCGCTGCCGTCGTCGAACAGGATGCCGGCCGGCGTCAGCGATTTGATCGACACGCCGCTCCGCACCTTGATTTGTCCGTCGATGATCAGGTCGGAAGCGCCGACATCGATGTAATATCCCGAGCCGGTGCGGTAGGCCTTCATCATCAGGCCGGTCTCATCCTCGCCGAAATCCAGCGCGAAGCCGGAGGCGGCGAGCTGCTCGTAAAAATCGGCGTCACGTTTTCGAATGCGGTCGTAAAGTGCCTTCTGGCTCTCCGGCATCAGCGCGAAAGGCGTCGACGCGACGATCAGGTCCGCCTTCTCCGTCGTGATGCCGCGCGCCATCGCGCCCTCGGAATAAATCTCGAAGGCAAGTTCCATCAATGTGTCGGACTTCACCACGGTGGTCGGCGAACGCTGGATCATCGTCACGTCGGCGCCGCTTTCCCACAAATCGACGCTGACGTCATGGCCGGAACTGGCCGCACCGATCACGGCGACCTTCTTGCGGTGGAATCTTCGTCCGTCGGCATACTGGCTGGAGTGGAGGATCTCGCCCGGGAAACTGTCTGCGCCGGGCAGGGGGATCATCCTGGGTGGGCCGTAGGCGCCGGTGGCGAACACCAGCTGCTTCGGCTTCAGTGTGACACGCTCACCATTGCGGTCGACCTCGACGGTCCAGACTTTTTCGTCGGCGTCGTAGGAGGCCTCCGCGCAGGTGGAACCGGTCCAGTAGTCCAGTTCCATCACGCGGGCATACATCTCCAGCCAGCCGCCCATCTTGTCCTTGGGCGTGAACACAGGCCAATGCGCGGGGAAGGGGATGTAGGGCAAGTGATCGTACCAGACCGGGTCGTGCAGGACGAGCGAACGGTAGCGGTTGCGCCAGGAATCGCCGGCGCGCGCGTTCTTTTCCAGCACGACGGTCGGTACGCCCAATTGCTTCAGCCGCGCGCCGAGCGCGATGCCGCCCTGTCCGCCGCCGATCACCACGCAATAGGGCTGCTCGGCATGGCCGAGCTCTTCTTCCCGGCGCCGCTTCGCCTCCGACCATGTCTCGCGGGCGCGGTCGGCCTTGTGGCGCACGCCGAGCGGGCGGTTTTCACCCGACTTCTCCTCAAAACCCCTGAGGTCGGACAGCACCGTGAAGAGCGTCCGGCACTTGCCGTCGACCAGTCGCAGGCAACCCTCGCCCCGGCCCGCCGCCGTCTCGAAGGTGAACCATGCTTCGACCAGACCGCCTTTTGCCTTCGCCTCGCCCGACAACCTCCAATTCGCCGGCGCGGTCTGCGCCAAGGTGGCCGCCAGCATGTCGCGGATGGCGTCGCGACCTTCGGAGGTCTTGATGTTCCAGGTGAAGGCCAGCAGGTCGCGCCAGTAGCAGTCGTCGAGGAAGAGATCGGTGGCCGCGCTGATGTCGCTGGTGTCGAGGGCTTTGGCGAAGGCGCCGAGCCACGCGGCGGCGGTTTGAGTGGGGGAATTTTCAAGCATGGTCTTTTCTTCTCATTTCAAGCTTTGCGGTGGTCTCAGTCGTCCGAGGATTTGCCAAGCTGGAACACTCCTCATCCGCCTTCGCTTCGCTCAGGCAACTTCTCCCACAAGGGGAGAAGGGAGAGCGCAGCGTGGACCTCGCTGCCAATCGCCGGCGTGGGAGATTTGCAGAGGCGGAGGCGCGAAACTCCCCTTCTCCCCTTGTGGGAGAAGGTGCCTGAGCGAAGCGAAGGCGGATGAGGGGTGTTCCAGCTTGGCGGATCGATAACCGATACACCCAGTCAGGGAACGACAACGTCTCGGCCGGGTCACCGCTCAATCCCCCAGCGGCTCCATCTCCTTGCCGGCCCTGTACGTCTGGATGTTGTATTTGATACGCCGCAGCGTCTCGCGCGCCGGGCCGTCGAGCTTGTAGCCTGTCGCCACCGCCAGCAGGTCGATCGCCGCCAGGAAGGCGAAACGCGAGGCCGTTGGCTTCAAAGTGTCGGGATATTCGGGAACCGCCACCGTCAGCCTGACATCGCAGGCGCGTGCGAGATCGGTGTCGGGCGCGGTGATGCAGACGGCGTTGGCACGATAATGGCGGGCAAGTTCCACCGCCTCCACCACCTCGCGGGTGCGGCCCGTAGCCGAGATCGCGATCACAAGGTCGCCGGGTTTCAGCGTCGAGGCGGTCATGCGCATCACATAGGGGTCGTTGTGGGCGCTCACCGTGACGCCATAGCGGAACAGGCGGTATTGCGTCTCCTGCGCCAACGCCGACGAACTGCCGCCAAGGCCGAACACCGCGACCTGCCGCGCCTTGGCGATCAGTTCGGCCGCTTTCTCAAGCTGGGCCGGGTCGATCTGCCGCTCGGCCTCCTGCAGCGCCAGCCGCGCCTCGCCGAACACGGCGCTCCAGAACGGCATGCCGTTGTCGCCGGCGGGGGCGGGCGGCGGCTTGTTCAGATAGAGCGCGCCGACGACCAGGCTCTGCGCCAGCTTCAGCTTGAAGTCGCGAACCCCCTCGCAGCCGATGGCCCGGCAGAACCGTGTCACTGTCGGTTCGCTTACCTGCGCACGCTCGGCCAGCGCGGCATTGGAAGCATCCACCGCGAATTTCACGTCGTCGAGCACCACGTCGGCCACCCGGCGTTCGGCCGGCCGCAACTCGCCGTAAGAATCCTTCACCAGCGAGATGATGTCGGGAATGTGCTTGGCATGGTCGCGCGCGTCGAACTCGCTGCTGCCCCGCCATCCTTCGCCGTCCGCTTCGACCATGCCGTGCTCTCGTTCCTGCCACGGATTCCGCCGTGCCGGCTTCGTGCCGCCCATGCGTTTCGCGACCTGCGATCGAGGCGCGCGGGCAGGTCTTGGCGAGGCCGTGCGCAGCTCGATACGGGAAAAGTATGTAGGAAAGCAACATGCATTGCAATGCGTTATAAAATCAAGCGATAACAATAAGATATAAAATTTCTGGTGCTCGGTTCCAACCATGCGGTTGTGACCGCTTGACAGAAAAGTAGGATAGTTACAGACTGATTTTGCGGGCAGGTGATCCAGGGTTCACCGCGCGAATTCCGAGGACGCATGAACGCGGGCTATGCCATAAAGCCGAAGCTTGGTGTGCGCTCTGCAACCAAGATCTACAATACGGCCTCCGGCGACCTGCTGGCGCTGGACCGCTGCGATCTCGACGTCCGCGCCAACGAAATCGTCTCCATCGTCGGCCCTTCCGGCTGCGGCAAGACCACGCTTCTGTGGTCGATGTCGGGCTTGCACAAGCTCTCGGCCGGCGAGATCGCGCTGGATGGCCAGAAGATTACCGGGCCGCACCCGGATATCGGCATCGTCTTTCAGGAAGCCAACCTGCTGCCCTGGCGCAATCTCGACGCCAACATCAATTTCCCCTTCGAGATCAAGGGCAGCAAGCCGGACAAGCAGTGGATCCAGCATCTGCTGCGCCGCGTCGGACTGGAAGGGTTCGGCGGCAAGTTCCCGCGCGAGCTTTCCGGCGGCATGCAGCAGCGCGCGGCGATCGTGCGGGCGCTGTCGCTGAAACCCTCGGTGCTTTTGATGGACGAGCCGTTCGGCGCGCTCGACAGTTTTACGCGCGAGGAGATGAACCGGCTCGTCGAGGAGATCTGGCTCGACGCGCCGACCACCATCGTCTTCATCACCCATTCGATCGAGGAGGCGATCTTCCTGTCGGACCGCGTGGTGGTGCTGACACCGCGCCCGGGCCGCGTCGCCAAGGAATATCCGGTCCCGTTCCCGCGGCCACGCTCACTGGAGATCATGGCGACGAAGGAGGTCTTCGACCTCACCAACGCCATCAAGATGGACATCGTCGGCGGGCGCATCGGCAGCAAGGCGAAACCCGTCGCCGCGGCCGTGAACTGAGGGTTTCGAGATGAGCCAGAGCGACGCCATCCCGGAATTCCAGAAATCCAAGTCAGGCGAGGGCGGCGACGTCAGCCTCACCAATCTGTCCGCCTTCTCCAGCGGTCCGGGCATCAGGTCCGCCACCGACATTCTGGCGATCGTCGCCGTCGCTCTCGTCATCGTCGGCGGCGCCGAGTTCGCACTGCGCTGGTTCGAGGTGCCGCAATACATCATGCCGGCGCCGAGCCTGATCGTCTGGGCGCTGTTCGACGAATTCCCACTGATCGCGCCGCATCTTGGCTACACGCTGGTCGAACTGGTCTCGGGTTTCGCCATCGGTTCGATTATCGGGCTGATCCTGGCGGCTGTGATCACCCAGTTCCCCTTCGCCGAAAAGATTGTCGCGCCCTACATCCTCTTGCTCGTCACCACGCCGATGCTGGCGCTGGTGCCGCTGCTCATCCTGCGCTTCGGCTTCGGTTACACACCGCGCATCATCGCCGTGGCGCTGGCCGCCGGGCCGATGGTGATGATCAACGCCGCGACAGGTTTTCGCCGCGTCGACAGCGCCAAGATCGCGCTCGCCCGCTCCTACGGCGCCTCGACGCTGCAGATTTTCTGGAAGATCCGCGCGCCGATGGCCTTGCCGATGATCCTGGTCGGGCTGATGATCGGCGCGATCTTCGGCCTGCTGACCGCGGTCGGCGCGGAAATGGTGGGCGGCGGCTTCGGCCTCGGCAACCGGCTCACCAGTTATTCGTCGATGATCCAGATGCCGCAGTTCTTCGCCGTGGTGCTGCTGCTCTCGATCCTCGGCATCCTGATCTACATCCTGTTCTTTTTCATCGGCAAGAAGTGGGCGAGCTGGGAGGCGTAAAAGAGCGGAAGCCACGCGCCGGCCAGCAGCCCGAACGACAAGACTGCAAGCGTCAACGACAATGGGAGACTGACATGACGATCTTCAATGCCGGCGGAATGACCCGCCGAACTTTCCTCCAGGTGACCGGCGCCGGCGTGGTCACCGCCACTGCGTTCGGCGGCTCGGCGCTGCGGGCCAATGCCGCAGGCTACGAGAAATTCACGTGGATCTCGCCGCGCGGCACGCTGGAAGTGCTCGACGACTATCCCTATTGGGTCGCCAAGAAGGCCGGCTATTTCGGCGACCTGAATACCGACATGCAGCCCGGCCCGTCGGACGGCACTGCGACGGTGAAGTTCGTCGATGTCGGCCAGGCCGATATGGGCTTTCCGTCGCCCGGTATCTTCTCCTTCGCGCTTCAGAACGGCATGAAGCTCAAGTCCGTGTTCCACATGGGCGCGCGCGACACTTTTTCCATCGCCTTCCGCAAGGGCGAGGGCATGGCCGACCTGAAGGGCCTTGAGGGCAAGACGGTGCTGCTCGGTTCCGCCGCCTGGCAGGCGATCACCGACCCGATGCTCGCCGCGCAGGGCGTGGACGTCACCAAGATAAAATATGTCGAGGCCGGCTGGCCCACATGGGGTACGGCAATGGCGAGCGGCCAGGGCGACGCGGCGCTCTCCTGGGAAGGCCTGCGCGCGGAGTGGATCGCGACGGGCCTCAAGTTCGACTACTGGCTGGGCGTGCAGAAATCGAAGCTGCCGGCCAACACCTTCGTCGTGCGCGCCGCCGACCTCGAAGACCCGGACAAGAAGGCGTTTCTGGAACAATACCTGCGCGGCTGGGCGATGGGCCTCGAATTCGCCCATCAGAATCCGCGTGCAGCCGTCGAGGCCGTGTTCGAGCAGTTCCCGGCCTTCGCCAAGAACACCGGGCCGGAACTCGGCACCACCTCGCTGCTGCAGCAGGACAACGTCTTCCGCGGCGACATGGACAAGCGCGAGGGCTGGGGTTCCCACGACATGTCGAGCTGGCAGCAGTTCTTCGACCTGACGCTGAAGCTCGGCCAGATCAAGGAAGCGGTGAAGGCCGAGGACGTCTGCACCAACGACCTGATCAAACCCGCCAACGATTTCGACCACGCCAAGGTCAAGGCCGACGCGGACGCCTACAAGCTCACGGATGCGTTCGCGGCGATCGACGTCGAGAACGTGCGGGCGCATATGTTCGACGACGCGGTGTGATGAAGATCGCAAGGTTTCGCGATTTCTGAGGCGGACGGTCACGCTGGAACACCTCTCATCCGCCTCGCTGCGCTCGGCACCTTCTCCCACAAGGGGAGAAGGTGGCGGGGCTCCAGCGCCTCGGCTAATTGCCAAGTTCGGTGATTAGCCGTGCGGCTCTTGCCAAGCTCCACCTTCTCCCCTTGTGGGAGAAGGTGCTGAGCGAAGCGAGGCGGATGAGGGGTGTTCCAGCCAGCGCTACCGCTGTCATGTAGTCATTCGGGAGGTTCCATGCCGGACAAAATCAAAATCCTCGTCGTCGGCCTCGGCAACATGGGCGCGTCCCATGCCAGCGCCTATCATCGCAATCCGGGGTTCGAGATCGTCGGGCTGATGAGCCGCTCGATCAAGGGCAAGAAAATCCCCGACGAGCTGAAAAACTACCCGCTCTATGAGGACTACGACCAGGCGCTGAAGGAAGCAAAACCCGACGCGGTGTCGATCAATTCCTGGCCGAACACCCATGCCGAATACGCGCTGAAGGCGTTCGACGCCGGCTGCCATGTCTTCATGGAGAAGCCGATCGCCACCAATATCGAGGACGCCGAAAAGGTGGTTGCCGCTGCTCGCGCCGCCAATAAGAAGCTGGTGCTGGGTTACATCCTGCGCGTGCATCCGTCCTGGATCAAGTTCATCGAGATGGGCAAGACGTTGGGAAAACCGTTGGTGATGCGGCTCAACCTCAACCAGCAGTCTTCCGGCCCGGCCTGGCACTGGCACAAGAACCTGATCGACTCGCTGATCCCGATTGTCGACTGCGGCGTGCATTACGTCGACGTCATGTGCCAGCTTACCGGCGCCAAGCCGGTGCGCGTCCACGGCATCGGCGCGAAACTCTGGGCGGAGGCCGACAAGGACAATTACGGCCATTTGCACGTCACCTTCGATGATGGCTCGGTCGGCTGGTACGAGGCCGGCTGGGGGCCGATGATGAGCGAGGTCGCGTTCTTCGTGAAGGATGTGGTCGGCCCGAACGGCGCTGTGTCGATCGTCGCCAACCAGGGCGGCAGCGTCACGGATGCCGAAAAACTTTCCGATTCCGCCGATATCGACAAGCACACCAAGACCGACGCGATCAAAATCCATCACTCTGCCGTCGACAAGGACAAGAACTGGTCGAAGCCGGACGAGGTTTTTTCGATGACCGACGAGCCCGGCCACCAGGAACTCTGCGACCGCGAGCAGGCGTTTTTCCTCAAGGCGATCCAGGAGGATCTCGACCTGTCGGAATCCATGGACGCCGCGGTCAACTCGCTGCGCATCGTTCTGGCGGCCGAACAGAGCATCGCGGAGAAGAAGGCGATCGAACTGGCGTGAACTGACGGCGGCGCCGCCAACCGGCTTTGCACGGCGGACCGGCTGTCGTGGCGCTCACCGCGATTGACCGGTCGCGCCGCCCCTCACTGTCCTGCCGGACATCTCTCCCCGCAAGAACGGGGCGAGATGGCCAAGCTTTACCGCTTTCGCCAATCTCCAACGTCGGCGATTGGCGAAAACATCGGCGGCAGCCGTTCTCACCCCGCTTGCGGGGAGAGATGTCCGGCAGGACAGTGAGGGGCGGCGCGGACGGTTGAAATCTGTCGCCGGACGGCTCTGCCGCCCGCTCTTGATTGCCGGAGTACCTATGATGCTGGCTGACCAACTCCGCCGCCTGTTCGAAATCGGCCAGCATCCGCTCCGCCTCACCCGCAGCGCTACGCGGCAAGATGACGGCTTCACCATCGAAACCCTCTCCTTCGTCACCGCGGATGGCGAGAGCGTGCGCGGTCTCCTCACGCGACCGGCGGCAGTTACGCTACCCCCTAACCCCTCCCCACAAGGGGGAGGGGGACTTTGCGGGGGCTACGCCAGCCGGAACCGTCGACAATTGGCGCCAGGCGGAGATGCCAGCCGGTTCCCCTCCCCCTTGTGGGGAAGGGTCAGGGGTGAGGGTAGCGCCGAAGAACGACCGGCCGCTGCCGGCCATTCTCTATATCCACGCCCATGGCGACCGCTACGACATCGGCGCTTCGGAACTAGTGGGGGGCAGGTCGGCGCTGCAATCGCCGCTGGGGCCTGTGCTGGCGCGCGCCGGCTATGCGACGCTGGCCATCGACCTGCCGTGTTTCGGCGACCGCTCGGCGAACAAGGAGCAGGCGATGGCGAAGGCGCTGCTCTGGCGGGGCGCTCGCTTGCTGGAAAAATGTTCGGCGAGCTTTTCTCGGCGCTGGATTATCTCGCGGCGCGCCCGGATGTCGATCCCGCCCGCATCGGCGTTTTCGGCATCTCGATGGGCGCCACCTTCGGCTACTGGCTGGCGGCGGTGGAGCCGCAGCTTGCCTGCGTCATGCATCTCTGCTGCTTCGCCGATTTCGGCGAACTGACCTTGACCGGCGCGCATGATTTGCACGGCATCTATCTGACGATCCCGGGCCTGCTCGATGTCGCCGGCAATGGCGAGATCGCCGGGCTGATCGCGCCGCGCCCGCAACTCGTATGCATCGGCGACCGCGACCCGCTGACCCCGCCGCATGCCTTCGAACCGGCCTTTTCGCAACTCGCCGCAGCCTATCGGAAGGCCGGCGCCGCCGAACACCTCGTGCTCCACCGCGAGGTCGAAACCGGCCACCAGGAGAGCCCCGCGATGCGGCGGAGCGTGATGACGTTCGCAACCGCGCATCTGCAATAGCACCACCGCCACCCGCCGTGCCTCTGGTACGCTCACAATGGCCGCGAGATGAGCCGCCGCGTCCGGCGGCGCTTCTTCGTCCGTTGTCCCGCTCCAGGCACCTTCCGGCCATACGGTGTGGGGCCGATCGCTCCGTCTCCGGTTGCGCGGCGCGCGGCGCGCCGCTATAGCCCGGACTTCGCCGTTTTCCATCGTCCGCCGAGGCAACAAATGTCCGTCGATATCGCCACCGTGAAGCGCGTCGCGCGCCTTGCCCGCATCGCCGTCGACGATGCGGACGCCGAGCGCATGACCGGCGAGCTCAATGCCATCCTCGGCTTCGTCGAGCAGCTGAACGAGGTCGACGTGACCGGCGTCGAGCCGATGACCTCGGTGACGCCGATGGCCATGAAGAAGCGGCAGGACGCGGTGACCGACGGCGGCAAGGCTGCCGACATCGTCGCCAACGCGCCCGCGACGGCCGAGAATTTCTTCCTCGTGCCCAAGGTCGTGGAGTAAGCGCCGTGGCGGTCGATATCGCCGTCGAGACACCCCTGCAGGATGATGTCCGAGCCCTCGTGGCCGAGCTGAACGCCTATCTCATCCCGCTGACGCCGCGCGAATTCCAGTTCCAGCTCACCGTCGAGCAGATGGCCGAGCCGACGGTGACCCTGTTCGTGGCGCGCGACGGCGGGCAGGCTGTCGGCATGGGCGCGCTGAAGGACCACGGCAACGGTGTCGGTGAGGTCAAGCGCATGTACACGCTGCCCGCCGTTCGCGGCCAGCGCGTCGGCGCTGCGCTGCTCGGCCAGGTCGAAACCCTGGCGCGTGAAAAGGGCATTTCCCGCCTGGTACTGGAAACCGGCGAGGCGCCGGGCTTCGAGCCGGCCTATCGCGTCTATGAGCGCGGCGGCTTTACCACCTGCGGCGCGGTGCTCGACTATCCCGATTCCGGCCATTCCCGATTCTACGAAAAGAAGCTGTCCTAAATGACCGAGCTCACCGGACTGACCATTGCTGAGGCCCGCGCAAAACTGAAGGCGCGCGAGATCACCTCCACGGAACTGACCGACGCCTATCTCGCGGCGATCGACGCCGCCAATTCGACCTTCAACGCCTATGTCGCCGTTACCCACGACAAGGCGCGGGACATGGCAAAAGCCTCCGACGCGAAGCTGGCCAAGGGCGAGGCCGGCGCACTGGAAGGCATTCCGCTGGGGATCAAGGACCTGTTCGCCACCGAGGGCGTGCATACCCAGGCGTGCAGCCACGTTCTCGACGGCTTCAAGCCGCGTTATGAATCGACCGTCACGTCCAACCTGTGGGCCGATGGCGCGGTGATGCTCGGAAAACTCAACATGGACGAGTTCGCCATGGGCTCGTCCAACGAGACGTCCTACTACGGCCCCGTCGTCAACCCGTGGCGGCGCCAGCGCACCGAGATGCTGGTCACGCCGTCGACCCATATGGGCGAGGGCGGTTTCGTCGCGGGCGGCGGCGGAACGCGGCAGGTCAAGGCGCTGGACAACGTGCAACTCGTGCCAGGCGGATCGTCGGGCGGTTCGGCGACCGCCGTCTCCGGCTTCCTCTGCGCCGCGGCGACGGCCACCGACACCGGCGGCTCGATCCGCCAGCCGGCGGCATTCACCGGCACGGTCGGCATCAAGCCGACCTATGGCCGCGTCTCGCGCTGGGGCGTCGTCGCCTTCGCCTCTTCGCTCGACCAGGCCGGCCCGATCGCCCGCGACGTGCGCGACGCCGCGATCATGCTGAAGTCGATGGCCTCGGTCGACGCCAAGGACACGACTTCCGTCGACATGCCCGTGCCGGACTACGAGGCCGCGCTCGGCAAGCCGATCAGAGGCATGAAAATCGGCATCCCGAAGGAATACCGCGTCGACGGCATGCCGGAAGAGATCGAGGCGCTGTGGCAGAAGGGCATCGCCTGGCTGAAGGACGCGGGTGCAAAGATCGTCGACATCTCGCTGCCGCACACCAAATACGCACTTCCGGCCTATTACATAGTCGCGCCGGCCGAAGCCTCGTCCAACCTCGCGCGCTACGACGGCGTGCGCTACGGCCTGCGCGTGCCTGGAAAAGACATCATCGACATGTACGAAAAGACTCGCGCCGCCGGTTTCGGCCGCGAGGTCAAGCGCCGCATCATGATCGGCACCTACGTGCTCTCCGCAGGTTATTACGACGCCTATTACCTGCAGGCCCAAAAGGTTCGCACGCTGATCAAGCGCGATTTCGAGACGGTGTTCGACGCCGGCGTCGACGTCATCCTGACGCCGGCCACGCCGTCGGCGGCCTTCGGCATCGCCGACGAGGACATGGCGAACGACCCGGTGAAGATGTACCTGAACGACATTTTCACCGTCACCGTGAACATGGCCGGCCTTCCAGGCATCGCGGTGCCCGCCGGCCTCGACGCCAAGGGCCTGCCGCTGGGCCTGCAGCTCATCGGAAGACCGTTCGACGAGGAGACCTTATTCCAGACGGCGCATGTCATCGAGCAGGCCGCCGGGCGGTTCAAGCCGGAGAAGTGGTGGTAATGACAGTCTCGCGAGTGATCGTCAGAACCGTTCCTCGTGGACATACCGAGGTGCACGAGTACGAACTTATACAATACGAGGACGGCACCTTTCCGATATACAAAAAGGTACCCGGAGCGAGACGTACCGACGATTTGATCGATCCGCGACCTTCTTCGATCGACCAAGCGGCTCTGTTGATTGTTGACGGCCATCCGGCGCGATTTACTGTTGATGGCCCTTCATATCGAGGTACTTCAGTTTTTCGAATAGGCTCGCAGAAGATTCTGGTCGAACATAGCTGATAGCCGTGTTCTTTCTCCTCTCCAAAATCTTCTGGTTCTTCGTTCAGCCGCTGAATCTGGCGATCTTCCTGCTGGTTGCGGGCCTGCTCGCCGGCCTCTTCCGCCGCCGAGGGCTCATGGCGGCGGGGACAGGCACTGCTTTCCTTGTCCTTGCAGTGGCAACATGGACTTCCTTCGGCCAGGCGCTGCTCAACCCGCTTGAGGAACGCTTTGCCCGTCCAAACCCGGCGCCCCAAAAGGTCGACGGCATCGTAGTGCTCGGCGGCGGGCTGGAGGGGTCGATCAACCTGGTGCGCGGCGGCTACGAGGTGAATGCCGGCGGCGACCGCTATATCGAGACGGCGGTGCTGGCGCGGCGCTATCCGCAGGCGCGAATCGTGGTCAGCGGCGGCACCGGCACGCTGTTCCTGGAAGGCGAGGGCGATGGCGCCACCGCGCCGCGCCTGCTGACGGCGCTGGGCGTCGACCCGGCGCGGCTTGTGCTGGAGAACCAGTCCCGCAACACTTATGAAAACGCCGTCTTCACCAAAAGGCTGGTGACGCCGAAACCCGGAGAGACCTGGCTGCTGGTCACCTCGGCCTTCCATATGCCGCGCTCCATGGCGCTGTTCCGCAAGGCGGATTTTGCCGCGGTTCCCTGGCCGGTCGACTATCGTACTTCCGGCCGGGAAAGCCTGTTCTTCGCCGACAACGCCATCGATTCGCTGCAGGCGACGACGCTCGGCATCCGCGAATGGATCGGGCTTTTTGCATACTGGCTGTCGGGGCGCATCGACGAGCCGTTTCCAAAGAGTGGGCAGTAGCGAACAGGCAGTCGGCAGTAGGGATTTTACACCCGACTGCCTATTGCCCACTGCCTTCTTTTCCCAACGCCACCCTGCGCGCTTCCGAAAAGAACTGCCGACGCAACAGCACGGCGAACAGCAGCAAGGTGGTGGACAGGAAGACGATCGGGCTCAGGAACCACCCGAGATAGGCGATCGAGAAGAAGATGCCGCGCAGACCGGCGTTGAAATGCGAGCCGGCCAGCATGTTCATCCGCGCCGCGCGCTGGATCGCCGCCTCCATCTCCGAGGGATCGTCAAGGCTGTCGCGGTGCATCGGCACGGCGCCGACCAGAATCGAACAGTAGTTGAAGAGGCGATACGACCAGCCGAACTTGAAGAAGGCATAGGCGAGGATGGCGATCAGCCCGACCACCTTGACTTCGAAGGCCTGGCGGGAGTGCTGCGCGGCGATCGGCAGGTCGTTGACGATCATCAGCACATTGTCGGCGCCCCTGAGCAGGGCGAAGCAGCCGCCGAGCGCGATCAGCGCGCTGGAAGCGAAGAACGCCGTCCCCTGCTGCAAACCTACCATGATGCTGGTGTCGATCATGCGCAGCTCGCGCCGGCCCATCGTGTGCATCCAGGCCAGCCGCTGGGCGTTCATGGCGGCAGTCAGCGACACGCGCCTGACCAGATGGCCGTTGGCCGCCAGCGCATGGACGACCCATACAGCGAGGAAGACGGCGAGTGCGGCGAAATCCGCCGGAGACAGGATCAGCGATTCGGCCATGCAGGCAGTCTAGTGCGGCAGCCGGCTCGAGCAAAATAGAAGCAGCCAGATTTTCTGCAGTGATGACTGCGAGCAGCCAGGGTTCTTCGCCGATGCCGCAAAACCGCCGTATCGGTGAAAGCTTCGTTTACGGTAAATGAGCGGTAATGCCTTGATTTGATTAAAATGCCGGCGATCTGCTCCCGTAGGGGAACCGCACCCGGCCATGTTTCTGCCATTTTTGCAGTTGCGAAGGCACGTCCGAAATCGTATTCAGCATCGGCTCCGGTCCGGGGAACAAGGCGGCGAAACGACCGTCCCGCTCCAGGCCGGCAATGACGGGAAAATCATGGACGACGGAATTCAGAAGTCCTGCTGGGGTTTGACGACAAAGGTGGTCATCGGCTTCGCGGGTATCCTCCTGCTGGCCTGGCTGGTCGGAGGTCATGAGACGGCGGCGGTTCTGGCCGCAAGCTGACCGGCACCTGGGGCAATACCGAAAGGGCGCGGGAGACCGCGCCTTTTCGCGTTTCAGGGCGTCATGTCGCGGCCTGCACAGCGGATTTCGGAGCGGGCCTAGTCCGCAGGCCATAAAAGACCGATATCTATGGTCCGGTGCGCGAAAGTTCGCACGACCGGACACGGAGCATCCCGCTTGTTTCTTTCCGTCTTCGACCTGTTCAAGATCGGCATCGGCCCCTCCAGCTCCCACACGATGGGGCCGATGACGGCCGCAAGGCGTTTCCTCGACGAGGTCGCAGGCGACGACTGGCCGCGTCCGGCCGGCACCAAAGTGGGACGGCTCGGCGCCAGCCTGCACGGCTCGCTCGCCTACACCGGCATCGGCCACGGCTCCGACCGCGCGGTCATCCTCGGGCTCGCCGGCGAGACGCCGACCACGGTCGACCCGGACAAGTCGGACGCGCAGATCGAGACGATCAAGGCGGACAAGCGTGTCTCGCCGCCCGGCCACCCGTCCTATCGCTTCGACCCGGCTGTCGATCTCGTGCTCGACCGGAAGACGCCGCTGCCCGGCCACGCCAACGGCATGACCTTTTACGCCTACGATACCGACGACCACCTGATCCTGCGCCGCGTCTATTATTCGGTCGGCGGCGGCTTCGTCGTCTCCGAGGAAGAATTGCAGCGCATGAAGGGCCGCTCCGCCAAAGCCGGCGGCCCGCGCGTGCCTTATCCCTTCGCCGACGCTGCCGAGATGCTGAAGATGGCCGAAAGGAGCGGCCTGTCGATCGCCGAGATGAAGCGGGCCAACGAAGAAACGCAGATGCCGCGCGAAGAGCTCGACGCAGGGCTCGACGCCATCTGGAGCGCGATGCGCGGCTGCATCGAGCGCGGTCTGGCGCAGGAGGGCATCATGCCGGGCGGGCTGAAGGTGCGCCGGCGTGCAAAAATGCTGCACCAGAAGATGGAGGAGGAGTGGCGCCAGAACCGGCCGAACCCACTGCTCGCCAATGACTGGCTATCGGTCTATGCCATGGCGGTCAACGAGGAGAATGCCGCCGGCGGCCGCGTCGTCACCGCGCCGACCAACGGCGCCGCCGGCACGCTGCCGGCCGTACTGCGCTACTGGCTGCATTTTCACCCCGAGGCGGACCAGCCGAGCATCCGCGACTTCCTGCTGACGGCCGCTGCCGTCGGCGGCATCATCAAGACCAACGCCTCGATCTCCGGCGCCGAGGTCGGCTGCCAGGGGGAGGTGGGCTCGGCCTCCGCGATGGCGGCTGCGGGCTTGTGCGCCGTCATGGGCGGCACGCCGGAGCAGGTGGAGAACGCCGCCGAGATCGCGCTGGAGCATCACCTCGGCATGACCTGCGACCCGGTCGGCGGGCTGGTGCAGGTGCCCTGCATCGAGCGCAATGCGCTGGGCGCCGTGAAGGCGGTCACCGCCGCCTCGCTGGCGGTCAAGGGCGACGGCAAGCACTTCGTGCCGCTCGACGCGGCGATCGAGACCATGCGCCAGACCGGCCTCGACATGAGCGAAAAGTACAAGGAGACCAGCCTCGGCGGGCTGGCGGTCAATGTCGTGGAGTGCTGAACGGCTGTTTTCGACGAAGGGGCCTGTGGAGAACGCGCTCTGCCGTTGACCGTCGTGCCCCGTGCGCTAAACCATGAAAACCATGGCGCTCAATCTTATAAAACTCTGTGTCGGCTGCGACAGCGTCGAGGATCTGGAAGAGTGGATCGAGTTCCGCCTCGACGAAAAGCGGCGGGCCGGCGAGCCGGTCGAGCATTATCACACCACCCGCATGGTGCCGACGCGCGCCGCTGAACTTATCGACGGCGGCTCGCTCTACTGGGTCATCAAGGCGCAGGTGCAGTGCCGCCAGCGCCTCGTGGAAATCCGCCCGTTCACCGATGACGAAGGCATCGGCCGCTGCCATCTCGTGCTCGACCCGCATGTCGAGCGCACCGAGTGGCAGCCGCGCCGCGCCTTCCAGGGCTGGCGTTACTTGAAGCCCGCCGACGCGCCGGCCGACCTAGGCAAGGGCAGGGCAGGCCTCATGGAAATGCCGCCGCATCTGAGGCAGGAACTGGCGGCGCTCGGGCTGCTCTGAGGCGGACCGTTCCTGCCGCGTCTCGACACCTGCGTCGACAACCGCGAGACTTCGACGCCTGGATGTTCCGCATCCCGTGCAATCTGTGGGTCGACCAGGTCCGCCGCAGCATCGTCTGCCTGCAGGAGGATTTCTCCGCCCATCAGGAAGCGGGCTGCCGCTCCTATGTCGAAATTCCGGCCGCATTGGCCGATGCCGGCCTTCCCAAAGGATGGCTGGCATCGGCGGTATCCGAAAAATCCCCCGCAGCGCCTTGTGTGATATCCCTATCCGCAGGCGAGAAAGGGACATCCAGCCGGCATCAGCCGGGATGCGTCATGTCTTCCGGGCGCACCAGGCGGTCGAAGTCGGCGTCGCTGACATAGCCGCCGCCGACGGCCTCCTGGCGCAGCGTGGTGCCGTTCTTGTGGGCGGTCTTGGCGATCTTGGCGGCATTGTCGTAGCCGATTGTCGGCGCCAGCGCGGTGACCAGCATCAGCGAGCGCTCCAGCGCGGCCTTGATGTTGTCCTCGCGCGCCTCGATGCCGACCACGCAATTGTCGGTGAAGGAGACGGCCGCGTCGCTCATCAGCTGTACGGATTGCAGGAAATTGTAGGCCATCAGCGGGTTGTAGACGTTGAGCTCGAAATGGCCCTGGCTGCCGGCGAAGGTAATGGTGGAATTGTTGCCCATGACCTGGATGCAGACCTGGGTCAGCGCCTCGCACTGCGTCGGGTTGACTTTTCCCGGCATGATCGACGAGCCGGGCTCGTTTTCCGGCAGCGAGAGTTCGCCAAGACCGGAACGCGGGCCGGAGCCGAGCAGGCGGATGTCGTTGGCGATCTTGAACAGCGCGGCGGCCGCGGCGTTGATCGCGCCGTGCGAAAACACCATCGAATCATGCGCGGCCAGCGCCTCGAACTTGTTGGGGGCGGTGACGAAACCGATGCCGGTGATCGCCGCGATGCGCTCGGCGACCTTTTCCGCGAAGCCGACCGGGGCGTTAAGGCCGGTGCCGACCGCCGTGCCGCCTTGGGCAAGCTCCTGCAGGCCGGGCAGCGTCAGCTCGATGCGCTGGATCGACGAGGCGACCTGCGCGGCATAGCCGGAGAACTCCTGGCCGAGCGTCAGCGGAGTCGCGTCCTGCGTGTGGGTGCGGCCGATCTTGATGATGTGGTCGAACGCCTTGGCCTTTGCGTCGAGTGCTGCGTGCAGATGTTTCAGCGCCGGCAGCAGGTCGTGGACGATGCGCTCGGCGCAGGCGATGTGCATCGCCGTCGGATAGGTGTCGTTCGACGACTGGCTCATGTTGACGTGGTCGTTGGGGTGCACCGGCTTCTTGGAACCCATGACGCCGCCCAGCATCTCGATCGCCCGGTTCGAGATCACCTCGTTGGCGTTCATGTTGGACTGGGTGCCGGAGCCGGTCTGCCAGACGACCAGCGGGAAATGCGCGTCGAGCTTTCCGTCGATGACTTCCTGCGCGGCGTCGACGATCACGTTGCCGATCGACGGATCGAGCCGACCGAGATCCATATTCACTTCCGCCGCCGCCCGCTTGACGATGCCAAGCGCCCGGACCACCGACAGAGGCTGCTTTTCCCAGCCGATCTTGAAGTTGCCGAGCGAACGCTGCGCCTGTGCACCCCAGTAGCGGTCGCTGGCGACCTCGATCGGGCCAAAGGTGTCGGTCTCGGTTCTGGTCTGGCTCATCGCGTCTTGTTTCCCTGTGCCGGCGTTTTCGCGGTTGGCGTATCGCGTCGCACAACGGGCTTCAAGCGGAGAATGGAAAGGCAGGAAGCCTAATCGATTGAAGCTCCGACGTTCGCCGCGAGCGTGGCATCACACCTGGCGACGGCGGATTTCCGGCCTGGACGAAGCCACCCGCTTGACGTCCCGACACGGCCGCCAGAGGCCGCGCCGGCATGCCGGTCGGTTGTGGGATGCGTCTCAGGAGAGGCCGCGCCGGCCGAAACCGGTCGAGCCGTGCCTGCCCGCCGGCCGCGTCGCTGGCGGGGCTGCGACCGGCGAGGCGGCTGCCTGCCGCTGGCGTGCCGGCTCCTCGCGCTGCCGGCGAAGCGGGCCGGGTTCCGGGTCGCCATTGTCAAGATACTCGCCGAATGCGTTGCCGCCGCCGCGCTGGCCAAAATCGTTCGCGCCGCCCGTGCCGCTGAGAAAACCGCACTCGACGAGCTGCCAGATACCGCCGATGAACGGGATAAAGACGATCAGGAACCAGAATCCCGACTTGTTGCGGTCGTGGTAGCGTTTGACGGTCACGGCCACGTTCATCCACACGGCAAGCACATAGAAGGCGAGGAACATGATGATGAGGGCAAGCCCGTTGCTGGCGAAGACCTGCCTGATGCGCTCCTCGCTCATGTCGCTGACGCCCATGCCGACGATGAAGAAGGGTGTGGCGAGGAGCACGAAAATGATGAGCTGCGCGCCCCACCATTGAAGGCGTCCGATGCGCCCCTGGATGCCAAAAAAGAAATTCATCTCTCTGCCCTCAAGCCACGGGCAAGAAATAAGGAGGGACTGCGAAGATTTGGTTAGTTTGTCATCGTGGATTTAAGCAGACAAAATATTGAAGAAAATATCGTTACTATCCGTTTTCCAATCAATATAGGATTTTATGCAATTTTCTTGATTTTAGAATCCACGCTTGGGAGGGCTCGTTGGTCGCCGATCGAAGCGGCGCTCTTCCAAACGAAAACCGCCCCGCCGGTGAGGGCTCCGGCGAGGCGATTTGTAACATTGGCCATCCTTCCGACTCGTCATCTGGAATAGCCGCTGCACATTCCAAGAATGCGCGGGGAGGCGGAGGGTTCCGCAGGTCCTTGCGGAAAACGGTTTTGCGTTTGGACAGACCGGAACGGGCCGGCGATCCCTGGCGGCGTTGCCGGGCGGCACGCGGTGGGCTAACCAGACGAGAGGCCCGGCCGGCAAGGGATTGCTGGTGATATCGGGCGGCGCGGAGAGATCATGAGCGAATTTGTCCTCTATATCGCCAACAAATGTTTCTCGTCCTGGTCGCTGCGCCCCTGGGTGGCGATGCGGCATCTCGATATTCCGTTCCGCGAGGAGTTCGTGCGGCTACGCAGGCCCGAAACGGCGGCAAACCTCGCCAAGATTTCGCCGACAGGGCAGGTGCCGGTACTGCTTCACAACGGCAGGATCATATGGGAAACCCTTGCGATCCTCGAATATCTCAACGATCTCTTCCCCGAGAAGCGGCTGTGGCCGGCCAACATCGAAGCCCGCGCCCTGGCGCGCTCGGTGGCGACGGAGATGCATTCGGGATTTCGCGAATTGCGCTATGGCTGGCCGATGAACCTGCGCCGTCCAAAGGCTCACAAGGCGATGCAGGGCGAAGGCGACGACAACCGCCGCCGCATCGAGGCGATCTGGCGCGAATGTCGGGAAAGATACGGGCAGGGCGGACCTTTCCTGTTCGGCCATTTCACCGCGGCCGACGCCATGTACGCACCCGTCGTCACCCGCTTCGACACCTATGGCGGCGACCTGGAGCCCGACATCCGCGCCTATGTCGACGCCGTGCTGGACACGCCGGCGATGCGCCACTGGTACGCCGAAGCAGCGAAGGAGCCCTGGCCGGAGCCCGGGCCGCACGAACAGGATTGAACGCGGGTCGCGCCAAACTTTTTCGCACAACGAAAAACGCCTCCCGCACCTTTGACAGTGCTGGAGGCGTCTTTTTGTCTTTGGCCGTCTATTGAACTGCCTTGGACATCACAATAATGCGCCGTCGGCAAAAGGGTTCCAGATTTTGTGAATTTTTCTCCAGGCGGATTGTCGATGCAAAAAGGGCGGCCTTTCGGCCGCCCTTCCGCATTCACAGAGCCTTGGTTGGCTGGACTTAGAAATCCATGCCGCCCATGCCGCCCATGCCGCCGCCGCCGGGCATGCCCATCGGCGCGGCGTCCTTCTTCGGAGCCTCGGCGATCATGGCCTCGGTGGTGACCAGCAGGCCGGCGACCGAAGCGGCGTCCTGCAGAGCGGTGCGTACGACCTTGACCGGGTCGACGATGCCCATGGCGATCATGTCGCCATATTCGCCGGTCTGGGCGTTGTAGCCGTAGGTCGCGCCCTTGTTGTCGAGGATCTTGCCGGCGACGATCGAAGCTTCCGCTCCGGCGTTGGCGGCGATCTGACGGGCCGGAGCCTGCAGCGCGCGGCGCACGATGGCGATGCCGGCGGCCTGGTCGGAGTTGGCGCCGGTGGCCTTCAGGTTGGCCGAGGCGCGGAGCAGGGCGACGCCGCCGCCGGCGACGATGCCTTCTTCCACCGCAGCGCGGGTGGCGTTCAGCGCGTCGTCAACGCGGTCCTTCTTCTCCTTGACTTCGACTTCCGTCGCACCGCCGACGCGGATGACCGCAACGCCGCCGGCCAGCTTGGCCAGACGCTCCTGCAGCTTCTCCTTGTCGTAGTCCGAGGTGGTCTCCTCGATCTGCTGCTTGATCTGGGCGACGCGGCCCTGGATCTCGGCCTTCTTGCCGGCGCCGTCGACGATGGTGGTGTTCTCCTTGGAGATCGACACCTTCTTGGCGCGGCCGAGCATGTTGAGGCCGACATTCTCGAGCTTGATGCCGAGGTCTTCGGAGATGACCTGGCCGCCGGTCAGGATGGCGATGTCTTCCAGCATGGCCTTGCGGCGGTCGCCGAAGCCCGGAGCCTTGACGGCGGCGATCTTCAGGCCGCCACGCAGCTTGTTGACGACGAGCGTGGCCAGAGCCTCGCCTTCGACGTCTTCCGAGATGATGAGCAGCGGCTTGGAGGTCTGCACGACGGCTTCCAGCACCGGCAGCATGGCCTGCAGGTTGGAGAGCTTCTTCTCGTGGAGCAGGATGTAGGCGTCTTCCAGCTCGGCAACCATCTTGTCCGGGTTGGTGACGAAGTAGGGCGAGAGGTAGCCGCGGTCGAACTGCATGCCTTCGACGACTTCCAGCTCGGTCTCGGCGGTTTTGGCTTCCTCGACGGTGATGACACCCTCGTTGCCGACCTTCTGCATCGCCTCGGCGATCATCTTGCCGACCGACTCGTCGCCGTTGGCGGAGATGGTGCCGACCTGGGCGACTTCTTCAGAAGTCTTGATCTTCTTGGCGGCCTTGCCGAGAGCGGTGACGACTTCGGTCACGGCGAGATCGATGCCGCGCTTCAGGTCCATCGGGTTCATGCCGGCAGCGACGGCCTTGTGGCCTTCCTGCACGATCGACTGGGCGAGAACGGTCGCGGTGGTGGTGCCGTCGCCGGCGATATCGTTGGTCTTGGACGCGACTTCGCGGATCATCTGCGCGCCCATGTTCTCGAACTTGTCGGCAAGCTCGATTTCCTTGGCGACGGTGACGCCGTCCTTGGTGATGCGCGGGGCGCCGAACGACTTGTCGATGACGACGTTGCGGCCCTTGGGACCGAGCGTGACCTTCACGGCGTCGGCGAGGATGTTGATGCCGTGGAGCATGCGCTCACGGGCATCGCGGGAGAATTTTACGTCTTTGGCAGCCATTTTTGAATTCCTTCGGAATTGAGGCGGTAGGGAGTAGGCAGTAGGCAGCAAGGGCTCGGCAAATTACTGCCTACTGCCCACTGCCGATTGCCCGAGCTTCAGATCAGCCGATGATGCCCATGATGTCGGATTCCTTCATGATCAGAAGGTCTTCGCCATTGAGCTTCACTTCGGTGCCCGACCATTTGCCGAACAGGATGCGGTCGCCGGCCTTGACGTCCAGCGGCACCAGCTTGCCGGCCTCGTCACGAGCGCCCGAACCGACGGCGATGATCTCGCCTTCCTGCGGCTTCTCCTTGGCGGTGTCCGGGATGATGATCCCGCCCTTGGTCTTCTCTTCGGATTCGACGCGGCGAACGACCACTCGGTCATGCAGCGGCCGGAAATTCGACTTTGCCATGATTGACTATCCCTGAATGCGGATGTTGAAAGGGTTTCCTCCATCCGGTCTGACCGGATCGCGATTAGCACTCACTTGGGGCGAGTGCTAACGTGGCGCGGAGATAGGCCCTGTCCCTTGCGATGTCAAGAACCGGGCAATGCCGGGATCATCCGATTTCAGATCGATTTTTGCGCTTGTCCCGGACGCCGCGGACGGCTTTGCCGGCGCTGTCGCCCGCAACGCAAAAAATGCCCCGCCGGCCGGCGGGGCATCTGCATGAGGGCCGGTCCGGCCGGTCAGCTGACGATGCGCAGGTTCGAAAGCTCGTTGGCGATTTCCTCGAACACCACATTCAGGGTGGCACCGGTGGCGTTCCAGAACAGCACCTTGTTCTTGTCGATGCGCGACGGCGAGGCGCATGCCTTCAGGAGGTCGATCTGCTGCTTTTCCGCCGTCTTCTTCGCGTCCAGATCGAGAGCGACGGTCATGACGATGATCCTTCCCCCGTTGGGATTCCCATTGGCGTCGAGTCGGGAGAAGGTTCCATTGTTGCAGAGCGCCTTGAAATGCTCGTTCATGGCGGCGGTGTAGTTGGTGTTGGTGAAGGTGGTCTTGGGCACGGCGGTGCTGGTGCCCTGGAAGATGCGCCCGGTCTTCGTGGTGTCGACGACCATCTTTCCATAGCCCATCGACGAGTAGATCGACTTGTTGCCCGTGCTGTCCGAATAGGCATTTCCGTTCGCATCGCCGAGCGAATCCGGCGTGTAATAGGTGTTGGCGCCGTCGGTAACGACGATGACGACCTTGTCGTTTCCCTTTTCCGTCTCGGCCCGGCCGCCGGTGAACGGCGCGGTGCTGGAGACCGTCCGCCAGCCCCAGGCCATGCCCTCGGGGACGTTGGTGGCGCCGAGCGGCTGCATGGCGTCGATCGCGTTGTTGATGACGGTCTTGCCGGCTGCGGTCGACACGTCGGTGAGCGGGGTGATGGCGGTCGTCGTGCAGCTCTGGTTGGGGCCGATGAGGGTTTTGTCGGTGGCGGTTCGGAAAGTCTCCGCATCCTTTTCAGGAGCTGACGTCGGGAAATACTTCGGCATGTATTTCTGCCGCTTCACATTCGTGTCGCTGAGAACGTCGGGCCACCAATTGTTGTAGGACCGGATGGGATCGGCCTCATCCGGCGCGAACATCGGCACGAACAGCGTCGCCGGCGTGCCGCTAGACGGAGCGGCGTCGTTCACGTCATAGGGCGAGGGGCGAGCTTCGACACATCCCTTCCAGTCGGCGAATGGACCGGTGGTGAGGGCGGACCAAGTCTTGCAGCTGCCATTGTTGTTATAGGCGGTGCAGGTTTTGTACGAACGCAGGATTTCCTTGTAAAGCGTGAAGCGCGTGACCTTCTGGTTCTCCTGCGTGCCCCAGGCGGTGCCCTTCTTGTAGTAGACGCCGCCAGCCGCCTCCACCCTCTTGTTGGCGTTGGCGGTCTTCATCGTCGTCCAGTCGAAATTCTCGTGATGGATCGGTGAAATGCCGTCCAGGTCCATCCATGTTTCGGTCTGGTGGTCCGGCCCGACATTGACGGACGCGGCGAACGGCACCAGCGAGAACTGCACCGGTTTCGGCACCTGCTTCATCTGCTCGGACTGGGCGGAAAGCGTGGTGACGAGTTCCTTCGCCGCCGCCTTGAGCAGGTCCATGCGAACCTGGCTGGAACTGCCGCCCTTCTCGGACATCGAGCCGGAGTTATCGAGAACCATCGCAACCTCCAGCGTGTTCTTCAGCTTGATCTCGGAGGTTTCCGTGAAATTGACGGTCGTCACGGCTTTATTGCCGAGCAGGCTGGTCAGCGCCGGCAGGAAATAGGGGTCGTACTCCATGACCGCCTTGAGCTTCAGCGTGCCGCCGCCGACATTCTCCTTTGGCAGCACAATCGTCAGCGTGGCCTTGTCGGGATCCACCCCGTTCAGATTGGCCTTGAAGAAGTTCTCCGCGTATATCCTGACATCCGCATCGGCCATGCCGGCGAGATAGACACGGGCGCTGGCGATGCCGGCCGCGTCGAGCGCATTGAGGGTTTGCGTGCGTTCGCGGGTCATCTCTGCATAGTCTATCGCGACGGCCAACCCGCCCAGGAGCGGCACCATGCAGATAACGGTCATCATGGCGAAGTTGCCGCGCTGGTCTGACCAGAATTTCCGGAACATTGAACGCATCCGCTTATCGTTTTTCTTGGAGGATGGTCGCATGAATGATTGAACATCCCGTCTGCCGGGATGGTTAAAGTTTGCGGGATTGATTCAGCCTGGGTTAACCACCGGCACAGAAGGCAGCCGACGGTCGTTTCAGGGGGAGGGGCCGATCGGCGTATCCGGCTTGGTATCGGGTAACTGCGGGCCGTGGCGTTCCGCCGTGCCGCACGGCGGGAGCGGCCGGGATGATATGGAAGCGGCTTTCCGGAAGCCATTTTGTACGGTAGGGCAGGGCTGTTCAGTCAAAGCTGGTGACAGGGTGAACACTCTCGGTTAATCCGGGCGCGGCCGGCCGCAACTCCTGCGGCCGGGACACGAGCGAAATGTCAGGTGCGGTGCGGCTTTGGTAGACTTCGTTGAATCGCTGGACGAGCTTTCCGGCTCGTATTCCGCCGTGCTCTGCGACGTATGGGGTGTCGTCCACAACGGCGTCTCGGCCTATCCGGATGCCGGTGTGGCGCTAGGGCGGGCGCGCGAAAAGGGGCTGGCGGTGGTGCTGATCACCAATTCGCCGCGCCCGCATGAAGGGGTGGAGGAGCAACTCGCGGCGCTCGGCGTGCCGGACAGCGCATGGGACCGCGTCGTGACCTCCGGCGATGTCACCCGCGACCTGATCCGCCAGGGGCCGCGCCGCATCTTCCATCTCGGGCCGGAGCGTGACCAGCCGATCTTCGACGGCATCGATGTCGAGCTTGTCGAAGAGCAGGAAGCGTCGGCGATCGTCTGCACCGGCCTGTTCGAGGACGAGCTGGAGACGCCGGAGGATTATGCGGAACAGCTTCGCCGCCTTCGCTCGCGCGACCTGCCATTCATCTGCGCCAATCCGGACATCGTCGTGGAGCGCGGCCACAAGATGATCTTCTGCGCCGGCGCGCTGGCGCGCGACTACGCCCTGCTCGGCGGCCGCACGCTGATCGCCGGCAAGCCGCATCGGCCGATCTATGTGGCGGCGCTTGCCGCGGCCGGCGAGGTGCTGGGCCGCCCTGTCGCGGAAGCCGATGCGCTGGCGATCGGCGACGGCATGCTGACCGACATCAAGGGCGCCGCCGACAATGGCATCGATGCCTTCTATGTTTCCGGCGGAATCCACGCCAGGGATTATGGCGATGTCGACGATCCCGACCGCGAACGCCTCGCGGCCTTTCTGCAGCATCACGGCCGGTCGCCCGTCGCCGTGATCCCGCGGCTGAGATAAACGGATCCGCGCATCATGACGACAGGCGGTTTCGATTGGCTGAAGGGTTCGCAGGCGCTCCCCGGGCGGTTGCGCGGCGGCGTAGTGGCGATCGGCAATTTCGACGGGATGCATCGCGGCCACCAGGCCGTTCTGGAGCGGGCGCTGCAGGAGGCGCGAGCCCTCGGCATCCCGGCGCTGGTGCTGACCTTCGAGCCGCATCCGCGCTCGGTGTTTCGCCCGGATATCGCCCTGCCGCGCATCACGCCGGCGCCGGTGAGGGCGCGGCTGACAAGGCTGCTCGGTTTCGACGCCATCGTCGAGAGAGAATTCACCCGCGACTTCGCCGGTCTGTCGGCCAATGACTTCATCGACGAGGTGCTGGTCCGGCAACTCGGCGTCGGCCATGTCGTGACGGGTTTCGATTTCCACTTCGGCAGGAACCGGCAGGGCAACCCAGGCTTCCTGATGGAGGCCGCTGCGGGCAGGGGTTTTGGCGTCACGCGGGTCGAGGCATTCAGCGACGAGGGCGGCGACGTCGTCTCGTCCAGCCGGATCAGGAGCCTGCTGGCGGCCGGCGACGTGCCGGAGGCCAATGGACTGCTCGGCTATCGCTTCACCGTCGAGAGCGAGGTCATCCACGGCAAGAAGCTCGGCCGCACGCTGGGTTTCCCGACTGCCAACATGGTGCTGCCGGAAGACGCGGTGCTGCGCCACGGCATCTACGCGGTGCGGCTGCGCCGGGCGAATGGCGACCTGCATGACGGCGTGGCGAGTTTCGGCCGTCGCCCGACGGTCGATACCGACGGCGAGCCATTGCTGGAGACCTATGTCTTCGATTTCGAAGGCGACCTCTACGGCGAGGTCTGCGACGTATCGTTCTTCGCCTACCAGCGCGGCGAGGAGAAGTTCGACGGGCTGGACGC
This sequence comes from Mesorhizobium sp. KACC 23794, assembly GCF_052180275.1. NCBI lineage: Bacteria > Pseudomonadati > Pseudomonadota > Alphaproteobacteria > Hyphomicrobiales > Phyllobacteriaceae > Mesorhizobium > Mesorhizobium sp. KACC 23794. Next base: position 2,233,966 of record NZ_CP197465.1, read on the forward strand.
GCTGCTCGACCAGATGAACCGCGACAAGGAAGAGGCCCGCGCGCTGCTTGCGGGCGTCAGGCCGCTGTCGGAACTGGATGTGCGGCTGGCCTTCTGACGCTTATCTCTTCAGGCCGAAACCGAAGGCGATGAAGCTGACGCCCTGGATAATCAGGTCGACCGCCAGGAAGATGCCCAGGATCCACAGGCTGTTGACCGGCCAGCCGCTCCAGATGACCAGGCCGGCAAGCGTCGTGATGACACCCGAGGCGACGATCCAACCCCAGCCGGAGAGCGATTTGCCGGTAAACCCGACCCAGATGCGCAGCAATCCCGATACCACCAGCGTGATGGCCAGAAACAAGGTCAGGATTGCAGAGGCGAGCAAGGGGTTGGTGAAGGCCAGATAGCCGGCGACGATGTAAAGCAGGCCGCTAATCAGCCACCAGAAGAAGCTGCCCCAAGTCTTCACGCCAAACGCGTGGACGATCTCCATCACGCCGCCCGCGATCATCATCCATCCGACGAAGAATACGGACGCGGCGGTGGCGACGAGAAGGTTGCCGGCGGCGATCACGCCAAGAACAAGAAGAAGCAAGCCCAGTACGACGAACCAGCCCCATTTTGTCCGCGTCTCCCGGTTGGCTTCATTCAGCGAACCCTGAGTCCCTTCGGATACCGTCATCTAAGCCACCTCGTTGAAATGCTGAAGCACATCGGCAGGTGGAGGTTACCGCTGCGTAAGGTTCCCGTCCAGCGGATGGAATGCGAACGATAGCGTTCAGAACGAAAAAGAATATTACGGGAAATCGCAAAACGCTGCCCGGTGCATCGAGAACGATTGGGCCGGCCTCGCCGATCGGCGGCCTGCCGTTCCGATTTCATGGCACCCCGAACTTCCTTCCGGACGGGCGGCAGGTCCTCAGAACGACTTGCTGAACGTGAATGTCTTCCGGCAATCGCCGTCATTGAGGGTGCAGGAATGCCCGGCCGTTATCCGGACGGATTTCCAGGGATAGATCTCGACACCCCAGCCGGCCCGGTTGAAGCTGCCCGACGAATTCGGGAGTTCCACGAACAGATGGTCGATGACCCATTTGGGCAGTTTGACCTTGTCGTAGAGGAATTCCTTTATGATGGTCTTCAGGATCAGTTCGTTGGCGATGTGGTGGAGGGCGTTCGGCGACAGCGATATGTCGCCCTCCGGTCCGCCGACGACCACCCCGAACTCGTCGATGTGGACGTTGCAGCGGACGGGGGAGAGGGCCAGGTGCAGGGCGCTGAAGTCGAGCGTCGCGGCCTGCCCGTCGGTCCATGAGATCTCGCGGAAACCGGTGCCGCTGGTGGCAAGGAAGGACATGTCGATGGCGTCCGGCCCGGCCTGCTTCTTGCCTTCGATGAAGGACTTGCCGTTGGCCTTCTGTGCGTCCCGGACGGCCTGTGCGAGCTTCTTGTAGTTGCGCGGATTGAAATTGATCCCGTCCAGCGTCGTGCCGCCGATCGCGGGTTCGCCGTCGATGAATTCCTCCAGCTTGATTCCGAGCACCGAAGTGCGTTTCGCGATAGCGAGGTAGACGCCGTTGCTCAGATATTTCGGCGGGCCACCCTGAGGGTCGCCCATGCGGCCCCAGTCATGCGGCGCGATATAGACGCGGCACAGGCCCGGCTTGTTGGTCGAGATGTCCAGGTGAAGGTAGTTGTAGGTGTGGGTCTGGCTGTAGCCGAACGCATCGATCCCGGCATCCCGCCACGGATCATGCTCCCCAGGCAGCGTGACGTCATGCTTGCGGAACCGTGTATTGTGTTCCGCCATCGTCATGAGGCGTTCGTACTGGTCGCAGTGGAACTCGAAGCCGTTGTAGTGGCGCGAGTAGCCCGTGATCCACCAGCGCTTGCCGTCGAGCGACAGGCCGACCTCGTTCAATTTCAGCCTTATCTTGTTGCTGGCATCCGCCGAAACGGTTTTGACCCAACCCATGTCCGACCTCGCTCCCTGGCTGCGATTGATCGCAAGATGTTGAAGGCTTGGCATTGTATGTGGAGTTTGTAACAAAAATACGCCGCTTGATGCGCCGTCCGTGTCCACTTCGTTTCGCCGGGCGGGCAGACATCGAAAGCGCGGGTGCGCCCGTGCGCAGCGACGACCCCTCCTCGATCGTAAAACCCGTTGGAAGATTTTAAATCAAACTTTACCGAACTTCGTCCAGAACCGGGCCGTCGGGGGCAGCGGATCGGGTTCGAGCATGATGAAACGGATTGTTGCCTTGGCCGTCGCGGCTTTCCTGGGCGGCACGGCCGCCTCCGCCCAGGCTGGCGAGACGTCCGGCTTCTTCGATTGGGTGCATGGCGACTGGTACCTGACCGTCGGCGCGGCGGGTTTCGCCGCCCCCGAATTCGAGGGCGCCAGCGACATGGTCTTCCGCGCCACACCAATGATCTCGCTGGGCAAGGTGGGACCCGAGGCGCGCTTCACCTCGCGCAACGACAATATTTCCCTCTCCTTGATGGACACCGGTTCGTTCCGGACCGGCCCCGTCGGCAAGATCCTCTTTTCACGCGACTCCAGCGACTCCGACGAGTTGAAGGGGCTGAACGATGTGAAATGGGGCGGCGAACTCGGCGCCTTCGCCGAATTCTATCCGACCGACTGGCTGCGCGTGCGCGGCGAATTGCGGCAAGGCCTCCGCGCCCATGAAGGCATGGTCGGCGACATCGCGGTCGACGCCTTCAAGGACGTTACCGAGACGATCCGGGTTTCGGGCGGCCCGCGCCTGTCCTTCGCCTCCGCCGATTATTTCGACACCTATTATGGCGTCAATGCGGAGGAAAGCGCGGCATCGGGCCTCGCCGAATACGATCCGGGCGGCGGGCTGAAGTCGGCCGGCGTAGGCGGCGCGATCACCTGGAAGGCGACGGAAAAGGTCACCGCCAGCCTGTTCGGCGAATATGCGAGGCTGCTGGGGCCTGCGGCGGATTCCTCGCTGGTCAAGGAACGCGGCTCGGTAAACCAGTTCATGGTCGGAATGTCGACGACGTATCGGTTCGATTTCAAGATACCGTAGACTGCCAACAGACTCCCAACCGGTTCAGGCGAAAAGCCGACTGTCGAAGGGATAACGTTCCACGCCGACGATCCTGATCGCTGCGGCTTCGCGGTGCAGGGGGTTGACGATGAAGCTCAGTGCCCTCGGCATGACGACCGATGGGACTTTCATCATGGCAAAGCGTCCCTCCCTGATGAAGCGCATGCCGATCTGGCGTGTTCGGTGCTGATCGATCTGCCAGCCCTCGACTATATCGGGACTGAAATGACTTACCGCGTCCGGAACGTCGATTTCGATCAACTGGTAGAAGTCCGGCACTGTCTGACGGTTGGCATGGACGAGTATTTCGAGCAACGACGTCGAAGGATGGTCCGCGCAGTAGATGATCGGGACACCTTTGGCGTGCCAGCGGCCCTCGCCATGGAGGCCGCCATTTCCAGTCAAATCCGCGAAATTGGAAATGCGCCAGACGCGCATGCTCAGGCGAGCATACCGTAGTCGATGCGGTGAAGTTCCTGTTCCACTTCCCGCGCTCCGGCCTCGGTACGCAAGAGGTCGATAGGGCGCACTCCGTCGAGCGCGATGATCTCGCTGCGCAGCCAACGCTGCGCTTTCTGGCGATTGCCGAAAACGCGATCCGCATGCTCTGCAATCCGTTCGAGCCTCAATGCGCGGTCGCTCTCGGCTACCGACAGCGGCTCGTTGCCTGCCTTGCGGCGCGCGAGCGTGCGACGCGATACGACCAAGGCATCGATTTCGTCATTGGTGAATCCGAAGGCACGCAACTGGTCAATCTTGTCTGGCGACTGCAGAGGGAGTTCCGTGATCATCGCAACTACGCCCATGGAAAGTCTCCTTGGTCTGCCATCTGCCCGGGAATATACGGGCAGATGGCAGACGCCGCAAGCCGGGCACATTCCGCTTCACTCTTTGCTGCTCCTCCGTTAAACAGCGCACTATGACTTCCGCAGCGCGCAGCGTCGCCGCCACGATACGAATTATGTGCCCGGCCTTCCGGGCGGCCTGAGCCGCCGGAAGCCCCGGGAGATTTTTGCCCCGAGCGCACTCGCGCTTTTCCCAGTTCGTGATAGTTGAACGCCCTGGCTTTCCGGCCGGGCAGTCCACAATGGCAAGACGATGACCGACGCACCCACAAAACTCGACTATTCCAAGACGCTTTATCTGCCGCAGACGGAGTTTCCGATGCGCGCCGGCCTGCCGGAGAAGGAGCCGCAGACTGTCGCCCGCTGGCAGGAGATGGACCTTTACCGCCTGCTGCGCGAGGACGCCGCGGGGCGGCCGAAATACGTGCTGCATGACGGCCCGCCCTATGCCAACGGCAACATCCACATCGGCCATGCGCTGAACAAGATCCTCAAGGACGTGATCACCCGCTCGTTCCAGATGCGCGGCTACGATTCCAACTACGTGCCGGGCTGGGACTGCCACGGCCTGCCGATCGAGTGGAAGATCGAGGAGGAGAACTACCGCTCCAAGGGCAAGGCAAAACCCGACCTGTCCGACCCCGCCGCGATGGTCGCGTTCCGGCAGGAATGCCGCGCCTATGCGGAAAAATGGATCGCCGTGCAGGGCGGCGAGTTCCAGCGGCTCGGCGTCGTCGGCGACTTCAAGAACCCCTACACGACGATGAATTTCCACGCCGAGTCGCGCATCGCCGGCGAGCTTCTGAAGTTTGCCGCGAGCGGCCAGCTTTATCGCGGGTCGAAGCCGGTGATGTGGAGCGTGGTCGAGCGCACCGCGCTGGCCGAGGCCGAGGTCGAGTATGCGGATTACGAGAGCGACACGGTCTGGGTGAAGTTTCCGGTGGTGGATGAGGGAAAGGATTCAGATTCTGGCGTATACCGAGTGCGTAAAGCGCTTGCGATTGAATCGGATGAGTTTGCCCCCCAAGAGGCCGTCGAAGTTTTCCGCGTTAAGTACAGCTTGAAAGACGCCTCCGTCGTCATCTGGACGACTACGCCATGGACGCTGCCTGGCAATCGGGCGGTCGCCTATTCGCCGCGCGTTGCCTACGGTCTTTATCAGGTGACTGCTGCCGAGAACGATTTCGGCCCGCAGCCCGGCGAAAAGCTGATCTTCGCGGAAGCCCTCGCCGACGATTCCGCCGCAAAAGCTAAGATCACGCTGGAGCTTCTTCGCAATGTATCGGCGGAAGAACTTGAAGGTCTTACGCTCTCGCACCCGTTCGCCGGTCTCGGAGGCGGCTACGACTTCCCCGTCCCCATGCTCCCCGGCGACCACGTCACCGACGACGCCGGCACGGGCTTCGTGCATACCGCGCCCGGCCATGGCCGCGAAGACTTCGACGCTTGGATGTCGGCCGGAAAGGACCTGTCCGCGCGTGGCATCGACACGGCGATCCCCTTCACCGTCGACGATGCAGGCTTCTTCACCAAGGATGCGCCCGGCTTTGGCCCCGACCGCGCGGGCGGTGCGGCGCGTGTCATCGACGATTCCGGCAAGAAGGGCGACGCCAACAAGGCGGTCATCGACGCGCTGATCGAGCGCAACATGCTGTTCGCGCGCGGCCGCTTGAAACACCAGTATCCGCATAGCTGGCGCTCGAAGAAGCCGGTGATCTTCCGCAACACGCCGCAGTGGTTCGTCTATATGGACAAGGAACTCGGCGGGTTCGGGCTCGCGCCCACCTCCCCCTCCGAGGGGGGAGGTCGCGCCGAAGGCGCGGGTGGGGGTGTTGGCGCCGGCCACCCCACCCCGGCGCTTCGCGCCGACCCTCCCCCTCAAGGGGAGGGTAAGAGCCAGCCCGATACCTTGCGCTCGCGCGCTCTGGCAGCCATCGACGCCACGCGTTTCGTGCCGGCGGCGGGGCAGACGCGGCTTCGCGCCATGATCGCCGAGCGGCCCGACTGGGTTCTGTCGCGCCAGCGCGCCTGGGGCGTGCCGATCTGCGTCTTCGCCGACGAGGACGGCAATGTGCTGAAGGACGAGGCGGTCAACCAGCGCATCCTCGACGCCTTCGAGAAAGAGGGCGCCGACGCCTGGTTCGCGGAAGGCGCAAAAGAGCGTTTCCTCGGCAACGCCCACGACGCCGCCAAATGGACCATGGTCAAGGACATCCTTGATGTCTGGTTCGATTCCGGCTCGACGCACACCTTCACCCTGGAGGACCGGCCGGACCTGAAATGGCCGGCGGATGTCTATCTGGAAGGGTCCGACCAGCATCGCGGCTGGTTCCATTCCTCGCTGCTCGAAAGCTGCGGAACGCGGGGCAGGGCACCCTACGACACGGTCGTCACCCATGGCTTCACCATGGACGAGGAAGGCCGAAAAATGTCGAAGTCGCTCGGCAACACGGTCGTCCCGCAGGACGTGATGAAGCAGTCCGGCGCCGACATCCTTCGCTTGTGGGTGATGACCACGGACTATTGGGAAGACCAGCGGCTCGGCAAGAACGTGCTGCAGACCAACATCGACGCCTACAGAAAACTGCGCAACACCATCCGCTGGATGCTGGGCACGCTGGCGCATGACGATGGCACGACGGTGCCGCTGGCCGAGATGCCGGAGCTGGAGCGGCTTATGCTGCACCGGCTGTCGGAGCTCGACGAGGTGGTGCGCGGCGGCTACGACGCCTTCGACTTCAAGCGCGTCACCAAATCGCTGCTGGATTTCATGGTCGTCGACCTGTCGGCCTTCTATTTCGACATCCGTAAGGACGCGCTCTACTGCGACGCGCCGTCGAGCCGGCGGCGGCTGGCGGCGGTGCAGGTGGTGCGGCACCTGTTCGATCATCTGGCGACCTGGCTGGCGCCGATGCTGCCCTTCACCACCGAGGAAGCCTGGCTGGAGCGTTATCCCGACCGGCGCTCGATCCATCTGGAGCAGTTTCCAGCCGTGCCCGCCGGCTGGCGCGACGATGCGCTGGCGGAAAAGTGGCGCAAGGTGCGCAAGGTGCGCGGCGTGGTGACGGCTGCGCTCGAGATCGAGCGGGCGAAGAAAGTGATCGGCTCGTCGCTGGAGGCAGCACCCACAGTGTTCGTGACGGATCCCGACCTGTTTGCCGCGATCAGGGATGTCGACATGGCTGAGGTCGCGATCACCAGCGGCATCGACGTCTCCACCGGCGAAGCCACGGCGGATGCCTTCCGGTTGGACGACGTGGCCGGCGTCGCTGTCGCGCCGCGTCTGGCGTCGGGCACGAAGTGCGCCCGCTCCTGGCGCTACACGGACGATGTCGGTCTGGATGCGGATTTCCCGGATGTGTCGGCGCGTGACGCGGCAGCGTTGCGGGAACTTCGCAGCCTCGGCCGGCTGGCATGAAAATTGGCGTATGCGTTGTTATACCTCACCGCATACGGTAGATTAACCAATCCGGCGACAAACTATCGCCAGATTCTATGGCCATGCGGTGACGGGGCCATCAGGCGACTCTTAAGAGGCTTATCGCAGTGATATTTCTTGGCATGACGGGAGACCGCCGTTCCGGCATCGCGGCCGCAGCCGGTCTGGCGATCGCGGGAGCGGCACTTTCGGGCTGCATGGGCTCGCCGACCTACGGAACTGACAAGACCGCGGGCGAGCAGCTCGTCGGCGACGTCAGCAGCATCTTGTCGCTGGCTCCGCCCGAGCGTGCGCCGATCAGCTACAAGCCGAGGCCCGAACTGGTGAAGCCGGTGAAAGGCTCCGCCGCCGTGCTGCCCGTGCCGCAGGAAAGCATTGCTGAGGCCGGAAATCCTGCCTGGCCCGAATCGCCGGAGCAGAAGCGGGCGCGGCTTCGCGCCGATGCCGACGAGCACCGCGACGATCCGGGTTGGCGGCCGAGCATCGATTCCGACATGGCGAGGGCATCGGCGCGGCCGACGGAGAAGAACCCGGTGATGAACACCCGTCACCTGGAGACCGGCGTGGAGCCGGTCGGCACGGGCTCTTCCGCGGCCCAGAGCGCGGCGTTCCGCAAGAAGCTGGCCGAGAGCAAGCAAGGCAATCCGGATAGGCGCAATTTCCTCAGCGAGCCGCCGCTCGACTACCGCCAGGCGTCGGCCGCCGCACCCGTCGGCGATCTCGGCGAGGACGAGCTCAAGAAGGAACGCCGCCTGAAGGCGGAAGCGCGCAAGAAGAGCGACAAGAGCTGGGCCGATATCCTGCCCTGGTAGCGGCCAGCTTCGGGTGAGGCTGGCCTGCAGATTGCGGCGTTCTGCATCCCCGGTGTTCAGGCACCCCAGATAGCCATCCGCTTGGCGCTTCGCGACCCCAAACGACAGCCTTTTCGGTTCAGCCTGCTTTTTGAAGCTGGACTTATTACCTAGGGTCATTTGCCTTGACCGTCGGGGCGGCGCGGAGGGTCAAAGTAAACAGCCACTGGACCTATTCGTCGGCGCTAACGGCGGTTCTGGAAGAACGCCGTGAGGATTTCGGCGGCGGCGCGCTCGCCGATGCCCGGATAGATTTCCGGGGCGTGATGGCAGGTCGGCGATGCATAGAAACGCGTGCCGCTGACCACCGCGCCGCCTTTTTCGTCCGACGCGCCGAAATAGAGCCGTCGCACCCGCGCGAATGAGATCGCTGCCGCGCACATGGCGCAGGGTTCGAGCGTGACGTAGAGATCGCAGCCGGTCAGGCGCTCGGCGTCGAGCTTTCGGGACGCCTCGCGGATTACCAGCATCTCGGCATGGGCGGTGGCGTCCTTCAACTCGCGCGTACGGTTCCCGGCGCTGGCGAGGATTTCGGCGCCGCGCACCAGAACGGCGCCGACCGGAACTTCTCCGCGGGCGGCCGCGGCCGCGGCCTCGGCAAGCGCAAAACTCATGAAATCCGGGCGTTTCACCGGGTGACCATGAAGACATTTCCCTCGCGCGTCTGGAACGTTACTGCTACACCCCGCCCGGAAAGGCAAAGGCCCACATGGACGACGATCGGAAAAAACCTTCAGGCAAGGGCGCACGCGCTCCCGGCGACCGCAAATCCGGCGGCCGGACGCGCAGCGGCGGACCCGGCGCGAAGGGCGGCAAACCGGGCTTCGGCCCGAAGGGCAAGCCGGGTTTCGGAGCCAAGGGCGGCAAGCCCGCGTTCGGGGCGAAGACGGGTTTCGGCGGCAAGGCCGGTAAACCGTTTCGCGACGGCGACAAGCCTGCCGCCAAGCGCAGCTACGGCGACGCCGCGACGGGCGAACGGCCGGCTCGCGCCGAGCGGCCGGCCTACCGTCCGCGCGAGGCCGGCGACGCCGCTTCCGGCGAACGCGCCGCCAGGCCGTCCCGCCCGCGTGCCGAAGGCAAGTCGTTTGCGCCCCGCGAGGACAGGCCGTTCAAGCCGCGTGAAGACAGGGCCTTCAAGCCGCGCGAGGACCGGGCGTACAAGCCGCGCGAAGCAGGCGAGGCCGCTTCCGGCGAACGCACCGGAAAACCGTATCGCCCGCGTCCAGAAGGCAAGACGTTTACGCCCCGCGAGGACCGGCCGTTCAAGCCGCGTGAAGACAGGGCTTTCAAGCCGCGCGACGCAGGCAGCCCGCGTCCGGGCCGCGCCGAACGCGGCGCGCCGCGCGAGGGCGATGCTGCAAGGCCGCAGCGATCGGGGCGGCCGTTGCGCGCCGATGCGGGAGACAGGCCGTTTACCAAGCGCCGCCCGGAAGCAGCCTCCGGCGAGGGGGAGCGCACGGTGCGCAGGTTCGAGCGCGACGACCGCCCGCGCGAGCAGGGAGAGCGCCCGCGCCGCTTCGACAGACCGGACGATGGTTCGCGTCCGATGCGAAAGCCCTTCGAGAAGCGCGATGGCGCGCCGGCGAGATCGTCGGGAGACCGAAAACCCTATGTGCGGGCGCCGATTTCCGCCGAGGAGGGGGGCGAGCGCATCGCCAAGCGGTTGGCGCGGGTCGGCATCGCATCCCGGCGCGATGCGGAAGAGCTGATCGCCGCCGGCCGCGTCAGGGTCAACGGCAAGGTGCTGGCCAGCCCTGCCTTCAACGTGACGACGGACGACACGATCGAACTCGACGGCGCGCCGTTGCCGCCGGTCGAGCGCACGCGGCTGTTCCTGTTCCACAAGCCGGCCGGCGTGGTCACCACCAGCCGCGATCCGGAAGGCCGCCGCACGGTGTTCGACGTGCTGCCTCCCGACCTGCCGCGGCTGATGACCATCGGCCGGCTTGACATCAACACAGAGGGCCTGCTGCTGCTCACCAACGATGGCGGGCTCGCGCGGACGCTGGAACTGCCGGCGACCGGCTGGCTGCGGCGCTACCGGGCGCGGGTGCATGGCAAGGTCGAGGAAACGGCGCTGGCCGCATTGAAGGACGGCATCGCCGTCGACGGTGTGTTCTACGGCTCGATCGAGGCGTCGCTCGACCGCGAGCAGGGCTCCAATGCCTGGCTGACGCTCGGCCTGCGCGAAGGCAAGAACCGCGAGGTCAAGAACATCCTGGGTTCGCTCGGGCTTGACGTGACGCGGCTGATCCGCATCTCGTTCGGCCCGTTCCAGCTCGGCGAACTGCCGGAAGGCAATGTCCAGGAGTTGAAAGGCCGCCTGCTGCGCGACCAGCTCGGCGAGCGCCTGATCGAGGAATCCGGCGCGAATTTCGAAGCCGAGGTCATAAAGCCGTTCTCCAACAGACCGGTGCGCGGAATCGAGGCTCCAGTCGAGGTGGCCGATCGGCCGAAGATCGTGCGCGACGGCATGCCCGGACGCATCGGCGAGGGCGGACTGATCAAGAACCGCAAGCGCCGCGAGAACACCCGTGACGATGCGCTGGGCAAGCTTTCGACAAAGCCGGATCGCGGCGGTTTCGGCGCGAAACCCGAGCGTGGACCGCCGGGCGCGAAATTCGAGCGCGGCGCGAAGCCCGCTTTCGGCGACAGGCCGCCGCGTGGCAAGAAGTTTGGCGAGCGCGAGCAGCGGCCGATCGAGCCGCCGGGCCAGCGCAAGGCCAATGTCTGGATGGCTCCCGGCTCCCGGCCGCAGGGCGCTGGGCGGATTGCTGCCGAGAAAGCCGACGCGGAAGCCAGGAAGAGCCGCAAGCCGGCCTATGGCAAGCCCGGCGCTGCAAAGCCGTTCGGCAAGCCGCGCGGCGAGGGCAGGGATGGCGGTCCGGGCGACCGCCCGACACGTCCCCGCAAGCCGCGCACCGACGAGTAGCCCGCGCATGCGGATCGTCGGGGGAGAGTTTCGCGGCAGGCCTCTGGCCACGCCGCGTTCGCAGGACATCCGGCCGACCACCGACCGCACCCGCGAATCCGTGTTCAACGTGGTCGCCCACCGGTTTGGCGAGCGGCTCGCTGGCGCGCGCGTGCTCGACCTGTTCGCGGGAACCGGCGCACTCGGGCTGGAGGCGCTGTCGCGCGGTGCGGCTTTCGCCATGTTCATCGAGGAATCGGCGGAGGGCAGGGGGCTGGTCCGCACCAATGTCGAGTCCTTCGGCCTGACCGGGCGCACCAAGATCTTCCGGCGCGACGCGACGAAGCTGGGCGAGGCGGGAACCATCCAGCCTTTCGGGCTGGTGTTTGCTGATCCGCCCTATGGCAAGGGGCTGGGCGAGCAGGCTCTGCTGTCCGCCCGTACCGGGGGCTGGCTTGCGCCGCGGGCGCTTTGCGTGATCGAGGAAACCGCCTCGGCGGCGTTCGGCCCCGTCGACGGATTTACCGTGCTGGACGAGCGAGGTTACGGCGAAACCGTCATCCGGTTCCTCGAAGCTGCCTGAATTCGGCCTTGCTCCACGGCAACATGACGAACAATTCACTTTCCGCTGGCGGTTCGCGGCCCATATAAGGCGGGACCAAAGAGCCCAGGAGCCTTCATGAATTTCGAAGACCGTCCGGTCCGCCGCCGCCTCGCCAGCCTTTTCCTGTCTTTCGTCATCGTGCTGCCGGCGGGCTCCGCCTTCGCCGATGCGCAAGCCAAGCGCGAGCCGGTCGCCGACTTCACGCTGTCGAACGGCATGGAGGTCGTTGTCATCCCCGACCACCGCGCCCCGATCGTCACCCACATGGTGTGGTACAAGGTGGGCAGCGCCGACGAACCGCCCGGAAAATCCGGCATCGCGCATTTCTTCGAGCACCTGATGTTCAAGGGCACGACGAACCACAAGCCTGGCGAGTTCGACGCGGCGGTGGCCTCGATCGGCGGCAGCGAGAACGCTTTCACCTCCTACGACTACACCGCCTATCACGAGACGGTCCCGCCGGATGCGCTGGGCACGATGATGGCTCTGGAAGCCGACCGCATGCGCAACCTGATCCTCACCGACGCTGTGATCGGGCCGGAGCGCGACGTGGTGCTGGAAGAGCGCCGCTCGCGCATCGAGGGCGACCCGGAGGCGCTGCTGTCGGAAGAGGTGCAGGCGACGCTCTACCAGAACCATCCCTATCGCGTGCCGGTGATCGGCTGGATGCAGGAGATGGAAAAGCTGAACCGCGCCGACGCGGTCGCCTTCTACAACCAGTATTATACGCCGAACAACGCTGTTTTGGTGGTGGCCGGCGACGTCGAGACCGACACGGTCCGCAAGCTGGCGGAAGAGACCTACGGCAAGGTGGCGCGCGGCCCCGACCTGCCGCCGCGCGACCGTCCGACCGAGCCGGAGCAGAACACCAGCCGCACCGTCACCATGACGGATCCCCGCGTCAGCATCCCGAGCTTCGCACGATACTGGCTGGCGCCGTCCTACCGCACCGCCGAGCCGGGCGAGGCGGAGGCGCTGGACCTGCTGTCCGAGATCCTCGGCGGCGGCACGCGCAGCCGCCTCTACCAGCAGCTGGTGGTGAAGAGCGACGCCGCGGCCGGCACCGGGGCCTATTATGACGGCACCGCGCTCGACGAGACCAGCTTCACCGTCTACGGCTCGCCGCGCGACGCCGAAGGCCTCGCCAGGCTGGAAACGGCCATCAACGCCGAGGTGACGCGCATCCAGAAGGACGGCGTCACCGAAGACGAGCTCCAGAAGGCCAAGAACCGCCTCGTGCGCAGCATGATCTTCGCGCAGGACAGCCCGTCGAGCATGGCGAACATGTATGGATCGGCGCTGACCACCGGCAGCACCGTCAAGGACGTGCAGGCGTGGCCTGACAAGATCAAGGCCGTTACGGCGGCGCAGGTCCAGGCCGCCGCCGTCAAATATTTGAAGCCCCAACAGTCGGTCAGCGCCTATCTGCTGCCGCCGCAGGACGCATCGAATTGAGGGGCGCGAGCATGAATTCCGGAGTTCTTATGCGAAATCGGATAACGACCCATGCTGCCGCCTGGTTTGCGGCCTTTGGCGTCCTGCTGCTGCTCGTGAACTTTCCCGCGCAAGCCGCCGTCAAGATCCAGGAAGTCAAATCCGACAGCGGCGTCACCGCCTGGCTGGTCGAGGACTATTCCGTGCCGATCGTCTCGCTGCGCTTCTCGGTCGAGGGCGGCGAGTCTCAGGACCCCGTCGGCAAGGAGGGCATGGCCAACCTGATCACCGGCCTGTTCGACGAAGGCGCCGGCGACCTCGACAGCGACGCCTTCCAGACACGGCTGGACGATGCCGGCGCGGAGATGAGCTTTCGCGCCAGCCGCGACAACATCTACGGCTCGATGCGCATGCTGGCCGAGCAGAAGGACGAGGCGCTGGAGCTGATGCGGCTGGCGATCACCGCGCCGCGCTTCGACCAGGCGCCGGTCGACCGCATCCGCGGCCAGATCGTTTCGGGCATACAGTCGAAAGCCAAGAACCCCGAGACCGAGGCGTCGCGCCTCTGGCTGAAGGCGCTCTATGGCGATCATCCCTATGCCCGCCCCGACGACGGCACGGAGGAGTCGCTGAAGACGATCACCGCCGACGATTTGCGGGCCTTCCACAAGGCGCTGTTCGCCCGTGAGCAACTGCATGTCGCGGTGGTCGGCGCGATCGACGCGGAGACGCTGAAGCGCGATCTGGACAAGCTGTTCGGCGCCTTGCCGGAAAAGCCGGTGCTGACGCCGGTGGCCGACATCACGCCAAAACTCGACCAGGAGGTGCGCTACGAATACGCGCTGCCGCAGACCAGCCTGCACCTCGCCTATCCCGGCGTGCCGCGCAAGGACGCTGATTTCTTCCCGGCGGTGGTGATGAACCATATCCTCGGCGGCGGCTCCTTCACCTCGCGGCTGTTTCGCGAGGTGCGCGAGAAGCGCGGGCTGACCTACGGTATCGATTCATCGATCATGAACTATGAGCATGCCAACGCGCTGACCATTGGCACGTCGACACGCGCCGGCAAGGGCAGCGAAACGCTCGGCATCATCCGCGACGTGGTCGAGGAGATGGCGGAAGGCGGCCCCACCGAGGCGGAACTGGCGGCGGCCAAGAAGTACCTGATCGGCGCTTACGCCATCAACAATCTGAACTCCTCGAGTTCGATCGCGTCGACCCTGGTCGAGTTGCAGATCGACGGCCTGGGTGCGGATTATTTCGAGCGGCGCGCTGATTACATCAACGGTGTGACGCTGGACCAGGCGAAGGCCGTCGCCAAGCGGCTGCTGACGGCCGAGCCGGCGGTGCTGATCGTCGGGCCGGCGGAAGCCAAGGCGGAGCAAGGAAACTGATGAGCCCGACATTCGCCGTCGCGTTTGGCGGAGGCGGAGCGAGAGGGCTCGCACATATCCATGTCGTCGAGGCGCTGGACGAACTCGGCATCCGGCCCGTGGCGATCTCCGGTTCCTCGATCGGCGCCATCATGGGCGCCGGCATGGCGGCCGGCATGACCGGCCGCGACATCCATCATTACGCCGGCTCCATCCTCGGCCGCCGCGCCGAGGTGGCGAGCCGCATCTGGCAGACGCGGCCCGGCAGCTTCGCCGAGGCCCTGCAGGGCGGCATCCGGGTCAGCCAGTTCAACATAGAGCGCATCCTCAAGGCGTTCCTGCCGGACGCCATCCCCGATCATTTCGAGGATCTGAAGATCCCGCTGAAGGTCACGGCGACCGATTTCTACGGCCACAAGCTCGCGGTGTTCGAGAAGGGAGACCTGATCTCGGCGCTTGGCGCATCCGCGGCCATTCCGGCGGTGTTCAAGCCGGTGCGGCGCGACGGTGTGCTGCTGATCGACGGCGGTATCTACAATCCCGTGCCGTTCGACCTGCTGTCGGGGCTGGCGGACATCGTGATCGCCATCGACGTCGTCGGCGCGCCCGAAGAAAACGCGCGGCAGCGTCCCAACTCGATCGACCTGATGTTCGGCGCCACCCAGTTGCTGATGCAGTCGATCATCGCCGGCAAATTGGAGCATACGCAGCCCGACATCCTGCTGCGCCCGCCGGTGTCGCGTTTCCGCGTGCTGGATTTCATGAAGGTCGAGGCGGTGCTGTCCGATACGGTCGGCATCAAGGACGAGCTGAAGCAGGCGATCGAAAAGGCGGTCGCGAGCCGCGAGGCGCGCGGCGGGGGGTGACCCCGGTGAACCGCGTAGTGGCGGGGCATTTTGGTACGCCCGATGTCCTGATCCAGTCTGGCGCGCGCTCCGACCGAAATGACATCAGGGCCCTGACAGGACACTGATACCAGCGGTCGTTGACTGTGACCGTCTGCGCCGCCCCTCATCCGCCTGCCGGTGTCCAGTCGATGGATGGGTAACGGAATGAACCGGATACATGGGTTACGGTTCTTCCCGCTGCTGGTCCGCAAGATCGGCGGCTGGTTTGGGTTGCAAGGCGGTTTTGCGGACCAGCCTTGCGCGCTTGCCGTCGATGAAGCCGAGGCGATGGGGGTGGAAGCGCATCGCCCATTCGCCGCTCTCGGTCTCCTCGATGGCGACCGGCTCGCCGGCCAGCGTCGCCGAGACGTAGACCTCGGCGCCTTGCCATTTGACGGCGCCGTTGTGGCGCACCTTGCGCACCGCCGCCTCGGCCGGATAGTCGGGCTCGGGCGGACTGGCCGGCATCTTGCGCGTCGAGGGCCGGTAGTGGTCGGCCGGCGTGTCCATGGCGAGCGCCTCGTGCGGACGCTCGCCATTGTATTCGCGCCGGAATGCCTCGAACCGTTCGGCCTGCGCGGCGCGGTCGGCCTCGGGCGCTTTCGCCAGCGGCAGCATGATCAGGTGGAAGCGCTCGTGGCCTCCGTTCTGCTGCGGCTTGCCCGGGTCGATGCGCTCCAGCGCAATCCCCAGCCGGATGAAGCGCAGCGCAAGCTTCGGCAGCCCGGTGACGCCGCTTGCCGCGAAGGGCGGGCCTTTGTCGGTGCGGATGCGATCGGGCAGCCCGTGCTCGCAAAACAGCCGCTCGAACACCGGCCAGGCCTCCTGTTCGCCGGTCGAGCCGGTCGCCTCCAGCGCCAGCAGATAGCGGCTTTTGGCGTCCATCACCGTCAGCGGCTCGCAGCGCCAGCCGTCGCCGGTCCTGAACTAGCCCTTGTGGTCGCCCGTCCACACCGCGTTCGGCGCATCCGGCTCGGGCCACGGGCCGTTGCCGGCTCCCTTCCAGCGGTCGCGCCGCCGCCCCACCAGGCCGTGCCGCTGAAGGATGGCGCCCGCCGTCGAGGCCGACGGCCAGGCCGTCGCCGGATCCGGCTGCTCGGCGGCGCAGGCAAACAGCATGATCGCGAGGCCGCGATACTGGTGGATGCGCGGCAGCGTGCCGGACCCGCCCCAGTAGGACGGCCTTCCATAGCCGGAATGGATTGTCTCGCCGGGGTGGTTGATCCAGATCTGCGGATCGGGATTTTCGCCCAGCCGCAGGTGCAGCACCGTCTCCTGGTACCCCACTCGTTCCAGCGGTAATGCGCCGCCGTGCCCATCGCGTAGTCGCTGGTCTTGTAGTGATAGAGCTTTGCGATCCGGTCCTGGCCCTGGGCAAAGCACCATTTCTGCGCGTCGGCATGGTTGTAGGTGGCGACCGCCTGCAACTCCACCGGCAGGCGCAGGCCGTGATCGCGCAGGCAGAGCGCCAGTTGCGGCAGCGCCTGGAAGCGCCGGCCGTAATAACCTGTCCCCCATAGCATGCGGGCGATGCTCGAAAGCTCCAGCGAGGAGGCGGCGCGCAAAGTGTGCTCGTAGGAGCGGCCCTGCGCGCCGGTCAGCACGCCGTGATGCGCCGAGCGCGCCACGATCTCCAGCAGCCGGACGATCGCCGCGCTTGCGCGCTCGCGCACGTCGGCGTCCGGCGCCAGCGCCATCAGCGTGGTCAGGCCTTTGAGATCGATCGGGAAATAAGGCGCCGAGTTGAACTCGGCCATTTCCCATTTTTCGAAATGATCCAGCCAGGCACGGACCCGCTCCAGCCCTACCTTCGACTGCTCCGTGCCGGTGCGGCCGGAGCGCACAAAACGGCCCTTGGGCAACAGCGCGCCGCCGAGATAAGCGGCGGTGTGGAAAAGCAGAGCGTGGTTTTCCGAAAAATACCACTGTACGTCGTTGCCGGGCTCGTCCATCCAGTAGCGGTAGCCGAGGATGGCGCCGTCGATGCGGCCAAGCACGTCCGGCGCGATGCCGTCCACAAAAGCCTTGCGGGACCACAGTAGCGGCACCAGGATGAAATCGGCGCAGTCGTGGCAATCCTCGATCGCCGGCAGCATGTCGAGGATCATGCGATCGGTCTCGGCTCCGGCGCGCCTGGAAGCCAGCCGCGCCAGCGCCCGCACAGTGTCCGCTTCGGCATGCTCCGACACTTCGTCGAGCGCTTCCGCGATGCGCGCGTCGAGCGCCACGGGCGCCAGCCTGCCTTGCCGTTCCGCGTGGCAGATCTCGACCCCGAACACTCTGGTCGCCGCGAAGCCGCCGACATTCAGCGTCACCTCGAAATGCCGGAAATCCGCCGGCAGGTCTTCGGTCTCGGCCAGGGGCAGCCTTGCGGCGCCGGCTTCGAGGCGGGTCCGAAGCGCAAAGCTTTCGGACGACATGAAGTCGCCGGCGATCTTGACCGAAACATCGGCCGTCGCCGGCAAAGGTGCGCCTGTCAGGAGCGCGACGCTTCCGGCCTTGTAGGCCGGTTTCGCGAAATGCATGTTGTCAAGTGCGGCCTCGACGGCGGCCGCAATCAGGCCATCTAACGGAACCGGCAGCGCCTGCGAGACGCTTGGACCGGCGACATAGTCGCGCTGGAAGAAATAGCGGGCATCGCGTTCGGCGAGGTCGTCGAACCAGATTTTCAGTTCGTTCGCGCCGGCATCGAGATCGATGCTGAACTCGCGCTTGGCCTCGAGG
This sequence comes from Mesorhizobium sp. KACC 23794, assembly GCF_052180275.1. Lineage (NCBI taxonomy): Bacteria > Pseudomonadati > Pseudomonadota > Alphaproteobacteria > Hyphomicrobiales > Phyllobacteriaceae > Mesorhizobium > Mesorhizobium sp. KACC 23794. The sequence goes on from NZ_CP197465.1 coordinate 2,252,096, forward strand.
TTGCGGACATAGTCCGCCATCCAGCCGACTTCCTTGCCGTTGACGAACAGAATCGCCCCTCCGCAGGTGCCGAGCCTCAGCGTCGCCCATCCGGGCGTTTCCGACGTCAGGAACGTGCGTGCCCAGGTGCCGAGTGTTGTCGGGCGGAACCAGAAACCCGACAGGTCGATCCGTGGCGCGCCGAAGGGCAGCCAGTTGTGCACCGGCGCGAATTCGCCCATCGGCTCGGGCCGTTTTCCACGTCGCTCTTTGGCAAAGACCGTCCGGCACGGATATTCGTGCGGAATGAAATTCTTGTGTTTGGTCAGGAAGAAGAAGGGGTCCATCTCCCCCTGCATCGGCTGATCCGGCACGTCGTAGCGCTGCTCGGCTGTGGCGCCGAGTTGCCAGTAGGCGATCGGCGCACCCGCCGGCAGCGGCCGGCGCAGGAAGAGATCGTCCTTCATATCCAGTGCTGTGCTGTTCATCTCAGGCTCGCAACAGATACCGGGTCGACATCGCCATAGGCCTGGTTCTCGCCGGTCATGCCCCAGACGAAGGCATAGGGCCCGGTGCCCGCGCCCATGTGGATCGACCAGGCCGGTAACAACACCGCATCGCCATTGGCGACCATCAGATGACGCGTCTGGCCCGGTCGTCCCATCAGATGGACGACGCGGTCCTCGGCGGCGAGGTCGAAATAGAGATACGCCTCCATGCGGCGTTCATGCAGGTGCGGCGGCATGGTGTTCCAGATGCTGCCGGGCGCCAGATCGGTGATGCCCATCAGCAGCAGGCAGGAGGGTGCGACCTGCGGATGGATGTACATGCGCAAGGTGCGCTTGTTGGCGCGCCGCTCCTCGCCAAGTTCCAGCGGCTTTGCCTCGGTTTTCGTGACCAGCCGGTGCGGGATGTCGGCCCCCGCCGGCACCGAGTTCATATAGAACCGTGCCGGAATTTTCGGATCGTCGCTGGCCAGCGCGATCTCGCGGCCGCCGCGCCCGGCATAAAGCACGTCGCGGTTGGCGAGCCTGAATTCCTGCCCGTCCACTGTCACCGAACCTGTGCCGGGTCCCCGGTGAACTGCCAGAGCCGCACCAGCCCGTAGAGGCCAACGCCTTGCGGCCATTCCCACGCATCGAAGCTGATGTAGTCGCCGGGTGTGCCATCGAGGTTCGGCTCGTGGAAGCGGCCGTCATGCCGCAGCGCCGTGATGCCTGCGACCAGAAGGTCCAGCCGTTCGCGCAACGCATCGCCCGTCGATGGCAACAAGCTTCCTCCCAAAATCTTGTTTGCAAGTTTCGTCCCACGAAATGAAAATTTGCGCAAACTGAAAAGTTTTTGCAGATTGCGGCTTGTCGATCGGGGTTTCGTAAATCGGCTCTGGCGATCGTCAAGGGGAGGAGCGCTGGTTTATGCGAAGCACAGGCAAACGCGGAAAACCCAGCCGCCGCGTGCGGCTGGAGGATCTGGCGCGGCACTGCGGTGTCTCGGTCAGCACGGCTTCGCGGGCGCTGGCCGGCGGCAAGGGCGTGCGCGCCGACCTGCGTGCCCAGCTTCTGGACGCCGCGAATACGCTGAACTACGCCATCCCCGCCTCGATCGCCGACCGCAAGGTCATTTTGGCGGCAAGCAGCGTCGCCATGGTCGACTACATCCGCAACCAGTTCACCTTCTACGTGCTGGAGGGGCTGAATGCCCGCGCCCAGGCGCTCGGCGTCGAAATTTTGACGCGGCCGATCTCCAGCCGCGCCGAAGAAATCCGCGTGCTGGAGGAGGCGCGCGACAATGACGAGGTCGCCGGCTGCCTGTTCCTGGCGCTCGATGACGAGGACATGCTGACGCTGACCTCGTCCTTCGCCAAGCCGATCGTGCTGGTCAATGGCGACGATCCGTCGATGCGGCTCTCCAGCGTCACCCCCTGCAACCGCTCCGCCGCGCGCCTTGCGACCGAGCATCTGATCGGCCACGGCCACAGCCGCATCCTGTTCCTGATGCGGCGTGGCCGGCGCACCATCGAGCGGCGCTTCGAGGGCTGGCAGGACGCCATGCGCCACCATGGACCGTTCGACGTGGAAGGCCTCGCCGTCGAGGTCGAGGACTGGCTGCCCGAACTCGGCGCCGAGGCGATCGAAAGCCGGGTGCGCAAGAACGGCCTCGACTTCACCGCCATCCTCGCCGCCGGCGACAGCCTTGCCGTGGGCGCGGCAATTGGCCTGGAGCGGCTGGGCTACAAGGTGCCCGACGACGTCTCGGTGATGGGCATGGACGACTTGCCGCAGGCGGCCTTTCACAATCCGCCGCTGACCGCAATGCACGTCCCCATGCGCGAGATCGGCGCCGCCGCGCTCAACCTGCTGCTCGACGATCTCGGCGGCCTGCCGATGCCGCCCCGCCGCGTCGAACTCGCCTGCCACATCGTCGAGCGACGGTCGGTGGCGAGGCCGAGGGTGGCGGATACGGCGAATAGAAGTTGATCTTTGCCCGTCCCCACCGGCGTTCCATTCGACCGTGTTTCAACCTGTCGGCAATCCGCCTTGCGGCATCGATCCACGTGAAGGGAACTGGCCGTGCATCAACGCAAAACGGCTGGATTGTGGAGGTAAGAGGCCAAAAAACAGCACAGGAATGAAGCGATTCAAGCGGTTGCCGGCGAGGATGCGTGACAAGCAATGGAAATCGTTGAATCTTCCGAGCTTCACGGATGCTCGGAAAATCCGGTGTCCGGATTGCAGGCCTTTAAAGGCAACATCGCTCGCCACATGAAATAGCTATTATATCAGGTATTTAGGCGAATCCTTGTCCGGGTCCGCCTGTTTTCTTGATCCGTTGTCTCAGCTTCCGCCGATCGCGCCCTTTATGGTGGCGATGTTATGGCGCATCAGGTCGACATAGGTTGCCGCCTGGCCGTCCGCATCCGACAGCGCATCGGAATAGAGTTCGCCGCCGACCTTCAGCCCGGTCTCGCCGGCAATCTGCTCGATCAGGCGCGGATTCGTGATGTTTTCCACGAAGATAGCCGAAGCCTTGTCCTGCCTTATCTGCTGGATCAGCTTCGCCACGTCCGCCGCCGACGGATCGGCTTCGGTTGAAATGCCTTCCGGCGCATGGAAGGTCAGGCCGTATTCCTGCTCGAAATAGCCGAAGGCGTCATGTGAGGTGATGATCGTCCGCTTGTCCGCCGGGATCGCTGCAACCGCCGCCTTGACCTCGGCATCGAGGGCGTCGAGCGTCGCCAAGTAGTTGGCCGCATTGGATTTATAGGTTTCGCAGGCGGCCGCGTCGGCCTGACAAAAAGCGTCGGCGATGTTCGCCACATAGATTTTTGCGTTGCCAACCGACTGGAACGCATGCGGGTCGATGTCGCCATGATCGTGGCCGTCATCCACCTCCGCCGCATGGTCGTGATCGGCCTCGGCAGCATGGTCATGGGTGGCTTCCTCGGTGGCGTGCCCCTCGTGGTTTTCTCCCTCTTCGGCGAATTCTGCCTTCATCTTCAAAGGCTTGATGCCTTTCGTCAATTCGGCGATCGACGCTTTGCTGCCGCTGGTCTCGACCAGCCGCGCCAGAAAACCCTCGAAATGCAGACCGTTGACCAGAACCACGTCGGCCTTCGACATGGCGACCGCATCGGCCGGCTTCGGCTCGTAGACATGGGCGTCGCCGTTCGGCCCGACCAGCGTTGTGATTTCAACCTTGTCGCCGCCGACGTTCTTGGCGAAGTCGGCGATGATCGAGAAACTGGCGACCACTTTGAGCGGGTCGGCGATGGCCGGTGAGGCGGCAATGGAGGTTAATGTTATAACAATCATCGCCGTGGCGTACTTCATCGAATTCAGCATGTCCAAAAACTCCTTTAAAATCAGGCGGTTCTGTGGGAGGCGGGGCGCAGGCGGGTGGCGATGATGCCTCGCGTGCCTGCGAAGATCGAGACGGCGTAGACGACGCCGGCGGACAGGATGATGGCCGGTCCCGAAGGCAGGGAGGCATGGTAGGACAGCAGCAGTCCGGCCACGCAGGAGACCGCGCCGATGCCGATGGCGAGCAGGCACATCGGCTCCACCCGTACCGTCCAGAAACGCGCGGCGGCGGCGGGAAGCATCATCAGCCCGACCGACAGCAGTGTGCCCAGCGCCTGGAAACCACCGACAAGGTTGAGCACGACCAGCGCCAGGAAGACAAAATGCACCGGCGTGCCCAGCCGCGACACCGAACGCAGGAACAACGGATCGAGGCATTCGGCGACTAGCGCCCGCCAGAACAGGCCGAGCCCCGCCAGTGTGACCACGGCGATCAGGCCGATCAGCCCCAGCGCTTCGTCATTGAGCGCCAGCACAGTACCGAACAGGACATGCATCAGGTCGACGCTTGAGCCGCGCAGCGACACGATCAGTACGCCGAGCGCCAATGAAATCAAATAGAAAGCGGCCATCGAGGCATCCTCCCGCTGCACGGTGAAGCGCGACACCGCGCCGGCGCCGAGCGCCACGACGATGCCGGCGATCAACCCGCCGACGGTCATCGGTACGATCTGCAAACCGTAGAGCAGGAACCCCGCCGCCGCGCCCGGCAGGATGGCGTGCGCCATGGCGTCCCCCGTCAGGCTCATGCGCCTGAGCATCAGGAAGACGCCGACGGGGCAGGAACTCAGCGACAGAAGCAGCGAGCCGGCAAGCGCCCGCTGCATGAAGCCGAATTCGGCGAAAGGCGCGATCAGCCACTGGTAAAGCGAGTCCATCAGGCGGCATTCCCGTGGATATGACGTGGCTGCGCGCCGTCCGTTGCCGGTTTTCCGTGCGCATGGGCATGAGGATGATGGTGATCGTGCGCATGGCCGTGATCCCCGTGGCCATGGCTGTGATCATGATGATCGTGCGAATGGGCGTGACCGGCGGCCTCGGCTTCGGGGCTGCACCATGGCGCGTTCTCGTCCCAGGCTTCATGAAACTGGCGGGCGCGCAGCAGGTTTTCGGGCGCCAGTGTCGCTCGCGCATCACCCCAGGCGACGGGCTGTCGGGCGAGCAGCAGCGCTTCCGGGAAATGCATGCGGACGAGATCGAGGTCGTGCACCACCACCATGATGGTGCGGTTCTCGCCCTGCCAGCGCTTGATCAGCGCCACAAGGTCGCCGATCGTCTTGGCGTCCACGGCATTGAACGGTTCGTCGAGCAGGATCAGGTCGGCGTCCTGCACCAGCACGCGGGCGAACAGCGTGCGCTGCAACTGGCCGCCGGACAACGTGTCGAGCGGGCGCTTCTCAAAGCCCTCCAGCCCGACCGCAAGAATCGCCTTCGCCACCGCTTCGCGGTCCTCGGGCCGATGCCGGCCGAGCAGACCGCGCCTGGGCCAGAGACCGAGCGAAACCAGATCGACGACGCGCGCCGGAAACGAGCGGTCGAGTTCCGATTGCTGCGGCAGATAGGCGATGCGCGTGCCGCCAGCCACCACGCGCGCGCCGGCCATCGGCTTCAGTACGCCGACGATGCCCTTCATCAGCGTCGATTTTCCGGATCCGTTGGCGCCGACCACAGCCGTCAGCGAGCCTTTTCGCACGACGCCGTTGAGGTGGTGCACGGCCGGGTGGCTGTTGTAGCCCAGCGTGAAGTCGCTAAATGTTACGCAGGCCTCGGCCATCGGCTATGATGATTCCGTGATAGGGTTTCGTCGCACCTTGAGGCCGACTGGTATGTGATGTTATTACATCAACAATGGTGGCCGCAAGATGGCAAATGAAAATCGGCCGGAAACTGGAATGCCGAAATGATGCATGCGCCGGAATTGACCAAGAACCAGCGCCTGGTGCTGGACGCGCTGTCACGCGAGGACGGCCCGCTCAGCGCGTATTCGCTGCTGGATCAGTTGCGCGAGCACGGGTTTCGCGCGCCCCTGCAGGTGTATCGCGCACTGGAGAAACTCATCGACTACGGGCTGGTGCACCGGCTGGAGAGCCTGAACTCCTTCGTCGCCTGCGCCCATCCGCATGACCACCACGCGCATGGCATGATCGCCTTCGCTATCTGCGAGAAATGCGGGCAGGTGGACGAGTTTTCCGACGAGATGGTCGAGGCAAGGCTGAACGGCTGGTCGAGGGACCACGCCTTCAAGCTGTCGAAGACGACGATCGAGATGCGCGGCACCTGCGCGCAGTGTTTGGCGGCTTGAAGGCGAATTGACTGCATGTCTTTCCACCAAGAGCGCGGTGGAAGCGCATACCATCTCAATGCAGCAGGTGTTCTCCGGTAATCACCCGCTCAACCTGCTCGATCGTGGTCTTCTTCGGGTCGATGTCGTCGGCCACCAGTTTTCCGCCGCGCATCACCATGATGCGGTCCACCACCTGGAAGACGTGGTGGATGTTGTGGGCGATGAAGATGCAGGAGTGCCCCGTGTCGCGCGCCTCGCGCACAAAGCGCAGCACGCCTTGCGTCTCGGCGACGCCGAGGTTGTTGGTCGGTTCGTCCAGAATGATCAGGTCGCTGTCGAACTGCATGGCGCGCGCGATCGCCACCGCCTGGCGCTCGCCGCCTGATAGCGCGGTGATCGGCGTCTCGGGCGGGATGTCCTTGGTGATGCCGACCTTTTTCAGCAACTGGCGGGCCACCGCGCCCATCGTCTCGTGGTCCAGCCGGTTGAGGAAGGCCGGACCTTTGACCGGCTCACGGCCGAGGAACAGGTTGCGGGCGATGGAGAGTTGCGGCACGAGTGCGGAATCCTGGTAGATGGTCTCGATGCCGTTGGCGATGGCATCGGTCGTGCGCTTGATCTCGACCTTCTTGCCCTTGACGAAGATATCGCCGCTGGTCAGCGGCACAGCTCCGGACAGCACCTTGATCAGCGTCGATTTTCCTGCGCCGTTGTCGCCGAGCAGGCCGACGACCTCGTGACGGTCGATCCGCAGGCTGACGTCGCGAAGCGCATGGATGCGTCCGTAGAACTTGTTGATGTTCTCCATGCGGACGAGTTCTTCACCGGCCATTGGTTCAGGTCCCCGCATTGTGACGGCGCTCGAGCCAGGAATGCAGCGCCATCATGCCCAGAATGATCGCGCCGATGAAGATGTTGTAGGCAAGTCCCGGCACGCCGATCATGACGATGCCGTTGCGCATGATGCGCAGGATGAAGATGCCGATCACCGTGCCGATGATGGTGCCGCGCCCGCCGGTCAGCACCGTGCCGCCGATTACCACCATGGCGATGACCTCCAGCTCGTAGCCGGTGCCGCTGTTCGGGTTGGCGGCGGAGGTGCGCACCGAGCTGATGATGCCGGCGAGCGCCGCCATGGCCGATGAGAACATGAACAGCGCGATCTTGGTGCGGTTGACGTTGACGCCGCGGGCGCGCGCCGCGTTGGGATTGCCGCCGGACGCCTGGATCCAGTTGCCGGCCTTGGTCTGCGTCAGCACATAGTGGGTGGCGACTGCCGCAAGCGCGAACCAGACCACCGACATGTAGAGCCGCAGGCCGCCGAACGTGTAGCTGCCGACCAGCGCGGTGGCGAGCCACGAGCCTTCCGTGCTCCAGGTGCGCTGCGGAAAGCCGTCGGTCACGTAAAGCGCGGTGCCGCGCACCACCAGCAGCATTCCGAGCGTAACCAGGAAGGACGGGATGTTCAGCCGGGTGACGAACCAGCCGTTGACGTAGCCGATGAACATGCTGACGGCGATGGCGACCAGGAACGCCACTTCCAGCGAGGTCACGCCGCTGTTGAACAGTGTCCACATCAGCACCGCCGAGAAACCGAAGACCGAGCCGACCGACAGGTCGAATTCGCCCGACGTCATCAGCAGGGTCATCGCAAGTGCGATGAGGCCGAGCTCGACCGTGAAGGCCAGCGTGTTGCCGATGTTCTGAAGCGACAGGAAGCTCGGGTTGAGCGACCAGAAGACGGCGAGTTCCAGCACCAGCAGGACGAGCGGTCCGAATTCAGGCTTGGCGATGAAGCGCTGAAGAAAGGAATGTTGCTGCATTGCTCTAGGGACCGCCGTCAGGAGAAGCCGCCCGGCTTGAGCGTCAGGGCTCAGGCCGGGTCGACGATCGGGATGAAGTTGCTGGCGAGTCTATTTGCCCGACAGGATGTCGTCGTAGATCTGGGCGGTATCCTTCTCGTAGAGGGCGCCGGTGATGATGTTGAAGCCCGGCGGGATCTTGCTGGAAGCCATCGCCGCCATGGACAGCGCCATGTAGCTGGTCGCCTGCGGATCCTGCCACTGGCCGGCATTGACGTAGCCGTTCAGCACTTCCTGCGTGGTGTCGGTCGAGTTGCCCCAGCCGACGACCGGGATTTCGCCCGGCTTGACGCCGACCTGGTCGAAGACGCGCTTGATCGAGCCGGTGACGAGGTCGCCGAGGCCGATGATCGCCTTGATCTTGGCGCGGTTGGCGGTCAGATAGTCGACCATGCGGGTGATGACCTCACCCTGGTCGAGCGTCGAATCCGTCACTTCCCAGGTGATGTTGAGCGGCTTGAAGACGCTGGCGATGCCTTCTTCCTCCTGCACGCCATAGGTTGCGCCGGGGATTTCGACCGGCATCCAGACGAAGTCGCCGGACTTCACCAGACCCTTGTCGACGAGATACTGCGCCCAGCCCTTGCCGAAGGCGACGTTGTTGCCGCCGACATAGGCGTCGAAGCTGGCGGTCGGGTCGGGCGTGTTGAAGTTGATGATCGGGATGCCGGCGGCGTTGGCCTCCTTGGCGATCTCGACCAGACTGCCCGGATCCGGGCTGGTGGTGACGATGCCGTCCGCCTTGGCGGCAAGTGCTGCGCGGATGGCTTCCTGGTGTGCCGGCACGTCGCCATTGTGGAACGAGGTGTTGACGGTGTTGCCGGTGTCGTCGGCCCATTGTTTCGCGCCGGCGAGGAAATAGGTCCAGACCGGGTCGGCCGGCGACCCGTGGGAAACCCAGTAATAGGTCTTCTTTGCCTGTGCATAGGCAGTCGACACCGCGCCGAGGCTTACCGCCACCGCCGCCGCCGACAGAAACATGAATGTACGTCTCAGCACGTGATCCTCCTCCACTTGTCGGGCCGATCGTTCGGCCCCTTTCGGACTGTCCGAAATCTCGTATTCGCGCGGCGAACTTCTCCAACCTTCCGCGCTCGCCTAGGCCGCAAACGCGACACAGGTAGTCATTTCATGTCAGTCTGCTCAAAATGATACTTTTTTGTGCATCATTTTGATGTTTCTGGATGCTAGTGGCAAGGCCAAGGGCGAGTCAAGCCGCATCGGCCACGGCGTCGGCTCTCGCGTTTTCTATGACCCCTGCCTTCGACAGTCCATTATTTGGTATCAAAAGCCTCATTTTGAGGTGATGGTCAGATCAGTCCGGCGAAATGAGAGCCTAGGAAGGGCAAGGTGCGTGTGTCGCCGCTGGCGTCGGCAAGCGTGATCTTGCCTGCGTCGACGGCGATGTCGACGACGCGTGTCCAGCCCAGCGGCGCTGCAATTGCCCCGAAAGCATAGCGGATCGAGGTGGTCGCGCCGGGCGAGAGCGACAGGCCGGAGGGCGGCTCGGCCGGCTTGCCGGGCTGTGCGAGGTTGATGCCGAGGTCGGCCGCGCCTTCCTCGATGCCGATCACGGCGCGATGCCGGCCGTTCCACGGCGCGTAGTCGCGGCCGCCATTGCTCATCCACAAAATGGTCTGCGGCAGCAGCATCGCATCCTTGACCGCGAAGAACAGAAAGCCGTCCTTCGCCGCGAGCGCCGCCGACCAGCCGATGCGCGTGCCCGGCGCTTCCGACATCATCATCAGGTCTTCGTGCGCGCTGTCGAAGGGGTAGAAACTCGCATCGACAGTTCGGCCGTCGGCGCGGCGCACCGAAGACAGCGTCTCGAATTGTTGCGGGTAGGCGAGGATGGAGCGGCCCTTGGCTGGGTCGGATTCCAGGGCGGCGGCGGGCGTGCCGCCGCCGATCTTCGGCGAGAAGCTCAATTGCGCGCCGCCCGGCACATGCAGCATCGCGTGATGCGCCACCGGCAGGCGGCCGCTTCCGCCCTCGAATACATGCTCCTGGTAGACGACCGGGTGGCCTGGATGCAGCGTGATGCGCTTGGTCAGGCTGGCGCCGTCGATCGGCTGGCGCAAGCGATAGGCGGCGGTCACCGAGCCGTTTACCGCGGTCGTCATGCCCTGGCTGTCCCAGTCGCCATTGGCCGCCCAGCCATGGATCGCCGCTTCGGTCGTCGCCACGCCGAAGGGGGCGCAAAAGAAGTCGCCGGCCAGCCGCCGTTCGACCGGTGCGACATGGCCGGGCAAGGCTTCGCCGTCGCGCACCCATGGTGCCTTGTGGAGCGGCCGCAGCGTCGGCCCGCCTGCCGCTTCGATGACGAGGTCGTCGATGATGCCGCCTTCTCGGTTGAAGGCGACCATGATGCCGTCGGTGGCGATCCTGTCCATTAGATGTTCTTCCTGAAAGGGATTTGGCTCAAGGTTCGTTCGGGATGTTCTCCCGGAACACCGACTGGATGCGGATGGTCGCGGTGGAAATGTTGCTTTCGCCGCGGATGGCCCGCACCAGCCTGTCCACGGCCTCGCGCGCCTCGACGCGGGCGTTCTGGTCGATCGCCGCGTCCATGATGCCGCTCAGCAGGAACTGCCGCGTGTCCTCGGTCAGGTCGTGGCCGATGAAGACGATCGCGTTCTGGCGCCCTGCCTCGGTCAGGGCGCGGGCGATGCCCTCATGGCCGGCGCCGATGCAATAGATGGCGACGAGGTCGGCGTGGTCGGCCAGCAGCGCCCGCACCTCGTCGTAGGCGCGGCCGGCGTCCTCCTGCACCTCGCGCGCGGCGACGATGTCGAGATGCGGAAAGCCCTCCTGCAGCACGTGGCGGAATCCCATCTCGCGCTCCTCATGGCCGCGATAGGCCAGCGCGCCGGCGATCAGCGCCACCTTGCCGGCGGAGCCGGGCAGGAAACGGCCGATGAGATAGCCGGCGAGCCGCCCGGCGGCGCGATTGTCGATGCCGACATAGTTGACGCGGCCGACATGGCTGATGTCGGAGACCAGCGTGAGCACCGGAACGCCCGCCGCCACCAGCCTGCGCACCGCTTCGCGCACAGACGGGCTGTCCAGTCCGATGACGCTGACGCCTTGCGTGGTCTGGCGCAGGCTGCCGAGCTTTGCGGCGATCTCCTCCGGCGCGATGCCGCTCAGCCGGTGGATCTCGATATCGACATCCTTCCGCAGTTCGACCTGTCGCTCGATCTCCCTTGCCAGGTCGGAGATGAAGGCGTTGTCGCCGCCGGGCAGCACGAAATCCAGCCGGATATGGCTCTGCTGCCGGTTCTCGGGGAATGCGCCGGCAAGGCCCGCAACGATCGCCTGCACATGCTTTCGCGTATGCTCCTGCACGCCGGGACGATTGTTCAGCACGCGGTCGACCGTCGCCTTGGAGACGCCGGCGGCGCGCGCGATCTCGTCCATCTTCGGTCGCGCGTCGCTCACTGGTGCCTCTCGCATCCGCCATGTGGCCAAACAGTACGACCGTACAAGGACGGGGTCAATGAAAAAACCTCAAAATGAGGTTTTTGTGCCGTCAGAAAGATGTAGGTTCGTGATCGCGGGCTTTGTGTCGGTCTTGCGCCTGTGCAGGTAGGCGCGCCGCACCTTGACGTATGCGGCCCTGTCGCACTAGCTTCAAAATGAAGCATCAAAATGAAGTTGCGTGTTGCCGGCTCGCGTTGCCGGCCGCGCCAGATGTACGGTCTTCATATACGCTTCAGGTTTCCCGTCCAGGCGGGGCATGATCCAGGGAGGCAATCGATGAGCAGGTGGCGCGTAGCCGGCATCAATTTCGACCACATGCACATGGGGGATCTGCTCCGTGAGGTGTTCGACCATCCCGATGCCGAGATCTGCGGCGTCTACGACAAGAATCTGGAACGCATGGCGTCGGCAATCGGCAATTTCGCGATTCCCGCGGACCGGGTGTTCACCAATCTGGACGCCTGCCTGGAGAAGACGAGGCCGGACCTCACCATCATCTGTGCGGCGACCGGCGAGCATGCGGATCACGTCGAGCGGGTGGCTGCCCACGCGGTGCATGTGCTGGTCGAGAAGCCGTTCGCGGCCTCCATCGCCGACGCCGACCTGATGATCGCCGCGATGCAAAAGGCCGGCCGGCGCTTGGCGATCAACTGGCCGCTCGCCTGGTATCCTTGCCATGTGACGACCAAGCGGCTGATCGACGAAGGCTCTGTCGGCGAGGTCGTCGAGGTGCATTATTACGACGGCAATCGCGGCCCGCTCTTCCATCTCGCCGACAAGGTCGAGGTCACGCCGGAGGAGGTCGAGGCGGCAAAGCCAACCTCCTGGTGGTACAAGAAGGCGTCGGGCGGCGGCAGCCTGCTCGACTATCTCGGTTATGGCGTGACGCTCGGGACCTGGTTCCTCGACGGCGAGAAGCCGATCGAGGTCACCAGCGTCGTCGACGAGACGCCCGGCATCGAGGTCGACCAGCATTCCATCACCGTCTGCCGCTACCGGCGCGGCCTGTCGAAATTCGAGACGCGCTGGGGAACCTTCTCCGATCCCTGGACGCTGCAGCCGCAGCCGAAATGCGGTTTTGTCGTCGTCGGCACGCAGGGCACGATTTCCAGCTACGACTACGAGCCGCATGTGACCGTCCAGACGCGCGAGCGTCCAGAGCAGACGTGCGTGCCGGCCGACATGCTGCCGACCGGTCGGCGTTCCCCTGTAGAATATATGCTCGATTGCCTCGCGAAGGACGTGCCGATCAGCGGGCCGCTCGACCCGGCGCTTTGCCGCATCGGCCAGCAGATCATCGACAGCGCCGTGCTGTCGGCGCGTGAAAAACGCACCGTGGCGCTGCTTCCATGACCGAAACGCCAAGCGAGGATTCCTACGCGCTGACGGTGAAGGCGGCGGAGTGGATCGCCGCGCCGGATCTCGACTATCGGCCGCCGCGGACAAGAAACTACAGGCCGAAGATCGCGCTGGTCGGCGCCGGCGGCATTTCCTTCGCGCATCTCGATGCCTACCGGAAGGCGGGTTATGATGTTGCCGTCATCTGTAATCGCACGCTGTCCAAGGCGATGGCGCGCCGTGACGAATTCTTTCCGCAGGCCGAGGCGACCGACGATTTTCCCGCTCTGTTGAAGCGCGACGACATCGAAATTCTTGATATCACCACGCACCCCAAGGAGCGCGAGGCGATGGTCGAACAGGCGTTGAACGCCGGAAAACACGTGCTGTCGCAAAAGCCGTTCGTGCTCGACTTCGATATCGGCCACCGCCTTGCCGACCTTGCGGATGCAAAGGGAGTAAAACTCGCCGTCAACCAGAACGGCCGCTGGGCGCCGCATTTCGCCTATATGCGCGAGGCGGTGCGGGCCGGGCTCGTCGGCGAGGTCATGTCGTGCCATGTCGGCGTCCACTGGAACCACGGCTGGATCAAGGGTACGCCGTTCGAGGAGATCGACGACCTCGTCTTCTACGATTTCGCCATCCACTGGTTCGATTTCCTCGCCAGCATCATCGGCGATCGCGCCACGTCCGTCTTTGCCACGCGCGCCCGCGCCGCCGGGCAGGAGGCTAGGCCGCCGCTGCTGGCGCAGTCGCTTGTCGCCTTCGGTGGAGGACAAGCCTCGCTGGTCTTCGACGGCGCCGCGCCGTTCGGTCCACAAGACCGCACCTATATCGCCGGGACCAAAGGCAGCCTGTTCAGCATTGGCCCCAATCTCGGCCAGCAGACGGTCGAGATCACAAGCGAGGCTGGTGTCGCCACGCCCGTGCTGGAGGGAACCTGGTTCAACGATGGCTTTCACGGCGCGATGGGCGAATTGCTGTGCGCCATCGAGGACGACCGCGAGCCTCTCAATGGCGCGCGCGGCAACCTCGTCAGCCTCGCCATGGCCTTCGCGGCGATCGCTTCGGCCCATAGTGGCGTCGCCGTCGCGCCAGGCAGCGTGCGCAGCTTGGCGGCGGCGCAGACCCGGTCGCGCTGAGACGAAGGAGGCAGAAGCTTGGCCGCTTCCACAATTGAGTTTTCCAGAATTTCCAATATGGAATTGTGCTTCCGCTATGCGCTGGCCGGACTCCCGGCAGGCAGGGCGGACGGCCGGCGCATCAGAACGCCGACGGCTTCGCGGGCGGGGAGAGCACATGGCGTCAGGTCAGGCCGAGGATTATGGCAGCCTTGTCGCCATGCTGAGCGCGCGCAAGGCAAAACTCAGCAAGCGGCTGCAACAGGTGGCGCAGTTCTTCCTGAACAATCCGGAAGACGTGGCCATCTACACGATCGTCGAACTGGCCAAACAGGCCGGCACGCACCCTTCCACCATCTCGCGCTTCGCCAAGGAACTCGGCTTCGAGGGATTTGCCGAGCTTCAGGGGGTCTTCCGGCAGCGGCTGGTCGGCCCGAAGATGACCTATGCCGATCGCATGAAGGCGTTGTCGGAAGGGCCGGGCAGGGCGCCCGCCGCCGGGCTGGAACTCGACGAGCCGCATGTCGTCTTCGACACATTCGTGCTGGCTGCGATGGATGCGCTGCTGCGCCTGCGCGAAGACGTTCAGCCGGAGGCTCTGAGTGGTTTTGTCGAGACGCTGCGGCAGTCGGGGGCGGTGCATATCGCGGCGGCGCGCGGCGCCTTCGGGGTCGGCGCCTATTCCTATTACGGCTTTTCGCGCATAGGCAAACGCGCCCATCTGATCGACAATCTCGGCGCCATGCGCGAGCAGCAACTGTCGGCCATGGGGCCGGAGGATGTGCTGCTGGTGATGACCTTCGACGACTATACGCCGGAAACCATCGAACTGGCGCTCGCCGCCCACAAGAAGGGCCGGAAGCTGCTGGTCATCACCGACAACGAACTCAGTCCGGTGGCAAAACTCGGCCTGCACACGCTCTACGTCAAGGAAGCGCGGCTCGGCCATTTCCGCTCGCAGGTGCCGGCCATGGTGCTCTGCCAGTCGATCATTGTCAGCCTCGGCAGCCATATCGACCGGTAGCGAAGCTGCTCCGTCCAAACTCCCCACGCCAAGCGTGGTGGAGGGGCGTACCTCACGACAATCACCTCATTGACAACCTAAATCTGGAAATGCAATTCTAATATGTGGAAACTGAAAATATCGGTTTCGGGAGGATGTTTTGAACATTGGTCTTGATGGCAAGACCCTGGTGGTGACCGGCGGCACACTGGGGCTCGGCGAAACCATTTGCCGGTTGGCGGCGGCAAGCGGCGCGGCAAGCATCGCATTCGTCGGGCGCAATGCGGATCGCGGGGCCGGCGTCGCCAAGGCGATCGAGTCGCTCAACTGCCCAGCGCATTTCATCAGGGCCGAACTTGGCGAGCCCGACGCTCCCGCCGCCGTCATGACCGAGGCAATCGCCAAACTCGGGCGGGTCGATTGCCTGGTCAATGCTGCGGCCTTGACCGACCGCGCATCGCTGCTCGACGGAACGCTGGCCGACTGGGACAGGCTGTTCGCCGTCAATGCGCGCGCGCCGTTCTTCCTGATGCAGGCGGCGGCCGCCGACATGAAGGCGCGCCGCGCGCCGGGCTCCATCGTCAACATCCTGTCGGTCAATGCGCATTGCGGCGCACCGGAGTTGGCCATTTACTCGGCCACCAAGGGTGCGCTGTCGACGCTGACCCGCAATGCCGCCAACGCCCATCTCGCCGACCGCATCCGCGTCAACGGCATCAACATGGGCTGGGTGGCGACGCCGAGCGAGAACGTCATGCAGGGAAAAATCCTCGGCAATGGCGACGACTGGGAACGCAAGGCCGCCAGCGGCCTGCCGCTCAAACGCCTGCTGACCATGGACGAGGTCGCGCAATTTACCCTCTTCCTGCTCAGCGATGCCTCCGGCCTGATGACCGGCACGCTCACCGATCTCGAGCAGACCGTGTTCGGCGCTCCGGGCCGCGGGATCGGCTGGTGACTGTGCAAGGATCTTCAGAAGGGCCGACCGAACTTGAGTTTCGGCATCGCCACTCATCCCCCTGCCGGGACCTTCTCCCCGTAAAGCACGGGGAGAAGGAGGCTGGCTGCAACCTCACCGCTCTCCCTTCTCCTCGTCACTTACGGGGAGAAGGTCCCGGCAGGGGGATGAGGGGCGGCGGCGAAGGTACAAGATCGTGACCTTCGCAATGACCTCCCGTCTCGGCCTTGCCGCCATCGACCGGCTGCCCGTGTCCGTCCGCCGTCCCGGCTATGACCGCGGCCGCCTGTCGCCCGGCATCCTGCATCTCGGCGTCGGTGCGTTCCACCGCTGTCATCAGGCCGAATATACCGACGACGCGCTGGAGGCGGATTTCGGCCCCTGGGGCATCATCGGCGTCAATCTGCGCGCGCCCGATCTGGAACCGACGCTGGGCGCACAGCGCGGGCTCTATTGCCGCGAACTGCGCCACCACGGCGACGTCGGCCGCAGGCTCATCGGCGCGCTGGTCGAAACGATTTCCGTCGCTGAAGAGAGCCGCGATCCGCAGCGTGCGAGCCTGCGCCGCGCACTGGATGCGGCTGCAAGCCCGTCGATCGGTGTCGTCACCATGACGGTGACGGAAAAGGGGTATTGCCACATCCCCGCCACGGGCGAACTCGATCTCGACCATCCGGACATCCGCCACGACATCGCCTATCCGGAAACGCCGGTTTCGGTGCCGGGCTTCGTGCTGCGTGCGCTCGCCATGCGGCTCGCCGCCGGCCGGCCGCTGCCGGCGCTGATCAGTTGCGACAACGTTCCCGACAATGGCAGCACCTTGCGCCGGTCGGTGCTCGGCTTGGCGCAAAAGATCGATCCGGCGCTGCGTGACCTCGTCGAGCGCGAGGCGTGTTTCGTCAACACCATGGTCGACCGCATCGTGCCGGCGACACGCCCCGAGGATGTTTCCGGGTTTGCCGCGGCCACCGGGGTCGAAGACCTTGGTCTCGTGGTGGGCGAGCCGTTCCGCATGTGGGTGCTGGAGGACCGTTTCGGCGGGCCGCTGCCGGCCTGGGATCGAGCCGGCGCGATGTTCGTCAAGGATGTTGCGCCCTACGAGATTCTCAAGATGCGCGTCGTCAACGGCATCCAGTCGAACCTTTGCCAACTCGGCGTGCTCTCTGGCAACGACTTCATGGCCGACGTCATGGCCGAGGATGTGTTCAGCGATTTCGCCTTGCACACGATTTCGCGGGAGGTCGTGCCGCATCTGCCCGCCGTGCCCGGTATCGACGTTTCCACCTATGTCGCCGAGACCATTAGCCGGCTGAAGAATCCGGCGTTGAAGCATCGTACGCAGCAGATTTCCACCGACGGTTCGCAGAAGATCAAGCAGCGCTTGCTGGAGCCGCTGCGCGCCGCATTGAAGGCGAACACACCTTGCGATGGGTTGCTGATCGGCATCGCCGGCTGGATGAAATACGCCGGCGGCATTGACGGCGCCGGCAGGGTGCTTGAGGTGCTCGACCCGTTTGCCGAACGCACGAAGGCCATCGCAGCGGCCAGCGGTGGCGATGCTGCGCGGCTGGTCGACGGCATGCTTTCCATTGAGTCGATCTTCGGCACCGATCTCGCCCAAAACGGCTTTGTGAAAGACAGGCTTGCTACCCTCGTCGTCGATCTCGGCATGCGCCCGTCACGCGAAGTCGTACGCGATTTCCTCGCTTCGCAGGCGGGGTGATCACGATGATGGGACAGAGAATTTCAGAATTTGACTAGTGGAAATTGTCGTGCAGTATCCGCTCCGGGAGAGCGGCAGCAGGGAGGGGAATAATGCGCACCATCAAGGGACCGGGCCTGTTCCTGGCGCAGTTCGCGCGCGATACCGCGCCGCACAACTCGTTGGAATCGATCGCCCGCTGGGCCAAGAACTACGGCTATGCCGGCATCCAGGTTCCCAGCGTCGACAAGCGCTTATTCGACCTCGATCTCGCCTATGAGAGCGACACCTATTGCGACGAGGTCAATGGTAAGCTGAAGGACATCGGCATCGTCATCACCGAACTGTCCAGCCATTTCCAGGGCCAGATGGTGTCGGTGCACCCGGCCTACGATTTGATGTTTGACGGCCAGTGCCCGCCCGAATTCAAGGGCGACCCGGAAGGCCGCCGCCACTGGGCCGCCGACCAGGTGCGTAAATGCGCAAAGGTGTCGCGAAAGCTTGGCCTCACCGAGCATGTCAGTTTCACCGGCAGCCTCGCCTGGCCCTACATCTACCCCTATCCGCAGCGTCCCGCCGGCCTGATCGAGGAAGCCTTCGCCGAACAGGGCCGCAGGTGGAGGCCTATTCTCGACGCCTATGAGGACGAGGGCGTCGACCTCTGCTTCGAGATCCATCCGACCGAGGACACTTTCGACGGCGATACATTCGACATGTTCCTGGACGCCGTTGGCGGCCACAGGCGCTGCAACATCAATTACGACGCCTCACACTTCATCAAGCAGGGCATGGATTATCTCGGTTTCATCGACGTGTATCACGAGCGGATAAAAATGTTTCACGTCAAGGATGCCGAGTTCAACCCGACCGCCAAGCAGGGCTTTTTCGGCGGCTACAAGGGCTGGCTGGAGCGCGCTGCGCGCGACCGCTCGCTCGGCCACGGCCAGGTGAATTTCGGCGCGATCTTCTCGAAACTCTCACAATACGATTTCGCCGGCTGGGCGGTCTATGAATGGGAATGCTGCCTGGAGCATCCGGAGGTCGCTGCCCGCAATGGCGCGAAATTCATCTCCGACCACATCATCGAGGTCACCGACCGGGTATTCGACGATTTCATGGCCACGGGCGTCGACCTGTCTATGAGCCGGCAATTGCTCGGCATGAAGGGCTGAGCCGATGGTCTATGCAACGGGCGACGGCATCGGCGCGAGAAAGCTGCGGGTCGGCATGGTCGGCGGCGGGCGCGATGCCTTTATCGGCGCCGTGCATCGGCTGGCGCTCAGGCTGGACGACCGTATCGAACTGGTCGCCGGCGCGCTGTCCTCCGATGCCGAGCGGGCGAAGGCGTCGGCCATCGATATCGGCATCGATCCGGATCGCGCCTATCCGAGCTATCAGGACATGGCCGATGCCGAGAGCAGCCGCGCCGACGGCATCGAGGCGGTCATCATCGTCACGCCGAACCATCTTCACGCGCCTGTGGCGCGCGCCTTTCTGAACGCCGGCATCGACGTGATCTGCGACAAGCCGCTGTCGGCGACGCTGGCCGAGGCGGAGGAACTGGCGCAACTCGCCGACCGGTCCGGTCTGGTCTTCGCCGTGACGCTCAACAACACCGGCTATGCCATGGTGCGGGAGGCGCGCGCCATCGTCGCTTCCGGCGCATTGGGAAAAATCCGCATCGTGCGCGCCGAATATATCCAGGACTGGCTGACGCTGCCGATCGACGCGGATGGCCACAAGCAGGCCGAATGGCGCACCGATCCGGCACGCGCCGGGCGGTCGGCCTGCCTCGCCGACATCGGCGTCCATGCCTATAGTCTCGCCCAGTTCGTCACCGGCATGGTGCCGGAAAAGATCGCAGCCGACCTCTCGACCTTCGTGCCCGGCCGCCGGCTGGACGACAACGCGCACGTGCTGATGCGGTATGCGGAAGGCGCGCGCGGCGTGCTGATCGCCAGCCAGGTGTCGCCCGGCAACCTCAACCGCCTGTCGCTCAAGGTCTATGGCGAGAAGGCGGGGCTGGAGTGGTTCGCGCACGAGCCGGAAGTGCTGTATTTCACGCCCTTCGGCGAGCCGACGCGCACGCTGGTGCGCGGTGGGCCGGGCGTTGGCGCGGCGGCAGCCGCCGTCTCGCGCATGCCGGCCGAGCACCCGGAAGGGTACGTCGAAGGCTTCGCCAATCTCTATCGCGACGCCGCGGCGCTGATCGCCGCGCGCCGCGCCGGCCGGACGCCGGACGCAGCGCTCGTTGCCTCGGTCCCCAATGTCCACGACGGCCTCAAGGGCATGCGTTTCATCGACGCCGCCGTGGATTCGCATGAGCGCGACGGAGCATGGATAACCCTTGCGGCGTGAGCACCCGATCAGCTACGGATTGCGATCCGTGCTGTATGCAGAAGCACTACAAACAGGCAGAAGCACAATCAGGAGGAGTTTTAGATGAGAATTCTGGGAAAAATCGGCCTCGCAGCCGTCACGGCCGGGCTGTTCGCGGGCACCGCGATGGCGCAGGGCACCTATACGATCGGCGTGTCCAACACCGTGCAGGGCAATGGCTGGCGTGAAGAGATGATCTGCGCGATCAAGGCGCAGGCGCTGGCTTCCGGCAAGGTCGCCAAGCTCAACATCGCCCACCGCAACACCGACGCCGCCGGCCAGCTTGAGGACATCCGCAACCTGATCAGCGCCAAGGTCGACGCCATCGTCGTCAACCCGGCCGATCCGGCCGGCATCCAGGCGGCGCTCGCGGAAGCCACCGCCGCCGGCATCACCGTCGTCGCCGTCGATCAGGCCGTCACCGAGCCGTCCGCCTACATCATCTCCAACAACCAGGAAGAATACGCCTATCTCGGCGCCAAATGGCTGTTCCAGACGATGGGCGGCAAGGGCGACGTCGTCTACATGCGCGGCGCCGCCGGCGCTTCCGCCGACAGCGACCGCGACAAGGGTTTCAAGAAGGCTCTCGCCGAATTCCCGGATGTGAAGGTCGCGCAGGAAGTGTTCACCGGCTGGCAGCAGGACCAGGCCAAGCAGCAGATCCTCGACTTCATCGCCAGCGGCACGCCATTCGGCGGCATCTGGACCTCGGGCATCGACAACGTCATCGTCGATGCGCTGGTCGAGTCGCAGACGCCGCTGGTGCCGGTCGTCGGCGCCGACAATGCGGGCTTTGTCGGCCAGCTCTCCTCGGTCGAAGGCCTGAAGGGCGCTGCCGTCACCAACCCCGGCTCGATCGGCGGTGCTGGCGTGACGCTCGCCCTGCAGATCCTCGACGGCAAGAAGCCGGCTAGCCAGACCGTGCTCGTCCAGCCGGACATCTGGGACAACGTCACCGACGAAGGCAAGGCGAAGCTGAAGGGCGCGGCCGATCCGTCGCTGTCGGCGGAGTGGCCGGTGTCGATCTCGATCCCGGACTGGACCACCTACACCAAGGAACAGATCGTCGCCTGCAAGGGCCCTGGCGAGTAATCCGCCAGGCCTGAGCCAACGGTGCGGGGACGTCAGGCTTGAGGCCTGTCGTCCCCGCTCCATAACGCGAAGCAGATATCCAGGCTCGTGACAACCAACCCGCTCCTTGACGCCACGGGCGTCGCTAAGAACTACGGTGCCGTTGCCGCGCTGCGCAACGCCTCGCTGTCGGTGCTGCCGGGCGAGGTCCACGCGCTGATGGGCGCCAATGGCGCCGGCAAGTCGACGCTGGTGAAAATCCTTACAGGCGCCGTCAAGCCGGGCAAAGGACGCATCCTCATCCGCGGCGAGGCCCGCGAACTGCACTCGCCCGCCCAGGCGCGCCGCGCCGGACTGGTGTCGGTCTACCAGGAACCGTCGCTGATCCCCGACCTCGACGTCGCGTCCAACCTGCGGCTGACGGATACGCCGGTCGAACCCTTCATGAACTGGGTGCGCGAACTTGGCGTGCCCGACCTCGACATCCGCGACATGGCCCGCGACATACCGCTTGCGGTGCTGCGCATCCTCGACCTCGCCCGCGCGCTGGCCGTCGAACCCGACGTGGTGCTGCTTGACGAGATGACCGCGGCGCTGCCGGCCAACCTCGCCGAGCGCGTGCTCGACGTGGTGCGCCGCCAGAAGGCGAGCGGCCGCTCGGTTATCTTCATCTCGCACCGCTTTATCGAAATCTCCGCGCTGTGCGACCGGGCCACGGTGCTGCGCGACGGTGAGACGGTCGGCGTCGTCGACATCGTGGCCGGCGTGGAAGAGCGCATCGTCGAATTGATGCTCGGCGCAAAGATCGAGAAGGCGCGCGTCGCCCAGCGTCGCGCCGCCGAAGCCAGTCGCACCGTATCCGGCCCGCCGCGCATCGGCGTGCGAAACCTGCGCGTCGGCGCCAAACTCCAGGACGTGTCCTTCGATCTGGCGAATGGCGAGGTCGCCGGCCTGGTCGCGCTGGAAGGGCAGGGGCAGGACGAACTGTTCGCGGCGCTTTCCGGGTCGCGCCGAGCCTCTGGAGGCACCATCGATGTCGACGGCCAGCCCGTCGCGTTCAGCCATCCGGCCGACGCCATCAAGGCCGGCATCGCCTATGTGCCCGGCGACCGCAGCGAGGCGCTGCTGATGCACCGTTCGGTGCGCGAGAACATCGCCCTGCCGTTCAGCGCCGCCTTCAGCCGCTGGGGGCCGATCAACATGCGCCGCGAGCAGGGCACGGTCGCCGCCGCAATCGCGAAATTACAGATCGACACGCGCGCCCAGCGCGAGGTGCAGCGGCTTTCCGGCGGCAACCAGCAGAAGGTGACGATCGCCCGCTGGATCGCCGCCGATGCGCGCACCATCCTGTGTTTTGATCCGACGCGCGGCATCGACGTGCGCACCAAACAGGAGATCTACAAGCTGCTGCGCGAACTGGCCGCCCAGGGCAAGTCGGTGCTCTATTACACGTCGGAGTTGGAGGAAGTGCAGATGGTCTGCGACCGCGCCATCGTCATCTTCGGCGGCCGCGTCGTCGACGTGCTGCCGGTCGAGATCGCCGACGAGGCGGCGCTGACGCGCGCCGCCTACGGCCTGCCGCGCGATGCCCACGAGGACGTCGGCATCCTTGCCGAGGCGGCGCATGCGCCGGCGGGTGCGTCCTGATGCGGCTGCTTCGTCAAAATGGCTGGGTGGCGGGCCTTTTCGTCCTTTTCGTCGTCCTGATGGTTTTCACCAAGCTGATCCAGCCGGCTTACGGCGCCGGCGATTTCGGCTCGCTGGCGCGCGCCGTCCTGCCTTATGCCTTTGCCGTTGCCGCCCAGACGGTGGTCGTCATCGCCGGCGGCATCGACCTGTCGGTTGCCGCCATGATGGCCGTCACCAGCGTCACTGCCGCCGCCATGATGAACGGGGCCAGCGAGGAATACGCGCTTTTCGTCGTGCCCGTCGTGCTCTTGATGGGCGTCGGCATGGGCGCCATCAACGGCATCCTGATCGTCGTGACACGCGTGCCGGATATCGTCGTAACGCTGGCCACCCTCTTTGTCCTGCAAGGCGTGGCGCTGCTCATCCTGCAGGCGCCGGGCGGTGGCGCAGCTGAGTGGCTGAAGGCTATGAGCGTCGGCACGTTTCCCATTCCGGGCATCCCTGAAAGCGTCACCGCCTGGATCCCGAAGGCGCTGGTCGTTCTGGTCGTCTGCCTGTGCATCGTTTGGATTCCGCTGAAGCGCTCGAAACTCGGCCTCTCCATCTACGCGATCGGCTCGAGCGAACTCGCGGCGTTCCGCAGCGGCGTGCCGGTCGCCCGCACCAAGATCGTCGCCTACGCTTTGGCCGGCCTGTTCGCGGCGATGGGCGGCCTGTCGCTCACCATGAGCACCGGCATCGGCGCGCCGATCCCCGGCCCGTACCTGCTCGCCAGCGTCGCGGCGGTGGTGCTGGGCGGCGTGGTGCTGGGCGGCGGTCGTGGCGGTCTGCTCGGGCCGATCGTCGCCGTCTTCGTGCTGCGCCTGGTGCGCACCGACCTGACGCTGCTCGCCGTCGACCCCAACATCACCACGATCATCGAAGGCGTGATCATGGTCGTCGTCGTCATGCTCGGCGCCTTCGTCGCCATGAGAGGTCGCTCGTCATGAGTGAAGCAGCAGCGCTCCAGCCGCCGGCGCCGCTCGGCCGCCGCATCAAGCGTTTCATGAGCGACTACCCGCTGGTGCCGCTCATCGTCCTGCTCGTCCTGCTGGTCGTGCTTTTGCAGATCCTGCGTCCCGGCATCGTCAACGAGCGCTGGATCGCCAACACGGTGAAATTCGCCATTCCGCTGGCTATCCTCGCCGGCTGCCAGACCATGACCATGCTGACCGGCGGCATCGACCTGTCGGTCAGCACCGTGGCGACCATGGCAGCCTTCATCATGGCCTCGCAGGCGGTCCACTACGATCCGTCGGTGGCGATTCTCATTGCGCTGGTGCCGGCCGTCCTGATCGGCCTGCTCAACGGCATCGGCGTCGGCATCTTCCGCGTTCACCCGCTGATCATGACGCTTGGCACCAGCCTTGTCGGCGCCGGCTGCCTCCAGGTCTACCAGCGCACGGTGATCTCGACAGGCACAAAAATCCCCGAATTCCTGACCTGGCTCGGGACCGGCGTCACCTATGGTTTTCCCAACGCCCTCGTGCTGTTCATCCCGGTTGCTCTGCTGATCGTCTTCACCCTGAACCGCACCGGCTTCGGCCGGCTGCTCTATGCGGTCGGCGACAATGAGCGGGCGACACGCCTTTCGGGCGTGCTCTATCCGCAGGTCATCATCGCGCTGTACATCTTCTCGTCGTTGCTGGCCGGCGTCGCCGGCCTGCTCTATGTCGGGCTGATCAAGGCGCCGTCGTCGCTGTCGCTTGCCGACCCGCTGCTGCTGCCATCGGTCGCCGCTGCGGTCATCGGCGGCACGTCGATCTTCGGCGGCCGCGGCGGCTA
This sequence comes from Mesorhizobium sp. KACC 23794, assembly GCF_052180275.1. Classification (NCBI taxonomy): domain Bacteria; kingdom Pseudomonadati; phylum Pseudomonadota; class Alphaproteobacteria; order Hyphomicrobiales; family Phyllobacteriaceae; genus Mesorhizobium; species Mesorhizobium sp. KACC 23794. The sequence goes on from NZ_CP197465.1 coordinate 2,276,589, forward strand.
CACCGGCACGATCGTCGGCGCGCTGATCCTGACGGTGCTGACCACGCTGCTGACCATCCTGCAGATGCCGGAAGGCGCGCGCCGCATCCTGTTCGGCGCGATCGTGCTGCTCGTCACCGCCGCCTATCTGCGCATCATCGAGGATCGGTAGCTTCCTTCCTCCCTGCCGGCAGGCGGACGAGGGGCGGGGCGGGCAGCCACGATTGTCATTTGCGAGATTTTGAGGAAGGTTCGACCATGACCAATCCGCCCAGACAGCGCCTGCGCATCGGCTTCGTGGGCAGCGGCTTCATCGCGCATTTCCACCTGAAGTCGCTGGTCGGCGTGCGCAATGCCGACGTCACCGGCGTCTTCAGCCGCAGCGCGGAAAAGCGCGACCGTTTTGCCGCCGCCGTCGCTGGCCTCGGTCTCGGCTCATGCCGCACGCATGACAGCCTGGAATCACTGCTTCATGCCGACGACGTCGACGCCATCTGGATCCTCTCGCCCAATTACACCCGCCTCGACACGATGCGCGTCATCCATGCGGAGGTGAAGGCCGGTCGCAGCAAGGTCTTCGCTGTCGCCTGCGAAAAGCCGCTGGCGCGCACCATTGGCGAGGCGCGCGAGATGCTGCGGCTGGCCGAGGATGCGGGACTGAACCATGGCTATCTCGAAAACCAGGTATTCTCGACGCCGGTTCTGCGCGGCAAGGAGATTGTCTGGCGCCGCGCCGCCTCCACCACCGGCCGACCCTATCTGGCGCGCGCGGCGGAAGAACATTCCGGCCCGCACGAGCCCTGGTTCTGGCAAGGCGACAAGCAGGGCGGCGGCGTGCTGTCGGACATGATGTGCCATTCCGTCGAAGTGGCGCGGCACATGCTCACCGCGCCCGGAGCGCCCCGCAACTCGCTGAAGATAAAATCGGTCAACGGCACCGTCGCCAACCTCAAATGGACACGGCCTGCCTATGCCGCGCAGCTCAGGGAGCGCTTCGGCGCCGAGGTCGACTATCTGAAACGCCCGTCCGAGGACTTTGCGCGTGGCACGATCGCGCTGGAGGACGAGAACGGCGAGGAATTGATGATCGAGGCCACCACCTCCTGGGCCTATGTCGGCGCCGGGCTGCGCATCCAACTCGAACTGCTCGGCCCGGAATACGCCATGGAGTTCAATTCGCTTGGCACCGGCCTCAAAATCTTCATGTCACGCGCGGTGACCGGCTCGGAAGGCGAGGATCTCGTCGAGAAGCAGAATGCCGAGCAGGGCCTGATGCCGGTGCTGGAGGACGAGGCCGGCGTCTACGGCTACACCGACGAGAATCGTCACATGGTCGAGTGTTTCCGCAAGGGCGAGACGCCACTTGAAACTTTTCATGATGGCCTGGCGGTCATCGAGATGCTGATCGGCCTCTACCGCTCCGCCGAGATCGGCCAGACCGTACATTTCCCGATCCCCGACCTGGAGGATTACGTGCCGCTGGTGGCGCGGCCGCGAAGGTGAGAGCGGTTCCGCTGGGGTTCCTCCCCAGTTTACGGGCGGTCCGAAGGACGACCGCCGTAGTCGGTGGAGGGGGCCATCATCCGTATTCCTTTCCCACGCGCCGGTTGAACTCCCGTCCGATCTCTGAAAAATTCACCCTCACCAAGACGCGCAAACGCGCGCGGGGAACATTTGGGAAGGAGCATTTGATGAAAAGAATCCTGGGGGCCGGTCTTCTCGGCTTTTCGCTATCCGTGGCGGCGCAGGCCGAGCCGGTGAAGATCGGCGTCATCACCACCCTTTCGGGTGGCGGCGCCGGGCTTGGCAACGACATGCGCGACGCCTTCACGCTGGCGATAAAACAGTCCGGCAACAAGGACATCGAGCTTGTCGTCGAGGACGACGCACAGAAGCCGGAACTGGCCGTCCAGATCGCCGACAAGATGATCCAGAGCGACAAGGTCGATCTCCTGACCGGCATCATCTGGTCGAATCTGGCGATGGCCGTCGTGCCGAACGCGGTGGCGCAGGACGTCATCTACTTGTCGCCCAATGCCGGCCCCTCAGCGCTGGCCGGCGCCGGCTGCAACGCCAACTATTTCAACGTCGCCTACCAGAACGATAATTTCCACGAGGCGATGGGCCAATACGCCAACCAGGACTACAAGAAGATTTTCATCCTCGCCCCCAACTACCCGGCGGGCAAGGACGCACTTACCGGCTTCAAGCGCTACTACAAGGGCGAGCTGGCGGGCGAACTCTACACCCAGGTCGGCCAGACCGACTACGCCGCCGAGATCGCCCAGATCCGCGCCTCGGGCGCCGATTCCGTGTTCTTCTTCCTGCCCGGCGGCATGGGCATCGCCTTCATGAAGCAATACGCGCAGTCGGGCGTCGGCATTCCGGTGATGGGCCCGGGCTTTTCCTTCAGTCAGGACGTGTTGCCGGCGATCGGCGACGCCGCGCTCGGCGTCAGGAACTCCGCAAGCTGGGCAAAAGACCTCGACAACGAAGCCAACAAGGCGTTCGTCACGGCCTTCACGACCGAATACAAGCGCCTGCCGTCGATCTACGCCGCGCAGAGCTGGGACACGGCGAACCTCATCCTGTCGGCGCTGGCAAAGGCCAGCGTCAAGGACAAGGAAGCCTTTCGCGCCGCACTGAAATCCGCCGACTTCAAGTCGGTCCGCGGCGAGTTCACCTTCAACACCAACAACCACCCGATCCAGAACATCTATGTGCGCGAGGTGGTGAAAGAGGGGGATACGCTGACCAACAAAATCCTCGCCACCGCCTTCGAAAAACACGGCGACGCCTACGCCGAGCAGTGCAAGATGTGAGTTTCATCCTTCTCCCCGCTTGCGGGGAGAAGGTCCCGGCAGGGGGATGAGGGGCGGGAGCATACCTGCGCTAGCTTGGCGCTGCCCCTCATCCGGCTGCCGCCACCTTCTCCCCGTAGACGGGGAGAAGGACCGCCAATCGCGAGCCGCCGTGCAACTTCCGCTCCTCCTCGAACAACTCCTGAACGGGCTGCAGCTCGGCGTCATGCTGTTCCTGATGGCGGCCGGGCTGACGCTGATCTTCGGCGTCATGGGCTTGATCAACCTAGCGCACGGCTCGCTCTATATGATCGGCGCCTTCGCCTGCGCCTCGGTCGCGGCCGCCACCGGTTCCTTCTGGATCGGGTTAGCCGCCAGCCTGGCCGCCGCGGCCGCCGCCGGCGCGCTGCTGGAGGTCGCCGTCATCCGAAGGCTCTACGACCGCGATCATCTCGACCAGGTGCTCGCCACCTTCGCGCTGATCCTCATCCTGTCGGAAGGCACGCGCTGGCTGTTCGGCTCGTTCCCGCTCTATCTCGACATCCCGCCGCTTCTGCAGGGGGCAGTTCCGCTGCCGGGCGGCGGCCAGTACCAGCTTTATCGCCTCGCCATCATCGGCGTCGGCGTGCTGGTGGCCGTCGGACTCTATCTGCTGATCGCCTGTACGCGGCTCGGCATGCGCATCCGCGCCGGCGAGTCCGACCGGGAGATGATCGGCGCGCTCGGCGTCGACATCTCGACGCTTTATACGGTGGTGTTCGCGCTGGGCGCGGCGCTCGCCGGTTTCGCCGGGGCGCTGGTCGGTGCGCTGCAATCCGTGCAGGTCGGCATGGGCGAGCCGGTGCTGATCCTGGCCTTCGTGGTCATCGTCATCGGTGGCATCGGCTCGATCAAGGGCGCGCTGGTCGGCGCCATCCTGGTCGGCGTCGTTGACACGATGGGCCGCTTCCTGCTGCCGCAACTGTTGGCGCTGATGCTGCCCGCCGCACAGGCCAGCATGGCGGGCGCCGCGCTCGCCTCGATGCAGATCTACATCGTCATGGCACTGATCCTGGCGTTCAGGCCGCGCGGCCTGTTTTCGGCGCAAGCATGAACCGCATGCCCGCCCGCGAGACCGCCGCAAACCTGCTGATCGTTGCGCTGTTGACGGCGATCCCACTCGCTGCCGTCGTGCTGGACGAACCCTTCTACCTGACGCTCGCCACCCGCGTCGTTATCTTGGCGCTGGCGGCGACGGGGCTGAACGTCGCGCTCGGACTGGGCGGGCTGGTGTCGTTCGGCCATGCCGCCTTCTTCGGGCTGGGCGGCTACGTCGCCGCCATCCTAGCTTCGCATGCCCTCAACATGGAGCCGCTGGCCTTCGGCATTCAGGCTACGCAGTCGATGCCGGTCATCGCGCTGGTTGCCGTGGCGCTGGCTGCGCTGGTGGCGCTGCCGATCGGCGCGATCAGCCTGCGCACCTCCGGCGTCTATTTCATCATGATCACGCTGGCCTTCGCGCAGATGATCTATTATTTCGCCGTCTCCTGGCCGGCCTATGGCGGCGAGGACGGCCTGCCGATGACGTTGCGCAACGCCTTTCCGCTGGTCAACACGGCAAAACCGTTGCCGTTCTTCCTCGTCTGTCTCGCGGTGCTGGCTGCTGCTCTCGTTCTGTTCTGGCTCATTCGAGGTTCGCGTTTCGGCACTGCCTTGCAGGCCGGCCGGCAGAACGCGACGCGGCTTGCCGCTGTCGGCATCTCGCCCTTCGGAATAAGGCTCGCGGCCTTCGTCATCTCGGCGGCGGTTGCGGCGCTTGCCGGGGTGCTGTTCGCCAACCTCAACCGCTTCGCCAGCCCGTCCATGCTGTCCTGGCAGATGTCGGGCGAGTTGATCGTGCTGATCGTGCTCGGCGGCAAAGACAGGCTGCTCGGGCCGCTCGCCGGCGCCATGCTCTACGTCTTCCTCGAATACACGCTGGGCGGTCTCACCGAGCGCTGGTTGTTCTTCCTCGGCCTGATCCTGCTCGGCGTCGTGCTGTTCGCGCGCGGCGGGCTGCTAGGTTTGCTGGCGGGGAGGGCGCGCCATGACTGAACCGGTCCTCGACATCCGCGAGTTGCGTAAAAATTTCGGCGCGCTGAAGGCGACCGACGGCGTCAGCCTCGATCTCTGGCCCGGCGAGATCCACGCCCTCATCGGTCCCAACGGCGCGGGCAAGAGCACGCTGATCCACCAGATATCCGGCTCGATCCCGGCCGACAGCGGCACGATCCGCTTCCTCGGAAAGGACATGGCCGGCATTGGCATGGCCGGCCGGGCGCGGCTGGGGTTGAGCCGCAGTTTCCAGATTTCGTCGCTGGCGCCGGAATTTTCCGCTTTGCGCAATGTCATGCTGGCGGTGCAGGCCCGGCAGGGCTCCAGCTTTCGTTTCCTGCGCCCGGTGACGGGCGACCGCAACCTCACCGAGCCGGCCCGCGCCATGCTGGAGCGCGTCGGGCTTTCCGACCGCGCCGACGTTCCGGCCGCAAAGCTGTCGCATGGCGAGCGCCGGCAACTGGAGATCGCCGTCGCGCTGGCGCTGAAACCAAAAGCCTTCCTGCTCGACGAGCCGATGGCCGGTATGGGGCCGGAAGGCTCCAAAAACCTGACGAAATTCCTTGACGGCCTCCGCCGAGAGGCGCCGATCCTGCTGGTCGAACACGACATGGACGCCGTCTTCGCGCTCGCAGACCGCATTTCCGTGCTGGTCTATGGCCGCATCATCGCCACCGGCAGTGTCGACGACATCCGCCGCGACCAGCAAGTCCGCCGCGCCTATCTCGGAGACGCGGCATGACATTGCTCAGCGTCGCCGGGCTGGAAACCTTCTACGGCGCCTCGCAGGCGCTGTTCGGCGTGACGCTGGAAGTTGGCGAAGGCGAGGTCGTGGCCCTGATGGGCCGCAACGGCATGGGCAAGACCACCACCATCCGCTCTATCCTTGGACTGGAGCGGCCGCGCGCCGGCACGATCCACTTCGCCGGCCAGCCGATCGCCGGCCTGCGACCGCACCGCGTTGCGAGGCTCGGCATCGGCCTCGTGCCGGAAGGCCGCCGCTGTTTCCCCAACCTCACCGTGCTGGAAAACCTCGTCGCCGCCGCCCGTCCCGGCGACTGGACCGTTCCCCGCATCGTCGAACTGTTCCCCCGCCTCGGCGAGCGGCGCGGGCAATACGCCAACACGCTGTCCGGCGGCGAACAGCAGATGCTCGCCATCGGCCGCGCCCTGATGACCAACCCACGCCTGCTCATCCTCGACGAGGCGACCGAGGGCCTCGCCCCGGTGATCCGCCAGGATATCTGGGCGGCGATCCGCACGCTGAAGGGCAAGGGGCAGTCCATCCTGGTGGTCGACAAGACGCTGTCCGAACTGCTTCCCGTCGCCGACCGCTGCTTCGTGCTGGAAAAAGGCGCCACCGTGTTTTCCGGCTCGCCCGCCGCGCTGACGGCCGAATTGCAGGACCGGTATCTGGGGGTGTGATGGGAGAGTTGACTATCGCTACCGCCCCTCGCCCACCTGCAAGCACAAAGGAAATAGATCAATGCCCGTGCAGCCCACACTCACCCTCTACGACTACTTCCGCTCCTCCGCCGCCTATCGCGTCCGCATCGCGCTCAGGCTGAAAGGCCTGCCCTACGAGCAGATCCCCATTCACCTCGTGCGCGGCGGCGGCGAACATCTGTCGGAGGACTATCGCGCCATCAATCCGCAGCGCCGCGTGCCGGCGCTGGCGGTCGGCGAGGATGGAACAATCCTCATCCAGTCTCTGGCGATCCTCGAATGGTTGGAGGAGATTTTTCCGGAGCCGCCGTTGCTGCCTGCCGATCCGCTTTCCCGGGCACGCTGCCGGGCCGTTGCCGCGATCGTCGGCTGCGACATCCACCCGCTCAACAATACGAGCACGGTGAAGTATCTGCGCCAGACCCTCGGCTGCGACCAGTCCGCCATCGACGCCTGGTACGCGCATTGGATCAGCGAAGGCTTTTCGGCAATCGAAACGATGATCGATCCGAAACCCTTCGCCATGGGTGACGCCGTCAGCCTTGCCGACCTCTATATCACGCCGCAAGTCTACAACGCCCGCCGATTCTCGGTGCCGCTCGGCGCCTTTCCAAAAATCGTCGCCGTGTCCGATGCCTGCGCCGCACTGCCCGCTTTCCGCGACGCCGCGCCGGAAAACCAGCCGGACGCTGAGTGAGAGGTTTTTGCGGGCCGCGCACCCGTCATCCGCGACCGTTTCGCGGTTGCGGCCCGCTCTCCTGCCGGCCCGCAACGAGCAGCGTCGCCTCCAGTCTTGCCAAGGCTGACAGCAATTGTCCGGCCGCCGCCGCACCCAGTTCTTTCTTCAACCGGTCCTCGAAGCCGGTCAGGTCGGGCACGATCTCCTCATAAGCGTGCCGGCCCTGCCTGGTCAGCTTCAAGAATTCCTCGCGCCGGTCCGCTTCGTTGGTCTCGCGGACCAGCCAGCGCCGCTGCTCAAGTGCCGCGACCGCGCGGCTCACCTTGGTCTTGTGCATGGCCGAGTGCCGGCCGATACCGCCGGCGGTCAGCAGGCCGAACTGGCCGAGCGTCGCCAGCACCCGCCATTCCGGGACCGTCAGTTTGTGCTTGCGCCTGTAGATGTCGCGCGCCCGATTCGACAGCACGCCGGCGATGCGATGCAGCCGGTAGGGAAGAAAGTTTTCCAGGTCGAGTTGCATGCGCCGATGGTGGCAATTTCCGCCAGGCGCCGCAAACGCGCCCAAATCGTTCCCAGCAAGCGGCTCTATCGACAGCCTCGCTCCGGCCTTCGGGCCGCGTCCCCTTTTTTATGAACACGGAATCCGGCTGACGGTTGAACACCTGCTGGCTCTCGGCAAGCAGCGGTTGTCCTACGTCAAGGGGCCGGACATCGCCTCCGGCTGCGCCGCAATGCCGTCCTGCGGTCGCTGGAGGCGCTCGGCATCGAGCCGCGCATCCACGAGTATTCGAGGGGGAGAGGAGCAGACCGATTTCGAGACCGTGGCGCGCCTTGTGGCGCGCGAGCGGCCGGACGCGCTGCGCCGCGAGGATGTGGCGGTGCCGGACGATCTGGCGGTCACCGGCTTAGAGGGCATACCCTTCGCGGCGATCTCCAATCCGCGGCTGACCACCGTCATCCAACCGCCCGACCTGCTTGGCGAGACGGCGGCCGGGGTGCTTTTCGACGCGATCGAGAACGGCACGCCGCCGCCCGACATCACGCTTCCGGTGACACTCGCCATACGTGGCAGCTCGCGTCGGCGGGTGGCGGAAAGAGGTGCTGGCGTCGTGGTGTCGCAGGCGAAATCATAGGGCGAGTTCGGATACGAGGTGGCCATTTCCGACATCGTGGAGATGGACAGTTGCGGGCTCGTCGCCGACGCGGCGGACCGCGCTGGGGATTTCGCTGTCTAGCTGCGCGAAATGTGGCCGCCGCCTCGCCGGGTCTGGGATCGGCACCGCCTCGATCAGCCGCCGTGTATAGGGATGTTTCGGATCGGAGAAGATCTGGTTGACCGTTCCCATCTCGACGATGCGGCCGCGATACATGACGGCGACGCGGTCGGAGATGTTTTCCACCACCGCCATGTCGTGCGAGATGAAGAGATAGGCGACGCCGAATTCCCGCTGCAAATCCTTCAGCAGTTTCAGTACGCACGCCTGGACGGAAACGTCGAGCGCCGAGACGCTCTCGTCGGCAATGATGAGTTTCGGCCGGAGCGCCAGAGCGCGGGCGATGCAGATGCGCTGGCGCTGTCCGCCGGAGAATTCGTGCGGATAGCGCTCCATCTCGTCGGCGGAGAGGCCGACGCGCTCGAACAGGTCGGCCACGCGGTCGCGGCGCTCGGTGGCGGAGGAAACGCAGTGGATCAGCAGCGGCTCGGCGACCAGCTCGCCGACGCGCATGCGCGGGTCCAACGAGGCGTAGGGGTCCTTCGCCGTAGTCGATTTTCCGCAGCCGGATTCGCCCACTAGCGAAAGCGTTTCATTGGGCGCGATCGAGAAGCTGATGTTTTCGACGGCATGGACCCGCCGGTCGACCCGACCGAAAAAGCCGCCGGTGAGATCGAAATGCACGCGCAGGTCGTGGATCGAGGTGACGGGCTGGTCTTGTTGTTTCGCCAAATCCCGCTGGCTTCCGGTGCTCGATACCTCCACCCATCCCTGCGAGTCCCCGTCCCCCTTGTGGTCAAGGGGGAGGGGTTAGGTGTGGGGGTACGGCCACCAGCTTGAAAGCTTGCGCGATCGCCCAATTCCGTATCCCGAAAATATGGCCCCGCCGAAAGATGCCCGTCGCCCGCCGCGCCGATCGCCGGCAGCTCGCATTCGGTGAGGTTGCAGGAGAGCAGCGGGCAGCGCTCGGGGCGGAAATGCGCGCCCTCGCGCCCGAGCTCGGCATAGGCCTTGATGAAGGCGTAGGACGACGTGCCGATCAGATTGCTCAGCACAAAATCCGGCCGGGTGGCGCGGATTTCCGCGACCAGCCGCGCCACCTCGGTCTCGCCGATCGGCAGATAACATTCCCCCGGCACTTTTCCGCCGGCGTCGGCAATCAGGTCGCGGGCGACGCGGTTGGTCTCCCAGCCCAGATGTAGTTGGAGCCGAGCAGGAAACCGTTGGCGCCGAAGCGCGGCACCACATGCGCCAGCAGCGGAACCAGGTGCTGGTTCGGGCACGCATGCATGTAGACGACATGGTCCTTGGCCTCGAAACCTTCATAGGGACAGCCGTACCATAGCGTGCCGCCAAATTTCTCCAGCGCCGGGATCGTCTCCTTGCGACTCCACGACGTGGTGCAGCCGAGGGCGTGGCGAGCCTTGCTGCTGCGAAGGATGTCCTCGCAAAGCACGGCATAGCGGTCGGTATTCCCCTGCGGGTCGCGCTCGACCGGAACCAGTTCGATCTTCGACGCCGGATCGGCGTTGAGATCGGCGATGGCCCGCAAGGCGCCGAGATGGCAGGATTGCGAAATCAGGCGGTAGGTGCCCGAGCGGGAATAACGCAGGCCGATTTCGACGCGACGCTTAAAGACCTGTCCCAAAAATGAAAACGCCCCGCAAGCCGGCCGCCCGAACGGGGCAGGGCTAACGAGGCGTGATTGCCGTCCGGCATCCGGGTCCGGTATGTTCGACTGTCAGCCTATCGGCGGGGCGCGGGCAGTCAAGGGGCAGATGACGGGCGGATTTGAATCTCTTCTGGGTACATTGCCCGCCGCTCGCGGCGTGAACTCTGTGGATCAGCGATTTCGTCCACAAGAGGCACAAGGAATATCCCGCCCCTTGGGGCGAGGATCGTTCATTTGCAGGGTTGGCGTCAGCCGCCGACCTCGACGAGCAGATTGCCTTTGGTGTCCATCTGCCCATGCTGGCCGTCGACGAGGAGAATCGTCGTCGTCGGCATTTCGAGCAAAGCGGGGCCGGTGATCTCGCTGCCGGCTCCGAGGCCGTCTATGTCGTAGACGGGAAGGTCACGCAGTTGCCGGCCGAGATAGACCTTTCGCCTTGCCTTCTCGTGGGGTTTGGCGCGCTTGCCTTCGAGGACCGCGCCCTGGCGCAAACTGCCGCCGGTGTCGCCGATGGCGCGTACCTTCCAGGTGGTGAACTCGACTGTGTCGGCCTCGTCCTTGATCGTGTAGATGCGCTCGTGCTGGTCGTGGAACGCCGCCGTGAGCCCCGGCAGCGATGTCTTGCCGAGCTTGCCGTCCGGCATGTCGAACGGCACCTCGATGTCCCAGGACTGGTAGAGATAGCGGCCCTGGAAGGCGAATTCGAAACGCTGGGCGGCGGGCGCCACGCCGGAGCGTTTCAGGAACGCAACGCCGCGCTTCTTCAGCGAGGCGAGCAGCTTGTTCACGCCGGCCAGATCGAAATTCTTGTCGGTGGTGTTCAGTGTGCCCGTCTCCTCCCAGCGCACGTCGGAGATCAAGCCGCCATAGGCGCTAAGCCCGGCGGCGAAGCGCGGGATCATGAAGCTCTTTACGCCGAGGATGCGCGCCATGTCGCTGATGTGGCAGGCCGTGGCGCCGCCGCCGCTGACGACATAGCTGTCGCGCGGGTCGATGCCTTCGTTGACGGTGATGTCCTCGATCGCGCCGATCATGTTGTGGTTGGTGGTGGTGTAGATGGCGTAGGCCGCTTCGAGCAGCCCGAGCCCGAGCTTCTTGGCGATCTTGCCGATCGCGGCTTCGGCCCTGGCGCGGTCGAGCTTTATGCGGCCGCCGAGGAAATAGTCGGGATCGATGATGCCGAGCACGACATTGGCGTCGGTGACCGTCGGCTCAGTGCCTCCGCGTCCGTAGCAGGCCGGGCCGGGAACGGCGCTGGCGCTGTGCGGGCCGACGCGCAGCAGGCCGCCGGCATCCACCCAGGCGATCGAGCCGCCGCCGGCGCCGACGGAGCGCACGTCGATCTTCGGGATGCCCAACATCTCCATGCCGAAGGTCGCCTCCGGCGTGACGACCAGGTGCCGGTTGCGCAGCGCCGACACGTCGAAGGTTGTGCCGCCCATGTCGACGACGATGACGTTGGGTGCGGTGGTCAGGCTGATCGCGGCGATCGGCGCCAGCGTCGGACCGGACATGACGCTGTAGATCGGCCGCGCCACGATCTCTTCCGGCGGCATCATGCCGCCGACGCAGTTGGCGATCAGCAGCTCGCCGCCGTAACCCGCGCCCTTCAGCGCCTCGGTCAGCTTGCCGACATAGTCGCTGACGATCGGATAGAGCGAGGCGTTGATGGCCGTCGAGATGGTGCGGCGGTATTCGCGCGGGATCGGGTTGAGTTCGTGGCTGAGCGTCACCGGGATGCCCGGCAGTTCCTCGGCAAGAATCTCGCGCACCCGCCGCTCGTGCGACGGGTTGACGATCGACCACAGCAGGCAGACGCCGACCGCCTCGACGCCGCAGGCCTTGAGGTGTTTTGCCGCCGCGCGCACATCCTCGTCGGAAATCGGCTCGATCTCGTTGCCCATGGAATCGATGCGGCCGCGCACCTCGCAGGTGCGGCTGCGGTGGATGTAGGGCGGCGGGAAGTCGATCTTGATGTTGAAGGCGCGCTTGCGCGGGGATTCGCGCAAGGTCAGGATGTCGGGGTGGCCGGCATTGCAGATCAGCCCGGTCGGCGCGACCTTGCCTTCCACCAGCGCGTTGGTCGACACGGTGGTGCCGTGGACGATCATGTCGGTGCTGGCGAGGAACTCTGCGAGCGTCAGGCCGTGGCTTTTGGCAGCCACCTCCAGCACGTCGAGAAAACCGCGCTCGAATTTGCCGGGCGTGGTCGGCGATTTGTGGATCTCGAGATCCGCGCCCTCGCGATGGAGCACGAGGTCGGTGAAGGTTCCGCCGATATCGATGCAGGCGACGAACATTTTTCTCGCTATCCCTGTTGTGCGATGGGTTCGGCCGCGCTTGATGCGCGACGGCGCGGCAGGCCGATCTCGAAGTCTCCGAGCAGGCCGGCCGGCCGCCGGACGAGGATCGCCAGCAGGATGGCCGCCAGCGCGATCTCCTGCAGGCCGGGCGGCGCGGCGACCGTTATGTCGCCGACGGTAAAGCCGCGCTCGATGCCGCGGAACAGTTCCGAGACGACCGAGACCAGCGCCACGCCGACGAAAGCGCCGGTGAGGCTGCGCATGCCGCCGGCAACCAGCATGGTCAGCGTGACGAAGGTCAGGTCGAGATAGAATGTGTTGGCGGTGATCGTGCCGATGAAATGGCTGAACAGCACGCCGCCGGCCGCCACGATCATGGCGCTGAGCACGAAGGCGATCAGCCGCTCGCGTTCGAGGTCGATGCCGGTGGCGGCCGCCGCGACCTCGTTCTCGCGCGAGCATCGGAGCAAGAGACTGTGACGTGTCATGCCGTAGAGCGCTGCCGCCAGTATGGCGAGCGATGCGCCGCCGAAGGCGACCCACAGGCCGGTGTAGCGGGGAAGGCCGACCAGCGCCTGGCGGCCGCCGGTGACCTCCTTGAGGTTGGAGGCGACGACATAGGTGATGATCAGGACGGCGAAGGTCGCCATGGGGAGCGCGATGCCGCGCAGCCGGCAGAGCGGCCAGCCGATCAGCAGCGCGAGCAGGCCCACGGTGACAAGCACGACGATAAGTGCCACCGGCCACGGCAGTTGCAGCGCCTCCAGGAAGCCCGGCAGGTCGAGCAGCGTCTCCTTGCGTGCCGGCGTGAGCGTCAGGATCGCCGACATGTAGCCGCCGATGGCCATGAAGGCGACGTGGCCGAAGGAGAACACGCCGGAATTGCCGACGAAGACGAACAGGCCGACGACGACGACCAGCTTGATCATGCCCTCGACGATGGTGCGCTGCATGGCCGGTGGCGTCAGCGTGGCCAGCAAGGCGATCGCCAGCAGGGCGAGGATGAGGATGGCGGCGGTCTGCAGCGGACGGAACGCGGGATTGCTCAGCATGGCTACACCCGCTCCCGGTCGGCGCGGCTCTTGAGCAGGCCGTCGGGCCGCCAGAACAGGAACAGGATGAAGATCAGGAACACAAAGGCGTCGCGGTAGGGCCGCAGGTCGACCGGCAGATAGGCTTGCAGCGACACCGATATGATGCCGACGAGGAAGCCGCCGAGCGCGGCGCCGGCGATCGAGCCCATGCCGCCGACCACCGACGAGACGAAGGCGATCAGCACCATCGACACGCCCATCTTGTAGGAGACGCTGCCGGTCTGGGCGACGAGGTAGAAGGAGACCATGCAGGCCAGCACGCCGGAGATGGCGAAGGCGAAGGCGATGACGCGGTTTGCCTTCACGCCGACCAGCCGCGCCATGTTGAAGTCCTCGGCCGCCGCGCGCATCTGCAAGCCGATCCGCGACAGCCGGAAAAAGGCCACCAGCCCGCCCATCAGGAGCAGCGTGACGACGATGGTCACGATCTGCAGGCGCGGCACGCGCAGGCCTGCGAATTCGATGCTGGTCGCCAGTTCGGCGAGGAACGGCACGCCCATGGCGCGCGAGCCGAACGCCATCAGCACCACGTGCTGGACGAAATAGGAGACGGCGAAGGAGGCGATTAGCAGCGTCGCCGGGTTGGCTTTTCGCAGCGGCCGGAAGGCGACGCGCTCCATGCCGAGCGCGAGCAGTGATGTGACGATCAGCGCGGCCAGGATCAGCACCAGCAGTGGCTGGCCGGCCAGCGTGTAGAGCGTGAAGCCGCCGGCCATGATCAGCTCGCCATGGGCAAAATTGATCAGCCGCATGATCGAGAAGATCAGGCCGATGCCGAGGGCGGCCAGCGCATAGACCGCGCCGAGGCTGATGGCGTCGATGGCGTTCTGCAGGAAATTCATGGCGTGCGAGCCTCGCTCGACACGCCGAAATAGGCCGCGTCGAAGGCTGCCGTTCCCTTCAACTCGCCGGAAGTGCCCGACATGGCGATAACGCCTGAGTTCAGCACATAAATGCGATCGGCGACCGACAGGGCGCGCGAGGCGTTCTGCTCGACGACCAGCACGGTGACGCCGGAGGCCCTGAGGTCGAGGATCGCCTGATAGACCTGTGCGACGACAATCGGTGCCAGCCCCAGCGACGGCTCGTCGAGCAGCAGCAGGCGCGGGCGGGCCAGCATGGCGCGGCCGATGGCCAGCATCTGCTGTTCGCCACCTGAAAGCTTGTTGGAGCGCTGGCGGTAGCGGTCCTTCAGCACCGGGAACATGGTCAGCACGCGGTCGATGTCGCGGGCGATCTCGGCGCGGTCGTGGCGCACGGTCGCGCCGAGCGCGAGATTTTCCGCGACGCTGAGCGAGCCAAAGATGTGCCGGCCTTCCGGAACCAGCGACAGGCCGGCGGCGACAAGCGCCTCCGGCTGCATCTGGCCGGTGTTATGGCCGGCGAAGGTGACGCTGCCTGAGCGCGGGCGCACCATGCCGGCGGCGGTCAAAAGCAGCGTCGACTTGCCGGCGCCGTTGGGGCCGATCACCGCGACGATCTGGCCCTCGGCGACCTCCAGCGAGATGCCGCGCAGGGCGACGATGTTGCCGTAGTTCACATGGAGATCGCTGATCTCAAGCATCACGCGACCTCCTCGCCGAGATAGGCGGTGCGCACCTTCGGGTCGGAGCGGATCTCGGCCGGGCTGCCGATCGCCAGCGTGCTGCCGAGCCGCAGGACCTGGATGCGATGGCAGAGTTCGAACACCAGCGACATGCGGTGCTCGATGAACAGCACGCCACATGCGAGTTTTTGGGTGATGCCGTTGATGATGTCGCGCAGGTCGCGGCATTCGGCGTCGTTCAGGCCGGCGGCCGGCTCGTCCATCAGCAGGAAGCGCGGACGCATGGCGATGGCGCGGGCGATGCCGACACGGCGCTCCTCGCCGAACGGCAAGGTGCCGACCTGCCGATACATCTTCGCCGTCAGCGCCATGTCGCCGAGAATCCTTTCCGCTTCGCTGCGCGCCTCGGCGCGGGTGAGACCGATGGCGACGCCACCCGCCTCGACGTTTTCCAGCGCCGAAAGGCCGGCGAAGGGAAGCACGCTCTGGAAGGTGCGCACCAGCCCGCGGCGGCTGCGGATATGCGGCTTCCAGCCTTTCATATCTTCGCCGTTCAGATGGACGCTGCCTTGCGTCGGTTCCTGGAAGCCGGTCAGCACGTTGATCAGCGTCGTCTTGCCGGCGCCGTTGGGGCCGATCAGGCCGAGAATCTCGCCGGAGCGCAAAACCAGGCTGACGTCGTCGATCGCCCGCAGACCCTGGAAGTCGACGGTGACGTTGCGGACTTCGAGCGTCGGGCCAGCCCGATCGGGGCTGGCCGGCGGAACCACCGACATGACGATGCCTGCTGAAATTACTTCGGCATCTGCTCGGCGCGGATGACGCCGATGACATTGCCCGGCTTGCCGCCCTCAACCTCCAGCAGGATCAGGTCGCGCTGCATGTTGATGTGGGTTTCCTTGGTGAAGCTGGTCGGGCCGGTGATCAGCGGCTCGTTGACGAAGGTCTCCAGCGTCTCGCGCACCTTGTCGGTGTCGAAGGTGCCGGCCTTCTCCACCGCTTTCGACCAGCCCTGGATGACGCTGTAGCCGGTCAGCGCGTGCGAGGTGACGGGCGCCGCGCCGAACTTCGCCTTGAACTTGTCCATGAAGGCGGAGACTTCCGGGCGCGGGTCGTTGCCGAACACCGAGCCGTAGGTCACGAGGTAGGCGTCGCTGAGGTTCGGCACGGCCTCCAGCCAGTAGTCGCCGTCCCAGGATTCCGAGAGCAGCAGTGGCTGGTTGACGCCGGCGGCGCGCAACTGGCGCATGGCGCTGGAGCCGCCGGGCGGGAAGGAGGCGAGCACCATCACGTCGGGCTGCTTGGGCAGCGCCTTGATACGGGTGATCTGGCTGGCGATCTGCGGGTCTTCGCCGCCGAACGTGTCCTTGCCGATCAGGCCTTCGGGACCTGCCAGTTCCTTCCAGCGACGCTCGAAGCCGTCGGCGAACGAGGCGTCGAAGGCGATGGTCGTATCGAGCAGCACATAGGCCGTCTTCCAGCCCTGCTTGTTGTAGGCCCATTCGGCGAGCGCCACCGCCTGGCCGGGCGAGCCGGTGGACATGGTGAAGGCGTTCGGGCCGATGCCGGAGGGGCCGAATTTCGGGTCGCCGGCACAGGTGGAGAAGGCGATGAGGTTCGCGCCGTCGGCGACCGAGGCGGCCGCGCCGCCATAGTCGTAGTCGCAGGTGACGACCACCATCTGCGCACCCTTGTCGATCACGTCCTGGGCGGCGGTTGCCCCATAGGCGATGTCCGACTTTGTGTCGGAATAGATGATCTTCAGCGGCCGGCCGAGCAGGCCGCCCTTGGCGTTGATCTCTTCGACAGCGATCTCCATGGCTTTCGCCGGGCCGTCGTCATAGGGCGCAATCGCGCCGCTCTGGGCGATGGCCGCGCCGATGATCAGAGGCTCCTGCGCCTGCGCCGTTGATGACAGTCCGGCGGCCAGAAGCAGGCTGCCCAGTCCCAATCCGTACTTCCCATATGTGTTCATGCGATTCCCCTTTTTGTCGCTTTTTATGATCTTGTCAGCGGCTGCGTTTGGCCGCGCAGGTTCTGGGTGGCGGTCATGTCCACCTCGTAGTCGACGCCGTTGTCCTTGAGGCGAACCGCCACGCCGAACATCTCGGAGGCCGCGGCGACGCTCAGCCATTTGCGGTTGATGTCCTCGACGACACGATCCGGATCGCGTCGGCGCGGATCGCCATAACCGCCGCCCGCGGCCGAACGGTAGCCTACCGACTCGCCATCGGCTATCGAGCCGCTGAAGAAATCCGTCAGGCGCTCGACCGAGCCGCCCGCGCCATGCCGCCAGGTGCCGCAATGCTCGCCGGCCTGGCCGCCGAGCACGCCCTTGGCCGGAAACGTGCCCCCGTCGCCGCAGACATACAGCGTCATGTCGCCGGTCAGCGAGCGGTAGCTGCCCTGGACGGCGGGCGCACCGTTCCACTGGCCGAAACCCATCGAATCCTCGCGGATGCGCCGTTCCTCGACGAGGATCGGATAGGTGGCCTCGTCGACCTCGACGGAATCGGTGACCATGATGCCGTTGCCGACCGAGCATTCATAGGTCAGCCAGCCGTCATGGCCGTGGTTGGCCGGACCGCCGGACAAAGCCATCATCAATTGCGTGATGTATTCGACCGGCTGTTCGCGGCGCCTGTCGATGCCCGACACGACGCCGAGCGCGGCGGAAAAATTGCCGCCGCCTTCCGCCATGCCATAAGGCGCGCCCATCTCGGAGAAGGCGCATTGCACGGCGTTGGCCAGTCGTTCGTTGACGTTGCTGGTGGCGCAGGACGTGCCGATCGGGTGGCTCGGGCGGCCGACGACGCAATTGTCGCGCAGCAGCGGCACGATGCGGCTGGAACTGCCCTCATTGTGCGGCACGCCGGCATCGAGATTGTAATAGACGCCGATGCGGCAGGAGGCCACCGCGCAGGCCTCGGTGAGGTTCAAGCCGCCCGGCACGCAGTCGGGATTGTCGCGCACGTCGACGGTGATCAGGCCCTTCTTCGGGTCGACCGTGACCTTGGCCTTGATCGGAATGCCCTCGTCGGCGACGCCGGCGACCGGGTCGTGCCGGACCTCGTAAGTATAGGTGCCGGCCGGCAACGTCTTGATGGCGGCAATCGCCCGGCGCTCGCCATAATCCATCCAGGCCTCGACGAAGGCGCGGATGGTTTCGATGCCGTATTGCCCGACCAGTTCCTTCAGCCGGCGCTCGCCGGTGCGGCAGGCGCCGACCTGGGCGCGGTAGTCGCCGTACCAGATGTTGCTGACGCGGATTTTCTGCAGGCCGATACGGATCAGGTCGGCCTTGTCCTTGAAATTCTCCTGGATGCGCACGCAGGGAAAATGCACGCCTTCCTGGTAGATGGTGGCGGCGAAGGGCAGGTAGGTGGACGGTTCCGGCGCGCCGATGTCGGCATGATGGGAGCGCGACAGGGTCCAGAACAGCGGTACGCCTTCGAAGAACACCGGCACGCTCAGCGTGAGGTCGGCATGGTGGGTGACCCCGTAGAACGGGCTGTTGTTCAGGAAGGCGTCGCCCTCCTTTACGTCGTCGAACAGTTCGGTGATCGGTTTTGTGGTCAGCTCCAAGGCGTTGACATGGATCGGCAGCGCCTCCTCGACCGAGACCAGCCGGTGGTCGTAGGTGAGGATGCCGCAGGACATGTCGCGTGCGTTCTTGATGACCGACGAGCGGCTGGCCTTCATCACCGTGTTGGTCATCTCGCGGATAATGGATTCGAAGCGGCTCGACAGCACGGCGAGCAGCACCGGATCGAAGCCTGCTACGTCCTTGCCTTTGCCCGACCGCTTCATCGCCCCATCCGCAAAAGATGTTCCGGGCTTCGTGACAGAAATTTCAGCCACCGCAAACCCCGAGGCAGCACACCGTAAAATGAATATGAAGTCAATATCATTTTTTTTGGGGTCGGCCGTCAACCACGACCGCGTCGCCTCCGTCGGCGGTCAGCATGAGTGGCGGCATGTCGAAGCCGGGATGGAGCACATAGCCAAGGCCGACTTCCCAGTAATGGACACCCGTTGTCCGATCAGGTCGGCAATGTCGCGATAGACTGTCCGTTTTGAAACGTCGAGTTCCTGAGCAATTGCGGTCGCGATTACCGGCCTGCTGTCGCGTCGCGGTATTTGGATAAGTTGATACAAAATCCGCTTTGCGCATTCAGCCTACTCCTCCTGCCATAAGGATGGCAGGAGGAGTATGAAACAAGGCGCACCCGGCATCTCTGGCATGCACACCTCAACGGGGAACACCTATGAAATTCGCATCCGCTCGCATCATCGCCGGCGACATCAAGCAGATGGTCGCCTTTTACGAGATGGTCACGCAACAACGGGCGCAGTGGCCGGCGCCGGTCTTCGCAGAACTCATCTTGCCCGGCGCCACGCTGGCGATCGGCGCGGTTGATACCGTGCCGCTCTGGCAGTCCGGCAGCGCTGAGCCTCAGTCAAATCGTACGGTGTTTCTGGAGTTTCAGGTCGATGACATTGACACTGAATATGATCGTCTCAAAGACCGCGTGACCTTGGTGCATGAACTCAAGACCATGCCTTGGGGCAATAAGACGTTTCAGTTCCGCGACCCCGAAGGCAATGCAGTCTCGCTCTTTATGCCCGAGACGGAGGCGGCAAAACAGCGCTTCTCAGGGCGGTGATGCCCGAGAGAGGCGCGTTCGCATGATCTTGGCGCGCTTGGCTGTGCGGACCGCATGTAACCCAGAGGCGACGGTGTCTGCTCTTGAAAATCGGTCAACAGGCTCTAATCGCCGCAACGGTGTCGATAGCGGACATTCAAACCGAGACAAGAGCAAGAATCGGGTTGAATTGGCGCCTCCGTTCCATGACATCCTTGGCAGAGGAAAAGGAGGCCATGTCATGGGCCGGGTCAACCACTACACAGTGTTCGAAACCGCCAACGGTTTCTGCGGGATCGCATGGACGGGCGAAGGCATCACGCGGTTCCAGTTGCCGACCAGAACCGCCGACGCAGCCGAACGCCTGATGCTGCGCCGCCTGCCGGAGGCCGAAACGGCCGCGCCGACGCCGCAAGTTGCGGACGCGATCGACGCGGCGAAACGCTATTTCGCCGGCGAGGCGGTCGACTTTTCCGGCATAAGGCTCGACCTCGGCGACCAGGAAGCGTTCTTCAAAAAAATCTACGACGCGCTCCGCCAGGTCGGATGGGGCCATACGACGACTTACGGCGCGCTGGCGAAACAGCTCGGCGCCGGGCCGGAAGCCGCGCGCGACGTCGGCCAGGCGATGGCGAAGAACCCGGTGCCGCTGATCATCCCGTGCCACAGGGTGCTGGCAGCCGGCGGCAAGGTCGGCGGGTTTTCCGCGCCGGGCGGAGCTACGTCCAAGGTGCGGATGCTGGAGCTCGAGGGCGTCCGCGTCGAACAGGCACAGCCGGCCAGGCCCGCGCAGAAGGCGCAGCAGTCGTTCGGGTTCTGACACCTGCAATGGTGTAAGGGCGCACCATTCGGGGCCGGCCCGATCGTCACCCGCCAGCGTATCTCGCCTCATGGTCGAGCAGCCAGCGTTTGCGTTCGATGCCGCCGGCATATCCCGTCAGCTCGCCATTGGCGCCGATCAGCCGATGGCAGGGGACGATGATGCTGAACGGGTTGGCGCCGTTGGCGTGGCCGACGGCGCGCGGCGCGGACGGCCTGCCGATGGCTGTCGCCAGCCCGGAATAGGTGAGCGGGCGTCCGGGCTCGATCTCGCGCAAGGCCTTCCACACCTGTTCCTGGAACGGCGTGCCGTTGTACGACACCGGGACAGGACGGATCGCGCCGAGATCGCCTGCGAAATAGGCGTCGATTGCCGTTGCGACCCCGGCCGGAACGTGGCCCGCCACGATATGGTAGGCGGCCGGCCCCAGCCGCCGGTCGAGCAAGCGCACCACGCGCTCCTCGCAATCGGCGAATTCGGCCGCGTGCAAGGCGCCGTCCGTGCCTGTTGCGAGAACCATGTCGCCGATCGGCGTAGCCCGGCGTTCGAGGGTCAATTGCAACGTCATGATTTTCACCGCGCGTCGTGAAAGATGATGCCGAGCGTATGGCGCCGGCCAGAGCGGAGCCGGCTTACCCCATGCCGCAGATTGACGCGATAGCTGCCCCGCGTTCCCTGGACGGGACGGTTGTGAACGGCGAAGGCCACGGCGTCGCCACGGCGAAGCGGAACCACCTCCGCGCGGCTCTGCATGCGCGGCCGCTGCTCGGTCAGCACAAACTCACCGCCGGTGAAATCGTCGCCCGGCTCCGAAAGAAGGATCGCCACCTGGATCGGAAAGGCCAGGTCGCCATAAAGATCCTGGTGCAGGGCGTTGAAGTCGCCGGCGCCGTATCGCAGCAGAAGCGGAGTCGGGCGCTTCTGGCCGGCATCGTGGCAGATGCGCAGATAGTCCGCATGCCCGGCGGGATAACGGACCGCGTCGCCCATGCGCTCGTTCCACCGGTTGGCGACGGGAGCGAGGCGATGATAGAGCTCGGTCCGCAACGCGCCGAGCAGGTCCGGAAGCGGGTAGCGGAAATAGCGATATTCGCCTTTTCCAAAGCCGTGCCTGGCCATGACGACATGGCTGCGGAAATGTTCTTCGCGCGGATAGAGCGCCGCGAATGTTGCACACTCTTCGGCGGTCAGCAGGTTTTCGATGACCGCGTTGCCGTGGCCGTCGAGGTCGCCTGCTAGCGTTTCCCAGTCATAGGCGCCGACGCGATCCTGCGTGTCCGTGGCTGCGGAATCCGACGGGAGCGGTTTTGCGGTCGCGTTCATTCCGAAATCTCCGTGCCTGACGTGGCTGACTTCCGCGGATGCCCATGCGGAAGCTCTTTCGGCACGAAGGCTAGCCAGAGCGGAGTGTACGGCGCCACCCGATTCCGGAGTTGCCTGCCCAACGTCGTGGGGTCCCCGCATTCGACCGCCTGCGGGGTCGAGCGATTGGCGCGCCGACATGGTCGCCGCGCAATGCTTGGTCGTGGACGGTCAGTGGTCTGATCGGCCGGGTTGAGAGCGCCGAAAATGCCCGGCCACTGTCCTTGCCGGAGATGCCTGCGACGCGTGGGTAGCTCCTACGCGGTATCGGGAGCGTTCTCTTCGCGCAAAAGGGCTGTCGCGGCTTCACGCGCCGTCGGCTCCAGCTCGACCTTGGCGCGCGCGTCGAGAGCGAAGCGCACCGTGACCGTGCGCATGCGCGCATGCAGGACGCCATCCAGCGTGCCGCGCATCTCATGCGCGTAGGTCAGGGAGGATTTTCCGATCTTCTCGACGAAGCTGCGGACCGTTACCAGCGTTCCCGCCGCCGTTTCATGGGTATAGTCGATCTCCATGCGGACATCCGCCCAGCCGAGCGTCGGTGGCGCACCCGCGCCGGCGATCCTGCCGAGCAACTGGAAGCTGGCGTCGTCGAACATCGCTACATAGTGGCGGACGTTGAGATGGCCCATCGCATCGCACATCCACGGATGCACGATGCCGAGATAGGTCTCGATGCTGCGCCCGCTCAAAATGCGACCTCGTTGCCGCCCTTCAGTTGCAGGAGGTCGCGCGCCTCGTCGGGCGTCGCGACGTCGAGCGACAGTTCGCCCAGGATACGCCGTATCTTGGCGACCTGCTCGGCATTGCTCTTCGCCAGCGCGCCCTTGCCGGCGTAGAGGCTGTCCTCCATGCCGACGCGGACGTTGCCGCCCATGACCGCGCCCATGGTGCAGAGGCCCATCTGGTGCTTGCCAGCCGCCAGGATCGACCAGAGATAATTGTCTCCGAACAGGCGGTCGGCGGTGCGCCGCATATGCATCATGTCCTCCGGCTCGGGTCCGATGCCGCCCAGGATGCCGAAGATTGTCTGCACGAACAGCGGCGGGGTCAACAGTTTCCGGTCGAGGAAATGCGCCAGCGTGTAGAGATGGCTGACATCGTAGCACTCGAACTCGAACTTGGTGCCATAGGCCTGCCCGACCTCGACGATGATGCGCTCGATCTGCTCGAAGGTGTTGGACACGATGCTCTTCGTCGTGTTCTCAAGATACGGCTTTTCCCAGTCGTGTTTCCAGGTCGGGTATTTGGATGCTGCCTGGGAGAGCACGAAATTCATCGAGCCCATGTTGAGCGAGCAGAGTTCCGGCTTGGCGACATGCGCGGCTTCCAGCCTTTGCTCCAGGCTCATGCCGAGCCCGCCGCCGGTGGTGATGTTCATCACCGCGTTGGTCTGCTGCTTGATGCGCGGCAGGAAATCCATGAACAGTTTTGCGTCGGGCGACGGCTTGCCGGTCTCGGGATCTCGGGCGTGCAGGTGGATCACCGAAGCGCCGGCCTCGGCCGCGCCCACCGCGGCATCGACGATCTCAGACGGCGTGACAGGCAGATAGGGGCTCATGGTCGGCGTGTGGACCGATCCGGTCACCGCACAGGTGATGATGATTTTCGGCGATGTTTTCATGGCGAGCGCCTCCCTTGGTTCTTGTTGCGCGAGTTATGGATCGAGCGCGAGGCAGTCCTCGCGGCGCCAGCCGAGCCGTATCGCGGCGCCCGGTTCGGGCGTGGGCAGCGATGGCGTGCTGGCAAGCTTGACGATGAATTTCTGGCCGTTCGCCGCGCCGGCGATCAGGCGGAGATGGTCGCCGACATAGACGGATTGCAGGACGGTCGCCGCTACCTCGTTCGGCGCCGACGCGCCGTCCTGCACCAGGGCGATGCGCTCCGGCCGCACCGACAGGAGAACGCGGGCGCCCGGCGGGAAACTGCGCCCATAGGACATGGCGCCAAGCCGCCCGCCGCCGTCGTCGAGTCGCACCGACAGGCCGCCATCCGCGTCCACGGCCTCCACCGTGCCGGCCATGCGGTTGTTCTCGCCGACGAAGCTTGCGACGAAGCTCGCCTGCGGCCGCTCGTAGAGCTCGCGCGGCGTCGACAATTGCTGGATGCGGCCGGCGCTGAAGACGGCGATCCGGTCGGACATCGTCAGCGCCTCGGTCTGGTCGTGCGTGACGTAGACGAAGGTGACGCCCAGCCGGGCATGGATGTCCTTGATCTCGAACTGCATCTGCTCGCGCAACTGCTTGTCCAGCGCCCCCAGCGGCTCGTCCATCAGCACGAGCTTGGGTTCGAAGATCAGGGCGCGCGCAACCGCGATGCGCTGCTGCTGGCCACCCGACAACTGCGCCGGGCGGCGGTTGCCGAAGCCGGGAAGCTGCACCATGTCGAGGACGTTCCTGACCCGGTCGGCGACTTCGCCGCGTCCAAGCTTGCGGACCTCCAGCGGGAAAGCCAGGTTTTCGGCCACCGTCATATGCGGAAACAGGGCGTAGTTCTGGAACACCATGCCGATGCCACGCCGGTTGGCCGGCACGTTGTCGATGCGCCGTCCGTCGACAAGGATTTCGCCCTCGGTGGCGTCCTCGAAGCCGGCGAGCATCATCAGCGCCGTCGTCTTGCCCGAACCGGACGGCCCGAGCAGCGTCAGGAATTCGCCGCGCATGATTTCGAGGTCGAGCTGGCGCACTGCCTGCACCGTCTCGCCATACCGCTTGCTGACGCCGCGAAACTCGACATGGACGGAGCCGTCCGTCATCGGGCGGGCGCCTTGTCCCGGCGGCGCGCGGCCGGCCTGGCGCGAGCCGGCTGGCTCGCCGGAGACGATGCGGCGCGCAGGATGATGTCGGCGGCCTCGCTGAGGTCGGCCACCAGAGCGCGGCGCACGGCCTGGCTGTCGCCGCGGCGGAGGCCGGCGATCATCTCGTCGTGGTGCAGCAGGCCGAACACATAGGCGGCGTCGGTGCGCACGATGTTCAGGAGCGGGCCGGCGCGCAGCCACAGCTTCTCGATCATCTGCTGGAGCATGGGGGAGCGCGCCGCCCGGTAGAGCGTGAAATGGAAGCGGCGGTTGAGCATCAGGTAGTCGGCTAGCGCATGGCCGTCGACGCACTGGTGAAGGCGCTCGTTGATATCAGCCAGCTCGTCGATCTCCTCCGGCGAGATGGTCGAGGTCGCCCATTCCGCCGCCGTCCCCTCGACGCTGCAACGCACTCGCACGAGGTCCGAAATGCGCTCGACCGATGCTTCCGGCACGATCGCGCCGCGGTTGGGATGGTCGAACAGGGCTTCGTCGCTGACGAGCTGGCGCAGCGCCTCGCGCACCGGCATGGCGCTGGTGCGGAACTGCTCCGCGATCTGCCTGACGACCAGCCGCTGGCCCGGCAGGAAGTCGCCGTTCATCAATGCCTCCTTCAACCCCGCATGCACGCGGACATGCGCGGTCTCCGGCGCGGCCGCGCCGCCTTCCCTTCGATCCAGCATCAGGCGGTCCGGGACGGCAGCACTTGGCGGTTGCTCGACAGGAAGTCGTCGAACGCGTCGACGAAGCCGGCAAGCTCGGCATCGCCGAACGGCAGCGACAGGGCCAGCATGCCGCGCGACGTCACGTAGTAGCCGCGCAGCATCATCTCGACCTGCCAGAGCGCGATCAGCGACGGATCCGCCGCGTCGAGCGGCGCCGGCGTGTCGACCGGACCCTTGACGAAGTGCAGGTTCATCAGCGAACCGCGGCCGAGCACGACGCCCTCGACATCCTGCTTTTCGAGCGACGCGGTCATGGCTTGGCGCAGCCTGTCGCCGCGTTCGTTGATGGCGCGGCTCGCCTCCTGCGTCAGCACCCTGGTCAGGCCGGTGAAGCCGGCGGCCATGCTCAATATGTTGTTGTTGAAAGTGCCGCCATGCGAGAACGCTCCCGGCGACGCCGGATCGAACCGGTCGATGAGATCAGTGCGACCGCCGAAGCCGCCGAAACTGGCACCGCCGCCGATGTATTTGCCAAGCGTCACGAAATCGGGGTTGATCCCGTGCGCGCCATGGAGCCCGCGATAGTCGAGGCGCGACGTCATCACCTCGTCGAAGATCAGCAGCGCGCCGGCCTCGCTCGTGGCGTCGCGCAGCGCCTGCAGGAATTCGCGGGTGGCGGGGATGCATCCGCCCCCGCCCATCATCGGCTCGACGATCACGGCCGCCAGATCGCCGGAATGCTCGCGGATCAGCGCCACCGCGCCCTCGATGTCGTTGTAGTCGCCGAAGACGAACGGGAACGGCAGGTTCAGCGGCGAGCCGCCATGGGCGAAGGTCAGCACGCCGCCGTGATAGCCTTCGCGGAAGGCGAGCACTTTCGACCGGCCGGTGATGGCGCGGGCCGCGGAGATCGCCATGATGTTGGCCTCGGTGCCCGAATTGCAGAAGCGGACGCGCTCAATGGCTGGGAAGCGGTCGACCACAGCGGCCGCGAGGCGCGCCTCGTAGCGGTTCGGCGCGCCGAGCATGATGCCGCCCTGGATCACCTCGACCAGCGCCGCGGCGATCGTCTTGTCGGAATGGCCGTAGAAGCCGGCGCTGTATTCGGAAACCAGATCGACATAGGTGTGGCCGTCGAGATCGGTGACGCGGCAGCCGTCGCCGGAAACGAAGGAAACCGGGAAGGGCCGGTACCACAGGACGGCGCGCGTGTTGCCGCCCGGCATCGAGGCGGCGGCCTCCTTATGGCGCGCCAGGCTGTTTGGATTTGCGTCGGCGAAGCGCTGGCGGGCTTCCTCCAGGACGGCTTCGAGATTGACGTTGCGGCGCACCCCGTTATTGCCTTGCAGCATTCGATCAAATCCCGTTGGCTTTTTGAATTTTTTGCAGCCTAACGCTAATTCCTATTGCTAATCAATCCATTTTGCGTTTGAAATTTGATCAAATAAAAAATGACAACGTAAGGGGAAGTGCAATGAAGATGTATCTGCGAACTGTGTCCGCCACCGCGATCTGCGTTCTGATGTCGAGTTTTGCCGCGTCCGCGGCCGATCCCGTCACGGTGGTCGGCTGGGGCGGCACATGGGACAAGGCCTACAAGGACGGGGTCTGGGACAAATACACCGAGCAGACCGGCGTTCCGATCGTCATGGAGGAGTGGGCCGGTGAGGTTGCCAAGGTTCGCGCGCAGGTGCAGGCCGGCAACATTACCTATGACGTGGTCTCCGTCGAGGCGCCCGCCATGGAGGTCGGCTGCGCCGAAGGCCTGTTCGTTCCGCTGACACCGGAGATCACTGGCGATCCCGCAAACTACCTGCCCGGAACCCTGCACGAATGCGGCGTCGCGTCCGACACATGGGCGACCATCCTGACCTACAATACGGACGTGTTCAAAGGCGATGCCGGTCCGAAGAGCTGGGCCGATTTCTGGAACGTCGAGAAATTTCCCGGCAAGCGCGGCGTCTATGCGCAGGCCCAGTTCACGCTCGAGAACGCGCTGATGGCCGACGGCGTGAAGCGCGAGGACATGTACAAGGTGCTCGGCACGCCGGAAGGCGTCGACCGGGCCTTCGCCATGCTTGACAAGATCAAGCCGCACGCCGTCTGGTGGTCGACGACGACGCAAGGCATCCAGAACCTCGACAGCGGCGAGGTGGCGATGAGCGACCAGTTCAACGCACGCATCACCAACGAGGCGGTCAACGAGAAGAAGCCGTACGCCATCGTGTGGGATGCCGGCTTTTTCTACGGCACCGACTACTGGGCGGTGGTGAAGGGCGCGCCGCACGAGAAGGGCGGACTGGATCTCCTCAAATGGTTCTCCGTCCCTGAGAACCAGGCCGGTTTCTCCAAGCTCTACGCCTACGGCACCGGCCGCAAGGAGGCCGCGGCCCTGATTCCAGCCGACTGGCTCGCCAATTTGCCGACAGCGCCGGAGCACATCCAGTACGGCGCCGCTTATGACAACGACTTCTGGACCGAGAACAAGGAAGCGCTGGAAGAGCGCTTCAAGGCCTGGCTGGCGAAGTAATTCGAGTATGCGGGGAGCCTTTTGGGGTGGCGGGCGGCGACGGGGCGGAATGCTTGCCCTGTTGGCGCTGCCGCTCGTCCTGTTCGTGCTCGTCCTGTTCCTGTGGCCGGTGGCGCGCTTCCTCGCGCTATCGGTCGACAATTCCGATATCTCGAGCAATCTGCCCCGCACCGTCCAGGCCCTGTCGGGATGGACGCCGGAAGCCGGGCTGCCCGACGAGGCAGTCTTTGCCGCGCTGGTCGAGGATCTGGCGGACGCGCGGCGGGCCGGAAAGGAAGGCGTCCTCGCCCAGCTTGTGAACCAGCGCGTCGTCGGCAGCCGCTTCCTCATCATCAAGACGGCGAAGGACGCGACCGACAGGAAGCTCGACATGCGTCCGGTCCGCGAGGAGGTGCTTGCCCGGCAGGCCGGCTGGAACAAGATCGAGCTTTGGCGGGAAATCGCCCGGCAGAAGGGCGCCTTGACCGACTACTATCTGCTCGCCAGCCTCGACCTGACGCGCGGCGCCGACGGCGGTATCGAACCGGTTTCCGCGGACCGTGCCGTGTTCGTCGATGTGCTGCTGCGCACCATTTGGATCAGCGTGGTGGTGACCCTGATCTGCGCGGTGCTGGCGGTGCCGTTGGCGCAGGCGATCGTCAGCGCCCCGCCGGCATGGTCGCGGCCGATGTTCGCGCTGATTCTGTTTCCGCTGTGGACCTCGCTGCTGGTACGCACGGTGATCTGGATTATCGTGCTGCAGAAGAACGGCCCGGTGAATTCCACGCTGCTCGGTCTCGGCATCGTCGGCGAGCCGCTCAATCTCGTCTACACGCGCTTCTCGCTCTACCTAGCGATGGTGCAGGTGCTGCTGCCGATGATGGTTCTCTCCGTCGTCGCGGTCATGCGGCGGGTGCCGGCGACCTATATGCGCGCCGCGCTGTCGCTCGGCGCGCCGTGGTTCACGGCGTGGCGACGCGTCCAGCTGCCACTGATCATGCCCGGCATCTTTTCGGGCGGGGCCATCGTCTTCGTCTTCGCGCTCGGCTATTACATCACGCCGACGCTGGTCGGCGGGCCGACCGACCAGATGCTGTCCAGCTACATCGCCTTCTACACCAACAACACGCTGAACTGGGGCATGGGCGCGGCGCTGTCGCTGCAACTCCTGCTGATCCTCGTGCTGTTCGCCTTCCTCTACTGGACCGCCGGGGCGCTGTTCCGGCGTCGGGCGCGCCCGGCATGAGCGCCGACCGCTTCCGCAAATGGGCGATGTACGCCTATGCGGCGGTGCTGCTGTCGTTCATCATCGTGCCGCTGCTGATCGTGGTGCCGATGTCGCTGACCAGCAGCAATGCGCTCGCTTTCCCGACTCCCGGCTGGTCCCTGCGCTGGTATGCGGAGTTGTGGAACGACCAGCGCTGGCCGAACGCCTTGTGGAATTCGCTGGTGATCGGCATTTCCACCACCCTGCTGTCGTCGCTGCTCGGCATTCCGGCGGCGATCGGCCTCGCCTGGGGCGAGTTCCCCGGCAAGAAACTCATCTACGCGATCATCGCCGCGCCGCTGGTCGTGCCGGTGGTCATTGTCGGCGTGGCGGCCTTCTCGTTCTTCGCCACGCTGGGGCTCGTCGGCAACAAGCTCTCGATCATCCTGGTGCACACGGCCATGGCGGTCCCGGTGATGCTGACGGCGGTCATCGCCAGCCTTGCCACCTTCGACCGCACGCTGGTCCGAGCCGCGGCGTCGCTCGGCGCGGGAGCGATGCGCACCTTCTTCAAGGTAGTGCTGCCGCTGATCGCGCCGGGCGTCGTCACCGGCGCGATCATTGCCTTCATCATCTCCTTTGACGAGGTGGTGGTGGCGAGTTTCCTGTCGACCGGAGCCGAACGGACCTTGCCGCGGATGATCTTTTCCGGCGTCCGAGAATCGATCAGCCCCGCCATCGCGGCGGTGGCCGTGCTGCTGATCGCCTTTTCCGCCATCCTGCTCGGGCTGATCGCCGTGCTGCAAAGCCGTTCCCTGAAACTCCGCGCAAAGGCCTCCGCATGAAGCTCGTTCCGTCGGTCCAGCAGCTCGAAGGCGAGATGACGGCGTGGCGGCGGCATCTCCATGCCAATCCCGAACTCGGCTTCGAGGAGGTGGAGACGGCGCGCTTCGTGGCCGAAAGATTGCGCTCTTGGGGCATCGAGACGGCGGAAGGCGTCGGCAGGACCGGCGTCGTCGGCACGCTGAAGGGCAGGCTCGGGCCGGGCGCAAGCATCGGCATCCGCGCCGACATGGACGCGCTGCCGATGACCGAGGCGCGGCCGCTGCCGCACGCTTCCCGCATTCCCGGCCGGATGCATGGCTGCGGCCATGACGGGCACACGTCGATGCTGCTCGGGGCCGCATCGGCGCTTGCGCGCTCGCCCGACTTCGCCGGCACCGTGCATTTCATCTTCCAGCCGGCCGAGGAGGGGCGGGGAGGGGCGCTCGCCATGCTTGAGGACGGCCTGTTCGGCCGCTTCCCCTGCGACGAGGTCTATGCCTTGCACAATTGCGAGCGGCCGCTTGGTGAGGTCGCGATTCATCGCGGCGCGGTGGCCGCGGCGGCGGACCGTTTCGAGATCGTCGTGCGCGGCCGTGGCGGACATGCGGCGACGCCGCATATGGCGAACGACCCGATTCCTATCGCGGCGCGCATTTTGCTGGCGATCGAGGGCCTGCCGGGCCGGCTGACCAACGTGCATTCGCCTGCAATCGTCACGGTCGGCAGTTTCCGGGCCGGCGAGGCGTTCAACACCATTCCCGACGTCGCGACGCTGACCGGTACGGTGCGTACCTTCGATCCCGATGCGCAGAAGGCCCTGGAGAGCGCCATCAGAAGGATCGCGGCAAGCGAAGCCGAGGCTTTTGGCGCCACCGTCGACATCCGCTACGAGTCGCCCTTCGCGCCGACGATCAACACGCGGGTGGAAGCAGAGGCGATGGCCGCCGTCGCCCGAGACGTGATGGGAGCCGGGCGAATTGTGCTCGATCCGCCGCCGGAAATGGGCTCGGAGGATTTCTGCTACATGCTCCAGCAGCGGCCCGGCTGCTATTTCCTGCTCGGCCAGGCCGACGACGCGCATCAGGCGGTCGCCCACGACACCCACTACGATTTCAACGATGCGATTTTGCCAATCGGCGCAAGCCTTTGGGCAAGGCTGGTGGAACGCCGCCTCGCACCGGCCGCCGCGCCCCAATAGCCGCCGAAGGCTGTTCCCGAAGGCGCGTGAAGTCCGCAAAATGAAGTGATTTCAGATGGTTGCCATTTGACTTGATCGAAACCCCCGCCACTGGCTTCACGCAGACGCATTTCGGGCCGGTCATAATGGGCTTTTTGACGCTTCGGGCTTCCCGGACGGGCTTTTCGCGTCGCCGATATGAGGCGGATCCGATGGTTTCGGCCGTCGGCGCGAAGGGCGTTTCGAACGTCGAGATTGGTCGGCGCCGGGACGCCGCTTTTACTCCCTCCTCGTCCCCGATCGTATGGTCGATGGCCACCAGCGATCGTCCGGCATGCCGGCGACGAGGATAGCCGGGAGTGCCGGAGGCCGCGGGAAGCGACGTTCGGAGGCGGGACCCCATAAATTCTGCTAATGTGGTATATTCCACGAATTCGTTGGAACATACACGTCCAATCGCGCAAAGAGAGCACCCGTCAATGAGGTTCGCGCAGACGGTGTGTTCCGCAATGCAAAGCCGATAGCCGGCGGCCTTCGTCCCGAAAGTATCCAAGCCCGATGTCGCGGCGACCCGGCGCCCGGATGCCGACGAGCCCGCATGACGGATCGGCAGCCGAACCGACGCGGCCGAAGCAAGGCCGATGCGGGCGGGGCCGCAACACTATGCGGTCCTTGAGCGGGACCAAGATCAACAAGCCATCTAGGAGGACTCGGATGCGGACGAGAATTTTGACGGCCCTGGTCGCCGATGGATCGCGCGTTTCCTTCGCGCCCTCGGCACTGGATTTCCTCAAGCGGGGTTTTCGCCTTCGCGGCCGAGAGGACGGGGAAGGGGCAAGCGAGACGGCATGCCGGTCTTCAACGCCGTCGGACGGGCTGGAGGCATTCGATTTTCTGGGCGGCTGGAGGGGGCGCGACTGAACCGTCGCTATCCGCTCGCCTGAAGCGCAACGCACCCTGTCGCGGCGATACGCCGTGAAATTCATCGAAACGTTCCCGCCAGGCAGGCGCGGGCAGAACATGGGAGAGCTTCATGCTCGTCAGTCAATTCGCCTCCGGCGTCTCCGCCGAATTCTCCCTGGTGCGCAATGGCGACCAGCTTACCGCTACGTTCCACTACGACCTGACCGGCTTCGGGGACGATGACGGCATCTTCCATTGGGACGGCGAGATCGGCGCGGAGATCGGTGCCGACAGCGATTATCTCCGCCAGACGGCCGACCGGCCGATGGATCTCGAACTGGTCACGACACTGGCTGCCGGCGTCGGCACGGCCGCAAGCTATTTCGTCAACGACGCGATCGGCGGCGCGGCCTTCGACTTTCAGTTCAACATCGCGATCTTCGACGCCGCCGCGATTTTCCTCGGCACGTCCGGGGCCGACCTCGCCTTCGGCTCGACCTTCGCGGACGAGTTCCGCTCCGAGGGCACGGGAGACGTTTTCGAGGGCGGGGCGGGCAACGATCTTTATCGCATCTACAGCGCCGACACCAAATTGTTCGAGATCGCCGGAGGCGGCAGCGCCGACCGCGTCGCGGCGGGTGTCTCCTACGTGCTCGGCGCGGGTGTCGCCGTCGAGATGCTAACCACCAACGGCTCGACCGGCACGAATGCGATCGACCTGACCGGCAACGAACTGGCGCAGACGATCTACGGGAACGCCGGGGCCAATGTGCTCGGCGACGGCGGCGGGGCGGGCGACGTGCTGATCGGGCTCGGCGGCAACGACACCTACCGGATCGACAGCGCCGCAACGGCGATCCGGGAAGCCGCCGTCCAGGGCAATGGCGACATGGTGATGGCAAGCGTGAGCTACAGGCTTGCTGCCGATGTCGGCGTCGAGATCCTCGCCACCAGCGATCAGGACGGCACCGCGGACATCGACCTGACTGGCAATACACTACACCAGGATATCGTCGGCAATGCCGGCGACAACGTCCTGCGGGACGGCGGCGGCGCGGTCGATACGCTTCGCGGGCTTGGCGGCAACGACATCTACCAGGTCTATGTTTCGGGCACGACGATCCTCGAGAACGCCGGCAACGGCTTCGACCGGGTGATGGCGGGCGTCGACTACGCGCTGGCGGCGGGCGTGCATGTCGAAGTGCTGACCACCAACGGCGCTGCCGGCACGCTGGGCATCGACCTTGCCGGCAACGAACTCGCCCAGCAGATCGTCGGCAATTCGGGCTCCAACATCATTGCCGGGCGAGGCGGGCTGGACACGCTGTACGGCCTCGGCGGCGCCGATTTCTTCGCGTTTATCTCGCCGCTGGGCGCGGACAATGTCGACGTCATCGCCGATTTCAGCCACGCCGACGACACCATCTACCTCGACTCGCCGATCTTCAGCGTGCTGCCGATCGGCGCCTTGCACGTCGATGCGTTCAAGGACATCGCTATCGGCACCAAGGATTTGAACGACCGCATCATCTACAATTCGCAGACCGGCGCGCTCTATTATGACGCGGACGGCTCCGGCACGGCGTTCGGCAATGTCCGGTTCGCGACGCTCATCGGTGCGCCCGACATCACCAATGCGGATTTCACGGTGATCTAACGCTGGGGATGTCATTAGCCCAAACGGGAAATAGCATCAGAAGCCGCTACTCCCGACGGGCTTGCCGGAAACCGGAGCCTTTCGCTTCCGTTTCAGAGGCGGGCATGCGCCACGCCATGTCTTTTCTTATTGTTGGTTTGCCCGTCCCGGATCATGATGGTGTGGCATACAAGGGGGATTTGGGCATGTGGATACGTCTTACCGCGACCGATGGGCATCCCATCAGCTTTAATTCGAAACACCTTGTCGTCCTGCGGGATCATGGCGGGCGGACACTGGTGACGCATTGCAACGGCGAGGTGCTTGTGGAGGAGAGCCAGACGGCGATCCTTGCGGCCCTGCGGCTGGGCAGCGGCTATCGCAGCACAGGCATGGGCGCCGGGGCGCCCGGCATGCAGTAGGCACCCCCGGCGAGACCGGATACGGATGCATGCGGGCCGAGGGGCGACCCGCATGCATCTGCCGACGGTATGCGATAGTTCCGAGGACAGGTTCGAAATTGCCCCGCGCCGGTATTCGCCGGCGGCAGATGAGTGCGTGCGGTCACGCCGTGCGGAAGCCGGAATTGCCAAGCCCGAGATCCGTTACGACGATGACGGCAGGAGTCCTGCCAACGCCTTGAGTATGCAGGCGTCGGGCGTTCCTTCAGGCCGGTCGTCTCGGCGCAGGGGCATCCCGCGCCGCTGCGATGGTGCCGGTCGACGTGGGCAGGGCGGGCAGGCTGCGCCTGTCCGCCCTTCCGCGGTCAGGCCTTGATAAAGGCCAGCAGGTCCGGGTTGATGATCTCGGGATGCGTCGTGCACATGCCGTGCGGAAACCCGTCGTAGGACTTCAGCGTTCCGTGCTTCAAAAGCTTGACCGACAGCGGCGCCGCATCGGCGTAGGGCACGATCTGGTCGTCGGTGCCGTGCATGACCAGAACCGGCACGTCGATCGTCTTCAGATCGTCGGTGAAGTCGGTCTCGGAGAACGCCTTGATGCAGTCGTAATGGGCTTTCGCACCGCCCATCATGCCCTGGCGCCACCAATTGTCGATGGTGCCTTGCGAGATCTTCGCACCGGGTCGGTTGAAGCCATAGAACGGGCCGGCGGGGACATCGACATAGAGCTGCGCGCGGTTGGCGGCGAGCGCGCTGCGGAAACCGTCGAACACCTCGATCGGCAACCCGCCGGGGTTCTTCTCCGACTTGACCATGATCGGCGGCACGGCGCTGATCAGCACCGCCTTGGCGACGCGGCCGGGCTTGGCGCGGGCGACATAATGCGCCACCTCGCCGCCGCCGGTGGAGTGGCCGGCATGGACCGCGTTCTTCAGGTCCAGGGCTTCGGCCAGTTCGGCGACGTCGGCGGCATAGGTGTCCATCTCGTTGCCGGTCGCGGTCTGGCTGGAGCGGCCGTGGCCGCGGCGGTCATGGGCGATGACGCGAAAACCCTTGTCCAGGAAATACAGCATCTGGTTGTCCCAGTCGTCGGCGCTGAGCGGCCAGCCGTGGTGGAAGACGATGGGCTGGGCGTCCTTGGAGCCCCAGTCCTTGTAGTAGATCTCGGTGCCATCCTTCGTGGTGATCGTGCTCATGTCGCTTCTCCTTGCCTCTGCGAGACGGGCAGTCCGGTCTCGATATGGACGTTATAGGGTTTGGCGGGCATTGTGGCGCCTGGCGGAACCGACATTCAGCGAGGCAAAACTGACACAATGACCATGCAGCGCAAGATCGTCGCAGAAATCGGGCTGGTTCTCTATCCCGAAGTTCAACTCGCCGCCGTCTACGGCATGACCGACCTGTTCCGCATCGCCGGGGATATGAGCGCCGCGCGCGACGATGCCGGCGCGCCGGCGATCCGCGTCACCCATTGGCGAAAATCGGAGGCGGGCGACGGCGCCGAGTGCGTCGAGGACAGCCACCCGGGCACGCCGCACGCTCCGAGCCACCTGATCGCGCCGCCCAGCCTGGTGATGCCGGACAAGATGCAGTCGATGCGGGGTTTCGCGGCCTGGCTGGCGGAGCGTCATGCCGGGGGCTCGACATTGTGCTCGGTCTGCGCCGGGGCGTTTGTGCTCGGCGAAGCAGGTCTGCTGGAAGGGCGCGAGGCAACGACGCATTGGGCTTTCGCCGAGGCGCTCGCCGCGCGGTTCCCGACGGTCAAGGTGGATGTCGACCGCATGGTGATCGACGACGGCGACATCATCACCGCCGGCGGCATCCTCGCATGGACCGATCTCGGCCTCACGCTGGTCGAGCGTCTGCTGGGGCCGGGCGTGATGCTGGACACGGCGCGTTTCCTGCTGATCGACCCGCCCGGCCGGGCGCAGCGTCCCTACAATCATTTCATGCCGCGCTTCGACCACGGCGACGCCGCGATCCTGCGGGCGCAGCACTGGCTGCAGGCGAGCGGCGCCAAGGAGCACTCGGTCGCCGCGCTTGCAGCCGTGGCGAAACTCGAGGAGCGCACCTTCCTGCGGCGTTTCCGCAGCGCAACAGGGCTGAGGCCGACCGAATACGCCCAGCAGATCCGGATCGCCAGGGCACGCGAGGCGCTCGAACTCACCCGACGGCCGGTCGAGCAGATCGCCTGGGAGGTCGGCTATGGCGACCCCTCCGCGTTCCGGAAACTGTTCCAGCGCATCACCGGCCTGGCGCCGGCCGACTATCGGCGTCGTTTCGGGGTTGCCGCCCAGGCTTGACGGCGAGACCGGCGGCGGTGCGCCTGCTGAGGTCGGGCGAAGACCTGCGGCAGCGGGGCACCGGCCGCCATGGTTTCGTCCGCGACGATTGACCGGTTGAGTCTTGGCGGGATATCCGCTTAGAGTCCGGCGCCATTAGGGGAAGACGATGCGGAAGACGATATTGTTCGGGGGCCTGGCCTGTCTGGCGCTCGCGGCCTGCCAGACCTTGGGATACGAGACCACCGCCCACCACGTGGCGATGCCGGACGACGTCTACCGGGTGTTCGAACATCCGAAGAAGGACCGCATCATGACGGCGCCGAGCCTCGGCGCGATCGTCGCCATAAGACCCGGCAGCGTTACGTCGGCGATTCGCGACAGGGAGGACCACCGGGCGGCGGCCCGCAAATATCTCGACGAAACCGGCCGGGCGAAATGCCCGATCATATCCGGACGGGAGATCGCCGGGCCGCAGTTCCAATTCCTGTTCAACTGCCCTGAGGCTTAGGCCTTCGTCGCGACGTTTGGGGAAGTCTGCCGAGGCCAGTCGTCTCCGCTTCGGCGGCAGCCGATGGCGGGCGGGATTCCGCCGCGGTGGTGGATCATCGCGGTAGCGCTTTGAAAATGCTCGACTTTATTGAAACGATGCCGGCATCGGTGCGAAAAAGGAATTGATCCGCAGGCTATGTCGTGAGGCTGCGGGCCAACGTTACATTCAGATGCCGGGCGGCACACGGCGGTTACGACCGCCTTCTAGCTTCAGAATCAAGTCATGAGACCGAGGCGACTGCGACCTCCGCTTTAACGTCGGGTCTCATTCACGGGCGATCTCCCTTCCGCCCGTGTGGAATGAGCCTGCCGCCGTTTTCCTCCCCTCACCGGCGGCAGGCTCATTTCCCGTCAAATTTCTAGGCCCGCACATGAAAGCGGGCCTCGCCCGATTCGATTTGTCGGTATGCCCGGTTAAGATCAAGCACCGCTCGGCTGGCTGATCAGGACGGTGCTGTCCGGCGACCATTGCAGCACGACCTGCTGGCCTTCCGAGAGCCGTTGGGCATCGCTGTTCTGCACCAGCACCTTGATGCTTTCGCCGCCACGCTGGACGAAATAGGTGCTGCTGTTGCCAGCAAAGATTCGCTTGGCGACACGCCCGGTGAGCATGTTGCCCGGGCCTCTGCCTGCAAGCGAGGCGTCCGGGGAAGGGGCGGGCGATATGCGGATCCGCTCCGGCCGGACGGCGCAGCTTGCCTTGCCGCCGTGGGCCGCCACGGCGCCCGCACCGGCGACGATCGCCGTGCCGTCGGCGAGCCGGATGCCGTTCGCGGTGGCGTCCCCGCGCAAAATGTTGGCATCGCCGAGGAACGTGGCGGCGAACTCGCTCTTCGGATTGTCGTAGATGTCTTCGGGCGGACCTTCCTGCACCAAGCGGCCGTCGCGCAGGATGCCGATGCGGTCACTCATGGTGAGCGCTTCCTCCTGGTCGTGCGTGACGAAGATGGTGGTGATGCCGACCTCGCGCTGGATGCGCTTGAGCTCGACCTGCATGTCGACGCGCAGCGCCTTGTCGAGCGCCGAAAGCGGCTCGTCGAGCAAGAGCACGCGCGGCTTCGTGACGATGGCGCGGGCGAGCGCCACGCGCTGGCGCTGGCCACCGGAAAGCTGGTGCGGTCGTCGGCCGCCGAGCGTTCCGAGTTGCACGAGGTCGAGCGCGCGCTGCACTTCGGTGGCGATCATGGCCTTCGGCTCGCCGCGCACCGACAGACCGAAGGCGACGTTGTCGGCGACACTCATATTGGGGAACAGCGCGTAGTTCTGGAAGACCATGCCGATGCGGCGCTTTTCGACCGGCACACGTTCGACGCCTTCGGTGCCGATGACGATGCGGCCGCTGTCCGGAAAATCGAAGCCGGCGATCTGCCGCAGCAGCGTGGTCTTGCCGCTGCCGGAGGGACCGAGCAGCGCATAGAAGCCGCCGTCGGGAAAATCGATGGACACGTTGTCCAGCGCCTTCATGGCGCCGAAACTGCGCGAGACGTTCCGGACCTGCACTTCGGCCATTATTTCTCTCCCCCGAAGCGGAAGAAGCGCGCGGTGAGCAGCATGAGGGCCATCGACACCGCGATGATGTTGGTCGAGACGGCGTTGATCTCGGGCGTGAACCCCTTGCGGATCGCGGCGTAGATTTCGACCGGCAGCGTCGCCTGGCCGGGCGTCGACAGGAAATAGGACACCACGAACTGGTCGAAGGAGACGGCGAAGGCGAACAGCGCGCCGGCGATCACGCCGGGCATGATCCAGGGCAGTGTCACGCGTGTCGTGACCTGCCACTGGTTGGCGCCGAGCGAACGCGCCGCCTCTTCGAGCTCCGGCGCGAAGGTCTGAAGCCGCGCCGACACGACGACGATGACATAGGGCAGCGCGAGCGCTACATGGCCAAGCAGGATCGCGTGCAGGCCACGGCCGACACCCACGCCGAAGAAGAAGATCAGCATGGCCGTGCCGGTGATCAGCCACGGGATGGCGATCGGCGGAAAGAGCAGCGCCTGCAGGAATCGCTTGCCGCGGAACTCGTAGCGGTAGAGTGCGAGGGACGCCGCCGTGCCGAGCACGCTTGCGATGATCGTGGTGATGACGGCGATCTCGACGCTGTTCCAGGTCGAGGCGATCAGCTGGCTGTTGTTCCAGAGCGCCGAATACCACTCGGTCGTCCATTCGAAGGGCAACTGGTAGAAGGGCGAGACGTTGAATGACATCAGCGCCATGATCAGGATCGGCAAATAGAGGAAAGCCAGGAGCAGGCCGACATAGGCGCGGCCGAGCCCGTTGAGGAAGCGCGTCGTGCCCATCATGCGGCCTTTCGCAGCACGGGCGAGACGGCGGCGAGAATGACCAGCACGACGGCCAGCAGGGCGAAGGAGAGCGCCGCACCCAGCGGCCAGTTGAACACGGCGACGAACTGGTCCTCGATCACCGTGCCGTAGAAGGTGCCGGCGCGGCCGCCCAGGATGCGTGGCTCCATGAAGGAACCGACGACCGGGATGAAGATCAGCGCCGCGCCTGCGACCAGCCCCGGCATCGACAGCGGGATGATCAGCCGGCGCAGCGTCGCCAGCCGCGAGGCGCCAAGCGAGCGGGCCGCCTCGATGAGCGAATCGTCGATTGCCTGCAAGGTGAGGTAGCAGGTGAGCACCATGTAGGGCACGTAGGAGTGCACCAGCCCGATCACCACGGCGGGGTAGGAATACATCAGGTCGATGCTGACCCTGAAAGGCAGCCCGGCGTTAAGCGCAGTGTCCAGTATGCCGCCTTCGCGCAGCACCATCGCCCAGGAGAAGATGCGCACCAGCCCGTTCGACCAGAAGGGCAGGATGACGAGCAGGAAGATCGCCTCGCGGCTGCGGCCCTTCAGCACCTTGGCCAGCACATAGGCGGCGGGAAAGCCGATGACGACACACCAGAGCGTCACTTCCAGCCCGAGCCGCAGCGACGCCCAGAGCAGCGTCGCGTACAGGCCCTGCGAGAAGAAGGCCGTGTAGTTCTCCAGCGTGAAGGCCCAGTCGCGGCCCGCCACCGGCAGGTCGGTCATGAAGGAGAAGAAGGCCATGGCCGACAGCGGCAGGAAGATCGCCACCGTCAGCCAAAGATAGGCGGGCGCCAGCCACGGCAGCGCGGCCGAAAAGCCCGACCTCGATGCGGCCGATAGAGCCATGACGTTCTCCTCCCCAAGACGTCAGGTCACTTCACGTTCACCTTCAATTCCTGCCAGAGCGCCAGGTACTGCTCGCGCTGCGCGTCGGTGACCGGCGCCTGGAACTGGATGCGCTTGGCCACGGCCGGATCGCCCATGACCTTGCGGTTGAAGGAATCCTCCGGCAGACCGGCGAGCGCCTTGTCGTTGGCCGAAACCGGCGCGCCGACCTTGGTGACCCATTCGACGTAGAATCCGGGATCGATCATGTAATTGATGAAGGCCTCGGCGCCGGCGACGTTCTTGGCGCCGACGGGAATCGACCAGGCGTCGAGCCAGGCGACCGCGCCTTCCTCTGGGATGACGAGCGAGACCGGCAGCTTGAAATGCGTTTTCGCCCGGTCGGCCGACCCGCTCCAATAGGTGCCGACGTCGATCTGATTGGACGCCACCATCTGGTTCCAGTCATTTTCCGAGCTCCAGAAGGTGCGGATCTGCGGAATCAGCGAGGTGAGTTTCGCCTTCACAGCTTCCATGTCCTTGATGTCGTTGATGTTCTGGCCCGATGCGATGGCGCCGAACTGGATCGCCTCGACAGCGTCGTCGCGGATCACCACGCGGCCCTTGCGCGCCTCGTCCCACATCACGCCGATGCTGGTCGGCGGCGTGTCGAAGGCCTTGTCGTTGATCGCCAGCGCGGTCAGGCCCCATACCCATGGCACGCCAAAAACCTTGCCGTCATGATTGAGCATCGGCGAGCCGGCCTTTTCCGCGCTGATGTTGGCTGCGTTCGGGATCTTCGACACGTCGATCGGCTGCAGGAGCTTCTCGCCCATCGCCTGGTCGTTGAAGGCCGCGTTGATCATGACGACGTCGTAGAGGCCGGGATTCGTCCTGATCTTGGTCAGCATCTCCTGCTCGGAATTGAAGAAATCGTTGACCACCTTGTGGCCCGTCGCCTTCTCGAAGGCTTCGACGGCCCAGGGTTCGTCCGCGCCGTAACCCTTCCAGTTGAGGACGTGCAGTTCGTCGGCCTGGACGGCTAATGCGAGCGCGGATGTGAATGTGGCGGTAGCCGCCAGGACTGCGAGAATTTTGGGCATGCGCATGGTTGGTTCCTCTCCTTGTTTGCCCTCTTCAGGCATTGGCCTTCTCGTTGCGGGTTCCTGCCGACGCTGGCGCGACGGCACCGTTCAGGAAAATCTCAATCTCGGCATGCGTCGGTGCCGACGAACCGCCATGGCGGGTGACCGAGATCGCCGCCGCCGCGTTGGCGTAGCGCGCGGCCTCGAGGGGATCGGCGCCGCGCGACAGGGCGCAGACGAAGGCGCCGACATGGGTGTCGCCGGCGCCGTTGGTGTCGACGGCATCGACGGCGAAGGCGGGCACATGCCACGCATTGCCATTGGCGAGGCGGAGAAAACACCCGCGCTCCCCCTGGCGGATGACGATTCCCGCAGCGTTGGGGCAATGTTCTGAGAGCAGCCGGGCTGCGGTCTCCTCGACCGTCCCCTGGCCGGCGATAACGCCGGCCTCGTAGGCGTTGCAGGAGAGCCAGTCCGTGCGCTTCAGCACGCGGGCGAGCAGGTCGCAAGGGATGCCGGCGACGACCGAGGTCGGATCGAGGGCGAAAATGATCCCGGCCGGCAGCGCGGCGATCCAGTCGGCCAGCACCTCGCGGCTGTCCGGATAGGTCAGCGTATAACCGGAGGTGAAGACCCAGTCGCCGGCCCCGGGCATCACCGGCGCCAGCGAGGCCGGGGTCAGGAAACCTTCGGCTCCGGCGATGGACACAAAGGTCCGCTCGGCATCGGCGGTGACCAGCACGACGCAATTGCCCGTATCCCTATCCGGCGCCTGCGGCGTAAGGATATCGATCCCCTCGGCCGCGAGCGCCCGTCGCAAGAAATCGCCGACCGGGCCGGTGCCGTGCTGGCCGCCGAACAGCACCTTCATGCCGGTGCGCGCCGCCGCCGCCATCATGTTGAAGCCGCCGCCGATCACTTGGGCATAGGCGTCGGCGATCTTGTCCTCGCCCGGCGTCGGCAGGGCGTCGATGCGGTAGACATAGTCCACCACCGCGCTGCCGACATGGACGAGCCGGGCCGGATTCATGCCGGGGCCTCCTTGCCGCCGCCGGCGGTGGCGAGCCGCGCCGCGACGAGGCTGGCGGCGAGCGCCTGGACCTCGGAGAGGTCGATGCCCTTGAGTTGCGCGATCCTGTCCTGCGGAAGCCGGGACCAGCCGGCGCAAGCGCCGGCCATGCCGCCGGCGATCGCGCCGATCGTGTCGGTGTCGCCGCCGAGATTGGCGCCGATCACAGCCGCCTGCCATGGGTCGCCGCCGGCGATCTCCAGCACGGCGAAGGCTGCGGGCACCGATTCCTGCGAGGCGACGCCGGTGCCGACGAGATCGGTGACCAGGCGGATCGCCTCGGGCGCCGCCTTGCCGCGCACAAGTTCCCGCGCCCACTCGATGCGCGCTGCGATGTCGCCGCCCGTCACCCAGTGCCCGAGCCTTGCGCCTTCCCGCGCCGCCGCGACAGCATGGTCGGACGCCTGCCGCCAGTCGCCGCCGGAAACGCCGACACTGACGGCGGCGGCGACAGCGGAAGCCGAAGCGATGGCGACCGACGTGTTGTGCGTGGCGCGGCAGGTCTCGGCAACCTTGGCGACCAGCGCTGCAACCGGCTCGGCCGGCATCAAGATGCCGACCGGCGCGATGCGCATGGCCGCGCCGTTGGTGTCGCCGTAACGCCCCGCCTCGTCCGGCGAAACGCCGTCATTGATGGCGTCGAGCGCGCGCTTCGTCGACGGGCCGAGCAGGTCGTAGCTGCCGCGCGCCTTCACCTCGCGCTCCCAGCGGAGCAGGGCGTCGACCCAGCGCCTGTGGTCGAAACCGCCTGCGGACGAAAGCAGGATGCGGCCGAGCAGCAGGGCCTGCTCGGTATCGTCGGTGATGGTGCCGGCGGCGAGCCCGCGCGACACCGGATGGTCCGGCGACGGTTCGACGAAACGGTCGACAAAGCCATAAGCCGCTTCGATCTGCGCGGGCGACAGAAGCTGCGTCGGCATGCCGAGCGCATCCCCCAGCGCGCCGCCGACCAACGCGCCCGCCGCCCTGTCGATCATGCCGGAGAGGTCCGTCTCCGCCATGGCTCAGAATTCCAGGTGCAGCGCGAAATGCGCCGGATTGAGCAGGCTGGTCATATATTCGATCGGCCGCCCGTCGGCGGCGCGTGTCAGCCGGCGGGTGCGCAGGAACGGCGTCCCCGGAGCACAGGCGAGGATCGCCGCGTCCCCGGCGGACAGCATCTCGATGTCGGCCCACTCCTCGCCGTGGTCGGGAACCAGCCCCGCGCCGCGCAAGGTCTGGTGCAGCGAGCCCTCGCGCAGGCCTTTCAGCGGTACTTCCTCCAGTTCCGGCGACAGCGGCAGGCGGCTGCGCTCGATGGAGATGGCGTGGCCGTCATCCGCATTGGTGCGCGCGCGGTCGACCGCGATGAAGACCGGATTCTCGATCCCGAGTCTTGCCGCCAGTTCCACGTCCTCGATGATCTCCAGCCGCAAGGTGCGGGTCTCGGCATTGGCTCCGGCGTCGGCCAGCGCGCGCGACCAGCCGATCGCATCGTCGACCATCTTGCCGTCGAAGGTGACGAAGGAGCCCATGCCGACCCGGGTGGTGATCAGCCCGCGATTGGAAAGTTCCTCCAGCCCCTTGCGGACCGTGTTGCGGCTGACCGAAAAGCGTTGGACGAGTTCGTTCTCGCTTTGCAGGCGGTCGCCGAAGCCGAGTAAGCCGGACCGGATCTCCTGCTCGAGCACCGTCGCGATCTTCTCCGGCTTTCCCGTTCCAGGCGCTGACGAAAGCGACGATCGAAACACAGTCATACCTGTTTAATGAACCTGTATGATCCTGTTCATTATCGGGAGAATGCCGTAGCGTCAACCACATTGGGTCACGATCCGCCAAACCATTGCCGGGATTGCAACTGGGCAAGTCGCTGGCGGCAACGGATTTCGCGGACGAAGCTCCGTCGGGCCGCATGGACTGGCTGCTGGCGCACCGGGTTGCGGAACTCGATGCGGCCGAGGCAAAGCTGCGCGAACATGCGAGCAGCTTTGCAGCGTGATAAAATGTCCAGTCGTTCTCCGTCCATTTTCAGGATGGCGAAGAGCCGCCTCAGACCGCTCTCGCGTGGAATTGCATACACAAGGGCAGGTCTGTTTCGGGGTCGCCCGGTTGACGGTTGTAGGAGGTGATCCATCGGCCCGACGCCCATCTCGCCTTCGATCCGGTTTCCGACGCATGCAGATAGACGCCTTCCTATCTTGAGGGGACCGCCGCGGGGGGGTCAACGAAGACGGTGCCTATGCAGCGCCCCTTGCCATCGATAGGACTTGCCAAGAGCGCCGGCCGGACGATCTGTAGTCAGTTCCCTGAAAATGTTACATACTGTCCTGATGGAGCCGCTCGCCGCCATCATATCGTTGCTACGCCCGCGCACCGTCTTCGCGAAGATCATCAGCGGATCCGGGACCTGGGGCGTGCGCTACGCCCGCCTTGAAAACGTGGGATTCGGCCTTGTGCTCAAGGGACAATGCCTTTTGAGCGCCAGCGGTTTGGACCCTCTCCATCTGGCGAGCGGCGATTTCGTTCTCATGCCGCCCAATCCTGGTTTTGTGATGTCGAGCGGCTCCGACGCCGTCCCCGTGGCGATGGAGTCTGACACTGCCGGGGATGCCAGGGAAATCCGGCACGGGGTTGCGCATGGGGACGCTGAATTCCAGCTGCTCGGCGGCTATTTCTGGTTCGATCCCGTCAACAAGCCCCTTCTCCTGAGCCTCCTCCCTTCGCTTGTTCACATCCGGAATGCGGACCAGGCAGCGAGCCGTCTGGCCCAGACGATGGAGCTCCTCTCGGACGAAGCGCTACGCGAACGCCCCGGACGGGATTTGATCGTCGAGCGTCTCGTGGAGGTCATGCTGGTGGAGGCGCTACGCCAGCAATTGAGCGTCGTGACCGACGACTCCAAATCCGGTTTGCTGCGGGGACTGGCCGATGCAAAGCTCGCAAAGGCATTCCGGCAGATTCACGCGGACGTCGCGCGGGTCTGGACCGTGGAGGAACTCGCCCGCGTCGCAGGCCTGTCCCGCTCGACATTCAGCGAACGCTTTTCGCA
Source organism: Mesorhizobium sp. KACC 23794 (assembly GCF_052180275.1). Taxonomy (NCBI): domain Bacteria; kingdom Pseudomonadati; phylum Pseudomonadota; class Alphaproteobacteria; order Hyphomicrobiales; family Phyllobacteriaceae; genus Mesorhizobium; species Mesorhizobium sp. KACC 23794. The sequence continues at coordinate 2,321,499 of NZ_CP197465.1, forward strand.
AAAGGTCGGGATGCCGCCCATGGAGTATGTCATGAAGTGGCGCATGGCGCGGGCCAAGGACATCCTGCAACGGGACGACAAGACCCTGGACGAGGTCGCGGCGGCGATCGGCTACGAGTCGGCCAGCGCCTTCAGCACGGCCTTCCGCAGGGAAGTCGGTCAGCCGCCAAGTCATTTCGCACGAAATGCTGGCGGGCGGGCCACCGACCACTACGCAGCATAGCCATCCTTCCAGGCGGATGTACCGGGCCTCCGCCTAGGGCCGATCGGTCTGCGCAGACCGTGCCTGGCGTCATTTTGGTCGCCAGGCGCAGCTGCCCAACCAGTGTCTATCCGGCCAGCTTCAGAAGTGCATGCAACAGGACATTCGTCCCCGCGGCCAGGTCTTCCGGCGAGGCATATTCCCTGACATTGTGGCTGATGCCGTCTCGGCACGGCACGAAGAGCATCGCCGTCGGCGCGACCTTGGCGACGTTGGCGGCGTCGTGAAGGGCGCCGCTCGCCATGCGTCGATAGGAATATCCCTGCTGCTGCGCGCCATTCTCCAGGGCCTCGACGCAGGCGTCGTGGAACACCGTCGGAGGGACGGAGATGCGGTCGGAGATGTCGACCGCGCAGCCGAGCGCCTTGCCGTTCGCCACACAGGCTGCCGCGCATTCCCGGCTCAGCCGCTCGAGCGTATCGGCATCCGGATGCCTGATGTCGACGACGAAAGACGCATGTCCGACGACCGTGCTCGGACCGTCGGTGGCCGTCCGCAACTGGCCGACGCTTACCCGCGCCGAGGAGCCGTAGCGGCGCCCGATTTCGTTCACGGCCACCAGCATGCGGGCCGAGGCCAGCAGCGCGTCCTGCCGCTGGTCCAGCGGCGTCGTGCCGGCATGCGCGTCGGTTCCCCTGACGTCTACGTCGAGCCAGCGCAGGCCCTGCACGGATGTCACGATCCCCACCTGAAACCCTTCCTGTTCGAGGATCGGGCCCTGCTCGATATGCAGTTCCAGGAAGGCGCCCAGCGGAAATTTTTCGACGCTGTCGCCCAGCCAGCCGCGCTCGCGCGCTTCCTGCCGGAACGGCGTGCCGTCGGCAGCCTTGACGCGGTCGAGTGCTGCGTCGTCGAGCAGGCCGGCATTCCAGGCCGAGCCGAGAAGCCCCGGGGCGTAGCGCACCCCTTCCTCGTTCGTCCAGTTCACGACCGCCAGCGGCGCAGCAGTCTCGATCCCCTGATCGTTCAGCGTCTCGATGACTTCGAGGGCCGCGAGCACGCCCGAGATGCCGTCGAAGCGGCCGCCATGCGGCTGCGTGTCGAGATGGCTGCCCGAAGCGACGGGCAGGCGTCGGGGATCACTGCCCGGCCGGACGGCGAACATGTTGCCGGCGCCGTCGACATGGACGTCGAGGCCGGCCTTCTTGCACCAGGAGGCGAGCAGCGCGCGGGCCTGCGCGTCCTCGGCCGACATGGCGAGGCGGCACGACCCGGTTCCGTCGATCGCGCCTATATCAGCCATCTCCATGTGCCGTGACCACAGCCGTTCCGCATCGATCGCGATGGCCGAACGCGGCCTGTTTGCCGGATAGTTCATCAGAGGGTCCTTTCCTTGCGCCCGCTGACGAGCTGCGAAACCATCACCGCGACCACCAGCGCCCCGCCGTAGAAGAGGTCGTGTACGAACGTGCGGAAACCGAGCACGGACAGGCCGTTGATGCCGGTGACGAGGAAATAGACGGCGATGACCGAGCCCCAGGCATTGAAGCGGCCGGGCTTGATGCAGGTGGCGCCGAGGAAGGCCGCCGCGAAGGCCGGCAGGAGCAGCGTCGTGCCGGAGGTGGGATTGGCCGATCCGGTCGTGCCCGTGTAGAGGATGCCGGCAATGGCGCCCATCATGCCGGAGGCCATGAAGGCCGTCATGCGCACGCGGCCGACGGCTACCCCTGTCAGGCGCCCGACCTCGCGTCCGCGTCCGGTGAACAGCAATTGCTGGCCGAAGGCGGTGTAGGACAGCACGTACCAGACGAGCGCCGCAAGCACGATGGCGTAGTAGAAACTCAGCGGGATGCCGAAGAGCCGCTGGATGATGACGTACTGCATGAGGACGCGCGCCACGCCGCTGATCGTCTGGCTGTCGCTGATCCACAGCGTGACGCCGTGCAGGAAAGTGCCGACGCCGAGCGTGACAATCAGCGAATGGACACGGAAGTAGAGCGTGATCGCGCCGTTGATCAGGCCGACCACGGCGCCGGCGGCAAGCGCGATCGGAATGATTAGTCCGATCGGCACACCCATGCGGGCACTGAGGATCGCGGTCAGCATCGACGTGAAGGTCAGGGTCTGCGCGATCGAGAGATCGAAATCGCCCGCCGTCAAAGGAATGATCAGGCCGAGCGTCACGATGACCAGCACTGCTTCGGACCCGAAGATGCTGGAGAAGTTGGACCAGGTGAGGAAGCTCTCGGGACGCATCGCGCCGAACAGGGCGATGACCGCCAGCCACACGATGACGAGGCCGAACCGTTCGAGCTGGTAGCCGGGATTAGCCATGATCGTTCTCAGAGCAGTTTGCATTCAGGTCGACCCCTTCTGCCGGGCCGGTTTGGACCAAATCCATCGGGCTTCGTCTTGTCCGGGCCACCAGCCCGGCCTGCGACGAACCCCTCGACCTTGACCCAAACCGTCGTCGGCAGAAGGGGTCGACCTGAGTGCAAACTGCTCTATGCGGGCGCATGAATTCTGGTTTCCCCGTAACAGGCCGCTTCGATGCCGGACTTGGTGACTTCGCCGCCCCGCAGTTCGGCCTTGACGCGGCCGCGCTCGAACACGAGCACACGGTGCGCGATCATTTCGAGCTGTTCGAACTCGGAGGTCGCGCAGATGACCGAAGCGCCCCTGGCGCAGGCTTCGAGCAGGCGGTCGTAGATCTCGCGGCGCGCGCCGATGTCGATGCCCTGGGTCGGTTCGTCGAGGAGCACGAGTTTCGGATCGAGCTGGAGCCACTTGGCGAGCAGAAGCTTCTGCTGGTTGCCGCCCGACAGCTCCGAAGCGGCCTGTTGCGGCGCTTGCGCCTTGACCACGAAACGGCGCATCAGCTCTGCCGTCCTGGCCTGACGTGCCCGATGGTCGAGCAGGAGGTCGCCGCGCGCGGCCATGGGCAGCATGGCATTCTCGGTGAGGCTGAGATCGAGGGCGAGACCGAGCTTCTGCCGGTCGGCCGGGATGAAGGCGATCCCGGCGGCCATCGAATCCGCCGGCCTCATGGCGGCGAGATCGTGGATCGCTCCGCCCATCTCCAGCCGTCCCGAGCGCGCGGCATGGGCGCCGGCCAGGAGATAGGGCACCTCGTCGTAGCCGGAGCCGATCAGGCCGGTGAGACCCAGGATCTCCCCGGGCGCGACGTCGAATTCCAGACCGCCGACGACCCGGCCGGCAAGACCGGTGATCGATACCGCCGGCTTCGTCGCGGCAGGTACGGCACCGACAAGCCGCTCCTGCGTCAGGGAACGGCCAACGATCGCTTCGACGATGCGCGCTCGGCTGATAATTGCGGTGTCGAAACTGTCGATCACCTCCCCGTCGCGAAGCACGGTCGCGCGGTCGGTGATCTCCATGACCTCGTCGATATCGTGCGAGACGAAGATGATGCCGACCCCCGTCTCTTTCAGCCGGCGCATCATGGCGAAGAGCTGGCGGACATCTTCGATCGGCAGGAAGGGCGTCGGTTCGTCGAGGACGAGCAGGCCGGGCGTCGCGTGCTCGTTGTGCGACCCGACGCGGTCGGCCGCGCGCACGATGGCAAGTTGCGCGCGCTTGACCGGCGAGAGGTCGCCGACGGTCGCCCAGGGATCGAGGTCGAGATGATGCCGCTCGAAAAGCTGGCGGGCACGAGCGGCCTCGGCGCTCCAGTTGATGAACCATTGTCCGGCGCGGCCGTGCTCTCCGGCGATCAGGTTTTCCAGGGCGGTCGCTTCAAGCAGGAGGCCGAGATTCTGATGGACGAAGGAGAGGCCGATCTTCTCGCTGCGGCCAGGCGGGATCGGTAGGGGAATCGGCCTGCCGTCGAGTTCGAGGCTGCCCTCATCCGGCTTGTGGAAGCCGGAGAGGATCTTGATGAGCGTGGACTTCCCCGACCCGTTCTTGCCCAGCAGACCGTGGATCTCGCCGGGCATGACGGCAAGGTCCGCGCGCGACAGCGCGTGAACCCCGCCAAAGGACTTGCTCAGTCCCCTGATCGCCAGCCGGGGAACAGTCCCTATGGTCACTCGGCGATCTGCCAGAGCTTGCGATAGCCTTCGACATAGGCGTCGCCATAACCCTTGGCGGCATCGGCGGGTTCGCCGGTTTCGGCAATGTTCCTTGCGTCGAAGATGCGCAGCGGAACTTTTGAGTCGCGAATCGTCTCCTTGCCGCAGAGCAGGCGCATCTCTGCGTCGAGCATGGCGTGCGCGATCCAGTCGAGGTTTTCGCCGATGTCCATCTCCACGTCGCCGGTCCGGATCAGGTCGAGCGCGAAGGGCGTCCCGTTGAAGGTCGCGACCTTCACCTTGTCGCCGCGGTCTGCGATGGCGATCGCCGGCGTGACGAAACTCGACATGCTGTCGTAGATCGGAATGACGTAGTTGAGGTCGGCGTTCGCCTGCAGGGCGCCCGCCACGGTCGGCTGGATCTTGGTCGCCCAGTCGGTGATCGGCACGTTGACGATCTCGTACTTGCAGTCCGGGCAGCGCGTGTCGAAGGCCTCCTTGAGGCCGCCGACGATCGAGTCCGTCGACAGCGCCTCGTTCGAGACCAGCACCAGCGCGTTGGTCTTGCCTTCGGTCTTGGCGATGGTCCAGTCGGCCATCAGTTCACCGGCCTTGCGGTAGTCGATGGCGACGGCGGCATCGACGCCCGCCGGCGCGTCCTGCTCCAGGCCGGTCAGGTGCGAGGTGACGACCTTGAGGCCCTTGGCCTGGGTCTGCATGACCTGCGGCTCGAAGAAGCGCGGATCGGCCCCTGCCAGCAGGCTGACCAGGTTGAAGCCGTTGTTGGCGGCATAGTCCATGCCCTGGATCCACTGCGTGGGATTGCCCTGATTCTCCCACTCCATGTGCTCGAAGCCGAGCTGCCCGGCGATCTTGGACTTGTGGTCGCTGATCGTCTTGATGAAGGGGATGGCGCTCGACGCCGGGATCGTGAAGATCTTCTTGCCGGCCATGCAGGCCTTGGCGTCGAAGGGCTCGCCGGCCGGTACGAAGTCGGGAATGCCGGTGTAGGCGGCGATGTTCGCCTTGGCCTTGTCGACGCCGTCCTGCGCGGCCGCCGGCAGCAGCGCGGCCAGCACCAATGCCGAAGCCATGCCTGTAATCGATGCAACGCGTTTCATCTGTTTCTCCTCTGTGAGACGCCGTGGTTCCCTTTAGTGTTGTCCGCGCAGCGTGCGGGTCGCCGCGTGGTCGATGACGTTGCCGTCCAGGGCAACGCCGTAGTCGGACCGCGCCGTCTGCGCGTCGATCAGCCCGTTCAGAACGTCGTCGAGCACGGCGCCGGGATCGCGGGTCATCGGGTCGCCGTAGCCGCCGCCACACGGCCCGTAGGCGGTGATGCGGTCGCCCTTGGCGAGATGCCGGTAGGGGATCTTCGACGGCAGGTCTTCCGTGCCGCCGGCCGCGCGCAACAGGTGCACCTTCGCCGGGGAACCATCGGCACCGCCGAGAAAACCCCAGGGACGGAAGCGTTGGCCGTCACCCTCGATGGAAACCGCGCCGTCCTCCAGCAGTTCGAACGAGCGGATCGACCCGATGCCGCCGCGCGATGCACCCGCGCCCGCCACGTTTTCGCGCAGTTCATAGTTGAGGACGCGCAGCGGCAGATGGGACTCGATGTCCTCGATGGGATTGTTGCGGGTGTTGGCATAGAGCGTGTCGACCGCGTCCATGCCGTCCTTGCCGTGCCGGCCCCCATAGGCGCCCTCCATGATCTCCATGTGGACCCAAGGCGCGCCCTGCGAGACACCGCTGAAGGCCATGACGCGCAGGTTGCCGATGCCGGCGCTGACCTGCTGCGGGACAGCCGGGGCGATCGCCTTCATCACCGTATCCGCCACGGCGTTGCCTGGGCAGAAGCGGGCGATGACAGGGGCAGGGAAGATCGGGTTCGCCAGGCAGCCTTCAGGCGCGAAGATGGTGATCGGGCGGGTGAGGCCGCTGTTCTGCGGGATCGCGCCGTAGACGTCGCTGTCCAGCAGGATTGAGCGGAGCGTCAGCCAGACTGCGCAATCCACCGTGCCGACCAGCGGCATGTTGATCGGCTTGTTGGGCGTCTGCGGCGCGGTGCCGGTCAGGTCGACATGGATGTCGGAGCCCTTGACGGTCAGGGTCACCTCTATCGGCAGTTCCTTCAGTGCCGGGTCCGGGCTGTCGAGATAGCCGTCGATGAAGGTCCTTGCGTTGTAGCGGCCGTCGGGAATGCGGGCGATCGCGTCGCGCATGAGGTTTTCCGAATAGTCGAGCAGGTCCTCGTAGGCGCCGGTGACGGTGTCGAGGCCGTACTGGTCGAGCAGCGCGGCGTAGCGCTCGGCGCCGATGCGCGCGGCCGCCACCTGCGCCTCCATGTCGCCAACCACGAGGTCGGCAATGCGGATGTTGCTGCGCAGGATCTGCCAGACAGGCTCGATCTTCCGCCCGGCCTCGTAGACGCGCACGGCCTTGAATTGCAGTCCCTCGGCATAGGTGTCGACCGCATCGACGATGCCGCAACTGCCCGGCGTCAGCGCGCCGATGTCGAGATGGTGCGCGGTCGTGACCGAGAAACCCGCGAGCTCTCCCTTGTGGAAGATCGGCACCGCGAAGCCGACATCGGGTCCATGGGACGCACCGCCATAGGGATCGTTGTGCATGAACACGTCGCCGGGGCCGACCTTGTCGCCGCGCTTGCCGAGTTCACGCAGGATGCCGGCGATGTAACCGGGGATCGGCCCGGACTGCAGGGGCGTGCTCATCGTGCATTCGCAAAGCTGGCGGCCGGTGGCGTCCGTCAGCGCGGCGCCAAAATCCTCGCTCTCGCGGATGATGCTCGAATAGCTCATCCGCATGAGCTTGTGGCCCATCTCGATGGCAATGTTCTCCAGCGCCCCGTGGATGACCGCTGCAAGGAAAGGATCGACGCGCGTCTGCATGGTTTTCCCCTCAAGCCTTGTGGTCGCGCGTCATGCGCACATTGCCGTGGCGGTCGGCCCAGTAGGTCCAGCCCGGCGGGACGACCGTGGTGGTGTCCGTCTGCAGGAGGATTGCCGGTCCGTCGAACCTGCGGTCGACCGGAAGCGAGGTCCGCTCGATATGCGGCGTCTCGAATGTCTCGAGCACGTCGTTGACACGGAACACACATCGCCCGGCGCCGACCTGCCTCGGCTCGCCGGACACCTTGTAGGCTGGTGGCTCGGCCAGCTTGTCGACCATGCCGAGGCCGCGCACCTTGACCGTGACGATCTCGATCGGGCTGGCCTCGAAGGCGTGGCCGTATTCCTCGCGATGGCGATCGTGGAAGGCGCGCCAGACATTGTCGAGCGCTGCCTCCGTCAGGGCGCCGTCCGGAACGTCGATCTTGAGTTCGTAGCCCTGGCCGACATAACGCAGATCGGCCTGGCGCAGCATGCGCACGCGCTCTGCCGGCACCTTGTCGCGTTCGAAGATCGCGCCGAGTTCCTCTTCCATGTCGTCGAACAGGGTTTGCAACCGGGCGATGTCGAGCGCGCCCTTGACCGCGAAGGCCGTCCGCAGGGCGTGATATTCGAGGTCGGCGGTGAGCAGGCCGACCGCCGACGTTATGCCCGGATGCGGCGGGATCAGCACGTCCTGCATGTCGAGCATGGCCGCGACTTCGGCCGCGTGCAGCGGACCGGCGCCGCCAAAGCCGGCAAGCGTGAACCCGCGCGGATCGATGCCCTTCTGCACCGTGCGCGAGCGGATGGCGTTCGCCATGTTGCTGTTGAGAACGGTCAGCGCGCCCTCCGCGGTTTCCTCGGGCGAGCGGCCGAGCCGGCCGGCCAGTTCGCCGATGACGCGTGCCGACGCCTCCGCATCGAGCGACATCCGTCCGCCGAGGAAGTTGTCGGCGACCAGCCGGCCAAGCACCAGATTGGCGTCGGTGACCGTGGGCAGGGAGCCGCCGCGGCCGTAAGCCGCCGGTCCGGGGTCGGCCCCGGCGCTCTGGGGACCAACGCGAAATGCCTTGCCGCGGTCGATATAGGCGATCGAGCCGCCGCCAGCGCCGATCGTGTGGATGTCGATCATCGGCAGCATTACCGGGAAGTCCGCGATCTTTGCGCTGCGGGCGTCCGCCTCGGCGAGGCGGCCGTCGCGGATGATGCCGATGTCGGCGCTGGTGCCGCCGATGTCGAGTGTGACCAACCTGTCGGTTCCCGCATGTTCGCTCACCCAGGCGCCGCCGCGCACGCCGGCGACGAGACCGGACAGCAGCGTGGTCGCCGGCCGCTCGGCGATCATCTCGGGTGTGGCGAGGCCGCCGGAGGAGGTCATGACGCGCAGTTCGCCGGTGACACCCAGCTTTCGCAGTTCGTCGCTGAGATTGCCGATGTAGCGGCGAACCTTGGGGCCGATGAAGGCGGACATCGCGGCCGTGGTGAAGCGCTCGAACTCGCGGAACTGCGGCGAGACCTCCGCCGAGGTCGTCACGAACACGTCCGGCAGGATGCCGCGCACGATCTCGGCGGCGCGTCTTTCGTGGGCGGGATTAACATAGGAGAACAGGAAGCCGATGAGGATCGCCTCGACGCCGGCCTCGCCCAGTTCGCGCGCCGCGGCTGCGACGGCTGCTTCGTCGAGCGGGACGAGTTCCGCACCCCTGGCATCGAGGCGGCCGGCGACGGTCCTGCGGAAGCGGCGACGGATCAGCGGGCGGCTCTGCCATGGCAGGTCCTGCATGATCGAGTAGTGCTGCGGGCGCTGGTGGCGTCCGATATGCAGGATGTCCCGAAAACCCTCATTGGTGATCATGCCGGTGACGGCGCCGTCATGAACCAGCATCGCATTGGTGCCGACGGTGGTGCCGTGGAAGATCGCCTCGATCTCATCGGGCGTGACGCCTGCGATCTCGCAGATCCCTTTGATGCCCTCGACCACGCCCTCGGCGGAATTGCTGGGTGTGGACGGCGTCTTGTGGATCGTGACCGTCCCCTTCGCCAGGTCGGCCAGGATGAGGTCCGTGAACGTTCCTCCAACGTCGACGCCCAGTGCAATCATTCCAGCCTCCAGCAGGGTATTGCGAAACATTGATCCATTTGGATCGATCTGGCAAGTTGAATCCATATGGATATATATTAAACCTCAGCGGCGGCCGGATGGATGCCTCAGGCAAACCTCCTGGGACCGGCGATCCGAGCGGAGGACAGCGATGAGCGCCAAGGACCTGTTGGACAAAATGTTTGCGGGCGACCTGCGCGAGCTGACGGTGATCAGCTACGTCGTGCTGGGCAACAACGCCGTCACTGACCGTTTCATCGAGCGGCGCTTCCGGATGCCCGTGCAGGCCTGGTCCGCGCTTTATGCGGTGAAGATGTTTCCGGGGATACGCGCCAAGGAAATCCGACTGCTCTTTCCGCGGCCGCAGAATACCATCAGCCGCGCCGTCTCGCTGCTGGAGGAGCGGGGGTATCTCGTTCAGGAAATTTCCGATTCCGACGGGCGCGAGAAACGCCTTTTCGCGACGCCTTCAGGGGAAGAGCTGCTTACCGAACTCATCGACGTTTCACGCCGGCGTCAGGAAGAGTGGCTGGCGCCCTTGTCGCCGGCGGAGCGAACGACGTTCTTCGAACTGGCAAGGAAGATCGCGGAAGGCCCCAATCTGCTGAAATCCGAAGTCATGAAGGGATGATGGTGCTCGGGAAGCCCCGCCGTTGAGTCAACCGAGGGTGGTGGATTTCTGCGATCGAAAGGGACATGTCGAAGAAGTCATGTCGCCAACTCGGCGTCAAGGAAGAGTTGCGTCCGGATGCCGCGCCCTGTGATCGGGCGCGTTCCATGTTTTTCAGGCCGTCATGTCGACAGTACGGAGATCCTGCGGTGCGTATGCTGGTAGAGTTGAGCCTGGCTCCGTTCTTGCGCGGGGCACGCCACGCCCCCAAAGCTGGGGATATGACCGTTGGTAGCGGAGGAACGTTTTATCCATTCTCGACAAGCGGCACCGGCCAACTTGCCGGTGGGAACGGCGGTAACGGGAGGCCGATTTGGTCAGACTCCACCCAGATTTTATGGTGGGTCTAGTGGTAGCGGAGGAGGGACTCGAACCCCCGACCCCAGGATTATGATACTTGGCGCGGTTGTTGAATTTCTTGCGAAATTTGTCTCTATGTCGCACCCATGTCGCACTAAGCCAGAAAGAAGCGTTCCGCGGCGGCCAACTCGTCGCCGTCATCGCTGCGCGGAAACAGGTGTCCGTAAGTGTCGGCGGTCATCTGCAAGGAGCTATGGCCTAGTCTCTCCTGGACCATTTTCAGCGGCAGCCCAAGTCCGCCCTCTTGTGGTCGGTTGATGCACCAAGAGGCATAGAAATGCCGCAGGCTGTGTAGCCCGCCGTATTTCGCTGCCATGATTGGGCGGCCCCTCTTGTCTACCTCGCCGGTGTCCACTGTCACGCCGGCCGCGAGTTGGGTGGAGAGGAATCCGCGCTTGGTAATGTTCGAACGGCTTTCGATGTTGCCTGTCCCTGTCGGGAAAACGAAGTGGAGCTCCATCACCGCATTGCCGTCGGCGTCGAGGCGCTTGGTGGGGCGGCGAGGACACGCCAGTTTCCATTCCTTAAGCGCATTGGCGACCATGGGGGGAATTGGGATCGCGCGCTCCCCAGATGCGGACTTCGGCCTGCCGATAGCGTTGTAATCGTCGGCGCGCTGTTGAACGTTGATCTGTCGCTTGTCGAAATCAATATCGCTCCACCGCAATCCCCGAAGCTCGGAAGAGCGCATGCCGCTGAAAACTGCGGTGATGAGCAGGGGCCGCCAGCGGCCTTTAACTGCGTCGATGATACCCTTGATCTCCTCCCGCGTCGGTATGTCGACGCCAATCTTCAGCTTTCCCTTCTGGCGCTTGTCGGCTTGGCGTTCCTTGCCCTTGCGGCGCGTCCCGCGCAGGTCGCGGACAGCGTTGCGGGCGACTAGACCGCGTTCTTGGGCATCGGCGACGAGCGCACTTAAGGAACCGAGTATCTTTCTCACCATGACCTGCGAGCGGCCGTTGGCGTGAAGCCTGTCGGCGAATTCTCGCACGGCGGGAACCGTCACTTGGGAAAGCAAGGTTGTGCCGATGAACGGTTCTAGATGCAATTTCAGATGGCGCCGGCGTTGATCGATCGTCTAGCGCTCCAACCCTTCCTGTTCACCGGTGGCGATCCAGAATTCCCCAGCGGTCTTAACCGTGACGCTCGCACTGTCGGCGACATGCACGCCCTCGCGCACCTCGACCTTGGCGGTGGCGGCGAAAGCATCGGCCTCCTTCTTCTTCGTGAAGGTCTTGAGCCGGCGCACCCCCTTGGCGTCGGCATAATCAACCACCCAACTGGTCTTTTCCTCGCCGCTAGCCGTCTTCCATGCGCGCTTACGAACTGACATTTCAGTTCCCCTTCTCTGCGTCACGCTTCCGTTGCCGATGGGCAGCAGTTTTGCACCTGGGCGAGCAGAGTTCCTTATCGGCCCGGTGGCCCGTCGTATGTCCTGTCAAGAAATAGTTCGAGCAATGCGAACATCTGCCAAGATGCGCACGTCGCACACCTGCGGCCACGCATTCCAGAACCATGAAGTGATACAGCGTCGTGGCCTCATGGAAGGTCTTTAGCGAATCATTCTCGGCGGAATAGTCAATACTGAGTTTGAAACGCGGCTTTTCGAGCGCCTGATCCAACGTCTCGACTGCTACCTTCGGATCGTCGGATGTGGTGCCGATCAATAGATCCCTGATGATCTCCTGCCATTCCTTAAAATATTGAACGCGAAGGGCACCGCCATCTTCCTTTTCGTGGGGTAGACCCAGGAACCCACGGTGGCTGAGGAACGCTATCCTCTTTTCCTTTGTATCGGCGTTGATGAAATCCAACGCGAGCGGCTGCTTGAGCTTGGCCAACTCATAGGGAACCACCTCCTGACGGTCTGTGACCGGTTTGAATTCAGAAAGGGTGTCTGCCTCGATGTGCTTAACGCCGTCCCTGTAGCGCGGCCAATTTAGTCTCACTGTTTCCATCGCATCCGCCTGTTACCGCTAATATGCCTTGGCTATCAGTAATTCACTGTAGCACCGTTATCGCGTTGCGCAACCCGTTTTCATCAGTTACGTCTCAAATCACGGAAACCGCTGAATTCCGTTGTAACCGCTAATTGATGGAGAGCCTTTATGTCGACCGTTGACCAGACTGACGAAGCAACTGGCCTGGACCTGCTTTGGGGAGCTTCCGAGATCGGTCGCGCCATCAAGCAGACGCCTCGCCAAGCCTACCACATGCTGGAGACTGGCCAACTCCCGGCTCGCAAAGTCTGCGGGAAATGGGTCGCTGAGCGCGCTGCGCTTCGCCGACACTTCACGGTCGCCGCATGACGCGCGTCCGATCAGCACCTTCACAAAGAGAAAAGGAGCACTACAACCATGTTCTATGAAAATCCGAGTCCGGTGGCGCTGGCAGGCGCCTACCGGCTCGGCAGTATCATGAGGCTTCCCGGCGCTCCTGATACTGCCGATGTAACACCCGACCCCCTCGTTCTGCAAGCCTTCCGTGTCCGGCAACGCGTTCACGTTTCGTGGCCGGTGGCTCGTGTCGTCGCCGAATTGGCCTTCGCATCGGGGAGGGTATAATGGGCGACAAACTCCACGTTCTCGCTCGCATCGAGCCCGACGGCGGCGTTCACGACGTGATCGGCCGCGATGCCTGGGCATTGAAAAATCTTCTCAATGCCGGGTCTCGCGGCTGCACCCCGATCGACAATCCGGCGCCGCGCTGGTCGCACTACGTTTTCAAATTGCGGCGGGCGGGCTTCATCATCGAGACGATAGACGAGCCGCACGGCGGTGCCTTTGCCGGTAGCCACGCGCGGTACGTCCTGAAATCCCAGGTGTCGGTCCTCGCTGAAAAGGGGAGGGCGGCATAGGTGGACATGCCGGACCTTCTCAACGCACTCCTGCCCCCGGTCGAAAGGCCGGGGGACATCTCCTTGCAGAATACGGCGCCGGTTACGGCAGACGAGACCGAGGACGCCGCAAAGTTTGACTGGAACAGCGACGATTCGGTGATCATCGCCGAACAGTTGGCGGTCGCGGTCTATCGCAACCGTGCCGGCGGCATCGTGATCCGCCAGGAGGCGCGCAACTTCGACGATGACGATGCCTTCGTCGTGCTGCGCGACACGGAAGCAGTTCGCCTCGTGATCAAGGCGCTGCGCCGCGAAGCGGAAGGCGGTGCCTGATGGCAGACAACGGCCGCGCCCGCAAAGGCAAGCGAACACAGATCGCCGGACAATGGGCTTGGCAACTGATCGAAATGAAGGAGAGCCCGGCTTTCCGGGCGCTGTCCCTTTCCGCGCGTCGTGTTCTCGATCGGCTCGAAATAGAAATCGCTCACCACGGTGGCAAGGACAACGGCAAGTTGCCGGCGACTTTCGACCAATTCGCCGAATACGGCGTCAGTCGCCGGTTGATCGCGCCTGCGATCCGTGAGGCTGCGGCCCTGGGCTTTGTCGTAGTGACCGACCGGGGCAGGGCAGGCAATGCTTTGTGGCGTCGACCGTCGCTCTACAGGCTCACCTATAGGCCGACCGAACTGACTGAGGCGACCGATGACTGGCGCAAGATTGCGACCGCAAAGGAGGCCGACGCAATAGCGACGGCAGCGCGCGAGGACGTATCCGCAAAAACAAAAGCCCAGGCCCACAAAGTGAACCAAGGGTTGGGGCTGAAAGTGAACCGCTCGACGCCGGTTTATGGGGCTGAAAGTGATACTACAGGCCATAGTGTAGAAAGTGGTCCTACCTCTATATCTTGGGGACAGGGCGATAGCGTCGAAGGGCAGGCCGGCGCGCAGCCAACCCAAACGGCACGCGCGTCCGGCCTGCCGCTCAATGGTGAAGCTCTCTCTGGCCTCCAGCCGATCGGCGAAATCTCCGATGCCCTGAAACGATCCTCGATCCTGCTGAAGGCCAGCAAGGAAAATCGGCGGCTGTCCCGGAAAATCGGAGGCGCAAATGGTTGACCTGATCATCTTCCCCATGACGGCCCGCGTCGGGCGCATTCGCGACGTGGCGACAAAGATGCTGGAGAAGCCGACCGACCGCGCCGCCGAATATTACCGTCGGCAGGTGACGGAAGCGATCCTCGTGGCTCTGGTGCGCCTCGGCGTCGGCGAAATCGAGCAGGACGAGCATCTCGAGAGATTTTGGGCGGCAGTTCGAAATGAAATCGTGCGGCAAACCTATTCGGGCCACACTGGAGATGCGGCGTGAGCAAACGTTTCGGAGGCGAAATGAATTTGGCCGTCGCGGACGAACTCGACTTCCTGAGTTTCTACCGTCGCGAACCGCCGCCGATTTGGATGGGCCTCTGCGCGAAGAATGGTAGGCGCATAGCTGCCTTCGGCCTTGTCGTGTGAACCCGCACGGCGCCGCCTGCGGTTTCTTCGATCGTCGGCAGCCGGTCTCCGCCTTCACTGTCCATCGAGCCGCGTATCGCATCATGGCCGCGCTGCGTGAGGTCGGTGAGGAAGCACTATACGTCCAATGCGACGGCAGCATCCCCGGCGCGGAAAGATGGCTCCGCCGGCTGGGCTTCGCGCCGATGGATGACAATCCGACGGTCTGGTGCCTGGTGCTGCTCGCGGCCCTCATGGCATCGCCCTACGGCGCAAGGGGATGGAGCGGGATTAGCTCGACGCTATGTTTTGCTATGGCCTGAGCCTGCCGGGACGGAAGGACGCACAATGATTAGGGGGTGGGCTTGCTAATGTGACGCGTGTTCCGGATCGTGCCGCAGCAAACCGGATTCCCTTCCGGCGTGGACGCAATTGCACAAACGAAAACCCCGGCGCTAGGCCGGGGCAAATTGTGGTTTACAAGCTGTCCGCTCAGCGCGCAAACGCTTTGTCACCGTGAGTATCGTCTCCGCGATAGTCGCGGGCAAGCTTCACCTGTTCTTCACTCATAGTCGCCAGAAAGCCCGTCATGGGGCGCGGGTTCGCGCAAAAGGGTTCTGGTTCAGGCAGGGTCTTTTCCCACGACATCCAGGAGAGCGAAGTCGATAAGGCCGCTTTCAGGGCACGCATGTCAAACTCCTTTCCTGTAATATGGCGCTTCATTCCGAGGGGATTCAAGCTCAAACCCGTAAACTTTTTGATACAGGTTAACGAGCTTTTCGTTGATGGGTTGCAAGCGAATTTCTTTCTTCCCTCGCGCCTGAGCATAGTTTGCAGCGGCCTGGAGAGCAATCAAAATCCGCTGCCCCTTTAGCGGGCAATCTGATCTGGGGTCCCCTTCCACAAACCGCAGCATTAAACTTTGCCCTGTGGTCAGACCCAACGCTAGGCCGCTCAGCCGATCTTTGCCGCCCCAGATGGCCATATCGAGGCGGTCTGGTTCTCGGTGTTCCTGAAAGATTTTTTCCCAATCAAAATGGGAGCTTCCCCAATCGTGCAGATGCCTTGCAGCACGGCCCGACCATTCAGTGATTTGGATAGGCTTGCCCAAAAAATGCGACATCGTCTCCGCCGCCAGCTTGCAGGCATCGTAGCGATTTTGTGCATATCGGATTTTTGCTGCGGCAAAGTGCGACAATGTGGAACTCATGCGAATGGGAGTAAGCGTTTAGACCTTTGGGCGACCAGAGTCATCGCACCCCCTGACATTCAACTGACAGGCACGATGCGGGCGCTGGAATAACGATAGTTCCAGCTACCTCATCGAGTCCGACGCGAAAGCTTCTCCACCCTCGGAATGGGCGGCATTGAGTAAATCGCGCAATTGGTTTCCATCTATAGAGCGCAAATAAAGCGTCGTCGCGAGACGGACGATCATGGTTCCAATGGGAATGATAAGCGCGGCGTCCCCGGTGAAGTCTTGGACGTTTCCGTCTTCGAAAACCAAGTTCTGAGATGTCCCGTTTTCTTCTTTACGGAGGCGAAGGATGGCCTCGGTGTGGCGAGGCCCGGAAAGGACATTGTGGAACGCCCATTCGGCATACACGTAGGGCAGTTGGGACATAGAATTTTCGCCGTGCTCGACGGGAAATGCGTACCGGAGGAGGCGGTCGGAGAGCAAATTGTAAACGAGGTGGTAAGCAGTGAACGTCAGCGTAGATCGCTGCTCCCCGTTGGGATCGCGCAGAACCAACGCCTGGCCGCGCGCTAATCTCGTCTTGAACGTGTTCGGATTGATCTCCAAAAAATTAGCAGCGTCCCCGGTCCCGACGATGCCCTTGTGCCAATGATTCTTGAAATACGTTAGGGCCTGCGACGTGAGGATGTTCATAGCCGACAATTCCACCAGGTTTCAATGAAACCTTATTTAGTTTCATTGAAACCTGGTGTCAATGGGTAGCTGAAGTGGCCGGTCCACTTCCCATCTGCGGGAGGACCAGTCGGAACTCCTGTGTTGAAGGCGGTCGGAAATAGGGTGCGACAAGCGCACTTAGCGAACCCAATCCAACCCTAGATATGCGGACAGTCGCGGGGTCGCTGCGGCGGCATGGCTGGTGTTGCCGTCCGAAAGCTGATCTGATCCTGGCATGCCAACACCCAACAGCTCACCGCCGTGGGCGGCTGTCATTCTCGGAATGATCGCTGTCGTCCTTGCAATCGTCGCGATCATCGCGGTTCTGTATGGCGGGGTCTGAGGTTGATGCCAGAGGGTCAACCGATGCCCGAGCCCAACCATTTCGCGCCGCGTTGACTGCATGACTGCTTCGTGAGGCGCGGGTTCTAAGAGGACATCCGAGATCATGCCTTCCGCGAAACGAATGTGCCGACCATCAAGGCCGGCACAAATTCTGGGGCACTATGTTTAGATCACGCGCCGTCATACACATAGACGACCAGTGTGCCATCGGCGAGAACCTCACTAGCCACGACGCTGGCAGGCAGAACGCTCTGCTCCCCGAGACGCGCACTGACCGCCGAATTGGATTCCAAGGCCAACTGTAAATCGCTTATCTGCTTCCCGTTCTGGCTCCTCGCCGCGTCGAATGCCTGCTTGTCGGCGCTCGCCCAATCGTTAATCCTCACCACCTTCACGGTCGATATGGTTGTGATGGTCTGGATTTGGCCGGCAGTCGTCGTTCCGGCAGCTATGACAGGTGTTAAAGTCTGGAGGTCGATCGTGCTGACTTTGTCGCTACCGTTCTCAGCATTCAATTGCTGAGTACCAGAATTGATCTGGGTCTGCCCGGTGGAGTCCTGGTCTTTCGCCTGCGCTGGGCTTTCCGCGAATGCGGGCACAGCAAAGGCAACGATGGCCGCTACAGAGGCGGCGTACACAAGGTTATTTTTCATGGGGTCTCTCTGGTTGTTCCTCGGAGTGTCAACCGGCAACCAGAAAGTTAGTTCCAGAAATATCCCCTTCAGGCCTGCCTCGCCGACTGCAATCGGGGCATTTGTCGGCTGGGCCGAGGCTGCGGCGGACAGTCAGCTTCTGACGAGGTTACTCCATCGCATTGCACCCGCCTTCTGCACCGTTCATCGGGGCCGCGAAATAATGCAATTTGAGCACGATGCGGAAACCATGGTGCCGATTCAGATTATCATGATAGGGTGCCCCAGAGCGTCGGCCCAAGGGCCGTGTTTGACGGCGTTCCTGCCGAGTTATGGCTCGCTCCGCGAGTCTTCGGCCCCTAAAGGGCCCATCATGCCAACGACACCGACTATGCATGTCGAAGCTGCGAGCGCGCTTGCAATCGTGGTATCATCGAACGAACCTTTGCTGTTCCTGTCCGACGACCTGAAAGTCATTGCGGCGAGCGCATCTTTTTGTCGTGCTTTTGAGATTGATCCCGCCACAGTTCCCGGTAGGCGCCTTAGCGAGCTTGGCAACGGCGAATGGGCGATGCCCACGCTGGCGTCATTGCTAAAGGCGACCGCTTCTGGAAGTGCGCAGATCGAGGCGTACGAGATAGACCTTACGCGCCGCGATCAGAAGACCCGGAACCTGGTCGTCAACGCCCGTACGCTTAACGATGGCGACATTGATCACATTCGCTTGCTTCTGGCCGTAACCGACGTAACGGATGCCCGCGCCGAAGCGCGTCTGAAAGATGATCTCGTTCGCGATAAGGCGATCCTGCTGCAGGAAGTCCAGCACCGGGTAGCAAATAGCCTCCAGATCATTGCCAGCATTCTCATGCAGAGCGCGCGCCGGGTCCAATCGGAAGAAGCGCGCGGGCACCTTCGAAGCGCCCATCACCGAGTGATGTCTATTGCAGACCTTCAACGTCAACTTTCTACGTCTAAAGGCGGCAGCGTCGAGCTACGTACCTATCTCACACAGCTTTGCCAAAGTCTCGGTGCGTCGATGATCGCCGACTCCGGTCGGCTCTCGATCGAGGTGACAGTCGACAACAGCGCCGTGGAAGCAGACGTTTCGGTCAGCTTGGGCCTGATCGTGACCGAGCTCGTCATCAACGCTCTGAAACACGCATTTCCCGATGAGCGAATTGGCAGAATCGCGATCGACTATCGTTCCACGGCTGATGAATGGACCCTTTCGGTTGTCGACAACGGCATCGGTATGCTGACGGGGGACGATGCGCCAAAGGCGGGGTTAGGGAGCGGCATTGTAGAGGCGCTAGCAAGGAACCTGCTGGGCGAAATCAAGCTGACCGATGCGGATCCAGGCACGACGATCACCATCAGCCACCGGCAAGATGTTAGCCTCCAAGCCGATATTCCCACAGCCGCCTAGGAACTCAATTGCCTTTCAAACGCTACGTCACCGAGCGTTAGAGGTTCTCAGCCATGTCAGTGTAATTGATGAATAACGGAAAATCGGTCGTTCTGGTTGTCGAAGACAGCACGCTCATTCGAATGGGCGCCCTCGATTTGGTGCTATCCGCCGGCTATGAAGCGCTAGAGGCGCGAGACGCAGATGAAGCAATTCGCATTTTGGAGTCGCGACCCGACATCGATCTGGTGTTCACCGATGTTCAGATGCCAGGGACCATGGATGGCGCCAAGCTGGCCCACTACATCCGCGAGCGATGGCCGCCCATAAAATTGCTCGTGGCTTCGGGTAATGCAATTCTCGAAGAAAGTAGCCTGCCGTTTGGGAGCAGGTTTTTCTCAAAGCCATACGACGACCACGCCATCACAGATGCGATGGCCCGCCTGCTTGCGAGCGATCACGCTTCTCACGTTTAAACATCCGTCATGCGCGGCATGAACGCATGTTGCCCCCTAAGCTGGTTGCTGGTTGAAGGGCAGATTTCGCGGTGTAGCTGCCAGAAATTTGGCATTCTGTTTCCCAACCATTGCGAACGCAGAAGCGCTCACAGGCCGCTGTAACCGTCTGGAAATCGCGCTCTACGCTGATGTCATAAGAACCCGGCGCCGGCATGGTCGCGATATCGCTCCGCCCTCCGAATATATTTCCGCACCGTACGCGGATCGACGTGGCGGGTCTGGTCCATTATTCGATTGAGGTCCGCCCCGCGCTCGGCTGCGCTGGTGACAAAGCCAGCCCGCAAGCTGTGGCCTGAGAACTCCTCGGCGTCGAGCCCAGCGCGCTCCGCATATCCCTTGACGATTTTTGCCACCGCCCAACCGCTCAGGCGTTCGCCGGACACGGCGCTGCTCTTGTTGACCGGGCGGAATAGCGGGCCTTCGGTGATGCCGGCAGCGTCCAACCATGCCCGCACGACGGCGACAGGCCGTAGGCTTTCGCCGTTGGGAATGGCCACGGTGTAGCCCTCGCCCTCCTGGTCGGTTTTCGATCGGCGGATGGTCACGTCCAGGCCTTTGTCTGTGAATGCCAGGTCGGACGCGTCGAGGGCGACAAGCTCGGAGCGGCGGAACGCGCCGGCCATGCCGAGCAGGATAAGCGCGCGGTCGCGCATACCCTGCATGGTGTGCGCCGAATGGGCCAACATCGCGGAAACCCGCTCGGCGGTCGCAGGCTGCTTTTGCACCGGCGCTGTCCCGATGGTCCGCCTGATGCCCTTCACGACCATGGACACGGCCTCGTGCTCGGTCGGTGTTGGCAAACCGGCAGCTTTGTGGGTGTGCCGGATCGCGGCCACAGCAACAGCCAGGGTGGAAGCTTTGCGGCCTTCCTTCATCCTGGCCACGAGATAGGCTGCAACGGTCTGAGGCAGGGCCAGCAGGCTAGTGATGCCCTTGCCGGTGCACAATGCCTCACGTGCGGCGCGCTGCTTTGCGCCGCCTTTGATTGGCCACTTGTGCAGAAGGATGTCGGCGGCCTGGCGGTTATTGCTGACGTGATGCACCGTCACGCTGTTTCCGAGCATCACGGGCACGGTCCCATCCCACCATCCGCCTTCGGTTGCCATCAGACTTCCTCGTTCTCGGGGATGGGCTCCAGGCCAAGCCATTCGGGTGTGCGGCCCTGCTGGAGCAAGGAGAGGTCAGTTGGGCGCACTTCGTAATAATCCTCGCCCACGCAAACCGTGGCCGACTTCATCTCGCCACCGGCGAAACACTGGCTGATGATGCGAACGCGATTGCGCCCTTTGTGGGCTGTGACGGCGGCGCGCTGGCGAAGATGCTCTGATATGGAAGGGCGCGTCGTGGGAGGCCGGCTGCTTGCCGGGGCAGATAGTTTGATGCCGTCACCTTTGGCCCACATACGCAACACTCACTCGACTCGGGCGACTCAATGCGCGAGCGTGCATGTGGTTGCCCCAACGGCAATTGTCACGGTTACAACATCATCCGTTGCGACTCTCACATTCTCTCGGTATATGCACGCGCCATTAATTCGCAGCGAACCAAACGGGATTGGCTATGCAGCGGGCGGAAGTGAATGTGGCGGGGCGGACTGAGGAGGTGAAGGTTTCTCGCCTCGGTGCCGGTCTATGGGCCGTTTCCGGCGATTTCGCCGATCGAGAGATTGTCGTGGTGGATCGCAGTCCCGACGCCGCACTAGATCGCTGGCGAACGACGGCCGCTGATGATTGGCGCGCTGCCGCCTGAAGGTCTAGCCCAGCTCCTGGAGACCAGGCAGCGGACTATCCTGCGCCGTACGGCGTTCGGAAAGTGACCGCCACAGGTCGGCCTCGGCTGTCCGCCCTTGTTGGAAGACGTGGATGACCTCAGCAGCCAACTCTTCTCTCTGGTCGATGTCCCTCTGAGCCAGCCGGCGCTCGTCGCACAATCGGTTAAATACTTTTTGGATGGTCGCGAGTTCGGCGGGATTAAACGCGCCGAAACATCTGGTGAAGGGCATAACGCTCTCCTCCCTTGGTCGGGCGAAAGCGTGATGAACTCTTCCAAGCGTCCGTTTGCCGTGTCAGGTGCGGACGACTTTTTAAGGGTACTCCTGTTCCATGCCGTTGGCTATTCACAAAGACATGCCGGGCCGCTGCGCTTAGCCTTCCGCCTTGAAGTTTTCGGCCTCTCGCAGAACTTTCTTCATGTCGCCTCCATGCTTGCGAATGAGGTCTTTAGCCTGTAGCGGTGAGAGGTCTGTCGTCTCGGCCAAGCGAAGCGCCTTCGCTTCGACGCCGGTGGATGCCGTGTCATCGTTGGCTGGTTGTTTTGGCATAGGGTTCTCCTTATTGAGGTGAACGCCGCCGAGCCCGACTCGTTGCCTACCTCTTCACCGCCCTGGAACAACCGATCATCACGAAGGTTGAAGCGACAAGGGTTGCGCTACCAAACTGCCGACCTTGGGAGTGAAGCAGAGATGCGAACTGCACTGACATATGCTGCTGTCGCCTTCGCAACGCTGGCAACCCCTGCCTTCGCGAATCCACCAAAGGACGTTGCAGATCTCATCGGCGCCCCCGCAGCGGGTGCGGAAACGGAAATGTCGAACCGTGGCTATGAGAAAATGAAAAACAACACATGGTGGAACCCGGAAATGGGCGTCTGTGTCCATGTCGATGTTTTAGAAGGTGACTTTACGTCCGTCACAATGATCGCACGAACTGCCTGCGGGCAAAGCGGTGAGGCAGCTGCAACATGCCCCCCCGACCTTCCTGAGGCTGATCTTGCCAAGCAGCCTGGATGTAGGCTGTAGTCAGCCTTGCCGGCCTGCCCGGCTATTCGACCACATGTAGGTAGGCCGGGCGTCGGTCATGAGACACTTAATGAAAAGCACCCTGTACACCGTTTATGCGCCGCCTAAGCGAGGACTGCCTTATCTGGCGGTGACATTAATGCCGGACGGCACGGCAACCGCTCGCCCGTTCGATACGGAAATAGATGCGGCGACGTATATTCGCGAGGTAGCGGCAGGCGGGGCGCGCGATCCGAGCACGCACTAGCCTGTCCACATCTCCGCATCTCCGCATGCAAGGTGAAAACTACGGCAACGCATCCTGCGTATCTGTCTACATTGAGAGACGGGGTTGCCTTGTGAGTTCTGAAGGATTATGCGCGATGAGGCATCAGCATGCCTTGTGGCTGGCCAAGGACGCCGCAATTTCGCTGATAGAGGCCCTCCGAATCGTCGATGATGTGGGGTTCGAGCCGAGATTGCTTCGTCGAGAAGCTCGCTTGTTCAAATCCTCGAAGTGGGCAAGCAGTTAGCCCAGCCACGTCTCCGCCGCCATCGATCCGCCCTCACTCAATCAGGATGTCCGCCTCTGTCGCGACCTCGGCGAACGCCTTCTGAGCCATGGCAAGCGCAGCCGTTGCCCACGTGCTCTGTCGCTCCTGCGGGTTGAGAGGATGAATGGCCCGAAGGGCATAGTCGTCCGTCGGACCACCCATAGGAAATCAGCCCTTCATGGCCTTCGCAGCCATGTCCATGTGCATGGTGCAGTCGTCCATCTTGTTGGCTTTCATCGCTTCCTTCGCCATGTCCATTTCCTTCATGGCGTTGGCCTTCATCGCGTCGTCCTTCATCGCGTCCATGTCCGCCTGAATCTTCATCATAGAGGCGTCGTCGCACTTCATCATCGTATCGTCGGCAAACGCGGCCTGGGCAAAAAACGTTGCGAAGGTCGCCGCGACGAGTGTGGTCTTCAGCATGATGGTTTCCTCACCTGGGATTTACGGGGACATTCCCCTCGTCCAGTTCGTCGCCGCGACCAATTTGTTACGTGGCGCTCTCATGCTTTGGAAATATGTCCCGCGTCCGTTTCTGTGCCCGGGCGCGGCGGTTTCGTTGGGCCGGTCTTAGCTCGCGTCGTGATCGCCGGCAATGTCGCGAAAAGGGTCGAAAACAGACATAGGGGAAGCCCAGCCACTCGCGCAGCCGGGCCAAATGCGCAACGGCTGCGCATTTCAATGCAGGACCGGCCTCTGCTCCTCCTCGCCCTCGCCAGGCGTCCTCGCGCTGTCACCGATCGCTTGGAGCAGAACGCGATTGTTTGTGGTCTAAAACCTCGTTGGCCTGCTTCACGCCCCGCCTGTCGCCGAGCAGGAAGCCGAATGCGAAGGCGATGACGGTGGTGAGCGCGATATAGGTCATGCCTTGTCCCCCCCTTGCCGCTCGCCTTGGGGCTTGATTTCGACGGCACCCACCGCCACCGATACATCGACGGCAAGGTCTGCCCCGAATTGCAGCAAGCCCACGATGTCCTGCGTCACTCGTCTGCGAATGTCACCATTCCAGTTTTCAGCGCCCTCCAGCGCCAACGCGCATACTGTCATGATCGCCGACAGGTTGCCCACCTGCGCAACAGGATCCTTGTCCGATCGGGGAAGGCCGCTCATGCCAGCACCGCCCGTCCCGGCGCAGGCACGCCGATGATGCGAGCAGCATCCTGACAGACGCTGGCCAGTTCCCGACCAGCGCATTCGTACTGCGACCATTTCGATATGACGAGCAGCTTCACCAGAACGTCGGTCGCGGTGACGGCGTGCAGGGACATGGCGGCATCGTAGACGCGATCGGCGGCTGCGGCCTCCGGCGTGCCCTCTACGCAGCCAGGAAGCGCGTCCAAGGCAATGTAGACGGCTCGCGCGTCGCGTAGGAGGTCAAGCGAAGACTGGCGACGGCGCCGTGTCCAGATCGCGAAAATTCGTGGATGCACGGTGGGCATGCCTTCGGCGGCTGCCCGAACTGTGGTGTTCGGCATAGGTATCTCCTAACTATCGAAAAACGACGGTTACATTGATAACCGATGCCTCTGGAGGTTTCAAGCGTTTTTCGATGGTTCTGGTGTTTCACGACAGATCGTGCTAGCAGTTTCCTATGATTAACTCGGCCCAATGTCGCGCGGGACGCGCACTTCTAAACTGGTCGCAGCAACAGCTTGCTGATGCGGCGCGCGTCGGTGTGGTCACTGTCCGGCAGTTTGAGAACGGCGGCTCAGAACCACGTAACGCCACACTGGATGTTATCCGTCGTGCTCTCGAAGCAGCCGGCGTCGAGTTCATCCCGGAGAACGGTGGCGGGGCGGGAGTGAGGCTGCGGAAGTAAACGCGCAGGTGACAGAGGAGGTCTCATCACCCGCGCGAATATTAGACCTTCCGTACATAAGCCTAACGTCGAGAACGTCCCAAGATTTAACACACTCGTCAAGTACTTCCTTCCACTGGGATGCGGCACTGCAACTCTGCGCGCGGCTGGCGTTAACCAAAAAATCGCCAACCTAAGCTATAAGCACTTGTGGAGGTGACGAGATGAAGAGGACCGAGATTGTCAGTGTTCGCTTGGCTACCGCCACGAAGCTAGCCCTGGAAAATGCGGCGAAGGCAGAAAGCCGATCGGTTGCTGGCTATTTGGGCAAGCTGATCCAGTCCGACCTCCTGACAAAAGGGACAATAGTGCCCGTCCCAGAGACGCCAGAGCGACGGGGTCGGCCAGGCGTGAAGCGCGCGCGGTTGAACTGACGAAAGATAAAATTTGAACGGTCTCGTAGCGGAAGGATCAAGCATCTCCCCCGACGACGGGGGACACATGTCTTTGCAAACAGCGAAGCGATGAAAACTCAGATAGCGCAGGAGTTGGCCGGGCTCACTGCACACCATCACTCGGCGAACTCAGGCAACATATCGCCAGTGTTGAGGTGAGCCCGGTCACCACCTGTTGAAAGTTCGCCGGGTCATAACCCACCCCGTCCATGTCCGACGACCCTTCATTCCCGATTTGGAACATCGGGCGCCGGCAGTTGGCCGGTCACATCAAGCCTTGCATTTGTCGTGCCAACGGGGGGCTCCTGTTCGCGCCAATCGTCAAGCACTTGCCCTCACGGGGGAGGCGGCTTGCGCGATCAATGCAAAATCATCAGGCTTTAGGCGCGTAACGCCGAACCCGATGTAGCGACCAGATCATGACGAGATCAATTCCCGAGATTAGGAAGCGGCCCGACCCTGACGCGTGGCTGGAGGTCGAGATTACGCGGTGGGAGTGGGAATACTATCTCTCGGTGCCATTGTTCGAAGGAGGGGAACCGGCTTCAGAAGATGATAGTCTTTCCCTGTTCGGTCGGACGATTCTGAAGCCGAAAACGTCTCCCTTGGACGTGAAAATCCGGTGCCTGACGGTCCCGCCCCCAAAATTGCCATTGGAACGCGTTGGCGAATTGTGGAGGATCAAAGGTGGTTTCGAAGGCGTTGTCGTGGTGCCAAACACGGTGATGCACACAGTCGTTTCAATGTTCGCAGGACAGCACTACCGGCGGCTTGATCTGGCACTCTCGAAAGTCGGCCGGCGGCAATATACCATCAGGAGCTATCACTTCCGACATGCGCGAGAGGGCGACCAGCCCGAATGAACAGCACTGGATATGTTCCAATAACTGCCTTTAGCGGAGCCTATTCGGCTGTGGGTATACCCTTCACCGGTTAGCGCTTTGGCAGCGGGCGCGGAGCACACAGGTTTCGTATTTCATCCAAGGTCGGAGTAGAAATCGCAAATCAGGTCGGCGACTTTGACGGCTTCAAAATCCGTCATATGCGCAACCGTCTCAAGCGCGGTCGTCTCCATGTCGTTCTGATCGACCGCCAGAAGGTCCAGAAGTTTTGCGAACTTGATCTTGAGTTCTAGGTCGCCCGTAAACTCATCGATGGTGACAAGCAGAAGGTGCGTGTTCGCCTCAATCAACCGCGTCTGGATGCTGTCGGCGGAGGCGGCAAGGCTGCGCATCGCGGCGAAGAATTGATCGCGCGCATTAGCATGTAGTTCGTTCATAGGTCGCTTTCTTCGCTATCCAGGCACGACCTGTACGACAGACGGCGGGAAGGCAGTGAGACGGGGAGGATGCACCATGGGTTTCGCATGGCCGGAGTTTCCGTAGCACAGTTGCGGCAGCTCTGGATATGGGCGTTAGCTGCGAGGCCGAAGCTCTCGCCTCGCTCACTTTGGAAGCGAGCGCGCGGCGGCTGACTCTGCAGTTAAGCTGGCGTGAGGCTGCGGAAGGATAACTTCCTCGGCTGGAACGTCTGTAAGACCTCCACGTTCAACGCATATGGCAAGCTGCCGCCAACGGGAGGTTCCTATGAGTATCCGCAATGCGCCAACATCCAAAGGCAAGGAAGCCGCCGAGAGCCTAGAGCAAGCTGCCGCGAGGGATGCGCGGAAAACTGAGGCTGATATGGGTCGCCCGCTCGCTAAAGGTGAAAGGCGGTTTGAAGAGCGCTCGAAAAGCTCAGACGGCAAGAGCGCCGGCGAGAAGCAGCGCTGATGGAAAACCATAATCAAGCCGAAGAAGACATCAAGGCGAGCCTTGCCCACGAAATCTATGAGGCCGTGCTCAAAATCAACCCAAAGTCCGACCTTCTGTTTGTCCTCGGTAGCTATAAGGACACCCGGAATGACGTGGAGACTTTGATGCGCCTGAAGTATTGGAACTCCACCCACGTTGCCACTCAAAGTGAAGGCGCCCTGTCGGAAGCCCCTCTAATCCCGCGCGGCATCCTTTAAGAGGCGCATTCCCGCGCAAACGCACCTTGCGGCAGTGGAGCGACCAAGGAATACAGAAATGTCAGGCGACAAAAGCGACCAGAAGCGGGCAGAAGAGCGCGCCTTGGTCGCTCGGCTCAAAAAACAGACTGGCATCACTGAAGCTCAAGCAACCGAGCTTGTTGCCCTGCTAGGCATGGATTGGTCATCGCTCATCCGAGAGGCTCGCATCCTTCAGATCAGGCCCCGCTGAGAGAGCATAGCTGTCGCTCTCCCTCGCTTCTTGACGCGACGAAAGCGATTGCAACAGAGCAGCCTCTGCCGTCTTGCCTTGCTGGAAGACGTGGATGACTTCCGCAGCCAATTCCTCACACTGGTCTCTGTCCTTCTCGGACAGCATGCGCTCCTCACACAAACGGTCAAACACTTTTTGGATAGTTGCAAGTTCGGCTGGATTGAACACGCCGAAATATCTGGTGAAGGGCATAACGCTCTCCTCCCTTTGTCTGGGCGAAAGCGTGATCGACTCTTTCAAGCGTCCGTTTGCCTTGTTGGTGCGGACGACTTGACGACCGTACTCCCTTTCCAAGGCCTCCGCTATTCACAAAGACATACTCACCGTTCGCTACCCCTCGGCCTTGAAGTTCTCGGCCTCCCGCTTAGCCTTCTTCATGTCGCCTCCATGTTTATGCAACAGCTCCTTTGCCTGCTGTGGCGAAAGGTCGGTCGTCTCGGCCAGATGAAGGGCCTTCGCCTCCTCGTTCTTGGGGGCGAGGCTCCGCTTTTCTGCCGGTTCCATTGCCATTGCCGTTCTCCTTTAATTGCGGTGAACGCCGATCAGCCTGAGTCGTTGCCTTAACTCGTGCACCGAGCGGAACATCCGACCGTCGGGCGGAATAAGGAAGCCCGCCGCGTCTCCCTCGAGCGGCGGGCTCCCGTGCAGTTAGTACGTTGGCAGCTAAGTTTGCCTCCGAAGCCGCGATGAGCCTCATCTCCAAATCGTCCAGTTCCTGCTCAAACGAAAAAGCCCGCTGACCCAGAGCGGAAGTGGCCAAGGTTCAGCGGGCTATGTTGCCTGAGGCGGTGATCTCTACATGTCCGCCATATGATTCTGATTCTGCAATAGATGGGTAAACGGACCATTATAGCTTCAAGTCCGACCTTTCAGTGGATTGGCAGCGCGCAGAAAATCGCCAGATTCGATGTAAGCCATTTCGAGGAGGTGCGAGAGAAACGGCATCCTCTCGCCGTCGGCGATATCCTTCAGCTCGCGAAGCAGCCCGTGTAGATATCGAATTTTCTCGATTTTTGACCGCTGATCGGGCGCCATAATGTTCCTCCGAGCACCAAAAGTGTAGGTCGCTTCGTCAAGGCGGCAACGGTACTTTAGATCAACCAAGGTAGGTGGCTAAGGCGCTCTCGCTGGCGGACAGCAAAAAGCCCCGCCGGCCGGAGCCGGCAGGGCGGTGAAAGCGTCACAGATGGCGGTTCAACCTAATTCCGCTGGCGGTTTCACTCCGCCCTGCTACTCTCCGGGAATTCTCGCGCGACCTCCGCTCGGGATGGGAAATGGTCGGTGTTGGCCCCTCCTGCACCGGCCATTTTTCATCGACGCGCAGGCGTCTCACCATGCCGACGAATTTCGCTGCGCAGTTCCTTGATCTCCTCGCCGTGCCGGTCGAAGGAGCGGGCCAGTGCCTGAGCTGCTTCACGCAGTCCACGCGGCGCCTGTCGGTCGCCAGTTGCTGTCAGCAGGGCAGCGCACCGCGCCAAGAAGCGAGGTCTCCGCCGAAACAAATTACGGAGTCGCAGCGAAGGCCGAAAAGCGCACGAAGGAAGTGTAGCGGACGGTAACGGACGTTACTGGATGTTACTGGACGGTATACGGCAACATATTGTAATTGTTTCATTTTTTGTTAAACTCCGTTGCAACAAACGGAGGCTTCCATGCAGTTTTCCGGCGTCATGAACGATCAGATTCGCATCCGCGTATCTGAGGAAGAAAAGCGCTTTCTGGCTGATGTCGCCCGTAAGACCGGTCAGACCCTCAGCAGCATGATCCGTGATGCTGTCACCGAAGCCGCGAAGCGAGCCGCAGCTTGAATAGTCCTGCGGAACCCCAAACTCTCATGGCCCTATGGTCACGACACAAAGCGCAGTGCCGTGGCGCTGGTGCGATCATTTCAGACGCGCGCGCTGGCCGCCTTCCCGGCGTCGTGCCGCTCCCCTCGGGTTTTGGTTTCGAGGTAACTGACGAGGCTGCCGCCTTGGCCGCCATGACGAAGAAGGAACTCACGAAATGACTGTTCTGTCTCTCGACCTGAAGCGCCCAACTCGGCTGTTCCCGAAACAAGTGTCGGGTTGGATGGAGTACCAGGAACTCGTACCCGCTGGGACGCCAGTGTCGATGCTGATTTCGGGCGAGTATTTCGCGAACGTCGCGCTGTATCTTCGGCCGGGCGATTTGATTGACGCGGTTGCCGAAGATTTTGCTTTCGAGATCAAGCTTCGGCTGACCAGCAAGACCGGCGACAAACTGAACTTCGCTGTGCTCAGCACGATCGAAGCCGAAGCGGCGTGAGAGGAACATCCCCGATGAACGCACCCGCGCTGGCAATCCCAGTTCATGTCAAACCCCCGACTCGCATGAAGCCCGTCGGCCAAGGGTGGGCGACCTACGAAGAAGTTGTGCCTGCCGGCGTTTCGCTGGAGACGGTGATGTCCATCGCATGGTGGGGGCGCACTGCCGCCAATCTAAAGCCGCTCGACGTGATCAACGCTGTCGCGGAAGACGGTTCTTTCGATGTCGATATCAGGCTCATTGCGAAATCGTCGACAGTGATGACATTCCGCCTGTTGCGCGAGAGCGTCATTGCCAATCCGGCGCCTATCCGCCGGGAGAGCAAAGCCGGCATGATCAAGGTCATCCCGTCCGGTGAGGGCTCGGGCATCCAGGGCGGACGCATCGAGCGCTCGCGCTTCGCGGTCAAGAACATGATCACCGGGCAGATTCTCTCTGATGGACTGCGCAAGGACGAAGCCGATGCCGAGCGTCGCCGTATCCTCGGCCCTGACGCCGACGACGACTGATTGAAGGAAGGATCGCGACGATGACGGGGCTTGAAACTGCACTGGCGATCGGCGGCTCGCTGCTGTCCGCCGTCGGCTCCGTAGCGGGCGGCATATCGGCGAAGCAAAACGCTGACGCCCAAGCCGACGCTGCCGAACGGCAGGCCAATGAAGCCCGCGCCGTTAGCCAGCGTGAAGCGGTCCAGCGGTCCAAGGAGGCGAAGCTTCTCATCTCGCGGCAACAGGCTCTTGCCGCTGCAAGCGGGGGAGGGGCGACCGATCCCTCTGTCCTGACCAACACCGGCGAGATTGGCAAGCAGGGATGGTTGAACAGCCAGACCGCGCTTTACGAAGGCGAAAGCCAGGGTCGCGCGCTGGAGGACTCGGCGGCCATCGGCAGGTGGCAAGGCCGGAAGGAAATGTTCGCCGGGTTTGTCGACGCGGGCAGCACGACGTTGAACGGCCTTGGCGGATTCGCCAAGAATCGTCGATTGAATACCTTCCCGGCTGTGCCCTCGAAGCCGAAACGCGAAAACTTCTGGCCGGAGATGTCGCCGTGGTAAAACTCCCCGACGCGACCGATCTGGGTGTGCGCTTGCCAGGGATGGCACGCGGTCAACCTGCCTATCCTCGCGGCAATCCGATTGCCTCGGCGCTGCGAGGCTTCGGCAACACTGCCGCCGGTATCGGTTTTGATCACATGGCAGAGCAACGCGCCCGTGACGAAAAGGATATCGCCTACGGTGCGGAGGATCGGTGGGTTCGCTTCCAGGATGGGCAGAAGAACCTCTTGATCCAAAGCCAGCGGACTGCGCCACCGGCTGGCGTCGGCTTCACCGACAAGTTCCGCAAGCAGTACGAGGACAGCGCCAACCAGTTCTATGCCAGCCTGCCGCCTGAGCTACAGGCGCCGTTCAAGGCGCGGCTTTCGTCCTTCGCGGGCGACTTGCAAACCAGCGCCAGCGACTTCGAGCGGAACGCTCGCCGCACCGATTACGGCAACCGCACGAATGACAGTCTCGTCACCATCGCCAACGCCGCGCACGGTAATCCGGATGGCTATCAGGGCAGCCTCGATCAGGCATATCGACTGATCGACGCCATGCCCGATGACGCCTATTCGCCAATCGAGAAAGAGGAATTCCGGCGCAAGGCGAAGCGCGATGTGCAGCTTGCGGCCATCAACGGCATGACGCCGGAACAGCGTCTCAATGCCCTCGGCAAGGGCGCTCCTGGCGGCGATGCGGTTGCTGATGTCGTCGACCAGATCATCGGAGCGGAAAGCAGCGGCGACCCGAACGCACAGAACCCGAACTCCACGGCCGGCGGGCTGGGTGGGTTCACGGATAAGACTTGGGTGGGGATGATCCGCACAAAGCGCCCGGACATCGCTCGCGGCATGTCTAACGACCAGATCATAGAGCTCAAAAAGTCTGAGCCTGGGCTTGCTCGGGAGATGACGGCCGAGCTTGTAGGTGAAAACTACGATATCCTGACAAAGTTGGGCGTCGCGCCGACGCCGGGCAACCTGTACGCCGCGCATTTTGCGGGCGAACCAACCGCCAGGAAACTGTTTGCCGCTTCCGACGATGCCCCCGCCAGCCAAGTTTTTGGTGAAGATGCGCTGACCAGCAACCCGTTCCTCAAGAAGCAGACGGTTGGGCAGTTCAAGTCCTGGGCTGCCGAGAAGATGGCCGGCGCCGAAGGGAGTACAGCGCGCGGGCCGACCCGGTCATTGCCCGACCTTGCCACGGCCAACTCCTTCCTGAAAACCCGCCTTGTCGGCCATACCGCCGAACATATCGACGGTATGAAGCCCGAGTTGCAGACGCGGCTCGCCGCGCTGTTTCAGAGCGCTCCGGCTGGGATACGCGAAAAGCTCGGCATCGTGTCCGGCCGCCGATCAGTCGAGCGCCAGCGCCAGCTATGGGAAGCGTCGGACAAGTCCGGGAAGTGGGTCGGATCGCCGGAGGGCTCCCGGCATGTTCATGGCGATGCAGCCGATCTTGGGTATGACGGGCAGCGCCTGGATAAGGCTCCTGCGGATGTGCAGAAGTGGGTTCACGACAACGCCGCTGCCTTCGATCTGAAGTTCCCCCTCGGTCATGAAGCATGGCACGTCGAGACTTCGGAGACACGCGGCGGCAAGGCTGGCGTTCCGCTGACTGGCGCTATTGATCCTCGATTCGAGGACTTCGACTATGCGCTCCGTGACAAGATAATCGACACGGCCAATACCGAGATAAAGCAGCAGCGCATCGAAACGCGCGGGATGCTGGATATCGTGACTGCCAACGCGCCGGTCGCGACGCAGAACACTGGTAGCTATTCCGGGCCCCTTCCGACGGCCGAACAATTCATGGCCGGGTACGGCCCGCAGGAAGGCGCGGATCGGTATAACAAGTTCATGGCGACCATGGATGTCGCGCAGCAAGCCTATGCATTCCGAACCATGCCGACTGAGGAAGTGCAACAGGCGGTGGTGGACGCTACGCCGGTTTCCAGCGGCGACAATGCGGCGCTGGAACAGGATCGCTATGAGGCGGTCGCGGCGGCTGCGAAGTCGACTATCGAAGCCCGTGAGGCGGACCCTGCCACTTACACCATGCAGACCTACCCCGCCGTCGCGGCGGCGTGGGATGACGCCAGCGACACGGAGGGCGGCTACAGCATCGCACTGGCGAAGACGGCCGCTGCGCAACAGCAGCTTGGCATCCGAAATCCGCGCCTTCTTCCGAAGCCGATCGCCTCGGCGGCAATCGCCACCTACGCCAACGAGGACGCCACGCTTGATGACCGCATCGCCGGCCCGGCACAGTTGATCCTCGCCACACCTGACCAGACGCAGCGCCAGGCCATTTTCAGCCAGCTTGTGGACGCCGGCATGCCAGAGGCGACAGAGGGCGCATTCGAAGCCCTGGCGCGCGGGGATACCGATGCAGGCAGGCGATTGTTTCAGGCGGCTACGCTCGATCCGACAAAGCTGCCGGGCAAGGTCGGGCCATCAACCGATGCCATCAACACCCGGATTCAGGAATTGGTTATGGCGCCGGGCCAGATCGGCGACGCCGTGTATGGTCTCTCGACGGGCATTCCTGACAATCTCGACCGGGCGCAGCGCGACGACCGGCTGATATTCAACGCGGTGCAACTTCGGCTCCGCCAGGGCCAGGAACTCGACGTTGCCATCAGCGGCGCGGCCAAGGACATCTATGGCGACGTGCAGGTGGTCACCGGCGATGCCAATACCAACGCCATCGTCACGGCACCCAAGGACGCTGACCCTACCGTCATTCGGAACGGCCTCGCTCAATTGAAGCCGCAAGTCCGTGCCGCCCTCGAAGCGCAGCGCAGCCGGCTCCTGCCATCGGCAGCACCGAAGGGCGATGCGCCCGGTCTCATGGCATCCGGCAATATCGACCTCGCGGCCCGTCCTGTCGTCACCAACGCCGACGGCTCAATCTCGACCGTGCGTTCCATGTCATTCGAGGAGGATGACGGCACGGAAATCCTCGTGCCCACAATTTCGCCGGACGGGAAAACCCTTTCCGATGATGAGGCAATTTCGCTCTACAGGAAGACGGGCCAGTATCTCGGGAAGTTCGATACGCCGGAACACGCCACGGCCTATGCGGAACGGCTCCATGCTGCACAGGAGCAGTTCTACACCACGCGCCGCAGTGGCCTCGGCGAACTGGCTGGCGCCGGCCTGGAAGCCGCCACGGATAACATTCTCGCGGAAGGTGTCTTCCGCAACGCAGACGGCGGGTATTCCTTCATCGATCCCTATTCGGGGCTCGCCATCGGCGGCCCGGACGGCAAGCCCTTGGTGTTCACGCTCGACGAGGTGACGAAGGCCGACGCGGATCTCGCTGGGGCTGAGAAGGCCGGGGCGTTTGTCGGCGGGCTGGTAAAGCCGCCTTCGGACAAGCCGCGCCGCGCGCCTCCGATCACGCCGCCGGCCAATGAGACCGTGACGCCAGACCTCACAGGCGCCGGCCGACCAGCCGCGCCGATAACCGACACCGTGTCGGAAATGGCGCCGGATGCGAACATGGGCATCCGTGACGCCACGATGCGGAACGACCTGACCGGCTCAGCCCGGCCGGCGCCTGATCTCCCGCCGCCTGTTGCTGCGGATGCCAATGTAGGCATCCGGGAAGCCCTCAATCCGAAAGTGGAGCAGGCGACGGGCAAGGCGGCGGAACCATCCTTCATCTCGTGGCTCGCCTCGGCGATTGCTTCGTCGGAGCTGATGCGCCCGCTCAGTGATGTTGTGCCGGAGAGCCAGCGCCAGGCGATCATGCAAGGTTTGAGCGTCGCCAAGGTGAACAACTACCTCAAGGCCGTGAAGGATGGCGAGGGCGTGGAGAAGGCCGCCCGTCCCGACGATGTTGGCACCTTCCTTTCGCGGCTTCGCGACGCCACTAGCGACCTTTGGCGGCCGATTGGGGAGGCCGGGAGATGACGGCATTTCACCGCGGAATATTGGGTGCGATAATCGCCGTTTACGAACCCTATCCGGCAATCCCGGGGAGGGCGTTCCATGGCTAATTGGAGCCCAAACCAACTTCGCGCCGGCCCGCGCTACGGCGTCATGTCAGACATGGATTTCGTGACGCAGGCCATGGAAGCGCCCTTTAGCAGGGCGCGGACGCTGGCATTGGGAGCGGAGCAAGGTTTCAACGAAACCACCATCGGCACGTCGATCCGTAAAGGGGCGCTTCCTCCGGAGGCTCCAACCGTGCCGGGTGTCCGAATCCAGATGGATGACGGGACCGTGCGCATCGCGCCCGATACGCCGCAGGTTGCGCGCCGCCGCACTATCTTTGGCACGCCGGAGGCGGTGCGAGCCGAAACGGTGGACGAATTGCAGCAGCGTCGGGGCGATGCCGGCGCGATCGACTTGGAAACCTATAAGCAGTCGCGGTTTTTCCGGGAGGGCGTTCCCTGGGATCGCGGCATGACAGAGGACCGCGCCGCCGCGCTCGCCGATGCCTACGATCGGCGCAAGGTTACGGAGTTCTACGCGGCCAAGCGTCCGATCATCGCCTTCGCCGGCGGCATCGCCGGCCAGGCATTGGACCCGATAAATTACATTCCCATGCTCGGTCCTACGGCGCGGGGAACCGGGATTGCGGTGAGTGCCGGCCGCGCCGCCGTTGATGCGATGGCAAGCACTGCCCTGTTCTCGACGGCCACAATGGACGCCCGTAACCGCCTCGGCGACGAGGTAACTTTCGGCGATGTAGCGCTCGATATCGCCGGCTCCGCCATCATCGGTTCCGCCTTCGGGGCGCTAGGCGGCGCTGTCGGGAAGTATCGCGCGAACCGTGCCGATGCGCGCTCGGCAAAAGCCGTTGCCGATCGGGTGAAGACGATCCAAACCATCAATGAAAGCCGCGTGCCACTCGCCGACGCGGTGCAGGCTATGGCTGACGGCCGGCCGGTGGTGCTGGGGCCTAACTCCACGGCGATTGTCGACAAGGTAACGGCCAAGGTTGCCGGCCTGCTTGACGAGCGCGCCAGCACCGTCGTGACGCCGACGGGCACGCGGGTGCAGGTCCGCCAGGAAATCGTTGACGCATCGGAGCTGGTTGCCGCCTCGGGCGACCTCCAGCCGCGTGACAGGTCTCGCGCCGCCAGCGATGCGCAGATTGCCCGCATGGCTTCCGAACTCGATCCTTCGCGGCTCCTGCCGGCGCCGGAGGCTGACAGGGGCTCGCCCATCGTCGGGCCGGACAATGTTGTCGAGAGTGGCAACGGTCGCGTGGCGGCCCTGCGGCTGGCAGCACAGCAGCATCCCGAACGGTTCGAAGCCTATCGCCAGAGGCTCCGTAGCGCCGGCTATGACGTTCCGGACGATGGCGTGCCGGTAATGATTTCTCGGCGTGTCAGCGACCTCTCGCCGGTCGACCGCATCCGCTTCGTCGGCGATTCCAACACCTCGGCCATTGCCCGGATGTCGGCTACGGAAACGGCCCTGATGGACGTGCGGGCGATGACGGATAACGTCATTGACGCATATCAGCCGGGAGACACTTTCTCGGCGGCAAACCGGCCCTTCGTCTCGGGCTTCATCCGCAACCTGCCGGAGAACGAACGCGCCAGCCTTGTGGACGCTGCCGGTCAACTCAATGCCGACGGTGTGCGCCGCATAGAACGGGCGCTGCTTGCGACGGCCTATGGCGACGCTCCGACCGTGGCTCGGTTCTCTGAAGCGGTTGACGACAACACGAAGTCTATCACTGGCGCCCTGACCGATGTCGCTGGGCAATGGGCCAGGCTAAAGCGTCTGTTCGATGCGCGAGAAGTTGATGCCGACCTCGATGTCACGGCCAACCTGCTGGAGGCCCTGAAGGTTCTGAGCAAGGCGCGGTCGGATGCTGCATCGCAGGGCCGCTCCGTCTCGCGGGTGCTTGCCGAGACCATGGCACAGACCGACATTTTCACCGGCGACTTCAACCGCCGCGTCAAAAGCATTCTCGAAGCCTTCTACACCGAGGATTTCGGAAGGGCGAAGTCCCGAAACGATGTTGCCGATTTCCTCGCTCGCCTCGCGACCGAAACCGAAGCCGCCGGCAAGCCGCAGCTTTTCGACGACGCCCTGACGGCGGATGATATAATCGCTACCGCAGCACGTGCCGGCGGCCCGCAGAGAGGTTTGTTTGATGCCACAGGATCGGGCGCTAGAGATAATCGAACGGGCGTTGCGCAAATCGGCGCAGGCTACAGGCAACCAGGAATTTCTACGACAGGCCGACAGGATGCAGGCGGAGCAGGCGTTGAGAGAACCGCCGAAGCCGACCGAATTGCCGAACTAGCAGAGGCCGATGCCGCAGTCGGCAAACCGGACACCTTCAAAGCAATCGCGGAACAGCACGGCGTCGACCCGGTGACGGGCGACTTTGCCGAA
The DNA here is from genome assembly GCF_052180275.1 of Mesorhizobium sp. KACC 23794. Classification (NCBI taxonomy): domain Bacteria; kingdom Pseudomonadati; phylum Pseudomonadota; class Alphaproteobacteria; order Hyphomicrobiales; family Phyllobacteriaceae; genus Mesorhizobium; species Mesorhizobium sp. KACC 23794. Next base: position 2,358,456 of record NZ_CP197465.1, read on the forward strand.
GCGCCTGATCTTGCCCAGGTCGAAGCCGAGGGACGGCTGACCGATGCCGACCGGCAAGAACTGGCCGACGCCGACAAGACATTCGAGAACGGCGTTGCCTATGACGACGCGCTCCAGGCGGCGGTGAGGTGCTTCCTCTAATGGCAAAATACACACCCGATGAAGCCTGTTTCGATGCCGCCAATGCCGCTTCCGGCGGCAAGCTGACGCGCGAGGAGATCGAAGCGGCATTCCAGCGCATTGCCGATCACAAGGCCAAACTTGAGGCCGATGGCGACACCACGAACCTTGGCGACAAGCTGAAAGCCTTTGCCGAACGTGAAGGCGAGCGGACCCGCATCGCGGCAGCGATGCAGCGCCGGCACGCGGCGCTCAATGTTCTTGTGCGCGATCGGCTGGACGAAACCGTTGGCAGGCATCTGGAAGCCGGCCTGACGCCACGCCAAGCGCTCCTTGCCGTGGTCGAGGGTACACAGCGAGGGGTGCGGGGTGGCCGCAATTCGGTCGCGGCCCTGAACCTTGCCTACGAGGCTCGCTACATCGGCGCGCTCATGGCTGACATTCAGGCGAACCGGCCGCACCTGGTCGATGCCCTGCGCGACCCCAAGCTCGATGCTGACATTATGCGGGAGATGTCGGAACTGAAGAACGGCGGCAAGCCCGGTATCACGGGCAATGAGGACGCCAAGTACGTGGCTGACGTGTTCGCCCGGTTCGCGGAACTGAGCCGGACAGACCTCAACCGGCTCGGGGCCAGCATAGGCAAGCTTGATGGCTGGGCCGGCGCACAGACGCATGATGATGTCCGCATGATCGCCGCTGGCAAGGATGCATGGGTGGCGTCGGTATTCCGAAAGCTGGATCTCACGCGGACCTTTCCCGACATCGCCGAACCCGCTGAGGCACTGGAAGCGCTGCGCGACATCTTCGATACGATTGTGACCGGCCTGCCGAACAAGCCTTCCGCCAAGGAGAAGGGGCAGAGGGTCAACCCGGCCAACCTGGCGAAGTCGCTCGGCAAGTCTCGCGTCCTGCATTTCCGCGACGCCGACGCTGCGCTCGCCTACCGTGACGAGTTTGGGTACGGAAACACCGTCTCAGGGATGATCGCGCATCTGCGGAACGCCGCGCGCGCCGCCGCAAACATGCAGGCGCTTGGCCCGAATCCTGAAGTGATGTTCGGCGCGGTCGCGGAAGGACTGAAGCGTCGCGCCAAGGATGATCCGAACCTCTCGCCGGAGGTCAAGGCAAGGCAGATTGCCAAGCTGACCACGGACGGCGGGGCGCTCCGGCACGCGATCGACATTTCCACCGGTCTGGTCTCGCGGCCGGTCAATGTGACGGCGGCCAAGATCGGCTCCGATATCAGGGCCGTTCAATCCATGGCGAAACTCGGCGGCGCGGTCCTGTCCTCCGTCACGGGCGACAATGTGACCGCTGCGGCTGCTTCGATGTTTCGCGGCTCCGGTTTCTTCAACGGTCTGGTGACGCAGATCGGCGGCATCATGAAGGGGCGGCCGAAAGGGGAACAGGCTGAGATTGCCGCGCTCCTGGGCGAGGGTTTTGACGGGTTGATCGGGCACATCGTTGCGCCAGCGGCTGCCAATGACGGCCCTGTCGGGAAGATGGCAAAGCTTCAGGAGATATTCTTCCGGCTCAATGGGCTCACCTGGTGGACAGATGCCTCGCGCTCGGTCGCCGGCCGCACCATCGCCGCCGAAATGGGGATGCGAGCAAAGACGGCATATTCTGCCCTCCCGGCCAATTACCGGCATGTCCTTGGGCTGCACGACATCGACGCCGCAAAGTGGAATGCGATCCGCCGCGCTGAATTCCGTGAGAGCAACGGCCGGAGCTACGTGACGCCGGATCGTGTTCGCGATTTGCCTGACACGGTGATAGAGCCCCTGGTCGCAAAGAGGGTCGCCGCCGCTCGCAAGGCGTCCAGGATTGACGAGGCGAAGACGCCGGCCACGCGGGCGAAGCGCCAGGCCGTGTTCGATGAACGCCGCGCCGCCATCCTCGGCGACGGCCGCCGCGAACTGGAACTCTCCGTGTTGGGGTTCATCGCAGACGAGGTGAATTTCGGCATCATCGAAACGGACGCCCGGTCACGCCGAACCACAACGCTCGGGCTTCGGCCAGGAACCATCGCGGGCGAGACGATCCGCTTCATCTCGCAGTTCAAATCCTTCCCGATCGCATTCACACAGCGCGTAGGAGGGCGGGCGCTCTATGGCTTCGGTAAGGATGCCTCATACCTGGAGAGCACCGCACACATCGGCTCGCTCATCGCCGGAATGACGATGGCCGGATATCTCACGGTTGTGATGAAGGACCTCGTTCGCGGCTACTGGCCGCCGCGTGACCCGACCGACCCGAAAACCATGGCAGCGGCATTTATCCAAGGCGGCGCATTCGGTCTGTATGGCGACTTCCTGTTTTCGCAGACCAACCGTTTCGGCGGAAGCGTCCTGGAAAGCGCAGCCGGTCCTACCATCGGCGCGGCGGCCGATCTGATCGAACTCGGACTGAAATCCCGCGACGCCACTGCTGGAAAGATCATCGGCGAGGAAGCCAAGGCGCCATATGCTGAAGCGGTGAACCTGATCGCCGGCAACACGCCCGGCGCCAGCTTGTTCTACATCCGGCCGGCGCTGGATTTTCTCGTCCTGAACTCGCTGCGCGATGCCATCTCGCCCGGCTATCTGCGTCGGCAGGACACGACGCGGCGGAAGGATTACGGGCAGACGCGGTTTCGACCGGCAACAGTCTCGGAGGCTCTACGATGACCGACAATGTTACCGAATTTCCAGCCATCCCGAAGGGGCGCGGTCCACAGGATTACGAGATGGTGGCAACCGTGTGGGATGCCTTCAACTCATTCCTGCAAAACTATGTCGATCTTCGTGTGTTCCTCGAAGGGCTTACCCGGCTCGAACTGCTGGAGTTCAGGGCTGCGTGCTCACCCGGCGCCGGGACGGATTTCGGCATCGTCAATATCGACCGGCTGCGTGCTTTCCAGGCAATGACCGAAGTGACCGCCGGTGTCATGGCGACGCGCCCGGACTTCAATCAGCCGTCGCCGTCGCCGTCGCCGTCGCCGACAACCGCTGCATAGGAAGCCGATGCCTATCCTCGAAAACCCACGCCACGAATTGTTCGCTCAAGCCCTCGCCAAGGGCGAGACCGTGACCGATGCTTATGAAATTGCGGGCTATGAGCCGACGCAGAGCAGCGCTAGCAGATTGCGAGCCGATGAGGCGGTGACTGCCCGCGTTGACGAACTGCTGGAGGATGCCGCCCGCGTCGCCGGTATCGATACGGTGCGCGTCCTGAAGGAACTCGGCAGGCTTGGTTTCGCTGATCTACGGGAGGCTTTCGACGGGGGCCGGCTGAAAATGCCAGAGGACTGGTCGGACGAGTTTGCGGCTTCCGTCGCCTCGATCAAGGTCGTGACCCGAAGCGCAGGCAGGGATGCCGACGGCAACCCGCAGGTGGAGTACGTCACGGAAATCAAGGCGTGGGATAAGAATTCGGCGCTCGAAAAGATTGGCAAACACCTCAAGATGTTCGTCGACCGGCACGAGCTCACCGGCAAGAACGGCGAGCCGCTGTCTGAGCCGCCGAATCCGACCGACGTGGCAAAGGCCATCGTCTCGATACTTCATTCATCCCAAGAGAAGGAACCTGCGTCATGAAACTACACTATGGAGAGCCGTATCCGGAAGCCGGCACGCCCGCTGCGGTGAAGTCCCGCCACCTCGCCGAACTCGCCGGCGTGTCAGCCATCATGGACGTGATCTCGGCGGCATCCTGCCAAGTTGGGAGGTATGGCGAAGCCGCCACCCTCGGCAAAAGCCTGGCCGTGACGGCGGCAATGGCAAATGAGATGGTTGACCGCATCCGGGCCGATCTCGCTCAAGGTGAGCATGATTCGGAAACCGACGAGGTATTTCTCGCGGTCGAGCAGGCAGGGGAAAGCCTCAAGCACTGGCCGTCGACGGGGTAGGGCATGTTTGTCCAACTGACCTCAACCGTTTGATCCGACAGGTGGCCGTGCGTTCGCCTACGTTTACCATGCGGTGTGATCCTGCGAAACTTATTGGGGATGAGGGCGTTTTGCGTCATGGCAATCTCACCCCGTTTTATGTGTGTCGCCGAAAAGTCAGGCATGTGGTCAGTCTGGGACACTCAGACAGAAAAATTGGCGGTTCTCGGAGGCGCTGCCTTGAGTGGAAGGCGCCAGCAGCGAGCGGAAGCCGCATGCGACATTCTCGAAAGAATTTATAAAAACCGTCTCCAACGCACTATAGGTATCCCTGATCCCATCGTGACAGATCCAACCGAAGTATTATCAAGGGAGACTCGAATGAATCAATTTGACGAAATTCTTAAACCAACCTTGAAGAGCTGGTAGCCAAAATACGGCGAACCGGACCACGCTGGTGAAATTTCTTTTTGATATGTCTCCGCACGGCTATGGGCGGGTAATCGTCTTCACGATTATCGGGACGACGCTCTGCATTTCGGTGGCATTTGCAATCGATAGCTACTCGATCGCCGACGGCTGGCGGTGGGGAGCTAAACCAATTAACAATCTCACTATTCCGTTGGTGCTTGCGCCGCCGTTGCTTTGGTTCCTGTTGAGCCAACAGCGTGCGCTAGCGCTCGCGCATCGTGATTTGCTCGTTGTAGCTTCGACCGACGGACTAACCTCGTGCCTAACGCGAGGGGCGTTCACGACATTGGTGGATGCTTATCTAGACAAGGTGGCCCATGCTCCTAGCGGCGGCGCGCTACTTGTGATCGACGTTGATCACTTCAAGAATATCAATGACGCGCTGGGACACCAACGCGGCGATGAGGCGCTGAAAGCCGTCACGGACTCGATCAAGGGAGCCCTGCGGGATATTGACCTGGTAGGTCGGCTGGGTGGCGAGGAGTTTGGTGTTTTTCTGCCCGGCGCCGGCCCAGATCAAGCCAGGCTAGTCGGAGAGCGAGTTCGCACATTTGTGAACAGGATCGAATTCTACGCGGAAGGTGTAGCTTGGCCGATCAGCGTAAGCGTTGGTGGCACAGTAGCACACCAGCGAGCATCATTTGCCGATCTATATCGCCATGCAGACAGCGGCCTTTACGCGGCAAAGCGCAACGGCCGCAACAGGGTTGAAATGCGGATCCCGCCACCGGACTGGCGCCCTCGCCAGGGCCTCAATTCTTAACCTTCGACATGGGGAATGGCACAACCTCGTGACAACCCAAGCCTGTCGATAGCCTCCAACGGTTTTTTAGGACCGATTTTCCGGGCGGATGCGCGACTTCTCTTAGTTCTGCCGCCTGAACATCACGGCCCGCTTCTTGAGTCGTCGACCTCCAGCGCTTCCATGAGGGGTGCAGGATTGGTCTCGTCAACAGCGACTCTAGTTTGCCTATGCTCTCGGGTTGAACCCATCTTCAGCGCTTCAGCTATGGCGTTTTCGACGTTGCCAAGTTCATCTTCGCGCGCCCCATAACCATAGCCGGCAGCGTCGGCATCCTGTTCAAACTGTTGCGCCAGGACGGCCATGCTCACTTCGCTTTCGGTGGGGAGGTTGCCGACGTTCTCCTGAAGCCAGTTAGCAAGGAACTCTCTGGTGGTGCTCATCCGACCCGTCCGCTGTCCGCTGATTTAGCAGACGTCCGACGAGCGCGCTTGGGCTGTCCTGCCGCAGCTTCCTTTTCGAGCCTCATCGCTCGAAGCCGCGCCGTCTTTCTTTCGCGGTCGGCCGCCTCCTTGTCGATGATCTCGCGGGAAGCTGTATCGATCCTCGACATCTTGCTCGTGAATGACTCACTCTGCCGGGCCATAGGCGTTCCTCCGATGTGGTCGGAAAACTGCGGCGCCTCGCGGTTGTTCCACACAAAGGCATTGCCGGCGCGGACGTGGGCCGATTCGCAATGAGATTTGGTCGTAACTTGAGTCCACCATGTTGCATTCCATGTCGCATGGACGCGCCGTCACACTGTGGAAATCGTTGGAAATCCTTGGTACGCGCTTGCAACATGACTGCGACATGAAAGGCCACCTAGGTAACCGATCACGTCCGCTAAGTCTCAGAAAACGTTGAAGAAATTTTGGTAGCGGAGGAGGGACTCGAACCCCCGACCCCAGGATTATGATTCCCGTGCTCTAACCAACTGAGCTACTCCGCCAAGCCTTGCATCGGACGCAAGCCGCGCCGCGAAAGCAGCGGGGGTATAGGGGGGGCGGGCCGAGCCTGTCAAGCGTGGTGGAGACGAAGATGCCGCTTCGTGGCGCATGGAGGCTCTGTTTGCCACACATGGCCCCTTGCAGGCTTTCGCTGTGGGTGCCCGGCGGATGCCGCTGTCCCGTTCGGCACAGTGCGATCACGCGGTGCCTGGCGGGTCCATCCGGGCCTTGCCAGTCCGGCGGTTTATCGGGATTTCGCGGGGGAACGGCCTCGGTGCTTTGCCGGCAAGGGCGCTTGTTGCCGGTGAAGCGACGTTTTCGGCTGCAATCAATCGTGCGCCGCGCAGGCTTGAGTTCGCGGGAGCGCGTGGCTATGTCTGCCCCGCAATCCTTTCGCCAGCCGCCCCAGAGTTTTTCGATTGATGAAGCCAAGTATCGCTGTCCTGGGTTGCGGATACTGGGGAGCGAACCATGTCCGCACGCTGAAGGGGCTGGGCGTGCTGCGCGCGGTTTCCGATGTGAACGGCGCGCGCGCCGAAGGTTTTGCGGTCGAGCATGACTGCCTGGCGATCGCGCCGTCCGAGCTTTTCCAGCGGGACGATATCGACGGAGTGGTCATGGCGCTGCCGCCGCAGTTTCATGCGGAGCAGGCGGTGCGCGCCGTCGAGGCGGGGAAGGACGTGCTGGTCGAGAAGCCGATCGCGCTCACCGTGCCGGACGCCGAGCGGGCGGTGGCAGCGGCTGCGCGCAACGGCCGCATCTTCATGACCGGCCATGTGCTGCGCTTCCATCCGGCGTTCGAAAAACTCAAGGCGCTGATCGACGACGGCGAACTCGGCGTGGTGAAATACATCCACTCGCACCGCCTCGGCCTCGGCAAATTCCATACGGAGAACGATGCGCTGTGGGACCTTGCGCCGCACGACCTGTCGATGATTCTTGCCATTACCGGCCAGGCGCCGCTCGAAGTCCGCGGAGAGGGAGCGGCGCTGCTCGACCGGCTCAGCGATTTCGCCCATCTGCACATGCGTTTTCCCGACGGGCTGCGCGGCCACCTGTTCGCCTCGCGGCTGAACCCCTATCGCGAGCGGCGGCTGACGGTGGTCGGCACCAAGGCGATGGCGGTGTTCGACGATGTCGAGCCGTGGGACAAGAAACTCGCCATCTACCACCACGAGGTCTGGCAGGACAGCGGCCAGTGGCTCGCCACCACCAACGAGCCGACCTATGTGCCGGTCGAGGGCGGCATGCCGCTGACGCGCGAGCTGGAGCATTTCATCCACTGCATCGAGACCCGCGAGCCGCCGCGCACCAGCGGCGAGGAGGGTATAGAGGTGCTGCGCATCCTGACCGCCGGAACGATCACGCATAGCTGAAGGCTAGCCCTGAAGTGGCGGCTACGCCCGCAGTCCGCTACCGCCAAGCCACATACCAGATGCCGAAGGCTGCGGCTGCAGCTACAAGCAGGGCTATGCATTCGAGATAAGCGCGATGGTGTGCTTGAACCTCTATCGAACCGGCTTTTTCCCTGAATTCCGCCATAAGTTTCGAGGGAACGAGCCGTTGCAGGATAGTCACGGCAGCACAGAGGCCGACAACGGTCCAAGCCAGTTCAGAGAGACCGTTCAATGGCGTCAATGAACTGATCAGTGTGCCTGCCGTCATCCAGCCGACGAGTACGAATAAGACCGCCAGTTTCGCTCGCCAAGGTGTTCTGAAGTCCGTGATCGCAAGGGAGCAGGCGGTCAAAGTGCGACCAACGGCTGTCGCCCTATCTCTGATCCCTATCCGGTCCATCCGGAGAACCTATTCGGCCGCGATATGCGCGGGGGCCGCCAGTCTCGCCAGCATCGCCTCGGCAGCCGCGCTGCGCTCCGAGCGCTCAATGAAACCGCCGCCGAGCACGCGCGCCTCGTTGGACTCGTCGCCGTAGAGCACGCAGGCCTGGCCGGGCGCGATGCCGGATTCGCCCTCGGTCAATTCCACCCAGGTGACGCCGTTGCGGCGGTAGAGCATCGCCGGGCGCGGCGGACGGGTCGAGCGGACCTTTGCGAAGAGCTCGATGCCCTGGGCGCCGGTCGCGTCGAGGTCGTCGTCGCCGAGCCAGTTCATGGCGCGCAGATAGACTTTTCTGGTCTCCAGCGCCTCGCGCGGGCCGACGATGACGCGGGCGCGCTCGGCGTCGAGATGCACGACATAGAGCGGCTCGCCGGACGCGATGCCGATGCCGCGGCGCTGGCCGATCGTGTAGCGCAATATGCCCTCGTGGCGGCCGAGCACTCGGCCGTCGATGTGGACGATCTCGCCCGGCGTGGCCGCCGTCGGCTTCAGCCTGGAGATAATGTCGGAATATTTTCCCTGCGGCACGAAGCAGATGTCCTGGCTGTCCTGCTTGTCGGCGACGGTGAGGCCGAGACCGGCGGCGATGGCGCGCACCTCCGGCTTGGACAGGCCGCCCAGCGGAAAGCGCAGATAGTCGATCTGCTCCTGCGTGGTGGCGAACAGGAAATAGCTCTGGTCGCGGTCGGCGTCGACCGGCCTATACAGCGCGCGGTGCGCGCCGTTCGCGCGGCTGCGGATATAATGGCCGGTAGCCAGCGCTTCGGCGCCCAGGTCGCGCGCGGTCTCCAGCAGGTCGGCGAACTTGACCGTCTGGTTGCAGGACACGCAGGGGATCGGCGTCTCGCCGGCGACATAGCTCTCGGCGAAGGGATCGATGACGGCCTTGCGGAAACGCTCCTCGTAGTCGAGCACGTAATGCGGGATGCCCAGCGTCTCGGAAACGCGGCGCGCGTCGTCGATGTCGCGGCCGGCACAGCAGGAGCCGGCGCGGTGGGTGGCTGCGCCGTGATCGTAGAGCTGCAGCGTCACGCCGACGACGTCGTAGCCCTCGCGCTTCAGGATTCCGGCGACGACGGAAGAGTCCACGCCGCCCGACATTGCCACGACGATGCGGGTGTCCTCAGGCCTTCCCGGCAGATCGAGGCTGTTCATGGAGGCTTTCCAAGGTTCGAAACCGGCGTTTCATGCCAACGTTACGAATATAGGTCAAGCAAGCGCCCGCCGCCAGTTCACCGATCGATTGAGCCAAGCCATTGAAATGGCTGGCATGTTCGGCCGGATGGCGGAATCGTTAAAATTGTCGGGCGCACCGAAAGGGTTCGTTGACGGAGAAGTCCCTACGCTTGTCGGAGCGCTTAGGCAATTTTTAAAGCTGTGGCGCTAGTCTGTGCACGATTAGGTCTGTGAATATTGTAGAGAGTACGATGACCGATCTGGTAAGGCCGCGTGTTAAGTATGTCATTGGGCCCGACGGCAGCCCTCTGACCATTGCCGATTTGCCGCCATCGAATACGCGCCGGTGGGTCATTCGCCGCAAGGCAGAGGTCGTTGCCGCCGTGCGCGGCGGTCTGCTCAGCCTCGAGGAAGCCTGCCAGCGCTACAAGCTGACCACCGAGGAATTCCTGTCCTGGCAGGCGTCGATCGACGAATACGGCCTTGCCGGCCTGCGCACCACACGGATCCAGCAATACCGGCATTGATCGGGTTGCAGTCTGAAAGTGCGGACGGCAGTCCGCGATTTCCTTCTATGAGCGGCGATTGGGGCGTGCGGATATCGTCCCGGTGTACTTCTGTCGTGCTTCAGCCGTCCGAAACCGGCGTCCAAATCACGTCCTCTATGCGGCGCGCGCCGGTGGCAAGCATGACCAGCCGGTCGAAGCCGAGCGCGATGCCGCTGGATTCAGGCATGATCGACAAGGCGCTCAGAAAATCCTCGTCGATCGGATAGCGTTCGCCGTAGATTTTCTGCTTCTCGTCCATGTCGGCCGAAAACCGCCGACGCTGCTCGTCCGGGTCGGTCAGCTCGCCGAAGGCGTTGGCGAGTTCGACGCCGCAGCAATAGAGCTCGAATCGTTCCGCTACGCGCGGGTCCCGGGCGCTCGGACGGGCAAGGGCTGCCTCCGGGATCGGGTATTCGTAGAGGATGGTGGCGCGGCCCTTGCCAAGTGCTGGCTCGACGCGCTCGACCATCACCCGGCTGACCAGGTCGGACCAGGTATCGTCGGGCGCGGTGCGCATGCCGGCTTGCGCGACGGCGGCATGCAGGCTGTCGCGGTCGGTTTCGCCATCAGACGCGACAGTGGCCAGCAGATCGATGCCAGCGTGGCGCATGAAGGCGTCATGGACGGTCAGGTGTTCCGGCTCGGCGAAGGGATCGGCCTCCCGGTCGCGAAAGGCAAAACGTTTCGTGCCGGCCCGCTCGGCGGCAAGCGCCAGCAGCGCCGCGCAATCGTCCATCAGGCTCTCGTAGGTTTCGCCCACGCGATACCACTCGATCATCGTGAATTCGGGGTGGTGCAGCGCCCCGCGCTCCCGGTTGCGCCAGACAGGCCCAAAACTGAAGATGCGTTTCTCGCCGGCGGCAAGCAGCTTCTTGCAGGCGAATTCCGGCGAGGTGTGCAGATAGAGCGGCTGGCGCGTGGTGTCGGGGCGGATCGCCTCGGTGGCGAAGGCCGACAGATGCGTCTCGTTGCCGGGCGAGATCTGCAGGGCCGCGGTTTCGACCTCGATGAAGTCGCGGCGGGCGAACCAGTCGCGGATGGCGGCGGCGATGGCGTTGCGCTGGATCAGCCGCGGACGGCGGTCGGCATGGACGTGCGGCGTCCACCAGGGCGAGGCTTCGGTCATGGAAGGGATGGTCTCCGTAGCGAAGGTGGCTGGCGGCGGCCATAAAGATGTTGTAGGGCGCACGCAAATGCTTCTTCGGTCGGCGAACGCCGACCCCTATTGATCAGGATTGAGCCCGTGAAGGTGATCGCCAGTTCCTTGCGCAAAGGCAATGTCGTCGACAAGGACGGCAAGCTCTACGTCATCCTGTTTGCCGAGAACATACACCCCGGCAAGGGCACGCCGGTGACCCAGCTCGATATGCGCCGCATCTCGGACGGGGTGAAGATCTCCGAGCGCTACCGCACCACAGAGCAGGTGGAGCGCGCCCATGTGGAGGAGCGCGAGCACACCTTCCTCTATGGCGACGGCGAGGGGTATCATTTCATGAACCCCGAGACCTACGAGCAGGTGGCGGTCCCTGCCGCCGATATCGCGGACCAGGCGCCCTATCTGTCAGAAGGCATGGCGGTGCAGCTTTCGCTGCACAATGGCGTGGCGATCGCCCTGGTGCTGCCGCAGCGCGCGGCGTTCGAGGTGGTCGAGACCGAGCCAACGACCAAGGGCCAGACGGCGTCGTCGTCCTATAAGCCGGCGATCCTGTCCAATGGCGTGCGCACCGCCGTGCCGCCGCATATCGGCGTCGGCACGCGCGTCGTGGTGATGACCGCCGACGGGTCGTATGTCGAGCGCGCCAAGGACTGATACCGGCGGCTCCAGGCTCCATCGCTGTCCTGTTCGAAATACCTCCACTTCGGCCTGGGGCCGGAGTGGAGGTTTCGCTGGTCGGAATTCATCACCGGCATGAGCGAGTCCGCGTCCGAACGTTGCCCGGCAGGGGGCCTTCGGCCACACTGATATCCCTGTCGCCAGTGCCGCGCTCAGGTCGTCAGCACCACCTTGCCGATCGGCCTCGTGCCAAGGAAGATGTGCGCCGCACCTGTCTCGGCCAGCGGAAATGTCCTCGCCACATGGACTTTCAGCTTGCCGGCCTCGGCGAGGGCGGCGAGTTCCCGCAGCGCCGGCCCGTCGGGACGCACGCCGATCCGCGCAAACCGTTTTCCGCTCCGGTCGATCTCGGCCCTGGCGGCGTCGCTCGGCGTCAGCAACGCCGCGATGATGCCGCCTGGGTGCAAGGTTTTCAGAGACAGCGCCGCGTGGTCGCCGCCGATCGGCTCCAGAACGATGTCGATGTCGCGGACGGTTTCTGAAAAATCCGTCGCCGTGTAGTCGATCACCTCGTCGGCGCCGAGCGAGCGGACGAAATCGCGTTTTTCCGTGCTGGCGGTGGCGATCACATGGGCGCCCTTGGCCTTGGCGATCTGCACGGCCAGATGGCCGACGCCGCCGGCGGCGGCGTGGATTAGCACGCGCTGGCCGGCCTTGATGCCGCCGGCGCCGACCAGTGCCTGCCAGGCGGTCAGCCCGGCCAGCGGCAGGCCGCCGGCCTGGTCGAAATCGAGCGCCGCCGGCTTCAAGGCCACTTCGTCGGCGGGAGCCACCGCAAATTCGGCATAGGCCGCCGCCTGCTTCGGAAAATACGGCATGCCGAAAACCGCGTCGCCTGCCTTGAAGGCGGTGACTCCGTCACCCAGCGCCTCCACCGTGCCCGCGATATCCCAACCGATGATGAAGGGCGGTTCTCCGAGCAGCGGATAGAAGCCGGCGCGCACCGCGACATCGACCGGATTGACACCGGCGGCCTTGACCCGGACGAGAACCTGGCCCGGACCGGGGCTAGGCGTCGGACGGTCCGATACGGCGAGGACTTCAGGTCCGCCGACGCTGTTCTGGACTATGGCGCGCATCATGATCTCCTTGGCTGATGAACGACACTATCATTTGGATAGTATCGGCGCTTGTCCAGTATGCACCTTCACGATATATATGCACCTCATGGATAGTGACGATTGCGACAGGCCTTTCGGCTACGATGCGTTCCGGCGCGATTGCATGTCCCATACGGTGCTGGAGATGCTGGCCAGCAAATGGGTCTATCTGGTGGTCGGCGCGCTCAAGCCGGGCCGGCGGCGCTATGGCGAGATCGCCCGCAAGGTGGAGGGCATCACGCCGAAGATGCTCACCCAGACCTTGCGTGTGCTGGAGCGCGACGGGCTGGTGCGGCGCGAGGTTTTCCCGGTGATCCCGCCGCATGTCGAATACGAGCTGACCGAGCTTGGCCGCAATCTGGGGGAACTGCTCGGCCAGATCCGGATCTGGGCGGAGCGCTACGCGCCCGAAATCCGCGAGGCGCGATCCCGCGAAGGCGTTCTCGAAGAGGCGTAGGGAAGGCCTTCGCGGCCTGGGAGGCCGCACGCCGTTCCTCGTGTCAGTGGTCGGCGGCCGCGCGCTTCGCCAGCGCCGAGGCCGCCGCCGTGAGCAGCACGGAAGCCGCGAAGAACCACAGGCCGGGTTTGGTGAAGGCGGTGGCCAGCCCGCTGGTCTTGGCCGCGAAGACCACCAGCGCCACCAGCACGACATCCAGCATCGACCAGTTGGCCAGCGCCCTGAACCAGGCGGGAATGCGCGGCGAGTGATGCTCCGCGTAGGCGGCGCAATGCAGCAGCGCCAGTTTGAGCGCCGGGAAGCCGAGCGAGAAAAGGCCTATGACGCCCGCCAGCAGGACGTCGCCCTGGTCCCACAGGCCGGCGACGATGCCGATCAGCGAGGGCTGGTCGGCGAAGAAATACAGCCGGTCCACCTGGATCAGCGGCATGACGATGCCGAGCGCGAAGCAGAACGTCGCGGCAAACAGGATTAGTGGCAGGAGGAGAGGATAGGGTTGCGCCATAACATGGCTCCAGCCGAAGCCGCCGCGCCGTGGAAGCGGCGGCGCCGGGCGGCGGCGCATTCGGGCTCCAGTTGGAGCGCGATTTTCGGCTCAGCCGATCATCGCGCTGCGGCTGTGGTGGCCGTCCGTCTCGCGTATCTTTCCGTCGCGCGATTCCAGCAACTGGGCCTTGGAGAGCTCCGCTTCAGCTTCGCGGAGTAGGGAGACGGCGGTGGTCCGCTGGTCGGCGAGGTCGCCCTGCGAGTTCTTCAGATTGTCGCGGCGCTGGCGCGCGGCCTTGGCGAAGGTCGGATAGGCGAAATGATTGATGTCGGTGATGCCCGCCTTCTTCTCCTCGGCGGCGATCTGCACCTCGAGGTCGTTCGCCATGCGCTCGAACTCGCCGATCATCATGTCCAGTTGCGCGAGCTGCCGGCGCTTTTCGTTCGCCTGAAACTGCTTCAGCCGAACAAGGTTCTCACGTGACTTCATGTCCACACTCCGGAAACGCAACACAGACCCGCAAACGCATCGTCAAAAATCGTCCGTCTCGTCCCGCCGGATCGCTCCTTAACGAAATGAAACGAAAACCTAAGAAATTTCGCGCCCGGTAACCATTCGTTTACGGGCATTGTTAATCATACGTGCAAGGGCTTAAGGCGCGGTAAAAAAATATGGTCGTTTCCGGTCTGTCGGCGACTTGATGAGTCGAATGAGTCACTTGGCCCGGTTTGTTAAGGTTCGGCGCAAGCCGTTTCGATGTACGATTCGCGAGTTGAATCAACGGTGTGTACCCCAAGGCTGATAGGCATTCTTGCGACTTGCCAAACGGAATCAGGTTTTGTTAACCATTCGGTGGCAGTTTTGGGTCCAGGCAATCACTGCTCCGGCACCGCATGGCTGGCGAAAGCCGGTGCGGCAGCAGAAAAGGGGAATTAGATGCGCGTTCTGCTGATTGAAGACGACAGTGCGACGGCCCAGAGCATCGAATTGATGCTGAAGTCGGAGAGCTTCAACGTCTACACGACCGACCTCGGAGAGGAGGGCGTCGATCTCGGCAAGCTCTACGACTACGACATCATCCTGCTCGATCTGAACCTTCCCGACATGTCGGGCTACGAGGTGCTGCGCACGCTGCGGCTCTCCAAGGTGAAGACGCCGATCCTGATCCTTTCCGGCATGGCCGGCATCGAGGACAAGGTGCGGGGCCTAGGCTTCGGCGCCGACGACTACATGACCAAGCCCTTCCACAAGGACGAACTGGTGGCGCGCATCCACGCCATCGTCCGCCGCTCGAAGGGCCACGCCCAGTCGGTCATCGCCACTGGCGACCTGATCGTCAATCTCGACGCCAAGACCGTCGAAGTCGGCGGCCAGCGCGTGCATCTGACCGGCAAGGAATACCAGATGCTGGAGCTGCTCTCGCTGCGCAAGGGGACCACGCTCACCAAGGAAATGTTCCTCAACCACCTCTATGGCGGCATGGACGAGCCAGAGCTGAAGATCATCGACGTCTTCATCTGCAAGCTGCGCAAGAAGCTCGACGCTGCCTCCGGCGGCCAGAATTTCATCGAGACGGTATGGGGCCGCGGCTACGTGCTGCGCGAGCCGGAAGAAATCCGCGAAAGCGCCTGAACGGGGAAGGCGGCCGATCAGAAGATCGCCCCGCCTGAGCCTGCCAATTCGAACGAATCGGTGGATTGACCTTTACGCCGCCCGCGTCGGAGCACCCGCGTGGGTGGCGAGGTCTATTGCCCGGAACCGCTCCAGCAATTGGGCGCGGTTGAAGGGTTTCAGCAGATAGCTCTGCGCCCCGGCGCGTTTCGCCCGCATGATCGCGGCGACGTCGATTTCCGTAAGACAGACAGCGATGTGCGGGACGACGGCGCTGGGAATGGCGCGGATGCGGCGGATGACGTCGGCCGTCGGCAGGTCGGGCAGGGCCGAATCGATCACCACGATGTCCGGCATGTCCGCCTGGCACATCTCGATGGCGTCGAGCCCGCTGCCGGCTTCCACCAGAACCATGTCCGGTCCGTTGAGGATGCGCTTGGCGACCTTGCGGATCACGCTCGAGTCGTCGACGAACATGCAGCGCTTCATCCCGATCCCTCATCTCCGCGGCCCAGCGTCAAGCCGTGGCGTAGCCGAAACGACGCTACGGCGGCGCCGGTAAAAATCGAGAGAACGGGTTAGGTAAAGTTTCCGCTAAATTGATCGAATCGCCGACCCGCGGGCGATATTTTGCGTTATTCCGGCCGCGACGCCGAAAAGACGATCTCGTCCGCGGTGGCGTGGATCGAGATCGGCATGCCGGATTCGCGCGAAAGCAGCAGCGTGTAGTAGGGCTGCACGGCGTGGGCGTCGATCGCCTCCTCGGGCCGGTTGCCGGAATGCAGTTCGAGGAATTTCGGCGGCACGCGCAGCATCGGCCCGCGAGACGAGACCGTAAACCTCGGATTGCTGTCGCTGCCGTCCAACTTCACAGAGATCTTGCCGCCGCGCGGGATCGCCGCATTGGCGATGAGGACGAGATTGAGCAAGAGCTTGACGTTATTCTTCGGCAGCAGCCAGCGCGGGCCGCTCCATTCGAATTCGGGCTTCTCGTTGCGCAGGAAGGCGGTGGCGACCGATTCGGCGTCGCCCGTGTCGATCACCATTCCGGCCGATCCGGCGGCGCCAAAGGCGATGCGGGCGAATTGCAGCCTGGCCGAGGCGTTGCGGGCGCTGGTGCGGATCAGGTTCATGGCGTCCGCGTCGGCGCCGCCTTCGTCCAGCAGTTCGAGGCCGTTGTTGATCGCGCCGACCGGCGAGATGATGTCGTGGCATACCCGGCTGCAGAGAAGCGCTGCGAGATCGGCTGCGGAGAGCGTTAGAATATCGGCCATCGGACGTTCATTCCCCGGCGATCCCTCATCTCGGAGCAGGCCACGGTCGCCGTGCCGGACCGCCCGAATCATGCCTGTTTCGCGGCTGTCTGGCTATAAGGCATCGCGGTCCATCGGCAAATCCAGCCGGGCAGGAGGGTCGGATGCTGAAGCCCGGGACGTCGACCCTCGCAGGCAAAAGGCGGCTCCTGCAGGTCTTCGAACCGCCATGTTCATGTGAGAGCTTAATGGTTGAAAAAGGATTACGGCATAGGGTGCCATGGTGAACTTCCCGAGCGGACTTCAAGAGCCGCCGGGTGCAGGGACGTCGGCGAAGCGCTTGCGGACGGAGATCAAAAGCATGCTTTCCCGAATTGTTGGCCGGTTCGCCTTCCGGCTTCTGGTAGTTGTCGCAACGCTTGCCGGCGCCGTGAGCTTGGCGGCGACGCCGCTCAAGGCGCAGGAATACACGGCGCGCGAAATCGTCGATTCGGGACATCGCTTCTTCGGCGCGACCTCCGGCGGGCTGGCTACGGCGGTCGAAAGCATCTTCTCGTCCTACGGCCTGCCGAACGGCTATGTGCTGGGCGAAGAGGGCTCCGGCGCCTTCGTCGGCGGCCTGACCTATGGCGAGGGCAAGCTCTTCACCAAGAATGCCGGCGACCACAAGGTGTTCTGGCAAGGACCGTCGGTGGGCTTCGATTTCGGCGGCGAAGGCTCGCGCATCATGATGCTGGTCTACAATCTCGATCAGGTCGACGCACTCTACAAGCGTTTCGTCGGCGTCGCGGGTTCGGCCTATGTCGTGGCCGGGGTGGGCTTCAACGTGCTGAAGCAGGGCGATGTGCTTCTGGTGCCGGTGCGCACTGGCGTCGGCGCGCGGCTCGGCGTCAATGTCGGCTATCTCAAGCTGACGCAGAAGGCCACCTGGAACCCCTTCTAGGCCTGGGCATCGCCGGCATCCTTGCACTCCCTCCAAAATCCGGCATTAGTGGGCGGGAAAGCCAGGGCGAGATGACGCCGTCGCCGGCAGAGTGACCGCGAACGATCTCCTCCCGCCCTGACGGTTTCGTGTACCGCTCGTAAGGTCTGCCGTGATCCAGTCCGTGCTCTTCTTTGCCCTCGGGTTCCTGTGCGCCGGCTTCCTGGCGCTCATGATCGCGCCGGCGATCTGGCGGCGGGCCGTGAGGCTGACGCGCAAGCGTATCGAGGCGTCCGTGCCGCTGTCGCTGGTCGAGATCCAGGCCGACAAGGACCGGCTGCGGGCCGAGTTCGCAATGTCCACCCGCCGCCTCGAGATCAGCGTGAAGGAGTTCCGCGAGAAGGCTTCCGCGCAGATCGTCGAGATCGGCCGCGGGCGGGAGGAACTGCGGCAGATCGCCCTCGAGCGCGACGGCCAGAACCGGGTTCTCTCCGACCTTGAGGCGAAAGGCGCCGAACTTCGCGCCGAGCTTCGCCAGCGCGAGGAGGAACTGCGGCAATATTCCAACAGCCTCGAAGAGGCGGACCGCGCGCTCGAACAGAGGGCGGCGGAACTGGAGAAACTCAACAGCCTCTATGAAACCGCCAGCCAGTCGTCGAGCAGCCGCCAGGCCGAACTGCTGGTCAAGGAGAACGAGGTCGAAAGGCTGGCCGGCGACCTCGGCGCCCTCAAGGGCGAGCGGCGAGAGGTCGACCGCCGGCTCCAGGACCTTGCCGTCGAGTTGCGCGGTGCGCAGGAGACAGCGCGGGTCGAGAAGCGCAAGGCGGCCGACCTCGAACGCAAGGTCGAGCGCATGGTCGCCACCATCGCCGATCGCGAGGAGACGATC
Source organism: Mesorhizobium sp. KACC 23794 (assembly GCF_052180275.1). Classification (NCBI taxonomy): domain Bacteria; kingdom Pseudomonadati; phylum Pseudomonadota; class Alphaproteobacteria; order Hyphomicrobiales; family Phyllobacteriaceae; genus Mesorhizobium; species Mesorhizobium sp. KACC 23794. The sequence continues at coordinate 2,376,765 of NZ_CP197465.1, forward strand.
GAACGGCGCGAAAAGGACCTCTCGCAGTTCCGCGAGCGGCTTAAGGCCGGAACGGCAACGGAAAACGACCTCAACGGCAAGCTCGCCAAGGCGCTGGAGGAAAAACTGCGGCTGGAGGCACAAATGGCGGAACTGACGTTGCAGATGTCGAACCTGCTCTCCGGCGCCGGCGAGGGGGACATGCAATCCGCCGTCGCAAAGCTCAATGCCGAGCGCCGCCGCCTCGACGAGCGGCTCGTGGTCATGACCCGGGAAAACCAGAAGCTGCGGGCGGATCTTGCCGGGCGCGAGCGCGCCAAGGCCGAGGAATGGGAGGTCGAGCGCCGCGAGAGCGCGCTGCTGCGCGAGCAGATGAACGATCTGGCCGCCGAGGTGATCTCGCTGACCGCGATGCTCGACGGACCGGATTCGCCGATCCGCAAGGCGCTGGAAACGCCGCTGCCCGGCGCGGACGCGGGCGGGCGGGAGGGGTCGGGCCCGATGAGCCTGGCCGACCGGGTCAGGGCGCTGAAGAAGATCGCGCCGCTGCCCTTGACCTAGCGGGGCGCGCTAATTCCGGTGAGCCGGTGAAGGGCGATCGCCGACGTCGCGGCGACGTTGAGGCTGTCGAAATCCGGCGCGATTGCGATGCGCACCGTCTCCATCGCCGAAAGGATCGCTTGCGGGAGGCCGTCGCCCTCGGTGCCGAGAAAAAGCGCCATGCGGCCAGCGCCGTCGATGTCGCGGATGTCGGTTTTGCCGCGCGGTGAAAGCGCGACCGACCGGAAGCCATGATCCAGCAGATCCTGTGCGAAGCAGGCGGTGTCGTCGAAGCGGGCAAAGGGAACCCGGAAGACGCCGCCGACCGAAACGCGGATCGACTTGCGGTAGAGCGGATCGCAGCAGGTCGGATCGATGAACACCGCGGCCGCGCCGAAGGCGGCGGCGTTGCGAAAGATCGAGCCGATGTTGTCGTGGTTCGAGATGCCGACCAGCACGAGCACCAGAGCACGCCCGGCCGCGGCTTCGATCAGTCCACGAACGGTCGGCGCAGTTCGCCGCCGGCCGATCGCCAGTATGCCGCGATGGATGTGGAAGCCGGCGATGGCGTCCATCACCGCCGCGTCGGCGATGTATGCCGGCATGGTCACCGGGGCCCGGCGAAGCACCGCTTCGAGGCCGGCCGCCCGGCTTTCGAGGACGAGCACGGACTGCGCCTCGTAGTCGGTGGCGGACAGGAGCACGTCGAGCACCACCTTGCCTTCGGCGACAAACAGCCCACGCCTGCCGACCAGGTCGCGCTCGCGGACATCGCGATAGGCTGCGATGCGGGGGTCGTGCGGGTCATCGATGCGAATGAGCGTCATCCGGCCGGTCTACCGAAGGCGGCGCCGGCTGGAAAGCGGGCGACGTCAGGCGAATTCGTAGATGTTCTGCAGGGCTTGCATGATTGTCCGCACCTTCGGCGAGCGGCATATGTAGAAAATGGTCTGCCGGTCGCGACGTGTTTCCACCAGCCGCGCCTTGCGCAGCTTCGCCAGGTGCTGCGACAGTGCCGATTGGCTGAGATCCACCTTGTCGGCCAATGCGCCGACCGACATCTCATTGTCGAGGATGGTGCAAAGGATCGCCAGACGCTTCTCGTTCCCGAGCATTGTGAGCAGAGTTGCCGCGTCGGCGGCGGTTGGCTGGGCACGGTCCGACATCATCCCGCCGCGTCGCTTCCTCGACGGAGCGAGCGGAATGTTCTCATCGCTTCTCTATCTGGCTGGAACCGTCCTCCCAGGGACACCGTAGGACCTCCGCATACATTTCCTACAACCTAGTGCGTTCATATATGATCTCAAGAGCGAGCCGGCTGCAATTTGCGGTTGGTCCTACGAGTTGTCTGCGCTGGCACGTGCTGTCCTGGCCATCTGGACCAAGACAGGGCGAAGCTCCGACGGTTCCCGCAGCGGGAGGGGAAAGAACACCCGTCTTGTTTCATCGCCGGATGCCAGGTCGATTCCCTCGGCGTCGATGCCGGTCATCTTCCAGCCTTCGCCCTGAGAACGTGCGAAATGCGCGGCGTAGAGATCGATCGCGTTGCCATGGTCGGAATTCATGTGATCGATCGCGCCCTGTTCGGAAGCGGCGAGCGCTTCAAGCGCGGGGCTGGCGGTCAGCACATCGTCTCTTGTCAGGGCGTAGGCCTTGCCGAAGCCGCCATTGAGGCTGGCGCGCTCGATGTCGAGGCGGAACATGTGGAAATCGCCGAGGCCGACATACAATTTGGCCTTGGGGTTCCTGTTCAGATATCGGCGCTCGGCGCGTGCGTGTCCGGGCGAGCCCTTTTCCAGGAGACCGGCGCGGCAGATCAGGGTGATGCGCGGATGGGCGAGCGGGTCGCCCTTGCCGGGTTCGCCGAGCAGCAGCGAGCAGCGCGGATCGGCGATGACCGCGCGCGTGTGCGCCGACAGCATCGACACCAGGATGAGCGGCGCGCCGTCGACATCTGTCGCGACGCCAACGCGGCTGGCCAGCGGGCCGCCACTGTCGGGATCGAGCACGGCGATCGCGCCGTAGCGAGCCGATCTGAGCAATGTCTTCGCCAACCTGACCGCCTCGTCGTCGGTGGGACGGATAACGTCGTGTTTTTCTTCCATGGTGGCCTCAATCATGAATTTCGCCATCCACTTATCGGCGCGCAAGGCCGGCGCTGCAAGTGGCTGCCCGGATTATCGCGGAGCGACCGGGCTTGCGCCGACGAGGCGGATCGTCCCGCCGTCCGACATCAGGATCTCGACCGCCAGCCCGGGAAGGCGGCGCGATGGATGAGCCGGCAGGGCTTAACCTGCCATCCGCACCGGCTCGGCGGGGGCATCGGCTGGCACGCCGGACCGTGAAAGATCCTCATGGCAGACTTCGCCCTTGAGGCGTTCCACCGCGCCCGGCGAAAGCTCATAGGCGAGGATGCGATCGAGATCGACCGGCCTCGGCATGGAGATCTGGCCGCGTGCAATGCGCTCAAAGCCGAGCGGGCCGTAATAGGGTTCGTCGCCCACCAGCAGCACGGCGCCGGCACCGGCCTTGCGCGCGGCCTCCACCGAGATCGCCACCAGTTTCCGGCCGATGCCGAGGTTCTTGTGGGCGGGCCTGACGGCGAGCGGCCCGAGCAGCAGCGCGCGGCCTTGGCCCGCGGCGATGCGCGTCAGCCGGCAGGAGGCGATCACCTCGCCATTATGCAGGGCGACAAAGGAAAGATGCCGCTCGTGCGGGCCGCCTTCGCGGATCTTGTAGGCCGCGCGCGCGAAGCGCCCCGGGCCGAAGGCTTCTTCGTTGATATGGTCGATTTCAGCGTCGTGCGCCGGGGTTTCCGGCATGAAGATTACGTCAGCGGGGATCATGGTGAGCGGCATCCGGTCGGGTGCGAGGAAAAAGTGCTGCACGGGGCAGCGTCGCCTGTCAGCGCTTCAAGCGCGGGCGCTCTTTCGTCGTCGGTCGAACCGGGTATGCGTGCATGTAACCATGGGGAAACGCCGCTACCATCAAATTGGCGCGGCGTCCATCCGCCTATGGTGCATTTTGGGCAAATGCCTGTTATCGGCGACGCTGTGTTCATGCCGCGGCGGTTTTGCTTTCGGCCCGACCGTCCTAAGTGTCGGGGAGATCGTCGGGACAATCCCGACCATGCAGCCGGGAGAACCACATGGGACAACTCGTCGACGGCAAGTGGCAGGACGTCTGGTATTCGACCAGGGAGACCGGCGGACGCTTCGTGCGCTCCGAGGCGCCCTGGCGCGACTGGGTCACCGTCGACGGCAAGCCGGTGCCCGGACGCACGCGCGGCTTCAAGGCCGAGCCGGGGCGCTACCACCTCTATGTCTCCTATGCCTGCCCCTGGGCGCACCGAACGCTGATTTTTCGCGTGCTGAAGAAGCTTGAGGACGTGATCTCGGTTTCGGTCGTCCACCACTTCATGGGCAAGGATGGCTGGACGTTCCTGGCCGAGGACGGGGCGACGGGCGACGATCTCTACGGGCTCGATTTCCTGCACCAGATCTACACGAAAGCCGACCCGCACTATTCCGGCCGCGTGACGGTGCCGGTTCTGTGGGACCGCAAGGAGCAGACGATCGTCTCCAACGAATCGCCCGAAATCATCCGCATGCTGAACTCGGCCTTCGACGAATGGGGCGACAAGTCGGTCGACTTCTATCCGGAGGCGCTGCGCGCAGAGATCGATGAAATCAACGCGCTGGTCTATCCCGCCATCAACAACGGCGTCTACCGGGCGGGCTTCGCGACGACGCAGGCGGCCTATGAAGAGGCGTTCGGCGAACTGTTCTCGGCGCTGGATACACTGGAGCAAAGACTGTCGCGGCAGCGCTATCTGGCGGGTGGAAAAATCACCGAGGCGGACTGGCGGCTGTTCACGACGCTGGCGCGCTTCGACCCGGTCTATGTCGGCCACTTCAAATGCAATTTGCGCCGCATCGCCGATTATCCAAACCTTTCCAACTATCTGCGCGACCTCTACCAGGTGCCGGGCGTGGCCGGCACGGTCAACATGCACCACATCAAGTCGCACTATTACGGCAGCCACACCACCATCAACCCGACCCGCATCGTTCCGGTCGGGCCTGGGATCGATTATGCCGCGCCGCATGATCGCGGGCGGTTCGGGTGAGGAGATCGCTGGCCACCGTTGGCGCTTCGCACCCCCCTCTGTCCTGCCGGACATCTCCCCCTCAAGGGGGGAGATTGCGCTGCCATTGATGGTTTCGCCAATCGCCAACGTCGCAGGAAAGGCGGCGTCGTCGACACTGCCAATCTCCCCCCTTGAGGGGGAGATGTCCGGCAGGACAGAGGGGGGTGCGAAGGAGTGTATCCGATCCGAATCGACGCCCCTCAATGCAAATGCCTCAGCTTGTCCGGATTGCGCACCACATAGATCGCCGCGACTTTTCCGTCCTCGATCTCCAGCGCGGTGGTCTGCAACTCGCCATCGGCCTCCAGCGTGACGAAGCCGGGAAGGCCGTTGACGAAGCCGGCGCGAACCAGCGTCGAGCCGTTCTTCTGGAAAAAGGCCGCCAGATATTCATGCACCTTCATGACCGCGTCGAAGCCGATGATCGGCTTCATGGCGGCCGGGCGCTTGCCGCCGCCGTCGGCGTGCACGCTGACATCGGCCGCCAGCATGGCGCCCAGCGCCTTCATGTCGCCGCTGCGCGAGGCTGCAAAGAACGCCTCGGCAAGCGCGATGCCGTACTTCCTGTCAAGCTGGTAGCGGGGCCGCGCCTCGCGCACATGGGTGCGGGCCCGCGCCGCAAGCTGGCGGCAGGCGGCGGCGTCACGCCCGATGGTTTTCGCCACTTCCTCGAACTCCAGCCCGAACACGTCGTGCAACAGGAACGCCGCGCGCTCCAGCGGTGACAGGCGCTCCAGCGCCAGCATCAGCGGCAGGGTGACGTCCTCTTCCTCGTCCTCATCCACCACCGGATCGGGCAGCCAGGGGCCGACATAGGTCTCGCGCCGGCGCCGCGCCGATTTGAGCTGGTCGAGGCAGAGCCGCGTCACCGTGCGGCGCAAAAACGCTTCGGGCTCGCGCACGCCCAAGCGGTCGGCCCCCATCCAGCGGATGAAGGCCTCCTGCACGATATCCTCGGCGTCGGCCACCGAGCCGAGCATGCGGTAGGCGACGCGCATGAGCTTTTGGCGCAGCCGGTCGAAACTCGCCGCCGCGTCGATGTGCGCCGCCTCTTCCATCAGGCGGCGACCTTGGCCTGCATGGCTTTTGCGGCCTGCGGGTCGACGAACAGGCCGAAGCCGATGGCGAGCCGGTTCCAGCCGTTGATGATGTTGATCATCAGCGTCAGCTTCACCTGTTCCTCCTCCGAAAATTCGTCTTTCAGCGTCGCGTAGGCGGCTTCATGCGTATGGCCTTCGGAGAGCCGTGTCAGCGCCTCGGTCCAGCCAAGTGCTGCGCGCTCGCGGACGGTGTAGCAGGGCGCGTCGCGCCAGGCCGACAGCAGGTAGATGCGCTGCTCGGTCTCGCCCTTCTCGCGGGCGGCGGCCGTGTGCATGTTGAGGCAGTTGGCGCAGCCGTTGATCTGCGAGGCGCGGATTTCCACCAGATGGATGAGGCTGGCCTCGAGGCTCGAATGAATGGCGAGCGAGGTGCCCATCCAGCTTTTCATCAGCGCGGGGGCGGCGGCAAAGGGATCGAGTTTGGCAGTCATTGGTCGTTCCTTTCCTGGGTTACGACACCATGACGAAACGGGATGCGCCGGTGTGACATGCGGGCGGCAGGAATTTCCCTGATACCCCGCGCGCCGTCCAGATCGAGCCGGCGCGCTATCCCGAAGTGCAGGTTCACCTGCTTCCTGGATAGCAGACGCTAGCGGCCCGCACGGTATCGGACGCCAGGCTGGTGCGCGATCATCTCCCGGCGATCAACAGAAGCCACGCCGCCGGCAAGGCGGCCAGCAGGAGACAGACATGAACGTGGAAAACTTTTCACACTCCATTCGACCGGGATTGGACGAGCTGGTTCCGTCGCGCTACGCGATGAAGGTCGGCGACATCGAGGTGCTGGTCATCAGCGACGGCGTGTTGCCGATACCGGCACGGACCTTGGCGCACAATATCGACGCGGCCGTCCGGACGGCCTGGATGGAGGACATGTTCCTGTCGCCGGACATGCTCGACTGGCCGCTGAACGCGGTCTTGGTGCGCAGCGGCGGCAAGACCATCCTCGTCGACGCCGGGCTGGGCGCGGACCCGGACCTGAACCTGCCGCAGGCCGGGCGGGTGGTGTCGCGGCTGGAGGCCGCCGGCATCGATCTCGCTGATGTGACCGACGTGGTGCTGACCCACATGCATATGGACCATATCGGCGGGCTGATCGTCGACGGGGTGAAGGAGCGGCTGCGCACGGATCTGCGGATCCACGTGGCGGCGGCCGAGCTGAAATTCTGGGAGGCGCCCGATTTCTCCCGTGCCGTCATGCCCACCGGGTTCCCCGACGCGCTTCGGCGGGCGGCCAAGCTGTTCGTGAAGCAGTACGGCAGCAACCTGCGGCCGTTCGACGAGGAGCACGAGGTGGCGCCGGGGGTGCTCATCCAGCGCACCGGCGGCCACACGCCCGGGCACAGCATTGTCCGCCTGGCCTCCGGCGGCGAGCGGCTGACCTTTGCCGGCGACGCCGTGTTCCAGGTCGGATTCGAGCAGCCTGAATGGCACAACGGTTTTGAACACGATCCCGAGGAAGCGGCCCGCGTCCGCGTCAATCTTCTGCGGGAGCTGGCGGCAACCCGCGAGGCGCTGGTGGCCACCCACCTGCCGTTCCCGTCGATTTGCCATGTGGCGGTTGATGGGGATGTGTTTCGGTGCGTGCCGGCTGTCTGGGATTACTGACCCGCTTGTCGGATCAGGGCCGAGTGAAGCCGCCGGCGCCATGATCGCTTGTTAGTGCGATGTCTTGAGCAATCAGGACGTCTGCTCCGCCGTCGAGGCGGAGCGCTCTACATGGACGAGGCGTTCGGCGGCGCGCGGCGCCCGCACACTGGCCCGGCCGCAATGGCCCTCTTGGTGGGCCGCTCGCTAGCCAACTCGTCTACTCAGCCGGTTCGTTACGATCTTCGAACAATGACTGTTGGCTGGTTTCCGATGTAACCCGCCCGGAGGCGAACTCCAGACCAGCAAGCATGCCGAGGTCTCGGATCACCCGCATCATGTGATGCAGCATGTTCCATTCCCGCCAATTGGAGGCATTGCCTGGTCCCGAGATGATGCCCTTTGCTAGACAATAGATACGGTCGTCCGCCTCTGAGAACGCCTGCCCGGCGAAGTGTCCGCCATCAACGATCCGCTTGCATACGTCGGCCATCACGTCGGCGTCTTTCCCCGTGTCAGCGCCGCGCACTACAAGGGTATTTGACCTCGTCGTGTAGCGCAGATGCCGGATCGCAGCTCCGCCACCTTTCTTGCGGGGGAAAGCCATCGTCCCATGATCGGCACCGAAATCCCCATAGCCCAACCGATCAGGCGGAATGCCGCATTCCTTCAAGGCGGCGTGGAACACGTCCCATTCGTGGCGAGGTATGAGTTCCGTCTCGCCCGGCGCGGCGGGGTTCGTGTTCGGGAAGTTGGAGGCTTGAAAGACAACCCGCTGCCACAGACCGACTTCGCCAACGAGGTCAAGTACCGTGCTTACGGAACCCGTTGCTATTTGGGGATCAAGAGGGGCACCTGTGAAATCAACGAAAATCACGCAGTCTGATGGCTCTAACCCTGCCACCTTCAACGCTTCGGTGATCGCCTCTCCGTCCGCTTCTTCGTAACCAACGAGCACCGCAAGCTTTGTTGGGCCATCACATCGAAGGTTCCGGAATAGCGGGTTGACCAAGTCCGTCAACCTAGCCACCGGCACGATCTGTGGGTTCCGCGCCCACACGGTCCGGAAAAGACGCAGGAGCCCTACGTCACCAAGGTCCCGTGCGATGAAGTGCGTATCCAAGAACGCGCGCTTGATCAGCCAATGCTTTCCAACACGGTCGCCGGTCAGATGAGCGATTTCATCCACTGTAGGCTTCCGCTCGAGAGCAGGATCAGGCTCAGTCAGAGACGGCAGAACAAAGCGAGGCTCAATGAAACGTTGGGCATCAGCGGGCACCTTGCCTGCGGCTATGTATTCGCCCTGCTTGAAGCGCAGGCCGGGATAGTATGGAAGCATTGACTTACCTTCCTTTAGCTCCTGCAATGAGTACGCTACGTACCTGCCTTACGCCAATCTTCTGGGAGAAGAGCGAATAGTCGTTTCGTTCTTTCCTGATTCGTCCAAACACAATTGCGGGGTTGATACCGATTTCCGCAGCAAAACGCTCAATTACGTCTGGCGAGCGGGCAATACGGGCGGCAGACTTACGCCACCGTTCCTCAGGAATGAGGATGTTGGAAGCGAATTTGTCGGCCTCCGCTTCCTGATCATCAATGGAATCCGCTTCCGTCTGGTCAAAGAAGCCTACGGCCAACCCGGTGCGATAGTGCAGTATGGCGTGGGCTACCTCATGTAGAAGCGTAAACCAGAAATTATCCAGCGCGTCCCGGCGCAGAGTCATGCCAATCACCGGAATTTCACCGATCAGGAACGCCGCGCCGTCTATAGCAAGACCGGCAATCTGTGGTTCTGTAACCAGAACAATGCCATGTTCCAGAAGCATGTCCCGAGCCCGCTTCGGCCCGTCAGCAAACACGCTTTGGCGGACAAGATCAGGAAGCCATATCACGTCAAGGGGCATGAAACGTGGCTTGCTGGCATCAATGATCGCCAGCGCCCGGTTCGTAACCCTAGCCCGCCACGCATGTAGCAGGATGTCTTCGCTATGGTCTTTGACGTTCAGGCCCGTTCGCAGAAGTGACGGGCTGCCGAATGTGATTCGGTTCTCCGCTATGAACCGGCGCAACTCCTCCTTGTCCGCGCTCTCCGAGAACCAGCCATTCTCTCGGCCATGCTTCAGTATCTTTTTGATGTCCTCCTTGGAGACGCCATCAATGACTAAGTCCAGCCCACGAAGCTCCTTGATCTCGGAGATTTCTGCCCGCAGGCTCACGCCTAGAAGAGCGGCAACCCGTTCATAGTTCTTGAGGCTTATGGTGCTGTAGCGGTCTGCCTCATATCTCTGAACCTGCTGCTCTTTGACGCCCAACCGCCAAGCCAAGTCTCGCTGCGACATCCCCTTTGCGATGCGCGCGACGATCAAGGTCAAGCCTGGATCGCTGCCCGCCCGTTTCTGGAGGGGACGATGATCACCGCTATCCTTGGCGTTCTCATAGGCTGCGACAACCTCAGCCAATTCGGCGCGCTCGGACTTCATGGCGCGCGCAACTTGGACCGCGACCTCAGGCGGCAAGCCCTTTACCATCGGCTCAAAGACACGCTCGGAACTCAACGCCGCGTCCAGCAACGAGAGGCTGTTCCGCGCCTCTCGTAGGTCCCGCTCGTTCAGAATCATGCCAAAAGCCATATCCGTCGATATCACAACATAATTGTTGTGGTCAACGCAATGTCGAATGCTCGCTTATTTGTGGACAGTTTGGTGCAGCTTCCGGTGTTGAGTGCCTGATTGGCTCGGCTGCGTTCTCAATCTCACCAATACGCCGACGCCGCCTCCCCTCCAAACACCTCCGCGACCCGCCTTCGCGTCGCCGGCGTCGTCTCCTCCGGCAGGGCGTCGAGCGCAAAGAACCCGGCCTCTGCGATCTCGTGGTCCGGCTGTTTCGGACGGTCCTGCGCAAAATGCTCGATCAGGTAGAAGGCGACGTGGTCGCGGCGGGTGGCGACGCGGTTCAAGTGGATGGATTTCAGCAGCGGCGGAGCGGTGAAAGAGATGTTGCCTTCCTCCGAGAATTCCCGCGCCAGCGCCTGCTCGCAGGTCTCGCCAAGCTCGACGCCGCCGCCCGGAAGCTGCCAGCCGGGCACATAGGTGTGGCGTATGAGGAAGATTGTGTTGGCCTTACGGTCGAACACCATGCCGCGCACGCCGACTGTCATCGCCCGGCGCAGCAGGAAATATTTGTGGAAGAGGATGGCGCGAAAACCCGGCCAGCCGGTCTGGCGGAAGCGCTTTTCGCTTGGGGCGGAGGGTGAGGCGGCAGTTGCCGGACTGGATCGGTGCATGTGGTGCCCGTGTGGGAGGAAGGCGCGTCAACGACCGACGCTAGCCGAGCCCACCGGAACAGGCCAGCCCGCATCAAAACCGATCACAAGAGAGTCAGAACGGACACCGCCGCCCGCGCCGGGCTGGAAACCGCTCCGGCCGTGGCCTAGAAGGGGCCAATGCTCAGGCTCGCGCATATTTCCGACGTCCATCTGGGGCCGCTGCCCGCCGTATCCTACCGGGAACTCGCTTCCAAGCGGGTGCTGGGCTACGTCAACTGGCGGCGCAACCGCCGAAAGCTGCTCACGCAGGGCACGCTGGGCTCGATCGTCGAGGCGATCGAGGCGGAAAAGGTCGATCACCTCGCCGTCACCGGCGACCTCGTCAATCTGGCGCTCGACGCGGAACTGGAATTCGCGCGGCTGTGGCTGGAGACGCTGGGCAGGCCGGAGGACGTCTCGGTCGTGCCCGGCAACCACGACGCCTATGTGCCGGGCGCTTTCAACAAGGTCTGCGAGCTGTGGGCGCCGTGGATGCGCGGCGACGGTTTTGAGGGGCCGCTCGGGCGGCTCAGCTTTCCCTATCTGCGGGTGCGCGGAAACGTGGCGCTGATCGGCGTCTCCACCGCGCGGGCGACGGCGCCGTTCATGGCCAACGGGTTTTTCCGCGAGGAGCAGGCGGCGCGGCTGGGGAAAATCCTCGACGAGACCGGACGGCGAAACCTGTTCCGGCTGATCATGATCCATCACCCGCCGGTGCGGGCGGCAGTGCCGCAGCACAAGCGCCTGTTTGGCATTTCCAATTTCCACCAGACGGTGATCAAGCATGGCGCGGATCTCGTGCTGCACGGCCATTCGCATTTGCCGACGCTGTTCTGGATTGGCGAGCGCAAAAAACCGGTGCCGGTGGTTGGCGTGGCGGCGGCGGGGCAGGGGCTCGGCGGGCATCATCCGGCGGCGCAGTACAATCTGTTCGAGATTTCCGGCGAGCCCGGCCATTGGCATATCGGCCTGATCAGGCGCGGCCTGACCGCGCCGGGCATCATTTCCGATGTCGGGACGTTCGACCTCGGCTCGCCGCGCAAGGCGCCGGCACCCTTCGAGAAGGCGACGCCGCCGGAAGCTACTGGAGCAGGGTGACGAGCCGGTCCCAGAACAGCACGACCGCGGCGACCAGCCCGAACAGCAGCCCGGCAAACACGATCCACAGCTCGGACAGCAGGCGCCGCCAGATGCTTTTTCGCGGGGGCGCGATCTTGCCCGGAGCCGGGGCGTTCAGCAGGGAGGCGGAAAGTTTTGGCGTGGGTCTGTATGCAGGTTTGGCAGCCGGCCTGGGCGCATGTTCGGCAACGGGTCTCGCGGCCGGTTCATGCACAGGCTTGGCAACCTCCTTGGCAACCGGTCCTGGCGCGGGCGTCCTGGCGGTTTCGACCGCCGGGGCGATATCGCCTTCCAGCATGTGCTCGCGCTCGACAATCCGCTCGGCGACATAGCGCGTCACCCGGTCGGCGATATCTTCCATCTTGTGCGATTCGGCCAGAACGACGCGGCCGTTGCGGGTGTCCTTGACGAAGCGGTAGGTGCGGCGGTCACGGCCCATGGCGACATGGCTGACCGCGTCGATCCACAGCCTCGGTTGCAGCCCCGACGAGATGGCGAAGTCAAAGATGTCGATATCGGCCGGCACTTCGTCGAAGACGGGGGCAAGCTCGGCCGCGAGCAATTGCAGCCGGGTGAGGGTGGCCTCGCGCAGCTCGACCACCACGTCCTCGCGGTCCGCCGCCGCGTTCTTCGCCGCGCTGATCGCCTCGGCCAGCTTGCGCTGATGGGCGAGCGAAGCCTGCTTCTCGGCCATTTCACTCATCGTCCGACTCCGGCCCGTTAATCCATTGTTAACATAAACCGGAGGCCAAGCCAGCATTGAGGCGGATATTGCCGGCAAATGAAAGGTGGACAATTGTTGGGCGGGCGGCGGCGAGCCGCCCGCCCACGAAACTATTTCCCGCCGACGATGCGGTTGACCGCCGATACCACCGCTTCAAGCGAAGCGGCGACGATGTTGGTGTTGATGCCCGCGCCGAAAATGACGCCGCCCGGATATTCCATCTCGACATAGGAGATCGCCGCCGCGTTTGAGCCGTGCTGGATCGAATGCTCGGAATAGTCTCGCACCGAGACCTCCACCCCGACATGACGCGAAAGCGCGTCGACGAAACCGTCGACCGGCCCGTTGCCGCTGCCCTTGATCGTGATTTCCTTGCCGTTGTCGAGAATGGTCGCCTCGACGATGCGCCGGCCTTTCGCCGCCGTATCCGGAAAGGTCTGGTGGTCGACGAATTTCAGCCGGCCGGCCGGCTGGTCGATATAGACCTCGCGGAAGCGGTCATAGATGCGCTTCGACGAAAGCTCCTTACCCTCGGCGTCGGTGATCGCCTGGATGTCTTTTGAGAATTCCACCTGCAGGTTGCGGGGGAGGTTGAGCCCATAGTCGGCCTGCAGCACATAGGCGATGCCGCCCTTGCCCGACTGCGAGTTGATGCGGATGATCGCCTCGTAGCTGCGGCCGACATCCTGCGGGTCGATCGGCAGGTAGGGTACTTCCCACAGCGGCTTGTTGGCGGTCTTCAGCGCCTTCATGCCCTTGTTGATGGCGTCCTGGTGCGAGCCGGAAAAAGCCGTGTAGACCAGTTCGCCGACATAGGGGTGGCGTTCGCCGATCTTCAACTGGTTGGAATATTCGTAGACGTCCCTCATGCGGGTGATGTCGGAACAGTCCAGTTCGGGATCGACGCCCTGCGTGTACATGTTGAGCGCCAGCGTGACGATGTCGACATTGCCGGTGCGCTCGCCATTGCCGAACAGCGTGCCTTCGACGCGGTCGGCGCCGGCCATCAGGCCGAGCTCGGTGGTGGCGATGCCGGTGCCGCGATCGTTGTGGGGATGCAGCGAGACGATGATGTTTTCGCGGTTGTCGAGGTTGCGGCACATCCATTCGATGCGGTCGGCATAGATGTTGGGCGTCGACATCTCGACGGTCGAGGGCAGGTTGAGGATCAGCTTGTTGTCCGGGGTCGGCCTGATGATCTCGGTGACTTCGTTGCAGATCTCCAGCGCCACCTCGAGCTCCGTGCCGGTAAAGCTCTCCGGCGAATATTCGAAGCGGAAGCCACCGCCGGCCTTGGCCGCCATGTCCGCGATCATTTTCGCCGCGTCGGTGGCGATCTGCTTGATGCCGGCGACGTCCTTCTGGAAGACGACGCGGCGCTGCAACTCGCTGGTCGAGTTGTAGAAATGCACGATCGGGTTCTTCGCGCCCTGCAAGGCTTCGAAGGTGCGGGTGATCAGTTCCGGCCGGCACTGCACCAGCACCTGGAGCGACACGTCGTCCGGCACATTACCTTCCTCGATGCACCAGCGGGCGAAGTCGAAATCGGTCTGCGAGGCGGAAGGAAACCCGATCTCGATCTCCTTGAAGCCCATGTCGAGCAGGAGCTGGAACATGCGCGCCTTGCGCTCCTGGCCCATCGGGTCGATGAGGGCTTGGTTGCCGTCGCGGAGATCGACGGAGCACCAGATCGGCGCCTTGTCGATGCGCTTCGACGGCCAGGTGCGGTCGGGCATATCGACCAGTGGATAGGGTTCGTATTTCACCGCTGATTGCGGCATGCCATGCGCGGCGCGGATGAGGGTTGTCTGGTTCATCTTGCTTCTCTCTGCGCTTCAGGCACGGACGCGATGTCCGATGAAGCGTCTAAAACAGTTTGCTGACTGGAGTGCGACTGGCAAGGAGCAGGCGCCGCCTTCGGCGGTCGAACGACCGCCGGGCGCTCCTCAGCGAGCCCGGCGGTCGCCGATAAGGCCGAGAAGCAGGATCGCGGAAGACAGCGCACGCAAAGTCGCCGACGCAAAGGCGTCCCGGCGACTGGCTGCGCTGTTCACGGGCGAGTTCATGGGCGGGTTGATACAGCAGGCGGCAGGCGGAGGCAAGGGGATGGAGATTGTCGATTGTCAACGGATTGAGGGCGTTGCATCATTCCCCCTCGAAATTAAAGTCCCGTTCATTCTCCAGATACGGGTCCTTTTGGCGGCCGTGACGCATGTTCAGAATATGCACCTCTGTGCCTCTGATCTTATAATCGAGAACATAGTCGTCCACGACAAGTCGGCGAAGGTCTCTGATCGGCAAGAATCGCTCGATGCCTACCATCGGAAAATCAGCCAGCAGTGTTGCTGCTTCCCGCATTCTGAGCGTCAAGCGCTTTGCGGCCGAGTTGCTATGCCGCCGTAGATATGCCTTCTCGGCAACCAGAAAATCTCTGACTCTCCGAGAGATGACGACTTTCATTAGGCCGCATTGCTTCTTGCATCTGAATCCAATTCGTCAAGGACGTCGTTTAGATCGTAAGAATCGCCCTCGGCAATCTGCCGTTGTCCCTCGGCGGCGTGCAAAATATCTCTGCCTTCTAGAGCCAGATAGGCTTTCATGGCGCGAACCATCACCCAACTGCGGCTGCGTTCGGTCACGTTTGCGATCATTTCGATCTCGTCAAGCACGTCGAGAGGTATCCGCAACGTTATTGGATCCGATAGCTTTTTTTGTTTTGACATCGCTTTTCCCTGATTTTGTAATACATCCTATTCTTTTTTGTCACTTCCGGCAATCTGCCTCGCGTCTCGCCGTCTTGATGCCGGCGGCGCATGGGACTATCAGCGGCATCCGCGGCGGGCGGCCGCCTGACAAATGCTCCAGCGAAACCGGATAGCCGGCACGTGCCATCCTTGCGAAAAAGCTTCGATGCCCTGATGGAGCGCCGCACGGCGGCGATCCCGACCGTCGCGCTGACGCCTGACGAGCGGCTGGCGCTGGTGGGCCGGCACGGGGATTTTTCGCTCGCCTATTCGACTGCTGTCCAAGACGACCTCTCGTATTTTGGTGGCAAAGCCGGCTACATCGCCTTCGGTCGCAAGATGGGCAGCGCCGTGGCGCTCGCCGACCCGGTCGCTGCGCCGGGAGAGCGGGCGGACCTTATCCGGGGCTTCGTACGCGAGGCGCATGACCCGTGCTTCGTGCAGATCGGCGAAGCCAGCGCCCGCGTGCTGTCGGAGCTCGGTTACAAGGTCAACCGCATGGGTATCGACACACGGCTGACGCTGACGCCCAAAACCTTCGCCGGCAGCCGCAACGAGACTGTGCGCTATTCCGAGCGTTGGCTGCTCAAGAACGGTTTTTCGATCGTCGAGGACGACGGCAGCGGAGCCCATGCCGCCGAAATCAAGCAGCTTTCCGATGCGTGGCGGTCGCAACGCATCGTCAGCCACCGCGAGATGCGTTTCCTGAACCGGCCGTTCCGTCCCCAACTCGGCAACGGCATGCGGCGCTTCATGCTGCTCGACCCGCAAAGGCAGCCGGTCGCCATCCTGGATTTCGACCCGATGGTCGAGAATGGCGAACTCGCCGGCTACACCACCTCATTCAAGCGCAAGCTGCCGGGCATCACCGCGCATGCCGAGATCGGCCTGACGAAATTCGCCGCCGACCGGCTGCGCGACGAGGGGCGGAAATTCATTACGCTCGGCATGTCGCCGCTCGCCGGCGTCAAGGAAAGCGGATTTGCCGAAAGCAAGCTCATGCTGCGTGCCATGCAGCGGTTTTTCAGGTCGCATTGGATCAATCGCCGCATCTTCAATGTCGAGGGACAGGCGGCGTTCAAGCGGCGTTTTCACGGCGACGAGGAGCCCGTCTACATCGCTTTCCGGCGGCTTTCGCCGTTCCAGGTTCTGGCGATCCTTCGTCTCAGCAAAGCGTTCTAAGGTTTCATGCCGCGGGCGATGAAGCGGGCCAGCGCCGGACCGAACAGCAGCACGAAGATAAGCCGCGCCGTCTGCAAGGCCATGACCAGAGACAGGTTCACGTGGCTGGAAGCCGTGGCGATGATGGCGACCGAATCCAGGCCGCCGGGGCTGGTGGCGAGATAGGCGGTCAGCGGGTCGATGCCGAGTTCGTGGCTGAGCAGCCAGGCGATGGCCCCGCAGAAGCCCATCAGCAACAGGATCGACAGCGTGACCTGCGGCAGCACGCGCAGCGCGTTCCAGACGACGGCCCGTGTAAAATTCAGGCCGACGGCCGAGCCGACGATCACGTAGCTCACGGCCTTCAGCCATTCGGGGATCTGGAACGGTATGCCGCCGCCGAGATGCAGCGCCATGGCGAGCAGCACCGCGCTGAGGAAATAGGGCGAGGGCAGGCGCAGCAGCTTGCCGACCGTGCCCGAGACCGCCGTCACCAGCACGGTAGCGCCTAGCCCCAGCCAGTCGACGGGCGGAAACCAGATGCGCTCCGGCGCGACCATGTCGGATGTGTCGACCCAAAGCCGTGCCACGAAGGCGGCGGCCAGCGTCACCATCACGACCCGGAGATACTGCATGAAGGCGACGAGCCTCGCGTCGGCGCCGAAGGCTTCGGCCATCAGCACCATGGCGGTGGCGCCGCCGGGCGCCGATCCCCAGACGGCGGTCGATCCGGGCAGGATGCGCAGCCGGCTGATCGACCAGCCGAGGAAGCTGGAAGCCGCCAGCGTCGACAGCACCGCGAACAGGATGATCGGCCAGTCGGTGGCGAAGGAGGAAAAGACCTCGACCTGGATGGAGGAGGCGACAAGGCAGCCGATGACCGCTTGGCCGAGGCCGAACAGCGGGCGCGGCATGCGGATGGTCGCCCCGCAGGTGCCGGCCGCGATGGCAACCAGCATCGGCCCGATCAGCAGCGCCGCGGGGAAGTCGATCGAATGCAGCGCGACGCCGAGGGCGGCCGCGCCGACGAGAAGCAGGAGCCATTGCACGGGTGGCGGCAGTGTTGCGAACGGTCCGGGAGACGGCGGGGGCGGGGAAGCCATGGCTCCCTTCTAGCGCCGTGCTTCCGCCGCTGTCAGCCCCGCATTGGAAGTTTGTTGCGGCTCACTACCCCCCGCTGATCGCCGTCAGCACAAAAACCTCCGTGCCGGGTTCGATCTTCGTCTCCAGTTTCGCCCGCTCACCGTCGATGAAGACGTTGATATGCTTGCGGATCGCCGGGGTGGTGTCGCACAGCCGGTCGCGCATGCCAGGCCAACGGGCGTTGAGCGCGTCGATCATCTCGCGCACCGTGCGCGCCTCGACCTCGACGCGCCGCACCGAGCCGGGAAACAGGTCGACCAGCGGCCCCGGCAGCCGCACCCTGACGCTGGCGCTTTCCTGAATGCGGTCCATCTGGCTACCCCGATCCGCCTACCGGTCGACAACCAGCGTCTCGACTGAGAGCACCGTCGGCAGGTGCTCGGCGATCGGCGCCCAGCTCTCGCCCTCGTCGGCGCTGGCATAGACCGAGCCCGAACTGGTGCCAAAATAGACGCCGGCCCGCTCGTGCCTGTCTGTCGCCATCGCCTGGCGCAGCACCCCGAAATAGGCGTTGTGCTGCGGCAGGCCCTCGCGCATGTCCTGCCACGTCTTGCCGGCGTCGCGCGTGCGCCACACGGCCGCCTTGGCGTCGGGCACGTAGCGGCCGGCGGAATCACCGTTGAGCGGTAGAAGGAACAGCGTGTCGGGGTCGCGCGGATGGGCGGCGGCC
The DNA here is from genome assembly GCF_052180275.1 of Mesorhizobium sp. KACC 23794. Lineage (NCBI taxonomy): Bacteria > Pseudomonadati > Pseudomonadota > Alphaproteobacteria > Hyphomicrobiales > Phyllobacteriaceae > Mesorhizobium > Mesorhizobium sp. KACC 23794. Next base: position 2,394,986 of record NZ_CP197465.1, read on the forward strand.
GGGAAGCCGAAGGTCGAGGGCAAGCCGGCCTCGATGCTTTTCCACTCTCTGCCGCCGTCCTCGCTGACATACATGCCGCAATGGTTCTGCTGGTAGAAGCGCTCGCCGCCGCCGGGAGCCATCACCACGCAGTGCACGCACTGGCCGAATTCAGGGTATCTCTGGTCATCGGGGTTGAAGTCGGCGCGGGTGCCGCGATTGCGCGGTTCCCATGTCTTGCCGCCGTCGGAGGTATGGAAGACGCCTGCCGCCGACACGCCGATCCAGATCTTGTCCTCGTCGTCGGGATGCACCACCAGCGAATGCAGGATCAGCCCGGCGCCGCCCGGCTGCCAGTGCTCGCGCGACGGATGTTTTTGCAATCCCTCGATATGTGACCACGTCTGGCCGCCGTCGTCGCTGCGGAACAGCCCGGCCGGCTGCACGCCGGCATAGAGGCTGCCGTTGCGCGAAGCGAGGCTCCATACGGCCTTCACCGGCTCCTTGCCTTCCTCATAGGCGAGGCCTTCGCTCGAATGCGTCCAGCTTTTGCCGAAATCGGTGGATTTCCAAACCGCCGGCCCGAACCATTCATTGCCGCCGCCGGCATAGATCGTGCCGGACCGTGGATCGGCGACGACATGGTTCATCGGCCAGGTCTCGCAGAACGGGCCGCTCAGCGTCCAATCCTTCCGCGCCTCGTCGCTCTCGGCGATGAAGGCGCCTTTCTTGGTTCCCAGAAGCACAAGAGTTTTCTGTGTCACGTCAACTTCCTCCGCGCGATGACATGCGGCCGTCATCTCCATTCGGGCCGCAAAAGCGATGGCCATTGCCTCGCTCGTACAGAGCGAGGACGAAGGACGGCGTTCACAGCCGACATCGCCTCGGAGAAGTTTAGCGCTTTTTTCGATCCGGCGCATTGGCGCCGAAAGCCGTCAGGCGAACGGCACCGCGGCAGTACCCAGCGGCAGTTTCGCCTCGTCGTCCGGCTCGACATGGATCAAGACGCGCACCGAAGGGATTTCCGCCCTCAGCGCGTCCTCGATGCGGTCGCAGATGACGTGGCTCTCGCGCACCGCCATTTCGCCGTCGACGATCAGGTGGAACTCGATGAAGGTGGCGCGTCCGGCGGTGCGCGTCTTCAAATCATGGACCTCCAGCGCGCCCTTGGAGTTCGCCGAGATGATGTCGCGGATATGCAGATTGTCCTCGAGCGGCACCGCCTTGTCCATCAGGCCGCTCAGCGAGCCGCCGATCACCTGCCAACCCTGGTAGAGGATGTTGAGGGCGACGAGGATCGCCAGCAGCGGGTCGAGGATGCTGTAGCCGGTCAGCACCACGCCGACCAGGCCGGCGATGACGCCGAGCGAGGTCACGACGTCGGTCATGATGTGCCGGCCGTCGGCGACCAGCGCCGGGCTTTTCTCCTGTCTCCCGGTGCGAATGAGAATCCAGGCCCAGCCCGCATTGATCAGCGCGGCGAAACCGTTGACGGCAAGGCCTTCCCATGGCTGCACCAGCGGCTGCGGACGCAGCAGCGCCTCCCATGCGGCCGCGACGATCATCAGCGCGGCGAGCACGATCAGCACGCCTTCCAGAACCGCTGAAAAATACTCGGCCTTGTGGTGCCCGTGCTGATGGTCGCTGTCGGCCGGCTTGTGGCTGACCTGGATCGCCCAGAAGGCGGCCGCGGCGGCAATGACGTTGACGATCGATTCCAGCGCATCCGAATAGAGCGCGACGGAACCGGTGATCATCCAGGCGAACGCCTTCAGGCCGAGCACGCCGAAAGCGACGATGATCGACCAGAAGGCGAGGGTGGCGACGCGCTGCTTGGAGGGCAAATTACGCCGCCTTTTCCTTGGCTTTGCGCGGCAGATGGGCGACGACGTTCTCGATCATCCGCATGCCGGCGTTCTGGCCGAGCGTCATGATCGATTCGGGATGGAACTGCACCGCGGCGATCGGCTCCTTGCGGTGCTCGAAAGCCATGATGACCCCGTCCTCGGTCTCGGCGGTGACGATGAAATCGTCGGGCAGCCGCACCGGATCGGCGAAGATCGAGTGGTAGCGGCCGACCGTCACCTCCTTCGGAAGGCCGGAGAAGATGACGCCCGGTTTCGACACGCGGATGCGCGAGGGTTTTCCGTGCATGGGGATATGGAGCTGGCGCAGTTCGCCGCCATAGGCTTCGGCCAGCGCCTGCAGGCCGAGGCAGACGCCGAAGATCGGCAGGTCGCGCTGGCGCGCCTTCTTTATGGTGGCGGCGCAGTCGAAATCTTTTGGCGTGCCCGGACCCGGCGACAGGACGACGAGGTCGGGCTTCAGCCTGTCGAAGATTTCCTCCGGCACTGGCGAACGCACCGTCGAGACATTGGCGCCGGTCTGGCGGAAATAATTCGCCAGCGTGTGGACGAAGGAATCCTCGTGGTCGACCAGAAGGATGTTCACCCCGTCGCCGACGCGGGCGGCGCTGCGGTCGCCGGCTGCCGCATTGCCGGCCTTGGCGTCTCGGATCGCGGAAATCATGGCGGAGGCCTTCAGTTCGGTTTCGGCTTCTTCTTCCTCTGGAATGCTGTCGAACAGCAATGTGGCGCCGGCGCGCACTTCGGCAATGCCGTCTTTGATGCGGATGGTGCGTAGGGTCAGGCCGGTGTTCATGTCGCCGTTGAAGTGCACCATGCCGATCGCCCCGCCATACCAGGCGCGCGGGCTTTTTTCGTGCTTCTCGATGAAGCGCATGGCCCACAGTTTTGGCGCGCCAGTCACCGTGACCGCCCATGCGTGCGACAGGAAAGCATCGAAGGCATCCATGCCCTCGCGCAGACGCCCCTCGATGTGGTCGACCGTATGGATGAGGCGCGAATACATCTCGATCTGGCGCCGGCCGATGACGCGAACCGAGCCCGGCTCGCAGACCCTCGACTTGTCGTTGCGGTCTACGTCCGAGCACATGGTGAGTTCGGACTCGTCCTTCTTGGAGTTGAGCAGCTTCAAAATCTGCTCGCTGTCCGAAATGGCGTCCTCGCCGCGCTTGATCGTGCCGGAGATCGGGCAGGTCTCGACACGCCGGCCATTGACCCGCACGAACATTTCCGGCGAGGCGCCGATGAGGAATTCGTTTTCGCCGAGATTGATGAAGAAGGAATAGGGCGAGGGGTTGATCAGCTTCAGCCGCCGCGAAATGTCGGACGGCAGGGATTCGCACCGCTCGTAGAACATCTGGCCGGGCACCACCTCGAACAGGTCGCCGCGCCTGAAACTCTCCATCGCTTTCTTGACCAGTTCGGCATATTCGCCGGGCTCGTGATCGCCGCGCGGCGGGATGCGATCCGCTGTCTTGAACGGCTCGGCCTCGCTGTCGCGCGGCAGGCCGGTGGTGTCGAAACCGCTTCCGGAATAGTCGTAGCGGTCGTGCCATGCTTTTGCCGAATGATGGTCGACGACCAGGATTTCGTCCGGCAGATAGAGCACGAGGTCGCGCTGGCTCTCGGCGCGTTTAAGGGAGAGATCGACCGGGTCGAACTGGAAGGCGAGGTCGTAGCCGAAGGCGCCGTAAAGGCCGAGATTGGAATCCTGGTCGGTGTGGAACAAAGCGGTGATGGCGCGCAGCACCGTGAACACCGAGGGCACGCGCGAGCGCTCCTCCTCGGTGAAGACTCGGCCCGGCTCGGCGATCTTCAGCGCCAGGCGGCGCTGCGTCGTCTGCGTCAGCGTCACGTCCTTCAGCGGCAGCAGCGTGCGCGCGATGATCGGCAGCAGTACCTCGCCGCGGCTGTTCAGCGCCTCGACGCGCATCGAACGGCCGCGCGCCGAGATAACCAGCGGCGGGTCGATCACTGCCGTATCCCAACGCGTATAGCGGCCGGGATATTCGTAGTTGGACGAGAAGACCGCGCCGCGCCGGCTGTTCAGGCCATCGACATAGGCTTCTATCGCACCCTTGTAGGGCGTGTCATGGCGCTGCCGGACGATGGTTATCCCGCCCGACGTCGTGAATTTCTCGGCACCGTTGTCGAGGATCTCGACCGACATTCGTCTCTCCATCCGTTCGCCGCGCCGAGGTCCGGATAGGCATCAAAAACAAATGGCCGCCCGGACTTCTCCTGCGGCCACTCCCTCTTTTACGCGCACGCGTCTCGGCAGGCCGCTGTCAGCAGGCCCACCACCAAATGGTCTTGATCGACACCATACGCATGAGCGACTCCAATAGCGGCGAACATCTTACGGAGCAAGCGGATTCCGGCTGGCGGAAGCCGCCGCGCCCAGAGGCGCTGCACACCAATTCCGACCACGCGCTCTACGTGGCGAAACGCTCGGGCAAGGGCCGGCACATGCAATATGCGGCGATGCTTTGAGCGGTTGTCGACCGGACGGGCTCAGTCCTCCAGCGCGCCCTCGCGAGTGCTCGCGCTCGGCGCATCGCCGACAAGTTTCACCAGATCGTCGCCGGCATAGGTCGAGCGGCGGAACACCCGCGTCAGGACATAGCCGGCTTGCGGCGCCAGCACGTCGGTGGAGCCGCCTTCCTCACCTGCCGCATGCACGATCGTCGCCAGGCGGTCGCCTTTGCTCACGCGGTCGCCTGGCTTGACGTCGAACAGGATCGCGCCGGCGCGGGGTGCTGTAACCATCTCGATATTCTCGATCGGCGCGACGAGGCCGGCGAAGGAACTGACGCGTGGCAGCGCCGGATTCTCGATCACCCCGCGCGCCACCAGCAGCCGGTACAAACCGTCCGCGTCGGATTGCGCCAGGGAGCGGTCAACGTCCAGCAGCCCGCGATATTCCACCGTGGTCACGGCGCGGCGTTCGAGTTTCGCTTCTTCCGCCGGCATCTGGAGATAGGGATGCAGCGAGGCCTCGTCGAAGGACGCGCCCGACGATCCCTCCCACAGGATCACCGCCGCGACGCCCATTGCCGCCGCGCAGTTCTCCATGCCCGGCCAAAGCGCTTTCGGTACATAGAGATAGGCGACCCCCTCGTCGTCGCAATGCAGGTCGAGCACGATCTCGTGGCCGACCGACAGTTGCAGCAGCCGGTGTTTCAGGCGCTGGTCGACGGTCGCGCCCTCGTCCCGCAGTGTCGAGGCGTCCGGCTTTTCCAGCAACGGGAAATCGCGGTTGAAATTGGTGCGCGTGCCGAGGTGGAAGCGGCCCTGCACGGCGCCGAAATGATATTGCGCGCGGCCGACCGGATTGGCGTGCGGCACGAGCGTGATCGCGCCGCGAATGCGGCCCTCGGCTTCCGCCTTGCGCAGTTTCGGCATCAGCGCGTCGATGGCGACGGTTCCCGGCAACTCGCCGGCATGCAGGGCCGCCTGCAGATAGGCCTTCGGCGCGGCGGGGTCCGAACCCTCGAACCGAAACACCGGGAAGGAGTAGGCGGCACCCTCGGTGTCGCCCATAATGGTCTCGATGGTTTTCTGCATGATGTCACCCGGTCAATTGGGGGCGACAATGGCCGGTCCAGCCTTCAGCCGCAACGGCAGCGCCGCTCGATCGGCTGGGCCAGCCGGCGAAAAGGGGGAGGGCGGCAGCCGAAGACCACCGCCCTCCGATCGCGATCAGTTCACCGCGGAAATGTTTCCGAGGCGCAGGAAAAGCGTCTCGCCGGAAGAGTCGTCCACCCCGTCATTGTCGGTGACGACGAAGGCATTGCCGGAGGCGTCGATGGTGAAACCTTCCACCTTGTCGACCACGTAGCCGTTGGTCGCCGACTTGAGGTCGGGGATCAGATCGCGCACCTTGGTCTTCTCGACCACCGGCAACTCGCCGTCGAGCGCCACCGGCTTGAAGGCGTCGAGCGATACAGAATAGAGGTTCTTGGCCTTGGCGGCCTGGCCAATCAGGTTGTCGCGCTCGATAATGTAGAGCTTGCCGTCATGGGCGGTGATCTCCGAAAGGCCCATCCAGCCGGCCTCGGTGGCGTCGAGCGGATAGCGCACGGCCGACCATTCCTTGGCCTTCGGCTTGTAGGCGAGCAGTTTCGTCTGGCCCTTCGGGTCGTCCTTCCACTCGCGCTGAACGGCCACGACCAGAGTCAGGTCGTCGCCCGAGCCGATCGTGGTGATGCCTTCGAGGCCGAAGCGGGTCTCGCCGGCCAGCAGTGCTGCGGGGAAGGCGATCTCCTTGTCGATCGCGCCCTTCGCGTCGACATGGAAGATGCCGTGCGGCACCATCTTGGCGGCGTCGCCCTCATTGGCCAGCCAGAAGCCGCCTTCGCCGTCAGACACGATGCCTTCGAGATCGAGTTTTTGCGCCGGGTGGCCACCGCGCGTCACGATGGTCTTGCCGGTGATCAGCGCCGGCGTCTGCGTGGCGTCGATCTCGAAGATCGCCGGCGCGGCAGAGTAGACCGAGTCCGACACGGCGTGGAGTTTTCCGGGGTTGGCCGGATCGGCGGCGAGGCCGGAGAGCGCGCCCCAGCCGAGCGGTGTCCCGTCTTCGTTGGGCTTGGCGGCGATCATCGGATAGGCGGCGGGAGCCTCAGTGCGCTCGTAGATCATGACATGCGAGCGGGCCAGTCCGTCCTCGCCGAGGTCGGTCTCGTTGGCGGTGACCAGCAGGTTGCGCGACGGGATGGCGACCAGGCCTTCCGGCCCGATGCCCGAAGGCAGCACCTGCAAGAACTGCGGCACCGCGCCGGTGTCCTTGTAGACACCGATCAGCGAGCCGCGCTCGGAGGCGACGAAGAACAGTTTTTCGTCGCCAAAACTTGCTGCCTCAAGACCTTCCGGCTCGTTGCCCTTCTCGTTGCGATGCTCGGGATAGTGGCCGACCTTGGCGACCTCGTATTCGAAGGCCGGGCCGGATTCGTAGACGACCTCACCGCTCTTGTTGAAGATGGTGAAGCCGCGCGTGCCGCCCTTGTAGTCGCCTTCGTTGGCGACGACGAAGCGGTCGTTGTCCAGCCACTTGACGGCGTCCGGCTCGCGCGGCGTGGCCTTGACCTTGCCGTCGAAGGAGAGCGCGCCGTCCTTCTTGGTGTCGACCTTGTCGAGTTCGACCGAGCCGGCCGAGAAATGCTTGACGATCTTGCCGAAAGCGGCGTCGACGATGGCGATGTGGTTGTTTTCCTGCAGCGTCACGGCGATCTCGCCGGCCTCGTTGAAGGAAACGAATTCGGGTTCCGGATCCTCCGGCGCGACTTCGGCGATGCCGGTCATGTCGACGGTCTTCATACCAGCGCAATCCGGCACGCTGTCCTTCAGCGACAGGATCTTGAGGTTGCCGGCGGGCATCTGCGGGATCTCGCCGTCGTTCAGGTCTTCGTCACGCTCGTTCTCGATGGCGATGGCGATGAAGGCGCGGTCGCGGCTGATGGCGATCGAATCCGGCTGGCCGCCGAGATCGCAGGTGGCGTCGACCGTCTTGCCGGCAAGGTCGATCACCGACAGATTGCCGGACGGCTCGGCCTTCGACTTGGAGGTGTTGACCGCCGCCAGGATCTTGCCGTTTTCGATCAGAACGGATGTCGGCTCGCCCTCGAGCTTGATGTAGCCGCCGGCCTTCGGCGCCTTGGGGTCGGTGATGTCGATGATGCCGATGCCGCCATGCGGGCTGTCGGAATAGACCAGCGTCTTGCCGTCCTCGCTGGCCGAGATGATCTCGGAAGAGGTGGGGGAGGCGCGGTCCGCCTCGGGCAGGTTGTCGGCGACCGCGAAGGTGGCGACGCGGTTGAACATCATGTCGGCGTGGGCGGGGAGTGCGGCGGAAGCGAGCAGCGTTGCGGTCAGCGCCAGCAGGCGCGATTTTCTGGACATGGAACCCTCTCGATGAATCTGGAATGCGCGCCTGCTTTGCGCAACGCATGTTTCAGCGGCATGAAGGTTTGATGACGGTTGCATGACGTCCGGGGCCGGCCTCGCCGCCGAAAGCTCTGTCCCGCGCCTGCTTGTGCCTGGACCTGGGCGCTCGAAGGGTACCGTCCAGGGAGACGGCCTGAAAAAGGGGATGGTTTTCGCGTCGTTCGATGAAAAAGATTATCTCCGCTCCTGAATCCAAACGGATTTTTCGGGCGCTTGAGGCGGCCTGCCGGATTTTTATCCCCCGCCGGAAATCCGCGCGCATAATTCCCCGCAGTTTCTCCCGCGGGGACACCTGTCGCGACGGTGATTGCGTGGGGAGAGACCGGCGCCTCCGGTGCGGGAAGACGTAGCCCGCGCCCGGGGAGGTTTTGTCCGAAGGTCCTCCCTCCGCAACTACGTGCGGTGTGCGCTGGACGACGCGCTTAAGCACGGCCAGCCGAGGCACAAACGCCGGAGCCGGAGCTGTCGCGAAGCAGGACGGGGCGGAGCCCAAAGTCGCCGGCGGGGCGCGAAAGTCGCGCCACGTATTGTTAAATTTGAGAGGCTCGGCCTCGCGCCCCGCTTCCCGAACTGCCCCTCGCCAATGAGGGCATTCTCCCGGCAATGGCCAGGGCGGTTTTCCGCAGCGTGGCGACGACGGGGTTCGACCCCGCGTTGACAAAGTTTCCGGAAAGTCGGTTGATCGGCGCTTCCGCCAGGAGGTTCAACATGAAGGCCGTGCTGAAGATTTTCGCCCTTATTGCCCTCGCGACGCTTGCCTCGCCGACATTCGCCGAGGAGCGGTGGCAGACGCTCCCCGAACCCGCACCCATGCCGAAGCCGGCCGAAAGCGGTTATGCCCAAGTCAACGGTATCGAGATGTTCTACCAGGTCTTCGGCTCCGGCGAGCCGGTCCTGCTCATCCATGGCGGTCTCGGCCATGGCGACATCTGGTCGGCGCAGGTAGCCGATCTCTCGAAAGATCATAAGGTCATCGTTCCGGACAGCCGCGGGCACGGGCGCTCGACGCGCAACGCCGAACCGTTCGGCTACGATCTCATGGCATCGGACTATCTGGCGCTGCTCGACTATCTCAAGGTCGACAAGACCGCGCTGGTCGGCTGGAGCGACGGCGGCATCATCGGCATCGACATCGCCATGAATCACCCCGAGCGGCTGACGCGGCTGTTCGCGCAGGCTGCCAACGTCACCACGGACGGGGTCGATCCCGGCGTCGCCACCAACAAGACTTTTGGCGCCTATATCGCGCGCTCTGGCGAGGACTACGCCCGGCTTTCGAAGACGCCGACGGAATATGACGCCTTCGTCACCCAGATCAGCCATATGTGGGAAACCCAGCCGAACTGGACAAAGGAGCAACTCGGCAAGATCACCGTGCCGACGGCAATCGTCGCCGGCGACCACGACGAGGCGATCAAGCGCGAGCACACCGAATACATGGCGTCAGTCATTCCCGGCGCGAAGCTGGTGATCCTCGAAAACGCCAGCCATTTCGCCATGCTTCAAGACCCGGAGGGTTATGACAAGGCGGTGCGTGATTTCATCGACGCGAAATAGGCGGCAGGAGCGCGAGGGGCAGATCGGCCCCGGGGGCCTTGCTTGGCTCGTGAAACTGGCCCAGTCCCACGGGCCGCCAGCGCGTTGACAAAGCAACCCGAACGTCGATTGATCGCGGCTTCACACGCGGTCTTCCGCCGCGCCCGTCCAGCGCCGTCAACCCGAGGCCGTCATGACCGACCAAGCTCAACACGCCCGCACCTTCCATGCGTTGCACGCCAAGGGCGATCCGATCGTGCTTTACAACGCCTGGGATCCGGGCAGCGCGCAGGCGGTGGCGAAGGCAGGCGCAAAGGCGATCGCCACGGGAAGCTGGCCGGTGGCGGCGGCGTTCGGCTTTCCCGACGGCGAGAAGATCCCCCTCGACATCGCGCTCGACAACATCCGGCGCATCGTTGCCGCCGTCGATCTGCCGGTCACGATGGACCTGGAAAGCGGATACGGCGTCGAGCCGGCGGCCGTCGCGGCCACGGTGACGCGAGCGATCGAGGCGGGAGCCATAGGCTTCAATTTCGAGGACCAGATCATCGGCGGCAGCGGCCTTTACGACATTCCGGCCCAGGTGGCGCGGATAAAGGCCGTCAGGCAGGCGGTCGAGGCCTCCGGCATCCCTGCCTTCATCAACGCGCGCACCGACATTTTTCTCAAGGCAAAGCCCGACGAACACAGCGCTGCATTGCTGGATGCGGCAATCGAGCGGGCGCGTGCGTATCAACAGGCCGGCGCCAGCGGGTTTTTCGCACCCGGTCTTGGCGACGAAGGCCTGATCGGGAAACTGTGCAGGGAAGTGGCGCTGCCGGTGAACATCATCGCGCTGGCGCACGTGCCGCCGCGCCAGCGGCTGGCCGAACTCGGCGTCGCGCGTATCAGCCACGGCCCGGTGCCGTATCGCAAGATGGTGGCATGGCTGGAGGAGCAGGCCAGGCAGGCGATCTCCGGCTAAGCTGGTATTTTGAGGCGGAGCACCCTCCGGCTTCCGCCGCACATGGCGAGCCGTCCGGGCATTGGCGCGGCCGGCCCCGGGTTTGCCTCTCAACCCTCCGCGTTGACAAGGCTTCGCAAAGACGATTGATCTTGCGCATCTCCGGGAAGTCGCCCCGGCACGGATTTCATGCCCCCTCGTCACAGGATTTTCCGATGGCCGCCTCTTCACCTCAACTTATTATTATTCCCGATCTCGCCGGCAAGGTCGTGCTCGTCACCGGTGGCTCGACGGGCATCGGAGCGGCGCTCGTCGAGGCCTATGCCGCGCAGGGCTGCCGCGTCGGACTGCACTACAACGCCAGCCATGACGTCGCCCTGGCTCTTGCCGCGCGGCTCAACGACGGCGGCGGCAACGTGTTTCCCGTGCGAGGCGACTTTTCCGTTTCGGCCGACGTCATCCGCGTCGTGGAAGACACCGCCGCGCAGTTCGGCCAGCTCGACGGCCTGGTCAACAATGCCGGCGGCATGCTCGGCCGCGTCGCCTATGCCGACATGACCGACGAACACTACGACAAGGTGATGGATCTCAACGCCCGCTCGGTGATCACCGCCAGCCGCGCCGCTATGCCCTGGCTCAAGCAGCACGGCGGGTTCATCATCAACACCTCGTCGGTCGCGGCGCGCAACGGCGCCGGCGGCGGGGCAGGGCTCTACGGCTCGGCGAAGGCCTTCGTCTCCAACGTGACGCGTGGCATGGCGAAGGAACTGGTCGGCCTGAACATCCGCGTCAACGCCGTGGCGCCCGGCGTCATCCTGACCCCTTTCCACGACCGCTATTCGACGCCGGAGCAGATGAAAGCCATGCTCGCCACCATCCCGCAGGGACGCGCCGGCACGGCGGAAGACTGCGTCGGCGCCTACCTGTTCCTATCGTCGAACGCGCTCAGCGGCTACGTGACCGGGCAGGTGATCGAGGTCAATGGCGGGCAGTTGATGCCGTAGATGTCGCGCGAGCGCGCCCGGACCGAGGTTAATACCGGAGTCCAGGCGCTTCGGGGGGCAACCCCGCGGTGCCACGTTCGATCACAACGCATCGTCGCCGCGGCGTGATTTCAACTGGCTTTGTTTTCATCCAGCCAGCCAGCCGCCGCTGAAACCGGCGAGGCGAAGGCCGTCGGCGATCGGCTTGCAGCGGCGCATCAGCGTCCACAGGAAGTCGGAGCGATGGTTCTCGATCATCAGCGCCATCGGTCCCTGGTTGATCGCAATGGTCTCCGGCGCGATCCATCCCGCCGGACGGCCGCGGCCGACGCCGTAGGTGGGATTGAAGCTGGCGGTGAAGCCATAGGCGCAGTCGTCGCGCAGGCCGATTTCGTGGAGATGGCGCAGCGCCGGAAGCACGATCTCGGGTGCGAAGGGGAGCGAGGTAGCGACCGCCCAGGGTGACAGCGTGCCGTCGTCCGGCCCGTCCGGAATGCCGCGCGCCAGGTAATCGTAGAAGCTACGCCGGACCCCATGGATACGCCGTCGCGCCGGGCCGGGGCCGTCGCTGGCCGTTATGCCCCAACAGTTCTCGCCGTAGCCGACAAAACCGTTGGGATTGCGGATGGCATAGGCGCGCTGCGCATAGGTGGCGCGCCGGCTGTTCTCGAAATAATCGATGCCATGCCGGCGCATGAAATCGTCCTGGATACCGCGAAAGTCGATCCAGATGTGCGAGAGCTGATGGATGAAGAGGGGATCGGCGTGAAGATACTGCTGGTCCTCCACCGTGCGCCAGCGGAAGCTTTTGAGATAGGCGTGGTAGGCGTGAAGCGAGAGGGGATGCGTGGGCGAGGCAAGGCCCAGCACATGCATGATGATGGACTCGTCATAGCCGTGCCAGCGATATCTGAGGAAGCGGCTGCGTGGTTTCCAGCCGAGCGCGACGGTCTCGCCGCCATGCTCCGCCCAACGCCAGTCGACACGCCGATAGAGCGCATCGGCCAGATCGCGGATTTCCGTCTCTTCCGGGTCGGGTTCGTCGAAATAGCAGGCGGCGGCCAGCGCGCCGGCGATCAGGATGGCCGTGTCGATGGTCGACAACTCGCAGTTCCAGACCCGCCGGGCGGTATGCATGTCGAGGAAATGATAGAAGAAGCCGCGATGGCCGCTGCAGTCCTCGCGGGTGCCTTGCGGCAGTTGCCAGAAGAAGCGCAGTGTCGTCAGCGTGCGGGCGCGGGCTTCGGCGCGGGTAAGATAGCCGCGCGCCACGCCGACGGGATAGGCCGTCAGCGCCATGCCGACCGCGGCGATGCTGGCGGGCGCGCCGTCGTGGTCGCGGTCAGCGACCAGCCCGTTTTCGGGATTGGTCTCCTTCATGAAATAATCGAAGGTGTCGCGCTGCAACGAGGACAGCATCGCCTCGTCGCCCGGATGGATGAGCGCGTCGGCGGAATGGAGTGTCTCGGAATTTCTCAGCATAGGTAAGCGGTCTGCTTGGCGGGCGGCGGCTTCGCGGGAGTCGGGCGACGAGCATCCATGCTGCCCGCCGCAAGTCAAGCAGGCTGCTGCTCGTGAGCGCTTAAGGCATGACCTCGGCAAGACAGCAATTCTCCCCAAGCGCCGGCGGTCCGGCCGTTGCAAGCCGGGATCGTGCAATTCGCGGCTCCTGGAGAAGAACGATGACACCGACCGACGCCTATCTCGCCTCATCCAAGGTGATGGACGATCTACGCAAGCTAAACGCCCGCTTCATCGACAATTTCGTGACCAACGACGTGGCCTCGCACGACGCGATGCTGCACGAGCGGTTTATCGGCATCCGCAGCGACGGCAGCCGCATCGACCGCGCGTCCTATCTGGAGCAATGGGCGAGCGGTTTCGACCCGGACGTGATCGTCTACTGGGATGTGCGCGACGAACTCATCACCCTCATCGGCGATGTCGCCCTGGTGCGGGCCACCAACAAGCATGTTTTCCGTCATGACGGCCATGAGGAGACTGGCATGACCACCTACACAGACACTTATCTCTTCGAGGCCGGCGCCTGGAAATGCATCCAGGCGCAGATCACGCCTGTTGCCCCAAGCAAGGGACCTGCCGACGAGACAATTGTCAGCGTCTATGTGAACGGTGTCCGTGAGGAGCGGCAAAGCGAATGAGGCCGCCCTCGATTGCGGCCCGCGTGAATGCACGATTGGTGTCCAGCCGTGCGGTCCTCGCCGGCGCGGCTGGGCGGAGTTCGATCCTCAGAACAGCCCCTCGATCTGCCCCATCTCGTTGAGGAAGATCTTCTCGGACGACGGCGCCTTGGGCAGGCCGGGCATGGTCATGATCTCGCCGCAGATCGCCACGACGAAGCCGGCGCCGGCCGACAGACGCACCTCACGCACCGGAACGACATGGCCGGTCGGCGCGCCGCGCAGGTTCGGGTCGGTCGAAAAGGAATACTGGGTTTTTGCCATGCACACCGGCAGGTTGCCGTAGCCGGCCTGCTCCCAGGCATGCAACTGGTCGCGAACGCTCTTGTCGGCGATCGCCTCGGAGCCGCGATAGATGCGCTTGACGATGGTGTCGATCTTGTCGAACAGCTTCATGTCGTCGCGATAGAGCGGCGAGAATTGCGAGGCGCCGCTTTCGGCAAGCTGCACCACTTTGTGCGCCAGTTCCTCGATGCCGGCCGAGCCATGCGCCCAGTGCTTGCACAGGATCGCCTCCTCGCCCATGGCCTCGACATATTCCCGCATCGCGGCGATCTCGGCTTCGGTATCGGAATAGAAATGGTTGATTGCCACGACCTCAGGCACGCCGAACTGCTTCACGTTCTCGATGTGGCGGCCGAGATTGGCGCAGCCCTTCTTCACCGCCTCGACATTCTCCTTACCGAGGTCTTCCTTCTTCACCCCTCCATTCATCTTCATGGCCCGCACGGTGGCGACGATGACCGCCGCCGCCGGCTTCAGCCCGGCCTTGCGGCACTTGATGTCGAAGAATTTTTCCGCGCCCAAATCGGCGCCGAAGCCGGCCTCGGTCACCACGTAGTCGGCGAGCTTCAGCGCTGTCGTGGTCGCCACCACCGAGTTGCAGCCATGCGCGATGTTGGCAAAGGGGCCGCCATGCACGAAGGCCGGGTTGTTCTCCAGCGTCTGCACGAGGTTCGGCTGCATGGCGTCTTTCAGCAGCACGGTCATCGCGCCGTCGGCCTTGAGGTCGCGGGCATAGACCGGCGTCTTGTCGCGGCGGTAGGCGACAATGATGTCGCCGAGGCGCTTTTCCAGATCTTTCAGGTCGTTGGCGAGGCAGAGGATCGCCATGACTTCCGAAGCGACGGTGATGTCGAAACCGGCCTCGCGCGGAAAACCGTTGGGGACGCCGCCGAGCGAGCAGATGATCTCGCGCAACGCCCGGTCGTTCATGTCCATCACCCGGCGCCAGACGACGCGGCGGGTGTCGATGCCTTGTTCGTTGCCCCAGTAGATGTGGTTGTCGATTAGCGCCGACAGCAAATTGTGCGCCGTGGTGATGGCGTGGAAGTCGCCGGTGAAGTGGAGGTTCATGTCTTCCATCGGCACGACCTGCGCGTAGCCGCCGCCGGCGGCGCCGCCCTTGACGCCGAAGTTCGGGCCGAGTGACGCCTCACGGATACAGGTGATGGCGCGTTTGCCGATGCGGTTCAGGCCGTCGCCAAGGCCGACGGTCGTCGTCGTCTTGCCTTCGCCGGCCGGCGTCGGGTTGATGGCAGTGACGAGAATCAGCTTGCCGTCCTTGCCGCCGCGCTTCGATTTGATGAATTCGGCCGAAATCTTCGCCTTGTCGTGGCCATAGGGCAGCAGGTGCTCGGACGGGATGCCGATCTTGGCACCGACCTCCTGGATCGGCTTCTTCTTGGCGGCGCGCGCGATCTCGATGTCGGATTTGAACTCGGCCATGATGCTCCCCGGAATTCGGTTATGATGGTTTCGCGGCGGACGATCCGCGTGTTTTCAGGGGCGCATAGAGCCTCACGGCGCAAATCCGCGCCGTCTCAAAACAGCCGCCCGATGCACGGAATGCGACAGGGCTGAACGGCGTCGCAAACCCGGCGTCCCTATGCGCCTGCACAGGCGTTTGTGCTGCGCAACCAAAGTTGTCATCCTGCGTTCTCGGGTGCCGGCAATTCTGCCGGCCGCACCCGGGATAATCACGATGACGATACTCGCCGCCAAGGCGCCTCCTCGACTCGTGATGGATCGATCGCTGGCGGCGCTTGCCGCGCTGAATTTCTTTCTCGCGGATGCCCGAGATGGGCTCGGGCCGTTTCTCGACGCCTTCCTCGCCACCAACGGGTGGTCGCCGCTCACACTGGGCTGGATCGCCACGACCGGCGGGCTCATCGGCCTGCTCGTCACGCCACTCTGCGGCGCGTTTGTGGATGGGTCGACATGGAAGCGGGCCTTGGTCGGAGGGCCTGTCATTCTGGTCACAGCGTTCGCGCTGGTGACGCTGCTCTTCCCGAACGAGGCGATCGTATGGCCCGGCCAGATCGGTACGGCGGTGCTGGGCGCGATGGTTGGGCCGGCCCTGGCAGGACTCACGCTTGGCCTGGTGGGGGAAAGGCTGTTTGCCCAACAGGTCTCGCGAAACGAGTTCTGGAATCATGGCGGCAATTTCGCCTCGCTCTTCGCCGTCTTCATGCTGGTGTCGATTTACGGCCAGAGCGGTGTGATCTGGCTGATGATAGCGACGGCGACGGGCGCGCTGATCGCCGTGTGGGCCATCGACCCCAAGCGGATAGACCACAATGTGGCGCGGGGCCTGGCAAGGGATGACGGCGCGCCAGGCCCATCGGGCCTCAAGGTGCTGGCGGCGAGCCGAGGGCTGATCCTGCTTGCAGTGGTGATGCTGATCTTCCACTGGGGCAATGCCCCGATGAGCAGGCTGATCGCCCAGCAGTTCTCAATCGAGCTCGGCACGCCGTTCAGGACCACCGCGATCATAACCGGCATCTCCCAACTGACGATGGTCTTCGCGGCACTCAGCGCGCCGTTCCTGATCCGGCGGTTCGGCCTTGGCGCGGTGTTCCTGATCGCGCTGGTCGCCCTGCCGATCCGCGGCCTGCTGGCCGGCAGTTTTTCCGATTTCTGGGTCGTCTATCCGGTCCAGATCCTCGACGGCGTTGGCGCCGGACTGCTTGGCATCGTGACGCCCGTGGCGGCCGAGCGCCTGCTCAGCGGCACCGGGCGGTTCAATGTCGGCTTCGCGGCGGTGATGACCGTGCAGGGGATCGGCGCCTCGCTTAGCAATGTCGTCGCCGGCTGGATCGTGACGGAGGGTGGTTATGGACTGTCACACTATTTCGGCGGAGCGATCGCCCTTGTTGCCCTGGGAACATTCCTCGTCTATCGGGCGGAGATAGCGCCATCCCGCGAAGAGACTGTCCATGGAGCGTAGCGCGGCAGCCCTACGTGGCCCCGCCCGCGTGGCCGTCAGCTGCTTTTACTGCGCCAGCACGTTGCTGATCTCGACCATGTTCGACCGCACACGCAGTACGTAGAAACCCATCGTCGTCAAATGCGAGGCGAAGATGCCGGTTTCGCTGCTGTTGAGGATGATCCATGGCTGCATCTTCAGCGCGGCGACGAACTGCGCGTCCATGGTCTGCCAGAGGCTAGTCAGGTTGCGCTGCTTGATGACGTCCTCGAAATCGGCCTCAGCGGCCTTCATCAGCCCGTAATAGGCGTAGAGCTGGCCGTAGGCGAACCAGAAGCGGTCATCGGCGCGCAGGTCGAAGAAGCCGTAATTGTAGTTTTCCGCGCGATCCTTCAACAGGGCTGAGGTAGAGCCGATGTCGCTGGCGATGCGGTCGAGATAGATCTTCAGATTGTCGGCGCGCGCGTCAAATACGGCCTGGCAGCTTTCCAGCCGCGCGTTGAAGGAGCGCAGTTTTGCGATGGCGTCGCGATAGTAGCTTGGCGTCGGCGTCTTCGGTCCGAAGGGCTGCAGGCCGAAATACCAGGTCTCCTCGTCGAACTGCATGTTGCCGCGGGCGTCCTGCAGGTCGCCGTCGATCTGCGATGTCGTGCGCACGCGGCCCAGATTGTCCGCCAGTTCGGTGGTGGTGCGGCGGATCGCCTGATTGATGCCGCGCTGGAACGACGCCTTGTTGTCCATGAACGGCGTGTGGTCCCAGTCGATGCCGAACAGGCCCAGCTTGTAGAGGATCATCGACGAGATCCAGGCATTGTCGTTGACGTTGAACTGGATCAGGTACGCGCTGACGTCGGCAATGGCCGAGCGTCCGCAGGTCCGGGAGGAATCAGTGCCTGAACCCGCCGCGACCTGCTCGCCGGCCGAGACGTTGCGCTTCTCGAACGTATAGGCGTCGACGTAGTTCGGATTGAACCCGTTCCAAACCTGGGTGACGTAGACGAACCTGCCGTAGAGCGCGAGCAGCACGATGATCGCGGCGCCGAAGACCAGCTTCAGGATCCAGCCGCTCTGCATGTACCAGCGGCCGAACCACATGAATGGCCACAGGATGATGCCGATGACGAAGCCGATCGCCTTGCCGATCATCTGGAAGATCCAGGTGAAGAAATTCACGATCGGATCGAGCATTCGGTCATCACTCCCTCAAGGACTGCCGGCCGTCCCGCTGCCGGGCTATTCCAGGTCAGTCCGTCAGCCCGTAGAGCCGGTTGCGCAGCCCCTGCTTGTCTTTCAGATATGAGGTTTTCAGCGTGTTCACAACATAGGCGCGGAAGCTTTCGCCCCAGCCTAGGTAGTCGCGGTAGAAACCCTGCTTGTTGAAGACGTAGCGCGACACGAAGTCCCAGGGGACGAAATCCGAGATCAGCCGGTTGGTGAGCCAGGCGTCGGGGTGGTCGGGTTTGGCTCGAATCGCCAGGAAACGGTGTTTTGGAAACACGTCCTCGATCTTCAACTGGCCAAGATGGGCGATCTCACGTTTCGCGGCGTTGAGGAGCGGGAAGGTGCCGTCGCGGGCGATCAGGTCGGCATGACCGTGGATCCAGGTCTGCAGCCAAACCTTGTCCGCCTTCTGAAAGTCGGTGTCCGGCTGCGTCTGGTGGATCAGCGAAGCGATCAGCATCTCGGCACGGTGCTCGAGATAACCTGATGTCTCGATCCACGAGGCGCGGGGTAACTCGATCCGGCCTGTCGAGGCGAGGAAGGAAAACACCTTGTCGGCGTCGCCGGTGGAAAGATAACTCACTTGCCATGGCCGCGAGCGGCGGAAACCGGGCGCCGACGGGTCGCTGATCACCGTCGTCATGTCGGGATCGACGAAAACATAGATGCCGCCGAAATGGCTGGTCCAGAACGCGTTGTGGCGGAAGATCACCTGGTCGGGCACCAGCGCGTTCTCGCGGATGTCGCCACAGACTTTTGCCAGCTCGACCATGCGGTTCAGCATGGCGTCGTCGCGCCAGGCGTCGGGCTCCTGTTTCAGTCGGTCGACCAGTTTTCCGAGTTCGGAGGCCTTGCCGAGCACGTCCTCGGCCGACAGCACGCGGAACTCGACCTGGTTGATCGAGAGCAGATCCTCGATGTTTTCGACCCTGGTGACCGAATCCTCGATCTCGCCGTAGATCACGTCCTTGATGGTCAGCGCGTTGATGGCGCGCTGGTTTTTGGTCATGAATTCATAGAGCAACTGCGAGGTGTTGGAGAACGCGGTGTGCACAACCGGCAGGTCGACCTGCGCGGGCGTCAGGATGATGAAGCGGCGGTTGACCTCGTTGGGATCGAGATAGAGCGGGTCGCCAAGCTCGTCCGCCACCTGCGGCGAGAAACCCGTGCGGTCGATCTCGAAGGAATTGCGCTTGGTCGCCGGCAGGCCGAAGGCCTTCAGCGCCTTGTTGTAGCGGTCGACCAGATGCGGTTCCTCGACCGGCAGGAGGCGGCCGTAGATGAGTTCGTTGTCGCGCAAGAGGTCCATGGCCCGGCCTCAACTATCAAGGACAGCCAGAGTGACGTTCGCTTGGCGTGCCGCGCTCGCCAATTTCTTGTCGAATGTGGCGAGAGGCAAGCTCATACGCTGCGCAAGGTCGAGATACACCGCGTCATATACGGTCAGTCCATAGGTGTCCGCGAGATTGGCAACCGTACCGAGCCGCTTGAACCCATCGACGTCATGTACCAGCTTCAACCTTTCCATGAAGGTTAAAGCCTCGTCGCGCGCCTGATGGTCGATGCGGCCGCGCCGGGCAGCCATCGTTACTCCGTTGGCAAATTCGGCGCGAAAGATGAAGGGCACGTGCCCGCCGCCTTTGATGACGTCATCGAGAATGGCATCTGCGGCGGCGCTGCTCTCGTCGGGCAACGTCCACGCAAGGGCCATCGAATTGTCGATGACGACGCTCAATACCGGCGTCCCTCGTTGATCAGGTCTTTCAAGCCTTCCGAGCCGCGTCGCGCCTTTTCTCGGATCGCTCTCAGCCCAGCCGCCGCCTGTCTGGCCTCTTCGATGTCCCGGCCCTCGGCAGCCACCAGCCTCGCCACCGGCTTGCCGTTGCGGGTAATGGTAATTTCTTCCCCCGCCTCGACCAGATCGAGCAGCGAACTCAACCGGTTTTTGGCCTCGAAAGTACCGACTTCGCGCATTGCAGTTCACCTCAAGCTAGCTTAGCTAGATATATGGCGTTCCATCTATTGTATCAACGGGACGCGGGGTCACGCGTTCCACAGCCCCTTCGCCTTCAATTCTTCCATCTCCTTCACCGCCCGCTCGCGCAATCTCGCATCGCGGATCAGCTTGCCCACCGCGGCGTCGTCCGACTTGTCCGAATATCGGAATTCGCTGTCGGCATAGCGGTTGATCTCCTGCATCACCATGTCCATCGAGAACGGCCCGCGCAGTTCCTCGATCATCGCCTTCTTCTCGTCGTAGCCCTTGTGCATGAAGGCTTCCGGCTTCTCGAACCAGTCGTCGGGCAATTCGATGTCCATCGCCCGCATCTTGATGGCGTCGGTGACGTTCTTGATGGCGCGGCCGGTGAAGCGTGGTTCGGCTTCCTTGATCATGTACAGGTACTCGCCGATATCGGCGAGGGTCTTCGGTTCGCCATTGTCCTTCATGAAGCGCTCGAACACCTTCACCAGCCCGTCTTCCTGCGGTTTGGCGTGCTCCTCATAGGCTTCGGTCACGGCGCGCTGGATTTTCTGTGCGGCATAGAGCTGGTGGTCGCCCAGCGGGATCTTGTGGTTCTTGCCGGCGAGAAGGACAAAAATGTCGACGTAGTCGTCGCGGGTTTGCGGGCCGTCCACCAGCCAGCGGGCGCCGGCTCGCTGGCGCAGCGCGTCATCGACATTCTCGGGATAGTTGGAGAACATGCCGAAGGAGCAGTTGCCGCGCACCACCGTGCCGGCGCCGGCGAAAGCGTCCATCAGCACGCCGGTGATCTCCTGCTGGCCGGCCGACGCCCGGTCGTCCGAACGTTTCGCCGCCACCTGGTCGATGTCGTCGATGGTGCCGAAGCCGATGGCGCGGGTATCGAGCACGTTATTGATGAACTGCCGGCAGTTCTGGCCGGATTTGCCCTGGTAGGACGAGATCTGGTCGACGCCGAAATTCTCGTAATGAAAGGGATAGCCTGCGACCTGCGCGTAATTGTTGACCAGCCCGGCGATCATCTGGATCAGTGTCGTCTTGCCGGTGCCTGGCGCGCCGTCGCCGATGAAGGTGAAGAGGAAGCCACCGAGTTCGACGAAGGGATTCAGTTCCCGGTCGAAATCATAGGCCATCAGCATTTTTGCCAGCTTCACCGACTGGTACTTTGCGATGTGGTTGCCGACGACTTCTTCGGGCTTCTTGAAGGTCATCACCAGCGGTTTGGTCTTGCGGCCCGGCGCGACATCGAAACCGTCGAGGGTGAAATCGTCGGAATCAATGCGGATATGCGCGTCCTCGAAGGCGCCGAGCGCGCCGTCGAAGCGGCCTTTTCGCGACAACAACCCGTCGATGGCGGTGCGCGCAAAAGCCTTGGCGCGGGTCGCCAGGTCGGCTTCGTCCTTGACGCCGGCAACCGCCTGGTCGAGGCCGGCAACCAGCGCCTTCAGCGCATCCTGCGGCGTGTCGAAGACGAAGTGCGGTTCGGCCACGTCGTTGGGCGCCTCGCCGTCGCTGTCGACGAGTTGCCAGAGATAGGAAGCGAAGGAGAAGGCCGAAACGTAAGCGCCGGCCGACAGAAGTTTCTTGAACTGCGCCGCATCGTCGCCTTCGAGCGGGGCGCGGGCGTTTCTTGCCTGCAACGTCTCCAGGTCGGTGCTCTTGGCAAAAACGTCGGCAACCGCCAGCGCGATTGCGAGGCCACGCCGGGCGCGGAACAGCAGCGTGTGCTGGCCGATCGACATCAACTGGTCGTCGGGGCGGACCGCGCCCACCGTCTTCGCCAATTCGACCTCGCGGGTGCGGCGCACGGAGCCTGTCGATACGGTCGAGACGAAGCGCCGGCCGGTGCCGGCCAATGCCGTGCCGGACTGGCCGGTCGAATCCTCCAGCACGACGACGCGCGTGATCATCGACTGCGCAATGGCGCGGTGCTTTTCAATGTCGGCTTCGGAGATCGTGGTCAGGCCGGCGTCCATGGTCAC
Source organism: Mesorhizobium sp. KACC 23794 (assembly GCF_052180275.1). Taxonomy (NCBI): domain Bacteria; kingdom Pseudomonadati; phylum Pseudomonadota; class Alphaproteobacteria; order Hyphomicrobiales; family Phyllobacteriaceae; genus Mesorhizobium; species Mesorhizobium sp. KACC 23794. Next base: position 2,416,831 of record NZ_CP197465.1, read on the forward strand.
TTCCTCATCGGGATGATCTTGCCGGTATCGTCGGACGAATCCTGGGCCTGATGCGCTGCGGCGAGATACATGTCGAGCGTCTGGTCCAGCCGGCCGAACAGCAAGCTATCGAAGGCGGCATATCCAGCGCCGCGCTGTCCCGCCTCCAGCGCCGCGATATAGGCGGGCTGATCCTCCGGACGGATGGCGATCGGAGGATAGCCGGCGCGCGCCAGCACGAGGTTCATCAGCAGCCGCGCTGTGCGGCCATTGCCGTCATTGAAGGGATGGATGCCGACAAGTTTTCGGTGCGCTTCGAAGGCGATACTCGGCGTATCTTTCGCGGCGGCAAGCCAACCTCCAAAAGCCCGCATCAAGGCGGGGATCTCCAACGGAGCCGGAAAATCGAAGACACCGGCATCGGTGTTCACATAACGCGGGCGATCGGCGTAACGGCCGGCGATGACCGGGCCGGATTTCGCCATCACCAGCCGATGTAGGTTTCGCAGGTCGGCTTCGGTGATTGGCGTGTCGCGCTGCGAGGCGATTTCCATCACCCAATCAAGAGCCGTTGCGTGATCGATCGCTTCGAGATGGTCTTTGAGCGGCTTGCCGGCCACCGTGATGCCCTTCTCCAGCACCAGGGCCGTTTCACCGGCGGTCAGCGTATTTCCTTCGATGGCGTTGGACGTATAGGTGATGTCGATCCGCTGGCTGTGTTCCAGTCCTTCCAGCGCGCCCGGACGGATCGCCCTCCGCAGAGTGTCGAGCTGCTGCTTCTTGGCCGAAACGGTAGCGAGCGAGGTCATTCGCCTCGCCTCGCCGGATGGTCGATCGTGCCGATGGTCGCCCGGCGCTCACACATCGCTGATCACCTGTCCCTTCGACAGGATGTGCACCTTGTAGCCCAAAAAAATCTTCTGCGTTTCGCCGGCGGCGTACAGCGCCTGATAGGCCTCGTGCGGCACCAGCGCGTGTTTTTCGTAGGACGACACGCCCTGGCGCGCGGCCTCCAGATCGTCGGTCTCGATGTGGAATTCCTGCGTCGTCTTCTCGCTCGACCACAGGCCCTTGCGGCCAGGCTTCTCCGCCTTGGAAAACACTTCCTGCAAGGTCCAGGTCAGCAGCCAGGCGTTTTCCGGCCGGCGCACCTTTGAGAGGACTTCGGAGACGACCGAATTGTTTTCGGTTATCCCGGCCGAATAGAACGGGCCGAGCACGACGCGGCGAAGCTGTTTCGGATGCAGCGTCTCGAAATCCTTGTCGAGATTGGTGGCAATGGTGACCGGCGACAGCGTGTAGGATGAATTCTTCTCGGTGAAATCGTCGAAACGATGCGCCAATTCGGGATTGAGCAGGCCGTCGACGGGTAGGGGGATTTCCACCTTCTCGTTCAGCTTGCCGTTTTCCGCCACCAGTTGCTGGACCATCGCCGGAGAGGAATCCTCGATCGTCGCCATATAGATCAGCGGCAGGTTGGCGCTGCCGTCGAACGATGCCCAGTGGACGAGATAATAGGGCCGGAACGTCTTTGGATTGACGGAAACCTTGACAGTCTGCGCCAGGTTGAACGGGCTGAACACCGCGCCCGCGCCGACATCCTGCAGGTAGAGCCGCTCGGCCAGCGAGCGCTGGAGGGCTTCGGGGAAATCCTTGTGGCGCAGGATGAAGTCGGCCATCTCCTTGCGCAGTTCGTCCGGTTCGGGGATCGCCGCCAGCCGCTTGTCGGCGGTGCGGCGGTCGTTCTCCAGTTCCAGCAGGTTCTGGAACACCGGAAAGCCGCTCTCGGCGCGCGAGATGCGGAATTTTTCCATGAAACCCAGTCGGTTTTTCCAGCAGGCGAAGGAAATCTCCAGCCGTGCGATGTAGTCGGCGACCACCTTGGCGACGATGCCATGACGGTAGAGCGGCGAGGAATCGTCGCGCATGAAGATGCCGAGCCCGTCCAGCGCCGCTGTTATGGCATCGAAATAGCGTATCGCGGGGTCGTCGGCAGGGGTGGTCATGGCGCCTTACCCTCCCCCTTGTGGGGGCCCGAAGGGCGGGCGAGACCGGTGGCTCGCCCCGGCAAGTCGATCCGCAAAGCGGATCGGGGTGGGGGTATTTCAGACAACGGAATTTTCAACCCCCACCCCGTCTCGCCAATCTCGCTGCGCTCGCATGGCTCGCCGACCCTCTCCACAAGGGGGAGGGTAAGACCTTTACGACTGCACATAATCCGAGGCGTTGTGCTTCCTCAGCACCTCCTCGAAGCGCCTGGCGAACGCGTCGTCGGCGAGCTTCTTGCGGCGCTGGATGTCAGATGTCGCCACCATGTTCTTCTCGTGCATTTCAAGCAGGTCGCCGATGTGTTTCTGCGCGGCGGCGCCGATGCCGGCCATGGTCTCTTCCGCAGTGTTGTCGACCTGGCTGCCCAGCGTGTTGATCTTATGCGCCACTTCCTGCTGCGCGGCGGTCTTCAGAGAATCCTCCAGCGCCTTGTAGAGGACGATGCGCTGCTCGGTGTCGATGGTCAGCTTGTTTATCAGCGTGTTCTGCGCGGCGATCTGGTTGTTGAGTGAATCGACGAAGGTCTGGAACATCGAGGTGTAGCGCTCCAGCGTCTGGCTTTCGGCCAGCAGTTCCTGTTCCTTCGCCTGCTTCTCGTTGTATTCGGTCGCCAGCTTCGAGCGCTCGCCTTCGAGTTCGGTGCGCTCTTTCTGGGTGGTGGAAGCGGCGATCTTGTTCTCGATGTCGAGCAGCAGCGGGTTCAGTTCCTCGATGCGCTTCTGCACGGCTTCGAGGTTGGTCATGGTGCCCTTGCGCCGCTCGATCACCGCCCCGAGGCTGGTTTCGGAGGTCTTGTAGCGCTCGGCCAGAACCTGCTTCTGGGCCTTAAGGATGCCGACGATGGTGTCCGACTTCGACAGCAGTTCCTGGAGATTGCCGGCCAGCGACATGTTGCGGACGCGGTCGGTGCGCATGCGCTGCTTCGATTCGTCGGAGAAGATGCCGACAAAACTTTCCCAACCGGTGAAACTCTTCATGTTCTCGAATTCGGAGCCGAAGGCGTTGGTGGCGTCCTCCAAGCCGATGATCAGGTCGGCGATGTTGCTCTCCATCACCTTCTGCTGGTTGATCACGTCCGCGATGCGGGCGTTCTCGATATCGAACTCGGCGGCGCCGATCTTCTGGTCGGTGGTGGCGAACTTGTCGAGCACGGTGCCCGATTGCTCGATCTTGGAGCGCATCTCCTGGACGACCTTCTGGGTCTTCGCAATCTCGGCATCGAAATTCTGCAAGGTCGCCATTCCAAATCTCCCGCCAACGGCCTCAGGTTGCAGCGAATATATGTGGGGCATACGGCGAATGAAAGACGCTTCCGCCAAGCGTTTTTCTTCGTCGAAATCCGGCGCCTGCAGTTTCACGCGGCAGTGGGCGGCGCGAATTGTCGCCTTTGGACAATCGCTTGGCGTGCATTGCGCCGTCGAGCGGCTTGAAACAGCGGAAGAATGGTGTTTGGCTTGTGAAACCGGGCGGGAGAAAAATCGTAACTCCGCCTAGCCGACAGAATCACAATGGGAGAAATTTAATGTCGCGTATGAAATCATTCGCCGCCGGCCTCGGTCTGGCAGCATTTCTTTCCGCCGGCACGGCTTTTGCCGGCGATGCCGAGAGCTGCAAGAAGGTCCGTCTTTCCGACGTCGGCTGGACGGATATCCAGGCGACCACGGGCGTCGCCTCGGTGCTGCTGACGGCGCTCGGCTACGAGCCGGAGGTCATTCAGCTCTCGGTGCCGGTCACCTATGCCTCGCTGAAGAACAACGACCTCGACGTATTCCTCGGCAACTGGATGCCGTCGATGACCGCCGACATCAAGGACTATGCCGCCGAAGGATCGGTCGAGACGATCGGCGTGAATCTGGAAGGCGCCGGCTACGGCATCGTCGTGCCATCCTACGTCGCTGCGGGCGGCGTCACGACGCTGACCGATCTCGGAAAATTCAAGGACAAGTTCGGCGGCAAGATCTACGGCATCGAGGCCGGCAATGACGGCAACCGCATCATCCTCGACATGATCTCGAAGCCGGAGAACAATCTTGAAGGTTTCGAACTGGTCGAATCCTCGGAAGCAGGCATGCTTACCCAGGCCGAGCAGTCGATCAAGGGTAATGAGTGGATCGCCTTCCTCGGCTGGACGCCGCATCCGGTGATGGGCGCCATGAACCTCAGCTATCTCGACGGCATGGGCGATTCCGGCTTCGGCGCAGCCACCGTCAGCACCAATGTGCGCAAGGGCTACGTCACTGAGTGCCCGAACGTCGGAAAATTCATCGGCAACCTGAAGTTCAACCTCGACATGGAAGGCGTGATGATGGACGCCATCCTGAAGGGCAGCGACGCAAACTCGGCCGCCACGGAGTGGCTGAAGGCGAATTCCGTCGCGGTCACGCCGTGGCTGGACGGTGTCACCACCTTCGACGGCGGCGACGCGGCGGCGGCGGTCACGACGGCGCTGGGCGGCTGAGCCGGCCGGCATATGGGAATGGTGAAGGGCAGTCGCCGCAAGGGGGCTGCCCTTCTTAGACGGCTATGACATGATCGGTTGCGGCCGCGGGCGGGAGGCCGGGAACAACAGGGGGTGAAATGGATCCGATCTCGAAATTCTTGGCGGCCTACAAGATCCCGATCGGCGCCTGGGGCAAGGCGTTCTTCACCTTCCTCACCGACCATTTCAACGCTTTCTTCCGCGGCCTGTCCGGCGGCCTGAATTTTCTGCTCGACGGCATCGTCGACGGGTTGCTTCTCCTGCCCCCGGTGCTGCTGGCGGTGCTGATCGCCGCGCTCGCCTGGTATCTGCAACGGTCACGCAATCTCGCCATCGGCGTGCTGCTCGGCCTGCTGTTCATCATCAACCAGGGACTGTGGAAGCAGACCGTCGAGACGCTGGTGCTGGTCGCCGCCGCCGCCGCCGCCTCCATGGCGATCGGCGTGCCGCTCGGCATCTGGGCGGCGCACAAGCCAAAAGTCTATCGCATCATGCTGCCGATCCTCGACCTGATGCAGACGCTGCCGACCTTCGTCTACCTGATTCCGGTGCTGACCTTGTTCGGTCTCGGCAACGCGCCGGGCCTGATCGTCACCATCATCTTCGTCATCCCGACCGCGGTGCGGCTCACCCATCTCGGAATGACCAGCATACCGAAGGCGATCGTGGAGGCCGGCGAATCCTTCGGCGCGACCCGGAGCCAGCTTCTGTGGAAGGTCGAGCTACCTGCCGCTTTGCCCACAATCATGGCCGGGCTGACGCAATGCATCATGCTGTCGCTGTCGATGGTGGTGTTTGCGGCCCTGATTGGCGCCGGCGGGCTGGGCACCGAGATCAACCGGGCGCTGGGCTCGCGCAAGATCGACCTCGGGCTTGAGGCAGGGCTGGCCATCGTGGTGCTCGCCATCGTGCTCGACCGGATGACGCGCATCGGCGTGGGAGGCAAGAAATGAACGTTGCCGTCGATTTCAAAAACGTCGACATCGTCTTCGGCACCGATACCGCCGGCTCGCTGGCGATGATCGACAAGGGCGCCACGCGCGCCGAGATTCTTGAGCAGACCGGCAATGTGCTCGGCTGCGCCGGGGCCAACCTGACCGTCAACGAGGGCGAGATTTCCGTCCTCATGGGCCTGTCGGGTTCGGGAAAGTCGACGCTGCTGCGCGCGGTCAACGGGCTCAACATCGTTTCGCGGGGCCAGGTGCTGGTGAAGGAGGGCGACCGGCAGGTCGACGTCGTCTCCTGCGACGCGGCGACGCTCCGGCGCCTGCGCCAGCATCAGGTGGCGATGGTGTTCCAGCAGTTCGGACTGCTGCCGTGGCGCACTGTGGAGGAGAATGTCGGCCTGGGGCTGGAGCTTTCCGGCGTGCCGGAGGCCGAGCGCAAGGCGCGTGTGCTCAAGCAGTTGCAGCTCGTCAATCTCGACCCCTGGGCCAAGAAATACGCGCACGAGCTTTCCGGCGGCATGCAGCAGCGCGTCGGCCTGGCGCGGGCCTTCGCCACCGAGGCGCCGATCCTGCTGATGGACGAGCCGTTCTCCGCCCTCGATCCGCTGATTCGCACCAAGCTCCAGGATGAACTTTTGCAGCTTCAAAAGACGCTGAAGAAGACCATCATCTTCGTCAGCCACGATCTGGAAGAAGCGCTGAAGATCGGCAACACGATCACCATCATGGAGGGCGGGCGGATCGTGCAATCCGGCGCGCCGGAAGACATCGTGCTGAAGCCCGCCAACGCCTATGTGCGTGATTTCATTGCCAATGTGAACCCGCTGTCGGTGCTGACCGCGTGGAACGTGATGCGTGACCGGCGCGATCTCGAACCCGCCGGTGAAGGTTGGACCTGGCTCGACCGCCGCCGTACGACGCGCTTCAAGGTCGACAGCGACGGGCTGGTGGCCGCCGCCGAGCGCGAGGGCAAGCCGGTCGAATGGGTGTCCTGCGCCGATGTCGAGTTGCACCCGGAAGATGGCACGCAAGTGTTCTGGGCAACGCCCGGCACGACGCTCAAGACCGTCATGCTCGCCATGCACCGCTCGCAGACCGCGCCCGTGGCGTTGTTCGACGAGCAGTCGCGGTTTGTGGGCGCTATCGGCATCAGGGATGTGCTTAGCGCGGTGCTGCGGCGGTAAGTTCTTCTATTTTTTCAGAGAGATGGGAGGAACTGAGCTTTCATGCCTCCTTTCCTGATCGCCGGCCCTGCAGACGCCGCCGTCACATTGCTCCTCGCCCATGGCGCCGGGGCGCCGATGGATTCGGCGTGGATGAATTCGCTTGCTGAAAAGCTGACCGAGCAAGGCGTTAGGACCGTCCGCTTCGAGTTCGGCTACATGGCGGCGCGGCGTCAGGGGCAGCGAAAACCGCCACCGCGCGGCGAGACGCTGATGCCGGAATATGTTGCAGCCGTCGAGGCGCTGGGCGCTGCGGGAAAGCTGTTCGTCGGTGGAAAATCGCTGGGGGGGCGGGTGGCGAGCATGGTCGCGGACGCGCTTTTCCATGATGGAAAAATCGCCGGGCTGGTGTGCCTCGGCTATCCGTTCCATCCGCCCGGGCGGCCGGATAAGCTGCGGACCAAACATCTGGAATCGTTGACGGTTCCGGCCCTGATCTGCCAGGGGACACGCGATCCGTTCGGCACGTGGGACGAGGTCGAAAACTATCCGCTTTCGCCCTCGACGGAGCTATTCTGGCTGGAGGATGGGGATCATGACTTCAAGCCGCGAATGCCACATTCGCTGGATGGCCATTTGAACGATTTGGCGGCAAGGGTCGCGAAATGGATGGCGGGTCGGTAGAGTAGGGTTGGAACGAGGACCCGTATTTTCGCATGGCTTGGCGCGGTGCCGTGCGCCGATCGTGTGGACCGGAAGCGCCGGTTGTGGCATTATGGGTGTCTGGACATCGGCGTTTTTACCGATGATGGACGTCCTTTCACATGATCACAAAGCCTGCCTTCGCGAATGAGATTTCGTCACGGTTTCAATGGGATGCCGATCGGAGGCCTGACCGCTTCGACGACCGCGACGCGCGTTTGGGCGGAGCTTTCGCGAAGGGGTTTCCGCCGGTTCGAATGGCTGGCGACGACAAGGTCATCACGCGACCGCGCACGGTCACCAAGCCCAAGCTCGAACGGCCGAAGCTGCACAAGGTCATCCTGATCAACGACGATTTCACGCCGCGCGAGTTCGTTGTGACGGTGCTGAAGGGCGAGTTCAGGCTTTCCGAGGATCAGGCTTATCGGGTGATGATAACGGCGCACCGGCGGGGCGTCTGCGTGATTGCGGTGTTCCCGAAGGATGTTGCCGAGACCAAGGCAACGCGGGCGACCGATGCAGGAAAAGCAAAGGGTTATCCGTTGATGTTCACGACGGAGCCGGAGGAGTAGATGGACGGTTGCAGCCGGGGACAGTTTACTTTTATCCCCTCGTAGCAACCTGCCCGAGGCAGAGTCTTTCCGGGGATAAAAGTAGACTGTCCCCTCGCATTATCCATTCGCCGTCCCGCTGATGACGCTGGATGTCAGCCCGTTTCTATAATCCTCTCTGACTGGACAAAACGCATCGAGGATGCGGCAGTCGGTGAGCGCGCGGCCGGAGTGGCGGGCGTTGGACGGGATTGCGGCGACTTGTCCCCGCGAAAGCGTCTCGGTTCGGCCGTCGACGGTCAGTTCGAACGTGCCGTCGAGCATGTGGACGACCTGCTCGTGGAGGTGAGCGTGTTCCGGCAGGAGCGTGCCGGCAGCGATCTCCCACAGCACGAAACTCATTGAATCCGAATGCATTACCTTGCCGACGAAACCGGGAATGGGCGTCTGCGCGGCGATCTTTTCCCAATCCATCATGACGGATTTCCCCCAAACCTGCCATGCTGCGTCACCACTTTAGCCGAACTTTGGACGGGGAGACAAAATCAGGCAAAAAATGCCGTGAAGTCCGGAATAACGTTGAAAATAAAATACTTGATGCGCGGACATACGGCGTCACGCCTGTTTGGGCTTCAGTACGGGGCCGGTTTTGCCGGTTTGGTGTTCATTTTGGGGCCACCGCATTCGCGCGAGGCGCATTCCGCTTCACAGTCGAGGCGGAGGTCAGCGCCCTTCGCGATACCACATCGAGCCCAGCGCCAGCAGCAACACGGCGAGGCCGAAGAAGCCGCCGAAGGTCGGCAGGCGCGAGACGGATTTCAGCACGCTGTCGTTGGTGGTACGCAGGCCGATCCAATCGCGGCCGGCGGCATTCACGGCGCCGCGCACCGGGACGATCGAGGGCAGCGACAGGCCGGCCGCACCGACCAGGCGGCGGACGCTGCCGCCGGTGGACTCGGCGGCCGGACGCAGGATGCTTTCGGTGGAAACGGTGTCAGCGAATTCGGGGGCATTGACCGGGCCGATATGGGCGAGCGCGGTGAGGTCGCCATTGGCGATCTGGTAGAGGCCGATCTCTGATGTTTCTACGCTGCCGAAGAACAGGCCGGGTTCCGACTGGGTGAGCGGAACGCTGAGCGCCTTGCCGGAGGGCGTGATGACCTGCGCGGGGCCGGGGTCGTCGCTCATGGTCTGGCGTCTGACGTCGAGCACCATGCCGCGGCCGTCGGCGGTCAGGCGCTCCTCTTCCAGTTCGGGCTCCTTCATCAGCCAGTGGGCGATGCGGCGGTAGAGCGCGACATGCGGGCCGCCGCCCTCGAAGCCGCGCGCCCAGAGCCAGCCCTGGTCGGAGAGGAACATGCCGACGCGGCCTTCGCCCTTGCGGTTGAGCAGCAGCAGCGGGCGGTCGTCGGGGCCTTTCATGACCACTTCGCCCTCTGGCTGCTCGACGCCGATCATGCGGAACCAGCGGCTCCAGTGCGGGGGCTCGAAGTCGGAGCCCTCGAGGCCGCGCGTCACCGGGTGACGTTTGCCGGTCTCTGTCAGGCGCGGATAAAACCCTTCCTCGACCACGTCGCCGGTCGGCAGCGCCGGCAAGGCCGACATCAGCGGCGTGCGGGCGATGGAGGCGTCGCCGGCATATTCCGGCCCGGCGGCGATCAGCAGCGCGCCGCCCTTTTCCACATATTCAGCGATGTAGTCGTAATAGAGGATCGGCAGCACGTCGCGGTGCTGGTAGCGGTCGAAGATGATCAAGTCGAAATCGTTGATCTTCTCGACGAAGAGTTCCCTTGTGGGGAAGGCGATCAGCGACAGTTCGTTGATCGGCGTTCCGTCCTGCTTCTCCGGAGGGCGCAGGATGGTGAAGTGGACGAGGTCGACGGAGGCGTCGGACTTCAGCAGATTGCGCCAGGTGCGCTCGCCGGCATGCGGCTCGCCCGACACCAGCAGCACGCGAAGGTTCTCGCGGATGCCGTCGAGCAGCGCGATGGCGCGGTTGTTGGCGCTGGTGATCTCGCCGGGAACCGGATCGATCGCCAGTTCGACGATGTTGCGGCCGGCGGTCGGGATCGTCACCTGCAACTGTGTTTCCTGGCCGATCCTGGCGCGCTCGACCGAGATCTGCTGGCCGTTCACCGAGACGCGGACATCGACCGTGCCGCGCTCGCCGCCATTGGCGATGACGCGGTAGGTCATGTCCATCGGCTTGTCGACGATGCCGAAGCGCGGCGCGTTCTCGAAGCGGATGCGGCGGTCGATCTCTTCCGCATTGCCGGTGATCAGCGCGTGCAGCGGCGCGCTGCCGGCCGTCGTGGCCGGAACGTCATGCACCTGGCCGTCGGTGATCATGACGGCGCCGGCGATGCGTGAGGGCGGGACGTCGCGGAACGCGCCTTCCAGCGCGCCGAACAGGCGGGTTTCGGTGCGGTCGTCGGCGGCATTGGCCTTGCCGGCCTCGATAACGCGCACGTCAAACTGGCGGAAGCGGGCGAGCCGTTCCTGCAGGCCGGCCAACGCCTGGTCGGTTTCGGCGGTGCGGTCGCCGATGTCCTGGCTCTGGCTGCGGTCGACGATAACGGCGACGACGCTCTTCAGCGGCTCGCGTTCCTCGTTGAGGAAGACGGGGTTGAAGAGGGCGGCGGCAAGGGCGGCGAGTGCTGCCAGGCGCAACAGCGCGCCGCGCTGGCGGAACCACAAGCCGGCGAGAGCCAGCAGCGCGACCGGGATCAGGATGGCCGTCAGCCACGGCCATGAGAGCAGGGGTTCGAAGGCGACCGACCAGTTCATGGGGTGGCCTCGTTTCGCCTAATGTCGCGTTCCTTCACACCCCCCTCTGTCCTGCCGGACATCTCCCCCTCAAGGGGGGAGATTGGCAGCTTCGGCGATGCAACCTCTCCTGCAGGGTTGGCGGTTGGCGAAAGCCAAGCGGCCGGCTCAATCTCCCCCCTTGAGGGGGAGATGTCCAACAGGACAGAGGGGGGTGTGACGGAGTGCAGAGCGAAATGCATCACTGCCCCAGCCTCTCCAGCAGGTCGGGCACGTGGACCTGGTCGGATTTGTAGTTGCCGGTCAGCATGTACATGACGATGTTGACGCCGGCGCGCAGCGCGTAGGTGCGCTGCATCGGATCGGAGGGTACGGTCGGCAGCATCGGGTCGCCGTTCTCGTCCATCGCCCAGGCGCCGGCGAAATCGTTGGAGGTGATCATGATCGGGCTGACGCCGTCGCCGGTGCGCACGGGTCGGTTGTCGGTGTTGGTCGCTTCCAGCGACGCCTCGACCCAGAGTGGGCTGCCGCTGTAGCGGCCTGGGAAGTCCTGGAGGATGTAGAAGGATTTGGTCAGCACGTGGTCTTCCGGCACGGGCTCCAGCGGCGGCACGTTGAGGCTGCCCAGAATGTCACGCAGGCGCTGGGTGGCGGGGCTGGCGGAGGAATCGAGCGTCACCGCATACTGGTCGCGGGTGTCGAACAGAACCGTGCCGCCTTCCTTCATGTATTCGTCGATGCGGGCGATCGCCGCTTGCGAGGGCATCGGCGCGCCGGGGTCAACCGGCCAGTAGATGATGGGGTAGAAGGCAAGCTCGTCGCGGTCGAGGTTGACGCCGGCGGGCTCCCCCGGCTCCAGCGCCGTCTTGTCCTTCAGGAATTCGCTCAGGCCGTGCAGGCCCGCGCGGCTGATGGCGTCGACGCTCGAATTGCCGGTGATGACGAAGGCGAGGCGGGTGGTGGCGATGGCCTCGATCGCCTGGGCATCGCCGGGCTTGGAGTCGTTGGCGTAAACGGGCGAGGGTGCCGACATCAGGGCGGAGAAGGCGACGGCCGCGATCGCCATGGTCACCGCGCGCCCTGCCGCGCCGCCGGCCTGGCGCCGCCGAACACGCTGGAAGACGCCTCCGAGCCAGAGCACGATCAGGCTGTCGATGGCCAGGAACGCCAAAGCGGCGATCATCAACGGTCCTTTCAGGTCGCGCGATTCATCCAGCGCATAACGCTCGTTTACCACGGGTACGGTCATTTGCGGGCGTACAATCGGCGTGAAGGCCGCGTCGGCCGGCAGCAGATTGTGGGCAAGCACGCCTTCCTCAGTGCCATAGAGGCCGGGCGGGTTGTCGATGGTCACCGGCACTGGCCCCTTGCCGGTCTGCAGCGAGCGGGCGTCCGGATCGGGCGGCACGATCTGGCCGTCGGCGGCGATCATGCGATAGGGCGCCAGCGAGGCGGCGGGTTGGTTCTCGGCGGCCGTCGCGCCGACGCCCTGGTTGCGCGACAGTTGCACGATGCGGCGCAGCATCTCGACGAAGGTTCCCGAGATCGGCAGGTTCGACCATGTCGCCAGCGGCGTGATGTGGAACAGGACGACGATGCCCTTGCCCCGCCGGTCGGCGGTCACCAGCGGCGTGCCGTCGGCCAGCGTTGCCCAGGTGCGGTCGGCGAGGTCGGGCGTCGGCTCCGCCAGGATCTGGCGGGTGACGGTGACTTCGGCAGGCGGCGGCAGATCGGCGAAGGGGCCGTTGGCGGGGAACTCGGTGACCGCCTGCGGTTCGGTCCACGACAGCGAGCCGCCGAGCAGGCGCTCGCCGAGCCGCAGCTTCACCGGCAGCAGTTCCTCGTCATTGCCCGACGACAACATGCGCGAACTGGCGAAGCGGAGCAGCGTTCCGCCATTCTCCATCCATTCGATGAGCGGCGCGCGCACGGTCTCCGGGATGGTGCCGACGTCGCCCATGACGATGACCGCAGGCTTCTGCTCCAGCAATTGCGGAATGGCTTCCGTGAGGTCCGGGCTCGCGGGCTCGATCAGGTCGGCATAGGGCTCCAGCGCGCGGCGGATGTAATAGAGCGGCGACAGGAGCTGCCGCGTTTCGTCCGCCGGGGTCTGCGAGAGCAGGCCAACACGCCGGCGCTTGTCGGTCTCGTCCAGCACGCGCACCGCGGCGGCGTTGCCTTGGCCGTCCAGCGCGATCGAGGCAAAATCGTTGCGCAGTTCGAACGGCACGACGATCTCGCCGGTTGCGGTGGTCTCGCCGGGGCGGAAGGTGACGGCAGCGTCGCCGATGCGGCGGCCTTTCTCGTCGAAGGCGCCGGCGGTCATGAAGCGCGGCGTGGGGCCGGCCGGGGCTCGGACGGCGGTGACGACGAAGCGGTCGACAACGTTGTTGGCGGCCGAGAGCCCGACCATGTCGAGGCTGTCGGGCGTGGCCCAGACAACATTGGCGGGGTTTTGGGCAAGCAGCGTATCGAAGGCCGCCTGGTCCTGCGCCTGCGCAAGCCCGTCGGTGAGGAAGGCAAGCGTCGCGCCGGGCAGCGGCTTCAGCGCGTTGGCGACGCCGGTGAAGACGTCCGCGCGGTCGGTCGGGATGGGGCGGGGCTTGACGGCGTTCAGCCGGTCGCGCGCTTCGCCGGCGCTGTAGGGGCCGATCGCCTCGTTGGGCTTTTCGGCGGTGAAGGCGAGGATGATCGGAATCTCGTTGCGCTCGGCATCAGTGATCAGCCGGCGGGCGGTGGCGACGCGCATGTCCCAGCCGGAGACGCTGGCCCATCCATTGTCGACGACCAGCGCCAGCGCCGAGCCGCCGGTGGGCACGCGCTCGCGCGGGTTCCAGATCGGCTCGGCCAGCGCCATCACGACGAAGGCGGCGAGCAGCAGGCGCAGCAGCGTCAGCCACCACGGGCTCTGGTGCGGCTTGTCCTCGCGCTTCAGCACCTGGGCGAGGATGCGCAGCGGCGGGAACACCTCCGTCTGCGGGCGCGGCGGGGTGAGGCGCAGCAGCCACCAGATAACGGGAAGCGCGAGCAGCCCCCACAGGGCGGCGGGAAAGCCAAAACTGAGTGGCAGCCAACTCATAGGCAGGGACTCGTGGGGTCAATGCCCCCTCCACCACGCTTCGCGTGGTCCCCCTCCCCCGTAAACGGGGGAGGATCAAGCGGCGCCGCTGGTTCCTCCCCTGCGAAGCGGGGGAGGGGGACCACGCGAAGCGTGGTGGAGGGGGCGTACATGTTTATCACACCCGTCCCCCCGCGGCATAACCGCCTCCGTCCGACATCGCCATGTGGACCCGCGCCAGCGCCTCGGAAGCCAGCCGGTCGGTGTGGTTGACGGTGAAACTCCAGCCGAGGCGGCGGCACCAGGCGCCGAGTTCCTGGCGGCGGGCGAGGTAGAGGCGGCGGTAGTCGTCGGCGAGCAGTTCGGCGCGGCCGGCGGTCAGTTTTTCGCCCGTCTCGGGATCGGTGAATTCGGTGCGGCCGGCGTAGGGGAAGGTTTCTTCCGCAGGGTCGGCGACCTCGATCAGATGGGCGCGCACGCCGTGGCGGGCGAGCACGTCCAACCATTCGCGGGTCTCATCGACCGGGTCGAGGAAATCGCCGGCGATGACGATGTCGGAAAAGCGGCGGATCATGGACAGGTCCGGCCGGGCGCTAAGCGCCGGCGCATGGCTGAGCAGGGTGGCGATGCGCTCGGCGCCGTTGCGCGCGGTGATCGGATCGGTGAGGCCCGGCCAGGCGATGCGCTCGCCGCTGCGCGACAGGAGTTCTGCCAGCGCCAGGATGAGCACCAGCGCGCGCGATTGCTTGGAGACGCCGGCGGCCGACGATTTGTAGAGCATCGACGACGATGGGTCGGCCCACAGCCACACGGTGTGGGCGGCCTCCCATTCGAGATCGCGCACATAGGTGTGGTCGTCGCGGGCGGAGCGGCGCCAGTCGATGCGGGCCATGGCCTCGCCTTCGACATAGGGGCGGAACTGCCAGAAATTCTCGCCGATGCCTTGCTTGCGGCGGCCGTGCCAGCCGCCGATCACCGTGTTGACGATACGGCGCGCCTCGACCAGCAGGTCGGGGACGAGCGATGCACGGAGCCTGGCGCGGGCGAGGGCGTCGCGGGGGGCGACCTGTGACGACGCCTCGCCGATACGCGCCATCAGATGGCTTTCACCAGCCGCGCCACCGCGTCGCGGACCGTCATGCCTTCGGCACGCGCGGCGAAGGTAAGCGCCATGCGGTGCTGGAGCACCGGTTCGGCCAGCGCCTTGACGTCGTCGACCGATGGAGCGAGGCGGCCTTCGTAGAGCGCGCGGGCGCGGGCGCAGAGCGTCAGCGCCTGGGAGGCGCGGGGGCCTGGACCCCAGGCGACGTTCTTGTCGGTCTCGGCGTTGCCCTGGCCGGGGCGGGCGGAACGGACGAGCTTCAAGATCGTCTCGACGACGCTCTCGGGCACCGGCATGCGGCGTACCAGAAGCTGAATCTGCCTGAGCCGCTCGGGTGTCAGCACGTTGGCGGCTTTCGCTTCGTCGATGCCGGTGGTTTCCAGCAGGATGCGGCGCTCGGCCTCGAGTTCGGGGTAAAGGATGTCGATCTGCATGAGGAAGCGGTCGAGCTGGGCTTCGGGAAGCGGATAGGTGCCTTCCTGCTCCAGCGGGTTCTGGGTGGCGAGCACATGGAACGGCGCGGGCAGGTCGTGGCGGGCGCCGGCGACGGTGACGTGGTATTCCTGCATGGATTGCAGCAGCGCCGACTGGGTGCGCGGCGAGGCGCGGTTGATCTCGTCGGCCATCAGAAGCTGCGCGAAGATCGGGCCGGGGATGAAGCGGAAGGAGCGTTTTCCGTGTTCGTCCTGCTCCATCACCTCGGACCCCAAAATGTCGGAGGGCATCAGGTCGGGCGTGAACTGGATGCGGCGGGCGTCGAGGCCGAGCACGATGCCCAGCGTGTCGACCAGTTTTGTCTTGGCCAGGCCGGGAACGCCGACCAGCAGCGCATGGCCGCCGGCCAGCAATGCCACCAGCGCGCGCTCGACGACGCTTTCCTGGCCGAAGATGACGCGCCCGACACCATCCCTGACCCTGGAAATGTCGGCCAGAGCCGTTTCGGCTTCGGCGACCATCTCTTTTTCGCTCAGCGCAAGGTCCTTGATGATGGCGCTCATGCGGCTCCTGTCCTTCTCCGGTATGGAACCCGGCAATGCGGCTGTCGACTCGGGGTGTAGTTGAAACCCCAACATGCCAACTTAAATCAGCCGACCCGGCTGACAAGCGAGACAACAGTGACTATTTCGTGACGATGCACAGGGAATTGGACGATACGCCGCAGAGCCTCGGCAAGGCTGGCGACACGGCAGGACTGTCGGCGCTGATCGCGCGCGCGACCCGCGCCGGCAAGGGTTTGCCGCCGGTCGAGCGCTGGAACCCGCCCTTCTGCGGCGACCTCGACATGGAGATCCGCGCCGACGGTACATGGTTCTATCTCGGCACGCCGATCGGGCGGGCGCCGCTGGTGCAGCTGTTCTCGACCGTCCTGCGCAAGGACGAGGACGGCAAGACCTATCTGGTAACGCCGGTGGAGCGGGTGGGCATCCGGGTGGTCGATGCGCCGTTCGTTGCGGTGGAGATGAACGTGTCGGGGCAAGGGGATGAGCAGGTCATCACTTTCCGTACCAATGTCGGCGACGTCGTCGAGGCCGGCCCGGAGCATCCGCTGCGCTTCGTCGACGAAGACGAGACGGGCGGTCTGAAACCCTATGTGCTGGTGCGCGGCAGGCTGGAGGCGCTGGTGGCGCGGCCGGTGATGTACGAACTTGTGGCGTTCGGCGAGGAGATCGAGGTCGGCGGCGTGCTGATGTTTGCCGTGCGCTCGCATGGCGAAATCTATCCGATCATGCCGGCGGAAAAGCTGAGGCGCCTGAGTGAGTGACATGCTGCGCTCGACAGGTTCGGTCCGCTTCACGGCCGACGATTTCCGCCGCCGCGCGGCGCGCGCGGAGAATTTCCTGGCGCATGCCGACGAGGACGGCGACCATCGCTTCAACCCCGGGCACCCGCGGCTCCATCACGCCAACGGGTTGCGCGCCGCCGCCGTGCTGATCCCGGTGATCGACCATGGCGGCGAGGCGACCGTGATGCTGACCAAGCGCGCCGAGACGCTGCGCAACCATACGGGGCAGGTGGCTTTTCCCGGCGGGCGGATCGACCCGGAGGATGCCTCGCCGGAAGCCGCGGCGCTGCGCGAGGCGCGGGAAGAGGTCGGGCTGGCGGCGGGGCATGTCGAGGTGCTGGGGCGCATGCCGGATTATGTGTCGGGCAGCGGCTATCGGATCGCGCCGGTGCTGGCGGTGGTCAGGCCGGGTTTCGAGCTGACCATCAACCCGGACGAGGTGGACGCGGTGTTCGAAGTGCCCCTGTCCTTCCTGATGGATGCCAGGAACCATACGCGTGACAGCCGCATCTGGGGCGAACGCGAATGGTTCTATTACGACATGCCCTATGACGGGCGGCGCATCTGGGGCGTGACCGCCGGTATCATCCGCACACTTTACGAGAGGCTTTACACATGAGCGGCGTGACGCTTGCCGGGCGCGCGGACTGGCTGCACAACCGGCACTTCCAAAAACTGCTCGCCGTGCTTTCCGAAGGGGGCGAGGAAGCGCGGATCGCCGGCGGGGCGGTGCGCAACACGCTGCTGGGCGAGCCGGTCGCCGACATCGACATCGCCACGACCGTGCTGCCGGACGAGACGATGCGGCGCGGCGCGGCGGCGGGTTTCAAGGTGGTGCCGACCGGCGCCGAGCACGGGACAATCACGCTGATCGTTGCCGGCCATCCCTATGAGGTGACGACGCTGCGCGCCGACGTCGAGACGGACGGAAGACGGGCGAAGGTGCACTTCGGCCGCGACTGGCAGGCGGACGCCGAGCGGCGCGACTTCACCATCAACGGGCTCTATGCCGAGGCCGACGGCACGGTGATCGACCTCGTCGGCGGGATCGCCGACATCGAGAGCCGCACGCTGCGCTTCATCGGCGATGCGGAGAAGCGCATCCGCGAGGATTACCTGCGCATCTTGCGTTTCTTCCGGTTCTTCGCCTGGTACGGCAAGGGCCGTCCCGACGCCGAGGGATTGAAGGCCTGCGCCCGGCTGAAGGATGGGCTGGACGGGCTTTCGGCGGAGCGCGTGTGGAGCGAATTGCGAAAACTGCTTTCGGCGCCGGATCCGTCGCGGGCGTTGCTGTGGATGCGGCAGGCCGGCGTGCTGACCAAGATCCTGCCGGAAAGCGAGAAATGGGGGATCGATGCGATCCACCCGCTGACCGGCGCCGAGCGCGACCTCGGCTGGCCGGCGGATGCGATGCTGCGGCTGGAGGCGATCCTGCCGCCGGATGCGGCGCGCCTCGCGACGCTGGCCGAACGGCTGAGGATGGCGAAGATCGAGGCCGCCAGGCTTGCGGACTGGGCGACGAGCGCGCCGCCGCCGTCGACGATCAGCGATCTCGCGCTGCGGCAGGCGCTGTATCGCGGCTCGCCGGGCGGCATAAGCGACCGGCTGAGCCTGTCGCTGGTTTCGGCGCGCGCCCGCGCCGTGACGCAGACCGAGGCCCTGCTGGAAGCCGGCGCCTATGGGCGGCTGCTGAAACTCGCGCGAGACTGGGAAAAGCCGGTGTTCCCGGTGAAGGGCGCAGACCTTACGGCGATCGGCATGGCGTCCGGGCGGGCACTGGGCAAGGTGCTGCGCGACCTGGAGGACGAGTGGATCGAGTCCGGGTTCACGTTGGGCCGCGAGGCGTTGCTGGCGCGGGCCGGCACGGCCGTCAGTCCCGGCTCGAGCTGAATACCGTCCCCATCAGCACTTCAGCAGCACTTCGACTTCCGATGCAAAGTGCTGCCGGACAGAGACGATCTGGCAGTGCTTGCGGCCGTGCGTGTCGAGATATCGTCGTGCGGCCGCTCTGTAACCGTCGAGAATGGATGGCGGAATGCCGGTGCCTACGCCTTGCGTCGGGCCCAGTCGCACCACCCCGGCGATGCTCGGTTGCACCAGGAGCCGGTTGCTGCCGGAGATATCCAGGAAGGAATAGGTGTCGTCGGGCATTTTCACAGTGGGGAAGCATGCGGACAGCCAAACCGCCATGCAGAGGACGACGGCGGCCCGGTACTTCATCGATCGCCCCGTTTCATGACGATTGCCGTCATCGTCAGCTATCCTTGACGGTCTTGATGAAGCGATGGTCAGTGCCCGGCGACAGCTTTGCCCTGACGATGTCCTTTTCCGTGATCCTGCCGCTTTGCAGGGCGCGGAAATATCTTTGGCAATAGATGCGGGGTACATCGGCGAGCTTGATGCCGAACAGCCCGGCGATGTAGCGCCGGTCGCTCTCCGGCGTGCCACCAACCCTCGAAATGCATTGCTCCAGCACCCGCTGCTTGCCAGCGCCCGTTTTCATGGCCGCCATCGCGTAAGGGTATCCGGTCTGCGGAGCGGTCGTGCAGGAGACCATCCATCCGGCCGCCAGTAACGGCAGGCAGGTGCGGAAAAAGACGGTCTTCCATGTCCCGGACATGTTCGTAAAGAGCATCAAACGGCCAAGCCGATCAAGCAGCTTCGGGAGAGATGCTGCTGTCCAAGGCGTGTCGAGGACAGGCATTTGCCCGGATGACGGGTTTCTTGCTGCGCTGCGACGCGGCGTAACAGTTCGCCGCAGGCCCACCGCGTCGTAACGTCATGCGGCGACGCCCTCGAATTGCGGGCGATGCCCGGCGCCCCATTCAGTCAGGATCGGTCAGGCGGCGTCGCGGACCTTCTCGACCCGGGAGCGGATGGCCTCGACCATGGTCTCGCGGATCGTCGTCTCGCCATGCGTCTCGCGCATGTGCTCGACGGCGCGCCGCATCACTTCCGCTTCATCCTGGTGACGTGTGTGCCAGTCGCATCCCGGGACGAGCGAACCGCAGTGAAATTCCTTCATCGTCTTCTCCTTCCGGCTCGTTGCAACGATAAGGGAACATAACACGGAGTTGCGCATTTAGTTGCGAGAAGATTTGTGGCACGCTGCCACAAAGGGAAGGGCATACCGAAAATCCGATAGTGTCGCCGTTCGCGTAAGGCTTACGCGGCGTAAGCCTTTATGGTGAAACCGTCTGCCGTATATTGACGTGGTGTCATACTGCGTGAGACGGCAGGACGACGAGGTGGCAATATACATTCAGATAAAAATTTTTATTGGGGAAAATTGATCAAGTATTGCTGCTTTCCGGGGTTGGGTGAGTATTGTATACGCAGGGGGGTGTAACCATTGACCGATCGATCTGGTGATCATGGCGATTTCGATCCTCGTGATGTAGTGCGGGCTGCCCTGCAGATCATGGAGACCTACGGACGGACTTCTCCGGACGACGCACTCGACCGCGCCCGGGCGCTGGAGCGGGACTCGATGGTCCCGCATTTTGCGGCGGCCGTGCGGAAGGAAATCGAACGGATGTGCGCGGAGCAGGGAGACTGACGGGTCGAGCCCGGATGTTGAATGCGATGCATTCCGTGCATGGAACGGCAGGATAAACCGCGTCGAGGTGTGGGGCCATTGGGCGGTCTGTTCAGTCATGACCGGCAGGCTCCGGATCGGCTGTGCCGATCTCCAGGGTCATGCCGATCCCCTTGATTCCATGTCGAATTGGCTTGGAAAAGCGATCAAATCGGCGCTCGGGGAGGCGGTCGTTTCGTTCCACGTTGTGGTGGCCCTTGAACAGTGTCACCATGCAAAGAGGCGGCGAGCGGGTTCCGTTGACGGATTTGTTACTCGAATCGGTTTTCCTTTTGGCGCCTGAGGTGTTTTTGTTGGCGGAAAGTCCGGGATTGCCCGAATTTTCACCAGAACGTCCGATCGCAGGCTCTGAGGGGGGCAGTTCGATGCATACCATCGACAGGCTGGGTTTGAGGGAAACGGTCGAAGCGGGACGAAGCGAACGTCTGGACTATATGCAGTCCATGTTGCGCGAAATGCGCGACATGGCGGTGGCCGAACGCTGCACGTTCCTGGCCTACCAGCTGGAGATCGCCTACATGGAAGTCGGCGACCTGTTGCGCGCCCGGCACGCCGCGGCGCTGGAAGGCAAGAAGAACGGGCACCGCGAAACAACCGCCTGAACGCCGGGGTCTTGCGTCCGTCGAGCAGCTGATCCGCTTTTTCAGAGATTTCGAGAAGAGTTGAATGAAAGGCGGGCTGGCCAGTCCCGCCTTTCATGTTCAAGTGCGGTGGGAGCTACTTCGCGATCGTGACGCTCTGCGCCATCTTGTGCTTGCCCTGCATGTCCCAGGCGATGTTGACCTTCTCGCCGGCCTTGAGGCCCGGATTCTTGAAGGTTTTGGGCAGCATATAGACCGAGCCGTCGGCAAGCGTCAGCGTTGAGGTCTTGGCGCTGTAGGACTTGACCGTGCCGTTCGCCTGCTGGGCGGCGGCGAAAGCGACGGGAGCGAAGGCGAGGGAAGCGGCAACCGCCGCCGGGATGAGGTACGTGCGCATGGCAGGCACTCCTTGGGATCGTCGACGGCCCGTCAGAATGGGAGCCGCCGCATAACGGGCCGTCCGGTCGCGTCGGGTCGCGGACTTCTCAAGCGAAGCCGCCGGCGCTTCCCGGCCCGCCGGGAGAAATAATCCGCCGGGCAGGCGCGGCTATTAGACTAAAAATAAAGTTCTTTTCTGTTCCGATGCCGCAATCGGCGGCGAATTGTGATGAGTATGGCGCGATTGCGGCTTGTCTTCATCAAATAGAATTGTGCACGATAGTACAGTTGTATTTATAGCGTTGCTGTTCTCAGACGTTATCTGAAGTCGAACGATTGTGCTGCAAACCTTGCCGGGCGGCTGCCGCCCGCGGCGCAGGCGAGACAGCAGATGGGCTCGCAGCCAATCTCTTGCGGATTCCATCGTGTTCCCCCGACTATCTGTTTAGTGAGACGGCGTCGGAAGCGGCCAGCCATTCGCCGACGACCTTGACGTCCTCGTCGCCGAGCAGGTGGCCGGCCTTGACGGTGCGGGCGTCGACGCGTGCGCCGCGCTCACGCAGGATGGCATCGAGCGTCGGGCCGAAGGGTGCGTAGGTCGCGTCGGCGGCGCCGACGACGGTCAGGAACCGCGTCTTGCCGAGGTCGACCTGCGGGACGGCGTCGAGCACCGGCATCGGCCGCAGCAGCACGGCGCGCTGGACGAGGCCGGGATGCAGCAGGGTGAGCGCACCGAGCAGGTTGGCGCCATTGGAATAGCCGATGAAGACGGTGCGCGACGGGTCGAGCTTCTTCGCCTTGACCGCGTCCTGCAGCAAGGCGGCGAAGGCTTCTGCCTCGGAGCGGATGTCGGTCTGGTCGAAGGAGGTCGGCGTGATGCGCTCGTACCAGCGGCTGGTGCCTTCCTGGGTGATGCGGCCGGCAACGCCCATCAGCACCGCATGGGGCGCGACGCGGGCGGCAAGCGGCATCAGCGTCGTCTCGTCGCCGCCAGAGCCGTGCAGCAGCACCAGCGTCTCGTCGGAGGCATTTTCGGGACGCTTGTAGGCGACCTTGAACTGCTTCGCATGCTGGATGAGGGCTGCCGCGGCCTCGGGCAGCTTGGATTTGCGATTGTCGGTCAATTTCTTCGCCACATCGCCGTTGGGTCTTGCGCCTGCCGCGCAGGCTGCCGACTGCTCCTGCGCCACCGTATCCGGCAGGGCCGAAAGATGCAGCGCGGTTTCAGGGTCGAGCACGCATGCGCCCTCCGCCCTTGCGGGCAGCGCCAGCGCGGCGAGCGAGAGGAGAGAGGCGCAGCAAAACGCGCGGAAACCAGCCATGGGCAAACCCTGTCAGCGAAAGGTTAAGGCAAATTTTCGAAACCGGCCGGCAAATGCCGGGCAGGGAACGGCCGTGGGCCGGCGCACAGGAAAACTCCACGGACAGGACGTCCGCCGCGCACGATCGTCGATGACGAAACCCACTCCGCCCGCTTCGCCCTGGCGAATTCTTCGGACAGTTCACCAGAGGCGGCGTCCCAAGCCGGACCGCTCGCCTCTCCCTCAACCATCGAAGCCGGCTTTACCGCAGCCCGCGAACCGAATGGCGGCGCCTCTATAGCGGCATTGCAGGATTAGTCATCAGCTTTCATGCAACAGCCGTGCCCGATACGGCGCTGCTCGCGCAATTGTGATCGGGGTGCACCGAATTCTCTTTTTGCTTTGGGGGGAGAGTGGCCGCGATGCGGCCGGGAGGGGTTGCCGCGGCCAAACGCCAACATTGCTTTGCGCCGGAGCACTGCCGGACCGACCCCTCCCCCGGCCTGCGGCCGGACCCTCCCCTCAAGGGGGAGGGGAAGCCGGCGCTACGGCCACTTCACCTCGGGCGGCATGCTGGAGAGGATGGCGGCGACGTTGCCGCCGGTGTTGAGGCCGAAGATCGTGCCGCGGTCGTAGAGCAGGTTGAACTCGACATAGCGGCCGCGGCGGATCAGCTGCTCCTCACGATCGGCCTCCGTCCAGGGGGTTTCGAAATTGGTGCGGACGAGGCGGGGATAGACGTCGCGGAAGGCGCGGCCGACATCTTGCGCGAAATCGAGGCCGGCATCCCAGCCGCCCAGGTCCGGCGAGGGTTGCAGCCAGTCGAAGAAGATGCCGCCGGTGCCGCGCGGCTCGTTGCGGTGTTTGAGGAAGAAATACTCGTCGCACCAGGCCTTCAACTTCTCGTAGTCGGCGACCGGCGCGTGGGCCGCGCAGGCGGCGCGCATAGCCGCGTGGAAGGTCTTCGTGTCGGGGTCTTCCTGCGTGCGGCGGCGGTCGAGCACCGGGGTGAGGTCGGCGCCGCCGCCGAACCACCAGCGCGAGGTGGCGACCATGCGCGTGTTCATGTGCACGGCCGGCACGTTGGGATTGCGCGGATGGGCGATCAGCGAGATGCCGCTCGCCCAGAAACGCGGATCCTCCGCGCCGCCCGGCATCTGCTTGCGGAACTCCGGAGAGAACTCGCCATGGACGGTGGACGTGTGGACGCCGACCTTCTCGAAGACGCGGCCATGCATCATCGACATGACGCCACCACCGCCAGCGCCCTGTTCGCGTTGCCAGGGGGTGCGCTCGAAACGCCCGGCGGGGCGGTCGGCGAGGCCGCCGGACAGGTCGTCCTCGAGCGCCTCGAAGGCGGCGCAGATCTGGTCGCGCAGCGCTTCGAACCAGTCTTTCGCGCGCGTCTTGCGCTGCTCGATGTCGGGGGGCAGGCCGGGGGTGAGTTCGGGACGTTCCATGCCGCAATCCATGCGCGGTCGAGCCGGAAAGCTGCAATGGCGCATTTCGTCGCGAGGCCGGGAAGCAACGGGCGCCACAAAAGACTCGTAATTTTGCCGGCGATCCCTAATCTCTCGATTGTGAGCGTCAAGCCGCATGAGGTTTGCCGATGCCGACGCCGATGAGACCACCGCTCGATGGCCTGAAAAGGCAGCTCGACCGTGCACGCGCCGAAGGCAGGCCGCGCGACGGCTTCATCCGCGAGACCTTCGTGCTGCCGCGCACCGACGCCCGGCTGAAGGCGCAGGAATGGTTCGACCGCTGGCCGAAGCAGGCCTACTGGACCTCGATCGAGAGCTGGTTCGAGCGGCCGAACGACGTGATCGAGTTCACCATCCGGCGGTTGCCGGCAGCGGATTGAGGTTGCGCCGCGCTGGAAGCGGACGCACCCACCTTCGACAAGGTGAGGAAAAAGGCTGGCGGATTTTCGGCGGATCGCGCACCGATGCCCGAGCGGGTTTTGTCAGGTAAGATTCGGCCAGGCGCCCAATCGTAAGGAATCGACCAGCGACCGGTAAAGCCGGCCAGGCAGGGAACGGGCGGCGAGCCGCTTTTCGATGCGGTTCCGCAGGTCGGCGAATTTCCGGTTCTGCGGCTTGAGTTCCGCGGCGCGTCTTGCCGCATGCAGCGCCTCATGGTGATCCCCTCGCAGGAAGTGGAGGCGGCCCAGTTCGTGAAGGGAGGCGGCCGAGTCCGGCCGGTCGGTCACGATCGCTTCGAGCATCGAAACGCCGCGATCCTTTTCGCCGGATCGCACGAGGCAGCAGGCCATCGCGTGGCGATAGTCGACCATTTTGGGCGCCATGGCCAGTGCCGTCTCCAGGTATGGACGCGCCTGCGTTTGCTTTTTCAGTCCCATCAGCGCCTTGCCCGTGAGGTAGAACGCGTGGTCCGCCTGGCCGTAGAGCGAAAGCGCCAGTTTGCCGGCTTCAGCCGCCCTGGCGTGCCGTCCGGCGGTCAATTGCCGATGCAGTTCATAGAATGCCTCCGGGAAGCCGGGGCGCGCGAGAGCATCTCCGTCCTCCTTCATGGCCGGCGGGTTTTGATTGGCAAGAAACTGCTCGATCAGCGGTACCAGCCTGGACCGATTGTGAAGATGGCTGGGAATGCCATGCCCGACCCATTTCAACGACCGTGCATGGTAGTTAGGCAAGCCAGCCACCTTGCTCATGCAATAGAGATCGACCGGATGGCGTTCACCGGCAAAACCGAAGATCGGCATCCGCGCCGCCGCTATGACCTCGTGCAGGTCGGGATATGGGCATCGCTTTCGATCCTCCAGCATCCTTATGCTGTGGCTTCCCTCCAGATTGAGGATCGTCTCGGCGCCGAATGCCAAGACACGCGCGCCGAGCTTGCTGCCATAGAGGATGGCGCCGAACGCACCCATGCTGAGGCCGACGGCATAGATCTCCCTTACCCCGAGATTCTTGGCCCAGAGGCCGATCGCGGATACGGTCTCATCCAAGCTTTCGCCCAGTCCGGGGATGCCGTCCTGATACCAGCGGTCCCGGCCGTTGTTGACGAACAGGCGGTGGACGCCGAGCCCGTTGCCGATCTCCCAGAAATTGAACCTGCCGTCCGCCATGCCTCTTCCGCTGAAGAACAGGACAAATTTGGTGGCCCCTTCCGATTGCTGGAAGTTGAAACTCGGGCCGTTCGGCGCGGTCGGATAGGTCATCGCCATACTGTATGGGCAAGCCGGCAATCATCCAAGACCGCCCGGCTCGCTTCACCGGTCATGCGCCCCGCGCAGTCCTCGCATCGAGCGGCGTTCCGGGCGGGGCGTTGCCATGCCGGATGCCTTCAGATCACCAGCAGCGGCGTCTTGCCCGGCACGCGGATGTAGAGATCCATGACATCCTGGTTGAACATGCGCACGCAGCCGGACGAGGCGGATGTGCCGATCGAGCGCCATTCCGGCGAGCCGTGGATACGGTACAGCGTGTCGACGCCGTCCTGGAAGATGTAGAGCGCCCGCGAACCCAGCGGGTTGGTCAGGCCGGGCGGCATGCCTTGCCGCCATCTTTCCAGCGACGGATCGCGGCCGATCATGGCGTCGGGTGGCGTCCATTTCGGCCATTTGCGTTTCCATTGGACGACGGCGCGGCCTTTCCAGGAGTAGCCCTGTCGGCCGAGGCCGACGCCGTAGCGCACCGCCTTGCCGTTGCGGAGCACGAAATAGAGGAATTTTTCGGCGGTATCGACAACCACCGTGCCGGGCGCCTCGCCGGTCGGATCGTTGACGATCTGCCGCAGGAATCTCCCGTCGACCTTTTTGAAGGGGATGGCGGGGACGGCGTAGCCTTCGTCCTCGACCGCCGCATAGATCTTCTCGTAGTCGGGTTCGGCCGGCGCAGGCTCGGCCGGTGGCGGGGCGGCCGGCAGGTTGGCAGCGACAGGGCCGGGGACTGGAACGCTGGTGCAGGCGGAGACGGCGGACGCGCCGGCGAGCGCGGTCCCGATCATGAACGACCGGCGCGAGAGGAGGACTGGCATTTTGTCGTTGGTCTTTCGGAGGGATGTCTGGAAGCGCGAGCGCGCTCTCCGCTTGTCGGAAGCAATCGCGGCGACGGCGTGTCGGGACGAAGGAGAAAATCAGCCCGGAACAATGTGTTGCGGCAAGGCAACTGTAAGGGCTGTCGCGCCGCATTGAGGGGCCGAGCCGTTCACTTCGAAGGCTGATTGCGATGTGCGGGACGTGACGCCTACGCCTGCCCGTCGACGATAAGCCTCCGCGCGCCGGCCCCTTCCTCGGCGAGGCGGTCTTCCGGGTTGCGCAGCCTGCAGGAGGTGATGGACAGGCAGCCACAGCCGATGCAGTCGTCGAGGCCGTCGCGCAAGGCTTCCAACTGGCGGATGCGGCGGTCGAGCTTGTCGCGCCATCCCTTTGAAAGCAGACTCCAATCGCGAACGGTCGGCGTGCGTCCTTCAGGCAGTGATTGAAGGGCGGCACCGATCTCCGCCAGCGAGATGCCGACCTCCTGGCCGATGCGGATGACCGCCACGCGGCGCAGCACGTCGCCGCCGTAGCGGCGCTGGTTGCCTGCGGTGCGGTGGCTGCGGATCAGGCCTTTGGCTTCGTAGAAATGCAAGGCCGACACTGCGATGCCGGCGCGCTCCGCGACCTGTCCGACGGTGAGTTCGCGTGGCATGAATTATCCCTTGACCTCAATGTTAGTTGAAGTTTTATCAAGGAGTCCGTTCGGTGGCAAACCGGAGGGATGGTATCAGATGCGTAGCACGCGAGAAGGCGGAAATGCCGGGGACAGTTTACTTTTTTCCGCCCGCGCCAACCTTGAAGCGTTTCGGCCTTTCTGCGGAAAGAAAGTAAACTGTCCCCCGCGCCTACCCAATCTGCCGCATCGCCTCTCCCGCCGCCATGGCGGCGCTCAGAGCGAGGTTGAGGCTGCGGCCGCCGCCGGGCATCGGGATCAGCAGCCGCGCGTCGGCGAGCGCGTGCACGTCGTCTGGGACGCCGCCCGATTCGCGGCCGAACAGCAGGATGTCGGACGGGGCGAAGGCGAAGCCGGTGTAGGGCAGGGCGGCTTTGGTCGAGAACAGGATGAGGCGGCGCCGTTCCGCCCGCCGCCAGGCTTCGAAGGCGGAAAAGTCGAGGTGGCGGGTGAGGGCGGCCATGTCGAGATAGTCCATGCCGGCGCGCTTCAGGGCACGGTCGGACAGGTCGAAGCCGACTGGTTCGACGATGTCGACGGCGATGCCGAGACAGGCGCCGAGGCGCAGGATGGCGCCGGTGTTGCCGGCGATGTCGGGCTGGTAGAGCGCGATACGGAGCGTGGCCAACAGCGTGTCCGGCATGGGAGTTGCACGATAGCCACACCGCCGGCGATCAAGGCAGCGCCGGGATTTTCGAGGTGGCTTTCGCTGCGGAATGCGATTATACGGGCGCCATTGTCAACTCGAACCAGCGGAGGCGGATATGGGTTTCATGATGACCGTAGACATTCACCGCCCCATCCGACGGGCTTTCGCCTGACGGCGGAATCGGTTCGACGCTTTAGACACTTTCTCCCAAAGCTGATCGCGATCTCCGCCGAAGACCATTCCTGGTTCTCGAAGGACTTTTTGCGATGTTTTCCAAACCTGAACGCGGGCGGCGTAGCCCGCATGTACTGCTGACACCTGTCTCCGAAGATCCGATCCGGCCGAACGAAGCGCGGATGGCGGCATGGGCGCTGGCGCTCGGCCAGGAGCCGGGCTCCGGACACCAGTCCCGCCGGCCGCATCGCGGCATGCTGCCGGATGTCGATTTTTCGCGTGCCGTGCGGGTGCCGCGCCGGCCGGGGCTGGTCAGCCGGCTGTTCCGGCTGATCATTGGGCGCAAGCCCGATGCCGGTGCGGCGACGGACGCGACCGCAACCGAGTCAGGAGCCGACGACGGGGCTCTCGGCGCGGGCGGGCGAAAGCCCTATCTTAAGCTCCCAGCCGGGGATTCGGACGCCGCGAGACCGGCAACGCCGGCAAGCCTGAACCATCGGAGCCGTGCTGCCTGAGCGCGGCTCCGACACCTGAATTTTGAAAGAGCATGCGCATGTTTGCCTGGTTTGAAAGAAGGCTCGATCCGTTTCCGGCGGCCGAACCGACGGAGCCGCCGAAGACGCTGGTCGCCTTCTGCCTGCACTACAGCAAGGGTGCATGGCCCTACATCATCGTCTCGACGGTGCTGTCGGCGATCCTTGCGATCATCGAGGTGTGGCTGTTCGGCTTCATGGGCAGCATCGTCGATTGGCTGTCCAACGCCAATCGCGAGACGTTCCTGCAGACCGAAGGCTGGAAGCTGGCAGGCATGGCCTGCATCGTGCTGCTGGTGGCGCCCGGGCTCGACCTTATCCGGCAGTTGCTCACCCAGCAGACGGTGATGGGCAACTACCCCATGCGCATCCGCTGGCAGGTGCATCGCTACCTGCTGAAGCAGTCGATGACCTTCTACCAGGATGAGTTCGCGGGCCGCATCGCCACGAAACTGATGCAGACGGCGCTGGCCGTGCGCGACTGCATCATAAAACTGTTCGAGGTGCTGAACTATGTCAGCATCTATTTCGTCAGCGTGCTGGTGCTGGTAGGCTCGGCCGACTGGCGGCTGACGCTGCCGATGCTGGTCTGGCTGGTCGGCTACATCTTCCTGCTGCGCTATTTCATCCCGCGCCTCGGCAAGGTCGGGCAGGAACAGGCCGACGCGCGCTCGACCATGACCGGGCGCATCGCCGACAGCTATTCCAACATCCAGACGGTGAAGCTGTTTTCGCATGCGAGGCGCGAGGCGAGTTATGCGCGCGACGCCATGAGCGGCTTCATCGACACCGTCTATCGCTCGATGCGGCTGGTCACCGTGCTGTTCGTGCTGCTTGGCGTGCTCAACGCCGCGCTGCTGGTGGCGGTGAGCGCGCTGTCCATCTGGCTCTGGGTCGGCGGGCTGGTCTCGATCGGCGCGGTGGCCGTGGTCATCGGCCTCGTGCTCAGGATGTGGGGCATGTCGCACTGGGTGATGTGGGAAATGTCCGGCCTGTTCGAGAACATCGGCACGGTGCAGGACGGCATCGGTTCGATCTCGCTGCCGCGCCTGGTCGAGGACAAGCCCGGCGCTAGGGACATCGCCGTCGCCAAGGGCGACATCGTCTTCGACCGCGTCGGTTTCCACTACGGCAAGGGCAAGGGCGTCATCGAGGACCTGTCGATCCATGTCGCCCCTGGCGAAAAGGTCGGCATCGTCGGCCGCTCGGGCGCCGGCAAGTCGACGCTGGTCAATTTGCTGCTGCGTTTCTACGACCTCGAAAGCGGCCGCATCCTGGTCGACGGGCAGGACATATCGGCAGTGACGCAGGACACGCTGCGTGCGCAGATCGGCATGGTGACACAGGATACTTCGCTGCTGCACCGCTCAGTGCGCGAGAATATTCTTTACGGCCGTCCCGACGCCAGCGAGGCGATGATGCTGGAGGCGGCGCGGCGCGCCGAGGCTCTCGACTTCATCGCCGCACTCGCCGACCCGAAGGGTCGCAAAGGGTTCGACGCGCATGTCGGCGAGCGCGGCGTGAAACTGTCGGGCGGCCAGCGGCAGCGCGTGGCTATTGCCCGCGTGATGCTGAAGGATGCGCCGATCCTTATCCTCGACGAGGCGACCTCGGCGCTGGATTCGGAGGTCGAGGCGGCGATCCAGGAGAACCTCTACCGGCTGATGGAAGGCAAGACCGTGATTGCCATCGCCCACCGGCTATCGACGATTGCGGCCATGGACCGGCTGATCGTCATGGACAAGGGCGTGGTGATCGAGGACGGCACGCACGACGAGCTTCTGGCCCGCGACGGGCTCTATGCGCAGCTGTGGCGACGCCAGTCGGGCGGGTTCCTGCCGGACGACGAGGCGGGCGAGGTGGAGAGGGCGGCGGCGGAGTGACGCCACCCCCTCGAGGAAGACGGGCCTAGATACACCGAGCCGATGCCTGACGAACGCATAAGGCCCGCTTGCGCGACGAGAGAAACATGTTCGACCGCATCTTCACATGGTTCGAAAGCCGGTATTCGCCGGTGGCGCTCGCCGACGACCGGCAGCCGCCGATGGGCCTTTGGAACTTCTATTTCTATTTCATAAGGCAGTTCCGCGCCGGCTTTGCCTTGCGGATGACGTTTGTCGCGCTCGGCGCGATCGTCGATGCGATGCTGCCGATCTTCGTCGGCATGATCGTCGGCCTGCTGGCCAGTTCCGATCCGAGAGATTTTTTCGCCGAGCATGGAACGACGCTGGCGGCGATGGCCTTCGTTGTGCTGCTGCGGCCCCTCACGCTTCTGCTGGACGCGCTGGTCCGCAACCACATGATCGTGGCGAGCTTCATCAACCTCATCCGCTGGCAGAGCCATTGGCACGTCGCCCGGCA
This sequence comes from Mesorhizobium sp. KACC 23794, assembly GCF_052180275.1. NCBI lineage: Bacteria > Pseudomonadati > Pseudomonadota > Alphaproteobacteria > Hyphomicrobiales > Phyllobacteriaceae > Mesorhizobium > Mesorhizobium sp. KACC 23794. Next base: position 2,447,661 of record NZ_CP197465.1, read on the forward strand.
GGACTGGCCTTTCTTTCAGGGCGATTTTGCCGGCCGCATCGGCACGAAGGTGATGCAGGGCGGAGATTCCATCGAGATCAGCGTCAATCTGACCATCGACACCGTCTGGTACGCCCTCGTGTTCCTGGTGGTCGCCATCACCTGCTGGCGCAGTTCGATGCGGCCCTGGTCGCTGTCATCGCCGTCTGGCTGGCGCTTTACGCGTTGCTGCTCAGATATTGCCTGCCGCTGATCACGGAACGCTCGACGCATCTGTCGGAAGAATGGTCAATCGTTAGCGGCCGGATCGTCGACAGCTACACCAACATCCTGACCCTGAAGACGTTTTCGACCGGCGAGCACGAGGACAGATATGTCTCCCAGGCGATCGTCGCGCATACAAGGGTCTTCCATCGGCTGCTGCGTGTGTTCACCGGCATGTGGTTCGCCCTGTTCGCGTTGAACGCCGGCCTGCTGATCGTCACGAGCTGGCTTGCCCTGCGGGGCTGGAGCGGAGGCGAAATGAGTGCGGCCGCCGTGGCGACGGCCATTCCGTTTGCCCTCCAGATCGCCGGCATTTCCTACAGGATACTGGACGCCGGCGGAAACATCTTCCGGCAGATCGGTACGGCGGCCAATTCCATGACGACGATCGCGCGTCCGATCACGATGACGGACAGGCCGGACGCGCCGGCCTTGCAGGTCAGCGCCGGGGGCATCGAATTCGACCGCGTGAATTTCAATTACTGGCGCACCGACGGCAAAGGCGGGGTCATCGACAATCTGTCGCTCAAGATAGCGCCGGGCGAGCGGGTCGGGCTGGTCGGCCGCTCGGGCGCCGGCAAGTCGACTTTGGTGAACCTTCTGCTGCGCCTCTTCGACGTTCAGGAAGGCCGGGTGCTGATAGACGGGCAGGACGTTCGCGATGTCAGTCAGGAGAGCGTTCGCGCGGCGATCGGCTTCGTCAGCCAGGACACGTCGCTGTTGCACCGTTCGGTGCGGGAGAACCTGAAATATGGCCGCCATTCCGCCGCTGACACGGAGATGACGCGGGCCGCTGACGCCGCTCGCATTACCGATGTGGTCGAAGGTTTGGTCGACCAGCATGGCCGCACGGGCTTCGACGCGCATGTCGGCGAGCGCGGCGTGAAACTGTCGGGCGGCCAGCGTCAGCGCATCGCCATCGCCCGTGTGATGCTGAAAGACGCGCCGATCCTGATCCTCGACGAGGCGACATCGGCGCTGGATTCGGAGGTCGAGGCGGCGATCCAGGAGAACCTCTACAGGCTGATGGAAGGCAAGACCGTCATCGCCATCGCCCACCGGCTATCGACGATCGCGGCGATGGACCGGCTGATCGTCATGGACAAGGGTGCCGTTATCGAACAGGGCAGCCATGACGAACTGCTGGCACTAAATGGACTGTACGCGCAGTTGTGGCGGCGCCAGTCAGGCGGCTTCCTGCCGGATGACGCGGCGGGAGATGCGGTCAGGGCGAAGGCGGCGGCCGAGTGAGAGGGTCGGCCTTGTGTGTGTCAGGCGGCGTCCCTGACCGTGACAAAAACCTGCTTGCCGAACAGCTTGAGCGCCGCGTCCAGCGTCGCAAGCTTGGTCGGATGATCCGGATCGAGGATGCGGCGTGCCTCGGTATCGGCCTTGCCGAGCCTTCTGGCGAATTCCGACTTGGAAATGCCGGAGGCGCGAAAGGCCTCGACGACGGCAATCTTAAGCGCATTCACCATTTCGACCGGTACGTCGACGTGGCCGACTTTCCGCCTGGAAGGCGTTGGCAGTGTCTTGCCGTGAACAAGATAGCCGCGCAGGGCCAGCCCAAGCGCGTCGGAGGCACTTGCCTTGGCGTCCGCGAAATCGTCACCCTGGGTTATGGCCTCGGGCACATCCGGAAAGGTCACCAGAAAGCCACCGTCGGACTCCGGATGGAACAGAGCGGGGTAAACATAGTCCATAAGAACGTACTCCGTTTTTCTGCCCGGCGGCATACCGCCGGATGGCGCGCCGATTGCTTCGGATCAATCGACGCCCAACTGCTTTTTGATGAGGGCCACATAGCCCGGCCGCAACTCCCCGGACTTGATAATGGTCGCCTTGAGCCCCAATTCCACCCGGCTATGCGAGCCCTTGCCTCTGTCTTCACTCACCTCGAAATGCACGCCGTTCTTCCTCGCCCATTTGCGCAATTCGCGTATCAGGGCATCGCGCGTCATTTCATTGTTCTCTCCATCTGCGCGAGAATATTGCACATTTTTGTGTGGATTGCGACCCCGTTCCACGAAAGGTTCCTGCATGAGTGAATCGGGCTTTCGCGAAAAACTCTGGCAGCGTGTCGAGAATTCGATCGACGCCTTTCAGGACACCGACCGCGTGGTGCTGCCGAAGGACGCCTGGCGCTTCATCCTGTATTTCGCCAACCAGGCGCGCCGGCCGTTCGCGCTGCTTCTGGTCACGGGTTTCCTTGTAGGCGCGGTCGACGCCGCGCTTTACTGGGCGGTCGGCTGGCTGATCGACCTGCTCGACCATGCCAATCCGGCGACGCTGTTTGCCGACCACTGGCCGCAACTCGCGGGGCTGCTGGCGCTGCTGCTCGTGGTGCGAACCGTGGTGATGGTTGCCTCGGCGGTGGTCGAGCAGCAGGTGGTGGTGCCCGGGTTCTTCTCCATGGTGCGCTGGCAGGCGTTTCGCCGAGTCATCGAGCAGCCCTACGATTTCTACCAGAACGATTTCGCGGGCCGCATCGCGACAAAGATCATGCAGGGCGGCGAGGCCGTCGGCGACTTCATCGTCAACGTGCTGCAGACGATGTGGTCGTTCCTGACATTCGTCGTGCTGGCGATCACCATCCTCGTCTCGCTCGACCCGCTGATGGGGCTGGTGGTGGCGCTATGGTTCGTCGGTTATGGCGGCATCGTCTGGTTCCTGCTGCCGGAGATGCGCAGCGCCGGACGGGCGACCGCCGACGAGCGCTCCATCTTCAACGGGCGGATGGTCGATGCCTTCACCAACATCATGGCCGTAAAGCTGTTCGACAGCGGCCGGCGCGAGCACGTCTATATGCGCGACGGGCTGGAGCGTTTCCTTCTGGCGGTGAAGCGGCTGACGCGGGCGGTGACCACCGTGCGCTCGTCGGTGGCGCTGCTCAACGGCATGATGATGAGCGCCATCGCTGCACTTTGCATGCTGAGCTTTTCGGCGGGGGACATCTCGACTGGTGCGGTAGCGGCGGCGATGGGGCTGGTGTTCCGGCTGAACCAGATGTCGGGCTGGATGATGTTCAACATCAACGGGCTGATCCGCAACTATGCGACCGTGCAGGACGCGACGCGCACCATCTCGGTAGAGCCGGCGATCCGCGACGCGGCAGACGCCGCTGTGCTTCCGCATGCAAAGGGCGACATCCGCTTCGAGAACGCCTCCTTCCATTATGGCAAGGGCGCCGGAATCATCGAGAATCTCAATTTGCACATCAGGCCGGGCGAGCGCGTGGCGCTGGTCGGGCCATCGGGCGCCGGCAAAACGACGATCGTCAACCTGGCGCTGCGGCTGTTCGACGTGGAGAAGGGCCGCGTGCTGATCGACGGGCAGGATGTGCGCGACGTGACGCAGGCGTCGCTGCGCGCCCAGTTCGGCGTGGTCAGCCAGGAAGCAATGCTGATGCACCGCTCCATCCACGACAATATCGGTTACGCGAAAGCCGGCGCCAGCCAGGCCGAGATCGAGGACGCGGCCAGACGATCGGCGGCGCACGAGTTCATCGCCGGCGTCGCCGATCCGCGCGGGCGAAAAGGTTATGAGGCGCATGTCGGCGAACGCGGCGTGAAACTGTCCGGCGGGCAGCGGCAGCGTATCGCCATTGCCCGCATGATGCTGAAGGACGCGCCCATCCTGATCCTCGACGAGGCGACTTCGGCGCTGGATTCGGAGGTCGAGGCGGCGATCCAGGACAATCTCTACCGGCTGATGGAAGGCAAGACGGTGATCGCCATCGCCCACCGGCTGTCGACTATTGCTGCGCTCGATCGGCTGATCGTGCTCGACCGTGGCCGGATCGTTGAGGAAGGCACGCACGAGGCGCTGATCGCCAGGGGCGGCCTCTACGCGCAGCTCTGGAAGCGGCAGTCGGGCGGCTTTTTGCCGGACCGGCTGGCGGCGGAATAGCCGGCCGAAATTCATTTGAGAGCGTCGGTAGCGGGTGGTTTTCCGCGCCTCCGATGCCCATTTACCTGCATGCTAATTTCATGGAGCGAAGCCATGCTGGCCCGCACACCGCGCTATCAGATCAAGCGCCTGGATCCCAATCACGAGGCCTTCGCCGCGTTGGCGGAGGAAAGCCGGAAGGAAGGGTTCTGGATGCTCGTCACCCTCGCCAACAATTGGGAGGACGGGCGCAACCGGTTCTCCAAGCGCGGCGAGGCGCTGTTCGGGGCGTGGCTGGAAAGTGAATTGGCCGGAGTCTGCGGGCTCAACGTCGATCCCTATGTCGCGGGCCGCCGCGAGGGCCGCGTGCGGCATCTCTATGTCGGCGCGGCGCACCGCATGAACGGCGTCGGGCGGCAGCTTGTCTGGAGTGCGATCGACAAGGCGCGAAAACATTTTCCGGTGCTCAACACGCGGGCGCCGGAAACGGCGTTCGGATTCTACGAGACACTCGGCTTCGAACGCCTGGACGGCGATGACGGGGCGACGCACAGGATGAAGCTGGCGCGGCCAACGACAGCAGCGCGGCCCAAGGAGTAGCTGGAGCAATGTCGCTCAAACTTCCCGGCAGCAGCGACCTTGCGGCACGCGGCAGGACCGGCCTCGATGTGCTCGACTACGAGATCGTCGCCGAGATGGCGACCTCACTCGGAACGGCGGGCCGCAAGGTCGAGGCGGTGATGGCGCGGCTTCATGCGCATCAGGGCGATGCGGACGAGCGCGTGGTGCTGGTGCGGACGGCGGCCGAGGCGGTCTATGCCTATTTCGTGCAGCGCGAGCTTTGCGGGCTGAGGCGCCACGACGACGTCATCCGTGACTATCGCATTCCGCGCGAGGTGCTGGTGAGGCTAGGGGCGAAGTAGGCGACGGGCGGCTCCACATATGCGCGGCAGTGCGACGCGGAAGCGTTTCGCAAAAAGCTGCATGCCGAAAGCCTGAATCTATTCACGCCATTCGGTGACGAAGCTGCCGTTCTGGTGGATGTCGATGCTTTCCAGCGGGCCGGGGCCTAGATTCTCGAATTTGTGCGGCGTGCCGGCCGGGGCGATGACGATTGATCCTTCCCTTGCCGCGACTTTCGCGCTGCCGACGGTGAAGAGTGCGCTGCCGCGGCGAATGATGAAGACTTCCGGATAGGGATGCTTGTGCAGCCTCGGCCCGCCACCGAGGCCATCGATGCGGTTGGTGATGATGCATATGCCGGCACCGTGTGCCGCGCCCTGCCATTCGCCGTGGAAGCCGGCGATATCGGTCAGCCAATCCTCGGCCTTGGTGATCATGCTCATCAGGCCGCTTCCCACGGATTGAAGAGTTTTACGCCGGTGCCTTCGAAATCGCGTGTGTTGCGGGTGACGACCGTCAGATTGTGGACGAGGGCGGTAGCGGCGATCAAAGCGTCCAGTTCCGGTCTGGGGTCGTGCACGTGAAGCGCGGCACAGCGCAGTGCGATATCTGGCTCGATATCGAGAATCCGGTCGGAGAACTGCGAAACAAGGGTCTTGTGCAGCCAGGCATGAAGCGCGTCGCCCTGGCGCGGATCGCGGCGCGCGATCTGCAAAATACCGCGTTCGATCTCAAGGATCGTTACGACTGAAATTGACATTTGGGTGAGCGCGATCGATTCGGCCCAGGCAGTTACCGCCGGGTGCGCAGTCGCGGATTTTCGCAGTTCGGAGACGACGTTCGTATCCAGCAAAAACATCAATCGAAGTCTATCTGCGGGAACGGCTCGATCCGGCGTTCCGGAATGATGAGTTCGATGTCGTCGCCGTGAATAGGATCCATCAGCGCCTCGCGCAGGCTTTTCGGCTTTTCCGGCTCGCCGCGCGCGCCCTCTGCAGCCCGATAGGCTTCGATCGTCATGAGGACGTGGGTTGGCTTGCCGCGGTCGGTAATGAAGACCGGACCGTTCCTGGCTTCACGTTTGGCGCGCGCCGTGTCCTGGTTGAACTGGCGGCTGGTCATCGTCGTCACGATTCTCTTCGATATGTTCATGCTGGCTCCGATCCGCCCGGAAAAGGGGCTGGCAAGGGATCAATGTAGCAATATTGCTACATTCGTTCACCGACGTCAAATTCCACGCTTCTCGCCCGTCCCCGCGACAATCTGCCGTCCCGCCTTCGCCCGTCTGGACAAGCGCCGGCTTCACGCATAAACCAACCCCAAATGCCGGAGGATTTCGCCAGCCCGTTTCGCTACGCGAGGAGGGGCCGGCTATGAGCGGGATCAGGCTCGCCGCCGGCAAGGGGTAAGGCGAAAGGATGCCAGTTCCGTGAGCGCTAACGAAACGATCGATCCCTCACGCCGTGATTTTCTCTACATTGCAACCGGCATGGCGGGCGTCGTCGGTGTCGGCGCCGCGGTGTGGCCGTTCATCGACCAGATGCGGCCGGACGCCTCCACGCTCGCGCTCTCCAGCGTCGAGGTCGATGTGTCGTCGCTGACGCCGGGCATGTCGCTGACCGTCAAGTGGCGCGGCAAGCCGGTGTTCATCCGCAACCGCACGCCTGAAGAGATCGAATCCTCGCAGAAGGTCCCGCTCGACGAGCTCAAGGATCCGCTGGCGCGCAACGCCAACCTCGCTTCCGACGCCCAGGCGACGGACATCGACCGTTCGGCCGGCGCGGGTAAGGAAAACTGGCTGGTGATGGTCGGCGTCTGCACCCATCTCGGCTGCATACCACTCGGCCAGCAAGGCGAATATGGCGGCTGGTTCTGCCCGTGCCACGGCTCGGTCTACGATACCTCCGGGCGCATCCGGAAGGGACCGGCGCCGGAGAACATGGCCGTGCCGGTCTTCTCGTTCATTTCCGATACCAAGATTCGCGTCGGCTGACGGTCCAGGGGAAAACATCATGAGCGGTGGACACTCGACCTATACGCCAAGCAGCGGCATCGGAAAGTGGATCGATGCACGCATGCCGCTGCCGCGGCTGGTGTACGATTCCTTCGTGGCCTATCCGGTGCCGCGCAACCTGAACTACGCCTGGACCTTCGGCGGCATCCTTTCCATCATGCTGGTGGCGCAGATCGCCACCGGTATCGTGCTGGCAATGCACTACGCCAACGACACGACGCTGGCCTTCGACTCGGTCGAGAAGATCATGCGCGACGTGAATTCCGGCTGGTTGCTGCGCTACCTGCATTCCAACGGCGCGTCGTTCTTCTTCATCGCCGTCTATCTCCACATCGCACGAGGCCTCTATTACGGCTCCTACAAGCAGCCGCGCGAGCTGCTGTGGATTTTGGGCTGCATCATCTACCTCTTGATGATGGCGACCGGCTTCATGGGCTATGTGCTTCCCTGGGGGCAGATGTCGTTCTGGGGCGCCACGGTCATCACCGGCTTCTTCACCGCCATTCCGTTGGTCGGCAACTGGGTGCAGGAACTGCTGCTCGGCGGCTTCGCGGTCGACAACCCCACGCTAAACCGCTTCTTCGCGCTGCACTACCTGCTGCCGTTCATGATCGCCGGCGTCGTCGTGCTGCATGTCTGGGCGCTGCATGTGGTCGGCCAGACCAACCCGACCGGCATCGAGATCAAGTCGAAGACCGACAGCGTGGCGTTCACGCCCTACGCGACCATCAAGGACGCGTTCGCGATGATCGTGTTCCTCGCGGTGTTCGCCTATTTCGTCTTCTACATCCCGAACTATCTCGGCCACCCCGACAACTACATCGAGGCCAACCCGCTGAAGACGCCGGCCCACATCGTGCCCGAATGGTACTACCTGCCGTTCTATGCGATCCTGCGCGCCATCACCTTCAATATCGGGCCGATCAACTCCAAGCTGGGCGGCGTGCTCGCCATGTTCGGCGCCATCGCGGTGCTGTTCGTCGTGCCGTGGCTGGATACGTCCAAGGTGCGCTCGGCGGTCTACCGGCCGTGGTACAAGCTGTTCTTCTGGCTGTTCGTCGCCAACGCCATCTTTCTCGGCTGGCTCGGTTCGCGGCCGGCGGAAGGTTCGTATGTGGCGATGGCGCAGGTGTCGACGCTCTACTACTTCGCCTTCTTCATCGTCGTCATGCCGGTTCTCGGCCTGATTGAGACGCCGCGTCGCCTGCCGAATTCGATCACCGAGGCGGTTCTGGCGAAGAACAAGGGTGGGTCGGGGCATCCGGCGGGCGCCGCTGCGGCGCCGGACACCAAGGGCTGAGACAGAGAATCGCGAGAGGGATTTTTATGAAAACGATTCTCAAAGGCGTTGCCGCGCTCTCCTTCGCGATCGCCTGTTCGCTCGGCGCAGCCCATGCGCAGGAGGAGGGCCACAACGAGGCCGAGCCGACCCACTTCCCGATCCACAAGCCGGAGCAGATGGACTGGTCGTTCGCCGGCCCGTTCGGCAAGTACGACAAGGCGCAGTTGCAGCGCGGCTTCAAGGTCTACAAGGAAGTCTGCTCGGCCTGCCATTCGCTGAATCTGGTGGCGTTCCGCACGCTGGAGGAACTCGGCTATTCGGAAGCGCAGGTGAAGACGCTCGCGGCCGAATACACGATCCAGGACGGGCCGAACGACGCGGGCGACATGTTCGAGCGGCCCGGCATCCCGTCCGATTACTTCCCGTCGCCGTTCCCCAACGAGCAGGCCGCGGCGGCCGCCAATGGCGGCGCGGCGCCCCCCGATATGTCGCTGCTCGCCAAGGCGCGCGGCGTCGAGCGTGGTTTTCCGACCTTCATCTTCGACATCTTCACGCAGTATGCCCAGGGCGGCCCGGACTATATCCACGCGCTGATCACCGGCTATGGCCACGAGCCGCCGGCCGGCATGACCATTCCGGAAGGCACGCATTACAATCCGTATTTCATCGCCGGCAAGTCGCTGGCGATGGCGCAGCCGATCACCGACGACCAGGTGACCTATGACGACGGCTCGCCGCAGACGATCGACCAGTATTCGCGCGACGTATCGGCTTTCCTGATGTGGGCGGCAGAGCCGCATTTGGCCGAGCGCAAGCAGACCGGCTTCAGCGTGCTCGCCTTCCTCATCCTGTTCGGCGGGCTGATGTACCTGACCAAGCGCAAGGTGTGGGCAGCGATTCCGCACTGAGCGTTGACGCCGAGAATCACGAAACCCGGCCAAGCTTTTGTTTGGCCGGGTTTTTCGTTTGCGAAGAGCCAGGGTCGGGGTATCTGCGTCGGCCATGACGGATTTCGAAGCCGCCGGCGAACAGCGAGCCTGACATGTTGATACGCCTCAAGGACTGCCACAATTTCCACGATTTCCGCCGCATGGCGCAGCAGCGCCTGCCGGGTCCGATCTTCAACTACATCGATGGCGCCGCCGACGACGAGGTGACCTACCGGCGCAACACGGCGGGCTTCGAGGAATGCGACCTGGTGCCGAACGTGCTGCGCGGCATGGCCGAGGTCGACATGTCGGTGACGGTGATGGGCCAGAAGCTGGCGATGCCCGTCTACTGCTCGCCGACCGCCTTGCAGCGGCTGTTCCACCATCAGGGCGAGCGCGCCGTCGCCGGGGCGGCTGCGAAGTATGGAACGATGTTCGGCGTCTCCTCGCTCGGCACGGTCAGCCTGGAGGAGGTGCGCAGGATCAGCAGCAGCCCCCAAGTCTACCAGTTCTATTTCCACAGAGACCGCGGCCTGAACCGGGCGATGATGCAGCGCGCCAGGGAGGCCGGCGTCGAGGTGATGATGCTGACCGTCGACAGCATCGCGGGCGGAAACCGCGAGCGCGACAAGCGCACCGGCTTTGCCATCCCCTTCAAGCTCAACCTCGCCGGCATGCTGCAGTTTGCCGTCAAGCCGGCCTGGGCGCTGAACTACTTCAGCCACGAGAGCTTCAAGCTGCCGCAACTGGACGCCCATGTCGACATGGGCGGCGGTACGATGTCGATCAGCCGGTATTTCAACGAAATGCTCGACCCGTCGATGAACTGGGACGACGTTGCCGAGATGGTGCGGCTGTGGTCGGGACAATTCTGCCTCAAGGGCATCATGTCGGTCGAGGACGCAAGGCGCGCCGTCGACATCGGCTGTACGGGCATCGTGCTGTCGAACCATGGCGGGCGGCAGCTTGACGGATCGCGCAGCGGTTTCGATCAGCTCGCCGAGATCGTCGACGCCGTGGGCGATCGGATCGACGTGATGATGGACGGCGGCGTGCAGCGCGGCAGCCATGTGCTGAAGGCGCTGTCGCTGGGCGCCAAGGCGGTCGGCGTCGGCCGCTACTACCTCTTCCCGCTTGCCGCCGCCGGAGAGCCGGGCGTGGAGCGCGCGCTGGGACTGATGCGGATGGAGATCGAACGCGGCATGAAGCTGATGGGCGCAAAGTCCGTCGGCGAGCTTTCGCGAACCAATCTGCGTTTCAGGTAAGGTTGGCACTATTTCCTTTTTCGGACCGGCAGGCCAAAACTGTCGGGCATGGAGTGCAGATCATGAAACCCTCCCTCGAAGACGCGCTCATCGCCTCGATCCGCACGATCCCCGACTATCCGAAGCCGGGCATCCTGTTTCGCGACATCACCACGCTGCTCGGCAATGCGCGCGCCTTCCGCCGCGCCATTGACGAGCTGGTGCATCCCTATGCGGGGACCAAGATCGAGAAGATCGCCGGCATCGAGGCGCGCGGCTTCATCCTCGGTGGCGCGATCGCCCACCAGCTCTCGGCTGGCTTCGTGCCGATCCGCAAGAAGGGAAAGCTGCCGCACGAGACGGTGCGCGTCGCCTACAGCCTGGAATACGGCATCGACGAGATGGAGATGCACAAGGACGGCGTGGCGGCGGGCGAGAAAGTCATCCTCGTCGACGACCTGATCGCCACCGGCGGCACGGCGGAGGCGGCGGTCAAGCTTCTGCGCCAGATCGGCGCCGACATCGTCGCCGCCTGCTTCGTCATCGACCTGCCCGACCTCGGCGGTCGCGCGAGACTGGAGGCGCTGGACGTGCCGGTCAGGACGCTGATCGGGTTCGAGGGACATTGAGGGCGCAAAGCTTTCGGCTCCGACCCTGGCAGCAAGTCTATTTCTGCTTGTTCCGGAACTCGTCGCTGCCGTGATTCTCGGATCCTCGGTAAGCGAACGCCTTTTTCCTCTGTTCCGGGGTCAGTTTCGAAAGCAGCCCCACGTTGGGCAATGGCTTTTCCGTAGACAGTTCGGAAAATGCCGCAGTCTTCTCGCGCAAGGTTGCCATGCTGGCAAGTCCGCGTTTCAAATTGGTCGGTGCGCCCATAGTCATAAATCTCGCTTAAGATAGGGCGCCTCCTTGCGGGGCGTCACCTCCTCAAAGCCATACACCTCCATATATAGGCTCTTTAGGGAAGGGCGAACAGAGTGAAGGCGCAGTTCCGCGCGGCCGCGCAATTGCGCATATGTCGCGCAAGCATCGAGCACCAACGGGATCATTGCTCCCTTCAACGGACAATCGTTATTCGGCTCTCGCTCCATATATTCCAGCCTCACCGCAGAATTGCTGACCGTCGCCATTGCAAGGCCGCAAAGGCGCTCTCCGTGCCAGATCGCGATGCTCAGAACACTCGGCCCGTGGTAGGCTTCAAATATAGCGGGCCAATCGAAATTGCTGTCTGGACTGCGGACCAGTTTCTCCCATTGATCCGTGTAGGCCTGCCTGGCATGGCCTGACCATTCCGATGTCGTGAACAACAGACCCATTTCCTCGCGCACCGCTGAGACCGCACTGCGACAAGCCATGTCACGAGCCCGGTTGTGAATAGCCTTCGCTCGTTGAAGGGACGCGCTCACCGGCGGCTTCCTCAAGCACTGAGCCCTGCTGCACGCCAGCGTTAATGCGCGCCGCGCCGATATGAAAATCGAAGACGCGAAAACTGGCCGTCAACCGTTCCCACGTTTATAGGCGTCAAATAGATCGGTTACGAGAACGCCATTGATGCGCAACCCGGTCAAATCTGCGTCCTGGATGTTTGAGTACGCCAGCGTAACGCCGCTGATCGTCAAACGCGATAGATTTGCATTCGTGATGGCTGCTCCAGACAGATTTACGTTGTTGAAGCGCGCGTCCGTAAGGTTGACATCGTCAAAATCCGCTTCGCTCAGATTGGTGTCCGTGAATTTCGCCTTGGTCAAGACCGCGTGAAACCGCGCGTCTTCGAGGTTTACGCCGTCGAAATTGGCGCCCGAAATATCGGCCCGCTTATAATATGCCCCACGCATCTGGGGCCCGTCAAATGGACTGCCTTCTGCGGGTTCACTCATTGCAGTCTCCTTCGTACAAGTGATCTACATCCAAGAGCGCCGGATCGCGACGTCAAATGCCACTGTTCCGGGAATGGAATTGGCAATTCTATTGCCGGTGGCGATCGGTCGAGCCGCTCTACCCCGCCTTCACCAGCACCGCGCTGTCGAACTCGATCACCTTGTCGCCGGTCGAGTCGAAACCCTCCGAGTGCAGCGACATCAGCCGCCAACCCGGGCGGGTCGCCAGCGGCCGGTGGCCGAGGATGGTGCGGGTGTAGGATACCGTCTCGCCGGCATAGACCGGCTTCAGCCATTTCAAATTGCTGAAGCCGGGGGAGGGGCCGAATTCCGGCTCGGGGCCTTCGCCTTGCCAGGCGCGGCCGCCATTGATCGGTGTGGCCAGGTTGCATTTCATCCAGGCGGCGGCGGTCTGCCAGCCCGATGCGCAGAGGCGGCCGAAGACGCTGCCTTCCGCCTTGGCCTCGTCGACGTGAAAGGGCTGCGGGTCGTATTTGACGGCGAACGCCTTGATGGCCTCCGGCGAAAAGCGGTAGGCGCCGATCGGCACCGTCACGCCGACCTGAAGGTATTCGTCGAGGGTCATGTTGCTGCCCGCCGCAGGAACATGCCGGTGTTTTGCATATCGAACACGGTCTCGCCGTTCTGGTTGAAGAGTTCGAAACGGAAGGTGACGAAGCCGAGCGCGGGACGGGACTGCGACAGGCGCCGGGCCATGACGGTGCTGCGGCCGGTCAGCGTGTCGCCGGCAAGCACGGGCTTCCTCCATTTGACGTGATCGACGCCGGGCGCGCCCTGGGAGGTCGAATTCAGCAGGTAGGCGTCGCAGATCATGCGCATGAACATCGCGCAGGTGTGCCAGCCCGACGCGGACAGACCGCCGAGGATGCTCGCCTTGCCGGCTTCCTCGTCGAGATGCATCGGTTGCGGGTCGAACTCGCTGGCGAATTCGATGATCTCCTCCGCCGTCACCAGCTTGCTGCCCAGCGGGAGGGAGGCGCCCACCTCGAAATCCTCATAGGCCCAACGCTTGTCCGTCATCCGGCGCCCTCTCGCGAACTGCGTGGCCGCCCTAGCAGACGGAAGCGAACATGGCCAGTGTCACAGCCAGCCGCGGCGCTTGAACCACCAGAAGGGCAGCACGGCTGCCAGCACCATGATGCCGACGGCCAGCGGATAGCCATATTCCCATTTCAGCTCGGGCATGATGTCGAAATTCATGCCGTAGACCGAGGCGACCAGCGTCGGCGGCAGGAACACGACGGCGGCCACCGAGACGATCTTGATGATGGCGTTCTGCTCGATGTTGATCATGCCCAGCGTCGCATCGAGCAGGAAGATGACCTTTTGCGACAGCGATTCCGCATGGGCCGTCAGGGAGAGGATGTCGCGCGACAGCGTTTTTATCCGCGCCCGCAACTCCTTCTCATGGGGATCGGCCATGGTCACATTGCCGAGGAACCCCATGACGCGCTGCAGGCTGACCAGGCTGTCCTGGATGTTGGAGATGAACAGTTCCTCGCGGCCGATCTGGCGCAGGATGATCTGGAAGCCCTGGTCGCGCTTCGACGCCTTCTTCTCGGTCGGATGGAAGATCCGGTGGGAAATCCCGATGACGTCGCTGCTGGCGCGCTCCAGGAGGTCCGCCAGCCGGTCGACGATGGCTTCGAGCAGCGCGATCAGGATCGACTGACCGTCCATGCAGTTCAGGTCGGCGTTTTCGGCGCGCATCGGGAAAGTCTTGAAAGCGCGCGGCTCGTGGTAGCGCACGGTGATCAGCTTGCCTTTCGCCAGCACGAAGGTCACCGGCCCCATAACGTGGCTTTCGCCGTCGGCATGGGCGGGCAGCGTCGCGGTCATGAAATACGCGCCGTTCTCGGAATAGAGGCGCGACGAGATCTCGATCTCCTCCATCTCCTCGCGCGTCGGCACGTCGACGCCGATCCATTTCTCGATCGCCGCCTCTTCCTCCTTGGTAGGCCCGACAAGGTCGGCCCAAACCACCTTCTCGTGCATATCGAACAGGTCCGGCACCTGGCGCAGCCGGTCCTTGTCCATGACGAAGGCTCTGATCATCGCCGGATTCCCTGATTTGAGCCGAGAGGATGCGCGGCTCCGGACCCTGCCGGGCGCAGAGGCCGGATAGACCCGCGGACCCACGCCGTCAAGCCGGTCGGCATGCGTCCGGTCGCCCCAACTTCGACGGCTTGTCTCAAGCGGTCCGGCCCGCGGACGAACGGCTGCGGTCCGACCGAAAGTACGATTGCACAAAGATCAGGCATCGCAAAAAATGAAGCTGCTTCGAGGGCACCGAATACCGAGTCGAGCTGCAAGCTGGCGCTGCCAAATTGCCGTCGACTTCAAAAACTTCGGGAGGAAGCAATGCCACTACTGACTGCACTTGCAATAAGCATTGGTGTGCTGGGTGGGATCGCCACCTGGCTGTATGTGGGGCCGCTTGGAATGGCGGGCCTGCAGATATGGGCGGGGTTTGTCGCCTGGGCCGCCTATTATCATTCGGGCGGCACACAGGCAGCACTCAAGACCAACATCCCGGCGCACATTTTCGGCGCCGTCGTCGCGTGGGTCGTGCTGATACTTCTCGGTTCGCTGGCGCCGTCGCTCGGCGTCCCTATCGCCGCCGGTATACTGGTCGGGATCGGCGCCGCGATCCTGGTGATCGGCGCGAACGTGCCTGCATTGGGAAGCATACCGTCCTCCGTGTACGGCTTCGCCTGCGTTGCCGGCTACACGCTGCTTGCCGGCAAGCTGGGAACGCTGCTGACGGTCTCGGTGGTCGACAACGCGCTGATCAACATCGTCGTGTCGATGGTGATCGGGGCGCTGTTCGGCTTTGTCTCGGAAAAGCTCGGCGGCGCGCTCGCCGGATCGTCGCGCAAGGCGGCGGCCTGACGGAGACATTTTCCCGCGCCGGCGCATGCCGCCGGCGCGGAAGACAATATCGATCGGAAGGACAGGACGTTGCCGTCCTGACGATGGCTTACTGCGCCTCTTGCGCCACCCGAAGCGCGACCGCCACATTGTTGCGATGGACGTCCTCGTAGGGAGCGAAATACCGGATCGAGCCCGCTTCGAGCTGAGGTGCAACGAATTCCCTGAGTGTGCGTTCGCGCATGGCGGGCTCGCGTGCAGCCTGCTGCAGCGACCCGATATAATCCTCGGTCGCCGCGATCAGCGTCTTGGCGTATCCACCGCCAGCGATGATGTCGGGATCGCCATGGTTGGGCAGGATCGAGCCCGGGTCGAGCGCCGCCAGCCTTTGCAGGTCTTCGAGATGCCGGTTGAAACTCTCGGGCTCACCGACATAGGTGACCGTGTCCTCCAGCGTATCGCCGGCAGGCAGGATCCTTTTCTCCGGCAGCCAGAGAACGGTCGCGTCGTCGCTGTGGATGTTCAATTCGATCAGTTCCACCCCACGATTGCCAACCTTGATCGACATATGGCCACTGAACAGCGTGGTGGGCAGGATCAGCGGAGCGATCGCCGGGGGACCTTCGAGCGTACCGGCCTCTATCGCCGCTTTGCGGCTTGCGAGATGTGCGGCCGTACGCCGGTTGGCGATGATCTCGCAATCGGCAAAAGCTTCGGTTCCAGCGACGTGGTCGAGGTGCCAGTGGCTGAGTACGACGGTGAATTTCGAGACGCCCAGCGCTTCCAGCGCGGCGCGAATGGTGCGCGCGTGGTCGAGCGAGATGTGCGTGTCGTAGACCAGTGCCTCATCGCCCTCGACGATCGCGTAGCTGGCGATGCCGAGCGACAGGGCGCCGTCGTCCACCCAGTTTGGTCCGGCGGCAAAGCGGTAGCCGTCGACCCGGCCGTCATAGAAGGCCAAAATGCCTTCGATGGGATGCAGGATGCGCAGGTGTTTTGTCATCGGCCGATTTTCCTGCCGGTTCGTGACCGCCGGAATGCCGGGACAGTTTACTCTGTTTCCGCAGAAGGGCGGATGCGCTTCAAGGCTGGTGCGGGCGGAAAAGTAAACTGTCCCCTGAGCTTACGTGTTGAATTTGAACAGCAGCACGTCGCCGTCCTGCACCACATATTCCTTGCCTTCGTCGCGGGCTTTTCCCGCTTCCTTGGCCGCGACCTCGCCGCCAAGGCCGATGAAGTCGTCATAGGCGATGGTCTGGGCACGGATGAAGCCGCGCTCGAAGTCGGTGTGGATGACGCCGGCCGCCTGCGGCGCCTTGGTGCCCTTCAAAATCGTCCAGGCGCGGGTCTCTTTCGGCCCGGCGGTGAAATAGGTGATGAGGTGCAAGAGGTCGTAACCGGCGCGGATCAGCTTATCCAGGCCCGGCTCCTCCAGGCCCATCGAAGCGAGGAATTCCAGTTCCTCGTCGTCGGGAAGCTGGGCAACCTCGGCCTCGATTGCCGCCGAAATCACCACCGTGCGGGCGCCTTGGGCGGCGGCCATCGCCTCTACCGCCCTGGTATGTTCGTTTCCGGTGGCGGCGTCCGCCTCGGCGACGTTGCAGACATAAAGCACCGGATGGGCGGTAAGCAGGTTCAGGCCCTGGAGCGTGCGCAGATCCTCGGCGGCGATGCCCGACAGCATGACGCGCGCCGGCTTGCCTTCCTGCAGAAGTTCCAGCGCCTTCTCCATGACAGGCAGCACCGTGAGCGCTTCCTTGTCTTTGCTCTGCCCTCGCTTGCGGAACTGGACGATACGGCGCTCGAGACTGTCGAGGTCGGCCAGCATCAGCTCTGTCTCGACGGTCTCGGCATCGGCCACCGGATTGATGCGGCCTTCGACATGGGTGATGTCGTCATCCTCGAAGCAGCGCAGGACATGCACGATGGCGTCGACCTCGCGGATGTTGGCCAAAAACTGGTTGCCCAGCCCTTCGCCCTTCGACGCGCCGCGCACGAGGCCGGCGATGTCGACGAAGGAGATGCGGGTCGGGATGATCTCCTTCGACTTCGCGACCGCCGCGATCTTTTGCAGGCGCGGGTCCGGCACCGCCACTTCGCCTGTGTTCGGCTCGATGGTGCAGAAGGGATAGTTCGCCGCCTGCGCCGCGGCGGTGCGCGTCAGGGCGTTGAACAGCGTCGACTTGCCAACGTTGGGCAGCCCAACGATGCCGCATTTGAAACCCATTTTTTTAGTCCTAGCGGGAGATCAGAATTTGTTCAGGGCTATGGGCGAACGGATCGATGATCGTCAAGCCTTCGATTGACTGGCCGTCCTGCAAATCCTCCGACAGGAAGTGCGTGCAGCCCAATTCCAGCGCGGAGGCGAGCAGCAGGCAATCCCACCATGAGTAGCGATATCGAAGATGGAGGTGTCGGGCTGACGCACATGTTGCCGCTGAGAGTGGACTGCTGCCGATTTCCGTCAATTGATCGACGATGGAGAAAACATGCTCCGGATTGGCAAACCATCGCTTTCGCAGCATCACGAAAGTCATTTCGTTCAGCACCTGGAGGTTGATGCGAGCAATTTGACGGGCAGTCAGCGCACGCACCCAATGGATGGCCGTCTCAGCCTTTTCGCCGCCATCCCGATCATGGAGATACAGAAGGGTGTTGGTGTCGATAAACACCCTAACGGCGGGCATTGCGCTCCTCGGATGTCGGCATGCGACCGTCTTCCATGACGCTCCACTTCGGCCCGGCGAGAATACGTTCGATCGCCTCCAGTTGCCGGTTTCGCCCGCGATCATTGTCAGCCGCGTCGTCAGCCTCGATCTTTCTTCGCGCTGCCTCGGCCAGATATTTCGACACGCTCTGGCCAGCCCGTGCGGCAGCGATGCGGGTGCGCTGCGCAAGCTCATCGTCCATTGAGATGGTCACGTTTTTCATTTCACGATCTCACGAAAACACGAACTTCGTGTTTGTATATGTGGATGGGCATTATCTTTGCAAGCAGTTCTCAACGATCTGCCGCGCGCCTTTGCAGACCGGAACCAATCCGCCGGCTTTCCGTTCGCACAGGCAGTAAAATGGAAAATCTTGATGGTTGCTCCGCGCGCGGTGTGGAAGGGATTTCTGAAATTCGGCTCGGTCGCCTGCGCGATCAAGCTGGTCGGCGCAACGTCTGAGTCCGAAAAAATCCATTTCCGCATCCTCAACCGCAGGACGCGCGAGCCGGTGAAGAGCGCCTATCTCGATGAGGGGACAAGCAAGGTCGTCGAGGCTGAGGACCAGGTGAAGGGTTATGAACTCGGCAATGGTGAGTTCCTGCTACTGGAGCCTGACGAGATCAAGGCGCTGAAGCTGAGTTCGGAGCACACGCTGGAGGTCGAGGATTTCGTCGACCTCGACGCTGTCGACCAGCGCTATCTCGACAAGCCTTATCACGTCGTGCCGGCCGACCCGGCGGCGCGAGAGTCCTTCGCGGTGATCCGCGAGGCGCTGCGGCAAAAGAAGGCGGCGGTGCGCTCCTGCATCGTGCTCTACCAGCGCGGCCGCGAGGTGCTGATCCAGCCCGAGGGCGATGCGCTGCTGATGACCACGCTGCGCAACCGCAACGAGATGGTCGAGGCAGGCAGCGTGTTCGACGGGCTGAAGAAGGTGAAGACCGACCCGGAGATGATCGAGATCGCCGAACTTTTGATCGACAAGAAAACGACGATGTTCGATCCGTCGAAATTCGAGGATTCTTACGAGAATGCGCTGATCGCGATGATCAAGGCCAAGCAGCAGGGCAAGCAGCCGCCGAAACCCGCGCCGAGGCCGAAGGAGAACGTCGTCAACCTTGCCGATGTGCTGCGCAAGAGCCTCGCGCAGGAGGGGATTTCGCGGGAGAAAGGCGCTGCGAAGAAGGGGCGCGGCGCGGCGGCCTGAGTGTTGGAGGAAGGGCTGCGGTGAGCAGGACGCGCCGGCTAACCGCTCGTCCGGGGCGGCTAGGAATTCTTCCCGAACAGCTTCTTCAACATCGCCGCCATGGGTCCGGTTTCCGGCACCTGGACCGCCGGCTGCTGCGGCCGCGCCTGACGGATGTGGCTCTGCGGCTTCGGCGCCTTGGGCGGCGGTCGGTCGTGGTCGCCGGTGGGCGGCAGCGCATCGCGCAGCGCCAGCGTGACCCGGTTCATGAATTCGTTGTCGTTGCCCTTGGCCAAGTAGGACACGTTGCCGGCGATCGCTTCCAGCAGCGGGTCCAGCCATTCTCCGTCCGCCCTGGAAAAATCGCCGAGTACATGGCCGTGCACGAGTTCCTTGACGCCGGGATGGCCGACGCCGATGCGCACGCGCCGAAAATCCTTACCGACATGCTGGTCGAGCGAGCGGATGCCGTTGTGGCCGGCGGCGCCGCCGCCGATCTTGACCCGCACTTTTCCGGCGGCGAGCTCGATCTCGTCGTAGAAGACGGTCAGCGCCGAGACCGGGAGCTTGTAGAAGCGCAACGCCTCGCCGACCGACTGGCCGGACAGGTTCATAAAAGTCTGCGGCTTGATGAGGACGATTTTTTCGCCGGCGATCTCGCCCGTCGCGATCAGGCCCTGGAATTTCTTCGACCAGGGCGAAAAGCCATGGCGGCGGGCAATCGCGTCCGCCGTCATGAAGCCGACATTGTGCCGGTTGTGGGCATATTGCGCGCCCGGGTTGCCGAGGCCAGCAAACAAAAGCATGGCGTCGTTCCCGGGCGGCGAGGCTTATTCGGTGGCGGCCGGGGCGGCGGCCTCCGCCGGGGCATCCGTCTCGGGCCGCATCGCGGCGGAGCCGGCGATGGTGGCGATGGTGAAGTCGCGATCGTGGATGACCGGGCGCACGCCGGCCGGCAGCTTCACCGACGAGATGTGGATGGAATCGCCGATATCGGCTCCCGAAAGGTCGACCGTGACGGAATCCGGGATAGCATCGGCCGGGCAGTGGAACTCGATCTCGTGGCGCACGATGTTGAGCACGCCGCCGCGCTTGATGCCGGGCGACTTGTCCTCGTTGATGAAGTGCACGGGCACCTCGACGTTGACCTCGGTGTTCTTGCCGATCCGCAGGAAGTCGACATGCATCGGCGTGTCCTTGACCGGATCCAACTGGTAGTCCTTGGGGAGGACCTGGATCTTCTGGCCGCCGACATCGATCGTGGCGACCGTGGTCAGAAAACCGCCGCCGTGGATCTTGTAGTAGATTTCCTTGTAGGAGAGAGCGATCGCCAGGGGAGGCTGCTTGTCTCCATAGATGACTGCAGGCACTTTACCTTCGCGGCGAACTGCACGGGCGGACCCCTTACCGACCTGTTCGCGCGCGTCGGCCTTGAGCTCGTAGGTGTCGTGGCTCATGGCTTTTCCTTTCGCGTTATTGGAGCGCCTCCGGCGAGCCAGGACGGCCATGCCGGAAACGTGGAAAGCCACCTTCGACGCAAACGGTCCAATCCGGAAGCCGGAGCAGGACCATGCGGAGATGGCGGCGATCGCCCGCGTTGCCTCCAAGGGTGTCTACGCGGGTGGCGGTCCTATAGCGGAGAGGGCGGAAAGGCGCAAGGTCGGGGGAAGATGGGGTTTGGCGGAATGTCTGGAATCGGTGGGGACCGGTCGGGCGGCTTCGGGCAGAAGGCGATGAAAAGCCGCCGTTTGCGAGGTTCAAAGAAACTCGGCTACAAGGATCGGCGGCTTTCCAGACGAGTTGGCGTCCGACAACCCTTCGAAAAGACGTCGTTAACTGCCAGAGCGTGGGGGCCGACCGATGGTGCGCTTGAAGGCATGAGCGAACGCACTTTGGGAGTTGTAGCCGACGGTCTCGGCAACGGCGGCCACAGCTTGGCCGGTGTCAAGCTTTCGCTGCGCCAGCACCATGCGCCAACGGATAAGGTAATCGATCGGCGGGCAGCCGACTCGCGTCGAGAAACGGTCCGTGAACGCCGAACGCGACATACCGACCTCCGCCGCCAGCATCGGCACGGTCCAGCGACGTGCGACGTCCCCATGCATCATTCGGAGTGCCCTACCAATCCGAGGGTCTGCCAAGGCGGTGATCCAGCCGACGCTGTCTGACGGGCTAGTTGCGACATAGGCACGAACCGCCTCGACGATGAGGATTTCCGCCAGCCGTTCGGCAACGAGCGAGCCGCCGACCGCTCCGTGGTCGACTTCCGCCCGCAAGGACTTGAGCGTCCGGGCGACGGCTTCAGCACTCGGAGACGTCCGATCTACACGCAGGAACGTGGGCAGGGCATCCAGAACGAACGAGGCGCTGCCATCCGCAAAGCCGCTACCGCCACCAATCATGACAGTTTCACGCCCATCGCCAAGACGCACAATGTCCTGTCCCGGTGAGGCGTAGAGCGACATGCCGTCGATAGGTTCGAGCGTCGGATCACTCGCTACGGTGTATCGCGTATCGCTGAGCAGAAAGACGTCGCCTTCCACCAAGGCTTCCGGGGGATGATCGGGAAGAAGGAGCCAGCATCGACCGTGCGTGAGCGCGACGAATTTCAGCCGCGCCCGCCCATCGAAAGCGAGCGCCCAGTCGCCTGCCGCTTCGAGGCCGGTCCCACGAACGCTCCGCGCACCGAGCGCTGCAAGGACCTCGGAGAATGGATCGCGCATCATTCTGGCGGATTGCGATAAAAACATGGCTCCTTGAGCATAGATCATCCGGCGGCCCGTGCATAGGTTAGGCTTCGTATTGCAAAGATGGAGCCTTCCATGTCGATTCAGAACAAGACCGTTGTTGTTACCGGAGCCGGGCGCGGGATCGGCCGAGCGACCGCCATTCACTTGGCCGCACGCGGCGCGCGCCTGGTTCTCGGCGCGCGAAGCGAGGCGGAGATAGCCGCGCTCGCAGGCGAGATTGAAGAAGCGGGTGGCGAGGCGGCCTATCGGAGAACCGACGTCACAAAGCGGGGGGATCTCGAGGCATTGGTCGGTCTTGCTTGCGAGCGGTTCGGACGGCTCGACGTCATGGTCAACAATGCCGGCATCGGGCCGCTCTCCCGCTTCGACCAACTGCGCGTTGAAGATTGGGATGCCATGATCGACGTGAACCTGAAGGGCACGCTCTACAGCATCGCTGCGGCGCTGCCGGTATTCGCCCGCCAGGAAAAAGGCCACGTCGTCAACGTCCTGTCGACGGCCGGCATCAAGATCCTGCCGACGATGGGCGTCTATGCCGCCACCAAGAACGCCCTGCGAACCGCCACCGAAGTGCTGCGACAGGAATCAAGTCGGCACCTGCGTGTGACGGAAGTGTCCCCTGGTTTTATCGACACGAATTTCGCGGATACCTCGATCGCCGATCCGGACTTGAAAGAGGCGTTCCGGAAACGCAAGGAAGAAATCGCCATTTCGCCCGATGCAATCGCACGCGCGGTGGCCTTCGCAATTGAACAGCCCGACGACGTCGAAATTGGCAGTATCGTGGTACGTCCAGCCGCGCAGGACTGATGCTGAACGGGCGCATTGGGTCGCCCTGTCTGCCAAGCGTGAACGTCCTTTAACGTGAATAGAACAACCCATTGAAGGTCTGCAATGGGGTCGGAACGGACATTCAAACTGGAACCCTGCCGGAAGATCACGGGCCGCCGCTTCGTTTGTCAAATGCCGATCAAGTTGATTTGACGCCGGCTTGCGCGCAATCCGTGCGAAGCTGGCCTTGCCGTCCTCCAGCCGGAGATCGTCGACATGTTCACAAAAAACCTTCCGATCGCATTCGCCGTACTGCTTGCCCTGGCTGCCGGCGCCACGCCGGGCTGGGCGGCCGACACCGCGCGGGTGCGCGGCACGGTTGCCGGCATCGAAGGCCCGATGCTGAGTGTCAAGACGCGCGAGGGCGACACGGCGGCGATCAAGCTCACGGAAGGCTGGCAGATTTCCGGCATCAAGGCTGCTTCGATCGGCGACATCAAGCCGGGCGATTTCCTGGGTATAGCCTCGGTGCCCAGGGCGGATGGCGGCGACGGCGCGCTGGAAGTGGTGATCTTCCCAGCCGCCATGAAGGGCGCTGGCGAAGGCAGCCGGCCATGGGACCTGCAGCCCAACAGCAGCATGACCAACGGCACGGTGGAGGAAGCCGTTTCGCAGGTCGACGGGCGCGTGGTGACGCTTTCCTACCATGGCCAGCAGCGCACGATCGCCATTCCCGACAATGTGCCGGTGGTCACTTTCGCGCCGGCCACCGAAGCCGACGTCAAACCCGGCGCGCCGGTCTTCGTCTTTGCCGAGCGCGGCGCCGATGGTGCGCTTGCCGCCAACCGGGTGGTCGTCGGCAACAATGGCGTCGCGCCGCCGATGTGATCTTTCGGAGCGGGTGGGGGGAGGGGCTGCGACGTCCCCCCGCGCCGGCGGTCGCTGGCCGAGCGTTTTGGCGGATCTTGCCCTGTCTGCCTGGTGAGCGAGCCGGTAGGGTGATCGCCCGATCCCGCCTCCGTTCGATGCCGCCATGCTGGATTTTCCCGTCGCCGACCATTCGGGCGGCGAATTGCTGTTCCTTTTTGCAGCCGCGCTGGTTGCCGGGCTGGCGCGTGGCTTTTCCGGCTTCGGGGCGGCGCTGATCTTCATTCCGCTGGCAAGCGCGGCGGTCGGGCCGAAGGTCGCCGCGCCGCTGCTGCTGGTCATCGATCTTGTGACGACGGTCGGCATGCTGCCCAATGCCTGGCGGCTGGCCGACAGGCCAAGCGTCGGCACGATGTCGGCCGGCGCCTTCTTCGGCGTTCCGGCCGGCGCCTATATCCTCGCCACCGCCGACCCGCTGGCGATCCGCTGGGCGATCGTCGGCCTGGTGGTGGCGATGCTCGGCCTGCTCGCCTCGGGATGGCGCTATCATGGGCGGCCGAAGACGACGGTCACCGTGTTTGTCGGCATGCTGGCGGGCTTCTGCTCGGGCGCGGCGCAGGCGGGCGGTCCGCCGGTCGTCGCCTATTGGCTCGGCGGTGCGATACCGCGGCATACGGTGCGCGCCAACATCGTGCTCTATTTCGCGATTTCCAGCGTGCTGTCGATCGCCTCCTACGTCGCTGGCGATCTGTTCGTCCGCGACGTCTTCCTGCTCAGCCTGCTGTCAGCGCCGGCCTATGGGATCGGGCTGTTCGGCGGATCGCACATGTTCGGCCTGGCGAGCGAGGTGACGTTCCGCCGGTTGTGCTACTGGCTGATCGGCGTGGCGGCGCTCGTCAGCCTGCCGGTGCTGGACGGGATTTTGCGTTGAACAAAGGCAAGACAAGGACTATGCTTTTCTGATCGGGGGCATGGTGGACTCCCCGTGAGGCTTTTGCCCAAGTTCCGCCTTCGCAGGCTATGCGGAGGAAATCCATGCCTCGCTATCTCTCGCCCTCTGAACTCATTCCGCTCGTCGGCACCAGCCGGTCGCCTCTCTTCGTCGATGTGCGGCGGCCGGCAGCCCTCGCCGCTTCGCCGGTTCGCATCGCCGGCGCCATCTGGCGCGATCACATGACGGTCGGCGAGGTTCTGCCACCGTCATCGGATCGACAACCGGTCGTGGTCTATTGCGCCCATGGTCACAATGTCAGCGAGATAGCGGTGGCGAATCTGATCGCCGCCGGCGTCGATGTGGCCGTGCTTGAAGGCGGATTCGACGCCTGGAATGCGGCAAAGGGTCCGACCGCCGCGCGTGAGGCGCCGTGCATGGAGACCGGGTTGCCCGTTCCAAGCGTCTGGGTGACAAGGGAGCGGCCCAAGATCGACCGCATCGCTTGCCCCTGGCTGATACGCCGGTTCATCGATCCGTTTGCGGTGTTCCACTTCGTTGCCGCCGAGTGGGTCGTCGACATCGCCCTCGAAACCGGCTGGATACCGTTCGATGTCAAGGACGTGCATTATTCGCACCGCGGCGAGGACTGCACCTTCGACACGCTGATCGCCGAGTTCGGCCTTTGCGAACCGGCGCTCCTGCACCTGGCAAGGATCGTCCGCGGCGCCGACACCGCTCGCCTGGATCTGGAGCCGCAGGCGGCCGGGCTGCTGGCGATTTCGCTCGGCCTGTCGGCCACGGAACGGGACGACCGAACGCAACTGGAAAAGGGCATGGTCCTTTACGACGCCCTCTACGGCTGGTGCCGCGATGCTGCGGGCGAAACGCACAACTGGCCGGCGAGAGCGGCGTAGATGCACCAGATGTTGGATGGGCCGGAAACGACACCGTTGGCCGGGGCGGCACGCCCGAGCCTTGGCGAGGCCACCCGCGTGTTCGGCAAGATCGGGCTGCTGTCCTTCGGCGGCCCGGCCGGGCAGATCGCGCTGATGCATCGCATCCTGGTCGACGAAAAACGCTGGCTGGACGAGCCGCGTTTCCTGCATGCGCTGAACTACTGCATGCTGCTGCCCGGACCGGAAGCGATGCAACTCGCCACCTATTCCGGCTGGCTGCTGCACGGCGTGCGCGGCGGGCTGATCGCGGGCCTGCTATTCGTGCTGCCGGGCGCTGTCGTGATCACCGCATTGTCGGCGGTCTACATGCTTTTGGGGCATGTGACGCTGGTGCAGGGTTTCCTGTTCGGGCTGAAGGCGGCGGTGCTGGCCGTGGTGCTGGAGGCGCTGGTAAAAGTGTCGCGACGGGCGTTACTCGATGCGCCGGCGGTGTTCATCGCCGTTGCGGCTTTCGTCGCCATCGCGTTCCTGAAACTGCCGTTCCCGCTGATCATCTTTGGCGCGGCGGCGGCTGGCGCGGCAAGGCATTTGGTCGCGAGGGATCGGTCGCGCCCGGTCTCCGGGCCTGCCGCGGACCAGGCCATGCCGGAATGGGCGCGGCCGAGCTGGCGGCGATTTGCCTCCACTCTCGCCGTGTGGCTGGCGGTCTGGCTGGTGCCGCTGACAGGGCTCTATCTCCTGCTGGGGGGAGGGCATGTGTTCACCGCCGAGGCCGGTTTCTTCTCGAAGATGGCGATGGTCACCTTCGGCGGCGCCTATGCGGTGCTGGCCTATGTGGCGCAGCAGGCGGTTGAAATCTACGGCTGGCTGAAGCCGGACGAGATGCTGGCCGGGCTCGGCCTTGCCGAAACCACGCCGGGTCCGCTGATCCTGGTGCTGGTGTTTGTCGGTTTCCTCGGAGGGGCGCGGCTCTCCGGCCTCGACCCTCTGGCCGGCGGGCTGGCGGGCGCGGCGGTGACGCTGTGGTTTACCTTCGTGCCTTGCTTCCTGTGGATCTTCGTCGGCGCGCCCTACGTCGAGACGGTGCGCCGCGTGCGCTGGCTGGCGGCCGCGCTTGCCGCCGTCACGGCAGCGGTGGTCGGCATCATCGCCAATCTTGCCGTCTGGTTCGGGCTGCATGTGCTGTTCGGCAGGGTGGACGAGGCGAGGGCAGGGCCGTTCAGCCTGCCGGTACCCGACTTTTCCAGCTTCGACTGGCTTGCTGCCCTGATCGCGCTCGCCGCGGCGGTCGCGCTGCTGCGGTTCAAGGCGAACATGCTATTGGTTTTGGCTGTTGCCGCACTGGCGGGCGGGCTCCGCGAATTTGTTTAGAACCCGTCGTCCCCTAGGGCCTCCCGAAGGGATTGCACCTGGAGCATTGCAGGCGATCCTGTTTTCGCCGGAAATGCTCCAGCCCCCGGAAGCCACCTAAAGGAAGGCCGCGAGCGACGGGTCGAGCGGTGTCGATGCCAGATTGCCCATATGGACGAAGCCGGCGTGCCGGTTCGAGCCGTCGACATCGACCGACGCCCAGCGCGTCAGGTAGCGTTTCTTCGAGCCGGGCGTTGGGTGAATGCAATCCGCCTTGGCGCCATAGGCGATGGAGCGGATGTGAACGGTGGCACCGTTGCCTAGCGTCCGCAGGATTGGAGATGTACTGTTCGGGGACCGCCGCAGGTTCAACGTTCCGTCGGGAGACTGAACCGTCGTGCGGAAGCCCAACTCTGGCGGATTGGGCAGCATTGCGTTGAGTTCGTCGAGATCGAATAGCGGGCCAGGGTCGAATTTGCCCATGATCGCGATGTCATGGTGTCCTACCACCTCCGCGATCGGATAGGTTGCGATGATATCCTTGGCGATGCCCCTGACGGACGCGATCTGCGCGGCAGGATATTTCTCCCATCGCTGCATGCTCGCGTCGTCCGGATTGTAGATCAGCTTGCCTGGACCGTTCGGGACGCCGGGATCGAAAGCGAAGCCCTTGTTCATGAGGCAGATGCCGATCGAGCCGCGTGCAACCGACGCGCCGAGTGTCACTCCGCTCCCGGCTTTCCAGTTGCTGAGGCCGGGGTGCAGGGCTGACTCGGTGAAGCGCCTCGTTTGAAAAGCATCGCCGTTCTTCTCGATCAGAATATGGTAGCTCAGCCGGGCGGCGTTGAGCGCAGCCACCGCCTGCGCGACGGTATTCGTGACGGAATAATGGATTACCAGTAGCTTCGGCGTCTGGTTGGCGCCGACATGGATTAGGGTCTTCTTCGGCAGTCCGGTGATGAAGTTATCCGTGATTGACATGAGCCCCTCTCGGCCGGTAGCCTACTTCGGCAGTTTGCCTTCACATTTTGCAGTGAACGATTCTCCGCCCGGCTTGCGCTCGTCGGTGAAGATCAGGGCCGTCCCGCCCTTGCTCGGCTCGGCGATGATGACGGTCATCTTGGCCCCGTTCACCGTGGTGATCTCGCTGGTCAATACGGTTTCGTCCGCGGTCCGCTCGACAGTATAGGGACCGTCACCGGATGTCTCGAACGCTCCGAAGGAAAAGACGGGTCCTTCGACATTTGCGAACATATGGCAATTTTCCGAAGATCCGTCGAAGGTCAGGCACGAACATGACCAGTCGGGGGTCTTTTCCTCGTCGGCCAACGCCGACCATGACATCGCCAGCGAGATCAAGGATATCAACGCTGCAAATTTTCGATTCATTTCGGTCTAGCCTCCTGCTGTTCAACGGGACAAGACTGATGCACGAAAATGCCAGGAACTTAAAATTTTCGATTTTATATCGGCAGACCGAATTCCACGAAACGTTCTGTCGAACGGTCAGTTTATACTTTCAACGATGCTTTTCAACAGGAATTTTGAAAGCGCAAGGACGGTATTCCGTCCCGATGCGCGAGCAAACGGAACGCGGCAGCGACCTTGCGTGGTGGCTCAAGGCAGATCGGGCAAGAAAAGCCTGCTCAATCGAACAGGCTGGAGACGGACTCTTCCGTCGCGGTGCGCGAGATCGCCTCGCCGATCAGGTCGGCGATGGAGACGACGCGGATGTTGTGGGCGTCGTTGACGCCTTGCGTCGGCTGAATCGAGTCGGTGATCACCAGTTCCTGCAGCTTCGAGCCGGTGATGCGCGCCACCGCGCCGCCGGACAGCACGCCGTGGGTGATGTAGGCCGTCACGCTGCTCGCGCCCTTCTCCAGCAGCGCGTCGGCGGCGTTGCACAGCGTGCCGCCGGAATCGACAATGTCGTCGAACAGGAGGCAGTCCTTGCCCTTCACGTCGCCGATGACATTCATCACTTCCGACTCGCCCGGCCGCTCGCGGCGCTTGTCGACGATGGCGAGCTGCGCGTCGACGCGCTTGGCCAGCGCCCGGGCGCGCACCACGCCGCCGACGTCCGGCGACACCACCATGACGTTGGCGAGCTGCTTGTATTTGGTCTTCACGTCGCGGGCCATCACCGGCACCGAGAACAGATTGTCGGTCGGGATGTCGAAGAAACCCTGGATCTGGCCGGCATGCAGGTCGAGCGTCAGCACGCGGTTGGCGCCGGCCCGCGCGATCATGTTGGCGACCAGCTTTGCCGAGATCGGCGTGCGGCCGGAGGCGCGGCGGTCCTGGCGGGCATAACCGAAATAAGGGATCACCGCCGTGATGCGCCGGGCGGAAGACCGCATGAAGGCGTCGATCATGATGAGCAATTCCATCAGATGATCGTTGGTCGGGAAGGAGGTCGACTGCAGGATGAAGACGTCCTCGCCGCGGACGTTCTCCTGGATCTCGACGAAGATCTCCTGGTCGGCGAAGCGCCGCACGGTCGCCTTGCCGATCGGGATGTTCAGGTAGCGGGCGACGCCCTCTGCAAGGGTCCTGTTGGAGTTGCCCGCAAATAGTTTCATGTGCCGTTTCCGAAGGGGTGGGTAAGCGGGCTTTTAACCGCCCGCCGCGCTATTGCAAGCGCAAGCATGGGTACATCTTGGACAAATACGTTCCCGGCGGCGTTGCCGGTCACCCGCTGCGTCCGCCGATCCAGGCGGCAAGCTGGTCCATGGTGGCGTTGCCGATGGCCTGCATCGAAGCGGCCGGCACCGCGGCCCACCCTTCGCCACCGGCCGAAGCGGATTTCTGCTGGCCGGAGATCCGGTGCACGCGGTTGCCGGTCGGGTCGTAGACGTCCCAGACATAGATGACGGTGGTTTCCTTGCCCTCGACCAGCGGGGTGAAATAACCTTTCAGCATCAGCGTCGCGGCAGGATCGGCGCTGCCCACCATGCGGATGCCGCGCTCACGGGCGCGGCTCGACAGCCGTTCCGAAAGCGATGTCGCCGCCTCGACCGAGGTTCCGACGATCGGGGCGATCTGGACGCGGGCGCTGGAGATCAGCGCGGCCGACTGCGCGGTCGTCGAAGGCACCGGAGCGGGCTGGCCGGGCGACGGCGAAGCATCGGGCGTGGTCGAGGATGTGGCGACCGGCGGCGTGATCGCCGAGGGTTCCAGCACGTCCTGGGTGTTCGTGCAGGCCGAGACGATCCCGGCCGCGAGCAGGATTGCAGCGACACCCAGCGTCGGTCTCTTGCCCTCGGACCTTTGGTTCAATGCGCGGACCCTTTCGCCGACTGCCGATTCACTTCACGATCAAGTCGAGATCATGGCGGGAAAGCGGCTTGGGCTGCGTTTCGGTGGTCAGGTATGTGCGACCCAGCGTCATCGCCGTCTCGGTCTCGGAATCCATGATGATCATGTGGGCGAACAGCGTCATGTTGGGCGCGATGGGTTCCGAATTGCCCTGGTAGAACATCGGCGTGTCCATCCAGCTCGGCGTGAAGCGGGCGCCGACCGAATAGCCGCAGGCGTTCAGCCGGTGCCTGGTGAGGCCATGCGCCTCGAGCGTGCGGGAGTGGGCGTCGAACACGTCGCCGAAATTGTTGCCGGGCGCCATCGCCTTTTCTACGGCGGTCAGCGCGTCGCGAGCCGCTTCGAACAGCTCCTGGTGCCGCTTCGAGGCCTTGCCGGTCAGCACCGTGCGCATCATCGGTGCGTGGTAGTGATGGAAGACGCCCGCCCATTCCAGTGTCAGCTGGTCGTTCTTGGTGAGTTTCCGCCGACCCGCCTTGTAGCGGCAGAGCAGGGCGTCCGCGCCCGAGCCGATGATGAATTCGTTGGCCGGATAGTCGCCGCCGCCGGCAAAGACCGCGCCCTGCATGGCAGCCAGGATCGCGCCCTCGTCGCCGCCCTGGACGATCAACGGAAGTGCCGCGTCCAGCGCCTCGTCGGACAGGGCGGCGGCACGCTCCGCCTTCGCCACTTCCGCAGGGCTCTTGAATTGCCGCAAGCGCGCGACGATGCCGGAGCCGTCGACGATCTGCCCGAAGGTCGAAAGCTGCTCGTCGAGCCGCCTTCCGTTGAAGGCCGTCAGGCCGTGCGTGTCGTATTCGACGCCGATGCGGGCACCGAGCAGGCCGAGGTCGTTGAGCAAATTGCGCAGGTCGAGCGCCGGATTGGCCTTCTCGCGGTCGAGCCAGACGACGACGTTGTCGATGGTCGAGGTGTGCCGCGCCTGCCTGAGATCGGCGGAGCGGGTGAGCAGCACCATCGAGCCGTCGGACTTCAGCACCAGGCACTGGAAGAAGCAGAAGCCGAACGTGTCGTAGCCGGTCAGCCAATACATGCTTTCCTGCGCGAACAGCAGCATGGCGTCGATTTTCTTTTCCGCCATCTCGATGATCAGCCGGTCGCGGCGGGCGTCGAATTCGGATCGCTCGAAATGCAGGGCCATCACACGTCCTCCAGAACGATCGCGGAAATCAGCCGGCCGTAATCCGCTTCCTTGCGGTGCGTCGTGCGGCGGTAGGAGAAGAACAGGTCTTCCTCGGCATAGGTGCAGCGGTTGAGCGCTTCCGCCGTTACGCCAGCTTTTCGCAAGCGGTCGACGGTATAGCGGTTCAAGTCGAACAGAGCGTGGCCCGGTTTTCTGGACGGTTCAAAATAGATGGCGTTGCCCGCATCGGCCTCGACGAAGCGGTCAACGAATTCCGGACCTACCTCGTAGTTCTTCGGGCCGATCGAGGGGCCGAGCACCGCCACGATGCGCCCGCGCGACGCACCGAGCTTTTCCATGGCGTCGACGGTGTTTTCCAGGACGCCGGTGAAGGCGCCCTTCCAGCCGGCGTGGGCGGCGCCGATGACGCGCGCCTCCGCGTCGGCGAACAGCACCGGCCCGCAATCTGCCGAGCTCGCTCCCACCGCGAGACCGGGCCGGTCGGTGACGATCGCGTCGGCCTGCGGACGCGGCGAGGGAAGGGGGCCGGTCGCCACGATGACGTCGGGGGAATGGATCTGGTAGACGGAAAGCAGCGCGTCGGGGGCCACACCCATCCATTCGGCCACGCGGCGGCGGTTCTCGGCAACCTTTTCCGCGTCGTCGGCTGAGCCGTTGCCGATGTTGAGGCCGCGGTAGATGCCCTCGGAGACGCCACCCTTGCGGGTGAAGAAGCCGTGCCGGATGCCGCGCGGCCGCGCTTCGTCGAGCAGGGGCGAGCGCAGCGGATCGGGCTTGTCCAAATCTGTCATGCGCCGCCTTGTCGTCCGTGAGCATGGGGACCGTCAAGGCGAAATCCGCAATGCGATCCTCCGGTCCCCCCGGCGGGCGGAAAGTGAGCCAGCCGTGCGAGCGAGTCAACCGGTCGCCGGTCAGGCTGCGGAGGTGGCGCGGATCAGGGTGGGGCGTGTGTTCGTCCGAAGTGAAACAGCGGTGGCGTCCGGTCGCGGGGATGCTCGCCGCATGTCTGGCAAATGTCTCGCGAAGTCAGGTCTGCAGTCCTTCGAGCAGCGTGGCGACGGCCGCGTCCAGGGGATTCGGGCCAAGTTTTTCGGACAGAAGCAGCCCGTCGATGCTCAGCATCGTCATGCCATGCATCTGCGCCCAGGCGGCGGCGGCCTGGCCGCGCACGTCGCGCTTGCGCAGCACCCCTTCGGCTTGTCCCCGCTCCAGCAATTCGATGATCACGGCGAATGCGGCAAGCGCTCTCTGGTTCAGATGCACATCCGCCGCCTTTCCGGCATCCCCGCTGAACATCAGCCGGTAGAGCGCCGGATTGGATGTCCCGAACTGCACATAGGCGCGCGTCATGGCAAGAAATTCGTCACGCAGGGATACGGGGTGCGGCGGCCTTGCCTTGATCGCTGCCTCGCGCAGCCGGTCGAAGCCGAGCAGCGCCATTTCGGAAAGCAGCGCGGCCTTGTCCGGGAAGTGCTTGTAGGGGGCGGCGTGGCTGACGCCGGCGCGGCGCGCCACTTCCCGCAGCGTGAACTGCCAGCCCTTGTCCTCGTGCAGCATGCCCATGGCGGTCTCGATGATCGTGCGCCGCAGGTCGCCGTGATGATAGGGGCGGGTCGAGGAGTCCGGCATTCTGCCTCACGAAGTTGTCAGTGAAAACATATGTTGACATCGCCTACTTACGAGCCTATGTCAATGCCCGGAAGTTGCCACTGTCAACATTGGAGCAGAACCATGAAATGGATGAATTCGACAAACCCCGGAAACAAATTGCTCAGCCTGATCGGCGCTCTGATGGCGTTCGGCCTCGCCACCGCCGCCTCGCCCCTGCACGCCGCGGAACTGACGCCTGTCGCGGGCGAAAGCGTGGACCTCGGCGATTTTCATGGCGTGGTCTATTATACCAGCGAAAAGGACGGCTACCGGGTCGTGGCGACGGTCTCGGATGGCGAGGGCGGCCCAGCGATCCGCTTCTCGACCACGCTGGCCGACAACCAGTCCGCCACGATCTCGGTGCCGGGCCAGCCTGGCGGGTTCGGGCGAAGTGTCGAAATCGCCCGATCCGGGGACAGGCTAGTCGTGACCGAGCCGGAACACGTCTCCGCCTTTGCAGATTGACGGCTTTGCGCGGCGTGGGTCGTCCGGATTTTTAGCGCCGCGTCGCAATCATGAATCGCTTGCGCGCTATTGGGAAAGTCTGCGTCTGTTGCGCGATTCAATGGTCCATTAACCGCCGTGAATGTTGGTATGCGCCGCGACCGCGCTCGTCATGGTATGCGTCAGGGCGCCGCTCATCCCCGAAGGAACATCCATGAAGAGATTTCTGGTCGCCGCCGCGATGCTGCTGCCCGCCCTCGGCAGCGCCACTGCCGGTCCGGCCGCGCCGTTCGTGCCTGACACGGGCGAACCTGCTGTCATCCCGGCGGGCGGCTGCCATGCCGATGTCCGCCGCCACTATGTGCCTGAATATGGACGTCCGGTGCGCCACTACCACAACCGCGACTGCTTTCCGATCCGCGCCAGCGGCGGCGGCGCGGTGATTGCAGACTGCCACCGCGACGTGCGTCTCCACCGCATACGCGGCGTGCAGGTCTGGCATCGTCATGTCGGCCGGGACTGTGCCGTGCGCGTCGTCAGCCGCAGCAACTGACTTTGATGCGGCAGGAGCGCGGCGGGCGTTGACCTGCCGTACCGACTCGCTGGCCTAGGGGAGGATATCGATCAGCAGGGTTCGTTGCTGACGATCCGGTAACGGGCGGATTCTGCCTCGCAGGCATTGGGGAAGGTGCGGACATTGCCGCCTTGCCGCGCGCAGACGGGCTTGTATTCGCGCGTGCAGAAGCGAGGCTCTTCACCGCCACCGCCACCGCCACCGCCACCGCCACCGCCACCGCCACCGCGCCGGCATTCGCCGCGGTCGAGCACGCGGTAGCCGGCGGCCTCGGCGACGCAGGCATTGGAGAAGGTCTGGCGGTCGCCGCCGCGCCGCGCGCAGACGGGATCGTATTCGCGGGTGCAGGCGCGGGGTTCGTCGCGATCGTCGTTGCGGCGGCATTCGCCGCGGCGCACGACGCGGAAGCCGGCATTGTCGGCCATGCATGCGTTGGCGAAGGTGCGCTGGTCGCCGTGGCGCCGGCCGCAGACGGGATCGTATTCGCGCGTGCAGAAGCCGCCATCCGGAACAGGCCGGGGGCCGGGTCGGTCCTCGTCGACGACCACCGTACATGCGGCGAGCACGACCAGCGCCAGCGCGAGAATCGCATCGCGAAGCCTGATCTTCGGCACCATATACATAGCCGTCCTCCCGTTCGAATCCGATGACGGCGATGCCGATCCTCTCGGCGATGATCGCCATTTCGGATGCGAATGCAATCCCCATGCACGTGGCCACGTCCGTAGCGCGAACCTGTATTCTCTCAAAACGCTCCCGGCGGCGGTCTGGGCGCCAAGTCCTGACAACACTGGCCTGTGGCTTGCGAATAGAGCATTTCCATGCGATACATTTCGTGTTCGGGCATTTGCGCACCCGGAGACTGGACCGTTTTTGGACGAAACCTTTCCCCGAATACTGTGAATATCTGACGGCCCCCGGTTGGCGGGGGGCAGATTGCGTGGTCGCCAAGCTGATGACGGCGTCGGAATTCCGGGCCCACGGGATACGCGCCGGGAAAACCGCAACGGGTGAAGGAGCTTTCCCCCATGTCCCAGACGGGAACCGTCAAGTTCTTCAATGCTACCAAAGGCTTTGGCTTCATTACGCCGGACGGCGGCGCCAAGGACGTTTTCGTGCACATCTCGGCGATCGAAAAGTCCGGCCTGCGCACGCTGGTCGACGGCCAGAAGGTTTCCTTCGACGTCGAGCCGGACCGCATGGGTAAGGGGCCGAAGGCGGTCAACCTGCGCGCGTCCTGATCCGCGCCTGTCAAGTGGCCTAACGACAAGCGCGGCGTGGCGGTTTGACCGCCGCGCCTATTTTGTATCTGAACCACTCCTGCGGCGCCTGAACCGGTCTTCCCGGCTGATCCTGCCGATGCACTTTTATATTCCCGGCAACTTCGTCGCGCAGTGGTGCGGGCGGGGAAAACTTTCGCTTGCCCCTTTCCTAAAAATGAAGGACTAATCTCGATCTCGGGCATTTTGCGGGCCCGGAGACGGGAATGGCATGCGGCGGCCGCTTGCTGAAAGCGCCGACGAATCGCGGGCAGCATACAAAGAGGGCACTGGCCAGGCCCCGGCGCGACCAGTCAGTTTCTTCTCCTTGCCGAATGACCGGGAACCGCGCGGGCGAGGACCCCGCCGGACTTCTCTTTATTTGGGGTCATAAGGAGTTACCCATGCCGCAACACGGCACCGTCAAGTTCTTCAACCACGCAAAGGGCTTCGGTTTCATCACGCCCGACGATGGCGCCAAGGACGTGTTCGTTCATATTTCGGCGGTGCAGGCTTCGGGGCTGCCGGGTCTGGAGGACGGCCAGAAGGTGAGTTTCGACACCGAGCCCGACAAGCGCGGCAAAGGCCCCAAGGCGGTCAACCTTTCCGTCGGCTGAACCGGGCGGCAACCGCCGCCCCGGCCCGATATCGTGGCGTATGAAAGTCATGGCGTTTTGAACATCGGCGGAGGCCGGGACGGTCGGGCCGCGTGAGGAACTGCGGACATCATTCCGCCTGACCCGGCGTTCAGGCTGCATTCAGGTACACCGCCCTATTGCTTTCATCCGACACAGGGCGGTGCCCGATTGCCGCCCGCGGTCGAAGGAGATCGAAATGAACCGTTTGCTGAAAACCGCCGTGCTGGGCCTTGCGGTCACGGCCACCACGCTGTCCGCCCTGCCGGCCGCGCAGGCCGGCGATGGCTGGAGGCGGCACAACAATTATCGCCACTACAATTACAACTCGAACGGCGATCTTGTGGCCGCCGGCGTGCTGGGGCTGGCGGTCGGCGCAATCGCCGCCGGCATCGCGACCGCTCCTGCGCCGCGGTACTACGAGCCGGAGCCGGTCTATGGCGAGCCGGTCTATCGCGAGAGGGTCCGCGTCTATCGCGAGCCGCGCCCGCGTCCGGCGCCGGACCGTGGCTATTATGTCGAAGAGCCGGATGTCGTCTACGCCGCTGGCGCGCTGGAGCCCTGGTCGCCCGGCTGGTACGACTATTGCGAAGGTCGCTACCGGTCGTTCAATCCAAGCACCGGCACGTTCACCGGCTATGACGGCCGCCAGCATTTCTGCCAGGCCAACTGATCCTTCAAGCACCGAAGCAGGGGCGTCGCCGAACGGCGGCGCCTTTCGTGTTTCCGCTGTCGCCGCGCTGCCGGCGGCAGGCAGGCGCCTCCCCTGACGGCAGGATGCGTCAGCTACGATCCCGGCGCTTCTGTCCCGCCGCATCGGCTTTGGCTAAGCTGCGCCGAACTTGAAGCCGGTACCGCAAATGATTGTCCAGGCCTGCATCAACGGCGCGCGTGCCGCCAGCTTTCATCCGGTGCTGCCGCTCACGGCGGAAGCGATGTCGCGGGACGCCGCCGCATGCGTCGCGGCCGGCGCAGCCGAACTGCACATTCACCCGCGCGGGCCGGACGGCAGGGAAAGCCTTGCGGCCATCGACGCCACGATCCCGTTGATCCGGCGGGCATGTCCCGGCACGCTGGTCGGCGTGTCGACGGGCGCCTGGATCGAGGGCGACGAAGCACGCACGCGCTTGGCGATCGACGGCTGGACCGAACTGCCGGATTACGCCTCGGTGAACCTTTCCGAAAATGACGCTCCGGATGTCATGGAGCGGCTGCGACGGCGCGGCGTCGGCGTGGAGGCCGGGCTGGCGTCGGTGGCGGATGCCGAGCGCCTGGTCGGACTGGACGACGGCAACCCGATCTTCCGCATCCTTATCGAAATCTCGGAGCAGGAATTCGACGCGGCAAGGTCGGTCGCGGACGGCATCCATGCCGTGCTGCAGAGGGCCGGCCTACGCAAGCCGATCCTGCTGCATGGCGAGAACGCCACCGTGTGGCGCTTCGCGGAGCTTGCCGCCGAACGGCGATGGTCGACGCGGGTAGGGCTGGAGGATTGCCGCATGCTCCCCGACGGCAGCGTCGCATCGGGAAACGCGGCGCTGGTCGTGGCCGCGGTGGAGATTTTTAAGGGGAGTAGGGGAGTAGGGGAGTAGGGGAGTAGGGGAGTAGGGGAGTAGGTTTGACCATTCCCCCGACGTCTGCGTGGAAGCTCACGGAAAAGCAGTCGCTGCGATCTGTTGACCGCCTTGTGCAATCGCGCTTTCTTCCTACTCCCCTACTCCCCTACTCCCCTACTCCCCTACTCCCCTACTCCCCTACTCCCCTACTCCCCTACTCCCCTACTCCCCTACTCCCCTACTCCCCTACTCCCCTACTCCCCTACTCCCCTACTCCCCTACTCCCCTAAACCAGAAACGGATTCCCCCGCCGCTCCTCGCCGAAGCGGCCGCCGGGACCGTGGCCGCAGATGAAGCCGATATCGTCGCCGAGCGGCAGCAGCTTGTTCTTGATCGAGGCGATCAGTGTGGCGTGGTTGCCGCCAGGCAGGTCGGTGCGTCCGACCGAGCCGTGGAACAGCACGTCGCCGACATGCGCGAATTTCGCGGCGCGGTTGAAATAGACGACGTGTCCCGGCGCGTGGCCCGGGCAATGCAGCACCTCGAAGACGTGTTCGCCGAAGGAGACCGTCTCGCCCTCCGCGAGATAGCGGTCGGGCACGCAGTTGCGGACGTTGCCGGACAATCCGAACCGTACCGCCTGCTGTTCCAGATTGGAAAGCAGCGACCGGTCGGCCTCGTGCGGGCCGACGATCTCCACGCCCAGCGCGTCCTTCAGATCCATGGCCCCGCCCGCATGGTCGATATGGCCGTGGGTGATCCAGATATGCCTGATGGTGAAGCCATTGTCGCGGATGGCCGCGAGGATGCGGTCGACATCCCCGCCCGGATCGACGACCACGCCTTCCTTGGTCTCGTCGTCGAAGAGGATCGTGCAATTCTGCGCGAAAGGGGTGACGGGAACGATCCCGGCGTTCAGATTACCCATGCTGCTCCTCGCATGCCGAACCCATCTTTGGCTCGACCGTTCCTATGCAACGGAGCGTGACGAATGGAAAGCGTCGGAGAGGGCTTGCGCGCGGAACCCGCGTCAACTTTCGTTCAAAACAAAACTCTCCGAGGTCAGCGGTCTCGGCGGGCAGTCTACCGCGTGACGGGCAAGGCGCGGGCGCCTTGCCCTGGCAAGGATTGTAACCTCAAGCCTTGTTCATCGACTTCATCACCATGCCGACGATTGCCGTCAGCACGCCGCCGCCGACGAGACCGCCAACCCCGTCGCCGAGTACGCCCGACATCGCGCCCTGGACAGCCGGATCGCTCAGCACGTTGGTCAGGATCTGGCCGCCGGCAACGCCGCCGATCACGCCGGAGATGACTTTGGTCACTGTGCTCATCGCGGCCTGTTTCATCGCCGCGCTGACGCCGAGCCCGCCGATCGCGCCGGTCACTGCCTGGATGATGATAGGGAGAAGTGCTTCCATGTCCAATTCCCTCCTCGGACCTCCGGCATGTGCCGGCAACCAAAGAGAGACATCGGATTGATGTCGCAGTCAATTCGATTGATGAAATGCGAGGTGGACGGCGCCTGCCGTCCACCGGTTTTGGTGTCAAAATTGGGGCGAAAGGCCGATTTCGGCCCCGCGATTCACTCCGCGGCGATCGCCCGCTTCGGTTGCACTGCGGCCGAATAGTCGTTCATCAGCGTCCGGGTGATCTCGCCCGGCTGGAAGTTGTAGGGGCCGATCTCGGCAACGGGGGTGACCTCGGCGGCCGATCCGGTCAGGAAGCACTGTTCGAAACCTTCCAGTTCCTCTGGCTGGATATGGCGCTCGATAACCTCGAGGCCGCGCTGGCGGGCCAGCACGATCACGGTCTGGCGGGTAATGCCGTTCAGGAAGCAGTCGGGCAGCGGCGTGTGGATCTTGCCGTCCTTGACGAAGAAGATGTTGGCGCCGGTGGCCTCGGCGACGTAGCCGCGCCAGTCGAACATCATCGCGTCGGCGTAGCCCTTGGCCTCGGCCGCGTGCTTGGACAGCGTGCAGATCATGTACAGGCCGGCGGCCTTCGCCCTCGAAGGAATGGTGCGCGGGTCGGGCCGGCGCCATTCGGCGATGTCCAGGCGGATGCCCTTCATCTTCTGCGCCGGGTCGAAATAGCTCGGCCACTGCCAGATGGCGACGGCGCAGTTGATCTTGCTGCTCTGCGCCGACACGCCCATCTGCTCGCTGCCGCGCCAGGCGATCGGCCGGATATAGGCGTCGGAAAAGCCCTGCTTCTTGAGCAGTTCGCGGCAGGCGTCGTCGATCTCCGCAACGCTGTAGGGTATGGTGAAGCCGAGGATGCGCGCCGATTCATGCAGGCGCTCGGTGTGCTGGGTCAGCTTGAAGATCTCGCCACCATAGGCGCGCTCGCCCTCGAACACGGCGCTCGCATAATGCAGGCCGTGGGTCAGCACATGGATCTTGGCGTCCGCCCATTTGACGAATTCGCCATTCATCCAGATAAAGCCGTCGAGTTGATCGAAAGGAACGGATGCCATTTCTGCCTCCCTCGGACCGGAGCCCGTGTTGTTTTCTTCAGGGTCGGCGCCTGCGGCGGCTGCCCTTGCTTGGAAAGAATAAGCCCGCGGGTCTGCTGTGGCAAACTCAGGAAGCGTCGGAAAATTCGGCGCCGGCTTTCGTTTTCGTTCGCAATCGAGCGAAAAGCTTGCCAAAAATTACCAGCCCTCGAAAATTATGTCAATAAAGCTGACGTAAATTCCGATCGAATCAGGAAACGCATGCCAGATCGAACCCAACCGACCGTCAAGCCGATCCGCACGCCGCTGTCCGGCGAGGACGGCATCGACCTGTCCATCATCGAGCTTTTCTTCTTCGCCTACAGGGATTTCACGTCCGATCCCGACCAGATCCTCGAAACCTATGGCTTCGGCCGCGCTCACCACCGCGTACTGCATTTCGTAAATCGTAAGCCGGGACTTACGGTTGCCGAACTGCTGGACGTGCTGCAGATCACCAAGCAGAGCCTGGCGCGGGTGCTCAAGCAATTGATCGACGCCGGCCACATCATCCAGGTGCCGGGGCCACGCGACCGGCGGCAGCGCGAACTCTATCCGACCCAGAAGGGAAGGCAGCTGGCGCTCGATCTTGCGCGGCCACAGTCGCGCCGCATCGATGCCGCATTGAGGGCAATCAGCACGGGCGAACGCCAGACCGTCGAAGGCTTTCTCAAGGCGATGGTCAACGCCGAGCTCAGGCCGCAGATCGACCGGCTGGCCGACCGGCGACAGGATGCAACCGAGGGGGATGGCTGAGATGGCCGACATTTCTTCTGCGCCGGGCGACGACGCGCCGCATCTGCTGGTGGTCGACGACGACACGCGCATCCGCAACCTGCTCAAGCAGTATCTCACCGAGAACGGCTTTCGCATCACCGTCGCCGGCAATGCCGAGGAGGCGCGGCGTCAATTGAAAGGTCTCGACTTCGACCTGCTCATCCTCGACGTGATGATGCCGGGCGAGACCGGCGTCGACCTCACCAGGTCGCTACGCGCCGAGAAGTCGGTGCCGATCCTGATGCTGACCGCGCTGTCGGAGACCGACAGCCGCATCGCCGGGCTGGAGGCAGGCGCCGACGACTACCTGCCAAAGCCGTTCGACCCGCGCGAGCTGATCCTGCGCATCAACAACATCCTGCGTCGCGGCGGCCCTTCGGCGACGCCGAAGGTCGAGCAGTTGGTGTTCGGCCCCTACACGTTCCAGATCGCGCGGCGCGAGCTGAAGAAAGGCGGCGAGCCGCTGAAGCTGACCGACCGCGAGCAGGAGATTTTGGCGATCTTCGCAGCGCGCGCCGGCGAGACCATTCCCCGGCATGAGCTGGTGGCCGGTGAATCGGACGTCAGCGAGCGCACCATCGACGTGCAGATCAACCGCCTGCGCCGCAAGATCGAACGCGATCCCGCCAATCCGGTCTGGCTGCAGACGGTGCGCGGCGTTGGCTACCGGCTGAGCGTCGAATAGCGATCGGCGGTCCGCAACGCCGCCATTAAGCATTTGTTTGAACCCGCCAAGCAGTCTGGCGACGCGGCTGGTTTTGATTCGCCGCGCGTAGGGGAGTGGGGATCATTCATGCATGACCAATCGGCGCGGCTGTTCGGCTTTCCGATCGACAGGCGGACCGCGCTGGTGCGGCGCACGGCGGCGGAGCTGTCGGGGCTGAACGGCGAGGACGCCAACGGTTACTGGCGGACGACGGCGCGAACGCTGCTGCAGGACCTTGTCGAGCAGGGCCGCGACATGGAAACGGCGCGCGTCGAGGTGCTGCGTTTTTTCGAGGCGGTCCAGGTCGAGTTCCGCAAGGAAATGGCCGAGCGGCGGTCGATCGTGACGGCCTGACATCGACAATTTCGCCGGTCTGACGCATGGCGGTTCCCTCCCGGTCCTCTCCGCAGTAGAATAGGAGTTGGCCGGCGGCCCGGCCGGCATCGGAAAAGAGGCGATGTCGACTTCGGAAGCCGAACGGACGGTTGTTGCGGACTGGCTCTTTCGTGCGCGGCACGTCTACAACCGCGTGCGCCACCATTGGGACTGCCTCGTCTGGCGGCCGATTTCGCGTTACCTGCCGAAGCGGCTCTATTCGCGCTCGCTGATCATCGTCGTCGCGCCGATGATCATCTTGCAGTCGGTGATCACGCTGGTGTTCATGGAGCGCCACTGGCAGATGGTGACGCAGCGGCTGTCGACGGCTGTGGTGCGCGACATCGCTGCGATCATCGACCTGGCCGAGACTTTTCCGCATCCGGACGGCGACTATTCCGATCTTGCCCGCATCGCGCAGGACCGGCTCGACATGAAGGTCGACATATTGCCGCCCGGACCGCTGCCGGCGCCTGGCCCAAAACCGTTCTTCTCGATCCTCGACCAGGCACTTTCGGAAGAGATCAGGAGCCAGATCAACCGGCCCTTCTGGATCGACACGGTGGGCGATTCCAGGATCGTCGAACTGCGCATACAGCTCGACGACAATGTGCTGCGGGTGTTCGTGCGCCGCAACCAGGCCTATGCGTCCAACTCGCACATCTTCCTGGTCTGGATGGTAGGCACGTCGCTGCTGCTTCTGGGCATTGCCATTCCGTTCCTGCGCAACCAGGTGAAGCCGATCACGAAACTCGCCGAGGCGGCGGAAAGTTTTGGCAAGGGACGGCCGCTGCCCCCCGATTTCCGGCCGCGCGGCGCGGAAGAGGTGCGGCGCGCCGGCTTCGCCTTCATCCAGATGCGCGA
Source organism: Mesorhizobium sp. KACC 23794 (assembly GCF_052180275.1). NCBI lineage: Bacteria > Pseudomonadati > Pseudomonadota > Alphaproteobacteria > Hyphomicrobiales > Phyllobacteriaceae > Mesorhizobium > Mesorhizobium sp. KACC 23794. Next base: position 2,490,194 of record NZ_CP197465.1, read on the forward strand.
GCGCATCGAGCGGCAGATCGAGCAGCGCACGGCGATGCTGACCGGCGTCAGCCACGATCTCAGGACCATTCTCACGCGCTTCAAGCTGCAGCTGGCGCTGAGCGGCCGCAAGGTGGACGTGGAGGCGCTGAACCAGGACGTCAACGACATGCAGGCGATGCTGGAGGGTTATCTGTCCTTCGCGCGCGGCGATGCGCTTGAGGATCCCGGCCGCTTCGACCTCGCCGCCTATTTCGACAAGCTCGGCGACGAAGCCAAGCTGCGCAAGCGCAAGCTGACGACGGCGCTGACCGGGGCGACCGAGATTCATGTGCGGCCGAACGCCTTCGGCCGGCTGCTCGCCAACCTCACCGGCAACGCCTTCCGCTACGCCAAAAATATCGACGTCAAGGCCACCCATACGCGCGGCACGCTGCGCGTCGTCATCGACGACGACGGCCCCGGCATCCCGGCCGACAAGCGGGAAGAGGTGTTCAAGCCGTTCGTGCGGCTGGACAACGCCCGCAACCTCGACGCCAGCGGCACCGGGCTCGGCCTGTCGATCGCCCGCGACATCGCGCGCAGCCATGGCGGCGACATCTGGCTCGACGACAGCCCGCTCGGCGGGCTGCGGGTGATATTACGGGTGCCGGCGTAGGTGGATGAGCTGACGTAAGTGCTCGACGCGCGGTTTGGAGCGCGTTCTGTCAGTGATCGATTGTACTTCAATCGATCCGCGGAGCCCGGTTTTTGCTTATCAGGCTGGAGTGACCGTCAGCTTGAACCCCAAAGCCTTGGTTACTCCCGCAAGCGTGGATAATCTGGGGTCGCCGTTCTCATTCAGCGCCTTGTACAGCGCTTCGCGTGTAACGCCAGCCTCCTTGGCGATGGAGGTCATGCCTCGTGCTCTTGCAACATTGCCGAGAGCCTTGGTGATCACAGCAGGATCGCCATCCTCGAAGGCAGCCTCGATGTAAGCAAAGATCGTCTCTTCGTCATTGAGAAATTCAGTGGCATCCCACTTGGTTGTTTCGAGCGGCATTTAAATCTCCTTTGCCATGGTGACGGCTTTCTTGATGTCCTTGTTCTGCGAAGACTTGTCGCCGCCGCAGAGCAGGATGACGACCGTGTTTCCACGCTTGACGAAATAGATGCGGTAGCCAGGACCGTAGTCGACACGCAACTCACCAATGCCGTCAAAAAACTTGGCGTCGCCGAGATTGCCCAATTCCACCCGGTCGATGCGAACTTGAATGCGGGCAGCGGCGCGAACGTCCTTGAGGCCCTTCAGCCATTCAACGAACGCGGCGGTTTTACGCACTTCTATCATGCGTGAATTATAGTTTACGATCGGTTCGCGTCAATTGTGATGTGAAAAATAGTTCACGGCAACATGAGCTGTTCCGCGTGCGCATTGCCGTCCCGACAACCCCCGGGCGCCAAGTCACCGAAGCAGGCGATCCCGGTGTCATCCCCCTGTCATCGAATCTGCACAATAAGCCCGGCATGCGATCGCATGCTGCGCCCACCGCCAATGCCGGACCGGAGCCGATGGACACTCTCGTTGCCGCGCCTGGCGATCCTGGCTTCAGCCGCATCCTGATCGTCACCGATGCCTGGCATCCGCAGGTCAACGGCGTGGTGCGCACGCTGCAGCATCTCGCCGACAATCTGGTCGCCACCGGCAACATCGTCGAGTTCCTGACGCCGCAGGAGTTCCGCACCATACCGATGCCGTCCTATCCCGACATCCGGCTGGCGCTGGCGACGCCCGGCAGGGTGGGCAGGCGGATCGAGGCGTTCCGGCCCGACCATATCCATATCGCCACCGAAGGGCCGCTGGGCCTGCTTGCCCGCCGGCACTGCCTCAAGCGGGGGCTGGTCTTCACCACCAGCTACCACACGCGCTTTCCCGAATATGTGCGGGCGCGCGTCCCGATCCCGGAAAGCTGGATCTACCGGCGGCTGCGGCGCTTCCACAATTCCGGCGCGGGCACGCTGGTGGCGACGCCGTCGCTGGCGAAGGAACTGACGGCGCGCGGGTTCGAGCATGTGCGGCTGTGGACGCGCGGTGTAGATACCGAACTCTATCGGCCGGACCGCAAGCCGGTGCTCGACCTGCCGCGGCCGATCTTCCTGTCGGTGGGGCGGATCGCGGTGGAGAAGAACCTGCCCGCCTTCCTCGACCTCGACCTGCCGGGCAGCAAGGTGGTGGTCGGCGACGGGCCCGGTCTGGCGTCGATGAAGGAGCGTTATCCCGACGCGCATTTCCTCGGCATGCATACGGGCGAGGACCTCGCCAATCTCTACGCCTCCTGCGACGTCTTCGTTTTCCCGAGCCGCACCGACACGTTCGGCATCGTGCTGCTGGAGGCGCTGGCCAGCGGCCTGCCGGTCGCGGCCTACAACGTCACCGGCCCTGCCGATGTCTTCGCCGACGGTATCGGCGGCGTGCTCTCCGACGACCTTCGCGAAGCGGCGATCGCCGCGCTCGACATCGATCGCGAGACGGCACGGCGCAAGGCTTCGACCTACAGCTGGGCAGCCAGCGCGGCGCTGTTCATGCGGCATGTGCGGGCCGCGCATGTCGAGCAGTCCGCGCCGCTGCCGGCGGGGGAGGCGGCGCCCTCCTACTGAGTGGGGGCAGGCGCGGCGACAGGCGCCGGCGCCCTGGCTTTACCCAGGCGCGACAGCAGGTAGGCGACACCCAGCGTGATCGCCACCAGCACGATCGACAGCAGCGGCCTGTACCAGAACCAGGCGACCGCGATCGTCGTCACGCCGACCAGCAGAGCCAGCACGAAGGCCAGCACGCCGGTGCCCAGCCGCACGATGCTGCCCAGGAAGGGAATGACGTCGGCGATCACGCCGAGCAGCCCCAGCAGCAGCGAGAAGCCGAAGAACAGCAGGAGCAGGCCGACGGCGCGCAAGAGCCAGGTGATCATCGTATTCTCGGCCACTGCCTCGGCGAACATCTTGTCGGCGGACACCAGCCCGCTGTCGACCATCAGCAGGTCGCGGCCGGCCTTCGTCGCATAGGGCTGGACTTGTTGCCCGCCTGCTTGCCGATGATGCTGAGGTCGCCGGCCGGCACCAGCGAATAGGAGACGCGGTAGTCGCCGACCGCCGGCGAGGCCGGGTTGCGGCCGAGATAGATGCGGCCATCGACGATGCTCACCTTGGACGTGCCCTGGAACGCGGACTGCACCGTGCCCAACTGGTTCGGCGCTACGGACAGCCGCTCCTCGCCCCCGACCAGGTCGAGCACCGGCTTGTCGAGGGTGAAGGCGCCAAGTTGCGCCTGCGGCACCTGATACTGCCGGTCGCGGATCTCCATCGACGGGTTGAAATGGCCGGAGGGCTGCTTGAAACCGCTGGAATCGATCGGCCGGTCCGACCAGTCCTTCGAATAGGTGTAGGTGGTGACCGTTTCCTCGCCGCCGCCGAGCTTGGTCTTCGTCTCGGATTTCGAATCCTGCTTCCACTGGTACATCTCGACGGAGCGTTCGAGCCTGAGGCCCGGCGCGGAAATGCCGAAATCGGGATCGGCAGGCGTCGAACCCGTCGTCGCCTTGCCGCCGACATGCACGAGCTTTCCTTCGTTGGCCGCGTCGACCGCATCCGGCTGGATGGATACGACTGCGCTTGCGCCCTCGGCCAGCGCCTTGGCGGTGGTGACGGCGCGCCCCTCGTTCCAGAACAGCAACACGACCATGCCGACGATCAGCAGCAGGCCGATGAAAAACCCGCCGACCGAGCGGCCAATGCGGCCGAACCACGAGGTCGAGGTCACTTCCCGGAAAGAATCGCTCATTGTTGCCCCCGCGCGCGATTTCCCGCGCATATCGGGCATTTTTAGCCGGGAAGCAATCGCATGGCGCGCCCGACCAACACCATCATTGTGGCTTGCGGGACGACGCTATGCCGAAGCGAGCCAGTTGCGGACGATCGCCTCTTCCTCGTCCAGGCCCTCGGGCACTTTCCTGCGGGACCGCCGCGCCTGCGACAGTTCGCCTGCCAGGCGGCCTTCCGACCAGCCCTCCAGCACGCGGGGGTGGATGTAGCAGGAACGGCAAACGGCGCGTGTATTGCCGAGCCGCGCGGCAACCACGTCGATCACGCTGTTCATGATGCGCTTGCGCGTCGCCACTGCCTCGGGAACGGGCGTCTGCGCAAACAGCGAGGCGGCATGGATCGTGCCGCCCCAGGTGCGGAAATGTTTTGACGTGAAATCCTGGCCGCAGGCCTCGCGGATATAGTCGTTGATGTCCTGCGAGCCCAGTTTCCGCCGTTCGCCGTCGGCGTCGACATACTGGAACAGTTGCTGGCCCGGCAGTTCCTGGACAAGCCGGACGATCCTGGCCATGCGGCGGTCGACAAGCTGGATGCGCCATTCCTTGTTCGACTTGCCCTTGAAGGCGAAGCGCAGCCGCGAGCCTTCCACTTCGACATGGCGGTTCTTCAGCGTCGTCAGGCCGAAACTCTTGTTGTCGCGGGCATAAGCGGCGTTGCCGACGCGGATCATCGTGTTGTCGAGCAGCCAGACGATCGAGGCGACCACCTTTTCACGTGGCAAACTGCGGCGGCGCAGGTCGGCATCGACCTGGGTGCGCAACGCCGGCAGCGCGTCGGCGAAGGCGGCGAGACTGGAGAACTTCGCCTCGTCGCGGCAGAGCGACCAGCGCTCGTGATAGCGGTATTGCTTGCGGCCCTTCACGTCGCGGCCGGTCGCCTGGATATGGCCCTTTTCGCTGGGAGCTATCCACACATCGGTCCAGGCGGGCGGGACCGCCAGGTATTTTATGCGGTCGAGGGTTTTGGCGTCAGCCACCGGTTTGCCGGCGGCATCGCGATACGAAAACCCTTTTCCCGAGCGTCGCCGCCGGATGCCGGGTTCCTCGTCGCTGACATGGAGCAGTGCTGCTTCCCTCGCTGACGCCCACGGCTCCGGCCGCAGCGCCCGTTCCTCCACCCGCTTCAACATTCACCGCTCCTCGCTTTGCCGTTCTCAAAACTCGGGCTGTGCGGAACTTGTTCCTCGACATCGAAAATCGGTGCCGGCCACCGGGAAATGATCCGGCCGGGTCATCCGTTCGGGCACCCTTCTCGTATCGAGCTGTGCTGTCGAACCCCGACTGGAGCGTTCATGTCGAAAACCGACGACGATGATATCGACCTCGTCTGCCCGCAGGTGGTGGCCGACAACGCTGCACGCGGCCTCGCCTATCGCGAAAAATTCGGCCGTGGCGGCACGGAGATCGGCGTCGGCCGCGCGCGCGAACTGATGTCGCGCCGTCCCGTCGCCCCTTCGGTCATCCGCCGCATGGTGAGTTATTTCGCCCGCCACGAGGTCGACAAGCGCGGCAAGAATTATGGCAATGACGCCAATCCGTCGGCCGGCTACATCGCCTGGCTGCTATGGGGCGGCGACGAGGGCAGGGCGTGGGCGCTGGAGCTCAAGAAGAAGATTGGCAACGCGCCGGATATTTGAAATATGCCGCCTCGGCATAAGCCAGCGCGCAGACGCCTCAAACGCAGGCGCCTTGCAAAGAGAACGGCGTCAGAACAGCCGGCCGCCGTCCGGCACTTTCAGGTCGATGGCGCCGAGCACGACCGCGCCTTCCTCGTCGGGAAAGCCCAGCGTCAGCACTTCCGACAGGAATTTGCCGATCTGGCGCGGCGGGAAATTGACCACTGCAAGAACCTGCCGGCCGACCAGCGTCTCCGGCGCATAATATTTGGTGATCTGCGCCGAGGACCGCTTCACGCCGATCGCCGGTCCGAAATCGATCTTCAGCTTGATCGCCGGCTTGCGGGCTTCCGGATAGGGCTCGGCCTCGACGATGGTGCCGGCGCGGATGTCGACCTTGTCGAAATCCGCGAAGGAGATTTCGGGCTTGACCGGTCCGCTGTCATGCATGTCTCAGGCGTTGCCCATCGTCTCGAACAGCACGCCGGCCAGCGCGTCCTTGGCCGAGGTTCCCGACCAGACGACGAACTGGAACGCCTGGAAGTAGCATTCGCAGGCTTCGAGCGCGCTGGAGAGCAGCACTTCGACTTGCTGGCTGGAGGGCTCGACGCCGCCGGCCAGCAGCAGCGACTGGCGGAACATGATTGCGCCTTCCTGCTCCCACAAGTCGAAATGCCCGAACAGCAATTGCTCGTTGATCAGCGACAAAAGGCGCATGACCTCCAGCGTGCGCGCCTCGGGAACCTTGATGTCGAAGGCGCAGGCCAGATGCAGCGCCTCGAAATCCTCCATCCACGAGAAGGAAACGTGATAGTCGGTCCAGCTGCCGACGACCGAGATGGCGATCTCGTCGTCGCCGGTGCGCTCGAACGCCCAGTCGTTGTTGTGTGCGACCTGCTCGATCACGTCGACGGGGTGGATGTCGCGGGAGACGTCGAGTTCGACCAGTTCCATGAGGCTAATCCTGTCGTTCCCCGTAGACCGGAAAGTCCGGCAACGGCTGGATGGTGGGCGATCTTCGTCACTGAACAGTCCGGAATGGTACGCCGGCGCAACTCGACCAACGCCGCACCTTTTGTGCCGGCGCATGAGCCCGCCCCGAATCATGCAGTAAATTCAGTGTATTGATCGCGAGTCCCGTGACCAGTCCCTTTTTTAGGGGAGGGCCGCCGGCCTGTGGACAGGTGCTGCGGAAAAGATTCACGCAATCCGCATAAGCGATTCAGGAGAAAGCGCTTTTTTGAACAACCGGCTGTGGAAAATTTTAACGAATTATTTCTGGGGATCGGTCTTGGCGGCGCGTCTGGTCCGGCCTTTGGGCTCCTCCAGCGGCTCCTCGCCGGGGATTTTCCCGGCGTCGCTCTCCAGGCCGGCCAGCCTTGCCTCGAGCGCGTCGATGCGGGCGGCGAGTTTCTTGTTCTCGGCGCGAGCCTTCACCGCCATGTCGCGCGCCGCCTCGAACTCCTCGCGCTGCACCACGTCCATGGTGTTCAGAATCTTTTCGGCCTGGCCGCGGAAGGCCGTCTCCACCTCGCGGCGCACGCCCTGCGCGGCTCCGGCGGCGTCTGTCATCAGCTTGGCAAATTCGTCGAGGATGCGGTTGGGTCCGGTCGTCATGGCAAGGCCTCCGATCGTTTCCATCGAGGTAATCCCGCGCCGCCGTCATTGCAAGGCGCATATCGCGCCTTGCCTTGACCCTGCCCGAAGCCTGCATCATGGTCCGCGCGCTCCGTCCCCGACCGCGAGACCGTCTTGATCGATTCCATTGTCCTGCCGCTCGCGGCGCTGCCGTTCCCCGATATCGACCCGGTCATCGTGCGGCTCGGGCCGCTGGCGGTCCACTGGTACGGCGTCGCCTATATCGTCGGCATCCTGTTCGGCTGGTGGTATTCGAAGCGGCTGGTCTCGAACCAGCGCCTGTGGCCCCATGGCGAACGGCCGATGCGTCCGGAGGATCTGGACGACTTCCTCGTCTGGGCGGCGGTCGGCATCGTGCTCGGCGGGCGCGTCGGCTACGTGCTGTTCTACGATTTTGCCCGCTATCTGCAGAACCCGCTCGACATCTTCGCCGTCTGGCAGGGCGGCATGTCCTTCCATGGCGGCTTCGCCGGCACGACGCTGGCGATGATCCTGTTCGCGCGCTCCCGCGGCATCCGCGTCTGGACGCTGTTCGATGTGATCGCCGCCAGCGTGCCGGTGGCGCTCGGGCTGGTGCGCGTCACCAATTTCGTCAATTCCGAACTGTGGGGCAGGGTGACCAATGTGCCATGGGCCTTCGAATTCCCCAATGGCGGGCCGTTCACCCGCCACCCGAGCCAGCTCTACGAAGCGCTGCTGGAAGGGCTCGTGCTGTTCTTGCTGCTGCGCATCCTGACGCATGTCTTCCTCAAGCTGAAGAGCCCGGGTTTCGTGGCCGGCGCCTTCGTCGCCTTCTACGGCTGTGCCCGCATCTTCGTCGAATTCTTCCGCGAGCCCGATGCCCAGCTCGGTTATCTCTTCGGCGGCTGGCTCACCATGGGCATGGTGCTGTCCGTGCCGATGGTGCTTGCCGGCGTCTGGGCGATGGCGACGGCGCGGCGGATGGACACGCCCAAGCCGGCATGAACGCGCTGAAGGAGCGCATCGTCGACCTGATCGAGGCGCTGGGGCCGATCAGCGTCGCCGAATATTTTTCGCTCTGCCTCTCCGATCCGACGCACGGCTACTACATGACGCGCGATCCTTTCGGCCGCGACGGCGACTTCACCACCGCGCCGGAAATCAGCCAGATGTTCGGCGAGGCGGTCGGCGTCTGGCTGGTGCTTGCCTGGCGGGCGCTCGGGCGGCCGGCGCGGCCGGTGATTGCCGAGATCGGGCCGGGACGCGGCACGCTCGCCAGGGACATTGTTCGCACGCTGGACAAGCTTGAACCGGATTTGCGGCTCGCCGCGCGTTTCACCCTCGTCGAGACCAGTCCGAAGCTGACCGCCGTTCAGGCGAAGACGCTGGAAGGCGCCGGCGGCCGCTTCGACTGGGCAAGGAGCGTCGACGAATTGCCGGACGGTCCGCTGTTCATCGTCGGCAACGAATTGTTCGACGCGATCCCGATGCGGCAATATGTGAAGACAGGCGGCGCCTGGCGCGAGCGCATGATCGGGCTGGACGGGCAGGATCGCCTGTTTTTCGTCGCGGGCGCCGGCTCGTTCGACCCGTCGCTGTTGCCGCCGGATGCCGGGGCAGCCGGGGAAGGCACGATCTTCGAGGCTGCGCCGGTGCGCACGGCGCTGATGCAGAAGATTGCGGAACGGATCGCCGACCGGGGCGGGGCAGGGCTGTTCATCGACTACGGGCATCTTTCGTCCGGCTTCGGCGACACGCTGCAGGCGGTTCGAAAACACCGGCCGGAGGACGTGCTGGAAAACCCCGGCGAGGCCGACCTCACCTCGCATGTCGACTTTTCCGCGCTTGCAGAAACCGCGCGCGCGGCGGGACTGGACGCTCACCTGACGACGCAGGGTCAGTTCCTGCTGGGCCTCGGCCTGCTGGAACGGGCCGGCCGGCTCGGCGCCAACGCCACCGAGGCGAAGCGAGAAGAGATCCGCGCCGCCGTGGAACGGCTCGCCGGCCCGGACCAGATGGGCGACCTGTTCAAGGTCCTCGCCATCCTGCCGCGCGGCGTTTCGGTGCCGCCCTTCGACGGGTAGCAGCCCGCTCCCGCTTTCGTGACGGCCTTTTCCACAAATGGCTGCGAGAATCCTCGCGATTGCGCTATGGTCACCGTCATGGGTCGCGTTCGACGTGGCCGACCGACCTGGGCACGGCCCGCCGTGACGCGACCGCTCCGAACCTGACAGGAGGAACGGTCATGGCGAGTTTTCATGTCATCGCGGGCGCCGGCGACAGGATCGTCCACCCCGACATCCGAAAAATCGGCTTTGCCGACCTGGGGGACGCGCTGCGGCGTGGCTTTGCCGACTTCATGGCAAAGCCGTCGCACGTCGTCTTCCTCTGTATCGTCTACCCGCTGGTTGGCGTGGTGCTGGCGGCCTGGACCTCCGGCAACAATGCGCTGCCGATGCTGTTCCCGCTGATGTCGGGCTTCGCGCTGATCGGCCCGTTCGCCGGCATCGGCCTCTACGAGATCAGCCGGCGGCGCGAGGCGGGGCTGGACACGTCCTGGCACCACGCCTTCGACGTGCGCCATTCGCCGGCCGTTCCGGCGATCGCGGCGGTCGGCTTTTTCCTGTTCGCGGTGTTTATCGCCTGGCTGCTCGCCGCCCGCGCCATCTACATCGCGATCTATGGCGACGTGGCGCCCGCCTCGCTGGCGACATTCCTGTCCGACGTGCTGACGACGCCGCAAGGCTGGCAGCTCATCCTCATTGGCGGCCTCGTCGGGTTCGTCTTCGCGGTGGTCGTGCTGTGCACGACGGTCATCGCCTTCCCGCTGCTGCTCGACCGCGATGTCGGCGCCTACGAGGCGATGGCCACCTCCTTCCGGGCGGTAGTCGCCAATCCGGTCGCCCTGATGGGGTGGGGGCTGCTCGTCGCGGCGCTGCTTGCCCTCGGCTCGATCCCGGTCTTCGCCGGGCTGATCATCGTCATCCCGGTGCTCGCTCATGCGACGTGGCACCTGTACCGCAAGGTGGTCGAGCCGCCGCGTGAGTGAGAGGCCCCTAACCCTCCCCCTTGAGGGGAGGGTCGCGAAGCAATCCGCTCGGCACGAGCGGTTTTGCGACGCGGGGTGGGGTCGCCGCGGCCGTGCTCCATCCTGAGGCGACCCCACCCCGTCTCGCGATCTCCGCTTCGCTCCGAATGCTCGCCGACCCTACCCTCAAGGGGGAGGGTTGGTCACTCCATCGCCAGAATCATGTTGCGCACCACCGGATAGATCTCGCGTTCCCAGCGCTTGCCGTTGAACACGCCGTAGTGGCCGACATTGGCTTGCAGATGGTGGCGCTTCAGATGCGGGCGCAGCGTGCGGCAGAGGTCGTGCGCGGCGGAGGTCTGGCCGAGCGCGCAGATATCGTCGCGTCCTCCCTCGACGGTCAGCAGCGCGGTGCGGCGGATGGCGCCCGGATCGACCTTGCGGCCGCGATAGGTGAAGTCGCCGGTTGCGAGTTCGGCCTTGTGGAAGATGCGGTCGATGGTCTCGATGTAGAACTCTTCCGTCAGGTCCAGCACCGCGAAATACTCGTCGTAAAAAGTTTTTATCTTGTCGGCTTCGGCTGTCTCGCCCTTGGCCAGATGTTCGAAAAGCTTCTTGTGCGCGGTGCGGTGGCGGTCGATGTTCATCGCCACGAAGGCGGTGAGTTGCAGGAACCCCGGATAGACCCGCCGCCCGCCGCCGGCATAGCGACCCGGCACGCGGGCGATCACCGAGCGCTGGAACCAGGCGAGCGATTTCGCCACCGCGAATTCATTGACCTCGGTCGGGCTCTCGCGCGGGTCGATCGGCCCGGCCATCAGCGTCATCGACAGCGGCGTCGCGGGGTGCTTGTCCTCCGACATGATGGCGACGGCGGCCAGCGCCTGCACGCAGGGCTGGCAGACGGCGAGGATATGGCCGCCCGGCCCGATCTCCTCCAGGAATCGAATGATGTAGTCGATATAGTCCTCGACGCCGAAACTTCCGGCCTCGACCGGCACGTCGCGGGCGTTGGCCCAGTCGGTGATGAAAACGTCGTGGTCGCGCAGCAGCGTCTCGACCGTGCCGCGCAGCAGCGTGGCGAAGTGGCCCGACAGCGGCGCCACCACCAGGATGCGCGGCTGCGGTGTGTCGACGTCCTTGGAAAAATGCAGCAGTTTTCCGAAAGGCATGTCGAGCGCGGTCTCCACCGTCACCGGCACGTCGCGATTGCCGACGCGGACCGTCGAAATGGCGAAATCGGGCCGCGTATGGGTCAGCTGGTATCTGGAGATCATCTCCATCGCCGCCGCGAAGCGCCCGCCCAGCCCGCTGCCGAAGCTCAGGAAGCCCGGGCCGGCGAGGGACCGCACGGCATTGGCCAGCGACCGGATCGGGGCGATCAGATCGTCCTGCATCTGGTAGGTCTGGTAGAGCATTTTTGCCCCTTCCTGCCGGAGGCTCTGTTGCAGTGCAAAAAAGCTAGTGCAAATCCTGCTGCATTGCGAGAGGATTGTGGAACGCATCCACCGACCGCATCGGCAGGCAAGACATGACAGAAGGGACGCTCACCATCTCGTCGAAAAATTATTCCTCCTGGTCGCTGCGCGGCTGGCTGCTCTGCCGCATGGCCGGCCTCGCCTTCGAGGAGAAGCGGGTCGACCTCGAAGACCTGGAGGCGCGGCAGGAACTGCTGCTGCTGTCGCCGTCGGTGCTGGTGCCGCGTCTGACGCATGGCGACGTGACGGTGTGGGATACGTTGGCGATCGCGGAATATCTGGCCGAGATCGCGCCCGACGCCGGGCTGCTGCCGGCCGACCGCGTGGCCCGCGCCCATTGCCGCGCCGTCTCGGGCGAGATGCATTCGGGTTTCCACAATCTGCGCTCGGCGTTGCCGATGAACCTCAAGGCGCGGCACAAGGCGTTCAAGATTTTTTCCGGCGCGCGACCCGATGTGGAGCGGATCAAGACGATCTGGAGCGAGTGCCTCGCCACCTATGGCGGGCCGTATCTGTTCGGCGCACTTTCGGTGGCGGACGCCATGTATGCGCCTGTCTGCAGCCGCTTCCGCACCTATGCGGTCGATCTCGACCCGGCGCTGTCCGCCTATTGCGAGACGATCTTCGAATGGTCGCTGATGCGCGAGTGGACCGAAGGGGCGCTGGCAGAACCGGACGAGATCGTCGAACTCGAGGTTGAATTCTAAGGCCGGACAGCTTCCTGCCACGCCTGCAGTTCACGAAAAATTTCCTCAATCAATAAAAAGTGATTTCCTGGGCCTTTCAGAATCCCGAATCACAGGGTTCCCTATAGGGAAGGCAGTCGGAGAGCTGTCGGGAGGAAACGTGGTGCCGCACAGGTAAGGAGGCCCGGCAATGACCCGCTATCCGACTATGCCGAAAGGCTCCGCCGCCGACGAGATTCGGTGCGAGGTGGTCTTCGATCCAATGGAACGCGCCGAAATCGAACGCGCCATCGATGCAGTCTGCGCCGAACTTGGCCTGGATGCGATTCTGGACGAGCGCCGTTCGCGCATTGCCCGGGGTATCAAGTCCACCTGGCGCGATGGGCGGCGGCTGCCGCTCAACCTCGTCAACGCCGGGCTGGATGCTGTCGGCGCCTGACGCCGCGCCACGATGGCGCGAGCCGTCCGGCGGGAAGGCCGTTTAAGGGAAAGCTATGTCGCCGTCCGCTACGCGAAGCTTCGCGCCTCGCGGAAGGAGACCAGCTTGCGGCGGGTTTCGCACCACAGGACCAGTTTCACGCATTGCAGGCTGTGCAGCGGCGTGATGCGGCCGATCTGGCGGAGCTCTGGATGATCGCGCAGCACTTCCGGCAGGCGGTAATAGGGAACGCGGCTGGACAAATGATGGACGTGGTGGACGCCGATGTTGCCGGTGAGCCAGCGCAGTACGCCGGGCAGATGGTAATAGGACGAGCCGTGCAGCGCCGCGTCCTGGAATTTCCAGTCGGCATCGTGGTCCCAATGCGTGTCCTCGAACTGGTGCTGGACATAGAACAGCCAGATGCCGGCGGCACCCGCCAGGATGACGATCGGTATGTGCACGGCCAGGAACGACCACGGCCCGATCAGCCAGATCAGCCCGCCGGCGATGACGGCGATGGCGGCGTTGGTGGCCATGGTCGACACCCACGGCTCGGCGCCGACGCGCATCATGCCCACCGGCAGCCGCTGCTTGAGCAGGAACAGCCAGATCGGGCCGACGCCGAACATGATCAGCGGATTGCGGTAGAGCCTGTATCCGAAACGGCCCCACCAGGACAGCGCCCGGTACTCGGCGATGGTCAGCGTGGTGATGTCACCGACGCCGCGGCGGTCGAGATTGCCGGCGGAGGCGTGATGCTCGGCGTGGGCGCGGCGCCAGTAATCATAGGGCGTCAGCGTCAGGACGCCGATCGCCCGGCCGGTCCAGTCGTCGCCGTGACGGTGGGCGAAGAAGGAGCGATGGCCGCAATCGTGCTGGATCATGAACAGCCGCAGCAGGAAGCCGGCGGCCGGAATGGTCAGTGCGAGGCCGATCCACCAACCGTAATGCACGGCAGCCCAGGAAAGCGCCCACAGGCCGCAGAAGGGCAGGAGGGTGACCGTCAGTTCGAAGGCGCTGCGGCCCCGGTGCGGCTTTGCGTAGGCCGACAGGATCTTAGGCCACGCTTTCGCATGGTCGGTCTTCGGCATGGTGGCGGCTGACTGCATCGGCGACTAATGTCAGGATGATGACAGCGGCGCAAGGACGGCCGGCAATCAATCGGCGCGAAGGCGGTCAATTCATTTTGTTTGGGTTGGCCGAGCACCAAGTTCGGGTACGGCGTAGTATCTCAAAGCTGCGACGTTCGACCTGCGCGAGTATCGGCGCGTGCTTCTTCAGCGAACCCTTCCAGCCGTCCCGCTTTCACATCGGCCTCGAATTGTCGATCCCAACGCTGCCACTGCAGTTCAGCGGACCACTCGGCGAAGGCTTTCAACTCCTCGTCCGAGAGGGCTGACACCGAGTTTTCAATCTGCTCGAGCTTGGTCATGCTTCAAGATACCATTGCTTTGTCCGCAAGCAAGATCGTCATCCCGCTATGTGGCTGAGCGACGTTACCGCCCAGGCCGCCCGCTCTTCTTCGACCGTTTTCCGCGTGCACGTTCCTCGGTGGGGTCCTCATACGAACCGATGCCGACTTTCTCGCGCTTGATCGGCTTGGCGCCGTCCACAGGCTTCTCCGTCCGGCGCACCGTCATCTCGTCCAGCGAGTTTTTGCGGAACAGCGATTTTCCGGCATCGTCCGGCGTGCCGTAGTCGGCGCCATGCGCTTCGCTCGCGCTCTGCTTCTTGAACAGCGAGCGAGAGACGGCGCCGGCCGGCGTCGGCATGTCGGTGCCGGGACCCATGTCGTCGAGCGAGGGTTTTGCGAACAGCGGCTTGCCCTGCCGCTCGCGGCCGGCCGGCACGGCGTAGTCGCCGGCACGGCCCATTTCGTCCAGTGATGGCTTCGTGAACAGGTTCGGACGCGCGGCCTTTTCCGCCGCTTCCGCGGCGCGGGCCGCATCGAGTTTGCGGAACCGCTCCTGCTCCTCGACCGTGCGGTGTTTTGCGACGCCCTTGTTGTGCTTGCCCTTCTCGCGGCCGGAGACCGGGCTTATCGTATCCGCGTATTTCGCCAGCGGGTCGTCGGAGATCGAGAGTTCCATCTCGCGCAGCCGCTTGATCTCGTCGCGCAGGCGGGCCGCGCTTTCGAAGTCCAGGTCGGCGGCGGCGTTGCGCATCTCTTTTTCCAGCGCCTCCAGATGGGTCTTGAGATTGTTGCCCATCATTGCACCGGCGCCGTCGGTGAACTGCGAGATGTCGGCGCGGACATGGTCCTTCTCGTAGACCGAGTCGAGAATGTCCGAGATGCGCGACTTGACGCTCTCCGGCGTGATGCCGTTGGCCTCGTTCCAGGCCATCTGCTTCTCGCGGCGGCGGTTGGTCTCGGCCATCGCCCGCTCCATCGAGCCGGTGATATTGTCGGCATAGAGAATGACCTTGCCGTCGACGTTGCGCGCCGCGCGGCCGATGGTCTGGATCAGAGACGTCTCGGAGCGGAGGAAACCTTCCTTGTCGGCGTCCAGAATCGCGACGAAGCCGCATTCGGGAATGTCGAGGCCCTCGCGCAGCAGGTTGATGCCGACCAGCACGTCGAACGCCCCGAGGCGCAAATCGCGCAGGATCTCGATGCGCTCCAGCGTGTCGATGTCGGAGTGCATGTAGCGGACGCGCACGCCGCGCTCGTGCAGATATTCTGTCAGGTCTTCCGCCATGCGCTTGGTCAGCACCGTGACCAGCGTGCGATAGCCTTTGCGCGTGGTCTCCTGAATCTCGCCGACCACGTCGTCGACCTGCGTCTTGGCCGGGCGCACTTCGACCGGCGGGTCGATCAGGCCGGTCGGCCGGATGACCTGTTCGGCGAAGACGCCGCCGGCCTGTTCCATCTCCCAGCCGCCAGGCGTCGCCGAGACGGCGACGGAGAGCGGGCGCATGGCGTCCCACTCCTCGAAGCGCAGCGGCCGGTTGTCCATGCAGGACGGCAGGCGGAATCCATACTCGGCCAGCGTCGCCTTGCGCCGGAAGTCGCCGCGATACATGCCGCCGATCTGCGGCACGGTCACATGGCTCTCGTCGATGAAGATCAGCGCGTTGTCCGGCACATATTCGAACAGGGTCGGCGGCGGGTCGCCGGGCATACGGCCGGTCAGGTAGCGCGAATAATTCTCGATGCCGGCGCAGGAGCCGGTCGCCTCCAGCATCTCGAGGTCGAAACGGCAGCGCTGCTCGAGCCGCTGTGCCTCCAACAAGCGCCCAGCCTTTTCAAGCTCTTGCAGGCGATGCTGAAGCTCTTCCTTGATGGACTTGATGGCTTGATTCAACGTCGGCCGCGGCGTGACGTAATGCGAGTTGGCGTAGATCTTCACGCTCTTCAGGTCGCCCGTCTTGCTGCCGGTCAGCGGGTCGAACTCGGTGATCGACTCGATCTCGTCGCCGAACAGCGTGACGCGCCAGGCGCGGTCCTCAAGGTGGGCGGGAAACAGTTCGATCGTGTCGCCGCGCACCCGGAAGGAGCCGCGAACGAAATTGATGTCCTGGCGCTTGTATTGCTGGGCGACGAGATCAGCGAGAAGCTGGCGCTGGTCGATGCGGTCGCCGACCGTCATCTGGAAGGTCATTGCCGTATAGGTCTCGACCGAGCCGATACCGTAGATGCAGGACACCGAGGCGACGATGATGACGTCGTCGCGCTCCAGCAGCGAGCGCGTCGCCGAATGGCGCATACGGTCGATCTGCTCGTTGATCGACGATTCCTTCTCGATGAAGGTGTCGGTGCGCGGGACGTAGGCCTCTGGCTGGTAATAGTCGTAATAGGAGACGAAATACTCGACCGCGTTCTCGGGGAAGAATTTCTTGAATTCGGAATAGAGCTGCGCGGCCAGCGTCTTGTTGGGTGCAAGGATGAGCGCCGGGCGCTGCGTCTCCTCGATCACCTTGGCCATGGTGAACGTCTTGCCGGAGCCGGTGACGCCGAGCAGCACCTGGGTGCGATCGGCATTGTCGACGCCTTCGACGAGGTCCTTGATCGCGGTCGGCTGGTCGCCGGCGGGCTCGAAATCCGAGACCATCTTGATCGCTATGCCGCCTTCCGATTTGTCGGGGCGGGCAGGGCGATGCGGCGTCCAGATCTGGCCGTTCTTGTGCAGCGGGTTGCCGCTCTCGATCAACGCCGACAGTGCTTCCACCGTAGCGGTCACGCCGGATGTCGGCAGCGCCTCGGCGTCTTCCAGGCTGATGTCGAGGCCGGGGATCGGATTGAGGCCGGCCGCCGTGCGCTCGCGCGCGCTCGCCGCGCCGCCCATCGAGGTGCCGCGCGCCGTCTTGGTCGGAGCGGAAGAGCGTTCGGGGATTTTCTTGGGCGCTTTGGCATCGGCCTTCGAAGGTGATCGCCCGTCGCGCTCCGCTTCCCTCGAAATCTGTTCGGCCCATTCGGAAACCGAGCCGCTCAACGGCGTCCCGGAAAACTCCGCCTGCGGCGCTTCCTCAAAACCGCCGCGATGCAGGGGCTCGGAAGCGTCGTGATAGTCGGTCAGCGGGTTGCCGCGCTTGCGGTAACCGCCGTCCTTCGCCGCCGGCGGCTTTTTGTCGGGTGATCTGGCCATGACCGGAATATGGGCGGAGTCCTTGCAAATGGGAAGGGCGGCGATCGCAGGCGTGCGGCGGGGCTTTCCAATCCTGACAACAGGCTGTCAGCAAGTCGCTGCCATGATCTCGAGGCCGCGGGCAATCGCAGCGGCTTGCCGCGTGTCTACCCGCTTGCCGTGATCGGGCTATGTCTCGCCGCTTGCAAAGCCCGGCCCGATCGCCAAAAGATGCGAGCCAGCGACGGGGGATCGGTCATGGACGCACAGGAATTCCTGCCGGACGAAAAAGTCATCGCCTCGATCAGGCAGGACATCGCCCGTTACGAGCAGGAGCGCGTCCGGGCGCGGCGCAAGGTCATGTGGCGCGTTCCGCTTTTTCTCGTTTTGCTGGCGGCCGCCGTCTGGCTGCTGGCGCTTGCCTTCAATCGGGTCGCCGACCCATTCGAGCAATGGACCTCGACGCCACACGTCTTCCTCTACGTGGTCGGCGTCATCCTCGCCCTGGTGCTCTATTGGCGGGCGCGTAAACCGGTGTTCGAGCTGCAGCGCTCGTTTCGTTCGAAGCTGCTGCCGATCATCTTCGGCTTCATCGGCAATCTACGCTATGGCAAGGGCGTGCGCCCGGAATCGTCTGACCGGCTGCCGCCCGAGACCGTGGGCGACTACGATCACGCGGTTTACGACGACGTGGTGGCCGGCACCTATGGCGGCTTCAGTTTCGAGCTCTACGAGGCGACCTTCAAGGACAAGGTCGGCAAGACCGAAACCACGATGTTCAAGGGCATCGTCATGGCCTTCGAGATGGAACAGCCCTTTCCGGGGCTGCTGGTCGCCACGCGCAAGACGGATCATGTCGTGTCGTTTTTCCGCGGCCTGTTCGGGGCGTCGGTGGATCAGGTCGAGAGCGGCATCCCGGCGATCTACGAGAAATACGACTTCCGCACCGACAATGGCGAGGCGGCGCAGCCGCTGGTGCGCGGACGGCTGGCGCAGGCGTTGCAATGGCTGGCCGAGGCCTGGCCGGGCGAGCCGGCGCGGGTGGCGCTGCGCGGCGGCGACGGTTTTCTTCTCCTGCCGACGCCGAAGGATTTCTTCGAGCTGCCGCCAGCCTCCGTGCCGCTCGACTACAAGACGCATGTCGAGCCGATCATAGCCGACATGGCCTCGCTGATCGCCACGGCGGCGCTGGTGCGCAAGGTCGGCAGCGGCGGCGAGGCGTCCTAGCAGGGCCGATGCGGGCGCGATCTTCCCGCATCGGGCATCCGTGGAATTTGCAGGCGAGGCCGGAACCTGAGCGTATCCGGTGTCGATGGTATCGACGGGAAAAACCGTAGGGGGAATGATCGAATGTCGGATGTCGGCCTGTTCGCAATCGCGGTCGTCCTGCTGCTTGCCTGTCTCGCGGCCGGCTTCCGCCGATGGGGCCACGCCGATCTCGGCCCCACGGGTTCGGGAACGGTCGCACGGTTCGTGCTGGTGTCGACGGCGATCGGCGGCATTCTCGGCGCACCATTTTGGTGGCTGGACCTGACGCCGAGTTTCGCCTGGGATCTGCCGCCGGTCGCCTCGCGCATGCTGGCGGCCGCCGCCTTCGCCTTCGGCTTGGCCGGAATCGTCGTGCTGGAGCGGCCGAGCGAGGCGCGCACGCGGCTCTATTTGACGCTGATCGTCGTCTATCTCGTGCCGCTGGCGCTCGCCGCGGTGCTGCTGCATCTCGACCGCTTCGATTTTGCAGCGCCGGTCACCTACGGCTTCTTCGCGGTCGTGGTGGTCCTGTCGGCGGGCTCGCTGGCGACCCTGGCGCGGCCTGCGCATGCAGCCAATGCCACTGCGCCGTGCGCTGCGGTTTCGGCGTGGCTGCTCATTGCAGGTATCGTATTGGGCCTGTGGGGCATCGCCTTGTTCGGCGCGCCC
This sequence comes from Mesorhizobium sp. KACC 23794, assembly GCF_052180275.1. Classification (NCBI taxonomy): domain Bacteria; kingdom Pseudomonadati; phylum Pseudomonadota; class Alphaproteobacteria; order Hyphomicrobiales; family Phyllobacteriaceae; genus Mesorhizobium; species Mesorhizobium sp. KACC 23794. The sequence goes on from NZ_CP197465.1 coordinate 2,509,337, forward strand.
ACCACAAACTATCCGCTGGTCTTCAACTGGCCGAAGGACCCGCTGTCGTCGCGTCTCATCGCCGCGATGCTGGTCACGATCGCGTTGGCGTTTCTGCTGTCGCGCAACGATGCCGGGCGGGCGCGGCTGTCGCTGGTGTTCGCCGCCGCCTATGGCGCGGGCGTCGTCGCGGCCTGCCTGATGAACATGGCCGCCGCCCTGCTGGTGCCGCCGCTCTACACCGGCGGCTTCGCGGTGGTCGCGATCGGATCGCTGCTGCTGCTGGTTACCGACAGGGGGCAGCCCGGACACGTCCGCGTCCCCTGATCGGTATCAGGCGCGCCCTGCCTGCTTCATCTGGACCAGTTCCGCGCCGGCCTTGCCGCCGTCGGGTGTAAAGCCGTTGGCGGCTTCCATCTTGCCTTTGCGCGATTTGGCGGCGGTGTAGAGGCTTTCATATTGCTTCAGCTGCGCGACGGTCGCTTGCAGTTCGGCGATCTGCTCGCGCATATGCTCCGTCTGGCTGCGGCCCTGGTCCGCGCCCGAAGCCTCCTCGGCTGCCGCCTGGGCTTGTATCCGGCGTTCGTTGTCGAGTTCGATATTGGCCGCGGCCAGCCGCTTTTCCAGCACGTGGCGGTCGGCTTCCATGTCGTTCATCTTGGAGCGCAGCGTCGTCAGGTCGGAGACGGCGTCGCGCTGCTCGTTGGCGGCGACTTGCAGGCGGGCGTTGAGGGTCTGCAACTCGCTGCGCAGCGCCTGGTTCTCGCTCTGGAAACGCTTGTCGCGCTCCGTCAGCTCCGCCGCGAGACGGGTGGTGTTCTCGTTCGCCTCGATCAGCTTCGCCTCGAGCGCGTCGTTCAGCTTCTGCAGCCGGGTGCCGTCGGCCTCTTCGGCGACGAGCCGCGACATGATCTCCGCGAGGCGCGCCGAGTCGCTGGCGTGCATGGCCGAAAGCTCCTCGACCCGGCGGCGGGATTCGGCCTGTTTCTTCTGGGCGAGGTCGAGCTCGACCGAGAGGCCGACATTCTTCTCGCGCAGCATCTCGGATTCGCGCATATAGCGCTCGGCCTCGTTGGTGCGCGCAGCGTGGATGGTCTGGAGTTCGCCATACATCGACTCGCAGCGGACGATGGTGTTTCGCGCCTCGACGACATCGAGCCGCAGGCTGCCGATCGTCTCGCGCGTAGTCTCGGCCTCGTCGAGCAATTTCGCCTCGCGCCGCTTCAGCACGTCGACGAGCTGGTCGTAGCGGGCGCGCAGCCGCTCCAGCTTGTCGACGCGATCCAGCAGGCGCCGGTTCTCGGCGGCATAGGCGGCGTTGCCGTTTTCCAGGTCGTTGGCGCGGTGGATGTCGGCGTAGCAGTCGTCGAGGAAGTCGCGGCTCATGTGCTGCGAAGCCATGATGCTCGCCAGCGCCTCGCCGATGCGGTTCAGGTCGTCCTGGGCGCGGGCTCGCGCCTCCTCGAAGGCGGAGTAGCCGGCGAGGCGGCCTTGCGTATGCGCCGTGACGCGATCGCCCTGGTCGGCCGCCGGCTGTTCGATCAACGCCAGGCTGCCCTGATCTTCCATCGGCTCAAGACTATCCTGCATGTCGATCGGCGGTGTGTCGTCGATCTCGTTGAGAGGCATGATCAATTTCTCGTTCAGGACGTCCGACATGCCGTCCTCAAGCGTCACGAACGCCCGCTTCAACGGATCCCGCCGGGTGAGGATGTTTGCGAGATTCATGGCTACTTCTCCCTGATACTATGTCACTCGAACGCGCGGGCGATCATTTACACATCGTTAAGTAAGCATATCCTGTTTGATGCGCTTGGGAATAGCCCCTTTGGGAGGAGGTTTTGGTATAGTAAACGGCCATTTGCAGGGGTTTGCCCGTGCAATACGCTAGTCTTGTTTTGGCAATATATTTTCTGATCTATGTCGAATGATCATCGAAATTGTACTCAATCTATACTGAAAAACATAGAAATCCCGATAATCGGCGGCGCGGGCTCGCCGATCCTCGCTACATCGTTGATGCGGCTGGATAATCCGCGCCGGCTGTCGGCGCGGTCGCTGCGGGACGGATGAGATGGCGACCGCCTTGCCTACGGAAAGAGCGCGTCCTGCGTCATTTCGAGATGTAGCAAAGCGCCGTCATAGGGATGCGCGTCGCATACCGCCTCGTCGAGTTCGACGCCGATGCCGGGCTCCTTCGACGGGATGACGCGGCCGTCCTGCCACTCGATCTTCTTCTTCAGCAGCGTCTCGTGGAAACCGTCCCACTGCTTCAGGGATTCGAGGATCAGGAAGTTCGGCAGCGTCGCCGCCAACTGGATGTTGGCCGCCCCGACGATCGGCCCGCAATAGCAGTGCGGCGCGATCTGGATGTGGTAGGCCTCGGCCATGGCGGCGATCTTCTTGGTCTCCAATATGCCGCCGGAGCGGCCGAGGTCGGGCTGCAGGATCGTGGCGGCACGGTTCTCGATGACGCGGGCGAACTCGAATTTGGTGGTCAGCCGCTCGCCCGTGGCGATCGGAATCGACGTGCCTCGCGCCACCTCGGCCATGACCTCGGGCATATCCGGCGGCACGGGCTCCTCGAACCACAGCGGATCGTAGGGCTCGATGGCGCGCGCCATGCGCAGTGCGCCGGAGGCGGTGAACTGGCCGTGCGTGCCGAACAGAATGTCCGCCCTGGTGCCGACCGCCTCGCGGATCGCCTTCACCATGCGGGCCGACAGGTCGATGTCATAGAGGCGTGGCTGGTGGCCGTCATAGACCGTATAGGGGCCTGCCGGGTCGAGCTTCACTGCATTAAAACCCTGGCGCACATATTCCAGCGCGCAGGCGGCGGCGAGGTCGGGATCGTTATAGACGTTGACCGGCCCGGCCTCCACCGGAACGACGCTGCCCGAATTCGGATAGAGATAGGTGTAGGTGCGCAAAGTCTCGTGCACCTGTCCGCCGAGCAGCTTGTAGACCGGCTTGTTCGCCTCCTTACCGATGATGTCCCAGCAGGCGATCTCCAGCGCCGAGACGCAGCCCATGACCGAAATGTCCGGGCGCTGCGAGAAGCCGGAGGAATACGCCCGGCGGAAGAAGGTCTCGATATCGTGCGGGTCGCGGCCGACGAGGTAGCGGCCGGCCAGATCCTCGATCATGCGGGCTGTGACATGCGGGCCGAAGGTGGCGCTGTAGGCTTCGCCATAGCCGACGACATTGGAATCGGTGGTCAGCCTGACGAAGATGAAATAGCGCCCGCCGATGCCCGGCGGCGGATTGCCCACGACCCAGGTCTTTACGTCGGTGATCTTCATCGGATGCCCTCAGCCGTCATATGTGATCCGCCAGCACCAGTTCCGCGCCTTTCCAGCCGGTCATGATCGAGGGCGCGTTGGTGTTGCCGGAAATATTGTCGGGAAAGATCGATGCGTCGATCACGCGCAGTCCGTCCAGCCCATGCACCTTCAGCCTCGGGTCGACCACCGATGTCGCGGGGTCCGGCCCCATGCGGCAGGTGGAGACGGGATGGTAGACCGTGCCGGAACGTTTTCGGAAATCCAGGATCAGGTCCTCGTCGGACGTGATCGACGGGCCGGGCATGACTTCTCTGACGATAAGGTCGGCCATGGCCGGTTGCGCAGCAATTTTTCGCACGAACTTCACCGCCGCCAGCATCTCGGCGACGTCCTCGTCGGTCGAATAGGCGTTGGCGACGATCTTTGGATAATCGCGCGGGTTGTTCGAGCGGATCATGATCTCCCCGCGGCTGGTCGGGCGGCAGTTGGAGAGGCCGATCGAAAAGCCCGGCCAGTTGTCCGGCGTCAGGATCGGGCGCTCGCCCGCCTTCGTCTTCACCGTGGAGAATGCCTGGAAGTAGAGCTGCATGTTGGGGCGGGGCAGCGCCGGGTCGGTGCGGAAGAAGCCGCCGCCGGCATTCATCGACAGCGACAGCGGCCCGGTGCGCAGCAGCAGATATTGCATGCCGACCAGGAGCTTGCCCCACCAGGGCCGCAGCGTCTGGTTCAGCGTCGCCTCGCGTCCCTCGAACGTGTAGTTGATGCCGACATGGTCCTCGAGATTGCGCCCGATATTCTCGTTGGCGTGCACGATGTCGATGCCCAAGTTCTTCAGGTGGTTTGCCGGGCCGACGCCCGACAATTGCAAAAGCTGCGGCGAGTTGATCGAGCCGGCCGACAGGATCACTTCGCGGCCGGCGCGGACCGTCTGGCTTGCGCCGTTCTGTTCGTATTCGATGCCGACGGCGCGTTTGCCCTCGAAAATAATCCTGGTCGCCAGCGCGTTGGTTTCTACGCGAACATTCTTCCGCTTCATCGCCGGGCGCAAAAAAGCGCGCGCCGCCGACATGCGGCGTCCGTCGCGTGTCGATATCTGATAGACGCCGACGCCTTCCTGGGTCTCGCCGTTGAAATCCGGATTCAGGGAAAGCCCGGCCTGTCCGGCGGCCTCGAGATAGCGGCCGGTGAGCGGATGCACCAGCTTCGTGCAGTCGGTGACATGCACCGGGCCGCCCTTGCCACGCAGCCGGCTGGCGCCGGCCTCGTTGTCCTCGATCGCCTTGAAGGCGGGCAGCAGGTCTTCAAAACCCCAGCCCGGATTGCCCTGGTCGCGCCACGCATCGTAGTCGGCCGGATGGCCCCTGATCCAGACCATCGCGTTGATCGAACTCGAGCCGCCTAGCACCTTGCCGCGCGGCCAGTGGTCGACATTGCCGGCCAGCCCCGGATCGGGTTCCGTCTTGTAGTTCCAGTTGACGGCCGGGTCATAGAAGGTCTTGCCGTAGCCGAGCGGCATCTGCACGTAGAAGCGCCGGTCGGAGCCGCCGGCCTCCAGCACAAGCACTGAGAACCGTCCGCTGGCCGACAGGCGCTCGGCGAGCACGCATCCCGCTGAGCCGGAGCCGACGATGACGAAGTCGTAGGTCTGCATGAAAGCGTCGGGATCCGGATGGCGGCTACCCCGGCAGCTTAGCGGCACTGCGGGCGGACGGCAGCCGGGTCTTCCGGCATCGGCTGTGAGAAAAGCGACCGGCAAACCGCGTTGACCGTTGCCCGCACGGCGGCTAGGCAATCGTCATCACCGCAGAAGAGGGAGCGCGATGGTTCACTATGCGAACGGGCAGGAGCCTACGGGCGAGCTCACCTTGCGCACGCTGGCGATGCCGTCCGACGCCAATGCGGCCATGGATATCTTCGGCGGCTGGGTGATGGCGCAGATGGACCTTGCCTGCGGCATCCGCGCCGCGGAGCGTGCCAAAGGCCGCGTCGTGACGGCGGCGGTCAAGGAGATGTCCTTCGCCAAGCCGATGAAGATCGGCGACACGCTCTGCATCTATACGCATGTCACGCGGGTCGGCCGCACCTCGATGACCTTGAAGGTCGAAGCCTGGGCGCAACGCTATCTGAGCGATGTGATGGAGAAGGTAACCGACGCCGATTTCATCATGGTGGCGCTGGATGCGGAAGGCAGGCCGAAAGCGGTGCCTGCGGAGTAGGGCAGTAGGGCAGTAGGGCAGTAGGGCAGTAGGGCAGTAGGGCAGTAGGGATATCTGATCCTGGCATCTGCTTGGCACCGGAAACAAGCGGCAGACTCGCCGCGATCCATTGACCGGCGTGCGTGGCAGCGCTCCGCTTCTCCCTACTGCCCTACTGCCCTACTGCCCTACTGCCCTACTGCCCTACTGCCCTCGTTATCTTCCCACTCCACCTCGACATGGCCCGTCACCTTGTCGAATCGCTCGCGGGCGCGGGCGACGCGCTCGCCATTGCGCCGCGCCCATTCGGCAAGCGCGGTGACCGGTTCCAGCAACTCGCGGCCGAGATCGGTGAGCTCGTATTCGACACGCGGCGGGATCGTCGGGAACTGCTCGCGCACGAGGAAGCCGTCGCGCTCCAGCCCGCGCAGCGTCGTGGTCAGCATCTTCTGCGATATGCCGCCAACCGCCCCGCGCAATTCGCTGAAGCGCATGCGGCCGCCGCCCAGCTTGGTGACCACAAGCACGGTCCATTTGTCGCCGACGCGCTGAAGGACGCCGCTGACCGCGCGGCAATCCTCGCTGAGATGCAGGTGCCTTGGTTTCAAAAAAGTGCCTCCTTGCGGCATGCCCGCCCGGTAACCTAAATAGTGTCGGTATCCCTAAGATACCAGATTTCAAGAGGTCACCTGCTATGTCTAAACCGAAAATCGCCTTAGTGATAGGCTCGACGCGCGCCAACCGGTTCGCCGACAAGCCTGCCGAGTGGTTTGCCAAGCTCGCCCGGGAAAACACCGACATCGAGATCGAAGTCGTCGACCTCAGGGATTTCCCGCTTCCCTTCTTCGACGAGGTCTCGTCCTCGCTCTACGTGCCCTCCAAGAGCGAGGTCGCGCAGCGCTGGCAGGAGAAGGTGGCGGGTTTCGACGGCTTCATCTTCACCGCCGCCGAATATAGCCGCGGCCCGACGGCCGTGCTGAAGAACGCGCTCGATTACGCCTATACCGAGTGGAACAAGAAGGCGGTCGGCTTCGTCGGCTACGGCGGCGTCGGCGGTGCGCGGGCGATCGAGCAGCTTCGCCTGCATGCGGTCGAACTGCAGATGGCGCCGGTGCGCAATGCCGTTCACATCGTCTGGGCCGACATGGCGCAGGTCATGAACGGCAGCAAGAAGCTGGAAGATTTCGAGCATCTCAACCAGGCTGCCAAGGGCCTGCTCGCCGACATCGCCTGGTGGTCGAAAGCGCTGAAGACGGCCCGCGCCGCGGATGCTTCCGCGCTGGAAGCCAGGGCGGCCTGATCGCTGCGGGTCCCGCCGGATTTCATAATGCCCAGGGGGAGCGGCCAGCCAGCCGCTCCTTTTCATTCGAGCGGCGTGCACAAACGAAAAACCCGCCGACCCTTTCGGGGCGACGGGCTGTTGCCTGGGTGCCGAAGCACCACGGTACTCAATACATCACCGCAGGCTTCCGACAATGGTGCCATGTGGTGAAATTTGCCTTAATTCACGGCTGTTTATCCCAAAGTCCATTTACCCTGCGTAAGGCGGGCGAGACAAAAAGAGAGTGGTGGGGGAGCCGCAGGCAACAAAAAAGCGGGCCTAAGCCCGCTTCCCTCGTTTCCGTATCCCGAAACGCCGCCGGTACATTCATGGTCGGCGAACCGTCGATCGGATCAATTCAACCGCCCCGCCGAGGAACCTTGACCTCGTATCCCGAAGAACATTCGACCCGGTGTTGGAGCAACCGATGTCGGGTAGATAGGGGCAGACTGCGTTCAAAACAAGGCCGGAAGCCGAAATGCCGGATTTTTCCGGAATCGATTCGGAGCGGGGCGCTCCTTGCACCGGGCGGCGAGACCCGGCTCGACGTCCTCGGCTGCCGGATGATGGCGTTGAGAAACCGATTCAACACGTTGCCGGTTTGATTCGCTTCATCGCCACAAATCACTGATTTTGATAAAAAATCCGGCCTAGCCGGCGCGCCGGTGCACGCCGGGCAGTTTCGAGGCGATCACCTTGTCGATGCGGCGGCCGTCGAGGTCGACGACCTCGAATCGCCAGCCCTGTGCGTCGACGCATTCGCCGGTCGCGGGCAGGTGGTGCAGTTGCGACAGCACGTAGCCGGCGACCGTCTCGTAGTCGCGGTTTTCGGGGATGTCGATGCCCAGATGATCGCGCATCTCGTCAGCCGGCATGTAGCCGGCGAGCAGCCACGAACCGTCCTCGCGCTGCACGGCCGAAGGCTCCTCCTCGGCCTCAAGGTCGGAGCGGAACACGCCGGTGATCGCCTCGAGAATATCGGCCGGCGTGACGATGCCCTCGAAGTGGCCGTATTCGTCATGGACCAGCGCCACAGGCACTTCCGATTCCTTCAGCGTCGCCAGCACGTCCAGTGCGTCTGCCTGGTCGTGGACGATCGGCGCCAAACGGATGTGCCGCTTTATGTCCAGCCGGTTTCCGGCAAGCATGGCCGCAAGCACGCCGCGCGTCTGCACCACGCCGACCATCGCGTCGACCGACCCTTCCGCCACCGGCAGGCGCGAATGCTCGGTCTCGGTGATCGCCTTGCGGATCGTCGTCTCGTCCCAGGCAAGGTTGATCCAGTCGACGTCGGTGCGCGGTGTCATCACGGCGCGCACGGCGCGGTCGCCGAGCCGCATGACGCCGGCGATCATGCGCCGCTCGTCCGATTCGATGGTGCCGTGGTGCTCGGCCTCGGCGACCAGCATCTTGATCTCCTCGTCAGTGACCTTCTCTTCCGACTGGCCCTTCTGGCCGAGCAGCCAAAGCACCGCGCGGCCCGAAACATCCAGCAGAAACACCAGCGGCGCGGCGATTATGGCGAGCAGCGACATCGCCGGGGCGACGCGCGACGCGATCCCCTCGGGATTGCGCAACGCGATCTGCTTGGGCACCAGTTCGCCGACGATCAGCGAAGCGTAGGTGATCACCGCAACCACGATGCCGACGCCCAGCCAGGCGGCGATTCGCTCCGGCACGCCAGCCAGTTCCAGCGAATCGGAAAGCCGCTCGCCAAGCGTCGCGCCGGAAAAGGCGCCGGACAAGACACCGACGAGCGTGATGCCGATCTGCACCGAGGACAGGAATTTGCCTGGATTGGCGCCGAGCTTCAGCGCGCGGTCGGCGCCCTTGACGTTGCGGTCGATCATCGCCTTCAGCCGCGCCGGGCGCGAGGAGACGACTGCAAGCTCGGACATTGCCAAAAGGCCGTTCACACAGATGAGGACGACCACGATGCCGATTTCAACATAAAGCATGGATGCTGCTTAGCATCCGCCGGGCGCCCTCGAAAAGGCTCACTCGACGTTTGTGCTGCCTTGCGGCGAAGAAGCCGCGGTTGCCGTATCCGGCACAAGCACGCCGATCTTGATCATGCCGTCGGTGAAATAGGGATCGCCGCCGCCATTGCGGCCGGTCGTCGTCTTGCCGATACCCATCGATTCGTCGACGGAGGAGATGGCTTGCACGGCCTGCAGCGCGGCGATCACATTGTCGCGCTCGGCGTCGACGTCCGGTCCGATGTGATGGGTGATCTGGCCGGTATCGTGGCTGAAGCCGACGCCGCGGTCGAAGCTCGCCGAGCCCAGCCAGAGCGGCCGGCCGTCATTGTCGAGCACCGCGGTCTTCCAGAAGCGGACATGGTGGCGTCTGTCGGCGCTTTCGCCGGCCAGCTTTTCGAAGGCCAGGTCCTGTCGCCTGCCCTCATAAAGCAGGGTGCTGACCGGCGCGTCGTCATCGGGCCGGTCGAGCGCGACGCTGAGCCCGATGTCGATCGAACTGCGCAAGGTAATGGGATCGGCTGCACTCCATCCCGCCTTGGCGAAGGCGCGCAGCACGTCTTCCTTCGTGCCGATGAGACCGACGTTGATCGGGTCGCCCGGAATGCCTTGCGGCGTGGTGGTCAGGAAATTGCTGATCCGGTTGGCGAGGTGGCGATCATGCACCGTCCAGAATTCGGGCAAGGCGAAATAGGCAACGGCGCCATAGGCGATGCCGAGTGCGAGCAGCGCTGAAAGCGTCGCTGAAACCTTTTTCCGGCGCATTGTTCCCATCCCCGTGCGCGGAACAGAATAGCGAGGAGATGCGGCGACCGAAAGCCGGCTCAAAGCCGATCCGGCCTGCCTCAAATCTTTATTCCAGCCTGTCTCAGCCCGCCCACCCAGCGGTCGACCTGATGCGGGTCGCGGTAGGGCAGGGCGCCTTTGAGGTGTTCGACGGAAAAACCCGGATTGACTTCGAGCACCTCGCTCCAATAACGCCGCGCCTCGTCGTGCCGGCCGGTCAGACCGTAGAGGCAGGCCAGATAGAAGCGCGTCATGTCGGAGCGCGGGGCGAGCAAAAGCCGACGCTTGAAGGCGACCTCAGCTTCATCGTAGCGTCCCAGAGCCAGGAGCGCGCGGCCGAGGAAATTCAGCGCCATGTCGAATTGCGGGTCGAGCCGGTGGGCGCGGGTGTAGAGCGCCACTGCATCTTCATGGCGGCCCTGGAAGTCGCGGATGTTGCCGAGGCCGGTATGGGCGTCGGCAAGACTGGGGCTGAGTGCGATGGCGCGCTCCGCCGCCGGTTCGGCCTCGTCGAGGTGCTTCATCCAGGAAAGCGCCAGCGCCAGCGCGATGTGGCCCTGCGGCTCGGTCTCGTCGGTGACGATCGCCTTGCGGGCCAGTTCCAGCGCCCGGTCGAGGGTTTCGGACGTGGCCCCGTTCCACTGGTTGGCGTAGTCGGCGAAGGCGATCATCGACAGCCGCGCATAGGCGAGCGCGATCGTCGGATCCAGCTCGATCACATGCTCAAGCATTTTCCGCGCCTCGACCGCCGTCTCGGGCGAAAGTTGCAGCACCGTCTGGCGCGAGCGCACCAGGAGGTCGTAGGCGGCCGGATCGACCTTGGCGTGCGCCCCGCGCCTTTGCGCCTCGCTGGTGGTAAGCTTAACCTTCAGGGCTGTGACGATGGTCCGGGTCACCTCGTCCTGCACCTCAAAAATGTCCTCGATCTGGCGGTCGTAGCGCTCGGCCCAGAGATGGCCCCCGGTGGTGCCGTCGATCATCTGGGCGTTGATGCGGATGCGGTTGGCGGCGCGCCGCACGCTGCCCTCAAGCACGTAGCGGACGCCGAGCTCGCGGCTGACCTTGCGCACGTCCGGGCTCGTGCCCTTGTAGGCGAAGGACGAATTGCGGGCGATGACGAACAGGCCCGAGACCTTCGACAGGTCGGTGATGATGTCCTCGGTGATGCCGTCGGCGAAATAGCCCTGTTCCGGGTCGCCGGACATGTTGTCGAAGGGCAGCACGGCGATCGACGGCCGGTCGGGCAGCGACGGCGGCTGTTCCAGCGATGGCAGGGGGGCGGCCACCACGGCCCCGTCCGGCGACCAGCTCCAGATGTGCACGGGCCTCGCGATGTTCTTGACCTCGTGATGGCCGCTGTCGGCGAAATCGATGCCGATCCGCCCGTCCACATACTGGTGCACGTTGTCCGAGATGGCGACGCCGCCGGGCGTGGCCAAGGTCTCGATGCGGGCGGCCAGGTTGACGCCGTCGCCGAACAGGTCGCTGCCCTCGACCAGGACGTCGCCGAGGTTGACGCCGACGCGCAGCACGATGGCGCGGCCTTCGGGAACGCCCTCGTTGGCGGACGCCATGGCGCGCTGCAAGGCGGCGGCGCATTCGACGGCGTTGACGGCGCTGCCGAACTCGATGAAGACGCCGTCGCCGGTCCGCTTGAAGATGCGGCCGAGATGCCGTTCGACGAGGGGATCCAGCACCTCCCGCCAGCGCGCCGTGAGCCGCGTATGCGTGGCCGTCTCGTCGCGTTCCATCAGCCGGCTGTAGCCGACGACATCGGCGGCCAGGATGGCGGCGAGCCGGCGTTGGATCTGTTTGTCTGCCATTCGCGCGAGCGCCTTGCGGGTCTGCTTTGTAAATCGATCGGCGCGCGCCTCCAAGCCTATTCGCAACGATGGCCGGGAGCCTGCGATGTAGGTGTGGCTTACACGACGCACCGACATCCTGTGCGGCGGTGCGAATATTTCGTCCGCATCATAGACAAGGACGCTCGCAGTTTTTCGCAGACGGAATGGACCTCCTGGTTGTGGGAACCGGGCAGCTACTGGATGGAAGTGCCTGTCAGATCGATGCAGATTCGATCGAGCAATGCCATTTCTTCCGGATGGCGCTTGCCGTCGGCATCAATGACCTGAATGGCGGCATTCAGGAATTTCTGGAGTGCCACTACTTCGAGGTTCAACATCGATGCCAAGGCCCGTTCGATCGCCTCGACAGTAGGTCGCACGCGACGGACGTGGGAGCCCAAAGATGCGATTTCTTGGTCGCTTAGGAGTATTCCCGCCGCCTCTATTTTCCGCGCCTGATATCGCGCCGCCGCTGTTGTTTCCGAGGTCACCACGGAGCCATCAGAATGAGATAACGCGGCCAACACGACAACCTCGTCACGCACCGACGCCAATATCTCCGCCCACCTTTTGTCAGCGTGCTTGTCAACGATAATTCTTCCCGTTGACAGCGACATTCCAAAGTTCTCAAAGAGAAATCGCGGAACGTCTTCGTGGACTTCACCGTTGTAGTCAACGCAACATTGAATGCGATCGACTCGAAATTGACGCATCTGCCGGCGCTCATGGCACCGGGCAAAAAGAGATGGTGCGCCACCTCGACCTGCTATTATATTGTAGACAGTGATCCGACGACTTGAATTATTGCCCGATGAATCAATGTATTCGATCGCGAATGATTGGCCTTCAGCGTAACCGAGAAATTTGGCTTCGGTGTCAATCGGGTCATCATTGTCCGGTAACGCGACAACAACTGGTGCTTCGGGTATCCCCTGTGCTTCTACGTGCCTCACGAGCAGGTCGACCAAAATTTTTGCTGACATTCTTTCATCCCCTCAGATGCCTGCCGTCATATTATCGGAGAGCCGCAAGAGAATTGCAAGTCATGCCGATAATGAGGGGGATTATACTATTTCCGTCGATCCAGATGTAAATTGAAGCCGATGGATGTTGAAAAGAAAACGTTTCCTAAATGCGTTTTGCAATAATCCCACGTTTCATGGGGATTCAGCCTACTTGCAAGCGACGTAGCCGTTCCTGCGCTGCATGATGTCGAAATGGAAATGGTCGGCGTGGTCGGCATTGTAGCCGGGGCCGAGCACGGTGGTGAAATAGTCGCAGCCGTCCTGCCGCACCGTGTTCAAGAAGCCGCGCTGGCGGAAGGCGAACCAACCCGGCTTGCGCACGTCGATGTCCTTGCCGTTGTTCAGCTCGATGCGCATCACGTCGAGCGCGTTGCCCCGCGAATGCTGCGAGGGCGTGCCGCGCGAGCCGCGGATGTTGCGGCAGGAATAGCTCGATCCCTGGTGGATCGTCTTCACGCCGGAGAGATAACGCCAGCGGGCGGCGGGCACGAGTTCCTTCTTCGTCCAGCGCGAGAAGGTGGCCGCCATCGAACAGCTCAGCGTTGCGGCCGGCTTCATCTCGACGCTGCCGATCGCCGAGACCCGGACAGGCCAGTCGATGCCGCAATTGCCCTCGTGGATCGGGTCGACGTCCCGGAATTCGACGCCGAGACGCTTCAGGTCGCGACGGCAGGCGACCTCGTCGGACGGCATGACCTCCATCGGTTCGGCAGGCACTTCGAAATGCGGATAGGCGGCGAGGGTGGGGTCTGCCGGCTCCTGTATTGCCGGATCGGCCGGAATGACGACCATCGGATCGGCCGGGGCGACGGCTATCGGGTCGGCTGGGGCCGGCGGTATCGCTTCGGCCGGAACGGATGTCATCGGAACGGCTGCCGGCACGCCGGCGGTCTGGACGCCGACATCGACATCCGGCCTGAGCGACATGACGCTCTCGGTGGAACAGGCGGTGGCGAGCGCCGAAAGGACACCCGCCGCGCAGGCGCGCCGAAGCGCGCGCGAAGCAAGAATGCGCATCGAAAAATCCCTGACCCGTCAGCCTGGGACTCTATGCGGCAAGCGTAAAGGAAAGGTCAGCGCTGCCGTTCATGCCTGCGGCGCGATTGTGGCCGGGGGACGCGCCAGTGAATGATCTGATTCCGGAAGCTGTCGTATCTGCCTGCGAAACAACGGATTTATCGGGCGGCATCAATCTTTGCGTCCGTCCCGGCCACTACTCGCACACCGTGCCGCCATGCTTGCGCGGGGCGAGGTCGAGATGCAGGTGCGTCTCGTGGTCGGCGTTGCTGCCGGGGCCGAGCACCGTCTTGAATGGCCCGCAGGCCGCTTTTCGCACCGCGCCGAGAAAGCGGGCCTCGCGTTCCTTCGGGCGCAGGATGACATCCACCGCCTTGCCGCCGGAAAGCCCGAAGCGGGCGATGTCCAGCGCATTGCCGAATGCGTGTTCCGACAGTTTTATCGTGCCGTTGCGGGGGCGGCAGACATAGGCGGATGCCTGCGAGATCGACGTGAGTTCGGCTTCGAATTCACGTTTTGCCGCCGGCGCGATCACGTCCTTCGTGAAGGCGGCGGCAGCCTCCGCCATGGCGCAATTCATCAAAGCTTCCGGTTCGAGCACCACCCCCTTGCCGAGGCTGCGCACCGACATCGGGTAGGGCAGGGAGCACCCGTCCTCGCTGCTCTCGGCGGGGCGATCGGCAAACTCTACGCCGAGTTCGCGCAAGCGTTGCCGGCAAGAAATCTCGGACGGCGGCATGAATTTCGACGGGCTCTCACCCGACCGGGGGTCGGGTTCGTAGGCAGGTTTGGGCAGCACGTCTTGTCCGCTGGCCGGCGGGTGCGGATCGCTGGGGAGTGGTGCTTTCGCAGGCGTCTCGGCGGGTTGGGGAGCTTCCGGCGGCAAGGGTGCGGTTTGCGGCGTGGCGGGCTCGGATCGTTCGACCGGTTCTTTCACGGCAGGCGTCTCGGCGGGTTTACCGTTCTCGCCCGAAGCGGCCCCGTCGGGCCGCGCCTCCGGAACGGGCGTGTCGCCAAGATGTTCGGGCGGGATGTTGCCAGCCGGCGGTGGGTGGACTTCGGGAGCGGTTACCTTGTCCGGCAGTTCGGGCGTCTCGGCTAAGGATGTCGATGCCGAAAGGGCTGCGATGCAAAGAACGGCGGTCAGCGCCAGAAATTTTTGCCCATCCATTGCAGGTCAACGGCGGTTGGGCAGTTTGGTTGCCGCGTATCGAGGGCGGATGCCAAGCGGCTTTATAGCGCCGGCTCAGGCGCCGATCGCCTCCAGCCCTTCCTCCAGCCAGTCGCCCAGCATGGGCATGCCCATCAGGTATTTTGCGGTGCGCTTGTTGCCGCGCTCCTTTGCCGCCGTGACGGCGTCGGTCCATTCGGCGGCCTCGTAGTCGCCGCGCCCGATCCAGGCCAGCGCGACAAGCTCGGCCGCCTCGTCGACATTCAGATCGTTGATGAGTTCGCGCAGTTCCTCCTCGGTCAGGTTCTCGACCTCTTCCTCCGCCAGCCCGTCATGGTGGTGGTTGTCCCTGCCGTTGCCGTCGAACTCCACCTCATGGTCCTGGCCGTCCTCATAATCCTCGTTGACGGCGGCGCTGATCGCCTTGGCCTTTTCGATGAAGATGCGGACGGTATCCGGCCCAATGGTCAGGTCCCAGTCCTTGTCGAGCTTCCTTTGCACGTGCGGTCTCCCTGCGATGCATGCGCGATGATACAGAAATTGCGCGCAAGGTCACGCCCGGCAAGCATGCCCGGTTAACGGCGTGCGGATTGACAGGCGGCGGGGTTCGCCCGAAATGGCGCGTTTCCCAAATCATGGTGCCAAAATGAGCCTGATCCTGTCGCCGAAAATTCTGCCGATCCTGATGCTTGTCGCCTCGAACGTCTTCATGACCTTCGCCTGGTACGGGCATTTGAAGTTCAAGGCCTCGCCGCTCTACGCCGCCGTCCTGTTTTCGTGGGGCATCGCCTTCTTCGAATACTGGCTGGCCGTTCCGGCCAACCGCTGGGGCAGCGCCGTCTATTCGGCGGCCGAGTTGAAGACCATACAGGAAGTCGTCACGCTCGTTGTCTTCATGGTGTTTTCGGTATTGTATCTTGGCCAGAGCATCACGTGGAACCATGTGATCGGTTTCGCGATGATCTGCGGCGGCGCGGCCTTCATCTTTCGGGCCTGACCGCAGATTCCAGCGAAGGCCGGAAAGAACCGGAAATCCGCCAGCGTTGATGCCCGTATAGGTTCAATGATCATCCCGAGGAGAAGGCAGATGCAATACCGTTATGCCCTGATCGTCGCTTCCGCGCTTTTGTTGGCCCCGCTTGCCGTCGGTCCGTCCCTGGGGGCGGGCGGTGGTGGAGACAGCAGCGGCGGCAGCAGTGGTGGAAGCGGAAGCGGGGGCGCAAACACGCCCAAATGCCCAACCGGCAAGATCTACGACAAGAAGACGAAAAAATGCGTCACCCAGAAGAGCGGCGCCGTCGACGACGACACCATTTACTGGACCGGACGGAAGCTCGCCCAAACCGGCAGCTACGACGAGGCCATCAAGGTGCTCAGTCTCGCGCAGAACAAGAACGATCCGCGCATCCTCAACTATCTCGGCTACTCCCACCGCAAGGCCGGCCGCGTGCTCGTCGGCCTCGGCTATTACGAAGAAGCGCTGCGGGCCGACCCGAACTACTACGTCGTCTACGAGTATCTCGGCGAGGCGCATCTGCAACTCGGCGATGTCGCCGCGGCCAGGAACCAGCTTGCCGAGATCGAGAAGCGCTGCGGCGTTTCCTGCGAGGAATACAAGGAACTCGCCGTTCAGATCGACGCCTTCAAGGGGTGACCTACAGGGGACAGTTTACTTTCTTTCGGCAGAAAGGCGCAGCGGGTCAGAAGTCGCGCAAGCGGAAAAAAGTTAACTGTCCCCAGCAACTTACCGGCACTTAATCCGCCCGCGACAGGCGGATGATCGCCCCGTCGCGTTCGTCGGTGAGAAGCCAGATCGAGCCGTCCGGCGCGATATTCACGTCGCGGATGCGGCCGAATTCGCCGTCGACCAGTTTTGTCTCCTTGCCGATCGCGCCGGAGGCATCGAGGTCGAGATGCGCGAGATAGGCGAATTTCAGCGACCCGACCAAAAGGTCGCCCTTCCATTCGGGGAACATCGCGCCGTCATAGACGGCCATGCCGGATGGCGCGATCGACGGATCCCAGTAATGCAGCGGCTGCTCGTAACCAGGGGCTTCGCTGCCGACGCCGATCTTGTCGCCGGAATAGTCCTTGCCGTAGGAGATGACCGGCCAGCCGTAGTTCTTCCCGGCTTCCGGCCGGTTGATCTCGTCGCCGCCCATGGCGCCATGCTCGACCGTCAGCAGCGTGCCGGTCGCCGGGTCGAGCGCCGCCCCCTGCACGTTGCGATGGCCCTTCGACCAGAGTTCGGGGAGCCAGCCTCCAAGTTTCGGATTGTCGGCGGGGATGGAACCGTCCGCATTGATGCGGATCACCGCGCCGGCATGGTCCTGCATGTCCTGCGCCCGCTCGCCTTCGCCCCGGTCGCCGGTGGTGACGAACAGGGTGCCGTCCGGCGCGAATACCAGGCGCGAGCCGAAGTGCCGGGTCGTGCCGCTCTTTTTGTTCATCGAGAAGATGGTCGTCACATCTTCCAGCCGCGCCGCATCGCCGTCGCGTACCAGCCGCGCTCGCGCCACGGCTGTGCCCGCGCCGCTGGAACCGGCCTCCGAGAAACTGAAGAACACGAGGTTGTCGTCGGCAAAACCCGGCGAGACGGCGATATCCAGCAAACCGCCCTGGCCACGTGCCGCGACTTCCGGAACGCCCCTGACCGGTTCGGACAGTTTGCCGTCGACGAACAGCCTTATCCGTCCCGTTCGCTCGGTGACGATTGCGCCACCACCCGGCAGGAAATCCAGGCCCCAGGGATTTTGCAGGCCGTCTGCGACCGTTTCGGCGTCGATGTCGACCGCTTGCGCCGAAGCTGGAAGCCCGGCGGTTGCGGCGAGAATTACGGACAGGATGGCGGCGGCGCATTTTCTAGAGCTTTGCATACAGCCGACTTAGGCGACCCGATGTCGGGTGCAAGTCCGGGCGCCCGGCTTCTCGCCGAATGCCTGTTCACGACTGAGTGAGGGAATCCGGTGCACAAATTCCTGACCTGTGAGCCGCGGCATTTTTTGTCGTGAAAATCGCCCGAACATTGCTATATTGAGCCGGAATGAGCTGAGAACGGTTCGATGCCAAGGCTTGCGGACCGTTTTCTTTTTTTGCCTGTACCCTTGTCCGCCGCGCTTGGCGGAGGAGCAGGCAGTATACCGGGGACGGAAAGGCCGTGTTGAAATGATCAAGGTTCCGATGACTGCGGGTGGATTCACGTCGCTCAAGGAAGAGCTGCGCTGGCGTCAGCAGGAGGAACGTCAACGCATCATCGAGGCCATCTCCGAGGCCCGCGCCCATGGCGACCTCTCGGAGAATGCCGAATATCACTCCGCCAAGGAGGCGCAGAGCCTCAATGAGGGCCGCATCAACGAACTCGAGGATCTGGTGGCGCGCGCCGAGGTCATCGACATCTCGAAACTGTCGGGCTCGACGATCAAGTTCGGCGCGACCGTCCAGTTGGTCGACGAGGACACCGAGGAGACCAAGACCTACCAGATCGTCGGCGACCAGGAGGCCGACGTGAAGTCCGGCCGCATCTCCATTTCCTCGCCCATCGCGCGCGCGCTGATCGGCAAGGCTGTCGGCGACTCCGTCGAGGTCAACGCGCCCGGCGGGCCGCGCGGCTATGAGATCGTCAAGCTGAGCTTCGTCTGATCGCCGGCCGGACCACTTTCGAATGAGCGGGTCCGCGGGACCGTCCGCGGACGCAGGGTCGGTGCCCGATATGTCGCGCGTCGAAGTGATCGCGCCGAACTTCAAGCAGCGGCTGTCCGGCGTCACCAGCACGATAGTGCAACTGGTGCCGCTGCAGGCCAGCACGGTCGGCATCGCGACGCTCGGTCCCGGCCTGCCGGCCGGGCTGCCGAAGTTGCGCTGGTGGCAACTGCCGTCGCTGTGGCGCCGGCCTGCGTCCGGCCGCAAGCGAATCTGGCATGCGCGCCGCAACGTCGAGATGATCGGCGGCATTTTTCTGAAGCACGTGCTGCGCATGCCGCTGCATCTTGTCTTCACATCCGCGGCGCAGCGAGACCATCGCCCGTTCACCAAATGGCTGATCCGGCGCATGGAGGCGGTGATCGCCACCAATGTGCGTTCCGGCTCCTTCCTCGACGTGCCACATACGGTGGTCATGCACGGCGTCGACCTCGAGGCCTTCCATCCGGCGCGCACGGCCGACGACACCTTTGCCGCCTCCGGCCTGCCCGGCAAATACGCCGTCGGCTGCTTCGGCCGGGTGCGGGCGCAGAAGGGCACGGATCTGTTCGTCGATGCGATGATCGCGCTTTTGCCCGGCCATCCGGACTGGACAGCGGTCATCACCGGCCGCGTCACCGCCGAGCACCAGAATTTCGCCGACGAATTGAAGCGCCGCATCGCTGCCGCCGGGCTGGAGAAGCGCATTCTTTTCCTCGGCGAGGTGCCGGACATAAAAGCCTGGTACCGCCGGGTTTCGCTTTACGTGGCACCCTCGCGCAACGAGGGTTTCGGGCTGACGCCGCTGGAGGCCATGGCGTCCGCCACCCCGGTTGTGGCCAGCGACGCCGGGGCCTATGCAGAGATGATTGTCGAGGGCCGCACCGGTTCCGTGGCGGCTGCCGGCGACGGCGTGGCGCTGACGGCGGCGATCGGCCGCTATCTCGACAATCCGGAAATGGCGCGGGTGCACGGCGAAGAAGGGTTGGTCCAGGCACGCGCATGCTTCCGCCTGGAGCGCGAGGCAGCCGCCATCGAAAACGTCTACGAAACGGTCTGGGCGCGGGGCGGATGAAAGCCGAAGCGTTCATCATCCATCTCGGGCGGGCCGAGGCGCGCAAGGTCCAGGTCGACCGGCTGGCGGTCACGCTGCCACTGCCAGTCAATATCGTCGACGCGGTCGACGGGTTGGCGCTGCGGGACGACGAGATCGAGGCGGCCTATCGCCGCTATCTCTATAGTCCGCGCTATCCGTTCGTGCTACGCAAGGCCGAGATCGGCTGTTTCCTGTCGCATCGAAAGGCCTGGCGAGCGATCGTCGACGGAGGGCTCGATGCCGGGCTGATCGTCGAGGACGATGTCGAGCCCATCGAAGGGTCGTTCGGGCCGGCGCTGGCGCTGGCCATCAGGACGATCCGGGCCGGCGACTACATCCGGTTTCCCTATCGCAGTCATACCGACAGCGGCGCGGAGGTCGCCAAGGCCGGTGAGATGACGCTGGTCGAGCCGATGCATGTTGGACTGGGGATGCAGATGCAACTTGTCGGCCGGCAGGCGGCGGCTGAGCTTCTGAAGATGACCGAGACATTCGACCGGCCGGTCGACACGACGATTCAGATGCGCTGGCTGGTGAAAATCCGCATCTTGGCCGCGCGACCGCCGGCGGTCCGGCAGATCGGGCACCTGCTCGGCGGCACCATCGTGCAGAAGAAGGCAAAGCCGCTGGGTGAGGTGCTGTCACGTGAGATCAAGCGGGCGTGGTACCGGCTGGCGTTGCGCAGGCGCAACGCCAAGCAAAGGACTGGGACCTGAGAGAAAGGCCGAAACGGCTTTCCCGGGTATCAGATCGGCTTCCAGCCCGGCTGAACCTTATCGGCTTCCGCACGCCAATCGTCGCCGTAGTCGACATCTTGCCAGTCCTTGAACCAAGGGCCGCCGCTGGTGAAGTGAACCGCATTCGGATAGCCGGAAGCCGGCTTTTCATTCCAGCCTTCAAGCCAGTTCCACTCGATCGGCAACTCGCCGATTTCTTCATCGGCCGCCCATTGCATGCGATGCAGATAAGCGCCGCTCTCCCTGTTGATCACATCGGGCGTCAGCTTTTGGGTCGAAGGATGTTCGCAGTTGAAAAACATAAAGGAAGACCAATTCTTACGCGGGTAGGCAGTCTGGACCTTGCCATCCATCTTCACGGTATCCTTGGGCTGATAGTCATGCTGGGCGCAAAGAACCGCCTTGAAGGGGTCGCGGTAGGTCAGGAGTTCGGCCACGTCGCCGAAAAACAGAAAGTCGCAGTCGCAAAACAGCGCCCACCCCTTGTAGCCTGCGAGGTACGGGGTGAAGAATCGCGAATAGGTGAACTCGGTCGAGGCGAGCGGATCGACCTCCCTCGTGTAGAGGCCCTGCTCGACGAGAGCCTGCACCTTGATTGGAACAACCTCTACCGGGATGCTTGCGCGCTTGAGGAGTGAGTGCTTGGCAACGTCGTACGCTATGGGCTCTCGCGAATCCCAACCGACGAAAACTTTCAAATTATCGCTCATGGCAATCCTCTTGACCGTCTCATTTCCCGCGGGGCAATAGCCGCTTGATGCAGCTTATTCAATCATTGCCGGCACCAGTCGGTTGATAAAGCGATACCCGATGACTAGAGGGGGCTCAGAGTTGTCGGGGCAGCGATCGGCACCATGGGCATGTCTAAACGGGTCAGCATTGTAGGCAACGGCCCGGTGGGGGCCGGTTCGGGCGCCGCGATAGATGCCGCGGACGTGGTCATCCGATTCAATGAACCGTGGCAGTTGCCTGACGAAATTGGTTCAAAGACTGACATTCTGTTTTTGGTGAATTCCGGCAAGTCGATGCAGGCCCGGCTTGCGAATGACCTTTACCTGGATTCGAAGCTGTTTCGGGAGGCCAAGGAGATCATTCTGCCGTACCATCCGTCAGTGATCGCGAAATATCACCGACGGCCAAATCTCCTTTCCTGGCTCAAGGGACGGCGGGCCGACTGGACGTGGCAGACGATCGAGGCATTGGGCAAACGGGGCAAACCGGTGACTGTGCTGCCGGCTTCCTCGTACGAAAAAAGTTGCGAAGAATTGGGCATTCCACGGACGCAGATGCAAAAACTCTTCCCAAGTACCGGATTTATCGCTATCCGCTACGCGCTGGACCGCTTTCTTTCGCCCGAATGGCATGTAGAACTCCACGGCTTCGGCTGGACGGGTTGGAAACGCCATGATTGGGAGCGGGAGAGAAGCTGGGTGAGGCGAAAGATCGAGGAAGGGGCGCTATCTCTCGGCTGATGTGCTGTAAACTAAGGCGTTTACTGCCATGGCTGCGCCATTCTTATCAACGTCTTTCCGGTAGGAGACAGTATGAATAAACTCATTTCCAGAATTCTGCGCACAAAATATATTCAGCAGTATTCGTCCTCTCCTGCGTTGAGGAGGGTTGCCAAGTACAGAATCCTAAAAAGGATTGCGAGGAAAAACGATTTCCAGATCTATAAGAAGAATTTGATATGGACGCAGGATGGCGATTTCCTTGAAGCCAAGGCCAGGGGAATTACGGGTATTCCTGACGACCGCTGCTTTGTGCTCCTCGAGATTGCAAGGCGAATGCGTTCGGTCACGGGCGACATAGCGGAATGCGGAACGCGCTTCGGCAGGTCGGCTTCCTTCATGCTGACCGGGTGTGGCCAACCTACTGATAAGTCGCTGTTTCTGTTCGATTCCTTCGAAGGCCTTTCCGAGCCTACATCGGCTGATGCAAAGGATGATGGAGAGACGTACTGGCGCAAGGGTGACATTTTGGCCCCCGTCGACATTGTGCAGGAGAATCTGAAGGACTACGGGAATGTGCATGTCATGAAGGGCTGGATACCCGACCGGTTCGCCGAGGTTGCGGACAGGTCTTTTTCACTGGTTCACATAGATGTGGACCTTTACCAGCCGACAATGGACAGTCTCGAATTCTTTTATCCGCGAATGACCAAGGGGGGATTCGTCGTTTGTGACGATTACGGATCCGAGAATTGCCCCGGGGCCAAGCGCGCGTTCGATGAATTTTTTCAGGACAAGCCACAGACCGTGCTGCATCTCCCGACCGGCCAGTGCATCGTAGCGATTTGATGCGGTTTGGTGATTTTCCGGGGAGACGAGATTTGGAACTTCGCGACCGCCGGAGTCGCAAGCATGGTGCTGGAAGAAAAGCCGTGATCACGCTGATCGACTGCCTGACCGGCAGGAGCCACGCAGCGCCATGACGCCGGACGCCGCGCGGCTTGGCGAGTTCATTCGCCGTCATCGTCGATGGCTCGAGCGGGGCGGCCTCCTCGACAGGCCTTGGCTTTTCTTTGCGTCCGCCCCTAACGCTACGCTCCCATCATCGTTGCCGCCGCGGACTGCTCACGTCTACATCAAGTTCTCGGGGTTTGCGGGGCAGGCCCGCGGCCTTCCAGAGCCGGACCTTATCCTTGTGAACGATCACCATATCGATCGGCAGACGGCAGGTCTCCGCTGCCATCGTTTACTCGCGCTGACCAGCAAGGACAGAAAGGTCATCGCTGATCGTTTTTGGCACCGAATCCCTTTCCTTGAGCCGCGCCTGATGCATTTCAGCGACAGTGAGCGCGACCTCATCTGCGGCGCGGTTCTCGGCGACGTGTTCAGGGGTGTGGGCGGGATGGTCCGGCCCTCGAACGGGATTGCACTGATTTGCTACGCAACCCTTTTTGATATTCCGAAGATCATCGTATCCGGAATGTCACTCACCGACGATGGCCATTCCAATCCTCATCGCAAGAAGTTTCAACGCCTGCACAAGGAAGAGGATCAAGCCTCGTTTGCGTATCTTGCAAAGCGTTTTCCGTCGCTTTCAACCTCCGAACCGGAATTGTCGGCGCTGACCGGCGTCCCGCTTTTTCAGGGGTGAGGAGAAGCCATGGACCGTGCTGCATCTCACGATGGACAGCGTGTTTGATCAGACTAGCCGACAGCCTGCCATAATTTGATGCCGGCTTCGGCCGCCAAGTCCGGTTCGGTCGTAAACACGTCAGGTCTCGTCTTCAGGTGGGACAGGACCAACGCGTCCTCTTCGACCTGCAAACGAGTCTTGACGAGGTTGGTGTAGGAATGGCCCTGCTTAGTCAGGGAGATGCCGCAGAGCACGATCTCCGGAACCCCTACAAAAAGGGCATAGCAGGCAGCGGCTATGCCATTGCTGGCCTTGCCGATATCCCCCGTGCCCCGGACACCTTCGCCTGCCACGATATCGACCAGAGCGTCGCGCTCGGATCTCGTGAGCTTCATGACGCTGTCGACCTGGACCTGAGGCATCATCATGAGGTTTATCTTCAGGACCCAACTCGGCCTGGTATGATACCAGAGCAGGCCGCGCGTATTCAGGGTGGGATGCTCGTCCCAGGATTTGCTCTTCTTGCGGATGGTCAAATCCGCCCGCCCGAGGCCGAGGGACTTCGCGGTCAGCCCGGCATTGTTTATGTCCACGCGCGCATGGGTCGAGAGAATCCCTTCCGGGATAGTGGGGGATGGCGCGGCGCCCAGAATGAGCCACGGCTTGTCGTATATGCCGAGAGACGACAGCCATCTGCGTTGACGGTCGCGAAAGTTCGACCACCGAGCGATCTCGGATGGTTTGATGTTCCAGTCCATGCCAGCCATATTCCGATCAGAGCCGCTTTGAAGCGGGGCCTCGATTGCGTGAGCTCATCTCGCTGATCAGATCGGCGATACGCTGAGCTTCGTTCGGCGGCGTGTAGCTATAGGGTTCTATGCTTCCCTCGAACGGTCTTGTCAGGCCGTGCGTCTTGCCCATGTCGGTGTGGAACCATTCGAATTCATCCAACTTTTTGCAAGGCGTCTTTGCCAAATCGAAAATGTAGACCGGGCGGCCCGTAGTCAGCGCTTCGCACGTCATCGTGATCGTATCCTTGGTGATGAGGAATGCGTCGGCGGCCGCGAGGAACTCCGAATATGGATTGTGGCCCGTATTGTCCCAGACGACGACGTTGTCCGAGCGCAGATCAAGCAATTGAGATAACAGCGAGGGCGGGGAGCGACGCGAGGTCGAGATCAGCAGCCGCCAGCCCTCGCCTGCCAGTCCACGAATCGACTCGACCAGATGCTCCAGCGTCGGCCGGTCGAAATGGTAGGCGCCATTCGGGCCGCCGACCAGCACCGCCAGCATCTTCTGAGCTCCGTTACCCCATTTTTCCCTGGCCGAGGGCCGGGCGCCTTCCAGTGCAGCGGGCGTGAATTGATGGGGCGCACCCAACATCGGCCGAAAATTCGGCGATTTCGCCTTCTCCTCCGTCCAGTCATGCCGCGGAATAAAGGCCAGATCATAAAACTTCGAGAATTTGAGTTGCGGCGTCTGAAGATGCACGGTGAAAGGGCGCTTGCGGCATGCTGTGGCGATCGCGAGGACGTGGCTGGGGGACATGCTCCCGCACGAAACGATGATGTCCGGCTCAGGCCCTTCCAGGTTTCGGTAAGGAGACAGAATTCCCTTACGCCAGCGCGGAAGTTTCTTCTCGATGATCACTCTGTGCGGAACCGGGTCGATCGGACGGCTGACGCCAAGACATTGCGTCAGAGTGCCGGCCTTGCGTTCGCTTACGGTCCAGATACGCATCGTGGAGATGATTTCCTTTAGTGGGATGGAGCTTCGAATCGGCAGATGTTCTGCCTTCGATTCATCAAAGCAGCAACGGTGAGAAGCTGGCGACGGCACCGTTTCCTGCTCGGGTCATCGTAGGAGCTGCCGGACGTGGTCCCATGCGTCACCATTTCTCAGTTCGGCAAGCGTCCATTGTCGCCATGCCATCTCGTTGCACCATTCGGATCGGTTCGGGCGCAAAATCGGTTCCGAGACCGAGTGCGACGCTACCGGATAAGCCAACGATCCGACATCGGTTATGACTGCCGGAATGCCGGCTAGAATTGCCTCGACGTCCGTCGATGAGTTGAAAGAGACCACGAACGATACCCGGCCGAGGTCGGATTGCAAGGTGCCCGTCGACAACTCGGCCCCCTGGGGACACGGGGTCGGCCGGTCCGGATGCGGCCGATAGACCACACGATGACCTGCGTTGCGCAAGAGTTCGGTTTGCGTGTTGACCCAGGCTTTGAAATCGGCGCCATGTAGCGAGACGTCGTTCTCGCCTTTCCCGATGATCAAGACATAGTCGCCTTCCGTTTGCTTCCAAGGCTTGAGGAAGTGTGCGAAATTTTTCTCCCATCTCTCGCCGCTATCGCCCGCCGGCGCGAATCTCCCGCGCCCGTTGAAGCCGTCCAAGGCGAGGCTGCACCAGTCGCGGCGGTTCGGCAGAAACCCTCGTTCCATCACCAAAACATGGCGTCCTGCCGACAGCATGCCTTCGATGAGACGGTGCTGTTTCCAGGACCAGACGACAGCGATGTCGCTGTTAGGGAGTTCATCCTTTTTCGCTTTCGACGTCGCTGCCCCGTGGCGCTCCATGCCCTTCCGCAGGGCATCGCCATACTCGTATTTGTAGCTGAGCGTGGACCACCGCTTCCAGGAGATCGGGAAAGGCCAAAAGGCTGGGTAGGTATGAAATGATACGCGAAATGCCATCCGACGCCTTCAACTCAAACGCGTCACTCGCGCGAATTGGAAAGGAATATGCGGTGCAATATCGCATTTTGCATGAGGATGGCTCCTAAAAATTGGTCGCTCGCCTAAATCGCCACCATCCCCTCATCCTTGACCTGGCGGATGGTGAGCGCCGTTCGCACCGTGTCGACATTGGGCGACGAAGTCAGTTCCTCGATGACGAAAGTCTGGAAGGCGGCGAGGTCGCTCGCCACGCAATGCAGCATGAAGTCGGATTCGCCCGAGACCATCCAGGCGTCGCGCACGATCGGCCAGGCGCGGGTCTTCTCCGCGAAGGCTTTCAGGTCACTGTCCGACTGGTGCTTCAGCCCGACGAGGCAGAAGGCGACGACGTCCATGCCCAGCGATTTGCCGTTGAGCAGGGCACGATAGCCTCGAATGATGCCGGCTTCCTCCAGCCGCCGCACGCGGCGCAGGCAGGGCGGCGCGGAAATGCCGACGCGACGCGACAGCTCGACATTTGTCATGCGGCCATCGTCCTGCAACTCCCGCAGGATCTTCCAGTCGATCGCGTCGAGGTCGGCCCTGATTGGCATGCAATGTCCCGAATGACGAAAACGCCGTAATCCTGCGTGCATAGACCAAAGAACCCGGCTGCGTCAGGTCTCCACCCTCGTATTTAGCCGCGAATCGTCATTTGTCTGGGGACTGCAAGCTTTCCGGGGACGAGCACCCACGCCGCCTTGCTGCACTGCCCGCCAGCACCTAGATTAGCAGCGTCTTTTCACCGCGCTTCATACGAATGCCATAAGCGGTATAGGGATTCTCGAAAGAAGGCAGTTCATGATCGCGAAACACGCGCCCGTCCTTATCATCGGCTCCGGTCCTGCGGGCTATACCGCCGCGATCTATGCGGCGCGCGCCATGCTGAAGCCGACATTGATCGCCGGCCTGCAGCAGGGCGGCCAGCTGACGATCACAACCGATGTGGAAAACTACCCAGGCTTCGCCGAGCCCATCCAGGGTCCCTGGCTGATGGGCGAGATGCTGAAGCAGGCCGAGTATGTCGGCACCGAGATCGTCAACGATATCGTCACGCATGTCGATCTCGATGTGCGACCGTTCCGGGTGAAAACCGACGCCGGCCTGACCTTCACCTGCGACGCGCTGATCGTCGCGACGGGCGCACAGGCGAAGTGGCTGGGCATTCCGACCGAGGACACCTACAAGGGTTTCGGCGTGTCGGCCTGCGCCACTTGCGACGGCTTCTTCTATCGGGGCAAGGATGTCGCGGTGATCGGCGGCGGCAATTCGGCGGTCGAGGAGGCGCTTTATCTGTCGCATCTCGCCAAATCGGTGACGGTCATCCACCGCCGCAGCGATTTCCGCGCCGAGCGTATCCTGCGCGAGCGGCTGGCGAAGAAGGAAAACGTCCGCGTCATCTGGGACACGGTGGTCGACGAGATCACGGGCCGGCCCGGCAAGGCGCCGCTGCCGCCGACGGCGGATGGGCTCAGGCTGCGCAACATCGTCACCGGAGCCGTGTCGCACCTGCCCATCGACGGCATTTTTGTCGCGATCGGCCACGCGCCGGCGACGGAGCTGTTTGCGGGCAAGCTCAAGCAGAAGCCGAACGGCTATCTGTGGACGGCGCCGGGCACCACCAACACGGACGTGCCGGGCGTGTTCGCGGCCGGCGACGTGGCCGACGACGTCTACCGCCAGGCGGTGACGGCTGCCGGGCTCGGCTGCATGGCGGCGCTCGACGCGGAGAAATACATCGCGAGCCTCGAAGAACATCGCGAAGCGGCGGAATAGACGGCGGCCTGCCGCTGCCGGGAGGTTTCGGCAGGCTGAAGGGGGTGGTTTCTAAGAACCGTTCGCGGTGCGGGGGCACGGAAGCAAACGGAAACGCCGACGGCCTGTTGCTTGGCCGCGGCGGCGTGAATATGGATTGATTTCAGACCGGCAGTTCAATGCCGGCAGCAAGGGGAATATATGTCACTGGATTGGGACAAGCTGCGCGTGTTCCATGCCGCGGCGGAGGCTGGGTCGTTCACCCATGCCGCCGAGACGCTGCGGCTGTCGCAATCGGCGATCTCACGGCAGGTGAGCGCGCTGGAACACGATGTCGGCGTGCCGCTGTTCCACCGCCATGCGCGCGGGCTGGTGCTGACCGAGCAGGGCGAACTGCTGTACCGTACCGCCCACGATGTGCTGATGAAGCTGGAAACGGTGCGGACGCGGCTGACCGAGGCCAAGGACCGGCCGTCCGGCGTGCTGCGCGTGACGACTACGGTGGGTCTCGGCGCTGGCTGGCTGACCGAACGCATCCCCGAATTCCTGGATCTCTACCCCGATATCCAGCTGCAGCTCATCCTCGCCAACGAGGAACTGGATCTCACCATGCGGCAGGCCGACTGCGCGATCCGCCTGCGCCAGCCGCAGCAGCCGGACCTGATCCAGCGGCGGCTGTTCACCGTGCATTTCCATCTGTTCGCCGCGCCCGCCTATGTCAACAAGCACGGCAAGCCGAACTCCATCGCCGATCTCAGGAACCACCGCATCGTCACCTTCGGCCTGCCGGTGCCGACCCATCTCAGCGAACTCAACTGGCTTGAGACGGTCGGCGACTTCGAGGGGGGCCAGCGCGTGGCGACGCTGCAGATCAACGACATCATCTCGATCAAGCGCGCGGTGCAGCGCGGGGCCGGCATTGCCATGCTGCCCGACTATCTCATCGACAAGGAGTCCGGCCTCGTCCAGTTGCTGCCGGAGACCGAGGTGCCGTCCTTCGACACCTATTTCTGTTATCCCGATGCGATGAAGAACCAGGCCAAGCTGCACGCTTTTCGCGACTTCGTCATATCGAAGGCCCGCAACTGGTCGTTCTGAGAGTCCGTCTGCAGAGCCGCCTGCCGTGGTCGCTATGGCCGCCGCCATGGCGTCAAGCGCGGAAACCAGCCGGGAACGGCGCGGCGATAGGCTTCGTAGTCGGCGCCGTAGCGCCGGGCAAGCACGGGCTCCTCATAATAGCGCACGAAGGACACGACCGCAGCCGCAACCACCGCCCCGTATACGGCGACCGGGACCGCGCCGAACAGCAACGACTGACCAAGGATGATCGACAGAACGGCCAGATACATCGGGTTGCGGACATGGCGGTAGATGCCGCCAACCACCAGCCGGGCGGTCGGCGCCACGGGCGCGGGCGTACCCAGCCCCTCTACCGCGAAACGCACGAAGGCATGGATCAGCACGGCAAGTCCGACAGAAATGAGGATTCCTGCCATGATGACAACGGCCGGCTGCGTCGAGATTGGCAACTGGTAGCGGTCCGTCAGCAGGAATGGCACCAGCCCCGCGACGACGCAGGGTACGAAGATGAAGAACAGGACGCTGCCGAACGCCGCCGTGCTTTTGCGCAATGCCGAAGCCTCCCGAAATCCGCCGCGTCGGTCGTGCCGTTCCGGTGTGCCGCAGCGTCATCCTGTACTATTCGACGCTGCAGAAAAATTGGACCACAGAGGGTTCGATTTTGCATGGGTGCCTTGCAAACACCATGCTTGTTTCTTGGGCAAGGCGGGCTCATATATTCACCATCTTAAGGGCGCGTTCCTCCTCCCATTAGCGCCCTTGAGTGTTCCCCTCTGGAGGTTTAGCCTTCTACAGGCACTTCCAATCAACTCAGCCGGGTCTCTCCAGATCCGGCTTTTTTGATTCTTGGGCCTTGAATCCGCGCATTTCTGTTGCATTGCAGCAATTATCGCCGCGTTGTCCTTGAAACGCCGTCTGCCGCCTTGTCCGAGAAAATCGACATGCTTGAATATTGGGCATGAATGAAGCCTGCTTATTGAATGAGCAGGCCTCATCGGAGATTGCTGTCGCTGTAATCAACCGGAGCGCGCGTATCAAACCGTCGGGATCGTGCCGCCATCGATGACATATTCGGCGCCGTGGATCGAGGCGGCGCGGTCGGAGGCGAGGAAAGCGACGAGTTCGGCGATTTCCTCCGGCCACGCGGGGCGACCGATCGGGATGCCGCCAAGCGCGTTCATGATGCCCTGCCGGGCGGTTTCCTCGTCGCCGCCGGCGTGGTCGGCCAGCCGCTTCACCATCGCTTCGGCCGCCGTCGTCCGGATCCAGCCTGGCGCGACGCTGTTGACGCGGACGCCTTTCGGTCCGAGTTCCTTCGACAGGGCCTTGCTGTAGGCCGAAAGCGCTGCCTTGGCGGACGCGTAGGCGATGGTGGATTCGTAGAGCGGCAGCCGGCGCTGGATCGACGAGACATGGATGACGACCCCGGAGCCGCGCTCCACCATCGGCGGCAGCAAGGCGTGATCCAGGCGGACCGCGGCCAGCAGATTGGTGTTCAGCTCCTGTTGCCACAGCGCCTCGTTCAGCGCGGCGAAACCGCCGCCCGGCGCCGAGGAGCCGCCCAGCGTGTGGACGATGATGTCGACACCACCCAGCCCTGACGCTACGGCGCGCGCTACGGCATCCGCGCCCTCGACGGTGGCAAGGTCGGTCTGCACGTAGATATCCGGCGATTGGCCTTGCGGCAGCGGCGAGCGAGACGCCGTGGCGACCGCCGCGCCGGCCGCTGCGAGGCGGCGGACGATCGCCAGCCCGGCGCCCTTGGTCCCGCCGGTCACAAGGACACGCTTCCCGGCAAACTCGCCCGGAATGATCGGAAATTTCGGGGCCGCATTCATCACCCGATCTCCAGGCCGGCGATCGCCTGGCCGCGCAGCAGGAACCGGTAGGTGAGGGTGGCTGGACTTCCTTTGAAATCTCCGGACACCAGGCCATTGACGACGACATGATCGCCGCTGCGCTCGGCTTCCCGCACCTTGACGCTCACGCCGTACTTGCGTGTCGTTTCCTCCATCCAGGCCTTTATCGCTTCACGGCTGTGATGTTCATGTCCTTCGTCGCGCACCACGGCATCGGCGGCGAAGGGCGACAGCATCACCTCGATGTCCTTGCGGTTCTTGGCGGCAAAATAGGTTTCCAGCGCGGAAGGGAGTTCCACGGTCATGATCTTTCCTTTCAAGTCCTGGTATCCGGCGGGGAACGATTGGCTCCGCTTGCCCACCACCCAACTTGGCGCTAGGCTGAATGAATGACAAGAACCGACGAAAAAGTAAGGTACTTACCCGAAAGTCAGGGTGAGGATCTGACGCCGGTATCCGCCGCCAGCGGCGTCGAAAATGTCCTGCGCATGCTGGAGGGGCGCTGGAAGCTGGTGATCCTTTTCCATTTGTTCGGCGGAAAAGTGCTGCGCTTTTCCGACCTTGAGCGCGCCATCCCCGCCATCTCGCAGAAGATGCTCATCCAGCAACTGCGCCAGATGGAGGCCGACGGCATCGTCCGCCGCATCGTCCATCACCAGGTGCCGCCCAAGGTGGAATACCGCCTGACCGATTGGGGCCAGTCGCTCTGCCCGGCGCTCGACGCGCTGCTGAAATGGGCAGCGTCGCGCGGCGCATTCGAGGATGTGCCAACATCGGGCGACGGCTGATCGGAGCGGGACGCGCCGGCCTTGCGCCGGCGCGCCCGACCGTTCATCCGTTAGGCCGCCTTGCCGCGCGCGCTATTCATCGCCTCGTCCGCCAGCCGTCCGGTGAGTTCCGCCATGTGGTCGAAGCTCGCCTGGTAGCTGGCGACGCCGGCCGTCGCGGAACGCAGTTCGATGATCAGATTGCCGATCTCCGACTGCGGCATCGTCGCTTCGACCACGTCCCATCCCTTCCAGCCGGGCCGGGCGTCGTAGCCAAGAATCTGGCCGCGCCGCTGCGGCACGATACCGGTGATTTTCGCCGTGGCGTCCGAAGGGGTGAAGATCTGCACCTTCATGATCGGTTCGAGCAGCACCGGCGAGCAGGCCGCCAGACCTTCCTTCATCGCGAGCTTGGCCGCCATCTGGAACGCCATGTCGGAGGAATCGACCGAATGGTAGGAGCCGTCCGACAGGTTGACCGCCACGTCGACCACCGGGAAACCGAGAGGTCCCGTCTTCAAAAAGTCGCGCACCCCGGTCTCGACCGACTGGATGTAGGTTTTTGGCACCACGCCGCCGGTGATCGTGTCCGTGAACTGGAAACCCGAGCCGCGCGGCAGCGGCTTGATCTCGATCACCACGTCGCCGAACTGGCCGTGGCCGCCGGACTGCTTCTTGTGGCGGCCACGCTGCTGCGCCGCCTTGCGGATGGTCTCGCGATAGGGGACGGCGGGCGTCCCCTGCTCGACGGGAATCTGGTTCTTGCCGTCGAGCCGCTCGACGGTGACGCGCAGATGCATTTCGCCATGGCCGGACAGGATGGTCTCGCCCGTGTCCTGATGGGCGACGACCAGCGACGGATCCTCTTCCGCCAGACGCTGGATCGCCGCGGACATTTTCACGTCGTCCTTGCGCTCCCGGGGCCTGAGCGCGATCGAGAAGACTGGCTGCGGCGGCGATACCTCCACCAGTTGCCTGGCGCCGCTCTTGCCTGAACCAAGCGTCTGCCCGGTTCGCGCGCCGTCCAGCTTGCCCAGCGCCACCGTTTCTCCAACCTTGGCCGAGGGCAGCTTGGCCTGGTCCTTGCCGAGCAGGCGGTAGATTCCCGAAACGCGCGCCGTGCCGCCGTCCGGCAGGGTGAGTTCGTTGCCGTCATTGACCGTGCCCGACAGGATGCGGGCGACGGAGAGTTTTCCACCATGCGCTGTGTGAATGGTCTTCATGACCTGGGCGATCGTGCCGGCGCTGTCGGTAACACCCAGCCGCTTGCGGGTCGCCTCCACATCGGCGACGTCATGGCGGATGGTTTTCAGCAGCCGCAGCACGCCGTTGCCCTTCTCGGCTGTGCCGATCAGCACCGGCGTGACATTGCCGTCGCGAAGGTCAGCCGCAAGATCATCGAACACTTCGTCCTGCGCCGGCGCGACTTCTTCCAGAAGCTGCTCCATCAAATGATCGTCATGGTCGGCCAGGGTCTCCAGCATGGAAAAGCGCGCCTCGACCTCGCGGGCCTTCTCGTCGTCGGGAATTTCGGTCACTTCGCTGGCGGCGTGCTCGCGCCAGACATAGGCGCGCTCCAGCGCCAGGTCGATTGCGCCGACCACGATGCCGTCGCGGCGCAGCGGGATCTGGCGCAGCAGCAGCGGCGTCTCGCTGACCGGCTGCAGCAGCTTCAGTGTGTCGCGCACGCCGGCGGCCGACTTGTCGATCTTGTTGAGAAAAAGGATGCGGGGCAGGCCGAGATCGTCCAGCTTGCGCATGATCAGCTGCAGGGCAGGGATCTTTTTCTCGTCATTTTCGGTCACCACGATCGCCGCGTCGCAGGCGGCAAGCGCCGGCTGCGCCTCGAAGGAGAACTCGACCGAGCCGGGACAGTCGACGAAGGTGATCTGCTCGCCCATGAAGTCGACCGTGGCGACGGTTGCCTCCACGCTCATCGCATGGGCGCGGGCCTCGGCGGAACTATCGCCGACAGAACCGCCGGATCCGACGGCGTTCTGCCGCGCGATCGCACCGGTTCGCGCCAGGATGGCTTCGAGAAGGGTTGTCTTTCCGCTGGCGAAGGGACCGACAATGGCGACGCATTTCGGTCCCGTACGCCTGTCTCCGGCGCGTGTACCCATGGCTGACCTCCACTCAAGCGTTTCCTTGAAGCGGCGGCCGGCCTTGCGACCGTCGCGGGCGGGGTATTTTCATTCTCCACCTGCCCAAACCCATCGTCACACGGGTTTGAAGGGAGGGCAAGAAGAAATCCCGGACGGCATTTTGAGGCGCCAGGTCGGGCGCACATGGCTTCCGTTCAGGTCGATGGCACTGCAAAATTCCTTCAATTCCGCGTCATGAAAAAACCCCGCTTGCGCCGGCAAAGCAATGCTCCTACTTTGTATGATCTCCGCCGTGTTGATCACGACAGGTTTCGACGCATATATTCGGCACTGCCAGAGTCTCAGGGAATCAGGACGAATCGGCGCCAGGATCAATGACAGGTAGCGGCAAGCAACCCAGCGAGCGTCTTCTGATCGCCCTTTACAGGACGATGCTCTGGCTTGTTGCCGTCATCGCACTCGGCGAGGCTCCTGCGTCCTCCGAGCAAGCTGGCCGCTCCAGTCACCGATACGTCGCGGAAAGCAGCTTCTCCGCAGGCTGGCCCGATCCGTTTGGCGTCGTCGCCTACCAAGCCTGTGTTTCCGCGCCCGACGATTCGGACGGCCCGTCCCCCGGCAACGACCTTGCGGAGGCCAGCGATCAGTTCGGCCTGCCGCCGACTTATTATTCGAGCCGCGTCTGTCCGCGTCTCGCCCTCGGCATGCCGCCGGCGTCGGCCACTTCCGAGCGATCGGAAACCGCCGGCACGCAGGCCCGAGCACCCCCGGCCGCCATTTTCGCCTGACGCGACCTGCCGGCGTTCGCTTCGGCGTCTGCCGGGCCTTTTCAAACTGTATTCATGACCGACCGGCCCGCGAATAGCCTCCAGAAGGAGGCTCGCAAGCCGTCAAACCTCTAAAGGACCAATCATGGCAAAGACTCATCCCCTCGGCTTCAGGATCGAGCAGGAGATCAAGCAGGCGCTCACCTCGGCGGCGAAGGAGGATCACCGTTCGGTTTCCTCGCTCGTCGAACTCATCATCGCCAAGTGGCTGCGCGACAACGGCTATCTCGCCGGCAAGCCGGAGCGCGCGCTGCGCGCGATGCTGGACGCCTAGAACACTTTCGATGCGGGCCGGTGAAACGCCGGCCCGTATCGATCTGATGCCGTCTCGTCCGCCGCTGGTCTTGCGGCGCCGGGTGACCACGATACGTCTCCGGAAACGCGCCGCGTAGACCTGCGCCGGCTAAGACCAAAGTCGTAATCCCATAGTCATAATCCTAAAGACGCTCTCATTTTCGGGGGCGCCTTCTGGCATTTTTCTTTCCGCGGGCACGACTCTTCGTGGCCGGTTTCGGCACATCGCCAACGGGAGGACAACGATGTCAGTGGCAGCAGCAGTCGGCGCCAGGGGGCGCGGCATGACGCGAGAGGAGAAGAAGGTCATCTTCGCCTCTTCGCTGGGTACCGTCTTCGAATGGTACGATTTTTATCTCTACGGAGCCCTTGCCGCCTTCATCGGCGCGGCCTTCTTCAGCGAATATCCTGAAGCCACGCGCAACATCTTCGCGTTGCTGGCCTTCGCCGCCGGCTTCCTGGTGCGCCCGTTCGGCGCACTGGTGTTCGGCCGCATCGGCGACCTTGTCGGCCGCAAATACACCTTCCTCATCACCATCCTGATCATGGGCCTGTCGACCTTCCTGGTCGGCCTGCTGCCCGGATCGGCAAGCTGGGGTATCGCTGCGCCGGCCATCCTGATCTTGCTGCGGATGCTGCAGGGCCTCGCGCTCGGCGGCGAATATGGCGGCGCGGCGACCTATGTCGCCGAACACGCGCCGGACGACCGCCGCGGCTTCTACACATCCTGGATCCAGACCACGGCGACACTCGGCCTGTTCCTGTCGCTGATCGTTATCCTGGTCATCCAGGGCTCGATGAGCAAGGAGACATTCGCCGCATGGGGATGGCGCATTCCGTTCCTGCTGTCCTTCGTGCTGCTCGGCATCTCCGTCTGGATCCGGCTTTCGCTCAATGAATCGCCGACCTTCAAGCGTATGAAGGAAGAGGGCAAGGGTTCCAAGGCGCCGCTGACCG
The DNA here is from genome assembly GCF_052180275.1 of Mesorhizobium sp. KACC 23794. NCBI lineage: Bacteria > Pseudomonadati > Pseudomonadota > Alphaproteobacteria > Hyphomicrobiales > Phyllobacteriaceae > Mesorhizobium > Mesorhizobium sp. KACC 23794. The sequence continues at coordinate 2,544,898 of NZ_CP197465.1, forward strand.
AGGCTTTCGGCCAGTGGAAGAACGCCAGGATCGCGCTGCTGGCGCTGCTCGGCCTCACCGCCGGCCAGGCTGTTGTGTGGTATTCCGGGCAGTTCTACGCGCTGTTCTTCCTGCAGAACGTGCTCAAGGTCGACGCGGTGTCAGTCAACATCATGATCGCCATCGCGCTGGCGCTCGGCACCATCTTCTTCGTCGTGTTCGGCTGGCTATCCGACAAGGTCGGCCGCAAGCCGATCATCATGGTCGGCCTGCTGCTCGCCATCGTCACCTACTTCCCGCTGTTCAAGGCGCTGACCTGGGCCGCCAACCCGGCGCTGGCAACCGCCCAGCAGACCACGCGGGCGACGGTGACGGCGGCGCCCGGCGACTGCACGTTCCAGTTCAACCCGGTCGGCACGGCGAAGTTCACGACCTCCTGTGACATCGCGACGTCGTTCCTGACGCGCAACTCGGTGCCTTACGACGTCGTCTCGACGGCGGCGGCGGGCACCGCGGCAACGGTCAAGATCGGCGAGACGACAATCGAATCGTTCGACGCGGTGGCTGCCGGCGATCAGGCTGCGGCCAAAACCGCCGCCTTCAACAAGGCGGTGAACATCGCTCTTCACAATGGTGGCTATCCGCTGGTTCGCGGCGCGGCGACCGTCGCCGACCAGAAACTCGACGCCTTCATCGCCGCCAACCCGGAACTCACGCTCGACGCGGCGGCGATCCGGGCCGGCGAGAAGAAGACGGTGCCGGTGGCACAGGCGATCAAGGACAAGCTGGTGACGGCCGAAGAGGCAGCCGGTGCGACCGAGATCACCGCCTATAGCATCCCCGCCGCCGGCGCCTTCACCATGGTGGCGGCCAAGGATCAGGTGAACTGGCCGATGGTCATCGGCATCCTGTTCATCCTCGTTCTCTACGTGACGATGGTCTACGGGCCGATCGCCGCGATCCTGGTCGAGATGTTCCCGACCCGCATCCGCTACACCGGCATGTCTCTGCCCTACCACATCGGCAACGGCTGGTTCGGCGGCTTGCTGCCGGCAACGGTCTTCGCGATGAGCGCTGCAAGGGGCGACATCTATTTCGGCCTCTGGTACCCGATCGCCATCGCCGCCATGTCGCTGGTCGTCGGCATGCTCTTCGTCAAGGATACGCTGGGGACGGATCTGCACGCGAAGGATTAAGGCTCCCGGGCCTACGAATGAAGACCGGCAGGCGGCGACGCCTGCCGGTTTTCTTTTTGGGCTTTTCGCAGCCAGGCCGGCAATGCCAGCCGAGGGGCGATCCTCAACGGAAAGAGGGCAGGCTGGGCAGTTTGGGCAGGCTGGGCGGCTTCATGTTCGCCCATTCCTTCGCCTGTTTCGACAGGTCCCTGCCGAGCTTCTTGGCGTCGTCGATATGCTTCTTCAGTTCAGCCTTCCTGGCCTCGAACTCGGCCTTCTTGGCCTCATATTTGGCTTTCGCCTCGTCGATCTTGGCCTTTGCCGCTTCGTATGTTTCGCGGGCTTCCTGAAGTTTCTTCTCAGCCTGCGCTCTGGCCTCTTTGATGCGATCCTCGACCTTCTTCTTTTCGGCCAGCAACTCGTTGTATCTCTGCTTCAACTCGTCGACCTTCTGCTGCGCCTCCGCCGCCAGTTCGCCGACCTTCGCAGCCGCCTTTTCATAGGCCTTCTCAGCTTCGGCCAGCCCCTGCTTGACCTCGTCGAGTGCCGCCAGCACGGCAGGCGGCACCAGCCCCGGCGGCAGGCTGGCCAGAGCAGTGTCCAACGCATTCAGCGTCAGCACGGCGTAGTCGGCAAAGGGTGAAGCCGGCAGTTCTTTCACTTTCTCGATCGCCTGCACCGCCGCGGGAACGGCCTTGGCGATGGCTTCCATGACCACGGGCAGGTCCGGCGGCTCGGGCACCGCCGGCAAGGCAAGATCGGGCGCGCCCGGTATTTCGGGCAGGGGAGGGGGCGTCGGCGCAAGATCGAGCGTCGCCTTGGCCATCGTGGAGAGCAGGCCGGTCTCCAGCGCGGGGATGGCGGGCATTTCCGGCGGCGCAGGCATGGACGGCATCGCCGGCACATCCGGCATGGCAATCGCGGGGATGGCCGGCATGCTGGGCAGGGAAGGGGTGACCACGCCGATCTCGCCGATGATGACCGTTGGCCAGCCCTGGACGATTACACCGCCATGTGCGGTGTTGTCGCCGATGCGCGCGGCGTTGAGCCCCATGATGTAGACGCCCGCAGAGCCTCGGACGATCACGTCGGGCGGGCCGACGCAGATGCACATGTCGGTGATGCGCGCAGCAGGGAGATTGCCGATCAACACCAACGGCGCGCCGGGCGCCACGATCGGGCCGCCGACATGCGGGATCGGCACCACGGCGGGTGTCTGCATCGGGCAGACATGCATGTCTGTAAGACGGGCAGCAGGAGGCATGGGCTAAATCCCACTTTTATCGGATCGCGACTCTTGCCCCGTCCAATCCTCACTGCCCCATGAGGCGGATGCCCAATAATCGCTTTTTGGACAGGATTTGTCCAGCATGGCGTTTTTCGGTGCTTTTCTGTAATCTGCTGCGCTGTCGTGAAACTCCGGCTGGCCGGCCGATCCGTGAGCGCGATCCGCAGGTTTCATGGTTCGGCGACGCTGGCGGGCGTGACGCCAGACGGAGACAGATTTCGATGAAGATCATTGCTTGCGGCAGCGTCGCCACCGTCCACGCCCCGGAGAGCTACTTTACCGGCAAGGTGTTGCAGACGCCGATAATCGAGTCCGAAGCGCCATCGCGGCTGAGGGCACTGACAGTGGCGTTCGAACCCGGTGCGCGAACCGCCTGGCACACCCATCCGCTCGGCCAGACGCTCCATATCGTCTCTGGCGCCGGCCGGGTGCAGGTCTGGGGCGAATCGATCCGCGAGATCCGGGCCGGCGACACGGTGTTCTTCGCACCGGGCGAAAAACACTGGCACGGCGCCGGGCCTACAACCGCCATGACCCATATCGCCATGCAGGAAGCGCTCGACGGCAAGACGGTCGACTGGCTGGAGAAGGTGTCGGACGAGCAGTACCGGGCGTAGGGACGGGCAGGCAGATCGGCCGGCAGGGCAAGCGCCATCGACCTGAAGGCAACATGTTCAGCAATCAACCTGCGGCAAGTCTTTCGGCAATCAACGCCGCGAAAAGCGCCGACTCCTCGGCAACCGCCCGAATCGTCCCCGACTTGCGTTTGGTGCCGAAATCGAGACCGGCGAAAAACAGGCCCGGCACGACGCCTACCCCTCCGGCATGGATCGGCTGGCCATGCCGGTCGAGCGCGCCGGCAACGCCGACATAGCCGTAATCGCCGCGAAAGCCGGTGCACCAGATGATGCAGCCGAGGCTTGACACGTCGAGTTCAAGGATCGGCGGATCGGGCAGGTGTGGCGCGACCGTTTCGGCGGGATCGTCTTCGGCGGGTGGCGCATCGATGCCCGACCGCTCGATATAGGCGTCGATCCAGCCCTTGACGCGGGCGGAGGCCTCGTCGCCGAGCAGAATATTGGCGACAACATCGTCGCGGAAGGTCAGCATCCGTCCGGCGGAAAACCCGGTCAGCCGGCCCGTCAGCATCACACCCTCGGCCGACAGGAACTGGAGAGACAGCGTGCGGGTCGCACCGATCACGCCGCGAGCCGGCAGCCGGCCGTCGGGCGCGGCGGCGATCAGTTCGGCGCGGCTCACGTCCATGAAGCCGCTGTCATCGAGCCAGCGCAGCGTATCCTTGCCGCGATAACGGCGTATGAGGCGGCCGACCCGGCCAGTCGACAAATAGACAGAGCGTCCGGCAATGGCCAAATCATAGGCGATCTGTGCTCCAGATTGCCCCGAGCCGACCACCAGGACAGGTCCGGCCGGCAAGCCCTTCGCGCTTCGGTAGTCGCAACCGTCGACCTGCGGCGCCGGCAACGACGCCGCCCATGCCAGGCGCGGCAGTGGACGGTTGAGGCTGCCGGAGGCGATCACGACGTTGCGGGCGGGTATCACTTCGCCGCCGGCCTCGACCACAAAGCCGCCCTCAAGCCCAGTCGACACCGCCGTGACCGCGCGGTCCTTCTCGACAGGCAAGTCATGCCGGCGCGCGTAATCCTCGAGCAACGCGATAAACTCATTGCACGTCAGCGCGCCGTCCGGGTCCGGGCCGTCGTACCGTTCGCCGGGCATCAAAGTGTCGGCGGTGGTCGTATTCAGCCGGAACGTGTCCCACCGTTGGGTTCGCCATGTCTCGCCGATGCGCGCGCGCTCGAAGACGCGATGGCGGATTCCGCGCTGCGCCAGTTCGTAGCTCGCTCCCAGGCCGGCCCAGCCGGCGCCGACGACCACTGTATCCATCAAGCGGCCCCAATCTTAGCTTGGGCTGAATTAGCTGATGTGCAAATTCATATCACTTTCGGCAGGCGGAGGGGAGGTGGCCGGAAGGGCCGGCGCTTCATCGCTCCGCGCTAGCCGCCATCGGTATCGGCATCCGCGCCGGGATCGCTGTTCAGTCGCCTGGCACGCACTCTGTCGAGCTTGCCGAACTCCGTCATGATGCTCACCAGCACGCTTCCGGTCCAACCGAAGGTGAACAGGCCCGACATCGCGATGATCGGTCCGATCAGGCGCCACTGATCGGGGAGGGTCACGCTTCCTCCGCCAAGCGTCGTATAGCTCTGCAGGACGTAATAATAGCTGTCGCGCAGAGAAGGGATCAGTCCCAGTACCGACAGAGGCAGCGACCAAAGCAGTGTTTCGGCAAAATGCAGGACTGCCAGGGCGCCGATCGTACAGGCAAGAAGCAGGTTGATCCGCCAATGCGGGGTGCTGTGGTCCATCAGGACCCAGGACCTGCTGAAGCGCTGGTTGATCGTGCGAATTCCCGCGCCGTGCAGGAAGATGATCACAATCAGGGTGATGGTGCCGAGAACGGTTTCCAGGACCGGGTCCGGAGCTGAGAGTTCAACCATGGCCAACAAACTCCTCCTGATCCGCGGGGCTTGAACGGCAACCCAGGCCGTATCCGGATGCGGCTGGCAAGTGTCGGCATCCGAAAAAGAAAAACCCGGCGCGAGGGCCGGGTTCTTCGTTGGTAGTGCTGGTCCTGCCTTAGCTCAGGCTTGCGGTGAACCGCTGGATGCGCACGCAGGCTTCCTCCAGCAGCGCTTCCGACGTCGCATAGGAGATGCGAAAATTCGGGCCGAGGCCGAAGGCCGTGCCGAACACCACCGCCACGCCTTCGCTTTCCAGAAGCTCGGCGCAGAACTGTTCGTCATTGGCGATCACCTTGCCCGAGGGCGTCTTCTTGCCGATAAGCGCGTCGCAGGACGGATAGACGTAGAAGGCGCCTTCAGGCGACGGGCAGACGATGCCGCGCGCCTGGTTCAGGATCGACACGACGAGGTCGCGGCGGTTCTGGAAGATCGCCTTGTTGGTGGCGATGAAATCCTGCGGGCCGTTCAGCGCCTCGACAGAAGCCCACTGCGCGATGGTGCAGGCGCCCGAAGTCTGCTGGCCCTGGATCATGTCCATCGCCTTCAGAAGCTCGATCGGACCCGCCGCATAGCCGATGCGCCAGCCGGTCATGGCATAGGCTTTCGACACGCCGTTCATGGTCAGCGTGCGGCCATAGAGGTTCGGCTCCACCTCGGCGATCGTCTTGAACACGAAGTCGCCATAGGTCAGGTGCTCGTACATGTCGTCTGTCAGCACCCAGACCTGCGGATGCTTGAGCAGCACGTCGGCCAGCGCGCGCAACTCCGCCTCGGTATAGGCCGCGCCCGACGGGTTGGACGGCGAGTTGAGCACCAGCCACTTCGACTTCGGCGTGATCGCCTTCTCCAGCGCTTCCGCCGTCAGCTTGAAGCCGTTGGCAGAGGTCGTCGCCGCGAAGGTCGGCGTGCCGCCGCACAGCAGCACCATTTCCGGATAGCTCACCCAGTACGGTGTCGGAATCACCACCTCGTCGCCGGGGTTCAGCGTCGCCATGAAGGCGTTGAACAGAATCTGCTTGCCGCCGGTGCCGACGATAGTCTGCTCCGGCTTGTAATCCAGATTGTTCTCACGCTTGAATTTCTTGGCGATCGCCTCGCGCAGCGGCACGATGCCGGAAACCGGCGGATATTTCGTCTCGCCGCGGCGGATCGCCTCGATCGCCGCATTCTTGATATTGTCCGGCGTGTCGAAATCCGGCTCGCCGGCGCCCAGCCCGATCACGTCCCGGCCTTTCGCCTTCAACTCGCGCGCTTTCTGGCTGACCGCGATGGTGGCGGAAGGCTTCACGCGGGAAAGGGCGTCGGCAAGGAATGCCATGACAGGATATCTCCAAGGGGCTTCGGACCGGCGTCGCGCCGGGGTTACAGGCTCGCGCCGGCAAGGTCCTCTGGATGATGCCCGGCCGCGAGCCACGCCGTAATGTCCGATCGTCGATCGAATCGCAAGCGCCGCATGCGTTACCGCGACAATTCTCGGTTCACGGTGAGTTTCGTTAACGCCCGATAAAAGCTTGGGCACCTATGGTCAACGACTACCAGCAACAGAGGCCGACGTGTCGCGCAGCGCAGTTCTCGCCCATATCGTCAGGGACGATGATGGCACGTCAAAGGGCGTGTGGGGGCCGTTCGTGCTGAAAAGCGCGTTCCAGCCGATCTTCGCCTTTCATGATGGCAAGCTGTCCATCGCGGCGTTCGAAGGGCTGATCCGGCCTTTCCGCAACGACATACCGGTGCCGCCGACCTCGTTCTTTGCGGGACTTCCCGCGATGGACCGCTTTCACATCGAGACGCTGACCCGCACGCTGCATCTTTTCAACGCCGCCGCCTGCCTGCCAAGGGAGACCGCGATCTTCGTGAATTTCGATCCCTCCGTCTTCATCGATCGGACCATTGCCGATACGGCGCTGTCGGACATGCGGATGACGCTGAACGAGGTCGGGATCGATCCGTGCCGTGTCGTCTGCGAGGTGACGGAGCAGAAGTCGGGATCGCAGGAGGCGCTCTACGATTTCGTCCAGGCTCTGAAGGCCAACGGCCTCAAGATCGCGGTCGACGACTATGGGGCAGAGGATTCCGACATCGACCGGATCAAGGCGCTGCGGCCCGAGATCGTGAAATTCGACGCGCACTGGATCAGCCATCTGATGGAGTCGGGGCCGGGCTTCGGCCTGCTCAGCGCCATGGTCGAGATTTTCACGGGGCGCGGCATCACCACCGTCTTCGAAGGCATCGAGGAGAACTGGCAGCTCGAACTCGCCGAGAGGTCGGGTGCTTCCATGGTGCAGGGTTACGTGCTTGCCCGACCTGAGATCGCGCCGACCAGCTTCGCCTCGTTTCCGACAGTCGCCATGCCCGTCTCCGGCATTTCCGCCCGGCGCGGCGCCGTTGTCTTGAAACAGCGGCCAGAGGCCGCTCTGCTCCGGCCCAGCACCAGGACATTCGGGCGCAAGGTCGTTTAATGAGCCAGGACGCACATGAATCGCCGGTTGCGGAAGCCATGGCGGTCGACGAGACCGGCCTGTCCTTCGGCATTCTCGGCGCCTTCCGGCTGAAGACCATCTATCAGCCGATCTTCCGCCGGCAGGGCGAGACGCTGGCGCCGGTCGCGATGCTGGCGGCCGTCAGGGTCGAACGCGGCGGCAGGCCGGCGGCGGCGGACGTGCTGTCGACGCTGACGCCGGAAGAGCAGATGTTGCTCATCCGCATCGGACGGCGGATGGCCGTGCGAAACCTTGTCCATGTCGGCTGCGACGATCCGGATTTCGAGCTGGTGCTCTCGCTTTCGGGCAAGGTCGAGGAACTGTGCGCGGAGGTGGACGACCTGTTGCGGGAGACCGGCGCAGCCGGGCTCGGCAATGGCAAAATCTGCTTCGATCTCAGCGTATTGGCCGGAACGAGCGCGCTCGGCCTTGTCGCCGCCGGCCTGCAGCGCATGGGTTCGCCCTTCGCGCTCGATCTTGCGGCGGCAAGCGGCCTGCTTGGCGAAAGCAGCACCCAGATCGCGCTCCCCCTGGTGCGCATACTTCCGCACTGGACGGGCCGGATCGTCGGCGAGGTCGACCTGCAGCGTGTCTTCCGGCTGCTGGTGACCACGCTGAAGGGGCGCGGCGCGGCTGTCCAGATCGAGGGCATACAGGACGCCGCTCAGCTGCGCGCCGCGATCACCGCCGGCGCCGACCGGCTGCAGGGAGACTTTCTGCATCTTCCGCTGCTGGCGGGCGCGGAGTTCGACGCCGCCCCGCGTTCGTTCGCCGATCTCATTGGCGCCGACCGCAATGTCGTGCCGCTGTCGGCCTGACCGATCAACGCCGCTTATCGATCCTTGAAAACAAATCGCTGGACAGTCCGGACCTCGCAACGATTGTTGCCCTGCGCATCGTATCGAGGGGCACATCGTGATCACCGTCTACGGCATGACGAACAGCGGCAATTGCTACAAGCCGCGCCTGCTTCTGGCGAAGCTTGGCATACCTTTCCTGCATGTCGAGACCGGCTCCGGTCCCGCCGGCACAACCTCGGCGGAGTTCCTCGCAAGGAACCCGAACGGCAGGGTTCCGCTGCTGCAGCTTGCGGACGGCCGCGTGCTGGCAGAATCCAACGCCATGCTGCTGCATCTGGCCGAAGGCACGCGCTTCCTGCCGGCCGACGCCTATAATCGCGCGCTCGCCTATCAATGGCTTTTCTTCGAGCAGTACAGCCACGAGCCCTATGTCGCGGTGCGCCGGGCCTTGCTGACCATGCCGCACCGGGCGGCCGACGCGACGCCGGAACGACTGGCTGCCACGCTTATCGGCGGCAACAAGGCGCTGGCGGTGATGCAGGAGCAGCTTGCGCGGACGCCGTTCTTCGCCGGCGACGAAATCAGCGTCGCCGATATCGCGCTCTATGCCTATACGCACGACGCCGGGGCAGGGGGTTTTGATCTCGGCAGCTATCCGGCGATCGGCGCGTGGCTCCGGCGGGTAGAGGCCGATCCCGGCCATGTACCGATGGACTGGACGGGGTGACCGGCGTGGCTTCGCGCTTGCACCAACGGCGGCCCGGAAATGAAAAAGGCGGGCAAAACCCGCCTTTCAGACTTCCTGCGAAGTATCGGTCGATCAGACCTTGGCGAGCTTGCCGGCGGCGGACTTGCCGGTGCGGCGGTCCTGCTCGATCTCGAAGCTGATCTTCTGGCCCTCGACGAGGCTCGTCATTCCGGCGCGCTCGACCGCCGAGATGTGAACGAACACGTCCGCGCCACCAGCGTCCGGCTGAATGAAGCCATAGCCCTTGGTGGTGTTGAACCATTTGACGGTACCGGTAGCCATCTTGTCTCCTAAAGTCGCTACGTTGTCTGACCGGACTTCGGCGCCCGGCGGGCCCTATCGAAATTTGCAGATGAACGTCAGCGGACGCGAGGCTTTCGCGAGCTACCGATCGACCGAAAATTCAATCGCCCGCGTATAAAATGCTTCGCCTTCCGAGACAAGAGGCGATCCGGCTGGCGGCTCGCGGCCCCGTGATGCAAAAGTGAAAAAAACCGCGCGAAGCGGGAAGCGGAAGTCCTCGGTATCCCGGTAGAAAGAAAAAGGCAGATCATAGTCGACCGACGGAGTTTTCGATGAAAAGGGTGGTTCTGGCCGTCGCGCTGACGCTGGTCGCGGGCGAGGCTTTTGCGATTTCGAGCTACAACTCCATGGACTTGAGCTGCGCCGCGGTCCACGCCAGGATCGGACAGGAGGGCGCCGTGATCATGCGCTATGGCTCGCACGGCGGAGACCGGCTCTTCGGGCGCTATGTCACTGACAAGCTGTTCTGCCCGACCAGCACGCAGCCTAAATACCAGTATATCCCCACCGCCGATGTCAGCCGGTGCCCGGTGATGGAATGCGAATATTTCGACCGCGAAACTGTGTTCCTAAAGCAAATGCGGTAGCGGTTGTCTTCCTTCTCCCGCTGGCGGGTCTGGCCTCCCGATTTCGGTATAGCCTCTTTCATGGAAAGAGCCTGGATCTCCGGATGAGTCACGTCAGGCCGATCGGACTGGCGCCTCGCGGGCTTGTGATGCAAAAAAGAAAAATCGGCTGACGCGGGAAGCGGAAGTCATCCGTATCTCGTTAGACAGCAGGAGACCGGCCAGGCGGCCGGTCATGCTCAAACCGACGGAGTTCCCGATGAAAACCGTGCTTTTGGCCGTCGCCCTGACGCTGGTCACGGGCGAGGCGTTCGCGATTTCCCGCTACAATTCGATGAGCATGAGCTGCGGCGAGGTGCAAGCCCGCATCGACCGCGAAGGGGCCGCGATCATGCGCTATCGTTCGCGCAGTGGCGCCCCTCTCTACGGCCGATACGTCAGCGATATCCGCTTCTGCCCGAGCAGCATGCGGCCGGAATACCGCTACATCCCTTCCGCCGACACCAGCCAGTGCCAAGTACTTGAATGCCAGTATTTCGATCTCGACGACGACCCATTCCTCTTCGGACGGTGAGATATCCTCGCATCCTTCCGGGGTGAGTACGGTCAGCCAAGGCTGGGAAAAGCCAGGCTGGCGCTGTGAACGCTTTCGGCGGCGAACGCCGGGAGCGACGGCGCGGGGCTGACGCCAAGCCTGCGGGCCGAGGGGCAGGGAACCGCCAAGAGGAACGCCCTGTCCCGCCTTCCGGGCTGCAAGGCGTGGCAAAACGGCCGGCGCGATCCGCCGTGTGACGAGCCGATTGCCCGAAACATTAAAGTTCTGTAAAGCGGCTTGAGGGGACAACTGGAACGGTCACGGTCTGCATTGCCCGAAATTTCGAGACTCCTTCTGCTGATCGCAGCACTGGCGCCTGTCGCGCTCGCCGGCTGCGCATCGACCGGAACCGAAACCTCCGCGAGCTTCAATCTCGCGCCGACCGATCATGTCCTGCCCGAGACCGTCTCGGTCCTGCCCAGCCCGTCCGGTGAGATATCGGTCGCCAGTTACGTCCAGCCCGCTTCCGTCGGCGCAGCCGCGAATGTCTTGCAGGCCGCTGCCGCGGTGAAGCCGGCCGAAAAAGCCGTTGCCGCCTCGGCGACAGTCGCTGCCGCAACGCCTGGGCAAGCCGAGGCCGCACCCACGGCTGCCGCGACCGCGAATGCGAGCAAGGCTGGCGCGGCCGCGAACCCGGCCGAGGCCGGCGCCGTGCCGATGCCCGCCGCGAAGCCTGCCGAGACCGCAAGCGCCCCGGCGGTCGCCGCCACGACGAAACCGGCTAACTCACGCGACAAGACGAAGGCCGCGGCGCTCTCCACCTTCCCCGAGGCTCCCGCTCCTGTCGCCTACGCCAGCGAAGCAAACGTGCCGGTGACGCTCGCCTCCTACCTGAAGCCCAACAATCCGACCCCGGTCGACCAACTCATCGCCAAATATGCCACCGTCTACGAAGTGCCGGTCGAACTGGTGCGCCGCGTGGTCAAGCGCGAAAGCAATTTCAATCCCGCGGCCTTCAATCGCGGCCATTACGGCCTGATGCAGATCAAGCACGCCACGGCGCGCGGCATGGGCTACCAGGGGCCGGCAAAGGGCCTGTTCGACGCCGAGACCAATCTGAAATACGCAGTCAAATACCTGCGCGGCGCCTATATGGTGGCGCAAGGCGACCACAACCGCGCCGACCGCCTCTACCAGACCGGCTATTATTACCACGCCAAGCGCATGGGCCTGCTTGACGAGACCGGGGTGGGCAAGGACCGCGTGAGGCGGCGCGGCACCTGACCACCCTCTGTCCGCAGGACAGTCTGCACGCGATCGTCGGCAGCCATATGAGACTTCAGGCCACATACCTGCGGGTGTTTATATTGATCGTCCGCGCCCCTCATCCGCCTGCCGGCACCTTCTCCCCGTGAAGAACGGGGAGAAGGTCGTTAGCTGCGACCTCCCTGCAAATCTTTTCAGCAGGTACTGGTTGACGGCAGGGGCGATGACGGTGTCCTTCTCCCCGTTCTTCACGGGGAGAAGGACCCGGCAGGGCGATGAGGGGCAGCGCGGACGGTTAAAGCAAGCAATCCTTGGCACCACCTGGCATGCCACGCTGCGCCTGAACCGCTTGCCTCTCCAGCTTGCGGCCAGGCGCTTTTCCCACCCCTCGCACTGTCCGCATCCGCATCCCACATAATCGGAAAACATTCCTCTCCGAAAGGGTGCCCCAATGGGCTATCATGACAAGGATCTCGGCGCCGACGCTTCTTTGCTCGACGCCTATTCGACAACCGTCGCCGATGCGGTGGACCGCGTCGGGCCTGCCGTGGCCCGCATCGAGCGGACCGGCGGGCAGAGCGGCCACGGCTCGGGTTTCGTCATCTCGCCCGACGGCCTGATCGTCACCAACAACCACGTGGTCGAGGATGCGCGCGCCGTTCGTGTCACCCTTCCGGACGGGGTTTCCGGCGAGGGCAGGGTGCTCGGGCGCGATCCCGACACCGACATCGCGTTGGTGCGCGCCGACCTGTCGCCGCCGGTGTTCGCGCCGCTCGGCGACAGCAAGCGGCTCAGGCGTGGCCAGATCGCCATCGCCATCGGCAACCCGCTCGGTTTCGAGTGGACGGTGACGGCCGGCGTCGTCTCGGCGCTCGGCCGCTCGATGCGCGCTGCCACCGGCCGGCTGATCGACGACGTCATCCAGACGGACGCGTCGCTCAATCCCGGCAATTCCGGCGGGCCGCTGGTGTCGTCGGCGGGCGAGGTGATCGGCGTCAACACGGCGGTGATCCACGGCGCGCAAGGCATCGCCTTCGCGGTCGCCTCCAACACCGCGAACTTCGTCATCTCCGAGATTCTTCGTTTCGGCCGGGTGCGCCGCGCCTTCATCGGCGTTTCCGCCGACACGATCACGCTGCCGCGCCGCACCGCACTACGCGCCGGGCTTTCCCGCGATACCGCGGTGCGCCTGCGCACCGTGGAGAAGGACGGCCCCGCCGGCCGCGCCGGCATTCGCGAGGGTGACGTGATCCTGTCGATCGACGGCCGTCCCGTCACCGGCGTCGACGATCTCATCCGGCTGCTCGACGGCGAACGCATCGGCAAGGAGGCCAGCGTCTCCGTGCTCTCGCCGCGCGGGCTGGAGACCAGGGCGGTGGTGCCGACGGCGCGGGGATAAAATCGTTGCATCCCGGGGCTGGTCTTGGACCGGTCCCGCGCTTCAACGCTCAGTTCCCGGCAGCGCCCTCGGCATATTGAGCCACAAATTCCCCGCTGGGCGGGATTGGCTTGATCACGTCGATCAGTACGCCATTGGGGTCGGCGGTGATGAAATGGCGCTGGCCGAAATCCTCGTCGCGCAAGGTGCGAAGGATCGGCAGGCCGGCGGCCTGGACCTGCGCGTAGATCGCATCCGGGTCGCTGACCTCGAAATTGATGAGCAGCCCCTGCGATTTCGCCCTGCCGGCTGACGGCACGGTCTCGTGGTCCCACTGGACGATGCCGAGATTGACGCGCTTGTCCTCCGTCGATTGCAGATGCACGTACCAGTCGTTCTCGAACAGCGCCTGGAAGCGGAAATGCTTCTTGTAGAAGGTCGCGGTGCCGGCCACGGCACCGGTCATCAGCACGGGATAGTAGCTTGTCGTCTTCATGGCCTTTCCTTTCCCTTTTATCCGACATACAGTCTGTATGTTTCTTCTAATTAACATACAGGCTGCATGTATGCAAGATAAAAAAGAACGCCGCACCAATCGCGAGCGCAGCGACACGACGCGGGCCGAGTTGATGGCCGCCGCCCGCCGGCTTTTCATCGAAAAGGGTTATGCTGACACCGCCACGCCCGATATCGTCGCGGCGGCGGGCCTGACGCGGGGCGCGCTGTATCACCATTTCGAGGACAAGAAGGCGCTGTTTTGCGCGGTGGCCGAGGCCGAGGCCGAGGCGGTGGCGGCCGAGACGGAGCGCGCGGTTTCGGACGGCATGCGGCCGCGCGAGGCCCTGATCAAGGGTGGCGACGCCTATCTCTCCGCGCTGGCGCTGCCGGGGCGCACCCGGCTGCTGCTGCTGGACGGGCCTTCCGTGCTCGGGCGCACGGGCATGGACGAGATCGACAACCGGCACGGCACGCGCTCACTGCGCGGCGGCATCCTGTTCGCGGTCCGGGCAGGCGACCTGCCGCAAAACCTGCCGATAGAGGAGGCGACGCAGCTCCTGGCTTCAGCCTACGACCGCGCGGCCCTGTCGATCGAAACGGGCGGCGACCCGGACGAATACCGCAGGGCGCTGGCGCTGCTGATCGATGGGCTGGCGGCGCTCGCCTGATACCTTGCGTGGTCCGGAAAGGGCGCGAAGGTATCTTGTGGTTTCGCGTGCTAACCTGAAGCGACCGCTGGCTCGGGCTGAGGCTCGACCGCCGGACCAGCCAGGATTTCGAACAGGGATTGGTGTCGCCGAAGATGGCACGGGGGCGCCGCGAGCGCCGGCGTCACGAGAACATCCGCTCGCCCTGCTCGTTGACGATCTGCTGGCCCTTCTTCAGCGCCATGTCCGCGGCTTCGTCCTGCGAGGCAAAACGGTCGGCACGCACGAAGCGGTGCTCCTTCACGATGCCGCCGACCTCCTTCGAGATCACGCCGCAGGTCTGGAACTGACCGTCGGCCTTGTAGGGCGTGGCGCGGATGGTGAACCCGTTATAGTCGAGCGCGCTGCCGACCGGCTTGCCTTCGGCCTCTCCGCCCTCGCTGCCGCCACCGCCGCCGAACAGCCGTTTCAGAAAAGACATATTTCATCCTCTTTCGCTTCGACGGCACCGTAGCCAATCACGATGCCGCCGTCGAGAAGCCGGCCGGGGGCGCCTGACCGTCAGGCGAGGTGCAGCACCACTTCCCGCCGATGCGGCCGGTCGCGATGCTCGAACAAATAGATGCCTTGCCAGGTGCCGAGCGCCAGTCTTTCCCGCATCACCGGGATCGACAGAGACACCGCCGTCAGCGCCGCCTTGATATGCGCCGGCATGTCGTCCGGCCCCTCCAGCCGGTGGACGAGGAAATCCATCGACGGGTCGTCGGCGGGCGGCACGAGCCACTTGAAAAAGGCGTCGAGGTCGCGGCGCACATCCGGATCGGCGTTCTCCTGCACCAGCAGCGAGCAGGATGTGTGGCGCACGAACAGGGTGAGCAGGCCGCTCTCGGCGCCAGCCTCGCGCACGAAATTTTCGGCACGGTCGGTGAATTCGTAGAGGCCGGGGCCTCGGGTAGAAATGGTGATGATTGCTTGCGGCATTGCAAATGCGAGTCAGACCGGCTTCAGGCCCAATCCAGACAGGCATATCTTGATCTCTGGCACGCGCACAGATGCGATCTCGTCGGCCGGGCCAGCTTCGAACACGGTACGATAACCCTCGGCGTCAAGCGCGCGATGCACGTGCGTGGCCAGCGTGTTGGCGTTGATCACCCAGACTTCCGGAATACCGAAGGTGGCGTAGATGCCGATCTTGCGGCCGAGGTCGTAGCGCAGGCTGGTGTCGGCGATCTCGATGACCAAAAGCACGTCATGACCACGCACATCACCCGGCGCGATTTCACGCGGGAAGACGCAGAAATCGGGTTCAAGAAACGCATTCTCATCCAGGCGAAGGGTTGTTTCTGGGACGATGCTTATGCCCGTTGGCCTTGCGGGTTGAAAAAGTTCATTCAGATCCCTTTTCACCAACTCATGGCGCGCGCCCTTGGGCGACATCGGTACGACCTCCCCGCCGATCAGTTCGAACCGCTCGTCCCCATCGATGATGCCGGCCGCCACCATTGCCTCGATCTCGGCCACCGTCCACGGCCGCCGCGGCATGCCATCGGCGGCCTGCGTGGTCGCCGGCCACACCATGTCATGATGAAAGCGCTCGTTCATGGGCGGAGCCTAGCACAGATTGCGTGAAGCCGCGACCACCTCACCGCTCCGTCAGCGCCAGTCTCGCGCCCAGCATCACGAATGCCGCCGCGAAGGTGCGGCGCATCCAGGTCATCACCCGGCGGCTGCCGACGACCTTGTCGCGCACCCCCGCGGCGCAGAGGCCGTAGATGGAGAAGATCACGAATGTGGCGACCATGAACACGCCCGACAGTTCCAGCATGCGCATCAGCACATTGGGTTCGCCCGGTGCGATGAACTGCGGCAGGAAGGCGACGAAGAAGATCGACAGCTTTGGATTGAGCAGGTTGAGCAATATGCCGTCGACGATCACCTGCCGGGCCGTGCGGTGGTCCGGCTTCTCGTCGATCTTCAGGACACCGTGCTCGCGCAGGCTCTGCCAGGCCATCCACAGAAGATAGGCGACGCCCGCATATTTGACGATCTCGAAAGCCAGTGCGCTGGCGTGCAGCAGGGCAGCCAGTCCGGTGAAAGCCGCGATCAGGTGCGGCACGATGCCCAGCGTGCAGGCAAACGCCGCAAGTACGCTGGCGCGCCCGCCGCGCGACAGGCCGGCGGCGAGCGTATAGACGACGCCGGTGCCCGGCGACGCGACGATGATCAGCGTGGTCAGCAGGAATTCGATAGACATGGCGGTCTCGCGCGTGGTCGAGCCGCAGTAGACACGGCCAATTTCATGCCGTCAAACCCCTGCTGTTCGGCATGCTTAGCCGAGCGAGTTGATGATCTCGCGATAGGCGTTTTCCGGAAATGCCTTGAGCGTGCGGGTGCGGACATTGCCGGCCGACCCGACTTTCAGCGCGAAGCGCGCCATCACCGCGTCGTCCGGCGCCTCGCAGACGCCGACCATGTCGCAGTCGCCCATCGTGAGAAAGAACTGCTTGAAAGAGCCGCCCATGTCGGCCAGTTCCTTCCTGGCGGCGTCAAGCCGCTTCGGCGACTCGCGCACTGTCTTCACGCCCTGGTCGGTCCAGTTCATCAGAAGCACATAAGTGGTCACGTTGCACCTCCCTCCGGCGCCGCGACACAGTGGAAAAGGCAGGCCCGGCGCCGTTTCATCGCCACCTGCCGCGGGTAACTATGATCCTCCCGCCGTTCGCCGGCAAGCGTTTCGCGACCTGAGCGTCACGGTGTGCCGCGGCGGCGGTAGTCATTCTCCGGGTTGAAGAAATGCTGCCTGTCGTCCTGGCGCCACCGTTTCTCGCCGATCAGGCAGTCGTAAGGCGGTTTGGCCTGGATCAGCACGACCGGCGCGCCGGGCTTGACCCCTTCCGGGCGGTTCGCCAGTTCCAGAAGGAGCTTTCGGCGGATCGCTTCGGGAAACTGTTCCCATTCACGCACCGGCATGACGAAGGCGGCCGGTCCGCCGATCACGCATTCGCTGAAATACTCGTCGAGGTTCGGCACGTCGTAGGGTTGCGGCGCTGCGTCGGCGGTCATCACCGGCAGGCCGTTGATGGTGATGCCTTGCGCGACGATGGCGTCGCGTGTCTCCACCAGTGGCGGGCCTTCATTGTTGGCGCCGTCGCCGGAAAGATCGATCACCCGCTTCAAGCCCTTGTAAGGGCTGCTTTCCAGCAGATCGGCGGCGAAATTCATCGCGCCGGAAATCGACGTCCGCCGTGACTGCCATGCCGGCGGCACGGCGATTTTTCGAGCCACGGCCTCGGCATCTGCCGGCGTCTCGATGATCGTCCATGGCACGACTATCGTCTGCGACGTCACGCCGGCCCATTCGAAATAGGCGATGGCGATCTTGCCGTAGGCGCCTGACCGGATGACCCTCAGCACGGCGGGATCGGTCAGTGCCGCGGCATACCCTTCGCGCTGGATCGTCAGTTCGTCCGGCGTCATCGAGGACGATATGTCGGCGCCCAGCACCAGTTCGACGTCCACCGGCTCCCGCTCCTGCGCCCCGGCAGGGAACGTGAGCATGGACAGCATCAGGCAGATGATGAAGGTCAGCCTCGCCATTCTCGCAACATGTCACAACCGAAGATAGGCGCAATTGCCGATTGGTAGAAGGTCAGGGCAATCGCTTGAACCAACCCGGGTGTCTGTCCTGTCGGTTGCGTCCCACCTTTCCGCCGGATTCGCTGCCCCTCATCGCCCTGCCGGGCACTTCTCCCCGTCCAGAACGGGGAGAAGTCACGCCTTCGGCAATGATCTCTCCAATCGCAAACGGCGCCGGAAAGGCAATTCCATTTGTGCCCGGCAGGGCGATGAGGGGCAGCAACACCCCTTTCAGGCGATAGCCCTGGGTAGAAGGTCTTTGCCGAGCGCGCGGTGGTCGGCCGGCCCGCGAAGATGCAACCTCATACAACCGCTGCATGTATTTTGTATTCTCGTTTTCGTCAGTGGTGACGGAACAGAATTCCCTGACGGCAACAACCACAGGGAGAATAAAGATGCCTACCTTCACCGGCACCAATGGCGCGGAAATCTTACCGAACCTTATCCTGGGTCCAATCCAGGCCATCGGGAACGACTTCGTCGACGCGCTCGGCGGCAACGACATCGCCATCGGCTGGTCCGGAGACGACGTGATCCGCGGAGGCTCCGGCGCGGACGTGATCGTCGGCGGCCTGCTCAATGCCTCAGGCGTGATTACGCTTTCGGGCGTCGACGCGGCCGACTACACGGACTCCGCCGCCGGCGTGACCGTCGATCTATCGACGGTCGTCAACCTCGTCCTGCCGATCCTGGGCCTCAACGTCGAACTCACCGGGGCCTCTCAAGGCTTCGGCGGCGACGCCCAGGGCGACTATATGGTCGGCATCGTCGACCTGCTCGGCTCGAACAACAACGACTTTCTCAAGGGCAGCGCCGTTGCCAATACGTTGAATGGCCAGGACGGCAACGATATCTTGCACGACGGTGGCGTCGGGACTGCTGCCGATACGCTGATCGGAGGTGACGGCAACGACACCTACGTCGTCTACAATGCCGGGGACGTCACTACCGAGGCAACTGGCGGTGGAAGCGATCGCGTCGCCGCTGGCGTTGACTATACGCTGGGAGTCGGCGCCAGCATTGAACTCCTCAACACAACTTCGCTGCTCGCGACCTACGCGGTCAATCTGACCGGCAATGAACTCAATCAGTTGGTGCGCGGCAATGATGGCGTCAACGTGATTGATGGAGCCCGCGGAAACGACACTTTGTACGGCATGGGCGGGCAGGACACGTTCCGCTTTTCGACCGCACTCGGGACCGGCAATGTCGATCGGATTGGTGATTTCAGAGTGGAGGACGACCAGATCGCGTTGGGCGGCTCGATCTTCACAACGCTGGCTTTCGGCGCGCTTAGCGCTTCCGCCTTCAAGGACAACGCCTCCGCACCGAGGGATGCCGACGACCGCATCATCTACAATTCCGATACCGGTTCGCTGTTCTATGACGCGGACGGAATTGGAGGCGCGGCGGCAGTGAAGTTCGCGATGCTGACGGCGGGCCTCAGCCTCAGCGCCGCGGACTTCACCGTCTTCTAGGCGGCCGTGCACGCGGCCGGCGTGCGCAGAAGTGACGTGCCGGCTTCCAATCGTGACCATCCTCTCGGCAGGTCACCCTCGACCTCCCTGTGCGATGCGAGGGAGGGACGGCCGAGGAAGGTTCTGGCGGAGCGCAGACGATCGCCTCCGCCAGCCACACCACCTCTACGCCGGCATCGGCCCTGCATAGACGGAGGTCGGCCGCAGCAGTCGTCCGGTACGCTGCTGCTCGATCGCATGCGCCGTCCATCCTGCCGATCGGCCGGCGGCGAAGATCGGCGTGAAGGCATTGCGCGGAATCTTCAGCGCGTCCAGCAGGATCGCCGTGTAGAATTCGACATTGGTGTCCAGCCGCCGCCCGGGCTTTGCCTTCGCCAGCGCCTCGCGCGCATAGGCTTCCACTTCCGCCGTGAGACCGAGATCGGCCTTGTCGCCGCCCAGCGCATCCACCGCCCGCTTCAGCACGTCGGCGCGCGGGTCGCGCACCTTGTAGATGCGGTGGCCGAAACCCATCAGCCGGTCGCCGCGCGCCAGCGCGGCATCCACCCAAGGCGCGATGTCGGCGCTGGTGCCGATGGCGTCCAGCATGTCCAGCACCGGCCCCGGCGCGCCGCCATGCAGCGGGCCGCTGAGTGCGCAATAGGCCGCGGTAACCACCATGAACAGGTCGGCCTGGGTGGACGCGACGACCCGCGCGGCAAAGGTCGAGGCGTTCATGCCATGGTCGCTGACCGTGACGAGATAGGCGTCGAGCGCCTTTGCCTCGGCGCCGGTCGCGGCCTCGCCCCGAAGCATTTTCAGCGTGTCCGCCGCATGGCCGAGCGAAGCGTCGGGCGCCACCGCCGCCTGGCCGGCGGCACGGCGCACGAGGGCGGCGGCCAGCACAGGCATGGCGCCGACCGACATCGCTTCCGGCGCGATGCCGTCCTGCGGACCGATCGCCGCCACCGCGGCGCGAAACCCGTCGACGATCGAAAGCCCGTCCGTCGCCGGCAATATGGCGGCAAGCCGCCGGAAGGCGTGCAGCCGCGCCTCCGCCAGTTTTACGCGCACCTCGGCCTCGTCCAGCGTGGCGGCGCCGGCGGCCGACCACAGCCGCGCCACCACGCCCTCGAAGCTGGTGGTGGCCGCCAGATCGTCGACGCGGCTCCCGGCGATTATCAGTTCGCCCGCCTCGCCGTCGACATGCGACAGCATCGTCACCGCGGCGGAGACACCGTCGAGGCCGGCCGTGGAAGTCTGGTGGATGGTCATGCGATCGTCTCCTTGCTGCGATGCAACAAGAATGGCGGGCTTTTCATCTTGATCAATCTTGATTAGCCTGATCAATATGAAAAAATCTTCAGATCCGCTCTATCTCACCGCGCAGGAAGCGGCGTCCGAACTCTCTATCTCGGCCGCCACGCTCTATGCCTATGTCAGCCGAGGCCTGGTCCGTTCCGAACCTTCCGCCGATTCCCGCGCCCGGCGCTACCGCGCCGACGATGTGCGGGCGCTGCGCAACCGCCGCGCGCCGGGCGGCGCGGCGAGGGCAGGGGAGGCCGATCCGCCGGTGCTCGATTCCGCCATCTGCACCATCACCGACCAGGGCTCTATCTATCGCGGCGTCCATGCGGTCGCCCTCTCCGAACACGCGACGCTGGAACAGACGGCGACGCTGCTGTGGGATGTCGGCGCCACCGATCCCTTCTCCGCCGGCAACCTGCCGGTGCTGAGCCCGGCGATGCGTGCCGTGGCCGCTGCCACCGCGGGGGAACAGTCGATGTCGCGCGCCGCCTCGATCCTTGCGCTGGCCGGCGATGCCGATCCGCGCGCCTTCAACCGCTCGCGCGACGGCCGCGCCGAGGTGGGCGCGCGTGTCATGCGCCTGCTCGCCGCAAGCATCCTCGGGGTCGCGCCCTCGGCCACGCCATTGCACCGCCAGGTCGCGGAAAGCTGGACGCAAGGCGACAGGGCGTCGGCCGACCTGTTCCGGCGCGCGCTCGTGCTGCTTGCCGACCACGAGCTGAACGCCTCGACCTATGCGGTGCGCTGCGCCGCCTCGACCGGGCTCAATCTCTACGACGCGGTGGTCGCCGGTCTCGTCGCGCTCAAGGGACCCAGGCATGGCGGCGCCGGCCCGCTTGCCTCCCATATGGTCGCCGATCTCGCGAGCGGCGATTTCGCCGCCAAGGTGCGCGAGCGCATCGCTCTCGGCGATCGCATTCCCGGCTTCGGCCATGCGATCTATCAGAATGGCGACCCGCGCGCCGACAGCCTGCTGGCCGCCCTTGCCGCCGCCGGCGCCGACCCGCGCCTCGCCGTCGAGGTGCCGGCAAGAATCAGCGACGCCACCGGCCTGCACCCCAACATCGACTTTGCGCTCGCCGTCATGATGCGCATGTTCGGCCTGCCGATCGGCCATGAAAGCGCGCTGTTCGCCATGGCCCGCTCGGCGGGCTGGGCGGCGCATGCGATCGAGCAGCTTGCGTCGGGAGCGCTCATCCGCCCTCGCGCGCGCTATGTGGGTCCTGCGCCGGGGCGCAACGGCGGATTCTGAGGCGGCAGGATACCGCGCGGAAATGTCAGCGCGCCATTCCTTCCCGCAACTCCGCGACGTCCGGGTGGACGTGATGCACAAACGAGGCCGTGCTGGATGCATCGAGGCCGAGCACCTGAAACGCGGTAGCGTAGGCCCTGGCCCACTCACCGGTACTTCTCGGGCCCGTCATCTCATGGTCGTTGATGAACCCGACGAGCAGCAGATGCGCGTCGATGCCATGCGATCTCAGGAAATCCAGGTGCGCCAGCCGGTTCGCCAACTGGTAGTAGTTGCTGACCCATGACACGCTCCCCGTGTTGCCGAGCGAGCCGCGAGCCCGTTTGAGCGCCGCCTCGATACGCAGGCGTGACACAGGGCCAGCCGCGCTGGGCGGGCTCAGCAATTCCCGCAGATGCGATTTCGCCTCGACCAGCACGACCTTGCCATCGGCCAGCCCCAGACCGTCCCATTGCGGGCCGCGCGCCGGCCAGAAGGCGGCGAGTTCGTCGGAAAGGCGCGATAGCTTGACCTTGCCGAGAAACTGTCCGTCTCGGTATTCGGCAAAATCGTCCCCGCGGATCGGCGAGACCCAGCCGACCGGCCCGAGAGCCTCCACCTGCAACAGGTCGGGCCGATGCTCGACGCAATATTGCAGCCATTTCTGGCTACCCTTGGATGCGGCCTTCGGCACGATGCGCATTCCGGACGGTCCTTAGGGACGGGGCGGTCAGGCCCGTGCGTGTCTGGCGCGGGTGGCCAATCGATACTCCATCTCACGCCTTGGGCGGTACACATTTGTTGTCGCGAAACAGCGCCCATTCTTCGCAGACGCGCCCGTCGGGCATGTTGCAGACGCCATATTGGCTGCCGTCCGCGGCTGTCCTGATCTCGGAGCGACCACCGATCTCGCCGCAGTGAACCGAGGCCGGATTGGCCATGCCGGTCCTGGCGGCTCCGTCCGCCGGAGCGCAGCCGGCACCCGCGAGCAGCAGAACGCATAAGGCGGAGAGGCTTGCAGGCCTGATGCTCATCGATTGTCTCCCCGGTTGTGGCGGGCGTCCGCCCATTCCCGGACAACCCGCCTCGGACCAATTCGTACGGCGTATATCAGCGGCGCCGGCCTCGTCACCCGTTGCCGGCGGCGACGTCTTCCCGGCAGGCCTGCGGCAGGCAGGCGACCAGCAAGATCGCCAGGATGATCAAGGGCGAGATCGGCACGCCGTGGTTGCCGAGTTGCATCACGAGTTCCGGCAGCGCCCAGGCCAGGCCGGCCGCGAGGATGATGACCGCTCGAACCCACCCTTGCAACGTATCGACGCCGCGCAGGACAAGCAGCGCGCCTGCCAGCAGGATGCTGAGATCGTAGATGTGCAGGTATGGCGTCACCAGGCAGGTACCGATCAGCAGCAAGGCGACTTGTCGCATCGCATTGGGCTCGCGGTTCAGCCGCCAGATCAGGAAGACCATGACGGCCCCGGCAAAGGCGAAATGCACCGCCGACGCGGCGTCCGCCCCCAGGCCCGCCAGCCGCATGGACATGAACATCGACGGGATCATGAACATGAACGGACCCTGGCCTCGCTTCTCCAGGTCGGCGAGCGCCGGCAGCGTGTCACCCAGGTAATCCCGCCAGGCTTGCGCCCCGAACAGGAACACCGACAGCAGGACGAGGCAGGCGGTCAGCAGCCCGGTCGCGGCGATCAGCGCCCATTTCCCGCGCACGATCCACAGCAGAGGCAACAGGAATCCGATCTGCGGCTTGACCGTCAGGATCGCCGCGGCGGCGATCGACGATCTCGACCGCAGCGAGGTCCCGGCGAGAGCGGCGAGCAGGAGCCCGCAGGCCAGATTGCCGGTCTGGCCGCCGGCAATGCAGCGCATAGCGGCCGGCGAGAACACCAGTATGGCGGTCTCGGTCCAGGTGAAGCCGAACCTGCGGGCGCCGAAACCCAGCAGCGCAAGGCCCAGCACGCTCCACAACAGGAACGCGGCATAATATCCGGTAAGGCCGAACGGCCAGACAAACAGCAGGGAATGCGGCGGGTTGGCCCACATTCTGAGCCCGATATCCTCGTTCATGAACGTCTGCTGATACGTCATGAAATCCTGATGCCGGTAAATGGTGTCGATGGCATCGGCGAGTACAAGCCGCCCGGTCGTCCAGACGTTGACGAAGTCCGCGCCGAAGGGCTGGTTGGGAACACTGAGATAGCCGCTGCTGCCGAGATAGGCCTGGATCAGCCCCCACACCGCATAGATCGCGGTCACCAGGGTTCCGGCCAGCCAGAGCGTGGCTATGGTGATCGACTGCGTTCCCCGAACGCCCGCAGGGTCTGTCATGGCGCTCACGCCGGCGGCCTCCCGCTTCGATGAGGCAGGCCTACCATGCGAACGTCAATAAATGCTTTGCCGGTAAGGCGGCCGGATGCCACGCAGCGGCCGTCGATGGTTCTGGCGGCGGCAAGATACGTCGTCGTGGACGGATACTCAGCCGCGGCGGCCATCGACGTCGAATCCTACAACGGCTTTAGTCCTAGCTCGGCCAGGCACATCGAAATCGAAGGCACACGCACGGCCGTGAGGCTTTGTGCGCCCGGCAGGTCGATCACTTCGCGATAGCCCTCCGCCCCGAGCTTCCGGTAGACATGGGTCACCAGCGTATTGGCGTTGATGACCCAGATTTCCGGAATGCCGAAGGCGGAATAGACCCCGATCTTGCGGCCGCGGTCATAAGCAAGGCTGGAATCGGAAATCTCGACGGCGAGCAGCACATCGTGCCCGCGCATGTCGCCCGGAAACACCGAGCGGGGGAAAACGCAGAAATCCGGCTCCAGAAAGGTTTTTGGATCAAGCCGCAACGTCGTTTCGGGAGCAATGTGCAGGTCGTCGGCGATCGTCTTCTGGAAATGCCGGTTGAGTTCGACCTTCACCATTTCATGGCGGCCGCCCTTGGCCTGCATGGGCACCACCTCGCCGCCGATCAGCTCGAAACGCTCGTCCTCGCCGATGATCCCCGCCACCTGCATCGCTTCGATTTCGGCGACGGTCCAGGCACGACGTGGCATGCCATCGGCAGCCTGCGTCGTTGCAGGCTCCGGCGGAAATGCGATGACGTGCTCGTTCATGACGTTATCATCCTAGCAGATCGCGGGATGCGCGCGAAGGTAAAGAAAGCCCGGCGGACCGGGTTCATTTACCAGGCACTGTCAGCCAGTGCGCACGAAAGACCCCTCACCAGGCAATTCACCGCGTGATGCATATCCGAAGCCGAAACCGATGCTGTAACCGGGCAGGGCGAGCTGTTCGACAACCCGTTCGTGCGATGAAATCGCGTCGAGCGATTGGTCGGTTGTCAGGGCGTCGCGTAGATTGCTTACGGTGAGCCCCTCGCGCAGCTTTGCAAATTCCTCTGCATGCAACAGCCTCGGCATCAGCCGCTCCGGGTCAGGGTCGTCATCGAAGTAGCCGGGGCATGAATTGTAATCGCCGACCGTCTCCCCGGCAACGAACAGATCGACGGACAGCATGTCGTCGTCGTGATTGAGGACAGAAAGCACCGGCTGTCCGGTGCGGAGGGAAAGCGATGACCCCAAGGCTGTGATTGCAGACTGGTCCTGGCTGTCGGTCACCTCTTCGGCGAAGCAGCACCATCCGCGCTCGTCGGGACCAACAAAAGCATCAATTGCGTTGCGCCGAAAGTCCTCGATCAATTCGGTCTGCGCCACACCCTTCACGCTGAAGTTCACGTAGAAATTGCCCAACTGTCCCTCCAACAAAAAAGCCCGGCGAACCGGGCTTTTGACGATCAGCTGTCCAGGAAGCTCCGCAGCTTCCGCGACCGGCTCGGGTGCTTCAGCTTGCGCAGCGCCTTCGCCTCGATCTGGCGGATGCGTTCGCGGGTCACCGAGAATTGCTGGCCGACTTCCTCCAGCGTGTGGTCGGTGTTCATGCCGATGCCGAAGCGCATGCGCAGCACGCGCTCTTCACGCGGGGTGAGCGAGGCGAGCACGCGCGTCGTCGTCTCGCGCAGATTGGCCTGGATCGCCGCGTCGATCGGCAGGATCGCGCCCTTGTCTTCGATGAAGTCGCCGAGGTGCGAATCCTCCTCGTCGCCGACCGGCGTTTCGAGCGAGATCGGCTCCTTGGCGATCTTGAGCACCTTGCGCACCTTCTCCAGCGGCATGGCCAGTTTCTCGGCCAGCTCCTCCGGCGTCGGCTCGCGGCCGATCTCGTGCAGCATCTGGCGCGAGGTGCGCACGATCTTGTTGATCGTCTCGATCATGTGCACCGGGATGCGGATGGTGCGCGCCTGGTCGGCGATCGAGCGGGTGATCGCCTGGCGTATCCACCACGTCGCATAGGTCGAGAACTTGTAGCCGCGGCGGTACTCGAACTTGTCCACCGCCTTCATCAGGCCGATGTTGCCTTCCTGAATCAGATCAAGGAATTGCAGGCCGCGGTTCGTGTACTTCTTGGCGATCGAGATCACCAGGCGAAGGTTGGCTTCCACCATCTCCTTCTTGGCGATCGCCGCCTCGCGCTCGCCCTTCTGCACCTGGTTGACGATCTTGCGGAATTCCTGGATCGAGATCGCGGTCAAGGTGGCGAGGCTCTGGATCTCCGAACGCAGCGAACCGACATTGGCCGCCTCGTTCTTGGAAAACTCCTTCCAGCCGCGCGTCGTCAGCGTCGCGACGCGGCCGACCCAGTTGGTATCGAGCTCCGAGCCCTGGTACTCGCGCAGGAACTCCTCGCGGCGCACGCCGTAGCTTTCAGCCAGGCGCAGCAGCTTGCCTTCATTCTGCACCAGCCGCTTGTTGATGTCGTAGAGCTGCTCGACCAGCGCCTCGATGCGGGCGTTGTTGAGCGACAGCGACTTCACCGCCTTGATCAGCTCGTCCTTCAGTTCCTTCAGCCGCTTGTCCTGCGTCGGCGACAGCATCTCGGTGGCGGCCAGACGGCTCTCCACCTGCTGGTCCTGCAGCTTGCGCAGCTTCTTGTAGGTGTCGGCGATGACGTCCAGCGTCTCCATCACCTGCGGCTTGAGCTCGGCCTCCATGGCGGCTAGCGACAGCGAGGCCTCGTCGTCCTCGTCCTCGTCGTCCTCCATGCGGCTTTCGCCGCCGACATTGGTGATGTCGTCGTCCTCGCGGATCGAAGGGCGGCGGATACGGTCCTCCGGCGTCTTCGGCCGTTCCAGCTCTTCCTGTCGTTCGGGCGTCGGCGCCTGCTTGGCCTCGGGGCCGGCATAGGTCGCCTCGAGATCGATGATCTCGCGCAGCAGGCCCTTGCCCTCGTTCAGGTCGTCGCGCCAGATGATGATGGCCTGGAAGGTCAGCGGGCTCTCGCACAAGCCGGCGATCATCGTCTCGCGGCCGGCCTCGATGCGCTTGGCGATGGCGATCTCGCCTTCGCGGGACAGCAATTCCACCGATCCCATCTCGCGCAGATACATGCGCACGGGGTCGTCGGTGCGGTCGGTCGGCTCCTTCTTGGTGGTCGTGGCCGCAACCGCCGTGCCGGTCTGCTCGGCAAGCTCGTTGGCGTCTTCCTCGGCGTCGGCGGCCGTCGGCTCGGCTTCCGCCTCCTCGCCGGTCTCGTCGTCCTCGACGACGTTGATGCCCATGTCGGACAGCATGGACATGGTGTCCTCGATCTGCTCCGAGGTCACTTCCTCGGAAGGCAGCACCGAATTCAGCTCGTCCATGGTCACATAGCCGCGTTTCTTCGCGGCCTTGATCATCTTCTTGACAGCGTCGTCGGAAAGGTCGAGCAGGGGACCGTCGGTCGTGCCCTCGCGTTCGGTCTCGACTTCTTCCTTTTCCTTTGTCGCCATTCTTTGCCTACTCCAAATGGGCACTGCCGCGCGGGGCTCCGATTTTCTCGGGCGCTTGCGCCGCCCGTAAAATCACCGCACCGCTAGTCTCGGCCGCCGCCAGTCCTGTCCAGGTTTCGGTCAACCACTTTATCTGGAGCGACGTTGCGTCCCGTCCAGTGTTCGATCCAATCGTTTCCGCGATTGCAGAGGTTCATCCTGTGGATCAACGTCTCGAATCGCCCTGATTCCGCCAAACGAGCGGAAGGTCAAGCGCCTCTCGCATGATTCGCGTTAAAAAAGCGAATCAATTGAGACGTTTCCTCTCTGTCCCGAGCTCGTGCTTGAGCGACCCATCATGTCTTCTTCCATTCCGGAGCGTCCTTGAGAACCGGCGGCCAGTGACCCTCACATTCGAATTCCTCGAACGGAGGCTCCACCTTGTATGAGTCATCGCAATAACTTCGCAGCCATTGCGCCGCGCGCTGCTCGCAATAGCGTGCGTTGAGCGGTGCTCCGTCCCGATCGAGCTCCAGGTTGTTGGTGAACACTGTGTAGAGCATCTCCATGGCACTCGGCTCATCGCGAACGTCTGAATAGTCGACTCCCTGAAGAAGGGGATGGCCGACGCTGCCATTAGCGACCCAAAGCGAGAAACGTGCAATTGCGCCCCCAAGCTCCGGGTGCATTCTGTTCGTCACGGACACAACTCCTTGCAGCGCCTGTTCAGCTGCGATCAACCCGACCCGACGGTATGCCAAAACCCTCGATCAAGGCTTCCGTCGCCTGAAAGTCGCGGAACTGCGCCTGGATTTCGATGAGGTGCCGATAGTTCTCGTCCGTCGTTTCCGTGGCAAGAGCCGTCTCGGCAAGTTTCAGCTCCTTATGTAAGGTGCGCGCGTTGCGCTGCAAGTGCAGCGCCTGGGCAAACGCCTCGCGCGCATCCTCGATGGCTGCTTCCTCCAGGGCCGGCCACTGCCGTGCGCGGCGAACGAGCAGCACGGCGCGCTGCCAGATCTCGTCCAGTCCCGAGGCTCCGATCGCCGCCCGCAGGCTGTCTCGGTCGCCGGCATGGCCGTGGGCGACCGCGTCGATGATGGCGAAATGCAGATGCTTCAGGTCGGCGTTGCTGAGGTCCAGCGTTTCGACATGGTCGAAATTCTCGTCGATCAGCTGCGGATGGTTGACCAGCGCCACCAGCAGCACGGTCTCGCGTAGCGGCATGCCTTCGCCGCCGCGCTTGACCATCGCCGAGCGGTTCAGGCTTTCGGACATGGCTGTGCGCCCGCCGGCGCCGCGCACGAACTGGCCGCCCTGCGCGGCCGGCCGCTTGTTGTTGAAGTCGCCCTGGCGTCTCGGCGGCGTGCGCGCAGCGCCGAAGAAGGCCAAAACGCGCTCGCGCATGTCCTGCGCATAGTGGAAGCGCACGCTTTCGTCCTTGATCCGGCCGGTCAGCTCGCGCAGCGTCTTCTCCAGCTCGGCCTTGCGCTCCGGCGTGTCGAAGACCCCGCCGGTCGTCTCGCGCATCCACAGGAGTTCGGAGAGCGGCCGGGCCTCGGCCAGCACCGGACGGAACGCGTCGGCGCCCTGCTCGCGCACCAGGTCGTCGGGGTCCTTGCCCTCGGGAAGCAGCGCGAAGCGCGCCGTGCGCCCCGGCTGCACGGAAGGCAGGATCATGTCGGCCGCCCGCCACGCCGCCCGCAGGCCGGCCTGGTCGCCGTCGAAGCACAGCACCGGCTCCGGCGCCATCTTCCACAAAAGCTCCATCTGGTTTTCGGTCAGCGCCGTGCCCAGCGGCGCCACCGCGTTCTCGAAGCCGGCCTGCGCCAGCCCGATCACGTCCATATAACCCTCGACGGCGATCACCGCGCCGTCCTTGCCCATCGCCTGTCGGGCGCGGGCGAAATTGTAGAGCATCTCGCCCTTGTGGAAGAGTTCGGTGTCCGGCGAGTTCATGTATTTGGCCGCCACCTCCGGCGACATGGCGCGGCCGCCGAAGGCGATGACGCGGCCTCTTCGGTCCTCGATCGGGAACATGATGCGGTCGCGGAACCAGTCGTAGGAGACGGGAATGTCGTCGCCGTGGCGCACCAGCCCGCAGGCCTCGATCTGGTCTTTCGCCACGCCCTTGCCGGCCAGAAATTCCTTCAGCGCGTTGCGGCTGTCCAGCGCGAACCCCAGCCGGAACTTCTGCTGCGTTGCCGGGGTCATGCCACGGTCGCGAAGATAGGCGCGGGCCTTCGCGCCGGCCGCCGACTGCAGCTGCTGCTGGAAGAAACCCGTCGCCAGTTCCATCACGTCGTGCAGACTGGCACGTTGGCGCTCGCGCTGTTCGGCCTGCTCGTCGCGCGCCGGCATCGGCACGCCGGCCATGTCGGCGATGCGCTCCACCGCTTCGGGAAAGCCCAGCCCGTCGAGCTCGGTCAGGAAGCGGAAATGGTCGCCCGAGACGCCGCAGCCGAAACAATGGTAGCGGCCCTTCTTGTCCTCGCAGTGGAAGGACGGCGATTTTTCACCATGGAACGGGCAGCATGCCCAAAAATCGCCGCGCGCCGCATTGGTCTTGCGGCGGTCCCACGAGACACGAGAACCGATGACCGAGGAAATCGGCACGCGGTCGCGAATCTCGTCGAGGAAGGAAGGTGGAAAACGCATCGGGCTCGCTGTGGGTTGAGAACCTATATAGGCGCGAAGCGGCGGTGATGCGAAGGGTCGAAGGCCGGAGTGCCCGGGATTCACAGGCATGTCGCGTCGCCGCGATGTCGTGGCAGCCAGCGGCGGTCGGCCGATTTGAGTTCGAGGCGCGTCGGCGGACACCGATGGACGAGAAAGCCGGCCCCATTTTCAGTGGGAGAGCGCCAAATATTGGAAAGAATGATCTAAGAGGCTGTTTGGAAACTCCTCGGTAGAGGGCCGACGAGGGATTTTCGAGGGCCTGGCAGGAGCCGACCGCAGTCGATGCTGGTTGCATCGGCGAGGATCGGCGACGTACAGGCCCCGAAAAGACCAGGCGGACCGACCCGACGGAGTTTTCAAACAGGCTCCAAGGTCCGGTTGGGCACATAGGATGGGGGACGAGCAATGATCGCACATGGCCTCAGGCGGATAACGCGGCACATACCCAGGGCGTTGCTGGTGGTCATATCCGCCGTGCTCGGCGCCGTCGCGGCGGGCCTGATCGTGGCGGTCGTGGTGCTGAACAACAAACCCGACCTCAGCGTCTGGCATCTCGTCCATCTCGATGAGGAGTTCACGAAGAACGCGCCGGTGACATCCCTGGAAGGGTATTTGTCCCTCGAGGACAGGCTGTTCGCGCAGCTGCAAAGCAAGGTCTACGCCAAGATCGACGATGGCGAACGCACGTTGTTCAACCGCTACAACCAGGGCAGCAAATCGGATCCGGCCACATGGCCGCAGAACTGGAATCGCACCTACGAACTCGCCGGCGACACGCCGGCGTTCGGCGTCCTCATGCTGCACGGCTATTCCGATAGTCCCTACAGCCTGAGGGTCTTGGCAGGGCAACTCCATGCGGAGGGTGGCGACGTCTTGGGGCTGCGCATACCGGGACATGGAACCGCGCC
This sequence comes from Mesorhizobium sp. KACC 23794, assembly GCF_052180275.1. NCBI lineage: Bacteria > Pseudomonadati > Pseudomonadota > Alphaproteobacteria > Hyphomicrobiales > Phyllobacteriaceae > Mesorhizobium > Mesorhizobium sp. KACC 23794. Next base: position 2,576,141 of record NZ_CP197465.1, read on the forward strand.
GAGCGCCCTCATCCAAACGACATTCGACGACATGGCGGCGGCCGTCCGCATCGGCATGAAGCACCTGGCAGGCAAGGTGGGCGACAAACCCATCTTCATCGTCGGCTATTCGAACGGCGCCGCGCTGGCCACGCACTATGCCTTGGCGTCGGTGGAGGACCCTTCGTTGCCACGGCCGGCCGGAATTGTCCTGATCTCGCCGGAAATAGGGATAGCGGAGATCGCGGCCTATTCGGACTGGCAGGCGCGCCTGGGCGATCTGCTCGGCCTCGACAAGCTCGCCTGGAACGCGGTGCAGCCGGAATACGACCCGTACAAATACAACTCCTTCGCCGTCAATGCGGGCTACCAGGCTTATCAGGCGACCGTCGAAATACAGTCCCAGCTGGACCGCCTGGAAAAGCAGGGCAGCCTAGCTGAGATCCCGCCCATTCTCGCGTTCCAGTCGGCCGCCGACGCCACCGTGGAAGCCCAGGCGCTGCTCACCAAACTGTTCGACCGGCTGAAGCCGGGGGCGCATCACCTGGTCGTCTTCGACGTCAATCGTGTGTACGCGGCGCAAGGCCTGCTGACGACGTCGCTGGACGTGGAAAGCCTGCTCGCCGGGCCGGCCCGTTCCTATCGGGTTTCGATCCTCACCAATCGGGATAGCGCCAGTGCATCGACTGTCGCGCGCGAACGGGCGGCGGGCGAGACGGCGGCTACTGTGACCGACCTCGGCCTGTCCTGGCCTGGCGATGTCTATTCGCTGTCGCACATCGCCCTGCCGTTCCCGCCGGACGACCCGCTCTACGGCGAGGGTGACGGGCCGGAAAACCCGGGCATCAGGCTTGGCCGCTTGGATCTGCGTGGCGAGAACCGGACATTGGCGATCCCCAACACCGCGATGACCCGCCAGCACTGGAACCCGTTCTTCTCATTCCTGTCCGAAAGAACCCGGGCGTTCATCGATCGCCGGTGAAGAAGATCTATTGCGAATGGCCGCCGGCGATCCACCCTCAGCGCCTTTCCACCGGGGTCAGCCGATATTCAAGGCTGGGCGGGACATCCGTCCGGCCTTTTTTCTTGACGGTCACGGCGCCGTCCGGTCCAATCCGTTGCGACCGGTGGAGAGATAGCCATGAGCAGTGAAAGGCATGAACGCATCCGTCAGCGTGCCCACGCGATCTGGGAACGCGAGGGTCGGCCGCACGGATTGCACGAACAGCATTGGTACCGGGCCACAAGCGAAATCGATGCCGAGGATCTGGCGGGTTCGCCACAGCCGGCAACAGCCTCGGCGGCCGCAGAGAAAAAACCACGCGCCCCACGCGCAAAGGCAGTCGCGGCGGAGAAGGTCCCGCCAAAACCCCGCGCCAGGAAAAACGCCTAGCGGCCGTCAAACTCCGCCCGGACGGCAAACAGCAGCCGCGTCGCCCGGCTGGGCCTGAGCGCCTTGGCAAGGCCGATTTTCGGTTATGGCAAGGTGCGGACAAGTCCGTCGAACTTGAGCTTGTTGCGATACCTCTTGGAGTAGATCGGGTGCCGGTTGGGTGTTGCAGGGCGAGATACCGTGCCGCCAAGGCCCGCTCCCTCCTGAGCCGTTCGGTTGCCGCGTCGCCGCGAACCGGCGGCACCTTGTGCGTCGAGGAACAATAGGCCCTGCATCCTAGGGAGCAATGGCTGCTGCCAGGGACCGCCATAGCAACGATTGTGGGGCAATCAGGCCTTCGAGGTTGAAGAAAAGCTAAACTCAACCCACCATTTTCTGGATTGCCTGCCGCCGCGGTCCGTGTTTCGACGCCGCTTCAGCCGCTGTGTTCCCGAGTCGCCATGCCGCTTCCGCTCATTGCCCTGTTCATCGCCGCCTTCGCCTTCGGCACCACCGAATTCGTCATTGCCGGCGTGCTGCCGCAGGTGGCGGCGGGGCTTGATGTTTCGGTGCCGACTGCGGGTTACCTCGTCTCCGGCTACGCGCTGGGCATTGCCATCGGCGGACCGCTGATGACCATTGCCACCGCGAAACTATCACGAAAAACGCTGCTGGTCTGGCTGGCCCTGGTCTTCATCGCCGGGCAACTGGCCTGCGCGCTGGCACCCGGTTTTGCCTCCATGCTGGTGATCCGCGTGCTGGTGGCGGTCGCACACGGTGTCTATTTCGGCGTCGCCATGGTGGTGGCCACCGGCCTGGTGCGCGAGGACCAGCGCGGCATGGCGGTGGCGCTGGTGCTGGCGGGCTTGACCGTGTCGAACATCGTCGGCGTGCCGGCGGGTGCCGCCATCGGCAATGTCTTCGGCTGGCGCGCCACTTTCTGGGCGATGTTCTTGCTCGGCATCGTCTCGCTGGCCGCCATGATCGCGCTCCTGCCGCGCGCCACCGGCGCGGTTGCTCCGCCGGCCGGCCTGATCAAGGAGGTGCGGGTGCTCGGCCGCCAGCAAGTCTGGACCTCGCTGATCATCATGCTGATGCTGATGATGTGCCAGTTCGTGCCCTTCACCTACATCGCCCCGATGCTGCGGGACGTCACCGGCCTCGATGCTGCCTATGTGCCGCTGGTGCTGCTGCTCAACGGTATCGGCGCCACCGCCGGAGTCTTCATCGGCGGAAAACTGGCCGACTGGAATCCGATGCCGTCGATCATCGTGCTGATGGTCGTGCAGGCCTGCGTCCTGGCGGCAATGTATTTCTTCAGCCCCTATCCGCTGCCGATGATCGTCATCGTCACCCTCTGGGGGGCGATCAACTTTTCCATCGGCACGCCGATCCAGACCCGCATCCTGGGCTGGACGGCGGACGCGCCCAACCTGGCCTCGTCGCTGATCCCGTCCGGCTTCAACGTCGGCATCGCACTCGCCGCCTTCATCGGCGCCATGATGCTCACCGGCGGTTTCGGTTATCGCGCCCTGCCGGTGCTGGGCATATTCACCATGCTGGTCGGCGCACTCGTCGCGCTCTGCTCCCACCTTGCCGAACAGCGAAGCGGCGAGACGCCGCCGGCGCGCGCCGTGCCGGCGTGACGGGCGGGGCGATTTTCGGCTCGTCTCTCTGCTGCTTGTCACATGCCCGGAGGTAGGAGCAGGGCAGCGAAGGAAGCGTCGGCGCGTGAAGGAAATCGACGCCGCGATCAAGCTGGACGAGGCTGCCGGCGTGTGCGTTCCCGCATTTTCGGGCGTTTATTGAAGCGATTCAGCGTCCTCGACCGCGACGTTTCCGATAAATCATTGAAACAGTTCGATCTTCCGGACTTCACGCAATGTCGCGACGGAGGCGGAGCCTTGCGGCCGCCTCCGTCAATATGTTGATTTCGTTCGATCAGTTCGCCGCGGCCATGCCGATGATCACGCCGGTGGTCACCGCGATCAGTAGGTAGTCGTTGTCGACCTTGATCCAGCGCTGGCCGTAGGCGGGCCGGTAAAGGCCGTAGCGGTTGTAATCGCGAACCACGTAGCGCGTGTTCCAGTTCGGCACGTGGTTTCCGCGTGTCCAGTGCGTCCGGTTCACCTTCTTGACCACCACCTTGTGGTCGCCGCGTCGCACCACCTTCTTGTCGACCTTGCGAACCACGGTGCGGTTCGGTCCGTCGAATTTCTGCACCTTGTGGACTTCGCGATGCACAGGTTTGTGGTCGGCATAGGCTGCCGGAACGGCCAGCATCGAGAAGGCGACGGCGGCGAGGATGAGACGTTTCATGGGGGGTCCTTTCGGGTTGGCGAGAGGGAAACTAGGCCCCGGCGGATGAACGGAATCTGAATGCAAAATTAAACTTGTGTAATGATTACAAAGTGATGCTTAGGAATATGAAGCAATTTAGCGAGCCTGATTTTGAGCCGCTGCCGCCGCTGGCATCGTTGGGAAAGACCGGTTTCCGACACGGGATGTCGGCTCCGGACAGTCCCGCACGATCTCTGGATTTTATTATCCGGCTAATATACGAAGGGCATGTCATGCAAGCGCTCGCCACCCTCTGCCGACCCCTCCGCCGCCGGCTGTCCCGCGCGGTCCGGTCGCTCGCCGTTTCGGCAGAGCCGTGAGCGGCTCCGTCGTCCTCATCCATCTGGCCGGCGCGATCGCGCTGCTTCTGTTCGCCACCCGCATGGTGCGCACTGGCGTCGAACGCGCCTATGGCGACGTTTTGAAACAGAAATTGCGCGGCACCATGCGCAATCCGGTGCTGGCGGTGCTGACCGGGGCCGGCCTGTCCATCGCCTTGCAGAGTTCCACCGCCGTCACCCTGCTGGTCGGTTCCTTCGCCGGCGCCGGCATCGTCAGCGGCATGTCCGGCCAGCTCGCGGTGCGCGGCGCGGAGATCGGCTCGGCGCTGGTCGTAAAACTTTTATCCTTTGATCTCAGCCTGTTGGTACCCATCTGCATCGCTTCCGGCACGGTCATGTTCATGGCCACGGAACGCCGCGACTGGCGCCAGATCGGGCGCATCCTCGTCGGCGTCGGCCTGCTCATCCTGTCGCTGGAGATGATCGGCGAAGCCTCCGAGCCGCTTCGCCAGAGCAAATTGCTCCCCGTCATCATCTCCTATCTCGCCAGCGATCCGGTCACGGCCTTCCTGCTCGCCGCCGTCATGACCTGGCTGTTCCATTCCAGCATCGCCGCCGTGCTGCTTCTGGTCACGCTGGCGGGCAGGGGCTTCATCCCGCCCGAACTCGGCATCGTTCTCGTGCTTGGCGTCAATCTCGGCAGCTCGGTCATCGCGCCGCTTCTGACCCGCAGCGCCGCGCCCGGCGTCCGAGTCGTGCCGGTCGGCAACCTGCTGATGCGCGGCGCCGGGTCGATCGTCATGCTGGCGCTGTTCCTGTTCGCCAGGCCGCCGGTCGCCTTTCTGGGGACCAGCGTCGGCGACCAGATCATCAACGCCCACATCCTATTCAACTGCGTCATCCTCGTCGCCGGCATTCCGCTCGCCGGCCTCGTCTACCGCGCCTCGGAACGCATCGTCGCGCTCGGCGGCAAGCCGGAGCAGGGCAAGGCGTTGGCGGAGATGGAGTTTTCCGCGCTGGACGATGCGGCGCTCGGCACGCCGAGCCTCGCGCTGGCCAATGCGACCCGCGAGGTGATGCGGGTCTGTGAGACCATCGACATCATGCTCAGCCGGGTGATCGAGCTCTACGATCATGCCGACCAGGACAAGATCGACGAGCTTGCAGCGCTGGACGACCGTGTCGACCGCAAGCATGCGGCGATAAAACTCTATCTCTCCAGGATCACGCCAGGCCAGCTCTCGGCGAGCGAAGCGCTACGCTACCAGGAACTGCTGGGTGCTTGCGTGAAACTGGAGCAGGTCGGCGACATCATCGTACGCAACATGCTGGCACATGTGCAGAAGAAGCTCGACCGAGGCCTGACCTTCACCGACCAGGGCTGGCGCGAGCTCACCGCGTTCCATCATTCCGTGCTGGTCAATGCGCGGCTCGCCTTCAATGTGCTGGTGTCGCGCGACCCGGAGACGGCGCGGCAACTGGTGCAGGAAAAGGACCGACTGCGAGCGTTGGAAAAACAGTCCAGCCAGAGCCATTTCGACCGGCTGCGCGAGGGCGCCGCCAAGAGCGTCGAGACCAGCTCCATCCATCTCGACACGATCCGCGACCTGAAGCAGATCAACTCGCTGCTGGCCTCCATGGTCTATCCGGTGCTGGAGGAGGCTGGCCTTTTGACCGGCTCGCGCCTGAAGGCGGGTTAACTCCTTAAAATCCGACGTCGTCTTCAAACCGATACTTAATTATGCTTTGCTAATGCAATAAAAGATGAGCCTGCATCGTGTGGGCTCCGGGCATGATTGAGGGATCTATGCTTACGCGTCGACTTTTCTGCGGCTGCTTGCCGCTTGCAGCTACCTTCGTTGCTTCGAACGCTTTCGCCGTCGGGTTGGACTGCGCCATCTTCACGCCGGAACGCCAGAAGGCGGTCAGCCCGGACGAGGCGATCGAGCGGCTGAAGGCCGGCAACGAGCGTTTTCTGGCCGGTACCTCGTTTAATTGCGATCTTCTCGCCCAGGTCCACGAATCCGCGCACGGCCAGGCGCCGTTCGCGGCGATCCTCGGCTGCATCGATTCGCGTGTGCCGCCGGAACTGGTCTTCGACCAGCGCATCGGCGACGTGTTCTGCGCCCGCATCGCCGGCAATTTCGTCGATACGGACATTCTTGGCAGCCTTGAATTCGCGACCAAGGTGACGGGCGCCCGGGCCATCGTCGTGCTCGGGCACTCGTCCTGCGGGGCGATCAAGGGCGCGATCGACGACGTGAAGCTCGGCAACATCACCGCCATGCTCGCCAACATCCGGCCGGCCGTCGACGCGGTGAAGACGGACGGAGAGCATACCTCCGCGAACTACAAATTCGTTCAGGCGGTCGCCGAGGAGAACGTGCATCAGACAATTGCCCATCTGACCGAGCGCAGCGACGTGATTGCCGGCCTGGTCAAGGACGGCCAACTGCGCATCGTCGGCGCAATGCACGACGTGGAAACGGGCAAGGTGACGTTTTTGGGGTGAGCGCCGGCTTAACCCTCCCCTTGAGGGGAGGGTCGGCGAGCCAACGGAACGAAGTGAAGTTGAGCGAGACGGCGAGGGGCCGTGCGGCAGTGTTCTGACGCAAAGCAACGTTGGTGTTTGGCCGCAGCGACCCCACCCGGCCGCTTTGCGGCATTCCTGCCCTCGAGAGGGAGGGAAGCCAGCCCTACTGCAGCATCGATTTGACGATGCCGCTGGCCTTGCCGAAGTCCATCTTGCCCGGGAATTTTTCCTTCAGCGCGTTCATGCAGCGGCCCATGTCGCGCAGGCCCTCGGCGCCGACCTCGGCAATGACGGCGCGCACGGCGTTTTTGGTCTCGTCCTCGCCAAGCTGCTTCGGCATGAACTCGCGGATGATGACAATCTCCTGACGCTCCTGCTCGGCAAGCTCCAGCCGGTTGCCCTGCTCGAAGGCCGTCGCCGATTCTTCGCGCTGCTTCACCATCTTGGCAAGAATCTGCAGGATCTCCTCGTCGTTGACGGGGTCCTTGCCATTGCCGCGATTGGCGATATCGCGGTCCTGGATCGCGGCGTTGATCAGCCGCAGCGTCGATGTACGCTGCTTGTCCTGGGCCTTGAGGGATGCCTTGAGGGCCTCGGCGATTGCCATGCGCATGGCGGTTCTCCTTTTCGCGGCCGCACGATAGCGCTACCTGCCCGGCCGCACAAAATCCAGCCGCGCCGACCGTCCTCCCTGCGGAAGATTAAATGGTCTCGGGCAGGGCTGCGATTGTTGACCCACCGGGAGGCATCGCCTATGTGCGTGCCTTGCATAGATTGCGACTTGGTTCACGGTCCTGGCGTCTTGCGCCGATGGATCGCGTCTCGCAGCGCTATATGGCCTTTCGATCGCTTGTTCGCAAGCGCCGGACCTTTTGACGGAGCCCGCCATGACCGCCTCGACCGCCCCCTGGGGACCCGAACTGCTGACCGCCGCTCTCGTGCTGGCCGACGGCACCGTGATCCGCGGGCGAGGGTTGGGCGCGACCGGCAGCGCGGTGGCGGAGGTCTGCTTCAACACGGCGCTGACCGGCTATCAGGAAATCCTGACCGACCCGTCCTACGCCCGCCAGATCGTCGCCTTCACCTTCCCGCATATCGGCAACATCGGCGTCAATAACGAGGACATCGAGGATCTGAACCCCGCGGCCAGGGCAGGGGCGGTCGGTGCGGTATTCAAGGCCGACGTCACCAATCCCTCCAACTATCGCTCCGCCGAGCACCTCGACCGCTGGCTGAAGCGGCGCGGCATCGTGGCGATGAGCGGCATCGACACGCGCGCGCTCACCGCGCTGATCCGCGAGAAGGGCATGCCCAACGCGGTGATCGCCCACGCGCCGGACGGCCGTTTCGACCTGGACGACCTGAAGCGGCAGGCGCAATCCTGGTCCGGCCTCGTCGGCCTCGACCTTGCCAAGGACGTCACCTCCGGCCAGTCGTCGGTGTGGACGGAGGAACCCTGGGTGTGGAACGAGGGATACGGCCGGCAGGATGCGCCGGAATTTCACGTGGTCGCCGTCGACTATGGCGTCAAACGAAACATCTTGCGGCTGATCACCGGGCTCGGCGGCAAGGTCACCGTGGTTCCGGCCCAGACCAGCGCCGAGGACATCCTGGCGCTGAAGCCCGACGGCATCTTCCTGTCCAATGGTCCTGGCGATCCGGCGGCCACCGGCGAATACGCGGTGCCGGTCATCCGCGGCCTGCTTGACACCGGCATTCCGGTGTTCGGCATCTGCCTCGGCCATCAGATGCTGGCATTGGCGGTGGGTGCGACCACGGTGAAGATGCATCAGGGCCACCATGGCGCCAACCACCCGGTGAAGGACCATACGACCGGAAAGGTCGAGATCGTCTCGATGAATCACGGTTTCGCGGTGGATTCGAAGAGCCTGCCGGCCGGCGTGGAGGAGACGCATGTCTCCCTGTTCGACGATTCGAACTGCGGTATATCGCTTGCCGGCAAGCCGGTGTTTTCGGTGCAGCACCATCCAGAAGCCTCACCCGGACCGCAGGATTCGCACTATCTGTTCCGCCGCTTCGTCAACCTAATCCGCGCCCGCAAGGGTGAACCGGCAATCGCCGAGCGGGCGTAAAGATCGTTCCTTGGCGATGGCAACCGGTGGGCTTTCAGACCGCCGGCGCAATTTTCGTGGCGGACTGTTCAGATAGGATTGTTGAACGTATCGCAATCCGACAGCTTGCCGCTCTTGAAACCCGCCGCGAACCATTTCTGGCGCTGGGCGCTGGTGCCGTGGTTGAAGCTCTCGGGCACGACATAGCCTTGTGTGCGGCGCTGCAGCGTGTCGTCGCCGATCTGCGCGGCGGCGTTCAACGCCTCTTCGAGATCGCCTTTTTCCAGAATGCCTTTCTGCGCGGTGAAGTGGCCCCAGACGCCCGCAAAACAGTCTGCCTGTAGTTCGACCTGCATCGACATGTGGTTGGCGTCCGCCTCCGACATGCCTTGGCGCATCTGGTTGAACTTGGGCAGCACGCCGATCAGGTTCTGGACGTGATGGCCGACCTCGTGGGCGATCACATAGGCCTCGGCGAAGTCGCCGGCGGCGTCGAACTGGCGGGCAAGCTGGTCGAAAAAGGCGGTATCGAGATAGACCTTGCGGTCACCGGGGCAATAGAACGGCCCGGACGCCGACTGGGCATAACCGCAGGCCGACGCGATGCCGCCGGAAAACAGCACCAGCTTCGGCTCCTCGTAGGTCGCGCCCTCGGCCTTGAAGATGCCGCCCCAGACTTCCTCTGTCTCCGCAAGGATGGTGGAGACGAACTGCTTCATCTCGTCATTGGCCGGCGGGCTCTGTTCCGTAACCTGTCCGCCGCCGCCGGGAACCGACTGGCCGCCATTCTGCGACAGGAGTTCGAGCGGGTCGATGCCGCAAGCCTTCAGCACGAAGAACAGGACGACGAGGATGATTATGGTCGACAGGCCGCCGCCGGCGCCGCCCCGGCCAATCGGGATGCGCATTCCGCCGCCGCCCGGCCGGCCGAACGGGCCGCCCTGCTGGCCGCCAAGACCTCCGCCGCTGCGGTTGTCCTCGACGTTGTCGCTCTGCCTGCGGCCCTTCCAAAGCATCTTGCGCTCCACCTGTGTTTGCGCGGCAGGCGGTTCGATGCCAGCCTGTCCCTTAACCGGAAACTAGCCGAAGCGTTGCGGCAAGTCACAAACTTTCAGCGCGGATGCGCAGCCGGCATGCTTCCTGTCCGGCGGGCCGATGCTAGGACGCGGCCCGCCAGCGCTCGCCGCGGATGAAATCCTCCAGCGCCGCTGCGCCGATCGCCTTACCAAAGGCGTGGCCCTGCAGCTTGTCGCAGCCGAGCTTCTTCAGGATGCGCGCATGTTCCATCGTCTCGACGCCCTCGGCCACGACCTCGATGCCGAGCGTCTTGCCGATCTCGATGATCGACGCGACGAGTTGCCGTTGCTTGACCGACTTGACGATCGGCAAGATCAACTGGCGGTCGATCTTCAGCCGGCGTGGCTGCAGCTTGAGCAGGCTGACGATGGATGCATAGCCGGTGCCGAAATCGTCGATCTCGATATCGATGCCGAATTCCTTGATGCGGTCGACGTTCCAGGTGACGATCTCGTCGGTGTTGTCGAGGAAGATGGATTCCAGCAGTTCGAACGACAGGATGCCCGGTTTTATGTCGAGACGGCGCAGGCTGCCGATCAGTTCCTCGTCGCGGAGCCGGCGGGCCGATACGTTGACGGAAATCCTCGGCACGAGCTGGCTTGTCCTGTTCCAGCGCTCGAAATTGGCGAGCGTCTGCTCAAGTACCAGCCGGTCGATGGTCGAGACGACGTTCAGTTCCTCGGCGGTCGAGAGGAAGGCGTCGGGCGTCAGCAACCCCTCGGTCGGATGCGCCCATCGCACCAGCGCCTCGACACCTGCGATCTCCAGGGTCTTGGCATCGAACTGCGGCTGGTAATAGGCGACGAACTCGTTGCGCTCCAGGCCGCCCAAAATGTCGTCCGCGACCTTCTTGTTGCGGACAATCTCTGCCTGCAGCGCCTCGGTGAAGAATTCGTGCCGGCTGCGGCCACGGCTCTTGGCTCGGTAGAGCGCGATGTCGGCATTGACCAGGAGTTGGCCGGCGTCGAGGTCGGCCGCGGCGCTTACGGCAATGCCTATGCTGACGCCGAAGCGGCACTGATGTCCCTGGTAGGTGACCGGGCGCCGCATCTGGCGAATGATACGGCCCGCTATTTCTTCGAGGTGGTGCTGGCCGGGGTCAACCAGACAGACGACCACGAATTCGTCACCGCCGATGCGGGCGACAAAATCATCCTTGCGCACATGCTGCCTGAGCACCTGTGCCGCATGCACCAGCATCGCATCGCCGGCCGAGTGGCCGAGCGTGTCATTGATCTGCTTGAAGCGGTCGAGATCGATATGCAGGAGGGCGATGTCGCGACCATCCTCGGCGGCCTTCACGGCAAGCCGTTCGAGCTCTTCGTCGAGATAGCGGCGGTTGGGCAGACCGGTCAGCGAATCGTGCAGGGAGTTGTGCTCGATACGGGCCTTGACCGTCTCCAGTTCGGCGGTCCGCGTCTCGGCGAGGATTTTGGCGCGTTCCAGATCCTTGTTCAGCGCGACATCGGCGGTCACGTCCCATTCGGCGCCGATCATCTTGGGCGTGTCGGCGGGGTCGCGGAAGATCGTGGCATGGGTGCGGATGTTGCGGATCCGCCCATCGGGCCGGATGATGCGGTAGTCGGAAGAGTAGGCCCTGTCGTCCAGCACCGCCTTATGGAAATCGTCCTCGGCCCTCTTCAGGTCGTCGGGATGGATGGCGCTCGACCAGTCCTGATAGGTGCGAGCCCCTTTCTTCCGCTGGCTGCCATAGATCTCGTAGAGACGGTCGTCCCAGATCACGTCATTGGTGGCGAGATCGAGTTCCCAGACGCCGATGCGCGAGGCGTCGAGCGCCAGTTCGAGACGCTTCGACAGTTTCCGGAGCTCTGCTTCCCGGCTGTGCAGCGCCACATAATTCCTCTGCCGTTCCGCGTAGAAGCGGCCGGCGAAGCCGATCGGAATGGCGACAAGTGCGCCGGCAATGACGATCAAGCTGCGCAGCAGCCACGCATTCTCGGGCGTGCTGTCCCAGCCGTCCCGAGGAACCGCCGCGATCTGCCACGAAGCGCCCGACGGCAGGGTGACAATGGCGGACACCGGCCGCTCGGCAAGCACCCCGGCCCGCCCGAAGAACGGGAGGCTTGCTTCCTCCGGCGAATCCCTGCTGATCAGCGCTATGTCGATGTCGTGATGTTCAAGCAGCCCGCTGTCGCGGTAAAGGCGATCGACATCGACGACCGCCGACACCAGCCCCCAGAATTTCCTGTCGGTGTCGTTGCCTGTGAATACCGGGAAGCGCCCGATCAAGCCCTGGCCGCCCTGCACGAGGGCGACCGGCCCGGTCAGGACAAGCTCCCCCGTGCTGCGAGCCCGCAGCGCGGAGGCTGCTTGCCTGTCGTTCTTCAGATAGTTGAGGCCGATGGCCCGTAGGTTGTCCTTCAGTGGATAGACCATCGTCACGACGAAATCGGGCGCCACCGCGACGCTGCGCAGCTGATTGCCCTTGGAGAACAAGGTGCTGGAAAGCTCGTCGAAACGCTTCTGGCCGATATCCGGCTCCGCCGAGATCATCGCGGCAAGGCCGCGCACCAGTTGCATGTTGCCGTTGATGCTGCCGTCGAGCTTGGCGCGGATCAGGTTGACCTTGGCAAGCACTTCCGCGCGGACGGCCTGCTCGTGGAGCACGCTGTTCTGGTGATCGGCAAAAACGCCGAGCACGGCAATGACGCCGGCCGCGATCGCAGCCGGCAAGTTGCTTGACGAAAACAAGGCTCGCCGAACCTGACCGAGGCTGAACCTGTTCAATGCTCGCTACTCTTGGCAGCCGCAAGAAATGCGGTGCACCGTGGAAAATAGCATGCAAACTTTAAGCAGGACTTTCATCGGGCAGAAAATCTACTGCCCAAATCAGGACTCTAACGGATTTTCTGGGTAGCGGCGGCATCCTTGATGCCGGCACTCCGAGCCCGCTCCTCGACGCGCTCCGCGCCCTTTTTCAGGTCATGGCCGGTTTCCGCTTCGATCTTGCGCTCTTCCTTCGCCGTCTCGCGCTTCAATGCCTGCGCGGACGCGGCGCCGGCCTTTGCATTCGATGTCTTGCCGCTTTTCATCTTTATCTCCCCGAAGGCGGCAGGGTGCCGCCGACGCTCAACGCCGGGAAGGCTACGGGGTTCCGGCGATCAGCCGACCGGAATGGTCGCCCGGCGGCTTTTGCGGGTCAGGGCAATGACGACCAGGGCCGCGAGCGGGAAGGCGGCCGCCGCAAGGCCGAGTTCGGAGGCCGGCGCGATCTCCAGCAGCCGCCCGCCGATGAAGCTTCCCGCAGCGATGCCGAAATACATCGCCGACACGTTCAGCGGCAAGGTGAGGTTGGCAAGCTCCGGCGCGTGGCCAACGAGCCGGCTTGCCTGCGCCGGCGGAAAGGTCCAGCCGATGAACCCCCAGGGCAGCATGATGCCGACGAGCAGCGGGCCTGCCAGTTCGGGCGGCAGGAGTTCGATGATCGCCGACATCGCCACGCAGATGCTTGCGGAGGCCAGCAGCGCCATGACGATCATGCGCGACGGTCCAAGCCGGTCGGCCAGAACGCCGCTGGCGTAGTTGCCGGCAACCGCGCCGATGCCGAAGGCGAGCAGCATTCCAGGCAGCACGGCGACCGGCAGTCCCGCTGCCAGCGCGAGCGGCGCCATGTAGGCGATGATCATGAAGGCACCGGTCAGATAGAGCAGTGTCACGCCAAGCGACGGCAGTATGCCCGGCCGCCCGAGTGCCGCGATCCTTTCCGACAGCGAGAGTTTCAGGCCCGGCAATCCGCGCGGCAACTGCGTCCAGAGCACGGTGAGGCAGATCAGGGCGAGGCAGGCGACGACCAGATAGGCGGACCGCCAGCCGGCGAGATTGCCGACAAGCGCTGCCAGCGGCGCGCCGAGCGCTACGGCGAAGGTCGTGCCGCCCAGCACGGTGGCGACCGCCCGGGTGCGGTGCTCCGGACTGGCCAGCGCCACCGCCGTTGCCTGTGCGGTCGCGGCGAACAGGCCGGCCGACATGCCCATGATGACCTGCGCGCAGAGCAAGGTGAAAAACGAATCGCTGGCGGCCGCCAGCCCGTTCCCGGCCATGAAGCAGACCAGTGCCAGAGCGATGACCCGCCGCCTGTCGGCCGCGCCGGCAATCGCCGACAGGATCGGCGTGCCGATCGCATAGGCGAGCGAATAGGCGGTGACCAGATGGCCGGCATCCGACACGGAGATGCCCGCCGAGGCCGATATCAGGGGCAGCAGGCCCGCAAAGACGAAGGCGACCGTGCTCGTGGCGAAAGCGCCGACGGCAAGCCAGATGAGGCGTTTGTCCATGGTCGATCCTTAATTCAAAAGTTATTGAACTATTGAACTTCAAACGCGATTATGTCAATAAGGGTGCAGGAGGACTGCTGACAGCGTTGTCGGCAGCAAACTCCGTCCGGTCCCGATTGCAGTCTAGGCTCCATGTTCCTGCCGCACCCCGTCGCCGATCAGATCAACCTTGCAACCGTGCTTGCCGTGCTGGGCGATCCGACCCGCCTCGGCATCGTCGCTTATCTGGCGCGGCGCGAGGGTGTGCCGACGAACTGCAGCCAGTTCCTCGATCTCGGCTCGAAGACCAACCTCAGCTACCACCTTGCAAAATTGCGCGAGGCGGGCGTCACCCATGCGCAAGTCCTGGGCACCAGCCGGCTGATCACGCTCAGGCGTGACGATCTCGACGCCCGCTTTCCCGGCCTGCTCGATTCGGTGATCGCCGGCGCCAGGGATTTTCCTCTTCCCTTCAAGGGCATGGACGCCCGGGAATCGTAAGGAGGACGGCACCCTCCGCTGTCTGTCACAAAGCCGAAATCCTGCACTGGCATCCTTGATGCGTTGTGTATTTCTTCTTCGCAGAAGTACGGCTTCGCCCTAATCCGGCCACGGATTGGGCGATGGTTCCGCCGCGTCAGCCGGGGGGCTTGGACCTGAGGGACTTCATGAACACGCATTGTGCGCAATCCGATTTTTTCCGCTTTTTCCGCTCCTGGGTCGCCGCGCCGCTTCGCGTGGCCGCGGTCGCTCCCTCGGGGCCTGTGCTTGCGAGGCTTATGACGCGCGAAATATCGCCCGCGGTCGGCCCGGTCCTGGAACTTGGGCCGGGCACCGGCGTGTTCACGCGCGCCCTGCTCGAAAGGGGCGTGCCGGAGAGCGATCTCACGCTCGTCGAGTTCGGGCCGGAATTCGCCAGCCTGCTCGCAGGCCGTTTTCCGCAAGCGCGGGTGGTGTCGCTCGACGCGGCCCGGATCGTCGAGGCCGGGCTTTTCGAAGTCGGCTCGGTCGGCGCCGTGGTCAGCGGCCTGCCGCTGCTGTCCATGCCACAGGACAAGGTCGCGGCGATCCTGGGCGGCGCGTTCACGGCGCTGCGGCCGGACGGCGCCTTCTATCAGTTTACCTACGGGCCGCGCTGCCCGGTGGCGGCAGCGATCCTCGCGAGTCACGGGCTCCGGGCCACCCGCATCGGCCGGGCGCTGCGCAACATTCCGCCGGCTTCCGTGTACCGAATCTCGCGGGGGACCAGTGTGGATACAACCCTGATGGCCGACAGCCACGCGCCGGTCTGAGGCGGCACCGGCGTGCCTTCTTTATGCCAGTGGGAATTGCGCCATAAATTCAGGGGTGAAAGTGCAGCCGCAAGGTCCCCGCCGCGGTTATCTGGTGTTGACGCGGCTGCATCCCCCGGTTGTTTGCCGCAAGATGCCGTCGCACGGTGGGGGCCGTTCGTGGCGATGGGATCGTCCTGAAGAATGCCGCAGAGTTGACTCAAATCCACGGCATGGCGAAATCTGCCGCAGTTTAGCTTCGGGACTGCCATGCGCTCAGCACTGCCTCTCGCCTTTGCCGCTCTTTTGCTTCTGGTCTCGGCCGGAGGGTCCTCGGCCCAGACCGATGACGAGCCGGAGCCCGCCGGGATCGAGGCGATCCCCGCCCCGATCGCGCCGCCCCCGTTCGAGCCGAACGCCGCGTTTTTCGTGGTTGAGGGTGTCGCCAGCAACGATCTGCTGAATGTCCGGGCGACGGCGTCCGCCATGGGCAAGGTCGTCGGACGCTTGCCGAACGGCGTCCTGCTGCGCAACCACGGGTGCAGCGAAACCAACGGCGTCAACTGGTGCGAAGTCGAATCCACCGAAGACCGGGGCCTCAGGGGCTGGGTCGCGGCCCGATACATGCGCGCGACATCGGTGGAAGGCGCCGGCCTGGAATCGTTGCCCGCGGAAAACCCGCCGGCCGGGGAGGGGGCTTCCTCCGAGCAGGCTGCGCTCCCGGGCCAGGATGCGCCTGTCGTTCCATCGCCTTCCACCGGCGGGGATGCGACGCCGGGCGCCGATGCGGTCGGCGACATCCCTTGCGCCCGCTATTATGGCCAGCCGATGACCCACTGCTCGGCGCACGCGACGCGCGGAGAGGACGGCGAAGCCACCGTCACGGTGACATGGCCTGACGGTGGACAGCGCGTCATCCTGTTCACCAACGGCCGCGCCGACAATTCCGACTCGCCCGATCCGCTGACCTACACGCGCGAGGCCGACCTCAACATGATCCGCATCGGTAAGGCCGAACGCTTCGAGATTCCCGATACGTTGCCGTTCGGCGGGTGACTCCCTCCATTCCGCCTCAAGTGCGAGGAATTTTGGTTGTATGTATTTTTTCCTATATACTAAAAGTTGAATATCTGCCATGAATGCCTTGGGTGTTTTCCAAAGGGAGTCACGGCAATGGAATGGGGTGACATAGGGCAGATTATTGCGGCGGTGGCCGCGCTGGGTACGGCGGCCTACGGCTTGGTTGATACAAGCAAAGTGTTTCGCGGCGGCATCTCGAACGTTGGATACGGTTTCCTCAGGGGTGCCCTCCTGCCGTTCAGAGAGGCCCTTGAGCTGGTCGACAAAACCAATCCGTATGCCGTAGCCAAGGCGAACTGGCTCAACGGCATGGACAAGACCGAGCAGAAGACGATGGTGAAAGGCCTGATCCGTCTGGGCCTTACCAAGGACACTGCACCCGCTTTGGCAGCGGCAGTCTCCAATATCGACGGTCCCACCCTGGCGGCCATCGCCGTCAAGATCAATGCCGGGCAAGTTCTCGCCGACGCCGAAATCACGTTGCTGGGCCGCTTCGAGGCGGTCGTCGACGCAAGACTTGACGCCGCGTTCGAACGCGCCGACCAGAAATACCGCAATACCAGCAAGGTGGCGGCGGCCGTCGTGGCGATTGTTCTGGCGGAAGTCGGCGCCCTCCAATTGTTCGGTACCCTTGATGGAGGCAACGCTATCAAGGCGTTTCTTGTCGGGCTGGTCGCAGTGCCGATTGCACCCATCGCCAAGGATATCACGTCGGCGATGACCACCGCGGTGGCGGCCTTCAAAGCTGTGAAGCGGTAGGCGGCCGTGACCCTGTTCCTCAGTTTCCGCTATCAGACGGTGGGTGGGCCTATCCGCCCGGATCCGGTCGCATGGGACAGTGATGCGTCCTTCGCGCTGAAGGCGCGCGAGGTGGCGAAGGTGACATCCGCTGCGCGCGGCATGGACGTTCTTTTCGCCATCCACGGCTACAACAATTCGCAAGCGGAGGCCGTGTGCGCGCTTTCCAGGCTGGACAACCTGCTGGCCCTGCCTTCCACGGCGATTTTCATCGGCGTGCTCTGGCCGGGGGACTCGTCCTTCGGCGCGATCAGCTATCCCGTCGAGAAACCGACCGCCACGGCAGTTGGGCGCTACCTCACCGCGTTCTGCAACAAGACGCTCAAGGACAGCGACAGCCTGTCCTTCGCCAGCCACAGCCTGGGCGGCAGGGTTGTCCTCGAAACGATAAGAGGGTTGAACCGTCCGGCGCGCGCCGCATGCCTGATGGCGGCGGCAATCGAGCGAACCTGCCTGGAGCAGGAGTATGCCGACGCCTTCGCCAATTGCGAGGCCGTCTCGCTGCTCGCCTCGCGCCGCGACAATGTGCTTCGGATGGCATTCCCGCTCGGGAATATGATTGGACATGTTCTCGATCCGAGCGCCAATCCGTGGTCGGACGCTCTCGGCTATGCGGGCCTGGCCAAGCCGCTGGGGAAGACGCGAAAGCCGTGGCAGATCCGCGATGCGGACAACTACGCGCATAGTGATTATTTGCCGCCGTCATTGGCGGCTGCGGCCTTCCCCGATCCGAACGGCAAATGGAACCGGACCGCGCAGTTCGTCCGCCGCAGTTTCGACATGCAGCAGCAAACCTGGCCGGCCTGAACGATCGGATTTCCTGGGATTCCTCTTGCGGCGAAGCCGGCATTGGTTTCGTTCCGGCAAGCCAGCGCCGTCTGCCGGACCAACGGCGCATTGTGCTGTATGATTTCTACTGGTGGGAGGAAGTCGGCTGCGCTCCACGATCCGCCCCGTCGCCGGCAGTAGCAAAGCGCGTTTCAATGTCGATTTCCGGGGTTCCATCCCCCGGCATCCTCCCCTATAAGGCGCGCCTAGCCTGACATCAGAATCGTGCAGCCGCCCGGCCGGGACCGCCCGCCGGGTTTTCCGCGCACGCAGCCGACGGACCGCGAGTAAAAAATGCCGAAAAGAACCGATATCAAGTCGATCCTGATCATCGGGGCCGGCCCCATCGTCATCGGCCAGGCCTGCGAGTTCGACTATTCCGGCACCCAGGCGTGCAAGGCGCTGAAGGCCGAGGGGTTTCGCGTCATCCTGGTCAATTCCAACCCGGCCACCATCATGACCGACCCGGAACTGGCTGACGCCACCTATATCGAGCCGATCACGCCGGAAGTGGTGGCAAAAATCATCGCCAAGGAGCGGCCCGATGCGCTGCTGCCGACCATGGGCGGGCAGACGGCGCTCAACACGGCGCTGTCGCTGCGCCGCATGGGCGTGCTGGAGCGCTACAATGTCGAGATGATCGGCGCCGACGCCCATGCCATCGACAAGGCCGAGGACCGTTCGCTGTTCCGCGAGGCGATGGCCAAGATCGGGCTCGAGACGCCGAAATCCATGCTGGCCAACGCCTCTGCCGCCAAGGACGCCGACCGCAAGACGCACGAGGCGGAGCGGGCTGCGCTGAAGGCCGCCAGCCCTGCCAATCTCGACGCCGAACTCGACGCGCTCGAGACCCGCTGGAATTTTGGCGAAGGCGACCGCAAGCAGCGCTATGTCGGCCACGCGCTCGGCATCGCGGCGCAGGCCCTCGACCATGTCGGCCTTCCCGCCATCATCCGCCCGTCCTTCACCATGGGCGGCACCGGCGGCGGCATCGCCTACAACCGCGCCGAATTCTTCGACATCGTCTCCTCCGGCCTCGACGCCTCGCCGACCACCGAGGTGCTGATCGAGGAAAGCGTGCTCGGCTGGAAGGAGTATGAGATGGAGGTCGTGCGCGACCGCGCGGACAATTGCATCATCGTCTGCTCGATCGAGAACATCGACCCGATGGGCGTGCATACGGGCGACAGCATCACCGTGGCCCCGGCGCTGACGCTGACCGACAAGGAATACCAGATGATGCGCAACGCCTCGATCGCGGTGCTGCGCGAGATCGGGGTGGAGACCGGCGGCTCCAACGTGCAGTTCGCCGTCAATCCCGCCGACGGCCGCCTCGTCGTCATCGAGATGAACCCGCGCGTGTCGCGCTCTTCGGCGCTGGCCTCCAAGGCCACCGGATTTCCGATCGCCAAGATCGCCGCGAAACTCGCCGTCGGCTATACGCTGGACGAGTTGGACAACGACATCACCGGCGGCGCCACGCCCGCCTCGTTCGAGCCGTCGATCGACTATGTCGTCACCAAAATCCCGCGCTTCGCCTTCGAGAAATTCCCGGGCGCGTCGCCGGTGCTGACCACCGCCATGAAGTCGGTCGGCGAGGTGATGGCGATCGGCCGAACCTTCCAGGAATCGCTGCAGAAGGCGCTGCGCGGGCTGGAGACCGGGCTCACCGGTCTCGACGAGATCGAGATCCCCGGCGCCGGCGGCGACGATGACCGCAACGCCATCCGCGCCGCGCTCGGCACGCCGACGCCCGACCGGCTGCGCATGGTGGCACAGGCGATCCGCCTCGGCACGTCGCTGGAAGAAGTCCACCAGATGTGCCGCATCGATCCGTGGTTTCTGGAGCAGATCGACGGCATCATCCAGATGGAAGCCCGTATCCGCGAGCACGGCCTGCCGCAGGACGCCGAGAATTTGCGCATGCTGAAGGGCATGGGCTTTTCCGACGCCCGCCTCGCCTCGCTGGCCAAGCGCGACCCGGCCGAGGTCGGCAAGCTGCGCGAAAAGCTTGACGTCCACCCGGTGTTCAAGCGCATCGACACATGTGCTGCCGAATTCGCCTCGCCGACGCCCTACATGTATTCGACCTACGAGGTTCCTTTCGCCGGCGAGACTCGCTCGGAAGCTCTGGTCAGCGCGCGCAAAAAGGTCGTCATCCTCGGCGGCGGGCCCAATCGCATCGGCCAGGGCATCGAGTTCGACTATTGCTGCTGCCACGCGGCGTTTGCGCTGCGCGACGCCGGCTTTGAGGCGATCATGGTCAACTGCAACCCGGAGACCGTCTCGACCGACTACGACACCTCCGACCGCCTGTATTTCGAGCCGCTGACCGCCGAGGATGTGCTGGAGATTCTTCGCGCCGAGCAGGCGGACGGCGAACTGGTCGGCGTCATCGTGCAGTTCGGCGGCCAGACGCCGCTCAAACTCGCCGACGCGCTGGAAAAGGCCGGCATCCCGATCCTCGGCACCTCGCCCGACATGATCGACCTCGCCGAGGACCGCGACCGGTTCCAGAAGCTGCTCAGAAAACTCGACCTTGCGCAGCCGAAGAATGGCATCGCCTATTCGGTCGAGCAGGCGCGCACGGTGGCGGGCGAGCTCGGCTTCCCGCTGGTGGTGCGCCCGTCCTACGTGCTCGGCGGCCGCGCCATGCAGATCATCCACGACGAAGGCATGCTGCAAAGCTACCTGCTCGACACGGTTCCCGGCCTGGTGCCGGAGGACATCAAGCAGAAATACCCCAACGACAAGACCGGCCAGATCAACACGCTGCTCGGAAAAAACCCGCTGCTGTTCGACACCTATCTGTCGGGCGCCATCGAGGTCGACGTCGACTGCCTGTGCGACGGGAAAAACACCTATGTCTCCGGCATCATGGAGCACATCGAGGAGGCCGGCATCCATTCCGGCGATTCGGCCTGCTCGCTGCCGGTGCATTCGCTGTCCACCGAACTCGTCGACGAACTGGAGCGGCAGACGGCCGCGCTGGCGAAAGCGCTGAATGTCGGCGGCCTGATGAACGTGCAATACGCCGTCAAGGACGGCACCATCTTCGTGCTCGAAGTGAACCCGCGCGCCTCGCGCACCGTGCCGTTCGTGGCCAAGACGATCGGAAAACCGGTGGCAAAGATCGCGGCGCGCATCATGGCCGGCGAAACCCTCGACGCCGCCTTCGCCCATTACGGCGAAAAGCCGGATGCACGAAATCCCGGCCACGTCGCCGTCAAGGAAGCCGTGTTCCCGTTCGCGCGCTTCCCCGGCGTCGACATCCTGCTCGGGCCGGAGATGAAGTCCACCGGCGAGGTGATGGGCCTCGACCGCGATTTCGCCATGGCCTTCGCCAAGAGCCAGCTCGGCGCCAACATCGACCTGCCGCGCTCGGGCACGCTGTTCGTGTCGGTGCGCGACGAGGACAAGAAGGGCATGCTGCCGGCGGTGAAGCGCCTTGCCGGCCTCGGCTTCAAGGTGCTGGCGACGTCGGGCACCGCCCGTTTCCTCTCGGAAAATGGCGTCGAGGCCCTGAAGATCAACAAGGTGCTGGAGGGCCGCCCGCATATCGAGGACGCCATCCGCAACCGCCAGGTGCAGATCGTCTTCAACACCACCGACGGCCAGAAGGCGGTGTCGGACTCAAAGTCGCTGCGCCGCGCCACGCTGATGCAGAAGGTGCCGTATTACACGACCCTGTCGGGCATGGGCGCGGTGGCCGAAGCCATCGCCGCGCTCAAGGCCGGCAGCCTGGAAGTGCGCCCGCTGCAGAGCTATTTTTGAAGCGTCGCCGTCCACCTCCCCCTTGAGGGGAGGTCGGTCGCGCAGCGACCGGGTGGGGTCGCCGACGAAGTGCTCCATCCTGCGACGACTCCACCCCGTCTCGCCCGTCCTTCCGCCTCCCTTAAGGGGGAGGGTAAGTCGCCGCGCCGTGTCGACCAATCAAATCGAACCCCAAATTCCGTCCCATTCCCGGCTTGCAGCCATCCCGCCTGCCGGCCTAATGTGACGCCGAATCCTTTACAACCTCCGGGGGCATCGATGCGCGGAAAACTGGTCACACTGGCTCTGGCGGGCGCGCTCGCCGTAACCGCGGCGACGCCCACCCTTGCCCGGCACTGGAATTCGGGCGACACGGCGGCTGCCATCATCGCCGGCGTGGCGATCGGCGGCATCGCGGCCGCCGCCTCCTCGCACGACCATTATTACCGCGACCAGTACATCCCGCCGGCGCCGGTCTACCGGCCGTCGGCGCCCTTCAGCCCGGCGGGCGGCATCATCTGCTATCCCCGCCAGGGCGCCTGCTACGACAATGCCGGCTATTACTCGGCGAAATGGACCAACCGCGTATTCTGATCCGGCCGAGAGAGGGATTTTCCAGATGAGATTTTCGTTTGCACCGGCCTTCGGCCTCGCCGCCGCCCTGTTCGCCGCCCAGCCCGCACTGGCCGACGACCAGCCGGATTCCGGCTTCGTGCGCGCCCACGCCGTCGACCTTCTGGAAGGAGCGCTGACGCCCGACCAGACCACGACGCTGCAACTGGTCGCCTATCAGGCGGCGATCGCCGCCGCCTGCGACGGCTTTACGCTCGACGGCGCAAAGGTCGGAAAAGCCTTCGAGAAACTGGCGCCGGCCGATGCCGCCAAGATGACCGACGCACAGAAGGATTACCACGACCAGCATTTGCTGGTGATCTACGGCATCCTGGTCGGCGGCGAGCTGGCCGCCATGGCCGACGACGTCAGCGCCGCTTGCGCCAAGGCCGGCGAGGCGAAGGCCGATCCGGAGTTCGCGGCGGAGGTGGTGTGGGAGTGAGGGGCGGAATCCATTCCACCTTGGGTGTATAAGGCGAACAATAGATGACACTTTGGTGTCATCTATTGTTTGAATTGCTTTAATTTGCCGATTCGAGCCGCCAACCTGGCGTCGGCATGAAATCATGCGACTCTATCCGTGCATTTCATTAGTCTAAACTGTAGAATCCCCAATTTCCTGACGAATCTTTTCTCCATTCGTACATCGTCACATCCGGTTCGCGGCGATCTCCTTTTTTGTCAAAACTGAGATTCCCCAGTATTGTCGGAATTGGTCGCTCCGATCGTATCGCCGTTGCTACCGCTCGCGGATCGTTAGTGCCGGCCCATTCCGCTCCCTTCGCAATCACCTGAACTGCTGCATAGGACTTGAGCGCATAGGCGATCGGTTCAACGCCTCTGGCTCGCAACCTTTCAACGACCTGCGCCGCTTTAGGGTTGATCCTGTCTTCGTACGAGAACGTCATAAGGGTGCCCTCGATTCCATCGCCTCCACTAGAAGTTAAATCCCGAATAAAGGCCGCGCCGTCGCCCGTAACGAACTGCAGATTCATGCCGGAATCATTTGTCTTTCGAGCCAGTTCTCCCAATTGCTTGGCCAAACCTCCGAAGTAAACAATCTTGACCTGACTCGCCTGTAATCTTTTACTAAGCGCTGAAAGGTCTTTTGGGCTGAATTTTACTGAAGAAAATATCTCCTCCTGGGTGCCGGCCGCGTTCAGGGCAGACTTCACTTTTGTAGCCAGACCTCTTCCGTATGTCGACCCATCATGTAAGATCACAACCTTTTCACCAGGAAATTTCTTCGCAATATATTCACCCGCGAAGGTCCCCTGAACGTCGTCTCTGCCCGAGGTGCGAATTGTATTCCAGTAACCATCGTCGGTAAATTTTGGATTAGTGCTTGCGGGGCTTACCATCAGAACGTCGCTTTTTGAGTATATGGGCGACGCGTAAATCGAGCTTGTTGAGTTATAGTGACCAACAACAAATCTTACCCCCGAGGATGAAATCTTTTTTGCGATGCTTTCGGAAGTCTCTCGATTCCCTTTGTCATCAAAGAACTGAAGATCTATTTTTTGTCCATTTATCCCTCCCTTTGCATTTATGTCTTCTATTGCCATTTCTGCGCCTTCCCGCATTTCCTCGCCATAAATAGACCAGTCTCCAGTGCTCGGCCCGGGGCCCACGACTGCAAATTTGACGGTTGCTTGCGTTTCCGCAGCAATGGCGATGCTCGCAGCAAAAGAGAATAGTCCGATCAAGGTTACTGCGCAGAGCTTCCGAAACAGAGGTTTTAACGACAATTTCCACATTACATCTTGTCCCTATTTCGAATAAATTAGATGGTATCCGACAGAATCCTGTACGTGATAATTCGGTGACTCCCGAACACCACTGATCTATGGAGCTTTAGGTGCCTTGAATTTGGTCACCCCACCGCCTGCACCTCGATCTCTATATCAAACTCCATGAACCACCCCGACACCGGCACAAAGCTGCGTGACGGAAAATTGTCGGGAAAATGCTTTTGATAGACCCGGTTGATGGCGTTGTAGAAGCCGACATTGGCGGCGTAGATGCGCACCATCACCACATTGTCGAAACTCGTGCCCGCCGCCTCCAGGCAGAGTTTTACGGCGTTGAGCGAGGCCTCGGTCTGGGTCTCGATGTCACCACGAACGATTTTCCCCGTCACCATGTCGATCGGCGGGGTGGCGGCGACGAAGACGAAACCGTTGGCCTTCGTCACCGACGAACAGGGAATGCCCAACTCGCGCATCAGCGGCGACAGCACCGGCACTTCGACGATTTGTTTTTTCATGATCCGATTCTCTATGGGACGAGGGAGAGTAGCATTGAAAGGGGAGGCATCCAGCGGGGGCGTTGCACTCCGTCCAGCACCCCTCATCCGCCTCGCTGCGCTCGGCACCTTCTCCCACAAGGGGAGAAGGTGGAGTTTCGCGCCGACCTCACCGCCAATCGTCAACATTGGAGATTGGCAGAGGCGGATGTGCAGCGCTCCCCCTTCTCCCCCTGTGGGAGAAGGTGGCCGAGCGAAGCGAGGTCGGATGAGGGGTGCTGGACGGAGTGCGCCATAGGCGATTGCCCCGCGGCCGGGCAGCAAACGATGGCGTGTCATTGTCCGAGCCTCGTCAGGCCCGGCGCGATCGGATAGAGGCCGGCCCTGGCCGCCTGCCGCTCGGCCTTGAGCATGCGGTCGTGGTTCACATACATCTCGCGGCCGATGTCGAGGATCTGCGAGCGGGCGAGCATCAGGTCGTTGCCGGGCGCGGCTTTCCCAAGCCTGGCCTTGGCGGCGTCGAGCCGCGCTTCGAGAGTGGCGCGGCGGAACGGCTCCAGATGAAAAAACCCGTCGCCTTCCAGATTGAACCGGCAGGTCCGCGTCTGGCGGACGGTCCGGTCGTGGGCGTCGAGCGCGGTGAAGGCGAGCGTCACCGTGGTCTCGTCGACGAGGGGCTCGGCTGCGCGCGCAAAACTTTGCGGTGCGCGCAGGCTCGCCTTCACCATCATCTCGCAGGTGAGCACGGCCGGGTCGTCCGCCGACAGGGCCGGCAGCGCCAATGTCGCGGCAAGGACAAGCAAGGCCAGTGGCATAGGGCACGATAGCGCGTTCGCGGCCGGCGTGAAACGGCGATGTCTGATGCCGCCCCATGGCGCCGCCGAGGCTCCCGGCGGGGAGGGGTTTTGCGGAAAATTTTTGCCGCCTGCGATTTTCGGCAGGAAAAAAGCAAGCCGTTTCTGATGCTTGACCCTCGGCGTCGGTAGACCTGCGCGGCGCGGAATCGCTTTTTTGGCAATTCTGATCCCCCTCGCCAAAACCTGCCCCATACTCACCGTCAGTTCCTCCCGCGGGAACGCCGGTCATGACGGTGATTTGCGGGGAGGGACCGGCGTCCTGGAGAGAACGGCTAACGTGGCCGTGAAGGCCGGGGGCTGTCCCAAGAGTTCCCACATACACAACCTGGAGTATGTCTGCCAGTACGAAACGACATCGCAGGTGCAAGCCGTAAGGCGATGGTTTGCGTAGCGGAACGGGATGGCAAAAGCATGCGCCGGACGGGCGGCCGCAAGGTCGCATGTTTATACCCAGATCGGCGATCGAACGGCCGCCCGTCTTCCCGACTTCTCAATGGCCAGACTGCGAAGCAGGGCGTGGCGGCGGGGGAGGCTGGATACAGGGGACAGTTTACTTTTATCCCCGGAAAGGCTCTGCGCGGGACGGGTTGGTACAAGGGGATAAAAGTAAACTGTCCCCGGCGTTAGCACTTTCTCGGCCACAAACTTCCGAACCAGTTTTCTGGTTTTCGGGCGGGCCGCGTAAAACCTTCCCCATGTCCGGCTACTCGGCCGCCGGCACCGGGCAGCTCATGTCGCCTTCCTCGCAGGCAAGGTAATTCTTGAAATCCATCAGCCGCTGGTTGGTCAGCGCCGCCTTGCAGTTGGCGACCAGCATCGGATGGATGCTGCCGCCGGCCGCGCCGGACGACTGAAAATCGCATTCGGCATCGCGGAAGGCGATCCAGGCGCGCTGCGCGGCGACCAGCTGCTTCCGGGCGCCGGCGTCGTCGGCCAGCCGCTTCTCGATCTCCTTGAAGTCGGCATTGAGCTGCTTGTCGGCATCGTTCAAGGCCTTTCCCGCGCACTGGCTCATCGTCGCCTGGTCGGTGGCGTTGGCGCAGTCCTGGGCCGAGGCCGTCGCGAGGGGAAAGAGCAGGGCTGTGGCGAGGGCGGCGAAGGCGAGGCGCATCAAAAAAATCTCCGGATCGATTGCGGCCCATTGTGGCCCGGCCGGCTTCCGCGGCGCAACCCCTGGCATGACGGTTGCCGCGGAACGCCGCATAACGCAAAGTGACAGGCAAACGAGGATGCCCCGGTGCTGGAACTGACCGACCAAGAGCTCGTACAGTCGAAATATGATCGGCTGATCGCGGCGGCCCGCAGCGATCGACCGCCTGCCACCATAGTCGTGCACCCTTGCGACGAACCATCGCTGCGGGGCGCCCTCCAGGCCGCCGCCGAGAAACTGATCGCGCCTTTGCTTGTCGGCCCCGAGGCGAAAATCCGCGCCGTCGCAGCCGCGCACGGCATGGATCTCGCCGGGCAGGAGATCGTCGACGCTCCGCACAGCCACGCGGCGGCGGCGAGCGCCGTCGCCATGATCCGCGAAGGCAAGGGCGAACTGCTGATGAAGGGGAGCCTGCATACGGATGAGCTGATGCGCGAGGTGACTGCCTCCGCCACCGGATTGCGCACGGAACGCCGCATCAGCCACGTCTTCATCATGGACGTCCCCGGCCATGCCGAAACCCTGTTTATCACCGACGCGGCCATCAACATCGTTCCTGACCTGGATGTGAAGCGCGACATCATCCAGAACGCGATCGATCTGTGGACCGGAATAGGCCTTGGTACGCCGCGGGTCGCGATCCTCTCCGCCGTCGAGACGGTGACGTCGAAGATCCCGTCGACCATCGAGGCGGCTGCGCTCTGCAAGATGGCGGAGCGTGGCCAGATCACCGGCGGCCAACTCGAGGGTCCGCTGGCCTTCGACAATGCGGTCGATCCGGAAGCCGCGCGGATCAAGGGCATCGCCTCTCCCGTCGCCGGCCATGCACAGATCCTGGTGGTTCCGGATCTCGAGGCCGGCAACATGCTGGCCAAGAACCTGATTTTTCTGGCGCATGCGGACGCCGCGGGCCTCGTGCTGGGGGCGCGGGTGCCGATCGTGCTGACCTCCCGTGCCGACTCGGTCCGCACCCGCCTGGCTTCCTGCGCGGTCGCCGCACTCTATGCGGCCGCGCGGCGGCGCAACGCGCCCGTACCGGCGACGGGATTGGCATGAAGGCGATCCTTGTCGTCAATGCGGGCTCGTCGAGCCTCAAGTTCCAGATATTCTCGATCGACGGCGAGCATCTGACGCGGCAGCTGCGCGGGCAGATCGACGGCATCGGCACGCGACCGCGCCTGCGCGCCGTCAGTGGCGACGGCTCGCCGCTCGTCGACCGGCAATACGCTGCCTCGGAGATCGCCGATCTCCCGGCCGCGAGCGGAGAAACCCGCCGCTGGCTGGACGAACTGGCTGGGTTCGAGTTGGTCGCGATCGGCCACCGCGTGGTACATGGCGGGCCGGACTACAGCCAGCCGGTGCGGATCGACGCCGGTGTGCTCGCCCGCCTGACCGCGCTCGAGTCTCTGGCTCCGCTGCACCAGCCGAACAATCTCGCGCCCATACGCCTGGCGATGGAAAGCGACCCCTCGATCCCCCAGGTCGCGTGCTTCGACACGGCGTTCCATCGCGGGCAAGCAAAGCACACCGACTGCTACGCTCTGCCCTACGCGTTCTACGAAGCGGGGGTGCGCCGCTACGGATTCCACGGGCTGTCCTATGAATACATCGCCCAGCGCCTGCATCAGGTGGCTCCGGAAGTGGCCGGCGGTAGCGTGGTCGCGGCGCATCTCGGCAGCGGCGCTTCGATGTGTGCCATCAGGGATGGCCGCAGCATCGACAGCACGATGGGCTTCACGGCGCTTGACGGCTTGCCGATGGGAACCCGCCCCGGCCAGCTCGACCCGGGCGTCGTCCTCCACCTGATCTCCGAACGGGGCATGAGCGTCGGCGAGGTTTCCGACCTCCTTTATCACGGCTCGGGGCTGAAAGGCCTGTCAGGCGTCTCCAACGACATGCGCGACCTGTTGGCCAGCGGCGAGCCGCGCGCCGCCTTCGCCATAGAGCATTTCGTCCATCGCTGCGCCTTGCATGTCGGAATGCTCGCTGCTGCGCTCGGCGGGATCGACGCCTTCGCCTTCACCGCCGGCGTCGGAGAGAATTCGGCTCCGATCCGTGCCCGCATCGCCGACCGCCTCGCGTGGCTGGGGGCTGAACTGGACCCGGCTGCAAACCAGGCCGGTGCTGTCAGGGTCTCGACGTCCGCAAGCCGCGTCGCGCTTCTCGTCATTCCGACCGACGAAGAACTGATGATCGCGCGCCATACGCACGCACTCCTCGGCGATCTCGCCGGGGGCCGATAGGAGAGCCGTCATGCCGCTGCCCGCCGTCAAGGCCAAGCTCCTGGAAGGCAAGAAAGGCCTTATCGTCGGCATCGCCAACGATCAGTCGATCGCCTGGGGCTGCGCACGTGCCTTTCGCGCCTTCGGCGCAGAGCTCGCGGTCACCTATCTCAACGACAAGGCCAGGCCCCATGTCGAGCCGCTGGCTCGGGAGGTCGAAGCCTCGATCGTCGCGCCAATGGATATGCGGGTGCCGGGTCAGATCGAGGCCGTGTTCGAGCAGATCATGGACACCTGGGGTGAACTCGACTTCCTTGTCCATTCCATTGCGTTTTCGCCGAAAGAAACACTGCAAGGCCGTGTCACCGACGCGCCCCGCGAAGGCTTTCTGGCGACGATGGAAGTCTCGTGCTGGTCCTTCATCCGCATGGCGCAATTGGCCGAACCGCTGATGAAGAACGGCGGCAGTCTGTTCACGATGACCTATTACGGCTCGCAAGCGGTCGTCGAGAACTACAACATCATGGGGGTCGCGAAGGCTGCGCTGGAGAGCGCGGTACGGTATTTGGCTGCCGAACTCGGTCCCAAGGGCATCCGCGTCCACGCCATCTCGCCCGGCCCGCTTGCCACACGTGCCGCCTCGGGCATCCCCGAATTCGACGAACTCCTGGAGAAAGCCAAGACGAAAGCTCCGTTGCGGCAACTCGTCAGCATTGACGATGTCGGCATTGCCACCGCCTTCCTTGCTCACGACGCCGCTCGGCTGATGACCGGTGACGTCCTCTATGTCGACGGCGGATACCACATCGTCGACTGATGTCTTCGGAGAGGTCGAACTTGCGCACGAGCCTCGGGCCCGGATCGGACTATGCATGACACCCTGAAAGCAGGACGGCGGGCCGTCGGCAGCACGGCCGATTCCAAACCATTGGTGTTGACAGCGACGAGGTAACCCAAGCCAATAGAGGCCATCGTCAGTTCTGCGCTGAGGGGCGCCAGCGATATGTTGCCATACAAGCAGGATATTGGCCGCGCCACGCTGCTGGTGCTGTTCATAGGCGGTCTGCTGCTCGCCAGCTTTTGGATCCTGCAGCCTTTCCTTCCGGCGATCCTGTGGGCCACGACGTTGGTGCTGGCCACCTGGCCGCTGATGTTATGGGTCCAGCGCCATACCGCCAATCGTCGCGCCGTGGCAGTCCTGGTCATGACGGTAGCGATCCTGCTGGTGCTGATCATTCCGCTTTGGCTGGCGGTCGGCACTGTCCTCGCCAACATCGATGTGATCAGCGACCTGGTCAGCGGAGTGCTTTCCCTGCGGGTGCCGCCGGCACCGGATTGGGTGAAGCAGATTCCGCTGCTCGGCAACGCTGTCGCGGAGGCGTGGGAGCGGATCAGACAGTCCGGCGTGACCGACCTGGCTTCACGGCTGATGCCGTACGCCGGAGCACTTACGCAATGGTTGGCCGCCGCCGCTGGAAGTGTTGGCGGCATGTTCATCCAGTTCCTGCTGACGACCGTTATTGCCGCCGTCATGTATGCTGGTGGCGAACGTGCGGCCGCACAACTGGTGCGCTTCGGCCAGAGGCTTGCTGGCGCCCGCGGCGAGAAAGCCGTTCACCTGGCCGGCCAGGCTATCCGTAGCGTGGCGCTTGGCGTCGTGGTGACGGCGCTGGCGCAAAGTGTCATCGGCGGTATCGGGCTCGCGGTGGTCGGCGTGTCGTTTGCCGGTCTGCTCACGGCGCTTATGTTCGTCCTTTGCCTCATTCAGGTTGGGCCGGCCCTCGTGCTGGTTCCCACGGTCGTGTGGCTCTACTATTCCGGCGATGTCGGTTCGGGCACCGTATTGCTCGTGTTTACGATTGTCGCCACTACCATCGATCAGTTCATACGGCCGATCCTCATCCGGCGGGGCGCCGACCTTCCCCTGCTGCTTATCCTGGCCGGGGTAGTAGGGGGGCTGATCGCCTTCGGTATTCTGGGCATCTTCATCGGGCCCACCGTGCTTGCCGTCGCCTATACATTGCTGAATGCATGGATTGCCGAAGGCGACGAAACGCGTCCCACTGAGGAAACCGATAGCCTATAATCTTGGAAGCTACAGCTCGATACGATGCGTCAATCGTTCCCGATCATGAAGCATCAGTTGCACGCCAACCATGCCGCAGCCAGTCAACAACCCGCCACGCGTAGCACATAGACAAGCATCTGCTCGCGGATTTCATTGTTCGATAAGCGTCCGCCCTCACGGTACCAGGCGAAAGCATAGCTGAGCATGCCTGCGATCACGAGGCTGCACATGGCGAGATCGTCGAAATGAAACACATTGTCGTTCCTTCCGGCGGTCAGGATCTCCTGGAGCTTCCTGTCGATCTGCTTGCGGACGTTCGCGATCCGTCTGGCATCGGCGGCCGGCAGGTGAATCTGTTCGCGGAAATAGATCGAGACATGGTGATGCTGGGCGAGCACGACGTCGGTGAATTCGCGGGCGAAAAGACTGAGCCTGTCGACGGCTCCGAGGTTCTGGGCGGCGGCCTTGTTCGCCGCCGCCAGAGCGTCCTGGTTGACCCGCTCGCAGATCTCGACAAGGAGCTCGATCTTGCTCTTGAAGTGCGAATAGATGAACGGCTTGGTGGCGCCGACCCTTTCGGCGATGGCATCGACCGTGGTCTGCATGTAGCCGCGTTCGAAGAAGAGGGTGGCAGCCTCTTTCAGAATGCGCTCCCTCTTCACCCCGTCGAGTTCATCCCAGAGCGTTTCTCCCGCGGATACCTTGCGCGCACGGACCATGTTTCGCCCTCTTTCCCGGAAACTCGTTGGTTCAATTCTGTCAATTGGATCATGCCAGTCAATGCTTCGCCCGCAGATCGTGGACTGAGTAGC
Source organism: Mesorhizobium sp. KACC 23794 (assembly GCF_052180275.1). Taxonomy (NCBI): domain Bacteria; kingdom Pseudomonadati; phylum Pseudomonadota; class Alphaproteobacteria; order Hyphomicrobiales; family Phyllobacteriaceae; genus Mesorhizobium; species Mesorhizobium sp. KACC 23794. The sequence continues at coordinate 2,607,765 of NZ_CP197465.1, forward strand.
AAAAACCACATCGCCGGTAAAAAGTATCTCTGGGGTAAGGCCGCAAAACCGGCATTCATGCGGAGGCGAGGCTTCGCACAATCGCGGCTGTCGGACTGCCCTTACGCAGATGCGCGCGACGAAGCAGTTCGAGAAGCAGGGCATGCAGAACGTCGCCCTGTCCGACCAGGATCCGCTAGCCCGCACGGACACAATCAGCCTGGGTGACCTCGCGCAGAAGCCGATGACCCTCCACCTGCCTGTGTGCCGCGAGCGTATCCTCGACGCCTATCACAATTTGGGCCTGACGCCGAAGATCGACTTCCAGACCGCCTCGACGACCGTGGTCGAGCGGCTCCTGACCCGCCGGGAGACGCTGACCTTGCTTGTGAGCCGCCAAGCACACGAAAGGTCAAGTCACGATGGACGGAGTCGAAAGTTTAAGCCACAGCAGATGGGCGTCCAAGTATCATGTGGTTTTCATTCCGCAGTGCCGCCGCAAAGCGCTTTACGGAGAGTTGGGGAAGCATCTTGGCGAGGTATTGCGCAAGCTGGCTGTTCAGCGTGAAAGCCGTGTTGAGGAAGACCATTTGATGCCGGATGATGTGCACATGACGCTGCCGGTCCCCAGGGGCTCTGAGATGGGCTGATACCAACGGCCATTGAATTTGACCGGCGCCGGCAGCCGCTACTGCCGGTTCTTCCTCGCAGGCATCGTGCGATGTCGGGCGGAGAAGATGTAGATAGGAAAAATTTCCTTGCTCATTCCGGCCGCTCTGCTATTATGCCTTCCGACGGAGGCTGGAATGGGCAGGGCGGAATACGAGGAGGAGCAGCAGGAACTGAAGGGCATCGCGGCGACGCTGCTTTGCCTGGCCGTTCTGGCCGAGCTCCTTTTCATCGTGCCGTTCCGGGTTCGGGTCCTTGTCCTATCGCTGCTACGGCCGTCCGAGGCCGTGGCGCGGGCATTTGCCATGGAACAGGCGGGCGGCGCGCTCGCGCTGCCTCCGGCTACGGTTTGCGGACCAGATGGCGACGGCTGCGCCGAAGCGTTGCGCCTTGCTCTCTGTTTTCGCGTGCTGGCCGCCATCATCACGGCGGACTTGCAGGGTTCTGCCGCCGGGCGGCGACCGTTTCGCGGCGGGCCGGATCGGCCTCTTGCGCAAAGCGTGCCGGCGATTGCCTGGCAGAGCCACGCAAGGCAGGCGCGGCGCGCAACGGCCTTTCGCGGCACGGGACGCATCGACACGTCATGACCGCCGGCCGGGTGTTTGCCGTCCGGCTTTCGGACTGGGCTCCAGCTTCTCGACAGTGCGAACGCCATCCGCCCCGCGCGCTTGGCGGCGCTGGCGTTGGCGTTCCGATGCCGATGGCGGTCAAAGTCTACCGCCGCTGGTATGAGTTGAGCCCTCTGCGCCGCGCATGGTGAGCCATGGGACGGCCATTGGTTCGACGCCAATGGCGAATGATTACCTCGCCATCCAGAGGTGCTGAGAGCCATCGCCGAGACCTTCTGGAGCGACACATCATCGCGCTGGGCACGCCCACATCAAGCTGATTTTCTTCACCAAATCACCGGCCCGGTGCCGATGATCGACATCCAGGTCGTGCTGAATGGCCGACCAAATAGGCCGCCTGACAATCCCTTCTGCTGGCACAAATCGGGCTATCTGAGCAGCGAATCCGCAGGACGAGAGCGAGGCGTCAAGCTTTGTTCGGCGTTTGTCGCCTGAAGTCGCTTGAAAATTGCAACGCGGAATAGCCTGAACCGCGCCGGTTTCAAGTCCGGGCGCCGCCGTCCAGCCTGAAACGATCGAGCGCCACGGCGCCTATGATGATCAGGCCTTTCACGATGTATTGCCAGACGTCGGGCACGCCTGTGAGGATCAGTCCGTTCGACAGCACAGCGATGATGAGCGCGCCGACCAGCGTGCCCCAGATCGAACCGATGCCGCCGACGAAGGATGTGCCGCCCAGGATGACGGCCGCAATGGCGTCGAGTTCGTAGGCCTGGCCAAGCTGCAGGCCGTTGGCCGCGTAGAGCCGCGCGGAGGCCATGGCGCCGCCGAGCCCGGCAAGCAGGCCAGAGACGGCATAGACGAAGACCAGAACCCATCCGACCTTGATGCCGGTCAGCCTGGCTGCGTCCGGGTTGCCGCCGATGGCGTAGATGTAGACGCCGAGCACGGTGCGCCGCAGCACGAACCAAGACGCGACGACCACGGCGAGCGCGATGATGACCAGCCACGGGATCCCGAACAGATTGCCGTTGCCGATGACCGCATAGGGCAGGTCGGGGTTGAAGACGGTGGTGTCGCCGCCCATGAGGCGGGCAGCGCCCCGGATCGCGGTCAGCGCGCCAAGGGTGACGATGAAGGGTGGCAGCCGGATTGCCGCGATCAGCGCGCCGTTGAGCACGCCGAAGCCGAGCCCGCAGGCGAGCGCGGCCGGGATCGCCAGCATCGAGAGGTTGGGGTCGAGCGAGACGATCAGCGCGATCATGGCGGCCGCCGCGAGGATCGAGCCAATCGACAGGTCGATGCCAGCCGTCAGGATCACGAAGGTCATCCCACAGGCGAGCACGAGATTGATCGAGGCCTGTTGCATGACGATCAGCAGATTGCTCACCGAGGCGAAGCGGTCGTTGGCCAAGGTGAAGGCGACACAGAGGGCGACGAGCACGGGCAGCATGCCCAGCGCCCGCAGCAGGGTCCGCGCGGTCTCGGGGTGGGTGACGGCAGCTTCGTTCGACGGACCGGCGGGCCGGGCCTGATTGTCCTCAACGCTCATGATCGTGTCCCGTCCTGTCCGGTGGCGATTTCGATGATCGCCTCCTGGGTTATCTCCCCCCGGGAGAGGGAGCCGGCGATGGCTCCGTCGCGCATGACCAGCACGCGATCCGCCAGCCCGATGATCTCGGGTAGCTCGCTGGAGATCATCAGCACGGCTGCGCCTGCCGCGGCGAGCCGGTCGATCAGCCTGTAGATGTCGGACTTGGCTCCGATATCGACGCCGCGCGTCGGCTCGTCCAGGATGAGCACCTTCGGCTCGGTCTCGAGCAGGCGTGCGAGCAGGACCTTCTGCTGGTTGCCGCCGGACAGGCTGCCGACATGGGTTCTGCCGGACCTCGCCCGGATGGAGAGCCCCTGCATGGAGCGCTGGGTGCGCTCGCGCGCCTTGGCGAAGCGCCTAACACCGCCAGGTGCGGCGTCGCGCGCCATGACGCCGATGTTGACGTTGTCGTCGATCGTCATGTCGAGGAACAGGCCCTGACCCCTGCGATCCTCCGTCAGGTAGACGATGCCTGCCGCGATGGCGTCGGCAGGGCTGGTGATCTGCACGGAGCGGCCCTCGATCGAGACGACACCGGCGGCGGGCCGGTCGGCTCCGTAGACGAGCCGCGCGAGTTCGGTCCGCCCGGACCCGACTAGCCCCGCGAGGCCGACGACCTCGCCGGCTCTCACCTCGAAGCTGCATGGCCCGATCCGCCGGCCGTCGGCAATGCCGTCGACCACGAGCGCGGGCCGCGTCGTGTCAGCCGCGGCGCCGTGCTGCTTGCGGTAGAAGTCGAAGAGCTCGCGGCCGACCATCATGCGCACGAGCGTCTTCGCCGACAATTCGTCGCGCAGCAGCGTGCCGACATACTGGCCGTCGCGCAGCACCGAGCAGCGGTCGGCGAGTTCGTAGACCTCGGCCATGCGGTGCGAGATATAAATGATCGCGATGCCCTCGTCGCGCAGCCTGCGGATGAGATCGAACAGCCGGTCGGTCTCGCGCGACGAAAGTGCCGTGGTCGGCTCGTCCATGATCAGCACCCTGGCGTCCATGGAGAGCGCGCGCGCGATCTCGACGAGCTGCCGCTCGGCGATCGACAGCGTGTGGACCAGCGTGTCCGGCCCGAAGGGTGCGCCGAGCCTTGCAAGGATGCCGGCGCACTTCCTGCGCATCGCCCCACGGTCGACGAGGCCGGACCGGTGGATCTCGCGGCCAAGCGCGATATTCTCCGACACCGTGAGGTTGGGCGCCAGCGAGAGCTCCTGGTAGATGATGGCGATGCCAAGACGCCGTGCGTCGGTGGGATTGGCGACGATGACCGGCTTTCCCTCGAAGACCAGTTCTCCGCCCGGATCGGCGCGATAGGCGCCGGAGAGGATCTTCATCAGCGTCGACTTGCCGGCACCGTTCTCGCCCATCAGGGCGTGGATCTCGCCTGCATAGACCTGCAGGTCCACGCGGCGCAGCGCCTTGACCGCGCCGAAGGTCTTGGCGATGCCGCGCATCTCCAGGATCGGCTTGGCCTCAGTCAAGGCCGCCACCAGCCGGAAGAAGATGGGCGCGCAGGGAAGGCACGATGTCGCGATAGGCGGCCGCCAGCGCCTCGTCCACCTCGATGCGGCGCCATGAGACATCAGGCAGCGACGCCAGGCTGGAAGGATGGTCGAAGACTCCGGTTGCGAGGCCCGCGACCAGGGCAGCGCCCACGCCTGCCGCCTCCTCGACAGTCGGGATGACCAGCGGCCGGCGAAGCATCGCGGCCTTGATCGTGTTTGCCAGCTCGTTGCGCGCGCCGCCGCCTGTCAGGGTCAGCTCGGACGGCTGCAGGCCGGTAATGGCCTCGAACCGCTCGAGGTTGAGATGAAGCCATGCCGCCAACCCTTCGACGGCGGCGCGAAGCAGCGTGCCGGCATTGGCTGTATGGCTAAGAAAGGCGAAGTCGGCGCGCCTCGACCGCTGGTTCCAGGGCGCTCCCGTGCCCTCGAGAAAAGGTGCGATGCGCACCCCGCGTGCGCCGGGCGGCTCGGCCGCGGTCCGGCGCCAGAGGTCTCCGACTGTCTCCGGTCGAGGATGATGGCCGCCGAGGAGATCGACGAGCCAGTCGATGAGGCCGCCCGAGGAGGGGATGTGCCCTGAAAGCAGGAAGCGGTCCTGCACCACATGCGGGTAGCAATCGTAGGCGCCCCGGCCGGCCTCGTCATAGGTCAGCGGCATCGCCACTACCGTCTTCAGCGCTTCCGAAGTGCCCGTGGAATCGATCATGCGGCCCGGATCGACAAGCCCGCAGCCAAGCCCCGCGCAGGGATGGTCGTGGCCCGCGTTGACGATTGGCGTTCCGGCGAGCAGCCCGGTTGCACGGGCGACGTCGTCGCGCAGGCCGGCGGCGACGGTGGCCGAAGGAAGCAATTCGCCGAGCTCGCTTTCAGGGAGGCCGAGGCGGTCAAGCAGATCGTACGACCAGTGGCCGTTGCGGCGGTCGGCGAGGCCGCTGCGCGCGGCGAGCGAGGGGCTGGACACCTTGCGCCCGCTGAGCAGGAAGGTGGCGTAGTCGGCCACCATCAGCCAACTCTTCACGGCGGCGAAGCGTCCTGGATCGGCGTCGCGCCACCAGGCGAGGCGATAGCCGGTGTAGATATCGTCGTCGACCACGCCGGTGATATCGAACCAGTCGCACGGCGAAAGCCCCCATTCTTCGCGCCGGTTGCGGGTACGCCGGTCGTACCAAGTCGGGCAGGGGGTGACGCGGCTGTCCCCGCCGTCGAGCCCGACGAAGCTTTCACCGATACTGGCGACGCCGATCCCGGCGACGGAGTGGGGGGCGGCGCCCTTGGCGGCAAGCGCCTCCGTGAGTTCGGTGAGGACGGCGACGATATCGCGGTCCAGTGCATCGAGATCGAATTCGGCCGCGCCCGCGGCGGGCCGCTCGATTACCATCGGACGCCGGGCGACCGCCTCGACGCGGCCCGATGGCCTCACGGCCGTCGCCTTGAGGTTCGTGGTGCCGATGTCGATGCCGACGAGCAGGACGTCCGATGTAGCCATCAGGCAGAAGACTTCGTTAGCCACTCGTTGAAAGCGCGCGCCTGGCCTGCTGAACCGAGATCGACCATCTTCTCCTCGATGACGGCCTGCGCGGCGTGCTGCGCCGGCACCAAGGCGTCGATAATGGCGATGCCGATCGAATTCTCGTCCAGCACGCGCTTCAGCTCGGTGTTGTAGGCCGTGATGATGTCGGAGAACAGGATTACCATCGCCACACCGGCCTTAGTCGCCTGCCGCATCTGCTCGCGCGGCGTGCCCGAGCCGCCATGCATACAGATCGGAACGCCGGTCGCTTCGCGCAGTTCGCGGATGCGGTCGATCGCGAGATCGGGCGTGGCCTTGGTCTCGCCGTGGGCGGAACCGTGGACGTTACCGATGGCAGGGGCGAGGATGGTAGCGCCGCTCTCGCGCACAAGTTTGACGGACTGGGCCACGTCGGCGAGGTCGTCGGCGGTCTGCACGGCGCCGTGCTCCATGTGGCCGATGGCTGCCTCGACGAGAACGCCGAGCGGCTCGGCGACCTCGACCACCTGCCTGACGCGGCGGATGTTTTCCTCAAGCGGCTCCTCGGCCGCATCGAGCATGACGCTGGTAGCCCCGGCGCGGATGGCGTCCACGGTGTCGCCGAGTGTGTTGCCGTGATCGAGACTGATGCCGACCGGTACGCAGGCCTTTCCTCCGAGCAGCTTGGCAACCGCGGTGATCGCCTCGAAGCTCGTGATCTGGCGGGAGTCCGGATGGATGCGGATGATGACAGGCGAATTCTGCCGCTCGGCCGCGGCGATTGCGGCCTGGACGATCTCGATATTCATCGAGACGAAGGCCCCGACGGCGTAGCGGTTGTCGGAGGCATGCTTGAGGAGACGGTCCAGGGAAACGATCGGCATGGGCTAGTCCTTATGCGGCCCGGACATCAGCGGGCATGGGAAAAAAGCCGCCGGCCGGAACTCGTCCGGCCGGCGGCGCCTGGGAGGCTCGACCTACTGGCCGCTGTTCCAGCCCTTGTAGCTGCCGACGTTCTCGCGCGTGATGAGTTCAGGCGCCACGAGGATGGACGGCTCGGCGAGCGTCTCGCCCTTCAACAGGGCGGCGCCGGCCTTGACCGCTGCAGAAGCCAGGGCTGAGGGCAACTGAGCGGATGATGCTTCGATCAGGGTCTCTCCCCTGAGGGCCGCCTCGATGTCGGGCGAGCCGTCAACGGTGGTGATGATGATCCCGGAGCGGTTGAGCTGTTTGGCGGCGAGGTCGGCGCCGATCGCCGACGGGTCGTTGATCGTGAAGATCGCATTCACGTCGTCATGCGCCGTCAGCAAGCCGGTCGTGATGTTGAGACCGCCTTCGCGGGTGCCGATGCCGTTCTGGTCCTCCGACAGGATCTTGATGTCGGGGCTGGCGGCGAGCACTTCCTTGCAGCCCTTGACGCGGTCGATCACGCCCGAGACGGGCGGGCCGTTGACGATGATCAGGTTGCCTTTGCCGCCGAGCTTGGAGGCGATGTATTCGCAGGCTTGCTTGCCGGCCGTGACGTTGTCGGTGGTGATGGTGGCCTGCGCGCCATCGGCTGTGTTGTCCACGGCGACCACCGGGATGCCGGCGTCCTGGGCGCGCTTGATGGCGGCGCCAATCGCCTTCGAATCGACGGCCGAGACGATGATCAAGTCGACGCCGGCCTGGATGAAGTTGTCGAACTGGGCGGACTGCTTGCCGAGATCATAGTCGCCCGACACGACCAGCACCTTGGCGTCCGCGCCGGCGACTTCCTTGACCTGCGCCTCAATGCTTTTGGCGATCGCTCCGAAGAACGGATTGCCGAGATCGACGACCGTGACGCCGACCGATTTCAAATCCTTGGCCGTTGCCACGTGAAGCGGCGCGATGGCGGTCCCGGCGAACAGCAAGCCAGCCAGGGTCCTCGACACAAAACGTCTCATACTGGTTTTCCTCCACCAAATTTGTCGATATGCTTGACCGGCAGGCGTCATCCGCTACCGTCCATCGTTTCATAGCGCGATACAAAACGTCCCGCAACGTGTTTATTTTTGTTTGACGTGGGAAGTTTTGTGTCTTGAGGTCTTCAGGTGACTGACGTCCAGGCAGCCAAGTTCGACGACGCGCTTCCGTTCCGGGAGCGGGCCGGCGCCGTGAACCTTTTTCCGGCCGAACAGCGCGTCGTGGCCCAGCTCCTCGCCATACCGCCGTATGAGCTCGGGGCGATGACCTCGTCGGACCTGTCGCAGCGGTCCGGCGCCAGCCGCTCCAGCATCGACCGGCTGTCGCGCAAACTTGGCTATCCAGGCCTCAAGGAGATGCGCAAGGCGCTGCTGTTGGAGGAGGCGCGCGACCGGCGCCGGCCCGCGAGCGTCGGGGCCGCCGCTGAACGCCCCGCTGCCATAGCTCGACGCATCATGTCGGCAGTGGCCTCCCGCGCCGAGTCGATGGCCGAGACTCTTGGCGATAATGGCACAATCGAAACGCTGGTCGAATGGATAGCCGGGGCAGGGTCCATCTCGCTCTTCGGGGCGGGCGAATCGGCGGCTACCTGCAGCGCCATCTACATGCGGTTGGTGAGGCTGGGATTGCCGATCAACTTTGCCGAGGAGTATCACACGCAGGTGACCCTCGCTGCTCTGCTCAACCCGAAGGACATCGCCATCGCCGTCTCCTATTCGGGCGGGTCGCGGTCGACGCTGTGGGCGGCCCGGACCGCCAAGCAGAACGGCGCGCGGCTGGCCGTCGTCACCGGCATGCCGAACTCTGCCCTGGGAAAACTCGCGGACTTGCGGATAGGTTTACCGCATGGCGGTGCTCTGCCAGGTGGCACCGAGGTACTCGATCGTCTCATTGCCGGCGGGTTGGCGGAGGTGCTTTTTCAGTGCATCGTGGCGCGCTCGCCGGAACTGCTCGCCAACTCCGTCCGCATCGACGATATTTTTGGTGAACAGCGAATTTAATCCCGCACGCGCAAGAGAGCGTCACTGCCATTTCGAATTCACCGCTTCCAGAAGCCATGAGCGTCTGGGCGAACTATGGCTGAATTTCTGATGAGATTGGACTGGCCAACTGGCCAAACGGACTGGTGATGCCGCTGTCGCAGCGCTCGGCAAAAGTCGCATGAGATGGAATATGCGCGGCGGCTGCCGCAAGATCGGCAGAACCGCCAATGGCGCGCACACCTTTGGCTGCGGATAGCTCTACGTCGCTTTGACTGGCGCCGATCACGGTTGGGTTCTCATTGTCGCCGAGCCCCTGGCAGCGGAGGTGGGCCTGTCAGGGGACGTCCTGGCCGCCGACGAAGTGACGACAGTATCCGACGCAGTCGTGCTGTCGACGATTTCGACCACGCCGATCGTGCCAGCTTGCCGGTTCAGGCCTCACGGGCTCGTCGCCTCAGTGGCCGTTCCTGCCGCATGCGGTCGACGGCCGAACCTCAGAAACCGATCGGCCAGTGGTTGATCTTCGAGCCGTCGATGAAGCGGCTGTGCCGGAACGGTTCCGGATCGACATGCGGCGTCCCGCCGGTGATCAGCTCCATCATCAGTTGTCCAGCCGCCGGTGCGATGCCGAAGCCGTGCCCGGAATAGCCTGTCGACACGTAGAAGCCCGGGATGGCGTCGACGCCGGAGATGACGGGAATCGCATCGGGCGTGACGTCGATCCAGGCGCTCATGCGCTCGTTGACGACCATGTCCCTGAATGCCGGGAAGAGTTGCTTGAAGTTGATGGTGGCCTGGTCGAGGATGTGATGGCCGGGCACCGGGCGCATGATGCGATAGGTCTCGAAAGGCGTACGCTGGTCGAGCTTCCAGCCGCCCAGCATCATCGTCTCCTGCATGGTGCGTCGGCCGACCCGGAATTTCATCGCGCGCCACTCGTTCTTCATCGCCGGGATGTAGTCGCGGAAGAAGCGGAATGAGTCCGGCACGATGTCGACCGGGTGCGCAGAACGCATGCCGACATTGTAGCCGCCGTCGAGGCGTTTGCGGAAGCCGAAGCCCTTGCCCGAGCCGCAGCCCTCCGGCCCGCCGGCCACGGGGCGCGTGCGCATGACCTGCGAGAGCATCTTGAGCTGCGGGATCTTCACATCCTGGTTGCGGCCGAACAGGCTCGACCAGATGCCGCCGGCCAGCACCACCGTATTGCAGCGGATGCGGCCCTTCTCGGTCACCACCTCGCTGATACGTCCGCCTTTGGTCTCGAAGCCGCGCACGGCGCAGCCCTCCACGATGCGCGCGCCGAGCTTCTCGGCGCCGGCGGCGATCAGCCGCGTGGCGATGTGCGGCTCCGCGAAGCCGTCGGATGCGGTGTGCAGCCCGCCGGCGAAGTTACGCGTGGCGCCGGGCGCGAATTGGGTGATCTCGTCGCGCTTGACGAAGCGCGAGTCGAGGCCGAAACCCGCCACGGCCTTCATCCAGCCCTCGTATTTGGCGAAGTCCTTTTCCTCGTCGCAGAAATAGGTGATGCCGTGGCGGCGGAAGCCTGGATCGGCGCCGATGATCGACGGCAGCTCGTCCCAGATCTGCTGAGCGCGGATCATCAGCGGCATCTCGCGCGGGTCGCGGCCCATCTTGCGCACCCAGCCCCAGTTGCGGCTGGACTGCTCCTCGCCGATCGCGCCCTTCTCGCAGACCACGACCGGGATGCCCTTTCGGGCGAGGAACAGCGCCGTCGAGACGCCGACGATGCCGCCGCCCACGATGACCACTTCGGTTTCGGCGGGCACGACGCTGAAGTCGCGCGCCACGAGGTTCTGAACGTTCATTTCGGTTCCTGAGGCACGGGTGGAAGTCATTGCGTGGCCGGCGGGCGTTCGGCCTCGCCGGCCACGTGGTTCTTGATGTCGTCCAGCACGAACTGGTGGAATTCGCGCGCCGCGACCGACAGGTCGCCCTCATCCGCGATCATGCCGAGCGAGATGGAGATGGCCGGCAGGAACGGCCGGAAGGCCAGCGCGGGGTTGCGCCTGAGATGTGGCGAATAGGGGCTGACGATGGAGATGCCGAGGCCGGCCGCGACGAGGTTGCACACCGCCTCGTGCGTGGTCGCCTCCGTCATCAGCTGACGGTCGATGCCGGCGCGCTCGAACAGCGTGTCGATCTCGAAGCGGAAGGGCGTGCCGCGCGGGAAGCTGACGAAGGGGCGGTCGGCAAGGTCGGTGGCGTGGATCTCGGCGCAGGCGGCGAATTCGTGGTCGGCGGGGAAGACGCAAAGCACCGGCCGGCGCAAAAGCTCGCGCACTGGCAGGGTGGAATTGGAGATGGGCAGCGACGCGATGCCGATGTCGGCGCGGCGCGAGGCGACCCATTCGGCGATGCGCTCCTGCGGCTGGCTGTCGAGCCGGATCGCAATGTCGGGAAAGCGCTGGCGGAAGCGGGCTATGATATCGGCCAGCAGCCCGTTGGCATAGAGACCCATGGCCGCGACGGTGATCGAACCGCTGGTCAGGTTCTTGATCGCGTGGACCTCGCGGTTGAGTTCGTCGAGCCCGACGAACAGCTTTTCCACCTGCTCGAACAGGCGCCGCGCATCATCCGTCGGCTCCGCGCCGCCGCGGCTCTTGCGGAACAGGCGGAAGCCGACCGCCTCCTGGAAATCGAGCATGAGGCGACTGACGGCTGGTTGCGAGATGCCGAGAAGCTCCGCCGCCTTGGTCATGCTGCCGAGCGTGATGACCGCCCGGAAAGCCTCGATCTGTCTGACGTTGAACCGCTGCAAGGGCCGCGAACTCCGCGTGGCGAGAAATGGATTTCCAATTTTCCTGCAGGTTGGATCATAACATTTCAGACAGAAATATCCAACTTGACGGTAAAAATATTATGTCATAGGCTGCCCGAAAGCTAGAGGGAAATTGCTGTGCCCGCGCTTTTTGCCGTTGCGAAGGAGGGGAGGGCATCATGAACAAGCTTCCGCTCGCCGCGTCGCATTGGGGCGCCTTCCGCGCCGAGGTCGTGGACGGGGTGGTGCGTCGTATCTTCCCGTTCGAGCACGATCCCAAACCCAGCGGCATGAATGATGTCTGGCCGGAGATGCTGACCTCGCCGCTGCGGGTGGCGAGTCCCTTGGTGCGCAAGGGCTGGCTCGCCGGCGACTGCGGTGCGGCGCGCGGCGAGGACGAATATGTCGAGATTTCCTGGGACGAAGCGCTCCGCCGGGTGGCGGGCGAGATCGCCCGCATCCGCGCCAGCCATGGCAACAAGGCGCTCTTTGCCGGCTCCTACGGCTGGTCGAGCGCGGGCCGCTTGCACCATGCGCGCACGCTGGTGCGCCGCTTCTTCAACTGCATCGGCGGCTTCGTCGACCAGGAGACCAACTATAGCTACGGCGCGGCCATGGCCTTCCTGCCGCGTATCCTGGGCGTCGACAACGCCATCGGGTCAAGCCTGACCTCTTTCGCCTCGATCCGCGACCATTGCGACATCTTCCTGGCGCTGGGAGGCCTGCCTGCGAAAAACTGGGAAATCCAGGCCGGGGGTGTCGGCGAGCATCGTTACGAGGCCTTCATGATGGGCGCGACGGCGCAGGTGCGCTGCATCAATGTCTCGCCCTTCAAGGGCGACGTTGAAGAGCGTTTCCCGGCCGAGTGGCTGGCGATCCGCCCCAACACCGACACGGCGCTGCTGCTGGCGCTGGCGCAGGCGGTGGTGGCGGCGGGCAAACATGACCGCGTCTTCCTGGATCGCTACACGGCAGGCGCGGGGCGTTTCCTCGATTATCTCGCCGGCCGCACCGACGGCGTCGTAAAGTCGCCCGAATGGGCGGCGAAAATCACCGGCGTCGACGCCGGCGCGATCCAGGCGCTGGCCGACGATCTGCCCGGCAAGCGCGTAATGGTGGCGGCGAATTGGAGCCTGCAGCGCGCCCGCCACGGAGAGCAGCCCTACTGGGCCGCGATCGCGCTTGCCGCCGTCCTCGGCCAGATCGGCCTGCCTGGCGGCGGCTTCGCCTTCGGCTACGGTTCGTCCAACGGCATGGGCAATCCGCGCTACGAGACGCCGCTCTACGGATTGCCGACCGGCAAGAACCCGACCGGTCTGTCGATCCCGGTGGCGCGCGTGGCCGACATGCTGCTCGATCCCGGCGCGACCTATCGCTACGATGGCGCGACACATGTCTACCCTGAAGTGAGGCTGGTCTACTGGGCCGGCGGAAACCCCTTCCACCACCATCAGGACCTGAACCGCCTGCGCGAGGCTTTTCGCCGGCCCGAGACGATTGTCGTCAACGAGTGCTACTGGACCGCGACGGCGCGCCACGCCGACATCGTGCTGCCCACGACCACCACGCTGGAACGCAACGACATCGGCGGCGCCTCGCGCGATCGTTACCTGCTGGCCATGCACAAGCTGGTCGAGCCGGTGGGCGAAGCGCGTAACGATTTCGCCATCTTTGCCGACCTCGCCGAACGGCTCGGCGACCGCGATGCCTTTACCGAAGGCCGTGAAGAGCGGGAGTGGCTGACGAAAGCATGGGACGAGATCGCTGGCAAATTGGCGCGTCGTGGCATCAAACCGCCCGACTTCGACACTTTCTGGGACGAAGGTTACCTCCGGATGCCCGAACCGGCCGATGACTACGTGATGTTCGGCAGATATCGCGACGACCCAGATGCCAACCGTCTCGGCACCCCCTCGGGACGCGTCGAGCTCTTCAGCGAACTGGCTGCCGTGGAACCAGGCCAGCCGGGCCACCCGGCCTGGCTCGACCCGGAAGAATGGCTGGGCGCGCCGTTGGCGAAGGAATTCCCGATTCACCTGCTGACGCCTCAGCCCGACCGTAGGCTGCATGGCCAGATGGACCTTTCCAGCTACAGCCGCGCAGGCAAGCTGCGCGAGCGCGAGCGGCTGACCATGCATCCTGCCGACGCGGCGTCACGCGGCATCGCCGACGGCGACAGCGTCCGTGTCTTCAACACGCGCGGCGCCTGCTACGCGGTGGCGAAGCTCGACGACCGTCTTGTGCGCGGCGTGGCGCTGCTGCCCACTGGCGCGACTTTCGATCCCGACGGTTTCGAGGACCGCAACAGCAACCCGAACGTGCTGACACGCGACGTCGGAACCTCAGAGCTCGGACAGGGGTGCGCCGCGCAGTCCTGCCTCGTGGAGATCGCCCGTCACGACGCGCCGCTGCCCGAACTACGGGTCACGCGGGCGCCTCTGGCCACCTCCGCCTAGTTATAAGCCTGCAAGGAACCATACTCGGTGAATGTAACTTTCGACCATCTCGTGCTTCTCGTTCACGACCTCGACAAGGCTGTAAGGGATTTTCAGGCGCTGGGCTTCACCGTGCTGGAGCGCGCCGACACCAGCCATGGCTCGACGATCTTCCGCTTCGTCTCCTTCGCCGACGGCTCCTACCTGCTGCTCACCGCCTTTACGAGCGTGGAAGGCATGAAGGGCCACCGCCTCGGCACGGTGCTGGAGGCCGGCGAGGGCTGGGCCGACTATTCGTTCGTCGTGCCGGATGCCAATGCGGCCGGCGAGGCGCTCAAGGCTGGTGGTTTCCCGGTCAGGGGCCCGGTCAAGGTGTCGAATGTGCTTGCCGGCGGCGAGGCCTGGGGCCTCGACCTGCTGATGACCGGCCGCGGCGCGGGCGGCGATAACGCCCTGCCATTCCTCGTCTCCGACAATGAGGGCCGCGACCACCGGATCCCGGGCCCGTCGCGCCACGCCAATGGCGCCACCGGCGTCCGCTCCGTCACCGTTTCGACCGGCGACGTGGCCAAGGTCGTCGATACGCTGGTGGCCATCGGCGGCATGGCCGAGGCTGGAGCGCCGAAGGGCCGGCGGGTACGGTTCGCAAATGTGTGGGTCGACGTCGTCGCGCTGGCCGATGCGCAGGGCGGCCGTCCAGGCGGAGGAATGGTCGAGGCCGTGATCGCCACCGACACTGGCGAGGAGCGCTCGCTCGACCTTGCCCTGTCGCACGGCGCGCCGATCCGGCTCGCCAAGGCTTGACAGGAGACGCGGATGCTCAGGACCGACAAGACGTCGAAACAGATATTCGAGGACTGGCAGGCCAATCCGCGCCTGCCGCAGTTCGGCATGGGCGAGCGCGTCTGCCTCCTCAACGTCGACTTCCAGCGCCGCTACACCGATACGGCCACCTTCGCCTCCGCCTATGACGGGCATCCAGACCAGCTGACGCTGACCAACCGGCTCTCGGCCGCGGTGCGCGGTATGGGCATGCCGGTGGTGTGGACCTATGTCGCCTACATGCCCGACGGGCGCGACTGCGGCCTTTGGGGCGTGCGCAGCAAGTCGCCCATGGCGCTGCAGAATGTGGGGCACGACTCGCCGCAGGCCGAGATCGATGCGCGCATGGAAGTCGATCGTGAGCGTGACCTGATCCTGCACAAGCGCATGGCCAGTGCCTTCTTTGAGACGCATCTGCCGTCTTTCCTGATCTTCAACCGCATCGACACGCTGATCGTTACCGGCGGCGCGACCTCGGGATGCGTGCGCGCCACGGTGGTCGACGCCATGTCCAACGGCTATCGCGTGATCGTGCCGGAGGAATGCGTTGCCGACCGCGAGGAAGGCGCACACTACGCGACCCTCTACGACATCGCCTTCAAGTATGGCGACGTGACGCCGGCTGCGCGTGTGCTGGATAACCTGGCGAAGCTTTCCGCCCGCCACGGGAGGAACGCCGATGCTGCGTGAGCCGTTCAGCTACGACTACGCACCCTACCAGGGCCGTCCGAAGATCGAGTGGCCGAACGGCGCGCGCGTCGCCTTCTGGGTCGCGCCCAACATCGAGTTCTACGAGCTGGCGCCCCCGCCGAGCCCGACGCGCACGGTCTGGTATCGCCCCGAGCCCGATATTCTCAACTACTCCATGCGCGACTACGGCAATCGCGTCGGTTTCCACCGCATGGCCGACGTCATGGCGAAATACGGCGTGCGCGGCTCGGTCTCGCTCAACGTAGCCGTCTGTGACCACTTCCCCGAGATCATCGAGCGCTGCTGCGAGCTCGAATGGGAGCTGTTCAGCCACGGTGTCTACAACACGCGCTACCTCTACAACCTCTCGGAGGACGAGCAGCGCACGGTGATCCGCGACTGCCGCGACACTATCAAGCGGGCCAGCGGCCAGGACCTCGACGGCTGGCTGTCGCCAGCCATCTCCAACGGCGAGACCACACAGGACCTACTGGCGGAGGAGGGCATCAAGTATACGCTGGACCTGTTCCACGACGACCAGCCCATGCCCGTCAAGGTGCGCGGAGGCCAGCGGCTCGTCTCCGTGCCCTATATGATGGAATGCAACGACGTGCCGGTGCTGAATTTCAAGAACACGCCACCGGAACGTTATCTGCAGATCATCAAGGACCATTTCGACCAGCTCTACGAGGAAGGCGCCGAGAGCGGTATGGTCATGTGTGTGCCGCTGCATCCTTATCTGATCGGCCAGCCGCACCGGCTCGCCATACTCGACGAAGCACTGAAATATGTGACGTCCCACGACAAGGTCTGGCTGGCCACCGGCCGTGAAATCGCCGCGTGGTACGAGCAGAATTATTACGACCGCTTCGCCGGCTGGATGAAGCCGTTCAACGCGACGCAGGAGAAGGCGCGATGAGCCCAGCCTCCCCAAGTCAGGTCTCCGCAGACTACTTCACCTATCCGCTGCGCGGGCCGGGCGTCGACCATACGCGCTACGGGCACCGCTACCTGCGCGCGCTGCCAAAATTCGAATGGCCGGGCGGCAAGCGGCTTCTGATCTGGGTGACGGTCCATCTGGAGCATTTCCCGATGGACATGCCGTCGAAGCCGATCACGCCGATCGGCGGCATGGACCGGCCCTATCCTAGCGTCTGGGACTTCTCCACCCGCGACTACGGCAACCGCGTCGGCATTTTCCGGCTGATGAAGGTGCTCGACCGCTATGGCATCAAGGCCAGTGCGGCGATGAACTCGGAGGTCGCCGAGCGCTACCCGTTCCTGACCCAGGAGATACTGTGCCGGAATTGGGAGGTCATGGCGGCCGGCGTCGACATGGGCCACCTGCACCACAGCCAGCTCGGGCACGATGATGAAAGGGCGCTGGTCGAACAATCGGTCCTCACTTTGCGCCGGCTCACCGGCCAGGCCGTGGAGGGCTGGCATTCGCCTGCCTTCTCACAGTCGGCGGTCACGCCGGAACTGGTGGCGGGCGCGGGCGGAAAGTTCATTGCCGACTGGATCAACGACGACCTGCCCTATGCCTTCGCCACGGCCCATGGCGAGCTGACCCAGCTCCCGCTCTCCTATGACCTCTCGGATCACAAGGTGCTGTTCCTGCAGAACATGGCGGTGCGGGACTATGAGCAGCAGGTGAATGCGGCCTTCGACGTGCTTGATGCAGAGAGCAGCGAGCGGGGCGGACGTGTGCTGTCGCTGTCGCTGTCGCCCTGGATCGTGGCGCAGCCGAGCCGCATCAAGGGGCTCGACCGGCTGCTTTCACGCTTCGCAGCGGCCGATGGCGTGGCCTTCGTCACGGGCGGCGAGCTTGCCGCGGCGTGGAAAGCCAACGGTCCGAGGGCCTGACGACGATGACCGGCATGCCTGCCGTCGGCTCGGGCCAGTCTGCGGTTCCCTCAAGCGGGAACGATGCGGCTCTGCTGACGGCGACAGAAGCCGCAGCGGCGATGCAAGCCGGCGAGTTGACGTCGCGGGCGCTCGTCGAGGCTTGCCTCGGCCGCTGGAGCGAGCGCGACGGGGCAGTGCGGGCCTGGACCTTCCTGGACCCCGACCTCGCGCTGGCGCAAGCCGATGCGGCGGACGCAACGGCGAGAAAGTCTCCGCTCCATGGCGTGCCGGTTGGTGTCAAGGACATCATCTACACCAAGGACATGCCGACGGGCTTCAATTCGCCGCATTTCCGGGATCATTTTCCCAACATCGACGCCACCGCTGTTGCCGTGCTGCGCGCGGCAGGCGCGATCATCATGGGCAAGAACGACACCGTCGAGTTCGCCGTCAATGGCCGCCGCGCCGCCACTCGTAACCCGCACGACCCGGCACGCACGCCGGGTGGCTCGTCAAGCGGCTCCGCTGCGGCGGTTGCGGACGGGCAGGTGCCGATATCGCTCGGCACCCAGACCGGCGGCTCGGTCATCCGCCCCGCCTCCTATTGTGGCGTCTACGCCGTCAAGCCGACCTGGAACGCCGTCTCGCATGAGGGCTTCAAGGTCTGCGCGGCGAGCTTCGACACGCTGGGCTGGTATGCGCGGTCGGCCGAAGACCTGGCGCTCGTTGCCGACATATTCGATATTCGCGACGACTCCGAGCCGCGCTGCAATGCGGTGGCCGGAATGCGCTTCGCCCTCTGCCGCACGCCGGTCTGGCATATGGCGGAACCGGCGATGCGGGACGCGATGGCGCGCTGCGTGGCGATCCTGAAGGCAGCGGGGGCCGAAGTGGTGGACCTCGAGCTCGAAGGCGAGTTCGAGGGGCTGACGGCAGCGCACAAGGTGATCATGCAAAGCGAAATGCGCTCCGCCTTCCTCGCCGACAGGCGGGTGATCGGCGACGCGTTGTATCCGGAGTTGGTGGGCATCCTCGCCAACGAGGCCGGCCACAGCCGCGCCGATCTCGTCCGCGCGCAGGATCTGGCCGCGCGCTGCCGCGCCGGCTTCGACGAATTGGCCGCCCCCTTCGACGCGGTGCTGACGCCGAGTGCCCCCGGCGAGGCTCCGCCTGGCCTTGACGACACGGGTACGGCCACCTTCAACCGTATCTGGACGCTGATGCACATGCCATGCGTGAACGTACCCGGGCTGACAGGCCCGTCGGGCCTGCCGGTAGGGGTGACGCTGACCGGGCCGCGCTTCCGTGACCGGCATCTCATCGCGGCCGCTGGGCTGGTCGGCAAGGCAATCGCCCGGGCAGGATGACAAGACGGAGGAAACTCCTTTTTATTGTCAGACAGAATTTGCAACCACCTGTCTGTTAGCTTGGAATGAGCGCAACTGGATTTCCGCTGAGATGCGCTATCTTGCAGGGTATTTTCTCGCATTTTTGATGCCGGACATCGAAAGTCAATTGACGCAAGATCGAATTCGGTGTCTCATTTTGTCAGACAGAATAAGAGATCGAGAACGGTCCAAGGGGTACGCCGGAGATTGGAGCATGGCTTGCGGCCACGCATTCCCCAACAAGCAGGGCAGGGCGCGGAAGCGGCTCGCCGACACGTCGGGACAAAGGCCCAGGGACATCCATTCGATGGCGCGGATTTTCCAACGGCGCGCGCTGGGCGCGGCCTGAAACGGAGGCACTTGTCGTGACCGAACAATTCCTGAAGCTCGATCGCCGGACCTTCCTGGCCGGCCTGGCGGCAACCACCGCCATGTCGGCCGTCGCTGTGCCGGAAGGGGCATTCGCGCAGTCCGCAAAGAAGGGCGGCACACTCAACACGCCGTTGTGGCCGGCGGCAACCTATCTCAACTCGGCCATCTCGACCGCCGGCACCGAGGCGTTCCTGTCGCCGAAGTTCTTCGACGGCCTGCTGGGTTACGACTACGGCCTGAAGCCGCGCCCCGCGCTTGCCACTGAATGGGCTATGTCGGATGACGGCAAGACCATAACCTTCAAGCTGCGCCCCAACGTGAAATGGCACGACGGAAAGCGGTTCACCTCCAAGGATGTGGCCTTCACCTTCATGAACGTGCTGAAGCAACTCCACGGACGCGGCAAGACCACCTTCGCCGACCTGACCGAGGTGCAAACGCCGGACGAACTGACCGCCGTGTTCGTGCTGGCCCGCCCGACGCCGGCGATCATGCGCGCGCTCGACAGCCGCGAGTCTCCGATTCTGCCCGCCCATATCTACGAGGGCACTGACATCATGACCAACCCGGCCAACACGGCCCCGATCGGCACCGGTGCCTTCAAGCTCGCCAGTTACGAGCGCGGCGCCTCCGTGGTGATGGAGCGCAACCCGGAATACTGGGACGAGGGCCTGCCGCTGCTCGACAAGATCGTCGTGCAGTTCATCCCCGACGCCGCCACCCGCGCCGCCATGCTGGAATCCGGTCAGGCCGACGTGGTGTTCCTCAACCTGATCCCTGCGCAGGACATCCTGCGCATCGGCAAGGAGGACGGCTTCGAAATCGAGATGAAGGGCTTCGAGAGTTCCGCATCCTCGCAGCAGATGGACTTCAACCTCGACAATCCCATCCTGGCCGACGCCGACGTACGCCACGCCATCGCCCACGCGATCGACCGCGCGTGGATCACGGACAATGTGTGGTACGGCCTGGGCAAGCCTGGCAAGACGCCGCTGCACCACGCCCAGGTCGAGTATTTCACGACGGAGGGCGTGCCGGACTATGAGTACAGCCTCGAGAAAGCCAATGCGCTGCTCGACAAGAACCATCCGAGGAAGGATGGCGACATGCGCTTCACGCTGACGCTCGACCCGTCGCCGTGGGGCACGGAGTCGATCACGGCCGCCACCTATATCAAGGAGCAACTGCGCCAGATCGGCATCGACTGCACCGTGCGCACGCAGGACTTCGCCGTGTTCGTCAAGACGGTCTACACGGACCGGAAGCACGATCTGGCGCTCTACACCGCCTATATGGGAACCGATCCGACGATCGGCGTGCAGCGGTTCTACTGGTCCAAGAGCTTCAAGCCTGGCGTGGGTTTCTCAAACGGCGCACACTACGCAAGCCCGGAAGTCGACGCGCTTCTGGAAGCTGCGCAGGTCGAGACGGATGAGGCCAAGCGCAAGGAGCAGTATAAGAAGTTCCAGCAGATTGCGATGACGGATCTGCCGGTGCTGCCGGTGACCTCGATCTCGATGGCGACCGTGGCCAACAAGAAGGTCAAGGACCATACGGTCGATGCCGTCGGTGCGCTGGGCAACCTGGCCCACACCTGGATCGACGAATGACCCAGACCGCCGCAGCCGTAGCCGCAAACGGGAAGAAAGGGGCCTTGGCGTTCCTCTCCTCGCCTGCCGTGCGCTATGTGGTGCGGCGGCTTTCGCAAGCTGTCCTGGTGATGCTGCTGGTCATGATCGGCAGCTTTATCCTGATAAAGCTGGCGCCGGGCGACCTGGTCGACGTGCTGGCGGGCACGTCCGACATGTCGCCCCAACAGATGGCGTCGCTGCGCGAGCGTTTCGGGCTCGACCTGCCGGTCTGGCACCAATTGTTCAACTACATGGTGAATCTGGTCACGCTCGACTTCGGTTATTCGCCGCTCAACGCCGCACCCGTCCTCGACGTCATCCTGTCACGCTGGCCGGTAACGGCGATTCTCGTCGTGGTCTCCGTCACCATCTCCATGGTTGTCGGCACATTCTTCGGCGTGGTCGCGGCGCGCAACGCCGGAAAGCCTGTCGACCTTGGCATCTCCATCCTGATGCTGCTCTTCTACGCCACGCCTTCCTTCATCATCGCGGTGGCGCTGATGCTTGTGTTCTCCGTCAAGCTGAACCTGCTGCCGATTGCGGGTTACGCCACCGTTGGCTCCGGTTATACGGGCCTGCGCCATTTCTGGGACGTGGCGCAGCACCTCGCAATGCCGGTGACAGCGCTCTGCACCTTCTACATCGCCATCTACGGGCGCATCGGGCGTGCCGCGCTGCTGGAAGTGCTGAAGCTCGATTACATCCGCACCGCGCGCGGCAAGGGCCTGCCGGAACGGCGCGTCGTCTACGTGCATGCGCTGCGCAATGCGATGCTGCCGCTGGTCACCATGGCCGGGCTGCAGGTGTCCTCGCTGGTCGGTGGCGCAGTGCTGGTCGAGACCGTATTCGGCTTGCCGGGCATGGGCCGCACGGCCTTCGACGCCGTGCTCCAGCGCGATACCAATCTCCTGCTCGGTGTGGTCTTCGTCTCGTCGCTGAGCGTCGTGATCGTCAACTTCCTGATCGACCTGCTCTACATGGCGCTCGACCCGCGGGTGGAACTGAAATGAACCCGTCCGCTAAATCCGTGGTCTCCCGGTTGACGCGACATCCCAGCGGCGCGGTGGGGCTCGTCCTGCTCGTGCTGGTGCTCCTGATGTCGGCCAGCGCCGGCTATTTCTTTCCCAATGGTCCCTATGCAATCGCCGGCGCGCCGCGCCTTTGGCCGGGCGCCAACCCGGCCTTCCCGTTCGGCACGGACTCGCTCGGGCGCGACCTGCTCGCCGGCCTGTTCTACGGCTCGCGCGTGTCGCTCGCGATCGGCGGTGCCGCCGCGGCGGTGGCGCTTCTGATCGGCGTCCTGTTCGGCGCGGTGGCAGGCTACTATGGCGGCTGGGTCGACGACGTGCTGATGCGGCTCACCGACGCCATGCAGACCATCCCATCGCTGCTTTCGGCGGTCGCCATCGTCGGCGTCATCGGCCCATCGCTCGCCACCATCACCGTCGCCATCGCCATCGTATCCTGGCCCATGATCGCGCGGTTGGTGCGCGCGGAATTCCTGCGGCTGCGGACCTACGACTTCGTGCAGTCCTGCAGGATCATCGGCATGTCGGACCTGCGCATCATCTTCGGGCAGATCCTGCCCAACTGCCTGGCGCCGATCATCGTTGCATCCTCCGTGCTGGTCGCCACCGCCATCATCGTCGAGGCGAGCCTGTCCTTCCTCGGCCTTGGCGATCCGAACGTCATGAGCTGGGGCACGATCCTTTCGGTTGGGCGGCAGGAGCTGCGCTCGGCGTGGTACATCACCGCCTTCCCGGCCGTGGCGCTGGTGCTCACCGTGCTTGCCTTGAATCTTATCGGCGACGCACTGAACGACGTGCTCAACCCCCGCCTGAAAGAGCGATGATGGAAGCCGCCGCTCCCTTGCTGGAGATCGACAACCTCTGGATTCGGCACTCCTCGGGCGTGCCGCTGGTGGAGGCGCTGAACTTCGCCGTGCGCCGTGGCGAAACGGTCGGGCTCGTCGGCGAATCCGGCTGCGGCAAATCGTTGACGGCGCTGGCCGTTATGGGCCTGCTCGCCGGCAATCTCAGGACGGCCGAGGGGGCCATCGCGCTCGAAGGCCGGGATTTGACCAAACTCCCGCCCGATGATTTCCGGCGCCTGCGCGGCGACCGCATGGCCATGATCTTCCAGGAGCCGCTGACGGCGTTGAACCCGGTGATCACCGTCGGCGCGCAGGTCGTGGAGGTGTTGCGCGCACACCGCACGATGACGAAGGCAGCCGCCCGGAAGCGCGCCATCGAGCTTTTGGAGCTGGTGCGCATCCCCGATGCCGCGGCGCGCTTTCACGACTATCCGCACCGCCTCTCCGGCGGCATGCGCCAGCGCGTCGTGATTGCTATCGCCATCGCTTGCGATCCGGCGCTGCTGATCGCCGACGAACCGACCACCGCCCTCGACGTGACCGTGCAGGCGCAGATCCTGCAACTCCTGAAGCGCCTGCAGCGCGAGGCCAATCTGGGTCTGCTGTTGATCACCCATGATCTCGGCGTCGTCCGCCAGGTCGCCGACCGCATCATCGTCATGTATGCGGGCCAGGTGGTGGAGGAAGGGCCGGTCGATGCAGTGCTCGACGGGCCGCGCCATCCCTACACGGCCGGGCTGCTCGCGGCCCGCCCGCATGGCAGCTTCTCGGTCGAAGGCACGCGGCTCGCCGACATTCGCGGCTCCGTGCCCGCCCCGGAATCCCGTCCTTCGGGCTGCGTGTTCCAGCCGCGCTGCACGAATGCGCAAGAGCTTTGCCGCGAGAAGCGCCCGGCGCTGCAGCCCGACGGCGCTGGCCGTGCGCTCCGTTGCTACTTTCCTGTTTCTGGACTGCACTGACCGATGGTTGACATTCTCACGACCACGGATCTCAAGGTCCACCATATGACGCCGCGCGGACCGCTGCGCGCCGTGGACGGCATTTCCATCCGTATCGCCAAGGGCGAAATCCTCGGACTGGTCGGCGAATCCGGTTGCGGCAAGTCTACGCTTGCCCGTTGCATCGTCGGCATCTCGACCCCGACATCGGGTTCCATCGAAGTGGCAGGGGTTGGGCTCGGCAGCGGCCGTGCCGAACGGCTCGCCCGCGCCCGCGCCGTGCAGATGGTGTTCCAGGATCCGAGCAGCGCACTCAATCCGCGGCTTAGCGTTGGCCGGCTGATCGAGGAGCCGCTGGGCGTGCACGGGCTCGGAGTCCGCTCGGAGAGGCAGGCGCGCGTGCGCGAGATCGCCGCGCAGGTCGGCCTCTCCGATTACCACCTCCCCCGCTTTCCGCACGAGCTTTCCGGCGGCCAGCGCCAGCGCGTCAGCATCGCCCGCGCGCTCGCGCTCAATCCGTCCCTGCTGGTCTGCGACGAGGCAGTGTCGGCGCTCGACGTGTCGGTGCAGGCGCAGGTGCTGAACCTGTTCCTCGACCTGCAGAAGACGCTCGGGCTCGCCTACCTGTTCATCTCGCATGACCTGTCGGTGGTGCGTTACATCTCGCATCGCATTGCGGTCATGTATCTCGGCCGCGTGGTCGAGATCGGACCGGCCGAGGAAGTGTGGAAGCGCCGTGCGCACCCCTACACCAAGGCGCTGGTCAACGCGATTCCCGACGAGGCAGTGCGGCGCGAGGATGTCCAGTTGCTGGAAGGCGATGTGCCGAGCCCGGTCAACCCGCCCTCGGGCTGCACCTTCCGTGCACGATGCTCGCTGGCGCAGCCGCGTTGTGCCGCCGAGGCGCCGCAGTTGCGCGACATCGGCGCCGGGCTTTCCGTCGCCTGCCACTTCGCCAGCTAACCCTGAGCCGCTCCGAAGCGGATGACGTCCGGCTCGGCAAAACCGCACGTCACCTCGTTCCCTGCGGCTGCACTCAGACTGCCGGCCGAAGCTTCTCCAATGCCTGCGCGAGATCGGCCTTCAGATCGGCCGCGTCCTCCAGCCCGATCTGCAGACGCACGATCGGTCCGCACTCGTTCCACAGCGGCAGCGCGCGCGACTTCTGCGGATGCATCGGCAGCACCAGGCTCTCGTAGCCGCCCCAGCTGAAGCCGATGCGGAACATCTTCAGCGCGTCGATGAAGGTTCGGGCGGCTTCGGGGTCGCGCGAGGCGAGTTCTATGGAGAACAGGCCGGAGGCTCCGCAAAAGTCGCGCTTCCAGAATGCGTGGCCGGGAAAGGACGGCAGCGCCGGGTGCAGCACTCGCTTGACCTGCCCGTGCCCTTCCAGCCATTGCGCAAGCTCCAGAGCCGAGGCGGAATGCCGCGCCAGCCGGACCTCCAGCGTCCGCAGGCCGCGCAGGCCGAGATTGCATTCCTCTGAACCGGCGCAGGCGCCAAGGTCTTGCGTGGCGCGGCGCACCGCATCGTAGGTCTCGGCATTGGTGGTGACCACGCCCAGCATCGCGTCGGAATGGCCCACGATGTATTTCGTGCCTGAATGGATCGACACGTCGATGCCGTGCTCGATCGGCCGGAAAAAGAGCGGCGTCGCCCAGGTGTTGTCGATGGCCGTACGCACGCCGGCAGCCTTTGCCGCGGCCACGATGGCCTGGACATCCTGCACCTCCAGCGTCCCGGAGCCGGGCGACTCCATGTAGATCAACTTGGTGTTCGGCCTTACCAGGTCCGCGATGTCGGCGCCGAGCGACGGGTCGTAGAAGGTCGTTTCGATGCCAAGCCGCGCCAGCATGCGGTTGCAGAAGCGGCGGACCGGATCGTAGACCGTGTCCACCACCAGCACGTGGTCACCCTTGTCGAGGAAGGCGAGCAGCGTGGCCGAGATCGCCGCTACGCCCGACGACGCGGCGATGCTGCGGAAGCCACCTTCCAGCTCCGCCATCGCCTGCTCGAAGGCAAAGGTGGTCGGCGTGCCGACACGGCCGTAGAAGGCGCCGTCGAACGGGTGCCGGCTCGCTTCCTCGAAGTCGGCCAGCGTCTCGAACAGGAAGGTCGAGGCGCGCACGACCGGCGGATTGACGGGAATGGCGCTGGTGCCGTGGGCACGGCCGACGGCGGCCAATCGCGACCCGATACCATCGCGCGACACGGTTACACGGACTCCTTTGGAAGGTCCGTCCGCTGGCCCCATTCATGCCACGAGCCGTCATATAGAGTGACGTCGGTCTTGCCCATACGGGCGAGCTGGAAGGCGAGGATGGCGGCGGTGACACCCGAGCCGCAGGTAGCGATGACGGGTTTCGACAGGTCGACGCCGCTTTCCGTCAGGATCGCCTCGGCCTTGTCGGGAGCGATGAAGGTGAAATCGCCGCTCTGCGGGATCATCCTGCCCCAGGGCACGTTGATAGCGCCGGGCATGTGGCCGCCGGCGACGCCCGGATAGCCGGACGGCAGTTCGCCGGTGAAACGCTCCTTCGTCCGGGCATCGACGATGGCGGGGCTGCCGTCCATGATCGCCGCCTTGACCTCATGCCAGTCGGCGACGTCGCCGGAGATCGCCCTCGCGGTAAACTTCGCCGGAGGCGCGGATTTGGCTTCGCCGGTTTCGACCGGACCGTTCTCCGCCTTCCAGCGCTTCCAGCCGCCGTTCAGTACACGCACCTTGTCGTGGCCGAAATGGCGGAACATCCACCACACACGCGCCGAGACGTAGCTGGAATCGTAGATCACCACGAGCGTGTCGTCGCCAATGCCGAGCGCGGCGGCCACGGCTGCGAAACGCTCCGCGGAAGGCAGCATGTTCACATAGGGAGAGTCCTTGTCGGACGCCTCGTCCAGGTCGAAGAAGCGGGCGCCAGGAATGTGGCCGTCTGCGAATTCGGCGCGCGCGCTTTTGCCCGCTTCGGGAATGTACCAGGAGCAGTCGATGACGACGATGCCCGGATCGTCCAACCGGTCCTGCAGCCATTGCGGCTCGACGAGAAACGCGTCCATGTGCGGTACCTCCCTGAGACAGCCGGAAAGCCGAAATTGTCTGACAAAATTCAAGGCCGTGCAGCGCGACTGAAAGCAGGTCGAAAGATTTCCCAGTCACATGATAGTTGGCCGAAGCCAGATTGACAAACTGCTCCGCACTCGGCAAGTGTTTTGTCAGACAGAAATGGAGGCAGGCGTGGGAGGCGACGCCCAACCAGCGAATGGCGATCCATTTGCGCTCGATGTGGCGGCGGTGGCGGGCCAATTGGCCGCGCACGGCCTGCACCTCGATCCGGTCGCAGGCGCCAGACGTCTCTCCGGCGGCTTGTCCAACCTCAACTATCTTGTCTCGGTCGACGGCCGTCCGGCCGTGCTGCGCCGTCCGCCTGCAGGCGAACTGGCGCCGGGCGCCCACGACATGGTGCGCGAGCATCGCATTCTCTCGCGCCTCTCGAAAGCCTTCGCGCCTGCGCCGGACAGCTTTTTCCTGTGCACGGACCTCTCCGTTATCGGCGTGCCATTCCAGTTGATGGAATATCGCGAGGGCCGCGTGGTCGCGGGCGACCGGCTGCCGCCGGAACTCGACACGCCGGAGCGCACCGCGGCCCTGTCGCGCGAAATGGTCGCGACGCTTGCCGCGCTGCACGCGGTCGACGCCGCGGAGATCGGGCTCGGCGAATTCGGCAAGCCGGAGGGCTTCTTCGCGCGCAATGTCGGCGGCTGGGAAAAGCGGGGCGCGGCACTGGCGCTCGAAGGCACGCCGGCGCGCCGCGTGGCCGAGATCGCCGACTGGCTTGAATCCCATGTCCCCGAGCCGCTCGCACCCACGCTTCTTCATTCCGACTTCAAGCTCGACAACTGCATGCTCGATGCCGGTTTTCGCATCGGCACCGTACTCGACTGGGACATGGGTACGCGCGGCGACCCGATGATGGATCTCGCCACGCTGACCAGCTACTGGACCGAGCCGGGCGACCCTGACTGTATGCACCGGCTCGCGCAGATGCCGACCGTCCGCCCCGGCTTCCTCACCCGTGCGGAGGTTGTGGAAGCCTACGCCGCCGCGTCCCGCCGTGACGTCTCGGGCTTTGGTGCCTGGCGCGTCCTCGCTCTGCTCAAGCTCGGCATCGTCTTCATCCAACTGCACCGCAACTGGGCGCGGGGCGCTGCCGGGGACAGCCGCTATGCCGGCTTCGCCGCGCTCGGCTCCGACATACTGGACTTCACGGCCGCCTCCACCGCGCGGCCGATCTGAGAAAGGCTTATCCCGGATGGACTTTTCCATACCTGCCGATCTGAAGGACCTCGCCGAGCGCATCGGCGCGTTCGTGCGGTCGGAGATCATTCCGCTTGAGACCGACCCGCGCTGGGGCAGCCACGGCCCGTCGGAGGAGTTCCGGCTGGAGCTCCTCGCCCTTGCACGGGCGAGGGGCCTGCTCGCGCCGCATGTGCCGCAGGAATTCGGCGGGCTGGGGTTGACGCATTTCGGTCGGGCGGTCGCCTTCGAGGCGGCGGGCTATTCGATGCTGGGCCCGGTCGCGCTGCACTGCGCCGCCCCCGACGAAGGCAATATGCACCTGATGGCGGAGGTGGCCGACCAGCGCCAGAAGGAGCGCTGGCTACGCCCGCTGGCTTCCGGCCAGAGCCGTTCCTGCTTCGCCATGACCGAGCCGATGGGTGCGGGCTCCGACCCGGCGCTGCTGGAGACGATCGCCGAGCCGGTCGCCGGCGGCTACCGCATCTCGGGCCGCAAATGGCTGATCACCGGTGCCGAGGACGCGCGTTTCATCATCATCATGGCCAAGCTCGCCTCGGGCGACAAGGTGGGCGCGGCGACCATGTTCCTGGCCGACATGGACCAGCCGGAAATCGTGCTGGAGCGCCAGCTCGACACCATGGATTCCTCTTTCACGGGCGGCCACTGGGTCATGCGCTTTGACGGTCTCTTCGTGTCGGAAGAGGACGTGCTCGGCGCGGTCGGCGAAGGTTTTCGCTATGCGCAGGTGCGCCTGGCGCCCGCGCGCCTGACCCACTGCATGCGCTGGCTGGGCTCGGCCGTGCGCGCGCAGGAGATCGCCCGCGACTATGCCGCGCGCCGTACCGCGTTCGGCAAGCCGCTGGCCGAGCACGAGGGTGTCGGCTTCATGCTGGCCGACAACGACATGGACATCTACACCGCGCGGCTGGCGATCTGGCACACGGCCTGGGTGCTCGACCAGGGTCACAAGGGCAACATGGAAAGCTCGCGGGCCAAGGTGATCTGCTCGGAGGCCGTCTGGCGCGTTGCCGACCGCTGCGTGCAGATCCTGGGCGGACTCGGGCTCACGCGCGACACCGTGGTGGAGCGCATTTTCCGCGATATCCGCGCCTTCCGCATCTATGATGGCCCCTCGGAAGTGCACCGCTGGTCGCTGGCGCGCCGGATCGCAGGCGGGAGGCACTGATGAGCGGCTCGAACATGTTCGATCTCGGTGGCCGTGTCTGCGTCGTGACCGGTGGCGGGCGCGGTATCGGCAAGTCGATCGCCGTAGCCCTCGCTGCCCATGGCGGCAAGGTGGTGGTCACCGGGCGCTCGGAAGCCGTGCTGAAAAACGCCGTCGATGATATCCGCGCATCGGGCGGCGTAGCCGAGTGGTTCACTGCCGACATGCAGGACGAGGCG
This sequence comes from Mesorhizobium sp. KACC 23794, assembly GCF_052180275.1. Taxonomy (NCBI): domain Bacteria; kingdom Pseudomonadati; phylum Pseudomonadota; class Alphaproteobacteria; order Hyphomicrobiales; family Phyllobacteriaceae; genus Mesorhizobium; species Mesorhizobium sp. KACC 23794. The sequence goes on from NZ_CP197465.1 coordinate 2,636,971, forward strand.
CAGGTCGTGCGGCTGGCGGAGATCGTCGCCGACCGTTTCGGGCCTGCCCACGTGCTGGTTAACAATGCCGGCGTCAACGCCATCTATAAGGGCGCCGAGAAAACCACGCTCGAAGAGTGGAACACCATCATCGGCACTAATCTGACAGGCGTGTTCCTGGCGTGCCGCGAGTTCGGCCGGCAGATGCTGGCGGCAGGCCGCGGCTCCATCATCAACATCAGTTCCATCGGCGGCCGCACGGGCCTCGGCAAGACTGCCGCCTACTGCGCGTCAAAGGGCGGCGTCGAACTGCTGACCAAGTCGATGGCGATCGACTGGGCGCCCAAGGGCGTTCGCGTCAATTGTGTCGCCCCCGCCTATGTCGAGACGGATCTGACGTCCGGTCTCGTCGAACATCCGGTGCTCGGCGCCAGGATAACGGGGCGCACGCCGATGGCCCGCTTCGGCAGGCCTGACGAGATCGCCGGGGCCGTGGTGTTTCTTGCATCGGACGCTGCCACCTACGTGACGGGCGAATCTGTCGCCGTCGACGGCGGATGGACCGCCGCATGAATTCGCCCCGACGACGCGGCGCGTTGCAGGGCGTCACCGTGCTGGACTTGACGCGGCTGCTGCCGGGCGCCTTCTGCTCGCAGATGATGGCCGATATGGGCGCCGAGGTCATCAAAGTCGAGGACCCGCGCGGCGGCGACTACAACCGCGCCTGGGAGCCGAAGGCCAAGACCGAATCCGGCTCTTTCCTGATGCTCAACCGCAACAAGAAGAGCGTGACGCTCAACCTGAAGACGCCGGAAGGCCACGCCGCCCTCCTGCGCCTGGTTGATAGCGCCGACATATTGCTGGAGGGCTTTCGCCCGGGCGTGATGGACCGGCTTGGCCTTGGCTATACGGCGCTGGCTACGCGCAATCCGGGCCTCATCTACTGCTCCCTCTCCGGCTACGGCCAGGACGGGCCGCTGAGGCTCGCGCCTGGCCACGACATCAACTATATGGGCACGGCGGGCGCTCTGCAGCTCTTTGGCAAGGCCGGCGAAGGCCCGATGGTGCCGGGGCTCTCTGTCGCCGACGTCGGCGGCGGCTCGCTGATGGCTTCGACGGGCATCCTCGCCGCGCTCTATTCGCGCACGGTCGACGGACTCGGCCAGTACATTGACATCTCCATGACCGACGGCACGGTCGCATGGCTGTCGCTGCATGGTGCCGAACATCTCTTCGGCGACATGGAGCCGCGCGGCGGCGAGCGGCCGTGGATCGGCCAGGCCCCATGCTACAACATCTATCGCTGCGCCGACGGCAGATATGTTGCGCTCGGTGCGCTGGAGCTGCATTTCTGGGAGCGTTTCTGCGATCTCGTGGGACTGGGGTCCGAACTCAGGACGCACTATCCCGAGGGTCGCGAAGCAGAGGACCAGCGCGCGACCGTGGCGGAAATCTTCCTCGGCAGGACGCGCGACGAATGGGCTCAAGCCGGCGAGGCCGCCGACATTCCGCTCACCGCCGTCAACGACATGGGCGAGGCCTTCCGCCACCCGCAGATGGTGCACCGGCAGATGTTGCTGCATGTCGACCATCCGGTCGAGGGGCGGGTGCCGCAGCTGGGCTTTCCGATCAAGCTCAGGGGCACGCCTTGCGAAATCAGGATGCCTCCGCCGATGCTCGGCGAGCACAATGAGGAGGTGCTCGGACGCGCCGGCTATAGCGAGGCCGAGATCGCCGCGATGAAGGCCGGTGGAGCGATCTAGCAGGCCGCGACAAAGGAGGCGGTGGAGGAAAGATGGTTCGCACGCGAGCGCCCTATGAAAAATTCCACGCGGACTTCCGCTGGCGGGTGCCGGAGACATTCAACTTCGGCACTGACGTCGTCGATCGAATGGCGCGTGAGGCCGACGGCCCGGCCCTGATTGCGCTGGACCAGGCTGGCCGCGAGCGGTGCTATGCCTATTCCGACATTTCTCAACTCACCGACCGGCTCGCCGCGTCGCTCCGGCGCCTGGGGGTGAAGAAGGGCGACTTCGTCGTCATCATGCTGCCGCGCATCCCCGAATGGCAGATAGCGGTGGTCGCGGCGCTGAAGCTCGGTGCGGTGCCCATCCCGTGCATCGAGATGCTGACGGCGAAGGACCTCGACTACCGCGTGCGCAATTCCGGGGCGCGCGCCGCAATCTGCCGGGCCGAGCATGCGGCAAAATTCGAGCGGCTGGCCGACGTGCTGGATGTCAAGGTAGCGGTCGGTGCGGCAGCAGGCTGGCAATCCTTTGATGCTCTGCTGGATACCCTGGCCAACGGTTTCGCCGCCGCCGAGGTTGCGGCCGAGGATCCGGCCATCATGTATTACACGTCTGGGTCGACCGGAAACCCGAAGGGCGTGCTGCATGCCTCGCGCGGGCTTTATTCCTGGTGGGTCTCCGCGGCCTACTGGCTCGATCTCGATCCCGGCGATGTCATCTGGTGCACGGCCGACACGGGCTGGAGCAAGGCCGGCACGAGCATCCTGTTCGGGCCGTGGGCGCGGGGAGCCTGCTCGCTCTTCTACGACGGCCCGTTCGACCCGAAGGAGCGGCTGAGGCTGCTCGAACACTATCACGTCAACGTCTACTGCGCGCCGGCGACGGAGCTCCTGCGGGTGGCGGAGGAGGATGTGGCTGCCTTCGATCTTTCGACATTGCGTCAGACGGTCTCGGCCGGCGAGGCGGTCAGCCCCGTCATCGCCGGGCGCTGGCAGGCGGCAACCGGCATGCCCATTTCCGAAGCCTACGGCCAGACCGAGACGCTGATGATCGTGCTCAACTATCCGGGTGAGACGGTGAAGCCGGGCTCCATGGGCCGCCCGGCCCCCGGCAGCCATGTCGCCATCATCGACGGCATGGGCAATTTGCTGCCGGCGGGCGAGGAAGGCGACGTCGCGCTGATGACGCCTCACCCGCAGCTGATGCTGGGCTATTGGCAGGAGCCGGAGCGGACGCAGAAATGCTTTGCCGACGGGCCGGACGGGCGCTGGTACGTCACCGGCGACCGCGGTGCCACCGATGCCGACGGTTATATCTGGTATCGCGGCCGCCTCGACGACATCATCAACTCGGCCGGTTACCGCATCGGGCCCAGCGAGGTCGAGAATGCGCTGCTGGAGCACGCGGCGGTGGCCGAATGCGCGGTGGTCGGCAAGCCGGATGCCGCACGGGGCGAGATCGTCAAGGCCTTCGTGGTCCCGCGGCCCGGCCGCAATGGCGATGCGGCGCTTGCCTCCGAACTCCAGGAGCATTGCAAGCGTCTCACCGCCCCGTACAAATATCCGCGCGAGATCGCTTTCGTGGAATCGCTGCCCAAGACATTGACGGGCAAGATCAAGCGCAGCGAACTCCGCGACCGGGAACGCTCGTCGGCATAGAAGAGGCGACATGGACCAGATTGATGCGCCCGCGCGAGACCGCAGTTCCCCGGCTTTCAGACAGATCGCGCAGGAACTGGAGCAGCAGGTTCTGACGGGAGAGCTTGCCGTCGGCAACACTTTGCCGGGCGAACTCGAACTCGCCCGCCGCTTCGCTGTCAGCCGCTCCACCATCCGCGAAGCGATTCGCCTGCTGGAACAGCTGGGTCTCATCCGCCGTGAGGAAGGCCGGAACAAGCTGACGGTCACGGCGCCCAGCAACAAGGACATCGGCGAGCGCATGCGCACCGCCTTCCTCCTGCAGGACACGACCTTCGAGCAGCTTTGGGAAGTGATGAGCGCGATCGAGCCGATGTGCGCCTTCGTTGCCGCCACCAAGGCGAGCGAACAGGATCTGGCGGTGATAGCCGACAATATCGCGCGCACCGAGGCGGTACTTGGCGACGCGGAGCAACTGGCCGAACTCGACATCGAGTTCCACAACCTCGTCGCCGCCGCCACCGGCAACGGCGCGTTGAGGCTGAGCCGTGATACGGTGGGCGAGCTTTTCTACCCGGCCTTCAATCTCGTCATCAGCCGGCTCAATGCCGGCGCGCGGCTGCTGCTGGCACACCGCAAGATCTTCGAGGCGCTCAAGGCCCGTAACGCCACCGAGGCGCGCTCCTGGATGGAAAAGCACGTCGGTGACTTTCAGCGTGGATGCGACCTGGCCAATCTCGACTTCAACGCGCCGATCAGCGGGCCGATGTCGGAGATCAGCTAGAATTTCATTTGAATGATAGCATCGATGCAGGGGATGGTGGGCCCGGAGGGACTCGAACCCCCAACCAAGCGGTTATGAGCCGCCGGCTCTAACCATTGAGCTACAGGCCCCACCGCGGCTGGATTAGTCGGTTCCGTGCCGCTGCACAAGCCTTTGAATGCGTTGTCGATGCGGGCGGGATCGACCTTGCCCCAGGCTTGCCACCTCCCTAGCGGTCACGGCGGCAGGGGCTGGAGCGGACGCGACGAAAGCTGGATCGCGAAAATCCGGCGAACCGTGCGGCAAGACCATCTATTGATCGAACCACGAAGGCCGTTGCCGCAATCAACCCACAATCGCGCCCTAACCGGCGGGAATTGACCAACCCCGTATTCTGCGGAGAACTTTTCGATGATGACCCGACTGTTGCCGCTGGCGCTCGCCGCTTCCCTTTTTGCGCCGGTGCCCGCCGCGCTCGCCCAGCAGGCTCCGCCGCCGCGCATCGTCGTCATGGGCGAAGGCGAGAGCGCGATTGCGCCGGATCTCGCCGTGCTGTCGCTGACCGTGATGCGGGAGGCCAAGACCGCACGCGAGGCGCTCGACGCCGGCAATGCCGCCATGGCTGCGGTGATCGCCGCCATGAAATCCTCCGGCGTGGCCAATCGCGACCTGCAGACCGGCGGGCTTCAGATCAATCCGCGCTACAATTATGTGAACAAGCCGGACGGGACGCAGGAAGGCGAACTCGTCGCTTACCAGGTCAGCAACACATTGTCGCTGCGGGTGCGCGACCTGGAAAAGACCGGCGAGATCATCGACAAGGCGGTGACGCTGGGCGTCAACCAGGGCGGCGGCGTCACGTTCGCCAACGAGGATCCGTCGAAAGCCCTGACCGAGGCCCGCAAAAGTGCCGTAAAGGACGCGATGGACAAGGCGCGCACGCTGGCCGAGGCGGCCGGCGTCAATCTTGGCAAGGTGCTGGAGATCACCGACCAGACCTACGCTTCCCCGCCGATGCCGATCACCGCGAAAGCTTTCGACCGCGCCGGAGCCGCCGAATCGGTTCCGGTGGAGGCGGGCGAGAATTCCTACAAGGTGCAGGTCACCATGACCTTCGAACTGAAATAGGCAGAACGGCAGGATGCGCGAAGGCCCGGGAGAGCGATCTCCCGGGCCCTCCTTTGAGGTATGTCCTCAAGTGGTCAGCGGATGACCGGGCAACCCGAGACCCGCGCGAAGGTCAGGACGACACGGTCGCCATAACGGCGGCCCGCCACGTCGATCGTGCGGCGGTCGACATCGACGATACGCGCCCGACGCAGGCCCAGACGTTCGGCCTTGTCCAAAGCCCGGTTCGGCGTGCATTCGCGATTGCGGTTCCAGCCGTCACGTTCCCAGCGGTCGTGATTCCGGCGGTCACGGTCCCAGCGGTGCCCGACGTTGCGGGGGCCGTCGTTGCCGACATGGATGCCGACCCGGGTATCCGCCCTGTCGCCGAAATTGAGGTAGAGCCCGTCCGCCTGTGCGGTCGCGGCCATGCCTGTCAGCGCGCTCAAGCCGACGAAAGCCGAAAGGGCGGCGGTTCTGATCAGGTTCAACATTGTCTTCTCCTTGCGGTCTGTTCGGTCTGGTTCGCCGATGCGATGACGCGAAAGTCGCATGCCGATCCTGAACGGGCGCGGAACCGGCCGTTCAGCCGGCGTTCAGCCAGCGGGCGTATCCATTGCGCCCAGAGCGAGAGAGCAAATGCCGATTGAGTCGCCAATAAATAAGCAGGCTGGTCCCGATCTACGGCTCCACCTCGACGACGTGGTCGAAATAGTCGTCGTCTTCGGAAAGATCGCTGTCGAAGGCGGTTATGCGGCCTCGAATCGAGATCCCCGCTTCGTGCACCGTCTCGCGGCTGCCGCTGACCAGATGGTGCCACCAGTAGAGGTCGCGGCCCTCGGCGACCAGGCGGTAGGCGCAGGTCGACGGAAGCCAGTTGATCGTCCGGACGGTGGACGGCGTGAGGCGCACGCAATCCGGTACTATCGCCCGGCGATTTTCATAGTCCCTGCAGCGGCAGGTGCCGGCGTCGAGCAGCCGGCAGGCGACGGTTGTCCAGTAGATTTCGGCCGTGTCCTCGTCCTCGAGCTTGGACAGGCAGCATTTGCCGCAGCCGTCGCACAGCGATTCCCACTGCGCGGGCGTCATCGCCTCGAGCGAAAGGCGTTTCCAGAACGGTGTTTCCATGCGGGGGCATTTGGTCCCTGGATGCCGCTTCGTCAAGCGGTTCCGGGCAGGAGCCGAACCGGAAAAACGGGTCATCGCAGGGCCGTGACCCGGCTTTCGACAACATTCCCGGACACGGTGCTTCGGAACGATGATCGCCCGAAGGTGTTTCCCTGGCGGGGACGACTGGAGATTATTACATGAGATTTTATCGCACCATACTCGCTGGAACCGCTCTGGCGCTGTGTATTGCCGGGACGGCTACCGTTGCTGTAGCAGCGCCCTTGTCCTTGCCTGAGATGGCCCCGCAGCCTTCGGGCGGCTTGCTGATGCTGGCGCAAACCGACGAAGGCGCCTCGCAAGCCGAACCGAGCGAGGAGCAGCCACGCAAGAAGAGGCGTGCGGCCGACGCGGACCAGCCGGAGAAGGCGAAAGCCAGGGAACAGGTTCAGCGCAAGGCCCGCGATGTCCAGGCGGAGCAACCTGCCCAGGCCGAGGAGCAGCCGCGCAAGAGGCGAGAAATTCAGGAAGCGCAGCCTGCGCAAGCCGAGGAGCAACCACGCAAGAAGCGCCGTGAAGAGCAGCAGAAGCCGGCACGCGCCGAAGCGCCCGCGACGGACCGACCGGTTCAGGCCGAAGAACAGCCCCGCAAGAAACGCAAGGCCGAACAGGAAAAACCAGCCCGCGCCGAGGCTCCCCCGGCTGATGAGCCGGCGCAAGCTGAACAGCAGCCGCGCAAGAAACGCGCGGCGGATGCCGACCAGCCAGAGAACGCCAAGGCCCGCTCCGCCGAGGAGAGGGCAAAGGCCCGGGAGGATGCGCGGCGCAAGAAGCGAGAAGCCCAAAAGGAACAGCCGACGCAGGCGGAGTCCCCGTCCGTCGAGCAGCCGAGGCAGGCCGATGAGAAGCCCCGCAGGAAGCCGCGTGCAGACCAGCAGCAGCCGGCCGAGGCCACGCCGCCGGATGCGCCCACCCAGGCCGAGGGCGAACAGCCGCGCAAGAAACGCCGGGCGGAACAGCAGCCCGTTCAGGCCGAAGCTCCGAATGTGGACGAGCCTGCGCAGGCTGGCGAGGACCAGCCGCGGAAACGCGCGGAGCGCCGGCAGCCCGCCGATGCGGAGCAGCCTGGCCGCGCCGATGGCGACAACGCTGCCCCAGCCGAAGCGTCCCGCGGCAAGGATCGCACCGACGAACAGAACCGGCGCAAGAATCGCCGGCCGAGGGATGGCAGCAACGCGCCGGTGCTCGACAGCGCCAAGGAACAGCCGGCGAGCACTGACCGGCCGCGCCGCACGGAAGCCTCGACACCGCCGCCCATCGACGACAGAGCGGCCCAGGCCGAGAGAATCGATCGTAGGAAGATCGAGAGGGCCGACCGCGAGCAAGGCCAGCGGATCGACCGCGAAAAGGCCCGCGAACGCCGCCGCGAACGGCCGGACGGCTCGGATGTGCTGCGCGAGATCGGCGACCGCATCGTCATCCAGCTCGGCGACCAGATCATGGTCGAGGACAAGGATCGCGGCCGCCGCATCCGCCGCGAGGCGCGCGACGTCTATTACGAAGAATTGCCGCGCGGCCGGCAGCGCGAGATCGTCGAGCGCCGCGACGGCACGCGCATCGTCACCATTCGCGACCAGTATGGCGACGTCATCCGCCGCTCGAGGATCGAGCCGGACGGCAACGAGATCATCCTCGCCTATGTCGATGAGGATGCGTTCGAGCGTGACGACCGCGACGGGGTCTGGCGCGATCCGGGCCGCGACCTGCCGCCGCTGGTACTGTCGATCCCGGCGGAGGAATACATACTCGACGCCGAGCAGGCCCGCGACGCTGACGCCTACTACGACTTCCTCGAGCAGCCGCCGGTGGAGAAGGTCCAGCGCTATTATTCGGTCGATGAAGTGAAGCGCTCGGCGCGCATCCGCGATACCGTGCGGCGGGTCGACCTCGACACCATCACCTTCGAATTCGGCTCTGCCGACATCGCGGAAGGCGAAGTGGAGAGGCTGGATAATGTCGCCCGGGCGATGGAGAAGCTGCTGAAGCAGAACCCAGCCGAGACTTTCCTGATCGAAGGCCATACCGACGCCGTCGGCTCCGATGTCGCCAATCTGGCGCTTTCGGATCGCCGCGCCGAAGCGGTTGCCCAGGCGCTGACCGACGTGTTCGAAATCCCGCCGGAAAACCTGGAGACCCAGGGTTATGGCGAGGAATATCTGAAGGTGAACACCGACGCGCCGGAGCGCCAGAACCGCCGCGTCTCCATCCGCCGGATCACGCCGCTGGTGTCGCCGGTGGCCTCGGCCGAATAGCGGAACGTCTCCTGTTCCGCCTCATCCTCCAGCGGGGCAGGGACTACGCCCGGCCAGCATCCTTGCCGGCCGGGTCGTTTTTTGGCGCGACGTTGCGAACCCTTGCAAATGCCCCCGTTGTCGCTGAAACACAAAACAATCCATCGTCCGGACCAGCGCCATGAAACGCCTCGAACTCGCCATCGAATCGATCATCCTCGCCTCGCGCTGGCTGCTCGTGGTCTTCTATCTCGGCCTCGGCCTGGCGCTCGCCGTTTATGCGGTGTCGTTCGGAAAGAAGCTTTACGAATTCATCACTCAGGTTTTCGTACTGGGCGACACCGATACGATCCTCAAAATGCTGGGCCTGATCGACGCGGCCCTGGTCGCCAGTCTCGTCGTGATGGTGATCATCTCCGGCTATGAGAATTTCGTCGGCCGTTTCGACACCGAGCATGAAGGCGAGGTGCACTGGCTGGGCACGATCGATGTCGGGTCGTTGAAGGTCAAGGTTGCCTCCACCATCGTCGCCATTTCGTCGATCCACCTGCTTCAGGTGTTTTTGAACAGCGCCACCTACACGACGACGCAGTTGATGTGGCTGACCATCATGCACATGGCCTTCGTGGCCTCGGCGCTGCTGCTAGCTTACATCGACCGGCTGTCAGCAAAGAAGAAGGGCGACAAGCCGGAGGGCCCGAACGTCTGACCCACTGCTTAGGCAAAATCTCAGCCGAAGGTCCGCGCCACCTTCGTCGGCACCCGGGCGAATACCTCGTCGGGCACGAAGAAGTCGCCGGCAAGCTGACCACTCGTGCCGGGCGCATATCTGGCAAAGTCGGTGACGCCTTCGCCGCGCAGCACTTCCTCATCGATGAAAAAATTCCCGGTTGTCTCGCGCGACGGCCGGCTGAAGATTGCATGGGCTGCGTCGGCCATGATCTCGGGCGAGCGGCTGATCGCGGCGACCTGGTCGCCGCCGAGCAGGTTGCGTACCGCCGCCGTGTCGATCGCCGTCAGTGGCCACAGCGAATTGACGGCGATGCCGGCGGACGCGAACTCGGCTGCCATGCCTAGCGTGCACATCGACATGCCGAACTTCGCCATCGTGTAGGCGACATGGCCCTTGAACCATTTGGCCTTCATGTCGAGCGGCGGCGCCAGGTTCAGGATGTGCGGATTTTTCGCCGCTTTCAGGTGCGGAATGCACATTTTCGAGACGAGGAAGGTGCCGCGCGTGTTGATCTGATGCATGAGATCGAAACGCTTCATGTCGGTCTCAAGCGTGCCGGTGAGCTGGATGGCGCTGGCGTTGTTGACGCAGATGTCGATGCCGCCGAACTTTTCGGCCGTCCTGGCCACCGCTTCGGCGACCTGTGCCTCGTCGCGGATGTCGCAGAGCACGGCCAGCGCTTGGCCCCCGGCCGCCTCGACCTCGGCGGCGGCCGTGTGAATGGTGCCCGGCAACTTTGGGTGCGGCGTGTCGGTCTTGGCGGCGATGGTGACATTGGCGCCATCGCGCGCGGCGCGCAGCGCGATGGCGAGACCGATGCCGCGCGACCCGCCGGAAATGAACAGCGTCTTGCCCTTGAGCGACATTTTTCGCCTTCCGCCTCCTGTTGACCGATCCGTTGTGACGGCGAATGCCGCCAGCGGCAAGAGGGGAGGGGGCGTTGCTCTGTTCGAAGCGGATCAGCATAGGAGTGGGGTCGATGTCGTCGACCTTGACCTGTGCGACCTCGGACACGCGCAGGCTCGCGCCATAGGCGACACGGAGCCGCTTCTCGTTGCAGGGAACTCCATGGTCCGATCGCAGTCTCTATCTGCGCAGAGTCTCGAACAATCGCGCCTATGTCACCAAAGTCCTCCCTCCCGCGAATCGGGTTCTTGCTCGACGTGCAAAGCGGACGGGGACTGACTTCGGCTCCCTCAACGCCTCCAGGTGAGGTCTCCATAGGCGACTATGCCGATGAAGAAGCCGAATACGGCCACGATGGAAACGAGGACGACGATTGTGTCGGTTGGCATGCGATTTCTCCTTTGACGTGCGAAGACCATGCGCCGGCCTCCCGCGTCCGTCCTTGATCTGGATCAAGTTGAGTGCCTGCGACGCTATCGCGCTGACCGGTGCTTGGCGGGGCCGGGCCCCATCGGTATATGCTTGTTGCGTGCGCCACGATGTCCACACCGCCGGCATACCCATCCTGTGCGCCTCGTGCGAGGCGCGCCACAAGGGCATATGCGGGGCGTTGAACCCCGATCAGCTCGTTGCGCTGTCGAAAAGCGCGCGCAAGGAGAAAGTCGAGCCGGGCAGGGAACTGATTGGCGATGCGGAAACCGCCGGACATTTCTCGAACGTCATGTCCGGAGTGGTCAAGCTCACCAAGACGCTTTCGGACGGCCGCCAGCAGATCGTCGGTCTGCAATTCGCGCCGGATTTCGTCGGCCGCCCGTTCAAGACTGAAAGCGCGGTGTCGGCCGAGGCCGCGACGGGAGTGGAGCTTTGCTCCTTCCCCCGCAGCGCGCTCGAAAGGATGATGGCCGAGCAGCCGCATCTGGAGCACCGGCTTCTGCAGCAGACATTGAAGGAACTCGACCAGGCGCGCGAGTGGATGGTCATGCTCGGCCGCAAGACGGCGGCCGAGAAGATCGCGAGCTTCCTGTCGATGATCGCGGGCAACATCGATCCGACCGCCGATCCGGGCCGGCGTAGCGCGGCCTTCGACCTCCCGCTCTCCCGCGCCGAGATCGCCGATTTCCTGGGGCTCACCATAGAGACGGTGAGCCGCCAGTTGACGCGCCTGCGCGGCGAAGGCGTCATCCGCGTCGAGCAGCAGCGCCACATCATCATCGACGATCTTCGCAAGCTCGCAGCAAGAGCGGGCGACTGACGCCTCACGGCGTCGGCAACGCAACGGTCTTGTCTGCGGCCTCCTCGCGAACCGTGCGCAGCTCGTACCAGAGTGCGTTGAGTATGCCGACGGAGGCGGCCAGTCCGAGGCCGAGTATCCAGGCGAAGTACCACATGATCGTTCTCCGTATCGTTCAGTAGGCCGACGAACCGGTGCGTTCGATGTCGTTGCTGCCGACCTTGCCCCACAGGACGCGGTAGACCCAGCCGGTGTAGGCCAGGATCAGCGGCATGAAGATCACCGTGGCGACCAGCATGTTGCGCAGCGTCGCGCGGCTCGACGAGGCGTCGAACACCGTGAGCGAATGGTCTGGAGTGCTGCTTGACGGCAGCAGGATCGGGAACATCGCCAAGCCAACCGTCGCGACGATCATGGCGACGCCGAGCTTCGAGGCGAGGAAGGTCCAGACTTCGCGCCGGGCGCGGAAGCCGAGCGCGGCGAGCAGCGGCGCGGCGATGCCGAGCGCCGGAACGATCCACAGGACCGGATGAGCCTGGAAATTGGCGAGCCACGCCGCGCCATCCGCGACCACCGTCTTGCCGATCGGGTTGGACGGTCCATCCCAGACGATCGACGACGTCACGCGATAGCCGCCCAGGAGGCCGAGCCGGACCAGCACGCCGCCGCCGGCGAACAGGGCCGACGTGACCAGTGCCGCTCTCGTTCCGAAGGACCGCGCGCGCTCGCAGACCGTGCCGTCGGCCTTGAAGGCGAGCCATGCGGCGCCGTGCATGACCAGCATCGAGAGCGACACCAGCCCGCAATAGAGCGCCACCGGGTTCAGCAGGCCGAAGAGATTGCCCTCATAGATCGGCCGCAGGTCAGGCGTGAAATGGAAGGGCACGCCATGCAGCGTATTGCCGACCGCGACGCCGAAGATCAGCGCCGGCACGGCGCCGCCCACGAAAAGCGCCCAGTCCCAGTGTGCACGCCATGCAGGGTCCGGTCTCTTCGACCGGTACTTGAATCCCACCGGCCGGAGGATCAGAGCCAGGAGCACCAGGAACATGGCGAGGTAGAAGCCGGAGAAACTCATGGCGTAGAGCATCGGCCAGGCGGCGAAGATCGCGCCGCCGCCGAGGATGAACCATACTTGGTTGCCCTCCCAGACAGGCCCGACCGTGTTGATCGCGACGCGGCGCTCGACGTCGGTTTTTGCAACGAACGGCAGCAGCGCGCCGACGCCCATGTCGAAGCCGTCCATGACGGCGAAGCCTATGAGCAGCACGCCGAGCAGAACCCACCAGATGACGCGCAGCGTCGCATAGTCGAAAATGAAATCAATCATGATGCACCTTTCGCGTCATTCAGCAGGTCGCAGCGTGGGGTCGGACTGACCCGGATGCAGATCGTCGATGAAGGCCGCCACTTCCGGACCCTTGCGGATCGCAGCCAGCATCAGTTTGACCTCGATGACCGCGAGGATGCCGTAGACTATGGTGAAGCCTGAGATGGTGATCAGCAGATCCGTCACGCCCAGTTCCGAGGTGGCCAGGAAGGTCGGCAGCACGCTGTCGATGATCCAGGGCTGGCGGCCGAACTCGGCGACGAACCAGCCGATCTCGATCGCGATCCAGGGCAACGGCATGGCAAGAAGGGCCATTCGGAACAGCCAGCGCGGCGCCTCCTCTTCGCGCATCGTGTGCCAGAGCGATATGCCGAACACTGCGAGCAGGGCGAAACCGCAGGCCACCATCAGGCGGAAGCTGAAGAAGAGCAGCGGCACGTAGGGCACGGTCGACCAGGACGCATCCTTGATCTGTTGCTCGTTCGCCTGCCGTGGATCGGCGACGTACTGCTTGAGGAGAAGCGCGTAGCCGAGATCCCCGGATGTCGCGTCGAAGGCGGCGCGTGCGGCGGTATCCGTGCGGTCGGCCTTCACCTTCTCCAGCGCGTCATAGGCGAGGATACCGTTTCGGATACGCTCTTCCGCATTCGCAACGAGTTCGTCGATGCCAGGGATCTGCCGGTCGAGTGAGCGCGTGCCGATGATTCCCATCACCCAGGGGATATGGATAGCAAAATTGGTCTCGCGACCGCTTTGGTTCGGGATGCCGAAAACGGTGAAGGAGGCTGGTGCGGGTTCCGTCTCCCACATCGCCTCGATGGCCGCGAGCTTCATCTTCTGGTTGTCTGTCAGCGCATAGCCGCTTTCGTCGCCGAGCACGATGACCGACAGCGATGCGGCGACGCCGAAAGCCGACGCGATGACGAAGGACCGCTTCGCGAGTTCGACGTGACGGCCCTTCAGCAGGTACCAGGCCGAGACGCCGAGCACGAAGGCCGCGCCGCAGACGTAGCCGGCGGACACGGTATGGACGAATTTGGCCTGAGCGACAGGATTGAACAGAACCGCCGTGAAGTCTGTGACCTCCATGCGCATCGTGTCGGGATTGAAGGCCGAACCGACCGGGTTCTGCATCCAGCCGTTCGCGATCAGGATCCACAGCGCGGAAAAATTGGTGCCGAGCGCCATGAGCCATGTCACGGCGAGATGCGCGCGGGCGGACAGCTTCTCCCAGCCGAAGAAGAAGAGGCCGACGAATGTCGCCTCCAGGAAGAAGGCCATCAGCCCCTCAATCGCCAGCGGCGCGCCGAACACGTCGCCGACGTAGTGGGAGTAGTAGGCCCAGTTCATGCCGAACTGGAACTCCATGGTGATGCCGGTCGCGACGCCGAGCGCGAAGTTGATGCCGAAGAGCACGCCCCAGAACTTGGTCATGTCGCGCCAGATGGTGCGGCGGGTCATGACGTAGACCGTCTCCATCATGGCGATGAGTATGGAAAGGCCGAGCGTCAGCGGCACGAAGAGGAAGTGGTAGAGCGCCGTCAGCGCGAACTGCAATCGCGACAGGTCTACGAGAAGGGGATCGATCATGGGGTATTCCTATGGGAGCGCTCCTTCCTATTGCGATCCCCGGATACACGGTTTGATCTGGATCAAATGCGCGAGAGCCGCGCCGTGCGAAAAGCGGCGCATGGAAACCGTCGCTGCCCCCGAGCGTACAGAATCGTTGGACGCCATGGCGCTGGCCCGTGCGACCGGCGGCCGTGAGGTGCGGCGGCTGCTGGCCATCCAACTGGCGCGGACGGTCTTCCGGCTCGGCTTCTCCGGTTCGGTAGCAATCGTGGTGGGCGATCTGGTCATGCAGCAGCCGGTCGAGGCCTGGCTGCTTGCAACGACAGCCCTGTCGCTTGCGTTTTCTCTCGGTGCCGGCTTCGCCGGCGAACGGATGCAGGCCGCAGCCGAAACCCGCGTCGCTGACACATTGCGTATCGCGGCGATGGACCGTCTGGGCGATCTGCCGGTGCGGGACGTGCAGGCGATCCCCGTCGGCAGCCTCGTTGCCGGTGCGCAGCGCTATCCCGGCGCGATCGCCGGTCTGGTGATCGGCCATCGTGTCGCTAGCTCGATGATGGTGGCCGGGCCGCTGGCGGCCGCCGCAATGCTGTTTCTCGTCTCGTGGCAAGCGGCGCTGCTTGTGCTATGCCTGACGCCGATCATGATCGTCTTTTTTGCGCTGGTCGGGGACGCGATCCGCCGCCGGGCCGATGGCCAGGAGCGTGCCTTTGGCCGCCTCGCCGGGCAATTCGCGGACCGCGTCCGCGCCTTGCCGACGATCCTCGCCAATCATGCGCTGGGAACCGAGAAGCAAAAGCTGACCGGCCGCCTTGAAGCCTATTCCGCCAACACGATGGGCGTGCTGCGCATTGCCTTCCTCAATGCCGCGATCATCGACTTCTTCGCCTCGCTGTCGATCGCGATGCTCGCCGTGTTTCTCGGTCTCGGCCACCTGAAGCTCGCCATGATACCCGGCTTCTCCAATCTCGAACTCTGGCAGAGCCTGTTCATATTGATGGTCGCGCCGGACTACTTCGCGCCGTTCCGCCGCTTTTCGGAGCAATACCACGCGAAAGCCGAAGGCGAGGCCGCGGCGGCCGCGCTGGATCGCCTACTGGCGGGCAACTACACGCCGGCGGCGTCGGTCCCGGCGCTTGATGGACTGAAGATGGTCTTGCCGGCGGCCGGCCTCGTCGTCGTCACCGGGCCGAGCGGTTCGGGAAAGTCCACATTGCTGCGCCGCATGGCAGCGTTGGACGCCGACAATGCCGGGCTCTCCGCTCAGATCGCCGGACGGGAAATCTCGTGGATATCGACCGACGCATACATTCGGGCAGGTACTCTCGGGGAGGTCATCACCGGCCGCAACAAGCCTTGCATGACCCGGCTGATCCTGGCCGCCGCGGGAGTCGGTCTCCTTGACGACACCCTGCTTCCCGGCGGGTTGCAGGCCAGGATCGCCGATGGCGGCGCGAACCTCTCCGGCGGTCAGCGCCTGCGGATCGCCGTTGCGCGTGCCATGCTCCTCGGCGGCGTGGTGATCGCCGACGAACCGACTGCCAAACTCGACGGGAAGACCGCGGAAATGGTGCGAAGGGCCATCCGGACCATGGCGCGCCGGCGGCTGGTTGTCGTTGCGACCCATGATCCGGCGCTCGCCGCGCTCGCCGACCGCAACACAGACCTCGCCGCCGCCAGGTCATTCGGGGCCGCTGCATGACCGTTCCCGGCGCTCCATCCACCGCGCGCTCATGGCGTTACGCATGCGGCCTCGGCATCATCGCCGGCGCCTGCGGCATCCTGCTCGGCGGTGTCTCTGCCTGGTTCCTTGGTTCTGTCGCGATCGCCGGCCTGTCGACCGCTACCGCGCTGACCTTCAATTTCTTTGCGCCCGGCGCATTGGTGCGGCTGTTCGCGGTCGGGCGCACCGTCACCCGCTATGGCGAGCGTCTCGTCGGGCACAAGGCTGCGCTCGGCGATCAGGTGGCGCACCGCGCCGACCTTTTCGCGGCGATGGCGGCTGCGCCGTCCACGCGGCAGGCCGGCTGGCAGTTGGGCGACCTGTCCCGGCTTGCCGACTTTCTGGACGACGTGGAAGACATCGACTATGCGCGGCTGCGGGCCACGCTGCCGGCCATGACGCTCGCCTGCGGGCTTGTGGCCTGTGCGGCCGCTACCGCCTACGCCGCGCCGTTTGCACTTCTGCCGATCACGCTCTTGCTGCTGGCCATCCTCTTGATGGGTCGCCGGACAGCCGCGGCCGGCGCCATGGTATGGGAGCAGGCCAGGTCGCAGCGGCGCGGGGGCGCCGCGCGGCTTGGTGCAACCATGGCGTCGGTCGTACCCTTGCGGGCAGAGTGTGCCTGGAACGCGGAGCGCCGTGAAATTCTGAAGGCATTTTGCAGCGCGGATGCCGCTGTCCTCGCCCTGCGCCGCATGCAATCGGCGCTAGACATGCTCGGCGTGGCATTCGGTCCTGTGGCTTGTCTCGCCGCGGTCGCCGCCGCATGGATCGCCGGCGGTCGCGGCGAGGCGCTGCTCTTGCCTATGTTCGTCGCATTCGCCTGGCTTGCACTCGGCGAGTCGCTGAACGGCGTCTCGCGCATCGTGGTGGCGGATCTGCGCAGGCAGGCCGCGGAAAGGTCCATCGTGCCGGGAGTCGCAGTCACGGAAGAGTTGCCGGAAGCGCAGCCTGAAAGCATTGCCACATTGGCAGCCGGCCCGGTCCGGCGCCATGCGCCTGACGGCCGGCCCATCGGCGCTCCCATGGCCTTCCGCGTCCGTGCCGGGTCGCCCACCGTGCTCGCCGGCGTCAGCGGTTCAGGCAAGACCAGCCTGCTGAAGCAGATCGCAGGCTGGACGGGCGACGATGTCCTTTCCGCCGACGGCCTGCCGGTCGCGGCGGCCGCGAGGCGCGCTGCGAGCACTCTTTGCCTGCACGACGCGGCGATCCTCGAAGATACGATCCGCGCCAACCTGTTTTCTCCGGATGCGACCGACGGCGACCTGCGGGAAGCGCTCGCTGCTGTCGAGATGGACGGCCGCATCGCGAAAGCCGGTGGACTGGACGCCTGGATCCGGCAGGACCAGCTTTCGCTCGGCGAAGCACAACGACTGAACATCGCCCGTGCCTGGCTGTCCGACCGTCCGATCGTGCTCCTGGACGAGCCGATCGAACATCTCGACGAGGAGCAGGGACAACGCATACTCCGCCGCCTGATCGAGCGGCTTCGGGATCGCATCGTCGTTGTGGCGAGCCACCGCAGCATCGCCTGCGCCGATACTGACCTCGTGGATCTGAACACCTGACGGCCCTGCCAACCGTCGCCCGCCTCTTCCATCCCTTTGCTGCCTCTGCCGTTATCGCCTTGCTGCAGGTGGAGGCGCGGTGGTGGCGCGGAAAAGCCGCAGGGTTGAGCCTGCGGCTTGCTGGTCTTTTCATGGCGTTCCGCGGCTGCGGCGCGGTTCCTGGACGACGTGCGCAGGCGCCTTGCGGCGCCTGCGCTGGGGGCCGGCCTAGATCACCACGAAGTCGGCTGCCGTGAGGCTCAACCCGGTGGCGAGCGAGGCGAACTTCACGGCGGCGGCGCCGCCGATGCCGTCGGCGTCGTAGAACAGCGAGCCGCTGTTGGAGTTGTAGAAGATGTGGTCGTCGGCGTCCCGCGTGCCCAGGAAGTTGTCCTTGAACGCCGAGGCGTCGAGGGCTCCGACCGCAAGCATGCTGAAGATCGCGTGGTCGAGCAGGATCTTGTCGTTGGCGACGGTGAAGTCGGTGATCTTGTCGACGTTTGCTGCCCCCAGCGCCATGGAGAACACGAAGCTGTCGGAGCCGCCAAGGCCCGTCAGCACGTCGCTGCCCGCGCCGCCATTGATGGTGTTGGCGCTGGCCGTGCCCTCGAGCGTGTCGTTGAAGGCCGAGCCCAGGAGCCTTTCCACCGAATTGTAGGTGTCGCCCGCGGCCTCGCCGGTGTTGATCGCCGGGTTGCTGAGGCTCACCTTCACGGCTGCCGCGGCATTGGCGTAGGAGGCGGTGTCGGAACCGGAGCCGCCCGACAGATAGTCGGCGCCGAGGCCGCCCACCAGCGTGTCGTTGCCGCCCTGGCCGGCAAGCGTGTCGTTGCCGGCCAGGCCTTGGACCACATCGTCGCCGTCGCCCGCCGCGACGGTGTTCGATCCGGCCGTGCCGGTAAGCGCATCGCCGAAACTCGAGCCTGTCAGCCTCTCGATCGAGTTGTAGACATCGCCCGCGGCTTCGCCGGTGTTGATCGCGGCATTGGCGAGGCTGGCCGTCACACCCGACGCGGCATTGATGTAGGAAGCCGTGTCGTTGCCGGTGCCGCCCGAATGGTAGTCGGCGCCGGTGCCGCCGATCAGCGTATCGTCGCCGACGCCGCCGATCAGGGTGTCGTCGCCGCCGAGGCCGCTCACCACGTCATCGCCGAAGGCGCCGTCCAGCCGGTCCGCATCGGCCGTGCCCACGAGATTGCTGTTGACGCCCCCCGTCACCTGCAACTGGACCGTCTGCGCCACCAGGTTCACGCCGTCGCTCACGTCGAACTCCAGCGTGAAAGTTCCGTCCGCGTCGGCAGGCGATGAATAGGCCAGCGCCGCGAACTGCGCCGCCGTGAGCACCTGGCCGAGGCTCAGCGCCACCCCGCCAAGCGAGACAACCCCCTTTGTCGGCAGCGAGAAGACTGTGAAGCTCAGCGTGTCGCCGTCGGGATCGACAGGAACAGTCAGGTTCAGCGGCGTGCCGGTGGAGCCGCGCTCCATGCTTGCCGTCTGCGCCTGAAGGCCTTCGGTGCCGCCGGGCTGCTCATTGCTGTCGTTGACGGCAAGCTCAAGGGTGCGCGTCAGCGTCGCGTCGCCGGCATCGGTGACCGTCACGTCGACCGAGATCGACGGACCATCGGTCTCGAAGTCGAGTTGGACGCCATCCTTGAGCTTGAGCAACAAGACGCCGCCAGCCTCGATCACCTCGAAGCGGCCGTCCGAGACCACAAAGTCCGAAGCCTCGAAAACCTCGCCGTCAACGTCGCTCACCACCACAGGGCTGGAGGCAACCGCTCCATGAACACCTTCATCGATGGTGGTCCCATACGCAACCGTCAGATCGGTTGGTGCGTGATTTGGTCGAAGAAGTTCGACCTGTACCTCGCCCGATGCCGATTTTCCGAGACCGTCGGTCACCTTCACCAGGAAGGGCTGGGTTGGTCCCGCAGTGGCTCCGGCGAGATCGTCAACGACGATCACGGCGCTGGCGGGGCCGGTTTTCAGGATCGCGAAGGGCCCGACATAGGGACTGCCATCGGTGTTGACGAGGCAAAAGGACAGGCTGTCGCCTGCGCCGAGGTTCGGATCCGCGGCCTCGATGCTTGCTACGGGCGTACCTTTGACGGCGTCCTGCGCCACCGCGATGCGTGCCGCGTTCGAATCCCCGTCCCGGCCGAATTCCACGATCGCCGCGATCCCAGGCCCGGCGGAAACGATGGCGTCGCCGCCCTGCACGGGGGCCGTGCCGCCGAAGTCAAACAGTTCCACTCCCGTTACAGAATCCGTCTCGCCCGTATCCACGTCGCGGATCTGGTAACCTTCGCCGCCGAGGGTGATTTCGTAGTGGCAATATGTCTTCTCGAAAACGGCCAGATCGATGCCGTCGCCGCCGGAAATCCGGTCGGAGCCCTTGCCACCATCGAGACGGTCGTCGCCCGCTCCGCCCAGCAGGGAATCGTCTCCGCCGCCGCCGCTGAGGACATCATCGCCGAAATCGCCGACGATGCGGTTCGCGTCCGAAGAGCCCGCGATCAAATCACCATGGACGGTTCCGATCGCGTGCTCGAACGTGTCCTGCAGGAAGAGCTTCGTCGCACCGAGCGAGTTCTCCGAGCCCGCCGAAAGGTCGAGGACGAGCCTGGCATCGGCGGCCGCGAAATTGAGGGTGTCCTCGCCTGCTCCATCGGTGTCCCGGATAAATTTCCGCTCTGGGTCGGCGGCAACGAGGTCGGCGAAGGCGCTGGTGAAGAAATAGCTGTCGTCCGCTTCGCCGGAAGATCCGTAAAACTTCAGGTCTGCCTTGTAGACGGAGAAGTCCTTCGACCCATCCGCGTGGGTAAGTTCCAGCCGCCATTCGCCGAACGGATCCTCGCCGCGCGTCACGGCAGACGAGAAGGTAAAGTTCAGGGAAGTACGGTTGCCAGCCGCCGCGAGATTGTCGGCGATAAGCGAGCGCGTTCCCGAGGGAGAGATCAGTTCGATCTGCAGCCCCTTGAGATTGGCGTCGTAGAGCATGACCGTGAGTTCGACCGTCTCCAGCACGAATTCCTTGTCGCCAGCGGGTGCGAGCGACGCCGAGAAGTGGGAAGCGCGTCCGTCCGCCACGGACTGGGGCGTAAAGGACAATGCCAGCGACCGCTCATTTTGCGCAGTGGACTGCTTGTCCCAGTTCCTCGCCAGATTGACGGCGGCTGCGGCGTCGAGAAGGCCGAAGCCGACCTCGCGGTCAAACACGAAGCCGCCGCCATTCACGTAGGTCGCGGCGTTTGCGAAGGCCCCGGCCGCAGCAGACGGTTTCGCGGTGATGGCCAGTATCTCCTTCACGTCCCGGTATCCGAGATCGGGATTGACTTCGAGCATCAGGGCGATGGCGCTTGAAACCAGCGGCGCGGCGAACGAGGTGCCGGAGACATAAGTGGAACCCCTCGATGCGTCGGCCGCGCCGTCGCTGGTGAGGATGCCGACGCCGGGCGCCGACAGAAGCAGGTTCGCGCCGGTATTCGAGAAGATCGTGGCCTTGCCGTCAGCGTCGGTCGCGCCGACCGCGATCGAGTACCGGGAATTGGTGAAGCTGTGGAAATTGGCGTCGTCGCCGATATTCTCGCCACCGCGTACGAGCTTCGAGTTGCCTGCGGCGAACACGAAGACCGTACCCAGTCCATCACGGCCAAGAGTTGCGGCGTTGGCCAACTCATACTTCACGCCGGCGAAGTTGGCGTTCAAGAAATTATCCGAGAATGCCTGCCGGAAACCCCAGCTATTGTTGGAAATGTCGAAGCTGGCCTGGCTCTTCATGTCGAGGGCAAGGTCCGCCAGGTTGATCGTCGTGCCGAAGCGGAGATAGGCGGCGGCGATGCTTGCGCCGGACGCCGCGCCGATGCCTGCGATATCGTTGCCTACGGCGCCGACGATAACGCCGGCCACGTTCGTGCCATGCATTTCTGCGCTGGTGTCGGGGCGGGCATCGACCGTGCCGTTGCCATCCTGCGGATCATAGTCGAGACCGGTATCGTAGTTGGCGATGATGTCCTGATGCGTATGGTTCACGCCGTCGTCGACAAGGCCGATCGTTACGCCTTTCCCTGTGGCGAAGCTCCACGCGGCCTCGAAGTTTGCCGAGCCGCTGACCCCCGAACGGAGCCACCAGAAGTCCACGCCGCCGCTATTCGTCACCGGAAAGGCTATGGACTGCGCTACGATTTCTCCAAGACTATAATCTTCGTCGTCGAATGTCGTATTCAATGTCATTTCCCCGCCCCCGCGTTGTGAGGCAGTCATGACACAGATAAATTTCAGTTGAATTCTCGATTTGATTACAATTGTATCGATCGGAACTCCATTTTACTTAAAAATTTGCGTTGCATTTTCTGCGACGTGGATACTTTTCGTTAATCATCCAGACGGTCACGTCTGGTGGCGCCTCGCAGCCGGGCCTCTTGGTGAGGTGCGGAAGCCCAATCCGCGCCGCAGCTACAGCATGGCACCGGCTTTGGTGACGCAGAAAGATCGGGGTGGCCACAGATTGCGGCAGGACGTTGCACGCGAGCCGTTGCGCTCTGCGGCGCGGTCGCCTCAAGGACAGATCCGCGCGCATCAGGGCCACGGGAAGACCGCCCGGCGTAACCGCGGCGCCTCTCTATATGCTGTCGCGCTAATATTGGCCACCAGTCCTTACTGCATTTTCGACCTCATCGGCGCGATATGTCTTGGTGAAGCGAGCAGGGCCGGCCAGTCGCGGAGAGAGTTGTTGCTGCGTCTGCACTGCCCGAATCCTGGCAGTCATAAAAGTGAAGTAAATCCGCACCTGCATAGAGTTGACATGATTGATGGGGAAGCGAACCCCAGGTGATCCTGCCACGGCATAATTGAAATTAACCGTCTTTCTGGGGTTTAACGTAACGTTTACCAAAATGCCCTTGGCAGGCCAAATAAGCTGTCGTATGGTCGCCTTAAGTTAACGTATTGTTAACGACTGGGGCGGGCACCGTGATTGGTGGGTGGGGTAGGGCGTTTTCTGAGTGGGGCCGTGTGCCTGCGCTGTTGATATGCTTTGAGCGCGGGTGGTAATCATTAAAACCTAATCTTCACTTCGCCCTTGGCCAAATCCAGGGAGCGATAGATGGCAATTCTGTATGTTGATGGTAGCTACGGTGGAGTTTCGACCGGCTCGCAGAGCGAGCCTTTCAATTCGATAAGCGCGGCGATAGCGGCGGCGTCGGCGAACGACAAGATCATCGTTCGTGGCGGGACCTATGGCGAGAATATTGTCATCGACAAGCCGCTGACGCTTGTGTCCGAAAGCGGCGCGGGTTCGACCACGATCACTGGTCAAAGCAACTCCGCAAGCACAATCACCGTCGCGCCCGGCGTGGACAACGTCACCATCGGTGAAACGGGCCAGGGCTTCAAGATCATCGGCACCGACAATCCCAGCGCTGCCATCGAAAATGCCGCCATCTACCTGGCCGGCGCCCATTCGAACATCCTGATCCAGGGCAATGAAGTCGCCGCCAACGGCGATCTCGCTATTCTCAGCGAATATGCCGCGGCCATGGATCACATCACCATCGACAACAATGTCATCTCGGGCGCCACGTTCAATACGGCCCAGTCCATTCCCGATTTTGCAGGGTTCGGGTCCGCCCAGTTCACCGACAACAACGTTCCCCGGCCTGTCGTCTATTTCGGTAACACGAACAAGACCTTCATAAGCTTCACGAACAACACCGTCACCGCCGTGTCGGGCGGGATCGACGCCTCCGGCGACTTCCGCGGCAATGTGCAGGTCAATATCGACGGCGCGAACAACAGTGCCAGCAACAACGTCTTCGAGGGCGTGAACCAGGGACAGGGCAACGTCGATTTCGCCAGCGCGCTGCGCATGCGCGGCCCCGACATGACGATCACCGACAACCAGTTCGATCATTCGCACACTGGCGGCATCTTCACCAACCAGCCAGCCGTCATGTCGAACAATGACGACCTCATCTATGCAGTTGCAGGCAATCAGGCTGTGGATGGCGGCGACGGCAACGATACTTACGACATGACCGCTGCCGGAACCAATGGCGGCTTTGTGGATCTGAATTCCGGTCTTTCCTTCTCTTCCGCAACAGGCAACGACACGCTGGTCAGCATCGAGAACGTGCGCGGCAGCGCTGGTAATGACGGCCTCTACGGCGATGGCGGCGACAATGTCTTCTTCGCCACGGCGGGCGTCGACACCATCGACGGCCGCGGCGGCTCCGACACGTACAATGCGAGCACCGCGACGACGGATGTCTCGATCGATCTCGCCGCGGGTTCCGTGTCCGGGGCCTATACGGCTTCCCTGAACGGCATCGAGAACGCTGTCGGCGGTTCGGGCAACGATACGCTGGTGGGCAATGCGAGCGCCAACACCCTCGTCGGCAACGATGGCGCCGACAACTTCTCGGGGCTCGGTAACGGTGACGTGGTGTCGGGTGGTGCCGGCTTCGATACGGCTGAGTTCGCTGGAAGCGCCGAGGATTGCACCATCGCGGCAGGCGCCGAGCCGGGTTCCATCACGGTCTCCGGTTCTTTCGGAAGCGTAGCGCTCACCGATGTCCAGCGCCTTGAATTCCAGACCGGCGGCGATGTCTGGATCGTCAAGGATGCGGCAGAGCTCTCTTTCGCTCTGGGCAATGCGGGGACCGGTGACACGATCAAGCTGGCTGACGGCACCTATTCCGGCAACTTCATTGCCGCAACCGAGGGCCTGACGATCGAGTCCCTGAGCGGCGATGGCAGCGCGGTAGTGCTCCAGGGCGCGTTCAAAACGATCAACGGGATCGACTCCGGCACGACGGTTGGCGATTGGCTCAAGACAGCCACGTCCTACACCGGCACGCCCGCAGGCCTCAGCATCCAGGCGGACGGCGTCACGGTCCAGAACCTGACGATCCGCGAATACCGCACGGGCATCGATCTCGGCTCCAACAGCGGCCTGACGATCGACGGCGTCGTGTTCGACGAGAACATCCACGGCATCTACAAGGAGGATGGCTCGGCGGTCGTCACGGACTTCGCGCTCACGAACAGCCGGTTTGAAGACGGCTACCAGGGCCTCATCGTCAACGCCGCTATCGGCGGCGGTGTGTTCGAGGGCGTTCTGATCGATGAAGTGACGTTCGCTCGCCTAGTGGAAAAAGGCATCTATGTCGAGCAGCTCAGCGATGCCGAACTGTCCAACCTGCACATGAGCGATGTCGGCCAATTCGGCCGGACGCAGCCCTTCGGTCCTGCCGGTCAGAACGGCGCGGGCATCGACATCAATCTGAAGTATGGCGACTTTTCGGGCATCAGCATTCACGATTTCGATTTCGTGAACGTGGGCGCCAGCACCGGGACGAGCGGCATTTCGCACCTGAATGGGGGCAGTATCCTCATCAAGGCGCGCGATGACGGCTCCTATGCCGGCCCCAATGCTGCGACGCTCGATGGTGTGACGATCGAGAACGGCTCGATCGACGGCACTTCGACCGGCATCCGCTTCGGCGAACCCGGCAAGACCACTGCCGGCCCCACCGGTGTCACCGTGGACGGCGTCGAGATCACCGATGCAACCGCCGGCTCCTTCGACAACCAGACGACGACGGTCCACGTCATCAACCTGACGGACGATGCGGAGATCGTGACGATCAGCTCCGCCTCCACGGGCGGCCTGCATATCAATGGTCTCGGCGGCGCGGACGATATCAGCGGCGGCAACGGCGCGGATGTCCTTTCGGGTGGAACCGGCTCCGATGCGCTCAACGGCGGCAACGGAGTGGATACCGCGGTCTATGCAGCCGCGGTCACCTCGGCCGACATCACCGAAGTCGCCGGCAAATGGCAGGTGGCCGGCGGAGCCGAGGGCACCGACACGCTCTCCGATGTGGAGATCGTCGACGGCGCCGGAGCGGGCAAGTTCCTGCTCGTGGGCGCTGGTGGCTATGACAGCATCCAGGCCGCAGTCGACGCCGCGGGCGATGGCGACACGATCATGATCGCGGCCGGTACCTATGTCGGCAACGTGACCGTCAACGACAAGGCATTGACCTTCGTCGGTGCGAATGCCGGCGAAGACGGCGACGGGACGCGAGACCCGGAATCGTCGATCGTCGGCCGCGTCTTCGTGAACGGCACGAAGGATGTCAGCTTCGACGGCGTGGAATTCCGCGCAACCGCCACGACCGGCACGACGGGGCCATCCAATCCAGCGCTTGGCTTTGCTGGTTCGGGCGACTACTCGGCCATCAACTCCGTATTCTACAGCGCTGTTGTCGGTGGAAACACGGAATCGCGGGCGATCGGCCTCTACACCAACCTTTCCGGCGGCGTGACGATCGCGGACAACCTCTTCACCGGTTCGGCCGAGCAGAACTTCTCCGGCGCGTCCTGGCAGCGCGGCATCTGGTCCGATGGCACGAGTTCCGACCTCGACATCACCGGCAATACGTTCAACTGGGTCCGCTCGGCGATCAACCTCGACAGCTACAACGACGCCACTCATGAGGTGTCGGGCAATCTGTTCAATGAGGCCGGTTCGGGCATCTCGGTCGGCGCGCCGCAGGGAAGCGTCTTCACCGGGATCCACGGCAACGACTTCAACAATGTCGGCACCGACTTCAACTTCCAGAACGTGAGCACCGCGGTCACGCTTGATCTCACGGAATACGACAACACCAGCATCAACAGCCAGGTCACCCTGGTTCTCGGCAGCCAGGCGGGCGACTTGATCAAGGGTTCGGCCGGCGCCGACGCGATCGCCGGCAATGGCGGCGCGGACACGCTGGCTGGCGGCGAGGGCAACGATGCGCTCGACGGCGGCGCGGGCGTCGACGTCGCAACCTATGCCGCCGATCTCGACGGTTCGAACTTCGCCTTTGTCGGCGGCGTCTTCGAGGTGACGACAGGCGGCGCGGAGGGCACAGACACCATCCAGAACGTCGAGATGGTGACGGATGGAACCGGCGAGACCTTCCTGCTCGTCGGCGCGGGCGGCTATGCCACCCTCCAGGCGGCAATCGCGGCTGCAGAGGATGGCGACACCATCGTACTGGCCTCGGGCACCTACAGCGGCGATGTCGTCGTCGACAAGGACGTGACCATCGTTGGCGCCAATGACGGTATATCGGGCGATGGCAGCCGTGGCGCGGAATCCATCCTGTCTGGCGGCGTTATCGTCACGGCGGCGGGCGCCACGATCGACGGTGTGAAGTTCACCGGCGCCTCCTTGGCTGGCGGCACGGATTACCCGACCGGCCTGCTGATCAGCGCAAGCAATGTGAGTGTCATCAACTCCCTGTTCGAGGGCGACGGCAGCAGCGAGCGGCCGTTCAGCATCAACAACGGCGCCCAGAACACCACCATCAGCAACAACCTGATCACCGGCTGGGGCGAAGGCGTCTATGTCGTGATCGGAACCGAAGGGACGATCAGCGACAACGTGTTCGACGGCAACGGCAACGGCGTCGTCACCGAGTCCACCGGCGTCGTCATCTCCGGAAACAGCTTCAACAACTCGGTCGGCGCCCACATCGCGCCGCTGCCCTTTGTCGATGCTGATATCGGCGACTTCGTCTTCGACAACAGCTTTGTCGACATCGCCACCAAGCCGCGCCCGATCACCGTCTACGCCAATGGCCCCTCGGGTCAGACCATCGACGGCAGTGACGTCAGCGAGACCATCACCGGTGAGTATGCCGGCGGCGGCGTGAACCTCAACGGCAATGGCGGCAACGACAGGCTGATCGGCGGTTCCAACGGCGACACACTCGTGGGAGGCGCAGGCGACGACACGCTGGAGGGCAACGGCGGCAACGACGTGCTCGTTGGCGGCACCGGCGACGATATCATCCAGGGCGGCGACGGCCTGGACGAGGTACAGGTTTCCGGATCGGCGTCAAATAGCATCGCCCTTCAAAGCGGCGCGACGCTGGTCCTGAACGGCGGCGCGGACGGCGTCGACTTCCTCCAGACGATCGAAACCGTGCGCTTCACGCAGGGCACCCTGTCGCAAGCGGACGATCAGGTGGTCGAGGTAGTCAACGGAAACGCCATTGTGCTTGCCGCGGCCGACCAGGCCTCGGCCACAGAGCGTGGCGGTATCGCCAACGGTACCGCCGGTGTGGACCCGATCGGCAACGTGCTGTCGAACGACATCAACCTCGACCAGGGCGGCGCGGACATCATGCAGGTGACCGCGGCCAAGTCCGGCACGGGCATCGGCGCGGGGACAAGCGTCACGGCCGGCGGCGTGGTGATCGCCGGCGCCTATGGCGCGCTGACGATCAGCCAGAACGGCGGCTATTCCTATGCCGTGGACAACGCCAACGGATCCGTGCAGGCGCTGGGGGCGTCCGACAATCTGCAGGAGGTGTTCACCTATACGGTGGACGATGGCTCGGGCAATCCGCGCACGGCGACGCTGACCGTCACCATCAACGGCGCCAACGACGCGCCGACGGAGATCAGCTTCGGCGAGCCGCGGCTGGTCGACGAGAATGTCGATGGCGCGATTGCATCGCGACCGATTGTCGTCAGCGACGTTGACGGCGAGGTTTTCGAGGCTTCGGACTTTGTGGTCTCGGACGGCCGCTTCGAGGTGATCGAGGCTGGCGGCGTCTTGTTGCTCAAGCTCAAGGATGGCGTCCAACTCGACTTCGAGACCGATGGTCCGTCGATCTCGGTCGACGTGACGGTCACCGATGCCGGCGACGCGACGCTGACGCGCACCCTTGAGCTTGCCGTCAACGACAGCAATGAGCAGCCCGGCGGCACCGAAGGCCTTCAGGCGCAGACGGCAAGCATGGAGCGCGGCTCCACCGGCACGCCGCTGAACCTGACTGTTCCTGTCGATCCCGACGGCGACACGCTGAGCTTCACGGTCTTCTCGCTGCCGACAAAGGGGGTTGTCTCGCTTGGCGGGGTGGCGCTGAGCCTCGGCCAGGTGCTCACGGCGGCGCAGTTCGCGGCGCTGGCCTATTCCTCGCCTGCCGACGCGGACGGAACTTTCACGCTGGAGTTCGACGTGAGCGACGGCGTGAACCTGGTGGCGCAGACGGTCCAGTTGCAGGTGACGGGGGGCGTCAACAGCAATCTCGTGGGCACGGCCGACGCGGACCGGCTGGACGGCGCCTTCGGCGATGACGTGGTGAGCGGCCTCGGCGGCGACGACATCCTGATCGGCGGCGTCGGCGACGATACGCTGATCGGCGGCACCGGCGCCGACTACCATTCGGGCGGCACCGGCAACGACACGGCTTCCTACATCAATGCCGCGTCGGGTGTGACGGCCAGCCTCGCCAATGCCGCGATCAACACCGGCGAAGCCGCGGGCGATGTCTACAACTCGATCGAGAGGCTGACAGGCTCGAGTTTCGGCGATGCGCTTACCGGCACGGCCGGATCGAACACCGTCGCGGCGGGCGACGGCGACGATGTGGTCCAGGGCCTGGCCGGCAACGACACGCTTGCCGGCCAGGGCGGCAACGACACGCTGGTGGGTGGCCTCGGCGCCGACTATCTGTCGGGCGGCTCCGGTTCCGACACCGCCTCCTACGCCAATGCCGCGGCAGCCGTGAAGGTGAGCCTCAGCAACCCGGCGATCAACACCGGCGAGGCCGCGGGCGACACCTACAATTCGGTGGAAAGGCTTCTGGGCTCGGCCTTCAACGACACGCTCGAGGGCACGGCCAGCGCCAACACCATCAATGGCGGCGCGGGCAGCGACGTGCTGACGGGCCTTGGCGGCTCCGACAGCTTCGTGTTCTCCACGGCGCTCGGGGCGACGAATGTCGACAAGATCACCGACTTCACCGTCGCCAGAGACAAGATCCTGCTCGACCACGCGATCTTCAGCATGCTTGCGGTCGGAGCCCTCGACGCCTCGGCGTTCAAGGACAACTTCCTGGGCACGCGGGACGCCGACGACCGCGTCTTCTACAACTCGAACAGCGGCTCGCTGTTCTACGACGCCGACGGCACCGGCGGCGCCGCCGCCGTGAAGTTCGCCTCGCTCGCCACCGGGTTGAGCCTCACGGCAGCCGACTTCGTGGTGATCTAGGCCGGGTTCCCAGCGCAGGCGCCGCAAGGCGCCTGCGCACGTCCTCCGGGAACCGCGCCGCAGCCGCGGACCGTCATGAAAAGACCAGCAAGCCGCAGCTCAACCCTGCGGCTTTTCCGCGCCAGCCTCGCACTCCACCGCGGCGAGGCGATGAACGGCAGAGGCCGCAAAGGGATGGAAGAGGACGGTTCCCGGGCGTCAAGGTTCGTGCGGAGCCGTTCTTCAACCTCCAGACCGCGCTCGACAACCTCCTGTTGGAGGCCGTCCTGACCTTAGCCAGGCAGGTCGAGACGTCAGTTGTGGGGTGTGCTCCCGAGGGGTGCGCCGGATGCCCACGGGCGGCCGTTTTGCGGCGCGCCGGTTCTCCCGTTCGCCAGCTTGCGGTTTCTTTCGAGTTTGCGAGGAAACTTAGTTGGTTGAAATTCCTCAGATTTAACGTCTGTTCGCCCGACAAGGCATCGGCGGCGATCTATCCGTGCACACGGAGCGGGGGTGAGCGCGTCGGGGGGGACCTGGCGCCGTTAACAAGAGCAGCCGAACAAGCCGCTTTCCTCAAGGCCTGCCATTTTGACGGTGGAACGACGATGAGGGCAGGGGATTCAAATCCAGCCTTCTCCAGTCTTGGAAGGCCTGTGCCGCACCTTGCTCATGGATCGAGACGTGTCGGCACAATTCATACCTGTCCCGTAAAGTCGCAGGGCGCGTCTTCGGCCAAAAGTCCCTTCGCCTTCAGGTCGGGCCAAAACTCCAACGGAATTGCATGCCGAAAACTCTCGACGTTCTGGCGGACCTGGTCCGGATGGATGGCGCCGGGGATGACCGCGGCAACCGATTTGTGGCCGAGCGGGAACTGCAGCGCGGCGGCGGCGAGCGGCACGTCGTGCGCCTTGCACACCGCCTCGATCTTGGAGACGCGCTGCATGATCTCTGGCGTCGCGTCCGCATAATTGTATTTCGCGCCCTCGACCGCGCCGGTCGCCAGGATGCCCGAATTGTAGACGCCACCGATGACGACGCCGACATTGCGCCGCTCGCAATAGGGAAGCTCGGTCTTCAGCGTCTCCTGCTCCAGCAGCGTGTAGCGCAGCGCCACCAGGAAGAAGTCGAGATCGAGCATGTCGAGGAAGCGCGGCATCATGCCAAGCTCGTTGATGCCCGCGCCGATGCCGCCGATCAGTTTATGGGAACGTAGCTGGTCGAGTGCCCGCCAGCCGGAGGAGAAGAGCTGCGCCAGATAGGCCGAGACGTTGGCTTCCGTCTTGTGGAACCAGAAATCGAGATCGTGAATGATCAGCAGGTCGATGCGGTTCATGCCGAGCCGCATCTGCGACTGCTCATAGGCGCGCATGATCCCATCATAGGAATAGTCGTGGACATGTGCGAAGCGCAGACCGCCCACCCAGCCCGGCGCGCGGAAATTGTCGGGATCCGCCGGCGGGTAGAACCAGCGGCCTACCTTGGTGGAAAGCACGAATTCGCCGCGCGGCTTGTTGTCGAGCAACCGCCCGTTGCGCATTTCGCTGAGCCCGCTGCCGTAAAACGGCGCGGTATCGAAGTAGCGGATGCCGGCGTCCCACGCCGCCGCCAGCGTGGCCGCCGCCGTCGCCTCGTCGACCCGTATGAACAGTTCGCCCAGTCCCGCGCCGCCAAAACCGAGTTGCGTGACCGACAAGCCCGATTTGCCGAGGACGCGTTTTTGCGTGGGTTCCATAAGGGTCTCCGTTTCTTTGGCGTCAGGTGCGGCGCGAAATGCGGCGCTGCAAGGCTTCGAGCAGCACGGCAGCAAGGATGATCGCCCCGGTCGCAAAGCCCTGCCAGAAGATCTCGATCCGCGCTAAATTCAGGAAGTTGCGGGTAAGTGCGATGATGACGACGCCGATGATGGTACGCAGCACGCGCCCCTGACCGCCGGACAGGCTGGTCCCGCCGATGACGACGGCGGCGATGACCTCGAACTCGAGGCCCTCGCCGGTGTTCGGCGAGACGGCGCCGAGCCGCGAGATGCTGACCAGCCCGCCGAGCGAGGCGGTGAAGCCGACGATCATCAGGCAGATGATCTTGACCCGGTCAGCACGTATGCCGGAGAGCATGGCGACGGTTCGGTTCGAGCCGACCGCATAGACGCGTTTTCCGAACGAGGTGCGCTCCATCAGGAACCACGCCGCCGCGTAGACCAGGACGGCGACCCAGACGATGTTCTGGATGGGAAGCCAGACGATAAGGTCGGCGAGCGAGCCAGATTCCAGCAGCCCGCTGACATTAAAAGGCAGCGGAAGCTGCACCCAGCGGCCCTGGCCGAAAGCGCGGATGACATTGGGAATGTCGGGGATCGGCTGGCCCTGCGTGACCACCAGCGTCAGGCTGCGCGCCATCATCAGGGTGCCGAGCGTCACGATGAAGGAGGGGATGAGCGCCTTGGTGACGACCAGGCCGGCGAAGAAGCCGATCAGCGGGCCTATAAACAAAGGGACCGTCAGGCCGAGCGCGATGATCCACCAGACCTGATCGTCGGATGTCGGCACCGGGAACCAGCGCACCATGATCCAGCCGGCGACCGCCGCCGACAGGCCTACCACCGAGCCGACGCCGACATCGAATTCGCCGGCGATCATCACGATCGTCATTCCGGCCGCCACGATCAGCATCACCGTCATCTGGCCGAGTAGATTGCCGATGTTTACCGGCGACAGGAAACGGTCGTTGGCGATCTGCATCAGGATGATCAGCGCCAGCAGCACACTCAGCGCCTGGATCAGGCTGTAGGAGCGTTTCAGCCGGCTCATCAGCCGGCTTGGTTCGAGCGCCGGAGCCGGCGGAGGGGAGATGACGCTCGTCATGCCGGGACCGCCAGTTCTTCTCCGCAGGCCGCGGCATGGAGGATGGATTCGCGCCGGATCGCCGCGCCCGTCAGTTCCGTGACGAGTTGCCCGCGGAACATGACCAGCACCCGGTCGCACAGCGTCACCAGTTCCTCCAGCTCGGTGGTGATCAGCACGATGCCGACGCCGGCGGCGGCTATTTCGTCGATGATCGCCCGGATCTCCGCCTTGGCGCCGACATCGATGCCGATGGTGGGGTCTTCCATGACGAAGACTTTTGGCCTCGTCTCCAGCCATTTGGCAAACAGCACCTTCTGCTGGTTGCCGCCGGAAAGTTGCGACGCCAGCGCCTCCGGTCCGGGCGCGCGGATGTGCAGCCGCGTGATGTTGCGGGTCGTCGCCTCGGTCATTGCCGAAGCATCGAGCCGTCCCGCCGTGCCGGTGAACCGGGACAGGATCGGCAGACAGATGTTCTCTTTCAGCGTGAAATCGAGCAGCAGACCCTCGCGCCGGCGGTCGCCAGTGATCAGCGCCAGCCCGGCCTTCAGCGACGCGGCGGGATCGCGCGGCGGAACGGCGGCGTCCTCGATGAAGACGCGTCCGCCGATCCGCCCGCTTGCCTCGGCGCCGAAGATCGCCTTGGCGAGTTCGCCCAGCCCCGATCCGGCAAGACCTGTTATGCCCAGAACTTCGCCGTGTCCGAGCTCGAAGCTGATCGCGTCGAGGCGACCGGGGATGCTCAACGCCTCGACGCGCATGAGGGGAGCGGATGCACCCTTCAGCCGAGGGGCCGCTGGCCGCCTCTGCGTCTCGACATGGCGTCCGACCATAGCGGTCACGACCTGCGCCAGGCTGGTGTCCGTTACCGGCCCGTCGGCCACCACTTCACCGTCGCGCATCACGGTGAGGTCGTCGCAGACGGCGAAGATTTCGTTCAGATAATGCGAGATCAGCACGACGCCTACGCCACTTTCGGCGAGACGGCGGATCAGCCGAAGCGCGACCTGCACCTCCGACTCGGTCAGCGAAGATGTCGGCTCGTCGAGGATCAGGATTTTCGGATCGAGCGACACGCCCTTGACGATCTGAACCATCTTCTTGAGATCGTTTGGCAATTCCGAAACGACCGCGTCCGGGTCGACGTCGATCTCGTAGAGACGCAGCAATTGCGAGACCTTGTCCGCCATCGCGCGGCGCCTGATCACGCCGAAACCGTAGGTCGGCTCGTTGTTCAGCAGCAGGTTTTCCGCCACCGTCATGGTCTGGACGAGATTGATGTCCTGGTGGATCGTCACGATGCGCTCAGCAAGTGCGTCGTCGGCGCCGGAGAACTGCATCGCCGTGCCTTGCAGTTCGAGAACGCCGGCGTCCGGCGGATAGACGCCGGCGATGATCTTCACCAGCGTCGATTTGCCTGCGCCGTTCTCGCCGACCAGGCCGCGGACACGGCCCGCGTCGATCGCAAAATCCACACCGCGCAAGGCTCTCACGGCCGCGAAACTCTTCACCAGTCCGCGGCAACGCAGCACGCCGGCCGCGGGTGAATGCGCTGCTTCGGCTCGAGTTGCTGCTCGGTCGTTCGATGCTTGCACGGCTTGGTCCGGAGTTTTAGGCACGAGCGGCCGGAACCCGCGTGGGATTCCGGCCGGCATGGCGTGGCGTTATTTTCCGGTGACCTGCGGGTCTTCGGCGAACTCGGCTGCATTGGCCTTGGTCAGCAGCTTGGTGCCGAGGCCGATGTCATGTGGCACCTCGCCGCCGCCGAGCTTGGTCAGCACGATGTTCATGCCCTCGTAGCCCATCTTGTAGGGGTCCTGCACGACCAACGCATCGATCTTGCCGTCCTGCACCATCTTGTAGGAGACTGGATCGAGGTCGAAGCCGATCAGCTTGACTTCGCCGGCCTTCTTGGCCTGCTCCAGCGCCTGGTAGGCCCCCTGGATGACCAACTGGTTGAAGGCGAACGCGCCCTTCACGTCTGGCTCGGAGACCAGCAAGTCTTCCATCGACTGTCGTCCGGCGTCGAGCGTTAGGAACGCCACCGGCTGCTCCGGCAGAACCTCGAGACCCAGTTCTTTGGCGCGGTCCTCAAAGCCCTTCTGGCGGGTCTGGCCGTTGTCGTTGGTCGGCGCGTGGTCGAGCGTCACGACCTTCGATCCCTTGGGAAGCAGCGTTGCCATATAGTCGGCCGCCTGCTGGCCGCCCTTGTAGTTGTCGGTGATGATCAGGCTTTCATATTTGCCCGAGCGGATGCCGATGTCGGTGATCACCACCGGGATGCTCTGGGCATTGAACGTGTTCTTGATAGGCTCGGCCACCATCACGCTGTCGCCGGGGAAGATCAGCACGCCGTCGACGCCCTGCGCGTTCAGGTCCTCGAGGTCCGACACCTGCTTGGCCTTGTCGGTATCGCCGCCATTGGTGACGATCAGGTCGACATTGACGCCCTTTGCCTTCCATTCCTCCGCCGACTTCTTGGCACCGTTCACCATGGTGACGAGGAAGGGGTTGGTGCCCCAGAACACGGAATAGCCGATCTTATAATCCTCGGCCGATGCGACCGACGTGGCGAACGCTGTCGCCAAGGCGACGGACGCGGCCCATTTGAGCATGCGCATGAAAAATCCTCCCTGTTCGCCTGCTGGATCCTGCCGAAACGGTCGAGGCAGGGCAATCCGAGCTCCGAGCCAAGTCCTCCCGACTTTGATGGCTCGCCCGTACCCTCCTAGGATGCGCGGCTTGGAAAATGATATCGTTTCAATATTGCTTGTCAACCGAACAATGATGGCTCAAAACACAGTACGCGCCCATCGGAAATAAATATCTGGAATCGAATGGATATTCGTTGCTCGGACAGCTATTTTCAAGGCTTGGACCGTTTCCAGATTCTTGCCCGACCTGTCGGCTGTGCCCCGCGCGTAAATTTCCCGGCTGTCGGTCGTTCTGCTGTCTTCGCAATGGCGTTACTCATGCCGGCCGGATGCTCGATTGCGACGGTTTTGCTGCCGATTTAACATCTGCGGGCAGATGCAAAGACCGTGGGCAGGGATGCCTGCATCGCGCGTCACGACGCGGAGGTGCCTGCCTATGGGAGCTTCGCCTGCCGAGTGATGGCGGCAGTGAGTCGCTGGTTCCGGCTTCGGGTCGAACCGGATGGAAGTTGTTGGGTCGGCGTCAGGAGAATGCGGCGGCCAAACCGTCGGTCAGCGCGATCTACGGCGCAGTGTCGAAGACATCGCCGACGGAGAGGTCATCGAAACAGCAGATGTGGTTAGAGGGCATGATGCGGCCCATAAAAAAGAGCGCGCCGGATCGAACAAAAGTCATCGATCGGCGCGCCATCGATAGGTCCGCTCAATGCGCGTGTTTGCCGGCGCGATTTTCCCAGAAGGTTATTCGGCGGTCGCCGCCGGGACCCGCTGCGTTGACATGCGACAGCATTTCAACAAGTTCCGGTTGGGCCGAAGCCAGCACTTCCTCCGTCGCGCCTTCGACCTCGGCGCGCATATCTGTGCGCAAGGTCTCCACGCCGCCCTTGTCCAGCACGCCTTCGCCGACCAGCTTGTCGGCGAACAGGTTGATCGGATCGCGCTGCAGCCATTTGTCGAGTTCGCCTGGCAGGCGATAGGTGGCCGGGTCGGAGCGCGAATGGCCGGAATAGCGGTAGGTCTTCATCTCGACCAGCGACGGACCCTCGCCGGCCCGCGCCCGGGCAACCGCCGTCGCCATCGCCGCCGCGACCGCATCGACGTCCTGGCCGTCGACGATGACGCCCGGCATGGCGTAGCTGGTGGCGCGGATCGCGATATCCTCGATCGGCGTCGTCAGGTTGATGCGGCTGTATTCGCCATAAAGATTGTTCTCGCAGACGAAGACAACCGGCAGCTTCTGGATCGCCGCGAAATTCAGCGATTCATGGAAGGCGCCGATATTGGCCGAACCGTCGCCGAAGATCGCCACGGCAACCCGGTCGGTGCCGCGCGCCTTGGCGGCGATTGCCGCACCGCAGGCGATCGGCAGGCCGGCGCCGATGATGGCCGCCGTCGGCATAAGCCCAACGGTCGGCTCGACCAGATGCATGGACCCGCCAAGGCCGCCGGCGCAGCCGATGACGCGGCCGCAGATTTCGCCGAGAACGCCTTGGGGCGTCGCGCCCAGCGCCAGCGCATGGCTGTGGCCGCGATAGGTGCAGGTGACGATGTCGTCAGGGTCGATGGTGCGGGCGATGCCTACAGCGACGGCCTCCTGGCCGTTGGCGAGGTGGGTCGAGCCACGGACATAGCCGTCGGAAAACAGTTTCTGGATACGCTCCTCGACGAAGCGGATCTCCATCATCCGCTTCAACTGTTCGGTACGGTCGTCCAACGCCTCGCGGCGGGCGATCGGAGTGTTCGAATTCTTGGCGGTCATGATGCCTTCCTCCACCAGGGTTCGGGCGTGCGGTTCTTGGAGATCAGCGAGGCGGCCTGCATCGCCACATAGTCCGGGCTCGGCAGGTAGCGCGCCTCGAGTTCGCCATTGTAGGGCACCGGCGCGTCGGGCAGGGTGATGCGCAGCGGCGGCGCCTTGAGTTTGCCGAACAGTTCGGTCGAGACCGTGGCGACGATGTCGCCGCCCCAGCCGCTGCCGGCCGTCGCTTCCTCCACCGTGATCAGGCGACCGGTCTTGCGCACCGAGTTCAGGATCGTCTCACGGTCCCACGGCCAGATGGTCAGCAGGTCGATCACTTCGGCGTCGATGCCGCCCTGTTCGACGGCCTTCTTCGCAACACGCACCATCTGCCCGCAGGCGATGATCGTGGCGTCCGTGCCTTCGCGCACCACCTCGGCCTTGCCCAGCGGAATGCGGAACGTGTCCGGCTCGTCGAAATCGTCGCGCTCGCCGTAGAGGATGCGCGGCTCCAGCACGACCACCGGATCCGGATCCTCGATCGCCGAGCGCAGCAGGCCATAGACCGAGCGGGAGCCTGACGCCACGCAGACCTTGAGGCCCGGCGTGCCGCGGAACCAATGGTCGAGCATCTGCGAGTGCTGGCAGCCGAAACCCTGGCCGGCGCCGGCGGAGGCGCGCACCACCAGCGGCGTCGTCAGCCGGCCGCGCGACAGATAGCGCATGGTCGCGGCCTGCGTCGTCAACTGGTCGAGCGCCACGCCGATGAATTCGATGAACATCATCTCGACCACGGGTTTCATGCCGCAGACGGCGGCGCCGACGGCCGCGCCCATGAAGGCCATCTCGGAGATCGGCGTGTCGATCACGCGCTGCGGTCCGTGGATTTCCAGAAGTCCTTCGGTGACCTTGAACGGTCCGCCGGCGGCCGCGATATCCTCGCCCATCATGATGACGGTGGGGTCCTCGCGAAGCGCGTCGTCGAGTGCCTTCATCACCGCCTGACGCATACGCATCATGGCCACTTGGTTCTCCTCCCTTGCTGCTGGCCCGGCTCCGAGAAGCCGGAAACCGACGCCGCCTCACGCGGCTGGTTTATAGTCTCCAAAACCTGCCGCCGTCTGGATCAGTTCGACACGGAAGCCATCGGGATCGATCAGATAGACCGCCCGGCCACTCTTGTTCGGACCGATCGTCGGCGTCACCGGAGGAGATACGCTCTTTACCCCGGCGGAGGCAAGATTTTTGTGAAACGTTTCCAAATCGTCCACGGTAAAGGCGATGTGGCCGTTGCCGATGTTGGCATTTGCCATGTCGACGCGGTTTTGGGGCACGTTGCGGTACTCCAGAAGCTCCAAAAACGTTTCCGTTCCCGGCACGCGCAGGATGGCTCCGTGGAGGTCGACATCGGGATAGCCGACCAGCTCGCCAATATAGGCGGCCTTCGGGTTCCACTGGAACACCAGTTCGAGCCCTAGCAGGTCGCGATAGAAGGCGATCGAGCGCTCCAGCGACGTCACCGTGAAGCCTGTGTGGTGACCCTTGACGATACCAGCCATCTCTCACCTCACTGCGTCATGTAGCCGTCGTCGCACATGACGATGTGGCCGGTGACCAGTTCGGACGCATCGCTCGCGAGGAAGATCGCCGTGCCGATCAGTTCGCGCGGCAGGCCGAGGCGCGGCCGCAGCATGCGTGCCTTGATCCAGTCGGCCGTGATCGAGGTCTTCTGGCCCGCCGCCTTGGTCAGAGGCGATTCCATCAGCGTCGGACCGATACCGTTGACCCTGACGCCACGGTCCCGCCATTCCAGCGCCAGCGCCTTGGTCACCTGCAACACGCCGCCCTTGGAGGCGAGGTAGGCGCTGGCCCAAGGATAGGCGGTGAAGGAACCGATCGAGGCGATGTTGATGATCGAGCCCTTGCCTTGGCTCAGCATCTTGCCGCCAAAGGCCTGGCAGCAGAAGTAGGTGCCTTTCAGGTTCAGATCGAGGATGAAGTTGAATTTTTCCTCTGGGAATTCTTCCGCCGGGCTGCGGAAGGCGGAGCCGGCGCTGTTCACCAATATATCGACACGGCCGCGCGAAGCCGCGACCTTGTCGGCAAGGGCGAAACAGGCGGCGCGGTCGGTCACGTCGAGCTTTTGGATTTCCGCTTTGCCGCCTTGCTCCGCGACGGTAGCGCGCGTCGCTTTCATGCCATCCATGTTGATGTCGGCCAGCACGACGTCGACGCCCACCTGCGCGTAGCCGATCGCCATGGCCGCGCCCAGGCCGCTGCCGGCGCCGGTGATCACCGCGACGCGGCCCGTGAGGTCGAACAGGGTTTTTGCGTAGTCGGTGGGTACGGAAGGTTCGTCCGTCATGGCTTTCTGACCGATTTCTGGCGCGCGTTCTTACTGGTCGAGAATGTGATCCGGATCCTGATGCGGTTGGCTCAGGCACCATTGCTTGTCGATCATCTTGCCGAATCCGGGACCCTGCGGCAGCGGCTTCATACGCCCGCTTCCGTCGGCAATGATCTCCGGCTGGGCAAGAGCATCGTCGTAAGGGTGCACGCCCGTCCATGGCACGCCCCACTCGATCGGCTTGTCGTCGAAGCCCCAGGCGCTGAACACCTGGCTGTGGGTATGCGGGAACATATGCGGGCCGAAATCGACACCCGCCGCCAGGCATTCGTCGATGACGGCGCGGCCGCCGGTGATGCCGCCCATGCATGTCAGGTCGACGCGGACGCGATCGACGGACTTCGCCATGATCAGCGCTTCCGGGTAATAGGAACCGCCCTGTTCGTCGCCTTGCCAGATTGGCATCGGCACGCGCTTGCGCAACTCCGCCAGCATTCTGGCGTTGCCGGGCGGAAAAATGTCCTCGATGCAGCCCATGTCGATGTCGGCAATGCTGTTGGCGTAGGCGGCCGCCTCGTCGACCGTCTTGAACATCCAGACTAGGTCGGTTCCGAGCCACGCGTCGGGTGCCGCGGCGCGGGCGGCACGAAGGCGTGCGCCCGAGATCTCCCATGTCGCTCCCATCGGCGCCTTGAAGCGCCGCCACCCGTTTGCATAGAATTCCGCCGTCTGCGCGCCGGTCTTCTCCGGCGGCATGATCGCCGGCGGATAGCCGATGATGCATGTCGCGGGCATCGGCTTCACCTGCCCGCCCAGGAATTCGGCGATCGACTTGTCGGCGATCTTGGCCGCCACGTCCCAGCAGGCGAGATCGACGATCGACAACGCCCGAAGACCGACGCCGGCGCTATGGGAGCCATAGGTGCGCCCCTTCGCGGTCCTGTAGGTCGCCTCGCGGTCGGCGATGTCGGTGCCGACATAGACCGGGGCGATGCTCTTGCGGATCTGCTCGGCGACGGCGCCGTCGCGCGTCAGCGTGAATGCCCAGCCTTCATGTCCGGTCGAGGTGCGGACGCGCACGGTGGCGAATTCACGGATCTTCATCACCCAGTCGCCGAATACCACCGGCGCCGGAAGCTGCGCCTGGATGGTTGCTACCTGGACGTCCGTGATGGTGGCGGATTTCGCCATTGAAACGTTTCCCTATTGTGCTTTTGGTCGCGACGTTACGAGCCGTCCGCCGTCCAGTCAACCGATTGATTGCGCAAAGTCAAACGATTGACAAGAGGGATTCTGCTGTCTAGGACTCGACCCATGGTTAGGCCAGAGCGGCAATTTACCGGGCAGTGGGGCGGATGGGGTCGATAGTCCTCAGGGACTTGAGCAAGACGTATGGCGGGGGCGCGATCGCCGCCGTCAAATCCGTCAATCTCGAGATTGGAGACGGCGAATTCGTCGTCTTCGTCGGGCCTTCAGGCTGCGGGAAGTCGACGTTGCTGCGCATGATCGCCGGGCTGGAATCGATCAGCGGCGGCACGGTCGAGATCAACGGCAAGGTGGTGAACGAGGTCGCCTCGCGCAACCGCGACATCGCCATGGTATTCCAGAACTACGCGCTCTATCCGACTATGACTGTGCGCCAGAACATCGCCTTCGCCCTCGAACTGCGCAAGTTTCCGCAGGCGGCGATCGACGAGCGGGTCAACGAGGCGGCCCGCATCCTCGACCTCAAGGACCTGCTCGACCGCAAGCCGGGCCAACTCTCCGGCGGCCAGCGCCAGCGCGTCGCCATGGGCCGCGCCATCGTGCGCCACCCGCAGGCGTTCCTGCTCGATGAGCCGCTCTCCAACCTCGACGCAAAACTGCGCGTCCAGCTTCGCGCCGAACTCGGCCGTCTCCATCAGCGGCTCGGCGTCACCACCATCCATGTCACCCACGACCAGGTCGAGGCGATGACTTTGGGCAGCCGCGTGGCCGTGTTCTCGCGCGGCACGCTGCAGCAATACGATACGCCACAAAAACTCTACGACGCGCCGAAGAACCTGTTCGTCGCGGGTTTCATCGGCAGTCCGGCGATGAACTTCCTCGAAGGCGCTCTCGGCGGCAATGCCGACGCCGTGCAGATTGGTGCCGCCACGATACGGCTTGGCGCCCCGGCCGCAGCGGCGCAATCCGGGCGCGTGGTTGTCGGCGTGCGGCCCGAGCATCTGGGCTGGAGGCCGTGGGAGGAGGTACCCTCCGGCGTGCTGACAGGCACGGTCGATCTTGTCGAGACCATCGAGCCGGAAGCCTATGTGACGATCGCGTTGGACGATCCGTCGGCGCGTGTCAGGCAGGCGGACGAGGCAGTCTCAAGTGGTACGCCAAACGGCGCGTCGGCCGTACCGGCGGCTCAGCGCGTCCAGATGCGCGTTCCCGCCCGTGCGGCTCCCGCGCTCGGCCAGAAAGTGGCGCTGACGCCCGATCCCGAACGCATAAGACTGTTCGACGCCACTGGCGGAGCCGCATTGTGATGTCGACGCGGCCTGGTTTTTCTCCTATCGGAAGGGGGCGAGGCTGCCCCAGGGCGGGCAGCCGTCCACAACTGGAAACGTTTCAAAAGAAAGGCAGCCTATGCGCTCGACCCTGAAGATGCCGAAAGTCGGCGACGCCGCCAACGAGGTGGTGATCATGGAATTGCTGGTGAAGGTCGGCGACGCTGTGACCGAAGGCCAGAACCTGTTCGTCGTCGAGACGGACAAGGCGCAGCTCGAAGTGCCCGCGCCGTTTGCCGGCACGGTCCGCGACATATTGATCAAGGTGGGCGAGGAAGTGCCGACCGGCGCGCCGACGCTGGTGCTGGAGGCCTGACATGCCCCGCGTCCACGATGCACGGCAGCAGCATTTCGGCCTGTATCTGGACGAATACGAGGCTGGCGACGTGTTCCGGCACTGGCCGGGACACACGGTGACGGAGGCCGAGGACCATCTCTTCTGCCTGCTGACGCATTCCGCCAGCTCGATCCACACGGACCGTCACTATGGCGAGCACGAGACGGAGTTCGGGCGCAACGTTGTCGTCGGCACCTATGTCTACTCGCTTCTCGCCGGCATGAGTGTGCGCGATATTTCGGGCCGCGCCATTGCCAATCTGGGTGTCCACGAACTCAAGCATCTCGCGCCGCTCTTCCACGGCGACACGCTTTACGGCGTCACCGAAGTGCTCTCCACCAGGCCGTCGCAATCGCGGCCGGGGCAGGGGGTGCTGACAGTGCGCACGGACGGTTTCAAACAGGACGAAACGAAGGTCTGCACCTTCACGCGGTCGGTGCTGCTGCCGATGCGTCCTGCCGGGGAGGCGTGATGGACGCGAAAGAAGGCCCGCTCGCCGGGATAAAGGTCATTGAACTCGCCACGGTCGTGGCGGGGCCGGGAAGCGGGCGATACCTCGCCGATTTTGGCGCCGAGGTGATCAAGGTCGAGGCGCCTGGCGGTGACCCGACGCGCCGCATGGGCTGGACCGGTCCGGGC
Source organism: Mesorhizobium sp. KACC 23794 (assembly GCF_052180275.1). Taxonomy (NCBI): domain Bacteria; kingdom Pseudomonadati; phylum Pseudomonadota; class Alphaproteobacteria; order Hyphomicrobiales; family Phyllobacteriaceae; genus Mesorhizobium; species Mesorhizobium sp. KACC 23794. Next base: position 2,679,765 of record NZ_CP197465.1, read on the forward strand.
GAGACGGATGCCTATTTCTGGAAGCTAGTGAACCGCAACAAGCAGGTCGTCTCGCTCGACCTCAAATCCGAGCAGGGCAAGGCCGATCTCTGGGCGCTGCTGGCCGACGCCGATGTGCTGATCGAGAACATGCGGCCCGGCAAGCTGGAGGCGTTGGGTTTTTCGCCGGAGGCACTGCACGCGAAAAATCCGCGGCTGGTGATCCTGCGCGTCAGCGGCTTCGGCCAGGACGGCCCCTACGCCCAGCACCCCGGCTTTGCCACCATCGCCGAGGCGCTGAGCGGTTTCGCCGGTCTGCTCGGCGAGGCCGACGGGCCTCCACTTCTGCCGCCGATCGCGCTGACCGACGAGGTGACCGCGCTCGGCGGCGCCTTCTCCACGCTGGTCGCGGTGCGCCATGCCGAGCGGACCGGCGAAGGGCAGGTGGTCGACGTCAACCTGTTGCAATCCATGTTCCAGATCATGGGCCCGCTCGTCTCGGCTTTCGCCCATATGGGCTATCTGCAGCCCCGGCTGGGCTCCGGCATTCCCTACACTGTGCCGCGCGGCACCTATCGCTGCGCCGACGGCATATGGGTGGCGGTGTCCAGTTCGTCCGACAGCATCGCGCGGAGGGTGCTCGATCTTGTCGGTCTCACCGGCGACGAGCGGTTTTCGTCTTTCCAGGCGCGCAGCGCCAACCGCGAGGCGCTGGAAGAATGGATCAGCGCCTGGATTGCCGAGCGGCCCTACGAAACGGTGCTCGCCGAATTCCGCCGCGTCGACGCGGCGATCGCAAAAGTGCTCGACATGCGCGATATCTTCGCCGACCCGCATTTCAAGGCGCGCGAGATGATCACGGAAGTCGACGGGGTGGTCATGCAGAACATGCTGGCGAACCTGTCGAAGACGCCGGGCAAGCTGCGGCACGCCGGAAAACCGTTTGGCGCGGACAATGAGTCGGTGCTCGGGCCAGTGCGTGAGAAAGACGCGGTGGGGTGACGCTTGCAAATCTTGCCTTGAAGGTGAGGCGTTTTGCGAAGCAAGGTCAAAGAAGGTAGAGTGAGTGGGCAACCTGAAGCGGCTTCAGTCCGCTTCGCCCACGAAGCTTCGGTGGTGTAAGTGTCATCTGCGTTTTCTGACGTCGCTTCACTCGGCCAGCATTTTCGTCAAGCTGGAACACCCCTCCTCCGTCTCGGCTTCGCCTCGACACCTTCTCCCACAAGGGGAGAAGATGGAGCGCTGCCGCTTCGCCTCCGCAAATCTCCAGCGTCGGCGATTGGCGGCGAGGCCGGCGCGAAACTCCCACTTCTCCCCTTGTGGGAGAAGGTGCCGAGCGCAGCGAGGCGGATGAGGGGTGTTCCAGCTTGGCGGAGCCATTCCCCAAGCGAAGTCTATGTCTGGCGAAGTCGCGCGAGCGCTGCCGATCTGCCGGCAGGCCAATAGAATGGTACCTCCCGTCACCATCCCCGGCAGCGACATCACCAAAACCGTCGCCGGCGCGCTGCAATACATCTCCTGCTATCATCCGCCGGATTATATCCGTCATCTCGCCGCCGCCTATGAGCGCGAACAGAGCCCGGCGGCGAAGAACGCGATCGCCCAGATTCTCGTCAATTCGCGCATGGCTGCCTTCGGACGCCGGCCGATCTGCCAGGACACCGGGCTGGTCGTCGTCTTCGCCAAGGTCGGCATGGATGTGCGCATCGAAGCCGAGCAAAGCTTCGCCGATCTGGTCAATGCCGGGGTGCGCGAGGCCTATCTCGACGAGACGAACCCCTTGCGCCCCTCGATGGTCGCCGATCCGCTGTTTTCGCGGGCCAACACACGCGACAACACGCCGGCGATCACCCATGTCGAGCTGGTGCCGGGCCGCACGATCGAACTGACGGTCGCGGCCAAGGGCGGCGGTTCGGAGAACAAGGCGCGTTTCGTCACCCTCAATCCTGCGGCTTCCGTCGGTGACTGGGTGGTGAAGACGATGGAGAGCCTGGGCAGTGGCTGGTGCCCGCCCGGCATGATCGGCATCGGCGTCGGCGGCAGCGCTGAAAAGGCGATGCTGCTGGCGAAAGAGGTGCTGAACGACAGGATCGACATGCTCGACCTGCTGCGGCGCGGGCCGGGTAATCCGCTCGAGGAAATGCGCATCGAGATCTATGAAAAAGTCAACGCGCTGGGCATCGGCGCGCAGGGGTTGGGCGGGCTGACCGCGGTGGTCGACGTGAAGATCGCGACCTATCCGTCGCATGCGGCCTCGAAGCCAGTGGCGCTGATCCCGCAATGCGCCGCAAACCGGCACATCAAGCTCGTACTCGACGGGAGCGGCCCGGCTTTCGCCGATCCGCCCGACATCGACGACTGGCCGGAGATTTTTCTGGAGGAAGCCGGTGGCGCGGCGCGGCGCGTGAACCTCGATACGTTGACGCGCGAGGAGGCTGCGACCTGGCGCGCCGGCGAGACGCTGTTGCTTTCCGGCCGTCTATTCACCGGCCGCGACGCCGCGCACAAACGCATCGCGCAACTGCTGGAGTGCGGGGAACCCCTGCCGGTCGATCTCAAGGACCGCATCATCTATTATGTCGGGCCAGTCAAGGCGGTGCGAGACGAAGTGGTTGGCCCGGCCGGCCCGACGACCTCCACCCGCATGGACGATTTCACTGACCTCATTCTGAGCGGAACCGGCCTGCTTGGCATGGTCGGCAAGGCGGAGCGCGGACCGGCAGCGATCGAAGCAATCCGAAAGTATGGCGCGCCCTACATGATCGCGGTCGGCGGCGCGGCCTATCTCATCTCGAAATCGATCAAGTCGGCGCGCGTGCTCGCCTTCGAGGATCTCGGCATGGAGGCGATCCATGAATTCGAGGTCAAGGACATGCCGGTGACGGTGGCGGTCGATGTGACCGGCCAGTCCGTCCACGAGAGCGGCCCGAGGATGTGGCGGAAGGTGATTGCCGACGCGGCAAGTTGAATTGCTTGGAAGTCCTTGCGGCATGGCCTACCCTGCCGATGAAGTCCTTGCTTGAATTCGGTTCAGCTTTCCAAAAAGTCGGAGGTTCAGCAATGCCCACCAAAATCATCTATCAGGATCGGGTCGGTACTGGCATACAGGAAACTCTGCTTGCCGACGAAGACGTCTATGTCGCTGGCGGAGTCACTGTCGGCTCTACCGAAAACGAGGCAATCGCCGGAACGACGAGTGACCATGAGTTCACGGTCGACGGCTATGTGTTCGGCGACTACATGGGCATCCTCAACAACAACGATCTCGCCCGGAACAACCATGTCGTCGTCGGAGAAACGGGAACCGTCAGCGCGAGCTTTCACAGCGGCGTGTATCTGAGCGGCGGCGAGCACACGGTTGCCAATTATGGCGAGATTCGTGGCAGCACCGGCATCACCATGTACACGACGTCGATCGACGGCGGCCAGTCGACGATCGTCAACCACGGCCTGATCCATGGCGATCACACCGGCATCGGGCGGCAGAACTCCGATGTGCGGGAAACGCTCGTCGTGACCAACTACGGCACGATCTACGGTGGCACCTACAGCTATTCCTATTCCGCCGGCGACTCGATCGAGCGGATCATCAACAAGGGCCTGATGATCGGCGATGTGTCGCTGGGAGACAACAACGATCTTTACGACGGCAGGCTCGGTACGCTTGACGGCCGTGTCGAAGCGGGCAGCGGCAACGACAGCGTCTATGGCGGCACCCAGGACGACCTGCTTTACGGTCAGGACGGCACCGACACGCTGATGGGCGGCGCCGGCGCCGACCTGCTCAATGGCGGCAGCGGGGCCGACCGGGCGTCCTATGCCTCGGCTACCAAGGCCGTCATCGTCAGCCTTGCCAACCCGACCATCAACAGCGGCGACGCCTTCGGCGACAGTTTTGTGTCGATCGAGAACCTTTCGGGGTCGAACTACGACGACTTCGTGTTCGGCAATTCGGCGACCAATGCGCTCAATGGGGGCGCAGGCAACGACTCGATCAAAGGCTATGGCGGCAAGGACACGCTGACCGGCTATACCGGCGCCGACATCTTCGTGTTCAACTCGGCGCTGAGCGCCTCGACAAATGTCGACACCATCACCGACTTCAGCGTGGCCGACGACACGATTCAGATCGACAACGCCTTCTTCACGGGTCTGCCGACCGGCGTGCTGGCCGCATCCGCCTTCCGCGCCAATTCGACGGGACTGGCCGGCGACGCCAGCGACCGGGTGATCTTCGAGTTCGATACGGGTAGGTTGTTCTTCGATGCCGACGGCAACGGCGCTGGAGCGCGAATCCAGTTCGCGACGCTTACTGTTGGTCTCGGGCTGACTGCCGCGGATTTCGTGGTGATCTGAGGTCGACTAATCGGCGCGCGCCGCCCGTTCCGCGCGGCGCGCGCGCTGATATTTGATTGCCTGGTCGAGCGTGACGGCCAGCACGATGACAGCGCCGGTGACGAAGGTCGACCATGTCGCGTCGATGCCGAAGAAGATCAGGCCGCTGGAGATCACCTGGATGATCATCATGCCGACCACCGCGCCGACGATGGTGCCGTGGCCGCCGCCGAGCGGCGTGCCGCCGATGATGACGGCGGCGATCACCACCAGCACGAAATCCGACCCCTCCTGCGGGTCGATGGCGCCGCGGAAGCCGACATACATGACGCCCGACAGGCCGCAGAGCGCGCCCATCAGCATCAGTGTCTGCAATCTTACCTTGCCGGTCGGGATGCCGGCGAAGCGGGCCGCCTCCGGATTGCTGCCGACCGCCTGCACGCGGTAGCCGAAGCGCGTCCTGTGCAGGACGAAATGCATGACGACCGCCAGCACGACGAAGACGAGTGCGGCCACCGGCAGGACGCCGAACAGTTTCGTCGAGATCATGCTGAAGAAATTGCTCGACGTGTCCGACGGCACGATGGCGCGGCCCTGGTTGGCGACCAGCGATGCGCCCTGGAACATCGAATAGGTGCCGAGCGTGACGATCACGGCGGGAAGCCGCAGGCCAACGACGAGGATGCCGTTCACGAAGCCGAGGCCGGCGCCGAAGATCACGCCCGCGAAAGCCGCGAGCCAGGGATTGAGCCCGGCGACCATCAGGATCGCGGCGAAGACGGCGGAGAAATTGAACATCCAGCCGACCGACAGGTCGATCTCGCGGATGGCGAGCAGGAACACCATGCCCAGCGCCAGCATGCCGAGGAAGGTCGTATTGCCGAGCAGCGCGAACAGGTTGATTGGGTTGAGGAAGCGCGGTCTGGCCACGCCGACGATCACCATCATGGCGACAAGTGCCGCGATCACGCCGATCTCGTCGGGCAGCGTGAAGCGCCAGCGCGCCGGAGCAGAGGATGTTTCGCTCATGAGGCGGCCTTGGTTTTGCTGGCGCTGATATCGCCGGTGTTGATCAGGCGCAGCAGCGCGCGGTTATCAGTCTCGCCGCCCTTGACCTCGCCGACCAGTCGGCCCTGGTAGATGACGAGGATGCGGTCGCAGAGACCAATCAGTTCCGGCAGTTCGGTCGAGCTGAACAGCACGATGCCGCCATTGGCCGACATTTCGCGGATCAGCCCGTAGATCTCGCGCTTGGCGCCGACATCGACGCCACGCGTCGGATCGTCGAGCAGGAAGACGTCCGGTCCGATCTCCAGCCATTTGCCGATGACCACCTTCTGCTGGTTGCCGCCGGAGAGCGAGTTGGCGAGCGACCAGGCCGAGTCGGCCTTGATGTGCAGCAGGTCGATCTGGCGCCGCGCCCGCTTGAAGGCGTCCTGCGGCAGGTACCAGACGGGGCCATCGCCGCGCGCGCCGACGAAAACGTTGGAGATGTTGAACAGGATGGACTTGTCCAGCATCAGGCCGTTTTTGCGGCGATCGGCGGGCACGAGGCAGACGCGGCGTTTCGCGGCCTCGGTCGTGTTCTTCGGCAAGCCGCGGCCGTCCGGAAAAGTCACGCTGCCGCGGCGCGCCGAATGGATGCCGAAGAGAATTTCGAGGATATCGGTCACTCCCGAACCCTCCAAACCCGCCAATCCAACGACTTCGCCCGAGCGGGCAGAAAATGAAACATGCTCCAGCCGCCCACCTGAGAGATCGGAAACGTCGATCCGCCGTTCGGCGACATTCGCCCGCTTCGGCAATGGTGGCGGAAACAATGCCTCGCGCTGGCGGCCGATCATCGCCTCAATCACCTCGGGGATGGTCAGCTCAGCCGTGTCTTTCGTCATCACGTCGCGGCCGTTGCGGGTCACCGTGATGCGGTCGGTGATCGAAAACACCTCTTCCAGCCGATGCGAGACGTAGAGCATGGTGATGCCGCGCTGACGCAGGCCCTGCAGCACCGAGAACAGCCGCTCCGTCTCGCGGCGGTTTAGCGCAGAGTTCGGCTCGTCGAGGATAAGGAGGCGCGGCTCCTCCAGCAGCACGCGGCAGAGTTCGACCAGTTGCCGTTCGCCTATCGACAGGCGGCTGAGCGGCGCGCGTACGTCGACGTGCAGGCCGAGCCGATCGAGCATGGCGCGGCTTTCGTCTTCCATCGCTTTCAGCGAGATCAGGCCATGACGGGTTGGCTCGCGATTGACGAATAGGTTGGCGAGCACCGAGCGCTCGGGAAACAGGCTGAGTTCCTGATAGACGATGCCGATGCCCTGGCGGTGCGCGGCGCGGGGGCTGCCCAGCATCACCGGCGCATCCTCGATGAAGATCTCGCCACTGTCGGCGTGCACCGCGCCCGCCAGCACCTTCATCAGCGTCGATTTTCCGGCGCCGTTCTCGCCGACCACCGCATGGATGGTGCCGCGCTCGACCTCGATGTTCATGTCGGCGAGCGCCACCACGCCGCCATAGCGCTTGGTGAGATGTCTGACGGAGATCAGGGGTGTTGACGACATTAGCGGTGGGCCAAAGGTAAGATTTCTGCACCACTTTTCGGTATGGCCGTTCCTTCGCACCCCACTCTGTCCGGCCGGACATCTCCCCCGCAAGGGGGGAGATTGGGCGACCGCCTTGAATTCACCAATCGCCACCGTTGCAGCATGAGCGACAAAGCTAAAGCTGCCAATCTCCCCCCTTGTGGGGGAGATGTCCGGCCGGACAGAGGGGGGTGCGAAGGAGCGCCCACTTCAACAGGTGAACGAAAAGCTGACCGCATTCCATCTCCAGAAACAAACGGGGGCGGAAAACGCCCGCCCCCGAAAATCAATGCGATATCGACCTCACTCCGACTCGGCCGCGATCGGTTGTGGCGCAGCGCCCAGCATCTCGACCGTCAGCGACTTGGTCCACGGCGCGTAGTAGGTGGCCGTCGCAGCCGGATCGGCCGCGAGCTTTTCTGCCTCCTCGAAGGTTATCTTCGGCAGGCCGTTCGCCATGTCGACGCCCTCGGACGTCACGATCTGCGAGCCGGAATTGTAGAAACCGGGCTGCAGGGCGACGCCGTTGCGGATCGAGTTCACCAGCAGCGCGATCGGCAGATAGCCCTGGACGAAGGCGCTCTGGCCGATCGTCACATAGGCATGGCCTTCCTTGATCGCCTTCAGGTTGAGCTCGGTCAGGTCGTAGCCGCCGGCCACGAACTTGTCGCCATTGGCGGCATTGAGCTTGCCGAGGCTTGTGACGTCCGGTGCGCAAAGGCCGATCAGGGCGATCGCGTCGGGGTTGGCGGCGTAGAGCTGTTCCCAGCGGTTATAGTTGTCGACCGCCGAGACTTTTACGTCGAACGGGCCGAGCACGTTCAGGCCGGAAGCGGCTTTCAGCGATTCCTGCACGCCCTTGGCGCGGTTCTCCAGCACTGGGAAGCCGGGGAAACAGTTGCCGATGATGACGGTGCCCTTGGCCGATGCGCCGCCGAGTTTGTCGACGATCATCTTGCCGAGGATGCGCCCGCTTTCGACCGACTTTTCGCCGACATAGGGCGCCTTCACGCCCTGGCTGAGCAGATTGTACTGGACGATCGGCACGCCGGACGAGATCAACTCGTTGAGCGCGCCGGCCATGGATTCGCCCGGCACCGACGTCGCGACGCCCTTGGCCCCGGCGTTGGCGAAGTTCTGCACCAGCTTCAACTGTCCTTCCGGTGCGCCGCCGGCCTGTTGCGCAACGGTGAGCGTCACGCCGAGATCCTTGGCGGCCGCCTGTGCGCCGTCGATGATCTGCTGGACGAACGGATCGCCCTGCGCGTGGGTGACGAAGCCAATCGCCTCGTCGGCAGCCCACGTGGTGGTGGTGATGATGAGGGTTGCGGCGGTTGCCGCGAGTCCTGCTGCTATCGACGTCAAGCGCATAAAAATCTCCTCCCGAAATTTTCGTTGCAAGTTTCGTATTGCCGCATCGCCGAAAGCGAGGCGGATGTCAGATGGCGGTTAGGCCGCCGTCGACGAACATAAAAGAGCCGGTCATGTAGGACGCGTCGTCGGACGCCAGGAATGCCACCGCGCCGGCGATCTCCTCCGGTTCGGCGCCACGGCGCAGCGGGATGTTCTGGATTTGCCATTCATAGACTTTCGGATCGGCAACCAGTTCGCGCACGATCGGCGTCAAGGTGAAGCCAGGCACCACCACGTTGACCCTTATGCCTTCCGGCGCGTGATCGACGGCCATCACTCGCGACAGGCCGTGCACGCCGCCCTTCGACGAGCCGTAGGCGATATTGGCCGGCGTGCAGCCCGACATGCCGGTCGGCGAGCCGGTCAGAACGACCGCGCCCTTGCCGGCTGTCCGCTTGATCGCCGCGACGCCGTGCTTGCAGGCGAGATACATGCCGGTGAGATTGACGCCGACGATCTCGTCCCAGACTTCTTTCGGCAGCGCATCGACCTTGCGGTCGCGTTCGCCTGAAAAGATGCCGGCGTTGGAGACGAGGATATCCAGCCGCCCAAAAGCATCGACGACATGGTTCATTGCCGCCTCGACAGCGGGCTCATCACTGACATCTACTTTGATGGCAATCGCTTCGCCGCCGGCGGCGTTGATCATCGCCGCGGTCTTCTCGGCGCTTTCGGCCTTCCAGTCGAGAACGGCAATCTTGCAGCCTTCCTCGCCAAGGCGGACGGCAGCCGCCTGGCCGATGCCGGAACCGGCGCCGGTGATGGCCGCAACCTTTCCTTTCAAACCGCGCATCGCTCCTCCCCAGCTCGCCGCGGCGCTGTCGCGCGGAGAGCGGAACAGCGTTATTTGCTGTTCATCTCAACGGATAATAACGTTTCCATTCCTCGCGTCAAGCAATGTGCAGCATGTGCTATTGGCATTGTTTTTAAAAGATTTCTTGACCAGAAATCGGTTCCATCATCCCAGGCCGTTCCAGCCTCGGCGGCTGCTCCCGCGACCGGCGCGGCTCAGGCAGCCTTTGCTGTACGCCCGTGAGCCTCCAGGCGGGTGATATCGGTGGCGAGTTGCTCGACGTGGTCGTAGGAGGCGAGCGAAAGCGGCGGCGACAATCTGCCGTCGGACACGACATAGGCCGTGTCGGCAACCTCGAATATCTCCAGCACTTCCGTGCAGAATATCACTACGGCTTTGCCGCCTGCCGCATAGTCGCGAAGCAGGCGATAGATCTCGGCCTTGGAGTGGATGTCGACGCCACGTGTCGGCTCTTCGAGCACGAGGAGTTCGGGCGAGCAGTTCAGCGCCTGCGCGATCGCCACCTTCTGCTGGTTGCCGCCCGACAGTGAGCGGATCGGCTGGCTGATTGATCCGGTCTTGACCAGAAACCGCTTCACGGCGGCCTGCGCCAGCGTCTTCATCTTTGCCCGCTTCAACGCGAGGCTGGGCCAGGCGATCTCCGGTATGCCCAGGCGCACGAGCAGATTGTCGCCGACTGAAAAGTTGGAATAGAGGCTGAGCGCCCGGGTGGCGGGCACATAGGAGCGCAGGCGGCGCAAGCCGACATCGCCTGTGTCGCCCAGCCTGGCGACGCCGGTGGTGCGCTCCAGCCCGGCGAACGAGCGCAGAAGCTCGCGCGCACCGGAACCTTCCACTCCCATAAGCGCGACGATCTCGCCGCCGCGCGCATCGAAGCTGATGCTTTTGAAAGCGGTGGCATGCGACCAGTCGCGCACGGAGAACAGCGCTTTGCCCGCCTGCTTGCCGGAACCTCGGTTCCCGGCCGAAATTGCCTGGGCGCTCTCGGTGACGAGTTGCCGCGCCAGCCCATCTTCGGTCAGCGCTTCGCCGGAAAGGACCGTGCGGACCCGACCGTCGCGTACCACCGCCACCCGCGCGCAATGCGAGACGAGGTCGTTCAGGCGATGGGTAATCAGCACCACCATGCGGCCGGACGCCGCCAGCTTGTCCATCTCGCGGAACAGTTCGTCGGACTCTTCCGCCGTCAGCGCCGAGTTCGGCTCGTCGAACAGGAAGACGCGGGCATCCCGCGCGACGGCACGGGCGATCTCCGTGCGTTGCTGGGTAGCCAGCGAGCAATCGGATAGCGCCGCGTCGCGCCATTGCGTCAGGCCGAGCGCATCCATGACGGCGGCGTCGGCGGCGCCAAGTTTCGGCCAGGTCTTCGACATCCCCTCGCGGCCCGCCATGACATTCTGCGCGACGGTCAAATTCGGGAAAAGCTGCGGCTCCTGGTGGACCACCGCCACAGCGTGCCAGTCGTCGGTCGGCGACCAGGATTTGCCGTCAAAGGTGAGCGTGCCCGCGCTGGGCTTTTCCTCGCCGCCGATGATCCGCACCAGCGTCGACTTGCCGGCGCCGTTCGGGCCGGCGATGCCAAGGATTTCGCCCGGCTTGATGTCGAGATCGACGCCATTCAAGGCGACCGTGTTGCCATAGTGCTTGCTGACACCGCGCAGGCTAATGCCGCTCGTCGCGTTCATGCCGCGCGCCTCTTGCGCAGCGATGTGAGGAACAGGTCTAACGAGACCGCGCCGATGGTGACCGCGCCGAGGAATATTTGCTGAACGTGTGGCCCGGGGGAGAGCAGCGCGAGGCCGATCTGCAACTCGGCGAGCAGCAGCGCGCCACCCAGTGTGCCGATGACCGTGCCCTTGCCGCCGGACAGGCTGGCGCCGCCGATGATGACGGCGGCGAACACCGGAAAAGTCTGCGACAGGCCGATGTCCGGCTGGCTGGTCTGGATGAAGGAGAAATCGAGGATGCCGGCGATTGCGGCCAGCACGGAGCAGAGGATGAAGGCGGTGACCTTGTAGCGCTTGACCGGCAGCCGCGCGAGCTTGCCCGCCTCCGGGTTGCCGCCGATCGCCATGAGCCGGAAGCCGAACAGCGAACGATGCAGCAGGAAGCCCACCACAACAGCGATGCCGAGCATCCAGAACACCTCGATCGACAGGCGGTACTGGCCGATGCTCTGGGTCAGGCCGATGAAAAAATCCAGCTCGCCTTGCGGCATCTCCGCGTCCGGCGGCGGATAGTTGGGGTTGAAGGTCGAGGTGTTGGTAATCCAGAGCGACAGGCCGTAGAGCAGATTGTAGCTGCCCAGCGTCACGATGAACGACGGTATCTTGAAGCTGGTCACCATCAGCCCATTGAACAGGCCAACCAGCACGCCGACGCCGATGGCGATCGGTATTGCGAGGTAGACCGAAACGCCCATGACGATCCAGACGACGGCAAGCGTGTTGGCCGCCAGCCCGTACATGGCGCCGAAGGACAGGTCGATCTCACCCACCACGATGACCAGCGTCAGGCCGAGCGCCATGATGGCGACGGAACTCATGGCGCGCAGCACCGAGACGCCGAGGACCGGATTGGCAAAGTTCGGATTGATGAAGATGAAGATCAGCGCGACGAGAATGACGGCCAGGAAAAGTCCTCCCAGCCGGAGCACCACGTCGAGCGTGGCTTTTCCGACACCCGTGGCGGGCCGCGTCGCGGCGGTCTGCGTCGTGTCGGTTGTCATCAAGAACCTCGGATGTTGTTGAAACGGAAAGCGGGCGGGAAATTTCCCGCCCGCGAAAGTGATTGTCGTTATTTCGCCTGCAGGGTGCGGTCGAGTTCCTCGCGCGCCTTGGCGACGTCGGCCTTCATGACGGCCTTCAGCGTCTGCGTGTTGGGCAAGATCTCGCCGTCCTTCAGGAATTTCGCGCAGGCCGGCCCGCCAAAGGCGGCCTGGTCGGGCCAGCGCTGATCGAGCTGCGCCACTTGGATGCCCTTCTCGATCGCGTCGAGCTGGCCCTTGGAAGAATTCCAGCCGATGGTGAACACCTTGCCTTCCAGCCCGAGGTCGACGATGGCGCGGTCGGCATGCTCGGCGCCGATGTCGACGTTCTGGATGAACTGCACGTTCGGATTGGCGAGCAGGAAGGCCTTATAGACGTCGTAGGTCTTGCCGGGCTCGTAGGAGGTGTTGAGGCCGTTCGCCGCCGCCGTAACAAAGGTAGCGTCGGGAATGGCCGCCTTGATGCCTTCTTCAAAACCCTTCATGCGGCCCTGCGCCCAGAACTGCGTCGGGTCGCCGCCGGAGACGGCAAAGACCTTGATGTCGGACTTTTTGTTGTCCTTGATCCATTTCAGCACGGTCTCGGCGGCGGTGGCGCCTTCCTTGTCCGGAATCTGGGTGAAGTTGGTGAATTCATGGCCGCGCGAAGTGACGCCGGCCGTGAACACCGGGATGCCCTGTTCCATCACCTTGTTGGTGATCGCGGTCATGGCGTCGGAGGAGACTGGCTCGATGCTCAGGCAGTCGATCTCGCCGGCAGCCAGCTTCGCCTCGATCTGGCTGACCTGCATGTTGGGGTCGTTCTGGACCGGGGCGATGGAGGCGCACTCCATCGGGTAGATTTCCTTGCCCATCTTGCAGCCCATCTCGAAGCCCGCCTTGTATTGCGGCGAGAACAGCGGGATGCCGGAGGCCTGGTAGGAGAAGACGTAGTTGATCGGCTGGTTGTTCTTGATCTTCTCGACGATGCTGTCGGCGAGCTTGAAGGTGCCCCAGTCGCGCTTCACCTCGAAGGGCGCGCCCTCGACTTTGTCGCCGGATTTCGGAATCTGGCTTTCGCTGGCCTCCTGGGCAATCGCGGCGCCGGCAAGCGCCAGTGCGGCGCAGCCGACAGCGGCTGCGAGCATGTGCTGGTAAATCGTCTTCACTTCAAACCTCCCATTGTTGTCGCCTGACTAAATGTTCCCTTGGCCTCCCGGTGCCCGTGCCGGGAGTTTTGCTTTCAGATGAGCCCGAGCACCTTTTCGCTCCGATAACCTTCCACGACTTCCTCGATCACCTCGATGCCGAGGCCGGGACCGCTCGGTGGGTAGATCCAGCCGTCCTTGTGGTCGAAGGGTTTTGTCACGAGGTCGTGCTGCATCGGATTGCGCAACGGCTTCAGTTCGAACAGCTTGCAGGCCGGCGAGTTGAAGGAGATGGCGAGGCTGGCCGCGCTGACGATCGCCGACGACCACGCGTGAGCGTTGGCCTGGCGGCGGTAGAACTCGCAACGTTCGGTCACCTTCTTGAAGCCGGTGATGCCCTCGGCGCGGCCGGGATCGACGCCGATGACGTCGACCGTGCCCGTCGCCAGAACGCGTTCGAACTGTTCGAGCGTCCACTCGCGCTCGCCATAGGCGATGCGCGTCGTCGTCTTGGAGCGCAGATTGGCGTAACCCTCGGGGTCCCAGGCGCCGAGCGGTTCCTCGATCCAGGCGAGGTTGTATTCCTCCATCGCCTTGGCGCGGCGCACGGCGTCGGTCACATCCCATTTGATATTGATGCCGTTGTCGATCATCAGCATCTTGTCGCCCAGCACCTCGCGCATCGCCTTGACGTAAGCGACGTCTCTGCTGTGGTCGTAGCCGAGATTGGCGTTGCCGCGTTTGCCGAAGCCGGTTTTCAAGCCCTGCAGGCCGGTCGAGACCCATTCGGCAGTCTCCTCCGCCATCTCCTCGATGTTTTCGTAATGCGCATGGCAGGAGGCGATTGCCGGCAATTTCTCATGCACGGGGCCGCCGAGCAGGTCGAGCACGCTCTTTCCGAGTGCCTTCCCCTTCAAATCCCACAGCGCGATGTCGATTGCGGCGGTGGCGTAGGAGGCGATGCCGCCGTGATAGCCGTACCACCAGGCCTGTTGCTTGTTCTGCCGCCACAGCGCCTCGGTGTGCACCGGATCCTTGCCGATCAGGTTCGGCGCCATGCCCTCGATGATCGCCTTGGTGGCGAAATTGGCCTCCGGGAACTGGGTGATCGATTCGCCCCAGCCCACCTGGCCGTCATCGGCGGTGATCTTGGCCAGGCACAGATGCCGCAGCGCATTGAAATCGTTCGGCTCGGGATAGCTGACCGGGATAGCTTCGACCTTGGCGATCTTCATAATGCGTATGCCCTAACCGATTGCGCCGCGAAACAGCGGCATGCCTTCGACCCCCACGTCGACCTCGATCAGCCGGCCCGTCATGGCCGCGCCTGTCACGTCGAAGGGGCCCATGTCGCAGCAGAAGAGTTTTCCACCCTTGCCGAAACAGCAGTTGAGGATGGTGCCGCCGGTCTCGACGAAGTGCAGGAAGTTGCCGTTGGTGTCGATGACGTCGACGCCACCGCCTGCCACGGCCGTGATCCAGAAATTACCGTCGACGTCGATCTTGAAGCCGTCCGGGATATGCCCGTCCGGCAGCGTCCAAAGATGTGTCTTGGTGCCGTCCGGTTTGCGGCGAACGACTTTCAGCGTGTAGGATTCGACCCAGACGATCGACCCGTCGGGCTCGGCGACGATGCCGTTCGGATAGACATAGTCGAGTTCCTCAAGGATTTTTGCGACGCCGTTCTTCTCGACGACGATAATGCGGCCCGGATGCGGCTTGTCGGCGGGGTTCCAGTCCCCGGAATCGGTGAAATAGAGACGGCCATCGGCGCCGAAGGTGAGGTCGTTCGGGCCGTCGAATTTCTTGCCGTCGGCTTCGGTCACCAGGATCTCGACCTTGCCGTTGGGGAGTGTCTTCTGGATCGACGGTGGACGATGAACGGGCGCCGTCCAGGCGCCGACATTGGGGGTCTGGGTCGAATAGACGGCTCCGTCCGATCCTAGCATGCAGGCATTCGGTCCGCCGCCGACGAACGCATATTGTCCCTGGGTATTGGTCTTCGGATCCCAGAAGCCGATCTCGCTGGCGTAGGTGTTGGCGTAGATCACGCGCCCGTCGTCAAGCTCGTAGGGCCCCTCGGGATGGCCGAGGCCCGTCGCGCGGGTCTTGATGGGCTTCTTCATGATCTCCTCCCCATGATCGGCATACTCGATTTCACCAGTTGACCGTTCCGCCCGTGAAATTCAGGGCCTGGCCGGTCATGTAGGCTGCCTCGTCGGACAGCAGGAACCAGATAAGCCCGGCGCATTCCTTCGCGCTCGCGCCGCGGCCGAGCGGCACCGCCTTCTTGCGCTGCGCATCGAGTTCGGCGGCAGTGATGCCGCGCTTCTTCGCCACGCCCGCCAGAAAATTGTCCTGCATCTCGGTGTCGACGATGCCGGGGCAGATGGCATTGACCCTGACCGGCCGGTCCGCCAGCGCATAGGCGAAGGAGCGGGTGATCGACAGGATCGTCGTCTTCGACGCGGCATAGGCCGCGACATCGGTCGAGGTCGCAAGTTTTGCCGAACTGGACGACAGGTTGACGATCGCGCCGCCCGGATTGAGCTTTGGGCCGATCTGCTGGCACAGGAAGAACACCGACTCGGCATTGACCGCCTGGATGGTGCGCCATTCCTCCACCGTCACCTCGAAGATCGGCTTGACGCGCAACATGCCGGCCGAGTTGACGAGATAGTCGTACCCGGCGACGTCAGCGGCCAGCGCCTGGCGCTGAGACGGGTCGGAAAGGTCGACGACGCGGGTGCTACAGCCTTCACCGGCAAGGTCGGTCAGCCGACCCTCGTCGATGTCGACGGCCAGCACCTCGACATTTTCCGCGAGCAGGCGCCGGGCCACGGCCTTGCCGATGCCGCGCGCGGCACCGGTCACCACCGCCCGTTTTTTGCCGTTCCCAGACTTCATTGCCCTCACCAGGGCGCTTTCGCGCCACCATCCTGTGTAACCGGGGAATTCATTGAAGGTCCCGCCGCCGGTCACGGCGACGACCCGGTCGCCGCGCAACCTCCCCAGGCGACATCGCGAGAACTATATTGAAACGTTCCCATGGCGTGCAAGTGATTTATTTGCATGACGGGAAGCGAGACGAGAGTGCGTTGCGCGCCCAACGGCATCAAGTGATCTGAGAGTGCTGCTGCGCCATTCTCGCAGGCGGTTGAGGATGATCGTGAATTTTCACGATACGCGGACGAGAGGTGCGAAAATCGCGGTCAAACCATTGTGCAGTGCAGAACAGCGTGACCTGTTCAGGCCAAGGAAAAGCTTGTGCGGGTGGGAAGCCGGTCGATAGCCAGTCTGTCCGGATCCAATAGTCCCGAGTGCTCGCGGCACCGCGTTGGAATTGCGCCGATCCTTCCTAGTGACGATTCCGATCGTTCCCTTAGCAAATACATGGCCTTGAAAAGGCGGCAAAGCGCGGCTACTAATGGAAACGATATCATGAACGGAGCGCGACCATCGCGCTCCATTTCGGGGACCATATGGCTGGCTTCAGGATCGCGGTGATCGAGGGCGACGGCATCGGCAAGGAGGTCGTGCCGGAAGGTATTCGCGTGGTCGAGGCTTCGGCCAAGGCTTTCGGCCTCGATATTTCCTGGGACCGGCTCGACTGGGGCTGCGACCATCACGCCCGCCACGGTCGAATGATGCCGGCGAACGGTCTCGACCGCATCGCCGGTCACGACGCGATCTTCCTCGGCGCCATCGGCTGGCCGACCGTCTCAGATGTGGAATCGCTGTGGACGCTGCTGATGCCGATCCGCCGCAATTTCCAGCAATATGTAAACCTTCGCCCCGTCCGCCTTTTCGAGGGCGTTCCGTCGCCGCTGGCCAGCCCCGGCGACATCGATTTCTATATCGTGCGCGAGAACAACGAAGGCGAATATTCCGAGATCGGCGGCCGGATGTTCCCCGACATGGACCAGGAAATGGTCAGCCAGGAGACGATTTTAACGCGCTTCGGCTGCGACCGCGTCATGCGCTTCGCTTTCAACCTGGCACGCAAGCGCAAGAAGAAACTGACGTCGGCGACCAAGTCCAACGGCATCATTCATACGATGCCGTTCTGGGACGAGCGGTTTCGCGCCAACGCCAAGGAATTTCCGGACGTGGCGACGGAGCAATACCATATCGACATCCTCACAGCGCATTTCGTGCGCCGACCGGCGAGTTTCGACGTGGTGGTGGCGAGCAATCTGTTCGGCGACATCCTGTCCGATCTCGGGCCGGCCGTGACCGGCACGATCGGCATAGCACCGTCGGGAAACCTCAACCCCGAGCGGCGGTTCCCGTCGATGTTCGAGCCGGTGCATGGATCCGCGCCGGATATCGCCGGCCAGAACATCGCCAATCCGATCGGCCAGATCTGGTCGGGCGCGATGATGCTGGAGCATCTCGGGGCGAAGGATGCCGCCGACGCGATCGTGAGCGCCATCGAGCGCGTGCTTGCGTCGGGCGAGAATTTGACGCGGGACATGGGCGGCACCGCTTCGACCTCCTCGCTCGGTCAAGCCGTGGCCGATGCGATCTCAAAACATCCGGCAAAGAAGGTGCTGGTCGATGGCTGAACTCGCCTTTGTCGATACGCATTTCCACCTGCATGACATGAAGCATCCGACGCTTCGCTACGGATGGCTGGAGCCGGACGCCGTGCACGGTTTCCTGCCCGACACCGACCCGCTGAAGGCACAGCGCTACCGCATCAAGGACTATCTCGCCGAGATACGCTTCGCCAACGTGCCGAAGGCGATCCATGTCCAGGCGGCGGTGAGCACGCCGGATCCGGTCGACGAGACCGCATGGCTCCAGGCTTTTGCCGACGAGACCGGCTATCCGCAGGGCATCGTCGCCGAATGCCATCTGGCGCGGCCGGATGCGGGCGCGGTGCTGGACAGGCACCTTGAATTCGCCAACGTACGCGGCATCCGCAGTTTCGGCGAAGGCAACTATCTGGTCGATCCGGCCTGGCGGCGCGGTTTCGCCGAGCTTGAGGCGCGCAATCTCGTCTATTGCCTGGATACGCGGGTCGAGCGGGCGGATGACGTCCTGGATTTAGCTCGAACCTTCCCCGGCATCCTGATTTGCGTGGATCATTGCGCGATCCCGATGGGGCGGGATGCGACGAGTTTCAAGGCTTGGCGACGCGCCATGGAGATAATGGCGAAAGCGCCGAACGTGATCATGAAGATCTCCGGGCTCGGCATGACTGATCCGCTATGGACCGTCGCTTCTATCCGTCCCTATGTGCTCGGCAGCATCGAGGCGTTCGGCGCGGATCGCGTGGTGTTCGGCACCAACTGGCCGGTCGACCGCATGTTCAGCTCTTACCCGGACGTCATCAACGCCTATGCCGAGATCATTTCCGGTTTTCCGCGCGCCGAGCAGGTCAAAATGTTCTCCGGCAACGCCGAACGCATCTTCAGGATATGAGCAATGACTGAGACAACCGAAGCGACCGTCATGCTGGGTGTTCACCATGTTGGCCTGACGGTGGCCGACCGAGAAAGTGCCCTAAAATTCTGGGAAACCTTTTTGGGCAAGCCGGCGCGGTGGGCGACGGTGCTCGACCGGCCCTATCTCGGCAAGATCGTCGGCATGCCCGGTGTCCGCATCAACGCGGCGTTCATCGACCTGCCGGGCGGGGTGATCGTCGAACTGCTGGATTATCAGGTCGACGAGCGTTCGCCCAATCCAGACCGCACCTCCAACCCCGGCAATGTCCATCTCTGCGTCAAGGTCGAGGATGCAGCGATAAGCTGGCGGCGGGCGGTGGATGCCGGCGCGCGGCCGCTGACGCCGGATGGTCCCGTCGACATCGACGGCGGGCCGAACATCGGCGCACGCGGGGCCTATCTGCGCATCCATGACGGGATTACGCTGGAGATCTTCCAGCCGCCGGCACAAGGGAAATCGGCATGATCAAGCGCGTCAGTTTCCTCCGGCGCAAGGACGGCATGAGCGAGGATGAGTTCTTCGCGCACTGGACCGGCCCGCATGCCGACATCGTCAAGCAGATGCCGGGCGTGCGCGGGTTGCGCTTCGGCCGGGTGCAGAGTTGGACACCGGAAGAGGCGCGCTGGGATGGTGTCGGCGAATTGTGGTTCGACAGCGTCGAGGCAGCGCACGCGGCCTTCGCCACCGAGCCGTACAAGTCGTTGCTGGCGGCGGACCGGCCGAAGTTCACGCGCGAGATCCAGGCCTGTTTCGTCGAGGAGAAAACCGTCGTCCAGCCGCCGGATGGCCGCTGACCGTTCCGGAGATTCTTGCATGCCATTCGATCTGAACGCTGGCCTCAAAGGCAAATCGGTGCTGCTGACGGGTGCGGCCGGTGGCATCGGCCGTGAGGTCGCGCTGGCCTTCGCGGGCGCGGGGGCGCGGGTTGCGGCCGTCGATATCGATCAGAAGCGGGCGGACGAGGTCGTCGCCGAGATGGAAGGCGGCCCGCATATCGGCATCGGCTACGACCTGAAGCCGGTCGCCGGACACAAGCCGCTGATCGACCGTGTGGTCAAGGAATTCGGCCGGCTCGATGCGCTGGTGCAGACGGCGGCGGTGCTGGTGCGGCGGCCGACGATCTTCGACGTGTCGGAGGCGGATTGGGATTTTCAGCACGACGTCAATCTCAAGGCGAGCTTTTTCCTGGCGCAGGCCGCCGCGCGGCAGATGACAGAGCAGGGCGCGGGCGGGCGCATCATCAATTTCACCTCGCAAGGGTTCTGGAGCGGTGGCTTTGGCGGGTCGGTCGCCTACGCGGCGACCAAGGGCGGCATCGTCTCGATGACACGCGGCATGGCGCGTTCTCTGGCAAAACAGAAGATCACGGTCAACGCGGTGTCGCCGGGCGCGGCCGACACGGCGATGATGCGTAGCGGCATGGATGAGGCGGCGTTGGAGGCGCAGGTCACGCAGATTCCGCTGGGCTACATGGCGCACCCGTCGCAACTGGCCGGCGCCGTGCTGTTCCTCGCCTCCGACCATGCCGACTACATCACCGGCGCGACGATCAACGTGTCCGGCGGCTGGCTGATGTATTGAGGAGGCAGGCATGGCCGGCGAATTTTCAGGCAAGGTCGCGGCGATCACCGGCGCCGGCCGCGGCATCGGCGACGCCATCGCAGCCCGCCTGATCGAGGAGGGTGCAAAGGTCTTTTCGTTCGACCTGAACGATCCCGACGAGGCGCGGGACGGCGTGACCTATCTTAAGGTCGATGTTGCGGACCCCGGTAGCGTCGAGAAAGCCTTTGGCGATATCGACCGGGAAGCTGGGCAGATCGACGTGCTGGTCAACAATGCCGGTGTGCAGCGGGTTGCCCTTGCCGAAAACATGCGGCCGGAGGACTGGCATCTGGTCTTGAATACCCACCTCACGGGAATGCATCTTTGTTGCGCGCAGGCGATCAGGCGGATGCGGGCGCGGGGCAGGGGAGGCGCGATCGTCAGCATCGCCTCCGCGGCCGGCATCGTCGGCATTCCCGGACGCGGCCCCTACAGCGCGGCAAAGGCCGGCATCGAAAGCCTCACCCGCGTCTACGCCACCGAGACCGCGGCCGCCAACATCCGCGTCAATGCGGTCGCGCCCGGCTCGACGCGGACAAAACTGATCGAGC
Organism: Mesorhizobium sp. KACC 23794; assembly: GCF_052180275.1. Lineage (NCBI taxonomy): Bacteria > Pseudomonadati > Pseudomonadota > Alphaproteobacteria > Hyphomicrobiales > Phyllobacteriaceae > Mesorhizobium > Mesorhizobium sp. KACC 23794. The sequence goes on from NZ_CP197465.1 coordinate 2,700,383, forward strand.
AGGGCCTGAAGGACGGTTCGATACGCGGCGATTGGCAGATCGAGCGTATCCCGATGGGCCGGCTCGCCGAGCCGTGGGAGATCGCCGATCCGGTCGTCTACCTCGCCAGCGACCGGGCAAGCTACATCACCGGCCAGACGCTGGTCGTCGATGGCGGATGGACGGTGCAGGGAATGGTGCACATTGCCGACTGGCTGACGCCGCCTTCTGTCCCATCGCCTGGGTAGGGCGATTGCTCATAGCGGCATTGCGAGTTTAGCAAAGAGATCTGCGATGTCCTTTGCCACCGGCGTTGCGTATTGGCGCTCCATTCCTACGAATGGGATTTGAACAATAGGCATCGCTCTTGATTGGGTGTCGAACCCATAACCCTCGCCACCACCATTGGAGCCGAAGAGGAAGATGCCCGGCGCATATATCTCGACCTCGTATTCGCGATTAAAATCGGCAAGCTCCTCGACCTTCCAAAAGACGATGTAGTTGTCACCGATGAAGCCTTCGCCTCCATTGTGCTGGCGAAGCAAGGCGAGATAGTCGCCCGGAAGTGTTCCTCCTAATTTGGCGGAAAGACGCTCGATGACATCTGGGTGGGGCGGCGCCTCGAACCGTCCTTCTGTGAAATTATAAGCCATAGGACCTATCAACCGCCCGGTGGAGGTGATTTACGTCCGCACCGGCCCGCACGACCGCCCGAGGATCAGCCTAGTCGGAAAGGTGACGCGGCGGGGAGGCAAGGTTTCATTGCCGGCAAGCCGCTCGAGCAGGAGTTGCGCCGCGGTGCGGCCGATGTCGGCCATGCTGCGGTCGATCAGGGTGATCGGGCCAGGGTAGAGCCGCGACAGGTCGGTCTGGTCGCAGGAGACCAGCGAGACGTCGCCGGGGAACGAAATGGAAAGTTCCTGGAAGGCGCGCAGCACGCCGACAAGCGTGCGGTTGCCGCCGGCGATGATGGCCGTCGGGCGCTCGCGTCCCTGCATAAGCGACAACGTTTCGCGAAAACCGTATTCGGCGGAAAGGCTCTGCGACCGAATCAGCTCTTGCGGCAGAGCCACACCCAGCCGCTCGAAGGTTTCGGTGAAGCCGCGCACGCGTTCGCGGCCGGGCCGGATGTCGGGGCCGGCGGTGATCAGCGCGATGCGCCGATGGCCGAGCCCGATCAGATATTCCGTCGCCTGCGCCATGCCGGCGGCATGATTGGGCAACACCGCGTCGAGCGGCATCGGCACGTCGCGGTCGAGCAGCACGGACGGCACGCGCAACGCCTCCAGCCGCTTCAGGGTGACCGGATCACGCTCGCTGTTGATGGTCATCAAGATACCGTCGGCGCGGCCGCGCTGCAGCATCTCGACGGCGTCCGCCTCCTGGCGAGCGCGTCCATCGGTGTTGACGAGATAGAGCGAGAATCCATGCTCGCGCAGCGTCGCGTCGGCGGCCTTGAACAGTTCCGCATGCACCGGATTGGCGATGTCGTCGACGATGAACCCGACCGTCAGCGTGCTCTTGCGGCGCATGTTCTGGGCACGCGAATCCGGCCGGAAATCCAGCGCGCTGATCGCGGCGCGAACCTTTACCAGCGTTTCGGGGCGGACAAGATCGGGAGCGTTGAGGCTGCGCGATACGGTGCCGACGGAGACGCCCGAGACCCTGGCGACGTCCCTTATGGTGGCGGGCTTATCCCTCGCGATCGACAAGACCTGTTCCCATGTCGCCGACTGTTGGCCGGTTCGGCGAAGTTTCCCGGTACTTCCTCAGGCGCTACCTTGAACCCCCGTCAACTTCAACGCCGTCCCCGCCGCTGTCCGCTGAAAAATGCGGTTCACGCCCCTGCCTAACGCTCAAACCCGATATTTCTCGATGACGGACGTGTCCATTTCGATGCCGAAGCCGGCGCCCTGCGGCACGTCGTACCAGCCATTGTCGAACTTCGACCGGTTGGCGACCAGCGCGTAGAACATCGGATCGCGATGCGGGTGGAAGGTTTCGAGATAAGTGCCGTTGGGCACCGAGGCGAGCAGGTGCGCCGAGATCTGCGGCTCCTCATGATGGCCCATCTGGATGGAAAAGCTCTGGGCAAGCGCCGCGACGCGCCGCCATTCGGTCGGGCCGCCGCCCCAGCTTGCGTCGAAATTGCAGACGTCGATGGCGTTGCTCATCATCAGGTCGCGGCAGCCGGCGCGGGAAATCTCGCTCTGGCCGGCGCAGATGGGAATGCCGGTCAGGTTGCGCGCGGCGGCCATATCGAGCCGGTCGTTCTGCCAATGCACCGGCTCCTCGAACCAGCGTATGTTCAGGTCCTCGGCATAACGCGAAAATTCGACGGCCTGACGCAGGCTATAACCCTGGTTGGCGTCGACGATGAGGGCGAAATCGTCGCCGACCGCCGAGCGGCCGGCGCGGACGCGCTCGGCATCCTCCTTCGGCGTGCGGCCGCCGACCTTGAACTTGCAGCCGGCATAGCCATCCTTGCGGATCTGTTCCATCTCGCGGCCGAAATCGGCCAGCGTCTTGCCTTCCTCGTAATAGCCGGCGATGCAGATGACCGGCAGCTTTTCAGCGTAGCCGCCCCAGAGCTTGTAGAGCGGCGCATCCAGCGCCTTGCCCACGGCGTCCCAGATGGCGCTGTCGACGCAGGCCTGCGCGCACATGGCGAGTTTTCGATCACGCAATATGTTGGTGGAAGGCTTGCGCATCTTCTCCCAGCAGCCCTCGACGTTGAAGGCGTCCATGCCGATCAGCAGCGGCTGGATCTCGTCGAGGATGATTTTTACCACCTCGGCCTGGGTCTCGAACTCGTCGCCATTGTAGATTTCGCCGACGATGCCGGCGCTGGTGTAGAGTTTTGTGATGATGGTGCAGCGGTGGGTCATGAAATAATTGCTGCCCCGAAACGTGCGCGGCAGCGGCATCGAAAGCGGAATGCACTCGATCCGCTCGATCTTCAGTTTCGGAACCATTTGGGACTCGATTGATATGCAATGTTGAAACGTTTCCAACGATAAACATGACGTGCCGTGACGGTCAAGGGCGTTCGTTGTGGAGTGATGTCGGCGGCTAAAGTCGGCCACAGCCACTGTGGCATATCGTAGGCTGCGCAATGCAGGTTGTTTTCACGCCCCTGGATGGAGTTGACCGGTAATGCGGCCACCGCGCACGGATTGACCGCGTGCTGAAATTCAGGCGTTGGCGGAACCGTTTCAGCCGATGGGCAATCATTGGCAGGCGGTTGGTAAAGGGCGATTTCTGTATACTGCCGGGAGCGCGGCCGCGTTGCCAAGACATGGTTTGGCAAGCTGGCCTCAACGGCCACCAGATGAGCAAAGGTGCCTTCGGGCAGCACCGCTCGCCGCCGCGCCGCGAAAAAATCCGCGTCGGCTGTCGATGCCTGGCTTTTCGCGTGCGGCAGGCCGCCGCGCGTCAGGACGTGTCGGGAAACTCCAGTGCGTATCGTGCCAACGCATGGGCGTGCGCGAGAATCTCGTCGATCTCGCGGATTCTTTGGGGGTGATCGGCGGATGGCTCGTAGCGGGACAGCCGGCCGCCGGGCGGGCGTCCGACCCGCAGTGGCGAGACGCGACGGAAGCGGCCGGCGGCGAGGTTTTGCTGCGCGAGCGCGGCGTCGCGTCGCGCCTTCCAGCGGGCAAACCGCTTTGCCTGTCCCGGCAGGTCGTCGAGTGCTTCGGCCAGTGCCGCAAGCCGCTGGCCGAGGCGTTCCGCGTTCACCGGATCGTCGGGCGAGGGCGGCGCCGGGAAAAAGGACGGCTCGCTGACGCCGGGAAACAGGATGCGCGGGGCGACGCGGTCGGGCACAAGGGGGCGAAAGCTGCGGAACGGACGTTTCAGCGGATCGAGCAGCGACAGGCTGAATTTTCGCGGGCGCGCGGCGCGCAGGGCGGCGGCTCTTTTCGCTGCGGCGGCGGCGGCAAAATCGGCTCGCGACACGGTGACGGCGATGCCGAAGCGGCGCAGCATCGGCGCCGGGTCAACGGGTTTTGGGTTGCACGGGCGAACTGGCGGCAAGGTCACCACGATCCCGCGTGCCGCCGCGATGATCTGCCGCCGGGCGGCTGCTTCGGCCGGATGCAGCAGCTTCAGGATCGCGCGGTGGAGCCGGCGGGGAAGGGTAAAGGCTGGGGACAGTGCCGGTGTAAGTGCCGGGAACAGTTTACTTTTTTCCGCTTGCGCCAGCCCGGAAGCGACCGCACCTTTCTGCGGAAAGAAAGTAAACTGTCCCCCGGCGCCAAGCTCGGCGCCGGAGCCAAGGCCGGCCATAGCCAGCAACGAGACGAGGATACGCTTCAGCGCCTCGCGATTTTTCTCGATTGCAGCACTCCCGTCCATCTCAGTCTCCGTTCCAGGATACGCGGCATTGTCGCTCCGCCCGGAAGGACGGGAGATTTCTCGGGAGAATAATCCTGACATGTGCTGACGGAGGCAGCGGTCGAGAAGTCAGCGAAAAGCTTTTTCCATGCGATGTCAGTGTTTTATCAGGGTAGTTGGTTTGGGCGGTTCGTGCCGCCCGTCATCTGCCTGCCGGCATTTTTTCCCCGTTCTCTGCTATCGGATTCACACATCTGGTTCGCCGTCATACAGGCGCAGCCTCTTTTGCATAGGATTTATGGTTTTGAGTCCGAGGCATGATGGGGTGGACGGCGCCGGGGGCAAGACAAGCAACCCGTTGAAAAACGCGGGCAGCCGCGTCGTGCCCCATGGACGGCATCGAATCGCATCGGGCTGGGTCATCTGTGGGCGAAGCCGGACGAACACGGCAAGGTGGACGTGCTCCGGCGACCGGCACCTGTCACGGGCCATGCGGCTCGGGGGCTGGAACGGTGTTCCGAAGCGCCGCTACGCCACCCAGGCCGGAGTCTTGAAATTGTCCCAGGTGGCGCCGATGCCGGCGTCGACGGGCAGCGCCGCGCCGGTGATGCCGGTCGCCACGGGCGAGGTGATGAAGGCGATCGCAGCGGCGATGTCGCGGGGGGACAAAACGCGGCCGAGCGGGTGGCGGTCGGCGTAGGATTGCAGGATTTCCGCCCCATTGGGAATCGTCGCCAGCCGCCCGTCGAGCAGCGGCGTCTTGGTGACGCTCGGACAGACGCAGTTCACGGTGACGCGGTCGCGGGCCAGATCGAGCGCTGCGGCGCGGGCGAGGTTAAGCAGCGCGCCTTTCGACACGCAGTAGGAGAACATGCCGTGTTCGGCCTGCAACCCGTCGAGGCTGGAGAGGAGCACGATGGCGCCCGACTTCTTCGGCCGCATCTGCTTTGCCGCCTCGCGCACGACGAGGAACGAGCCACGCACATTGACGCCCATCACCTGCTCGAAATCGGCAAGCGGAGTTTCGAAGACGGGGCCACCCGCGCCGAGTACGCCGGCGCAGGCGACGGCGACGTCGACCGGACCGAGTTTTTTCCGTGTTGCCGTGAAGGCGTCGACGACCGTCTTCTCGTCGCCCGTATCGCCGGTGAAGGCCAGCGCCCGCCGACCGATCCTTCGGATTTCCTCGGCTGCTTGGTCGGCTGCGCCGGGCGTCCAGTCGAGCACGGCAACGTCCGCGCCGAGATCGGCGAGCGTGAGGGCGGTTTCCAGCCCGATGCCGGAACCGCCGCCGGTCACCAGCGCGACTTTGCCTTTGTGGGATAGGCCGGGGAAGGGTTCGCGCGGTGTCATACTATACCTCCGAGTCTGGCCTTGGGCCTTTGCGCCGCCCCTCATTCGCCTGCCGGCGTCCTTACGGGGAGGTCCGAAGGACGCCGGCAGGGGGATGAGGGGCGGCGCGAACATCAACGTTTTTTGCTACCGCCTTTCACCCTCGCCCGGCGATGCTGCCAGCCGCGGTCGGCGCGCCGCCGCCGGGAACCGTCAGCTTCCACAACTGGCCGCCGAGATTGGGCTTGTCGCTGGCGGCGAGCACGGTGGCGTCCGTGACCCACAGGGTCTCGCCGGAAAAGATGCAGTTGGTCGGCGCGCCGCCGACCTCGATGAAGGCGTCGACCTTGCCGTTGGGCTGGACGACGTGGATGCCCTTGCCGACCAGGTCGGTGACGTAGAGCCGTCCGTCGGCGCCGATCTTCATGCCGTCGAGGATCGGATTGGCGCCGGGCATCTTTCCGAGGTCCTCGATCTTGCCGTTGGGGCGGCGGCGGCGGACGTGGCCGGTGTAGGATTCGTCCCAGACAACCGAGCCGTCCGCCTCGACGGCGAGCCCGTTCGGGAATACCGGCTTTTCGAAGGCCACGACGACGCGCGGCGTGCCGTCCGGCGCGATGGCGAAGATGTAGCTTGGGTCCGGATTGGCCGGGTTGTAGGTGCCGGGATCGGTGAAATAGAGGTGGCCGTCGGCGCCGAAGACGAGGTCGTTGGGGCCGTTGAGCTTGATGCCTTCGACCTCGGTGACGAGGATGACGGCCTTGCCGCCTGGCTCGACGCGCTGGATCGACGGCACGCTCATCTCTGCCGCGCGCCACGGCCCGACCGTACCGCCGTTCTGGCAGACATAGAGTTCGCCCTTGGCGCCGACGACGCAGGAATTCGGCGCGCCGGCGGTGTAGGCGAGGCGGCTGACTTTGCCGTCGCGGAAGACCGAAAGCTGGCTGCAATAGCTCTCGACGAAGACCACGCTGCCGTCCTTCTGCAGCGTCGGTCCTTCCGGCCAGCCGAGCCCCTCGGCCATCAGTTCGGGCTTGCCATAATCGGTCATTTTACGGCTCCTGCGGTCAGGCCGCGCACGATGTAGCGCTGGATGAAAAGCGAGAAGATGAGGATGGGAACGACGGTGACGACGCCGACGGTCGCCGCGATGTTCCAGTCGATCGGCCGCTGCGCGCTGACCAGCGTGGCCGCGCCGAGCGAGATGGTCTGCAAGGCTCGCGAGTCGATGACGTAGAGGGCGACCAGAAACTCGTTCCAGGTGAACAGCGCGCCGAACAATGCGGCCGTCACCATGCCGGGCCGCACGATGGGCAGGATGACGCGCCATAGCGCCTGGATGCGGGTGGCGCCGTCGATCATCGCCGCCTCATCGATCTCCTGCGGCACCTCGTCGAAGAAACCGATGAGGATCCACACCACCAGCGGCAGCGAGAAGGAGATGTAGGGCAGGATCAGCCCTGGGTAGCTGTTGGTGAGGCCGATCGCCTTGACGGTGAGGAAGAGCGGGATGGCCACCGCGATGGGCGGCATGAAGCGCATCGACAAGATGGTGCTCGCCATGCGGTCGCTGCCTGAAAATTTCAGCCGCGAGAAGGCGTAGGCGGCGGGCGTGCCGATGACGAGTGCAATCAGCGTCGACAGGCCGACGACGATGATCGAGTTCAGCGTGAAGGATAGCATGCCCTGGCTGAACAGCACTTCCGAATAATTCTTGGTGATTTGCGCCCAGCTGAAGTTTAGGGTCGGCGGAACCTGCGCGACGATTTCTATCCTCTTCTTGGTGGAAAGGATCGCGAGGTAGAGGAAAGGTGCTGCGCCTATGATGCCCAGCGCGACCAGACCAAGATAGGCGATGATGCGGCCGGGCTTCATCGCGCCTGCCCCGGTCGAAGCTGGACGTATCTCAGCAGGACGGTCGTGCCGACCGCGATGATGATCAGCATCGAATAGGCGACCGCCGCCGCATAGCCGTAGTTCTGGAACTGGAACCCGTTCTGGAAGGAGAAGAAGGCGAGCGTCGTGGTGCCGCGCGCCGGCCCGCCATAGGACAGGCCGTAGATCAGGTCGAAGGAGCGGAAGGCGTCGACGGCGCGGAACACGGCGGCAAAGACGATCGCCGGCATCAGCATCGGCAGGATGACGCGGCGGAATTTGACGATCGGCCCGGCGCCGTCCACCTCCGCCGCCTCGAATATCTCGCGCGGCAGGCCCTGCAGGCGTGCGAAGACGATGATGAAGACGAAGGGGGTCCATTGCCAGGTGTCGACGAGGATGAGCGTCGCCATCGCCATGCCGACGGAGCCCAGCCAGTCGGGCGGCGTGATCCCGATGGCCGAGATGGTCCAGTCGACCATGCCCCAGTCCGGGTTGAGCAGCGCGCGCCACATGACGCCGACGACGATCGGCGTGATCAGCATCGGCAGAAGCAGGATGCCGCGCACGATCCAGGCACCCTTGAGGTCGAGGTCGAAGAACAGCGCCAGCGCTACGCCGAGCACCACCTGGAGCGCGACCGCGGCGGTGACCATGATCGCGCTGTTCATGGCGGCGTTCCAGAACATCGGATCGCCGAGCAGCGCGTAATAATTGGCGAGGCCGACGAAATTGCCGGTGCCGGTGGCGGCCGTCAGGTCGGTGAAGGACAGCCGCAGGGAGTAAAACAGCGGGTAGATCGAGAAGGCGACGAGATAGAGGACGCATGGCCCGAGCAGCAGCCACGCGGTGAGCGCCGGCCGGTCGCGGCCTTCGATGACCGCGACCGGCTGCCGAGCAGCCCTTACGGCGCTCATGCTTCGGCCCCCGCCGAATTCACAATGACAGCAAATGGATGGCCCTTAGCCAACCGTCCGGCATTGTCTTTGGAGCCATTTTGTCGGTCGGATTGCCCCGCCAAGCTGGGACACCCCTCATCCGTCGCCTTCGGCGACACCTTCTCCCACAAGGGGAGAAGGGGGAGCCTGGCATCCCCGTCTCCGCAAATCGCCAACGTTGAAGGTTGGCGGAGGCGGACATGCAACGCTCCACCTTCTCCCCTTGTGGGAGAAGGTGCCGAGCGAAGCGAGGCGGATGAGGGGTGTTCGGTAAAGCGCGACGGCCAGGTCATGCTCAAATCTCGGCAAGCAGTTACCTCAGGCGAGATGCCCCGCCTTGCGCAAGGCGTCTTCCCACTGCTTCTGCACTTTTTCGCAGGCGGTCTTGGCGTCCTGCGTGCCGATCAGCGCGGCGTTGAATTCGACATTCATCATGTCGTTCAGCTGGAAGAATTCCGGGATCAGCGAGGTCGGGATGATTTCCGCCGTCGAGGCTGCCTTCAGCGCGTCCGGCAGGTAGGGCAGCTTGGCGACGAGGTCGGGATCGGTGAAGGCCGAGGTGCGGCTGGCGTCGATCTGGTATTTTTCCACCTCATACTTGTTGAAGGCCTTGCTGGTCATCCAGGTCAACGCCAGCCAGGCGGCGTCCTTTTTGGCCGGGTCGGCGTTCTTCGGAATGGCCACGCCCCAGCCGCCCTGGATGGCGCGCGGGGTCTCGCCGGGTTTTGCCGGCACAGGGCCGGTGCCGGTCTTGTCGGCGACCAGGGAGTTCTCGCCGTTGAGGATCGGGCCGGCGATGGTCGACCAGAAGATCATCTGGGCGATCTTGCCGGTCGAGAAGCCGTCGACATTCTCGGCGAACCCGTATTTGGTGACGTTCTTCGGCGCGTAGGGCAAGAGGTCGATCAGCATCTGCAAGGCGCCGATGCCTTCCGGCGAGTTCACCTGCGGCATGAAATTCTTTTCCTTCGGCGAGCCGGTCATCAGCTTGCCGCCGGTGGTGATGAAGCGCGTGTACCAGTCGACGGCGGCCAGCGAGAAATCGTTGGCGCCGATGAAGGAGCAGCCGGCGACGTCGTCGCTGTGCAGTTTTTCAGCCGCCGCCTTGAACTCGTCCCAGGTGGTCGCGGGCTTCAGGCCCGCCGCCTCGAACAGGTCTTTTCGGTAGAAATAGATCACCGAGCCGGAATGCAGGCCGGGAATGCCGTAGATGTCCTTGCCCTGGCCGACGGTGCCGGTCGCCATGTCGAAGATGCCGACATTGGCCATGGCCGGCGGCAGGAAGTCGGCGATGTCCCAGTCCGGCGGTGTCTTTGAGGCGTTGTCGATGTAGGCGTTGAGCTGCTCGTAATAGCCGCCGCCGACCTGCTGGGTCGTCAGGAAGCCGAGATATTCGATCAGTTCGAAGGAGGATTTTTCGGCCTTGAGGTTCTGCAGCGTCTTCTCGATCAGCGCGCCGAGCGCCGGCGAGGTGATCTCCAGTTCCATCCCGGTCTCTTCGGTGAATTTCGGCAGCATGTCGGCCAGCGCGCGGTGGTCGTTCTCGTCGCCGGTCATCAGGATCGAAAGTTTCGTGCCCGCATGTTTCTTCCAGTCGAAGTCGGCGGCGAGCGCGGCGCCCGTGCCGAAACGTCCGGCCATAGCGGCCGCAAGGCCGAGCATGCCGGCGCTCTGCATCAGGCGGCGGCGGTCGATCGAGGCATGCGCGAGCGCGTTCAGAACGCCCTTCTTGGTGTTGTCGTCCATATTTTCCTCCCGAGGTGAAACGCCAAGCTCGAAACGTCGGCTTGTAACAAGCTAACTACGCAGCTTCGCGCTAGTCAATCGTTTGAGTGATGTCGTGTTATCGATTCCATCCAAAATTTAGAAAAAATCCGTCGAGCGGACGATTTCCTGGTCTGCGATCTAGTCAAACCATTGCCTAATTTTCGGATCGGGTCTTTTCTAGGGGTGAGGGCGTCCTGCTGAACGGGCGCGCGAGACCGGAATTGGATCGGGAGGAGAAAGTGTCATGAGCGGGAAAAGCGTCGTCGTCACCGGCTGCGGAACAGGCATCGGCAGGGCCATCGCGCTGCGGCTCGCGGCCGATGGATGGAGCGTGGTCGGATTGGAACTGAACCCCGAGACCGGAGGAAAGACCGGGGCGTATCTTGGCGCCGGCCACGACGTGATCATCGGCGATGCTTCCGAGCGTGCCGTCCTGGCCGCCGCGCGGGAGAAGGCGGAGACGTTTGCGCCGCTGACCGGCTGGGTGAACAATGTTGGCATCGCCCTGATGGGCAATTTGCACGAGCCCAGGGAGCCCGAGGTCGAGCGGCTGATGAAGGTCAATCTGATGTCGCATTTCTGGGGGTCGTCGGAGGCGATCTCCACCTGGGTGCGGCAGCGCAGGGTGGGCGCCATCGTCAACGTCTCGTCGGTGCATGGCCGCTCCGCCTTCAACATGTGGGCGGCCTATGATTGCGCCAAGGCCGGCATCGACGCGCTGACCCGCTACATCGCCGTGGAATATGGTCCGGTCGGCATCCGCGCCAACGCGGTGGCGCCGGGCGCGATCCGCACGCCGCTGGTCAGCCAGGTCATCCGCGACAGCCCGGACCCGGTAATTGCCGAACGCGAAATGTCGATCCAGCATCCGCTGGAGCGCATCGGTGAGCCAGAGGAGGTGGCCGCCGCCGTCGCCTGGCTGCTTTCCGACGAAGCGTCTTTCGTCACCGGGCAGTCGCTGGCGGTCGATGGCGGCTTGACCTCGCGCTGCTATCGATACAATCCAGATGCGCAATTGCTTGCCCGCTATCAGGAGGCGCGTGCTTGACAGAACCGCCGCGTCCCCGGCCCGCCACGCTGAAGGACATCGCCACGGCCATCGGCGTCGACATTTCGACGGCGTCGAAGGTCGTCAATGGCGGTGGCATCAGCGTGCGCCCGGAGACGCGCAAGGCGATCCTCGACGAGGCGGCGCGGCTGAATTACCGGCCGCATGCGCTGGCGCGGAATCTGCGGACGCGGCGCACCGGCGCTATCGGCGTGCTGCTGCCCGACCTGACCAACCCGATCTATGCGGCGACGATCCGTGGGGCTGTGCGTCGGGCCGAGGAACTGGGCTACGTCACGCTGGTCGCCGAGGCGCAGGACGACGCGGCCTCGGCGTCGATCTACAGCAAGCTGGTAGCGGAACGGCGCATCGACGGTTTTATCATCGCCGTCGCCGCCAAGCGCGACCTGATCGCGGCGATCGACGCGCAACCGGTGCCGCACGTCTTCGTCAATCGCCGCGCCAGCATCGGACGCAGCGTCACGGTGGATGACGAGGCGGCCGCCCGCCTGGCGGCGCGGACGCTGATCGAGGCAGGGCACAAGCGGCTCGGCTTCATCGGCGATTCCGACGAGATGGATACCGCCCGCCGCCGCCGCGCCGGCTTTTTCGGGGAAGCCAGGAAGGCAGGATTGCCTGAGGTGGTGGACGCGGTCGAACCCTATTCGCGGCGCGGCGGTTTCGACGCCTGCCTGAAGCTGCTCGCAGCAAAACCGCGGCCGACGGGCATCTTCGCATCCAACCTGCTGGTCGGCATCAGTGCGCTGGCCGCGGCCCGCAGCGTCGGCGTGCGTGTGCCTGAGGATCTTTCCATCGTGACGCTCGACTTCGAGGACGCGGACTATTCCGCACCGCCGCTGACGGCGATCGCCATGCCGCTCGACGAGATGGGAACGCTGGCCATCGAGGAACTGCATGCGATGATCGAGGGCCGTGAGCCGAAGGACGTGGTGGTCGACGTCGCGCCGACGCTTATTACGCGTGCATCCGTGGCGCCGCCGCCGAAGGGCCGCAAGTAGGCGTCAGAGCGGCAATATCTCCGAGCGCTTGACCTGCTTCAGCGCAAAGCTGCTTTCGATCGAGGCGACGTTGTCTAGCCGCGTCAGCTTGTCCTTCAAAAACTCCTCATAGGCGTCGAGGTCGCGTACGACGATGCGCAGCAGATAGTCGCGCTGGCCGGTCATCAGGTAACAATCGAGCACCTCCGGCCAGCGCGTCACCGCCTGCGAGAAGCGATCGAGGTCTTCCTCGCGCTGCCGCTCCAGCTTGATCGAGGCGAAGGCGCTGATCGGCACGCCGGCCTTCTTCTGGTCGATGACGGCGGTGTAGCCCTTGATGATGCCGGCCTGCTCCAGCAGCCGCACCCGCCGGGCGCATGGTGAGGCGGATAGCCCTACGCGGTCCGCGAGTTCCTGGGTGGTGATCTTTCCGTCGCCCTGGATAGCGGCGATGATTTTCCGGTCGATGTCGTCCAGTTCGCGCATTGGCTGAAATCCTGTCAGTCCAGGATAATGATTAGCTGGATTCACCAATCTTCGCCATCACCGGGGCGAAAATTGGCCGCAAAGCATCGTCGCCGCTTGCTACCATCGTGATGTCTCGGAGGGGATGCCAATGAACAAGCACGATCTCGCCACGCTGTCGGCCCTGGAGCGCAAGGTGCTGTGGCTGGCGACATGGACGATCCACAACGCCAACCATCTGCGCGACAGCGACGACGGGCTGAAGGTCGGCGGGCACCAGGCATCGTCAGCCTCGCTGGCGACGATCATGACAGCGCTGTATTTTTCTGTGCTGCGGCCGGAGGATCGCGTCGCGGTGAAGCCGCATGCCAGCCCGATCTTCCATGCTATCCAGTATCTGCTCGGCAACCAGACTTTGGAAAAGCTCAAGAATTTCCGCGGCTACAAGGGCGCGCAGTCCTATCCGTCGCGGACGAAGGACGTCGACGACGTGGATTTTTCAACCGGCTCGGTCGGGCTCGGCGTGGCGCAGACGCTGTTTTCGGCGCTGGCGCAGGACTATGTGCGCGCAAAAGGCTGGGGTCTCGACCGCCCGGAAGGCAAGATGGTGGCGCTGATCGGCGACGCCGAGATGGACGAAGGCAACATTTTCGAGGCGCTGCTGGAAGGCTGGAAGCACGGCGTTCGCAACACCTGGTGGGTGGTCGACTATAACAGGCAGAGCCTCGACGCCGTGGTGCGGGAGGGGCTGTGGGCGCGCTTCGAGGCGATTTTCCGCAATTTCGGCTGGGATGTCGTTATCCTCAAGCATGGCGAAATCCAGCAGCAGGCGTTTTCCGAGCCGGGCGGCGAGAAATTGCGCGAGTGGATCGATGCGTGCCCGAACCAACTCTATTCGGCGCTGACTTTTCAGGGCGGTGCAGCTTGGCGCAAGCGGCTGCTCGACGAGATCGGCGACCAGGGGCCGGTGTCGCGGCTGATTGACAGCCGCAGCGACGAGGAACTGGCGCGGCTGATGGGCAATCTTGGCGGCCACGACCTGCCAAGCATCCTCGACGCCTTCGAGCAGGCAAGAAAGCATGACCGCCCCACCTGTTTCATCGCCTATACGATCAAGGGTTTCGGGCTGCCGCTTGCGGGCCACAAGGACAATCATGCCGGCCTGATGACGCCGACCCAGGTCGAGACACTGCGCGAGGCGATGAGTGTGCGTGACAGGCGCGAATGGGAGTTTTTCGAGGGGCTCGACCTTCCGGAAGCGGAACTCAAACGTTTCCTGGCGGCCGTGCCGTTCGTTCAGGCCGGCAGGCGGCGCTATTCGTCGCCGGCGGTCCCGGTGCCGGACACGCTGGCTTTCTCACCGCAGTCATCGATGTCTACGCAGCAGGGCTTTGGGCTGTTGATGCACGAGATCGGCAAGAGCGACACGCCACTCGCCGACCGGGTGGTCACCACCTCGCCCGACGTCACCGTCTCGACCAACCTGGGCGCCTGGGTCAACCGGCGCGGCCTGTTTGCACGCGACGAACTGGCGGATGTCTTCAAGGCGGAGCGCATTCCCTCCACGTACAACTGGAATTTCTCGCCGAAGGGCCAGCATATGGAACTCGGCATTGCCGAGATGAACCTGTTCATCATGCTGTCGGCGCTCGGCCTGTCGCATTCGATCTTCGGCGAGCGGCTGTTGCCGGTCGGCACGCTTTACGACCCGTTCATCGAGCGCGGTCTCGATGCGCTGAACTATGCCTGCTACCAGGATGCGCGATTCATCCTCGCCGCGACGCCATCGGGTGTGACGCTGGCGCCTGAGGGCGGCGCGCACCAGTCGATCGCAACGCCGCTGATCGGCATGGCTCAGGACGGGCTGGCGAGTTTCGAGCCGGCCTATGTGGATGAACTCGCGACGATCCTGCGCTGGTCGTTCGACTACATGCAGCGTTCCGGTGAGGCCGAGCCCGACGCGCGAAGCTGGCTGCGCGATCTCACCGGCGGCTCAGTCTATCTCCGGCTATCGACCCGCTCCATCGAGCAGCCGAAACGGACGATCACGCCAGACCTCGCCCAGGACATGATCGACGGCGCCTACTGGATGCGCCGGCCGGGTCCGAATGCGCAAATCGTCGTTGCCTACACCGGGGCGGTGGCGCCGGAAGCCATCGAGGCGGTCGGGCTTATGGCCGAGGACCGACGCGATGTCGGCCTTCTGGCCATCACCTCTGCCGACCGGCTGAACGCCGGCTGGACGGCGGCGTCAAGGGCGCGCGAGCAGGGTTCTTCCCAGGCATTGAGCCACATTGAACGGCTGTTGATGGGCGTGCCGCCGCATTGCGCTGTGGTGACGGTGCTGGACGGGCACCCGGCAACGCTCGCCTGGCTGGGTTCGGTCATGGGCCACCGCACGCGCTCGCTCGGCGTCGAGCATTTTGGGCAGACCGGCACCATTGCCGACCTCTATCGCCATTTCGGCATCGATGCGCGCGGTATCGTCACGGCGGCGCAGGCGGTCGCGCCGGGCAGGCCGATCCGGCATTTGCGGGCGGTGTGAGGCCAACGGCCTCCGTGGATGACTGATGCTTGGGTGCGTCCTTCGAGGCTCGCCCACCCGGTTTTGCGCCAAGCATTTGAACGCCGGAGAGGCTCGCACCTTGTATTAGCGAGATTGTGTATTGTTTGGGTGTTCCGTGAAGGGGACGGTGCGGCCCGGGTGGCCACCCGGGCCGCACCGCCGGCCGTCGGATCGCTCGCACCCAAGCCTTGAGGGCTGTTCCTGAGCGCGATCGCGGCCGGCTCTTCATCGGACCCGGATGGTTGAATGAACCTTGGGTTCGCATCACAAGGCAGGGTCGAGGAAGATGGACAAGTCTAGCATGAAGGTGGCCGGCATCGATACCGGCAAGCAGAAGCTCGACGTGGCGCTGACCGGCGTCGAGGAGCAATTGACGGTCGACAATGACGCGGCCGGGCATAAGCGGCTGTCGGGCTGGCTGCGCGGCCACGGGGCCGAGCGGGTGGGCATCGAGGCGTCGGGCGGCTACGAGAGCGCCGTCGTGGCGTTCTTGCGCGCGGCCGGCTTTACGGTCATCCGCTTCCAGCCGGCGCAGGTGCGCGCCTATGCCGGCTTCAGGCTGCAGCGGGCCAAGAACGACCGTATCGACGCGGCGCTGATCGCGGCCTGCGCGGCGGTCGACATCGTGCATGCCGCGCCCGATCCCAGGCTGGAGCCGCTTGCCGAGCACCTTACCCTGATCGACCAGATCGGGGAGGACATCGCCCGCTTCAAGACCCGGCGCGAGGCCGTGCGCGACGCTCAGCGCCGCAGAAGGCTCGACCGCGAGATCGCCCGGCTCGTGGCCTGGCGCACGCTCGAACTCAAGCGGCTGGGCGGCATCCTGCGCGCCCATGCCGATCTCGCCCGCCGCCTCGAGCTGGTCATGAGCGTCGACGGCGTCGGCGAACCCACGGCAATCGCCTTCCTGGTGCGCGCCCCCGAACTCGGCCAGATCGACCGCGAGGCCGCCGCCGCCATTGTCGGCTTCGCTCCCTATGACGACGACAGCGGCGGCCGCCACGGCCAGCGCCATGTCGCCGGCGGTCGCAAGCGCCTGGCCAGGAGCGTCTATGCCGCCGCCCTGCCCGCCGCCTTCCGCTGGAACGCCGAGCTCATCGCCTTCTACAAACGCCTCGTCGCCAACGGCAAACCCCACAGGGTCGCCCTCGTCGCCTGCGCAAGGAAGCTCGTCATCTTCGTCAACACCGTCCTCGCAAGGGGAACACCATGGGTCGCAAAACAAGCCAGCACTTAATGGTTGCTCAGGATGAGGTCGGTCGCAACCTACCGCCTGTCCTGAGATGCTCAGGCTAGCTCCCTGACTCAGGTGGATGCGCTGGCGGTCCTCATCCGGAGGAGCGAACGCCAACCGTCCTCATCCTGAGGTGCGAGCCCTCGCAAAACTGGGAGGTTGGCCCCCAAGCCTGGCGGGCGAGCCTCGAAGGACGCACGATCAAGCAGTCTACCGTTGGTACAATGCGAATCGCATCACAACCGCGGAATGCTGCGATCCCAGTCGCGGCTTTTCACCAACTCGCCATTTTCATAAGCCTTCATCGTGGCTCTGACCTCGAAGGTGTTCGGTGTGCAGGCGACACGGGTCGCCGTTTCCGTCCTGATGTCCCAGCCCTTGCGGGATAGCCGCCATGTAGCGCGGGTCTCGGCCGTTGTCGCCGAAGGATCACCTTCGCGAATGCGATAGTGCTCCTCCGAATCCGCCTCGAAGGAAAGGTCGATCTTCGGCAGCGTGTAGGATGCGCGCTCACGGTGCACGGTGACGGTCGTCTCGCCGGTCATCGGATCCTCGGTGATGGTGCGATTGCGGCCGGCGAGTTTGTTGATCTCGTAGGGTTCCGGCTCGGCCTGTTCCGGTTCGGCGAAGGGTTTTAGACACTCATCCAGTGGCGAGCGCGCGCGGATCGGCAGGTTGAGCGTGCTTTCGCCCGTGGATAGCGTCAGCGTGGCGAGCTCCGCCGCCGGCCAGGCGATGGGCCAATGCGATGTCGCCAGCGCCAGGCGAATGCGGTGTCCGGCGGGGAATGCCTGCGCGATGTCGTTGAGGACGATTTCGACCGGGTAGGTCTTGCCGGGTTCGAGCGGTTCGGGGTTTCCGTGGCCGTAGCGGTGCGTCAGATTGAGTAGGCCGTAGGTTACCAGCGTCGACGAGCCGTCCGGCGCAACGTCCTCTAGCCGCGCGGCGATCATGGCCGATGGTTTGTCGGAGGCGATGTCCAGCGAGACGACCGGCGCGCCGAAGATCTCGATGTGCTGGGGCAGGGGAGCGGTGTCGAAATATACCGAGCGGCCGTCATCTGGCCGTTGGTCGGCCGGGAGTTCGCCGGCGAGGCCGTAGGGGCACCATTCGCCGAAGGTGATGCCCGTCGCGAGGCTGGAAGCGATGAGGATTTGCTGGTTCTCGGCAGGGTCATCCGCAAGGTCGCGGCCGGACAGATGAAGCACCCTTGCGGGCCGATCCACCTGCGGCCAGCTTGTTTCGGCGATCCAGCGGCCGGTCCGCTCCGGATAGGTCGTCGCCGGGCGCACGCTTTCCTGCATCCACGCGCGGAGGACGGGCTCATCCATTATTCCATTGTCGATGTCCTTCAGCCAATGATCCCACCAGCGCAGCGCCTCCTGTAAAAAGCCGATCTGCGGGCCTGGCTGCGCCACATGCGGCCAGGCATGTGCCCAGGGGCCGATCAGCCCCTTTTTCGGTCCCGGCAGGCCGGCCAGCATGCGCGGGATGGCGTTGGAATAGCCGTCGGCCCAGCCGCCCACTGCATAGACGGCGGCGGTGATCGCGGAAAAATCCTCGCGGACCGAGCCCTGCTTCCAATAGTCGTCATAGGTCTGGTGCTCGATCCAGGTGGCGGCCATCAGCGGGTTGTTGTCCAGCCGCTCCAGCCACAGGTCTCGCCAGCGCTCGCCGACCACCAGCGGGTCCGGCGGCTGCGCGCCATAGGCGAACATGGTCGAGGCCCAGGCGATCGAATTGTTGAGCAGGCAGCCGCCCATGAAATGGCAGTCGTCGGCATAACGATCATCGGTGGAGCAGGCGGTGATGATCGCCTTCAGCGCCGGCGGACGGTGGCTCGCCACCTGCAGCGAATTGAAGCCGCCCCAGGAGATGCCCATCATGCCGACCGTGCCGCTGCACCATTTTTGCGCGGCGAGCCAGGCGATGACTTCCACTGCATCGGCCTGTTCCTGCGGCAGATATTCGTCGTGCAGAATGCCGTCGGAATCGCCGGAGCCGCGCATGTCGACGCGCACGCCCGCATAGCCGTGTCCGGCGAAATACGCATGTATCTGGCGGTCGCGCAGCACGGTGCTGTCGCGGCGGCGGTAGGGCAGGAATTCGAGGATCGCCGGCACCGGATCGTTTTCGGCGTCTTCCGGCAGCCAGACGGCGGCGGCAAGCCGCGTGCCGTCCGAGAGCGTGATCCATTCCGTCTGGATGGTGCGCACGCCCCTCGGAAAATCATGGACCGTGCGGATGGTCATCACTGCTTCTTTCCGGGATCGGTGGGCCGCGCCGGCCGGCCCGCCATCAAGGGATTTGGCGGTGGCTACCACCGCGTTCCACGAAACAACGCCAAAACGGAATGAATTGTCTAGACGTATCGGGCTTGCGAAGCGGTCTTTCTTGTGTGCGAAATGAGTTACCTCCAGTTTGAGAGCCGGGACGAATTTTCTCAATCGCACGTCGCGGACAACCCGAATTTGAAAGGAATGACCATGAGCTATGATCTTACGCGGAGAGGTTTTCTAGCGGGGACCGCCGCGGCTGCCGCGGGCGTCACCGTGCTCGGCCAGCCGTGGTCGAACGTGGTGTATGCCGCCGATGGGCGCATCGTCGTGCGCATCGACGAGGATCTGAAGAACCTCGACCCGGCGAACCGCACCGGCGCGACCGACGTCAACGTCATCCTCGCGGTCGGGCAGGGGCTGGTGAAATTCAAGCCCGGCTCGACCGAATGGGAGAACGACGCGGCTGCCGACATCAAGCAGGTCGACGACAAGACCATCGAGTTCACGCTGAAGGAAGGGCTGAAGTTCAGCGGCAATTATGGCGAACTCACCGCCGAGGACGTGAAATTCTCGTTCGAGCGTTTCATCACGCCGGGGCCTGACGGCAAGAAGGTCGACTATGCCGACGACTGGGCCGCACTGGATTCGGTCGAGGTCACCGGCAAGCTGACTGGAAAGATCCATTTGAAGAACCCGTCGCCGGCCGTATGGCTGATCGCGCTGGCCGACGGTTCCGGTACGATCATTTCGAAGAAGGCTTTCACGGAACTCGGCGACAAGTTCAAGACGACGCCGATCGGCTCCGGCCCCTACATCCTGAAGGAATGGGTGCCGCGCGACCATTTCACGCTCGTCGCCAATCCCGACTATCTCGGTGACAAGCCGGCTTTTTCGGAAATCGTCGGCAAGCCGATCGCCGAGGACAAGACGGCGCAACTGGCGCTGCAGGCGGGCGAGATCGACTTCACCCGCCTCGACCCGGCGGTCGCCAAGGATGTCGCCGCGACCAAGGGCCTCAAGGTCGAGAAACTGTCGGCCATCGACTACATCTGGATCGGCCCGAACATCGAGAAGAAGCCGTTTGACGATGTGCGCGTGCGCCAGGCGATAAGGCTGGCGCTCGACGTTCCGGCGATCATCGCAGCCGCCTACAACGGCTCGGTCGAGCCGGCCTATGCGCTGGAAGCTCCCGGCATCCTCGGCTATTGGGCCGACGCGCCGAAGCGCGAGCGCGATATCGAGGGCGCCAAGAAACTGCTTGAGGAAGCAGGGCAGGGCGGCGGCTTCTCGACGCGGCTCACCGTGCTCAACAAGGCGGTGGCGCAGGCGACGGCCGCAGTCGTACAGGCCAATCTCGCTGACATCGGCATCGACGTGCAGATCGACGCCATCGACGAGGGCGCCTACTGGGCCTATGGCGAGAACGACGCCTCGAAGGATCTCGATCTCGTCCTTGTGGAGTATCGCGGAAAATTCGATCCCGGCTTCCAGACGCAGTGGTTCACCTCCGACCAGATCGGCAAGTGGAACTGGCAGCGCTGGGGCAGCAAGGAGTTCGACGATCTGCACAAGCAGGGCGGCATCGAGACCGATTCGAAGAAGCGCGAGGAAATCTACATCGCCGCGCAGAAGCTGATGGACGAATCCGCCGCCTTCTGGTGGATCACCCACAACGCCTACACCTTCGGATTCAAGGACACGCTGTCGCCGGGCATCCTGCCGAACGGCAACCAGTGGCAGTATGCATCGTTCAAGCAGGCTTGAACGGGCCGCTCCGCGCTATCCTTCGGAAGCCTCGCATGGTAACACTTGGTGTCACCATACGAGGCCGAAGCCATGGCAACCGTCGCGACCACCAGCTTGAAACTTGATCCGTCGACCAAGGAGCGGCTGCAAAAACTCGCCGAAAGCCGCCAGCGCAAGCCGCACTGGCTGATGAAGGAGGCGATCGAGCAGTATGTCGATCGCGAGGAAAAGCGGCTGTCGTTTCGCGACGATGCGCAGAAGGCCTGGGACGACTATCAGGCGACCGGCCTGCATCTGACGGCGGAGGAAGCCGATGCGTGGCTACAGAAGCTGGCGGACGGCGATGACGCGGAGCCGCCCGCGTGCCACGACTGATCTGGACTCCGCAGGCGACCAGCGATGTCCAGCGGCTCTACCGCTTTCTCGTGGGCAAGAGTCCAAGCGCGGCACGGCGGGCGGTCGAGGCGATCCGGACCGGCGTCAAAATTCTGGCCCACCAGCCTCGTGTCGGAAGGCCTGTGCCAGAGATGGATGCGGCGTTTCGGGAATGGGTTATCGGCTTCGGCCGTGACGGCTACGTCGTTCTCTATCGTCTGGAGCAAGACGACGTGGTGCTTTTGGCGATACGGCATGGCCGCGAGGCCGGATACGACGAAGGTGTTGGAGGACCGGTTAGCGATGGCGACTAGTACCCGGTACATCCGACAACCCGAAATCGGTGCGAGACATTTGCGGCCGAGGCGGTCAAGTGCCGGGGACAGTTTACTTAATTCCGCAGGAGCACGCGGCGTTTCAAGGTTGACGCAGGCGGAATTAAGTAAACTGTCCCTTACGGCTCCGGCATCGAGTTCGTGCGGTCGAATTTCGAATTGTCGGGTGAACCGAGTTAACCTCAGTCTTCCACTGCCCTTGCGCGTAGCGGCGGCAAAATGCCGGGGCCTGCCGGCGTGAGTTTCTGGGACGAAGGCAGCCTGTTCCGCTACGGCGCATTTCGGCTGGCGACGGCCGTGCTGGTGCTTGTCGGCTCGATGACCCTGCTTTGCTGCCTGACGCTGATCGTCAAGGGCGACCCGGCGACCATCCTGCTCGGCCCGCGCGCCACGCCGGAGGCGGCGGCGCTGCTGCGCGAGCAGATGGGGTTGAACCTGCCTCTGTACGAACGTGTCGCGCTGTTTTTCTTCAACGCGCTACGCGGCGATCTCGGCGCCGACGTGATCAACGGCCGGCCTGTCGCCGCCATGGTGTTTGCGGCGCTCCCCAACACGATGCTGCTTGCCGTCTCGGCGATCGGGCTTGCGGTGCTGATCGGCATACCGATCGGCTGCTACGCCGCCGTCCGGCAAGGCAGCCAGCTCGACCAGGGGCTGGCGGTGGTGAGCGTCGGGCTGGTGGCCACGCCGAGCTATGTCGTGGCGATCCTGCTGCTCTATTTCTTCGCGGTGCGGCTCGGCTGGTTTCCGGTGCTGGGGGCGGGGGACGCCGGCGACCCGCTGGACCAGCTTCATCACCTCGTGCTGCCGACGGTAGCGCTCGCCGTCGGCTGGATCGGCTACATCGCCCGGCTGGTGCGGACCTCGCTGCTGGAAGTGCTGGGCGAGCCCTTCATCCGCACGGCGCGCGCCTATGGCCAGCCGGAACGCCGTGTCGTCATGAAATACGCGCTAAAACTCGCCTGCATCCCGACCGTCGCCATCCTTGGCGTCGGCATCGGCGAACTGATGGGCGGCGCGCTGTTCGTGGAAATCATCTTCAACCGGCCGGGGCTGGGCTCGCTGATTTTTGACGCGATCCGCAACCGCAATTATCCGATCGTGCAGGGCGGCATCCTGGTCGTCGTTAGCGTCTTCGTCGTGGTCAACCTTCTGGTCGACCTGTCCTATGCCTGGCTCGATCCGCGCGTGCGCGACAGTCTTGGCAAGGCCGGCGGCGGGGCCTGACGGGTGGAGGTGCTGCGCAGAATCTGGAGGAGCCCGAGCGGCCGGCTCGGGCTGATCGCCACGCTGCTGGTGGTTTTCGGCGGGCTCGCCGCGCCCCTGCTTGCCACGCATATGCCGAACCAGCTCGATGTGGCGGCCCGGCTGACGCCGCCGTCGGCGGCGCATTGGCTGGGCACCGACCAGCTCGGCCGCGATCTCTTTTCGCGCGGGCTATTCGGCACGCGCATTGCCATCGGCGTGGCGCTCTCGGTCACCGCAACGGCGCTGGTCGCCGGCATCTTGCTTGGCGTTACGGCGGCGAGCGCACCGCCCGCGGTCGAGCGAACGATCCTTGCTGCATTCGACATCATCAGCTCGTTCCCCAGCCTGATCCTGGCGCTGGCGCTGGTCGCCGTGCTGGGGCCGGGGCTGCTCAACATCATCATACTGGTCACCATCGTCTTCATCCCGCAATTCGGGCGCGTCGCGCGGGCGCAGACGCTGGCGATCAGAGAGCGGCCGTTCATCGAGGCGGAACGGGCGCTCGGCGCGTCCGGTCCGCGCATCATGCTCTTCCACGTGCTGCCCAACATCGTCGGGCCGATCGTCGTGCTGGCTTCGATGAACATCCCGGTCGCCATCACGCTGGAGGCGGGACTAAGCTTCCTCGGCGTCGGCATCCGGCCGCCGCTGGCAAGCTGGGGATCGATGCTGTTCGACGGCTTCACCTATCTCGAACAGTCGGTCTGGCCGGTTCTGGTTGCCGGCGGCATGCTGACGCTGGCGACGCTCGGCTTCACGCTGTTCGGCGAAAGCCTGCGCGACGCGCTCGACCCGAAGCTGAGGCGTGAGCCATGAAGGGTGACAGCCTGGTCGAGATCGAGAACCTGTCGGTGGATTTTTCCACCGCCAGGGGTCCGCTGCATGTGCTGCGCGACGTCAGCCTGTCGATCCCGCGCAACCGCGTCGTCGGCCTTGTTGGCGAAAGCGGCAGCGGCAAGTCGACGCTGGCGCTGGCCCTGCTCGGGCTGCTGCCCGACAATACCGGCGAGGTCTCCGGCCGCATCGAACTCGACGGCGAGAACCTGCTCGGCGTGCCGCCGGAGGAGCTGCGCCGGCTGCGTGGCGGGCGCATCGCCATGATTTTTCAGGACCCGATGACGGCGCTGAACCCGGTCTTTTCCATCGGTACGCAACTGGTGGACGCGCAGCGCAACCGGCATCCTGGCCTTGGCCGTCGCGCGTTGCTGCGCCGCGCGGGCGAGATGCTGTTGCGCGTCGGCATCTCCAACCCGCAGGCGCGGCTTGCCGCTTATCCGCACCAGCTCAGCGGCGGCATGCGCCAACGCGTGATGATTGCCATGGCGCTGCTCTGCGAGCCCGACATTCTCATCGCCGACGAACCGACCACGGCGCTCGACGTGACGATCGAGGCGCAGATCGTGCGGCTGCTTGGCGACCTGCGCGCCGACTTCAGCGGTTCCATCGTGCTGGTCTCGCACAGCCTCGGCCTGATCTCGGAACTCTGCGACGAGGTCGCTGTCATGTATGCCGGCAAGCTGGTCGAAAGCGCACTGACGAAAGACCTGTTCGGCGACCCGCGCCATCCCTACACACTGGCGCTGCTGGCCTGCGAGATCGATCCGGACGACGAGCCGGGCGAGGCGCTGGTGACGATCAAGGGCGGATTGCCGGATCTGGTCGACGTGCCGAAAGGCTGCATTTTTGCCGCGCGCTGCCCGTCGCGTTTCGAGAAATGTGTGGAAGAACCGCCGCTGCGCGAAGTCGAGGCCGGCCATAAATCGGCATGCTGGCTGGCATGACTGACAGCGCGCAAACCATTGAGGTCGAAGACCTGCGCATCACCTTCTCCGGTGGTGTGCAGGCCGTGGCCGGCATCAGCCTGGCATTGAAGGTCGGCGAGACGGTCGGGCTGGTCGGCGAGAGCGGCAGCGGCAAGACGACGCTCGCCAAGGCGCTGGTCGGGCTGAACCGGCCGACCTCCGGCAAGGTCAAGCTCGAGGGCCGCGACCTGACCAGCCTGACGCGCGCCCACCGGCTGTGGCTGCGCCGCCGCGTGCAGATGATTTTTCAGGACCCGCTATCCTCGCTGTCGCCGCGCATGAAGATCGCGTCGCTGCTCGCCGAGCCGATAAAAATTCACGGTCTCGATCGTAAGGAGCGCTGGCCGAAGGTGTTGGACCTGCTCGCCCGGCTCGGCCTCTCCGAGGCGCAGCTCGAAAAATATCCGCACCAGATCAGCGGCGGCCAGGCGCGGCGCGTGGCGATCGCCCGGGCGCTGGTCACCGACCCGTCCTTCCTGATCGCCGACGAACCGACGGCGGGGCTGGACGTGTCTGTGCAGGGCGAACTGCTCAACCTGCTCGCCGATTTGCAGACGCGGCATTCGCTCGGCATCCTGATCGTCAGCCACAACCTCAACGTCATCGGCCGCGTCACCGACCGGGTGGCGATCATGTATCTCGGCACGATTTTGGAGGAGGGAGCGACGCGCACCGTGTTCCGGTCGCCGCGCCATCCCTATACGCACGCGCTGCTGTCGGCCAATCCGGTCATCGATCCCGAGCACAAGCGCGCAAAGCTCGTGCTGGCGGGCGAAATCCCGAGCCCGTCGAACCCGCCCGCAGGATGCCGCTTCCATACACGCTGCCCGAAGGTTCAGGACCGGTGCAGGGTCGAAGAGCCGGCGCTGACCGGCCCCGAAGGCCAGCGCTACGCCTGCCATTTCCCGCTGGAAAGTGCCGCGTAGAGCGTTTCGGCGTCGATGCCGAGCGGCCGGTCTTCGCGCAGCATCGACACATGCATGCGAATTGCGGTGTGGATCGCCTGGGTCCCGGGGGCCAGCACCAAAGGCTGGTGTTTCTGAACGGTGTCTTTCAATTCGCCGTCGCGCAAATCCGCCGCCTGTGCCGCAGCCATGAGTTCGAAGGCGATGAGTCGCCTCCACAGCGCGATCATCTCCGCGCATTTGGCGATCGCCAGGGGCGTCTGCGTCGCATGGTCCTCGACGCCCTCGGAAACCGGCAGGAAATCGAGCATCACCGGGTTCGCCTTTTGACGGATCGCAGCAAGGACTGCCGTTACCGTCTTCTGCAACGGCACGAAGCCGGCCGACGCGCCGCCGGTGGGCGACAGATATTTCGGTAGGCCGTTGCGGCCGGAGCCGGTCAATTGGATGAACCGCGCGGCCGTCGCGGCGGCGGTCTGCGCAATGGCAAGCCCGAGCGTCTCGAAGGCGAGCGCCAGCGCCGGCGTGTGGAAATTGCCGGTGGAGAGCACGAGCCCGTCGTCGGCCAGCACCAGCGGATTGTCGGCGGCGGCGTTAAGCTCGATCTCGACCGCGCGCCGCGCCTGGCCGATTCCGTTCAATAGCGCGCCGTGGATCGACGGGATGCAACGGATCGACAGTGGGTCCTGCAGCGTTCCGGGCATTGGATCGGCTTCGCGCGCGAGCAGTGCGCGCAACTGCGACGCGGCTTCCGCCTGGCCGGGGGCCGGTCGAGCCATTTGAAGACGCGGATCGAGGATGGTCAGGTTGGCGCCCGTCGCCTCCATGGTCAAAGCCGCCGCCTGCTGCTGCTGGTCGAAGGCGGACAGGGCGTCCGCCACCGCAAGCGCGCCGGCGCCGGCCGAAACCGCAGAAGCGTTGATCAGCGACAGGCCGTCCTTCGGCGCGAGGCTGACCTGTGACAGGCCGGCGCGCGCCAGCGCTTCGCTAGCCGGCAGGCGGCCACCGCGATAGTCGACATCGCCTTCGCCGATGAGGCAGCGCGCCAAAGCGGTCATCAGCACCAGATCGCCTGCGCCGATGGAGCCGATCGACGGCATCACTGGATGCACCCCTGCATTCAGCGCCGCGACCAGCGCGTCGAACACGTTTGGCGAGATGCCTGAGCCGCTGCGCGACAGCATGGCGGCGCGCGCGAACATCGTCGCCCTTACGACTTCAATCGGAAGCGGGTCGCCGACCGCGCCCGAACGCCCATGAAGTAGCTGCCGCTGGAATTCGCTGGCGTCGCACTCAACCGAAGTGCCGAGATTGGCGCCGAGCCCGGTATTCAGGCCATAGATGCGCTGGCCGGCGGCGGCGACACGATCCAGCACTTCGCGAGCCTTGCGCAGCCGCTCCGGGACGGCGGACGCCACCCCGACCGCCGCGCCATCACGCGCGACGGCGACGACATCCTCGACCGTCACATGCGTGCCGCCGATCTCGACCGTGCTCACGCGAAACGCAGCCTTTGGCCAATGCCCTTGGCCGTCGCCTTGGAGAGCATCGCCTTGCCCAGCGCGATGTCGGACAACGACAGGCCACGGTGCCAAAACAAAATGGTCTCGTCGTCGTTCTCGCGCCCCGGCTTCAGCCCCGCGGCGATCTGGCCGAGTTCGGCATGCAGCGTCTGTTCGCTCAGCCGGCCGGTCTCGACATGGGCGCGCAGCGAGCCGAACTTTCCGCCCTTGCACTGGCCCCAGTCGTCAACCACCAGCTTCGACATGATGTCAGTGAGCGACAGTTCCACCGCGCTCATCGTGCCGTAGGGCACCACGAAGGCGCCCGGCTTGATCCATTCTGTCTTCAGCATCGGCTCGGGCTTGCTGAGCCGCGAGGCTTCCACCACGATGTCGGCGCCCTCGACGCAACTCCGCCAATCCTCGGTCGCGACCACTTTCTTGCCAAGGTCGGCGGAAAGTTTCGCGGCAAAGCCGTCGCGGCTCTCCGGCCGGCGCGAATGCACGCGGATTTCGTCGAAATCGAAAAGGGAATCGAGCAGCCGCAAGTTCCAGTAAGCCGTGCCCCGCGCGCCGATATGGCCGAGGACTTTTGAGCCCTTTCGCGCCAGATGTTTGGCGCCGAGCGCCGTCACCGCGCCGGTGCGCATGTCGGTGATGACCGTCGCGTCGAGGATGGCGCGCGGCATGCCGGTGCGCGGATCGAACAGGTTCAGGATGCCGAACTCGGACGGCAGGCCGTGCAGGTAGTTGTCAACATAGTCGCCGACGATTTTTACGCCCGCCGTATCCAGCGGCGCAACATAGCCGCGCAGAACATTGAAATGGCCGTGGAAATCCGGGTTCGGCTCAAGGTGGACACGCGGCTCGATCACCGTCTGGCCGTTGCCCTGGGCGACAAGCCCGGCCTCGACCGCATCAAGGATTTCGGCGTCGGTCATCGCCAGCGCCTCGATGTCGAGGGCGTTGAGATAGTCGATGTAGATTGCCGTCATGCGCCGCTTCCCGGTTCCGGCCGGTGATATTGGCAATGGCGGCCGGACGCAATCGCCGCAACAGGTACCGACCCAGATCGTTCAAAGGCCTGGCGAAAGCCGGGCCTTTTCTGTTTCACCGAAGTGAAGCGCGACCAGCCGGGAACAGCCGCTGCCGCCGCTTGCCCTTGCATCGCGTCTTCACTCGGGGTGAAAATGCGATTGGCAAGAAGGAGGCGATCATGGCCGGGACGAAATCCGCTGCGGGCAGGACGGCAGGCCGAAAACGCGAGGAGCTGCCGCCTGATGACGGTGCAGAGCTTGCAAGCCAGGCGCCGCACGTCACGCTCAAGCAGAATCCCCACGCCGTCCGCGACCAGAAGGAAAACGTCCTCGAAGTCGCCATCGGCCGCGAGGTGAGGGCGCTTCGCAAGAAACTCGGCGTCACCGTCGCCGATCTGGCTGCCGCCGCCAGCATTTCGCTCGGCATGCTGTCGAAGATCGAGAACGGCAACACCTCGCCGTCGCTGACCACGCTGCAGGCGCTGTCGCGGGCGCTCGGCGTGCCGCTTACGGCCTTCCTGCGGCGCTTTGAGGAAGACCGCAAGGCGGTGTTCGTGAAGTCGGGCGAGGGGGTCGATGTCGAGCGCCGGGGCACGCGGGCCGGGCATCAGTACCGGCTGCTCGGCTATGTCGGCGCGACCGCCAGCGGCGTCACGGTCGAGCCCTATCTCATCACGCTGACGGAAAACTCCGACGTTTTCCCGACCTTCCAGCACGACGGCATGGAGTTCCTCTACATGCTTGAGGGCGAAGTGCTCTATCGCCATGGCAGCGACCTCTACCGTATGACGCCGGGCGACAGCCTGTTCTTCGACGCCGACGCCCCGCACGGGCCGGAGGAACTGACGAAGCTGCCGACGCGCTATTTGTCGATCATCTCCTATCCGGAAAACCGTGGCGACTGAGTGCGGGCCGGGCGATCCGAAGGACTACCAAGGGCGCCACGGTTGTCGCGAACGATTTCTCTCACATGAATATAAAATTCATGGTGGTTGAAGGTCGTTGCGGCCTCTGATAAGCGTTGAACGCACGCAAACTGCGGAGAGGCTGCGCCATGTGTGGCATCGTCGGACTGTTCCTCAAGGATAAATCGCTGGAGCCGAAGCTCGGCGCCATGCTCTCGGAAATGCTGGTGTCGCTGAGCGACCGGGGGCCGGACAGCGCAGGCATCGCCATCTACGGGCCGCCCGCCAAGGGCAAGGCGAAGATCACCGTGCAGTCGGCCTCGCCGAAGCGGGATTTTGAGGGGCTCGATGCCGAACTCGGCAAGGCGATCAGCGCGAAGGTCTCGATGCAGGTGAAATCCACCCACGCCGTGATCGAGGTGCCTGCTGCAAAGATGGAGGCCGCGCGAAACAGTCTTTCCGAGTTGCGTCCGGACATCCGCATCATGGGCGCAGGCGACGCCGTGGAGATCTATAAGGAAGTCGGTCTGCCGCAGCAGGTGGTGGACCGCTTCGAGATTACCGGCATGTGCGGCACGCACGGCATCGGCCATACCCGCATGGCGACCGAATCGGCGGTCACCACGCTCGGCGCGCATCCGTTTTCGACCGGACCAGACCAGTGCCTCGTGCACAACGGCTCGCTCTCCAACCACAACAACGTCCGGCGCGAATTGAAGCGCAAGGGCATGCGGTTCGAGACCGAGAACGACACGGAAGTGGCGGCCGCCTACATCTCGTCGCGGCTCAAGGAAGGCAGCGACCTTGGCGAAGCGCTCGACGGCACGCTGGCCGATCTCGACGGATTCTTCACCTTCGTCGTCGGCACCCGCAACGGTTTCGGCGTGGTGCGCGATCCCATCGCCTGCAAGCCGGCCGTGATGGCCGAGACCGAGCAGTATGTCGCCTTCGGCTCGGAATACCGGGCGCTGGCCAGTCTTCCCGGCATCGCCGGGGCAAAAGTCTGGGAGCCGGAGCCGGCAAAAGTCTATTTCTGGGAGCACTGAATGCCGGTCGTCGTCGATCTCGCCAAGACCTCGCTTCGCGACCTGAACCAGGCGCTCCACCACATTCCTGACGGCTCGAACGAAACGGCCTGGGAAGTGCTGAACCCGCAGGGAAGCCACGCGGTCGCAGCCGGCGTCGACAAGCCGATCAGCGTCGATGTGCGCGGCAGCGTCGGCTATTATTGCGGCGGCATGAACAGCGAAGGCACGATCACCGTGCATGGTTCGGCTGGGCCTGGCGTCGGCGAGAACATGATGTCGGGCACGATCGTGGTGAAGGGCGACGCCAGCCAGTATGCGGGCGCCACGGGGCGGGGCGGGCTGCTGGTCATCGAAGGCAACGCCTCGTCGCGCTGCGGTATCTCGATGAAGGGGATCGACATCGTCGTGCATGGCTCCATCGGCCACATGTCGGCCTTCATGGCGCAGTCGGGCAATCTGGTCGTGCTGGGCGATGCCGGCGACGCGCTGGGCGACTCCATCTACGAAGCGAAGCTGTTCGTGCGGGGCACGGTAAAGAGCCTCGGCGCCGACTGCGTGCAGAAGAAGATGAAGCCGAAACATCTCGAGCGCCTGCGCAAGCTGCTGGAGCGCGCCGGCGTCACCGGTGTCGAGCCGGAGGAATTCACGCGCTACGGCTCGGCGCGCACGCTCTATAATTTCAACATCGACAATGCCGATGCATATTAATCAAATTCGAAGGCAATTCAGCAGGGCATCTTCAGTGGCGCTGCTGGTTGCTGCCTCGGCCTATGTCCCGGAGCCGGCTTGGGCTGCAGAGGTAAAAGTGGGTGATGGCATCAAGTGTCCGACCAATGTTGCCGCCTGCGTCCGCCGTGCCCAAATTCGCTGCCCGGTCAACGTCGTCTTCATAGCCGATCCCAAGACACAACTTGGCTTTAGGGTCTATCCGAAGGGCGCGCCAATCACGGAAAAGGTTTTCCATGGGCGGCCAGCGTACGTCGTGTGCGGCAAACATAAGAAGAGCAAATGACCTATAGCAACCCGCCGACCACGCCGCGCAAATCCGCGACCTTTGACGACTACACGCTGTCGGAAATCCGTCGCGCGGCGGCGACCGGCATCTATGACATCCGCGGCGCCGGCGCGAAGCGCAGGCTGCCGCATTTCGACGATCTGCTGTTCCTCGGCGCCTCGATCTCGCGCTATCCGCTGGAAGGCTATCGCGAGCGTTGCGGCACCGAGGTCGTGCTGGGTGCCCGCCATGCCAAAAAACCGATCGAGCTGAAGATACCGATCACCATCGCCGGGATGAGTTTCGGTTCGCTCTCCGGCCCCGCCAAGGAAGCGCTCGGGCGCGGCGCGACCGTGGCCGGAACCTCGACCACAACCGGCGACGGCGGCATGACCGAGGAGGAGCGCGGCCACTCGCAGACGCTGGTCTACCAGTATCTGCCGTCGCGCTACGGCATGAACCCGCGCGACCTCAGACGCGCCGACGCCATCGAGATCGTGGTGGGGCAGGGCGCAAAACCCGGCGGCGGCGGCATGCTGCTCGGCCAGAAGATTTCCGATCGCGTCGCGGAAATGCGCACGCTGCCGAAAGGCATCGACCAGCGTTCGGCCTGCCGTCACCCGGACTGGACCGGCCCGGACGATCTGGAGATCAAGATCCTCGAAATCCGCGAGATCACCGACTGGGAAAAGCCGATCTATGTGAAGATCGGCGGCGCGCGGCCTTATTACGATACGGCGCTGGCAGTGAAGTCGGGCGCCGACGTGGTGGTGCTGGACGGCATGCAGGGCGGCACGGCGGCGACGCAGGAAGTCTTCATCGAGCATGTCGGCATGCCGACCCTGGCTTGCATCCGGCCGGCAGTCAAGGCGCTGCAGGATCTGGGCATGCATCGCGAGGTGCAGTTGATCGTCTCGGGCGGCATCCGCAACGGGGCGGATGTGGCGAAAGCCCTGGCGCTTGGCGCCGACGCGGTCTCCATCGGCACCGCCGCACTCGTGGCGCTGGGCGACAACGACCCGCGTTGGGAGGCAGAATATAACGAGCTCGGCACCACGGCGGGCGCCTATGACGACTGGCATGAGGGCAAAGACCCGGCCGGCATCACCACACAGGACCCGGAGCTGATGCTGCGCCTCGATCCGGTCGCGGCGGGGCGACGGCTCGCCAACTATCTGAAGGTGATGACGCTGGAGGCGCAGACCATCGCGCGCGCGTGCGGCAAGAACCACGTCCACAATCTGGAACCAGAGGACCTTTGCGCGCTGACCGTCGAAGCGGCGGCAATGGCTCAGGTGCCTCTGGCAGGGACGGAGTGGGTGCCGGGACGCGCCGGGTACTGACAGAAGGAAATGCCGGGGACAGTTTACTTTTTTCCGCGGAAGGGCGGATGCTCTCCAAGGCTGGCGCGGGCGGAAAAGTAAACTGTCCCCCAGCACTTACCGAATAATGGCACCGGAAAATCCGGGCGAGATGGGGAATTTTAAATGGCCAAGACTTCCGGGACGGCGGACCTTGCCGCCTTCGCCAAGGCGAAAAACGTCAAATATTTCATGATCTCCTACACCGACCTGTTCGGCGGCCAGCGCGCGAAACTTGTGCCGGCGCAGGCGATATCGGACATGCAGAAGGACGGCGCGGGTTTTGCCGGTTTTGCAACCTGGCTCGACCTGACGCCGGCGCATCCGGACATGCTGGCGGTGCCTGACGCCAATTCGGTCATCCAGTTGCCGTGGAAGCCGGAAGTCGCCTGGGTCGCCGCCGATTGCGTGATGGAGGGCAAGTCGGTCGACCAGACGCCGCGCGCCACGCTCAAACGGCTGATGGCCGAGGCGGGCGAGGAAGGCATGTATGTAAAGACCGGCGTGGAGGCCGAGTTTTTCCTGATCTCGCCGGACGGCTCTGCCATCTCGGACGCCGCCGACACGGCGGCAAAGCCCTGCTACGACCAGCAGGCGGTCATGCGCCGCTACGACGTGATCGCCGAGATCTGCGACCACATGCTGGTGCTGGGCTGGGGTCCGTACCAGAACGACCACGAGGACGCCAACGGCCAGTTCGAGATGAACTGGGCGTTCGACGACGTTCTCGCCACCGCCGACAAGCATTCCTTCTTCAAGTTCATGGTGAAGTCGGTGGCGGAAAAACACGGGCTGCGCGCCACCTTCATGCCGAAACCCTTTCCGGGCCTGACCGGCAATGGCTGCCACGCGCACATCTCGGTGTGGGACAAGGCGGGAAAAACCAACGTCTTCGCCGATGATGCGATGGAGCTCGGCCTGTCGGCGCGCGGCCGAAATTTCCTCGGCGGAATCATGAAACACGCCTCGGCGCTGGCCGCGATCACCAACCCGACGGTCAATTCCTACAAACGCATCAACGCCCCGCGCACGATTTCGGGCGCAACCTGGGCGCCGAACACGGTGACCTGGACAGGCAACAACCGCACCCACATGGTGCGCGTGCCGGGTCCTGGACGCTTTGAACTGCGGCTGCCCGACGGTGCGGCCAATCCGTACCTGTTGCAGGCGGTGATCATCGCGGCGGGACTGGACGGCATGCGCACCAAGGCCGATCCGGGAAAACGCTACGACATCGACATGTACCAGTTCGGGCATACGGTGAAGGGCGCGCCGAAACTGCCGCTCAATCTGCTCGATGCGTTGCGCGAGTTCGACAAGGACAAGGGGCTGAAGGCGGCGCTCGGCGCGGAATTTTCGGCTGCGTATCTGAAGCTGAAGCGCCAGGAATGGAATTCCTACGCCCAGCATTTTACGCAGTGGGAGCGCGACAACACGCTGGATGTTTGACGGTGGTTGCCGGGGAGGATTGGTGTTTGGGTGCGTCCTTCGAGGCTCGCCCGCCAATATTTTAGCTCCAATCACCGCCCGCACAACATCAGCAATAAGGCACAATCTTCAAAGGGCGAGCCTCGAAGGACGCACGATCAATCAGTCAACCTCAAGCGGCGCCGAATCTACAGCCGCTTGCCCACTGCGTCGAACCAGTGGAGTTTTGCTGCTTCGACACCGACCGACATGCGGTTGCCCGGTGCAATCGCGGTGCGGCCAGGCGCGCGCAGGATCAGCCGGTTGTCCGACAGCAGGCAGTGGATGAAACTTTCGGCGCCGACCGGCTCGACGCCCTCGACCGCGACCTCAAGCGCCAGAGCGCCGGGCGCGCCGGATTGCAGGGCCGCATCCTCCGGCCGGAAGCCGAGCGTTGCCGCGCCGGCGGGTACGGTGACGCCGGAGGAACCGGGCAGGGCGGCTGCCGGGATAAGATTCATCGGCGGCGCGCCGATGAAACTCGCCACGAAGGTCGAGGCAGGTTGTTCATAGACGTCCAGCGGCGCGCCGGTCTGCTCGACCACGCCGCCGTTCATGACCACCAGGATGTCGGCCAGCGTCATCGCTTCCAACTGGTCGTGGGTGACGTAGACGCTGGTCACGCCCAGCGCCCGCTGCAGCGCCTTGATCTCGACCCGCATCTGGCCGCGCAGCTTTGCGTCGAGGTTGGACAAGGGTTCGTCGAACAGGAAGACTTTCGGGTTGCGGACGATCGCCCGGCCCATGGCGACGCGCTGGCGCTGGCCGCCGGACAATTCGCGCGGGCGACGTTCGAGCAAATGCGACAGTTCCAGCGTCTTCGCCGCAGCACGGACGCGCGTGTCGATGTCCTCCTTGCCCATGCCGCGGTTGCGCAGGCCGTAGGCCATGTTGTCGTAGACCTTCATGTGCGGATAGAGCGCGTAGTTCTGGAACACCATGGCGATGTCGCGCTCGGCCGGGCCGATGGTGTTCACCACCTTGCCGTCAATCGAGACGGTGCCGGCCGAAATCGTCTCCAGTCCGGCGATCATCCTGAGCAGCGTGGATTTACCGCAGCCCGACGGCCCGACCAGCACGCACAGCGCCTTGTCGGGAATGGCGATGGAAACGCCTTTCACTGCCTCGACATTGCCGGCATAGATTTTTCGAACGCCCTTCAGATCGACGGTTGCCATTTACCTGCAGTACCTCATCGAATGTTGGACGCCCCCTCCACCACGCTTCGCGCGGTCCCCCTCCCCCGCTTCGCAGGGGAGGAGCCAGCGGCGCCGCTTGATCCTCCCGTGCGAAGCGGGGGAGGGGGACCGCGCGAAGCGTGGTGGAGGGGGCCTGCCGTCGACTCTCACTTTTCCGTCTCCACCAACCCGCGCACGAACCAGCGCTGCATGAAGACGACCACCAGGATCGGCGGGACGATGGCCAGCATCGCGGTTACCATCACGAGATGCCATTGCGTGTCGGCGTCGGCGAAGGACACCATCTTTTTCAGCGCGATCACGATGGTGTTCATGTCGTTGCGGTTGGTCATCAGGAGCGGCCAGAGATACTGCGTCCAGCCGTAGATGAAGAGGATGACGAACAGTGCCGCGATGTTGGTGCGCGACAGCGGCAGCAAAATATCCTTGAAGAATTTCCATGGCCCGGCGCCGTCGATGCGCGCGGCCTCCACCAGTTCGCCGGGAATGGTCAGGAAGAACTGGCGGAACAGCAGGGTCGCGGTGGCCGAGGCCATCAATGGCAGGGTCAGGCCCGTATAGGTGTCGATCAGGCCGAGGTCGACCATCACCTTGTAGGTCGGCATGATGCGCACCTCGACCGGCAGCATCAGCGTGATGAAGATCAGCCAGAAGAAGGTCATCCTCAACGGGAAGCGGAAGAACACGATCGCATAGGCCGACAGGATCGAAATGATGATCTTGCCGACGGCAATGGCCAGCGCCATGACGCTGGTGTTGAACAGCAGCGTCCAGACATTGATGCCGCCGATGCGGCCGATGCCGCCGAACAGCGCCTCGTAATAATTGTCAAAAAACTCGCCGCCCGGGAGCAGCGGCAGCGGCGGGCGCAAAATGGTCTGCAGCGTGTGGGTCGAGGCGACGAAGGTGTAGTAGATCGGGAAGGCGACAACCAGGATGCCCAGCAGCAGCACGACATGGGCGATGACGCCGCGTGGGCGGGACAGGCCTATCATGGGCTTTCCTCCCCCCTTGGGGGGGAGGTGCCGCGGAAGGCGGCGGAGGGGGTAACCTCAGAAGGCACCGCCCTGTCGCTGACGCCGAAATTATGTCGGCGTGCGGCCGCGCGGACCCCCTCTGGCCGCTTTGCGGCCATCTCCCCCTCGAGGGGGGAGAGAGCGGCGGCGCTACCCATAATGCACCCTCTTCTCCACATAGCGGAACTGCACCGCGGTCAGCGCAATCACGATGATCATCAGGATCACGCTCTGCGCCGCTGAATCGCCGAGCAGCAGGTTGAGCGCGCCGTCGCTGTAGACCTTGTAGACCAGCGTCTCGGTCGCCTTGCCGGGGCCGCCGCCGGTGACGGCGTGGATGATGCCGAAGGTGTCGAAGAAGGCGTAGGTGGTGTTGATGACCAGCAGGAAGAAGGTCGTCGGCGCCAGCAGCGGGAAGACGATCGTCCAGAAACGCTTGGTCTCGCCGGCGCCGTCGATCGCGGCCGCCTCGATCAGCGATTTCGGGATCGCCTGGAGCCCGGCGACGAAGAACAGGAAATTGTAGCTGATCTGCTTCCAGGCGGCAGCCGCGACGACCAGCACCATGGCCTGGTTGCCGTTGAGCAGCGGGTCCCACGGAATGCCCATCCAGCGCAGGCCGAGGGCCAGGGTGCCGATCGACGGGTTGAACAGGAACAGCCACAGCATGCCGGCAATCGCCGGGGCAACGGCGTAGGGCCAGATCATCAGCGTACGGTAGAAGCCCTTGCCGCGCACCACACGGTCGGCCATGACGGCCAGAAGCAGCGCCACGACCATGGCGACGGCCGCCGTCGACACCGAGAAGATCGCCGTCACCTTGACCGAGTTCAGGTAGTTCGGGTCCGACAGCACCTTTTCGAAATTGTCGAACCAGACGAATTTCGACTTCAGCCCGAAGGGGTCTTCCCTCAGCATCGACTGGCGCAGCGCCTGGCTGGCGGGCCAGTAGAAGAACACCAGCGTGATGGCAAGCTGCGGCGCCAGCAGGATGTAGGGCAGGAATTTGTTGGGGAAGACGACGCGCGGGGTCATGAATCCCTCCCCCTTGAGGGGAGGGTGGCCGCGAAGCGGTCGGGTGGGGTCGTGGCGGCAGTGCTCAACCCCACCTTGAGCCGACAGTGCAAAAGAGGGCGTCGGCGCACGGCCGCACTGACCCCACCCGACCGCTTCGCGGCCACCCTCCCCTCAAGGGGGAGGGAGAGTTGGCGCGCGGCCGCGCCGACCCCCTCTGGCCGCTGCGCGGCCATCTCCCCCTCAAGGGGGGAGAAAGCGCGGGCGCTCATCAATTGCCCAGCGCTTCCTTGATCGCCGCGTTGCCGCGCGACACGGCGTTGTCGAGCGCCTGCTGGGCAGTCTGCTCGCCGGCCAGCATCTTCTCGTATTCCTCGTTCATGATGTCGCGGACCTGCGGCAGGTTTGGCAGGCGGACGCCCTTGGAGTTCTCGGTCGGCGCCTTGCCCAGCATCTGCTTGATCGGGATTTCGCGCGCCGGGTTCTTCTCGTAGAACCCGTCGGCCTTGCTCTTCTCGTAGGCCGCCATCGTTACCGGCAGATAGCCCGATACCTGGTGCAGGCGGGCCTGAATTTCGGTCTTCGACAGGAAGTTGAAGAACGCCGCGACGCCCTTGTATTCCTCGTCCGACTTGCCGGCGAACACCCAGAGCGAAGCGCCGCCGGGGATCGTGTTCTGCGATTCGGTATCGTAGGGCAGCATGCCGGTGCCGAAATTCATGCCCGACTTCACGACGTCGCCGAGACCGCCCGACGATTCGGTGAAGATGCCGCATTCGCCGGCCAGGAAGATCTGCTTGGCCTCGGAGGTACGGCCGCCATATTTGAACGTGCCGTCCTTGGCGAGATCCGCCAGCGCCTGGAAATGTTTCACAAAGGGTTCGGCGTTGATCTTCAGCTCGACATCGGGTCCGGCGATGCCGTTTTCCTGCGTGCCCCACTGGTAGTTGTTCCAGGCGGCGAAGTTTTCCGTGTGGATCCAGGTCAGCCAGGTCGAGGTGAAGCCGCAAGGGGCGGCTCCCGACGCCTTGATCTTCTTCGCGGCATCCCAGACCTCATTCCAGGTCTTGGGCGGGTTGTCGACGTCGAGGCCGGCCTTCGCGAAAATGTCCTTGTTGTAATAGAGGATCGGCGAGGACGAGTTGTAGGGGAAGGACAGCATGGTGCCGTCCGGCTTCGAATAATAGGAGACGATGCCTGGCAGGTACTGGCTCTTGTCGAACGGCGTGCCGCCCATCGACAGAATCTCGGCGACCGGCTTGATCGCGCCTTCCGCGGCCATCATCGTGCCGGTGCCCGCGTCGAACACCTGCATGATCGCCGGGGGCTGCTTGGCACGGAACGCGGCAATGCCGGCGTTCAGCGTCTCGGGGTAGGTGCCCTTGAAAACCGGCACGAGCTTGTAGTCGCCCTGGCTCTCGTTGAATTCCTTGGAAAGCGTTTCCACGACCTCGTTGTTGGCGCCGGTCATGGCGTGCCACCAGGAGATTTCGGTGACCGCGTAGGACGAGGTGGTGGAAAGCAAGGTGAAGGCGAGGCCGAATCCGGCCGCCAGGCCTTTGAATTTCATGGCATTCACTCCCAATTTTCGTTGGCGAAGGTTTGAGGTTCGCATGGGGAGTATCGACTGATTGTGACAGCCGGACAACGATTTTTTCGCAATCTGTTTGCCGACTAATTTTTTAGACGCTCCAGGCTGGATTTCCTGGATTTTTTTGACCCCGAAACAGCGTTCCGGCAGCAAAGCAGCAAAAAAAGCCGGGTGGGTCATGCCGCAATTTGGCAAAAGGATCGCTTTCGCGCTTCCACCGTTCGTCCTTCGAACACCCTTCGCAAATTTGTGGTTGGTTTCTAGTCCCTTTGCGCAACGCGCCTCAACCCGTCTCGAAATCGCCCGGCTGCGGCGGGTGTGATCGGTCCAGGGCGTGCGGATCAGGCTGATGAAGACCAGCCCGGCGTCGGTCGCCAGCGGCGCGTCGATGGATGCCTCGCCAGTCCGAATCTCGTTTTCGCGGACCATGCGGCTGCGCTCAGTCCACAGCCACCATCACGTCCGACGCCTTGACCACGGCGTAGGCCTGCTTGCCGACCGCCAGCCCCAGATCGTCGACCGCGGCGTTGGTGATCGAAGCCGTCACCACCGTGCTGCCGACATCGATTCGCACATGCGCCGTGGTTGCTCCTTTGGTGACCTCGACGACCTTGCCCTTCAGGATGTTGCGGGCGCTGATTTTCATGATGTCATTCCTTTCGATCGCTGCTTGCATCTGGGTCGTCATATTTTCATGTCGCGTACGCCAGTCATAGAGGGCAGTTTGTGCGCGATGAATTCCGATATTTGTTGGCATATCCGGTTGCCTTGCCGACAGGAGTTATGTTTGAGTGGATATATCGATCAAACAAAGACGACGTGGCCGCGTCGCGTGGCACGGCAGCCTCAAGGGAGATGACGATGATTGGGAACAAGGGATTGCGACTGCTGGCTTTGGCCGGGGGCCTGATGCTGGCGGCAACGCCGGCAGCGTTCGCGGCGGAGAGCCTCACCGTATTCGCCGCCGCCAGCCTCAAGAACGCGCTCGACAACGTCAACACCGCCTGCGAGGCCGATGTCGGCGAGAAGGCGACGATCTCCTATGCCGCGAGTTCGGCGCTGGCCAAGCAGATCGAGGAAGGCGCGCCCGCCGACGTGTTTATCTCGGCCGACCTCGCCTGGATGAAATACCTTTCCGACAAGAAACTGACCAAGGCGGACACGGAAGTCCAGTTGCTCGGCAACCGCATCGTGCTGGTAGCGCCGGCCGATTCGACCGCCAGCACGGAGATCGCGCCGAACTTCGACCTGGCACACCTGGTCGGCGACGGAAAACTCGCCATGGCCAATGTCGATTCGGTGCCGGCCGGCAAATACGGCAAGGCGGCGCTGGAAAAGCTCGGCGTGTGGGCCTCGGTCGAAGGCAAGGTGGCGCAGGCCGAGAACGTGCGCGCCGCGCTCGCGCTGGTCTCCACCGGCGAGGCGCCGGTCGGCATCGTCTACCAGACCGACGCGGCGGCCGACAAAAAGGTCAAGATCGTCGGCACCTTCCCCGAGGATTCGCACCCGCCGATCATCTATCCGGTGGCGCAGACCGCCGAGTCCAAGGACGCCGAGACGCCGGCCTTCCTGAAATGCCTGCAATCGGTGAAAGCCAGGGGCCTTTTCGAGGAGCAGGGTTTTACCGTATTGGTGCCGCCGGCCTCGAACTGATTTCGACTGGATCATGAATGGAGTGGCTGCATCTCAGCCCGGATGAGTGGAATGCGGTCCGGCTCTCCATAAAGGTCTCGACCTGGGCGACGGTGGTCGCGCTGCCGTTCGGCATCGCCATCGCCTATGCGTTGGCGCGCCGCGAGTTCTGGGGCAAGTCGATCCTCAACGGCATCGTCCACTTGCCGCTGATCCTGCCGCCCGTCGTTACCGGCTATCTTCTTCTTCTCACCTTCGGCAGGCGTGGCCCGGTTGGCGCTTTCCTTGCCGAGCATTTCGGC
This sequence comes from Mesorhizobium sp. KACC 23794, assembly GCF_052180275.1. Lineage (NCBI taxonomy): Bacteria > Pseudomonadati > Pseudomonadota > Alphaproteobacteria > Hyphomicrobiales > Phyllobacteriaceae > Mesorhizobium > Mesorhizobium sp. KACC 23794. The sequence goes on from NZ_CP197465.1 coordinate 2,740,661, forward strand.
ATCGTCTTCTCCTTCCGCTGGACGGGCGCCGCACTTGCCTGCGGGGTGATGGCGTTCCCGCTGATGGTGCGGGCGATCCGCCTCTCCATCGAGGCGGTCGACAAAAAACTCGAGGCGGCGGCCGGCACGCTTGGGGCCAATCCGGGGTGGGTGTTTGCCACGATCACGCTGCCGCTGATCCTTCCCGGCATCATCGCCGGCATGATCCTGTCCTTCGCGAAAGCCATGGGCGAGTTCGGCGCGACCATCACCTTCGTCTCCAACATTCCGGGCGAAACCCAGACCCTGCCTTCGGCCATCTACACGTTTACCCAGGTGCCCGGCGGTGATTTGGGAGCGCTTCGGCTTACGCTGGTGTCGATCGCGATTGCCATGGTCGCGCTGGTGGCGTCCGAGGTGCTGGCGCGGCGCGTCAGCCGGCGGCTGGATATCGAGGGATGAAGGTTTTTCACCCCTCGTTCGATTTCATTCCAAGCGGCTTCGTCAGGCTGGAACACCCCTCATCCGACCTCGCCTCGCTCGGCCACCTTCTCCCACAGGGGGAGAAGGTCGGAGTCTTGCATGATCGCCTCTGCAAATCTCCAACGTTGGTGATCGGCAGAGGCGTTGATGCAGTGCTCCACCTTCTCCCCTTGTGGGAGAAGGTGCCGAACGAAGCGAGGCGGATGAGGGGTGTTCCAGCGAGGCGCGGCAGATGACCCTGTCCGTCCGCATCCATCACAGCCAAGGCGCCTTCCTGCTCGACGCCGCTTTCGAAAGCAGCGGCCGGCTGACGGCGCTGTTCGGGCCGTCCGGCTCGGGAAAGACTTCGCTGATCAACATGATCGGCGGGCTGGTTCGCCCCCGGAGCGGCCGCATCGAGGCGGACGGACGGCTGCTGGTCGATACCGACGCGCACGTCTTCGTGCCGAAGTATCGCCGCCGTATTGGTTACGTGTTCCAGGATGCGCGGCTTTTCCCGCATCTCAGCGTCGGCCAGAATCTCGGCTATGGCCGGTTCTTCACGCCGGCCACCGAGCGTTATGCCGATTTTTCCGGCGTCGTCGACCTGCTCGGCATCGGCCATCTCTTGCCGCGCAAACCAGCCTCGCTCTCCGGTGGCGAAAAGCAACGCGTGGCGATCGGCCGGGCGCTGATCGCCAGCCCAAGACTGATCCTGATGGACGAGCCGCTCGCCTCGCTCGACGACGCGCGCAAGGCCGAGATCATGCCCTATATCGAGCGGCTGCGCGACGAGACGAAAATCCCGATCGTCTATGTCAGCCATTCCGTGGCCGAGGTAGCCCGGCTCGCCTCCGATGTGGTCGTGCTGTCGGGCGGCAAGGTTACTGCCAGCGGCCCGGCCGCCGACATTCTTTCGCGTTTCGACCTGCTGCCCGAGGAGGAGCGGGCGGAGGCCGGTGCGATGATCGACCTGACCGTAATGGGGCAGGACGAGGTTTTTGGGCTGACGGTGCTGCGCTCCGCCAGTGGCGAATGGCGCCTGCCGCGGATCGACGCCGCGCCCGGTGCGAAGGTGCGCGCCCGCGTACGAGCCCGCGATGTGATGCTGGCGGTCGTGCGACCGGTCGGCATCAGCGCGCTCAACGTGCTGCCGGGAAAAATCGCGGCGATGACGGTGGGCGAGGGGCCGGACGGGCTGGTCTCGCTCGACTGCGGCGGCGATCGCCTCGCCGCCCGCGTCACACGCCGCTCGATCGACGCGCTCAGCCTCGCGCCAGGACGCGAGGTGTTCGCGGTGGTCAAGGCGGTGACGTTCGACCGGGGGAATACCGGCAATCTCCAGCGCGACCTTAAGGGGTGAGCGCGAGGAACTTCACGCCCCCCAGACTACCGCCTGCTCGTGCCGCTTGATCAGGTGTTTCAAATTCTCGAAACTCTTGCCGACATGCGCGGCGAAGGCCTCGACGGCCGGCGCGCGCGGTGTGTCGGACAAGCGCAGCAGCCCTAGTGCTCGTTCGGGCTGCGGGAAGTCGAAGGGGAGCGCGGTGATCGCCCGGTCCTTGCGCAGCGCGAAGACGACGCTGTGCGGCAGGACGGTCAGCGCATCGGTGGCCTTCATGTAGTTGACCACACTGAGCGGTGAGCCGCCCGAATAGCGGATGCGTATTTCCGTGACGCCCAGCCACAGCAGGATGCGGTGCAGGTCCGACAGCAGCGGGCTGCCCGGCGGCGGCGCGATCCACGGATAGGCGACCAGATCGGCGGCGACGATCCGGCGCTTCATTAGTAAGGGATGCGTCGCGCCGCAGGCGATGACGTTGCGGGCCGGCAGGATCTCCTGGAAGGTCAGGCCCGACCCCTCGTCCAGAATGTCGATCGGGCAGACGCCAATGTCGATGCGGTCGGAGAGCAGCGCTGCGCTCAGATCCGGCAGGTAGCCATAGGTCTGGTCGATGCGCACGTCCGGATGCGCCTGCTGGAATTCGGCGATCATGCCGGCGATCAGCGCATCCATGAAGAACGGCACGCCGCCGAGCCGCACCACGCCTGCCTGGCCCTGGCGGAAGTCGGCGACCAGTTCCGAGGCTTTTCGCGATGCCGAGAGCATGACCTGGCCGTGATCCGCCAGCGCGCGGCCGAGCGATGTCGGCTCCAGCGGCCGGCGGCCCTTGTGGAACAGCGGCTCGCCCAGCCGCTTCTCCAGCATCGCCAGCGTCCGCGACACCGCCGGCTGGGTCAGGCCGAGCATCGCCGCCGCTTCGGTGACGCTGCCGGTCTGCACGACCGCGGCGAGTTGCACCAGATGGCGTTCATCGAGTTTCATAACGATATGGTATATTAACTCCGTATAAAATCATCAAACAATCGAAGCGCCGGTGCTAGCCTGTTTTCGACAAGGCGTGGGAGGAAACATGCCATCGCTGAGCACCGCGCCGGCTTTCGGCGAGGACACGTCCTTCGACATTTTCGCCGGCCGGCTCGACAAGGCCCAGGCGAGCCGGCTGTCGAAGGCGCTTGTGTCGACGGTCGCGCATCTCCACCAGCTTGTTCGTGAAACCCGCCCGACTCCGGCCGAATGGAAGAAGATCGTCACCTTCTTGACCGAGGTCGGCCACGCCAGCGACGACAAGCGCCAGGAATGGGTGCTGCTGTCCGACCTGCTCGGCGTCACCGCGCTGGTGGAAGAGCTTAATTCGCGCCGCCCGCACGGGGCGACGCCGAACACGGCGCGCGGGCCGTTCTACCGTGCCGATGCGCCAAAACTGCCGAACGGCGCCAGCATCTCGCTGGACGGTTTTGGCGAGCGGCTCAATGTGCGCGGAAAAGTGCTGGACCTCGACGGCCGGCCGGTTGTCGGCGCCACGGTCGAGACCTGGCAGGCCAACGGCACGGGCTTTTACGAGAACCAGCAGCCGGACCTGCAGCCGGAATTCAATCTGCGCGGGGTCTTTACCACGGGCGGCGACGGCGCCTTCGACTACGTTACCGTCAAGCCGGCGGGCTACACGGTTCCCGACGACGGGCCGGCGGGCCAGTTGTTGCGCGCGGTCGGCGGTGCGCTGCGGCGGCCGGCGCATCTGCATTTCATGATCAGCGCCGATGGCTTCGAGACCGTGACGACGCATGTGTTCGAGCGCGCCGAGGCGATGCTGCATGAGGATCCGTTGTTCGGCGTCCGGCCGGAGCTCATCGGCGATATCCGGCACGAGACCTGCAAAGGCGGGACGACTGTCTGGGCGCTCGACTTCACCTTTGTCATGGTGCGGGCGAAGCCGGGGAGGCGGGCCGCATGAGGATTTTTCGCTTGTCGACGATCAACTGTCCGGCGGTCGCGATTTGCCCACACGAAACAGTGCTACAGTCCCGCACGGCATAATTTCAGGGAGGAAACAATGGCTCTTATCGACGGCTACCACCATCTCACCATGAGCGTCGACGGCGCTCAGGAGGATTTCGACTTCTTCACAAAAACGCTCGGCATGAAGTCGGTAAAGAAGACCGTGCTGTTCGACGGCACCACGCCGGTCTACCACCTCTATTACGGCAACGCCGCCGGCGACGCCTCCACCATCGTCACCACCTTTCCGTTCCGCAAGCCGGGCATTTTCGGCAAGCGCGGCACCAACCAGACCAAAGTCATCCAGCTTGCGGTGCCGCCCAAAAGCCTCGACTTCTGGGAAGACCGGCTGAACAAGGCCGGCCGCAACGCAAGGCAGATCGAGCGCTTCGGCATCAAGCGGATCGCCTTCGAACATCCTTGCGGCATCCCGATAGAGCTGGTCGCGGCCGACAGCGACAAGCGCGAATCGATCTCCGCCGACGGCATCAGCGCCGCGCATGGCATCAAGGGCATCTACGGCGTCGGCATCGCGGTGTTCGACAAGACGTCCATGGACGATTTTCTCACCATCGGCCTGGGGCTGGAGAAGCTCGGCGAGGAAAGTGCGGCGCTGAAATTCAAGCTTCCGGCTTCCGGCCCGATGGGCTCGGTAGAGGTACTGCATGAGCCGAACAAGCCGCAGGGTACATGGACGCTGGCCGGCGGCACAATCCATCACCTCGCGCTCAACACCATCAACGAGGAGAACCAGCTAAAACTCAAGGCGCATCTGGAAGGCATGGGTTTCACCGACGTGTCGGACCAGAAAGACCGCAACTATTTCAAATCCTGCTACGTCCGCTCGCCGGGCGGCGCGCTGTTCGAGATCGCCTGGTCGGTGGAGCGTGGCTGGGCGGTCGACGAGCCGGAAGGCAAGACCGGCCAGACGCTGGTCTTCCCGCCCTGGTTCGAGGACCGCAAGGCCGAGATGGTCGCCGGCCTCGAAAAATTCGAGTGGTAGGCGGTTTGGGTATGGATGCTGCCGGGACAGATGACGCGGTGCTGAGGCTGGGGGCCATGCCCGCCCATGCCGACGCGCTCTGCGTCTTCGTGCATGGCCGCGGCCAGTCGCCGGAGGAGATGGCCGATCATGTGATCGACCGCCTCCGCAATTCAAGCGCGCATGTCGTGCTGCCGCGCGCGCCGGGCGGCGTCTGGTACGAAGCGCGCGCCGTCGATCCGCTGTCGGCGCGTAGCGCGTCGCAACTCGAGGCGGCGCTGGACGCGATCGATGCGGCCATCGACCTGGCGGTATCCGAAGGCGCGCCGGGCGACCGCATCGTGCTCGCCGGCTTTTCGCAGGGCGCCTGCCTGTCGCTCGAATATGTTCTGCGTCGGCCCGGACGGCTGCGCGGACTGGTGGCGTTCACCGGCTGCCGCGTCGGCGGCGCGTTGCGGGCGCAAGCGGCCACCTTCCTCGACGGATTGCCCGCTTATCTCTCCTGCGGCGACGCCGATCCTTGGATACCGCTCGACGCGTTCTTCGAGGCGGCCCAGGATGTGGCCCGGGCGGGTGCCGCGTTGCGCGTCGAAGTGTTTCCGGGTCGGGTGCATGAGGTTCTGGACGCCGAGATCGCCGTGCTGGACGCGATGCTGGAGCAGGTGGCAGCCGGCCGCGTGGCTTCCGGTACGAGAAGGGAAGCGGCGGCATGAGCACGATAAACCCCTTCGTCTTTCCCGGCCTGCGCTCCCGCGTCATCTTCGGCCATGGCACCATTGTTGAGACCGGTGTCGAGATCGCAAGGCTCGGGCGGCGCAAGGCGTTGGTGCTGTCTACGCCCAACCAGAAAGCTGACGCGGAGGCGCTTTCCGAGCGGCTCGGTGCGTTGTCCGCCGGCATCTTCGCAGGGGCTGTCATGCACACGCCGGTCGAGGTGACCGAAACGGCGCTGGCCGCATTCAAGTCCAGCGGCGCGGATTGCGTCGTGTCGCTCGGTGGCGGCTCGACCATCGGCCTCGGCAAGGCGATCGCCACCCGTAGCGGCGCCGACCAGGTGGTGATCCCGACCACCTACGCCGGTTCCGAGATGACCGATATTCTGGGCGAGACCGCTGGCGGCGAGAAGACGACACGGCGCGACCCGTCGATCCTTCCCGAAACCGTGATCTACGATGTCGACCTGACGCTCACCCTGCCGCCGGCACTGACGATCACCTCGGGGCTGAACGCCATGGCGCATGCCGCCGAAGCGCTCTACGCTCGCGACCGCAATCCGATCGTCACGCTGATGTCGACGGACGCGTTGCGCACGCTCTCCGGCGCGCTGCCGGCTCTGGCGAAGGACGCCGGTGACCGCGAAGCGAGGGCAGGGGCGCTCTACGGTGCCTGGCTCTGCGGTGCAGCCCTCGGCGGAGCGTCGATGGCGCTGCATCACAAGCTCTGCCACACGCTGGGCGGCAGTTTTAATACCCCGCATGCCGAGACCCACGCGATCCTGTTGCCGCATACGATCGGGTTCAATTCGGTGGAGATCCCGGACCTGCTCGCGCCGGTCTCGGATGCGCTTGGCGGCACGCCGGGTGCCGCGCTGTTCGACTTCGCCGCTTCGCTCGGCGCGCCGACTAAACTCAGGGATTTCGGACTGAGCGAGAGCGATCTCGACCGCGCCTCGGAAATCGCGACCAAAAATCCATATTGGAATCCGCGTGCCTTCAACCGCGAAGACATCCGCGCGCTTCTGCAAGATGCCTGGGAGGGGCGGCGCCCGCCGCAATGAACTGAACGACTAGCTTGGGAGGAGAGACGATGACGAGACTTGTTACACGTGGACTGACCAGACGTACCCTGCTGAAGAGCGCCGCGGCGACCGGCCTTGTCGCCGGCGCGTCGGGCCTGGCGATGCCGGCCATCGCCCAGAACAAGGCGGTGAAACTCGGCTATGTCAGCCCACAGACCGGGCCGCTTGCCGCCTTCGCCGAGGCCGACGCCTTCACCATTGAAGGGCTGAAGGCCGTCACGAAATCGCTCGGCCTCGACATCGAGGTGATCGTCAAGGACAGCCAGTCCAACCCGAACCGCGCCGCCGAAGTCGCCAAGCAGCTGATCGTCGACGACGAGATCAACCTCATGCTCGTCGCCTCGACGCCGGAGACGACAAACCCCGTCGCCACCACCTGCGAGGCGGAGGGCATGCCCTGCATCTCGACCAAGGCGCCATGGCAGCCCTGGTTCATCGGCCAGCAAGGCAACCCCGGCGATCCCTCGACCTGGAAGCCGTTCGACTTCGCCTACCACTTCTTCTGGGGGCTGGAAGATGTCATCGCTGTCTTCACCAACATGTGGGCGCAGGTCGAAACCAACAAAAAGGTTGGCGGGCTGTTTCCCAATGACGGCGACGGCAACGCGTGGGGCGACAAAACGGTCGGCTTCCCGCCGGTGCTGGCGGAAAAAGGCTTTACGCTCAACGATCCCGGTCGCTACCAGAACCTCACCGACGACTTTTCGGCGCAGATCAACGCCTTCAAGTCGGGCGGCGTCGAGATCATCACCGGCGTGATGATCCCGCCGGACTTCACCACCTTCTGGAACCAGGCCAAGCAGCAGGGCTTTACGCCCAAAGTGGCGTCAATCGGCAAGGCGATCCTGTTCCCGCAGGCGGTCGAGGCGCTCGGCAACCAGGGCAACAACCTGTCGTCGGAAGTCTGGTGGTCGCCGACGCATCCGTTCAAGTCGTCGCTGACGGGCGTCTCCTGCGCCGAGCTCGCGGCCGGCTTCACCGAGGCCACGAAGCGGCCATGGACGCAGCCGATCGGCTTCATCCATGCGCTTTTCGAGGTGGCGATCGACGTGGTCAAGCGCGTCGACGATCCAAGCGATGCCGAGGCTGTGACTGCCGCGATCGCCGCGACAAAACTCGACACCATCGTCGGCCATATCGAGTGGAACGGCGCCAACGTGCCGCCCTTCGCCGCCAAGAACATTTGCAAGACGCCGCTGGTCGGCGGCCAATGGCGGCTGAAGGACGGCGGCGGCTATGACCTCGTCATTACCGACAACAAGACGGCTCCGGAGATCCCGACCGGCGGCAAGATGGAGGCGATTTCGTAAGGGCTGCCCTTACCCTCCCCCTTGAGGGGAGGGTGGCCCGAAGGGCCGGGTGGGGTCCTCGCGGCCAGACTCCAACGTCGCTTTGCGTCGGAGCACTGCCGCACCGACCCCACCCGCCTCGCTTCGCTCGGCACCCTCCCCTCAAGGGGGAGGGGAGGCCGCAACCGTCAGGAACGCCATGCCCATCCTGTCCCTCAAATCCGTCTCGAAATCCTTCGGCGCCCTTAAAGTCGCCGACGCGGTTTCGTTCGACCTTTCTGGGGGTGAGGCGCTGGGCATCATCGGACCGAACGGTGCGGGGAAATCGACGCTGTTCAACCTGATCACCGGCAATGTTTCCGCCGACGCCGGCCGGATCGATTTCAATGGCGCGGATGTCACCCGCGTGCCGCCGATGCAGCGCTGCCTCGCCGGCATCGGCCGCACTTTCCAGATCCCGCAGCCCTTCGAGAAACTGACGGTGTTCGAGAACCTGCTGGTCGCCGCCGCCTTCGGGTCACGTAAGCGCGAGGCCGAAGTCACAGACCGTTGCGCCGGCATCCTGGTTGAGACCGGGCTGTTCGACCGCGCCAACCAGACCGCCGGCAGCCTCGGCCTTTTGCAGCGCAAGCGGCTGGAACTGGCGCGTGCCCTGGCGACCGACCCGAAAGTGCTGCTGCTCGACGAGATTGCCGGCGGCCTGACCGAGGGCGAGTGCCACGCGCTGGTCGAGACCATTCGCGCCGTGCATGCGCGCGGCACCTCGATCATCTGGATCGAGCATGTGCTGCACGCACTGAACGCCGTGGTCGGTAGGCTGCTGGTGCTGAATTTCGGCAAGGTGATCGGCGTCGGAAAACCAGACGATATCATGGCCTCGCGCGCGGTGCGTGAAATCTATCTCGGGATCGAGGTGTGATGGCACTGCTCGAAACCCACGGGCTGACGGCCCGTTACGGCGACTTTCAGGCTCTGTTCGGCGTCGACATCGCGCTTGAAGCCGGTCAGACGGTTGCCATCATCGGGGCTAATGGCGCCGGCAAGACGACGCTGATGCGCTCGATCTCCGGCGTGCTGAAGAACGCCCCCGAGCAGATCATGTTGGGCGGCGAGCCGATCGGTGCGCTCACCGCACCCGACGTGGTGGCGCGTGGCATCGCCATGGTGCCGGAGGGACGAAAACTGTTCCCGTCGCTGTCGGTCGAGGAGAATTTGCTGATCGGCAAATATGGCCGGGCGGTCGACGGGCCGTGGTCGCTGGACAGAGTCTACGGCCTGTTCCCGATCCTGAAGGAGCGGCGCAACAGCCCCGCCACGGCGCTGTCGGGCGGCCAGCAGCAGATGGTGGCGATCGGCCGGGCGCTGATGTCCAACCCGCGCGTGCTTCTGTGCGACGAGATCAGCCTCGGGCTGGCGCCGGTCGTCATCCGCGACATCTACGCCGCCTTCCCGGCAATCCGCGTGGCGGGTGCGTCGGTCATCGTCGTCGAGCAGGACATTTCGCAGGCGCTGAAGGTCGCGGATCGCGTCTATTGCATGATGGAGGGCAGGGTGACGCTGACCGGCACGCCAGCCGCCCTGACGCGCGAGGACATTCACGCGGCGTATTTTGGGGTGCGGGGATGATGGTAGCAACTCTTCGCACCCCCCTCTGTCCTGTCGGACATCTCCCCCTCAAGGGGGGAGATTGGCCGGCCGTTTTGGTTTCGCCCATCGCCAACGTTGCAGGAAGAGCGGTGGCGATGAAACTGCCAATCTCCCCCCTTGAGGGGGAGATGTCCGGCAGGACAGAGGGGGATGCTAAGCACCCCGCCGCCAACCGCGAGCCCCGCCCATGAGCTGGCTCGACACCATCGTCCAGGGCATCCTGCTCGGCGGGCTCTACGCGCTGTTCGCGGCGGGTCTCAGCCTCGTCTTCGGCATCATGCGCCTCGTCAACCTCGCACACGGCGACCTGATCGTGCTCGCCGCCTTTCTCATCCTGCTGCTGGTCAGCGCGCTCGGCCTCAACCCGTTCGTTGCTGCACTCGTCGCCATGCCCATCATGTTCGGCATCGGCTGGCTGCTGCAATCTCAGCTTTTCAACCGCACGCTCGGGCCGGACATCCTGCCGCCGCTGCTCGTCACCTTCGGCCTTTCCATTGTCATCCAGAACGCGCTGCTCGAAGGCTTTTCCGCCGATAGCCGGCGCATTTCACTTGGCGCTCTGGAAACCGCGTCGCTGAACCTTGGGCCGATCAATGTCGGCGTCATGCCGCTGCTGACTTTTCTGTCGGGGGTTCTCGTCATCGTCGGGCTGAACCAGCTCTTCTACCGCACGTCGCTTGGCCGGGCCTTCCGCGCCACCTCCGACGACGTGGTCACCGCCGGCCTGATGGGCATCAAGCCCGACCGCATCTTCGCCACCGCCACCGGCATTGCCATGGTGGTGGTGACGATTGCCGCCCTCTGTCTCGGCACGCGCGCCAATTTCGACCCGACCATCGGTCCGGCCAGGTTGATCTACGCCTTCGAGGCGGTGATCATCGGCGGGCTGGGATCGCTTTGGGGGACGCTGGCGGGCGGCGTTATCATCGGCGTGGCGCAGACGCTTGGCGCGGCGGTCAACCCGGAATGGCAGATTCTGGCCGGGCACATCGCGTTCCTGCTGGTGCTGCTGGTCCGGCCGCGCGGGCTGTTTCCTAGGGCGGTGGATTGAAGGATGGCGATGTCAGCATTCCTTCCCACCCCCCTCTTTCCTGCCGGACATCTCCCCCTCAAGGGGGGAGATTGGCAGCTTCGATCCTGCCGTCTCTCTTGCGGCGTAGGCAATTGGCGAAAGCGGTTGCGACGGCCAATCTCCCCCCTTGAGGGGGAGATGTCCGGCAGGACAGAGGGGGGTGCGACGGAGCGCAGCCGTCCAAGTGCGAAGGAGCGCATTCGTTCCATCGCCAGCGCAAGCATGGGCGGCGGGTAATGGACGCTTCGCACTACCCCTGGACCGTTGAAACGCGCACCCGCGCGTCGCGCGGCTTTGCCATTGCTGCCGCCATCGTCGTCCTCCTAGCCATCCTTGCTCCGCTGTTCTTATCGCGCGGGCTGCTGCAGGACCTGTTCTTCATCCTCACCATGCTGACGCTCGCCCAGAGCTGGAACCTGCTCGCCGGTTATGCCGGGCTGGTCTCCGTCGGCCAGCAGGCCTTCGTCGGCTTCGGCGCCTATGCGATGTTCGGCTGCGTCATCCTGCTCGGCCTCGATCCGCTGGTGTCTATCCTGCTCGCCGGCATTGCAGCGGCATTGCTCGCCATTCCCACCGGCTTCTTCGCCTTCCGTCTGCAAGGCGCGTATTTCGCCATCGGCACCTGGGTCATCGCCGAGGTCGTGCGGCTGCTTCTGGCGCAGTGGAAGGCGCTGGGCGGCGGCACCGGGACGTCGCTCCCATCCGGCACGACGCGCGACATGCTTGGGGTCGGCGCGGTCGGCGACCTGTTGGGTATGCGCCCCGCGCAAGCTGCCGATGTCGTCTGCTACTGGCTGGCGCTTGTGCTTGCGGTCGCGACGATCGGCTTCGTCTATCGCCTGCTGCGCTCGCGCCAGGGACTGGCGCTGGCCGCCGTGCGCGACAACCAGGAGGCGGCGCGCTCCGTAGGCGTCGACGCGCGCCGCGTGAAAACCTACGTCTATTTCTCGGCCGCCTTCATCACCGGGCTCACCGGCGCGCTGATCTATGTGCAGAAGGCGCGCATCTCGCCGGACGCCGCCTTCTCGGTGATCGACTGGACGGCCTACGTCATCTTCATCGTCGTCATCGGCGGCATCGGCACGGTCGAGGGGCCGATCATCGGCGTCATCGTGTTCCTGCTGCTGCAGAACATGCTCGCCGATTACGGCTCCTGGTATCTGCTGGTGCTCGGCCTTATCGGCATCGCGGTGATGCTGTTCGCGCCGCGCGGCCTGTGGGGCCAATTCACCGAGCGCACCGGCATCCAGTTCTTCCCCGTCCGCCGCATCTTGCGCGGCGGGCTTGCCTCAACGACCAAGGGAGCGCCGCATGGCTGACATTTCCACCGACGTCCTCATCATCGGCACCGGCCCGGCCGGCTCGGCCACCGCCGCGCTGCTCGCCACCTATGGCGTCGAGAACATGGTGATCAACCGCTACCGCTGGCTCGCCAACACGCCGCGCGCCCACATCACCAACCAGCGCACCATGGAGGTGCTGCGCGACCTCGGCCGCGAGGTCGAGGACGAGGCCTACATGTTCGCCACTGAGCAGGATTTGATGGGCGAGAACATCTTCTGCACGTCGTTGGCGGGCGAGGAGATCGGGCGAATGCGGAGTTGGGGAAAACATCCGCTGTCGCGTGCCGAGCACTATTTGTCCTCGCCGAGTCACATGAACGACCTGCCGCAAACCTTCATGGAACCTCTGCTTTTCAAGACCGCCTGCTCGCGCGGCACCCAGGCGCGCATGTCGACGGAGTATGTCTCCCACACGCAGGATGCCGACGGCGTCACCACCATTTGCTACGACCGCCTGACCTGCAAGGAGTTCACCGTCCGCTCGAAATATCTGGTCGGCTGCGACGGCGGAAATTCGAAAGTCGCCGAACATGCGGGGCTGACCTTCGAAGGCAAGATGGGCGTCGGCGGCTCGATGAATATTTTGTTCAAGGCCGACCTGTCGCGCTACGTGGCGCATCGCCCGTCGGTGCTCTACTGGGTGGTGCAGCCCGGCGCGGATGTCGGCGGCATCGGCATGGGCCTGGTGCGCATGATCCGCCCGTGGAACGAATGGCTGATCGTCTGGGGCTACGACATCAACGGTCCCGAGCCGAAGGTCGACACCGCCTTCGCCACCAAGGTGGCGCGTGACCTCGTCGGCGATCCCGAACTTGAGGTCGACATCCAGTCGGTTTCGACCTGGACCGTCAACAACATGTACGCGACCACCATGTCCAACGGCCGGGTCTTCTGCATGGGCGACGCAACCCACCGCCATCCGCCGTCCAACGGGCTGGGCTCCAACACCTCGATCCAGGACGCTTTTAATCTCGCCTGGAAGCTCGCCTATGTCCTCAAGGGCAGCGCGGGGTCGAAACTTCTCGACAGTTTCAATACCGAACGCGCGCCGATCGCAAAACAGATCGTGACCCGCGCCAACCAGTCGATCGAGGAGTTCGGCCCGATCTTCAAGGCGCTCGGCCTGCTCGATTCCATCGACCCGGTGAAGATGCAGCAGAATATGGACGCGCGCTGCGACGACACGCCCGAGGCCGAGGAGCAGCGGAGAAATATCCGCGAGACCGTCGCCTTCAAGGTCTACGAATTCGATGCGCATGGCGTCGAGATGAACCAGCGCTACAGATCGGACGCGGTTCTCACCGACGGGCAGCCGGAACCGGCCTTCGACAAGGACGCGGAACTGCATTACCACCCGACGACCTGGCCCGGCGCGCGCCTGCCGCACGTCTGGGTGTTCGACAATCATGGCGGCAAGGTTTCGACGCTCGACCTCGCCGGCCATGGCCGCTTCTCGATCCTGACCGGCATCGGCGGGCAGGGCTGGGTCGAGGCGGCAAAAATCGTCGGCCGGGAACTCGGCCTCGACATCGCCGCCCACATCATCGGCCCGCGCCAGCATTGGCAGGATTTTACCGGCGACTGGGCCCGCGCCCGCGAGGTGCGCGACAGCGGCATCGTGCTGGTGCGGCCGGACCAGCATGTGTGCTGGCGGCGCGAGACGATCGCTGGCGATCCTGTGGCGGAACTGCGGCGGGTGCTTAAATTCATCCTGGCTCTATGAGGAACGATCATGGACGCGCATGAAAAGGGTTTCTTCACCGAGCAGAACTCGGTCGAGGTCGTCACCGGCCGCAACGCCAACGCCAAGAGTGAGCGGCTGAAACAGGTGATGGAGGTCATCACCCGAAAGCTGCATGAGGCGATGAAGGAGATCGAGCCGACGCAGGATGAATGGATGCAGGCGATCCAGTTCCTCACCAGCACCGGCCACATGTGCAACGACTGGCGGCAGGAGTTCATCCTGCTTTCCGACGTGACCGGCGTCTCGATGCTGGTCGACGCGATCAACAACCGAAAACCCTCGGGCGCTTCCGAATCCACCGTCCTCGGCCCGTTCCACGTCGCCGACGCGCCGGAACTGCCGATGGGCGCCAACATCTGCCTCGACGCCAAGGGCGAGGACATGGCGATCTCCGGCCGCATCCTCGACACGTCGGGAAAGCCGATCGCCGGCGCGGTGCTCGACGTCTGGCAAGCCAACGATGAAGGGTTTTACGACGTGCAGCAGAAGGGCATCCAGCCCGACTTCAATCTGCGCGGCGTGTTCCGCACCGGCGAAGACGGCCGCTACTGGTTCCGCGCGGTCAAGCCGAAATTCTACCCGATCCCCGACGACGGCCCGGTCGGGCAACTGCTAGGGGCGCTCGGCCGCCATCCCTATCGTCCGGCGCACCTCCACTTCATCATCAAGGCGGAGGGTTTCGACCCGCTCGTCACCCACATCTTCGATCCCGACGATCCGTATATCAACTCCGATGCAGTGTTCGGCGTGAAGGAAAGCCTGCTCGCGGAATTCAAGCGCGTCGACGATCCGGCGAGGGCGAAGGAATTCGGCTTCGACGGCTGGTTTTGGGAGGTGGAATACGATTTCGTGCTGGCGGGTCCTTCGAGGCTCGCCCGCTGACGATTTCGCTCTATTTTTTCGGAGCGTTGCGGGCTCGCGCCTCAGGATCAGGACTGCCGTGCCTGCAACGCTAACCTTCCATGTCGATCTGGTATGGACATTGAAGTACTGGTTTCCAGCGCGTTGAGGCCGGGTGATCAGCCAGTCTTCGAAACTATGCATCCAGCTTTGGCGATTGGCGTTGCAAGCCCAACAGTCCTCATCCTGAGGTGCGAGCCTGCACGGCCTTGGCTATAGGATTGTAAACGTCCGGTGGGCGAGCCTCGAAGGACGCACCCCATTGCATTGCAACGTCTCCTGGAGCCACCCATGCAGGTCAAACGCATCGTCACCAACATCGCCACCGATGACGTGGCCGCCGCGAAACGTTTCTACGGCGATGTGCTCGGCCTCGACATGCTGATTGATATGGGCTGGATCCCCACCTACGGCTCGAACCAGGAGATGACCGTGCAGATCAGCGTGATGTCGCAAGGCGGGTCAGGCACGCCGGTGCCGGACATCTCGATCGAGGTCGACGATCTCGACGCGGCGATGGAGCGCGTGCGGGCGAACGGGATTGCGATTGAATACGGCCCGACGGAGGAGCCGTGGGGTGTCCGGCGTTTTTACGTGCGCGATCCGTTGGGACGGCTGGTCAACATTCTGGCGCACCTCAAAAGCAGATTGCGGTAGTCCTAGAATAGTTCAGGCACGCGCGGTCTGCCGTCTCCACCAAGCTGGAACACCCCTCATCCGACCTCGCTTCGCGAGGCCACCTTCTCCCACAAGGGGAGAAGGTGGAGTTTCGCGCAGACGCCTTCGCAAATCTCCAAGGCTGACGATTGGCACAAGCGTGGCGGCATCGCTCCACCTTCTCCCCTTGTGGGAGAAGGTGGCCTCGCGAAGCGAGGTCGGATGAGGGGTGCTCCAGCCGGGCGAGACGGCGCAAGGTTTCCCAACACGCCATCCGCGCCTACACCCGCTCCAGCGCCACCGCGATTCCCTGGCCCACCCCGATGCACATGGTCGCCAGCGCCAGTTTCGCTCCGCGCTCGCGCAGTTCCAGCGCCGCCGTGCCGGTGATCCTGGCCCCCGACATTCCAAGCGGATGACCGAGCGCGATCGCTCCGCCATTCGGGTTGACGTGCTCCGCGTCCTCGGCGATCCCGAGTTCGCGGAGCACGGCGATGCCTTGGGAGGCAAAGGCTTCGTTCAGTTCGACGACGCCGAAATCCTTCGGCGAAAGGCCGAGCCTCGCGCACAGCTTCTTCGTCGCCGGCGCCGGGCCGATGCCCATGATGCGCGGCGGCACGCCCGCCGTCGCCCCGCCAAGGATGCGGGCGATCGGTGTCAGGCCATATTTCCTCGCCGCCGCCTCGGAGGCGATGATCAGCGCGGCCGCGCCGTCATTGACGCCGGACGCATTGCCGGCCGTCACCGTGCCGCCCTGCCGGAATGGCGTCGGCAGTTTCGCCAGCGTCTCGACCGTCGTGCCGGCGCGCGGATGTTCGTCCTTCGCAACCATGAC
Source organism: Mesorhizobium sp. KACC 23794 (assembly GCF_052180275.1). Taxonomy (NCBI): domain Bacteria; kingdom Pseudomonadati; phylum Pseudomonadota; class Alphaproteobacteria; order Hyphomicrobiales; family Phyllobacteriaceae; genus Mesorhizobium; species Mesorhizobium sp. KACC 23794. Next base: position 2,756,709 of record NZ_CP197465.1, read on the forward strand.
CGGTTCGCCCTTGCGCTGCGGGATCGTCACCTGAGTGATTTCTTTCGCCAGCCGGCCGTTGGCCTGTGCGGCCACCGCCTTGTCCTGGCTGCGCACGGCAAAGGCGTCCTGGTCGGCGCGCGATACGGCAAAATCCTCGGCCACGTTCTCGCCGGTCTCCGGCATGGAATCGACGCCGTACTGTTTCTTCATCAACGGGTTTATGAAGCGCCAGCCGATGGTGGTGTCGTAGATCTCGGCGTTGCGCGAAAAGGCGCTGTCGGCCTTGGGCAGCACGAAGGGCGCACGGCTCATCGATTCCACCCCACCGGCGATCATCAACTCGGCCTCTCCGGCCTTGATGGCGCGGGCGGCGGCGATGACGGCATCCATGCCCGACCCGCACAGCCGGTTGATTGTCGTGCCCGACACCTCCTTCGGCAGGCCAGCGAGCAGCAGGGCCATGCGCGCCACATTGCGGTTATCCTCGCCCGCCTGGTTGGCGCAGCCATAGATCACGTCGTCGACGGCGGCCCAATCGACCGCGCCGTTGCGCTCGACCAGCGTCTTCAGCGGAATCGCGCCGAGGTCGTCGGGGCGCACCGACGAAAGCTGCCCGCCGAAGCGGCCGATCGGGGTGCGGATGTAGTCGCAGATGAAAGCTTCGGTCATGTCAGGCGGCCTTCTCCTTCTTCGCCGTGCCCTCATGCGCCGCTTTCGTCCTTGCTTGCAAGTCGCGCAGCGTCTTCAGTTCGAGATCGGTCGGGGCAGGAGTCTCCTCCAACTGCTCGGCAAATCTCACCGTCCAGCCGCAGGTCTCCTGCACTTTTTCCCGCGTCACGCCGGGATGCAGCGACACCACCGTGAACTCCTTCGTCTCCGGGTCCGGCTTCCAGATGGCGAGGTCGGTGATCAGCAGAGTCGGCCCGGCCGTGTCGATACCGAGCCGCTTGCGATGGTCGCCGCCTTCGCCATGGCCGAACGATGTGAAAAAGTCGATCTTCTCGACCATGCCGCGCCTGGTCTGCGCCATGGTGATGTAGACCTGCTGCGAAGAGGTGGCGATCTCCGGCGCGCCGCCGCCGCCGGGCAGACGTGTCTTCGGATGGGCGTAGTCGCCGATCACCGTCGTGTTGATGTTGCCGAACTTGTCGAGTTGCGCAGCGCCGAGGAAACCGATGGTGACGCGCCCGCCCTGCAACCAGTAGCGAAACATTTCCGGCACCGGCACGGTGGTTACCGCCGTCTCGCAGAGTTCGCCGTCGCCGATCGACAGCGGCAGCACGTCGGGCGCCGTGCCGATCGTGCCGCTCTCGTAGATCAGCGTGATATCCGGCGCATGCGTCAGCCGCGCCACGTTGCAGGCGGCCGACGGCGCGCCGATGCCGACGAAGCACACGTCGTCACTGGTCAGCGCCCGCGAGGCGGCAATCGTCATCATCTCGTTGGGGGTGAAGTTTTGAGCGCTCATCTGGGGCTCCAGAAATCCGGGTATGATTCACGACGCTTGAAGGAGAAACGCAGGGGACAGTTTACTTTTTCCGCCTGCGCCAGCCTTGACGCGCTTCGGCCCTTCTGCGGAAAGAAAGTAAACTATCCCCGGCACTTACACCGTTTCCGCCGCCAATTTCTTGAACCCAATTCGGATCGCGGGACGAATTCTGTAGAACTGTCCTCGGACTTCCCTCGCTCATGCCGCTTTCCTCAGATGTGCGACGCGGCCGGCGAAATCGTCGGCGCTCTTCTCGATCACGTTCTTCTGCATCCACTCGCGGAAACGATCCCGGTCAGCCGCGATCTCGTCCCATTCCAGATAGGCGGCATTGTCGCGGTCGTAATAGCCCTGCGTGTAGGAGGGGTGCGATCCGCCCGGCACGACCGATATGGCATGGACCGTCCAAGACGGCAGCACGCAGAGGTTCGGGTGCAGGTCGTCGAAACTGTCGACGACCTCCTCGACCGTGACCACGGCTCGTTTCGCCGCCAGCACGGCTTCCTTCTGAATGCCGACGATGCCTTCCACCAGCACGTTGCCCTTGCGGTCGGCTTTTTGCGCATGGATGAAGGTCACGTCCGGGCGCACCGCCGGTACGGCTGCCAGCTTTTCGCCGGTGAACGGGCAGATGACCGATTTGATATTCGGATTGACCTCGGCCAGCCCGGCGCCGCGATAGCCGCGGAAGATAGCACAGGGCAGCCCGGCCGCGCCCGCTTCGTAGGCGTTGGCCATGGCGGCGTGGCTATGTTCCTCGATCTCCAGCGGGTGCGGAAAGCCGTTCTCGACCGCGTCGCGCAGCCGGCGCAGCAGGCCGACGCCGGGATTGCCGGCATAGGAAAACACCGCCTTCCTCGCCATGCCCATGCCGATCATCTGGTCGTAGATCAGGTCCGGCGTCATCCGCACCAGGGTGAGGTCCTTGAAACCCTGGCGGATCGCCTCGTGTGCTGCGGCGGTCGGGATCAGATGGGTGAACCCCTCGAAGGCGGCGGTATCGCCACTCTTCAGATTCTCCGAAACCGCCTGGCTGAGCGGCAGGAACTTTGCCACGTCATCACCTCCAATATGTAAGAATTGTTCGTATTGCGAACATAAGTTTCTTATGCGATACTATTTCTCTCAAGTGCCAGATTGTCAACCGTCCGATCCGTCGCCAACAAGGGACGCTGTGTTCAATGCCGGAAGCGCCTTCCTCGCGCGATCTCGTCGGCTCGCTGGAAAAAGGCCTCGGCGTGCTGGAAATCCTTGCTGCGCACCCTGCCGGGCTGACTCTCACCGAGACCGCCGAGCGTGCCGGCCTGACCCGCGCCGGGGCGCGCCGCCTGTTGCTGACGCTCGTCGCCGCCGGCCATGCCGTCCAGAGTGGGCGGCTGTTCGTGCTGTCGCCGCGCCTGCTGTCGCTGGCGAGGATCTGGCTGGAGGGCACGTCGCTGTGGTCCTTCGCCGAGCCGTTCATGCGCGAGGTAGCGAGCGAGATGAACGAATCCTGTTCCGCTGCGGTGCTATCCGGCCACGATGTCGTCTATGTCGCCCGCATCCCCGGCGCCCGCATCATGCGCGTGTCGCTGCAGGTCGGCACGCGGCTTCCCGCCTACTGCACCTCGATGGGCCGGGTTTTGATGTCCGGCATGACGCAGGAGCAACTCGCGGACTTCCTCGGCGGCGCGACGATCGAGCCGAACACGCCGAAGACCATCACAGACCGCCGCGAGATCGCGCAAAAAGTCCGGCAGGCGGCCGAGCAGGGTTTTGCCATGGTCGACGAGGAACTGGAACTCGGCCTGCGCTCCCTCGCCGTGCCGGTCCACGACCGGCAGGGCGTCGTGGTCGCCGCCATCAACGTCTCGGCCCAGTCGGCCCGGTTCTCGGTGGCAGATATGGAGCGCACCATCCTGCCGCCGCTAAAACGCGCGGCGGAAAAGATCGAGGATTTTTTCGCGGTGCAGTGACCGGGATTCGTTTGCCAAAAGGCAGCCTTAAGCCCGTCGCCTGAGCTGCCGAAAAAAGCGCCGGCGGTGAAGGCGAACGTGAGCGCCATCAAGCCCGAATGCCGCAATCATCATCGCGAAACCGCCAAAAACAGGGGGTGCGTGAAGCGTATCACGCGCTTTGAGCGTGGCTGGCGTCATAACATTTTGAAACTATTGCAACTTCCGGACTTCACGCGCCTATCGCGGCTGCAAGCGGGATCGCGTCTTCGCCTCGATGTAGGCCCGCGCGATCGTATGCATGCGTGCCCTGTCGAAGCTCGGCCCATGGCCGCCATGGCCAGCGCCGATGTCCAGTTCCGCCAGTCTTTTCATGGTGTTGAGATAGACGGCGACGTCCGCGCCTGGGATCGCGTCGACCAGTTCGTCGTCATAGATCGCGTCGCCGGCGAAGAATTCGCCGTTCCTTTCGTCGAGCAAAGCAATCGATCCCGGCGAATGGCCGGGCAGGTGCAGGATTTTGAACAGCCGGTCGCCCGTGTCGACGGTGTCTCCTTCGCCGAGCAGTTCGGTCAGGGGCGCCGGAGCCAGCCGATAGTTTTCCATCGACCAGCCGGCCGAAGGTGGCCGCTCCAATGCGTCCGCCTGGCCGGAGAACCATGAGGCGAGCGTTCCCTCGTCCTTCATGGTGGCGAAGATCTCGGCCTCCGCCGCATGTCCGGCGCGGCGGGAGAATTCGTGAAAGCTGCCGATATGGTCGACATGGGCATGGGTGGCGATCGCCAGGAGAGGCCTGCCGCTTCCCGGCAAGGCTTTGGAAAGACTGGCGATTCCGACGCCGAAATCGAGCTGGATGTCGAAGTCGCGGCCGGCGATCCGGTAGAGATTGGCGCGGAAGAACGGATGCACGAACGGCTCGGTGATCAGCGTGACGCCGGGTGAGACGGGACGGCATTCGAACCAGGAAGACGGCATGACGCTGGAATTCCAACGGTTTACGCCGGCGGGATGCAGGCGGGCCGCATCATGCGGCCCGCCTGCATAGCAGGAAATCCGGCCCGGTTCAGCCGCCTGTCGCCTGGTGCTTCGAGTGGTCGACCTCGCCGGCCTTTGGCTCGACCGCGAACTCGACATCGACTGTGCCGGCCTTCTCGAAGGTCAGCGTTCCCGGAAATTTCACACCGGCCTTCGGCATTTGCTTCAGGTCCATGAACATGATGTGGAAGGCGCCGGGCTTCAGCGCGACCTCGCCGCCGGCGGGGATTTCGATGCCGTCCCCGATCGGCCGCATGGTCATCACGCCTTCGGAATTCACAGCCATTTCATGGACTTCCGCCTTGCCGGCGATGGAAGAGGTGATCGAAACCAGACGATCCGGCGACGTCCCGTGGTTCTTGATTACCAAATAGCCGGCGGCGACTTTCGCGCCCTCCGGAATCTCGCGCGACCAGGGATGGCCGATCTCGAGGTCGCCGAGCTTGAACTCATGCGCCCAGAGCGGCCGGGAAAGAGCGAAAAGCAGCATCAGCGCGAAAGCGAGGACGCCGAGCCCCTCTTCGATGCCGCGGGAGCGAGAATGGGCGATCGTGTGCGCCGTGGCGCGTGGAAAAATCTGCATGGGGGTGTTCCATTGGTTCTGACCGCGCCTGAAAGGCCGCGGAAATTCTGTTCAATATCAAGAAGTTGGAAGCTGTGGCGCAGGGCCGCCGCTGGTGCAGATCAGCCTATCGCAGGCGGTGCGCGCGGGCTGCCCGGCGGGTGGTCGTCGGCCTGGACGACGATCGTCCGGCCCATCGGCCTGCGGGCGGCAATGCCTGTCTGGAACGCGACGGCAAGCGAAGTGCCCGTCGGCGGCGCGCCGACAACCATTGCGGCGGCGGTGCAGCCGAGCATGCAGCAGCCCGGCATCTTGCCGTGGTCGCTGCGGTCGGCCGGTGTGCCGTGGTCCGAACTGGTGATGCAGAGCGGGTTGCCGAAGGCATCGAGAGGAATGTTGCCCGCCGCCACCGCGAAACCGCCCGACAGCGATTGGACGAGGAACAGCGCGGCCGCGACCAGCGCGAGCCCTTTGCTCCATCCTTTCAGTATCTTAGGCATCGCTGCCGCGTCTCCGAGATGCGCTTTGCTTACCACGGTTTTCCGGCCGCGAGAAACCGGATTGTCGCGATGCGGCAACGTGCCCATGGATTGGGCAGGCTCAGAGCCGCGCCCGCGTCGTCCTCGGCGTGGCGAGCAGCAGGCTGGTTTCCGATCCGGTGATGCCCGGAATGAGGCGGATGCGCCGCAGCACGGCGTCCAGGTCGGTGAGCGAGGTGGCGCCGATCTCGACCACCAGGTCCCAGCGGCCGTTGGTTGTGTGGACCGTCGAGACTTCCGAAAACCCGCCCAGCGCACGGATCACCCGGTCGGCGGCGTGGCCCTCGATCTCAACCATCATGATGCCGCGGATGCGCTGGTCGACTGCGTCGGCGCGCAGGATCACCGTATAGCCGATGATGTCGCCGGACTTTTCCAGCCGCTCCATGCGGGCGCGTGCCGTGGCCCGCGAAACGCCGAGGTCGATCGCCAGGTCGGAGATGCTGCGGCGTCCGTCGTGGCGCAGCAAGGTCACCAGCTTTTCGTCGAGGTTGTCCATGGCTTTCCAATTCGGTTGCCTGATTGATCAGAACGATAAGCCATTTCTCGTTATTTGCCAATTTTCTCTATTCGTTTCGTCGGGTGGCTCTGTTTGAATCCAGGCATTCTCCAATCCGCGAATTTCAGGGGTTTTCGATGTTGTGCAGGATCGTTGGTGCGCCCGTCCAGGACGGCGCCGGCCGCATGGGCTGCGAGATGGGGCCGAGCGCGCTACGCACCGCGGGGCTGGTGTCGGCGCTGCGCGACCTCGGCCATGAGGTCGAGGATCTCGGCGCGGTGCAGCCGCTGGCTGCCCGACGTATCGTCCACGGAAACCTCGCGCTGAAGGCGCTGCCGGAGATTTCCGCCTGGACCTCTGCCATCACCGAGACAGCCTACGTCGCAAGCGCCGGCGCCATGCCGATCTTCCTGGGTGGCGACCATTCGATCTCCGCCGGCACGCTGTCGGGTGTGGCCCGCCGCGCCGCCGAGCAGGGGCGTCCGCTGTTCGTGCTTTGGCTCGACGCCCATCCGGATTTCCATACGCTCGACACCACGACCAGCGGCAATCTGCATGGCGTGCCGCTCGCCTATGCCAGCGGCCAGCCGGGCTTTTCCGGCTATTTCCCTGATCTGACAGCGAAAATCGATCCGTCGCGGGTCTGCACATTGGGCTTGCGCAGCGTCGATCCGGCCGAGCGCCGGGCGCTGATGGCCGCCGGCGTCACCGTCCATGACATGCGCGCTGTCGATGAGCACGGCATTCCAAAACTGCTGCACGCTTTCCTGGCGCGGGTGGAGGCAGAAAACGGGCTGCTGCATGTCAGCCTCGACGTCGATTTCCTCGACCCGTCGATCGCGCCGGCGGTTGGCACCACCGTTCCCGGCGGCGCCACATTCCGTGAAGCGCATCTGGTCATGGAGATGCTGTCGGACAGCGGCCTCGTCTCCAGCCTCGACCTCGTCGAGCTCAACCCCTTTCTCGATGAACGCGGACGAACCGCCACCCTGATGGTCGACCTCACCGCCAGTCTTATGGGCCGACGCATCATGGACCGCCCGACGAGGAGCTTCTGACCATGCAGCCGAAACTCAACATCGTGCCCTTTGTCAGCGTCGACCATATGATGAAGCTGGTGCTTGCCGTCGGGGTCGAGACGTTCCTGACAGAGCTTGCCGGTTACATCGAGGCTGATTTTCGCCGCTGGGAACTGTTCGACAAGACGCCGCGGGTGGCTTCGCACAGCCATGACGGGGTGATCGAGCTGATGCCGACCAGCGACGGAAAGCTCTATGGATTCAAATACGTCAACGGCCATCCGAAGAACATGCGCGAAGGCTTGCAGACGGTGACAGCCTTCGGCGTGCTTGCCGATGTCGGCAACGGCTATCCGATGCTGCTCACCGAGATGACGATCCTGACGGCGCTGCGCACCGCCGCGATGTCGGCCGTGGCTGCAAAGTATCTGGCGCCAGAAGGTGCGCGTACCATGGCGATCATCGGCAATGGCGCCCAGTCGGAATTCCAGGCGATCGCGTTCAAGGCCCTGCTTGGCATAGACCGGCTGCGGCTCTACGACATCGATTCAAGCGCCTCGCGCAAGTGCGCGAAAAACCTGGCCGGAATGGGTTTTGACATCGCCGTCTGTGCCACCAGCCAGGAGGCAGTCGAGGGCGCCGAGATCATCACCACGGTCACCGCCGACAAGTTGTCAGCGACCATCCTGACCGACAACATGGTCGGGCCGGGCGTCCATATCAACGCGGTCGGCGGCGACTGCCCGGGCAAGACCGAACTGCACCGCGACATCCTGCTGCGCTCCGACATTTTCGTCGAGTTCCCGCCGCAGACCCGCATCGAAGGCGAGATCCAGCAGCTTCCCGCCGACTATCCGGTCAACGAACTGTGGCAGGTGATTTCGGGCGGGATCGAGGGCCGCAAGTCCGCCGGCCAGATCACGTTGTTCGATTCGGTCGGCTTCGCCATCGAGGATTTCTCGGCGCTGCGCTATGTCCGCGACAAGCTGCGCGACACCGGGCTTTATGAGGAACTCGACCTTTTGGCCGATCCGGACGAGCCGCGCGACCTGTTCGGCATGCTGCTTCGCGCCAAGGCGGCCGCCGTTGCCTGAGGCGGCCGCCGGGCGGAAAGCATAGGGTCAGGCGGCTTTCACTGTCCCTATCCTGTAGCGCGGGGCCGGCTTGCTGCGAGACAGATTGGGATACATCGCGGTGCGCGCCGCCTTGAAGGCGTCCCAGTCGGCATGGTCTGGCAGGGAGACGATGCTGATGCTTTCGCCCGCGTCAAGCCCGGCAAGGGCTGCGTCGACCATGTCGTCGACACTCATGATCATCTCGGCGGGAAGCTGGTTCACGTCGACGCCGCCACGCTCCCAGATTTCCGTGCGGGTGACGCCGGGCAGGACGGCCTGGACGCGCACGCCGAGCGGCGCAAGTTCGGTCTCGATGCCTTCGCTCAGCGACAGAATGAAAGCCTTGGTGGCGTTGTAGTAGACGCCGACGGCCGGCCGGTCGTTGGTGATGCCGGCGATCGAGGCGAGATTGATCAGCGTGCCGGCGCGCTTGCGCGCGAAGGTTGCGGCCGCGACGCGGACCAGCCGGGCGGCTGCCACGACGTTGAGTTCGATCATCGTATCGAGCTTTTCGATATCGGCGTTGATGGTTGGGCCGGTCACGGCCATGCCGGCATTGTTGACGAAGACGGCGATGTCGTCGCGCTTCAGTCGCTCCTCGACCTTGGCGCGATCGGCGGGTGAGTTGAGGTCGGCGGGCAGGACTTCTATGGTCACGCCGGTGTCCTTGCGCAGTCGAGCCGCCAGTTGCTCCAATCTGGCCACGTCCCGGGCGACCAGCACGAGGTCGTGGCCGCGCCTGGCAAGGCGGTCGGCGTAAACCGCCCCGATGCCCGTCGATGCGCCGGTGACCAGCGCCGTTCCCTTGGTTGCCGTCATTTCATCTGCTCCTGTCTTGCTCTGGGTTGCACCGCGCGGACATCGTGCGGCAGTGGAGATGGGAAAATCGGCGAATGCCGCCGGGACGGTCTTCCGAAATCGCGCGGCAGGCCCGCGCCGAGGCCACGCTTGTGAAACGATGCGGCCTTCTTATGTTTGTCGCGGCGGCTGCCTGATGAGTGGCCCGCTCGATATCCGAAGGAACCAACATGCGCGTCAGCAGGGAAAAGGCCGCGGAAAACCGCTCGGCAATCATCGAGGCCGGCGCAAAACTGTTCCGCGAAAAAGGTTTCGACCGTGTCAGCGTCGCGGAAATCTGCGGCGAGGCCGGCCTGACGCATGGCGGCTTCTACGGGCATTTTGCGTCCAAGGACGCGCTGGAAGCCGAATGCTGCGACAGCGCTTTCGCCGACAAGGTTGCCGAACTGACCGATCCCGCCTCGGTGGCCGCGATGGTCGGCCGCTACCTCAGCACCGTTCACCGCGACAATCCGGGGAGCGGCTGCGCCATGGCGGCGCTGGGAGCCGCGGTGCCGCAGCGCGAGGACCTGGTGCGGGAGCATTTCGCCGCGGATATCGGCCGCTATATCGACGCGATGACGGCGGCACTGGGCGGCGAGGGCGGGGCGGCGCGCGAACGCGCGATCCTGCTGGTGGCGGCGCTGGTCGGCGGCCTGACGCTCGCCCGCGCCAGCAAGGCTGCGCCGGAATTGTCCGAGGAAATACTCGCCAGCCTGCATGCCAGCGCCGACAGGCTTTTGCCGGCAGGCGGCGCCCGGGACAACGCTGCCTGAGCCGACAGAAGATGCTTGGGACCAAAGGCAGTGAAGGTGCATTGGCGGCGCGTCGAATTTTTGATGACACTCATCATTTAAGAGTGCCGTAGAGCATCGACAAGGCGGAGTTCCGCTTTTTTAACCGCCTGACCGCCGGCGGCCGGGTATGTCAGAGCAACCCGCCGAGCGTCCGCGAGAGCGCCGACGCGTGGCGCATCGCCACTTGCCGCAATACGTCGAGCTTTTCCAGGTCGAAGCGGCTTGCCGGCCCGGAGATCGCAATGCCGCCGGGGACCTCGCCGCCGTTCTCGAATACCGGCACGGCCACGCAGCGCATGTCGTCGGCGAATTCCAGATCGTCATAGGCAAAACCCTGCGCCCGGACGCGGGCGAGTTCCTGCCGCATCGTCTCGACATCGGTGATGGTTTTCGGCGCGACCTTTGGCAGGCCGCGGGCCAGGATCGCTTCGGTCGCGCGCATATCCTGGAAGGCGAGCAGCACCTTGCCGATCGAGGTGCAGGGCAGCGGCGAGCGGTCGCCGATCTGGAAGTCAACGGTGACGCGCTGGCTGCCCTTGGCGCGGAACACCAGCACGGCGGCATCCCGCTCCAGCGCCGAGTAATGCACCGTCTCGCCAGTCTCCTCGGAAATCTGGCGCAGGCTGGTGAGGATATGGCGGGCGCGCTCGTCCTCGCTGACCAGATTGCGGGCCAGCGACAGCACCTTCAGGCTGATGCGGTAGTGCTTGGCGTCGGCCTCCTTCAGTACGTAGCCGGACTGAACCAGCGTCATCAGCATGCGGTAGGCGGTGGCGCGGTCCGCGCCGACGCCGGCTGCGACCTCGTTGACGGTCACCGGCCGCCGCTGCTCGCCGACGAAATCCAGAACGGCGAGCGCCTTGAGAGCGGTGGCGCTGATGTTCGAGTCGAGAGTCTCGGTCATGCGGACGAGTCCATTCTGATCAATATTCGTATACTTTTACGAAAAATAATAAACAAGATCAAATATCGTTGACTGAATTCTATTTCTGAAATACCCGTGACAGAGAGGTGGGCCGCGGCGTCCCGTATCAATGAGGGGGGCTTATGGGGGCGACACGGCGGGGAGCCGCCTCCAACGGCGCCGCTGTTGCCGCAATGCGATCTTGAAGCGCAAGGAATTGCCGAAGGGTGGTTGCCGGTGAGCAGAATTGGGTGAACGTGGTTGGTCGTTGGCCTTGCCGGCCTTGCGCGTGTTTGTGACGAATGGCAGCGATGGATTCGCTATTCCCACGGGCAGGTGGTTTGCTGAGGGGATAAGCGGTTGCAAATGATCTGGATTGGTTCATATAGTCGTAATTCGAGGAGCAGGCGCTTGTCGACTGTCCGGGTCGTGCGGGGGATCTGATGGATATGCTGATCGACGGTGGCTGGACCGGCGCTTCGGATGGCGCCTTCGATGCGATCCTCAACCCGGCGACGAATGAAGAGATCGCCACCGTTCCGCGCGCCACCGGCACGGATGTCGCTCGCGCTGTGGCGGCCGCCCAGCATGGCAAGCATGCTATGGCCGCCATGCCGGCGCATAAGCGCTACGAAATCCTCGAAACCGTGGCGCGACGCATCGAAGAGAACCAGACGGAACTGGGCCGTCTGCTCTGCCGCGAGAACGGCAAGCGCATCGGCGAGACGACGAGCGAGGTCGGGGTCGCGGCGCGCATCTTCCGCGGCTATGCGGAGGAAGCGAAGCGGATGTTCGGCCGCTCGGTTCCGCTGCATTCGATCCCAGGCCGCGAGAAGTCGCTGGCGATCACCTCGCGCTATCCACTGGGCGTCATCGCGGCGATCGTGCCGTTCAATTACCCGGTGGAACTCTGGAGCCACAAGGTCGCGGGCGGGCTTGCGGCCGGCAATGCGGTCATCACCAAGACGCCGGAAGATTGCCCGATGGCGGTCATCGAGATTGCCCGCTACCTGGAGGAAGCCGGCCTGCCGCGCGGCGCGCATCAGGTGCTGACCGGCGGGCGCGACGTCGGCGAGGCGCTGGTGCGAGCCGAGGGCGTCGACATGATCGCCATGACCGGCTCGACGGCAGCCGGCAAGCGCATCCTTGAGGTCGCCGCGCAGACCCTGAAGAAGGTGCATCTCGAACTCGGCGGCAATGATGCGACGATCGTCTGCGGTGACGCCGACATCGAGGCGACGGCTGATGCGCTCATCGCCGGGCGCTTCACCTCCGGCAACGGGCAGATCTGCTGCGCGGTGAAGCGCGTCCTGGTCGAACGGCCGATCTATCAAAAACTGCTCGATGCTGTCGCTGCGCGGACGGTGAAGCTGCGCGTCGGCGATCCGCTCGATCCATCGACCGATGTCGGGCCGCTGATCAACGGGCGCGGCGCCGAGCGGGTCGAGGCGCAGGTGCGGCAAGCGGTCGCCGATGGTGCGAGGCTCGTGACCGGCGGCAAGCGCCATGACAATTTCTTCGAGCCGACGATCCTGACCGGCGTGACGCCCGGCACCCCGGCCTTCGCCGACGAGACGTTCGGGCCTGTCCTGCCGCTGATCCCCTACGACCGTTTCGACGAGGCGCTGGCGCTCGCCAACGACAGTCCGTTCGGCCTGCAGGCGGCGATCTTCACGCATGATCTGCGCAAGGTGATGCGCGCCTACGAGACGCTCGATGTCGGCACAGTGGTCGTCAACCACACGACGGCGATACGGGTCGAGACGCTGCCCTTCGGCGGCAACAAGGGCAGCGGCAATGGCCGCGAAGGCATTCACGACACATTGCACGAGATGAGCAAGGAAAAGACCTTGCTGCTGCACGAAGTGTTCGGGGCGGCGGTCTGATGCCCCATCTCGCGGTCAGCAGCATCGCCAAGAGCTACGACGGCAATCCTGCCGTGCGCGACATCTCCTTCGCGGTCGCGCCGGGCCGCGTGCTGGCGCTGTGCGGCGAGAACGGCGCGGGCAAGTCGACGCTGATGAAGATGCTCTCCGGCGCGACGTTGCCCGACAGCGGGCAGATTCTGCTCGACGGCCAGCCCGCGCGTATCGCCGGCCCGTCCGATGCGATGGCGCTCGGCATCCGCACTGTCTATCAGGAACTCAGTCTGCTGCCGCATCTCTCCGTCGCCGAAAACATGCTGCTCGGGCGCATGCCGACGCGCCGCCTGTCCTTCGTCGTCGACTGGCCGGAAGCCAACCGCATCGCGGCGCGCGTGCTTGCCGATTTCGGTTTTCCGGAGATTGCCCCGGCCGCGCTGGTCAGTTCGCTCAGCGTCGCCCGCCAGCAGATCGTCGAGATCGCCAAGGCGTTGGTGGCCGAGCCGAAGATTCTCATCCTCGACGAGCCGACGGCGGTGCTGTCGGCGTCCGAGGCGGAAAAACTGTTCGACAAGGTGCGCGGCCTGGCGAGGTCCGGCACGACGGTGCTCTACATCTCGCATCGTCTGGAAGAGATCTACGCCATCGCCGACGAGATCGTGGTGTTGAAGGACGGACGAAGCGTCCTGTCCGGGCCGATCGGTGAACTCGACGAGCAACGGCTTATCCACGCCATGGTCGGCCGGCCGCTCGACGCGATCTTCCCCGAGAAGAGCGGACGCGCCGGCAGGCCGGTGCTGGAGGTCGAGCGGCTTACGCTTGGCGATATCTTCGAGGACGTCAGCTTCACCGTTCGAGCCGGCGAGATCGTCGGCATGTTCGGCCTGGTCGGCAGCGGCCGTACCGAGATTGCCAAGGCGATTTTTGGTGCCACGCCGGCCGATAGCGGCGCGGTTCGGATGAACGGAGCCGCGGCGGATTTTACGACGCCGGCGCAAGCGGTGCGCGGCCGGGTCGCCATGCTCACCGAGGACCGAAAGGGCGACGGACTGGCGCTCGACGCCAGCGTCATCGACAATGCCGGGCTGGCAAGCTTTTCGCGTTATGCGCCGCGCGGCGTCATCGACGGCGCCAGGCGCCGGCAACTGGTCGAGACGAAAATTCGCGAATTGTCGATCCGCCTCGCCGACCCGTCCCAGCCGGTGCGCCAGCTTTCCGGCGGCAACCAGCAGAAGGTGGTGCTGGCGAAATGGCTGCTGGTCGAAAACATCGAGTTGTTCATCTTCGACGAGCCGACGCGCGGCGTCGACATCGCGACGAAGGTCGAGATTTACCAGATGATCCGCAACCTCGCCGACAGCGGTGTCGCGGTACTGATGATCTCGTCCGAAATGCCTGAGGTACTCGGCATGTCCGACCGGTTGCTGATCGTGCGCGATGGCCGCATTGCCGCCGAACTGGTCTCGAATGAATTCGAGCCGGAGACCGTTTTCGCACATGCCGCCGGATTGGCTGTCGCCGGGACGCGGCCGGAGCGTCTGCATTGACCGAGATGACAGCCACCGCTCCGCGCCAACGCCCGGCATTGCTCCAGCGCTTCAGCCGCGCCGACCTTTTGTTTGCAGGCGCGATCCTGTTGCTCGTCGTCTTCGCGGCCTTCGCCTCGGACGCCTTCCTGACGCAGCGCAACATCGTCAACATCTCGCGCCAGATCGTTACCAACGGTTTTCTCAGCCTCGGCATGCTGATGGTGATCCGCACCGGGGGCATCGACCTGTCGGTCGGCTCCGTGCTGGCACTGGCCGGCCTGCTTGCCACCGGCCTGCAGGACCAGATGCATTTTTCGCTGGCAATCGCCGTGGCGCTGGCGATGGGCGCTGCGGTCGGCTTCCTCAATGGCTGGCTGACCTCGCGCTTCAACCTCCAGCCCTTCATCGTCACGCTGGCGACGATGGGCAGCTTGCGCGGGTTGACCTATGTCTATGCCGACACGCCGCGTTACCCCGCCGACGAGATGTTCCGCAGCCTGCTCGGCGGTGCTTTCGTCGGGCCGGTGCCGGTCAACTTCATCATCTTCGCGCTCGCCGCTCCCGCCGTCTGGTTCTACCTGAATCACACCGTCTCCGGTCGCGCCGCCTTCGCGCTGGGTGTCAACAAGGAGGCGGTGCGGCTGGCTGGCGTCGATGTCGGAAAACACCTGATCTTCGCCTATGTCGCCTGCGGCCTGTTCGCGGCGATCGCCGGCGTGCTGCTCGCCTCGCGGCTCGGCATTGCCCAGCCCAGCGTCGGCGTCGGTTATGAGCTCGACGCAATCGCCGCGGTGGTCATCGGCGGCGGGTTGCTTGGGGGAGGGGGCGGCACGACGGTCGGCGTGCTCGGCGGTGTGCTGGCGCTGGCGGTCGTCGACAACGTGCTCAACCTCTTCAATGTCGATTCCTATTACCAGCAGCTTCTGAAGGGGCTGATCATTCTCGTGGCGGTGCTGGCGAGGCGCAAGAAGGCTTGAAAAACCGCCGGCCTGATGCCGGCCTGTCGAAAGGGAGGAAGACAATGACTTTGTTCGGAAAATTGAGGGCGACCGCGCTTGCCGGGCTTGCCGCCACGGCGCTGAACGCCTGGCCGGCCGCGGCGGCCGACGAGGAAATCAAGATCGGCATGGTCAACCTTTCGCTGTGCTGCGCCTATTTCGTCGGCATGGACGCCGCCGTGAAGGACGAGGCCAGCCACTTCTCCAACGTCAAGGTGCTGTCGACCGACGCCAAGGGCGATGTCGCCAAGCTGACCTCGGACGTCGAGGACCTGCTGAACCAGGACGTCGACGTGTTCATCATCTCCGGCGCCTGGATCGAGGCTGCGCCCGCCGCGCTTGAAGCCATCAACCAGGCAAAGGTGCCGATCGTCATGGTCGACCGCCTGCTGAAGGGCGGCGACTACACCGCCTGGGTCGGGCCGGACAACCGCGCCATCGGCGAGGGCATCGGCGACTACATCGTCAAGCGCCTGGACGGAGCCGGCAAGGTGGCGATCATCCGCGGCGGGCCCGCCGACAACACGATCGGCTCCGCCCGGTCGGACGGCGTGAAGTCGAAGTTTGAGGGCACCAAGGTCGAGGCCGTCGTGGCGCCCGGCTGGGGCGAGTGGAGCGCCGACGGCGGCTTCCAGCAGATGGAGGACCTGCTTTCCAAGAACGACGACTTGAATGCCGTGTTCTGCGAAAACGACTCCATGTGCCTGGGTGCGCAGAAGGCAATCGGCGACGCCGGCAAGGCCGACAAGATCTTCATCGCCTCGGTCGACGGCGAGATGGGCACGCTGAAGGAGATTTTGCGCGACGGCAGTAATTATGGCGCCACCGGCCGCAACTCCTCCGACCAGATCGGCCGCGCCGGCTTCAACCGCGCCATGGCAATCGTCGCCGGCGGCGCGCCGGAGAAGGATACCGCGCTGCCGTCGCCGATCATCACGGTCGACAACGCCGTGAAGTTCTATGACGAGAACAGCAAGTTCTGAGCACAGACTCGCTGGCGGACGATAGCCGCCCGAGCGGGACAAGAACTGCTTTGAAGCAAGACGGCCACCCCGAATTCGCGGTGGCCGTTGTATTTTTTGATCCAAGAGCCTCTTTTGGCGGAGTGCCCGGATAGGCGTCAAACGTCGAGGTTGGCAACGCTCAGCGCGTTCTCCTGGATGAAGTCGCGGCGCGGCTCTACCTCGTCACCCATCAGGCGGGCGAACAGTGAGTCGGCGTCGGTGGCGTCATTCACCTGGACGCGCAGCAGCGAGCGCACGTTCGGGTCGAGCGTGGTTTCCCAGAGCTGCTCGGCGTTCATCTCGCCGAGACCCTTGTAGCGCTGCATGGTCAGGCCCTTACGGCCGGCCGCGAAGATGGCGGCGAGCAGCGCCAGAGGGCCGGCGATCGTCTCGGAGACTTCCTTGCGGCGAAGCACCGGCGGAACGCCATAGACCTCGCCGAGGCGCGGCGCATAACGGTCGAGCGCCCGCGCGTCGGCCGAGTTGATCAGCGCCATGTCGAGCGCCGCCACATCCTTGACGCCGCGCAGCATGCGCTCGAACACGTAGCCGCCCGAGCCGTCGTTCGACACGGAGGTGCTGCCGCTCCAGCCGCGTTCCATATCTTCGGCAATGGTGTCCAGCCGGCCCGCAACGGTCGCGGCCATCGCGTTGGCGCGGCCGAGGTCGTTGAAGATTTCCGGCTTCAGGGCACCGGCAATCGCCGCCTGCTCGACGACGCGGCGGTCGTAACGCGAGTGCAGGCCGTTCACCAGCGTGCGGACGGCCAGCGCGTCGTCGATTGCCGTGCGCAGGTCCTGGCCGGCGCGCACCTCGCCGGAACCCAGCGTCAGCGAACCCTCGTCAAGACCGGAATTGATCAAAAACTCCTCGTAGGCGGTCTCGTCCTTGACATATTGCACGCTCTTGCCGCGCGTCACCTTGTAGAGCGGCGGCTGGGCTATGTAGAGGTGGCCGCGCTCGATCAGCTCCGGCATCTGCCGGAAGAAGAAGGTGAGCAGCAGGGTGCGGATGTGGGCGCCGTCGACGTCGGCGTCCGTCATGATGATGATCTTGTGATAGCGCAGCTTGTCGGCGTTGAACTCGTCCTTGCCGATGCCGGTGCCCAGCGCAACGATCATCGTGCCGATCATTTCGGACGACAGCATGCGGTCGAGTTTTACGCGCTCGACGTTGAGGATTTTTCCGCGCAGCGGCAGGATCGCCTGGTTCTGGCGCGAGCGGCCGCCCTTGGCCGAGCCGCCTGCCGAATCGCCCTCGACGATGAAGATTTCGGATTTCGCCGGATCGCGCTCCTGGCAGTCGGCGAGCTTGCCGGGGAGCGAGGTGATGCCAAGCGTGCTCTTGCGGGTGATGTCGCGCGCCTTGCGGGCTGCCTCGCGCGCGGCTGCCGCCTGGATGACCTTGTCGATCACCACCTTGCCCTCGGCCGGATGCTCCTCCAACCAGGTGCCGAGCGCCTCGTTGACCAGGCTTTCGACCACGGGGCGGACTTCGGACGAAACCAGCTTGTCCTTGGTCTGCGACGAGAATTTCGGATCCGGCACCTTGACCGACAGCACCGCCGTCAGGCCCTCGCGGCAATCGTCGCCGATCAGCGCCACCTTTTCCTTCTTGGTCAGTCCCGAGCTTTCGCCGTAACCCGTGACCTGACGGGTCAGCGCGCCGCGAAAACCGGCGAGATGGGTGCCGCCGTCGCGTTGCGGGATGTTGTTGGTGAAGGCCAGCACGTTCTCGTGGTAGCTGTCGTTCCACCACATGGCGACTTCGACGGCGATGCCGTCGCGCTCGGCGCGGATGGCGATCGGCGCTGATATCAGCGACTTCTTGGCGCGGTCGAGATATTTGACGAACTCTTCGAGCCCGCCCTCATAAAGCAGCTCGATCTGCTTCACATCGGCATGGCGGGCGTCGGTCAGCACGATGCGCACGCCGGAATTGAGGAAGGCAAGCTCGCGCAGGCGATGCTCCAGCGTTCCATAGTCGAACTCGACCATGGTGAAGGTCTCGGCCGACGGGAAGAAGGTGATCTCGCTGCCGCTGCGGCCCTCATTGGTGCCGGGCAGCTTGTTCTGCTCGTAGGTTCCGGTGACTCGGAGCGGCGCGTCAGCGTCGCCATGGGTGAAGCTCATCTCATGAATCTTGCCGTCGCGGCGGATCTTCAGCTTCAGCCAGGCCGACAGCGCGTTGACCACCGAAACGCCGACGCCATGCAGGCCGCCGGAGACCTTGTAGGAATTCTGGTCGAATTTTCCGCCGGCATGTAGCTGGGTCATGATGACTTCGGCAGCCGATATGCCTTCGCCGGTATGAATGTCGGTCGGGATGCCGCGGCCGTTGTCGATAACCGTCACGGAACCGTCCGGATTGAGCGTCACGCTGACCAGGTCGGCATGGCCGGCGAGCGCCTCGTCGATGGCGTTGTCGACGACCTCATAGACCATGTGATGCAGGCCGGAGCCATCGTCGGTATCGCCGATATACATTCCCGGCCGCTTGCGCACGGCATCCAGGCCCTTCAAAACCTTGATGGAATCCGCGCCATATTCGGCGCTGCCGCCGTTGCCGGTGTCTAGCTCGTCGCTCATGAAGTGCTTTCGTTTTACTGAAACAAACAGGCGCCGAATGCCGCCGATTCGCGCCTCTTTTTTGACATTGCTGATATAGGCTTTTTCCTGCCGGTTTTCCAATGCGGGGGGTGTTTTTCCCGCCGAAACGCGGGGTTTCGCCGCGTCATTTCACGTTGGCTGTGTTTTGCCGGAGCACGGTCGGCGGGCACGCCGGGCTTCCGGACCGCGCTTTGCAAGTTGTCGCATGTCGCCAGTGCCTATCTTATGCCAAGGTCTGCAGGACATTGATCGATATGGATACAGCCCCCACACCCTTTCGCCCGCCTGCGCCGATCCCGCGCACGCGGCCGCCGTCGATGCTGGAGATGATCCGCATCATCTACCGCAACCCGCTCGAGCTTTGGGGCGAGCCCTCCTACAACCAGCCCTGGATCGTCGTGAACGGCGTCGGCGGGCCGCTGGTGATCGCCAACGATCCCGGCCTGATCCGCCACGTGCTCGTCGACAACGCGAAGAACTACAAGCTCGCCACCGTCCGCCAGAAGGTGCTGCGGCCGATCCTGCGCGACGGGCTGCTGACGGCAGAAGGGCAGGTGTGGAAGCGCTCGCGCAAGGCGATGGCGCCGGTGTTCACGCCGCGCCACATCTTTGGGTTCGCCGAACCGATGCTGCGGCGAACGGAGGTTTTCGCCGAGCGCTACGAAAATGTCGGCGACACCGTGGACATGGCCCATGAGATGACGCTGCTGACCTTCGACATCATGGCGGAGACCTTGTTCTCCAACGAGATAGCGGGGGAACCCGGCAGTTTCGGAGGCGAGATCGAGCGGCTGTTCGAGACGATGGGCCGCGTCGACCCGCTGGACATTCTGCGCGCGCCCGACTGGCTGCCGCGTTTCACCCACATCCGTGGCCGCCGGACGATGAAGTTTTTTCGCAAGATCGTCACCGACACTGTCGCGATGCGCATCGAGCGCATGAAACGCACGCCGGACGACGTGCCGGAGGATTTCCTCACGCTGCTGCTGCGCGCCGAGGGCAAGGACGGACTGACCCGGCAGGAGGTCGAGGACAACATCATCACCTTCATCGGTGCCGGCCACGAGACGACGGCACGGGCGCTGGGCTGGACGCTCTATTGCCTGGCCGAGGCGCCGTGGGAGCGTGCGCCGATTGAGGATGAGATCGATGCGGTGATGAAGGCAGAGCCCGATCCGGTGAAATGGCTCGACCTGATGCCGCTGACGCGGGCGGCCTTCGAGGAGGCGATGCGGCTCTATCCGCCGGCGCCGTCGATTAACCGCGAGCCGATCGAGCCGGAAACCTACCAGGACTTGAAAATCCCGCGCGGCGCGCAGGTGCTTGTCATGCCCTGGGTGGTGCACCGGCATCGAAAACTGTGGGACGACCCGAACGCCTTCCTGCCGTCGCGTTTCCATCCCGCCAACCGGGACAAGATCAACCGTTTCCAATATCTGCCGTTCGGCGACGGGCCGAGGACCTGTATCGGCGCGTCATTCGCCATGCAGGAGGCGGTGATAGCGCTGGCCGTACTGCTTTCGCGCTTCCGCTTCGACAGCGTGGCGGAAACGAAACCCTGGCCGGTGCAGAAGCTGACGACGCAGCCGCAGGGCGGCCTGCCGATGCTGGTGACGCGGCGATAAAGAACCGCACCCGCATTCCGGATCAGTGCAAGTCGCAAGGGCGTTTGCCCGCGCCGGATCAATTACGTCCGTGAAAAATGTTCTCGACATGCACCGGCCAGCGCCAGGGCAGCACGGCGACGAGGTCGAAGCGCATTGAGAGGCGGGCATGGTCGCGCTGGCGCGTCAGCCACAGGTCGGCGGCGCCTTCGATGCGGCGCTCGGACGGGTAGGAGATCGCCTCCATCGCCTGCATCAGCGTTTTTCGCGCCTTGACCTCGACGATCAGCACGAGGTCGCCGCGCCGGGCGATCAGGTCGATCTCGCCGAGCGGCGTGCGGTAGCGGCGGGCGACGATGCGAAAGCCTTTGACCATGAGGGCGAGCGCGGCCAGCCACTCGCCGCGATGCCCGCGCCGATAGGCTTTTCGGCGGAAGCGAGTATCATCCGGCGTCATCCGCCTTCAGATCCATGAGACGGCGATAGAGGTCCGGCTTGCGGCCGCCGGTCATGCGCGCGGCTTCGGCTGCCGCCTTCGATGCCGGCATTTCGGCTGCCAGCGAGAGAAGCAGGCGGTCGACATCTTCGGCATCGGGTGGCGGCGCGGCGGAAGGCGGCCCCACGCAGACGACGATCTCGCCCCTCGGCGTGTCGGCGGCGGCATAGTGTTCCGCAAGGTGCGCAAGCGTGCCGGTGCGCATTTCCTCAAACGTCTTGGTCAACTCGCGGCCGACGGCGGCGTTCCTCGAACCAAGCACTTCGGCCATCGCTACTAGGGAGTCGGCCAACCGGCGCGGCGATTCGAAGAAGACCAACGTCGCCGGAACTGCCTTCAGTTCTTCCAGCCGCGTGCGGCGCTGTCCGTCCTTGACTGGCAGGAAGCCGGCGAACAGAAAAGTGTCGGAGGGCAGGCCGGAGGCGGTGAGCGCGGCGAGAACCGCGGAAGGGCCGGGGATCGGGATGACGCGAATTCCTGCCGCCAGCGCCTGTTCCACCAGCCGGGAGCCGGGATCGGAAACCAGCGGCGTGCCGGCATCGGACACCAGCGCGACGCTCCTGCCTTCGGCCAGCGCGTCGATCAATCTCGGGCCGGCCTCCGCCGCATTGTGCTCGTGGTAAGGGGTCGGCCGCTGGCGGATGCCGTAGCGGTCGAGCAGCACGCGGGTGACACGTGTGTCCTCGCAGGCGAGCACGTCGGCGGCGGCAAGCGTCTCCAGTGCGCGCAAGGTGATGTCGCCAAGATTGCCGATGGGGGTGGCGACAAGATAGAGCGCAGATTCCAGCGGGCGGGCAGGAATTTCCGCCTGCCCGACCATGAAGGCGCGTATTTTAACAGTGTCTTTCACGGGGCTGAAACTCGCATATGCGCCTTGTGCCACGCGCGCTGTGGACAGCGCAAAGCCGATTATTCAGACGCCGCAATTTTACCGTTGTTTTGGAACGATAAGGCCGCTTGGCCGTTGGTTCCGGCCCGAGGAGGAGTTCATGGAATCACTTCAGATACAGGACGCTTTCGCGCCCTATTATGTCGATCGCAAAGCCAAATCTGACAAGACCGCGAAGCGTGGGGAAACCACCAGTCTGACGGTCCACGCATCCGATATCCGGACACGGCTGGAGGCCTGCCGCAACCGGCTCGCCCGCGCCATCGCGGCGGCGGAAGCGGAAAGGCGCTGACCACGATGCCGGCGCGTTTCGACGCGTTCGTCGGCCGTATCGCCAGCGCCTCGCAGAACCGTTCAGGCGCGGTAGGCGACCAGAACCGCTCCACCCGCGATAAGAACGATGCCAAGCCAGTTCGCAAAAGTCAGCCGTTCGCCAAGAAAAGCAGCGGCAAAGACCGCTACCAGGACCACGCTCAGCTTGTCTAGCGGCGCGACCCGCGCCGCATCTCCCAGCTTGAGGGCGCGGAAGTAGCACAGCCACGACGCGCCGGTCGCGAGGCCGGACAGGATCAGGAACATCCACGTGCGGCCGCCGATCGACGCAGGCGGTTGCCATTGGCCGGTGGCCGCGACGATCCCCGACAGGACAGCCAGGATCACGACGGTGCGCACCAGCGTCGCGAAATCCGGATTGATGCCGCTGACGCCGACTTTCGCGAAGATCGCGGTGAGGGCGGCGAAGACTGCCGACAGGATCGCCCAGAACTGCCAGGAAGAAAAAGCGGTGTTCATTTCGGTGGCTCCGGGCAATCGGTTCAACCCAGATATCGCGTGACACGGGTTTCGAGCAGTCTGACCAGTTCAGGGTCCATGAACGCATAATTGTCCGGTATGTCGAGGCAAATGATCCGGGCGCCCTTGAGGCTGCTCCTGAATTTCTTCTGGAGTTTCGCCCGATGAGCCTTCTCCATGACGAAGATCAAATCGGCCCATGAGACGAGTTCGGGAGTCAAGGGGTTGTCGGCATCATGATTGGTGCCGGCCGAAGCCACTTTGATATCGCGGCGCGTAGAGAAGACCTGCTCGGCGGTCGGGCTGCGCAGGCGGTTCTGGCTGCAGACAAAGAGCACGTTCCTCATATTTCTACCGCGCCAGGTCGGCGACCACGGCGTTGAGCACTACCATGCCAATCTTTGCAAATATCGCAATCACTGGGGCAAAAATGACCGAGAGGACAGCCCGGACCCCACCAGCGATAGGCGCAACCTGCTCATTGGAACGCGTGTTCTCAGGCGGCAAGTGATTTGGCGCGTTTGAGCGTTGCGGCATTGGCACGTGGGGCGCTTTTCGACGGCTTCACCTTTCTGTCTATCTTGTAGACAAACCCCTCGATGATATCCCCGTCATCAAAAGCCATCCCGACAATACGTGCTGGATTCAGGCTGATCTTCCGGGAACCATAGGCTTCGGGGATTCTGTTCACAAAATGATTCGATGTGTTGGTGATCCTGATGCTGCTGAGCGACAAGGGCGATTCCGTCGCAGTAAGAAGCGTATCGACAAACCGGATGACAGTTGTAGGCCCGTAGGTCTGTACATCAGGCGACGCTATGTAAAGTTGCCAGTCAAACGTTTCCCGCAAGCTTAACCAACCGGCAAAAGCAATCGGGATTCCTGCTCTTTCCAAGGCCTCGATCAGTTCCCGCCCTGCGGCGAAATTCGGTCCTACCAGTGGCGTCTTATCCATGGGAGCACTCCTGTTCCGCGTCGCGCGGTTGCGTTTATCATATTCGTCGCTTCCAACTCGGTCCAAGCCAAATACCGCGAATTGATGTTCCATTCCTGGACGGTCGCCCAGCTTGCCCGAAATCCAATGGAAGCTGCCTCTTCCACCGCGAGCGCGGCTTGCAGTCCGGCGAGCCTGATCAATGCTGTCAGCACATGGCCGCTCCTATAAAAATCGTCGACCAATTGCTTCTCTGGAACATCGTTCTTCTGGAACAGTGTCGCTATTTTTGCTTTCAGCGCGCATTCAATAGCAAGGCCAGCAATATGATAGGCAACACTATGCTGGCCATTCACCAGAAGAACGGATGCACTCCGTTCGAAATCGCGCGACCGCGCTTTCCATTCGTCCCTGGTCATGTCCACCCCCTGACGAAACTTAGCGCCGAGGGCCGAAGTTGCAACTCCGCTATTCTATTAACGCGCCAGGTCGGCCACCACGGCGTTGAGCACGACCATGCCGGCGGGCGTGGCGCGCAGGCGGGAGTTGCCGATCGAGGCGACGAGGCCTTCGCCCTGCAGGATCGCAAGCCGCTCGGGTGAAAGCTCACGCCCCGAAAGCCGCTCGTAGCGGTCGAGATCGATGCCTTCCGCCAGCCGCAAGCCCATGAGCAAAAACTCGTCGGCCTCTTCCGAGCGGTTGAGGATTTCGCCGTCAACGACGCCATGGCCCTTGGCTTCGACCAGGTTCAGCCAGGTCTCCGGTGTCTTCTCGGTCACCGTCACCACGCGGCGGTCGTGCTCCACGAAGCGGCCATGGGCGCCGGGGCCGATGCCGGCATATTCGCCGTAACGCCAATAGGTCAGGTTGTGGCGGCTCTCCGCGCCGGGCCTTGCGTGGTTGGAGATTTCGTAGGCCGGCAGGCCGCGTGCCGCCGTCACGGCTTGCGTCAAGTCGTAGAGATCGGCCGCCAGATCCATGTCCGGCATCGCGATCTTGCCCGCGGCGTGCAGCGCATGGAAGCGCGTGCCTTCCTCGATGGTGAGCTGGTAGAGCGAGAGATGGTCGGCGGCGTAGCCGATCGCTTCGTTGAGTTCGGACTCCCAAGCGTCCAATGTCTGGCCGGGGCGGGCGTAGATCAGGTCGAAGGAGAGGCGAGGGAAGATGTCGCGGGCAAGACCGATCGCCTTCAGCGCCTCTTCGACATTGTGGAGGCGGCCGAGGAAACGCAGGTCGGGATCGTTCAGCGCCTGCACGCCGAGCGAGACGCGGTTGACGCCGGCGGCGCGGTAGCCGCGGAAACGCTCGGCCTCGACGGAGGAGGGGTTGGCTTCCAACGTGATTTCGATGCCGTCCGGCACCGTCCAGTGCCGCGCGATTGCGTCAAGCACGGCGCCGACCGTCTCCGGCCGCATGAGCGACGGCGTGCCGCCGCCGAGGAAGATGCTGGTGACAGTGCGGGGGCCGGTGCGGTCGCGTGTCGTCGCCATTTCGCGCTCGAAGGCGGCGGCAAAGCGCGGCTGGTCGACCGGCTGGTGGCGGACATGGCTGTTGAAGTCGCAATAAGGGCATTTGGCCGCGCAGAACGGCCAATGAACGTAGACTCCGAATCCCGGATCGCTGGCGCCGATCATCGGATCACGCCGAGCCCAGTTTCGCCCGGGCGAATTTCTGGAAGGCGCGGGCGCGGTGCGACAGTGCGTCGGCCTGGCCGGGCTTCCAGCCGTGCTTTTCCTCGGCGCTCATCTCGCCAAAAGTGCGCTCGTGGCCGTCGGGGACGAAGACCGGATCGTAGCCGAACCCCTTGTCGCCGCGCGGCGGCCAGACGAGATGGCCCTCGGCTTCGCCGCGGAAGTATTCGGCGTGGCCGTCCGGCCAAGCGATGCAGATGACGGCGACGAAGCGGCCGGTGCGTTGTGCCGGCTCGGTCGCGCCGACTTCCTGCATGGCGACTTCGGCGCGCTGCATGGCGAGGTTGAAGTCGCGGCCGCCGTCGGGCGTTTCGGCCCAGTTGGCGGTGTAGACTCCGGGCTGGCCGCCGAGCGCGTCGATGCATAGGCCGGAATCGTCGGACAGCGCGGGGAGGCCCGTCGCCTTGGCCGCCGCGAAGGCCTTGATGTAGGCGTTCTCCTCGAAGGTCGTGCCGGTCTCGTCGGGTTCGGGCAGGCCATATTCCCTGGCAGATTTGGCCTCGATGCCGAACGGCGCCATCAGGTCGGCGAATTCGCGCAGCTTTCCGCCATTGTGGCTGGCGACGACCAGTTTCTTCTCGCTGAGCGTGCGCATCAAAGACCCCAGATCCTCGGCTCGGCGAATTCGAGCGAATTGCCGGACGGATCGCGAAAATAGATCGAACGCCCGCCATTCGGCCATTCGAAATCGGCCTCGATGGCGATTCCCTGCGCTTCAAGCCGGGTTTTCCACCGCTCAATTTCCTGCGCCGTGGCGGCGAAGCAGAGATGGCCCTGACCGGTGGCGCCATGCGGTGGCACCGGCAGTCTTGCGTTCGGGGAGGGAGGAATTTTGGTCGCCTCGGCATTGAAGAGCAGCAGCACGCCTTGGCCGCAATGGAAGAACACATGCCGGCCGTCGACGCGGCTGATCAGGGAGAGGCCGAGCACATCGCGATAAAAAACCTCCGCCGCGTCGAGATCGGTGACGTAGAGCGCGGATTCGAGGATGGCGGATGGGGTCATCGCGCCTCTACGCCACCGCCATCTGCTGCAAGTTCACCAGCCGCGAAATGCCTTTTCGGGCGAGCCCCATCAGCGCGGAAAACTCCTCCTCGCTAAACGGCGCGCCTTCCGCCGTGCCCTGGATCTCGACGATGCCGCCCTTGCCGGTCATCACGAAATTGGCGTCCGTACCAGCGGCGGAATCCTCGATGTAGTCGAGGTCGAGCACCGGCTGGCCGTCGTGGATGCCGCAGGAGATGGCGGCGACGTGGTCCTTGAGCACCTTGGAAACGGTCGTCATCTGCCGCGTCTCCATCCAGCGCAGGCAGTCATGCAGGGCCACCCAGCCGCCGGTGATCGAGGCGGTGCGGGTGCCGCCATCGGCCTGGATGACGTCACAGTCGACGGTGATCTGCATCTCGCCAAGGGCCTGGAGGTCTACCACGGCGCGCAGCGAGCGTCCGATCAGCCGCTGGATCTCCAACGTGCGCCCGCCCTGCTTGCCGGTGGCGGCTTCACGGCGCATGCGGTCGCCCGTGGCGCGCGGCAGCATGCCGTATTCGGCCGTCACCCAGCCGCGGCCGGTGTTGCGCATCCAGCCCGGCACCTTTTCCTCAAGGCTCGCCGTGCAGAGAACATGGGTGTCGCCGAATTTCACCAGGCAGGAGCCCTCCGCGTGCTTCGATACATTGCGCTCGAAGGAAATCGCACGCATTTCGTCGGGCTGTCTCTTGGACGGACGCATCAAGGCTCCTGGGTTTCAAATCGTGGCGGGCTTGTAGACCCGCGGGCAGGGGAGCGCAAAGGAAAAGCGGTCAGGGCAGCCGTTCGAACTTCAGCACGTGATCGCCCTTGTACTCGGTCTCGCCATACTGGTTGTAGCCGAGCTTGCGAGCTACGCCTATGGACGCGGCATTGTCCGGATCGATGATGCAGACGGTGCGCCGGGCGCCGCGTTCGGCGTCGAACCAGCGATGCGCGGCGTGTGCCGCTTCGGTGGCGTAGCCCTTGCCGTGGCCATGCCTGGCAAACACCCACGCGGCCTCCGGAAAGGGATCGAAATCGTCGCCGAGGTCGCGATGGAAATCGGCAAGGCCGGTGTCGCCGACATAACGGCCGCTTTGCCTGTCCACGACGGCGAAGACGCCGTGCCCGAGCGCTGTCCAATGGCCGATGTTGCGCAGAAGCTTGTTCCAGACGTCCTGCCGGGTCGCTTGCGCGCCATGGGTGATGAACTGCATGACCTCGGGGTCATTGCTGACGGCGAGGAGTTCTTCGAAATCGGCAAGGATGTGGGGACGAAGGATAAGGCGTTCGGTCTCGATCATAGGGTTCCGCTTGTCAGGTGGGCCACGCTGTTTATATCTTCCACAAGGACATGAACACGCCGATCAAAGATCCGACCCTGCAATCGCTCGACGCCCGCTCGCGCGACATCTTCCGTCGCATTGTCGATTCCTACCTGCTCGACGGCGAGCCGGTCGGTTCGCGCAACCTGTCACGCATGCTGCCCGCCTCGCTGTCGCCGGCGACTGTGCGCAACGTCATGAGCGACCTGGAGCAACTCGGGCTGATCTATGCGCCGCACATTTCCGCCGGCCGGCTGCCGACGCAAAAAGGGCTGCGCTTCTTCGTCGATGCCTTCCTCGAACTCGGCGACCTCACGGAAGAAGAACGCCGCTCGATCGACACGCAGATCAAGGCGTCGGGGCAGGGCGTGTCCCTTGAGCAGATGCTGACCGAGGCCAGCCAGATGCTGTCCGGCGCTTCGCGCGGCGCGGGGCTGGTGCTGGCGGCCAAGAGCGAGGTGCCGCTGAAGCACATCGAATTCATTCAACTGGAGCCGCAGCGGGCGCTGGCGGTGCTGGTGTCGCAGAACGGCGACGTCGAGAACCGTGTGATCGAGCTTCCGGTGGGGGTGACCACGTCGCAGATACAGGAAGCGTCGAACTTCCTCAACGCCCATATCCGCGGCCGCACGCTGGCTGAGGCGCGGTCCGACATCGCAAAGATCAAGGAGGAGACCAGGGCCGCGCTGGACACGCTGTCGCAGCAATTGATCGAAAAGGGACTTGCCGTTTGGGCCGGCGCTGAAAGCGGACTGCCGGCCCGGCTGATCGTGCGCGGCCGCGCCAACCTGCTGGAGAATGTGACGGCGCAGGCCGACCTTGATCTGCTGCGGCACCTGTTCGAGGACATGGAGACGCAGGACGGCATGATCCAGTTGCTCGACCTCGCGGAGGCGGGTTCGGGCGTGCGCATCTTCATCGGCTCGGAGAACAAGCTGTTTTCGCTGTCCGGCTCGTCCCTGGTCGTGGCCCCCTACCGCGACAAGGATGCGCGCGTCGTCGGCGCGCTCGGTGTCATCGGGCCGACGCGGCTGAATTATGCCCGTATCGTGCCGATGGTGGATTATACGGCGCAGTTGATCTCGAGGATGCTGCGGTAGGCCGCGTCGACACGTGCGATCAGGGCGTGGCCCATCCATCCGATCCGGTGTAGGCTCTGCGATAAAAGCAGGCGAGGCGGGAGGCTGTGATGGCTCTGGAACAGATCAAGGCGCAGATCGCGCTGCTGCTGGAAGAGATGGTCAACCAGCCCGAGGACGCGCACGAGGTGCATGAGCGCGTGCGCGAAAAACTGATCGAGTTCCGTGCGCTGGGCATGCCGCTGCCGCAGGATCTGGTCGAGCTGGAGCAGATGCTCGACCAGGCCGGGTATTGAGACAGGCGCGACCGGGTTCGAGGCGGCTCCCGGTCTCTCGCTACTTCCGCGTGCCGTTCAGCGTCATGTCGAACTGCACGAGATTCGAATAGATCGGCGTGCCGACATCCATGCCGTAGGGCGAGCGGTAGATCGAGCCGGTGACGCGGAAGGAGATCGCCTTGCCGTTGCGTTTTCCCACCGTCGCCTCGAATTGAGCCTTTCGTGATTTGCCGCGCGCCGTCAGCACGCCGTCGATGCGCGCCTCGTCGTCGCTGATCCTGGTCACCGAGGTCGAGCGGAAGGTGATCTGGGGATGGTTCGCCACGTCGAATACCGCGTCGGAGCGCAGGAAATCCGTGATGCGCGCCTGCTTGGCCTGCACGCTTTTGGAGAACAGCGTGATCGAGACGTTCGACTTCGAGACGTTGTTGCCGTCGATCTTGAAGGAGCCGCTGTAGGAACCGAAGCTGCCGTCGATGCCGCCGCCGCCGACCTGGTCGACCTTGAAGTTGATCGAGGAGGAGGAATCGATCCGATAGTTGCCGGCGGCTTCCGAGAGCGCGTCGGCGGAGGCGGGCGCCGCAGGCAGGAGCAGGCTGGCGGCGAGGGCCCATGCCGCAAATTGGCCGGCGCGGGCCGGTGAGGGGACGAGGTCAGACATCGTGGTGGGTCTCCAGGGTGACGCGGTGCGTCGCCTGCCGTGCCGCCCGGCCGGGCAGCATGCGGACAAGCACGTCGTCGCGCAAAAGGAAGTGATGGCGGAGCGCCGCGGCCGCGTGGCCGAGGGCGAGCAGGCCGGCGCCGTAGGCCAGAAATTCATGCGCCTCGCCCCAAAACGCCTCGGCCTCGTCGGACGGCGTCAGCGGCAGATGGGGGACGACGACCAGGTTGAAGGCGAAGCTCGGTATGCCCAGCGTCGAGGTGGAAGCCAGCGCCCAGCCGGCCAGCGGGACCACGATGGTGGCTGCAAGCAGTGCCCATTGCACGGTCTCGGCGGCGACATGCTCGACGCCGGACAAGGCGGCCGACGGCCGTGGACGCCCGGCGGCAAGCCGCCAAACCAGGCGCAGCAGCGCCAGTGCCAGGATCAGGAAGCCGAAGGATTTGTGCCACAGGATCAGCTCGAATTGCAGCGCCATGCTTTTGACCTGCTCCATCGAGAAGCCGAAAGCGATCTGGCCGAGGAAAAGCAAGGCGATCGTCCAGTGCAGGACGATGGCGACGATGCCGTAGGTGTGTCGGCGATGACGCGGCATGGTCTTTCGGGTGCTGGCTGCGATCTGGCTCACCCGAGACTAACGCACCATGGCCCAAGCGTCTTCCGACGGATTGCTATCTTGCGGTCACGAGATCGGGAACTGTGGCCCGGACGGGCTTCGCGGCGAGGACGTCCTGCCAAGACGCGGCAAGGTTCGAGAGCCTCTGGCCCGGAGCGAAGAGGAGGCTGCGCCATTTCCGTCGAAGTGGTTTTGTGGCAATGGCTGCCTCCCTTTTTGGAGACCTAGAATGACGCTTGCCGGTTTCATCGCCTATAGCGGCGCGCTGGCGCTGGCCGCCGCCATTCCCGGCCCGGGCGTCACGGCGCTGGTGGCGCGCGCGCTGGGCTCGGGGTTCCGCTCGTCGCTGTTCATGTCGCTCGGGCTGATCGTCGGCGACCTGACCTATCTGACCGCCGTCGTGCTCGGTCTCGCGCTCGTGGCGCAGACCTTCGGCATGGTGTTTCTGATCGTCAAATGGTTCGGCGTCGCCTATCTCGCGTATCTCGCCTGGAGCTTCTGGAGCAGCGGCATCACGCCGGAAAGCGTTGAAGCGCGAAAAGGCAAGGGCGGGCTGGTCTCCAGCTTCGTCGCCGGGCTGACGGTGACGCTGGGCAACCCGAAGACCATGATCTTCTACCTGGCGCTGGTGCCCACGCTGGTCGATCTCCAGACCATCACGCTTCGCGACTACGGCGTGCTGGCGGCGCTCACCGTCGTGGTGCTGCTGATCGTGCTCCTGCCCTATCTGGCGCTGGCCGCCAAGGCGCGCTGGTTCCTGAAGACGCCGCGCGCGCTGAAGGCGCTGAACCGCACAGCCGCGGCCTTCATGGCGGGTGCGGCGCTGGCGATTGCGTCGCGGCAGTAGGCGGGGATTCAGGCGGGCGGCGGCGCTGCGTCCATGTAGGCGGTAACCAGCGCGCGAGTCTCGGCGCTGGGCACCACGGGCACGATCTCCATCGTCACGCCGGTGCCGCGCCAGTGAAGAATCCAATCCTGGAAAAGTTTCGCATCGGTGCAGCGCATGAGCTGGAAGCAGCGGCCGAAATTGGCCTCGACCCAGCTGTCGACGAACTCCAGCCCATCGGGAAGGCTGCGCCCGCTCTTGCGGAAGCGGTCGTAGACCGGAACCATGTCGTTGTTTTCGAAGCGTTCGATGACCATGAAAAGCATTTGTTCCCGCTTTCGCCACTCTCGCCAAACAGCTTTGCGTTGAAGCCGCCAAAGCCGGTCTAATGTTCCGGTTCCGGGTCTCGGCACCTGTGTCAATCTCGGCTATCTTGCCCGCCAAAATCAATCGAGGAGCGAAACGATGAACAAGCCGGTCAGCACCACGCACGTCCCCGGACGCGGGCGCGTCTACAATTCGATCACCGAGACGATCGGCGACACGCCGCTGGTCAGGCTCGACAAGTTCGCCAAGGAGAAGGGCATCGTCGCCAACCTGTTGGCAAAACTCGAATTCTTCAATCCGATTGCCAGCGTCAAGGACCGCATCGGCGTTGCCATGATCGAGGCGCTTGAGGCGCAGGGGCGCATCACACCCGGGAAGACGACGCTGATCGAGCCGACGTCGGGCAATACCGGCATCGCGCTGGCCTTCGCGGCGGCGGCGAAAGGCTACAAGCTCATCCTCACCATGCCCGAGACAATGTCGTTGGAGCGCCGGAAAATGCTGGCGCTGCTCGGTGCCGAGCTGGTGCTGACCGAGGGCGCCAAGGGCATGAAGGGGGCAATCGCCAAGGCGGACGAACTCGCCGCCACGCTGCCCGACGCGGTGATCCCGCAGCAGTTCGAGAACCCGGCCAATCCGGAAATCCATCGCCAGACGACGGCGGAGGAAATCTGGAACGACACACAGGGCGGCATCGACATCTTTGTCGCCGGCATCGGCACGGGTGGCACGATCACCGGTGTCGGCCAGGTGATCAAGCAGCGCAAACCGTCGTTGCATGTGGTGGCGGTCGAGCCGGAGGCCTCGCCGGTGCTGTCAGGCGGCCAGCCGGGTCCGCACAAGATCCAGGGCATTGGCGCCGGTTTCGCGCCGAAAATTCTCGATACGACAATCTATGACGAGATCGTCAAAGTCTCAAACGAGGATTCGATCGCCAATGCAAGGCTGGTGGCGCGGCTAGAGGGCGTGCCGGTCGGCATTTCGTCCGGCGCGGCTTTGCAGGCCGCCATCGTCGTCGGTTCGCGGCCGGAAAACGCCGGCAAGAACCTCGTGGTGATCATCCCGTCGTTTGCCGAGCGCTATCTCTCGACGGTGCTTTTCGAAGGACTGGGCGGATAGATTCGGCCAAGCCGGCCAATTGACCCCGGGCAGTCGTTAGGGCTTGTTGGGACAACTCTTGGGAGGGGTCCATGTACAAGCTCTACAGCCGGGCAGGGTCCGGCGGTTTTGTTGCCGAGGCTGCGCTGAGGATGGCCGGCGCGCCCTATGAAATCGTCCCTATCGACAAGGCGTCGCCGCCGTCGGGCTTTGAAAAGCTGAGTCCGCTGCGGCAGGTGCCTGCGCTGACGCTGCCGGACGGGCGCACCATCACCGAATCGGCTGCGATCTGCCTGCTGCTGCAGGAAACGTTTCCCGCCGCCGGTATCGGCCCGGAGGCGGGTTCGCACGACCGGCCGGAGTTCCTGCGCTGGTTGGCGTTCCTGTCGTCGATGCTCTATCCGACGATGATGCGCTACTTCTTCTGCGAGCGCTCGACCACCGACCCGGACGGGCTGGAGCCGGTGAAGCAGGCGGCGATCGTCGAGTTCGACCGGGGTTTTTCGATCGTCGACCATGCGCTGACCGGACGCGACTGGCTTGTCGGCGGGCAAAGATCGATCGCCGACATCTACCTGCTGATGCTGGCCTATTGGCATCCGGTGGCGGACAAGCCGCGCGACGAGTGGACCAACATCGTGCGGGTCTGCGAGGCGCTCAAACGCGATCCGCTGGTGGCGAAGCTCAACGAGGCCCACCGCTTCTGGTAAGCGATGCGAGGTCGGATGCCGAGGGCACCGCCAGGACCTCCTGCGCCGTCCCTCAATTCAGCAACGAGGCCGGCAGCGTGTCCATCCTGCCTTGCAGGAACTGTCGCAGGGCCGGATCGCTCTCCAGCGCGATCGCCCGGCGATAGGCTTCGCGGGCGCTGTCGTTGTGGTCGAGCCGGGCGAGCACCATGCCGCGTGCCGCCCAGTAGGGCTGGTATTCGGCAAGGCGCCGGTCGGCGGAAAGCCGTTCGAGGATGGCGAGGGCTGCCCTGGCATGACCGGCTTCCGCCAGTGCCACGGCGCGGTTGACCTCGACGACCGGCGAATAGGACAGGCGACCGAGCACAAGATAGAGGTCGGCAATGGCCGGCCAGTCGGTGCGGCCGGTGTGCCGGCGCGCGCAATGGGCGGATTGAAGCGCGGCCTCGATCTGGTAGCGGCCGGGACGCGCCATGGTGCCGGCGCGCGACAGCAGCCGTTCGGCCTCGTCGATGGCGGCGTCGTCCCAGAGGACAGTATCCTGCCCGGCGAGTGGCACGAAATCGCCGTTTGCGTCGCGGCGGGCCTCGCGTCTGGCTTCCGCGTAGAGCATGAGCGCCAGCAGGCCCAAAGCCTCCGGTTCGTCGGGCATCAGCGAGGCGACCAAACGGCCCAGCCAGATCGCCTCGCCGGCAAGATCGCGCCGCCGCGCCTCGGTGCCGGCCGGGTCCGACCAGCCTTCGGTGAAGGCGGCGTAGATCGCCTCCAGCACGGCGTCGAGGCGCTCCGGCAGATCGGAGCGCTCAGGCAGGCGGAACGGGATGCCGGTCTGCCGGATGCGCGTTTTGGCGCGTACAAGCCGCTGCCCCATGGTGGCCGGCGCGACAAGGAAGGCGGCGGCGATGGTGGCGGCGTCGAAGCCGAGCACTGTCTGCAGGATCAAGGGCGCACGGATATCCGGATTGATCGCCGGATGCGCGCAGGCGAACATCAGCGCCAGCCGCTTGTCGGGTATGTCTTCGCCGCCGGCTTCCAGTTCCATCGCCTCGCTCTCCTCGCCGATCAGCAGAAGGTGGTCCTGCGCGTCGATGCTGGCGCGCTGGCGGCGCCGGCGGTCGATGGCGCGCCGCCGTGCGACGGTCAGCAGCCAGGCCTCCGGTTTCTCCGGCACGCCGTTCGCCGGCCACTGCTCCAGCGCGGTTGCGAAGGCGTCGGCCAGCGCGTCCTCTGCCGCCGCTACGTCGCGGCTGCGGGCCGCCAGCACAGCGAGCAGCCGGCCGTAGCTCCGGCGGGCGGCGGTTTCCGCCGCCGCCCGCGCATCCCTCGGCTTGGCGGTCATGCCACCTGCATTTCCCAGACGGGCCGAACCTCGATCGTGCCGTTCCTGGCGCCGGGGCAGCGCGCCGCCCAGGCGATGGCCGCGTCGAGGTCCGCCGCCTCGATCTTGTAATAGCCGGCGAGTTGCTCCTTGGTGTCGGCATAAGGGCCGTCGAGCACCTGGGGCTTGTCGTCGCGCACCCGGACCGTCGTCGAGGCGTTGGTCGGGCGGAGCCGGTCGCCGCCGAGCCAGACGCCGGCCTGTTTCATGGCTTCGGTATAGGTGGCGTAGGCCGGCATCATGGTCTTGATCTGCTCCGGCGGGATCTTTGCCGCCTCGGTCTCGTCGCCATAGATCATCAGCAGATATTGCATGGGAATTCTCCTTGTTCGCGGGCCGCGTATGTCGCGTACCGAACCTATGTCGCGCGGTGGTCCGCCATTTCGACAGGCATCGCGAAATTTTTCGCGGCGATCGGCGTTTGATGGTTCGGAGAAGGCGTGGACAACAGACTTTGCCGCGCTCCACTGACGCCTGGCCGGCAAAGGCGTCGCAATCGTGGATGTCGGTTAGGACGAACGGCGACCTTACGAGGTGGAGAGGGGATGATCGGCTTTCCGCTGGCGAAGCCGGTGACGCAAATTCTGGTCGAAAGGATTGCGAGATGCCGGGCCGAGGGAAGTCGCTGGAGGACGGCAAGCCAAGGCGGCGAAGCCGGAGAAGAGGCTGGCTACCCATTTGGCCGGCGGCCTTGGAGCGCCGCCAACAAGTCTAGGGGTTGTGCGTCAGCCTGAGAAGCCGGATCTCAGTGGAACGAAGCGCGGGCTTCCAGCGGCAGCGTGCCGCGGCGGCGCGCGCAGGCCGGTCCCGGTCCGCGCATATAGTGGCGCTCCGGCCGGTAGGTCGGCGCGATGAATTCGCGTATGGCGAATGCGTAGGTCGAGAGGCTCGCCCAGAAGGTCATTTTCTTAAATCCCTGTCCCTCGGATGTCCCGTCCGATTGGGGAGACATCTTAGCCGGCACTTCTGAATCCTCCGTGAACGACATGTTAATCTCGTGCCGAAAACGCGTTGCATCGTGGCGAAAAAGCGGTTTTGACGCGGTATTTTGACGTCTTGTGACTGGTTTCGCCCGAGTGTGACTTTCGCACCACGATGGTTTCGTCGCGATGCCGCGCTCGCGGGCCTGTGTTTCCACCTAGGTTACGAAAGCCTGCCGGCGGCTGCAAAGAAATCGGGAAGTGGCAGGAACCGCCTTACATCCGGTACGTTGCCTGACAAGCCGGGCGAACCGGCTCCAGGGCTTGGAACTCGGGTTAACGCGCTTTCTCTGTTGCGGAATGACTGATTCCATGGGTGCTTCCTTGATTCGGAGCATCGCATGTCCGTCGCGATCCTTGAGGGTTTCGAAAAATCCCGCCTGAAGTCGCTTCTTGATCATTTTGGCGACATTGAAGACCCGCGCGAGCCATGGCGCGTGGCTCACCCGCTGCCAGAGGTCCTATTTCTTGTGGTCTGCGGCACCATCTGCGACTGCGAGGACTACGATCTGATCGCCGACTGGGGTGCGGCGCATCTGGATTTCCTGCGTCGCTACCTGCCCTATCATCACGGCGTGCCGGGTGGCCGCTGGCTGACCATCCTCATGAACCGTATCGATCCGGCCCTGTTCTCGGAATGCTTCACGGCATGGGTGCGCGAGACCTGGCCCGACAAGCCCGACTTCATCGCCATCGACGGCAAGACCTCGCGCCGCAGCCACGACCGCAGCATCGGCCGCGCGCCGCTGCATCTGGTCTCCGCCTTCGCCACCACGCAGCGCCTGGTGCTCGGCCAGGAGGCGGTCTGCGACAAGTCGAACGAAACCACCGCCATTCCGGTGCTTCTGGAGCGGTTGGCAGCAAATGACGGCCTCAAAGGCGCGCTGGTGTCGATCGATGCCATCGCCACCAATGCCACCATCGCCACGGCGGTCCGCGATGCCGGGGCCGACTATCTGCTCGCCGTCAAGGCCAACCAGCCAACGCTGCGCCGCGACATCGAACGCTATTTCAACGACGCGCCCGATGAAACGCTCGACAACTCCCACGACCTCGACAAAGGCCACGGCCGCATCGAGGAACGCTCCGTCACCGTCTCACGCGAGACCGATTGGCTTTCCGGAGACAGACGCTTCCCCGGCGAACTGCGCCTGCCAGGCGCGACGACCATCATTCGTGTCAGTTCGCGCGCCGAACTCAAGGACAGGTGCCGCTTCGAGACCCGTTACTATATCTCTTCGGCCACGCTCTCCGCCGAGCGGGCCGCGCACGCCGTGCGTGGCCACTGGTTGGTGGAGAACGCCCTGCACTGGACCCTCGACGTCGTCTTCAAGGACGACCAGTCGAGGTTGCGCAAGGGCCATGGCGCACACAACATGGCCATTGTCCGTCACTTCGCCATCAACCTCGTCAGAGCCATGAAGGACAACAGAGCCATCAAGCGCCGCCGCAAGGTCGCGGGATGGGACGCAGACTACCTCGCCTCTATCCTCGGCCACCTAACCCGTTAACCCGGATTCGAAGCCCTGAACCGGCGAGGCCAGGTGCGGCGAGGGCACCTCCCTGACCGCTTCCCGACAATCCTGAACAGAAGGAAGAGAGGCCATGGGCTTTTTCTCGAAAGACATCAAAACACTGGACGACCTGTTCGTGCACACGCTGCGCGACATCTATTATGCCGAGAAGCAGATCCAGAAGGCCTTGCCGAAGATGATAGACAAGGCGACCAATCCACAGCTCAAGGCCGGCTTCGAGAAACATCTGAAGGAAACGCAAGGTCATATCGTCCGCGTCGAGGAGGTGTTCGAACTGCACGGGGTGAAGGCCAAGCAGGTCAAATGCCCGGCGATCGACGGCATCCTCGAGGAGGCCGACGAACTGGCTGGCGACGTGGCGGACAAGAAGGTGCTGGACGCGGCCCTCATCGCCGCGGCGCAGGCGGTCGAGCATTATGAGATCACGCGCTACGGCACGCTGATCGCATGGGCCAAGGAACTCGGCCGTTCAGACTGCGCCGCCGTGCTGAGCAAGAACCTGAAGGAAGAGGAAGCGACAGACAGGAAACTCACGCAGATGGCCGAAAGCAGCGTGAACCTGCAGGCCGCGGAATAGATGGCAGATGCCGGGCACAGTTTACTTTTTCGGCCCGCGCGGCTTCTGCACTGCTGCGGCCCTTCTGCTGAAAGAAAGTAAACTGTCCCCTGCTTTACCCGCATTTTCTACGAAAGAAACGCCTTATCGAACGCAAGCTGTCCGGGCGGGGTGAAGCGCACCGCCCGGCTTTGTGGGTCGCGGCGTGCCCACTTCTCAGCGAGGATGCGCTCGAGGATCGCGGCGCCCAGCGCGCCTGCCAGATGCGAACGGCGTACGCTCCAGTCGAGGCAGGCGCGGCAGACCGGCCGCCGCTTGCCGGGCAGGGCGGAGAGGTCGATGCCTGCGCCGGCGAAGAAGACCGGCCCGGCCTTACCCATCGCGATCTCCTCGCCATCGCGGCCGAGAATTTCGCGTGCAAAAAAGCCGTCGAGCATGGCCACCGCCTGGCCGCCGGCGAGGTGGTCATAACAGACGCGCGCCTCCCGCATCGAGGCGTCGCGCGGGCCGGGGCGGGCGCGTTTCGGTCCGACCCCCTCCGCGACCCCCATGATCGCCTCCAGCATTGCGGCGACATGCGGCCCGGCAAGCCGGAAATAGCGGTGCCGGCCCTGGCTGGACTGCGACAGCAGTCCGCCTTCGCCGAGCTTCGCCAGATGCGAGCTCGCGGTCGGCAGGCCGACGCCGGCCTCCAGCGCCAGTTCGCTGGCGGTCAATGCCGCGCCGCCCATCAGCGCCGTGAGCATGTTGGCACGGGCGGGGTCGCCGACCAGGCTGGCGATACGGGCGATGTCGGGTCCTTCACGCATGGTTCGATACTAGTCGAAGTATTGTTGCTCGGCAATCGGTAGTCTGCTCGCATGGGACTTGGGAAACGACGATGCCGACATGCCCTGACATCTTCATGCGCTCCCGCCTTTCCAACTGACGCTGCGCAACGCCTTGTTCCCGTTTGCCCGATGGCATCAACGCCGGAGCCGGCGGCACGACCTTGCCGAACCCGGCGGCATGGACATCGGCGTCAGCTGATGTGACGGTCGTGACATCGACCTTCCGCTGTGGCGCTGCGGCCGGTGACCTGCATTACGACCGGATAGCGGCTTGCGACGTCGGATGCTTCGATGCCGGCCGAAGCGTGGCCGCGTAACCTGACGCCTCGAAATTCGATACGAAAGGTCCTCCCGCCCGTCGTGGAACCGAAACGAAAAGCTGTGACGTTGACGCCGCGGAAAGCGGGCTGCGACAGCCCCGATCTCCGGTCGACAGGCGTGCGTTTCGACAGAACCGGGCGCGCGGCACTTGCGTATCAAGTCGGGCTGCTGCTGCCCACATCAGGAGACATTGCATGGCGAATTTCGTGGCGTTGCTTCGTGGCGAGCCCGACCCGGACCTCGACGCGCTGGAGTACGTCTATTACGCGACGGGCGGCGTGGCCCGCATCGGCCTGTGGGGCTATTACGACATCTGGGCCAAGCGCGACTGCACGGTGAAGGTGATTTCCGGCCCGGGCAACGTCAAGGTGGGCGGCAAGCAGGGATCGAAGACGATGATCTTCGATTGCACGGGCCTCAGCGAAGCCAGCGTGCTGCAGGGCTTCAGCGGCGACGCGCCGTTCACCGGCGAGATCCGGTGCAAGCACGGCGCCGGAGCCTCGCTCGCGGACGACAACGAGGCGCGCATGAAGAGCGGCGATCCAAAGGAAACGCCGACCAACCTGCCGGTGAAGCTCGTGCCGCTCAAATCCGGCTTCGGCAACTACAAGCAGTTCCCCTACATGGTCAGCGTCAACGGCCTGGCGGTGCATATCACGGCGGGCGGGGGCGCAGCGGATTCGCAGGCCAATAATTTCCAGACGCGCGGCGTGTCGACGCATTTCGTCATCGACCGCGATGGCAACATCGCCCAGTACGTGGCTGCATCCTACCAGTCGCAGGCGCAGGGGCCGGGCAATCCAAACTTCCTCAGCGTCGAAATGGTGGGCCGGCAGGATCTGAAGAAGATCCAGTTCACGCAGGCAATGACCGGACGGCAGATCGACACGCTGTCGCTGCTTTATTATTGGGTCTATTCGACCTTCCCGGCGCCCAAGTGGCAGCTCGCCACCATGTTCACCGGAACGAAGTCGGGCGGCATCCTCGGCTTCGGCATAGACGGGTTGTACAAGACGATCGCCGAGGAGTTCGCCACCCGCTACAAGACCGGCGGAACGGCCGACACGATCCACGCCTGCATCAACTCGACCGGCCTGTCCTGCCACTGGTGGCTGGACACATTCCTCAAGTCATGCCCGGGCATTCCGATGTTCACGCAGTTGCCGCGCGTGCTGGGCTTCGATTCCTACGACCTCGCCAGCCTGGAAAAATACCAGATGGCGTGAGAGGCGGTTGCATTGGCGGCACTCAGGCGCTGCCGATCAGAACGCCGACGCCGAACACCAGCGCCCCGCCGAGAACCACCTGGAACGCCGCGCGAAGAAAGGGCGTTTCCATGAAGCGGTTCTGGATGAAGGCGATCGCCCAAAGCTCGACGAAGACCACGGCGGCGGCCACGGTTGTTGCCGTCCAGAAATCGGGGATCAGATAGGGCAGGGCGTGGCCAAGCCCGCCGATCGCCGTCATGATGCCGGACGACAGGCCGCGCGCCAGCGGCGAGCCGCGCCCGGACAGTTTTCCATCGTCATGCGCCGCCTCGGTGAAACCCATCGAGATGCCCGCGCCGACCGAGGCTGAAAGGCCGACCAGAAACGTCTGCCAGGTGTCACCGGTGGCGAAGGCGGCGGCGAAGATCGGCGCCAGGGTCGATACCGAACCGTCCATCAGCCCGGCAAGGCCCGGCTGGACATAGGTCAGGATGAATTTTCGCCGCTCGTCCGCCTGCTCCTGTTTCTTCACGGTGTCGGGCAGGTGGGCGCCGCCGAGGCGGCGGGCGAGCGATTCGTGACCCTTCTCCGCCGCGGCCAGGTCGCCCAGCAGCTTTCGCGTGCCGGCGTCCTCGCTGCGTTTCGCCGCTTCCTCGTAGAAGCGTTGCGCCGCATGTTCCATGCGCTCGGCCTGCACGCGCACCTTTTCCAATCCGAGCGGGCGGACCAGCCAGTCCGGCTTGCGCTCGTAGTAGCCGCTGACATGTTCGCGGCGGATCAGCGGGATACGCTCGCCGAAACGCCGGCGGTGCAGGTCGATCAGCACGGCGCGGTGGTGGTCCTCTTCGTCGGCCATGTCGTCGAAGACGGCGGCCGAATGCGGATAGGCGTCGCGCAACCCGTCTGCGTAGTCCCGGTAGATGCGGGCGTCGTCCTCCTCCGACGAGATGGCGAGCGCCAGCACCTCCTGCTCGCTCAACGACGCGAAAGGCCGGCGACCGATGCCGAAAACGCGGGAAAGCATGCAAAAGCACTCCATTTTAGAATTATTCTAAACTATGAGCGATTGCATTTCCGATCAAGAATTTTCCCGGGCAGGGTTACTCGCCCTTCTTATAGGCGAATTATAGCCTATATGAATTTCGCGTTCCCGCCCGAGGATGTTCCATGACAGCCCAGCCGTCCTTCGATCCCAAACCCGTTCTCGACCTGATCGCCTCCATCGAGGCCGACCTTCAGCGCTTGAGGACGATGCTGGAGGTCCCGCCCGAAGAGTTCGATCCGGCCAATCCGCACAACAAAACGGCGGAAGGCAAGCTGACGCCGGAGGGTGTCGCCTGCTGCTACCGCATGTTCGACGAAGGCCAGAGCCGCTATTCGGTGGCCCGCGCCATGAAAATCTCGTTCGCCGCGGCGACGCACCGGTTCAAGGCGTGGCGCGAGGCGGGCGGCACCAAACGCAGCATGTCGCTGATGGGGTGAGGAGCGATCGGCCGAAGGCCGAGAAAAAGCCAACGATTTGGCTTTTTCAGCGCCGAATGCCCGGAGCGGAAGCGGAGGGCGGGAGCGATTCGGCTGACTAGAGAAAATCCGCCCGGCGCGGCGTGAAGGAATCGATCAGCCGTCCGGCTTCCAGCGCCTTTACGCCGTGCACGACATTGGACGGCGCGATGAAGCTGCCGCCGGCCGAAAGCGTCTCGGTCTTGCCGTCAACCGTCACCTCGAAGCGGCCTTCGGCCACATAGCTCGCCTGCACATGCGGGTGGGAGTGCAGCACGCCGACGCCACCCTTCTCGAAGGCGAACTCGACCATCATCAGTTCGTCGGTATGGAGGACGACGCGGCGACGGTTGCCGTCGGGCGTCGCCGTCCATTCGCCGTCGGTGCGGTGCGCGAAAAGTCTTGTGTCGGTCATCTGAAAAACATCCTCATCTCGCCAGCCAGCCGCCATCCACCGGGATTGTCGTGCCGTGCATGTATTTGGAGGCGGGCGCCAGCAGGAACACCGTCGCGTCGCCGATGTCGCCAGGCTCCGCCCAGCGGCCGGCCGGAATGCGGGCGAGGATCGCGGCGGTGCGGTCGGGATCGTTGCGCAGCGCCTCGGTGTTGTTGGTGACGACGTAGCCGGGGGCGATGGCATTGACGTTGATGCCCTTTGCCGCCCACTCGCAGGCGAGCAGCTTTGTCAGCCCGGCGACGCCATGCTTCGACGCCGTGTAGGAGGCGACGCGGATGCCGCCCTGGAAGGACAGGACCGAGGCGATGTTGACGATGCTGCCCTTGCGGCCTTCGCCGATGACATGCCGGCCGAAGGCCTGGCAGAGCAGGAAGGTCGTCTTCAGATTGACGTCCATCACCTCGTCCCAGTTGGCGACGGAGAAGTCGACCGCGTCGGCGCGGCGGATGATGCCGGCATTGTTGACCAGCCCGTCGACGGGACCTTGTTCCTTCCAGATACTGCCGAACATCGCCTGAACAGCGGCGGTGTCGCCGAGATCGCAATGGACGGCGTGGAAGGAGCCGCCCTCGGCTTTCACCAATGCCGCCGTCTCGTCCATGGACGACCGGCCGACGCCGACCACCGCGCCGCCGGCGCGGGCCACCGAGACGCAGATGCCCTGGCCGATGCCGGTGTTGGCGCCGGTCACCATGATGCGCCTGCCGGCGAGGCTGAATGCGGCGTTCATCGCATCGATCCCAACGGGACCGGATCGACATCAGTGTAGTCGACATTGTCGCCGGCCATGGCCCAGATAAAGGCGTAATTGGCGGTGCCGCAGCCCGAATGGATCGACCAGACCGGCGAAAGAACGGCCTCCTCGTTCGCGATAACGATGTGCCGTGTCTCCGCCGGCGCGCCCATGAAATGGAAGACACGCGCCGTGTCGGCGAGATCGAAATAGAGATACGCCTCCATGCGCCGGTCGTGGATATGGGCAGGCATGGTGTTCCAGACCGAGCCTTTCGCGAGTTGGGTCATGCCGACGACGATCTGGCATGTCTCGATGGTCGTCGTGAACTGGAAGATGGAGCGCTCGTTCGAGGTCTCCTGGCTGCCCAGATCGAGCCGCTTGGCGTTGGCGATGGTCAGCAATTTTGTCGGATAGGTTTTGTGGGCTGGGGCGGAGAGCAGGTAGAATTTTACGGGCTGTGCTAGGTCGTTGGAAGCGAAGGAAACCTGTTCGCCCATGCCGACATAGATCATGTCGCGCGTGCCGAGATCGTAAGTTCCACCGCTCGTGATTGCCTTGCCCGGCCCGCCGATATTGACCGCGACGAGTTCGCGGCGTTCGAGGAAGCTCTTCGTGCCGGTCGGCTTGATCGCGTCGAGGGAGAGCGGTGTGGCGGCGGGCATCGCGCCGCCGACAACCATGCGGTCGTAATGCGTGTAGGTGAGGTTGATGCGGCCCGGCTCGAACAGTCCGCCGACGTGGAAGTTGGCGCGCAGTTCCTCGGTGCCCATGTGGGCGGCGGCCGCCGGGTCGATGGCATGGCGTGTGGAGTAGCTGATGTGACTGTCGGTCATGCCTGTTCCTAAGTGTTCGCGTCCCCGTCAGGGCGTTGTTCGGCCAAAACTATAATCGGCCTGCTGGTCGCTCAGCCGGGCGCGGTAGCGCTGCTGGCTGGCGGAAAGATGCATGCGCATGGTGGTGCGGGCGGCGTCGGGATCGCCGGACGAAATCGCCCGCAGGATGGCGAGGTGCTCCTGCTGAAGCCCTTCCTGATACTCGCGCGTCAGCACCGAATCCGTGCCCCAGGGCGAGGTGACGTCGCAAGGGATGGCGCGGGTGCCGAGCGCCTCGAGCACATCGACGTAAAAGGGGTTGTTGGTGGCGGCGGCGATGGCGCGATGGAAGGCGAAATCGGATTTTCCCGTCGCTTCGCCGACGCCAATCAGCCGGTCGAACTCGAAAAACGCTTCCTGGATTTCGGCCAGTTGCGCGCCGTTGCGGCGGATCGAGGCAAGGGCCGCGCTCTCGATCTCGATGCCGAGCCGCACTTCCAATACGTTCAAGGCGTGGGAGATCTTGTTGCCGATCTCCAGGTTGAGTGAACTGAAAGCCTGCGTCGGCCGCTCGAGCACAAAGACGCCGGCCCCTTGCCGCGGTTCGACCAGGCCATCGGCGGCAAGCGTGGCAATCGCCTCGCGAATCACCGTGCGGCTGACGCCGAAGGCTTCGGTCATCTGCGTCTCGGTCGGCAGTTTTTGCCCGACCGGGAACTCGCCTGATAGCACCTGCGCGCGTAGCGCCGCGACGACCCGTTCGGAGAGTTTTGGTCTCCGCTCGATGCGCATGTCTGCTGTGAAGTCGGTGGCCATATATGTCTACCTGAACACGCTGGGCAGCCAGAGCGACAGCGCGGGGATGTAGGTGACGAGGCCGAGCACGACGAGGCCGGCGGCATAGAACGGCCAGATCGAGCGCATCGCCTCCCACACGCTGATCTTGCCGACCGCGCAGCACACGAACTGGACGGCGCCCACCGGCGGCGTGTTCAGACCGATGCCGAAATTGAGGATCATGATGACGCCGAAATGCACCGGGTCGACGCCGTAGGCCTGCGCCACGGGCAGGAAGATCGGCGTGCAGATGATGATCGTC
Source organism: Mesorhizobium sp. KACC 23794 (assembly GCF_052180275.1). Classification (NCBI taxonomy): domain Bacteria; kingdom Pseudomonadati; phylum Pseudomonadota; class Alphaproteobacteria; order Hyphomicrobiales; family Phyllobacteriaceae; genus Mesorhizobium; species Mesorhizobium sp. KACC 23794. The sequence goes on from NZ_CP197465.1 coordinate 2,801,148, forward strand.
GGTCCCATGTCCATGAAGGTACCGAGGAACAGCATCAAGAGGTTGAGCAGCATGAGCACGACCAGCGGATTTTCCGAGACCGCGTTCATCGAGGCGATCAGCGCCGCCGGCACTTTCAGGAAGGCCATCAGCCACGAAAAGGCGGCCGCCATGCCGATGATCAGCAGCACCATCGCGGTGGTGCGCACCGCGCCCTGGGTGGCGTGGACAAAACCTTCCCACGTCATCTGGCGATAGACTAGGATGGTGACCAGCAGGGCGTAGATGACGGCGATGCAGGAGCTTTCGGTGGCGGTGAAGATGCCGGAGCGCACGCCGCCGAAGATGATGGCGATGAGGAGCAGGCCGGGAATGGCGACGGCGCCCAGATGCAGCACCGCCGCAAAGCCCGGGAACCGTTCCGTCGGGTAACCCCGGCTGCGGGCGACGAAATAGGCGGTGACCATCAACGACAGGGCAAGCAGCAGGCCGGGGATGATGCCGGCGGTGAACAGATCGGCGATGGAAATCTTGCCGCCGGCCGAGATAGAATAGATGATCATGTTGTGCGACGGCGGCAGCAGCAGCGCGATCAGCGCCGCCATGGACGTGACATTCACAGCATAATCAGCGCCGTAGCCGCGAGCCTTCATCTGCGGAATCATCAACCCGCCGACCGCGGCCGCCTCGGCGACGGCCGAGCCGGAAATGCCGCCGAACAGCGTGGCGGTAACGACATTGACCTGCCCCAGTCCGCCGCGCAGATGCCCCACCAACGACGCGGCGAAGGCCACGATCTTCTGCGCGATGCCCCCCCGCACCATCAGATCGCCGGCATAGATGAAGAATGGGATAGCGAGCAGCGAGAAGACGCTCATGCCCGAGTTCAACCGCTGGAAGACGATCAGCGGCGGAAGGCCCATATATATCACGGTGGCGAAGCTGGCGACGCCGAGGCAGAACGCGATCGGCGTGCCGATCAGCATCAGCAGCGTGAAGACGCCGAAGAGTATCCAGAGCTCCATGGCGTTCAGACCTTCAAATTGGCGGTGTCGATTTCGGCGGCGACTTCGGCCGGCGGCGCCTCGTCGAGGGCGTCGTCGATTGGTACGCCCGACAGGCGAAGCACGATGCGCTCCAGCGTGAACAGCACGACCAGCACGCCGCCGCCGACCAGCGGCACGTAATCCCAGCCGCCGGAAATGCCGAGCGACGGCAAGGTCGTGCTCCAGGTCAGCATGATCAGTTGCGTCCCGTACCAGACCATGCCGATTCCGAAGGCAAAGGCGACTACGTCCGAGATCATCCGCAGCCACTTCTTGCCGCCCTTGGGCAGCACGTAGAGCAGCACGTCGAAGCCGAGATGGTAGTTCTCGCGTACGCCGATCGCGGCGCCGAGGAAGATGAACCAGCTCATCAGCATGACGGCGCCGGGCTCGGTCCAGCTCGGCGAATCGTTGAGCACGTAACGGCAAAACACCTGCCACGCGACCATGACGGTCATCACGACGAGGCCGATGCCGGCAAGCCACAGGGACAAGGTGCTCAGCTTCGAGAAGAAGCGGCCCATTCTTTCCGAACCGGCGGACATCGTTGTGCTCGCATCCTCTGAATGGTTGGGTGCCGCCCCTCACCTGCCTTCCGGCATCCTCTCCCCGTGAAGAACGGGGAGAGGAGGGCAGTTCCTACGCTGACGAACCCCTCTCCCCGTTCTTTACAGGGAGGGGTAAGGGTGAGGGGCGGCGTGAACGTCGCCCCGGAAAATCACTGCACAGCTTGCACGTCCGCGACCATCTTCTTCAGCACGTCGTCGGTTACGTGCTTCTCGTAGACGGGTTTCATGGCGTCGATGAAACCTTGCTTTTCCGGCGTGGTGATCTGCGCGCCGGCGGCTTCGACCTTCTTGCGCGACTCGCCGACCTTGGCGGCCCACAACTCGCGCTGCTTGCCGACGCTGTCCTTGGCGGCCTGCTTGAAGATGGCCTGGTCTTCCGGCGTCAGCTTGTCGAAGGCGGCCTTGTTCATCACGAACACTTCCGGAAGGATGGTGTGCTCGTCGAGCGAATAGTTCTTTGCTACCTCGAAGTGCTTTGCGGTGTCGTAGCTCGGGAAATTGTTCTCGGCGCCGTCGATGACGCCGGTCTCGATCGCCGAGTAGACTTCGCCATAAGGCATCGGCGTGGCGTTGGCGCCGAGTGCGGCGACCATGTCGACGAAAATATCCGACTGGATGACGCGGAATTTCAGCCCCTTCATATCGGCGACCGAGTTGATCGGCTTGGTCTTGTTGTAGAAGGAGCGCGCGCCGGCGTCATAGAAGGCCAACACCACCAGGCCGGCCGGCTCGAACGCCGCCTTGATCTGGTCGCCGACCGCCCCGTCCATCACCTTGTGCATGTGGTCTTCCGAGCGGAAGATGTAGGGCAGGGCGGGAACGATGGTTTCCTTCACCGTGCCGTTGAACGGCGCCATGGAGACGCGGTTGAGCTCGATCACGCCCGAGCGCACCTGCTCGATCGTGTCCTTTTCCTCGCCGAGCTGCGCTGAGTGATAGACCTCCACCGCATAGCGGCCGCCGGTGCGTTCCTTCACAAGGTCGCCGAAATATTTGACGCCCTCGACGGTTGGATAGCCGTCCGGATGCGTGTCGGACGATTTCAGCACCGTCTGGGCGCCTGCCGCGCCGACCATCAGCGACGACACGATTGCGGCGGTGGCCGCCAGTCTCGAAAAATGCAGCATGTTCTCCTCCCTTTGTTTGGTCTTATCGACCCTTCACAGCCGATACGCCTTTTTCGCCAGCGTATGGGCAAGCTCCGTCGCCAGTTCGTAGGCTTCCTCCTCGCGCAGCCGATGTTCGGCCACCAAGCGCGCCAGGAAGGCGCAGTCGACGCGGCGCGCTATGTCGTGCCGCGCGGGAATGGACGGGAAGGCGCGGGTGTCGTCGTTGAAGCCGACAGTGTTGTAGAAGCCGGCCGTTTCCGTCGTCATTTCGCGGAAGCGGCGCATGCCCTCGGGGCTGTCATGGAACCACCAGGCAGGCCCCAGCCGCAGCGCCGGGTAGACGCCGGCCAGCGGCGCCAGCTCACGCGCATAGCTGGTCTCGTCCAGCGTGAAGACGATGACGGTGAGGTTGGGCTCCAGCCCGACGGCGTCGAGCAGCGGCCGGAGTGCCGCGACATAGTCGGTGTGGGTCGGGATATCGAAACCCTTGTCGCGGCCAAAACGCGCCATGATGGCGGCGGAATGATTGCGGGACGACCCGGGGTGGATCTGCATGACCAGACCGTCGTCCAGGCTCATCTTCGCCATCTCGGTCAGCATCTGGGCGCGGAACAGCCGGCGCTCGCGCTCGTCGGTCGAGCCGCGCCGGATGCGGTTGAACAGTTCCTCCGCCGCGGCATCCGACAGGTTCGCCGTCTCGGCCGAAGCATGGCCGTGGTCGGTCGACGTCGCGCCGTAGGTCTTGAAGAAAGCGCGGCGGGTACGGTGGGCGTCGAGGTACCCCCTCCATGTGCCGGTGTCGGTGCCGGTCAGGCCGGCCAGCCGGTCGAGATTGTCCGAAAACCCCTCGAAATCCGGGTCGATGACTGAATCCGGCCGGTAGGCGGTGACGACCCGGCCGTTCCAGCCGCTGTCGCGGATGATCTGGTGCCAGCGCAGATCGTCCAGCGCGCCCTCGGTGGTGGCGATCGCCTCGATGTTGAAGCGCTCGAACAGGGCGCGGGGGCGATAGGCGTCCTGCGCCAGCTTCTCGGCGATGGCGTCGTAGCTGGTATCGGCGGTGGCCGCGGTCAGCGGCGCATCGACGCCGAACAGATGGGAAAGGACATAGTCCATCCACAGCCGCGTCGGTGTACCCCGGAAGAGATAGTAATGCTCGGCAAACAGGCGCCAGATCTTCCGTCCGTCGGTTTCGGCCGGCGTGTCATCCAGGCGGGAAACGCCAAGGCTTTCCAGGCGCACGCCTTGGCTGAACAACATGCGGAAGATGTAATGGTCGGGAACGATCAGCAACTGCGCCGGATCTGGAAACGGCTCGTTCAGCGCATACCAGCGCGGATCGGTGTGGCCGTGCGGGCTGATGATGGGGAGATCCTTGACCGTCGCATAGAGACCGCGCGCCAGCGAGCGCATGCCGGGATCCGGCGGAAACAGCAGATCGGAATCGATCAGGGCGCTCATGTCGGGATCGGGCCGCTCCTCCTTCGGCACGACCATCGCTAGGGCTGTGAATAGATAATGTCAACATACAAAAATCATAAGGTCATATGATGACTTTTGTTGCGCGAGGCGTGGGCGGCGTGCCATAAGCCCGGCGGAGGGCGATCCGGTTTGCTTTCCGGAGCGTCGGCCGCGGAGCGGTTCTCGGGGCAGCTTTGCCGGCGAATCGTGTGGAGGACAGCGATGGAACAACGGGGAAGGCTCGGCAACGCCGTGTTGGCAGGCATTCGGGCCGCCGCGACGCCGGCCTACGACCGCTCGGCGGTCGCTGAAGGCATCGTGCATCTCGGCGTCGGCGCCTTCCACCGCGCGCATCAGGCGGTCTATGTCGATGATTGCCTGGCGGCGGGCGAGCGCGATTGGGGCATCGCCGGCGTCTCGCTGCGCAGTTCCGACACACGCGACGCACTGGCGCCCCAGGACGGACTCTACACGATCGCCGTTCGCGATGGTTCCGAAGACGCGCTGCGCGTCATCGGTTCGCTGAAGTCGCTGCTGGTCGCGCCGGAAGATCCGGAAGCGGTTCTTGCGCGGCTGGCCGATCCGCAGACCCGCATCGTCACGCTGACGGTCACCGAAAAGGCCTATATGCGCGGGGCCGGCGGCGGGCTGGACACCGGGCATGCGGACATCGCCTGGGACATCGCCAATCTGGGCAGACCGCGCACGGTATTCGGTTTTCTCGCCGGCGCGCTGGCGCGCCGGCGCGATGCCGGCATCCCGCCCTTCACAGTGCTCTGTTGCGACAATCTTCCGGCCAATGGCGAGACAGTGCGGAAACTGCTGTTGCAATTCGCCGGCCTGTCTGGCGGCGATCTGGCCGCTTTCATCGAGAACGAGGTCGCGTTCCCGTCGACCATGGTCGACCGCATCGTGCCGTCGACGACCGACGCCGACCGACAGAAAATCTCCGAAGCGCTGGGCGTCGAGGATGCCTGGCCGGTGATGACCGAACCCTTCATGCAATGGGTGGTCGAGGAGAATTTCCCGTCCGGCCGCCCGCCCTGGGAAAAATTCGGCGTCACCATGGTGAAGGACGTCCGGCCGTTCGAGGACATGAAGCTCCGTCTGCTCAACGGCTCGCATTCCGGCATGGCTTATCTCGGCCTCCTGCTTGGTCATCCGACCGTGGCGGATGCGTTCGGCGATCCGCGCATCCGTGGCTTCGTCGACCGTTACTGGGCCGAAGTCATCCCCACCTTGCCCAAGGACAGCGGGCTCGACACGTCAGCCTACACCGCCGCGCTGGCCGAGCGATTCTCCAATCCTGCGCTGCGCCATCGGACCAGCCAGATCGGAACCGACGGCAGCCAAAAACTGCCGCAGCGGGTCGTCGCGCCGGCGCGCATGCGGCTGGAGGACGGTCAGCCGGTCACTCAGTTGATGCTGGTCGCGGCCGCCTGGATCGCCGCCTGCCGGGAGCGCGGAAAATCCATGCCGGCCGGCCATTTTACCGATCCGCTCGATGCGAAGCTCGCCGAAATCTTCGCCGCCACGGACGAGCCGTCGCAACTCGTCCATGCGGTCTTCGCCGCCGCCGGGTTTTCGGGCGGGGGCGGCGATGCCATGGAGGCGGCCGCCACGCGGCATCTTGCGGCGATTTTTGAGAAGGGCGCGGCGGAGGCCATCGCCGAGGCGCAGGGGAGGGCGTGACATGAAGCAGACGTGGCGCTGGTTCGGGCCGGACGATTCCGTAAAGCTCTCGCATGTGCGGCAGGCCGGCGCGACCGGCGTCGTCAGCGCGCTGCATCATCTCAATGACGGCCGCGCCTGGCCGCACGACGAAATCCTCAAGCGCAAGGCGGAGATCGAGGCGTCCGGGCTGGACTGGCCGATCGTCGAGAGCATCGTCGTGCATGAGGACATCAAGACCCGCACCGGCCGATGGCGCGAGTATGTGGAAAACTACAAGGCGTCGATCCGCGCCGTAGCGTCTGCCGGCATCAAGGTGATCTGCTACAATTTCATGGCGATCACCGACTGGACACGCACCGATCTCGACTATCCGATGTGGCATGGCGGCACGGCGCTGCGCTTCGACATGGTCGATTTCTGCGCCTACGACGTGCTGGTGCTGAAACGGCGCGGCGCCGCCGACGAGCATCCGGCCGCCCGCATCAAGACGGCAGGGGAACGTCTCGCTGCTATGAGCGAGAGCCAGCTTGCAAAACTCGAGCAGAACCTCATCGGCTGGGTGCCTGCGCGCGAATTCATCTTCGACCGCGAGAGTTTCCGCCGGGCGCTGGACATCTACAAGGATGTGTCGCCGGAAGGATTCCGTGAAAACCTGTTCGCGTTCCTGCGCGAGATCGTGCCGGTGGCGGAGGAGGCCGGGGTCAAGATGGCGATCCACCCGGACGATCCGCCGTTCCCGATCTTCGGCCTGCCGCGCGTGGTGTCGAAAGCGGCTGATGCGCGCGCTCTGATCGCGGCGGTCAAGTCGCCGGCCAATGGCATCACACTTTGCACCGGCTCCTACGGCGCCAATCCGGAAAACGACTTGGTCGCCATGGCCGAGGAATTCGCGCCCGACATCCATTTCGCGCATCTGCGCAACGTCACCAAGGAGGGCGACTTTTCCTTTCACGAGGCGGAGCATCTGGAAGGCGACACCGACATGGTACAGGTGGTCGCAGCGCTTCTGGCCGAAGAGCGGCGCCGCAAGGCGGAAGGCCGCGCCGACTGGCAGATCCCGATGCGGCCGGACCACGGCCACGCCATCGTCGACGATATCGGCAAGACGGTAAACCCCGGTTATTCCTGCATCGGCCGGCTGAAGGGCCTGGCGGAACTGCGCGGCATCATGCGCACGCTGGAAAGTTTTCAGGCTTGAGCGGCGGCCGGGGATGACACTGAAAGCCGACGCTGACGGCTTCCAGCCTGTCGACTTGGGTTTCAAGGTAGCGTAGGCGAGTGGCATGCCTTCGCTCAGCCTGCGCATCAACCTCGATCCCGACGGTCGCATCGGTCCGGGCAAGATCGAACTGCTCGAACACATCGCCGCCTTCGGCTCGATCTCGGCGGCGGCGCGGCGCATGGACATGTCCTACAAGCACGCCTGGGATCTGGTCGAGGAGATGAACCAGTTGTTCGGCAAGCCTGTGGTCGCCGCTCAGACCGGTGGCAAGAAGGGCGGAGGCGCCCAGCTTACGCCTGTCGGGCTGGCGGTCGTTGCCCGCTTCCGCGCCATAGAACGCGCCGCCCACGAGGCGGCCGGGCCGCATATAGAAGCACTGCAGAGCGAGATCGACGCGGCGTGATTGCTGGCGTTCGCGGCCACGGATGCCGCACTGCAATAAAGGCTTGGCGCGCTTGGTGGATTCGTGGGAGTGTGAAAGCGCTACCGACGAAAGGTTATTGCGCCCCACATGGCAATTCTGGCAGCCGTCTATCATCTGACCCATTACAAATATGACCGGCCGGTAACGCTCGGTCCGCAGATCATCCGCTTGAAGCCCGCGCCGCATTCGCGCACAAAAGTGCTCAGCCATGCGCTGAAGGTTTCCCCCGCAAATCATTTCGTCAATGTCCAGCAGGACCCTTACGGCAATTTCCTTGCCCGCTACGTGTTTCCGGAGCCGGTGACGGAGTTGAAGATCGAGGTGGACCTCGTCGCCGACATGACGGTCTACAATCCGTTCGATTTCTTCGTCGAACCCTCTGCAGAGACATTTCCATTCGACTACCCCGAGGACCTGACGGAGGACCTTTCCATCTATCGCCGGCCGGAGCCGGCCGATCCGCTGCTGGAAAAATTCGTCGCCTCGATCGACCGCACGCCGACCAACACCGTCAATTTCATCGTCGATCTCAACGCCCGCATTCAGCGCGAGGTGAACTACATCGTGCGCATGGAACCGGGGGTACAGGCGCCGGAGGAAACGCTGTCCCTGGCCATGGGCTCGTGCCGCGATTCGAGCTGGCTGCTGGTGCAGGTGCTGCGGCATCTCGGCTTCGCCGCCCGTTTCGTCTCGGGATATCTGATCCAGCTCAAGCCCGACCTCGTTTCGCTCGACGGTCCGGCCGGTACGGCGGTCGACTTCACCGATTTGCATGCCTGGTGCGAGGTCTATCTGCCCGGCGCCGGCTGGATCGGGCTCGATCCGACATCCGGCCTGCTCACCGGCGAAAGCCATGTGCCGCTTTCGGCGACGCCGCACTACCGCAACGCCGCGCCGATCTCCGGCGGCTTTGCCGGCGATCCCAACACAAAAATCGATTTCGAGTTCGACATGCGGGTCGACCGCATCGCCGAGCACCCGCGCATCACAAAACCTTTTTCCGACGAATCCTGGGAGGCGCTGGACCGGCTCGGCAACCAGGTCGACGCCGTGCTGCAGGCTGAGGACGTGCGGCTCACCATGGGCGGTGAGCCGACCTTCGTCGCCATCGACGATTTCGAATCGGACGAATGGAATACCGCCGCCGTCGGGCCGACCAAGCGCGAAAAGGCCGATGTGCTGATCCGCAAACTGCGCGAGAAATTCGCGCCCGGTGGGTTCCTGCATTATGGCCAGGGCAAGTGGTATCCAGGCGAAAGCCTGCCGCGCTGGACGTTTTCGCTGTATTGGCGCGCCGACGGCGAGCCGGTGTGGCGCGATCCGTCGCTGATTGCTGTGGAAGGCGGTGGTGGCAACCCGACGCCCAAGGATGCGGAAATCCTGCTGAAGACGCTTGCCGCCGAACTCGGCGTCGATGCGGGCATGGTCGACGAGGCCTACGAGGACCCGGGCGAATGGGTGCTCAAGGAAGCGAAGCTGCCCGACAATCTCGATCCGGCGAACTCGAAACTCGCCGATCCCGAGGAGCGCAGCCGCATGGCGCGGGTGTTCGAGCGCGGGCTGACGCAGCCCTCCGGCTACGTACTGCCGATCCAACGCTGGAATGCGCAGGCGACCGGTCAGCGCTGGAAGTCGGAAAAATGGAAGACGCGGCGCGGCCGGCTGTTCCTGGTGCCGGGCGACTCGCCGGTGGGCTATCGCCTGCCGCTGGGCACGCTGCCCTACATCCCGCCGTCGCAGTTTCCGTTCATCGTGCCGGTCGATCCGTCGGTGCCGCGCGGGCCGCTGCCGCACCGCGACACGCCCGCCGCAGATCAGCCCGGCGGCGCCGACGAGATGGCCCACCGCCAGGCGGAGGCGTCGTTTACGGCCGCTACCCCGCAGCAGGACATCGTCGAGCAGCAGCTTGGCGAGATCGGCGGCGCGGTGCGAACCGCTATCTCCATCGAGCCGCGCGACGGGCGGCTGACCGTATTCATGCCGCCGGTCGAGGCGCTGGAGGATTATCTGGAACTGATTGCCGCGGCGGAAGAGGCGGCGCGCAAGACAGGTCTCGCGGTTCACATCGAGGGTTATGCGCCGCCGCACGATCCGCGCCTCAACGTCATCCGCGTCGCGCCCGATCCCGGCGTCATCGAGGTTAACATCCACCCGGCGAAAAACTGGGCCGAATGCGTGGCGACGACGACCGCGATCTACGAGGAAGCGCGGTTGAGCCGGCTCGGCGCCGAAAAATTCATGATCGACGGCAAGCACACCGGCACCGGCGGCGGCAACCATGTTGTCGTCGGCGGCGCGACACCCAACGACAGCCCGTTCCTGCGGCGGCCGGACCTGCTGAAAAGCCTGGTGCTCTACTGGCAGCGGCATCCGGCGCTGTCCTACCTGTTTTCCGGCCTGTTCATCGGCCCGACCAGCCAGGCGCCCCGCTTCGACGAGGCGCGCCACGATTCGCTCTACGAACTCGAGATCGCGATGGCGCAGGTGCCGTTGCCGGGGCAGGGGTTGCCGCCGCTGCCATGGCTGGTCGACCGGCTGTTCCGCAACCTTCTGGTCGACGTCACCGGCAACACCCACCGCTCGGAAATCTGCATCGACAAGCTGTTTTCGCCGGACGGGCCGACCGGGCGGCTGGGGCTGGTCGAGTTCCGCGGATTCGAGATGCCGCCCAACGCCCGCATGAGCCTCGCGCAGCAGCTTCTGGTGCGCGCCATCATCGCGCGGCTGTGGAAGGCGCCGCTCGACGGGCGCTTCACCCGCTGGGGCACGGCGCTGCACGACCGCTTCATGCTGCCGCATTATGTCTGGCAGGATTTTCTGGATGTGCTGCAGGACCTCAGTCAGAACGGCTTTGCCTTCCGTCCCGAATGGTTTTTCGCGCAGCTCGAATTCCGCTTTCCCTTCTGCGGCGAGATCAGCCAGGCCGGCATCAAGCTTGAAATCCGGCAGGCGCTGGAGCCGTGGCATGTCATGGGCGAGCAGGGCGCGATCGGTGGCACGGTGCGTTTCGTCGATTCTTCCGTCGAGCGCCTGCAGGTGCGCACCGAGGGCCTCAATCCCGAGCGCCATGCCATATTGTGCAATGGCCGCGTCGTGCCGATGCGGGTCACCGACAACCGCGAGGTTTCGGTGGCGGGCGTTCGCTTCAAGGCGTGGCAGCCGGCTTCGGGCATGCATCCGGCATTGCCGGTCAATACGCCGCTGATGTTTGACATTTACGACCGCTGGTCGGGCCGCTCGGTCGGCGGCTGTGTCTATCATGTCGCGCATCCGGGCGGGCGCAACTATGAGACGTTCCCGGTCAACGCCAACGAGGCGGAGGCGCGCCGACTGGCCCGCTTCGAGGCGACGGGACACACGCCCGCCGCTTTCGCGCTGGTCGAGGAGCAGCTCTCGGCCGATTTCCCGATGACGCTTGACCTGCGGCGGCCGGCGGGAGAGTGAGGCCAATGCACTCCGTCCAGCACCGACTCCCATGACTGAGGAAAAGCGCAAGCGCGCCAAGGCTCCGCGCCCAAGGCTCCTTCTCGATGGTTACCAGCCGTTGCCCGGCGTGCCGGACGAGATGGTGGATTCTTCCGGCAATCCGCGTCCCGTCTGGCGCGACTTCATCGCTGCGCTGGAGGACCTTGGCCCCGCCGAACTGTCAAAACGCTTCGCCCGCGCCGACCAGTACCTGCGCGACGCCGGCGTCTATTATCGCGTCTACGACAAGGTCGGGGCCAACGAGCGTACGTGGCCGCTGTCGCACATCCCGCTGCTGATCGACGAGGCCGAATGGGCGGTCATCAGCGCCGGACTGACCCAGCGCGCCGACCTGTTCGAGGAGATCGTCGCCGACATCTATGGCGACAACCGGCTGGTGGCGCAGGGCCTGCTGCCGCCCGGCCTGGTGGCCTCCAGCCCCGAATATCTGCGGCCGCTCGCCGGCGTGAAGCCGGCGGGCGGCCATTTCCTGCATTTTTGCGCCTTCGAACTCGGCCGCGGGCCGGATGGCGGCTGGTGGGTGCTTGGTGACCGCACCCAGGCGCCCTCCGGCGCCGGTTTCGCGCTGGAAAACCGGGTGGCCACCACGCGTGCGCTGTCCGACATCTACGGCGAGATGCATGTGCACCGGCTGGCGGGTTTCTTCCGCCGTTTTCGCGATGCGCTGGTGGACGGGGCGGGCGACCCGGAGGGCCGCGTCGCCATCATGACGCCGGGGCCGCTCAACGAGACCTACTACGAGCATGCGTACATCGCGCGCTATCTCGGCATCATGCTGCTGGAGGGCGAGGACCTGACCGTGGCGGAAGGCCGGCTGATGGTGCGCACCGTGGCGGGCCTGCGGCCGATCAGCGTGCTGTGGCGTCGGCTGGACGCGGCCTTCGCCGATCCGCTGGAGTTCAACCCGGCTTCGCGCATCGGCACGCCGGGCCTGGCGCAGGCGGTGCGGCAGGGCTCAGTTGCGGTCGTCAACGCGCTCGGCTCCGGGATATTGGAGACGCGGGCTCTGCTCGCCTTCCTGCCGCGCATCTGCCGGACGCTGCGCGGCGAGGATCTGGCGCTGCCGTCGATCGCCACCTGGTGGTGCGGCCAGGAGAAGGAGCGCGACCACGTCGTCGCCAATCTCGACCGCATGATGGTGGGCCCGGCGCTGTCGACGCGGCTGGCCTTCGAGGACGAGGCCAACACGGTGCTTGGCTCCACGCTGGCGAAGGAGGCGCGCGAGACACTGCTGCGCCGCTTGCGCGGGGAGGGGGAAAAATTCGTCGGCCAGGAAGCGGTGACGCTGTCGACCACGCCGGTGCATGTCAATGGCTGGCTGGAGCCGCGGCCGGCGGCGCTCAGGGTCTATCTGGCGCGCACGCCACAGGGCTGGATCGTCATGCCCGGCGGGTTCGCCAGGGTCGGCGAGACACAGGACGCGGCGGCCATCGCCATGCAGCGCGGCGGTCACGCCGCAGATGTCTGGGTGGTGGCGAAGGACGCTGTGTCGCGCGACACGCTGCTGCCCGGCGCCGGCGACGATTTCCGCCGCCGCACGCCCGGCAGCCTGCCCAGCCGCGCCGCAGAAAACCTCACCTGGCTGGGCCGCTATGTCGAGCGGGCGGAGGATACGGTGCGGGTGCTGCGCGCCTATCACGTGCGGCTCGCCGAGACCGACGATCCGGCGCTGCCGTTGCTTCAGGATGTGCGTGATTTTATCGAGCCGCTCGGCATCGACATGGATGCTGCCATTCCAGCCGGCCTGCTCGGCACGATCGACAGCGCCATCTACAGCGCTGGCCAGATCCGCGACCGGTTCTCGCCCGACGGCTGGCTGGCGCTGCGCGACCTGTCGCGCACGCTGCACAAATTCGCCGGAACGGTGGAGCCGGGCGACGACGCGACGCGGGCGATGACGGTTCTGCTGCGCAAGATCGCCGGCTTTTCGGGCCTGCTGCATGAGAACATGTACCGCTTCACCGGGTGGCGCTTCCTGGAGATCGGCCGCCGGCTGGAACGGGCGATGCAGATCTCCCGCATGCTCGGCCGGGTGACGCGGGACGATGCGCCGGACGGCGCGCTGGACATGATGCTGGAAATCGGCGACAGCGTCATGACCCACCGGCGGCAATACACGGTGCGATCGGGGCGGCGCACGGTGGTCGACCTGCTGGCCCTGGACCCTCTGAACCCGCGTTCGGTGCTTTTCCAACTGGAGCGACTGAAGGACGAGATCGACCATTTGCCCAATGCCGGCGGGCATGGCCTGTCGGAGCCGGCGAAGGAGGTGTGGCGGCTGCATACGGGGCTCGCCACGCGGGAGGCCGTCGAACTCTCGCCCGAGGCGCTGGAGCAGATCGCCTGGGACGTTGGCGGCTTGTACGAGAAGATTTCGCAGGCATATTTCGGCTGATGCAATACGACATCCGCCTCACGCTCCACTACGATTACGACGCCTGGGCGGGCGGCGGGCGACATCAGGTGCGGGTGCTGCCGCCGACTATTCCCGGCATCCAGCGGGTGGTGGCGGCATCGCTCTCGTTCACGCCGACGCCCACCGAGCGGTCCGATTTCACGGATTTCTTCGGCACCAATGTCACGGCCATCGTCTGCCGCGACGCGCATGAGACGCTAGATGTGAAAATGTCGGCGCGGGTGGCGGTGGCTCGCCCGCAGGTCGGGCTCGACGTTTCGCCGACGGTTTCCAGGCTGAAGGAGGAAGTCGCCGGCGTGCTGTCGCTGGCGCCGGAGTCGCCGCAGCATTTTCTGGCGGCAAGCGATCATGCCGGCATCGATCCCGCCATCACCGCCTATGCCGCGGTCAGCCTGGGTGAGCCGTCGGTCCGGGCGCTGGCCCGCGACCTCTGCGGACGCATCCATCGCGATTTCGCCTATGATGGCGAGGCGACCACCGTCGCCACGCACGCCAGCGATGCCTTCAAGCTGAAGCGCGGCGTCTGCCAGGATTTTTCGCACGTGATGATTGCCGGGCTGCGCGGCCTCGGCATTCCCGCCGGCTATGTCAGCGGCTTTCTGCGCACCATTCCGCCGCCGGGCAAGGAACGGCTGGAAGGCGCCGATGCCATGCATGCCTGGGTGAAAGTCTGGTGCGGACTGGAATGCGGCTGGATCGAGTTCGATCCGACCAACGACATGCTCGCCTCCAACGACCACATCACAGTCGGCTGTGGCCGCGACTATTCGGATGTGGCACCGATCGTTGGTGTGCTGAAGACCACCGGCGGGCAGGAGGCGGAGCAGTCCGTCGACGTCGTGCCGGTGGATGCAAAATCGGTCGAGGGTGCCCGCTGAAGGCAGGCCCCAGCTAATCGGGATTGCAGAGCGCCGCGCGCGATCCGGTTGTCCGACGGTGTCAGTCCCGATCACGACCTCGATAGAGCTTGAGCCAGGGTGCTCAAATCAACAGGCGCGACCTTTGCATCCACTTCCGACAGCGGACCGAATCCTGGCGTCATCGGGATGGAATTCATCGTACCGTACGTTACGGTACGCATTTTCCGTTGCCGATCCGGTGAAAACGGTTTAAACAGCCCTGTTGTCGCAGCGCAGGCTGCGAGCCCGCATCAAGTCGAGGATATCGATGCCAGCCTATCGCTCCCGCACCACCACCCATGGCCGCAACATGGCCGGCGCCCGCGGCCTGTGGCGCGCCACAGGCATGAAGGATGGCGATTTCGGCAAGCCGATCATCGCCGTGGTGAATTCCTTCACCCAGTTCGTGCCGGGCCACGTCCATCTCAAGGACCTTGGCCAGCTTGTGGCGCGCGAGATCGAGCGGGCGGGGGGGGTCGCCAAGGAATTCAACACCATCGCAGTCGACGACGGCATCGCCATGGGCCATGACGGCATGCTCTATTCGCTGCCCAGCCGCGAGATCATCGCCGACAGCGTCGAATACATGGTCAACGGCCACTGCGCCGACGCCATGGTCTGCATCTCCAATTGCGACAAGATCACGCCCGGCATGCTGAATGCCGCCATGCGCCTCAACATCCCGGCGGTGTTCGTCTCCGGCGGGCCGATGGAGGCCGGCAAGGCGATGGTGAAGGGCAAGCTGCAGGCGCTCGATCTGGTCGACGCCATGGTGATGGCTGCCGACGACCATTATTCCGACGAGGAGGTGCAGACGATCGAGGAGGCAGCGTGCCCGACCTGCGGCTCCTGCTCCGGCATGTTCACCGCCAATTCGATGAACTGCCTGACCGAAGCGCTCGGCCTGTCGCTGCCCGGCAACGGCTCGACGCTGGCCACGCATTCCGACCGTAAGCGCCTGTTCGTGGAAGCCGGGCATCTCATCGTCGACCTCGCCCGCCGTTATTACGAGCAGGACGACGAGACCGCCCTGCCGCGCAGCATCGCCACCAAAAAAGCGTTCGAGAACGCCATGGCGCTGGACATCGCCATGGGTGGCTCGACCAACACGGTTCTGCACATCCTCGCCGCCGCGCATGAGGGCTGTATCAACTTCACCATGGACGACATCGACGCGCTGTCGCGGCGCGTCCCCGTCCTGTGCAAGGTCGCGCCGGCCAAGAACGACGTCCATATGGAGGACGTCCACCGCGCCGGCGGCATCATGGCGATCCTCGGCCAGCTCGACCGCGCCGGCCTGATCAACCGCAGCGAACCGACAGTGCATGCCGTCACGCTCGGCGACGCGCTGGACCAGTGGGACATCAGCCGCACCAACTCCGAGAGCGTGCGGCAGTTCTTCATGGCGGCTCCCGGCGGCGTGCGCACGACGCAGGCTTTTTCGCAGTCGAACCGCTGGGCCGAGCTCGATCTCGACCGCAAGTTGGGCGCCATCCGCTCGCCCGAAAACCCGTTCTCGAAGGATGGCGGGCTCGCCGTGCTCAAGGGCAACATCGCGCTCAATGGCTGCGTGGTGAAGACTGCCGGCGTCGATGAATCGATCCTGAAGTTCACCGGTCCGGCAAAAGTCTTCGAGAGCCAGGACGCTGCGGTAAAAGGCATTCTGGGCAACGAGGTCGTCGCCGGCGACGTCGTTGTCATCCGCTACGAGGGGCCGAAGGGCGGCCCGGGCATGCAGGAAATGCTCTATCCCACGAGCTACCTGAAATCGAAGGGGCTCGGCAAGGCGTGTGCGCTTCTGACCGACGGCCGTTTTTCGGGCGGCACGTCAGGCCTGTCCATCGGCCATGCTTCGCCTGAAGCGGCGACAGGCGGCGCCATCGGGCTGGTGCGCCAGGGCGACATCATCGAGATCGACATCCCCAACCGCACGGTCAATCTGCGTATCTCCGACGAGGAGCTTGCGGCGCGCCGCAAGGAGCAGGACGTTTTGGGCTGGAAGCCGGTGGAAAAACGCAAGCGCAAGGTGACGACCGCGCTGCGCGCCTACGCCGCTTTCGCGCTCAGCGCCGACAGGGGCGCGGTGCGGGAAGTGCCGGAGGAATAGGATTTCAAGCTATGCATGAGTGGGCTGTGTGCCCACACATGGCTTTCAGTCCTGCCGTTTGATCACCGCCAGGTTCAGTGTCGTGCGCAGTCGGAAGCCGATCGACTCGTAGAGGCCGATCGCCGCGTGGTTGGTCTCCCAGGCGTGCAGGAAGGGCGTGTAGCCGCGCGCCTGGATGCGTGATGTGACGAACACCGAGAGCAGCCGGCCAAGGCCCTGGCCGCGAACGTCCGGATGCGAGCAGACGCCGCTCAGTTCCGAAAAACCGTCCTGTTTCATGCGTTCGCCGGCCATGGCGACCAGTCGTCCGCCATGCTTCACGCCCCAGAACTCGCCGAGTTCGCCGGCGCGCAGCGAGAAGGGGCCTGGCTAGGTGAGTACCGCGAGGTCGAGCATCTCCTGCGCATCGGCCTCGCTTAACCTTTCGATCCCGGCGTGTTCCGCATGAGGCAGCGGTTTTTCCGCGACCATCTGCACGACGCGCGACGTGAGCGTGGCCGTCGTTGCCGGTGGGAGCCTGATTGCGTCCGCCTGCACCACCATCAGCGTTTCGTCGTCCTGCAGCAGGGCCGAAAGGGCGTCCAGGCTGTCGGGATCGTCGCTTCCGGTTGCGGCGAAGGGAATGATGCCGGGCCGGTAGCGGCGAGCGAGCGCGCCGCCTTCAGAAAGATGCGATTGTCCGGAGGTCAGGGCCCCCCAGACGGGCCGGTCGAGACTATGAACGCTCACAGTACTTGCTCCTCGGTTTTCGCGGCGCGGCGGTCGAGCGGCGCGTCCGCAAGGCCTTGCTCGATCGCCGCCAACTGGGCGAGCAGCGGCCCCGACATGTCCTCGCAAAGATCCTTCACCGCCGCCTCGATGCGCGGCCAGATGTACGCTTTTGATCGCAGCACGATCTCCTCTCCGGCGGGCGTCAGCCCGACGACGCGCCGCCGCTGGTCGTCAGGCGACGGGCGCACCTGCAGAAAACCTTGCGCGGAAAGCTGCGACACGGTGCGGGTCACACCCGGCTGGCTGATGCCGACAGCCATGGTCAATTCGCCGATGGTCAGCGGTCCCTGCAGATCGATGGCTGCCAGATAGGGATATTGCGCCGTCTGGATCGGCAGGCCGGCCTCGTCGATGATGCGCTGCGTGTCGGCCTGCAGCCGCTCGCCGATGCGTTTCATCCGGGTTCCAAGCGTCAGGAAGCCGAAACTGCGGACGATGTCTTCGACCATCATGTCTTCCTCAAATTTGTATATCAAGTTATATAACAGTGCATGTTGATTTATCCAGCCGCCAAGTGGCCGT
Source organism: Mesorhizobium sp. KACC 23794 (assembly GCF_052180275.1). NCBI lineage: Bacteria > Pseudomonadati > Pseudomonadota > Alphaproteobacteria > Hyphomicrobiales > Phyllobacteriaceae > Mesorhizobium > Mesorhizobium sp. KACC 23794. Next base: position 2,818,833 of record NZ_CP197465.1, read on the forward strand.
GTATGAGCCGCGGGCGAGCCGCTTCCCAATATCGATCGAGAATCATTGCTCCCGGGCGGCATGCCCAACTATGCTGCGGCGACAAAGCAGGAGGCACGGCATGGACGAACCCACTGGCTGGCGGCACATGAAGAGCGCGCCGATGGACGGCAGCCGGATTCTGGTGACCGTGCGTTCCTCGGAGCAGGGCGGCGCGGAGGTCGATGTCGTCTATTGGGCGAGGGCCGACCAGTTCGGCATCGAGGGCTGGCGTGCCGCAGATTCGCATCCCGGCAACATCATCGGCTATGCCGACCCCGAGCTGAAATGCTGGATGCCGCTGCCGAAGGCCAACACCGCCGGTGATTCGGCAGTCTCCTCCGGCATGCCCGAGCCCTGGCAGGGCGAAGACGCGGAAGAGCTTTTCGGATCGGGGATCTGACCGGGCGTCCCCTCATCTGACCCAACCGGCTGGTCCAACTGACACAATCGCTGGTGGGCGTTTGGGACTAAGGGCTGCGTTGCTCCCAAGCACCTGCGCGCGCATTATTCGCGCCGCGACCCGTGACCGGTTCCTCCGGCAAGGACTATGACATGACGGACGCTACCGCGCCGGCCGCAAAGATTTCGGCCCAGAGCAATACGGTTTTTGCGATCATTCTGGCGGTTTCGTTCTGCCACATGCTCAACGACATCATGCAGTCGTTGCTGGCGGCGATCTACCCGATGCTGAAAAGCGATTTCGGCCTGTCCTTCTGGCAGATCGGTTTGCTGACGCTCGCCTTCCAGGTCACGGCCTCGCTGCTGCAGCCGCTGGTTGGCATCTATACCGACAAACGGCCGCTGCCCTATTCGCTGACGGCGGGCATGGGTTCGTCGATGATCGGGCTTTTCCTGCTCGCCACCGCGCACACCTACTGGATGCTGGTGGTCGGCGCCTGCTTCATCGGCATCGGTTCGTCGATCTTCCATCCCGAATCCTCGCGCGTGGCGCGGCTGGCCTCCGGCGGGCGCTTCGGCCTGGCGCAGTCTCTGTTTCAGGTGGGCGGCAATTTCGGCCAGGCGCTCGGTCCGCTGCTCGCCGCCTTCATCGTCGTGCCGATGGGGCAGGGCAGCGTCGGCTATTTTTCGGTTGCCGCCATGCTCGGCATGATCATCCTGTGGCGCGTCGGCAACTGGTACGGCAGCCATTTGCGCGCCACGGCCAAGCGCCCCAAGGCGCCGATGTCGGTGAACCTGCCTCGGCGCACGATCATACTGGCGCTGGTGGTTTTGACGCTGCTGACCTTCAGCAAGAACATCTACACCGCAAGCATCTCCAGCTATTACACTTTCTACGTGATCGAACGGTTCGGCGTGGATGTGCAGATGTCGCAGTACCTGCTGTTCGTCTTCCTCGGCGCCACGGCGCTGGGCACGGTGCTGGGCGGGCCGATCGGGGACCGGTTTGGCGCGAAGTTCGTGATCTGGTTCTCGATCCTCGGCGTGCTGCCATTCACGCTGGCTCTGCCTTATGTCGACCTGACCTGGACGATCGTGCTGTCCGGCATCATCGGGCTGATCCTGGCCTCCGCGTTCCCGGCGATCGTGGTGTTCGCGCAGGAACTGCTGCCCGGCCGCGTCGGTATGGTCGCCGGCATCTTCTTCGGTTTTGCCTTCGGCATGGGCGGCATCGCGGCGGCGGTGCTCGGCGTGGTCGCCGACGTCAAGGGCATCGAATATGTCTATTGGATCTGTTCGTTCATGCCGCTTCTCGGCCTGCTGACGATCTTCCTGCCGTCCGAGAAGGTGTTGCGCGCGAGGACGGTGCACACTTAGCGGCTCAGAGCATCGCGGCGATCGCCTGGTAAAAGCGCAGCGCCTGCTGGTCGAGCGGGTCGTCGACCGGCACGTGTTGCGACGACAGGCGTACGATCGTCACCTCGCGCTCCGGGTCCACGTACAGCCACTGGCCGTGGATGCCGATAGCCATGAAGGCGCCGTTCGGAAAACCCGACTGATACCATTTGTTGCGGTAGCTGCCGTTTTCCAGCAGATGCGCGAAGTCCCCCGCCTTCCAGGCAGCGGTATGGCCGGCCGAAAGCGTGTCGTGCACCCAGCGCTCGGAGACAATGGCGCGGCTGCCGGCCATGCCGCCGTTGCGCATCATCTCGCCGACGCGGGCCAGGTCGCGCGCCGTCATCGACACGCCGCCCGCAGCCCGTGCCGTGCCTTCGCCGTCGACCGTCACGTTGCATCGTCCGCGCGCCATCAGCGGGATCCAGAGCTTTTCGCGCAAAAGGTCGGTGTAGCGCAGGCCCGACGCGCGCTCGACGATGATGCCGAGGAGGTCCGAAAGCGGCGAATAATAGCGGAACGGCCCACCATGCGGCCCATCGCCTTTCGGCAAGGACAGGATCACCTCGCGCAGGCTTTCCGGCTTGTCGCCTAGGCGCACCGGGTTCCACAGCATGGCGCGGCGGTAGCGGGCGAAATCGCTTTCGGGGTCAAGATAGGCTTCGACGAAATCGAGGCTGACGCGCATGTCCAGCACCTGCTGGACGGTGGCGCCGTCATAAGCGGTGCCTTTCGCCTCGGGCAAATAGCGTGTGACCGGCTCGGCCGGGTCGAGCAGGCGCTCGTCTTGAAGCACACCGGCGAGGATGGCGGTCAGCGACTTGCTGATCGAAAACACCAGATGCGGCGCCGATGGATCGGCCGCCGGCGCGCTGTATTCGCCAACGAAACCGCCCGCCTTCATCACCACCAGCTGGTCGGTGTTCGAGCGGCGCAGGAATGTCAGCACAGTCTCGTTTCCAATACCCGCGTCGAACGTTTCGCCGAGCAGCGGATCGAGGCTTTCCAGCGTCTCGTCCTCGATCGTGGCGCTGGTGGAGATTTCGGCGGACGGCACCAGTTCGGCAACGTTCTGGAACGACCACGCCGAATAGGGTCGGGTGCGCCAGTTGCCGAGGGTCACGTCCTGCCGGGCGAAGCCGTAGCGTCCTGAGAATGCTGTCTTTTGCATGATGGGTGAGGGGAGGCCGGTGGAAAACGCCGGCCTCCCAAAAGATCACTTCTGAAGTTCGGTCCAGATCTTCGTGTACAGTTCCTGCACCTCGGGTGCGCAGGTCTGCGACGGCACGCCGCGCGCCTTCACGTCCTCCGGTATCTCGACCTCGGGCGCGCCCTTCATGTCGTCCGGCATGAATTTGTCGGAGCCGGCGATGCCGTTGGCATAACGGTGGAAGCCGGAATTCATGCCGGCATTCTCGGGATCCATCATGAAGTTGAGGAACAGCTTGGCGTTATCGACATTCTTCGCGTCCTTCAGGACGGCGATGTTGTCGCTCCAGTTGACGAAGCCTTCCTTCGGATAGCCGTAATGAATGGCCGGGTTCTTGAGGCGCTGGCGGAGCGCGGAGCCATTCCAGTCGCTCGACGCAGCGAAATCGCCTGCTCCCATCTTCTCGATGGTGCCATATTCCATCGCCACCCAGTCGGGCTTGGCCTTGACCAGCGTGTCGCGAACCTTCTTCAGGATCTCCTTGTCGCCGGTGCATTTCGTGCCGCCATTGTAGAGAACGGCGGCGTCGATGACGTCGGTCATCTCAGGAACGACGTTGACCTTGCCCTTGAGCTCGGCCGGCGTGTCGAAGATGATGCCCCAGGTGTCGATCGGCCCCTTGTAGACGTCGGTGTTGACCACGACGCCGACGGTGCCCATCGCCCACGGCACGGTGTAGTGGCGGCCGGGATCGAACTCGGGGTTCTTCCAGTCTTCGGCGACGTTCTTGAAGTTGGGCATCTCGTCAGGCCGCGATTCCAGCAGCAGGCCTTCCTGAATCCAGATCGGCACGTAGTTCTGCGACGGCACGACGATGTCGAAGCCGTGCCCGCCCTGGCGGATCTTGGCCAGCGCGGTGTCGTTGGAATCGTAGTCGGTGATGGTCACCTTGACCTTGTTCTGCTCCTCGAACTTCTTGATCATGTCGGGGCTGGTGTAGTTGCCCCAGTTGTAGATGTTCAGTTCGCCGTCGGCCTGCGCCAGCCCCGTCGAGGCCAGCAGCCCGAAAGCGAGCGCTGCGAGTGTCCGTTTCATCGGTAGGCTCCCATTGTTTCTAGGCATCAGCTTCTTTTCCTGCTCATGAAAAAGAACAGGGTGACGATGGCGACCGAGAGAAGCAGAAAGACGGTCGAGATCGCATTCATTTCCGGCGTGACGGCGCGCCGCAACTGGCCGAGCATGTAGGTCGGCAAGGTATCCTGTCCGCCTGATTTCACGAAGTTGGTAATAACCACGTCGTCCAGCGAGATCACAAAGGCCAGCATCAGCCCGGCCAGTATGCCTGGCCACAGCAGCGGCAGCGTTACGCGGCGAAAGGTCTGCCAGGGCGTGGCGTAGAGGTCGGCGGCGGCGCGCTCCAGCGTCAGGTCCATACTTTCCAGCCGCGCCCGGATCGGCAGGTAGGCGAAGGGGATGCAGAAGGCGGTGTGCGCCAGGATCAGGTAGCCCAGGCCCGAATAGCCGGTGAACGTCTTGACCCGGGAGAAGAAGATCAGCAGCGCGACGGCGGTTACGATCTCGGGCACCATCAGCGGCTGGTTGATGAAAGCGTATTTGAAGGTCAGGCCGCGATAGGGCGCCGTCCTGGTGGTCGCGAGAGCCGCCATCGTGGCGGCGATGGTCGCGAAGATCGCCGCCGCCGAGGCGATCTGCAGGGAGCGGATCGACACCTCGATCACCTGGTCGTTGTTCCATGCGGCGACGAACCAGCGGAACGAAAACCCGTCCCAGTCGGCGATCGAGGTTCCCGCGTTGAAGGCATAGAACACCAAGACGAGGATCGGCGCGTAGAGGGCGGCGAAACAGATCATGGCGATCGTCGTGAAGCCGGTCTGGCGCTGGATGGAGAACCGCCTAGCCATGCCGGCCGCCCTCCGAACCGGCGTTGCGGACATAGGCGAGCAGCGCGACCATGACGATGATCATCAGGGTGATCGACAGCGCGGCTCCGAGCGGCCAGTTGCGGCCCTGGCCGAATTGCAGCTCGATCAGGTTGCCCAGCATCAGGTTCTTGCCGCCGCCCAGAATGCTCGGCGTCACATAGGCGCCGAGCGAGGGAATGAAGACCAGGATCGAACCGGCGACCGCGCCCGGCTTCACCAGCGGGAAGATGATGCGGCGCAGCACCTTGAAGCGTGTCGCATAGAGATCGTAGCCGGCCTCGACGAGGCGGAAGTCGAGCTTTTCCATGCTCGCATAGAGCGGCAGGACCATGAGCGGCAGGTACACGTAGACCATGCCGACCATGATGGCGAAATCGGTGAACAGCATCTGCACCGGCCGTTCGACCAGCCCGGCGCCGAGCAGCAACTTGTTGACCACGCCCTCGTTGCGGATGATCTCCAGGATCGCGAAAGTGCGGATCAGAAGGTTGGTCCAGAACGGAATGGTGATGAGGAACAGCCATAGGTCGCGTTTGTTTTCAGGCCGCGTGGCGATGAAATAGGCGGTCGGGAAACCGACGACAAAGGTCAGCACCGTGGTCGCCAATGCGAGTTTCACCGACCGCCAGAAAATCGACAGATGCGCATCGGCCAGCGACAGCGTGTCGTCGAAGATGTCGCGTTCGAAGAGCACCGACGTCCATGCGTCGGTCGAGAACTGCCATTTGACGTCGCCATACGGGCCGGGCGCCAGGAACGAATAGACCAGCACGATCAGCAGCGGGCCGATGGCCGCGAGGAAAATGATCAGCAGGGCAGGGGCCGACAGCAGCCAGCGGTTGCGCACATCCTGTTTCTCGCTGTCCTGAAGGCGTTCGGCTGCGTCGGCCATCGCCTAGTCCTTCAGGATCTGGGCGGAATCGGCCGGGATGAGCAGGCCGACATGGCTGCCCGCCACGAACCGGTCGGAATGGCCGCGCGCATTCTGCCGCCGCACAATGAAGGGCTCGCCGGAATCCAGCCTGAGATGGAAATGCGTGTCGGTGCCGAGATAGACGACGTTCTCGATCGTTCCGGCCAGCGGCGCGCCGTCCGGCTTGGCGAGTTGCGCGTGTTCCGGGCGGATGACGATCGAGACGCTGCCTTTTGGCGCGAAACCGTCCGGCAGCGATGCGGGGATCTCGGCGCCGGAGGCTAGCCGCACGGTCGCCAGATTGCCGGCGGTGGAGACGATGGTTGCCGGCAGAAAATTGCTCTCGCCGATGAAGTCGGCGACGAATCGCTCGGCCGGCCGGTCGTATATGTCGCGCGGCGAGCCGACCTGCAGGATTTTTCCCGCCGACATCACCGCGATGCGGTCGGACATGGTCAGCGCTTCCTCCTGGTCGTGGGTGACGAAGATGAAGGTGATGCCGGTCTCGTGCTGGAGCGTCTTCAGTTCGATCTGCATTTCCTTGCGCAGCTTGTAGTCAAGCGCCGACAGTGGCTCGTCGAGCAGCAGCACTTTCGGCTGCGGCGCCAGCGCGCGGGCGAGAGCGACGCGCTGCTGCTGGCCGCCGGAGATCTGGCTGGTGCGGCGGCCGGCAAGCTGCTCCATGCGAACCAGCTTGAGCATCTGCCCGACCCGCGCCTCGACCTCGGCCTTCGGCTTGCCGAGCATCTCCAGTCCGAAGCCGATATTCTCAGCGACCGTCATATGCGGGAAAAGCGCGTAGCTCTGGAATACCGTGTTCACAGGGCGCTTGAATGGCGGCAGCGGCGCGATGTCGTCGCCGTAAAGCAGGATTTCGCCCTCGGTGGGGAAGTCGAAACCGGCGATCAGGCGCAGCAGCGTGGTCTTGCCGCAACCGGACGGACCAAGCAGCGTGAAGAATTCATTCTCTCGGATGTTCACCGAGACGCGGTCGAGGGCCGCGAACTGCGCGTCTCCGCTACCGAAGATCTTGCTGACGTTGCGAATCTCGATCGCGTTCTTATCCGGCCGATCCGGCACGCAGCGCCCCACTCTCGTTGGCCGACTTTTCGCCGCGCCGTGTTACCCTCTCGGCTGGATTGTCAACACATGCCGGCGCACTTGGCAACCGACTTGAATGCGGATTCAGAAACCATTTGGTCGCGCAGCCCGGATTGGACGTCACGGTCAGTCCCGAAACGTGACGCGACCTCCGCAGATGGTCGTCACAGGACGGATATTCGTCAGTTCCTCTGGCGCACAGGCGTCAAGATCATCTGACAGCACCACGATGTCCGCGAGATAACCGGTCTTTAGCTTACCCTTCCGGTGCTCCATGAACTCCGCATAGGCGCCGCCGGTCGTATAGGCGGAGAGTGCTTCGTCTAATGTAAGACTCTGATCCGGATCGCCTTCCGCCCATGGTTTGCGCAGCATTGCCGCCTGCATGCCGAGGATCGGGTCGATCGGCGCCACCGGCCAGTCGGAGGCGAAGACCAGCGGCGCGCCAGCCTCCATCAGGCTGCGGACGGCGAAAGCATAGGGCCAGCGCGCCCGGCCGATGCGCGAGACGGTCGGCTCCAGCGGGACGCCCTTGGCAGCCGGAGCATGCGTCGGCTGCATTGAGGCGATAGCGCCGAGTTGGGCAAAACGCGGGATGTCGGCTGACGAAATCAGCTCGATATGCTCGACGCGGTGGCGGCTGTCGCGGACGCCGTTGGCACGGCGCGCCTGCTCATAACCGTCGAGCACCGCGCGCACCGCGCCATCCCCGATCGAATGCACGGCGATCTGCAGGCCTCGTCTATCCGCTTCGGTGGCGATCTCGGCGAAGCGCTCGGGCGTGAACAAGGGCTCGCCGCGCCAGTCCGGCCGGTCGGCATAGGGTTCGACCAGAACGCCGGTCCAGGATTCGATGACGCCATCGTAGAACACTTTTACCAGCCCGGAGGAAATCCATTCGGAGCGGTAGCGTTCGGCCATAAGGCTGGCTTTCTCCAACATCTCCAGTTTCATGAAGTTCTTGAAGTGGAACGGTATTTGTACCCGGCAGTGCAGTCCTCCCAGATCCTCGATCTCGGACAGCAGTTCGAGTTGGTAAAGATTACCGTCCATGTTGTGGATCGACGTGATGCCGTGGCGCGCGCACCAGTCGAGCCCGCGCTGCATGGTGTCGCGGTCGGTCTCGCGCTCTTTCTGCGAGGGAACCGGATCGGGCTCGCCACCGGTGGAGAGGCCCAGCCGCGCGCGCTCCTCGCCGGCCAGCGCGATGACCGGATTGAACGCCTCGTTCTCGCGCAGCTCGCCTGTCGCAAGGCCATCTGGACCCATGACGATCTCGTTGCCGGGGCGAAGTTTCTTGCCATGCAGGACGCCGCCGAGTTCCAGCGCCTTGGTGTTGGCCCATACTGTATGGTGGTCGGGCGCGGCCATGGCGAAGGGCCGGTCGGAAATGATGCGGTCGAGGTCGTGGCGGGTCACCGGCCGGTCGCCCAGCACCGTATATTCGACGCCCTGGCCGAGCAGCATCGGTGCGTCGGGACGGGAGCGCGCGTAATCCTGGATCGCGGCATGCAAGGCGATAGCACCATGCACGCCGAAAAGCTGCAGATGCGCGAGTTCCGCCGCGCCGGAGAACAGGTGCATGTGGCCTTCGATGAAACCCGGAACCACTGAATTCATGCCGGCGTCGATGATCCGGGTGCCTGGCCCGCGCAGGTCTTCGACTGCCGCGCGGTCGCCGACGGCGACGATTTCGCCGCCGGCCACGGCCAGCGCTTCGGCCTGCGGCTGGTCCTCATCCATGGTCCTGATGCGGCCATTGACGATGATCAGCTCGGCGTTACGGGTCATGGAAGGTTTCCGGTTGGACGGCCCGATGTACCACCTTCGGGGCTTTGAAAGCCAGACAAGTACAGATGATGCGCCGAGCAAGGCAGTGCTTGTCGGCGGTGGGCAGGTGCGGGTAGGTTGCCGGCATCATCAGACGAGGGGTTCATGAAGACGATTTTTTCGCCGCTGCATGCCGGTCATTCCGGCCAGGTCGAACTGGTCGCGGGAGCGATCGTGCCGGGTTTCGAAATGCCGTCGCGGGCGGAATATATCCGCGCCAGGGTCGAATCGGAAAAGCTCGGGCCGATCCTGCCGCCGGACACACACGACCTCGCTGCGGCGAAGCGGGTGCATAAAGCGGATTATATCGATTTCCTGCCAACCGTTTGGCCGGAATGGGAAAAATCCGGCCGGTCGGGATCCGCTTTGCCTTACACATGGCCGACGCGCGGCCTGCGCGGCGACGTCAGGCCGAAGACCATCGATGCGCTTCTCGGCTACTATTCCTTCGATGCCGGCGCGCCTTTCGTGAAGGGCACATGGGACGCGATCAAGTCTTCCTGCGATGTGGCGCTGACCGCCGCCGGGCTGGTGAAGGGCGGCGAGCGGGCGGCCTTCGCGCTCTGCCGGCCACCCGGGCACCATGCCGGCGCGGCGTTCATGGGCGGGTATTGTTTCATCAACAACGCTGCCGTCGCCGCGCAGTGGTACCGCGACCAAGGCGCTGAAAGGATTGCGATTCTCGATGTCGACTATCATCACGGCAACGGCACGCAGGAGATCTTTTATGCCCGCAAGGACGTGCTGGTGCTGAATTTGCACGGGGATCCGATGACCGAGTATCCGTTCTTCCTCGGCCATGCCGACGAGCGTGGCATGGGCGAGGGCGAGGGGTTCAACGTCAATTACCCGATGCCGTTCGGCACCGCCTGGGCCGAATGGAGCGCTTCCCTGGAGGACGCTTGCGCCAGGCTGGCAGCCTATCACCCTGATATCGTTGTTGTTTCGCTCGGTGTCGATACGTTCGAGAAGGACCCGATCAGCCAGTTCAAGTTGAAGACCGAGGACTATCCGAAGATCGGGCATCGCATCGCAAAACTCGGCCTGCCGACGCTTTTCGTCATGGAAGGCGGCTATGCGGTCGAGGAGATCGGCGTCAATGCGGTGGGCGTGCTGACGGGGTTCGAGGAAGGGTAATCCCACCTATTCTTCGAGACTCGCCCTGCGAGGTTTTTTTCTATGGTTTCAAGGCGTTGCGCGCTCGACGGCCGGAATGCAGACCGGTGCGAGCGCGGGCGAAATCATCGTCGGCGAAGTTTTTTCTCGACGCCCGTGAAGTCCGGAATATCGAGCCGAACCAGGGGCTTGCTGGCTTGGCATCGGAAATTCGGTGCGACGGACTTCACGGAGGCGCCTTTTTTGGGGTCGAGTCCGTTCATGAACTGGCCTTTGGCATTGCTTCGCGCCGTCTCGGACTTGACTCGCCGGACCGTCAGCGCGGCGAGATCGGAAAATCGAAGCGCGTCTTTGCAAACGGCTCCTTCTCCAGGGTGAAATGCCACCACTCCTTCGAATAGTTGCGGAAGCCGTGGCCGCGCATTGCCTGGACAAGCAGGTGGCGGTTGGCGGCGGCTTCGGCAGGGATGTCTGCATGCCGGGTTTCGCTGACCTCGTCGAAGCAATCGAAACCGCTGCCGAAATCCAGCGTGTCGGCCTCGCGGAGGCCGCATGAGTTTTCCAGCCGGCTCGGCCTGGCGACCGAGGCGAGCGCGAGGTCTACGGTCGAACCGCGGGTGTGGGAAGACTGCGCGCCGATATAGCCTTTTGCGACGAGTTCGTCGCGCCGGACGCGGGGATGCCATTGCGGGTCTTCGGGGCCGCCCGCTTTCGCCCACCCGACGAAATCGGCCACTGCGCCTGCCGGCCGGTAACAATCGAAGACGACCAGGGTCAGCCCCTGTTTCGTTACCGTGGCTTGGACAGCCGACAGCGCCTTCGCGGCCTCGGTGGTAAGAATGCATTCCGCCGCGTCGTAGCCTTTTGCCGGGCGTCCTAGGAAATTGGCGCTGCCGGCGTAGCGGATGTCCTGGCGGATCGTCGGGCCGATGTCGCGGAGATAGGCGAAACCGGGCGGCAGTTCCGCTGACAGGGCCGGTGACGCGAAGAGCGTTGCCGCGCAGAGAAGCAGAACCTCGCCGATCCTGCGCCTACTCAACAAACACCTTCACGCTTGCAGCACGGCCGGCGGCGTCGATGACGGTGAGTGTCGAATAGCCGGCGCCGTCGGGCTGCCAGGTGGCAGTACGGCGGCGGACGACTTCGCTCAGCGGCTTGCCGTTGGCGAGCCAGCGGAACGGTGCGCGCCCGCCTTGCAGTTTCAGCACGAGCGGGCTGGCGCCTGCCGTCGCGGTGAGTTCGACCCGCGCGCCGTCCGGCGGAAAGACGATCTGCGGCGCGGGCTCGACAACGGTTGCGGCGGCGGCGTCGGTGGGCAGCGCGCCCTGCGCCGACTCGAAGCGCCGCAACGTGACCGGCAGGTCCTGCGGGGCGGCATGGAAGGCGCCGGCCGGCGGGCGCTGCTGCTGGACGGCGGGAAGGCCGGATTTCGCAAACCCCTCGAACAGGATCGGGGCGGCGGAGACGTAGCCGGCGAGGCCGGGCACCGAACCGGAATCGGCGCGGCCGACCCAGACGCCGAGCACATAGCGGCCGTCATAGCCCACCGACCAGGCGTCGCGGTAGCCGTAGGAGGTGCCGGTCTTGTAGGCGATAGCGCGCGGGCTGGCGCCTTCCGGCGCACGCACGTCGGACAGGATGTCGGTGACCTGCCAGGCGGCGGGACCTTCGAGCAGGGTGGCGTCGGCCAGGGGCTCGAAATTCTTCTCCGTGCCGTCGCGCAGCCTGGTGGCGCGGCCGCCATTGGCGAGGCCGGTGTAGAGCTGGACGAGGTCGCGCAAGGTGACGCCGACACCGCCGAGGCCGATCGCCAGGCCGGGCGTTTCCCCCGGCGGCAGGCTCGGCGAGACGCCGGCCCTGCGGAAGCGCGCGGTGAGCCGGGCAGGGCCGACGGCGTCGAGCAGCCGCACCGCCGGCACGTTGAGCGACAGTTGCAGCGCCTGGCGGACGTTGACGTCGCCCTGGTAGCTCATGTCGAAATTGCGCGGCCGGTAGCCGGCGAAATCGGCGGGCCGGTCCTCGATCAGCGTCTCCTGGGCGACGAGGCCTTCCTCGAAAGCCAGCCCGTAGATGAAGGGTTTCAGGGTCGAGCCGGGCGAGCGGCTGGCGCGGGTCATGTCGATCCAGCCGTAGCGGCGAGGGTCGAAATAATCGGCCGATCCGACGGCGCCCAAAATCTCGCCGGTGCGGGCATCGGCCATGACCATGGCGACGGAGACGCGCTCGCCAAGTTTTTGCGCGGCTTCGCGGGCGACGGCTTCAAGCCCGGTCTGCACGGATTTCTGGATGGTGAGCTGGTGGCGGGTCTTGTCTGGCCCCGTACCCCCACCCCTAGCCCCTCCCCACAAGGGGGAGGGGGACTTTGCCGCGGCTGTGTCGAGTGAGATCGTCGACGACCGGTATCCAGTGGCAGCGCTGTCCGGTTCCCCTCCCCCTTGTGGGGCGGGGTCAGGGGTGGGGGTTGTTCCATAGGCGACTGAGTTTGCACGCAGCGCATCGTCTGCGAGGTGGGCGGCGAGCGAAGGCAGCGGGAAACGAGCAGCCGACACTTCGTCGATCGCTGCGCGCGCCGCCTCGCGCTCGGCGAGCAGGCCGGCTTCGACCATGCGTGCCAGCACCCTGTCGCGCGCCGTCTGGGCATTGTCGCGAAAGCGGTCCGGCCGGCGGCGCTCCGGCAGTTGCGGCAGCGCGACCAAGAGGGCGGCTTCCGAGACGGTGAGGCGTTTCGGCTCCTTGCCGAACCAGGCAAGCGAGGCGGCGCGCACGCCTTCGAGATTGCCGCCATAGGGCGCCAGCGTCAGGTAGCGTTCGAGGATGTCACGCTTGGAGATGCGGCGCTCGATCTGCCAGGCGCGGAAAATCTGGGTGAGCTTCGAGGCGATGCTGCGGTTTTCGCGCGGCTCGATCAGGCGGGCAAGCTGCATGGACAACGTCGAGCCGCCGGAGACGATGCGGCCGTTGCCGGCAAGCTGGCCGGCGGCGCGCATCAGGGCGAGCGGGTCGACGCCGGAATGATCCCAGAAGCGCTTGTCCTCGTAGGCGACCAGCATCTTCACGAATTCGGGGTCGACATCGTCGAGCGACGTCTGGAACCGCCAAAAACCGTCTGATGTGGCGTAGGCGCGCAGCAGGGCGCCGTCGCGGTCGACCACCTCCTGCGAGGCGGCGATCTTTTCCGGCAGCGGCGGCGGGAAGGCGCGGTCGAGGGAGAAGAGGGCGGCGGTGGAGAGGACGGCGAGGGTGGCCAGGGACGCGGCGGCGATGGCGGCGCGGCGGATGAGCTTTGCGCTCGGTAGATTCTGGAGAGCCGACATCGGTCATCGGCCTCTTCGGGATGCGGGGAGAATCTTTTGGAATCGCAGTGCAATTGCAGTTGCCGCCGTCGCACTCCGTCCAGCACCCCTCATCCGACCTCGCTTCGCGAGGCCACCTTCTCCCACAAGGGGAGAAGGTGGAGTTTCGCGCAGACGCCTTCGGAAATCTCCAAGGCTGACGATTGGCAGAAGCGTGGCGGCAGCGCTCCACCTTCTCCCCTTGTGGGAGAAGGTGGCCTCGCGAAGCGAGGTCGGATGAGGGGTGCTGGACGGAGTGCGGCAATTGCCGATAACGTCCGCTCCATCGTCAGCCGGGAGACTTGGACAGTGGCGACGTTGCAGCCCCGCAGTTTCAATGCACTTGCCATTAATATCGGGAGGCGTGAAATCAGGGCATGCCGGAAACGGTGAAGGAAACGCCCGATGCCTGACGTCCAGATAGTCACAGCTGCGGCGGACGCCGACGAAGATGCGGCCGACATGGCCATTTACGACGCCCGCAAGGCCGAACTGGCCGGCAATCCAAATCCGACCCTGTCGCCCGAAGTAGGCGCCATGCTTTTGCGCGGACACAGCAGATTGCAGGCTTTGCGCAAATGGCGCGGGATTGCGCAAATCAAGCTGGCGGCTGATGCCGGCATTGCGCAGGGATATCTTTCCGATCTTGAGCATCGCCGGAAATCCGGATCGGCCGAGACCATAGCCGCGCTTGTACGTGCGTTGGATATACCGGCCGACTGGCTGACGTGACCGGGGCCGGCTTACCATCCCCTTACAGGAAATGGTCGCGGAGCAAACTGAGCGGAACGCGAGGTTTTTGTCGCGGCGTGCGGTTGGTAATGAGATGCTCCGTGCCAAAGCAGCGTTGGAGCACTGCCGCGGCGACCCCACTCGGCCGCTTCGCGGCCACCCTCCCCTCGAGGGGGAGGGAAGGGGCGCGGTCTTCATCAAGGCGCCTTGACCTCCATCATGCCGGCCGCGGTGCGGGCCGAGAATTGCGGGCGGTACATGTCCTCGACGCTGGCCGCCGGGTGGGCGTAGACGCCGGGGGTGACGGCGCGCACGACGTAGGCGAGGGTGATCTCGCGGTTGCTGTCGCCGTTGCGGTCGAAGGCCGCGACGAAACGGTCGTCGCGGAACTCCAGGTGCGCCGCTTCCGTCTGTTCCAGCCACGGGAAGTTGGTCAGGCTGGCGCTGTTGACGAGGCCGGGATTGTCGATCTCGAAGCCGGCGGGCAGGAGGTCGCTGACCAGCACGCGCGACGGCCACGAATTGTCCTCGCGGAGCTTCAGCACGACGACGAAGCGTTCGTTCTGGTTGACCTCGGTGACGTTGGCTTCGGCGCCGTCGAGCTTGTAGTAGGTGCGCTCGATGGAGAAGCCGTCGCCGCCGGCCGGCAGCGCCTGCGAGGGTGCGGCGACCGCGGTCACCACCGCCTGCACGGCGCTTGAGCCTGCATTAGCGATGACGATCGGGCTGTCGACCAGCGTGCCGCCGTCGAAGCGTTCGGAATAGAGCCCGGTGTGCTGGGTTCCGTTCACCGTCAGTTTCATGTCGGCGGCGTTGGAGCGCAGCGCACGCGCCGCGAGCAGCATCCATGCGTCGTCCTGGGTGCTGGTCCAGCGCGTCGCCTTGCGTTCCGAACCGACCAGCTTGATCAGTTCGGGGACTACGGACGGCATCGGCTTGCTTTCGGCGGCAAGCGCCAGCATGGCGGCGCCGTCGCGCAGCCGCGAGCCATAGTCCGAGCGGTAGTAGTTGTGCTCGGTCGTGGTCTTGGCGAGTTGGAGCGCCGCCTGGAACGTCGCCTCGGAGCGCTGGGCATCGCCATAGAGCGCCAGGCTGGCGGCCAGTTGAGCAACGGCCATAGGGCTGGAAAAAGCTTCCAGCTTGGTGTCGGCGTAATAACGCAGGTCGCCGACCGAGGCCTTCTTGTTGCGGGCCAGCACGTAGAGCGCATAGGCGATCTCGCTGCCGCGATCCTCGATGTCGAGGTCGTAGGAGAGCGAGTTCTGGAGATTGCTCAGCGCCTGGACCATGGCCTGGCGCGGCACCTCGTAATTGAGCTCTCTGGCCCGGGTCAGGAAGTCGGAGACGTAGGAGTCGAGCCAGAGGTCGCCGGAACCGGGACCCCACAGGCCAAAACTGCCCGACGAGGACTGGTAGTTGAGCACCCGGTAGATCGCCTGCTGGATGCGCTCGCGGATTTCCGGCTCGTCCTGCATGCCGGCGCCGGCGGCAAGCTCGCTGACGTAAAGCAGCGGCAGGGCGCGGCTGGTGGTCTGCTCGGCACAGCCATAGGGGTAGCGGTCGAGCGCGAGCAGCAGCGACGGCACGTCGAAGGCGGCCGAAGGCGAGACGCCGACGCTGACATAGGCGCCGGGCAGGACGCTGTCGGCCAGAAGTTCGCGGTCGATGCGAACGCTCTTGCCGTTCGGGCCGAGGTCGACGACCAGCCGGTTGGTGACCGGCAGGACCGCCGGGCGAACCGGGATGTAGAGCGTCTGCTCGACCGCCGGGCCGCTGGCGTGGGCAAGCCGGATGGTCAGGCTGGCGTCGCCGGCGGTCTGGGCTATGAGCGGCACGGTGATCGACTGGCGCTTGCCACCGGTCAGCGTGACGTGATCGGGCAGGGCGGCGCTGCCGGTCGACAGGTCGCCGGTGGTCTCGATGGCGAACTGGTAGTCGCCGTCGGGGCCGTCGGTGTTGGCGATGTCGAGCCGCATGACCGCCGCGTCGCCAGGCGCCAGGAAGCGCGGCAGGCCGGCGGTGACGACGACCGGATCACGGACGATGACGTCTGTCTGGGCGTGGCCGACCGCTTCCTTCGTCCAGGCTACCGCCATGACGCGGACGGTGCCGTTGAACTGCGGGATGTCGAAATCGACCGTCGCCTTGCCGTCGGCGTCGAGTTTCACCGGGCCGGAGAAGAAGGCGACCAGCTTTTCCTTGGGCGGGTTGCCCTGGGCGGTGAGGCCGGAGCCGTCGCCACCGGTGCGCAGCCGCCCGGTGGCGCCGAGCGAGCCGTCGATCAGGCGGCCGTAGAGGTCGCGCAGTTCGAGGCCGAGGCGGCGCTGGCCAAAATACCAGGCCTCCGGATCGGGCGCCTTGTAGTCGGTCAGGTTCAGGATGCCGACATCGACGGCGGCGATGGTGACGTAGGCGTCGGTGGCGGCGGGAAGGCCGGTGACCTCGACCGGAATGGTCAGCGGCTGGCGCGGCTCGGTTTTTTGGACCGGCGACAAGGACACCGCCAGCTTGCGCGCTCCGGGGTCGACGGTCAGCCATTTCAGGCCGATGGCGCGGCCGGGCATGCGCGATTCCTGGGCGTCGCCGGGGCGGAACAGGGTCGCCGTGACATAGGCGCCGGCGCCCCAGTCGGCCGAGACCGGGATGTCGACCGTTGCGCCTTCCGCGGGAACCGTGGCGGTATAGGTGGAAAGCAGCCGGTCGGCGCCGACGGTGACCAGAAGCTCGCCGGCAAAACGCGGTGAGACCTTCAGCTTGGCGACTTCGCCGGGCGCGTAGCGGTCCTTGTCGAGGGCGACTTCGAGGCCGTCCGGTGTTTCGGTGGATGTCGCCGAGACGTACCAGCCGGCGTCGAACTCGACGCTGGTGGCGGGGCCTTCGGGATCGGCGGTCTCGACTTCCAGGCGGTAGCGGCCCCAGTCGACCGGCATGGAGATCGAGGCCGTGCCGTCGGCATTGATGTCGAGCGTGCCGTTGGAGACGGCTCGGGTCTGGGTGACCGGCTCGTAGTTCCAGTAGTTGCCGCTGCGGTACCACTGGTAGTCGCGCTCGACCTTGACCAGCGACCACTGCGCGGCGGGCAGGGGTTTGCGCGTGCCGTCGGGATCGACGGCGATGACGGTGAATTTCGCCACCGACCCTTCCGGAACCTCGTCGCCGGAGAAGTCGGGGCGGATGCCGATCACGTCGGCCTGGCTCTTGATGCTGAGGTCGAGCGACTCTTCCACGGCGCGGCCGCCGCTTTCGCGCATGCGCACGGTGACGGCGGCGGTGAGCAGCCGGGTGGTGGAGGGAAGGGCGTCGATCTGGACGGGGAAGGTGGCCTTGCCGTCTTCGCCGACCAGCGGCAGGTCGGTGAGCGGAATGCGGGTGGCGTCGCCTTCCTGCTCGTCGGCGAGGCCGAACTGGAAGTTCGGAAAGTCCTCCCACTCGCGGGTGGTGTCGACGGTGGCCTCGCCTTCGAGCGCCAGGCCGGCGGCCGGCGCGCCATAGAGGAAGCGGCCGTCGACGGTGATGTTGGCGGGCTCGCCGACGGCGACTTCTTCCTTGTCGCTGGAGAGCGTGAACTCGATGCGGTCCGGCACGAAGTCTTCGACCAGGAACGCCTGGGTGGAGACGGCGGCCTGCTTGGGATCGGTGTAGATCGCCACCGACCAGGTACCGCGCATCGCGTTGGGCGACAGGGCGAGGTCGACGGCATGGCCGCCGGCGGCTGCGCCGTCGCTGACGACGCGCCTGTCCTCGACACCGTCGGGGCGCGAGAAGACGAAGGTGAGCGGCAGCTTTTCCACGGCTTTCGCCGCGTCGTTGCGGGCGAGCGCGGCGACATGCACGGTCTCGCCGACGCGGTAGATGCCGCGCTCGGTCCAGGCATAGACGTCGAGCGCGCCGGGCGCGGCGCGGCCGGTGACGCCGCGGTCGGAAAGGTCGAAGCCGGCCCGCGTCATGTCGAGGAAGACGAAGTCCTTGCCCTCGGCATTGGCCATCAGCACGGCCGGGACGTTGCCGCCGGTGCCGCGCACCAGGCCGGGGTTGAAGGTGGCGCGGCCTTCGGCGTCGGTCTTCGCCGTGCCGAGGATCTCGTTGTTGCGGGCAAGCAGCGTCAGGTCGACATTGGCCATCGCCTTGGCGGAGCCGAGCGAGCGGGCGAACACGTTCAGCCCGTCCTGGCCGGTGTAGGTGGCCAGCCCGATATCGGAGACGACGAACCACTGCGTGGCGCGCGACGACCACGAATCGCTGGTGTCGTTCTCGGGCTGGGCGGTCAGCACATAGACGCCGGGCTTACGCTCGGGCAGCGCCTCGTCGACCGGGAAGCTGGTCGTGATCTCCTTGTTGAGCTCGTTGGCAACTTCCAGCTTGCCCTCCCAGACGGGCTCGCCCATTTGGTCGGCGATGTTGTCCATGTCGTAGGAATCGAGCTGGCGCAGGAACTGGTAGCCGGAGAGAAGCTGGGCCAGCGAGCGGTCGCCGATGCGGTAGAGCTTCATGTCGGCGACGGGCATGTTGACGGTGACGACCGGGATGCCGCGCCGCGCCGTGGCCGGCAGGACAAAGCTGTCGCCGGTGAAGCGCACGGAGGCGCCGCGGTCCTGGATATAGATCGACAGCGCGACCGGCGCGGCGATGACCTCGCCGAGAGCGGCGGGCAGGCCGGAGCGGATGGTGACGTTATAGTGGCGGCCGTGCTCCAGGCCCTCGACGCAGAGCTGGCTGGCCTTGGCCTCGACGGCCTTGGGAGGGGCGCCGTCGACCGTGACGAAGGGCGCGTAGTCGACGCCGGTCTTGACCAGTTCTTCCGAGAACTGGACGCAGATGCGCGGCGAAGGCGTGTCGGCGTCGATCGTGTGCTCGACGACACGAAAGCCTTTTCGCGCTTTCAGGTCTTCATATTCGGCGCGGATGGAAGCGGAATTGACCAGCGCCAGGCTGGCCTCATAGGCCTGCAGCGAGGGGCGGAACATGTCGCGGCGGTCGAGACCGGAGGCGATGACGGCCAGCACCTCCGCGCGGCCTGGCGCGGTGCGGACGAGTTGGTAGGCGTTCCAGGCGGCCGACGTTACGTCGCGGTTCAGCGTCGCGGTTTCGGATGTGGTGGCGCCCTGGACGGCGAGCAGGGCGCGCGACAGGCCGAGCCAGAGTTCTCCGTCGTCGGGCGCGATGCGGATCGCGGAGGCATATTTGGTGACGGCGCCGCGCCCGTCGCCGGTGACAAGTGCCTGCTCGGCGCCATCGACGAGACCGACCAGGCCTGCATCCGCACCCGGCGGCGTCGCCGTCAGCGTGGCGCGATACTGCCAGGCCTCGTCGGCCATCCAGGACGGGAAGAAGGACATCTGCGGCGGCGCGCCGATGTCGGGCTCGCCGTCGATGGTGACGACCTTGCCGGCGACCGCGCCGTTAAACGTCTTCAGCGTGGCGAAGTCCGACTTGAGGAAGCACCATTTCGCCTTGGTGTTGTAGGTGAAGGCCCGGCATTGCGTGTCGCCGAGGCAGGTGGTCTTGCACTGGTCGAGCGACAGATTCTGCACGGAGCGCAGGTCGAAACCGAAATAATCGCTGTTCTGGGTGGTCTCGATCGCCCGGGCCTCGGCGGCATAGCCCGGCAGCGACCACGCGGTCAAAAGCAGGACCACGGCCGACAGAAAACGAATCGCGCGCATTACAACTCCCCTAACCTCACCGCCTGCGAGGATTCGCAGAACCCCCGCGGCGCCCTTATCAATCAACGCCACGCCGACCGTGGATCCATCGACGGTTGGCCGGCGTTCTCATACGTGTTACGGCACCCTTGGGGGCGAGTTGAGCACGTATGGCCATGAATTGCCCACTAATTTCTGACAGCGCGATTGTGGCCCCTTTACGAACGGTTCATATCGACCGTCCAAAATTAGCCCCCGGAGTAAGCAAGCGTTAATGATGAAGCGGCGACCGCAGAGTTGGAGAGGCGAGACCGCGACCGTCAGGATCGCGCGCGTCGTCCTGTCTGGGTTGCTGTGCGCCACCGCGCTCGTCGCGCTGCCGCCGCGCGCCGCCGCCTTCCAGATCTTCGGCTACAAGTTCTTCGAGAAGGAGAATGAAGAGGACGCCGACATTGCCGATCCTCTTCACTACACGGCGACCGTGGAGGTGGCCGGCGGCGACGCGGACCTGCAGAAGAAGATAAGCGACGCCTCGTCGCTGGTCGCCGACGAAGAACGCCCGGTTTCCGGTTCGCTTGGCCTGTTGACCAAGGCGCGGGGCGACCGCGAGAGGCTGGTGGCGGCCCTCTACGAGGCGGCGCGCTACGACGGCGTGGTGGACATCCTGATCGCCGGCAAGTCGATCGACATGCTGCCGCCCGACGCGGAATTCGGCGCCGGACCGGTGCCGGTGATGATCAGCGTCGAGCCCGGCCAGAGATTCGTGCTGGGCGACGTGCAGCTCAAGGGCGACGCGGCGGGGCTGTCGCCGACGGAGTTTGGTCTGACTGCCGGCAACGATGCCGGCTCGACCAAGATACTCAAGGCCGAATCGGACGTGGTCAAGCGGCTGAAGGCCGAAGGCCGGCCGCTCGCCAAGGTGACGAGCCGGGAGGTGATCGCCGATCACAAGACCGGAACCGTCGATGTTTCGCTGGTGGTGGCGGCGGGGCCGCAGGCCGGCTACGGGCCGACGACGGTCGGCGGCACGGAGACGATGGACAACGACTTCACCGCCTATATGGCGGGGTTGGAGCCCGGGAAGCCCTACTCGCCTGAAGACCTCGATGCGGCCCGCGAGCGGCTGACGGGGCTCGGCGTGTTCAACAGCGTAGCGGTCGTCGAAGCCGATGCGCTGGACGCCAACGGCAACATCCCGATCAACGTCACGGTGACCGAGCGTAAGCTGCGCTACTACGGTGTCGGCGCCACCGTTTCCAACACGGAGGGGCTCGGCCTGGAAGGGTATTGGGGCCACCGCAACCTGTTCGGACACGCCGAAAAGCTGCGCATCGAGGGCTCGATCAGCGGCATCGGCAGCAACGATTTTACCGCGCTGAACTACAATGCCGGCATCATGTTCGAGAAGCCTGGGGTGATTGGGCCTGCATCGAAGTTCTTTGCCAGCCTGAAGACCGTCCTCGAACATCCGGACGCGTACGACCGTTTCTCCGTCGAAGGCAGCGCCGGGCTGGCCTACCAACTCAGCAAGACTCAGAGCGTGTCGGCGGAACTCAACGTCGAATATTCGAAGATCACCGACGCCTTCGTGACCAACCAGAAATACCTGATCGTCTCGACACCGCTGCAATATGCCTTCGACAACCGCGACAACAAGCTGAACCCGAGCAAGGGTTTTCGCGCCGTCGGCTATGTCGAGCCGGCCTACGATTTGCTGAACAGCGTCGCCTTCGTGAAGCTGAAGGGTGATGCCTCGGCCTACCAGGCGCTGGATTCCAGCGGCAGGATCGTCATCGCGGGCAGGGCGCTCATCGGCTCGATCGTCGGCGCCAGCGTCGAGCAGGTGCCGGCGGATCGCCGTTTCTATGCGGGCGGCGGCGGTTCGGTGCGCGGCTACGCCTACCAGGGCATCGGCCCGAGAAAGGACGGCGAGCCGACGGGCGGCCTGTCGGTGGCGGAAGGATCGGTGGAACTGCGCTACGCGATCAACGACACCTTCGGCATCGTGCCCTTCGTCGATGCCGGCACGGTGTCGGAGGAGTCATTCCCGGACTTCGCCGACGTGAAGGTCGGCGCCGGCGTCGGCATAAGATACATGACCCCGTTCGGTCCGTTGCGCGTCGATGCCGCCGTGCCGCTGAATCCTGGTCCCCACGATCCGAGCTTCGGCATTTATGCCGGCATCGGGCAGAGCTTCTGAGGCCGGCGGCATGATCTGGGTCCGAAGGTTTCTTAGGATTCTCAAATACACGGTGCTGATCGCGCTGGCCTTCGTGGTCGGCGCGCTGGCGGTGCTGACCTTGACCGACAAGGGCCGCGAGAATCTGGCCGCGATGATCTCGGATCTGGCCTCGACCCCAGACATGAAGGTCAGCATCAGCGGCATCGACGGCATCTGGTCGGGCAATTTCTCCTTGCAGCAACTGGTGCTGGAAGATGCGGAAGGTCCCTGGCTGGCGGCGCGCGGCGTGGCGGTAGACTGGTCGCCGACATCGCTGATCTGGATGAAGTTCGATGCCGACCGCGTCTCGGCCCAGCGCGTCGAACTGGCGCGTTTGCCGAAACCGTCGAAGGAGCCGCCGGCGAAGGGTGGATCGGGTGGGCTGCCGGTCGATGTGTCGATCGGCGCGCTGGACTTTCCTGACATCGCCCTCGGTGAATCCGTCACCGGTGGCCAGGTTGCGAGCATCGCTGCCAAGGGCAAGGCGACGGCACTGGCGTCGCCGCTGACCGTCAACGCCGACCTGACCGTGTCGCGCACCGACGGCACGGCCGGCGAGGTGCTGGCGGCGATCGACCTCGCGCCGCGCGACAACAAGCTCGACATCGACCTGAAGGCATCGGAGCCCACCGGCGGTATTCTGGCGAACCTGCTCGGCCTGCCCGGAAAACCGGCGGTCGACATCATCGTCACCGGTTCGGGGCCGCTGGCAAACTGGAAGGGCGATGGCACTTTCGCGGTCGACGGCAACCTCGTGACCAGCGTGTCCGCCACGCACCGGCAGACCGACGCCGGCAATGTGGTCGAGGCCAGGGGCGACGGCGAGTTCATGCGCTTCCTGCCGGAACGTTTCCGGCCGTTGCTGGCCGGCAAGGCGGATTTCGACGTGGCCGGGACCCTGACCAAATCGGGCGGCATCGAGATCGCGCGCGGCCGGCTGGACAGCGGCGCGCTCGGCGTCACGGCCGCCGGTTCCTACGACCCGGCAGGGCTGACCGATATAGCGCTGGAGCTTTCCGCCAAGAACAACGGCGTGGCGCTGGCCTTCGGAACGGAAGAAAGCCCGATCGACATCGTGGTCGGATCGGCGACCGTGCGGGCGCTGGGCGATGGCCGGAAACCCGGCCTCGACATCGAGGCGAAACTGCCGTCGGTCTCGACCAAGGACGTGAAGCTGGCCGATCTCGGCATCACGCTGCATTCCGACGAGTTCGACATCGCCGCGCGGTCCGGTCCGTTCACCGGCGCTGCGACGGCTGCCACCCTGACCGTGAACAATCCGACGGTCGCACCGCTGGTGGCTGGCGAGATTCGCGCCGGGCTGGAAGGGACACTCTCCGCCGAGGCGGTGAAGATCGCCAAGGGCACGCTGCGCAGCGACGCGATCGACGGCAATTTCGTCGGCGATGTCTCGCTGGGCAACGGGGCGATCACGCTGCAGTTCAACGCCGACGTGGTTTCGGCGGCGCTGCCGGCCGGCGCGAGGCCGCTGCTCGGCGAAAAGCTGGCACTGTCGGCAGACCTGGCGCGCGATGCCTCCGGCAATGTTTCGGCGAACAGCCTGTCGGTGCAATCCGGCGGGCTTTCCGCCAATGGCTCGGCCAGCCTCAGGGACGGCGCGATCCAGGCGGACCTGACCGGCGCGCTGACTGATATCTCGCCGCTGGCGCCGCAGGCATCCGGCGCGTTGGCGGTGTCGGCGAAAGCGACGGGCGCGCTGGCCGCGCCGGACGTCGCGCTTTCGGTCACCAGCGAAAAATTGGGTTTCGGCGGTCGGGCGATCGACGATCTCGACCTCAAGGCAGCAGGCAAGGTCGACCTCGCCAACCCACAGGCGTCGGTGACGCTGAAGGGATCGTTCCAGGGGGAGGCGCTGGACGGCAAGGCGGTGGTGGCCACCAGCGACGGCAAGCGCGAGGTCCGCGATCTGGATTTCTCGCTGGGGCCGAACCGCATATCCGGCGCGCTTTCGCTGGACGACTCGTTCGCGCCGGCTGGCACGGTGAACTTCGACCTTCCCGAACTGGCGCGGCTGGCCGCGCTCGCGGGCCAGACGGTCGAGGGCGCGGCGAAGGGCAGCGCGACGTTCGCCAACGAGGGCGGTGCGCCGCAGGTGAAAATCCTGCTCGCCTCCGATTCGATAAAGCGCGAGGCGATCAGCATCAGCAAGATCACCGTCGATGCGACGGTCTCCGACTATCTGAAGGCGCCGGCGGTGTCGGGAACGATCGGCGCGACGCTGGCCGATGCCGTGCCGGGACAGCCGCCGGCCGATATCTGCATGACGCTCGACGGGACGCTTGCCGCGATCACCGGCGAGGGAACGGTGTCGATGGAAGGCAAGCGGGTGACCGGCTTCACCGTGGCGCACCGCATTACCGACGAGGGCAGCGTGGTGGAGGCCAAGGGCGACGGCGAGTTTTCGCGTTTCGTGCCGGAGCGGGCGCGGCAGTTCCTGGGCGGCAAGACGAATTTCGACGTGGCGGCGCTGTTGCCGAAAGGCGGTCCGATCAGGATCGACCATGCGGACGTCTCAAATGGAGCGCTGACGGCCAAGGCCAAGGGCACCTATGACCCGGCGGGCGCGGTCGACATCGCCGTGCAGGTTGGCGCCGGGCAGAGCGGGCTGCCGCTGGCCTTCGGCACCGACGAGGCGCCGATCGACATCACCATCGGCTCGGCGACCGCGCGTGTTTCGGGAGCCGTTGCCGAGCCACGGCTCGATATCGGAGCGAACCTGTCGAAGGTCGCGACCAACGACGTGCAACTGGTCGACCTCGGCATCACGCTGCATTCGGACAAGTTCAACATTGCCAGCCGCGCCGGGCCGTTCACCGGCTCCGCGAGCGCGGCGCGGCTGGTGATCTCCAATCCGACGGTGGCGCCGCTGGTGGCGGGCGAGGTCAAGGCCGAGATGCAAGGGCTGCTGGAGACAGACGCGCTGACGGTGACCACCGGCGTGCTGCGCAGCGATGCGATCGACGGCGGCTTCAACGGAAAGGTGTCGCTGAAAGACGGGTCGATCACGCTGAAGCTGAAGGCCGAAGTGGTGTCGGCGGCGCTGCCGGCGGCTGTCCGGCCGGTGCTGGGGCCGAAGCTCACGCTTTCGACCGACCTGGCGCGCGACACCGAAGGCAATGTCTCGGCGAATGCCCTGGCGCTGCAATCGGGCGGCATGACCGGCAGCGGCGTCATCAAGCTGGCGGCGGGCCAGATCGACGCGGACGTCAAGGGTACGCTGAAGGACATCGCGCCGCTGGCGCAGCAGGCGAGCGGGTCGATCGCGTTTTCGGCGACCGCCAAGGGAGCGCTGGCCGCGCCCGACGTCGCGCTCTCGGTGACCAGCGACAGGATGCGGGTGGCCGACCGCGACATCGAGAAACTGGCGCTCAACGCGTCCGGCAAGGCCGATCTCGCCAACCCGCAGGCGAACGTCACGATCAGCGGCAAGGTGGCCGGCGAGACGCTGGACGGCAAGGCCACGCTGAAGTCGACGGGCGGGCGCAGCGAGGTGAGCGACCTCAACCTGTCGCTCGGCAAGAACCGCATCGCCGGCGCCTTGACGCTCGACCAGAATTTCGTGCCGGACGGCTCGATCGATTTCAACCTTCCCGACATCGGGCCGCTGGCAGCACTTGCGCTGGAGACGGTGGAAGGCAGCGTGACCGGCAAGGCGGTGTTCACGCACCAGGGCGCCAACGCGCAGGCGAAGGTGTCGCTGCAATCCGATTCGATCACGCGCGGCGACATCGCCGTCCGGTCGGTGGCGATCGACGCGCTGGTGACCAACTATCTCGTGTCGCCCGGCGTGTCCGGCACGGTGAAGGCGCAGGAGGTGCGGTCGGGCACGACGGCGGTTAAGGGCGTCGACCTGACTCTTTCGCGCGACCAAGCGTGGACGAAATTCGCCGGCGGCGCGACGGTCAACGACATCCCGCTGAAGGCCGGCGGACGGGTGAAGGTCGAGAACGGCACCACGACGGTGGAACTGGCCTCGGCGGAAGCGACGGTGCGCGGCATCACGGCCGCTCTGGCGCGGGCCTCGACGGTGACGATCGCCAATGGCCAGACGACGCTCGGCAATCTGGCGCTGAATGTCGGCGGCGGCTCGGCGACGGTGTCGGGCACGGCGGGCTCGACGCTGAACCTCAACGTCGCTCTGGCAAAACTGCCGGCGTCGCTGGCCAATGCCTTCGCGCCGGGGCTGGACGCCGGCGGCACGATCTCCGGGACCGTCAAGGCGTCAGGCGCCGCGGCGAACCCGGCGATCGCCTACACGCTGGACTGGACCGGCGCGCAGACCGTGCAGACGCGCGGAGCCGGGCTTGGCGGCATGACCATCCACTCGACCGGTGATTTCGCGTCGCAGCGGCTGACCTTCCAGATGAACATGAGCGAGGGATCGGGCGCGGCTCTGAGGGGCGGCGGTACGGTGGCGATGGGTGCGCCGCCGACGCTGGACCTGAAGTTCGACGGCGGCGTACCGTTCGGCTTCCTCGAAAGCAAGCTGGCGGCGCAGGGGCTGTCGCTGACGGGCACCGCCAATGTGAACGTGACGGTGACGGGTGCGGCCACCGCGCCGGTGATCGGCGGCACGGTGCGGACGTCCGGCGCGCGGCTGGTCGATGCGAAGACCGGCATCGCGGTGAACGAGATCGCGGCCGACATCGCGCTGGGCGCGGGCAAGGCGACGATCAGCCGGATGAGCGGCAAACTGTCCAGCGGCGGCAGCGTGTCGGCGTCGGGGTCGGTCGGCATCGATCCGGCGCGCGGCTTTCCCGGCGACATTGCCATCAAGCTGACAGACGCCCGCTACACCGACGGCGAGGTGGTGACCACGACGATGTCGGGCGACCTGACGGTCAAGGGGCCGCTGGCGTCGGCGCCGCAGATCGGTGGAACCGTCAATCTTTCGCGCACGGTGATCGCGATCCCGCAGCGGCTGCCGAGTTCGCTGACGGCACTGGACGTCAGGCACAAGAACGCGCCGGCGGCGGTGGTGAGGCAGGAACAGGCGCTGAGGCCGGCCGCGACCAGCGGCGGCGGCGGGTCCGGCCTGTCGCTGGACCTGACGATCAACGCGCCCCAGCGCATCTTCGTGCAGGGCAGGGGCCTCGACGCGGAACTGGGCGGCTCGCTGAAGCTGGTCGGGCCGCTGGCCGCGCCGCGCGCCACCGGCCAGTTCACCATGCGCCGCGGCCGGCTGTCGCTGCTCGGGCGGCGGCTGACTTTTACACGCGGCAATCTCGGCTTCACCGGTTCGCTGGTGCCGACGCTCGACATGGCGGCGGAAACCAGCGCCAGCGACGCGACGATCACGGTGGCGGTGTCTGGACCTGCCAACAATCCGAAATTCAGCTTCTCGTCGGTTCCGGCGCTGCCGGAGGACGAGGTGCTGGCGCGGCTGATCTTCGGGCAGGCGATGGGGAACCTGTCGCCGCTGCAGATCGCGCGGCTGGCGGAGGCGGCGGCGGAACTGGCTGGCGCCGGCGGCACGACCGGGCTGCTGAGTTCGCTTCGCGAAAAGCTCGGCGTCGACGACCTCGACGTCAAGACGAATTCGGACGGCAGCACGGCGCTGTCGGTCGGCAAATACCTGAACGACAAGACCTATCTGACCATAGAGACGGGCGACAAGGCCGGATCGGGCAGGGCGGCGATCGACCTCGATGTCGGACGTGGGGTGAAACTCAGGGGCGAGGCTCGCAACGACGGCGAGGCCAAGGGCGGCATCTTCTACGAGCGCGAATATTGAGGGAGAGGACTGGCCGAGACGCCGCCGCCTTGCCACGTTCCGATTTTTTGCGTCCTTGAAGCGCGTTCTGCCTCCGTGCTCGAATACGACGTTTTTGCTGTGCCCGATCTATTTCCGCGCCGGTTTCAGGCCGGGGCCTGGCACTGCCGATACATATGTCTGGTGCTGTCGGCGGACCGTGGTGGCGCCCAAGATCGAGAAAATCGAGAATCCGGTGTCGTCACCGCAAATTTGTGAATTTGCGCCAAACTTGTCGTATTCGCGCGAACCGCCCCTCCCGCAAAGTTGCACATTCCAAGATGGGAACGCCGCCCGTCCGCTTTGACAATGCGGGCCGGATGCGGAATGGTAACGGCGAAAAGCCAAAAAAATGGGAGTTTGCAATGACATTCTACAAAAGCAACGGCGACCGTGTGCCGGGGCACATTGAAAAGATGGCCGAAAGCGTGAAGACCGGGCAGGTCGATCGCCGTGAATTCTTGGCGATGGCCAGCGTCTTCGGCGCTACCACCGCGATGGCCTACGGCATGATCGGCCTTGCCGCGCCGACGCCGGCGATGGCGCAAGAACCCAAGAAGGGCGGCGTGCTCAAGGTCGCCATGTCGATCAAGGATCCGAAGGATCCGCGTACCGCCGACTGGTCGGAGATCGCCAACGCCCAGCGCCAGACGCTGGAGCCGCTGGTCAAGTACACCAGGGAATATACCTTCGAGCCCTATTTGCTCGAAAGCTGGGAAATCAATGACGAAGCGACCGAGTATACGCTCAAGATCCGTCCGGGTGTGACCTGGACCAACGGCGACACCTTCAACGCCGACGACGTGATCGCCAATTTCACCCGCTGGGCCGACAAGACCGCCGAGGGCAATTCCATGCCCGGCCGTCTCGGCACGCTGGTCGACGACAACACCAAGAAGCTGCGCGAGGGTTCCGTCGAGAAGGTCGACGACCTGACGGTGAAGCTCAAGCTCACCAAGCCGGACATCGCGCTGATCCCGCAGCTCTGCGACTATCCCGCTCTGGTGACGCACCGCTCCTTCGACGAGACCGGCGCCAACTTCGTCAAGAATCCGATCGGCACCGGCGCGTTCGAACTCGTCTCGTACGATGTCGGCCAGAAGGTCGTCTACAAGCGCCGCGAGAACGGCAAGTGGTGGAACGGCGAAGCCTATCTCGATGGCGTAGAGTTCATCGACTACGGCACCGATCCGTCGGCCATGGTCTCGGCCTACGAATCGGGCGAGGTGCACACCAACCACGAGACCCAGCCGGATTACGTGACGATTCTCGAGGGCGTCGGCGCGATCACCTCCGAGGTCGTAACCGCCGCGACGGTCTGCACCCGCATGAACGTCAACAACAAGCCTTACGACAACCAGGCGGTCCGTCAGGCCATCGTCAAGGCGGTCGACAACTCGGTCGTCCTCCAGCTCGGCATCGCCGGAGCCGGGTCGGTCGCCGAGAACCACCACGTCTGCCCGATCCATCCGGAATATGTCGAGCTGCCGAAGCTGGTCCGCGACGCCGCCGGCGCCAAGAAGATGCTCGACGACGCCGGTTTTGGCGACTTCGAGCACGAGCTGATCACCAACGACGAAGACTATCACAAGAATACCGGCGACGCCGTCGCAGCCCAGATCCGCGATGCCGGCATCAAGGTGAAGCGCACGGTGCTGCCGGGCTCGACCTTCTGGAACGACTGGACGAAGTACCCCTTCTCGCAGACGAACTGGAACATGCGCCCGCTCGGCATCCAGGTCATCGCGGTGGCTTACCGCTCCGGCGAGGCGTGGAACGAGACGGGCTATGCCAACCCGGAACTGGACAGCAAGATCTCGGAGGCGCTTGGCATCGCCGATGCCGAGAAGCGCAAGGTGGTCATGAAGGATATCGAGACCATCCTTCAGACCTCCGGCATCATGGTCCAGCCTTATTGGCGCAAGCTTTACAACAGCTCGATGCCGGTTGTTAAGAACCACGGCATGCACCCGACCTACGAGCACGACTTCGGCAAGGTCTGGCTCGAAGAAGCTTGATGGGCATTTCACGAAAGGGGGCTGCGAGCCCCCTTTCCCGCTCTATCGGGGGTGACGACCACTGACCCCAACCCACACGGCAGGGGGCGACGATGCTTGCTTTCATTCTGCGCCGTCTCGGCACCATGCTCGTTACGATGCTGTGCCTGACGATGGTCGTCTTCTTCATGGTCAATCTCGAGCCCAATCTCAAAAAGCTCGCGATCAGCCAGCTCGACATGCGCACGCCGGCCGAGCAGCTTGAAAGCTGGCTGGTCAAGAACGGCTATCGGCAGAACTTCTTCGTCCGCTACGGCCAGTGGATCGGGGTTGTCCAAAAGCAGCCCAACTTCGATGCCGCCACCGGCAAGGCGACGCCGCGCTTCTCCTTCTGCAACGAGCCGGCGGAGCCCTATTTCGGCGGCATCTTGCAGGGCGATTTCGGCTGCTCGACAAAATTCAAGACGACGGTGTCATCGAAACTCTGGCCGGCATTGGGCGCCACCGGCATCCTGATGTTCTGGGTGATGGTGACGATGGTGCCCATCGCGCTCCTCGTCGGCATATTGGCCGGAATGCGGGAGGGATCGCGGACCGATCGAACGCTCTCCATCGCATCGATCGCCACGACGGCGACGCCGGAATACGTGTCGGGCGTCATCTTCACCGTCATCTTCGCCTCGTGGCTGGGCTGGCTGAACGGCTCGGCAGCGTCGGCCACCTCGCAAGGCATCACCTTCTACAATTTCACCCTGCCAGTGATGACGATGGCGATCTACGGCATCGGCTACATCGCCCGCATGACGCGGGCCTCGATGGTCGAGGTGATGACGCAGCAATACATCCGCACCGCGCGGCTGAAGGGCCTCAGCTTTTCCAGCGTGGTCATCAAGCACGCGCTGCGCAACGCGCTGATCGCGCCGTTCACGGTCATCATGCTGCAGTTTCCGTGGCTTTTGACCGGCGTGGTGATCGTCGAGACGATGTTCCGCTACCAGGGGTTCGGCTTCACGCTGGTCGAGGCGGCGGGGAACAACGACATCGATCTTATGCTCGGTTGCTCGCTGGTTTCGGTGTTCGTCGTGCTGTTCACCCAGCTGATTTCTGACGTCGGCTACGCCTACCTCAACCCGCGCATCCGCGTTCAGTAGGAGCCGAGCCATGCCAGTGGAATATGTCGGCGCTTTCCAAATCATCCTCGGCGTGCTGGCGCGGTTCTGGCCGGTGTGGCTGGCCATGGCGATCGTCGTCGGCGCAAGTCTTTTCTACCGGAAGAAGCTCGGCCTCTACGGCCAGATCTATGGCAATGGCGTCGGTGTCGCCGGCGTGCTGATCTGCTTCTTCTGGCTGTTCACCGCGATCTTCGCATCGACCGTCGCACCGTTCGATCCGCTTGTGCAGATACCGGTGATGAAGGACGCCCTTCCCGGCGCGATCGTGCCGGACACCGGGGCCGTCTATTATTTCGGCGGCGACAAGCTGTCGCGCGACGTGTTCAGCCGCATGGTCTACGGCAGCCAGATCGTGCTGATCATCGCGCCGGCGGCCACCGCCTTCGCGCTCATGGTCGGCGCCACGCTCGGCCTGCCTGCGGGCTACTACGGGGGCAGGATCGATTCCGTGCTGTCGTTCCTGGCCAATCTCGTGCTGGCCTTCCCCGTCATCCTCCTGTTCTACCTGCTGGTGACGCCCGGCATCGTCGAGACGGGGCTGCCGGTCTGGCTGGCCGGGCTGTTCTTCCTGTTCCCCATCATCTTCTTCGTTGCGCTGTTCTACACGCGCTTCAAGGACCGGCCGGAGCGGCTCTATCTGCTGCTCGGCCTGACAATCCTGATCGGCGGCTGGGTCTATGTCGGCCTGGTGTTCGACGCCGATCCGTTGCGCATCGTCTCGATCGACCCGAACCAGCTCAACATTTTTGTTGCGGTGGTGTTTGCATCGAGTCCCGGCGTTTTCCGCATCGTGCGCGGCCTGGTCATGGACATCAAGACGCGCGACTACATCGCGGCGGCGCAGACCCGCGGCGAGAGCCCGTGGTATATCATGCTGTGGGAGATCCTGCCCAATGCGCGCGGGCCGCTGATCGTCGACGCCTGCCTGCGCATCGGCTACACGACGATCCTGCTCGGCACGCTGGGCTATTTCGGGCTCGGCCTGGCGCCGGAGAGCCCGGACTGGGGCACGGCGATCAAGGACGCCAGCCGCCTGCTGCGCTCCTTCATCCACCCCGCCCTGCCGCCGACGATTGCGCTGATGAGTTTCGTGCTGGGCCTGAACCTTTTGGCCGACGCGCTACGCGAGCAATCGCTGAAGGATTGAGACCGAACTGCCGCTAGCGACCCTAGGAGCCAGCCATGAACGAAGTCGTCAAACCCTCCGCAGTCCAGGGCTCGCAGCCGATCCTCGAGATCGAGAACCTGTCTATCTCGTTCTTCACCAAGCGGGGCGAGATTCCCGCCGTCATGGATTTCTCCTGCGCGGTGCAGCCGGGCGAGGCTATGGGCATCGTCGGCGAGAGCGGCTGCGGCAAGTCGACCGTATCGCTCGGCATCATGCGCGACCTTTCCAACATCGGAAAAATCGTCGGCGGCAAAATCCGGTTCAAGGGCAAGGACATGGGCGAGATGACTGCGGAGGAGCTGCGCTCCATCCGCGGCAACGAGATCGCCATGATCTACCAGGAGCCGATGGCCAGCCTCAACCCGGCGATGAAGGTCGGACAGCAGCTGATGGAAGTACCGATCCTGCATGACAAGGTGTCGAAGGAGGAGGCCTACAAACGCGCGCTGGAGACGGTGCGCGCGGTTCGCCTGCCCGACCCGGAACGCATGATGCGCTCCTATCCGCACCAGCTTTCGGGCGGCCAGCAGCAGCGCATCGTGATCGCCATGGCGCTGCTGTCGAAGCCGGCGCTGCTGCTGCTTGACGAGCCGACGACGGCGCTCGACGTGACGGTCGAGGCCGGCATCGTCGAACTGGTGAAGGGGCTGGGAAAACAGTTCGGCACGTCGATGATCTTCGTGTCGCACAATCTGGGGCTGATCCTGGAGACATGCGACCGCATCACGGTGATGTATTCCGGCGAGGCGGTGGAGACCGGCAAGATCAAGGACGTGTTCGACCGGATGCGGCATCCCTACACGCAGGGCCTGTTCCGCTCGATCCCGCTGCCGGGCGCCGACAAGAACGCTCGGCCGCTAATCGCCATTCCGGGGCAGTTGCCACTGCCGCACGAGCGGCCGAAGGGCTGCAATTTCGGCCCGCGCTGCCAGCATTTCGTCAAGGGCCGCTGCGACGCCGACGAGATCCCGATGATCCCGGTCGAAGGCCATGACGGGCATTTTTCCCGCTGCATCCGCTTCAACGAGATCGACTGGGCCGCATTGCCGGAAGGCGCGCGCAGGCAGGCGGAGCCGGTGAAGCCCGGTGCCCCGGTGCTGAGAATCACCGACCTCAAGAAGTATTACCGGGTTGCCGCCAACGAGGTGTTCGGCAGCCGCGGCGAAGGCCGCGTCGTCAAGGCCAACGAGGCGATCAGCTTCGAGGCGCGCGAGAGCGAGACCGTCGCCATCGTCGGCGAATCCGGCTGCGGAAAGTCGACGCTGGCGAAAGTGCTGCTCGGCCTGGAGACGGCGAGTGCCGGCAAGGTGACGCTCGGCAACAACGACATCCAGTCGACCGGCATCGAGATGCGCGACGTGCAGACGGTGTCGTCGATCCAGATGGTGTTCCAGAACCCGTTCGACACGCTGAACCCCAGCCATTCGGTCGGCTCGCAGATCATCCGGACGCTGGAGAAATTCGGCGTCGGCAAGACGGTCGCCGACCGCAAGAAGCGGATGCTGGAGCTGCTCGACCTGGTGAAGTTGCCGCGCGCCTTCGCCGACCGCATGCCGCGCCAGCTATCGGGTGGCCAGAAGCAGCGCATCGGCGTGGCCCGCGCCTTCGCCGGCAACGCAAAAGTGGTGGTGGCTGACGAGCCCGTCTCGGCGCTCGACGTGTCGGTGCAGGCTGCCGTCACCGAACTGCTGATGGACATCCAGCGCAAGAACAAGACGACGATGCTGTTCATCAGCCACGATCTGTCGGTGGTGCGCTACATCGCCGACCGCGTGGTCGTTATGTATCTCGGCCATATCGTCGAGCAGGGCACGACCGACCAGATTTTCGCGCCGCCCTATCATCCCTATACGGAGGCGCTGCTTTCGGCGATCCCGATCGCGGATACAAGCGTGGTCAAGAAACACATCGTGCTGGAGGGCGACATCCCCTCGGCGATGAACCCGCCTCCGGGCTGCCCGTTCCAGACGCGCTGCCGCTGGAAGAAATTCGTGCCCGGCAACAGATGCGAGACGCAGCTACCGCCGCCGAAGGCGCTGGGCGACGGCCATATGAGCCTGTGCTGGCTCGACGACGAGCAGCTTGCGACGATGGAGCCGGTGATCAGCTACGACAAGGAGCATGCGGCGCACGAGGGCATGCCGGAGGACGCGCCGCACGGGTCGGGTCCGGGGTTTGCCGGCACGCCGCCGCAGCGCCCGCATGGCAAGACGGCAAGCGTGGGCGCGGGCGAAGTGGAGGAGGCGTTCGAGCAGTCCGAGGCGCGTGGCCATGCGCGGCTGCATGAACAGCGCGACGACCGCTCGGAGGATTTTGGGGCGACGCGCAACGCCAACACCGATGTCGGGCCGATCTCGCCGCTGCAGGTCGGCGACGGGCGGCAGGCCGACGACGCCGACGTGTCCTCCGCCTTCGAGGAGGATACGCGACCCGAAGACGAGCCGAAGCGCTGAAATTCCGGCCGGGGAAATGCTGTCGGACGGGATGTGCGGGCGACCGGCGTTGCGCCCGAGCGCCGGCGCCCGTCGTTTTTGCAAGGAACTCTTTCTGTGTTCGGCGGTTGCTGCCGGGACATCTTCAGAAGGAGAATTCCATGACCGAGAACAGCAAGGAAAAGCTCTACGAGCTGATCGACGACATCGAGATCGCGATGCTGACGACCATCGACGGGAGCGGAACCCCGCACACAAGGCCGATGGCCAATCAGAAGGCCGACGAGGGCGGGGCGATCTGGTTCTTCACCGAGAAGAGCGGCTCGGCGGCGCAGGATATCGAAGCCAATCCAAAGGTGACCCTCGGCTATGCCAGCAGCGGCGCCTATGTCGCGGTGAGCGGGCAGGGCGAGACGGTGGACGACCGTGACATGATCGATGCGCTGTGGAGCGAGGAGGTCAAGGCGTGGTTCCCGAAAGGCAAGAGCGACCCGAACCTGATCCTGCTGAAGGTCGAACCCGACCTCGGCGAATACTGGACGTTTCCGTCCGCCCCGGTCAGCAAGGCGATCGGCTATGTGAAAGCCAAGCTCACGGGCGAACCGGCCGACGATATCGGCGAGAACAAGCGGGTTCGCTTGTAGTTCTCGGCCAGCAAGCGCTTCGGTCGCCGCGGCGAGGCGGACGGCTCAGCCTCCGCAGGACCGCAACTGGGCCTGGTAGCGGCGCGCCATGTCATCCGTGTCGCGGGCGTATTTCTGGATTTCCGGGGTCCAGTTGCCACGCTTGAAGCCGCCCCAACCATGGTAGTAGGCGAGATACAGGCGGAACGTGTCGTCGGGCGCGACGCCATAATTGTTGACCGTCTTCGAATGATACCAGCCGACGAAATCCACCGCGTCGGCGAATTTGGTGCGGCGCGCGGCAAAGTTGCCGCTCTCGCGCTGGTATTGCGACCAGGTGCCGTTAAGCGCCTGCGAATAGCCGTAGGCGCTGGAAACGCGGGTCCATGGGATGAACCCGAACAGTTTTGTGCGCCTCGGTCGCGCGTTGCCCTTGAAGCCGGATTCCTTGCGCACCGTCGCCATCAGCACATGGACCGGGATGCCGTATTTGCGCTCGGTGGCCTTGGCCGATCGATGCCAGTTGTCGAACCAGCCGTCGCGCTGTTCGAACACGGCGCAGATGTCGTTGATGCGGCTTGGAGGCGTGGCGCAGGCCGACAGCGCGAGCAACAGCGCGATCGGTACGATTTTACTAAAACGCGACACACACATTGCGCGAGCAATAGGCCCAAAACCTGAAAGGAGTCTTTCGGGCGCCGTTAAGGAATTGGCGGCGCGGCCGCAATAGAGGGTGAAGCATCAGGATTGCGACACCTTGCGTCGCTTTATTCGTCCTCAACCCTCACTCATGACGCCACGGCTAAAATCACGCCCGCATATGACGAATTCCTGACAGCCTGGCGACCCGGCCGGGGTCTTTGATATCGGTCATGACCGCATCCCGCAGCCGACGCAGCGCCGACCGTGCCCATTCGCGGGCCGGCGCAGCCATCCCGCAGCTTACCGCGAAAAGCGTGCGCAATCCCTATCCGCCGATGCAGTTGCTGTCGGCCGACCAGATCGAGGCGATCCACGTCGCCTCGATGCATATCCTCGAAAATTTCGGCATCGAGGTGATGTCTGCCCGCGCGCTCGCCCTGTTCGAGCAGGCGGGTGCATCGGTCGATCACGCCACGCAAACCGTCCGGCTGGATCGCGGCCTGATCGAGGAGCAACTCAAAACGACGCGGCCGAGCTATCGGCTCACGCCGCGCAACCCGGCGCAGGCGGTGCACATCGGCGGCGACATGATCAATTTTACGCTGGTCGCCGGGCCGCCGAACGTTCACGATTTTGAGCGCGGGCGGCGTGCCGGCAATCTGCGCGACTACTCCGACCTCGTGCGGCTGGCGCAGCATTTCAACTGCATTACGATGCTCGGCAACCAGGTCTGCGCGCCGGTGGAACTGCCGGCCAATTCGCGCCACCTCGACACCTATCTGGCCAATCTGACGCTGACCGACAAGAGTTTTCACGTATCGGCGATCGGGCGGGGCAGGGCGCTCGACGGTATCGAGATGATGGCGATCAGCCGGGGACTGACGCTGGAGCAGATGGCCGTCGACCCTGGCGTGACAACGATTATCTCGGTGAACTCGCCTCGCCGCTTCGACGAGATGATGGCGGAGGGGCTGATGACCATGGCCGAGCATGGCCAATCTGTCGCCGTCACGCCGTTCACGCTGATGGGCGCGATGAGCCCGGTGACGCTGGCCGGCGCGCTGGCGCAGCAGAATGCCGAGGCGCTGTTCGGCATCGTTCTGACGCAGCTTGTGCGGCCGGGCGCCCCGGTGATGTACGGCGCCTTCACCTCCAATGTCGACATGCGTTCGGGCGCGCCGGCCTTCGGCACCCCCGAAAATACCAAGGCCAACATCGCCTCCGGGCAATTGGCGCGGCGTTATTCTCTCCCCTACCGCACGACGCCGGGCAGTGCTTCCAACGCCGCCGACGCGCAGGGCGCCTATGAGACGATGATGGCGCTGTGGGGCGCCGTGCTCGGCCACGGCGACCTCGTCTACCACGCCGCCGGCTGGCAGGAGGGGGGTCTCACAGCGTCTTTCGAAAAATTCATCCTCGACGTCGAGATGATCCAGCACATGATCGAGTTCCTGAAGCCCATCGCGGTGGACGAGGGCGAACTGGCGCTGGACGCGCTCGGCCGCGTGCCAACCGGCGGGCATTTCTTCGGCGATGCACATACGCTGGAACGCTATTCGACCGCGTTCTACCAGCCGATCGTATCCAACTGGCAGAATTACGAGGCGTGGCAGGAAGCCGGCGGGCTGGATGCAACTCAGCGCGCGACGCGGGTGTGGAAGAAGGCGCTGGAGGAATATCAGCAGCCGGTGATGGATGCTTCTGTGCGCGAGGAACTCGACGCCTACGTCGCCCGGCGCAGGCAGGAGATCGGCGGAGGCGACCCGTGATCGCAATCGGCGCGGACGTATGAGATGGTGCACAAGCTACCACTTTCGGATCAGGCGCTGTTTGCTGCCCGCCAGCTCATTTTGGACTATGCGACGGCTGCCCTCTCCATGGACTCGACGACGGCGGCCACGTTCGAGGGGTTCGATGATGGCCAGATGGGCAGCTTCAAGGTCTTTCCCTCCTTCAAGCATTGCGGCCTCGAGAGACTGGAGGGCGAGTGGGGTTACACGGACCTGGATGGCGCAGGTGTTCTCATTACCGTTTTCTCGAGGGACGGAAGACGGATCTCGTCGTTTGATTTCTGGCGCTACGACTTTGGCGCCTTACTCGCATTTCCAGAACCCTCCGACCTCATACTATCTCCGTTTCTCGCGGAACGAGAATCTTAGAAACTTGATCCAACCTCCTGAACGAGAATCCAAATCATGAAATCGCATGCGCAGGTCGTGGTCATTGGCGGGGGCGTGGTCGGCTGCTCCGTGCTGTTCCATCTGGCGCGGGCCGGGTGGACCGACGTCGTGCTGCTGGAGCGCGATGAGCTGACGTCCGGCTCCACCTGGCACGCCGCCGGCGGCATGCACACGATCAACGGCGATCCGAACGTCGCAAAACTGCAGAAATACACGATCGAACTTTACAGGGAGATCGAGGAGCTTTCCGGCCAGGCAACTGGCGTGCATATCACCGGCGGTGTGCTGCTGGCAGCCACCGAGGCGCGCATGGACTGGCTGCGAGGCGTCGTCGCCAAGGGCCGCTATCTCGGGCTCGACCTGGAAGAGATTTCGGCGGAGGAGGCGCATCGGCTTATGCCGCTGCTCGACCCAAGACAGTTCGTCGGCGCGGTGCGCAATTCGGAAGACGGGCATCTCGATCCGTCGGGCGTCACCCACGCCTACGCCAAGGCGGCGCGAAAACTGGGCGCGGAGGTCGAGCGTTTCACCAAGGTCGAGGACATCCAGAGGCTTGCCGACGGCAAATGGCGCGTCGTCACCAACAAGGGCGCAGTGGTCGCCGAGCATGTGGTCAACGCCGGCGGGCTATGGGCGCGCGAGGTCGGTCGCATGGTCGGGCTGGAACTGCCAGTGCTCGCCATGGAGCACATGTACCTGATCACCGAGGACATGCCGGAGGTGGCCGAGGTCAATCGCACCACCGGGAAAGAGGTGATCCACGCGGTCGATTTCGACGGGGAGCTTTATCTGCGCCAGGAACGCGGCGGCATGCTGATGGGTACCTACGAGAAGGCCAACAAGCCGTGGTCGGAATTTTCGACGCCGTGGAATTTCGGCCACGAATTGCTGGAGCCGGACATCGATCGCATCGCGCCGTCGCTGGAGGTCGGGTTCCGGCATTTCCCGGCCTTCCAGAACACCGGCATCAAGCAGATCATCAACGGCCCATTCACCTTTGCGCCGGACGGCAACCCTCTGGTCGGGCCGGTGCGCGGGCTACCGGGCTTCTGGGTAGCCTGCGGTGTGATGGCAGGATTTTCGCAGGGCGGCGGGGTCGGGCTGGCGCTGTCGAACTGGATGATCC
This sequence comes from Mesorhizobium sp. KACC 23794, assembly GCF_052180275.1. Taxonomy (NCBI): domain Bacteria; kingdom Pseudomonadati; phylum Pseudomonadota; class Alphaproteobacteria; order Hyphomicrobiales; family Phyllobacteriaceae; genus Mesorhizobium; species Mesorhizobium sp. KACC 23794. The sequence goes on from NZ_CP197465.1 coordinate 2,857,741, forward strand.
ACGGCGATCCGGGTTTCGACATTTTTGCGATGGACGTGGCGCGCTACGGCGACTGGGCGTCGATGCGCTACACCAACGTCAAGGTGCGGGAGAACTATTCGCGCCGCTTCTCGATCCGCTTTCCCAACGAGGAATTGCAGGCGGGCCGGCCGCTCAGGACGACACCGATCTACGACCTGCTGTCGGCGAAGGGCGCGCAATGGGGTGTTTCCTACGGTCTGGAAGTGCCGCTGTGGTATGCGCCGGAGGGCGTGAAGGACGAATTCTCGTGGCGGCGCTCGACGGATTTCGAACACGTCGCGAAGGAGGTGGCGACAGTTCGCGAGGGCGTCGGGCTTTCGGAGATCTCGAATTTCGCCAAATATTCGGTGACGGGCGAGGGGGCGGAGGCCTGGCTCGACCGCATGCTCGCCTGCCGGCTGCCGAAGCCCGGCCGCATGACGCTGGCGCCGATGCTGAAGGAAGACGGAAAGCTGATCGGCGATTTTTCGGTGGCGAATCTGGGCAGGAAATCCGGGGACAGTTTACTTAATTCCAATGACCGCACTGTCGTAGCCGCCGGTGAAATACCGGAATTAAGTAAACTGTCCCCGGATTTCCTAGTCCTCGGTTCAGGCCTCGCCGAGCAATACCACATGCGCTGGTTCGAGCAGCATCTGCCGGGAGACGGCTCCGTTCGCGTTGAAGCACTCGGGCTGAAACTCAACGGGCTGTCGATTGCGGGGCCGAAAGCACGCGACGTGCTGGCGAAGGTGACGCGCGACGACGTGTCGAACGCCGCGTTCTCGTTCATGGCCATCCGGAAACTCGACATCGGCATGGCGCCCTGCATCGTCGGCCGCGTCAGCTACACCGGCGACCTTGGCTACGAGATCTGGATGGCGCCGGAATACCAGCGGAATGTGTTCCAGACGCTGATGGAGGCGGGTGCCGAATTCGGCATTGGCCTGTTCGGCGGACGGGCGCTGAACGCGCTCCGGCTGGAGAAGAATTACGGCTCGTGGGCGCGCGAATACCGGCCGATCTACGGGCCGCTGGAGGCAGGGCTGGACCGTTTCGTCGCCTATTCGAAGGATGCGGATTTCATTGGCAGGCAGGGAGCACTTACCGAGCGGAAAACCGGCGGAAAATACCGGCTGCGCGCTTTCCTCCTCGATGCGGTCGACGCGGATGTGATCGGCGATGAGCCGATCTGGCACGGCGGCACGGTTGTAGGCTGGGTGACATCAGGCGGCTACGCGCACAATGCCAAAAAATCGGTGGCGCTCGGCTATGTGCCGAAGGAGGTCGCTGACGAAAATGAAGGTTTCGAGATCGAACTGCTCGGCAGGCGGCATGCCGCGCGTATGCAGCCGGTGCCGCTGTTCGACGCCAATCTGGAGCGGATGCGGGGGTAGATATCACGCGCGAGGCGGCTGCTTTCCGGCAGCGATGATGGACGCATCGACAGCGCCCCTAGGTCGGACTGCAAGGAAGACGTGCTACTCCCAGATGCCGACCTTCGCGGCGCGGGCCTGTTCCTCGACCGCGTCGTAGCCGCCGCGCGACCAGGCGAGACCTTCCTTCACCATCAGCATGCCGAGATCGAGCCCGGCGGCGCGGCAGATGGCCACGCCGTTTCCTTTCGGTTCGCATGTGATCTCGTCTTCGCCGGCCACGGCGGCCAACTGGTCGCGGGCGCGGTCGCCGCAAGGCCAGTCGATTCCGTTTGATGCAGGGCACATCCTGCCCGGCGCGGGGGCTTCGATGCCCCACAGTCGGAACGTTTTTCCGTCGATCACCAGCGTGGCCCCGTCCATTATGCGTGTTTCGGCCAAGGCGGACTGCGGCGCCGCGGCAAGCCCTGCCGCAATCACGCTGGTTATCAGCTGACGGTTGAAGTGCAGCATTGCGAAGTTTCCGATTCAAGGTTCCCGCCGGATATACGGCATGTCGGCATCTGCCGATAAGGCCGGCGAAAAGATGACAATCATAATCATCTTTTTATTGAGTGCGTTCAAGCGCTTACCCAAAATTTGACCGATTGATAAAAAAATAAAACGTGCTAGCCTTCCCCGTAAGAGCAAGAATTGGGGAAAATTGGATGGCCGCTGGTCAATTCAAGGAGGGTGTGGCCGGCGGACGGCTGGCACCCTCGCAATATGCCGAGAATTTCTCCGACCTGCACCCGCCGCTGGATCATCATGAGGCGCTGGTCGAGTCCGATCGCTGCTATTTCTGCTACGACGCGCCGTGCATGAATGCGTGCCCGACCTCGATCGACATCCCGCTGTTCATCCGCCAGATTTCCACCGGCAACCCGATCGGGTCGGCCAAGACCATTTTCGACCAGAACATCCTGGGCGGCATGTGCGCCCGCGTCTGCCCGACCGAGACGCTGTGCGAGGAAGTGTGCGTGCGCGAGACGGCGGAGGGCAAGCCGGTGCAGATCGGCCGGCTGCAGCGCTACGCGACCGACACCGCGATGCGGCAGGGCAAGCAGTTTTACGAGCGCGCCGCGCCGAGCGGCAAGACGGTCGCCGTGGTCGGAGCGGGGCCGGCCGGGCTCGCCGCCGCGCACCGGCTGGCGCGCCACGGCCACTACGTGACCATCTTCGAGGCGCGGCAGAAATCCGGCGGGCTCAACGAATATGGCATCGCGGCCTATAAAAGCGTCGATGATTTCGCGCGCGCCGAAGTCGACTATGTGACGGCGATCGGCGGCATTTCGATCGAGAACGGCAAGGCGCTGGGGCGCGACATCCAGCTTTCCGAACTGACGGCGAAGTATGACGCGGTGTTCCTCGGCATGGGCATGGCCGGCGTCAATGCGCTGCGCGCCGAGGGCGAGGACGCGGACGGGGTCCGCGACGCAGTGGAATTCATCGCCGAACTGCGACAGGCGTCCGAGCTTTCCGGCCTGCCGGTCGGGCGGCGGGTGGTGGTGATCGGCGGCGGCATGACGGCGGTGGACGCCGCGGTGCAATCGAAACTGCTCGGCGCGGAAGAAGTCACCATCTGCTACCGGCGCGGCCAGGAACACATGAACGCCTCGGAATACGAGCAGGATCTGGCCGCCGCCAACGGCGTCACCATCCGCCACTGGATGCAGCCGAAGCGGGTGATTGCCGAGGGCGGCAAGGTGGTCGGCATCGAACTCGAATACACCGCGCTGGCCGGCGACAGGCTGGCGGGAACCGGCGAACTTCTTATGCTCCCCGCCGACCAGGTGTTCAAGGCGATCGGCCAGATTTTCGTGCCGGCGGCGCTGAACGGCAGCGGGGCGGTCATTGCCTTGGAAGGAGGGCGTATAAAAGTCGATGCCGAGGGCCGGACTTCGCTGGCAAAGGTATGGGCCGGCGGCGACTGTGTCGCCGACGCGCGCGAGGATCTGACGGTCTCGGCGGTGGCCGCGGGGCGCGATGCGGCGGAGAGCATTCACCGGGCACTCGTCTCGCGAGGAGCCTAGAGCAGCGCGATGAACTCGTCGGCAGAAAGGCCTGCTTCCTCCAGAATGGCGGACAACGTACCGACGGGTATCTGTCTGCTGCCATGGACAGGCACGGAGACCATTCTCCGCGGAGGTCCGGTATGCGTCAGAACATGATGGCTGCCGTGGACGTGGCGCAGTTCGAACCCCGCCCTGCGAAGCGCGCGGACGACTTCCTTGCCGCCGACAACTGGAAGCCGGCGCGGATTCACCGGTCAGGCTGCTATGGTAAGCGTGTCTATGCGGGTTTCGATGTCGGGCGGTATGTCGATGCCGTCTTCTCTGTAGACGTTGAGGACGGCCTCGATCGCCTCCCGCGCATTGGTCAGCGCTTCCTCGTAGGTGGCTCCATAGGTGACGACCGGGGGCAGGGCAGGGACGCGGACGGTGAAACCGCCCTGCGGCTCGGGCAGCAGATGGATAGTGAAGCGTCTCTCTGTGGTCATCCTTCGCAACCTCTCGGCGACAGTCCGTGCCTAACCAAACATATTACCGCACCAGGAAATCTCCAACTCCGGAGATCCCATGGCTGACATCCGCAGTATTCGCGTGAGGTAAAGCGACGTGGCTTGGACTACCGCAGGCAAGGATTTGACTTTGGCGGCCGTGGCGGTCGGCGGCGAAGTGGCTGCGAGCATGCTCGCATTGCCAAAAATGCTGATCCTCAAATATCTGAGGCCGAAGCAGAATTCGTTTTATCTCGTTGGAGATGGGGACGAGTTGGACCTCGTCGGGATAATCGAGCGGTTCCATGGCATGGAGTTTATGCCCGGGGAACTCGAAAATGCTGTCACGTTCGGACAATTGTTCGATGTCGTCGTCAACAAACGACGACTCCGGGGCGATGATTTCGATCCACGTGTCACATGGAATGAACTGGTCGAGATTGTTGTCAATTTTTCAGGGCATCAAGCACCGGTCGACCGCGATACTACTTTCATCGCCTCCTAGGCTTAATGGAGAACGTCCATGGCTGACATCCGCAACGACTTCGTCGGCATCAAATCGCCAAATCCGTTCTGGCTAGCTTCGGCGCCGCCGACCGACAAGGCCTACAACGTCGTCCGCGCTTTCAAGGCGGGTTGGGGCGGCGTGGTTTGGAAGACGCTCGGCGAGGAGGGGCCGCCGGTGGTTAATGTCAATGGCCCGCGCTACGGCGCGATCTGGGGCGCCGACCGGCGTCTGCTGGGGTTGAACAACATCGAACTGATCACCGACCGCGCGCTGCAGATCAATCTGCAGGAGATGAAGCAGGTCAAGATGGACTGGCCGGACCGGGCGCTGGTCGCCTCGATCATGGTGCCCTGCGAGGAAAACGCCTGGAAGGCGATCCTGCCGCTGGTTGAGGAAACCGGCGCCGACGGCATCGAGCTGAATTTCGGCTGTCCGCACGGCATGAGCGAACGCGGCATGGGCGCCGCGGTCGGCCAGGTGCCGGAATATATCGAGATGGTGGTGCGCTGGTGCAAGCAGTATACGCGCATGCCGGTGATCACCAAACTCACGCCAAACATCACCGACATCCGCAAGCCGGCCCGCGCCGCGCATTCGGGCGGCACCGACGCCGTGTCGCTGATCAACACCATCAACTCGATCACCGCCGTCAATCTCGACACGTTCTCGCCGGAGCCGTCAATCGACGGACGCGGCAGCCATGGCGGCTATTGCGGCCCAGCAGTGAAGCCGATCGCGCTGAACATGGTGGCCGAGATCGCCCGCGATCCGGAAACGCGAGGCCTGCCGATCTCCGGCATCGGCGGCATCACCACCTGGCGCGACGCGGCGGAATTCCTGGCGCTCGGCGCCGGCAACGTGCAGGTGTGCACGGCGGCGATGACCTACGGCTTCAAGATCGTGCAGGAGATGATCGAGGGGCTGAAGAACTGGATGGACGAAAAGGGCCACCGCTCGCTCGACGACGTGATCGGCCGCGCCACCCCGAACGTCAGCGACTGGCAGTTCCTCAATCTCAATTATGTCGCCAAGGCGCGCATCGACCAGGATTTGTGCATCAAATGCGGCCGCTGCCACATCGCCTGCGAGGACACTTCGCACCAGGCGATCACCTCGATCGTCAACGGCGTGCGCCATTTCGAGGTGATGGAAGACGAGTGCGTCGGCTGCAACCTCTGCGTCAACGTCTGCCCGGTGGAAGGCTGCATCACCATGGAGCCGCTTGCCGCCGGCGTCATCGACCAGCGCACGCAAAAACCGGTGTCGCCGGTCTACGCCAACTGGACCACGCACCCGAACAACCCGATGGCGAAGGTGGCGGCGGAGTAGAAACGCAGGGGACAGTTTACTTTTATCCCCTTGCGCGGCCGTCTGATCGTCGAGCCCTGTCCGGGGATAAAAGTAAACTGTCCCCGGCATTCCCCGGCCCTGCGTCGCCACCTACGAATATGGTGCCCAAATACGCGCGCCGCTTTCGGTCGCACCCGCGATCGTCTATCACCGCTTGAAACAGGCGGGTGGACATGACGACTGCGGAACTCCTGACGCATATCGGCCGGATCGTTTTCGGCGGTTTCTTCCTGATCGCCGGCATCCGGAATTTCCTGCATTTCCGCGAGCGCACGGAACTTTCCACCAACTACGGCTGGCGGCTTCCGGCTGTTCTGGTCGCCGTGGGCTTCGCGATGCAATTGGTCGGCGGCGTGTCACTGATCTTCAACCTGCATGCCGCGACCGGAGCCGGGTTGCTGATCGTCTTCCTCGTTGTCGCAACGTCGCTCTACCACAATTTCTTCATGTTCCAGGGCAAGGAGCGCGACCCGCATCTTTACCTGACGCTGGTCAACATCACGCTTGCCGGCGGCCTGCTGATGATCATTGCCGACGCGCTGTAGCCAGCCTCGGTCACTCCAGGAAACGAGCAAAAGCTGCCACCAGAATAGGAGACATAATCGCTACGCTTATTGTGGATAAAAAATATCCATGATACTAAATATCCACGATATGGAGATCGGCCGTGAAACTGAGTGAAGGCGTGGAGGCGGCGATACATTCGGCGATCGTTCTCGCCGACCTGCCCGAGGGGGCGACCCTGCCGGGGTCGGCGCTGGCCGAATATCACGGCGTCTCCGGAAGCTATCTGCTCAAGCACCTGAAGGAGCTCGTTGCCGCAAGAATCCTGGAGTCGGTGCCGGGGCCGGCCGGCGGATACCGGCTGGCGCGTGGCGTCGACAGGATCAGCCTGCTCGACATCGTGCTGGCGGTGGAGGGGCCGCAGCCGGCCTTCCGCTGCCTGGAGATCCGGCAGAAAGGGCCGGGCGCGCTGGAAACCGCCTCCTATAAGAAGCCATGCGGCATCAACGCGGCGATGCTGAGGGCCGAGCGCGCCTATCGCGCCGTGCTCGCCGAGACAAAACTCTCCGACCTGATGGATGAGTACGAGATCGACGCTGACCCGAAGGCGGTGGCGTTCGGCTGCGCCTTCCTCGAACGTTATCAGCGCATGCCGCGCTGAGCATTTTTCCTCAACCAAAAGAAAGGAACGACCATGAAGACGCGCATGAACTATTTCGCCAAGGCGCCGGACCTGCTGAAGGCGGTAAGCGCCCTGGAGCAGGCGGTGCAGGACTCCGGCTTTGATCATATGCTGGTGCATCTGGTGAAGCTGCGCGCCTCGCAGATCAATGGCTGCGCCTATTGCGTCGACATGCATGTCAAGGAGGCGCGCAAGGACGGCGAGACCGAGCAGCGTATCCATTTGATCAGCGCCTGGCGCGAGAGCCCGCTCTACAGCGAGCGTGAACGCGCTGCACTGGAATGGACCGAGGCGCTGACGCTGCTGCCGCAGAGCCGCGCCGCCGATGAGTTCTACGATCCGCTGAAGACGCATTTTTCCGATGTCGAGATCGTACAACTCACCGTGCTGATCGGCGTCATCAACACCTGGAACCGTCTCGCCGTCGGCTTCCGTTCGCAGCATCCGATCGACCGCAAGGCCGAGGCGGCCTAAGGTTGCCGGGGGCGGCCGGCATGTTGCGTGCCGCCCGCGAGAACAGTGGAGGGGGCGATGGATTCCGAAATGGCGGCCGTGTTGATCACGGTCGGGCGCGTCCTGCTCGGTGGCGCGTTTGCGTTCGCCGGCATCCGCAACATCGTCAACGCGAGTTGGTCAGCGGCATGATGGCGGCGCGCGGCGTGCCGATGGCAAAGCCGGTGCTTTATGCCGGCATTGTGCTGCAGATACTCGCCGGCCTGCTGCTCGTTGCCGGCCTGTGGGTGCCGTGTGCCGCGCTGGCGTTGATCGTCTTCCTGATCGCCGCCACCCCGATGTTCCACAATTTCTGGGATTTTCAGGGACCGGAGCGCGCGGCGAAATTCAACGGCTGGATCAGCAACGCGGCAATAACGGGGGGATTGTTGATCGCGGCGGGGTGAGTGAGTTGAGCGCGTGGTAGCGCCCCTCGCCCGCCCGAGCGAAAAGGAGGGCGGGTGAGGGGGCGCCTCCTGAGACGCTCAAACCTCGACCGTATCGAAGACCAGCAGGTCGACGCCGCCATCGGCGAAATTGCCGAGGTCGCCGGCGGCTGCCTGGCCTTCGGGCGAGTCGAGCCCGGCCTGGAGGTCGCCGATCGACCCGAACTCCAGCACCGCCACCAGATGGAAATCCGACGGCCCGGCCGGCGTGTTCACGCCGCCCTTGCTGATGTCGTATTTGCGCAGGCCGGGAATCTTCTTGGCCAGCGGGATGTGGGTGGCATGGTAGTAGCGGTCGAAGGCGTCCCTGTCCTTCGGCGTCTTATAAAGAGCGATCAGTTTTGCCATTTTTTCTCCTCCCAGTTGGAGGCGGCATGCTGACGCAAGTGGTGCGGGCGGGCAATCGGACTTTCGGGCACCCGCTGGCCTGACGGTTGCGAGCTCAGGACGGCGGCTTCAACCCGCCGATGAAAAGCTGCTCGAGAAACCGCGCGGCGTCCTCGAAGCGGCCTTCGCCCCCCCGATCCGGGCCGAGCACGGCGCGCACCTGCACGTCGAAATCGGCATAGTGCTGGGTGGTCGCCCAGATCGAGAAGATCAGGTGATAGGGATCGGTGCGGGCGATCTTTCCCGAACGCATCCAGCCCTTGATCACCTCGACCTTTTCGTCGACCAGCGCCTTCATGTCGCCTTCGAGGATCGGCATGACGCGCGGCGCGCCTTGCAGGATCTCGTTGGCGAACAGCCGGCTTTCGCGGGGAAAATCGCGCGCCATCTCCAGCTTGCGTCTGATATAGCTGCGCAGCTCGGTCATCGGGTCGCCGATGTCGTCCAACTCGCGCAACGGCGCAAGCCAGGTGTCGAGCAGGCGGCGCATCAGCGTCACATGGATGTCTTCCTTGCTGCGGAAATAATAGAGCAGATTGGGCTTCGACATGCCGGCCGCCTCGGCGATCTGGTCGACTGTGGCGCCGCGAAAACCGTGGGTGGAAAACACTTCAAGTGCAGCTTCCAGGATGAGTTCGCGCTTCTCCTGCTGGATGCGGGTGCGGGGCCGGCGCGTTGGGCTGTCCATCAGGCGTGGCGCCTTTCGCAGCCGGCAAAACAGGTCATCTGGCCCAATCGTCTGGACCAGTTGCTATCCCGCCGTGGAACGCGATTTCGGCGCCTCATTTCCGCTACTACCGGCTTGACCGCCGATGCGGCGGTGCTAACGTTTGTCCAATCGGTCAAAAATTTGCGTATCACCAAACGTCGCGAAGACCAAGCGTCGGCCGTTAGCTGGTTAGGGGAATTTGTGGGAAAGGCTTGGTCATGTCCAACCGTTTGAAAGTCACGCCGAACGATCTCAGCGCCTTCTGGATGGGGTTCACGCCCAACCGCCAGTTCAAGAAGCAGCCGCGCATCGTCGTCTCCGCCAAGGACATGCACTATCAGTCCTCCGATGGCAGGCAGATCCTCGACGGTGCGGCCGGCCTGTGGTGCGTCAATGCCGGCCACTGCCGGCCCAAGATCACCGAGGCGATCCAGGAGCAGGCCGCCAATCTCGATTTCGCCCCGACCTTCCAGTTCGGCCATCCGCTTGTCTTCGAGCTTGCCAACCGCCTTGTCGACATCGCGCCGGCCGGGCTCGAGCATGTCATGTTCACCAATTCCGGCTCGGAATCGGTCGATACCGCGCTGAAGACGGCCATCGCCTATCACCGCGCCAAGGGCGACGGCTCGCGCTTCCGCCTCATCGGCCGCGAGCGCGGCTATCACGGCGTCAATTTCGGCGGCATCTCGGTGGGCGGCATCGTTCCCAACCGGAAAATGTTCGGCACGATGCTGACCGGCGTCGACCACCTGCAGCATACGCACAATCTCGCCAAGAACGCTTACACAAAGGGCGAACCGGAACATGGCGTGGAACTCGCCGACGAACTGGAGCGCATCGTCGGCCTGCACGACGCCTCGACCATCGCCGCCGTCATCGTCGAGCCTGTGGCCGGCTCCACCGGCGTTCTCATCCCGCCGAAAGGCTATCTGAAGCGCCTGCGCGAGATCTGCACGAAGCACGGCATCCTGCTGATCTTCGACGAGGTCATCACCGGCTACGGCCGCCTCGGCACGCCGTTCGCCGCCGATTATTTCGGCGTGACGCCGGACATCATGGTGACCGCCAAGGGCCTGACCAACGGCGTCATCCCGATGGGCGCCGTGTTCGTCACCAAGGCGATCCACGACGCCTTCATGAACGGGCCGGAGCACATCATCGAGTTCTTCCATGGCTACACCTATTCGGGCAACCCGATCGCGTCGGCCGCCGCCCTCGGCACGCTCGACACCTACAAGGATGAGGGCCTGCTGACGCGCGGCGCCGAACTCGCGCCCTATTGGGAAGAGGCGGTGCATTCGCTGAAGGGCGAGCCGAACGTCATCGACGTCCGCAATATCGGCCTGATCGGCGCGGTCGAGATGTCGCCGATCCCCGGCGAGCCGGGCAAGCGCGGCTTCAACTCGATCATCCGCGCCTTCGAGCACGGCGCGATGCTGCGTATCACCGGCGACATCATCGCGCTCTCGCCGCCACTTATCATCACCAAGGGCCAGATCGACGAACTGATCGACCACGTCCGCGACACGATTAGGGCCGTGGCGTGACCTACCAGGCGCGGCAGCAGGCGACAGCCACGAAGCTGATGGAGGACGACAAGGTGCGCGTCACGCGCTGGGATTTCGATCCCGGCGCCGAGACGCGATGGCACCGCCACGAGATGGATTATGTGGTCACCACGCTGACGCCGTGCAGCTTCCTGCTGGAGGAACCCGGCGGCGGCACGCGGCGTGTCGACATGGAGGCTGGATCGGTCTATCGGCGTGACGAGGGCGTGGAGCACAATGTCGTCAACGGCGGCGACCAGCCCATGTCGTTCATCGAAGTCGAACTGAAAGCATGAAGGCAACTTGATGGCAGCCCCCGGCGAGAATCTGCGAATCAATCCAGAGCGTTTGTGGGATTCGCTCATGGAAATGGCGAAGATCGGCCCCGGCGTCGCCGGCGGCAACAACCGCCAGACGGTGACCGACGAGGACGGCGAGGGCCGGCATCTGTTCAAGCGCTGGTGTGACGCCGCCGGGCTGGAAATGGGCGTCGACGAGATGGGCACCATGTTCGCCCGCCGCGAAGGGGAAGACCCCAGCCTGCCGCCGGTCTATGTCGGCAGCCACCTCGACACCCAGCCGACCGGCGGAAAATTCGACGGCGTGCTCGGCGTGCTCGGCGGGCTTGAGGTTATCCGCACGCTCAACGACCTCGGCATCAAGACGAAACATCCGATCGTCGTGACCAACTGGACGAACGAGGAGGGCGCGCGCTTTGCCCCGGCGATGATGGCGTCCGGCGTGTTCGCCGGCGTGCTCGACCAGGCCGACGTCTACGAACACACCGACCGCAACGGCAAGAAATTCGGCGAGGAGCTGGAGCGCATCGGCTGGAAGGGCGACGAAAAGGTCGGCGACCGGAAGATCCACGCCTTCTTCGAACTGCATATCGAGCAGGGGCCGATCCTTGAGGACGAAGGCATCGACATCGGCGTGGTGACCCACGGCCAGGGCCTGAAATGGCTGCAGGTGACGCTGACCGGCAAGGAGGCGCATACCGGCTCCACCCCGATGCCGAAGCGCCGCAACGCCGGCCTCGGCATGGCGCGCGTCACCGAACTGGTGCACGAGGTGGCGATGGACTACCAGCCGGACGCGGTCGGCGCGATCGGCCACATGGAAGTCTACCCCTGCTCGCGCAACATCATCGCCGGAAAAACTGTCTTCACCATCGACATCCGCTCGCCGGAGAAGGAAGTGCTGGACGCCATGGACGGGCGCATCCGCGAAGGCATCGAATTGATCTGCGAGGCGCTCGACATCAAATTCGAGATCCAGCAGGTCGGCCATTTCGACCCCGTCACCTTCGACGAGAACTGCGTGAAGGCGGTGCGCGACGCCGCCGAGCGGCTCGGCTACAGCCATCGCAACATCGTGTCGGGCGCCGGCCACGATGCGTGCTGGATCAACCGCGTCGCGCCGACGGCGATGGTCATGTGCCCATGCGTCGATGGGCTGTCGCACAACGAGGCTGAGGACATTTCCAAGGAATGGGCCGCCGCCGGGGCGGACGTGCTGTTCCACGCGGTGGTGGAAACGGCGGGGATTGTCACGTGACGCTGCGCATCGGCTGAGCAACGCAAAACGGCGCGGTTTCCCGCGCCGTTGATGGTTTTGCTGACAGGTGGCAGTGCTGCCGGCGCGCCTGTTGACTGACAGGAGGCGCCGGACGGGCGGGAGGGCTACTTGTCCTTCTCGTCTTCATCGCTTTCGGACTTTTCGTCCTCGCTTTCGGCGTCGTCGGCTTCCTCGTCAGTCTCGGCCTCCTCGTCGGCCTCGGCAACGATTTCTTCTTCAGCCACATCGGTTTCGGCTTGTTCGACGGCCTCGCCGGCTTCAATCTCCGGCTGGGCGGCCGCGAGAATTTCCTCGGACGCGGCCGGGGAAGGGGTTTCTTCGTGAACGTTGGTTTCTTCGGTCATTTCGGCCTCCGGAAAAGGGTTGCGGAAATGACCCTATGGCCGTGCCATGAATGGGCGGTGACGCTCGCGCGACGGCTCGATGTCCTGTCGATGACGGTTTTGCACACGGCCGCGCTGCGCGCGCTGGCGCTGGCAGTCGTGGCACTTGCCATGCAGGCGCCGCCAGCGGCAGCAGCCGAACCGCTTGTCATCGCCGGCAACTACGGCAACGAGGCCGGATGCCGGACGGCTGCCGGCGGGGTCGCCGACAGTGAGGACCTGCTGATGCTGACGCCGCGCGAGGTCGGCACATATGCGACGCTGTGCAGCTTCGTCCAGCTCCTTCCCGGCGGCGATGTTGACCTCGTCGCGACGGTCACATGCGGACATGAGGGCGAGGACCTCATTACGCTCGGCATGATGCGCCTGCGCAGGGAAACGGATCGCGACGCCTTCACGATCTACGACGAGCAGGGGGATTCTTGGGGAACGGTCGAGCGCTGCAAGGCGCCCTGAACCTCAAATGGCTGGCGCCTCGGCCGGCACGCGAGCGTCGAGATGCGGAAGCAGCACGACGCTCTCCTGCTCGTTCGGATCAGTGCGGGCGATCACCGCCGAGGCCGGTTCGTTCGACAGATTGGCTGGCAGGTGCGGCACCCCGGCCGGGATGTAGAACAGGTCGCCGGCGCGCGCGACCAGCACATTCTCCAGTTCGTCGCCGAACCAGGTGTGGACCTCGCCGGACAGCACGTAGATCGCGGTCTCGTGGCTTTCATGCATATGCGCCTTGGCGCGGCCGCCCGGTGGCACCGTCAGCAGATGCATGCAGATGCCTTGCGAGCCGACCGTCTCGCGGGCGATGCCGGCGAGATAACGAAAACCCTGCTTGCCGTCGTAACTCTCTTCAGCCCGCAGCAGGCGGCATGTCGGCTTCGATCCCTCTTCCATTTTCGTCTCCGGCAAGCCCTGTCCAGCGAATGATGACGATCAGGGTGCAAATTGATGTTCATACGGCATCAGCGACAGCCTGCCGCTCTTGAAGCTATCGTGGCGTGTGCAACAAGATGATTTCATGAATACTGCAGTCGTTTCCGCCAGCGGCCTGTCGCTTACCTTCCAGACCAATGACGGTCCGGTCAACGCCCTGTCCGACGTCGATCTCTCGATCGGCAAGGGCGAGTTCGTGTCCTTCATCGGCCCCTCCGGCTGCGGCAAGACGACGTTTTTGCGCGTCATCGCCGACCTGGAAAAGCCCACCGCCGGCAAGATCCTCGTCAACGGCATGACTGCCGAGCAGGCGCGCGAAAAACGCGCCTATGGCTACGTCTTCCAGGCGGCGGCGCTGTTTCCGTGGCGCACCATCGAAAACAACGTCGCGCTGCCGCTGGAGATCATGGGCATCTCAAGAGCCGAGCAGCGCGAGCGGGTGAAGCGCACACTCGACCTCGTCAATCTTTCCGGCTTCGAGAAAAAATACCCCTGGCAGCTTTCCGGCGGCATGCAGCAGCGCGCCTCGATCGCCCGGGCGCTCGCCTTCGACGCCGACCTGCTGTTGATGGATGAGCCGTTCGGCGCGCTGGACGAGATCGTGCGCGACCATCTGAACAAGCAACTTCTGGAACTGTGGGCGCGCACCACCAAGACCATCTGCTTCGTCACCCACTCCATCCCCGAGGCCGTCTATCTCTCCACCCGCATCGTCGTCATGTCGCCGCGGCCAGGCAGGGTGACTGACGTCATCGAATCGACTTTGCCAAAGGAGCGCCCGCTGCACATCCGCGAGACGCCGGAGTTTCTGGAGATCGCGGCACGGGTGCGGGATGGGTTGCGGGCGGGGCATAGTTATGAGGATTAGTTTGTCGCTTTCCCAGTCTTCATCAGGCATCGCTTCGCTCCGCCCCGCGATAGCGCCAAGCTGGAACACCCCTCATCCGTCTCGCCCTTCGGGCTCGACACCTTCTCCCACAAGGGGAGAAGGTGGAGCGCTGCGCTTACGTCTCGACCAATCGTCAACGTTGGAGATTTGCAGAGGCGGCAAGTCCAGGCTCCGACCTTCTCCCCTTGTGGGAGAAGGTGGCCGAGCGGAGCGAGGTCGGATGAGGGGTGTTCCAGCTTGGCAATTCCGTAGACTTTGCGAACCTCGGCCCGTCAAGAGGCGTACGCCGACGGCCAAGGTGGCCGAATGACCGACCGCCTCAGTGACAAGATCATCCCCGTCACCACGATCCTGCTCGGGCTGATCGTCGTCTGGTACATCGGCGCGGTGGCTATGAACGCGCCGTTCCAGCGCGATCTCGACCGGCGAGGGAATGTCACGCGCACCACGCTGGAGTTCGTGCAGGCGACCCTGTCCCAGCCAAAACCGACGCTTCCCGCCCCGCATCAGGTCGCGGCCAATTTCTTCGAGAACACGTTCCTGCGAAAAATCACCAGCAACCGCAGCCTCGTCTACCATTCCTGGGTGACGCTCTCCTCGACGCTGGTCGGTTTCCTGTTCGGCACTGCGCTCGGCATCGCCATCGCCGTTGGCATCGTGCATCTGAAATCGCTGGACCGAAGCCTGATGCCGTGGATCATCGCCTCGCAGACGATTCCCATCCTCGCCATCGCGCCGATGATCATCGTCGTGCTGGCGGCGGTGAACGTCACCGGGCTGATCCCCAAGGCGATGATCTCGACCTATCTGTCGTTCTTCCCGGTCGCCGTTGGCATGGTGAAGGGGCTGCGCTCGCCCGAAATCATGCATCTCGACCTGATGCGCACCTATTTCGCCAGCCCGTCGCAAATCTTCTGGAAACTCAGGGCGCCGGCTTCCGTGCCGTTTCTGTTCGCTTCGATGAAGGTGGCGGTGGCGGCGAGCCTTGTCGGCGCCATCGTCGGCGAACTGCCGACCGGCGCGGTGGCCGGCATCGGCTCGAAGCTCCTGGCCGGCGCTTATTACAGCCAGACCATCGACATCTGGGCAGCACTTGTGGCCGGTTCGGTGGT
Source organism: Mesorhizobium sp. KACC 23794 (assembly GCF_052180275.1). Lineage (NCBI taxonomy): Bacteria > Pseudomonadati > Pseudomonadota > Alphaproteobacteria > Hyphomicrobiales > Phyllobacteriaceae > Mesorhizobium > Mesorhizobium sp. KACC 23794. The sequence goes on from NZ_CP197465.1 coordinate 2,873,170, forward strand.
GGCGGTGCTGCTGGTGGCGCTGGTCGCACTTGCGGGCCGCATCGTCGAGCGCGCGATGGGAGCGCGGCCGGTATGAGGCGCATTGGCGACGGACACCGGCGTGGCATGCGGCTGTGGACCCCCACCCCTAACCCCTCCCCACAAGGCGGAGGGGGATTCGGAAGCGTCGGCGCCAAGTCCCCCTCCTCCTTGTGGGGAGGGGTTAGGAGTCCACAGTCGTCCACTCGGGAAGGCTTGCCGGCATGAGGTGGTTCACGCCGTCTTGGCAGGTGTTGCTTGTCGTCCTGCTCTGCATCCTGGCCGCTCTGCTCGGCCCGATCACAGCGACCGAGGCCGGCGTCCCTTTGGGTTCGGCTGCCGGCTATCCGTTCGCCGACGCAAGAATCTTCATCTTCGATCTCATCCTCGCCGCAGGCGTGATCTCTATGATGCGCGTCCCACCGCTTGCCGCGGCTTTCGTCTTGTTCATCGGCGCGCACGCCGCTGCCTGGCTGTTGCTCTCAGGGCTCGCGGGCTCGGAAGGCACGGCGCGTACGCCGTTCTATCTTCTGATGGCAGCCGCGTGGCTGCTCGCCTGGCGCTGCGTAACCCTGCTCTCCAGCCTGCAGCCGGCGGCGCGCCGGGCTCAAATCCTGCTCCGATTGGCCATCCCCGCCATCTTCGGCCTGTGGCTGCTGGTCATCTGGGAGGCGATCACGCGCGGTGCAGGCATCCCCTTCATCCTCCTGCCGCCGCCGTCGGCAGTCGGCGCGCGCATCGCCAGTTCGTTGCCGATCCTCGCCGCCGACGTGCAGCAGACCATCTTCAAGGCAGCCCTTGCCGGCTACGCGATGGGCTGTGCGGCGGGTTTCGTCACCGCGATCCTCGCCGACCGTTTCCTGTTCCTGCGCCGCGGTCTGATGCCGATCGGCAACATGGTGTCGGCGCTGCCGATCATCGGCGTGGCGCCGATCATGGTCATGTGGTTCGGCTTCGGCTGGGAATCGAAGGCTGCGGTGGTCGTCATCATGACTTTTTTCCCGATGCTGGTGAACACGGTCGCCGGGCTGGCGGCCAGCGGCCATATGGAGCGCGACCTGATGCGCACCTATGCGTCCTCCTACTGGCAGACGCTGTTCAAGCTGCGCCTGCCGGCCGCGGCGCCCTTCATCTTCAATGCGCTGAAGATCAACTCGACGCTGGCCCTCATCGGCGCCATCGTCGCCGAATTCTTCGGCACGCCCGTCGTCGGCATGGGGTTCCGCATCTCCACCGAGGTGGGGCGCATGAACATCGACATGGTGTGGGCCGAAATCGCGGTTGCGGCGCTCGCGGGTTCGGTCTTCTATGGCGTGGTCGCCCTGTTCGAGAGGGCCGCCACGTTTTGGCATCCGTCTGTCCGTGGTGGATAGACTTATCCAGAGGGTAGAAAAAATGAAAAGAACGATCGTTTCTCTGCTTGCCGGCGCGATGTCGCTGGCGGCCGCCCAGGCGCTCGCCGCCGACGCGGTGACGCTGCAGCTCAAATGGGTGACGCAGGCGCAGTTTGGCGGCTATTACGTCGCCAAGGAAAAGGGTTTTTATGAGGAGGAAGGCCTCGACGTCACCATCAAGCCGGGCGGTCCGGATATCGCGCCGGAGCAGGTGATCGCCGGCGGCGGCGCCGACGTCATCGTCGACTGGATGGGTGGGGCGCTGGCAGCGCGTGAAAAGGGCGTGCCGCTGGTCAACATCGCTCAGCCGTTCAAGAAGGCCGGCATGGAACTGGTCTGCCCGAAGGACGGGCCGGTCAAGACCGAAGCCGACTTCAAGGGCCATACGCTCGGCGTCTGGTTCTTCGGCAACGAATATCCGTTCTACGCCTGGATGAACAAGCTCGGCCTGCCGACCGAAGGCGGAGCGGACGGCGTTACCGTGCTAAAACAGTCGTTCGACGTGCAGCCGCTGATCCAGAAGCAGGCCGACTGCATCTCGGTCATGACCTACAACGAATACTGGCAGCTGATCGACGCCGGCTACAAGCCGGAGGACCTGATCGTCTTCAATTACACGGCGATGGGCAACGACCTGCTCGAGGACGGCCTCTACGCCATGGAGGACAAGCTCAAGGACCCGGCCTTCGAGAACAAGATGGTGCGTTTCGTGCGCGCTTCGATGAAGGGCTGGAAATATGCCGTCGACAATCCGGACGAAGCGGCGGGCATCGTGGTCGAAGCCGGCGGCCAGGACGAGAACCACCAGAAGCGCATGATGGGCGAGGTGGCAAAACTCATCGACAATGCCGACGGCAAGCTGATCGAGGCAGCCTACAAGCGCACCGCCGACGCCCTGCTGGCCCAGAAGATCATCACCAAGGAGCCTTCCGGCGCCTGGACGGCTGCGATCACGGACAAGGCGATCAAGTAAGCTCGACTGGTTTCACGCAAGATCAGGAAGGGGCGGGCGACCGCCCCTTCTCCATAGCAAAATGCCGGATTCGGTGTTGGCTACGTCCTGAATCCTTATTGGAGCACTCTTGATATGCCACCTTAATGGTGGCATAATGGTGATGGAAAAGCGCAAGCCCAGCTACGATTTGACGGCGATAAACGCGGCGCTTAGCTCGCCGGAAACATTGTCAATAACAGCAGTAGCGCGCCGCAACGCGCTCCAACTTGGATTCGATGCTGCGGGCGTGGTGGAGGTAATCCATAGTCTGGAGCGACGGATGTTCCAGAAATCGATGACGACTTACGCCGATCATCGAATCTGGCAGGATGTATATCAGGCGCGGGCGCGCAATTTGGTGCTCTATGTGAAATTTCAGGCAAACGTCGTGACAGACTTTACCGTGATGTCGTTCAAGGAAAAATGAGATGGTTGCAGAGCGCATACTTCCCGAGACGATGGTGTCACCGGAAAGTGGTGAGCAACTGGTTCGGGGCGTTCGGCCGTTTACCGTAACCTACAAGGGACAGGCCATAACGGTTGATCAACCGGGCTACTACAATCCACGCAATGAAGAAGATGCCGTGTTCGTCGGGCGGGACATGGAGCCGTCCGACGCTGCGCTACGCGAACTCAAACGCCGCGTCGATGGGTTGCCTGCGCCGAACGACATCCGCGAAATCCGTGCCAAGCTAAAGCTCTCGCAGCGCGAAGCCGGCGAACTCTTCAAGGTCGGAGAGAACGCGTTCGACAAATACGAGCGCGGGCTCGTCGAGCCGAGCGGCCCTACGACCCAGCTCATGAAGCTGCTGTCGAAGCATCCGGAACTTGTCGACGAGTTGCGAAAGTAGGCAGCGCAGAAGCTTGGTCGCTACCGCCGCTCCCGGATATCCGTCAGCGTCCTGGTCGGCGTGATCGCTTCCGGATCGAGCTTGATCTCGATGATCGCCGGCTTGCCGCTGGCACGCGCCCGCTCGAAGGCCGGCGCGAACTGGTCAGTCTTCTCCACCGTCTCGCCATGTCCGCCATAGGCGCGGGCAAGGGCGGCAAAATCCGGGTTTTTCAGGTCAGTGCCGGAGACGCGGCCGGGATATTCGCGTTCCTGATGCATGCGGATGGTGCCGTAGATGCCGTTGTTGACCAGCACCACGATGATCGGCAAATCGTATTGCACGGCGGTGGCGAATTCCTGGCCGTTCATCAGGAAACAGCCATCGCCGGCGAAACAGATGACGTCGCGGTCGGGGAAAAGCTGTTTTGCTGCGACCGCCGCTGGCGTGCCATAGCCCATCGAGCCGGAGGTGGGTGCCGCCTGCGTGGCGAAGCGGCGGAAGCGGTGGAAACGGTGGATCCAGGTGGCGTAGTTGCCCGCGCCATTGGTGAAGATCGTGTCGTCCGGCAGGACGGATTCGAGATAGGTCATGATCTGGCCCATGGCGACCGAACCGGGGCTGGTCTCTGGCGGCGTCGACCAGTCGAGATAGGCGGCGTGCAGGCGCTCGGTCTCGGTCTCCCAGGCGGGCGGCGCTTTCGGCGCGGTTTTCGCAAAAGCCTCGGCGAAGCTTGCCGGCGATGCATTGATGGCGACCGTCGGCCGGTAGACGCGGCCGAGTTCGTCCGGATCGGCGTGCACGTGAACCAGCGTCTGGTCGGGGTAGGGGCTTTTGAGCAGCGTGTAGTCGGACGACGGCATCTCACCGAAGCGCCCGCCGACCAGCAGGACGAGATCGGCCTGCTTGATATAGTTTGCGAGTTTTGGGTTTGGCCCGATGCCGACATCGCCGGCGTAACAAGGGTGCAGATGGTCGAACAGCATCTGGCGGCGGAAGGACACGCCAACCGGCAGCGCCCAGGCTTCCGCAGCCTTCTCGAATGCCGATTTGGCGTCGGCCGTCCAGCGCGTCCCGCCAAGAATGGCGATCGGTCGCCTGGTGTTGACCAGCAACTCGGCAAGCTGCCGCATCTCCGGTTCGCCCGGCCGGGTCTCGACCGGTGTCCAGGCTTTCGCCGCCGGCGCCTCGACCTCGCTTGTCAGCATGTCTTCCGGCAGTGCGATCACCACCGGTCCCGGCCGGCCGGACGTCGCGACGGAAAAGGCGCGGGTGACGATTTCAGGGATACGCGAGGCGTCCTCGATCTCGGTCGCCCATTTGGCGATCGGGCCGAAGAAAGCGCGGTAGTTTACCTCCTGAAAAGCCTCGCGCTCGCGCGCATGGCTGGCGATCTGGCCGATGAACAGGATCATCGGGATCGAATCCTGCATGGCGATGTGGATGCCGGCCGAGGCGTTGGTGGCGCCGGGACCGCGGGTGACGAAGCAGATGCCTGCCTTGCCGGTCAGCCTTCCGTGGCAGTCGGCCATCATCGCCGCACCGCCCTCCTGCCGGCAGACGATGGTCTTGATCGGCGAATCGTGCAGGGCGTCCAGCACCGCCAGATAGGATTCCCCTGGCACGCAATAAAGGCGGTCGACGCCGTTGGCCTCCAGCGCGTCGACGATCAGTTGTCCGCCGGTCTTCATGAGCCCTCCAGTTCGGAAAGGATTTCGGCCGTGTGCTCGCCAAGCCGAGGCGAGGGGCGATCGTAGGCCAGCGGCGTTTGCGAATAGGCGATCGGCGAACGCACCGTGGGCAGGACGTTGCCGTGGCCGTCGTCGAGGTCGAGCCGCATTTTTCGCGCAACGGTCTGCGGATCGGCAAAACTGTCTTCGATGGTGTTGATGGGGCTAGCCGGCACGCCGACCGTCTCCAGTTTCGCGAGAAGGGACGCGCGATCGAAGGCTGCCAGCTTCTCCACCATCGCCGCGCGCAGCGCGACGCGGTTGGCGACACGCGCCGAATTGGTCGAAAAATCCGGATGGTCGGGAAAGCCGTCCAGCCCCACGACGGCACAGAATTTCCGGAACTGGCTGTCGTTGCCGGTCGCCAGGATGAAATGGCCGTCCGCCACCGGCAGCACCTCGTAGGGCGCGATGTTGGGGTGGGCGTTGCCCATGCGCGTCGGCGTGTTGCCCGACACCAGGAAATTCATGTTCTGGTTGGCGAGCACGGCGATCTGCGTGTCGAACAGCGCCATGTCGATATGCTGGCCTGCGCCGGTCGCCTCGGCGTGGCGAAGCGCGCCCTGGATGGCGATGACGGAATAGAGGCCGGTAAAAATGTCGCTGACGGCGACGCCGACCTTCTGTGGCTCGCCGCCGGCGGCGCCGGTGATCGACATAAGACCCGACATGCCCTGGACGATGAAGTCGTAGCCGGCGCGCGCCGCATAGGGCCCGTCCTGGCCGAAGCCGGTGATCGAGCAGTAGATCAGTTTCGGATTGAGTTTTCGCAGGCTGTCATAGTCCAACCCGTATTTCTTCAGCCCGCCGAGCTTGAAGTTCTCGATGAGCACATCCGCGGAAGCCGCCAGTTTCCGAATCGTTTCGGCGCCCTCCGGCGTCGAGAAATCCACTGCGATCGAGCGTTTTCCGCGATTGCAGGAATGGTAATAGGCCGACGACAGGTTCTCGCCGTCATGGCCGGTGACGAAGGGCGGCCCCCATTTGCGGGTGTCGTCGCCTTCCGGGCTTTCCACCTTGATCACGTCGGCGCCGAGGTCGGCCAGCGCCTGCCCGGCCCAGGGGCCGGCGAGGATGCGGGCGAGTTCGATGACGCGGATGCCGTGAAGAGGTGGATTGCACATCGCTCCTCTATGCCAGTCCGGCGTGCGCCAGGAAACAGGATTCGGATGCGACAACGACACCGGGCCTGCAGGCACGTGCGGCGCTGGTGAACAGCTGCCGTGAAGGTGATGAGTGCAATATTTTCGTGGGCCGAAGCAACTTTCGTAAAACTTATTATGACTTTTGTCAAAATTCCAAGAAAAATTCAGCAATAAGTTCTGTTAACCGTAAGTCTGGATGGGGTGAAGCCTGTGGCAGTCGTCAAAGACAATACGTTGGGGTTGGCTTCGGTACAGTTCGATCAGGGGGCACTGGCTTTAAGCAATGCTTTTGGCCTGGAAATTCTGTCTGCCGGAGGGCAGACCTTCGTTTATGTCGCGGGTTATGCGGAGGACGGCATATCCATCAACAAGATGGATACCAACGGCAATCTCACCTTCGTCTCTTCGATTTTCGACGTTGGCGCGACAAAACTTGATGGGGTGGCAAACTTCGCATCTGCCAGCTTCGGTTCGACACGCTATCTCTACGCCGCCGGAGCGCTCGAGAACGGCATCAACACTTTCAAGGTCGGCAATGACGGAAGCCTGACCTTCGTCGGCAGCGTCACAGACGACGCGACTCTCGAACTTCTCAACAATGAAGGCGAGATGACCGTCGTCCAGAAGGGCGGCAAGCAGTTCCTGATCGCGCCCGGCAGAGTCGACGACGGTGTCAGCGTCTTCGAACTGCAATCGAACGGCTCGTTGAACAACGTGGCCAATGTTTCGGATACGGCAGCGACCGCCCTGAACGGCGCCTATACCACGACCTCGTTGACAACCGGAACCGACACCTTCGTCTTTGTCGGCGGGCGCGACGACCACGGCATCTCGGTCTTTGAAATGGGCGCCGACGGCTCGCTGGCGGCGACCGACACGGTCTTCAACACAATCGGCCTCGAGATCGCAAGCGTGTTCTCGCTCGCGACCGCCACCGTCGGCGGAAACCACTACCTCGTTGCCTCGGGCGAGGGATCCGACGGTTTGAGCGTCTTTTCGGTCTCCGATGCCGGCCTTCTGCTCAATGTCTTCAACATCTCGCATTCCGCGGATATTCCGCTCAATGGTGCGCGCGGCTTGAAGGTTTTCTCGTTCGGCGGTGAAACCTACCTGGCGGCTGCCGCTACCGGATTTGGCGGGACGGTTTCGTATTTTCGCATCGAGGCGAACGGCTCGCTCACCCACATCGACAGCTTCTCCGACGATTCGGTATCGCGCCTGACAGGTGCCTCGCATATCGATTTCGTGGAGCTGGGTGGCACCGGGTATCTGCTCGCAACAGGGGCTTTCGGCGACGGTGTCAACGCCTTGAGCATAGGCGGTGGTAACAGCACGCTCAACGGCACAAGCGGCGCCGATTCGCTCTATGGCTATGGTGGCAACGATACGCTGAACGGGTTGAGCGGAAACGACCGGCTGGATGGCGGATTGGGCGCCGACACGATGGCTGGGGGCAAGGGCGACGACTTCTATATGGTTGATCAGCAGGGCGACGTGGTCGTCGAGACGGTGGGAAACGGCACGGCTGATCGGGTCGCGGCTCGCGCCAGCTATGCGCTTGCGGCCGACGACGACATCGAGTTGTTGACCACGACCAACAGCGCCGCCACGTCGTCAATCAATCTTACCGGCAATCTGGGGTTCCAGACGATCTACGGCAACGCCGGTAACAATGTGCTGAGCCCCGGCGGGGCGAACGGCGCGACGGACGTCATGCGCGGACTGGGCGGCAACGACACCTACCGTGTGTACAATTCGGGAGACACGATCGTCGAAGGTGCGGCGGAAGGGGCGTCCGACCGATTGGCCGCGGCTGTCGACTACGTGCTTGGCGCGAATGTCCATATCGAGCTGATGGTCACCAACGGCACGACGGGCACGGCTTCGATCGATCTCACCGGCAACGCTCTCAAACAGGAAATCATCGGCAATGCGGGCAACAATGCCCTGCATGATGGGGGTGTCGGCGGGGCCGACTCGATGAGCGGGCTGGGCGGCAACGACACATACCGGGTGCACAACGCCGGCGACGTCATCTTCGAAGCAGTGGGCAACGGCAACGACCGCGTGGCCTCTGCGGTCAGCTATGTACTGACGGCAGGTGCGGAGGTGGAAACGATCCAGACCAGTTCGACGCTAGGGCTGGGCGCAATCAACCTGACCGGCAATGAGTTCGCACAATCCATTATTGGCAACGCCGGCAATAATCGTCTGGAGGGCAAAGGCGGTGCCGATACTTTGCGAGGGCTGGACGGCCTCGACACATTCGTCTTCGCCAACTCGCTGGGATCGGGCAACATCGACACTATCGTCGGTTTTGTGGCCGCCGATGACCGCTTCCAACTGTCTAAGGCGATCTTCTCGGCTTTCACGCAGACCGGCACGATCTCAGCCAGTCAATTTCGTGCCAACGCGGCGGGCGAGGCCGAGGATGCCAATGATCTGATCATCCAGGACGTCGACAACGGCCGGCTATACTATGATGCCGACGGCTCGGGGCTGGGCCTGCGCATTCACTTCGCGACTGTCGGAGCGGGCGTGACGATGACGAATGCGGATTTCGTCATCGCCTGAAAGCCGGGCGAAGATGCGCCCGGCAGGCGAAATCGACGGCGGCCGGGCTCTTGCCGCGTTTGCGGGTGTCGCTGTCGCCGGGTCGGCAGATCGGATGTTACTGGCCCGATTGGAAATGCCGGATAAGTCTCTGCTGGGTTTCGTGCAGAAATGAATCCGCGAACTTGATCGTTCCCAGCCGCCTTGCCGCCACGCTGCGATACTCATCCGGCGCCTGATCCAGATGTGCCGCGGCGAACAGATAGGCGCTCAGAGCATCCAGGGCCGATTGATCGTCCGGCTGGCTCTCGGTGCTGGCCACGATGCGATCGACCGGCAGGTCCGATTTGCCGACAAGGTTCGACAGGATGGACGGGTGCCACTTCTCTGATGTGTTCAATGTGGGATGCGTATCGAACAGAATGGATACGGGACCCTCGCTGCTGAAATCGACCGAATATCGCCCGTCTTCGCCGGTGTATTCTTTTTCCACCAGAACACCGTCGCGGTAGACGCCGACTTTAACCATAAAGACTGGATTTCCGTCATGATCGGTAACGCGGCCGAACATGGAATGCCCTCCTTGACCGATATATCAAACGCCCGGAGATAGTATCACAGGGAGCTAAAAAAGAAAATCTGGGGCAATTCAGGTCAGCCCGCCTCAACCACTTCAATAAAGAACTCGAGGCGCCCGTTGAAGTTGCTGTGCAAAAATTCTTTGACGTCGGACAACGTCACTTGTCAGCGGCAGACTTCGTTCGTTGCCTCTGTTGCCGGACGGAACGCTCGGAAACCACGCGTTTCTCCCAGCCGATGAAATCCGCCGTGATCTCGTTCCGGTTGATGTCGTTCAAGCTTTCGTGGCGCGTTTCCGGCCAAACCTTTGAATGAAGATTCGAAAAGCCCATTTTTCGCATGCGCGCGGCGAGTTCCTCGACAGCCTTGCCGTTCACCGTCGAGGGGTCCGCGCCGCCGCCTGCAAGGTTGAAGGGCAGGTCGCGGCGGACTGTCGCGAAACTGCGGTCGTCGGCGCCGGCGAAGACCATCTTGAACACGTCCTGCCACATCGAAACCGAAGCGTCCCAGCCGCACAGCGGGTCGGCGACGTATTTGTCGACTTCCGCCGGATCGCGCGACAGCCAGTCGGCTGATGTGCGGTGGTTCGGGATTTTTTTGGCCCAGTCCTGAAAGGTCAGCTTTGGCAGGATGCGGGACGGCACGTCGGAGCCGAGCCGGAATTTTTCCCAGGCAAGAATCGCCTGGCCGACCCGTCCGAGCAGGCCGGGCGAAAAATTGGCGTTCCAGATTGCAGCGCCGGCAAGATGGTTCGAGCGGCGGAGAACCGAGTTCAGCGCGATGATGCCGCCCATCGAATGGCCGAAGATGATCAGCGGCAGGCCGGGCTGCTCGACCGCGATTTGATCGTGGATGGCGTCGATGTCGGCGAGTACTTTTTCGACGCCGTCGCTCGCAGCGAATCGTCCCGGGGCGGCGTCGCTCGCCTTGGTGCTGCCGTGGCCGCGATGGTCGTGGGTGTAGACGTGAAATCCAGCCGCGGCCAGCGCATCGGCGAAGCGGTCGTAGCGGGCCGAATGTTCGGCCATGCCGTGGTTGACCTGGACGACGCCGACCGGATCGCCGTCGGCCAGCGTGACCGTCTGCGAAAGCACCGCGCCTGTCGGCGATGTGAACTCCCTGCGGTGGCGAGTGGCCATGCTTGCCCAGCCATGTTCGGCGGCGGCGCCCTGTGCCGCGTCATAGCCTTAGACGATGGCGCGGAGGGCAGCAATCGAGCGCAGGCTCGGAGTGTTCGAGGACCGGAGCACCGAAACCGGTTCACGAGGACGCCGTCCGGCCCCTGCCGCTCACGGCCTCAGCCGCGACAGCAGGGCGACGAGTTCCGCCTGGCGGCTGACGCCAGCCTTTTCGAAGACGTTTTTCAGGTAGCTTCGTACCGTACCGCGGCTGATGCGCAACCGCCGCGAGATGCTGGCGAGATCGACGCCTTCGGCCAGCAGGCAGGTGACGTCGGCCTCGCGGTCGGTGAGGTCGAAGATCGGCTGGATGGTGCCGGGGTCGAGGCTGATCGGCGCCGTCACCGGATCGCGTTCGATCAGAACGCCGATGGCAGCGGCGGCGAGGAAGACATCGCGTACCCGGTTGGGGATGGGGTGGACCTGCAGGACATAGGGGCGGCCGTCCGCGCCGCTGAGAGAGGCGAGGCCGATCTGCCCGGGCGGCAGCACGGCCCTGGCGATGGCGGCATCCAGCGAGGCCTGTTCCATCGGATGGCGCGCGCAAAGCCGGTCCCTGCGGCTGTGGAATGGCGAGGCCGGGTCGTTCTCGCCGGCCGGCTGCCCGGCGACGAGCCTGCCCCAGCCGTCGAATTCCAGCACCGTGCCGCCGCGATGGCTGAGCAGCCGCGCCATGCCGCGCGCCTCGGCACGCATCGACGCCTCGGCGATGCGGGCGGCCGCCCTGAGTTCCGGCAGCGCTGCGTCGAGCGTATAGGCGTCGGCGCGGCTGTAGGGGCCCGCCCGCGTCTGCCGCTTCAGGCTCAGTTCGACATACTGGTTCGCGCCGGAGGAGAGCACCGCATTGGCATGCCAGAAGAGGCCGACCGGGCGCAGGAACTCGTTGTAGAAGGGATCGCGCGCCAGCAGGTCGTCCGTGTAGTCGTCATGGTCGATGCGGAAACCGCCGGAAATGTCCGGCTTGACGCGATCGTAGCGCGAGTTCGGCGGCGCACGGCCGGCTGCGAAGGCGGCGACCGTCTCGGTCGCCTCTTCCGTCGCCACGCCGACGACCATGGCGTGACTGGAGTTACGCATCAGCACGGCGTCGCGGGCGCCGGCGGCGCGGGCGAACCGCAGCAAGGCCTGCTCCCAGCCTTGCGACAGAAGAGCAGCCGCAACGACATCGCCGGCCGCCGCCTTCAGCTCGTCCGCCCGAAGCATCCGTGCCCTAACCCCGCCCGTTGCCGGGGGCAAATGCCGGAGCGCCGCTCCGGCCCGGTGCTGCCCGACGACAGCCCCCCAAACGGGGGATGCGCGCCATCGGTGATCGAACTATGCTTCGCACCGTGCGGCTTGGCAAGATGTTTGCCCGGCCCGTTGATTGATTCGCGCACCCGTCAGAGCTTTGCCGGCGTATTTCAAGGCTCGAAATGCTCGGGAAAACACCACTGCATACTCGCTTCCGTTCCGGAAATTTGCCGCTTTCCTGGGTTGTTTTCGTACTTGGCCGGGCAAATTTGCCGGTAGCCGTGCATTTTACCGTGTGACCGCGGCCGTGGCGTGTTTTCGCCCGCGGCAAAGAATTTCTTCGCGTCTTCCTTGCGGTCATCGAAGGTTTGTTTCCGGTAAATGACCGAAATTGAGGAAATTCTTGCCTTTTTGTGCCTCTTGCTTTTGTTTGTTGAACGCGCATAGATATTTGTTGACCGATTGGCCTTTGGGGTGGCCGGCCGGTTTCGGGCAACGGGTGGGAAGAAATGCCATACATCTATACGTCGAACGGTACGGAAAACCGTACCGGAACGGCCGATGCCGACTATCTCTACGGCTATCAGGAAAACGCCAACCCTACCGACGATGTGGGCGATGACGTCCTCGACGGCGCTGGCGGGGACGACAGCGTCTACGGCGGCGGTGGCAACGACACGCTTTATGGCGGCGCCGGGCGCGACTATCTCTACGGCCATTCCGGCAACGACACGATCGACGTCGGGCTCGACGGCGGCAGCGCCTATGGCGGCGAGGGCAACGATACGCTGATCGGCAGCGATGTCTGGGACACGCTCAACGGCGAGGCCGGCAGCGACATCATAAACGCCGGCGACGGCGACGATTATCTGATCGACGGCCCCTACAACGACCTCAGCTCGTCCGACACGCTGAACGGCGGCGCCGGCAATGACGAGATCGAGTCCTATGGCGGCGCCGACAAGATCGACGGCGGCATCGGCCTGGACCGTCTGTATCTCGACCGCTCTTCCGCGCTGGTCTCGCTGAAGTTCAATTTCGTCTCGGCGGCCGCGACCACGACGCTGGTCGGAGACGGCACCACGGTGACCGGCGTCGAGCGCTTCCACATCCGCACCGGCCTCGGCCACGACGAGATCACCACCGGCGCCGGCGACGACACGATCTACAGCGGCGCCGGCAACGACATCATCAGCACCGGGCAGGGCGCGGATTCCATCAGCGCCGGAGCCGACAACGATACGGTCGATGCCGGCGACGGCAACGACTACCTCTACGGCGAAGGCGGCAACGACACGCTGCAGGGCGGGTTGGGCGACGACACGCTTTACGACGGCAGCTACAGCGACGTCACCAGCATCGATACGTTGAACGGCGGAGCCGGCTACGACACGCTGAGTTCGAGCGGCGGCAAGGACACGATCGACGGCGGCGCGGATTTCGACGTCCTCTATCTCGATCGGTCCAACGCCACCAAGGCGCTGACCTTCCTCCTGGCATCGACTGCCAGCGTGACCACGCTGGTCGGCGACGGCACCACGGTGGTCAATGTCGAGCGCTTCGACATCACCCTCGGCTCCGGCAACGACAATGTCACAACCGGATCCGGCAACGACACCATCCGGGGCGGCGACGGCGACGACACACTCGACGGTGGCGCCGGCTCCGACTCGCTCTCCGGTGGCGACGGCAACGACACGCTTATCCTCGGGGCCGACGGCAGCTACGGCTATGGCGGCGAAGGCAACGACACGATCACCGGCAGCGCCTCCAGCGATAGCATCTACGGCGACGAGGGCAGCGACACCATCGATTCCGGTGATGGCGCCGACACCGTCCGCGACGGCGCCTATAGCGGCGACATCACCGGCGACGACATTATCGATGCCGGTGCAGGCGCGGATTCGATCGAATCCTACGGCGGCACCGACCAGATCGACGGCGGCGCCGACAGCGATATCCTCTATCTCTCGCGCACCGACGCGGTCGCCAACCTGACCTTCGCGTTCAAATCCTCGGCGGCGGTGACGACGCTGGTCGGCGATGGCACCACGGTCGTCAATGTCGAGCGCTTCTACTTGTATGGCGGCTCGGGCAACGACAGCTTCGTGACCTCCGATCTTGCCGACACGCTTTACGGCTATGGCGGCAACGACACGCTGGCCGGCGCCGGTGGCAGCGACAGCCTGCAGGGCGGCATCGGCAACGACGTACTGCGCGGCGGCGCCGGCAACGACTATCTCTACGGGGAGGACGGCAACGACACGCTCGACCTCGGCGCGGATGGCGGTTCGGCACGCGGCGGCGCCGGCAACGACATCTACATCCAGAGTTCGCCGGGCAGCGACTATATCGACGAGTATGGCGCCAGCGGCATCGACGAGGTGCAGACCTATTACACTTACACCTTGCTTGCCTCGTCCAAGGGTTATGGCGATTTCGAGAACCTGACCCTGCTCGGCACCGCCGCGATCGACGGCACCGGCAACGAGTTCGACAACGTCATCAAGGGCAACAGCGCCGCCAATACGCTGACCGGGCTTGTCGGCAAGGACACGCTGGACGGCGGCGCCGGCGCGGACACGCTGGACGGCGGCGTCGACAACGACACCTACATCGTGGACAACGCCGGCGACGTGGTCATCGAGACGGCTGGCAACGGCACTGCCGACCGCGTGATGGCGCGCGCCACCTATGCGCTGGCCAAGGATGTCGACATCGAGCTGTTCACCACCGTCTCGGCCTCCGCCACCACGGCGATCAACCTGACCGGCAATGCGCTGGCGCAGGAGATCATCGGCAATGCCGGCGTCAACACGCTGAAGGACGGCGTGGGGGCCGGCGACATCCTGCGCGGCATGGCGGGCAACGACACCTACCAGATCTACAGCGCGGCAACACAAGTGTTCGAGGGCTCGACGCAGGGCAGCGCCGACAGGGTCATGACGGCGGTCAGCTACACGCTGGCGGCCGGCGTCTATGTCGAGCAACTGACGACCACGTCGTCGGCGGCCACCACGGCGATCAACCTTACGGGCAACGCACTGGCGCAGGAGATCACCGGAAATGCCGGCGTCAACACGCTGCGGGACGGTGGCGGCGCGGGCGACGTGCTGCGCGGGCTCGGCGGCAACGACATCTATCAAGTCTACAGCGCGGCCACGACCATCATCGAGAGTTCCTCCCAGGGCGCGGCAGACCGGGTGCTGGCTGCGGTCAGCTACACGCTCACCGCCGGCGCCTATGTGGAGCAGCTGACGACCACCAGCGCGTCCGCGACCACGTCGATCAACCTGACCGGCAATGCGCTGGCGCAGGAGATCATCGGCAATGCCGGCATCAACACGCTGAAGGACGGGGCAGGGGCCGGCGACGTGCTGCGCGGCATGGGCGGCAACGACACCTACCTCGTCTACAGCGCCGCGACGACGATCGTCGAAAGTTCAACACAAGGGGCAGCCGACCGCGCGCTGGTCAATGTCGACTACACGCTGGGGGCCGGCGTCCATGTCGAGACGCTGGCGACCACCAGTGCGGCCGGAAGCGCGGCGATCGACCTCACCGGCAACGAACTGGCGCAGGCCATAACCGGCAATGCCGGGTCGAACCGCATCGACGGCAAGGGCGGGCTGGACACGCTGGCCGGCCTCGGCGGCAAGGATATGTTCGTGTTCTCCACGGCGCTCGTCGCCGGCAACGTTGACCTGATCACAGACTTCAACACGGTCGACGACCGCATCGAGCTGGAAAACGGGGTGTTCACCGCCCTGACGACGCCCGGCGTGCTCGCCGCCGCGGCGTTCCGCGCCAACACGACCGGCGCAGCGGGCGATGCCAGCGACCGCATCATCTACGAGACCGACACGGGAAAGCTGTTCTATGATGCGGACGGCACGGGCGCCACGGCAGGAATCCATTTTGCCACGCTGACGGTTGGCCTGGCATTGAACAACGCCGATTTTGTCGTCGCGTAGAGCGCCACTATCTCATACCAGCGGCCCTTGGCATTGACCGCCGGAGCGGCGCAGACGGTCATGCCAAGGGCCGCTGGTATCACCCACCGCCGCGCGCCTGTGAAGGCGGGAGTCTCCGTCGAAAAATGCCATGCCGCCGCTTCGGCGGCCGGCCTCATGAAAACGCCGGGAGCGATGATGCTCCCGGCGTTCCGGTTTCAGGTCCGGCCACAGCCGGGAACCATGTCCCGGCCGAACCTGGAAAACGGCTTCACACGATGAAGAAGTCGGCGTTTGTGATACCGAGCCCGGCGGTGAGGGTTGCGAACAGGGTGGAACCTCCGGCAGCGTTGCCGTTGGTGTCGTAGAACAAATTGCCGGTATCGGTCTCGTAGATGATGCGGTCGTTGGCGTCGGCCGCCGTGCCGGTGACGTTGGAGGTGAACTGCGACGCCGTCAGCACGCCCACGCCTAGAATGGCGTTGAAGATCGCATTGTCGAGCTGGATCGTGTCGTTGACGAAGTTGAAGTCGGTGACGGCGTCCACATTGGTGGCGCCGAGCGCGGTGTCGAACAGGAAGTTGTCGTTGCCCGCTCCACCCGTCATCGTGTCGCTGCCCGCCCGGCCGTTGAGCGTGTCGGCGCCGTTGCCGCCGAGAAGCAGGTTGATGACACTGTTGCCGGTTAGCGTGTCGCCGAACGCCGAACCGGTGAGGTTCTCGACCGACGAGTAGGTGTCGCCGGCGGCGTCGCCGGTGTTGATCGCCGGTGTGGTCAGGCTTGCTATGACGCCGGCCACCGCGGTGCTGTAGGACGCCGTGTCCGAACCGTTGCCGCCGGAATGGTCGTCCGCGCCGGCGCCGCCGATAAAGGTGTCGTTGCCGTCCTGTCCGAACAGATTGTCGTCGCCGCCGAGGCCGGTGATCAGGTCGTCGCCGGCGCCGCCGATGATACTGTTGGCGCTGTTGGTGCCGGTGAGCTTGTCGGCGAAGGCGGAGCCGGTCAGGTTCTCGATCGAACTGTAGGTGTCGCCCAGGGCGTCGCCGGTGTTTGTGGCCGGGCTAAGCAGGGCTGCCGTGACGCCGGCCGCCGCCGTTTCGTAGGTGGCGCGATCGCTGCCCGCGCCGCCCGAGAGATCGTCGGCGCCGGCGCCGCCGTTCAGCAGGTCGTTGCCGTCCTGTCCGAACAGATTGTCGTCGCCGCCGAGGCCGATCAGCAGGTCGTCGCCGGCGCCGCCGATGATGCTGTTGGCGCTGTTGGTGCCGGTTAGCTTGTCGGCGAAGGCCGAGCCGGTGAGGTTCTCGATCGAGGTGAAGGTATCTCCCAGCGCGTCGCCGGTGTTTGTGGCCGGGCTGAGCAGGGCCGCGACCACGCCCGCCGCCGCCGTCTCGTAGGACGCGCGGTCGCTGCCGGCGCCGCCAGCGAGGTCGTCGGCGCCTGTGCCGCCGATCAGCACGTCGTTGCCGTCATTGCCGAACAGATTGTCGGCACCGCCAAGCCCGCTCAGCAGATCGTCGCCGAGGCCGCCGAGGATGCTGTTGATGCCGTTGTTGCCGGTCAGCGTATCCGCAAAGGCCGAGCCGGTGAGGTTCTCGATCGACGCATAGGTGTCGCCCAGCGCGTCGCCGGTGTTGCTTGCGGGATTGGACAGGCTGGCAATCACGCCGGCCGCGGCGTTCTCGTAGGAGGCGCGGTCGTTGCCGAGGCCGCCCGACAGATCGTCGGCGCCGGCGCCGCCGACCAGGATGTCGTTGCCGTCATTGCCGAACAGATTGTCGCTGCCGCCGAGGCCGGAGAGCTTGTCGTCGTCATTGCCGCCGAGGATGCTGTTGGCGCCAGCGTTGCCGGTCAGTGTGTCGGCGAAGGCGGAGCCGGTGAGGTTCTCGATCGACGCATACGTGTCGCCGGCCGCTTCACCCGTATTGACGGACGGATCGAAGAGGCTCGCCACCACGCCGGTTGTTGCGTTGGCATAGGTGGCGCGGTCGTTGTCGAGCCCACCCGACAGAAGATCGCCGCCGCCGCCGCCGTCGAGGATGTCGTTGCCGCCCGTGCCGAACAGTTCGTCGCGGACCGATGTGCCGCGCATCTGTTCGTCGTCGTCGTCGCCGAGAATGATCAGCCGGTCGTTCTCGGTGCCCGCCGGATCGAAATCCTGGACCTGCAACTGGGACAGGTCGACCGTGGTGGCAGTAAGCATCTCGACGCGGAACTTGTCGGGGCTGCTATTGAGGCTGAAGTCGACGACCAGATTGGCGGCGAGGCCTGCCCCGATCTGGTCGGCGCGGACGGTCACCGAGGTCGCCGTGTTCGGGAACTGGATCTCGATCTCCTCGATCGAGGTCAGCGTCGTGTCGACGAGGCTGATGTCGCCGGTAGCCAGGATGCGATCATTGTCGGCGCCGCCGTCGATCGAGTCGCTGGTGAACGCATCCAGCCCGCCTCCCTGGAACGTATCGTCGCCGGCATTGCCCGCGGCGACGTCGCGCAGGCTGTCGACCACGATGGTGTCACTTGCGCCATCGCTGGTCGAGAAGCGTGTGGCCTGCCGGATCGAGCCGACGACGTCGCCCGCGGTCGAATCGGTATGGAACGTCCCGATCTTGCCGTTGCCCATGGCGGCGATCGTGATCTCCGATTCGTTGTTGAACGAGCCGCCGATCGTCGAAGTTGTAAGAGCCGCGCCGGTGTTCTGGTCGACGAGCGTGACTCTGGTGTCGGTGTCGGCGAAGACGTCGTCGGTGTAGGCGACCGCGATCATGCCGTTCGAAAGCACCGTGGCCGACGGCCCGGTTTCGTTCGCGGTGCTCTGGGTTATGTCGTCCCAGTCGACGAAATTGCCGGCGGCGTCGAAGCGCGCGAGCGTGATGTCGATGTCCGTGGTGGACCAGCCGTTATCCTCGTAGGCAATGGCGAAGCCGCCATTGTCGAGCGCAACCACGCTGGCGTTGCGGTTCACGGTGCCGGCCGAGTCGAGCAGCGTCGGCGCCAGTCGCACGGTGCCGTTGGCCTCATAGACGGCATACCACATCTCGTTTTCGGAGCCGATGTTGCGGTGCCAGGCGACGGCGAAGCCGCCGTCAGCCAGTCCGGCCACGCTCGGGTTCTGGTCATTGGCGCCGCTGGCGTCGGCCGCGAAGTTCAGGAGCAGGTTGCCGTCATTGTCGTAAATCCGGAGGTCGACGTCGTTGTCCGTGCCGCCGAAGAAATCCTGGATGGCGACGACGAAACCGCCGCCGGTCAGGGCCGCGACTTCCGGATCCAGAACGTCAGGCCCGGACTCGCCGATGCTGGTGTCGACCCGCACGGTCGCACCTGTGGTCGTTACGATGCGGAATGACATGTCGGTGCCGGTGTCCGAGAGCACGACGAGGTTTCCGTTGCTGAGCTGGGTCACAGCCGCGTCGACGCCGGGGATGACGGACGCGCTTCCCGCGATGTCTCCGTCAGCCTCGAAGGTCGTGAGGTCGGTGTGCCCGATATGATCGCCGACGACGGCGACGCCGCCGTCGGAAAGGCTGGTGGCGTCCGCACGCCCCGTAATGGAGAAAGGATCGATGCTTTCGACGAAACCGAATGAAAAGCTTGTGGTGATGGCCATGGCTGGAAACTCCCGATCTGGTTGATCCGGCTTGTGCGGCGCGCCCGGTTCCAAGGCCGGCATGGCCTGGGTCTCGCACGGCATGGATGGGTCACAGGCAACGGTGGGGCGCTGCAAAGCACACACGCCCTCATCCGGACCGCCTGGAGGTGAGCCCAGCCCGATACGACTACGACAACGCGCCGTCTCTCCCGCTTACGAGCCGAGAGCGTTGCAGTCCCGCATGATGCTCGAGAGCGGAGCCACCCAAGCTGTCCACGTCTCAAGCTCTTTTTGTCAAAATTTCCCTTATCTGGTGTGGGCATCACCCAGCACCATTGCTGTTGTTTCTCAAACAGCCCCAATGTCCCTAAGGGGGGACGGCAGGAACCCCGATGTGAACAGGGAACCCTTTCAATATGTCGCCGAATAACTTCTTTGTTTTCTCTCACTTTACGTCAGGATTGCGAATCAAGGCAAGAGTTAATCTTTAATTATAGTGCAACCGATGATTGCTGACACCTCGGCGTGTGCTCGATTTGCCAAAAATACTATTTCATAACAAGGCCTTGGGATCTTGCGCGGATATTTGAAGCTGTCGCATTTTTGTTGAGACTTGCAACACTGCGGTGTGCAGGCGCAACCCTGCGTTTTGCGGGAAGCCCCGGCATCGCCGTTGCCGGCTTGCTGCGGGATGGAGATCAGCCGGGCGGCAGGGCAGACCTGATCGACGCCACTTGGCGATTGCCGTTTGGCGTCGCTTCGCCTACATAGCGCGCGACCCTCCGAAACCTGTCCCCAAGGATATCGCGCGCGTGGCACGCCAGTTCATCTATCACATGGCCGGTCTGAACAAGGCCTACGGCACCAAGAAGGTGCTGGAGAATCTCCACCTCTCCTTCTACCCCGACGCCAAGATCGGCATTTTGGGCCCCAACGGCGCCGGCAAGTCGACCGTGCTGAAGATCATGGCCGGCATCGACAAGGACTGGTCGGGCGAAGCCTGGCTGTCGGAGGGCGCCACCGTCGGCTACCTCGCGCAGGAGCCGGCGCTCGATCCCTCGAAGACGGCGTTCGAGAACATCATGGAAGGCGTCACGAAGAAGACCGCCATCATCGAGCGCTACAACGAGCTGATGATGAACTACTCCGACGAGACGGCGGAGGAATCGGCGAAGCTGCAGGACGAGATGGACCGGCAGAACCTCTGGGATCTCGAACAGCAGGTCGAGATGGCGATGGAGGCGCTGGCCTGCCCGCCCAAGGACGCCGACGTGACCACGCTGTCGGGCGGCGAGCGGCGCCGCGTCGCGCTGTGCAAGCTGCTGCTTTCCGAGCCGGACCTGCTGCTGCTCGACGAGCCGACCAACCATCTCGACGCCGAGACCACGGCGTGGCTGGAAAAGCATTTGCGCGCCTACAAGGGCGCCGTGCTGATCATCACCCACGACCGCTACTTCCTCGACAACGTCACCGGCTGGATCCTCGAGCTCGACCGCGGCCGGGGCATTCCCTACGAGGGCAACTACACCGCCTACCTGGAAGCCAAGGCCAAGCGCCTCAAGCAGGAGGGCCGCGAGGACGACGCCCGCCAGCGCGCCATTTCCCGCGAGCGCGAATGGATCTCGTCCAGCCCGAAGGCGCGGCAGACCAAGTCCAAGGCCCGCATCCAGGCGTTCCAGGATCTTCTGGACGCCGCCGACAAGCGCCGGCCGAGCGACACCCAGATCGTCATCCCGCATGGCGAGCGGCTGGGCAACGTCGTCATCGAGGTCGAAGGCCTCGACAAGGGTTTTGGCGACCAACTGCTGATCGAGAACCTGTCGTTCAAGCTGCCTCCGGGCGGCATCGTCGGCATCATCGGTCCGAACGGCGCCGGCAAGACCACGCTGTTCAAGATGATCACCGGGCAGGAGAAGCCCGATGACGGCTCGATCCGCATCGGCGAGACGGTGAAGCTCGGTTATGTCGACCAGAGCCGCGACGCGCTCGACCCCAACAAGACCGTGTGGGAGGAGATTTCCGGCGGCGCCGAGGTGGTGAAACTCGGAAAGTTCGAGGCCAACACCCGCGCCTACTGCGCGTCGTTCAATTTCCGCGGGGGCGACCAGCAGCAGAAGGTCGGCAACCTCTCCGGCGGCCAGCGCAACCGCGTGCATCTGGCAAAAATGCTGAAGACCGGCGGCAACGTGCTCTTGCTCGACGAGCCGACCAACGACCTCGACACCGAGACGCTGGCAGCCCTTGAAGACGCGCTGGAAAACTATGCCGGCTGCGCGGTCATCATCAGCCACGACCGCATGTTCCTGGACCGCATGGCCACCCACATGCTGGCCTTCGAGGGCGACAGCCATGTCGAATGGTTCGAGGGCAATTTCGAGGATTATGAAAAGGACAAGATCCGCCGGCTGGGCGCCGACGCCGTCAACCCGCACCGGATGACGTACAAGCGGCTGACGCGGTAGGGGCGTTTTCCGGCGGGTTGTGCTATTTTGCAGTCGAGCGAGGTAACAATCCTTTCCGGAGTGAGCCCATGCTGAAGTTGAACCTGACGGCTGAAGTCGAGGAAATCCTTGGCAGGATGTCCGCTGACACCGGCCAGAGTGCGGAAACGATCGCGTACAGAGCACTTCTTGAACACCTGGAAGACTGGGAAGATTTGAAGAGCGTCGAAGAGGCGCTGAAGGACGAACCCCTCGTGGCCATCCCTCTGGAAGAGGTGATGCGCAAATACGGCATGTCGCCTGAAGCAAAACGCGCGATGACAAAGCCCGCGGCAGAATGACGTGGCGAGTTGAAATCGCACCGAGGGCCGAGCGCCAGCTAGCCAAACTTTCCAAAGGAGACGCGCAGCGCATCCTTGCGTACCTGTTCGAGCGTGTTGCAGGACATCCTGATCCTCATTCCTTGGCGAAACGCTTGGCGGGCCAGGACGAACAGTTGTGGCGGTTCCGTGTTGGAGACTATCGCCTTATCGCGAAGTTTCTCGGTGACCGACTTGTCATACTCATTGTCGAGATCGGCAATCGGCGCGAGATCTATCGCTGATCGACTGCATGGCGGTCATCATCAGCCACTTGTGCGAGATCGAGATAATTGACATGGAACACATCGATCGGCTGGACGACATCCGCTCTGGACTGATTGCAGCGAAAGAGACGCTGGAGCGGGCGCGGTACAGGGTGGACGCGCTCGACCTGATCCTGGAGGGCGTGGTGGACCGGAAGATCCGGGGCGCCTGCCAGGAGGTTTTCGGGCTGACCACCGAGCAACTGGATGCACTGGACGACCGGCTCGACGAGATTTACCGGGATGTATCCGCCATCGTGCGCGAGGCGCGCGACAAGGCGCCGGAATAGCGCCGGCGCGACAAATCCGGGGACGGTTTACTCAATTCCGCTTCGCAGGCTGCCGTTTGCGGCAGAGCGTGAACCGGAATTGAGTAAACTGTCCCCGGATTTTCAGCGCCGAAATGGGGATGGAATTTTTTTCCTCTCGACGATTTTTCTCCGCGCGCGTGTCGGCATAGACTGCCAAGCCATTGTTTTTGCTGAACCCGTCTTCTTCCGCTCGGCGCGTAAAACGCCGTCGAGCATGATTTTTATCCCCCTCCCCAAAGACCCGTCCCATACTTGCTCCCGCGCGAGCGTCGGTCACGAGGACGATTGCGCGGGGAGGGCGCATCCGGCGCCCGGCACGAGGGTCGGGATGCACCGGGCTTGATATCGGCCGGCTGAGGCGGCGAAAGGCGGGCGGCGATGGACGCGAGTGTGGCAATCGAGAAAAACCGGGAGGCGCTGAAGCGTATTCTCGTCTCGCTTCTCGCCATGGCCGGGCTGAGTGCCGGGAAGGGGCTTGGCGCTGGGGCCGGGCTTGGCGCTGGGGCCGGGCTTGGCGCTGGGGCCGGGCTTGGCGCTGGGGGACAGTTTCCTTTCTTTCGGCAGAAGGGCGCGGCAGTTGAGAACGAGGCGCGGGCCGAAAAAAGTAAACTGTCCCCGGCACTTGACCTGGCACCGTCCCCGGGATTCACCCTCCCCCGCCGGCTGCACCGCGCGATCCTGAAGCTGCTGCATCCCGCCGAAGCCGCCGCACGCCGGCTGATCATCGCGGCGGCGCGCGGGATCGTCGTGACCCTGCCGCCACCGCGTCCGGGCAAGCCAAAACCCGTCGACCCGGCGCCGATGCTGCGCCGTTTTGGCATCGCCGTCACCGTCTCGCGTGCCGACCTCGCCCGCGCTGCCATGGCGAAGAGAGCCGCCGCACTCCGCGCCGCCCGCCCGCGCTCCTTCCATCTGTCGCTGCTCGATCCGCTCAAGAATCCGTTCCGCGCCTTTCGTCCCATTGTGCCGGACCGCGTTGTCCCGCGCATCCTGTTTCCCGGCGTCAGCGAAACCTCCCACTTTCCGGCGCGGCCCGCGCCCGACGATCTGGTCGATGCCATGCGTCTCGGCCAGCGGCTTGCCGCACTGGCCGAGGCGCTGGACGACCTGCCGGCACAGGCAAGACGGTTCGCCCGCTGGAAGGCGCGCAACAACGCGGCGCTCGCGCGGGACCGGGAGGCCCGCGCCGCCGGGGTTGCGCAAGACAGGCAAGAACCCACCGCTTTCCGTTTCCGGCGCATCACGCCGCTGCGGCCCGGACGCCCGCCCGGCGGCCGGCTGTTGCGCTACGAGCCATCCGCCGACCATCCCCGAAAAATCCGCGAGATCGACGAGATTCTGGCGCACGCCCATGCGCTGGCGCGATACGCACTGGCGTTTCCCGACACGTCCTGACGCGCCGCCGGCCAAGCCGAAGGCGACAAACGAAGCATCGACGGCTGGCGCGGATTTCCGCCGCGTGGGGGCGGTGGTGCTTGTGGCGACGGCGCAATCGATCTAGCAACGGTTTTGCAAACACAGGCCGGATTGAACACCCAATTCTCGAAAGCTCGGCGGGCACGATGCGGAAGACGACGAAAGACTGGTCTGCCCAAAAATATCTCCAGTTCGAGAACGAGCGGACGCGGCCGGCGCGCGACCTTCTGGCTCATGTGCCGCTCGAGGCGCCGCGCCGTGTGGTCGACATCGGCTGCGGGCCGGGCAATTCGACCGAACTTCTCATCCGGCGCTGGCCGGAGGCGAAGGTCAGCGGCATCGATTCGTCGCCGGCTATGATCGCGGAGGCGCGCAAGCGGCTGCCGCAGGTGGATTTCGCGCTGGCCGACATCGCCACCTGGACACCGGGCGAGCCGGTCGACGTGCTGTTCGCCAATGCCGTTCTGCAATGGTTGCCCGACCATGCGGCGCTTCTGCCAAAACTGTTCGGCCTCCTGGCGCCGGGCGGCGTGATGGCGATCCAGATGCCCGACAATATCGGCGAGCCGTCGCATCGGCTGATGCGAGAGACGGCGGCGGCCGTGCCTTTCGCCGCGAAACTCGCCGACGCGGCGCGCCCGCAGTTGCCGCCCGTCGGCCTCTATTACGACCTGCTGGCGCCACATGCCGCGCGGGTCGATGTCTGGCACGTCGCCTACAACCATCCGCTGGCCGACGCCGGGGCCATCGTCGACTGGGTGAGTTCGACCGGCCTGCGGCCGTTCCTCGACCCGCTCGACGCCGGCGAGCAGGCGCAGTTCCTCGCCGCCTATACGGCTGGAATCGCCGCGGCCTATCCGCCGCGGGTCGACGGCCGCGTGCTGCTCAGATTCCCGAGGATGTTCATCGTCGCCCAGCGGGCGTGACGGTTGACCGCAGGCAGGCCTCATGCCTAATTCGCCAGCGGGCGAGACAGGGGAAAAATCTGTGAAGGCACATCGAAGCGTCGTGTTTGCCGGGGCGGCCTGTGCCCTGGCCGTTCTGTCCGCCCAGCCCGCGAGCGCCAAGCCGGCACAGTGCTTCACCACTGACGACGGCCACTATCCCTGCAATTTTCGCGGGCTCGACCGCGACGGCAGCTTTGTCATCACCGCGCCCGGCTATCCGACCATGACCATTGAGGTCGAGCGCCCGGGCGTCGCCTGGGGTTTTGCCGATTTCGGCAGCCGCAACGTGGCCTTGCCCGGCCCTTATTATCGGGCGCGCGACGACCGCGCCTGCTGGCAGAACCCCGACACCGGCAGCCGCATCTGCGCCTGGTGACGCCGCTCTACCCGGATCGCACGGCGACCTGCGGGGACAGGCTTTGCGCGGCGCTTAATTCGGCGTAAACGGGTGCGGCGCAATATTTGCCGCGCCGGAACGGGCGAACCGGACCGGCGCGGAAGCTGATCGCGCGGAAGCCACGGAAGTCCTGATAAGAATGCATCGCGTCATGATCAGCGGGATCGGGGTTCTGATCCCCGAGGCCTCAATAACCAACGAGCAACTGGTCGCAAGCTTCAACACCTATGTCGACGCCGAGAATGCGCGGCGCCAGGGCACCGGCGAGCCGGCGCTTTCGACATCGGCGGAGGACTTCATCGTCTACGCATCCGGCGTGAAGACCCGCCATGTGCATACGCTGGACGGCATCCTCGACCCGGAGCGCATGGCGCCCCGCATCGCGCCGCGCGGCGACGACGAGATGTCGGTCATGGCCGAGTTCGGCGTCGGGTCCGCCCTGCGGGCGCTGGATCATGCCGGGCTGACCGGCGCCGACATCGACCTCGTCATCTGCGCGGCCTCGCACCACCAGCGGCCCTATCCGGCGATCGCCATCGAGATCCAGCAGGCGATCGGCGCGCCGGGCGCCGGCTTCGACATGGGCCTCGGCTGCTCCTCGGCCGCCGCCGGCCTTCACGTCGCCGCCAATCTGGTGCGGGCAGGGGCGCAGCGCCGCGTGTTGGTGGTCACGCCCGAAATCATCACCGGGCATCTGAATTTCCGCGACCGGCAGACGCATTTCATCTTTGGCGACGCCTCCACGGCGATGATCGTCGAGCGCATGGGCGACGAGCCTCGGCCGGGCCGCTTCGAGGTGATCGACACGCGCGGCTGGACGCAGTTCTCCAACAACATCCGCACCAATTTCGGCTTCCTTTTGCGCGACGGGCTGGAGGACACTTCGGCCGTCCCGACGGAAGGCAATCTGATCAAGCAGGTTGGCAACAAGGTGTTCAAGGAAGTCACCGTCGCCGGCCACCGCTTCATCGTTGAATTCCTGGCCGAGCACGGGCTGACGCCCGACGACATCAGACGCTTCTGGCTTCACCAGGCCAATGCCCGCATGAACGCCATGATTCTCAAACTGTCCTTCGGCCACGATGTCGGCCGCGACCGCGCGCCGATGGTGCTCGACCGCCTCGGCAACACGGCGGCCGCCGGCGCCGTGATCGCGCTGAAGGAGAACCATGAGGACATGGTCGAAGGCGACTGGGGCCTGCTCTGCGCCTTCGGCGCGGGTTACTCTATCGGCGGCGCGCTGCTCCGGATGATGTGAACAGGCTTTGCAGGTGCGTCCTTCGAGGCTCGCCCGCCGACGATTGTCTCATATTTGCAATGGCTTTGCGGGCTCGCACCTCAGGATGAGGACTGTTGTGCTGTAACGCCAACCGTTGCTGTTGCAGAGGCTGACAAAGACGATTGGCGTTGCAGCCACGCCGGTCCTCATCCTGAGGTGCGAGCCCGCAAAACGCTGATGATTAGGGTAATCGTCCGTGGGCGAGCCTCGAAGGACGCACCCTATTAGATGCCTTGATTGACCGATCAGGCTTTTTGGCTGGACGGCACCTTCTGCCATAGGCAGATTTGCGCCACAGCGAAGGAGTGCCCATGCTCGACCTGCCGGTCCCGCCCGCCCGCGAGGCGACGTTCGACATCGTCCCGGCAAAGAAGATTTCCGGCCGCATCGCCGGGCTCTATCTCGCTGCGACGGACCATTTCGAGACCGCGGTGGTCGATTCGCTGCCGCTCGGCTTCGACGGCATCCCAGGCGATTTCCACGCAGGCGGCACGCGTCGCTCCGGCAGCCGCGAGCCGTGGTATCCGCGCGGCACGGAAATCCGCAACGAGCGGCAACTGTCGATCGTGGCGCCGGACGAACTGGCGCTGGTCGCCAGGCGGATGGAACTGCCCGAAATCCGGCCGGAATGGATCGGCGCCAACATCCTGCTCGACGGCGTCCCGCACCTGTCGATGCTGCCATCCGGCACGCTGCTGTTCTTCAAGGGCGGCGTGACCATCAAGATCGACGCGCAGAACGGCCCGTGCCGCTATGCCGGCAGACAGGTTGCCCTGCGCGCCGGCATGGCCGACGAGGATGCCGGTTCGCTGCTGTTTCCCAAGGCGGCGAAGCGCCTGCGCGGCCTCGTCGCCTGGGTGGAGAAGCCCGGGACGCTAACGATGGACGAGGAGGTCTCCGTCCGCGTCCCGGAGCAGTGGATCTACCGGCCCGCCTGATCGACAGGCCGGGCAGTGCCTCAGGCCTTGCGGTTCTTCTTCTCGCCCTGCGCCATGTCGGCGATGAAATCCCACTTCTCCCACAGTGCGAGGCGGCTGGCGTATTCCTGCTTGATCATCGGCAGACCGACATCGCCGAAGAAGACGCGGAGCGGCGGTTCGGCCGCGTCGACCAGCGCCAGCATGGCTGTGCCGGTGGCTTCCGGATCGCCCGGGACGACATTTCCGCGGCGCTCGGCCATGCGGGCGCGGGCGGACTCGTAGACAGGATTGGGCGTGGCGCGTTTGGCCGAAGGGCCGCTCCAGTCGGTGGCGAAGCCGGACGGTTCAACCAGCGTCACATGGATGCCCATATCGGCAACTTCGAGGGAGAGCGCCTGGCTGAAACCTTCGAGCGCCCATTTGGAAGCGTGATACAGGCCGATATTGGGGAAGGCGTTGACCCCGCCGATCGAGGAAATCTGGATGATGTGGCCGGATTTCTGGGCACGCATGATCGGCAGTGCCGCCTGCGTCACCCACAAAGCGCCGAATACATTCGTCTCCATCTGGGCGCGCGCTTCTTCCTCGCTGATCTCCTCGATGGCGCCGAACTGGCCGTAGCCGGCATTGTTGATGACGACGTCGAGCCGTCCGAATTTTTTGTGTGCCTCTGCGACGGCCGCCGTGACCTCGGCCTTGTCTGTGACGTCGAGTTTCAGCGCGGCGACGCGGTCGCCGTATTTTTCGACCAGATCGGAGAGCGTCCGGGGATCGCGCGCGGTGGCGGCGACGGAATCGCCGCGCGCCAGCGCGGCTTCCGCCCACACCTTGCCAAAACCTTTGGACGATCCGGTGATGAACCAAACCTTGTTTGCCATGATCGTATTGCCTTCCTGCCCCTTGGGGCAAATAGCAGCCTCTTGCCCGCCGACGCGGGCGGCCATAGATAAGCGGAGTGACCTCCGTTTCGGAAATATACGGAGCCTCCTCCGTTTTACCAGAGGTCCAGGGAGAAGTTTTTTGAAATCGCCCGAAAAGCGAAAGCCGCCCCGCGCCGATGCGACGCGAAACCGCGAAAAACTGCTGGATGCGACCACGGCGCTGGTCGCCGAGAAGCGCGGAGAACTGTCGCTTGCCGCCGTCGCGGAGCGCGCCGGGGTGGGCATCGGTACGCTCTACCGGCATTTTCCGAACCGCGACGCGCTGCTTGCCGGGCTCTATCGCAACGAGGTGGCGCGCCTGAAGGCCGAGGCCGGCGTGCTGGCCGAGAAACTGCCGCCGCTGCAGGCGCTTACCACCTGGCTTGAACACTATGCGGCGCTGATGGCGGTAAAATACGGCTTTGCCGACGCCATGAAGTCGGCGCTGAATTCGGACGCCGAGGTGTTTTCGCAGTCACGGGTGGAGGCGGCCGGCGCGCTGTCGGCGCTGCTCGACGCGGCGGCCAATGCCGGCGCGGTGCGTCGCGGCATCGATCCGGAGGACGTGCTGATGGCGGTGGCGGCAACCATTTCCGCGAGCCTCTACCGCGAGGATTCGGCCGCGCGCGGCAAACGCCTGCTCGGCCTGATCGTCGACGGGCTGCGGTTTCAGGACGGCAAGGCCTGAACTCGCCCGATTCGTCGTCGCTTCCAGAACGCGAACCGGCTCTCGCCGCCGGGAAACCTATTCGGACAGGATCTCGATAAAACGCTCCGCCACCGGACGCATCGGCGAATCGTCCTTGTCGAGTTCCAGGAATTTCCGATACGCCGCAACCGCTTCCGCCTTGCGGTCGGTGTCGCGATAGGCGTTGGCCATGGCAAGGAAGATGCTGGCGTCGTCCGGCGCAAGCGCCAGTGCTTTCGGGAGCGCAGTAAGTGCGGCCTCGGGCTTGCCCATGCTGGTCAGGCAGCGGGCGTATTCCAGCCAATAGGCGGCATTGGCAGGCTCGAGTGCCGTCGCCCGTTCGTAGCGAGCAGCGGCTTCCGGCCATTTGTGCAGGATCGCAAGCATCCGCCCATGCGAGGCCTGTGCGTCCGCGTCGTCGGGGGCATAGTCCGCCGCGTCGCGATAGATCTTCTCGGCCGCCTCGTTGTCGCCGTCTGCCAGTTGCATGGCAGCGAGGAAAGCGAAGGCAGGCAGATAGCCGGGATCGAGTTCGAGCGAACGCATCAGCAGTTTCTGGCCGTCGGCCTTGTTGCCCCGGTCCAGTTCGATCTTGCCGGCCTTGGCGAAATAGAGGGGATTGACGGGATCCGCGTCCGCGGCCTTCAGCAAATTGTCGATCGCCTGCTGCGGCTCGTTTCTGGCAAGGGCCAGGTTGGCCATGCCTTGCAAAGCCCAGACGTCGTCGCCTTTCGCGGCAAGCACCTTGGCGAATTCCGCCTCGGCGCCGACGAGATCGCCTTGCCTCAGAAGCGCGCTGCCCAGATTGGCGCGGGCCTGGGCGAAGGCTGGATCGAGGGCGAGCGCGGCGAGGAATTCATCGATGGCCGCTGGCGTCTCGCCCTGGTCGATACGGATCAACCCAACCAGATTATGCGCCCAGCGTGCGTCCTTGTGGTGCGAACGGATCAGCTGGCGGGCGAGCGTCGTGGCCTTCACCGGCTGGGTCTGCGACAGCGCGGCCAGGGCCACGAAGGGATCGAGGATCGACAGGACACGCGATCCGGCCTCGGCGAAATACTCGCGCTCCGACTGGTTTCCGATCGGCGGCAGGTCGATCAATTCGACGCCGGAACGGATGACACGCAGGCGCAGGCGCATGCCCGACCGGTCGCAGGCAGCGTTCGAACAGACGAACTCGCCGGCAACCCGCGTTTCATAGGCGTTCACCAGCCGGCG
The DNA here is from genome assembly GCF_052180275.1 of Mesorhizobium sp. KACC 23794. Taxonomy (NCBI): domain Bacteria; kingdom Pseudomonadati; phylum Pseudomonadota; class Alphaproteobacteria; order Hyphomicrobiales; family Phyllobacteriaceae; genus Mesorhizobium; species Mesorhizobium sp. KACC 23794. The sequence goes on from NZ_CP197465.1 coordinate 2,903,519, forward strand.
CAGGTGGAAAACCAGCGACTCGATGGAAAAACCCGAATCCGGAAACGAGAATTCGACCCGCCGCGAATCCGGCAGCGAGATGATGCTTTCCTTCGATGTATGGGCCTGGGCGATCGTGTCCTGAAGGCCGTCCCACACACGGCTGGCTGCGACATCGGCGGTCAGCCCTTGTTCGACCAAGGCCTCGGGAACCGCGATCGGTTCTATGATCACCTCGTCGCGCCAGAACTGGCTGACGAGCACCGGGACGACGACTACGATGGCGACGAGGAACAGCGCATTGAGAAAGACGCTGCGGATGCTGGTGGACCACGCTTCGAGGCCAGGCAGCGAGAGACGCTCGCGCAGCCGCCGCCAAAGCGAAATCCTCGCTCCTCCATCAGCCGCCTTCGCGGTCTTGCCAACTGCGCGCGCCATTCGAAATCCCGTGCCCGCCCAAGAATTAGCCCATCGGGCCAGGAAAAGGAATCCGTATGTCCGGCGCGAGGGTCACCCAGCGTCGGGATCGTCCGGATCGAGCAGCCTCGTCGCGCGCCAGCGTGTCAGGGCGGCATTGATCTGGTCGATGACGAAGAAACGGGCGGAGTCGCGGTCGTAATCATCCTCCAGCAGAGCCTCGTAGTCCGTGTGCGCGTGGCGGACATGCGCCACGGTCGCCAGCCAGACCGCGACCGTCGGCGGCAAGGTCTTCAAATGCCTTGCGCCGGCATCCGTCCTGATCTTCTCGGCGTCCGCATAGGGCGCCAGCGGCAGCAGCGCCGTCAGCGCCTTGGCAATCGCCCGCTGGCGGTTGGTCGACATCAGTCCGTGTCCGTATCGGCTGCCGGCTGGCTCCTGGCATAGGTCGCCTCGGGCACGGCATCGCTTGATGCGAAATAGGGTTTCACGTCGACGACCGGCGTGCCGTCCAGCACGTCGATGGCTTCCAGCCTGAGCACGCCGGTTGCGACGTCGACATCCAGCAGCCGGGCGACATGCAGTCCCACCGGGTTCGGCCGCGCCGGCGAGCGCAGGGCGAAGACGCCTTTCGAATCAGCGGCATGCCGCGGTTTCTGCACAATCAGATTCCGCGGCGCGTGATGCAGCCAGGTGAGCAGGACGACATGGCTTGCGTTGGACAAGCCTTGCAATCCCAGCCGGAAGGCGGGCGCGATCTCGACGCTGGCCGGCTCGCCGCGCTCGCGCGCCTCGCGCATGTTCTTCGGGCAGTCGTCACGCTTCACCCAGGACGAGCGTACCGTGCCGATGAAGACGAGATGTGCGTCTCCCGGGTGGGCGGCCGGGTCGTCTGACAGAGCGATCTCGCCGCCGCGCATCTCGAACATGGGTCTCTCCCGGTCACCGGCAAGCGGCATTTTCTTGTCCCCGAACGACATAAGGGTTGCAGCCTTCAGATTCTTCACATAAAGATATGTTTATGTCTTTCTGATAGTTGAGATGGCCATGCGCATAACCTTGGACCTGATGGTTGATATATTGAAGGCGGCCGCCGAATCCAGCCGATTGCGCATCTTGGCGCTCATCTCGCGGGGCGACCTGACCGTTTCCGACATTACGGAGATTCTCAATCAGTCGCAGCCGCGCGTCTCCCGCCATCTCAAGCTGTTGATGGAAGCCGGGCTGGTGGAGCGCTACCAGGAAGGCTCCTGGGCTTTCTTCCGCATCTCCGATGACGAGGATGTTCGCGAGTTCGTCGCCGGGATCGTGTCGCGAGTTCATGAGCGCGATGCGCTGGTCGACCGAGACCTCGAACGGCTGCAAGCGGTCAAGCATCGGCGGCAGGAGAAGGCGAGCGCCTATTTCGACCGCAATGCCGCCTCCTGGGACCAGTTGCGCACCTTGCATGCACCGGACCAGGCGGTGGAGGCCGCACTGCTGGCGCTGGTCGGCAAGCGGCCGTTCCAGTCCATGCTCGACCTCGGCACCGGCACCGGCCGGCTGCTCGAACTGTTCGCCCCGCTCTATAGGCGCGGCGTCGGCATCGACCTGTCGCGCGAGATGCTGGCGGTGGCTCGCGCCAATCTCGACAGGGCAGGGGTTTCGCATGCGCAGGTGCGGCAGGGCGACCTGTTCGCGCCGCCGGTCGAGCGCGACAGTTTTGATCTCATCACCATGCATCAGGTTTTGCACTATCTCGACGAGCCGGGTGCCGCGATCCGCGAGGCGGCGCGGCTGCTCAGGCCGTCGGGACGGCTGGTCATCGTCGACTTCGCGCCGCATGCGCTGGAGTTCCTGCGCGACGAGCACGCGCATCTCAGGCTCGGCTTCTCCGACCAGCAGATCGCCGAATGGTTCTCGGAAGCCGGCCTGGACGTCGAAGCCACCAAGGCGTTCCAGCCGCGCTCCGCGGGTCGCGCGACACTGACCGTCAAACTCTGGTTCGGCCGCGACCGCCGCGTGCTGATCGCCGACCAACCCGCGCTGCAGAGGGAAGCCGTCTGATGAACCAGTTCCGTTTCTCGCGCCGCCCCGACATCGGCGGCCGCGTGCGTGTCTCCTTCGAGTTCTTCCCGCCCAAGACCGACGAGATGGAGCAGCGGCTGTGGCAGACGGTCACCCGTCTGGCGCCGCTCGGGCCTAAATTCGTGTCGGTGACCTATGGCGCCGGCGGTTCGACCCGCGAGCGCACGGCTCGCACGGTAAAGCGCATCCTGACTGAGACCGGCATTCCGGCGGCCGCGCACCTCACCTGCGTCGGCGCGACCAGGGAGGAGGTCGACGCGGTGGTGCGCGAGTACCAGGGCATAGGCATCGAGCGGTTCGTGGCGCTGCGCGGCGATCCGGCGACTGGCGTCGGCGGCGTGTATCGTCCGCATCCGGGCGGCTACCAGAACGGCGCCGACCTGGTCGCGGGGCTGAAATCGATCGCCGATTTCGACATTTCGGTTGCCGCCTACCCGGAAAAGCATCCGCAAAGCCCTGACTTCGCGACCGACATCGAGATGCTGAAGCGCAAGGTCGACAATGGCGCGACACGCGCGATCACCCAGTTCTTCTTCGACAACGACCTTTATGAACGCTATGTCGAGCGGGTGCGGCGCGCCGGCATCTACATTCCGATCGTGCCGGGTATCCAGCCTGTCCATAGTTTCCGGCAGGTGGCGAACTTTTCCGCGAAGGCCGGCACCCATGTGCCGGCGTGGCTGGCGGAGCGGTTCGAAGGGCTCGACAATGATCCGCAGACGCACGCGCTGGTGGCGTCCGCCGTTGCCGCGGAACAGGTGATGGACCTGATGGAGCGTGGCGTCGAGGAATTCCATTTCTACACGATGAACCGCGCTGACCTGGCCTTCGCCATCTGCCACATGATCGGGCTCCGGGCGCAGGAAGCTCCGCAAGCCATTGAAATTCCCGGATCGGCCGCGGCCTGACCGGCAAGCTTCAGCCAAAACAAAAGGCCCGCCGACGGACGGCGGGCCTTTGTCGTTTTCGGTACCAGAGCGCGTCCGATACCCCCCAGGCTCATAAGGTCAAGGAAGAACCCCCATTATCAGGGCGCCGATAAATGCGAACGCAGCACAAATCATCAATGCGTTGATTGGCCGTGCAAGTCCCATACGATGCCTCCATGAGTAGAGCACAAGGGCAGAGTCTAGGGGAGTTTGGGCCGCAGACAAGCGGAAACCATGCTGCATTGCGGCGGAATTATGGAAAACCCTTGGCGTTCCGGGTCGTTAGCCGTTGAAAAGATTTTACAATATCGGCCGGTAAAATTATGGCGAGCGTTTCGGCCCGAGCGCCCTGCTAACATTGTCAAGCAGCCTGCCGTCGATCGTCACCAGTCCGAGCGCGATGATGACCATGCCCAGCATCTCGATCGGCTCCAGCCTTTCGCCGAGGAACAGCACGCCGAGCAGGACCGCGCTGGCCGGCACGATCAGGGTCACCAGGGAGGCGTTGGTGGCGCCCGCTTCGGCGACCAGGCGGAAATAGAGCAGGTAGGCGAAGGCGGTGGAGAGAAGCGCCAGCGACAGCACCGCCGCCCAGACCGGGGCGCTGAACGCGAACAGACCGTCGGAGCCGTTCAGGATCAATACGATGGGGATCATGACGGCGGTCGAAGCCGTCAGTTGGGCGGTGGCGACGACTGCGGGCGGGATGTTTTTGAGACGCTTGGCGACCATCAGGGCGAAGGCATAGGAGAGCGATGCGCCGATCAGCGCAAGTTTAGCCCATATCGGTGCGCCGAGACCGGAAAACAGGCCGGGGCCGATCATCACCGCCGTGCCGGCGATACCGAGCAATATGCCCAACACCTTGTTCCAGGAGAGTTTTTCGTCTGTCGTCAGTTGGCTGGCGAGCAGCACCGTCCAGAACGGCGTGGTGGCGTTGAGGACCGAGGCTAGGCCGGCGCCGAGTTGCGTCTGGCCGGCAAAGATCAGCGAAAAGGGAATGACGTTGTTGAGTATGGCGAGCAGGACCAGGCCGGGCGCGTAGGGCAGGGCGGCGCGGAACGAGACGCCCGTCGCCGCGAGGTAGATCTGGAGAGCTAGCGCGGCAATGGCAACCCGGAACAGCACCAGTGTCAGCGGCTGGAGTTCGGAGACGGCGATGCGGGCAAAGAAAAACGAACCGCCCCAGATGATGCCGAGCAGGATGAGCATCGCCCAGCTTCGTGCGGACATCGCTGTCGATGGTGCATGTACCTGATCCGATGGCATTTTTCATCTCCCGATGATGCGGCTTAAACCGGCCTGCGGCGGCCTGCCACCCGTTTCCCGACATGCTGTTCCAGACGCGCCTGAAGTCGCAAAGAATCAAGGATTTAAGTTCTCTATGCGGACGGCGCGGGGGAAAGTCCGTTTCGGGCTTGATTCGGAGGCTTTTTCGGCCGGGATCATGCGTCCATTTCGCCTGCCGAGCTGATCCAGGGCGTAAGAACTGTTTTCGATCGATGCCGGCCGGATGCTGCCGATCGCCGCGGAACGAGTGCGTTCCTGCCGGACGAAGGGAGCCTTGCCGGCCTCTCAACGTTGCGGCCAGACTATGCAAAGATCGTTCAACCGGAGGCCGAAACAGGCTATCGGTTGGCGGCCACTCGAGGAGCCGCCATGCAGAGATTCGACAATGCCAAGGACGCGGCGCTGGCGATGCGCCCGGACGACCCGGTCTACTGCTTCCGCCCCGAGGTGCTGAAGGCGGATGCACGGCAGTTCATGAGCATGTTTCCCGGCAAGACCGCCTACGCGGTGAAGACCAATGGCGAGCAGCTTGTGCTGAAAACGCTGGTGGAGGCCGGGGTGACGGCGTTCGACGTCGCCTCGCCCGGCGAGTTCGCGGCGGTGCGCGCGGTCTCGGCCGACGCCGAGATGCTCTACATGCACCCGGTGAAGGCGCAGTCCGACATCAGGCTGGCGCTGGAGAAATACGGCATAAGGGTGATCTCGGTCGACCACGAGGACGAGATCACAAAACTGACGCGGGTGGTGCGCGCGCTCGACATCGATCCCGGCCAGATCACCGTGTTCGTGCGCATTCAGACGAAGGGTTCCGCCGCCTACGAATTGTCGAAGAAGTTTGGGGCAGGACCGGCCTATGCGGTCGAACTGGCGCAGCGGCTGGACAAGACCGGCTACAAGGTCGGCATCTGCTTCCATGTCGGCAGCCAGATCGAGGATCCCGATACCTACGACCGGGCGCTGGCCTCGGCCGACTGGGTGCGCAACCGGGTCGGCTTTCCGCTGGCCGGGCTGGATATCGGCGGCGGCTTTCCGGCCGAATATGGCGCCGACCCGACGTCGAAAAAGCCGCCCATGCCCGCGCTGGGGCAGTTGATGTCGCGGCTCTCGGCCGACATCACCGCCTGGAACTTCGACGGGATGCCGCTGGTGGCCGAGCCGGGGCGGGTTATCGTGGCGCGGGCCTTCTCGCTGATCGTGCGGGTGCTGCTGCGCAAGGGCAGGCGGCTCTACATCAACGATGGCATCTGGGCGTCGCTGTCGGACAGCTGGACCGGCAAGCTGACGCTTCCCGCCCGCTTCATCCCCGACCCGGCGATCCGTTCGCGCAACGGCGACGAGAAGACCATCGTGCCGTTCAAGGTGTGCGGTGCGACCTGCGATTCCGTCGATATCCTGTCACGCCCCTTCTGGCTGCCGGAGACGATCGACACCGGCGACTGGATCGAGATCGGCCACATCGGTGCCTATTCGCTGTCGCTGAGGACTCGCTTCAACGGGTTTTATCCCGACACGTTCGTGGAGGTGACGACGCCGTTCGACGAGGGCGACAAGCCGGAGGGGTTTGCGAGCCTGGAGACGATGGCGGCGGAGTAAACGTGGACACTGCCTGCCCCATGTCAGATGAGCTGTGTCATGTCGCGTCGTGGCCACAAGCCGGCGACATCATCCGATGAAACCCGCCGTGATGGCCGCGAGGACGATGTAACGGCCGGTCTTCGCGATCGCGACCAGGATCAGAAAACTCCAGAACGGCTCCCGGAGGACGCCCGCAGCCACGGTGAGTGCGTCGCCGCCAAGCGGCGCCCAGGAAAGCAACAGGCTCCAGCGCCCCCACCGCCTGTACCAGCTTGTTGTGCGACCAAGCGCGGCGGGGGAGACCGGAAACCAGCGCCGATCGCGATAGTGCTCGACGCCACGTCCGAGCGCCCAGTTCACCACAGCGCCCAGCGTGTTGCCGATGCTGGCCACAATGACTAACGGTTCCAAATGATAGCCCGCCAGTTGCAGACCAACCAGCACGGTCTCCGACTGCACCGGCAGTAGCGTGGCCGCAAAAAAAGCGGTGGCGAACAGTCCCGAAAGCGCGGCCACCACGTCCATCGGCATGTCCGGCCTATTATCGACGCTGTTGAGGCAAGCACTCAGGCGGCGGGCCGCTGCGTGCACCCTCCATTACATCATACCCAGCAGCGCCGGCGTCGGCCATCCGTCGACGGGGAGGCCGAGTTTCATCTGTTCCTGGCGCACGGCCTCGCGGGTGTTGACGCCAAGGATGCCGTCTATACCGCCGACGTCGTAGCCCTTGTCGGCAAGTTTCTGCTGGAGCTGCTTCATTGCGTCACCAACGAGGCCGGGCTCGGGATTGCGCTTGTCGTAGGGCGGGGCGCCAGCGAGGCGGGTGGCGAGCACGGCGGCGGTCAGCGTGTAGGTGGCCGACTGATTCCACTGGAGATAAATGTCGTAATTGTCGTAGCTCAGGAAGGCTGGGCCCTTGCGGCCCATCGGCAGCACGACGCCGGCGGTCAGCCCGTGGTCGAGCAGCGGCGAGCCGTCGCGGTTGGTGACGCCCCACTCGGTCCATTGCGCCACCGGCAGCTTGTTGGTGCGGCCGGTCTGGTCCCACGGCATGTCGTCGGGCACGCGGATCTCGACCAGCCAGGGCTGGCCGGCCTTCCAGCCACGATGCTGGATCTTGTTGGCGGTGGTCATGATCACGTCCGGCGCGCTGCCGCGCAGGTCCACCTTGCCGTCGCCGTCGCCGTCTATACCGCGCAAAAGATAGTCGGTGGGCAGGATCTGCGTCTGGCCGATCTCGCCGGCCCAGGCGCCCTGAACGTCTGCCGGCACGATGCCGCGGTCGATGAGGGTGAGCAGCGGTATCAGTTGCGGGCGGAAGAGTTCCGGCCGGCGGCAGTCGTACGCCAGCGTGACGACGGCGTTCAGCGTGTTGAAATCGCCTTGCACGGCACCGAAATCGGTCTCCAGCGCCCAGAAGGCCGCAATGACCGGGCCGGGCACGCCATATTCCTGCTCGGCGCGGGCGAAGGTGTCGGCGTATTTCTTCAGATTGGCCGCGCCCTGCTTCAGCCGGTAGTCTGAGATCATGCGCGACGAGAATTCGATGAAGGTCTGGCTGAAGACGCCCTGCGCGCGGTCGCGGGCGAGCACGCGCGTGTCGACGTCGGCTGCGGCAAGTGCGGCCAGCCCGGCCTCGCCGACGCCGCCCGCGCGCGCCTCGTCGGCGACCTGCCTGCGCCAGGTCTCGAAGTCGATGCCGCATTCGGGTGCGGCGGCCGGCGCGGGCTCGGCGGGCGCCTGCGTCTGCGCGCTCGCGGCGGTGGCCGCGGCGAGGGTGGCGAAAACAAGGGCAGCTACGGCAATTCGCATTCCGGGCGCATCCTGGGTCTGGGAGGAGAACGTCGCGTTCCCTGCACAAGTCTCATGGCGAAAAGCGGGCGGCACGGCAAGCGCGACTTCCGGTGGCCAGCCATAAGCGGCGGTCATATCACGACAAAGTCAGCCGCCGTCAGGATTGCGTGGTTGGCGATGTTGGCGAATCTGACCGGGGCGAAGGCGGTGCCCGAACCGTCGGCGTCGTAGTACAGGGCGCCGGTGCTGGGCTTGTAGATGATGCGGTCGTCAGCGTCGATCGAGGCGGTATCCATGTCCTTGAAGGCTGAGGCAGGCAGCGCGCCGGCGGTCAGCGTGGTGAAGATTGCGTCGTCGAGGTGGATGTGGTCGGCGACCGGATTGAAGTCGGTGATCGTGTCGACATTGGTCGTGGCATTGAGCGCGGTGTTGAAAACGAAAGTATCGATGCCGGCATAGCCGGTCAGCGTGTCGTTACCGGCATAGCCGCGGATGGTGTCGTTGCCCTTGCCGCCGTCGATGATGTTGGCCGCGCTGTTGCCGGTGAGCAGGTCGGCACCGGCGCCGCCCGTCAAATTCTCGAAGCCGGTGAGGATGAAGATGCCCTTGCCGGTGTCAGCCTGCGCCGAACTTGCCAGCGAAATGACGACGCCGGAGGTGAATTTGGAGAAGCTTACGGCGTCGATGCCGTTGCCGCCATTGGCCATCACCGTGTCGCCGGTGAAATCCAGCATCGAGAGCGACAGGCTGTCATTGCCGTCGGAGAGGCGGACCGAACCGGCGCCGCCGCTGCCGAGATTGACCTGGTCGGCGCCGCTGTAGCCGACGATCGAGCCGACCCAGCCTTTTCCCGTGGTGACGAGATTGTCGCCAGCGCCGACATTGACGGCGCCGGCACCCGCCGAGCCGAGGGTGACGGTGTCGTTGCCGGCATAGGTCAAGATCATGTCGACGAAGCCGGCGGCGGCGATGGTGTTCGCCCCGTTGCCGAGATTGACGGAGCCGGCGCCGCCCGCGCCGATCGTCACATTGTCGGTTCCCTCGCGGGTGACGATCGATTCGACATAGCCGGCACCGGTTTTCACCGTGTTGTCGCCGGAGGCGAGCGACACGCTGCCGAGGAACCCCGTGTCTGTCACGGTGACCTTGTCGTTGCCATCGAAAGCGACGACGGCATTGAGCACGCCGTTGCCGAGCGTGAGCGTGTTGTTGCCGTCGCCGAGACGAACCAGTTCGGCATTGGCATTGCCGACATTGACCGTGTCGTCGCCGGCGTTGGTGTCGAGGATTCCGAGATACCCGGTGCTGGCGGTGACGGTGTCGTTGCCGCCGCCGGTGGCGAGGCTGTCGACGCTGCCGGAGCCGAGGGTCACCGTGTCATTGCCTTCGCCCATGCTGATGATGCCGACCGTGCCGGCTCCGGTGGTCAGCGTGTCGTTGCCGCTGCCGGCCAGGATGGAGCCGACCGAGCCGCTGCCGGTCTTGATGACGTCGTTGCCGTCGCGGGTGTCGATGGTGGTGATTGCACCGGAGCCGGTGGTGATGGCGTCGGCCGCGCGGCCACCCTGGATCAGGTCGATGCTGGTCTGGGTGAGCGTGACCTTGCTGCCACCGTCATTGCCGTTGAGGATCAGCGTCTCGATATGCCGTGCGGCGACCGGCGAGGCGGCGTCGTTCACGACGACGCGGATGTTGGCCTCGCTGCTGAAGCGCAAGGTGCTCATGCTCCACTTGCCGCTGAGGTTGACGGTGGCGGTATAGGTGCTGCCGATGTCGGCGGAATAGACGTCGACCAGGCCGAGCGTGCCGTCCTTCCAGGCGTAGACGTCGCCGCCGATGGTGAAGTCGTTCACGCCGTCGAGGGTGAAGCTGGTGTTGCCATTGATGACCGACATGGCTCGTCCTTTGGGGTGGTGACGAAAAGGAGCGAGATAGCGCGGCTTCGTTAAATTTCAGCGTTTTGGACGGCGCGAATTTGCACGAATACCGGGGGAGGCGGGCACGCCGCTCAATGCGTATTTGCGGCTACCCATTTGCGCCACGTCGCCTGGCTGCCGTTGAAGACATTGATGTCGGCATTGCCCTTGATGCCGGGCACGGTGCCGGTTCCGGTGTATTGCCAGAAGGTGAAGGGATGCGCACCGTAGCGGTCGCTGGGATGGTCGGCGACCGACCGCAGCCAGTAGGGGTAGTCGGTGAAGCCCGCCAACAGGTTGTCGTCGAAGAAATCGATCGAGGTGTATATGATCGGCTTCTTGCCGTAGTGCTTTTCGACCATTTGCAGAAAAATGCGCATCTCGCTGCGGACCGTCGCCGCGTCGGGGCGCAGCTTGCAGGTGGGCGATTGCGGGTTCCATTCCATGTCGAGCACGGGGGGAAGAGCACCGCGCTCCTTCGGCACGTTGTCGATGTACCAGCGCGCCTGTTCGGCGGCGGTGCGGCAGAAATAATAGAAATGATAGGCGCCGCGCGGGATGCCGACCGCCCTGGCGTTGCGCCAGTGCTCGGCGAATTTGTCGTCGACGCGGTCGCCGCCCTCGGTCGCCTTGATGAAGGCGAATGAGATGCCGGCGTCGCGGGCCTTCGGCCAGTCGATCGAGGTCTGGTATTTCGACACGTCGGTGCCGTGCACGGCGTAGGAGAACGGCGTGCGCGCCGTCCACTCGTGCGGGTCGCTATCGCCGAAGCGCGGGTTGAGCACCGAGACATTGGCTGTCGCCTTGGCGCCGGCCGGGGGCAGGGCGGAAGCGGAGGAGTCGAGGCCCATGTCGCCGCTGGTGCTGCAGGCGGCGAGCAGGGAGGAGAGGATGAGGCTGGCGGCAGTCAGGGATTTGAGTTCTCGCCGCGCGCAGGCGGATGAGGGGCGGCTGGGGCGGTGAAGCCCTGTGATCTTCGAAGAAAGAGCAGCCAGCCGGCGCATCCATTCCCCCGTTCCGGTTGGCCGACACCGTTGCCTACGGTGAGCGTTTCCTGACCGTCATCGCCGAACATGGTTGATATTCGGTTGATCCTGCTCGACATCGATACCGAACTGCGGGACGAATTCCGGCAATTTGAAGGACGGACGAGGGCAAGGCATGCGGCTTATACGGCGGTTGGTGAAGGGGCTGGCCATTTTTCTGGTCGTCGCCGTGGCGGCACTGGTCGGCTGGCTGTATGTCGCGCCGCCGGAACTGATTCGCGTTGGCGCGGGCTACAGCGCGAAGATCGTCTGCTCCAATGTGTTCCTGGCCGGGCGCGACGCCGGGCAGGTGCTGGCCGACGACGTGCAGGCGCCGGGACATCCGCTGCTGAAGATCATGCGGGTGAGCGTCGACCGCGACCGCAAGGCGGTGAGCGCCGGCCTGTTCGGTTTCCTCGGCGAGCGGACGGCCGTGGCGCGTGATGGGTTGGGCTGCACCGTGCTGCCGGAAGGGGTTTCGGCCGATTCGCTGGAACAGGTGCCGCCGGCTCCGACGGCGCGGGCGGTGCCCGTCTCCGGGCTATGGCCCGACGGCGACGGCGTCGCGGCGTCGCAGGATCCGGAAATCGCCGCCGTGCTGGAGGATCCGGCGATGGCCGGGCCGGGCATGCGGGCGATGGTTGTTGTCCAGGACGGCCGCATCGTCGCCGAGCGCTACGGCGACGGGTTTTCGGCGGCGACGCCGCTGATCGGCTGGTCGATGACCAAGACGGTGAACGCCGCGATCATCGGCACGCTGGTCAAGGACGGCAAGATGACCGTCGACGACAAGAGGCTGTTTGGCGACTGGCGCACCGACGGCCGCGCTGGCATTTCGGTGGCCGACCTGATGGCGATGTCGAGCGGGCTGGAATTCAACGAGGATTATGGCGACGTCACCGATGTGACGCGCATGCTGTTCCTCGAGCCGGACATGGCCGCGTTCGCGGCGGCAAAGCCGCTGGCGCATCCGGTCGGCAGCACGTTCAGCTACTCAAGCGGCACCACCATGCTCCTGTCGCGGGTGTGGCAGCATGCGCTTGGCGACGGCGAGAAAGCCTTGGTGTGGCCGCATGCAAAACTGTTCGGCCCGCTCGGCATGGACAGCGCGGTGCTGGAAACCGATGCCTCGGGCACCTTTGTCGGCTCGTCCTACCTCTACGCCACGGCGCGCGACTGGGCGCGCTTCGGCCAGTTCCTGCTTCAGGACGGCGTTTGGAAAGGCGAGGCGATCCTGCCGGAGGGATTCGGGGCATGGATGCGGCAGCCGGCGCCGGCCTCGTCGGGCGCCTATGGGCGCGGGCAGCTCTGGCTGCGCGGACCGAGAGGCACGCGCGCGGAAGACGCCGCGTTCGGCATTCCGGACGACGCCTTCTGGATCAACGGCCATGACGGGCAGACGGTGACCGTCATCCCGTCGCGCAAGCTGGTGGTGGTGCGCATGGGGCTGACGCCGGACAAGCTGGGCTACAGGCCGCAGAAGATGGTGGCGGCGGTGGTGAAGGCGATGGAGTAGCACCGACCTAACCCTCCCCCGGCCTTCGGCCGGACCCTCCCCTCAAGGAGGAGGGGAAGCCGCGCCCACCACGGCCAGATGCGCATAGTCGCGATAGAGTCGGTCGAACTGCAAGGGGCGGCCATGCTCGGTCGCTTGCCGGTACAATTCCGCGTCGAGCGTGGCGCGGGGCGAGACGTGGTATTTCGCCAGCCAGGCGTGCAGGGCGCTGCGGAACCAGCGGGGCAGGCGCTGCTGCTGGCCAAAATCGACGATGTGCAGCGAGCCTTCGGGCGACAGCGCGCGCAGGGCGGCGGCGACGGCGCCTTCCCAGCCGGGGATCATCGACAGTGCGTAGGAGATGAAGACGCGGTCGAATTTTTCTTCGCCGAACAGATCGGAGGCGTCGAAGGAGGTCGCGTCGCCGCGCGCCAGTGTGGTCCGGCCCGCAATGCCTTCCTTCGCGAGGTTGGCGGCGGCGGTCTCCAGCATGGCGGCTGATATGTCGAGGCCGAAGAGTTTTGCTTTGGGATAGCGGCGGCCGGCAAGAATCAAATTGCGGCCGGTGCCACAGCCTAGCTCCAGCACCGAGCCGCCGTCCGGCACGCCGAGGCCGGCGATCATCGGGTCGCGGCCGAGCAGGTAATATTTGCGGGTAAGGTCGTAGACGTGGCGCTGGAACCGGTAGTTTTGGTCCATCAGCGCCGCGTGGCGGCCGGATCCCTCGGCGATGCTCATCGGTCTTTCAGCACGTAGAGATGGAAGCCGCCATAGATCGCCGAGCGGTCGCGCGCCGAATAATTTCGGGATTGTTCTTCCTCATAGCGCCATTGATCGAGCAGTACATCCGATACGCGGCCCGGCAGCAAGGTGGGCTCCGCCGCCGTGCGGAAGATGACGCGCGCGCCGGGTGCTGCGGTGCGGGTGATCTCGCTCCACAGCGCGTTCAACTGCGCATCGGTCATCCAGTCCTGGGCATCGAGCAGGATGTAGCGGTCGACCGACATGGCCGGCTTGCCGCCTAGAATCTCGCCGATATTGGCGTGATGCACCGTGACGCGGTCGGCATTGGCACGGATTTTCGGGAAATTCTCGCGGGTGAGATAGGCGGGCAGCGCCGCTTCGCCCTCGCGCGGATAGCGGCGGGCGAAAGCCTGCCAGGCGAAATAATTGTCGGAGAGCGGAAAATCGCAGGCGAGCTTTTCCAGCCGGGCGCGGAGCACGCTGGCCATGGTGCCGTCGCCCGAGGTGACCAGCGAATCGTATTGCGCGGGCGGGATGCCGAGGCCGAAAAGTGACGCCTTCTGCGCCGTTGCCCAGCGCAGCACGGGCTTGTTGAAGACGGGCGCGAGCCGCTCGTCGAAGAAACGGCGCTGCTCGTCGATGCTCCGGGCCTCTGCCAGCTTGCGGGGGTCGACGCCGTGGGCGCGCGCGGCGAGGTGACCGGCGGCGATCGCCCAGCCGAGCAGGCCGGTGCGGTAGAAATCGCGCTCGAACACGCCGATCCGGCGGCCGCGCAGCCGGCGCTTTTCCCAGTAGCGCCGCGATGTCTCGTCGAGGTTGGGGGCGATGAAACGGTCGTAGGCCTCACTGTTCTCGCGGTTGCCGGCCTCGCCGAAGAAGCGGAAGAAGTCGCGCTGGCTTGGAAGGTGTTTCAGCGCGGCGAGTTTCAGGCGGTTGAGCGCGACATGCGCGGAATTCAGGTCGACGGCGTCGATGGATCCCGGCGAACTCGTGAGATAGGCAAGCACGTTGCAGCCGCCCGACGCGATGGTGATGACCCGGTGTCCCTCGCCGAGCTGCATGGCTTCCATGTCGACGGCCGGGTCCTCCCAGATCTGCGGATAGACGAGGCCGGAGAACAGAAGCGTGAACAACCGCTCGGAAAAGCCGGCCTTCGACAGCGCCTTGTGCTGGTAGACGGCCTGCTTGAGACGGGCATTTCCGCGCAGAAGCGGGGCGGCGGAGGTTTCGGTCATGAGTGGCGCGAATCCCGTTGGAAATGTTCCGCAAGCCGGTACCGCGATGCCGTGACGGACGGGTGACGCTGGCATGACGGGCGTGTGACGGCTGTCAGGAGGACACGCGCGCTGGCTTGCGTCCGCCGGTCGTCTCGCTCATCCTTCAGGCGGCAAATTGGAGACCCAAATGGCTAGACGCGATTTTGATCCCGCAACCGTCGCTCCCGACGGCCGCTCGCCCGCCAAGGCCCGGCTCTTCGACAGCGCGCTCGACGGTCCCTATCGCGGTTCCGTCAATGGCGAAACGCTGCCTACCCAGGTCACCGTATTGACCTATGGCAATGACGAGCCGGGTACCGGCCCGATGTTGCACGTTCATCCCTATGATGAAGTGTTCGTGATCCAGCACGGCCGGGCGCGGTTCTTTGTCGGGGATCAGGTGATCGATGCGGAGGCGGGCGAGGTCGTGCTCGGCCCGGCCGCGCTGCCGCATCGCTTCATCAATCTCGGGCCGGGACGGCTGCAGACGCTCGACATTCACCTGTCGCCAAAATGGATTCAGACCAATCTGGAATAGGTGCGCAGCTTATCACGTGCCAAACCGCCCGCCGTCGGCGTGGTGACGATGACGGCCTCGCCGGCTTCCAGCATGGTCTGGTCGCAGGCCTTTAGCGTCTCGACCGCACCACCTGCGCGGCGGACCTCCGTGCGGCCCACCTCGCCGTCGCCGCCGCCGTCGAGCCCGCGCGGTGGGCGGTTGCGGTGCGACGACAGGATGGCGCATTCCATGCGCTCCAGGAAGCGGATGGTGCGTTTTGTGCCGTCGCCGGCGGGGAAGGCGCCCTTGCCGCCAGAGTTTTCGCGGATGTGGAAATCCTCCAGCAGCACGGGGAAACGCAGTTCAAGCACTTCAGGGTCGGTGAGGCGCGAATTGGTCATGTGGACGTGCACGCCCGACGTGCCGGCAAAACCGCGCCCGTCATTCATGCGGCCGGCCGGCGAGCCGGAACAGATCGTCTCGTAATATTGGTAGCGGTCGTTGCCGAAAGTGAGGTTGTTCATCGTGCCTTGCGCGTTGGCCAGCGCGCCCATGGCGCCGAACAGCGCATTGGTGACATGCTGCGAGGTCTCGACATTTCCGGCCACGACCGCTGCCGGATAGGCGGGCTTCAGCATCGAGCCGTCGGGGATGATGATGTTGATCGGCCTGAGGCAGCCGGCGTTCATCGGGATGTTGTCCTCGACCATCACGCGAAAGGCGTAGAGCACGGCTGCGCGGGCGACCGGTTCGGGCGCGTTGAAATTGTTCTTCATCACAGGAGAGGTGCCGGTGAAGTCGACGGTCGCTTCGCGCCTCTCGCGGTCGACGGTGATTTTTACCTTGATCACCTGGCCGGTGTCGGTGGGGTACTCGTATTCGGATGAATCCGGCAGGCGCTCCAGCACGCGGCGGACGCTTTCGGCGGCGTTGTCCTGCACATGGCCCATATAGGCCTCGACCACGTCCAGCCCGAAATGCGCGACCATCTTGCGCAATTCCGCCACGCCCTTCTCGTTGGCGGCGATCTGCGCCTTGAGGTCGGCGATGTTCTGGTGCGGGTTGCGGGCAGGGTAGGGGTGGTCGGTGAGCAGCCGGTGAAGTTCCGTCTCGCGGAACGTTCCGCGTTCGACGATTCGGAAATTGTCGAATAGAACGCCTTCCTCGTCCACCGTTGTGGCGAGGGGGGTCATCGAGCCGGGGGCGGTGCCGCCGATGTCGGCATGGTGGCCGCGCGAGGCGACCCAGAAAAGGATGCGGGGTTCTTCCCTCCCCCTTGAGGGGAGGGTGCCGCCGAAGGCGGCGGGTGGGGTCGTTGCGGCAGTGCTCGGTGCTTCTTCTTGTACAGATGAAGAGTCAGGTCGGAGCGCGGCCGCAGCGACCCCCTCTGCCCGCTTCGCGGGCATCTCCCCCTCAAGGGGGAGGGAGAACACCGGCGTGACCACCGTGATGTCAGGCAGATGCGTGCCGCCATTGTAGGGCGCGTTGAGGGCGAAGACGTCGCCGGGGTGCACGTCGCCCTCGTTCAGCCGGATGATCGTCTCGACCGAACGGTCCATCGAGCCGAGGTGCACCGGCATGTGCGGGGCGTTGGCGACCAGCGCGCCGGTGTGGCCGAAGACGGCGCAGGAGAAATCCAGGCGCTCCTTGATGTTGACCGAATAGGCGGTGTTCTGCAGCGTCACGCCCATCTGCTCGGCGATCGACATGAACAAATTGTTGAAGACTTCCAGCATGACCGGATCGGCCTCGGTGCCGATCGCCTTGCTGCGCTGCTTTTTTTCCGCGCGGCGCATCAACACGTGGTCTTTCGTGGTGATTTCCGCGCGCCAACCCGGTTCGACAACGATGGTCTGGTGCGGCTCGACGATCAGCGCCGGGCCGGCGACGCGGCTGCCGGGGAGCAGCGATTCGCGGCGATGGATGCCGGCCTCGCGCCATGCGCCGTCGACATAGATTTGCCTGCGTTGCGAGGGGCTTGCGTCGTTTTCCTGCAATTCCGATTCTGCCTCGCTGGCCTCCACGCCGCGGCTTTCGGAGCCCTCGAGGGCGACGGCCTCGACGATCATCGGCTTCGCCTCGTAGACGAAGCCGAACTGCGCCTTGTGGGCTCGCTCGAATTCGGTCCTGGCGTTCTCCAGCGATCCATCCTCGAACGGGACGGGCAGGGCGGTGTCGGTGCCGTCATAGCGGATGTGCAGCACCGCGCGGCAAGCGGCATCGTCGGGCTCGATGCCCTGGTCGAGAAGTTCGGCCAGCACGCCGGCTTTCAGCGTCTCGATGGTTGCTTCGATAGCACTGCGCGAGGCTTCCGACAGCGGCGCGAGCACGCCCTGCTGGCGCGAGGCGAAGACCGAGGCGAGGCCGATGCCGTATGCCGAGAGCAGGCCGGAGAAGGGGTGGATCAGCACGGCTTCCATGCCGAGCGCGTCGGCGACCAGGCAGGCATGCTGGCCGCCGGCGCCGCCAAAACAGTTGAGCAGGTATTCGGTGACGTCGTAGCCGCGCTGCACGGAGATCTTCTTGATGGCGTTGGCCATGTTCTCGACGGCGATGGTGACAAAGCCCTCCGCCACCGCTTCGGGAGAACGGCTGTCGCCGATCTCATCCGCAAGTGCCGCGAAGCGCCGGCTCACCGTCTCGCGGTCGAGCGGCTGATCCTGGTGCGGCCCGAAGATCGACGGGAAGAAATCCGGCTGGAGCTTGCCCAGCATGACGTTGGCGTCGGTGACAGTCAGTGGCCCGCCACGTCGGTAGCTTGCGGGGCCGGGATTGGCGCCGGCCGAATCGGGGCCCGCGCGGAAACGGCCTGCTTCGTAGTGCAGGATCGAGCCGCCGCCGGCGGCTACCGTGTGGATGCGCATCATCGGCGCGCGGATTCGTACGCCCGCGACCTCCGTGTCGAAGGCGCGCTCATAGTCGCCGTCGTAATGGGCGACGTCGGTGGAGGTGCCGCCCATGTCGAAGCCGATGACTTTTCCGAAACCCGCGGATCTGGCGGTCTCCACCATGCCGACCACGCCGCCCGCAGGGCCGGAGAGGATCGCGTCCTTGCCCTGGAATTTTTCCGCCGCGGTAAGGCCGCCGGAGGACATCATGAACATTAGGCGGGGGGATGAAGGTTGGCCAATCTCTCCAGCTTGGGGGGAGATTGGCAGTTTCGGCGCCGCACCCAACTCCTCCGCCACCCTTTGCACATAACGCGACAGGATCGGGGACAGATAGGCGTCGACCACCGTCGTGTCGCCGCGGCCGACGAGCTTCACCAGCGGCGAGACTTCGTGGCTGGCGGAAACCTGGCCAAAACCCTTCTTGCGGCAGAGTTCGGCGACCGCGCGTTCATGGTCCGGATATTTCCAGGCGTGCATGAAGACGATGGCGACGGCGTCGATGCCGTCGACCTTGGCCCGTTCGATGGCGGGAATGACATCGGCCAGGTCGAGCAGTGTCTCGACGCAGCCGTCGGCGCGCACGCGCTCGTTCACCTCGACGACGCGCTCGTAGAGCAGTTCGGGGAGAAGAATCTCCTTGGCGAAAATGTCGGGTCGCGCCTGATAGGCGATGCGCAAGGCATCGCGAAAACCCCTGGTGATGAGCAGCAGGACGCGATCGCCCTTGCGCTCCAGCAGCGCGTTGGTGGCGACGGTGGTGCCCATCTTGATCTCGCCAATCAGGTGGGATGGGACCACCGCATCACGGTCAACGCCGAGCAGGTCGCGGATGCCTTGGATGGCAGCGTCGCGATAGGCTTCGGGATTCTCGGAAAGAAGTTTTACGGGGTGCAGCGTGCCGTCAGGGGAACGGCCTATGACGTCGGTGAAGGTGCCACCGCGGTCGATCCAGAAATCCCATCTGCCGTTCACGAGCCGCTCCGTCCGGGTTGCGCCCGACAGATAGCGGAAACCGGAGGGGTGGTCACCGGCGCATTGCAGATAAGCCAGGGCCGGAAACGACTTCGCCCACGCTTGGGAGCACGTGGGCGAAGCAATTCGTTCGAAAATGCCGGATGGATTATTTCACGGCGCGTGCCCGCGAGCCGGCAGCGGGCGTACCCTCGGCCGCCTTCAGGAGATTGTAGATTTCGGGAACGGTGTCACGCACCGCCAGTGCCTTCGGCTTGGCATCGGCCTTCTTCTCGCCGTCCTCGGCGAAATACAGGGTCGAACCGCCGCCCGTCCTCGGAACGATATGCGTCAAACGGTCGGCATCGACCAGAACTGGCTCGAGATCGTTTCGCGTAAGCTTAATCCACATGACCCTAGTACCCTCTCAAGTGTTTCGAAGCATCGACCCTGATGGCCGAAGCCGCGCGGAAGAAATGTCACGAAAGGTGGCCTTTCTAGGACCGCTGTGGCCCGAAGACAAGTGCACTTTTGCGAACGGCAAGCGGCCTGAAAGCGAAAATTGCTGCAAACCCTCTAAGGCACGCACCAATCGACGGCTGAACCGCCGCTGCGACATTTTGCCTCGCGAATTGTTGCCGGCTGTCGTCAAGCGTGAAGAAACGTATCCGCTGCTTCGGCATTGTCCGTCCGACCATCGTGCGTATGACAAGAGAGGAAGGAAGAGGCTATGAAGAAACTGATTATGGGCTCCATCGCTGCCCTTGCCCTGTTGACCGCGGCCGCGTGCAGCGACAGCGCCGACACTACGACGACGCAGAGCACCACGCCACCGCCTGCCGAGCAGACGAAGCCTGCAACGCCCGAGGCGACCCCGCCGCCGGCAACGGACAAATCGACCACGCAGAGCATCACACCTGCGCCGCAGACCGGCACCGGCAGCGATACGCAGATGGCTCCAGCCGAGCCTGCCCCGGCGCCTGCGGAACCGGCTCCCGCCCAGTAAGCGGGTTATCGGGAATGGGTTTGGAAGGGCCGGTTTTCCGGCCCTTCCGCTTTTGGAAGATCAGCGCGCGACCCGCGCCACGCGGCCGAGCGCAACAGTGGCCACAACCGCCAACGCGAAGACAACCGTCTCGGTAGTGACATGCTCGCCAAGCAGCAGGGCCGAGATGGTCAGCGTCACGAAGGACTGGAACAACTGGACCTGGCTGACTCGGGCAATACCGCCCATGGCAAGGCCGACATTCCAGGCGAAGAAGCCGAAAAACATCGACCCGAATCCGAGATACAGAAACGCGACGATCTCCGCCGGGCCGGCGCGCAGGAAACCGTCGCCGAGGCTTGCGGCGGTGCCGACCAGACTGACCGGCGCGGTCACCACCAGCGCCCAGCAGATCACCTCCCAGCCCGGCAGGCGGCGGGAAAGCTTTCCGGAAATCACATAACCCACGCTGGCGGACGCGGCGGCTGCAAGCAGCCAGAGGTCGCCCGACGACAGCGTCATGCCGCCGTCGCGCATCGCGAACACCACCACCAGCGCGGCTCCCGCAACGCCGCACAGCCAGAACAGCGGCGAGGGGCGTTCGCCGCCGATCAGCGCCGCGAAGATGCTTGTCGCAAGCGGCAAGATGCCCAGCACGACGCCGCCATGGGCGGCCGGCACGGTCTGCAGCGCGATTGAGGAAAAGGCCGGAAAACCGAACACCAGCAGCAGCCCGATCATCAGCAGCGCACCCAGATCCTCGCGTGGAAAACGGCGGCGCAGGACGGCAAGCAGGATGGCCGCGGCGGCGGAAGCCACGGCGGCGCGGCCGAAGGTGACGAACCATGGCGAGAAGGCTGCGAGTGCGACCCGCGTCGCCGGCAGCGTGCCGCCGAAGATGACGACGCCGAGCAGGCCGAGCAGCAGGCCGGTGTTCTCGCGGGACAACGAGCGGGGCCTGGTTTGGTCGGCGGAGGTTTGCATGGGCCGCCGTTACTGCCTGGCGGGGCTTGCGTCGCGGAGAATCGCTTGGGCCACCAGCACGCACCGAGGAACGCTGGCTGCGAATTGAGCCTCGCCAAGCGGCGGCGCGTTGGATATGTAGCGGCCATGTCGATCTGGATCCGCATCGGGGAGTTCGTCAGCCGGGTCGGCGCTTCCGCAAGTGCCGGCGCGTCCGATCTCGCCGAAGCGGTGCGTAGCGTGTTCGTCGGGGATCCCGAACTGCGCCGCCGCGTCGCTTTCTCGGTCGCCATGATTGCACTTTCGGCCAAGATGGCGAAGGCCGACGGCATCGTCACCCAAGATGAGGTGCGCGCCTTCCAGGAAATTTTTTCCGTGCCGCCGGCGGAGGCGCGCAATGTGGCGCGGCTCTACGATCTGGCACAGGGCAATGTAGCCGGCTTTGAAGCCTATGCGGAAAAGATGGCGGGGCTTTGCGGCTCCGGCCGTCCGAACTGCACGATGCTGGAGGATATCCTCGACGGCCTGTTCCACATCGCCAAGGCGGACGGGCTGCTGCACGAGCGCGAGGGACTTTACCTGCGTCGGGTCGCCGAGATCTTCGAGATCAGCGAGGATCACTACCGCAGCATCCTGGCGCGCCACGTCAATCTCGGCGACGGCGATCCCTATGTCATCCTTGGCATAGAACGGGGACAGCCTTTCGAGGCGGTGAAGCGGCGCTATCGCAAGCTGGTCGCCGACAACCATCCGGACCGGCTGATCGCACGCGGCCTGCCGGCGGAATTCATCGCCATCGCGACGACGCGGCTTGCCGCCATCAACACCGCCTACGAGATGATCGAGCGCGGCGTGCGCGCCATATGACCGGCTTTGCCGCCGACCATGCCGGCGCGACGATCCGCCCCTCGCCGAATTTCGGCGAGCGCCGCGGCGGGCTGAGACCGGAGATCGTCATCCTCCACTATACCGGCATGGAGAGCGGCGCGGCGGCCGAGGACTGGCTTTGCGACGTGCGGAGCGAAGTGTCGTCGCATTATCTCGTGCATGAGGACGGGCGCATCGTGCAGATGGTGCGCGAGGCGGACCGCGCCTGGCATGCCGGCAAGAGTTCCTGGCGCGGGGTGACCGACGTCAATTCGCAGTCGATCGGCATCGAGATCGTCAATCCTGGGCACCAACTCGGCTACAGCCCATTTCCGCGCAAACAGATCGCGGCGGTGATCGCGCTCTGCCAGGGCATCATCGCGCGCCATGGCATCCGGCCCGACATGGTGCTGGCGCACTCCGACGTGGCGCCCGGCCGCAAGGTCGATCCGGGCGAGAAGTTCCCGTGGGGAGTGCTGGCGCGTGCCGGCGTCGGGCATTTCGTGCGGCCGTCGCTGCATCGCGGCGGATCGCTGCTGGCACGCGGCGACGCAGGCGAGGGCGTCGCCACCCTGCAAGGGATGCTAGCGCGTTATGGCTATGGCATCGCGATAACCGGCGACTACGACCTGGCTACGGCGACTGTCGTCTCGGCGTTCCAGCTTCATTTCAGGCCGGCAAAGGTCGACGGCGTTGCCGACCGGACGACCGTGCAGACGCTGCGGCGGCTGCTGGAAGCATTGCCATTGGTCGCCGGTTGACGCTGCGGAAGCTTCCGGCCTGTCTGATGGCCGCCGACACAATCTGAAACACAATGTGATCGGCTGCGCCCTTTTCGCCCCATAGTTCGCCGTCAAACGGCCAGCCCTCCGCCGGCGCGCTCTCCATGCGCCTACGACCGAACGGCCGGGCACGCTGTTGCCCGCCTCGCCAAAACAGGACCTGATGAACAAGACGATCGTGTTGACGGTGGCATTTGCCGCCGCCCTGAATGCTTTTGCCGCGCAGGCGGCGGAGTTCCCCAACATCCCGCGCACGCCGCTGTTTTCGACGCAGAAAGCCGCTCCAACGAAGGAGGCGGCCAAGCCGGCCGCCAGACCGGCGAGCGTCTCCAAGACCAGGACAAAGTCGGCCACTTCCACCAATCTCGCCGGCAAGAAGCCAGTCATCGCGCGTACGCCGCTGTTTTTGACGCAGGCCGCTTCCAACGCAGAGAAGGCGAAACCGGCTGCCAAAACAAGGCCGAACGCGCCGGCGATGGCGGCGAAAACCAGGAAGGCGAGCGATGCGCCAAAGGCGCAGCGCAAGACGGCAAAGCTGGATATCAAGAAGACGAAGTCGGCTGCCAGAACGGCGAAGCCGAATGCCACGACGGTGACGGAAGTCATCCTCAAGGCGAAAACGGCGGGTTATCCCGTGAAGCCGGAGGTCGCGGCGAAGCCTGGCGGGGCAGCAGGGCCCTATCATGCCGTGATCGCCCGCTATGCCGCCGAGTATGGCGTGCCGGTCTCGCTCGCCCATGCCGTCATCAGCGTCGAGAGCAGCTATCGGCCGAACATGACCGGTTCGGCCGGCGAAGTCGGGCTGATGCAGATCAAGCCGGCGACGGCGCGCGGCCTGGGCTACAGCGGATCGGTGGCGGGTCTCTACGATCCCGAAACAAACATCCGCTTCGGCATGAAGTATCTTGCCATGGCCCACGAACTCGGCGGCGGAACGACCTGCGGCACGATCCTGAAATACAATGCCGGCCATGGCGCAAGGCGAATGAACCCGGTGTCGCAGGCCTATTGCGGCAAGGTGCAGCGGCTCCTGGCGAGCTGATCACGGCGGCGGCGTCGTCTGGCGCCATTCGGAATTCCGGCAAAGGTTGGATTTGACTTGCGTTTTGCCGCCAAAGCACCTTTATACGGCGCGTCAGCCGGCCGGGCGGCCGCACCCGCAACCGCCGAAAGGCCGCGGGTGAGGAAAGTCCGGGCTCCATGGATACACGGTGCCGGATAACGACCGGCGGGGGCGACCCCAGGGAAAGTGCCACAGAAAGCAGACCGCCCCGCCGATAAATCGGCCCTTTCGCCTCGGGCACGCCGCCGCGAAGGGACCGATCTATAGGCGGGGTAAGGGTGAAAGGGTGGGGTAAGAGCCCACCGCGCTGCCGGCAACGGGAGCGGCACGGCAAACCCCACCGGGAGCAAAACCGAATAGGGATGGCGCGAGGGGCAACCCTCAGGACTGTTTCCGGTCCGGCCATCCGGGTAGGTTGCGCGAGGCGCGGAGCAATCCGCGTCCAAGACGAATGGCCGCCACGTCCGCACGCCGCAAGGTGGGCGGGCCATACAGAACCCGGCTTACAGGCCGGCTGACATTTTTCTGCCTTTTCAAGCGGTTATGCAGGGTGCCTGACAAGGTGAGTCAGGCCCGGTGCGACTGTCCCGTTGCGCCGCCACGGCGTTGGCGACTGAGCTACGCGCAAGCACGTGAAGTCTGGAATAGTCAGCGATTTCAGCAGCTTGCGTCCGCATGCATTGCCAAACAGCGCCGCAAGCTTCACGACGACCCGTTTTTTGACGGGACGCACCGCTTTTTGGGGTATTTTTGGCCTATGGGAGGGACGATTTAGCTTTGCGACTGGACGCGGCTCAAGCACAGGCGGATCGCCAATCTACAGTTGATGATTGGGCCCCAGGTTGCTCCCCTCACGCAACGGCGGCAGTCAGCGACCGATCGATCGCCCGCCACAGTTCCTCGATCGGCTCGCAGCCGACCGACAGGCGGACAAAACCCGGCGCCACCGCGTCGCCCCAGCGGGCGCGGCGCTCGGCCGAGCTGTGCACGCTGCCGAAGGAGGTGGCGGGCTGGATGAGCGCGCAGCCGTCGATGAAGGCTTCCGCCTTTTCGGCGCTCCCGAGGGTCAACCCGATCAGCGAACCGAAGCGCAGCATCTGCGTGGAGGCAAGATTGTGCGACGGATGATCCGGCAGGCCGGGATAGATCACCGCCTCGACGGTCTTGTGCTCCTTCAGCCGCGCGGCGATCGTGCCTGCCGAGCTGTTCATGCGGTCGAAGCGCACCTCCAGCGTTTCAAGGCCGCGATGCAGAAGCCAGGCCTCGAACGGGCCGGGGATGCAGCCGGAGAGTTCGCGCCAGCGGCGGATTGATTCGAAGATTTCGGCGTCGCGGGTGGCGACATGGCCGAACAGGGCGTCGGAATGGCCATTGGGAGCCTTGGTGTCGGCGGCCACCACGATGTCTGCGCCAAAATCCAGCGGCCGCTGGCCGTAGGGCGTCATGGTGGTGTTGTCGGCGACGACCAGCGCGCCCGAGGCATGCGCGGCCATTGCTACCGCGGCGATGTCACAGACATCGAGGCCGGGATTTGCGGGGGTCTCGACGAAGACCAGACGGTAGCCGTCAAAACCACCATCAAGGAAGGATGCGGTAGGCCTTAGGTCGAAGGAGACGCCGAAGCGCGACAGGAACCGCTCGCTTAGTACGCGTGTTGTATAATAGCCGTCGGAGGGCAGCAGGATGCGGTCGCCGGACTTCAGAAGGCCGAAGAACACGGCGGAAATCGCGGCCATGCCGGAGGGGAAGGCGAGGCAGGGCGCATCCTCCAGATGCGACAGCAATTCCTCCGCCGCCTCCCAGGTGGCGTTGTCGAAACGGCCGTACTGGTTGAAGTTTCCGGGATCGCCCGGCAGGTGATAGGTCGAGGCCAGCGTCAACGGCAGGGCGACGGGATCGCCCTTGGCGAGCTTGCGGCGGCGCAGATGCGGCAGGCTCGCGGCGCGGGAGGCGGTGGTGTCGGTCATGTTAAGGCGCTCCCAGAACGCGGGGCGTTGTGCGTTGAAATAACCGCAGCGCCTCGTGGAGCCCTTGCCTAGCCGTGCGGATGGGATGGGGCAAGGGCTGCGTGCCGCACTGTGCTGTTGCAACGGATGAGGCTATCGGCGCCTCGGTCGTCCTATACCACCTCGAAATCGGCTGCGCTTACGGGGGGCAGCCCTGCCAGCGTGGCGAAATGGATGGCGGCACCCGCGCCATTGCCATCGGCGTCATAGAAGAGCTTGCCGGTGTCGGTCTCGTAGATGATGCGGTCGTCGGCGTCGCCGGCGAGTCCGGAAGCGTTGGCGTTGAAGGCGGTCACAGCAAGAGGGCCGATTGCAGTCAGCGCCTTGAAGACGTTTTTCGCCAACTGGATCGTATCATCGGCGGCCGAAAAATCAGTGATCGAGTCGACATTGGAAGCGCCGAGTGTGGAGGAAAAGACGAACACGTCCTTTCCCGCGCCGCCGCTGAGCCGGTCAGCGCCCAATCCCCCGTCGATCGCGTCGCTTACCTTCAAGCCAGAAAGGACGTTCTTCGCTGCATCACCGATCAGCTTGTCGTTGAAGGCGGAACCTTCCAGGTTTTCGATAGAAGCAAACGTGTCGGCAACTGCATCACCGTCGGGATCAGCCAGGCTGACCCGAACGCCGTTAGCGGCGTCGGAAAAAGAAGCGGTATCGCTGCCGTTCCCACCATCTAGATGGTCGCCGTCCCCCCCTCCGATAAGAATGTCATTGCCGTCACCACCGTTGAGCCTGTCCATCGCTTCGCCGCCGATCAACGTGTCGTTTCCGGCGCCCCCGTTGAGAACGTCCATGTGATCAAGGCCTGACAGAATGTTGTCCCCAACGTCCCCTTCAAGCGTATCGGAGAAGGCTGAACCCTCCACGCTTTCAATGGAATTGTAAGTGTCCCCCTTCGCTTCGCCGGTATTGAGCGACGGATTGACAAGGCTGACCTTAACGGCGGAAGATGCCTCCGCATAGGAGACAGTGTCCAGTCCAGCGTCGCCGCTCAGATAGTCGTTGCCGAGGTCGCCGACCAATCTATCGTTGCCGCCGCCACCATACAGCCGGTTGTCGCCTTCGTCGCCCGTCAAAGAGTCGACGAAACCGGAACCGACTACATTCTCGATGCCCCGAATATAGTCGCCCTTGGCGTCCCCAAGGCTGTAGTCTTGAAAATCGAGTCGAAGATCGATGGTCACCCCAGCGTTCGACGTCGAATAGCTGGCCGTATCGTTGCCCGCGCCACCCGTAATACTGTCCATGCCCTTGCCGCCCTGCAATATGTCGTTGAAGGCGGAGCCACGCAAGTAATCATTCTTCGATGTTCCGATCAACGTGTAACCGGATGTTGTTGTTGAAGTCAGAATATTTATTCCATTGGTCGCTGATTTAGAAAAATCCAATATGCCTCCGGAGCCTTCGAGTTCGATGACTATACCGTCGATCATAGATCCCGAGATTTTCTGGAACTTCGACAGGATGTCGATGGTTGCGACGACCTTGCCCTCCACCGACAGGTTCTCGACATCGACGATCGTCCTGCCGACAAGGTTCGCATACTCCACTTTCAGCGTATCGATCCCGGTGCCGCCATTGAAAACACCTCGATCGTAAGTTTCGTTGACAGTGAATAATATATCGTCTCCGTCACCTCCATAAAGTTCGTCGCGTCCTCGGAGCCCGGTTGACAGCGAGTCGTTGCCGTTTCCTCCGACCAACACGTTTGACCCTGAATTGCCCTCCAAAATGTCGTCGAAACTGGACCCGGTCAGGTTTTCGATCGAGTTGTAGGTGTCGCCGGCAGCGATTCCCCGATTATATTCAGGGCTGGTCAAGGATGCTCGGGCTCCAGCAATCGCGTCAGCATACGAGGCCGTGTCGATGCCTCTCCCTCCGCTCAGATAATCTGAGCCGGCGCCGCCCAACAGAATGTCGTTACCGTCCCCCCCCCGAAAGCTTGTCGTCGCCGCCATACCCCTTGATCGTGTCGTCGCCTGCATCGCCAATGATGGTGTTGTTCTCATTGTTGCCGTTCAGGAGGTCATCGTGAGCCGAGCCTGTCAGGTTCTCGATAGAGTTGAAGGTATCGCCTTTCGCCTCGCCAGTGTTGATCGAAGGGTCGGTTAGGCTGATCGCGATGCCACCAGCGGCGAGTTTGTAGGAAGCGGTGTCGGTGCCGATCCCGCCGGAGAGATAATCGGCGCCAAGCCCCCCGCGCAAAGTATCGTTGCCCTCGCCGCCAAACAAAGTGTCGTCGCCGGCCAAGCCGCTGAGCGTGTCGTTGCCGGCGGCACCATCGACATGGTTGGCGGAGGCGCTGGCCTCCAGCGTGTCGTGGAAGGCGGATCCGGTTAGGTTCTCGACGGAATTGTAGGTATCGCCCTTGGCCTCGCCCGTATTGAGCGAGGGATCGGCAAAGCTGACTGTGACGTCCGCGACCGCGCCGGCATAGGAGGCGCGGTCACCGCCCTTTCCGCCGCTGAGATAGTCAGCGCCGAGACCACCCATCAACAGATCGTTGCCATCGCCGCCGAACAGCGTGTCGTCGCCGGCCAAGCCGCTGAGCGTGTCGTTTCCGGCGCTTCCATCGACATGGTTGGCGGAGGCGTTGCCCTCCAGCGTGTCGTTGAAGGCCGATCCGGTGAGGTTCTCGACGGAATTGTAGGTATCGCCCTTGGCCTCGCCCATATTGAGCGAGGGATCGGTGAGGCTGGCGGTGACGCCCGCGACCGCGCCGGCATAGGAGGCGCGGTCACCGCCCTTTCCGCCGCTGAGATAGTCAGCGCCGAGACCACCCATCAACAGATCGCCGCCGTCGCCGCCGAACAGCTTGTCGTCGCCGGCAAGGCCGCTGAGATTGTCGTCGCCGCCGCCGCCGTCAACATTATTAGCTGCGGTATCGCCCTCCAGTATGTCTTTGAAGGCCGAGCCAGTGAGATTCTCGATGGAGTCGTAGGTGTCGCCACTGGCCTCGCCGGTATTCTGCGAACGATTGGTGAGACTGGCAGTGACGCCAGCCGTCGCACCGGCATAGCAAGCGCGGTCGATACCGTCCCCACCGCTCAGATCGTCGGAATCAAGCCCGCCGATCAGGACGTCGTTGCCAGCGCCACCATAAAGCACATCGGTGTTATCTCCCCCTTGGAGGATATCGGCGAATTTAGTTCCGGTTATTCTGTCAAAATGGGAGGTTCCTATCAATTCAACGCCTGAAGTAGCGTAGTCTGCTTGAATATCTAATCCTCCTAAAGCTTTATTTTTGGAAAAATCAAACTCTCCACCGATTCCAACCAATTGCAATCCGGTCCCTCCCTCGATTTCTACGCTATCAAATAAGGATATAAATTCCAAAGTTGTAGTTGAAAGCCCATTCAGAACAAGATTCTCTACATTTTTAACTGAAAACCGCGGTATGTACGCATCAGCAGCTATAAAGGTGTCCATACCCGCACCGCCATCAACAATGCTTCCGCTGGAATATGTCAAAAGCGTTGAGAACGTATCATTTCCATTCCCACCGTTCAGAATATCCTTTCCTTCAGAGAAATAAAAATAATCGTCTCCATCGGCGCCGTCAATGATATCGCTATGCTCCGACCCCGAAATTAGATCGCCTTCTTTTGTTGCAGTTATATTAAGTCCGCGATCGGAATACTCACCATATATATGAGCGCTTTGCCCGTTGGTGATTCTTGATGAGAAATCAATATACTTTCCATTGCTATTCAAATTTATGCCAACATAGCTGGCGGATGGATTTGAGCCGTATATTATTTCAAAAGAAGCAAGAAATTCTGTGCTTGCACTTATGCTAATTGTCGTAACGTCAAGATTCTCTACGTTTTTTATTGATATAAAATAATCTGTATGATATCTTTGATCAAGAACGATTGTATCATCGCCCTCTCCGCCGTCGACATAGGCATGGTTTTTTTCATTTCCTCCGGTTAGAAATTGGTATCCCCCGAGTATAAATTTGTCATTCCCGCCCTCGCCGTTCAATGTGTCGATTCCGCCGATTCTTCTTGGCAGATTTCCCTCAAACGTATCAGCATCCGCACTGCCGATGATCGTATCGTCGCCTTTGGTAAGGTTGTAGGTGGTCATGGAATTTCCCTGGGTCGAATGCCGTTGCGCGATTCGCCGTTCACCGGCGACCGAAGAAAGTTTTCGGGATAGCTGATCGTCCGGCCCCATTCCCCTCCCGCGTGGAACGAAGCCGGCCGGTTGTGATTTTATTGTGTTTCAGACGCTGTATCGCAAATTCATACTTGTCGAGTCAATCAAGGCAAGTATTTGACGGCGGTGTGAGGAAATCCAGCAACAGGGGCGGTTGTTCGATTTTTCGGCCCTGTCGGCGTTTTGGGGATTGCTGTATGGAGGCCGCGCAGGGACATTCTTGGCGCGCACCGTTCGACTTTGCGGTCTCGCGGGAACCCTCCCTTAACAATCCTTGAATATGCTGCAGTGCAGCGAGGCGTCGCGTGTCGGCGAAAAAACTGGATTTCTCATCCCGGGGCTGGGGCCGTGTCTGTCTGCTCAGCGTGCTCGGCACGCTGGGGTGCATCGCCGTTGCCTTCGCCATCGACAGCTATTCGTTCGAGACCGGCATGTGGCGGTGGGGCAGCGACCCCTGGAACAATTTTTTCATCCCGCTGGTGCTCGGGCCGCCGATCTTCGGCTTTCTGCTCAGCCGGCAGCGGGCGCTGGCCATCGCCCATCACCGGTTGATGATCGTCGCCTCGACCGACGGCCTGACCTCGTGCCTGACGCGCAGCGCCTTCACGACGCTGGTCGACGCCTATCTGGAGAAGGTGGCGGCGGAAGAGAACAGGCGGGAAGGGGCGCTGCTCGTCATCGACGTCGATAATTTCAAAAACATCAATGACAGTTTCGGCCACGACCGGGGGGACGAGGCGCTGAAGGTGATCGCGAACACCATCAAGGGCGCGGTGCGGGAAATCGATCTGGTCGGGCGGCTGGGCGGCGAGGAATTCAGCGTCTTTCTTCCGGGGCTGGATTCTGACCGGACGGCGGCGGTGGCCGAGCGGATCAGGGCGGCGATCAATGCCGCCGAATTCGTGCCCGACGGGCAGCGATGCGCGCTGTCGGTCAGCGTCGGCGGCGCGACCTTCGAGCGGAGCGCGTCGTTCGCGCAGCTCTACAAACACGCCGACTTGCGGCTCTACGCAGCCAAGCGCAACGGCCGCAATCGCGTGGAGATTGCGCGGGCGGCAGGCTTGGACGGAAGCGCCGGTCCGGTCATGCACTGACGCCGCCGGGCGTCCTTCGCACCAATCGATGAAATCCGACTGGCGTGTATTTACCGGCCGGCCCTGTGCCGTTGCGGCGTCACGCCCGGCAATAACCCTTCGTTAGTCTTAATGGACCATAAAGCATGTTGGGCCGGAAAGGCTCCCGTCGGGGCTGTCCGTCCCGGCAGTCGTAACCCGATCCCGTTGACGCCCATATTGGCCCATGCTATCCCATTTCCAACTTCAGCAGCGCGTGCGTGGACGGGTGACGGCGTCGAAATTTTCGGCGGCCGGCCTTGGCGTTTTTCAGCCGCGAGCCTGCGCTGGCGAGGTCTTGACGGAGCAGGGAGCGGGCACGCCGTGGTTGGCCGGTCTCGACTCCGAAGCCCGGAAGGGGCCTGGAAAAGGCGCGTCGCACCCGGCGCAGAACAGGAGGGATGCGGCCGCCGCATCGGATGATGGACCGGTTTCTGTCGAACGCCGTCAACAGGATCGATGCGAAGGGCCGGGTTTCGGTGCCGGCGCATTTTCGCACGGTGGTGCAGAAGCGTGGCTATTCGGACCTCTACGCGCTGCGGGCGCTCGACGTGCCGGCGATGGATGTCGGCGGGCTCGACCTGCTCGACCGCTACGAGCAGCGCATCGCGCAGGAGGATCCTTTCCTGAGAGCGGGGGACGACATGTCGTTCTTCGTGCATGGCGACGGGACGTTTTTGAAGCTCGACCAGGACGGCCGCATCACGATGAGCGACTTTATCCGCGAGCATACGGGGATCACCACCGAGGCGGTGTTCGTCGGACGTGGCGCGTTCTTTCAGATATGGGAGCCGGGCCGGTTCGTGGAGCACGGCAAGGCGGTGCGCGGGCGGCTGCTCAGCCAGAGGCAAGCTCGCGAGAGTATTGGTGCGAGGGCGTCGGAATGATGGCGGGCCACGGCGAGGATAGTCTTGCGGTTGGCGGACCGGCCCGCCACATTCCGGTTCTCCTTGACGAGGTGCTCGCGGCGCTGGCGCCGGCGGCGGGGCAGGTCGTCATCGATGGCACGTTCGGCGCGGGCGGATATACCAGGGCAATCCTTTCGCGGGGCGCTTCCGTCATCGGCATCGACCGCGATCCCGACGCCATCCGGGACGGCAGGGCGCTGGAGGCTGCGTCCGAGGGCAGGCTGACGCTGGTGCAGGCGCCGTTCTCGTCGCTGGACGAGCATGCGGAGCAGGTTGACGGCGTGGTGCTCGACATCGGCATCTCCTCCATGCAGGTCGATCAGGCGGAGCGGGGTTTTTCGTTCCGCGCCGACGGGCCGCTGGACATGCGCATGGCGCAGGCGGGGCTTTCGGCCGCGGACGTCGTCAACCGCTACAAGGCCGGCGACCTTGCCCGCATCTTCGGACTGCTCGGCGAGGAAAAGCATGCGGGACGCATCGCCCGCATGATCGAGCGGCGGCGTGCCGAAAAGCCTTTCGAACGGACGACGGACCTTGCCAAGGCCGTCGCCGATCTGGTCGGGTTTCCGCCGCGCGAAAAGATCCATCCGGCGACGCGGGTTTTTCAGGCGCTGCGCATCTACGTCAATGACGAGTTGGGCGAATTGGCGCGCGCGCTGGTCGCGGCGGAGCGGGCGCTGAAGCCCGGCGGGCGGCTGGTGGTGGTGACGTTCCACTCGCTGGAAGACCGCATCGTCAAGCGTTTCATCGCCGACCGTTCGACCGATCCGGCAGGCTCGCGGCATTTGCCGCAGAGGCAGGCAGTGGTCTCGACCTTCGACAGACTGGGCGGCGTCGTTTCGGCATGCGAGGCGGAGGTGTCCGTCAATCCACGCGCCCGCTCGGCGAAGCTGCGTGCCGCGATGCGGACCGCCGCTCCGGTTCGGCCGGTCGACCCGGCGCTGTTCGGGCTGCCGAAACTTCCAGACATACGCTCGAGCACGGAGAGGTAACGGTGTTCCGTACAAGCGACATGGTGCTGATCGCGGTCATGGTCTCGGCTGCCGCCTTTACCTACAAGACCAAGCAGGAGGCCGAGGACCAGCTGGCGTCGGTGCGAAAACTCCAGCAGCAGATCCGCTTTGAGCAGGATTCGATCGCGCTGCTGAAGGCCGACTGGAGCCTGCTGACGCAGCCGCTGCGGCTGCAGAAGCTGAGCGAGATCTTTCAGTCCGACCTGCAATTGCAGCCGGTCGATCCGCATCAATTCGCGAAACTCGACGAGATACCCATCCGCTCCCTCGATATCCAGGACATCATCGGGCAGGCCCACGACCTTGTGGCGGGCGGCGGCAGCATGGACGAAACCAAAACCGGCGCGGTGCAGCAATGATGAAGTTCTGGCGCAAGAGGACGGCGGCCGCCCAGAGTTCGACGGCATCGATCGTCGTCGACGGCGCACGCATGTCGACCGGCGGACGCACCAGGACCCGTGTCGTCATGACCATGGCGGTGTTCTTCGGCATCTATGCGGCGATCGCCGGACGGCTGGTCTATCTCGGTTTCCAGGAGCCGGAATCCGGCGGCCCACCGGTGTCGCGTGTGACGGCGTCGCGGCCGGACATCGTCGACCGCAACGGCCAGGTGCTGGCGACCGACATCAAGACGGCGTCGCTGTTTGCCGAACCCAAGCGGATCGTCGACGCCGACGAGATTATCGAAAAGCTGTCGACCGTGCTGCCGGACCTGGAGGTCGAGCAGACCTATCACAAGCTGAAGAGCGGTGCGGGTTTCGTCTGGCTGAAACGGCAGCTGACGCCCCGGCAGCAGTCCGACATCATGGCGCTCGGTCTTCCCGGCATCGGCTTCCGCACCGAAAAGCGGCGCTTCTATCCCGGCGGCCCGACCGCCTCGCACATCCTCGGCCTGACCAACATCGACAATCAGGGCATCGCCGGGATGGAGAAATACATCGACGACAACGGTCTTGCCGACCTGCAGGCTTCGGGGCTGGCGGTTGCCGACGATCTGCAGCCGGTGAAATTGTCGATCGACCTGCGAGTACAGCACATCGTGCGCGACGAGGTCTCGCAGGCGATGCAGCGCTACCATGCCATCGCCGCCGGCGCGGTTGTGCTCAACGTCAAGACCGGCGAGGTGCTGGCAATGGCGTCGGTGCCGGATTTCGATCCGAACAATCCGGTCAACGCGCTGGACAAGGACAGGCTGAACCGGATGACCGGCGGCGTCTACGAGATGGGCTCGACCGTCAAGAGCTTCACCACGGCGATGGCGCTGGATTCCGGCAAGGTGACGATGCAGAGCCGCTTCGACGCAAGCCGCCCGATCACCATCGGCCGCCAGACCATCCGCGATTTCCACGGCAAGGGCAGGGTGCTGTCGGTTCCCGAGGTGTTCATCTTTTCGTCCAACATCGGCTCGGCGCGGGAGGCGGATGTCGTCGGCGTCGAAGGCCACCGGGATTTCCTGAAGCGCATGGGATTGCTGGATCGCATGAAGACCGAACTGCCGGAGGTCGCGAAGCCGACGGAACCGAGGGTCTGGAAGAAGGTGCATTCCATCACTGCCGCGTTCGGACATGGCTTTTCCACCACTCCGCTTCAGACGGCGGTGGGCTGCGCAGCGCTGATGACCGGAACGCTGCTGCCGCCGACCTTCCTGCTGCGCGACGAGAGTGCAGCGCAGGCCGCCGGAAAGCAGGTCGTGACGGACTATACGGTCGAGAGCATGCGCTATCTCTATACGCTCAACGCCACGAAGGGGTCGGGCGGCTCCGGCGCGCGGGCGCAGGTTCCGGGCTACCGGGTCGGCGGCAAGACCGGCACGGCGGAAAAGGTGGTCAACGGCCGCTATTCGAACAGTGTGCGCTTCAACGCCTTCGTCGCGTCGTTCCCGATGGACGATCCGCAATATATCGTGCTGTCGATCATCGACGAGCCGAAGCCGGAGAAGCCGGGGGCGGGCGCCACGGCGGGCTTCAACGCCGCGCCGATCGTCGCCAACATCATCCGCCGCTCGGCCTCCATGCTTGGCGTAAAGCCCGATTTCAGCCATGAAGGCGGGGCAACGCTCGCATCTTCTCAGTGATTCCCAAGGCGCGCGGGCAAGGCGCGCCGCTTGTTTATGACGACCGGACACAGAATCGAAAACGCCTCGATGAAACTCGCCGACCTCTCTGCCATCGTGCCGGCCGCGCAAGGTCTGCCGGTCGATCTGGATGTGACCGGCGTGACTTCGGATTCGCGCGCGGTGCGGCCGGGCGTGATCTTCGTCGCGGTGGCCGGCTCCAAGGTCGACGGCTCCGCCTACGCAGCCGATGCCGAGGCGCGCGGCGCGGTGGCGGTGGTTGCGGCCAAGGGAGCATCCGTCGGTTCTTTGCTGGTGCCGGTGATCTCCGTCGACGATCCGCGCCTTGCGCTGGCGAAGATCGCGGCGCGGCTCTACGCCCGCCAGCCCGAGACCATGGTGGCGGTGACGGGCACCAGCGGCAAGACCTCGGTCGCCTCGTTCACGCGGCAGATCTGGGAGCAGGCTGGATATGCGGCCGCCAGCATCGGCACGACCGGCGTGGTCGCGCCAGGCCGCAACGACTATGGCTCGCTGACGACGCCCGACCCCGTGGCGCTGCACCGGCTGCTGGCGGAACTGGCGGAGGTGGGCGTCACCCACGCAGCCATGGAGGCTTCCAGCCACGGGCTCGACCAGCGGCGGCTGGACGGGGTGCGGCTCAAGGCCGGCGCCTTTACCAATCTCGGCCGCGATCACATGGATTACCACCCGACGGTCGAGGATTATCTCAACGCAAAACTCCGGCTGTTCGATACGCTGTTGCCGAAGGGCGCTCCTGCGGTCATCTTCGCCGACGATCCCTATTCCGCACCGGCGATCGCGGCGGCACGCGCCGCCGGGATGAATGTGCTGACCGTCGGTAGACATGGCGACTTCCTGGCGCTGAAGCGTGTCGAGCACGAGCGTTACCGGCAGCGCGCCGAGATCGAGCATGGCGGCGAGATTTTCGAGATCGACCTGCCGCTTGCCGGCGATTTCCAGATTTACAACGCGCTGGTCTCCGCCGGGCTGGCGATCTCCACGGGCACGCCTGCTGACAGGGCTCTCGCGGCGCTGGAGAAGCTGAAGGGCGCGCCGGGTCGTCTCGATCTCGTCGGCACGCACGCTAATGGCGCGCCGGTCTATGTCGACTATGCGCACAAGCCCGACGCGCTGGAGAACGTGCTGTCCTCGGTGCGGCCGTTCACCACCGGCCGGGTGATCGTGGTGTTCGGTTGCGGCGGCGACCGCGATCGGGGAAAACGGCCGATCATGGGCGAGATCGCGACGCGGCTGGCCGACGTTTCGATTGTCACCGACGACAATCCGCGCTCCGAAGTGCCGGCGACAATCCGCGCGGCGATCATGGCCGCGGCGCCCGGCGCGATCGAGATCGGCGACCGCCGCGAGGCGATCCATTCGGCTGTCGAGATGCTGAAGGCCGGCGACACGCTGATCGTGGCGGGCAAGGGGCATGAAGAGGGGCAGACGATCGGCAACGAGACTTTCCCCTTCTCCGACCACGAGGAGGTGCGAAAAGCCCTCCGGGAGCGCGCCGCATGAGCCTGCTTTGGACCGCCGATGAGTTGATCAGGGCGATGGACGGCCGCCCGGTGGGCAACATGCCGGCCGGTATCAGTGGTATCTCGATCGACAGCCGGTCGCTGAAGCCGGGCGATGCGTTCTTCGCTATCAAGGGCGAGGTGATGGACGGCCACGATTTCGCGACCGCCGCCGTCAAGGCGGGTGCCGCGCTGCTGGTCGTGTCGGAAGGCAAGCTGCCGGCACTCGGGCGGCTGACGGCGCCGATGGTCGTGGTTCCGGATGTCCTGGTTGCGCTGGAGAAACTCGGCATCGCGGCGCGCGCGCGCAGCAATGCGAAGATCGTCGCGGTGACAGGATCGGTCGGCAAGACGACGACCAAGGAAGCGCTGCGCCACGTTCTCTCGGCGGTTGGCAAGGTGCACGCCTCCGACAAGTCGTTCAACAACCATTGGGGCGTGCCGCTGACGCTGGCGCGCATGCCGGCCGACTGCGACTACGCGGTGTTCGAGATCGGCATGAACCACCCCAACGAAATCAGGCCGCTGGTAAAGATGGTGCGGCCACATGTGGCGATCATCACCCTGATCGCGCCTGCGCATCTCGGTTTCTTCAACAACCTCGACGAGATCGCGCAGGCCAAGGCCGAGATATTCGAAGGCGTCGAGCCGAACGGCTATGCACTGCTCAACCGCGACGACAGCCGGTGGAAGCTTCTCGACAGACTGGCGCGCCAGGCCGGCGTGCAGAACGTCGTCGGATTCGGCGAGAACGGACGCTCGCAGTTTCGGCTGACGAAATGCGAACTCCACGCCGACCATTCGGCGATATCGGTGAAGATCGGCGGAACGACGATCGACGTGCGGGTTGGCGCGCCGGGGCGCCATATCGTGCAGAACGCACTTGCGGTACTTGGTACGGCGCGGCTGGTCGGCGCCGACATGGACAAGGTCGTGGCAGCACTTGCCGACCTGGTGGCGGAAAACGGGCGCGGGCGGCAGCATCGCCTCGATACGGAAAGCGGCGTCTTCACGCTGATCGACGAGAGCTACAACGCCAATCCGGTGTCGATGAAGGCGGCGATCGAACTGCTCGACGCGACGCCGGTCGCCGCGGAGGGGCGGCGCATCGCGGTGCTCGGCGACATGCTGGAACTCGGCAGCCATTCGGCAAAGCTGCACGCCGGGCTGGCGCAGGTGCTGTCGGAGACGAACACCGACATCGTGCTGATGGCCGGGCCGCATATGAAGAACCTGGCGGATACGCTGCCCGGCGACATGCGCAAAGAATATCGCGCCAGCGTCGACGACCTGAAGCCGATCCTGCTGGACGCGATCGGCCCGGGCGACGTGGTGATGGTCAAGTCCTCAAAGGGCATCGGCTTCTCCAAACTGGTCGATGCACTCCTCAACCGGTTCCCGGCGCATGCCGGCGGCCAGAAACCAACCTGACCGCGGTTCCGGGGGATAGGGGATAATGCTTACGCTTCTTGCGAATTTCGACGACCACATAAAGTTTTTCAACATCTTCCGGTACATCACCTTCCGGACGGGCGGTGCGCTGATCACTGCCGCGGTGCTGGTGTTTATGTTCGGCCAGCCGATCATCGATTCGCTGCGGGTCCGGCAGGGCAAGGGGCAGCCGATCCGCGCCGATGGACCGCAGACGCATTTCAAGAAGGCCGGCACGCCGACGATGGGCGGGCTGATGATCATCTCCGGCATCGTAGGCTCGACACTGCTGTGGGCCAACATCACCAGCGTCTATGTCTGGGTGGTGCTGCTGGTGACGCTCGGTTTCGGCGCGATCGGCTTCTATGACGACTATCTCAAGGTGACGAAACAGTCGCATCTCGGCTTTTCGGGCAAGGCCCGGCTGGCGATCGAATTCGTCATCGCGGGCATCGCAGCCTGGGTGATCATGCATAACGGCCAGGCGCCGTTCTCCTCGTCGCTGACTTTTCCGTTCATCAAGGATTTCCTGCTCAATCTCGGGTGGTTCTTCATCCCGATGGGCTGCATCGTCATCGTCGGCGCCGGCAATGCGGTGAACCTCACCGATGGACTGGACGGACTGGCGATCGTGCCGATCATGATCGCCGCCGCGTCTTTCGGTGTGATCGCCTATCTGTCGGGCAATGCCGTGTTCGCCGACTATCTGCAGATCCATTTCGTACCGGGCACGGGCGAACTCGCTGTCATCCTCGGCGCCGTGATCGGCGCCGGCCTCGGCTTCCTGTGGTTCAACGCGCCGCCGGCGGCGATCTTCATGGGCGACACCGGTTCGCTGGCGCTGGGCGGCCTGATCGGCACCATCGCGGTTGCCACCAAGCATGAGATCGTGCTGGCGATTATCGGGGGCCTGTTCGTCATGGAAGCGCTGTCGGTGATCATCCAGGTCGGCTTCTTCAAGATGACCGGAAAGCGCGTGTTCCTTATGGCGCCGATCCATCATCATTTTGAAAAGCTCGGCTGGACGGAGAGCCAGGTGGTGATCCGCTTCTGGATCATCGCCGTCATCCTGGCTCTGGTCGGGCTTTCCAGCCTGAAACTTCGGTGACCCGATGATCGCCGCGCGCTCCTTCTCCGGAAAGAAAGTTGCGCTCTTCGGGCTTGGCGGCTCGGGGATCGCGACGGCGCGCGCGCTGATCGACGGCGGAGCGGATGTGCTGGCCTGGGACGACAATCCCGACAGCGTGGCAAAGGCTTCCGAGCAGTCCATTCCGACCGGCGACCTGCGCGCGGCGGAGTGGGCGGGGTTCTCCAGCTTCGTGCTGTCGCCCGGCGTGCCGCTGACGCATCCCAAGCCGCACTGGACCGTGGAACTGGCGCGCGGCGCGGGGGTCGAGATCATCGGCGACGTCGAGCTTTTTACACGCGAGCGCATCGCAAGGGCGCCGGCCGCGCCGTTCATCGCCATCACCGGCACCAACGGTAAGTCGACCACCACGGCGCTGACGGCCCATATCCTGAAGGCGGCGGGACGCGATACGCAGATGGGCGGCAATATCGGCCGCGCGGTGATGACGCTTGACGAAGTCGAGGACGACCGCTTCTATGTGGTCGAATGCTCGTCCTATCAGATCGATCTGGCGCCCTCGATCAATCCGACGGCGGGCGTGCTGCTCAATCTGACGCCCGACCATCTCGACCGCCACGGCACGATGCAGCACTACGCCTCGATCAAGGAGCGGCTGGTTTCCGGCAGCGAGACTGCGATCATCGGCGTCGACGACATCTATTGCGCGCAGATCGCCGACCGGCTGGAGAAGGTAGGCAAACATGTCGTGCGCATCTCCAAGCGGCTGCCGCTGACCGACGGGTTTTTCGCCGACGGCACGAACCTGATGGAGGCGAGCGATGGCCGCTATGAGCGCATCGCCTTCCTCGAAGGCATCGGCTCGCTGCGTGGCCAGCACAATGCGCAGAACGCGCTGGCGGCGGTCGCCGGCTGTCTGAAGGTCGGTCTCGACCTCGGCGAGATCCAGTCGGGGCTCGAGAGCTTTCCGGGACTCGCGCATCGGATGGAGCAGGTCGGGCGCAAGGGCAAGGTGCTGTTCGTCAACGATTCCAAGGCGACCAATGCGGATGCATCCGCGCCGGCGCTGTCCAGCTTCCCGCGCATCTACTGGATCGCCGGGGGGCTGGCCAAGGAAGGCGGCATCGAGCCGCTGCGTTCGTATTTTCCGCGCGTCGCCAAGGCGTACCTGATCGGTGAGGCCGCGCCGGCATTCTCCGCCACGCTCGGAGAGGCCGTACCCTACGAGATATCGGGAACGTTGGCGGCCGCCGTGGAACACGCGGCCAAGGACGCGGAGGCAGACGGATCGGGCGAGGCCGTGGTGCTGCTGTCGCCGGCCTGCGCCAGCTTCGACCAGTTCCGCAATTTCGAGGTGCGCGGCGATGCCTTCCGCGCCGCCGTCGAGGCCATAGAGAACGTCACGCCCATCGGAGGGACACGCTGATGCAGACCAGCCGCCTGGATCGCAGCCCGGTCGCCGTCTGGTGGCGGACCATCGACCGCTGGTTCCTCGCCGCGTTCCTGTCGCTGATGGGGCTGGGCGTGGTGCTGTCGTTCGCGGCCAGCCCGGCGGTCGCCGAGCGCATCGGCCTCGACAGTTTCCACTTCGCGACGCGGCAGATCATCTACATGATCCCGGCGCTGGGGGCGATGCTGGCGGTTTCCTTCCTGACGCCGCGACAGGTGCGGCGGCTGGCGATCGTCATGCTCGGCGTGTTCCTGCTGCTGATGGTGGCAGTGCTGTTCGTCGGCGTCGAGGTGAAGGGCGCGCATCGCTGGGTGTCGTTCGCCGGCATCTCGGTGCAGCCGTCCGAGTTCCTGAAGCCCGCCTTCGTCATCGTCTGCGCCTGGCTGTTCGCCGAGAAGGCGCGCAACCCGGCGATCCCGGGCAATGTGCTGGCCATGATGCTGCTTTGCGTCGTCATCTCGCTGCTGGTGCTGCAGCCTGACCTCGGCCAGACGATCCTGACCATCAGCACCTGGGGCGTGATGTTCTTCATGGCTGGCATGCCGTGGTTCTGGATCATCGCGATCGGCTCGCTGGCGGTGGTGGGAGCCTTTGGCGCCTACGCTACCTTCGACCATTTCGCCGGCCGCATCGATCGCTTCCTGACCGGCGAGGGCGACAAGTATCAGGTGGACATGGCGCTCGACGCCTTGATCAACGGCCGATGGCTGGGTGTCGGGCCGGGCGAGGGCCTGTACAAGAAGATGATCCCGGACAGCCATGCCGACTTCGTCTTCGCCGTCGCCGGCGAGGAATATGGCCTGATCATGTGTTTCCTGATCATGCTTCTATTCGCCTTCGTCGTGCTCCGGGGCCTGAACACGGCGCTGAAGGAGCATGACGATTTTACGCGTTACGCGGTGGCGGGGCTGGTGTGCGTGTTCGGCTTCCAGTCAATCATCAACATGGGCGTCAATTTGCAGATGATGCCGGCGAAAGGCATGACGCTGCCTTTCATCTCCTATGGCGGCTCCTCGCTGATCGCCATTGCGATCTCCATGGGCATGGTGCTGGCGCTGACGCGCAAGAAGCCGACGCGGCTGATGCAGCCCGGCGCGGCGATGCTGGCGCGCCATGCCCTTCCGGCCGAATAACGGCGGAGCGGCATGGCGAAGGGAACCATTCTTCTCGCGGCAGGCGGCACGGGCGGCCATCTGTTTCCGGCGGAGGCGCTAGCGCACGAACTCACCGGGCGCGGGTGGACCATGCATCTGGCGACCGACGACCGGGCAGAGCGCTATGCCGGCAATTTCCCGGCCGCGGCGACCCATCCGATCGCATCCGCGACCTTCGGGTCGCGCAATCCCATAAAGCTGGCTGCCGCGTTCTGGACGATCTGGCGTGGCGTGCGTCAGTCCTCGGACCTGATACGCCAGATCAAGCCGGCGGCCGTCGTTGGCTTCGGCGGCTATCCGACGCTGCCGCCGCTCTACGCAGCGACGCGGCGCAAGGTGCCGACGCTGATCCACGAACAGAATGCCGTCATGGGCCGCGCCAACAAGGCGCTGGCGGTGCGCGTCAATGCGATTGCGGGCGGCTTCCTCAAGCCGGGGGCAAGCGGTGTCGCGGCGAAGATCGTCGAGACCGGCAATCCGGTGCGGCCGGCGGTGCTGGAAGCGGCGAAGACAGCGTACCAGGCACCGGGGCCGGGCGAGCCGTTCCGGCTGCTGGTGTTCGGCGGCAGCCAGGGCGCACAATTCTTTTCCGACGCCATTCCGGCCGCGGTCGGCAAGCTTTCGGCCGAGCAGCGCAAGCGCCTGAAGGTGACGCAGCAGGCACGCGCCGAAGACGCCGAGAAGGTTGGGAAAGCCTATGCGGAACTGGGAGTTCCTGCCGAAATTTCACCTTTCTTCACCGATATGGCCGGCCGCATCGCCGCGTCGCATCTGGTGATGTCGCGGTCGGGCGCTTCGACCGTGTCGGAGATCGCAGTGATCGGCCGGCCGGCGCTGTTCGTGCCTTATCCGCATGCGCTCGACCACGACCAGGCGGCGAACGCCGCTGCGCTCGCCGCTGCCGGCGGCGCGCAGGTGCACCCGCAGTCGACGCTGTCGCCGGACCGCATCGCTGATCTGTTCGGCGGGCTGATGGACGCTCCGAGCGCTCTGGTGGGCATGGCGGCAGCGGCCAGGTCGGCCGGCAAGCCAAATGCGGCGCGGTTGCTCGCCGACCTCACAGAGGCTATTGCCGAGAGAAGAAGTTTGGACGAATTCAAGGAGGACGCTCGCGCATG
Source organism: Mesorhizobium sp. KACC 23794 (assembly GCF_052180275.1). Lineage (NCBI taxonomy): Bacteria > Pseudomonadati > Pseudomonadota > Alphaproteobacteria > Hyphomicrobiales > Phyllobacteriaceae > Mesorhizobium > Mesorhizobium sp. KACC 23794. The sequence goes on from NZ_CP197465.1 coordinate 2,946,047, forward strand.
AAGATGCCGCAGACCATAGGGCTGGTGCATTTCATCGGCATCGGCGGCATCGGCATGAGCGGCATTGCCGAAGTGCTGCGCAATCTCGGCTACCGCGTGCAGGGCTCCGATCAGGCCGACGGCGCCAATGTGCAGCGGCTGCGCGAGAAGGGCATCGAGTGTTTTGTCGGGCATCGTGCTGAAAATCTCGGCGACGCCGAGGTCGTCGTGGTGTCGACGGCGATCAAGAAGAATAATCCCGAACTGGTTGCGGCGCGTGAAAAGTTGCTGCCGATCGTGCGGCGCGCCGAGATGCTGGCCGAGCTGATGCGTTTCCGCCAGGCCGTCGCCATCGGCGGCACGCATGGCAAGACCACGACGACCTCGATGGTCGCCGCGCTGCTCGACGCCGGCGGGCTCGACCCGACCGTCATCAATGGCGGCATCATCAACGCCTACGGCACCAACGCGCGCATGGGCGCCGGCGACTGGATGGTGGTGGAGGCCGACGAGAGCGACGGCACTTTTTTGAAGCTGCCGGCCGATATCGCCGTGGTCACCAATATCGACCCGGAGCATCTCGACCACTATGGCAGCTTCGACAAGGTGCGCGAGGCTTTCCGGCAATATGTGGAGAACGTCCCGTTCTACGGGTTTGGCGTGATGTGCACGGACCATCCGGAGGTGCAGGCGCTGGTCAGCCGCATCGAGGACCGCCGCGTCATCACCTATGGCGAGAACGCGCAGGCCGACGTGCGCTTCACGCGCCATCGGATGGAGAACGGCGCGTCGAAATTCGACGTGATCATCCGCAACCGCAAGACCGGCGCGGAAACCCGAATCGACGACCTCACGTTGCCGATGCCCGGCCGTCACAATGTCTCCAACGCCACGGCGGCGGTGGCCGTCGCGCACGAGCTCGGGATTTCCGGCGCGGCGATCCGCAAGGGGCTGTCGGGCTTTGGCGGGGTCAAGCGGAGGTTCACGCCGACGGGGTCGTGGAACGGCGTGCGCATCTTCGACGACTACGGGCACCACCCTGTGGAGATCAAGGCGGTGCTGAAGGCGGCGCGTGACGCGACCGACGGCAGGGTGATCGCCATTGCCCAACCGCACCGCTTTACGCGCCTGCGAGACCTGTTCGACGAATTCTCGGCCTGTTTCAACGACGCCGACACGATTTTAGTGGCGCCGGTCTATCCGGCTGGCGAGGATCCCATCGAGGGCGTGAATTCGCAGACGCTGGCGCAACGCATCCGCTCAGGCGGGCACCGCGACGCGCGCTACATCGACGGCCCGGCGGCGATCGCGCCGGCGGTGCGCGATCTCGCGAAGGATGGCGACTACGTCATCTTCCTGGGCGCCGGCAACATCACGCAATGGGCCTATGCCCTGCCGAAGGAACTGGGCGGCGAGGCCGCATGAAGCGCGGCGAGGCCCTTCTCAGTCAGCTTGGCGACCGGCTTGCCGGCTTGCGCGGCCGCATCACGCCCGACGCCGAGATGGAGAAGATCACCTGGTTCCGCGCCGGCGGCACGGCCGACGCCCTGTTCCAGCCGGCCGACGAGGAAGACCTCGCCGCGTTCCTGAGGGCTGTTCCGGAAGATGTCCGGCTCGCGGTGGTCGGCATCGGCTCGAACCTGCTGGTGCGGGACGGCGGTCTTCGCGGCTTTGTCATTCGCCTTTCCGCCAAGGGTTTCGGCGAGGCCGAGGTCATCGGCGATACCCGCATAAGGGCGGGCGCGGCCATGCCGGACAAGCGGCTGGCCGCCGTGGCACTGGAGGCGGGTATCGGCGGCTTCCACTTCTACCACGGCATTCCGGGCGCGATCGGCGGAGCGTTGCGGATGAATGCGGGCGCCAATGGCTTCGAGACGCGCGAGCGCGTGGTCGAGGTGCGCGCGCTCGACCGGCAGGGCAATCTGCACGTCCTGTCCAACGCCGACATGGGCTACTCCTACCGCCACTCTTCTGTGTCGAAGGAACTCATTTTCACCTCGGCGGTGTTCGAGGGTTTTCCGGAGGATCGCGCTGCCATCAAGGCGGCGATGGATGCGGTGCAGCATCATCGCGAGACCGTGCAGCCGATCCGCGAGAAGACGGGCGGCTCGACCTTCAAGAATCCGCCCGGCACGTCGGCCTGGAAGGAGATCGACGCCGCCGGATGCCGCGGCCTGATGATCGGCGGCGCGCAGATGTCGCCCATGCATTGCAACTTCATGATCAACACCGGCACCGCTACGGGCTACGACCTCGAATATCTAGGCGAGACCGTGCGGGCGCGTGTGTTGGAGCACTCCGGCATCCGGCTTGAATGGGAGATCAAGCGGCTCGGCCAGTTCGCGCCGGGACGCAAGGTGCACGAGTTCCTGGGGCAGTTGCTGTAGAGACTGCTTTTCTTCAGCATCACGCCAGGGCGGTTGGAAAGTGCGATGGCTTCTTTCTTGCATGTTGCGGTGCAGCATGGGTGACGATACGGTGCCGTCGTCCTGATGGAGACGCTGCTTCATGCCACGCCGAACGCCCGCGACCAGTGCCGGCCAGCCATCGGGAACCGATCGGGAGCCCTCCCGGAGCCCTGAATCGAACGAGGACGCACGGCGCGAGCCTGTGCTCATCGATCTTGCATTGCAGGGCGGCGGATCGCACGGCGCCTTCACCTGGGGCGTAATCGATCGCCTGCTGGAAGAAGATTGGCTGCGCATTGACGGTGTGTCCGGCACCTCGGCCGGTGCGATGAACGCGGCGGTAATGGCCGACGGCTACGCCTCCGGCGGGGCCGAAGGTGCGCGCGCCGCGCTCGATGCCTATTGGCGGCATGTGGCGGACGCGGCGCGCTTCAGCCCGTTCCAGCGTAGCCCGATCGACGTGCTGCTCGGACGTTGGACGCTCGACACTTCGCCCATGTTCATTGCCATGGACCTTATGTCCCGCCTCTATTCGCCTTACGACCTCAATCCGGGCGGCATCAATCCGCTACGCGCCGTGCTAGAGAAAGCGATCGACTTCGACCGTCTCAAGACTTCGCCGGTCAAGGTTTTCGTCACCGCCACCAATGTGCGCACCGGCCGCGGCAGGGTGTTTCGCAACGCGGAAATCACGCCGGACGTGCTGCTGGCCTCCGCCTGCCTGCCGACCCTGTTCCAGGCGGTGGAGATCGACGGCGAGAGCTATTGGGACGGCGGCTATGCCGGCAACCCGACCATGACGCCGCTGGTGCGCGAACTCGATTCGGACGACACCATTCTTGTGCCGATCAACCCCGTCGAGCGCCCCGGCACGCCGCGCACGGCCGCCGAGATCCTGAACCGCCTCAACGAGGTGTCGTTCAACTCGGTGCTGCTCAAGGAACTGCGCATGATCGCCCTGCTGCGGCAGGTTGCAGACCCTGGCAACAGCGAGGGCGCGCAATGGGCGAAGATGCGCATCCACCTCGTGCGCAACGCCGTCTTGGGCACGCTCGGCTATTCCTCGAAGCTGAATGCCGAGTGGGAATTCCTCAGCATGCTGCGGGACGAGGGGCGCAAGGCGGCCGACACCTTCCTGAAGGCGGACGGCCACAACATCGGCAAGCGCTCCTCGGTCGATCTCGACATCCTGCTCGAAGGGGTGTGAGCCATGGGTCTCCTCGGCATCCTGCTTGCCCTCGGCCTGCTGATCTGGTTCGCCTATCGCGGATGGAGCGTGCTGCTGCTGGCGCCGGTCTCGGCTGCCATTGCCGCCCTGCTGTCCGGGGAGCCGCTGCTCGCCAGTTGGACACAGACCTTCATGGGCAGCGCCGCGAGCTTCGTCGGCCAGTTCTTTCCGCTGTTCCTGCTCGGTGCGCTGTTCGGCAAGCTGATGGAGGACAGCGGCTCGGTGACCGCTATCGCCGAGTTCATGACCGAGAAGCTCGGCGCCCAGCGCGCCATTCTCGCGGTGGTGCTGGCCGGCGCGATCGTCACCTATGGCGGTGTGAGCCTGTTCGTCGCGCTGTTCGTGCTGGCGCCGATGGCTGAGGCGCTGTTTCGCGCCGCCGACATTCCGCGCCGGCTGATGCCGCCGGCCATCGCGCTCGGCACCTTCACCTTCACCATGATGGCGCTGCCCGGCACGCCGGCGATCCAGAACGCCATCCCCATGCCGTTCTTCGGCACGACGCCCTTCGCCGCGCCGGGGCTGGGCATCATCGCCTCGGCCATCATGCTCGGCTTCGGCCTGTGGTGGCTTGCCCGTGCCGAGAAGGCCGCGCGCGGCGCAGGCGAAGGGTTCGGCGACATGATGCTGGATATGCACGAAGTGGTTGCCGATCCTGTGCTGCGCGAGCGGGCGACGACTGCGCGCGAGTTCGATCCGGCGGAGATCGAACGCGGGCACCTGAGCGCCGACCGGCCGTCCATCCTCCTCGCCTCGTTGCCGCTGGCGCTGGTGATCGTCGTCAACCTGCTGATGTCTTTCGTCATCCTGCCGCGGCTCGATTTCGGTTTCCTCGCCGAGGAGCGGTGGGGCGGCGTCAGCTTTGCCGCCGTAAGCGGCGTCTGGTCGGTGGCGGTGGCGCTTGTCGTCGCCATTCTCGCGACCATCCTGATCAACCGGAGGCGCCTGCCCAAGCTGCGCGAGACCATGGATGCCGGCGCCAATGCCTCGGTGCTGCCGATCTTCAGCGTGGCAAGCCTGGTCGGCTTCGGCGCCGTAGTGGCGGCGCTGCCGGCCTTCGCGCTGGTTCGGGACTGGGTGCTGTCGATCGAGGGCGGCCCGCTTGTCTCGCTGGCCATAGCCACAAACATTCTCGCCGCCCTGACGGGCTCGGCCTCCGGCGGCCTCACCATCGCCCTCGATTCCCTCGGCGCGACGTTTCTCCAGCGCGCGACCGAACTCGGCATCGACCCGGCCCTGCTGCACCGCGTGGCGGTGATGAGCGCGGGAACGCTCGACAGCCTGCCGCACAGCGGCGCTGTGGTCACGCTGCTGGCGGTCTGCGGCGTGACCCCGCGGCAGAGTTATCTCGACATCGTCATGGTCGCCATCGTTGGCGCCCTGCTGGCCCTCGTCGCGGTCATCGTGCTCGGCTCGGTGGCCGGCAGCTTCTGACGTGCGCTATGCCGTCTGAAGGGCGATATCACCGACGGGCGCCGGGGTAGAACAATTCGGGCGCCATCCTCAGGCCCATGCGCTCGGCCGCAACTACTACGGCTGGTTTCTTCCCGATCCGATGTACTGCCTTTCCAGCCTCCCGGCGCCGGAACGGTGAGTCCAAAATGCCATAACGGACACATGAATGACGGCTGCAGGGCACGAAATTCTCTTTCCTGAAAATCAAAGCTTGCCACGGGAATCATGCTCTGATTCTTTGGCTTGAAAGCGTTTCCTGATTTGAGTCGTGCGGCGCGTCGCTGGTGAGGGGTGGTCACCGGAGGACTCGGACTCTGCCTGGGAAACAACGGTGGAATGCGGCCTGCGAGGGGACGACGAAGCATGGCGAAAAAGCACGTAGCTGTTCTCTATGGAGGGTTTTCCTCGGAGCGGCCCGTGTCGTTGTCTTCCGGAAGCGCCTGCGCCGACGCGCTGGAGGCTGCCGGCTACCTGGTCACCCGCGTCGATGTGGGGCGCGATGTCGGCGCGGTACTTTCCGAGCTCAAGCCGGACGTGGCGTTCAATGCGCTGCATGGACCGTATGGCGAGGACGGTACGATTCAGGGCATCCTCGAATATCTCGGCATTCCCTATACGCATTCCGGCGTGCTGGCCTCGGCGCTGGCAATGGACAAGGAGCTGGCAAAGAAGATCGCCAGGGCTTCCCTGATTCCGGTTGCGGAGTCCCGTGTCATGGATCGGCATTCCATCCAGGGCCAGCATCCGATGAAGCCGCCCTATGTGGTGAAGCCTGTCAATGAAGGGTCGAGCTTCGGCGTGGTGATCGTCAAGGAGGGTCAGTCCTTCCCGCCGCAGGTCGTGGCCTCCTCGGATTGGAAATATGGCGACCGGGTGATGGTCGAGCGCTACGTGCATGGACGCGAACTGACCTGCGCCGTCATGGGCGATGTGGCCCTCGGCGTCTGCGAGATCGTGCCGACCGGTCATTCCTTCTACGATTACGACTCGAAATACGTGCCGGGCGGTTCAAAACACGTCTGCCCCGCTAAAATTTCACTAAATATTTACCAAAAGATACAGACACTGTCCCTCAAGGCTCATCAAGCAATCGGCTGTCGGGGCGTCTCCCGATCTGACTTCCGCTACGACGACCGCCATTCCGAAAATGGCGAGGTCGTGTGGCTCGAAATCAATACGCAACCGGGCATGACGCCGACATCGCTTGTTCCGGAGATTGCCGCCGAGGCGGGGCATTCCTTCGGAGAGTTGCTGAGTTGGATGGTGGAGGACGCATCGTGTTCGCGTTGAAGGCGGAGCATGGCAGGCTGGGTGCCGGCGCGCAGGCGTCCGGCGGCGCTCGGCTGGGCGACCGGTTCCTGCTGCCGCGCTGGGCGAGGCGTCCGGCGCGGTTGTTTGCGCGTCTCGGGACTGGCGATTTCGTGCCGCCGCGCTATGCGGCGACGATGGCTTCCGCATTGCTTTTCGCGGCGACTGGTCTCTACGGGACCTATGTAGGCGGCCGGATGCCCGAACTGGCGCAGGCGGTCACGGCGCGTACCGGCTTTGCCGTCGACCAGGTGCGTGTCGTCGGGCATCGCGAGACCTCCGAGATCGACATCCTCGAGAAGCTCGACCTGACGGGCTGGACCTCGCTGATCGGCTTCGATGTCGACGCCGCCCGCGAGCGTGTCGCTTCGCTGCCGTGGATCGAGGTCGCCTCGGTGCGGAAAGTCTATCCCGAGACGCTGGAGATCAGGATCACCGAGCGCGAGCCCTTCGCGATCTGGCAGCACGACAACCAGCTTTCGATCATCGGGCGCAAGGGTAATGTGATCGTGCCTTACACCGGCGGGCGGCATGCCGACCTCCCGCTTGTCGTTGGGGCAGGTGCTGCAGAGCAGGCGGCCGGTTTCGTCGAGGAAATGGCGAAATATCCCGATCTCGCGGCTCGGGTGAAGGGGTATATCCTCGTCGCCGACCGGCGCTGGAACCTGAGGCTCGCCAACGGCATCACGGTCAAGTTGCCTGAGGCGGGCATGGACAAGGCGATCGCGCAACTGCTTCGCATGGATCGCGAGAAGGGTCTGTTCAATCGGCAGGTGACGGCGATCGACATGCGGTTCTCCGACCGCATGGTGCTGCAGCTGACGCCGGAAGCGGCCGAAGCGCGTCAGGCTGCGCTGGACAGCAGCGGCAAGCCGAAGAAGTCCAAGTCGGAGAAGCGTACATGAACTGGCTTGGCGGTCAGAAGGACGTCACCCAGCGCAAGGCCGGCATCGTCACGGTCCTCGACGTGGGTTCGACCAAGATCTGCTGCGTGGTGGCGCAGCTCAAGCCTTGCGAGCCGAGCCAGCAGCTTCGCGGCCGCACCCACAAGGCCAAGGTGATCGGCATCGGCCACCAGAAGTCGCATGGGGTGAAGTCCGGCGTGGTGATCGATCTCGATCGCGCCGAGCAGGCGATCCGGCTGGCCGTCGATGCGGCCGAGCGCATGGCGGGGCTGACGGTCGACTCGCTGCTGGTCAACCTGACTTCCGGCCGGCTTCGGAGTCATACCTATTCGGCGACCATCAATCTCGGCGGCCATGAGGTCGACGAGGGCGACATCAAGCGCGTGCTGGCGGCCGGCGCGAAACAATCGCTGAAGGCCGAGCGCCAGGTCGTGCATGCCCTGCCGGTCGCCTTCTCGCTGGATGCGGAGCGCGGCGTGCGCGATCCGCGCGGCATGGTGGGCGACACGCTGGGCGTCGACATGCATGTGCTGACCGGCGATGCCGCTCCGCAGCGCAACCTGGAACTCTGCATCAACCGCTCGCACCTTTCGGTCGAGAGGCTGGTGGCAACACCTTACGCCAGCGGCCTCGCGGCGCTGGTCGACGACGAACTGGAAATGGGCGCGGCCTGCATCGACATGGGCGGCGGCACGACGACGATCTCGGTTTTCGCCGACGGCAAGTTCGTGCATGGCGACGCGATCGCGGTCGGCGGCATGCATGTCACGCTCGATCTCGCCAAGGGTCTGTCGACGCGCTTCGACGATGCCGAGCGGCTGAAGGTCATGCACGGATCGGCCATGCCAGGCAGCGCAGATGATCGCGACGTGCTTTCGGTGCAGCCGATCGGCGGCGACGACAGCGAGGTTCCGCTGCAGGTGCCGCGCTCGGTGATGACCCGAATCATCCGCGCCCGCGTCGAGGAGACGCTGGAGATGCTGCGCGACCGCCTGAACAAATCGGGCTACGGCAATGTCGTCGGCAAGCGCGTGGTGCTGACCGGCGGCGCGAGCCAGCTTGCCGGGCTGCCCGATGCGGCGCGGCGTATTCTGGGCCGGAATGTCCGGATCGGCCGGCCGCTGGGCGTTTCCAGCTTGCCGGAGGCAGCCAAGGGTCCGGCTTTTTCGACGGCTGTCGGCTTGCTGATCTATCCCCAGGTCGCAAGCTTCGAGAATGGCAGGGTCAGTACGAGTTCCAAATTGCGTATGAGCGGAACGGGCGGCCGTTTCCAGCGCATGAGTCAGTGGTTGAGAGACAGTTTCTAAATATCGGCGGGGCTAGCCCCATAAATCAGCCGCGACGGCGACGCGGCAGGAAGGCAAAGGACGAGGATATGCCCATCAATCTCCAGAGACCGGACATCACCGAGCTCAAGCCGCGGATCACCGTATTCGGCGTTGGCGGCGGCGGCGGCAATGCCGTCAACAACATGATCACGGCGGGTCTGCGCGGCGTCGATTTCGTCGTGGCGAACACCGACGCGCAAGCGTTGACAATGTCGAAGTCGGAGCGGCTGATCCAACTCGGCGCTCACGTCACCGAGGGGCTCGGCGCCGGCTCGCAGCCGGAAGTCGGCCGGGCCGCGGCGGAAGAGTGCATCGACGAGATCATCGATCACTTGTCGAACACCCACATGTGCTTCGTTACCGCGGGCATGGGCGGCGGCACCGGTACGGGTGCGGCGCCTGTCGTTGCCCGCGCGGCCCGTGAAAAGGGCATCCTGACTGTCGGCGTGGTGACAAAGCCGTTCCACTTCGAGGGCCAGCGCCGCATGAAGACGGCGGATATGGGCATCGAGGAGCTGCAGAAGAGCGTCGATACGCTCATCGTCATCCCGAACCAGAACCTGTTCCGGCTCGCCAACGACAAGACCACCTTCGCCGACGCCTTCGCGATGGCCGACCAGGTGCTCTATTCCGGCGTCGCCTGCATCACCGACCTGATGGTCAAGGAAGGCCTGATCAATCTCGACTTCGCCGACGTCCGTTCGGTGATGCGCGAAATGGGCAAGGCGATGATGGGCACCGGCGAGGCGTCCGGCGAGGGCAGGGCGATGGCGGCGGCCGAAGCGGCGATCGCCAACCCGCTGCTCGACGAGACCTCGATGCGCGGCGCCAAGGGCCTGCTGATCTCGATCACCGGCGGCCGCGACCTGACGCTGTTCGAGGTCGACGAAGCGGCGACCCGCATCCGCGAAGAGGTCGACCAGGACGCCAACATCATCCTGGGTGCCACGTTCGACGAGGAACTGGAAGGCGTCATCCGCGTCTCGGTGGTCGCCACCGGCATCGACAAGTCGGCGGAGCAGATCGCGGCGACGCCGATCAACATCCGCCAGCCGCCGAAGCCGGCTCCGCGTCCTGCCGCGGAGGCACCGCGCGTCGAGGTGCGGACGGCCGATCCGGTTGCCGACGCGATCAGAATGGCCGAGCAGAATGCGGCAGTAGCGCCGCGCCAGCAGGCCGCCGAGGATTTTCGGCCGCAGAGCAAGCTGTTCCAGGCTCCTGAACCGGCGCCGATGCAGCAGCGTCCGGTGGCCGCCGCGCCGCAGGCGGCTCCGCAGTTCCATGTCGAGGAAGTGCAGCCCGTGATGCTGCAGCCGGTTGCGCCGCAGCCTGCGCCCGTGCAGCAGCGCGAGCCGGCGCCCGTCGCCGTGCAGCCGCGTATGCCCCGCGTCGAGGATTTTCCGCCGATGGTGAAAGCCGAGGCGGAAGCCAAGGCCCGCCCGGTCGACCAGGAAGATCGCGGTCCGATGGGCCTGCTTAAGCGCCTGACGGTCGGCCTGACCCGTCGCGAGGAAGAGCCTGCCAAGCTCGAGCCGGCGCAGCCGCGCGAGCCCAGGCTGCGCCAGCCGGCGCCGGAAGCGCGCCGTCTGAACAGCCAGGATCCGCAGCTTTACGCGCCGCGCCGCGGACAGCTCGACGACCAGGGCCGGGTTACGCCGCAGGCCCGCACGACTCATGAGGACGATCAGTTGGAGATTCCGGCGTTCCTTCGCCGGCAGGCGAACTGAACCGTAAACGGTTGTTAACGGGTGTGTGCGGACAGGCAGGAGACTGCCTGTCCGCATTTTATTTATCTCCAGTAAAACCAATACGTTAGGATATGCGCGGGGCAACCTTACGCGGTAACACAGAGTAAGAAAGCGTGATTTGTGACGGCTCTGCCGGACGACTATCTTCAAGGCTGAAAGATGGCAGCAATTGGACCCATTTGTTCGGGCCGCTTCTGTCGAGACAGTGACGAGCCGCGGGGAGTTGGGATGGAGCCGCGGCCTTGGCAATGAAGCGCATATGGGGATAAATTTGCACGACTATCAGACCACAGTGAAATCGTGCGCGACCTTGTCCGGCATCGGCGTTCATAGCGGCAAGCCTGTTACGATCCGTTTCAATCCTGCAGACCCCGATACTGGTGTGGTCTTCGTGTACAGTGGCGAGCATGGCGCGGGCCGCCAGTTGCCGGCGCTGGTCTCGGAAGTCGGCGCGACTGCCCTTTGCACCGTGCTCGGCGAGCCCGCCGGATTCCATGTCGCGACGGTCGAGCATGTGATGGCTGCCTTGCTCGGGCTTGGCATCGACAATGTGCTCATCGAGATCGACGGCAACGAAGTGCCCGTCATGGACGGCAGCGCCGGGATGTTCGTCGAGGCCATCGACCAGGCCGGCATCGAGACGCTGGACGTCAAGCGCCGCTACATCCGCGTCGTCAAGCCGGTGCGTATCGAGAGCGGTGCTTCGTGGGCGGAGTTTCGGCCGTATCGCGGTACGCGCTTCGAGGTAGAGATCGATTTCGACAGTCCTGCGATCGGGCGCCAGGCGTTTGCCGCCGATGTTGACCCGGTTTCCTTCCGCCGCGATCTCGCCCGTGCCCGCACTTTCGGCTTCATGCGCGACGTCGAGCGGCTGTGGGCTGCAGGGTATGCGCTCGGCTCGTCGCTCGAGAATTCGATCGTGATCGGCGACGACAACCATGTGATCAATATGGAAGGGTTGCGCTACGCTGACGAGTTCGTGCGCCACAAGACGCTGGATGCGATGGGCGACCTCGCGCTTGCCGGTGCGCGCTTCATCGGCTGCTTCAAGTCGTTCCGCGGCGGGCACCGGCTGAACGCCGCGGCGCTCCGGCACCTGTTGTCCGATCCGACGGCGTTCGAGATCGTCGAGACGAATCGCCGTTCGCGGGGACGCGGCGCGGAAATGACCGCCGTCAACGCGCCGGTCTACGCTCCTTGGGTTCTCTGACCGGGGCGGCATTTGTTCCCACTTTCGTCGCCTTGAGCGTCGATGGGGAGCCCGGTTTACGGGCACGGCCACAAAAAAGCGCCATTGCGGCCTGATAGCGTTGCCGTGGCGAGCCGTTCTGGTTTATGGCTGCTCGCCTTCGCTTGCGTCGACGCCACGAGGGGCAGAATCAAAAATATGTCGTTTCACGGTGCACTAGACAATCGGGGGATTCGACGGGCCTTGCTGGCCGTCGCGATGATCGGCATTCCCCTGACCCTCTCGGCCTGCCAGTCGGATGACGACATCGATCTCTCCACCTATGTGGAACAGACGGAGCCGGCGGATGTGCTCTACAATCAGGCGCTTGCCAATATGAATGCCGGCCGGCTCACCGAGGCCAGCCGCAAGTTCGACGCGATCGACCGCCAGCACCCGTACTCGGAATATGCCCGCAAATCGATGGTGATGGGCGCATTCGCCAATTACCGCCAGGGCAAGTACGAAGAAGCGATCAATTCGGCCAAGCGTTACGTTTCGCTCTACCCGAACACTCCCGACGCGGCCTATGCGCAGTATATCATCGGGCTATCCTATTTCCGCCAGATCCGCGACGTGACGCAGGACCAGAAGGAAGCGCGGCGCACCATCGAGGCGATGGAAGAGCTGGTGCAGCGCTGGCCCGAATCGGAATACGTCGACGACGCGCGCACGAAGATTCGCTTTGCCCGCGACCAACTCGCCGGCAAGGAAATGCAGACCGGCCGCTACTATCTCGAGCGGCGCGAATACATTGCCTCGATCAAGCGCTTCCGCTACGTCGTCGAGAATTATTCCAACACGCGCCATATCGAGGAGGCGCTGGCCCGCCTGACCGAGGCGTATATGGCCATGGGCCTGACGTCCGAAGCGCAGACGGCGGCGGCGGTGCTCGGGCAGAACTATCCCGACAGCCAGTGGTACAAGGATTCCTACAAGCTGCTGCAATCGGGCGGGCTTGAGCCGCGCGAGAATCAGGGTTCGTGGATATCGAAGGCGGGCACGCTGATCACCGGCGGTGCCTGATTCTTGCTGCGGCTGGACCTGCGCCGCCGGCCGCAGGGTTTCATCGTGCATATTGCCTGGCTGTGTTGCGCGGGTCGCCTAAAATCCCGAAATCATGGTATTGGCGGCTCGCAGGTCGTGACAGTCTGCGTTGCGATGCCGATTCCTGAATTCCAAGGGTTGTGATGCTGGCGCGTCTTTCGATCCGCGATATCGTCCTGATCGAGAGGCTGGATATCGATTTTACGGCCGGCCTCTCCGTGCTGACCGGCGAGACCGGTGCCGGCAAGTCGATCCTGCTGGACGCGCTGTCGCTGGCGCTCGGGGCGCGCGGCGACGCCTCGCTGGTCCGCCATGGCGCGGCGCAAGGGCAGGTGACGGCGGTGTTCGACGTGCCGCGCAACCACCCGGCGCGCAGCATCCTTTCCGACAATGCCTTCGAGGACGACGGCGACATCATCCTGCGGCGCGTGCAGACGGCCGACGGGCGGACTCGCGTCTTCGTCAACGACCAGCCGTCCAGCGTGACGCTGATGCGCGATATCGGCCGGGCGCTGGTGGAAATCCATGGCCAGCACGACGAGCGGGCGCTGGTCGATCCGGGTGCGCATCGCGACCTGCTCGACTCCTTCGGCGGTCATGTCGGCGAGGCGAGGACGGTGGCTGCCGCCTGGCGGCGCTGGCGGGATGCCGAGCAGGAACTGGCCCGCCACAAGGCAAGGGTCGACGCGGCGGCGCGCGAGGCGGATTTCTTGCGTTCCTCGGTGGCCGAGCTTTCCAAGCTCGATCCGCAGCCCGGCGAGGAAACGGATCTTGCCGAGATGCGCGCGTCGATGATGCGTGTGGAAAAGATCGCTTCCGAGATCAAGGATGCGCAGGACGTGCTGTCCGGGGCGAACTCGCCGCTGCCGCAACTGGCCAGCCTGCTGAGGAGGTTGCAACGCAAGGCGCAGGATGTGCCGGGCCTGCTCGACGATGTGGTCAAGTCGCTGGACGAGGCGCTGATTTCGCTCGATGCCGCGCAGTCAGGCGTGGATGCCGCGCTGCGAGCGACCGAATATGACCCCGAGCGACTGGAGCGGGCCGAGGAGCGGCTGTTCGCGCTGCGGGCCATGGCCAGGAAACACAATGTGCAGGTCGACGATCTGGCGCAACTGCGCGACGCCATGGTGGCCGATCTCGCCGACCTCGATGCCGGCGAGGAGCGGCTGCGCGGGCTGGACGGGATGGCGAGCATGGCGCGCGCCGCCTACGACAAGGATGCGGCACATCTTTCCGACCTGCGCAAGTCGGCGGCCGCCGGCCTGGAAGCGGCCGTCATGGCCGAACTGCCGGCGCTCAGGCTGGAACGGGCGGCGTTCATCGTCGAACTGACGTCGGAGGCTGACAACCGCGCGGAGGAGGGCATCGACCAGGTCGAGTACTGGGTGCGGACCAACCCCGGCACGCGGCCGGGGCCGATGATGAAGGTGGCCTCGGGTGGCGAGCTTTCGCGGTTCCTGCTGGCGCTGAAGGTTGCGCTGGCCGACCGGGGCTCGGCGCCGACGCTGGTGTTCGACGAGATCGATTCGGGTGTCGGCGGCGCAGTGGCCGATGCGATCGGCCAGCGGCTGGCGCGGTTGGCTAAGCGTGTGCAGGTGCTGACCGTCACCCATGCGCCGCAGGTCGCGGCGCGCGCCGAGACGCATTTCCTCATCTCCAAATCGGGGACGGAACGGGTGTCGACCACCGTCGCCGAGATCGACCGGCCGTCGCGGCAGGAGGAGATCGCGCGCATGCTCGCCGGCGAGACGATCACCGAGGAGGCACGGGCGGCGGCCGCGAGGCTGCTGGGCGCGACGTCGCCTGTCAGTTGAAGCATTGGCAGCGGTTTACTTTTATCGGGATTTTGCCGAAGAGTTTTTGGCGTTTGCGTCCCGAAAAAGAAGAATGTCCCCATGGCCGCCCCTCAAATTCCCGTCGAAGAACTCACCCAAGAGCAGGCCGCTGGCGAACTCGCCAGACTGGCTGGTGAGATTGCGGAACACGACCGGCGCTATCACCAGGAAGACGCGCCGACCATTTCGGACGCGGACTATGATGCGCTGAGGCGGCGGAACGCGGCGATCGAAGAACGATTTCCCGATCTGATCCGGGAGGATAGCCCGACCGGTACGGTCGGCGCTCCGCCGGCGGAGGGGTTTGCCAAGGTGCGGCACGCCGTGCCGATGCTCAGCCTCGCCAAGGCTTATACCGACGAGGACGTGGTCGATTTTCTGGAGCGCGCGAAACGCTTCTTCGAACGCGACAAGGATTTCGACATCGCGTTCACAGCCGAGCCGAAGATCGATGGGCTGTCGGCCTCGCTACGCTATGAGAAGGGGGTGTTCGTCCAGGGCGCGACGCGCGGCGACGGCACTGTCGGCGAGGACATCACCGCCAATTTGAAGAGCATTGCCGACATACCGCACAGGCTGAAAGGCTCGGGCTGGCCGGAGACGATCGAGATTCGCGGCGAGGTCTATATGACCTATGCGGAGTTCGAGGCGTTGAAGGAGCGCTCGGCGGCGGCCGGCGGGCAGGACTACGTCAACCCGCGCAACACGGCGGCGGGGTCGCTCCGCCAGAAGGATGCGTCGGTAACAGCCAGCCGCAACCTGAAATTCTTCGCCTATGCATGGGGCTACACGACCGAGGACCCTGCGCCGACGCAGTTCGAGTCGGTGCAGAAATTTGCCGATTGGGGTTTTCAGATCAGCCCGCTGATGGTGCGCGCCAAATCGGTCGAGGAACTGATCGCGCACTACAGACTGATCGAGGCGCAGCGCTCGTCGCTTGGTTATGACATCGACGGTGTCGTCTATAAGGTCGACCAGCTCGAGTTGCAGCGCCGCTGGGGCTTCATCAGCGGCGAGCCGCGCTGGGCGATCGCGCATAAATTCCCGGCCGAGCAGGCGACCACCGTGCTCCGCCAGATCGACATTCAGGTGGGCCGCACGGGCACGCTGGCGCCGGTGGGGCGGCTCGACCCGGTGACCGTCGGCGGCGTCACCGTCGTCAACGTCACGCTCCACAATGAGGATTACATCGCCGGGATCGACAGCAACGGATTGCCCATCCGCGGCGACGAACCGATCGATATCCGCATCGGCGACACCGTCGTAATCCAGCGGGCAGGGGACGTCATTCCGCAGATCGTTAGGGTCGTGCTGGAAAAGCGTCCCGCCGATGCCGTACCTTACGAGTTCCGGCACACCTGCCCGGTCTGCGGCTCGCCCGCCACGCGCGAGGTCAACGAGAAGACCGGCAAGGAGGATTCGCGTCGGCGCTGCACAGGCGAATTGATCTGTCCGGCACAGGCGATGGAGAGGTTGCGTCACTTCGTGTCGCGCGGTGCGATGGATATCGAGGGGCTGGGCGCGGAGAATATCGACCTCTTCTTCAGTGCCGGGCTGATCAAGACCGCCGCCGACATCTTTGTGCTGAAGGACCGCCGCGCGGAAGTACAGCAGGCGCTGTTCGAGCGGCGCGAGGCGCAGGCCCGTGAGCGCGAGGCCGCCAAGGGCACAACGCGCAAGAAGGTGCTGTCGGCCGAGGAGCGCACTTACGAGAGCCTCGACAAGCTGTTCGCCGCGATCGATGCACGGCGGGAGCCGGAACTCGACCGCTTTATCTTCGCGCTTGGCATTCGCCATATTGGCGACACCACGGCGGCGCTGCTGGCGAAGACCTTTTCGACGGTGGAGGAATTCATCCGCGTCGGCAAGGAGACTGCCGCTGCGGAAGACCCGCATACTGTGTTTCCCTCCGTCAACGGCATCGGCGACACGGTGATCGGCGCGCTCATCGATTTCTTCGGCAACGAGCGCAACGACGACGTGCTGGACAAGCTGCTCGATCAGGTCCGCCCAAAACCCTACGTGGTCAACGTCTCGGCCGGCAGCCCGGTGGCCGGCAAGACCGTCGTCTTCACCGGGTCGCTGGAGAAGATGTCACGGTCGGAGGCAAAGGCGATGGCGGAGAGGCTTGGCGCCAAGGTTGCCGGCTCGGTCTCGGCCAAGACGGATCTCGTCGTGGCCGGACCTGGCGCGGGATCGAAGCTCAAGCAAGCGACGGAACTCGGCATCGAGGTGATTGACGAGGACAAGTGGCTGGAGCGGGTAGCGCAGGCGCGATGAATCTTGTCGGTTCTCTGAATGGCGTATGGTTACCGCAGCCAAAGCAAGGTTCACCATCCCTGATTGTTTGGCTCAAGCGAATTCGTGTGACAGGACAGGGGTGCTGACATAGCTATCCCGGTTTCCGGGGAATGTCATGGCCACCGAATCCGTCGTTATGCGACCAGCAGAGAGCACGTTCTGGCAGGGTGTGCGGCTCGGCCTCCCCGTGGTCGTCGCCTCGGCGCCCTTTGCCGTCCTGTTCGGCGCCATCGCGGTGGACAACGGCTTCACCGTCGCCGAGGCGATCCTGATGAGCGCGCTGATCTATGGCGGGGCCAGCCAGATGGTCGGCATCGAACTGTTCGGACAGAACATCGCGCCGTGGTTGGTGGTGGCGTCGATCTTCGCGGTGAATTTCCGGCATGTGCTCTATTCAGCCTCCATCGGCCGACGGCTGGCGCACTGGCCGCTCTGGCAGCAGGCGGTTGGCTATTTCGTGCTGACCGACCCGCAATTCGCCGAGGCCGAACGGAAAGCCGAAAGCGGCGAGAAGGTCGGCTTCGTCTGGTACATGGGCATGGGCCTGGCGATCTATGTCTGCTGGGTCATCGAAAGCGGGCTGGGCGCGGTGTTCGGCAAGCTGATCCCGGATACCCATGCCATCGGCATCGATTTCCTTCTGCCGATCTATTTTCTCGGCCTGGTCATGAGTTTTCGCAAGCGGCCGCTGTGGCTGCCGGTTGTGCTGGTCAGTGGCGTGGTCTCGCTCATCGCCTACAAGACCATCGGGTCGCCCTGGCATGTGTCGGTGGGGGCGGCGGCCGGCATTATCCTCGGTGCGGTCGTCGCGCCGAATGCCGCGAAGAGGTCCGCGCCGTGAGCAACATCGCCTGGATCGTCCTGTGGGGCGCGGCGCTGACCTATCTGACGCGCATTGGCGGGCATCTCATCCTGTCGCGTTTCGAGACGGTGCATCCGCGCATCGAGGCGGCGTTGAACGTCGTTCCCGCTGCGGTGCTGACCACGCTGGTCGCGCCGGCGCTGCTGACGGCAGGGCCGGCCGAGTTCGTTGCGCTGGTAGTAACGGCGATCGTGTCGTTGCGCTACGGCATGCTGGCGCTGTTCCTCGCCGGCGGGGCGACGCTGATTTTGCTGCGGCAGGTGATTGGATAGAAGGAGGCGGCGATGAGCGGGGAAACCAAAATCCTGCGCAAATGGACCGGCGTCGACCGCACTGCGGACGAGCAGGTCTATGTCGACTACATCAAGGCGACCGGGCTTGAGGACTACAAATCGACGCCGGGCAATCTTGGCTTCCAGATGGTGTTGCGCGCGCGTGGTGACGGCACCAGCGAAGTGACGACGCTGAGTTGGTGGACCTCGCTCGAAGCCATCAAGGCATTCGCCGGCGACGATCCTGAGGTGGCGCGCCATTATCCGAGGACGACAAGTTCCTGGTCGAGCGTCCGAAAAACGTCGACCACTATCGCATCGTGGCGGGTAGTGGGCCTGGGTGGGCGCAGGCCAATGGCATTTGAGATGGAGCGGCGCTGCGGTGCCGCGTTTCATGCGGGCTGTGAAGGATGCGTGCGTGTCGCGGGGCCTTCGGCGCGAGCACGCGGTTTGGCCGCCCGGTCGGTTGGGTCCAGGTAAGCGATTTGATGCTTCTCGAGCGCTTTTCGGATGCTATCCGGCGTAACGCCCGTCAGCCCTTTCAGGTGCCATGAAGACACGCCGTTGCGCAGGAGGATGAAGCGCGACGGATCGGTCTGTGCCAGACGCACATCGGCATCCGCCTGGGCAATTTCGGCGATCTTGATCAGCAGTTCCCAGTCTCTCGCCGCCATCACCCTGAAGACCCTCTTTTCGATCAGGGCGGCCTCTGCCTCTACGCGCAAGGTGCGGATGCTGCGGCGCGCGGTCATCGGTCCTGGTCCCGGTCGATGTCGAGGAAAATGAGGTTCGCGGTGGCTTCTTCCCGATTTCGGCGTTGAGGGATCAGGCTGATGGCGTTCTCAATGTCGTCTCGCGAAATGTCGGTATGCTCCATCCACCAGGCAACATCTTCCAGGTCGCTTTCCGTGGCGCGCGCGAGTTTGGTCGCGACGATCAAAGCGGGCGGCGGCATGGCAACGCTGAGGTTACCGTAGGTCCCAAGCTGCATGGTCTGGAACGTAGGAGGGTACATCGTGATGCCTGGCCGCAGTATCTGCAGATAGATGTCCTCCGCGCCGATTTCGCCACGTGGATCGTAGCGCAGACCTGCAGCTTCCACAGCCTGTCTCATGTCACCCGGATCGAAGTCCGACATCGGATACCATATATCGATATCGGGCGTCTGGCGATCATCCTGCCCCGAAAGCATGCTTGCCGTGCTTCCAACAATGACGATTGTAGACGGTCGGCGCAGACGATCGCCAATTGCGATCAGTAGTTGTTCAATTTTCGCCCGGTCGATCATCTTCGAGTCCGGCCCATCCTGACTTGATCTCGACGGACCCTTAATGCGGCAGGTGGGGAAGAGGCGCCGCCGCTTTGTCCAGCCAGGCCAGGTTCTCGCCGTCCAGCATCGGACCGATCTCCGCCAGCACACGCGCGTGGTAGGCGTCCAGCCACTGCAACTCGTCCTTGTTGAGCAGTTCCGGCTGAAGCATGCGCCGGTCGAACGGCGCAAGCGTCAGCGTCTCGAAGCCGTGCATGGCGATGTCGCCGCCGGGAATTGTCGCCTCGGGCGTGACGACGATAAGGTTCTCAAGCCGGATGCCGTAGTGGCCTTCCTTGTAATAGCCCGGCTCGTTGGAGAGGATCATGCCGGGCAGCAGCTTTTGCGTGCCTGTCTTGGCGATGCGCTGCGGCCCCTCATGCACGGAAAGATAGGAGCCGACGCCGTGACCGGTGCCGTGCGCGAAATCCAGCCCGTGCTGCCAGAGCGCCGCGCGGGCGAAGGCGTCGATGTCGCAGCCGCGCGTGCCGGGCGGATAGCGCAGCATGGAGATGCGGATCATGCCTTTCAGCACAAGCGTGTAGCGCTCGCGCATCTCTTCGGTCGGCGTGCCGACGGGAACGGTGCGGGTGATGTCGGTGGTGCCGTCCTGGTACTGGCCGCCGGAATCGATCAGGAAAAGTTCGCCGTCGCCAAGCACGCGGTTGGTGGCGCGCGAGACGCGGTAATGCATGATTGCGCCGTTCGCACCCGAGCCGGAGATGGTCGAGAAGGAGACGTCGCGCAGCGGCATCTGCGTTTCCTCACCGACGGTGCGGCGGAAACCTTCCAGTTGCTCGACGGTCCTGATCTCGTCGATCGAGCCTGGCTGCTGGCGGTCGAGCCAGGCCAGCATCTTCACCATCGCGGCTCCGTCGCGGCGATGTGCGGCCCGCGAACCGGCGAGTTCGGCTGCGTTCTTGGTGGCGCGCGGGATGCGCGCCGGGTCCGCCGCCTCGACAACCGTGCCGCCATTGTCGGCGACGAGCAACCGCAACTGTTCAGCCGCTAGCACCGGATCGAGAGCGACGCGGGCGCCGGCCCTGGCAAGCGCCACGAGGTCGGCCTCCAGCGCAGAGGGCGGGCTGATGTCGGCAAGCTGTGTCAGATAGGCTCTCGGCTCGATCGGCAGCTTGCGCTTGTCGATGAAAATCCGGTGCGCGCCATCGGCGGCGAGGATGGCGAAACCGAGCGCCAGCGGCGTGTGCGGCACGTCGTTGCCGCGGATGTTGAAGGCCCAGGCCAGAGAGGAGGGGTCGGTGAGCACGGCATGGGTCGCCCCGTCGGCGGCGATTGCCGCTGCCAGCCGTGCCAGCTTTTCCTTGGCGAGCTCGCCGGCAAGGGCGTTGGGATGGATCTCAACGGGCTTGAGCGGCGCGTCGGGCTGGTCGGGCCACAATTCGTCGATCGGGTTCTTCTCCACGGCGACCAGTTCAGCGCCCTTGCCCTCCAAGGCGGAGCGCAGGGCCTTCACCTCGGAGATGGTGTGCAGCCAAGGGTCGAAGCCGAGGCGAAGCCCCTTGCCGGCGTTCTCCTTCAGCCAGTCCGGCGGTGGGTTGGCGATCAGGCTTTCGATGGAAAACACTGCCGGATCGACCTGCTGGCGCGCCTGCAAAGTGTAGCGGCCGTCGACGAACAGCACGGCGCGGCTGCCGAGCACGATGACCACGCCGGCTGAGCCGGTGAAGCCGGTCAGCCATTTCAGTCGCTCCGAACGCTCGGCGACGTATTCGCCCTGATGCTCGTCGGAGCGCGGCACGATGAAGCCGTCGAGGCTTTTGGCGACCAGCCACTCGCGCAGTTGCGCCACGCGGCCGGCACCCAGCGTCGGATCACTTTCCTCGTCGAAGGTCTGGAACATGGCCTGCGGTTTCCCCAGCGGATTCGAATGCGTGACCGTATCTTCAGGCACCCATTGTGGCAACGCGGGCGCGATGGTCCAGCACCGCCTGCCGACTGGTGTATGCAATTGTAGATGGCACCCATGCCGAATTCGCACTTGGGTAAAAGGTCAGCAGAACTTACCTTTCTTCCGTGGAGGACATGACTGCGAATCCTGAACAAGGAAAACGCCTATGACCACGAAAACCAGTTTTTTCAGATCCGCCTTCGATGCTTTCATGCAGGCGCGTGAAAAGCAGGCGGAACGCTATGTCGCTTCGGCCCTGCTCGGCTTCGACGACGAGACTCTGAGGTCGCACGGCTACAGCCGCTCCGAACTGCGGAAGCGCGCGGGCGCGTATTATCTGTAACGATCAGCGGCAAGTGGGCGTCACGAGCCCGCCAGGCCTGGGACCCTTCAGCGCTTGAGGTGCAGCGTCACCCAGCCCTCGCGGTGCAAGGTGCGCACATGCCGGAAGCGCTGGCCGCAATAGGCCGCAACAACTGCATCGCGTTGGCGTTCCAATATGCCTGAGAGGATCAGCGATCCGCCCCAGGTGACATGCCGCGCCATCTGTGGCGCAAGCTGCATCAGCGGCCGTGCCAGGATGTTGGCGACGATCAGGTTGAACGGCCCGGCGAGGCCGAAGACCGGATGATGGAAGCCCGGCGCGGTGGCGGTGCGCACCAGCGCGGGAACGCCGTTCAGCTTTACATTCTCGGCGGCCACCCGAACGGCGACGGGATCGATGTCGGTGGCAAGCACCGGGATATGCGCCATCTTTGCGACGGCGATCGCCAGCACGGCGCTGCCGGTGCCGAGGTCGAGCGCATTTTTCGGACGCTCGCGCCGGACGACCATCTCGATCATTTCCAGGCAGCCGGCCGTCGTGCCGTGATGACCGGTGCCGAAGGCCATGCCGGCCTCGATCTCGATGGCGAGGTCGCCGATACGGCGGCGGTGGCGGTCATGCCCGCCATGGACGAAGAAGCGGCCCGCGCGGACTGGTTTCAGCCCTTCGAGCGAACGCGCAACCCAATCGATATCCGGCAGGTCCTCGCGCGAAAGGCTTTCCGGCCGTCCGTGATCGCGCAGAACGCCAGCCATCCGGCGTTCGGCATCGGACGGGTCACCGTCGACGTAAAGCGATATTTCCTCAAGGTGCTTGGCCTCGTCGAACTCGATCATGGCAAGCGGCAGGCCATCTTCCTCGAACTCGGCTTCAAGCGCCGGAAAGAGTTTTAGGCACGCCGTCTTGTCGGCGACGAAGAAAAACCGGGTCTGGCCCATCAGGTTTGTCGCCTCAGCCTTCGGCAATCAGTCGCTTGAGTTTTGCAAGCGCCGTGTCGGGATCCTCGCCATAGGAGATCGTGCCGAAGATGCCGCCTTCGCGGTTGAGCAGCAGGACGGAGGCGGTGTGGTCCATCGTATAGTCGCCGCCATCCAGCGGCACTTTTCGCGCGTAGATGCCGAAGGCTTTTGCCATGGCGGCGACCTTTTCCGGGTCGCCGGTTATGCCGGTGATGCGGTCGGAGACATTGCCGACATAGGTGTCCATCGTCTCCGGCGTGTCGCGCTCGGGGTCGATCGAGACGAAATAGGCGCGGACGTCACGGCCGTCGTCGCCGAGCTTCTTCAGCCAGCTGTCCATTTCGACCAGCGTGGTCGGGCAGACTTCCGGGCAATGGGTGAAGCCGAAGAACACCGCCGACGGATGGCCGCGGAACGCCGCTTCGGAAATTTCGGCGCCCTTCTGGTCGAGCAGCGTGAACGGCGCGCCATAGGCGTCGCTGCTGTTCATCTGCCGATACCAGTCGAACGTCAGCCAACCGACGCCGGCAGCCATGACGACGAGGATACCGACGAGAACAAATCGCATCATCTTCGATTGCATGGCGGTCTCAGGTTCTGGGCAAGAGGGAATGTGTAGCCGATGGCGACGAGGTTGTCAGAAGCACCAGGACATGCCGGACTGGATCATTGCCATGAAGATATCGGACCCTTGAGCTGCCCAGGCCGCGAACGTCGCTCCGGTCGTGGCCGCAAATGCCGTCGCTGCCGCGATACAGCCGGCAGCGCGCGGAACGTGGAATGCGGTTCGAGGCGTCATTTGCTGAAAATAGCCTTGGGCGGGTCATAGCGGAAGGGGCCATGTTGACGCTGCCGGTGCCGTCGCACTTGCATTCGCGCCGCTGTGGTCCCACGTCTGGTCTCGCCGTTCGCAACAGGAGAATTTTATGCGCCCGCTCGCCGTACTGATATCGGCCGCCGCCGTTGCCTTGTCTTCAGGGCTCGCCCAAGCCCAGCAGGTCGGCGAGGTCGGCGTCGACTGGCTCGGCAACGACATCATCGTCGAAGCAATCAAGGATCCGAAGGTCGACGGCATCACCTGCCATGTCTCTTATTTCGACCGCGGCGTGGTCGACCGGCTGCAGAAGGGCAACTGGTTCGAGGACCCGTCCGATTCCGCAATCTCATGCCGCCAGACCGGACCGATCACCATCCGCGACATCGATTTCGGCGAGGAGGGCGAGGAAGTGTTCAAGCAGGGGATCAGCCTGATCTGGAAGAAACAGGTGGTGAACCGCATCTACGACAAGGCCAACCAGACGCTGATCTATCTTTCGCATTCGCGGCAGGTGCAGGACGGGTCGGCCAAGATGGCGATCTCGACCGTGCCGCTCTATGGCCAGGAGGTGGTGTGGACCAACGGCAAGCCGCAGTGAGGCTTGCCGACGGTTTCGCCGGCAAGTAGATCGCTGAAATGGATATCGATCCAAATCTGCGCTTCAAAGATTCCGAACCCCGCATTCATCCGACGGCGGAGCTGAAATCTTGCAAGCTGGGGCGCTATGCGGTGATCGGCGAGCGCGTCATCCTGCGCGAGGTGAGCGTCGGCGATTTTTCCTATTTCGAGCGGCATGCCGAGGCGATCTACACATCCATCGGAAAGTTCTGCTCTATCGCCGCCAACACCCGCATTAACGCGCTGGAGCATCCGATCGAGCGCATCACCCAGCACAAGCTAAGCTACCGGCCGAACGAATATTTCCGCTATCTCGGCGTCGACGAGGCCTTCCGAAAACGCCGGCAGGGCAAGCAGGTGACGATCGGCCATGACGTCTGGATCGGCCACGGCGCGGTGGTGATGCCGGGCGTGTCGATCGGCAACGGCGCCGTGGTTGGTGCCAATGCGGTCGTCACGCATGATGTCGAGCCATACATAATCGTTGCCGGCGCGCCGGCGCGCGCGTTGCGGCGTCGGTTCGCAGACGATGCATGCCGCCGCATCGAAAAGCTGGCCTGGTGGGACTGGCCGGCCGAAACGCTGTTCGAGGCGGTTCCCGACATGCAGACAATGCCGATCGAGGCATTTCTCGACCGCTGGGAAGCGCGGCTCGGTTAGCCGAAGCCTTCATTTCCCACATCGAGTCCGTTGCGGCGCAAGCATGCGGCCGGCATTTTTCGGGAACCATCTCCACGCCCAAGGGTTGACGCCGCGAGGGACAAACAGAGGAGATTCTCCATGAAACGCAGCCTCCTGTATGCCGCCTCCGTGGCGGCGATCACGGCTTTTGCAGTTCCGGCCTTCGCCGAGAGCCCGGCTCAAGCCAAGGATCCGGATTCCACCGGCCAGACCCAGATCAATCCCGGCGCGCAGCAATTCAACGCCGAAAGCGATACCGATACGATGACCACCGCCAGCATCGGCGACGTCCGTACCCTTACGCCGGTAATGGCAGCGGGCACGACGACCGCGGGCCAGATCCAGACGATTTCCACGATTTCGTCCGTGAAGGTGGTGCGGGTCGACGACTGGGCGAGCGCCGACAAGCAGGCGTTCGACGCAGCGATGAGCCAGAGTGCGGGACCTGTCGGCGACCTGCGCGCCGCTTTGG
This sequence comes from Mesorhizobium sp. KACC 23794, assembly GCF_052180275.1. NCBI lineage: Bacteria > Pseudomonadati > Pseudomonadota > Alphaproteobacteria > Hyphomicrobiales > Phyllobacteriaceae > Mesorhizobium > Mesorhizobium sp. KACC 23794. The sequence goes on from NZ_CP197465.1 coordinate 2,971,041, forward strand.
CGGCGAACACTGTCGTCACCACAAGGCTGACCGAACAGAAGGTCATGACCGACCATGTCGTGGCGAGCCAAGTCATGCCAGATGGGACCCTGGTCGTCTACACGTATGGCGGCTGACATTTAGCCATCTCTCTTGCGCGATGACTGTGCCGGCCTTCGGGCCGGCATTTTTTCGCGCGTGGCCGCCCGCTAACCTGCCGCCGCTGACCGGGCTATGTCGAGGAAGGCACGCACCAGCTTGCCGCCGCTGCGCTCGGTGAGGCAGATCAGCGCCTCGTCCATCAGCAAACCCGGCGCGTCGATCGGAATTTTTACCAGCCGGGAATCCTGTCCGAACTCGGCGGCCGAGACAAAGCCGATGCCGGCGCCGGGGGCGACGATCTCGCGCACGGCCTCGCGGCCCTCGGCCTCGATCATCGGCTTGAGTTCCACGCCAGCCTCCGCCGCGCCGTCCTCCAGCTTTCGGCGGGTTTTCGAGCCGCGCTCGCGCATGACCAGCGGCAGGTTGGACAGTTCGTGGAAGGTGAGGGATTTCTTGTGTGCCACTGGATTATCGATCGCCGCGAAGGCGACGATCGGCGTCGCGTTCAGCTTGACGATATCGAAGTCGCGGCTTGACGGGATTTCGCCGAGCACGCCGAGGTCCGCGTCGTAGCTGTAGAGGCTTTCGATCACGCTTTCCGTGTTGCCGGCGCGAACCGAGATTTTGACGCCCGGATATTTGCGCCGGAATTCAGCGAGGATTTGCAGCAGATGATGGGCGGCGTCGGCGACGATGCGCAGCGTGCCGGCGCGAAAGGCGCGCGATTCCGACAGGAGTTCCAGAGCCTGCTGCTCGTTGTCGAACATGCGGCGGGTGATGACCAGCAGCTTTTCACCGGCCGGCGTGAGCAAAACCTGCTTGCGCTGCCGGTTGAACAGCAGCACGTCATATTCCTCTTCCAGCTTGCGCACCTGGTCGGAGATCGCCGGCTGGGTGAGCAGGAGTTCTTCCGCCGCGCGCGAAAACCCGCCGGAGATGGCGACGTAGTGAAATGCCCGGAGTTGGACGTAGCGCATCGTATCTCCTTGCCGAGTCCGGCGGAACGGCTGCGATGGGCGCTTGCGATCGGCAAGGGAACGTGCCCAGATCGGCGAAACGCTTGGTAGTCGTTTTTCCAGTCAAACTTATAGATCGATACAAAATAACGATTTTACAGATAGATCGGTAAGTGGGAGATGTGCGCGTCGCAGACGCGCTGGGAGAACGAGATGCCCGACAACGATGCCGCCGAGCCGTTCGCGGCGCCCGCGATGGGCGAGCCCTATCTGCTGACGCCCGGCCCGCTCACCACCGCCACTTCGGTCAAGCAGGCGATGTTGCGCGACTGGGGCTCCTGGGACGCGGATTTTCGCGGGATGACTGCCGATCTGCGCCGCCAACTGATCGCGCTGGCGGGCGATACGGCCGGCGAGTTCGACTGCGTGCCGATGCAGGGCAGCGGCACTTTTGCCGTCGAGGCGATGCTCGGCTCGTTGGTGCCGCGTGACGGCAAGGTGCTGGTGCTGGCCAATGGCGCCTACGGACAGCGCACCGCGCAGACGCTTGCCTATCTCGGCCGCGCTCATGCGGTGATCGACAAGGGCGACTACCTGCCGCCGCTCGGCGACGAGGTGGCAACGGCGCTCGACGCCGATCCGGCGATCACCCATGTCGTCGTAATCCATTGCGAGACGAGTTCCGGCATCCTCAATCCTGTGGCGGAAATCGCCGAAGTGGTGGCGAAAAAAAGCCGGCGGCTGCTGATCGATTCAATGAGCGCCTTCGGCGCGGTGCCGCTCGATGTCAGCGAGATCCGCTATGATGCGCTGGTGTCCTCGGCCAACAAATGTATCGAGGGCGTGCCGGGCTTCGGCTTCGTCATCGCGCGGAAGAGCGAGCTGGAGGCCGCGAAAGGTCGCAGCCATTCGCTCAGCCTCGATGTCCATGCGCAATGGGCCTACATGGAAAAGACCGGCCAGTGGCGCTTTACGCCGCCGACGCATGCGGTGGCCGCTTTCCTCGAAGCACTGCGGCTGCACGCAGCAGAGGGCGGTGTCGCCGGGCGCGGCGCGCGGTATCGCCGCAATCGCGACGTGCTGGTCGCCGGCATGCGGGCGCTGGGGTTCGAGACGCTGCTGTCCGACGATTGGCTGTCGCCGATCATCGTCACCTTCTTCAACCCGGCCCACCATAATTTTGCATTCGACAGCTTCTATGGGCTGATGAAGGACAAGGGGTTCATCATCTATCCCGGCAAGTTGACGGCGGTGGACAGTTTCCGCATCGGCTGCATCGGCCGGATGGACGAGCATGTCATGCGCCGGGTGGTGACCGCGGCGGGCGAGTGCTTGGCCGAAATGGGCGTGGACAGCGCCGCGCCGCCTGCCGTCGCGATTGCCGAACGCGCCAAACTTGCCGCTTGATACGGCTCCAAAAGGATATTGCCATGAACCAGTTCTCCCGCGTCGCGGTGACCGTCAACGGCCGGGACTATGCCTGGCCGACCGTGCCGGCCATCGCCATCTGCCTCGACGGCTGCGAGCCGGCCTATCTGGATGAAGCGATCAAAGCGGGGCTGATGCCAGCGCTGGAAAAGATCAAGGTGAAAGGCACGGTGCGCACCGCGCATAGCGTCATCCCGAGCTTCACCAATCCCAATAATTTGTCGATCGCCACCGGGCGGCCGCCGTCAGTGCATGGCATCTGCGGCAACTATCTCTACGAGCCGGAGACCGGCCAGGAAGTGATGATGAACGATCCGCGTTTCCTGCGCGCGCCGACCATCTTCAAGGCTTTCTTCGATGCCGGCGCCAAGGTCGCCGTGGTGACGGCCAAGGACAAGCTGCGGGCGCTGCTCGGTCATGGTCTGTCTTATGAGGACGGGCGCGCGGTGTGCTTCTCTTCTGAAAAATCGGACAAGGCGACAAAGGCCGAAAACGGCATCGACAATGCCTCGGCATGGCTGGGGCGACCGGTGCCGGAAGTCTACTCGGCCGAACTGTCGGAATTTGTGTTCGCCGCGGGCGTCAAGCTGCTCAAGGAATTCCAGCCGGACGTGATGTACCTGACCACGACCGACTATGTGCAGCACAAATACGCGCCGGGCGTGAAGCAGGCGAACGATTTCTACGAGATGTTCGACCGCTATCTCGCCGAACTCGACACGCTGGGCGCGGCGATCGTCGTGACCGCCGACCATGGCATGAAGCCGAAACACAAGGCCGACGGCAGGCCGGACGTCATCTACGTGCAGGACCTGCTCGACGAATGGCTGGGCAAGGACGCGGCGCGGGTCATACTGCCGATCACCGATCCCTATGTCGTGCATCATGGCGCACTGGGTTCGTTCGCCACGGCTTACCTTCCGGCCGGCGCCGACCGTGCGGCGATCATGCGGCGGCTGGCGGGCATCGAAGGGCTCGACGTGGTGATCGATCGCGAGACCGCCTGCGCGCGCTTCGAACTGCCGGCCGACCGCATCGGCGACATCGTTCTGGTCTCGTCGGAGAACAAGACGATCGGCACGAGCGAGCACCGTCACGATCTCGCAGCACTCGACGAGCCGCTGCGTTCGCATGGCGGGCTGACCGAGCAGGCGGTGCCGTTCATCGTCAACCGCCAGCTTGCCGATCTGCCGGATGCACCGGCGCTGCGGAATTTCGATGCTTTTTTTTACGCAGCGATGGCGGCGGCGCGTGGTTGACGATGTGCGTCCTTCGAGGCTCGCCCGTTGAGATTGTCGCTCAACAAGTCCCGTCGTACGGGCTCGCACCTCAGGATGAGGACCGAAGTAGTTACATCGCCAATCGCCAAATCTGCAGGCTTTCCGAGATTCCGCTTGCCTGTCAGAAACTAGGTTGACGGTGAGCGGTGCAGCCACGACGGTCCTCATCCTGAGGTGCGAGCCCGCACCGCGTTGATTGGGAAAGTGAAATCATTGGCGGGCGAGCCTCGAAGGACGCACGACCGACAAATCACAATGGATACAGCCATGACCAAGGCCCAGACGTCATTCCAGGTCCGCCACGAGCCGATGCGGATTGCCGGCCGCAAGGTCGATGCCGATGCCGTTGTCGAGGTGCGCTATCCCTACACGGATACCGTCATCGGCACCGTGCCGGCGGGGCAGGCGCACCACGCCCGCGAAGCGTTCCGGATCGCGGCGGAGTACACGCCGAAGCTGACACGCTACGAACGCCAGCGCATCCTGCTGAAAACCGCCGAGATGCTGGCCGCGCGCAAGGAGGAGATTTCCGACTTGATCACGCTGGAACTCGGCATCTCCAAGACGGATTCCCTCTACGAGGTCGGGCGCGCCTTTGACGTGTTCACACTGACCGGCCAGATGTGCATCCATGACGACGGCGAGATTTTTTCCTGCGATCTCACCCCGCACGGCAAGCAGCGCAAGATTTTCACGATGCGCGAACCGCTTCGCTCGATCTCGGCGATCACGCCGTTCAACCATCCGCTCAACATGGTGTCGCACAAGGTGGCGCCGGCGATCGCCACCAACAATTGCGTGGTGGTCAAGCCGACCGAACTGACGCCGATGACGGCGCTCGTGCTTGCCGACATCCTTTACGAAGCCGGCCTGCCGCCTCAGATGCTGTCGGTCGTCACCGGCTGGCCGGCCGAGATCGGCGACGAGATGATCCTCAACGACAATATCGATCTCATCACGTTTACCGGCGGTGTGCCAGTGGGCAAGATGATCGCCTCGAAGGCAGGCTACAAAAGGCAGGTTCTGGAACTCGGCGGCAACGACCCGCTGATCATCCTGAACGATCTTTCGGACGACGATCTGGCGCGGGCGGCGGATCTCGCGGTGGCGGGCGCGACGAAGAATTCCGGCCAGCGCTGCACGGCGGTGAAACGCATCCTCGTCCAGGAAAAGGTCGCCGACCGTTTCGTGCCGCTGGTGCTGGAGCGGGCGAAAAAGCTGCGCTTCGGCGATCCGATGGATCGTTCGACCGATCTGGGCACGGTCATCCATGAGAAAGCGGCCGCGCTGTTCGAGCGGCGCGTCGAGATGGCGGCGGAAGAGGGAGCCGAAATTCTCTATCATCCCGGCCGGCAGGGCGCGTTGCTGCCGCCGATCGTCGTCGACCGCGTGCCGCACTCCTCGGAACTCGTCATGCAGGAGACGTTCGGGCCGATCGTGCCGATCGTGCGGGCGCCGGACGATGACGACGCGCTGATCGCGTTGTCGAACTCGACCGCCTTCGGCCTGTCGTCAGGCGTGTGCACCAACGATTTCCGGCGGATGCAGAAATACATCGCCGGGCTCAGGGTCGGTACAGTCAACATCTGGGAAGTGCCGGGCTATCGCATCGAGATGAGCCCGTTCGGCGGGATCAAGGATTCCGGCAATGGCTACAAGGAGGGCGTCATCGAGGCGATGAAGAGTTTTACCAATGTGAAGACGTTTTCCCTGCCCTGGGGATAAAGGCAGGGCAGGCGAAGCGAGGCACTTGGCACAAGCCGGCCAAACCGATTGATGCTTAGCTGACCAACGAAAACGCTTCGCTCGAAGTGTTCCCGCCCGCCAATCAGGCCGCCCGGCCGCCCTTCCCGCGGGAAGGGCAGGAACAAAAATGTCCGCATTTGCGCTCTCGCTCGTGCTTTCCGCCGCCGTGCTGCACGCCAGTTGGAACGCACTGGTCAAGGCGGCCTCCGATCGCGCGCTGACCATCGCGGCGGTGGCGTCGATGCATGGGCTTGGCGGGCTGATCCTGATCATGCTCAGCGCGCCGCCGGCGATGGCGAGCTGGCCGTCGATCGCCGCTTCGACACTGATCCACTATGCCTATTATATCCTGCTGTTCCAGGCCTACAGGCTTGGCGACCTCAGCCAGGTCTATCCGATCTCGCGCGGCATGGCGCCGGCCGTCGTGGCGATGGGCACCTATCTGATCATCGGCGAAAACCTGACCACGCTCGGCTGGGCCGGCCTCGCCGCCATCTCACTCGGCATCTTCTTCCTGGCGATCCAGCGCGGGGCCGCGCATGCCGACAAGCGGGCGGTGGGCGTGGCTTTGCTGCTCGGGCTGACGATTGCCGGCTATTCGATCGCCGATGGCATCGGCGTGCGGCTTTCGCAGGCTCCGATGGGCTATATCGGCTGGCTGTTCCTGCTGGAATCGCCGGTGCTGTTTGCCATTTTATGGCAGCGGCGACGCAAGGCGACCGCGTTCGACTGGCGGGTGTTCGGCATCGGCATGGTCGGCGGCGTGTTCTCTGTCGCCGCTTACGCGACCGTGCTCTACGTGAAAACCTTCGCCCCGATCGGGGCGGTCTCGGCGATCCGCGAATCCAGCGTGGTCATCGCCGCGCTGATCGGACTGGTCTTTTTCGGCGAACGGCCGTGGCTCGGCCGGCTGATATCGGCCGTGATTGTCGCAGCGGGCGTGATCACGCTCGCGGTGTTCGACTGATCTCGTTCGGCAGCCCGGCCTCATCTCTCCTCGGTGGTGAGTTGCGCGCGCTGGCGCGTCAAGGCCGGCGAGAAGGGCGAGAAGAAGGCGGATTGACCGCAGGCGGCGTATTTTGCTGGCAAGCCGCCCGCCCAGGCTCTAAACCACCGCCAGGGACCCTCAATCGCACAATGCCATCGGGTCGCAGCCGATTTTTGCGCCTTCCGTGACGGAGGCGCCTCGTATTTGAAAGACAATCATGACGACATTCGACGGCATCGTTCCCGCGCTGGCGCATGCGCTCGCCGCACGCGGCTATCTCGAACTCACGCCGGTGCAGCAGGCGGTCACCGGGCCGGACCTCGAGGAGCGCGACGCGCTGGTCTCGGCGCAGACCGGCTCGGGCAAGACGGTGGCCTTCGGCATCGCCATTGCCCGCACGCTGCTCGGCGATGCCGAGCGCTTCGGCCCGGCCGGCGCGCCGCTGGCGCTGGCGATCGCGCCGACGCGCGAGCTCGCCTTGCAGGTGATGCGCGAGCTCGAATGGCTCTATGCCGAGACCGGCGCCACCGTCGCCTCCTGCGTCGGCGGCATGGACATGCGCACCGAGCGGCGCGTGCTGGAGCGCGGCGCGCATATCGTGGTCGGCACGCCCGGCCGGCTGCGCGACCACATCATGCGCAATTCGCTCGATATGTCGGCACTGCGCGCCGTGGTGCTCGACGAGGCCGACGAGATGCTGGATTTGGGTTTTCGCGAGGACCTCGAATTCATCCTCAACGCCGCGCCGCCGGAGCGCCGCACGCTGATGTTCTCGGCCACCGTGCCGCGCGCCATCGCGGCCCTTGCCGCGAGCTACCAGCGCGACGCGCTGCGCGTTTCCGTGCAGAGCGCCGAGAAGCAGCATGCCGACATCGACTACCGCGCGCTGACGGTGGCCGGCCACGACCGCGAGAACGCCATCATCAACGTGCTGCGCTATTACGAGGCGGCCAGCGCGCTGGTGTTCTGCTCGACGCGCGCGGCGGTCAACCACATGACCGCCCGCTTCAACAATCGCGGCTTTTCCGTCGTCGCGCTGTCGGGGGAACTCAGCCAGAGCGAGCGGACGCATGCCTTGCAGGCGATGCGCGACGGGCGGGCGCGGGTGTGCATCGCCACAGACGTCGCGGCGCGCGGCATCGACCTGCCCAACCTCGAACTGGTCGTGCATGCCGACATGCCTACCAACCCCGACACGCTGCTGCACCGCAGCGGCCGCACCGGACGGGCGGGGCGGAAGGGCATCAGCGTGCTGATCGTGCCGTACAGCGCGCGGCGGCGCATCGAGCGGCTGTTGCAGAACGCCAGCGTCAAGGCGTTCTGGACCACGCCGCCGACCATCGAGGACGTCAACAAACGCGACGACGAGCGGCTGCTCGCCAACCCGCTGCTGGCCGGGCCGGTGGCCGCCGAGGAGAAGGCGCTGGTGCGGCAGTTGCTGGAGCAGAATTCGCCCGAGCAGATCGCGGCGGCCTTCGTGCGCGTGCTGCGCGCCGGCCGCTCGGCGCCGGAGGAACTGGCGGAGAGCCAGCCCCCCGAGCGGGAGCGCCCGGAACGCGGCGAACGGCAGGCGGCAAAACCGGCGCGCGAGCGCGAGTTCGGGCCGAGCGTCTGGTTCTCCGTGTCGGTGGGGCGCAAGCAGAACGCCGAGCCGCGCTGGCTGCTGCCCATGCTCTGCCGGCGCGGCAACATCACCAAGGGCGACATCGGCGCGATCCGCATGCAGCAGGCGGAGACCTTCGTGCAACTGACCGCCGCCAGCGCCGACGGGTTTTTGGCCGCGCTCGGCCCGGAGCGGGTGCTGGAGAACGGCATTCGCGCTACCCGGCTGGAGGGCGCGCCCGACATGGGCGAGGCGCCGCAAAGAGCCTATTCGAAGCGCAAGGATTTTGCGGCGGCGGATGCAGGCAAGCCGGAGCGGCCGAAGTTCCGCGACCGGAAGGGCGACAAATCAGTCGACAAGGCGCCATGGGCGGGCAAGAAGGCGGGCAAGCCGGGGTTCGACAAGGCAAAGAAACGCAAGAAGCCGTAAGCCGGAAGGCAACAGCCATCGCCGCCATGCGGCGGAAATCCGCCGTGGCCGTCGATCCCTGAGGCCTCGTGTCCGGCCAGGATGCCGTCAGGACGTGTCGGAAAACTCCAGCGCGTAGACGGCCAGCGCATGGGCGTGCGCCAGAATCTCGTCGATCTCGCGAATTCTTCGGGGATGGTCGGCGGATGGGTCATAGCCGGACAGCCGCCCACCGGGCGGACGCCCGCGCCGCAGCGGCGAGAGCCGCCGGAAGCGGCCGGCGGCGGGTTTTTGCTGCGCGGCGTCGTTGCGCGCCTTCCAGATGGCGAAACGTCTTGCCTGGCCCGGCAGGTCGTCGAGCGCGCGACCCAGCGCCTCGAGGCGCAAGGCCAGCCGCGCCGCATCGACCGGGTCGTCCGGCGAGGGCGGCGGAGGCAAGAGACGGAATGGCGCATCGAGCGACAGGATGCGCGGGGCGGCGTGCGCCGGCGTGTAATGGAAGCAGGGGCGGAACGGGCGTTTCAGCGGATCGAGCAGCCGCAGGTTTCGTGCATGCTGGGGGCACCGGCGACGCTTTTTCGGCATGACCGGCATGAAGGCGCGGGGACCGCGCCCGATCGCGGGTTTCGGCTTTCGCATGCGTGCCGCCGGCAAGGCCACCACCAGGCCACGCGCCGCCGCGATGATCAGCCGCCGTGCGGCGGCCTCGGCCGGGCGCAGCAGCCGCAGGATCGCGCGATGAAGCCGGCGGGGCAAGGTTGACCCACCATCCGCCATCCCGGCCATGGAGACGAGCATCGCCAGGATGCGCTTCAGCGCTTCCCGGTTCCGCTCGATAGCTGCACTTCCGTCCATCGCCGCTTCTCCAGACAAGGCCGGCGCCATTGTCGCATTGGTCGAAGAGGCGGGGACGGGATGCCGGCGGATTTGTTGAATGATACGGCAGCAAAGTCGGGCGGATGAACGATTTCAATATGTTGGCGATAGCCAACAAGGCGTTGGCGGGAATATTTTTTCGCAGTGTGGATTTTTCTTCCCCCATTTTTGAAGTCATATGTTCGGCGGAGCGTGGCCCACGTCGTACTCCGTCCAACACCCCTCATCCGTCTCGGCGCTACGCGCCGATCCACCTTCTCCCACAAGGGGAGAAGGGGAAGTGCTGCCGCGTCGTCTCCGCAAATCTACAACGTTGGCGATTGGTGGCGAGGTCGACGCCAACTCCCCCTTCTCCCCTTGTGGGAGAAGGTGGCCTCGCGAAGCGAGGTCGGATGAGGGGTGCTGGACGGAGTGCGACATGTCCAGTTGCGCCGTTCTTGAGAAGGCTCACGGACCCCCGTAGGACAGTCAGGGCGGACGCGCGCGGTCAAGGTCAACAGCCGCCGGCATTCGCTTATCTAACGACGCCGGAGACCGACATATGAGCCTTCACAAGATTCCGATGGCGGCAGTCCTGATCGTTGCGTCGGTCCTCGTGGCCGGCGCGGACGGCTGGCAGCGCTACGCCAATGCGCGCTTCGGCTATGCCATCGACATCCCGCCAGGCTTTTCCGAAGTCGCCGAGGCCGACGACAGCGACGGCGGCACCAGCCGCCCGGCGGACGGCAGTGCCGAACTTGCCGTGTGGGGCGCCTGGCTGGTCGACACCGGTTTCAGCGCAGAAATTGCCGAGCGCATGCGCGGCGACGAGGCCGATGGCTGGGCGCTGAGCTATCGCCGCGAGACAGTTTTCGGCGCGAGCTGGTAGGGCCTGCGCAACGGCCGCATCCTCTACGTCCGCGCAATCCCGCTCTGCGACGGGCGGCCGGGTATTTCAGGCGGGAGTATCCGCAGGCGAGCGCGAAGGTTTTTGACGCGGTGATAAAGAGGCTGGTGAAGGGGTTTGGCGGAAGCGGTTGTAAGTGAGCGCAGGGAACTTTTTCCGCCCGCGCCAGCCTTGAAGCGACTGTGCCTTTCTGCGGAAAGAAAGTAAACTGTCCCCGGAGATGTTCAACTCTAGCCCACTAAATCGTCGTTGAAAGCGCAGGACAAAATCTCAAAATCAAAAAACAACAACCATTTCGTTTCGCGGTTTCAGCTCCGTAGGTTCCTTTGCGATCCGCCGAAGAATAAGCCAGGACGATATTTTGTCTGGGTTTATTCTGGTGACGAAGAGCCGCAGGCGAAGAATATCCAAAACGTCGGTTCTGCGATAAAATTCTACGGAGAATCTGACGATGATCTGGAAAACGCCTTTAGCGATCGAGAGAGTGTTTACGGAGGCGTGTTCAGCGCGCTTGAAAGATTGCCTGATGACGTTACAAAATATGCAGATCAATTGTCGGACCTTTGTTGGCTTTTCAGCTTTCGAACGCGCGCACTGCGCGAAAAATTAAAACTCGGTATTACTTCAACCGTAGACCGTGTAGCAGGAAGCGTGACTGCAGGGCGCCTACATAAGCGTTTTTCGACGCAAATCGATGCTCGATTGCTCAAGATATTTGACGAAAAGATGATAGGCTTAAATAGGAAACAGAAGGCCGCTATGCGACGACAGCCTGAATTTCAAAAGAGCCTTCTTGTAGCGAAGCACCAGGCAAATGAATTTCTTCGATCAGAGGAATTTGCATCGCATTTCCGCCGGATTCTGACGTCATTTGGGCTGGCAGCGCGAGAAACGCCCGCGCTCGACAACGAGCACAACCGTGTGTTGACGGACATGATCGCTACGGGAGAACGCTGTCCAGAAAAGCTGAGACCCAAAAGATGGTATCCGATGGTAAGCCCGGATGGATTATTTGTTCTTGGTGACAGCGGCGCCATCTTGGCAAATAACAGTGGGGAGTTTAGCCCGTTTATTGGGATGGGTAGCAATGCGGATTGCCTATTCCTTCCCATAAATCCACATGTTACGGCAGTTGGAATTTTCAGTGAAAACTGCCGAATTTGGACCGAGGAAGACATTGTCAAGGGTACTGTTTCAAGCTCTTTTGAAAACTTCTTTGCAAATCGATATGATCAAAAGCTCCGAACTCTCGCTGGGGTGCATCTATTACGGCAGAATATTGTCACAGACGCCCAGATCGATGAAATTGTAAATGGGTTTTGGCAAAGTAAGTGACTCGGAACAGCTTGTTCCTCACACCCCTGTCACGAACCCATCCAGCACCTTCTTCTGCCCGGCCCGGTCAAAATCGATGGTTAGCTTGTTGCCTTCGATCGCGGCAATGTTACCGTTGCCGAATTTCTGGTGGAAGACGCGGTCGCCGACGGTGAAGGGGGAGGGGGTGTTGGCGACGGATTTGGCGACCAGCTCGCCGTCGATGGTTTTGCCTTTCACCGAACCGCGCCCGGCGCCGTAGCCGGAATCGGTCTCGCCGTAGCCGATGCGCTCGACGGCGTGGCCGGAGCGGGTGCCCCAGTTGCGGTCGGTAGCTTCAGTTCGGTTCTGCTGGGCGCGCTGCCAGCCGGGGGTGGCGTAGGAGTTGGAGAAGGCGCGGCCGGCATCGCCGGCGGCGCGCTGGTCGCCGCGCGCGGCGGCGGCGCCTGAGGGCGAGCCGATCGAGTCGAAGCGCGAGGCGCCGTAGGGGTTTTTGCGGCCGGGTTCGGAAAAGCCGCCGCCGCGCCCTCCGTAGGAGTTGCCGTAGCCGCCGTAGGAATTGCCGCCCTCCTGCACCTCGACATGTTTTTCCGGCAGTTCGTCGAGGAACCGCGAGGGCAAGGTGGATTGCCACAGGCCGTGGATGCGGCGGTTCGACACGAACCAGATGTGAAGATTCTTCTTGGCGCGGGTGACGCCGACATAGGCGAGGCGGCGCTCTTCCTCCAGGCCGGAGCGGCCGCCCTCGTCGAGCGCGCGCTGGTGGGGGAACAGGCCTTCCTCCCAGCCGGGCAGGAACACCGTCTCGAACTCCAGCCCTTTTGCGGAATGCAGCGTCATGATGGAGACGGCGTCGAGCTCGGCGTTCTGCTCGCTATCCATGACCAGCGCGACATGCTCGAGGAAGGAGCGCAGCGACTCGTATTCCTCCATGGAGCGGATCAGCTCCTTCAGATTCTCCAGCCGGCCGGGGGCTTCCGCCGAGCGGTCGTTCTTCCACATTTCCGTGTAGCCGGATTCTTCCAGAATGGTTTCCGCAAGCTCGGTGTGCGGCTGGGTTTCCAACAACTCCTGCCAGCGGGCGAAATTGGCGGCGATCTGGCGAAGGGCCGCGCGCGGTTTCGGCTTCAGCTCGTCGCTTTCCGCGAGTTTTTCGGCGGCGGCGAGCATCGGGATGCCGAGTGCGCGGGCGGTGTCGTGGACCTGGCGCACGGCGCTTTCGCCCAGCCCGCGCTTCGGCACGTTGACGATGCGCTCGAAGGCGAGGTCGTCGGCGGGCTGAGCCACGATGCGCAGATACGCCATTGCGTCGCGGATCTCCTGGCGCTCGTAGAAACGCGGGCCGCCGATGACGCGGTAGTTCAGGCCCAGCGTGACGAAACGGTCCTCGAACTCGCGCATCTGGAAGGAGGCGCGCACCAGGATCGCCATGTCGTTCAACAGGTGGTTTTGGCGCTGGTACTGCTCGATGGTCTCGCCAATGGCGCGGGCTTCCTCCTCGGAGTCCCAGGCGGCGTGGACGTTGACCTTGCCGTCCTCGGGGTCGTTGCGATCGGTGAACAGTGTCTTGCCGAAGCGGCCCTCATTGTGGGCGATGAGATGGGCGGCCGCGCCCAATATGTGAGCGGTGGAGCGGTAGTTGCGTTCGAGGCGGATGATTGTGGCGCCAGGAAAATCCTTGTCGAAGCGCAGGATGTTGTCCACTTCCGCGCCGCGCCAGCCATAGATGGACTGGTCGTCGTCGCCGACGCAGCAGATGTTGACCTTGTTTTCGCTCACGGGCCGTACCGCCGCCTCCGGCGGCTGGCCCTCCGCGGGGGCGGCCTGACCGGCCGACGCCCGGTCGGGCTTGCGGCCTTCGGCCGAAAGGCGCGAGTTACCCTCCCCTGGAGGGGGAGGGTCGGACCGTAGGTCCGGGGTGGGGTGGATGGCGCTTTCGACTGGACGTTCAGCGCTGCCACCCGCGCCGCTGCGCGGCGCGACCTCCCCCCTCGAGGGGGAGGTGGGGCGTCCGGTCTGCGGCCGCTGCGCCAGCAATCGCAGCCACATGTACTGCGCGGTGTTGGTGTCCTGGTACTCGTCGACCAGGATGTATTTGAACCGGCGATGATACTCCGCCAGCACGTCGTGGTGCTTTCGGAAAATCCGGATGGGGTGGCAGAGGAGGTCGCCGAAGTCGCAGGCGTTGAGCGTCGCAAGGCGGTCCTGGTAGGCCTTGTAGAGTTCGCGGCCTTTTCCGTTGGCGAAGGAGCGGGCATCGCCCTCGGGGATTTCGGCCGGGCCAAGCCCCTTGTTCTTCCAGCCGTCGATCATCTGCGCGAACTGGCGGGCCGGCCAGCGCTTGTCATCCAGCCCCTCCGCCTGGATCAGTTGCTTGAGCAGCCTTATCTGGTCGTCGGTGTCCAAAATGGTGAAGTCGGAGCGCAGGCCGGCAAGCTCTGCATGGCGGCGCAGCATTTTTACGCCGATCGAGTGGAAGGTGCCGAGCCATGGCATGCCTTCCACCTGCTCGCCGACCAGGATGCCGACGCGTTGCTTCATCTCTCGCGCCGCCTTGTTGGTGAAGGTGACGGCGAGGATCTGGCTCGGCCAGGCACGGCCGGTGGCGAGGATGTGGGCGATGCGGGTGGTGAGCACGCGGGTCTTGCCGGTGCCGGCGCCGGCCAGAACCAGCACCGGGCCTTCGGTGGTCTCCACCGCCAGCCGCTGCTCGGGGTTCAGGCCGCGCAGATAATCCGGCGCGTTGTTGTGGCCCTGCCTTGCGGCCATGGCGCGCGCGGCGATGCCGGAAGCGCCGGATTGCGGCGGCCGCGCGGACGCAGGCTCGCCACGCGCCGGACGCGGGGCGTCGTCGTCGAAGAAAGGGATATCGTCGGGCTGGCCGGCCATTCCCCCGAATGTAGTGATTCGGGGCCGAAAGGCCAGCAGCGTTTCCGTTTTGTACCGAAAGCAAGAGGGGATGATCGAGAATTGAGGAATTCTTTCCTCCTGACCCTGTGCGTATGGCCGCGCGCTACCAATTCCCGCCGGCACTTCCTATCTATGGGGCAATCCCAACCGAAGGAGCGACGACATGACGACCGAACGCGCAGTGCTTGCCGGCGGCTGTTTCTGGGGCATGCAGGATTTGATACGACGCTATCCCGGCGTCATTTCCACCCGCGTGGGTTATACAGGTGGCGACGTGCCGAACGCGACCTACCGCAACCATGGCAGCCATGCCGAGGCGATCGAAATCCTGTTCGATCCGGCTGAGATCAGCTACCGCGACATTCTCGAATTCTTCTTCCAGATCCACGACCCGAGCACCCGCGACCGGCAGGGCAACGATGTCGGCGCGAGCTACCGCTCGGCGATATTCTACCTCAATGACGAGCAGAAGCGGGTGGCGGAAGACACCATCGCCGATGTCGACGCCTCCGGGCTGTGGCCGGGCAAGGTGGTGACCGAGGTGACGCCGGCCGGCGATTTCTGGCAGGCCGAGCCGGAGCACCAGGATTATCTCGAGCGCTACCCGAACGGCTACACCTGCCATTTTCCGCGGCCGAACTGGAAGCTGCCGAGGCGGGAGGCGGCGCGCAAGAGCGCGTGAGGTTTCCGGATATGGCAAACGGGCGCCGCGCCGGATTTGTTGACGCCGCGCGCCACCGCCGGTAGCTTTCCTGCCGGCCCCGATGCAGCCGGCAGTCCGCGCCCGTAAGGGTTTGGCGAATGCGTCGGAACAAGAGAGTCCAACCGGTGAACGGTTCCGGCGAAGACTTCGGCAATGCGGGCGCTGAGGCAGGATTCCGCCGGGCTGGAGAACCGGAATCATGCGAAATTATCGTGACGCGAAGGCGATGGCGAAAGCCATGCGCGAGGCGCTTGCCGCCGCCGATCTGACGGTCAGCCACAGCCAGGCGCTGGAGATCGTGGCGAAACAGTTCGGGCTGGCAAGCTGGAACGTGCTGTCGGCGAAGATCGAGGGAAAGGAGACGGATGCGTGGCGCTTCGAGCCGCCGGCGCCGATCATCCGAATCTTCGACGAGGCGAGGGCGCGCGATTTCTATCTCGGTTTCCTCGGCATGACGCTCGACTGGGAGCACCGCTTCGAGACGACTATGCCGCTCTACTGCCAGGTGTCGCGCGGCGCGCTAAAACTGCATCTTTCCGAACATTCGGGCGACGCCAGCCCGGGCGCCAACATGCTGGTCTACATGAAGGGCGTCGAGGCGTGGCAGAAGTCGCTCGTCGCCAAGGACTATAAATACAACCGGCCCGGCCTGCAGCGGCAGGATTGGGGCGTCGAATGCGAGGTCATCGCCCCGTTCGGAAACCGGATACGGTTTCTGGAGGCGTGACGCACCGGCTTCCCTCCCCCCCTTGAGGGAAGGGTGGCCGGACGCAGTCCGACCGGGTGGGGTCGCCGCGGCAGTGCTCGACGTTCGGGCGGTGCCTTCTGCGAGTACCCCCTCCGCCCGCTTCGCGGGCACCTCCCCCTCAAGGGGGGAGGATAGCTACGGCGTGTCGTATTCGTTGCGCAGGTTGGAGACGACGCGGCGGTTCTGCACGCGGCAGGAATTTTCGGTGCAGGCGCGGACCAGGCGCTCCTTGCCATAGCCTTTCGCCCACATGCGCTTGGGATCGACGCCCTTCGAGACGAGGTAGCGCATGGCGGCGTCGGCGCGCTTCTGCGACAAAGCCAGTTGTGCAGACTCGGAGCCGGGATCGTCGGCGAAACCCTGCAGTTTCATCAGCCAGCGCGGATTCTGCTGCATGAACGCCGCCTGCTTGTCGAGCGTGGCGCGCGCCACCGAGTCGAGTTCGGCCGAGCCGGAGGTGAAGAAGGTGCGGCGGCCGACATTGAGGATGAAATCCTCTTCGCTGCCCGGTCCGGCATTGGCGAAGCCGGCGGCGGGGTCGTTGGTGTTGCCGACCTCGTTGGGATTAACGCCCGGCGCTTCCGGCGTTTCCAGCTTCGCGGTGGTGCAGGCGGCAAGCGTGACCAGCAGACCGGCGGCGAGAAGCCGCCGGAAGGCGTCGTGGCGGGCGATCATGGCGGCGATCCTACTGGGCTTCGATTTCTTCGGGTTTGGAGATCGAACGCTGCGCCTGCTCGGCAAGGTGCGGCAGCACCTGCACCGCGGTGCCGATCGGGCAGCGCTGGTAGAGGTCGATCGCGTCCTCGTTGAACATGCGGATGCAGCCCGACGAGGCGTCCGTGCCGATGCTCCAGGGCTGGATCGTGCCATGGAAGCGGTAACCGGTATCGGCGCCGTCGCGATGCAGGTACATGGCGCGGGGCCCGAGCGGGTTCTTCGGTGAGCCGCCTTCGACGAAGGGGGGAAGTTCGGGATGGCGCTTGATCATTTCCGGCGGCGGAGTCCAGCGCGGCCACAGCGCCTTGCGGTCGATGGTCGAGCGGCCGAACCACTGGAACCCTTCCTTGCCGACGCCGACGCCATAGCGGATCGCCGTCTTGTTCTCCATGATCACGTAGAGGAAGTGGTTGCGCGTATCGACGACAATGGTGCCTTGCGGCTCGCTCGACTTGAATTTTACGACCTGGCGCTGCCACTTCTTGTCGATCTTCTTGAAGTTGGTGGCGCGGAAGGTGATGCCATTGTCGGTGATCGTGCCGGCGAAATAGGACGACGCCTGCGCATTGGCCTCGGCCCCGGCAAACCCGGTCGCCAGTGCCGCCATTCCGCCGAGCATCACTTCGCGTCTAGAGAGAATCATCGGCAATCGTCCCCCGTAACCTTCCGATCGCGGCGGAGCATAATGCAGAGTGCTTGGAGTTCAAATGGAAATCGGCGGTTTTCCAAAGAGTTGGCGTGGTGTCACTGCGCGGCCACGCATGGTCGCTGTTGAAGCACTTTCGCACTGCGGTATTCTTGGCCGGATCAACGGTTGAAGATGGGCTATGGTAAATAGATCCTTGCCCGATCCCCTGGGCGGCCTCGTTGCCCCTTCGCGGCGACGGCTGATCGGCGGCGCCCTGGCCGGCCTGGGCGCGATGCGCGTCCGAGGGGCTTTCGCGCAGACGGGGGAGGATGCCAGCCGGACCGATGCTACCTTCCTGTTTTCCAGCGACATCCATGCCTGCCGGACGGCGGACGGCCTCAGTCCGAATTGCCAGGAGGAAGGCAAGACCGACGCCAACCTGCTGCGCCATATCGCCGGGCTGAACGGACTGGAGCATCGGCACTGGCCGGAGACGGTGAACGGTGCGGCGAGCAGGTTGGCCAGTGCCGGCGAACGCATCGGCAGGCCGCGCGGACTGGTGATCGGCGGCGATATGACCGACGACGGCGGCGGCCAGATCGCCCTGCCGCGGGAAGGCACGCAACTCCTGCAGTTCAGCCACCGCTACCGGGAAGGAGTCGGGCCGGAGCGCGTGCATTTTCCGGTCTATGCCGGGCTCGGCAACCACGACCTCGACCAGGACGGGCTGCCGCCGCATGCCGACTGGTATCGGCGGGAATTGCGTGACTATGTCGAGATCAACCACCGGCCGAGCGTGTTCTTCAAGCCGCCGGTGCCGGCCGACAATTATGATGCCGGGTCGGACTGCTATTCGTGGAATTGGGGCCGGCTGCATCTCGTCCAGTCGCACCGTTTCGCCGGGGACACGACAAAAGGCGCGGTGAGCGGCCTGCCCTGGCTGAAGGCGGACCTTGCGGCCTATGCCGGTGACGGCCGTCCGGTCGTCCTGTTCCAGCATTATGGCTGGGACCCGTTCTCGATGGAGCGCTGGGACCCGGCGAAAAGCACGTTCGACGACGAGGGCAGTGGCGCGCCTCACTGGTGGAGCGATGCGGACCGCCGGGCGATGCTCGACGTGTTGAAAGCCTACACCGTCATCGCCGTCTTCCACGGCCACCAGCACGAGACGCCGATGATCTACCGACGCGACGGGCTCGATCTGTTCAAGCCGAAGGCGGCCTATATGGGTGGCTTCGCGCTGGTGCGCGTCACCGATCGCTTCATAGATGTCGTGCTCGGCGAGACGGCGGGCGAGGTGGGTGAGGTGATTTTCACCGACGCGTTCAGCAAGCCGCTGCCGGGGTAGCCGTTCAGCGTATCAAGCCCGAAATCCCGGTCTGGCCCAGACTTGGAGGACCGCATTCATAGACGTCATTCTGAAGCTACGTTGACGGGTGACGTCATATCCATGTAGAGGTGAGACAGGTCTGTATCACTCTTGCATGGGTTCCACCATGACTGCACCTCCCGGCACTTCCGACAAACGGCAGCTCATCGTCGAAACCGCTTATCGCCTGTTCAAGCGCTTCGGCTTCCACGCCACCGGCATCGACCGGATCATCGCGGAAGCAGACGTGGCGAAGATGACGATGTACCGTCACTTTCCGAGCAAGGACGGCCTGATCGTCGAGGTCTTGAACTGGCGGGCACAGCGTTTCGACCGCCAGCTCGACCAACTGGTTGACGATGCGATCGCGCCCGAGCGGAAGATCGGGACCATCTTCGACTGGCACCGGTGCTGGTTCGAGGCCGCCGATTTCCATGGATGCCTGTTCGCCCATGCCCTAGCGGAATTCGGCGACCCCACGCATCCCGTCTTCCGCGCGGTTGTCGATCAGAAGACCGGACTCAAGCGGCGCATGAAAACCATTCTCGAAGGCATCATGCCCGCCGAGCGGGCCGAGAGCGCTTCCGCGGCTCTGCTCATGCTGATCGAGGGGGCCACGTTGATGGCGCAGATGGGACGGGGCGACGAGGCGATTTCCGACGCCTGGAAGGCCGCATCGGGCATCATCGCGGCGAAGGACCGATGAGCGCGACGGTCATCGGCCTGGCTCTCTCGGCGGCGATACTGCACGCGACATGGAACGCCTTTCTTCGCAACGGCGCCGACCGCTTCTGGACCGTCACGGTCATGAGTTTCTCCAGCACGATCGCCGGCGCGGTATTGGCGATGCTGTTTCCCTTTCCTGCCTCCACGGCCTGGCCCTGCATCGTCCTTTCGGCGGGGCTGCAGGTCGGCTACAGCATCTTCCTGGTGGCAGCCTACCGACACGGCGAACTCGGGCAGGTCTATCCGATCGTTCGCGGGACGGTGCCGCTGCTGGTGACGGCCGGCGGGTTTTTGTTCGCCGGCGAACGTCTTGGCCCCTACCAGACGGCCGGCGTCATCCTTGTCGCTGTAGGCATCATGAGCCTCTCGCTGGGGCGGGACAGGGCCGCCGTGTCGTCGATCCTGTTCGCGCTGGCGACCGGGGCGATCATCGCCGCGTATGCGACGGTGGATGCCATGGGCGTTCGCCAGGCAGGCCATGCCGGCGCCTATACGGCCTGGGTCGTCCTTCTCTATGGCCTGATGCTGGCGGCGGCGTTCGACCTGTTGAGGGGAAAACTCGCGGTGGAGGTCCGGGCGCCCGAGACGTGGAAGGCGCTTGCAGGCGGAGTCGTCGCGCTGGTTGCCTATGGCGCCGTCGTCGCCGCTTTCGCGCTCGGGCCAGCCGGCCCGATCACCGCGCTGCGGGAAACCAGCGTCGTGTTCGCGGCTGTTATCGGCGGGATATTCCTTGGCGAGAAGCTGACCGCGAGACGGATCGCCGCCTGCGCTGTCGTCGCGCTCGGCGCCATCTGCCTGGGATACCAGCCATGACCCTCTTCCAGTTTGCTGCGAGCCCCCCAAAGCGGTCCCGCCTCACGAAGCCTTGACTGGACCGCTCGCGCCCGCGACCTATCTTGCATTCCTCATACAATTCGGGAGCGAGCCATGGACAAGCCTGCCATCACCCAGGCGATGATCGACGCCTATGACGAATACACGCATCTGACGCTCGACCGGCGTGGATTCATGGAAAAGCTGACGAAGCTGGCGGGTACGGGCGCGGCCGCCGCCGTCATCGCGCCGATGCTGGCGGCGAATTCGGCGCAGGCGGCTGTTGTCGCCGAGGACGATGCGCGGCTGAAAGCGGAGGACATCACCTGGCCGGGCGCCGACGGCGAGATGAAGGGTTATCTGGTCAAGCCCGCCGACCAGGCGGGCAAACTCGGGTCGGTGATCGTCATCCACGAGAACCGCGGCCTCAACGCCCACATCAAGGATGTGGCGCGCCGCGTCGCGCTGGAAGGGTTCGATGCGCTGGCCGTCGATTACCTGTCGCCGCTGGGCGGCACGCCCGCCGACGAGGAGAAGGCGCGCGAAATGTTTTCACAGCTCGATCCAGCGAAGACGGCCGCGAACGGCGCGGCGACCGTCACCTGGCTGAAGGCGCAGGACTGGTCGAACGGCAAAGTTGGCGCGGTCGGCTTCTGCTGGGGCGGCGGCACGGTGAACAACCTCGCCATTGCCTCGCCCGATCTTGTTGCGGGCGTTGCTTATTATGGAGCGCAGCCGAAAGATGCGGCGGCCATCACCAACATCAAGGCGGCGCTGCTGTTGCAATATGCCGGGCAGGACGAACGCATCAACGCCGGCATCGACGCCTACAAGGCCGCACTCACGGCGGCGGGCAAGGATTTTACCGTCTACGTCTATGACGGCGCCCAGCACGCCTTCAACAACGATACCTCGGAGGCGCGCTACAACAAGAGAGCGGCGGATCTCGCCTGGGGCCGGACGATCGCCTTCTTCAAGGAAAAACTGTCATGACGGCGAGGCTTCAGCTCGGCGCTGTCTTCCATGCCGCCTCGAAATCGGGCGAGAGGATGAAGCCGACCGGCAGTGCGGAGACGGGGGGAGGCCGGCGGACGCCCTCATCCAGATAGCGTAGCGCGGCATTCAGGCCGTTCGCGGTGTAGGGTTTTGCGATTACGCCGACCGCGCCCGCGAAATGTTCGGGGATGCGCTTGGGATTGGCGGTCATGAACACGATCGTCGACCGTTTCCGGCGGCCGATGTATTCGGCTACGCCGACGCCGGTCGGGCCGTCCGTCAAATGGACGTCGACGAAGGCGAGGTCCACGTCGAGCGTGTCCGCCAGATCGCGCGCTTCCGCCGACGAAGTTGCCCAGCCCACCACCTTGTGCCCCGCGTCTTCAAGCAGCAGCTCCAGTTCCATGGCGAGAAGCGCTTCGTCCTCGACGATGAGGACACGGAAGGGTTCGAACTCTTGATCACGCATGGAGTGTACCGCCGCTGGGCTGTTGATCCGGAATGATGACGCGGACGCGCGTACCGGGGGACGCCGCGCTCCATGTGATGTCGGCACGCAATTGCCGGGCCAGCGAATGGACCAGCCGCTTGCCGAAGGACGTGCCGTTTTCGGTCAGGGGCATGCCCTTGCCGTTGTCGGCGACCTCGATAATGAAACGGCCGTCGGAGCGCGTCAGGCCCAGCGCCAGTGCCGAAGAGGCGGCACCATTCTCGATGTCGTCAAAGGCATGTTTCAAGGCGTTGGTGACGAGTTCGTTCACCATCAATGCGATCGGCGTCGCCTTTTCGGCCGGTATCACGGTGGCTTCGAGATCGAACTCGGCGTGGATGTGAGAGCGGCCCGACGCTGCTATCAGGTCGCGGACGAGATCGCGGATGAAATCCGCAAGGTCGAAGCTGGTGACGTCGTCCGACTGGTAGAGCCGGCGATGAACGGTGCTCAGCGCCTCGATGCGTTCCAACATGGCCTGCAGCGAACGCTTTGTCTTTTCATCCGTAATCGAGCGGCTTTGCATGAGGATCAGCGAGGAGACCATCTGCAGATTGTTCTTCACGCGGTGGTCGACCTCGTGCAGCAGCGTCCGCTGCGCATCGAGTGCCGCCTCCAGCTCCCTCGTGCGGGCGCGGACCGCCGCTTCGAACCGCTCCTTGTCGGCCACCACGCGATGCTCGGCGTCCTTGCGGTCGGTGACGTCGAGTTGCGAAGCGAAGAAGAACTGCAACTCGCCGGCCTCGTTGACCACGGGGCTGATGTAGAGCGCGTTCCAGAACGAGGTGCCGTCCTTGCGGTAATTGAGGATATCGACATTGATGTCGGTGCGCGCCAGCAGGGCTCGGCGAATCCGGGACACCGTTTCGGTCTCGGTTTCGGTGCCCTGGAGGAACCGACAGTTGTGTCCCATGATCTCGTCGCGATCGTAACCCGTCAAACGCAGGAAGGCGTCGTTCGCGAAGACGATCGGATTATCGTTCTGGCGGGGATCGGTGATGATCATCGCCATGCGGGTTGCACGAATGGCTGCGGCGAAGGGATCGCCTTTTCCATGCTCCGCATGGAGGCGATCGGTCATATGCCAATCGTCGCCAATTTCGGATGCGGATTTCCATTCCATCTGAAGCCCTCGATCACGTTTGTTGCGCCAACAACGGAAAACGCGGGCAAAAGGTTCAAATTTAAATCCGGCCGAAGGATTCGATCATCGCAGCAGGGAGGGTGCATGGCCGCAATATCAAGAAGAAATCGCGTCTTTCCGACGATATTCGAGCGGATTTGTTCGCTTTGGCATTCTATATTACTTTAATTGTTTCATGAAATGTAGAATTTCTCTTCTAAATATCTGTCAATCACTCCAGATATCCCTGGAATGAAGGCGTTTGGAGCGGGCGGTCTTCAGCACATGGCGGGCGTAGATCATCTGCATCGGTATCGGCCGGCCGCGCCGCTCGATCTGGTAGAGTTCGTCGTCGATCATCTTGATCGCCCGCCAGAAATCGTAGTCGGTCAACTTCGCGTCGGAGGCGAGCCGTGCCGACATCGTGGCGATATCGAGTTTCATCTTCGTCTCCGGCAAGCCGCTAGTCCCGCCCCCACGCGACCCGATTCGATGTGCGACGAGTCTTCGCGCCGGAGCGCGCGGGATCAACCGGCCGGAACCGTTCAAATTGTGCATAAACGGTAACCTTAAGAATTAGCGGCGATTTATGGTTAACCAGCGGTTAACGGCACCGCGCGCCCTTATTTGCGCTTGATCGCAATCGAACGGCCGGAACGCTCGGGTTTCGGCAGGCTCGCATGAGCCGCCCGGAAGGCCACTACCTTCTCCGCGATGTCGGGAGGGTAGGGCACGACCTTGGGGCCGGCCATGTCGATATGCAGCGACAGCGTTTCGGAGGTGGCGGCCAGCCAGCCGTCGATATGGCGGATCTCCTGGTAGGCGGTGAAGCGCTTCTCGTCATGGTCGAGAAGCTGGAAGCTGACCTTCACGCTGTCTCCCAGATGCAGTTCCTGCACGTAGCAGATGTGGACCTCCGCCGTGTACACGGTCAGCTTTCGCTCGCGGGCATAGGAGGCGCCCAGCCCCATCAACTCGAAGGCGTCGTCGGAAGCCTTGTCGAACAGCACGTTGTAGTAGGCCATGTTGAGATGGCCGTTGTAGTCGATCCAGTCCTTCTGGATGTCCATGATATCGGAAACGAAGGGAACGGGCAGGGACATGGGTGGCGGCTCTCTCAAAAGCTGGACAAGGGGCTGGCTCTGGGCTTAGGCGAGCATAAAGTTCGGCGGAAGCCGCCGATGGCCCATTCGCGGAGGAAAACATGGCTTTGAGCGACCTGCGGCGCGTTCCGCGTAACGAAGAGGGCGTGGGCATCGTGCTGGGCGTACTCAAGCAGCGATTCGGCGAGCGGTTCCAGACCGGCCAGTCGATCCGCGAGCAGCATGCGCACACCACCACTTATATCCCGAACCAGGCGCCGGACGGCGTGGTGTTCCCGGAGAACAGCGAGGAGGTGCAGGAGGTGGTGAGGCTCTGCGCAGAGCATCGCGTGCCGGTGATCGCCTACGGCACCGGCACATCGCTGGAGGGTCACGTCAACGCGCCGGGCGGCGGCATCTCGCTCGACACCTCGCGCATGAACCGGATCCTGGCCGTGCACGCTGAGGACCTCGACTGCATCGTCGAGCCCGGGGTGACGCGCGAGGCGTTGAACGCCCATCTGCGCGACACCGGCCTGTTCTTTCCGATCGATCCCGGCGCCAATGCCAGCCTGGGCGGCATGGCGGCGACACGCGCCTCGGGCACCAATGCGGTGCGCTACGGCACGATGCGCGAGAATGTGCTGGCGCTGACGGCGGTGCTGGCCGACGGCAGTTTTATCAGCACAGGGCGGCGGGCGAAGAAAAGCTCGGCCGGGTATGACCTGACGCGACTGATCGTCGGCTCGGAGGGCACGCTGGGCATCATCACCTCGCTGACGCTCAAACTCTACGGCATTCCGCAGGCGATTTCGGGCGGGGTCTGTCCGTTCCCGAGCATCGAAAAGGCTTGCGAGGCGGTGATCGCCACCATTCAGATGGGCATTCCGGTGGCGCGCATCGAACTGGTCAACGCGTTGCAGATGCGGGGGATGAAGACCTATTCCAAGCTGGACTATCCGGAATCGCCTTGCCTGTTCGTCGAGTTCCACGGCAGCGACGGCGGTGTTGCCGAGCAGGCGGAAATGTTCGGCGAGATCGCCGCGGAATATGGCGGCGGGCCGTTCCAGTGGACCAAGGTGGCCGAGGAACGCGCCAAACTCTGGAAGGCGCGGCACGACGCCTACTGGTCGGCGCTGACGCTAAGGCCCGGCGCAAAAAGCCTGTCGACGGATACCTGCGTGCCGATTTCGCGGCTTGCGGAATGCATCGCCGAGACTCAGGCGGACATCGACGAGATGAAGCTGATCGCACCGATCGTCGGCCATGTCGGCGACGGCAATTTCCATGTCATGGTGCTGATGGACCCTGCCGACCCGCGAGAAATCGAGCAGACCGAAAAATTCGTGTCGCGGCTGAACATGCGGGCGATCGCCATGGACGGTACCTGCACAGGTGAGCACGGCATAGGCCAGGGCAAGATGGGTTTTATCGAGCATGAGCTTGGCCACAGCGTGGACGTGATGCGGGCGATCAAGTCGACGCTGGATCCAAAGGGAATCTTGAATCCAGGGAAGATTTTCTAGAGGTAGCGAGCCGCTTCAGGCGGCATGGCGCCTGCCGGTCATCTCGAAGCCGATTGCCTTAAGGACTGCAAGAACGGTCTCGAGCGTCGGATTGCCGTTCTCGCTGAGCGATTTATAGAGCTGTTCACGAGCCAGCCCGGTTTCCCGGGCGATATTCGTCATGCCCTTGGCACGGGCTACAACACCCAACGCCCGCGCGATATATCGCGCGTCGCCGGTTTCGAAGGCATCGTTGAGAAAGACTTCGATGGCCTCATCCGAGGTCAAAGCGTCCGCCGGATCATAATCGTATAGTTTCTCAGCCATTTCGAGTTTCCCATTCGACGGCAAGCCGTTTTGCCGTGCTGATGTCGCGATCCTGCGTGCTTTTGTCTCCGCCGCAGAGCAAGATGATGATCTCTGCGCCGCGCTGCTGAAAGTAGATGCGAAAACCCGGTCCGTAGTGGATACGAAGTTCGCTGATTCCTTGGCCCACCGGCGATACATCTCCGAAAAGCCCGTTCGCCAAGCGAAAAAGTCGGGCTGCGATTGCCGCCCTGGCCTTGGAATCCTTGAGCTTGCTCTCCCAGCTACGGAACGTTTCTGTTTGTTTGAGCCGCATCCAGATTGGTGTAATTTATAAATTACATATCGTCAACACAGGCGTTAAGATAGGCCTGAAGTTCGGTGATCCCGCAAACGACGGCGTACAAGCGACGGCGTAGGCGGTTTAGAAACATTGCCACTTTATGGACAGACGGATGCGGGTAGAGTGCGGTCCCGCTTCCACGAATGAAAGGGTTTGATTCTGGCGCGGCTTTTCGTCTTCGTCGGTGGACTGATCGTACTGGCGCTGACCGTGGCGCTGGTGGCGCCGTATTTCATCGACTGGACGAATTACCGTGCTGACTTCGAGCGCGAGGCGAGCGCGGTTCTCGGCCGCAAGGTGGTGGTGCGCGGCGACGCCGAGGCCCGGCTGCTGCCGTTTCCCTCCGTGACGTTTTCCGATGTTGCGGTTGGCGGCGGCGTGCGGGGCGAACCGGCGATGACCATCGAGACGTTCTCGATGGATGCCGAGCTTGCGCCGTTCCTGCGCGGTGAGTTCCTGATCTTCGACATGCGCATCGTCAAGCCGAGGGGCATCGTCGACATTGCCGAGGACGGCACCGTCGACTGGGCGGTTCGCCCTTCAAGCCCGATACCCGCGTCGAAGATCGCGCTGGAAAAGCTGACGGTGACGGACGGACAGGTGGAAGTCCGCCACCGGCTGAGCGGCCGCACGCATCTCGTCACCGAGATCAACAGCGAGATGGCGGCCAAATCGCTGGCCGGCCCGTGGCGGGTGGAAGGAACGCTGAGGCTGGACGGGGCGCAGGCGGCGATCTCGGCAACCACGGGCGTTGCCAGCGGGGATGGCCGCATGCGCCTGCGTATCCGCGCGACGCCCACCGAGCAGCCGGTTTCGCTGGAGGCGGATGGCGAAGTGGCCCTCAATCCGGATGGACTGGTCTACGCGGGGTCGTTCAGGCTGGCCGAGTCGGCAGTCAGGACGGTTGGTGCGGAGACTGGTGGAACAGAGCCGGCTGCGCCCACGCAGGCGGAAGCGCCGGGCTACCGGCTTGCCGGCCAGTTTTCGGTGGACAGCCGCAAGCTCGACGTGCCGGCGTTCCGCTTCGAGACCGGGCCGCTCGACCGGCCCTACACAGCCGATGGAACGGCCAGCGTCGATTTCGGCGCCGAGCCGCGGTTTGCCATCAAGGCGAGCGGCGCGCAGATGCGTTTCGACGAGGCGCTGGGCGCGACCGAAGGATCCAGCCTGTCGCTCGAACAACGCATGAAAGCCTTCGAGGCGGCGATGCTCGGCCTGCCGAAGCCGACGATGCCGGGTTCCATCGAGGTCGACCTCCCTGCCGTGGTGGTCGGCGATACGACGATCCGCGATGTGAAGCTCGCGGCGGAGCCGGCCAAGGACGGCTGGACGATCAAGTCGATGGGCGCGACGCTGCCCGGCCGTACGACGCTGGAAGCCGACGGGCTGCTCAAGACAGACGGCGGTTTCGGCTTCAACGGCAGGCTGCTGCTGGCGGTCGCCCAGCCCTCCGGCTTTGCCGCCTGGGTCGCCAAGGACATAGACGAGGCGATCCGCCGGCTGCCGGCTGCCGGATTCAGCGCCAAGGTGGACATGACGGAACGGCGGCAACTGTTCCGCGACCTCGAACTGGTGCTCGGCGATGCGCGCTTCCGCGGCGAGATCGACAGCCGCCAGCCGGAGGGCGTCCGCCCCTCGGTGTTCATCAGGCTCGACGGCGACGCCATGGATGTCGACGGGCTTTCGGCCTTCGCCTCGCTGTTCGTCAGCGATGCCGGGCGAAATCGCTTCGCCGAATCCGACCTCGATTTCGACGTCAAGGCGGGTCCGGTTCGCGTGGCGGGGCTATCCGCCGAGACGGTCGATACGGCGCTGCGGCTGCGGCAGGGGCAATTGGAGATCGACCGGCTGTCGATCGGCGGGCTGGCCGGCGCGTCGATCAGCGCAACGGGCTCCATCAAGGATTTTCCGGACAATCCCACCGGCAATGTCGATGCATCCATCGTCGCGGTGGATCTTGCACCGCTGGCAAAACTCGCGGCTGAGAGTTTTCCCGAAAACTACCCCCTGCAGCAGCTTCAGCGGCGGGTTGTCGCATACCCGTCACTGCTTTCGGATGCGCGTTTCGATGTGGTCGCAAGTGCTGCCGCGAATGCCGACGGCACAAGCGGTATGGCGCTGAGCCTGCAAGGCAATGCCGGCGGCTCGGCGCTGTCGGCCAGCCTGTCGGGAAATGGCCGTCCAGCGGAGGCGCGCGATGCGCAATTGTCGCTGACGCTGTCGGCGCGCAACGAGGATTCGACGGCGCTGCTGGCATTGATCGGCCTGCCAACGCTCCCGCTTTCCAGCACAGGCGCCGGCGAGTTGACGCTGTCGGCCAAGGGCGTGCCGGCGACCGGCCTGGAAAGCGCGCTGGAACTGAAGGGCGACCGGTTCCTGGCTTCGTTCAACGGTATGACCGACCTCGACGATGACGGCTTTGCCGCGAAGGGCAAGGTCAGTGTCGAGGCGGGGGATATCGAGCCGTGGCTGACGACCTCTGGCGTCGTGCTGCCGGGCATGGGGCTGGGAACGGCGGCGGAATTCTCGGCGCAGACCGATCTGGGATCCGGCCTGCTGGTGCTGAGCGGCATCGACGGCGTCGTCAACGAGACGGCGGTGGCCGGCGATCTCAACGCGGAGTTCAAGGACGGCTTGCCCAATCTGAGCGGCGCGCTGGTGCTGGACGAATTGTCGCTCGATCCCTTCGCCGCGATGCTGGTGGGCGACGAGGCGCTGAAGAGCGGCGAGGGGGCGTGGCCGTCCGCGCCTTTCGTCGGGAAGGCCGTGCTGCCCTTCTCCGCGGCAGTGGACGTTTCGGCGGGAACGCTCACCGCCGGAAGCGCCACCGCCTACGACGCGACGCTGTCGCTCGGCATCGGCGCGGAAGGACTGCGGGTCGACGATCTCAAGGCGACCTATGACGGTGGCCAGTTGAGCGGCCGATTCGAGATCAAGAACAATGGCGGCAACGGCCTGGTTTCGGGGCAGATGCAGCTCGGCAACGCGGATCTGGCCACCAGCGGCCTGGCGGGAAAGGGCGATTTCTCGGCGAGTGTGTCGGGAAGCGGCAAATCGGTCGAGGCGATCGTGGCAGCACTTTCGGGTTCCGGCACCGCGTCGATCAAGGGGCTGCGCGTCGACGGCATCAATGGCGAAGCGTTGCCGGCGCTGCTGGCCGCGGCCGACAAGGTCGGGCGCGACATCGACGCCGCCAGGACAGCCGGTTTTGCGCCGGAAATCGCGGCGGCCGGCTCCTTTGCCGGTGGTGATGCGGATGTGGCGTTCACCATCGCCAACGGCGTGTTGCGCGCGCCGCCGGTGACGCTGCAAAGCCCGCCGGCGCAAGTTTCGGCGGAATTGCGTGCCGATCTCAACACGGGCGAGCTATCGCTGAACGGCACCGTGACCTATGCGGCGGGCGACGAGGCGCTTGCCGGGTCCGAACCCGCCTTGCGCTTCACGGCGCAAGGCCAGGCCGGCGCGGTCAGCATCACCTTCGACAGCGAGCCGCTGGCGCAGTTCCTGACGCAAAGGGCGCTGGAGCGAGAGCAGGCGCGGGTGGAGGCGATGCAGGCCGTGCTGCTGGAAAAGCAGAGGCTGCGCCGCGAGGTCCGCTACTATGCGGCGCTGGAGGCGGAGCGCAGCCGCATCGCCGCCGAGGCCTTGCGCAAGGCCGAGGAAGAAGCGCGGCGCAAAGTGCAGGAAGAGGCGCGGCTCAAGGCGGAAGAGGAGGAACGCCAGCGGCTGGCGGCCGAGGAAGCGAGGCGGCAGGCCGAAGAGGCGGCGCGGCGCCAGGCGGAGGAAGAGGCTCGCCTGAAAGCCGAAGAGGAAGCACGGCAGAGGGCGCAAGAGGATGCGCGACGGAAAGCGGAGGAAGACGCAAGGCTGAAGGCGGAGGCTGAAGAGCGGGAGCGGATCGCCGCCGAGCAGGCAGAACGTGAGCGGCAGGCCGCCGAGCGGGGCGAGCAGGACGGGCAGGCCGCCGAAAAGGCCGCGGCTTCCCGGCGCCAGACCGAGGAGGTCGTGCGCCGCAGGGCGTCGCAGGAAGCGCAGCAGGCCGACGAAGCTGCCCGCCGTGCCGCCGAGGAGAAACCCGCCAGGCCAGCCGCGCGGGAAGCCGAACAGGCGCCGCTGCCCGGCGTGCGCCAGGGCACCGAGATGGGCGACTATCCGCCGCCGGTGAAGCCGAAACCGTCGGCTTTCGAGAACATCATCCGCTCGCTGACGGGTGGCTGACGGGATCGTCCGTCATTTGCCGATCGTCCCGCGCTTCACCCAATCCAGGACGTAGACGCGGATCGCGGAAGAGAGATTGGCTTCGCGGGGCCGACCTTCGTCGATTTCCGCGATCAGCGCGGCGAGAGGCAACCCGCGGTCGCTGGCTATCCCGCAGAGTTCATCGAAGAAAGGCTGTTCGAGCGAATAGCTGGTGCGGTGGCCGCGGATCGAGACCGAGTGTTTGTGCACGAGGCTCATGGGGGTGGCCTGACGCCCCGACCGGTCGCCCGCATCATTCTTCAGCGTCGCCGGCGTGGCCAGCATCGCGGCGGTGCGCCTCGACATGATCGGAGAGGCGCGCGGCATCGGCGCGGTCCCGCTGCTTTTCCACCTTCGTGCGGCCGTGGCGGGCGCGGTTCTCGTCGGCAAGCTTCGCCTGATCGTCGCGCTGACGGCGTTTCCTGGCAATGCGAAGGTTGACGATCTCGCCCACGGCCGGGTGAGGACGGCGCTATTTCTTGCGGAAGGCGTCGAGCGAGACGACGTCGGCGCCCTTGCCTTCTTCGGTCACGGCGGCCGGCTTGGCGGGAGCCGGCTTTTCTTTTTCCTTTGGTTCCGCCTTCTTGGACGCGGCAACGGGAACCGGCTTTTTTTCGACGGCGACAGGACGCAGCGGTTCGGGCGCGGCAGGCGTGGCCGCCTCGGTCTTGACGTCGAACTCCAGCTCGAAATTGACCGACGGATCGTAGAAGCCGCGCACCGCGGAGAAGGGAATCTCCAGCTTTTCCGGCACGTCGGAGAAGGACAGGCCGATCTCGAAGCCGACATCGGTCACCTTGAGGTCCCAATACTGGAACTGGATGACGATGGTCATCTGCTCGGGGTAACGCTCGCGCAGCCGCGACGAGACGCGCACGCCGGGCGCGCCGGTCAGGAAGGTGATGAAGAAATGGTGGCTGCCAGGCAGGCCCGTGCGCGCAACCTCGGCCAGAACCTTGCGCATGACGCCGCGCAATGCCTCCTGGGCAAGGATGTCGTAACGGATGTGGTCTTCGGCCATCGCGCAGCGGGTTCCGAGTGAATCGACAACACTACCTCTAATGAAGGATAGGGCCGCCGTAAACGGATTATGCAGACGGACCCTCAGGCTCGCTTGCCATAAGCGCGGAGGAAGGTGCGGACCGCGTTCTTCGCCGAGGCGACGAGAAAATCGTCGTCCATGTCGTCGCCGAGCAGCATGGCGGTCTGCAAATCGGCATTGACCAGCGCCAGGAACTGGCGGGCGGCGAGGTCGGGATCGTCCAGGTCTAGATGGCCGGAAAGGGCGAGGCGGGCGAAGCGGGCGGCGAGTGCCGACCAGGTCTTTGCCGGGCCGTTGACGCGCCAGTCGGCGAACAGTTCGGGATAACGCTCGCCTTCCGACTGGATCAGCTTGCGCAGGAATTTTCCGTCGCGGTTGCAGATGCAGTTGCGGGTCAGGCGGACCGCGAAGGCTGTGAGATCGGCTTCCAGATCGGTAGGCTTGTCCGGAAAGGTGGCGAGTGTGTCGAAAATGTCGGCGTTGATGCGCTCCGTAACCTCGCGGACGACGGCCTGGAACAGTTTTTCCTTGTCGCCATGGTGGTTGTAGACGGTCTGGCGCGAGACGTTGGCCTGGACGGCGATCATGTCGATGTTGGTGCCGCCAAAGCCTTCGCGGCAGAAGACGCAGGCGGCCGCGTCGATGATCGACAGGCGCTTCTCGATATGGCCGCGCGGGCCGGCTATGTCAGGAGCGGTGACAGGTGGCATCGGAAATTTATGTACACCTGATTGACAATTTGGACAAGAGCGTCCAAAAATATCGACATTGTGCAGTGCGGGAGCTTTTGCCGAAGCTTCGCGTTGCCAGGCCGCCGCCATTCCGGATCCGCGGCCGCAGCAAAAGAGCCATACGTCATGCAAACGAATTACCTGCGTTACGCGATCGTGCTTGGGCTGGTTTCAGCCATCGGCCCGTTCGCGATCGACATGTACCTGCCGGCGTTGCCGTCGATCGGCGCCGATCTCGGCGCCAGCGACCTGGCCGTG
Source organism: Mesorhizobium sp. KACC 23794 (assembly GCF_052180275.1). NCBI lineage: Bacteria > Pseudomonadati > Pseudomonadota > Alphaproteobacteria > Hyphomicrobiales > Phyllobacteriaceae > Mesorhizobium > Mesorhizobium sp. KACC 23794. The sequence continues at coordinate 3,003,336 of NZ_CP197465.1, forward strand.
CAGATGAGCCTTGTGGTCGTCTTCCTGTCCTTCGCCATCGGGCCGCTTCTGGTCGGGCCGCTGGCCGACATCTATGGCCGCAAGCCGATCCTCTATGGCGGCCTGGTGGTGTTCGCGCTGGCCAGCATCGGAGCGGCGCTTGCCCCAACGGTCGAATGGCTGATCTTCTTCCGCCTGGTGCAAGGGCTTGGCGCCAGCACCGGCATGGTGGTGCCGCGCGCCATCGTGCGCGACTTACACACCGGCCCGGAGGCGGCCAAGCTGATGTCGCTGCTGATGCTGGTGTTCAGCGTGTCGCCGATCCTTGCGCCGCTGACCGGCAGCTTCATCATCGACGCTTTCGGCTGGCGTGCCGTATTCTGGGCGGTGACGATCGCGGCCGTGCTTGGCTATTTCCTGATGGTCGCGGCCCTGGAAGAGACGCGCCCGGCCGAGATGCGCGGCGGCAGTTCGTTCTCCGCCGCCTGGGCCGGCTACAAGAAGCTCTCGGTCGACCGCAGCTTCCTCGGCCTTGTGCTCATCGGCGGCTTTGGCATCGCCAGCTTCTTCGTCTACCTGGCCAATTCGTCCTTCGTGATCATCGACCACTATGGCATGTCGCCGTCGACCTACAGCCTGTTCTTCTCGGTGAACGCGGTATCGTTCTTCGCCGTATCCCAGCTCAGCGGCTGGCTGGCGCAGAAGTTCGGCCTGCGCCGCGTCGTTCGCATCGCGGTGTTCGGATACGCGGCCGTGATGATCGCCATGTATGCGGTGATGGCGACGGGCATTGAGTCGCTCGCCTTCATGGCGGTCGCGCTGTTCTTCGGCTACGGATTCCTCGGGCTGGTCATTCCCACCACCTCGGTGCTGGCGATGGAAGACCATGGCGAGATCGCGGGAACGGCGTCGGCGCTCATGGGCACGCTGCACATGATCACCGGCGTCGCCGCCATGACGGTGACGGGATTTTTCGCCAACGGCCTGCCGATGCCGATGATCACCGGCATTGCCGCCTGCGCGGTTATTGCGCTGGTTTTGTCCATGCTGACGCTCGGTTCTCGGCGCGGTCGAAGCGACATGGAGGTCGCGCCGGCCGAATGAATGAGGGCTTGATGAGTGGGACTATCCCGAGGGCGCCGCGAGCGCCCTCGATTTTATGAAGGCCAGCCTGTCGGCAATCGGCGCGCGCGGCACTTCCACCAGATCGTAGCCGCAGGCGGTGTAGACCGCGGCTACCGCTTCGAAGGTTCGTACCGCCTCGGCAAAATCCTGCTTGCGCTCGGTGTCGTTGCCGTAGATTTCCAGCCACGGCGGCAGGATGAAGACGGTCCCGTTGTAGCGAAATTTTTCCGCGGCGCGGCGGAAATGATCGGGAACGGGCAGGCCGCAGAGGTTCAAGTAGCCGATGCAATCGGGTACGCCACGGTCGAAGAAGACCGTGCCGGTGGTAGCGAGCGCCTGGTTCCACGAGCGCATTTCCCAGGCCAGCATCAGTTCGGCGAAGAGTTTTTTATCCGCCCAATGCAGTGCGCCGCCGCCGATAGTGACCTGGTCGCGGATGATGCCGCGCCCGGCTTCCTCGGTGACCGCGAAACCTTCGGCGCGCGATGCATCGATCGGCGTGGTCTTGCCGGAACCGGGTCCGCCGGTGAACACGAAGAAACGGTCGGTGTTTGCCGACATGCGATAATCCTTTCGTTGAGTTGTGGCCGAGGCACTGCTGAAGTTGAAATGCCGGTAGGGCAGAGGGCATTTTCCCGCGGACAGCGGCAATGAAACCCCGGAAGCGATTTTTCGCGGTTCCAGCGTTCGTGAAACTTTGGAAGGGAAAAGTGGAGGTTTCTATCCAATGGACCGTTTCCGCTGAATAATCAAGGGCATGCGTTTTTCAGCGCATGCCCGAAAAAGCACGAACGGGACCAGAACAAACCGGCCTGCTGTAAAACAGTGGGAGCGATAGCATGAGCGCCCCCGACCAGATGCGAGAGGAGTTTGCGAACATAAAACGCCAGGGCGAAGAGGTAGAACGTGGCGTCGAACGAACCGAAGAATCTATCGACCGAGGCGCCCGCAGAACCAGACACCGATTCCGTCTGACCATACCCGGCGCGTCCGACGAGGTCCCTGCATCCCCCGACCTCACCGCCGCTGCTGACTGGCTTCGCGATACACCGAGATCGCAGCGCGGTCCGGCCGTTCCGGAGCTTCAGCGCCGGTTCGGTCTTTCTGCCGTCATGGCGGTCGAGATCATCAGGGCGCGAAACCTCGAGCTCGCGAGGGCGCATTGATGGCCGCCCCAAAATTGGAAAGCCGCGCGTCGCTGGCAGGCGACGGCGCGGCTGATATGGAAGCATTTCAAGTTGAATTGATATCACCGCCACGTGCCGGCGCGCAATCGCATAGGCGCCCTTGGGAGGCCACAGGCGAGCGGAAAAAGCGCGCCGTCTCGACCGCAAAGCCGGTGCCGATGCGCTGGCCCAAAGACCGATCAAGGTACGCGCTCGCCGACCTATGGTTCTTCGTCGCCGCGCAGATAGCCGAGACGAAAAATCACTTTCGGCTGCTGCTCGCACTTACCAAGGCAATCCGCCGCGATAGCGGGACAACCACAGACGGCAACGAAACGCTTGCGAGATGGGCAGGCAACATGGATCCGACAGAAGCCAGCAAGGCAGTGTCGTTTCTCGCGAGCCAAGGTCTCGTGATTGTCGAGATCGGCTTCGCCGGAGATGGCAACGGCAAGCTGCGGAAGTCGAGAACGATCCGGCTCGCGATGCCCGATCCATTCCCCGAGGGGGTGTCCATCGACCTCCCGTACGCTCAACCAAGCGGAAATCAAGTTGTGTCACGTGCCCAAGTTGATGACGAAATCCAAGGTCGAAAAACACCGGATTCATCTTGGGCACGTGTTCCGGATGCCGTGCCACGTGCCCAAATATCTATGAAGGCTGCCGCCTCTGCCGTGATTCAATCACCTCCGCTTGCACCCAGCGTCGAGGATGTGGCGTCCAACTCTTACGCTGCCGCCAAAACTGGCGAGGCAGCGCCCGTCGGGAACGTCGGATCAGCGGCGGGCGAAGTAGCGAAACAATCCTTCGAACATGCGCTCGGAGACGGGGGCCCGAAAAGGCCCCCTCCAGTCGACTCGCCCTCATCGTCCGCCGCCACGAAGCCGGAGTGGTTGTGATGCGCCAGCTCGAGCTCGACTTCGAAGCAATACTAGGTGTCGTTCATCTCGCGCCCTACATTGAACGCCGGAGACCGATGAAGCGGTGCGCCAGTGGCCAGGTCACGGCTTCGATATCCGCGTTCCCCCCGTCAAGGCAGCGCTCTACGATAAAGGGTGTAGTGCTGGGGCTCCAGCGCTTTCGAGGCAAGAGGCGCGTCGCCTACTGGAACGGGCAGATTGACCTGTTGCGTGACCAACTGCGTCTTGCCGCAATGTCGGATTCAGAGATCCGACGCGAACTGCTCGCCTTTCGTGCTGCCGTCGAGCAAGCGATCAATCCCGACCAGCAGGCCGATCCGCAGATGGACGGTGCGGCATGATCGACGCCTCGGCGCCCCTTCGCTGTCCGGCCGCCCATGCGGCCTACCGTCGTCATCGCCGACGGCAGGCGTTGCGACGCGCCGCCCTCGTCGGTCGGGATGTCATGGCCGTCGTCGGCGCGGTCGCCGTCATCATGCTCGTTGCGGGGCTCGTGTTGTGACCTCGATGCGAAGCGAAGTGGGAATCGCCCCAGCCAGAAAATGCGCGACCAACGCCCCGCGAATAACCCGCATTCAGCCTTGGCCGGGGAGGACTCAGCGAGGTCGGCGCCCACAATACAACCGGCGCGAGCGCTATCTGACGCAGCCCTCAAATCGCTCACAAATACCTGAAATCATTGGGGTTTTGGGTGGGATGGGGCCTTTGGGTCCTTCCCAGAGGGGTGCCCGGCGCGGGTTATTCGCGCGGCACCGTTTGAGCGTTTTTCGGGTTTTTGAGTTTCGTACCACCACAACTAGGGGAAGAACGTATTATGGCTGAAAAGCTATTCACACTCAATGGGTTAGCGGAGAAGCTGGGGCGCGACCGTCGTACAGTCACCGCCGCTTTACGCGGCGTGACACCTGATGGGCGTGCTGGGCGCTACGACGGATGGAGCCTCGCAACAGCATGGCGCCACCTGGACAAGGTCTCTCGCAACTCGGAACGGTCTGAAACGAAGCACGCTGACCTGATATTCGATAGGCTGGACGCCTGGCCTGAGATCTACGGCGATGACGACAAGGACGAGATGCTGTTCGATTTCGATGTGGCCGCTCCGCTGATGCGCCTCGATTCGGAGCAACTTTTGCTCTGCCTGCGCGCCGGCATGCCATACGCGCAACGGGGTCATTTTGGCACCGGGAAAGGCTTTACGATCAGGATCGCGTGGGCCATCGAATGGATGACAATGACAGCCGCCTCTCTCAAGAGAGAGGGCAGTTTCCAGCTCTTGGAGAAGCTCGGTTTAGCGCAATAACCGCGCCGTGACCTCGCCCATCGCCCTCGCTAAGATCATCGCGGCTGTCGCGACGGATGCCGACACCGACGACCTGGCGGCCGTCCGACGTATCGTCGACGAAGAGTTGCAGCGGCGGCAATCGGGCGGTCGAGTGGTGATCGAACATCCACCGTCGATCAGTGCCCGCCCTGACCGTCTGATAACCATCAAAGAGGCAGCATCGATCGCGCGGAAGACGGCCGGCACCGTCAACATGTGGTGCGCAACCTATGGGAAGGATCATGCTTTCGCTTCGAAGATCAACGGCCGGGGAAGCTGGCTGATCTCAGAAAGCGCCTTTCGAAACTATCTCGCAGGCCGGTCGAACCATAAAAAATCGTAGGAAATCCGAGAATTTCCGAAATGGCCTTTTGACGTTCAATCGCTCACCCTTTTCAGCAGATGAAGGGAAGGCCGATGGACCTGAAGGACATTCTCGGATTTTTGCGCAAGCCGAAGCCGAAGCTTGCCGAGCTTCGCGACCGTGCGGCCGCGTTGCCGTCCGAGATCGATACCGCCGAGCGCGCTGCCGATGCCTTGGAGCGGCGCCGCCGGGACATGCTGCTGACGGCGACCGACGCCGAACTTTCCACCATCGATGCCGACATTGCCGCTGCCAATCGCGGTATCGAACGGCTGTTCGCGGTCAAAGATGCGCTCGCGGAAAAGCTGGCCGCGGCGGAGGCCGAAGACGCCGAAACTCAGAGGAAGCGGAAATACGAGGCCGCGTTGGCTGCACATGCCGAAGGTCTCACCGCCCTGCGCGACTACGTCCCCGCGGCCCAAACGATTATCGATGTCATCCGCCGGATTGCCGCCGCCGAGCGCATCATCGCCGCTGCCAACAGCGATTTGCCGACCGGCTCGGCCAAGATCGAATCGCCAGAACAGACGGCACGCGGCATCCCCGGCACGTCGACCATCGAACTGTCGCGGAAGCCGCAGGCGTGGGCATGGCACTACGCAGGCACCAACGAACAATGGGGATTTGTCGACGAGGGCCTTCTCGCAACCTGCCCTGTACAGGAGGAGAACGGCCGACACTACATCGAAACCCGCGTTCACAGCAACTACACCCAGTTGAATAAGTACTTGGTCGAGAAAAGACGCCGGATCGAAATTCGAACGCAACTCGGTCTCTCGCCCCATCTGCCAATTCCCTTGGCCGGCTCCGTAACTTTGCCGGGCTTCGCGCCCGGTGCCGATGATCTATGGCGGCCGGTCGGCAGCATCGGCGGCCTCTACGGAGAACTCGGCAGCGGTGCGGATACCGTTCTGGCGCAGGTCGAGGCGCTTGCGGAAGCCTCGCGCCGCCGTCCGAAGGATCCCCGCGGCGAGCTGGTGGTAAACGTCACCCACGAGATCGAGGCCCGCAACAGCGGCGCGGTGGAGTAGCCCAGATGTGGCGTTCCATCCAATTTCCAGTGGGCCAGGCTATTCCCGAAACCGACCGCTTTCGTGAGATTTCGCTGCATGAGGCCGCGCATGCAGTCATCGGCCACGTTAACGGCCAAAGTGTTGAACGCATTGTTGTCGGGAGCGACAGGACCGGAATCCCCGACTTCGATGGGTTCTCAGAGCTTGGACCGCGCCACGATGCTCATACCTACGCCGAGCGCAGGACTGGACTGATCAGAGATATATCCGTCCATCTCGCCGGGCCGCTGGCAAGCGCAACGGTGGTCGATCCGAAACGCGCTCTGGATGGCGGGCGATACGACGTAAAGAACATCGTCCTGGATCTCGAGGGCCTGCGCCTCATCAACAACCTCAGCGCGCTAGAATCTGTAATCCGTATGTCGATTGCGACAACCCGCGCAGAACTCAAGTATCGCTGGAACTACATAGAACGTCTGGCAGCGGAGCTTTTGCGCGTTCGCGACATGCGGGGCGCTGCAATCCTGCCTTTCCTTCCCGCTGAACGCTACTCGCATGTAATAACACCCTTGGCGGCTCGGAATGTTGAAACCCGAAAGGCTCCAGCCGAACTACCGATGCAGCACCGGCTGGCCCCCCTGACCGAGGTTGCGACATCGAATCGGACGTTTAATCTCGTGTTTTCGACGGGTGCGAAGGTCCGCCGCCGCAAGTGGGTTGGCTGGGACACGGTCGTCCCGTTCGATGAAACGCTGCTTGTCAGCAAGGACGCCGTCGACCTCTCGCGCATGAACGCCGGTGCACCGGTGCTTGATAGCCACAACCTCTATTCCACGGCGGCGCAGTTGGCTGTAGTTGATCGCGCCTGGATTAACGGCAGTGAGGCTTGGGCCACTGTCCGCTTCCCATCGGCCGGCGTCGATAAGGCCGCAGATCGCGTTTTCAACCTAGTTGCCGAGCGCATCATCAAGAACGTGTCGGTCGGTTATAGCATCGACCAGGTCCGCATCGTCGAGGCGCAGAACAAGGGTCAAGTCGAGCAACACATCGTGGAGCGCTGGACGCCTTACGAGGTGTCTTTCGTGACCGTGCCGGCCGACGCGGAAGCTCAGGTCAGGTCGGCGGAGGCGCAATTCCCTATCGCCGTAAGGGTCGCGCCGGAACCGATGCATGAGCCGCCCGCAGTCAGCTACAGCGCTGCCGATATTGGTCTCGCCGGCATCACTGTCGAGACCGTGCTCCTGCATGAACTGCAGAAGGCCCGGAAATGACGACTTCACTCGAATCCCGTATTTCCTATACCGTCTCGCTCGCCGCGACGCTCGACTTCGCGTACCGTGCACTGCATCAGCCCGACGCTGACGAAATCAAGGTCGTTGAGGCGATGATCGCATCCGCCGCGCTTTTCAAAGAATGGCGCGCGGTGGCCGACATCGATCCCGCAACGACGGATGCCCGGCGCCGCGATATCGATCGCCTGGCAGGTCAAAGTGCCGAGCAGATCATCACCATGGCATTGCATATCGCCGCGGCGACCCGCGGCTTGCAGGTCGACCTTATGGTGACGCAGACGCTCACCCATCTCGACCGCCGCAATTGCGGTTCTGTCCAATGAAAGATTCGGCGGTTTCCATGCCCGCCGATGTAGCGCGCTCCTCGCGCGCTTGGCGTCGCCGCTGCCGGCGCGGCGGCGGCGCCTACCTTACGGTGAGCCCATGAACGCGCTCGCCGGCCTGCCCGCCCTCGCAACCCACAATCGACGCGCCGCCCGTGTCAAGCTGCGGCTCGATGCCTTTCACGCGCTGTTCGACCGCGCCATGCTGATCACCTCGACGCCGGCCGATGTCGACGCCGCTCTTCGTGCCGGACGGCGCGCATTCAACGTCTGGCGGCAAGCCGACCGACTGCACCCGTGTCCGGATCCTGACAGTGCCGCCATCATCGACAGAGCGGCACGCGAGGCTGCGGAACTGCTGGGTCGGCGCCGTGTCGAGATCGCCGCCGCCGATCGCGGCGTCACTGTCAACCAAGTCATCGACGCCATCGAGCGCCGCCTTGAAATCAGAAGGATCAATTGAGTGGTCGGCAACTTCAATCCCAAGGATAACGATTTCTCAACTTCCATCCGGCCCGCCCACGTCAACACCGACGCCGGTGTTGAAAAGTGGGCGTCCAATGCTGGACCTGGCACCCGTATCCACGATCAGGATTGGAATAGCATCATTGCCCAATTCAGAAACGCCCGCGCCTACTTCAGCATAACGGACGTTGAAGGGGACGACACTCTTCTGCGGCAACTCCTGTTGCGCGCGATACAGCCCAGCAAGAATTACATTCTCAATCCGAGCTTCGATATCTGGCAGAGTGGGGTCACACAATCGGGTGCAGGCGTTGCAACATCGGCTTACGCCGCAGCCGACCTATGGAAGGTGCGAGGCGCGTCCGGCAGTACCTATTCTCGCCAGGCGGGTTTCTCCGGCTCGCGCTACTGCATGCGCGTCGGGGTCGATCCTGGCGCCAGCACCAACAGCGACGCGAGGCGTGTCGGGCAGGCGCTGCCACGCGAACTTGTTCTGCAGTTGGCCGGTAAGAAGGTTGTTCTCTCTGCCGATATCCGCGCCGGTGCTGATTTTTCGGGGACAAGTATCAGCGCCACGATCTCCACCGGCACCGCCAGCGGGGATGAGCAATTCGGGATGGATTTGGGCAGTAGTGTCGCGTTTGCAACGGGTGGCGTCAGTTCCGGCCAACTCGGCCCGAAGGTCATCAGTCCGACGGCCCAGCGCCACACGTTTGCACCTTACATCATCCCCGCCAACGCCACGCATCTCGCTATCAGATTTCTGTACGGCGCAGGCGTCGTGGGAACAGCTGGCGCCAACGACTATTTCGAGATCACGAACGTCAAGCTGGAAGTCGGGGACCTGGCGACGCCGTTCGAGGTGCCCGATCTCGCGGTACAGCGGGCGTGGGCGCTGCGATACTACCAACAGAGCCCGAACGCCGCGACCGCGCCGGCGCAAAACCTGGGCGCTGGTACCGGCGAATTCACTTTCCCCGCTCCCGTAGCTGGAGCGAACACCGAACGCGCGCCGCGCATCATATTCCCGGTCCCGATGCGAGGTACCCCGGCGGTCACCCTCTATAATCCCGCAGCTGCCAATGCCCAGGTTCGCGACCTCACGGCCGGCGCCGATTGCTCAGCGGCGGCGGCTTCGGCGATCACCGAGAAGGGTTTCGACCTCGCGTGCACCGGGAACGCCTCCACCGTCGTCGGCGGCAAGCTGGGTGTCCATTGGGCCGCCGACGCCAGGAACTTGTAGCTTTCGGAGTTCACACTAATGACCGCGTGTCGCGCCTGGCCGGATTTCATGAAGCCGGCATCCTTCAAGGGTGTAAATTTCGAGATCGAAAGTGACACCGTCTCCGGTGGACGCCGCGTTGTCACGCATGAATATCCGAGCCGAGAAAGCTGGGATAACGAGGACCTCGGGCGTCTGCACCAACGCGTAGCCGTCAATGGTTACGTCCATGGTGATGACTGTCACACTCAAGCTCAGAGGCTCATGGATAAATGTTCAGAACCAGGCGCTGGGTTTCTCGATCTATCGAGTCGCGGTGCCCATGGTATGTCCTACGCCCGTTGCTTGACCTGTCACTCGACCTTCGAGGCCGATGCGATGGGCCGCATCCTGATCGAGATGGACTTCGTTCTCGAAGCCCCGGGGCGCGGCGGGCTGGTTTCCGTGATCCTGCTGGCGGGATCCGTGCTCAACGCCAACGCGCTGGCGGAGCTAGCGCTGCAGGCTCTCTTTGGCCGCACGTTCGATTCTTTGATGCGGCGGTTTTCGCCGGTCTCCATAGTGCCCGCGGTAGCGCGGGACGCAGCGGCGGAGACGATCAGGCTTTCCGCCGCGGCATTGACGACGGTGCGTCGGTCGATCCGCTTCAAGAGCACCGCACAGGCGTCGAAGGCCGAACTCTTGATCAGGCAGATCGCTGCAGATGCCACGATGCTCGCCTATCAGGGCAATCGCGCCGATCTCGTCGCCAACAATCGGTTCGTTGCCGATCAGGAAGTCGCGGTATCCGGCTTCTCGGTGGCGGTCTCGGAGATATTTCGCGCCATCCAAGACGGCGCCGCCGACAAGGCGGAACTGGCGCGTGTTCTGGAGCCGTTGATCACCTTTGCGCCGCAGCCGATTACGTCGCCATATGATTGTCTTTCGGTGAGGGCCGAAAAGGCGCTGACGGCCGACGTCGCGGCGCTGGTCCGGCGCCTCGCCCTTCTGCACCGCTGCGAGGCCATGATCGGCATCACCTACGGTTCGCGTGCCGATGCCCTGGCCGCGCGGGAGGCGGTTGCGGGCGGCTTTTCGAATGAGTTGGCGACGCTCGACGATCCGGATGCTTCTGCCGGGATGATCAATGCACGGGATGCCGCCGTGACCTATCTCTCGCGCGTCGGCGCGGAGTTGCCGGAAACTGTCATCGTCAAGCTCGACGTTTCCATGCCGGCGGCGGTTCTGGCAACAGCCCTTTACAACGACGCTTCGCGGGACGTTGAACTCGTCACCCGAAACGCCGTTTCCCACCCCTTGTACATGCCGCTTGAAGTCGAGGCGATACGGCCCGGAGCCAAGAAGTCCGGAAGACGCTTGGGGTCACGGTGATCTGATGCCCCGCGCACGGAAAGGCCAGTGGGGTTGCGACATCCACAAGATCGCCCAGCAGTGCGGCGTTCACCTCGTCGAGCCCAAGGATTACCGGGCCGATGCTCACCGGCCGCCCGGCATGTGCGCTTCAAAGGGCACGCTCAAAGAGATCGGCATCGCCCACGGTGAGGCGCACCTCGCCCTCGTGCTGCGCCTCTTCACGGAAACCGGAAACGGCTTGGCGCTGTTCTCGGATGCCCTCAAGGCCGTGTCGGCCGTCGTGCTGTCCGGCCGTGTCGATGTCGACGGCGCGCTGTTCGAAGCGTTCGACCAGGTCAACCTGCTTGAGCTCCGCAAATGGGCCACGGCGCTCCGGTCCAAGGAAGCCCCGACGATCGCGCTGATGACCTCTGCACTGCTCTGGCGCTTGGCGCCGCCTGATAAACTCTTTCCGCGTATCGATCCGGAGGAAGCCGCACGGAAAGCCGAGAGATTGGCGATTTTGCGCAAGAGCCGTGCGAACAGCCGGAAGCGCCGCCTTGCACGTGAGGCAGCATGACGGATCCTCGCGTGAAGGCTCTCTGCGATGAATTCGATATCGAGGTGATCGACGGCCGTCGCTATCCCGAGCCCGGTCAGACGCGCGCGGTCACCACGATCTCGCGCATCATCAGCCGCCATGGGGAGGCCCATACGCGGCTCGTGCTGATGACCCTGGCCGAGGGCAAGGGCAACCAATGGCTGATCGACGAGGTGACGCTATGGTGCATCAGCGACCTGGTCCGCGCCTGTGCCGACATCGTCGAAGAACGCCCGTCCGACTTCCTCGATCTGATGGATCAAGTTCCGCTCGGTCCCTACCTGGCGATCACGAATGAGCTGCGCTCGGTCGTCCGCCCGCAGCGCGCCGCGCTGGTCGGAATGATTTACCTACATGTCCGCCGGCTCCGCGACGACAGCCTCACCGGCAAGGCGGCCGACTATCATAAGGCCAGCCGTACCAATGCCAGCGAGCGGGAGAAGGGCCGTCCGCCGTTCAGCCGTTGCTGGCGGACGCCGCAGGAGCGCATCGAGGTCGGCCGGCAGCTCATGGCGAAGAAAGCCGAGTTGCCGCGCGGCGAGTTCGCCCGCTGGCTGGAGGGGCAGGAGGGCATCGCGGCCAAGACTGCCCACAAATACATGAAATTGGCGCGGGAGGCCGGCGCCGGTGTCGGTCACAACTAATTTCGGGTGCTGGTCGATCGGCGTCCAGCGGTTCGGTGACGAGATCAGAATGACGCCCACCGACATCGAACCGTTCATTGGCCCGACGCTCGCCGGCTGGGCGGGCGAAACGACCTGCCTCTATCTGAGCAACATCCTGCAGAATCGCGATGATGCCCGGCTCTGCCGCGCCGTGCTGATGGGCGATAGCGGCAAGGCCTATGCCGGTGATGATCAGCTTTGCATCGACGTTGACCAGCTCGGCGCCACGGCCGACCTGATGGTCGCCCCGAAGGTGTATTGCGGTGATCTTGCGACCGTAGCGCTGACAGTTCGTGTTGCCCGCCGCGCGCCGCCGATGGCTCCCGATCTCACCGAAAGAGAGATGGTGCGCGTCGCGCCGGCCGCCGGCAAGTTGGTTCCCGATGAGGAGACCGGCGGCTTCTTTCCGCCAGAAGGTCGGACGGTCCCGCGGACACCTTACATCGAGCGCCGCCTGCAGGATGGCAGTCTGGTCATCGACGGTGCTCCCGATCTCGGCCTCGTCATCATGCCGATCGGCGATAGCATCACCTCATTCAGCGGTGCCGCCTGGCTCGACAAGCTGTTGCGCGAGCGCGGATATCGTCCCCGGTTCACCGGCACTTTGCAGGAATACAGTCTCGACATGGTCAGATTCGGCGGCCCCCTTGGTGAGGGGCGTCCGAGTTGGAAAGCCGGAGAAATCACGAATCACGTCACCGGCCGGCCGATCATCGGTGGACCTGGCGGCCCTACGACCGTCGCCAAGTTTTTCGCAAAGACATGGCCGCACTGGCCCCAAGAGGTGAATTCACTCGGTCGCGCGGCAAAGCCTTCGGACGACCCGGCCGACGTGGTCAACGGCCAGGTGCTCGACTTTGGCTTTTACTTTCAGCGCTTCGCCGAAGGCGCCACCGGCGTTCCGCCGGGGCGAGGCGTCGTGAAGCCGACCACATACCTCTGGGGGTTCGGGACGAACGAGATCAAAACCGGGACGGCCGAAGAAATCGAAGCCTTAGCCTACGCATCCGACGCCTATTTCTATCGCCGCGTCCGCGCCTTCGATCCGTCGGCGTCGATCATTCGGTGGATGCCGGGCACGTTCCGGGATCCTGTTCGCGACCAGATTTGGACCGGCAAGTACATCCCGCTGCTCAAGGGCGTCATGCGCGCCATCGCAGAGCGCAACGATGCCGGCATCACGCTTTGCCCGTCATGGGCATTCGCCGACCAGGGCGGGCTTGGCTACCCGTTGCGAGAGGCGACGCCGGACCCGATCACCGGCGTCCGGCGAACCGGTTCCAGCGGCGACGCACACCCGCAAGACAGGTTGCGCGAGGAGATGTTTAAGGCGGTGGCGGCGTACATCGTCACGGCACCCCGTGGTGCTTGACGCGGACATTTTGCGGACAAACTCGCCCCAAACTCAGGACAAACTCGCCCCGCGGCATGGAAAGGGCCGGGTCAATGCCCGGCCCCTCCGTGAGCCTCGCCGCCAGTCCATCCGTGGTCGACGAGGGATTGTCGGTGTCAGAGAAATAGCGCGTCGCGCTCATAACTCTTCATGAAATCGTCCAATGCCGGATTGGCGCGTGGCTCGATGCCGGGGAAGAAGACGCCGCCGCTCGGGCTGGTCAAGCCATAGCGTTCGTTGTTGTGTTCGACCGAGCGCTCCAACCACCCGCCTTCCTCTTCGCTCCCCGGCCGCCACGTCAACGCTGCGACGCGATCCCATACAGGGACGCCGTTGCGGGTGGCGCCGGCAATGTCGTCGAGAAATTCGTCATCGTGCAATAGGCGCTGCGCGTCGTCGATATCCAGCACACCTTTCACGATGATCGACGTGCCGCCTGTTTCCAGAACCATGCATGGAAAGCGCATCCGCGTTCCTCCGCTGTGACTTGGCGCAAGGTTAGCGCAAAACTGCGCGCGCGCAAGCGCCTCTCGGAAGACCCGATCTTGGCGGAAGGTATCCGTGTCATACGGATACCTTCGGTCGGCAACTCTGAGTTTTTCCGGACATCTTCCGGAGTTTCTCCGGAGATTTTCCGATCAAGCCGACAACTTGATGATTACGTGATCCCAAACCTCTTCGATACTGAAGGGATAACGGTGCGGAAGGAAGATTTCATAGTCGGGATTCTCTCGCAGGAAAGCTCTCACACTACGGTCGAACGCACGCACCCCATCGTCATCGCCGCGCGCCGGTTCCAGCGAGACACCTCCAGCGGCTGAAGCGACTTTGCAGTCAGGAATAACGATCACGCCGCTGCCTCCCCATCCGCGACAGCATCGCGCGGCGCGTGCCTATGTGCAAGCGGTTCGAGGTATGTCGCAATCCGCGACGGCGAGGTGTTCGCGACGAGCCAAGATGTGGCTCTGTCGTTTGGAAAGCAGCATGGTCATGTCCTTCGCGACATCGATAACTTGATCAAGCAGGAGCCGAACCTGCGTCTATCCAATTTTGGAGAGACGGTCGTCAGTCGCGAAAATCCGAGCGGCGGCGCACCAATCCAGTCACGCGCCTACGAGATGGACCGCGACGGCTTTGCGCTGCTCGCGATGGGCTTCACCAGCGCCAAGGTCTTTAACGGTCGGCTTCTACCAACGCGCGTCGGTTCAATTCGAATCCATCGATCTCTTCCCCCTCGGATCCCTGCACTATGACGCGGGGATATTCTCCTTGAGCTGCACGAAACCGGGTTAGAGCATCCCGTGGCGATTCCGTCGCGGCCACTGCATGCCGCTGCTCATCGCGCTGTATTCCTATGATATGGTACATCCAGTCCTCGTTTTGCAGGTTAAGAGCGATAGGCCCGCGACCATCACGAGGCCGGCCTATTGGCCTGCCCTCGTCTGTATGACAACGGTAATCGCCGATTCTCTCACATTCGCGATGGCCTGGTTGTAATATCGATCGACCAGGTGCGGCCTCATCTCCGCGATAGCGATGCTCTGAACCGCCTGCAAGATCTGGTCATGGCATAGGTCGATGGCTGCATTTGCGATGAAATATGCAGCATCTTGACCGCGAGAAAGCGATCGAGCGTTCGTGGCGATGCACTCGCGGACATCCGCGACGAGTTGATCCCGGCGCGGTGCCTCGGCGATGGCTCTTTCCTGAACGCGGCGAAAATCCTCTTCGGCTCGGGCTTCTGCATCCCGTTGTTGTGTCGCCCTTCCGAATCCGTCAATCGCGGACGTCAGTCCTTCCATGAAATTAAAGGCGCTTTCTGCCGCCTTCGTCCGGAGCTTCAACTCCTCATCATCGTGTTGGCGCTTTCGGCTGTTTGCCTCGTGCATCATGGCCCATTTGTCGGGACCGTCTGCCGTTGCAGCGATAGCGTCGGCGAGTTGCTGGTCGGTGAGGCCGGAGAACTTTGCGTCCTGTGCCGGCGCGATAGAAGTGATAGCGAGCGACATGCCCAGCAAAATCATGGAGAAACTGCGCATGCGATTTCCTCCGGGCGTGTATCAGCCCATAGTGAAGATCGCGCCGATCGAGAGCGCGCGCAAGCTCTGCATCTGCTAAGGCGTGGTGCCTGTATCCACAGCCTCGCTTTAGTACGGGCAGTCGGGATGAGCACGAAGGACACCTTCGCTGCGAACAGGCCGATTGCTGCGAATGTCGCGATTACCTGAGATAGGCAAGAGGCGGCGGGCTACGGTCCGCCGCCGCGTCGAGCAACAGTTGGTGGATGCCTTCCATCTGGCAGAATTCAAACACGGCCTCGTCGTCGTGCAGCTTCTGCGAGCAGATAGAACGACGGCACGCTTTCGCTCTGCCAGGTCACGTCCGCTTCGGCATCGTCCTGCTCTTCTACTTCGTCGACTTCGAGATCGGGATCTCCATCGATATCGTCCAGAACGGCGATAAGACGTTCAATCGCGTCCTCAATCAAAGGCCGGATGCCGATCAGTCGCTCGGCCATTGGACCAGCAACCTTCCTCCAAGAGCCTTCACGGCTTCATGGATGTGGACGGGGTTAACAGGTTTCCCGCGCCCAATTGTCTGGAAGGTTTTTCGGCGCCCGAGCGAACGGTCCAGGGTCGCAAGCGACATGTCAACATCGAATGCCCGCTGCCGAACCGCGTCGACGAGTTCGTCGCCAACCATCACGGGCCTGCGTTTGGCGACATGGATTCTTGTACGATTCAACTGACTGGTGACCTGCTTCAATGTTACGCCCAGCTCTCGAGCCATTTCCTGACGAGAAGCTCCGCTGGCAGCAAGACGACGCAGCCGCGATATCTCGGCCGCAGTCCAAATGTGCTGGTCGCGTTGGGGCACAAGTCCGAGTCGTTTTGCCATGTTCGTAATGGCGAGGCTGGACCGATGCTTTAGCGCGCTCCGGATGGCATCACTATCTGGCCAGTGGCTTCGGATGATTTCTGTCTCGGAATAGGTCCAACTGTTGTCACGCCGGATAATTCTGGCGCGGCGAGATGAAGTCGTGACTGTCATTGCACCAATCTCCAGTGAAACGCGTTCAGTACGCGCACTGAGACGACACACCGGATTTCCGCGAATCGCGATGCCGATTTTCCGAGAGTCCCGGTTTCCTCTGGGCTTATGCAAAGTGGAAAGGATTGCGGGGAAGTTTCAAGACTTCTCTTGGGGTGGGATACCTGCGGCGCCCATCGACAGCGCGCAAGCTTCCTCCCCGCGAGGGGAGCGCTTGACGATTCGACGGATTGGGAACATCGTGCCGAGCGGAGCCTGAGAACTCCCGCGAGTGGCCTTGCCGGGCCATTGGCACCCAGAGCGTCGGCAGGCGATCCTTGCCGGGATCAAGTACCGACGAAAAGTGACGCGCCCATGCCGTGGGCGTGACCGGCGTAGTTATGTCGGGAAGGCCGCGGCACCGCAAGAGAAATCTTGCGGAGATACAATAGCCTTCGGGTGAAGGCCACGGCGCAAAGTCTCTGGCTTTGTTCTCAGCTTCCCGGCGCCAGCGCTGCCCGCTGGCACCCGGCCCTGAGAAGCCGGTGAATCCAGAGAAACCACCATGACCCTCATCAACCGACGTTCCCTTATCGCCGGCTTTGCCGCCCTGCCTGCCACGGCAGCCCCAGGACGCGCGTTGCCCGCGCCGGAGGCTTCCTCCATCGTCGCCGAGCCGCGACGCGCGGCAGCGGGCACGCATGGCCTGCGCCCAGCCGATCGCTTGCTTCACCATTGGCGCCAGTTCGTAGCCGCGATGGCGGAGATCGATCCATCCGTTGAACGGTGGACCGTATGCGGCACCAGCTCTGCCGCCTATGTCAGGGGCATGCAGGCGCTTCGGGAGGATGTCGGTCACGGTCTCGGCGACGTCGACTGCACCGTGTACAGCGGCTGCCTGACGGCCGATGCGTTGTGGCGCGTCGAGGTCGAGGCATAGCAGCCTCGCCGAGATCGGCCCGCCGTCTTGGCGACGGGCGACTCGGCAGAACCGATCAAGGGATTCGTCGTTCCGGGGCCCCCCAAGTGCCATCGGGTTGACTGGGGTAAAGACGAACTTCTGACTTGGAAAATGCCTCGCATAATTTTCCGAAAAGCATATTAGCGTTGTTCGCCTCGTTACTATCTAAAATCGACGAGATAGCATACCCGGCGTCCGTCAGTAAGTATATTGCTATGGCTGGCTTTGCTTCTTTCTCGACTATTAAATCCTTACTGCCGCTTGGAATTGGTTCCTGTCCTTTCTTGACTGCCACGGCAGAACCACCCACAGGCCAAAACCAAAGTTCGTTCCCGCCGTTATCCTTCATCTCGACTGGAAAACGAATGTGACCAACAATCCCCGGATCGACAATTAAATCCGATGAAACAAGCTGCTTTAGATCATTGAATGAAATTTCCCCAGACAGCGCTTTTATAACCGTCGTATCCATCCGACTTTGGCAAACCCTTTCGAATATTTTCGCCGTTTTGGCATCAAGTTCGTCGATAACGCGCAGAACTTTACCCGAAAACGTGTTCGGCTTTCGAATTTCTGATGCCAAGACACGTCCCCACCTTTCACGAAGCTCGTCGGTTGATGCCTCTTGGGCATACCTTTCAAAACGATCCAGAAATACCTCGTCGACCTTCTCATTTACGGAAGGTTGTTCGGGGGTTGCAGGATTGACGCGTAGATCTTCAAGGGCAAAGTCTAGGATCGCATCTTTGTTTTGCTGTTGACGTATCAACCCCGGGAGAAAATTCTCCACTGCTCGAGCAGCCATTTCTGGGTCAGATTTCAATCGATCGATACCCAGATCAGCCAATGCGCCGATCAACTTTACCCGAGCATCTGATATGGCCTGAATCTCTGCGCTTTCGGCATCGATTGGCATCCGACGCCGGTCCGCCTTTGAGCCCCACAATCGATCCCATGCCGAAGCCGCTCGGGACTTCAAACTGACCGTCGCTCCTGAATCTGTCAGCTTAACTGACGCCGAAACTCCCCGATCGTCCGAGGCGCCACTATCGACACCCAAAGCGGTCTCCTATGTCGCGTTGAACGTCGTGCGAGTGTCGCAGGTAGCCCCCGGAAATCAAGCGGTGTGGGCACTTTACTCAACTGACAAAATGCCCCCGAAAATAGTCACGGATGAGCCTCGTTTGGGTGTACCCTTGTGCACTCTTTGTTGTGTAGATGGTTTGCCATCTCAGAGGATGGAGTTCAGTTTCGTGCGTGAGGTATATAAGCAAGTCCGCAATCAGAAGCGCGACACCGAGATGCGCATGGTGATCAAGTTGCCGGTCGCCGAAGTAGACCAACTCGACACCTGGGCAGCCGCGCAAGGTTTCTCCACCCGTAAAGCCGCACTGCGCCACCTGATCCGCGAAAAAACCGCGTCCGGAACTGCCGAGGTGGCATAGGTTTCCATGCCGCGCCGCACGCTATCGTCCACGCCACCTCTTGATCCTTCGGCCATCACATCCGGTCGCCCGGAGCCGAGGGAGTTCAAGCGCGGCCGCCTGGTTGGCGAGCGCCCCCCGTCGTACGTGTCGAAAGCAACCTTGGCGGCCGAACTGGATATCGGCGAATCGACGGTAGACGACTACGTCAAGCGGGGCGCCTTGCCAAAACCAATCCAGTTCGGTGGCGCGGTGCGCTGGGATTGGAAGCAAGTGGACGCCGCGCTCCGGTCTCTCGCTTCCCCCGAGACGGCGAACATCGATCTATTCATGGCTGGCATCGACAATGTCAAAGCGGAATAGGGCGTCGGTCTCTCTGCCGAAGGGCGTCCACCGTGTCATTTCACGGGGGCGGGAATATTTCTACTACCAGATCGGCAGGGGCACCGATCACGAAGGCGACCGGATAAAGCTCCCGAACGACCCGCGCTCGCCCGAGTTTTGGCAGGCAGTCCGGCAGGCACAAGGTCTCATTGGGCAGGTTCCGGCCGACACGATCGGCGCGCTCATTGACGCCTATGAGACTGCGTGGCCCGGGCTCCCTCGCAAGCTAACCGAAGGCACTCGGGAACAATATCGGCGCTCACTGAAGGTCGTTCGCACTGCCTGGGGCGATCTCCAGGCATCGAGCCTTAAACCGTCACACGTTCAAGCTCTGATTGAAAAGTTGGGAGCGAACACGCCCGGCAGCGCCAACAACGTCTTGGATGCGCTTCGGGCTATGTGCCGATGGGCCTGCGGTCCGCGCGAGTTGCTCGACCGGGATCCTACGCAGGGCGTTGTTCACTTCGACCGCGGCGAAGGGCACCGACCGTGGACACCTGAGCAACTGTCATATGCCGATGAACACCTGACAGGAATGCTGCGCCGAGCCTATGTGCTGGCGCGCTACACCGGGCAGAGGGCCAGCGATATCATTCGCCTTGGCTGGACCGACGTCGACGACGGTGGGTTTGGGCTTCGCCAGAAAAAGACCGGCGTCCGGCCGTGGTGCCCGATATTCCCGGAGCTCGATACCGAAATGTCGAAATGGGAAAGGAGACCAGGTCCGTTCCTTCTTCAGGACAATGGCCGTCCCTTCACAACCAACCAGCTGTGGAAGGTCTTCAACGCCGCGCGCGAAGAAACACCGCTCGACGGAGCTGTCTGGCATGGCTTGCGCGCCAATGCCGCAATCCGCCTCCGACAAGCCAATCACTCGATTGCCGCCATCTGTGACATGCTCGGGATGAGCCCTCCTATCGTTGAGCGCTAGTGACGCTACGCCGACCGCAAGGCGGCAGGGCAAGCGATCCTGTTGGACCTGAAAGAACGTTCGCAGGACAGAGCTGTAAAACGCTGAAAAACTGGAAACAAGAAAACGAGGAAAATCAAGTGCTTGGCGATAAGAAAATGAAGTGGAGGTTTCTGTTGCCAGGTACCTCCGAACCCCGCCTAGAAGTGCGAACCCCTAGGACTTGAATTGAAGCTATCGCACCGCTTACGCGGCGAGACGTGCTTCCGCATAGTTGTCGTTGGCAACTATAAGATTAGCCCGATAACGGTGGTACAATGCCGGGCAAAAGTACGATCTTTACACCTTCGTCGATCCTATTTCGCCCCCAGCAGAAACCGCTTCTCGAAGCGGCTTTTGGTGGAGGCGCCGGGTACCGCCCCCGGGTCCGAACGGCTTATTACATCGCCCATTTATCGCCATAGTCAGACAAGCTGACGGATCGAATATAGGGGGCCGGCGAAGGAATTGAAAGCCCTCCGTTCCTGGTGGCAGTGGGCAGTCGGCAATAGGCAGTCGGGTGGTGGTGGACCTGCTCGAACATTGGCGAGGAACTTCGTCGCCGGGGAGCCCTTCGCCTCAAGCAATCCGAATGCCTATTGCCGACTGCCTCCAGGAAGGGGGCAATCTTTCAAGCGAGTGCCCTGTGTGGATGGGGCTTCGGACTTGACTCGCGCGGCGTGGTCCACAACTCTTGAAAATCGTAGAGCCTTGCTCGGGTCCGCCTCCGCGATTCGGAGCGCTGGGACGCGCAGGCACAGTGAGAGGGATGAGAAATGGCCGACTACCTCGCAGACGTCAAAAAATACGATTCCGGTGCCAGCGCGGACGTCGTCGACAAGATCGTCAAGCATCTTGGCATCGCGCTCCGCAACCGCGACTCCTCGCTCGTCTCGGCCACCGATCCCAAGGAACTGGAGCGGGTCAAAACAAGCTGGGTCGGCAAGAAGCTCGGCGTGACCGATGGCGCCAAGGCCGACGCGGCAATCGGCAACACCGCCAAGGCGATGGCTGCCGACAATTCCAAGAGCCGCGTGACGTTCTATTATCTGGTGGCGAAGGAACTGGGGAAGCTCGGCTCGCTGTAGGTTTTTTGGGGGTGAGGGCGGGCTGAACGCTGCGCTCTGATCCATTTCCCGGTCCGTTGCATCAACCGCCGTATGTCGCTGGTTGATGTTTCCTGCCGCCCCACTCGTGCTTGTCGTTTGCGCGTTGGCCACAATATGTGGGTATTGGACAGTCGGCTGCTGATCGCGCGGGCGATATCTGCTATTGTCCAACCCGCTGAAAAAGTCCGGATCCGATGCGCCAGTATCTCGACCTTCTCGACCATGTGCTGAACAACGGCATCGACCGTCCGGACCGCACCGGCACGGGCACGCGAGGGGTGTTCGGCTACCAGATGCGTTTCGACCTTTCGCGCGGGTTCCCGGTGACCACCACCAAGAAGCTGCACCTGAAGTCGATCATCCACGAACTCCTATGGTTCCTGGCCGGCGACACCAATACCAAATATCTCACCGACCATGGCGTGACGATCTGGGACGAATGGGCCGACGAGAACGGCAATCTCGGCCCGGTCTATGGCGCGCAGTGGCGGTCGTGGCCGACGCGCGACGGCGGCGAGATCGACCAGATCGCGAATCTTCTCATACAGATACGGAAGAATCCTCACTCGCGCCGTCTGATCGTCTCGGCCTGGAACCCGGCGGAGGTGGATGCCATGGCGTTGCCGCCGTGCCATTGCCTGTTCCAGTTCTACGTGACCGACGGAAAACTCTCCTGCCAACTCTACCAGCGCTCGGGCGACATCTTTCTCGGCGTGCCGTTCAACATTGCCTCCTATGCGCTGCTGACCATGATGGTGGCGCAGGTGACCGGGCTGGAGGCCGGCGACTTCATCCTCACGCTGGGCGACGCGCATCTCTATTCCAATCATTTCGAGCAGGCGCGCGAGCAACTCAGGCGTACGCCGAAGGCGCTGCCGACCATGCGCATCAACCCCAACGTGACCGACCTGTTCGCCTTCCGCTTCGAGGATTTTTCGCTCGAAAATTATGTCGCGGACGCCAGCATCAAGGCTCCTATTGCCGTATAGGTAGCCTGCTTGTCGCCCATCTTGGGCGCGGCGCGCGTCGTGCGGTTCTTTGCATCAAAGGGGAAAAGATGATCCGTCTCGTCCGTATCCTGCTGGCGGCCGGGTGCGTCGGCATCGCAGCGCCGGCCCTGGCCAACGATTCCATCGCCGGGCTCGGCGCTGGCGGGATCATGCTCGGACGCACCGACGATATTGCGATGGAAAGCGAGAACCTGTTCATCTCGATGGACGAGGTGAAGGTCGACTATATTTTTCGCAACCAGTCCGACAAGGATTTCGAGACGATCGTGGCGTTCCCGATGCCGGACATAGACGCCAATCCGCACGAGATGCCGCAACTGCCGGACGATGCCTCCGACAATTTCCTCGGCTTCGCGGTGACGGTCGACGGTACGCCGGTGAAGGCGGAACTGGAGCAGCGGGCTCAAGCCGTGGGCGTGGACGTAACCGATCTCCTGAAGGCGCAGGGCTTGCCGGTGAACCCGTTCGCCAAGCCGGTGTATGCGGCGCTGGAAAAGCTGCCGGAGGATGTGGCGGCGGACTGGATCGACCGCGGCATGATCCTCATCGATTCCTACGACGAAGGCTCGGGCTGGAAGAATGTGCGCACGCCGCTGTGGACGCTGAAGTCCACCTACTGGTGGCGGACGAAATTTCCGGCCGGCAAACCGGTGGCGGTGGCGCACCATTACAGGCCGAGCGTCGGCGCCTCGGTCGGGTTGAATTTCTACGGCGGCGGCGCGTTCCACGATCCGTACCCGGAGTACAAGCAGAAATACTGCATCGACAAAAGCTTCGAGAACGCCGTCGTCAAGGCGAAGGATGACAAGGACGGCTTTCCGGCGCTGTCGGAAAGCCGGCTGCAATATGTGCTGACCACCGGCGGCAACTGGGCGCTGGGCACGATCGGCAAATTCCATCTCACGGTGGACAAGGGCGATTCGAAGAACCTCGTCAGCTTTTGCGCCTCCGGGCTGAAAAAGACCGGGCCGACACGGTTCGAACTCGAGGCCACGGACTATTATCCGCAGCGCGACCTCGACATCCTGATCCTGACGCCGAGCGGTGCGGCGAACTGATGCGGGTGACGATTTACGCCGCTGTCGCAGAGAACGGCGTGATCGGTCGCGAGGGCGGCCTGCCGTGGCGATTGTCGTCCGATATGAAGCGCTTCAAGGCGACGACGATGGGCAATCCGATCGTCATGGGACGCAAGACTTGGGAGAGTTTTCCCAGGAAACCCTTGCCCGGAAGGCTCAACATCGTGATCAGCCGTGATCCCGCCTATCGCGCGGAAGGCGCGGAGGTGGTCACTTCGCTCAAGGATGCGCTGACGCTGGCGACGGCGAAGGGCCGCTGCATGGCGGGTGCGGAAGAGATCTGCATCATCGGCGGCGGCGAGATCTACAGGCAGGCGATCGGCATGGCCGACACCCTGAAACTGACGCATGTTCTGGCCGCGATCGATGGCGATACGCTGTTCCCCGTCATCGATCCGGACGTCTGGGGCGTCGTCTCGGCAGAGGACGTGCCGGCCGGCGAAAAAGACAGTCACGCGACGCGCTACACCGTCTACGAACGGCGTGGCGGGGATGTGCGGCGAGCTTGATGTTCCCTTCGTCGTGCTCGCCGCGAATTGCCGGGCGGCGGCTGTTTCGAAATCCGGTTGACGGAGAGACGACAAGCGGACCGTAATGCCGCATTGTCGATGGCGTGCCTTGCGTGGCAAAAGCGTGCGCAACAGCAAATTGGGAGGAAGACGGAAGGTTTCCCTGTATTTTGATCGCCGGATCGAGCGCGGCGGGCGTGGCCCGCGTTGAAAGCGTGACGGCGCAACCCTATACAAGGACCAACGTCTGCATACGAACGCCGCGTTCAGGCGCGGCGAGCGGAAACGAAAGGAATTCGATGCCCTGGAAGAATCAGAGCGGCGGCGGCGGTGGCCCATGGGGCGGCGGCGGCGGCAATGGTGGTGGCGGCGGACCGTGGGGGCAGGGGCCGCGCGGTCCAAGCGGCCCGCAGGGGTCTCCGCCCGATCTTGAGGACATCATCCGGCGCGGCCAGGATCGCCTGAAGAACGTGCTGCCCGGTGGTGGCGGCGGGGCCAGCCCGCTGATGTTCGCCATCATCGGCTTGGTGCTCGTTGTGTTCTGGGTGTTCCAGGCGGTCTATACCGTCCAGCCGGACGAACTTGCCGTCGAATTGCGCTTCGGCAAGCCGAAGGCCGAGCTTTCCGAGCCGGGCCTGCATTTCCACTGGTGGCCGATCGAGACGGTCGAGAAGGCCAACACGGCCGAGAAGCTGATCAACATCCCCGAAACCCGCGGCAATTCGACCTCCGGCCTGATGCTTTCCGGCGACCAGAACATCGTCGACGTGCGTTTTTCCGTGGCCTACCAGGTCTCCGATCCCAAGGCGTATCTGTTCGACGTGGTGCAGCCTGACGACATGGTCCGCCAGGTGGCGGAAAGCGCCATGCGCGAGGCCGTCGGCAGGCGTCCGGCACAGGACATCTTCCGCGATGACCGCCAGGGCATCGCGGACGCGGTGCGCACCAACATCCAGCAGACGCTGGACGAGTATGGTGCGGGCCTCGCCGTGAACGCCATCTCGATCGAGGACGTGGCGCCGCCGCGCGAAGTGGCCGATGCGTTCGACGAGGTGCAGCGCGCCGAGCAGGACGAGGACCGCTTCGTTGAGCAGGCGAACCAGTATTCGAACCAGAAGCTCGGTGCGGCTCGAGGCGACGCGGCGCAAATTCGTGAAGAGGCGGCCGCCTACAAAAACCGCATCGTCCAGGAAGCGGAAGGCGAGGCGCAGCGCTTCATCTCCGTCTATGACGAGTACGCCAAGGCGCCGGACGTCACCCGCAAGCGGCTCTATCTGGAGACCATGGAGCGCGTCATGCAGGGCGCCAACAAGGTGATCATCGAGCAAGGCAACGGACAGGGCGTGGTGCCATACCTGCCGCTGCCCGAGTTGCAGAAGCGCCCGGCGGCCACTGGAGGAGCGAACTGATGTCGAACCGTCTTGCAGCGATCGGCGTCGTCGCCCTCGTCGTCCTTTTCCTGATCTATTCTGCCATCTTCGTCGTCAACGAACGCGAGCAGGCGATCGTGCTGCGTTTCGGTGAGATCGTCGACGTGAAGACCGAGCCGGGCATCTACTTCAAGGCGCCGTTCGGCTTCATGGAAGCCGACAACGTCCAGATCATCGAGGATCGCATCATGCGCTTCGACCTGGACAACATCCGCGTCCAGGTCTCGGGCGGAAAGTTCTACGAGGTCGACGCCTTCGTCACATACAGGATCGCCGATCCGAGGGTGTTCCGCGCGGCGGTGTCGGGCAGCGTGCAGCTTGCCGAGCAGCGGCTGCGCACCCGCCTCGACGCGGCCCTGCGCCGTGTCTACGGTCTGCGCGGCTTCGAGGCGGCATTGTCCGAGGAACGCGGCTCGATGATGCGCGAAGTGCGCGATCAGTTGCGGCCTGATGCAACGTCGCTCGGGCTCGAGATCGTGGACGTGCGTATCCGCCGTACAGATCTCACCGCCGAGGTTTCGCAGCAGACCTTCGACCGCATGAAGGCCGAGCGCCTGGCCGAGGCCGAGCGCCTGCGGGCACGCGGCAACGAGGCGGCCCAGCGTATCCGGGCGCGCGCCGACCGTGAGGTCGTCGAGACGGTGGCGGAAGCCCGCAAGGAATCGGAAATCCTGCGCGGTGAAGGCGAGGCCCAGCGAAGCGCGACCTTCGCCAACGCCTTCCAGCGCGATCCGGACTTCTTCGAGTTCTATCGCTCGATGATCGCCTATGGTGCAGGGTTGAACAGCCAGGGCACGACGATGGTGCTTTCGCCGGATTCGGAGTTCTTCCGCTACTTCAACAATGCGCAGGGCGGTCCGCCCAAATCCGCGGCGCCCGCCGCCCCGGCTCCCGCGCCGAGCGGAGCTTCCACCACCGGCGCCGTGCAATAGGCGCCGGCCCGCGTGAACGACTTCCTGGCCGCCATGGGCCTCGTCCTCGTCGTCGAGGGCCTGGTCTATGGCGGCTTTCCAACGCTTGCCAAGAAACTCGCCACCGAAGTCCTTTCGATGTCGGAAAACACGCTGCGCGGCGCCGGGCTCGTGGCGATCGCCGCCGGGGTCGCCATCGTCTGGATGGTGCGGGGGTAGACCACTCTCACGCAACTTTGTGATTTTCCCGATAGGCAAGGCCGCAAACGCGCCCTAATTTCTCGCCAACAGTCGACATCGGGGTGATGCTGGCCGACCTGAATGCCAGCATGCCCAAAACCTCGAGCGAGCCGCTGGTTCAGCATTTGCGCAGGATCAGCTTTTTCGCAGATTTCCGGAGAACGACTTTATGAGCGCACCGTCCGTCCGTTCGGCCATCACCAAGAGACTGTTCGCGACGACCGCAGCCGTGCTTTCCGGTGTGCTGGTGATGCCTGCTTTTGCGCCGCTCGCGCTGGCACAGGACCAGCAGGCACCGGCGCAGGTCCAGCCTGCCGCGCAGCCGGCTCCGGTCGCTCCTCCCCAGGTCCAGTTGCAGCCGTCGCACGGTCCCGCTTCGGTGGCTGACCTCGCCGAGCGCCTACTGGGCGCGGTGGTCAACATCTCCACTTCACAAAATGTCAAGGGCACCGAGGCGCCGAACGCCGTGCCGATGCCGCAGCTTCCCGAAGGCTCGCCGTTCCAGGACTTCTTCGACGATTTCTTCAAGAACCGGCAAGGCGAGGACGGCCAGAGAGGCGGCGGAACCCAGAAGGTGCAGTCGCTGGGCTCGGGCTTCGTGGTCGATGCGGAACAAGGCATCGTCGTCACCAACAACCACGTGATCGCCGACGCGGACGAGATCGAGGTCAATTTCTCGGACGGATCGAAGCTGAAGGCCGAACTGGTCGGCACCGACACCAAGACCGACATCGCCGTGCTGAAGGTCGACCCGAAGCAGAAGAAGCTTACCGCCGTGAAATTCGGCGATTCCAACGTCATGCGCATCGGCGACTGGGTGATGGCGATCGGCAACCCGTTCGGGCTTGGCGGCACGGTGACCGTCGGCATCGTCTCGGCGCGCAACCGCGACATCAATGCCGGCCCGTATGACGACTTCATCCAGACCGATGCGGCGATCAACCGGGGCAATTCCGGCGGGCCGCTGTTCAACATGGAAGGCGAGGTCATCGGCATCAACACCGCGATCATCTCGCCCTCCGGCGGGTCGATCGGCATCGGCTTCTCGATCCCCTCGGAACTGGCGATCGGCGTGGTCGACCAGCTTCGGCAGTTCGGAGAGACGCGGCGCGGCTGGCTCGGCGTGCGCATCCAGCCGGTGACCGACGAGATCGCCGAGAGCCTTGGCATGGCGACCGCCAAGGGCGCGCTGGTGGCCGGCATCATCAAGGGCGGCCCGGTGGACAACGGCGTCATCCAGGCGGGCGACGTGATCATCAAGTTCGACGGCAAGGACGTGAAGGAAATGCGCGACCTGCCGCGCGTCGTGGCCGAAAGCCCGGTCGGCAAGGCGGTCGACGTGCTGATCGTGCGCAAGGGCGTCGAGCAGACGGTGAAGGTGACGCTGGGGCGGCTGGAGGACGGCGAGAAGCAGGCTTCCGCCGAAGAAGATGACGAGCAGCAGCAGGAACAGGCGGTGACCACCGCCACCGTGCTTGGCATGACCGTCGGCGAACTCAATGACGAGACGCGCAGGAAGTTCGAGATCGCCGGCGACGTTTCGGGCGTGGTGATCACCGAAGTCGATGCGAAGTCGATTGCCGCAGAACGCGGCATTCTCGCCGGCGAGGTCATCACCGAGATCGCGCAGGAATCGGTGTCTTCGCCGAAGGATGTGATGGACCGCATCGGCGCGCTGAAGGAACAAGGCCGCAAGAACGCGCTGCTGATGCTGGCGTCGAAGTCAGGCGAACTGCGTTTCGTCACGCTGCGGATGGATTGATCAAGCATCGCCGGTCGACGGTCGTCAGCGTCGATTTAGAGTCCCCGATAGGGGATCAGGAAACCCCACGCCTTTAGGCGGCTGGGATTGAGTCGCATCCTGTGTAGATTGGCTTTATGGAAGCGTACAAGCGTGGCAGCCCCACAGCTTGGTACTGTAAGTATCATCTGGTGTGGGTGACGAAGTACCGCTACGCGGTGCTTGGCGGTGATGTCGGCAACCGCTGCCGAGAATTGCTACGGGAGACTGCGCGAGCGCACGAGATGGTCATTCACGCCGGGTCGATCAACCGTGACCATGTGCATATGCTGTTGTCGATCCCGCCGCGCCTGTCTGTATCGCGCGCCGTGCAGTACCTGAAAGGGCGCAGTTCGCACAAGTTGCTGAGTGAGTTCGGGATATTGCGCAAGCGCTACTGGGGTCAGCATCTGTGGGCGCGGGGCTATTGGGTGACGACGAGCGGCAACGTCACGGACGAGATGTGGATGGAGTACATTAAGAACCAGATGCCACCCGAGCCCGATGACGAGTTCAACGTGACGTGAGTGAATGCCGCGTCCGCCGACGGCGGACCGATCCGGCTTTGAGCCGTAACCCGAAGCCACCGCCTCTTAGGCGGTGGAGCATTCACAGGTTCTTGTGACCAGATGAGCAAGGCGACCTTTCCGCTAAAGCTACCTTTGTCGATCAAGGAAGCCGCCGCCCGCCTCGCCAAGGACGACGGCGTGTCGCTGAATCAGTGGATTGCCTCCGCAGTCGCGCAAAAGGTTGGGGTTGTTGAGACTGCCGGCAATTTCCTGCGCGGCAGAGCGGCGGCCGCCTCCGCTGACGATTTTTCGGACATGCTTAAGAAGGTTCCCGCGGGACCACCTGAACCCGGTGATGAACTCCCAACCGATCGGCGCTGATCAAGGGCGCCGTTGCCGCCAGCCGTCATGGGAGAGCCGATAGAGCTGGTGGCGCTTAAACTGGGGATGCGTGTCGGGAACGCGCGGGTGGTCGAAATCCTGGTCGCGCCGCATGCCGAGACGTTTCATCACGGCGGTGGAGCGGTCGTTGTTGCAGACCGCGAATGAGACGACCTCTTCGAGCTCGAGGCTATCGAAGGCGAAGTCGAGCAGCGCGGCTGCCCCTTCGCCGACATAACCCTTGCCCCAGAATTCCGGGGCGAGCCGCCAGCCGATCTCGAACGAACCGGCCGGCACCACCGGAACGATCTCGGCGGCATGCAGCCCGACGAAGCCGATGCATTCGCCGGTGGCAGTCAGTTCGGCCGCCATCCAACCGAAACCGTCGGCGTCGATCTCGGCGCGTATGCGGTCCATCATCCCATCGCTTTCCGCCCGGTTGCGGCGGAACGGGAAGAACGCCATCACCGTGTCGTCCGAATTGATGCGATGGAAGAGCTCGCGGTCGCGGTCCTGCCAGTTGCGGAGGATGAGACGCTCGGTGGTGAACTGGCTCATCTGACGAGATCTGCCTCGCAATAACCCTGGATGTACAACAGGGCGGTCAGGTCGCCATGGTCGATACGGATGCGCGCCTGTTCGGCGACCGCCGGCTTGGCATGCAGGGCGACGCCGGCGCCGGCGGCGGCCAGCATGTCGAGATCGTTGGCGCCGTCGCCGACGGCGATGGCATCGGATGCCGTGAAGCCCAGGCGCGTCGCGATCTCGGCAAGTGCCGTGGCCTTGGCCTCGCGGCCGAGGATGGGCTCGGCGACTTTGCCGGTCAGCCTGCCATCGGCTTCCAGCAGAATGTTGGCCCGGTTCTCGTCGAAGCCGAGCTTTTCGGCTATGCGCGCAGTGAAAGCGGTGAAGCCACCGGATACCAACGCCGTCCAGGCGCCATTGCGGCGCATGGTGGCGACGAGTTGAGTTCCACCGGAAGCTAGCGTCAGCCGGTTGGCGACGATGCGGTCGATGACGGCGGCGTCGAGTCCGTTCAGCAGGGCGACGCGCTCGCGCAGCGCCGGTTCGAAGGCGATCTCGCCATTCATCGAACGCGCTGTGATCGCCGCGACATGCTGCTTCAAGCCGACTTCGTCGGCCAGTTCGTCGATGCACTCCTGGTCGATCATGGTGGAATCCATGTCGGCCAACAGCAGCTTCTTCCTGCGGCCCTCCGCGGGCTGGATGACGAGATCGATTCTTGCGGATGCCAGGTCGGCTCGCAGCCCGGATGCCGGGCCGCTCGCATCGAAACCGTCGGGCAAGGTGAGGTCGCAGGCGATGCCGTCCGCCAGCCAGCGCGAATCGGTTGCCTTCAACGCGCGCGATGCCATATCCAGCAGCGCAGGTTTTACGGCGCGTTCAGCCGGGTGCGAGATCAGCGTGGCGACGAGCGACATGGAAGAGTCCGTTCGGGATGAGGGCCGGGGACGGCTGAAGAATGCGATCCTGATAGCCGGGCCGACCGCCAGCGGCAAGTCGGCGATGGCGCTGGACATCGCCGAGCGTGTCGGTGGGGCGATCGTCAACACCGATTCCATGCAGGGCTATTCGGTGCTCGACGTGCTGTCGGCGCGTCCCTCCGAAGTGGAACTCAAGCGGGTGCCGCATCACCTCTACGGACACGTCCATCCCTCCACGCCCTATTCGACCGGCGCCTGGCTGCGCGACGTCATGCGGCTGATTGACAGTGGTGCGCTTGCGGGGCGCAGGCCGGTTTTCGTCGGCGGGACGGGGCTGTATTTCCGGGCGCTGCTGCAAGGCCTGTCGGAAATGCCCGAGATTCCGCAGAACGTCCGCGACCGCTGGCGCTACGAATTGATGGAGCAGGGGCCGCAACGCCTCCACCGGCTCCTGATGCGGGAGGATCCGGCGACCGCGTCCGGGCTGCGGCCGTCCGATGGCCAGCGGATCGTCCGGGCGCTGGAGGTGCTGGAAAGCTCGGGAAAGCCTCTGCGGGAGTGGCAGGCGGTGGAGGGGCAACCGCTGGTCGATCATGGCAGCGCGCGCCTCTTTGTCATCGAACCCGACCGGGCGGAGCTTGTCCGGCGCATTGACGAGCGTTTCGACCGCATGCTGGAGCGCGGGGCGCGCGAAGAGGTGGCGAAGCTGACTAAACTCGGCCTCGATCCCGCGTTGCCGGCGGTGAAGGCGATTGGCGTGCGGGAACTTTCGGCGGCGGCAACGGGAGAGATTTCGGAGCAGGAAGCAATCCTTCGCGCAAAGATTGCAACCCGGCAGTATGCGAAACGCCAATCGACATGGTTTCGCAACCAGTTCGGGCCGGAATGGCAGAGAATTCAAGCGGTAAACGGCGGATTCGAAGGTAAGGATCCAGACATTTGTCGGCACCTATGGTTACCTGACGTTTAAGTCATTGTTCACGTCACGGTTGTCGATATTAACGCTCCGTAAGGTCGAAGCTGCGATAAGTCCGCCGCAGGGTGCGGAGAGCAATGCGGTTCCACAAATCCGAATCGGCCTTCATCGTTTTCATCGTCGTGATCCTTGCGGCCGGTGTGGTGGTTCTGCACGCTTATGACGTGCTTCAGGACAGCCCGCGGGTGCTGGCCGGCGACGAAAACGTGGCAGCGCATTTCGCTTATCTCGGGCACCTGCTGTTTGCGACGGGCGTGCTGATCGCCACCGCGCTGTTCTTCGGCGTCTTCTTCATCTACCCGCTGATCCGCACGCAGGTGAAGGAAGAGGGAAAACTGCGTGCCATGACCAAGTCGCTGAGCGACCGCTCGGTGACACTCGAGCAGGCGGCGCTGACCGATGCGCTGACCGGCATGCAGAACCGGCGCTACTTCGACGAGGCGCTCAAGGAATATCTCGACGAGTTCAGCAAGATCGACAAGCCGGTCGGGCTGATGATCTTCGACCTCGATCATTTCAAGCAGGTCAACGACACGCACGGCCATGATGTCGGCGACGAAGTGCTGCGTGCCGTTGCCGGCTGCCTGAAGGACATGACGCGCTATCACGACGTCGTGGCGCGGCTGGGCGGTGAGGAGTTCGCCGTGGTCGCACCGAACATGGACGTCGAAATGCTGACGCGGCTGGCGGAGCGTATCCGCAAGGGCATCGCCACCATGCCGATCATGTCGGGCAATGTGCGGTTGAGGATAACGTCCAGCGTCGGGCTGGCGGTCTGGGACCACAAGGAAAGCGCTGAGGATTTCTTCCGCCGCGCCGACCAGCAGCTTTACCAGGCGAAGAAACAGGGCCGCAATCGCGTCAGCGCTTGAGAGACCTTGAACGGTTGACGCCGTATGCGCAGTGCGTTGGATCACGTCTTGCAGCGCCAGGCGTCTGCACCAGCGGCCACAATCCCCGAATGCAGCGCTGCCGAGCCGGCCAGCCTATCGGCGCAGTCCGAAACTGGTGTTGCGAAATTCGCCGCGCTGCTCTTCGCGCGGCGCCGGCTGCGTGGACGGCGGTTCGGGGAAGGGCGCCCTGCGGTAGCCGGGATCGCCGGCCTGCCGCGTCGGATCGGCCGGCTCGGCGGAAGCCAAGGACGCCGCCGCGGGCCGCTGCTGGTTGCGAAGCCGGTCGACGATCATCGCCAGGTCGACCTCGCCGCCGACGCCGGCCACGACATCGGCCTCGTGATGTTTTCCGGCGCCTGGAATGCGATCGGGCGCCAGCCTTTCGAACTTGAACCGCATGGTGGTGGCGATGCCGTCGCCGAAGGCGATCGCCTCGCGCTGGCCCATCGACGACAGGAAGGAGAGGGTCGACGCGGATGAGTCGGCGATCGCCGAACGGATGATTGCCTGGTCCTGCTCGTTGGCAAGGCGCATCGCGAAGACCGTCGAGCATTGCGACAGGATCGTCGGGTCCAGTTCGCCCGGGCGCTGGGTGACGACGCCGAGGAAGCAGCCATATTTGCGGCCTTCCTTGGCGATGCGCGACAGAGCATGGCGCGTCGGCGCAAAGCCGAGGTTCGGGTCGGACGGCATGTAGCGATGCGCTTCTTCGCACATCAGCAGCAGGCGAAGCTTGCCTTCGCTCCACAGCGCGAGGTCGAAGGCGAGGCGCGCCAGCACCGAGCAGACCGAATTGACGACCTCGGAAGGCAGGCCGGCCATCTCGAAGCAAGTCACCGGACGGCCGTTGTGCGGCACGCGGAAAATCTTGCCGATGGTCTCGTGGATGGAATCCTCGATCAGACGCGACGCGAACATGAAGCGGTAGCGCGGGTCGGCGATGGCCGATTCGATGCGCGTGCGCAGGGCCTTGAGGGCGGGGCGGTCGGTCTTGCTATCCAGCAGGCCCATCCGCTCGTCGATCAGCCGGATCAGGTCGGCGATGCGGTAGGGCACCGGGAGGTCGGCCGTCATTGAATCCTGGCCGCGCCGGACGATCGTGCCGGAATTTGTGCTCTTGTAGGCGCTCTTGGCAATCGGGATGAGGTCGCGCAATACGTCGAGTTCTTCCGGCACGACCTCGCGCCCGCGGAACAGGACTTCGGCCAGTTCCTCCAGCCGGAACAGCCAGAAGGGCAGTTCAAGGCTACCGGTGTCGATGCGGTAGCTGTATTCCGGCAGGGCGCTGGCGAATTCGTTGTGCGGGTCGAGGATGAGGACGCGCAGGTCCGGCCGCGCCTCGATGGTCTTGCGAAGCAGCAGCGAGACGGCGGTCGATTTGCCGACGCCGGTGGTGCCGACGACGGCGAAATGGCGCGCCAGCGTGTCGTCGATGGCGATGCAGGCATCTATGCTCTCATCCTGCGACAGCGAGCCGACGGTGACGGAGCGACGGCCGGCGAGGTCGTAGACGGCCTGCAGATCGCGGGTGCGGATACGATGGGCGACCGCGCCGATGTGCGGATACTGCGTGATGCCGCGATCGAAAGTCCCGGAGGCGGACGGAAGACCGTCGCGCACCTCGCCGATCAGTTCGACACTGACCTCGATGGCATTCTGGTCTCCGGGGTTCCAGTGACGGTCGGCCTTGCCGATGGCGTAGACGAGGCCGACGGTACGGATCGGGCCGAGATTGATGGAGATCATCTTGCCGACGGTCCACATGCCGGTAATCGCGCCGTCCTCGTCGTCGGCGAAAGCGGCGATCGTCGCCCTGGCGCCATCGCATTGAACGACATGGCCGAGTATGCGCTTGTCGTTCTGGGCAGCGTCGCGCCGTTCCTGCACCGTGTCTTCCCCGGCGGATCGATCCCGCTCTACAAACATTCAGGCTGGCGCCCCGGTTTCCAAATCCAAGTCAACCATAGCTTGGCTGGGTTAAGGTCGCGTGTGGCGTGATGGTTTCGGGAGACTTAATGACCACAGTACAGGTTTCGATATCGACTGAGTGGGTTTCAGCAGTGGGCAACCAAGCTGAATGACCCCTACGGGAGCGGCGTTCTAAGTCCTGCTGCCTCGTCCAACGGGGGCCAGCTTCCTTTCACATGTCATCGGCCTCACTATCGTCGGGACGAACAGTTTCGAGCGAGATGGGTTCACCGATGGTCTGCAGCATGGGCTTGCATCGCACGCGCTGGGCGACTGCCCAGTTGCTGAACTCGAACGTCTGGTACCAACCCTCGAGGTCTTCGAGCCCGAACTCGTCCACGAAGCCCTTTGCGAAGTGGTCGGTATAACCTTCACGAAATGACGGCCGGAACCTGGGGTTCAATTTCTGGCTATCCGATATGTTTGTCGCACCGCTACCCATGGCGCCGGTCTCTGCCAGTCCGAAAGAACCCTTGGCCAGTCCGACAATCGGATTCTTGAGCTCGCGAGCGCATTGGATTCTGAAGGTCAGTTCGCCCACCAATTCAGGCGTGCCGACAATTCGAACAGGGACGCCTGTATCTTCCACGTCAAAACCCAGTGCCTCAATCATGGTCAGCGTCGTCGAAACGCAGACCGGCGAAATCCGCAAGGGCGGCACCATTGCCCGGAAACTGACAAGGATGAAATTACCACGAAAGAAAGCTTCTCCCATATGCGTGGGGAACCAGTTCTTCCGCAAAACCTGCACGTGGTAGCGAGCGTAGGCCATATAGATGGCTGCCATCATGGTGCCGTTGGCCGTGGGATGGCGGTCACCAGCTCTAGGGTGAGGTTCCTTCGCCTTTCCAAAATGCGGGAAGGGATAATCCGGCGCCGCCAGGAAGTAATCCGCGTCGCTGAGCGCCATCGACAACTGAGCCCCGGCGGTCTGCCGGCGCGGCGAACCATAGGCGCCGGACACCTGCGTAGCGATCCAAGGGGCGGGCAGTTCGGAACCCGTGACCTCTTTCGCCCAGGAATTCACTTTCTGACGGAAAGCCCGATGGTCCGTCATATATTGGCCGGCCAGGGTACTGCTGCCCTCATTGCTTTGTCCGTGCCGTTCGAACGTGATCGAATGACCGGAAGGCAAGTCCGGAAACTCGACCCGCGACATGTCATAGGCTTTCCGAATGGCATCCTTGGTGCGATCTATAGAAGGCGGGCCGGATATCTGTTCAAGGCTGACTTCTTTTCGGGCTACGTTCACTGCCACATCAAAGTCCGCAAACGTTGCTTGCGTAGAATCTCCTTGAACCCTGCGATGTTCATCAAACAACTGTTCGAATGTAATGCACGCTGTGGGAAGAGGGGTCGCTCCCCGGGCCTTCGGATGATAGTCGCCGGATATTCGCTGTTCATCGGAGAATTGAACATCGTTTCGGACCAGTGTCTCCGTCAGCGGCGTAAGCTCTGCACTGCCGTAGTGATGATAAGATGGCCCATCTCCATGGCAGCGCTCGGCCCAGCCAAGCATTTGGGCGCGATAGGTTACATCCTTGAGGGCTATGTCCGGCACCATATTGAGACGTGTAGCGCTCGCGCTTCCAGCCATGAACGATTGGCCGACGCCAAGCGCTACACGGGCTCCGGACAGCGCCGAAACCACTGCCTCGACCGACTCTGACATAAGATCTGAAGACCGAAGTGTTGCGGCCAGATCGATGGCCTTTATCTCGTCCTCGCTGAACTCTCCCGCGGTTTGAGGTGTCAGCCAGCCTGCTCTTTCGGCTACCAATCCGGCAGATTTCGAGGCCGATGCCGCAGATCTTTGGGTGCTTTTTGAAGATTCTTGTACAGATTTTACCGTTCTGTCTATGGATTTCACCGTTTTATCTGCGAATTTCACCGTTTTTTCTATAGTTTTAACAAACCCCTCGGTAGATTCCGCCTTTTGCAATGAACGACTTGCTTTTCTTTTCAGAACCAATAATTTTCTATTTACCAAAAATACATAATAGAGCGTGGTTGTCACCATAATGATAGTGGCTATTGAAAGATAGCCGAGAACCGTCATGAGCTTGTCCGAATCCATGTTTCCCCCAAAATCGCCCTATTCCGAACGAACCGCAATTATAGGGATGCGCGCTGTGAGGCAACCCATCCTTTGCTCGTTTGTGCAATATGCGTGGCGGACGATTGGGGATAGCTAGTTGCGTCCAGTTTCGCTATGGGTTCGTGTTGTAAGTTCCTTTGTGGTGGGATGCATGAATTCTCCTGTTGATGCGCTGCTCGTCGAGCAAAAAGTGACTCGTGCTGCCTATGGCCCTGCAGAGTTGAGATTGTACGGCGAAACGATCCATGCAGACCCCAATGCTGTCATCGATCTCTACAAGGAAATGCCGCTCGACGGATTTCTCGCTATTCAGGCGCGCTTCGGCATCGGCAATTATGCGCTGGTGGATATAACGCCTCATCGCTGCCGTATTGTGACGGCCCCCGGCTATTGTGGGGGTTACGTCCACACTGGACCCAATGGATCAGTAGCCGCGACTACGCTCTCGCCTATCCTGCAGGTCCTTAAGGGCGACATACGGATGGATTCGTTCGGTTTGGGATTTTTCCTGAACTACGCGTCGAGACATTCCTACAACCAACTGCCATTCCGAACTGTTTTCGATAAGATATTTCGCCTTCCTCCGGCTTCGCTCGTCGAGTTTGAGGAGGGCAAACTCACCCGCTATTCCAGCTACATAATGAAGGGTAGAGAACTTGGTCCTGCAGCGTCGTTCGACGCGGCTATGAATGAGGTGAGTGGTGCAATTGCTGCATATTGCAAGCGCCGAGGGATAAAGCCGGCAATCATGTTTTCGGGTGGTGTCGACTCGCTCAGCATATATCTGGCAATGCGGCAAAAGATCGGGACAGCAAATATCCGTGCGATCACTGTCGATCACAATCGAGCTAATGGGCCGGATAGAGCCTTCGCCGTTGCGGACAAACTTGGAATAAAAGTCGATCATGTGAAAGATAATTATTCGGGATCTTTAAAGACAAACGCTATCCTTGTGGAGATGATGAAGAAGGATATTGTCTTCAGTAGGGGGCCGAGCGTGGCTCTTCTGGAGAAGAATCTTTCAGGTACGCTCGTCCTTCATGGTCAGAACATGGACGCAATATCCAAAATCAATATGGTTGTTCTTCAGGCAAATCTTGAGCGAGGGTATCTCTCGGCCGACGGAGTGAAGCAGGCTAAGACGGATGCGGAGAAGGTATTGCAGTATGAGTATTTTATTGGAAATCTACAATTTACTCCGCAGTACCTGAACGATGTTGAATTTCAGAAGCAAACATTGTCATTCTTTTCCAGGTTGCATAACGGGACAATATCTGATCCTGATCCTGGTCACCGCGGCATCTTGCGCGGTATGATATCGGCTCAGGCGCCAAATCTATTGGGAAAGGCCGACTATCCGGTCGATCAGATCGAAAATCTGGACATCGAGGTTGATACATTCAGAAATTTCATTGGAATCAAGGATCTGGATCCAGCATTGGCGATTCATCTTGTCCGATATTATACCTATGCCCATATCGGCAACAAACGGCTCGCTACCTTGCCAACTCCGGACGGAAGTCGTCAGCTTCTTGTCGCGTCGAGTGGTCCGATCGTTACGTACTTCGTCGGCAAGCCGATCGAGCTTTCGCGTGCGCTCAGGCCGAAGAAGGAAACGTACGCATACGTCCAGAAGCTCGCAGGCATGCCGTACAGCAAGATGACCACGCAATCGCGCGGAAACTTTAATCTCCGGAAATTGGACAAGTTCGCGGGAGACGCTCTTCTTATGGGCAATATGGAGCGCCTCGATCCGAAAAATTCAATGGTTATTCCGAGGATCATGGACGAGCCGACACGTGCCTACGTTGAATATATGTATCGCGACGTATATCAAACCGCTCGCCCCGACGACCCAAATGTCAGTCTTCTAAGCCAAAGCCGTGCTCGTCAATTGCTCAATCTTGAGCAACTGCTCGTCGGCGCTCTCGAAGGCGTCGCGCATAGACGCCAAGAGCAGCCCACCGTTGTAGCCGCACAGCCGGACAGGGGATTGCCGCCGCCAGTGATGTTTCCATAAATCCGGCCTGTGTGGAAGCAAGCACGGACCGTTCAAATTTGCCGGTGTGATCGTCGGATTGCTTCTGTCATAAAACGATCAATTGTCTTGTCTGTCCGCTTCCGACAGGATGCGAACCTGGGCACACAGGGAAGCCATCATGCTGACGAACGTCGTCGTCGAGGATTCCGGGCGGACTGTCCGCCTTGCGTGGTCGGATGGAACAAGCGCTCGGTTTCACGCCGCATGGCTGCGCGACAATGCGCTGGACGACAGGACGCGGAGCCCGGGCAACCGGCAGAGGCTGATCACCGTCCTCGACATTCCGGCCGACACGCGGATCGGCGAGGCGTCGCTTGCCGGGGGCGACCTGTCGCTCAGCTTCCTGCCGGAAGAAAAGACGGCGCGGTTTCCGGCTGGCTGGCTGGCCGAGCATGTCTATGACCGCGATCACGATCGGCCGGCAGGCTGGACGGACGACACCATCCACCGCTGGAAGCGTGCGACGATGCAGGACGTGCCCCGCGCCAGCCTTGGCGCCGCGGTTGCGCATTCGTCCATCCTGCGCGACTGGCTGGCGTCGGTTCATCGCTACGGTTTTGCCGTGATGGATGGGCTGCCGGCCGAATCCGGCGCGCTGCTCAAGGTCGTCGATCTCTTCGGCTATGTGCGGGAGACGAATTACGGGCGCTGGTTCGAGGTGCGGGCCGAGGTCAATCCGAACAACCTCGCCTACACCAATCTCGGGCTTCAGGCGCATACGGATAATCCCTACCGCGACCCGGTTCCGACCCTTCAAGTCCTGGCCTGCATCGAAAATACGGTGGAGGGCGGCGAGTCCAGCGTCGTCGATGGTTTCTCGGTCGCCGCCGCCTTGCAGGAAGAGGATTCTGATGGGTTCCGGCTGCTGTCGTCGCGGCCGGCGCGCTTCGAATATGCCGGTTCCGCGGGGGTGCGGCTGCGCTCGAAGCGGCCGATGATCGAACTCGGGCCAGACGGCGAGTTGCTGGCGGTCCGCTTCAACAATCGCTCGCTGGCTCCGGTCGTCGACGTGCCGTTCGACGAGATGGAGGCCTATTACCGCGCCTATCGCCGGTTCGCCGAACTGATCGAGGACCCGTCCTTCGAAGTCTCGTTCAAGCTTGAGCAGGGCCAGGCATTCATCGTCGACAACACACGGGTGATGCACGCCCGCCGGGCATTTTCAGGCTCGGGCAAGCGCTGGCTGCAAGGCTGCTACGCCGACAAGGACGGACTGCTGTCGACGCTCGCCGCGCTCCAGGAAAACGTGAAGGAAGCCGCCGAATGAGCCGGACCATCCCTACATCCGAAACCATCGTCGAGGTCATTGCCGATATTTTCGAGCGACGCGGCTCCGATGCCTATCTGGGCGAGTCTGTGACCATGTCCGAGCACATGCTGCAGGGCGCGTGGCTGGCCGAGCAGGAGGGCGCGCCGGAGGAACTGGTCGCGGCGGCGCTGCTGCACGACATAGGCCATTTCACCAGCGAGTTCGGCACCTATTCGCCCGACGATATCGAGGACAAGCACCACGACGATGCTGGCGGTGCGCTGCTCGAGCCGTTCTTCCCGCCGGTGATCGTCGAATGCGTGCGGCTGCATGTGTCTGCCAAGCGCTACCTCTGCGCCACCGACCCGACCTATTTTGGAAAATTGTCCGAAGCGTCGGTCCACACGCTGTCGCTGCAGGGTGGGCCTATGAATGCGCAAGAGGTTGCAGAGTTCCGCAAGAATCCCTTCCACGACGAGGCGGTGCGGGTGCGGCTGTGGGACGAGGGCGGCAAGATCGCGGGCATGAAGACCCGGACTTTTCGCGATTACGTGCCGCTGCTGGAGCGGGTGGTGAACACCCATGCGGAGGCGTGAGTTCCCGCTCGCGCGTTATTGAGGCTCCTATAGCCGGCAAATCCCTCCTGGGGCTGGCCGAGTACTTCAGGCGACGACAAAATCCGCGCTTGAGAGGTTTAGCCTGGCAGTGAGGGTGGCGAAGAGGATGCCGGCGGTAGCTCCTGTGCCGTCCGCATCGTAGAAAAGCTTTCCGGTATCGTTCTCGTAGACGATGCGGTCGTCGGCGTCGCCGGCAAGGCCTGTCGTGTTGGCGCGGAAGGCCGATGAGGCGAGTACACCGGCGGCGGGAAGGGCGGTGAAGACGCCGTTTTCCAGTTCGATCCGATCGTCCGTGGTGTTGAAGTCCGTGACGATGTCGGCATTGCCGGGGGCCAGCGGCGACGAGAAGACGAACATGTCCTTGCCCGCGCGGCCCGTGAGCGTGTCGCTGCCGCCCTTGCCGTCGATACGGTTGGCGCCGGCATTGCCGACGATCTGCTGGGCGAACCCGTTGCCGGTGAGATCGAAACTCGACCTTCCGGCGCCGCTGGTCGTGGCCAGCCATTCGACGGAGGCACCGGCACCGAGGGTGTAGTCGGTGTTGACCA
Organism: Mesorhizobium sp. KACC 23794; assembly: GCF_052180275.1. Classification (NCBI taxonomy): domain Bacteria; kingdom Pseudomonadati; phylum Pseudomonadota; class Alphaproteobacteria; order Hyphomicrobiales; family Phyllobacteriaceae; genus Mesorhizobium; species Mesorhizobium sp. KACC 23794. The sequence continues at coordinate 3,044,058 of NZ_CP197465.1, forward strand.
GAGCGCGGTCCATCGCGCCTTGCGTCGATGTTTCCACGATCCCGGTCGCGGCGCTGTAGATGAGGTAGGTATCGTCGCCGCCGAGGCCGTTCAGCACGTCGCCCGCGCTACCGCCATCCTTCAGCACGTTCACGCCGGCATTGCCTATGATCGTCTGCGCCAGGCCGTTGCCGGTCAGGTTGATCGCGGACGTACCTGCATTGGATGTGGTCCGGAGCGTTTCGACCGAGACGCCGGCCGCAAGCGAATAGTTCACGCTGGCCGCGACTACATCGTTGCCGCCGGCGGCCGCCTCGAGGACGACGTCGCCAGCATTGTCGACGAAATAGGTATCGTTGCCGGCAAGGCCCTGCATCGTGTCGGCGCCGCCCTTGCCATTCAGCACATTTGCGCCCGCATTGCCGATGAGGGCCTGGGCAAAACCGTTGCCGGTCAGGTCGATGGCGGACAGGCCTTCGTTGGCGGTCGTCCGCAGCACTTCGACCCGCGCCGCGGCGCCGAGCGTATAACTGACGGCGGTGGCGACGAGATCGGCGTTGCCGCCTCCGGCAATCTCAACCACCACGTCGCCCTGGCTGTCGACGAAATAGGTGTCGTCGTCGGCCCCGCCCGTCATGACGTCATCGCCGGCGCCGCCGATCAGCACGTCGTCGCGCATGCCGCCGAAAAGGGTGTCGTTGCCAGCGCCGCCGTCGAGTACGTCCGAACCGTCGCCAGCGGCGACGCCGGGATTGAGCTGGTAGATCTGGCCCGACAGGCTGACGGCGTACAGGTTGCCCGCATTGTCGGTGCCGAAGGAGGAGATATGGCCGAGTGTGGCGCCAGTGATGTGCCCGGTGTGGTCGATAAAACCTTGCGCCTCGCCGTCGACAATTCTGAGCGTCATCAACCGGTTGGTGACGTAGTCGCCGAAGAAATAGGCGCCTTGCAGGCCAGCGCCCGGGCCACGATAGACGTAGCCGCCGGTGATGGCTTCGCCGAAGGGATGCGCGTAGTCGAAGACGGGATCGGTGAGGTTCGGCGGATTGGGTGGCGGGCTCGGCCCCTGGATCGAGCCCTCGCGGAAATCCCAGCCATAGTTGACGCCGCCCGTGCCACCGGCGGCCTCGAAATCCACTTCCTCGCGCGCACCCTGGCCAACGTCGCCGATGTAGAGATCGCCGGTGGCGGAATCGAAGCTGATGCGCCAGGGGTTGCGCAGCCCGTAAGCCCAGATTTCGTCTGCGCCGGGCGTGGCCCCGGCGAACGGGTTGTCGTTGGGGATCGCGTAGTTGCGGGTTGGATCGGCGGCAAAATCGTCCCCGTTGACGTCGATGCGCAAAATCTTGCCGAGCAGGGAATCGAGGTTCTGGGCGTTGCCGTTGGGATCGTTGGAGCCGCCGCCGTCGCCGACGGTAATGTAGAGATTGCCGTCGGGCCCGAAGCCAAGAAAACCGCCATTGTGGTTGCTGTGCCCCGGATGCGGAATGGTCAGCAGCCTCTGGACCATCGTGGCATCGGCAAGGGCTGGATCGTCATCCGAGCGCGCATATTCCCGGACTTCTATGTGTCCGGACGCATTGGTGATGAAGACGAAGAAGCGGCCGTTGGTCTCAAAGTCGGGGTGGAAGGCGAGACCGAGAAGGCCGCGTTCATTGCCGTCGGCCAACTGGTCGTCGGGAATGTCAAGGAAAGTGGTCTGCGCGCCGGTGGCGGAGTTGATGCGCAGGACTTCGCCGGTGTCTTTCTTCAGCGCATAGACGAAACCGTCGTCACCGGGCGCGCCGGTGAGGAAGGTTGCGCCGGCGCCGATATTGGCGAGGAGTTGGGCCTGGATGTTGCCGGACGTCGGGTCGAGATCGGCGACGCTGTGTCCGTACAGCGTGTCGTTCCCGCCGCCGCCGGTAATCGTGTCGTTGCCGTCACTACCGGAGATGGTGTCGGCGCCCGTGCCGCCGTCGAGCCTGTCGTCGTTGACGGTTCCGATCATGGAAGCACTCTCCGCGGCCAGGGCAAGTTGGCGCAGACCGGGAGTATAGGCGTCGGCGGGATGTCTTCAAGGCAGGCATGTGCGCCTCGCGGAAAATGTCAAAAGACTTCCGCCGTGGGGCGGAAGTCTTCCGGACATCAAGTGGATCGAGACAAGGGCCGACCTGGCGCCGACCCGGGATCAGGCCACCACGAAATCCGCAGCGGTGATTGCCGGATTGCCGGTGAGCACGGCGAACTGAATCGCGGCGCCAGCGCCGTTGCCGTCGGCGTCGTAGAAGAGTTTTCCGGTGTCGGTCTCGTAGACGATGTGGTCGTTGGCATCCAGCGCCACGCCGGAGGCGTTTGCCCGGAAATTGCCGTTCGCCAAAGCGCCGGTTACCGTGAGCTTGGTGAAGATCGCGTTCTCGAGTTCGACCGTATCGGCGGCGGCGCTGAAGTCGGCGACCGTGTCGATATTGGCTGCGCCGATCGTTGCGGAAAAGACGAAGGTGTCGGTGCCGCCCAGCCCGTTTAGCGTGTCGTGTCCGCCCTTGCCGTCTATGCGGTTGGAAGTCGCGTTGCCGGTGATGTCCTGGGCGAAGCTGTTGCCGGTCAGATCGATGACGGCCTTGCCGGCGCCGCTGGTGGTGGCCAGATGCTCGACCTGGGAGGTGCTCGAGAGCACGAAGTCGACATTGACCAGCACCTTGTCGCCCGTGCCTTGCCCGGCGCCCTCGATGACCTCGGTGCCGGCGGCATAGATGATGTAGGTATCATCGCCGCCGAGGCCCTTCATCACGTCGGCGACGCCGCCGCCATCCTTGAGGATGTTTTGGCCGGCATTGCCGGTGATCTCCTGGGCAAGGTCGTTGCCGGTGAGGTCGATCGCCGCATTGCCGTTGCTGTTGGTGGTGGCGAGTTGCTCGACATAGACACCCGCGCCGAGCGTGAAATCGACATTGGACATGACCTTGTCGGCCGCACCCTGTGAGGAACCTTCGACGATCTGCGTGGCGGCGCTATAGACGAGATAGGTGTCGTCGCCGGCCATGCCACGCAATGTGTCGCCCGCGCCGCCGCCGTCCTTCAGCGTGTTGACGCCGGCGTTGCCGATGATCTCCTGGACCAGCGCGTTGCCGGTCAGGTCGATCGCGGTGACGCCCGAGGCGTTGGTGGTGGTGAACAGTTCGATGTCTACGTCCTTGCCGAGCGCGTAGTCGACCCGCGCCATGACGCGGTCGGCCTTGCCGTCGCCTGCCAGTTCGATGACCGTGTCCGCGGCGTTGTCGACGATGTAGATGTCGTTGCCCTTCAAGCCTTCCAGCTTGTCGACACCGCCCTTGCCTTCGATCGTGTTGTCGCCCCAGTTGCCGACGATCTGGTTGTCGTCGCTGTTGCCGACCAGCTTGAAGTCGAGCACGTCGGTATAGAGATTGGTGGCTAGGACCTCGATGTTGGCGCCCTCGGTCAGCGTGTAGCTGATCAGCGTCTCGATCCGGTCGTTGGCGCCGCCATTGGCGTCTTCGGTGATGCTGTCGGCGGCGTTCTGCACGACATAGGTGTCGTCGCCGTCGCCGCCCACCATCTCGTTCACGCCCGCCCCGCCGACGAGCTTGTCGTTGCCGTCGCCGCCGAGGATTCTGTCGTCGTCCGAGCCGCCGTTCAGATAATCGTTGCCTGAGTCGCCATAGAGCGTGTCGTTGCCGTCATCGCCATTGATGATGTCGTCGCCGCCGAAACCTTCCAGCGTATCCTTGCCATCAAGACCCGCGATGTCGTCGCGCAAGGCGTCGCCAACGAATGAGTTGTCGTTGCCGTCGCCGGTGGTGACGCGGACGAGCTCGTTGACCTCGGCCGAGATCTGGCCGCCGTCGCCATCGCTGGTGTTGTCCTGCCAGGCGGTGACGAACTTGCCGGACAGAAGGCCGGAGACAGCGGAATTGACATCCATGTCGGCGGAAGCGGTGACGACGAATTCGTCGGTGACGGCGGCGCCTGCCGGCGTATAGACGCGGGCCATGATGTCGTGGTCGGTGCCGCTCAGCTGCCGGGTCCAGCTGACGACGATGAAGCCATTTTCCAGGACGCTGATGTCCGGGTCGCTTTCGACGACGAGCGACGGCGCGTTGACGCGGAGATAGTCGCCGGGGGTTACGTTCAGGCCGTTGCTGTCGAATATCTGCAGCGTGATGCCGGAATTGCCGGTGTCGCCACCGGTCCAGCCGGTGTCCTTGTAGACGACGGCGAAGCGGTCGTTGCCCAGCCCCACCACGGACGATTCCGTGTTGTCGCCGATGTCGCCGATGATGAAGTCGTTTACCTTGGTCGTGCCATCGGCATTGTAGATGCGGGCGCGGATCATCTGGTCCGAAGGGCCGGTGTCGGTATAGGTGACTACATATCCACCGGAACTGAGCGAAGCGACAGCGCCGTCGTTCTGGTCGCCGGCAAGCGGTGTGTTGACCTGGTAGAAGCCAGCGTCCAAATTGACGCCGCTATCGTTGAAGCGGGCCTGATAGACGGTGTCGCCTGTCCCCGTCACGGCAACGAACCCGCCGCCGGTCAGCGCCGTCAACTGCAGGTTGTCGCCGCCGGTCGAGACACTGAGCACGATCTCGTTGCCGATCGCCGTGCCGTCCTGCGAATAGAGGTGTCCACGAAGCCCCTCGCTGGCATCCCGCCAGGCGACCAGAACGTTGCCGTTGTCGAGCAGGATCACCTGCGGCTGGTCTTCAGCCGTGATGGCGCCGTCATAAGGCGTCTTGAAGGTGCCGATGCGCTCGTGGGCGGCATTGTAGAAGTCCACCTCGACTGTGCCGGTATTCAGGGTGCCGCTGTGGTAGGCGACGACGAAGCCGCCGTTTGAAAGGCCGACGACGTTCGGGACGAGCTGATCGCCGGTCTCGAAGCTGTTCGCCTGGAATTCGGTCTTGGTGGTGGAGTACGAATAGGTGCTGGTAACGGCCATGGTCAGTGTCCTGTTGCAAAATGTCGGAAGCGCCGGTGCGCATCGGCGCAGCGACGTCTTTTCGAAGTTGTTATGGGCGAGCTTCTTCCAAGGCCGGACGCTTGGTTCCGGCTTGGACAGCATTCTCGATTGCTAGGCTGGTATGCGCGTAGGCGTGTTCGTCTTGTTCCGCGGGCTTCGGCTCAATTGCCGTGCGACACATCGTTCAGGCCGATGCGACGCCTTTCCCCTCATGCTCCCCCGAGCGGTTTCGACGAACAAGAACCTGCCATGTGCCCTCAGCCTTGAAGAAAAGGCAGAAGGCGTTCTGGCAAGCTCCGCGTGCCGGTGCGTTGATGACGCCCGTTTAGTTTCACTCTGTTTCGAATTAGGTTCGGCGAAGCGAATTTTCGTTTCGAACCTGTTTCACGATGAACAAGACAGCTTCACCCAAATCGACGGTTTGGATGAAGCGCCGTTGCCGTTATCCGGCCAAGGCCGCGCTACCCTTTGTGATGGACTTTCTGCAACCCGTAGACGGGTGTCGGCAAACCTTCCATGCGCGCTTTCAACTGCAGCGACAGAAACTGCGAATAGTGGCGCGACTGGTGCAGATTGCCGCCGTGGAACCACAGCGCCTCCTGCTGCGTCGGCTTCCACATGTTGCGCTGCTCACCTTCCCACGGGCCGGGGTCCTTGGTGGTATTGGAGCCGAGGCCCCAGCATTTGCCGACCTTGTCGGCGACTTCCCTTGAAATGAGATCGGCCGCCCAGCCATTCATCGAGCCGTAGCCGGTGGCGTAGACGATCAGGTCGGCGGGCAGTTCGGTGCCGTCACTGAGCAGCACGGAATGCTCCCTTATCTCCGTCACGTCGAGGCCACTCTTCAGCTTGATCTCGCCGTCGATGATCAACTGCGAGGCACCGATGTCGATATAGTAACCCGAGCCGCGCCGCAGGTACTTCATGAACAGGCCGGATTCATCGTCGCCCCAGTCCAGCATGAAACCGGCCTTCTCCAGCCCGGCGTAGAAGTCGGCGTCGCGTTTCTTCATCTCGGCGTAGAGCGGGATCTGGAATTCGTGCAGGATCTTGTAGGGCAGGGAGGCGAAGATCAGGTCGGCCTTGGCCGTGGTCATGCCGGACCGGACCGCCTTTTCCGAGTAGAGCGCGCTCATGCCGACATCCATCAGCGTCTCGGAGCGCACGATGTGGGTCGACGAGCGCTGCACCATGGTGACGTCGATGCCGGCTTCCCAGAGAGCAGCACAGATGTCGTGGGCGGAATTGTTCGAGCCGATGACCACCGCCTTCTTGCCGGTATAGGCATCGGGGCCAGGATGTTTCGACGAGTGGTGCTGGTCGCCCTTGAATTTTTCCATGCCCTTGAACTTCGGCATGTTCGCCTTGGCCGACATGCCGGTGGCGAGCACAAGCTGCTTGGGTTTCAGCACGATATCCTTGCCGTCGCGGGTGACGGTGACGGTCCATTCCTTCTTCGTGTCGTCGTACGAGGCGCTCTTCGCCTCGGTCGAACCCCAGTAATTGAGCTCCATCACCTTGGTGTACATTTCCAGCCAGTCGCCGATCTTGTCCTTCGGCGAGAAAACCGGCCAATTCTTCGGGAAGTCGATGTAGGGCAGGTGATCGTACCAGACGGGATCGTGCAGGCAGAGCGACTTGTAGCGCTTGCGCCAGCTGTCGCCCGGGCGCTCGTTCTTCTCGACGATGATGGTGGGGACGCCGAGCTGGCGCAATCTCGCGCCGAGCGCGATGCCACCCTGGCCACCGCCGATGATCAGGCAATAGGGCTGCTTGCTGAAACCGAGTTCGGCGGATTCCTTCTCGCGCTCCTCCTTCCATGTCGGGCGGTTGCGGGCCGCGCCGTGCTTTGCGCCCATCGGCCGGCCGAAGCCGGCGGGTTCCTCGAAACCTTTCAGCTCGACCATGGTGGTCAGCAAGGTCCAGATTTTCCCATCGCGCACCCGGATCTGGCCGAAGCCGCGCGCCGCAGTGGTCTCGAAGCTGATCCAGCCTTCCAGCAGGCCGTTGTTTTCGGTGGCGTCCTCGCCCTCGGCGATCGACCAGTTGGACGGTTTTGCCTTGGCCAACTGGCTTTTCAGCATGTCGCGGATCTGGTCGCGACCTTCCATCGTCTTGATGTTCCAGGTGAAGGTCACGAGGTCGCGCCAGTAGCAATCCTCCTGGAAGCACTCGACTGCGGAATCAATATCGCCGACGGCAAGCGCGCCGCCGAATTTGTCGAGCAGGTCCGACAGCTTTTTGTTGGGCGCCTTGTCGAGCATGAAAATTCCTCCCTGGAAAAGGCCGAACGGCTCGCGCGCCTCCTCGCGGCGAACCGGTCGACAGTATGAGCGCAGCGGCGGCCCTCCGTCATGCCCGACCAAAGTCGGGACCAATCCCGAATGTTGTGCCGTGGGCCCGGAGATCGCCCTTCCGTGCCGCGTGAGGCCGACGCGCGCAGTGCGACGTGGTAGCCGAAGTCGTGCGATATGGCGCTGTTCAGGTTGGCGAAGGCCGCGCCGACTGGCCCGATATATGCGGAATGCAGGCTGGATTTGCTCGGGGGCGGTCGGCATCTGCGGGCCGAAGACGCCGGGCGGTTCACCGAGATAAAGCGGAACCGCAAGCGGCGGCGGGCGGGGCATTTCGAGTGAGGCTGCGTGCTTGGGGGCCGCCTATGGGCTGATTCGGTGTTGATCTCGCGATTTTCGGGACGGGGATAAAATGTCAGGTAAAAAGTTCGTGATGGCCAGCTGTCGTTGATTATAATCCATTTATTTCAATGGCTTGATATATTATTCGCCATTTGCGGCGCTGGATTTGTTCCTATTTTGTTTACAATGTGCCGTTTGGCCACATAGTCCGGCTTCCGAAAGGGGAGCCGGTGGCTGCACGGTGCGGCTGCAAAAAATCCCCTGACGGACGCAACGGACGCGGGCGCGCCGCGCAGCCGTCGCGCATGTCAACACAAGTCACCTTTTGAGGAACATCATGGCTCTCCTGCCGGAAACAGAAGATCTGATCGCCGTATTCACGACCCCACCCTCCGACAAACGTATAGCTTTGATCAACGATACGATCCGGGCTCTGATGGGAGGCCCTTCCCCCACCCTCTGGGACAAACTTGATGCCTTCTACGTTCTCGCTGCCCACGAGCCCGAGGCTGCGCATATAAACTGGAAATCTCCCGGCACCCCTGGAACTGCCGGAAGCTACAAGCTCACTCCTTTCTACGGGCCAACATTCATTCCGGATGTCGGCTACAAAGGCGATGGTGCCGACGCTTATATCGACACCAATCTCGCCGGCAACGATCCAGCGGTCTTCACGACCACTTCTGCCGTCATGGGGTTATGGGTTCACGAGAATCCACCCGGCGGGAGTCAATATCTGATTGGTCAGGTAAGTTCGTCGGGCGAGCGTACGGTTTTGGCCCAGAGTGACGCAACAGGATCGCTCGCCGGCCGTTTGGGCAGCGTGGGCGTAGTCGCTCTTGGGAAGGCACCGGTAAACTCGGTCCACCTGACCGTTTCGCGAACCGACAATACCAGCATCACGCGTTATTTCAACGGCAGGAATGCCCAGGCCGTTTCGTCGGCGAGCCCAACCTATTCCGCCTCCAATATCACGCTCCTGAGTCGTGGCACGATCGACTACAGCGGCGCGACGATCTCGGTCGCCTATTTCGGAAGCGGCTTGTCGGCCGAGCAGGTGGCCGAACTCGACAGCATCCTGCGGAACTATCTGAATGAGGTCCAGATATCGGTCCATCCCTACGCGACCCCGGAGCAATTCGGTGCGGTGGGCGACGCCGACCTTGAGGCCGATAAGATTTTCGGTACGGACGACACGGCGGCGCTCGATGCATGCCGGGATTATTGCGCGGAGACCGGCAAGATCATGCTGCTCACGTCGCGTTATAAGTATGTTGGCACGTTCCTGATCGACAAGCCGATCACCGTGAAGGGCACGAATCGCAGCAAGACGGGCATCGGCCTTGAAATCGACCGCACGATGCCTGGTATCCACATCATGGCATCGAACTGTACGTTCGAGCAGATGACGGTGAGTTCCTACAGCAAGGACAATATCCAGAACGGTCAAGGCGACAACGCCACCTGCTTCACGGTTGGCCGTGTGCTTTATAGCCCCGCAGACTACGATGACGGTGCCGGCAATCTCGTCCATCCGCCCTTGCTGACCGGGAACGTGCTGCGCGACATGGACCTGATACGCCCAGCCTATTCGGAGGGCGGGCATGCCATTGCCTATGTCGGCCGCGTCGGCGGCCTTCTTGTCGAGGATATCCTGTTCCACGGACATCAAAATGACGCATCGCCGGCTCAGAACAGCATTCTGGGCGACGCGATCATTGCCCATTGGGGCACTGTCGCAGATCCGTTTCCCGAAGACTTCGAGGGAACCATCATCCATCCCTTGATCATGCAGTGGGATACCGACAAGGATCCTGTCACCTACCACCCGAACAATCTGACCGCCCGGCGCCTGCGCCTGCGCCAGTGCACCCGCCTGTTCGTCTCCTCGGCCGCCTACAATATTCACATCAGCGACGTCGATATGGACGGATATGACGACGGCGCCAAGGAGAACGGGTCGCAGATCCTAAACCTCACCGTCGGCGACGATGCGGACGCCTATGCCCATCCGGACGACAAGGGCAAGGTTTACTCCAACATCTGCGTCGAGAACGTTGTCGGCTGGAACCTCGACGGCGACAGTCCGAACGCGGATGGTGACTCGCTATTCGATTGGCCGGGAGGGGCATCGAGCAAGTATGTCAACGCCGACGGCGAAACTTTCGCCAGGGACGACATCTTCGGCCAGGAGCAGATCGGGCCTGAGACTATCGACCCGGATGGATCTCCGGACAACGAATTCACCGTCGACATAACGGTCAGCGATGATCCGACGGATCAGACGCCTTCCTGCTGGTACAGCCATGAAGATGACCTCAGCTCCAAGATTGCCATGGACGCGACAGTGCTTAACGCGACTACCATTCGTGTAACCTTTCGCAACGACGGCTCGGCGCCGTTCAATCTCAAGGCCGGAACCGTGACGGCATTTGTCTCCCGACAGAGACTCGAGCGCCAGCCACTGTGGACCGGGTGCAGTTTCTCCAACTGGCGGCTGTATGGGTTGGGTGGCACCGAAGACCTTTTTCGCTTCCGCAACACCCGCGCGTACGCGAAATTCGACAACATCGACGCCCGCGCCCTGGGGTGCGTGGAAGGCCTGGAAATCAGAAGCGCTCTCGGCCGCTACGACTTCCGGGACTGCATCATTCCGGGCAACACATACTTGTCCGCGGTCGACGGCGCGAGTTTCACCAACTGCACGTTCGAGAATACCGATATCGTTTCGCTGGCAGTTGCCAGCGCCGCAGATTTCGCTCGCGGCGATGTCGTGCAGGGAGCTTCAACTCAGGTGAAGGGCACGGTTTATCTGGTAGACCTGCCAAATAACATCCTTCGAGTCCGCCTAGCTTCGGCGCCGTGGAACATCTTCTCGGGGAGCGAGCCGATTGTGGGTGGGGGAACTCCCATCAGCGGCGAGATACTGAACAAGCTCGACGGGGAGGGGCAGCCGACTGCCCCCAGCACCACGATCAATCTGAACGGCGTCGGCAGCGTCTCCAACAGAACGGTAATGATACAGGGAGACGTGCTCGAAGCGACTTTGGAAACCGCACCTTGGCCGGTGACGATGTTCTCCACCTCGATGCAGGTTTCCTTCTGACGGATGTCCGTATCGGCGACAAGATCACTTATGACGGAGGAGTTGTATATGCGACAAGGTACAGCAACCATACCGAAAAAAAGGTATCGATCACCCCGGCACCTGCATCGGCACCTGCGTCGGCGGTTTTCAAGCTCGAGCGAATGAGCAGGAACATCCAGTTCGACAATTGCGAGATCGTGGGTGGCCGGTACGGCCTGGATATCTCTGGTTCGGAGGGTGTCCAGATACATGGAGGCATGATCAGGGACTGCGGCCAATATGGCGCGCTTGTCCATACCGGCGCGATCGTCGACATCGACGGAACGACTTTCTCCAACAGCGGCGTCATGAGGGTGAAGCTGAGTCCGAGCGCTGCCACCCGTGACGTGGTCGTTGGCGCTCAAGGCACGCTGCGTGCCGACAAGCTGATCTTCAAGGATGGCCAGCGAGTGAACTACAACTTGCTGGTAGATGTTGATGCTATCGGCGGCTATCTGCGAGACAGCATCTTCGTGCCTCTTGATCCCGACTCGATCGGGAAGCCGCTGACCGCCCACGCTTCAATCTCGAGCGATACATTCCAGTTTTCCGGGAACCGGGACGCGAAAGGTAGGTCGGTATTGCAGTCAGGAACCTGGGTACCCGACCTGAGGATTGGCGGCGTAGGCACGGGTATCACCTATGGCGCACGATTGGGCACCTACATGGTTTGGGAGGACAGCGTATCCATCGATTGGGATATAACCCTCACAAGCAAGGGCTCGAATACCGGTCCCGTTTCAGTTGCCGGTCTGCCGTTCGATCAGGATGAGGATACCGCCAACACAGTCGGTATGACGGTTCTCTCTGCAACCTCAGGCCTGACCGGAACGCCGCTTTGCCGGGTCGCCAATACCGTGATCGAATACGACCAATCCAGTGCAACTGGCGCGGTATCGCTGACCAACGCTGCCTTGACCAATACGACCCGCTTCCGGGGATCCGCCGTCTACCGGCGCGAACCTTGATACCCCTCTGAAAGCGAGTTCGACTTTCCAAATCTGCCTCTGTCGCCGGCCCAGCAATGGGCCGGCGATTTTCCCGTTGACAGTTCCCGTTCCTCGCCCCTATTGTCCGCCCCCATGAAGACGATCCTCATTCTCGTAGGAAGGCGCATGGGCAAGGCGGTGTAACCGCCGGGCGAATTCCACCCATGCGCACCAGACAGGCTCCCTCCCGGGGGCCTTTTTTATTGCCCTCAACACGACTAAACGACCAGCACACGCCGACGAAGGCGAGAACAGACGGGACTGCAGCGATGACGAGCATGGCAAAGATCGAAACCGGCAGGCGCGAGATGACGGGCGCCGAAATGGTCGTCCAGGCGCTCAAGGACAATGGCGTCGAGCATCTGTTCGGCTATCCAGGCGGCGCGGTTTTGCCGATTTACGACGAGCTTTTCCAGCAGGAGGATGTTCAGCACATCCTCGTCCGCCACGAGCAGGGGGCGGGGCACGCCGCGGAGGGTTACGCCCGCTCGACCGGCAAGGCCGGCGTCATGCTGGTGACCTCGGGGCCAGGCGCCACCAACGCGGTGACGCCGCTGCAGGACGCGCTGATGGATTCGATCCCGCTGGTTTGCCTGACCGGGCAGGTGCCGACCTCGTTGATCGGTTCCGACGCTTTTCAGGAATGCGACACCGTCGGCATCACGCGGCCCTGCACAAAACACAACTGGCTGGTGAAGGACGTCAACGATCTTTCGCGCATCATCCACGAGGCTTTCCACGTCGCCACCACCGGCCGGCCTGGCCCCGTGGTCGTCGACATCCCGAAGGACGTGCAGTTCGCCAAGGGCATCTACACGCCGCCGCAGACGGCGCCGCGCATGAGCTACCAGCCGAAGGTGCAGGGCGACCTGGAGAGGATCAAGGAGGCGGTGGCGCTGCTGGCTTCGGCGAAGAAGCCGGTCATTTATAGCGGCGGCGGCGTCATCAATTCCGGTCCGGAGGCGAGCCACCTGCTGCGCGAGTTGGTCGACCTGACCGGCTTCCCGATCACCTCGACGCTGATGGGGCTCGGCGCCTATCCGGCGAGCGGCAAGAATTGGCTCGGCATGCTCGGCATGCATGGCACCTACGAAGCCAATCTGGCAATGCACGATTGTGACGTGATGCTGTGCGTCGGCGCGCGTTTCGACGACCGCATCACAGGGCGCCTCACCGCCTTCTCGCCGAACTCCAAGAAGATTCACATCGACATCGATCCGTCCTCGATCAACAAGAACGTGCGCGCCGACGTGCCTATCATCGGCGATGTCGGGCGCGTGCTGGAAGATCTGGTGCGGCTGTGGCGGGCGACGGCGAAAACCGACAAAAAGTCCCTCTATCCGTGGTGGGAGCAGATCGCGCGCTGGCGGGCGCGGGATTCGCTCGCCTACAAGCCGAACGACGACGTGATCATGCCGCAATATGCGATCCAGCGGCTGTTCGATCTGACGCGCGACAAGGACGTCTACATCACCACCGAAGTTGGCCAGCACCAGATGTGGGCGGCCCAGCATTTCCATTTCGACAAGCCGAACCGCTGGATGACCTCGGGCGGGCTGGGCACGATGGGTTACGGCCTGCCGGCCGCACTCGGCGTGCAGATAGCCCATCCCAACTCGCTGGTCATCGACATCGCTGGCGACGCTTCCGTGCAGATGACGATGCAGGAGATGAGCTGCGCGGTGCAGTACGAGGCGCCGATAAAAATCTTCATCCTGAACAACCAGTATATGGGCATGGTACGGCAGTGGCAGCAGCTTCTGCACGGTAACCGGCTGTCGCATTCCTACACCGAGGCGATGCCGGATTTCGTGCTGATGGCGCAGGCCTATGGTGCGCATGGAATCCGCTGCGAGAAGCCGGGCGATCTCGACGACGCAATCCAGGAGATGATCGACGTGAAAAAGCCGGTGCTGTTCGACTGCCGTGTGGCGAACCTCGCCAACTGTTTCCCGATGATCCCGTCCGGCAAGGCGCATAACGAGATGCTGTTGCCGGACGAGGCGACCGACGAGGCGGTCGCTAATGCGATCGACGCCAAGGGTCGGGAACTGGTGTAGCCCTGGATTGCGGGCCGCTCGTGACTGGCGGCCCATTTCATTCCGCAAGAAAGTTCAGTCTGTCCGCGAAAGCAAATTTCATCATGAACGCCCAGCTTCAGCCCACCGGCTCCGCCTATTTCATCGCCCGCGAGACGGAGCGTCCCGAAACGCATACGCTGTCGGTGCTGGTCGACAACGAGCCGGGCGTGCTCGCCCGCGTCATCGGCCTGTTCTCGGGGCGCGGCTACAACATCGAAAGTCTTACGGTTTCGGAGACCGAGCATGAAAAGCATCTGTCGCGCATCACCGTGGTGACGCGCGGCACGCCGCATGTTCTCGAGCAGATCAAACATCAGCTCGAACGCATCGTGCCGGTGCACCGTGTGGTCGACCTGTCGGTCAGGGCCGGCGAACTCGGACAGGACAAGCCGCTGGCGCGCGAACTGGCGCTGATCAAGGTCGCAGGAACTGGCGACGAGCGCGTCGAGGCGCTGCGGCTGGCCGAGGCGTTCCGGGCGAAGGTGATCGACGCCAATACCGAGCATTTCATCTTCGAGATCACCGGCGCCGTCACCAAGATCGAGCAGTTCATCGCCATCATGAAGCCGCTCGGGCTAGTCGAGGTCTGCCGCACCGGCGTGGCGGCGATGAACCGCGGCCCGCAGGGGATGTAACTCCTATCGGTTCTGAAGGATCGCCGGATCGAGGGTGTAGAGATGCTTGGCGCTGCCGACGCCGCGCAGTGCGAAACGTCCCACCGACACGAAATCGGTGCGCTCCTCCTCGGGCAGCAGGCTGATAAATTCGGACGAGCACAGGATCCGGCGATCAACCGAATGGCACATGGCCGCGATGCGGCTCACTTCGTTGACGGCCGGACCGACAACCGTGAAATCGAGGCGGTCGGGGCTGCCGATATTGCCGTAGTAAACATCGCCGAAATGGACGCCGAGATGGACATTCGCGGTCGGCAACCCCTCGGCTGCGCGCCTGTCTGACAGATCGCGCAGCTTTTGTCCCAGTGCTCGCCCCGCGGTCATCGCGGCCATGGAGGCGTCCTTCAGATCAGGACCGGAGAAGATCGCCAGCACGCCGTCGCCGATCAGCTTCAATACGTCGCCGCCGGCATCGTGCACGGAGCCAATCACCGCCTCTGCGTAGTCGTTCAGCAGGCTTATCATCTGGTCCCATGGCACCTCCTCCGAAAGCCGTGTGTAGCCGGTAAGGTCTGAGAACCACAGGACTGCGCTGATCTTCTCGACGCGGCCGCGAACGATGCCGCCCTGCAGCACGCGGCGGCCGGGGTCGCGGCCGAGATATGTTTCTACCAGCGTATTGGCGAGCCGCGTCTGGGCCGCCAGGCGAAGCGCCAGCGCAAGCTGGGTGGTGAGCCTTTTGAGCGCGTCAATGTCGGGATCGCTGAATCCTTGCGGCGCGGCGGTTGTCCATCTGGCGTAGAATCCGTCTGCGTCCTCCACGCTTGGCGCATCGCGCAATCGATGGACAACAGCGAGATGGTCTGTCTGGCCGGCTACCCGCAATTCTTCGAGTTGCGGGTAGCCCAAGGTCTCGCCATCAACCAGGCGGCAGCGCATATAGGTTTCGCCGTCTCGCAACATGTGAAAGAAAGGATTGCGCTGCCAACTCTCCCAATTTGCGTCGTCGTTGCGGATGGGCTGAAATTCGTTGTCGCGAAAATTGGCCCCAGGGTCTTCTTCCCAAATCAAGGCTCGGCCCTCGTAGAGCGGATGCAATGTGTCGATGATGACGAGCCCGCCGCTGAGAAGGCAACCCGCGGCGATGCATCGTTGCGAGAAACCGCGTACGAGTGAGGCTTCGTCCGCGCCAGCCAAACCGGTCTGCGCCAACCAGTCTAGAATCGAGTCAACGGATTCAGGCAGCATCGAATCTTGTTAGCACGGCGGTGGGATGGGCGAAATCGATCCTGCCAGTTTGTGTAGGCTCGTTGGACAGCAGCCGAGAATATTGTCTCGATTACAAGTTAGAGATCGACCGGTTGCCGTTAATAGGTCAGTATAACTGACGCATTTCGCATGTTGTCACCGATGCCCTACGATACGTTTCTCGCTCTGCTAGTCTACGCCTTCGTCACCTCGATCTCGCCGGGGCCGAACAATCTCATGCTGCTGGCGTCCGGCGTGAATTTCGGCTTCGTGCGGACGATCCCGCATATGGTGGGGATCGCCATCGGCTTCCTCGTGCTTCTCTTGGCGGTGGGCTTCGGGCTGGGCGCCATCCTGACCGCTTTCCCAGCGCTGGAACTGGCATTGAAGGTCGCAGGCGGGGCCTATCTGCTTTATCTCGCCTGGAAGATCGCGATATCGCGGACGCTCGGCAATGCCGGCGACGGCAAGGCGCGGCCGATGACGTTCCTGGAAGCGGCCGCGTTCCAATGGGTCAATCCGAAGGCCTGGGCGATGGCGGTCGGCGCGATGTCGCTGTACACCAATCATGCGCAGCCTTTCCTGTCGGTGCTGGTCATCGGCTTCGCCTTTGCCGCAGTGAATTTCCCGAGCGTCTCGACCTGGGCGGGTTTTGGCGTGGCATTGCGCGGGTTCCTCGATGATCCGGTCCGGCTTAAGTGGTTCAATATCGCCATGGGATTATTGCTGGCGGCCACGCTGTGGCCGATGCTCCGATAGTCCAAGCACGCCGGCACTGGCTATTAAATGTTCTTAATGTAGCCTGAAGGCCGCTGTTCGGCCTCTCCGCGCGACTATCTATCGGGGACATGACCCTGGCGCAGACGAATCCGCCGGGCCGCCAGTTGCGGGATCCCCGAACGATGCGTCGCAAAGCCTTGTTTTCGATGCTCCTGCTTGCCTGCGCCGTTGCGGCGCTGCTGGCCGCGTCGCCGTCGACATTAGGCAAGGTGCGCCAGATGATCGGTCTCGATCATGCCGCCCCGACCGGCGGACGCCAAAGGCAGCAGGCTGCAACCGTCACCACGGCGACGGCGACGACAGCGGATTTCCCGATCCGTCGCTATGCGATCGGGTTTGTCGTTTCTCCGGCGGTGGTCGAGGTCGGCGCGCGGGTTTCGAGCCAGGTCACCGCGATCGAGGTCAAGGACGGGCAGATGGTGGCGGCCGGCGACGTGCTGATCCGGCTCGACGATCGCGAGCTTAAGGCGGCAGTCGACCGCGACCAGGCGACGCTTGACAAGGACCAGGCGCTGCAGGTCAGCGCACAGGCCGACCTTGTGCGGGCGAGGGACCTTGCCAACGACAAGTCGGGTACCCAGCAGGCCTACGACCAGGCGCTCGCGGCCGAAAAATCGGCGGCGGCGACCGTGGCGGCAGACCAGGCGGCGATCGACGCCGACCAGGTGCAGCTCGAATTCGCGACCATCACCGCGCCGATCGCCGGCAGGTTGGGGCAGGTGAACACGACGGTCGGCGACCTTGTTGGCCCGAATACCGGCGGCACGGCCATACAGGCGCTGGTGACGGTCACCCAGATGGACCCGCTGGAGGTGCAGTTCACCCTGCCCGAAAGTGAACTCGCCCTGCTGCAGAAGGGGCTGGCGTCGCCATCGCCGCCGACGGTCACGCTGCACAAGGACGGCGACCCGACGCCGATCGGCACGGGCACTGTGGATTTCGTCGATTCCAGCGTCGACACCGCGTCCGGCACCATCTCGGTGAAGGCCACCGTCCCCAATCCTGGCTTGACGCTATGGCCCGGCCAATATGCCGACATCATCGTGGAAGCCGGCGTGATGCCGGGGCTGGTGTCCATCCCGACCGTCGCCGTTCAGGCGGGCCAGCAGGGTCCGTTCGTGTTCGTGGTCAAGCCCGACGAGACGGTAACGATCCGACAGGTGACGATCGCGGTGAACCAGGGCGTGAACAGCGCCGTCAGCGAGGGTCTGAAGAGCGGCGAAAAGGTAGTGGTCGAGGGGCAGATACGTCTGACCGAGGGGGTGAAGATCCGGGAGGGCAAGGCCGGCGACACGGCAGGGCAGAGCGAGCCCGCCGCGGCTTCGGCAAACTCCGGCGGCACAAGCCCATGATCTTCGAATTCTGCATCCGCCGGCCGGTCGCGACGCTGCTGATGTCGTTCGCACTCGTCCTGGGCGGGCTGTTCGCCTACAAGTTCCTGCCGGTGGCAGCGCTCCCCAGCGCCGAGTTCCCGGTGGTCAACGTCTCGGCGCAACTGGCGGGCGCTTCACCCGAGACCATGGCGACTTCGGTGGCGACACCGCTGATAAAACAGTTCGCCACGATTGCCGGCATCGATTCGATATCGACCACCAATTCGCTGGGCTCGACCTCCATCGCCATCCAGTTCGTGCTCAACCGTGACATCGACGCGGCGGCGGCCGATGTGCAGGCGGCGATCGCCCGCACGTTGAAGACTCTGCCGCCGCAAATGACCAGCCCGCCGAGCTATCGAAAAGTCAATCCGGCCGACCAGCCGATCCTGCTGATGGCGCTGGTCAGCGATACGGTGCCGCTCACCGATCTCGACGCCTTCGCCCAGAACGTGATTTCGCCGTCGCTGTCCACCATCGACGGCGTCGCGCAGGTGTCGATCTTCGGCAGCCAGAAATTCGCGGTGCGCATCCAGATCGACCCGACGGCGCTGGCGGCGCGCGGCATCGCCATCGACACGCTGCAGAACGCCGTGGCGCTCGCCAACAGCAACACGCCGCTCGGCACGCTCACCAACGACCGCCAGCAACTGACCATCACCGCCGACACGCAACTCGACAATGCGGCCGCCTTCTCCGACCTGATCATCGCCACCCGCGACGGGCATCCGGTGCGGCTCGGCGAGGTGACGCGGGTGATCGACTCGGTCGAGGTTGACACCACGGCAAGCTGGTACAACGGCACGCGTGCCATCCTGCTCGCCGTGCAGCGCCAGCCGGACGCCAACACCGTCGACGTGGTCGACCGGGTCAAGGCGATGCTGCCGTCCTTCAACGACCAGTTACCGGCGGCGGCGAGCATAAAGCTGCTTAACGACCGCTCCACTTCGATCCGCTCGGCGGTGACCGACGTGCAGTTCACGCTGGGCCTCACCATCGTGCTGGTCATTGCGGTGATCTTCCTGTTCCTGCGGCGGGTGACGGCCACGATCATCCCCGCCGTTGCCGTGCCGATCTCGCTGATCGCAACGCTGGGGGCGATGTATCTGTTCGGCTTCTCCATCGACAACATCTCGCTGATGGGCCTGACGCTGGCCGTCGGACTGGTCATCGACGACGCCATCGTCATGCTGGAGAACATCGTCCGCCACATGGAGGAGGAGGGGCTGTCGGCCTTCGACGCAGCGATCAAGGGCGCGCGCGAGATCGGCTTCACCATCGTCTCGATCTCGATCTCGCTGGTAGCGGTGTTCATCCCGGTGCTGCTGATGGGCGGCGTGGTCGGCCGCATCTTCAACGAATTCGCCGTGGTGGTGACGGTGGCGATTCTTGCTTCGATGTTCGTGTCGCTGACCTTGACGCCGATGCTGTGTTCTAGGCTGATCAGGGTGGAGAAGAAGGCCGGGGAGGGGACTGATGCAGAAACGGATGCCCCCTCCACCGCCTTCGGCGGTCCCCCTCCCCCGCTTCGCAAGGGAGGATTCGCAGCGGAGCCGGTTGATCCTCCCCCGTTTACGGGGAAGGGGGACCACGCGAAGCGTGGTGGAGGGGGCTTCTTCCTGCGCGGCTACGACCGGATGCTGCGTGTCTGCCTGCGTTTTCGGCCGCTCGTCGTGCTGGTCTTCTTCGCAACGACGGCACTGTCCGTTTGGCTGCTTATGGTATCGCCAAAAGGGTTTTTCCCGCAGGAGGACATCGGGCAGCTCTCGGTCACCACCGAGGCGCGGCAGGATGTTTCCTTCGACGCCATGGTCAGGCTGCAGGCTGAGGTGGCTGACGTCTTCGAGCACTCGCCCTATGTCGGCAATATCGCTTCGTCGGTTGGCGGCGGCGGGGGAGGCGGGTCGACGCCGATGAATAACGGCCGCCTGTTCGTCGAGCTGAAGCCCAAAGACCAGCGGCCCGACCTGGAGAAGGTGCTTGCCGATCTGCGCCGCCAGCTTGCCGAGATACCCGGCATCAACACCTACATGGTGCCGGTGCAGAACTTGAACATCGGCACGCGCGCTTCCAAGAGCCAGTATCAGCTTGTGGTGCAAGGACTGGATACGGACGCCACGGATCTGTGGGCGCAAAAGCTTGCGGACGCGATGAGCGGCGACCGCCGAACCTTCGTTGACGTGACGACCGACCTCACCAACAACGCCTTGCAGGCGACGCTGGTGATCGACCGCGACAAGGCGGCGTCGCTCGGCATCGACGCCGATACTTTGCGCTCGACGCTCTATGGCGGCTTCGGCACCGAGCAGATTTCGACTATCTACGGCTCCGCCGACAGCTACCAGGTCATCCTCGAACTCGATCCTCAGATCGACTGGACGCCGGAGCGCATCCAGGGAATTCGCGTGCGCACCGCCAGCGGCAGCCTGGTGCCGATCGGCGCCTTCGGCCATGTCGACCGCACCGCCGGGCCACTGACGGTCAATCAGCTCGGCCAGCTTCCGGCGGTGACGATCTCCTA
Organism: Mesorhizobium sp. KACC 23794; assembly: GCF_052180275.1. Classification (NCBI taxonomy): domain Bacteria; kingdom Pseudomonadati; phylum Pseudomonadota; class Alphaproteobacteria; order Hyphomicrobiales; family Phyllobacteriaceae; genus Mesorhizobium; species Mesorhizobium sp. KACC 23794. The sequence continues at coordinate 3,064,369 of NZ_CP197465.1, forward strand.
CAATTTGCCGCAAGGCGTGGCGCTGGGCGACTCGGTCACCCGCATCAACGCGCTCAAGCAACAGATCGACATGCCGCCGGCGATATCGACCACCTTTGCCGGCACGGCCAAGACGGTTCAGGATTCGCTCGCCAACCAGGGTTTTCTGATCGGCGGGGCGATCCTGACGATCTACATCGTGCTCGGCATCCTCTACGAAAGCTTCATCCACCCGCTGACCATCCTCACCGGCCTGCCGTCGGCCGTGCTCGGCGCGTTGCTGGCGCTGATGTTGGCCGGCATGGACGTGTCGATCATCGCCATCATCGGCATCCTGATGCTGATCGGCATCGTCAAGAAGAACGGCATCATGATGATTGACGTGGCGCTGAACCTCAGGCGCGAGGGCATGGCGCCGGACGACGCCATCCACCGCGCCTGCCTGATGCGCTTCCGGCCGATCATGATGACCACACTTGCAGCCCTCATGGGTACGCTGCCGATCGCGCTCGGCGCCGGTGCCAGCGCCGAACTGCGCCAGCCGCTGGGCGTCGCGGTGGTCGGCGGACTGGTCGTCTCGCAGGCGCTGACGCTGTTCATCACGCCGGTGATCTATATCTACATGGAGCAGTTTTCGGGCTGGCTGCTGGGGCTTTCGCCGTCGCGATCCGGCCAGCGGATCGCATAGGGCCGTCTCTCATCTCTGCATTGAGCCACCGGCCGCTGGCGCAATTCCTCGCCGCTGGCGGCGACTTGTTTACGCGCCGAACCAATCCTAAACTCACGGCATGTCCCACGATCACGACCACCATCACGACAACGATCTCGATCCCATGGCCGCGCGGGTGCGGGCCTTGGAGACGATCCTGACCCGCAAGGGGCTGGTCGATCCGGCGGCGATCGACGCCATCGTGGAGACCTACGAGACAAAGGTCGGGCCGCGCAACGGCGCGCGCGTCGTGGCGAAGGCGTGGAGCGATGCGAGCTTTGCCGACTGGCTGAGGCGTGACGCGACGGCGGCAATCGCCTCGCTCGGCTACAGTGGCCGGCAGGGCGAGCACATGCAGGCGGTGTTCAATACCGACAAGACGCACAACCTCGTCGTCTGCACGCTGTGCTCCTGCTATCCGTGGTCGGTGCTCGGCCTGCCGCCGGTCTGGTACAAGGCGCCGCCTTATCGCAGCCGCGCCGTCATCGATCCGCGTGGGGTTCTTGAGGAGTTCGGCCTAACTCTGCCAAACGACAGGAAAATCCGCGTCTGGGATTCGACCGCCGAGCTGCGCTATCTCGTCGTGCCGCTTCGTCCGGTCGGTGCCGAAGGCTGGGACGAGGAACGGCTTGCCGATCTGGTGACGCGCGATTCGATGATCGGCACCGGACTGGCGCTGGAGCCGGCGGCATGAACGGGCCGCACGATCTCGGCGGCCAGATGGGGTTCGGGCCGGTCGCGCCCGAGAAGGACGAGCCGTATTTTCATGGCGAATGGGAGAAGCGTGCGCTCGGCGTCACGATCTCGGCGGGCGCGATGGGCGCCTGGACGACCGACGAGAGCCGGCACATGCGGGAATCGCTGCACCCGGCCGACTACTATTCGTCCAGCTATTACGAGATCTGGATCAAGGCGCTGGAGCGGCTGCTTGTCCGCCACCAATTCGTGACGGATGAGGAGCTGGCGAAGGGCGAGGCGCTGTCGCCGGCGACCACACCGAAGCGGGTATTGAAGGCCGAGAACGTCGCAGCGGTGCTGGCGAAGGGCGCGCCCTGCGACCGGCCGGTCGAGGCGACGCCACGCTTCAAGGCGGGCGACCGGGTGCGGACGAAAAATTTCAATCCGACCGGCCACACGCGGCTGCCGCGTTATGCGCGGAGCAAGGCGGGCGTCGTCGAAGCGGTGCGCGAGGGATACGTGTTTCCCGACACCAACGCGCATGGCGGGGGCGAGCAGCCGCAGCATGTCTATACGGTGGTGTTTTCCGCCGGCGAAATCTGGGGCGAGGGCGCCGACCCGACGCTCACCGTCTCGATCGACGCCTGGGAGAGTTATCTTGAACCGGCGTGAAACGGCGCTTGCGCTACCGGACGGGATCGACGAACCAGTTTTTGCCGAGCCTTGGCAGGCGGAAGCTTTCGCGCTCGTGGTGGCGCTGAACGAGGGCGGCGTGTTTTCGTGGAGCGAATGGGCCGAGGCGCTTTGCGCCGAAGTGCATCGCGAGGATGCCGCGCATGATGGTCACGACTATTACGACCATTGGCTGGCGGCGCTTGAAAAGCTGCTGGCGAAGAAGGACGTAGCGTCGCCTGCCGAAGTCGAGGCGCTGGCGGCGGCATGGGAGCGCGCGGCACATGCCACGCCGCATGGAAAACCGGTCCTGCTGGAGAACGATCCGCAGCGTTCGTTGGCGGGATAGCTCGATAGGGCATGTACGACGGATAGGCCTCAATCCGGCTCAAAGTTCATCACGACCTGGCAGCGCGCATAGCATTGCGCGGATGCACGTGCGCGATATGCTGGCTGGAATCGCGCCTTGACGTCCGATTGCGCGCAGGAAGCCGTGTTGAAAGCGACCATCATGACAGTTCGTGCCGCCTTCCTGAAACTGGCGTTCGTTCTCGCGCTGGGGTTGTTTGCCGCTGCGATCCCGGCCTCGGCGCAGACTGCGGCGCCACCGGCCGCCGCGGACGCTCCGCCCAAGGAAAAGCTCGACCAGCTGATCCAGCTGCTTTCCGATCCGGCGATCAAGCAATGGGTGGAGAAGCAGGCGCAGGCTGCGCCGCTCACGCCTCAGCCCGAGGCCGCTGCAGCAGCCAGTGGCATGCAGGAATCGCCGATGTCGGCGGCGCTTGCCCGTGTGAAGACGCATCTGCAGCGCCTCGCGGCGGCCACGACGCGCCTGCCGCAGGAGTTAGAGCGCGCCCGCACCATCATGATGCTGGAGTTCGCGGATCGTGGCCTTGTCGGCATCGCCCTTTTGATCGCCTTTTTCATCGCGGTGGGCGCGGCGGCTGCCAGACTGACCCATTGGCTGACGGCCGGGCTGCGGCGATGGACGACCGCCCAGCCGAAGAACACGCCGCAGGGCAGGGCGAAGAAGTTTGGCGGCCGGTTCATTTTCGGGCTGCTCAAGGTCGGTGCCTTCATGCTGGGAAGCGCCGGCGCCTTCCTGCTGTTCGACTGGCCGCCGCTGCTGCGCGAGATCGTGCTGCTCTATTTGTCCGCGGCGATCGTCACCTGGGCGATGGTCACCTTCCTGCGTTTTTCGCTGATGCCGCCGCATATCAGCGTGGCGGATGCGATCGAGGTGCGGGCTTTGCCGATGACCGACGCGCGGGCGATGCACTGGTATCGCTGGATCGGCGTGGCGACCGGCGTCTTCATGGCCATCGCCGCGACCTTCACGCTGCTGCCGACACTCGGCTTCGACCAGGATAGCGTACTGGCGATCGCCGTTCCGATCGACCTGCTGATGCTGGCGATCGCGCTCGGCGCGGTGTGGCTGCGTCCCAAGGCGGAACTGGGAGGCGGAGCCACGCAGGGCCAGATCAGCCCGACGGCGGCGACATGGCTGCTCACCGTCTATTTCATCCTGCTGTTCCTGATCCGAACCAGCGGGGCGTTCATCCTGTTCTGGTTCGCTGTGGCGATCGTGGCGCTGCCGGGGATCATCCTGATGATGCATCGGGCCGTACATTACGTTCTGCGCGCACCGCAGGGTGGCACGGACGCCAAGCCGGTCCCGGCCGTGACCGTGGCTGTGATCGACCGCGGCATCCGCATCGCGCTGGTGGTGCTCGCCGCCTACCTGCTGGCCAATGTGTGGGGCCTCGACATGCAGTCGATGCGCAACGCGGATGCGACGCATACGCTGATCCTGCGCGGCATACTGAACGCGGCGGTGATCGCGCTCGCGGCGGATTTCGGCTGGAGCATCATCAAGGCCATCATCGGGCACAGACTGGGCGTGATGACGCCGCCGCCAGCCGCCGACGGCGAGGAGCATCACGCGGTCGATCCGCAGCAGGCGCGGCTGCGCACGCTTCTGCCCATCGTGCAGAACATCCTGTTCGCTGCGATCGTCATCATGGCGATCCTGATGATCCTGTCGTCGGTGGGCATCCAGATCGGGCCGCTGATAGCCGGCGCGGGCGTGGTCGGCGTGGCGATCGGTTTTGGCGCGCAGACGCTGGTGAAGGACATCATCTCCGGTGTGTTCTACCTGCTCGACGACGCATTTCGCGTCGGCGAGTACATCACCAGCGGCAAATACATGGGCACCGTGGAGAGCTTCAGCCTGCGCTCGGTGAAATTGCGCCATCATCGCGGGCCGCTGTTCACCATCCCGTTCGGCGAACTGGGGGCGGTGCAGAATTCGAGCCGCGACTGGGTGACGGACAAGTTCAACATCACAGTCGGCTTCGACACGGACCTGGAGGCGGCGCGCAAGCTGATCAAAAAGATCGGCCTGGAACTGGCGGCGGACCCGGAATATTCCGCTGCCGTTATCGAGCCGATCAAGATGCAGGGCGTCCAGGGTTTTGGCGAATACGGCATCGATCTCAGGATCAAGATGACGACAAAACCCGGCGAGGGGTTCAGCATGAAGCGCAAGTTCTACGTGCGCATCCGACAGGCTTTCAAGGACGCCGGCATCGTCCTGCCGTCGCCGACAGTGCATGTCCAGCAGGATGAGGCGGCGATTGCCGCGGCGGCGCAGAACCTGGTCACCCGGTCGCGCAAGAAGAAGGCTGCCGCGGCAGCGGCGGAAGGGGAGTGAGCGACAGGAATGCTCGCGGAGACTTTCAACTGCCTCGCGGCAGGCTTGCCTCGATCAGCCGGTCGGCGTTTTGTGCAACCGAGGCGGCGGGGCCGTCCGGTCCGAAGAGTTGGCCACTGATGTAGGCGCCTTCGATCAAAAGCAGCAGTCCGTCGCCGAGTGTATCGGGGTCGGCCGCGCCCATGCCGGCCGCCATCTCGCGCAGGCGGCGGCGCAACTCGCGTTTGTTGTTTTCGCCGACGGCACGGGCCGGGTGGTTCGGTTCGGGGTATTCCACCGCCGCATTGGTCATGCCGCAGCCGCGATAGCCTTCCATGACCGCGCGCTCGCCAACCCGCGACAGGAAAACAAAAATCTGCCTGCGGGGATCGCCGGGATGGGCGGCAACCGCCGCGTCGAAGCGCTTCCAGAATTCCTGGTCGTAGACTCTCAAGTAGGATGCCGCGAGTTCATCCTTGGACGCGAAGCTGCGGTAGAGGCTGGGCTTGGTGACGCCTGCCTGCCTGACGATCTCATCGACGCCGATAGCGCGGATGCCTTCAAGGTAAAAGAGCCTGCGGGCCGTATCCAGAATGCGATCGGCGGCGCGCAGCGACCGGCCGGGTGCTTCGTGTTCGACGGTGGCATCAGCTTTTTTTTCGTCGCTCATCGATCTGGCTGCTTGACAATGTTACTGAACGGTACGTATCAAGTATCAAGATACGTACCGGTGAGTCACATGGCAATAGCAAATTCTCGTCCCTTCGGCCAGCGCTACGCATTCGTCGTTGTCGGCGTCATCTTCCTCTGCCTGCTGATCGCGGCCGGGCTGCGCTCATCCATGTCGGTGATGATGCTGCCGCTGGAGGACGCATTCGGCTGGCGGCGCGACGTGATCTCGCTGGCCGCTGCGGTCGGCATTTTTATCTACGGGCTTGCCGGCCCCTTCGCTGCCGCGCTCATGGAGCGTATCGGCCTGAGGCGGACGCTGCTCTGGGCCCTGCTCATCATGTCGGGCTCGACCGCGCTCAGCCTGTTCATGACCCAGCCCTGGCACCTGATCGCGACCTGGGGCGTGCTGTCCGGCGTCGGTTCCGGCGCGGTCGCGACCGTGCTCGGCGCGACCATCGTCAACCGCTGGTTCAAGACCAATCGCGGTCTGATGATGGGGCTGATGTCGGCCAGTGCCGCGACCGGCCTGCTGGTGTTCCTGCCGGTCCTGGCGGCGCTGTCGCAGTGGGGCGGCTGGCAGCCGGTGGCGATCACGGTGGCGATCGCCACTGCGGCGCTGATCCCGCTGGTCTGGCTGCTTGTGCCGGAGCGGCCGTCGTCGATCGGGCTGACACGCTTCGGCGCCGATGGTCCGGAGCCAGAAGCGCCGGCGGTTGCCGGCAATTTCCTGACACACACGCTGTCGACGTTGCGCAAGGCGGCGGGAACCCGCGTGTTCTGGTATCTTTTCGCGACCTTCTTCATCTGCGGCTTCACCACCAACGGGCTTGTCGGCACGCATCTCATCGCCTTCTGCGGCGACATGGGCATTCCGGAGGTGCAGGCGGCTGGCCTGCTCGCCATGATGGGCGTTTTCGACCTGATCGGCACGACCTTGTCGGGCTGGCTCACCGATCGTTTCGATGCGCGAAAGCTGCTGGGCGTCTATTACGGCATACGCGGCCTGGCGCTGATCTACCTGCCGCTATCCGGCTTCTCACCATGGGCGCTTGCCGTTTTCGCGGTGTTCTACGGGCTGGACTGGATCGCCACCGTGCCGCCGACGCTGAAACTCTCCAACGAGGCGTTCGGCGACCGCAGCGGGCCGCTGGTGTTCGGCTGGATCGTCGCCGGCCACCAGGTCGGCGCCGCGGCAGCAGCCTTCTTCGGCGGCTACATGCGAGAACTGCAAGGCAACTACGATCTGGCCTTCCAGATCGCCGGTATGACGGCGATTGCCGCGGCGGCGCTGTCGCTGCTGATCCGGCCGGCGCGCAGCGACCGGATCGGCGAGCCGCAGCCGGCGTGAGGCGACAGCGGGCACGACCGGCGGTTGATTGACACTCTTCCTGCGGGAGCGCAGCATTTCCGTGCGCAGTCGGCCTCGGCCGCTCATGGCCGCGACCTCGATTGTTGTCGTGGAGAGTGTCATGCGCGAAATCGACGGACAGAAACTGGACGCATTGGCCGGTCGGTTGATCGGCGACATCGGCGCCTGCGTCACCGGGGCGCTGGTCGTGCTGGGCGACAGGCTGGAGCTGTACAAGGCCATGGCGGACGGAGAGCCGGTCACGGCCGGGGAACTCGCGGCAAAGACCGGGTACAAGGAGCGCTATCTTCGCGAATGGCTGTCCGCACAGGCGGCGGCCGACTACATGCAATATGACGAGGCGACGGACTCCTTCAGCTTGACGCCGGAGCAGGCGACGGCCTTCTCGCAGGAAGACAGCCCCGCCTTCTTCGCCGGGGCTTTCGAGGTCGTCCAGTCGATGTGGCTCGACGAACCGAAGATCGCCGATGCGTTTCGCACCGGCCGGGGCGTCGGCTGGCACGAGCACAGCAATTGCCTGTTCCGGGGCACGGAACGGTTCTTCCGGCCAGGCTACAACGCCAACATCGTGAGCGGCTGGATCCCGGCGCTGGATGGCGTGCGCGAGCGCCTGGAAGCAGGCGCGTCGGTTGCCGACGTCGGCTGCGGACATGGCGCCTCGACGATCCTGATGGCCAAGGCCTATCCGAAGTCCCGTTTCACCGGTTTCGACTATCACGCCCCGTCGATCGCGCGGGCGCGGGAGAGCGCCGAAGAAGAGGGCGTGGCCGACAGGGTGAAATTCGAGCAGGCGTCGGCGAAGGATTTTCCGGCGCGTGGCTACGATCTCGTAGCCATGTTCGACTGCCTACATGACATGGGCGACCCGGTGGGCGCCGGCCGGCATGTGAAGGAGGCGCTGGGCAAGGACGGGGTGTGGATGATCGTCGAGCCCTTTGCCAATGACAAGCTTTCGGACAACCTCAACCCGATCGGCCGCATCTATTACGGCGCCTCGACCATGGTCTGCACGCCGGCCTCGCTGTCGCAGGAGGTGGGGCTTGGCCTCGGTGCGCAAGCGGGCGAGTTGCGCCTGCGCAAGGTGGCGCTGGACGCCGGCTTCAGCCGCTTCCGCAAGGCCACGGAAACGCCGGTCAACATGGTGTTCGAGGCGAGGCCGTAGCCGGCCGCTCAGCCGACGGCGGCGAGGGGTTCCGCCGCCGTCATCGCAGTGATCTCCATCGCCACCAGTTCCTGCAGACGCCACAGATTACGGTCGCGGATTCCGAATTCGCCGAGCTTCAGGACGGTGTTGTAGAGATAGGCGGCATTGGAGCCGACATGGCCGCAGGCCCGCGCGATGCGGCGCGCGGCTTCCTCCAATGGCAGCTTGTCGAGGATGAAGCTGCCCTTCGGCCCCACCCAGAAGGAGAGTGCCCGGATTTTTCCGGCATCAGTGTTCACGTCCAGCCAGCGGACGGTGTTCAGGTCGTCCGGTGAACTTGTTTCCCGCGATATCATCTGGGTGATGATCTCGCGTCGGCCCTCGGCTGGAAGGCGATAGGCCACCCCGCGGCAAGTGCCGCCACGTACAATGGCCATCATCAGTCCGGGTTGCTCGTCGGAGCCGCGCCAGCGACGCATGTCCATGCAGAAAGACCGATGCCAGCCGACAGCGGTGGCCGTGCGCAATTCGGCGGCCTCGAACACCGGCTTCCAGATCAACGAGCCGTAGGCGAACAGCCATACCGGCGCGTCGCCGCACTCGGCGTCGATGCGGACAGCCTTGGCCTTGATCTCGGCGTCGGTCAGCGCCGGCCGGTCCGGCTCAGGCCCGGGATCGGCTACAACGCGTTCGCAGAGCGCGACGAGATCGGGCGTGAGCGCCATTGTGCTGTTTGGAGCCAAGCCGGAGATTCCCTGTGTCAGGTCCAGACTAGCGGCTTTCCGGCGTCGCTCAAGGCTTCTACCTGATGACGGCTCCCGATATTTGCGGCCCACATTTGATAACCGCACGCAGATTGCAATGACTGTTTGTTCTTTGTATGTTCCTATTTCGGGCCTGTCTTGCCGATCTGGTCTTGCGAAGTGCGTTCGAATCCTCTCTGTCAGGTCCATGGAATTCTCTCCGCAGCAGGATGATGCGCTGAAGGCGGTGGCGCGCTGGCTGAAGGCCGGCAAGCCGCAAATTTTCCGGCTGTTCGGTTATGCCGGCACGGGCAAGACGACACTTGCACGCTATTTCGCCGAGCATGTCGACGGCCAAGTGCAGTTCGCCGCCTTCACCGGCAAGGCGGCGCAGGTGCTGCGCTCCAAGGGCGCGACCAACGCCCGCACCATCCATTCGCTGATCTATAGGCCGCGCGGCGAGGAGGCTGTGGAGGACGAGACGACCGGCAAGACCTCGATGTCGCCGACCTTCTCGCTCAACCGGCAGAGTCCGATCATGCGGGCCAAGCTCGTGGTCGTCGACGAATGCTCGATGGTCGACGAGCAGCTTGGCCGCGACCTGCTGAGCTTCGGCACGCCGATCCTGGTGCTCGGCGATCCCGGCCAGTTGCCGCCGATATCCGGCGGTGGGTTCTTCACCGAGCATGAGCCGGATTTCCTGCTCACCGAAATCCATCGGCAGGCGCGCGACAATCCGATCATCCGGCTGGCGCTGGACGTGCGCGAGGGCAGGGAGTTCATGCGCGGCGACTATGGCACCGCGCAGGTCATCGGCCGCGAGGACGTGACGCAGGAACTGGTGATGGGCGCCGACCAGGTTCTGGTGGGCACCAACCGGACGCGAAAACGCTACAACAAGCGATTGCGCGAGCTCAAGGGTTTTACCGCCGACTATCCGCAGGCCGGCGACAAGCTGGTCTGCCTGCGCAACGATCCCAACAAGGGCCTTCTCAACGGCTCCCTGTGGAAAGTGATGACCTCCGCGCGGGAAACGGTGAAGCCGGGCATCAACCTCCTGGTTTCGCCGGAGGAAGACGATCCGGACCGCGGCGTCGCCAAGATCAAGCTGCTGAAGGCGGCTTTCGAGGATCCCGACGCCGAGATCCCGTGGCAGCAGAAGAAGCGGTTCGACGATTTCGACTATGGCTACGCGCTGACGGTGCACAAGGCGCAGGGTTCGCAGTGGAACGAGGTCGTGCTCTTCGATGAGAGCTTTGCCTTCAAGGACACGCGCGAACGCTGGCTCTATACGGCGATCACGCGGGCGGCGGAGCGGCTGACCGTGGTGCGCTAAGCGTCATTCGGGTTGATCCTCGATCCAGTCCCAGGCACCATCTTCGTCCTCTGACAGAAATTCCCTGAATTCGACCGGCTTGGTATCAAGGAAGATGCCGTGCGTCGCGGCCAAGCCGGCGCGGTTGCCCACCACCGCGCAGCGCCGGACATGGCGGAAAGCGAGCGCCTTGCCCTGCTTCATTGTGTCCGGCGAGACCTCCCGCCAGTCGAAGCCCTCGTTATCGACGACCCGCAGCAATACGTCGACGCGCGGGTCGATGGCGCAGGCAGCCTCCAATAGGCCGAACAGGTTTTCAATATCGGCGGAAGAGACGTGCCCGACGACATCGAAGGCGTGCAAGTCGCGGCGGCCGGTGTCGATGCGGCGGACTGCCGGAACGGATTCGAGCATGTTCATCGGGTCCCTCCATGATGGTGTTGGAATGTCTGGAACACAATAATCCGCTTTCTGTTCCCGTCAGCAGGGCTATACCGGTCACGGACCGACCTTTTGAGAGACGACGATGCCTGCCAGACTTTCCGTGAACCTCAATGCCATCGCCATGCTGCGCAACCGGCGCGATCTGCCATGGCCAAGCGTGACAGGCCTGGGGCGGATCGCTCTTGCCGCTGGAGCACACGGCTTGACAGTGCATCCGCGGCCCGACCAGCGGCATGTGCGCTTCACCGACCTGCCGGAAATTCGCGCGCTGATCGACGACGAATTCCCGAAGGCCGAGTTCAACATCGAGGGTTATCCCGCCGGGGAGTTCCTTGAACTGGTCGAGCGGGCGGAACCGGAGCAGGTGACTTTAGTACCGGACGATCCGTCGCAGGCGACCTCCGACCATGGTTGGGATTTTGCCGGACAGGCGGATTTTCTGCGCCCGATCGTGCTCAGGTTTAAGAAGAGTGGGTTGCGGGTATCGCTTTTCGCCGACCCCGATCCGAAAGGGCTTGAGATCGCGCGCGAGCTTGGCGCGGACCGCGTCGAATTCTACACCGGGCCGTACGGAAGCTGCCATTCCGATTCCGCAAAAGCTGCCAACGAGCTGGAAAGATTGGGAAAAGCAGCCGATGCCGCGCTGGCTCTCGGGCTGCAGGTGAATGTCGGTCACGACCTGACGGTCGCCAACCTGCCAGCGCTGATGAGACGCATCCCGCGGGCGGCAGAGGCCTCCATCGGCCACGCGGTCACTGCGGACGCGCTGGAATTCGGCATGCGCGAAACCGTCCGGCGTTTCCTTGCGGCCTGCGGCTGGTAGTTTGCCCTATCGGCAATTGGTATTTGTGCGCTATCTCATGCTGGCAGTTGCTATTGCACTGCAGCAGGCGTAGAGCACCGCCCGTTTTGCCGGAGACGCACATCTAGATGGCCATTGAAGGCTCAGCGGAAGACGAGCGTCCGGCGCCGGTTGCCAGCGATCATTCCCACGATACGCGTGTCCTCATGCTGGGCGCGCTCGGCGTCGTCTATGGCGACATCGGCACCAGCCCGATCTACGCCTTCCGCGAGGCTTTGGTGGCGTCGGCGAGCGACGGGCTGCCGGTGCGCGACAATGTGTTCGGGGTGCTGTCGCTGATCGTCTGGGCGCTGACGATCATCGTCACGGTCAAGTACATCAGCTTCGTGCTTCGGGCCGACAATCGCGGCGAGGGCGGCACGCTGTCGCTGATGGCGCTGGCGCGTTCGAGCTTTGCCAACCGTTCGCATTTCATCCTGATCATCGGCATCCTCGGCGCGGGGCTGTTCTACGGCGACGCGGTCATCACGCCCGCGATCTCGGTGCTGTCGGCGGTTGAAGGCATGAGTGTCGTCACGCCGACTTTCGACCCGTTCATCGTGCCGCTGACGCTGTTCATCCTGGCGGTGCTGTTCTCCGTCCAGCGGTTCGGCACGGGGCGCGTGGCGACGGTGTTCGGGCCGATCACTGCGGTATGGTTCCTGGCGATCGGGCTGTCAGGTCTCATGCATATCATCCACGACCCGGAAATCCTCTATGCGCTGAATCCGGCGGAAGGCATCCTGTTCCTGATCCGCTCGCCCGACGTTGCCTTCGTCACCATTGGCGCCATCTTCCTGGCGGTGACCGGTGCCGAGGCGCTTTATGCCGATCTCGGGCATTTCGGACGGCGGCCGATCGTGCTTGCCTGGCTGGCCATCGTCTTCCCGTGCCTGCTGCTCAATTATTTCGGACAGGGCGCCTTCGTGCTCGCCAAGGGCGGCGGCATCGGCCATCCTTTCTTCGAGATGAACGAGGGCTGGACGCTGGTGCCGATGGTGGTGCTGGCCACCGCAGCGACCGTCATCGCCAGTCAGGCGGTGATTTCCGGCGCGTTCTCGCTGACGCGGCAGGCCGTGCAGCTCAACATTCTGCCGCGCTTCGAAATCCAGCATACGTCGAAAACGCAGTCCGGCCAGATCTACCTGCCGCGTGTCAACCTGCTGCTGGCGCTGGTGGTGATGATGCTGGTGGTCGGCTTCGGGGAGTCGAGCGAACTCGCTTCCGCCTACGGCATCTCCGTCACCGGCAATATGCTGATGACGACCATCCTGCTCTACGTCGTGATGACGCGCATCTGGAAATGGAAGCTGATCTGGGCGGTGGCGCTGACCACCGTCTTCGCCATCATCGACGTCGGCTTCTTCGCCTCCAACATCGTGAAAGTGTTCGACGGCGGCTGGGCCTCGCTGGCCGTGGCGATCGCGGTGGTGCTGATCATGACGACATGGGTGCGGGGCACGCGGCAGCTCTTCGAGAAGACCCGCAAGAACGAGATTCCGCTCGACTTCCTTTCCGCCAACATCGCCAAGAAGCCGCCGCATCTGGTTCCCGGCACGGCGGTCTTCCTGACCAGCGACCCGCAGAGTGCGCCGACGGCCATGATGCACAGCCTCAAGCACTACAAGGTGCTGCACCAGCAGAACGTCATCCTGACGGTGGTCACTGCGCCGCAACCCGTCGTGCCCGACGAAGAGCGGGTCAGCATGGAGACCGTGAACGAGTTGTTCATGCGCATCTCGCTGACCTTCGGCTACATGGAGCGGCCGAACATCCCGAAGGCGTTGGCGATCTGCCGCAAGCAGGGGTGGAAGTTTGACATCATGACGACGTCGTTCTTCCTGTCGCGCCGCTCGCTCAGGCCGTCGCCGAATTCCGGCATGCCGGCCTGGCAGGACAAGCTGTTCATCGGGCTTGCGCGCACGGCCGCCGACGCCACCGAATATTTCCAGATTCCCACCGGCCGGGTGGTCGAGATCGGCACGCAGGTGGCGATCTGATGATAGAGCGCGGCAAGATTTAGCCGCGCTCATTCTTTCCCAATATCAGGCGATGGTGTCGAGCACGCCGCCGTCGACCCGCAGCGCCGCGCCGGTGGTCGCCGAAGCCTGCGGCGAACAGACATAGACGACCAGGTTGGCGACCTCGTCGACCGTCGCCATGCGCTGGATGATGGATGTCGAGCGCTCGTTCTTGACGAAGGCCGTGCCGGCTTCGGCGATGGTCTGTCCGGCCTTTTCCGCGCCCTCCCGCAGCATCTCCTCGACGCCTTCGGTGAGCGTCGGGCCGGGAAGCACGGCGTTGACCGTGACGCCCGTGCCGGCGACCCGCTTGGCGAGGCCGCGCGAGATCGCGAGGTTGCCGGTCTTGGTGAAGCCGTAGTGGATCATGTCGGCGGGGATGTTCAGCCCCGATTCGGAAGAGACGAAGACGACCCGGCCCCAGGCCTTCTCCTGCATGCCCGGCAGATAGGCGCGCGAGAGGCGCACGCCAGACATGATGTTCACCTCGAAGAAACGCGACCACTCGCTGTCGGGGATTTCGAAAAAATCCTGCGGACCGTAGATGCCGACATTGTTGACGAGGATGTCGGCCGAGGGCTCGGCGTTCAGGAGCGCCTCGCAGCCTTCCGCCGTGCCGACATCGGCGGCAAACCCGCGCACCCGCGCTCCGGGGACGGCTGCGATCAAGGCGGCAACCGCCTTCTCGACGGGGCTGCCGGTGCGGCCGTTGACGACCACCGTCGCTCCGGCCTCGGCCAGGCCCTTGGCGATGGCAAAACCAATGCCGGCGGTTGAGCCGGTGACGATGGCGGTCTTGTTGGTCAGGTCGATTTTCATGGTTTTTGTCCTGGAAGGTCAGTGTTCGGGAAGCAGCATATCGATATCCACGGCGTCGGCCATGGTCTTGTAACCGGCGTCGCCGGGATGGAGATGGTCGCCTGAATCGAAGGCGGGAAGCATGCGCTCCGGATGGTCGGGGTCGCGTGCGAGAGCGTCGAAGTCGATGACGGCGTCGAATTCTCCGCTCGATCGTATCCACTCGTTGACCTGCTGGCGCAGGGCGTCCTTCGCCGGCGTGTAGTAGCCCTCGATCGGCGAGCCATCGAGCGCGCCTTCGAAGGGCGTCAGCGTCGCGCCGATGATGCGGATACCGCGCAGGCGGGCGCGGAGGATCAGTTGGCGATAGGCTTCGACCAGCGCCTCCGCCGTTGGCGATTGCCTGTCCGGCTCGAAGGATGAGCCCGGCCAACTGATGTCGTTGATGCCGATCAGCACGACAACCGTTTTGACGTGCGGCTCGCTGAGTACGTCGCGGTCGAAGCGGGCGAGGGCGTTGACGCCCATCTTGTCGGTCAGCAGGCGCGCACCGGAAATTCCGGCGTTGAGCACCGCCACGTTCTTCGGCGCCAGCCTTTCGGCGAGATAGTCCGGCCAGCGGCGGTTGGCGTCCGGCGTACCCGCCGCGCCATCGGAAATCGAATCGCCGAGAATGACGACCGCGCCCTTATGTGCTGGCGCATCGACCAGGATGCCGCTGAGCAGGATTCGGGCGGAAGTCGTGTCGTTGGTCAATAGATTGCTCGTCGCCGTCTGATTGCCGTCCGCGATGTAGGAGGTCTGGAGCGCATCCCAGTGGAAGGTGTTCGGCGAGGTCTCCTCGGGCAGGAACAGCGAGATCGACAGGCTGGCGAGCGGCTGCACCGGGAGATCGATCGGGTCGCTGATGATGGGCGCGCCCGGCGGAATGGTTGCGCTTGTCCGGCCGCCGAAGGTGACGGCCCGGTCCGAGGCTTCGAGGGTCGCAGCGCCCGTGCCGGCCAGCGCCACACGCGCCTCGCCGATCACGACGGGGCTTGCGCCGAACGCGTTCGACAACACGATGCGTACCCGGTTGCCGCCCACGCTGATACGGGCGGACTGCCGGAACGTCTTGTCGCGCAGCGTTTCCGGAATGTTGGTCGGAAACAGGAAGCCGGGCGCCCAAATGGGTTGTGGGCTGGCCGACCATGTGCCGATCCAGTTGCCTGCCTCCTGGGCGCGGGCCGGAACCACTGGGGTCGCGCCGGCGACCGCCAGAAGCGCCACCAGCGGCACGACAAGCGAGGATTTCAGGCTGGCGGCGGGGCGACCGAGTTCCTCCGGTTCGAGTTGGTTCAGCATTTTGTCGACCTCTCCCAATTGTGTTCAAATCGAACGGGGTTTCAGCAGTCGGCACCTTCCGCCGTCGCCGCAGCGAGGTGGGGACGCTGGGCGCCGGCGTCGAGGCGCAGGTTGAGGATGGCAACCGCGAGCGCTGCGAACGGCACGATGCCGGCCACCCAGGTGACGGCGCCGAGGCCGGGGCCATGGTCGATGACCGCGCCGCCCAGCCATGCACCGATGGCGTTGCCGAGGTTGAAGGCGGCGATGTTGAAGCTGGAGGCCAGGCCCTGGCCGGCGCCGTCGGCCTTTTCGAGCAGCCACATCTGCAGCGGCGGAACGGTGGCGAAGGCGGCCGCACCGAACAAGCCGACCGCGACGACTGCCGCCACCTGCTGGTGGATGGCGAAGGTCATGGCGAACAGCACCACGGCCAGCGCCGCCAGAGTGACGAGCATGGTCGGCACCAGCCAGCGGTCGGCGAAGCGGCCGCCGATCAGGTTTCCGGCAACCAGCCCCGCGCCGAAAACCAGCAGGATCGGCGACACCGCGGCCGCGGGGAAACCGGTAACCTCGGTCAGGATCGGCGCGATGTAGGTGAACGCGGCGAACACGCCGACCCAGGAGAGCACCGTCGTCAGCAGGCCGAGCAGTACCGGTCGGCGTATCAGCACGGCAAGCGCGCTGCCGGAGGCCTCTTCCTTCGTTCCCGGTTCGTCGCGCGGCACGAGCAGCGCGATAACCGCGAAGGCGGCGACGCCGACCAGCGTCACGGCCCAGAAGGTCGAGCGCCAGCCATAGGCCTGGCCGAGCCAGGTTCCGAAGGGAACGCCGAGGATATTGGCAACCGTCAGCCCGGTGAACATGATGGCGATGGCCGAGGCCTTGCGATTCGGCGCGACGAGACCGGTGGCGACCACAGAGCCGACGCCGAAGAATGAGGCGTGGGCGAAGGCCGTCAGCACGCGCGCCGCCATAAGCGTCCAGTAATCGGGCGCCAGCGCACAGGCGAGGTTGCCGACGGTGAAGACCACCATCAGCCCCATCAGCAAGGTCTTCTTCGACCAGCGGCCGGCTATCATACCCAACAGCGGCGCGCCGACGACGACGCCCAGCGCGTAGCCGGAAATCAGCAGGCCGGCCGCCGAGATCGACACGCTGAGATCGGCGCCGACTTCGAGCAGCAGGCCCATGATGACGAATTCGGTGACGCCGATGCCGAAGGCGCCGGCGGTGAGGGCATAAAGGGCTAGAGGCACGGTGCGGCCTTTCCGTGAAAGCTGTCTTGTGCCTCAAGATGGACATGCCGCTGTCGGTGAACTAGCCTGCCTGAAGGCATAGAACCTGTGAGTTGAAGTCATCATGGCGCGGCTCGACGTTAACCGGTCCGGCGAGATGGAAGTCTTTTCACGCGTAGTCGAACTCGGCGGCTTTTCCGCCGCAGCGCGCGACTTCCGCATGACGCCGTCGGCGGTCAGCAAGCTCGTCGCCCGACTGGAGCGGCGGCTCGGCGTGCGACTGATCAACCGCTCGACCCGAAAGCTGCAACTGACGCCGGAGGGCGTCGCTTTTCACGATCGCTGCGTCCGCATCCTCGGCGACATGGATACGGCCGAGCGCGAAGCGGCGACGGGGGCGACGCCGCGCGGGCGATTGCGGATCAACTGCAACATCCCGTTCGGGCTGCATTATCTGCTGCCGCTGGTGCCGGACTTTCTTGCCCGGCACCCTGGCGTGACGGTCGATGTGGTGCTGACCGACGCCGTGGTCGACCTGCTGGAGGAACGGGCCGATGTGGCGATCCGTGTCGGGCCGCTCCGGGAATCCCGGCTGTTAGCGCGCAAGCTCGGCGAGTCCCGCAATCTGGTCGTCGCCTCGCCGGACTATCTGCGGCGGCATGGAGAGCCAAGGTCGCCTGCAGACCTCGCAAACCACAACCGGCTCGGCTTCTGCTTCACAAGGCTGATCGAAGGCTGGCCTTTCGCCGACGAGGGCGG
Source organism: Mesorhizobium sp. KACC 23794 (assembly GCF_052180275.1). Taxonomy (NCBI): domain Bacteria; kingdom Pseudomonadati; phylum Pseudomonadota; class Alphaproteobacteria; order Hyphomicrobiales; family Phyllobacteriaceae; genus Mesorhizobium; species Mesorhizobium sp. KACC 23794. The sequence goes on from NZ_CP197465.1 coordinate 3,081,766, forward strand.
GCAGGTGACCTATGTGCCGCCGATCGGCAACGCGCTTGTCAGCGACGGCGAGGCGTTGCGCGGGCTGGCGCTGGCGGGGCTGGGCATCGCCCGGATGGGAGAATTCCACATCCGGCACGATATCGAGGCGGGCCGGCTCGTTCCGATGCTGGAAAAGTTCAATCCCGGCGACACCGATCCGCTTCACGCGATCTTCGTCGGGCCGGGCGGGCATCTGCCCGCCCGGGTTCGAGCGTTTCTGGATTTCCTGGTGGAGAGGGCGCGGTTTTAGGCGGCCGGCCTGATTGGCTCGCGATCAGCCGGCAAGCGCCGCCTTGTTCTCCTCGATGAAGATTTTCAGCGGCTTCGACTTGCGGCCGGACAGCGTTTCCACGTCGCCGGTGACGGCCGCGAGGTCGCCGGCGCGAGCGGCCGTGTCGAACGAGACGATGGTAGGGATGATCGCCTCGGGCAGACCCGCCGCCTTCATGCCGCCCGCCAACTGCTCGTCGGTCAGGTTGACGACCTGCAACGGCTTGCCGACGGCAGCACTTGCCAGTTTCGCGACCTCTTCATTGTCGAAGGTCTCCGCGCCGGTCAGCGTATAAATGGTGCTTGCGGCGGGCCAGTTCACCAGCGCGCCGGCGATTGCCGCCGCGATGTCGTCGCGCGCGACGTAGGCCGTGCGCCCGCCACTGGCGGATGTGTACCACTGGCCGCTGGCGAAGGCGTGCGGCAGCGCCATGAACAGGTTCTCCTGATACCAGTTGTTGCGGAAGATGAGATAGGGGAGGCCGGTCGCCTTCACCGCCTTCTCGGTGTTCAGATGGTCCGGCGCGAAGCTGACCTTCGAGGTTTCCGGCACCGGCAGCGAGGTGTAGGCGAGGCGCTTCGTGCCGGCCTCGGCGGCCGCCTCCACCGCAGTAAGGTGCTGCCGCTGGCGGGTGCCGGCGCCGTCAAGCGCGTCGGTCGAAACGATGAGGATGGTGTCCGCGCCGGCAAACGCCTTGACCAGCCCGGCCTTGTCGTCGAAATCCGCAGCGCGGACGGTGACGCCCTTGGCGGCGAGGTCGGCAAGCTTGTCCGGGTTGCGGCTGCCCACAATGAGTTTTGACGGCGCGACGCCGCGCTCCAGCAGGTGGTGGATGATGCGGCCGCCGAGATGGCCGGAAGCGCCGGTGACGAAGATCGTGTCGGTCATGGTGTGTCGCTGCCTCGATTGATGGTCTCTTTTTGAGAGCAGCACTAAATTAGGATTTGACCGAAAACTGTAAAGAAGGCAGTTTTCTGGGAGGTAGGCACATTCAGGGAACCACCGATGGACGCAAGGCCGGCGAACCTGCGGACGAAGCTTGAAATCTACAGGGCGGACAGTGGCGACGCCGGGCTGGCGAATTGTCCGATCCGCGACGTGATCCAGACGATCAGCGGGCGCTGGAGCTCGCTGCTTATGATGGCGCTGGCCGAAAAGCCCTATCGCTTCGGCGAGTTGCGCCGCCTGGTGCCCGACATTTCCCAGCGCATGCTGACACAGACGCTGCACGACCTTCAACGCGACGGCTATGTGAATCGCGAGGTCTTTCCGACCAAGCCGCCGGGCGTCGAATACAGCCTGACCGATCTTGGCCGCTCGATGTTCGAGCCGCTGCACATGCTGCTGCAATGGGCGGAGATGAATCATCGCGCGGTGAGAGAGGCGCGTTCCGCATTCGATGCCGACGGCAACTGATCGGCGATTGAAGGCGATGCTTCGTGACGCCGCATGACAGGCCGTCTGCATATAGCTGTCGTCGGCGCGGGTCCGGCTGGGCTGGCTGTTGCGCTGCTGCTCCAGCGTGCCGGTCACCAAGTTTCGGTCTTCGAGCGTTTCGACGAACCCAAGCCGCTGGGCTCCGGCCTTATCCTGCAGCCGACCGGCCTGACGGTGCTCCACCATCTCGGGCTGCTCGGCGAGATTCTGTCACTGGGTGCGCGGATCGACCGTCTGTTCGGCGCCGATGCGAGGACCGGACGTACGGTTCTCGACGTGCGTTACGATGCACGGCCCGGCGGAAGGTTCGGGCTGGCGGTGCATCGGGCAGCGCTGTTTGGCGTACTGCATCGCGCGGCGCTGCGCGAAGGCATTGTTGTCGAGACCGGGACGGAAATTACCGACATCGACGCCGGCGGAGAACGTGCCACGCTGCTCGGTGGCGATGGAAAGCGGATTGGGCCGTTCGAGCTGGTGGTCGACGCCTCGGGGACTCGCTCCGCCTTGCGTCGGCGCGCGGATGCCTCTTGCGAGCCAAAGCCGCTCGCTTATGGCGCGTTCTGGGCTTCGCTCGGCTGGCGGGAGGGGTTCGACCCGCATGCGCTGCTGCAGCGCTATGACAAGGCCAGCGTGATGATCGGCGTGCTTCCGATCGGGCGGCCGGAACTGGACGCAGATCCCATGGCCGCCTTCTTCTGGAGCCTCAAGCCGGCGGATGCCGAGAGCGTGTGCGCGGCAGGTATCGATGCATGGAAGGAAAGGCTTGTTTCGCTCTGGCCCGAGTGCCGGGCCTTCACCGATCAGATCGACGGTTTTGACCAGCTTGTGCTGGCACGTTACGGCCACCACACGCTGATGCGGCCCACAGGGCGGCGGCTGGCGATCATCGGCGATTCCGCGCATTCGGCCAGTCCGCAGCTCGGGCAAGGAGCGAATATGGCGCTGCTGGATGCCGTGGGGCTGGCGTACGCATTGCAGCTTCATCCGAGCCTGGACGATGCGCTTGAAGACTATGTCCGCGCTAGGCGGCTGCATGTGCGCGTCTTCCAGGTTTTGTCACGCATGTTCACGCCGTTCTACCAGTCGGATTCGGTGTTGCTGCCCTTTCTGCGCGACCGCCTCGTCGCCACGGTGGCGGAAATCCCGCCCGCGCCGCGCGTGCTCGCGTCGATGGTGGCGGGGACACTCGTCGATCCGTTTCGTCGCGTGGGACTGCGGGAAGTGGAGTGGCGAAGCGCATCCCGCCTGAAAACTGAAGGGTCGATGAATGTGCGTCGGCCGGACCAAGAGCAGAATGAGGCGATTGAGCACAGCATGCCTTGAAGACACCGCTGCTTTCTTCTGCTTTCGATCTATTGATATCACTTTTCAGCTTGCATTTTGACCATCGCGGTCATACGGAACCGTAACGTACGGTACGGCTCTCGCGAGGTTGCCGTTCGCAGCGGAAAGACCCGTGTTGCAGATTGCCCCCGAAGCCGAGAACGGAGAAGCGCTGACGGAACGCCAGAAGGCGGTCCTCGATGCCGCGCTTGCGCTGCTGGTCGAGGAAGGTGACGCGCTGACCATGACCGCCGTGGCCCGCCGCGCCAGCTGTTCCAAGGAAACGCTCTACAAATGGTTCGGCGACCGCGACGGATTGCTGACCGCCACGGTTCGCTGGCAAGCCTCGCGCGTGCGCGTCCAGCCGTTGGGCAGCGAGCCGATCGCCCTGTTTTCACTGACCAACAGCCTTGAGCGCTTCGCTTCCGACTGGCTGACGGTGATTTCTTCCAAAACGTCCATCGCGCTGAACCGTGTCGCGGTCAGCCATGCCGGCTCGGCAAAGACCAATCTCGGCGCCATCGTGCTGGAGAACGGCCGCTTCGCGCTGGCCGCCCGGCTGAAGCCGGTGCTGGAAGCCGGGCGCGACGCCGGCCTGCTCGCCTTCGACGATTCCGAGTCGGCGTTCCGCAGTTTTTTCGGGCTGGTTGCCCGCGACGTTCAGATCCGGTTGCTGCTCGGCGACCGGCTGAAATTGACTGCCGCCGAGATCGCCCGCGATGCGGGCGAGGCGACGCGGCAGTTTCTCGCTCTCTACGGAGCACAAACCGGCCGGTGAGACCGGCCAGATCTCGCAAAGGGAAGGAAACCGAAATGCGTGTCTATTACGATCGCGACGCCGATCTCAATCTCATCAAGGGCAAGAAGGTCGCCATCATCGGCTACGGCAGCCAGGGCAGGGCGCATGCGCTCAACCTGAAGGATTCCGGCGTCAAGGAGATCGCGATCGGATTGAAGGCCGGTTCGGCGACCGCCAAGAAGGTCGAGGCCGACGGCCTGAAGGTGCTTTCGGTGGCGGAAGCCGCCAAATGGGCCGACCTGATGATGATGGCGACGCCGGACGAGCTGCAGGCCGACATCTACAAGTCCGAGATCGCGCCGAACATCCGCGACGGCGCGGCAATCGCCTTTGCCCACGGCCTCAACGTGCATTTCGGCCTGATCGAGCCGAAGGCGACAGTCGACGTGGTGATGGTCGCGCCGAAAGGCCCCGGCCACACCGTGCGCGGTGAATACCAGAAGGGCGGCGGCGTGCCGTGCCTGGTCGCGGTCAACCAGGACGCTTCGGGCAACGCGCTCGACCTCGCGCTCTCCTACGCCTGCGGCGTCGGCGGCGGTCGTTCCGGCATCATCGAGACCAACTTCCGCGAGGAATGCGAGACCGACCTGTTCGGCGAGCAGGTCGTGCTCTGCGGCGGCCTGGTGGAGCTCATCCGCGCCGGTTTCGAGACGCTGGTGGAAGCCGGCTACGCGCCGGAAATGGCCTATTTCGAATGCCTGCACGAAGTGAAGCTGATCGTCGACCTGATCTATGAAGGCGGCATCGCCAACATGAACTATTCGATCTCCAACACCGCCGAGTGGGGCGAGTATGTTTCCGGCCCGCGCATCATCACCGCCGAGACCAAGGCCGAGATGAAGCGTGTGCTGAAGGACATCCAGGCCGGAAAATTCACCTCCGAGTGGATGCAGGAATACCGCGCCGGCCTGTCGCGCTTCAAGGGCATCCGCCGCATGAACGACTCTCACCAGATCGAGCAGGTCGGCGAGAAGCTGCGCGGCATGATGCCGTGGATTTCCAAGAACAAGCTGGTCGACAAGGCAAAGAACTAAGCTTCAAGGTCTTTCGAATAAAGCAGCCCCGGTCATTCGACCGGGGCTGTTGTTTTTTATGGCGTCCCAATACGGCACAATTGGATGCTGGCGCGGTTCTTGCTCGGCTTCTCGCATCTGGTCGAGGAGCTACACATGGAACCGATCACCGAAAAATCCATCGGCATCGACGGGCAGGTCTTTGCGGACCGGCGGGTCACCGAGCGTCGGCGTGTGCTCAAGGGCGCCAGGCTTTCCTTCAACAAGGGTTATGGCGCGTTCGAGTGCCTGGTGCGCAACGTCTCCGACAGCGGCGCGCGGCTCACCTTCGGCGATACCTCGGCGGTTCCCTCGCAATTCGATCTTTTGATTTCCGGTGACGATGTCGCCCGGAGAGCCACCGTGCGCTGGCGCACCATGACCGCACTGGGCGTGTCGTTCGACTGACGCCCAGCTTTGCGTTGATCCGACGGGCCCCGGCGGGGGAGCCCCAGGACAACGCACGAGCCGGCGCAGGGGGGAACTGCGCCGGCTCGACCTATTTGAGAAGAAGGCTCAGATGAACGGCGAATAGCACTCCCGGCGGGGGCCGTTATAGGGCTGGTAGGTATTGTCGTAAGCGCGGTAGCTGCGATAGCGCGCATAGCACCATTCGGTGTGGGAGGTCGCCCTCACCGGCGCGCGATAGCGCGGGGCATAGTAGCCCGGATCGGCATAGCCCCAATTGTAACCCCAATAGGGCGCGCCGAAGCCAAGATACAGGCCTGAGCCGCCGTACCGATACGGGTCCCGCCAGTAGTTGCGGCGGGCCCAGCGGCGGTCCTGCCGCCAATGGTGTCCGTTGCGCCAGCCGCGATCCGCGCGCCAGCCCCTGTCGCCGCGCCATTCCCGATTTCCGCGCCACTCGCGATTACCGCGCCATCCTCGGTCACCTCGCCATTCGCGATTGCCGCGCCATCCGCGATCTCCACCGCGCCAGCCGCGATCGCCGCCGCGCCAGCCGCGATTGTGCCGCCACTCCCGCTGCTGCACGAGTTCCACGGGCAGGTTGGCGCCAGATTGCGTGCTGCCGGAAGCCTGCACGGATTGCGGCAGGGCGATCGGCCCGACCGGCGCCGATCCCGCCGCCGACGTCACGGCCGTAAGCACGCCGAGCGCGATCACGCCAACGCGAGCCATATTGGAAAAAACGGTAATCATCTCCGGTCTCCAGAAGCGAAAACAGCCCGCCCGCTTGATGTCCCGATAAGGTGCACCGTAGGGCGACCACGATGAACGCGCGATGAACGGTTGCGGTTCCCCGGCCGGCGTGGCTGGGCTTGTCTTCGCGCCCGCCAGCGGGCACAAGCGCCAGCATGTCCTTCCGCCTCGCCACCTTCAACGTCGAGAACCTGATGAACAGGTTCGATTTCTCCGGCTTCCGCAATCAGTTGCATCAGGACCGGACGCTGGCGCTGTTCCAGATTCGCGACGAGGCGGAGTACAGGCTGCTGGAACAGGCGCGCGCCATCGCCCACACCGACGATACGCGGCAACTGACGGCGCTGGCCATCGCAGCGACGCGCGCCGACATATTGTGCCTCCAGGAGGTCGACAATATCGAAGCGCTTAAGGCTTTCGAATACGGCTACCTGTTCAAGATGGTCGGGCAGGGATATCGTCAGAAATTCACCACCGCCGGCAATGATTCACGCGGCATCGACGTTGCCGTGATGATCCGAGAGCAGACGCGCGACGGCCAGCCGATCGAGTTCGTGCGCATGAACAGCCATGCGGCGCTGACCTTCGGCGATCTCGACCTGCACACGCCTGAACTGGCGGCGCTCGGCATCGAGGCGCATGAGCGCATCTTCCGGCGCGACTGCCTGGAGATCGACGTCCGCATCGGCGGCCTGCCGCTGACCGTTTACGCGGTGCATTTCAAGTCGATGGGCGGGCCGCGCGAAGGCATTCCGGGCCGGGACGCGACCATGCCGGTGCGCCACGCCGAGGCGCGCGCCGTGCGCCACATCATCGAGAGCCGCTTTGGCAACGAGCACGCCGGCTCGAAGCGCTGGGTGATCTGCGGCGATCTGAACGACTATCGCCAGCGCATCGTCATCGGCGGCGACGAGGATCCCGGTTACGATTTCTCGGTGGTGGACGAACAGGGCTCGGCGCTGGACATTCTGATTGGCGACGGCTTTGCCGAAAACATCGTCGAGCGGCGGCCTGAACTGGAACGATGGACGCTCTATCATACGCGCGGGCCGCAGGAGCGGCATTTGTGCCAGCTCGACTACCTGCTGCTGTCGCCCGCGCTGGCTAAGCGCAATTCCACCGCCGTTCCCGATATCATCCGCGGCGGCCAGCCCTGGCGCACCATCTTTCCGCCTGGACAACAGGTCGAGCGATTCCCGCGCGTCGGCTGGGACCGGCCGAAGGCGTCGGACCATTGCCCCGTTGCCGTGACGCTGAACATGGCCTGACGGAGACGGCTATGGGATTCGACATTCCCCGCGACACCATCGTTCCCGTCTCGGCGATCGAGGTTCGCCTCGACCCGGGCGCGCATCCCTTCGAAGTGGCCAACGCCGATGCGATCGAGGCCAACTGGCAAAAGGAGGTCGCGGCCAATCCGGCGCTGTTCGACGGAACCATCGTGCTGCTCGCCGAACTCGTCTATGCGGACGGGCGGCTGACAGGTCGCTGCCATGCGGTGCGTTATGCGACGCTGCTTTACTGGCGACGCAACCGACCCGTAGGCGCCGAGCATGCCTTCGCCCATGCGGCGCTGGTTTCCAGCGACGGCGCGCTGGTGGCGATCCGCATGGCCGCCCACACCGCAAATCCCGGCCGCATCTATTTCGCCGCCGGCTCGTTCGAGCCGTTCGATTTCCGCGACGGGCTGGTCGACGTCGAGGCGAATATGGCGCGCGAGGTGGGGGAGGAAACCGGCCTCGACATTTCCGCCACGCCGCACGATGCGCACTACCATTTGTTCTCGCGCGACGGCGCGACGGTGATCTTTCGCCGTTGCTATCTTGATGAGACCGCCGATGAGATTGCCCGGCGCATAGCCGACTTCGTGGCGAGCGAAGAGCAATCCGAGATCGATGGCGCCGTCATCATCCGTAATGGCGATGACCTTCCCGACGGTGTGATGCCTTACATGAGGGCGATCATCGACTGGCATTTTGCCGGATAGCACGCACACGTGGCCGGGGGCGTGGCGGCACCGGTCGGTGCTTCCTACATTCTCCGCAACCAAACCTTTTGGGGCGAGCCTTGCCGAACCTTGCCTGCCTGGATATCGGCCCATCAGTGGCGGCTTCGATCCGCCGCTGTATTCTGCTCGTCGCGGTCTTGTCCTTGCCCTTGGCTGCGCAAAAGGCTTCCGCCGCCGAGCCGCGGGCTCTTCCGGAATTCTGCGCCGAGATGCCGGACCTCGGACTTGATCCGCGCGACGAGACGATAAGATCGGCCGATGTCGCCAGGACGAAGAGCGGCGGCGTTCAACGCTACGACGATCCGAGGGCGCGCAAATACGCAGCCTATGTCGACTATTTCAGCACGATCAACGCGGGGGGGCCGCCGGTTCCCGAGATGGAGCCCGCCAACAAGGCGCTTTTGGGCGACGTCATCAATTTCGTGCTTTTCCGTTATCCCTTCGAAGCCTCGGATGAGTTCAGGCGGCTTGCTTCGCGGTACCTGTCGCTGGGTTACTTCGACTGCATCGCCTCTGCCGAAAATCCCGCCGTGAATGCCCTGGCCCTGCGCCTCGAGCCCGATCCCGGCGATCGCAACCCGCTTGCCGACACGCGGGACCTGACCCGCCTGCGTTACGCCGCGCGCATGCTGCCCAGGCTGCTCGACCGATATGTCCAGAGGCTGCAGAGAGTTCCCGACGATCAGTATGAGGTTGAGCGGGACTATTGGTGGCGTTCGGCAAACATCTGCCTGGCCGACGTTTCGAAGGATCTCTGCGCCGGGCAAATACGCTCGCAGATCGTTGCCACGCGGCAGGAGTGGAACAGGAAAGTTTATGACGAGGTCATTTGCACGGTCGGCATCGTGCAGGGCGGCAAGGTGTATGTGAAGCGCGCCTGCTGAGAGCGAGGCGCAACGCCATTGGGTCCTCATCTGGGGCGATTCCTGGCGAGGCCGGCGTTCGGCCCGCTTTCCCGCCAGGCCCTACGCGGTTTGCAGCCTTGGTTCCGCGAGTTTCCTGGCCTTGACGTTCAGCGCGTCCAGCATGGCGGCTGCCGCTGCGGCGGGCAGTGGAGGCGAAAACAGATATCCCTGCACCTCGTCGCAGCCTGCGGCGCGTACCGTCTCGAGCTGGGCCTTGGTTTCTATACCTTCGGCCGTGGTTGTCATGCCGAGGCTTTTGCCGAGCCCGATTATCGCCTTGACGATGGCGCGGCTGTCGCTGTCGTCCATGCCGCTGATGAACGAGCGGTCGATCTTGATCTTGTCGAACGGAAAGCTGCGCAGATAGCTCAGCGACGAATAGCCGGTGCCGAAATCATCCATGGCGATCCGCACGCCGAGCCGGCGCAACTCATGCAGGGCGGCCAGTACGGTCCTGGTTTCCTCCAGCAGCAGCGATTCGGTTATCTCGAGCTGAAGCCGTTCAGCCGGCAATTCGGCCGTTTCGAGCGCCGAGGTCACTGTCTCGATAAGACCCGGATTGCGGAATTGGATCGGCGAAAGATTGACGGCTACGCTGATGTCGTCCGGCCAGTCGATCGCCAGCCTGCAGGCCTCGCGCAACACCCATTCGCCTATCTGGACAATGATGCCAGTCTCCTCGGCGATGGGTATGAACTCGGCCGGTGAAATCATGCCCCGCTCCGGATGCTCCCAGCGCAGAAGGGCCTCGACGCAGCGGACGCGGTTGCTGGCAAGGCAGATCAACGGCTGGAAGAAGAGCCTGAACTGTTCACCGGCAAGCGCGACCTTCAGGCCAGCTTCGATGGAGCGGCGGTGGCGTATCGCCATGTCCATTCCCGTTTCAAAGAAACGGTAGCGGCTCTTGCCTTCGTTCTTTGCATGATGAAGCGCAAAATCGGCATTCTTGATAAGCATCTCGAATGCCGTGCCATCGCTGGGCGCGACGGCGATGCCGACACTGGCGCCGAGGAATATCTGCTGTCCCTCGCGCTCGAAAGGCTCGGCCATGACACGGACGATCTTTTCCGCGAGACCCGCCGCGTGGTCCGGTCCATTCAGCGGGGTGGCAAGAACAGCGAATTCGTCACCGCCAAGCCGCGCGAGCACATCGACCGGCCCTGCGCACTGCCGGAGCCGCTGAGCCGCCTCGACGAGCACCGTGTCTCCAACGACGTAGCCAAGCGTATCGTTGATCGATTTGAACCGGTCGAGATCGATGCAGAGCACCGCCGCGACCGCCCCGCGCCGGATATACTCTTCAGCCTTTTCCACGTCTTCGCGGAACTGCGTCCGGTTGGGCAGGCCCGTCAGGGCATCGTGCCGCGCCAGATACTGGATGCGGGCTTCGTGCTTGCGCTGCTCGGTCACGTCCTCATGGGTAGCCACCCAACCGCCATCCGCGGTCGGGTGATGATGTGTCAGGATGACCCTGCCGTCCGCCGTTTCGATCAAGGTCCGTTTCTCAATGCCGGCGCCGACGTCGTCGATGACCGCGTCGACATAGGCTTCGTTGCCTCCCACCATCGTCATGCCGCTCGCCAGCCGGTAGCCAAGGACCTCGTCGAGCGTGGTGCCCGGCACCAGAAGCGCCGGCGGCAGATTGTAGAGCGTCGCATAGAGGTCATTGGAAATGACAAGACGCCTTTGCGAATCGAACATGCAAAGCCCCTGGCTCATGCCGTTGACCAGCGTTTCGAGCCGCATGTTCTGAAGCGCAAGCTCGCGTTCGCGGGTTTCCAGCGCTGCAATCCTTTGATGCTCTTCGGTCACGTCCCGATGGGTTGCAACCCAGCCGCCGTCGCGCATAGGCTGGTGGCGGATGGCGATCCGCCGTCCGTCGGCCATTTCCACATCGACGACTGCCGGAGCCCCGCTTTCCATCAATTGCTGGTGCCGGGCCTGCATGCTGTCGGCGCGATTGGCCGGACGCATGCCGTTCGCGGTTCGATAGGCGATGATTGCGGCATGGGGCGTGCCGGGTCTCAGCAAATCCGGCGGCAGGCTGTACAGAGAGGCATATCGCTCGTTGCAGATGACGAGTCGCTGGTTCGCATCGAACACGCACAGCCCTTCGACCATGCTGCTCAGGGCCGCATCGATACGCATGTTCTGCTTGACCAGCTCCGCGCGATTCGCCTCCAGCTGTTCGAAGCGCTCGACTTCGACCGTCACGTCCTGATGGGTGTTGACGAAGCCGCCGCCGGCAATCGCCGAGTGAAACAATTGCACGACCCTTCCATCGCCGAGGCGGAACGACAGGGCGTCCAGGACACTTGCGTCCGTCGACATGAGCGCGCGCTGGACGATGTCCATATCGAAATCGACAGGTTCTGTGCCTCGCTGTTTATGGAATTCCAGCATCTGCAATGTGGATGTTCCAGGAACGGCCAGGTGTTCCGGCAGCGCGTACATCTCCTTGTATCGCCTGTTGCAGATGATCAGCCTGTGGCTCGCGTCGTACACCGAGATGCTATGGGGGATGCCGTTTAAAGCGGCGGCAAATAGCCCATTCGCATGCGTACCAATCGACGTGGCCTTCCGCATGAGGAACCACCCATGGCGATACGACAAACTATACGCCTATATTCCGGTCCGCTAAATCGGAAGTTAACAATCGAGCGAAAAGTTAGCGCATATTCTGCCTAACTGCTTGTTTTGTTGTGACTAAATTGCGCCTGCAATTTGGCCTCAGTAAATGCCCCAGCATCCTGAAGGCAGGTAAATCATGTTTGCGTTGGTCTATAGTATCGTGCTCCGGCGGCCGTCCGCCTCGCAATGAAGTCGCGGATGGTTTCGGCAGACGAGGCTGCCTATTCGTGCCGGAGCGCCACGATCGGGTCGAGGCGGGCGCCGCGAAGCGCCGGGAAGAAGCCGAACACCATGCCGATCAGCGCCGAGAAACCGACGGCGAGCAGGATGACGGCGAGGCTCGGCGCGAAGGGTATCGACAGCGTCAGCGATGCGGCTCCGGCCAGCGCAAGGCCGATCGCTATGCCGATCAGTCCGCCGAGCAGTGACAGCACGGTGGCCTCGACCAGGAACTGGACCAAAATGTGCCGCTCATGCGCGCCGATGGCGAGCCTGATGCCGATCTCGCGCGTGCGTTCGGTGACCGACACCAGCATGATGTTCATGATGCCGATGCCGCCGACCAAGAGGCTGACGCCGGCGACGGCGCCGAGCATGCCGGTCATCGTGGCGGTGGCACTGGCCATGGCGTCGGCGATCTGCGTCATGTCGCGTACGTCGAAGTTGTCGTCGGCGCCCGGCGCGATGCGGCGGGTCTCGCGCAGGATCGTCTCGATCTCCTGCTGAACGTCGGACGTGGCGACACCGTCAAGCGCCGAGACATAGATCGTGTCGATGTCGCGGTCGCCGGCAATGCGGCGCTGGAAGGAGAGCAGTGGCATCAGCACGACATTGTCCTGGTCCTGCCCGAAGCCGGACGTGCCCTTGCTTTCCAGCACGCCGATGACCCGGCAACTCATCTTGCCGACGCGGATCGACTGGCCGTCGGGATCGCCGGCGCCGAAGAACTGGTCGCGCACGGTCTGGCCGACGAGGCAGACATTGGTGCCGCCGCGTACTTCCGATTCGGTGAAGATGCGGCCCAGCGCGACGTTCCAGTCGCGCGCCGTGAAATAGCCGATGTCGGTGCCGCTGACGCTGGCCGAAATGTTCTGCGCGCCGAAGACGACACGCACCGTGCTTTGCGCTTCCGCAGAGACGGCGCGCGCCGAGGCGAGCCCGGCGACAAGGCCGGCCACGTCCTTTTCGTTCAGCTTGCGCGGGGTGAAGGATGTGGAGCCGGAGCGGTCGGGACGGGCTGCGCGCACCACCAGCAGATTGCTGCCCAGCCGTGAAATGTCGGACTTCACCTTCTCCGTGGTGCCGCTGCCGATGGTGAGCATGGCGATGACGGCCGCCACGCCGATGACGATGCCGAGCAAAGTCAGGAAGGAGCGCAGCACGTTGCGGCGGACCGAACGCAGCGCCAGGCGGATGGTTTCCAAAAGCATCAGGCGGCCTCCACCTTCAGCCGGTCGGAGGCGACATGGCCGTCGAGGAAGCCGATGGTGCGATGCGCATAGTCCGCGACGTCCTGCTCGTGTGTCACCATCACAATGGTCAGCCCGAAATCGTCGTTGAGCCGCGTCAGCAGGTTCATGATCTCGTGGCTGCGCGCGGTGTCGAGGTTGCCGGTCGGCTCGTCGGCGACCACGAGCGTCGGCCGCGTGACGATGGCGCGGGCGATGGCCACGCGTTGCTGCTGGCCGCCGGAAAGCTCGGCCGGCGTATGGTGCTCGCGGCCTTCGAGGCCGACCTCGGCCAGCGCCCGCATGGCAAGCTGCCGTCGCTCGGAGGCGGGCACGCCGCGATAGATCAGCGGCAACTCGACATTCTCGGCGGCTGTTGTGCGGGCAAGCAGATTGTAGCCCTGGAAGACGAAGCCGATGTAGCGGTTGCGGAGCGTCGCACGGCGCGCGCGGTCGAGACGGCCGGCATCGGCGCCGAGAAAACCGTAACGGCCGCCGGTCGGCGTGTCGAGGCAGCCGACGATGTTCATGGCCGTCGATTTTCCGGAGCCGGACGGCCCCATGATCGCCACGAACTCGCCGCGGTCGATCGAGAACGACACTCCGGCCAGCGCATGCACCTTCGCTTCGCCCTTGCCATAAGTCTTCCAGACGTCGTCGAAGCGGATAAGCGTCCTGTCGCCCGAGGCCATCAGCTGCGCCCCTCGCGAGCGCCGGTTATGACCTTGTCGCCTTCGGTGAGGCCGGAAAGAATCTCGGTGTTCTCGCCGTCGGTAGAGCCTGTCTTGACGCGCACCGCTTCCGGCTGGCCGTCGCGCAGCACATAGACGGTGCGCAGGCCATCGGGCTCGCGCGCGGTCGGGCGGTTGCCGCGCGGACGGCCCATGCGCGGCATGAACAGTTTTTGCAGGCTCCAGCCACTTTCAGTCGCCTGCGCCGGCGGGCTGTAGCGGAAGGCGGCGCTCGGAATGGTCAGCACATCCTTGGCCTCGCGCGTCACCACGGCGACGGTGGCGGTCATGCCCGGACGAAGCAGCAGTTCGTCGTTGTCGACGTCGAGGCGCGCATCGTAGGTCACAACGCCTTCTGTCGTCACCGAGGCGAAGGAGATGTCGCGGATCTCGGCATCGAAGGGGCGGTCAGGGAAGGCATCGACGGTGAAGCGGGATTTCTGGCCGGGGCGGACCGCGCCGATATCGGCCTCGTCGATCGCCGCCTTCAGCTCCATCTTCTTCAGATCGGCGGCGATGACGAACAATATCGGTGCCTGCAGCGACGAGGCCACCGTCTGGCCGGGGTCGACCGAGCGTGTCAGCACGATGCCGTCGATGGGTGCATAGATCGTGCTCTTCTGCAGGTCCGCCTGCTGCAGTTTCAGCTCGGCCTGGGCGATGGCAACGTTTGCCTTGGCCACGGCGACGGCTGCCGTAGCGCGGTCGCGGGCGGCTACCGCAGTGTCCAGCGCCTGCTGTGCGACCATGCCACGATCCGAAAGCTGCTGGGCGCGGGTCAGCGTCTGCTCGGCCTCCTTCAGCGTCGCCTCGGCTTGGCCGACCTGCGCCTCTGACACTTCCACAGACGCTTCGGCGCGGTCGACATTGGCGGCGATGCGCACGGTGTCGAGTTCGGCGAGCACGTCGCCCTTCTTCACCGTCTCGTTCTCGTTGACCGCGACGGAACGGACGACGCCGGAAAGCTCGCTCGAGATGTCCACCTGGGTCAGCGGCTGCAACGTGCCCGTGGCGGAGACCTCGACGGTCAGATCGCCGCGCGCCACGGGCACGGTGATGAAGGAAACGGGAGCCTGCGACGGGCGGGACCACCAATAGGCGCCGGCTAGCCCTGTGACGACGGCCAGCGCGATCAGCGCGCGCAGCAGCATCCGGCCCCAGCGGAAACCGCCATGGGCGCCGAGGTCGAGCGCGGCCTCGATGGACGGTGGGTTGTCCACACGTGGCCGATTGACAATCTGGTCCATCGCGGACCCCTTATGATGCAGGATCAACCCTGCCGACAGGAATGAAGGGCGCTTGAAGCGGGTGCTTTGCACGACAGTTGGGCCGACGGTTTTGCGTCGGCGTCAGCACTTTTCCGCACATCTCGTCGTCGAGCGTCGGCTCCCTCCGGAAATATCGGCAGTTTCGACCCAGAAAATCCCTTCGTCTCCACAGGTCATGCGAAGAGGGGGTTATTTCAAGTTAAATTTCGCTCATGTTGAGGCGACCGGAGAATTCTGAACGATGAAAAGCCGCCGTTACGTGGTCTACGACGTGTTCACCAGCGAGGTGCTGACCGGTAACCCGCTTGCCGTGCTGCTCGACTGCGACGGCCTGGACACCGCCGCCATGCAGCGCATCGCCCGAGAGTTCAACCTGTCCGAATCGACCTTCGTGCTGCCGCCGGAAGACCCTCGCCACAGGGCGCGGGTGCGCATCTTCACGCCGGACTACGAGATGCCTTTCGCCGGGCACCCGACCGTTGGCACGGCGATCGCGCTGGCCGAGCAGTCTGGCAGCAACGCGCCGTCGATCTTCGTGCTGGAGGAGAATATCGGGCCGGTGCGCTGCGCCGTCGGCCATTCCGGGGGCACGGCGTTCGCCGAGTTCAGCCTGGCGCAACTGCCGCAATCGCCATCCTTCTCGGCCGATGCGGGAGCGGTCGCCGCCGCGCTCGGCCTCGGGCCGCATGAGATCGGCTTCGAGAATCATCGCATATCCTACTGGACAGCCGGCGTGCCTTACGTGGCCGTGCCGGTGTCGGGCCTGGAGGTTGCCGGGAAGGTGCGTTTCGACAACGCCGCCTGGATGGAGATCTCGCCGGCAAAGAGCGGCAGCGCGGTCGCCTCGGCCTATGTCTATTGCCGCGAGACGGTGCACCATGACAGCGCCTTCCACGCCCGCATGTTCGTACCGGGCAATCCCTCCTACGAGGATCCCGCGACGGGGTCGGCCGTGGCGGCCTTCGCCGGCGCCATCGCGCATTTCGACAAGCCGGTCGACGGCGCGTCGCAATACTGGATCGAGCAGGGGATGGAGATGGGCCGGCCGTCGCGCATCAGGCTGGAGATCGACATGGCGAAGGGCGCGATCGCCGCCGCGCGCATCGGCGGCCAGGCGGTGAAGGTGGCGGAAGGCGTGCTGTTTGCCTGAGCTTTCCCGATTGTGCATGGCTTGGCTGGCCGCCCCTTTTCGAGGTGCGTGCGGGAGAATGAATTCTTCCGCCATTGGCCGGCCGGCAAATTCAAGCTAAGGCGTGACTGATGGGGGCCGAAGGCGGAACGGTGACGCTCCGGACTGCAAATCCGGCGCAGCGGGTTCAATTCCCGCTCGGCCCTCCAACTCTACAAGATCGAGAACTGGTTTGGATGCGCGATCGTTCCGTGTATCCGCACGGTCGCCCAACGTCCGCTATTCCTCAGCCGGATATGCGCCAGGCACGCACATGCCGCTGTCTGTCGCGCGCGGATCGCATGTTGACGGTTCGTAGCTGCGTGAGCCGGAACTCTGGCAGCCGGCCAGCACCGCGAAAGCCATCATGGCCAAAAGCAGTCGCCGCATACTTTTCGCTCTCCTACGATCGCCTGCGTTTCCCCTACCACATCGATGCCAAATGCGGCGAGGGCGTCAGGCGTGTAATTTGCAGCCCAGACGTTGTGCAGGCGGCGTCACTTCGCGCTGCACCGCATCATCGATTGTGGCGTCTGGAGGCCGTCATTCGTCTTGCGCAAACGTTTGGCGTTGGCTAGCTTTCCGCTGTCGACGCTGATGGAGGATCAGCGACAACCGGCTCTGGGAGGAGCATCATTATGAACAGACGTGAGTTTTTGCTGTCGTCGGCTGCCGCCGGCGCGCTGGTGGCGACATCCGCCGCCTTTGCCCAGGACAAGCTGACGATTCTCGGCTCGGTGCCGAGCCTCAGCTTTCCGTTCTTCGTGCACATGCTGAACCAGATCAAGGTCGAGGCCGAGGCGCAGGGCGTCAATCTGATTGAAAGTGACGGCCAGAATTCAGCGCCGAAACAGACCGCAGACATCGAGGCGGCGATCGTCCAGAAGGTCAACGCGATCGTCATTTCGCCGCTCGACGTCAACGCGCTGGCGCCGGCCGTCGAGCAGGCGGTGCAGGCCGGTATCCCGCTGGTCACCATCGACCGGCGTGTCGACGGCGTCGAAGGCATATTGGCGCATGTGGGCGCCGACAACGTCAAGGGCGGCGAGGCTGAAGCCCAGGCGGTGATCGATGCGTTCCCGAATGGCGCGAAGATATTCCATCTGCAGGGCCAGCCCGGCGCCGGCCCGGCGATCGATCGCAACAAGGGCGTCCACAACGTCATCGACCCGGTCAAGGACAAGTACCAGATCATCTTCGAGCAGACCGCGAATTTCGCCCGCGCTGAAGGCCTCTCCGTCACCGAAGCCGGCCTGGCCGCCAACGGCAAGCCGGATGCGATCCTGTGCGCCAATGACGACATGGCGCTGGGTGCCATGGAAGCCTGCGCTGCGCGTGGCTTCACTGACGTCAAGATCTACGGCTTCGACGCGCTTCCAGAGGCGCTGGTCGCCGTCCGCGACGGCAAGCTCGCCGGCACCGTCGAGCAGTTCCCAGGCGAGCAGTCGCGCACGGCGGTCCGCATCGCCGTCGCCTACGCCAAGGACAAGACCGAGCCCAAGGAAAAGCTCGTGCTGCTGACGCCGATCGTCATCGGCAAGGACAATGTCGACAAGGCGGAGCGCATCGGCGAGGCGAAGTAGTCTTTAGCCGAAACGTTGGATGCGTGGCTATTAACCGCGACCGGCGGCCGGCTAGTCACGCATCAATGCAACCGTCCGAGTTGGTTTCACGTCCGCGCAGGCAGGCTATGCTTGTCATAGCCTGCTGCTCGTCGCAGTCGAACCGTCAGACCAATCCTCGGTGGCTCCTGAAGAGGTGCAATGTCGTCAGCAGAAATCGCCGCCACCGACGTCCTCCTGACCGTCGAGGGCTTGACCAAACATTTCGCCGGCGTGACCGCGCTGAGCGATGTTTCTCTGGACGTCCGTCGCGGTGAAATCCTGGGACTTCTCGGCGAGAACGGCGCCGGAAAATCGACGCTGCTGAAAATCCTGTCCGGCGTGCAGCCGCCGTCCAGCGGCCGCATCGTCTTCGACGGCATTCCCTTCAAACCGGCCAATCCCGACGACGCGAAACGGCTCGGCATCGTTACCATCTATCAGGAACTTAGCCTGATCCCGACGCTCACCGTCGCCGAGAACATTTTCATCGGCCGCGCCCCGGTCAATCGGCTTGGGCTGGTCAACTGGCGCAGGATGGAGCGCGAGTCACGCGACATCATCGCCCGTGTCGGCCTGAAGATCGATCCGAGGACACCGGTCTCCGCTCTCTCGGTCGCCGAGCAACAGCTTGTTGAGATCGCCCGAGCTTTGTCGTTGGAGAGCCGCCTGATCATCATGGACGAGCCGACCTCGGCGCTCACCGAGACGGAGGTGCAGCGGCTGCTGTCGATCATGGACCGGCTGCGCAAGGACGGCGTCGCCATCATGTTCGTCACGCACAGGCTGGAGGAGGCCTCCGGCATCTGCGACCGCATGACCGTGTTGCGCGACGGCAAGCTTGCCGGACATCTCAACCGTGACGGCCAGCCGATCCCCATTCCGCGCATCATCGAGCGCATGGTCGGCCGCGCGGCCTCCGAACTTTATGCGCGGCCGACCGAGCGCAGGGTCGCCGGCGACGTGCGGCTGTCTGTGCGCGGCCTGCGCACCGTGCGCGATCCGGAAGCCCCGCATGCCATCGTGCTGGAAGGTGTCGACCTCGACTTGAGGGCGGGGGAGATTCTGGGCGTCGCCGGCCTTGTCGGTTCGGGGCGCACGGAGCTTGCGCGCGCCATTTTCGGGGCCGACCGCATTGCCGCCGGCTCGATCAGCCTCGACGGCAAGCCGATCGCGCCGGCGTCGCCGGCCGATGCCATCCGGCTTGGCGTCGGCCTCGTGCCGGAGGACCGCAAGCACCAGGCGATCTTCGCCGCGCTCGGTATCCTCAACAATTTTTCGGTGGCCGCGCTCGGCTCCTACAGCAACGGGCTGGGCTTCATGGCCGAGCGTCGCGAACGCGCGGCGCTGGCGAACTACAAGAAAATGCTGTCGATCCGCATGGCCTCGCCGGAGCAGGCGATCGAGGGCCTTTCCGGCGGCAACCAGCAGAAGGTGATCCTCGCCCGCTGGCTGGCGCGCGATCCGAAAGTGCTGATCGTCGACGAGCCGACGCGCGGAGTCGATGTTGGCGCCAAGGCCGAGGTGCACCAGATCCTCGTCCAGCTTGCGGCGCGCGGCATTGCCGTCATGATGATCTCGTCCGAATTGCCGGAAGTGCTTGCGGTCAGCGACCGCATCGTCACCATGCGGCGCGGGCGCATCACCGGCGAGATGCCGGCGATCGAGGCCGATGAAGAGAAATTGATGGCGCTGATGGCGCTCGACCAGCGCCAGGGAGAGGCTGCATGAGCACCACCGTCGCCGAAGACCAACGCAGCGGCATCAATGTCGCCCGGCTGCTCGTCAGCTTCGGGCCGCTGATCTTCCTTGCCGCGCTGATGGTCGTCTTCACCGTTATGAAGCCCAGCTTCATCGATCCGATCAACCTCTTCAACATCACGCGGCAGATCTCGATCACTGGCCTGATCGCGCTGGGCATGACCTTCGTCATCCTGACCGCCGGCATCGACCTGTCGGTAGGCTCGCTGCTCGCCTTCTGCGGCATGGTGGCGGCGGTCGTCGCCAAAGGCGGCGCGGCCAACACTCTGTCGCTCGATCCGTCGCAGGCGGCCGGCTACGGCTGGTTCGCCGCACTGCTTGCGGCGATCGTCGTCGGTTCCGCCTGCGGCGGCATCCAGGGCCTTGCCATCACCCGGCTGAAAGTGCCGCCCTTCGTGGTGACGCTGGGCGGCCTCACCATTTTTCGGGGCCTGACGCTCACCATCTCCAATGGCGGGCCGATTTCCGGCTTCGACGCGTCGATGCGCTGGTTCGGCACGGGTCTGATCGGTCCGGTTCCGGTTCCGGCGATCATCTTCGTCGTCGCCGCCATCCTCTGCCACATCGTGCTTCGCTACACGCGCTACGGCCGCGCGGTCTATGCCGTCGGAGGCAATGCCGAGGCGGCGCGGCTGTCGGGCCTGCGCGTCGACCGCATCCTGATCTCCGTCTATGTCATCGTCGGCTTCTTCGCCGGGCTTGCCGCCTTCGTGCTTTCCGCCCGCCTCAATTCGGCGGAAGCGGTTGCCGGCATGGGATATGAACTGACCGTCATCTCGGCGGTGGTCATCGGCGGCACGTCGCTGTTCGGCGGCGTCGGATCGATAACCGGAACGGTCGTAGGTGCTGCCCTCATCGGCGTGCTGCAGAACGGGCTGCAGTTCAACAATGTCTCGTCCTATACGCAGAGCATCGTCATCGGCCTCATCCTGGTGCTCGCCGTCGCCTTCGACCGCTGGCTTAAGTCGCGGGTGGGGCGCTAGGCAGGACAGCCAGAGCGCAAACCCTTGGTCACCATCAAGGACGTCGCACGGCGGGCGAACGTGTCGTTCACGACGGTCTCGCACGTCATCAACAAGACGCGGCCGGTCAGTCCCGAGACGGCGAAACGGGTCAACGCGGCAATCGTCGATCTCGGCTATCTGCCGTCCGAGGTGGCGCGCTCGCTGAAATCCAATCGCACCCGCACCATCGGCATGATCGTGACGACCACCTCGAACCCGTTCTTCGGCGAGGTGATCCGCGGCGTCGAGCGCGCCTGCTTCGAGGCGGGTTACGCGCTGATGATCTGCAACACCGACGACGTGACCGAACACCTCGTCACCTACATGCACACGCTGTTCACCAAGCGCGTCGATGCCATCGTGGCGATGACCTCGAATGCCAGCCCGGACTTCTTCGAAAAACTCGGGCAGATCGAGCGCGTGCCGGTGGTGGCGATCGACGCGCCGCCGCATTCCGTGTCGTCGGTGGTCTCGGATGATTCCATCCTCGGCGGGCGCATCGTCGCCGACTATCTTGCCGACAGCGGTTTTTCGCGCATCGCCTGCCTGTCCGGTCCCGCCGAGCATCCGCGCATGATCGACCGCATCGAGGGGTTTTCCAGCGCCCTGGCACGGCATGGGCTCAAGCTGGAGCCCGATCTCCTGCACCGCGCCAGCCTGACCATGGAAGGCGGCAGGCTGGCCGCTGGCCCACTGCTGGCAGGGACGACCGAGACCAGGCCGCAGGCGATCTTCGCGCTCAGCGACGTCATGGCGATCGGCCTGCTGAACGGCATTCGCGAACTCGGCCTGGACATACCCGGCGACGTCTCGGTCGTCGGTTACGACGACATCGAATTCGCCGCCTACACCTTTCCGCCGCTGACGACGGTGCGGCAGCCGGCGATCGAACTCGGCACCGTGGCCGCCAACGCCCTCATCGACCATCTGGATCACGACCGCCCGCTGCCGCCCATCATCGCAATCGAGCCGACGCTTGTCGTGCGGCGGTCCGTTGCGCCGCCTTCCAGGAATTGAGGCCGCTTTTCGGGAGAGATGCAGCGAGGTGCGCTCGGACGCGCCCGTCGCGCAAAAGAAAAAGCCCGCTGCCGGGAGGAGGTGGCAGCGGGCTCGATTTGATTGCGGCGAGGGAGGAGGTTCGCCGCTTTCAGCGTCGGCATCACATCTGGGAGGAGTAGATGGCCGACAACCAATATCTATGAAATGCCCGCCGATTCGGCAACGCACAAACATGCATATCTGCTGTGCAGATTGTCGCGGGGGTTGTGGCGATGCAACCAGTGTCGCCAGAGCGCGGCAGACCCAGCCCACCGGCGCTGGACCTTTTTGCGGCGAGGTGAAAGCAGTCGGCACGATCCAAACCCTCCCCGTTGCCACGCTGCCTTAGTGCCGCTGGCCTCGGCTAGGGTTTGGGTTGGGGGCACCAAGGCCAGCGGCTGAATCGTTGGCAAGTCCTGTAGGCCAAGACCTGTTCCTCCCAGCGATCCGCCCAGGAAGACTATGCCTATACGGCGAGCCCGAATAGTTAGCCGTTGGACTCATGCCCTGCGGCCCAGGTCATGTTGGGGGAGGTCCAATAAGGAAGGTTTCAGGTCGGAGCGGTAACGCGGCCGGGCTATGTCTTGGTTGATAGTCACCCCGCCTACGTTGGAATAGGAGCAAGCGACCGACCTTATCGTCGAGATCGATCTCTTCCGCTTCATCCCAGCTGCGCAGGTTTATTACGCCTATCGGTGATGAAATCGTTGCGCGGTCGCCTAACTTTCCGTCGATGGATACCGTCAAGGTCCTCATCGTTGTCGTCGCGCCGCTGCTGGTGATCATCGCGGCACTCTACACCCTGTCAGTTTGGTTCTGATCTCCTGCGCGATTTCGCAGCGAGGCCAAATCAGGATGACGCGGCGGCTCGATCGAGACTGCCCAAAACCTTTCCGCGTACACTTGCCATGATCGGTGAGGGTGTATCTTATGCTTCCCGAAGGCGTTGGATCGGCGCGGGCAATCAAGCCTCGGGTACGGCGCTGGGCAAGGCTTGGAGGGCATTCGCCGAGGCCGCGAAAGAGGCGGACACCCCGATTGAGTGAAACTCCGACAATGCCGCAACGTTAGTGCGAGAGCAGAACGGGAAGCCTAAGATTGCTGATAACGCCTTCCGTGGCTCCACCCAGCACGAAGTCGCGCATGCGTGAGTGGCCATAACCACCCATGACAAGTAATTTGCAGCCCTTCTGCAATGCGGTCTGTTGGAGCGTCTCGGCGATCGGGCAGTCTTCGGCGTTGATCCGCACGGCTTCAGCCGCGAGCCCGCAGTTGCGCAGTCTGGTTGCGAGCCGCTCTCCGGCGTCGTTCTGCTCCAGCGGCTTTTCATCCAGAACGGTAATGACCGATATACGCGATGCCCGCTCCAGAAAGAGCTTTGCGTCGGCAACGGCGCGCGCGGCGACCCGGCTGCCATCCCAGGCGACGGCAACGTGTTCGATCAAGTGGATATCTGGCGCCGCCGGCAGCAGGATTGTTGGGCGACCCGAGCCGAAAATGACAGCTTCTGCTATCATGCGAACTGACGCATTGCCGGTCTCCCACGCGATCAGGCTGAGATCGAAATAGCGGGCATGCATCGCCGCAACGTCTCCAAGCGAGACAAGAGGTGCGGCAATCGTTTCTGTGGTTGCATCAATGGCAGCGGATGTGGCCTTTTCCTTGACGATGCCGAGCAAGTGCTCGCCGCTCTTGCGGCTCGCGGTCTCGGCCTTTCGGATCATTCCGGGCGTGTCAAGCAACAGGCGTGACAAGGTATTGGAGACATCCGGAATGTCTACAGCGAGCGCGAGAGCGTGAAGGCTGGCGCCGATCCCGGTGGCGAAGTCGACGGCAGTCGAGGCGGCGGCGTCCGTATTCGGCTCTGGATAGGTGGCGAGGGGAAGGAATGCCTCGATCTTCATCGTGGTTCTCCTTTGTAGGCGGAAGCGTGACCTCGCTTTTGCCTAATCCAGTTACGCCTATTTATAATACAACGATCGCCGAGGCCGCGAAAGAAGCGGGCGTTCTTATAAAATAGGGCGATCTGTCTCGCTTACTTCGGATGTTTCGCCTTTTGTGGGCGGCGGACAAAGGTGGCTATCACATCTCGTTAGCAGCGCGTTAGTTCGAACCGGACTGGACCCCAAAAAGGCCGGTTTGAATTTCCATCCAAGTCTTTGAAATCTTTGGTGGGTGCGACAGGGATCGAACCTGTGACCCGCTGATTAAGAGTCAGCTGCTCTACCAACTGAGCTACGCACCCGGGCCGCCGGTGAAGGCGATGGGCGCGATATAGCCATGACGATCCGGCCTGTCCAGCCCTTGCGTCCGGCATTTGCCGACAAAAATGCGCATGGCGGTCATGCGTGGCGCGGCGGTCTTCGGCCGCCGCGCCACGCCAAGGCTCTGCGAGGCCTTGTTCAGGTCGAGATCATCTTCTTCTCGATGCCGACGCCGGCGGCCATGGCGCGCTCGTATTCGAGCGGCACGGTGGCCGAATCCTGCAGCGCGATGCCGGTAGAATCGAAGATGGTGATTTCTTCGTCCGAGGTACGGCCCTGCTTGCGGCCGGTGATAACTTCGCCGATCTCGCCGGCGATGTCGGCCTCGGTGATCAGCCCTTCCGACAGCGGCACGTTGATCTCGCCGTCGGTGCGGCACTGCCTGATATCGTCGACGAAGATCCTGGCGCGCGTCAGCAGGCTGCCCTCAAGTTCCTGGTCGCCCTTCTTGTCGGCGCCGACGGCGGCGATGTGCGTGCCGGGCGAGATCCAGTCGGCCATGACGATCGGGCCACGCGCCGGGGTCAGCGTCACCACGACATCGGCGCCGCGCACTGTTTGCTCCAGGTTCTGCGATGGCTTGATCTCAAAGCTTTCGTATTTCGGCTGCTGCTCTTTCACGAAATGGTCGAGCGTGTCCTTGCCGCGGCTCCAGATGCGGACCTCCGACCATTTGAACACTTCGTTGCAGGTCGCCAGCGCGCCCTCGGCCATATGGCCGGCGCCGACGATGGCGAGCGTTTTGGAGTCCTTGCGCGCCATCCATTTCGCCGAAACGGCGGCGGCGGCGCCCGTGCGCATCACCGTGTGATAGCTGCCGTCGACGATCGCCAGCGGAAATCCGGTCTCGGGATGGGTGTAGATCAGGATCGAGAAGACGGTCGGCAGATTGTAGTTTTCGCGGTTCTTCTCGCGGATCGACACCCATTTGCAGGCGGCGGCATGCGGCTCCTCGATGTAGGAAGGCATCGCCTCCCATTCGCCGGGAAAGCGGTCGAGCACGATGTGGCCCTTCGGGTCCATGTAGTAGCGGCCCTCGCCATGCATGCGGTAGGCCTGCTCGACGCAGTCATTGTATTCGTGCGGCTTCAAGAGGCCGATCATCTCGCTGCGGCCGAGGATGAGCGTCTTGCGGTTGGCCCAGTTTTCCATTGCGATGGTCCCTTCTGTCGGATGATTGTTTGGCGGTCAGGTCATGTAGGCCCGGCCGACCCTCTGGCTGGTCTCGATGAAGCGGCGTTTTGCGCTGCTGATCGAGGCCCGCCGCCAGGCGAGATGGCTTTCGACGATCACCGGCGGGTCGGTGACGATCGGCCTTGGCGCGATCGCCTGTTCGCCGCAGAAGCGCGGCATGCCGGTGAAGATGGTGATGCCGACGCCGGCCGTCACAAGGCCGAGGATGCCGACGAGGCTCGGCGCTTCCTGCGCAACTGTCATGACTTGGCCAGCGTTCTGGAAGGCATCGATGACGATGCGGCGCAGCGTCGGCCACTCGGCGTTGGTGCCCATCACCAGTTGCTCGCGGGCGAGTTCCTCGACGGTCAGTTCCGTCCTGGAGGTCAGCGGGTGGTCCGGCGGCAGCAGCGCCATCAGGCGATGGTGCGCGACCGGGCGGGATTCGATCTCGGAATTCTGGAACGACCCCTCGATGAAGCCGAGGTCGATCTCGTCCTGAAGAATCTTGTCGCGCTGGGCGGGCGAGTGGAGATAGGTGAGCTCGACGCGCACGTCGGGATTGGCGTTGCGGAATTCGCGGGTGATGTCGGGCACCAGCGAATGGCCGGTGATGGTGGTGTAGCCGATGCGCAGGATCGCCTTGGTGCCGGAGGCGAGCAGGCGAACGGTGTTTTCTGCTACGTCGATGCGGCCGAGAATGTCCTGCGCTTCTTCCAGAAGATAGCGCCCGGATTCGGTAAGCCGTACCTTACGTGTCGTGCGCTCCAGCAGTTTTACGCCAAGCCGCTCCTCCAGTTCCAGCACGATGCGGCTGACGGCCGGCTGGGCCATGGTCAGCCGCTCGGCGGCGCGGTGAAAATTCAGTTCCTCCGCCACCGCCACGAAGGTTGCGAGGTGTTTCAGGTCATATCGCAAGACTGATGCCGTTTTCGTATCAATTGTCGCGGAAATAATTATTTCACATCTTAAAGGAGGCTGTCTACGACTTATATCACTTGAAAAAAGCGCTCTCCAGCGGCGCTAGGGTGAACACATCAATGGGTCGTACCGCGTTGCTTTCGCGCGCTTTCCGTGCAGCCTTACCGGGCATCCTCCCAAGCCCGGCCAGCGGTGTAGCCTGCTTGCCCGCGCTTTCCCTGCTGAAAAAAAGCGAGCTCGGCGCAGCCGATGCTGGGATCAAGTTGCAAGGGTGCGCGGCATGATCCGGGTGGGCGTGGATGTCGGCGGTACCTTCACCGATATCGTGCTGGAGCGATCGGGTGAGGGCGCCGAACGCAAGGTCGTTGTCACGAAAGTCTCGTCGACGCCGCACGACCAGTCGGAAGGCGTGGTCGAGGGCATTTTGAAGGTCTGCGCGCTCGCCGGAGTCAAGCCGGGCGAGATCGACGCCGTCTTCCACGGCACGACCGTGTCCACCAACATGGTGATCGAGCGCGCCGGCGCGAAGGTCGGCATGATCACCACGCGCGGTTTTCGCGACATCCTCCACATGGCGCGCCACAAGCGGCCGCATAATTTCTCGCTGCAGTTCGATCTTCCCTGGCAGTCGAAGCCGCTGGTCCGGCGCCGTGACCGGCTGGTTGTCACCGAGCGGATCATGCCGCCCACCGGCGAGATCGCCGTGCCGCTGGTCGAGGACGAGGTGAAGCAGGCGGCCGAACTGTTCGCCAGGCGCGGCATGGATGCGGTGATCGTCGCCTTCCTGTTCTCCTTTCTGAACAACGAACACGAGCAGCGCGCCAGGGAGATCGTGAAGGTGATCCTACCGGACGCTTTCGTGTCGGCGTCGTCGGATGTGGTGAACACCATTCGCGAATATGAGCGCTTCTCCAGCGCGGCAATGAACGCCTATATCGGGCCGCGCACCTCGGCCTACCTTCGCAGCCTCGAAGGCCGGCTGCGCGCCAATGGCATCGACGCCATCGTGCGCATCATGCAGTCGAACGGCGGCATCTCAACCATCGAGAATTCTTCCGAACTGCCGATCGGCCTGCTGCTGTCCGGCCCGGCGGGCGGCGTCATGGGCGGGCGCTGGACCGGCGCGAACTGTGGCCGCGACAACATCATCACCATCGATATCGGCGGCACGTCGGCCGACATCTCGGTCATCCAGCAGGGCGAGTTGCGCATCAAGAACCCGCGCGACACCGAGGTGGCCGGCCTGCCGGTGCTGGTGCCGATGATCGACATCGACGCGATCGGCGCCGGCGGCGGCTCGATCGCCTATCTCGATCCGGGCGGCGCGTTCCGCGTCGGGCCGCGCTCGGCCGGCGCGGTGCCGGGGCCGGCCTGCTACGCCAAGGGTGGCGATGAGCCAACCGTCACCGACGCGCAGGTGGTGCTCGGCCGCATGGATCCCGAACACTTTTTGGGCGGCGACCTCAAGATCGATGCGTCGCTTTCGGAAAAGGCGATCGCAAAACACATCGCCGGGCCGCTAAAACTGTCGGTGGAGCAGGCCGCACTGGGCATCCTGAAAATCGTCAACAACAACATGGCGCTGGCGATCAACGCAAATTCCGTCGCCAAGGGCATCGACCCGCGCAATTTTTCGCTGATGGGTTTCGGCGGGGCAGGGCCTTTGCATTCGGTATCGCTGGCCGAGGCGATCTTCGCCAAGGACGTTCTGGTGCCGATGCATCCAGGCATTACCGCCGCGACCGGCCTGCTGGTTACCGACCTGCAGTACGAATACACCCATTCCACGCTGCTGACGCTCGACAAGGCGACAGAGGCTGAGTTCAGGAAGGTCAACGACGCTCTCGATGACCTCATCGCGCGCGCCAATGGCCAACTTGACGCCGACGGCATCCCGGCCGGAAAACGCCGTTTCCGCCAGGTGGCGGAGTGCCGTTATGTCGGCCAGGGGTTCGAACTGCGCGCCGACATGCCGAATGGCCATCTGACGGCTGAATCCGCCGCGACGGTGAACGAGAATTTCTACCAGGCGCACCGCCAAGTCTACGGCCATGCTTTCCGCGAGCAATCCTGTGAGATCATCACGCTGCGCGTCATTGCCACCGTCGAGGTCGACACGCTGCGACTGCCGAAGCTCGCCAAGGGCGGGCGCGCCAATCCGGCGGATGCAGTGCTCTACAACAGGCGCACGGTCTTCGACGATGGCAAGGCGGTGGACACGCCGCGCTACCAGCGCGAGAAGCTGCTAGCGGATGATTGCATCGAGGGTCCAGCGCTGATCGTGCAGCACAATTCGACGACGCTGGTGCCGCCCGGCTACACCGCCACGGTAATGAGCCACGGCGACATGCTGGTGGCGAAGGCTTGAGGAGGCTCGGATGGTGAAAGAAGTCGATCCCATCAGCTTGCAGGTCATCGGCGGGGCGCTGCACTCCATCGCCGAGCAGATGGGCAACGTTCTCTACCGCATGAGCTATTCGTCGATCATCCGCGAGAGCCAGGATCTCGGCGCCGGCCTGTTCGACCGCGACTACAACACGCTCTGTGAGAGCGATTCCACGCCGATGCATATCGGCTCGCTGCCGGGCTATCTGCGCGGTATCGAGAAGACGATCCGGCTCGACGCCTGGAAGCCGGGCGACTGCGTCATCCACAACCATCCCTATTTCGGCGCCAGCCATTCGCCGGACATTGGCATCGTCATGCCGGTCTTCCATAGTGGTGAACTCGTCGGCTTCTCCGCCAACACCGCGCATCACGTCGACATCGGCGCCGCGACGCCGGGTCTGGTCATCGATATCCCCGACGTGTTCGCCGAAGGAATGCTGCTCAACGGGCTGAAACTCTACAATGAGGGCGTGCGCAACGAGGCGCTGTGGACTTTCATCCGCGGCAATACCCGCGTGCCCGGCCTGGTGATGGGTGACCTTGAGGCGCAGATCGCCTCCGCCGAACTCGGGGTGCGGCGTTTCGAGGAGTTGCTGACCACCTATGGCAAGGACACGGTGATCCAGGCGACAAAGCAGTTGATGGACTACACCGAGGCGATGCTGCGTCGGGAGATCGCCAAAATCCCGGACGGTGATTATGTGGCCGAAGGTTTTCTCGACGATGACGGCCGCAACCGTGGTGTGACCCTGCCGCTGAAGGTCACCGTCAAGGTGCGCGGAGATGGCGTCGAGGTCGACACCACCGGCTCATCGGCGCAGGTGCCGACCGCCTTCAACGTGCCGTTCGATGGCTCGACCAAGGTCGCATGTTTCTTCGCCTTCCGCGCGCTGCTGCTCGATACCTATACGCATGAGGAATACATCCCGCAGAACGAAGGGTCGTTCCGGCCGGTCAAGGTGACGTCGCCGCTGGGATCGATCTTCAACCCGATCGCACCCGTGGCCGCCGAGGCGCGCTTCAGCCAGATTCAGCGGCTCTGCGATCTGATCATCAAGGCGCTTGCGCCGGTGCTGCCGGACAAATGCACGGCGGGCAACGCGGCGGTGCTGTCGTTTGCTGCCTATTCGGGCGTGCGGCCGAACGGCGACTACTGGGTGTTCCTCGAAGTCAACGAGGCGGCGATGGGCGGGCGGCCGCTGTCGGACGGGCCTGATACGGTCGAGGAACTGATGCGCAACACGCGCAACAACCCGCTGGAAGATCTCGGCATGCACCTGCCGCTGATCTGCGACCGCTACGAGGTGCGCGACGACGCGCCTCCCGGCGCCGGAAAATTCCGTGGCGGGGCAGGGGTGGTGAAGTCGCAGCGCTACCTCAGCCCGGGTTTCATGACCCATGAGAGCGACCGCAACGAGGATGCGCCGTGGGGCATCTTCGGCGGCAAGGAAGGCGCCTGCAGCAAGGTCGAGATCAGGAACATCCACACCGGCAAGACCAGCTTCCAGCCAGCGAAGTTCTCCGGCCTGCGCACCGAAGAAGGTGACGTCGTCACCTATTATTCGCCGACCGGCGGCGGCTACGGCGACCCGCTGGAGCGCGATGCAGAAAAGGTATTGGACGACGTGCTGGACGGTTTTATCACCGTCGAGCATGCTCGCGACGATTACGGTGTGATCCTCGGTGAGGTGGACGATGGATATGGATGGGCGCTCGACGCGGAGGCCACCCGCAAGCTGCGCGCCGAACTGGCGCGCCCGTAAGCCGGCAAAACGACATTCCTCCCTGGGGCGGGGATTTGATTTGCCGGAAAAACCTCCGCGGAGGATAGTGAGGAAGAAAGCAGGGACGTGCATCACTTTCGGGACGGCGCTGGCCTATCGGCCTCGCACATAAGACCGTGACACACTCGGCGCGGAAGCGGCGACGTCCAACTCGTGTAAATCAACTGCAATGGGAGACTTAGACATGAAAAAGACGAACGGAATTCTGAACAAGGGTATCTCTCGCCGCTCTGTGCTGAAGGGCGGCGCCGCCCTTGCCGGCGCGGCGGCGGGCTCCGGCGTCATCACCGGCTTTCCGACCGTGTGGGCACAGAACATCAAGGACGTGACGCTGGTGCACACCGGCATGTCCTATTCAACCATCATCGACATCGCCAACCAGGCCAGCAAGGACCTCGGCTTCAAGATCGAGATGTCGGTGGTCGACCATCCGGGCCTGCTCAACCGCATGGTCAACGACCCGAACTCCATCGACATCGCCGACATGGAGATCTGGCAGACCAAGGTGGCTGTGCCGCAAGGTGTCACCCAGGCCGCTGAAATCGCCAAGATCAAGGACTGGGCTCAGCTCACCCCGCTCTATACGGAAGGCAAGTTCGCCGGCAAGGAAGTGTCGCTGCAGGGCGATGCGCCGATCAAGTTCATGTACCGCGACGCCGTTGACGCCAAGACCTTCGCCGCAGGCAAGACCGACTTCGCTACCTTCGTGCCCAGCGTCTACAACGCCGACACGCTGGGTATCCGCCCGGACCTCGTCGGTCGCGACATCACGACCTGGGCCGACCTGTTCTCGCCCGACTTCAAGGGCAAGGCGGCGATCCAGAACATCCCGACCAACGGCATCATGGACGCCATGATGGCGATGGAGGCTGCCGGCGAGATGAAATACGGCGACAAGGGCAACCCGACGCAGGAAGAATTGACCAAGACGATCGCACGCCTGATCGAGCTTAAGAAAGCGGGCCATTTCCGGGCGCTGTGGAGCACGTTCGACGAGAGCGTGAACCTGATGGCGGCCGGCGAGGTGGTTATCCAGTCGATGTGGTCGCCGGCCGTCACAGCCGTGAAGGGCCAAGGCGTGAAGTGCGTCTACCAGCCGCTCAAGGAAGGCTATCGCGGCTGGGGCAACGGCCTTGCGCTGATGGCGCATCTCGATGGCATCAAGAAAGATGCCGCCTACGAGTACCTGAACTGGTACAATTCCGGCTGGGTCGGCGGCTTCATCGCCAAGCAGGGCTACTACAGCGCCAATGTCGAGACCGCGAAAGCAGCGCTGACCGAGAACGAGCGCGGCTTCTTCTACGAGGGCAAGGCGGCGACCGCCGACATCACAAGCCCGACCGGCGAGAAGACCAACTCGGCCGGCGAGGTGCGTGACGGCGGCTCCTACGAGGAGCGTTTCTCGCAAGTGGCGGTGTGGAACAACCTGATGGACCAGGCCGAGTTCCTCTACGCCAAGTGGAACGAGTTCAACGCGGCGTGATCGTGTAGCTGTCTTCTCCCCGTTCACGGGGAGAAGTTGCCGGCACGCAGATGAGGGGCGGCGCCAGCCTTCAACCTTCTGCGTTGCCCCTCATCCGGCCCTTCGGGCCACCTTCTCCCCGTAAACGGGGGGAAGGAAACTGCCGCAACAACCGGGTTTTGGAATGACGCCTACGCCATCGACCAGCAGAGCTTCGCTCACGACCTATCTGCAGGTCGCGCCGCTGACGCTGGTGCTTTTCTTCTTCTTCGCGATTCCCGTCGCTCTGGTCGTGGTTGTCAGCTTCTTCCGCTACCAGATGCTGGTCGGCATCGTGCCGGACTTCACGCTGAAGAACTACATCGACCTGTTCTCCAACCCGACCACCTGGACGCTCTATCTCTCGACGCTGAAATTCACGCTGATCGTGCTGGTCATCACCTTCGTGCTGGGCTTCTGGATCGCCTATTTCCTCGTCTTCCATGTCCGCAACCTGCTCACGGCGATCGGCCTGTTCCTGGTCTGCACCGTGCCGTTCTGGACGTCCAACATCATCCGGATGATCTCGTGGCGGCCGGTGCTCGGCACCGAGGGCCTGATCAACAGTGCGCTGCTCAAGTTGGGCGTCATCGACCAGCCGCTGCAATGGCTGCTCTATTCGGATTTCTCGGTGGTGGTCGCCTACGTCCATTTGTTCACGCTGTTCATGATCGTGCCGATCTTCAATTCGATGGCACGCATCGACAAGTCGCTGCTGGAGGCCGCGGTCGACGCCGGCGCCACGCGCTGGGGCGTGGTCTGGAACGTCGTGCTGCCGCTCTGCAAGACCGGCATCGCGCTGGGTGCACTGTTCGTCGTCACGCTGGTGATGGGCGACTTCTTCGTCGTTACCGTGATGAGCGGCGGTCTTTCAGGGTCGGCCACGTCGGGCATCTTCAACGACCTGCAATTCCTCAATTATCCACGCGCGGCGGCAAACGCGGTGATCCTGCTGATCGTGGTGCTGCTCATTGCGTCGGCCATCTTCAGATTGGTCGACGTGCGCAAGGAGCTTGTCCGCTGATGTCGGCTTCGCCCTCCTATGGCCCGCGGCCCTGGACCTTCTACGTCCTGGCATTGCTGTTCACGCTGTTCGTCATCTTCCTCTACGGGCCGATGATCGCGGTGCTGGTGCTGTCGTTCCAGGGACCGTCGGCGTCGCTGGTCTTCCCGCTGCGCGATCCCGGCTTCATGTGGTTCGATGAGCTGTTCAATCCGCGCCGCACCGGCGACGTGGCCGGCGCCTTCAACCGCTCGCTGCCGCTCGCCCTCATCGTCATGTTCATGACGGTTCTGATTTCGGTGACGGCGGGTTTTGCCTTCCGCAAGCGGTTCCGCGGGTCGACGGCGATCTTCTACATGGCGATTGCCAGCCTGATCGTGCCCGGCCTTGTGCTTTCGATCGGCATCCTCGTCACGTTCCGGTATCTCGGCCTGTCGGCGACATGGTACGGCTCGGCGCTCGGCGCGCATCTGACGTGGGCGCTGCCGTTCGGCCTGCTGATCATGTTCGCTGTGCTCGGACGGCTCAATCCGTCCTACGAGGAGGCCGCGCACGACCTTGGCGCGTCGCGCTGGCAAACGGTCAAGGAAGTTGTCGTGCCGATCGTCTTCCCCGGCATGATCGCCGTGGCGCTGTTCGGCTTCACACTGTCCTATGACGAGTTCCCGAGAAGCTGGCTCACAGTCGGCACCAAGAACACGCTGCCGCTCGAGATCTGGACGATGACAACCAACGTCACGTCGCCGGCACTCTATGCGCTGGGCACGGTCACCACCATCGTCTCCTTCGCCGTGATCGCGCTGGCGCTGTCCTCGATCATCCTCATTCAACGCAGACGTTCCCGCGGAAAATAACAAGTATGGCGAATTCATCTGGCAAGGGCGGCGCGGCGCAGGGATCGGGCGATATCCGTCTGGTCAATGTGACCAAGCAGTTCGGCAATTCCTACGCGGTCAAGGATATCAACCTGACCATCCCGCATGGCTCCTATTGCTGCCTGCTCGGACCGTCGGGCTGCGGCAAGACCACGATCCTGCGCATGATCGCCGGCCACGAGACGCCGACCTCCGGCGAAATCTTTATCGGCAGCGACATGGTGGTCGGCAAGCCGCCGGTGGAGCGCGGCACGGCGATGATGTTCCAGAGCTACGCGCTGTTCCCGCACCTCACCATCCAGGACAACGTCGCCTTCTACCTGAAGATGCGCGGTGTCGGTAAGGAGGAGCGACGGGCGCGGGCGCTGGAGATGCTGCAGCGCGTGCAGCTCGACCACCTCAAGGACCGCATGCCGGCGCAGCTTTCCGGCGGCCAGCAGCAGCGCGTGGCGCTGGCCCGCTCGCTGATCACCAACCCGAAGGTGCTGCTGCTCGACGAGCCGCTTTCGGCGCTGGACGAGTTCCTGCGGCTCAGGATGCGCGGCGAATTGAAGAGCCTGCAGAACGAACTCGGCATCACCTTCGTTCACGTCACCCACACGCAGCCGGAGGCGATCGCGCTGGCCGACATGGTGGTGGTGATGGATACGGGCCGCATCGACCAGGCCGATACGGCGAACGTGATCTTCGACAAGCCGGCGACGCCCTATGTGGCGCGCTTCATGGGCGGCCAGAACGTGTTGACGGGCACCGTGACCGACGGCGCCGCGCCCGGTGCGATCCGCCTGAAGGCGGCCGACGGCTCGCAGTTCGAGACGAAGGCCGATGGCGAGAGGCCGAAATCGGAACTGTCGGTGGCGGTGCGCCGCGACCGCATCCGGCTGCGCCGCCGCAACGGCAATGCGCCGTCGAATGCCGTCAACTCGCTATGGGGCGTGGTCTCGGCGACGGAATACCAAGGCAGCTATGTCAAGGTGACGCTGGATGTTGGCGGGCGGGAATTCGTCGCCAACGTTTCGGACCGCGATTATTTCGCCGAGCCGGTGGAACGCGGCGATCCGGTCGTGGCCAGCTGGAAGACGGAGGATGTGCATATCCTCGGCAAGGTCGACACCGGCGGGGCGGGCGATCCGTATCTCGACGCGGGTCACTGAGGCGCTTCAGCGTCTGAGCGGTTGACGCCGCCTGCAACGGGCGAGGCGAAGAAGGAAGAACGGGCAAGGTCGCTCTCGCAAGGTTGCCGGGCTCCCGTTCAGATGAAACCTGATGGTCCCGGTCCGGGACCGCAACGCGCGGGCAAAGGCCTTGCGTGGAGGAAATGTATTGCCCGGCCGCCGGCGCGTGTCTGCCTGCCTGGCGACCGAGGGTGGAATGCAAAACCGGAGCGTGTCCGTTGAGGAAACAACGGACGGGACGCCTCGCGCATGCGGCGCGCGGCGCAAGAGAACTATTGCTGGCGATCCCGTCGCCGCGAGCAGGGAGCAGGACGTGACCGACATAGACAGAATCGCCAACCGCACGGCAGCCGGCATCGCGCTGGCTTACAGGAGCGGCGAGGCCGGGCCGGTAGCGGTCACCGAATGCCTGCTCGACCGTATCGGCAAGGCGAAGGCCGACAACATCTTCATCACCGTTACGCCGGAGCGGGCGCTCGACGAGGCGCGCAAGGCCGAAGCCCGCTATCGCGACGGCAAGCCGCTGTCGGCGCTGGATGGCGTGCCGATTGCCTGGAAGGACATTTTCGACGTCGCCGGCGCGCCGACCACGGCAGGCTCGATCCTGTTCAGGGACACGCCGGCAAAGCTGGCCGACATGCCATGCGTGGCGAGCGTGGCCGCCGCGGGTATGGTGACGGTCGGGAAACTCAACATGACCGAGTTCGCCTATTCCGGCCTCGGCCTCAATCCGCATTTCGGCACGGCGCTCAATCCCAACGACCGGGCCACGCCGCGTTCCCCCGGCGGCTCGTCTTCCGGTTCGGGCGCAGCCGTCGCCGCGCGACTCGTGCCCTGCGCTGTCGGCTCGGATACCGGCGGATCGGTGCGCGTGCCGGCCTCCTTCAACGGCACGGTCGGCTACAAGACCAGCACCGGCCGCATCGACAAGACAGGGCTTGTCCCGCTCGCTACCACCTACGACACGATCGGCCCGCTGGCGCGCTCGGTCGAGGATTGCGTTCTGCTCGATATGCTCCTGCGCGGCGAGGCCGTCTCGCCGGTGCGCCGCGCCGATCTGCGTTCGCTGACGCTGGTTGCGCCGACCAATATCGTGACTGACGACGCGCAGCCGGCCGTTCTGGAAAACTACGAACGTTCACTGGAAGCGCTGGCGCGGGCCGGCGCAACCATCCGCCGGCAGCGGGTCGAGGCGCTCGACCACGTCGTCGATATGACTGCGCAGTTCGGCACGCTCATCGCCGCCGAGGCCTATACCGAATACAACGAAATTGCCGACAGCGAGCAGGGCCAGCGGATCGACCGCCGCGTGCTCTTCCGCATGCTCGGCGGCAAGAAGATGTCGGCGCGCGACGTGCTGTCGATCCAGCGTGGCCGGCAACGTTTTATCCCGATGGTCGCCGCCCAACTCGCCGGTGCGCTGCTCGTCATGCCGACCACGGCGATCACCGCGCCGGAAGTCGCGCCGCTCGAAGTCGACGACGACCTCTTCCACAAGGTCAATCTCAGGACGCTGCGCAACACCGCCGTCACCAATGTGCTCGACCTCTGTGGCGTCGCCCTGCCAAACGGCCGCGACGGTGGCGGTCTGCCGACCAGTTTCCTCGTTTCGGCACCGCATGGCGACGACACGCGTCTTCTCGGCCATGCATTGGAAATCGAACGCGTGGTGCGCGAGGTTGGCGCGATATGATTGAAAACCGGGAGTTTTGACGATGACGGAAGGCAAACCCAGGTCCGAAAAATTCGAGCGCGGGCTGAAAACACGCCGCGCCGTGCTCGGCTCCGATTATGTCGACCGCTCGCTCGAACAGGCGGACGACTTTAACTGGGCCATGCAGCAACTCACCACCGAGTGGTGCTGGGACGAGATATGGAACCGCCCGGGCATCGACCGGCGGACGCGCTCCGTGCTGAACCTCGGCATGATCGCCGCACTCAACCGGCCGCATGAGCTGAAGCTGCATGTGCGCGGCGCGATCAACAACGGGCTGACCAAGGACGAGCTGAAGGAAATATTCCTGCAGATCGGAGTCTATTGCGGCGTGCCGGCCGCACTCGACAGTTTCCGCATCGCCAAGGAGGTTATCAAGGAGATGGGGATTGACTGACATCGATCCATCCGCCCAAGAGCCAGTCGCCTTCATCGGCCTTGGCATGATGGGCCTGCCGATGGCCTCGCGGCTGGTTGCCGCCGGTTTTTCCGTGCACGGCAGCGACCTTTCGGAGCAGGCGCTGGCGGTTTTCGCGGCGGCGGGCGGAATCGGCTGTACCTCCGCGCGGAAGGCTGCCGAAGAGGCTTCGATCGTCATCACTATGTTGCCCAATGGGGCCATTGTCCGCGACGCGCTGCTCGGCTCGGGTGGCGCGGCCTTGGCATTGTCGCCTGGCTCCTTGGTCATCGACATGAGTTCGTCGGCGCCGATGGAGACCCGCCGGCTTGCCGAGAATCTTTCGGTGAGGAACATCTCCCTTGTGGACGCGCCAGTCTCCGGCGGCGTGAAGCGCGCCATATCCGGCACGCTGGCGATCATGGCGGGCGGCGATCCGGTGCAGATCGAGCGCGCCCGGCCGCTGCTCGCCGCCATGGGAAGCACCATCATCCACACCGGCGAACCCGGCTCTGGTCACGCCGTCAAAGCGCTCAACAACTACGTCTCCGCCGCCGGCTTGGTGGCCGCTTGCGAAGCCGTGCTGATTGCCGAAAAATTCGGAGTCGACCCAAACGTGCTGGTCGACGTGCTCAATGTCTCGACCGGCAAGAACAACTCCACCGAACTGAAACTCAAGCCCTTCATACTCTCCGGCAGTTTTGCATCCGGCTTCTCGATGGCTTTGATGGCCAAGGACCTGCGCACGGCAGCCGATCTCTCGGAACAACTCGGCGTCGACGCCAAGGGCGCGCAAAACGCCGCCGCACTCTGGGCGGAAGCCGCGGCCACGCTCGGCAAGGCGGCCGACCACACCGAAATCCACCGCTTCGTCGCGGCGCGCGGCGGCAAGCCGGAAAAGGGAGGCTGACAGATGGCACGCATCGTCCACGCGGCGGCGGCGCAGATGGGGCCGATCGCCAGATCGGAAACCCGCAAGGACACGGTTGGAAGGCTGATCGCGCTGATGCGCGAAGCGAAGGGCAGGGGGGCCGAACTCGTCGTCTTCACCGAGCTTGCGCTCACCACCTTCTTCCCGCGCTGGCTGATCGAGGACGAGGCGGAGCTCGACAGCTTTTACGAGAAGGAGATGCCGGGACCGGAAACCCGGCCGTTGTTCGACGAGGCGAAAACACTCGGCGTCGGCTTCTATCTCGGCTATGCGGAACTCGTGGTCGAAGACGGCCGCAAGCGGCGCTTCAACACCGCGATCCTGGTCGATCGATCCGGCGCCATCATCGGCAAATACCGGAAAGTGCACCTGCCCGGCTTCGCCGAGCCGCAGCCGCGCGACCACCAGCATCTGGAGAAGCGCTATTTCGAGCCGGGCAATCTCGGCTTCAAAGTCTGGCGCGGTTTTGGCGGCGTCATGGGCATGTGCATCTGCAACGACCGCCGCTGGCCCGAAACCTACCGCGTCATGGGCCTTCAGCAGGTCGAGATGGTCATGCTTGGCTACAACACGCCTTACAACCACACGGGACATGCGGACATCGACAGTCTGACGCAATTTCACAACCATCTCTCTATGCAGGCGGGCGCCTACCAGAATGCGACTTGGGTGATCGGCACGGCAAAATGCGGTGTGGAGGAAGGATCGAACATGGTCGGCCAGAGCGCCATCATCGCGCCGTCGGGCGAGATCGTTGCGCAGGCGGTGTCGCTGGAGGACGAGATCATCACGGCGCGCTGCGACCTCGACCTCGGCAAGCGTTATCGCGAGACGATCTTCAATTTCGCCAAGCATCGCGAGCCGGAAGCCTATAGGCTGATCGTCGAGCGCAAGGGGGCGGTTCCGCCGCCCGGGGAATGAGGCGCCGGGAAACAACGGGATCGGTCGCATGACCACAGAAAGAGGAGAAGCTTGATGTCCACAGTGATCAAGGGCGGCACGATCGTGGCCGCGGATCGCACCTATGAGGCGGATATCCTGATCGAGGGCGAGACGATCTCGGCCATCGGCAAGGATCTCAAGGGCGACAAGACGATCGACGCCGAGGGTGCCTACATCATGCCGGGCGGCATCGACCCGCATACCCATCTCGAAATGCCGTTCATGGGCACCACCGCGGCCGAGACCTGGGAAAGCGGCACTTTTGCCGCGTTGTCCGGCGGCACCACGCTTGTCGTCGACTTCGTCATCCCCGGCGAGGCCGGCATGATCGCCGCGCTCGATGACTGGGAAGGCAAGGCGAAGCGCCAGGCGTCCTCCGACTACTCGCTGCATATGTGCGTCAATGGCTGGTCGAAGAAACATTTCGACGAGATGCCGAAGGTCATCGAGCGGGGCATCAACACATTCAAGCACTTCATGGCCTACAAGGGTGCGCTGATGGTCAACGATGACGAGATGTTCGCCTCGTTCCAGCGCTGCGCGGCACTTGGCGCCCTGCCGTTGGTGCATGCGGAGAACGGCGACATCGTCGCCGCACTCCAGCAGAAATACATGAACGAGGGCAACACGGGGCCGGAGGCGCATGCCTACTCCCGTCCGCCGGAGGTCGAGGGCGAGGCGACCAACCGTGCCATCATGATCGCCGACGCAGCCGGTGTGCCGGTCTACATCGTGCACACCTCTTCCGAGCAGGCGCATGAAGCCATCCGCCGCGCCCGCCAGAAGGGCATGCGCGTCTATGGCGAGCCGCTGATCCAGCACCTTACGCTCGACGAGACGGAATATTTCAACAAGCAGTGGGACTATGCCGCGCAGCGCGTGATGAGCCCGCCCTTCCGCGACAAGAGCCACCAGGATTCGCTGTGGGCCGGTCTTGCCGCCGGCTCGCTGCAGGTCGTCGCAACCGACCATTGCGCCTTCACCACCGCCCAGAAACGTACCGGGCTCGGAAACTTCACGAAGATTCCGAATGGCACCGGCGGTCTCGAGGACCGGCTTTCGGTGCTGTGGACCAAGGGCGTCGAGACCGGTCGGCTGACGCAGAACGAGTTCGTCGCGGTCACCTCGACCAACATCGCCCGCATCCTCAACATCTATCCGCAGAAGGGCGCGATCCTGCCCGGCTCGGACGCGGACCTGGTGGTCTGGGATCCGAAACTGTCGAAGACGATTTCGGCCGCCAACCAGAAGTCGATCATCGATTACAACGTTTTCGAGGGCGTAAAGGTGAACGGGCAGGCTCGCTACACGCTGTCGCGCGGCGACGTGGTGTGGTCGTACGGGCAGAACTCGCAGCCGCAACCCGGCCGCGGCAAACTGGTCAAGCGTAAGCCGTTCCCGGAGGTCAACCGCGCGCTGTCGACCTGGAAGGAACTGACCGCGCCGCGCGCCGTCACGCGCTCGGCCGAGCACATGCCGATCGGCGTGTGATTTTTTCCTCCGCGGGCGGCGACCGCCGCCCGCTGCTCGTGGGTTGGACTCACAATGACCGAAACCATTTTGCTGACCGGCGCGGCCGGCCTGATCGGCCGCGTGGTGCATCATATGCTGTGCGAGCGTGGCGACAGGGTCATAGCCATCGACCGCATCGGCGGCGAGAATATCACAGCCTGCGACCTGACCGAGGTCCATCGGCTGTACGAACTCGCCGCTACCGTAACGGCGGTCGTACACTGTGGCGCGATCTCGGGACCGATGGTGGCGCGGGACAATCCTTTTCTCATCGTTTCGTCTAATGTCGTCGGCACGGCGAATGTCCTAGAACTGGCACGGGTCCGAAAAATGCGGCGGGTCGTCTGCTGTTCGTCGGTCAGCGCCTACGGCAACACGCCCGCGGGGCTCGACCTCGTGCCAGAAGATGTGCCGTTGAGACCGACCAGCGTCTACGGTGCGAGCAAGGCTGCCGGTGAACATCTGCTGGACGGTTATGCGTTCCAGCACGGCATTGATGGTGTCAGCATCCGGCCGGCCTGGGTCTATGGACCGGGACGTACGACGGAATGCGGGATCCGCACCATGATTCTCGATGCGCAGGCCGGTCGTACCACGCATTTTCCTTTCGGGTGCGATTTCTATCGACAGTACGTGCATGTCGACGATGTCGCGACAGCGCTGGTCCTCGCGCTGGACATGGAAAAGCTGCCGCGCCGCAGCTACACGATCACCGGCGGCAGCTACATCACGCTCGCCGAAGTGGCGCAGACGGTGAAGCGTGTGCTGCCGCAGGCCGATATCACGATGGGAGCCGGCCCCGACCCGATCGACGACGTGCAGGCGCGCTTCGACATTTCGGCGGCCGAGCGTGACCTCGGCTATCGCCCTTATGTCACGCTGGAGGATGGTGTCTGCTCCTATGCGGATTGGCTGGCCGCGCAGCGATGACGCATGGATTGCGGCCTCCTGTCGAGTGCGGGTGCCTTCCCGAGGCGGCAGCCCCGTCGGTCGGTTTCCTTCCGTGAAGTACCGGCTGAATTGCGCCATTACGCGGGCTGCGTAATGGCGCAAAATGCCGAGGAACGGTCGCTCGGAATGTTTTGACCGGGGCCATAGGCCGGTTATGAAATCGAACCCACCCTGAAGAAACATGTCCGCACTCCTTGACAGGCAAGGCTATTTGCGACATGAACAAATCATGAACACCTGAAAGAGTCAACGCCACCACGCAATTTCTGACAGGTGCGATTTGCAGGGTCTCGTTGCGGTCAGGGTGTGATGGGGCGGAGACGGGATTGCGTGGCCTGTCCTATCCGTTGCGGAAACAGATCGGCTGCGCGCCTTCCCACAGCGCCAGCCGCCCGATTTCTGGCAGGCGGTCGAGTCCGGAGGTCAGTGTGATGAAATGGTTGCCGGCGAGTTGGCCCATCTTGGAGGCGAAATGGACGCCGCCATAGGCGAGCAGAATCTCGGTTTCCGAGATACCGCCGGGA
Organism: Mesorhizobium sp. KACC 23794; assembly: GCF_052180275.1. Taxonomy (NCBI): domain Bacteria; kingdom Pseudomonadati; phylum Pseudomonadota; class Alphaproteobacteria; order Hyphomicrobiales; family Phyllobacteriaceae; genus Mesorhizobium; species Mesorhizobium sp. KACC 23794. The sequence goes on from NZ_CP197465.1 coordinate 3,123,448, forward strand.
TAGAGGAGGACTTGGCCGGGCGCGGGGTAACTCGTATGGTTCTCGTAGCCGACGCCGAAATTGGTGTCGCCCAGCGGGATCCACACCGCCTCGCCGCTCCAGCGCACATGTACGATCTTGCCGTCAAACGGCAGGCGGCTGGCGAAGGCGGAACAGGTCTTTGGCGCCTTTTCTGTTTCAAGCCGAGCATCGAATGTCATTCCGGCGATTTCGACGGTGAGCGGCATTGTTTTCCTCCCTTTTGCATTGCGCCGAACGGCTGCACATCCGGCAATATGAATCCCGCATCAATTGATGCTATCCTAATCTTAATCTTCAGCTTCTCATGTCTAACCCCTTATCATGGATAAAGAAAATTCTGGATTTCTCAAGGAAGCCATGATCCAATCGAAGAAGGAACGAGTGATCCAGCACGCTGCCCGGGCAGCCTTAATGGGAGAGTGGAGATGGCCAGGAAAGAAATCATCTGCGCGTTCGGCACCGACATCGATTCGGTCGCGGGCCAGATCGGGTCCTATGGCGGCGGCGATTCGCCGTCGGACATCCAGCGCGGCATCTTCGCCAGCGAGGTCGGCAACATCCGCCTGCTCAATTTGTTCAAGAAATATGATTTGAAGACCAGCTTCTTCATCCCCGGCCACTCGATCGAGACCTTCCCCGACCAGGTGAAGCGCATTGTCGACGAGGGTCATGAGATCGGCGCGCACGGTTATCTGCACGAAAACCCGATCGCCATGACGCCGACGCAGGAAGAGGCGGTGCTTGCGAAGTCGGTCGACCTGATCGAAAAGCTCTCCGGCAGGAAGCCGCGCGGCTATGTGGCGCCGTGGTGGGAGATGTCGGCCGCGACGGCCGATCTGCTGCAGAAATACGGATTCAAATACGATCACAGCCAGGGTTATCGCGATTTCCAGCCGTTCTACGCCCGCGTCGGCGATAGCTGGAACGTCATCGACTATTCCAAGAAGGCCGAGGAGTGGATGCATCCGCTAAAGCACGGCAAGGAGATCGACCTCGTCGAGATTGGCGCGAACTGGTATGTCGACGACCTGCCTCCGATGATGTTCATGAAGAAGGTGCCGAACAGCCACGGCTTCATGAACCCGCGCGACATCGAGAGCATGTGGCGCGACCAGTTCGACTGGGTCTATCGCGAGATGGATTATGGCGTCTTCCCGTTCACAATCCACCCGGACGTCAGCGGCCGGCCGCAGGTGTTGCTGATGCTGGAACGCCTGATCGAATATATCAACGGCCATGACGGGGTGAAATGGATGACCTTCGAGGAGATCGCCGAGGATTTCCGCAAGCGGTTTCCGTTTGCCGCCGGCAAGCGGCCGGAAGTCATCTAGCCGCCGCTATTTCGGCCGATATCGAAGGCGGGCCGCGCCGCCTTCGCGGAAGAGGAGATCGCCATGTGCGCGAATTGCGGAAATCCCGCCGCGCCGGGGCATTGGACCGAGGCGGGCGCTGCGGGGTCGGGCGAGCGCTTGCGCGCGCGGTTCCGCCGCTCGCAGGTGCTGAGGTCGGTCCTGCCTTCCTATGGTCTCGCCGCACATGACGGGGGGATCATCCCCGGCATCCAGCTTTCCACTCTGTCCGGCCAGGAAGTGATCGTCCAGAACCTGGAGGTGTTCTGGGTCGAGGCGGAGCGAATGATCGGCAGGCCGGTCGATCCGCTCGATCCACGCTTCCTTGGTCGCGGCGGCGAGCGCGAGGTCGCCTGACGGTGGCCGCCGCAGAGACCCGGATGCGGCTCACCGTGCTCGGCGGATTCCTTGGCTCGGGCAAGACCACATGGCTGCGCCATCAGTTGCATGAAGGCCGGTACAGTGACGCCCACATCATCGTCAACGAGGCGGCGGAGACGCCGGTCGACGACGCGCTTCTGCAAAAATCATCGGCGTTGACGGTGCTGGCCGGCGGCTGCGCCTGCTGTGCCGGACTCGCCGACCTCATTGCCGCCCTGCGAACCCTGTGCGATGAACGCAGCCGCTCTCTTTCGAGCGAAAGCCGGCTGCAACGTATCGTGCTGGAGACCAGCGGCCTTGCCGATCCGGGCGCCATCGTCGAGGCGGTCCGCGGCGATCCGATGCTGGTGCATCACATTGTGGTCAGCGAGATCGTGGTCGCTGTCGATGGGTTGCATGGGCTGTCGCAGCTTGCCTGCGAGCCGCTCGGGCGTCGGCAAGCGGAAATCGCCGACCGGCTTGTCGTCACCAAGCTCGACGCGGCCGAACCGGATACGTTGGCGCGGCTGGTCGCCACCTTGAAACGGCTCAATCCCGGCGCGGCGATCGGCGGCGCGATCAACGGGTCGGAGGCGCCGCCGCCGCAGGATGCCGGGGCGGAACCTGCCGATCTGCCGGATCTCTCGGGCGAAAGCGCCGCGCCGATCTTCGCCACCCGCCTCAAGCTCGACGAGACGGTCGACTGGACGGCCTTCGGCGTCTGGCTGTCGGCGCTTTTGCATGCGCGTGGCGACCAGGTGATGCGGGTCAAGGGCGTGGTGCGCACGCCGGCCGGCCGGCTGCTGCTGCAAAGCGTGCGCAAGATCGTGCAGTCGCCCGAACTCCTGCCCGAGCAGGGTGATGCCCGCGAGGATGACACGATCGTCGTCATCGGCCGGGGCTATGAGGCGGATGATTTGAGGCGGTCGTTGAACTATTTCGCCGGCGTCCGTTAGGCTGTTCGATGCCGGCGCTCCGGCGTCGAGAACGCAGACACGGCAAGGGGAGGGACGGGATGACCACCGACGATGCTGACGTCTACCGCCGGCAGCAGTTCGGCGCCAGGACCGGTTTCGGCAAGTCTCCGGCGCTGTTGGTGGTCGATTTTGTCAACGGCTTCCACGACCCGGACATCCTTGGCGGCGGCAATATCGCCGAGGCGGTGATCGCGACGCGCCCGTTGCTCGACTTTTTTCGCTCGCGCGGGCTTCCGGTCGTCTTTACCCGCATCGTCTATGCCGAGGACGGTTCGGATGCGAGCCTCTGGTCGGAAAAGCTGCCGCGCCTGCGCAGCCTCACCGAGACCGCCTACGAAAGCCAGGTCGTGGCGGCGCTCGCGCCGCGCACCGGCGAGATCGTCGTGCGCAAGACCCAGGCCTCCGCCTTCTTCGGCACGCCGCTCTCGGCCACCCTGTTCCGGCTCGGCGTCGACACGCTCATGGTTTCCGGCTGCACCACTAGCGGCTGCGTGCGCGCCAGCGTCATCGACGCCATGAGCCTCAACTACCGCACCGTCGTCGTCACCGATTGCGTCGGCGATCGGGCGCTGGGGCCACATCACGCCAACCTGTTCGACATGGGCCAGAAATATTCCGACCTGATGACTTGCTCCGAGGTTCTGGCGGCGCTGGGCTGATCGCTTCCGCAGGCCGCGCCGGAGAGTGCCGGACAGCACGATGCTGCCATGCTGATATCCGCCCCGATCCACGCTATCCTGCGTGACGATGATACGAATCCTGCTCGTGCTTGTCCTGCTTGCCGCCGATCCGGCGTCGGCGCTGGCCTGGGGCCGCGCCGGCCACGCGATCGTTGCCGAAATCGCCGAACGCCATTTGTCGCCCGAGGCACGCAGGCAAGTCGATACGCTGCTCGCCACCGAGGGCGCAAAAAGCATGGCCGAGGTGTCGCTGTGGGCGGACCTGATCAAGGCGTTGCGCATTCCCGGCCAGCCGTCGCATGTCGTGCGCCTGCCGCTTGACCATTCCAGCTATGACCCGGCAAAGGTCTGCAAGACGGGCCGCTGCATCGTTGCCGCTATCGATGCCTATTCGGCCGTGCTGGCGGACCGCGACAACGAGGCGGCGGCGCGGGTCACCGCGCTGAAATATCTGGTCCACCTGGTCGGCGACCTGCACCAGCCGCTGCACGCCAGCGCCGACACCGGTGCGCGGGCGGTGATGCTCAATGGCTCGGTGACGAGGCTCCACGACGTCTGGGACGACGCCATCATCGACAACCAGGGCGCGGACTGGCGCGCGCTGGTCACCACGGTCGAAGCCGATCCCATCGTGCCCGATACAAGTTCGACGCCGGCCGGCTGGGCGCTGGAGGGCAGGGATATCGCCCGCGACCGGATTTTCACGGACCCAGATCTGCAAACCCGTCGCCGCGACGTGCTGCCGTGGCTGCCGAAAACCTATCTGGACGAAAACTGGCCGATCGTGCGCCAGCGGCTGAAGCAGGGCGGATACAGGCTGGCCGCGCTGCTCAACCGCGCGTTGGACAAGGCGCCCAACGCGGACTGAATCGCCGGCTGCATCCTGCCGGCGGCAATGCTGGGAGATCTCCTGGGAAGATCGTTCAGGCCTTCTTCTTGTTGTAGAGGTCGAAGGCGACCGCGCCGAGCAGCACAAGGCCCTTGATGACCTGCTGCCAGTCAATGTTGATGCCCATCACGCCCATGCCGTTGTTCATGACGCCCATGATGAAGGCGCCGATGACCGCGCCGGTCACCTGGCCGACGCCGCCGAGAGCCGAGGCGCCGCCGACGAAGACCGCGGCGATGACATCCAGCTCCAGTCCCGCGCCGGCCTTCGGCGTCGCCATGTTGAGGCGCGCCGAATAGATCAGCCCGGCCAGCCCGGCCAATGCGCCCATGATGACGAAGATGTAGAAGGTCAGCCGCTCGGTGTGGATGCCGGACAGCGCCGCCGCCTTGAGGTTGCCGCCCATCGCGTAGATGCGCCGGCCGAAGGTCATGCGTGTGGTGACGAAAACGAACAGCGCGATCAGGATGCCCATCACCACCAGGACGTTGGGCAGGCCCTTGAACGAAGCGAATTTGTACATCAAGAACAGGATGATGCCGGCGATGACCAGGTTCTTGATCACGAAGAAGACGAACGGCTCCGCGTCGTAGCCGTGGCTTTCGCGGTTCTTGCGGCTCTTCAGCGCGAAATACAGCATTGCGACGACGATCAGCACGCCGATCAGCATGGTCGTCGAATGCAGCACCACGCCGGTCCCCGGCGTCGGTGCGCCCGAGGCGTTGAGCGTCGGCGCCACCAGCGTCAGAGGGCCGATGAAATCGGGAATGAAGCCGGCGCTGAGCGACTGGAACAATGGCGGGAAGGGGCCGACGGAGCGGCCGCTGAGCACATTGAGCAGCAATCCCTTGAACACCAGCATTCCGGCCAGCGTGACGATGAAGGACGGGATCTTCATGAAGGCGATGAAATAGCCCTGCGCGCCGCCGATCACCGCGCCCAGCGCGATGCACAGCAGGCCCGCGAGCAGCGGGTTCATGCCGTAGTCGACCATCAGGATCGCCGCCACGGCACCGATGAAGCCGGCCACGGCGCCGACCGACAGGTCGATGTGGCCGGCGACGATGACCAGCAGCATGCCCAGCGCCATGACGATGATGTAGGAATTCTGCAGAACGATGTTGGTGAGGTTGACCGGGTAGAACAGGACCCCGTTGGTCATGAAGTAGAAGAACAGCATGATCGCGATCAGCGCGATCACCAGCCCATATTCGCGCAGGTTCTCCTTCATCGCGGACTGCGCGGACGCCTTGGCGGCGCTGACGGTCGGCGCGGCGGTTTCGGTGCTCATGACGCTGCCCTCTCCAATTGTTCCTCCTGGGCTGTCCCCCGCACGATCGCCCGCATGATCTTTTCCTGCGAGGCCTCGTGCCCGGCGAGTTCACCGACGATGCGGCCTTCGTTCAGCACGTAGATGCGGTCGCATATGCCGAGAAGTTCCGGCATCTCGGAGGAGATGACGAGGATGCCTTTGCCTTCGTCGGCCAGCTTGTTGATGATCGTGTAGATTTCATATTTGGCGCCGACGTCGATGCCGCGCGTCGGTTCGTCGAGGATCAGCACGTCGGGATTGGCGAACAGCCATTTCGACAGCACCACCTTCTGCTGGTTGCCGCCGGAAAGGTTGCCGGTGATCTGGTAGACGCTGGACGACCGGATGTTGGTCTTCCTGCGGTATTCGTTGGCGACCTTCAGCTCGTCCATGTCGTCGATGACGCCGCTTTTCGAGACGCCCGGCAGGTTGGCGATGGTCACATTGTGCTTGATGTGGTCGATCAGGTTCAGCCCGTAGACCTTTCGGTCCTCTGTGGCATAGGCGAGACCGTTTGCAACTGCCTTGCCCACCGTCGAGGTGTCGGCCTTCTTGCCGTGCAGGAAAACTTCGCCGCTGATGTTGACGCCATAGCTGCGGCCAAAGACGCTCATGGCGAGTTCCGTGCGCCCCGCGCCCATCAGGCCGGCGATGCCGACCACCTCGCCCTTGCGGACCGAGAGATTGACGTTCTTGATGATCTGTCGCTCCGGATTGAGCGGGTGATAGACCGACCAGTTCCTGACCTCGAAGATGGTCTCGCCGATCTTCGGCGTGCGCGACGGGTAGCGGTTCTCCAGCGTCCGCCCGACCATCGAGGTGACGATGCGGTCCTCGGTGATGTCGGCCTTGTCCATCGTCTCGATCGAACGGCCGTCGCGGATGACGGTGATCTGGTCGGCGATGCGTTTGATCTCGTTCAGCTTGTGGCTGATCATGATCGAGGTGATGCCCTGCGTCTTGAATTCGAGCAGCAGGTCGAGCAGCGCCTGGCTGTCCTTTTCCGACAGAGACGCCGTCGGCTCGTCGAGGATGAGCAGCTTGACGTCCTTGGCCAGCGCCTTGGCGATCTCGACCAGCTGCTGCTTGCCGGTGCCGATGTTGGTGATCAGCGTATCGGGGTCTTCCCGCAGGCCGACCTTTTTCAACAGCTCGCCGGCGCGCCGCCGCACCTTGTCCCAGTTGATGACGCCGTTGGTCGCCTGCTCGTTGCCCAGAAACATGTTCTCGGCGATCGACAGCATGGGGACCAGCGCCAGCTCCTGGTGGATGATGACGATGCCCACCTTCTCGCTGTCGTGGATGCCGTTGAAACGGCATTCCTTGCCTTCGTAATGGATCGAGCCGTCATAGCTGCCGAACGGGTAGACGCCGGACAGAACCTTCATCAGCGTCGACTTGCCGGCGCCGTTCTCGCCGCAGATGGCGTGGATGTCGCCGCGCCGGACCTTGAGATTGACGTCTTCCAGCGCCTTCACGCCCGGAAACGTCTTGGTGATGGCGCGCATCTCCAGGATGATGTCGTTCATGAGCCCGCTGTCCTGCTCCCAAGTCGCGGCAGGCCGCGTATTCGTTCGCGGCGCCGGAACGCAGCGTACACAAGGCGGAAGAAGACCGGAAGGCCCGCTTGCACGGGCCTTCCGGCTGTTGTGGATTACTTGATGTCTTCGGCCTTGATGTAGCCGGAGTCGACGAGCACCTTCTGGATGTCGTCCTTGTAGACGGCAACCGGCACCAGCAGGTAGGACGGAACCACCTTCACGCCGTTGTTGTAGGTCTTCTCGTCGTTGATCTCCGGCTTGCCGCCGGCGAGGATCGCGTCGACCATCGTGGCGGTGACCTTGGCCAGTTCGCGCGTGTCCTTGAACACGGTCGAATACTGCTCGCCGGCGATCATCGCCTTCACCGAAGGCACTTCGGCGTCCTGGCCCGAGATGATCGGCCAGGGCTGTTCGGCCGAACCGTAGCCGACGCCGCGCAGCGACGAGATGATGCCGCGGGACAGGCCGTCATACGGGGCGAGGACCGCGTCGACGCGGCTGCCGTCCGAGTAGTTGGCCGACAGGATGTTGTCCATGCGGGCCTGCGCGACAGCGGCGTCCCAACGCAGCGTGCCGACCTTCTCCATGCCCATCTGGCCCGACTTGACGACGAGGTCGCCCTTGTCGATCAGCGGCTGGAGGACCGACATCGCGCCGTCGTAGAAGAAGAAGGCGTTGTTGTCGTCCGGCGAACCGCCGAACAGCTCGATGTTGAACGGACCCTTCTTTTCCGGATAGCCGAGGCCCTTGAGCAGCGATTCGGCCTGCAGCACGCCGACCTTGAAGTTGTCGAAGGTGGTGTAATAGTCGACATTGCCGCTGTCGCGGATCAGGCGGTCATAGGCGATGACCTTGACGCCCTTGTCGGCAGCCTGCTGGAGAACGGCCGACAGTGTGGTGCCGTCGATCGAGGCGATGACCAGGACCTTGGCGTCCTTGGTCACCATGTTCTCGAGCTGGGCGAGCTGGTTCGGGATGTCGTCTTCCGCATACTGCAGGTCGACGGTGTAGCCCTTGGCTTCCAGAGCGGCCTTAAGCTCGTTGCCGTCGCTGATCCAGCGCAGCGAGGATTTTGTCGGCATCGCTATTCCGACCAGGCCCTTGTCCTGCGCGAAGGCCGGCATGGACAGCGCGGAGCAGGCGGCGAAGCCGGCCGCCGCGACGGCAAGAATGGTTCTTCTGGTAAAGTTCACGGTAATTTCTCCCTTTAGGATTTTCGGGGCGCCTTGCGCGGTCGCCCACGTCACGAAGCCGGCCCATGCGGGCATTGTTGTTTTTCTGCTATTCCTCCCGGCGCTCCGGGACCCCGTGACAAGCGCATGAATGACCGCGCCGTCAGGGCAGGCCCTGAGACGATCCGACCCTGTTCCTAATTCGATATAACTGTCAAATAAGATTTCTGACAAATGATATGCCGATTTTGATATATGGGGCAGGAATGCGCCGGAAAGGGCGGGATCGGCGATGCGGGATATACGAATCGATTTAGATGCGACCGAACAGCGCGATATGCCTGCAGTCGGGGCCGACATGCTGCTGCGCAGCGGCATCAAGCTCGCCCATATGCGGATGATCGTGGCGCTGGACGACCATGGCCAGGTCAGCGCCGCGGCGCAGGTGCTGGGCATGTCGCAGCCCGCCGCGTCGCGCATGATTTCGGAGATGGAAGGCATTCTCAAGGTGCCGCTCTACGAACGGCTGTCGCGCGGCGTCGGCCTGACCGCCTATGGCCAGGCATTGGCGCGGCGGGCCCGCGCCATCCTGCTCGAACTGCGCGAGGTCGACCGCGAGATCTCCGATCTGCGGCTGGGCAAGGGTGGTTCCGTCTTCCTCGGCTCGGTGACCGCGCCGGCGATCGAACTCGCCGTGCCGGCCATCCGCAAGATGCGCGAGCAGAACCCGCGGCTGGAGGTCAACTTCCAGGTCGACACCAGCGCCGTGCTTTCGCGCGAACTGCTCGCGTCGCGCCACGACTTCATCATCGCGCGCATCCCCGACGATCTCAATCCGCGCCTGTTCGAGAGCCGCGAGATCGGCGTCGAGCGGGCCTGCCTGATCGTGCGGCGCGGCCACCCGCTGGCCGGGCGCGGCGTCGTGCCGGCCGAAAGTCTCGTCGGCTACGACTGGGTGTTCCAGCCGGCAGGCTCGTTGCTGAGGCGCACCATGGAGCGCATCCTGCTCTCCCGCAACGTGGCGCTGCCGGAGCGCATGCTCAACACCGGATCGCTGCTGCTCACGCTCGTCATGGTCGCGCAGTCCGACGCCATCGCGCCGGTCTCGGTCGAGGTGGCGCGGTTCATCGGCGGCGAGCATGGCCTTGGCGGTGCGATCGATATCCTGCCGGTGGAGTTCGAGATCGACGTCCAGCCCTACAGCCTCATCAAGATGCGCAACCGCGAACTGTCTCCGGCGGCCGCTTCCCTCTATCAATACATCATCGACGAGATCGGCCAGGTTTCCGTTTGACGGCGCCCGTCGCATCGCGGCGGCTATACACTTCTGAAAAGTCGTACTATATGACTTTTCAGCCCAAGCAGATTTCCAGGGAGGAGCCGGCGTACCGCCGGTAGGCACATATGGCACTAAGACTGGTTCAGCTCACCCAGAATGGCGAACGGCATGTCGCGGCTGTGGACGACAGCGGTGCGGCGAAACTGGTGGGCGGCGTATCCTCCACCTACGATCTGGCGCAGCGCGCCATCGCCGAGGGCAAGAGCTTGGAGGCGACCGTGGCCGCGCTGCCGGCCGGGCCGGCCGTCGATCTTGCCTCGGCACTTGCCGAGGGCAGGGTGCTTGCCCCCATCGACCATCCCGATCCGTCGCATCTGATGCTGGCCGGCACCGGCCTGACCCATCTCGGCTCGGCCGAGGGCCGCGACAAGATGCACAAGGCAGCCACTTCAGCGGAAAAGCCCACCGATTCGATGCGCATGTTCCTGATGGGCGTCGAGGGCGGCAAGCCGAAGCCGGGCGAGGTCGGCGCGCAGCCCGAATGGTTCTTTAAAGGCGACGGCTCCAGCGTGATCGCGCCGGGCGCGCCGCTCACTTCGCCTTCCTTCGCCGAGGACGGCGGCGAGGAGCCCGAGATCGCCGCGATCTACGTCATCGGCCCGGACGGCACGCCGTTCCGCATTGGCTACGCGCTCGGCAACGAGTTCTCCGACCACGTCACCGAGCGGCAAAACTATCTCTGGCTGGCGCATTCAAAACTGCGTCCGGCCTCGATCGGCCCGGAACTTTTGACCGGCCCGCTGCCCGGCCATGTCGAGGGTTTTTCGCGCATCCGCCGCGGCGGCGAGGTGATTTGGGAAAAGCCGTTCCTGTCTGGCGAGGACAACATGTCCCATACCATCGCCAACCTCGAGCACCATCATTTCAAATACGATCTGTTCCGCCGCCCCGGCGACGTGCATGTGCATTTCTTCGGCACGGCGACGCTGTCGTTCTCGGATGGCATCAAGCCGCAGGATGGCGACGTGTTCGAGATCGAGGCGAAGCCCTTCACCTTGCCGCTGCGCAACCCGCTGGCCACCGACAAGGCCTCGGGTTTTTCGGTAAAGGCGCTGTAGGAGAAGTTTTCCCATGGCTCCTATCCGCATCGCCATCGTCGGCGTCGGCAAGATCGCCCGTGACCAGCATGTGCCGTCGATCTGGGGCAACCGCGATTTCGAACTGGTGGCGACTGCCAGCCGTCACGGCACGATCGACGGCGTGCCAAGCTTTCCCGACATCGAATCGCTGCTGGACGGCGTCGAGAACCTTGATGCGGTCGCGCTGTGCATGCCGCCCGGCCCGCGCCACGCGGCCGCGGTGAAAGCGCTGGCCGCCGGAAAGCATGTGCTGCTGGAAAAGCCGCCCGGCGCCACCGTCTCCGAACTCGACGACCTGATTGCCTCGGCCAAGACGGAAAAAGTCTCGCTGTTCGCCACCTGGCATTCGCGTCATGCCGCCGGCGTCGCCAAGGCCAAGGCGTGGCTGGCAACCCGCACCGTCCGTTCGCTCAGGGTCGACTGGAAGGAAGACGTGCGCAAATGGCACCCCGGCCAGGCCTGGATCTGGGAGCCTGGCGGTTTCGGCGTGTTCGATCCCGGCATCAATGCGCTGTCGATCGTCACCGAGATCCTGCCGATGCCGATCTTCCTCACCTCGGCGACGCTGTTGTTCCCAAAAAACCGGGCGCAGCCGATCGCCGCCGATCTCGTCTTCGCCGACAGCGCCGGCGAGGACCGCGCCAGCGCCACCTTCGACTGGCGCCAGACCGGCCCGCAGACCTGGGATATCCGCGTCGTCACCGATGACGGCGAGTTGTTGCTGCAATCCGGCGGTGCAAAACTGCTGATCAGGGGCGAACTCGTCGTCGACCAGGGCGACGTCGAATATGCCGACATTTACAGGCATTTCGCGGAATTGATCGCGGCCCGACAAAGCGATGTCGACCTACGGCCGCTGCGCCATGTCGCCGACGCCTTCATGGTCGGCCGGCACGATTTTACAGAACCTTTCGAAGACTGAAGAAACTGTCAGGCAGGAAGCAAGCAGATGAGCAAGCCAGGAAACGGAAGCGGCGCCTATAGCTGGAATGGAACCAAGCTGACGCGCAGGTCGCAGGCGTGGTTCGACAATCCGGCAAATCCCGACATGACGGCGCTCTATCTCGAGCGCTACATGAATTTCGGCATCAGCCAGGAGGAATTCCAGTCGGGCCGGCCGATCATCGGCATCGCCCAGACGGGCTCCGATCTGTCGCCGTGCAACCGCCACCATCTCGATCTCGCCAAGCGCGTGCGCGAAGGCATCCGCGAGGCCGGCGGCATCGCGTTCGAGTTCCCCGTCCATCCGATCCAGGAAACCGGCAAGCGCCCGACCGCGGCACTCGACCGCAACCTCGCCTATCTCGGCCTGGTCGAGGTGCTGTACGGCTACCCGCTCGACGGCGTGGTGCTCACCATCGGCTGCGACAAGACCACGCCGGCCTGCCTCATGGCCGCCGCCACCGTCAACATCCCGGCGATCGCGCTGTCGGTCGGTCCGATGCTCAACGGCTGGTTCCGCGGTGAGCGCACCGGCTCCGGCACCATCGTCTGGAAGGCCCGCGAGATGATGGCCGCCGGCGAGATCGACTATGCCGGATTCGTGGCGCTCGTCGCCTCCTCGGCGCCGTCGACCGGCTACTGCAACACGATGGGCACGGCCAGCACCATGAACTCGCTGGCCGAGGCGCTAGGCATGCAGTTGCCCGGTTCGGCCGCTATTCCCGCGCCGCACCGAGACCGCCAGGAAATGGCCTATCTCACCGGCAAACGCGCCGTCGAGATGGTCAATGAGGACCTGAAACCCTCCGATATCCTGACGCGCGAGGCCTTCATCAACGCCATCCGCGTCAATTCGGCGATCGGCGGTTCCACCAACGCGCCGATCCACCTCAACGGTCTCGCCCGCCATGTCGGTGTCGAACTGACGATCGACGACTGGCAGACCTATGGCGAGCAAATACCGCTGCTGGTCAATCTGCAGCCGGCCGGCGAATATCTCGGCGAGGACTATCATCATGCCGGCGGCGTGCCGGCGGTCGTAAACCAGTTGATGCGCCACGGCCTGATCGAGGAAGGCGCCATGACCGTCAACGGCAAGACGATGGGCGAGAACTGCAAGGACGCCAAGATCGAGGACGAACGGGTCATCCGCCCTATCGACCGGCCGCTGCGCGAGCATGCCGGTTTCCGCGTGCTGCGCGGCAATCTGTTCAACTCGGCGATCATGAAGCTCAGCGTGATCTCGCAGGAGTTCCGCGACCGCTATCTCTCCAATCCGAACGATCCCAACGCCTTCGAGGGGCCGGCCGTAGTGTTCGACGGACCGGAGGATTATCACGCCCGCATCGACAATCCCGATCTCGGCATCGACGAGACGTCCGTTCTGTTCATGCGCGGCGTCGGCCCGATCGGCTATCCCGGTGCCGCGGAAGTCGTCAACATGCGCGCGCCCGACTATCTGCTGAAGCGCGGCATCCACTCTCTGCCCTGCATCGGCGACGGCCGCCAGTCCGGCACGTCGGGTTCGCCGTCGATCCTCAACGCCTCGCCCGAGGCTGCGGCAGGCGGCGGCCTCGCCATCCTGAGGACCGGCGACCGCGTGCGCATCGACCTCGACAAGGGCACGGCCGACATCCTCGTTTCCGCCGAGGAGCTTGAACGCCGCCGCACGGAACTGGAGGCCAGTGGCGGCTACAAATACCCGCCGCACCAGTCGCCATGGCAGGAGATCCAGCGCTCGATGGTCGGCCAGATGGAGACCGGCGCGGTGCTGGAGCCCGCCGTCAAATACCAGCGCATCGCCCAGACGATGGGCATTCCGAGGGACAATCACTGAGAGGTTGATGTTAGGAACACCCCTCATCCGACCTCGCTTCACGAGGCCACCTTCTCCCACAAGGGGAGAAGGTGGAGCGCTGCCGCACCGCCTCTGCCAAGCTCCAACGCTGGCGGTTGGCGGGAAGGCCGATGCGAAACTCTACCTTCTCCCCTTGTGGGAGAAGGTGGCCTCGCGAAGCGAGGTCGGATGAGGGGTGTTCCAGATATTGTCTAGCTATCCAGCTGGAATGGTCAAATATCGAGATTGACGTATTTGGAGGCTTGCGAAAACCGACGATGGGTCTGCTGCAGACGGTGATCTCCGGCCAGAGGCTGCGCACGAACCACGCGCATATCGTCGATTCGCTTGGCCGCGACATCGTCTCCGGGGCCATCCCCTCCGGCGAGATACTCCCCGGCGACGCCGAACTGATGGCCCGCTTCGGCGTATCACGCACCGTGTTGCGCGAGGCTCTGAAGACGCTGACCGCCAAGGGCATGATCGTGCCGCGCGCCCGTATCGGCACGCGCGTCACGACGCGGGAAAGCTGGAGCCTGTTCGACCCCGATATCCTCAACTGGCATTTCGAGGCGGGTATCGACGAGGCGTTCCTCGTCCATTTGAGTGAAATCCGCCTGGCCTTCGAGCCCTACGCGGCCGGCCTTGCCGCCGAGCGCGCCACGCGAGACGACATCGCCACGTTGCAGCGGCTGGCCGACGCCATGGGCGAGACGGAGAGCGCCGAGAGCCACGCCATGGCCGACCTGCGTTTCCACCTTGCGGTGGCCGAGGCTTCGCGCAATCCGTTCATGCGTTCCGTCGGCAGCCTGATCGAGGCGGCACTCGTCGGGGTGTTCAAGCTGTCGTCGCCCAGCGCCGACCGTGGCGAGATCCAGAACGCGCAGGCCTCGCACCGCCGCATCGTCGAAGCCGTCCGCAACCGCGACGTCGATGGCGCCCGTGCGGCGATGCAATCGGTGATCATCAACGGCGTCGAGCGGGTGCGGCTGGCGCTGCGGGAGGCTGGGTAGCGCTCTTAAGGTGCCTCGACCGGTTCCGCCGCCCTGCGCCGTACCGCGAGGTTGATCAAATTGCCGGCAAGGATCAGCACCGTGCCCAGCACGGTGAACATGTCGACGCCTTCCGAATAGGCGAAGTAGCCGAGCGCCGCCGTGGCCGGCACGCGCAAAAAATCCATCGGCGTCACCACTGTGGCGTCGGCATGCGACAGCGCTTGCGCCATGCAGTAGTGTGCGTACGAGCCGCTGAAGCCGATCACAAGGATCCACGGCCATACGTCGACGCTCGGCGTGCGCCAGACGAGGATCGCCGGCACGAGGCCGATCACCGACTGGATCACCAGCATCCAGAAGATGATCCTGACCACGGATTCGGTACGGGTCAGCGATTTTGTCATGGTCATCGAGATGCCGAAGGCCACGGCCGCTCCCAGCACGATCATGTGGCCCGCGTCGAAGCTGCCGACGCCCGGCCGCACGATCACCACGACGCCGATAAGGCCGAGCGCCACCGCGATGGTCTTTGGCGCGGTCATCCGCTCGCCGAGAAACGCCATGGCGAGCAGCGCCGTCCAGATGGGCGTGGTGAATTCGATGGCGACGAGCTGGGCGAGCGGGATCATAGTCAGCGCCACCAGCCATGAGAACTGGCCCGTATAGTGCGCGATGTTGCGGCCGATATGCTGGAGCGGCCGCTTCGTCGCCATTGCCGGAAATCCACCGGCCAGATGCACCAGCGGATAGAGCATGACCAGCCCGATCAGCGAGCGCAGCTCCATCACCTGGAACACGTCGAGCTCTCTCGTCGTCTCGCGGCCGGCCCATGTCATCAGGATCATGCAGCCCAGCGAGCATCCCATCCAGAATGCGGCCTTGAGGTTTGATTGCGTCGCCATGCACGGCGTTTCGCAACTATCCGGGTATCGCGCAACCGCTAAGGCGCAGCAAAGGCTGGTCCAGCGGCGGCCGGCGATCGTGGTAAACCAAGCCTTAAGTGATTGCGGTCATGATGGACGCATGGCGAAGAAACCAGCAAAAGCAAAGCCCCGTTGGAAGTTTTCGGCGAGTTCGATGCTGAAGCTTCCCAGATTGAGATGGCTCGTCGTCGGCGCGGTCGCAGCCGGCGTGTGGGCAATGACCCAGGAGCCGCCGAAGCGTGAGCACTGGCAGCGCCAGCGCGCCGTCGAGCAGGCGTCCGTGGAGAGGAAGCCGGCTGCGCCGGTCGTCGCGGTCGCGCCCGAACCGAAACCGCAGGATTTCGTCACCGCCTCGATTCCACGCCCGGAAAAGCCGGTCGCGCCCGTGTCCGTGACGATGCGGACAACCGAAAAGGTCCGCTTGCGCAAGGAGGCGAGCAAATCCAGCGCCGTCGTGGCGACGCTGAAGGGCGGCCAGGCCGTCGAGGCCAGCGTCACCGACGGCAAATGGCGAAAGGTGTCCGCCGACGGCATGGTCGGCTGGGTGCATGGCGATTATTTGAAACCCGGCCCGGTCTCGTTAGAGACCGCTGCCGTCGCCCCGAAGCCGACGCCGGCCGTAGCCGCCGTGCCGAAACCCGCGCCGCAGGCAACGCCTGCCGATTCGTCCGAAGTCGCCTTCGCGCCCCGGCCGAAGCAGGATGTCGCGCCGGAGCCCGAGGCCGTGCCCGCCGTGGCGGAACCCGAATCGGCGCCTGCGGCCCAGCCCATCTCGCTGCCGGAGGACAAGTCGATGTGGGGTGCCTTGCGTCCGGCCCGCGCGCCGCAGGGCGGCGACTGCCAGTGCCCCTACGATCTGATGCTCAGCGGCAAGCAGTGCGGCGAACGCAGCGCCTACGCCAAGGGCAAGGGCCCGCAGTGCTATTTCTGATTGGCCGCTGACTTATTTTCGCGACATCAACCCAACCACCAGCCCGATGACCGCCAGCCCGACGACGGCAGTCGTCAGCGGATGGTCGGTGGCGGCGCGCTGCACGACGCGCGACTGCTTCTGGATCATCGGCAGGGCGTCGCCGACGCGGGCTGCGATCTCGTCGTAGAAATCCGCCGCCGTCTCGCGGGTGTCGTCATAGGCCGCCGCGCCGCGCTTTCCCAGCGCCTTGCGCAGCACCTTCACTTCCTTCTGCAGCCGCGCCACCTGGTCCTCAAGCTCTTCGGTCATGTCGTCGCGGAATTTCGAGAAAGTGGAAGCCATCATCATGTCCTTGCGCAGAGAGGGTGAATCGCTCTCCAACGCGACACCGGGGTCGATGGTTCCGGGCAAGCTTACGACGCGGCCTTTTCCGAGACGCCGGCATCGGCAAAACTCGCCATGCCGGTATGGCAGGCCAGCGCCGAGCGCAGGATATTGACGGCAAGGCAGGCTCCCGACCCTTCGCCGAGCCGCATGCCGAGATCGAACAGCGGCTTCAAATTCATCGCCGTCAGCAGGCCGCGATGGCCTGCCTCGGCCGACACATGCGCGGCGACCGCGTGGTCCAGCCCGTGCGAATGCAGCCGCACCATCGGCGCCACCGCCGCCGTGCAGACGAAGCCGTCGAGCAGCACCGGCACGCCCTGGTGGCGCGCGGCGAGCGTCGCGCCCATGATCGCCGACAGTTCGCGCCCGCCGACCGCCGCCGCTGCCTTCAGCGGGTCGTGCAGCACCTCGCCATGCAGCTTCATCGCCACTTCGATCGCCGCGATTTTTCGGCCGAGACCGGCGTCGTCAACGCCGGTGCCGCGCCCGACCCACTGGTCGACGCCGCCGAACAAGGCCGAGGCGATCGCCGCCGCGGCGGTGGTGTTGCCGATGCCCATCTCGCCGAAGCAGAGCAGGTCTGTGCCGCCCTCGACCGCGCTGTAGCCGCGTCCGATCGCCGCCAGAAATTCCTGCTCGTCCATGGCAGGGGCCAGCGTGAAGTCGGCGGTCGGCCGCTCGATGTCGAGCGGGATGACGTCCAGCTCGGCGCCCGCCATGCGCGCCAGCTGGTTGATCGCGGCGCCGCCGGCGGCAAAGTTCGCCACCATCTGCGCCGTCACCTCCGGCGGGAAAGCCGACACGCCCTGCGCGGTCACGCCGTGCGAGCCGGCGAAGACGATCACCTTCACCTTGTCGAGCTTCGGCACCTCGCGCCCCTGCCAGCGCGCCAGCCAGGCGACCAGCGTCTCCAGCCGTCCCAGGCTGCCCTGCGGCTTGGTCAGTGTGTCCTGGCGGCGGGCCACGGCTTCCGCGGCCTTCGGATCGCCGGTCGGCAGGTCCTGGCAGGCGGCGCGCAAGGCTTCGAAGGACGCGAAATTCATGGAAATTCCCCTTTCGGAAACGATAACAGCATCACGTCAGAAAACGGCGCAGGCGACGAGCAGGATGATGATCTCGGCGCCCTGCTGCAAGGCGCCGGCGGCGTCCCCGGTCTGCCCGCCGATCTTTTTCAGGCAGAGCGCCCGGAAGGCGAAGAAGGCCGCCGCCAGCAGCACGGCTGCCACGAGTGCTGCGGAAAGGCCAAGCGCCAGCAGCGACAGCAGGCCGAGCGCCAGCGCCGCATTGGCGGCCGGTCCTTCGACCATGCCCGCGCCGGCCGACAGGCCGTCGGTTCGGGCAGGGGGCAGGCGCTGGAGGAAGATGGGCAGCATCGCCCGCGAACCGCCATGGGCGGCGATCAGCGCGGCAAGGACGGCGGCCGACGCCGAATATGCCGCCTCCGACCCGGTTGCGACATTTGCCGCAGGACCGGCCGCCAGAGCGGCCAGCGCACTCCATCGCAGCAGAATCGTCAGCCCCAGCGCGCACGCCCCGAACGCCCCGATGCGGCTGTCCCGCATGATTTCGAGGATGCGCTCGCGGTTCCTGCCGCCGCCGAACCCGTCCGCCGTGTCCGAAAGCCCGTCCTCATGCAGGCACCCCGTGACGAGCATCGTCGCCGCCAGCACCAGCGCCGCCGCGGGTCCCGCCGGCACGCCGAGGCCGGTCGCAATCCAGAACACCGCGCCGCCGATGGTTGCCACGATCCAACCGGCGACCGGTGCCGCCCAGATCGCCCTGCTCAGCTTTCGGTCGGCCAGACGCATCTCAGGCAGCGGCAGCCGCGTGAAAAACAGGATGCAGAAGCCGATGTCGCGGACGAGGTTTTGCGGAGTCATGTCGCCCCCGCAATCGCATGGAAAAACGTCCCGCTGACCAATCCCCGCCGTCCGCCGAACGCGCCGAGCGCCACGCCCTGCCCATCGGCGATTTCCGCCAATGACGCATCCTGTCCGGCATCGGTCAGCGATGCATAATGAAACTCGTGGCCGCGCACGACATCGCCTTCTTGCCCGATAGGGCAATCGGCCAGCAGCGTCGCCTGCCGGTAGCCGAGGTTCATCTTTCGTCTCGCAAAGCTCGTCGAATGGCCGAGCAGGCCGAGCATGCGGTGCGTCACGCCGTCCGCATCCTCCAGTGCTTCGCCCAGCACCATGAACCCGCCGCACTCGCCATGCACCGGCTTTTGCGCCGCGAAGCGCCCCATGCCCTCGCGGAAATTCGCCGCCGCCGCCAGTTTTCCGGCATGCAGTTCCGGATAGCCGCCGGGAAGCCAGCACACGTCGCAGCCATCGTCCGGCGCCTCGTCGGCCAGCGGCGAAAACGCTACGATCTCCGCCCCGGCCGCCCGCCATGCAGCGATCAGATGCGGATAGAGGAAGGTGAACGCCGCGTCCTTCGCCAGCGCGATGCGCTGGCCGGGCGGGGGGAGGGCGACGGTGGATTGGTACGATCGTCCTTTCCTTTCCTCCGATCCGGTCGACAAAGAGCGCGACACCGGCGGATTTTCCTCCGTGGCGATCGCGTCGACCGCTTCCGCCATCCCGGCTACCGCGTCGATATCCAGCGAGCGCTCCATCACATCCGCCAACCCATCGATATGGGCGTCGAGGTCGGCGTGTTCGCTGGCCTGCACCAGGCCGAGGTGGCGTTCGGGCAGCGTCATAGACGGGTCGCGCATCACGCAGCCGACCACCGGCAGGCCGATTGCCTCGATCGCCGCGCCGGCAAGCCGCCGGTGCCGCTCGCTGCCCACCCGGTTGAGCACGACGCCGGCGATGCGCACCCCCGGATCGTAGACGGCAAACCCCTTCGCCACGGCCGCCGCCGTCTGAGACTGGCCCGAAACGTCGAGCACAAGCAGCACAGGCAGGCCAAAACGCCGCGCCAGGTCGGCGGCCGAGCCGGAGCGGCCGTCCGGCGAAACAATGCCGTCGAACAGACCCATGGCGCTTTCGATGACGACGATGTCAGCCCCTATAGTCGCGCCGGCGACAAGCCCGTCGAGCAGGGCGGGGGGCATCGCCCAGGAATCGAGATTGACGCCGGGAAGGCCGGTCGCGGCCTCGTGGAAGGCGGGGTCGATATAATCCGGCCCCGACTTCGCGCCGCGCACGGAAAACCCCCGCCGCTTCAGCGCGCGCAGCAGGCCGATGGTGACGCTGGTCTTGCCCGACCCGGAGCGCGGCGCGCCGACGATGATGCCGCGCGCGGTCATTTCGGACGAACGCAGTTGTTGTTGGACGCCTTCGGATGCATCGCCGCGATACCCCCACCCCTAACCCCTCCCCACAAGGGGGAGGGGGACAGGTCGGCATCTCTGCTTGGCGTCAATCGTCGACGGTTTCGCATGGCATTGCAGTCGCAAAGTCCCCCTCCCCCTCGTGGGGAGGGGTTAGGGGTGGGGGTATGCCACGCGCCGTACGGAGCACGCAGGAGCGGGCGCGGGAAGCCAACTAGCCTCGCTGAGTCTGCCAGGCCCATACCGCTCATCTCCGCAACTCCGCCCGCATCGACACGATGCCGCCGATGACGATCAGCGCCGGCGCGCCGATGTCCGCGCGCGCAGCTTCTTCCGCAAGCGTCCCCAGCGTCGCCACCACGACGCGCTCGCGCGGCGTCGTCGCGTGCTCGATCACTGCCGCCGGCGTCTCGGCGGCAAGCCCGCCGGCGGCGAGCTGCGCGGCGATGATCGGCAGGTTCTTCAGCCCCATATAGATGACGACCGGCTGGCCGGTCCTGGCAAGCGCTGCCCAGTCGAGATCCTCGTCGGTGCCGGCCGCATGGCCGGTGGCCAGCACCACGGCCTTGTTGATGCCGCGCATGGTCGCCGGAATCGACGCGCCGGCCAGTCCGGCCAGGGCCGAGGTCAGCCCCGGCAGCACGCGGAACGGTATGCCTTCACGCACCAGCGCCAAAGCCTCCTCGCCGCCGCGCCCGAACATATAGGGGTCGCCGCCTTTCAGCCTGAGCACGCGCTTTCCCGCCCACGCGAAGCCGATCAGCCGCTTCGTGATATCCTCCTGGTCGGTCGAAGGTTTGCCGCCGCGTTTTCCCGCGAAATGCAGTTCGGCGCCGCGCGCGATCTCCAGCACGGCCTCCGACACCAGCGCGTCGTAGACGACGCAGTCGGCATCAGTCAGCGCCGAAAGCACGTCGAGCGTCAGGCAGCCGGGATCGCCCGGCCCGGCGCCGGCCAGCCAAACATGGCCCGGCAGGAAATCGCGCGGGCGGTAGTCGAGGCGGGTAATGGCGTCGGCGAGGCTCATGCATGCCGCTTTGGACGATGACGCTGGGCTTATGCAAGCCTATAGACGACATCATGGAGACAGAAGACCGACCGCTGAAGCGCGGCTGGACCACCGGCGCCTGCGCCGCGGCGGCGGCGAAGGCTGCCTGTGCGGCGCTTTTGTCCGGCGAGTTCCCCGATCCGGTTGAGATCGGCCTGCCCGGCGGGCGCCGTGTCGCCTTCGCGCTCGCCGTCAACGAGCCGGGAGACGGCCAGGGGACGGCCGGCATCGTCAAGGACGCCGGCGACGATCCGGACGTCACCCATGGCGCGCTGGTGAAGGCCACGGTGCGGCACGGTGCTGCGGGTTCCGGCGTCACCTTCCGGCGCGGCGAGGGGGTGGGCCTCGTCACCCGTCCCGGCCTGCCGGTGGCAGTCGGCGAGCCGGCGATCAATCCCGTGCCGCGCAAGATGATCGCGGACTCCGTGCGCGAGGTGGCAGGCGAGGGCGCCGACATCGAGGTCGAGATATCCGTTCCCGACGGCGCTGCGCTGGCGCAAAAAACGCTCAACCCGCGCCTTGGCATTTTGCACGGCATTTCGATCCTTGGCACGACCGGCGTGGTCATCCCCTATTCGTGCTCTGCCTGGATCCACTCCATCCATCGCGGCATCGACGTCGCCCGCGCCATGGGGCTGACCCACATCGCCGGCTCCACCGGCAATGCTTCGGAAGCCGCCGTGCAGAAATTCCATGGCCTGCACGAGGTGGCGCTGATCGACATGGGCGATTTCGTCGGCGGCATGCTGAAATATGTGCGGGCGCATCCCGTGCCGCGCGTCACCATCGCCGGCGGCGTCGCCAAGATGACAAAACTGGCGCAAGGCATGCTCGACGTCCATTCCAAGCGGGGCGCCGCCGACCTGGAGGCGCTGGCGTCCGTCGTGCTAGATGCCGACGGTCCGGCCGACCTGGCTGAGGCGGTAAAAGGCGCCAACACCGTCGCCGAGGCGTTTTCGCTGGCCGAGGCGGCAGGCGTGCCGATCGGCGATGCGATTGCCGCGGCCGCCTGGCGCACCGCCGCACCGGTGTTGCGGGGGGCGGATGTCGAGCTGGAAATCCTGGTGTTTGACCGGGAAGGCGGCTTGCGGGGCCGAAAGGCGTTTGCGTCAGTGAAGGCGGGGTAGGCACCACGTTAGCGTGCCTTTGGAGACGTTAGGTCTTCCCGGGAAGCGCTCTACGCTGCCCCCCTCTGTCCTGCCGGACATCTCCTCCGCTTGGGGGGGAGATGTCCGGCCGCTTAGTCGGCGCTCGTCCTGCATCGTTGATGATTGGCGAAAGCCCAGATGACAGCCAATCTCCCCCAAGCGGGGGAGATGTCCGGCAGGACAGAGGGGGCAACGTGGAGCGCCGCCTTTGACGTGAGAGTTGAACGGCAAGACACTGCGAATTGCGTAGTCGCCACCATATTCCTCGATGGAGGCATGCTCACTCCCGCCCCCTGAACCGCCGCTGGTACGTCGGGTCATACAGCGAGCTCTCGCGAAAATCCTCCGCGCCCAGCGAGCGGCCGACAAAGATCACCGCCGTGCGTTCGATCGGCTGCGCGGCCAGTTGCCCGGCGATCGTCGCAAGCGTGCCGCGCAAAATACGCTCGTCCGCCCGCGACGCGTGGAAGACGATCGCCACCGGGCAATCCTCCCCATAAAGCGGCGAAAGCTCCTCGACGATCCGCTCGATGGCGTGGATCGCCAGATGGATCGCCAGCGTCGCGCCGGTCGCGCCGAAGGCGGCCAGCGTTTCCTTCGGCGGCATTGGCGAGGCGCGCCCGGAAACCCGCGTCAGCACCAAGCTTTGCGCCACTTCGGGGATTGTCAGTTCGCGCCCGAGGCTTGCCGCTGCCGCCGCGAAGGAGGGTACGCCGGGGGTCAGCGTGTAGGGGATGCCATGTTTCTCCAGCCGCCGCACCTGCTCGGCCACCGCGCTCCACACCGAAAGGTCGCCGGAATGCAGCCGCGCCATGTCCTGCCCGGCCTTGTGCGCCGCGACATATTCCTGCTCGATCTCGTCCAGCGACATCGGAGCCGTATCGACCAGCCGCGCGCCGGGCGGGCACCAGTCGAGCATTTCTTTCGCCACGATCGAGCCGGCATAGAGGCAGACCGGGCAGCGGGCGATCAGGTCGCGGCCGCGCACGGTGATCAGGTCTGCCGCGCCGGGGCCTGCGCCGATGAAATGCACGGTCATCAAAACACTCCGTCGCTTGCCAGCGCGCAGGTGACAGGCCCGACGGCGACGCGTGGCCCGAGCAGTTTTCCGCGCGTGCCGAGGGCGGCCAGCGCCGCCGCTTCCGATGCGGACGGGGCTCCCGTCACTTCGAGCGAACGGTCGGAGCGGGTCAGCGTCTTCTCACCCGCCCTCGCAAGGTCGGCCCGGCCGATCACCAGGACGAGTTGTCCCCACGCCTGGGCCGCCGCATGAATTCCCGGCTCCGCGGACTTCTGCTCCGGCACCGCCAGCGCCTCGACGTCTCCAGCCTTAATGCGGTGGGTGGCAAGCGCGGCGCGAAACGCCGCCAGCACCTCGGCCTCGCTCACGCCCGCCTTGCAGCCGATGCCCGCGACGATCATGGCTTGCGCCACACCCATTGCGTCACCGGCATTGCCGGCCGCCAGCCGGTCATGGTTCCAACCGGCGCGGCGCGCGAAACTGCGATGCGGATCAACTCGCCGCCGAGCGTCGCCTGCCTGGCGATCAGCACCGCCTCCATCTCCAGCGTCACTGCGTTGGCGACAAGCCGGCCGCCCAGTTTCAGCGCGTCGACCGCCGCATCCATCACGCCGGCCTCGCTGCCGCCGCCGCCGACGAACACCGCATCCGGCGCAGGCAGTCCCGCCAGAGCCTTGGGCGCGGCGCCCTGCACCACCTTCAGCCCCGGCACCCCCAGCGCCGTTGCATTGCGGCCGATGCGCTCGGCCCGACCCCCGTTGGCTTCCACCGCGATCGCCCGCATCGACGGATGTCTCAGCATCCACTCGATGGCGACCGAGCCGGAGCCGGCGCCGATGTCCCACAGCAACTCGCCTCGGAGAGGAGCGAGGGCGGACAACGTCATCGCGCGGATTTCGCGTTTTGTTAGCTGTCCATCGTGTTCGAAGAGGCCGTCACTCTGGCCCGGAGCGAGCGAAATGAAGCCCGTGGCGGCCTCTGGCGCGACCTCGACTGCCAACACGTTGAGAGGATTGAATATTTCGGACTTCATGCCGTCGGCGCGCATGGCCCGTAGCCGCTCGTCCGGGCCGCCAAGCGCTTCGAGCACCGTCAGCCGCGACGGCCCAAAACCCAATTTTGTCAACAGCTTGGCGACCGCTGCCGGTCCTTCGGCGTCCGATGTTAGCGCCAGAATACGCGTGCCGGGGTGCAGCAACGGGCGGATCAGATCGATGGATTTTCCATGCAGCGAAATCGTCTCTATCTCTGGCAGCGACCAGCCCAGCCGGCTCGCGGCAAGCGAGAAGGCCGAAGGTGCTGGAATCGTTCGTATTTCGTGTGTTGCCACGTGCCGCGCCAGCGTTGCGCCCACGCCGTGCAGGAACGGATCGCCAGATGCCAGGACGCAGACTTTGCGGCCCCGCAGCGCTACCACCGCCCGCATCTCCGAATCGAAAGGCCACGGCCAAGGCCTTGATTCGCCTTTGATTTCGCTTGTTGCCAAGGCCAGGTGGCGCTTGCCGCCGAATACAATCTCGGCCTCGGAAATCCGCCGCCGGGCCTCCGCGCCGAGCCCGTCCAGCCCATCCTCGCCAATGCCGATGACGGATAGCCATCGTTCCGCCGGCATGCTCTCATCAGTGGACATCATGACCCACCGTGTTCTGATTCTCGGCGGTACCACCGACGCCCGGCAGCTTGCCGAACGGCTCGCCGGCCGCGTCGAATTCACCGTTACGCTGTCTCTGGCTGGCCGCACGGCCAACCCGATCGGACATCCCGTGCCGGTGCGCAGCGGCGGTTTCGGCGGCGCCGAGGGCCTTGCCAACTATCTGAAGGAACAGGAGATTTCCTTGCTGATCGACGCGACGCATCCCTATGCGGCGCGGATTTCCGCGAATGCCGCGCAGGCTGCCGAGCAGACCGGCGTCAAGATTTTTGCGCTTCGCCGCCCGCCCTGGCCGCGCCAGCCCTACGACCGCTGGACGCTGGTGGCTGACGCCGAAGCCGCCGTCGCCGCGCTCGGAAGCCATTCGCGAAAAGTATTTCTGGCGCTCGGCCGGCAGGAACTTGGCCCCTTCGAGGCCGCCCCCCAGCATTCCTATCTGATCCGCAGCGTCGACCCGATCGAGCCGCCGCTCGGCGTGCCCGATGCGACCTACATTCTGGCGCGCGGGCCGTTCGCCCTGGAGGCGGAAAAGGCCCTGCTGGTCGACAATCGAATAGACGCTGTCGTCGCAAAAAACAGCGGCGGAACAGCCACTTACGGCAAGATCGTCGCCGCACGCGCGCTCGGCATCGAGGTCATCCTGTTCCGCCGACCGGCGCTGCCGGAAGTCCCCGCGGCCGACACCGTCGAAGCAACGATTGCCGCGATCGATCATTGGCTGGCCAGCGAACGCGGGGTGTAGATCAGCGGCGGCCGGTCGCCGCGCGGAATAGCCCGCGTTTCCGTCGAGCCGATGATGACGCAGGTCGCCATGTCGGCTTTTTCGGCATCGACGTCGCCCAGCGTGAACGTCTCGATACGCTCCTCCGGCCGTCCGGCGGCGCGTCCGAAAATCACAATGGTTTCAGCGGGCAAGGTTTTGCGCAGGTGCGCAAAGGCCTTGCCGAGTTGCCAGGGCCGCGCCTTGCTGATCGGGTTGTAGAGGGCGATGACGAAGCCGGCCTCGGCGGCTGCGGCCAGCCGCCGTTCGATCACTTCCCACGGCTTTAGATTGTCCGAGAGCGAGATCGCGCAAAAGTCATGGCCGAGCGGCGCGCCGATGCGGGCCGCGACCGCCAGCATCGCCGTCACGCCAGGCACGATCTCGACGTCGATATTCCGCCAGGTCTCTGGCCCGGCTTCGATCGCCTCGCAGACCGCGGCCGCCATGGCGAACACGCCCGGATCGCCGCCGGAGACGACGGCGACCGCTTCGCCTTCCGCCGCCTTGGCGAGCGCGGCCCCTGCGCGGGAAATTTCCTCACGATTGTCGGAAGATACCGCCGTCTGATCGAGTCTCAGGTGCAGGCGGTCGAGATAAGGCTTGTAACCGTAGAAGAATTTCGCCGCGACCACCGCCGCGCTTGCCCGCGGCGTCACCTGGTCGGGATTGCCCGGCCCAAGCCCGATGACGAACAGCTTCCCGCTCACAGCACCACTCCGGAAGCCGTCACGCTGCCGGGGCGGCCGAGCCAGCCGGGAACGAGTACGATCGAGAAATACGGCGCCATGTCGTCGGCCTTGTCGGCGAGCCGCATGGTCGCCCCGTTGGCCATCGTGCCGCGCTCGACATAAAAGGCGCGCTCGAGTCTGCCGGTGGATTCCAGCGCGCGCCGGATCTTCGGCAGGTTGCGACCGACCTTCATGATCACTGCCGCGTCGGTGTCGGCAAGACGGCGCGCCAGTTCGAATTCGCTCATTGTCCCGGGCAACACGGTGAGCACGTCGTCACCCTGGACGATGGGCTGGCCGGTGGCCGACCAGCAGCCGGACATGGCGGTGACGCCGGGAACGACCTCGGTTGGATAAAGATGCGCCAGCCGCACATGCAGGTGCATGTAGGAGCCATAGAAAAGCGGATCGCCCTCGCTCAGCACCGCCACGGTGCGGCCAGCGTCGAGATGGCGCGCAACAGCCGCCGCGGACTCCTCGTAAAATGCAAGAATCTGCGCCTTGTAGTCGCCGTGGTCCCTGGCGATCTCGGTGGTGACCGGATAGTGCAGCGGCAGTTCGATGATGTCCGGCTTCAGGCGGCCCTCGACGATGGCGCGCGCGTTGCCGTTGTTGCCGCGCTTGGCGAAATGCGCCAGCACGTCGGCCTCGCCCAGCGCCCGCACCGCCTTCAGCGTTAGCAGTTCCGGGTCGCCCGGCCCGGTGCCGACGCCGATCAGCCGGCCTTTCTGCATTGCAGTCACAGGCCGGCCCTCGCCAGGGCGTTCAGGCATGCGGCGGTCATGGCGCTGCCGCCCAGCCGCCCGCGCACGATGGCGTAGGGCACGCCGTACGAATTCTCCGCCAGCGCATCCTTCGATTCGGCGGCGCCGACGAAACCGACCGGCATGCCGATGATCGCCGCCGGTTTCGGTGCGCCGTCGCGCAGCAGTTCCAGCAGATAGAACAAGGCGGTAGGCGCGTTGCCTATGGCGACGACCGAGCCCGCCATGCGCTCGCCCCAGAGTTTTATCGCAGCGGCCGAGCGGGTGTTGCCGATCTCCTTCGCCAACGCTGGGGTGCGCGGGTCGCGCAGCGTGCAGACCACCTCGTTGCCGGCCGGCAGGCGGGCGCGGGTGACGCCATGCGCGACCATCTCGGCATCGCAAAGGATCGGCGCGCCCGCGCTCAGCGCCGTCCGCGCCGCCCCGACGAAATCGTCCGAGAATTCGAAATGCCGGGTCGCCTCGACCTCGCCGCAGGCATGGACCATGCGGATCGCGACATCAGCCTCCGCCTCCGAGAAGCGCGAAAGGTCTGCCTCGGCGCGGATGATCGCGAAGGATCTTTCGTAGATGGCGTCGCCGTCGCGGATGTAGTCGTATGCCGTCATGGTCCGTCCTGTTCGAATGCGGCCTTCAAGCATGCCAGTTGTGCCGGCGAAAGGGTTTTTGTCGTCCTGCCGGCGGCCTTTGCGGAATCCGACGGCTGCGCCGCGTCAAGCTTCGCTGCGACCGCCGCTATTGCCTCGGGCAGTCCGCCAGCCGACCTGTAGGCGAGGGGGCGTGTCCTGGTTGTTCCGTGGACGACAAGCCCCGCGCCTTTTTCGCCGCCGATGATGGTGATGTCTGTCGGGGCCTGCCGGGCACAGCCTTTTTCGCAGCCGGAGATATGGATGGAGAGATTGTGCGCGTCGTGCGTGCCAAGTGTCCTAGCCACCTCTTCTGCGATGGTGCGCGCGGCGATGGTTCCCGATGCGCAGGCCGGCGCCCCGGGGCAGGCGGCGATAGTCTTGCGGATATCGGAGGGATCGGTGACGAAGCCGAGTTTTTGGGCGTGTTCGCGCAACGCCTGCGCGGCTTCGAGGGATGGGCAGACCGGCAGCAGGCAACGATGCGGCGCGGGCCGAAAATCGGTGATGCCGAGGGCTTCGGCTGTCCGGACGAGGTCGATCAGGACCGCAGCGTCGATGTGGCCGAAGGATAGGGCGATGGGGAGGGCGTATTGGTTGCCTACAAGGCTCAGCAAGGCAGTACGGATCGATCCGAGCCGCCCCTCATCCGCCTGCCGGCACCTTCTCCCCGTGAAGGACGGGGAGAAGGGAGAAGTGGCGTCGTTGCGGCCAGCCACCTTCTCCCCGTTGTTCGCGGGGAGAAGGTCCCGGCAGGGGGATGAGGGGCGGCGCAGAGCGAGTAGATTCGTCCAATCCGTTTCGAAGAAATCCCTTGCTCGTGCCTCGCGGCCTCCCTCCGCAATTCTACCGAGAACCGATATCGCACCCTGGACCGCTCCAGCGTCATCGTACCAGCTGAGCTGCGTCGATGTCTCCGCATCGCCTGCAATCGCCAGGCACCAAAGCACTGTGCCGTCGCGACGACCGGCGGCCAGCCGGACATCGGCCGCCACCGAATCCAGCGAAACCTGGCCGCCACCGTCGACCACCATCGACACTTTCGGCCCCAGCCGGCCTTCGAGCCCTGCGGCCAGGATGCCTTGCCGGATGCGCTCCGCCAGACCCGCTGCGTCGCCGATTTCGGAGGGGTCCATGCCGGCCAGCGGGCTGATCTCCACTGGTACGCCGGTGCGGACGTCTATCGCCAGCGCATCGACATCCCCGGCGAAGCGGTTGGCCGACATGGCCGAAAATCCACGGAACTGGCAACTGCCGCGCGCTGTCACCTCGACGATGCCGTTGCCGTGACGCGCCGCCGATTCGCAGAGTCCGATCAACTGCTTCGGTGAAAATCCTCCGGAAACAGGCGAGAGCCGAATGAGCAGGCCGTCGCCGGTCGGCATCGGCGCCGAAAGCGCCGGACAGGCACCCCGTCTGAGCGGGGCGTTCATTCGGCGGCCTGCGGCTCGGAGGCATGCACGATCAGCGAGTCGGAGGCTTCCGCGATCAGGGCCGCAAGATCGCCGTCGACCGCGTTGCGTAGCGGGTGCCACAGGCCGCGGCGACGCGCGGCGGCAAAACGCTCGGCGATGAAACGGGCGGCGGCAGGATTTTCGCGCAGCAGGAAATCGCGGACGCGCGGGTCGCCGAGATACGCGTCATGAACGGCCTCGATCAGCGCTCCGGGTATGGCGTTCGTCGTCTCGGCGAAGCCGACGAGCCGGTCGACCGTCTCGGCGAATTCCGAAGCGCCGCGCGGCCCGTGCCGCATCTGGCCTTCAATGAAGACGGGATTGGTGGAGCGCGCCCGCACGACCCGCGTCACCGCTTCCGTCACCGAGCGCGGGCGCGGTCTTACCGGGTCGGTCGTGTCCAGCACGATCACGTCAGCATTCCTTCCGAGCGCGGCGAGCGCTGCCGTAAAACCGCCGATGAAGGCCACGTCGGCCGAGCCTTCGAGGATGTCGCGTGTAGGGTCGTCGCCGGTGTGGATCAGAAGGTCGGCCTCGGCGATGCGGCCGGCAAAGGCGCCCGGCGCCGCTATGCCTTCTCCCTCTGCGCCACCGTAGACATGGGAAGCAGCGTCGAGATAGGCGTTTCCGATCTCTTCTCTGGTGCTCCACTCGCCACGTGCCAAGACGTCCTCGACGCCGGCGCCGTAGGTGCCCGGCGATGAGCCGAAGATGCGCGCCGGCGTCGATCCGGCGGCGCGCGCCTCGGCGGCCAGCGGATTGTCGGCGTCATCCTCGTTACAGGTGGCGACGGCGCGCGCGCCGGCGTCCATCAGCGCGATCTGCGTCGGGAACATGTCGCGGAACAGGCCGGAAATCCGCCACGTCACGTCGATGCGCGGACGGCCGAGCAGCGCCTGCGGCAGGACCTCGATGCCGGTCACCCGGCCCGTGGCTGCATCCCATTGCGGGCGGCAGCCCATCAGCGCAAGGCCCTGGGCGATCTCCTCGCCGCCGGTGCGCAGCGAGGCGCTGCCCCACAGGTCGATGACCAGCGAGCGTGGCCAGTCGCCATGGTCCTGCAAGTAGCGGCGCAGGACTTCCTCGGCGGCGGCCTTGCCGAGATCGAAGGCTGTTGGCGTCGGCATGGCGCGAGGATCGGCAGTGAACAGGTTGCGGCCGGTTGGGAGCACGTCGGTGCGGCCGCGCGCGGGCGCGCCGGCCGGCCCGGCGCGGACATGGCGGCCGTCGAGTGCGCCCAGCAGCGTTTTCCGCTCCGCCTCGGCGCTGGCGAGGCGCAGCGGGTCCGCTTCGCCCGGCGCGGCGCGGCCATAGATGTGCAGCCCGTCCTTGACGGCAAAATCCTTGAGGTCGCAGAGCCAGGCATCAATGCGGCGCAGAGCCTCGTCCGGCGCGTCGGTGTTGGCCACGCCGGCCTCGGCGGCGAGGCCGGATTTCGCCGCCGTCTCGACGATCAGTCTTGCCAGCCTGTCGCGGCGACGACGGTCGAGCCCGTCGGCCTGTGCATATTCGTCGACCAGCCGTTCCAGCTTCTGCTTGTCCTCGTCGAGGCCCGCGCTGGTCATCGGCGGTGGCAGATGGCCGAGCGTGATCGCCGCGATGCGGCGCTTCGCCTGCGCCGCCTCGCCGGGATTGCTGACGATGAAGGGGTAGATGACGGGCAGGGCGCCCGTGACGATCTCGGGGAAGCAGTTTCGGCTCAGCGCCACGGTCTTGCCCGGCAGCCATTCCAGCGTGCCGTGGGCGCCGACATGGATGAGCGCATGGACGCCGAGCGTTTCGCGCAGCCACAGGCCGAAGGCGATCAGCGCGTGGCGCGGCGGCAGCGCGGCGTCATGATAGTCGGCGCGGCGGTCGGCGGAGCGGCCGCGGTCGGGGGCCAGCGCGACAGTGATGTTGCCGAAGGTGGCGGCGCGGAATGGGAACAGTGCGGTGTTACTCTCCCCATTGTGGGGAGGGTCGACCCGCATGGCGGGTCGGGGTGGGGGTACGGACAAGCTCCAGCCCCCGAAACCCCCACCCCGCCCTGCGGGCGACCCTCCCCACAAAGGGGAGGGTGAGGGCGCAGCATCTTCAGCCGCATCGCCCCATGCTGCCTCGACCACAGCCATCGCCTCGACCGGCAAACCGGCCACCATCCTCCGATAGTCTTCCAGTTCCAGCCCTTGGCCCGGGCGTTCCAGCAAATCCAGCAATGCGCGCGATGATTCGGGGATCGAATCAACATAATATCCGGCGTTCTTCAGGTCGTGCAGCATGGCGAGCACGCTGGCCGGCACGTCCAGCCCGACCGCGTAGCCGGTGCGGCCCGGCGCGGACGGATAATCGGGGAGGAGTATTGCCAACCGCCTTTCATCACGCGGCGTGGTGGCCATCCGCAGGAACGCGGCGATGCGCGCCGCGACCTGTTTTATGCGATCCGGCTCCGGGCCGTTGATTTGCGCGGTGAAACCGAGCGCCTGGTCGGCGGCACTTTGCGCCTTGAACGAAATCGCGCCGGCGAGGATGCGGCCGTCGAGTTCGGGCATGACGACATGCATGGCAAGGTCGGCCGGCGCCAGGCCGCGCGGGTTCTTCTCCCACGCCTCGCGGCGCGTCGTCGCCACGATGACTTGGAACACCGGAACGCCGGCACGGTCGAACACCGTCTCGGCGCCCGGCTCCGCTCCGGTGGCGAAGGCGGTGGCGGTGATGATGGCGGCGGGATTCAGGTCGGCGATGACTGCCTCGACGAAGGCGAGCGAGTCTTTGTCCTTGAGGCTGGAGACGAAGATCGGAACCGGATGGATGTTCTGTGCCTCAAGGGCTTCGCAGAGCGCGTCGATCGGCGCGACGTCGTCGGCGAGCAGCATGGAGCGGTAGAAGAGGATGGGGACGACGGGTGCGGCTTTCCCCTCCCCTTTGAGGGGAGGGTGGCCCGAAGGGCCGGGTGGGGTCGCCTCCGCAGTGCTCGATGTCCTCTTGTGCCACTTATGCCGAGCGCTTCCTTGACCAACCCCCTCTATCGGCTTCGCCGACATCTCCCCCTCAAGGGGGGAGAGAACGCCGCGCCTGACGATCTCCCGCTTAGGACAGTAGAACCCAGCTTTCGGGACCGGGGACAGCGATGCCGATGCCCTGTCTTCGCCCCGCGCCAGTCCCGCAAGTCGCCCGGCGAGCGCGTCCATATTGCTCGGCCCGCCTTCGCGGAAGAAGGCCAGCAGGTCGTCGAGTTCCGGCCGAGACAAGGTCGAGCATTCGACCAGCCGCTCGTCCTGTTCCCGGCATTCGCCGGGCAGCATCACCAGCCGGATGTTTTTTGCGCGGGCGAGTGCGGCAAGTTGGTCGCAGCCGTAGCGCCACCAGTCGTAGCCGCCGAGGATGCGCACGAGGATTACCTTGGCGTGTGCCGCGACCTTGTCCAGCCAGAGGTCGACCGACATCGGATGGCGCAGGTCCCGCAGCGCCGCCAGCCGCATCGACGGCAGGTTTTCGCCGCCGCGCCGCCAGGCGGAAGCGAGTGCGGCAAGGTCGCTGTCGGTGAAGGAGAGCGCCACGACATCGGCCGGCGATTGCGCCAGGTCGACCGGCTCGACCAGATCGTCGAGCGAGGCGGATGTCGTGGGCAGGATGTGCATGATCCTGCCTAGTGCTGGAAGTTCGGAAGTTTGCTGCGCTCTACGTCGCCCCCCTCTGTCCTGCCGGACATCTCCCCCGCTTGGGGGGAGATCGGCAGTTTCGGCGACACAGACCTTCCTGCAAGGGTGGCGATTGGCGAAGCCAAAGCGGCCGGGGCAATCTCCTCCCAAGCGGGGGAGATGTCCGGCAGGACAGAGGGGGGCAACGTAGGGCGCAAGCGCTTCATTGAATTCCGATCGGCTATCCCAGCAAAATCCGTTCCACTTTCCCCCGATCGAGCCCTTTTAGCCCGATCACCACCAGCCGCGAACGGCGGTCGTCGGCGGTCGTCCAGGCGCGGTCGTAGTAATGATTGACGCGCGGGCCGACGGCTTGCACCAGCAGCCGCATCGGCTTGCCCTCGACCTGGATGAAACCCTTCATGCGCAGCACGTTCTCGCTTTCGGCGGCGGCCGAGATGCGGCCGGCGAGCTGCTCGGCATCGGTGATGTTCGGCAGTTCGACGATGAAGGAATCGAAATCGTCGTGCTCGTGGTCGAGTTCGTCGTCGTGGTGGGTTTTCCTGTTCTCGATGTCGTCCTCGACAGCCAGCCCAAGCCCGAGCAGCACGGAAGGGTCGACGCGGCCCTGTGCCGTCGGCACGATTTTCACGGCGCGGGAAAGATGCTCGGCAATCAGTCCGTTTGCCTTGCCAGCCGCCTCTGCATTCATGAGGTCGCTCTTCGAAAGAATCACCAGATCGGCGCAAGCCAACTGATCCTCAAAAACTTCCTCGACCGGATCGTCGTGGTCGAGCGTGGAGTCGGCGGCACGCTGGGCGGCGAGCGCGTCCATGTCGTTGGCGACTTTTCCGGCTGCAAGTGCCGGACCGTCGACGACCGCGATCACGCCGTCCACCGTCACGCGGCTCTTGACGCTCGGCCACTGGAACGCCTGCACCAGCGGCTTCGGCAGAGCGAGCCCGGAAGTCTCGATGATGATGTGGTCGACCTTCGGCTCCATGGCGAGGATCTTGTCCAGCGCCGGCACGAAATCGTCGGCGACCGTGCAGCACAGGCAGCCGTTGGCCAGTTCGATGATGTTCTCCTCCGGACACGCCTCGACGCCGCAGCCCTTCAAGATCTCGCCGTCGATGCCGATGTCGCCGAATTCGTTGACGATCAGCGCCAGTCGCCGTCCGCCGGCGTTCTCCAGGATGTGGCGGATCATCGTCGTCTTGCCGGCGCCGAGGAAGCCGGTGACGACGGTGCAGGGGGTCCTGGCAAGCAAGGCGGTCATGAAAAATCCTTCAGCAGGGAAGCGGGCGGGATGCGGGCGACGAGCCCGCGCTTGAGACAGTCGGGGCGGCCGCGCCAGGGAAGCAGGCCGTCCTGCGACGCGGCAAACAGTTTTGCGCCGGCGATCAGGTCCGGACCGTTGTCGACGCTGAGGTCGCCGAAGACGTAGCTCCAGCAGTTTTCGCGCAGCATGACGGCGCTGAG
Organism: Mesorhizobium sp. KACC 23794; assembly: GCF_052180275.1. Lineage (NCBI taxonomy): Bacteria > Pseudomonadati > Pseudomonadota > Alphaproteobacteria > Hyphomicrobiales > Phyllobacteriaceae > Mesorhizobium > Mesorhizobium sp. KACC 23794. Next base: position 3,157,749 of record NZ_CP197465.1, read on the forward strand.
GCGGCGTTTGCAATTGCCGAGGCATTCGATCTGGCGGACGGCGACGCCGGCACCCCGCGCCATCTCGCGCACCCGGTCGCCGAGAATTTCGCCGGGACGGGGGCGGACGTCCGAGCCGGTCTCGTCACGGCAGGACGAGCAGACGACCAGCGTCACGCCGGTGTCGGCGGATGGCTCGGCAGTCGTCGCCGCGGAGAAGGCGGTTTGGTCCAAACGATACTCCTTGCCCGGGTCACCCGCCGGACAGTCGGATTGATCTGATGACGGCAGGTCTCCTGGCTCACGGCTCTTCCGCCTGACGCCGCCTTCCCGGATTTCTCCAGTGGCCTTCGGCGCGGGCTGACCGCCTACAGTTGCGGGGACAGCTACGGATTTGGGCGAAACCCGCACCGTATTCCCTCTTAGCCCTTCCAGCGAAGCGCAAGGAACAGTTTACTTTCTTTCCGCAGGATCGTCGCAACGCTTCAAGGTTGGCGCGAGCGGAAAAAAGTAAACTGTCCCCGGCATCCGCCGGTCGGGACCGTCACATGCGGTTTACGCCCCGGCCACGGAGCCTGTCAACGCGCCGGAACCGGGCAGAGTATCGGCCAGCGCCGGGCCTAGATCGCCGGCAGGGGTAACTTCGATCCGCTCCAGGCCGAGCCAGCCGCGCATAAGCTCGATCTCGGCAGCGAGTTCGGCAGCCGTATGCGGCGGTGCGCCGGGCTGGGCATAGGCGGCGAGCACACGCAACACGCCGGCAGGGCGGTCGGCCTTCATGTCGACACGCCCGACAATGGTGTCCCCGAGCAGGAAGGGCAGCACGTAATAACCGAACTGCCGCTTTTCGGCCGGCGTATAGATCTCGATGCGATAGTGGAAGTCGAACAGCCGCTCGGAGCGGGCGCGCTCCCATACGAGCGGATCGAACGGCGCCAGCAGCGCGCGCGCCTCGACTTTTCGTGGCAGCCGTGCGCCGGTGAACAGATAGGCCTGGTTTTTCCAGCCCTCGACCGAGACCGGCAGCAGGTCGCCCGATTCGACCAGTTCCTCCAAGCGACCTTTCATGTCGGCCGGCGACAGGCGAAAATAGTCGCGCAGGTCGGAATAGGTGGCGATGCCGAGCGCACGGGCGGACATCAGCAACAGTTGCCGATGCGCGTCGGCGGCCGGGACGTCGGGCCGATCGAAGATTTCCCTGGGCAGCACGCGCTCCGGCAGGTCGTAGAGCCGCTCGAAACCACGGCGCGAGGCGGTCGTCACCTTGCCGGCCCAGAACAGCCATTCGAAGGCATGCTTCTCGTCGCTCCAACCCCACCAGCCGCCCTTGCCCTTGGCGCCGTCTATGTCGGAGGCGGCGATCGGGCCGTCGTCGGCGATGCGCTTGTGGATGGCATCGATCAGGCCGCGATTGGACCCGGCCCATCTGGCGAGGCCAAGATACATCTCCTCGTCGCGGCTCGCGCGCTCCATGCGCCAGCGCATCAGCGGCCAGCTTTCCAGCGGCAGCAGCGAGGCCTCGTGCGCCCAGTATTCGAACAGCGCGCGTTTTTTCCCCGGCGCGGCGGCATCGTCCAGCAGCGACATCGGGTAGGGGCCAAGCCGCGAGAACAGGGGCATGTAATGGGCGCGCACCACGGCGCTGACGGAGTCGATCTGCAGCAGGCCCAGCCGGTCGAGCGTTTTCGCCAGATGCCGGCGCGTGATCGGCCCGTCCGGGCGCGGATCGGCAAGGCCCTGCGCGGCGATGGCGATGCGGCGGGCAAGGGCGAGCGAGATCTTTTCCTTCATCTGCATTCCGGCGGTGTTTGTTGGTGTTTGTCGGAGCATTTTCTGGCGCTGCACCATATGGACGGGGTGCCGGGCACTCGTCCACTGGCCCGCGTCATCATCCTGACAGCATATGTGGTTGATACATGCCGCGAATTCGCCAAGGTTCGGCTTGCTTCGCCCCAGCGCCTGCGCTAACCCTCGCCGCATCGCAGCAAGGTTTCGGGCACTGGCCGAACGGGTCAGACTGTCGCGGTCCCAGCCTCCCGTTCCGTGCTATGATCGGACCAGTCAGGATCGCAAACGGAAGGCCGGAGCATGGACGGGCTACTCAGCTCATATCTCCCCGTCGTGATATTTCTCGCCGTGTCGATCGCTATTCCCGTCGCGCTGGTGGTTGCGCCCTATCTGGTCGCCCACCGCAATCCCGATCCGGAAAAGCTTTCGGCCTATGAGTGCGGGTTCAATTCGTTCGACGATGCGCGCATGAAGTTCGACATCCGCTTCTACCTCGTCTCCATCCTGTTCATCATCTTCGACCTTGAAGTCGCCTTCCTGTTCCCGTGGGCGGTGTCGTTCGGCCAGATCGGCATGCTCGGCTTCTGGTCGATGATGATCTTCCTCGCCGTGTTGACCATCGGCTTCGTCTACGAGTGGAAAAAAGGAGCGTTGGAATGGGATTGAACGACGCTTCCGCCACGCTCGTTGCGCCGAGGCCGAAGGGCATCATCGATCCGAACACCGGCAAGCCGATCGGCTCGGATGACGCTTTCTTCGGCGAGCTCAACAACGAGCTTTCCGACAAGGGTTTTATCGTCACCTCGTCCGAGGCGCTGATCACCTGGGCGCGAACCGGCTCGCTGATGTGGATGACCTTTGGTCTCGCGTGCTGCGCTGTCGAGATGATGCACATCTCGATGCCGCGCTACGATGCCGAGCGCTTCGGCATCGCGCCGCGCGCCTCGCCGCGCCAGTCGGACGTGATGATCGTCGCCGGCACGCTGACCAACAAGATGGCCCCGGCGTTGCGCAAGGTCTACGACCAGATGCCCGAGCCGCGCTACGTCATCTCCATGGGCTCCTGCGCCAATGGCGGCGGCTATTACCACTATTCCTATTCGGTGGTGCGCGGCTGCGACCGCGTGGTGCCGGTCGACATCTATGTGCCGGGCTGTCCGCCGACGGCGGAAGCCCTGCTCTACGGCATCCTGCTGCTGCAGAAGAAGATTCGCCGCACCGGCACGATCGAACGGTGACGTGATGGCTGAACCTAAGGACCTCGTTGTTCATCTCCTTCGCGAAATTCAGGCGGACCTCTCCGCGTTTCGCAAGGAGAGCGACGAACGGTTCTCCAAGCTTGAAGCGGGTCAAAAGAATCTGCGGCTGGCGATGGCTGGCGAGACCGTGCTGAGCCGGATGCTCATCGGAGAATATGAGGAGCGGATCGAGGCTCTCGAAAAGAAGGTCGAGAGCCTGGGGCGTGCAAAATGAATCTGAACTCGAACTCCACCGCTGCAAAACTTCGTCATTTGGGGGGCAGGCATTTACGCCCCGACGCCTATTTGAGGGCGCTGACGAAGCTCGCCGATATCGACATCGGCGCGTCTGTTGCTGATGGCTATCTCGCCGAGATCGATCGTGTCGCCGAATTGCGTGGTCGGATTGCCATCTTGGAGCGCAAGATAGAGTATTTGGAGGCTCACAAGTGAGCGAAGCCCTCAACGATCTCTCGGCTTATCTCTCCGAAAAGCTTGGCGGGCGGCTGGACAAGGCCGTTGTCGCTTATGGCGAACTGACGCTGTCGGTCGAGGCGGCTAACATCGTCGACGTGCTGTCGTTCCTGAAGAACGACGTGCAGTGCCAATTCGTGTCGTTCATCGACATCTGCGGCGCCGACTATCCGTCGCGGGCAAAACGCTTCGACGTGGTCTATCATCTCCTGTCGCCGCGCCAGAACATTCGCATCCGCGTGAAGCTTCAGGCCGACGAGGACACGATGGTGCCCTCCGCCACGAGCGTCTATCCCGGCGCCGACTGGTTCGAGCGCGAGGCCTACGACCTCTACGGCATCCTGTTCTCCGACCATCCGGACCTGCGCCGCATCCTCACAGACTACGGTTTCGAGGGGCACCCGCTGCGCAAGGACTTTCCGCTGACCGGTTTCGTCGAGGTGCGCTACGACGACGAAGCCAAGCGGGTGGTCTACGAGCCGGTGGAGCTCAAGCAGGAATTCCGCAATTTCGATTTCATGTCGCCATGGGAAGGCACGGACTACGTGCTGCCGGGTGATGAGAAGGCGAAGCAGTGAACGGTGAATGGTGAATGGTGAATGGGCGACAAGCCAGACCAGATACGCGACTATCGCGATCTGATCGTCTGGAAGGAGGCGATGGAAATCGCCCGTCTGGTCTATTTGCTCACCCGAGAGTTTCCTCGGGAAGAGGCGTTTGGCTTGACCTCTCAGATGAGACGTTCGGCGTCCTCCATTCCAGCCAATATCGCGGAAGGATTCGGCCGTGCGCAACGGCGGACATTCATTCAGTTTTTGAGGATCGCTCAAGGATCGCTCAAGGAATTGGAGACTCACGCAATTTTGGCCAATCAGGTGGGGCTCCTACCAACCGATCGGTTCGAGGATTTGTTTTCACGGTGCCAGCGACTAGGAAGGCGACTCGTCCAGTACGTACGGTCGCTAAGCGAGGCTCAGCAGTGACCATTCACCATTCACCATTCACCATTCACTGCGGAGCGTTCCGTGGCTGAAACCTCCGTCCGCAACTTCAACATCAATTTTGGGCCGCAACACCCTGCTGCACATGGCGTTCTGCGTCTCGTGCTGGAACTGGACGGCGAGGTCGTCGACCGGGTCGATCCGCATATCGGCCTTTTGCATCGCGGTACCGAGAAACTGATCGAGGCAAAGACCTATCTGCAGGCCGTGCCGTATTTTGACCGGCTCGACTATGTCGCGCCGATGAACCAGGAGCACGCCTTCGCGCTTGCCGTCGAGCGGCTGCTCGGCGTCGAGGTGCCGATCCGCGGCCAGTTGATCCGCGTGCTCTATTCCGAGATCGGCCGCATCCTGTCGCACCTGCTCAACGTCACCACGCAGGCCATGGATGTCGGCGCGCTCACCCCACCGCTGTGGGGTTTCGAGGAGCGCGAAAAGCTCATGGTTTTCTATGAGCGGGCCTGCGGCGCGCGCATGCATGCGGCCTATTTCCGGCCGGGCGGCGTGCATCAGGATCTGCCGCAGAAGCTCGTCGAGGACATCGGCAAGTGGATCGATCCGTTCCTGCAGACGGTCAAGAACCTTGACGACCTGCTCACCGGCAACCGTATCTTCAAGCAGCGCAACGTCGATATCGGCGTGGTCTCGCTCGACGATGCCTGGGCCTGGGGTTTTTCGGGCGTCATGGTGCGCGGCTCGGGTGCTGCCTGGGACCTGCGCAAGAGCCAGCCCTACGAATGTTATCCGGAGATGGAATTCGACATTCCGATCGGCAAGAACGGCGACTGTTTTGACCGTTACCTCATCCGCATGGAGGAGATGCGGCAGTCGGCAAAAATCATGCGCCAGTGCGTCGACCGGCTGCTCGGCAAGGAGAGCAGCGGGCCGGTGTCGAACATGGATGGCAAGATCGTGCCGCCGAAGCGGCCGGCGATGAAGCGCTCGATGGAAGCGCTGATCCACCACTTCAAGCTCTACACCGAAGGCTACCACGTGCCGGCCGGCGAAGTGTATGCCGCCGTCGAGGCGCCGAAGGGCGAGTTCGGCGTCTACGTCGTCTCCGACGGCACCAACAAGCCGTACCGCTGCAAGCTGCGCGCGCCCGGCTTCGCGCATCTGCAGGCGATGGACTTCCTCTGCCGCGGCCACATGCTGGCCGACGTCTCGGCCATCCTGGGCTCGCTCGACATCGTGTTCGGCGAGGTGGACAGGTGAGCGGACAGGCCGTTGCCGACATCATGGTCGACGCTTCGAGCGGGCGGGTGGAAGGTGCTTCCGCCGTCGAGCGCGCGGCGATCCTGGTGTTGCGCTCGGCCATGTTCTTCCTGAAGCCGTTCAGCAATTTCGGCATTTCCTACGTGGCGCGCGCCACGCGCAGCCTTTTGCCGAGCCGGCGCCGGATGGTGTTTCAACTGACGCCGGACAGCCGGATGCGGGTGTCCTACTGCGACACGTATTGGTCGGTGCTGCTGTCGCCGCGCTACGCCTACGAACGGTCGGTGCGGGCGCTGCTCACCGCTTCGCGCGATGTCGACTACGGTTTCATCGACGGCGGAGCCAATCATGGCTACTGGTCGATCCTGGTTTCGGGCAAGCAGTTCGGCGCGAAGAAGGCGGTCGCGGTGGAAGCGGCATCCGACACTTATCGCAATCTGGACGACAACCGCGCTCTGAACGCCGGGCGCTTCACCGCGCTCAACCGGGCGATCGGTTCGACCAGCGGCGAGCGCGTGCGCATCTACGGCCACAAGCACGAGGCGCGTTCCACCGTCGCGCCGTCCTCCGACGCCACGCCGATCCTCGACTGCGAGACGATCTCGGTCGACGACCTTGCGGACCTGCCGGATTTCCAGGGGCTCCGCCGTTTCGTCGTCAAGCTCGATGTGGAAGGCGTGGAGATCCCCGCTTTCTCGGGCGCACAGCGCCTGCTTTCCGGCGATACCGTGTTCATCTATGAGGAGCACGGTTCGGATTCGCGACACGAGACCACCCGGCATGTGCTGGATGTCATGAAGCTGAGGGTATTCTGGCTCGGCGACGGGCGCATCCGCGAGCTGAGGTCGGTCGACGAACTCGATACCATCAAGAAATCCCGCCGCACCGGTTACGATATGATCGCGAGCGGCAGCGCGTTCTGGCTGGGCAGGCTCGATGCTGCGACATCGACGCCCATCGACGCGGGAGCCGAGGGAAGACAATGAGCGTTCGCAGACTAGCCGAGCAAGCCGTCCAGCCCGCTACCTTCGCCTTCAACGAGGCGATGGCGGCCGAGGCGAACACCTGGATCCGGAAATACCCGGAAGGCCGCCAGCAGTCGGCGATCATCCCGCTGCTGATGCTGGCGCAGGATCAGGAGGGCTGGGTCACCAAGGCGGCGATCGAGCACGTCGCGGACATGCTGCGCATGCCCTATATCCGCGCGCTGGAAGTCGCGACTTTCTATACGCAGTTCCAGTTGAAGCCTGTTGGCAGCCGCGCCCACATCCAGGTCTGCGGCACGACGCCCTGCATGCTGCGCGGCTCGGAAGCGCTGATGGATGTCTGCCGGTCGAAGATCCATCACGACCAGTTCCATGTGAACGACAACGGTACGCTGTCCTGGGAAGAGGTCGAGTGCCTCGGCGCCTGCGTGAATGCGCCGATGGTCATGGTGTTCAAGGACACCTACGAGGACTTGACGCCGGAGCGGCTGGCCGAGATCATCGATGCGTTCGAGGCCGGCGAGGCGGTGACGCCCGGCCCGCAGGTGAGGCGCACCTATTCCGCGCCGATCTCGGGGTTCACCAGCCTGGGCGACGAGGTGGTCGTGCTGAAATCCACCCGCGACCGCGAGGCGCGGGAAGCAGCAGAGACCGCGGCTGGGGAACCGGCAGCGGATGCTGCGGCGGTGCCGCCTTCCAACGCGGCCAGGCCTGCAACCGACGCGCCGGAAACCAGCGCCGCGGTGAAATCGCCGTCGCCGGAAAAGGCCAGCGTCAACGGCGAAAAGGCCGCCAGCGTTGCCGCGCCCGCGCATTCGGCCGCCAATGCCAACCTTGCATCGCCGGCGGTGGAGAAGACTGAAAAGCAGCGCACGGCGCGCGCTCCGCGCAGCGAGCCCGCCACTGCCTTCAAGGCGCCCGAGACCAGGCAGGGAAGCGCCGCGCCGAATGCCAAGGCGGCAACGGCCAAGCCTTCGCTGGAGGACAAGAACCGCCCGGCCGGCATTGAAAAGCCGGCTGCGGTCGACGACCTTCAACTGATCTCCGGTGTCGGCCCGAAGATCGAGGGCACGCTGCATTCGCTCGGCATCTATACTTTCGCGCAGGTCGCAAGCTGGAAGAAGGCGGAGCGCGAGTGGGTCGACGGCTATCTGTCGTTCCACGGGCGCATCGAGCGCGAAGACTGGGTGAAGCAGGCGAAGGCGCTGGCAAAGGGCGGCGTCGCCGAGTACATCCGCGTCTTCGGCAAGAAGCCGGTCTGAGGGACGAGAAATGCTTCAGGACAAAGACCGAATCTTCACCAATATCTACGGCCGTTTCGACCGCTCGCTGAAGGGTGCGATGTCGCGCGGCGCCTGGGACGGCACGGACGGCATCATCGCCAAGGGGCGCGACTGGATCATCAACGAGATGAAGGCGTCCGGCCTGCGCGGGCGCGGCGGCGCGGGTTTCCCCACCGGGCTGAAATGGTCGTTCATGCCCAAGCAGAGCGACGGCCGGCCGAGCTATCTTGTCGTCAACGCAGACGAGTCGGAGCCGGGCACCTGCAAGGACCGCGACATATTGCGCCACGATCCGCACACGCTGGTCGAGGGCTGCCTGCTGGCCGGTTTCGCCATGGGTGCAATCGCCGCCTACATCTATGTGCGCGGCGAGTTCATCCGCGAGCGCGAGGCGCTGCAGCGCGCCATCGACGAGGCCTACGATGCCGGCCTGATCGGCAAGAACAACAAGAACGGCTACGATTTCGAGATTTACGTGCATCACGGCGCAGGCGCCTATATCTGCGGCGAGGAGACGGCGCTGCTGGAAAGCCTGGAAGGCAAGAAGGGCCAGCCGCGCCTGAAGCCGCCTTTCCCTGCCAACATGGGCCTCTACGGCTGCCCGACGACCGTCAACAACGTCGAGTCGATCGCAGTGGCGCCGACGATCCTGCGGCGCGGCGCTGCATGGTTCTCGTCGATGGGCCGGCCGAACAATGTCGGCACGAAGCTGTTCATGCTGGTCGGCCATGTGAACACGCCCTGCACGGTCGAGGAGACCATGGGCATCACCTTCCGCGAACTTGTCGAAAAGCATGGTGGCGGCGTGCGCGGCGGCTGGGACAATCTGCTTGCGGTCATTCCGGGTGGTGCATCCTGCCCGGTGATCAAGGGCGAGGACATGGCCGATGCCATCATGGATTTCGACGGCATGCGCGAGAAGAAGTCGTCCTTCGGCACTGCGGCTGTCATCGTCATGGACAAGTCGACGGATATCGTGAAGGCCATCGCCCGGCTCGCCTATTTCTTCAAGCACGAGAGCTGCGGCCAGTGCACGCCGTGCCGCGAGGGCACCGGTTGGATGTGGCGGGTGATGGAGCGGCTGGTTCGCGGCGAGGCGCAGAAGCGCGAGATCGACATGCTGCTCGACGTCACCAAGCAGATCGAGGGCCACACGATCTGCGCGCTGGGCGACGCGGCTGCCTGGCCGATCCAGGGCCTGATCCGCAACTTCCGGCCCGAGATCGAGCGGCGCATCGACGAGTTCACCCGCAACGCGCACCGCGCCGAACCGGTGCTGGTCGCGGCGGAGTAGGGAGGCGGCAATGGCCGAGGAGCCGGACAACATCCTGCTGCGGCTGCTTCGCGATATTCGCGCAAAGCAGGATGAGCATGACAAGCGCTTCGATGCACATGACAAGCGTTTTGATGATTTGGACAAAGCGATCGAGGACTGGAAAGAGACGACCGCTACAGGTGTTGGATTTGCGGCGCACGCCAACATCCGGAATGGGGCACTGGAAAAGGAAATCGCCGACTTGAAGCGGCGGAAGGACCGAATCGAACGATCGCATTGATTTGACGACAAAAAGACGGATAGGGCGGAAGCACTGAGGGAAAAACGAAGACGGGCGAAATCCGGAACCGAAGGAGCAGCCGATGTCGATGTTTTCCATACCTGACGAACTGATGCCGAGCGGGAAGATTTTTGACGAGATGACGAAGGAAACGAAAGCGCTGATGCCGGCCGAATTCGCCGGTGCCGTCAATCTGATGGCGCATCCGCTCGCCGGCATGGCGGCGATGTCGGCGCTCGGCCTTGGTTTCGCGAGCCATGCTGCCGGCATCTGGTTCGGCGCGCTGTCCGGCGCGACCGCCGCTTCGCAGCGCATGATGAACTCGGCCTTCGAGGACTATTCGGCCGGGGTGGACGAATTCCGCGATACGGCGCGGACGCCGGCAACGCGCGCCAGGGCCGCTGCGTCGGCGCTGATTGCCGAGGTCGGTGCGGCGCCGGCGGCCGGGGATACCGGGCTGTCAAAGCGGGTCGCCGAAAAGGCGGACAGGGTTCTGCGCATCGTCGAGACGCCTCCCTCGGTGGTTCCCGAAGCTGCGCCGAAGGTTGCGAAGACCGGTGGCCGCAAGGCCGCCGAGGCAGCCGCTCCGACGCAGGAGGTTCAGCCGATCGCTGCTGTTGAGCAGCCGGTCGCCAAGGCCGGGCCGCGAGCCGAAGAGGTCGAGCCGATCGTCGATGAGGTCGTGCCGGCCACCGAGGCTCCCGAAGTCGTCGCGGTCGCACCTGCGGCGGTCGAAGTGGCAGCGATAGAGGAAGTGGTGGCGATAGAGACCGCGACGGCACCGGTTCAGCTGGAGGCTCCGCCGGCCGTGGCCGAGGTTGCGCCCGTCGTCGCGGAAGCCGTGCCCGCGTCGCCACGCAAGCCGGCTGCGATCGAAAAACCCGAGGCTCCCGACGATCTGAAGGCAATCTCCGGCATCGGCCCGAAACTGGAGCAGGTGCTGAATGGTTTTGGCGTGTGGACCTATGCACAGGTCGCGGGCTGGGACCGGCAGGAGATCGCCTGGGTCGACGACACGCTCGGCTTCAAGGGCCGGATCGACCGTGACGGCTGGATCGGGCAGGCGGCGGCGCTCGCCGGCGCAAGACGATAGGGAAGGCGAGGCGATGGAGGTTCACGACATACGCGACGTGCTCGACGTGAAGAACGCCTCGGTGGCGAATTCGCGTTTCGACGACGCGAACCTGTCGAACAGCCATTTCCACAACGCCAACCTCTCGGCGGCGGCATTCGAGAAGGTGTTGCTGAGCAATGCGCGCGTCGCCGACGCCAACCTTTCGGGCGCGCATTTCAGCAATGTGAACATGAGTAATGTGAAGATCGAGAACGCGCTGGTGGCCGGCATGGTGATCAACGGCGTGAAACTCTCCGATCTGTTGAAGGCATATGAAGCGGCGAACACCGCCGGGGACAGATAATGGCTAAGCTCAAGGTCGACGGGAAAGAGATCGAGGTACCCGACCACTACACGCTGCTGCAGGCGGCGGAGGAGGCGGGCGCGGAGGTGCCGCGCTTCTGCTTCCACGAGCGGCTGTCGATCGCCGGCAACTGCCGCATGTGCCTGATCGAGGTGAAGGGCGGGCCGCCGAAGCCCGCCGCCTCCTGCGCCATGGGCGTGCGCGACCTGCGTCCCGGCCCGAACGGCGAGGCGCCGGAGATCTTCACGACCACGCCGATGGTCAAGAAGGCGCGCGAAGGCGTGATGGAGTTCCTGCTGATCAACCATCCGCTCGACTGCCCGATCTGCGACCAGGGCGGCGAATGCGACCTGCAGGACCAGGCGATGGCCTTCGGCGTCGATTCCTCGCGCTACCAGGAGAACAAGCGGGCGGTCGAGGACAAGTATATCGGCCCGCTGGTCAAGACGGTGATGAACCGCTGCATCCATTGCACGCGCTGCGTCCGCTTCACCACGGAAGTGGCCGGCATCTCCGAACTCGGCCTGATCGGCCGTGGCGAGGACGCCGAGATCACCACCTATCTCGAACAGGCGATGACCTCGGAACTGCAAGGCAACGTCATCGACCTCTGCCCGGTCGGTGCGCTGACCTCGAAACCCTTCGCCTTCACGGCGCGGCCGTGGGAGCTGACCAAGACCGAATCGATCGACGTGATGGACGCGGTCGGCTCGGCCATCCGCGTCGATTCTAGGGGCCGGGAGGTGATGCGCATCATGCCGCGCGTCAACGAGCAGGTGAATGAGGAGTGGATCTCCGACAAGTCGCGCTTCATCTGGGACGGGCTGCGCACCCAGCGCCTCGACCGCCCCTATGTGCGCCGGAACGGCAAGCTCGTAGCCGCGACTTGGCCGGAAGCCTTTTCGGCGATCAAGGCGGCGGTTTCGAAGGCTGCCTCGGAGCGCATCGGCGCCATTGCCGGCGATCTCGCCGCCGTCGAGGAAATGTACGCGCTGAAGCTGCTTACCGAATCGCTCGGCTCGAAGAACATCGACTGCCGGCAGGACGGCGCCGCCCTCGACCCGTCGCTCGGTCGCGGCAGCTACATCTTCAACCCGACCATCGAAGGCATCGAACAGGCTGACGCCTTGCTGATCATCGGCGCCAATCCGCGCTATGAGGCGTCGGTGCTGAACGCCCGCATCCGCAAGCGCTCTCGCATGGCCGGTCCGTTCCCGGTGGCCGTGATCGGCGAGGCGGTCGACCTGCGCTATCCGCACGAAGTGCTCGGCGCCGGGCCGGACACGCTGAAGGATCTCGCCGCCGGCAACGGAAAGTTCTTCGAGGTGCTGAAGAACGCGAAACATCCGATGATCATCGTCGGGCAGGGCGCTTTGGCGCGGCCGGATGGCGCGGCTGTCCTCGGCCTCGCCGCACAACTCGCGACCGCCGTCGGCGCGATCGCCGAAGGTTGGAACGGCTTTGCGGTACTGCATAACGCGGCGGCGCGTGTCGGCGGTCTCGACATCGGCTTCGTGCCGGGCGAGGGCGGCAAGGACGTTGCCGGCATGCTCGGCGGGAGCGACGTGTTGTTCCTGCTCGGCGCCGACGAACTCGATCTCTCCAGGGCGGGCGACGCCTTCGTCGTCTACATCGGCACCCATGGCGACAAGGGCGCGCACCGCGCCGACGTCATCCTGCCGGCGGCTGCCTACACGGAAAAATCGGGCACCTACGTCAACACCGAAGGCCGCGTGCAGCAGACCAGCCGCGCCGGCTTCGCGCCGGGCGACGCGCGCGAGGACTGGGCCATCCTGCGCGCACTCTCCGATGTGCTGGGCAAGAAATTGCCGTTTGACTCGCTGGCGCAGTTGCGGGCGAAACTTCATGCGGAACATCCGCACCTTGCTGCGATCGACGAAATATTGGCAGGCAGCGCCGACGACGTGGCGAATGCGGCAAAGCTTGGCGGTTCGCCCGGAAAAGCCGGTTTCGTCTCGCCGGTCGAGGATTTTTACCTGACCAATCCGATCGCGCGGGCTTCCGCCGTGATGGCCGAGTGCTCGGCGCTCGCCAAGGGCGGCTTCAAGCAGGCAGCGGAATGATGAACCTGTCTGGCATGAGTCAATTGTCCTTCTTGGTGCCTGCCTTGCTGGCGATGTCGGCGTGCCAGGAGTCGGAAGCCGACGCTGACAGCGTCAACGAGACAATCTCTCAACTATGCCCGTCACAAAGACAGGAAGGGACTACACTTGTCCGGATTGAGATTGTTGATGAGCAAGGTCGATCGCCGGCTGAATATTCCCCTGTGTATGCCGTCTCGGCAGCCGATGTGCAGGCACGCTTCCAGGAACTGGGTAAAGACGCGTTCTGTGCCGAGATGACGAAACGCATGGCTGATACAGCGAAGCGTGAGATTGAAAATGCCATCTCACGCGGCGAATCGACGGATAAGGGCTAGGCGCGGCGATGGAAACCTTCTTCACAATCTACGTGCTGCCCGCGCTGATCATCCTGATCAAGTCGGTCGTCCTGCTCGTCGTCCTGCTGATTTTCGTCGCCTACCTGCTCTACGCCGACCGAAAAATCTGGGCGGCGGTTCAGTTGCGCCGCGGTCCGAACGTCGTCGGCCCATGGGGGCTGCTGCAGTCCTTCGCCGACCTGCTGAAATTCGTGTTCAAGGAGCCGGTCATTCCGTCCGGCGCCAACAAGGGCATTTTCCTGCTGGCGCCGGTGGTGTCGGCTGCGCTGGCGCTGGCGACCTGGGCGGTGATCCCGATCAGCGACGGCTGGGCGATCGCCAACATCAATGTCGGCATCCTCTACGTCTTCGCCATCTCGTCGCTGGAAGTCTATGGCGTCATCATGGGCGGCTGGGCGTCGAACTCGAAATATCCTTTCCTCGGCGCGTTGCGCTCGGCCGCGCAGATGGTGTCCTACGAGGTCTCGATCGGCTTCGTCATCGTAACCGTGCTGCTCTGCGTCGGCTCGCTCAACCTCTCCGACATCGTGCTGTCGCAGAAGGATGGCATCGGCACGATGATCGGTCTGCCGAACACTTTCCTCGACTGGCACTGGCTGGCGTTGTTCCCGATGTTCGTCGTGTTCTTCATCTCGGCGCTGGCGGAGACCAACCGTCCGCCCTTCGACCTCGTCGAGGCCGAGTCGGAACTCGTCGCCGGCCACATGATCGAATATTCGTCGACGCCGTTCCTGCTGTTCTTCCTCGGCGAATATGTCGCCATCGTCCTGATGTGCGCGCTGACCACCGTGTTGTTCCTCGGCGGGTGGCTGCCGCCCTTCGACTTCGCGCCCTTCACCTGGGTGCCGGGCGTCATCTGGTTCGTGTTGAAGGTCTGCCTGGTGTTCTTCATGTTCGCCATGGTGAAGGCGTTCGTGCCGCGCTACCGCTACGACCAGCTGATGCGTCTCGGCTGGAAGGTATTCCTGCCGATCTCGCTGGCGATGGTCGTCATCGTCGCCGCCTTCCTGAAGATCACGGGGCTGGCGTGATGTCGGCCTCGCTGATCGGCGCGCTGGTGGGACTGGTGATCGCGGCGGCGGATTTTTACCTGCTGCGGCTTCTCGCCACGCGGGTCGACCTGCCCGAGACGAAGAAGGTTTTGAATGTTACCGGCCTCAGCCAGTTCGTGCTGTTGCCGCTGGTGGGCTGGTTCGTCGGTCCGCTGTTTGCTGGAGAATGAAAAGATGTCAGCGCTAGCCCAAGCCGCCAAGTCGCTGTTGCTGAAAGAATTCGTCGGCGCCTTCTTCCTGTCGATGCGCCAGTTCTTCGCGCCGAAGCCGACGCTGAACTATCCCTTCGAGAAGGGGCCGGTCAGCCCGCGCTTCCGCGGCGAGCACGCGCTGCGCCGCTATCCCAATGGCGAGGAACGCTGCATCGCTTGCAAGCTCTGCGAGGCGATCTGCCCGGCGCAGGCCATCACCATCGAGGCGGGTCCGCGCCGCAACGACGGCACGCGCCGCACCGTGCGTTACGACATCGACATGGTGAAGTGCATCTATTGCGGCTTCTGCCAGGAGGCCTGCCCGGTCGACGCCATCGTCGAGGGGCCGAATTTCGAGTTCGCGACGGAAACCCGCGAGGAACTCTACTACGACAAGGACAAGCTGCTCGCCAACGGCGACCGGTGGGAGCGCGAGATCGCGCGCAACATCGATCTGGATTCGCCGTATCGGTAGGCAGGCAGGACCGGGGACAGTTTACTTAATTCCGCATTCGGGCGCTGCGTCCGGCGAAGTTGGCGGGAGCGGAATTAAGTAAACTGTCCCCAGCGCAAACATGGACGGGCCGCAACGGCTCGTCTAAGGAACACGCGATTTCGCGGCCGGAGGCGGCGTGGAGTCGAAAAATGAACCCGGGGGAACCCCATGCTCAACGGACTAGAGGCGGTCTTCTTCTACCTCTTCGCCTTCGTCGCGATCGCCGCGGCGTTCATGGTCATTTCCGCGCGCAACCCGGTTCATTCGGTTCTCTATCTCATCCTCACCTTCTTCAACGCAGCCGCACTCTTCCTGCTCACCGGCGCCGAATTCCTGGCGATGATCCTGCTGGTCGTCTATGTCGGCGCGGTGGCGGTGCTGTTCCTGTTCGTCGTCATGATGCTGGACGTCGACTTCGCCGAACTGAAGAGCGGCGCGCTGCACTATGCGCCGATCGGCGCGCTGGTCGGCATCATCCTTGCCGCAGAACTGATCGTTGTGCTCGGCGGCTACGCCTTCGCGCCGGACCTCGCGTCCACCGTCTCGCACCCGACACCCGACGTGCTTACAAGGCACAACACGGCGGCGCTCGGCGACATCCTCTACACGGACTACATCTATTTCTTCCAGATCGCCGGCCTGATCCTGCTGGTGGCGATGATCGGCGCGATCGTGCTGACGCTGCGCCACAAGCCCGGCGTCAAGCGCCAGGACATCTCGCGGCAGGTCGCCCGCACGCCAGCGACGGCCATCGAGATCAAGAAAGTCGAGACGGGGAAGGGCATCTGACCATGCAAGTCGGCATCGCGCATTTTCTGACCGTTTCGGCGATCCTGTTCACGCTCGGCGTGTTCGGCATCTTCCTCAACCGCAAGAACGTCATCGTCATCCTGATGTCGGTCGAGCTCATCCTGCTCGCGGTCAACATCAACTTCGTCGCCTTCTCGGCGGCGCTTGGCGATCTGGTCGGCCAGGTGTTCGCACTGTTCGTGCTGACGGTGGCCGCCGCCGAGGCCGCGATCGGCCTGGCGATCCTCGTCGTCTTCTTCCGCAACCGCGGCTCGATCGCGGTCGAAGACGTCAACATGATGAAGGGCTGACGGGTCGTATCATGCTCTATCAGGCAATCGTCTTCCTTCCGCTCATCGGCTTCCTGACCGTCGGGCTGTTCGGTAATTCGCTGGGCGCCAAGACGTCGGAATACGTCACCTCCGGCCTGCTGGTGGTGTCGGCGGTGCTGTCATGGATCGCCTTCTTCAGCGTCGGCTTCGGCGGGGGCGAGACCTTCACCGTGCCGGTGCTGCGCTTCCTCGATTCCGGCAGCCTGCAGGCCGACTGGGCACTGCGGGTGGACACGCTGACGGTGGTCATGCTGGTGGTGGTCAACACCGTGTCGGCGCTGGTCCACATCTACTCCATCGGCTACATGCATCACGACCCGAACAGGCCGCGCTTCTTCGCCTACCTCAGCCTGTTCACCTTCGCCATGCTGATGCTGGTGACGTCGGACAACCTCGTGCAGATGTTCTTCGGCTGGGAAGGCGTCGGCCTCGCCTCCTACCTGCTCATCGGGTTCTGGTACAAGAAGCCGTCGGCCAACGCCGCCGCCATCAAGGCGTTCGTCGTCAACCGCGTCGGCGATTTCGGCTTCGCGCTCGGCATCTTCGGCGTGTTCCTGCTGTTCGGTTCGGTGTCGTTCGACACCATCTTCGCCAACGCCACCGCCAATTACGCGCCGGCCGCCGTGCATGGCGAGGCGACGACCGGCGAAGGCCATGGCGCCGCCACGGCCGAGGCCGGCCATGATGCCGCGCCTGCCGCCACCGAGACTGCTCCGGCGGCTGCCGATGCTGCTCACGCCGCATCAGAGGCGCCGGCTGCGACTGCTCCGGCCGCCGAGGCTCCCGCCGCGACCGGCGAGCACGGCGCCGACGTTGCCGCAGCGCCCGCTGGCGACACGGTGATGACCTTCCTCGGCTACCACCTCGACAAATATACCGCGCTCACCGTCATCTGCCTGCTGCTGTTCATGGGCGCCATGGGCAAGTCGGCGCAGGTGCCGCTGCACACCTGGCTGCCGGACGCCATGGAAGGCCCGACGCCCGTCTCCGCACTGATCCACGCGGCGACGATGGTGACCGCCGGCGTGTTCATGCTGGCCAGGCTGTCGCCCCTGTTCGAGCATTCGCAGACCGCGCTGCTCGTCGTGACGATCATCGGCGCGATCACCGCCTTCTTCGCGGCGACCGTCGGCCTGGTGCAGAACGACATCAAGCGCGTCATCGCCTATTCGACCTGCTCGCAGCTCGGCTACATGTTCGTGGCGCTCGGCATGGGCTTCTATTCCGCCGCCATCTTCCATCTGTTCACCCACGCCTTCTTCAAGGCGCTGCTGTTCCTCGGCTCCGGCTCGGTCATCCACGCCGTGTCCGACGAGCAGGACATGCGCAGGATGGGCGGGTTGCGAAAGCTAATCCCGAAGACCTACTGGATGATGATCGTCGGCACGCTGGCACTCACCGGCGTTGGCATCCCCTTCACCATCATCGGTACGGCCGGCTTCTTCTCCAAGGACGCCATCATCGAAGGCGCCTTCGCCGGCCACAACGCCTTTGCCGGCGTCGCCTTCGCGCTGCTGGTCGTCGCCGCCGTGTTCACCAGCTTCTATTCGTGGCGGCTGATCTTCATGACCTTCCACGGCAAGCCGCGCGCTACCGCCGACGTCATGCACCATGTGCATGAATCGCCGCCGGTGATGCTGGTGCCGCTCTACATCCTGGCCGTCGGCGCGCTGTTCGCCGGCCTGGTCTTCCACGACTATTTCATCGGGGCGGGCTACGAGGCGTTCTGGAGGACGGCGCTGTACACGCTGCCCGACAACCACATCCTGCACGCTATCCACGAGGTGCCGGTGTGGGTGAAGCTCGCGCCGTTCGTCGCCATGATCGCCGGCTTCCTGGTCGCCTACCAGTTCTATATCCGCGACCCCGAAGCGCCGAAGCAACTGGCGGCCCGCCATCGCGGGCTCTACCAGTTCCTGCTCAACAAGTGGTATTTTGACGAACTCTACGACTTCCTGTTCGTGCAGCCGGCGAAACGTCTCGGCTATTTCCTGTGGAAGACCGGCGACGGCACGGTCATCGACGGCCTTGGCCCGGACGGCGTGTCGGCGCGTGTCGTCGACCTCACCAACCGTGTGGTCAAGCTGCAGACCGGCTACCTCTACCACTACGCCTTCGTGATGCTGATCGGCGTCGCCGCGCTCGTTACCTGGATGATGCTCGGGAGCAGCCTCTGATGTCCAGCATGCCTATCCTGACGCTGGTCACCGTGCTGCCGCTGGTCGGCGCGCTGATCGTGCTGTTCATCCGCGACGAGGGCGAGCCGGCGCGCCGCAACATCCGCAACGTGACGCTGTGGACGACCAGCCTGACCTTCCTTGTCTCGCTGTTCATCTGGGCCGGCTTCGACAACAGCGATCCGGGCTTCCAGTTCGTCGAGAAGATGGACTGGCTGGGCGGCGGCATTTCCTACCACATGGGTGTCGACGGCATCTCCATGCTGTTCGTCATCCTGACGACCTTCCTGATGCCGCTCTGCATCCTCGCCTCGTGGGTGTCGGTGGAGAAGCGCGTCAAGGAATACATGATCGCGTTCCTGCTGCTCGAAACGCTGATGATCGGCGTGTTCTGCGCGCTCGACCTCGTGCTGTTCTACGTGTTCTTCGAGGCCGGCCTGATCCCGATGTTCATCATCATCGGCGTCTGGGGCGGCAAGCGGCGCGTCTACGCCTCGTTCAAGTTCTTCCTCTACACGCTGCTCGGCTCGGTGCTGATGCTGCTCGCCATCATGGCGATGTACTGGCAGGCCGGCACCACCGACATCCCGACGCTTTTGGCGCACGACTTCCCCGCCAACATGCAGACATGGTTGTGGCTGGCCTTCTTCGCCTCCTTCGCGGTGAAGATGCCGATGTGGCCGGTGCACACCTGGCTGCCGGACGCCCACGTCGAGGCGCCGACGGCGGGCTCGGTCATCCTGGCCGGCATTCTCTTGAAGATGGGCGGATACGGTTTCCTGCGTTTCTCGCTGCCGATGTTCCCGCTGGCGTCCGACTATTTCGCGCCTTTCGTCTTCACGCTCTCGGTCATCGCCATCATCTACACCTCGCTGGTGGCGCTGATGCAGGAGGACATGAAGAAGCTGATCGCCTATTCGTCGGTCGCCCATATGGGCTACGTGACGATGGGCATCTTCGCGATGAACCAGGAAGGCATTCAGGGCTCGCTGTTCCAGATGCTGTCGCACGGCCTGGTCTCCGGCGCGCTGTTCCTCTGCGTCGGTGTCATCTACGACCGCATGCACACCCGCGAGATCGCCGCTTACGGCGGGCTGGTCAACAACATGCCGAAATACGCGGTGGTGTTCCTGATCTTCACCATGGCCAATGTCGGCCTTCCCGGCACCAGCGGCTTCATCGGCGAGTTCCTCGTCCTCCTCGGTGTGTTCCAGGTCAACACCTGGGTGGCATTCTTCGCCACCACCGGCGTCGTGCTGTCGGCCGCCTACGCGCTCTGGCTCTACCGCCGGGTCATCTACGGCGTGCTGTCCAAGGAGAGCCTGAAAGGCCTGCTCGACCTCTCGCCTCGCGAGAAGACGGTCATCTACCCGCTGGTGGTGCTTACCATCTTCTTCGGTGTCTATCCGGCGCCGGTGTTCGACGCGACGGCCGCCTCTGTGAAGGCGCTGGTCAGCCAGGTTTCCGCATCCATCCAGGCGGGGTCGCAGACGGCGTCCGCCCAGCCGGCGGCCGCGGCCGAGCCGGCCGCGCACTGACAGGGACAGGCAGATGACGCCAGATCTTTCGCTTAGTCTCTCGCTCGCCGCGCCCGAACTCATCGTCGCGCTCGGCGCGCTGGCGCTGCTCATGGTCGGCGTCTATTCCGGCGAGAAGGCGAACACCACCGTGACCGGACTGGCGGTGGCGATCCTGATCGCCGCCGGCGCCTGGCTGCTGCTCTTCACGGGCGACGGATCGGGTTTTGGCGGCAGCTTCATCAGCGATTCCTTCGCGCGCTTCATGAAGGTGCTGACGCTGATTGGCTCGATCGTGACGCTCATCATGTCGGTCGGCTTTGCCAAGGCGGAAAAATTCGACAAGTTCGAATATCCGGTCCTCATCATGCTGGCGACGCTCGGCATGCTGCTGATGATCTCGGCCAACAACATGATCGCGCTCTATCTCGGGCTGGAGTTGCAGTCGCTGGCGCTTTACGTGGTCGCGGCTATCAACCGCGACAGCGTGCGTTCCACCGAGGCGGGCCTGAAATATTTCGTGCTGGGCGCGCTGTCGTCCGGCATGCTGCTCTACGGCATCAGCCTCGTCTACGGTTTTACCGGCAATACCGATTTCGTGGCGATCGCGGCGGCGCTCGGCGAGGGCGAGCGCCAACTCGGGCTGGTGTTCGGCCTTGTCTTCGTGTTGGCCGGTCTCGCCTTCAAGATCTCCGCCGTGCCCTTCCACATGTGGACGCCCGACGTCTACGAGGGCGCGCCGACGCCGGTCACCGCCTTCTTCGCCGCCGCGCCGAAGATGGCGGCGATGGCGCTGCTGGTGCGCGTCACCATGGGCGCCTTCGAGCCGATCGCGCCGGACTGGCAGCAGATCATCGTCTTCATTTCGATTGCCTCGATGGTTCTCGGCTCGGTCGCGGCGATCGGCCAGAAGAACATCAAGCGCCTGATGGCCTATTCGTCGATCGGCCATATGGGGTTTGCGCTGGTCGGCCTCGCCGCCAATTCGGAAGCCGGCGCACAGGGCGTTGTTCTCTACATGCTGATCTACCTGGTGATGACGCTCGGCACCTTCGCCTTCATCCTCGCCATGCGGCGCAAGGACGGCAATGTCGAGCAGATCGGCGATCTCGCCGGCCTGTCGTCGACCAATCCGGCCATGGCGACGATCATGACCATCCTGATGTTCTCGCTGGCCGGCATTCCGCCGCTGGCCGGCTTCTGGGCGAAGTGGTACGTCTTCCTCGCGGCGATCAACGCCGAACTCTACGCGCTCGCCATCATCGGCGTGCTGGCTTCCGTGGTGGGCGCCTACTACTACCTGCGTATCATCAAGATCATGTGGTTCGACGAGCCGGTCGGCGGCTTCCTGCCGATGGCGGGCGAACTGCGGCTCGTGCTCGGCGTTTCCGGAGCCTTCGTGCTGCTCTATGTGTTGATCGGCGGGCCGATCGGCAGCATGGCGCAGGCCGCGGCGAAATCGTTCTTCTGAGTGGGCGTGAGCGCGACGCCAATCCCGGAGGTCCCCGGCCATCGACACATGGCGCTGAGCGACGTTGGCTCGACTAACGCCTTCGCGCTTGAATGCGCGCGTGCGGGCGAGCCTGGCGGCCTGTGGATCACCGCGTGCCGGCAATCGCTTGGCAGAGGGCGTCGAGGCCGGACGTGGGTCTCCGAGGAAGGAAATCTCTACGCCTCGCTGCTCGTGATCGATCCCGCCCCGGTGACGAGGATCGGGACGCTGCCTCTGGTGGCAGCCATCGCAGTCTATCGCACGCTGAAGCCGTTCTTTGCCGCCACCCCTCAGGCACTTGCCATCAAATGGCCGAACGATATTCTGGTCGACGGGCGCAAGATCAATGGCATCCTGCTCGAGAGCGAGATGCTGACCGGCGGGGGGCTGGCCGTCGTCATTGGCTGCGGCATCAACTGCCGCCACCATCCCGACAACCCTGCCTATCCGACGACAGACCTTGCCGACTGCGGTATTGACGTCGCGCCGGAAAACCTGTTCCCGCGATTGGCGGCAGCAATGGCGGATGCGTTGGCGCAGTGGAACCGCGGCGGCGGCTTCTTTTCGATCCGTGAAGAATGGCTGCGCGCGGCCCGTGGCGTCCGCGAGCCTGTCACGGTCAACTTGATGGAAGGCCAAATCAGAGGTGTGTTTGAGGATATCGACGCCGACGGCTATCTTTGCCTGTCTGTCGGCGGCGAACTCAAGCGCATCTCCGCTGGTGACCTATTCTTCGCCCAAGCCACAGGAACTCGATCATGACCAAGACCGGCGGTCCCGAACTCGTCTTCGCTCCGTTGGGCGGCGTCGGCGAGATCGGCATGAATTTCGCCCTCTACGGGTTCGGGCCTGCCAACGCGCGCGAGTGGCTGGTGGTCGATGTCGGCGTCACCTTTCCGGACGCGACGCTTCCGGGCGTCGACCTGGTGCTGCCGGACATCCGCTATATCGAGGCGCAGGCCGACAGGCTGCGCGGCATCGTCATCACCCATGCGCATGAAGACCATTACGGCGCGCTGCTCGACCTCTGGCCGAAGCTTAAGGCACCCGTCTGGATGACGCCGTTCTCGGCTGGGCTTCTGGAAGCCAAGCGCCAGTCGGACGGCGGCGGGCCGCGGATTCCAGTCAATATCTTCCGCGCCGGCGAGAAATTCACGGTGGGTCCGTTCGGCATCGAAGCGGTCGCCGTCACCCATTCCATTCCCGAGCCGGTGTCGCTCGCCATCACGACGCCCCTCGGCACGGTCGTCCACACCGCCGACTGGAAGATCGATCCCGCGCCTGAAATCGGCCCGATGACCAACGAGGCGCGGTTCCGCGAACTCGGTGCGGCAGGTGTGCTGGCGCTGGTCTGCGATTCCACCAACGCCTTGCGCGAGGGCGATTCGCCTTCGGAGCAGGCGGTCGGCAAGGGGTTGCGCGGCGTCATCGAGGCCGCTCCGGGGCGTGTCGCGGTAACCACCTTCTCGTCGAATGTCGGCCGCATCCGTTCCATCGCCGAAGCAGCGCGCGACACCGGCCGCCAGTGCCTGGTGCTCGGCCGCTCGCTGAAGCGTGTCATCAGCGTCGCCGGTGAACTCGGCTACATGGACGGCCTGCCGGAGTTCATCGACGAGGACGACTACGGCTTCATCCCGCGCGAAAACCTGGTCATCATCTGCACGGGCAGCCAGGGCGAGGCGCGCGCAGCCCTCGCGAAACTCGCCCGTGACGAGATGAAGACGGTGGCGCTGTCGCCCGGCGATGTCGTCGTGTTCTCGTCGCGCACCATTCCAGGCAATGAGAAGGCGATCCTCGAGATCAAGAACCAGTTGATCGACCAGGGCATCAAGATCATCGAGGACAGCGACGCGCTGGTGCATGTCTCCGGCCACCCGCGCCGCGCCGAACTGCGCCGCATGTACGAGTGGACGAAGCCGAAGATCGGCATCCCGGTCCATGGCGAGGCCGCGCATCTCGTCGCGCAGGGTTCGCTGATGGCTGCCTCCGGCATCCCCGAGGTCGCGCAGGTGCGCGACGGCGACATGATCCGGCTGGCGCCGGGCGCGGCCCAGATCATCGAGAAGGTGCCGTTCGGCAAGTTCTACAAGGACGGCAAACTGATCGGCGACGACGAGGCGATGGGCATCCGCGATCGTCGGAAGCTTTCCTTCGCCGGCCATGTCGTGGTCAACGTCGTGCTCGACGACAAATACGAGCTTTCGGGCGACCCGGACCTCGTTTCGATCGGTGTCGCCAAGGTCGACGCGACGGGCGAGGAGCTTGAAGAACTCATGCTCGATGCGGCAATCGGCGCGGTGGACTCCATCCCTCGCGCGCGCCGAAAAGACCTCGACCTCGTGCAGGAGGCGGTGCGCCGCGCCGTGCGCGCCTCCGCCAACGAAGCCTGGGGCAAGAAGCCGCTGGTGACGGTGTTTGTGACGAAGTGAGAGAGAGCGAATAGGGAGTAGCGAATAGCGAATAGGGAGTGGCGAATAGTTCTCGCTTCGATCGTTCGGCTGCTCCATTCTTTCTATTCGCTATTCGCTATTCGCTATTCGCTATTCGCTATTCGCTATTCGCTTGGAGTTCCCATGCTTGGCCGCCTGAACCACGTCGCCATCGCCGTCCCGGACCTCGCCACTGCTGCCGCCACCTATCGCGACACGCTGGGCGCGACGGTGACGGCGCCGCAGGCGCTGCCGGAGCATGGCGTGACCGTCGTCTTCATCGACACGGGCAACACCAAGATCGAACTGTTGGAGCCGCTGGGCGAAGCCTCGCCGATCGCCGCGTTCCTTGAAAAGAACCCGTCGGGCGGCATGCATCATGTCTGCTACGAGGTGGACGACATCCTTGCCGCCCGCGACCGCTTGAAGGCGTCGGGTGCGCGCGTGCTCGGCGACGGCAATCCGAAGACCGGCGCCCACGGCAAGCCTGTGCTGTTCCTGCACCCGAAGGACTTTTTCGGCACGCTGGTCGAACTGGAACAGGCCTGAGACAGGAAGCCGGCTAAATGAGCTATATTTCCGCCGCTGCGGTCTTTCTCATCATCTGGTGGACGGTGCTGTTCGCCGTCCTGCCGTTCGGCCTGAAAACCCAGGACGACGACGGCGAAACCGTGCTCGGGACCGTGTCCAGCGCACCGCGCGGACCGCACATGCTGCGCGCGGTCATCTGGACGACGATCGTCTCGCTGGTGATCTTCGGCTTCCTCGCGTTGCTTACGCGCTATTTCGGCTTGAGCTTCGACGATATTCCGCGCGTCTTCCCCGACTTCAAATAATACTGCTTACGCAGCGGCAGCTCAAAAATCTGCACAAAAAAAATGCAAGGCACAAGGCCTTGCAATTTTAACGCGTCCGATCTGCTTTCCGGTTTCCGGCGGCAGCAATTTCTCGCGCCTAGATCGCATCCTCCCAAGACTTGACCGCGTAACAAGGCGATTTGCTTATCGCCCTCTCTTTATGAGGCTGTACCTTAGACTAAGCCCCGACAAAATGTCACGGAAAATTTTGTCGGGAAACAGCGTTTGATGTGCTGCACTGCACAATGGAACGGCAGCGGTTGCTCGAAAAACAACCACGCCCGGTTTGCCGTATCAGCCATATCCGTGCGCGGGTTTTCATCGCGTCATGAAATCGCTATGAAGCCCGTGCAGGACGCTCCTTCCTGCCGCCGATTCCGGCGCCGTTTCCTGCATCCACGGAACCCTTCATGCGGCTTTCGCGCTACTTCCTGCCGATCCTCAAAGAGACACCCCGCGAGGCCGAGATCGTTTCGCACCGGCTGATGCTGCGCGCCGGCATGATCCGCCAGCAGGGGCAGGGCAGCTTCTCCTGGCTGCCGCTCGGCAAGCGCGTGCTCGACAAGGTCTGCAAGATCGTCCGCGAGGAGCAGGACCGCGCCGGCGCGCTGGAAATCCTGATGCCGACCATCCAGTCGGCCGAACTCTGGCGCGAAAGCGGCCGCTACGACGACTACGGCAAGGAGATGCTGCGCATCAAGGACCGGCAGGACCGCGACATGCTCTACGGTCCGACCAACGAGGAGGTGGTGACGGAGATCTTCCGCTCCTACGTGAAGTCCTACAAGGACCTGCCGCTCAATCTCTACCACATCCAGTGGAAGTTCCGCGACGAGCTGCGCCCCCGCTTCGGCGTCATGCGGTCGCGCGAGTTCCTGATGAAGGACGCCTACTCCTTCGACCTCGACTTCGAGGGCGCGAAAGCCGCCTACAACCGCATGTTCGTCTCCTACCTCAGAACCTTCACGCGCATGGGGCTGAAGGCGATTCCGATGCGCGCCGACACCGGCCCGATCGGCGGCGACCTCAGCCATGAATTCATCATCCTCGCCGACACCGGCGAAAGCCAGGTGTTCTGCCACAAGGATTTTCTTGAATTGCCGGTGCCCGGAGAATCGACGAATTTTTCCGACGATGCCGAGATCGGCGGCATCGTGAAGGACTGGACAACGCCTTACGCAGCCACCGACGAGATGCACGACGAGACCGCCTGGGACAAGATTCCCGAGACCGACCGGCTGTCGGCGCGCGGCATCGAGGTCGGCCATATTTTTCACTTCGGCGAGAAATATTCGAAGCCGATGGGCGCCAAGGTGGCAGGACCCGACGGCAAGGACCATTTCGTCTCCATGGGCTCCTACGGCATCGGCCCGTCGCGTCTCATTGCCGCGATCATCGAGGCGAGCCATGACGAGAACGGCATCATCTGGCCGGAATCGGTGGCGCCCTTCGACATCGCGCTGATCAACATGAAGGCTGGCGACGCGGAGTGCGACCGGGCCTGCGGCGACCTCTACGATGCGCTGACGGCCGCCGGCCGCGACGTGCTCTACGACGACACCGACCAGCGGCCGGGCGGAAAATTCGCTTCCGCCGACCTGATCGGCCTGCCCTGGCAGGTGATCGTCGGGCCGCGCGGCGTGGCTGCGGGCGAGGCCGAGCTCAAGAACCGCGCCACATCAGAGCGTGTGACCGTTCCGCTGGCCGACGTCGTCGAGCGCCTTTCGGGGACAACCGCATGACGGCCAAGGCGGCGGCCGCCGGACCGGCCGGGGCAGGGCCGTTCTCCATGTTCGAACGCATGGTTGCCTGGCGGTACCTGCGGCCCCAGCGCAAGGAAGCGGTCGTCTCGGTGATCGCGCTGATCTCGTTCCTGGGCATCGCGCTGGGCGTCGCCGCGCTTATCATCGTCATGGCTGTCATGAACGGGTTCCGCGCCGAGCTGCTGACCCGCATCCTGGGCATCAATGGCCACCTCATTCTGTCGGCTGTCGATCTGCCGCTCGACGACTACGATGCCATCGCCAAGCGCATCAACGGCGTGGCCGGCGTCAAATACGCCATTCCGATGATCGACGGGCAGGTGCTGTCGACCGGCTCCGCCGGGCCGGGCGCCGGCGCGCTGGTGCGCGGCATCCGCGGCGAGGATCTCGCAAAAGTGTCGCTGGTCGCCAACAACATCCGTCAGGGCTCGCTGGTCGGCTTCGACACCAGCGAAGGCGTCGCCATCGGCGCCCGCATGGCGGAAAATCTCGGCCTGGTGCTCGGCGACACGATCACGCTCGTCGCGCCGGAAGGCGACGCCACACCCTTCGGCACGACGCCGCGCGTCAAAACCTATCCGGTGGCGGCCATCTTCGAGGTCGGCATGTCGGAATACGATTCGTCGATCGTCTTCATGCCGCTGAAGGAAGCGCAGCTCTATTTCAACATGGAGGACCAGGCGCAGACGATCGAGATCTTCGTCGACAATCCCGATTCGGTCGACACGCTAAGACCGGCAATCGAGGATGCGGCGCAAAGGCCGATCTATCTCGCCGACTGGCGGCAGCGTAACCAGACCTTCTTCTCGGCGCTGCAGGTCGAGCGCAACGTCATGTTCATGATCCTGACGCTGATCGTGCTGGTGGCGGCGCTCAACATCATCTCCGGCCTGATCATGCTGGTGAAGGACAAGGGCCGAGACATCGCGATCCTGCGCACAATGGGTGCGACGCGCGGCGCCGTGCTGCGCATCTTCCTCATGACGGGTGCTGCGATCGGCGTTTCCGGCACCTTGGCCGGCGTGGCGCTGGGCGTGGTTGTCTGCCTCAACGTCGAGAAGATACGGCAGTTCTTCTCCTGGCTGTCGGGGACCGTGCTGTTCAATCCGGAGCTCTATTTCCTCAGCCAGCTTCCGGCCCGCATGGATTTCGGCGAGACCGCCTCGGTGATCGCCATGGCGCTGGTGCTGTCCTTCCTCGCCACCATCTTCCCGGCCTGGCGCGCCGCGCGGCTCGATCCGGTCGAAGCGCTGCGGTACGAATAATGAGCGACATCATCATCGAGCTGAAGGCGGTCGAGCGCCATTACGTGCAGGGCCAGCGCAAGCTGACCATTTTGAACGGCGTGGATTTTTCACTGAGCCGCGGCGAGATGGTGGCGCTGGTGGCGCCGTCCGGCACGGGAAAATCGACGCTGCTGCACACAGCCGGCCTGCTGGAGCGTCCGGACGCCGGCGATGTCGTGCTCGCCGGCCGCGCCTGCGGGCGGCTTTCCGACCAGGAGCGCACCGCGATCCGGCGCAACGACATCGGCTTCGTCTACCAGTTCCATCACCTCCTGCCGGAGTTCTCGGCGGTGGAAAACATCATGATGCCGCAACTCATCAAGGGCCTGCGGCCCGCCGAGGCGCGCACCCGCGCCATGCAGTTGCTCGACTACATGCAGATCGCCAAGCGTGGCGAGCACCGGCCGGCCGAGCTGTCGGGCGGCGAGCAGCAGCGCGTGGCGATCGCGCGCGCGGTCGCCAACGCCCCGCTGGTGCTGCTTGCCGACGAGCCGACCGGCAATCTCGATCCGACGACCGCCTCCTATGTCTTCGACGCGCTGGCCGCTCTTGTCCGCCAGTCCGGCCTCGCCGCCCTGATTGCCACCCACAACCACGACCTCGCCCGGCGCATGGACCGCCGCGTGACCCTGTCGGAAGGGCACGTCGTGCCTTTGTGAGGGTTTTGTGAGGGGACGCCGCCTGTATCCGAGGTTCGCAGTCCGCGTTGACTGATCCTTGGCAAGGCGGCCGATAAGCTGCCTGCTGTCCGTCCCCGTGGCGATGCAATGTCCGCCCGTCGAAGACCGGAGTACGATTTCTCCGGACATGCGCCGGTGACGCCGCATGCCGCCGCGTAGATCCGAGCCTTGACGAAGGCCGGGCGCGCCAGCCGTCCCGAAATGTCGAAATCACATCCTGAAAAGGGGGACAAAAGATCGGCGCAACACACGGAATTTTCCGGGCTGTCACGCAGCAAGGAACGACAAGCTATTGTTTTTGCTGAGCCTCCTTTTTTCCGCCCGGCGCGCGAAACGGCGGCGGAGTCGATTTCTGTCCCCTTCCTAAAGACCCGCCTCATACTCGTCGGGCCTGCCGTGCTGGGCCGAGGTGAGAGGAGGAGGCAGCGATGGATGGACGCGTTGCAATCGAGAAAAACCGGGAGGCGCTGAAGCGTATTCTCGTCTCGCTGCTGGCCATGGCCGGGCTGGGCTCCGGCGCCGGGTTTGGCGCTGGGGGACAGTTTACTTTCATTCCGCAGAAAGGTGCGGCCGCTTCCGGGCTGGCGCAAGCGGAAAAAAGCAAACTGTCCCCGGCACTTACACCGGCATCGCCCCCGGCATTCACCCTTCCCCGCCGGCTCCACCGCGCGATCCTGAAACTACTGCAGCCGGCTGAAGCCGCCGCGCGCCGGCTGATCATCGCGGCGGCGCGCGGGATCGTGGTGGCCCTGCCACCGCTATGCCCGCGCAAGCCGAAACCCGTTGACCCGGCGCCGACGCTGCGCCGCCTCGGCATCGCCGTCACGGTGTCGCACGCCGATCTTGTGGGGGCGGCCGCCGCCGCGAAGAGAGCCGCCGCCCTGCGCGCGCCCCGTCCGCGAAAATTCAGCCCGTCGCTGCTCGATCCGCTGAAACGTCCGTTCCGCGGTTTTCGCCCCCCTGTGCCCGACCGCGTCGCCCCGCGCATCCTGTTTCCCGGCGTCAGCGAGCCGTCCTTTTTCCCGGCGCCGCCCTCGCCCGACGATCCGGTGAACGCCATGCGCCTCGGCCAGCGGCTTGCGGCACTGGCCGAAGCACTCGACGACCTGCCGGAACAGGCAAAGCGGTTTGCCCGCTGGAAGGCGCGCAACGACGCCGCACTTGCGCAGCAAAACCCCGCCGCAGGCCGCTTCCGGCGCATCACGCCGCTGCGGCCCGGCCGCCCGCCCGGCGGCCGGCTGTCCCGCTACGAACCATCCGCCGACCATCCGCGAAAAATCCGGGAGATCGACGAGATTCTGGCGCACGCCCATGCGCTGGCGCGATATGCGCTGGAGTTTCCCGACACGTCTTGACGGCGGTTGTCTTCTGCGCAGGAGACAGGGCTGGTCATGGCGCGACGCCGGCGGATTTCCGCTGCGCGGCAACGATGGAGTTTGTCCCCAACGCAATTTACCCGGTCGAAGGCCTGGTCAACCTTTCGTTAACCACCGATTCGCACCACGTTGGGAATGCATGTTTCTGGTCTGTTCTCTTCTTGACGATCGAACAAAATTAGAACAAACTGTAAACAAATTCGAAACAGGAGAGAGTGATGACCGATTTCATCCAGGACGTCGTATCGCTGGTATCGATGAGCACCTTTCTGATCACCGTATCGCTGTGGATCGGCGCGCTTTGACGAGCGACCACGATCAATCGCCGACTGCGACGCCTTCCCGCCTCGGGTCGGCGCCGGCGACTAGGCCCGCCGGCGTCCAGGCGATGCCGTGCAGGCCGGAATTCAGATCCTTGACCGCGACCTTGAAGCCCTGCGCCGTTAGGTCATCGGCAAGGTTCTCCGCCTTCGTTCCCTTCTCCAGGTCGTAGGGGCCGAAGCGGTTGACGAGATGCGGCAGCGAGATCGCCGCCTGCATGTCCATTTTCCAGTCGATCAGTCCGATCAGGGTGGTGGTCACGTAGGAGATGATGTTGCTGCCGCCCGGCGAACCGAGCGCGAAGGCCGGCTTGCCGTCCTTGAGCACGATGGTCGGCGACATGGACGAGCGCGGCCGTTTTCCCGGCTCGACGCGGTTGGCGACGTTCTGGCCGTCCTTGACTGGCGAGAACGAGAAGTCGGTGAGCTGGTTGTTGAGCAGGAAACCGTCGACCATCTGCCGCGAGCCGAAGGCGTTCTCGACCGATGTGGTGATCGAGGCGACGTTGCCGGCGGCGTCGGCGATGACGAAATGCGAGGTCGACGGGATTTCCGCCGACACGCCGTCGATGCGCAGTTCCGCCTTGTCCCAGGGCGGCTCGCCGGCCCTGGCCTCGCCGTCGCCGAGCGCGGTCGGGCGGCGCAGCAGCGACGAGCGGTCCTTGAGATAGGCGGGGTCGAGCAGGCCTTTCGGGATCGAGACGAAATCGCTGTCGGCGACATAACGTTCGCGGTCGGCGAAGGCCAGCCGCGTGGCGTCGCCGATCAGCCGCCAGCTTTCCGGGTCGTCCGGGCCGAGCGTCGCGATGTCGAACGGCTCGATTAGTCCGAGGATCTGGCCGATGGCGATCGCGCCGGAGGAGGGCGGTCCCATGCCGCAGACCTCGTAGCCGCGATACGGCGCGCAGACCGCCGGGCGTTCCTTGACGCGGTAGTTCGCAAGGTCTGCCATTGACAGCAGCCCGGGATTGGTCGGGTGCTTGCGCACCGCCTCGACGATGCGGGCGGCGATCGGGCCTTTGTAGAACGCATCCGCCCCGTCCATGGCGAGCGCCCGCAGCGTCGCCGCGTAGGCAGGGTTGGTCAGCCGGTATCCCGCCTTCAGCGGCGCGCCGGCCATGTCGAAGAAATAGGCGCGCGCGGAGTTCTGCCCGTCGAACAGTTCCGGGCGTTCGGTGATCGCAGAGGCCAGGCGCGGCGACACGTCGAAGCCGGCCACGGCCAGCTTGATCGCTGGCTCCAGCAGCGAAGGCCACGGCCGCGTGCCGTAGCGGCGATGCACGGTCTCCAGCAGACGCGGCACGCCGGGCGTGCCGACCGAACGGCCGCCGACCACGGCATCGAAGAAGCCGAGCGGCTTTCCGCTCGAGTCGCGGAAAAGGTCGGGCGTAGCCTCCGCCGGCGCGGTTTCCCGCGCGTCGAAGGTCGTTATCTTGCCGCTCGCAGCGTCGCACCAGACAAGGAATGCGCCGCCGCCAATGCCCGAGGATTGCGGCTCGACCAGCCCCAGCACGGTCTGCACCGCGATCAGCGCGTCCGCGGCGTTGCCGCCGGCCCTCAGCACGTCGATCCCGGCCTGCGCCGCGAGCGGGTTGGCCGCGACCACCATCTGCCGCGACGCAGTGACGGTCCTGGCGGCCTGGACGCCGCTCGCCTGTTCGGGCGCGACGGTGTCGGACGCCTGCTGGGCGAGGGCCTGGAACGGAAGCAGCGCCGCAAGGGCGAGCGCCGGCAGGAGCCGCAAAAGGTTGCCCGACATCAGGTACGATGCTCTGGGCCGCCCAGCCATCATCCCACCATCCGCTCGGGTTGGGCTGCTGCTTCCGCCACCGGACCGAACACTTTTCTGAACGCCGCCTTCAGCGCCACGTCGAAATCATCCAGTGTGACCGGCAGCCCGAGATCGACCAGGCTGGTGACACCATGGTCGCTCACTCCGCAAGGTACGATACCGGAGAAATGCGACAGGTCGGGTTCCACATTGACGGCAATGCCGTGAAAGCTCACCCAGCGGCGCAAGCGGATGCCAATCGCCGCGATCTTGTCCTCTGCTGCCGTCCCGTCCGGCGCCGGCGGGCGGTCCGGCCGCACGACCCAGACGCCGACCCGGTCCTCGCGTCGCTCGCCGCGCACGTTGAAGGCGGCCAGCGACGCGATGATCCACGCTTCCAGCGCTGCCACGAAGGCGCGCACGTCCTCGCGACGCCGCTTCAGGTCGAGCATGACGTAGGCGACCCGCTGGCCCGGCCCGTGATAGGTGTATTCACCGCCGCGTCCGGCATCGAACACCGGAAAACGGTCGGGGTCGACAAGGTCGTCGACGCGGGCGCTGGTCCCGGCGGTATAGAGCGGCGGGTGCTCGACCAGCCAGACCAGTTCGCCGGCGCGGCCCTCGCGGATCGCGGCGACGCGCTCCTCCATGAAGGCGAGCGCCCGGTCGTAGGGCGTCAGTCCGGGCTCGATCAGCCACTCAACCGGAGCCGAGCCCGGGGAAGGGTGGAACGACGTCGCTATATCGCTGCGCTGCATCAGTCTTGTCCGCTTGCTGACAATATGGACGCTGCCACGCCGAACGTCCAGTTCCCGGAGCGAGCCGGCCGCCACTCGATGACGCGCGGCGAGCCACCCAAAAGCGTTCCGCTATGGCGACTTGATAAAGACTGGAGGAGTGATGGTGCGGTCGAGAAGACTCGAACTTCCACGGGTTGCCCCACAGCGACCTCAACGCTGCGCGTCTACCAATTCCGCCACGACCGCACGTCACGAAAGGACCGGTCGAAACCGGCTTGCGGCCTTTAGCAAATCAGTTCCGGCGAAACAAGTGCGGTGGAAAGGAATTCACCGCCGCGATCCCGGTTGGCGACAATGAGATAAAAACGACGGCGGCCAAGGATGCCGTCCGCGGCGAAGCGCCCGGGTTCGCCGGCGCCTCGGACATATCGTCCACGTCGGTCGCCACAGGTGCATTTCGTTTGAAAGTCCGGCCCCTTGCGCGCTAAACTTGCAGCACGAACAATCCGGACATCGCGGGAAGACGCGCAGTGGAAGGCCAGGAGGAAACGACGCCGGTCGACGCCGGTCATGAGGCCGAGCACGCCGACATCTATGGCGAGGACGGGGTGATCCGCCCGGCCTTCGTCGCGCATATCGGCGCGGCGATCGCCGACCGCGACATATTGATCCTGCGCAAGGACGTCGGCGACCTGCACCAGTCGGAACTCGGCGACCTGCTGGAGGCGCTGCTGCCGGAACAGCGCCGCGCGCTGGTCGACCTGCTCGGCGCCGACTTCGATTTCTCGGCGCTGACCGAGGTCGACGAGGCCATCCGCCTCGACATCGTCGACAACCTGCCCAATGCGCAGATCGCCAAGGCGGTGCAGGAACTCGATTCCGACGACGCCGTCTACATCCTCGAAGACCTCGACCAGGCCGACCAGGACGAGATTTTGGCGCAACTGCCGTTTACCGAGCGGATCCGGCTCAGGCGGTCGCTGGACTATCCCGAAGAATCGGCCGGCCGCCGCATGCAGACGGAGTTCGTCGCCGTGCCGCCGTTCTGGACGGTAGGGCAGACGATCGACTACATGCGCGAGGACAACAACCTTCCCGACCGCTTCAGCCAGATTTTCGTCATCGACCCGTCGTTCAAGCTGCTCGGCGCCATCGACCTCGACCAGATCCTGCGCACAAAACGCTCGGTGAAGATCGAAGAGATCATGCACGAGACGCGGCATGCGATCCCGGCCACGATGGACCAGGAGGAGGCGGCGCGCGAATTCGAGCAATACGACCTTCTGTCCGCCGCCGTCGTCGACGAGAACGAGCGGCTGGTCGGCGTGCTCACCATCGACGACGTGGTCGACGTGATCCAGCAGGAGGCCGAGGAAGACCTGCTGCGCATGGGCGGCGTCGGCGACGAGGAACTGTCGGACACGGTCGTGGCGACCTCGCGCTCGCGCGTGCCGTGGCTGCTGGTCAATCTGGCGACAGCCTGCATCTCGGCCTCGGTCATCAGCCAGTTCGGCGCGACGATCGAGGAGATGGTGGCGCTTGCCGCACTGATGCCGATCGTCGCATCGCTCGGCGGCAACGCCGGCACGCAGACCATGACGGTGACGGTGCGCGCGCTCGCCACCAAGGACCTCGACATCTACAATGCCGGCCGCGTCATCCGCCGCGAGGTTCTGGTCGGCCTGCTCAACGGCTCGGTCATTGCCGTAATCATCGGCGTCATCGCCGGGCTGTGGTTCCGCAACCCCGATCTCGGTTATGTGATCGCGGCGGCGATGATCATCAACATGCTGGCGGCGGCTCTCGGCGGCATCCTGATCCCGCTGCTGCTCGACCGGCTCGGCGCCGACCCGGCGATTTCGTCGTCAATCTTCACGACCATGATCACCGACGTCATCGGTTTTTTGGCCTTTCTCAGCCTCGCCACCTGGTGGCTGCATCTGGGATGATCAACCCAGCATTTACGACGAGACATAAATTTATCGAACGGCGGTGGCCGGGCGCCCGGTAGAACGCTACTTCTGTCCGGGTGTATGTGGAGGATTCAGCGATGAAGCACGCAAGGATCATTCTCGCCACCGCATCCATCGTGGCGCTGAGCGCACTTCCGTTCAACATGGATTTCGGTAGCCTGGGCTCACTGGGTCCGTCGCCCGCCTATGCCAAAGGAAACGGCAATGGCGGCGGAAACGGTAAGGGGGGCGGCAATGGCCACGGCGGCGGGCACGCCGGCTCCGGCAAATCCGACAAGGGAAAATCGGCCTCGGCTCGCGGGCAGTCCGGATCGGTCTTCGGCAAGGACCGGTCTCGGGCAACAAGTCGCCTGGATGATAACGGCCGCTCCAAGGCCAAATCCACCAAGGGGACCGGCCGGGCGCGGGTCCAGCAGGTTGCGGCCGTTCCGGCGTTTGCGCCGGTGCCCGGTCCCAAGCCGGCCGTCAAGGAGAAGAATTTCCATGCCAAGCTGGCGGGCCTAAATTCACTGAACCGCAACTACCAAGCCTATTTGAATTCGCAGTCGCCGCGCATGGCTGCCGTTCGGGCCTATGTTATGGCTTCGGCCGAATTGGACATCGCCCGCGACAAGCTTGAAGATGCGAACGCCCATCTGGCAACGGCTCGTGAGGATTTCGAAACCGCACTCGATCGCATTGATCCGGTGCCTTACGACGGCGCCATCGGCGTCTACGACCATCCAACCCTGGCGGGACTGAAGGATCGACTGGACCATCTGAAGTCGGTCGATGTTGCGCCTGAGGACGAAGCCGCACTGAACGCGGAGATTGCCGATCTGGAGTCGATTCTGGGTGGCTCCGAAGCGGACGCCCTCGCGGACGCAACGGCGGATGCCGTCGAGGCGCGCCAGGCTGCCGACGCGGCTGCCGTCGGCACGGACGACATGACGCTTCGCGAGGCGCTGCTGGCTGCCGCCAATCAGAATCGCGTCGCCCAGTATGGCGACGACTATGTCGACGACGACATGATGGATTGGGCCAAGGATGTGCTCGGTGTCGGCGACGATTTTGGCAAGATCGACGAAGTGCGCGAAAGCCTGGAGGCGAGCAGATAAGTAAGAAGTTGGATTGATCCACCGTCGGCCGATCCGACTTCCGAACGCAGGTTGATATTCCTTGAATTGACTTTTACGTAAACGCCGTGCGATGCTTCCGTTCGGACACCTCCGTCAGGACAGCGTATGCGCGAATATTACTCGATCACCGAACTCACCAAGGAGTTCGACATATCGACGCGCACCTTGCGCTTCTATGAAGACGAGGGGCTGATCCAGCCTGTCCGGCGCGGCCGCACGCGGCTGTTCCGGCCGTCCGACCGGCATCTGGTGCGCCAGATCCTGCGGGGAAAAAGGCTCGGTTTCTCGATCAACGAGATCCGCGAGATCATCCAGATCTATCGCGA
Source organism: Mesorhizobium sp. KACC 23794 (assembly GCF_052180275.1). Classification (NCBI taxonomy): domain Bacteria; kingdom Pseudomonadati; phylum Pseudomonadota; class Alphaproteobacteria; order Hyphomicrobiales; family Phyllobacteriaceae; genus Mesorhizobium; species Mesorhizobium sp. KACC 23794. The sequence continues at coordinate 3,193,833 of NZ_CP197465.1, forward strand.
GCCGCCGGGCGAGGTCGGGCAGCTGAACCTTCTGATCAAGCGGATCAACGAGAAGAAGGAAGACCTTCGCCAGAAGCGCCGCGACCTCGAGGAGGCGCTGGCGGAGCTTGACCAGGCGGAGGAATCCTGCGTCGAACGGCTGGTGGAGCTCGGCGTCAACACCTGACCGGCGCGGCTTTCGGACCTGTCGTGTTGGCCCGCTCCTGCCAGCGATCTGTCAGCAGCCTCCCTGCCAAGAAGTGACACGACGGCCCGCGTGGGTGTAGTGGTTGCATCATCGGTGAAGGTGCTCCAGCCAGCTATGGAGGCTGTCCATGAGCGAGACGAATTCTCTTTTTATGATGCTCGGCAATTCCGTCGATTCGTCGGTCGCGGACGCCATCGCAAAACTTGTATCGCAGGGGTCCGACCGCGAACTCTGCCGCGTCAACGCGCTTGCCTTCGCCTGCCGCAACGGCCTCGACGAGGAGCGCACGATCGCGGGCTTCCTGCACGCGGCTTCGCTCGGCATGTTCGACATCTCGTGGAATGTGCTGTGTCCCGGCTGCGGCGGCGTGCTCGACAGCAATGCGACGCTGAAGACGGTGGTGAAGGAAGAATATGTCTGCGCGCTTTGCGCCGAGGAATACACCGCGACGCTCGACGAACTGGTCGAGGTCACTTTCACGGTCAGCCCGCGGGTGCGCCGGATCGCGGCCCATACGCCCGACGACCTGCCGCTGCTCGAATATCTGCGGCAGCTCTATTGGGGCTCCGGTGTCGAACTGCCGGAAGACGATTATGCCGAGGTCGTGGAAAGCATGGTCGTCGAGGATGTCGAGGTGCCCGCCGGCGAGAAGATAGTGCTCTCGCTGCAATTGCCGGCCGAGTTCATCATCGTCTTCGAGGTGGTGACGCACGCGGTGCAGTTCATCGACGTCAAGGGCGAGCCGACGAAGGAGCGGCAAAGCCTGTCTCTGGTCTATGACCGCGAGCACGTCCACAGCCAGACGCTGGAGCTGCGGCCGGGGCCGGTGCGCATCTCGATCGAGAACCGCACCGAGGGGCGCGTCCTGCCGGCGGTCCTCATCGCGGGTGACGCGCTGCATGGCCTGCTGGCCAAGCGCCGGCCCTTCCTGACCGCCAACCGGCTGCTGTCGAACCAGACGTTTCGCGATCTCTACCGGACGGACACGGTTTCGGTGGACCAGCGGCTGAAGATCACCAGCCTGACCTTCCTGTTCACCGACCTTCGCGGCTCGACCGAGCTTTACGAGCGGGTCGGCGACCTCACGGCCTTCGACATGGTGCGCGGCCATTTCCAGGTGTTGCAGGAGATCGTCGCGTCCGAGGCAGGCGCGGTGGTCAAGACCATCGGCGACGCGGTGATGGCGACGTTCCCGACGCCGGACCGGGCGGTGGCGGCGGCGCTCAGGATGCGCGAGGCGATGCAGGCGCTGAACGAGAAGAGCGGCCGCGAGGATTTCCTCTTGAAGATCGGCGTGCATGAGGGGCCGTGCATCGCGGTGATGATGAACGACCGGCAAGACTATTTTGGCCAGACCGTCAACATCGCGTCGCGGGTGCAGGGGCTTGCTACCGCGCAGTCGATCTTCGTCACCAGTTCGGTGATGGATCACGCGAATTCGGCCAGCATCCTGGAATCCAGGAGCCTGAAGCCGGTTTCGCAGGACAGGAACCTGCGTGGCATCGAGCGCGAGATGCGCATCTACGCCATACCGTGAGGTCGAGGGGCGGAGACGAAGGCGTCTACACCCAGCGCCGCACCCTGGCGGCATAGTCGCGATACTTCTTGCCGAAGCGCGCGGCGAGATGTTTTTCCTCGCGCTCGATGGTGACCTTCTGGACGACGAAGGCGGCGACGACGCCGGCAAGCAGGAACCAGATGCTGCCGACGATCAGGCCGACGCCCAGCGTGATCATCGTGTTGCAGAGATAGATCGGGTTGCGGGTGAAGGAGAACGGACCCGAGGTGACCAGATGCTCGGATATGCGGTTGGGCATGATGGTCGTCCTGGCCTTGTGCATCACCCGCACCGCGGCGAGGCCGATGAACGCTCCCGCGGCGGCCAGCAACCAGCCCGCAGCAAACAGGATGTCGGCCAAGGGTCCTTCGATCCACGGCAGTGGATAGACAACCAGCAGCACGATGCCGGCAGCGATCGCCGCGAGATAGATGATGGGCGGCCATGGCAGCCGGTTGGGAGCGGAGAGGGAAGTGGTCACGGCGCCGGATCCTCCAATCTGTCGTCCTCGGTGAGCGCTGTGCAGACGCCGGCAAGGCCGGTCACCCGCTCGCGCAGTTCCGCGCTGCCGTCGCCCGCCAGCACCTTCTGCAAGTCGCCGCCGGCTTCGAGTTCGCCCAGCATGCAGGCACAATAGCGCGTGCAGAAGTTCTCGTCTCGGCTCTGTTGGCAACTCGCCTGGCAGGAATAGCGGAAGCCGGCCTCGGGTGGTTGGGGTGTTGGAGGGAAGACTTGCGAGAACAGCCAGACGCTGCCGATCAGGACCGGCTGGTGGATCAGGTAGAAGGCGAGGCTGTGTCGGCCGAGGAACCGCAGCGGGCGCGACCAGTGGCCCGGATGGAGCAAGGCAAGGCGCGCCGTCAGGCCGGTATCGATTCCCAGCCGCGCGGCGGCGATGCCGAAAAGCACCGCCCCGAACCAGGGAAACAGCGGTACGTAGTCGTTGGAGCGTGGGTTCGTGGGGGCAAGGCCAACCCACCACAGCGCCGGGTGGCTGAAGAATTCCGCCCGGAAAATCTGGGGCAGCGCGATGACCGCCGCCGCAATGACGACGGTCAGCAGCGCCGGCAGCCGCAGGAAGGCGAGGCCGAGCAGGCTTGACAGCGCGATCTGATGCAGGATGCCGAAGAAGATGAAGGCGCCGGGCATGGCGACATAGGTGACGGCCGAGATCGCCAGCGCCGCGCCCGCGACCATGGCGAAGCGCCGCCAGAAACCCGGCCAGCGGATGCCGCGCGCGTGCGCCAGGACAAGGCTGACGCCGACCAGGAACAGAAAACTCGAGGCGATGCAGCGGGCGAACAGCTTCCAGCCTCCGAAACCGGTCGTGCCGGGAAGCACGTAGCCGAAGAATTCGAGATCCCAGGTGAAGTGGTAGGTCGCCATGGCCAGCAACGCCACGCCGCGCGCCACGTCGAGCCATTCGATGCGCCACGGGCCGGCCGCGGTCTCGGGCTTGGATTGCTGGTCAGGCTGCATGCGGACAGATTCCGTTGCCGGTCGGTCCGCAACGGCTAGCACGGCTGATGGCCGAGGTGAACGGAATTGGGCGGGCCACCCTTTCCCAAGCGCGGGTCCGGGCTCGCGCCGGCCTGTTTTGGCCGGCATCGCCGCGACACGGCCGAACGGGATGCCAAGCCTTTGGACCACAAGCGGTTTCGATTGCGGCCAGCGTCCCCCTGCGACGTCGAATCGTCGGTTTCCTGCTACCGCCAATCCGCTCCGCCTGCGATGTCTCGGGCGGTTTCGCGGGGCGCCGATGGCAACACAGGTCAGGCATCCGATCTGGCTTCCCGCCGTGCGTCCGCCCGGCGCGCGGACCTTTGCGACGCTCTATGCCGCCGAATCCTTCGCCCGCGCCACCGTCTCCAGCGTCATCCCCATCCAGGCCTACGAGATCCTGGCGAGCAAGCAGGGGGTTTCGATCCTCTACACGGTCGTGGCGCTGCTCGGCCTGTCGGCTACGCTGTTCATGCCGATGATCATCGGACTGATATCGCGGCGCTGGGTCTACACGATCGGCACATGTTTCCTGGCGCTGGGCTCGGCGCTGTTCGTCACCCACACGCTGGCGGGGCAGGTCGGCGGCATGCTGCTGCGCGTCATGGGCGCCAGCGCGCTGGCGATCACGCTCAACCTCTACATCATGGACCACATCCGCAAGGCCGACGTGATGCAGTCCGAATCGATGCGCATGGCCTGGTCGATGGTGGCGTGGACCGGCGGCCCGACGCTCGGCGTCTTCCTTTACACCCGCTTCGGCATCCTGGCGCCGCATCTCGTAGTGGTCGCCTTCGCGCTGACGCTGCTTGTACTGTTCTGGTATTTCCGGCTCACAGACAACGCTCAGATTCGGCCGGGCAAGACGCGCGCCGTCAATCCGCTCAGCAATATCGGCCGTTTCGTCGCTCAGCCGCGGCTGAGACTTGCCTGGATCATCGCTTTCGGCCGTTCCTGCTTCTGGACGACCTTCTTCGTCTATGCGCCGATCCTGATGGTGGCGACCGGGCAGGGCGAGCTTGCTGGCGGCCTGCTGGTGTCGGCCGGCAATGCGGTTCTGTTCACGGCGATCTGGTGGGGACGTCTCGGCCGGCGTTTTGGCGCGCGCAACACGATGGCGATGAGCTTCTTCGCGCTGTCGGCGGCGCTCTGGATCGCCGGGCTTTGCGGCGAAGGCTTTCCGCTGGCGGCGGGCCTGCTGCTACTGGTTGCTTCCTTCTTCGCCGTGGCGCTGGATGCGTTGGGCTCGACGCCTTTCATCCGCTCGGTGCGCGCCTATGAGCGGCCTCAGATGACGGCGGTGTATCGGACTTATCTTGACTTTTCCGAACTGCTGCCGCCGCTGGTCTATTCGGTGGTTCTGGCCTTCGGCGGCCTCGGCGCGGTGTTCGCGACGCTGGGCTTCTTCACCGCCGTCTGCGGCCTGATCGTGTGGCGATACCTGCCGAAATCTATGTAGCCGCGCGCCGGTGGGCGTCGCGAACCCAGTCGTGGAAGCGATGCAGGTCGTATTCCTCCGGCATCAGCACGCCCGATCGATGCGGCCGGGCGCGCAGGCCGCGCTGGTTGACCTCGCAGATCGCCGCATCCTCCTCCAGCACCGTCCTGCCGAAGGCGACGATGTTGTCGATACCCTTGGTGGCCTCCGACAGCGCCTCGGGCAGGAACAGCCATTCGGAGGTGAGTTCCGTCTGTTCCGGCCCGAGCGGAACAAGACGGACGGTTCTGACATAGTCGACATGGCCGACGATGAACATCGAGGGCAGGTTCATCGCGTAGTTCTGGCCGGCGGCGCGTTCGCGGTCGCTGAGGCCGGTAAAACGATGCGCCAGCGCCGTGCCGTCCTCCGACCAGCTTTCTGCCCCCTTGCGCAGGCCGCCCGAGAATTGCGGCTCGTCATTGTCGGCGTGCAGCGCCCATTCCGGATCGTCGTGGCGGGCCATGAGGCCGCGCCCGTAGATCGGGACCAGGGCGGACAGATGTTTATGTACGCCGGGGCAATGCAGGCATTCGTTGAAGTTCTCCCAAAAGATTTTCCAGTTGCACTCCATCACCTTGGTCAGCACATGGCCGGTGACCAGATCCTCCAGCGGCCAGTTGCCGAGATCGGCCGATTCGCGATCGAAGGTGGTAGCCGGTATGCCGACGGGTTCGTCCGCAAGGTTGATGAAGACGAAGCCGCGCCAGACGGAAAGAGCGACGGGGTAAAGCGGATAGTCGGCCTTGTCGAAGCCGGCCGGCAGCGATTTCGACGGCACGCGCACGAGGTCGCCGCGCAGCGAATAGGACCAGGCGTGATAGGGGCAAGTCAGCAGCCGCGCCTTCAGCCGGCCTTCCGTCTCGCGGCAAAGCTGCGAGCCGCGATGCCGGCAGGTGTTGTGGAAGGCGCGCAACTCCCCCCGGTCGTCGCGCAGCACCAGGATCTGCTGCGTGCCCAGCGTGAACACCCGGTAGGCGCGGGGGTGCGCAAGGTCGGCCTCGCGGCAGACCATGACCCAGTTGCGATACCAGATCGCATCCATGTCCCGCTCGAATTCAGCCGTGTCCCAGTAGACCGACGACGGCAGGGTCGGTTCGGTCGAGGAAAGGCCGTTGTAAGGATCGCTTTTCGAGGATTCAGGGGTCATCGCGCTCTCCGGTCGTTTGAGCGGACACCTCGCATCGGGCTTTGTCAACAATGCACGGTGCTGATGACGCATTCGGCGCCAAAACCGCCGGGATTTGGTTTGCCGAATACCGCGAGAATACCTATGGTGTCGGCGTCGTCGGTTCCGATGGGAACCAAGAGGGAATGTGGTGCGGGCTGTTTGCCCAATGCCGCGGCTGCCCCCGCAACTGTAAGCGGCGAGCCTACCCCGAATGCCACTGAGGTTTTTCCTCGGGAAGGCGGGGCCAGGCGAGAACCTGCGAGCCAGGAGACCTGCCGGCGACAGGTTTGGATCAAGGGCCCTCGGGTGGAGGGCGGAAGGACATGGAATGAACACGGCTTCGACCTCTCTTGGCGTTCAGGTCTCGGCATCGTCGCGTGCGATGCAACTGGCGCTGGCGGCGCTCCTCGGCATCTTCATCGTTGGCTTCGTTGGCTTCTCGCATGTGGAAGCAGCCCACAACGCGGCTCACGATTATCGCCATTCGATGGCGTTTCCCTGCCACTGACGAGGATTTGACATGAACCTCTTTCGCAACGTCGTGTTCATCGCGGCGATCGCGGGGCTATTGGCAAGCCTCGTGATGGCCGTGATGCAATCCTTTTCCACCGACCCGCTGATCCTGAAGGCGGAAACCTATGAAAATGCCGCCGAACCGGCACACGACCACGGCGCGCCGGCCGCAGACGCCACGGCGCCCGCCGCCAGCGAGGCGGCTCCGGCGGTCGCTGAGCATGAGCATGAAGAGGAAGGCTGGGCTCCGGCCGACGGGTTCGAGCGCTTTTCCTTCAATGTGCTGGCTAATCTGGTCAGCGGCTTCGGTTTTGCCCTGGTCCTGGTTGCCGTTTCGGAATTCGCGGGCGGCATTTCCAGCTGGCGTTCCGGCGTGCTCTGGGGCTTTGCCGGCTTCGCGGTATTCACCTTGGCGCCCGGGCTTGGCCTGCCGCCGGAACTGCCTGCGATGCCGGCTGCCGATCTTGGCGCAAGGCAAGCCTGGTGGATCGCGACCGTTGTCGCGACGGCAGCGGGGCTGGCGCTCATCGCCTTCCGGGGCACGGTGGTTTTGTCGATCATCGGCGTGGCGCTGATCGTCCTGCCGCATGTCGTGGGTGCGCCGCAGCCGGCAAGCCACGAATCACCGATCCCCGCCGACCTGCACCACCAGTTCGTTGTGGCATCCACGGTCACCAACCTGATCTTCTGGGTGCTGCTCGGCGGTCTCGTCGGAGCGATCAGGACGCGGTTCTCCGGCTCCGCGGGTTCGCTGCGCAACCAGCTTGCCTGACAACCGTTCGCTGACCTTCGTTCTCGGCGGCGCGCGCTCTGGCAAGAGTTCGCACGCCGAGACGCTGGTCACAGCCCATCCTTCGCCGTGGATCTATATCGCCACGGCGCAGGCCTATGACGACGAGATGCGGGAGCGCATCGCCCTGCATCGCGCCCGGCGGCTCGACGGTTGGGAGACGGTGGATGCGCCGCTCGATCTCGTCGGCGCGCTGGCGGCGTTGCCGGACGACAGGCCGGTATTGATCGACTGCCTCACGTTATGGCTTTCCAACCATATGCTGGCCGAACATGACGTCGATGCCGAGAGCTGGCGGCTTAGTGATGCGCTTTCGCGCCCGCGTGGCCCCTGGTTCATTGTGTCAAACGAAGTCGGCCTCGGTATCGTGCCGGACAACGCGCTGGCCCGAAGATTTCGCGATGCCGCGGGGCGGCTCAACCAGGCGGTGGCGGCTGTTGCCGGCAGCGTCGTCTTCATGGTCGCCGGACTGCCGATGCGGGTGAAATGAGATGAAGACTGTCGACGACGAGGAAGCGGCCCGCCACAAGGCCAAGATGGCCAAACGCAAGGCCGTGCAGGACGCCGAGGTCGCCGGAAAGACCATCGAGAAGGGCCTTCTGATCGTCAATACCGGCCCCGGCAAGGGCAAGACGACGGCGGCCTTCGGGCTGGCCCTGCGCATGCTCGGCTATGGCAAGCGGGTCGGCGTCGTGCAATTCGTCAAGGGTGCCTGGCATACGGGCGAACGAGCCGCCTTTGCCGCCTTCGGCGACAAGGTCGTCTGGTACTCGATGGGCGAGGGGTTCACCTGGGAAACCCAGGATCTGAAGCGCGACGTGGCGGCGGCCGAAGCCGCGTGGGCCAAGGCGCTCGAACTGATGGCCGATCCGTCGATCAGCCTGATTGTCCTCGACGAACTGAACATCGCGCTGCGCTACGACTATCTCGACCTGGAAACGGTCGTCGCCGCGCTGAAGGACCGGCGCGAGGGGCTGCATGTGATCGTGACCGGCCGCAATGCAAAACCGGCGCTGGTCGATGCCGCCGACCTCGTCACCGAGATGGGCGCGACGAAGCATCATTTCGCTGCGGGCGTGAAGGCGCAGCAAGGGATCGAGTTCTAGCGGCCGGCGTGCGGCCGGTTTTGTAAATAAAATAACGACCTTGGCGCGCGCCGGCTGGAAGCGGCAGCGGTGTGGCGCCGTCAAGATACAGCGGCAGCAGGTCCGACAGGACGATGGCGCCGGGCGCGAGCAGCGCTGGAAGATTGCGACTGAGCACGGCGCCTCTCGTCAGATTCTCGGTATCGTCATAAGTACCCATATCGGCATGGGCCAGCACGACTTTTCCCCGGAACCGCTGCGCCATGGAAGGCAGCGTGTCGACGATGTCGCCCATGACCAGCCTGTCGTCTGGCGGCGTGCAATCGGCGATGCAGTCGACCTCGCGGTCGAAAACGTAGATGTCGCGGTCGGGCAGGTGCTTGCGCAGATGGTCGTAAGTGCGGCCGTGGCCCAGCCCGAGTTCGAAGACGACGCCCGGACGGCCGGCGATTTCGCCGACGGCCCAACCAAGACAGGCGCGCTGCGCTTCCAGCCTGAACAGCAGTTTGTCGAGCCACGTCAGTTGATCCATGGCGATCCGATCAAGCAGTCATGCTGACGGAACAAGATTCACGGCATTCGGTTCCGCTCAAGCGAAAGCCAATCCGTTATCGGGCGCGAATCGGGCAGGGCAACTGCGCCACCTAACCTATTATGATCATTGCCACAGCGACGCCTCCGGTCAGCGCAATCAGCAGCGCATCAGCCGTCCAATAGAGTTGCAGCGCCCTGCGGATATCGACGGCCGTCGCTTCGCGGCGGCCGCCTTCGCCCATGAAGGCGTCGTCGACCATGACGCCGCCATAGGCGCGGGGGCCGTTCAGCGCCAGGCCCAGGGCGCCCGCCATCGCGGCTTCCGGCCAGCCGGCATTGGGCGAGCGGTGTTTTTTGGCGTCGCGCAGAACAGAGCGCCAGGCGGCGCGTGGGTTGGCGCCGGGCACGAGGCATGCGGCCGTCACCAGCAGCATGGCCGTGAGGCGCGAGGCGGGCAGGTTGATGAGATCGTCGAAGCGTGCGGCGGCCCAGCCGAAGGCGAGATATTTGGGACTGCGATGGCCGATCATCGAATCGGCGGTATTGGCGGCCTTGTAGGCGACACCGCCGGCCAGCCCGCCGACGCCGAGCCAGAAGGCCGGCGCGACGATGCCGTCCGAGAAATTCTCCGCGAGGCTTTCGATCGCCGCGCGGCAGACGGCGGCCTCGTCCAGCCTTTCGGGATCGCGGCCGACGATCATCGACACCGCCTTGCGGCCGGCGGAAAGCCCTTCGTGCTCAAGCGCTTCGGCGACCGCCTTGACGTGGCTGGCGAGGCTGCCCTGGGCGAGCAGGCTGCTGGCGACGACGGCGGTGAAAAGGATGCCGAAGGGCAGGGCACCGACCAAGGCTTCCAGCGCACAGGCCATGCCAGCGGGAATGCCGACCAGCAGAATCAAGGCGATGCAGCCGAGAATGCGACGCGCCCGGTCGGTGGCAGCGGGGCGATTGAGCGTCCGGTCGAGCAGAGAGATGAAATGGCCGATCCAGATGACGGGGTGGCCGATTGCGCGCACCAGCCGGTCGGGATAACCGAAGGCGAGTTCCACAAGGAGCGACAGGAAGGCGAGCGGAGCGGACATGGCGCCTGCGGGAAAGATCGGAACGGTGGATGACCACGGCGGCAGCCTGGGCAGGGCGCGGGCGCTGTTTCCGCAGGCGCCGCAACCCTTTATCGACCTTTCGACCGGGATCAATCCGTACTCCTATCCGCTTTTCGACCTGCCGGCCACCGCCTTCACCCGCTTGCCGGAGTCACGCCGCGCCAAGGAATTGCAGGAGGTTGCGGCGCGGGCGTATGGCGCTGCGGCTGCAACAAATGTCGTGGCGGCGCCGGGAACGCAGATCCTGCTGCCGCGGGTCATGGCGCTGGTATCGCCGGGACGGGCAAAGGTGTTGGGACCGACCTATGCAGAGCACGCACGGGCTGCGGCGCTCGCAGGGCATTCGGTCGAGGAGGTGAGCGATTTCAAAGATCTGGCCGGTGCGGATGTTGCCGTCGTGGTCAATCCGAACAATCCCGACGGCCGGATCGTGGCCCGTCCGGCTTTGCTCGGCCTGGCGGGCGAGATGCAAACGCGGGGCGGTTTGCTGGTGGTCGACGAGGCGTTCATGGATGTCGGGCCGAAGGAGCATGGTCTTGCCGGCGATGTCGGGCGTACCGGGCTAGTAGTGTTGAAATCGTTCGGAAAATTCTTCGGGCTGGCAGGTGTGCGGCTGGGATTCGCGCTGGCGGAACAAGGGCTTGCGGCACGGATCGAAGCTGAGCTGGGACCATGGGCGGTGAGTGGCCCGGCGCTGGAGATCGGCATCCGCGCCCTTGCTGACGAAGCGTGGCAGGAAGAGATGCGGCATCGCCTTGCAGATGATTCGGGAAAGCTGGATAAGCTGTTGGAAACGTACGGATTGCCGGTCAGCGGCGGGACGTCGCTCTATCGCTTCGTCGAGACGCCGGACGCGGCGGGATTGTTTGCGGAACTCGGCCGGAACGGCATCCTGTCGCGTAATTTCAGTTGGCGTTCTTCGGCGCTGCGTTTCGGCCTGCCGGCGGACGAGGTGGCGTGGGTCCGACTGGAACAGGCACTGGCGATGTGGAAAAACAAGAGCCGGTTCAAGGAGTTGGCGCCGTGATCTATGTCTGCCCGCTGTCGAAGATCGACGAGACCGTGTCGAACACAGGCGCTGAATGGTTGCTCTCGCTGCTGTCCGAAGGGACGGCGGTGATGCGGCCGGCCTCGATCCTGCGGGAGCGGCACCTGCATCTGAAAATGCACGACATTGCCGAGGCGCAGGAGGGCATGACGCCGCCGGCGGAGGAGCATGTGCGCTCCCTGCTGACCTTCGGGCAAGCGTGGGACCGACGCAAGCCTTTGATAATACACTGCTTTGCCGGTATCAGCCGGTCGACGGCGAGCGCGTACATCATTGCGGCGGCGCTGGCGCCGAGGCGCGAGGAGGCGGAACTGGCGGCAACCTTGCGCCGGCTTTCGCCCTCGGCGACGCCCAACCCGCGGCTGATTGCGTTGGCGGATCAGATACTTGGGCGCCAGAACCGGATGGTCGAGGCGATCCGTTCGATCGGCCGTGGCGCCGATGCTTATGAGGGTGTGCCGTTCGGACTGAATATCGACGTCTGAAAGCAAAAACCCCGGAATTCCGGGCTTTTCGGCCGGCCCGCACAGCGCGATCCAAAAAGCGTGAAGCCCGGAAGTTGCAATTCCGTCAATGACTTGCGGAGTCGCCCGCGATTTTTCACCGCGATGCGCTTCACTATTGCCCGATTTTTGCGCCTCCGCGCTGTCTTTCTTGTGTCGCGAGCTTGCCGGAAAGCCTCGATTCACTTTTCCGCGTCACGAGAGGTACTCCGTCAAGGACGCGCCACGCACATCCCGAAGCAGGCGGATGAAACCGTCGGCCTGATGGGCGGCAGTGAGGCGTCCCTTGTCGGCGGTGGCGATCGAGGCGTCGCCGACCACGCCGTGCGGATTGAGGTCGGTGGCGATCCAGGCGAAGGCGTGGGTGCCGGTGTGGCGCAGCAATTCGAAATCGGTCTCGGCGCGGGCGACGCTGGAAACGAAATTCTGCGCCTTCGACATGTCGACCAGGTCGGGCCGGAAGTGGAGCATCAGCGATGTCTCGACATCGCCGCCATGGATGCCGTGGCGGTCCTCCAGATCGGTGTACATGACGGCCGGCCGGCCGAAACGCTGCCAACTGGTCTTGACCGAAAGCATGGCGAAGCGGACGCGAAGCTCGCGCGAGACAATGCCCATGATCTCCTCGTTGCCGCCATGCGAATTGACGAAGACGATTTTCCGGACGCCGGCCCGCGCCACCGAGGCGCCGAGCTCCGTCCAGGCTTCGATCAGCACCGGGGCGGGGAGGGTGAGGGTTCCCGGCGCATAAAGGTGCTCGTTGGATTTGCCGACCGCCTGCACGGGCAGGATGCGGACATCGAGATCTTCCGGCAGGCGGGCGATCACGGTTTCCAACATGCCTTGCATGATGGTCGTGTCGGTCGAGACCGGCAAATGCGGGCCGTGCTGCTCGATCGCGGCGACCGGCAGGACCGCGATCGTCCTGTCCGGATCGATCGAGGCGTATTCGGTGGTGCGGTAGTCTCCCCACCAGGGACGTCGGTTCAATCCAGTCACGGCGCACCTCGATGCGTTGAACGTGACGCTGCCCCTCACCCTTACCCTCTCCCCGTGAAGGACGGGGAGAGGGGGCGTCGGCGTTGCGGCCAACCATCTTCTCCCCGTTTTTCACGGGGAGAAGATGCCGGCAGGCAGATGAGGGGCAGCGCCGATTTTCCGTTCATCTAGCGCGGGAACCATAAACCTGTCACCCCGCAGCGATCACCTCCACCTCGACCTTGAACTCGGGCCTGGCGAAACCGGAGACGATCATCAGCGTGGAGGCGGGGGCGGGGTCGGAGAACAGGCGGTCGCGGACATCCATGTACGGACGCAGGTAAGCGCGATCGGTGACGTAGGCGTTGATTCGCACGATGTTTTCCAGACCCATGCCGGCCTCGGCGAGGATTGCGGCGATGTTGGCAAAACACAGCTCGGCCTGCGCGCCGGCCTCCTCCGGGATCGAATCGTCCGGCGCTATGCCGAGCTGCCCGGAACACAGCACCAGACGCTTGCAGGACGGCACCTCGATGCCGTGGCTGTAACGGGCGAAGGGCGGGCGGATGGATTTGGGCTGAAGGGGACGAACCACGGCATTCTCCGGTGCTGATGCGAGCCTATGGCGGTGGCGGGACGTGTTCAAGCCACCCCGTGTTGCCAACTCACTGGGAACGGCAAACCGGCGACGCAGCATCCGGCTGTCCCGGCCAGAGCGTTGCGGCCGCCGCCCGATCCGGCCATATTCGCGCGGGTGCGGCCTTGCATCCAATCAAGACTTCAGGCGGCGAATGCGTTGTGAAATGATGCGCGCCGCAGGAGACGACGCATGCTCCGGTTCAAGTTCGAGGCCGAAGTGATCCACTGGAGAGGCCCGTCTCCATTCTTCTTCGCACCGATCCCTCGGCCGTACGCCGAGGACATCAGACGGATATCGAAAGAGGTGACGTATGGATGGGGCGTAATCCCCGTAGAGGCCATGATCGCCGGCGTGGCATTCCGCACGTCGCTGTTTCCCAAGGACGACACCTATCTTTTGCCGCTCAAAGACAAAGTCAGGCGAATGATCGGCATAACCGCGGGCGATCCGGTTTCGGTCGACATCACGGTCGGACCCGCCAGGCGGTAAGGCGGCTTCAAAGCCCTGTCGCCTTTTCCATCTGCTCCGTGTAACGCGCACCCTCGATGGGGATCGCCTTCGCGGCGGCGTCGATGTCGCGAAGGTCGTCGGCAGACAGCGACAGATCGAGCGCGCCGAGATTTTCCTGAAGCCGCGGGAGTTTGGTGGTGCCGGGGATGGGCACGATCCACGGCTTTTGCGCCAGCAGCCAGGCGAGCGCCACTTGCGCGGGGGTGGCGTCGTGGCGAGCGCCGACTGAGGCGAGCAGGTCGACGAGCGCCTGGTTGGCTTTCCTGGCTTCGGGCTTGAAGCGCGGCAGGTTCTGGCGGAAATCGCTGGCGTCGAAAGTGGTGGTCTCGTCGATCTTGCCGGTAAGGAAGCCGCGCCCCAGCGGGCTGAAGGCGACCAGGCCGATGCCGAGCTTTTCCAGCGCCTCGAGGATTTCGGGGCGGCGGGTCCACAGCGAATATTCGTTCTGCAGCGCCGAGACCGGCTGCACCGCATGGGCGCGGCGGATGGTGTCGAAACCGGCCTCGGACAGGCCGAAATAGCGCACCTTGCCTTCGGCGATCAGGTCCTTGACCGTGCCGGCGACGTCCTCGATCGGCACGGCGGGGTCGACGCGATGCTGGTAGAGGAGGTCGATGACGCCGGTCTTCAGCCGTTTCAGCGAAGCGTCGACCACCTCGCGGATGTGGGCGGGACGGCTGTCGACGCCCGAATGCCGATCGTCGCCGGTGATGCGGAAACCGAATTTGGTGGCGATGGTCACCTTGTCCCTCACCGGGGCAAGCGCCGGGCCGACCAGTTCCTCATTGATGAAGGGACCGTAGATCTCGGCGGTGTCGAAGAAAGTGACGCCGAGATCGACCGCCTTGCGCAGCAGGGCGGTCATCTCGCCGACGTCCTTGGGCGGACCGTAGGACGAACTCATGCCCATGCAGCCCAGCCCGAGGGCGGAGACTTCGAGGCCGCTGGTTCCGAGTTTGCGTTTCTGCACCATCGTTTTCCCTTTCGCTCCGGGCCTCGTCTCAGGCGCCGTACTGGTCGTCGTCGACGTGTTCCAGCCAGTCGACGGCCTTGCCGTCAAGTGCCTCCTGGATGGCGATGTGGGTCATGGCGGTGCTCGGCGCCGCCCCGTGCCAGTGCTTCTCGCCCGGCGCGAACCATATCACGTCGCCGGGCCTGATCTCCTCCACCGGCCCGCCCCATCGCTGCGCGCGCCCGGCACCGGCGGTGACGACGAGGACCTGGCCGAGCGGATGCGTGTGCCAGGCGGTGCGGGCGCCCGGCTCGAACGTCACCGCGTTGCCGGCGGCACGGGCGGGCTGCGCCACGGGGAACAACGGGTCGATCCGCACGGCGCCGGTGAACCAGTCCGAGGGGCCTTTTGCGGAGGATTGCGAACCGGCGCGTCTGATTTCCATGTCTGTTTTCCTTGGTGAGTTCTGGGCTTGTCGACGTGGCGATATCTAGGGCGGGTCGCGCCTTGCGGTTAGATGGATCGTCCGAATCGTCTATGGCACGGATTCAGGCGTGGTTGGCATGTATGTCTGCTCCGCCGCGTGGACAGACGCCCGCAAAATATGCACGATGCTTTCCGCAGAGGCACGAACCGGCGGGTGCGGTTTGCCGATGGGCAGGTCTGGGGCGCTCTGGTCGCGAAAGCCGGTGATGGCACATGAATTGCTTCTCGAAATTTTGGTTTGAAAACATTCCGCGGCGTGCGCGGGCAGGACGAGGGTGGTGTCGATGAACGGGAATTTTGCAAAAATCTCGGTGGCGCTGGCGGCGCTAGCAGATTCGGCTTTCGGCGCGGCTGCGGCCGAAAAAGTCACCTACATGACCAACTGGCTGGCCCAGGCGGAGCATGGCGGCTACTATCAGGCGGTGGCCGACGGCAGCTATGCCGCCTGCGGCATCGACGTGACCATCATGCCCGGCGGTCCGCAGGTCAGCGGCCGGCCGCTGCTGCTGGCCGGCAAGATCGACTTCTACATGGGCGGCAATTTCCTGCAGGCCTTTGACGCGGTTCAGCAGGGTATCCCGCTGCGCATCGTCGCCGCGTCGTTCCAGAAGGAGCCGCAGGTGCTGATGAGCCATCCCGGCGAGGGGCTGGACAAGTGGGAGGACCTGAAGAATGCCGACCAGTACATCATCGGCGACGAGGGGTTCCAGAGCTTCTTCCAGTGGATCGCCACGGACTTCGGCTGGGATCCGGCCAAGCGCGTGCCCTACACCTTCAACCCCGCGCCGTTCATCGCCAACAAGAAGTCGGTGCAGCAGGGTTACGTGACCTCCGAGCCGTTCGCGGTGGAGAAGGAGGGGGGGTTCGTGCCGAACCAGTTCCTGCTCGCCGACTACGGCTTCGCCACCTATGCGACGACGATCGAGGCCATGCAGGAGACGATCGACAAGCGGCCGCAGGTCGTACAGTGCTTCGTCGATGGCTCGGCCAAGGGCTGGTACAATTATCTCTACGGCGACAACAAGGCCGCCAACGAGATGATCAAGAAGGACAATCCCGACATTACCGACGAGCAGATCGCCTTCTCCATCGCGCAGATGAAGAAGTTCGGCATCGTCGATTCGGGCGAGGCGGAAAAGCTCGGCATCGGCGCGATGACCGACGAACACATCCAGAAATTCTACGACACGATGGTGAAGGCCAAGGTGGTTCCGGCCGGGCTCGACATCAAGAAGTCGTACACGCTTGACTTCGTCAACAAGGGCGTCGGGCTCGACCTGAAGAAGTGAGGACGGACGACGGGCGTTGCCGGGGTCAAGCCCGGCGGGATTGCATGGAAGGCGGGACGGCATGAGCCTGGCGGGCGGCGAAACGCTGCGGCAAGGCGATGCCGACCCGCTGCTGATCCTTCACGACATCGGCAAGACGTTCTCCAACGGCGTCACCGCGTTGCGCGACGCCACGCTGACCATCCGCGAGGGCGATTTCGTCAGCCTGCTGGGGCCGTCGGGCTGCGGCAAGTCGACGGCGTTGCGCATCATCGCCGGCCTGTCGATGCCGACTTCCGGCCATCTGGAGTGGCGCAAGGCGCTGGGCGAGGACAGTGTCGGTTTCGTCTTCCAGGAACCGACACTGATGCCCTGGGCCAATGTTTTCGACAATGTATGGCTGCCGCTGCGCCTGCGCGGCGTGTCGCGGGCGAAGGCGGCACCGGCGATCAATGCGTTGCTGGAGCGCGTGCGGCTGACCGGTTTCGAAAAGGCGATGCCGCGCGAGCTTTCGGGCGGCATGAAGATGCGCGTGTCGATCGCCCGCGGGCTGGTGACGAAACCCCGGCTGCTCCTGATGGACGAGCCGTTCGCGGCGCTCGACGAGATCACCCGTTTCCGGCTGAACAACGATCTGCTCGACCTCTGGCAGGACGAGCGTTTCACCGTCGTCTTCGTCACCCATAGCGTGTTCGAGAGCGTGTTCCTGTCGAACCGAATCGTGGTGATGGCGGCACGGCCGGGCCGGGTGTTCGAGGAACTGGCGGTCGACGCCGCCTATCCGCGCGACGAGGCTTTTCGCACCTCGCCGGAATACGCGGCACTCTGCCGGCAGGCATCCGACGTGCTGGTCGGCGCCATCAACGCAACCTCGGCGGAGGCGCGGCATGGCCGCCATTGACGACGGGCGCGGCGTGGTCGTGCTGGACGCGGAGGAGGCGCGGCGGCTGCGCAACGCGCGGCTGGAAAGCATCGGCAAATGGGTGCTGCCGGTGGTCATCATGCTCGTGGCGATCTGGCTCTGGGATCGCATCTGCGTCTGGAACGAGATCCCCAAATATATCCTGCCGCGGCCGGGCGTCGTGCTTTCGACGCTGGTGAGCGATGCGAACCTGCTGTTCTCGTCGCTGCTGGTGACGTTGAGGATCACCTTCCTCAGCCTGCTCCTGGCGGCGGCCGGCGGCGTCGGGCTGGCGATCCTTTTCACACAGTCGAAATGGGTGGAGATGTCGCTGTTCCCCTTCGCCATCGTTCTGCAGGTGACGCCGATCGTGGCGATCTTCCCGCTGATCAACATCTATGTCGACAACCAGACGGCGAAGCTGCTGCTGTGCTCGTGGATCGTGGCGTTCTTCCCGATCCTGTCCAACACCACGCTCGGGCTGAACTCGGTGGACCGCAATCTGATCGACCTGTTCCGGCTGAACGGCGCGACGCGCTGGCAGGAACTGTGGCATCTGAGATTGCCGGCGGCGATGCCGTATTTCCTCGGCGGGCTGAAGATCGCCGGCGGCCTGTCGCTGATCGGCGCGGTGGTGGCGGAGTTCGTGGCCGGCGCGTCGGGCCAGTCGTCGGGACTGGCCTCGCGCATCATCGAGGCGGGTTACCGGCTGAACGCGCCGAGATTGTTCGCGGCGCTGTTCTTGATCTCGCTGACCGGCATCGTGATTTTCCTGGTGCTGACGCTGGTCTCGCACCTGATCCTGCGCCGCTGGCACGAGAGTGCGGTGAGGCAGGAGAGGTGAGGGTGACGGAAGTTGACGTGTCTCGCCGCCCCTCATCCGCCTGCCGGCACCTTCTCCCCGTGAAGGACGGGGAGAAGGTGACTGGCCGCAAGGTTGCCGCTTCTCCCTTCTCCCCGTCCTTCACGGGGAGAAGGTGCCGGCAGGCGGATGAGGGGCGGCAATGACGTTCACGGTAAAAATCCCCACCTCCGGCTGGTATGTGCTCGGCAATGCCCGCCTGCACCAGTCGCTGACGCCTGGCCTCGAAGGCCCGTTCGACCGGGACGGGTTCGTGCTGGTGGACGTGGCAGTCGCCGATGGGCGGATAAAAGGCATCGCGCCGCGTGGCGACAGGCCGAAGCCGCCGCGCACAATCGAGCTTGCCGGCCGCATCGTGCTGCCGTGTTTCGTCGACTGCCACACACATCTCGACAAGGGCCATATCTGGCCGCGCATGCCCAATCCGGACGGGTCGTTCATGGGCGCGCTGGAGGCGTCGGGGTCGGACCGGCTGGTGCACTGGAGCGCGAAGGACGTGGCGCGGCGCATGGATTTTTCATTGCGCACGGCGTTTGCCCACGGGACGAAGGCCATCCGCACCCACCTCGATTCGATCGCGCCGCAGGAGGAAATTTCCTGGCCGGTGTTCGCCGAGATGCGCGAGCAATGGCAAGGGCGCATCGAGCTTCAGGCGGCGAGCCTGATCGGCATCGAAGGGGTTCGCGAGGCAGCGTGGTTCGCAAGGCTGGCGCGGCGCGTGGCGGCGGCGAAGGGTGTGCTTGGCGCGGTGACCTATATGGTTCCCGACCTCGACGAATTGCTCGACCGCGTGTTTGCGACTGCGATGGAATTTGGGCTCGACCTTGATTTCCACGCCGACGAAACGGACGACCTCACCGCCGTGTCGCTGCGACGGATCGCCGATGCCGCGCTCCGACACCGGTTCGAGGGAAAAATTCTCGTCGGCCATTGCTGCGCGCTGTCGCGCCAGCCGGATCGCGAGGTGAAGGTCACGCTGGACCGGGCGGCCGCCGCCGGGCTCGGCGTGGTGTCGTTGCCGATGTGCAATCTTTATCTCCAGGACCGCCGGCCCGATGGCACAACGCCGCGCTGGCGCGGGGTGACGCTGTTGCACGAGATGAAGGCGCGGGGCATACCGGTTGCGGTGGCTTCCGACAACACGCGCGATCCGTTCTACGCCTATGGCGACCTCGACATGCTGGAGGTTTTTCGCATGGCGACACGCATCCTGCATCTCGACCATCCGGTCGGCGACTGGCCGCGCACTGTCGCCGCCGGGCCGGCGGCAATGATGGGACTGGAGGATGCAGGGATGATCGCGGTCGGCGCTGCCGCCGACCTGGTGATCTTCAAGGGCCGCAGTTGGACCGAGCTTCTGTCGCGGCCGGAGGCCGACCGCATCGTCGTGCGCGCCGGCCGGGCGATCGAGCGCAAGCTGCCGGACTATGCTGAACTGGACGATCTGATGGGGGGAACGAATGGACATCGCGGCGCTGAAGCCTGACCTCGAAGGGCTGAAGATCGAGGACAATCCGGCGCTCGTCCAGCAGAAGAGCCGCGATTTCTACTGGTACAGCCCAGTGCTGAAGCGGCAGCTGGAGCATGTGACGGCGGACCTCGTCGTGACGCCGAAGGACGAGGCGGAGGTGATCCGCATTCTCGCCGCCTGCCACCGCCACGGCGTGCCGGTGACGCCGCGCGGCACGGGCACCGGCAATTACGGGCAGGCGATGCCTCTTTCGGGCGGCGTGATCCTCAACCTTGCCGAGATGAACGCGGTGAAGGCGATTTCTGCCGGGCGCGTGGTCTGTGAGCCCGGCGCGGTGCTGGCCGACATCGACAAGGCGACGAAGGCGGATTCGGGGCAGGAACTTCGCCTTCATCCCTCGACCTATCACACCGCCTCGATCGGCGGCTTCATCGCCGGGGGGTCGGGCGGCGTCGGCTCGATCAATTTCGGGGGCTTGCGCGACTTCGGCAATGTGATCCGGCTGCGCGTCATCACCATGGAGGCCGAGCCGAAAGTGTTGGAACTGACCGGCGAGGATCTGCACAAGGTCACCCATGCCTACGGCACCAACGGCATCGTCACCGAGGTCGAGATGCCGCTCACGGCCTCCTACGACTGGGTCGACGTGATCGTCGGTTTCGACGATTTTGCCGCTGCGGCGCGCTACGGCAACGCGCTCGGCTGCCAGGACGGCATCTTGACCAAGCTGATCACACCGGTGGCCGCACCCGCGCCATGGCTGTACTTCAAGCGGCATCAGAAATTCCTGCGCGAGGGCCAGAGTGTCGTCATCTGCATGGTGGCGCCGCACGCGCTCGACGCTTTTCGCGCTTTCACGCGCCGTGAGAAGGGAGAGATCGTCTACGACGCCTCGCTGGTCGATGATCGCAAGGGCATTCCGCCGGCTTACGAACTTGCCTGGAACCACACGACGCTGAGGGCGCTGCGCGTCGATCCGTCGATCACCTATCTGCAGTCGCTTTACCCGTTCCCGAATCAGCTTAAACTGGTCGAAAAAGTCGATGGCATGTTTCCGGGGGAAGTCATGTCGCATCTCGAATTCGTACGCTTCGACGGCAACATCACCTGCTTCGGCCTGCCGCTGGTGAAGTTCACCACGGAGGAGCGGCTGGACGAGATCATCCGCACCTACGAAGACAATGGCTGCCCGATCTTCAACCCGCACCGCTACACGCTGGAGGAGGGGGGGATGAAGCAGACCGACGACATCCAACTCGCCTTCAAGCGCCAGGCCGATCCGCAGGGGCTGCTCAATCCCGGAAAGATGATCGCCTGGGAACATCCGGAGTATGATTATCGCAGCGGCAAGACGTTTTTGTTCAAGGGGCTGGAGCGGTGACAAGCGCTGCGGTTTCCCTCCCCCTTGAGGGGAGGGTGGCCGCGAAGCGGCCGGGTGGGGTCGCTGCGGCAGTGCTCGGCCTTGGGGCGACCCAACCCCACAGTCCTGAAGTGTTTTCCGCACTCAATTCTGAAGCGACCCCACCCCGCCGCGCAGTCTTCGCTTCACTCCGACCGCTCGTCGACCCTTCCCGCAGGGGGGAGGGTAAGGCGCTCGCATGAAAATCCTGGTGCTGCACGCCCATCCGGTCGAGACGAGTTTTAATGCCGCACTGCACCGGCTGATCGTTGAACGGCTGAAGGCCAAGGGACACGTGATCGACGACTGCGACCTCTACGCCGAGAATTTCGAGCCGCGGTTGAGCGCGGCCGAGCGGCTCGCCTATCACGACCCGCGAACACACGACGAAGCGATCGCGCCCTATGTCGAACGGCTGAAGAGCGCCGAGGGCCTCGTGCTTTGCTACCCCGTGTGGAACTACGGTTATCCCGCCATCCTGAAAGGCTATTTCGACCGCGTCTTCCTGCCCGGCGTGTCGTTCGAGATGGTGAACGGCAAGGCGCGGCCGTCATTGCACAACATCCGCAAGGTCGCGGCTGTCACCAGTTATGGCGGCAGCCGGTTGCGCGCCTGGCTGATGGGCGATCCGCCCCGAAAGCTGGTGCAGCGGCTGATGCGCTCGACGGTGCGGCCCGGCGCGCCGGTATCCTACATGGCGCATTATTCGATGAACCTTTCCACCGACGCCTCGCGTGCCGCCTTCATGGAGAAGGTGGCGGCGAGGATGGATGCGTTCTGAATGCGCGTGCTGGTCGTTTATTGCCACCCGGTGCCGGAGAGTTTTTGCGCGGCGCTGCGCGACGCGGCGGTGGAAACGCTGACGGCGCGCGGCGACGAGGTGCGGCTGGTCGACCTCTATGCGGAGAGGTTCGATCCCGTCATGCAGCCCGACGAGCGGCGGCTCTACAATGACGGGCCGCCGGCCGACCCGGCTTTGAAACCCTATTCTGACCATCTGAAATGGGCGGAGGCCGTGCTGTTCGTCTATCCGACCTGGTGGTACGGCCTGCCGGCCATGCTGAAGGGTTTTTTCGACCGCGTCTGGGCAACGGGCGTGGTGTTCGAGCTTGCGCCCAAGGGCGGCATCGTCTCGCGCGTCGGCCATATCAGGCGCATCGGCATCGTCACCACCTGCGGCGCGACGCGGTTCCTGTCTATCCTGATGGGTCAGCCGGGACGCAAGACGATTTTACGCGGAATCCGCGCGTTGTGCGGGATGCGAGCGCGGACGCTTTATCTGGCGCATTACGACATGGACCGCTCGACGCCGGAAAGCCGGATGGCGTTCCTGGCGAAGGTGAGGGGCAGGCTGAGGAAGTTTTGAAGAAAGTTGATATGGCCGCGAGCGCATCAAACTGGCTGAAATATTCGTTTGACGATTTAATTCACTGAAGATTAATGTCGGAAGATTTTGGGAGGAACAGATGAAGGAAGATGCTCGCAAGCAGAGGAATAAGGATCGTGTTGCCGAGCTCTACAAGACATTCGCGACACGGATATCGAATGTGATCAAGGATCTCGAAGCACAAGGCGAAAGACCAAGGATTCAAGATGCCTGGCGGTCAAAGGCCGATCAGCTTATAGCCTACAACTCCGGCCATGCCAAAGTGAAGTACAGTTTTCACAATGTGACGGGCGCCAAAGGCGAGAAGGAAGCGCTGGCGGTCGATATGCTGGATGATGAGGCTCCTCTCAATCCGGGTGTTCCATATCTTTTAAAGCTTGCTTCGGCTGCGGAGCGGGAGGGACTTTCGACCGGTATCCGATGGGGGGTGCCCAAAAATGTCGCGAAAGCGATAAACAACGCCATCGCCGCTCAGAATTGGAAAGCACCTGTGAAGGTAGGGTGGGATCCAACGCATATAGAGCCCACAGGGATGACGATTTCGGATGCAAAGAAGGGCGTTCGCCCAAAATAGGCGAACGGTTTCTTCTCCCGACCCGTTAGGCCCGCACCCGTTCCGCCTTCGGATCGTACATCGGCTTCAGCGACGCCTCCGCCGCAAAACGCTCGCCGGCGATCTCGATCTCGTAGGACGAGGCCAGAAGCTCGACCTCGCTCTCGCCCTTCGACGGCACATAGCCCATCCCGATCGCGCCGCCGAGATGGTGGCCGTAATTGCCGGAGGTGACGGTGCCGACGATTTTGCCGTCACGCACGATCGCCTCGTTGTGAAAGAGCAGGGGGGTGGGGTCGGTCAGGCGGAACTGCACCATGCGGCGCTCCAGCCCGGCTTCCTTGCGGCACAGCACGGCGTCGCGGCCGATGAAGCCGGGTTTCGCTGTCTTCACCGCAAAGCCGAGGCCGGCTTCCAGCACATGGTCCTCGTCGGTGATGTCGTGGCCGAAATGCCGGAACGCCTTTTCGATGCGGCAGGAATCCAGCGTATGCAGGCCGCAGAGTTTCAAGCCGAAATCCGCGCCGGCATCTTCGATCGCCTCGAAGACGTGGGCCGTCTGGTCGGTCGAGACGTAGAGTTCCCAACCGAGCTCGCCGACATAGGTGACGCGGTGGGCGCGCGCCTCGCCCATGCCGATCTCGATCTTCTGCCAGGTGCCGAACGGGTTGTTCTCGTTGGAGAAATCGTTCGGGCTGACCTTTTTGATGACGTCGCGGGCGCGCGGCCCCATGAGGCAAAGCACGCTTTCGGCTGCCGTGACGTCGGTGATCACCACGAACTCGTCGGTGAGATGGCGGCGCAGCCGGGCAAGGTCGCGCTGCAGCGTGGCGCCGGGCACCACGAGGAAAAAAGCGGTGTCCGACAGGCGGCTGACGGTGAGGTCGCTCTCGATGCCGCCGCGCTCGTTGAGCATCTGTGTGTAGACGATTTTTCCCGCCGGCACGTCCATGTCGTTGGCGCAGAGCCTTTGCAGGAAGGCCAGCGCGTCGCGGCCCTCGACGCGGATCTTTCCGAACGAGGTCATGTCGAACAGGCCGACACGGTTGCGCACCGAAAGATGTTCGTCACGCTCGTTGTCGAACCAGTTCTGGCGCTTCCACGAATAGCGGTATTCACGCTCCTGGCCCGGCCTCGCGAACCAGTTGGCGCGCTCCCAGCCGGCGACCTCGCCGAAGACGGCGCCGCGCGTCTTCAGGTGCTCGTGGAGAGGAGATCGCCTCACGCCTCGCGCGGAAGCCATCTGGCGATACGGAAAATGGTCGGCATAGAGCAGGCCGAGCGTCTCGACGGAGCGCCGGTAGAGATAGGTCTTGTTGGCCTGGAACGGCTGGACGCGGCGGATGTCGACGTCCCACAGGTCGAAGGGCGGCTCGCCGTCCTGCATCCATTGCGCCAGCGCCATGCCGGCGCCGCCGGAGGACTGGATGCCGATTGAGTTGAAGCCGCAGGCGACCCAGAAATTGCGCAGTTGCGGCGCCTCGCCGAGATAGTAGCGGTCGTCGGGGGTAAAACTTTCCGGGCCGTTGAAGAAAGTGTGGATGCCGGTCTCGGCGAGCAGCGGGAAACGCTTCACCGCCTTTTCGAGAATCGGTTCAAAATGATCGAAATCCTCCGGCAACTGGTCGAAGCAGAAATCCTCGGGAATGCCGTCCATGCCCCAGGGTTTCGCCACCGACTCGAAGGCGCCGAGCAGGATCTTTCCGGCGTCCTCCTTGTAGTATGCGCACTCGTCGGGCACGCGCAGGACCGGCAGGCGACCGAGGCCGGGGATCGGCTCGGTGACGATATAGAAATGCTCGCAGGCATGCAGCGGCACCGGCACGCCGGCCATGGCGCCGACGCCATGCGCCCACATGCCCGCGCAGTTGACGACATGCTCGCAGGCGATGGTCGTGGCTTCACCGTCGACCACGGCGGTAACGCCGGTGACGCGGCCCTTGTCCTGGTGGATGGCCGTGACTTTGGCCTGCTCGACGATCTTCGCGCCGAGCATGCGCGCGCCCTTGGCCAGCGCCTGGGTGATGTTGGCAGGGTCGCCTTGTCCGTCCTTGGGAATGTAGACGGCGCCGACCACGTCGCCGATCTCCAGATGCGGGTAGCGGGCTTTTGCCTCGGCCGGCGCGATTTCCTCGACGTCGACGCCGCGAGCGCGCGCCATCGAAGCGTTGCGATAGAGTTCTTCCTTGCGCTCGGACGTCAACGCCACGGAGATCGAGCCGCATTGGCGCATGCCGGTGGCGACGCCCGTCTCCTCCTCCAGCTTGACGTAGAGGTCGGCCGTGTATTTGGCGAGCCGCGTCATGTTGGCGGTGGCGCGCAACTGGCCGATCAGCCCGGCCGCGTGCCAGGTGGTGCCGGAGGTCAGTTGTTTGCGCTCGAGCAGGAGGATGTCGGTCCAGCCCAGCTTTGCGAGGTGATAGGCCATCGAGCAGCCGGCGACGCCGCCGCCGATGATGACCACGCGGGCTTTCTGGGGGAGGATAGTCATGCGGCTTTCTTCCGGTAATTGGCGACGAAGCGTTTCAGCCGGGCCGCTGCCTCGGCCAGAACGGGTTCAGGCTGGCAGAGGCTGATGCGGATGTGGCCGGCGGCGGCCTCGCCGAAGGAGGAGCCGGGCATGACGGCGACCTTTTCGACGTCGAGGAAAGCCCAGGCGAAGGCTTCGCAGTCTGGCTCCACGTCGCGCACGTCGAGCATGATGTACATGCCGCCCTCCGAACCGCGCACGGTGATGCGGTTGGAGCCGGCGACCTCGGCCAGGAATGTCTGGCGGCGGGCGGCGTAGCGGGCGGCGATGTCGTCGACGCCGAAACGGTTTTCCAGCGCCTCCGTGGCGGCGCGCGAGACGAAGTCGGTCAGGCCGTAGGTGGTGACGAGGTTCAAATCGATGGCAAGCCGGATGAGTTCGGCCGGGCCGGTGAGCCAGCCGATGCGCCAGCCGGTCATGCCGTGGCTCTTCGACATGGAGTTGATGACCAGCGTGCGTTTGGCCATGCCGGGCAGCGCGCGCGGCGAGACATGCTCGCCGCCGCCCAGCGTCCAATACACCTCGTCCGACAGCAGCCAGAGGTCGTGGCGTCGGCAGATGTCGGCGATACCTTCGAGAGATTTGCGGGTGTAGACGGCGCCGGTCGGATTGTTCGGTGTGTTGACGAGGATGGCGCGGGTATTTTCTTTTACTGCCGCCTCGATCGCCGGCGCCTCGGGCTGGAAACCGGTTTCCGCATGCGTCTCGACCACCGTGAACTCGGCTCCGGCGGCGCGGAACGTGCCGGGATAGGTGGCGTAGTAGGGCGCTACGACGATGGCGTGCGTGCCGGGATCGAGCACGGCCTGCACCGCGGAATAAATTGCGGCCTGTCCACCCGGCGTGGCGATGACCTCGTCGACGCTGGTCGGCACGCCGGTGGCCTCGGTGGACACCTTCGCCATGGCGGCGCGCAGGCCGGGAATGCCGGGAAGCTGCGTGTAGTGATGAAAGCCACCGCGCACCGCCGCTACGCAGGCCTCGACCGTCTCGGCCGGCGTGTCGAAATCATGGTCGCCGACCGACAGCATGATGATCGGCTCGCCCGCCTGCTTGCGGGTCATGGCGGCGAAATGCAACTCCCAGCCGTCCCTGCCGGAGGGGATGATGCCGGTTATGCGTGAAGATGGTTTTGGCATGAAAAACTCCTTACGCAGTCCAACCGGTGAGACCGGAGATCACCAGCCGGCCGGCCCCGTCGGTCAACGGCGCCAATGCCTCATAGCCGGGGATCGTCGGGTGCGCGGTCTCGAAGCTGTGCGAATGCGTGGCGGTGACCACGACGACGCGCGCGCCGGCGGCCTCGGCGGCGCGGATGCCGGCGGGCGCGTCCTCGAAGACGAGGCAGTCATGGGGATGCTGGCCTAGCTGACCGGCCGCGAGCAGGAAACAATCGGGAGCCGGCTTGCCGTTGGTCACGTCCTCTCCGGCCACCATCAGCGGCGGCAGCGGAATGCCGGCGGCCTCCAGACGGCGAATCGCAAGCTGGCGCGGCGCCGAGGTGACGATCGCCCAGCGGTCGGCGGGCAGGGCGGCGAGGAAAGCGGCCGCACCCGCAATTGATTCTATGCCTTCGATATCGTCCATCTCGGCCTGGGTCAGCGCATCAACCTCGGCCTGCACGTCGACGCCGGGCAGGTTCAGCGCGCGGATGGTCTCGCTTGCCCGCACGCCGTGGATGGTCGGCAGGAAGGCAGCGACGTCCAGCCCGTGGCGCATCGCCCAGGCCGCCCAGACGCGCTCGGCGGCGGCGATCGAACTCAGCAGCGTGCCGTCCATGTCGAACAGGAAGGCGCCAAAGGCGTGGTCGGGGAAGGGCAGGGTCATGTTATGCGCGAAGCCTCAGGTTTTCGGGGTCCCAGAGCGGCTTGTCGGGCTGGACCGTGGCGACAAAACGGTCGCCGAAGATTTCCACCTCGACCTTGGTGCCGGGAACGGTCAGGTCGGCGCGCAGCATGCCCAGCGCGATCGACTTGTCCACCCTGTAGCCCCAGCCTCCCGACGTCGTCTCGCCAACGATTTTCCCGTCATGCCAGAGCGTCGACATGGTGGGCGCGTCGCAGGGGCCGGGATCGTCCAGCGTGAGCGTCACGAATTGTTTCGCCACGCCCTGCTGTTTTTCGTTGAGCAGCGCGGCATGGCCGGCGAAGGCAGGCTTGTCCCACTTGACGAAACGCTCCAGCCCACCTTGCAGGATCGAATAGTCGGTCGAAAGGTCGCCCTTCCAGGCGCGGTAGCCCTTTTCGATGCGCAGCGAATCCAGCGCGAACATGCCGAAAGGCTTCAGCCCGTGCTTCTGGCCAGCGGCCCAGACTGCGTCGAAAATGGCCGGCGTGTCCTCGACCTTCGTGTGCAGTTCCCAACCAAGTTCGCCGGCAAAGGAAACGCGCACCAGTTGCAGCCAGCGCCCGGCGATCTGGCAGGACTGATGCGTCAGCCACGGTTTTGTCAGGTCTGCGTCGGTGACTTCTGCGAGGATTTCGCGCGATTTGGGGCCGGACAGAATCTGGCAGGAGAATTTTTCGGTGACATCCATCAGAGTCATTTCATGGTCTTGCGGAAAATTCTTCGCAAGCCACTCGAAGTCGTGGCTCTGCGCGACCGCGGCGGTGATGAGGAAGAAAAAATCCTCGTCGAGGGCCATGATCGACATTTCGGTGACGATGCGGCCTTGTTCGTCGGCAAAATATCCGAGGCCGATGCGACCGGGTTTCGGCACGATGCCGGTGATCAGCGACGACAGCCAGTCGCGTGCGCCAGAACCTTGCAGGCGGAAGCGCGAGAAACCGGGCAGGTCCAGAATGCCGGTGGCGTCACGCACGGCGAGACATTCCTCACGGATGCGCGGCTCCCATGGGCCGGCGCGGTCGAAGGTCTGGGTGGATTCTTCCGACGTGTCGTCGCCGGGTATCGCATACCAGGTGGCGCGTTCCCAACCGTTATAGGCGTTGAATTGAGCGCCGAGTGCTGTCATGCGGTCGTGGATCGGCGACAGTTTCTGGTTCCGGCCCGCCGGCCAGGCGTGGCGGGGGAAGGAGATGGCGTATTCGTTGCCGTAGATTTCGAGGCCCTTGGCGACGCAATAGTCCTTGTCCGACGCGAAGGCGGTGAAGCGGCGCGGGTCGCATGACCACATGTCCCACTCGGTCTGGCCCTGGGTGACCCATTCGGCCAGCACCTTTCCGGCGCCGCCGGCCTGGGCGATGCCGAAGGTGAAGACGCAGGCTTCGAAGGCGTTGGGTACGCCGGGCATCGGGCCGATCAGCGGATTTCCGTCCGGAGCGTAGGGAATGGGTCCGTTGATGACCTTGCTCAGGCCCGCCGTGCCGAGGATCGGCACGCGGGCGATGGCGTCGTTCAGATAGTGCTCCAGACGGTCGAGATCGTCAGGGAAAAGCTGGAACGAAAAATCGTCAGGCATCGGGTCGTTGTGGCCTACCCAATGCGCACGGCAATTGCGCTCATAGGGGCCGAGATTCATGCCGGTCTTTTCCTGCCGCAGGTAATAGGAGGTGTCTACGTCGCGCAGCAGCGGCAGTTTTTTGCCCTGCTCCTTCGTCCAGGCGGCGAGTTCCGGGATCTCCTCGAACAATATGTACTGGTGGCTCATCACCATCATCGGTACGTCGCGGCCGAACAGTTTTCCCACCTCTTGCGCGCGATAGCCGGCAGCGTTGACGACATATTCTGAGCGGATATCGCCTTGCGCTGTGGAGATGACCCATTCGTCCTTGTCGCGCTTGACGCCGGTGACCGGGCAGAAACGGACGATTTTCTGGCCCATGTCGCGCGCGCCCTTGGCCAGCGCCTGGGTGAGCTGGGCAGGATCGATGTCCCCGTCATTGGGGTCGTAGAGCGCGCCGGCAAGGTCGTGCGTCTCGATGAACGGGTAGCGCGCCTTGATCTCGTCGGGGCCGACCACGTCGATCGCCATGCCCTGGTAGCGGCCCATGCCCTTGGCGCGCTGGAACTCGCGCATGCG
The DNA here is from genome assembly GCF_052180275.1 of Mesorhizobium sp. KACC 23794. Taxonomy (NCBI): domain Bacteria; kingdom Pseudomonadati; phylum Pseudomonadota; class Alphaproteobacteria; order Hyphomicrobiales; family Phyllobacteriaceae; genus Mesorhizobium; species Mesorhizobium sp. KACC 23794. The sequence goes on from NZ_CP197465.1 coordinate 3,223,221, forward strand.
CTCCTTGCCGTGCGCCAGACGCAGCGAGCCGGTGACGTGGTAGTTCATGGGATAGCCGACTTCGTCCGCCAGGCCGCGATAGAGGGTGGCGGAATAGCGCTGCATGTTCATCAGCGACCAGGAGGAGGAGAAGGTCGGCACGTTGCCGGCGGCATGCCAGGTCGAGCCGGAGGTAAGCTCGTTCTTTTCCAGCAGCACGCAGTCGGTCCAGCCGGCCTTGGCCAGATGGTAGAGCGCGGAGACGCCGACCGCGCCGCCGCCGATGATGACCACGCGGGCGTGGGAGGGAAGATCAGCCATCGAGCGGCTCCTTGCGAAGGGCTTTCACGATTGTCCTCAATATACCGGCGGCGACACGACCCAGATGAGGACGGCCGGGACTTTTCCCGGATTGCGCCAGCGATGCGTCCTATCCTTGAACCTGAAGCTGTCGCCGGCGCCGAGGCTGTGCCAGACGCCGCCGATCTCGATGTCGAAGCTGCCCGAGACCACGTAGCCGGCCTCCTCGGTTTCGCGCAGCGATGCTTCCTCCAGTGCGGCGCCCGGCGCGAATTCGGAGCGGATCAGTTCGAAACTACCGCCGAGATCGGGCGACAGAAGCTCCTCCACCAGGCCTGATTCGCTTGTGCCAAGCGTCCGGCGGGAGCCGGCGCGCACGACGACGCCACGCTCCTCCTCGCGCGGTACGTCATGCGCGAAGAACAAGCTTAGCGGAACGGAGAAGACGCCGGCGATGGCGCGCAAATCGCCGAGCGACGGCACCGACAGGCCGCGCTCGACCTGGGAGAGCCAGCCGACGGAACGACCGAGCTGGCTGGCCGTTTCCGTCAGCGTCATGCCGCGCGACCTTCGCAACGCGCGGATGTCGCCCGCCAGCATCGTCTCGGCGTCGCCGTCCAGGTCAGGGAAAGAGATCGCGTTCATGAAAAAATCCAGGATAATTTCATACACATGGCTGTCATGAAAAAATCAAGGAGAATTTCATAAGGATACGAATCGCTTGCGCGATAGCGGGGCGTCGTGCAAACGCTGGTTATGGCAGCGTCGAGGGACGCCTGTTCGCGCGGTAGGGAAAGGACCACGCATGCTGGCACCGGACATCAAGACTGATGAGTTCGATGAAGCCTCGATTGTCGATGAAGCGATCATGTCGCGTCGCTCGGTGCGGGCTTTTCTGCCCGATCCCGTGGATGACGCGACGATACGCGACATGCTCGAGGTTTCGGCGCGTGCGCCTTCCGGCACCAATATGCAGCCGTGGCGCGTCTATGTGACGAAGGGCGAGACCAAGCAGCGTATTTCCGACGCCGTCCTGAATTCCGGCATACGCGCCGAGAAGATCGCCTGGGACGAATACAAATATTATCCAGACCAGTTCTTCGAACCGTACCAGACGCGCCGCCGGACCGTCGGTTTCGGTCTCTATTCGGCGCTCGGCATCGGCCGGCGTGAAGTGGAGCGCATGCGTGAGCAGCACGACCGCAACTTTGTCTTCTTCGATGCTCCGGTTGGCATGATCTTCACCATCGACCGGCGGCTGAACAAGGGGTCGTGGGTCGACCTCGGTATGTTTCTGGAAAACATCATGATCGCCGCCAGGGGCAGGGGCCTGCACACCTGCCCGCAGGCGGCGTTCGCGCCCTATCACCGGCAGATCCGGCCGGTGCTGAACATTCCCGAGGAAGAGATCCTCGTCTGCGGCATGGCGCTGGGCTACGAGGACACGACCAAGCCGGAGAACCAGTTCCGCACCGAGCGCGCGCCGCTGGAAGACTGGGTGACATTCCTCAAATAATGGTCGAGCGGTAAGGCGGCCAGGACGATCGGGCGCGAAACGCCCCGGCCGGCGAAGTTCAATTGGCGGCGAAGCAGTAGAACAGCCCGGCGCCGCCAGTGCCCTTGAAGGCGTCGACGCTGCAGCCGCCGCGCGACGCATGGGAGGAGTTCCAGGATTTGGCCTCGGCCGAGTCGTTTAGTCCCATGCGGTCATGGTGGCCCATCATGGCTGCGCCTTCGGCGCCGCCCATCGTCCAGTTGCCGCAGGTCTCCGGCGCGGCCGTGCCGTCGGGCTTGGAGCCGGTCATGATGTCGTGCTGGTTCGGCTTGTCGCCGCGCCCATTGACGGCATTGCCTTTTTCATCGAGTGCGGTCTGCTTGGTGAGGTTGTTCTTGTCACTATGCAACGAAGCGACGTCGTCGGCGACCTTCTCGCCCTTGGCGTTGAACCATGGGCCTGCGCCGATGCGGTCCTTGGCGTTCTCGGCGTCGGTCGAGAGATAGGCCTTCCAAGTCTTTCCGGTAATGCCGGCCGACGCGGCGAGGGTCGCGCAATAGGCATCGGCACCCACAAGGCCGCCAAGGTCGCCGCCCTTGCCCGGATTGGCGCTGGTAACGAAAAAGCTCATCGTAGTGTCCTGCGCGAAGGCGCCAAGCGCCGAGCAGACGAGAACAGCGGCGGCAGTGCCGATCAGGCGATTCATGAAATTCCTCCCGTTCGTTGCGTTGGCCGGCGGATGTCAGGAGCATGGCCCCCGTAGCATGGAACCCGGCCAGGTCGGTGGCGTATCACGACACATGTATGCGAACGCACGTGGCCCGCGTATTCTTCCCGGCGCGTTGACGATAGCGGGCCGTCGCGTTGGGCGCTTGGGCGCTGTCAGTTCGCTGGCAGGCTGCCGGCGATGCGCTTTTCCATGACCCACTTGGCGCCGCGCGGCCAGGAATAGTTGGCTCCCATGCGCAGGCCGGAATAGCCGAGGGCGACCGGTGCTCCGGTGCCGGCGTCGACCACCCTGATCAGCATTTCGTATTCTGTGCGGCTTACCCGGTTGACCACGCCGGTCATGGCCAATTGCCCGCCGAGCTTCTTGGCGATCGGCGCTTCGCAGCCCTTGCAGTCGCGCAAGTCGCCGGCCTTGGCGATGTCGCCCGCCGCCGGTTTCGTGTCGACGATCTTGTATTGGCCGGTCGACAGCAGGAAATCCTTTGCCGCCTGGGTGGATTCGGCCAGGTAGCGCGTGTCGCGTTCATCCTGCGGGATGATGCCGGCCGCCGCACTGGAATCCATCATCTCGAAATCGAAGACGACGATGTCTTTCGCGGGCTCGGACGCCGCCGTGCCGTCGATAGCTGCCAGCAAGGCCATGCAGGCCATGGAAGGGATCGAGAATCGGTGCTGCTTGCCCATGGTTTATCCGTTCGCTTGCGGTTTCAGACCTGGGAATTGCAAATAAAAGAATAGCACCATCGAAGGGCAAGACCATTGGTCTTTTGTGCAGGCCCTCGGGCCGCCCCGTGTGGGATGGGGAGGCTGATGACGCCGCAGCGCAAACCTCAGCCCCCAATCCGACCTCGCTTCGCTCGTGCTTCGCACTCTTCTCCCCCGCAAGCGGGAGAAGGAAAGTTCACCGCACCTCGTAGCCGACTTCCTCGCTCGCATGGCAGAGCGCCGTCCAGAAGGAGCGGGCGAAGGAGCGGAAGATGGTGAGGTCGAAGCGGTCCGGTCCCGTGCGCTGGATGTGCGCAAAAATGTCGTGATGGTTGGTCGAGATGCCCGAGCCGAGAGGGAAGGCCGGCAGCGAAAAATCGATCGCGAAGAATTTTGCCAGCACCCATTCGGCCTTCGGGCCGGCGATGCGAAGCGCCGTGCGTCCGTGCGAAAGATCCGTGACGGTTCCGATCGTTATCGGGATCGCCTGAAGAAGAGAATCAGCCAGACCTTCGTCATCGGAGACGATCAGGAATTTTCCAGGTGCGATGCCGAAGGCGGCCTTGCCATCGGCCGCGATGCCGCCGCCGGCGCCATCCGGCAGCGACAGGCCGGTGGCGGTGCGGATCGCGGCGATGACGGCCTTTTCCTCGCCATGCCAGGCGGCGACCTGGACGATCGAGCCCGGCTGCGTTTCGGACAGCACCACGCCGACGCCGTCGGCGAAATTGCCGTGCGAGCCCGGCCGCCAGACCGGCTGGAGGGGCGAAAGCATCTCAACCATGCATGCGGGTCCCTTCGGGATCGAAGAAATGGTGGCTGACGATCTCGACCGGGCCGAAGCGTTTTCGCAGCGGGTCGGAGACGAAGGCGCGCGTGCCGTGGCGCGACTTGCCGCCCTTGACCAGCGCCAGGCCGATATATTTGCCGAGCGACGGCGAATAGCAGACGGCTGTGATGTGTCCGATCGAGTTGCGCGGATTGGCCTCGTCCAACCGCTCGACGATATGCGCGCCGCCGTTCAGCGACCGGTTGTCGAGCGAGATCAGGCCAACGAGCTTGAGGCGGTCCTCGGCGACCAACCCTTCGCGTCCGAGCATGTTCGAACCGATGAACGGTTTTTTCTTGGACAGCATCCAGTCGAGATGCAGGTCGTTTGCCGTAGTGCGGCCGTCAATCTCGGCGCCCGTCACATGGCCCTTCTCGATGCGCATCGTGCCCAGCGCCTCGAGGCCGTAGGGGACCATGCCGAACGGTTTTCCGGCTTCGATCAAGGCTTCCCAGACGTGGGTGCCGTGGCCGGCACCGCAGTAGACTTCGTAGGCCATCTCGCCGGAGAAGGAGAGGCGGCAGATTTTTACCGGCACGCCGGCGATCTCGCCGCTGACGATGCCCATGAAGGGCAAGGCGGCATTGTCGACGGCGGTGCCAGTGACGCAAGTGGCCAGAATTTCCCGGGCCTTGGGGCCGCCGATCGCAGCACCCGCCCACTGGTCGGTGACCGAGGTGACATGGACTTTCAGGTCCGGCCATACCACGTCGAGGAAATATTCGAGATGCTGCATGACCTTGCCGGCATTGGCCGTGGTCGTGGTCATCAGGAAATCGTGCTCGCCGAGACGCCAGGTCGTGCCGTCGTCGAAGGCGATGCCTTCCTCGCGCAGCATCAGGCCGTAGCGCGCCTTGTTGACGGCGAGCGTGGAAAACATGTTGGAGTAGACGCGGTCGAGTAGTTCGCCGGCGTCAGGTCCCTGTATGGCGATCTTGCCCAGTGTCGAAACGTCGACGATGCCGGCGATCTCGCGAGTGGTCCTGGTCTCGCGCACATAGGCCTGTTCGACCGTTTCGCCAGGCTTTCCGTATATCTGCGGGCGGAACCACAGGCCCGCGGCATATAGCTTCGCGCCCTGCGCGACATGCCAGTCGTGCATTGGTGTCAGGCGCTCGGGCTTGATGTCGCCGTAGCGCTCGGCGGCGAGCGCGCCGATCGACACCGCAGAGAAGGGCGGGCGGAAACGGGTGGTGCCGACTTCGGGGATAGGCTTTCCCAGCGCGTCGGCCATGATGGCAAGGCCGGGCACGTTCGAGGTCTTGCCCTGGTCGGTCGCCATGCCGAGCGTGGTGTAGCGCTTCAGGTGCTCGACCGAGACGAAACCTTCGCGATGGGCGAGGCGCACGTCGTCGGCGGTGACGTCGTGCTGGAGGTCGACGAACGCCTTGCCCTTCGCGGGAATCTCGAACACCGGCGCGGGCTCGGAGAAGGGCGCGGCATGTTCGACTTCCGGCACGGCTTCGGGATGCGTGGCGCCGCCGGCGGCGCGCAGCCCGGCCGAAAGCCCCTCGGCAAGCGCGTCGGCGGTGGTGAAGCGGCCGTTGAAGGCGCCGGCGCCGATCCAGTTCTGGGATGGCTCCGGCGGCAGGAAGGCCTGCAACGCATTGTCCCATTTCGGCGCGGCGCCGGCCTGGCTGGCGAGGTGGATGACCGGCGACCAGCCGCCCGAAACGATCAGGCAGTCGGCGTCGAGATGACGCGCCTCTCCGGTGAGCGCACGGGCAGCGAGGTCGAAACCCTGCACCTTGATGCCGGAGACGTGCTTGCCGCCTTCGGTGGCGACGACGGCGTGGCGCAGCAGCAACTGGCCACCGACGGACGAGGCTATGGCGCGGGCTTCCGCCGAGATGTCGGCGCGAACTTCGACGATCGCCGCGATCGAGGCGCCGGCATCGCGCAGGGCAAGCGCGGCGGCATAGGCGCCGTCATTGTTGGCGAACAGCGCGATCTTCTCGCCGGGCAGGACGCCGAATTCGGCCGCGTAGCGCTGCGCGGCGGAGGCCAGCATGACGCCTGGGCGGTCGTTGCCCGGAAACACAAGCGGCCGCTCGAAGGCGCCGGCGGCAAGAATCACCGTGCCGGCGCGGATCGACCAGTGGCGATGGCGCGGCTCGCCCTTGCCGGGTTTTTCCTTGTGATCGGCGACGCGCTCGAGCGCGGCGAGGGCGTTGTTGTCGTAGTAGCCCCAGACGGTGGTGCGCGGCAGCAGCCGCACATTTTCGCGCGCCTTCAGGTCACGCAGCGTTTCGGCCGCCCATTCGGCGGCGGGCATGGCGTCGATCTGCTCGGCGGACCAGTTGGCCGAGCCGCCGAAGCGCGAGTCGAGTTCGGCGAGGATGACGCGCGCGCCGCCTTCCGACGCGGCCTTCGCCGCCATGAGGCCGGCGGGGCCGGAACCCACCACAAGCACGTCGCAAAATGCGTTCATGCGTTCGTAGCGCGAAGAGTCCTTGGCGAGGCCGGCCCGGCCGAGACCGGCGGCGCGGCGGATGAAATGTTCGCAGAACATCCAGAAGCGGGTGCCCTTCAGCGGGCCGACGACCGGACCCATGAAGGTCTTGTAGTAGAAACCGGCGGAGAGTGCCTTGCCGGCCAGTCCGTTGACCGCGCCCACGTCGAAGGCGAGCGACGGAAAACGGTTCTGGCTGACGGCGACGAGGCCGTCGTAAATCTCCAGCATGGTGGCCGGGATGTTGGGCTCGCGTTCCTCGCCCTTCAGCACAGTGACCAGCGCCGAGGGCTCGTCGATGCCTGCGGTGAATACGCCGCGCGGGCGATGGTACTTGAACGAGCGGGCAATCAACGAGATGCCGTTGGCGAGCAGCGCCGAAGCCAGCGTGTCGCCGGCATGGCCGGTCAACGGCTTTCCGTCGAAGCTGAAGCGGATGGTGCGGGTGCGATCGACGCGCCCGGCGGTGTTGCCGCGACGCGGGCTCATGAACGGCCTCCATGCCGGCGGCCAGCGGAACCACTGGTGAAAGCCACGTCGGAAATGCGGTGGGTCAAGGTGCTGCGCGTTACGGCCAGATGCGAACGGCATCCGCCGGAATGCTGCCAGATCTCGCGATGGTCGCCTGCGATGTTGGTGCGATCATAGACATAGGCGTTCCAGGCGGCCTGGTCGGTCGAGGCGGGATCAGGACGGGTGCGGTTGCCGTCCCCCTGGTAGGAGAATTCCGACACGTCGCGCGGGCCGCAATAGGGGCAGGTGATCAGCATTTGTCGGCGGTCCGGCGATGATTTCTGGCGAACATGATGGCGATCAAACTCAATGCAGCTTGGGCGTGGCGCCCTGGCCCTTGTCGTCGATCAGCGCGCCGCGGTGGAAGCGGTCGAGCGTGAAGGGCGCGTTGATCTCGTGCGGGGCGTTCTTGGCGATGGTCCAGGCGAAACACCAGCCGGAGGCTGGCGTCGCCTTGAAGCCGCCGTAGCACCAGCCGCAATTGAGATACATGCCGGGCAGGGGGCCGGTGGTGATGATCGGCGAGCCGTCCATCGACATGTCCATGACGCCGCCCCAGGAACGCAGCAGCCGGACTTTCGCGAAACCGGGGAACATGGCGAGCAGTTCGCTCATCACCTCTTCGACCAGTGGCAGGTTCCCGCGCTGCGCGTAAGTGTTGTAGCCGTCGAGGTCGCCGCCGAATACCAGGCCGCCCTTGTCGGACTGCGAGACATAGAGATGGCCGCCGCCCCAGGTGATCACGCCGGGCAGGATCGGCTTCAGCGATTCGGAGACAAAGGCCTGGAGCACGTGGCTCTCGATAGGAAGATTGTCGATGCCGGCGAGTTTCAGCACGCGGCCGGTGCTGCCGGCGGCGGCGACAGCCACCTTCTTGGCGCGGATGTCGCCGCGTGTCGTCTTGACGCCGACGATCCGGTCGCCTTCCTTGAGGAAGCCGATCACTTCGCAATTCTCAAGAATGTCGACGCCGCGCCGGTCGGCGCCGCGCGCATATCCCCAGGCCACGGCGTCGTGGCGGGCCGAGCCGGCACGCGGCTGCAACAGGCCGCCGACCACCGGGAAACGCGCCTTCGGCGACACGTCGAGGCCGGGATAGAGCTGGGCGATCTGGTCCGGGCTCAGCAATTCGGCGTCGCCGCCTTCATGGAGCATGGCGTTGCCACGCCGGGCGTAGTCGTCGAGCTGGCCGGGCGTGTGGGCGAGGTTCAAAATGCCGCGCTGCGAGAACATGACGTTGTAGTTCAGATCGTGGGAAAGGTTCTCCCACAGCTTCATCGAGTGCTCGTAGAAGCGGATGTTCTGCGGCAGTAGGTAGTTGGAGCGCACGATGGTGGTGTTGCGGCCGATGTTGCCGGAGCCGAGATAGCCCTTCTCGACCACCGCGACATTGGTGATGCCGTGTTCCTTGGCGAGGTAATAGGCGGTCGACAGGCCATGGCCGCCGCCGCCGATGATGATGACATCGTAGGTCGGCTTGGGGTCGGGCTTGCGCCATGCCGGCTTCCAGTCGCGGTTGCCGGTGAGCGCATTCTTGAGGATCGAAAAAGCAGAATATTCCGCCATCGGGAAAGAAACTTTCAGGTTAGGCAAGCGGCACACTATAGGCGGAGCCGTAGCGTGCAAGCCAGTTTTACGCCACTCCTTTTCACAAGTCCGACTCCGGCTTGCCCGGTGAGGGCGCGACCAGTATCACTGCCGGCCATGCGAACGCCATTTTGCCAGCCTTCAAGCGTCGGATGATGAACAAAGCCGTGTTCAGGTTGATCCTGGCGTTCCTGCTGCTGTTTTCGGCCGCCGCCTTGCCGCCGCCCGCGATGGCGCAAGGGCTCGGCCGCTCCGGTTCGTCGATCGTCGACGAGCAGCGCACGGTGATCAGCGGCCTGACGTTCCGCACCAACGAGCTTGAAAAGGATATCAACGCCAATCTGGAGGACGACGCGAAGCTGGTCGACATCCGGCTTCAGCTGGAGGAGATCGCGCGCGAACTGATCAACAGCAGCGTATCGTTTCGGCCGCGACTCAGCGAGATCAATTCGCGAATCGAGCAGCTGGGCGCGCCGCCGGCGCAAGGCGCGGCGCCCGAATCGGACATCGTGACCGCCGAGCGCCAGAGCCTCGCCGCCGAGAAGGCCGAGATCAACGCCGCACTGGGCGCCGCCGAAGACCTGTCGATCCGTGTCAACATGCTGATCACACGCGTCACCGACATGCGCCGCGACCTGTTCTCGCGCCTGCTGACGAAACGCTACGACATCAATTTCCCGCTGCTGAGCGAAGTGGTCGGCGCGTTTCATGCGACGACGGACGCGCTCTACCGGTCGGTGTCCGCCTGGATGCGGTTCGTCGTCAATTTCAAGCTGAGCTCGGTGCTGGCCGCCACCTTCTTCGCGCTGATCGCGGCGGCGATCCTGTTGATTGGCGGGCGGCGGCTGTTCGGCCACCTGTTCGAGGCCGATCCAGAAAGGACCGATCCAACCTATCTCAGCCGATTGTCGGTGGCGTTCTGGTCGACGCTGCTGCCGTCGCTGGCGCTCGGCGTGTTCCTTGGCCTTACCTTTTTCCTCTTCGATTATTTCGGGGCGCTGCGCGACGACATCGGCTCGATGCTGGCGTCGCTTTTCGGCGTCATCGGGCTGGTCTTCTTCGTGCACAGGCTGGGCAAGGCCGTGCTGTTGCCCAACCTGCCGCACTGGCGGCTGATCCCGGTGCGGTCGGGAGCGGCCGCCAAGCTGCTGTGGATCATGTCGGCGACGGCGGTGTTCAGCGGCATCGACTTCCTGGCGAGCAGCATCTACGAGACGCTCGACGCGCCGGTTTCCCTGACCGTTGGTGAGGCGCTGCTGGCGACCGTCATCATCGGCTTGCTGGTGCTGGCGAGCGGCCTGGTGCGGCCCTTCGCCGACGAGACCGGGCAGCCGCGACGGTGGCCGGCGGCGGTGCGGCTGTTCATCTACGCGCTTGGCCTGATGACGATCGTGGCGGCGCTGCTCGGCTATATCGGACTGGCGCGCTTCATCTCGCAGCAGATCGTCTGGACCGGCGCGGTGCTGGCGACGATGTATATCGGCTTCCTGTCGTCGCGCGCCGTGGCCGAAGAAGGCGCCTTCGCCCACACGACGATCGGCGTCCGTTTCCAGCGCTGGTTCAAGCTGGACGATGCAGGCCTCGACCAGCTCAGCCTGCTGGTCAGTATCCTGATCAACGTTGCCGTCGTCATCGTCGGTCTGCCGCTGGTGCTGTTCCAGTGGGGCTTCCAGCCAGCGGACATCGCGTCGTGGATGTACAGGATCGCCACCGGCATCCAGATCGGCTCGTTCACCCTGTCGCTGACCGGCATCCTCTGGGGGTTGCTGGTCTTTGCCCTCGGCTTCGTGCTGACGCGGTGGTTCCAGGGCTGGCTCGACGGTTCGGTCATGGCGCGCGGCCGCGTCGACACCGGCGTGCGCAATTCCATCCGCACCGTGGTCGGTTATGCCGGCTTGGCGATCGCGGGGCTGGTTGGGCTGTCGGCGGCGGGCATCGACTTCTCCAATCTCGCGCTGATCGCCGGCGGCCTGTCGCTCGGTATCGGTTTCGGTCTCCAGAATGTCGTGTCGAATTTCGTCTCCGGGCTGATCCTGCTGGCCGAGCGGCCGTTCAAGGCGGGCGACTGGGTGGTAGCCGGCGCTGTCTCAGGCACGGTCAAGAAGATCAGCGTGCGCGCCACCGAGATCGAGACGTTCCAGCGGCAGTCGGTGATCCTGCCGAATTCGGAGCTGATCAACGGCGCGGTCGGCAACTGGACGCATCGCAACAAGCTGGGGCGCATCGAGATCCCGGTCGGGGTGGCCTACGGCACGGACGCGCGAAAAGTGCACGCGCTGCTGCTGGAGCTGGCGTCCGGCCATCCGCTGGTGCTGAAGAACCCGGAGCCGTTCGTGGCGTTCACCGCCTTTGCCCAGACGTCGATGAATTTCGAGATCCGCGTCTTCCTTGGCGATATCGGCAATGGCGGTATCGTGCAGAACGATCTACGCTTCGCCATACTGGATGCGTTCGATCGCGAGAACATCAGCATCGCCATACCGGCGCAGGTACCGCTCGACCTGTCGAAGCCCAAATGGTCGACGGACGACGACCGGGCGGAAGCCGAGCTTGCCGCGACGGTCCATCGCCGTACGCAGGCCGAGGAAGAGGTCAAGGCCCGCAAGCCGCGCCGGCGCAAGGCAGATCCGGTTTGACGGTTCCGGCAAATGTGGCATGAATACGCCATTCAGTTGGCGTTCAGCTTCGGCCGTCTATAAGTTCTCCTCGAAAGGGACAAAACGTCCCTAACTCTTGATAGAGGCGGTGGAAACACCGGAAAGCCATGAAGAACCTTGTCGTTGCGACGGTCTGCCTTCTCGTGATGGGCAATGCGGCGCATGCGGCCAGCGCGGTCAATCTCGACTCCGAACCGCGCACGCTGATCGTCACCGAAGGTGGCAGCAAGTCGGAACTGCCGCTGGCAGCCGGCGAGAAGGTCGAGTTCTGCTCCGGCGGCTGCTTCGTCACCATGCCGAACGGTGATCGCCAGGCGCTGACCGGCACCGAGACGGTCGAGATTTCGGGCGGCGTCGGCCGCATCAAGTAAGCCTCGCGATGGCACGATGATGATGGGAAGGCCGGGCGCCCGCCCGGCCTTTTAACGTTTCCGGTTGCAGTCGCTTAACCCTGATTTGCAAAGCTGTCCGCGCCGTGCGTAAGCTGGACGCGGTATTAACGCGGCCTAATCGGTCCCACGCTTATAGCCGGACCACGGCGCTCATTGGGGTGCGTCGCGGCAATTGCGGAAACAGCCTCGATGGATGCGCGGTCCGACAAGAATGCGGTGCCTTTGGCGGTCGATCTCGACGGCACGCTGATCGCGACGGACCTTCTGTGGGAAGGCCTGTTCCTGCTGCTACGGCAGAACCCGCTGCTTTTGTTCCTCGTGCCGTTCTGGCTGGCGAAGGGTCCGGCGACGTTGAAGATGGAGATCGCCAAGCGCGTCGACATCGACCCGGCGGCGCTGCCCTACCGCAAGGAAGTCATGGAGCGGCTGCACGCCGAACAGGCGAGCGGACGACGGCTGGTGCTGGCGACCGGCACGCCGCGCAAATTCGCCGAGGCCATCGCAAAACATCTCGGCATCTTCGACGCGGTGCTCGCCACCGACGGCGCGGAAAACCTGACCTCGAAGCGCAAGACCGCGGCGCTGGTTGCCGCCTATGGCGATGCCGGCTTTGACTATTTCGGCAACAGCCGGCACGACCTCGCAATATTCGAGGCGGCGCGCGAGGCGAGCGTGGTGGCGCCCGACCGCAGCGCGGCGCGCTGGCAGGCCAAGCACGGCTGCGAACTGATCGAGACGCCGAAACCGACGGTGAAAACCGTCCTCAAGATGCTGCGCGTGCATCAGTGGTTGAAGAACGGGCTGATCGCCGTGCCGGTCGTGCTCTCCCACGAATATTTCAATCTCGGCATGCTGATCGACTGCATCCTGGCCTTCATCTCCTTCAGCGCGGCGGCATCGGCGATCTACATCGTCAACGACTTCTTCGACCTGGCGCTCGACCGCCGCCACCCGACCAAGCGCAACCGGCCCTTCGCCAGCGGGCTGCTGTCGATGCGCTTCGGCATCGCCTCGGTCGCGGTGCTGCTGCTGCTTAGCTTCGCGGTCGCGGCTTTCCTGCCGTTGCTTTTCCTGGGTGTGCTTTGCGGATATCTTTTGGCCACGACCGCCTATTCGCTGTCGATCAAGCGCATGCTGCTGCTGGACGTCCTGATGCTGGCCGGCCTTTACACCACGCGCATCCTCGCAGGCGCGGCCGCGACCGGTATCGACGTGTCGTTCTGGCTGCTCGCCTTCTCCACCTTCTTCTTCCTGTCGCTGGCGCTGGTGAAGCGCTACGTCGAGTTGCGCTCTTCCGTGCTGGTGCCGGGCGAGCGTATCGCCGGGCGCGGCTACCGGACGGAAGACCAGGAGATCATCGCGCAGGCCGGCATGGCGTCTGCCTTCTCGTCGGCGCTGGTGCTGGCGCTCTACATCGACAGTTCGGCGGTGCGCGAACTCTATTCGCATCCGTGGATGGTGTGGCCGCTGGCGCCGACCGTGCTCTACCTCACCATGCGCATCTGGATTCTGGCGCGGCGCGACGAACTGCATGACGACCCGGTGGTGTTCATCGTGCGCGACTGGCGCAGCCAGGTCGTGGTTGCGGCGGGCGCGATCATGCTGGTGCTGGCGGGTCTGCTCTGATGGACGCATCGCACGGAAGCTTCGGCCGCGTGACGCCGCCGACCCAGCGAACCATGGATGCGGCCGAGGCGATCGCGCTGATGAAGAGCGGGCAGGCCCTGGCGGACATGATCCTGCCCTACGGCAATGGCCGATCCTATGGCGACAGTTGCCAGGCACAGGACGGCATCCTGGCCGACATGCGCTCGATGAAACGGGTGATCGGTTTCGATACCGAGAGCGGCCTGTTTACGGCGGAAGCCGGAATTCTGCTTTCCGACATCATCGCGCACGCGGCGCCACACGGTTTCTTTCCGCCGGTGGTGCCGGGCACGCAGTTCGTGACGCTGGGCGGGGCGATCGCCAATGACGTGCATGGCAAGAACCATCACCGGCGCGGCACGTTCGGCTGCCACGTCGAGCAGATCGAACTGCTGAAGTCCGACGGCAAGACCTACACCTGCTCTCCGGCGTCGAATGCGCGCCTGTTCCAGGCGACGATCGGCGGCATGGGGCTGACCGGCATCATCCTGTCGGCATCGCTCCGGCTGATGCGCGTACCCTCGCTCGACGTGAGCGAGACGGTGACGCCATTCTCCGGGTTGCCCGAATATTTCGACCGCGCCGAGGCCGCGGACGACGCCAACGAATATGCGGTCGCATGGATCGACCAGCTTGCCGGCGGCAAGCGGGCAGGGCGGGGATTGCTGCTCACCGGCAACCATGCGGAGAACGGATCTCGTCAGGCCGGCCAGGGCGGGCGGCGGCTTTCGGTGCCGTTCCAGCCGCCGATCAACGTGCTCAACCGGCCATTCCTGACCGCGTTCAATGCGGCCTACCGCTGGAAGCGTGGGCGCGACCAGGGTCCGCACACCACCGGCTACCAGGGTTTCTTCTTTCCGCTCGACGGGGTGGCGAACTGGAACCGGCTCTATGGTCCCAAGGGCCTGTTCCAGCACCAGAGCGTCGTGCCTTTCGAGGCGGCGCGCGAAACCGTGCCGGTGCTGCTGCATGCGGCGCGCGAGGCGGGGCAGGGCTCTTTCCTCACCGTGTTGAAGCGTTTTGGCACACTCCGCTCGCCAGCGATGCTGTCCTTCCCGCGGCCGGGCTACACGCTGACGCTGGATTTTCCGAACCGCGGCGCGCGCACGCTGGCATTGCTCAAGGAACTCGACGCCATCACCGTCGCGGCAGGGGGCGCGGTCAATCCCTACAAGGATGCGCGCATGTCCGCCGCCACCTTCGGCGCCTCCTTTCCGGACTGGCAGCGGCTCGAATTGATGCGCGATCCGGCCTTCCTGTCGAGCTTCTGGGCCAGGACCGCGATGCGGCTGAAGTCGCGCGACTGGAGCGTGGCGAAGGCTGCCGAATAGCCGGCCACGAAAAGTCGGCACGCGTAAAAGTTTAATCAAATGCCGCGCCCGGTTTCACGGGATATTTCCGGGTTGCAGTTAGAACCGGGACAACGAGAGCGAGTGATATGAAATACCTGCCTTTCATCCTCTTCACGGTGCTGACCAACGCGGCCGCGCAGCTGATGCTGAAGCACGGCATGATGAGCCTGGGGTCGATTTCGTTCGAGGGCGCCAACCCGATCATCAAGATCCTGCAGATCGTCTTCAGCCCATGGGTGTTCCTCGGACTCTGCACTTTCGTCATCTCGATGGCATCGCATCTCTATGTGCTGTCGAAGGTGGAGTTGTCCTTCGCCTATCCGTTCCTCAGCCTGGCCTATGTGGCCGTCGCGGTGTTCGCCTATTTCCTGTTCCACGAGGATCTGAACGCCTGGCGCATCGCCGGCATCGCTTTCATCTGCGTCGGCACGGTGCTCATCGCGCAGAGCGGGCGTGACAGCCACGAAGACGGCACGAAGGTTGCTTCTGCATCCCTGCAAACCAGCGAGATCTCAAAATGAGACACATTATCTTCGGCGGCGACGGTTTCGTCGGCCGTCACCTTGCCCCCAAACTCCTTGCCGACGGCCACGAGGTCATCGTCGCCGACATCGTCAAGAGCGATCTGCCGCATTACCGTCAGGCACAATATGTGCGCTGCGACGTGACCGATCCGGCATCGGTGGCTGGCGTCGGCATCAAGGCCGACGACATGGTGTACAACCTTTCGGCCAAGATGCTGTCGCCAATCCAGGTACGCGCCAAGCGCCACGATTTTTTCTTCCCGGTGAATTTCCACGGCACCGAGCACATCATCCAGGCCATGGACAAGGCGGGTGCACCAAAGCTGGTGCATTTCACCACGGACATGATCTACGGCCACACAGTCACCTATCCGATGACCGAGGAGCATCCGGTCGCGCCGCTCGGCGAATACGGCCTGTCGAAGTGGAAGACCGAGGAGCTTGCCGCTGACTGGCGCAAGCGCGGGATGAACATCTCGCTGTTCAGGCCGCGTCTCATCATCGGGCCCGGACGCTTGGGCATTCTCGAAAAGCTGTTCAAGCTGATCGACATGAACCTGCCGGTGCCGATGATCGGCTCGGGCAAGAACCCCTACCAGTTCATCTCGGTGTTCGACTGCGCCGAGGCTGCACGCGCCGCCTATAAGGCCGGCGTGCCGAACGAAGCCTACAACCTCGGCTCGCTCAACCCGCCGCCGGTGCGGAAGCTGCTCGGCGACCTTGTCAAGCATGCCGGATCGAAGTCGCTGCTGATCCCGACGCCGGGATGGGCGGTGAAACGCACGCTCGACCTGCTCGACTGGATGAACATGCCGATCATGGACCCGGAGCAGTACCTGATCGCCGACGAGGAATGCGTGCTCGACGTGTCCAAGGGCAAGCGCCAGCTCGGCTGGGTGCCGCAGTACCGCGACGAGGACATGCTGATTGCCGCCTACACCGAATACCGCGCCAAGAAGGAAGGCCGCGTGCCTTCCGCGTCCCACGTTCCGGCCGAATAGGAGATTGTAATGAATGTCATGACAAAGCCTCAGATGGCCATGCGCCCGACGATCCACGCCCCCGCGCTCGCGCACGGCAGCATTCCGAAGCCGAACCTGATCACGGTAGAGGAAGCCAAGGCGATGGACGTCGCGCGGCTGACCGATCTGTTCAAGACCCACCTCAATCCCGGCCAACTGCATTTCATGAAGCTGCTGGGCTTTCACAAGATCAAGATCGAACGCGCCGAGGGGATGTATTACATCGACCAGAACGGCCGGAAGATCCTCGACTTCTTCGGCGGGTTCGGCTCGCTGGCCTTCGGCCACAACCACCCGAAGATCCTCGAAGCGCGGAAAAAGTTTCAGGAGGAGAAGCGGCAGGAGATCGCCATCGCCTTCATGTCGCAATATGCGGCAGCCCTGGCCCACAATCTGGCGAAATGCTCGCCGGGCGACCTCGATATGGTGTTCCTCGGCTCGTCCGGTTCGGAAGCCATGGAAGCGGCGATCAAGGTGGCCGAGCGCGCCGCCGGGCCGAAGCGGCCGAAGATCGTCTATGCGGAAAACTCCTTCCACGGCAAGACCAAGGGCGTGCTGGCCATCACCGACGGTGCTCTCTACCGCGCCGATTTCAAGATGACGGACAACACGGTGAAGGTGCCTTTCGGCGACATCAACGCGATCGAGCGGGCGTTCCGCACCGATCCGGAGATCGGCGTGATCGTTCTTGAGACCATCCAGGGCGGCGGCGGCATCGTGCAGGCACCGGCGGAATTCTGGACGAAGCTGCGGGCGCTCTGCGACCAGTACGGCGTGCTGTGGGTCGCCGACGAAGTGCAGTGCGGATACGGCCGCTCCGGCCGCTTCTACGCCTTCGAGCACTACGGCGTCGTGCCGGACGTGACGGCGCTGGCGAAGTCGCTCGGCGGCGGCAAGGCGGCGGTCGGCGCGATGATCGCCAAGCGCGACGTCTACATGAAGGCCTACGGCACGCCGAAGACGGCGATGATCCACGCGATGGCGACGTTCGGCGGCATCGGCGAGGCCTGCGTGACGGCAATCGAGGCGCTCAACGTGCTTTACGACGAGCACCTGATCGACAATGCGGCCGAGACCGGCGCCTACCTGCTGGAGCGGCTGCAGGGAGTGCAGGCGAAGTACCCCAAGATCATCAAGGACGTGCGCGGCCAGGGCCTTATGATCGGGCTGGAGTTCCACGATTTCTCGCAGACGCTGCCGATGGTGCTGCGCCCGGTGGTGAGCGTGCTGGACGACAAGCTGAAGGGCTCGCTGTCGGGTTTCGTCGGGGCGCTGCTGCTGCGCGACTATGACGTGCTGGTCGCCTTCACCGAATACAACCGCAACGTCATCAGGCTTGAGCCGCCGCTGATCTGCCAGCGCGAGCATGTCGATCGCTTCGTCGATGCGCTGGACAGCCTGCTGTCGCGTGGCATCGTTTCGATCGTCAAGGACTTCGTGAAGAGCCAGATGGGCTGACCGCAGAGGTCGCGGCAGCGTGGGGGCGCTGCCGGGGTAATCAGGGGTAGGGCAGATGTTGATGAAGATCGAACGCGCGCCGATCGAATGGGCGCTGGATACAGGTGTCGGCAAGGGCATCGCCAACGCCACGACGAACCGCACCCTGCTCGACCGGCTGGGCGCGGCGTTCTTCGTCATTGTCTGCGTGGTGATCGCGCTCTACGCGCTGGTCAAGCCCGACTACAACTGGGACATGGTCGCCTATGTGGCGACCGCGCTTGAGGACCGCTACCAGGACCCGGTGGAACTGCATACCGCCACCTGGAACGAGATCGAGAAGGGCGCGCGGCCGGCGCAGCTCTACGAGATCCAGTACGGAAACCCCTACAACAAGCATCAATGGGAGAACCCGGTCGACTTCCAGTCGCAGCTGTCGATGTATCGCGTGAAGGTCGGTTATATCTGGGCGATCCGCGCGCTGGAGCCGATCTTCGGCGCGGGTATGGCGTCGATCCTGCTGTCGGTCATCCCGTCGCTGCTGGTCGGCGGCATGCTCCTTTACTGGCTGTGGCGCGAGGATGCGCTGCAAGGCGGCTTCATCCTGGCGCCGCTGCTGATGCTGGCGGACCAGGCGCAGATGACGTCGGCGGTGGTGCCGGACATGCTGCTGTCGTTGGTGTCGATCGCAGCGCTCTACGCCTTCATGCGCGGCCGCGACACGCTGGCCTGCGTGCTGCTGTTCCTCAGCGTCTTCGTGCGGCCTGACAATCTCATCCTGATCTTCGCCATGCTGGTGACGGCTGTGATCTTCGGCTGGCGTATCCTGCCGCTGCTCCTGACCTTCGTCGCGGCTTTCGTCGGCTGCATGCTGATCTCGAAATACGGACACCACCCGGGTTGGTGGGCGCATTTCTACTTCTCTTGCGTACAGATCCAGAACTCGATGATCGACTTCCACCCCGACTTCTCGCTGGTGACCATGCTGAAGGGTTATGTGCGCGGCGTCGTGGTTGCACTGATCAACAGCGACTGGCCGGCGATCCTGGCGCTGTTTGCGGCGGGCTGGGCCTTGCTCAACCGCTACGGCAAGCCGATCACCAACCGGCAGAACGGCCTGATCTTCGCGCTGATGATCGGCACGCTCGGCAAGTTCGCCAGCTTCCCGCTGCCGGACGACCGCTTCTACCACGTCTTCATCCTCGGCATCGCCATCCTGCTGGTGACGATCTGGAAGCCGCGCTTCGACATTGTGAAAGCAAGGAACTGATATCATGGACGGTGGGGAAGCCTCGCAATTCATCGAATTCCTGCGCGTCTTCCTGTCGCTGGTTCTGCCGGTCGGAATATTGGATCGCGGGGCGCCGCTGAGAGGCACGCGCTTCCTGGCGCAGGCGGCGATGCGGGCGCGGATGGGCGGCGGCCAGCCGTTCCAGATGGTCAATGTCGGCGCCTGCGACGGAAAGCTGTTCGACGACGTGACGCCGTGGCTGCACCGCATCAAGGGCTCGCGCGCCATGCTGGTCGAGCCGATCCCCTACAACCAGAAGCGGCTGCGCGCCAACTACCCGGACGAGCAGCGTTTTATCATCGAGCCGGTGGCGGTGACGAAAACCAGCGGGCCGATCACCATCAAGACTTTCGATGCGGCGGCACTCGAGGCCGGAACGCTGCCACTCGAATTCATCGGCTGCTCGTCGATTAGTGACACCAACCTGATGTCGGGCAGCAATGCCTGGGGCGAACAGGACAAGAATTTCCAGAAATTCGAACCCTATCTCAAGTCGATCGAGGTGCCGGGCGCCACGCTTCAATCGCTACTCGACCGCAACGGGATCGAGCACATCGATGCGTTTCTTGTCGACTGCGAGGGCGCCGACTGGCAGGTATTCGATCAGCTCGACATCGAACGGTACCGGCCCGGCATGGTCAAGATCGAGATCGGCGCGCTGACTGCCGAGGACATCGGCAAGGTCGTGCTGAAGCTCAAGACAGCGGGATACCAGGTCGGGCTCTATGCCGAGGACGTGTGGGCGTTCTCATAGGGCCCGGCGGTCCGTTATATGCAGCCGAAACTCAGCGCGTAGTTGATGTCGGCGTTGGGCGGCCCCTGGCGCCAGCCGTCGCCCCCGCGGCTTTTCCCGCAGCCGATGTTTTCAAGCGGATCCGACCCGACATTGAAGAGTTCGAACAGGACGATGGTGTCGCTGCTTGGTATGAACGTCATCGTCCAGTCTGTATCGCTCAGCGAATGGTTGATCCATCGGCCATCCGTCGTTCCGACGGAGATGCGTGGGTCGCGGGCGTCGCGGATCATTCGCCAGGTGCCTTGGTGACGCCCCTTGCCGCTCACCACGGACATTTCGACGGTGCGGTCCTGCGATTTCCAGTCCGCATCCTCGGCGAGCTTCAGCATGCAGTCTATTTCCTTCATGATGCATCTCCCGCATTTTGCCGGTGTTTGACGAGATTTTCCCACTGATCGAACTGCACTGATCTTCCGTGACTTTGACCTGTTCGTCGGGCAGGCCGCCTGGGCCGCCAGCGGAGAAGGTTAAGGTCCCCCTGCATTTTCTCGCTTCCCGATGACCTGGTGGATTTTCATCGCTGTCGGACCCTGGATACTTGCAATACAGTGAGCCAAATGCCGTTCGCGCGCAATCGTCGGATGTGGTGAGGTTCGGTTCGACGCTGCAGGAGTGCCGCCCGAGTTGTCCGGCTGGTATCTGGTCGTCGCTCCCTTTTGCGATGTCGCAAACAGGCTGCAATTGGCTCGCCGCACCCTATAGTGTGCGCGAAAATCCACTCCAGGGTCGCGAGCAATGGCAGAGTTTCCGGCAAAGGCTAAGGTCGTCGTCATCGGGCTGGGCGGCATCGTCGGAGCCTCGATCGCCCATCACCTGATCGAGCGCGGCTGGGACGACATCGTCGGCATCGACAAGTCGGGAATCCCGACCGACATCGGCTCGACGGCCCATGCGTCGGATTTCTGCTATACGACCAGCCACGATTTTCTGTCCTGCTGGACCACGCTCTATTCTATCGATTTCTACGAGAAGATGGGCCACTACGCGCGCATCGGCGGCCTCGAGGTGGCGCGCGTCGGCGACGACAGCCGCATGGAGGAGATCAAGCGCAAGATCGCCTCGGCAAAGGCGTTCGGCACACGCGCCCGGATGATCGAACCGGCCGAGATCAAGGAAAAGTTTCCGCTGATCGAGGAACACATGGTGCAGGGGGGGCTGTGGGATCCCGACGCCGGCCTCGTCATTCCGCGCTCGCAGACGGTGGCCGGCAAGCTGGTCGACCAGGCGGAGGCCTCTGGCAAGCTGAAAGCCTTCGCCAACACGGCGGCAAAATCTCTTATCATCGAGAACGGACGCATCAAGGGCGTGGTCACCGACCGCGGCACCATTCATGCCGACTATGTGGTGGTCTGCGCGGGCATCTGGGGTCGGCTGATTGCGGAAATGGCGGGCGAGGATCTGCCGGTCATGCCGATCGACCATCCGCTGACCTTCTTCGGCCCGTACACGGAATTCGCCGGCACCGGCAAGGAGATAGGCTGGCCGCTGCTGCGCGACCAGGGCAACTCCGCCTACATGCGCGACACTGGCGACCCGAAGACGGCGGAAGGCGGGCAGATCGAGTGGGGCTATTACGAGGAGACCAATCCGCGCCTCTGCCACCCGCGCGACATCTTGGAAAAGCACCAGTCGCGCCTGTCTCCGTCGCAGCGCGACCTCGACATGGACCAGATCCTCGCGCCCCTCGAACGCGCCATGGAACTGACGCCGATCCTCGGCGAACTCGGCTACAATGAAAGCCACTCCTTCAACGGCCTGCTGCAGGTGACGGCCGATGGCGGCCCCTCGATGGGCGAGAGCCAGAAGGTGAGGGGTCTGTGGTACGCCGTCGCCATATGGGTCAAGGACGGCCCCGGCATGGGCAAGCTGATGGCCGACTGGATGACCGATGGGCGCACCGAAATCGACCATCACCAGATCGACTATGCCCGCTTCTATCCGCACCAGACGAAAGAGCAGTTCATCTGGGACCGCTGCACCGAGACGGCGATGAAGGTCTACAACCCCGCCGTCCATCCGCGCGAGCCGTTCTCGAAGGGCCGCAACATCCGCCGCTCGCCGTTCTGGGAGCGCGAAAAGGAACTTGGCGGTTATTTCATGGAACTGGGCGGCTGGGAACGCGCCCATGGCTACGCCGCCAACGAGCACCTGCTCGAAAAATACGGCAACCGCGTTCCCGTGCGCGAGAACGAATGGGATGCCAGGCATTTCTGGCGCGTCTCGAATGCCGAGCACCTCGCCATGAGCGAGGATTGCGGCATTGTGAACCTCTCGCATTTTGCGATGGTCGACATTGAAGGGCCGGACCATGTCGCGCTGCTGGAGTGGCTGTGCGCGGCCAAGATCGGCGGCGACGCCAATATCGGAAAAGGCATCTACACCCATTTCCTCGACGAGGCGGGCATGGTGCGCGCCGACTTCACGGTGATCCGCATGGCCGACCGCTGCCGCTTGGTCGACGGCGCCGACGCCGGGCCGCGCGACTTCCACTACATGCGCAGGGTCGCCGAGGACAAAGGGTTCGACGTCACTATCACCGATGTGACGGAAAAATACGTCACCATTGGCATCTGGGGGCCGAATGCGCGGACAAATCTGCAGAAGGTCGTCGAGAACCCTGAAGGCTTGACGCCCGAGAATTTTGCCTTCGCTTCCATCAAGCCCATCAAAATCGGCGGCAAGGATGTCACCGCCTTCCGCATCTCCTATGTCGGCGAGCAGGGCTGGGAACTGCACATGCGCTATGAGGACGGGCTGGCCGTCTGGGACGCACTGCGCTCGACCGGCGTCATGCCATTCGGCGTCGAGACCTATGCCAACACGCGGCGCATGGAAAAGAGCCTGCGCCTGCAGAATGCCGACCTGCTGACTGAATATAATCTGCTGGAGGCCGACCTCGCCCGCCCGAAGGTCAAGGAGGCGGATTTTGTCGGCAAGGCCAGGCATGAAGAGTATCGTGCGCGAAAAAACCAGCCGGCGATGCTGTGCACACTGGTGATGACGGAGAACGTCGATTCCAAGGGGGTGGCCCGCTATCCCGTCGGCACCATGCCGGTGATGGACCCGGAAACCGGTGAGACGCTGGTCGACGAACTCGGCCGCCGCTCCTTCACCACTTCCGTCGCCTACGGCCCGACCATCGGCAAGAACATCGCGCTCGCCTATCTGCCATGGGCGTATTGCCAGGAAGGTCGCAAGCTGACGGTCGAGTATTTCGGTGAGACTTATCCGGTGGAGGTGGCCGGCGTCGGCTACAAGCCGCTGTATGACCCGGAGAATTCGAAGCCGCGGAGCTGAGGGTCAGTTCCAGGTCGGTGATCCGCCGTAAATAATGTTCCTGGCAAGCTGGCCAACCCGACCCTGATCGGCGAATGTCCGTCCCGTCACGGCGCGCTACGGGGGAACGCGTGTGCCTATGCTTTGGTGGGACAGAAAGAATGAGTCGCTAACGTTCCGGCTCGGCGGCGATGTTCCCGTGCGTATCCACTGGACGTTTGCCGTGCCGATCGTGCTGCCATTTCTGTTCGAGTGGCCGGAGCGGCCGTTGGGTGCGCTCATTCATACCGCTATCGTGGGAGTGTTGCTGTTTTCAGCGGTGTTTTTTCACGAACTGGCACATATGTGGGCTGCCCGATCACGTGGCGTCGATGCGGATCGCATTGAACTGTATCTGTTCGGGGGCTGGATTTTCTTCAAGCCGACCTCGCGGCAACCCAATTCCTGGATATGGATCATTTTCGCCGGCCCTTTTGTGAATCTTGTTTTGGGCGGGCTGTTCCTGGCGGGCTACCTGGCCTTTTGGGCTTTCTCCGATCCTCTTCCCTATGACGGTGGGTTCTTCACGCCACCGCCGCTGCGGTCGAGCTTCCTGCAGTGGACCTTATGGCTGGGCGCGCTGGTCAACCTGGCACTTGGCGTCCTCAATCTTCTGCCTGCTTTTCCGCTGGACGGCGGCATCATCGCCCGGGAACTCCTGCAACCGCATCTTGGGCCGCAGCGCGCGACAAAAATCGTTGGCGCCTGCGGGCTGATGCTTTCGGCTCTTCGCTTCCCGGTCATGCTGGCTGCGGCGGCAGCGGGCTTCTTCGTGTGGCTGCCGCCCCCCTTCAGGCCGAACTGGCGGGCGTTCTGCGGAAGCGGCAAGCCAAAAAGGCAACTCAAACCCGCCATTGCCAGCGCGGAAGCCGAGGAAATCGAGTGGCGAGGCAAAGGCGGCTGGCGTATCCGCAAGTAACAGTAGGAACGACTAGTCGCGAAATTGTGAAGGCCACGGCGGGGGGATTTTCTCCGGCCTTTCTTTTCAAGGCGCAGCTTTCGCGTAACCTTGCGTCATGTCTCGTTCCTCGCGCACCGGACAGATTCTCGCCATCGCCGCCATGCTTCTCGGCGGCTTATTTGCGGGTCCTGTGCAAGCCCAGGAAAGGGTCGACGTTGAGCTGGTGCTGGCAGTCGACGTGTCGCTTTCCATGTCGCCGCAGGAACTGGAAATCCAGCGCCACGGCTATGCCGCGGCGCTCACCGACGAGCGCGTGATCCAGGCGATCGCCGAGGGCGCCTACGGCAAGATCGCCGTGACCTATTTCGAATGGGCCGGCGCAACCTCGCAGCACCTCATCGTGCCGTGGACGGTGATCGCGTCGCGTACCGACGCCGAGCGTGTCGCCGAGCAGCTTGGCGCCAATCCGCCGAACAGCGCCCGCCGCACCTCGATCTCGGGGGCGCTTGAATTCGGTTCGGATCTGTTCGCCGAAAGCCAGTTCCGCGGGATGAAGCGGGTGATCGACATTTCCGGCGACGGGCCCAACAACCAGGGCGGCCCGATCGTGCTGGCGCGCGACGCGGTGGTGGCGCAAGGCATCGTCATCAACGGTCTGCCGCTGATGACCAGCGGCGGCTTCACCAGCGTCTACGACGTGAAGGATCTCGACAATTATTACAGCAATTGCGTGATCGGCGGGCCGGGTTCGTTCATGATCCCGGTCAATGACTGGGAGCAGTTTCCCGAGGCGATCCGGCGCAAGCTGGTGCTCGAACTGGCCGGCACTTTTGAGCCGCCGCCCCCTGACGAGGGATTGCCGGTCATCCTGGCACAGGACGTCCGAAGCTACGACTGCATGGTCGGCGAGAAGATGTGGCGGGATCGCTCGTTCATGTGGGACGCGCGTTGATGCCCGTGTGCATTGTGCGCCAGAACAGGCCCTTGCCGTCAATCCTCTCTTAGGCGCGACCGCGTATGATCTCGCCATGCAGCAGGAAAAACCGATCACGCAACACACTGATCCGGCGCGGCCGTTCACATGGGGCATCGTCGGCACCGGCGTGATCGCGCGTCAGCTCGCCGCCGATCTCCGCCATGTGCAGGGTGCGCAGATCGGCGCGGTGTGTTCTCGCAGCGAGAAAGCCGCGCAAGATTTCATGGCGGTGAGCGGGGCGGCAGGATTTCACTCAACGCTCGCGGCACTGCTTGGCGATCCAGAGATCGACGCGGTGTATCTGGCGACGCCCAACATGCTGCACGCTTCGCAGGCACTGGAGGCGCTCGGCGCCGGAAAGCCGGTGCTGGTCGAGAAGCCATTGGCGACGTCGAGCGGGGATGCGGCGCGCATAGCAGACCTCGCAAGCACCAACCGGTGCTTTGCCATGGAGGCGCTGTGGACGCGGTTCCTGCCGGCGGTCACGGCAGTCCGCGACATGCTGGCGTCCGGTGTCATCGGCGAGGTCGCGCATATCGAGGCCGAACTCTGCTACCGCAAGCCGGAGATTTCGGGTGACCGGTTCTTCGATCCGGCGTTGGGCGGCGGTTCGGCGCTCGACCTCGGCGTCTATCCGCTGTCGCTTGCCGTGCAACTGCTTGGTGTGCCGGAGAAATTTTCCGGACGCTGGTGGGCGGCGCGCAGCGGCGTCGACCGGCGCTGCCTTTTCGAACTCTCCTTTGCCGGCGCAACGGCTGAACTGTCATGCGGCTTTGACCGCGACGGCTCGAACAGCTTTTCGATCTTTGGCGAGCGAGGCGCGATCCGCATCGAGGCGCCTTTTCTCAAGGCGCAGCGTATCACGCTGTTCGAGGGGCGAGTGAGCGGGCTGCCGCTGATCGGGGCGAGGGGACCCAATTCCGGCCTTGCGGGCAAATTTCTGTCGCGGTTGCCGCTGCCGGGCCGCAAGGTCAGCCATTTTCGTTTCCCCGGCGGTGGCCTGCAGTTCGAGGCGGCTGCCGTCATGGAGGCGGTGCGCGCAGGGGCGGCGCAGTCGAGCATCATGCCACTGCGCGAAAGCATCGCGGTGCTGGAAGTGATCGAGACAGTACTTGGCCAGCCCGCCGAGCGGGAATGATGTCGACGGCTTCTGGTTGTCGGGTTGATCGTGCGTCCTTCTAGGCTCGCCCGCAATACCTTGAAAATGAAAAGCTAAATGTTCCCCGGGGAGCCTCGAAGGACGCCCCAGGCACCCGTGCCCAGCCGATCTATGCGGCGAGCAGCTGCTTGCGGTCGACACGTTCCTGCTGTGGCGACCGTGCATAAAGTTCGCGATAGCATTTGGAGAAATGCGAGGCGGAGACGAAGCCGCAGGCGACGGCGACTTCTACCACCGGCATGGATGACTGGATCAGCAGGTGGCGGGCGCGGTCGAGCCGGATCTCCAGATAGTAGCGCGCGGGGGAGCGGCCCATCTCGGTGCGGAACAGCCGTTCGATCTGGCGGCGCGACAGGCCGACGTCGTCGGCGATCTCGATCAGCGACAGCGGCTCGGAAAGGTTGGCTTCCATCAGTTCGATGATCGACAGCACTTTTGCATTCTGCACCCCGAGACGTGCGCGTAGCGGCAGGCGCTGGCGGTCCGTCGGGCTGCGGACGCGGTCGGTCAGGACCTGCTCGCAGACGCGGTTGACGAGGTTGTCGTCGAAATCGTCGCCGATCAGCTTCAGCATCATGTCGAGCGCCGCGGTGCCGCCGGCGCAGGTGTAGATATTCTGGTCGACCTCGAAGAGATCGGCAAACACATTGGCCTTCGGAAAAGCCTCGGAGAAACCTGGCAGGTTTTCCCAATGGATGGCGCAGCGCTTGCCGGAGAGAAGGCCGGCGGACGCCAGCACATGCGCTCCCGTGCACAGACCGCCGATCGCGACGCCGCGATTGTATTCCTCGCGCAGCCAGGCGAAAGCCGACTTGTTCTGGTATTTCTCGACATTGATGCCGCTGCAGACCACCACCATCGACGGCCGCTCTGGGCCGGCCATTTTTCGCCGTTCCTCCTCCAGCGAAGTGTTGACGGCACATTCGACGCCGTTGGAGGCGTTGACTGGCCTGCCATCATAACTCGCCAGCCGCCACCGGTAGGCTTCGTAGCCCAGCATCCGGTTTGCCGAACGCAGCGGTTCAAGCGCCGTTGCAAAGGCGATCATGGTGAAATCGGGGATGAGAAAGAAGACAAGCGACCGTTTCAGCGGATGTTTGACGGCGTTCAAGCAAGCCTCACGCGGATGCGACATCAATGTCGCTATCAGCACAGGCTCAACAGGAAAACGTCTTGCTGTCAATGGAGTGGCGGCCGTGCGATGCAAAAAATGCGACATCGCGGCGCGCGAGCATCAGTGCGGATATCGGGCGCAAACAAATACCGCGCCGGCGAGGCCGACGCGGTTCGATCGATTGACAGGATTTGTGGTGGCGGCTTAGCGGACCACGAAGCCAAGGCGGGACGCGGCCATAGCGCCGGACTGGCCGGGCATGGTGCGATCGAGCCGCTGGCGCTCCAGGGCGGTCGTCAGGTTCATTTCGCGGTTGCGGCCGAAAAGGCGGGAGAAGAAGTTCATGACACGGCTCCATGCAGTGGTTACACGGGGTGCCTTCGCTAGGTCTTAGGAGTGGGGCATCTCGTTTGATGCCGCTGATATAGGCATTTGCACTTTGCAGTGCAGCAATAAAAGCGAAGCGCTCAATATAAAAAGCGACATCAGGGCCGCGACGCCGGGTGGCGGAAATTTGAAAAACCAAGCAAAATCAGCCGGTTTTCACTGTTGAAGATCAGCCATGCGGCTGGCTCAGATGCGTCATGCGCGGCAAGCATGACTGCGTCGAGATGAGGCAGGCTTGAAAACAAAAACCCGCCGTCATGATGACGGCGGGTCTAGATGGGACACCTCACGATCAGCGGCCTCCGGCCCAGGACCCGAGGGCGATGCGCGAGGAGGGCTGCCGCTCGCTGGCATCCGGCCAGCCGATATCCTTCTGGATCTCCTGCGGCAGGGCACGGACCTGGCGCTCGGTCAGATAACGGGCACGGGCAACGCTGTATTCGTGGGCCAGATGGCCGATGGCAGAAAAGATGGACATGTCGTTCTCCTTCAATTTTGGCCGCGCTCGGGCAGAGCGGGACCGCCGACGCAGACCGGTTGACCCGGCACGCGATCCGTCAAACTTTGATTTCCGGTC
Source organism: Mesorhizobium sp. KACC 23794 (assembly GCF_052180275.1). NCBI lineage: Bacteria > Pseudomonadati > Pseudomonadota > Alphaproteobacteria > Hyphomicrobiales > Phyllobacteriaceae > Mesorhizobium > Mesorhizobium sp. KACC 23794. Next base: position 3,251,357 of record NZ_CP197465.1, read on the forward strand.
TTCGTCCGGCGGCGATTGTCAGGATGACAAGTTCGCCGCCTTCCATAGTGTTGACTATCGCTCCATCCTGATGTTCAATCAAACGAAATGAAGTGATGCTTCTGATCAGATTTTTTGAATGGACTGCCGCTGATGAACGCCCCGCTCAATCATCCGCTTCCACTTCTCGATCTCGACGTGCTGCGCACTTTTGTGGCAATCGCCGAAACGGGCAGCTTCACCATTGCCGCCACCGCAGTGTTCCGTACGCCCTCGGCCGTTTCGATGCAGATCAAGAAGCTCGAGGATATCCTTGGCCGCTCTGTCTTCACACGTGATGCACGCTCCGTGACTCTGACCACGGATGGCGAGATGCTGCTCGGCTATGCCCGGCGGCTGCTCGCCATCAACCGCGAGGCAGTGTCGAAATTCATCATCCCCGACATCGTCGGCGTGGTGCGCCTCGGTTCGCCGGACGACTACGGCGAGCGGGTGCTGCCGCACGTGCTGAAGCGCTTCGCGCAGTCGCATCCGTCGATCGCGGTCGATGTCACCATCGATCAGAGCATCAATCTGCGCCGCCGCATGGACGACCGCGCGCTGGACATCACGCTGCTCACCAATTCCTACCGCACCAGCGCGCTCGGCGCCGAAGTGCTGCTCACCGAGCCGATCGTCTGGGCCGGCGCCAAGGGCGGTTGCGCGCATATGCGCGAGCCTCTGCCAGTGTCTCTATGGGAAGAGGGCTGTGCCTGGCGGGCCAACGCGCTGGATGCCCTCGGCAGGGAGGGGCGCAACTACCGCGTCGCCTATATGAGCGCCCACACCGCCGGGCAACGCGCCGCGATCCAGGCGGATCTCGCGGTCGCACCCCTGCCGAAATCGTTCCTCGGCAGCGATATGGTCGAGCTTGGCGCCAAGGACGGCATGCCTGAGATCGGCACCTACAATCTCGCAATGGTCGTGTCGCCGGACGCCAGCGCGCCGGTCAAGGCGGTCGCCGACCATATACGCGCCACCTTCGAGGCGTTCCGGAATACGGGAAAGTTCTGACCGCGGACTTGCGGAACCGGAAGACGCTCTACCTTCATCCGATCCCGCGATCCGTGAATGGCCGCTCAGCGCAGCGTCTTCAGGTAGACGCTGCGGATGTTCGTCGCCATGCGGGACTCAGGGCTGGCCGGCCAGCCGATGTCCTTCTGAAGTTCCGGCGGAAGCGCGTTCATTTCGCGGATCGCCAGCCGGCTGCGGCGCGCCATGCGGAGAGCGGCGCCAAACCGGCCGATATCATGCAGTATCGACATTTCCATCTCCATCGCGTGTCGCGGCTTCCGGACCATCCGGGAAGCCGATCGCGAGCGGAGGTATGCCGTGTGTTTGTTTCTGCCCGATTGCGCCCGAAAGCACCTTCGTTTCAGCAAATGCTTATTTGCGGAAACATTCGTATGCAAATGAATTGGTGCGGCGCAATATTGGTGATGCGGCGCCTATTCGCGGTTGCGTCGGGCCGCGCGAACGGCGGCGGGTGGCGACGTCGCCAGCGGTCTGCCGGGCAGCAGCCTCACCTGCTCGGCGAGTTTCGGAAAGGGATCGACCTTATTGGGCAGCGAGCGAGATTGCCCTATCTAGCCAAGGTTTCGGCGATTGCGACCGCGCCCGGAACGGGGAGCGCGAGGATTGGTTTGGCGTCGCGGAAGCATGGCGGAAGCCGCGTCGCATCATAGGAGCGGCTGACCCCGATCAGCGCCACCAGTTCGTCGAAACAATCGAACGGAAGGTCGGCCTGCGGTTTGGGGGCGTCAATCCCGGCCGCATAATGATGGCGATTGATCGGGCTGTCCAGCGGGACGATCCGGTCGGACGAGGTGTGGCTGATACGCCGGAAGCCGAAGATGGTGAAGCTCGCGATGAGCTTCTTCTCAAATAGCTGCTTCAGCGCCAGATACATCTCCAGCGTCGTCATATGGTTGGTGTGCCCGCTCCAATCCGACCAATACAGCTTGACGCCCATTGCGGCCAGCGGCCCGTCGCAGTCGAACCAGGGCTGGCGGACCAGCACGAACTCCGAGCTGATGGAAGCGGCGGTGCGCAGGATCTGTCCGGCGATCTTCGGCGAGGGAATGTGCTCCAGGACATGCGCGATCAACGAGAAGCGCGCCTTGCCCTTGAAGGACATCGGCAGCGTCAGGTCGGCAAGCTCGGCTGTAAAACCCTTTTCGCGGGTGGCCGCCACCTTCACCGGATCGAGGTCCACGCCTATGCCGTTGACGCCGCCGAGCCGCTCCATCGCGAACTTGATGGAGCCTCCCGAGGAACAGCCGAAGTCGACGAAATCGTAGGGCGCGAGATCGATCGTCACGCCGTCACTCCCGCGCCCGGCGCGCCGCGCGGTCCTCGCGGGAACGCCGGCGCGGGCCGCCGTCGCCCGGATCGCCGCCGGTCTCGTTCAGCTTGCGCGGCGGAAGTTTTACCTGCTCGGCGAGTTTCGGAAACGGATCGACCTTGTTGGGCAGGGCCATCGCGTCGATGAACAATTGCTGGAACTGCGGCTCCAGTGCGGTCTCGATCTTCTCGATCCTCGACACTTCCTGCTCGATCTCCCGGCGGTGCTCGCGGTTCAGCAGTGCCATCAAAGCGCCGGTGCCCGCTGCATTGCCAACCGCCTTGACCTCGGAAAGTGCGCAGTCGGGAATGATACCGAGCACCATCGCATATTTCGGGTCGATGAAGGAGCCGAAGGCGCCGGCGAAGCGGATCGTGTCCACCTCGGTCACGCCCTGCTTGTCCATCAACAGCTTGATGCCGGCATAGAGCGCCGCCTTGGCAAGCTGAATGGCGCGGATGTCGTTCTGTGTCACGGTGATGCGCGGCTCGCCGTCGCGCAGCAGGTAGGACCATGTGCGGCCGTTCTGGATGATGCGTGGGCTCTTGGTCGCCAGACCGCCGTCGATCACGCCGTCTTCGGAAATGACGCCGGAGAGGTACATCTCGGCGACCACTTCGATGATGGCCGAGCCGCAGATGCCGGTCACGCCGGTCGCTTTCGCGTCGTCCTCGAACCCGTCCTCGTCCGACCATTTGTCGACGCCGATGACGCGGTATTTCGGCTCCAGCGTGTCCGGATCGATGCGCACGCGCTCGATGGCGCCGGGGGCGGCGCGCTGGCCCGACGAGATTTCCGCGCCCTCGAAGGCCGGCCCCGTGGGTGAGGACGCCGCAACGACGCGCTGCCGGTTGCCCAGCACGATCTCGGCGTTGGTGCCGACGTCGACCAGCAGCATCATGCGGTCCTGGCGGTACGGCCCTTCGGACAGCGTTGCGCCGGCGGCATCGGCGCCGACATGGCCGGCGATGCAGGGCAGGGTATAGAGACGCGCGCCCGGGCTGACTTCGATGCCGATCTCATGCGCCCAGAATTGCATCGAGCCGGAAACGGCCAGCGCAAACGGCGCCTGGCCGAGTTCGGTCGGGTCTATGCCAAGGAACAGATGGTGCATGATCGGGTTGGCGACGAAGACGCAGTCGAAGATGTCGTGGCGGTCGACACCGCTCTCGGCGCAGACTTTTCCGATCAGCTCGTTCACCGCGTCGCGGACCGCCTTGGTCATAGCGCCTTGTCCGTCCGGGTTCATCATGACGTAGGAGACGCGGCTCATCACGTCTTCGCCGAAGCGGATCTGTGGGTTTGGCGCTCCTGCCGACGCGACGATGCGGCCCGACAGCAGCGACACCAGGTGCATGGCGATCGTCGTTGAGCCGATGTCGCAGGCGATGCCATAGGCTTCGTTCTTCAGGCCGGGATAAAGTGCGATGATGAAAGGCCGCGACGATTCCATGTCGCGGTGGATGGCGGCGGTCACCGCCCAGTTCTCCTTGCGCAGGATCTTCTGGACCTGCGAGACCAGATGCGGCGCGACCAGCAGGTCCTTCCAGCCCCAGTCCTTGGCGAGCATCGCCTTGAGGCGATCGAGGTCGCCGAGTGGTTTGTGCATGTCGGGTTCGTCGACCTCGACGTAGCACATCTGCACGGCGGCGTTGCGCTCGATGACACGGTCGGTCGCGGCCTTGCGGATGGTCTGTGCGTTGATGACCGTGTCCTGCGGCACGTCGATGACGAGGTCGCCCTGAACTGTGGCCGAACAGGAGAGGCGGCGACCTTCGGGCAAGCCGCGCACCCGCTCGTAACGCTCCTCCTTCGGGCCCTTGGGCGATATGTGGTCGAGCGCCGAGACGATCTTGTGTTTGGCGAAATTGCCTTCCTGCACCTCGACCTGGCAGCGGCCGCAGGTGGCACGCCCGCCGCAGACGGATTCAACGTAGACGCCGAGCGAGCGCGCCGCGTCGAGCACCGGCGTGCCGACGGGAAAACGCCCGCGCTTGCCGGAGGGCATGAAAAGGACGAGGGGGTCGGTAATGTTTGCGGGGGAGTTCAAGGTGCTCTCAGCTTTCTAACCGGCGACTTAAGGCACATGGTCGAAGACATTTTCTTCATGGATCCGAAAGACGACTTGTTCCGGAAAGCCTCGTCCAACTGACGGGGCGGCCCTCACGAACGGACTGTTCAGATGCTCCGACGCAAACTCTATGGCCACTTCGTCGGATCGGAAGGTGAATCGTCCGATCTGCAATCCAATAAGCCGCCAGAGCTGTTCTACAGCACCCGAGCGTCTGGCAATGTCAAATTCACAGTCCTTCCCATCGTTCAGCGAATTGGAGAACTGGAAGTCGATAAAGAATTCGACTGACAGATTCCAACCGCGACGAGCTAGAATGAAGTTGAACCTGACGCTGTCGGATTTGATTTCGATGCTATCGAGAAAGCCTCCCGTTGCCAGTTCCGTGTATGTGGCTTCAACCACCAGAACGCTACCCTTTCGCCATCCTTGCCTCACGCTCACCGTCCCGAGGGTAACCAACTGCAGCGGTGCCGTCGTCTGCGCCTAGGGTGACCACCGCCATGGGTGGCGGGGCAGCGTGTGCGCCAGAAGGCAGGAATAGAAAGAGGGAATGGGACATATGCCGAGATACCATACAAATTACTGTTCCATGACAGGCACGAGGCCCTCGAAGATGTCGGCGAGCTTAAGCGTCACGCCGATCTCCGGGATCTCGAAGCTGTCATCGCTGTTGGAGAAGATGCGCACGGTCGGTGCTTCGCCAGGGCGGCGCGTATGGATTTGAACACGAAACTTCTCGGGGTCGATAATCAGCACATGGGCGATCGTCGCGATCTGCCAATACTCCGTGATCTTTCCCGCGAGGTCGAACGTCCTGGTCGAAGGTGACAGAACCTCCGCGACCAGTTTCGGGTTCTCGAAGATGAAATCATCATCAATCTTCGTACCGCAATCGACAACGAGGTCGGGGAACCGGATTTGGGATGGCCCCGTTTTCACCGCCGCGTCGTTGGCAAATGCCTTGCACGGACCACCCCGAAGCTGATTTCCGACAAGACTGAAGAGGTTGCCGCTCGCCATATTGTGACGGCGGCTGGCACCCGTCATCATAACGGGAGCAGTTGCTCCCGGCAGCATAATCGGCACGGGCTCGCGCTTCAGCATGGGGACGCCGTCAACGAGTTCGTACTTTTCCTCCTGGTGCTCGTTCCAGGCGAAGAACTCGTCGACAGTCCATTTCCGTTGCTTTTGAGCGATGGTCATCTAGGTCTACGGCCTGCAATCGCTGACGGGTTCATGATAACCGCGCCGAAGCGCGGCGTCATCCCCGGCCCATCCGCGCTTCCCGCCCACCACGCCGGCGTCCGCCGGCTGCGGCCGCGCCTTCGGCGCCGGGCGTGACCACGGCCACCGGAGCAGGGGCAGCGTGTTCGCCCGGCTTGAAGTCCTTGTAGGTCTTGATCCAGGTCATGCAGTCACTGTCGGTGCCGTTGAGCACGTTGGCGGCGCGAACCGCTTCCATCTCCTGCGGACGGACCGGATTCATGATCGCAGAGGTCATGCCGGCGCCGATCACCATCGGGATGAAACCGGCATTGATGCCGTGGCGGTGTGGCAGGCCGAAGGAGATGTTGGAGAGCCCGCATGTGGTGTTGACCTTCAACTCCTCGCGCAGGCGGCGGAGCAGCGCAAAAACCTGGCGGCCGGCATCGCCCAATGCGCCGATCGGCATGACCAGCGGGTCGACAACGACGTCATGCGCCGGGATGCCGAAGTCGGCGCAGCGCTCGACGATTTTTTTCGCCACCGCAAAGCGAACGTCGGGGTCCATCGAAATGCCGGTCTCGTCGTTGGAGATAGCCACGACAGGCACGTTGTATTTCTTCACCAGCGGCAGGATCGCCTCCAGCTTCTCCTCCTCGCCGGTGACGGAATTCACCAGCGGCCGGCCTTTCGCCACCTTCAGCGCAGCCTCGATCGCTGCCGAGACGGAACTGTCGATCGACAGCGGCAGGTCAACCGTGCGCTGCACGATTTCCAGCGTCTGGACAAGCAGCGCCGGTTCGGTCGCATTGGGATCGACGGCCGTGACGCCGGCATTGACGTCGAGCATGGTGGCGCCGGCGGCGGCCTGCTCGATCGCGTCCCTGATCACCGTTTCGAAGTTGCCGGCCGCCATCTCGGCAGCGAGTTTCTTGCGGCCAGTCGGGTTGATGCGCTCGCCGATCACGCAGAACGGCTGGTCGAAGCCGATGACGATTTCGCGGGTCGCCGAGGCGACGATGGTGCGTGTCATAAATCTCTCCTCGTGATATAAAGACTTCTTTATATCGTTTTCGTTCTGGTTCAATCGGCGGCGCGCTTAATGCGCGGTTTTCACCATTTCCGCCTGCGTTTCGGTGATGTCGTCGTGCAGGATGTGGTCGAGCCGGTCGGCGACCATCTGGTCGTCGCGGCGCGCCTCGCGCTTCCACGGCTGGCGGCCCTTGAGCACGCCGGATTCGTCGACGATCTCGGCGACATACTCCTCCTGGCGGTAAGCCATCACATGGATGCCGGAAACGCCGGGGATTTCCTTCACCTCGTTGATGATGTCGATGCAGAGGCGCTTGCCTTCGGCCTTCTGGTCCTGGGCGCCTTCCAGCCGCTTGATGATCGCGTCGGGGATGTGGATACCGGGCACGTTGGATCGGATCCATTTCGCCGTCTTGGCCGAAGCCAGCGGGCCGACGCCGCACAGGACGAAGACCTTTTCGGTCAGGCCGAGATCGCGCGCCTTCTGCATGAAGGTCCTGAACATAGGTACGTCGAAGCAATACTGGCTCTGCACGAATTGCGCGCCGGCGGCGATCTTCTTGCCGAGATGGATCGGGCGGAAATCATAAGGGGGGGCAAAGGGGTTGACCGCCGCGCCGAGGAAAAGCTGCGGCGGGGTGGTCAGCTTGCGGCCCGACAGGAACTTTCCGTTGTCGCGCATGATGCGGATGGTTTCCAGCAACGACATGGAGTCGAGGTCGAACACCGGCTTGGCGCCCGGCTGGTCGCCGGCTTGCACGCCGTCACCGGTCAGGCACAGCATGTTGGCGACGCCCATGGCAGCCCCCCCCAGCACGTCGCCCTGGATGGCGATGCGGTTCTTGTCGCGGCAGGCGATCTGCATGATCGGCGCATAGCCCATGCGGGTCAGCAGCGCGCAGATGCCGACTGACGACATGTGGCAGTTGGCGCCGGAAGCATCGACGGCATTGATGGCGTCGACCCAGCCATCGAAGACTTTCGCGCGGTTGTAGACGTCTTCCGGATCGGCGCTGTCGGGCGGGTTGAGCTCGGTGGTGACCGCGAACTCGCCACGCCGCAGCACGCGCTCGAGGCGCCCGCGCGAGGTATGGCCGGGCAGGGGATCGAGCGGCAGATGGATGCCGGCCGGGTTCTCGTCGCGCTGCGGGATGCGGGCGGCGCTCATGTGGCTGCCCCGGCCTTCGCGGCTTCCTTGACTGCTGCCGCCTGTGCGGTGACGCGCAGCCAGGCGGAGGTCTCGCGCAGCGACTGGTCGACCGGCTTCTGCACGGTCAGGATGGCGTCGCCCTTGACCATCTGGCGCGAGCCCTCCCAGCCCTTCACCCAGACGCACGGCATATCCGGCTCGACCTCGCAATTGCCGTTGGCGCGCACGCCGCCGCACGGCCCGTTGCGCAACTGTTTCGGGCAGTTCATCGGGCAGGACATGCCGGTGGAGGACAGCACGCACTGGCCGCACATGCGGCAGTCGAACATGAAACCCTTCACCCGCTTCTCGACGAATTTGACCGGCGCTTCGACGCGGCCGTAGCCGATGCCCTTCCACAGCGGATGCAGCATCAGGAACATGTCGGCGAAGCGGGCATAGAACCATTCGAGCAGGCGCGAGTGGCGGATCGCCCACAGCCGCACCGAATAGGAGCGCTGGACGCGCCGCTGCGGCGACACGTCGGCAGGTTTATAGTCGCTTTTAGGCGCAGCCTTCTTGACCTGCGTCGCTTGGGTTACGCCGCCGGACGCGGTGAGCGGAACAACAGGCGTGCCGTTGGACGGCGCCGTGGCCGTGGTGGGATTCGGCTGGGTATCAGACATTTTCCTTGCCGCCGGATTTCGCGAGAGCGACCAGCCGCTCCCGGTCGTATTTCGCATCGATGTCGGCCATCGCCTTGTCAGCCTCGGCTTCCAGATCGTCTCCGACCGGCACCGGGTCGGCCTTGCGCCATTCCGCCAGATAGGCGTCGGTTTCGGCCGCGCCGGAGCGCATCGCGGCCATGTCGATGGCTTCCGTGAAGCGCAGCGGCAGTTCCCGCTTGGCGTTGGTGCGGCCGCGCTTGACGATGATTTGGGCGGGAATGTCGCGCCAGTAGACGACGATGAGGTCGGCCATGAAAACCCTGTGTTTGCTGTTGTTGGAGCATTGCCGGAACGCGGGGAATCCCGCTCCTCATCAGACGACGCGCGGGCCTTCAAAAGCGACAGGGGGCTGTGTCGCAAATCGGCAATATCGAAATGCAGCCGCGAAACCTACCAGACGCCGCGCGAAAATCCGGTCCAGAGATAGAACCACAGTGTCGGATGATACCATTGTCTCGACGGCAGGTCGGTGCCGACCGGCGTCAGCCTGCCGGCCAACGCGTCCTCAACGGCGCGGGCACAGATGTCTCGCGAAAAGGCGGCCTGGGTCAGCGCGTAGGTGGCGATGGTGTCGCCTTTGGAGGGTTTTCCACGTGCCTGGTGCAGCACCGCGCCGGTGTCGACGCCGGTGTCGACCAGATGCACGGTCGTACCGAAGTTTCCAGCGTCGCCGCTGGCCAGCGCCCAATAGCCGCCGTTCATGCCGCGGTATTTCGGCGTGATGCCGGCGTGGTAGTTCAGCACGGGGCAGGCGATCGCGGCCAATGTCTCGCGGTTCAACAGCCGGCAACCGGCGAGGAAGACCACTTCCGGGCCGATCTTTTGCAAAGCTGCGAGGAATTCCGGGCTGTTGGCTGAAGGAACCGCGATGATCCGTTCGGGCGGCGGCGAGGTCGTGTCGAGGCCGCTTTCGGCCGTCAGGCTGGCCAGACGGCGGGCGTAAAGCACCTTCGAGGTGCGGATGATCAGCATCGTGCCGATCTGCCCGGCCACCGAAATCCAGCCCTGGCGGCGAGCACGGCGCTTCAGCAGAGCCCATTTCGATTCCGGCTGCTCAAGGATGACGGTCGGCGGGCCGAACCGCGCGGCGATGGCGTTGACGATGCCCCAGACGTGGCGGCCGCCCTCGGTGACCACGACGATGCGGCGCGGCGCCCCTTTCAGAATATCCATAGGAACATGGCCTGGATGGCGGCGACAGCCGTGCCGAAGACGAGGGCGACGACGCCGAGCGACGCGGCAGCCACCGCGCTGCCGACGGCAAAAAGAATGCCGTCGCGCTCGGACAGCGAAAGGCCGAGCAGCGCCACGGAGAAGGCTGGCAGCCAGTTGCCGAGCGGGATCGGCAAGGTGACGATGATGGCCAGCACCAGCGACATGATGCCGACGATCCGGTCGCCGCGCTTGCGCCAGAACGGCCAGTAGCGCGGCCTGATGAACCTTTCCAGCCGCACCAGCCGAGGGACCACCCGGTCCATGATCAAGCGGAACTGCTCGGCTGAGATCGACTTTTCCGCAATGAATTTCGGCAGCCAGGCGCGCTTGCTGCCATAGGTCAACTGGGCGGCGACCACCAGCAGCGGCAGGCCGAGGATGGCCGAGGAGGGCGGCGGCAGTGGTATGAGGTTGAAGACGGCGAAGATGACGAGCAGCGCTGCAAAGCTGCGGTCACCGAGTGCGTCCAAAATGCTGGCGATGGTGACGCGATCCTTGGCGTCGGAGGCGAGGCGCGCGAAAACCTGCGACAGCCGGCGCGGCTTGCGCCGCAACGGCGCGCCGCCAGCCCGGCCGGCCTCCAAACCATCCGTCTCCGCTCTCATGCCGCCCTTACCAACGCCCGCAAGCCCCTGCGCAAGCAGTATATTCTGTTCATGGATGGGTTAAGCCTTGATGACGGCAGGATGTTCCCACGGCGAATGTGCGGCCAAAGCGTTTGCCGCACCACCGAGCGAAATCGCTATCGCTTGAACTCGAGTATATCGAGCTTGGATTCGTAATAAGGCGCGGGGAATTCTATGCGCCATTCCTTCGGTCCGGTGCGAAAGGCGTAACCGGCCTGGTCGGTGTCGGGGCCGTTGCCATAAGGTTTGATGCGTTCACCTGCGATGAAGCCGGAACCCAGATAAATCAATCGCTTATCGCCGTCGTCGAAGAAACGGCCGGCGGTGCGCTGCGAGCCGGTGAGTTTTTCCAGCATCCAGCCGGCGCCGTTGTCGGTGACGCGGCACTTGAACCAGCCGTAGACGACCAGCTCGGCAAGGCCGCCGGCCTTGATGGTGCGGCATTGCCAGTTGCCGGTCATGTCGAAATCCTGGAACGAAATCATGCGCTTGGCGAGGATCGCGTCGAGCACGGCGACATCCGCCGGTTCCCCTTTCCGTGCCTCGGCGAGCGCAGTCACGCGGGTCGGGCCATAGTCGTCCAGCCGCTTCTGGTCGGCTTTTGTGATCAGATTGACGATCTCGCCGGTGGCCAGCGCGGGCAGGGCGCACAGCAGGGCGAGCGCGGTGGCGGCAGCGAGGGAAGGCAGGGTTCTCATCGTCTTTTCCATATCTTTTCAATGTGTTGTGCAAATGGCAGCGATGCGCCCGATCGCAAAGGGGCAGCCACGGGGATTCGCCGTGAAGTCCGGAAGAATCAATTACTTCAACATGTTGACCTTCCGGTTTCGGATTTTTTGCACGCCGGGCTTCACGCAAGCGCCATTTTTGCCGCGCCTGACGTGCCCTCGGGGGCAATTGGCTTGACCGACCCTGCCGTTCGCCTGCTTTTCACGCGACGCGCGACAGGACGGGAACGAGGTCGCCATAGCCGGTGAAGCGGCGCTCGTAGGCGAGGCCGAGCAGCCTTGCCGCATCCTCCGCGACCTTGTCCAGCGCCGGGTCGTCGGTCTGGGCGAGATAGACGACTTTTTCGTAGTTGCCGAAAAAATCCTTGATCAGTTCCGGGTGGCGGTCGAGGCCGAGCGGCTTCATGAAGAAACTGTCGAAGTGACGGCAGAGGAAGTCGGTCATGTAGAAGGAAAGCATGTCGCGGTCGCCTTGCGCGTCGAACGCCGTAGCGCCCTGGTAGAACGCAAAACAGTGTGGCCCGGCCATGCGCTCGACGCCGTGGCTCTCGATCACCCGGTCGAGCATGCCGCCGGTGCCGCAGTCTCCGTAGCCGACGAAAATGTGGCGGTAGCCTTCGGCCTTCGCCTTGGCGATCGCCTTGTCCATCTCCGGTGCGATGCGGTCCGGGCGGAAATGGTATTCGGCCGGCAGGCAGGTGAGGTCGAGGTGTTCGAGCGCGCTTTGCGCCTTCACCGCCAGCACTTCGCGCGCCAGCATGCCGCAGGCGATCACCAGCACCCGCCCGTCCCGGTCAGCATTGTGGTTCTGCGCGGCATCCATGGAACTTGTCTGCGTTTCGATAGTTGAATGTAGCACTTGTCAACGGAGGGAACTACCATGACATCGACCCGCATCGCTTCACTCGCCGTCCTGCTGGCTTGTGCGCTGGCCGTTTCCGCCTGCGCCAACACTGTGCGCGGCGTCGGTAAGGACGTCAAAGGCACCGTCAACGCCGTCGAGGATACGGTCGAGTGACCCCTTTCGAGTCAACGCGACAAAAAAGGTCCAAAAACGCGGCTTTCTTCATGTCGAAGTCTGCTGGCTGAAACGACGGATCGACGACCGGCCGCCAGCGGCCGGTTTTTGAAGCATGTCGCCTCCAGCGCCCGCGTCGAAGACGAGAATGTCGTCTCAGGAACCGTTCGCGAGCGGGCGAGGCACGAGAACGAGCCTTGCGCGCCTTCGCCTAGCACCCTATGCCACGGAAAAATCCGCGTTGGTGAGCGCCAGGTTGGTGCCGATCAGGGCGAACTGGATGCCGGCGATGGCACCGGTGCCGTCCTCGTCATAGAAGACCTTTCCCGTATCGGTCTCATAGACGATGCGGTCGTCGCCGTCCTGGGCGAGACCCGTAAGGTTTGCCCGGAACGCCTCGCCTGAAATCGTACCCGGCGTCAGTGCCGTAAAGATCGCGTCGGACAGCAGGAAGCGGTCGTCGGCGACGTTGAAGTCGACAATGGTGTCGATGTTATCGGCTCCCAGCGCTGTGGCGAAGGTAAAACTGTCGGCGCCGGCAAAGCCTCGCAGCGTGTCCGCGCCGCCCTTGCCTTCCAGACGGTTGTCGCCGGCGTTCCCGAGAATCTCTTGGGCGACTTCGTTTCCGGTGAGATCGATGTCCGATGTGCCGGTTGAACCGTTGGTGGTGAACAGTTCGATGAAAACGCCCTTGCCGAGCACGTAGTCGACGGCCGCCGTCACCCGGTCCGCGGTTCCCTGCGAGGAACTCTCGACGATGACGTCGCCGGCGTTGAAAACCCGGTAGTTGTCATTGCCGCCGAGACCTCTCAGCGTGTCGGCCGCACCCTTGCCTCCGTCGTTCAGTGTGTTGACGCCGGCATTGCCGACGATTTCCTGGGTGAGTTCGTTGCCCGTCAGGTCGATGGCGACCGTCGCCGATGAACTGTTGGTGGTGAGAAGCTCCACCTCGGCGCCCTTGGTCAGCACGTAGCTCGCGGTGATGATGACCCTGTCCGCCAAGCCCGCGCCCAGTTCCTCGTTGACGATGTCGCCGGCCTCGCCGACGCGGAAGACATCGTCGCCGCCTCCGCCGGTCATGGAGTCGTTGCCGGCCTTGCCGTCGATCGTGTCGTTCTGGCTCGACCCGGTAAGCGCGTCCTGCAGGGCGGAACCGTTGATGGTTATGGAATCGGCGCCGTTGGTGAAGAAGCTGAAGGTGAGATTGCTGAGATTGGCCGCCTGGCCGACGGCGTTGACGATGATCTGGTCCACGCCAGCCGAGCCCGAGATCGCGGTGATCGCCGCGCCACCGATCTGGTCGCTTTCGAAAGTCGCGGTTGAGTTTCCGCTGATGAAATCGAGGCCCTCGACGCCGCTGATGGCGAGCGGGCTGAAATCGATGGCGCCGGTGTTGAAGAGACTGAGGTTGTCGATGCCCAATCCTGCGTCGACGATCTCGCCGGCGACGGCTTCCGCGCCGGCAAAGTAGCGGAAATTGTCGGCGCCCTTGTTGCCGATCAATGTGTCCAGGCCACCGCCGCCGGTGATCAGGTCCGACGAGGCGCCGGTGCCCTTGATCGTGTCGTTCTGGGACGAACCGAACAGCACGTTGGACGAGATGCTGGTGCCTTCGATGCTGATCGCGTTGTCGGCGTCCCAGTTGACGAAGGTCGTCACTCCGCGCAGATCGACGTCGCTGCCGCGCACCCTGAGCGTAACGGTCTCGCCCGCGTCGGCGGCAAGCTGCGTGAAGCCGCCGGTGCCGATCTGCTTGCCGTTCACGATCGTGGTCTGGCCATTCGAAATCAGGCTGAGCCTTTCCACGTTCGAGAAGGCGACGAGGGTGAGGTCGTCATTGATGCCGTTCGAGGTGACCTCGTCGAAGCCGCCGAAATTATGGCTGCCGCCGTCCACCTTCGTGCCGGCGGCAAAGCTGTTGCCAGTCATCTGGATCTTGTCGTTGCCGTTGCCGGCGCTGATCACATCGATGCCGTTCGTAAGCCCATTGCTCGTCGCGATGTTGTCGCGCTGGGCGCTTCCTGTGATCGTGTCGCTGCCGGTGGAGCCGAAGAGCTGCGTCTCGTCGGTGCCGCCCCAGTTCGTGAATTTCCAGCCTGCCGCAGAGAAGGTCGTTGCGGCGGCGAAGTCGACACGTACCCGGTTCTGGTTGGCGTCGCCGATGAGTTCCATGGTATTGGAGATCAGGCCGGCGCCGAACTGCGCCGGCGCGAAGATTGCCGTGGAAGTGGCGGGGCCTGGCGTCAGGAAAAGGATCTTGTCGATGTTGATTTCCGCCGGTCCGCCGCGGAAGTCGGTATTGCCATTATTGGTGATCGTAAGCGTGGCCATGATAACCTCTCAAGCAATCGCGCGGAGGCGCGCCTGCGCCGGTCCGGCTGTTTGGGTTGATGCCCCAGGAAAATTCCTTCGAATGTGCCGATTGTCTTTGCCGGGTCGTCCCGGCTGTTCGTGGCCTGTCGCCTCTCCGGGTGACATTTCCAGCTTGCGGTGTCGGTCGGCCGCCTGATCGACGCAGAGGGCCGGCGCAATATCCCGCGGCGGGATTTGAACCTCCGACAGCAGTTCTAGTCCAATGAAGGTGAAGGCTTGTGGACTTGGCAAATGTAGCCGGCGCCGAGGCGTCCCGGCGGGGATTTGCATCCGCTCATGCTGGCGCGAAGTCATCATGGTCCCGCGGCGAAATGCCGAGCCTGAAGAACGGCGTATTTCCGTAGGGGAAAGTATGCAAATGTCTTTCGCGTGTCCTTGAGACATGCTTGATTTTCCCTTGAGGATTCCTTCATATTGCGTGCCGGCTTGCAGCCGGGGCGGGGGCCGGCTTGCAGTACGCTTTCGGCGACTATCTGCTCGACATCGAGCGCATCGAGCTCAGCAAGGCGGGCGTGCCCGTCGCGGTGGAGCCACAGGTCTTCGAGGTCCTCGCCTATCTCGTGCGTAACCAGGATAGGGTGGTCGGCAACGATGAACTGCTCGATGCCGTCTGGAAGAGGCGTGCAATATCGCCGTCGGCGCTGACCAGCCGCATCAACGCGGCTCGCCATGCCATTGGCGACACTGGAGCCGGGCAGCATCTGATCAAGACCGTGCCCCGTCGCGGCTACCGCTTCACGGGCAGCGCCACGGCTGTCACAACCCATCCAGCGCCTTCCGCTGGCGCCGCATCGATGCGCCAGGAAGTGCTTTACTGCACTTCCGGTAATGCGGTGCGCATCGCCTATGCCAAGGTCGGCATCGGCCCGCCGCTCGTCAAGACGGGCAACTGGCTGAACCATCTCGAATATGACTGGGAAAGCCCGGTGTGGAGCCATCTGCTGAGATGGCTTGCCACCGGCCGCCAGCTCATCCGCTACGATGCGCGCGGCAACGGACTGTCGGACTGGGACGTGCAGGACCTTTCCTTCGACGCCTTCGTGCGCGATCTCGAAAGCGTGGTGGATGCCGCGGCGCTCGATCGGTTTGCGCTGTTCGGCGCATCCCAGGGGTGTGCCTTCTCCATCGCCTATGCGGTCAGGCACCCCAAGCGGGTCAGCAAGCTCGTGCTCTACGGTGGGTTCGCGCGGGGGAGGCGGGTGCGCGGGACGCCGGTCGACGTCGAGCAAGCGGAGGCGTTGACCACACTGATGCGCACCGGCTGGGGCCAGCAGAACCCGGCGTTCCGCCAAGTGTTTACGTCGCTGTTCATACCCGGCGCCACCATGGAGCAGATGGACTGGTTCAACGAATTGCAGCGCAAGACCACCTCGCCGGAAAATGCCGTGCGGATCAGGCTGGTCTCGGACTACATGAACGTCGTCGACCTCCTGCCGCTGGTAACGGTGCCGACGCTCGTCCTGCATTGCCATGACGACGCGGTGCAGCCCTTCGAGGAGGGGCGCTTCCTGGCCGCCAACATTCCCGGCGCCCGGCTGGTGGGCCTCGAGGGACGAAACCATCTCATCCTGGCGACCGACCCCGGCTGGCTGAAATTCCAGGAGGAGATCGGGGCGTTCCTCGCCTCGTGAGCGGCGCGCCGCGCTGCCATGGCGGAGGCTTCACGCCACGGAAAAATCCGTATTGGTGAGCGCCAGGCCGGTGTCGATGGTGGCGAATTCGATTCCGGCGGCACCGCCGCCGGTGCCGTCCGCGTCGTAGTAGACTTCTCCCGTATCGGTCTCGTAGATGATGCGGTCGCTGCCGTCCTCGGCCAAACCCGTGGCGTTGGAGCGGAAGGCCGCGGCTGCAAGCGTGCCGACAGCGAGCGCCGTGAAGATCGCGTCCGAAAGCAGGAAACGATCGTCCACCACGACGAAGTCGATAATGGTGTCGACATTGGCCGCGCCGATGGTCGATGCAAAGACGAAGCTGTCTTTCCCGTCGAATCCGCGCAGTGTGTCGCTGCCGCCCTTGCCCTCCAGCCGGTTGTCGCCGTCATTGCCGAGGATTTCCTGGGCGATCTCGTTGCCGGTAAGGTCGATGTCCGAGGTGCCGGTCGAGCCGTTGGTTGTGAACAGTTCGACGAAGACGCCCTTGCCGAGTTTGTAGCCGACGGCGGCCATCACCCGGTCCTCCGTCCCTTGCGTCGAATTTTCGATGATGGTGTCGTCGGCATTGAACACTCGGTAGGTGTCGTCGCCGCCAAGGCCTCGCAGCGTGTCGGCAGCGCCGACGCCGCCGTCATGCAGCGTGTTTTCACCGGCGTTTCCGGCGACCTCCTGTGCGAAGGTGTTGCCGGTGAGATCGATGGCCGTGACCGCCCCCGAACTGTTGGTGGTGATGAGCTCGACCGAGGCGCCGCCGTTCAGCGCGTAGCTCACGGTGGCGATCACCCGGTCGTCGCCTTTGCCGGCAACCTCGTCGATGACGTCGCCGGCTTGGCCGACGCGGAAGACGTCGTCGCCGGCGCCGCCGGACATCGTGTCGTTGCCGCCTTTGCCGTCGATCGTGTCGTTCTCGGCGGTGCCGATGATGATCTCGCCGGCATTGGTGCCGTTGACCTTGATGATATCCGTACCGTTTGCCCAGTTTGAAAAAGCAAGTTTGGACAGGTCGAAAAGACCGGCGCCGGTTCGGTCGATAGTCAGCGTGTCCACTGAACCGCCGCCGGTGACCTTGTCGAAATCGATAATCGCTTCTGAACCGAAACGAGCGCTGCTAACGCCGGACTGATAGGTCAGTTGCTCGACGTCGTTGAAGGCGGTCTCGAAGAAGTCGATCGAGCCTGTGTTGACGAGTTGCACGGTGTCGGTGCCGGCGACGCCGATCACGGCTTCCTCTTCGCCTTTCACAAGGTCGCTGCCCGACCGGTAGACGAATTTGTCGGCGCCGTCGTTGCCGAACAACAGGTCGGTGCCGCCGCCGCCCTCCAGCGTGTCGCCTGCGGAGCCGCCGTTGATGGTGTCGTCCTGATCCGATCCGACGAGGGTGTTGGCGACGAAGATTTCTCCTTCTATCAAGATGGTCTGGTCGTCGCGGCCCCAGGTCAGGAAACTGACCTCGCTCAGGTCGGTATCGGAACCCTCAACAATCACGACGTTCTGCTCGGACTTGGTACCGATGACCTGGTTGATCGCATCTGCGCCAAACTGGTTGTCATTGAAGGTGGCGGTGATGATCTGCGCGAACTGGACCTGCTCGACATCGACGATCGTGGTCCCGGTGAAATCGTAGTCGGCGACCTGCGTGAGCAGCAGTCCGTCGGTGCCGTCGCCACCGTCGAAGATCGAGCCTGCGACCGCTCCGAACGGAAGCCGCAGGACATCGTTGCCGCCATAAGCGAAAAGCTTGTCGATGCCGCCGCCATTGTTGAGCCCGCCGATCTGGTCCCTGCCATCGGTTCCGTGGATCTCGTCGTTGCCGACGGTCCCGAAAATCTGTACCTGGTCGAGTCCGGTCCAGTTGGTCAGCGTCCAGTCCAGGGCGGAAAAGATGCCGGCCGCGGACATGTCGACCCGCAGGAAATTGGTGTCGGCGCCGCCGGTCAGCTCGACGGTTTCCGATATTTGTCCAGCGCCGAACTGGGCACTGTCGAAGTTCGCGGAAATAGATCCGGCATCGCCATAAATGATCGCGTCGATGTCGACGAGATCGTCCATCGTGAAGTCGGTCGTGACGTCTACGTTGAGAACAGGCATGTTTCCTCCTCGAAATGAAAGATCATTTCAGTGCGAAGATGTATGCCCCGTCTTGGAAAGTTGGACGCGAACCGCCCGAGAATGCCGGGTTCCGACTTAACGGCCCGACAAGGCTTGCAGGCCATTTTTGACGGCCCAAGCTTGTTCCAGATGTCTGTAGGATACGCCTATACTTCCTGGAAATCCAGTCTCGGCCAGAATAACCGCAGGGCGAGGGGGGTTGGAATAACTGGACAGATCAAGGCGAAGTGTCCACCTCGATCTCAATCGCCTCCGGCACGAAGCCTGTCGCGCGGGTCGGCGGGACGGAAGTGCCAGGAAAAACGGCGGCCAAAAAGCCGCCGTTGCCGTGCCTATCGTGACGGAGCTTGCCGAAAAACTCAGGCGGCGCGGATGTTGTGCTTGCGCTTCATGAAGTCCTTGGCGGTCTCGACGGCCACCGCCGCGTCGCGGCAATAGGCGTCGGCGCCGACGGCCTTGCCGAACTCCTCGTTGAGCGGCGCGCCGCCGACGAGAACGACATAGTCGTCGCGGATGCCTTTTTCCTTCATCGTGTCGATGACGACCTTCATGTAGGGCATGGTGGTGGTGAGCAAGGCGGACATGCCCAAAATGTCGGGCTGGTGCTCCTCGATCGCCGCCAGGTATTTCTCGACCGCATTGTTGATGCCGAGGTCGATGACGTCGAAGCCGGCGCCCTCCATCATCATGCCGACGAGGTTCTTGCCGATGTCGTGGATGTCGCCCTTGACCGTGCCGATGACCATCTTGCCCTGCTTGGGGGCGCCGGTGGCGGCGAGCAGCGGGCGCAGGATGAACATGCCGGCCTTCATGGCGTTGGCCGACAGCAGCACCTCGGGGACGAACAGGATGCCGTCGCGAAAATCCTCGCCGACGATGCGCATGCCTTCGACCAGCGCCTCGGTCAGCACCTTGTAGGGCACCCAGCCGCGCTCGAGCAGGATGTTGGTGCCTTCCTCGATCTCTTCCTTGAGGCCGTCATAGAGATCGTCGTGCATCTGTTGCACGAGTTCGTCGTCGGAAAGCTCGGACAGGATGATCTCGTCGTCGGACATCTTTTTCCTCGGGTTTGTGATCGCGGGTGCCTGTGCCGCAGCAACGCCGATTTCTATCTCGCAAGCGTTACAAATCCTTAGCTGATTTGCGACGCCCTGCAAAACGAAAGCGACTGGGACGCGGGGCGGCAAGCATGTAATCGCGCTTGAAGGAGCAGCGGCATCTGACAAGCAGGCGGAGCCCTGCGAGACAGCCGCGCGGATTGGAATCGTAAACGCCTTTTCGGCCTGAAATTACATTTCGATAACCGTTACCGGACTTGCCGGGCGGGAATGCGGATGGCGTCTTGTCAGGACGCCGCATTGGCGAGAGGGTCATGCCGTTGCGAGGCCAACGGCAACGGCGTCCGGCCGCGACCGCGGGGCGGGCGTGGCAGAGGGATAAATCATGATTTTCGGGAATGCCTTCATCCGCAGGCAAGTCTTCGGTCGCGGTCAAGCGGTCTGGTTGTTCGCCGCCGTGGCCGTCTGCACTTTGGGGGCGGCACAAACCGCCCGCGCCGACCAGGACATGGAGATCCGAATCCGGAATCTGGGGCCGGCGCTCGACGCCTATGTCCAGAAAGGCATGAAGGATTTCGACAATCCGGGTCTCGCCATCGGCATCGTCACCAGCGACAAGCTCTACTTCAGCAAGGGTTATGGCCTGCGCAAGAAGGGAGGCGAACCGGTCGACACCAGGACCGTCTTCCAGATCGGCTCGACGACAAAGGCCTTCCTCGCCACCACCATGGCAATCGCCGCCGACCGCGATAAACTCGCCTGGGACGCGCGTATCGTCGATCTCGATGACGATTTCGAGATGAAGGATCCCTGGGTGACGCGCGAATTCCGCGTCTCCGACCTGCTCGCCCAGCATTCCAGCATGCCGCCCTCGGCCAACGATCTGATGGGCATGCTGGGCGTCGACCAGGCGGGCATGGTGCGCGCCATGCGTTTCGTCGAGCCGGTGTCGAGTTTCAGGTCGGCCTTCGCCTATACGAATGTGACGCACATGCTGGCGCAGCGCATCGTCGCCCGGCAGTTCGGAGCACCCGACTGGGATACGGTGGTGCGGACAGAAATTTTCGAGCCGCTCGGCATGCAGAACTCTTCCTTCACCGCGGAAGCGATCCAGGCGGCGCCCAACCACACGGAAGGCTACCGCTGGACGCCGCACGGGACGGTGGAGGTGCCGTTCACGCCGATCTTCCCCTACGGGTTCGGGGCAGCCGGCGCAATCAACTCGACCGTCGAGGATCTCGGCCCATGGGTGCGCCTGCATCTTGCAAACGGTAAATTCGAGGGCAAGGAAATCGTCTCGGCGAAAAACCTTGCCGTCACCAAGACGCCGCGCACCGGCATCAACGAAGCGCTGACCTATGCGATGGGCTGGGTGATCCAGAGCACGCCCAACGGGCGGATCGTCTGGCACAATGGCGGCACCACCGCCTATGGCGCCTTCATCGGCATGGCGCCCGACAAGGACGTCGGCGTCATCGTGCTCACCAACGAGACCAATGTCGGGTTCCCCGACGCGATCGGCGAGTGGGCGCTCGACCGGCTGCTGGGCAATCCGGAAATCGACCATGTCGCGGAAAAGCTGAAGGCGGCCAACGCGGCCTTCGCGCAGGGCGAGAAGGCGGGAGCCCCGCCGGCGGTGAGGCAGCCGGCGACGGTGCTGGCACCGCTCACCGGCGACTATGCCAACGACAGTCTTGGACAGGCCAAGGTGAGCGGGGACGGGGCAGGGCTGTCGGTCGAGATTCTGGCCACCGGCGCGAAGCTGAAGCTCGCGGACCAGGGCGGGCAGGCCTTTGCCGTGACACTCGTGCCGGAAGGGCGGTTTCAGGATATCGCCGCAAACCTCGGCCCGGAGCCGATCGGCATTGCGCAGTTCGAGGTCGACCAGAGCGGCGGGATCGGCGGGTTCACGTTTATTTCGGGGGATAACGGGCAGAAATATCCGTTCATGCGGCGGTAAGCGCGAGCGCCGTCCGCCGAGGAGTGGGCAACGCTCTCCGCCAAGCCGTCTGCACCCGTGTCTATTTTGCGACAGGGCTTGGCGCTGCCGGGCCGTTTTGCCATAGGTCCTCGACTACGATCTGGCGAAAGGCTGCGCCGGAAGCGGCTGGAACAGATTCAGGGAAGAGCGATCATGAGCGAGCACGCGCCAGTCGATCAGGAAGCGTCGAACGCGCGGCGGGGCAGGGGCGCCAGCGGCGGTGCGGCGGCGAGGCGCGCGGCGCGCTCCGGCGGCGGACCTAGCCCGCAGTTGACCTACATCAAGCGTAAAATCCCTCTCTACGAGGTGCTGGGCGAGGAAGGCATCTCGCTGATCGAGGCCAATGCCGACACGGTGCTAGAAGAGATCGGCATCATTTTTCGCGACGATCCCGAAGCACTCGAGATGTGGAAGGAGGCCGGCGCCGACGTCAGGGGCGAGCGGGTGCATTTCCCGAAGGGATTGCCGCGCTCGTTGCTGAAGACCGCGCCGTCGCTCTATACCCAGCATGCGCGCAACCCGGCGCGTAGCGTCGAGATCGGTGGCAAGGGCACGGTGTTCGCTCCGGTCTACGGACCGCCCTTCGTGCGCGACCTCGACGGTGCCAGGCGCTATGCGACGATCGAGGATTTCCGCAATTTCGTGAAGCTGGCCTATATGGCGCCGTCGATCCACCATTCGGGCGGCACAGTATGCGAGCCGGTCGATGTGCCGGTGAACAAGCGCCACCTCGACATGATCTATTCGCACATCAAATATTCCGACAAGCCGTTCATGGGCTCGGTGACCGCGCCGGAGCGGGCCGAGGACACAGTGGCGATGGCAAAGATCGTGTTCGGCGACGATTTCGTCGAGAACAACACGGTGCTGACCAGCCTGATCAACGCCAACTCACCGATGGTGTTCGATGAGACGATGCTTGGCGCGCTGAAGGTCTATGCGCGCCATAACCAGGCCTGCATCGTCACGCCGTTCATCCTGGCCGGTGCGATGAGCCCGGTGACAGTGGCCGGCACGCTGACGCAGGTGCTGGCCGAGGTGCTGGCGGGTGCTGCGCTGACGCAACTGGTGCGCCCCGGCGCGCCGGTGCTGTTCGGTACGTTCGCCTCCTCGATCTCGATGCAGTCGGGCGCGCCGACCTTCGGCACGCCGGAACCGTCGCTAGTGTCCTATGGTGCTGCGCAACTGGCGCGGCGGCTCGGCCTGCCGTTCCGCACAGGCGGGTCGCTCTGCGCCTCGAAAATCCCCGATGCGCAGGCGGCGTATGAGAGCGCCAACACGCTGAACTCGACGATTCTCGCCGGCACCAACTTCGTGCTGCACGCGGCAGGCTGGCTCGAGGGCGGGCTCTCCTCCTGCTACGAAAAATTCATGATGGACATCGACCAGCTCGGCATGCAGCAGAAATTCGCCGAGGGCGTCGACCTGTCGGAGAACGGCCAGGCGATGGACGCCATCCGTCAGGTCGGGCCGGGCAGCCACTATCTCGGCTGCGACCACACGCAGGCGAATTTCCAGACCGCCTTCTACCGCTCATCGATCGCCGACAACAATTCCTACGAGCAGTGGCTGGCGGAAGGCGAGAAGAACGCTTCGCAGCGCGCCAACGAACTGGCGCGGCGCTGGCTGGAAAGCTACGAGGCGCCGTATCTCGACCCGGCGATCGACGAGGCGCTGACCGCTTTCATCACCCAGAAGAAGAACTCGATGCCCGACGCCTTCACGTGAAGGGAGCCCGATTCCGGCCGGGCTAAAGTGGCCGACATCATTCACAAGGAAGTGTGGCGCAGCGCGTTCAAGCAGCCGCCGGGGAAGGAAGATTTGTCTAAGGGCACCGAGAAGCCTTGAGCTATCGTGCTTGATTTCCGAACTCTTCATCCAAGACTATCGGATCGGGGTGGATCGACAGAAGGCGATCCCCAATGTCCGGCCGCCCAGGCTACGCTATGGAGAAATCGGCGTTGGTCAGTGCCAGTCCGACCGCCACCGTCGCCAAATGGATGCCGCCGCCAGCGCCCGTGCCGTTGGCGTCGTAGAGCAGCTTGCCCGTGTCGGTCTCGTAGATGATGCGGTCGCTGGCGTCCTGCGCCAGGCCGGTTGTGTTGGCCTGGAACGCCGCGGCGGGCAGAAGGCCGGGTGTCAGCGCCTTGAAGATCGCGTCCGACAGCAGGAAGCGGGCCGATCTGCACAAGAGCGACATGCAGGAGCAGGCAGAGGCGGTCAAGATGAGTGATAAATTCGCCACGCCACAGCAAAGGTGACCGCGCCGACGAGGCGCGGTTATTAATAAGGAGATCATCCCGCGTGGCCTCTGGACCAAAAAACCTTTCCCGGCCGGGAATAATCTTTGCATCCTGCGTCGCGATTAGCCTAAGCCACGTAGAAATCCGCATTGGTGAGGCTCAATCCGACTGCGATCTTTACGAACCGTATGCCGGCAATCGCGCCGGTGCCGTCGGCGTCGTAGTAGATCTCGCCGGTGTCGCGCTCGTAGATGATGTGGTCGTTGGCGTCCTGTGCCAGCCCGGTGGTGTTGTTGCGGAAATAGCCCGAAGCCAGAACGCCGGTGTTCAGCTTGGTGAAGATCGCATCCGACAGCAGGAAACGATCGTCGGTGACGTTGAAATCGAGGATGACGTCGACGTTGGACGGACCGAGTTTCGTGTTGAAGACGAAGGTGTCGGCGCCGCCGAGCCCTCGCAGGATGTCGCCTCCTTCGCGGCCTTCCAGCCGGTTGTTGCCGGCGTTGCCGGTGATCTGCTGCGCGAATTCGTTGCCGGCGAGATCGATGGCCGAGGTGCCGCTCGATCCGTTGGTGGTCATGAGTTCGACATGCACGCCGGCGCCCAGCCGGTAGTCGACCGCGGACGCCACCCGATCGGCCGTGCCCTGGGATGCACTCTCGACGATGATGTCACCGCTGTTGTAGACCCGGTAGGTGTCGTTGCCGCCAAGTCCCTGCATCGTGTCGGCGGCGCCCTTGCCGCCGTCGTTGAGGATGTTGGCTCCGGCATTGCCGGTGATCGTCTGCTTCAGCGTGTTACCGGTCAGGTCTATGGCCGAGGTTCCGCTCGAGCCGTTGGTGGTGAGCAGTTCGACGCAGACAGTGGCGCCGAGCACATAATCCACCGCCGCCATGACGCGGTCAGCCGTGCCTTGCGTCGAGGCCTCGACGATGATGTCTCCGGCATTGTAGACCCGGTAGGTGTCGTTGCCGCCGAGCCCCATCATGGTGTCGGGGGCGCCCTTGCCGCTGCTCAGCACATTGGCGGCGGCATTGCCGATGAGTTCGTCCGCAAACTTGCTGCCGGTGACGTTTTCGATGACAGTGGTGAAGGCAAGCCCGACATTGTTTTCCCATTCGTAGGCCGGTGCGCCTGGATTGTTCAGCGTGTTCGTGATGAAACTCGCGAACTGGGCTCCGTACTGCTGTATGAGGTCGGCGGTCTGGTCGGCGACGCTGTAGTAGGCGATGTCGGAGTAAGCTCCGGGCCGAAGGTCGACCTTCGAGCCGCGGCTCAGCGCCGAAAGATCGATCGTGTCGATGCCGCCGGCATCGTAGATCGCCTGTCTTCCGTTGAGGCTTGTGTCGGTGAATGCGTAGACGTTGTTTCCCGTCGCGGTCGTCTTGTCGGCGCCGTAATGGGTTTGGATGGCGGCGATATCGAGCACCATCGGCGTGAAGTCGACCGTGCCATTGTAATTTACAAAAATGCTGCCGCCGCCTCCGGACCAGGTGTAGAAGTAATCCTGGTGGGTATAGCTCATCACCGTATAGGTCGTGCTGTCGTAGCCGGCCGGCACGGTTGGCGCTTCGAACGAATGCTTGAGGCCCAGAGCGTGTCCGGACTCGTGAAGCAGCAGTTCGAAACTGGATGTGCCGCGCGCCAGTGAAACCCCCTTGAGCGTCTCGTCGATCCAGATGTCGCCATTCACCGGAACCTCGGCTCCAACTGGCGGGCCATAGGCGAATCCGGTGAAGTTGCCGCCCTGCAGGCCGGAGACGTCGGTGAACGCCACACGGATATTGCCCGGGGTCGCATCGGAGACTTCGCCGATGGATGGAGCGATGTAGGAATCCCAGACCGCCATTGCAGCGCGGAAGTCGTTCGCCTGCGTCGCATCGAGCGTCCCATATTGGGCATTAACCGGCTCGCCCTTGCCGTATCCTCCCTGCCAGACAGCCCCGGCGCCCGGAATGGAAAACGTTATGTCTCCGGTCCATTTCGCGTTGCTTAAGCCGACAAGACCCGCATAGGCTTCCGCCGTCGTGACATTGGTTATGGTCATGAATTTCCTCGCTCAGACGTGCTGTCCCGCGCGATAACTACGTTGGGTTTGGACGAATGTCTAGGATGAATACAATCGGAGATATTTGCCCGGCGCATCGCAGGTTGAAAAAACAAACCGGTTTCTTTCCGAGATCTTCGGCGACGCAAAAGGTTTTACCGCCAGACCGAACGATGCTTAAATCCCGCGCGGCCACGATTCTCGACGGATATTGAAGAACGCGGTCAGATCACCACGAAGTCCGTGTTTGTGAGACCGAGCCCGATGCCGAGTTTTGCGAACAGGATGCCGCCGCCCGAGGCACTGCCATTGGCGTCGTAGTAGAGTTCGCCGGTGTCGTTCTCGTCGATGATGCGGTCGCCGGCATCCTGCGCCAGCCCCGTGGTGTTGGAGTGGAAGGCGCCTGAAGCGATGCCCGTCGTTGTCTGTCAACTTCCCATCGATGTTGTCGTTAAGATAAGATCGTTGCATGGAGCCGGGAAGCAGCAAATGGGGACGCCGCACGATCTGGCGGGCATGAGATCCGAAATCGACTCAAAGTTGTCGGTCGACGGCTTGGTTTTACGCGGCGGTTTCAATTTCGTCGCCGGGGATGAGCCGCCCGCCGGACCTTCAGCCGTGCCGGCGAAATCCGTGCTTCTGGTCGGCCAGGCGGGTGCAGCGCCGTGGCCGCACTTTCTCGCATGGCGGGAAACCCAGGCGGAAAACCTCGCCAATCCGTTCGACACCTGGGCGCGGCAGGTCATCGGCGAGGTCGCAAAAAGGTTCTGTGCACGCGACGTGTCGCCGTCCGACCGGCCCTATCTGCCGTTCCAGCAATGGGCGATACGGGCGGAGGGACTGAAGCCGTCGCCGCTGGGCATCCTCATGCATCCCGAATATGGGCTATGGCACGCCTATCGCGGCGCGTTGTTGTTCGATGTCGCGCTGGACTTTCCGCCGGCTGAGACGCCGATTCACCTTTGCGACGCATGTATCGGAAAACCTTGCATGAAAGCCTGTCCCGTCGGCGCGCATTCGCATGCCGGATTCGACTATGAAGGCTGCCTGTGCTTGGTCCGGGGGGTGGAGGGTCAAGGCTGCATGGTGCAAGGCTGTCTTGACCGCAATGCCTGTCCCTACGGTCTCGCCTATCGTTATCCGGCAAATGTCCAGGCTTTCCACATGCGGGCTTTCGCCGGTCGTTGATATTTGCAGCCGGATGCGCAACCATTGCGGGCACGGGGATGGTTTATGCCGGCCGCGGAAGAGGCCGGAGCATCGCGCGAGGCAGATCGCGCATGGAGGCATTTCGCATGGCCGACATCACCGCCGCTTCCCACCAACCGGCAACCGTGGAGCCTAGCCTGCACCGCGTGATGGGGCCGTGGCTGCTGCTGCTGTTCATCGTCGGCGACATTCTGGGAACCGGCATCTACGCGCTCACCGGGCAGGTGGCCAAGCAGGTGGGTGGCGTGGTCTGGTTGCCGTTCCTTGTGGCTTTCGTCGTGGCGCTGATCACCGCCTTCAGCTACCTCGAACTGGTGACGAAATATCCGCGCGCCGCGGGTGCTGCGCTCTACACGCACAAGGCGTTCGGCATCCATTTCATCACCTTCATCGTCGCCTTCGCGGTGATGTGCTCCGGCATCACCTCGGCCTCGACGGCATCGCGCGCCTTCGCGGTGAATTTCTCCAGCGCCTTCGGGCTCGGGCTGGAAGGCGGGACCGGCATCATCCTTCTGGGGCTGGCCTTCATGGCGGTGGTGGCCGTGGTGAATTTCCGCGGCGTCGGCGAGAGTGTGAAGGCCAATGTTGTTCTGACCTGCGTCGAGCTGACGGGCCTGCTCATTGTCATCGTCATCGGCATGTGGGCGATCGGCATGGGCCAGGGCGACGTGTCGCGCATCACCGAGTTCCACACGCCCGAAGGCGTGAGCCCGGTGTGGCCGGTCATCGCCGCGACGACGCTGGCGTTCTTCGCCATGGTCGGCTTTGAGGATTCCGTCAACATGGCCGAGGAGACGAAGAATCCAAGCAAGATCTTCCCCAAGATTCTGCTCGCCGGCCTGCTGATAACCGGGCTGATCTATATGCTGGTGTCGATCTCGGCGGTGACGCTGGTGGAGCCCGCCGAACTCGGAGAGGGCGAGGCGCCGTTGTTGAAAGTCGTGCAGGCCGGTGCGCCGAATTTCCCGATCGGCATTTTTGCCTTCATCACCATGTTCGCGGTGGCCAACAGCGCGCTGATCAACATGCTGATGGCGAGCCGGCTGGTCTACGGCATGAGCCGAGAGCACGTGCTGCCGCCGGTGCTGGGAACGGTGCATCCGACACGGCACACGCCTTATATCGCCATCATCTTCACCACGCTGCTCGCCTTCGGCCTCATCACCTTCGTCGGCAGCGTGCCGCAGCTCGGCGGCACCACGGCATTGCTGCTTCTGTGCGTGTTCACGGTGGTCAATGTCGCGGTGCTGGTGCTGCGCAAGGACAAGGTCAGCCACGAGCATTTTCGCGCGCCGACCATCCTGCCCATCATCGGCGCGGTCGCCTGCGGCTTCCTGACCGGCCCGTGGACCGGCCGCAACCCGGAGCAATACACGATCGCCGGCGTGCTGCTGGCCATCGGCGTCGTGCTGTGGGCGGTGACCGTGATGGTCAACAAGCGGATGGGCGTCGTGCCGAAGGCGCCGGATGTCGAGGATCTTGGCACTGGAAGCACCGTGAATTGAACACGGCAGAGGTTAGATGCATACCTCTTGCATCCTATCGCTCTTCGTGAAACGCTTGATCGGAACATCTGGCCGCGGGCGAGCGCATGTCGGAACATCGGTTCACGGTTCGAGTTTCGTCGGATTTGCTCAAGAGGCTCGATGCATTCGTCGAGGCCAACCCGTCCAAGTCTAGGTCGTCAGCTACGGTGCTAGCCCTGGATGCATTTCTGCCTGCTTCCGCCATGATTTCGAGGAAGAATCGTGCTCCCGCCGGCGCCGGTCAGGACGCCGAAAGTGGGCGGGAAGGCCGTGACTTCGGCATCAAGGCTGGCCGCATGCTCGCACAAAAGCTGGGAAGCCTGACTAGTCCTAAAGCAACCGTCTTGCAATTGCCGGACAAGCGAAGCGCGACGATCCGGACGGCCCGAAAAAGAAATACACAGTGGGGGTGTCTCAATACAATGTTGAATGAGGTGGAAACTATTATTTGCGCATACACGAAAGATGACCGTAATTTCGAGCTATGGGAGATTTCTCCGGAAGCTTGGAAAAGACACGGACGTGACGCATCGGCCGGACATAAGCTTCATGGGAAGCTCACTTTGATCAGCAAATCCATCGCAGATGCCTATGGAAAGCGCCTCGGGAACGTGACGCTTCCCATTTTTGATGAATAAGTAACAGAGTCTGCCAAGCGGCCGGGCTGCCGAAAAATTGAGGGCTCCTGACGACGCTTTTCATCCGCAAGTCATCCAGCGGGTCTTGAGAAGGTTGCCGCAGGGACTAATGTCCCGGCGCAAATCCATCATTGAGGCTTGAAATGACAAAACGCGAGATCGAGATCCGAACCGGGGACGGTCTAGCCAAGGCCCACCTGTTCAAAGGCACGGGTACGGCGGGCATCATCCTCTACATGGATGCGTTCGGCGTGCGCCCTGCGATGGACGAGATCGCCGCTCGGCTGGCCGGCGAGGGGTATACGGTGCTGGTGCCCGACCTGTTCTATCGCAATGCGCCCTACGGGCCGTTCGACGCGAAGACGGCTTTCAACCATGACGAGACGCGCGCGCAGCTGGTGGGACTCATCGGCGGCACGACGCAGGAGATGACGCAGCGTGACACGGCGGCGTTTCTCGGCGCGCTGGATGAAGCCGGGGCGACCGGGCCTATTGGCACCGTCGGCTACTGCATGGGCGGCGGGCGTGCCATGAATGCGGCGGCGACCTATCCGGATCGCGTCGTCGCGGCAGCCAGTTTTCATGGCGGCAATCTCGCCTCCGACGCGCCGGACAGCCCGCACCGTCTCGTGGCCAGCATCAAGGGCCGGGTCTATGTCGGCGTCGCCGGCGTCGACCGCAGCTTTCCGCCGGAGCAGTCGGCGAAACTGGCGCAGGCGCTGCGCGAGGCGGAGGTCGACCATGTGATCGAGAATTATGTCGGCATGAGCCATGGCTGGGCGGTTTCCGACAACGGCGTGTTCGACGAACGCGGTGCGGAGCGCCACTGGAAGCGACTGGCCACCTTCTTCGCCGAAACCCTGTCGGGTACGGTCTGAGTGAACCTTTGCGGCAAGGCTACAATGTCCGACGATTCCTCCGACCTCTCCCGTTTTGTCGACGCTCAGGCGCCGGTGTTCGACCGCGTGCGGGAAGAGCTGAAGCGCGGCCGCAAGACCA
Organism: Mesorhizobium sp. KACC 23794; assembly: GCF_052180275.1. Lineage (NCBI taxonomy): Bacteria > Pseudomonadati > Pseudomonadota > Alphaproteobacteria > Hyphomicrobiales > Phyllobacteriaceae > Mesorhizobium > Mesorhizobium sp. KACC 23794. The sequence continues at coordinate 3,281,307 of NZ_CP197465.1, forward strand.
GCCATTGGATGTGGTTCGTGTTTCCGCAACTTGCCGGGCTGGGATCCAGCATGATGTCGCAGAAATACGCGATCGGCTCGGTCGCGGAGGCGAAAGCCTATCTGGCGCATCCGTTGCTGGGCAACCGGCTGCGCGAATGCGTCGAGATGCTGCTGGAACAGGAAGGCCGCTCGGCGCATGCCATCTTCGGCAGCCCGGACGACATGAAGCTGCACTCCTGCCTGACGCTGTTTTCCGAAGCCTGCGGCGAGGAAGTTTTTCTGCGGGCGTTGGACAAATATTTCGACGGCGAGCCGGATGCGGAGACGCTGCGGATTTTGGAGGAGAGATGAGCATTGGCTTTGGGTGCGTCCTTCGAGGCTCGCCCATTGACGTTCGTGCCAATGTTCCACGCCGGTGAGGGCGAGCACCTTAGGATGAGGACCGCAAGGTGCCAGACGCTAACCGGTAAAGTCGGCTCAAAGTTTCCGTCGCCGCGATACGCTGAACAATTTCAGCGCCGACTTTTCCGATTGGCGATTTGGCTCCTACCGTCCTCATCCTGAGGTGCTCGCACCCGCCTGCATGGAAGAGATTGGCGCGAACCTTGAGGGGCGAGCCTCGAAGGACGCACCGCTGCTCGATTGCAGCCGATGCGCCCTTGGGCGGCCGTCAATCCGCCTTGGCGATGTGCCAGACGCCGCCCTTGCCTTCGCCGGTGACGTCGCCGGCGGCCTTGTCGGCGATGAAGGTGTAGAGCGGGTGGCCTTCATAGGCCCACATCTTGGTGCCGTCGGTGCGCTCGACAACCGTCCATTCGCCCATCGCCTTGGCGTCGGCTTCCGCCTTGAGCGGCGGCCAGTTGGTGGCGCATTTGTCGTAGCAGTTCGACTTGCCGGCCTCGTCCTTGTCATAGGTGTAGAGCGTCATGCCGTTCTGGTCGGTCCAGATCTTTCCGGCCGAACTGTCCATGACCTTCGCCGGATCGGCGGCATAGGCAGCACCGGTGGCGAGCAGCAGCGCGGCAAAGCTCATTGCAAATTTCTTCATGATCGTGGCTCCCTGGTTCGGCCGCGTGCATAACGACGGGCCTGACAGATCAACGCCGTGGCCCCGGTAGGTCTTCCGCAAAAAATTCTTCGCAAAACCCCAAGGAATGGCCGATAGGCTTCGTCTTATCGGCAAATGATGGCGATGATGGTGGAAGATATCGAGGCTTCCGACACCGAACTGATCGGTCGGGCGCGCGACGGCGACAGGACGGCTTTCGGCCAGCTGGTCGAAAGGCACTATGATTTCGTCTATCGCGTCGCCTGGCGTTGGTGCGGCCGCAAGGCCGATGCCGAGGACATCACGCAGGAAGTCTGCGTTCGGCTCGGGTCGGCGATCAAAACCTATCGCGGCGCCGGCGCCTTCACCACATGGCTCTATACGCTGACGCTCAATGCCGCCCGCGACATGGGCCGCAAGGCGGCGCGCGAGACGGCCAGGACCGAAGCCTATGGCGTGCAGGCGCTGATCGGCGGCGGCGCGCTGCAGCAGCCGGAGCCGGAGGACCAGGCCGAGGCGCTGTGGGCCGCCGTGCGGCAATTGCCGGACAAGCAGCGCGACGCCGTGCTGCTGGTCTATGGCGAGGGGCTCAGCCACGCGGCGGCGGCGGACGTGATGGCAATCTCGGAGACGACGGTTTCGTGGCACATCCATGAAGCGAAGAAACGGCTGAAGGTGCTGATGCGCTCAGCCGGGGAAGTTTGACCATGGTCGACGACAACGAACTTTTCAGGCTACGCGACATTCCCGCGCCAAAACCCTCGGGCGAGGCGAAGGCGCGGGCGCTTCAGGCCGCCATGGCCGCGTTCGAAGCTGAAAAAGATCCGCAGGTCACCCAAGGAACGGCAAAGCCGCTTCGTCTCACCGACAGAGCAATCAAGCTTTGGAGTGGGATGATGCACAAGAAACTCTACGCAACGCCGGCCCTGGCCACCTTGGTGGCGCTGCCGATCGCCGGCTACACGACCTTTTATCTGCTCGACAGGCCGGAATCGCCCTTCGTGTTCGGCACCGGCCAGGAAGCGACCGACGCGCCGATCCAGCAGAAGCAGGAAGCGACGGCGGGCGAGAAGAAGAAGGGCGACCAGGACGAGGAGCATCGCGACGTGCTGGCCGACCTGAAGGCCGAGCCGGCGAAGCCGGCGTCGCCTGTGCCCGCAGAGGCTGATTCGGTTGCCGCCAGCGAGAGCAAGGCGGAAGGCGATATGGCTCGTGCAGCGATCCAGTTTGCGCCGGTGCAAGGCGGGCGTGTGAGCCGCGAGGTGGCCGGCGGCGCAAATTCCAAGCTGATGGCGCAGCCGGCGCCGAGCTTCGCGCCTTCCGACATGCCGGTCATGCAGGAAGAAAACCGCGACCGCGTTCAGGATTTCGAGACCAATCCGGTGCGCTCGGCGCTGGAAAATCCTGTCTCGACCTTCTCCATCGACGTCGACACGGCCTCCTATTCCTTCGTGCGCCGCTCGCTGAAGGAAGGTTTTCTGCCGCAGGCCGACACGGTGCGGGTCGAGGAGATGGTCAATTATTTCCCCTATGACTGGAAGGGGCCGGACGCTGCCTCGACGCCGTTCAACTCGACCGTCACCGTGATGCCGACGCCGTGGAACGCCGGCACGAAGCTGATGCATGTGGCGATCAAGGGTTACGACGTGAAGCCGGCGGAAAAGCCGAAGGCCAACCTCGTCTTCCTGCTCGACGTATCCGGCTCGATGAACGAGCCCGACAAGCTGCCGCTGCTGCAGGCCGCCTTCCGGCTGCTGGTCAACACGCTCGGTCCCGACGACACGGTGTCGATCGTGACTTATGCCGGCGACGCAGGCACGGTTCTCGAGCCGACAAAGGTTTCGGAGCGCGACAAGATTTTGCGCGCCATCGACACGTTGACGCCGGGCGGCTCGACGGCCGGCGAGGCGGGCATCCGCGAGGCCTACCGGCTGGCCGAACAATCCTTCGTCAAGGACGGCGTCAACCGTGTCATGCTGGCGACCGACGGCGACTTCAATGTCGGCCAGAGCGACGATGACGATTTGAAGCGCATCATCGAGGAGAAGCGCAAGAGCGGCGTGTTCCTGTCGGTGTTCGGTTTTGGGCGCGGCAACCTGAACGACCAGATGATGCAGACGATTGCCCAGAACGGCAACGGCACGGCGGCCTACATCGACACGCTGGCCGAGGCGGAAAAGGTGCTGGTTCAGGATGCCTCCTCGACCATCTTCCCGATCGCCAAGGACGTCAAAATCCAGGTCGAGTTCAATCCGCAAAAGGTCGCCGAGTACCGGCTGATCGGCTACGAGACCCGGGCGCTGAAGCGCGAGGATTTCAACAACGACCGCGTCGACGCCGGCGAGATCGGCTCCGGGCATTCGGTGACGGCGATCTACGAGATCACGCCGAAGGGCAGCCCGGCCACGGTCATCGACGATCTGCGCTACGGCCAGGCCTCGACCGATAACGGCGGCGTCGCCAATGCCGATGAATATGCCTTCGTGAAGATCCGCTACAAGGCGCCGGACGGCGACGTGTCGAAGCTGATCACCACGCCGGTGACGGCGGCGAACGAAGTGCCGTCCTTCGACGCCGCCTCGACCGACCAGCGGTTTTCGGTGGCGGTCGCCGCCTTCGGCCAGAAGCTCAGGAACGCCGACCAGGTGGCCAGCTTCGGCTATGACAAGATCGCCGAGATCGCCACCGCGGCGCGCGGCGCCGACCCGTTCGGATATCGGTCGGAGTTCCTGTCGCTGGTGCGGCTGGCAACGGCGCTCGATGGCGGGAAACGCTAAGGGTCATTTTGGAAGCTCTACGTCCAACTGCGCTCCCAAGGCTGGACGCGGCCGGTTGCCTCATGGCGGCCGGCCGATTTTTTTGCCGGAAAGGCCTTCACGCCCCGATCACGCGCATGTGTTGCAGGAAATCGCCGAATTCTTGGACGACGCCCAAGGAAGCGGCATTGGGCAGCGTCTCACCATCGAAAGCAGATTGAGGCCCGGCGTTCCGGGCCCTCGGATTGCCGACGCCGCGAGGCGCCGTCCAAGGGTGGGCTTAAGGACGGTTCCCTGCATCTTCGCGCCATTGCCTCGGCGCGTGGTCAAAATGGCGGCGGCAATATCCGGCTCCCTTCGGACGGGGATCGTGGCAGGGGAGCCGGCTTTCTGGGCGGGTGAGGCAGGCCGGCGGAGATGGGCTTCTCCGCCGGCCTTTTTCGTCATGCAGCCAAGACGTCAAAATTCGCCCTTGTCGAAAGATATATCTTTGCATAGATATGTCTCATGAAAGATATAACTGACAAAGGAGAATTCCGAATGTTCAACCATTTTCGCAGGTCGCATGATCATTGCGGCGGCTGGTCCATGGCGGGTGGCGAGGGCAGCGGGCGCTTCGGCGGCCGGCGCGGCGGTGGCATGGGCGGGCCGTTCGGCCGCCATCGCGGCGGCCCGTTCGGCGGGCGCGGCCCTCGCATGTTCGACCCCGGCGCACTGCGCCTCGTCGTGCTCGGCCTGATCGCGGAAGAACCACGCCACGGCTACGACATCATCAAGGCGCTGGAGGCGAAATTCCAGGGCGCCTACAGCCCGAGCCCCGGCGCGATCTATCCGATGCTGCAGATGCTGGAGGAGGCCGATCTCGTCGCCTCGCAGGCCAATGGCAACAAGCGGCTCTACTCGATCACCGAGCAGGGAAAAGCCTATCTGGAAGAGAACGCGGAAGAGCTTGCACGCATCAACGCGCAGATCGACGAGGTCTCGGCCGAGGGCGGGGAAATCTCGCTCGGCGACGAGGTGAGGGGGGTCGCCAAGGCGGTGTTCGTGCGGATGCGGCGCGGCGAGTTCACGCCGGAACAGGCCCGGAAAGCCCGCGATATCCTCAAGAAGGCGCGCCGCGACATCGAGGATCTGTAGTCAAGTGCCGGGGACAGTTTACTTTTTTCCGCCCGCGCGAACCTGGAAGCGGCCGTGCCTTTCTACGGAAAGAAAGTAAACTGTCCCCTGGTGCCGCAGGGTCGGCGGCGGTACCGACGGCAAAGCGGGATAGTGATGAAAGACAACGGCCTCGACGAATGGGATTTCGCGCGCGGCCTCCGCTCGCTCTCTGCGGTGGAGATCAAGACGTTCTGGAATGCCTACATCACCCGCCGCGAAAACTGTCCGGTCAAATACGGCAGCCTCTATTCGCGCTGGCGCCATGTCGCCGACGATCTGGTCATCTCGCTCTATCTGACCAACCGCAGCGTCGGCCTGTTCGTTCGTGGTCAGCGCGGCGAACGCTGGGCAACAACGGTGAACCGGCTGTCGGCCTATGAGCCCGGCCTCGGTCTGGCGCTTGGCGCCAGCCTGCGCGGGTGGGAAGGGTGCTGCTATCTCAGCAACCACCCGTTGGCGGTGACCGATCCCGGCGCCTGGCCGCGCGGCCATGAATGGCTGGAAGAGCGCGAAGAGCACTATTTCCAGGTGCTGAGCGGCCTGTCCGAACGACAGGCCGAAGCGGAATAGAGGTCAGGCGCGGCGGCGGCGTTCGCGGCGGGCTTCGCTGGTCTCGCCGGTGTTGCCGCTCTGGTCGGCGGTCTTGTTGCGCAGCGGGCCGATGCGTTCGACGATCGTTGCCACCGTCGGACGGTTTTGGCGCTGGTGTGCGTCGAGCGATCTGCGCATGGCGGCGAGGTGCTCGAACGAGGTGCCGCAGCAGCCGCCGATGATCTTTGCGCCGGCGTCGACCGCAAGCCGCACATAGTCCGACATCAGTTCCGGCGTACCGGAATAGTGGATGTCGGTGCCGCGGAACTCCGGAATGCCGCAATTGCCCTTGACGATGATCGTGGCGTCCGGGTTCGCCTCGGTCATGTCGAGCAGCGAAGCAAGAATGTCGGAAGCGCCGACGCCGCAATTGGCGCCGCAGGCGACCGCCGGCTCGACCAGCCCGTCGGCCACGCTGTGAATATGCTTCGGCGCAAGGCCCATCATCGAGCGGCCGGCGGTGTCGAAGGAGAAGGTGTAGGTGTAGGGCAGGCCGACGGCGATCGCGGCTTCCGCTGCCGCTTTCGCCTCGTCGGGCGCCGACATGGTCTCGATCCAGGCGATTTCGGCGCCGCCGGCCTTCAGGCCGTGGATCTGTTCTTTGAACGCCGCGACGGCCTCGTCATAGGTCATCGCGCCGAGCGGCTGCAGAAGCTCGCCGGTCGGGCCGACAGAACCGGCGACGACTACCTTGCGGCCGGCGGCGTCTGCTACGGCGCGGGCGATCTCGGCGGCCTTCCTGTTCAACTCGTGGACGCGATCCTGCGCATCATGTAGCTTCAGCCGGTGGCGGGTGCCGCCGAAGGAGTTGGTGAGGATGATATCGGCGCCCGCCTCGACGAAATTGCGGTGCAGCGCGGAAATCTTCTCCGGCGCCGTCTCGTTCCACAGTTCCGGCGCCTCGCCCGACGCTAGCCCCATGTTGAACAGGTTCGTCCCGGTCGCGCCGTCGGCAAGCAGGATGCCCTTTTCGGCAAGCAGGGCGTCGATCGGGTTGGTCATGGAAGGGCTTTTCTCTCGGGATTGGCTGGATAAACATATAAAGAAGTCTTTATGTCTGGTCAATGATCTTCCGTGGCCCGCAAACAGGCAAAATCACTCACCTTCGGAACGGCATATCCGCCAGTCTTTGCGCAAATCCCGCCGCCTCGTGCGGGTTGATCTCGGCTGAGCGGATCAGATTGTCGAAATGCCGGGTCAAGGTGCGCACCGCTGAGGTGGCGTTCAACACCAGATACATGTCGCCGACATAGACCGCCACGCGATACGGCCCGAAGATCGTGTAGGGCACGGAATAGCGCATGCGCCCGTCATAAAGGAACAAGCGGAAGGTCGGGTAGAGTTCGTCGAGCAGCGCCGCCATGTGGCGTAGCTGCTCGCGGCGGGCTTCCTCCGGAAAGCCGCTCCAGACGCCCAGCCCGCGTGCAAAAATCTCCAGCGTGTGGCGCGGCATGCAGACCTCCATGTCGGTCTCGGGCCGGCGGTTGTAGTCGATGCGGTAGCGGGTTTCGCCGGCCTGGGCCTCGCGGCTGCGGTTGGAAATCTCTGCCTCGTAATCAATCAGCGCCTCGGTGCGCAGCAGGTCCGGAATGCCGGCCGGTACGTAACGGATCTTCGTGCCGACGGCTTCCGCATGCCAACTGGCGAGCAAGGTGTCGTCGAAATTGCCGGACCCTTCCTCGATCTCGAAACTCTCGCGGATCTCTCCGGTCAGCCCCTCGTCATGGCTGAGGCCCATCAGCCAGTCGAGCGACACCTTGTGCTCGGCGGCGATGGTGAGCAGCGTTTCGGCGCGGGGCAGGCGGGTCGAGGCTTCCGACAGCATCTGCGACAGGGCCGAGCGGTCTATGCCGATGGAAGCCGCGAAAGCCGATTGATTCCCGGCATATCTTTGCAGGAGCGTTCGCAAACGCTCGCGAAACAGGCTTGAAAGATCGCGCTTGTCCACATCGCCTCCCGACAGAGAATGACGTACCCCCAGGCGCGTGGATTTGGCTATCTGGGAGGTATTTGAATCCGCAGTTTGTTTACTTTCCATAACATTTGAGGCTGAACATGCGCAATCACAACATTTTCTGCGCATTGTCGCGTTGAAGGTCGCGAAAACTCCTGACACCATACTGTCAGGAATCGATTTGGGTTCCGGCGACTGGGGGCAGTGGTCGATAGAATGAAAACTTATGGGCGTAGGGGAAAGACGGTTCGGTCACTGGAGTGGCCGACCGCTCTCCTGATCATCGCGACATACGGCGCCTGGGCGCTGCTCGGCAGCATCGTCTGGCCGGCCTATCCCGTCATCGCGATCGTGGCGCTCGGCTTCGTGCTTGCGCTGCAATCCTCGCTGATGCACGAGGCCTGCCATGGCCATCCGACGCGAAAAGCCTGGGTCAACGAACTGCTGGTCGGCCTGCCGATCGGACTGGTCTGGCCGTACCGGCGATTCCGGTCCATCCATCTGCGTCACCATGCAGACGAAAGCCTGACCGATCCGTTCGACGACCCGGAAAGCTACTACCAGTCGCTATGGCAGCACGAGACGCTGCCCCAACCGATGAAACATGTGCTCGCGGTCAACAACACCATGCTCGGCCGCATGCTGCTCAACCCGCTGCTCGGCAGCGTCGGCTTCTTCCTCAACGACATGCGGGCGATTTTTGCCGGCGACCGCGCCGTCCGCGAGGCCTGGCTGCTGCATGGGCTGGGGCTGGCGATCGTGGTTCCGGTCGTGCTCATCGGCTTCGGCATTCCGCTCTGGGCCTATCTCCTCGCCGTCTGGCTCGGCCAGTCGATCATCTCGGTCAGAACTTTCGCCGAGCACCAGTGGTCCGAGCGGCCTGACGGGCGCACCATCATCGTCGAGCGCTCGCCCTTCTCCTTCCTGTTCCTCAACAACAACCTGCATCTTGTGCACCACAAGAACCCGACCGTCGCCTGGTACAAATTGCCGGAAATGTTTCGCGCCCGGCGTGACGAGTGGCTGGCGATGAACCACGGCTATGTGTTCCCGAACTATCTAGCGCTGTTGAAGAGCTACGGATTCCGTGCCAAGGAGCCGGTGGTGCACCCGGCGCTGCGCCGCGCGCCGGAGATGGGCCGCGCCTTCAAGCCGCGTGTGCGCGGCCATTCGCTGAACGGCATGGGTTCAGTGCCCGTGCCCGCCGAGCCGCCGAAGGAGTAGGCAGCCGCGCCGTATGGCGGCTTTGACTTCGCGGTCTTTCCTTCTTAATTCGTAGGCACTCCACCGCGCATCAAGGGCCGTGGCGGAGCGCTGCCTTCTGATCTGCACAAATATCCCTGCGTGATTTGCCCCATGAGCGACTTCATTGCCGCGCTGCCGATGTATGACTGGCCGGAAGTCTGCGCCGAGGTCGACGTTGAATGGGCGGCGATCCGCGCGCGGCTGGTTGCGGCGGGTTTCGATGCGCCCGAAAGGCTTGTCCGCCGCAACGGCGACATGCCGGCCGTGCCCGGCGGTATCCGCAATGCGGCGGGCGCGGTAATCGCACCGGACCCGGCGACGCTGCCGCCCGACGAACTCGACTTCCCAACTGTGTGGCGGCACCCGAAGCTGCTGTTCGGACAGGCCTGCTGGGGCCCACTGGAACTCGGCGTGGCGCGTGACGTGCGTGTTATCGGCCAGCCGGATTATTCAGAATTTGAGGGCGGCGAGGGCGAGTTCTATTCGAGCGCGATCGTGATGCGAGTCGGGGATGAGGGGCATATTGCAAGTCCTTTGGACGGCCGGCCGCTCATTCCGCTCGATCTCATTCGCGGCCGGCGCCTAGCTTTCAACAGCGACGACTCCATGTCCGGCATCATTGCCTTGACGCGTGATCTGACGGCGATGGGTGAATCCCTCGATATCTTCTCCGAGCGCATCGAGAGCGGTGGGCATCGAAGCTCGATCGTCGCCGTGGCCGAGGGCAGGGCGGATGTGGCCGCCATCGATTGCCGGAGCTGGGCGCTGGCGCGGCGCTTCGAGCCGGCAGCAAAGGACGTCCGTGTCGTTGGCTGGACGGCAAGGCGAAAAGGCTTGCCCTACATCGCCGCGCTCGGCTCGCCCGTCACGCGCTGGCCGCTCTGACGCGAACCTTGCTCCGGCCTCATGGCCTGGAAATGGTGCTGTTTATCGGGACGCGTCCCGGATAAGAGCCGACAGATGCTTTTGCACTCGAAGAGGGCGGGTGCGTTGTGGAAGGGAGCACCGATATTATTCGAGGGAACGGTGGCCGGCCTGCCGCGTTACGGCACAGGGCTCACTTTCGACAGGAGCGTGCCATGCTCGATTCCACCTCTTGGATGTTGCTCACCATCGCCGGTCCCGTGCTCCTGGCAGCCGCCATGGCCTATGCATTGATCAAGCAACGAAAACTGACGCCGGCCGAACGCAGCGAGTTGCGCGAGGCAGTGGGCGAGCTTTATGCCGATACGGAAGAGAACGACCAATGCCCGGTGCGGGTCGACACCGAGAAGCGCAGACGCGAAACCGATACACGCTCGCGCCGCTTCGACCGGCTCGCCGGCACTACGCGGTAAGCGACAGCGGATAACGCGACAACGTCTCGCCGCCGGTTTCGGTCACCAGCACCTGTTCCTCGATCTTGACGCCCTCATGGCCGCCAAGGCGCCCGATATAACTCTCCACGCAAACCACCATGCCGGGCTCAAGCACGCCGTCGGGCGTGTCCGCCGCCCAGTCGGAGGCATGCGGCAAGGTCGGATATTCGTCCGCCAGCCCGACGCCATGATAAAGCACCCCGTAACGCGCCGGATAGCAGTCTTCCGGCGGAACAGCGGATTGCTCGACCAGCGCCCGGAAGGAAATGCCCGGGCGCACCAGCGCTATGTTGTGGGCGATCTGGTCGAGGGCGATGGAATGCAGGTCGCGCTGTTCATCGCTCGGCGCGCCGTCACCGCATAGCCATGTGCGTGACAGGTCGGCGCAGAAACCGTACGGGCCGATGAGGTCCGTGTCGAAAGCGACGAGTTCGCCCGCCTCGATCTTTCGCGCCGAACACTCCTGGAACCAGGGGTTCGTTCGCGGCCCTGAGGATAGCAGCCGCGTTTCGATCCACTCGCCGCCCCGCGCGATGTTGCCGCGATGCAGTTCGGCCCAGAGCTCGTTTTCGGAAATACCCGGCCTTAGCGCCGCCTGCATCTCAACCATTGCCGCCTCGCAGGCGACGATGGCGCGGCGCATGGCAAGAATTTCGTCCGGCGACTTGATCAGCCTGGCCTCTTCCATGACGGCTTCACCATTGTGGACGGAGACGCCGAGGCGCGAGAGCTCGGCGACGCCTTCCGGATTCAAATGATCGACGGCGAGACGCACATTGCCGCCGCCATGGGTCTTGACGAGATCAGCGATCGGCCCCGCCCAGCGTTTTACCCGCTCGCCGCTTAGCTCGCCGCCGTACAAATACATCCACGAGACGGCCGGCCGCACCTCATCGACCACGCCGGAATGGTCGGAAAGATGCTCGCAGGAGAAATAGTCGAACAGCACCACCGGGCCTTCCGCCGCGACGAAGCAGTGGCGGGTCGGGTTATGCGCGACCCAGAGTTGCATGTTGGTGCTGTCGGTCGCGTAGCGGATGTTGACCGGATCGTAGAGCAGGATGCCGGCATAGTCGCGGCGCTTCAACTCGGCGCGGATGCACTCCAGCCGGTATTTTCGCATAGCGGGCAAGTCGGGGGCGGGAATATTTGCCGCCGCCCATTCGGCTTGGGCGACAGCGCCATAGCCGAGCACATGCTGGTTCAGCGATGCAGCCTTTTGGCGGGCGGCGGCGCGAACCGACGCCTCTTCACTGGGCAGGAACGGCGCGATTTTTCGATGGCGCACTTTACCCTCCCCCTTGTGGGGAGGGTCGCCCGCAGGGCGGGGTGGGGGTCTTTTGAAGCCGCACGAAAATCATTCTACCCTCACCCCGGCCGGCTTTGCCGTCCGACCCTCCCCACAAGGGGGAGGGTAAAGTGCTACCCGCGCATCTTCTCGCCCGCCGGGTCGAATAGCGGCTCGCGGTTAATGCGTGCGGGCCGGCGGTGGCCGAGAATCTCGACCTCGAACATCCCTTCGCTCTCGTCGTCGGCGAGTTCAGCAGGCACATAACCCTGCGCCAGCGACTTTTCGACGAAATGCGCGAAGCCGCCCGACGTCACCCAGCCGACCACCGACCATTCGCCGTCATGGATGCCGCGCACGGCGGATGCGCCGGTTGCCGCAGTCGAGCCGCGAACAGGCTTGCCGGCCGCATCGAAGCGCGGGGCGCCGAAATCGTGGGTCTTGCCGACGGTGCCGAAATCCTTGCCGTTGACCTTCGCCCAGATCGGCTCGTCGCCCATCACGTCGGCGTCGAGTGCGTCGACGATCAGCGAGACGCGTCTGAGTTTCGGTCCCTCCTCCTTTTCCTTCGCCGCTGCGTCGCGGCCGATGAAGTCGTTCTTTTCGAGGCGGATGAAACGGTCCATCGCTCCCTCGAACGGGCCGTAGATCGGACGAAGCTCGCGGAACCAGGTCGGAAAATTCTTTTCCAGACGCATGGAGAGCAAAGCGCGCATGCCGAAATCGACGATGCCGAATTCCTGGCCGGCAGCTTTGATCGCCGCATAGACCAGCCGCTGGTAGGCCGGCTGCATCCATATCTCGTAACCTAAATCGCCCGTATAGGTGACGCGGTTGACCATTGCCGGCGCGCCGCCGACCGCCATCTCGCGGAAATCCATGAACTTGAACGCCTTGGTCGAAACGTCTTCGTCGACCAGTTTCTGCAGCAGCGCCTGCGCCTTCGGGCCGGCGATGGAGAGGCCGACGAGCGTCTGGTCGAAGCGGTGGATTTTTACGCTGCCGTCCTTCGGCAAATGCTTCTCGAACCAGCGCATATGGTATTTCTGCGCAGCCGACGAGCCGAAGATCATGAAACGCTCTTCGCCAGCGCGAGCGATGGTGAAGTCGCCGATCAGTTTTCCGAATTCGTTGAGCATCGGCGTCAGCACGATGCGGCCCTTCTTCGGCATGCGGTTGGTCATCAGCCGGTTCAAGAAATCCTCGGAACCGCTTCCGCTGACTTCATATTTGGCAAAGTTGGCGATCTCGGTCACGCCGACGCTGTCGCGCACGGCGCGTACTTCGTTGCCGATATGCTCGAAATCGTTGGAGCGGTGGAAGGACACGATGTCCTTCGGTTCCGTTCCCTTCGGCGCAAACCACAGCGGGGTCTCCAGGCCCCAGGAATCACCCATGGCCGCATTCTGCGCCACCATGATGTCGTAGAGCGGCGTTGTTTGTGCCGGCCTTGCGGCCGGAAGCTCTTCATTGGGGAAGCGGATCGAGAAACGGCGCGAATAGTTTTCGCGCACCTTTGCGTTGGTGTAGCGCAGGCTCGCCCACTCGCCCCAGCGCGCCACGTCCATGCCCCACACGTCGAAGCCGGGATCGCCATTGACCATCCAGTTGGACAGCGCCAGCCCGACGCCGCCGCCTTGGGAAAACCCGGCCATAACGCCGCAGGCCACCCAGAAATTGGTCAGGCCCTGCACCGGGCCGACCAGCGGGTTGCCGTCCGGCGCAAAGGTGAAGGGACCATTGATGATCTGCTTGATGCCGGCCTTCTCGATGCCCGGGAAATGCTTGAAGCCGATCTCCAGCGACGGCGCGATGCGGTCGAGGTCGGGCGGCAGCAGCTCGTGGCCGAAATCCCAGGGCGTGTTGACCGGGGACCACGGCTTGCAGGCCTTTTCATAAGTGCCGAGCAGGATGCCGTTGCGTTCCTGGCGGGTGTAGATCTCGCCCTTGAAGTCGAGCACGCCGACCATCTCGCGGCCGGTGTCCCTGTTGAACGCCTCGACCTCCGGCATGGGCTCGGTAAGCAGGTACATATGCTCCATGGCCAGCACCGGCAGTTCGACGCCGACCATGCGGCCGATCTCGCGTGCCCACAGGCCGCCGCAATTGACGACATGCTCGGCATGCACGACGCCTTGTTCGGTGATGACGTTCCAAGTGCCGTCCGGCTGCTGCGTCAATTCCTTGACCGGATTGCGCAGCACGATCTCGGCGCCCAGCTTCTTCGCCGCCTTGGAATAGGCGATGGTCGTGCCGGAGGGGTCGAGATGGCCCTCGACCGGGTCCCACATGGCGCCGACGAAATTCGTCTCGTCCATCAGCGGGAACATCGCCTTGGCCTCGGACGGCGTGATCAGTTCTGTGTCCATGCCGAGATAGCGGCCTTTTGCGTGCGCCAGCCGCAGGAAGTCCATGCGTTCCGGCGTGTCGGCCATCATCACGCCGCCGGTCAGATGCAGCGAGCAGGACTGGCCGGAAATTTCCTCAAGTTCCTTGTAGAGCTGCACCGTATAGGCCTGCAGCTTGGCGACGTTGGGGTCGCCGTTCAGCGTGTGGAAGCCGCCGGCCGCATGCCAGGACGAGCCGGAGGTGAGTTCCGAGCGCTCGATCAGCATGATGTCGGTCCAACCGGCTCGGGCGAGGTGATAAAGCACCGAGCAGCCGACGACACCGCCGCCGATGACAACCGCTTTAACGTGGGATTTCATATAGTTAGGTCCGTGCGTTGGGAGAGTGAATCAAATACGCCGCAGAGCAACTGTCTCTTAATCAGCGGGTCAAGGCGAGTGAAGGAACACCGTCATTTATCGATCAAAAATCCGTCGGCGCGCCGCCTTCGGCGCGGCGCTTGTCGACGAAGGCGTCGAGTTCCTCGCGGATGGAGGGGTCCATCCACGGTTCCTCGTAGCTCGCCAGCCGCTCCTTCCAGACGCGGTTGGCTTTTTCCATCGCGGTCGGAGAACCCGCTTCCGCCCAGGTCTCGAAATTGCGCCAGTCGGAGATGATCGGCGAGTAGAAGGCGGTCTTGTAGCGGTCCTGCGTGTGCTGGGTGCCGAAGAAATGGCCGCCTGGGCCTACGGACTGGATGGCGTCGAAGCCGAGCGCATCGTCGGAGAGATCGAGCGGCGTCAGGAATTCGGCCACCATCTGCAACAGGTCGATGTCGAGAATGGTCTTCTCGTAGGAGCAGCGAAGCCCGCCCTCCAGCCAGCCGGCGCCGTGCAGCATGAAGTTTGCGCCCGCTTGGATCGCCCCCCACAGCGAGAACACGCTTTCATAGGCCGCCTGCGCGTCGACCGTGTTGGCGGCGCAGGTGTTGGAGGTGCGGTAGGGGATCTTGTAACGCCGCGCCAGTTGCCCGCCGACCAGTTGCGCCTTCATATATTCTGGCGTGCCGAAGGCCGGCGCGCCCGACTTCATGTCGACATTGGAGGTGAAGCCGCCATAACCCACCGGCGCACCCTTCCTGACCATCTGGGTGAAGGCGATGCCGGCCAGCGCCTCGGCGTTCTGCTGCACCAGCGCGCCGGCGATGGTGACCGGCGCCATGGCGCCCGACAGCGTGAACGGCGTGACGATGACCACCTGGCCGGCGGACGACATCTGGATGATGCCCTCCATCATCGGCACGTCGAGTTTTAGCGGCGAGTTGGTGTTGATGATGGTGTAGACCGACGGCTCCTCCAGCAACTGCTCGTGGCTGATGCCGCGGGCGATGCGGGTGATCTCGATGCCGTCGACGTTGCGCTCCTTGCCCAGCGAATAGATGTGAAAGACCTTGTCGGTCAGCGTCGCGAGATCGCGGATGCATTCGAGGTGGCGCACCGACGGGTGGATGTCGATCGGCTCGACCGGATAGCCGCCGGTGGTGTTCAATATATTGTGCATCTGCGCCAACCGCAGGAAATTGCGGAAGTCGCGCTGGTTTCCGGGGCGGCGGCCGCCGTCGAGGTCCGAGCAGTTGGGCGCCGAGGCCATCTGCGACAGCACGAGGTTGTTGCCGCCGAAGCGAACATTATGCGCGGGATTGCGCGCGTGGATGGTGAATTCGGACGGGGCGTGCGCGACCAGCTCGAGGATCATGGCGGCGTCGAAACGCACGCGGTCCGAGCCTTCACGCACGTCGGCGCCGTGCTCCTTCATGATCTTGCGCGCGCCCTCATGCAGCACGTCGACGCCGATCTCCTTCAGCACGCGCAGCGAGGCGAGGTGGATGGATTCCAGTTCGTCGTCGGAGATCAGTTTTGTCGGCTGGAACGGAATCTTGAGCTGCCGGAACGGCGGCTGCTCGAACGTGGCCGAACCCCGGGCGCGGCTTCCCGCTCGCCCGCCGCGACGGGTGCGTTCGGTGGCCACGGCCGGCTCCGCTGGCTGGACGGCTGCGTTCATGCTGGTCCTCACTCATGCTATTCGAGCGGCATAATGGACCGGTCACAAAGCCGCCATTGCGGAGGCGGCGACCCGTTGGGCGAGGGAAGCGACATGACGCAGGGACCAGCAGCAGGCACGTACGACGTTGCCGTCATCGGGCTTGGCGCCATGGGCAGCGCGGCGCTGTTCCACCTCGCGCGGCGCGGCGTGCGGGCCATCGGCATCGAGCAGTTCCGGCCCGGCCACGATCGCGGCTCTTCGCATGGCGAATCGCGGGCGATCCGGTTGGGGTATTTCGAGCACCCATCCTATGTGCCGCTGGTGCGCCGCGCCTATGAGAACTGGCGGGAACTGGAAAACCTGACCGGCGAGATGGTGCTGACCGTCACCGGCATTCTGGAGGCGGGCAAGCCGGGTGGCATGCTGGTCCAGGGTTCGCTCGAAGCCTGCCGGCTGCACGGCCTCGACTACGAACTGCTCGATCCAGCCGAAGTCGCGCGCCGCTTTCCCGCCATCCGGCTGCCGGAAAACTACTCGGCCATGTTCCAGCCGCAGGGCGGTTTTGTGCGGCCGGACCTCGCCAACGCCCTGCATCTCGGTCTTGCGAAGGAGACCGGCGCGACGGTCCTTGCGGACACCAGGGTTATGGCGGTCGAGCCGCACGGGCAGGGCGTGCGCGTGGTGCTCGCCGACCGCGCCATCGAGGCGGGTTCGGTCGTCATCGCGGCCGGACCGTGGATCGCGGAACTCGTGCCGGAACTCAAGCCGAAGCTGTTCCTGAACCGCATGGTGCTCACCTGGTACGAGCCTAGGCGGCCGGACCTGTTCGCGCTCGGGGCGCTTTCCGTGTTCGCCGTCGAGGGCGAGGACGACCTCGTCTACGGCTTTCCGGATTTCGCCGGCCTCGGCTTCAAATGCGCCTCGCATTTCGGCAGCGGCCGGTTGACGACAGCCGACGAGGCGCGCCAGGATGCCGGCCCTGAGGACGAGGCGCGGACGCGGCGGTTCCTGGAACGCTACCTGCCGGATGGAGCGGGACGCCTCAAGGCGATGAAGACCTGCATCTACACGATGACGCCTGACGAGGATTTCGTCATCGACCGCCTGCCGGACGACCCGCGCATCGTCGTCGCCTCGCCCTGTTCCGGCCACGGCTTCAAATTCGCCAGCGTGGTCGGAGAGATCGTCGCCGACCTCGCGACGGTCGGCGAGACGCGGCATGATATCGGACGGTTCAGGATGGGGAGGTGGGATTAAGGCAGTAGGGGAGTAGGGCAGTAGGGCAGTAGGGGAGTAGGGCAGTAGGGCAGTAGGGCAGTAGGGCAGTAGGGCAGTAGGGCAGTAGGGCAGTAGGGCAGTAGGGCAGTAGGGATAGCCGCTCCCAGAGTTCTGCCCGCGAGCGCCATCGGATTTGCGCAACGGGGCCGTCCGCTAGGTCTGTTGACTTCAATGCAGGTTCGCGACCTTCCCCTACTCCCCTACTCCCCTACTCCCCTACTCCCCTACTCCCCTACTCCCCTACTCCCCTACTCCCCCTCCGCCGGCTCCTGGCAGGTCGAAATCGTCTGCCTGCCGCAGTGTGCTTTGCGGCTCGCCGTGGCAAGCAGCCGGCTCCTTTGCCGCTGGAGCTTAACCCCGACCCATGACGGCAGAAAATCCGCCGACGACCGAATCCTCCGTGATGCCCGTCGCCGCCATCGCCGGCATCATCGCGACGGTGGCGGTGTTCGCGATCAGCCAGGGGCTCTCCTATCCGCTGCTCAGCTTCATCCTGCAGCGGCAAGGCCTGTCTCCGGCGATGATCGGCGTGTCCGCGGCGATGACGCCGCTCGGCTTCATCGTCTCCTCCTTCTTCATTCCCGCCCTGTCGCGGCGGTTCGGCGCGGCCCGGCTGGCGCTGGCTTGCGCGGCGTTCGCTGCCTTGCTGCTGGTCGCCATCGCTACCTGGCAGGACGTGTGGACGTGGTTTCCGCTGCGTTTCCTGCTCGGCTTCGCCGCCAACCCGCTCTACGTGATCAGCGAGACCTGGATGATTGCCATGGCGCCACCCGCCAGGCGCGGCCGGTTGATGGGCATCTATGCCTCGATCGTCTCGGCGGGTTTTGCCATCGGGCCTCTGACGCTGGCGCTGGTCGGCACCGAGGGCTGGCCGCCTTTCCTCGTCGGCATCGCGGCTTTCGTGCTGTGTGGTGCGATCCTGATTGCGGTGCTGCCGCGCATGCCCGAAATGCAGGACGAGAAGCAGCCGACGTCGGTCGCCGGCTTCGTACTGGTCGCGCCGCTGCTGCTTTTCGCGGTGTTCACCGCGGCGGCCTTCGAGCAGGCGCTGCTGGCGCTGTTTTCCGTCTATGGCGAGGCATACGGCAGTTCTGAACAAAGGATATCCGCGCTGCTCGCGGTGTTCATCGCCGGCAACGTCGCCTTGCAGATCCCGCTCGGCGCCCTGGCCGAGCGGTTCGGCGCGCCGCGTGTCATGTTGCTCTGCGCGTTGTCTGCGGCGGCCGGTTGCGCGCTGTTGCCAATGCTGCTCTCCACGCTGCTGATCTGGCCGGTGGCCTTCGTCTGGGGCGCCTTCGCCTTCGGCATCTACACGATGGGCCTGATCCAACTCGGCGAAAAATTCTCCGGCGCGATGCTGATGACCGGCAACGCTGCCTTTGCGCTCGCCTGGGGAACCGGCGGCATAGCCGGGCCACCGTTTGCCGGCACGGTGATGGACCTGATCGGCATGGAGGGGCTGCCGCTGGCGCTGGCACTGCTCTGCGGCGCGCTGGCGGTGGGGGTGATTGTTAGCCTGTCGTCGCGGCGGAGCATGGCCGGATGAACGAGCCCGTCGCTGAGGCCGAAGCGGGCGCTTCGCCAAGATGGGGGGCACTTGCCGGCGTCACGGCGGCGCTCGCCGTGTTCGGCGCCGCGCAAGGGCTGAGCTATCCGCTGTTCACGATCCTGATGCAGCGGCAAGGAATGTCGCCGGCGCTCATCGGGATCTCGGCCGCGATGATGCCGCTTGGGTTGATCCTGTCCGCATCGCTGGTGCCGAGCGCGGTCAGGCTCTTCGGCGCTCGAAACCTTGCCGTCGGTTGCGCCATCGCCGGGGCGCTGTGCTTCATCGCCATCGGCGCGCTGCAGAACGGGTTCGCCTGGTTCGCGATCCGCTTCCTGATCGGTTTCGTCATCAATCCGCTCTATGTGCTTGGCGAAGTCTGGGCGCTGGCGCTGGCGCCGCCCGCGCAACGCGGCCGCGTCATGGGCGTCTTCAATTCCCTCATGGGTGCGGGTTACGCCGTCGGGCCGCTGACGCTGACCTTCGTCGGCACCGACGGCTGGCCGCCGTTCCTGATCGGGATTGCAGGCTTCGCCTGCTGCGCGGTGATCCTCGGCCTCGTGTCCTCGTCGCTGACAGGCTTCGAGAAGGACGGAGAAGTATCCGGCGGGTTTTTCTTTTTCGTGCGCACCGCGCCGGCGCTGCTCACGGCCGTGCTCGTCTCGGCCGCGGTACAGCAAAGCACCTATTCGCTGATGCCGGTGTTCGGCAGTTCGTTCGGATTGGCGGCGGCGACGCTGGCCGCGTTGATTACCGCCCTGTCGATGGGCAACATCGTGCTGCAGATCCCACTCGGCCTCGCAGCCGAGAAAGTCGGCGCGCGCTTCATGATCATCTTCTGCGCGGTGGCCACCGGAACCTGCGCGTTGCTGCTCGGCCCGTTGATCCTCACGCCATTCATCTGGCCGCTTCTTGTGGTCATGGGCGGTGTCGGTTACGGCGTCTACACGATGGCGCTGGTAGAACTCGGCAACCGCTTCAGGGGCTCGGCCCTGGTGGCCGGCAACGCCGCCTTCGCGCTGCTTTGGGGCGTCGGCGGCATCGTCGGCCCGCCTAGCGCCGGCGCGCTAATGCAGGCGATCGGGCCCTCCGGCCTGCCGATCGTCATTGCTGGCCTGACCGGCCTTCTGGTGGCGCTGGCGCTCTATCGCTCTACGCATCGGCGCTGGGCTTGAACGTTTGCCGGAAGGTCGACTAAAGTTCCGCCATGCTCCGCAACCGGCATCGCAGCGATGGTCACATCTCGACCCCGTCGAGCCGGACCATCCATGCCGAGTTGCTCCGCCTCTGCGCCCGCATCGGCTATTCGCCGCCGGCCTCGCGTCGCTGAATTCGTCCCGACTTTTGCCGGATAGAATCAAGACATGAGGCTAAAACCAATGACTTACCAGAACTATTCGCTGAAGCAGTTGCAGCAGATCGATGCCGCGCACCATCTGCATCCGTTCACCGACCACAAGGAACTGCGCGCCGCCGGCAGCCGCATGATCGTGCGCGCTGACGGGCCGTTCATCTACGATTCGGAAGGCAACGAGATTTTGGACGGCATGGCCGGCCTGTGGTGCGTCAATGTCGGCTACGGCCGCGACGAACTGGCGGAAGCTGCCTACAAGCAGATGAAGGAGCTACCCTACTACAACGCCTTCTTCCGCTGCTCGACGCCGACGCCGATCCTGTTGGCGAAGAAGATCGCCGAACTTGCGCCAAAGGGCGTCAATCAGGTGTTCTTCGGCTCGTCCGGCTCGGAGTCCAACGACACGGCGCTGAGGCTGGTGCGCCACTATTGGGCGCTGGAGGGCAAGCCCGAGAAAAACCGCATCATCTCGCGCAAGAACGCTTATCACGGTTCGACCATCGCCGGCACGTCGCTGGGCGGCATGGATCTGATGCACGGGCAACTCGGCGGCGCGGTGCCGAACATCGTGCATGTCATGATGCCCTACGCCTTCGAACTGGCGCTGCCCGGCGAGAGCGATCACGATTTCGGCCTGCGCGCGGCCAAGGCCGTCGAGGACGCCATCCTCGAAGCCGGCGCCGACAAGGTCGCGGCCTTTATCGGCGAGCCGGTGATGGGCGCAGGCGGCGTGAAGATACCGCCGGCGAGCTACTGGCCGGAGGTGCAGCGCATCTGCCGCAAATACGACGTGCTGCTGATGCTCGACGAGGTGATCACCGGCTACGGGCGCACCGGCAACTGGTTCGCCGCCGAGACTTTTGGCATCGAGCCGGACACCATCACCACCGCCAAGGCGCTGACCTCCGGCTACCAGCCGCTGTCGGCGCTGCTGGTCGGCGACCGCATTGCCGGTGTGCTGGAGGAGAAGGGCGGCGAGTTCCACCACGGCTATACCTATTCCGGGCACCCGGTGGCCTGCGCGGTCGGGCTCGCCAATCTCGAGATCATCGAGCGGGAAGGGCTGGTCGAGCGGGTGCGCGACGACACCGGGCCGTATTTCGCGAAGATGCTGAAGGAGCGAGTGGCGGGTAATCCGCTGGTCGGCGAGGTGCGCAGCGTCGGCCTGATGGGCGCGATCGAGATCGTCAAGGACAAGGCGACTTGCGAGCGTTTTCTTCCAGCCGGCAGCGCCGCGGTCACCATTCGCGACCACGCCATCGCGCAAGGCATGATGATGCGAGCGACCGGCGACACGATGATCCTGTCGCCGCCGATCATGTGGACGCGCGAGACAGTCGACATGGCAGGCGACCGGATCGCCAAGGCGCTGGATCTGGCGCTGGCGGATTTGCGCAAAGCGGCGTAACCGCGAAACAGGATTGAAACCTCACGGGGCGGAGCGTCGGCTCCGCCCCGCAAGATCTCTACACGGAGAAATGCGAATGGCTGGCAAGGCGCTGGTGACGTTGGTGGAATACGAGATGGCCGGCGCCGAGGTGCGCGCCGTCTACGACGACATCATGGAAACGCGAAAATCCGACTGGATCAACAATTTCTGGAAGGTGCTGGCGCATGATCCGGCGCTGCTGAAGCGCACCTGGGACTCGATTAGGCAGGTGATGGCGCCCGGCGCGCTCGACCCGCTGACCAAGGAACTGATCTACATCGCGGTATCGGCCACCAATGGGTGCGAATACTGCACCTATTCGCACACGGCCGGCGCGCGCGCCAAGGGCATGACGGAAGAGCAGTTCATGGAAGTGCTTTCGGTGGTTGGCATGGCCAATGAAACCAATCGGCTGGCCAATGCGTTGCGTCCTCCGGTCGATGTGCAATTCCAGCCGCACGATTGAGCGGACGTTCGATTTTCCGCTGTCTGTCCATATGTTTAGCGATCGATTCCGAACCTTTTCGAGGGATGTTCCATCATGGCAAGACACCGCGCGGGAAATCTCCGCAATGCCGCCGAAGTGGCGTCCAACCTGATGCTGGCGCCGATGGTGATGTGGATGCGGATGCCACTGCTTGCCAGCGAGGCCAACGCCGGCGCCGGCGGGATGGAGACCATGCGGGCCGTGAGCGAAAAGGGCATGGCGATGGCACAAGGCATGGCCGCGGCCCAGGTGTCCGTTGCGGGCGCGGCCATGCGCTTCTGGCCGGAACTGCTGTCCGGCAGGACGCCGTCCATGCTGAACGGCGTCGCGGCCGAACAGGCGCTGCACGCCGCGCTGAAGCCTGCCGGCAAGGCGGTGAAGGCAAATTATCGTCGGCTGAGCGCGCGATCCAAGGGCGCGTGACGGACGCGCGCCGCAGGATTTTTCGGGCGGCTCACGCCCGGACCGGGATCAGGTGCCCGAAACTTCCTTGATGGCGTTGAGCACGCTCATTTCGGCGTTTTCCTGGCAATAGGTGACGGTATCGCCCACTGTCTTGCCGAGCACGTCGGGGTCCATGGAAAGCTCTTCCTCGGTGCCTGCGGTGTAGCCCGCGACCCAGGTCAGGATGAAGGACACCTCGTCGGCCTTCATGCTCATCAGTTGCGCGCAGGAGATGGTCGACATGTCGACGGGTTCCGACGAGGCAGGCGCAGCCGACAGGGCGGCAGCCAGCATGGTGATTGGCGCCAGGCGCAGAAATTTCATGAAAGGTCCCCCACAGAAAACGACGCGTCATGTGCGTCGCTCTTTTCATAACGCGGCGAACATGCCCCGCAAGTTGCCGGCATGACAAAAGCGTTGGATTGTCGGCGGAAATTCCGGATTTCGGGCACACAAATTGGAAAAACCGCGCCTTTCGATGGGCGAAAGGGCGCGGTCTTGCCAAAGCTACGCATGGCCTTCGCTACGCATTACACTGCGAAGATGACGGCTCCGGTACGCGATACCTGATCCGGAGCGTGAGAGCGGCTGCGAGGACCGTTCTGAGTTGTTTGTAACCGGACAATCTTACTGCAGGGTTAGCGAGAGCTTAAGCAAACCTAAACATGGGGATTTTCGGCCTTAACAGGAACGATTTCGCGATTACGCAACGTCACCGCGCAGCATGCGGATGATGCCGGAAAAATCGTCGCCGGCATGACCCAGGCCCGAGAACAGCGCGTAGAGCTGTGCGGCCTGCGCGCCGAGCGGCGTGGCGACGCCGGACGATTGCGCGGCCTCCTGCGCCAGCTTCAGATCCTTCAGCATGAGCGCCGCTGCGAAGCCGGGCTTGTAGTCGCGATTGGCCGGCGAGGTCGGCACCGGGCCGGGGACGGGGCAATATGTGGTCAACGACCAGCATTGCCCCGAAGACGTGGAGGCGACGTCGAACAGCGCCTGGTGCGTCAGGCCGATTTTTTCGGCCAGCACGAAGGCCTCGGCGACGCCGATCATCGAGATGCCGAGGATCATGTTGTTGCAGATCTTTGCCGCCTGGCCGGTGCCGGCGTCGCCGCAATGGACGATGCGCCCGGCCATCGGCTTCAGCACGGGCTCGGCCTTGGCGAAGGCCTCGGCGCTGCCGCCGGCCATGAAGGTCAGCGTGCCGGCGACGGCGCCGCCGGTGCCGCCGGAGACCGGCGCGTCCACCGAAAGCAGGCCGCGCCGCGCCGCGATGCCGTGCGCCTTCCGCGCCGATTCGATGTCGATGGTCGAACTGTCGATCAAGAGTGTGCCGTCGCCGAGTTGCGGGACGATGTCCTCATAGACCGAGACGACATGTTTTCCGGCCGGCAGCATGGTGATGACGACCTCGGCATCCCTGACCGCCGCGCCGGCATTGGCCATCACCGTGACGCCATTGTCACGCGCCGTGGCGAGATTGTCGGGCATGAGGTCGAAACCCTGCACCGAGTGTCCGGCCTTCACCAGATTGGCCGCCATCGGGTTGCCCATGTTGCCGAGGCCGATGAATGCGATGGTTGTCATGCTTGGGGGCTCCTGTGGGCAGAGGGGTTAAAGTGGCAGTAGGCAGTGGGCAATAGGCAGTAGGGAAACAAGAAACAGGTGAGGGAGGGAGGAAACTGGAGAGCCGGCAGCCGGTGGCTGAAAGAGGATCGACTTTATTCTATTCCTACTGCCGACTGCCTATTCCCTACTGCCCTATTTTCCCACCAACGCCCGCGCCACGATCATCCGCATGATCTCGTTGGTGCCTTCGAGGATCTGGTGGACGCGTAGATCGCGCACCAGCTTCTCGACGCCGTAATCGTGCAGATAGCCGTAGCCGCCATGCACCTGGAGTGCGTCGTTGGCGACCTGGAAACCGATATCGGTGACGAAACGTTTTGCCATCGCCGACCATTTTCCGGCTTCCGGGCTTTTCGCATCGAGTTTTGAGGCAGCGGCGTAGAGGAAGACACGCGCCGCCTGGAGTTCCGTCTCCATGTCGGCCAGCTTGAATTGCAGCGCCTGAAATTCGCGGATTGCCTTGCCGAAAGCCTTTCGCTCGCCGGCATAGGCGACTGCCTTGTCGAGCGCCGACTGCGCTCCGCCCAGCGAGCAGGCGCCGATGTTCAGACGGCCGCCATCGAGGCCGGCCATGGCGATGGAGAAGCCGGCGCCTTCGTCGGAAAGCCGGTTCGCCACCGGCACACGGCAGTCGGAAAAGATGACCTGGCGGGTGGACTGCATGTGCCAGCCCATCTTGCTCTCGACCGCACCGAAAGAGAGGCCGGGCGCGCCCTTTTCGACCACCAGCGTCGAGATGCCTTTCGGCCCGTCTGCGCCGGTGCGGACCATGACGACATAGATGTCGCTGTCTCCCGCGCCGGAGATGAACTGTTTGGTGCCGTTGAGCACATAGTGATCGCCGTCGCGCACGGCTCGGGTCTTCAGCGCGGCGGCGTCGGAACCCGAGCCGGGCTCAGTCAGGCAATAGCTGGCGAGCCATTCCAAGGAAGTCAGCTTCGGCAGGAAGCGCCGGCGCTGTTCCTCGCTGCCGAAGCGGTCGACCATCCATGCGCCCATATTGTGGATGGAGATGAATGACGCGAAGCCAGGGCAGGCATGCGACAGCGCCTCGAACACCAGCACCGCGTCGAGCCGTTTCAGGCCCGAGCCGCCGACATCGTCGCGGACATAGATGCCGCCGAAGCCGAGCGGCCCGGTCTCGCGGATCACGTCGGCGGGAAAATGCTTGTTTCTGTCCCAGTCGAGCGCGTTGGGTGCGACGCGGTCGGCGGCGAAGGCTTCGGCCGTCTCCTTGATCGCGCGCTGGTCCTCGTTCAGATCGAACTGACTGGCGACCGAATCGATGACGGCGTCCATGGCGTCCTCCCTGACGTTTTTTCTATGCCTTGCCGGCAATCTAGACCAATGATGCCGCCGCGCAACCGACCCCGCCGCGTATCGGTTGTGCAAAATTTAATGACCGAGGTTTGCGTGACGACGACTGCCGCGACTCTGCTCCAGACGTTCCGGGATCATCTGGCCGGCGTGGCCGACGCGGTGCCGGCGCGTTTTATTCCCGGTACAGGCGATTCGATGGACGAACGGCGACTCATGCCGAAGCCGCTGGCCTGCCTTGTCCATCTCCGCCGGATTGCCGAGATCGCGGCAGGGCCGGCAAAACCGTTGGCCGACATGCTCTTGCGCGATGCCGATGGGCTGCATTGGGGGCAGACCTACACCGCGGCGGATTTCGGCCAGGATTTCATCGACAATTACGGCTGGCTCGAAGTTTTTGGCACGCGCGGGCATTTCGTCCATGACGGAATCGCGGCGGGATTTCTGCTGCTCGGGCCGTATGTGCATTATCCCGATCACCATCACTTCGCGGAAGAGATCTACATTCCGCTGACGTGTGGCACCGAGTGGCGCAAGGCCGGCGGCGATTTTGTGCGGCGAAAGGCGGGTGAGATCATCCACCACCCGTCTGATGTCAGCCACGCCATGCGCACCGGCGACGAGCCGCTGCTTGCCATCTATCTCTGGCGCGGCGGGCCGCTGGCGCAGCGCTCGGTCATCGGCGGAGGCTACTGAGCATGGCGCGCGCCGTCATGCTGCAGGGAACCGGCTCGGATGTCGGCAAGACCGTATTGGTCGCCGGGCTGTGCCGGGCGGCGCTCAGGCGCGGGCTGAAGGTAAAACCGTTCAAGCCGCAGAACATGTCGAACAACGCGGCGGTGGCCGACATTCCCGGTGAGCAGGGCGGCGGCGAGATCGGCCGCGCGCAATGGCTGCAGGCGATCGCCTGCGGGGTCGAACCCTCTGTCCACATGAACCCGGTGCTGCTGAAGCCGCAGAGCGACATCGGCTCGCAGATTATCGTGCAGGGCAAGATGTACGGACAGGCCAAGGCCCGCGACTACCAGGCGCTGAAGCCGAAACTGATGGATGCCGTTATGGACTCCTGGCGTAGGGTTAGAGAGGGCGCCGACCTCGTCATCGTCGAGGGTGCGGGTTCGCCCGCCGAGATCAACCTTCGGCCGCGCGACATCGCCAATATGGGTTTCGCGACGCGCGCCGATGTGCCGGTCATCCTGGTCGGCGATATCGACCGCGGCGGGGTGATCGCCTCGGTCGCCGGCACGCATCTGATCCTGCCCGACGAAGACCGCAACATGGTCGCCGGCTACCTCATCAACAAGTTCCGCGGCGATGCCTCGCTGTTCGACGACGGCATCAAGGCCATCGAAAACTTTACCGGCTGGCGCTGTTTCGGGGTGGTGCCGTGGCTGAAGTCCGCCGCCATGCTTCCCTCCGAGGATTCGGTGGTGCTGGAAAGGCTCGCAGCAGGCGAGCGGCGGGCGCTGAAGGTCGCGGTGCCGATGCTGGCGCGCATCGCCAATTTCGACGATCTCGACCCGCTGAAGGCCGAGCCGCAGGTCGAGGTCGTGTTTGTGCCGCCTGGCGAGCCTCTGCCGGCGGATGCCGGGCTTGTCGTCATCCCTGGCTCGAAATCCACCATTGCCGATCTGATCGAATTCCGCCGGAATGGCTGGGACGACGACCTCGCTGCCCACCGCCGGTGCGGCGGCCATGTCGTCGGCATATGCGGTGGTTTCCAGATGCTCGGCCGCGTCGTGCGCGATCCCGACGGCATCGAGGGTTCTGTGCGCGAGACGCCGGGCCTCGGCCTGCTCGATATCGAGACGGTGATGGAGCCGGAAAAGACCGTGCGCAACGTGACCGCCCGCTCGCTCGCCTTCGACGCGCCGCTCGCCGGCTACGAGATTCATCTTGGCCGCACTTTTGGCCCGGATTGCCTGCGGCCGACGACGATGATCGACGGCGTGGAGGATGGGGCGACCTCGGCGGACGGAAAGGTGTTTGGCACCTACATGCACGGCCTGTTTTCGGCGGATCTTTTCCGTGCACGGTTCCTCGAAAGCCTGGGCGTAAAGGGCGGCGGCATTGATTACCGTGCCGAGGTCGAGCGCGCGCTTGACGAGGTGGCTGCCGAATTGGAACGGCATCTCGACTGCGACGCGATCTTTGCGCTGGCGCGATGAGGAACGCGCATCCGTAGGTGTTCCAGCGGAGTGGGAGGCTCCTGGGCTATCCGTTCGTCGCTGCCTGCTCCTCGAACCACTTCACAACCGCCGGCATATTCGTCTCGAAGCCTCCCGGCACGAACACGTTGAAAAGCCCCATCGGCTCTCCAGTGCGGTTGGCGAAATCGTGCGTCAACCCGGCCGGGATTAAGAAAAAGGAACCGCGCGGGGCGTCGATCCAGCGGTCGCCGACCAGCAGCGCGGCGGTGCCTTCGATGACGTAGAAGATCTCGTCATTGGCCGCATGGCTGTGGGCGCCCGGACCGGCGCTGTGTGGCTCGACCCACCATTCGGAGATCGAATAGCGGTTGCCGGTCTCGGCGCCGTCGGCCTTGAAGACGGCACGCATGGCCGGCATGGCGTAGGCGCGGCCCTCGTCTGGGCCGAGCACGATCGGGGCGAGAGGAGCGGTCATCGCGCTCAAGCCTTGTCGGTCGGCTTCGGCCAATAGGTGCCGAAGGACCAGACATTGCCCTCAGGATCGGCGCATATGAAGTCACGGCTGCCATAGTCGCGGTCGGTGGGCTCTTCCAATATTTTCGCCCCAGCCGCCCTGGCGCGTTCGCAGACGGCGTCGGTGTCCTCTACCGCAACATAGACGCTCTTGCCGCCGTTCTGGCCGGGTCCGCCGACCATCGCGCCATATGGGTCGTCGCGCACGCTGCCCAGCATGATCATCGACGACCCGAAGACCATCTGTGCGTGGGCGACGTGATCGCCGTCCATGTATTTGGCGTGGACGGCGAAGCCGAAGGCTTTCTCCAGCCAGTCGATCATCCTCGCCGCGTCGCGGTAGCGGAAGGTCGGGTAGATGCGCGGCGGTTCGATTGCCTTGTCGGCCATGTCTTCCTCCTGTGGTTCACCTGCTTTGGTAAGCCACAATGTGGCGGAACGGTTGCCCGGTCTTGAAGGAATGTAACGTCAGGCGAAAGCTTCGGCCCGCCATGCTGCCGGCGAGATGCCGGCCAGCGCCTGGAATTCGCGGGTAAGGTGCGCCTGGTCGGAAAAGCCGCAATCGGCGGCTATGCCGGCCCAATTCTCGCCGCCGATCCGTGCCGCGGCGAGCGCCCGGTTGAAACGGACGATGCGGGCGATCGATTTCGGCCCGAGGCCGATCTCGGCATGGAAGCGGTCGGCGAGGTGCTTTCGACTCCAGCCGGCATGCGCCGCCAGCCGTGACACGGAAACCTGTCCGCCCGAAGCGTCGATCCGGGCGAAGGCTTCGCGGATTTCGGCCGGTTGGGGTTTGCCGTCGCCGATGCGCGAGGTGACGAAATCGACGGCAAGCGCGAAGCGGGTGTCCCAATCCGGCGTGTTGCCGAGACGCTCGCGCAGCGCGGCGCCTTCGTTGCCGAGCACGTCGTCCAGCAGCACCATGCGGTCGGCGAGCTCATGCATCGGGAACCTGAAGAACCGCCGCGCCCCGAGCGGTGAAAAATCGATCTGCAGGCAGTGCGAGGCGCCGAAGGATTTGATCAGCACCGGTCCGGCGAACAGGCCGGCGGCGAAGCTGGCGATACGGTCGGCTTCGGTGGGATCGCGGCCGAGGCCGATGGAAAACGGCTCGCCGAAGCTGATGATCAGCGGCACGGTCAGCGATGCCGTCTCGCGCATGCGGACATGCCGGCGCACCGTCTCGCGATAGCCGGTGATGCGGGTGACGACGCCTTCCAGCGGGCCGCCGGGGCGAAGCTCGACGACTTCTACGCCGGCCGGCGGCGAGGGCGGCGGTGTGGGCAAAGGAGACGGCGGCATCCAAAACTCCCTGGACGCAGCCTATCAAGGGACCGGCCAAGCGTCAAAACGCAGTTTGTCAGGCCGCGCCAATAGAACTCCGTCTCGATCGAAGCGCACCACGATGGTCCCCGAAGGCCGCCACAAGAAATTTCTCTTGGCCGGTGTCGGAGTTCGGGCTCGTCGGTCGTCCTCCGCTTGCCACCTTCGAACAGGCAGATGACGGGATGAGCACACCGGTCTCGATCCCGTAGGTCTGGAACGATGACGGCATGAAACGCCTGGAGCTTCGAATGACTCCCACCATCACAGCGTTTGAACAGTCGCCCGATCGCGGTCAGGGCATGGCGCGCGACATGCGCGTTCGCTGGGCGCTCGAAGAAGTCGGCCAAGTCTACGACGTCCGCCTTGTTTCGTTCAAAGCGATGAAGGAAGCCGCCCACCTCGCGCTTCAGCCTTTCGGGCAGATCCCGACCTACGAGGAAGGTGATCTCGCCCTGTTCGAGACCGGGGCAATCGTATTGCATATAGCGGATCGCAATACCGGCCTTCTGCCTGCCGATGCGAACGCCTGGTCCCGCGCCATCACATGGATGTTTGCTGCGCTCAACACGCTGGAGCCGCCGATCCTGGAGCTTGAGCAAGCTCCGTATCTGGACGGCGACAAGCCTTGGCACAGCGGGCGCATGCGGATGCTCGAGGATCGGGTCCGCTTCCGGCTGGACCAGCTTTCGAGCCGGCTCGGCAATGCCGACTGGCTGGAGGGCGCATTCAGCGCCGGTGACCTCCTGATGGCAACGGTCCTGCGCAGGTTGGAAGGATCGGGCCTGTTGGAGGAATATCCGAACCTTTCCGCCTACGTCGCCCGCGCCATGGCGCGACCCGCATACAGGCGTGCTTTCGACGCCCAGTTGGCGGTGTTCACCGCCGCGTCGACCGGCGCCGAATGATCATCTTGCAGGCGTTGCCGTGGAACGTCGGATGGATGCGCGCATTCCACGGGCTGACTGAAGAGTATTCTCGAATACGTGAAACCGGGCGGGAACTGTTTTAAAAGCGAAAGGACAAGTTATGGCAATCGCCAAGAACACGATCTGCGTATGGTACGACAAGGACGCCGAGGCCGCGGCCCGCTTCTATGCAGAGGTTTTTCCGGACAGTTTTGTGAGCGCCGTCCACCGCGCCCCCGGCGACTATCCGTCCGGCAAGGAGGGCGACGTGTTGACGGTCGATTTCACCGTCGCCGGCATCCCTTGCCTCGGCCTCAATGGCGGCCCCATGTTCAAGCACACCGAAGCCTTCTCCTTCCAGATCGCCACCGACGACCAGCAGGAGACCGACCGCTACTGGAACGCGATCGTCGGCAATGGCGGCCAGGAAAGCGCCTGCGGCTGGTGCAAGGACAAATGGGGCATTTCCTGGCAGATCACGCCACGCGTGCTGACGGAGGCGATGGTGGCCGGCGGCGGCGAAGCCAAGCGCGCGTTCGCAGCGATGATGGACATGCGCAAGATCGATGTCGCGGCCATCGAGGCGGCGCGGCGCGGCTGACGCTTCCACGTCAATGTATGGCCCGACTTCGAGTGGCAGTGTCGCGGCCGGCTTCAAAGGTGGCCGCGCCTTTGCACTCGGGCGTCGGTCAAAAACCGAGCATCGTCCGAAGCGGATGTGTGGGGTCGGCGAGCAGGCGGACCGCCAGCGCCACGCAGGTGACGACCAGCAGCGGCTTGATCAGCCGCGCGCCGTTGCGGATGGCGAGCCCGGCGCCGAGCCGGGCGCCGAATATCTGCATCACGGCCATCATCAACCCGATCTTCCAGTCGACCACGCCGACCGAGGCGAACACAGCGAAACCGCCGACATTCGAGCCGAAATTGAGCAGCTTCGTGTGGGCGGTCGCCTTCAGCACGCCGTAGCCGGCGAGCGTCACGAAGGCCAGCATGTAGAACGAGCCGGCGCCCGGCCCGAAGACGCCGTCATAGAAGCCGATCGCCGGCACGACGGCCAGCCCGAAGACGAACGGGCGCAGCCGCTCGGCGCGATCGACATCGTCCATGTTCGGTTTCAGCGCGAAATACAGCGCGATGGCGACCAGCACGAAGGGGATGACGATGCGCAGCAGGTCTCCCGGCAGCACGCTGGCAAGCAGCGCCCCCGCCGCTCCCCCGGCGAATGCGAGCAGCGCCATCGGCGCCTGCTTGCGAAGGTTCACCTGACCTTTCGAAGCGTAGGTCAAGGTGGCGGCACCGGTGCCGAACAGGCCCTGCAACTTGTTGGTGCCGAGCGCTTCCACCGGCGAGAAGCCGGCGAGCAGCAGGGCGGGAACGGCGATCAGCCCGCCGCCGCCGGCGATCGAGTCGATGAAGCCGGCCGCGAAGGCGGCAAAGGCAAGCAGCAGGACGATTTCGGTCGGAAGGTCGAACACGTGCGGGCAGGGCCTTGAGTTGCGGCGTTCGACCATATGGCGGCAGTTTGCGCAAGGCGGATTTCGCGCTACGAAGAGGCTGGAGAGACAGTCGCGGGCGGCGCGGTCCTTTTTGCAAGGTCGATCGCCGGCTGCAAGCACAGCCAGGGGAATTCGCATGCCGCAGGGACTTCTGTCACGGTTCAGGACCATGTTCGAGGGCGATCCCGGCGTTCGCAAGGTGGCGGACGACCCGGTGCTGTCGGCCGAACTGCTGCTTCTGTTCCGCATGATCCTGGCGGACGGGGTGGTCAGCGAGAGCGAACTGGAAACCTTCCGCCACATCTGCCGCGATGCTTTCGGCATCGGCGAGGACAGCATCGACGGCGTCGTCGAGTTCCTCAACGATTTCGGCTACGAGACCAGCGGCGCGCAGGCGCTGTCGCTGTTCCAGGAACTCGACCTCGACCGCCGCAAGCTGCTGGCGCGCCACCTGGCCGACATCGCCAAGGCGGATTCGCGGCTGGCGGAAAAGGAAGTGCGGCTCTTGCGCCGCACACTTGAGGTACTGGGCCTGAGCCCGGTCGATGTGGTGCGCCCGCTGGGGTGAGGCAGCGCCGTCGACGACGATCCGTGGGCGCTGAGTGGCCTTTGAATGAGCTTTGCCGACAGCTATCTGGGACGATTGCGGGAATTGATCGGGGATCGGCTGGTGCTGATGCCGGGCGCGCGCATCGTCATCGAATGCGCGGATGGCCGCATCCTGCTGCAGAAACGGAGCGATTTCGGTCTGTGGGGTCTGCCAGGCGGCAATACAGAGGAAGGCGAGGGCCTGGGGGCGGTGGTGATCCGGGAGGTAGCCGAGGAAACCGGGCTAACCGTCAGGAACGTCGAGCCGTTCGGCTTCGGTTGCGATCCGCAATACGAAACGTTCGTGTTTCCGAATGGCGACCAGGCGCAGTTCGTCGCGCTGATTTTCTACACGCGCTCCTTTGACGGCGAGGCTGCCGTCGCCGACGATGAGAGTAGTGCCGTTGGCTGGTTCGCCGTCGATGGCTTGCCCGAAATGCTGCCCAACATGATGCGCAGCATCGAGGCTTTCTCCGGTTCAAAACGACCGGAAAATTCCAGATGATCTGAGGGCTTGTCGCTCAGCCTTGCTCGCGCAGTTTTCGCGAGATCGCCCGGCGCAGGTCGGGCGCGGCGTCTACCAGGGCTTTCGCCGCATCGGATTGTGGGTTGTCGAGCACGTCGGCGGTCGCGCCGCGCTCGACGATCCTTCCCTCGTGCATGACCAGCACCTCGTCGGTGATGGCGCGCGCCACCGTCAGATCGTGGGTGATGAACAGATAGGCGATGCCGAGCGTCCGGTTGAGTTCGGAGAACAGGTCCAGGATCTGGGCGCGGATCGACACGTCAAGCGCCGAGACGGCCTCGTCGGCCACCACCAGTTTTGGCCGCGTGATGATGGCGCGGGCTATCGACAAGCGCTGGCGCTGGCCACCGGAGAATTCATGCGGATATTTCTGCATGTCGTGCGGCTTCAGCCCGACCTGGTGCAGCGCATGGGCCACCAGTTCCCGCCGCTTCAGTGCGTCCGGCGCCGGCTCCAGCAGCGACAGCGGCTCGGCGACGAGGCGCTCGACCCTGTGGCGCGGATCGAACGAGCCGTAGGGATCCTGGAAAACCACCTGCATGTTGCGCCGCGCTGGCCTGAGCTCGGCCTCGCTGCGGTTGGTGATGTCCTCGCCCATGAAGCGGATTGTTCCGGAGGTCGCCTTGTCGAGCGCCAGCACCAGCCGGGCCAGCGTCGATTTTCCGCAGCCCGAGCGGCCGACCAAAGCCACCGAACGGCTCGGCGCGAGGCTGAACGACACGTCGTCGACGGCGCGGAAAGTCGTAGTCTTGGCGAAAAGGAAAGGGCGGCCGGCGGGGTAGTCGCGGGTCAGCGAGGTGACTTCGAGGAGGGGGGCAAGACCCTCCCCCTTGGGGGGGGCCGGCGGACCGGCGAGACCTGTGGCTCGCCCTGGCATGTCGGCGAGCGGTCGTAGCGAAGCGGAGGCCGCGAACCGGGGTTGGGGTGCTGACGATTGGATACCCCCACCCCGGCTCACCGGCTTAGCTTCGCTCAGCCGCATCGCCGACCCTCCCCCCAGGGGGGAGGGTGAACGTCCCTCCGGCACATGCATCGAGGCCAGCGCCAGTTGCCGCGTATAAGGATGCTGCTGTGCCGATAGCGTGCGCGCCGTCTCGCCGGTCTCCAGAATCTCGCCGCCGCGCATGATGGCGATGCGGTCGGACATCTCCGTGACAACGGCGAGGTCGTGCGAGATGAGCAGCAGGCCCATACCGTTCTCGGCAACCAGTTCACGCAGCAGTTCGAGAATCTGCGCCTGCAATACGACGTCGAGCGCCGTCGTCGGTTCGTCGGCGATCAGCAGCTTCGGCTTGAGCCCGCAGGCGATGGCGATGACGACACGCTGCCGCTGGCCGCCCGAAAGCTGGTGCGGATAACGCGACAGCGGAAATTTCTCGCGCGGCAGGCCGACGCGGTCGAGCATCTTTTCCGCGCGCTGTTCCGCCTCGGCGCGGCCGACACCAGCATGCCAGCGGATGCCCTCCGCAACCTGCTCGCCGATGGTCTTGACGGGATTGAGCGCCGTCATCGGTTCCTGGAACACCATGCCGATATCGTTGCCGCGCAGGCGGCACATGGCGTCTTCGCCGGCGCCCAGGATATCATTTCTGTTGAGCTTTATGCTGCCTTTCGCTCGCGCGCCTTGCGGCAGCAACTGCATGATTGCAAGCGCCGTCATCGACTTGCCGGAGCCGGACTCGCCAACGAGACCCAAAACCTCGCCGGGCTCGATCCCAAGGTCCACGTCCTTCAGGATTTCCGTGTCGCCGATCGCGAGCGACAGGTTCTCGATGGCCAGCAGGCTCATCGCCGCCGCCTCAGTTTCGGATCGAGCGCATCGCTGACGCCGTCGCCGAGCAGGTTCAGTCCGAGCACGGTGACGATGATGGCGAGGCCTGGGAACAGCGCCAGCGACGGCATTACCATCATTCGGGTCTGCGCGTCGAACAGCATGCGGCCCCAACTCGGCATCGGCGGCTGCGCCCCGAGCCCGACATAGGACAGGCCGGCCTCGGCCAGAATGCCCAGCGCGAACTGGATCGTTCCCTGCACCAAGAGCATCGTCGCGATGTTGGGCAAGATGTGATCGAGCGTGATGCGCGCCTTGCCCTTGCCCGCTGCGCGCGCCGCGAGAATGAATTCGCGCGGCCAGATGGCGAGCGACCCTGCGCGGGCGACGCGTGCGAAAACCGGGATGTTGAAGATGCCGATGGCGATGATGGCATTGACCGCGCCCGGCCCGAACACCGCCGTGATCATCACCGCCGACAGCAGTGCCGGGAAGGCGAAGACGAGGTCGTTGAAGCGCATCACTACTTCGTCGAGCCAGCCGCCGCGCGCCGCCGCGAGGCAGCCGAGCGGCAAGCCGAAGCCCATGCCGATGCCAACCGCCACCAGGGCGACCGCGATGGAGTTGCGCGAGCCGAGCATGATCATCGACAGCACGTCGCGGCCGAACTGGTCGGTGCCGAACCAGTGAACGGCTGAAGGCGGCAGCATGCGGTCGGCGACGATCAGCTTGGTTACGTCGTAGGGCGTCCAGAAAAACGAGACGACCGCCATCAGTGCGATAAGCGCACTGATGACGAAGC
Source organism: Mesorhizobium sp. KACC 23794 (assembly GCF_052180275.1). NCBI lineage: Bacteria > Pseudomonadati > Pseudomonadota > Alphaproteobacteria > Hyphomicrobiales > Phyllobacteriaceae > Mesorhizobium > Mesorhizobium sp. KACC 23794. The sequence goes on from NZ_CP197465.1 coordinate 3,316,618, forward strand.
CGATGACGAAGGAGCGGCTGGCGAAAGCGCGGGTGAGGAAGGCGGAGATGCCGTCTCGGGGTGTCGTGGTGGAGAGGTCGGTCATGAGCGGCTCTCCGCCGCTCGGCACTCCTTCGCACCCCCCTCTGTCCTGTCGGACATCTCCCCCGCAAGGGGGGAGATTGGCTGTTGCCATCGCTTTCGCCAATCGTAAGCATTGCGAGATAAGCGCCGTGCAAGGCGGCCAGCAAATCCCCTCGCTTGCGGGGGAGATGTCCGGCAGGACAGAGAGGGGTGCGAAGGAACGAAGACCGCTCTGTCTAGACTTGCGTCGACCTTGCCGCTGCGCGCGCCCATCACCGCGCCCTCAGCCGTGGATCGACCAGCGCATAGGACAGGTCGACCAGCAGGTTGACCGCGATCACAGTGGCGACCAGCAGCATCACCACGCCCTCGACGACGATCAGGTCGCGCTGGGTGATGGCCTGGAACACCAGCCGGCCGAGGCCGGGGAGATAAAAGACGTTCTCGATGATGATGGTCCCGGCGAGCAGGAAGGAGAACTGCAGGCCGACGATGGTCAGCACCGGGATCAGCGCGTTGCGCAGCGCATGCCGCCACAGCACCACGCCGAACGGCAGGCCTTTTGCCCGCGCGGTGCGGATATAGTCCTCCCCAAGCACCTCGATCAGTGCCGACCGGGTGACGCGCGCAAGGATCGCCGCCTGCGGCAGCGCCAGCGCGATGGCCGGCAGGAACAGCGCCTTCAGCGCCGGCCAGATGCCGGCGCTCCAGCCGGGAAAACCGCCGGCCGGCACCAGCCTCAACCAGACGGCGAAGATGTAGATCAAAAGCAGCGCGAACCAGAAGTTCGGGATGGCCACGCCCACCTGCGCCACGCCCATCGACAGTGCATCGCCGGCGCGGCCGCGCCGCTCGGCCGCGAAGGCGCCGACCGGAATGGCGATGGCCACCGACAGGAACAGCGAGATCAGCGCCAGCGGCAGCGAGACCGCGACCCGCTCGGCGACGAGGTCGATGACGGGCACGGAATAGGTGTAGGAGCGGCCGAGATCGAGCGTTGCCAGGCCGCCGATCCAGTTGAGATAGCGGACGGGAAGCGAATGGTTCAGCCCCATCTGGTCGCGCAGCGCCTCGACCGCATCGGGTGTCGCATTGATGCCGAGCATCAGCCGCGCCGGATCGCCGGGCAGCACTTCCAGCACGGCGAATACGACCAGCGAGGCGACGAGCAGGGTGGCAAGCGCGATGAGAATGCGCTGGGTGAGGTAGGCGGTCATGGCGTCTTACCCTCCCCCTTGTGGGGAGGGTCGGCGCGTAGCGCCGGGGTGGGGGTTATTGAGCTCAAAACTCGAGCAGGAGGGTTTTCCAAATGCACCCCCACCCCGCGTCGCGAGCCCGCTCGTGCCGAGCGGGCTGCTCCGCGACCCTCCCCACAAGGGGGAGGGTGCGACATCAATCCACCCACTTGACCTTCGTCAGGTCGTTGGCCTGGATCGGCGAGTTCTCCCACAGCCCCTCGACCTTGGCATCCCAGATGCCGATCTTCGGCAATTCGAACAGGAAGCCGTTTACCGCGTCGTCGGCCAGGATCTTCTGCGCCTGCTGGTAGAGCGCGGTGCGCTTGGCGTCGTCGGAGGTGAGGTTGAGTTCCGCGATCACCTTGTCGAAAGCCGGGTTGTCGTAGTTGAAGTAATAGTCCTTGCGTGCGTAGATATCGATGTCGTTGGGCTCGGTGTGAGAAACGATCGACAGGTCGTAGTTCTTGTCGGTGAACACCTGGCTCAGCCAGTCGGCCCATTCGACCGGGATGATCTCCAGATTGATCCCGATTTCCCGCAATTGCGAAGCGATGATCTGGCCGCCGTCGCGGGCATAGGTCACCGGCGGCAGCTTCAGCGTGGCGGAAAAGCCGTTCTCCAGACCCGCTTCCTTCAGCAACGCCTTCGCCTTGGCGATGTCGTGCGGATAGGTGCCGGTCAGGTCGATGTAAGCCTCGTTTGCAGGCGAGAAATGCGAGCCGATCGGCGTGCCGAGGCCCGACGAGGCGCCATCGATGATCGCCTTGCGGTCGATGGCGTGAGCGATGGCCTGGCGCACCTTCAACTGGTCGAAGGGCGGCTTCTTGTTGTTGGTGGCGAGGATGGTCTCGCCCTCGGTCGCGCCGATCACCACCTTGAAGCGGGGATCAGCCTGCACCTGAGGAAGCGCGTCACCGACATTCATGTTCGGGAAGGCCTGCACGTCGCCGGAAAGCAGCGCGGGGATGGCGGCGGCGGCATCCGGCACGATGCGGAACTCGGCGCGTTCGAGCAGGGCCGGCGTTCCCCAATAGTCGGGGTTCTTGACGATGGTGATTGCCGAACCTTTTGCCCAGTTGTCGAACTTGAACGGCCCGGTGCCGACCGGCTTTTCCTTGTTGGTGGCCGCACTCTCCGGCGCGACGATCACCGCGTCGCCCCAGCCCATATTGTAGAGGAACGCGCCCTGCGGCGTCTTGAGCGTCACGTTCACCGTCGCCGGATCGACGATTTCGACCGCCTCGATCGCCGCGAACAGGCCCTTTTGCGCATTGGTCGAATCGGCGGCGCGGGCGCGGTCGAGCGAGAATTTGACGTCCTCGGCGCCGAAGTCGGAGCCGTCATGGAATTTCACGCCGGTGTGCAGCTTGAAGGTATAGGTCTTGCCGTCTTCCGACACCGTCCAGCTTTCGGCCAGCGCCGGCAGCACCTCGCCGGAAGCGCCGATGCGGGTCAGGCCCTCGAAAACGTTGGCGTAGAGCACCTCGTCGATCGCCGCCGCGGCGCCCGCGGTCGGGTCGAGATGCGGCGGCTCCAGCGGCATGCCGAGCACGAGATCGGTGCGGGCCGCGAAAGCAGCACTTGCGCTCAGAACCGCCAGCGTCGCGGCGGCGGCAAATGTCTTCCACGGTTTCATCGGCAAGCTCCCTTTGTCGGATGATGTGGCGGATAGAAGCCTGATTTCAGGCCGGAGTAAATCGGCATTCGATTTGCGGGGGCCGCCACGGGCGGAACGGGATTCCAATTTGCAGGTCCAGGCAGTTATCCGATTGCGCCATGACAAGATCATGCGGCGGCGATTTCGATGATCTATAGGTGCGGCGGGAAGAATGTCACGAAGGAGCCGCCCATGGATGCCGCAACGCTCAAGGCGCAGCAGGCGCCGCTGAAGAACGCCTATCGCGAGACGCCGGAGGCAGCGCTGATCACGTTGCGCGCCAAAGGCTCCATCGATGACCAGTCGATCGCCTGCAAGGTCGAGACCGGGCGCGCCATCGCTGTCGCCGGCCTGCATCCGGCAACCGGCGGCAGCGGGCTGGAGCTTTGCTCCGGCGACATGCTGCTTGAGGCGCTCGTCGCCTGCGCCGGCGTTACCTTGAAAGCCGTGGCGACGGCACTGGAATTCAGGCTTTCCGGCGCGACCGTGACTGCCGAGGGCGACCTCGATTTCCGTGGCACGCTGGGCGTCGCCAAGGACGCGCCGGTGGGTTTCCGGGCAATCCGGCTCGCCTTCGACCTCGACACTGACGAGCCGCAGGAGCGCATCGATTCGCTGCTCAAGCTCACCGAGCGCTATTGCGTGGTGTTCCAGACGATCAACCAGCGGCCGGAACTGTCCATGACGGCTAGGCGCGGCTAGCCAGCTTTACCTCGCAGCAACAGGTCGAGCCCGATCGCCATGACCTGCGCCGACTGGACCATGTCGTCGATGCCGACCCACTCGTCCGGCCGGTGCGCCAGGTCGAGGATGCCGGGGCCATAGGCGACACAGTCGAAAATGTGGCCGAGGCGGGCGATGTGCTTCTGGTCGTAGGTGCCGGGCGAGATCACATAGTCGGGCTCGCGGTCGAAGATGGCGCGGATGCCTTGCGCCAGAGCGGCCGGCACCGGTGCGTCGTGGTTCGTCATGATCGGCAGCACTTCCATGATGTCCTGGATCGCATAGTCGAATTTCGGCCGGTCGCGTTTGAGCCGCTCCAGGATCGACACCACCTCGTGCTTCACGTCATGAAGATCCTCTTCCAGCAGGAAGCGGCGGTCGATGGTGAGCTTGCAGGAGTCGGGTACGTTGGGGGAGGGCAGGCCGGGCTTGAAGTCGTCTGTCTGGCCGCCGTGGACCGAGTTCAGGTTGAGCGTCGACCGCCGCGCGCCCTCTGGAACCACCGGCATCTTCGTGCGCTTGCTGTCGAGCAGCGGGAACAACTCGGCCTCGAAGGCGTCGAGCACGGCGCCCATGTGGCGCACCGCGCAGTCGCCGAGGAACGGCATCGAGCCGTGGGCGATCTCGCCCCTGGTCTCGATTTCCGCCCACCACACGCCGCGATGGCCGAGGCAGATGCGGTCCTTGTTGAGTGGCTCCGGGATGATGACGTGGTCGACGCGCGGTTTTGAGAAATAGCCCTTCGACGCCAGGTAGGCGACGCCGCCGAACCCGCCCGATTCTTCGTCGACCGTGCCGGAAATCTCGATGGCGCCGGGAAAATCCGGATGTTCGGCGATATAGGCTTCCACCGCGACGATCGCCGCCGCCAGGCCGCCCTTCATGTCGCAGGCGCCGCGCCCGTAGACGCGACCGCCGCGCACGACGCCCTCGAACGGGTCGACCGTCCAGTCATGCCCCGGTTCGACCACGTCGATATGGCCGTTGAAATGGACGCAGGGGCCGGGCGACCTGCCCTCGTAGCGGGCGACGACGTTGGTGCGCGGATAGCGGTCGTTGTCGCCCGGCGTGCCATGCCCACGCACATAGTCGACCGCGAAGCCGCGCTTTCGCAGCCGCTCGCCCAGATATTCGGCGCATGGCGTATAGGCTTCGCCGGGCGGGTTTACCGTCGGAAAACGGATCAGGTCTATGGTGAGGCCTGTGAGATCGTCGCGGCGCGCGGCCACCGCCTTGAGCAGTCTGTCCATCATGATCCGATTTCAGCAGGCGAATGGGCGGTTTGGCAAGCGGGTCGGCTGCAACTCTGGATGGGCCAGGCCAAAGCGCGGTTGCTCGCGCGGAATTGATCAAATGTGTGAATTGACATTGGCAAATTGCTCAAACTCTTCGTGCTAGGTGTGATCGGGCAATGAAAAGCGCAGTCGCGCTGAGGGTATCAGGGTGGGTTGTATGAAAAACTGGGTATTGGTTGCCGCTGCGTTGTGCGGAATGCTTTTGGGGGGCGTAAGTCAAAGTCTGGCGGCAAGCCTCGTTGCTCGCGTCGATGTCGCGAGCCAGACGATGACGGTCTCGAGATACGGCCAGGTCATCCACGTCTGGAAGGTATCCACGGCCCGCAAGGGCTATGTTACGCCGCGCGGCAGCTGGCGTCCGACACGTCTTCACAAGATGTGGTATTCGCGCAAATACGATAATTCGCCCATGCCCTATTCGGTCTTCTACTATGGCGGATACGCAGTCCATGGCACCGGAGCGGTGAAATCGCTCGGCCGGCCCGCGTCGCACGGTTGCGTGCGACTGCAGACCGCCAATGCGGCGACCTTCTATTCGCTGGTGAAAGAGATCGGCCCCGGAAACACCCGGATCATCGTCACCAACTGAACTGCGCGCGGACGCCGGCCGTCGGCGATCGTTGCAGACCAGGAATCGGCCAGGCCCATGTCGCGCTTTGCGCGACATGGGCTGTTGCCCATACAAATTTTGCTATGAATTGACGTTTTCGAGCATTTGCTTCCCCTTGCGCGACCGATAGAGATTGCCGGCAGGAGATTTCCTATGACGAGCCAGGCCGCACGAGGCGCAAAAGATGCCGGCTAAGCCACGGGTTGCGCTTTCGGAACCCGTTTCGGACGAGGTCCGCAAGACGACCTGCTATATGTGCGCCTGCCGATGCGGCATCGACGTGCATATCAAGGACGGAAAGATCCGCTACATCGAAGGCAACCGCGACCATCCGGTCAATCGCGGCGTGCTGTGCGCAAAAGGTTCGGCCGGCATCATGCAGCATTACGCGCCGGCCCGCCTCAAGGCGCCGCTGAAGCGCGTCGGCCCGCGGGGCTCCGGCGAATTCAAGGAAATCTCCTGGGACGAGGCGTTGGAAACGGCGACGCGCTGGCTCGGCGAGGTGCGCGAGCGCGATCCGAAAAAGCTCGCCTTCTTCACCGGCCGCGACCAGTCGCAGTCGCTGACCGGCTATTGGGCGCAGATGTACGGCACGCCGAACTATGCCGCGCATGGCGGCTTTTGCTCGGTCAATATGGCCGCCGCCGGCATCATGACCATCGGCGGCGCGTTCTGGGAGTTCGGCGCGCCGGACTGGGACCGGACAAAGCTCTTCGTGCTGTTCGGCGTGGCCGAAGACCACGATTCCAACCCGATCAAGATCGGCCTGTCGAAACTCAAGAAGAACGGCGCACGCTTCGTCTCGGTCAATCCGGTGCGCACCGGCTATTCGGCGATCGCCGACAACTGGATCGGCATTCGCCCCGGCACCGACGGGCTGCTGATCCTGGCGGTGATCCACGAACTGCTGAAAGCGCGAAAAATCGACGTCGACTACATCGTGCGCTACACCAATGCGACGTGGCTGGTGATCGACCGGCCGGGCACGTCCGACCACGGGCTGTTCGCGCGTGATGGTGACGGCAAGCCGCTGGTGTTCGAGAGCGTCACCGAGCGCGTGGTGCCGCTGGGCACGCAAGGCGCGCGCGCAGCCCTTTCAGGGCGCGTCGAACTGCCGGACGGACGTTTCGCAACGCCGGCGTTCCAACTGCTCGCCGAAAAATACCTCGATCCGCAATACGCGCCCGAAGCAGTTGCCGCCGAGACCGGGATCACCGCCGACGTGATACGCGGCCTGGCCGCCGAGATCGCGCGGGTCGCCTTCGACGAGGCAATCTTCCTCGACCAGCCATGGACCGACACGCATGGCAACCGCCATGACGGTTTTGTCGGCCGTCCGGTCTCGTTCCATGCCATGCGCGGCATCTCCGCCCATTCCAACGGTTTCCAGACGGCGCGTGCGCTGCATCTCCTGCAGGTGCTGATCGGCGCCATCGACTGTCCCGGCGGGTTCCGCTTCGAGCCGCCTTATCCGAAGCCGGTGGAGGCCCACCCGACGCCGCACGGCAAGGCCGAGCATTTCGGCTCCAACAAACCTCTCTCCGGTCCGCATCTCGGCTTTCCGCGCGGGCCGGAGGACATGCTGATCGACAAGGACGGCAGGCCCGCCCGCATCGACAAGGCGTTCTCCTGGGACGCGCCGTTCTCCGCGCACGGGCTGATGCACATGGTGATCGCCAACGCCCATGCCGGCGATCCGTATCCGGTCGACCTGCTGTTCCTCTATATGGCCAACATGGCCTGGAACTCGTCGATGAATACGGGCGGTGTCATCAAGATGCTGGAGGACAAGGATCCGGCCACCGGCGAATACCGCATCCCGAAAATCATCTATTCCGACGCCTATGCCTCCGAGATGGTCACCTATGCCGATCTCGTCCTGCCCGACACGACCTATCTTGAGCGCCACGACTGCATCTCCATGCTCGACCGGCCGATCTCCGAGCCGGACGCCGTGCAGGACGCCATCCGCTGGCCGGTGGTCGAGCCCGACCGCGACGTGCGCGGTTTCCAAAGCGTGCTGCTCGACCTCGGTGCGCGGCTGAAACTGCCGGCCTTCGTCGACAATCGCGGCAAGCCGATCTATGCGGACTATGCCGACTATATCGTGCGGCATGAGCGGCGGCCCGGCATCGGCCCGCTGGCGGGTTTTCGGGGCCGGGAAGGGGACCGCATGGGGCGCGGCGCCAGCAATCCAGACCAGCTCAAACGCTACATCGAGAATGGTTCTTTCTTCTCTGCCCACATCCCACTGGAGGCGCAGTTCTTCAAGCACGCCAACAAGGCCTATCAGGACTTCGCCGTGCGCATGGGGTTCTTCGACCAGCCGCAGCCGGTGACTTTTCAACTCTACCAGGAATCGCTGCAAAAGTTCCGGCTCTCGGCGGAAGGCGTTCGCGAGCCGTTGGCCCCTGAGACACACCGTGCCCGCATCCTCGAGACCTTCGATCCCCTTCCGATCTGGTATCTCCCCTTCGAGGAAGCAGTAGTCGACCGAAAAGAATTTCCTTATCACGCGATCACCCAGCGGCCGGCGGCCATGTATCATTCCTGGGGCTCGATGAACGCCTGGCTGCGCCAGATCCACACGCACAACCCGCTGTTCGTGCCGGGACCGATCTGCGACGAACATGGTCTCGCCGACGGCGACTGGGTGTGGCTCACCTCCAACCATGGTCGCATAAAGGTCGAGGTCCAGCGCATGGAAGCGGTCAACTCCTCGACGATCTGGACCTGGAACGCCATCGGCAAGCGCGGCGGCGCATGGTCGCTCGACCCGAAATCGCCGGAGGCCGAGCGCGGTTTTTTGATGAACCACCTCATCAACGAATTGCTGCCGCCCAAAGGCGACGGGCTGCGCTGGTCGAACTCCGATCCGATCACCGGCCAAGCCGCCTGGTACGATCTGCGGGTGCGCATCGAGAAGGCCGAGGCCGGTGTCGAAAGCCAGCCGCATTTTGCTTCTCTCGCAAGGCTACGGCGCGGCGAGGATATTCCGATAGAATTGCGCTATGGGCAGGAGTGGGCGAAGTGATGGCGGGATTTGCTCTCTTCTCCCCGTTTACGGGGAGAGGATGCCGGCAGGCAGGTGAGGGGCGGTGCAGTCCTCTCCGAAGTGCGAGCCTGCCCCTCATCCGGTCCTTCGGACCGTCCTACGGACCTCCCCGTAAACGGGGAGAAGGGAAGGGTCGCCGCGCATGACCAGCCTGCCCTCCGAACGCTCCGGCAAAAAACTCGGACTTGTCATCGACCTCGACGTCTGCGTCGGCTGCCATGCCTGCGTGATCTCGTGCAAGGAGTGGAACACCGGTGGCTACGGCAACGCGCTGTCGGACCAAAATCCTTACGGCCCGGGCGTTTCCGGCACCTTCCTGAACCGCATCCATTCCTTCGAGGTGGTGCCGGAGGGCGGCGAGGTGATCGGCGAGGCGGGCGAGGCGCGGATCATACATTTCCCCAAAAGCTGCCTGCACTGCGACGACGCGCCCTGCGTCACCGTCTGCCCGACCGGCGCCTCCTACAAGCGCGGCGAGGACGGCATCGTGCTGGTCGACGAATCCATGTGCATCGGCTGCGGCTTGTGCGCCTGGGCCTGCCCCTATGGCGCGCGCGAGATGGATCTGGCCGCCGGCGTCATGAAGAAATGCACGCTCTGCGTCGACCGCATCTACAACGAGACGCTGAAGGAGATCGACCGCGTGCCGTCCTGCGTGCGCACCTGTCCCGCCAACGCGCGCCACTACGGCGACCTTGCCGATCCGTCCTCGGATGTGTCGATCATGGTGGCGGAACGCGGCGGCATCGACCTCATGCCGGAACAGGGCACGCGCCCCGTCAACAAATACCTTCCGCCGCGCCAGCGAAAACCGCTTGCGGCAAGCGCCGGCACGCTGCTTGCCGAAAACACGTCTGGCGCCAGCGGATTCTTCGCCTGGCTCGACGGCATGCTGGACCGGATTTGAATGGTTGCTTATTTGTTTGCGAACCAGTTGCGTGAGAGGGGCAACGTAGAGCGCCTGCATATCCGCCTTCCACGACGGCGCTTCGTTCGATGGCGTGCGGCGTAACCATGCACCCCGCTTTCTCCATCATCGTCTTCACCACGCTGTCCGGCCTCGGCTACGGCCTTGCCGCCGTGCTCGGCCTCGGCCTCCTTGACCCCGCGGCCATAGCTACCAAACTCGCCACAATCGCCGCGCTTACGATGATCGGCGTCGGCCTTATGTCGTCGACCCTGCATCTCGGCAATCCGCAGCGGGCCTGGCGGGCCTTTTCGCAATGGCGTTCGAGTTGGCTGTCGCGGGAGGGCGTGATGGCTATTCTGACGTTCTTGCCCCTGCTCTGGTTGGCCTGGGCCATCGTGGTCGAAAGCCGGCACTCTCCGACCGCGGGCGTCCTCGGCGCGGTCGGCGCCGCTGTGACGGTCTATTGCACCGGCATGATCTATGCCTCGCTGAAATCCGTGCAGGCGTGGCACACGCCGCTCACGCCGCTCTGCTTCCTGCTGTTCGCACTGTCGGGCGGGCTGGTTTTCGGAAGTCTTGTCGCGGTTTGGGCAGGCGCGCATGCGCTCGAAATGCTGCTGGCCGCCATTGTCTCCACCATAGCCGCCTGGGCCGTGAAGACCGTCTGGCGCCGGCGCATGCTGTCGCTGAAACCGCTGTCGACGCCGGAAACCGCCACCGGTCTGGGCGGTATCGGCCGGGTGAGCCTGTTCGAACGGCCGCATATGAACGAGAATTACCTGACCCGTGAAATGGGCTTCAAGGTCGCGCGAAAACACGCGGCAAAACTGGCTCGCCTGTCATTCGTTGCCGGTTGCGCCATGACCATCCTCCTGTTGATCGTGGCCATCGCAACGCTTGCGCTGCCAGCGGTCGCCATTGTGGCAACGGCGGGCGCATGCATTTCCTGTGCTGTCGGGATTTTCGTGGAGCGCTGGCTTTTCTTTGCCGAAGCGCGCCATGCGGTCATGAACTATTACGGCGGCTGACTTCTATCCGACGATGCCGAGCTTACTCGGTCGCAGCTTCTCGACCTTTCGCACCAGCCGGCGGATCGCAGCCAGCTGGGCGTCGCGTTCCGTGAACTTCTGGGGTCCCCATGGGGTCCACAGGACTGGCGGCGGCGCCACCTTTTCGGTTCTCAGTCGCTTCATCGGTTCCACCTTGGGATCCATGCGCATCGGAAATATCCTCCGATTATGGTTACCAAGCGCTTAACGGGCTCAAGCGCATCCCAGGTTTAACGGATTATGTCGGGGGATGTTCCGACGTGATCGATCACACGGCCGCGACGGGCTAAGGCGTTTTGGTGACAACTCCGGCACCGCGCCCGCCACGGCGGTTCTTGCTCGTCAGCTTCCAGCGCTTGTGGAACCACATCCACTGGCCGGGATCCTCGCGCACCCAGCGCTCGACCACGTCGTTGAGCAGTTGCGCCGTCGAATTGACGTCGATGCGCCCATTCTCCAGCCGCGGCAGGTCGAGCTTCGGTTCGATAACAAGGCGAAACCGGTTGCCGGGCAGGCGCATGCAGCGCGCCGGATAGACGTCGCAATCATATTGGCGCACCAGCTTCGGCAGCAGCGGGCTGGTCTCGCAGGGGCGGCCGAAGAAGGTCGTTGGCAAGCCATGGCGGAACTTCTGGTCGACCAGAACGCCGATCGTGCCGTTGTTGTCGAGGATTCTCGCCAGCGCGAACGACACGCCGGAGCGCGAGGCGATGAGGTCGCCCATGGTCGAGCGCCGCGTCGAATTGATGTAGTCGGCGATATAGGGGTTGTTGGGCGGCCGGAACAGCGACGTCACCTTCATGCCATAGGCGGCGCCGGCGATCGGCAGCAGTTCGAAATTGCCGAGATGGCCGGTGAACAGGATGTGCGGCCGGTCTTCTTCCGCGATTGTCTTGAACAGCGGTATGCCTTCGACCTCGATTCGGCCCGAACTCTCAGCATGCAGGTCGAAGTCGAACAACTGGTCGAGGAAAACATATTCGGCGGCCAGCCGCGCCATGTTGCCCCACATGTCGACGGCGATGGTCTTGATCTCGTCTTCGCTCTTGTCCGGATAGGCTTTTCGCAAATTCTCCAGCGCCACCTGATGCCGGCCGACCAGCGGTCCGAGCCGCCGCGCCGTGCGGTCGGCGAAATTGATCGCGTTGTCCGCCGGCAGCAGCCGCAGCACGCGCATGGTCGTCAGCGCCACCTGCGCCGTCAGCCAGTAGCCGGCCTGCGTCAGGAACCGCGACAGGTGATAGAGGCGGTCGCGCGACTTCATCCGACCCGCAGGATGATTTTCCCGAACACGTCGCGGGTTTCCATGCGCTTCAGCGCGTCGCCGATCGAGCCGAAGTCGACCTCGGTGTCGATCACCGGCTTTACGATGCCGGCCGCCATCTTATGCATGGCGTCGGCCATGTTCTGCATGCGGCAACCGAACGAGCCGAAAATCTTGATCTGCTGCTGGAAGAGCTGCATCAAATTCATCTGCGTGGAGACACCCGAGGTGGAGCCGCAGGTGACGATGCGGCCGCCGCGCTTCAGGCAAAGCATCGAGCCCGCCCAGGTGTCGGCGCCGACATGCTCGAACACCACGTCGACGCCCTTCTTCTTCGTCAGTTTGCGCACCACGCCCTCGAAGCGGTCGTCGCGATAGTTGATGACGTGGTCAGCGCCCAGCGCTCGGGCCTTCTCGATCTTGTCGTTCGAGCCCACCGTGGTGATCACCGTGCAGCCCATGCGTTTTGCAAGCTGGATCGCCGCCGAACCGATGCCGGAGCCGCCGGCATGGACGAGGATCGTCTCGCCGGGCTCCAGTTTCGCATTGTCGAACAGCATGTGCTCGACCGTGCCGAAGGTGACGGGCGCGACGGCCGCGCCGACCGCGTCGACGCCGGGCGGGGCAGGGACCAGCAGGCGCGCCAGCAGGTTTATTTTCTCTTGCGCAAAACCGTCGAGGTGGAAACCGTGGACGCCGCCGACGTGCTCACAGAGATTGTCGCGGCCGGTTTTGCAGGCCCTGCACAGGCCGCAGGTGCGCGCGCCGTAGATCGAGACCAGTTGCCCGGGCACCAGGCCGGCGACGCCCGCGCCGATCGCTGCGACCACGCCGGACGCTTCGGCGCCGATGGTGAGCGGCAGTTTTCGCTTGGCAAAAGCCATGCCGCGCCAGCCCCACACATCGATATGGTTCAGCGCCACCGCCTTGATGTGCAGCGTTACCTCGCCGATGGCCGGCGGCGGCGGCTCCGCGATATCGACCTCTTCCAGCCTGCGGTCTTCGATCAGTTGCAGCGCGCGCATTATTGGATGGTCCTGTGGGTAGGATTCGGTCCGCTTGAAGGGGCGCAAACAGTAACCGCTCAAAAAAGGTGAGCGCTCCGCCTAAACGGGTTCCCGTGCCATGACAAGGCAGGTGTTCTGGCCGCCGAAGCCGAAGGAGTTGGAGATCACGGTCGAAACGTCAGCCGAACGCTTGACGTTCGGCACCACGTCGAGGTCGATTGCCGGGTCCGGATGGTCGTGGTTGATCGTCGGCGGAATGACGCCTTCCAGCATGGTCATCAGCGAGAACGCCGCCTCGATGGCGCCGGCGGCCGACAGCGTGTGGCCGATCATCGACTTGTTCGACGAGATCGGAATCGTCTTCACCCGCTCGCCGAACACCGTCGACAGCGACAGATGCTCCATCTTGTCGTTCTCGGGCGTCGAGGTGCCGTGGGCGTTGACGTAGTCGATGCCGTCCTCGCTGAGCCCGGAATCGGCGAGGGCGGCGCGCACAGCCGCGATTGCCGGCGAGCCGTCCGGCTTGGAGCGCGTGCGGTGGAAATCGTCGGCGCGCTCGCCGCAGCCGGCCAGGATGCCCAGCACCCTGGCGCCGCGCGCCAGCGCGCTTTCCAGCGATTCCAGCACGAGAGCCGCCGAACCCTCGGCCAGCACGAAACCGTCGCGGTCTTTCGAAAACGGTTTCGACGCCTTTTCCGGCACCTCGTTCTGGGTGGACAGCGCCGACAGCAGCGAGAAGCGGATCAGCGCCTCGGCCGTGGCCGAGCCGTCGGCGCCGATCGACAGCGCGCGGTCGCTCTCGCCGCGCCGGATCGCCTCGACGCCGAGTTGGATCGAGGTGGCGCCCGAGGCGCAGGCGGTCGACAGCGTGATCGGCAGGCCGCGCGCCCCGAATTTGTCCGACAGCCGGTCGGCGATCGAGCCGAACTGCGTGGTCTCGAAGATATCCAGCGACCGCAGCGCCCGCGCCGCGTCGGCGATGCGCTCGGAGGCCGTCGCGCCCTTGCCGTCGTGGTAGAGCGCCATGCGGTCCTTCCAGTCGAGCTCGACCGGCGGCGAGGCCAAAAACAGCGGGCCGCCGAAATCGTCCAAACTCAGCCCGGACTGGGCGACCGCCTCCGTGGCGGCGGTGTCGGCCAGTTCGAAGGTCAGCGGGCTGGCGCCCTTGTCGCTCGACTTCAGGAAATCGATGGTGCCGGCGATCTGCGTCTTCAGATGGTCGACGGGAAAGCGGGTGATGGTGTGGATGCCGGAGCGGCCGGCGGTCAGCGTTTGCCAGTTGTCCGTCTTGCCGACGCCGAGCGAGGTGACGACGCCGATGCCGGTGACGGCGACCAGCGGCCTGCCGAGATGATCCGTGGTTTTCGTCATGGCCAGTTTCCTGCTCAAGCCCGCGCGATCAGTGCCGCGCCCTCGAAGGCATGATAGCCGATGGTGGTCGCGAGCGCCCGTCCCGGCGCACCGGCAGGCTTTTCAACCTCGCGGTCGAAAGCCGGGTAGGCGGCCCCCTTGTGCATGGCGAGCGCCGCGAGCGCCACCGCGAACGGAAACTGCGCTTCCTTCATATGACCGGTTCGCGTGCCGAAGCCACGCAGCGCGACATTGGGCAGAGTGTCGAACGCGGCCCGTTCGGCTGTGGTTGCAGCGTGCGCGCCGGACGCGCCCGACAGCGCCAGCATTTCGCCGGCCGGAATATTGAGCCGTCCCAAAAGGTCGGAGATGCCAGCGACGAGATCATCCCGCGAACGACGGATACGCGCCGAGACCACGCTTTCGATCTTCGCATAGGGTTCCTTGCCCCGGCCCTCGGCATGCTCGCGCGATTCCAGCACGAGGAACGCACCGCCCGAGCCGGAGACCACGCCGCCGCCTTCCGAGCGGGCGCGCTGCCACACCGGCTGCCACGGCGCGCGGTGCAGATAGCCGCCGAGTTCGTAGCCCAGCAGCATGTCGGCGTTCTCGGCATTGAAGTCGCCGCCGACCAGCATGTGGTTCGACTGGCCGGAGCGGATGCGCGCCACCGCCGTCTCGACCGCCGCGATGCCGGCCCCTTCCTCGCCCATGAAGGTGCGCGACGAGCCCGTCACCTTGTGGACGATGGAGATGTTGCCGGCCAGCAGGTTGGAAAGCTGCGCCAGGAAAAGGGTAGGGCGCAGATCCGTGGTCAGTTTTTCGTTGAGCAGGACCTCGCGGTCGTTGCGCGTCGCCGAGGCTTCCAGGATCTGCGCGTCCACCGCCTCGTCGCGTTCGCCGCCGGCGGCCGCCACCACCATGTCCATCGAGGCGCACAGGGCCTCGTCGTTTTTCAGCCCGGCATCGTCGAGCGCCAGCCCCGCCGCATAGACGCCCAGCCGCTGCCAGGTCTCCATCTGCCGCTGGTCACCGCGTTTCGGGATCTGCTGATTCCAGTCGACGGCCGGCAGCGGGTGTACGCTGTAGGGCGGAAAACGCTCCGCATCGACGATAGGCCCGGCCGACTCGTCGTTCAGCGCCGCCCAATGCGCGTCAGAACCTTCGCCGAGGCAGGAAACCAGTCCGATGCCGGTGATGACGACGTCGCGTGCTCTCATGTCAGCCTGTCGATCGAAGGGTCTGGCCGGACGCGGCTCAGGCCGCTGCCTTGGCGGCGACCAGGCCGTCGATCTTGGCGCACAGGTTCTTCATGACGAAATAGTCGTCGGTCGAAGCCTTGCCGTCGTTGACTTCCTGCGTCCACTTCTCAAGCGGCACCTTGATGCCGAATTCCTTGTCGATCGCAAAGACGATGTCGAGGAAATCCAGGCTGTCGATGCCGAGGTCGTCGATCGTGTGGCTCTCAGGCGTGATCTTGTCGCGGTCGATCTCGCTCGTCTCGGCGATGATGTTGGCGACTTTGTCGAATGTCGTGGACAAGGGCTAATCCTTGAAAAGAGTGCAGAGTCGCGCGGCTGCCCACCACGCGCAAGTTTTGCCGCTGTCTAATCGGTTTTGGCGTTTTGGGGAAGGGCGTTTTGCAGTGCAACCCATGCGGTCGGCGAAGGGCTTGCACCCGATGGTGCATGGCTGGAAACTGCGTCGGGATTGCGATAAGTATATGGTCCACGAGGGTGGGCCGCTGATGGACGTCGAATTCAGCACCGAGATCGACCTCTCGCATGGCGACAAGCGAGCCGCTGGCCCGCCCGCCGGGCTTTCCAACCCTGAGCTTTTTGCCCGCATCGATGCCTACACGATCGGACCCGCCGACGCCGAATTGAGTTTTGCCGGGCGCCTTGCCCGGGAAAACGATTGGTCGGACGGCTACGCAGCCGAGGTCATCGTCGAATACAAGAAGTTCGTCTACCTCATGTGTGTCTCCGAGGGCAGCCTCACGCCATCGCGCGACGTCGACGAGGTCTGGCACCTGCACCTGACCTATTCGCGCGACTATTGGGAGCGGTTCTGTCGCGACACGCTGAATCGCGACCTACACCATACGCCGACCGAGGGCGGGCCTGATGAAGCGGACAAGTTTTATGGGCTCTACAACGACACTTTGCGGGCCTACGAGGCGGAGTTTGGGGTCAGGCCGCTGTTCCCAATCTGGCCCAGCGCAGAGGAACGGTTCTCCGAGACCTCCAATCCGGCAAAGATCAGCAAGGACCGGTATTTTTTGGTCCCGAGGCGATATTACAGTTTCCTGACGGTGGTCTGCGTGGCTCTATTCCTGGCCGGCTGCAACCTGGGTGGCCTGTATTGGTTCGAGCTCTACCCGCTTTTGTTTTTCGTCTCGCTTGTCTTCACGATCATCACCTTCTTCAACGCCTATGCGCCGAATAAGATAACGAAGGGTGGCTCGGCGGGCGCTTCCGGCTGTGGCGGCAGTGGCGGCTGCGGAGCCAGCGGTTGTGGCGGCGGAGGTTGTGGCGGCGGCGACTGACGGCTGTCAAACAAAACAGGCCGCCCCTTTCGAGGCGGCCCGCCTTGGTCAATCGCGAAGCTTCACAAGATCGTTGAGCAGCCCGCCCGTGCCGTTATGCACGGTCAGCCGCTCGACCTTGCCGGCGATGGTCTCCAGCGCCTCAAGCTCCTTCAGCCGCAGCATGACCGGGTTCTCGGCCATCACCTTCGCCGTGTTCAGCAGCGAACGGGTCGCGTTCGTCTCCTCGCGGCGGCGGATGACGTTGGCCTCGGCCTGCTTCTCGGCCGCGACCACCTGGTTGAGGATGTCGCGCATCTCGCCCGGCAGGATCACATCCTTGAGCGTGATGTCCGACACCTCGATGCCGATCTCGGCCATGTCGGCCCGCACCTTGGCCGCCGCCTCGGCGTCGACCGTCACCTTCTGTTCGAGGATCTGGTCGAGCGTCATCGCGCCCAGCGCCTTGCGGAACGTATACTGCAGCGCGCGGTAGAAGGCTTCGGAAAAATCCTTCACCGCCGTCACCGCCTTGACCGGGTCGACGACGCGGTATTCGGCCGCGATGTTGACGCGGATCGTCACGCGATCCCTGGTCAGCATCTCCTGGCCGGCCACGTCGAGCGACTGCCGCTTTAGGTCGACGACCTTCATTTGTACCATGCGGCCGACGTTCCAGAAGGCGTGCACGCCGGCGGCGAGCACCTTCACGAAGGCGCCGTCGACGAAGAGCAGGCCCGCCTGGCCGTCCACCACCGGATGCACGGTCATCAGCTCGGTCTTGCGCGCCTGGCCGAGACGCCGCATCAGCGCCGGCTCGACCGCAAGGTCTTCGCCGACCGGAACGGTCGTGCCCGTCCACGGTCCGGTCACGGTCCAGACCACGAGCTTGCGGTCCGGGCCGAGCACGGCGTGAAGCTGGCCGTCGCGCTCGACGACAGCCACTTCCGTGCGTCCGGTGCGGAACACGGTGAGGTGGCGCGCCGCCACGTCCGGGAGCTTTTCGAACAAGGCCTTCTCGTAAGGCGAGGTGAATTCCGGGTTCTTCAGGTCGTGGCGCGCGATCTCGAGACGGTTGCCCCGGTTCGCCAGCGAGTGCTCGCCCGGCTCGAGGATCGTCTGGATCTCGCCCTTGTAGAGGGCGATGGCGCGTTCGTTTTCCTTCACGAGGACGCGCTGGCGTCCAAGCATCTTTTCGAGAATGGTCATCATGTTCGTCACTCCTGTCGGGCATGGCTAGGTCATGCGTCGAAAGTCCTTTCTTCGTTTCGCGTCTCGGTTCAGTCCTACGTTCCCGGGCAAAAAAGATCCGGGGACTGGTGGCGTCCCGCGCGGCGGATCGTCGGGAGAGGGCGTCGAGGCGCTTTGGCGGGCGCGGGCAGCCAAAGCTTCCCTTGCCGGTCGGAGCGCGTCTTCGCCGTCACCGCGGATCGGCCGCAGCAAGACGGCCTCGGATCATCAGGCAGGCTCTTGCCCGTGGGCTTGAACCGTCCCTCCCATCCTTGGCATTCCAGTTCCCGGACCGTCGTTCAGATAGACACCGTGACAGGGTGCTGCTGGTTTTTCAGGCCAACAAGGAGAAGGATTCGAACCTTCGACAATCAGATTATAAGTCTGATGCTCTACCCAACTGAGCTATCCATGGAGCAGACAAAGGGAATCGAACCCCCGACCTCCGGGTCCAAACCCGGCGCTCTACCACTGAGCTACATCCGCTGGTTTCCGACCTCCGAAGCGGCGCCGTACACAGGGAGGCAGAACCACCTGCGCGGGCGGAGCAAAAAACTCCAGCCGTTGTGCTCGCTCCGGCTTTCGTGACCGGGAGCGCGCCTATAGCCCCTGCGACGGGTTGTCGCAAGCGGCATTGTCATGGCAATTTCGCGGCTTCTTTGGGTGGTTGTATTTCGGCAACATCTGTCTGTGTCGCGCATACCGAATCAATTGAACACGATCCGCCCCAGCACCCGCAGGCGATCGCCGTCCGCCTGCACGATCACCGCCTCGCCCTCGCGCGGCGTCACGCCCGTCAGCGCCTGCACCACATCCGCATGGGTCACCATCACCAGATTGTCGGAGCCGGCGAAGCCGGCCACAGCCTCCATGATGGCCTTCAGTTGCCCGGCCTTTTCCACCTCGTCCGCCTTAACCGGGTCAAGCGGCTCGAACGGTTCGGGATCGGCCTCGAAGGCGAGGCGCGCGGTATCGAGGCAACGGCACCAGCGGCTGGACAGCACGCGCTCGATGGGGGCTGCGCGCGCCGCGAACAGCGCGCCAATTTTTCGCGCCTGCTGTTTTCCGCGTTCCGAAAGGTTGCGCTGCGTGGCGCATTTCTCGATGTCGAAATTGGCGGGCTCGGCGCCGCCGCCGCTCATGGCGTGGCGCAGCAGCACGACATGCCCGCCTTCGCGGAGCAGCGCCCAACCGGCTTCCGTGGCCTGCGCGGCAGGCGCCGCGGCGATCGCCAACAGCAGCGCGAAAACGATCCGAAGCATCCATCCTCCCAGTCTTTCTCCGGATATAGGGATGGCAAAGCGCCGTGAAAGACAAGGCAACCCGTCCTGCCGAATACGTGATCGCCGTGCGCGGCCCGCTATTTCGCCAATTGCTGGTCGATCAGCGCGATCTTCTTGTCGGTGAGCGGGATCGGCATGAGATAGCCGGCCTCGGTAAAACCCTGCTTGGCGAGTTCGAAATACTGCTTCGCGCGTTCGTATTCCGGTTTGCCGCCACCCCCGAACGAGGCGAGGTTCCAATGCACGTCGCCGAGATTGTTCTGCTCGAACGCCCATTGCAGCGGCTGAGCCTTCCGCGTGAACACCTTTAGCGAGGCCGAGAACGCGGCCTCCGCCTCATTCAGGTATCTGGCGGTCGTCTCGCGGTTGCCGAGGTTGATCAGGCTCATGCCGAGGCCGTTCTGGGTGTTGGCCCAGTCGACCGGCGCGTTGTCCTGCGTCAGCACCTCCAGCGCCTCGCGCCGTGCTGCGATGGCGTCCTTCAGGCTTTGCGTGCCGTCCTCATTGTTGCTCAGCCAGTGAAGCGTCGAGCCGAGCGCGGCCTTCGACAGCGCCCAGGAACGCGGCGTCGCCTCGCGCGAATATTCGGCCAGCGAATCGCGATAGGCGGCGACCGCCTCGTGATAGCGCGCCGGCTCGTTCGACATGCCTCCCAGCAGCTGCAAGGTGTTGCCGATATTGTAGTTGGTCATCGCCCAGTCGAGCGGGAAATCCCGGCGCTTGTAGACGCGCAGCGCGGCCCGGAAGGTCGAGGCCGATTCCTTCATCGTCTCCTGGTCCATGCGGCGCTGGCCCAGCGTCTGCAGGATGGCGCCGAGATTGTTCTGGGCGGACGCCCAGTCGACCGGAAAATCCTTGCGGGTGAACACGGCCTGCGCGTCGCGCAGCGCCGTCGCCGCCTCCTCCAGCACATCGGTCCCGAGGTCGAACTTCGTCGAATTGCTCAGCGCGTTGGCGAGGTTCAGCCGGCTGGTCGCCCAGGAGCGCGGGAAGGATTCGCGCTTGCGCACCTCCAGCGCCGCGCGGAACGCCGCCGCCGCTTCCTGGTACTTCGCCGGATCGTTGCGGTAGGTGCCAAGCGCGTTCAGCGTGTTGCCGAGATTGTTCTGCACCAGCGCCCATTCGACGGGATATTTTTCGAGCGAAAACTCTTCCAGCGCCAGCCGGTAGGCCGCTTCGGCGGCGACAAGGTGCCCGGCGCCGGTCTCGCGCTCGGCAAGGGCGTAGGAGGCCAGCCCGATATTGTTCTGGGTGTTGGCCCAGTCGCGCGGCAGTCTCGCCCGGTCCTGCTTCTCCAGCGCCTTGCCGAAAGCCTCGATGGCGTCGCGGATGCGTTGGTTGTCGCCCTCGCGCTCGCCGAGTTTCAAGAGCACGGTGCCCATGTTGCTCTGCGCGTAGGCCCATTCGGTGTCCTGCTTGCCGTCGTCCAGCCAGCGGAGCGCTTCGCGATAGGTGTCCAGAGCGTCCTTGAGCGTGGTGGAATCGGTGTCCATTTCACCGAGGCTTTGCAGCGCCACGCCGTAATTGTTGAGGGCGAGGCCGCGATTCGCGGTCTGGATGGCCTGGTCGCCGGACTCCAGGACGCGCTGGTAGAGGTCGAGCGCCCTTCTCAGCGCCTCGCGCGCCCCGGTCTTGTTGCCGTGATCGTAGAGCGCTGTCGCCTGCGCGCTGAGAAGCGTGCGGAACGTTTTTCCGTCCCAGCGCTCGGCAAGGTCAGCCGCCTTTCCGTAGTCGGCCGCAGCCGCCAGGAAATCGAAACCGAGCGCGGCAGCGTCGCCTCGCTTTTCATAGACGGCGGCGTCGGCCAGCCTGCGTTGTTTCAGCGCGGTCTCGGCCTGGTCGACCGTGCCGGTGTTGGCCTCCACCCGCGCCACCGCATCGTCCAGGAATTTTCGCGCCGTGGCGATGGCGCCCTCGCGGATCGCCTTGTCGGCGGAAGCGGAAAGCCGCGCGATCTCCGGATCGTCGGTGCGCAATGCTTCGTTCTGCTCGATCAGGTCCTTCAGCCGGCCGGCCTGTGCGTCCAGCACCTTCCCGAGCTGCGTCGGGTCCTCCGGAATGTTCTCCGTGCCCAGTGCCTTCAGGACGCCGTAGAGCGCGTCGAGCGGCACGCCGTCTTTCGACGCCGCCGTCTCGACCTGCACGCGGTTGACGTCGGGCAGGGTGGAGATTGTGAGCAACAGTTTCCGCCGCTCACCGGTGATCAGCGCGTCGTCGCCGGCGGGCTCGTCCGGCGAGACGCCGAAATAGAGGAAGCGGCGCAGGCTCTCGTTGGTCCACGGCCGCTGCCGCGCTCTGGTGTCCAGATACACCTCCTCGGTCACCATGCGCATGACCGCGCCGAATTCCTCGCCCTTCATCGCCGACAGATGCCGCAGCAGCGCGGCGGCATAGGGGCTGTTCTCTCCCGCCGGGCCGTCCAGCGCCGGCCGGCCGGGCTCGGCCGCGAAACCGACCAGCATTCCGAGGTTTTCCGCGGCCTTGTCGGCGTCCGGCAAGGCTTTGGCGCCGCGCACCAGCGTCAGCCCCCCAGCCCCGACCGGCTCGGCCGAGCCGGTCGGCGTCCGCCGCAGCTTCGCGCCGGCCGGAAAGGGGTTGGTCCGGCAGGCATCCAGCAGCACGATGGAGACGGGAACCGTCTGCTTCAATCGGTCGATGATGCCGGAGACCGCTACCAGCCGCTCGCCGGCGTCGTCCAGCGCCGAAAGGTCGGCGTCCACCGGCACCAGGAAATTCTCCCCGGCCGCCTCGATGCCGTGGCCGGAATAATAGAGGAAGGCGACGTCCGCGCCCTCCGCGTCCTCGACGAAACGCTCCAGGTCGCGCGCCAGCTTCTTCGCATCGCGGTCGCTGACGCTGCGGGCGTCGAAGCCGAGATCGGTCAGCAGCTTGACCATCTCGCGCGCATCGTTGGCAGGGTTGGGCAGCGCCGGAATATGCCGGTAATCCGACTGGCCGATCACCAGCGCCACGCCGTTCAGGCTTTCCTCGGCGCGGGCGGGCAGGGCGGCGATAACGGTTAAAGCGAGGAGAGCGATCGCCAGAAAAATGCCGGTCGGGGACCGGAGGGTCGCCGCTCCTGTCGCGACGCGCGAGGCGGCGGGCCCGGAGGGCGAGCCTGAGGGGAAGTCAATGCTGGTCATCCCGGCAATCATGTCCCTTGCGCCAAAACCTGACCAGCGACATCGCGGCCCTTCCCGGAGAAATTGTGGCAGGCGTTGCGGCCCGGCCAAACCTCGCCTATCAAGGCCGCAGCCTTTTCCGGCGCGGACTCCGGCCCGTCGCCCCCAATGCTCGGGCCGATCCGCCGAAAAATGTCCCCGCTCGTCGAAACCGTGCTGTTCATCTTCGGCCTCGTGGCGCTCGGCTACGTCGCCGGAGCGACGGGCTACCTGAAGGTCCAGACCGGCGACGCGCTGTCCGAGTTCGCGGTCGGCGTGGCGCTGCCGCTGCTTTTGTTCCGCACGATGGTGACCGCCGATTTCCACGGCGCCGCGCCCTGGGCGATGTGGGGCGTCTATTTCTCCGCAGTCATCGTCGCCTGGACGACCGGCCACCTTCTGACGACGCGGGTGTTCGGCCGCGATTCCAAGGCCGGCGTGGTCGGCGGCGTTTCCTCGGCTTTCTCCAACATCGTGCTGCTCGGCATCCCGTTCATGCTGGGCGTGTTCGGGCAGCAGGGGTTCGAGCAACTGTCGCTGCTCATCTCCGTGCACCTGCCGACGATGCTCATGGCTTCCATCATCCTTTTCCAGTTCGTCAGCCGGCGGGACGGCGAGCCCATGCATCCGCTGATCATCGTGCGCGACTTCCTGCGCAGGTTCTTCACCAACCCGCTGATCCTGGGGATCTTTCTCGGCCTGCTGTGGCGGCTGGCCGGCATCGAGATGCCGGCGCTGGCGATGCGCTTCGTCGACGCGCTGGCCGGCATCGCCGCGCCGCTGGCGCTGTTCGCCATGGGGCTCGGCCTGAAGAAATTCGGCATTTCCGGAAACGTGCGGCCGGCGATCGTGCTGTCCATGGTGAAACTCTTGCTGATGCCGGCGGCGGCCCTCGCGCTGGCGTGGCTGTTCGGCCTGCCGCCGCTGACCGCCAAGATCGCGGTGGCCGCCGCGGCCCTGCCGTCGGGCGTCAACTCCTACCTGATCGCCGTGCAGTTCGGCACCGGCCAAGCGCTGGCGTCGAACCAGATGACGATCGCCACCGCGCTCGCCGCCGTCACCATGACGGCGTGGATGGCGGTGGTGCAGATGGTGTTCGGGTAGGCGCCGCCCTGGCGAAGTGCATCGCGCCGGCGATCACGGCGCTGCGCTGGGCGGGTAGGGCCACGTAAATTACACACCTCCGCTGGCGGTCCCCGACATTGTCGCTAATGTAGTGCAATCTCTAGAGCCAACGGTTTTTGGTACGGGCTGGCTCCGACTGCGGGCCTGTAAGGCACCGGGAAGCGGGGCGAGGCTTTTGTACCGCGGTCACACTCCTGGTTTCAGAGACAACAAAGACGTCGTTCCGGCATCTGAGGAGAAAGTCCAGTGGCAATAATCCATAAAATGTACCTCTCGACTGGTGTTCTTGCCTTGCTCGCGCTGGCCGGTTGCCAGGGCTCTCCCGGCACGAAGGCTTCGGCAGCCACGGGGCAGATCGTCTCGGCCGGCCAGATGCCCGACTTCTGCCGGTCGCAGTTCGCCAATCAAACGGGAGTGACTCTCGGGGAAATCTCGACGGACAATCCCGTCGTCGCGGCCAGCGGAACGACGATCCGCGGCTCTTGGACCTTGCCGAACGACGATGACACGGCGGGAACTTTCCTTTGCCGCTTTGGACCCAACGGTGCGTTCCAGGGTGTGAACCAGATCTGAGGCGGCGTTTCCCGGGGCTTCAGGCGCCGGGCATCCGCTTGTCCGTGACCGCTCCGACCAATGCGGCATGGACCACATACCGTAGCGGTCCGCGCGTCTTGGCGTCGAGCGGCCAGCAGGTGACGAGCGCGAGTTGTGCGCCGTCATGCTCGGCCGAAATGCCGGACTGGTTCCAGGCCACGACCTCGCTGCCGGTGACCGTATAGGTGAACCGCCTGCCGTCGGCGCGTGTCACCTCGACCTCGTCGCCGGCTTCCACGGCGCCGAGGAAGGCGAAATGCGTGTCGCGATGCGCCGCGTAGACGGTGGTGCCGGCCTCGCCGGGCTCGGCCGATTGCGGCAGGTGGCCGGGGCCGAAGGCCAGCGCCTCGCCGCTCGCGCCTTCCAGCACGATGGCCGAGCGGCCTAGACGCGGGACAGATACGCGCGCCACCGGCCAGGTGTCCGCCCATTCCCACGCCTTCACCGGCTGGCCCGAGGCGATGCTCGCGGCGAAGGCGCGCTCCAGCAGCACCTGCGCCAGCATCGCCTTCGCCTGGATCCAGACGCCGTTGCCGAGCAGGGCGAGGCCGAGCAGGGCGAGGCCGAGCGCGGCGATTGCCGCCGCGCTCCAGTTGAGGTTGCGCCGGGCGGTCATGCGACGCCCCGGCGGCGGGCGGCGGCCTGCAGCGCCAGCGCCAGTGCGATCAGCATGGCGCCGGCGATCATCAGCATCTGCGATGGCGTCGCCGTCTGCGGCAGGTCGATCTGCTTCGGCTGGGCAGCGGCTTGCGCGGGTGCGGGCGCGGCCTTGACCGAAGCCACCATCGTCGCATCGAGCATGGCCTCGCGTTCGGGCTTCGGCTCTTGCTCGCCGAAAACCTTGTCGAAGTCCCAGCCGGCCGGCAGGTTCAACGGCACGTCGGCGCGCGCCAGCGGCTCGCCCTGCTGGCGCGACGGCGTCTTGTCGACCGCCACCAGGCTGGTGACGCGGCTGACCAGATGGTGCTCCAGCGCCAGCGAGAGGATGCGGGCGTCGGCGGCGGTCTGCTCGATCCGGCCGAGGCTCCGCGCCACCTCAGCGTCGTCGATCATGCGGCGCGCCCACAGTTTGCCGATGCCGGAGCCGGGGACGGATTTGTCGAGGGCGATCGTCTCGCTCCACGTCCGGTCGCCGATCGTGCCGGAGATGCCGAGCGTTCCCTCGAGTTCAAGCGCCTTGACCAGCAGGGTCAGCGGCTCGCCGCGATAGAGGTCCGGCAGGTCGGAGGGGGTAGGCTCGATCGAAGCGCTGCTTGCCGTGACTTTCAGGTTGGTGACCGCCGGGTTCTCCAGCTTGGCGAACAGTTCGCGCATGCGCTCCTCAACCTGGCCGCCTTCGCCGATCTGGGTAAAACTGCCGCGTCCGATTTCGGCCATGCGCGTCATCAGGAAGCCGTTGGGCGCCGAGCCGATGCCGACCATGAAGACGCGCGAACGGCCGCGTTGCGTGCCGAGCAGGTCGAACATCTGCTGCTCGTTGCCGATCGCGCCGTCGGTCAGGAACACCACCTGGCGCAGGTACGAGGCGTCGCCGGGGTTTTGGTCGTCCAGCGCGGCGCGCAGCGGCTCGAGCATCTCGGTGCCGCCATCGGCATCGAGGGCCGCCACGAAGTTTCGTGCATAGTCGATATTCTGCCGGCTTGCCTCCACCGCGCGCGGAAACACCCGTTCCATCGTGTTGTCGAAGCGGATGACGTTGAACCTGTCGCCCGCGTCCAGCCGGTCGAGTGCATAAACCAGGCTCGCCTTGGCCTGCGCCATCGACGGACCGGCCATCGAGCCGGAATTGTCGATCACGAAGATCGCCTCGCGCGGCAGCCGCTTCTGCTGCGGCTCGCTCGAAGGCGGTGTGATCTGCACCAGCGCATACTGATCGTCGGCCAGTTTTTCGGCGAACACCGACACCGCCGGCGCCTGGCTCGGCTTGGCCGTCCAGGTCAATTCGAAATCCCGGTCGGCAAATTCGGGGTTCTTCAGCGTAATGTCCCTGGCCTGCGCCTCGCCGGCCGCCACGACGTCATGATACGAGCTCTTGACCTCGCCGATGTCGAAACCCGGCTTGAGGTGCACGGCGACGGCGATCGGATTGACCGGCGGATTCTTTCGCGGGTCGAGCACCGGCGGCTCGATGTTCGCACGGTCCGGCACCGGATCGGAGACGATGTACATCTCCTGGCCTTCCGCCGACGCCGACAGGGCAAGCGCCGGCAGCGGACTGTAGCGCGGCGCCACCACCATCGGCACGCGCAGACTGAAGACGCCGCTGCTCAGGCGCACCGGCTGCTGGTACTCGATCTGGATGACAATGCTCTCCCGGGGGCCGATGTTGGCGATCTGGTTGGTGAAGATGTTCGGCCGCTCCTGTTCGAGCAGCGCCGCCTTCAGGCCTGCGGCCTTGGCCTTCTCGTAGATCTGCTTTGCTTCCTGCTTTTCCTTGATGTCGCCGACCACGATGCGGTCGCCGATCACCATCTTCAGCGTGTCGACGGCGGCGTTCTCCGGCAGCGGAAACACATAGACGCCTTCGACCCAGCCATTGGCGGGGTTCTCGAAGCGCTGGGTGATGCGGGTGCGGGCGATCTGGCCGCTCACCGTGATGTCGAAATCGCTGTCGACGCGTGGCGCCTCGACATACAGGCCGGGCGTATTGCTTTCGAACAGCAGGGACCCGGTCCCCATGTCGTTCGGCCGCACCAGGCTGGACGCCATGGCGGTGGCGGCGGTCGCTAGTACGGCGACGAGACTGATCAATAATCGTTTCATGGTTCCACTCCGTTACCGCCAGGCGTTCGATCGATGAATGCGGACTGGAGCGAGCATGGGTGGACTTCGTGTTGAGCGCGCGCGTAATCTTCGGCCTTCTTCGGGCGAGTTCAGCAGGTTTTCAGCAGCGCACGCTTGTTGGCGGCAAGCCTATGTGGAAATGTGCGGAAATGTACGCTTGGCGAAGAGACCGGTGACGGAGCAAACCCTTTCTCAGGCGGAAAACGAGGCGGCGTCGGCGCTCGTGCGTGAATCGCTGGCGCGCCGCCGCGTCACCCGCCAGTTCCTGGCCGACGAAGCCAGGATCAGCCTGTCGACGCTGGAAAAGGCGCTCTCCGGCCAGCGGGCTTTCACGCTGGCCAGCATCGTGCGGCTGGAGGCCGCGCTGGGCATCAGCCTGCGTAAACCGCCCCGGCCCGCCGATCATGACCGCGTGGCCGGCGTCGCGCCGGTCGAACTCGGCTCTTATGCGCGCCAGGCGGTGTCTTGGATCGAGGGACAATACCTGACGCTGCGCACCTCGTTCTCGCGCGCCGATACCGTCTATGCTTACCTCACGACGATTTCGTGGAACGAAGAGGCGTCGCACCTCGACTTCGTGGAATCCGAACGCATAGACGCGGCCTTCACCCAGTCCGGCCGGGTCTCGATTCCGCACCAATCGGGCCACGTCTATCTCGTCACCAACGAACTTGGCCAACATCGACTCATCGTCGTCTCCCGCCCGACCATCGAGGGCGACATGGTGGGCCTGCTGACGACGTTGCAGGTCGGAAAAGGCACGAGCCTGCTGCCGGTCGCGACGCCGATCGTGCTTGTGCCGCTCCGCCGTCTTCCCGGAAACATCAGCTTCGGCCACATCGAGGCAGGCCATGCACGATACGAATCCTATCGCGCGGAACTGAGCCGGGCGATCGACGACGGTTTTGCCAAGCTGATCGAGCGGTAAGGCGCTCTCGGCCTGTGCGGTTGGTCGCGGCGCTGCCGTCTTGTGTCAACGCTGCCTGATCAGCGAGAGGTTCGGCGCCGGCGAGGCGCTGGCATTGAACCATACGACCAACCGCCTCCACAGTGGCGGCGATCACCATGACGGTCGTGACCGGAACCCGGTCATGCAATTCCCGCTTGCTGCAAGATGAAAAGGATCAGAAGCGCAAGCAGAACGCAGCCCATCAGTATAGCTACGACCGCCCATCCGTAGAGGACATTTCTGAAGCTGCTGACCGCGAGATCCCGCACGGGAACCTTGAAGCGCCTTTCCTTGATAGATTCATAAACTGTGTCGACCAGCACGGTCGTATTGTTCGACACGCCGAACAGCTTTGAAAATCGGTAGACGGCAAGATAGATGATGGCGACGCCAAGGGCACAGAGCAGAAGAGCCATTCCCGCACCTGTTTGTCGAGAGACCTGGCCTTACGATAGATTGTGACGAAGGCTCACGCTATGGGACCGTTTACTTTTATCCTCCCTGAAGGGGAACGGTGGAATGGTTTGCGCAAGGGGATAAAAGTAAACTGTCCCCGGCATTTTCCCTTGCCTGACACCCATTTCCGATCCCCTGCGCCAATTGATCCGCCGCCCATGGAACGCTAAGACGACGGCCATCATCCGCCGGCGCTAACGCGACGTCGCTTCAATCCACAGCCGTGCGTTCCCCGAACGCCCAGGGAGAAAAAGATGCTCCAGAAGACCAGCCATTTCATGCGGCAGGCGAATTTCATCGGCGGCGAGTGGGTGCAGGCGGATTCCGGCGCGACCGTCGACGTCAACAATCCGGCGACCGGGCTCGTCATCGGCACCGTGCCGAAATCCGGCAAGGCCGAGACTCGGCGTGCGATCGAGGCGGCGGACGCCGCCTTCCAGTCGTGGAAGAAGACCTCCGTGCTGGAGCGCCACAAGCTGCTGCGAAAACTGCATGACGCGATCATGGACAACCAGCAGCCGCTGGCCGAGCTGCTGACCATGGAGCAGGGCAAGTCGCTGGCCGAGGCCAAGGGAGAGATCGGGATTTCGGCCGCCTATGTGCTGTGGTTCGCCGAGGAAGGTCGCCGCGTCTATGGCGACGTGGTGCCGTCGCCATGGGGCGACCGCCGCATCCTCGTCACCAAGGAGCCGACCGGCGTCATCGCCGCGATCACCCCGTGGAATTTCCCGTCCTCCATGCTGTCGCGAAAGATTGCGCCGGCGCTTGCTGCCGGCTGCACCGCGGTCATCAAGCCGGCGTCGCAGACGCCCTATTCTGGCCTCGCCTGGGGCGCGCTGTGCGAAGAGGCGGGTTTCCCCAAGGGTGTCGTCAACATCGTCACCGGCTCGGCTGGCGAGATCGGCGAGGAGATCTGCGCCAACCCGCTGGTGAAGAAAATAACCTTCACCGGCTCGACCGAGGTCGGCAAGATGCTGATGGCCAAGGCCGCGGCGACGGTGAAGAAGGTGTCGATGGAACTCGGCGGCAATGCGCCGTTCCTGGTGTTTGACGATGCCGACATCTCGCGCGCCGTAGAGGGCGCGATGGTGGCGAAGTACCGCAATTCCGGCCAGACCTGCGTGTGCACCAACCGCTTCTTCGTACAGGCCGGCGTATACGACGCTTTCGTCGAGAAGTTTTCGGAAGCGTCCGCCAGGCTGAAGGTCGGCGCCGGTTTGGAAGAGGGCACGCAGCAGGGACCGCTGATCGACGAGAAGGCGGTCGAGAAGGTCGAGGAATTCGTGGCGGACGCGAAAGCCAAGGGCGGCAAGGTCGTTACCGGCGGCAAGCGCCACGCGCTGGGCGGCTCGTTCTTCGAGCCCACCGTGATCGCCGACGCCACGCCCGAAATGATGTTCATGAAGGAAGAGATCTTTGGGCCGGTCGCTCCGGTGTTCAGGTTCGAGACCGAGGAAGAGGGCATAAAGCTCGCCAACGACACCGAATTCGGCCTCGCCTCCTATTTCTATACCGGCAGCCTCGGCCGCGCCTTCCGGGTCATGGAGGGACTGAAATACGGCATGGTCGGCGTCAACGAGGGCCTGATCACCACCGTCGAGGCGCCGTTCGGCGGCGTGAAGGAATCCGGCATCGGCCGCGAGGGCGGCCACCAGGGCATCGAGGATTATCTCGACACCAAATATGTCTGCATCGGCGGTTTGGGACTCTGATTTCCGACGAGGGCGAGGCTGGCAGGGGAGGCGGCGGCGCGATGGATTTTGGCGAGGTTTTCGGCGCGACCGCGACGGGCGAACCCGTCCGCCGCGTGACGATCAAGGGCGGCGGGGTGACGGCCAACATCCTTTCCTGGGGCGCCATCCTGCAGGACCTGCGGCTGGAAGGGCATGACGCGCCGCTCACCCTCGGCTTCGACCGTTTCGACGACTATCTGAAATTTCCCAACTATTTTGGCGCGATAATCGGTCGGCATGCCAATCGCATCCGCGACGGCCGCTTCAGCCTCGACGGCAAGAACCACGCCATCGATCCCGAGCACCCTGAAAAGCACGGCCTGCATGGCGGGCCGGCCGGCTATGCGCGCTGCAACTGGATGATTGTCGAGGCCGGTGCCGATTACGTCACGCTGTCGCTCGCCGACCCCGACGGCACGATGGGTTTTCCCGGAAACCTCGACGCCACCTGCACCTACCGGCTGGGCGGCGACGGCGTGCTGTCGCTGACGCTGACCGCGACCGCCGACCAGCCGACGCTCTGCAATCTCACCAGCCATGCCTATTTCAATCTCGACGACGGCGGCGAGACCGACACCGGCAACCACCAACTGGCGATTTTCGCCGATGCCTACCTGCCTGTAGACGAACAATTGATCCCGACCGGCGAGGTGCGGCCTGTTGCTGGCACCGAGTTCGATTTTCGCGAGATGCGAAAAATCCGGCCGATGCCCGATGCGGACCTCATCCGCTACGACAACAATTTTTGTCTCTCTGCGGCGCGGCGTGACCTGAGCCTGGCCGCCCGGGCACAGGGCGGAAAGTCCGGCATCGAAATGGAAGTCTGGACGACGGAACCCGGCGTGCAACTCTACGCCGGCCATTATGTCGACCTCGACGCCATCGGCCTCGGCGGCCGACGCTATCGCCCGTTCTCCAGTTTCTGCCTGGAAGCGCAGACCTGGCCGGATTCACCCAACCGCCCGTATTTTCCGCAGGCAGTGCTTCGGCCCGGCGAACGCTACCGGCACGTCACAGAGTTCCGGTTCCGGCGGGGATGACCCGACGATCGTTTGCTGGTGTCACCGCGATCACCATTTTTGCATGATTCGGTACTTAGCCGCGCCGTCAGCGAACTCCACACGTTCCAGCGGTACCTTCGTGCCGGCCGGAAGCGGCATCAGCATCGAGTCGTAGACCATTATCGTCTCGGCGGCATCATTCAGCTTGACGATAAACCGCCCGGACAGCGCGGAGACGATTTCACCTGTCGGATAAGTTGTCCTCACCGCTGCGCCGTGATTGTGGCGCCGGTCCATGGCGTACACCAGCAATGAAACGCCACCCAGGAGCAGGGCTCCTGCCAAAAGCGTGTTCAACCATCGCATCGTAAGCAAGCCAAAAGATTACACCAAGCCAAAATGTAGGAAGCCTGGTCCTCGGATGCCATCCGTTCGTGTTTCGTGTGGGACCTGCCTTTGCCCGAGGGGTTATCGGCTCGTCACGGGTTCCAGTTCCGGCGGGGTTGAAAACACGACACAAGTGCAAACGGGCATTCCGTGAACGCCGGGACGCCAGATGGCATGCTCGGAGGCGCAAAAAGCCAGGTTTCGTGAAGCGATTCAGCATGGTTTTCCGGAGCAGGCCGCTTAAATTGTTGAAATCACGCGATCTTCCGGACTTCACGCGATTTCGCAAACGTCCGCGAAGGACGTGCGGGACTCTCTTGCCTGGACACAATTCTCCATAAGAAACAAAAGCTTGTTTCTATCCGTTGAATCCGGTCCTCAGCTTCTCGAACGGCGCCAGCGCGCCGCGCACCTGGATGACGGCCCCGGCGACCCGATGCGCCCGCATCGCGGCTTCGGCGGGCGCATCTCCCGCCAGTCGTGCCGCCAGATATCCCCCGTTGAAACTGTCGCCGGCCCCGGTCGTATCGACCGGTCTTGCCACCGCGGTCGCCGGCGACGCATGCTCCGAGTCGCCATGGGCGATCAGCGCCTCGGCCTCGCCATTCTTCACGACGATCTCGGAAACACCAAGCATTTTCAGTCGTTTGACGGTATCCAGCGGCGTCGCGTCGCCGAACAGTGCCTGCTCGTCAGGGAAGGTCGGCAGGGCGATGTCGGTCGTTGCGAGCGCCTTGCCGAACGCCTGCCTGGCAGCGTCGGCATCCGGCCACAGGCGGGGACGGTAGTTCGGATCGAAGGCGATGCGCGCTCCCTTCGCTCTTGCCACGGCGATCGCCTGGAAAAGCACCGCTCGCGCTTCGTCCGACAGAATTGCCAAAGTGATCCCGGAAAAGTACACAAGCGACCGATTTTCAAGGCTTTTCGCCAGTGCGACCTGATCGCCCGCCAGCTGTTTCGCCGCCGCTTCCGAGCGCCAGTAGGTGAAGGAGCGTTCGGCGCCGGCAAGCGTGATCGCATAAAGTCCCGGCCGCGCCCCGGGGATGACCGGGCTCGCCGCGATGCCGATCCCGTTGTCGCGAAAGAACTCTATCTGCTTGATTGAAAAGGGATCGTCGCCGAAGGCCGAGACGTAGTCGGCGGCCCGGTCGGCATCGGTCAATGCCCGCAGCGCCCACAGCGTGTTGAACGTATCGCCGGCATATCCCATGCGCCATGCATCGCCCCCCTGGCCGGAAAGCTCCAGCATGCATTCGCCGACAGATGCTATTCCCCGAGCCATGTCTCGCCTCCCAAGTTGCCGGAATTGCTAGACTTTTGCCATTGCTTGCGGCCTCCGGCAACCCGGCACACGCGGTGGCTTCCCGTTTTGCCCGCAAAGTCCTAGATTCGCCGCCGAAACGGCCTCGGAAGGGTCCCATGCGCAAAATTCCCTGGGGGATGATCATCATCCCCGTCTTCGCCCTCATAGCGGTGTTCTGCTTCGCCCAGATCTATCTGTCCGCGCCGCGCCACGACGGCCCGGATGTCGCCCGCGCAAAACGAAGCGAAAACAAGCTGTTCGTCGCTTCTCTTGCTCCCGAAGGCGGCGAACCGAAGGTCGGCCCGCTGAGTTCGTGGGTGCTGACGCTGCGGCTGCCGAACGGACATCCTGTGCGCAACGCCTTGATTTCGCTCGATGGCGGCATGCCCGATCACAATCACGGACTGCCGACCAAACCCACCGTAACCGCCGATCTCGGCGAAGGCCATTATCGCGTGGACGGGTTGAAATTCACCATGCCCGGCGTCTGGATGCTGAAGTTCGAGATTTCGACGCCCGACTACGGATCGGACGAGGCGACATTCAACGTCGTTCTCTAGCGGCGTCGCAAAGATGCTCAAGCGCCTGTTCCGACTGTCTTTTCTGGGAGCGGTGCTGGTTCTTGCCGGATGCGGTGGCGCGGATTTTTCCGAAGCTGAGACGGCGACGATCGCTTCGCTGTCGCTTTCCACCCTAAAACCTCTGCCGCCGGACCCGACCAACAAATATGCCGACCAATCGGGTCCGGCCGCCTTTGGCGCGACGCTGTTCTTCGAGCAGCGGCTGTCCCGTGACGGCACGGTTTCGTGCTCGACCTGCCACATGATCGACCGGCAGTTCCAGGACGACCGCCCCTTCGGCGTCGGCGTCGGCGAATCGAACCGGCGCACCATGCCGCTGGCCGATGTCGCATACGGCCCCTGGTTCTTCTGGGACGGCCGCCGAGACAGTTTGTGGTCGCAGGCGCTGGTGCCGCTCGAGGACCAGAACGAACACGCCGGCACGCGCACCGCCTATGCCCATCTGATGGCGCGCGAATTCAAGACCCGTTACGAGCGTATTTTCGGGCCGCTGCCGGATTTTTCCGCGCTGCCGGCTTCGGCTGGGCCGCGCGGGACCGCGGCGGAGCGGGCTGCGTGGACCGCGATGACCGAGGATCAGCGCAACGACATCGACACCATTTTCACCAATATCGGCAAGGCGATAGCCGCCTTCGAGCGCACGATCGTGCACAAGCCGACACGCTTCGACCGTTTTGCCGATGCACTCGCCGCAGGGCGAAAGCCGGAGGGCGACGCGGGGTTTTCGGACGAGGAGATTCTCGGGCTGAAACTGTTCGTCGGCAAGGCGCGATGCTCCACCTGCCACAACGGCCCGCGTTTCACTGACGATAGTTTCCACAATACCGGCGTACCGCCGGTCGAGAGCAAACCTCCGGATCTCGGCCGGGAGACCGCCGTCGTCGAAGTCTTGGCCGACCCGTTCAACTGTCTTGGCCGCTTTCGCGACGGCAGCGACGAAGCCTGTGGCGAGCTTCGCCATATGCGCGAAGGACCGGAATTGCGGCGCGCCTACAAGACGCCGTCCTTGCGCGGTGTCGCCGGCAGGCCGCCCTACATGCATGCCGGGCAGTTCGAGACGCTGGAGGACGTCGTGGATCACTATGCAGCGGCCCCGCGGCCGGTCGTGGGCACCTCTGAACTGCAGTCGCGGCGGCTATCGGGTCGCGAAAAGGCTGCTTTGGTAGCGTTTTTGCGGACGCTGTCGGAGTGATTTGCAGCCACCAGTTCCACGGCTGTTCAGAAGCAGGCCGCACACGATGCCGCCCCTACCGGTCCTTCACTGTCTCCATGGCCACAAATGTCGAGGTCTGCGCCACATGCGGCAGGGCGGAGATTCGCTCGCCGAGAACGCGGCGGTAGGCGGCGATGTCGCGGGTGCGGACCTTCAGCAGATAGTCGAAGCTTGCCGCCATCATGTGGCACTCCTCGATTTCCGGCGCGGCTCGGACCGCACGATTGAATTCGGCCAGCGCCAGCGAGCGGGTGTCGGAGAGTTTCACCTGCACGAAGGCGACATGGCCTTCGCCCATGCGCTCGCGGTCGATCACCGCCGTGTAGCCGCGGATAAAACCGTCCTTTTCCAGCCGCCGTACCCGCGCCTGCACCGGGGTCTTGGAGAGCCCGACCGCCGCCGCCAGTTCGCTGGCCGACAGACGCCCGTCGCGCGACAGCGCGGCCAGGATATTTCTGTCTATGCGGTCCAGTTGGTCCATGAAAGCCATCGATGCAGATCATATGATTTATGGATGCGCAGAAGGATAGATCGATTGACCTGATCTTGCCAGCAATTTGGTCCGCAGTGGAATCTGCGTCATGATAGCTGTGTCGCCTGTCTCCACTTTCACCGCCCGCCACCCATGGGATCGCCATGACCGTGCCTTCGTCCGACAAGCTTCGCGGCCATATTTGCGAAAACTACCTCCCCGACGAGGACGAGGCCTTGGCCCGCTTGGTCAAGCTGGCCGATCTGTCGCCCGAGCAGCGCAAGGCGATTTCCGCGCGCGCCGCCGAACTGGTGCGGGCGGTGCGCGCCTCCTCCGATCCACGGCTGATGGAGGTATTTCTCTCCGCCTACGGCCTGTCGACCAAGGAGGGCGTGGCGCTGATGTGCCTCGCCGAGGCGCTGTTGCGCGTGCCCGACACGCAGACTATGGACGATCTGATCCAGGACAAGATCGCGCCGCACGACTGGTCCGCGCATTCCGGCGAATCCAGCTCGATCTTCGTCAATGCTTCGACCTGGGCGCTGATGCTGACCGGCCGGGTGCTCGACGATGCCGACGACGGCATCGTCGGCACGCTGCGCTCGATGGTGCGACGGCTTGGTGAGCCGGTCATCCGCCGCGCGGTTTCGGCCGCGATGCGCGAGATGGGCGAGCAGTTCGTGCTCGGCCGCACAATCGACGAGGCGGTGCGGCGCGGTGGCGACATGCTGGAGAAGGGTTATCTCTATTCCTACGACATGCTAGGCGAGGCCGCGCGGACCGAAGCGGATGCCTTGCGCTATCTCAAAGCTTATGCCGACGCCATATCGTCGCTGAACAGCGGCACCGACGGTCCCGATATCCGCACCAATCCCGGCATTTCGGTAAAACTCTCGGCCATCCATCCGCGCTACGAGCAGGCGCAGCGCGAGACGATGCTGCCGGTGATGAGCGAGCGGCTGCTGTCGCTGGCGCTGGCCGCCGCCCATGCCCGCATGGGGCTGAACATCGACGCCGAGGAGGCCGACCGGCTTGACCTGTCGCTCGACGTGATCGAGCGGGTGCTGGCCGATCCGCGGCTGGCGGAATGGGAAGGGTTCGGCGTGGTGGTGCAGGCCTACGGACCGCGCGCGGCCAACGTCATCGACTGGCTCTACGCACTGGCGCAAAAGCTCGACCGCACCATCATGGTGCGGCTGGTGAAGGGCGCCTATTGGGACACCGAGATCAAGCGGGCGCAGGTGCTGGGCCTTTCCGGCTATCCGGTGTTCACGCGGAAGGTGAACACCGACGTTTCCTACATCGCCTGCGCGAAAAAGCTGCTGTCGATGACCGACCGCATCTATCCGCAGTTCGCCACGCACAACGCGCATACGGTCGCCGCCATCCTTCGCATGGCGCCCGACCGCGAAAAATTCGAGTTCCAGCGGCTGCACGGCATGGGCGAGGCGCTGCACGAGACGGTTCGCAAGGCCGAGGGCACGCGCTGCCGCATCTATGCGCCGGTCGGCGCGCATTCCGACCTGCTTGCCTATCTGGTGCGGCGTTTGCTGGAGAACGGTGCCAACTCCTCCTTTGTACACCAGGTGACCGACGAGGACGTGCCGCCGGAGGAGATTGCGCGCGACCCGTTCGCGGTGGTGGAGAAGCAAGGTCCGGCCGCCAATCCGGCGATTGCAAAACCAGCGGCGATTTTCGGCGCGGGCAGGCGCAATGCGCGGGGTTGGGACGTGACCGATCCCATCACTCTCGGCGAGATCGACAAGGCGAGAGCTGCTTTCGCCGGTCCGGAACGCTGGGCCGCCGGACCGGCGCCGAAGGCGGCGGGCTATGGTTCGAAACGTGCCGTGACGAACCCGGCAAAACCGTCGGATGTCGTCGGTTCGGTCACCGAGGCCAGCGCCAAGCAGGTCGTGGCAGCGGTGAAGGCTGCGGTGAGCGCGCAGCCGGCCTGGGCGAAGCGGCCCGTCGACGAGCGTGCGGCGGCGCTGGAACGCGCCGCCGACCTCTATGAGGCGAACGCAGCCGAGTTCTTTGCGCTCTGCACCCGCGAGGCGGGCAAGACGCTGGCCGATGGTGTGGCTGAAGTGCGCGAGGGGATCGATTTCCTGCGCTATTACGCCGCCGAGGCGGCGAGGGTCGAAGCCGGCACCGAGGCGAGGGGCGTCATCGCCTGTATCTCGCCGTGGAATTTCCCTTTGGCGATTTTTACCGGTCAGGTCGCCGCCGCGCTGGTCACCGGCAACGCCGTCATCGCCAAGCCGGCCGAACAGACGCCGCTGATCGCTGCGCGGGCCGTCGAATTGCTGCACCAGGCGGGCGTGCCAGCGGACATCCTGCACCTTCTGCCGGGCGATGGCCCCTCGGTCGGTGCGCCGCTGACCGCCGACCCGCGCATCGCCGGCGTCTGCTTCACCGGTTCGACCGAGGTCGCGAAGCTGATCGAGAAGCAGCTTGCCGAGACGGCGGCGCCCGACGCCATGCTGATCGCCGAGACCGGCGGGTTGAACGCCATGATCGTGGATTCCACCGCGCTGCCGGAACAGGCGGTACGCGACATCCTTGCGTCGTCGTTCCAGAGCGCTGGCCAGCGTTGCTCGGCCCTGCGTGTGCTCTATGTCCAGAAGGACGTGGAGAAAAAAATGCTGGAGATGCTTGAGGGCGCGCTGAAGGCGCTGAAGCTCGGCGATCCGTGGGCGATCTCGACCGATGTCGGGCCGGTTATCGACGACGAGGCGCGGCAGTCGATCCTCTCCTACTGCAAGGAGATGGAGGGCAGGGGCAAGCTCATCGCGAAACTCGATGCGCCGGCCGAGGGCCGCTTCGTCGCTCCGCACATCTTTCGCGTTTCGGGCATCGACGAAATGAAGAAGGAGGTCTTCGGCCCGGTGCTGCATGTCGCCACCTTCGGGGCCGACGACATTGATTATGTGATCTCATCGATCAACCGCAAGGGTTATGGCCTGACCTTCGGCCTGCACACGCGCATCGAGGCGCGGGTGCAGCACATCGTCGATGGCGTGCATGCCGGCAACATCTACGTCAACCGCAACCAGATCGGCGCTGTCGTCGGCTCGCAGCCTTTTGGCGGCGAGGGGCTTTCCGGCACCGGGCCAAAGGCCGGCGGGCCGCACTATCTCAGGCGGTTCCGGAAATCGGCGGAAGCCGGTATGGAGCTTGGTGAGGGGCGCAAGGTGACAGCAACGGAGCTCGCGGACGCGCTGCCCGATCCCACTGACGGCGGCTGGTCGACGCGCACCGACCGCGTGCCGGCGCTTCGCAAGGTGTTGCGCGGCAAGGCGGCGGAAGCGATCTCGGCCGCCGCCGCGACCGAGTTCGGGCCGGTGGATTTGCCCGGCCCGACCGGCGAGGCCAATACGCTGACCTTGCATCCCCGCGGAAAAGTGCTGTGTCTCGGCCCGGACGGCGAGACGCTGCTGGCGCAGGCCGTGCAGGCGCTGGCCGCCGGCAATGCGGTGCTGGCCGTGGCGCCCGGCGCGCCGGCCGCCTTGCAGCCGCTCACCGGCAAGGGGTTCCCGTTGGCGGTCATTGACGGCCGGCCGGATCCGGTCGAATCGCGGGCGCTCGGTGTCGACGCCGTCGCTTTTTCCGGGACGCTGGAGGCGATGCGTATCGTTCGCAAAGTGCTGGCCGACCATCCCGGCCCGATCGTGCCGCTGATCAGCGAGGTGCTGAACCCGGCCGCCTATGCGCACGAACGCTCCGTCTGCGTCGACACCACGGCCGCCGGCGGCAATGCCAGCCTGTTGGCGGGGGCGGGATGAAAACCGTCGTCGAATTCATGCGACGCGGGGCTGTTCGGGTGTAAGGAGTTGCGACCCGCACCTCAGGAGACCTCATGTCCAGTCCCTCGCAGACAACCGAAATCGAAAGCCGTTTCGTCGACGCTGCAGGCGTGCGCTTGCACTATCTCACCGCCGGAAAGGGCGACCCGGTCGTCCTGTTGCACGGCTATGCGCAGAACAGCCATATGTGGCGGCCGCTGATCGCCGAACTGGCCAAGACCAATCTCGTCATTGCTCCCGACCTGCGCGGTTTCGGCCAGTCGGCGAGGCCGGAAAGTGGTTATGACAAGAAGACGATGGCCGCGGACATCCACGCCCTCGTTGAAGTGCTCGGGCTCGGCAAGGTGCGGCTTGCCGGCCACGATATCGGGCTGATGGTCGCCTATGCCTACGCAGCACAATACCCGGCCGAGATCGAGCGGATCGCACTGATGGATGCGTTCCTGCCGGGCGTCGGCGACTGGCACAATGTCTGGCTGCTGCGCGACCTCTGGCATTTCCACTTCTATGGCAAGACGCCGCTGGCGCTGGTCGAGGGCCGCGAGCGCATCTATTTCGAGCACTTCTGGAACGATTTCGCCGCCGACCCGCAGCGTTCCGTGTCTGAAAGCGACCGGCAGTTCTATGCGGCGTCCTACGCGCAGCCGGGCGCGATGCGCGCCGGCTTCGAGGTGTTTCGCGCCTTCGAGCAGGACGGCAAGGATTTCGCCGACTTTGCCAGGACGAAACTGGCGATGCCGATGCTGGTGCTGACCGGGGAAAAAGCCTCGGGCGATTTCCTGATCGTCCAGGGCAGGCTGGTCGCCGACAATGTCGAGGGCGTCGTGGTCAAAGGCTCCGGCCATTGGCTGATCGACGAGGCGCCGGAGCAGGTCATCCCCAAGCTGGTGGAATTCCTTGGTCACTGAAGCGCGGCGCGCTTCGGGTGGACTCGTTTGTCGCCGAGCGAAATTTGGATCATGCGCGCAGACAGTGCATAATCAGTTCCGCCACTGAAGAAGTCGCTCCGGACAGGATATTTTCATGGAACCGCTTGACCGCATCACCCAGCACCCCGGCACCATGGGTGGCAAGGCCTGCATTCGCGGCATGCGTGTGACGGTGGGAATGGTGGTAGGGCAGATCAGCGCCGGCCACAGCATCGAGGAGGTTCTCGCGGATTTCCCGTATCTGGAGCGCGAAGACGTCATGCAGGCGCTGCGCTACGCGGCCTGGCGGGCCGAAGAACGGGAAGTCGTGCTGGCCAGTGCATGAAGATTCTCGTCGACATGAATCTGTCGCCGCGTTGGGCCGATTATTTGAAAGAGGCCGGATTGGAGGCTGCGCATTGGTCGACGCTAGGCCCGCCAAATGCTTCCGACAGGGAAATCATGGCCTATGCAAGCTCCGAAGGCTATGTCGTGCTGACACACGATTTGGACTTCAGTTCGATTCTGGCCGCTACCCAAGGTGGGTGGCCAAGCGTCGTCCAGGTTCGTTCCGATGACGTCAGCCCAAAAGCGATCGGATCGCCTGTGTTTCGAGCCATCCGACAAATGGAAGCAGAGCTTACCGAGGGTGCCCTGATCACTGTCGATCCCGGACGCGTGAGACTGCGGCTGTTGCCGCTTCGGAGATAGGATAGCGATCCAGGGCGACGAGCATGGTTTCCCCACAAGCCTTTGCCGAACACCGGGTCGGGTCAGGCTTCCTCGGGACTGCAGCCGAAGCGCAGCAGATTGCCGTGCGGGTCGTGGATATAGAATTCCTTCATGTTCCACGGTCGCACGGTGAACGGCGTCAGGCCCGGCACGCCGCGTTCCGAGAACTCGGCGTGCAATAGGGGAACCTTGCCACCGCGGATATAGCACGACGAGACTTTTGGCAGGTCGCGGTCCGGCGTCAGCCAGAAATGGATTTCGATCTCGCCGCGCCGGACGATAAGGTAGGCGCCCATGCCCGGCGCGACCGTCTCGAAGCCGAGACGGTCGCGATAGAAGGCCCGGGTCTCCGAAATATCCGGCGACGGCAGGATGGGAATCGAGCGCGCCGGATCGGAGCCGGGCTGCA
Source organism: Mesorhizobium sp. KACC 23794 (assembly GCF_052180275.1). Classification (NCBI taxonomy): domain Bacteria; kingdom Pseudomonadati; phylum Pseudomonadota; class Alphaproteobacteria; order Hyphomicrobiales; family Phyllobacteriaceae; genus Mesorhizobium; species Mesorhizobium sp. KACC 23794. The sequence goes on from NZ_CP197465.1 coordinate 3,357,493, forward strand.
TCGTCAGGCTCCCTCGACGACCGAGAAGCCCTCGAATTGAGGGTGGCCGATATAGAGCGGCTTGTTCTGGCCGGCGTTGCGGTGGGCGGCGCGGAAGTTTTCCGACTGCGTCCAGGCGACGAAATCGTCATGGCTTTCCCACACGGTGTGCGAGGCGAACAGCGTGTAGCCTTCCGCCTCGTTCACCGGGCCGCGCAGCAGGTGGAACTCGCGAAATCCCTTCATCTCGTTGAGCTTCGAATCGCGGCCCTTCCAGACGTCCTCGAACGCCTCCTCGGACCCTTGCTGCACCTTGAAGCGGTTCATGGCTATGTACATGGCTTTGTTCCTTTGTTGCCTGTCAGGATATGACGCCGCGGGCGGCGTTTCTTGGGGCCGGCCTGGCCGGAAAGCGGATGGCGCCTTCCGGCAGATCGGCAGATGCAGGCGCGGCCGGATTGGGGCCAGCCTGCATATGCGTGGCGGCACGATGGCGCGCAAGCTCTTCGACGTTCGGGCCGGCGGCGGCAAGCTGTTCGCGCCGCGCGAGCAGGTCGAGCATTTTTGGGTCGAGGCCGTCGCCGCGGTGGGCGGCCAGCCTGTGCAAAGGCAGAAGGTTCAAGGTCTGGTTCCTTGTGAAGCGAGAGACGGGCGCCCATGGCGACGGGAGGTCCGTTGCCATGAGCGCCCGGCGGTCGGGGCAGGGCATGTTTCGCCGCTTGCCCCGTGCACGGGACAGGCGATCAAACGCCAAAGGTGATCTGCGACTTGGTGCTCGGCACGAGCTGGCGCATGCAGGCGGTCGGGTCGATGCCTTCTCCGGCGCAGTCCGTGGCCCGGTTGACCAGCACGCGGCTGATCTTGGCGCAGTCCAGCCCCGGCAGGTCGAACCGCGTCACCTTGGTTTTGCCAGCCGGCAGTTCCTTGAAGTCGAGAACGGTCAGCGTATCGACAACGCCGACCTCGTTGAACAGGGCGATCTCGAAGGCCGCCTTCGAAAGCTCGGCGCCGAGGCCGTTGGCGACGACGAAGGTCAGCCGGCAGCCTTTCTGGGAGGGCTGCGCGGCGTTGAGTTCGAGCGCCAGGGCAGGTTTTGCGGCCTGTTCCTGCGCCGTTGCGATCCCGCTGGCGGCGGCAAGCGCCGCCGCCAGGAACAGGGTTTTTGTTGGGGCCGAGCGTTGCAACCTCAGCCCCCGAAACGCATCGTGGCGGCGAGCTTCAACGAGATGCCCGGCTCGTAGACCGGCGTGGTGGTCGAGGCGTTCAGCGGGTTGACGTAGTTCTCGTTGAACAAATTGTCGACGCGGAAGTCCATGCGGAAGTCCTCGTTAGGCTGGTAGCTGGCGAACAGGTTCACCAGCGTATAGTCCTCGGCGGTCGGGTTGCCCTTCGGCTTGCCGTTGTACTGGACCTCTCCACCGACGGTCAGCTTGTCCTCGAAGAAGCGGAAGCCGAGCTGGCCGGTGACCTGCGAGGAGGGGATCGTGCTCAGGTCCTCGCGCACGCCTGAGTATGAAACGGTATGACCGTTTATGATCGAGGCCGTGAGGCCGGCAAAACCCCAGCTTGCGTCATAAACGCTCTCGAACTCGAAGCCCTCGATCTTGGCGTTGGCATAGTTCTGGTACTGGAAACAGATCGGCACGTAGGGCCCGCCCACCCAGACGGGCGGAAGCGGAAGGAACGGGCAGCCCGGCGAACCCGCCGGGATCGAGTCGTTACCGCCGATGTAGTCGTCGATGTCGTTGTTGAAATAGGCCGTCTTGATGCGCAGCCGGTCATCCGCCTGGATCAGCCCGTCCTGCGCATAGTTGACGCCGAATTCCACGGTGTGCGCGGTCTCGGGCTTGAGGCTCGGATTGGGCAGGAACGGGAAAACCACGCCGTTCGGGTGCAGGCCGGTCATCAGCGTCTCCGTGATCGACGGCGAGCGGTAGCCTTCCGCGTAGGTGCCGTAGAGCTGCAGGCCCTCCAGTCCCATGCTCTGGAAGGGCGAGACGCCGACGGTGATGCGCGGCGACAGCCGGTCGCCGGAGACCTCATTGTCATCATCGTGCAGCTTGTAGCTGTCGTAGCGGAGCGCACCGATGATCTCCAGCCACTCGTAGGTGAGCTTCTCCTGGATATAGGCGCCGGACACGCGACGCTTGCCCGATGGCGTGTAGGTGTCGCCGCCGCCCTCGGGGCTGGTCGTCACGACGTCGTCGGTTACCCAGTCGCCACCATAGGTCAGTTCGTGCGAGATGGGACCGGTCTCGAAGCGCGAGGTGTTCCACAGGTCGATGCCGTAGGTGTCGAGATCGTAGCTGGTCCGTGCGCCTTTCGGGACCAGGATCGGCTGGCCGGTTACGGAGCTGTAGCGCTGCACGTCCCTATTATAGGTCTGGTCCATTTTGGCCAGGTTGGCCGACAGGTTGACATGCAGGTCGAGCCAGCTCTTGTCGTCGTCGGTGATGTTGTAGCGGCCGGTAAAGGTATTCTGGCCCACGTCGACGTCGTAGGCGCCGGAGCCTTCCGACCAGTTTTCATTGTTGCCGATCCAGCCGAGCTTGAGCTCGCTGTTGTCGCTGGGGCGGATGGTGCTCTTCATCAGGCCGCTCAGCACGTCGAAGCCGGTACCGGAGACATCGTCGCCGTTGCCGTCCTTGTAGTCGTTGAAATTGCGGTAGACGATGTTGCCGAGCACGTCGACGGCATCGTTGAATTTGTAGGCGGCCGTCGCGCTGGTGGTCAAACCCTCACCATTCGTGTCGAAGCGGCCGGTCGTCGAGGCGGCCCAGGTCTCGCCGGGACGCAGGAAATCCTCCGCGTCCTTGGTTTCGAAGACCACCACGCCGCCGATGGCGCCGGAGCCGTAGGTGTTGGCGACCGGGCCGCGAATCACGTCGACCTCCTGCAGCAGCTCGGGATCGATGAAGAAGGTGGACTGGGTTCCGTGGCCGGAGCGCTGGAAATCCTGTCGGGCGCCGTCGACGATGACGGCGACGCGGCCGAAATCCTGCAGGCCGCGGATGTTGATGCTGGTGGCGCCGCGCTTGGCGTCGGTCTGGGCGGTGACGCCCGGCATGCCGAAGAAGACGTCGCTGGCCGTCACCGCCATGCGGCGGTCGAGCTGTTCCTGGTCGACATGGCTGACGGAGGCCAGCGTGTCGATCGCCGTCTCGCCGGTCCTGCTGACGACCGTGATCTGGTCGAGCACGGTGTTGCCTTCGGCGTTTGTCTTCGCTTCTTCCGGCGTCGTCTGGGTGGCGGCAGGCTGTTCCTGGGCCGGCAGCGGTTGTTGCTGCGCCCAGGCAGGCGCGCCGATCAGCGTCAGCGACGCCACGCCGGCCAGCAGCGCGATTCTTCTTTTCATCTGGAAAGCGTCAGCCCGACGCCCCTTGTCCCGATTGTCGTGCCCCAAGCCGACAGCCCCCATGGTCCAAACTCCTGCATGCATGTGTGGAATGCGGGCTGGCTGGGAGGCTGGCTGGCATTTCGATGTTGCCCGTCAAATATGTTGACTTATTTTGTCCGGTATTGCACTCCCTATAAAACATGATATTTTAAGTCAAGATAACGGGTGATGATTTCCGACAGACCGGCCGTGGCGGAACCCCGGCGACAGAGAGGGTCGATCGAGATGAACACGCACAATCCAAACGGTTTCTTCCGCGCACGTCCGTATCCCACCGAATCGGTGCAGCGTCCGGAATTCCGGCGCCCCGCCGCGGTGCGCACGCTGACCAGCCAGTCGCTCTTCCAGGGCGAATTCGAGATTGGCATCGACCATGCCGGCTCATTGTATCGGCTGAAGATCACCCGGCAGGGCAAGCTCATTCTCAACAAGTAGGACAGACATGGATCAGCGGGTGAAGCCGTCGCCGGAGGAAATCCGGCGAGCGCGGGACGACAATTCGAAGATGCGCGAGCGAGACCTCGCGATCCAGCTCGGCATTTCGGAGGCTGAACTGGTGGCGGCGCATTGCGGCCTCGGCGTCATGCGCGTCGAGCCGCGCGTCAATGACCTGCTCACCGGCCTGGAATCGGTGGGCGAGGTCATGGCGCTGACCCGCAACGACAGCGCGGTGCACGAGAAGATCGGCGTCTACGACAAGGTCTTTCCGGGCGAGCACAGCGCCATCGTGCTGGGCGCCGACATCGACCTGCGCATCTTCCCCAAAGTCTGGGCGCACGGCTTTGCCGTCGAGAAACGCGATGGCGGCGACATCAGGCGCAGCCTGCAATTCTTCGATGCGGCCGGCGAGGCGGTACACAAGGTGCATCTGCGTCCCGGTTCCAACCTCTATGCCTACCAGAAGCTGGTCGCCTCGCTGGGATCGGCGGACCAGTCGACGTCCATCGATATCGAAGTCGATGAGGCGAAGGCGGAGCCGGACGACGAGACCGTGTCGCCGGACGCGTTGCGCGAGCGCTGGCACAAGCTGACCGACACGCACCAGTTCTTCGGCATGCTGCGCGCGCTGAAGATCAGCCGACGGCGGGCGATGCATCTGGCGGGACCGAATCTGGCGTGGCGGCTCGATGGCGACGCAGTGGCGGCATTGATGAACCTCGCCACCCAGGACGCGATACCGATCATGTGTTTCGTCGGCAGCCGCGGCTGCATCCAGATCCATTCCGGGCCGATCGCCTCGGTCAAGCCGATGGGGCCGTGGATCAACGTCCTCGACGAGACCTTTCACCTGCATCTGCGCCTCGACCATATCCGCGAGACCTGGGCGGTGCGCAAGCCGACCAAGGACGGGCACGTGACCTCGGTCGAGGCTTATGATGACGAAGGGCGGCTGATCATCCAGTTCTTCGGCAAGCGCCATGAAGGCGAGGGGGAGCGCGAGGACTGGCGGTTCCTGGCCGAAAACCTCCCCCGCATTCCCTGTTCCACCGCCGCGTGAAAGTTTTGACATGACATCGTTCCGACTTGGCGGTTTGCCGCTGCGCCGCCTGTTCGCCGCCGTGCTGTTTTCGGCGGCGGGGTGCGTGTCCGCGCAGGCAACCGAAGGCATAAGCGTTTTCCCGGATCCGAACCGCATCGTCGCCGTCGGCGGATCGATCACCGAGATCGTCTATGCACTCGGCGAGGAGAAGCGGCTGGTCGCCCGTGATTCGACCAGCGTCTATCCCGAGGCGGCCTTCAGCCTGCCCGATGTCGGCTACATGCGGGCGCTGTCGCCGGAAGGCGTGCTGTCGGTGAAGCCGAACGCCATCCTGGCGCTGCAGGGCAGCGGTCCCAAGGAAGCGGTCGACGTGCTAAAGAAGGCGAGCGTTCCCTATATCGAGGTGCCCGACGAATTTGGGCATCAGGGCATCCTCGACAAGATCTCCGTGGTCGGCAAGGCGATCGGCGCCGATGCGAAGGCGGCCGAACTCGCCGCCAAGGTGGATGCCGACCTGAAGGCGGCGGAAGCGCTGACCGCCGGCATTCCGGAACGCAAGCGCATCCTGTTCGTGCTGAGCGTGCAGGACGGCAAGATCCTCGGCTCCGGCAGCAACACGGCCGCGGACGGAATCATCCGGCTTGCCGGCGGCGTGAACGCCATCGAGGGGTTCGAGGGTTATCGACAGCTTTCGGACGAATCGATCATCACCGCAAAACCCGACCTCATCCTGATGATGAACAGGGGCGGCAGCGAGGATCATGCGGCGACCGAGGCGCAACTGTTCTCGCTTCCGGCGATCCAGTCGACGCCGGCCGGCGAGCAGCGGCGGTTCGTGCGCATGGGCGGCGCCTATCTGCTCGGCTTCGGGCCGCGGACCGCCGATGCCGTGCGCGACCTTGCCGTCGCGCTCTATGGCGACGCGATCAAGCAATAGGCGTGCGGGAATGTCGTCCGGTACGGCCGCCGCGGCGGCGGCGATGAGCGGTTCCGCGGGAGCGGCGGGCGACCGTTCGCAGCGCGCGCAGCTCGTCCTGATCCTGCTTTGCATTGCGCTGGTGCTGACGGCGGGGTTCGGCGTCTCTTCCGGCGCGTCCGACGCATCTGCCTTTGCCGTGCTGAAGGACTGGCTGCTGCGGGGGACCGGCGGCGACGTGCTCACCGAGCGCGACCGCATCATCATCTACGACATCCGGCTGCCGCGCGTCGCCATGGGCATCATGGTCGGCGCCGGCCTCGCCGTCTCGGGCGCGGTGATGCAGGGGCTGTTCCGAAACCCGCTCGCCGATCCGGGCATCGTCGGGGTTTCGGCCGGCGCCGGTCTCGGCGCCGTGTCGATCATCGTGCTCGGCACCACGGCGCTGGCGCCGGTGACCGCGCTGTTAGGCATCTACGCCTTGCCGCTGGCGGCGTTCTTCGGCAGCCTCGCGGTGACGCTGGTGCTCTACAAGGTGGCGACGCGGCGCGGCCAGACCTCGATCGCCACCATGCTGCTCGCCGGCATCGCGCTCGGCGCCATGGCGACCGCGCTGACCGGCCTGCTGGTCTTCACCGCCGACGACCGGCAGTTGCGCGACCTGACCTTCTGGGCGCTCGGCTCGCTCGCCGGCGCGACGTGGACGAAAGTCTTTGCCGCCGGTTCGATCGTGGTCACGGCGCTCGCCGTCACGCCATTTTTCGCGCGCGGGCTGAATGCCCTGGCGCTGGGTGAATCCAGCGCCACCTATCTCGGCGTGCCGGTGCAGCGGCTGAAGCACGCGGCAATCCTCGTCGTGTCGGCGGCGACCGGCGCTTCGGTCGCGGTCAGCGGCGGCATCGCCTTCGTCGGCATCATCGTGCCGCACCTGCTGCGCCTGCTGATCGGCCCGGACAACCGCTTCCTGCTGCCGTGCTCGGCGCTGCTCGGCGCCTGCCTGCTGCTGCTCGCCGATGCGCTCAGCCGCACCATCGTGGCGCCGGCGGAACTGCCGATCGGCATCATCACGGCGGCGGCAGGCGGTCCCTTCTTCCTCTGGATCCTGCTGCGCAAGCGCGGAATCCTGGACCTCTGACGGAGCCGACGATGATCGAAGCCAGCGATGTCAGCGTCTCGATCGGCTCCACGCGCATCGTCGAGGGCGTCACCTTCTCCGCCGCGCCCGGGCAAATCACCGCGATCGTCGGGCCGAACGGCTCCGGCAAGACGACCTTCCTCAAGGCCTTGACCGGCGATCTGCCGTATCGCGGCAGCATCACGCTGGAGGGGCACGAGATCGCCCGCATGACGCCGCGCGAAGCCGCCGGACTGCGCGCGGTGCTGCCGCAGTCGACGCAGCTCGCTTTTCCGTTCACGGTGCGCGAGATCGTGCGGCTTGGCCTGATGGGAGGCCGCTCGGGAGCGCTGGCCGGTGAGGCGGAGCGCCTGCCGGACCGGGCGCTGGCCAAGGTCGACCTCGCCGGATTCGGCGGGCGTTTCTACCAGGAGCTTTCCGGCGGCGAGCAGCAGCGTGTGCAGCTTGCCCGCGTGCTCTGCCAAGTCTGGGTGCCGGTTCTCGAAGGGCGGCCGCGCTACCTCTTCCTCGACGAGCCGGTCTCCAGCCTCGACATCAAGCACCAGCTGGTTATCATGGACATCGCCCGCGACTACGCCCGCCGTGGCGGCGGCGTGGTGGCGATCCTGCACGACCTCAATCTGACGGCCATGTATGCCGACCGTATCTTCGTCATGCATCGCGGCCGTGTCGCCGCCTCGGGTGGGCCGGGCGACGTGCTCAGCGACGAACTGATCGAGAGCGTGTTCGACTGCCGGCTGAGGGTAGGGGCGCTGCCCGTGGGCAACATCCCCTTCGTCTTGCCGCAGTCGGTGGCGCTGTGACGGTTTTCAGGCCGCCGGAGCGCGGACCGGCGCCAGCGCTTCGATGCCCAGCAGCGAGCGCACGTTGCCGCGCGACTTGACGAGGTCGGCGATCGTGTAGCTTTCCAGCACCGCGAAGAAAGCGTTCAGCGCCTCGCGCAGCGCCGCATTCAACGCGCAGCTGTCGATGAGCGGGCATTCCGCGGCATCGTTCTCGAAACACTCCGCCATCGCAAAACTCTCCTCGGTGACGCGCACGACGTCGAAGAGATTGATCTTGTCGGCGGCGCGTCCGAGCCGTACGCCGCCGTTGCGGCCGCGCACCGTCTCGACAAGGCCGTTCTCGACCAGCGGCTGCAGGATCTTGAACAGGAAGAGCTCGGAAACGGTATACGCCTCCGCGATCTCCGGAATCCGGCTCAGCCGCCCGTCATTGGCCGCGCAATACATCAGGATGCGCATGGCGTAGTTGGTCTGGCGTGTCAGTCGCATGATGGCTCCTTCGGCACACGCATTCGTTGGCTCAATATGGCCTATAGTTTGGAATAATTCCAGACAAGACAGTTAATTACTTGAATTTTTTTGTCATGTTTTTGGTTGAGAGCGGGTTTGGCAGGCTTGGCCAGACGCATCGCAGCCGCCGTGTGGGCAGCACGGATCGCCGCCATGCCGCGGAAAATCTGCTCGCGTCGCGCGCCCCTGGCCGGTGTCTCATCCGGAATAGCGCCGCCGTCAGGACGTGTCCGGTTTCTCCATCGCCCATTGCGCCAGCCCATGGACGACCTCCAGCACGTCCTGCACCTCATGGGTGGATTTTGGTCGCCAGCCGGGCGGGCGGCCGGGTTTCAGCGGCCATACGCGGCGAGCCCGCACCGCCTTGCCGGTTCGCCTGAACGGCGCGATCCCCGCCTCCTGGCGCAGCTTTTCCTTCGCGGCCGCCGCCTCTTTGCGCGCCCGCCAGCGGGCAAACCGTTTTGCCTGCCCCGGCAGGTCGTCGAGGGCGGCGGCCAGCGCTTGCAGGCGCAGGGAAATCCGCGTCGCGTCGACCGGATCGTCGGCAGGCAGGCGGCGGAACGGCATGCCGGTACCTGATGATGCGCCATCGGCTGCCACTGGCCACGGGCGGACGCTCCAGGGCCGCAGTGGATCGAACAGCGGCAGGCTTGGTTTTTTCGGGCGGGCGGCGCGGATCTCGGCGGCCCGCCGGGCAGCCGCGATGCGCCTGAGTTCGTCCCGCGACACGGTGACGGCGATGCCGAAGCCGCGCAGCAGCGGCTCCATGGGTTTCGGCTTCGGTTTTCGCGGACGCGCTGGCGGCAAGGTTATCACGAGCCTACGCGCGGCCACGATGATCAGCCGCCGCACCGCCGCCTCGGCCGGCCGCAGCAGTTTTGCGATGGCGCGATGCAGGTGTCGGGGCAGGGTAAGTGCCGGGGACAGTTTACGTTTTTCGGCCCGCGCGACTTCTGGACTGCTTCGGCCTTCCTGCCGAAAGAAAGGAAACTGTCCCCCGGCGCCTAGCCCGGCCATGGCGACGAGCATGGTGAGCACACGCTTCAGCGCTTCCCGGTTCTTGTCGACTGCCGCATTCCAGTCCATCGCTGCTTCCTTCCAGCACAGGCCATGGGGATTATCGCGCGGGTTTGGAGGGGTGGGGATGGAACGATGGCAGATTTAATGAACGATGCCAGCAACACGGACGGTCTGGTCAATTGTTTCAAGAGTTTAGAGGCCGCCAAAAAGAAGTTTACGGAGAAATTTTCTGACGGAAGCGTTTTTCATCCCCGCTTTTGATGTTTATGGTCGGCCGGGCACGCCGCACGCCGTCCAACACCCCTCATCCGACCTCGCTTCGCGAGGCCACCTTCTCCCACAAGGGGAGAAGGTCGGAGCCTGGGTTTGCCGCCTCTTCCAATCGCTAACTTTGGAGATTGGCAGAGACGGTGCGGCAGCGCTCCACCTTCTCCCCTTGTGGGAGAAGGTGGCCTCGCGAAGCGAGGTCGGATGAGGGGTGTTGGACGGAGTGCGACGTGGGTCGAGTGCGATGCCCTGCTGCATTTGGTTCGCAGAGCGCCGTAGGCAGGGGTTGGTGGAGAGAGATGTCGGTCATGACGACAGGGGGGCGGCGTCGACGGTCGAAGTAAATGACCTTTGGATACCCTGCACATGAGATCTATGGCATCGGCTGGGCCATCCTTTGGCGAAGCAGGTCCAATATGTATGTCGGGAAAGCCGGGTTTTTGCCCGACGTCCCTATATGGAATTCGCAGGGCCGTGGTTTGGCCGGCGCGTTGTCTTGATAACGGTTGAGGCTGGCATGTCCGCGAATACCGAAATGCAGATACCGGCGGATGAATCGCGCGAGGCGGAAAAGCTGGCGGTGCTGCGGCGGACGAAGATTTATGCCACGTCGGCGCTGTGCGTGTGCCTGGCGGTTCTGGTGGCGGCGCGGCTGTTGCAGGCGCGCTGGCCGTGGCTGGGTTTCGTCGCCGCCTTCGCCGAGGCGGCGACCATCGGCGGCATTGCCGACTGGTACGCGGTGGTGGCGCTGTTCAGGCGGCCGCTCGGGCTGCCGATCCCGCACACCGCGATCATCCCGGAGAACCAGGCGCGCATCGCCGACAATCTCGGGCGCTTCATCGAAGTGAATTTCCTTGCGCCCGGCCCGGTCAGGGCAAAGCTGGAGGAGGTGGATTTTGCGGCACTCGTGGCCGACTGGCTGTCGGACCGACAGCGCGCCGCGGACCTTGCCAGTTTCGTGGCGCGGCTTGCGCCGCAGACGCTGACGGCGATCGAACAATCCGGCCTGAAGGATTTCGCGGCGCGCCGTCTTGCCGAGCAGGTGGACAAGGTGCCGGTCGCGCCGCTTGCCGCCGGGCTGTTGCAGGCGGTGACGGCGGAAGGGCGGCACCAAAAACTGCTGGACGAGCTTACCGGCGCGCTGGCAAAAACCTTCAGCGACGAGAAGACGCTCGAGTCTCTGCGCGAAAAGATCCGCGCAGAACTGCCGTCGCTGTTCAACCTGTTCCGTGCCGACGCCTATCTCTTGAAGAAGATCGTCGCTTCGGCTGCGACTTTCCTCGATGACGTCAAGGGCGATCCCGACCATCCGCTGCGGCGCGAGTTCGACCGGTTCGTCGAGGGTTTTGTCGCGCGGCTGCGCGATTCGCGGGATTATGCCGAGCGCGCCGAGGCGCTGAAGCGCGATTTGCTCGCCCGGCCGGAACTGCGGTCGCTCGCCGGCGAATTGTGGAGCGGGGTGCGGGCGATGATCGAGAAGGATCTGGCGGCGCCGCGCTCGGCGATTCGCACCCATCTGGCCGGCATGTTCGTCAGCGTCGGGCGGCACCTCGCCAGCGATCCCGATATCCGCGCCGACATGAACAAGGGGTTCGTGGTGTCGCTGGCGGCCTTCGTCGAAAGCCAGAAGAGCGGCGTATCGGGTTTCATCGCCGAGCAGGTGAAGCGATGGGACCTTGCCCAGCTTACCCGGTTGATCGAACTCAACATCGGCCGCGACCTTCAATATATCCGCTTCAACGGCATGCTGATCGGCGGGCTGGCCGGTCTCGTGCTCTACGGCGCGGAATGGCTGTTGCTGGGAAATTGACGGATTACCGCTGACGGTCGAACAAACACCGCCTCGCCGAAATCCTGTGCACTGCTTCCTAATCTTGCGATTGCCGCGCAACCGGCTAATAAAGCGCGCGTTAGACCGGACAAGGGAAGGCTATGCGGGAATCGGCGCCGACATTCGAGGAATTGCGGGGATTGATCGGTCAGGAACTGGGGGTCTCGGACTGGGTGACCGTCAGCCAGGAGCGAATCAACCAGTTTGCCCAATGCACCGGCGATCACCAGTGGATCCATGTCGACGCCGAGCAGGCGCGCCGCAAGAGCCCGCTGCGCACCACGATCGCGCATGGCTATCTCTCGCTGTCGCTGATCGGCTTCTTCATCCAGGATATGCGCATCCTGCCTGACAACACGCAGGGTGCCTTCAACTATGGCATCAATCATGTGCGGTTCCTGGCGCCGGTCAAGGCCGGGGCGCGCGTCAGGCTGCGCACGACCTTGCTGGCGATGGAGGACAAGGGGCCGGGCCAATATCTGATGACCGCCACCAACACGATGGAGATCGAGGGCGAGGAGAACTCGGCGCTGGTCGCCGAGACCATGGTCATGCTGTACGAAAGACGCAGGAAGCGGGAGGCTTAGCGCGCTTGCTAGGGGCTGCGGGCGGGATAAAGTCGGAAAGGGCAGGCGGACGCCATTCGCGACGAGGAGCCGGACGGCTGGAATTGAAATGAACCACACAAGCGACGCCACGCGCTTCCTCATCATCGACGACCATCCGCTGTTCCGCGAGGCGCTGCACAGCGCTGTCCGCATGGCCTACCCAGAGGTCGACACGGTCGAGGCGAAGTCGATCTCCGAAGCACTGGAGATCCTGTCCGGCTCGCTGCCCTTCGACCTGGCGCTGCTCGATCTCAGCATGCCCGACGTGCATGGCTTCGACGGGTTGCTGCAACTGCGCACCCGCCATCCGCGGCTGCCGGTGGTGATCGTGTCGGGGCATGAGGAGCCGAAGATCGTGTCGGAGGCGCTGTCCTACGGTGCAGCCGGCTTCATCCCGAAATCGGCGCGCAAGGACGATCTTGCCTCGGCGATCCGCTCCGTCATGGAGGGCGCGGTCTACGTCCCGCAGAATTACGGCGACCGGCCGCCCGAGCCGGAAAGCGCCGACCGCGCCGACATGGTGCGCCGGCTGGGCAAGCTGACGCCGCAGCAGCTGCGCGTGCTGCAGATGCTGCGGCAGGGCCTGCTCAACAAGCAGATCGCCTTCGAGCTGCAGGTCGGCGAGACCACCGTGAAGGCGCATGTCTCGGAGATATTGCGCAAGCTCAACGTCTACAGCCGTACCCAGGCCGTGATCGAGGTTTCGAAGCTCGACAATGCGGATCTGTTTCGGGAGCAGGGATTTTAGGAGAGCGAATAGCGAAGTGAAGAGAGCGAATAGCGAATAGGGAGTAGCGAATAGGGAGATTCAGGTATCTGCTTCTATTCGCTATTCGCTATTCGCTATTCGCTATTCGCTATTCGCTATTCGCTATTCGCTATTCGCTACGCCAGCAAATGCGCCAGCAGCGCCCTTAATTGCGCGGGCTTGACCGGCTTGCGCATCAGTTCGATGCCGGAGGCGCGGGTTATCTGGGCAAGTGCTGGAGAGCTGTCGCCGGTGATGACCAGCGCAGGCACGTTGCGGGCGAGGTAGTTGCGGGCATAGGCGATCGTCTGGGTGCCGAGGTCGCCGCCTTCAAGGTGCTGGTCGGCGATGATGACGTCGGGCACCCAGTCGGTGTCGCCCAGCGTCTGGAGCGCGGCGTCGGACGAGGTGGCCGGGCGCACCACGCATTGCCAGCGGGCCAGCAGCGCCATCATGGCCTCCAGCACGCCGAGGTCGTTCTCGATCAGCAGCACTTTCGTGCCGAACAGGCCGTAGCCGCGCGGGCGCTTGCTCTCGCCGGTCGCCTCGATGACCGCCGGCGGGCGCGTCGCGGCGGCAGGCACCTCCAGCCAGAACACCGTGCCGCGGCCAACCACCGACGAGAAGCCGATGCGGTGGCCGAGCGCTTCGGCCATCCTGCGCACGATCGACAGGCCGAGGCCGAGGCCGGCGCCTGAAACGTCGCTTTCGACCGCGCCCGGCCCGCGATGGAATTCCTCGAACACCGCATCACGATGCTCGTGCGGGATGCCGCAACCGGTGTCGGCGACCTCGATACGGATGATACCCGCGCGCCGCCGCGCGCCGACCAGCACGCCGCCCGAGCGGGTGTAGCGCACGGCGTTGGAGACGATGTTCTGCAGCAGCCTGCGCAGCATGGTCTGGTCGGAACGCACCACCGAATTGCTGGCGCGGAAGCGGAACTTCAGCCCCTTCTGCTCGGCGATCGGCTGAAAGTCCGACTTGATCGAGGAGAAGAGCTGGTCCAGCGGGATCTCCGCGACCTCCGGCATGACCACGCCAGCGTCGAGCTTCGAGATGTCGAGCAGCGTCTGGAGGAGGTTGCCGATGGTGGTCAGCGAACGTTCGACCTGGCCGACCAGCCTGTGGCCCTCTTCCGTGGTCTGCAGGTCCGATAGCGCCGAAACGGAAAGATTCGCGGCGTTGAGCGGCTGCAAGACGTCATGGCTGGCGGCGGCGAGGAACCGCGTCTTCGACAGGTTGGCGAGTTCGGCGGCTTCCTTGGCCGCGAACAGGTCGATGTTGGATTCCTCCAGCCGTCGCAGCGTGGAGCGCAGTTCCTCGGTGCGGTTGCGCACGCGGCTCTCGAGGTTGATCGCCGTCTGGAACAGCGAGAAGGCGTTGCCCTGCTGGTCCATGGCGCGCTCGACGCGCGAGATCAGCGCCGCGTTGATCTTGCGCAGCCGCTGGATGTCGGTGATCTCGTCCATCAGCATAGGACGCAGGCTCCTACTCGGCGGCCTGACGGTGGCCGAAGGCGATGCCGGTCAGCGTCTGGTTCAAGTGCATGGTGCGGTACTGCTCGCCATAGGTGCCGAAGCCGATGAGATTGCTGGTCTGGTAGAGGTCGGAGATATCCCTCAGCACCTGGCGGTTGCGGGCGTCGAGCCGCCGCAGCACGCAGTCGAAGCCGAGGATGACGTCGATGCCGCCGACCTTCTCGCCGACGTCCCGCAGCGCGGCGCGGGTCGATTCGACCATGTCGGTCGGCTCGGCGATGGACAGCACGATGCCGTCGTCGATGGCGCAGAAGAAGGAGAGCGAGCCGTCCGGGTTGAGCTTCTGGATCGAGCGGCAATAATATTCGCCGCCGACGCGGACCACCACCGGGTGCGAGGCGAAACTCAGCGGCGTCAGCGCATCGGGCAGGACGCCGACCGCATGGGCGAATTCCTCCGATGCCGAGGTTGCGTTGAACTCCTGGACGATGCGCCGGTTGGGATCGGCGGCGGTCACCACCAGCTTCTCGTCGGTCGGTACGAAGTTCTCGGTCTTGAAGACATGGAAGGGCACGTCGGTCGCCATCAGGATGACGATGGCGCAATCGGTGGCGACGACGCCGTTGGAAATCAGCGTGGTCGCTTGGAAGCGCAAATCGTCGCCGGCCGAGCCGCCGACCAGCGGGATGTCGTCCAGCCCCCAATGGATCGCCGACGTGACCGATTCCTCGGCGAAGGACAGCCCGTCGATGAGGCAGAGCGCGAAGGCGTTGCCCGACGACAGCCGGCCGGTATGCGCCGCCAGCGAGCGCCGCAGCGCGCCGACCTGCGCAGCGATCGATTCCATGCCGGAGCCGGACAGGTTGGGAATCATCGCGCTGGCGATGGTGAAGCTCGCTGCGGGGAACAGGATGGCCAGCATATGGCCTTCCTCCAGCCCGGCCGGCGTGATCTCGCCCGCGGTCGAGCAGCCGGCGTGATGCAGGGCCGGCGCATGCTGCGAGATCGCCGCCGAAAGGTCTTCAGCGCGCACAAGGGTTTGCGAGAAGAAAAACAGCGCAAAACCCGCGCCGCCGGCTGCCGCGGCGCGCGCCACCTCGCGGGCGAACGCCTGCGGGTCCGGCTTGTCGGTGCTGACCACCGTCAGCCCGCAGCCGTAGCTTGTCTCCGAGCAGACTCGCGCCAACTCCTCCAGCCTTTCCTCCGGCCCTCATCATTTTGCGCGTCGTGCGCGCAGGTGCCGAATGCATTCTTGTCCGAGCGCCGAAGTTTTGCAATGCTGTGGCTGCGGGCCTTATCGTCTTAAGTACAATATACGGTCCGCGCGGGGCGGCTGCATTCTCGATACCGGCGATCAGGATCGTGGTGTTTGCGCTTCGTTCGTCATAGTTCGATCCGCGGGACGCCGGAGAGCCGACCGCGCTGAATACCTACCGAGGGAGGCAGGCAATATGTCGGACGTTTCACTAACCGTGAATGGACGAAAGGTGGGGGCGTCGGTCGAGGACCGGACCCTCCTGGTCCATTTCCTGCGGGAAAATCTGGGGCTTACGGGCACCCATGTCGGTTGCGACACGTCGCAATGCGGGGCCTGCGTCGTTCACGTCGACGGCAAGGCGGTCAAATCCTGCACGATCCTCACGGCCCAGGCGTCCGGTTCCACGGTGGTGACCATCGAGGGGCTCGCCGACGGCGCCGACCTGCACCCTGTGCAGGCAGCCTTCAAGGAGCATCACGGGCTGCAATGCGGCTTCTGCACGCCCGGCATGATCATGTCGGCCACCGACATGATCAACCGCCATCCCGACGGCCTCGACGAAGCGACGGTGCGCGCAGAGCTGGAAGGCAACATCTGCCGCTGCACGGGCTACCACAACATCGTCAAGGCGATCCTTGCGGCGTCCGAGGCGATGTCGAAGGGCAAGGGCAAGGCGAAGAAGGCGGCGTGAGAGGGGAGCGAATAGGGAGTAGCGAATAGCGAATAGGGATTTTCCCGCCATCGCTGCTGCACTTCCCCTACTCGCTACTCCCTATTCGCTATTCGCTACTGAAGTTCCGGGAGGAAACCAATCATGGGCATCGAAGGCATCGGCGCACGGGTCGCGCGCAAGGAAGACAAACGGTTCATCACAGGCAACGGGCGCTATGTCGACGACATGGTCGTGCCCGGCATGAAACATGCCGCATTCGTGCGCAGTCCGCACGCGCATGCCGACATCAAGAAGATCGACGTTTCCAAGGCCAAGGCCATGCCGGGCGTCATTGGCGTGCTCACCGGCAAGGAACTCAAGGCCGACGGCATCGGCAATCTGATCTGCGGCTGGATGATCCACTCCAAGGACGGCACGCCGATGAAGATGGGCGCGTGGTCGCCTCTGGCATTCGACCGGGTGCGCTATGTCGGCGACGCTGTGGTGATCGTCGTGGCCGACACCAAGGGCCAGGCGCGGGACGCGGCGGAAGCCGTCGAGGTCACCTACAAGGAGAAGAAGGCGGTGGCGAACGCCATGGACGCGCTGAAGAAGGGCGCGCCGCAGCTTCACCCGGAAGCCGAAAACAACCTGATCTTCGACTGGGAGATCGGCGACGCCAAGGCGACGGACGCGGCGATCGCCGCCGCGGCGCATGTGACGAAGATGCGCATCGTCAACAACCGGCTGGTGCCCAACGCCATGGAGCCGCGCGCCGCCCTCGGCCACTACGACAAGGGCGAGGACCACTATACCTGCTGGACCACCTCGCAAAACCCGCATGTGGCGCGCCTGGTCATGAGCGCCTTCTACAACGTCGCGCCGGAAAACAAGCTGCGCGTCATCGCGCCGGACGTCGGTGGCGGTTTCGGGTCGAAGATCTTCATCTATCCGGAAGAGCTCGTCTGCCTGTGGGCCTCGAAGAAGACCGGCGTTCCGGTCAAATGGGTCGCCGACCGTACCGAGAGCTTTTTGACCGACGCGCATGGCCGCGACCATTATTCGGAGGTCCAGATGGCCTTCGACAAGGACAACCGAATCATCGGCTTCAAGGTCGACACGGTCGCCAACCTGGGCGCCTACATGTCGCTGTTCTCGTCGTCGGTGCCGACCTATCTCTATGCGACGCTGCTGTCGGGGCAGTACAACATCCCGGCGATCCACGCCAATGTGCGCACGGTCTACACCAACACCGCGCCGGTGGATGCGTATCGCGGGGCAGGGCGGCCGGAAGCCACCTATCTGGTCGAGCGCACTATGGAGACGGCGGCGCGCGAGCTCGGCGTAAGCCCGGCGGAGTTGAGGCGGAAAAACTTCGTCACGCAGTTCCCGCATCAGACGCCGGTGATCATGTGCTATGACGCGGGCGACTATGCTGCCTCGCTCGACGCGGCGATGCAAGCTGCCGACTATGCCGGTTTTCCGGCCCGCAAGGCTGCCGCCGCCAAGAACGGCATGCTGCGCGGCATCGGTATGAGCTGCTACATCGAGGCCTGCGGCATCGCGCCGTCGGCGGCTGTCGGTTCGCTCGGCGCCGGCGTCGGCCTGTGGGAGAGCGCCGAAGTGCGCGTCAACGCGGTCGGCACGGTGGAAGTGTTGACTGGCTCGCATAGCCACGGCCAGGGCCACGAGACCACATTTGCCCAGCTTGTCGCGGACCGCTTCGGCGTGCCGATCGACAGCGTGTCGATCGTGCATGGCGACACCGACAAGGTGCAGATGGGCATGGGCACCTACGGCTCGCGCTCCGGCGCGGTCGGCATGTCGGCGATCGTCAAGGCGCTCGACAAGGTCGAGGCCAAGGCCAAGAAGATCGCAGCGCATCTGATGGAGGCCGACGAGGCCGACATCGTCATCGAGAACGGCGCGCTGAAGGTGGCCGGCACCGACAAGAACGTGCCCTGGTTCCAGATGGCGCTCGCCGCCTACACCGCGCACAACCTCCCTTCGGGCATGGAACCCGGTTTGAAGGAAGGTGCTTTCTACGATCCGTCGAACTTCACCTTCCCGGCCGGCTGCTACATCTGCGAGGTCGAGGTCGATCCCGAGACGGGGGTGACGAAGATCATCCAGTTCGTGGCGGCGGACGATTTCGGCAACGTCATCAACCCGATGATCGTCGAGGGACAGGTGCATGGCGGCATCGCCCAGGGCGTCGGCCAGGCGCTGCTCGAAGGCGCATTCTACGATGCCGGCGGACAGCTGATCACGGCGAGCTACATGGATTACACCATGCCGCGCGCCGACGATCTGCCGTCGTTCAAGGTCTCGACCTCCAACACGCCTTGCCCAGGCAACCCGCTCGGCATCAAGGGCTGCGGCGAGGCCGGTGCCATCGGCTCGCCGCCGGCGGTGATCAATGCCATCACGGATGCGCTGGGCACTAACGAACTCGCCATGCCGGCGACGCCGCAGAGGGTCTGGGCGGCGGCGCGGACGGTGGCGAAGCACTGAGACTGAAGCGAAAAGAAGCGAATAGCGAATAGGGAGTAGCGAATAGGGAAGAGAAGCGCAGAGCAGTCGGGAAGCACTCCCTATTCGCTATTCGCTACTCCCTATTCGCTCTTCTCCCGGAGGGAGAAACCACATGTATTCCGTTAATTACCACCGCGCTTCATCCGTCGCCGATGCGGCGAAACTGTCCAAGAAGGGCGACGCGAAATTCCTGTCGGGCGGCATGACGCTGATCCCGGCGATGAAGACGCGGCTGGCCGCGCCGTCGGACCTTGTCGACCTGGCGCATATCGCCGAACTCAAGGGCATCACCGTCTCCGGCAAGACCGTGACGATCGGCGGCGGGACAACCCACGCCGAGGTCGCAACCAACGCCAAGCTGAAGGCTGTCTGCCCGGCGATCTGTCATCTGGCCGCGCATATCGGCGACCCGCATGTGCGCCATCGCGGCACGATCGGCGGCTCGATCGCCAACAACGATCCGGCGGCGGATTATCCGGCGGCGATGCTGGCGCTCGGCGCCACCATCGTCACCAACAAGCGCGAGATTTCGGCGGAAAAATTCTTCACCGGCCTGTTCGAGACGGCGCTGAAGGAGGGCGAGATCGTCACCGGTGTGACCTTCACGGCGCCGGCCAAGGCTGGTTATTCAAAGTTCCCGAACCCTGCCTCGCGCTACGCCATGACCGGCGTGTTCGCGGTGAAGGGCAAGGACGGGGTGCGCGTCGCGGTGACCGGGGCCGGCGAGGACGGCGTGTTCCGCTCGAAGCCGATCGAGGCTGCGCTGGCGAAAAAGTTCGAGGCCGCCGCGCTGGAAGGCCTGTCCGTGCCGAGCGCAGGGCTGATGAGCGACCTGCACGCCTCGGCCGAGTATCGCGCCAACCTCGTGGTGGTCATGGCGAAGCGGGCGGTTGCGGCGGCGAACGGCTGAAACGCCGACTGACTTCGAAATAAGCAACGGGGCCGAAAGGCCCCGTTTGTCATCTGGCGGCAGGTCGCGAGGGTTGGAGCGGGCTCGTCAACCGAATTTCGGGTCGAGGCTGCCGCTCTTGTAGCGCTTCGCCATCTCTGACACCGGCAGCGGCCTGATTTTTTGCGCATTGCCGGCCGTGCCGAATTCTTCCAGCCGCTGCTTGCAGAGTTTCGTCATCGCCGCCATCGCCGGTTTCAAATATTTGCGCGGGTCGAACTCGCTCGGGTCTTCCGAAAGCACTTTTCGGATCTGGCCGGTCAGCGCCATGCGGTTGTCGGTGTCGATGTTGATCTTGCGCACGCCGTTCTTGATGCCGCGCTGGATTTCCTCGACCGGCACGCCCCAGGTCGGCTTCATCTTGCCGCCGTAGCGGTTGATGATCTCCTGAAGGTCCTCCGGCACCGAGGACGAGCCGTGCATGACCAGATGCGTGTTCGGCAGTTTTTTATGGATTTCCTCGATGACATGCATGGCGAGCACGCCCCCATCGGGTTTGCGCGAAAACTTGTATGCGCCGTGCGAGGTGCCCATGGCGATCGCCAGCGCGTCGACCTTGGTTTCGGCGACGAATTTCACCGCTTCGTCGGGGTTGGTCAGCAACTGGTCGTGGGAGAGTTTTCCCTCGGCGCCGTGGCCGTCCTCCTTGTCGCCCATGCCGGTCTCCAGCGAGCCGAGCACGCCGAGTTCGCCCTCGACCGAAATGCCGCCGAGATGCGCCATGTCGGTCACCGTCTTCGTCACGCCGACATTGTAGTCCCAGTCGCCGGGCGTCTTGCCGTCGGCCTTCAGCGAACCGTCCATCATCACCGAGGTGAAACCGGACTGGATCGCCGTCATACAGGTTCCCGGCTCGTTGCCATGGTCGAGATGCACGCAGACCGGGATGTTCGGGTAGATCTCGGTCAACGCGTCCATCATGTGCTTGAGCATGATGTCGTTGGCGTAGGCGCGGGCGCCGCGCGAGGCCTGCAGGATCACCGGGGCATCGACGGCGTCCGCCGCCTCCATGATCGCCAGCGCCTGCTCCATATTGTTGATGTTGAAGGCAGGCACGCCGTAGCTGTGCTCGGCGGCATGGTCGAGCAACTGGCGAAGGGTGATCCGGGCCATGCAGTCTATCTCCTCACACTGGGGCAAATCTGGATGCGCCCGACGCCATAATGGAAAATGTCTCGGGAAAACAGACGCTTTCCGGCTTTTTGCAAAGTATCCGGTTCCTATTCGTGGCTCGATGCGGCATTGCTCAACCTGAACCGATTGAAAGGGACTTGCCGTGACTTCCTATTTTGTCGGCACCAGTTGGAAGATGAACAAGACACTGGCCGAAGCGCTGGATTTCGCAGGGAAACTGAAGGCGTTCCTGCCGGGATTCGACGAACGCATCCAGCCTTTCGTCGTTCCGCCCTTCACGGTGGGACGGCAGGTCAAGGCGGCGTTGTCCGGTAGCCGGATCAAGGTCGGGGCGCAGAACATGCATTGGGAGGATGCCGGTGCCTGGACCGGCGAGATTTCACCGCTGATGCTCCGGGATTGCGGGCTCGACTGGGTCGAACTCGGCCACAGCGAGCGGCGCGCGTTTTTTGCGGAGACCGATCGCACGGTCGGCCTGAAGACGGCAGCGGCGGTGCGGCATGGCCTCGTGCCGCTGGTCTGCGTCGGCGAGACGCTTGCCGAACGGGAGGCGGGCAGGGCGGACGCGGTGCTGGCGGAGCAGGTGAGAGGCGCGTTGGAATTCCTTGACGACGCAGGCAAATCCACGCAGATCCTGTTCGCCTACGAGCCGGTCTGGGCGATCGGCGAAAAAGGTATTCCCGCCAGCGCGGACTATGCGGACAAGCAGCAGGCGCTGATCAAGCGGGTCGCCGGCGCGATCCTGCCCGCCGCACCGCCGGTGCTTTACGGCGGCAGCGTCAATCCCGGCAACACGGCCGAACTGATCATGCAGCCGCATATCGACGGGCTCTTCATCGGCCGCTCCGCTTGGGCAGCGGAGGGGTATATCGACATTCTCAGGCGGGCGGCGGCGGCGATCGGGTAGCGCCGCCTTTACCCTCTCCCTTGAGGGGAGGGTCGCGGAGAAAACCGAGCGGCACGCGAGGTTTCGACGCGGGGTGGGGTCGGTGATGAGGCGCTCCATCCTGAAGCAACCCTTCCCCGTCTCGATCGCCTTGTTTCACAAAGCTCTCTCGAAGCCGCTTCCTCAAGGGGAGAGATTCAGTTGGCCACTGCCTCCCGTATCGCCTCGATCACCACCACCGCCGAGGCCGCCCCTGGATCCATATGCCCGAGCGAGCGCTCGCCGAGGCGCTCGGCGCGGCCTTTTGCGGCGACCATGTTTTTTGTCGCTTCGGCTCCGGCCTTGGCAGCGTCGACGGCGGCGGCGAGCGACGCGGCGAGGTCGCCACCGGTAGCAAAACGCTCGCCGGCAGCGTCAGCGGCGGGCAGCCAGGCGTCGATCATTGTCTTTTCACCGCGTTCGGCCTTGCCTCTGTCCTGGATGCCTTTGGCCATGGCCTGGAAGGCAGCGATGAAATCTGCCTCCGTCAGCGACGGCTTACCTTTGATGGCCGCGCCGGCGCGCATGAAGGCAGTGGCGTAGAGCGGGCCTGAGGAAGCGCCGACGGCGTTGAGGAACGATTTTGCAGCGGTGTTGAACACCGTGGTCGGATCGGCGGCGGAGTCGAGAGCCGATACCGCGTCACGCGCAGCAGAAAAGCCCAAGGACATCGCGATGCCGTGGTCGGCGTCGCCGATCACGCCGTCCAGCGCGCAGAGCCTGTCCTTTTCGGCTTCGATTGCCTCGGCGATCTTTCCGAACATGGCGATCAGGCGGGCGGAGGTGATGTCTGTCATGCAATGATCCCGGATTTCTGGAGCGCGCTTTGGAGATTGCCGAGGAGCAAAAAAATCAGCCGGCGCGGAACATGGCGCAGTCGCAGGGATGTTCCAGCATCTCCTGCAACTCGCCGTCGAGCCGGTGCAAGGTCACCGAGGCGCCGGCCATTTCGAGGGAGGTGCAATACGGCCCGACCCAGGTCGCATGCACGCCGACGCCGATGTCGGCCAGGCGCTGCCGGACGCGGCGGTTCATGATGTAAAGTTCCATGGGCGGCGTGGAGCCAAGCGAATTGACGAGCACGGCGACCTTGTCGCCCTTCGACGGCGCCATCTCGGAGAAGATGCGGTCGAGCATCTCGTCGACGATCTCGTCGGCGGTCTTCAGCTTGCCGCGCTGGACGCCCGGTTCGCCATGGATGCCCATGCCGATCTCCATCTCGTCGTCGCCGATCTCGAAATTCGGCTTCCGCGTCTGCGGCAGCGAGCAGGGTGAGAGCGCGACGCCCATGGTGAAGGTCTGGTCGTTGGCTTTCCGCGCGATGCGCTCGACCTCGTCGAGGGAAAACATCTTGTCGGCCGCGGCGCCGCCGGCCTTGAAGACAAAAAAATTGCCGGCCACGCCGCGACGCTTGGCTTTGGTCGAAGTGGCGACGTCGTCGGTGGTCAGCACCGTGCGCACCTCGATGTCGTCCATCGCCGCCATCTCTGCGGCCATGTCGAAATTCATCACGTCGCCGGCATAGTTGCCGTACTGGAAGAGCACGCCGGCGCCGCCGCTGACCGCCTTGGCGCATTCGACGATCGGATCGGGCGGCGGCGAGGCGAAGACGTTGCCGACTGCGCAAGCGTCGGCGAGGCCCTTGCCGACATAACCCAGGAAGGTCGGCTCGTGGCCGGAGCCGCCACCGATGACGATGCCGACTTTTCCGGGGCGCGGGCCGTTCTTTGCCACGATCGAGCGTGGGCTGCCGGGGACGGCGAAAAGGTGGTTGGGATGGGCGGCGAGCACGCCTTCCAGCATTTCGTCGACGGCCCTGTTGCCGTCGTTGATGATCTTCTTGGTCTGCAAGGCGTCCTCCCGGTATGCGTTGCGCGATACTACGCGGCGCGACGCGGAATGCCAGCCTTTGGAGTGGGCCGCAAGCCGAGACACGCCTGGGGACGGCTTCAGCGCTCGATAAGCCAAAATCGGTCGGACGTTCGCAGCCGAGCCGGCGCAAATGCCGGGGACAGTTTACTTAATTCCGCCGGCATCAGCCTTGAAGCGCCGCGCCTTTCTGCGGAATTAAGTAAACTGTCCCCTGTGGTTCCCTTTCGAGCATTGACCTCGCGGGGATGTTTTTCGGGCCGTATGGCTACTCCGCCGCGCCGAGATAGTCCGCCAGCGGCGGGCAGGAACAGACGAGGTTGCGGTCGCCCGCGACATTGTCGATGCGCGACACCGGCGGCCAGTATTTGGCCGCAACGTTCGGGTCGGCGGCGGGGTAGGCCGCTTCGAGCCGCGAATAGGGATGGCTCCACTCGCTGGCCAGCGCTTCCGCCGCCGTGTGCGGGGCGTTGACCAGCGGATTGTCCGTCTTCGGCCATTCCCCCGAGGCCACCTTGGCCGCTTCCCTGGCGATGGAAATCATCGCCTCGCAGAACCGGTCGAGTTCGACCTTCGGCTCGGATTCGGTCGGCTCGACCATCAGCGTGCCGGCCACCGGCCACGACATGGTCGGCGCATGGAAACCATAGTCGATAAGCCGCTTGGCGACATCCTCGACGCCGATGCCCGCGCTGTCCTTCAGCACGCGGGTGTCCAAAATGCACTCATGCGCCACGCGGCCGTTGCGGCCGGCGTAGAGGACCGGAAAGTGCTCGCTGAGGCGGTTGGCGACGTAGTTTGCGTTGAGGATCGCCATTTCGGTGGCGTTCTTCAGCCCGATGCCGCCCATCATGCGGATATACATCCAGGTGATCGGCAGGATCGAGGCGCTGCCGAACGGCGCCGCCGAGACCGGATGGGTCGAGCCATGGTCGATATGGCCGGGCAGGAACGGCGCCAGGTGTTTCGCCACGCCGATCGGCCCGACGCCGGGTCCGCCTCCGCCATGCGGGATGCAAAAAGTCTTGTGCAGGTTCATGTGGCAGACGTCGCCGCCGATGTCGCCCGGCCGCGCCAGGCCAACCAGCGCGTTGAGATTGGCGCCGTCGAGATAGACCTGCCCGCCATTGTCATGGATCAGTTTGGTCAGGTCCTTGACACCCTCCTCGAACACGCCGTGCGTCGAGGGGTAGGTGATCATCAGCGCCGCCAGATCGGCCTTGTGCTGCTCCACCTTGGCGCGCATGTCGTCCATGTCGATGTCGCCGCTGTCGGTGCATTTCACCACCACGACGTCCATGCCGGCCATCGCCGCACTGGCCGGATTGGTGCCGTGAGCGGAGGAGGGTATCAGGCAGATGGTGCGGTTCGTCTCGCCACGCGATTCGTGATAGCGGCGGATCGCCAGCAGGCCGGCATATTCGCCCTGGCTGCCGGCGTTCGGCTGCAGCGACACGGCGTGGAAGCCGGTGATTTCGGCCAGCCAGCGCTCCAGATCGTCGGTCATCGATTTGTAGCCCTTCGAATGCGCCTTCGGCGCGAAGGGATGCAGATTGGCGACATTCGGCCACGACACCGGGATCATCTCGGCGGCGGCGTTGAGCTTCATGGTGCAGGAGCCGAGCGGGATCATAGTGCGGTCGAGCGCCAGATCCTTGTCGGCCAACCTTCGCAGGAAACGCATCATCTCGGTTTCCGAGCGGTTCTCGTGGAAGAACGGCTGGGTGAGGAAACCTTTCAGCGGGCGCGGCGCGCCGGGCAGAGCGCGTTCGGCGGTCGCTTGGACCTTCGCATCCAATAGCGCTGCGATGGCCTGGAGGTCGGCTTCGGTGGAAGTCTCGTCAAAACTGATGCCGACAAGGTCGGCATTGACCATCCGCAGCAGGCGGCCGTCCTTCTGCGCTGTTTTGGCGAGCTCCTTGGCTTGGCCCTTTACCTCGACCGTCACGGCGTCGAAGCGATGCTCGCCCAACACGGTATGGCCTGCCGCCTTCAGCGCGGCGGCCAGTCGCGCCGCCAGCCCATGCACGCGGTTTGCGATGGCCTGAAGGCCTTCCGGTCCGTGCCAGATGGCATAGGCCGTGGCCATGTTGGCCAACAGCGCCTGCGCGGTGCAGATGTTGGAAGTCGCCTTGTCGCGGCGGATGTGCTGTTCGCGCGTCTGCAAGGCGAGTCGAAAACCGGGACGTCCTTTCGAATCGACCGATTGTCCGACGAGGCGGCCCGGCATCAGGCGGGTGAGCTTGTCCGACACCGCGCAATAGGCGGCGTGCGGGCCGCCAAAACCGATCGGCACGCCGAAACGCTGCATCGAGCCGACCGCGATGTCTGCGCCGAGGCTGGCCGGGGTCTGCATGATGGTCAGCGCCAGCGGGTCGGCGACGAAGATGACGATCGCGCCGGCGGCCTTTGCCTCGGCGATTTTTTCGGAATGGTCGCCGAACACGCCGTAAGTGTCCGGCCATGCGACGACGAGGGCCGCCGTGTTGTCGTCGATCGTGTCGCCGTCGATCTCCCAGCCCAGCGGCTCCGCACGGGTTTCGACCACGTCGCGGGTCTGCGGATGCGGCTGGTTGGCGAAGGCGATCTTCGTGCGCTTGTCCTTGTGATGGCGCACCGCCATGCCCACCGCCTCGGCCAGCGCGGTCGCCTCGTCAAGCAGCGAGGCGGAGGCCACGGGCAGGCCGGTGAGTTCGGTCGCCAGCGTCTGATAGTTGAACAGCAGTTCCAGCCGGCCCTGGCTGATCTCGGCCTGATAGGGCGTGTAGGCCGTGTACCAGGCCGGGTTCTCGAACAGGTTGCGCAGGATGACCGGCGGCACATGCGTGCCGTGATATCCCAAGCCGACAAAACTTTTCAGCACGACATTGGCCGACATTTTTTCCGCCAGTTCGGCCAGCGCCTCGGCTTCCGTGGCCGGAGCTGGCAGGTCGAGCGGTCGGCCGAGCCGGATCGACCGCGGCACGGTCTGCGAGATCAGCGTCTCCAGCGACGGTATGCCGAGCGAGGCCAGCATGGCGCGCGTCTCGGCGATGCTCGGGCCGATATGCCGGCCGGCGAATTCGGATTTCTCGGTCATGATTCCTTGCCTCAGCCGATATGCTTCTTGTAGGCGGCCTCGTCCATCAGGCCTTCCAACTGGCCCTTGTCGGCGAGTCTCATCTTCCACAGCCAGCCGTCGCCGGTGGCCGACGAGTTGACCAGCGCCGGCTCGGAGGACAGCGCGCCGTTGGCGTCGACGATCTGGCCGTCGACCGGGGCGTAGACGTCCGACGCGGCCTTGACCGATTCGACAACGACCGCGACATCACCCTTCTTTACCGTCTTGCCGGCTTCCGGCAGTTCGACGAAGACGAGGTCGCCAAGCTGCTCCTGCGCGTAGTCGGTGATGCCGACCGTCGCCGTGTCGCCCTCGACGCTGATCCATTCGTGGTCTTCGGTGTAGAAAATCTGCGGCATGGGGTTCATCCTTTGCGATAGCGGTGTGGGGTGAAGGGCAGGGTGTGGACGTCGACGGGCACTTTTGTGCCGCGAACGTCGGCGAAAACGCGGGTGCCGGGTTTGGCGAGTTGGGCTGAGACGTAACCCATGGCGACAGGGTGGCCGGCCGAGGGGCCGAAGCCGCCCGAGGTCACACGGCCGATCGCGGCGCCCGTCTCGTCGAACAGCGACGCGCTGGCGCGCACCGGCTGGCGGCCATCCGGCTTCAGGCCGACGCGTTTTTCGCCGGTGCCAAGCGCGATTTTTTTGTGCAGCGGTTCGGCGCCCACGAACGTTCCCTCGGTGCGCAGCGTCTTGGGGATCGCCCAGAGCAGGCCGGCGGCGACCGGATCGGTGTCCTTGCCAATGTCTTGCCCATGCAGGCAGAGCCCGGCCTCCAGCCGCAGGCTGTCGCGGGCGGCGAGGCCGATCCAGATCAGGCGTTGGTCGGCCAGCAGTTTTGCGACGAGTTCCCGCGCGTCGGCTTCCGGCAGGCCGATCTCGAAGCCGTCCTCACCGGTATAGCCCGACCGGCTCATGAACCAGTTTTCGCGCGGCTCGAAGCCGGTCATGAAGGCGAGGGGCGAGCCGTCGACGCCGGCGGCCGTCAGTACGGCTTCGGCCACCGGTCCCTGGATCGCGAGGAAGACGCGGTCGAGCGGCGTCACCGTGCAGTCGAAACTTTCCGCCAGCGCCTTCAGATGCGCCTCGTCCTCGGCGGCGTTGCCGGCATTGGCGACCACCATGAAGCGAGTCGCGCCGAGCCGGGTGACGATCAGGTCGTCGATGATGCCCGCCGTCTCGGTGAGGAAGAAGGTGTATTTCGATTGCTGTTCGGCCAGCGCTTCGGCGTCAAGCGGGCAGGCTTTCGACAACAGTGCCAATGCACCCGGCCCGGAAACCGTAAACAGCTTCATGTGCGAGATGTCGAACAGGCCAGCGTGTTCGCGGGTGTGAAGGTGCTCCTTCATCACGCCTGCCGGGTATTGCAGCGGCATCGACCAGCCGGCGAACGGGCCGAAGCGCGCTCCGGCGGCCTGGTGCATATCTTCGAGCGGAAGTTTCTTCGAGCCGAGGTCGGTCATTGCTTCTCCAGAGCGCACGTATCCGGCCGCTGAAACGGCCATTCCGTGCCCCTCTGTCTGAAGCCTGAGAGACTCGCGCAACCGGAACTCTGTCGGCGGCGCTTACACCTTCGGCGCGGGGTTTTTAGGCCCCGACTTTCCAGAGTGTCTTGACCGGCTGCGGTTCTTTTGCCTGAGAGATTTCGGGCGATTTCCCCTTCGGCGGCAGCAATTGCTGCTCTCTCCCGCGAACCGGCGAAGTCCCTTGCGGAACCTCCGACGAGTCGTATGTAGCCCACGGGCTGGCCTTTGTCACCAGCGGCCTCGGCTGAAACAGATCGCTAACCACCCTCCTTTGCGCAATTTCAAGACCGGCCTGTTATTTCAGAGCAAAGAGGCGGTTGAGCGGGCGGGGGGCCGGCGCGACGCGCCCGTTGCGGGGTGCAGCGATGGACGAGATGACGTCAGGCTTTGCAGGCGAGATGGATGCGGCGAAGGAGATGATCTCCGCCGCCGACGTCAGAGCGATGCGCGCGCTGGTCTATCCGGATGGGGTAGTGTCGCGGGCGGAGGTCGAAAAGCTGTTCCGGCTGAATGCGGCAGCGAAATCCGTCTGCCCGGAATGGCGTGATTTCTTCGTCGAGGCGGCCACCGATCATCTGGTGCATCAGGAACGGCCGGAAGGTTACGTCTCCGACGAGAATGCCGGCTGGCTGATCAAAATGATCTCGCAGGACGGCGTCGTCGAGACGCTGACCGAGGTCGAGTTGCTGGTGACCGTGCTGGAAAAGGCGAAATCCTCACCGGAAAAGCTCGTGGCTTTCGCTCTGGAGCAGGTGGCGTCGGCGGTGATCGGCGGGGCAGGGGCGCTGGCGCGGGTGGAGGGCCGGCGGCCAAACGTCGTGGACCAGGACGAGGTCGAGCTGATCCGCCGCGTGCTCTACGCCTTTGCCGGCGACGGCAATGTCGCGGTGACCCGTGCCGAGGCGGAAATCCTGCTCAGGATCAATGACGCCAGCATAGAGGCCGAAAACGATCCGGCCTGGAACGACCTGTTCGTCAAGGCGATGATGAATTTCGTCATGTTCGTTTCCGGTTACCAGACGCCGAGCCGCGAGGAAGCGCTACGCCACGAAGTGTTCCTGGACAGCCCCAATGTAGGTGTCGGCGGCTTCTTCTCCCGCATGGTGTCCGGCGGGCTTTCGGCGATCCTGCGCAGGGACGACATGCCGCAAGACACCGATGACGCCTGGCGCGACCGCAATGCCGCGCGGGACGTGGCCGTGCGGGCAGCCGAGACGGTCGATGAAAACGAAGCCCGCTGGCTTGCGGAACACCTCTGCAAGAGCGGCAACCTGCGTGAAAACGAACGCACGCTGCTCATTTCGCTCCGCGATTCGGCTCCTTCGGTCGCTCCGGCGTTGCAACCTCTACTCGACAAGGTCGCCTGATCGCCGAAGAGAGCGTCTGGCCTAAAAATCCGAGTTGCGGACACGGTCCTCAAGATCAAGCCGTTTTTCGTCCGGCGTGGCGAGGCGCCTGAACAGCCATTCCGAGATCAACCCGCCGACAATACCCGCCCCGACGAATTGCGCGGAGCCGACCCACCATTTGTCGGCCATGAACAACAGGGCGAGGCCTCCGGCCGCGAAGGCCAGGAAAACGGCGGTGCGGACGAGGTGCGCCTTGCTCACCGGAAATCCCTTCGGGATTGATCGGCGAGCAATATCACATCCCGCCGAACCAGTCGTAGCCGCGGTCTTCCCAGTAGCCGCCCTTGCCGAAACCCATGGCGGCGAAACTGTCGACCAGTTCGATGCGATGGATGTATTTCGGCATCTTGTAGCCGAGTTGCCGTTCGACCCGGACGCGCAGCGGGGCGCCGTTCTCGACGGGCAGCGGCTTGCCGTTCAGCCCGTAGGCCAGGATCGTCTGCGGATGGCGCGCGTCGGCGAGATCGATGGAGCCGTAATATTTGACGTCGCCCGAAAGGCTTCGCTCGATCGTGTCGAGGCATTCAAAGACGACAAAACGCGCCTGCGGCTTGACCTTCGCCTCGTCCAGCACCAGCGCCAGCGGCACGCCGGTCCATTTGGCGATGCAGCTCCAGCCTTCGACGCAGTCGTGGCGGGTAATCTGGGTGCGCGACGGCATTTTCTGAAGCTCGTCGCGCGACAAGGAAAGAGGCTTCTCGACAAGGCCGGTGACTTCCAGCCGCCAGTCGGCAAAATCCCTGGAAAGCAGATCCTTATAGACCGAATCGTCCGGCGCGGTGATGCCGTTCGGCCGCTGCGGTTGCCGGATGTCGGCCTCGGTGAATTCCTGTGCCAGTGCGTCGCCGGCGAGCAGCCGCTGCACGCTATAGGTCAGGTCGTTTGCACTCTCCAGCACGTTGCGGACGCTGCCATCCGCAGGCAATCCATCGAAGATATCGCACCCCGAAAGAAGCATTCCGGAAGCGGCAACGCCCGATGCCGAAAGGAACTTTCGTCGGTTGATGTGAAAACCGGCCATGGTCACGACCTCACTTCCGATTGCGGTTGGGCTCGCGCCGGCGGGTCGGTCCGATACCAGCCGGTTATGATCGAGCGCAG
The DNA here is from genome assembly GCF_052180275.1 of Mesorhizobium sp. KACC 23794. Classification (NCBI taxonomy): domain Bacteria; kingdom Pseudomonadati; phylum Pseudomonadota; class Alphaproteobacteria; order Hyphomicrobiales; family Phyllobacteriaceae; genus Mesorhizobium; species Mesorhizobium sp. KACC 23794. The sequence continues at coordinate 3,388,110 of NZ_CP197465.1, forward strand.
TTCGTTGATCGGCCCCGCGGCGGCGATCATCAGCATGTGGATGACGAAGAAGGCGACGAGAAGCAGCATCACCAGGAAGTGGATGCTGCGCGCCGTCTCCCGTCCGCCGAACATCTCCGGCAGCCACGGGAGCGCGGCGTTCATGGTCGGCGACATCGCAAGGCCGGTGGCGATCATCAGCGGAAACAGCACGAACAGCACGCCGCCATAGGCCAGCTTCTGCAAGGTGTTGTAGTCTCTGACGTGATGGAAGCGCAGCCGGGCGTGGTTTGCGATGTCGCGGGGCAGGGCGCGCAGATCGGACAGGCGCGGCGCGAGATCGCGGCGGAGATGGCCGTTGATCAGGCTGCCCAGCAGCCAGAGGAGGAGTGTCGCCGAAAGCAGCCAGGCGAAGAAGAAATGCACGACGCGGCCGGTCGCGAGGTCCTGATAGGACGGGATCGTCGCCCAGGCCGGAAAGCCGCGTCCGACCGCCTGTCCGTCCTCCCAGGACAGGCCGAGCAGGCCCGACGTGTCGAAGCGCTTGCCGAAGACGGTGGCATAGCCCGCCGGGCCGCTCGCGGTGTTCTCTGCGCCGATCGACACGATGGAATTGTCGAAGCCGAAGCCCGACTGGTCGCCGACATAAAGCGTCGGATGCGCGTTGAAGATCTGCAATCCCGACAGCAGCAGGAAGAACAGGCTGATCGCCCAGATCCAGTGCGTCAGCCGCGTCCAGAGATGTTGCCGGTAGATGAGCTGTCCTTTGACGGCGCCGGGTTGTCCGATGTCGACCGCCGCCCGTTCTGATGGCGTATCGGTGGGGTCCATCTCTGTCTCCTCGTCCTTCCACGCCCAGGCCCACGGCCCGGCGGGCATGAACGTCGGCTTGCGATCGCGGGCGGCCGATGTCCGTCCGGACCGCGGCCAGCCTTGCAAGTGAATACGGAATTTTTGGTGGTTTGTTTCATCCCCGGGCCGGCCGGAGTGCGTGCAAAGCGCCGAGGGCACGCGAATGTGAACGCCTGCGGGGCCGTACGGCCTGCCTAACCTGCAAAACTGACGGCGAGGTTGACCGCGGCGGCGACCAGCACCGTGTTGAAGAAGAACGAAACCACGCCATGCACGATGCTCAGCTTGCGCATCTCGGTGCTGGTGATCGCCACGTCCGAGGTCTGGGCCGTCATGCCGATGACGAAGGCGAAATACACGAACTCGTAGCCGCCGGGCTCGGGCGTCTGCGGAAATTCCAGTCCGCCCTGCCGTGGAGCCGAGCCGTCGGAGCGGATGTGCGGCGGCGACCAGTAGATGTGGGCGTAGTGGAAGGCGGCCATCGTGTGGACAGTGACCCAGCCGAGCGCTACAGACGCCAGCGCCAGAGCGAGTTGCGGCACGGTGGGATGGTTGACGACATTGATCAGCCTGAACAGGGACACCACAGTCACGGCAACCGCAAACAGCGTCACGACGAAGATCGTCCATTCGGGCACGTCGACACGTGCCGCGTGCTTGTGCAGGTAGCCGGCGCTGAGATAGCGCAGCTTGATGGCGCTGAGCACGAGGTAGACGGCGAAAAAAGCGTTCGCCGCCGTGGCGACGGCATAGGCCGGCGCGACGATCAGGAGGACGACCAGCACCGCGGCACCGGCTGCGAGCGCGTAATAGAAGGAGGCGCGGCGATTGTGCCAGGTCATGCCGCGCCTTTGGCCGCCTCCATGGCGCGGCGCGCCATCTGGTCGAGCGCGCCGAGGAAGCGCGACCGGTCCTCGCGCGTAAAGCCGGCGTTAAAACCCTTGCTCTCGCCGGTCTCGCGCAGATGCTGCTTCAAGTCGCGCATCGCCACCGCCATACCGATATTTTCGGGCGTGAACGGTTTTCCCGTTGGGCCGAGCACATGCGCGCCCCCGGCTACAGCCCGCGCCGCCAGCGGAATGTCGGCCGTCACCACGATATCATTGGCACAGGCGTTGTCGACGATCCAGTCGTCGGCCGCATCCGCCGATTTCGGCACGACGACGTTGCGGATCATCGGGTCGCGCGATGGTCTGAGCCCGCCATTGGAGACGAAGGTAACGACGAGGCCAAGCCGCTCGGCGACCTTCACCACCTCGTCCTTCACGGGGCAGGCGTCGGCATCGACCAGGATTGTCGGATAGGGCATTTGCGCCGGTATGTCTCATTTCTTGTCGGAAGCCAACCCGACGAGCAGACGGGCGACGATCATGTCCCGTAGCACGATTCCCCGGGGGACGCGATTCGCTGTGACGGCCACCAGGCGGCTGGTGTTTTCCCGCTCCATCTTCTCCAGTGCCTCGACATTGCTCGCCTCGTCGGAGACGGATTTGTCGGTGAACCCCGGGACATTCAATATATCTGCCGGCGTGGCGCTTCTCAGCGCCGCCATGAACTGTTGTCCCTGATCGGAAGCGTCGAGCAGGCCGGCCACGACGATGCCTTTGCTCGAGGCAACATATTTGCCATCAGCGTCGATGATGACCACCGACATTTCGGGGTCGCTGGCGGACAATACGTGGATGTATTCGCGTATCACGCTTTCCACATAGAAGGAGCCGCGTCCGAGTTGAAGCGTCAGCGCGATCGGCTCGCCGGGCTCGATCGTCCTGGCGGCCTGTTCGAGCATTACATAGTCGCCCTTGGCAATGAACTCGCCATCGACGATCGACTTGCTCAGCGGGACCGGGTCCACCGGCTTCGCGGCAACCTCGTGGAACTTCGCCCCCCATCCTCCCGGCGCAGTAAATTCCTGCACTTTTCCCGACACGACGCCGTAGGCAATGAGAGGTAGAAGCATCAGCGCAAGGAAGGTCACGCTGTCGCCGAGCGAGAACCTCTTGATGCAGAATGCCAACAACACGCCGACGGCCAGAACAACCGCACCTGCAAGAATTGCTTCCATGGCGCACCCGACAAACCTACTGCGCCATGCAGTCTATCATCCAATACCGCGCGCTGTGCTATACAAAATACCTGCCTCGCGTATTCCCGCCTTTCTCGCCTGACTATAGCTCGGTTGTTGGCACGCAGGAGAGGGTCAACAAAGGAAGCCCTAATAAACCACCACGCTGCGAATGCTCTCGCCGGCATGCATCAGGTCAAAACCCTTGTTGATCTCGTCGAGCGACAGCGTGTGGGTGATCATCGGGTCGATCTCGATCTTGCCGTCCATGTACCAGTCGACGATCTTCGGCACGTCGGTGCGGCCGCGCGCGCCGCCGAAGGCCGTGCCTTTCCAGGTGCGGCCGGTGACCAGCTGGAAGGGCCGGGTCGATATCTCCTGCCCGGCGCCGGCGACGCCGATGACGACCGACTGGCCCCAGCCGCGATGCGAGGCTTCCAGCGCCTGCCGCATGACTTTTGTATTCCCGGTGCAGTCGAAAGTGTAGTCGCAGCCGCCGATCTGGTCCGCGCCACGCTTGGTGAGATTGACGAGATACGGCACGATGTCGCCGTCGATCTCCTTCGGGTTGACGAAATGCGTCATGCCGAATCGTTCGCCCCACGCCTTCTTGTCGTTGTTCAGGTCGACGCCGATGATCATGTCGGCGCCGGCCAGACGCAGCCCCTGGATGACGTTGAGGCCGATGCCGCCCAAACCGAACACCGCTGCCGTCGCGCCGGCCTCGACATTGGCCGTGTTGATCACCGCGCCGATGCCGGTGGTGACGCCGCAGCCTATGTAGCAAATCTTATCGAAGGGCGCGGCCGGATTGACCTTGGCCAGCGCGATCTCCGGCAGCACGGTGAAGTTCGAGAAGGTCGAGCAGCCCATATAATGGAAGATCTTGTCCTTGCCGATCGAGAACCGGCTGGAGCCGTCCGGCATCAGGCCCTGGCCCTGCGTGGCGCGGATCGCCGTGCACAAATTGGTCTTGCGCGACAGGCAGGAGGGGCACTGCCGGCATTCCGGCGTGTAGAGCGGGATGACGTGGTCGCCCTTCTTCAGGCTGGTCACGCCCTTGCCGATGTCGACGACCACGCCGGCGCCCTCATGGCCGAGGATCGCCGGGAAGAGGCCTTCCGGATCTGCGCCCGACAGGGTGAATTCGTCGGTGTGGCAAATGCCTGTGGCCTTCACCTCCACCAGAACTTCACCCTCGCGCGGCCCCTCGAGGTCGACCTCCATGATCTCCAGCGGCTTTCCAGCGGCGACGGCCACGGCGGCGCGTGTTTTCATGGGACGGTTTCTCCGGATGTGAATTCGGGCGGCAACCTTTCAGGAATCATGGCGCCGGGCAACCCTACCAAAGCAGAGGCCGCACGGCTTTTCGCGGCAATCGCCTGCCGCGGGGCCGGCCTCGGCCAAGCGAGTGTATCTTTGCTGCCACATTTCCGCCCGTTTTGCACAAAGCGCAGGCTGCGGCGCACATCCTTCGTAGAAACCTGATGGCATATGTATTAAGCGGAACTAATGGAAATGGGGGTTCCGGTTAGTCGTAAGCCTTTTCCAACGTGGGCCGTGAGGGGCACCGTTCCACGTGAGTGTTTTTGAATGCCCGTTTTGTTAAACCAGTTTTCTGGAGGTCAGAAAGTGAACATTAAGAGCCTTCTTCTCGGCTCCGCTGCGGCACTGGTCGCAGTCACCGGCGCTCGTGCGGCCGATGCGGTCGTGGTTGCCGAGCCGGAACCCGTCGAATACGTCCGCGTCTGCGACGTCTATGGTTCGGGCTTCTTCTACCTGCCCGGCACGGAAACCTGCCTGAAGATCGGCGGCTATGTCCGCGTCGACATCCGCGGCGGCGATTTCTACGGCGTGACGAGCGCCGCAGGCGACGACACCTACAACAACCGTGTCCGCTTCCAGCTACGCGCCGACGCCCGCAGCGAGACCGAACTCGGCACTCTGCGTTCGTATGCCGCCATCAATTTCAACTATCAGGTGTCCGGCAGCGGCACGCCCGCCTACGACATGAACGACGGTGTCGGCATTGAGCATGCCTATATCGAGCTCGGCGGCTTCCGCATCGGTAAGACGGACTCCTACTTCTCGACCTTCACCGACTATTCGTCGGGCGTCATGAACGACGGTATCGTTCCCTACGGTCCGTTCGGCACGCTGCAGATCGCCTACACCTACACCGGCGAGAACGGCTTCTCGGCCGGCATCGCGATCGAGCAGGGCGACAACAACGATGGCAAGAACTACACGCTCTACGATGCCGCCGGCGTTCCTCTTCCCATTACGCCTGAGACCCGCGCTGGCATCACCGGGAACTATGGCCCTTATGTCGTCGGCGGCCTGTCGCTGAAGCAGGGCTGGGGCAAGATCGGCGTCGTCGCCGGTTACGACAGCTGGCAGGAAGAAGTCGCGGTCAAGGGTCGCCTGGACATCAACATCACCGACACCGCTTCGGTGTTCGTGATGGCCGGCTGGGATTCCGGTGGCGATAGGATCGAAACCAATGCCGCTGGCACGGTAGTCGTCGACAACGGCAGCAACTACTACGCTGGATGGGGTGGCGACTGGGCCATCTGGGGCGGCACCGCGATCAAGCTGAACGAGAAGGCCACCTTCAACGCCGAAGTCGGTTATGACGACTTCGAGGACTTCTCGGTTGCCGCCAACATCCGCTACGAACTGGTTCCCGGCTTCGCCATCACGCCGGAAATCGTCTATGCCGACAATTTCAGCGACGATATCGTGAACGCCTACGATAACGCCTGGGGCTTCAACCTGCGCTTCCAGCGCACGTTCTGATCGGCTTCACCGATCGGCCTAGACAGAACCCGGCGGGCAACCGCCGGGTTTTTTCGTTGCTGGCCGCACATGCACGATATCCGCCATAGCTGCGCATCTTGCCCAACACGCCGCTTGAGCCGGCAGCGCCATCCCCATAAGAAGGGGCGGCGTTCCGTGGGGAGAAGCCGTCTTAATGTTCAGCAAGATACTGGTCGCCAATCGCGGCGAGATCGCCTGCCGCGTCATCAAGACGGCGCGGAGGATGGGCATCGCGACGGTCGCGGTCTATTCCGACGCCGATCGCGACGCCGTCCATGTCGAGATGGCCGACGAGGCGGTGCATATCGGCCCCGCGCCGGCCGCCCAGAGCTATCTGGTCGCCGAAAAGATCATCGAGGCATGCAAGGCCACGGGAGCGCAGGCCGTGCATCCGGGCTATGGCTTCCTGTCGGAGCGCGCCTCCTTCTGCGCCGCGCTCGAAGCGCAGGGCATCATCTTCATCGGCCCCAAGCCGAAAGCCATCGAGGCGATGGGCGACAAGATCGAATCGAAGAAGTTCGCCAACGCCGCGAAGGTCAGCACGGTCCCCGGCCATCTCGGCATCATCGAGGATGGCGACCACGCGGAAAGAATCGCCGGCGAGATCGGCTATCCGGTGATGATCAAGGCCTCGGCCGGCGGTGGCGGCAAGGGTATGCGCATCGCCTGGTCGAAGGACGAGGTGCGCGACGGTTTTGTCCGCGCCCGTTCCGAGGCCAAGAATTCATTCGGCGACGACCGCGTCTTCATCGAGAAATTCGTGGTCGAGCCGCGCCACATCGAAATCCAGGTACTGGCCGACGGCCACGGTAACGCCATCTATCTCGGCGAGCGCGAATGCTCGATCCAGAGGCGCAACCAGAAGGTCGTGGAGGAGGCGCCGTCGCCTTTCCTCGACGAGCAGACGCGAAAGGCCATGGGCGAGCAGGCAGTCGCGCTGGCGAAGGCCGTCGACTACCAGAGCGCCGGTACGGTCGAGTTCATCGTCGATGCAAAAAAGAACTTCTATTTCCTCGAGATGAATACGCGCCTGCAGGTCGAACACCCGGTGACGGAACTCGTTACCGGCGTCGACCTCGTCGAGCAGATGATTCGCGTGGCCGCTGGCGAAGAGCTCTCAATTCGCCAGCAGGATGTGAAGCTGAACGGCTGGGCGGTGGAGAGCCGGCTCTATGCGGAGGATCCCTACCGCAACTTCCTGCCGTCGATCGGCCGCCTGACGCGCTACCGCCCGCCGGCGGAAGGCCGGAGCGGCGACGTCGTTGTGCGCAACGACACCGGCGTCACCGAAGGCTCGGAAATCTCGATGTTCTACGATCCGATGATCGCCAAACTCTGCACCTGGGCGCCGGACCGGCTGACGGCGATCGACGCCATGTCGGATGCGCTCGACGAATTCGTCGTCGACGGCATCCAGCACAACCTCCCGTTCCTCTCCGCCTTGATGCGTCACCCGCGCTGGCGGGAGGGCAGGCTTTCCACCGGCTTCATCGCCGAGGAGTATCCCGACGGTTTTGCGCCCATCGTCCCCAACGACGGAGAGAAGGTGGTGATCGCGGCGGTGGCTTGCGCCGTGGAACTGCTGCGCCGCGACCGGCTCGACCGGCTTGGCGGCCGGCTTGCCCCGCATTCCGGCGCGCTGAAACAAGACTGGGAGGTGAAGATCGGCACCGACTACGTTGCCGTGCGTCTCGGCGAGGGGCTGGTGTCGGTGCCGATGGAGATCGACATGATGGTAGCCGGCGGCAAGCCGCTGACGGTTGTCTCCGACTGGCGGCCGGGCGAGCCGGTCTGGCGCGGCACGGTCGGCGACCGCAAGGTGGTGGCGCAGCTTCGTCCCCTGGAAAACGGCGTGCGCATCGACTGGAAAGGCATGTCGGTGACGGCCCGCGCCATGTTGCCGCGCACGGCGGAACTCGACAGGCTGATGCCGGTAAAGGTGCCGCCGGATACGTCGAAGATGCTGCTTTGCCCGATGCCGGGGCTGGTGATGTCGATCGCCGTGGCCGCGGGGCAGGACGTCAAGACCGGCGACATCCTCGCCGTGGTCGAGGCGATGAAGATGGAAAACGTGCTGCGCGCCGAGCGCGACCTCACGGTCTCGAAGATCAACGCCAAGCCGGGCGACAGTCTGGCGGTCGATGCGGTGATCATGGAGTTCGCGTGACCGCCGATTGCGAGTTGCCTCGCTACCCGATGAACTCCGGTCTGGAATAGCTGCCATCATTCTTGTATAGAGCCGCCTTCCCGAAGGACGGGAAGGCAGGGCATTCCGCCCTTGCGAGCGACGATTGGGTGCGACGATGACGAAATGGTCCCCGAATTCCTGGAGAGCCAAGCCGATCATGCAGGTTCCGGCCTATCCGGACCAGGCAGCGCTGGCCGAGGTCGAAGGCCGTCTCGCCACGTTTCCGCCGCTGGTTTTTGCAGGTGAGGCACGCAAGCTGAAGAAGCAGCTTGCGACCGTCGCTGCCGGTGACGCATTCCTTCTCCAGGGCGGCGACTGCGCCGAAAGCTTCGCCGAGCATGGCGCGGACAACATCCGCGACTTCTTCCGCGTCTTCCTGCAGATGTCGGTGGTGCTGACCTTCGCCGGCGCGCAGCCGGTGGTGAAGATCGGCCGCGTCGCCGGTCAGTTCGCCAAGCCGCGCTCGTCCGACAATGAAACGAAAGCCGGCGTGACGCTGCCCAGCTATCGCGGCGACATCATCAATGGAATCGACTTCGACGAGAAGTCGCGTATTCCCGATCCGGTGCGCCAGGAGATGGCCTACCGGCAGTCGGCGGCGACGCTCAACCTGCTGCGCGCCTTCGCCCAGGGCGGCTACGCCAGCCTTGAGAACGTGCATCGCTGGATGCTTGGCTTCGTCGCGGATAGCCCGCAGGCCGAGCGCTACGAATCGCTTGCCAACCGCATCACCGAGACGATGGACTTCATGCAGGCCATCGGCATCACCTCGGAGAGCAATTATTCGCTGCGCGAGACCGATTTCTACACCAGCCACGAGGCGCTGCTGCTCGGTTACGAGGAGGCGCTGACCCGCGTCGATTCGACCTCCGGCGACTGGTACGCGACCTCCGGCCACATGATCTGGATCGGCGATCGCACGCGCCAACCTGACCACGCGCATGTCGAATATTGCCGCGGCATCAAGAACCCGCTCGGCCTGAAATGCGGCCCGTCGCTGACAGCCGACGGACTGCTGCAACTCATCGACATGCTGAACCCGGAGAACGAGCCCGGCCGGCTGACGCTGATCGCCCGCTTCGGCTCGGACAAGGTCGCCGACCATCTGCCGAAGCTGGTTCGCGCCGTGAAGAAGGAAGGCCGCAACGTCGTGTGGTCGTCGGACCCGATGCATGGCAACACGATCACCGCGGCCGGTTACAAGACGCGGCCCTTCGACCGCATCCTCAAGGAGGTGCAGACCTTCTTCGAGGTACACCGCGCCGAGGGCACGCATCCGGGCGGCATCCATATCGAGATGACCGGCAAGAACGTCACCGAATGCACGGGCGGCGCCCGCGCCATCCGCGACGACGAGCTGCAGGATCGCTACCACACCCATTGCGACCCGCGCCTCAACGCCGACCAGGCGATCGAACTGGCGTTCCTCGTCTCGGAGCTTCTCAAGAAGGGCACTGGCGTGACCCAGCGCAAGGTCGTCAACGGATGATGCTACTGCCCGGCCTTGGCGGCCGGGCAGCCCGTTTTGTGGTGCGTCCTTCGAGGCTCGCCGCAGCTATTTCGGCTAGAATTTCAATGCCGTGCGAGCTCGCACCTCAGGATGAGGACCGCTGGGTGTAGGCCGCCAATCTGCGGGTTAATGCTCAGGTTTCAGAACTGGTGTGTAGTCATCAGCGGTCCTCATCGTGAGGTGCGAGCCCGCAACGTGTTGAAAGTTTAGATGAAACGTCTGCGGGCGAGCCTCGAAGGACGCACCACAACCTCACCCCACCCGACAAGCGGCGGCGTTCAATCCTTCTTGTAAAGCAGCCAGCTCTTCAGCGGGCGGTCCTGCACCGTCGAGAATTTGGTCACGCGGTTGCGGCCGGTGATCTTCGAGCGGTAGAGCGCCCGGTCGGCCTTCGAATACAGATCGTCGGGACCGTCGGCCTCCGACGCCATGCAGATGCCCATCGATATCGTCACCGGGCCGTAATTGATGCCGGTCGGCGACGAGAACAGCGTCTGCTCGACCAGCGTGCGCAGTCCGTCGGCCAGGTCGAATGTGGCCTGCTCGCCGGCGCCTTCCAGGATCAGCGCAAACTCCTCGCCGCCGGTGCGCGCCACGAACATGTCGATATGCAGGTTGCCGCGCAGGATCTCGGCGACCAGCTGGATGATCTTGTCGCCCACCGGATGGCCGAAGCGGTCGTTGATCTCCTTGAAACGGTCGATGTCGGCCAGCACCAGCGCGCCGAACATCACGCCCCTGCGATCGTTGTAGACCTCGGCGATACGCCGGTCGAAAGCGCGCCGGTTCCAGATGTGCGTCAGCGGGTCGGTGTCGGCGAGGATCTTGTATTTCTCCAGCGCCGACTTGACGGTCTCGAGTTCCGCCGACTTTTCGCTCAGGGTGCTTGCCACCTGCCTGCCATGGTCGATGGTGGAGGTGGTCGCGACGCTCATCACGCCGACAATCCTCTGCAGCAACTCGCGGCTCATCGTGTGCCGGCTGGTCAATCCCTCGGATGTCTCGGTCAGCACCTCGCCATATTTCTCGATATGGGAGCGCTCGCTGCGCAGCAGGCGGGCGACGTCTTCCAGTTCCTTGGCGAGCGTCTCGCGCGCCGTCTCGACGATCGAATGCTCGTGGTTCTGCGCGAAGAATTTTCGGCCGATGCGGTCCAGCTCTTCCTGCGACGGCCGGTGGCTCAGCGACACAACCTCCAGCGTCAGTTCATGATTGGAACCGGTCAGCGCCTCGTAGAATATCTCGTAGTTGCGCGGCAGACCCATCACGCCCATCTGCCGCATCGTCGTGACGACGCTCATGGCGATGTCGTTCGACTTCTCCGCGGGAGCTACCGCCGGCTGCATATACGACTACTCCAACGCGCGCGGTGCCGGCTGGCCCGGCCTGTTTTTCTGGACCGGCATTCATGTCGGTCCGGGGCAGGCGGCTGCCCGGCAGAAGCGGGGACGCGAGCGTCATACTCGCATCCCGATATGTCTAAGATTGCAGAGTTCCTTCTAATGTTTCCTTAATTACGGTGAGGTCGGCGGCGACTTTGCAAAATCTTTCAAGGTCTTGCCTCGTCCGCCGAATACTGGTGTCGCCTTTGTGGCAGGTCGGCGCGAGCAATGTCGCATTCAAGCCGGCGAGAACTGGCCGAACGATGCGAGGCTGCGCGGATGGGCAAACGAACCGTCGAAGAGGCCGTCATGACCGACACCCACACCGGCTCGTGCAATTGCGGCGCGGTGCGTTTCCGCACCGCCGGCATCTTGCGCGGCATCGTCTATTGCCACTGCTCGCAGTGCCGCAAGCAGTCGGGCCATTTCTTCGCCGCGACCAGCGTCGAGGCGTCGAGGCTTGAGATCGACGGCGAGGACGCCATCACCTGGTATGCCGGATCGCCGCAGGCACTGCGCGGCTTCTGCCGCATCTGCGGCGCGGCGCTGTTCTGGAGGCAGGAAGGCGGCGACACGGTCTCCATCCTCGCCGGGGCCTTCGACAAGCCGACCGGGCTCGACGGGTTGATGCACATCTTCGCGGCCGACAAGGGCGACTATTACGCCATCGACGATGGTCTTCCCGTCCATGCGCAATGGTGGCCGGACGAACCGGGGGCAGCAGACGAACCCGCACAGGGATGATCGCCCGTCCACGATTGCTGAACGCAGCGTCGCGGCATTGGCGGCTCGCGACCGCGGCCTATCCGGTCTAGAACAGAATCAGGAGGCCGTGCTCATGACCACTTTGCCGTCACTTTTCATCTCGCATGGCGGGCCGAACATCGTCTTGTCCGACACACCGGCGCGCCATTATCTCGAAGGGCTGTCTTCGCTGCTGCCACGGCCGAAGGCGATCGTCATTTCGTCGGCGCATTTCGAGACCGACGGCGTTGCGGTCGTCACCGATGCCGCGCCCGAGATGATCTATGATTTCCGCGGCTTCGCGCCCGAGCTTTACCAGATGGTGTATCCGGCGCCGGGCGATACCACGCTGGCTGAACGCGTGTTCGGTCTTCTCGGCGAGGCCGGATTGTCGCCCAGCCGCGCCCAGAAGCGCGGCTACGACCATGGCACCTGGACGCCGCTTAAGCTCGCCTATCCCGATGCGGATATTCCCATCGTGCAGGTCTCTATCGACCCGACGCGCGACGCCGCCTGGCATCATGCGGTCGGCCGGGCACTGGCGCCGCTGCGCGGCGAGGATATCCTGGTGATCGGCTCGGGCCACATCACCCATAATCTGCGGGCCTTCTTTTCGGTGATGCGCCAAGGCGCTGAGCCCGACCCCGCGCTGCCCGGCAAGGTCAAGGCGTTTACCGACTGGTTCGCGGATGAACTGTCGAAAGGCAATACCGAAGCGCTGCTCGACTGGAAACAGCGCGCCCCGTTTCCGGCGGACAACCACCCGACCGACGAACACCTGATGCCGATCTTCTTCGCCTATGGCGCGGGGGGCGACGGGGCTCGCGGCCGGCGGGTCCACGATTCCGCTGATCACGGCTTCTTCGCCAACGATTCCTACCTGTTCCAGTAAGCGCCGCTTTTCGCTAAGAGCCTCGTCGAAACAATCGGCAGGGCAGGTCTTTCGGTTATGGAACGTATCATCAGCGCTTTCTGGAATTCGATGCGGGCGCTGCGCAGGCTGACGCTCACCGAGAAGGCATTCCAGCAGGAGCTTGGCCTGCTGGTCGTGTCGATCCCGGTCGGCTGGTTCGTTGCGACGACATGGACGAGTTACGCCATGCTGATCGGCGCTATCCTCGTGCTGATCATGGTCGAGGTGCTCAACACCGGCATCGAGGCCGCCTGCGACGCCTTTTCGCGCGAGTTCAATGTCGAGATCCAGCTTGCCAAGGATTGCGGCTCGCTGGCCGTGCTGATCGCCATCATGCTCGCCGTCGGCGTCTGGGGTTTTACGCTCGCCGAGCGCATCACAGGAATGCCGGTTTGATCGGCCGATGCCGGTGAGCGATCCCGCCAAAGGGCTGGAAAGCCGCGCCGGTCTACCGCGGCGACATTCCTAGGCGTTTCGTCTTTCCTGCCTTCGCAGCACCCAGCGTGCGGCGAAATGCCCGAACACCAGCACCGCGATACCGATCGCCAGCGCAATCAGCAGCCGATGGTGTTTCCGGATCGTCTCGCCCAGCAGGGCTTCCGCGCCGAGCCCGAAGAAATAACCCATGCCGCCGAAGATCGCCGCCCACAGCAGCGACGACAGCATGTTGATGGCGACGAAGCGGCCGAAGGGGATCTCCGAAAGTCCTGCCGCGACCCCGCCGAACAGCCGCATGCCGTAGATGTAGCGGTTGACGAAGATGAACAGATTGGGATGGTTCCGAAGGAAATCGTGGGCATGGCTGAAGCCCGGCTTGGCGATCAGCTGGCGCACGATTGCGTGGCCGGCGAACCGCCGGCCCATCAGGAAGAAGAACGTGTCGCCGCCGAAGGCGCCGAGGAACGTCGCCAGATAGGCTTGCCAAGGCACGAACACTGACTGGTGGGCGAAGAAGCCGGCGAGGATCGCGGCGGTCTCGCCCTCGAACAGGCAACCGGCAAAAACGGCGATCAGGCCGTAACGCTCGATGAGGAGGTGGATCGTGTCGCTCATGCCGGGCGGCCAGTCTCGGGGAGGCGGCTCTCGATCCGTTCCAGTACGGCGCGCAGCGTGGCCATCTCCTCGCGCATGACCAGAATGTCCTGGTGCCTGATGTCGTCGAATTTTTCGTGCAGCGCCATGATCTCGATTTCGGCCTTCAAATTCACCTCATAGTCATGCGCGGCGTCGATGCGGTCGCGTTCGCTCTGCCGGTTCTGCGACATCATGATCACCGGTGCCTGCAGCGCCGCGATCATCGACAGCACCAGATTGAGGAAGATGAAAGGGTAGGGATCAAACGCCTCGACCGACAGCAGGACGGTGTTGCCGATCGTCCATATGGCCAGGAAAACGAGGAAGGTGATGATGAAGCTCCACGAGCCGCCGACGCGGGCGATCGAGTCGGCGATCCTGTCGCCGGTCGACATGCCGTGCTCGTGGACGGCGTTGATGTCGCGCGATATCGTGCGGCGGTCGATGGCGCTCTGCAGCACGCCCTTCTCCGTCTCGCTCAGGCTTTCTGGTTTGCGCGTCAGCCAGCGCCTGGCGATCTCGGCGAGGGATTTCTGCATGGCACACTCCGTCGGACGGCGGCTGTATTCGGCTGGACAAGCGGGCTTGTATATAGGTTGTGACGCGGCGTCGTCATGGAGGATTAGCAGAATGGCGGATTTCGCGGCAATTCGCGCAAGGGCTGAAAAACGCAAGGGCGGGGCGGCGGTTCTCGAAAAGCTCTTGGGCGCCGTACCCGACAATCGCGACGTGGCGAAGGTGCCGGACGACCGCATCCTGTCGGCGATCGCCGAGCGCGTCTTCGCGGCCGGTTTCGTCTGGCGCGTCATCGAGCAGAAATGGCCGGGGTTCGAGGAGGCCTTCCTGCATTTCGAGCCGAAGCGGTTGCTTTTCCAGCCGGACGATTTCTGGCACGAACTGGCCTCAGACAGCCGCATCGTGCGCAACCCGCAGAAGATCCGCTCGGTCAAGGAGAACGCGGCCTTCGTCGAGCGCGTGTCGCGCGAGCATGGCGGCTTCGGAAAATTCGTGGCGGAATGGCCGGCCGACGACCAGGTCGGACTGATGGCGTTCTTCGGCAAGCATGGCAGCCGGCTGGGCGGCAACACCGGGCAATATCTCCTGCGCTGGATCGGCTGGGACGCCTTCGTCATCTCTTCGGACATGACGGCGGCGCTGCGCGACGCTGGGCTCGAGATTGCCGAAACCCCAACATCGAAGAAGGACCTCCAGAGGATTCAGGACCAGGTCAATGCCTGGGTTTCCGAGACCGGCCTGCCGCGAAAACACATTTCACGCATTCTCGCCATGTCGATCGGCGAAAACCGCTCGCCGGAGCAACTCGGCGAATATGCGGGCGAATGACCGGACCGCTCAGCCGGCGCAGGCTCGACCGCGCGCGATTGTCGAGGCCCGCCACAGCACCAGCGACGTCGCCAGGCAATAGACGCCCATCGCCACGATCTGCGCGGGATAGCTGACGCCGGCGTCGATCAGGGCGCCGCTCAAGCCCGGTCCGGCGGCGGAAGCCAGCACCGAGGCCGAGACGATCAGCGAGCGGATCGAGCCTAGATGTTTCAAACCGTAGATCTCCGGCCATACCGCGCCGAACAGGGTGGTCGACAGGCCGTTGGACATGCCGATCAGCGCCATGAAGGCGAAGGCGCTCCATTGCGCCTCGACGCCGCCGAGCACGAAGCAGGCGAGACCCAGCGGCAAGAGTACGAAGGGCAGCAGCCTTACGCCGGAATAGCGGTCGATCAACTGGCCGGAAACCAGCGTGAAGCCGGTGTTGATGGCCGCCATCAGCACGAAGGCCGAGGCGAAGACGCCAAGCGACCAGCCGCGCAGCTCGACCAGATAGACCTGGTGGAAGAACACCGTGGTGACGATGAAACTCGGCGCGGCGACGCCAAGCAGCGCCATGTAGAACACCGGGTCGCGGATCACTTCAGCGCGCGTCCAGTCGCGTGCTTCGACGATGCGCGGCGCGGGGTCGGTGCTGCGTGGCGTCCGGTTGACAGAGACCAGAGTCACCGCCGCCGGCAGCGCCACGATCAGCAGCAGTGCCGCGGCCACCAGCCAGCCGTTGCGCCAGCCGATCGCCGCGGCAAGCGCCACGAAGGCCATGGGAAATCCAGCGTCACCGGCATTGTGGCCGATGATGATGATGGACAGCGCTCGGCCGCGCTGAGCGGCGAACCAGCGGGCGATCGCCGTATAGGCGTTGTGGACCATCATGCCCTGGCCGAACAGGCGCAGCAGGTAGATGGCGGCTAGCAGCACCGCCACATGGTGAGAAAACGCCATCATGACCGCCGCCAGCGCCAGCATCGGCACGACGAACAGCGTCACCTGCCTTACGCTGTAGCGGTCGACGATGGTCCCCAGCCGCGGGAGCGTCAGCGCGCTGGCCAGCGTCGCCACCATGTAGATCGTGCCGAACTCGCCATGCGACAGGCCATACTCGGCGCGGATGTTGCCGGACGACAGCGAGATGAAGGTGGTCTGCCCTACGGTCGAGAAGAAGGTGAGCAAGAACCCGCCGGCAAGCCAGCGCGCATTGTCGCGGAGGAAGGCGAGGAAAACCATGAGTTTGCCGGAGAAGGGTCTCTTGCCCTGATAGGCTGCCCGCCCGCGGGATCATAGAAGCGATTTCGTCTGGACCAATCGACAGTCCCGCAGGCAGCCTCTTGTCATTGAGATAAGTATCTGCTTATCTGTTCGCCATGAACGAGACGGATGTGTTTCGCGCGCTTTCCGATCCGACCCGCCGCGCCGTGTTCGAGCGGCTGGCGGCGGGCGAGAAGAACGCGACCGAACTGCGCGAAGGCTTTGGCGTGTCGCAACCTGCGATCTCGCAGCATCTGGCCGTGCTGCGCGGCGCCGGGTTGATCCGCGAACGGCGCGAAGGACGGCATGTGAACTACAGCGTCGAGCCGCAGGGGCTGGAGCCGCTGCTGGGCTGGATCGAACGCCACCGCGCCTTCTGGCCGGCGCGCGTCGACCGGCTGAAGGACCTGCTCAAGGAGATGGACCAATGAGCGAAAGCAGTGTCGGCAAGGATGGCGAGATTGTCGTCGAATGCGGCCTCGACGCGCCCGCCGAACGGGTCTGGCGGGCGCTGTCCGTCCCGGAACTTGCCGCCGACTGGCTGGGCGCCATGCCTGCCGGCAGCAGGAATAGTGAAGATGACTCGGCCACCAGCTTCGAGATCGTCGACGCAACACCCTTTTCGCGGCTGACCTATCGCTGGCGCGGCGGCTCGCCGGATTCGCCGGGTGACAGTTTCGTCACCGTCGAGATCGCGCCGCGCGGCCCGCAAAACACCTGGTTCCGGCTGACGCATCGCCCGCCGGCCATGCGGCCCGCCGCCGCCAACGGCAACAGGCCGATGGCGCTCGCCGCCTAGCAGCAGACATCCAACCATACCCAACGGAGGATCGCGCCATGAGCGCCACGATGCAACTCGTCCCCATGGTCGTCGAACAGTCGCCGCGCGGCGAGCGGTCGTTCGACATTTTTTCGCGGCTGCTGCGCGAGCGGATCATCTTTCTCAACGGCGTGGTCGACGACAATTCGTCGGCGCTGATCTGCGCGCAGATGCTGTTCCTGGAGGCCGAGGACCCGAAGAAGGAAATTTCCTTCTACATCAACTCGCCGGGCGGCGTGGTGACCAGCGGCTTCGCCATCTACGATACGATGCAGTTCATCAAATGCCCGGTGGCGACGCTGTGCATGGGCACCGCGCGCTCCATGGGCTCGTTCCTGCTGATGGCCGGAGAGCCCGGCCGCCGCGTCGCGCTGCCCAACGCCAGCGTCCTGGTGCATCAGCCGCTAGGCGGCTTCCAGGGCCAGGCCTCCGACATCGAGCGCCATGCGGCTGACATCATGAAAGTGAAGCGCCACATGACCAGCCTTTACGCAAAACACTGCGGCCGTACCGTCGAGGAAGTGGAGCGCACGCTCGATCGCGATTTCTTCATGACGGCGGAAGAGGCGAAGGCGTGGGGGATCGTCGACGAGGTGAGGGGGAGCAGGCCGGCCGCGGAGGGTTAATCCAGGCATAAGCCTTCGACGCTCCAGGTTCCGGCCGGGCTGCCAGATGCAAAGGGAGCCCGTTTCGGGGCTCCCTGCATGCTCTCGTCGAAAGCATTCGCGCTCTGTCGAAATCGCTTTGCGGTCAGACGACGACGAAATCCGCATTGGTCATCGCAAGACCGACACCGACCGTCGCGAATTGCGCCTGCGCAGCCGCGCCGGTGCCGTCCGCATCGTAGAAGAGCGCGCCGGTTGCCGCGTTGTAGATCACTCGGTCCGTGGCGTCCAAGGCTGCCGCACCAATCCGGAAGGCGGCGGCCGCGAGCACGCCTGCGGGCAGGGCCGTGAAGACCGCGTTCTCCAACTGGATTGTGTCGGTGAGCGGGGCGAAGTCAGTTATAGTGTCGACGTTACCGGCCCCCAGCGCGGTATCGAAGAGAACCGTGTCGATGCCGGTCCCGGTCGCAATGGTGTCGTTGCCAGTACTCCCGCTGTGGAAGTCGTTTTCGGTGCCGCCGCTGAGTAGGTCGTTACCGACGCCGCCGAAAAGGCTGTCGTTGCCGCCCTGGCCGAAGAGGCTGTCGTTGCCATCCGCGCCGCTCAGCGTGTTGTTGGCGGCGTTGCCAATTATGACATTATTGAGCGCATTTCCGAAGCCGCTGATGGCGGCCGCTCCGGTCAATGTAAGATTCTCAACGTCGAAACGTCCGGCGACGTTCAGGCTCAAGGTGATCGAACTTTGGATCGTGTCTGTTCCGGCGGCTGCCGCTTCGGTAACGACGTCGCCGGCATTGTCGACGACATAGGTGTCGTTTCCAGCGCCGCCGGTCATCGTGTCAGTGCCAGTTCCGCCGTTGAGCAAATCGTTGCCGTCACCGCCGAACAGGTTGTCGTTGCCGCCTTGGCCGAACAGCCTGTCGATTCCGGCGAGCCCGCTCAGCGTGTTGTTCGACGCGTTGCCGTTGATGATGTTGTTCAGGGCATTGCCGATGCCGGTGATCGCGGTGCCGGTCAAGGTAAGGTTCTCGACCTGCAGCCGATCCGGATCGCTCAGGCTCAGGCTTATGGAACTCTGAACGGTATCAGTACCCCCGGCGGCCAGTTCAGAGAGTTCGTCGCCGACATTGTCGAATACATAGGTGTCGTTTCCGGTGCCGCCGGTCATCTTGTCGGCGCCGAGCCCACCATTGAGGAAGTCATTGCCGTCGCCGCCGAACAAATTGTCGTTGCCGGCCTGGCCGAAGAGGCTGTCGTTTCCAGCGAGACCGCTCAGCGAATTGTTCGACGCGTTGCCACTGATGATATTGTTAAGGGCGTTGCCGATGCCGGTGATCGCAGTTCCGGTCAGCGTCAGGTTTTCGACATCGAATCTGCCTGCCACGCTAAGGCTGATGCTGATCGAGCTCAGGATGGTGTCGATACCCTCGTTGACATTCTCCGCGATTCTATCGCCGACATTGTCGACGACGTAGAGATCGTTGCCGAGGCCGCCGATCATGGTGTCGGCGCCGAGCCCACCATCGAGGGTGTCATTGCCGTTGAGCGCGACGATGATGTCGTCGCCCCCCAGGCCACTAATGGTGTCGGCCAAATTGGTGCCGAACAGAACGTTGGCGAGATTGTCGCCATTGATAATAGCCATAAATACCTCCTTGAGCTGACGCAGTCATCAGCGAGGCTCAGCCGAACGGAATCGTTGCCGCGGCGGAATTTCAGGCCCGCTGTGGCCGCTGTGCATTTGAGTATCACGACCGGACTACTGCCGGTTCTTGGGACCAAACGAGGTCAACATCAGAGGGGATATGCGCGAGAAACGCGTGCCCTCACGCAAGCCTGAAAATCGCTTGCCTACGGAGACATTACCATAAAAGCTGTCAATGGAGAAATCAAATCGGATTAACCTTCAGGATATTATCAACTTAATGTCTCTTAGGCGCGGAATACCAATAAGGTCGAATTGATCTTTTGGGAAATAAAAAATCTTAGGCGTCTATTATATATTTTTGTAGTTGGAAGATAAGGACGAATAAATTGACCCTACCGGGCAGGATTGCCAAGCGACCGATGGCGGTAACGATTTAATCTTTGATCTGCGTCAGTTAGGATTGCAGGTCGGGTCGGGACGGTTTCCGCAATTTTCAGAACTGCTGCCTTTGTGCGCCTGATGCCATTTGCGAGCTTCGGCATCGTGCCTGGTGGGATGATTTGCTGGACGCATTGCCGCCTCGCATCCTTGACGCTACCAATCCGACTAACTGGGCAGGTCGGAGAAGGGCGCGATGACGGCAGGGCATACGGGTTCGCATGGGATGATCAGGCGCCTGGTGGCGCGCGACCCGGCTGAGCATCACCGCGCGGCGACGCCGCTGGAACTGCTCTACGACCTCGTGCTGGTCATCGCGGTAGCGGCTGCCGCCGCCGGGCTGCACCACGCCGTCAACGAAAACCATGTCGGCCAGGGCGTGGTCATCTATCTGTTTGTCTTCTGGGCGTTGTGGTGGCCCTGGGTGAATTTCACCTGGTTCGCCTCGGCCTATGACAATGACGACGTGATCTACCGCTGCCTGGTCTTCGTGCAGATGGTCGGCGCGCTCATGACGGCGGTCGGCGTCAAGGATTTCTCGGAGGGCGCGCTCACGCCCCTGCCGCTCGCCGGCTACATCGTCATGCGGTTCAGCATGATCGTGCTGTGGCTGCGGGCGGCGCGCGCCAATCCGGACGGCGCGTCCTGCGCCTACCGCTACGCGCTGGGCATCGCGGTCTGCCAGGTCGCCTGGCTGGCCGTCTTCACGCTGGTGCCGAGGGACTATTTCATCCTGGCCGGCCTGCCGGTGATGCTTGCCGAGATGGCGGTGCCCGCCTTTGCCGAAGCGCGCGTGCCGACGCCCTGGCATCGCCATCACATCATCGAGCGCTACGGCCTCCTGACCATCATCGTCTTCGGCGAATCGCTGGTCTCGGCGGCGGCGGCGATTTCCGCCATCGACGGAGAGGCCTTCGCCAACCCGGCCGTCTGGTCCGTGCTGGTCGGTTCCTTCCTCATCCTGTTCACGATGTGGTGGATCTATTTCGGCGAACATTACCACTCGGCGCTCGACACGCTGCGCGGCGCTTTCCTCTGGGGCTATTCGCATTATTTCATCTTCGCGTCGGCCGCCGCCGTGGGTGCCGGCATAGCGATTGCCGTCGACCAGGCGACGCATCATTCCGAGATCTCGGCTGCCGTCGCCAGCGCGTCGGTGACAATACCGGCGGCGGTCTACCTGCTGTCGGTCTGGTTCGCTCATGACCGGCGCTCGCGCCGGGGCGGCTTTCGCAGCTTCCAGTTGCCGGTCTTCGCGGTGCTGGTGCTGCTGACGCCGTTAGCCGGCTTCGGGGTGCTGCTGGCCGGCCTGCTGCTGACGCTCTGTCTCGCACTGCGCATAAGGCAGGATGCGGCGGACTGATTGAGGGGCATCGCCGTTCCGCTGCGACGACGGTGCGCCGGTTGCTCCCGGCCGGAGTGCCTTGGTCCACGGCTGGGCGTCGGGTCGCCCGACGCTGCTCAGCGATCGAGCCGCATCTCGTTGCCGTCGGTGATGGGGCGGAAACCGAACTGCGCATAGAGCTTGTGCGCGTCGGACGTGTTCAGCATCCAGGTCGAGACCGAACTGAATTCGGGATGGTCCAGCAGCGCCCGCAGCAGCGCCTTGCCGACGCCCTTGCCGCGATGCTCCGGCCAGACGATCACATCGGAGATCCGTGCGAACACGGCGCGGTCGCCCGAGGCGCGGGCGAACCCCACCTGCTGCCCGTCGATCAGCGCCACGGCGCAAACGGAATTGGCAAAGGCGCGCCGGTTGACTTCGTCGGTGCGCTCGCCTCCCCAGTAGGTAGCCTTCAGCAACGCCGAGGTCGCGGCAAAATCCAGCTGGGCAGGATCGTGCGTGATTTCCATGGTGCTTTCAGCCGCGGTCAGTTCCGGTCCCGGAACTTGTTGGTGATGGGATAGCGGCGGTCGCGGCCGAAGTTCTTGCGGGTGATCTTCACGCCCGGCGCTGCCTGCCGGCGCTTGTATTCGGCGATGTAGAGCAGGTGCTCGACGCGCGTCACCGTGGCGCGGTCGTGTCCGCGGGCAACGATCTCCTCGACGCCCATCTCGTTCTCGACCAGGCATTCGAGGATGTCGTCGAGCACGGGGTAGGGCGGCAGCGAATCCTGATCGGTCTGGTTCTCGCGCAGTTCCGCCGAGGGCGCCTTGTCGATGATGTTCTGCGGGATCACCTCGCCGGAAGGGCCGAGCGCGCCGGGCGGCACGGTCGTATTGCGCCAGGCCGACAGCGCGTAGACCTGCATCTTGTACAGGTCCTTGATCGGGTTGAAGCCGCCGTTCATGTCGCCATAGAGCGTGGCGTAACCCACCGACATTTCCGACTTGTTGCCGGTGGTCACCACCATAGAGCCGAACTTGTTGGAGATCGCCATCAGGATGGTGCCGCGCGCCCGGCTCTGCAGGTTCTCCTCGGTGATGCCTTCCTTCGTGCCCTCGAACAGTTGAGTCAGTGCGTGCAGAAAACCTTCGACCGGCTCGAAGATCGGCACGATGTCGTAGCGGCAGCCGAGCATGCGGGCGCAGTCCTCGGCGTCTTTCAGCGAGTCATTCGACGTGTAGCGATAGGGCATCATCACGCAGCGCACGCGTTCCTCGCCAAGCGCATCGACGGCGAGCGCGGCGCAGATCGCCGAATCGATGCCGCCCGACAGGCCGAGAACGACGTTCTTGAAGCCGTTCTTGTTGACGTAGTCGCGCAGGCCCAGCATGCAGGCGCGGTAGTCGGCCTCCTGCTTTTCCGGGATCTTCGACATCGGCCCGTCGACGCAGGCCCAGACGCCGTGGTCCGATCCTTCCGCCGCTTGCCGCTTCCAGGTCGATATGGCGACGAACTCCTCTAACTGGCTCATCTGGAAGGCCAGCGAATGGTCGGCGTTGATGGCGAAGGAGGCCCCGTCGAAGATCAATTCGTCCTGCCCGCCAAGCTGGTTGGCGTAGAGCATCGGCAGGCCGGTCTCGATCACCTGCTTGAGGACGATCTGGTGGCGCACGTCGACTTTTGCGCGGTAGTAGGGTGAGCCGTTGGGCACCAGCAGGATTTCTGCGCCCGATTCGGCCAGCGTCTCGCAGACGCCGAGTTCGCCCCAAATATCCTCGCAGATCGGGATGCCGAGGCGCACGCCGCGGAAATTCACCGGTCCCGGCATATGCGGACCGGCCTGGAACACGCGTTTCTCGTCGAATTCGCCATAGTTCGGCAGGTCGAGCTTGTAGCGTTCGGCGATGATCTTTCCGCCATCGGCGACGATGATCGAGTTGTGGGTGCCGCTCTTGCGCTTCAGCGGGGTGCCGACGATCACGCCCGGGCCACCGTCGGCCGTGTCGGCGGCGAAGTCGTTGGCCGCCTTTTCGCAGGCGGCCAGGAAGGCCGGCTTCAGGACAAGATCCTCCGGCGGATAGCCGGCAAGGAACAGTTCCGTGTAGAGCACGAGGTCCGCGCCCTGGCGGGCGGCGTCGGCGCGCGCCTCGCGTGCCTTGGCGAGATTGCCGGCGACGTCGCCGACGATCGGGTTCAACTGGGCGACGGCGATGCGCAGGACATCGGGGGCGGGCTCGGTGCTCATGCCAGCGGATGTAGCGTGGCGGCGCGCAGCGTGCAACGCGAAGCCGGGGCGGGGAGTGCGTCAGGTTGCGCTTGCTTTTGATCCAGCCGAAGATATGCCGGGCGGGAGGATCGGTTGTGCACCATGCCGTCTGCGACCACGCGGAACTTGAAATGGCCCGTTTCTTCCGTTAACCCGCCGCCATGACCGTTACCGTTCGTTTCGCCCCGTCACCGACGGGAAACATCCATATCGGCAACGCTCGCACGGCGCTGTTCAACTGGCTGTTCGCGCTGAAGCACAAGGGCCGTTTCATCCAGCGCTTCGACGACACCGACGTCGCCCGCTCGAAGCAGGAATATGCCAACGCCATCCTCTACGACCTGCATTGGCTGGGCATCTATCCCGATGCCACCGACTACCAGTCGCGCCGCTTCGAGCATTACGATGAGGCGGTGGAGCGGCTGAAAGCGGCAGGCCTACTTTATCCCTGCTACGAGACGGCGGAAGAGCTTGAGCTGCGTCGGAAAGTGCGGCTGTCGCGAAAGCTGCCGCCGGTCTACGGGCGCGAGGCGCTGGCGCTGACCTCGGCCGAGATGGCGGCCTTCGAATCGGAAGGCCGGAAAGCGCATTGGCGCTTCCTGCTGCCCAATTATGAAGACGGCGATCCGGAAAAGACCGTGCGCACCGAGATCTCCTGGACCGACATCGTGCGCGGCGAAGAGACCGTCGACCTTGCTTCCCTCTCCGATCCGGTGCTGGTGCGCGAGGACGGCACCTATCTCTACACGCTGCCGTCGGTAGTCGACGACATCGAGATGGGAATCACCCACGTCATCCGCGGCGACGACCACGTCACCAACACCGGCGTGCAGATCGCGCTGTTCCACGCGCTTGGGGCCGAGCCGCCTGCCTTCGGCCACCACAATCTGCTCACGACGACCACGGGCGAGGGCTTGTCGAAGCGCACCGGCGCGTTGTCCATCGGCAGCCTGCGCGAGCAGGGCATCGAGCCGATGGCGGTCGCCTCGCTGGCCGTGCTGACCGGCACCTCGGAGAACATTTCGGCGGTGCCGACCATGACGGCGCTTGCCGAGCGTTTCGAACCGGATACGGCCTCCAAGTCGGCGGCAAAGTTCGACCCCGCCGATCTCGTCACGCTGAACCGCACGCTGCTGCAGCAGATGCCGTTCGCCGAGGCACGCGACCGGCTGGCCGTGCTCGGCGTGTCCGGCGACAAGGCCGAGCCGTTCTGGCTGGCGGTGCGCGGCAACATCGACACCGTGGCCACCGCAGTCTCGTGGTGGCGCGTTGTGCAGGACGGTCCGGCGACGACGCCGGAATTCTCGGACGAGGATCGCGACTTCCTGCGCTCCGCTTTCGACCTGCTGCCGGAAGAGCCATGGGATGGCGCGACCTGGAAGGCCTGGACGAAGACCGTGTTCCAGTCGACGGGCCGCAAGGGCAAGCCGCTGTTCGTGCCGCTCAGGCTGGCGCTTACCGGACTGGCGTCGGGTCCGGAGCTTGCGGAACTCCTGCCGCTTCTGGGTCGGGAAGGAACGCTGGCCCGACGACCCTGACTTTCCGCTCGACCGGCTGAACCGGCGCATCCGGCACGGCCGCAACGGGCGGGACTGCAGCAGGCGGCTTCGGTTCGGCGGCCTTTGGCAGCGGGATCGAGACGATGCTCGATTCCGGCACGTCCGGCGTTTTCATCTCGA
Source organism: Mesorhizobium sp. KACC 23794 (assembly GCF_052180275.1). Lineage (NCBI taxonomy): Bacteria > Pseudomonadati > Pseudomonadota > Alphaproteobacteria > Hyphomicrobiales > Phyllobacteriaceae > Mesorhizobium > Mesorhizobium sp. KACC 23794. The sequence continues at coordinate 3,413,012 of NZ_CP197465.1, forward strand.
AGGGCGGTACCGTCTCGTCAGGCTCCGGTACGCTCGCCACCGCCGGCGAGGCGGAAGGATCGGGCCGCGGCGAGGGCAGGGCCGGCCCTTCGGCGCTGCCGTCCTGCGCCGCGCCATCCATGCTGCCTTGCGGCGCCACCGGCTCGACCGGCCGGCTCATCACCGGCGGGGGCGGCGTGCCGGCGATCACCTTGAAATCCTTCTTGGGATTGCAACTGCAGCCCACCGGCTGCGGAACCGACGCCTGCTGGTGCAGGAAGGCGGTCGGCAAGTCGGAATAATGCCGGCCGGTCGCCGTCGACACCATGCCGGCCGGCTCGTCGACGCCGCTCGGGCCGAAGAACACCTGCATGTCGGTGCCGGGGCAGGAGGTCTCGCAATTCTTCTGGTCGCGGTCGAAATCGCCGACCGTCGAGGCATAGGAGATCGGGAAGAAATAGCCGTCGCAAGTACGCACGCACATGGTCTGGTAGGATTCGCCCGCCCGGGCCTGCGGCGCCTCGTCCGGCCCGCCTTCTTCCAGCATCAGTTCCAGCGGCGTCCTGGCGCGCCCGTCGTCATCAGGATCGGCCAGCGCCTCAAGCGGCTCATCCATTCTCGGGCGCTCCGCTACCGCCTCGTCGCGGCAGCCATTGGCTTCCAGCGCGGCCAGGACCTTGGCGCGCGAGCGCTTTCCGCCGCCACCGCCCGCCATCTTGCCGCGCTGGTCCTGCAGCGCGTCGAGGTTGCGCCCCATGCGGTCGATCGTGGCATTCAGCGCTGCGCATTGCCGCACGCTGCGGCCGAGCAGTGCGAAACCGCAGCCGGCGTCCTTTGCCTGTTCGCGGGCGATCGCGATCTGCTCGCGCTGCCGCGCAATCGCGTCGTCATATTTGCGGGCCCGCGCACCCCCGCCATCGCCCGCGCTTACCAGTTCGGCCTCAAGCTGCCGGCAGAGCCGTGTGCTCGCCCCGACCGGTTCGGCCATCGTGAGGACGAGCACGGCAAGCCACGCCAGCAAGGCGACACCGCCGAACCCGATCCGCAAACCTCTCATTCCGTCTCCCGGCCCGCCGCGCAGCCCGGCATTGCAGCGATTCTCGAATCTATCACCCGCCTGTCGGCGCCCGCAATGATGGGCGAAATTGCGCCTTACGGCCTGTCGCCAGCCTTGCAAGCCGCGCCGCGCCGACACATTTTGTCCGCATGGACAAGGACAACACAGGCTCCGGCAAGTCGCTCGACATTTCAGGCTCGCGCGAGATCGACGATTTCGTAAAGCTGGCCAGGACCGTGGCCGCCGCCAAGGGGCCTGAGACCGGCCGCCTGATTCTTGCGCTCGACGCCACGATGAGCCGGCAGCCGACCTGGGATCTCGCCTGCCGCCTGCAAGGCGAGATGTTCGATGCTGCCGGTAAGGCAGGCAGCCTGGCGGTGCAGCTCGCCTATTTCCGCGGCCTGGCCGAATGCCGCTCCTCCGCCTTCGTGCGCGATACCGGGGCGCTGAAAAGCCTGATGACGCGCATCGACTGCCGCGCCGGACATACTCAGATCGGGAAAATCCTGTCCCATACGCTCAAGGAGACGGCGCGCCGGAAGGTCGACGCGCTGGTCTATATTGGCGATGCCTTCGAGGAGGAGATCGATACGCTGGCCGAGCAGGCGGGCAAGCTCGGCCTGCGCGGCGTGCCGGTCTTCGTCTTCCAGGAGGGCGCCAACACCACAGCCGAATCCGCGTTCCGCGAGATCGCGCGGCTGTCGAAAGGCGCGTGGTTCCGCTTCGACCGGTCAGCCGCCGCCAAGCTTGCGAAGCTGCTGTCTTCGGTGGCAGTGTTCGCGGCCGGGGGCTTGAGGGCGCTGGAGGCGCGCAATTTGCCGGAGGACCGATTGCTGATCGAACATATGCGCGGCTCCAGATGACCTATGCGATCGGCGGCGTCGCCGTCCTGCTCGTCATCCTGCTGGTGCTGACCGCGTTCCTCAGACTGGACGCCGCAAATCTGGCGCGGGGCCTGCGTTCCTCCGGGCCATTGGTGCTCGGGCTGCTGGGGCTCGGCCTGGCACTGCTCGGCAGGGCAGGGGTCGGCGGCATGATGCTGTCGCTGGCGCTGGCCTGGTATGGCGCCTCGCGCATGGCGGGGCCTTCGCGCCCTAAGACGGCTGGCAAGCGCTCCAGTGTGCGCACGGCTGCGCTGGAGATGGAACTCGACCACGATACGGGCGGGCTGGAAGGGCTGGTGCTGGCCGGGCGGCATGAGCAGCGCATGCTCGGCACCATGTCGCTCAAGGAGCTTCGCGAACTCTACGAGGACCTCAAGGAGGACTGGGAGAGCCGGCAGCTACTTGAGACGTATCTTGATGGCCGGTTTCCCGTCTGGCGCGAACACGCGAAGGCGCAGGCTGGCGACGGGGAGCGAGTTGCGCCAGGAGCGGGCGCCATGACTAAGCAGGAGGCCTACAAGATCCTTGGTCTTGAAGCGGGGGCTTCCCCGGCGGATATCCGCAAGGCGCATCGCCGCCTGATGCAGCGCCTGCACCCCGACCTCGGGGGGACGTCGTTCCTCGCGGCGCGCATCAACGAAGCCAAGGATGTCCTTCTCGCCAATCACCACTAACTCTCCCGATACTCGGTACACATTCGGAACAGGTAAGAAACGCTAGGGCCAGGAATAGGAACTGGCGTTCACCAGCTGCGCTAGAACTGGCCCTAGTTCTGGACGGCGTAGCAGCCGACGTCCTTCTTCTTCAGCTGGCTGCAGGCCTTCCAGGCCGCGGCCTTGGTGTCAAAGCCCGCAAAGCGGACACGATGATAGGTGACGCCATCCTTGTCGAACGGCACGGTGTAGCCGGACGCCGACGCCAGCACCTGCGGCGCCTTGCGGGTGGCGGCTTTCAGCGCCTTGGTGGCTTCCGCCTTGCTCGGCGAGGAGGCGACCTGGATCACCCAGCCTGACGGCTCCACCGAAGCGGTCTTGACCGCATCGACCTCGACCGACGGGCGAGGAGCCGGCGCGGCATAGGCCTGCTCCATCGTGGCTTCGGTCGTGGTCTCCTTGGCAACAGCCTTGGCGGTTGGCTTGGCAACGGCCTTCGCCGTCGGGCGCGCCTCCTCGGTGCGCTCGACGAACGCCGCGACTTCCTCGTCCTGGTCGTCCGCCGGGCCGGTTTCGACCTGCGTGGGCTTCTTCTGCGGCAACATCGCTTTGGCGATGTCGAGAACCGTGCCGCTGTCGGCTTTGGCCACTAGCGGGCCGCCTTTGCGGCCGCTCGCCTTCGGCAAGTATTCCTCAAGCAGTTCGGCCATTTGGCGGTCGCGGCTTGCAGCGCTCTGGCCGCCCATCACGACGGCGACGACGCGGCGGTTGCCGTCGGAAACGGATGAGACAAGGTTGAAGCCGGACGCCCGCGTATAGCCCGTCTTGATGCCGTCTACGCCCTTGATCTTGCCAAGCAGCCGATTGTGGTTGGCGATGCGCTGCTTCCCGTAGGTGAAGGAGCGGACCGAGAAATAGGAATAGTATTGCGGAAAATGCTCGCGCAGCGCGATGCCCAGCGTCGCCATGTCATGCGCGGTGGTGAACTGGCCGGTGTTGGGCAGGCCGTGCGGATTGCGGAAGATCGTGCCTTCCATGCCGAGCGCGCGGGCCTTGGCCGTCATCATGCGGGCGAATCCGGCTTCCGAGCCGCCGATCAGTTCGGCAAGCGCCTCGGCGGAATCATTGGCCGAACGGGTGACCAGCGAATAGATCGCGGTCTCGACCGTCACGGACTTGCCGGCCTTCACGCCGAGCTTGGTCGGCGGCTGCGCGGCGGCTTGCGCCGAGAAGGTCACCGGCGTCGTCTTCTTGATCTTGCCGCGCTTCATTGCCTCGAAGGTCAAATAGAGCGTCATCATCTTGGTCAGCGAGGCGGGATAGCGCCGCGAATTGGCGTTGGCCGAGAACAGGGTCTTGCCGGTGTTGGCGTCGATGACGATCGCGGCATACCGCGAATCCGCCGCGGATGCGGCTATCGGCGTCAGACCGATCGCCGCGGCGATGATACCGGCTGCAATCGTTGCGGGGGAGCACAAGGCCTTGAAGAAACGGATCGCAGTCGCCTGACGCACTGTTGACACCCTTTGAGATCGTGGTTGCACGCGCGAGGCGGCAAAGGTTCCTGCCTCGAATCCTGAGAGTAGGCGCCGCGCGTTACCAATCCGTTTATGGTAACCAGATCGTTCAGAAATTCGCTCGGGCTTTAGCCCAGAATGATTCAAATCCGAGCCGTCTGGTGCGGCTCAAAGCCTTGTGAAGCAAGGCTGCCTTGACAATTTGTGCGTTGCACAATAAATAATCGTGCGGCGCATATAATTGCTCCGCCCACCCCGCACGAGGACTGTTCATGACCCCGATGTTTGAAGATGCCGGCGTGTACGGCAAGGAGTTCGTCGACAACGGCCTGAAGAGCTTCGCCTCCGTTTCGAAGGCAGCCCAGGCAATCGTCACCGAGGCCACCGACTACACCAAGAAATCCTACGAGACCGGCGCCGCCACCTTCGAGAAGCTGTTTTCGGCCAAGTCGCTGGAGACCGCCGTCGAGATCCAGACCGACTACGCCAAGAAGGCCTATGAGGGCTTCGTCGCCGAGTCGAGCAAGCTTTCCGGCCTCTACGCCGACATGGCGAAGGAAGCCTACAAGCCGTTCGAATCGCTCGTCGCCAAGGCCAAGTGACGACTTACCGTCAGTCATCGTTTCCGATCGCCGGTTCGCCGGCAGACCCGGTCGCGCCTCGCGGCCGGGTTTTTTGTTGCCCGCCGAGGCATCAATCGTCGGTGAACGGCCCGGCCAGGGACTCAACCATATTGTCTCCCCAATAGAAGGGCTTAAAATCGCCACGCAGCGACCTACATGTGACGGGCGGGAGCAAAGCCCGCGGAAGGAAAGGACCTGTGAGACAAGGCGGGGAAGCCACGGCGCATCGAGTGGCTAGAAATCAGAACGGCGACCGTGACGGGCAAGGCCCCGGACGCGGGACCGCCGTCATCACGCGCACCAAACCGAAGACCAAGAAGCCCAGCCTGTATCGCGTCCTGATCCTCAACGACGACTACACGCCAATGGAGTTCGTGATCCATATCCTGGAGCGTTTTTTCCAGAAGGACCGCGAAGCTGCCACGCGCATCATGCTCCACGTCCACAATCACGGGGTGGGCGAGTGCGGGGTCTATACTTTCGAGGTGGCCGAGACCAAAGTGTCGCAGGTCATGGATTTCGCCCGTCAGAACCAGCATCCGCTGCAATGCGTGATGGAAAAGAAGTGAGGTAACATGCCGGCTTTCTCCCCAGGTCTTGAAAAAGCCCTTCATCAGGCCCTCACTTTCGCCAATGAGCGCCACCATGAATATGCGACGCTGGAGCATCTGCTGCTGGCGCTGATCGACGACTCCGAGGCGGGCGCTGTCATGCGCGCCTGCAATGTCGACCTCGACGAACTGCGCCGCACGGTGCTGACCTACATTGACACCGAGCTCGACAACCTCGTCACCGGCTACGACGAGGATTCCAAGCCGACTGCCGGATTCCAGCGCGTCATCCAGCGCGCGGTGATCCATGTGCAGTCGTCCGGCCGCGACGAGGTGTCGGGCGCCAATGTGCTGGTCGCAATCTTTGCCGAGCGCGAGAGCCACGCCGCCTATTTCCTGCAGGAACAGCAGATGACCCGCTACGACGCGGTCAACTACATCTCGCACGGCATCGCCAAGCGCCCCGGCGCAGGCGAAAGCCGTACGCCGCGCGGCGCCGAGGAAGAACAGAACGGCGCGCAGGGCAGCGGCGAGGCGGAAGAGACCGGCAACGGCAAGAAGAAGCAGCAGGACGCGCTGACCGCCTATTGCGTCGACCTCAACAAGAAGGCCAGGTCGGGCAAGATCGATCCGCTGATCGGCCGCACCGACGAGATCAACCGCACCATCCAGATCCTGTGCCGCCGGTCCAAGAACAACCCGCTCTATGTCGGCGATCCCGGCGTCGGCAAGACGGCGATCGCCGAGGGGCTGGCCAAGCGCATCGTCGAGGGCGACGTGCCGAAGGTTTTGGCCGGCGCTACCATCTTCGCGCTCGACATGGGCACGCTGCTCGCCGGAACCCGCTATCGCGGCGATTTCGAGGAGCGCCTGAAGCAGGTGGTCAAGGAACTCGAAGAATTTCCGGGCGCCATCCTGTTCATCGACGAGATCCATACCGTCATCGGCGCCGGCGCGACCTCCGGCGGTGCGATGGATGCGTCGAACCTGTTGAAGCCGGCCTTGTCGTCGGGTGCGATCCGCTGCATCGGCTCCACCACCTACAAGGAATTCCGCCAGTTCTTCGAGAAGGACCGCGCGCTGGTGCGGCGCTTCCAGAAGATCGACGTGAAGGAGCCGACGATCGAGGACACGATCGAGATCATGAAAGGGCTCAAGCCCTATTATGAGGACTTCCACCAGGTGAAGTTCACCAACGAAGCCATCAAGGCGGCGGTGGAACTGTCGGCGCGTTACATCAACGACAGAAAACTGCCGGACAAGGCGATCGACGTGATCGACGAGACCGGCGCTTCGCAGATGCTGCTGCCGGAGGCCAAGCGCAAGAAGACGATCACCATCAAGGAGATCGAGGCGACCGTCGCCACCATGGCGCGTATCCCGCCGAAGACCGTGTCGGCCGACGACGAGCAGGTTCTCCAGACGCTCGACGCCGAACTGCGCCGGGTCGTCTACGGCCAGGACACGGCGATTTCGGCGCTATCCTCGGCGATCAAGCTGGCACGGGCCGGCCTGCGCGAACCGGAAAAACCGATCGGTTGCTACCTGTTCTCCGGCCCAACCGGCGTCGGCAAGACCGAGGTGGCGAAGCAGCTTGCTTCGTCGCTCGGCGTCGAGCTGCTGCGCTTCGACATGTCGGAATACATGGAGCGCCACACGGTCAGCCGCCTGATCGGCGCGCCTCCCGGCTATGTCGGCTTCGACCAGGGCGGCCTGCTCACCGACGGCGTCGACCAGCATCCGCATTGCGTGCTGCTGCTCGACGAGGTTGAGAAGGCGCATCCGGACCTGTTCAACATCCTGTTGCAGGTCATGGATCACGGCAAGCTGACCGACCACAACGGCAAGTCGATCGACTTCCGCAACGTCATCCTGATCATGACCACCAATGCGGGCGCGTCGGACGCGCAGCGCGCGGCGATCGGTTTCGGCTCGACCAAGCGCGAGGGCGACGATGTGGAGGCGATCAACCGGCTGTTCACGCCAGAGTTCCGCAACCGCCTCGACGCGATCATCCCGTTCGGCTCGCTGCCGGTTCCGGTCATCCACCAGGTGGTGCAGAAGTTCGTGATGCAGCTGGAGGCCCAGCTTTCCGACCGCGGCGTCACCTTCGACCTCGCGCCGGAGGCAATCGCCTGGCTGGCCGACAAGGGTTACGACGAACGCATGGGCGCCCGGCCGCTTGGCCGCGTCATCCAGGAGCACATCAAGAAGCCGCTGGCCGACGAGGTGCTGTTCGGAAAACTCAAGAAGGGCGGCACGGTGCGCGTCACCGTCGAGACCAAGGAATCCGGCGAGACGGGCATCAAGCTCGAGACCATCGCCGACGAGATTCCGGTCACGCCGAAAAAGGAAGAGGAGCCGCTCAGCAAGCCTGTCCGCAAGGCCTCGGCAAAAAAGACCGCGCCGAAGAAAGCCGCCGCGCAGAAGCCGAAGCTGGCGCCTCCCGCCAAGGACGGCGGCGCCAAGCGCAGCCTCGTCCCGCAGTTGCCAAGGAAAGGGTAGTTCGAGCTGACGATATCGGAACAAAAACGGCCGCCGCGAGGCGGCCGTTTTTGTTAGCGGTCGCCTATCCGTCTCGGCTGGTTTCCCAGAATGGTTCTATGCTGCTTCCATGAGCACAAGCCTGAGGCTCAGGTAGGTCAAATAGATCCCGCAAAGCACGACAGCCAAGAATATCGACACCTGCCCGTAGGCGTTGGACCTGTTCTGCCGCCACTGAGCTTGTGATGGCCAGTTCTTGTAGGCCACCCAGGCTAGGTACATAGTTAAGCCAATAGAGAAGACGAAAAAGAACCACGCAAGTTCATATCGGTGGTGACGACCCCAGACGATGCCGATGACACTCATCGCTGGGGGCAGCATCCAACGCAGCAGAAGATCGATTGTTTTCTTGTTCATGCCCGAAACGTCGTTCTCGGGCATGATCCTGACAGAAAATAATGAAGGACGGGTTCAACCGCCGACCTCCTCGACCAGGCAGGCTTGGATGCTCCTACTCAGCAGCCCGATTGTACTTCTTCAAGATCGCCTTCAATTCATCATGCGGCAGACCGAACAGTCGATAACCGTTGCCGCCGGTCATGGTCTCCGCCGCGACCATGGCGTTGACGATCGCTTCCTCGGTGGCGTCCACCGTCGCCGTGAAGATCGGGTCCATATTGCCCTGCGACACCTGCTTGAACGGCGCGACCTCGTCGTCGGACACGTCGTTGGCGCCTTCGGCGGTCGAGAAGGACACGATCAGGTCGCCCGACGTGTTGCCGGAGAACGAGCCCAGCCGGCCGAGGCCGAGCGAGGCGCGGCGCGCCACGCGGTTGAGCTGGTGCGGGAGGAGCGGAGCGTCGGTCGCCACGACGATGATGATCGAGCCGTCATCCGGGGGAGGGGTGCCGCCCTTGCCGTCGGCGGCGCATTTCGGCTTCTTCTCCTCCGAGCCCGCAACGTCGGCCGCGTAGCAGGGCAGCCAGGTCTTGGCCAGTTCCTCGCCGACCGGCGCGCCGGCGATCCTGAGCACCGTGCGCAGGCCGGTGTTGCACTGCGCCAGCACGCCGACCGTGTAGGACTTGTCCTCCACCTCGATCACGCGCGACGCGGTGCCGATGCCGCCCTTGAAGCCGAAGCAGCGCATGCCGGTGCCGCCGCCGACATTGCCCTCCGCGACCGCGCCGCCGGCCGCCTTGTCAATCGCCTGCATCGCCGTCTCGGGTTTTACATGGAAACCCTCGATGTCATTCAGCCCGCCATCATAGGTCTCGGCCACCACAGGCCACAAAGCGTCGCCAAACTTGTTGGATGTCCATTGCTGGATGCCGGCATAGACCTGACCGATGGCGTTGGTGTTGCTGATGCCGATCGGACCGTAGACCATGCCGAAATCCTGCAAATAGGACTGGCCGGTCATCTCGCCATTGCCGTTGAGGTTGAAGAAGCCGCCGTAGACCGGCTTGCCGCTTTCCTTGCCGCGTGGCAGCACGACGGTGACGCCGGTGCGCACCGGCCCGATACCCTTCTCGCGCTTTCCCTCGCCGGTGATCAGCGTGACATGGCCGACCTCGACGCCCTTGACGTCGGTGATGGCGTTGAGCGGCCCGGCCTTGCCGGCGAACGGCACGCCGAGATCGCGCGCCCGCTCCGCCGCGTGAACGCCTGTCGCGGCACAAGCCGCCAGCAGCGCCGCGGCAAAACCTTTTCCCAGAATTTTCATGATCCCTCCCTGCATGATCGATGCGATGCCAAGCCTAGTCGAACGATTGCCTGGCACCTATGGCCCGCCATCGCGTTTGCATTGTGCCATCCGGGGAGAGGGCGCGGCTAGCGCCGCTTCGTCGCCAGGACGTGCTCGATATCGCGATCGGAAAATCCGTATCGGGCCATAATGCCCCGATGCCAACCGCTGCCCAGCAGGTCGCCCAGGTGCGCGTCGACCGCCTCGCGCAGTGTGGCGTCGGCCTTGCTGAGTGCGAAGGCGCCGAAGGCCGGGGCTTTCTCCGACGACGGCACGTCGACCACGGCAAGGGGGGCGTCCGGCAGCCGCGCCAGATAGCCGCGATGCGCCATGGCGACGCTGGCATAGGCATGCACCCGGCCCGTGGCGACGGCGTCCGCCACATCGGCCTGTGTCGCAAAGGTTTTGATCCGGCTGGCGGGAATGCCGTTCCCAAGCGCAGTCATGCCTTGCACTTGGTCGGTGATGACGCCGAGCAAGGCGCCGCTATCCTCCGCGAAGGAGCGATAGCCGGCGAACCCGAGCGGATTGTCCCTGGCAACCAGCAGGCCGTCCGCCAGAGCCCAGACTGGCCGCGTGAAATCGACCAGCCGGCTGCGTTCCTCGGAGACGAAGAGGCCGGTGGTCATGGTCCAGCGGCCGTCGATGAGGCCCGGCAGAAGCGCGGCGAACTCGGTCTCGACCGGTCGGAAACGCAGGCCAAGCCTGTCGCAGACCGCGCGGGCCAGTTCCACGTCGCAGCCGGTCACCGCGCCCGATGCGTCGGTGAAGCAGAAAGGCGGCTCCTGGAGGAAGGCGAAGATCACCACTCCGTCCGGCGTCGCCGGGTCATGCCGCGATAGGCCGGTCATCGCGCCGGCATTTCCTGCAGGCAGGTCTCCGAGACCTCGTCGTTGGCCAGCAAGGTGTCGGGCCGCTGCTCCGAAAGCTCGTCGTCGGACACCGACCCTTCGTAGAACGGGACCAGCGCCTCGAAATCCTCCTGCATCAGTCCCTTCGCCGACATGGCCGTCGCAGCGCAGGCGCAGAAGGCGAGGGCGCGGTCGTCGGAGCCGATCTTGCCGTTCGATACGATCCAGTCCTGCGCCCGGCAGGCGGCGACGAAACCCGCGACGTCGCTGGCGATGGGGGCGGGCGGATTTGCCGGCAGCGGAGGACTGGGCTCGGATTCCCATCCGCGCGCCGCCATGCAGAGGGTCTGTAGCTCGTAGCCGTTGGTGGAAGCGAATTCGTGTGTCTTGCCGAGCTGTCGTTTTTCCTCGTCGGAAATGGTGCCGTCGATCTCGCGGGTAAAAAGGTCCAGCACCTCTCCGCCGAGCCCGCGCTGGCTGAAGCCGTCGGCGATGCAGCCGCAAACCGCTGCCTGGTCTTCCGGCGTTCCGCCATTCATCCTGATCGCAGCGTCGAGGTTGAGATAGCGGCTGCAAACGTCGCGGAACGCGGCGCTGTCGAGTTTTGTCGGCGCCACGGTTGCCTTCTCGACATAGCGCTCTCCGGTCCACATGAACACGTTGTCGGCGAAAGACAGTTGGTTGTAGCCGCCGTTGGTCTCGCCGAGGATAGCGATCTGGTCGGGCGCGACTTCGGCCTTTGGACCCAGACCGGCGAGAAGGTCGCGGAACTCGCCGTCGACAAGCGCGAAAAGCCGGACCCGGCATGTTCCGCCGGGGCAGAGCGCGGCCTGTTCGGAGTAGACGAACAGTTCGGGAAAGCCGTAGCCGTTGATCGAGAGGCTCTCGTAGGCGATGCCGTTTTCGTCGACCGGCCCGCCGACCTCGCGCGCGAGCAAGACGCTGGCGATGAAACGCTGCATGGACGGCGCGTCGATCAGTTCCAACCGGGTTTCGCCTTCCTGTGTTAGCGCGGGAGCGGAAAAGGCGGCAGCTGCGACGAAGAAAAGCGCGGCGACCAGTTTTAGCGTGCGCGATGCCATATCAGGCCTGTCTGTCGAATGTGGTGTCGAGCCTGCTCAGGCCGTGGAAATGGTATGTGTCGCCAAATTGCGGAGCGTCGGCAAGCCGCAATTGCGGCAGGCGGTCGAACAGGGTCTTCAGCGAGATCTGGAGCTCGAGCCGGGCCAGCGGCGCGCCGATGCAGAAATGGATGCCGGCGCCGAAGGAGACGTTTTTCTGGTCGGGTCTTCCGGGCCGGAATTCGTCCGGGTCCGAGAAGGCCAGGGGATCGCGGTTGGCCGCCGCGAGCAGCAGGCCGATCTGGTCGCCTGCGCGCACCGTTGCGCCATTGCCGAAGTCGACATCCTCGTAGGCGTAGCGCGTGAACATGTGCAGGGGGGCGTCGTAGCGCAGGCATTCCTCGACCGTCGCGGCGGAAAGCTCCGGCGTCGCGAAGAAGCGGCAGGGATCGCCGCCTTGCGAAAGGATCGCCTTCACCGCGTTGCCGGTCTGGTGCACCGTCGCCTCATGGCCGGCATTGAGCAGCAGGATCGCCGAGGAGACGAGTTCGTCCTCGCTCAGCTTTTGGCCGTCCTCATGGGCGGCTGTGAGCAGGCTGAGCAGGTCGTCGCCGGGTTGCCTGCGCTTCTCGGCCGCGTGCCGGCGGATGAAGTCGGCAAAGGCGCGGGCCGAGGCGTTAGCGTGTTCCGCGTGGGCGCGGCTTGGCTTGTGCATGTACATGCGGACCATGTCGTTGGACCATGCGACGAGCTGCAGGCCGCTCTCCGCCGGCAGGCCCATCATCTCGGCGATGACGGCGGCGGGCAGGGGCGTTGCGAAGTCGCGGATCAATTCGGCGCGGCCTGCGCTCTCGAAACCATCGATCAGCGCATGCGCAAGAGTTTCGATCTTCGGCCGCAGCCTTTCGACCTGGCGGGACACGAAGGCGCGGTTGACCAGCGTGCGCAAGCGGGTATGCGCAGGCGGTTCCAGTTCCAGCAGCGATCCGGCCTCGACGGCGTCGAAATCGGCGAGGTGGCAGCGCTCACCGGTAGCCGCCACCGCCGCGCGATAGCCGCCCGGCCGTTCGCGCCCGAACCGCCTGTCGCGGAACAGCCGGTTGACCTCATCGTAACCGGCGAAACACCAGAAGCGGTAATTCTCCCAGAAAACGCAACGTGCGTCCGCATGCATCCAGCGATAGGCCTGGTAAGGATCCTGCACGAAGGCAGGCGCGTGCGGAGCGAGGATGAGCCGGCGCGTGGCGAGGTCAAAAGTAAGGTATTGGGGACAGGGGAACTGCATGGCGATTCACTAGGCGGAATTATGCCGACAGGGAAGATTGTCGTAATGCGCTTTTGGCTTTCCGTTCGATGGCGCTATCTCGGATGATGATGGAGAACCAAGCATGCAGATCGTAATCGTCGGTGCCGGCATTGCCGGCCTGTCCACGGCCTGGTCGCTGGTGAAGGCGGGCCATAACGTCACCCTAGTCGAGCAGGGGCCGATCCCCAATCCACTTGCGGCGTCTGGCGATCATCACCGCATCATCCGCCGCGCCTATGGCAAGGCGGCGGGATATGGGCGGCTGATCACCGAGGCCTATGACGCCTGGGACGCGATGTGGGCTGATCTTGGCGAAACCCATCTCGATCCGCGCGGGTTCATGTGTGTTTCGCGCGAGGAAGGCGACGAGGCGGAGATCCATCGGGAAGGGCTGGAGGCGGGGAACTATCCGTTCGACCTGCTTGGGCCGGAGGAGGCGGTCGCGCGATGGCCGTTTTTGGAAGCGGGCACCTTCCGTTACGCCTATTTCTCGACGGAAGGCGGTGCACTGCACTGCCGAAAAATCGCGGCCTGGCTGGCGAAATGGCTGCGCGCCCACGGCGCCAATCTCTACGAGAACAGCAAGGTCGTCTCGGTGGATGCCGATGCCGGGTCGGTCGCGCTGGAGGACGGCAGCGAGATCGTTGCCGACCGCATCGTGGTGACGGCGGGCGCCTGGGTACTGAAACTGTTCCCGGAGTTGGAGGGGACGCTCAAGACCTATCGCACGGCGCTGGCCTATGTGGAGCCGCCGGCGGATCTGAAGGCTGCTTGGGACGAAGCGCCGGTCATCCTCGACGTCGGCGGCAAGACCGACGGCTACATGATCCCGCCGTCAGGCGGCGCCGGCATGAAGTTCGGCTCGGGCCTGCACAAGGTCGAGACCAGCGACGCCGACTGGAACCGCGAGCCTGTGGAAGGCGAGGGCGAGGCGATCCGCAACCTGTTCGCGCCGCCGATCGCCCGGGTGGAGGAATACCGGGTGACCGAGGTGGTCACCTGCGCCTACACCTTCACCGAGGACGAGCGCTTCTTCGCCACCGAAAAGGGCAAGTGCCTGATCGTCTCGGCCTGTTCGGGGCACGGCTACAAGTTCGGTGCGGCGGTCGGACGGCGCGTCGCCGCCGCCGTGGGGGACGGCGATGTCGAGGGATTGAAGCGCTGGCTGCGGGCGGAAGAGCCCGTGCCGCCGCTTGCGGCCGGATAGGGCGGGATGGCGTGCGGCAGATCGCCGGCGATCTGCCGGCGGGGCAAAGCGGAACGGTGGCCTTTACACTCCGTTCTCCCCCGTGCCAGAAGCGCGCTCCATTCGCAATCAATCCCACAACGGGGAGAAAAAGCTTGAAGCCCGACGAGATCAAGAAACTGGACGCCTTCTTCAAACGTACGTTCCGCAACCCGGAAATGCAGGTGAAGGCGCGCCCGCGCAAGACCGATTCGGCCGAGGTCTATGTCGGCGACGAGTTCCTCGGTCTTGTGTTCAAGGACGAGGACGACGGCGACTATAATTTCTCGATGGCGATCCTCGATATCGACCTCGCCTGAGACCTTCGGCCCGGGCCGCCGCGCAAAGGCACAGGCGGCCTAAAAGCGCTTACGGGAAACCGCGTCTATCGGGCGGTTCTGAGCATCCCGGCCGCTCTCTCCATCACCATGGCGTCGAGCGTCTTCCAGTCGGCCAGCAACTCGCGTGGAAACCGGTAGGTCAGGCTGAGATTGTCGCCGAAATCGACGTCGCGCTCGCAGGGCGCCAGCGATTCCTCGGCGCTCTGTCCACTCAGGCAGCGGGCGACGAACGGTTCCCTCGATCCCCGCGACGCGACCGCCAGAACCTCGTTCAGATAGCCGGACTTCTTGGTGAATTCGAAAATGGTCAGCCCCGCCGGTCCCTTGCTGCCGGGCGTGACGATCAGCGAGCGGTAGATGGGTGCGAAGCGGCCGCTCATGTCGCGCGACATGATGCGCTCCTCGAACCCCAGGAACAGGATCTTCCGCGCGCCGTCGACATTGTTGAAATCGTTGCGGGCTGCCTCGCTGTAGCCGTCAAGCAGCGGCCAGCGCAAATAGAGGTCCAGCCGGGAAGCGATGCCGTCGCGGCGCGCCCGCTCGAAACGGATGGTGTTGGCCGGCGCGACGATCACATTGTTGCCGATCACCACTTTCCTGGGGGAGGGATCGTCCGTGTAGCCGGCAAGCGCGATCGACGAACCGAACCATTTGCCGGCCATGCCCAACGCCAGCGACAGCAATGCCAGCACCGCGAAGGTGATGAAGATCCGCGTCATCAGACGCGAACTGATCGGACCGCTCTCGTCGGCGGCGGTGTCGGCCGTGGCTGCGGTCATTGCGGGGCCTTCATTGCAGTGCTGCCCGGTTCCGGCACGTTCGGCAGCGGCGCGAGTGTTGCTGACTCATCCATCGCGACTGTGCATCGGCATGGTAAACGAGCCGTAAACGCACGGGTAGGATCGCGGAAATCGCCTTTGCGCGATCGGTCTTGCGCAGCGTACGTCCGGACTTCTATGAGGGTCCGGATTTCGGTCGATCCGGCTTCTCACGGACGACAGGAAACGCCAGCGCGGAGAGTTTGATGCCTCTTTATTCGATCGACGGCAAATCACCCGAATTCGAGGACGAGGAGAGCAACTGGATTGCTCCCGACGCGACGATCATCGGCAACGTACTGGTCGGCAAGGATGCCGGCATCTGGTTCGGCGTGGTCATCCGGGGCGACAATGAGCGCATTTCCATAGGTGCCCGTACCAACGTCCAGGAACATGTCGTCATGCACACGGATGCGGGGTTCCCGCTCGACATCGGCGCCGGCTGCACGATCGGCCATCGCGCCATCCTGCATGGCTGCACCATTGGTGACAACAGCCTCGTCGGCATGGGTGCGATCGTGCTCAACGGCGCGCGGATCGGCCGGAACTGCCTCGTCGGCGCCGGCGCGCTGGTCACCGAGGGAAAAATCTTCGAGGACAACTCGCTGATTGTCGGTTCCCCGGCGAAAGCCGTGCGCACCCTCGACGAACAGGGCGTGGCAAGGGTGACGCAGTCCGCGGACCACTACGTGAGCAACGGCAGGCGCTTCCGGGCAGGCCTGAAGGAACGGCCGTAACCGCACCCCGAAAAAGACGGAGCCGGCCCCGGGGACGGGGGCCGGCTCCTAGACCCGGTCGTGGGGACGGGGAGGGTGGGGATTCGACCGGGTTTTCCTGGAATTCGGCTATTTGACGCTGGCGACCGCCTCGGCGCGCCCGTCATTGATCTTGACCCAGACGCCCGAATTGGAATCCGACTGGCGCTTGAGGTAGGTGTAGGGGGTCTCGTCCCAGGCGAGCACCCGCGGCTCGAGATTGTCGAGCACGAAGTCGCCGAGGCTGGTGCGGACGGTCAGCACTGCGTGGCCGTCGCCATTCGGCTGGCGGACGACCGTTATCAGCAGGTCGCCGGCCGGGACGCCGAGCGCCATCAGTTGACGGCGCTTCTCAAGCACATAGTCCTCGCAGTCGCCCTGGCCGTTGGGATAGGACCAAACCTCCTCGCGACCCCACATCTCCATGTCGGTTTTGGGCGCGACCGCCGCGTTCACGGAACTGTTGACGCTGACGATTGCCGACCACAGGCGTCGCGACAATTCCATTGGCGCGTGCCGCGCGGTTTTCTGCCGGCACTCGGCAGGAAGTTTCTGGCAGAATTCGTAGTGCCCGACCGGCTGCGTGGTACGCCCACCGGTCTTCATGAACGATCCCGCCGCCTCGGCGGCGCCCGTCACGGTCATCGCGCCGAAGACCGCCGCGAACAGCAGCGGCATTCCCTTTGTTGTCATCATCGTCCCGTCTCCCCGTTCCAAGAGACAATGACAGAGGCGGATTTATTTGACGCAAAGCGACGAAGTAGATATTGAATAGAAACTGAAGTGAATTCTTATATATTTTAATTTGTATAAGTATATAATTTGAATCGTTTTGGTTGGAAATCGTTAAGTATGGCAACCGCCGGGCTTGCCGCTCAAGGGCCTCTCCACGACCGGCAAACAAAAGCGGGCATCGAATGCAGCTTCCGCTGACGTTCCGAGCGTGGATCGGAACGTGCTAGGCTATCGGAGACAAATGGAATTTGATCGACGCTCAAACAGTGGCTGTTCGCCTTGCCTCCTGGCAAAACTCGGCGCACTGTCGCGAGCCGTCAAAAATCCGGCAAGCGCTGAAAGTTGGATAGGCAGTTCCGCTGTGCAGTCCGCGGCGGAAGGAGAGGGGTTAGCCTACTCGTCGTCGCCGGCGAATTCCGATTCGAGGGTTTCCGTGCGCTGGACGACGGCGAATTCCACGGCGACGCCGTCGTCGAAATGACGGACGACCTGGCCGCGCATGGTGCCGAGTATGACCTGCACGCCGAGAGCCGGCTTGACGTCGATCTCCACGGCTGCGCCAGAGAGCGAGAGGTCGATGATCCGGCACTGGTATTGCCGGCCGTCGGTGAGCTGCAGCATGCTGACCGGATTGCGCGGCGCGATGCGCTCGTGGCGGCGATCTTCCGGCAGGTCCAGTTCGTGCTTGTTCGCCAGCCAGGTCAGCTGGGCGGCCAGCTTGTCCTTCTTGCGGTCGGACGCGATGACCGTCATCGCGAAACCGTCTTCCAGAGTCCGCGTGATGACGCCTTCGACGCGCCCGATATGATCGATATAGGCGATGACCTTCTCGCCGGGCTGGCCGACCTTGTCGGCGCGCAACGCGACATTGCCCGGTGACATGTCGATCACCTGGCATGCATGCTCGGTGCGGTCTTCAAGCATGAAGCGGCCGTAGATCTTCACGCGCACCCGCTGGAAGTTGCGCCGCTCGACCTTGGATGGCGATTGGTCTATTCCCGTCGCCCTGATCACTCTTCCTGCTCCGCTCGACCGTCCAAATCCGCGCAATATTAGCTGGATGGCAACTAGATATCGCCGGATAGGTTAACGGGCGGTAATCGCGCCCGGTGTTTTGCGGTTTGGACCAACTATTCAGTTCGGCCGCCGGGCAGGACCAGCAGGTGGCGGATGCGCCGCGCCCCCAATCGCAGCGGATCGTCCGACATGCCCCTGTCCAGCGCTGGCATGCGGACCGGCGGCCGGTTCTTCAGGAATATCGGCTCGCGATCCGGATCGACGATCCGCACGGTCTCGACGGCGGCGTCGCTGACCGGATCCGCGCCCAGCCAGTAGGGTTTGGTCTCGGACGAGACGATGCCGAGGGCGCGTCGGTTCTGCTCGCCGCCGTCCAGCGGCAGCAGCAGGAGTTCCATCGGCACGGTGCGTTGCGTGCGGGAGATGCCGTCATAGGTCATGACCAGCACGGCCTTGTCCTGAAAGACGCCGCGCACCAGCCGCATCACCATGCGGCTGTCCTTTTCCCTCCACAGCGAGGAAAAGGCGAAACCCTTCAGTTCCCGGCCGTAGATCGCGCAGAGCCGCGTGCCGGCCAGCCGGAAGACGGCTTCGCCGCGCGCATCGCTCTCGAGAATGAACGTGTCGCCGAGCAGCGCCTTGATGTCCGCGGGTTCTATTTCGGTGCGCCTGGGCGCCGCACGCCCATCCCGCAGTCGGTTCCAATATTGGAACAGGTTGACCGATGCTTCCCGTTTCATACCGCTCCACTCCACGCGCTTTGTCGTCCCCTGTGTCAGGCACAGACAAAACAGCGTCCGCTGGTTGCCTACATGCGGTGTGGAGCAGGAAGCGTGCCAGCATGCCTTCCGGTTGTTCACGGCTCGGGCCCGTTAGGGTTAATTTTCGGTTTAGATTGCGCGCCGCCGGAGGGCGTGAGATGACTGTAGTCACTCCACGGCGCGGTCGCAGACATCGACTGGCGCCACTTCAGTCAAAGATTTTGGGGAGAGCGGGGGCTCGAACCGGCCGCCCAGGATATTTTCCGGGGCGGCCATTTTTTTGATTCGCCGGCGCGACGATGATTCGGAGCGATGGCGCGCGGCGCAGCCTGCAGAATCCGAGAACTTCGCATCACCCGGCCATTCAGCTTTGGCCACGCATGCGCTAGCAAGCAGGTATGACGAACGAGCAATCTCCACACGACACCCCGGCACTGCCGCAAAACCCGCCACGCGAGCCGGTCTTCAACATTCCCGGCATCGTGCTCCTGCTGGTCGCGCTCTGCGCGGCGGTGCACATCATCCGGGTCTACCTGCTGACCATCGATCAGGACACCGCCCTGCTGCTGCGCACGGCCTTCATACCGGTGCGCTATTCCGGCATCTTCGAGATCGACATCTACGTCTTCACCGCGCCGTTCACCTACACCTTCCTGCACGGCGGCTGGCTGCATCTCGGCATCAACATGATATGGCTCGCGGTCTTCGGCTCGCCGCTGGCCAACCGGATCGGAGTGGCGCGGTTCGTCCTGTTCTGGGCGGTCACCGGCGTGGCGGCCGCGGCACTGCACTGGGCAATCCATCCGCTTGCCCAGGGGCCGCTCATCGGAGCCTCGGGTGCGATTTCCGGCATGATGGGGGCGGCCGCCCGCTTCGCCTTCCGCATCGAGCGCCGGGGCGGCCGCGCCGCATTCGGCGGACCGGCGCTGCCGGTCGCGCTGGTGCTTCGCTCGCGCACGGTGGTCACCTTCCTCGCCTTCTGGATGATCATCAACCTCGCGACCGGGTTCTACGGTTTTGGTCCCGGTGCCGACGCGGCGATCGCCTGGGAGGCGCATATAGGCGGCTTCGTCGCCGGCTTCCTCGGTATTCCGTATTTCCTGGGCCGGCGCCGCTAGGCCTTGGCGACGAAAGTAGCCGGCACGCCGCCAGGGTTCAAACACTTGCAATGGCCGGGCGCGACAGGCACGATGCATCCACGGCTCGGCGTGGGCTGATCGCGCCGCCGTGCCAGGTCAACGACAGGTGGAGGACGCCATGACGGTGAAGGCAATCCTGGAACGCAAGGGCCACGACGTATTGACGGTCGGCCCCAACGAAAAACTCTCCACCGCCGTCCAGATGCTGGCGGACCACCGCATCGGCGCATTGGTCGTCACCAATGGCGACCGCAAGATCGTCGGAATCCTGTCGGAACGCGACATCGTAAGGCAGATCGGCAGGGAGGGTGCTGCGGCGCTGGAACGGACGATCCGCGAGGTGATGACGCCGAAGGTCAGCATCTGCAACGAGAACCATACCGTCAACGAGGTCATGGAGATCATGACCAAGGGCCGCTTCCGCCATCTGCCTGTCGAGAAGAACGGCCAACTCGACGGCATCGTCTCGATCGGCGACGTGGTGAAGCGCCGGATCGAGGATGTCGAGCGCGAGGCCGACCAGATTCGGGAATATATCGCGACGGCGTGAGGATTTGGTCGTTGCGTCGTTGCCAGCCTAGTGACCGGAAAGGGCCTTGATGAGCGGCGACGCTTCGGAAAAATTGTTCTCCTATGGCACGCTGCGTCTTGCCGATGTGCAACTGGCGACGTTCGGCAGGCTGCTGGAGGGCCGCGAGGACACGCTGCCCGGCTTTGCGCTGTCGATGATCGCGATGCCGATCCGGCTGTGGTGGCGACCAGTGGTCAATCCAGCCATCCGATCCTGAGACGCACCGGCGATCCCGAAGATGAGATCGCCGGCACGGTGTTTGCGATCACCGAGGCGGAACTGGCAGCCGCCGACCAATACGAGGTCGCCGACTACAAGCGGATCGCGGTCAGGCTGAATTCGGGTGCCGAGGCGTTCGTCTATGTCGACGCCGACAGCTGACCCTTCGCCTATCGGTTGTCCAGTTCCGACCGCACCAGTTCCAGCCCGCGCCGGGTGATGCGATAGGGGCCGCCTTGCGACGAGGAAACCGCCCGCTTGCGCTTCAGCTTGCGGAAGAGGTCGAGATCGAAGCCCGGATAACGCCAGCCGTCGCGCGTCAGGCAATGCGCCGCCGCGATCCGCTTGCGTCCGTCCTTTTCGATTTCGATGCGCCCGCCCTGGGCGAGCAGATGCAATATGCGCTGTTCCGTGCGCGAGATGTCCATTGGAAAAATGTCCCGGGAAAACCTGGCCGTATGGCCAAAACAAAAAGCCGCAGCCGCGATTGCTCGCAGCACGGGGTTCAGGTTTTCAGGCCCTGCCTTGCCGAAAAGGCAGGGCTTCAGCGGGTCTCAGCGTAGGTGGACATCCACACTCCATCGGGGAGGACGGCGTCTATAATCGAAAAGGCGGGAGAAAGCCAGTGGGGCCGAGTCTTGATAGCGTTTCGGTTTGAAGGTGCGGTATCGGTCGTTGAGGACGTCGACGAGCCGAGAGACCCTTTGTCGCCAAACGCCAGTCGTTGCCGATGTCAGGAGTGATTGAACACTTCGATCTTCGCCGAAGCATCGGCATGTTTTCCCATGCTACAGGCTGCGACAGAGGGAGACCGATGAAGAAGCAATCCTACACGCCTACTGACCTGAATACGGGGTTCGTGGTCGCCATCGATATCGAAGAAGAGGAAGGCGAAGAGGACGCCGTTGCGGCTCTCATTCAAGGGATGGTTGCGCCGACCTTGGCGGAGCCTGGCGTCAGGCTCTTCTTGCCACCAATCCTGCGAGTTTCTTTCTCTATGAACTCTATGTCGATGGGCAGGATGGCATCAGCGTCAGGAAACGGCTCACTTCAAAGCTACGATAGAAGAGCTACGATAGAAGAGCTCCTACCGAAAACATCCCGGCGCGAACGAGTTCCGTTTCTGCCCTACTTCTAGCCCGCGAAATTTGAGACAAAATATGGACCAGATAGTCGTTTACCTGTCGAGCATCCTGATGGCCTATACGGCCTTTCTCATTGCGATGATAAGCCCCGGGCCAAATGTCATGGCTGTGATGGGCACTTCCATGAGCTTTGGTCGATCCCAGGGGGTGGCCTTGGCCCTCGGCATCTCGACGGGGTCTTTCATCTGGGGGACGCTTGCAGCGGTGGGGCTTTCGACGCTGCTTGCAACCTATGCACTTGCGCTGACGGTCTTGAAGATTGTTGGTGGCCTGTATCTGTTGTGGCTTGCCTACAAGGCGTTCCGGGCAGCGTCGTCAAGCCAGACTATTGAAGGTCGTGTATTCGACAGCGACCCAACCACCGAACTCCAGCACTATGGACGCGGTCTCACCGTGCAGATGACTAATCCTAAGGCCGCGCTGGCGTGGATCGCGATCATTTCGCTTGGCCTGCAACCGGACGCGCCAGCTTGGGTTGCCGTCGCTATCATCGTTGGCACAACCCTGCTCTCCATTCTGATCCATCTCGGCTACGCATTGATCTTCTCGTCCGCTCCCATGATCAGACTTTACGCGAAAGCGCGACGACCGATCCAGGCGTCGCTCGGCGCGTTCTATGCTTTCGCCGGTCTGAAGATGCTGACAAGCCGAATTTAACTTTGGGCCCACCTTAAGATGGTTCCAATGGCGGCCATCGACCGCTTCTCACCCATAGCCGACATTCAACCCGAGACGCCGCCCGAGTCTTGCCTAGCTCCCTGCTTTGCACTAGCGAAAGACGACAGTCCGCCGTGCGAAAACCGCACGCGACAATCGAAACATCCAGGCCGACATGACCCTCATCGATACACGCACGCCCGACCCGAAACGTTTTATCCCCGGCGCCACAGGCGACTGGGAGGTGATCATCGGCATGGAAGTCCATGCCCAAGTGACCTCCGAGGCGAAGCTGTTCTCGGGCGCCTCGACGTCGTTCGGCGCCGCGCCCAACGACAACGTCAGCCTGGTCGATGCCGCGATGCCGGGCATGCTGCCGGTGATCAACGAGGAGTGCGTGCGCCAGGCGATCCGCACCGGGCTCGGGCTGAAAGCGCAGATCAACCACAAGTCGGTGTTCGAGCGCAAGAATTACTTCTTTCCGGACCTGCCGCAGGGCTACCAGATTTCCCAGTACAAGCAGCCGATCGTCGGCGAGGGCACGGTGAAGGTTTCCGTCGGCCCGGACCGCGAAGGAAAATTCGAGGATGTCGAGATCGGCATCGAGCGCCTGCATCTGGAGCAGGATGCCGGCAAGTCGATGCATGACCAGCATCCGACAATGTCCTATATCGATCTGAACCGCTCCGGCGTGGCGCTGATGGAGATCGTGTCGAAGCCCGACATGCGCTCGTCCGACGAAGCTAGGGCCTTTATGACCAAGCTGCGCACCATCGTGCGTTATCTCGGCACCTGTGACGGCAACATGGACGAGGGCTCGATGCGCGCCGACGTGAACGTCTCGGTGCGCAAGCCGGGCGGCGATTTCGGCACGCGCTGCGAAATCAAGAACGTCAACTCCATCCGCTTCATCGGCCAGGCGATCGAATACGAGGCGCGCCGCCAGATCGCCATCCTCGAGGATGGCGGCAAGATCGACCAGGAGACGCGGCTGTTCGACCCCAACAAGGGTGAGACGCGGTCGATGCGCTCGAAGGAAGAGGCGCACGACTACCGCTATTTCCCCGACCCTGACCTTTTGCCGCTGGAGTTCGATCAGGCCTATGTCGACGCGCTGGCCGAGCACCTGCCGGAACTGCCGGACGACAAGCGCACCCGGCTGATTTCAAGCCTCGGCCTGTCGGCTTACGATGCTTCGGTGCTCGTCTCGGAAAAGGCGATCGCCGATTATTTCGAGCAGGTAGCGGCCGGCCGCGACGGCAAGCTCGCTGCCAACTGGGTGATCAACGATCTGCTGGGCGCCTTGAACAAGGCCGGCAAAAGCCTTGAAGAGTCCCCGGTTTCGTCGACCCAGCTCGGCGCCGTCATCGACATGATCAAGGAAGGCACGATCTCCGGCAAGATCGCGAAAGACCTGTTCGAGATCGTCTGGAACGAGGGCGGCGACCCGAAGGCGCTGGTCGAGAGCCGCGGGATGAAGCAGGTGACCGACACCGGCGCCATCGAGAAGGCAGTCGACGACGTGATCGCCGCCAACCCGGAAAAGGCCGAGCAGGCCAAGGCCAAGCCGACGCTGGCCGGCTGGTTCGTCGGCCAGGTTATGAAGGCGACGGGCGGCAAGGCCAACCCGCAGGCCGTCAACGACCTGGTGAAGGCCAAGCTCGGCGTCGAGGGATAAAAATGTTCCTGCGCACCGCCAGCGATCGCGACCTGCCGGCGGTCCGCGCGCTGCTGGTCGAAACCTGGCACGCCACCTACGATTCGATCTATGGCGCCGCCAAGGTCACCGAGATCACCGACGATTGGCATTCGATCGCCTCGCTGAAGGCGCGTCTGGTCCGGCCGAATTCCGAATTCATCGTCGCCGACGACGGCAAAAACCTCGGCGGCATGGCCTATGCGGCGGCGACGAGCGAGCCGAAGATCGTGATCCTCCATCAGCTCTATGTGCGGCCGGCGTTTCAGCGGCGTGGGCTTGGCCAGTTGCTGCTGCACGATATCGAGGACAGTTTTCCGGACGCGAGGACGATCCGGCTCGAAGTCGAGGCCCAAAACCTTGCGGCGATCGCCTTCTATCGCAAGAACGGCTTCGCGCCGCAGGGCGATATAGTCAATTGCGGCGGTTCGGCCTTCGCCATCCCGGCGCTCGTCTACGAGAAGCGCCTGGGCTGAAGGCTGGTTTTCACGGTCAACCGATCATCGGCTGCGCCGCGGCCGGGCCAGGAAAACGCAGATCGGGAAGCGGCTGCGGTCAAATCGTCGCAGCCAAGGACGCTACTGGCCTACCGCAATCCTCACCACGTTCAACGGGGTGGTGATGATGACCTCGGCGGCGGAAGCAAGCGTGCCGGTGATGCCGCCGGTCAGCGAGGCGAGGCGCTGGTCGGCCTCTTCCTGGTTGGAGACGAGGCTGCTGTTCTGCTTCAGCCGCTCGCCGAGGATTTTGATCAGCACGGGGTTTTCGGCGAACTTCGTGTGATTGAGGCGGTCCCCGGATTTGACCTTGGACAGGTCTACCGCCACGACGCCCAGCTTGGCGAGATCGGCGGCATTGCCATAGTCGCCGACCCGGGGCTGCTTGCCGGCGATGAGGCCGGAGATGCGCAGCGCCCTGTCGTCACCGGACAGGAAGAGGATGAACGGCTTGTCCGGCACCCCGTAGCGGGCCATCTGCGACTTGAACACATCGACGTCGATGTCGGGTGAGGCCAGCACGACGTCGCCAAGCTTGTTGCCGAGATCGCGGTCGCCCGAGATCGCCAACTGGCGCAGCGCCTCCATCGTCACCCAGTTGCCCATGGAATGCGCGATGATGTCGACGCGCTTGGCCCCGGATTTGGCCACCAGCCGAAGCGTCGCTTCCAGGGCGTCGCGCGCCGCGCTCGCGCTGTTGTTGTCGTAGACATAGTCGAGCGTGCGCCCGCCGGATGCCCAGGTGAACAGCACCGGCGTGCCGCTGTAATCCGAGTCGTTGACGATCTGCGTCATCCGGTACACGGCGCCGTCGAAGGCGGTGTTGTAGCCATGGACGAAGACCAAGGCGCGTCCGCCATGTTTCGCAATATCGGCGCGCAGCGCCTTGCTGAACGCGGCTTCGTCGTAGGCGGTGACCGATTGGGCCACCATGAACTTCGACGGATCGGCGGGCTGGTTCTTCTTGCGGCGTTCGATCTCGCCGGTCTTGTGGATGGCTGGGACGGTTATATCGACCTTGGCATAGCTGGTCGTCGGCGAACGCCTGCCGTCAAAAATCTCCTCCACCCGTTCGGACTTG
Source organism: Mesorhizobium sp. KACC 23794 (assembly GCF_052180275.1). Lineage (NCBI taxonomy): Bacteria > Pseudomonadati > Pseudomonadota > Alphaproteobacteria > Hyphomicrobiales > Phyllobacteriaceae > Mesorhizobium > Mesorhizobium sp. KACC 23794. The sequence goes on from NZ_CP197465.1 coordinate 3,438,379, forward strand.
GCGCGGGTCGTGGCGACGAAGATCTGATGTTCGGCGGCGATCTGAGTGGCCGGCACGGCGGTGACGTTGGCGGAGATGAGGTCGCGCGTCGCGTCGCTGGCGCAGCCGGCAAACGCCAGCGCACAAGCAATCAACATCAGCCTCGGCAGACGACCCCCTCGCATGACCCCTCGGCGACAACGGAGAACTCTTCATTCCTGTTATCCCGATGCACCGCCATGGTCCAGCACATGCCGCCTCGATTCATTTATTGCTGAACCTTAGGTGCGGATATGCCATAGCGCCCTCATGTTAGGTGTGAATGGCGGCGCTGGATCGCCGGAGCGATGAATATGACGGATTTTGTCGAAGGCGTCGCCGCAGCGGCGAGCGCGTTGCGCGATCTTTTCCCGGAGACGCCACTGCAGGAGAATATCTATCTCTCCAACAAGACCGGCGCGCGCATCTTCCTGAAGCGCGAGGACCTGTCGCCAGTCCGCTCCTACAAGATCCGCGGTGCTTTCAACTTTTTCCGCAAGGCGCTGAAGGCCGGCAACCGGGCGGAACTGTTCGTCTGCGCGTCGGCCGGGAATCATGCGCAGGGTTTTGCCTTTGTCTGCCGTCACTTCGGCAAGCGGGGCGTGGTGTTCATGCCGGTGACGACGCCGCAGCAGAAGATCGACAAGACCCGGCATTTCGGCGGCGAGTTCGTAGAGATCAGGCTGGTCGGCGACTTCTTCGACGATTGCCTGAAGGCGGCGCTCGCGTTCTGCGAGGAGAGCGGCGGTCACATGGTGCCGCCCTTCGACCACAAGGACATCGTCGAGGGGCAGGCGACCGTTGCCTACGAGATCGCCGCGCAGATGCCGGACGGCGCGACGCCGGATATCGTCATCCTTCCGGTCGGCGGCGGCGGGCTGGCGGCCGGTGTCACCCGCTATCTCGGCGGGCAGGGCAAAAAATCGCGCTTCGTCTTCTGCGAGCCGGCCGGCGCGCCGAGCCTGAAAGAGGCGCTCAAGGCCGGAAAGCGTGTGAAACTGGCGAAAGTCGACAATTTCGTCGATGGCGCGGCGGTGGCCGAGATCGGCCGCGAGCCGCTGCGCTATCTCAAGGATTTTCCGGAAGAGTCTGTCCGGCTTATCCCCGAGAACCGGCTCTGCGCCACCATGATCGAGATGCTGAACATCGAGGGTGTCGTGCTTGAGCCTGCTGGCGCGCTGGCGATCGACGCGCTCAAGGACTTTTCGAAGCGCGAACTGAAGGGCAGGACCGTCGTGGCGGTCGTATCCGGCGGCAATTTCGACTTCGAGCGGCTGCCCGACGTGAAGGAGCGGGCGCTGCGATTCGAGGGGCTGAAGAAATATTTCGTTTTCCGCTTTCCGCAGAGGCCGGGCGCCCTGCGCGATTTCCTCGCCTTGCTCGGACCCGACGACGACATCGTGCGGTTCGAATATCTGAAGAAATCGGCGCGCAATTTCGGCTCGGTGCTGATCGGCATCGAAACCAGGGATTCCAGGAACTTTGGCGTGCTGGCGAAACGGTTTCACGAGGCCGGCTGGGCCTATCAGGACATCACCGAGAACGAGACCCTGGCAGGGTTCATCATTTGATCTCGATTTCTTTGAGACCAATACAAGATCGAAATTCTTGCATCAAATCCAGGTATTTTGTTTCAAGCTCAACGCGGGATGGCATCTTGCCGGGTGAGAACATGCCATCCCATTCCGGCTTCCAACTGTCTTTAAAGACAACGCGGCGGTCACCGTTCCCTCCGCTAACCTCGGATCGGATCTTCGCGTCCTCGCCAGCTCCTGTAAAAGTCTTAAATACAGTATGGATAAAGGCGTTGTAGGCATTATAAAAGCTTTCGCTGAATAAATGCCTATATACATTTATGGTTTTATCTGTCTGCCGTTTTAATTTTATCATATCGACGGGTGTTGTTTCCTTCCAGTCGCCAACCCATCGGCAAAAGCAGTACATGGAATTCAGCTTTGGCGATACATCTTTGTATATATCTAGACGTATTTCAATTATCTTGCGATTTTGCCATTGTGCCTGATCAATCGATTTTAGCCTCTTATTTAGGCTTGTACCGTAGTAAGCTATGATCGCAGGAACGGAAGCGCCCACCAAAAGCTTGGCAATTTCGAGGGCAAATTTCCAACTCTCAGGCATTTTCTATGCTGCAAAATTGTCAGTTAAACGATTATATTCTATACAACAGGATAATTTAGAATTGCACAAGACCGTTTTCATTCTCCTGTTCCGCGGCGTCGGCGGCGCGACGCAACTGCCCACCGGCCCGCTGAGGCAAGCGCTGACTGCGGCCGGCTTCGAGAACGTCGCGACCTACATCAACAGCGGCAACGCGATACTCCGCACCGGCATGGCGCGGGAAAAAATGATCGCCAAGGTGGCGGCGATCGCAAGCAGGGAATTCGGCTTCGAGAAGAAGATCCACGCGCCGACGCTTGATGAATGGTCCGAACTGATCGCCAGGAATCCGTTCCCGGATGCGGCCTCCGTGCCAAAATTCCTGCATGCGGCGGTGTTGGAAAAAGTGCCCGAGGACAAGAATGTCGAGGCGATCCGAGCTTATGCGAAGGAAGGCGAGAGGATCGAGATCGTCGGCAAGGTCGCCTATCTCCATACGCCGGTCGGCTTCGGCACGTCGAAGATGGCGGAGCGTTTCGACAAGCTGATCGGCGTCGATAACACGGCGCGCAACTGGAATTCAGTGTTGAAGCTGGAATCACTGGCGAAGAAGGCGGCTTCGGGCTGACCGCAATCCGGCTGCGTCTTGGCCGGAGCATTGCTGCGATGCACTATCGCCGCTTGCAATTTTGTCTCTCATGCGCCATATGCCCACTCACAAGGCGCTTGGGCTGCGCGATTTGCGGCTCTCCTCATCGGATGGGACTGGTTGCGTCTGTAGTTCTCCTTCCCGAATAAATCGGTCTGGAGACGAAGCCCCGCGATTTCTGAAGCGCGGGCACGACAGCGCAGCCGCGCGGGCAAAGATTGCCCGCCGCCTTGTCGTTTCATGAAATTATCGTCGATGGTGGGTTGCGCCCCGCCGCGGCGGGTCATTCGCGGCCATTGGGCCGCGCGAAAGAAGAAGAACTTGGATATCGAAATTTCCGCGAACCTTGACGGTTTCGCATCCCTTGGAATTACCGGTGCGCTGTTGAAGGCCACCGAAAATGCCGGCTTCGACATGCCGAAGCCGATCCAGACGCAGGCCATTCCGCCGCAGCTTGCCGGCCGCGACATTCTGGGCGTCGCCCAGACCGGTTCAGGCAAGACAGCCGCCTTCAGCCTGCCGATTCTCGCCCGGATCACTGCGCTCGGCACCAAACGGCTGCCGCGCACCGCCCGCGCGCTGATCCTGGCGCCGACCCGTGAACTTGCCGTGCAGATCGAGGACACCATCCGCGTGCTCGCCAAGGGCATGCATATCTCGACGGCGCTGGTGCTCGGCGGTGTGTCGCGCAACAGCCAGGTCAAGCGCATGGCGCAGGGCGTGGACATCCTGATCGCCACGCCCGGCCGTCTCACCGACCTCGTTCGCGAGGGCGAGGTGAAGCTCAGCGAGACCCGCTGGCTGGTGCTCGACGAAGCCGACCGCATGCTCGACATGGGTTTCATCAACGACGTCAAGCGCATCGCCAAGGCGACGCATGCCGAGCGCCAGACGGCGCTGTTCTCAGCCACCATGCCGGCCGAAATCGAGCAGCTGGCGCGCGGCATCCTGAAGGACCCGGTGCATGTCGAGGTCGCCCCGCAAGGCACCACGGCCGCCGAGATCAGGCAGAGCGTCGTGCTCGCCCGCCTGAAGCAGAAGCGCAAGGTGCTGTCGACCATGCTGGCCGACCCGGCGATCAGCTCCGCGCTGGTGTTTGCCCGCACCAAGCATGGCGCAGACCGCGTCGTGCGCGATCTCGAGCGCGACGGCATCCAGGCCGCGGTCATCCACGGCAACAAGTCGCAGAACGCCCGCCAGAAGGCGCTCAACGGCTTTCGTGACGGTTCCGTGCGCATCCTCGTCGCCACCGATATCGCCGCGCGCGGCATCGACGTTCCCGGCATCTCGCATGTCATCAACTTCGACCTGCCGGACGAGGCCGAGAGCTACGTTCACCGCATCGGCCGCACGGGCCGCAACGGCGCCGACGGCATCGCCATCACGCTGTGCGATCCGAGCGAGAACGCGAAGCTGCGCTCAGTGGAGCGCATCATCCGCATGAAGCTGCCGGTGCTGGCCGATCATCTCGGCGAACCGGACCCGCAGGGCGAGCCGCGCAGCCACGAGCCGCGCCAGGACCGGGACGCCGCGCAGCCGCGCGAACACCACCGCGCCGGCCGTCCGGGCGGCGACAGGCCGCGCCAGGGCTTTGGCCAGAAGTCGTTTTCCGGCAAGCCAAGTGGCGAGAAACGCTTCGGCGGCCAGCCTGCGGGCGAGGGCCGTCCTGCCGGCCAGCCAGCCGGCGAGAAGCGTTTCGCCGGCAAGAAGCGGCCGTTCCGCGGTCGCGGCAACGCACCTCGGGCTGCTTGATGGTAGGCAGTAGGCAGTCGGCAGTAGGCAGTAGGCAGTCGGCAGTCGGCAGTCGGCAGTAGGTGGGCCATTCAGGGCTGGACGGGTTGCTTCCGCGTTTCAACTTGTTCCGACTGCCGACTGCCGACTGCCGACTGCCGACTGCCGACTGCCGACTGCCCTCCCTTTGTGCCGACCGAACCCTCGTTTGGTCCAATTGCATCCGGTTGGCCGATAAAATACGGCGGTCGAGGCGAAGGCTTCGGCCGCCGTTCTTCTATGGGAGGTAGGGATGGCCGGCATAGCGGCACTGGCGATCGCCTATGTGCTCTCGCAATTCTACCGCTCGTTCCTGGCGGTGCTGACCCCGGTTCTGGGCAGCGAACTCGGCGTCACCAAGGGCGATTTCTCGGTTGCCTCCGGCGCCTTCTTCCTGACCTTCGCGGTTTCGCAGTTTCCCATTGGGGTGGCGCTCGACCGTATCGGGCCGCGCCGCACGGCGGCCGTCCTGCTCGCCGTCGGGGCAGGCGGCGGCACGCTTCTGTTCTCCTTGGCCACCACGCCGTTGATGATCATCACTGCGACCGGACTGATGGGCATCGGCTGCGCGCCGGTGCTGATGGCTTCGCTGTTCATCTTCGCGCGGCTGTATTCGCCGGTCCGCTTCGCCATGCTGACTTCGTGGCTGGTCGCCTTCGGAACGGCGGGCAATGTCATCGGCACCGCGCCGCTGGCCTATGCGGAGCAGGCCTATGGCTGGCGGGCAGTCATGGTCGGTCTCTGCCTGCTCACGCTGCTTGTGGCTGCGGCCTTGCTGGTTTTGGTCCGCGATCCGGATCATCCCCATAACACGCAGGCGGGTCGCAGGGGATTTGCCGGTTTTGCCGAATTGTTCCGCATGCGTGTGCTGTGGGCGATCATTCCGCTGACGGCAATCGCCTACGCGCCTTCCGTCGGCATTCGCGGCCTGTGGGCTGGCCCCTACCTTGCCGACGTGTTTTCGGCCGATGTGCTGCAGATCGGCAGCGTGACCTTGTTCATGGCGCTGTCGATGGTGGCCGGCGCCTTCCTCTACGGGCCGCTCGACCAGTTCTTCGGCACGCGCAAATGGGTTGCGGTCGGCGGAACGACGATCAGCCTGATGGCCGTCATCTGCCTCGGCCTCTACCCGCAGGTATCTGTCCCGTTCTCGACGGGCCTGTTCGTCGTCATAGGCCTGGCGGGCGGCAGCTACGGCTTGCTGATGGCGCATGCCCGCGCCTTCCTGCCGCACCATCTGATCGGGCGCGGCGTCACGCTCATGAACTTCTTTTCGATCGGCGGCGTCGGCGTCATGCAGTTCGCCACCGGCGCGGTGGTCACGCACAACATCGTGCCCGATGAGCCGGCTGTAGCTTACTCAGCGCTTTTCCTGTTCATCGCGCTGGTGCTGGCGGTTGCCCTAGCGATCTATCTGTTTTCGCGGGACGCCAAGCCGAGCCACGTAGCCTAGAAACCAACGATGTCTGCGATCCGGCGATGCAGAGGTCCGGTCAGCTTCAGCGCGCCGTCGGTCACCGAAAAGCCGATGCAAGGCCGGTCTGTCTCGGCGACCGGACGATGGTCGACCGTCTCGTCCGCGATCGAGATGTCGCCGCGCGCATAGCGTCCAAAGCGGTCGTTGAACGCGCCGTCGAGGACCAGGAAAAGCTCCGAGCCCTCATGTGTGTGGTCGGGGATCGCCCGGCCCGGCCGCAGCCAGAACAGGCTGGCGCTGCAGCCGTCGATCTCGCCGTGGCTGTATTCCTTGAATCCCGGCAGTTTTGTGCGCCAGGGCACCTCCGCCACGTCGAATCCGATGAAATCGACAAGCGGCCGGGGCAGCACGCCACCGGTCTCGGGACGGCGGCCTTCAACGGCATGCGACGGACTGGCGAAGATGGCGTCCAGTCGGTGCTGGCGGTCTGCCAGCGGGACCGGCTCCGCGTCGGCCAGCCCAGCGCCCGCCAGCGCCTCAAGCCGCGAGACGAAAGTCCGGCTCTCCGGCTTGATCGCCAGATGGCTCTCGACCAGCACGCGCACCGGCGCGGGCAGGCCGCCCGCAACATAGCGGGCGAGCAGCACGTCGAGGGTTTCTCGGGCGTCGGGAGTCATTGATCCATTGAAGGCCGCATGATGGCAGCGGCATTTGTCACGTTTACGCCGAATCTGTCCAGCCAGATCAAATTCCGTTTTATTTTCGACAATCTCGACGCAACCGGGGGCCTGAAATCGGATAGGCCAAGCATTTTCGCCGGCAATGCGCATGTTGAATGTCCCGGCGGTCTCTGGCAGGAAGTCTGGCAACGCTGTGGCCGGCCGCGGCTGCGGTTTGTCCATCAATGGCGGCGGCGCAGATTGACGGCCCGCCCGGCGACAACGGGAATGATCTCATGTTTGGTTCCGTCATCGACGCGATCGGCAACACGCCGCTGATCAGGCTGCGCCGGGCTTCGGAAGAGACCGGCTGCGAGATCCTCGGCAAGGCCGAGTTCATGAATCCCGGCCAGTCGGTGAAGGACCGCGCCGGCCTGTTCATCATCCGCGATGCCGAGAAACGCGGGCTGCTGAAGCCCGGTGGCGTCATCGTCGAGGGCACCGCCGGCAACACCGGTATCGGCCTGACCCTCGTCGCCAAGGCACTGGGCTACCGCACCGTCATCGTCATCCCCGACACCCAGAGCCAGGAGAAGAAGGACGCGTTGCGCCTGCTCGGCGCCGAACTGATCGAAGTGCCGGCAGTGCCCTACAAGAACCCGAACAATTACGTGAAACTGTCCGGCCGGCTGGCCGAACAGATCGCCCGCAGCGAGAGCAGTGGGGCGATCTGGGCCAACCAGTTCGACAATGTCGCCAACCGCGACGGCCATGTCGTGACCACCGCGCAGGAGATATGGAAACAGACAGGCGGCAAGGTGCATGGCTTCGTGTCGGCGGTCGGCACCGGCGGTACGCTGGCCGGCGTCGCGGCCGGGCTGAAGGAGAAGAGCGGGGACGTCAAGATCGCCATCGCCGATCCGCTCGGCGCCGCGCTGTTCAGTTACTACACCTCGGGCGAGTTGAAGGCCGAGGGCAGTTCGATCACCGAGGGCATCGGCCAGGGCCGCATCACCGCCAATCTCGATGGGTTCACGCCCGATTTTTCCTACCAGATCCCCGACGAGGAAGCGCTGCCGATCATCTTCGACCTGGTGCAGGAGGAGGGGCTCTGCCTCGGCGGCTCGACCGGCATCAACATCGCCGGCGCCATCCGGCTGGCGCGCGACCTCGGCCCCGGCCACACGATCGTGACGGTGCTCTGCGACTACGGCACGCGCTACCAGTCGAAACTCTTCAATCCCGAATTCCTGCGGACAAAAGACCTGCCGGTCCCGGATTGGATGGACCGGACGCCAAAGATCGACGTGCCGTTCGAGCAGGTCGCCTGATGCCGTTCCATACCGAGACGCTGTTCCGCGACGACGCCTATCTCAGCGAGACCGAGGCGAAGGTGGTCGGCGTCAACGACCGCGGCGGCGTCATTTTGGACCGGACGATCTTCTATGCGACGTCCGGCGGCCAGCCCGGCGACACCGGGCATATCGTTCGCGCCGATGGCACCCGCCTGGCGGTCGCCGCGACGGTGGCCGGCGAGACCAAGGACGAGATCATCCATGTTCCCGACGCTGGCCAAAGTTTGCCGGCGGTCGGCGAATCCGTAAAACTCGCGATCGATTGGCCGCGCCGCCTTCTGCTGATGCGCATGCACACGGCCTGCCATCTCCTCAGTGTCGTCTGCCCGTTCCCGATCACAGGTGCTGCGGTCAGCGAGGATGACAGCCGCGTCGATTTCGACATTCCCGATCCGAGCTACACCAAGGAACTGGTGACGGCGCGGCTGTTGGAGCTTGTGAACGCCAACCATCCGATCTTCATCCGCTGGATCACCGACGAGGACCTTGCCGCCAATCCGACGCTGGTCAAGTCGAAGAACGTCCGTCCGCCGTCCGGCACCGGCCGCATCCGGCTGGTGTGCATCGGCGACAATGCAGTCATCGACAGCCAGCCTTGCGGCGGCACGCATGTCGCGGCAACAGGCGAGGTCGGCGAGATCCATATCGGCAAGATCGAGAAGAAGGGCCGGGAGAACCGCCGCTTCCGCATCCGCTTCGGGCCGATGCCGGCACAGTGACTGCGGATCGCCTCGTTTCGCTCTGAATTCAGCCGTACATCCTCGTCTGCAGCACCTCGTGGTGTGTCGAGCGCTGGTCCCAGCGTTTGAGAATCTTCCGGGCTTCCTCCGGCACATAGGCGGCTTCGTAATCGGCGCCCTGGAAGGCGATGACATTGTCGAGCGAATCGAAGCTCATCACCGTGGTGAATTGAATCTCGTCGCCTGCCTCGCGTCGCAGCAGTTCGATAGAGCGATAACCGGGGATTTTTTTCGCTTCGATGCCCGGAAATACAAAAGTGTCGAGAAGGTGCTCATAGGCGTCGGCGTTTTCGCGGTTCGTATAGCCGTTCCAGATTCGCTTGATCATGGCATTGCTCCAGGGACATTCTTGTTTGCAGAGGCTGGCCCTTTTTTGCTCTGCACCGATATGTAACAAGCTTGGCGCCGAGATCGACAGGGAGATCGTTGCATGCCCGAAAAGAGCCCATTCGTCGTCGATGCCGATTGGCTGCAGGGACAGTTGGGCCGGCCTGGCCTGTCGATCGTCGATGCCTCCTGGTACCTGCCGGCGCAGAACCGCGATCCTAAAGCCGAATACGATGCCGCGCATATCCATGGCGCGATCTTCTTCGACCAGGACCTTGTCGTCGATCCAGAGTCGGACCTGCCGCATACGCTGCCGAAACCGGGGCTGTTCGCCCAGCATATCGGTTCGATGGGCATTTCTGCCGACGACACCATTGTCGTCTATGACGGACCGGGCATGTTCACCGCTCCGCGCGTCTGGTGGATGTTCCGCACCATGGGTGCGCCGGAAGTGTTCATCCTCGACGGCGGTTTCGACAACTGGAAGGCGGCGGGCCGTCCGGTTACCTCGGAACCGACGAAGACGGCTCCCAACGTCTTTCATACCGATTTCGACGCAAAGCGCGTCGCCGGCATAGACGATGTGCGCAAGGCGATCGCAACCGGCGACAGCCAGATCGCCGATGCCCGGCCGCCCCGTCGTTTCTCCGGAGAAGACCCCGAACCACGCAAGGGCGTGCGTGGCGGTCACATGCCGGGGGCGAAAAGCGTGCCGGCCATGTCGCTCTCCCAAAACGGCTATCTGCTGCCGGTCGAGGAACTCCGCCGCAAACTCGAGCAGGCCGGGCTCGACCTAGACGCTCCGGTCATCACCTCCTGCGGGTCCGGCATCACGGCGGCGGTCATCACGCTGGCGCTGCAAAGCGTCGGCCACGGCGACAACCGGCTCTATGACGGGTCGTGGACGGAATGGGGCGGCCGCGGCGACACGGCCGTCGTAACAGGCAAGGACTGAAATGGTAAAAAAACAGGCGCCGGAGACGATCCCGGTCACGGTGACGTTTCTCGAAATGACGCGGCCGCCCGCGCAATATGCGTCGCTGCCCTACAACCGCCAGATCGCGTTGCTTCGCGTGCGCAACATCCCTGTCCATTATTACCGCTACCTGATCGACCGGGTCGGCCGCAAATGGCATTGGGTGAACGCGCTCAGGCTGTCCGACGAGGAAATGGCGGACGGGCTGAGCAAGCCCGACCGCGATATCCGCGTGCTTTATCTCGACGGGGCGCCGGCGGGTTTCTTCGACATCAAGCAGCATCTACCCGAGGCCACCGAACTCGCTTATTTCGGCATGATGGACCATGCGACCGGGCAGGGGCTCGGCCGCTGGTTCCTCAGCGCGGCTATCGAGGCGGCGTGGTCGTACAAGCCGGAAAAAGTCGTTGTGCAGACCTGCACGCTCGATCATCCCGCCGCGCTGCCGCTCTACCAGAAACTCGGCTTCTCGCCGGTGGGGCAGATGCCGGAGGTGGTGCGGCCGATGACCCTGGAAGAACGCGCGGCAGTGATCGCCCGGCCATAACTCGGCTCCGCTGAACACGGCGTTCAGCGTCAATTCAGCTTGGAAAAGCCAGAATCGGGTCTCATTCGATGACCCGCTTCCAGGAGTTTTCCATGCCGACACGACGCCAGTTCGCCGCCCTCGCTTTCGCCCTCCTTGCCTTCCCGACATTTGCATCCGCCCAGTCGGCGATGCCGTCGTCCGCGCAGATCGAGCGGAGGCTGGATGCTCCTGCGGAGCGAAGGATCCGCCCCAGCCAGCGTGTCACCGTCCGCGAGTTCAAGCGGCGGCCCGACCTTCGCCGCGCCGCGCCGTCGATTGACATCCAGTCGATCAATTTCGCCTTCGGCTCGGCTGACGTCCCGGATTCGCAATACGGCAAGGTCGAGACCATCGCGACCGCGCTGGAGCGCCTGCTGCGCCGCCGGCCGGGCACGAAGGTGCTGATCGAAGGCCATACCGACGCTGTCGGCTCCGCTGCCTCCAACCAGATCCTGTCGGAGGATCGTGCCGAATCGCTGCGCCGGGTGCTGGTGCGCGAGTTCGGTATTCCGCGCCGCGCGTTGGAGACCGTCGGTTACGGCGAGGAATTTTTGCTGGTGCCGACGCAGAACGAAAACTGGCGCAACCGCCGCGTCACGTTGCGTCGCATCGACGATTTCCTGCAGTAGCGCAGGGAGACCCACGGGACGGCCAACGAAGCGCGGCGCGCAGGTTTCGGGTGGAGGGCAGGGCGGCGGCGTCATAATTTCGGGTCATCGCAAAATGAGGAGCCAGCCGATGCTTATCCGATTCAAAGCCCTGCCGACCGACGCCGTCCGCGCGTTGCAGCGGGGCGGCGCCGATGCCTATGGTTTCGTTCCGGAACGGAATATCTCGGACGGCGACGGCGTGCCCTGCCGCCATTGCCTGCGCACCGTCGCTGCCGGCAAGCCTTATCTGATCCTGGCCTACCGGCCGTTCCCGGCGCTCCAGCCCTATGCCGAGACCGGCCCGATCTTCCTCTGCGCCGAGGAATGCGAGCGCGCTCCGGAAACCGATGTCCTGCCCGACATCTTCCGCCCGACGCCCGACTATATCGTCAGGGGGTATGGCGCCGACGACCGCATCGTCTACGGCTCCGGTGCGGTGACGCCGACGCAGAGCATCTGCGGCAGGGCGCACGAACTGTTGGAGCGCGACGACATCGCCTATGTGCATGTGCGCTCGGCTAGGAACAATTGCTATCAGTGCCGTGTCGAGCGCGCTTGAGGACGGCAAATGCTTGTCGTTAACCTTTTGTTAACGATCCATACCTTAGCTTTCATTCACCAATCGAGTTCCGACCACGGATGGACTGGCGGAAATCCGATTGCAAAAAAAGCGGGGCTTGCCCCGCTTTTTTATTGCCCACAACAAAAATCCCTCCGCGAAGGCGGGATTGCTGCTTGGCAGGCAAGGGGTTTGTTCAGGCGGCGAGCACCTGCTTCGGCTCGGCCATTTCGTAGCCCAGCGCGTCGGCGACCGCGCGGTTGGTGATGCGGCCCTTGTGGACGTTGAGGCCGTTGCGCAGGTGGTGGTCGTCGACCAGCGCCTTCAGGCCCTTGTCGGCGAGTTGCAGGCCGTAATGCAGCGTCGCGTTGTTCAGCGCATGCGCCGAGGTGACCGGCACCGCGCCTGGCATGTTGGCGACGCAATAGTGGATGATGCCGTCGACTTCGTAGGTCGGGTCGGCATGGGTCGTGGCGTGTGAGGTCTCGAAGCAGCCGCCCTGGTCGATGGCGACGTCGACCAGCACCGCGCCCTTCTTCATGCCGGATAGCATCTCGCGGGTGACGAGTTTTGGGGCTGCTGCGCCGGGGATCAGCACGGCGCCGACCACGATGTCGGCGGAGAAGCATTCTTCTTCCAGCGCTTCCACGGTCGAGTAGCGCGTGTGGACGCGGCCGTTGAAAATGTCGTCGAGCTGACGCAGGCGCGGGATCGAGCGATCGATGATGGTGACGTCGGCGCCGAGGCCGGCCGCCATCTTGGCCGCATGCAGGCCGACGACGCCGCCGCCGAGCACGGTCACCTTGCCCGGCAGCACGCCCGGCACGCCGCCGAGCAGCACGCCGCGGCCGCCATTGGCCTTCTGCAAAGCGGTCGCGCCGGCCTGGATCGACAGGCGGCCCGCGACTTCCGACATCGGCGCCAGCAGGGGAAGCCCGCCGCGCTCGTCGGTAACGGTCTCATAGGCGATTGCCGTGACGCCGGAGGCCAGCAGGCCCTTGGTCTGGTCCGGATCGGGCGCGAGGTGGAGGTAGGTGTAGAGGATCTGGTCGCTGCGCAACTGTACCCATTCGTTCGGCTGCGGCTCCTTGACCTTCACGATCATGTCCGACTTGGCGAACACCTCTTCCGCCGTCTTGGCGATCCTGGCGCCCGCGGCGCGATAGGCGTTGTCGTCAGCGCCGATACCGGCGCCCGCGCCGGTCTCGACCAGCACCTCGTGGCCGTGCGCCGCATATTCGCGGACCGACCCGGGCGTCAGGCCGACACGATACTCGTGATTCTTGATTTCCTTCGGACAACCGACGCGCATGGTTCTGTTCCTCGCTTGACGCCTTGACGGCTTATTCCCTGTATCCTGCAAGGATACGCGCCTTGCGGCCGAAAGAGTTTGCGAAGTGCATTGCTTCAAGCTGGTTCGGCCGCTATTCGTTGCGTGAAATCCGCCTAACGTCGAAGAAAGTTCGAACGGTGCCGCTCGACAGGATCGATATCGCAATATTGGACACGCTGCAGAAGGACGGCCGCATTCCCAACGCCGCGCTGGCCGAGAGGGTCGGGCTGTCGCAATCGGCCTGCTCGCGGCGGCTGGACAATCTCGAAAAGAACGGCGTCGTTCGCGGTTATCACGCGCGGCTGTCGAACGCCGCGCTCGGCCACCAGATGACGGCCATCGTCCATATCTCGCTGTCGGGCCAGTTCGAGAAGACGCTGTCGGATTTCGAGGCGGCGATCAAGCGCTGCCCGAACGTGCTGTCCTGCCACCTGATGTCGGGCGAATACGACTACATCCTGCGCATCGCGGCAAAAGATCTTGCCGACTATGAGCGTATCCACAAGGAATGGCTGTCGGCCATGCCACATGTGACGAAGATCAATTCGTCCTTCGCGCTGCGCGAGATCGTCGATCGCACCGCGCTGGGGCTGAAGCCCGACATGGCCTAGGGACGCACAGAGTCGGCTCTTGTTGCATTGCACAAAATCCTTATCTGAGTGACGGTACGAACCCAGGATCGGATAATGCGATGAACGCGCAGCAACACCATGTCGTCGTTGTCGGTGCGGGTTTCGGGGGATTGGAGACCGTCGCAGGCCTGAAAAACTCGGGGGCTCGCGTCACGCTGATCGACCAGCGCAACCACCATCTGTTCCAGCCCTTGCTCTATCAGGTCGCGACCACGTCACTTGCGACATCCGAAATCGCATGGCCGATCCGCCACCTGCTCAGGAAGCGCAAGGATGTCACCACGCTGCTGGCCGAAGTCACGGGTGTGGACACGGCGGGCAAGCGCGTGCTGCTGGATGACGGAAGCTCCATCGCCTACGATACGCTGGTGCTGGCGACCGGGGCGCGGCATGCCTATTTCGACCATGACGAATGGGAGCCGTTCGCGCCCGGGTTGAAGACGATCGAGGATGCCACCACCATTCGCCGGCGCATCCTGGTTGCGTTCGAGAAGGCCGAGCGCGAGCCGGACCCGCAAGTTCGTGCCGCTCTGCTGACTTTCGTGATCATCGGCGGCGGCCCGACCGGCGTGGAACTTGCCGGCACCATTGCCGAACTGGCGCACGAGACGTTGCGGGAGGAGTTCCGTAATATCGACACGCGGGAGGCGAGGGTCGTCCTGATCGAAGCCGGCGAGCGGGTTCTCGCCGGTTTCAAGCCGGTGCTCTCCGCCTATGCCAGGACGGCCCTGGAAAGGCTGGGTGTAACCATCGAGTTCGGTCATCCCGTCACCGAATGCAGCGCCGAGGGCGTGACGTTTGCCGGCCGGCTGCTGCCCGCCCGGACGATCATCTGGGCCGCCGGCGTCGCCGCCTCGCCCGCGGCGCAATGGCTGGGCGCCGAGAGCGACCGCGCCGGGCGCACGCTGGTGGAGGCGGACCTTTCGGTTCCGGGCCACCCGGACGTCTTTGTCGTCGGCGACGCCGCGCACGTCGCGTGGGAAGACGGAAAGCTGGTTCCCGGCGTTGCGCCGGCGGCAAAACAGCAGGGCCGTCATGTCGCCGCGACCGTGCGGGCGAGGCTTGGCGGCGACGCCGCGTCGCGTCCGTTCCGCTACAAACACAGCGGCGACCTCGCCACCATCGGCAAACGGGCGGCCGCGATCGATTTCGGCTGGTTCCGGATGACCGGCTGGCCCGCCTGGTGGCTGTGGGGCATCGCCCACATCTATTACCTGATCGGTTTCCGCTATCGTCTCGCGGTGAGCCTGAGCTGGCTGTGGATCTACGCGACCGGCCAGCGCAGCGCCCGGCTGATCACCCAGGGGAGCCGGTCACCGGGGTCGCCGTGACGATCCGGTCCATGGGTATGTCGTACGGCTGCGGGCGGATCGTCGGAACGGCCTGCATCGCATAACCGACGCCGATCGTCAGCGGCTTTGCCGGCAGGGACGCCAGCGTCCGGTCGAAGAAGCCGCCGCCATAGCCGAGCCGGTAGTTCTGCGGATCGAAGCCGACCAGCGGCGCAATCACGATGTCCGGGATGACCGGAGGACCGGCGGCCGGAACCGGTATGTTCCATACGCCTTTTTCCAGCGGATCGCCCGGCGCATAGGCGCGGAAGACCAGCGGGTGCGCCTTTTCGATGACGACCGGAAGCGCGATCCGTCCGCCGCCGGCGATGACGGTCCTCATCCACGGACGCAGGTCGGGCTCTCCGCGGAACGGCCAGTAGAGGCTGACGGTCCGTCCTTCGAGATCGCCAATCGTTTCGCTCAGCAGGACGGCGATGCGTTCGGACATGGCCTGCCGCGCGTCCGCCGCGATGGCGAGGCGCTCGCCGATCAACCGCTCGCGTTCGGCTTTTCGCCAGCGCGACAGGTCGGACGTCCCTGTCACGCGATCCTGTCCAGCCTGTTGCGACATCGTGACCGGCTCCGCCAATTGACCTGCGGAGCCTAGGCGTCGGGCCGCCCCGCCGCGGTCGTGTTTGCGACGTCGCAGGTCGACCTTGCCAGCGGTCCGGTCAGTGCGGCCGGCTGGCCGCCTCTTTCGGCAGCAGCTTTACCCACACTCCGTCCCTGGGGCGCAAGGTGATGGATGGAAACAGTGTGGTCGGCCGGTCGCGCTGCCATTCCACGCCGAAATGCTGGACGATCGTCGCGAGGACGAGGATGGCTTCCATCATGGCGAAGCGCTGGCCGATGCAGATGCGCGGGCCGCCGCCGAACGGCATGTAGGCAAACCTCGGCAGCCGCCGCGCCAGCCCGTCCAGCCAGCGTTCCGGCCGAAAAGTTTCCGGATCCTCGAAATGGCGCGGGTCGCGATGCAGCACCCAGGGCGAGATGAAGATGGTCGTGCCGGGGCCGAACTCATAGCCGCCGAGATGGAACGGGCCGGTGGATTCGCGGCCGATCGCCCAGGCCGGCGGATAGAGCCGCATGGCTTCCAGCACCACGCTTTCCGTAAATTTCAGGTGCGGCAGGTCCTCCGCCGTCGCGTCGCGGCCGCCCAGCGCCTCGTCGATTTCGGCGGCGAGCCGTTGCGCTACCTCGGCGTCCTGGCCGATCAGGTAAAAACTCCACGAAAGCGCCAGCGCCGTCGTTTCGTGGCCGGCCAGCAGCAGCGTCAGGGTCTCGTCGCGCAACTGGCTGTCCGACATGCCTTGTTCGGATTCGTCTTTTGCCGCCATCAGCCGCGACAGGAAATCCTGGCGGCCGTGGTAGCCGTGGGCGCGGCGTTCGTCGATCATGCGGGCGATGATCCGCTCGCCGGTGGCGATGGCGCGCCGGTAGCGGATGTGGCCGGGTAGCGGCACCCAGTCCGGAATGACCACGGGCCGCTTGAACCTGGAAGCAATCTCGACCGTGAGGTCGTGGACGGCATGGTCCATGTCGGCGATGTCCTGCTCCACCTCGGAGTTCATGAAGGCCTTGGCCGCGATCCGCAGCGTCAGCGCCATCATCTCCGCATGCATGTCGCGGATTTCGCTAGCCTTCCATCCGCCGGCAGCACTCCTCGCCAGCGCCACGATGTCGGGTCCATACCCTTGCAACTGCTGGCCTGCGAAGGCGGGTGCCGCCAGCCGGCGGTTGCGCTGCCACAATTCGCCCTCGGCGGTCAGCAATCCCTTGCCGAACACCGCCGTCACATGCCGCCAGATGACCCGGTTCTTGATGAAATTCTGGTGATCCTTGACCAGGATCTTTTCGATGTCGTCCGATCTGTTGACCAGTACCGACGGCCATCCGGCGAGATCGTAGCTGACCAGGTCGCCGAAGATGCGCTGCGTCTGGGTGAGGAAGCCGAGTTCGTCGCGGCCGAACTGCAAGGAGTTGCCGAGCAGCGGAATGCCGCGCGGGCCGGGCGGGCGGCTGGGTTGCGGCCGACGCGGCAGTAAGGTCGGGCTGACCTGCGGAGAAAGCTGGGTCACGTGCGGCGCCTCGCTTTGTCACCCTGGAGGAACGGAGACTGGGCCACGCATTTGCCGGTGTCAACAAGGCCCGTACTGGCTCCCGCGCGGTCGACAAGTCGTCCGCTGTCACGCCATGGTCACCCGTATCTGCTGGACTCGGGCGATGATCGGCGCAAGACTTGGGCTTCAGGCTGGGGTCGTTTGCCGACTTATCTTCGAGGAGAAAACATGTCCGGTTCCTTGTCTCTTTCCCGCCGCTCGTTCCTGGCGAGCGGTGCCGCCGCGACGGCGCTCATCGTGCTCCATCCGTTTTCGGCCCGCGCCCAGGCCAACCAGGCGCATCTGCGCATCATGGAGACCACCGACATCCATGTGAACGTGCTGCCCTACGATTACTACGCCGACAAACCAAACGACACGATGGGCCTGTCGCGCACGGCCTCGCTGATCGACGCGGTGCGCAAGGAAGCCACCAACGCCATGCTGATCGACAATGGCGATCTTTTGCAGGGCAATCCGATGGGCGACTACATCGCCTATGAGAAGGGCATGAAGGAGGGCGATCTCCATCCGGTCATGAAGGGCATGAACCTGCTCGGCTACGAATGCTCGACGCTCGGCAACCACGAGTTCAACTACGGCCTGTCGTTCCTCGACAAGGTGCTGGCGGGAGCGAATTTCCCCTTCGTCTGCGCCAATCTGGTGCGCGGAACCGAACTCGCCGCCAATCCGCGCGAGGACAAGCTCTATCTCAAGCCCTATGTCATCCTCGAAAAGTCCATCAAGGACGGCTCCGGCTCTGAACAGCCGATAAAAATCGGCGTCATCGGCTTCGTGCCGCCGCAGATCATGCTGTGGGACGCCAAGAACCTGACCGGCAACGTCGTCACCCGCGACATCGTCGAGGCGGCGAAAGCCTGGGTGCCGCAGATCAGGGAGGAGGGCGCCGACGTCGTGATCGCGCTGTCGCATTCCGGCATCGACGTGAAGCAGGGCGACATGATGGAGAACGCTTCCTTCTTCGTCGCCGGCGTGGAGGGCATCGATGCCGTCTTCACCGGTCACCAGCATCTTGTTTTCCCCGGCAAGAAGGATTTTCAGGAATTGGCCGGCGTCGACACGGCCGCCGGCACGCTGCAGGGCAAGCCCGCGGTGATGGGCGGTTTCTGGGGCTCGCATATGGGCCTGATCGACCTCTTGCTGGAGCGCGACGGCTCGAAATGGAGGATCGTTTCGGCGACGTCGGAAGCGCGGCCGATCTATGAGCGCGTCGAGAACAAGAACAAGGCCACCGTCGCTGACGATCCGCGCATCGTCGAGGCGCTGAAAGAAGACCACGAGGCGACGCTCGCCTATGTCAGGCGGCCGGTCGGCAAGACCTCCGCGCCGCTCTATTCCTACTTCGCGCTGGTCGCCGACGACCCGTCCGTGCAGATCGTCAGCCAGGCGCAGACCTGGTACATCAAGGACCTGCTCAAGGAAACGCAGTGGAAGGACCTGCCGGTCCTGTCGGCAGCGGCGCCCTTCAAGTCGGGCGGGCGCGGCGGGCCGGATTATTATACCGATGTCCCCGCCGGCGACATCGCAATCAAGAATGTCGCGGACCTTTATCTCTATCCGAACACGGTGCGCGCCGTGGAAATCAACGGCGCGCAGGTGAAGGAGTGGCTGGAGATGTCGGCCGGCATCTTCAACACGGTCGAGGCCGGCAAAGCCGACCAGGCGCTGATCAACCTCGATTTCCCGTCCTACAATTTCGACGTGATCGACGGCGTTACCTACAGGATCGACCTGTCGCAGCCGCCGAAATACGATCCGAAGGGTGGGGTGGTAAATGCCTCGTCCGAGCGCATCGCCGACCTGATGTTCGACGGAAAACCGATCGACCCGGCCCAAAAGTTCGTCGTCGCCACCAATAATTACCGGGCCGGCGGCGGCGGCAATTTCCCGGAGATCAACGCCTCGAAGATCATCTTCGAGGCGCCGGATACAAATCGCGACGTGATCGTGCGCTACATCATCGCCGAAGGCACGATCAATCCCTCGGCTGATGCCAACTGGAGCTTTTCGCCGCTGGCGAACACCTCGGTGCTGTTCGAGACCGGCCCCAAGGCCAAGGATTTCATCGCCGACCAGAAGGCGGTGAAGATCGAGGCGGCCGGCGACGGCGAGAACGGGTTTGCGAAGTACCGCATCACGCTTGGGTGACGGAAGCGAGTTGCAAGGCAATTCCCAGCCGGGATGCAGCAACGGGCCGGGGAGGCAAGTCCTCTCCGGTCAGGCCGCCTTTGCAAAGGGCCTTGCCGCCAGTTCCCGGACCGAGGCGGTGGCCTTCGCCAGCGCCTGGCTGACCGCATCCTCGCCCATTCCTACGCCTTCGATGCGGATCACTTCGACGTCGGTGATGCCGATGAAGCCGAGGACGGACTTCAGATAGGGAATGGCGAAGTCGTATACCGCCGACGGGCCTTCGGAATAGATGCCCCCCGACGCAAGCACGATATAGACCTTCTTGCCGGTCACGAGGCCCCTCGGGCCGTTCTCGCCATAGGAGAACGTCTTGCCGGAGCGGGCGATGTGATCGATCCATGATTTCAGCGTCGAGGAAATGCCGAAATTGATCATGCCGGTCGACAGGATGATGTGATCTGCAGACAGTAATTCGTCGATGGCGTGGTCGGACACGCCTACGACCTCCGACTGGTGGGCGTCGCGTGACTCGGGCGGCGTATAGATGCCGGACGCATAGGCCGGCTCGATATGCGGAAGCGGGTTCTTCACGAGATCGCGGGTGACGACGGAACTGCCGGGCAGGGCCTTGTGCAGTTCCTCGGCGAGTTCGGTTGCAACCTTCGTGGAGAGCGAGGCTTCGCCGCGCGGGCTCGATGTGACAAGCAGAATGGACATTGCCGTTTTCCTTCAATCATGACCGGCCAACGTCTCGGGCCGCCAGGCATTGAGATAGGAGGCGCTATCCATTATAAAAATCGGGAAAATCTCTATCCAACATATCGATATTTTGGATGCATCATGCAGGCCAATCCGACCCTCGACCAGTTGCTGACATTCCTGACCATTGCCGAGACAGGCAGTTTCTCGGCTGCAGGGCGCCGTCTGAACCGGGCGCAGTCGGTGATCAGCTACACCATCGCCAACCTCGAGGCGCAGCTGGAGCTGAAACTCTTCTCCCGTGCCGGCACGCGCGAACCGACGCTGACGGCGGCGGGCGAGGCGATGTTGCCTGATGCCCGTCGCATGATCGGCGTCCTTCAGGATATCCGTGCTCTTGCGGAGGGGCTGCATGCCGGGCTGGAAGCCGAGCTCTCCATCGCCGTCGACGTGACCCTGCCGTCGCCTGCGCTGATCGATGTCTTGAACGCCTTCGAAGCCCAGTTCCCTACCGTTGCCTTGGTTCTCAGCGTCGGCGCGCTCGGCATCGTGTGGGATCAGCTTCTGGAGCGGCAGAGCGACGTCACCTTCGGCGGTCCGCCCGTGGTGCTGGCGCCAGGCCTCGTCTCCATCCGGATCGGCAGCGCTTCCATGACACCAGTGGCGGCGCCTAGTCATCCTCTGGCAGTCTATCCTGGGCGAGTGCCGCTGTCGGCGGCTCGCGAGCATATCCAGTTGGTCGTCTCGGATCCGACGAAGATGACCAAAGGCCGCGACTTCGGCGTGTTCGCCTATCGCACGTGGCGCATGACCGACATGAACACGAAATACCGGCTCATCCTGTCCGGCCTCGGGTGGGGCGGCTTGCCGTCATGGATGATCGCCGATGACGTGGCCGCTGGTCGCCTCGTCGTGCTCGACCTCGAGCCCTATCCTGTCAGGCCCTATTCGCTTTACGCTTTCCATCGCGCCGACAAGCCGCCGGGCCCGGCAGCCAGCTGGCTGATCGACCGGTTCAAGCAGCGGCTCGGGGACATGTGATACCAACGGCCTTTGGCATTGACCGTTGGTATGAGATTGCGCTTGCCGCAAAAGCCGCCGGCATCCGGCCAGCAGTCCGCCCCACGAAGGTAGGTGTGGTTACTTGATCGACGGCGAGGTGATTCCGCCCGAGGACAAGCCTATCCCATTGTTGCCGAAGGGCGCGGTTCTCGGAATGCCGATCTGGTTGCCGCCGCCATACGGGTTCTGTCCGACATTCTGGCCGAGCGGGTCGATGGGCACCTCAAGCGGCGGCATTTCCCTGGATGCGCCCACGCTGGGAAGGGTGGGGTTCGGCGTGTCGTCTTCGATGATCGAACCGGTCACCTCATTGTCGATGACAGGGCCGCCCGATCCGCCTGAACTCGCCGTTCCCGAATTGAACGATCCACCGGCGCTGGGCGCCATCACTGACGGGCAAGTTGCAGCCGGATTGTTGATCACGTCGCCGCAGGAACCGCCTGGCGTCTGTGCCCACCCGGCACCGGCGCCGGCCAGCAGGATCGCCGCTGCAGCAAGAGTCATTCTCATGGGAACCTCCTGATTCTGTCATGCGGCTTCGAACCGCTTCAGAAGGCAACGCGCCGGGGCAGGCTTGGTTTCAGCCGGGATCAGCTGCGGTAGATCACTTGTCTGACATCGATATATTCGGCGCGGAACCCGGCCTCGCAGTAATGCAGGTAGAACTCCCACAGGCGGCGGAAGCGGTCGTCGAAACCGAGTGGCACGATGCGCTCCCACGAGGAGAGGAACCGGTCGCGCCATTCCGCCAGCGTGCGCGCATAGTCTTGCGGGAAGATGCGCTCGCGCGCCAGCCTCAACCCTTGCTCCGCGCCGAGCGCCTTCAGGATGCGCGGCGTCGGCAGCATGCCGCCGGGAAAGACGTAACGCTGGATGAAGTCCGGGCGGGCGCGGTAGATCGGGTAGGCTTCTTCGTTGATGGTGATGATCTGCATGCCGGCCGTGCCGCCGGCCCTCAGGCACTGCTTCACCTTGGAGAAGAACACCGGCCAGTATTTCTCGCCGACCGCCTCGAACATCTCGATCGAGGCGATGCGGTCATAAGTTCCCGTCTCGTCGCGATAGTCCTGCAGCTTGATGGTCACCTTGTCGGAAAGCCCGGCATCGGCGATTCGTTTCTGCGCGAAGTCGTGCTGCTCGCGGCTGATGGTCAGGCCGGTGACGCGGGCGCCGATCTCGCGGGCGACGAACTCGGCGAAGCCGCCCCAGCCGCAGCCGATCTCCAGCACATGGTCCTTGCCGGTGATGCCGATGTCGGTCGCCAGCGCCCTGTATTTGGCGCGCTGGGCGCTTTCGAGGTCGTTGGCGCCCTCCGTATAGATCGCCGAGGAATAAGTCATCGTCGGGTCGAGCCACTCGCTGTAGAAAGCGTTGCCGAGATCGTAATGGGCGGAGATGTTTCGTTTCGACCCTTTGTGGGTATTGGCGTTCAGCCAGTGGCGGAAGCGCTGGAAGACGGTGAGCAGCCGGCTGGCGCCGCCGGCGACCTTCTCGCCCATCTCCATGTTGACCACGAAAAGCTCGAGGAAGGTGGTCACGTCGGGGCTGTCCCAGTCGCCGTCGAAATACGATTCAGCAACGCCGATCGTGCCGCCGGTGAAGGCGCGGCCGGGCAGACGCCAATTGTGCAGGACGACCTCGGCGGTCGGCCCCTCGGCCTTGCCCTCGATCTTGAAGCGGCGGCCTTCCGGCGTGTTGATGGTCAGCGATCCGCGCGGCAGGTGGAGCGCGGTCGCCAGGACGCGGCGTGCCTTGCCCGGCAGGGTGCGCGCCACTTCGGCGAAATTATGCTCCGTAAGGTCGACTGCGTTGCCGGCGATATCGCCCGTGTTGCCTTCCCTGCTCATTGCCCGTTCCTGTGTCAAACCCGTGCGCATCCAGGATGCTGCCCGGAGCGCACAATGATATGAGAGCGGGATTCCTGCAACCTCGTCTTGCGTCGCATTTATTCGCCGGCTTCGATGGCTCCCTCATCGCGAAAACTTGCGGGGGACGGCGGCGGCGGGCTGCGACGAAACCTTGCCCCCTTCAGCCAGAGTTTCAGCGCCTCCCAATGGATGCCGGCCATGACCTTCAGCGTCATCAGCGGGAACCGCGCCAGGCATCTCGCAAGGTTCGCGCCGGTCAGCGGCGTGGCGTGGCCGTTGAAGGTCGCCGACAGCAGCGGTTCGCCGCCCGCCATCTCGTGGATGCGCAGGCGAACAATCCTTCCGGGCGGCAGGATGCGGAAGTGGTAGCGCGCGCCCATCTCGACGAAAGGCGAGACGTGGAAGATTTTTGTGCGCGTCTGGCGCACGCCCGCCGGGCTGACGTCGCCTGGACGGATCGGCGCAACATAGGTGTGGCGCTGGCCGAACGTGTTGCGCACCGCGTAGATCAGCGCCAGCAGCCTGCCGTCGCCGTCATAGGCGAAATACACCGAGATCGGATTGAAGACGTAGCCAAGGATGCGCGGATAGGCCAGCAGCAGGATTCTCGCCGCGGGCTCGTCCAGTCCTGCTTCAACGAGCAGCCGGTCGGCGAACTGCCGCACCGTCTCGCCCTCGCGCTCTGCGTGGTCGCTCTCGTGGAAAGAGGCGATGCCCGCCCGGTTGACGCCGAGCAGCCATGACGTGCGGGCGAGTTCGTCCAGCCGGTCTGTGTCGACCAGCAGCGAGAACACCGAATAGACGAAGCGGTGGCCGAACGGTTTCAGCCGCGCGTGCATGACTTTTCCGGGATAAAGCGTTCCGGCCGCCGCGGGCGGCGGGCCATTTTCCGCCATGGTGCTTATGCGCGTGCCGCCGGCCATCGCGAACTCCCGCTATTCCGCCGCCAGCGGCAGCGGGGCAGGGGTCTTGCGCCAGGGAACCTCCGCGCCCAGCGCGACGGCAGCATCCAGGCCGGAGCGCAGCCCGTCCTCGTGGAACCCCTGGCCGGTCCAGGCGCCGGCGAACCAGGTTCGGCGCACGCCCTGGATGTCGCTCAGCCGCGCCTGTGCGGAAAGTGCCGCCTTGTCGAACTGCGGATGATCGAAGCTCCATTCGCCGAAGACGAGTTCGGCGCGGGGTTCCACGATCGGATTGAGCGAGACGAAGAGCGGCCTTTCCTCGGCGATCCCCTGCAGCCTGTTCATCCAGTAGGTGATACTGACGTCCTGGCTGGCGCCGGGGCGCGACGTGCCGATGTAGTTCCATGCCGACCAGGCGCTGCACCGCTTCGGCATCAGCCGCGGGTCGCAGTGCAGCACCACGCGGTTCGGCCGGTAGGGGATTGCCGACAGGATTTTTTGCTCGAGGTCCGATGCGTCGCCGAGCATGGCGAGCGCCTGGTCGCAGTGGGCGGCGACGATCACCTGGTCGAAGCGCTGGGCGGGTTCGTCCGATGTCCACACCGTGACGCCAAACGCATCGCGGACGATCGAGCGCACCGCTGCTCCGAGATGGACCCTGCCGCCCAGCGGCTGGAGCAGCTTTTTCAGGTAATTGTGCGCGCCGAAGGTCACGGTGCGCCAGCGCGGACGCTCGCGGTGGATCAGGCGGTGGTTTTCGAAGAAGCCGATGAAACGCGCCGCCGGATAGTCGAGCATTTTTGCATGTGGCGTCGACCAGATCGCCGAGGCCATCGGGATCAGGTAGTTGTCGCGGAATGCCGCTGAGAAGCGCCGGCTTTCGAGATATTCTCCGATCGTCGCATTTCCAAGCGAACCGGAATCGCGGTCGATGACGCATTGCCGGTTGAAGCGCAGGATCTCGCGCAGCATCCACAGGAAGCCAGGCGAGAAGAAATTCCGCTTCTGCGAGAAGATGCCGCGAATATTCTGGCCGCACCATTCGAGCCGGCCGTCGTCGACGGACAGCGAGAAGCCCATGTCGCTGGCATGCGTCGCCACGCCGAGATGCTCGAAGAGCGCCGTGAGCTCGGGATAGTTCAGCTCGTTGAAGACGATGAAGCCGGTGTCGACCGGCACGGCCGTGCCGTCGTAATCGACGATGACCGTCGCGGTGTGGCCGCCCGGCCGCGCCGCGGCCTCGTAGAGGGTGACGTCACAGGATGGGTGCAGAGCCCAGGCCGCGGCCGCACCGGAAATGCCGGACCCGACAACGGCAACGCGCTGCCGGCCTCCGGTTCCCCTGTGAAATAGCGGCCGTACATTCATGCTTGTCCCCGTGTGCCTGTGGTCGACAACAGGTACGGAACTGTTGCCGGCAAGTTTCATACGCGCGGGCTGGTAAAGTGGATTTGGCCGCCGCCGCGATACGCAAGACGAGTTCGCAGGTGGCGAGCCTTCCGATCAGGCGAGGGATCGGCGGCAAAACCATCGACGGATCGAGCCAGCCGATCCGATGCGATTCCGGTCGATGACGGAAGCTTTACCGTTGCCGTGGCATTGTTGCTCCCGGCCACCTTTCGGCCTGCGAGCTGGACGGGAACGCACATGCGCTGGGTGATCGGAGTTTGCATACTCACCTTCCTAATCATCTGGGACGGCGCGTATTATGAGGGCCGCTATCTGGACGGCATTCTTCGTGCGGTGAGTTCGGTGGTGCGCACCGTGACCGGGTGATCCTGGTCCACGCTGCTGCGCCTCTCCGCCGCAGGATCGCGGGGACCGACCGCATTGACGCCCCGGCGCTGGCGCATCAAAAGAACGCTACGCGACCATCGCGGAGGCTGGGTTGATCCGTCACATCGTATTCTTCAGTGCCAAGCGTCCCGAGGATGTCGCGGCGGTCGAGGCTGGCCTTCGAAACCTGGCTGGCATCCCGCATTCGAGCCACTTCGAAGTGAGCCGGAACATGAATGTCGATCCGCTCTGCGACACGGTCGATGTTGTCGTCTATGCCGAGTTCGCCGACGAGGCTGCGCTGAACGCCTACAAGTCTCACCCGACCTATGCGGAGACGACGCGCAAGGTCAGACCGCTCAGGGAATTGCGGTTCTCCGCCGACATCGTGGCGCGCTGAAGCGCGGCTGCCGTCCGCAATCCGGTCGGTAAGGTCGGGTTATACGGGTTGGACCGTGGTCCTAGGCCCGTTCGAGTGCGAGCGCCCTCCGTTCGGCGCGGCGCCTGGAAATCTCGTACCAGATGGCGCAGACGATGGTGACGCTGATCAGGATCAGCGCCAGCGCGTTGATGGTCGGGGTGATGCCGCTGCGCACCTTGGAGAAGACGTAGACGGTCAAAGTATTCGAAGTGCCGCGCGTGAAAAGCGTCACGTTGAAATTCTCGATCGACTGGAAGAAGGCGATCGCCGCGCCCGCGCCCAGCGCCGGATAGAGATGCGGCAGCAGGATGCGACGCAGCACCTGCCCGTGGCTGGCGCCGAGATCGAGCGCTGCTTCCTCCAGCGCGGGGTCGAAACTCTGCAGCCGCGCTAGCACCAGCAGCATCACGAAGGCGGCGATGTAGGACACTTGCCCGAGCACCGACAGGTGCAGGCCGGACGGCACGCTGAACTGGTTCCAGAACAGCAGCGTCGAGATGCCGATGACCGCGCCCGGCATCAGGATTGGCGCCACCAGCAGGCCGTAGAGCAGGCCGCGTACCTTGCCCGAGATCGAGTTGACCAGGATGGCGCCGGCCAGGCCGAGCGGAAGCGAGATCACTACGACCGCCAGCGCGACGAGGATCGTGTTGACCAGCGACGTCCACATCACCTGATCGTTAAACAGGTCGGAGAACCAGCGGAGGGTAAAACCCTTCCACGGATAGATCGACGGCAGCCGATTGTCGTTGAAGGCCGCGCCGCCCATGATCACCAGGGGCACGAACAGATAGAGCAGGAAGGCGCCGAGATAGAGTTGGCCGAGCAGGTTGCGCCGCTGGTTCATGGCCTACCTCGCGATGTCGCTGAGCTTGACCTTGAACAGCCACATGACCAGCGTCACGACGACCGTACAGAGCACGATGTACAGGAAGGAATAGGCGGCGCCGGAGTTCCAGTCCTGGCTCTCCAGCATCAGCACCTGGATCGTCTGGGTGAACCAGTTGGACGATGTCGAGGGCAGAACCGTCGGAACCAGCAGCGAGCCGGCGGCCAGCATGAACACGATGACGCAGCCCGACGCGATGCCCGGCTTGGAGTGCGGCAGGACAACCCGCCAATGCGTCTGCCACCATTTCGCGCCGAGATCCTCGGCCGCCTCGATCTGGTTGCGGTCCAGCGACTGTATCGAGCCGTAGATCGGGAACAGCATGAACAGCACGTAGGTGTAGACCAGTCCGATGACGATCGCGTCGTAGGGGGTCAGCACTCCATTCTGCCAGCGGATCGGCTGGTCCAGAAGCCCGAGACCGACCAGCGAAGCATTGAGCGGCCCATTGAAAGTCAGGATGATGTACCAAGCGAAGGCGCGCAGCGCTTCCGACACCCAGAGCGGGATGAACAGGAGCAAGATCAGCGTCGGCAGCGAGGCCGGCGACACCACCTTGGCGAGGTAATAGGCCAGCGGGTAGCTCATCAGGAAGGTGATGACCGTGACGATCGCCGAGAAGATGACGGTGTTGAAGAACGTCTTCATGTGGATCGGCATCTGGAACGTTATGCCCAGAATGTTTGTATCCACCGGATTGTTGAGGAATTTCTGGTAGTTGGCGAAGGTATAAACATCCTTCGGCCCGCCGACGTCGACGACCGGCAGATAGGGACGGAACGACGATTCGAACAGTGTTATGTTCGGCAGGACGACCAGCGCCAGCAGCCAGAATGCGGTGAGCAGGAAGAAGGCCCCGGTAAGCGTCGCGCCGTAGCGGCGAAGCAGGTGCTCCATCGTCCTATGCCCGCCTGCTTTCGTCCGGCAGGATCATGGCATGCGCCGGATCGAAGCGCATGGATATGCGCGCGCCCCGTTCGGGCATGATGCCCGAACCGTCGTTGCGCAGTTCCGCGGTCATGTTCGCGCCGGAATCCGTCACCGCCGACACGGTGATGAAGTTTCCCTCGAATGCGATCTCGCCCACCGTCGCCGCCACCACATTCTCGCCGCCGCCATCGGCGGACACGACGATATGCTCCGGGCGGACGTAGAGTTTTACCGGCGCGCCACGTGCGTCCTCGCCCAGCCGGGCGCGGAACGCGCCGTGCGGCGTCGCGAACATTGCATAGCCATTCGCCGCCTGTCCGACGTCGCCCGAGAAGATGTTCATCTCGCCGACGAAGCTGGCAACGAAACCGTTGACAGGGCTGTTGTAGATGTCACGCGGACCGGCGACCTGCTGCAGCACGCCATGGCTCATCACCCCGACGCGATCCGACATGGCCAGCGCCTCGCCCTGGTCGTGCGTGATGTAGATGAAGGTGACCCCGGTGCGCTTCTGGATAGCGCGCAGTTCGGCGCGCATGTGCTGCCGCAGCTTCAGGTCCAGCGCCGACAGCGGCTCGTCGAGCAGCATGACGGAGGGTTCGACGGCTAACGCGCGGGCGATCGCGACGCGCTGCTTCTGGCCGCCGGAGAGCTGGCCGACCATCTTGTCGCCTGCGCCCGGCAGATCGACCAAGCGCAGCAATTCCTCGGCGCGGGCGCGGCGCTTGGCCTTGTCCTCGCCGCGCACCTCCAGGCCGAAGGCGATGTTCTCCCACACCGGCATCAGCGGGAACAGCGCGAGATTCTGGAAGATGAGGGCGGTCGGACGCTGGTTGGGGCGCTGGCCGCGCATGTCCTTACCGCCGATGCGGATGACGCCTTCGGACGGCTCGGTGAAACCCGAGATCATGCGCAGGATCGTCGTCTTGCCGCATCCCGATGGCCCCAGGAACGAGAAGAACTCGCCTGGCTTGATCGAAACGTTGACATGGTCGACGGCGCGAAAGCGGCCGAAGTCGCAGCTCACATTGTCGAGCTCAATACCCGCGCTCATGCGTGCGCGTACCCCTCTTGGCCGCGGGCTTGTGTCCGCCGTTCTAATTATAGGTCAGGCTATCGCAGAAGTATTTCGCAGTGCAACATGAAAACCGCCGGATTTCCCTCCAAATCCGGCGGCATCATGAGATCGCTGTTTAGGCGGCCTTGTACTTGTCGGCATATTCGCCGCGCTTGGAGATGAACTCGGCCGTCTGCTCCGGCCACCACCACAGCTTCGCCAACGCTTCGTCGTTGAAGGTGCCGTTGTAGTAGGCCTTGACGTCGGGATCCATCAGATCGGCCGCGCCCTTGCCCACCGGGTTGGACGAGAAGGCCGTAGCCCAGCCCGCCGCGCCTTCCGGCGTGGAGACGAACTTCATGAACTCAAGGCCCTGCTCGACGTTCTTGGCGTTCTTCATCATCACGAAGCCTTGGTGCCACGCGAACGCACCTTCGGTCGGCGAGATGTATTTGTAGCCGTCCTTGCGAAGATTGTAGCCGGTCGAATCCCAGCACAGGCCGAGCGTCGCGCCGTTGGCGGTGAAGCCGGCATTGGCCTCGTTCTCGCCCGACCACCACTGCACGACGTTGCCCTTGGCCTTGATCGCCTCGGCCAGCGCGATGTCCCACAACTGCACCATGGCGCCCATGTCGGAATAGCTGTCGATCCACGGGCGCGGCAGCTTGCCCTGCGCGTCGAGATAGCGGCCCATCGCGGCGAGCGTCGAATGTGGACGCAGCACCACCTGGTTTTCCGCCTTGAACAGGTCGCCAAGCGAAGGCGGCGACGACAGTTTCGCATTCGCCTCGTTGGCGACCAGCGACTCGGTGCCCCAGTTGGATGGCACGTAATAAAGCTTGCCGTCGAGGCGCGAACGCTCGCCGGCCGAACCGTCGGCCAGGCCCGGCAGGTAGTTGGCCATCGCCAGCTTCGTCTCGTCCAGCGGCTGCAGCAGGCCGTTCGAGTTCCAGCCGCCCCAGCGGTCGATCGTCGGCTCGATCACGTCGATGCCGCCGGCCTCGAGCGCTACCTTGGCCTGCGCGAACATGGCGTCCTGGTCGGGAAGCTCGGTGAAGTTGACCTTGATGCCGGTCGCCTTGGTGAAGGCGGGGAACACCACTTCGGCGAGCTTGGGATAACCGGCCCAGCCGGTGAAGTTCACTTCGCCGGAAGAGGCGAGCGCCTTGCTCGATATGATGGCGGGCGCCGCCAGCATGCCGACGCCTGCCGCGGTGGTCTGCAGGAAGGTGCGACGGCTTACGGTTTTGATAAATCTAGTCATTTGAAGTCTCCCATTGGGTTCCAGAGATCAGTTCTCGTGCCTCGTGCAGCCGGCTGGTCGAAAGCGCGCGTTCCCTTGGCGCTTTTGTTATGGCGTCTTTCGATAACGACGCCGTGACGCTCCCTGCAAGCCGGCGAAGCTTGCCATTCGACAGTCTGGTAGCGGATTTACCCTCCAGACACTGCCATTCCCAACAAAATGACAGACCACTGCGAAAGTCAATCGCGGCACTTGGAAGACGAATGGCGGTCAGTGCTCAATCAGCGGCGGGATAAGCTGCAAAAAGGGCTGGCAACGGCTGGCGCGGGGCCATAGCCTTGCGCAAAACAATGCGCCGGACGGCGGATGCGGGAGGGACGACCCTATGAGGATGACCACGGAAGAGGCCTTCATCAAGGTGCTGCAGATGCACGGCATCGACAACGCCTTCGGCATCATAGGCTCGGCGATGATGCCGGTGTCGGACCTCTTCCCGAAGGCCGGCATCACCTTCTGGGACTGCGCGCATGAATGCAATGCGGGCATGATGGCCGACGGCTACACCCGCGCCACCGGCAAGATGGCCATGGCGATCGCCCAGAACGGGCCGGGCATCACCAATTTCGTCACGCCGATAAAAACCGCCTACTGGAACCATTCGCCGCTGCTGCTGGTGACGCCGCAGGCCGCCAACCGCACCATCGGCCAGGGCGGCTTCCAGGAGATCGAGCAGATGGCGGCGTTCAAGGATATGGTCTGCTACCAGGAGGAGGTGCGCGATCCCTCGCGCATCGCCGAGGTGCTGAACCGGGTCATCGAGAAGGCCTGGCGCGGCTCGGCGCCCGCCCAGATCAACGTGCCGCGGGATTTCTGGACGCAGGTGATCGATATCGAACTGCCGCAGATGGTGCGGCTGGAGCGTCCGTCCGGCGGCGTGGCGGCGATCGCCGAGGCGGCGAAACTGCTGTCGGAGGCAAAGTTCCCGGTGATCCTGAACGGCGCCGGCGTGGTGCTCGGCAATGCAATCGACGCCTCTCGGCGCCTCGCCGAAAAACTGTCGGCGCCCGTCTGCTGCGGCTATCAGCACAATGACGCCTTTCCAGGCAGCCATCCGCTGGCCGTCGGGCCGCTCGGCTACAACGGCTCCAAGGCCGCCATGCAACTGATCGCCAAGGCCGATGTGGTGTTGGCGCTGGGCACGCGGCTCAATCCGTTCTCGACCTTGCCGGGATACGGCATCGACTACTGGCCGAAGACCGCGAAGATCATCCAGGTCGACATCAATTCCGACCGCATCGGCCTCACCAAGAAGGTGACCGTCGCCGTCCAGGGCGATGCGCGCCAGGTCGCCGAGCAGATTTTGGATCGGCTCGGGCCGCAGGCGGGCGACGCCGACCGCGCCGAGCGCGAGGCGGAAATCCACCGCACGCGCTCGGCCTGGCTGCAGCAGCTCTCCTCCATGGATCACGAGGACGACGACCCCGGCACGACCTGGAACGAGCGCGCCCGCAACCGCCAGCCCGACCGCATGTCGCCGCGTATGGCATGGCGCGCCATCCAGGCGGCGCTGCCGAAGGATGCCATCATCTCCTCCGACATCGGCAACAATTGCGCCATCGGCAACGCCTATCCGAGCTTCGAAAAGGGCCGCAAATATCTGGCGCCCGGCCTGTTCGGCCCTTGCGGCTACGGTTTTCCATCGATCGTCGGCGCGAAGATCGGCTGCCCCGACGTGCCCGTGGTCGGCTTCGCCGGCGACGGCGCCTTCGGCATCTCGATGAACGAGATGACGGCGGTGGGGCGCGACCCGTGGCCGGCGATCACCATGGTGGTGTTCCGCAATTTCCAGTGGGGCGCCGAGAAGCGCAACACGACGCTCTGGTACGCCGACAATTTCGTCGGCACCGAGCTTTCGCCCGACGTGCAGTATGCCAAGATCGCCGAAGCCTGCGGGCTGAAGGGCGTGCAGGTCCGCAGCATGGACGCCCTGACGGGGGCTTTGCGCGCGGCCGTCGAGGCGCAAATGAAGGAGAACAAAACGACCTTCATCGAGGTGATCCTCAACCAGGAACTCGGCGAACCCTTCCGCCGCGACGCGATGAAGGCGCCGGTG
The DNA here is from genome assembly GCF_052180275.1 of Mesorhizobium sp. KACC 23794. Classification (NCBI taxonomy): domain Bacteria; kingdom Pseudomonadati; phylum Pseudomonadota; class Alphaproteobacteria; order Hyphomicrobiales; family Phyllobacteriaceae; genus Mesorhizobium; species Mesorhizobium sp. KACC 23794. Next base: position 3,470,694 of record NZ_CP197465.1, read on the forward strand.
GTGGTGGCGGGGATCGAGCCGGGGGACATGAAGCGGCAGCGTATGGGGTGAGGGGCGGCTTTCGGCCTAGATCAAACGAGCACAGTTGGAGGCTATCGCCTTGCCTGGAGCGTACCGTGGCTTGGATAGACCCTAAAAGACTGGATGCCGATGCAATCGGCCATGGTTTCGTCAGGCGCGGAAAGCAGAACTGGGTTCGAAGGACCGGCGATTTTGTGCAACTGGTCAATCTGCAAAAGTCAGCATGGTCAACCGGTGCCAACTACCTCAACTTCGCACTCTGGCCTCTCGCGTTCGGTGAGCCGCCATCTATTGCCGCGAGCAAGTTCCATTTTAGGATGCGCGTGGACGATTCAGCTGACCTCTTCGCCCTGGCGGACAGGTTGCAATCGCTGCATGAACTGCGCCAAGCAATGCTTTCGGAGAATGTGCTGGGATTGGCGACGCTACCACTGCAAAGGCTTCTCGATGGCCAAGTTTAGAGTCCCCGATAGGGGATCAGGAAACCCCACGCCTTTAGGCGGCTGGGATTGAGTCGCATCCTGTGTAGATTGGCTTTATGGAAGCGTACAAGCGTGGCAGCCCCACAGCTTGGGACTGTAAGTATCATCTGGTGTGGGTGACGAAGTACCGCTACGCGGTGCTTGGCGGTGATGTCGGCAACCGCTGCCGAGAATTGCTACGGGAGACTGCGCGAGCGCACGAGATGGTCATTCACGCCGGGTCGATCAACCGTGACCATGTGCATATGCTGTTTTCGATCCCGCCGCGCCTGTCTGTATCGCGCGCCGTGCAGCACCTGAAAGGGCGCAGTTCGCACAAGTTGCTGAGTGAGTTCGGGATATTGCGCAAGCGCTACTGGGGTCAGCATCTGTGGGCGCGGGGCTATTGGGTGACGACGAGCGGCAACGTCACGGACGAGATGTGGATGGAGTACATTAAGAACCAGATGCCACCCGAGCCCGATGACGAGTTCAACGTGACGTGAGTGAATGCCGCGTCCGCCGACGGCGGACCGATCCGGCTTTGAGCCGTAACCCGAAGCCACCGCCTCTTAGGCGGTGGAGCATTCACAAGCGAAGGGGTTCCCTTGATTCGTGGTTCAAGCCGTCATGGTCGCCTTGAGGGGATCGAGTTGCGCTAGCGCTCAGACCCTGATCGTCACCGACTTTACCTTGCAGTAGCTCTGCACCGCGATCAGCCCCTTTTCCCGGCCTATGCCGGACTTTCGGTTGCCGCCGAACGGTGTCTCGATGTCGCCCGCAAAATATTCGTTGACGTAAACTTGGCCGGCATCGACGTCACGCGCGAAGCGGTGCGCCTTGGACAGGTCCCTCGTAAAAATGCCGGCGACCAGCGCATACGGGGTACAGTTGGCGGCGGCGATGGCTTCGTCGAAGTCGTCGACCACCTGTACCGCCAGCACGGGGCCGAAAATCTCTTCCTGTACGACAGGATCGTCCCAGCCGGCATTGTCGACGACCGTCGGCTCGAAGAACCAGCCTTTTCCAGTGCCTGGGTCGACTGTCGCACGGCCGCCGGTGGCGATGGAAAGCCCGCGCGCCCTGGCGCCGTCGAGGAAGGAAGAAACTTTTGCCAGGTGCTCGGCGGAATTGATCGCGCCGAAATTGACGCGTTCCGACAGGCCGTGCCCCATGCGCAGGGTTTTGGCGCGCTGCACCAGGCGTTCGATGAACTCGGCGTGGATCGAGCGTTCGATCACCAGCCGCGACCCTGCCGAACAGATCTGGCCGGCATTCTCAAAAATCGCGCCGACGACGTTGTCGAGCGCAAGGTCGAGGTCGGCGTCGGCCAGCACGACATTGGGCGATTTTCCGCCAAGCTCCAGCGTGACGGAGGCGACATTGCGCGCCGCCGCCTGCATGACGTTGATGCCGGTCGCGGTCGATCCCGTGAAGGTGATGTGACTGATATCCGGATGCGCGGCGAGCGTCGCACCGACTGCCGCGCCCGTACCGGTCACGACGTTGCAGACGCCGTCCGGCAGTCCGGCCTGATGCAGCAGTTCGGCCAGGATCAGCGCCGTCATCGGCGTCTGCTCGGCCGGCTTGACCACCGCCGTGCAGCCGGCGGCCAGCGCCGGCGCGACGCTGCGGGCCGTGGTCGATAGCGGGTAGTTCCAAGGGATGATATGCGCGGTCACGCCGACCGGCTCGTTGATCGAGAACGAGGCGTAATCCTCGCCCAGCGGAAAGCTCTTTCCCTCGTTCTTGTCGGCGGCGCCGGCGTAATAATCGAAGCAGCGCGCCGCGCCCGCCACGTCGCCGCGCGCCTCCGAAATCGTCTTGCCGCTGTCCAAAACCTCGGCGATGGCGAGGCGTTCGCCGTGCTGGCGGATCAGGTCGGCCGTGCGCGACAGGACGTGCCCGCGCTCGCGCGGCAGGATTTTTTTCCATGCGCCTTCGCCGGCGCGCCGCGCGGAGGCGACGGCAATCGCCACGTCGTCGGCGTCGCCGGCGGCGAACGATGCATGCGGGCTGGCACTGCCGGGATCGAAACTTTCCATCATGCCGCCGCCGGCCGAGGCCCGCCACGCGCCGTCGATGAAATGGTTTTGGGGCAGTCCCGGCAATTTGCCGGCACGCTGCGCCTCCCGCAACAGATGGTCTTCGCTCATGCGCGTTCGCTTACCTGGTATGTCGACTTCGCCAGCCATTCCGGCTCGACCTCGATGCCCCATCCTGGCTCGTCGGAAACCGTCACGTGGCCGTCCACCACGTCATAGGGGAATTTTCGGAACAGGCCGTATTGCCACGGATAATAATCCGGCCCCTCGATCGAGAACTCCAGATACTTTCCTGCTCCTTCGATGGCGCGCAAAAGGTGCATGGTGAACAGCGTCACCAGTCCCCAGTTCGCGGCATGCGGGGTGATCGGCAAGCCGGCCGCCTGCGCCATGCGGCAGACGCGCAGCGTGCGGCTGATGCCGCCGAGATAGAGGATGTCGGGCTGCACGATGTCGACGGCGCGCATGTCGATCATGTGCCGCCAGGTGGCGATCTCGCAGTCCTGCTCGCCGCCGGAGACGGCGATGTCGAGTGCATCCGCGACCTCTCTCGTCTGCTCAAGTTCCCAGTAGAGGCACGGCTCCTCGAAATGCTCGATGCCGTTGCCCTTCAGCATCCCGCCCACCTCGATCGCCCGCCGCGGTGAGAAACCCGAATTGGCGTCGACCAGCAGCGCCGCCGTGTCGCCCAGCGCCTTGCGGATCGTCGGGATGATCTCCTCGGTGCGGCCCGGCCATTCGTCGACGTCATGGCCGTATTCCGCGGCGACGCGGAACTTGAAGGCGTCGAAGCCGAACTCGCCCCGCAGCCGCCTGAACCGCTCGGCCTCCTGCGCCGGCGTGATGTCGCGCTTCATCGAGGACGCATAGGCGCGCAGCCGGCCCGGCGAACCGCCGAGCAGGCTCGTGACCGGCAATCCCGCCTGCTTGCCGCGAAGATCCCAGATCGCGGTGTCGAGGCCGCCCAGCGCGCGTTTCATGTAGGAGCCGGGGAATTTGTGCTCGCGCTCGATCACCCGGTCGGTCAGCGCGTCGATGTCGTCGAATTCGACGCCGAGCACATAGGGCGCCACCTGGCGGTGCAGCACGGCGGAAGTGATGTCGGAATTGTAGGTCGAGACCTGGCCCCAGCCCTGGCCGCCGTCCTCGGTCGTGATGCGCACGAAGCCGATGAATTGGGTCGAGAAGGTTTCGATGCGGTCTATGCGCATTTTTCGCTCGCCTGTCGCCCGTCGGGGCCGGACCTAGGCTCTATCCCGGCGATATGGGCCGCGTGTAAGGTCCATTTTCGAAAATTGCGCGAACCGATCTTTTGCGCGCGCGGGCATATGGGTGCAGGCAGGAATGGTGAAGCGTTCGGGGGGCGAGTTGCTGTTCGCGATCTCGGTCGACCGCGCCTCGGCCAAATCGGTGACCACGCAGGTCTACAACGCCGTCAAGCAACTCATCGTCTCAGGCGGCCTGGCGGCCGGCAAGCGCCTGCCGTCCAGCCGGACCTTCGCCGCCGAACTCGACATTTCCCGCACAACCGCCATCGCCGTGTTCGAGCGGCTTGCATCGGAAGGGCTGATCGTCTCGCGCACCGGCTCCGGCTCCTTTGTCTCCGACACGGCGGGAGCCCAAAAACCCAACGCCCGGCTGGTTGTCGACAACGAGCGGCCGGCCACGACAAAACTCGCCGACCTGATCGCGGAAGCCTCGCCGAGATTCTTCCAGCGGCTGGCGCATCCGAGCAAGCCGCGCGCCTTCATCACCGGCCTGCCGGACTATGATGCCTTCCCGCTCGCGGTGTGGTCGCGGCTGTCGGCGAAACACTGGCGCGAGCCCCGCGAAACCGTCATGGGTTATTCCGACCCCAACGGCCTTGCGTCGCTTCCCCAGGCGATCGCCGACCATTTGAGCGGCAGCCGTGGCATCGCCTGCGACGTCGGACAGATTTTCATCGTCAACGGCGCGCAGCAAGCGTTCGACCTGATCGGCCGTGTGCTGCTCAATCGCGGCAACGCCGTCTGGTTCGAGAACCCGGGCGCCATAGGCGCGCGCAACTCCTTCATCGCCTGCGGCGCCTCGATGGTGCCGGTGCCGGTCGACCGGGAGGGGCTGTCAGTAGAAGCCGGTTTGCGCCTTGCACCGGATTTCCGCCTCGCCTTCGTCACCCCCTCGCACCAGCACCCGACCGGCGCCGAGATGAGCCTCGATCGCCGCGCGCATCTGCTGAGGGCGGCCAACGACCGCGACGCCTGGGTGGTGGAGGACGACTATGACGGCGAGTTCCGCTACGACGGCAGGCCGCTGCCGACGCTGAAAAGCGCCGACCACGCCGAACGGGTCATCTATGTCGGCACGTTTTCGAAGTCGATGTTCCCGTCGCTGCGGCTGGGGTTCTACCTTGCGCCAAAACCCTTGGTGCCGATCTTCCAGCGCATCTCCGGCGCCTTCCTGCACGGCGTGCCGTCAAGCATGCAGGCGGTCATGGCGGCCTTCATGAGCGAAGGGCATTTCGCCACGCATCTGCGCCGCATGCGCGACATCTACCGCGAGCGGCACGCGGTTTTCCATGAGGAGGCCGGAAAACACCTCAGTGGATTGCTCGACGTCGCCCCGTCGGCCGCCGGGTTCCACGTTGTCGGCCGTTTTGTCCAGCCGCGCCACGAAGAGGATTTGGTCGAGGCCGCGGCGGGCAGGGCAGGGCTCACCGTCTCGACGCTCGGCCGATTCTGCATCGAGCCGATCGCCGAAAAGGGTCTTGTGCTCGGGGTCAGCGCCATCGGCGCGCGCGCCATCCGCAAGGGGGTGGAGACACTGGCGCGGGTACTGGAGACGATATGAACGGGCGGATGGCCGTTTTCGCCATTCCATCATATCGTGTATGATGACTGAGGATTGGCCATTTTCAAAACGCTTGCGGGCTGACCCGGAGGATTATTTCCGTTGGGAAGGGCCTTCCAACGAATGGTTCACGCGGGATGCAAGCCGCATGATTTGCATGATGGCGGCCGAGCGCGGTTTCCAGATGCTTGGTCTCGAAGGCGGCTCGCGTGGGCCGTACGGCGTAACGCCCGACTCCCGCACCTTTTGGTCGAGAAATCGCGTCGACATCGACCGTGTTGCCGAAACAAATCTCCAAGGCGTCGATTCGATTGACGAGGATCCCGAAGTGATAGACGCCTACCTTCTGACGGCCGCCAGAGCTTAGACCTGCCTATTCATTGTCTTCCAAAATCATCGCCGCGCCCTTCTCCGCCACCATGAAGGTCGGCGCGTTGGTGTTGCCCGAGGTGACGGTCGGGAAGATCGAGGCATCGACCACCCGTAGGCCGGCCAGCCCGTGCACCCGCAGCCGGTGGTCCACCACGGCGTCGCGGTCGTCCGGCCCCATCCGGCATGTGCAGGAGGCGTGGAAGACGCTGCCGGAGCGCGCCCGGATATCGTCCACAAGTGCATCCTCGTCGACGGCGGCAGGACCGGGCAGCATCTCTTCGGCGGTCAGCTCGCGCATCGCCGGCTGGGCGGCGATGCGGCGGATCAGGCGGACGCCGGCCAGCAGGCCCCGCATATCGTCTGGGTCGGAAAGGTAGTTGGGCTCGATCACCGGCGGCGCGAAGGGATCGGGCGAGCCGAGCGCGACGAAACCCCGGCTCTTCGGGCGGCATTGCGATATGCCGATGAAGAAGCCCGGAAAAGGATCGGGCAAGGTTAGCCGCCGCACGCCCGGCTTCGGCTTGCTGTAGCTGACCGGTGAAAAATAGAGCTGCATGTCGACATCGGGCAGCGCGGGATCGGTGCGCACGAAACCGCCGGCCTGGTTGACGCTGAGCGACAGCGGCCCGTCGCGGAACAGCAGGTAGCGCAGGCCGAGCCTTGCGCGCCCGAGCCAGCCGCGCAATTCGTGGTTCAGCGTCGGCTTGCGCGACCGGTAGAGGTAGTCGATGCCGAGATGGTCCTGCAGGTTTTCGCCGACCGCCGGCAGGTCGTGGACGACCGGCGCGCCATGGCGCCGGAGCAGGGCGCCGGGGCCGATGCCGGAATGCTGGAGCAGCAGCGGCGAATTGACGGCGCCCGCCGACAGGATCACCTCGCGACCGGCGCGAACCGTCAGCTTTTGGCCGGCCAGGACATAGTCGATCCCGACCGCACGGCGTCCCTCGAACAGGACGCGGGTCGAGAAGGCGCCGCTCACGACCTTCAAATTCCGCCGCCGCATGGCCGGCGCGAGGAAGGCGGTCGCCGACGACGCCCGCATGCCGGACTTCGTAGTGATCTGGTAGACTCCGACACCCTCCTGCCGCGCCGCATTGTAATCCGGCGTTCGCGGATAGCCGGCCTGCTCTGCGGCGGCCAGAAAATCCCGGCAGAGCGGATGAACCTGCGCCGCCGGATCGATGACGCTCAGCGGCCCGTCGCGGCCGCGCGCGGAATCAGGCGCGCCATGGAACGTCTCGAAGGACCGGAAATACGGCAGTACATCGTCAAAACCCCAGCCCGGATTGCCGGCCGCCTTCCAGTCGTCAAAATCCCGCCGCTGCCCGCGCACGAAAACCATGGCGTTGATGGAACTCGACCCGCCGAGGATTTTTCCGCGCGGCCAGTAGCTGGAGCGGCCGTTCAGCGCTTCCTGCGGACCAGTCGAATACATCCAGTTGACTTTTGGATTGTAAAAACTGTCGCCATAGCCGATCGGCATGCGGACCATGAAGCGCCGGTCGCTGCCGCCCGCCTCCAGCAGAAGCACGGTGAACTTACCGGATGCCGTCAGCCGGTCGGCAAGCAGGCAGCCGGCCGTGCCGCCGCCGACGATGACGAAGTCGAAACGCTCCATGCCGAATACCGCTGGCCAACCGATCCTGCCAGCGTGACATAGAACGCCCGCGTCCACCCGTGGCCAACCATTCCCGGCAAAAGATCAAGCCGCTTGAGATGGGGCACGGAACGGGCGGAGAGCTTCCGTCAACGCATGGCGGGGCTGGTAGTCATTGTCGGCGAGCGACCACGCCCAGTCGCGGAAGGGCTAAGAAGGGAAGTGGTTAGCTTGGTTGGCGTCGGGCGCCCGGTCGATACAGGAAGTCGATTTTATTGCCGTCTATGCCCGAGATAAACGACGCCATGCATAATGATGGTATTCAGAAAATCGTCATTGGACGAGATGATTCGCTTGGATACATGAATATTTCTTATGTCCTGGCGTTTAATTAATTTGCATTTTCTTTTGATTATTCCCGATATCGTTTTGTATACAGCGATCAGGTTGGGGTGCGGAGAAATATGTTCTCCATTTGCTCTGGTATAAAATGAAATATATCCAATACTAAGATATATCAATCTCTCTGGATTGGCGTCGACTGAGTACGAACGTATTCTAATATGCCCGTCGCCCTCGCGGTCGGAAAACTGATGCCACGTGACCTCCCTTCGATAGACGATGAGTTTTGGCTCGTCGGTTGCAAACGACTCCATTTTCACCGCCATATTATTGGATGTCTTGGCAACCGCCCTCGAAATGTTGGTCTGGTCTAGGTACTCAATCTTTTCGTCTGCAGTCATGTCGAAAGCAATTCTGGCGCCCATTTCCACCAGTTCGACAAGTATCTCTGTCAGGTCGTCTTCTGACAGGTAGGATTCAGTTTCAGCCACCCGAGACTCCCCGCCTTTGTCCGCTGCCGACAGGCAGCCCGATGACGATTAGGAAGCTATTCTTAAGCAAGCGCCTGCCGAATTTTTTCTGCATTCGCCGCCAGCACCTCAGGCTTCTCCATCTGCCCGGTATGCGGCTTCAGCGCCACGCCATCGAAGCGGGGGATGATGTGGAAATGGAGGTGGAAGACGACCTGGCCGCCGGCCGGCTCGTTGAATTGCTGGACCGTCACGCCGTCCGCAGAAAACGCCTTCACCACCGCGCGGGCGAGTTTCTGGGTTGTGACTACCACCGCCGCGAGGCTGTCCGGCGCGACGTCGAGAATGTTGCGCGACGGCTCCTTCGGAATCACGAGGCAGTGCCCTTCGCCCCGCGGCATGATGTCCATGAAGGCGATGGTTGCGTCGTCCTCGTAGAGTTTGTGGGAGGGAATCTCGCCGCGCAGGATTTTGGCGAAGACGTTGTCGGGGTCGTAGGCGGCGGTCATGGCAGAACCTTCGGGCAACGGGGAGCGGTGTTTTTGGCAATAACGAATCGCGCCGCCGGCCGCCAGCCGCAACCATAATGCCGCGGCAATGTTTCGGGCTGTGGCGCGAAGCATTTCCGCACCGACGCGCAGAGAGTCGCGGCGAAAAGCAGCCCGGAATGAAGCCAGGTGCGGTGAAACACAGCCGTCTCTCTGCCAAGAGGCTGGAAAACAACGATCTTCCGGACTTCACGGATTTTCGGAACTGCCGAAACGATGCCCTACGGGGGACTGGTGCGCTCCTTGCTATTCCCGCTCAAGCTCCTGATTTTCCTTGCGGAACGGCGTGTGGTGCTCGAAATATTCGCTGGTGCGCGCCACTTCCTGCCGCTCGCGCCTGAGATAGTCGTCGACCGCGTTGCGCAATCCGGGATGGGCGATGTAATGCGCCGATTGCGTCGTCACCGGACGATAGCCGCGCGCCAGCTTGTGCTCGCCCTGGGCGCCGGCCTCGACCACGCGAAGTTTTCTTTCGATCGCAAAATCAATGGCTTGGTGGTAGCAGACCTCGAAATGCAGGAACGGATGGTCTTCGATGCAGCCCCAGTTGCGCCCATAGAGCGTGTCCGATCCGATGAAATTGATTGCGCCCGCGACATACCGCCCGGCGCGCTTTGCCATCACCAGGAGGATATCTTTTCCCATCCGCTCGCCGATCAGCGAGAAAAATCTGCGGTTTAGATAGGGCCGTCCCCATTTCCGTCCCCCGGTGTCCGTGTAGAAACCGAAGAAATCGTCCCATGCCCTTTCCGTCAGGTCGCTACCGGTCAGCCGGTCGATGGTGATGCCGGCGGCCACCGCCTCGCGCCGCTCCTTCTTCAGCGCCTTGCGTTTGCGCGATGCCAGCGAGGCCAGAAAATCGTCGTAGTTCAGATAGTTGTCGTTGAAGAAGTGGAATTGCTGGTCGGTGCGGCGCAAATATCCCGCGTCGGTCAGGGCCTTCATATCCTCATCATTGGCGAAGGTGACGTGGGCCGACGAAACGCCGAGCCTGTCCGTCACCGCCCGCAATCCGCCGGCTAGAGTCTTGCGCGTGGAATCTTCGTCAAGCCCTTGACGAACAAGCAATCTCGGTCCTGTCGCAGGCGTGAACGGCACCGAGACCTGCAATTTCGGGTAATAGTCTCCGCCGGCCCGTTCGAAGGCGTCGGCCCAGCCCTGGTCGAACACGTATTCGCCCTGGCTATGCGACTTCAGATAGGCCGGCACGGCTCCCAGGAGGGCGCCCTTGCCATCCTCCAGCCGCAGGTGGCTTGCCTGCCAGCCGGTGCGGGCGACGGCGCAGCCGGATTCTTCGAGGGATCGAAGAAAGTCGAAGGAAAGGAATGGGTTGTACCCAGAACCTTCGGCGCGATCGCGGGTGGTTCCGGCGAGGTTTTCCCATTCCGTCCGGGAAAAATCGCCCATCGACCCGGCGATGCGGATCGTATGGCCGGTGGCGGAAGCGTCGCCGCCGTCTGTGCTGCGCTGCATCATCGCAATGTTATGTGCACTGCGAAAGCGGCGCGGCAAGGGCCATTTCACGCAAGCCCAACCTTTTGCGGTTCGAAACCCTCGAAGGTCATTTGGTCGGCGTGCTCGAAACTGTGCCTGACCGCCGCCTGGTCGCGCACCGTCCAGCTGATCACCGGCATGGAGAGCCGGTCGCGGACGAAGCTGACGAACGGGTTCGGCAACTGCTCGACGGCGTAGGAAACAAAGGAAATTCCGTAGGCCAGCATGGAAAAATGCGCCTCGATCTCCTGCTGCTGGTGTCCCCAGGCGGTCAATCCTGAAGGCACGCCGGGCATGTATCGCGGAAAATCGCGGATCAGCCAATGGTCGAACGACATGATCGCGACCTCGCCCTTATAGCCCTTCAGAAAGGCCCCGACCTTGGCGACAAGACCCTCGTCGTGGCCGGGAATGCCCTTGAGTTCGATGACGATCGGCACCCGGCCCGCGACGAAATCCAGCATTTCCCTGAGCGTCGGCGCATGGTCCTTCGTCCCGCCGATCCGCAGCGCGCCGAACTCGGCGGCTGTCTTCTGCCAGACAAAACCTTCCTGTCCGGCAAGGCGGCGCAGGTCGTTGTCATGGAAAACGACGACTTCTCCGTCCAAAGTCAGGTGAACGTCGCACTCGATCGCATAGCCGTTGTCGATGGCGCGGCCGAATGCCGAAAGCGTGTTCTCCCAGATATTCTTGTTCAGGTCATGATAGCCGCGATGCGCGATCGGCCGCTCGGTCAGCCATGAAATATCATTCATGATCAAGGCCTTATGCGACTTCGATGATGGCTTCGATCTCGACCGGCGCGTTGAGCGGCAGCGACGCCGTGCCGACCGCCGAACGCGCATGTTTTCCAGCGTCGCCAAGAACTGCGACGAGGAAATCGGAGGCGCCGTTGGCAACCAGGTGCTGCTCGGTGAAATCGGGCGCCGAGGCGACGAAGACGGTGATCTTCACGACCTTGCCGATGGCTTCGAGCGAGCCGAGCGCGGCCTTGGCCTGCGCCAAAATGTTGATCGCGCAGTATTTTGCGGCTTCCTTGCCGGTCGCCACGTCGACGTCACGGCCGAGCAGGCCGCTGGCGACCAGCTTGCCGTCCTTCAACGGGAGCTGGCCGGCGGTGAAGACCAGATTGCCGCTGCGCATGAAAGGCAGGTAGTTGGCGGCGGGTGCCGCGGCGACCGGCAGGACCACGCCGAGTTCGCCCAGCCGCTTTTCGATTGTGTCGCCCATCGTCATTCCTTATCTCTATCTTCAAGCAGGTCGTTTCGAGGCAGGAACCTGCAACTTTTGCCTCGCTTCCGCCATGACTTTTTTAGAAGTATCGGCCTAAATCGAGGGCTGTTCTTGTCGGACCGATCGGAGTTTTTCATGCGCGCATCGCGCCTTGTCGCCCTTGCCTCCATCGGAGCCTCCGCATTTGCGGCGACTTCAGCGCTCGCCGCCGCGCCGCTGATCTCGCATCGCGCCGTCTACGACCTCGCACTCGACAAGGCATCCGACCGCTCCGGCATCACCGGCCTGCAGGGCCGGATGGTCTATGAGTTCAACGGCTCGCCCTGCGAGGGCTATACGGTCAATTTCCGCTTCGTCACCCGCATCGACACGGGCGAGAATTCGCGCGTGACCGACCAGCAGACCACGACTTTCGAGGACGGCGGAGGCAAATCCTTCTCCTTCGTCACAAAATCCTTCACCGACCAGGCGCTCGAGAAGGAGCTGAAGGGCACGGCGACGCGCGAGGCCGACGGCCTGAAGGTCGAGATCGACAAGCCGGAGAAGAACAGCATCGACCTGCGCAAGACGCAGTTCCCGACGCAGCACCTCGAGGAACTGATCAACAAGGCCAACACCGGCGAAACCTTCTACGAAACCAATCTCTTCGACGGCTCGGAGAATGGCGACAAGGTGATGACCACGACGGTCATCGTCGGCAAGAAGACGGACGCCGCCGCCAACGATCCCGAGCTCGGAGCCCTGAACAAGCTTGCCACGGACAAGTACTGGCCGGTCGACATCGCGTATTTCGATGAAGCCAACGATGGCGGCGAAGAGGTGCCGGAGTACCGGATAGCCTTCAAGCTGCACGAGAACGGCATCACCCGCGACCTGACGATGGACTATGGCGACTTCTCGATGACCGGCAAGCTGGTCAACCTGTCGGTGTTCGACACGCCGCAGCAGACCTGCAAATAGCTTTTGCGGGCACGCCTGCTTGGGCCGTTTCCGCATCGTCTCGCCGGGCCTGCCGTTCGCAGGACGTGAGCCGGTGCTCTTGAACCGGCGCGGATAGGGGGCGGCGTGTGGGGGAAAAGCAGAACCGTCTCAACACTTTCGTCGCGCCGAGACCCAATCGTTTTCTGATCAGGCTGATGACGCCCGTGAACCGGGCGCTGATGCTGAAGGGCCTTCCGCTGCTGCGCGACGTGCCGGTGCTCAACCGCGTCGCCGGCATCCGCAGCATCGCCAATGTGCGCCATATCGATTTTCCGGATGCCGACAGGGCGCGGCTGGCGGCGGTGTGCGGTGAGCGCAGAGCGACCTTCCTGACGCCCAACCATCCGGAGTTCTTCACCGACTGGATGATCGACAAGGAGATCGTATCGAAGGTCGCGCCGCTGACCGCCTCCTGGGCGACCAACAGTGTCGTCAACGGTCTCGGCGGCCTCGCGCAGAAATTCTGGCTGGCCAACAATCTGATCGCGCAGATTCCCGGCAACAGCGACAGCGCCCGCCGGCATTCGGTCGACTGGGCGGTGCAGGGCAAGGGCGTGCTGCTGCATCCGGAGGGGGCCGTCGGATGGCATGGCGACTGGGTCGCGCCGCTGCTGCCCGGTGCCGCCGAGATGGCGGTCGCGGCGCTGGCGCAAGGGCGCGTCGCCGACCCGGCATTCGAGGCGTGGATTGCGCCCGTCGTCTGGAAACTGGTGTTTTTGCACGATGCCGACGCCGGATTGCGGGCCGAATGCGCCTATGTCGAGCAGCGGCTGTCGATTGAAAACATTGATCGCGATGCTACTCCGGCCGATCGCGTCTACGCCATATACGAGGCGCTGTTGGCGCGCGACGAGGCGAAAGCCGGTGTGGCCCCGGACCGCGCCCAGCCTGTCGCCGGGCGGCTGGAAGCGCTGATCGTGGATTTTTCCCAAAGGCTTGCGGACCTGATCGGAACCACCGCCGTGCCGGGCCGTCCCGAATTGCTGCGCGCCGCCCGGCGGTGGCTGCGAAGCTCAAGCGGGGACGGTGCGACGACGGCTCAAGCGGTCAAGACCGCCGCCGATACCTTGCAACGGCTGTGCCGCCTCGGGCCGTTCGCCTGGGCAGACCCGACCATGACGCAGGAGCAGGCGGCGGAACACATCAAGCGCATCCGCAACGATTATTGCGCGGGCACTTTCCGCGACAATCTGAACCGTTTCGTGCCGCAGCCGGTCGGCCCGCGCCGGGCAATCATCCGCGTGCCGGCGCCGATCGCCGTGCATGATTTTCGCGGGGATGCGGAAGGGATGATCGATGAACTGCGCCGGCGGCTGCAAAGCGCGCTGGACGGCATCAATGCCGATCTGAGCAACGCCGGCGGATTGCGCAGCTATCCGAATCCGTTTTTCGATCAGTCAGGGTTTGGAATTTTTTAGGTGCGTCCTTCGAGGCTCGCCCGCCCAAGGTAATTTGTATAGCCTCCGCCGTCGTGCGGACTCGCACCTCAGGATGAGGACTGTCAGTACTGAGCGCCGAATGGAGAGGCCGGCGCGGATCTCCGCAGCCGACAACATCGTCACCAGGTGAGCGATCAAGAGTGCAGCCAAGCGGTTCAGATTAAGCCTTTGCGCCTACGGTCCTCATCCTGAGCAACCATTAAGTGCTGGCTTGTTTTGCGACCCATGGTGTTCCCCTTGCGAGGACGGTGTTGACGAAGATGACGAGCTTCCTTGCGCAGGCGACGAGGGCGCCCCTGTGGGGTTTGCCGTTGGCGACGAGGCGTTTGTAGAAGGCGATGAGCTCGGCGTTCCAGCGGAAGGCGGCGGGCAGGGCGGCGGCATAGACGCTCTTGGCCAGGCGCTTGCGACCGCCGGCGACATGGCGCTGGCCGTGGCGTCCGCCGCTGTCGTCGTCATAGGGAGCGAAGCCGACAATGGCGGCGGCGGCCTCGCGGTCGATCTGGCCGAGTTCGGGGGCGCGCACCAGGAAGGCGATTGCCGTGGGTTCGCCGACGCCGTCGACGCTCATGACCAGCTCGAGGCGGCGGGCGAGATCGGCATGGGCGCGCAGGATGCCGCCCAGCCGCTTGAGTTCGAGCGTGCGCCAGGCCACGAGCCGGGCGATCTCGCGGTCGAGCCTTCTGCGGCGCTGAGCGTCGCGCACGGCCTCGCGCCGGGTCTTGAAGCGGGCGATGTCCTCCCCGATCTGGTCGATCAGGGTAAGGTGCTCGGCAAGCGGCTCCAGCCTGGGATCGGGCGCGGCATGCACGATGTCGACCGCCGCCGCGCAGGCCGCGATCAGCGCCGCGTCGATACGGTCGTTCTTGGCCCGCTGCAGCCTGAAGCCGGCATAGGCGCGCACCTGCGCCGGCTGGAAGCGGATGACCGTAAAGCCGGCCGCGCGCAAGAACGCCACGACGGCGCTCTCGTAGCCGCCCGACGCCTCGATGCCCACCCGCTCGGCCCCGTGGCCGCGCAGCCAGCCCGACAGCCGCTTATGCCCGGCCGCGTCATTGTCGACCGTCAATTGCTCCTCGACGCCGGTCAGCGCCACGTCGAGCTTCTGCTTGCCGGTATCGATGCCGGCCACCTTCATGCTAGACTTGTCCATCTTCCTCGACCCTGCCTTGGGATGCGAACCCAAGGTTCATTCAACCATCCGGGTCCGATGAAGAGCCGGCCGCGATCGCGCTCAGGAACAGCCCTCAAGGCTTGGGTGCGAGCGATCCGACGGCCGGCGGTGCGGCCCGGGTGGCCACCCGGGCCGCACCGTCCCCTTCACGGAACACCCAAACAATACACAATCTCGCTAATACAAGGCGCGAGCCCGCACGACGCTGAAGATGCAACGCCAACTTGCGCGGGCGAGCCTCGAAGGACGCACGATCGGGATGATGAGGCGCTGCGCTAATCCACCCAGACGCCGTGTTTCCTGTGCCAGTCCGCGATCGAATCCTCGGGGTAGAGGTCAAAGCTCCTGTCGCCCTCGCGGATGTTGGGCTCGACCCAGGAAGCCTTGTATTTCAGCATGATGTGGACACGCTCGGGCGCCTTGGGCAGGTCGGTGTCGACGGCCGAGGCGAAGGGGTGCACCAGGTCCGGCCATGTCGGATCGTAGAGCCAGAGGGCCGAGCCGCATTGGTTGCAGAAGCGGCGTTCGCCCGTCGAGACCTCGCAGCGCGTGCGTTCGTCGTCCTCGATCTTGGCGCGGTAGAGGCCGAGGTTTCGCTGGCCGGTGACCTTCAGCGTCTCCGATACCGCGCCGAGGTTGATCGCATATCCGCCGCCGCCCTGCTGCTTCCGGCAGATCGAACAATAGCAGAGCATGAAGGGGACGGGCGTGTGGCTCTCGACTTCGAAACCGACGGCGCCGCAGCGGCAGGAACCTTTGAGAAGAAGGGGCAAGGCATGTCTCCTGTTGCGGACCTCGCGCATCCGCCGGCCGGGACGGCGATGACAGATGCGAAGGCCGATGTCATAATACGCCGATGGACAACGACGCCATCGCCGACCTGTTTTCCCGCCTCGGCCCGATAACGATCAAGCGGCTGTTTGGTGGCAAGGGCATCTATTTCGAAGGCGTGATCGTCGCCATAGAACTGCGCGGCGAACTGATGCTGAAGGCCGATGCGGAAGTGGCCGCGGAGTTCGAGGCGGCAGGCTGCACGCAGTGGGCCTATACGGGCTCGCGCCATGGCAAGCGCGTGGCCATGCCGTACTGGACCGTGCCCGACGACGCGGTCGACGATCCCGATGAAATGGCGCGCTGGGCGCGCAAATCCTATGAAGCCGGGCTGCGGGCGGCCCGCTGATCGGTCAGAGCGCCTTCGCGATTCTTGCCGCCAGCCGGGCGTTGTTCTCCACCAGCGCGATGTTGGTCTTCAGGCTCTCGCCGCCGGTGAGGTCCAAAATGGTCTGCAGCAGGAAGGGTGTCACCCGCTTGCCCGAAACGGCCTGCATGGTCATCGCCTGCTGTGCCCTCGCAATGTAGCCGGCCATGCGTTCCGCCGGGATCTCGTCGGCCTCCGGCACCGGATTGGCGATCAGCATGCCGCCGTCGAGCCCGAGCGCGCGGCGGGTCTTGAAGAAATGGGCGATGGCCTCCGGCGCGTCGAGCCTGAGCGGCGCGGGGTAGGGCGAGGTGCGCGACCAGAAGGCCGGCATCACGTCGGACCCGTAGGCGACCACCGGCACGCCGCGTGTCTCCAGCACTTCCAGAGTCTTCTCGATGTCGAGGATTGCCTTGGCGCCGGCCGACACGACGATGACCGGGGTGCGCGAAAGCTCGTCGAGATCGGCCGAGATGTCGAAGCTCGTCTCGGCGCCCTTGTGCACGCCGCCGATGCCGCCGGTGGCGAACACCGAGATGCCGGCGAGCCGCGCCGCGATCATGGTTGCGGCGACGGTCGTGCCGCCGGTGCGCCGCTCGGCGACCGCGAAGCCGATGTCGGCACGCGACAGTTTCATGGCGCCTTGCGTTTTCGCCAGCGCTTCGCGCTCGATAGGCGACAGGCCGATCTTTATGCGGCCGTCGATGACCGCGATGGTCGCCGGGGTCGCGCCCTCATCGGCGATGATACGCTCGACATTCTCGGCCATGCGGCTGTTGTCGGGCCAGGGCATGCCGTGGGTGATGATGGTGCTTTCCAGCGCCACCACCGGGCGTCCGGCCGCCAGCGCCTCGGCGACCGGGGCGAAAATGTCGATATGGGCCATGGCCGTGTCAGGCGACATAGGTCTCTCCTTTGTTCGGCGCCTCATGCCGGGCTTCGGCCGGCGGGACAAGGGCCAGCGCGGCGTCGAAGGCGGAGCGGGGGAGCACAGGCGCCGCGTCGGCGCTTTCCAGCGCGAGCAGCGCCGCCGCCATGCCCTCGCGCACCGCATCGACAAAGGCCACGTCCCGCATCAGGGCAGCCGCCGCCGCGCCGGCAAGCGCGTGGCCGGCGCCGGTCACGTCGCTTATTGCACGCGGGGCAGGCGGCGTGATCGAAAACAGCGTCTCCCCGTCGAGCGCCGCAACCGGACCGGGTCCGTTGGACAGGACGGCGCGCCTGAGACCGAGCGCCTTCATGGCATCGAGCATTACTGGCGCGGGCGCATCGGGGCCGAGCCCGGTCAGCGCGCCGGCCTCGCGCATGTTGAGGAACAGGCAGGCAAGCGCCGGCAGCATCGCCCTCAGCCGCAAAACTTTGGCCGGCGAGATGGCGATGGCGAATATGGGTTTTTCGCCGGCGAGTTTCGGGATGCGGGCGAGCGCGTCGGCCGAGAGATTGGCGTCGGTGAAAACAGCGTCGGCTTCGGCCACGGCGGACCGCACCGAGGCGCGGCGCAACTGCTTGCCGAGGGCGAGTTCGTAGAGACCCATGTCGGCGAGTGCTGCAATCACGTCGCCCCGGCGGTCGAGCAGCGCCGTGTAGCTCGGCGTGCGGCGGTCGAGGAAGGTGACGGAAAGATCCTTTATGCCGGCCGCCGCGATGGCGCGGGCGACCGTCTCGCCCGCCGCGTCGCCGCCGCGCACCGACAGCAGCCGCCCGTCGACGCCGCGCTGCACCGCGTTGCGCAGCGCGTTGAAGGTGCCGCCGCCGACATCCTCGCGCATCGTGCCGGGGTTTGACGCGCCCGGTACGAAGTCGACGCTCATCTGGCCGCGCCGGTCGATATGTGCGCCGCCTATGCCGAGGATGGTCTTTTGCCTGCCTGCGCTCATGCCGAACGATTCTCGATGGATCCGCCGGGACCTAAGCAGGTTCGGCCGGCTTCGCCAACCGATGGGCAATGCTGCTTGCTGTGCAGCACGGATCGCCGCCAGGCCGCGAAAAATCCGCGCCGGCCGTCGATGCTTCGCTTGTGATGTCCGGCAACGCCGTCATCAGGACGTGTCCGGCTTCTCCATCGCCCACAGTGCCAGCCCGTGGACGACCTCCAGCACGTCCTGAACCTCATGGGTGGATTTTGGCCGCCAGCCCGGAGGGCGGCCGGGCTTTAGTGGCCATATCCGCTGGAACCTCGCCGGCTTGCCGGTTCGTTTGAATGGCGCGATCCCGGCGTCTTGGCGTTGTGCCTCCATGGCGATAGCCTCCGCCGCCCGCGCCCGCCAGCGGGCAAAGCGTTTTGCCTGGCCCGGAAGGTCGTCGAGGGCAGCGGTCAGCGATTGCAGGCGCAAGGCGATGCGCGTCGCGTCGACCGGATCGTCGCCGGGCAGGCGTCGGAACGGCATGCCGGACGGCGCGCCGCTGGCCGCCGCCGGCCACGGGCGGACGCTCCAGGGCCGCAGCGGATCGAACAGCGGCAGGCTGGGTTTTTTCGGGCGGGCGGCGCGGATCTCGGCGGCTCGCCGGGCCGCAGCGATGCGCCTGAGTTCAGCGCGCGGCACGGTGACGGCGATGCCAAAACCGCGCAGCAGCGGCTCGATGGGTTTCGGCTTCGGTTGTTGCGGACGCGGCGGCGGCAAGGTCACCACCAGGCCGCGCGCCGCCACGATGATCAGCCGCCGCACCGCCGCCTCGGCCGGTCGCAGCAGTTTTGCGATGGCGCGATGCAGGTTACGGGGAAGGGTAAGCGCCGGGGACAGTTTACTTTTTTCGGCCCGCACGACTTCTGGACTGCTTAGGCCTTCCTGCCGAAAGAAAGTAAACTGTCCCCCAGCGCCAAGCCCGGCCATGGCGACGAGCATGGCCAGCACACGCTTCAGCGCTTCCCGGTTCTTGTCGACTGCCGCATTCCAGTCCATCGCTGCTTCCTTCCAGCACAGGCGATGGGGATTATCGCTGTGATCGGAGAGACGGGGAAATTATTCGGGAAAATGATCCTGACGGATGCTGACAGGGATGGCGGCTGGGAGATCCGCGAAGAGGCTTTCTCTTGCAATTCCAGCATCATACCGAGTGCACCTTACCTCGACTGTGGGCGCCGCCCCTCACTGTCCTGCCGGACATCTCTCCCCGTAAGAACGGGGCGAGATGGCCAGGCTTCACCGATTTCGCCAACCTTGACCGTTGGAGATTTGCGGAGAGCGTGCGGCAGGCTGTCCTCGCCCCCGTCCTTCACGGGGAGGTCCGAAGGACGCCGGCAGGCAGGTGAGGGGCGGCGCGGAGGGTCGAGATTTGAAGCATCCGCGAGCGCGGCAGCTTCGTTTGCCGCGTCCTTCTCGGCGAACCGCACCAAAAATGCATCGGCCGGGCCATCCGCCGGCCAAGCCGGTCCGACCTGCCCGGTTGCGTCGACACAGGCCCGGGTATCAACCTTGCACGGTTGTCGCGGGACATGCCGCCGTCGCCGGTGCAACGGCAGCCGGATGCTGCGGTCTGGCGGCTGCCGCCTGCGAGGCGGCCTGCACCGCGCCGGTCGTGGCAGGCGCCGATGGGACCGCGGGGGCGGCCGTTCGCGGCGGCCGGATTTTCGCGACCTCGCTGCCGTAGACGGCAGCGACGACCTTGTCCTCCAGGCCGGCGGTCAGCGCTTGCTCGGCCTTGCCGGGATCCTGGGAGGCCGCCTGCACCGCGCCGATCACACCGTTGATGGCGTAGGTGTCCAGGGCGATCACCCGTGCGTCGCCGTCGACCTTGCCGGTCGCCTTGTCGACCGACCGCACGGTTCCGGTCATGCGATTGGAATCGCCGACCAGCAGCGACAGGGCAGGGTCCTTGAGGTGATACTCGGCGATAACCACCGACACGCATTTCTCGGGGCCGGTCTTCGGCATCGCGGCAAAGCGGGCGCGGAGATTGTCGCGCAATCTCGGGGCGACAGATGGCGGAACGTTTTTGGACTGGTATTGCACCGATACGTCGACGATTTCAGCGTCATGAATGCTGGCATAGATACCCTTGGTCTGGCAGCCCGCCGCAACCAGGCAGACGCCGACCACAGCGGCTGCCTTCAATACCGTCCACATCATGAGTGATTCTCCCTCGCCGGGAGGAACTGTATTGTATTGGTTTGTATTCGGACAGTCTTGTGCGAGACGCGGGGCAGGATTTGCCGGCGCGCGTTACAACGGAATGTTGTCGTGTTTCTTCCAGGGGTTCTGCAGGTCCTTGTTGCGCAGCATCCGGAGCGCGCGGGCGACGCGGCGGCGGGTCGAGTGGGGCATGATCACCTCGTCGATGTAACCGCGCTCGGCGGCGACGAAGGGCGACAGGAAGCGGTCCTCGTAAGCTTTTGTATGCGCGGCGATCTTGTCGGCGTCGCCGATGTCCTTGCGGTAGATGATCTCGACCGCGCCTTTTGCGCCCATCACGGCGATCTGCGCGGTCGGCCAGGCATAGTTCATGTCGCCGCGAAGATGTTTCGACGCCATCACGTCATAGGCGCCGCCATAGGCCTTTCTGGTGATCACGGTGATCTTCGGTACGGTCGCCTCGGCATAGGCAAACAGCAGCTTTGCACCGTGCTTGATCAGCCCGCCATATTCCTGCGCCGTGCCGGGCAGGAAGCCGGGCACGTCGACGAAGGTGACGATCGGGATGTTGAAGCAGTCGCAGAAACGCACGAAGCGCGCCGCCTTGCGCGAGGCGTCGCTGTCCAGCACGCCGGCCAGCACCATCGGCTGGTTGGCGACGAAACCGACGGTGCGGCCTTCGATGCGGCCGAGGCCGGTAACGATGTTTTTTGCAAAACTCGGCTGGATCTCGAAGAAATCGCCTTCGTCGGCGGTCTTCAGGATCAGTTCCTTGATGTCGTAGGGCTTGTTGGCGTTGTCCGGGATCAGCCGGTCGAGCGACATGTCGTGGTCGGTGACCGACTGGTAGCACTCGATCTCGGGGAGGTCCGACGTGTTGGAGGCGGGCAGGAAGTCGACCAGCCGGCGCATCTGCAGCAGCGCCTCGACGTCGTTGTCGTAGGCGCCGTCGGCGATCGAGCTTTTTGTGGTGTGCACCGAGGCGCCGCCCAACTGCTCGGCCGTGACCGTCTCGTTGGTCACGGTCTTCACCACGTCCGGGCCGGTGACGAACATGTAGCTGGTGTCGCGCACCATGAAGATGAAGTCGGTCATGGCCGGGGAATAGACGTCGCCGCCGGCGCAGGGGCCCATGATGACGGAAATCTGCGGGATGACGCCGGAGGCGAGCACGTTGCGCTGGAAGATTTCCGCGTAGCCGCCCAGCGCCGCGACGCCCTCCTGGATGCGGGCGCCGCCGGCGTCGTAGAGGCCGATGATCGGCGCGCGGTTGCGCAGCGCCATGTCCTGCACCTTTATCACCTTCTCGGCATGCGCCTCCGACAGCGAGCCGCCGAACACGGTGAAATCCTTGGCGAACAGATAGACGGGGCGGCCGTTGATCGTGCCCCAGCCGGTGACGACGCCGTCGCCGGCGATCTTTTGTCCCGCCATGCCGAAGTCGGTCGAGCGGTGCTCGACATACATGTCGAACTCCTCGAACGAGCCTTCGTCGAGAAAAATGTCGATGCGTTCGCGCGCCGACAGCTTTCCGCGCTTGTGCTGGGCGTCGATGCGGGCCTGTCCGCCGCCGAGCCGGGCGATCTCGCGGCGGCGGGCGAGTTCCTCAAGGACGTCCTTCATTGCAGATCCTCCCGGTGGGGCACGTATGCGGGGCAACGCTTGCCACCGAGGTTTTGGGTGTAGCGGCACCATTTTGGCAAGGCAAGCACTTCGGGATTGCCGACAACGGCTTCGATTTTTTATGGTCGTGCCATCGATTGTTTTTTCAATTCGCCGTGTCGGATTTCTACAACGGCGTTCGTCCTTGCGGCGTATCGATCAATCGGCGCGCGGCCGCGCGACCACGCGAGGCCCAGATGGGGCGAGCAGAAAAGAGGAAAGCTGGAATGCCAAAAATGATCTTCGTCAACCTGCCGGTGACCGACCTGCCACGCTCCATCAAATTCTACGAGGCGGTCGGCGGGACCAAGAATCCGCAGTTCTCCGACGACGCGGGTGCCTGCATGGTGTTTTCGGAGACGATCTTCGCCATGCTGCTGACGCACGACAAATACAGCAGCTTCACGGCGCGGCCGATCGCCGACGCGCATAAGACCAGCCAGTTCCTGATCGCGATTTCGGCTGGAAGCCGCGACGAGGTCGATGCGGTGGTGGCGCGCGCGGGCGCGGCGGGCGGCACGGCCGATCCCAATCCGAGCCAGGACCACGGCTTCATGTATGGCCGCAGCTTCGAGGACCCCGACGGCCATGTGTGGGAGGTGTTTTGGATGGACCCGGCCGCGGTGGCGGGCGGAGAGGCCGCCGCGGCCGCCTGATCGGCAGACAGCAGCCTGATACCAAAGGTTGCTTGTTTTGACTGTCTGCGCCGCCCCTCATCGCCCTGCCGGGCACTTCTCCCCGTAAAGAACGGGGAGAAGTCGGCTGTCATATCCGTCTTCGCCAACCAGCATTGCCGAAGAGATTTGCGAAGACGTCGGAGCTGGCGGCCCTCTCTCCGTCCTTCACGGGGAGAGGGTGCCGGCAGGCGGGTGAGGGGCCGCGCGGACGGTCAATACAACACCAGTTGATGTGAGCTTGCCGTATCGGGTGTGAGCCGTCCTTTCGACGGCCCTTACCAACCCGTTTTCAGCTTTACCACACGCCGGTGTTCGGCATCGAAAGCCACGGCTCCTGCGGCGGCAGCGGGTCGCCTTCCTGCAGCAGTTCGATGGAAATATTGTCGGGCGAGCGGACGAAGGCCATGTTGCCGTCGCGGGGCGGGCGGTTGATCGTCACGCCCTTGTCCATCAGCCGCTGGCAGGTCTCGTAGATGTTGTCGACCTTGTAGGCGAGGTGGCCGAAATTGCGGCCGCCGGTATAGACTTCCGGATCCCAGTTGAAGGTGAGCTCCAGTTCGGGCGCGCGGCTGGCGGCTGAAGTGCCCTTGTCCTTGGGCGCGGCGAGGAAGATCAGGGTGAACCGGCCCTTCTCGTTCTCGTGGCGGCGTACCTCCACCAGGCCGAGCTTGTTGCAATAGAAGTCGAGCGAGGCGTCGATATCGGTGATTCGCACCATGGTGTGAAGGTAACGCATTGTATTCCTTTCCTATTCAAGCCGGGATGCGACGCTGGACCGAGACCGGCCGATGACGCGCAGATACCAGTGTTTTATGCAAGTGTTGCCGTTACGCGATGATAGCCGGCAATCCGCCTGCGCCAAGGTGAAAAAATGGCAGATCAGGCCTTGCACTGGCCCGAACGGGCGATGTTATTCTGTGCCAAGAATCACGTGTGTTTTGTCAGGAAAGGTGCGTTCGGATGGGGGACAAAGCCTCTTCGATGGGGCGAGGCTTGGAAATCGGCGACGCCCTGCAGCACCTCGACGGTGACGAGGTTCAAGGTGTGGTCGAGGTCTCGGGCGCCATCAAATGGTTCGATGTGGCCAAGGGATATGGCTTCATCATGCCCGACGAGGGCACCGGCGATGTCCTTCTCCATGTAACGTGCCTGCGCCGCGACGGTTTCCAGACAGCGCATGAGGGTGCGCGGGTCGTCTGTCTCGCCAGGAAGGGCGAGCGCGGCATGCAGGCCTTCCGCGTCGTCAGCATGGACAATTCGACCGCTGTGCATCCGGCCGAGATGCCGGAACAGCGCACGCATGTCAGCGTCACCGCCGAGAGCGGGCTGGAGCGCGCGCTGGTCAAGTGGTTCAACCGCACCAAGGGTTTCGGCTTCCTGACGCGCGGCGAGGGGACCGAGGATATCTTCATCCACATGGAGACGCTGCGCCGCTACGGGCTGGCGGAACTGCGGCCGGGCCAGGTCGTGCTGGTGCGGTTCGGCCGCGGCGACAAAGGCCTTATGGCCGCCGAAATTCATCCCGATATCGGAACCCTGCCGTCTTCGCACTGACGTGCGGACACCAACGGAGTTCCGATGCCCCGCAAGCCGTGGATTTTCGCCGGAACCGCGACATTGGTCGCGGCGGCGGTTGCTTTTTTCTTCTTTTTCCAGACGACGATCACCGCGACGAGCCAGGCGCAGAGCCTGCCGGTCGACTCGACGCCGCTGACCGCGATCACGTCGTCGGGCGTGAAATCGTTCAGCATCGAAGTGGCTGATGATCCGGCGGAACGTTCCACCGGGCTGATGTTTCGCGAGACCATGCCCGAGGATCGCGGCATGCTCTTCGTCTTCGAGCAGACGCAGCCGGTCGGCTTCTGGATGAAGAACACGCCGCTGCCGCTCGATCTGATCTTCATCGCCCAGGACGGAACGGTGCGGGCGATCAAGCAGGGGGAGCCGTTTTCCGAAGCGACGATCTCGCCGGGCGTTCCCGTGCGTTTCGTGCTGGAGGTGAAGGCGGGCATAGCGGCCAAGGCGGGCATCGTCGCCGGCACCGAACTGCGCCACCCCGCGATCAATCACGCGGCTGGCGCCAGCAATCCCGGCTGACATCCAGGCAACGAGGCGAGATTGACGACATTTTTCCAGCACGAGGGTTTCGACCTCGCTTACGTCGATCGCGCGCCCCAGGGCGAAGGGGCGGCCGAGCCGATCCTGCTGGTCCACGGCTTCGCCTCCAGCCTGCAGGTCAACTGGGTCAACCCCGGCTGGATGAAGACGCTGGCCGAGGCCGGTTACCGCGTCATCGCCTTCGACAATCGCGGCCACGGCCAGTCGTCGAAGAGCTATGAGCCGGCGGACTATACGCCTGAGAAGATGGCGGGCGATGCGGCGGCCTTGCTGCGCCACCTGGGGATCGGCCGGGCTCACGTCATGGGTTATTCCATGGGGGCGCGCATTTCCGCCTTCCTGGCGCTGGCCGAACCGGCGCTCGTCGCCACGCTGGTGTTCGGCGGGCTGGGGATCGGCATGGTCGACGGCGTCGGCGACTGGGATCCGATCGCCGAGGCGCTGTCGGCCCCCGACCCGTCGCTGATAACCCATGAGCGCGGAAAGACATTCCGCATGTTCGCCGACCAGACGAAGAGTGACCGGCGCGCGCTTGCGGCCTGCATCATGACGTCGCGGACCTTGCTGACGGAGGACGAGATGGCGCGCATCGCGCAGCCGACGCTGGTCGCCGTCGGCACGAAGGACGATATCGGCGGCTCGGCGGCCGAGCTTGCGGCGCTGATGCCGAACGCCGCGGCGTTCGAAATCGTGGGCCGCGACCATATGCTGTCGGTCGGCGACCGCACTTTCAAGAAGCGGGTCCTGGAGTTTTTGGCCGCCCATCCCCTCTAGGAATCCAGTCTGGAAATCCGGAGGATCGCCGGAAGCCGCTGCCAAGGGTTCTTGAAAAGCCGCCAATCCAATCCATTTGACGAGAGGGTGAAGAAATTTGAGTTCAAGCGCGCTCTGTTCGGGAGTATAGAGGCGCGCGAAGCTCGGCCGGGACGGAGGCATTCGATGAGCACGATGAACCTGATGAAGCCGACTGCAGTGCAGCCGGTCGATCCGATCTGGAGTTCGGTGCGCAGCGAAGCGCTCGAAGCGGTGTCGCGTGACCCGCTGCTGTCGGCCTTCCTGTATTCGACGATCATCAACCAGGAGACGCTGGAAGACGCGGTGATCCACCGCATCGCCGAGCGTCTCGACCATGCGGATGTCGGATCCGACCTGATCCGCCAGACTTTTCGGGCCATGCTGCTGGAGACGCCGGACTGGGCGACCACGGTGCGCGTCGACATCCAGGCCTATTACGACCGCGACCCGGCCTGCGACCGCTTCCTGATGCCGGTCCTGTATTTCAAGGGATTTCACGCCATCCAGACCCACCGCCTTGCGCACTGGCTGTGGAACAAGGGCAGGCAGGATTTTGCGCTCTATCTGCAGAGCCGGTCGTCCGCCGTCTTCCAGACCGACATCAATCCTGCCGCGAGGATCGGCAAGGGCATCTTCGTCGACCACGCGACCGGTCTCGTCGTCGGTCAGACGGCGGTGATCGAGGACGATGTCTCGATCCTGCACGGGGTGACATTGGGCGGCACCGGCAAGGCCGGCGGCGACCGGCATCCAAAAATCCGCTACGGCGTGCTGATCGGCGCCGGCGCAAAGATTCTGGGCAATATCGAGGTCGGCCATTGCTCGAAGATCGCGGCCGGATCGGTCGTGCTGTCGCCCGTGCCGCACAACAAGACGGTAGCGGGCGTTCCCGCGCGGGTCGTCGGCGAGACCGGCTGCGATCGTCCGTCGAGGCAGATGGACCAGTTCCTGCCGTCGCAGACGATGGACCACGTCATCAGCTTCGACATCTGAATGGGATAGGGGCGGACCTGCGCCGCCCCGTTCTTCCATGGATCATGCGCCCGGCGTTGCGATCAGCCGCAATGGCGGCGGATTTTCACGCGCTTCCAGCCGGTGGTGCCTTCGGCGACCAGCACCTTGCGGGCAACCGTGCGGTAGGTTGCCGGCACGTCGACGACGCGCCGCTGCTCGGGCTGGAGGACGACCTGCTCGAGTTCGTAGCCATATTCGGCGGGGATGACGACGCGGCGCTTGTATTCCGGCTGCACGACGACGGTCTCGGCGACCTGCTCGTAGCGCGCCTTGTGCTTGATCTTGCACAGGACCTTGCGGCCGTTGATCCAGCGCCACTCCCACGAATAGCCGCCATCGGCGACCTTCACCGTGCGGTAGCGTGTCTGCACCACCGCCGGCACGATCTGGTAGCTGACCTGCTCGGGCTGCATGAGCACCTGGCGCTTGCGCGTGCCGTAGATCGCCGGCGTCGTCTCGACATACTGGCTGCCCGGATTGACCAGTTCGTTCTCATAGACGGTGTCGTAGACCGGCGCCGTCTGATAGGGTTCATAACAGGCGACAGCCTTGCCGCCGGCGAAAGACTCTGAAACGGCTGCGAGCATCATAGAACCCGCGACCGCTGCGCAAAAAACAGGCTTGAAAGCCATCACTTACCCCTGACACGCCTTACCGCAACTGATCGTGTACATTAGTGAAGGCTGCGTCGCGGGAAAGTGGAATTTTAAGATTTCGTTAACGGGCAAGGTTACTTTGCCGCTTCGAATGGTCGGCCTTGCGCAAGGCGGAGGCGGCATCCTATCTACGGAACAACGAAACGCAGCACGATTCCGCCTGGGAAGGCGATTCACCCAAACAACGGACGCCCGATGAAGAACCCCGTCGAAACCTACATGAACCTCGTGCCGATGGTGGTCGAGCAGACCAATCGCGGCGAGCGCGCCTACGACATCT
The DNA here is from genome assembly GCF_052180275.1 of Mesorhizobium sp. KACC 23794. Classification (NCBI taxonomy): domain Bacteria; kingdom Pseudomonadati; phylum Pseudomonadota; class Alphaproteobacteria; order Hyphomicrobiales; family Phyllobacteriaceae; genus Mesorhizobium; species Mesorhizobium sp. KACC 23794. Next base: position 3,498,170 of record NZ_CP197465.1, read on the forward strand.
TCTCGCGGCTGCTCAAGGAACGCATCATCTTCATCACCGGTCCGGTCGAGGACGGCATGGCGACGCTGGTCTGCGCGCAGCTGCTGTTCCTGGAAGCCGAGAACCCGAAGAAGGAGATCAACCTCTACATCAACTCGCCGGGCGGCGTGGTGACGTCGGGTATGGCGATCTACGACACCATGCAGTTCATCAAGCCGGCGGTGTCGACGCTGTGCATCGGCCAGGCGGCGTCCATGGGCTCGCTGCTTTTGACGGCAGGCCACAAGGACATGCGCTTCGCCACCCCCAACGCCCGCATCATGGTGCACCAGCCCTCCGGCGGCTTCCAGGGCCAGGCCTCCGACATCGAGCGCCACGCCATGGACATCGTCAAGCTGAAGCGCCGCCTCAACGAGGTCTACGTCAAGCACACCGGCAAGCCCTATGAGGAGATCGAGCGCACGCTCGACCGCGATCACTTCATGACCGCCGACGAGGCAAAGGATTTCGGCCTTATCGACAAGGTCATTTCGAGCCGCGAGGCGGCGGAAAGCGCCCAGCAGGGATAATGCGGACACGTCCGACACGCGCGGCCGATGACACTTTTTTGACGCGGACTGCGGCAATTCGGACACATTTTGCTGTTCCCTCGACGGGGCGCGCGACCTACGTTAAACGTATGTTGAGTTTCGACGGCTTAGCTTCGCGTGCAATCAGGGCGACCGCAGCCGCACCTTCTGAAATGGGTTTCGTGCGGAAGCCCCGTATGCGCCAAACCGCTGGCGTTGGGGCGTTTCCGCGGCTAATACTCGATGCCGACGCTTGGCCGCTTCGCCGGCGAGGCGGCACTAAAAGGACTTGGATATTATGAGCAAGGTCAGTTCCGGCGGCGGCGACTCCAAGAACACGCTGTACTGCTCGTTCTGCGGCAAAAGCCAGCATGAAGTGCGCAAGCTGATCGCCGGCCCGACGGTGTTCATCTGCGACGAGTGCGTCGAACTCTGCATGGACATCATCCGCGAGGAGAACAAGACCTCGATGGTGAAGTCGCGCGAGGGCGTGCCTACACCGCAGGAGATACTGAAGGTTCTTGACGATTATGTGATCGGCCAGCCCTACGCCAAGCGCGTGCTGTCGGTCGCCGTCCACAACCACTACAAGCGGCTGGCGCATGCCACCAAGAACAACGACGTCGAACTGGCGAAGTCGAACATTCTTCTGATCGGCCCGACCGGCTGCGGCAAGACGCTGCTCGCCCAGACGCTGGCCCGCATCATCGATGTCCCCTTCACCATGGCCGACGCGACGACGCTGACCGAGGCGGGTTATGTCGGCGAGGATGTCGAGAACATCATCCTGAAGCTCTTGCAGTCGGCCGACTACAATGTCGAGCGGGCGCAGCGCGGCATTGTCTATATCGACGAGATCGACAAAATCTCGCGCAAGTCCGACAATCCTTCGATCACCCGCGACGTGTCGGGCGAGGGCGTACAGCAGGCGCTCTTGAAGATCATGGAAGGCACGGTGGCGTCGGTTCCTCCGCAGGGCGGCAGGAAGCACCCGCAGCAGGAGTTTCTGCAGGTTGACACCGCTAACATCCTGTTCATCTGCGGCGGCGCGTTTGCCGGGCTGGACAAGATCATCTCCGATCGCGGCCGGAAAACTTCGATCGGCTTCAGCGCCACCGTCGCTTCGCCGGAAGACCGGCGCACGGGTGCGGTGTTCCGCCTCGTCGAACCGGAAGACCTGCTGAAGTTCGGCCTGATCCCGGAATTCGTCGGCCGCCTGCCGGTGCTGGCGACGCTGGAGGATCTCGACGAGCCGGCGCTGATCCAGATCCTGACCGAGCCGAAGAACGCGCTGGTGAAACAATATCAGCGGCTGTTCGAGATGGAGAATGTCGAACTGACGTTCCACGAGAATGCGCTGTCGGCGATCGCCAAGCGCGCCATCGAGCGCAAGACCGGCGCGCGCGGCCTGCGCTCCATCATGGAAGCGATCCTGCTCGACACGATGTTCGAACTCCCGGCGCTGGAAGGCGTGCAGGAAGTAGTGATCTCGGAAGAGGTGGTGACCGGCAGCGCCCGGCCGCTCTACATCTATTCCGAGCAGAAGGAAAAGAAGGGCGCCACCGCCTGATACGGGTGCCTCGACGAGACCGGAACGGCGCCGCTTGGCGCCGTTTTTTTTGAAGGACGGGCAAGGGGGGCTGAGGATGGAGAAGACCTTCAGGATACTCTGCGCCGGGCAAGGTATCCACTTCGCCGCCACCACCTTGCTCTGGTCAAAGGCGGCGCTGGAATGCGAGCCTCCCGTAAATCTCGACGGCGAGGTCAGCATGAGCGGCTCCATTGGCGCCAACACCTATGTGCGCGCCGGGGGCAACCTTGGCGGCGTCCGGTCGATCGGCCGCTATTGTTCCATTGCAAACGGCGTGGTGATCGGCGGCGGCGAGCACCCGACCGACTGGATGTCGACGCATCCGTTCCAGTACGGAGGCGCCGCCGTGTCGCGGAAATGGTCCAGGAAGCCGGACCACGTCTATCTCAAGCCGCCGCGCGGCGCGGCCCAGGTGGTGATCGGCAACGATGTCTGGATCGGGACCAACGCCGTCATCGCCCGAGGCGTCACGATCGGCGACGGCGCGATCATCGGCGCGGGGGCGGTCGTGACCAAGGACGTTCCCGCCTATGCAGTGGCGGTCGGCGTGCCGGCCAAGGTCATCCGCTACCGGTTCGACGCCTCGACCATTGCCCGCATGCAGCGCGTGAAGTGGTGGGACTATACCGCCGACAGCCTGCTGGGCGTCCGCTTCAACGACGCTGCGCGGGCGCTGGACGACGTCGAGAAACGCATTGCCGCCGGCACGCTGGAGCCGATACCGGCCACGGTGATCCGTATCACCGGTGCGGGGACGTGCGAGGTAAAGCAGCGCAGCCGGCTTTGGTGAGCAAGCCGGCGGGACTTCTCTCCCGTAGCAGCGGATGTTGGTTTCCCTGAAAATACCTTTCCTCGGACGCGCGGGCGAGGCGCGGGTTAGCGGCTTGAGACATCTGCATAATCTAAAATGTGACTGTTGCAGCATAAATTTGTGCAACTGTCCAATTTTCGCCGTAAACCCGGCAATTTCTGGTCGCCTGAAACTTCATGGGTGCCGGACTTCGCGGACGCGGGCGGCGTAGGCCGAAGCGACTGTAATCCGGACCGGCAGGCCGGAGGAAAATGCATGCCGACCGTCAACCAGATCGCCGACTCCGATGTGCTCGGGCTCGGCGGCATGTTGAGCTTTCAACTCACCCAGGCCGCCCAGAAAGAAGCGGGCAGCGACATATTGTTCAAGACCGCGACCGGCTTCGTCTGGGGCCGCGCCGATGCCGCCGGCTCGCCGGGCGCTTTCGACATTCGGCCGGGCGGCATCGTTGTCAAGGGAACCGGCATCACCTACGGCGCCGACGGGCTGCCGAACGGCGGAACGATAACCAGCGTCGGCGTCATCCTCGACGGGACGGCCCAGGGCAATGTCGTCACCTCTTCGTCGCTGTTCGACATCACCGGCCTTGCCATTGATGGCGTGACCTTCCGCAATTCGTTCATCACAGCTTTCCAGACCGGCAATTCCGTGCCGATCGAGAATATCTTCTTCGTGCTGCCCTGGACCTACAATGGCAGCGCCGACGGCGACTTCTTCCACGGCAAGAACCTGGCCGATACCATTTTCGGCAATGACGGCAACGACGAACTGTTCGGCGCGGGCGGCAACAACAAGCTGTTCGGCGGCGCCGGCGACGATTTCCTGCGCGGCGGCGGCCCGGGCGCCGATTATCTCAGCGGCGGCACCGGCATCGATGTCGCGGATTATTCGGATTCGGGAACAGGCGTCACCGTCAGCCTGACCGATCCGACGCTCAACACCGGGAACGCTGCCGGCGACACCTACAATTCGATCGAGAATTTGCGCGGCTCTACCTTGAACGACACGCTCCATGGCAATGCCGGGGCGAACAGAATCGACGGCAACCTCGGATCCGACACGCTCCGGGGGCTTGCCGGAAGCGACAGCCTCGCCGGCCGCTCTGGCGACGACGTTCTGATCGGCGGGACGGGCGCCGACGAACTCGACGGCAGCGACGGCAATGACACCGCCTCTTATGCCGAAGCGACCGCGGGCGTGGTCGCAAGCCTTGCCAACCCGTCCATCAACACAGGCGAGGCCGCGGGCGACACCTATATCCAGGTCGAGGACCTGACCGGCAGCGGTTTTGCCGATCGGCTTTTCGGCAATAATTCCGTCAACGCCATCGCCGGAGGCGGGGGCAACGACATCATCAAGGGGTATGGCGGCAAGGATTTTTTGAGCGGTGGCGCCGGTCAGGACGTCTTCGTTTTCAACTCGAAGCTGAACGCCACGACCAATGTCGATGCCGTCACCGACTACAACGTCGCCGCCGACACGGTGCAACTCGACAAGGTGGTCTTCACGGCGCTGACGACGCTCGGCACGCTGGCGGCTTCGGCCTTCAAGAACATGGACGCCGCACCGATCGATGCCAGCGACCGCATCATCTACAAGCAGAGCACCGGCAACCTCTATTACGACGCCGACGGATCGGGCACGGGTTTCGCGGCGATAAAATTCGCGACGATCACCAACAACGCGATTCTCACCAATGCGGATTTCGTGGTGATCTGAGATCGAGGCGAGGCAGACCTGCAACGGGCGGGGTTTTGGGCTTTTGGCGCTCCGTACCTTGGGCACGTTGCACGATCCAGACCGCCACAAGTTTCGGTTCGGCCTGACCTGAAGCCGCAGGCCTTGACCGGCCGGCGCTACGCCGACGTGATGTGGCTGTGGCCGAAGAACATCGGGTAACGGCAGAGTTCGCGCACCAGCCGGTGCGAGCCGCGCTCGAATACGAACAGGTTCTCCCAGTGGCCGGTGACGGCGTAGTGCACGCCGTCGGGCAGCAGTGTGATGCCGCAGGGATAGCGCATGCCGAAGATGCGCGTGTCGACGCGATCGACGATCGCGCCCGTCGCGCCGTCGAAGATCATCAGTTGGTGCGTGGTGGGGTAGCTTGCCAGCACCTGGTCGTGGCGCTCGTCGTAGCGGATGGAGAGCCCGTGGCGCATAAGCCTGTTGGCGGTGCGGTCGCCCATCTTGCCGATCGTCTTGCGCGAGGCGTCGTATTTCAGCGTCGCCACTGGCATGTAGTTCTGACCGGGTTCGGTCGTCATGTCGGCCTCGTAGGCGACGTTATCTTCGGCGTGGATGCGCGCATCCTCCCGGTCGCTGCCGTAAAGCGCCTGGATCGCGAAGATGCGGTCGAGGTTTCCGGCGGCTAGATGGCGCAGTTCGACCTTGCCGCGACCGGTCTTGCGCTTGTCGACCAGCTTTCCGCTCGACAGTTCGACGACGGTGATCGATGCCTCGACGACGGTGCGCGGCACGGTATGGGCGCCGGTCTTGGCCGAAACCGTCGATCCATAGTTGGCCGCGACGATGTATTTGCCGTCGGACGTCAGCCTTATATCGTGCGGGTCGATGCCGTGGGTCGAGTAGCTGTCGGCGATCTTCAGCGTCTTGGGGTCGCGGATGGTCAGGCGGCCGTAATGCGCCTCCGGCTTGCCCTGGTAGACGGCGGTGGGCGCGCGCTCGGACATGACGACCGTTTTGCCGCCGTCGATGAAGACGGCGTGGCCGCCGCCGTTCCAGCCTTCCGAGAAGGACGGGGCAAGGGCCGCCATCTCCAGCGTGTCGGGGTCGAAGGCGGTATGGTTGCGGCCGTCCATCGAACATAAGACGCCGATCGAGCGGTCAGGGGCGACCTCGACGTCGTGGGCGGCGACCGGCAGCAGCGTCTGCCGTATCGAGCCGTCGAAGCCGATGCGCGTCAGCATTTTCTGCAGGCCGTTCGTGTCGGGAAGGTCTCGGTTGAAGCGCCGGTTGCCCGATACGGGCTTGCCATTGGCGAAGGCGTGGTCCGGGTAATAGCCCGGCACATAGACGGCGACGTTCTTGAGCTTACGCGGGACGGCGCCCGGCTTTCGCGCTTCGGGAGGCGCGGCCGGCGCCGCCGGCGTCGCCGCGGCGAGACCAAGCAGCGCGCCGCCGGTCAGCAGTCCACGTCGGTCGATCTTCACAGGACGGCGGTTTCGGCACGAGGAGCGCAGCGCTCGACACAGGACTCAACACGGGAAAGGAACATGCTCTTCGAACTCTGCACTGCCACCCTCTAAGCACCGGAGTGTCGCGGAAGATGCGGTTGCGATCAAGCCGAAAGCTTGTAGGCTTGGGCCGGCGATGACGGCTGCATACACGCCCTTGATCTTTGGTCGGCGCAACGCCAACTATCACGGTGAAGTCAGGGGCTTCCTTCCGTGCTAACAGGGCCGCACCATTCGGCAATAGGCGGAGAGGCTTGTGCCCGCTAGTATGAGATTCGCGGTTGGCTGACGCGGCCGCGGAAGAAAGGTTTTAAAATGGCCAAACTACCCCGCACACCCGGCAACGGCGTCTACGCAGTCCTCCCGCTGCGCGACATCGTGGTGTTCCCGCACATGATCGTGCCGCTCTTCGTCGGGCGTGAAAAGTCGATCAAGGCGCTGGAGGAGGTGATGGGCGCCGAGAAGCAGATTCTTCTCGCCACCCAGATGAATGCCGCCGACGACGATCCGGAGGCCGATGCGATCTACGACATCGGCACGCTGGCCAACGTCCTGCAATTGCTCAAGCTGCCCGATGGCACCGTCAAGGTGCTGGTCGAAGGCACCGCGCGCGCCAAGATATCGGGCTTCACCGAGCGTACCGATTTCCATGAGGCGCGTGCCGTCGTGCTCGAGGAGCCGGCGGAAGAGGAGATCGAGGTCGAGGCCCTGGCGCGTTCCGTCATCGCCGACTTCGAGAACTATGTGAAGCTGAACAAGAAGATCTCCCCCGAGGTGGTTGGCGCTGCCGGCCAGATCGAGGATTTCTCCAAGCTCGCCGACACGGTCGCCTCGCATCTCGCCATCAAGATCCCCGAGAAGCAGGAGATGCTCGGCACGCTCTCCGTCAAGGAGCGTCTCGAGAAGGCGATGGGCTTCATGGAGGCCGAGATCTCCGTCCTGCAGGTGGAGAAGCGCATCCGCTCGCGTGTAAAACGCCAGATGGAGAAGACGCAGCGCGAGTACTACCTCAACGAGCAGATGAAGGCGATCCAGAAGGAGCTTGGCGAGGGCGAGGACGGCCGCGACGAGGCCGCCGAGATCGAGGCGCGCATCAAGAAGACCAAGCTTTCCAAGGAGGCTCGGGAAAAGGCGGAAGCCGAACTGAAGAAGCTGCGTTCGATGTCGCCGATGTCGGCCGAGAGCACCGTCGTGCGCAACTATCTCGACTGGCTGCTGTCGATCCCGTGGTCGAAGAACTCGAAGGTCAAGCAGGACCTGAACTTTTCGCAGGAAGTGCTGGACGCCGATCATTTCGGCCTGGACAAGGTCAAGGATCGCATCGTCGAATATCTCGCCGTGCAGAGCCGCCAGAAGAAGCTGAAGGGGCCGATTCTTTGCCTCGTAGGCCCTCCCGGCGTCGGCAAGACCTCGCTCGGCAAGTCGATCGCCAAGGCGACCGGCCGCGAGTTCGTGCGCATGGCGCTGGGCGGTGTGCGTGACGAGGCCGAGATTCGCGGCCACCGGCGGACTTATATCGGCTCGATGCCCGGCAAGGTCATCCAGTCGATGAAGAAGGCCAAGAAGTCCAACCCGCTCTTCCTGCTCGACGAGATCGACAAGATGGGCCAGGATTTCCGCGGCGATCCGTCGTCGGCCCTGCTTGAGGTGCTGGATCCGGAGCAGAACGCAACGTTCATGGATCACTATCTGGAGGTCGAATACGACCTGTCGAGCGTGATGTTCGTGACCACCGCCAATACGTTGAACATCCCTGCGCCCCTGATGGACCGCATGGAGATCATCCGTATCGCCGGCTACACGGAGGACGAGAAGGTCGAGATCGCGAAGCGGCACCTGATGCCGAAGGTGACGCGCGACCATGCGCTTCAGCCGAAGGAGTTCTCGGTCGCTGACGAGGCGATCCGCGGCATCATCCAGACCTACACGCGGGAAGCCGGCGTGCGCAGCCTCGAGCGCGAGCTGATGAAGCTCGGGCGTAAGGCTGTCACCGAGATCATCAAGACCAAGAAGAAGTCGGTGAAGATCACGGCGAAGAACCTTGAGGACTATCTTGGCGTTCCGCGCTTCCGCTTCGGCATGGCGGAATCGGACGATCAGGTCGGCGTGGTCACGGGTCTTGCCTGGACGGAGGTCGGCGGCGAATTGCTGACGATCGAAGGCGTCATGATGCCCGGTAAGGGCAAGATGACGGTCACCGGCAATCTGAAGGATGTGATGAAGGAATCGATCTCGGCGGCGGCGTCCTATGTCCGCTCAAGGGCGATCGACTTCGGCATCGAGCCGCCGCTGTTCGACAAGCGCGACATCCACGTCCACGTTCCGGAAGGTGCTACGCCCAAGGACGGGCCGTCGGCTGGCGTCGCCATGGCGACGGCGATCGTCTCCGTGCTGACCGGCATTCCTGTGCGGGCCGATATCGCCATGACCGGCGAGATCACGCTGCGGGGCAGGGTGCTGCCGATCGGCGGTCTGAAGGAGAAGCTCCTGGCCGCACTTCGCGGCGGCATCAAGAAGGTGCTTATCCCCGAGGAGAACGCCAAGGATCTTGCCGAGATCCCCGACAACGTGAAGAGCGGCATGGAGATCGTGCCGGTTTCGCGGGTCGGCGAGGTGCTGCGCCACGCGCTGGTCCGCATGCCCGAGCCGATCGAGTGGACGGAGCCGGTCGAGGCGGTTGCAACCAAGCCCGGCGAGGATGCAGGCAAGGCGCTCGCCCACTAATTCTTGGTGGAATGCGCGACTATCGGAAAGCCGGGCCTTGCGCCCGGCTTTTTCATGTGACAAACGGCGGAACTCCGGGATTTCTGCCGCGTTGGCGTGGCGCCCCGGCAGGGAGACTTGGAACAAGAAACTCCGATAAGGTCCGTTATCCGGCGGTTGCATCCCTGGTCCCGGATTTCTCATGGAAGGAACTATTGATGAACAAGAACGAACTGGTTTCCGCGGTTGCAGAGTCGGCCAAGCTTTCCAAGACCGACGCTCAGTCCGCGGTCGAGGCAGTGTTCTCGGTGATCACCGGGGAGTTGAAGTCCGGCGGCGACGTGCGGCTGGTCGGTTTTGGTAATTTCAGCGTTTCCAAGCGTGCCGCTTCGACCGGCCGCAACCCGCAGACCGGCGCGGAAGTGCAGATCCCGGCGCGTACCGTGCCGAAGTTCACCGCCGGCAAGGGTCTCAAGGACGCCGTCAACTGAGCCTTTGAAACCATTCTCTCTCTGGAGCCGGACTTGGTCCGGTTCCGGAAATTGACAGCCCCGTCGTTTTCGGCGGGGTTTTGTTTTTTGCGGCCATGAGCGAGGCCGGCGTGCCGCCGCCCGGCCAAGTCGCTGTCAAGCAACGTCATCCGCTCGATTTGTGACGATTCAGCAACAGTTTCTCAAGAAGGATTGCGGTAGAAAAGGGCAGGGCAAAATTGCCCACTTCCCGCCATAAACCCGGAGCACCCGGAAGAGGTCTTGCGGCGGGGCCCGGGACGACCCGTAGCCGCCGGCACTGCGGCCAGGAAAAGAATGCGCGGTTTTGTACCTTTCAAGTCCTGCCTCGGCGATGGCGCGGTAAGCGCGATGCGACTGGGTCAGTCGATTCGTAATGGCACAAGCCTGAAACACCCGGTAGCCGGCAAGGCTTGCCTGAGGATTGCAGCCGATACGCATGGCACGAGGGGCGGTCGCCCCACTTTGGTCGAATTGGACCGGCATTGTCGGGTGGTCGACGGGTTCGGCTTGGACGTGATCCAGAGCCTTTCCAGTTTCGGCAGCCGTGTCTCGGGTGACCGGTACGATATTTCAGGGGACCGTGGAGTGCAGTCGGCGGCGTGCGGGCATCTTGCCCGTGCCGGGCGAGCTGTCGCGCGGTCCCTTTCGCGTCGCGGTGCGGCGCGCATGAGAGGAACAGGCATGGCGGGTGGCCGGCAGTTGCGGGTCGTCGGCCTTGGGAATGTCACGTCGGGGGTGAGCGCTTTTGTTTTCTCAAGGCCCGCCACCGGGAGTTCAGAAAAAGACTGCAATGCGTAGTTCGTCAGTTGTGAAATCGGGTGTGATGACGGCGCTTCTGGCTGGGGCCATTCTGGCGGCCGGGCCGGCGCGCGCCTTCGACGAGCGCATTTTCGACGACAAGGGCGAGGTGAAAGCGCAGTCCAACCCGTGGGCGGTCTTCCAGTTCGGCTTCAGCGCCTACAAGAGCGGCCACAAGGAGCAGGCTGTGGAGGCGTACCGCTACGCCGCCGAAAAGGGCCAGCTCGGCGCCACATGGAAGCTGGCGCGCATGTATGCCGAGGGCGACGGTGTCGACCGTAACGACTACGAGGCGTTCAAGTTCTTCAGCGAGATCGCCGATCAGGACGTCGAGCCCGGCAGCCCGGAGGAAAGTTACATGTCCGACGCGCTGGTGGCATTGGGCAGCTACTGGCAGAGCGGCATTCCCGGCAGCCCCGTCGAGGCCAATGCGGCCGCCGCCCAGCAATATTACATGCGGGCCGCCGCCAACTACCGCAATCCGAACGCCCAGTTCGAGATGGGCAAGATGTTCCTCAAGGGCGACGGCGTGAAGAAGAGCGTCCAGCAGGCCGGCCGCTGGCTGCAGCTTGCCGCCGAGAAGGGCCATGCCGGCGCGCAGGCGACGCTTGGCAATCTGCTGTTCCAGAGCGGCAAGGTGGTGCGCGGGCTTGCGATGATGACCGCCGCGCTCGAACGCGCCCCGGCCTCGGACAAGGGCTGGATCCGCGGCATGCAGGAGGAAGCGTTCGCGCTCGCGCCCGAGTCCGACCGCCGCACGGCGATCGCCCTGGCGGAAGATTATCTGACCAAGGGCACGCAGTAGATTTGCCGCGTTTTTTTGGTGCGTCCTTGGCAGGCAAACCTCAAGGACGCAGGGTCAATGCCCACTACATTCCGTCGCCCAGCCGCCGCACGAAATACAGCGTGCCGAACGCGACGCCAAGCGACAGCACCGTGACGACCCAGAAACCGGCGCCGTAGCCTACGAAGGGCAGGCCTCCGACATTCATGCCGAACAGGCCGGAGATGATGGTCATCGGCAAAAGCACGGCGGTCATCACCGACAAGATGTAGAGCAGCCGGTTCGACTGCGCCGACAGTTTTGCCATCAGCTCGTCCTGCAGCAGCCTTGCGCGCGCCTGCAACTGCTCGCTGTCATGGTGCACCATGAAGGCATGGTGCGAAAGGCGCGCCGTCATGTCGATCAGCGTTTCCGACAGGTCGTGCCGGTGCGCGTGGTCCAGATGTTTGAACAGGCCGGTTAGGCTGGCCATCTGCCGGTGGATCACCACCAGCTTGCGCCGCACGTCGACCAGCGACTGCCGCTCATTGTGCCATGCGTCACAGACAATGCGATCCTCGATGCCGTCGAGCTGGTCGCCGATCTCGGCAAGCTCGGCACTGATGCGGTCGAGCGACTGGTTCATCACCGCCTCGATCAGGTCGGCCGGCGAGCGGAAGGCGCGCGACCGCTTGTCGATCACCGTCCGGATGGCGTCGACCGAGCGCAGCGGCTGCTTTCGTGCGCCGATCAGCATCTTGGCGTCGAAAGCGAAGCGGAAATGTCCGCGTCCACGCGCTTCCTTCGAATAGTCGTGGCGCAGATCCGGCAGGTCGCCATAGAGCCAGGCATCCTCGAGGTCGATGTGGCAGTCGAACCCCGAACTCAGGAACGCTTCGCGCACCGGGTCGGGCAGGGCGCCCTCCGCGGCGATCTCGTTGCGGGCGCGGGCGTCGGTGATGTGATAGCTGCGCCACGACCAGCTGGACGCCGCCGGGTCCCTAGTCTGGAAACCGTTCGCGTCGAAATGATAGATGAAGAACAGCCCGTGCTCGTCCGGCGTAGCTTTTGCAAGCAGGTTTTCGCGCTGCTCGGCGGCAAGTTTTTCGGATCGCGTGATGTCGTCCATGGCACAGGTCCGTCGTCGTCGGTCAGATGTCTATAACACGACGCTCTCTATCACGCCGCACGCTTCGCATGCGTGACGAAGGAAGGGATTGCCAACAGCCTTATTCCTCGTCCACCGACCATTGAGAAATATCGTCAATTGGGCGGGGAAGACGGCCTTCAAGCCATTCCGCGACCGTATCGGGAGCCATTCGCTCTGTCGGACATTCGATTACCCAGCTCAGAAAGTCTCTCGGTCCGCCGTTCATATAGGGCGGCGGCGAAACCGGCCTGAACACTGTGGGCAACGGCTCGTCAAGGAAAAGATAGTTCAGCACGTGGCCAAATTCCTGGACGGCGTTCCAGGCGAGCGGATGATCGATATCGAGCGAAAACTTCACCCACCACACGCCATTGTCGATGCCGGTGCCAAAGCCGCGCGACGGAGTGTCGTTGCGAGAAACCGCAGGCACGCGGGCCAAAAAATCCAGCAGCCGATGGAAGATCGCATCATGCGTGTCGAAATCGGCCATGGCCACCACCTTCACATCTTGTCGATGACCGCCTCGTCCCCCTCCGTCGGCGTGCCGGTGTTGGCGGCTTCGACCAGAATTCCCGGCACGATCGCCTCCGCGCGGTCGATCACCAGCGGCTGCACGAGATGGCCGGTGTGGATAAAGCCCTCGACGCGCATATGGTCCATCAGCGCCAGCATCGGCTGCCAGAAACCGGCGATGTTGGCGAAGACGATCGGCTTACGGTGGTGGCCGAGCTGGCCCCAGGTCATGATCTCGACGATCTCCTCGACCGTGCCGATGCCGCCCGGCAGCGCCACAAAGGCGTCGGATTCCTGGAACATCCTGTGTTTGCGCTCATGCATGCTGTCGGTGACGACGATGTCGTCGAACTTGCCGAGGCTTGCTTCCGTCGCTTCCCGGTTGAGAAGGAAGCGCGGGATTATGCCGGTCACCTTGCCCCCGGCTCGGAGCGCGCCGTCGGCGACAGCACCCATGATCCCCTTGGTGCCGCCGCCATAGACAAGGCGCAGGCCTGCTTCGGCGATCGATCGCCCGAGCGTATGGCCGGCCTTCATGTAGATGTCGCTCCGGCCCGGCGACGAGCCGCAGTAGACGCAGACGGATCGAATCGTGTTCATGCTGTGATTGGTTAGTGCGTCGGCCGTTCCGGTCAAGGGAAGAAAACGGGCATTTCCTTGTCGCTGCCGCCAAAACAGGCTAGACCGCGCTTAGGTGGCAAAAGGACCTTGTAGAAAAAGGCCATGCCCAGGGGAAATGGGGCGTTTGTCGCGGCGCGAGGCGAAGGGCCGGTCGTACGGTGGTACGCAGCCCCAGGATGCCGCGGGACAGCCTTGTCAAGCCCGGCGTCGCCTGTATCGGAAGTTCGCTAAGGGGCAAACGGAATATGGCACTTTCACCGATCAAGGTACTGTTGTTCCTGGCGGGGGGATCGGTTGCCGTGGGCGGAACCGCCTATGTCGCGGGCGTCTTCGATCCCTTCCTGAAACCGCAGGTTCCGGCGGTGACCGATGCAGCGCCGGAAGCCCAGAAACTTGCCGCCCTGCCGCCCTCGGAAGCGACCGTGGAAAACCCGACCGCGCCGGCTGGTACGCAGGCGCCTTCGGTCGAGGTCCCCAAGCCGCCGGCCGGCGACGCGCCCGCCGCGTCAACCCCGCCGGCGCCGGCCGGCGAAACGGCCCCGGCCTCCGCCGCCGAGCCGCCTGCCGCTGAACTCAAGCCCGAGCCCAAGGTCGAGGCCCCGGCCTTCGACCTGGTGCGCGTCGAGGCCGACGGGTCGATCGTCATCGCCGGCCGTGCCGCGCCCAACGCGAAGGTCGAGGCCATCATCGGCTCGCGTGTCATCGGCAGCGCCATCGCCGGAGCGGGCGGCGATTTCGCCATCGTGCTCGACGAGCCGCTGAAGCCCGGCGACTACCAGATCGTGCTTCGGTCGACCACGGCCGACAATGTCGTGGCGATGTCCACCGAGACGGCTGTCGTGTCGATCCCCGACTCGTCGGACGGGCAGGTGCTTGCCTTGGTCGAGGAGCCCGGCAAGCCCTCGCAACTGATCACCATGCCAGAGCCGAAGCAGGCCAATCCATCGGTCACTTCCGCTGCCGACTCCGGACCTTCGACTGCCGGCTCTACAGCCCAGGCCGACGCCAACCCGCCCGTCGCATCGGATAACAAGCCCGCTGCCGATCAACAGGCCGCCGCCGATCAACAGGCCGCCGCTGATAGCGAGGCATCAGGCAAGTCTTCGGCCGACGCCGCCACGACAGACCAGGGGGCAGCCGACACGACGGCAAAACAACAGCCCGCGCCCGATGCCGCCGCGCCGGAGCAGAAACCAATTGCCGGAAGCGAGCAGCAGGTCGCCGCGGCGACGCCCGATCCGGCGCCTGCCAAGCCCCAGCAGCAGCCGGCGGGCAAAACCAGGGTCGCAGTCGAAGCCGTCGAGATCGAAGGCCGCCGCATCTTCGTCGCCGGCACCGCCGATGCGGGCCGCGTCGTGCGCGGCTATGCCAACGAGATCCTGCTTGGTGACGCCAAAACCTCGCCCGCAGGCCGTTTCCTGATCGAGGCCGAACGCGACCTGCCGGTGGGCGACTACATCATCCGTGTCGACGCGCTTGGTCCCGACGGGGCGCAGGTGGTGGCGCGCGCCGCCGTGCCGTTCGAGCGCGAGGCCGGCGAAAACGTCGCCGCCGTCGCTTCTCCCGACGAGCCGAGGCCGGCCGCGGCCCAGCCGCAGCCCGATGCGCCGCCTGCCGGCGAGGTCGTCGCGAAAGGGACGCAACCGCGCCTGGGCAAGTCGGATGAGGCTCACCCCACGGCCACCGAAGCGCCGGCGATAGACAGCGCGACGCAGCCCGCCGTCGCCGCCGCAGCGCCCGAAAAGACCGCCGGTTCCGCGCCGGGCATGGCGGCCACCCAGCCCGCGCCCGCCGGCCAGACCGAAACGGCCGCCGCGCCGACGGAGACGCTTTCGCCAAAACTGGAGAATGTCGGCGGATCGGTCATCATCCGCCGCGGCGATTCCTTGTGGCGCATCTCGCACCGCGTCTACGGCCGCGGCCTTCGCTATTCGACCATCTATCTCGCTAACCAGCACCAGATCGACGATCCGGACCGCATCTATCCCGGCCAGGTGTTTTCGGTGCCGAGCAAGACGGAAAAGGGAGAGGAGGCCGACATGACCACGCTTGGCGAACAGGCGATATCGCCGGTGGTGCGGCAGTAGGGATACGGAACTGCGATAACAGCTTCGTTGATTTCGATCTGCCGCTGTTGACCGACGACGGTTGCGGCCCGGAACCGTTGAAACGGTCTCCTTATTCTCTCACGTTGCTCGTGACGCGCTGACCTCGTGCAGCGTCAAATCCCGGTCTGTGATGCCGAGCGTCGGCCAGGTGGCGCGCCAGCGGGCGATGTGGGCGGATGCAAAATGTGCGTCGAGCGCCGCGCGGTGCCGCCATGCCTCGGCGACATGCACCAGCCCGCCGTCGAGGAGGTCGACCGCGTAGGAATAGTTGACGCAGCCGTCCTCCGCTCGGCTGGCAAGAATCATGGTCTCCATGACCGGCCTTGCCTCTGCGAGTTTCTCTGGCCGGATGCGGAACGTCCCGGTGATCAGCAGCATGACGCTCCTCCTTTGCCCAAGCTTCTCACAAACCGCGCCTTTGCGCGATCATCCGCGCGGTGCGGGACAAAAATTGGAACAGCATGCTCCCAGCCGTTGCTGTTTCAAGTTTCATCGTTTATCGTCGATAAACGATGCAAGATCTCGATCTCAGCCATGAGGCCTGATCCGGCCACTTCCGAGCGGCTGGCCGTCCGGCTCGGCGCGCTCGCCCATCCGGCGCGGCTGGAGATCGTGAAACATCTGTCACAGGGCGATCGCTGCTGCTGCAAGGACGTCGTCGGACGGCTCGACCTCGCGCAATCCACGGTGTCCCAGCATCTCAAGGTGCTGGTCGAGGCGGGGCTGGTGCGGGTCCGGCAGGAGCGCCAGCGTTCCATATACGAGATCGACCATGAGGCGCTGTCCGGCACTGCAAAACACGTCACCGCCCTGGCGGCCGCCTGCTGTCCGTCCCGGCCGTCCGCGTGCGCTGAACCGCGCGTCATGAGTCTGGGATAGTTTGTACCAACGATCCGCGCCGGCCGCCGTTGCGGCGGAAACGGCTCCGGAAACAGGGAAGAAAAAATTGGCCGACAAGACTGTCTCGGCGGAGTCCGGCTCGACGCTGCGCACGCTGATCAATTTGAAGCCCTATATGTGGCCGGCCGAGCGCGGCGATCTGCGCATACGCGTCGCCTGGGCTACGGTCTATCTCGTCGTTTCCAAGCTCGTCCTCATCGCCGTACCCTATTTCTTCAAATGGTCGACCGACGCGCTGGTCGGCGACCACGCCCGCACGCCGCCGCTGCCGGACTGGATGCTGGTGCCTGCCGCCCTCGTCATCGCCTATAATGTCGTGCGTTTGATCCAGGTCGGCCTCAACCAGTTGCGGGACGCGCTGTTCGCCAGCGTCGGCCAGTATGCGGTGCGGAAGCTCGCCTACAAGACCTTCGTCCACATGCACGATCTGTCGCTGCGCTTCCATCTGGAACGCCGCACCGGCGGCCTGTCGCGTATCATCGAGCGCGGCGTGAAGGGCATCGAGACGATCGTCCGCTTCACCATCTTGAACACGCTGCCGACCATCCTGGAATTCGCGCTGACGGCGGTGATCTTCGCCGTCGCCTATGGCTGGATCTACGTCGTTGTCGTCGCCCTCACCGTCGCGCTCTACACCTGGTTCACGGTCTGGGCGAGCGACTGGCGCATCGCCATCCGCCGCGAGATGAACGACAGCGACACCGATGCCAACACCAAGGCGATCGACTCGCTGCTCAACTACGAGACGGTGAAATATTTCAACAACGAGCGCATGGAGGCCGAGCGCTTCGACCATTCCATGGCCCGCTACGAGAGCGCCGCCACGAAGACCTGGACCTCGCTCGGCTGGCTGAATTTCGGCCAGGGCGTCATCTTCGGCGCCGGCATGCTGGCCATCATGCTGCTGTCGGCGCGCGAGGTGCAGGCCGGCACGCAGACCATCGGCGACTTCGTCTTTTTGAACGCCATGCTGATGCAACTCTCCGTGCCGCTCAACTTCATCGGCTTCATCTACCGCGAGATCCGGCAGGGCCTGACCGACATCGAGCAGATGTTCGACCTGCTCGACGTGCCCGCCGAGATTTCCGACAAACCGGGTGCAAAGCCGCTGGTTGTTAGCGAGGGGCGCGTCGAATTCCGCGACGTGCATTTCTCCTACGATCCCGCCCGCGCGATCCTGAAAGGCATCAGCTTCGAGGTGCCGGCCGGCAAGACGGTGGCGATCGTCGGCCCGTCGGGCGCCGGAAAATCGACGATCTCGCGGCTGCTCTTCCGCTTCTACGACATCCAGTCTGGTCAGATCCTGATCGACGGCCAGGACATCAGCAGTGCCACGCAGGAGAGCCTGCGCGCCGCGATCGGCATGGTGCCGCAGGATACCGTGCTGTTCAACGACACCGTCGCCTACAATATCCGCTACGGCCGCGTCGACGCCTCAGAGGAAGATGTCCGCCAGGCCGCCGACCTCGCCCAGATCGGCCCGTTCATCGCACGCCTGCCGGAGGGCTACCGCACCATGGTCGGTGAGCGCGGGCTGAAACTGTCCGGCGGCGAGAAGCAGCGCGTGGCGATCGCCCGAACGATCCTGAAGGCGCCGCCCATCCTGATGCTCGACGAGGCGACCTCTGCGCTCGATTCGCATACCGAGCAGGAGATACAGACGGCGCTCGACATGGTGTCGCGCGGCCGCACCACCATTGTCATCGCCCACCGGCTGTCGACAGTGATTTCCGCCGACGAGATCATCGTGCTCAAGGACGGCCAGATCGCCGAGCGTGGTCACCACATCGACTTGCTTGCCAGGGGGGGGCTCTATGCCTCGATGTGGGCGCGCCAGCGCGAGGCGACCGAGGCGGAGGAACGCCTGCGCATCGCCCGCCAGGAGGACGATCTCGGCGTCATCGTCCGCCGCCGCACACCGGAGGTGGAGTAGGGCGGCGCCTTGTGCTCCAGCCTTGAACGACTCGCGGCATGCATATGCGGGCCGATTGTCCCGCTCGCTTGCCCGCTTGACGAACAAATAGCTCATTGGCTATACGTTAATCCATAGCCAATGGGGTATTGATCCCGAATGTCGGAAGTCGAGGACATTCTGTTCAGGACGCTTGCCGATCCCACCCGGCGGGCGCTCTTCGAGCGCCTCTGCCGCGAGGGGGAGAAGACGGTCGGAGCGCTGACGGCGCGTGCCGGCGTCTCGCAGCCGGTCGTCTCGAAACATCTCGGGGTGCTGAAGCAGGCCGGGCTGGTGCGAGGCCGGCACCAGGGCCGCGAGACACATTACAGCGCCAAGCCCGGCGCGCTCTCGCCGCTGGTCGACTGGACGAGCGAGATGTCCGGTTTCTGGCAAAGCCGGTTCGACGGCCTTGAGGACCTGTTGAAAAGGATGGACCAATGAGCGGGACATCCGCCGAAATACGCACCGTCATCGTCGAGCGCGAGATGGCGCATCCGCCTGAAAAACTCTGGCGCGCGCTCACCCAGCCGCACCTGATCGCGGAGTGGCTGATGAAGAACGATTTCGAGCCCGTCGCCGGCCACCGCTTCAATCTCAGCGCGGACTGGGGCGCCGTTGACTGCGAGGTGCGGACAGTCGAGCCGAACAAGGCCTTGTCCTACACGTGGAATACCAAGGATCTCCGGTCCGTCGTCACATGGTCGCTGACGCCCTCAGGCGCGGGCACGCTTCTGCGCATGGAGCAGTCGGGCTTCCGGCCGGACCAGCAGCCTTACCTCCGGGGCGCCACGGTCGGATGGCCAAGGTTCCTCGAGAGTTTGGGGCAGGTCTTGGCGCGGATGGAGTGAGGTCTGCCCGCGCGAAGCGGAGCATCAAACATCATGGTCGGGAAAACATCCAAGGGGACAGAGACCGTGGCAAAAGCCTCGAAACCGTCCAAAGCGGCGCCGAAACCGCATTCCGGCGAAGTCGTCCTCCTCTCGGGCGGCAACCCGCAGATCGCCAAGGGTTTTGGCGACGCCCCCGTGCAGGCTTACATCGCGGCCATGCCTGGCTGGAAAAGCCAAATCGGCCGCCGCCTCGACGCGCTCATCGAACGCACGGTCCCCGGCGTGAGCAAGGCGGTCAAATGGAACTCGCCGCTCTACGGCATCGAAGGCCAGGGGTGGTTCCTCGGCATCCACGTCTTCACGAGATACGTGAAGGTGGCATTCTTCCGCGGCGCGTCGCTTCGACCGCTCCCGCCCGGCGGGTCCAAGCAGAAGGACGTGCGCTACCTCGACATTTTCGAGGACGATCCGTTTGACGAAGCGCAACTTGCAGATTGGGTGAAGCAGGCAAGCGACTTGCCCGGCGAGAAGATGTGAACGCCGGACGCCCGCGCCGGCACAGAGCTATCGATCGGCACTTACCAGGAAAGCGACCCATGAAAAAAAGCACCAGCGCCGCGACGCAGGCCAAGGCATCCGCACCTCCCTCGGATCTGATCGACGCAAGGATTCGCGAACTGGGCGATTGGCGGGGCGCCACGCTCGCTCGCGTCCGGGATATTATCGGGCAGGCCGACCCCGAAATCGTCGAGGAGTGGAAGTGGCGGGGCGTTCCGGTGTGGGAACATGACGGCATCATATGCACCGGCGAGACCTACAAGGCCGTCGTCAAGCTGACCTTCGCCAAGGGCGCCGCGCTGGACGACCCGAAAAGCCTGTTCAACGCCAGCCTGGAAGGCAACACCCGCCGCGCTATCGACATCCGCGAAGGCGAGGAGATCGATGAAGAGGCACTGAAGGCCCTCATTCGCGCCGCAGTGGCATTGAACACCGCCCGCCCCGCCCGCACCGGGAAGAAAGCGGAGAGTGATTGAGCCGCGTTTCCGGATCGGGTTCGGCTTGGCGGCCTTTGCCCAGACGCGGGCTGCCCCGTCTCCAGGAGTGCTGGTGGTCGGCCACAAATAAGCTGAATTGCGTCGCCATTCCTTAAAGTCAGCACGGCGGGCGCCGGGGGAAGTTGGTTATGGGAAGGTTTTCGGCATCGTTTGCGATGTCCGGCCCGGGCAAATACGGTAAGCAAAAAGGCCTCTCGGCTCATCTAAACCCTCGATCCCGCTCAACATTGGTCGGGTTCAATTTCACCGCCCGTCCATGCGGCCATCAAAACCGTCCACAGCGCCTCCGCTAGCCTCCCATCGCGTTGCCACCCGCCTCCCCATCCCGTAAATAGACGCCATCGTTAGCAAACTGTCGGGTACCGATGTCCCTCGTCGATACAGTGAAAAATGCCTTCGTGCCGATCCACCGCGAAGGCTGGCCGTTCATCGGCGGCTTTGCCGTTGTCGCGCTGGTGCTGGGCATCTTCTCGACCAGCCTGTTCTGGGTCGGCTTGATCCTAACGGCTTGGTGCGCCTACTTTTTCCGCGATCCGCAGCGGGTGACTCCTGCCGATGACCGGCTCGTCATCAGCCCCGCCGACGGCATCGTCTCGGCGGTCGGCCCGGCCGTGCCGCCACGGGAGCTCGGCCTCGGCAGCGCCGAGATGACCCGGATCTCGGTGTTCATGAACGTCTTTTCCTGCCATGTGAATCGCTCTCCCGTCCGTGGAAGAATCACGAAAATCGAGCATCGCCCCGGAAAATTCCTCAACGCCGAACTCGACAAGGCCAGCAGTGAGAACGAAAGAAACGGCCTCGTCATCGACAGTCCGAACGGCACCGTCGCCGCCGTCCAGATCGCCGGCCTAGTGGCGCGGCGCATCGTCTGCTGGGCGGGGCAGGGCGGAAACATCGGCATTGGCGAGCGGTTCGGCCTGATCCGGTTCGGTTCGCGCGTCGATGTCTTTCTGCCGCTCGAAGCGACGCCGCGTGTCGCCGTCGGCCAGACGGCGGTGGGCGGCGAGACCGTCATCGCCGAATTCGGCGGCAGCCCCGCCGCTCCGCTGGTCCGGGTGTCGTAGCCGGTGGCCGGTCCGTTCCAGCGTTTCGAGCCGCATGGCCACGGCGGCCCGCGCATCCGCGAGATCCCGCTGAGGCTGGTCCTGCCGAACCTGATCACCGTTCTGGCGATCTGCGCCGGTCTGTCCGGCATCAGGCTGGCCTTCGAGAATCGCTTCGAGACGGCGGTGGCGATGGTGCTGGTCGCCGCCTTCCTCGACGGCATAGACGGCCGCATTGCCCGCATGCTGAAGGCGACCTCGAAATTCGGCGCGCAGATGGATTCGCTGGCCGACATCGTCAATTTCGGCGTCGCTCCCGCGCTGGTGCTCTACGCCTATCTCCTTGATCGCGCAGGCTCTCCCGGCTGGATCGCAGCGCTGCTGTTCGCCATCGCCTGTGGGCTCAGGCTGGCGCGGTTCAACGTGCTGGACGAGGACAAGACAAGGCCGGCCTGGCAGGGCGAATATTTCGTCGGTGTCCCTGCGCCAGCCGGCGCGGTCATCGTGCTGCTGCCGGTCTACCTGATCTTCATCGGCGCCTTCGAGCCCAGCCGCATCGCGGCTTTCATCGCTTCCGGTTTCACCATCCTGGTCGCCTTCCTGCTGGTCAGCCGGCTGCCGGTGTGGTCCGGCAAGCGCTTGCGCGTGCCGGGCGACACGGTGATGCCGATGATCCTCGGCGTCGTCTTCGTCGCCCTGCTGCTCTTCACCTATCCGTGGGAAACGCTGTCGGTCGGTGTGGTTGCCTATCTCGTGTTCCTGCCGTTCAGCATCCGGGCCTATTCCCGCCGGGCGGTAGTCGAAGCGGCAAAGGAGCCGCCGCCTGCTGAAGATCCAGCGAGCTGAAACGCTTGCAAGGCTCCCGGCGGAGCGTTTCGTGCTTTTGGATCAAGGCGTTGCGAGTGCGGCTTGAAGCGCCTTCGCGGAGCCGCGGATCGCCTCATGCGGCCGCAGCCAAGCCCAGTCGGTCGATCGCCAGCTTTCGGGTCGTCGGATAATCGATCTTGCCGGTGCCGAGGATCGGGATCTCGTCGACCTTGACGATGTCCTGGGGCACCGCCAGTTCGGCGATGCCGGCCTCCTTGCCGGCGCGGCGAAGCTCTGCCGCGTCCGCCTCCGCCGCCGTGGTGACCAGCACGATACGCTCGCCGCGCCTCTTGTCCGGCACTGCGACTACGGCGTGCCGATGCTCCGGCCACAGCGACTGCACCAGCATCTCGATCGCGCCGAGCGACACCATCTCGCCGGCGATCTTGGCAAAACGCTTGGCGCGCCCGCGGATGACGACAAAACCTTCGCGGTCGAACGAGACGATGTCGCCGGTGTCGTGCCAGGCTTCCGGCAGTTGCTGCAGCATGCCGGGCTTGTCGGCGGACATGTAGCCCATCATGACGTTCGGCCCGCGGATCCAGAGCCGTCCGCCGTCGGCAATGCCGTCGACCGGCTCCAGCCGCACCCGCACGCCGGGCAGCAGCCGGCCGACCGAGCCCTCGCGATTGTGCGTCGCCGTGCTGACGGCAACGACCGGCGCCGCTTCGGTCAGCCCAAAACCTTCCAGCAGGCGCGTGTCGAAGCGTTCCTTCCAGACCCGCCGCGTCTCAGCCCTGAGCGGCTCGGCGCCGGCGACCGCAAAGCGCAGGCTGGAGAAATCGTCGTCGCCCGCCGCCTTGGCGTAGGCGGAGAGAAACGTATCGGTGCTGAACAGGATGGTCGGCCGTCGTTTCGCCGCGACCTGCGGGATCTGCTTGTAATGCAGCGGCGAGGGGTAGAGCAGCGTTCGAACGCCGGTGAGCAAGGGCAGGATCAGCCCGCCAAGCAGGCCGAAGGAATGGAACACCGGCAGCACGTTCATCAGGAAATCGCGTGGTCCGACCGCCAGCCGCGCCTCGACCTGCATGGCGTTGGCGATCAGGTTCTGGTGCGACAGCACAACTGCCTTCGGCGCCCCCTCCGACCCCGAGGTGAACATGATCAGGGCCGGCGCGGCCGGATCCTGGGCGCTCACCGGGCTTTGCCAGCAGAGCGCGGCGACAAGCCGATCGAAATTGCCGATGCCGTCGCGGATATCTTCGGCCCAGACGAACCGCGCGCCACCGGCCTTCGCGGCCTCGACGATATCCTCCAGCCCGGCCTTGTCGATGAAGGCGCGCGACGAGACGATCGTGCGGATCAGCGCGGTGCGGATCGCCGAAGTGACATTCGCCGGCCCGGCCGTATAGTTGATCATGGCGGCCGTGCGGCCCGCCGACATCAGCCCGAGCAGCGAGATCGCGATACCGTTGGAATTGGGAAGCAGCACGCCGACCGCCTCGCCGGGCGCCGTCATGCGGGCGAAGCGGCCGGCGAAGATACGCGCCGCCATCAGCAATTGCCGATAGGTCAGCGTGCCGCTGATTGCGTCCTCGACGATCTGTCGGTCGGCGCCGAATCGCCTGGCCGCCCGGCGCACAGCCTGGAAAAGGCTCTGGCGCGAGAACGACATCCCGCTGCGCGCCTCGGCGACGCGGTCGAACAACACATTGGAAGCCGTGGTGTTTGCCGCTCCCGCCCGCGCCGTCAGTTCGTTGACGGTGAGCGGTTCGAGCGTGCCGACCCTCAGTCTCTGCAGCGGCCGGCGGGGAGCGTTGTCCTCGTCGACCAGCGAGAACGGCAGGTGTCGTGCGCCGTCGATGAAGATGGGCACGATGCGCGCGTCTCCCTGCAGCGCGATGCGGGAAACTGCGCGGTAGAGGCGGAAGGCGCGTGTATCGGGCTCCACGTTTTCCGGCAGGTAGACGGCGATCCGTCCCTTGCGTTTCAGCACGCGCACCAGCCTGCGGCTGACGAAGACGTGCTCGGCGTTGAAGGCGATGGTGCGTGCCAGTTCGCGCCAGGGTTCGAGCCACATGGCCTTTGCGGATTGCGCGTCGAGGATATGCAGCGTGTCGTCCGGCAGCAGCGACAGCATCAGCGCGGGATCGAGCCGCGACTGATGGGTTATGACGTAGATGACGGGCGTCTCGGCCTGCCGTGCAAGCCGAATACGGCGGTCGTCGATGCGGTAGACGAGTTTCAGCGGCAGATAGAGCAGCGCCTGCCGGAACGACAGGCCGAGCCCGATCATCAAGGCGATGCTGCCGGCCAGGTAGGCGGCCACCAGCAAACCGAGAACAATGCCAGTCAGGATCATGCCGCGCCTCCCAACCTCGTAGCAAAGTCACGTCCCGCCTCGTCCGGGCCGCAGCGTCCGGAGGGTAGTCGATCCGTGGCAGGCGTCAATGCGTCGACGGCCCAGCATATCCGACCGCCCAAAAGAAAAGCCAGCCTCGCGGCTGGCTTTAAGCGATCGACGGGCGGGGGGTGGGCATAAGGGGGATTGCCCGTCGCGAATTGAAACGCCGGTCGGCACCATTGGTTCCACGGCGCTCGAAACTTTTTTCGATTGCTTTCGCCGGTCCCAAGCCGGCCTCAGCCGCGCCTGCGAATCTGCTCTCCGCCGATCACGAGCAGGCCTGCAAAAATGATCAGTGCCGCGCCGACGAACACTTCGGGGCGCGGGATATCGTGCCAGATCAGGTAGCCGAAGATGAACGCCCAGATCAGCGACGTGTATTCGAACGGCGCGATGACGGAGGCGGCAGCGTGCTTCATGCCCGCGAAAAGCGCCAGCTGCGCCGCCCCGCCGAGAGCGCCGACCGTCACGAGCAGGATCAGTTCGTACAGCGACGGCGTCTGCCAGACGAAGATCATCGGCACGCCGGCCGCCACCAGGAAGAAGACATTGTTGAGGACGAGCTGGATGATCGTCCGCTCCTGCAAGGCGGTCTTGCGCAGCAGCACGATCGCCAGCGCCCAGAAGAACGCCGCCGCCAGCACCAGCAGGATCGGCATGGTGAGGCCGAGCTTTGCGGGATCGCAAGCGATGAACACGCCGATGAAGCCGAGGACGACCGCCCCCCAGCGCAGCAACGGCACCTTCTCGTGCAGGATGAACACCGACATGGTGGTGACGATGATCGGCGCGGCGAAATAGATCGTCGTCATTTCCGCCAGCTGCAGATATTTCGCGGCGGTGTAGTAGCAGAGCCAGGCCAAGAGGGTGAGTACGCTGCGAAGCAGCATGGGCTTGACGATCGGCGAACGGGCCGCGTCGCGGAACAGCGTCGCGCCTCCGGAGGCGAAGCACCCGGCAAGCACCACGACGCTGCGGAAGAACATCACCTGCCAGACCGAGATGCCGACCACCAGAAGCTTGATTGCCGCGTCCTGGCTCGAAAACAGGATGTAGGCGAGGCTGGTCAGCAGAATGCCGGCATAGACGCGCTCGGCCGGCTCGGCGGTCATGGCATTCGACATTGCTGCACCGTGGGGAACGCCGCAGCCGAAGGCGCGGGATGGATGCAGCACGCTATACGGCCCGGCGACGCTGCGGCGCTGCACCACGGCAGCCGGAGGATTGGCGCAGCGGCGTCGGAGACTTGCCTCGCGTTACGCCGGATCCCGGTAGCCGACGAACCGGTCGTGAGGCGCCTGATAGAGCATGCCGGTCTCAGTCAGTAGAGGGCTTGCCAGCGGCAGAATCTTGAGCGCCACGTCGGACGGATGCGGGACGCTGAGGGGATCCTCGCCCGGAACCGCCTGTGCGCGCATGGCTGTGCGCGTGCGGCCGGGGTCGAAGGAGTTGACGCGCAGCGCCATGTTCTCCGTTTCGTAGGCCCAGGAGCGGGCCAGCGCCTCGACCGCGGCCTTGGACGCGGCATATGGGCCCCAGAAGGCGCGGGCCGAATGCGCGAGACCGGAGGTCAGCAGGATGGCTCGGCCGGCATCCGAGGCGCGCAGCAGCGGGTCGACCGAGCGGATCAGCCGCCATGTCGCCGTGACGTTGACCGCCATCACCTTCTCGAAGGTTTTCGCCTCGATGTGGCCGATCGGCGAGATGACGCCGAGAATGGCGGCATTGGCGACCAGGATGTCGAGCTTGCCCCAGCGTTCGCTGATCGCGCCGCCGAGCCGGTCGATGCCTGGCATGTCGGTGAGGTCGAGCGGCACCAGCGTCGCCTGGCCGCCGGCGGTCTTGATCTCGTCGTCCAGTTCCTCGAGTCCGCCAACCGAACGCGCCACCGCGATCACATGCGCGCCGGCGGCGGCCAGATGTTTGGCGGTGAAATAGCCGATGCCGCGCGAGGCGCCGGTGACGAGCGCGATGCGGCCGGAAAGATCGGGGGCAGGGGGCATGCGAGCATCCGGTTCGAGGAGGGTAGACAGACGGCACCAGATAGGACGAATTCCTCTCCGGCGAAACCCCGAACCTCCGGCGATCATTCCGCGTCCGCATCGGCGCATCGGAATTTCGACGATGCGTGTCGGAATGCCGTGCCGCGCTGCGTCCTTGGCTTCGACAGCATCATTGAAGGATCGAACAATGGGCAGGACAGTTGCAATTCTCGTCGCCAGGCTGATCTTCGCCGGAGTGTTTGCCATGGCGGCCGCCTTCAAATTCGCCGGCATGGCGGACACTGCCGCCTACATAGCGGCGGCCGGCTTTCCGTTTCCCCTGCTTCTCGCCTGGCTGGCGGCGATCTTCGAGGTGGCGTTGGTGCTGGCCTTCCTAACTGGAGCTTTCTTTTCCGAAGCTGCCCTGTTGGCGGGCGCCTATGTGATCTTCCTGGCCTTTGCGTTTCACGGACCGTCACATTGGCAAGGCAACCAGGCCGAGTTCGGCTTCTTCGTCGATCACTTTACGTTTTTGGCTGGCCTGCTCTTCGCGGCAGTGCATGGACCCGGTGACGTGTTGGCTATGAAGCGAGGGCTGATGTGGCAGGACCGAGACGTGTAGGGCGCCGTGAATACCAGATGCTTGCTCCCGCCTTGGCGGGTATGGAGCGGAACAGTTGCTGCTACCTTGTCAAATCAACTCAAGCCGTAGCGAATGGCCCAATGCTTTCGCGGCACGTTGCAATGTATCGAGCGTCACATTGTCATCGTCGGGGTTGAGCACACGGCTCAACTGCCGACGGCTCGTCGACATGCGCGCCGCCATGTCGGTCTTGCTGATCTTTTGTTCAGCCATCGCCTCTTGCAACTGCCAAGCGATGACGCGCTTGACCGCAATCGTGGTGGCTTCGTCGTGGATGCCTTCCTCGCTGAGAAAAGCGTCAAGCGTCGAACCACGATGAGGATTCTTTTTTTCAGTCAAGGGTATGCTCCGCGTTTGGTTCGCTCATCTGGCAGACTCGTACAAACGTTTCCGCGACCGTGCCTTGTCGATCTCATCGGCTGGCGTCTTCTGGGTCTTCTTGATAAATCCATTGACCACAACCAGATCGCGGTCCTGTTGAAAAAACATCAGCCGCGCTTCCCTCTTGCTCGGAAGGCTGCTCCTGACCTCGAAAAGCCCATCGCCAAGAGGCCCGACAAAGCGGCATTCCTAGTGGAAACCCGATTTGCACAGTCCTTAGGTCGGCGCCGATTGTCAGCTTTTCGTCTTTGTTCAGCGTTCTCAGCCACCCGAGGACTGGCTCATTGCCCGAGGCCGTAGCAAAGAATACGACCTCGAACACCGTTCAGCCTCGAACATCTTGCATGTGCCATATATGACACATGCTCTCGACTTGTCAATTGTTGAAAGGCGCGGCCTGCCCGGTCGTCGTCTACTGCCCGCCGGTCGCCAGCAGCGACAGCGTGCGCACGTTGTCGTGGCCTTCGAAGTCGAGCAGGCGGGTCGGATATTCGTTGGAGAAACAGGCGTCGCAGAATTGCGGCTGCTCGTTGTTGCGCGACGGTTCGCCGACTGCCCGGTAGAGGCCGTCGAGCGACAGGAAGCCCAGCGAATCGACGCGGATGAAGCTCGCCATCTCCTCGACGGTCATGCGCGACGCCAGCAGTTTTGCCTTTTCCGGCGTGTCGACGCCGTAGAAGCAGGAGGCGCGCGTCGGCGGCGAGGCGATGCGCATATGCACTTCCTTGGCACCGGCGTCGCGCACCATCTGCACGATCTTCTGGCTGGTGGTGCCGCGCACGATCGAATCGTCGACGAGCACGACGCGCTTGCCCTCGATGATGCGGCGGTTGGCGTTGTGCTTCAGCCGGACGCCCATATGGCGGATCGAATCGCCCGGCGAGATGAAGGTGCGTCCGACATAGTGGTTTCGGATGATGCCGAGTTCGAACGGGATGCCGGCGGCCTGGCTGAAACCGATCGCCGCAGGCGTTCCGGAATCCGGCACCGGCACGACGAGGTCGGCCTCGACCGGGCTCTCCACCGCCAGTTCGGCGCCGATGCGCTTGCGCACGTCATAAACGTTGCGCCCCTCGACCGACGAATCCGGTCGGGCGAAATAGACATATTCGAACACGCAGAAACGCGATTTCTGCGGCTCGAATGGAAAGATGCTCTCGATGCCCTTGGAGGTGATCACCACCATCTCGCCGGGCTTCAGGTCGCGCACGTAACGCGCGCCGATGATGTCCAGCGCGCAGGTCTCGGAAGCCAGGATCCACGAGCCGTCGAGGTCGCCCAGCACCAGCGGCCGGATGCCCAGCGGGTCGCGGCAGCCGATCATCTTCTTGGCGGTGAGCGCCACCAGCGAGAACGCACCTTCGAGTTGCTTGATCGCATCGATGAAACGCGAATTGGTGTCGCGCTCCTTGCTGGTGGCGACGAGGTGCAGGATCGTCTCGGTGTCGGAGGTCGACGAGAAGATGGAACCTTGCTTCTGCAGCACGCGCTGCACGGTCATGGCGTTCGTAATGTTGCCATTGTGGGCGATCGCCAGCCCACCCTCGGCGAGTTCGGCGAAGAAAGGCTGGACGTTGCGCAGGCCGGCACCGCCGGTGGTGGCGTAGCGCGTGTGGCCGATGGCGCGATTGCCCGGCAGCCGGTCGATCACGGATTGCTTGGTGAAAGTGTCACCAATCAGCCCGACATGGCGTTCGACGTGGAACTGCGTGCCGTCAAAGGAGACTATGCCAGCCGCTTCCTGGCCGCGATGCTGAAGCGCGTGCAGGCCGAGCGTGACGATCGCCGCCGCGTCCTGCCTGCCGAGGATGCCGAACACCCCGCACTCATCGTGGAAATGGTCGTCGGCCTCGGCGGAGAGGGATTCTGCAGCGTCTGCCATCGGGGCACGTCACCCAGTGTCGGAAAACCGTCATATAGGGCAGCCGGGTGTGGGGCGCTACTGCCAATTCGGCATGGCATCCTTGTTGGATTGGATCGCCGGTCCCGTTCGCGTGATCGGGCGGCGAAGGCAGACCGTCCGCTGTCGCGTTCCGAGCCTTGGCGCGGCGCACCTGCTTGCGTGGTCCGCCCGCGCCCGATCGGCCGTGCGTCCGAGAAACCGAAATTCGCATATTTTGCGAGATCGGGAGGAGAATCTCGGCTGAAGCGGGCGGCGAGGCCGAATCAGTTGTTCGCGGGCGGGCTTTCGGCCGGCGGCGTCTCGGCCGGAGCCGAAGGGGTCTCGGCCGGCGGCGCATCCGCAGCCGGGGCTTCCGGCGGCTGCGCTTCGGTGTCACCATCCTCCGGGATGATGCGCTTCAGGATCGAGTTTTCCGGGTTCTCCGGCAGCATGCTCTCCAGCCACTTGCCGATACTTTCCAGCATCGGCCGCGATTTCGCGTTGGCAACCGAGGGCGGCTGCTGGCTGCCGACCAGCCAATTGAAGAGCAGCAGCGCGACCGCCACCACCAGGACGCCGCGCGCCGCGCCATAGACGAAGCCCAGCGTGCGGTCGAGCGCGCCGATGCGCGAATCGATGATCAGGTCGGCGATCTTCATGGTGATCAGCGAGACGATGATCAGCGCAACGACGAAGACGATGCCGGCGGCCGCGGCCATCGCGAACTGCTCGTTGTCGATATAGGGCTGAACGTAGGGTAGCACCGGCTTGTAGAAGAAGTAGGCAGCAGCAGCAGCCGCAACCCACGAGACGACAGACAGCACCTCGCGGGAAAACCCGCGCACCATCGCGAGCATCGCGGAAACCAGCGTGAAGCCGACAAGGATTCCGTCAAGCAGCGTTATCGGCATTCAATCCCCACTTCATCGCCCCGTCGCGCTGCCCGCTTCAAATCAGTCGTCCGCGTCCCGCCTGAGCGAGCCGGCGATCCGCACCACCAGGTCCGTCAGCGTCGCCGGCTGGAACGAAGCCGCGCCGATGCCGGAGCCGGGTTCCTCGCTGCCGCGCGGCAGCACCGCCTGTCCAAAGCCCAGCTTTTCCGCTTCCTTCAGACGCTGCTGCGCATGCGCAACCGGCCTGATCGCACCCGAAAGGCTGATTTCGCCGAAATAGACGCAATCGGCCGGAAGGGCAAGGCCGGTAAGGGAAGAGACGAGGGCCGCCGCGACCGCCAGATCGGCGGCAGGCTCGGAAATCCGGTAGCCGCCGGCTACATTCAGGTAGACGTCGTGCGTGCCGAAGCGCAGCCCGCAATGCGCCTCCAGAACGGCGAGAACCATGGCGAGCCGCGCACCGTCCCAGCCGACCACGGCGCGGCGCGGCGTTCCGAGCGAGGTCGGGGCCACCAGCGCCTGGATTTCGACAAGCACCGGCCGCGTTCCCTCCATGCCGGCGAAAACCGCCGCTCCAGGCGCCGTCGCGTGCCGCTCACCGAGGAAGAGCTCGGAGGGGTTCGACACCTCGCGAAGCCCCTTGTCGGACATCTCGAACACGCCGATCTCGTCGGTCGGACCGAATCGGTTCTTCACCGTGCGCAGGATGCGGTAATGGTGCCCGCCTTCGCCCTCGAAATAGAGCACTGCGTCGACCATGTGCTCGACGACGCGGGGACCGGCGATCTGCCCCTCCTTGGTCACGTGGCCGACCAGCACGATCGCCGCGCCTGTCGATTTTGCGTAGCGGATCATCGTCTGCGCCGCCGAGCGTACCTGCGTCACCGTGCCCGGCGCCGAATCGGCTGCATCCGTCCACAGCGTCTGGATCGAGTCGAGGATCACCAGATCCGGTCGCTTGCCGTCGGCGATGGTCGCCAATATGTCCTCGACATTGGTCTCGGCCGCCAGTTCGACCGTCGAATTTGCCACGCCGAGGCGCTGGGCGCGCAGCCTGATCTGTGCCACCGCCTCTTCGCCCGAGACGTAGACGATGCGGTGCCCTCTGCTGGCCAGTGCCGCCGCCGCCTGGGTCAGCAGCGTCGATTTGCCGATGCCGGGATCGCCGCCGACCAGCAGGGCCGAGCCGCGGACAAAGCCGCCGCCGGTGGCGCGGTCCAGTTCGCCGATGCCCGACGCGATGCGCGGAGCGTCCTCGATCTCGCCGGAAAGCGAGGTGAGCACGACGGCGCGCCCCTTGCGGGTCGAGCGCATCGACGCCGGCCCGCTGCCGATGCCGCCAGCCGTGCCTTCCTCGACGAGTGTGTTCCACTCACCGCAGGCCTCGCACTTGCCGGCCCATCGCGACGTGACGTTGCCGCAGGCCTGGCAGATGAACTGGATGCGGGGTTTGGCCATGCGAGGTTATTCGGAACGCACGATGGTGGTCGCCGATTGGGTTCTCGCAGCCTCGAGAAATCCCTTCCTGATTCTCATGAACAATCCGTAGGGAAGTTCGCCGAGCGCGAAACTGTCTGGCTTTTTCAGACTTGCCCGGCGCAGGTCGGGTCCGGGCCAAAAAAACCGATTTGCTTCAGTGAGAATCACCCATGACCTCTCATCATCAAGTCCGAGGCGTCGCTTGGTATCGGCGGGAATCTCGACAGCTTCGTCAGCACTGGACGGAGGTCGGTGCGTGATCGGGAGCACCGTTACTCTCGGTCTGGCCAACTCGCCCTTGACGACCAACACAATCGCACACGGCCGATCTTTCTGCCCTTCCTCCAACCCGCGCAGATAATCCGATCGCCACAGGTAGCTGTAGCGGATCACCAGACCGGCAGTGGGTTCGGGCAGATCTGCCAAGCGTCAGCTATCGAGCTCGTGGTCGAATGCCTTCGAGCTTTCGGGCGGCTCGGAGGCTGCGATAGCTGCGATGTCTTCTTCGGTGAAGTCTCCCAAACCCAGCACTTCCCGGTCCCTGCGCTTCAATCGATGGTATTCCTCCGTCGAGAGCAAAACCGTCCGCTCGCGTCCGTTGCGTGTCACCGCCACAGGCTGCGTGAGCGCGAGATCCTGATATCGACCGATGTTGCGCTGGAATTCTGCCGCGCTTACCTTGAGCATGGTCATGCACCTCATGCATTCTGCATAAATTATGTATAATGCATAAAATAAGCGACGCCAAGCCGCAGCTACTCCTCCCGGTATGGCAGATGAGAATCCTCCGCCAGGTCGAAGAAGCGCGTGAACTCGCCCTGGAAGCCCAGTCCCACCGAGCCTGTCGGGCCGTGGCGCTGCTTGGCGATGATGCATTCGGCCTTGCCGCGCGCATCGTTCATCTCGCCTTCCCATTTGATGTATTCCTCAGTGCCGGGTTTCGGCTCCTTGTTCTTGAGATAATATTCCTCGCGGTAGACGAACAGCACCACGTCGGCGTCCTGCTCGATCGAGCCGGATTCGCGCAGGTCGGAAAGCTGCGGGCGCTTGTCGTCGCGGCTTTCTACCTGGCGTGACAGCTGCGACAGCGCGATGATCGGCACCGCTAGCTCTTTTGCCAGTGCCTTGAGGCCGGTCGTGATCTCGGTGATCTCCTGCACGCGGTTCTGCGAGGCGCGGGCGCTGCTGCCCTGCATCAGCTGGATATAGTCGATGACGATCAGGTCCAGCCCGCGCTGGCGCTTCAGCCGCCGTGCCCGCGCGGCGAGCTGGGCAATGGAGATGCCGCCGGTCGAATCGATGAACAGCGGGATTTTCTGCAGCATCTGCGTGCAGCTGACCAGTTTTTCGAAATCCGCCTCGGTGAGGTCGCCGCGGCGGATCTTCGAGGAAGGCACCTCCGCCTGCTCGGAGATGATGCGGGTGGCGAGCTGTTCCGACGACATTTCGAGCGAGAAGAACCCGACCACGCCGCCATTGGCTGCCTTGAACGAACCGTCCGCCTGCTGCGCCGGCTCATAGGCATGGGCGACGTTGAAGGCGATGTTGGTGACCAGCGAGGTCTTGCCCATGCCGGGGCGGCCGGCCAGCACGATCAGGTCGGACGATTGCAGGCCGCCCATGCGGGCGTCGAGGTCGCGAAGGCCCGTTGCGGTGCCGGAAAGGTGACCGTCGCGCATATAGGCGGCGCTGGCCATGTCGATCGCGGTCTTGATCGCGTCGGAAAAACTCTCAAAGCCGCCGTCGTAGCGGCCGGTCTCGGCCAGTTCGAACAACCTGCGCTCGGCGTCCTCGATCTGGTCTTGCGGCGCCATGTCGACCGGCGCGTCATAGGCGATGTTGACCATGTCCTCGCCGACCGTGATCAGCGCCCGGCGGGTGGCGAGATCGTAGATGGCGCGGCCGTAGTCGGCGGCGTTGATGACCGTCACCGCCTCCGCCGCCAGCCGGGCGAGATAATGGGCGACGGTCATGTCGCCGACTTTCTCGTCGGCCGGCAAAAATGTCTTCATGGTCACCGGATTGGCCATCTTGCCCATCCGGATCAGTTCGGCCCCCACCTCGAATATTTTTCGATGCAGCGGTTCGTGGAAATGACCGGACTTCAGAAAATCCGAGACCCGGTAGAAGGCGTCGTTGTTGACGAGGATCGCTCCCAGCAGCGCCTGCTCGGCCTCGATGTTGTTCGGCGCCTCGCGATAGAGCGGGGTTTCCGCCACCGCGAACTTGCGTGCTGCCTCAGCCATGATGTCCTCTATCCGCTCCACCTCTCGGTAGCAGAAGCGTTGGGCATGGAGTCAACCGGCTTGAGCTTGATCGCCGGTCCTTTTGTAGGGTCGCGCCGGTCATCCACAGGACGCTGTTCACAACCGCGAAACCGCTTGACTCGTCATCGCTAGAATTATCAAACGACACAGAACATATCAAGAACAAATAGGCAGAATCGTACGCTGATTTTCACCATGCGGATTGGCTTCTGCGCTTGTTCGTGCTTTCTTTTTTGCGATGCACAAAGGGGCGGCCAGGATGAAGACCGGAAGGGTGATAGTTGTTGCGAGCCTTTTGGCAGGCATGGTCGCGATGCTTTCGGCGGTCGTAGTTCACGCGGCGTCCGAACAGGATCAGGTCGCCTTGTTCGAGAAGGTCAAGGGCGAGGGCAAGTCTGGCATCGCCCACAAGACCAAGCCTGTCGACGCGCGTCCGGCCGTGGCCGGCGAGGTGGTGGTCACCATCATCAAGGGCGAGGGCGTGGAAACAAAATCCAAGCCCGCCGAGGCAGGGGACTGGGTGGTGCGCAACCGCTGCCCCGAGACCGGCAACGAGGAGATATTGGTCAAGGCCGCCAAATTCCCGACCCGCTACGGCGAGCCGCAGTCTGAACCGGATGCGCAGGGCTATCGCACATTCGCGCCGAAGGGCGACGACATGGGCTATTTCATCGTCTCGGCGGAACTGGGTGAATTCACCTTCAAGGCGCCGTGGGGCGAGCAGATGGTGGCAAAACCCGGTGATGCGATCGTGCAGGTGCCTTCCGACCCGAGCGACACCTATCGCATCGCTGCCGCTTCGTTCGCCTGCACCTACGAGATCGTGACGCCGGCCAAGCCCTGACAGCCCGACGACGGGGCCGAGCCGGCCCCGCCTGTCACCGCCGCAGCGACCGCAGGCTGATGCGGCTCATCTCGCTGTCGATCCGCGCCGCGATGTCGCTGCGTTCCAGGCCGACATCCTGCAGGTCGCGGTCGGAGAGCTTGCCGAGTTCGTCGATCGCCTGATGCCGCGAGATCGTCGCGTGCAGGTATTCCAGCAGGCGCAACGCCAGTGACGACAGCCCCGCGGAGTGCTGCCGGTGGGCCTTGATGGTGAGGGCGGACATGTTGAAACCCTTTCGAGGGATATGATGTGAGCCTCAAAATACGCCGTTGAATTGAAAAGGAAAAACGAGCAATATTTGCACGATCTATGAATTTCCTTTGAAGATGCCATGACGCTCCACATTCCCGGCACCCGCGCGCTAAAGGTGTTCGACGCGGCCAGCCGCCACCTGAATTTTTCGCGCGCGGCGGCGGAACTGGGCCTGACGCCGGCCGCCGTCAGCCATCAGATCAAGGAGACCGAGGACCAGCTCGGCATGGCGCTGTTCATCCGCACCAGCCGCAGCATCCGCCTGACCCAGGCCGGCGCGGTTTTCCACGAGGCGGCGGTCGAGGCGCTGGAGGGGCTCGCCAAGGCGGTTGCCCGGGCGAAAAAATTGTCGCGCGGCGTCACGCAGCTCAAGCTCACGATGGACGGGACATTCGCATCGAAATGGATGGTGCCTCGGCTCGACCGGTTCCGGGCGAGATGGCCCGATATGGATCTACGCTTCGACATCTCTTACGATCTGCGCGATTTCGACCACGACGACGTCGATGTCGCCGTACGCTTCGGCACGGGAAAATATCCCGGCATCATGACGCACCGCCTGTTCGACAACGTGATCTTTCCGGTCTGCAGCCCGCGCCTGCTGAAGTCCGGGCCGCCGCTGGAAGTGCCGCGTGACCTGCTGCGTCATACGCTGGTCCATATCGAATGGTCGCGGCAGGGCGTCACCTGGCCGAACTGGCGCATGTGGATGGCCGCCGCCGGGGTCGAGGATTTCGACGACAGCCGCTGCGTGCTGTTCGCCTCATCGTCCTATGTCATCCAGGCGGCAATCGAGGGCAGCGTCGTCGCGCTGTGCGATTTCTCGATGGTCGCCAACGACCTTTCCGAGGGGCGGCTGGTGCGGCCCTTCGATCTCGGCATGAAGGTCACGCCGGAATATGCCTATCACCTGGCCTACCCGACAGTTGCAGCCGACGATCCGCGCATCGCCGCGTTCCGTGAATGGATCCTCGAAGAGGCACGCCTGGCGTCGCTGGAGAGTTGATCCCGCCCGCCGGTTGTCTTGTCGCCGAGCGCGCGATAGGCCATGCCGAAACGGCGAGGTACTTATGGCTGCGGTGACGACGATCGGCTTCGACGCTGATGACACGCTCTGGCAGAACGAGCAGTTCTTCCGGCTGACGGAGGAGCGATTCCAAGCTTTGCTTGCCGACCATGCACCACCGGGCGACCTGGTTTCGCGGCTGCTCGAGGCGGAAAAACGCAACCTCGCGCATTACGGATTCGGCATCAAGGGTTTTACCCTGTCGATGATCGAGACGGCGGTCGAGGTCACCGGGGGAAAGGTCCCCGCCGCCGTGATCGGCCAGATCCTGGAAGCCGGCCGCGAGATGCTGTCGCATCCGGTCGAGACCTTGCCGCATGCCGCCGACACGCTCGCGCGGCTGGCCGGACATTACCGCATCGTGCTCATCACCAAGGGCGACCTGTTCGACCAGGAGCGCAAGCTGGCGCAATCGGGCCTGGGCGACATGTTCGACGCCGTGGAGATCGTCAGCGACAAGTCGGCCGCCACCTACGAGCGCATCTTTGCCCGCCACGGCGACGGTGCCGATACCGCGATGATGATCGGCAATTCGCTGAAATCCGACGTGGTGCCGGCGATCCGGGCGGGAAGCTGGGGCGTCTTCGTCCCGCACCCGCTGACCTGGGTGTTCGAGCATGTCGAACCCCCGCTCGGCGAGCCGCAGTTCCGCGAACTCGTGCATCTCGGCGAACTGCCGGAGTTGCTGGAGAAGATCGGTAGCGTCTCGGTTTGAGTGTCCGGTTTCGGCCTATCCTGGCTGCAACGACGATGATGCCATTGCCCAAAAGCCGACACTCGAATTGGAATATCTTTCATTTCTTGGATCGTGAGACTGCCCCAGGCGTGCCCGTTCCTCAGAGAGTGAGCGTTGGGCTCCCGGCACGAAGGCGCCGGGAGCCCGATCGTCACTTCACAAGCGCGGCCTTTTCAATCACCGCGGCGACTTCCTTCGCGTGGACGACGAGCGAGGCATGGCTGCCGGCGACCTCCGTCGTCTGGGCCTTCATCTCGGCGGCGAAAAACTTCTGGGCCTCGGGCGCGATCACCTTGTCCTTGGTGCTGATCACATAGAATGTCGGCTTGTCGCGCCAGGCGGCCGTATCGACCGGTGCCTCGAACGCCGTGTGGTTCAGCGGAAGCTGATGGTTTGCCAGGGATTCGGCGATCTGCGGGGGCAGGTCAGCGGCGACCGCTGAAGGAAACACCTTGGGATCGATGGTGAGGTTGCCTTTGTCGTCCGGACGTATAGCCGCGGCACCTTCGGTTGCCGGACCGCTCTTGGCGAGCGTCGCAAGGGATTGTCCCACATCCGGCGCGAACGCGGAGACATAGACCAATGCCGACACCTTGGGATCGTTGCCTGCTTCGGTGATGACCACGCCGCCCCAGGAGTGACCGACGAGGACGGTCTTGCCGTTCTGTTTCGCAAGCGCCTGCTTGGTCGCATCGACGTCCGCAGCGAGTGAGGTGAGCGGGTTTTCGACGAGCGTGACGTTGTAGCCCTTCTTCGTGAGGATGTCGGCAACGGGCTTCCAACTCGTCTGGTCGACGAAAGCGCCATGGACGAGTACGATGTTGTGAGCTGCACCCTTGGGCAGTTGAGCTGATTGGGCGGGGGCGGCAAATGTTGCTCCGGCCATGAGGACGGTGGCGACCGAGAGTAGAAGATTTCGCATGGTTTGCTCCTGTTGGGATGGCGGACGAATTAGGTCCAGAGAAGGGCAGGCGTCGGCAAAGTCGCGGTTCTTCCATCAGCCATTCTGCGAAATGGTATGCCGCGCGACGTGTTGGCTCGACCTGAGGTGAAGTAGGACCTGGAGTTCTCGGACGTTAGGCTTCAATCGTCCGAATATTGTGTCTGACCGTCCGCTGTATTAGCGTATGGCGATGGATGTCCTTGCCCAAGTGCTCGATCGCGTCCGCCTCGGTGGGACTCTGCTCTTCCACTTCGAGCTCGGCTATCCGTGGAATCTGGCATTGCCGGCGCGCCCCTACGCCCTGTTCCACTATCTCAGTCGCGGCTCAGCTACCCTCGTGCTTGAACAGGGACGAGAACTCCGGATGACTGAGGGCGACTTTGTCGTCGTCACGCGCGGCGAGCCGCACCTGATTTATTCGGACCGCGGGGCGAAGCCTTTACAGATCCTGGACCTCGATCGACCGTCCGGACGCCTTGGCGTCGTTCGTCATGGAGGCGACGCACAGCCGCTCTCGACGATGATCTGCGGCAATTTCACTGTGGAGCGGCCCTCGCGCGGCAGCGTCTTGGAATTGCTTCCGCCTCTGCTTCTCTTGAAGCCGACAGACGGCGGCGGAGGGCTCGAGACGCTTCTGGAACGCATGGTTAGCGAGTCGTCGTTTGCGCGTCCCGGCCAGGACATCGCACTGTCGCGGCTGACAGAAGTACTCTTCGTCGAGGTGTTGCGGAGCTGGATCGAGTCTCTCGAATACGGAGAGGGCGGGTGGCTCGGGGCGATGGCGGACCCGCACATAGGACCGGCGCTTCAGTTGATCCACGAACGACCGGATCAGCCCTGGACCCTCGGCGACCTTGGGCACCGCGTGGGGCTCGGTCGCTCTGCTTTTTCGGCTCGCTTCACCAAGCTCGTTGGCCAGCCCATGTACCGTTACCTGATCGCACGCCGAATGTCGGAGGCTGCGTTTCTGCTCGAAACAAGCGACGAGGGAATCGCACGGATTGCGACCCGTGTCGGCTACGAGACCGCGGCCGCGTTTTCGAAGCTGTTCCATCGACATCATGGCCTATCGCCTGGCCGTTACCGAGCAACTCGGCGCTCTGACGGCGGCCCCAGTCAATTTGACATTCTAGAAGTAGAAGTCACCGACTGAGACGAACAGGCTAAAGGTCGTTCAGCAACGAGCCGAGCGTAACACTGCCGAATGCTGATTCACGCAGGCGCCTGGCTCCGGAGGACCTCCTTACCGCCAGTTGGGAAGACATTTGAGGCGAACGGCAGCTTACGGGATTCGCGATCCAGGGAGTCAACGTCGCAGATGCGGCGCAAAGCGGTCACTAACGTCTCGACTGACTTCCGTCGGCTTTGGGCTAAAGCCGGTCGTCGCCTTGGTCGAGCCAACGTTCGCTTTCCAGGCTACCTTTCTGAAAGCCGCCGTTCACCAGAAGCTGAACCGCGCCGGGTTTGCCGGAGGCCGTTTGGTTTGAGTCACGCCGCCATGGCTGGTTTGTCCAGCATGGCGTAGTAGCGTGCCTCGGCTTCGGCCGGCGGGATGTTGCCGATGGGCTCCAGCAGCCGGCGATTGTTGAACCAGTCCACCCATTCCAGCGTCGCGAACTCGACGACCTCGAAGGAGCGCCACGGCCCGCGCCGGTGAATGACCTCGGCCTTGTAGAGTCCGTTGATCGTCTCGGCCAGCGCGTTGTCATAGGAATCGCCGACGCTGCCGACCGATGGCTCGACACCGGCCTCGGCCAGGCGCTCGGTGTATTTGATCGACACGTATTGGCTGCCCCTGTCGCTGTGGTGAACCAGGCCGCCGCCATGGAGCGGACGCCGGTCATGAAGCGCCTGCTCCAGAGCATCGAGGACGAAGCCGGCATGCGCCGATCGGCTCGCCCGCCAGCCGACGATCCGGCGGGCATAGGCGTCGATGACGAAGGCTACTACGTAGACGAAGCCGGCCCAGGTCGCGACATAGGTGAAGTCGGAGACCCACAGCCTGTTCGGCGCCTGCGCGTGGAACTGGCGATTGACCTGATCCAGCGGACAGGGCGCGGTCCTGTCGCTGATCGTCGTCTTCACCGGCTTGCCGCGGATCGCCCCTTCGAGGCCCATTTCCCGCATCAGCCGCGAGACGGCGCAGCGGGCGACGTCGAAGCCTTCCCGCCTGAGCTGCCGCCAGACCTTGCGCACGCCGTAGACGCGGAAGTTCTCCTCGAACACGCGCCGCACCTCGATCTTGAGTTCCTCATCCCGCTTCGCCCGCGCCGACAGCCGGGAGGGATCGCGCCGCTTGGCGACATGGTCGTGGTAGGTCGACGGGGCGATCGGCAGCACCTTGCAGATCGGCTCGACCCCATGCGCCTCGCGGTGATCGTCGATGAACGCGATCATGGCTTGAACCGGCGGTCGAGCTCCGCCATCGCAAAATAAGCGCTCGCCTTGCGCAGGATCTCGTTGGCCTGACGCAGCTCCCGGTTCTCCCGCTCCAGAGCCTTCAGCTTCTCGGCGACCTCGGTGGGAAGGCCGGCGCGCACGCCGCTGTCCACCTCAGCCTTCTTCACCCATCCATTGAGCGACTGCGCCGTGCAGCCGATCTTTGCCGCGATCGAGGACACCGCTGCCCAGCGTGATGAATGCTCGCTTTCGTGGTCCAAAACCATGCGCACCGCGCGGGCGCGCACTTCGGGAGAAAACCTGTTCGTCGTCTTGCTCATGATGGCTCCACCTTCTCAAGGTTTGGAGCCTCCGGCAAACCCGGCGCGGTTCATATCGAGAATCGCCACGCCACTATCGGGCTGGAAGAGTAAAAATTCGAAGAATCGGCAATTAGATATCAGGAAAAGAATCTGCTCCAATTTCCCTTGGTAAGCTAGCCACGGAGGGCTATCTTCATCTGTAGTCAGCAAAACAACCTGTGATCCATTTCCGGCCAACTCGCAAAGAATCGTCAAACATTCGTCATTGTTGCGATGGGAAAATGTCGTGGTCGGAACTTTTAAGCTCTCCCACCAATTCAAAAAGCTGTCGTCAAGAACGAATCGCTGTCGTAACATCTTAGTGCAGTGGATCGCATCTAAGTCGGAGACTGAGATCGCACCGCAGGCGCTTGCAGCGTCGTGTAATTCCCTCTTCAATTCTAAGTCGATTGCCACGAATAACCTAAAGGCTGAATAGCCCAACATACGACAGCTTTCCACCCATTGCGGACGCTACCGCCGATTGGCATGGTAAGCTATGGGCGTGATCTCCTTCGATAAGACTGGTGAGGTTTGGGGCGCCAGTTCTCGCATCATCTACGCCATGCTCCATGACATGATGGACATGGCGGGGCCGCGTCCCTTTCTCACCGCGTTCATTCAAGCCTTTGATCATGGCTACAATGCCATCGGTCTCGACGAGGTGTCGCTTGCCGAGCACCAGGAATTCAGCACCCTCGTGCGGCGCTTCGTCCAGACAGGGAAATGGCGCGGATATGCGCAGGGAAAGATGGAGCAGTTCGAGCTTGACGTGATGTTGCAGAGGCTCGAACAACTCACCGAAGCCTCATTGGCGGTCCGGCATGCGGCAGCGAGACAGCAGCGGGGCAACTAATCCATATCTGCTTTCCGCTCATTGCGAAAATTTGCATTTATCTGGGAACGCCATGAAGGAACCGATCATGAGGATCACAACGGCCGAGAGTCTGGACGCTTTGGAGGGCGAGTTCACGTCTGATGACGGGTTTTTCTCAAAGCTCCATTTTCGTACGTTTCGAACCTGAAGCCGGCATGCGCCTTTTGGCTTATGTCAAAGCCCTAAGTCTGTCGTCAGATCACCGGACAAACTACCGACTCCTTTGGCTGTTGTGGCAAGCGCAGATTGATCTGGAGATTGCTTCCGCTCATGAAGTTGGTGGGAGAGAATTTACGCAATTACAGGAAAAGCTGTTTCCAGAGTTCGCCCGAATATTCGACACAGAGCTTCGACCTTTAGGGGGGCAGAGCTAAGGGATCCAATAGTCCGCTTTCCACCCATTGCGGACCATGCCCCCAGGCGTGCATTGTCCTGACGCTATGACAAACACTTCGATACTGAAGGGAATGCGGGGCCTCGTAAGCCTCTTCGTTCAGCATTGCGAAGACCGCGAAACGCTGGAGCAGCTTGGCCGGACGATCCAGGATCGCGGCTCCTGGACCAAGGCTCACGGCGCATTCGGGAATATTCGTGCCAAAACGCTGAAGGCCGAACGTCGATCCGATCGCAAGCTCGAGGCACAATATCTATTTGAAGAAGCCTGTGCGAAGACCCTCTACAATCTGACACACCCGCAGGGGCCTTTTGATCCAGATTCGCCATATTGGATTATCCCAAATGCGTTGAGCCTGGCGGCGGAGCTTGGGATCGATCCGATTGAGGTCATCAAATTAGTTGGAAATAAATCGGGCGGTTTTGATTGACCGTTTGCCATAGCTGCCAGCATGTCGACCATCGACGCCAGTATTTTAAACCAGTTGCCACTCGCTGACATCGAGAGCGTCGCGTTCTACAAGCGCGACGAGATCACCACCGATTTGATTTGTTGCGAGGTGAAGATTGACGGCAAAATCTGGTTCTTCCACGAGGAGTGGATGGGCTGGAGCCTGCTGCTGGAGCATGTTCAGAAGCTGCCGGGTTTTCGCGCTGATTGGTTTGCTGCCGTATCAAGTCCGGCTTTCGAGACCTGTGAAACGGTCGCATTTCGCCGCGTTTGACGGAGCCGCTTTCCATTCGCAACCGACATCTAAACCGCGACTGGGCCAAAGCATCGGCTGAGTGGCTCCACGACTGGCCGCGCTCGGCGCTCAGCCATTCTCGGCGAAATCCTGCTGCACTGGATCTCCCCAGTCCAGCCGCCGGGCGACGCGAAAATTCTCGCCGTCGCGCTTGCTGAGCCGGCGCTCGGCCGCGCTGCCGTCCGCCTTGCAAAGCTTGACGGTCACCATCCCCTTGCCGCCGCGCGGCGGCGCGATCACCCGCGCCTGTGGCGGCTGGAGCGCTTGCCGCGCCGCGGCGACAAAAATGTATTTTTCGTCTTCCCACGGCACGTCGCCGCCCTTGGCCAGCCGGTGCAGCCGCGAGCGGGCGACGCGGCGGGAAAAATGGCACCAGTCGGGCGGCGCGAGCGGGCAGGGGGCGGCATGCGGGCAAGGCGCGACGAGATGCGCGCCGGCGGCGATCAGTTGGGCGCGTGCGCCAAGAATCCGCTGCCAGCCGGCCGGCGTGCCCGGCTCGACGATCACCAGCACGCCGGCCGTCAGCGCCCACAGTCGCTCGATCAGCGCGGCGCGCTGGGCCAGGTCGAGTTCGTCGAGCACGTAGCACAGCGTGACGAGGTCGGCCGGCGCGAGATCGGGCAGTCCGCGCGTCGCGTCGCCGGCGAGCCAGCGGGTGGAGACTGTGGGCATTTCCCCACCTAGCGCCTCGCCGGCGCTTCGCACCGCAGCACTCGCCTCGACGAGGACGGCATCGTCCAGTGCGCGCCAGCAGTCCGCCGCCGCCCACAACGCGGTGCCCGGGCCGGCGCCGATATCGAGCAGCGACTTCGGCGAAAAATCCGGGAGGCCGTCGGCGACGGTCTCGAAGCTGGCACGCACCGCCGCATAGGTGGCAGGCAGGCGCGCGGCCAGATAGGCTTTCACAGCGAGATCGCCGTCGAGATGCAGCCGCCCGTCGCGTAGTTCGGCTCGGTAGCGGGCCGACAGCAGGCCGGAAGCCCGCTGCAACTCCGCAAGCGGAGTTCGTTCCAGAAGCCGGTCGACCGCCAGCCGCAGCGCGCGCGGAAGCTCCATCGTCAGGCTCCGCGCGGGGCGAACAGGATGATGCTGGCGCCCACAAGGCAGATGGCTGCGCCGAGCGTATCCCAGCGGTCGGGCCTGACACCTTCCGCAAGCCAAAGCCAAAACAGCGAAGCGGCGATGTAGATGCCGCCATAGGCAGCGTAGGCGCGGCCGGCGGCGTCTGCCTGCACCAGCGTCAG
Source organism: Mesorhizobium sp. KACC 23794 (assembly GCF_052180275.1). Classification (NCBI taxonomy): domain Bacteria; kingdom Pseudomonadati; phylum Pseudomonadota; class Alphaproteobacteria; order Hyphomicrobiales; family Phyllobacteriaceae; genus Mesorhizobium; species Mesorhizobium sp. KACC 23794. The sequence continues at coordinate 3,541,886 of NZ_CP197465.1, forward strand.
CAGCCAGGCGAACAGGACCAACGACAGCAGGCCTGGCGCCAGCCACAGTGGCGACCTGTCCAGCCGCCACCACGCCCAGAAGGCGAAGCAGCCGGCGATCTCGGCAAGGGCGGCCGCCGCGTAGATCAGGTAGGTCATTGGGTTTGCCCGGTGAAACGCCCTATGTGACAGGCGGTGGCGCCAGGCTCAAGTCTTTGGGAGCACCGGCTTGTGCCGACAGATCGATGCCGGCGGGTATCGAAAGTTGCAGATGACCGATTTTGCCTTTTTCCGGGCGTAAAAGGGTGCTAGTGCCCGCAGCACATGCTTGGAAGTACGTGGGCCTCGTTGAAGCCGAAAGGCGCGTGGCAGTTCATCCGGCCCAAGCTCCGCGCAGGAGGTTTTTCTGCGGGAGCTTTGAGTGCTGTCTGATTTCTGGCCCGGACAACGTTTCGCTCCCGCAGCCTTTTGCCGTTTGAGACAAGCTCCCGCTCGCCCGACACACCTGGATCGCGTCAGCTCCGTAAGGCCAAAACGCCTTATGCCGTTAGCCTGAAACGGGCCGAAAGGTCCTCTCGTCAGGCTGAAAGGGGTTGTGTCAGGTCGGTAACGTTTTTTTCACACTTCCGACCCGCAATCACTCCCGATCCGATACTTTCCGGCTGCGGCTTTTCGGCTTCTTTGCTGGTTTATCCATCTCGCGATGCCCCATTTCGTGCATGGCGAGCGCCTTCTCGCACTTTTCCATGTAGCCGCGCGTGACCGGCACGGTGTCGTTCTTGCGCGTCAGCTGGATCTGGAAGACCATCAAATCCTGCCAGCGGAACGCCGCCTCGGAGCCTGACAGATAAAACTCCCACATGCGGCAAAAACGCTCGTCATAGATCGCCTTCGCCTTGTCGCGGTTGGCCAAAAACCGCTCGCGCCAGTGTTTCAGCGTGTCGGCATAGTGCAGCCGGAGAATCTCGATGTCGCCGACCATCAGCCCGGATTTCTCGATCACCGGCATCACTTCCGACAGCGCCGGAATATAGCCGCCGGGGAAAATATGTTTTCGGATGAAGGCGTTGGTGGCGGACGGCGGCCCGAAGCGGCCGATCGAATGCAAAAGCATGACGCCATCCGGCTTCAGCAGCGTCGCGCATTTTTCGAAGAAGGTGCGGTAGTGATTGACGCCGACATGCTCGAACATGCCGACCGAAACGATGCGGTCGAAGCGCTCGTTCAAATCGCGATAATCGCGGATCTCGAAATGGACGTGGTCCTCCAGTCCCTCGGCGCGCACCCGCTCGGTCGAGACCGCATGCTGCTCGGTCGACAGCGTGACGCCCAGCACGTCGGCTTCGAAATTTTTCGCTATGTAGAGCCCGAGCCCGCCCCAGCCCGAGCCGATGTCGAGCACCGAATGGCCGGCCTTCAGCCGGAGTTTCGCGGCGATATGGCGTTTCTTGGCGAGTTGCGCCTCTTCCAGCGTCATATCCGGCCGTTCGAAATAGGCGCAGGAATATTGCATGTCGGCGTCGAGGAAAAGCTTGTAGATTTCGCCCGACAAATCGTAGTGGCGTTGTACGTTGCGCTTCGAGCGCGCATGCGTGTTGACCTGCTGCAGGCGGCGGAACGCGACGCGCAGGCTTTCGATCGCCCGCGTCAGCGCGTCGCTGCCGCCCATCGGGCCCATGTTCTCGTAGACCAGCTTGAGGAAGGCCAGCACGTCGCCTTCGGGGAAGTCGAGTTCCTCCTCCATGAAGGTCTCGCCGATCGCCAGCGTCGGGTGCAGCGTGATGGCGCGCTCTGCATGGGCGGTCTTGATGTGCATGTGGACTGGCGGCCCGCTGCCGTCGCCGAAGCTGGTGGTGGTCCCGTCCGGCCCGGTGATCTTCAGGTTTCCGACCCTGACGATCCGGTCGACGATGCGTTTGAGGAGAAGGTTCATGTGCCTGTACCCAAATCCGTGGGTGCCGCTTCGACAGCGGGCCTGACCTATTCTGCTTCAAAAAGTCGCGGCTTGAAAAGTTCCAATTGGCACAAAACGGAAATCGATAATGAGGCCAGTCCCTGCGGAAACTGGCGAAACTCATACGTTTGTATGGATATTTGCGGTTATTGCGGGGCTTTTAAGTCACGTCGGCGCGCTTGGAGAATGCGGGAAGCCATGCCCGGAAGCTCGCAGGGCTGTCCGGGGAAAGTCATGCATAGTCGAAGGCCATCTGGTTTGGCGAGCACGGAGGTTTCCTGTGGCTTGGATTGACGGGGGGCGGTCGTTCGATGGCGGCGATGTTGCGGCGCTCGAACAGGCATTGCGCGACCAGATCGGTGAAGCGCAGGCTCGGCATGGCGACGCGGTGAGTGTGGGCGGCGATGCGCAGCAGCGCATAGGCGATCATCGCGGCGAAGAGCTGCAGGCGGATGGCATTGTCGTTGTTGCCGAGGAACTTGCGGATCTTGAGATGCTGCTTGATCCATCGGAACAGGAGCTCGATCTGCCATCGGCCCTTGTAGAGGGCGGCAATTTCGACGGCCGGGCGATCGAGATCGTTGGTCACAAGCGTGATGGTGTCGCCCTGCTCGCGCTTCACGGCGATGCGGCGCAACGGCATCGGCAGGCTGGAATCGCCCTTGCTGGCAAGCTCCACCCGGGCGTCCTGAAGAACGGTGAAGCCGTCGCCCCGGGCATCCCTGACGCGGTTGAGATACAGCACCTTGAGCCCCATGTTGGATGTGGGCCGGGTGACGAAGACGGCTTGCGCCGCGGCGATTGCCGTCCACCAGCCATAATGGCAGTAGCCCTTGTCGAACACATAGGTGGCGCCGCTCTCGATGCGAACCGTGCGGCCGATCCAGGCGTCGTTGACGTTGGCGTCGGTGATGGCCAGCACGCGCGGGCAGTCGGTACCGGGGTCATGGACGACATGCAGCTTCATGCCGCGGATGCGGCCGTTCGACCTGGCCCAGCCGCACAGCTTGCCGAGCGGGATGGGAGTAGAGTCGATCAGCCGCAGCAAGGCCGTGCCTTCACGGCGCATCTGCCGGTCGAGCTGGCCGGCAAGAAAGGCGAAGGTCCCGGCAAACACGGCGGCGGGGCGGCGGCGGTTGGCATCCGACAAGGTCGAACGCGACAGCGCCCCGCTGCCCAGATGATAGTGGTGCTGGCGGTTGGCGTTCCAGCCCGCTTCCACACCGCGCAGGCTGCCGGCGCCGCTGAACTGGGCGTAGATCAGCGCCATCAGATGGTCCCAACTCTTGAACGTCTTGTCGTAGGCGTCCCCGTCATGCTCCTCCACAATCCTCTGAAAGCGACGCCGATCGATCGGTTCAACCAGCTTGCCAAGGATGCTAGATGCAAAGCGCATGCCCCGTCCCTTTCTGAGTCTCGACAACCAGAAGGTAGACGGAAAAACCCCGTCTCACGGGGCATGCGCCTGCGGCATTTCGATTCACAACAAACTTTCCCCGGACAGCCCTGCGGAAGCTCGGGGGAAGACACGTCATAACAAAAAAGCCCGGGCGAACCCGGGCTTCCAAATCGTGCGGTGAAGGTACGCTCAGGCGTCGCCGTCTTCTTCCGATGCCGGGTCGAAGAAATTGTCGGGTCGGGCGTTCTCGTTGATGTCGTCGCCGTAGATCGCCTCGGCGGTGGTCAGCGTCTCGCCCTTCGACTGGCGCTCGGCCTCTTCCTCGGACCGGGCGATGTTCAGCGTCACCGTGACCTCGACTTCCGGATGCAGTGCGATCGCCACATTGGTGAGGCCGATGGTCTTGATCGGCTGGTTGAGCTCGACCTGGTTGCGGGAGACGGTGTAGCCTCCGGCCGTCAGCAGGTCGGCGATGTCGCGCGTCGACACCGAACCGTAGAGCTGGCCGGTCTCGCCGGCCGAGCGCACGACGATGAAGCTCTTGCCGTCGAGCGTCTCGGCGACTGCGGACGCTTCCGACTTGCGCTCGAGATTGCGGGCTTCTAGCTGCGAGCGCTGGCCTTCGAACTTCTTCTTGTTGCCTTCATTGGCGCGCAGCGCCTTGCCCTGCGGCAGCAGGAAATTGCGGGCAAAGCCGTCCTTGACCTTGACGGTGTCGCCCATCTGGCCGAGGCGGGAAATGCGTTCGAGAAGAATGACTTCCATTTCTCTGTTCCTTGTTCACATGCCGCGTCGGGCGGCGATTTCGCAAACGGACAGGGGAAGCGTTTTGGCAGGCATGTTCGCCTGGGGTCGCTGTCCTGCCCGTGTCGGCAGTTAGGGGTTTTGGCCCCAACTCGGGATTTTGATCTTTGCGTCCCGCGCCCGTCGCGGAAGCAGTGCCGGGGACAGTTTACTTTCTTTCCGCTAGCGCAGAGGTCTCAACGGCCTCGCCTTTCAGCGGAAAAAAGTAAAACTGTCCCCAGCGTCTAATTTACCGCACCAGATACGGCAGCAGGCCGAGGAAGCGGGCGCGCTTGATCGCCTGGGCGAGCAGGCGCTGCTTCTTCTGGCTGACGGCGGTGATGCGCGACGGCACGATCTTGCCGCGCTCGGAAATGTAGCGCTGCAGCAGGCGCACGTCCTTGTAGTCGATCTTCGGGGCATTGGCGCCGGAGAACGGGCAGGTCTTGCGGCGGCGATGGAACGGACGGCGCGTCGGGATCTGATTGATGTCGACCATTACGCTGCTCCTCCTTCAACGGTTTCACGCGGACGGCGAGGACGATCCTCGCGATCGCCGAAGCTGCGCGGACCACGGTCGCCGCCTTCGCGGTCGCCGAAGCTGCGCGGGCCGCGGTCGCCACGGTCACGGTCGCCGAAGCTGCGCGGGCCACGGTCGCCGAAGCCGCCGCGTTCGCTGCGCTCTTCGCGCTTCTGAAGCATGGCCGACTGGCCTTCTTCATGGGCGTCGACCTTGACGGTCAGGAAACGCAGGATGTCTTCCGACAGGCCCTGCTGGCGTTCCATCTCGTTGAGCGCGGCCGGCGGGCAGTTCAGGTCCATGAGGGTGTAGTAGGCCTTCCGGTTCTTCTTGATCCGGTAGGTGAGGGACTTCAGTCCCCAGTTCTCGACCCGGCCGACGGTTCCCCCGTTCGCAGCGATCACGCCCTTGTAGTGTTCCACAAGCGCGTCGACCTGCTGCTGCGAGAGGTCCTGCCGGGCAAGAAACACATGTTCGTAGAGAGCCATTGTGCTTTTCGCCTTTCTTCAACACTCTGCCCGGTACCGGCGGCTAAGCCTCTGCAACCTGTCTTGAACCCGCGAACGGGGAAGAAAGGAGCATGGACGGTCGAGAGCGGAGACACGGGAGGCTGAAGGCCTTTTCGCCTTCGAACGGAGGTTTGCAAAAACCTCCGGCCCTCCGTACAGCCCCCAGCCGGGACCGGCAGAAGCGCGCTCTATACAGCATTCCGGCGGCGGCGCAAGCTTGGGCGGCGCGAAACTCATAGGCCCGAGCGCTGCCCTCTACGTCTTTCGTCCACAGCGGCGGTGCTCCGGTTATTGCCTAGAATTGCGGGCCGGACCGCAACCGGCCGTTAATCCTGCCGGCAAGCGGCTGTCACCGCTCCCTGCAATTCAACCGAATATTCATGTCGCCGGCCGTTACCTGCCTCCGCTGCTATGGTGAGAGGTGAAAGATGTTCAAGCGGTTCCTGCGGTCCACGTCCGGCAATTTTGCGATGATGTTCGCGATCGCGTCCCCCGCCGTGCTTTTCGCCGTCGGCTTCGGCATCGACGTCACCAATCTCATGTCGGCGAAATCCGACCTGCAGGCTTCGCTGGACGCCGCGGTGATGGCAGCTTCGCGTCTCGGCGCCGCCAACATCTCGCGCAAGGACAAATTCGACGCCTATTTTTCTTCCAACGTCGCCGACAAGAACCTGCTGCGCGATCCCACGGCGACGCTCGCCGTCAATGAGACGCTGGTGGACATCCGCAACGTGGGGACCGCAACATCGCATGTCGACCTGAAATTCATGGGGCTTTTCGGGGCCGATCCGCTGATCAAGGTTACGGCCGTCGCCTACGAGTCGCGCAGGAACGTCGAGGTGGCGCTGGTGCTGGACAACACCGGATCGATGATTGACACCAATAAAAAACTCAACCGAATTTGGGACTTGCGCGAGGCGGCCACCGAATTGGTAAAGACGCTGAAGGGCATGCAGGGTAGCGGAACGTCCGGGCGCACAGTGCGAGCGGCGCTGGTGCCATTCGTCACGGCGGTCAACGTCAAGGGTAAGGATTTCAAGGAATCCTGGATCGACATGACCGGAAAGAACAAGCAGAACGGCGTCCATTTCAATAAGATTAATGATGCGCCTGCTCATCACAAGCTGATGTTCGATCGCTTGGGCGAGGTTTGGAGGGGCTGCGTCGAGGCCCGTCCTGATCCGTACAATCTCAGCGATGTCGCACCAGATATCAACAACCCCTCGACGCTGTTCGTGCCCTACTTCGCTCCGGATGAACCGGGTGGAGAAAAGGCCCCCGGCAACGACGCGAATAATTTCAACAATTCTTATTTGAAGGACGATGCACCGGCCACCGCTTCAACTGATCCCGGTACTGTAGAAAAGCAGTCAAAAGAGCAGAGGAGGTTCGAAAAATACAACGCGCGAAGTGGTGGCACGATTCGCAAGATTTCGGAGGACAGGGCGCTGCCCCCCACTAGAAAGGACGCGGAGGTTCAAGCCTTTACAAATGGCCCCAATCGCGCCTGCCCGACACCGATTGTCCCGTTGACGGAAGACCTGGATTCCCTACAAGTCGAGATCGGGAAAATGCGGGCCTGGGCTGGCTCGGGCACCAACGTTTCCGAAGGACTTGCCTGGGGACGGCGGGTGCTGTCGCCCGAAGAACCTTACACCGAGGCGCAACCTTTCACAGATGAGCACGTCAGCAAGTGGGTGGTGGTCTTCACTGATGGAACCAATGAAGTATTCGGCAGCGCCAATTCGTTCAATGGATCCGACTATGGAGCCTATGGTTTCCTCAGTGACAGGCGCATGAGCAGTTCAGGAAAGAAATCCGATGCCATCACGCAGGTCAACACCTGGACTTCGACCATGTGTACCGAGTTGAAGAAGCAGGATGTGCAGATATTCACGATTCTGCTGGGCTCTGACAACGCCACCAATCGAAAGCTTTACGGCGACTGTGCATCCAAGCCCGAATACTATTTCGGCACCAATGATCCCGCGAAGCTGAAGACGATCTTCAGCAGCATCGCCAGCATCATCGCCTCCTTGCAGTTCACCGGCTGACGCCGGCACTCACACCGGCGGCGGAGCGGGCTTGGCCACCTTCTGCGATTCCGGAAAGAACCTCGCCTCGCCAAAACGCTTGCCGAAGATCAGGTCGTACTGGAGATAGCGGAAATCGCGGATCAGCGGGTCGACCGTCTCGGCCCGCGCCCAGTTCGGCGTGGGGTCGCCCGCCTTCGCCACCAGCATGTTGCGGTCGACGGCGTTGTAGCGGTCGTGCACCGCGCCGAGGAAGCCGGTGTAGTAGGGATGGCTGAAGCCAGCCGTCCGCATCAGGTAGAGCGGCAGGAAGGCCGGGCTGATCGAGCCGATCTCTTTCAACGGGCCGCGGCGGTTCGACCACACGACCAGCGGCGTCTCGTGCTCGGCGGCGAGCGTCTCCACCGGCGCGTTGCGGTCGGCGACGACGTCCTTCATGAAGCCCGTCTCGGTATAGACCGGCCCGAGCGGCGGCAGATGGTCGCCGAAGAAGGCGATGACCGTGTGGCGCTCGCGCTTCTTTGCCCAGTCGATTAGCTCGGCGAGGCTCTTGTCGGCATCGGCGGCGCCCGTCGCATAGGTCTTCAGAGATTCCCGCGAAACCTCGCTGATCGGGCTTTTCACGTCGAGCGTCGAATCCGGGTAGCGGTTGGGCTCGTAGGGGCCATGGCCCTGCAAGGTCACCGCGAAATAGAAAAACGGCCCGCTCGCCCGGTCGGCGTTGTCGATGATCTCCTCGACGAAGGCTGTGTCGGCGGCCAGCGGCCCGCGCTTCTCCAGCACCGGTAGCGTCTCCTCCGAGAGGAAACGGTCGAAGCCGAAATCGTCATAGACCGTCGCGCGGTTCCAGAACCATCCGGCATAGGGATGGAAGGCGCGCGTGTCGTAACCCTCGCTTTTCAGGAATTTCGCCAGCGACGGCATCGGGGTGCGGACGTATTGCTGGTAGGGGATGCTGCCATAAGGCAGGAAGGCGTTGGAGAAGCCGGTCAGCGCCTCGAATTCGACATTGGCGGTCATGCCGCCGAACTCCGGCGACAGCATATGGCCGGACTGCAGCGCGTGCACGGTCGGGATCGGGTCGGGCGTGATGGTGGTCTTCGGCAGCCGCGTCGGATCCCAGAAGGATTCGCTCATCACCATGATGATGTCCGGCCTGTCCTCGGGCACCACCAGAGGCGCCAGCGGGGCCTTGAGCAGCCCCTTGATCGCCTCTTCGGAATAGTCTGCGGGCGCGGCGACTTTCGCCATCGGCACGTTGAGCGCAAACGCGATGGCAAAACCGTTGCTGTTGTAGTTCTCCTTCTGGTCCCACATCACCGGCGATATCTGCAGCCGGTCGCGCGCCCACGAGAAGGTCGCATAGTCCATGATCGAGCCGAAGAAGATGAGCGCCGGCAGCGCCACAACCAGCCGCGAGGCGCGTGCCTTGAAGGTCAGCCTTGGCGCACGCTTGCAGCGGAAGCGCCACGCGGCCACCAGCGCCGCGACCGCCGCGACCGCGACAAACGCGAACCCGATCGCCGTCAGCGGCCGCTGCCGCACCAGCAGCGGCATCAGTTCGACGATCTGCAGGGCGTAGAGAAAGTCTGTCGGATAGAGCGGATCGCCGAGATAGAACGCCTTCTGGTGCCCGACGAAGGCGAGCCCGATCGCGATCGGCGCGATCAGGAAGAGCGCGTGATACGGCCGCCCAAGCAGGGCGTCGAAGAACACGATCAGCAGCGCAAACAGCACCACGGTCGTCCAGCCGGGGCGGAAAGGCTGCTGGAAGAACTCCAGCGTCTGCGCCAGCGAGCCGCGCGCGATCAACTCGACGGCGAACACCAGAAGCCCGGCGACCAGCAGCGTCGCCAGCGTCGAGCCGCAGAACCGCAGCGCGTGCAAGCGCCTGGCGGCCCGGTCTCCGTTCCCCCGCGAGGATCGCCGCTCGGGCGGCTGCAAATTCCGGCTCAGATAACCCAACGCACGCTTTCCCGAGATCATGCCGGGCGCTTTTCATGAGCCCGTCACGGTAATGTCATCCTCGCGTCACAAAAATCCAGTGCCTGTGGCCAAATTTGGAAGGTTTCTGTCGTCGGCAAAAGAAACTGCGGACAAGGATGCGACCGATTGTCCCTTGCCGGTCTTGACTTGGCGTGCGGCGTCGCGCGACAGGGCTACCAAGAAATGAGCAGGAAGGACCCGACCAGATGACGATCGCTTTCACCTTTCCGGGCCAGGGAAGCCAGTCCGTCGGCATGGGCAAGGATCTGGCGAGCGCCTTTCCGGAGGCGAAGGCGGTGTTCGACGAGGTCGACGACGCGCTCGGCGAAAAACTGTCCAAGACCATCTGGGAAGGGCCGGAAGAGAGCCTGACGCTGACCGCCAATGCGCAGCCGGCGCTGATGGCGGTGTCGCTGGCGGCGGTGCGCGCGCTTGAATCGCGCGGCTTCTCGCTGAAGAACAAGGTGTTCTATGTCGCCGGCCATTCGCTGGGCGAGTATTCCGCGCTTGCGGCCGCCGGCATGTTCTCGGTCGCCGACACGGCGCGGCTGCTGCGCATACGCGGCAATGCGATGCAGGCTGCCGTGCCGGTGGGTGAGGGCGCGATGGCGGCGATCCTCGGGCTCGACCAGGAATCCGTCGAGGCGGCCTGCGCCGAGGCCGCAGAGGGCTCGACCTGCCAGATCGCCAACGACAACGGCGGAGGACAACTTGTAATCTCGGGTGCCAAAGCCGCCGTCGAGCTAGCCGCGAAACTGTGCACGGAGAAGGGCGCCAAGCGGGCATTGATGCTGTCGGTCTCCGCGCCCTTCCATTCCGCGCTGATGGCGCCCGCTGCCGAGGCAATGCGCGAGGCCTTGGCGAATGTGCGCAAGAACGCACCCGTGGTTCCCGTCGTCTCCAATGTCGCCGTCCAGCCTTCGTCGGATCCCGGCCGGATCGCCGCTCGGCTGGTCGAGCAGGTCACCGGCCGGGTGCGCTGGCGCGAGACCGTCGAATGGTTCGGCGCCAACGGCATCACGACGCTGTACGAGGTCGGGGCCGGCAAGGTGCTGTCCGGCCTCGCCCGCCGCATCGACCGCGAGATCGCCACCGCCAATATCGGCACGCCGGCGGATGCCGAGGCGGCGCTGACTGCGCTGGCCTGACGAAGCCGGACCCGCCCGGCTTTCCGGCTGCGAGCCCGGAATTCCTGGGCTGCGGGAAACCAGGGGAGCGGTCCATGCTCGGTGTCTGCTACTATCCGGAACATTGGCCGGAAGCGTGGTGGCCGGACGATGCGCGGCGCATGCGCGAAATGGGCATTGTGTTCGTGCGCATCGGCGAGTTTGCGTGGTCGCGGCTTGAGCCGAGCCGAGACGCCTTCGATTTCGGCTGGCTCGAGCGGGTGATGGATATCCTCGGCGGCGCCGGGCTGAAGATCGTGCTCGGCACGCCGACCGCGGCGCCGCCCAAATGGCTGATGGACGAATACCCCGAAATCAGACCCGTCGACGAACAGGGGCGGGCTTATGGATTCGGTGGCCGGCGGCATTACAATTTTTCGTCGGATGTCTGGCGCAGCGAGAGCCGCCGCATCGTGGAAAGGCTTGCCAGGCATTTTGGTCAGCATCCGGCCCTCGTGGGCTGGCAGACCGACAATGAATATGGCTGCCACGGAACGGTGTTTTCGTGGGGGGCTGATGATCTGAAGGGATTCCGCGACTGGCTGCGCCGCCGCTACCAGACAGCCGACCAGCTCAACGAAGCCTGGGGCAACGTCTTCTGGTCGATGGAGGTCCGCAGTTTCGACGAGGTGGCATTGCCGGCGATGACGGTGACGGAGCCAAATCCGGCGGCCCGGCTGGATTTCTGGCGGTTCAAGTCGGAGGAGATCGTCTCCTATAATTCGATGCAATGCGAGATCGTCCGCGCGCACTCCCCCGGGCGTTGGATCACCCACAACTTCATGGGTTTTTTCAATAGCTTCGATGCCTGGAAAGTCGGTGGCGCTCTGGATTTCGCGTCGCACGATTCCTATCCGCTCGGCCTCACCGAAACGTTTCTGCCGACGGAGGAGGAGAAGTGCCGCTGGGCCGAGACCTCGCATCCCGACATTGCGCCCTTCAACCACGATCTCTATCGCGGTATCGGCCGTGGCCGGTTCTGGGTAATGGAACAGCAGCCGGGTCCGGTGAACTGGGCGCCGTGGAACCCTGTGCCGAAACCTGGAATGGTGCGTCTCCGGACCTGGGAAGCTCTGGCGCACGGGGCCGAAGTAGTCAGCTATTTCCGCTGGCGTCAGGCGCCTTTCGCGCAGGAACAGTTTCATGCCGGCCTGAACCTGCCCGGTCTCCACGAGCTTTCGGTCGGCGGACGGGAAGCGACGGTCGTGGGACGCGAGCTTGAAACGGTCGGTGTCCTCCCGGAAACGGAACAGGCGAGGGTAGCGATCGTCTACGACTACGAGGCAATCTGGGCGTTGCGCGTGCTGCCGCAGGGCAAGGATTTCGGGTTTTCGGAACTCGTTTTCCGCTGGTACGAGCCCGTGCGGCGTCTTGGCCTCGACGTCGATCTCGTCGCGCCAGGTGCGCCGCTCGACGGTTATGCGCTGGTGCTGGTCCCGTCGCTGCCGATCGTCCCGCAGGCCACAGTCGGGGCGTTCGAGGCAAGCGAAGCCGTCATCGTCTTCGGGCCGCGCAGCGGTTCGAAGACACCGAATTGCACAACCCCCGCCAATTTGCCCACCGGCCCGCTTGCGGACCTGACCGGCGCGCGCGTCACGCAGGTCGCGTCGTTGAGGCCCGGCCTGAAGGACGCGGTGCGGGGGGAGGTGAGTGGAAATGCCGTTCGCTGGCGCGAATATGTAGAGACCGATGCCAAGGTCCTCGGCCGTTTCGAAAATGATGATCCGGCTTTGATCGCCAACGGACGTTCGCTCTACCTGGCGTGCTGGCCGGACGAGAAACTCCTTGCGTCCACCATGAGATATGCAGTTCAAGAGGCAGGGCTGGAGGTGCTGGATCTGCCCGAGCATGTTCGTATCCGCCGGCGTGGCGGATATACTTTCTGCTTCAACTACGGCGGGCCGGACTGGGCGTGTCCGGCGGGTGCCAAGCTTGTGCTTGGCGAGTCCGTCGTAAAGTCGCAACAGATCGCAATATGGGTTATCTGAACGGCGATCGGCCCGGGCTATGGAACCGCCACCTGGACTGTCCGCAAACAAGAACGACGATATTGGAGACGCAAAAATGTTCGAACTCACCGGCCGCAAGGCGCTGATCACCGGCGCGAGCGGAGGCATCGGCGAGGCGATTGCGCGGGTGCTGCATACGCAAGGCGCGACAGTCGGCCTGCACGGAACGCGCGTCGAAAAGCTCGAATCGCTCGCCGCCGATCTCGGCGACCGGGTAAAACTGTTTCCTGCCGACCTGACCAATCGCGACGAGGTCAAGGCGCTCGGCCAGAAGGCGGAAGCAGACCTCGAAGGCGTCGACATCCTCGTCAACAATGCCGGCATCACGAGGGACGGCCTATTCGTGCGTATGTCCGACGCCGATTGGGATTCGGTGATCGAGGTCAACCTCACCGCCGTGTTCCGCCTGACCCGCGAACTGACGCATCCGATGATGCGCCGCCGCAACGGCCGCATCATCAACATTACCTCGGTGGTCGGCGTCACCGGCAACCCGGGTCAGGCGAACTACTGCGCCTCCAAGGCCGGCATGATCGGCTTCACGAAATCGCTGGCCCAGGAGATCGCCACCCGCAACGTGACCGTGAACTGCGTCGCGCCCGGTTTCATCGAATCGGCGATGACCGGCAAGCTCAACGACAAGCAGAAGGACGCGATCATGGCCGCGATCCCTTCGCGACGCATGGGTACGGGCGCCGAGGTCGCAGCGGCGGTGGCTTTCCTAGCCTCCGGTGAGGCCGCCTACGTCACCGGCCAGACCATCCACGTCAACGGCGGCATGGCGATGATCTGATCCGGCAGGCGCTGACGCAAAGTCAGCGTTTCCGGCCGCCGGACGCGGCTTTTCGCCTTGGATGCCCTAAAACTTTCGTGTAATGCCGCGATGGCATCGGCCGCCGACCGACAATTCAGGGCCGCGGCCGGTGCGTTCCGGCCAACATCATCTTTCAGCTTGATTAGCGGCAATCCGCCCGCTAACGAAGGCACACAACTTGATACGAGGAAGCCAACATGAGTGACACCGCAGAGCGCGTCAAGAAGATCGTGATCGAGCATCTCGGCGTTGAAGCCGACAAGGTGACGGAATCTGCGAGCTTCATCGATGATCTGGGCGCTGACTCCCTGGACACGGTCGAACTCGTCATGGCCTTCGAGGAAGAGTTCGGCGTCGAGATTCCCGACGATGCCGCCGAGACGATCCTCACCGTCGGCGACGCGGTGAAGTACATCGACAAAGCTTCGGCTTGATCCGGCCGGCATGCCGTCAGCGCATCGGGGCACTGCGATGAGGCGTGTCGTGGTAACGGGTCTGGGTCTGCTGTCGCCGTTTGGCGTTGGCGTCGACCATACCTGGAAGCAGATCCTGGCCGGCAGGAGTGCCTGTCGGCGGGTTACCCAATTCGAGGTCGAGGACCTCGCCTGCAAGGTCGCCCATGTCATTCCGCGCGGCGACGGCAGCGACCATACTTTCCATCCCGAATCCTATCTTGAGCCCAAAGAGCTCCGCAAGATCGGCGACTTTATCCTCTACGGCATCGCGGCCGCCGACGAGGCGCTGAGCGATTCCGGCTGGGAGCCGAAATCGGCCGAGGATCGCAACGCCACTGGCGTGATGATCGGCTCGGGCATCGGCGGCATCGACGGCATCGCCGACAACGCGCTGCTGCTCAAGGAGCGCGGCCCGCGCCGCATCAGCCCGTTCTTCATTCCCGGCAACATCATCAATCTCGTCTCCGGCCAGGTCTCGATCCGCCACGGCCTCAAGGGTCCGAATCACGCGGTCGTCACCGCATGCTCCACCGGCGCGCACGCCATTGGCGACGCGGCGCGGCTGATCATGTTCGGCGACGCCGATGTGATGCTTGCCGGCGGCGCGGAAGCCCCGGTGACGCGGCTTTCGATGGCGGGTTTCGCGGCCTGCCGGGCGCTGTCGACCGATCGCAACGACTCGCCCGAGACCGCGTCGCGGCCCTTCGATCGCGACCGCGACGGCTTCGTCATGGGCGAGGGGGCCGGTGTGGTCGTTCTCGAGGAACTGGAACACGCCAGGGCGCGCGGCGCCAAGATATACGCCGAGGTTGTCGGCTACGGCCTGACGGGCGACGCCTATCACATCACTGCTCCCGCCGAAGACGGCGACGGCGCCTTCCGCTGCATGACCGCCGCGGTCAAGCGTGCCGGCCTGCAGCCTGCCGATCTCGATTATATCAACGCCCACGGCACCTCCACCATGGCCGATACGATCGAACTCGGTGCGGTCGAGCGGCTTGTCGGCAATGCCGCCTCGAAGATTTCGATGTCGTCGACAAAGTCGGCGATCGGCCATCTGCTCGGTGCTGCCGGCGCGGCGGAGGCGATCTTTTCGGTCCTCTCCATCCGCGACAATATCGTGCCGCCGACCATCAACCTCGACAACCCGGAACGAGAGACGGCTATTGACCTCGTGCCGCACCAGGCACGGCAGCGTCAGGTCGACGTGGCGCTGTCGAACTCCTTCGGCTTCGGCGGCACCAACGCATCCCTGGTGTTCCAGCGTTTCGACGGCTGACGTTGCGTCGCACCGGCCTGCCGGGAATTTTGCCATATTCGCGCCTAGTCTCCGATGCGGAGGAATTGGTGCAATAGCTAGGTTAGGGCGATGAGCGATACCAACACGGCTGAATTCGGCCGCCGTACCGAGCCGCCCAAGGCCGAGCCGCCGAAGACGGCGAGCCAGGCGCTTCGCCCCGAGACGGGGACGCCGCCTCCGGCGCCGCGCCGGTCGCGGGCTTCGCGCAACCAGATCGTCGTCTTCATGAACCTCGTCGTCTCGGTCGTGATGATCATGGTCATCGTGGCCGGCCTGGCGGTGTATCTCGGCAGGCAGGCGTTCTTCTCGACCGGCCCGACGACGGCGGCCAAGACCTTCCTCGTCAAGGAAGGCGCCACCACCGGGCAGATCGGCTCGCAATTGGAACAGGGCGGCTTCATCACCGACTCCACCGTCTTCCGCCTTGGCTTGCGCGCTTATGGCGGCAACGAGTCGCTCAAGGCCGGTGAATACGAGGTGCCGGCAGGCGCCTCGATGCGCGACATCATACAGTTGCTGCAGAGCGGCAAGTCGATCATGCATTCGCTGACGATCCCGGAGGGGCTCACCGTGGCGCAGGCGCTCCGCCGGATCGCCGACAACGACACGCTCTCCGGCGCGATGCCGTCAGAAGTGCCGGCCGAGGGCAGCCTCGCCGCCGACACGCAGCGTTTCACACGCGGCGCCGACCGCAAGACCATCGTCGCCAAGATGCAGGCGCAGCAGAAGGAACTCATCGACGAGATCTGGGCGAAGCGCGCGCCGGACCTGCCGCTGGCCGACGTCAACGAATTCGTCACCCTGGCGTCGATCGTCGAGAAGGAGACCGGCGTCGATTCCGAGCGGCCGCACGTCGCCTCGGTCTTCGTCAATCGCCTGCGCAAGAAGATGCGCCTGCAGTCAGATCCGACGATCATCTACGGCCTGTTCGGCGGCGCCGGCAAACCCGCCGACCGGCCGATCTATCAGTCTGATCTGGAAAAGCCGACGCCCTACAACACTTACGTCATCAACGGCCTGCCGCCGACGCCGATCGCCAACCCGGGCCGTGCAGCGCTTGAGGCAGTCGCCAATCCCTTGCAGACCAACGACCTGTATTTCGTCGCCGACGGCACCGGCGGCCACGTTTTCGCCGGTTCGCTGGAGGAGCACAACCGCAACGTCGCGCGCTGGCGGGCGATCCAGAAGCAGCAGTCCGGCGATGGCGCCAAGCCAGGTACGCAAGGCGACGGCAGCACGGCGCAATAGTAGATCTCGCCCACCTGCAAATTGACAGGCTACTGATTTCATGGGGCAAAGCCCGCCCAGCGCGCTGGTTCCCATGACTGATCGTGACTGGACGTTACCGCATCGACCCGGTATCGGAGGGCTGACGCCGCGTCACCGGGAAGCGCCTGCCTTCCAGTGTATTTGCCCGTTTGGAAGGAAGAGCCCGCGATGACCCTGCAAAGCATGACCGGCTTTTCCCGCGCCACCGGCGAAATCGAGGGCACTTCGATCGCCTGGGAGCTGAAATCCGTCAACGGCAAGACCATCGAGATCCGGCTGCGCCTGCCGCCCGGCTTCGAGCGCCTGGAACTCGGCGTGCGGCAGGCGCTGCAAAAGCGCTTCGCACGCGGCAATTTCCAGGCGACGCTGAGCATCGGCCGGACCGGTGGCGCGGCTGCGCAGCCCGTCATCAACGAGGCCTTCCTCAAGGATCTCGCCGGTCTCGCCAAGCGGCTTCAGGACCAGTTCGGTACGGCGCCAGCCAGCGCCGATGGTTTGCTTGCGCTGCGCGGAGTGCTCGAACCGTCGGAGACGCAGGAAACCGAGGAGATCCGCGCTGCCCTCGACGCCGCCATCCTCTCGACCTTCGAGTTGGCCATCGCTGAACTGGTGAAGGCCCGCCAGTCGGAGGGCGACGCCCTGCGCGAAGTCCTGCTTGGCCACATCGACACGATCGAGGCGCTTGTCGCCAAAGCGGAGGCCGACCCGTCGCGCGAGCCCGTTTCGATCCGTGCCCGGCTGGCGGAACAGGTCGCGCTGCTGATGGACGCAAGCGCCACTCTCGACGAAGGCCGGCTCCATATGGAAGCCGCCTTCCTCGCCACCAAGGCCGACATCCGCGAGGAGATCGACCGCTTGAAGGCCCATGTCGCATCAGGCCGCGCACTGCTTGCAGCCGGCGGTCCGATCGGCCGCAAGCTGGACTTCCTCGCGCAGGAATTTAATCGCGAATCAAACACTTTATGTTCTAAGTCGAATGCGGGAGCGATAACCGCCATCGGTCTGGAACTGAAGGCGGTGGTGGACCAGTTCCGTGAGCAGGTTCAGAATTTGGAGTAGGGATGGAGACCGGACAGCTATCAGCGGGGATTCGCCGCCGCGGCTTGATGCTGGTTCTCTCCTCGCCTTCGGGCGCCGGAAAGTCGACGATCGCCCGTAATCTGCTGGAGAGCGACCACGATCTCGGCCTTTCCGTCAGCGTTACGACGCGCGCGCGCCGGGGCAGCGAGATCGACGGCGTCCACTACCGGTTCGTCTCGCAGCGTGAATTCGACCGCCTGCGTGATTCCGACGCGCTGCTGGAATGGGCGGAGGTCCACGGCAACTGCTACGCCACGCCGAGAGAACCCGTCGAAGGGGCGATGGCCGAAGGCCGCGACATGCTGTTCGACATCGACTGGCAGGGCGCCTTGCAGCTCAAGGACAAGATGCGGGCCGACATCGTCTCGATCTTCATCCTGCCGCCGTCGATGACCGAACTGAAGAGCCGGCTGAAGCGCCGCGCCGAGGATCCGGACGATGCCATCGCCCGCCGGCTGGAAAACGCCAGGGCGGAGATCGAGCACTGGCGCGACTACGACTATGTGGTGATCAATCGCGACCTCGACCGCGCCTTTGCGCAAGTGAAAGCCATCATCACCGCCGAGCGCCTGCGCCGCGACCGCCGTCCCGGCCTGTTCGATTTCGTCTCGGGATTGCTGGACGAGAAGACCTGATCGCCTAAAGTCAAGGGTTCTGGACGAGGATGGGCGACGTGCCATCCGCTCAGATTGCGTTCGCCAGCCGTACGAACTCTTCCACGCTCAGCGTCTCCGCTCGCCGCGTCGCGTCGATGCCGGCCTTTTCCAGCAGCGCCTCGCCGCCCAATCCCTTCAAACTCTGCCGCAGCATCTTGCGCCGCTGGCCGAATGCCGCCTCGGTGACGCGTTCCAGCTTGCGGATGTCGGCGGGCAGGGGCGTCGCGCGCGGTTCCAGGTGCACCACCGACGAGGTCACCTTCGGCGGCGGCGTGAATGCGCGTGCCGGAATGTCGAAGGCGATGTCGGCCTTGCAGCGCCAGCCGGCGAGCACGCCCAGCCGCCCATAGGCATCGTCGTCAGGCGCGGCCACGATGCGCTGCGCCACCTCCTTCTGGAACATCAGCGTCAACGATCGGTAGAAGGGCGGCCAGTCCTGCACGGTCAGCCAGCGGACCAGCAGTTCCGTGCCGATATTGTAAGGCAGGTTGGCGACGATCTTCGCCGGCTCGCCGGCCGCCAGCGCCGCCATGTCGGTCTTCAGCGCGTCGGCGGCGATCACCTCCAGCCGTCCGGGATAATGCGCGGAGATTTCGGCCAGCGCCGCCAGGCAGCGTTCGTCGCGTTCGATCGCCACGACGCGCTTCGCCCCATGCATCAGCAGCGCGCGGGTCAGGCCCCCCGGACCGGGGCCGACCTCGATCACAGTAACATCCTCCAGCGGACCGGCGGCGCGCGCTACCTTGCCGGTCAGGTTGAGGTCGAGCAGGAAATTCTGGCCGAGCGCCTTCTTCGCTTGAAGCCCGTGGCGGTCGATCACCTCGCGCAGCGGCGGCAGGCCGTCCAAAGCGAGGCTCATGGCGCTGGCCGCGCGGCCATCTGCCCCGCCATCCGCAGCGCCGCGATCAGGCTGTCGGGCTTTGCCTTGCCGCTGCCGGCGATATTGAAGGCGGTGCCGTGATCGGGCGAGGTGCGGATGAAGGGAAGCCCGAGCGTCACATTGACCGCCTCGTCGAAGGCCAGGGTCTTGGCCGGTATCAGCGCCTGGTCGTGATACATGCAGATCGCCGCGTCATAGGTTTTTCGCGCCCGCGCATGGAAGAGTGTGTCGGCTGGCAGCGGCCCTTGTGCCGCGATGCCTTCCCGCCGCAGCGCCTCGACCGCCGGGCGGACGATTTGCCCGTCTTCAAGGCCCATCGCTCCGTCCTCTCCAGCATGCGGGTTGAGCCCGGCGACCGCCAGGCGAGGGCGGGCGATGCCGAAGCGCCTTTCGAGTTCGGCGGCAACGATGCGACCGGTCTCGACAATGTCGGCCTCCGTCAGCGCCGCCGGCACGCCGGCAAGCGCGATGTGGATGGTCACCGGCACGGTCCGAAGCTCGGGCCCGGCCAGCATCATCACCGGCCGCGCCATGACGCCGGTGCGGATTTTCGCCAGTTCGGCGAGATACTCGGTATGGCCGGGAAACCTGAATCCGCCATCGTAAAGCACCTTCTTGGCGATCGGGCAGGTGACGACGCCGGCGGCGCGGCCCTCGAACGTATCCGCCACGGCGCGGTCAATCGATTCGACGATGCCGGGCACATTGGCGACGTCCGGCCTGCCGGGTGTATCGGCGAACCGTGCCGCCAGCGGCACGACGGGGAGGGCGGCTGCAAAAGCCTGGCGGGCATCCCTGGGCTCCACCACGGTGATCGGTATGTCCAGGCCGAGACGTCCGGCGCGAAGCGACAGCATCGCCGGATCGCCCAGCAGATAGAAGGGAGGCACATCATGCATATCGCGCCGCAGCCATGCGGCAAGCGACACGTCCGGGCCGATGCCGGAAGGATCGCCTGCGGTCAGGCCCAGGGGGAGGTCATGTCGCAAGGTTAAGCTACCGCGCACGGAAAAGGATTGACTGCGCGGTCACGGAGACCTGCGGCTTCACGAGGACACGGGCGCTACAGAAGTGCCGCTCCGCGCCGATCGGCTCGGCCGGAGGCAACTGCCCTCAGCGTTCGACGATCTTTGCCCGCCCGCGCAATTCGGCGATGTATTTCTTGTCGAGTTCGGCGGCGTTGTCGTCGTCGCTGCCCTCGGCCTGAAATACCGATTTCGCGACCCGGTCGTCGGAAACCTCGCGGGTGCGGCAGATGCCGATGAACTCGACTCCGCGCTCCGTCTCGCGGACCGGCGTGGCGCCACCAATCTTCGTCGCCTTGATCTGCTCGGCCCACTCGGTGGGCAGCTCGGGAGCGAGTACACGGCCGAGATCACGCACCGTGACGTCGAGCAGGCCCTTGGCGAACTCGCGCGTGCTGTCACAACCGGTGAAGCGCTGGCGCATGGACTCGGCTTCCTTCTTGCGCTTGCCGATCGAGCCGCGCTCCGAGGCCGGGACGACAAAGATCACCTGCTGCAGCATGTATTCGGTCGCGGAAGGCTTGCTGCCGCCCTTTTCCAGCATGCGGCGCACGACTTCCTGCTCGCTCATCGTCCCGCCTTGTGCACGGAAACGGGCTGAAAGCGCGCGGTTCCAGCCCAGCTGCGTGCGGATGTAGTCCTTGAAATGCGAAGCGGTGACGCCGGCCTGGTCGAGAACGCCGTTCAGCTGCTTCGTGGTCATCTTGTTGGATTTGCCGAAACGCGCATAAGCGGCGTCGACGTCCTGGTCGGCCACACGGATGCCCAGGCGCTTCATCTCCGTCTGCCGCAGCGTCTGCTCGATCATCTCGTCGCTGGCCTGCTTCGACAGGTCGCCCTTCTTGCGCTGCAGCTTGAGGAAGGCGGCGCGTCGCTGGATGTCGTAGTTCGTCACCGGGACATTGTTGACGACGTATCTGATCTCGCTCGCCGCATGGGCCGTCCCCTGGACGGAAACAGTCAGCGCGGTGGCTGCGAGGAAGATCGCGACGTTCAGCGACAGAAGAGTTTTTCTCACGGAGGCCATCCCTGCGGATCCGTTTCCGGTTTTGCTTGCAAACATGACTTCGGTCGATGACCGATGTCTGGGGCGAAACGATGACGCGCCCGAAACTTACTGGAACGAAGTGGTCCCGTCGCCGATGTCGCCGAGCGTCCGCAGCGATATGCTGAACCCTATGGTCCGCTCGTCCGAGCTGTAGCCGTCGGTGTCACGCGAGTTCGACATGGTCAACGCGTAGGCGAAGCATTCGTCATCATAGGCCAATCCGATCGAATCGGAAACCAGCACGCTGGACTGCAGGTCGTATCTGCCACCGCCGAAGACGCGCCAGTTCTCGTGGAAGCGGATCGAAGCGCCGGCGCTGACTTCGTGCCGGTCCTCGCTGAAGCCGTAGAGGGGCTGTGCCTGGATGAAGGTGTAGTTCCCGGTGACGCTGACCGGCCCCGCCATATAGCCGGTCTTCGCCTCGACGCGCCGCACGTCCATGGTCTGCTCGTCGAAACGGCCGCTCAACGACGCCGAAAGGCCGAAAGGCGAGGCAAAGCCCACAAGGCCCACATAGTCCGACGTATCGGTGTCCAGTCCCGATTCGGCACCGGCATGGACGAGATCGGGCGAGGCGAAGGAATTCTCGCCGGCCAGATGATAGGATTGGCCGAACAAGGCGTTGGTTGCCCAGCCATTGTCGTAGCTGCCGCTGTAGCGCAGGCCGATATTGGCGCGGGTTCCGCCCTCGACACGGTCGTAGCCGGAGAACTTGTCGCGTTCGAACAGAGTCGTTGCGTCGAACACGAAGCTCTGCGCGTCCTCGTTGGGCGTCCCGTAGGTGGAACTGTACCGCTCGTTCGGCCGGGCGAACAATTGTGCCATCGGCTCCAGCACATGCGACGAACTCGTGCTCGAGAACAACACCGGCCAGCGCAGTTCCATGCCTGCGGTCGCCATCAGGCGGTTGTAGGCGGAGCGTACATCGGCGCCGGCGCTCGGCACCGATGCGGCTGCGAGCGCATTGATCGCGTCGACCGATGATTGCGACTGGTTGACGTAGGTGGTGTCGGCCTGGAATCCGAGCAGCGGGGTGACCACCAGCCCGCCATCGGTGATGAACGAACGTTTCCACTCGGCCTCCGCGGTCAGCCGGCTGGAGTATCCCTCGATGCCCTGGACCAGATTGTTCCGGTAGTCGTCCGCCTGGTCCGGGTTGTTGTCGAATGTGTTGTCGTCAAGCCGCGACCGGTAGATCGAACGGGCATTCACATCCAGCCGCAATTCGCCGCCGGCCAGAGGTTCGTCCGGAATGTAGCTGTAGTCGAAGCTGGGCAGCACCCAGGGCTGGTACTGGTCCGTCGACTGATCGTCCGAATCCAGGATGTCCTCCTGGACATCGAACTGCATGCCGCGGAGATCGAAAAAATTCCTGTCGTTCAGGCCCGTCAGGTAGATCTCGGAACGCTGCACGTACTTGTCGAAGCCCTCGATGCTGTAGGTCTTCGAGAAATTCTTGTCGGTCTGGTAGAGGATGTCCCAACCGACCTGCCAGCGCGGGTTGATATCGAACCGTCCCTTTGAGCCGACCATGGCGCGAAACCGGTTCGGATCGCCCTCCGGGCCCGAGTTGACCGTGTTCTGGTCGTCGAAATTGCCGGGGTCGGCCTGATAGATGCCGGCGACCTTCAGGCTGAATTCGCCATTGTCGTAGCGCTTTCGCCACTCGGCCTCGCCGAGGAAGCCCTGCTGCGTGTAACCGGTGCCGGTCACGGTCAGGTCGGAGGTTGGCGACAGCGCGAAATAGTAGGGGACGCTGATGCCGTAGCCGAGATCGGAATTCTGCTTGAAGCTGGGAATCAGGAAGCCGCTCTTGCGCTTCACCGTCGGGTCGGCGATCTCGAAGGCGGGCAGCGTGGCGATCGGGAAGCCGAAGAATTCGAAGCGCGACTGCTCGAACCGCACCGTTTTGGTCGTGCCGTTCCAGATGATCTTCTTGGCCTTGATGCGCCAGACCGGCGCCTGGTCGGGCTTGTCCTCGCAGGGTGCGCAAGCGGTGTAGACGCCGTTGTTGAACGTCGTCAGCACTCCATCCTTGCGTTCGGCGCTTTCCGCCGCGAAATAGGTCCTGTCGATGGTCTCGACGCGCAGCGCGTTGACAAAGCCGCTGGCGAAATCGTCGGTGATGTCGACTTCTTCGGAAAAGACCTTGGTGCCGGAACTGTCGATGATCTGCACGCCGCCGCTGGCCGTGAGCCGCGAGGTCTTGCGGTTGTAGCTGACGCGCTGGGCGACGAGCTTGTTGCCGCCATAGTCGATGCGCACGCCGCCGACCGCCGTCACCATGTCGGCGTCGATGTCGTAGACCAGAGTGTCGGCCTCGAGCAGCATCTGCGAATCGCTCGGCACGTTGCCGGCCATGCGCTCGGTCAGGCCGCTGATGTCCTGCGCGGCAGCGATCCCGGCAATGCCGACGCCCAGCACGCAGGCAAGCGCCGTCGTTGCGTAGAGACGCACGATCCGGGCCGGCATGCGGCGGTATGCGGGTGACGGAGCCCTCACTAGCCGTCTTCCTTGTAGAGCAGGAATGTAACTCCAAAAAACAACGCGACCACCACCGGCAACCATGCAGCGACGTAAGGTGGCACGAATCCGGCGACGCCGAAGGCCCTCACGAGAACAGACACCACATAAAGCAGAAAGCCGGCTAGCGCGCCACCCAGAATCATCGTGATCGATTGACCGAGGCGGGCGAACCGCATCGACACCGTCGCCGCGATCAGCGTCATCGCCACCAACAGCATGGGCAGCGCCACAAGCGAATGAAATTGCATGGAAAATGCGGTCGCCTTGAGCCCGAAGGAGCGCGCTACCTCGATCTTCGACGGCAGGTCGAAGATCGGCACGGTCTCCGGCTGCGCCAGCCTTTCGAGCACGAAAGCGGGCGTGAGGTTGGTCGGGACCCGGTCCTCCGCCACGGCCTCAATCTGCTTGCCGTCGCGCAGGCGTTTAACCTCGCGCAGTTCCCAGAAACCGTCGCGCAGGAAGGCGCGGCGCGCGTCCTTGCGCTCGATGATGTTGCCTTCGGCATCGAAGACGAAGAACGATGCGTCGGCGAGCTCCAGTCCCTGATTGAGCACCATCTTGGCGCCGATGATCGTATCCGTTCCCTCGGTCTTCTGGCGAATCCACGGCACGTCGAAGGCAGTGGGCGCGGCCGAATCGCCATCGCGGAGGAAGGCCTCGATGTTCTCCGCCCGCGCCAGTCCACGCGCCGCGATCGGGTTGAGCAGGAATATTGTAAGGAAGCCGATCGCCAGCGCGCCGAGGCAGACCGGAAACAGGAATTGCCAGGCGGAGATACCGGCCGCCCGCGCGATCACCAGCTCATACTTGCGGTTGAGCGACACCAGGGTCGCCATCGCGCCGAACAGGCAGATGAACGGTATCACTTGCTGCACGATCATCGGCACGCGCAGGATCGAGATTGCCAGCGCGATCTGCACCGTGAAGTTCTTTAACGCCGACGTCCGGCTCGACAGTTCCGTGAAGTCGATCAGGAAAACCATCGCGAAGATGCCGACGAAGAACCATGCCGTGATCGTCGCATAGCGGAAGAAGAAATAGCGGCCGAGCGTCCAGGTCATGAGACGGACCCTTGCCCGGGCTCTGTGCCGCCCCGGATGCGCAGGAACGCCATGCGGTCGCCGATCCGGCGGGACCAGGACATCAGCGAATCGGCCCACGCCACCGGCAGTTCCATCGTGCGGTTCGTAGCGATGAACCATATGGAGACCGCCGACGCCAACAGCGGAACGGCGTAGATCAGAATGATGAAATGCGGTGACGATTGCGCCTGGTTGCCGGTGAAGAAGCCCAGCCAGCGCACGAACAGCGCCAGCGCCAGGGTCGTGACCAGCGGATGGATCCTGCCCTCGCGATGCGATTTCGCGTCGGAAGCGACCGCAAGCCCGATCAGCCCGAAGACGATCGGATAGAGCCATTCGGCCAACCGCCGGTGCAGCATGGCGCGGAATTCCTGCGGCTTCGCCTTGAAGGTCGAATCGTTCAGGTCGGGATCGAGCAGGTAGATGATGTCGCGATCCTTCGCGTACATCGTGCCCCCGCTGGTTTTCGCGGCGAATACGGAAAGGTCGAAGGTGTAGGAATCAAAATGGATGACAGACACGTCGCCGTTCGACGCCTTCCGCTGGACGACGCCGTCATTCATCACCAGCGTCTTGTCCTCACCCTCTTCGACCACCGATCCCTTCTTGGCGTAATAGATGAAGTCGGCGTTCTGGTCGCGCGAATCGGCAAGGAACACGCCGCCGAAATCGCCGCCCGGCAGCCTCTCGCCGATCTGGATGAAAAGCCCTTTCTCGATCTGCCGGAACGACCCTTCCTGGACGACCATCGAGATGAGGTCGGCGCGGGCGCCTGCGAGCAGCCTGCGGAATTCGAGCTTCGAATAGGGGTCGACGAAATTGGCGAAGAGGAATGAAGTGAGGCTGGCCAGCGCCGCCAGGACCAGGATCGGCTTGACCACCACCCAGCGCGAGCTTCCGGAGGCATTGATCACGACGAGTTCCGAATCGGCGTTCATCGAGGCGAAGGTCTGCGCCACGGTGATGGCGACCGCGAAGGGGAGCACCTCCGGAACGACCGACGGCAGGATTAAGCTTGCAAGATAGAGGAAATTGCCTGCGCTCTGGCCGTTGGTGGTCACCAGGTCGAGGCGCGGCAGCACCTGCGTCACCCAGACGATCGCCATGGTACCGCCAAGCGTCGCGAGGAACGTCGCGAGCCCCTTCATGAAGATGTAGCGCTCGATGACCTTCATCAGCGGAGGAATTCCATGGACGTCCCTTGAGCGCCGCGATGAACGGAGCCTGCCTAACCTATGCGCCAGCCCGCGCCAGTTCAACCGGCGCAGCCCCCGCCAAGTCGCCGCGCCCCTGTCCCAGGCGGGCGCATTGTCGGGGCGGCGAGGCTAACAAAGTGCCAAGAGTCAGGGTTAATGCTTTATTGCGGCGAAACAAATAATTTTACAGGCTCGCCTTCACGTCCAGCTCTGCTTGCATCGAGGCTACTCTTTCGCCTGTTTCAGTCGGGTGCGCGTTCGCCTGGAGATCGCCGGGAGGATTTTCGCGCCGAGGTCCGGGCGGGCGCGGTGGACCTTGCCGGCTGCGGCCGTCACCAGGTGATGGACGGCCAGGGTCACGACCGCCGCGAAGACGACGTCCGACAAATAATGGGCGCCGAAGGCGATGCGCATCGCGCCGGTCAGTGTCGCGAGACTGGCCGCGAGCACGAATCCGACGGTGCGCCAGGCAACCGGCAGCAATGGCACGACGCACAGCAGCCAGACTGCCGACGCCATTTCACCCGAGACGAAGGAGCAGTTCGAGGCGCAGTAGCCGGTGATCTTGCCCGCCGCCACGAACGGAAGATCGCCGCCGAAGAGATCGCTGTGGATTGGTCGCGGCCGGCCAGAATATCCCTTCAGGCCGACGTTGACGACCAGTCCCACGGCAATCGCATAGGTCCAGAACGCCGTCGATGCCTTCCGAGCGACGGTGCTGTCCAGCCGCCCGTTGATCGTCAGCTTCAGGGTGACCCAGATGCCGAGCGAGAGTGCCAGGACGAACGGCAATGCCTGCAGCGTCTGGCGCAGATAGGCCAGGTGGAGTCGGGCCGGGAAGTCGCCGCAGACTCGTGTTGCCGCTTCGAACTCTCCGCAGGGACGCTCGACGAAGAAGACCCGGCTCGTGGCGATGTCCAGGGCCGGAAAGAGCCAGAACATGGCCAGCGCAGCGATGATCGACGCAAGTATGAGCCAGCCCGGTATCGCCAGGTGAGGAATTGGCCGCCGGGCCGCAAGGTCTGGATGCCTGACGGCGGTCACATCGGTCATTCTGCCTCCAACTCGATCGCTCAAGTTGTCCGAATGCCGGCGCCTTTGTCCGAGGTGCCATCCGCCGCCTTGTGCTGCGTATCCGCTAGCCTCGCTTCCTGACACTGGGCTTACAGCGCCGCGACGATTTTGCGATGATTTCGTTACGCTCCGTCCACGGCGCCGGCGAAGTTTCTTGCCAAATCACCGAAAACTCTCAAAGGTTGCGGGCCTGAACCGGTTCAGTCGAATGGAATGCCGATGACGTTGAGACCAGCCATAAGCTTCGCCAAGTTTGCAGCTCCCAAGAAGGGGGTGGCCGTCGTTCTGGCGGCCGAGGGTGACGGGCTGTCTGACGCCGCCAAGGCTTGCGATCCCGCCGGAATCCTGCCGCGCGCCTTCGAGGTTTCCGAATTCAAGGCGAAATTCGCAGGTGCGGTCGACCTCATCGCGCCCGAGGGATCGCCGCTCGACCGCATCGTCGCGGTTGGCGTCGGCAAGGCCTCGGCGTTGGGCGAGGCGTGCTGGTGGCGGCTCGGCGGATCCATCGCCGCGCAGATCAAGAAGGGCAAGGACGTGTCGATCGTCGCCGAACTGCCCGGCGTCACCGTCGGTCCGGCCGAGGTCGCGAGCATAGCCGGCGGCATCCTGCTCAGGAACTACAGCTTCGACACCTACAAGACCAAGAAGGAAGACGCCAACGGTGCTGCGCCCGACAAGCCGGCCCGCATCACCATCCTGTGCGCCAATCCGAGCGCCGCGAAGAAAGCCTTTGCCGAGACGCAAGGCACGGTCGACGGCGTCATCCTGGCGCGCGACCTGGTCAACGAGCCCGCCAATATCCTCGGCCCGGTCGAGTTCGCCGCGAAGGCGTCGGAATTGAAGGAACTCGGCGTTTCGGTCGAGGTACTGACCGAGAAGGAGATGCGCAAGCTCGGCATGGGGGCGCTGCTCGGCGTGGCGCAGGGCTCGGTTCGACCGCCCCGGTTGGTCGTCATGCAGTGGAACGGTGGCAAGCCGAAGGACAAGCCCGTCGCCTTCATCGGCAAGGGCGTCGTCTTCGACACCGGCGGCATTTCGATCAAGCAGGCTGCCGGCATGGAGGACATGAAGGGTGACATGGGCGGCGCTGCCGCCGTCACCGGGCTCATGCATGTGCTCGCCGCGCGCAAGGCCAAGGCTAATGTCGTCGGCATCATCGGCTGTGTCGAGAATATGCCCGACGGCAACGCCCAGCGCCCCGGCGACATCGTCACCTCGATGTCCGGGCAGACCATCGAGGTCATCAACACGGACGCCGAGGGCCGCCTCGTGCTGGCCGACGCGCTCTGGTATTGCAACGATCGTTTCCAGCCCAAATTCATGATCGATCTCGCGACGCTGACCGGCGCCATCATGGTCGCGCTCGGGAACGCCTACGCAGGCCTGTTCTCCAACAATGACGAACTGTCCGAGCGGCTCACCGCCGCCGGCCAGGTCACGCAGGAGCGGCTGTGGCGTATGCCGATGGGCGCCGAATACGACAAGATGATCGACACCAAGAACGCCGACATGAAGAACACCGGCGGCCGGCATGGCGGCTCGATCAGCGCCGCGCAGTTCCTGCAGCGTTTCGTCAAGGAGACGCCCTGGGCGCATCTCGACATAGCAGGAACAGCGATCTCGTCGCCGGCCACCGAGATCAACCAGTCCTGGGCGTCGGGTTTCGGCGTGCGCCTGCTCGACCGGCTCGTCCGCGACCACTACGAGGACTGAGCAGGTTCCGCAAAAGTGTTGCGCGGTTTTCCATTGGGGAATCTGCGATGCATCGAGAGATAAGTCCGGCATGGCCGACGTTCTTTTCTATCACCTCACCGAATCGACGCTCGAGAACGCGCTGCCGGCGCTTCTCGAGAAGACGGTGCAGCGCGGCTGGCGCGCCGTGGTTCAGTTGGGCAGCGACGAACGCCGCGACAGCCTCGACACGCATCTGTGGACCTACCGCGACGATTCATTCCTCGCCCACGGCACCGACCGCGAGCCGCATGCCGAGGCGCAGCCCGTTCTGCTGACGACCGCGCTGGACAATCGCAACGGCGCCGCCGTGCGTTTCGTGGTCGACGGCGCCAGCCCGCCGCCGGACGATGGTTGCGAGCGCATCGTCTTCATGTTCGACGGTCACGACGCCGCCCAGGTCGAGGAGGCTCGCAACCAGTGGAAAATCCACAAGGCCGGCGGCCATGCGGTGACCTACTGGCAGCAAACGCCCGAGCGCCGCTGGGAGCGCAAGGCGTGAGGCGATCATGCTATTGATGCGCATCGTCTTCTTCCTGGTCCTGCTGGCCGGCGCGGGCATGGGCTTGGCTTATCCCTGGGCGGTCGGCCATCTCGGCGCGCACGAGATCGGCAATTGGCGGGTGCAGAATGCAGCGGGAGGTTTTCGCCCGGTCGATGCCCGCCTGGGTCCAACCGATGCGCCTGTAAAAGCTGTGCTCGACGTGGCCGCGGTCCTGCCGCCTGACCTGGATGCCGGCCAGAGCCTGCTCACCATCACCGCCGCCACCCAGGGGCGCACGGTGCTGGCCGAATCGCTCGGCCTTTCCAGCGCCGAAAAACGCGAGGAGTCGCCACAGACCCGCCAGCAGGTCTATCGCATCGAGGCCGGCCCGATCGCCGAGATCGCCGAGGGCTCCTACACGTTCACCGTCGGGCCGGGGGACGCCGAGGGCGTGCAGTTTTCATCGGTCGACCTGATCCTGACCGGCGGGGCAGGGGCCTACGACCAGCGGGCGCAGCCAGTCGGCTTCTCGATCATGGCGATCGGCTTCATCGGTTTCGTCCTATCGCTGCGCCGCGGCCGGGGCGGCAGTAGTGGCGGAGGCGCGCAGCCGCCGCAAAAGCCGCGCTGGGGCCGCGACGCGGCGCAGCCCTGAACGCCATGCCGTCATGAACTACCGCCACGACTTCCATGCCGGCAATTTCGCCGATGTCGTCAAGCACGCCGTTCTCACGCGGCTGGTCGAATATCTGAAGATCAAGGACAAGGCGTTCCGGGTCATCGACACGCATGCGGGCGCCGGCGTCTACAATCTTTCCAGCGACGCCGCGCAACGCACCGGCGAGTGGCTGGGCGGCATCGGCCGCTTGCGTTCGGCACAACTGCCTGCTCCCGCAGCAACTCTGCTCGCGCCTTATCTCGAAGCTGTCGAAGCGACGAATAAGGGGGGTAATTTCACCCATTATCCCGGCTCGCCGATGATCGTGCGCCATCTGGTACGCAAGCAGGACCGGCTGACGGCGATCGAGCTTCACCCGCAGGACGCTCATCGCCTGGCCAATCTTTTTGCGGGCGATCATCAGGCGCGCATCATCGAACTCGACGGCTGGCTGGCGCTGGGTGCGCATCTGCCGCCAAAGGAGAAACGCGGGCTGGTCATGGTCGACCCGCCCTTCGAGCAGCCGGGCGAATTCGGCCGGCTGGTCCAGGGCCTGGTGAAGGCGCATCGGCGCTGGCCGGGCGGCATCTACGCGCTCTGGTATCCCGTGAAGGATCTTCAGGCCGTGGCGGGATTCGCGAAGGACCTGCGGCAGTCGGGCATTCCAAAAATCCTCGACATCCGATTCGCCATCCGCCCGCCTTCCGACGAGCCACGCCTCGACGGTACAGGAATGGTGGTGGTGAA
This sequence comes from Mesorhizobium sp. KACC 23794, assembly GCF_052180275.1. Lineage (NCBI taxonomy): Bacteria > Pseudomonadati > Pseudomonadota > Alphaproteobacteria > Hyphomicrobiales > Phyllobacteriaceae > Mesorhizobium > Mesorhizobium sp. KACC 23794. Next base: position 3,572,249 of record NZ_CP197465.1, read on the forward strand.
CCCGCCGTTCACGCTTGAATCAGAGCTGCGCGTCATCCTGCCGGCGCTGCACCGTGTCCTTGCGGAAACACCGGGTGGCGAATGGACACTGGATTGGCTGGCCGGGGAGGCTGCCGGAGCTTGACCCGTGGCCGGCCATTGCGCACAGTGAATATGGATTTCAGTTCACTGGATCGTTCGCGAGGGCGCATGTTGCAGGTCGTCAAAGCTTTAGCCGTGGCCGCGCTCGCTGTGTGCGCAATGGCCGGCGTCTCCCATGCCGGCAATTTCATCGATCCGACGGGCACGAAGGTCAGCGCCTGCGACGACCAGAGCTTCCTCCGCAGCATCTCGGCGCGCTTCGACTATCAGGTCCGTAACGTGCCCAACCTCCCGGACGTATCGATCACCGACTTCCGCGACATCCACGAGCATCGCTACATCCCGCGCAACGAGGAATGGCCGATCAGCAGGCGCTATTGCGGGGCGACCGTGATCCTCTCCGACGGCAGCAAGCGCGACCTGTGGTATCTGATCGAGGCGCGCATGGGTTTTGCCGCGACAAGGCAGAACGTCGAATTTTGCGTGTCGGGCTTCGACCGCTGGTTCGTCTATAATGGCAACTGCCGCGTCCTGAAATGATTTGACCATGCGCCGCGGCAAGCCGCTGCCGCGATGGCTCGCTTTTCTGCTCTTCACGGGATTGCTGGCGTTTGCCGGTTGTGATCAGCAGCCGGCCGCGGACGCCCAGCCGGAACAGGCAGCCGTCGATGCGGGCAAGAAGGTTCCACTCGGAAAGGGTTTTGACTTCTACGTGCTGTCGCTGTCGTGGTCGCCGAGCTATTGCGAGGCGGAGGGCGAGAACGCCAACCGCCAGCAATGCGCCTCCGGCCGGCCCTATGCCTTCGTCGTGCACGGCTTGTGGCCGCAGTTCGAGCGCGGTTTTCCGCAGGACTGCGGCGGCAACGGCAATGTCGACAATGATACGGCGCGTTCGCTCTACGATCTGATGCCGTCCGCCGGCCTGATCCGCCACGAATGGCGCAAGCACGGCACCTGCACGGGCCTGTCGCAGGCCGACTATTTCCAGGTCCTGCGCTTCGCCCGCGAGCGGGTGGTGGTGCCGCAGGAATTCCGGCGGCTCGACGACTACCGCACGCTGTCGCCTCGCGAGGCCGAGCAATCCTTCCTCAAGGCCAATCCCGGCCTCGACGCTTCGGATATCGCCGTCACCTGCGACCGCCGGTTCCTGCGCGAAATCCGCATCTGCATGACCAAGGATCTGGGCTTCCGGGAGTGCCCGGAGATCGACCGCCGCGCCTGCCGCGCCGACAGGATCGTCATGCCGCCGATGCGCGGCGGATAGGCTTCCCGCCTGTGAGAAATCGCGATGCCGCGCGTGCCTGAAGCGCGCGGCATCGCTTCATTGTCCGTCTGACCACGAGCGGACAATTCTGGGATCAGAAAATGGTCGCGGTCGGCAGCCCCAGCGCCACCGCGCCGGCATATTCGGCCTGCGGGCCGGCCTGCAGCGGATGGAAGCGCGCGCCCTGCACGTCGCGGAAGCAGCGCTCCAGCCCGTTGGCGCGGTAGAAGCTCGCGCCGCCCGCCAATTCCATCGCCAGTTCCACGGCCCTGATGGCGTTGGAAGCCACGAGGCTGCGGCCAATCATCACCTCGTTGACCGAATCGGCCGAGGGCGCGTTGCGCTCGACGATGTCGATCATCCACCGATGCGCCAGTTGTGCGGCGCGCAGCGCCGTGTCCATCTCGCCGGCCAGCCTCAGCGCGTGTGGCGTCTGCCGCTTCTTCCTGGCCATGCCGACCGCGATCTCGCGGGCGTTCTCGGCGACGCCGAGATAGACCGCGTAGATCAGCGGGAAGGCGATCGTCGAGATGATCTGGAACAGCGGATGCCATTCGCCGCTCTTGCGCGTCAATGCGACGCTGGCGTCGGGCACGAACAGGCCGTCGATCACCACGTCGTTGGATCCCGTTCCGCGCATGCCCATCACCCGCCAGGTGTCGGCGATCGACACCGCAGGCGACGACATCGGCACGCCGAAATGGATGACGGAATCAGTGCCGTCCTCGCCATGCACCACCGCACCGGTCATCAGCAGGTTGCCGGACGCCGCGCCCGAGGTGAAGACTTTTCGGCCCGATATGCGGTATCCGCCATCGACCTTGACCGCTTCTCCCGAGCCGCCGATCCAGTCCGATCCTCCGCTTGAAAGCAGAAGAATCCGCTCGCTGGCGATACGCTTCAGCAGTGGCTCGACGGCCGCCAGGTTCTGGTGGCGCCAGCGCCAGGCGGGGATCGCCACCTGATGCGTGTGCATGGCGAAGGCCAACGCCGTCGAGGCGCAGTGGCGTGCCATTTCGCGCAGCATGGCCGCGAGTTCAGCGACCTCCGCGCCACCGCCGCCGAGTTCGGCCGGCACGGCCGCTTCGACAAGGCCCGAAGTCTTCAGCGTCTCGAAATTGGCGGCGACGAAACGGTCGTTGGCGTCTGCGTCGTCCGCATGCTCTGCGAACTGCGGCCCGAGTTCACGCGCCAACCCGACGACGTCGGTACGGCGCAGGGCGCTTAAGGATTCTGCTCTCATGGGGGCGGTCATTGTGGTATCTCCTGTAAAATGTTGCAGAATTCCACATTTTACGAGACTGCATTCCGACACAAGTACAGAAACTATACCGTTTGAGGCGCCTGCCTCGCGGTGAGTGCGTGGCCTGGTGGCAATCTCAACACATCTTCTGTATTCTCAGACAAACTTTCCCTACGGAGGATATATGGAAGACCATGGTGGATACGGGCAGTTCTGTCCCGTCTCGATGGCAGCCGAAGTGTTGTGCACACGCTGGACCATGCTGGTGGTGCGTGAGCTGCTCTACGGCTCGAAACGCTTCAACGATCTGCGGCGCGGCGTTCCCCGCATGTCACCGGCGCTACTGTCCAAACGCCTGAAAGATCTTGAAAAATGCGGGATCATCGTCGCCGTGCCCGGCGACCGGAGCGGCATGGAATACCGGCTTTCGGCGGCCGGCGAGGAACTGAGGCCCGTCGTCCTGTCGATGGGGCTGTGGGGGCACCGCTGGGTGGAATCGCGGCTCACCCTGAAGAATCTCGACCCGTCGCTGCTGATGTGGGACATCCGCCGCAAACTCAACCCGGAGCCGTTGCCGCCGGGACGCTGCACGATTCAGTTTCAGTACCCCGAATTGCCCGATACGCAGAAGAACTGGTGGCTGGTCATCGACGCGGGCACCGTGGATCTGTGCAATTTCGATCCGGGCTATGATCTGAACCTGCTGGTGCGCAGTTCGCTGTACACCATGACGGCGATCTGGATGGGTATCGTGCCGATCCCTTCCGAGATTGCCGCCGGGCGCCTTGTTCTGGAAGGCGAGCGGCCGGTGGCCAAGGCCATGCAGCAATGGATGGGCTTCAGCCCGTTCGTCGGGGAACAGCGCGCAGTGGCGTGAGAGCCTTGGCCCAGCGGCGGGAAAACCGCCGTGGCCAGATTGCTTCGGACGGCGTTCGGCCATAGCTTCGCCGGCGTCTGACCGGAGATTTTTGTCGAATGCCGAAAGTGCTTTATTCGCCTGCGTCCCCCTACAGCGCCAAGGTACGTATGGCGGCCGCGCAGGCGGGGGTGGCGGTGGACCTGCTGAAAGTCGAGACCGGCCCGCAGCCGCCGGAACTGACCGCCGTCAATCCGCTGGGCAAAATCCCCTGCATGGTGCTGGACGACGGCCAGTCGCTGTTCGACAGCCGCGCCATTACCCAGCATCTCAACCGTGTCTCAGGCAACGCGCTGTTCCCGCGCAACCCGGACAAGCGGCTCGATGCCGAGCGCCTCGAAGCCTGGGCCGATGGCATCTGCGACTGCCTTCTTGCCCATGTCTACGAGCGCCGCATGCGCCCGGCCGAAAAGGTCCACCAGCCCTGGCTCGACCTGCAATGGGGAAAGGTCGCGCGCTCGCTCGACCTGCTCAACCAGAATCCGCCGCGGGTCGGCAAGAAGCCGAACGCCGGCCACATCGCGCTGCGCGCCGCGCTGGGCTACCTCGACCTGCGCTTCGCCGGCCAATGGGAGCGCGGGCGCGTCAAGCTCAAGCGCTGGGCCGCCCGCTTCGACGAGAAGTTTCCGGAGCTGAAGGCTTACCTGCCGGCGTGAAGACGACGACGTTTCCCCACCCTCCAGGGCTGGAAATCCGCACACGATAAAAAGGCCGGGTGCAAGCACCCGGCCTTTCCTGTCTGCGATGCGTTCCGGCCTAGAAGTGAATGCCGACGCCGACCTGGACGCGATGGTCGGAGGCGTCGACCTTGTGGCCGCCGCCGACATCGAAGTTCTGGCTGCCATAGTCGGTGTAGCGGTACTCGACGCGGCCGAAGACCTTCTCGGTGAGGTTGATGTCGGTTCCGACGCCCGCGGTCCAGCCGAGCTGGGTCTGCGAGTCCTCGTCGCCCGCGGCCTTCACCGTCATGCGCTTGGCGGCGCCGCCGGCGGTCACATAGGCCAGCACGTCCGGGGTGACGGTGTAGCCGAGACGGCCGCGCAACGAGCCGTCGACGCCGCCTTTCACCTCGGTACCGTGCTTCTTGCCTTCTACGCCGCTATAGCCGACATCGCCTTCGACACCGGCGATCACGCCGTTGCCCATGTCGAAATTGTAGCCGGCGAAGCCACCGCCGACGAAGCCGTCAGTGCTGGCAGTGTATCCAGTGGCGTCGTCATGCGAACGGCCGGCAAATCCATAGCCGGCGGTGATGCCCGCATAGGCGCCTCCCCAACTGGCGACCGGTGGCACGTCCATCGGCACCGCGGGCTCCGGCACTGTCTCGATAGCGTCCGCGGCGTAGGCAGAGGTGATGCCCATGAACGCGATGAGGCCGAGGGCGGTCACAGCGGGGCGTGCGAATTTAAGTCTGGCTGACATTTTGGTCTCCTTAGCCACAGGATACTCAGGACGCTGTGGTCACGTTCGGAAGAGCCCCGGCCCGGGACGGGAGGAACGGGCGCGGTGCTCGCCGGTTCCGAATATCGGACCCGATTGCGGCTGCAGGGCACCGTAAGTTTGATCATTCGCTGGCGCCAATATGGCTGGAATTCGGCGTTGCGCCGGTGCAACAGCGCACTGTCAGCAGGTTGACGCCGATCCCCGCCGTGCCGCTTGGTGCAAGGCTTTGCGCGTCCTATATTGCAGCTTCCGCAAGGCCGATTCAGTCGTCTCGGGCAGGTGATCGAGGCGATTTCGCCATATTCCCGCCCGATGAGCGAATGACCGGTAAACGGCTTTTTCGGCGTCCGCCCGCAGGCGCCCAAGAACAATGAAGGTTGGAAACAGTGTCTGAAACGAACGTGCTGGTGACGGGAGGTGCGAGACGCATCGGCCGCGTCATCGCTGGGGATCTCGCCCGGCATGGTTTCGGCGTTGCCATCCATTGCAACAATTCGCGCGACGAGGGCGCGGCGCTCGTGGACGGGATAGTCGGGCAGGGCGGCCGGGCGGTACTGGTCGCCGGCGATCTAACCGACATGGCCGTGCCCGCCCGACTCGTAGAACAAGCCGAGGCAGCGCTCGGCCCGCTGTCGATCGTCGTCAACAACGCTTCGATCTTCAAGGACGACGCCGTGACCGATTTCGACTGGGAGGTCTGGGACCGGCATTTCGCCATCCACGCCAAGGCCCCTGTGGCGCTGGCGAGGGCGTTGGCCGAGCGCTTGCGGCCGGACGCCGAGGGGCTTGTCGTCAACATCGTCGACCAGCGGGTGCTGCACCCCAATCCGCGCTATTTCTCCTACGCTCTGTCGAAGTCGACGCTGTGGGCGGCAACCCAAACCATGGCTCAGGCGCTGGCGCCGCGCATCCGCGTCAACGCCATCGGTCCAGGCCCGACCTTCGCCAATGAAAAACAGCAGCCGGGCGATTTCCAGGCGCAGGTCGAGGCGCTCATTCTCAGGCGGGGACCGGCGCTGGCCGAATTCGGCGCGACGATCCGCTATCTCTGGCAGGCGCGTTCCATCACCGGCCAGATGATCGCCCTCGACGGCGGCCAGCATCTTGCCTGGGAGACGCCCGACGTGTCAGGCATGGTCGAATGAGTCCAGCCCCCCGCCAGATCAGGATGCCGCCGATTCCGAAGCAGGATCAGGCGTCGGACGATGTTGCCGGCTATATGCCCGGCGCAGAGACCGACGAGGATGAGGACGTCGCGGTCGAGCCGGTTGCTGCCGCAGGCCCGGATATCCCCTTCACCGCCATAGACTGGAGCGCCACGCACGGCAGCGACGCCGACGGCAAGGTCGGCGCCGACGTCATCCAGACGCTGGTGAAGCGCCTGCCCAACGCGCCCGGTGTCTACCGCATGATGAATGCAGCCGGCGACGTACTTTATGTCGGCAAGGCGCGCAGCCTGAAGAAGCGCGTCACCAATTATGCGCAGGGCCGCTTCCACACCAACCGCATCGGCCGCATGGTGCGCGAGACCGCCACCATGGAATTCGTGGTGACCCGCACCGAGATCGAGGCGCTTCTGCTCGAAGCGAACATGATCAAGCGCTTGCGGCCGCGTTTCAATGTATTGCTGCGCGACGACAAGTCGTTCCCCTATATCGTGGTCACCGGCGATCATGCCGCGCCTGGCATCTTCAAGCATCGCGGCGCGCGCTCCCGCAAGGGCGACTACTTTGGCCCGTTCGCCTCGGCCGGCGCAGTCGGCCGCACGATTAACGCATTGCAGCGGGCGTTCCTTCTAAGAACTTGCACCGATTCGGTTTTCGAGACCCGCACGCGGCCCTGCCTGCTTTTTCAGATCAAGCGCTGCTCCGGGCCCTGCACCGGCGAGGTTTCGGTGCCCGACTATGCGGAACTGGTCGGCGAGGCCAAGGACTTCCTCTCCGGCCGCAGCCAGAAGGTGAAGACCCAGATCGCCGACGCCATGCAGATGGCGTCCGACGATCTCGATTTCGAGCGCGCCGCCGTCTACCGCGACCGCCTGTCGGCGCTGTCGCATGTCCAGAGCCACCAGGGCATCAACCCGCAATCGGTCGACGAGGCCGACGTCTTTGCGCTGCACCAGGAAGGCGGCCAGGTCTGCATCCAGGTCTTCTTCTTCCGCACCGGCCAGAACTGGGGCAACCGCGCCTATTTCCCGAAGGCCGATCCGGCGCTGGAGGGCGGCGAGGTGCTGGGCTCGTTCATCGCCCAGTTCTACGACGACAAGCCGTGTCCGCGGGCGATCCTGCTGGCGCAGGAGGTCGAGGAACAGGATCTGCTGGGCGAGGCGCTGTCGACCCGCGCCGGCCACAAGGTGGCGATCAGCGTTCCGAAGCGCGGCGAGAAGAAGGATTTGACCGACCACGCCCTGCAGAACGCCCGAGAGGCCTTGGCGCGGCGGCTGGCCGAGACATCGACCCAGGGCCGCCTGCTGGAAGGGCTGAAGGAGACGTTCGGTCTTGCGAAGGCGCCCACCCGCATCGAGGTCTACGACAACTCCCACATAATGGGCACCAATGCCGTCGGCGCGATGATCGTCGCCGGTCCCGAAGGCTTCGTGAAGAACCAGTACCGAAAATTCAACATCCGCTCGACAGACATCACCCCGGGCGACGATTTTGGCATGATGCGCGAGGTCATGGAGCGTCGCTTCTCACGGCTGCTCAAGGAGGCGCAGGCCGAAGGCGAGACCGCTGCGGCCGCCGGTCCCGAAGACGATGAAGCGGGAAGCGGGGCTTTCCCGGCCTGGCCGGACGTGATCCTCATCGACGGCGGCCAGGGCCAGATGTCGGCCGTTCGCTCCATGCTGGAAAATCTCGGCATCGCCAACCGCGTCACCGCCATCGGCGTCGCCAAGGGCCGCGACCGCGAAGCCGGCCGCGAGCAGTTCTTCGCCGAGGGCAAACCGTCCTTCTCGCTGCCGGTGCGCGACCCCGTGCTCTATTTCGTCCAGCGCCTACGCGACGAGGCCCATCGCTTCGCCATCGGCTCCCACCGCGCCCGCCGCAAGAAGGAGATGACCAAGAACCCGCTCGACGAGATCGCCGGCATCGGCCCCGGCCGCAAGCGCGCGCTGCTGCTCGCCTTCGGAACGGCCAAGGCGGTCAGCCGCGCGGCGATGGACGATCTCATGGCGGTGGAGGGCATTTCGGAAGCGGTTGCGAAAGCGGTCTACAACCATTTTCACGAGAATTGACCGGCCGGATGCGGCTGAGGAAAATCGTCAGGCAGGCGCCAACGAAATCAGCCGCGTCGACAAGCCGCAAGCGGGTATCGTGACGTACATGGCACGCTTTTCGGGCCGAAAAAGAAGTCCGTCAGCGGTTTTTTGATACGCTGATCGAGTAGCCTCATGAAAACGTTGATTCTTCCCGACTTCACAGGTTTGGCGGAACGGCGAGCCAGACCGGATTGTCCGGGGACAAATCAGCATCACGCCCGATCGAAAGCCCTTGCATTACAGTCTGGTCCATCCGATTTGGCCAGTTGACCCCCTACGTCCCCGTCTGATTTGAGTACGGCTAGGCGAAAGCGACGAAAAATATGGCAAGACGCGCGTTCAATCTCCCGAATATGCTGACCTACGGGCGGATTCTTGCGGTTCCGCTGGTCGTCCTGTGCTTTTTCCTGGACGGCCGCCTGCAATCCAGCGAATTCGCCCGCTGGAGCGCCTTCGCGATTTTCATCCTGGCCAGCATCACCGATTATCTGGACGGCTACCTAGCAAGGGCCTGGAAGCAGACCTCCAACATCGGCCGCATGCTCGATCCGATCGCCGACAAGCTGCTGGTCGCCACCTGCCTGCTGCTGCTTGCCGCCGACACCGACCATCGCGGCGGCATCGCCGGCTGGTCGCTGTGGGCGGCGATCATCATCCTCTGCCGGGAAATCCTGGTTTCCGGCCTGCGCGAATACCTTGCCGAGCTCAAGGTCAGCGTGCCGGTGACCAAGCTCGCCAAGTGGAAGACAACCGCGCAAATGGTTGCGATCGCTTTTCTTTTGCTCGGTCCCGTCGGCGACGAGATCATGCCCTACTGGACGCAGATCGGCCTGTTCCTGCTTTGGGTTTCGGCCATCCTGACCCTATATACCGGCTACGACTATTTTCGCGCCGGCGTGAAGCATATCGTGGACGAATGAGCGACCAGACCGTCAGACTGATCTATTTCGCCTGGGTGCGCGAGCGCATTGGGCTCTCCGGCGAAGAGGTGGTTTTGCCTCCCGAGGTGAAATCCGTCCGTGAGCTTCTGGCATGGCTGCAGGGCAGGGGCGAGGGTTATGGCAATGCCCTCAGATACCCCGACGCCATCCGCGTCGCCATCAACCAGGAGCATGTCGACCATCGGGAAAGGCTGGCCGGCGCTCGTGAGATCGCGCTCTTCCCGCCGATGACGGGCGGCTGATCGGTGTCGGGTATCGAGCCCACCGTGCGCATCCAGCGGGAGGATTTCGACACCGCGGCCGAGATCGCCCGGCTGGGCGAGGGCCGGTCCGACGTCGGGGCAATCGTAACGTTTTCAGGGCTTTGCCGCGATGAAGCGGGCACGCTGGCGGCGCTTGAGCTGGAACATTATCCCGGCATGGCCGAAGCCGAGATCGCCCGCATCGCCAGGGAGGCGGCCGACCGCTGGCCGGTGACCGGCCTCACCGCCATCCATCGCTTCGGCCGGATCCAGCCCGGCGAAAACATCGTGCTGGTGGTCGCAGCCTCGTCGCACCGGCAGGCGGCATTCGAGGCGGCCTCCTTCCTGATGGACTATCTGAAGACCCGCGCTCCGTTTTGGAAGAAGGAGCACCGCCGGGACGGCAGCGTCGGCGACTGGGTCGAGGCGAAGGACACCGATCAGGCCGCGACGCTCCGCTGGCAGGCTGCGCCCTAGAAAAGGCTCGGCTTTTCGATCTTTGGGCAGTCGTCTTCGGCACCGATTTGTTTAGAGTCCCCGATAGGGGATCAGGAAACCCCACGCCTTTAGGCGGCTGGGATTGAGTCGCATCCTGTGTAGATTGGCTTTATGGAAGCGTACAAGCGTGGCAGCCCCACAGCTTGGGACTGTAAGTATCATCTGGTGTGGGTGACGAAGTACCGCTACGCGGTGCTTGGCGGTGATGTCGGCAACCGCTGCCGAGAATTGCTACGGGAGACTGCGCGAGCGCACGAGATGGTCATTCACGCCGGGTCGATCAACCGTGACCATGTGCATATGCTGTTGTCGATCCCGCCGCGCCTGTCTGTATCGCGCGCCGTGCAGTACCTGAAAGGGCGCAGTTCGCACAAGTTGCTGAGTGAGTTCGGGATATTGCACAAGCGCTACTGGGGTCAGCATCTGTGGGCGCGGGGCTATTGGGTGACGACGAGCGGCAACGTCACGGACGAGATGTGGATGGAGTACATTAAGAACCAGATGCCACCCGAGCCCGATGACGAGTTCAACGTGACGTGAGTGAATGCCGCGTCCGCCGACGGCGGACCGATCCGGCTTTGAGCCGTAACCCGAAGCCACCGCCTCTTAGGCGGTGGAGCATTCACACTATTCTAATGACCGCGTTCTACCCTGCGATCGGTTAACGGTCCCGCGTTGACGATGCAATCGCTGTTGAGCCTCTATGATCTGGCGGATGGAAGGACTTGGCTTCTCGCGGCGAATCTCGTCCTCATGGCGCTGCTTGCCTTCTGGATGTTCCGATACCGCCGACTTTATCTGAAGGCGGCTTATGATCGCGAGAACAACCGGGAACTGATCGAAAACCTTTCCGAGGGCATCTACCGGTCCTTGCCGGACGGGCGGCAGCTGAGCGGCAACAAGGCCCTGGTCAGGCTCAACGGCTACGACAGCGAAGCGGAACTGCTCGCCAGCGTCCACGACATCGCAAGGAGTGGTACGTCCAGCCAGACCGGCGCAGCCAGTTCCGCGCGATCCTGCACCGGGACGGCAAGGTCGAGGATTTTGTATCGGAAATCTACCGGCACAAGACCCGCGAGCGAATCTGGATCACCGAGTCCGCCCGGCTCGTTTATAACGAGAAGACCGGCAAGCCGCTCTTCTATGAAGGGTCGGTGCGCGACATCACCGAGACGATCAAGCGGATAGGCCTGGAGGAGCAGTTCGGGAAGCTGACCCAACGTCTCCCCATCGGCCTCTTCCATTTCGTCCGGCGTGGCGATGGGCAGAGCGATATACTTTACCTTTCCGAGGGCGCGTCGCGCGTCAGTGGCATCCCCCGCGAACGGCAGATTGCAAATCCGCTGGCGTTCCACGACTTGGTGCTTGAGGAGGACAGGCCGCGTTACTTCGAAAGCTACCTCAAGTCAGCCGAGCATCAGGTTCCGTGGGATTGCGAATTCCGCATCCGCACGGGCGACGGCATCGAGAAGTGGGTGCGGATCAACGCCAGCACCGAAATCTCCAACGGTGAAATGCACTGGTACGGCTACATCTCCGATATCTCCATCCGCAAGAGGCAGGAGATGGAGATCGAGGAACTGGCCTATTACGATCCGCTGACGAAGCTGCCGAACCGCCGGATGTTCCTGAACCGCATGTCCGAGGTGCTGGCGCATTGCCATGGCAGTGGCGAGCATGCGTCTATGCTGTTCATCGACCTCGACAATTTCAAGATGCTGAACGACACACAAGGCCACGACATGGGCGACTTGCTGCTGGTCCAGGTGGCGGACCGGCTGCGCCGCTGCGTCGCGCCGCGCGACCTTGTCGCCCGCATCGGCGGTGATGAGTTCGTGGTCGTTCTGGACGAAGCAGAAAAGGATTCCGCGCTGGCGACCGTCAAGGCGATTTCCACCGGCAACCGCATCCTGACCGAGTTGAGCCGCAGCTTCGACATAAGCGGCCGGCATCATGTCGCTTCGGCCAGCATCGGCGTGGTCGTTTTCGACGGGGCCCGACAGCGCGCCGACGAGATCATGAAGCGTGCCGACCTCGCAATGTACCAGGCGAAGGCGGCCGGCCGGAACGGCCTCGCGCTTTTCGATGCGGCGAACATGGACCGCCAGTCACAGCGCTTCGAACTGCTGGCGGATCTGCGCAATGCTTTCGTGCGCCATCAGCTCGAGCTTCACTATCAGCCGCAAGTCGATTTCACCGGGCGTGTCATGGCGGCCGAGGGGCTGATACGCTGGAACCATCCGACCAGGGGCCAGGTGCGCCCCGACCAGTTCATCGCGCTTGCCGAACAGTATGGCCTGAACGACGATCTTACCCGCTTCGTGTTCGATGCGGGTTTTGGCGCTCTGGCCGAATGGAGCGCGCGGCCGGAACTGAGCCATTTGCGGCTCTCGCTTAATGTGAGCGTGCAATCGTTTTCCAACGACGACTTCCTGCCCATGGTGCGCGCGCTCATCCAGCAGCACGGGATCGACCCCCGCATGCTGACCTTTGAGCTGACCGAACATGTGATGGCCAAGGATCATCAGCATGTGCGGCGGCGCATGGCGGAGATCAAGGAACTCGGAATACGTCTTTCGCTCGACGATTTCGGCACCGGCTATTCGTCGCTGGCCTACCTGAAGCAGCTGCCTTTCGACGAAGTGAAGATAGACGGCGGCTTTGTCGCCGACATAGAGAACTCGGAGAGCGACCGGGCGCTGGTCAAGACCATACTGGCGATCGCGCGCACGCTCGGGCTGAAATCGGTGGCCGAGCATGTCGAGAACGTCCGCCAGGAGGCGTTCCTGCGCGCCTTCGGCTGCGACTATCTGCAGGGCCATCTCTACAGCAGGGCGCTGCCGCCGCTGGAATTCGAGAAACTGTTCCAGCCGGCCGCAATCGACCGCGAGGTGGTCGACGAAATGAAGCGCAAACTCGCGTGACGCAGCCGGCAATGGCCGGCATCGGGAGGCGAAAGCAAGAAGAGCCGGTGCGGCACCGGCTCTTCAATGAAATCAGATGATTGCTTCTGTTTCCGGACCCGGCGTCTCAACCCGGATCGATTTCCAGCGAGCGATTGTCATCGAATGGCGACAGCGGCGCCGTCGTCAGGCGAAGACGAAATCCGAACTCCATTCGATCTGCGACAAGTTCAGCCCTGCCTCGGATGCGTCCGGTGGAGGGAGGTATCTACCTTAACGCGAGGCCCTGGTCGGCCTCGCGTTTGTCACATGGTGAACGAGATCAGCCGACGATCTCGGTGTCGGAGAACCAGTAACGGATCTCCTGGGCGGCGGTCTCCGGGGCATCCGAACCATGCACGGAGTTTTCGCCGATCGACAGCGCGTGCACCTTGCGCACGGTTCCCTCGGCGGCGTTGGCCGGATTGGTCGCGCCCATGACTTCGCGGTTCCTCGCGATGGCGTTTTCGCCCTCCAGGACCTGAACGATGGTCGGCGCCGACGACATGAACTCCACCAGTTCGCCGAAGAACGGCCGTTCCTTGTGGACGGCATAAAAACCCTCGGCCTCGCGGCGGCTCATCCACACGCGCTTGGACGCGATGACGCGCAGGCCGGCGTCTTCCAGCATCTTGGTGATCGCACCGGTAAGATTGCGGCGGGTGGCATCGGGTTTGATCATCGAGAAGGTGCGTTCGATCGCCATTTTGTATCCTTATGAACCATCGGGAAGGGAGGTGGCGGAGCCTATACAGGCCGCCTATCGCCTTGCCAAGGGGATGTAGGCCGCTCAGGCGGCGGCTGCGGCGCGTCTTCCTACGCCGCCGTGCAGGTCGAGGCAGCGTTCGAACCAGGCGGTGACCGGATCGTCTGCCGTAAGTACCTGGAACGGCGATACGACGCGGACCCACTGGAAGGCGCCGAACACGATGTAGTCGGCAAACAGTGGCGAGGTGCCGCCGATGAACGGCTGGTAGGACAGCATGCTGCGCAGAGGTTCGAGCCCGGCCTGGAAGGCCGCGCGTTTTTGATCGCGGTCGCCGGGCACCTCCTCGATCGGCCTGCCGAAGCGTTTTTCGCGGCTCTGCCGGAAATAAGCCTGGTCGACGGGCGCCAGCATGCCGTGGATATCCATCAGCGCCGCAGCGCCCAGGAACGGGTGCACCGTCAACTGCGACCAGCGCTCGATGAAGCGCGCCATGGCGACGCCGCCCGGACCGCCGAACAGGCTCGGGTGGTCCGGATAGATCTCTTCCAGGTAGACGGCGATGTCGAAGGAATCCGCGACGACGCGGTCGCCGTCGCGGATGACGGGGACGGTTTTGGAAGCGCTGTCCTCCACCAGCGGCACCTGCGTGAACGGCGTCGCGACCGTCTTGTAGGGCAGGCCCATGTGCGCCAGCGACATCACCGTCTTCCAGCAATGCGGGCTGAAGGGCCGTGATGCATCGGTTCCGGCGAGTTCATAAAGCAGAATGGTCATTGGCGGCTCTCGATTTGGCGACTAGGACTGCTGCGACTTTTGCCGCGCCGAACCCAAAAGGGAAGCCGATGAAGCAGCATTTCGAGATGTTCGCCGCCTACAACCGTTGGGCCAACCAGCGCATCTACGATGCTGCCGCCGACCTGTCGCAGGAGGAATTCGACCGCGACACCGGCGCCTTCTTCAAATCGGCGATGGGCACGCTGAACCACTTGCTGGTGACCGACCGGATCTGGATGAAGCGGTTCAGCGGGCTGGGCGACGCGCCCGCGGCGCTGGACGCCATCCTGTTCACGGATTTCGAAAAACTGCGGCAGGCGCGGATCGCGGAAGACGCGCGCATTTCCGGATGGATCGACGGCCTGACGGCAAAACAACTCGCCGGCCGCTTCACTTACACGACGCTATCGGACATGCGGACGATCTCGCAGCGGCTGGCGCCGGCGCTGGCGCATGTCTTCAACCACCAGACCCATCATCGCGGCCAGATGCACACGATCTTCACGGTGCTGGGCAAGCCAAGCATTTCGCTGGACCTGGCGTATTTCCAGCGGACGGAGGAGGGCAGGGAGTTTGCGTGACGCAGCCGATCCCGTTCGGCGCCGATCAGACCTGGGTCTCGAAAGCCTGAAGTCCGAGTTCGGATTCCATTACGGTGAAGTCACGGTCGTTGTGCAACAGAGGCACGCCGTTTTCGATACACCAGGTGGCAATGATCATGTCGATGGTGCCGCGAATGGTGACGCCCTTGCCGCGCAACCGGCGGTAGTTCTCCGCCGCCTTGCCGGCGATCTCGATCCCGCATAGATTTCTGGTTGGAAGGCGCAGCAGGGCCGATGCGATCAGCTTCTCTTCTCTTGCGCCCTTGATGCCTTGTAGGACTTCTGCGGCGATCAAGTCGCCCATCAGAACTTTCTTGGCGACCAGCAAATTATCCAGCGCGACGGTATGCGTTGAATCGGCCTGCCTGAAGAACGCGATCCATACCGACGTATCGACGAGGATCAAAAGCGGTCGCGCCGCATTGCATCGAGGTCGCCCTCCCATTCGACCTTGCCGCGCAAACTGCGCAGGGTGTCGATGGCGCGCTGCTGCCTCAACTGATCGCGCACGGCGTTGTTAACGGCTTCTTTCATGGTCTTGGCGCCGGTGAGGGCCATCAACTCCTTCAAGACCTTTTCGTCGATATCTATGTTCGTGCGCATGCCCGGCTCTCGATGTGTATTTCTATCCTCAGAATACACCTCATGCCATCATTGTTCAACGCCTGCCCTTGCCCTTGCTCCAGCCTTCGGCCAAAAGCGCCTTGCCATGCTGACCATCACCGACCTTTCGCTCCGCATCGCCGGGCGCCTGCTTATCGACCACGCCTCGCTGACGCTGCCTTCGGGCACGAAGGCCGGGCTTGTCGGCCGCAACGGCACCGGCAAGACCACGCTGTTCAAGGCGATCACCGGCGAGCTTTCGCCCGAGACCGGCTCGATCGGCCTGCCGAAGAACGTTCGCATCGGCCAGGTCGCCCAGGAGGCGCCGGGGACCGAGGAGCCGCTGATCGACATCGTGCTGAAGGCCGACGTCGAGCGCACCGCATTGCTGGCCGAGGAGCAGACCGCGACCGACCCGCACCGCATCGCCGAGATTCACATAAGGTTGGCCGACATCGACGCGCATTCGGCGGAATCGCGCGCGGCGACCATTCTGTCGGGCCTCGGCTTCGATGCTGAAGCGCAGCAGCGGCCGGCATCGTCCTTCTCCGGCGGCTGGCGCATGCGCGTGGCGCTCGCCGCGGTTCTGTTTGCCGAGCCGGACCTGCTGCTTCTCGACGAGCCGACCAACTACCTGGATCTCGAAGGCACGCTGTGGCTGGAAACCTATGTCGCCAAGTACCCTCACACCGTGCTGCTGATCAGCCATGACCGCGACCTCCTCAACAGCGCGGTCAACTCGATCATCCACCTCGACAAGCAGAAGCTGACCTTCTGGCGCGGCGGCTACGACCAGTTCGAGCGCCAGCTTTCCGAGCAGCGCGAGTTGCAGGAGAAGGGCCGGGTCAAGCAGGAAGCGGCGCGCAAGCATCTGCAGTCCTTCGTCGACCGCTTCCGGGCCAAGGCCTCCAAGGCGCGCCAGGCGCAGTCGCGCATCAAGGCGCTGGAGAAGATGAAGCCGATCTCGGCGCTGGTCGACGACACGGTGCGGCCGTTCAGTTTTCCGGAGCCGGTGAAGACGGTGGCGTCTCCGATCGTCGCACTCGACCACGTCAATGTCGGCTATCAGCCGGGCAAGCCCATCCTGAAGAAGATGACGCTGCGCATCGACGCCGACGACCGCATCGCGCTGCTCGGCGCCAACGGCAACGGCAAGTCGACCTTTGCAAAACTGCTTTCCGGCCGGCTGAAGCCTGACAGCGGCACCATGACGGTGGCGCCGGGCCTGAAGGTGGCGATCTTCGCGCAGCATCAGCTCGACGATCTTCGTCCGGAGGAGAACGCCTACGAGCATGTGCGCCGGCTGATGCCGGAGGCCCCCGAATCCAGGGTGCGCGGCCGCGTCGCGCAGTTCGGGCTGACGACGGAGAAGATGAACACGCCCGCCAAGGACCTTTCCGGCGGCGAAAAGGCGCGCCTGCTGATGGGGCTCGCCGCCTTCGAGGGACCGAACCTCTTCATCTTCGACGAGCCGACCAACCACCTCGACATCGACAGCCGTGAGTCGCTCATCCATGCGCTCAACGAGTATCCCGGCGCGGTGATCCTCATCTCGCACGATCGCCACCTGCTCGAGGCGACGGCCGACCGGCTGTGGTTGGTCAAGGACGGCCACGTCAATCCGTATGATGGCGATCTGGCTGATTATCGCCAGCAGGTCACCGGCGTGTCCGGCGACCGCAAGGAACGGCGCGAGGCCGAGAAGGCGTCGAAGGCCGACCGCCGCCGCGAGGCGGCAGCACGCAGGGCGAGCGCCGAACCGCTCGCCAAGGAGATTCGCGCGACCGAGGCGCTGATGGATCGGCTGCGCAAGCGCATCGACACGCTCGAAGATGAGTTGGCGAACCCGGCCGTTTACGAGAAGGATCCGTCGACCGCCACGCGCCTCGCCAAGGAGCGCTCGCAGCTTTCGGCACAACTCACGCAGCACGAGGAGCGCTGGCTGACCATGTCGGCGGAATACGAAGAGGCGACGGCGGAGTAGGAGACAAGGGCTCGGGGAGGATCTCCTCCCAAGGCTGTTATCCTGGCGCCCAGATCCGTTTACCCATCCGGATTGATGATGTTTTTCGGAGGATTGCCAACGAGGTTGCGCAGGCCGCGGCGTATTCTGTCAATCCTCTCCCCCTTGCGAAGCGTCTGAGCTTGTCGACGTCCCGAATGGCGATCGACCGATCGTCGGTCTTCACCTGCCCGGCCCCGCAAAGCGATGTTCACGCAGACCTTCGATCAGGTGATGCTGCCACCCGGGAGCCATGTCATGGGCATGCCGAACCGCGACGGTCAGGGTGCCTACTTACCGATGACAGCGGAAGGCGACCGGACAGGTGTCATTTGACCTTTTTCGTTTAGGGATGATTTACCATGCCGAGCGACCGCTGTGCGCGCTTGGTTTTGGGGCCTGAAGCGCATCGGCGACTCAGATAGCGGGGGAGTTGGCCGGGCTCACCGCACATCAGCACCCGGCGAACTCAGGCAACTTATCGCCGGTGTTGAGGTGAGCCCGTCCACCTTTCCGCAGCCAGGCCCACCTGGTGGCCAATTTGGCCACCAGTTGTTCAATGGATCAGATCACCACGAAGTCGGCCGCCGTAAGCGTCGGCGATCCGGTGAGCGACGCAAACTTGATCGCGGTGAATGCGCTGCCCGAACCATCCCTGTCGTAGAACAGGCTGCCAGTGTCCGAATTGTAGAGGATCCGGTCGTTGGCATCGATCGCTGCAACGGCGACATCCTTGAAGGCGCTGCCCGCCAAGGCCCCTGTCGGCAGGACCGTGAATATCGCATCGTCGAGTTGTATCGTGTCGTCGACAAGGTTGAAATCGGTGATCTTGTCCACATTGGTCGTGGCGTTCAGGGCCGTGTTGAAGACGAAGAAGTCGGCGCCCGAGGAGCCGGTCAGCGTGTCGTTGCCGGCGTTGCCCTTGATGGTGTCGTTGCCGAGGGAGCCGTTGATGACGTTGGCCCCGCTGTTGCCCTCGAGCGTGTCGGCGTGGCTTGAACCCGTCAGGTTCTCGATGGAGCTATAACTGTCGCCGGCGGCGTCGCCTGTGTTGATGGCCGGATTGGCTAGGCTGACCACGACGCCGGCCGACGCGCCGGCATACGAGGCGGTGTCGCCGCCGGCCCCGCCGTTCAGTTTATCGGCGCCTTTGCCGCCGATCAGCGTATCGGACCCGTCCATGCCATAAAGCGCATCGTTGCCGGACGCCCCGTTGAGGACGTTGTTGCCGGTGTTGCCGATCAGGCTGTCCGTGGACCCGCTGCCGATCAGGTTCTCGATCGAGTTGAAGGTGTCGCCTGCCGCGTCGCCGGTGTTCTGGGTGGCGTCGCCGAGATTGACCTTCACCGCCGACCCGCCGGCGTAGGAGGCCGTATCGACGCCGGTTCCGCCGCTGAGATAGTCCGCGCCGACGCCTCCAGTCAGCGTGTCGTCGCCGTCCTGGCCGTAGATCTTGTCGTTTCCGCCGAAGCCTGACAGGCGGTCATTGCCAGCGGCGCCCCTTATGTCGTCCACCACGTTGCCGCCTTCGAACACGTCCGCGCCGCTACTGCCGAAGAAGGTATAGGGGAGGCCGGCGATGAGGTTCTCCAGCCCAGACGTGTCGCCATCCGTGAAGACGTCGAGGAAAGCGTTGCGAACCTGCGAATCACTCAGGTTCAGACTGAGGCCGGTGACGTCGAACACCGTGTTGCCGCTCGGCGGGTACGTACCACTAAAGGTGGCGCCCGCGCGCACTATGGTGAGCGACGTTATGACGCCGGAAAACGGATAGAAGCCGAAGAACGGGTCGTAGCCGAGATTGGTACCGCGCACGACGATGGAGTGCGGGCTCAGCGAGAAGACGCCAGGTGACGTCTGGGTGTTGGCTCCGAAGATAAAGCCGCTGCTCGACTGAAACGAGAAATCGCCTCCAGCATTGTCGGATTGAACGATCGATTGTGTCAGCTGATCGTAAGGGCTCCCCGAAAGACCTTCGCTCTGGGCTGAAACACGTTGCGTGACTATGGGCATGATAGCCCCCCTTTCTTTGCAAAAATCATCGGCCTTGCCAAAACCCCGATGGCCGATGCCAGCGCTATATGACAGAGGATTGCCCGGTAAGTCTTTATGAAATTTAACATCCCTCCTCAAAAAGCTTGAAGATATTTCCGGGAAGGGATGGAGGCCCGCAATCCTAAGTCTACATGGAAGATAAACTGGAAATCGGCCGCCGAACCACATGCCGTTTCCGATCGAGGCTCCGGAAGCTGCCGCCTTGTCGCGTCGCATCCCCGTGGCATTTCGGACTTAACCCTCGTGTTGCCGCTGGTGCTGCGCTGGTCCTCTCCGGATGGTGTCGGCCATTTCATTGGGCGTCGGCCTGCCGGCACTGTGGTTGGTGGCGGCATCAGGATTGCCGTCGTCCTCAATTCAACTGCGTCGCGAGAGGCACCGGAAAGCCTCTGGCGGGCGCCGTCGTCACATCAATCAAGTGCCGATAAGTTTTCCTCTTCAATTGGGTCGAGCCGTCGTGCGCTGAGTCTCAGGCGGCGGTGCCTTCCGGCTGGTTTGCGGCCTGACCGGCATGCACCTCGGCGAACAGCCATTCGGCGAAGGCTGTCGCCGGCTCGCTGAGGCGACCGAAATCCGGAGCGACGACCCAGTAGGCGCCGTAGGGCATTTCGGTCGGGAAAGGGGCGACCAGCCGCCCGGCCTCGAGGTCGGGTCTGCACAACAGCCAGCAGCCGAGCGCAATGCCATGGCCGAGCGCGGCGCTCTGGGCAGCAAGGGCGGCGTCGGGGAGGATCGGCCCGCGCTGCGGTTCGACATCTTCGACGCCGACCTCCCTGAACCAGTCCGACCAGCCGTCCCGATTGTCCTCGTGGATCAACGTGTAGTTGCAGAGGTCGGCGGGGACGACGACCGGCGGGCCGGAGGCAAGGGCCGAGGGGGCGAGTACCGGCATCTTGCCACAAAAGGTGAGGTGCCGGGACTGCGTCCGCGGCCATGAACTGGCGTGGAGGCTATGGCGGATCGCCAGATCCACCGCGTGCCCACGGAAATCGGTCAATTGCGGGCTGGCGTCGAGGGAAACGTCGATGTCCGGCCTGGCAGCGTTGAACAAATGCAGCCGCGGCAGCAACCACGCGGCGGCGAAGGACGGCTCGACGCTGACCGTCACCACATGCTGGGCAGGCCGGCTGATGATCTCGCCAAGCCGCTGGTCGATAGCGTCGAAGCTCGCGGTCAGTTGGCTGAGCAGGTGTTTTCCGGTTTCCGTCAACGCCACCTTCCGGTGCAGGCGGTCGAACAGCGGCTTTTCGAGCAGGGCTTCGAGTTCGCGGATCTGCCGGCTGATGGCGGCCTGCGAGACGAACAGTTCGTCGGCGGCGCGGCTGAAGCTCAGATGGCGGCCCGCCGCTTCGAAGCTGCGCAGGGCGGTGAGCGGCAGGCGACCGCGTTTCATTTCGCATAACCTCAAGTCATTCGAACGCGAAATTATACTCGTTTGAAGACGAACACCAGCGGCGGTTTAATCCTCTTCAGAAGGAGATCTGGTCATGAACGCCTATCTGGATATCTTCGGTGACGTGCTTCGCCTCGTGACTTTCCAGGTGCGTGAGCGTCCCTTGCGGCAGGCGTTTCCGGAGGTCGATTGTGCAGTCCCGGACAGGGCGCGCCGTTTCCATTCGGCCAGCGCAGTTGCCACGGCTTCGCGAAGCGGCAGAACATTGTCCTCCGCGCCGACAGCATAGGAGTGGCGCAGCACATCCGACATGAACCGCGGCTCGAAACAAACCGTGGAATTGGTTGCCGAAGCCGCCTCTGAAGCATTATTTGAAGCCGATGTGCAATCAATGCCGGCATGACGCTGGAAAACGACCACCTCCCGCCACAGGGCGCAACTGGCCCGACCCGTGGCGACCGACACCGGGCCGGCTGCTAGGCGTTTCGATCGTGCGGCTCTACCAGCTGACGCTGTCGGGTTTCGTCGGCAATTCATGCCGGCACCTGCCGACCTGCTCTGAATATGCCTATGAGGCGATAGCGCGTCATGGCCTGTGGGCGGGCGGCTGGATGGGCCTGTTCCGCTTGGCGCGCTGCGGCCCTGGCGGCACCAGCGGCATCGACAACGTGCCTGAGCGGCTGGCGGCTTTCTATCGATGGTTCATGCCGTGGCGGTACTGGGCAATCGGAAAGAAGCGGGGAGACGGCAGCGATCTGCGATCTTGATGAGCTACGCCGGCCCCGGTTCGCTCCAGGCATTGCCCCGCGCCCACGTATCTACCGACGTATCTGAAACAATCGAGTCCTTGCAGCCGCTTTGTAACACTTTACGAGATGCTGCTTGAAACATTGCCCGAAATAGCCTGAAACATTGGCTACAATGTAGCGAAAGAGGCGAAAAACTCCAGATACGGGCATTCCCTACAAAGCCCTCCATCGAACGCGAGCCATTCCCGGCTCGACGGGACAAAAAAGAGGGGCGGCCCGCAGCCGCTTCATGATGGAGACGGAAATGGCAATCGACAAAATCATCATCGGCAATGACAGCGACCAAGGTGGCGAGTGGGTCAACTACCCGATCATCGGCCCTATCTACGAAGGCGAGCTGGTCGGCAGCGACGCCTACAACGAGATGATCCTCGGCAAGGGTGGCAATGACTCCATCTGGGGCTGGGACGGCAACGATGAGCTCTACGGCGACGACGGCAACGATTTTCTGGTCGGCAACAACGGCAACGACAAGCTGTGGGGCGGCAACGGCCACGACTATATGAGCGGCGACGACGACCTGGGCGATGGTGCGATCGGAAACGATTATCTCTGGGGCGGCAGCGGCAACGACCAGATGTTCGGCGACAAGGGCGACGACGTTCTCTACGGTGAAGCCGATCACGATGAGCTCTTCGGCGAAGAGGGTAACGACAAGCTCGACGGAGGCGCAGGCCACGACAAGCTCGACGGTGGTGACGGAAACGACGAACTCTACGGCCGCGACGGTGACGACACGCTTCTGGGGGGCGCTGGCAGCGACAAGATGTGGGGCGGCTCCGGTACGAACAATTTCGACGGCGGCGCTGGCGACGACATCTACTATCTGCAGAGCGCGACCGACAAGGTCATCGGCGACTCCAGCGGTTATGATGTTGTCTACACGAACTACAGCGTCGACCTTTCCACCGGTGGCGCCGGCATCGAGAAGGTGGTTGTCCAGTCGACCACCGGCGCCACGGTCACCGGCAACTCTCTCTCCAACGTCATGATCGGCGGCTCGGGCAAGGACACGCTGATTGGCGGCCACGGAAATGACAAGCTCGACGGCGGCGCCGGCGCCGACGTCATGAAGGGCGGCACCGGGTCCGACACCTACACGGTCGACAATGCCGGCGACGTGGTGGACGAAACCGGCGGCGACGTAGCGGTCGACATGGTCCTTCTGCAGGGAAATGTCGCGCTCAATCTCAGCAATGCGGCCCAGGTCAAGGGTAATGTCGAGAACGTGGTCTATACCGGCTCCGGCGGTTTCGGCGTGACCATCACGGGCAACGGCCTCGACAACGTCCTCGAAGCCATCAAGTCGTGGTCTTCCACGCTGAGCGGCGGCGACGGCAACGATACGCTCTACGGCGGCATCGGCGAGGACCTGCTCATTGGCGGCAACGGCGACGACAAGATGGCCGGCGGAACCGGAAGCGACATCTACGAGGTCAATTCGTCCAAGGACGTCGCGACCGAACTGAAGGACAGCGGCACCGCCGATACCATCCGTAGCTGGATCAACTGGACGCTCGGCGACAACATCGAGAACGGCGAGATCATCGATCACAACTCCGGACGGACGCTGACCGGCAATGCTCTCGCCAACAAACTCACCGGCAATAACGGCGACGACCATCTCTACGGCAAGGACGGAAACGACGCCCTGTACGGTGGCAACGGCAACGATGTGCTCGACGGCGGCAAGGGCGACGACGTGATGGAAGGCTACGCCGGCGACGACATCTATTACGTGGACTCCGTATCCGACACGGTCGTCGAACTGAACGGCGCGGGCATCGACGAGGTCCGCACGACCCTGTCCTCCTACACCTTGGGGCAGAATATCGAGAACCTCGAATACATCTATGCCAACGACTTCCTCGGCGTAGGCAACGAACTGGACAACCGGATGGAGGGAGACGACGGTGCGGACCGGCTGTTCGGCATGGACGGCCACGATACCCTGTACGGCTACAACGGCAACGACAAGCTGTATGGTGCCGACGGCAACGACATCTTGAACGGTGGCGCCGGGGGCGACCTCATGAACGGCGGCAACGGCATCGACAAGGTGTCCTATGCCGGAGCAACCGGCGGCGTGTCGGTGGATCTGGTGAACCAGTCGGTCGGCGGCGCCGGTGCGCTCAACGACACGATCGTCTCGATCGAGGGCGTGATCGGTTCGGATTTCGGCGACATCGTCTATGGCGGTTCCTGGTCGGAGAGCTTCGCTGGCGGCAAGGGCAATGACCTGCTCTTCGGCAGCCTCGGCTCAGACAGCTTCAGCGGCGGTGAGGGCAGCGATGCCGTCTCCTATGCGGGCTCGAATGCCGCGGTGCAGATCGATCTTTTCGCCGGCACCGCCACTGGCGGCTTTGCCCAGGGAGACAAGCTCTCTTCGGTCGAGAGCGTTTCCGGCTCGGCGTTCGCCGACAAGCTCTATGGCAACGGTGCCGACAATGTGCTTTCCGGCGGCATGGGAATCGACCGGTTGTTCGGCCGTGGCGGTAACGACACGCTAACCGGCGGCGGCGATGCGGATTACTTCGTGTTCAAGGGCGAGACCGGCCAGGACAAGATCCAGGACTTCGCCGACGGCGTGGATATCCTGCAGTTCTACGATCTGACCTATGCCGATCTGAGCTTCTCGGAAACCCAGCTTGGCACGACCATAAGCATTGCCGGGACGGACGACAGCGTATTTCTGCTCAATGTGCATGCATCGCAACTCACCCAGGCGGATTTCAGCTTTATCTGACAGGCAAATCCTCAATGTTACGACGGGCCGGCCCCAGGAGGGCCGGCCCGTTGCTTTTGTATGAAGCCCGAGTTGCCGGGCCCGCCGGGAGCGGATATGCAGGAATCAGGGCAGACGGGAAGGGGTATGGACGCAAAGGGGCGCATCATTGCGGTGGACGACGAACCGGAAATCGGCGCCATGCTGGCCGAGTTCCTTGGCCGTTCGGGCTACGCGATCCGCACCGTACTCAACGGCGCCGCGCTCGACCGTGAACTGGCGCGGGAAGCAGCCGACCTGATCCTGCTCGACGTCAACATGCCGGGCGAAGACGGGTTCTCGGTGGCACGGCGGCTGCGTGGCGGTCCGCCTGTACGCATCATCATGCTGACCGCCGCCAACGAGGTCATCGATCGCGTCGTCGGGCTTGAAATCGGGGCGGACGATTATGTCGCCAAACCCTTCAATCTCAGGGAACTGCTTGCGCGTGTCCGCGCAGTGCTGCGCCGGCCGTTGACGGTATCGACGCAGATCGCACCGTCCGCTGCAGAGCCCGGGCGAGCGCCGGTCGAAGGTCCGCGGTTCGGCATGATGGTGCTGGACGATGCGGGCCGCGCCCTGATTGGCCCCGACGGCAGCCGCGACAAGCT
Source organism: Mesorhizobium sp. KACC 23794 (assembly GCF_052180275.1). Lineage (NCBI taxonomy): Bacteria > Pseudomonadati > Pseudomonadota > Alphaproteobacteria > Hyphomicrobiales > Phyllobacteriaceae > Mesorhizobium > Mesorhizobium sp. KACC 23794. Next base: position 3,597,400 of record NZ_CP197465.1, read on the forward strand.
CAGCGAAGCCGACTTCGCGCTTCTCTCAATCTTCGCGCGCCACCCGAACCGGGTGCTGACGCGTGAGAAACTCGGTGCCGCCATCGGTGCGGAGGCGGCCGGCGACAGCCGTGCGGTCGACATTCGCATCACCAGGCTGCGTCGGCGCGTTGAACGCAATCCGGCCCAGCCGCAGGTGATCAAGACGGTGCGTGGCGCCGGCTACATCTTCACCGGCATAGGCGAGGACGGATGAGCGGTTCAGCGCCCTGGGAGTTGCCAGAACTTGCCAGCCTCACCAAGCGCTTCCGCGATCTTCAGGAAACGGAAGCCGTCAGCGCGGCGGTAATCGCCTCCTCGCTCGACTGCATCGTCGTTTCCGACGAAGATGGGCGGGTGGTGGAATTCAACCCGGCGGCGCAGAGCACTTTCGGCTATTCGCGGGATGAGGCGGTCGGACGCTCATTGGCCGAACTCATCATCCCTCCCGCCATGCGGCAACTCCATACGGACGGGATGGAACGCTACATGCGCACCGGCATTCCGCGCGTGCTGGGGCGCAGGCTGGAACTCGAGGCCATGCGGCGGGACGGCAGCACCGTGCCGGTCGAACTCACCATTACCGAGGTGCGGCTGCCCGAGAGGCGGCTGTTCACCGCGCATCTGCGCGACCTGTCCGGCCGCAAGGCCGCCGAGGCCGAGATCGAACGCCAGCGCGAGAGCCTGTTCCAGTCTGAAAAAATGGCTGCGCTCGGCTCGCTGCTTGCAGGTGTCGCCCATGAACTGAACAATCCGCTGGCCGTGGTGCTTGGCCAGGCCACGATGCTGTGCGACGGATTCGCGGGGCCTGTTCCGGAGAGTGCTCGCGAGATCGAACGCCGGGCGAAGACCATCGAGCAGGCCGCCGAACGCTGCGCGCGTGTCGTGCGAAGCTTCCTGGCCATCGCCCGGCAGCGCAAGGCCGAACGGCGGGAAATCCATCTCCGCGAAGTCGTCGCGCAAGTGCTCGAGCTGCTCGCCTATGGCTTACGCACAGCTGGGATAGAGGTCGAAACCAGCATTCCCGCTGAATTGCCGGCGATCGGGGCCGACCCAGACCAGTTGCATCAAGTGCTGCTCAACCTGGTGGTGAATGCGCAGCAAGCACTTGAGACCAGGGAAGGCTCACGCAGGATCCTGATCTCGGCCGGTCAGGACGTAAGTGCCGATCAGTTGTGGATCACCATCGCCGATAATGGCCCAGGGATTCCGGAAACCATACGCAGCCGGGTGTTCGACCCATTCTTCACCACCAAGACTGTGGGCGAGGGCACCGGCATAGGTCTGGCTGTATCAAGGGGACTGGCCGAGGCCCATGGAGGTACATTGCGGCTGCTGGATGGCAGCCCGCTCGGCGGGGCTCATTTCGAGTTGCGGCTTCCGCACGGCGGCGCCACCTCGCAGGCGGCAACGGACGAGGCTCCAGCGCCGGCAGTCACGCGGGTCAGGAAGCGGCATGCGCTGGTGGTCGACGACGAGCCCGAGATAGCCCGGACACTTGCCGAGATCCTGGAACGGCGCGGCTACCAGTGTGCCTTGGCCGCCAATGGCGGGGAAGCGCGCGCACAGCTTGGTGATGGACCATGCGACCTGATCCTCTGCGACATCCGCATGCCCGACACGGACGGCCCGGCCTTCTATCGCTGGCTTGCGGAGAACCGGCCGGAACTGACCGAGCGCATCGTCTTCGTGACTGGCGACACGCTCGGGCCGGCCGCCGGCCGCTTCCTGGCGCAGAGCGGAGCGCCGGTGGTGGAGAAGCCGTTCATGCCGGCCGACATCTGGCGTGTGGTCGCGTCGTTGGAGCCGGCGGCGCCTTCTCGCTAACCAGTTGCCGTCAGCCGGGCGGGCGGCTCGAAACGGTCGACGTATGCGCGAGCACGCGGCAGCGCGTCGTGCAGAAATTGCTCGGGGCCACGCAGCCAAAGGCCGTCGATCGTTCGCGATTTCGCCTCAGATATCAGGACTTCTGGTGGCAACGGCACCAGTGTGTGCGACCAGCCGGGCATCAGCCGCTCTGCCTTGCGCACGCTGTGGAACAGCAGATGCGGCCATGCCGAAAAGCCGTGGTAGTCGAAAGCGAGTTTGCCGTCGGTGGCGATCACATGATTGCCGATCTGGCCGGGGCCTGGCTTGATCCAGACGGCGTCAAATCCCGCGCCGGAATATTTTTCGTGAAACGCATATGCAAGAATATGGCAGGCACCGCAGGCGAAGAACTGCCGGTCGCCCAGCGCCCATTGCATTTCCGGTTTGCGTTTGACGCTGCGTTTCAGGAGGAACATGGCGACGACCTTCGAGAATCATGGAGCATCGTGCTTTACGTTGCGGCCTTGCGTCACTAAAAGACCGCTCCTGCCGGGTCTTCCGGCATTTCCCCACCCGCGCTCGTTTGCGGGACTGGATAGCAGGAGCAAGTCATGTCCAACGTTTCCCTTTCATTCCCCGATGGCTCCGTCCGCGATTATGACGCGGCGACGACAGGCCTCGCATTGGCGGAATCGATCTCGAAGTCGCTCGCCAAGAAGGCGGTGGCTTATGCGCTCGACGGCGAATTGCGCGACCTCAGCGATCCGCTTGGCCGTTCCGGCAAGATCGAGATCGTGACGCGGGAAAGCCCGCGCGCGCTGGAATTGATCCGCCACGACGCCGCCCACGTGCTGGCAGAGGCCGTGCAGGAACTGTGGCCGGGCACGCAGGTGACCATCGGCCCGGTGATCGAGAACGGGTTCTATTACGACTTCGCCCGCAACGAGCCGTTCACGCCGGAAGACTTTCCGGTCATCGAGAAGAAGATGCGCGAGATCATCGCGCGCAACAGGCCCTTCACCAAGCAGGTGTGGGATCGCGACCATGCGCGAAAAGTTTTTCGCGACAAGGGCGAGGCCTACAAGGTCGAACTGATCGACGCCATTCCGGACGACCAGGATCTGAAGATCTACTATCAGGGCGACTGGTTCGACCTCTGCCGCGGCCCGCACATGGCCTCGACGGGCCAGATCGGCAACGCCTTCAAGCTGATGAAGGTGGCCGGCGCCTATTGGCGCGGCGACTCGAACAACCCGATGCTGACGCGCATCTACGGCACCGCCTGGGCGGACCAGGCCGAGCTCGACGCCTACATCACCATGCTGGAGGAGGCGGAGAAGCGCGACCACCGCAAGCTCGGTCGCGAGATGGATTTGTTCCATTTCCAGGAGGAAGGGCCGGGTGTCGTGTTCTGGCACTCAAAGGGCTGGAAGATGTTCCAGAACCTTGTCGCCTATATGCGCCGGCGGCTGAACGACCTCGACTACGAGGAAGTGAACGCGCCGCAGGTGCTGGACAAGAGCCTGTGGGAGACTTCCGGCCACTGGGGCTGGTATCGCGACGCGATGTTCAAGGTGACGGTGGCCGGCGACGACACAGACGACGACCGTGTGTTCGCGCTGAAACCGATGAACTGCCCGGGCCATGTCCAGATCTTCAAGCACGGCCTGAAGTCGTACCGCGATCTGCCGATAAAGCTTGCGGAATTCGGTGCCGTTCACCGCTACGAACCGTCCGGAGCGCTGCATGGGCTGATGCGGGTGCGCGGCTTCACGCAGGACGACGCGCACATCTTCTGCACGGAAGAGCAGCTTGCGGACGAGTGCCTCAAGATCAACGACCTGATCCTCACGACCTACGCCGATTTCGGGTTCACCGAGATCCAGGTGAAACTGTCGACGCGACCGGAAAAGCGCGTCGGCACGGATGCTGCCTGGGATCATGCCGAGGAGATCATGGGCAGTGTGCTCAAGACCATCGAGGCGCAGTCGGGCGGCAAGATAAAAACGTCGATCAACCCGGGCGAGGGCGCCTTCTACGGGCCTAAATTCGAATATGTGCTGAAGGACGCGATCGGCCGCGAGTGGCAGTGCGGCACCACGCAGGTCGACTTCAACCTGCCGGAGCGGTTCGGCGCCTTCTACATCGGCTCCGATTCGGAGAAGAAGCAGCCGGTGATGATCCACCGTGCCATCTGCGGCTCGATGGAGCGTTTCCTCGGCATCCTGATCGAGAACTATGCCGGCCATTTCCCGCTGTGGTTCGCACCGCAGCAGGTGGTTGTGGCGACGATCACCTCGGATGCCGACGACTACGCCGAGAAGGTGGTGGCACGGCTGAAGCGGGCTGGCCTCTCGGCGGTGGCGGATCTGCGCAACGAGAAGATCAACTACAAGGTGCGCGAACACAGCCTTGCCAAGGTGCCGGTCATCCTCGTCTGCGGAAAACGCGAGGCGGAGGAGGGCACCGTGAACATGCGCCGCCTGGGCTCGCGTGACCAGCAGTCGATGTCGCTGGACGAGGCCGTCGCGTCGCTGTCGGCCGAAGCGGTCGCGCCGGATCGCCGCCGCGCTGAAACGATCGCCGAAGCGGCCTGAAACGTCGAAGACGCGCCCGTTTGCGGGCGCGTCTTCTTGTCCTTCATACGACTGTCATCGGCTTGCCGTAGCCCGGTCGTAATGAAGACCGCGCGATCGAAGAGTCGGGACGACTTCCCGGAACTGTCCTATTCCAACGAGGCTCAGCCGCGGCTGAAGCGCTGGATCATCCGGGCTGTCGAAGGCTTGTCCGGCCGCAAGCGTTATGCCGCTCTCTATGCCATCTGGCGGACTGAGGTGCAGCGCGGCAGCCGGCGGTGCTTCGCGCGGCTGCTCGAACTCATAGACGTCGAGGTCCGCCACGACGCGGTTTGGCCGCCGGAGCGGCTCCCAGATACGCCGCTGGTGATGATCGCCAACCATCCGTTCGGCATTGGCGACGGCATCGCCATCCTGTCGTTGGCCGAAAAATTGGACCGGCCGTTTCGGGTGATGATCGCCGCGGACCTTCTGAAGATCCCCGAGATGGAGCCTTATGCGCTGCCGGTCGATTTTTCCGAGACCAAGGAGGCGCTGAGGAACAATCTCGCCGTTCGCCACGAGGCGGTCCGCCTGCTGAAGGAAGGCGTGACGGTGGTGATCTTTCCGGCCGGCGGTGTGGCGACGGCACCAAAAGTTCTCGGCCGCGCCCAGGACCTGCCGTGGAAGATCTTTGTCGCTCGTCTCGTTCAGGATGCGAAGGCTTCGGTCATCCCTATCCATTTCGAGGGGCAGAACGGCCGCCTGTTCCATCTGGTCAGCAAATACATGAACCTGGCCGAGCGGGACGGCAAGATTGCACGGTTTGTCGGCAATTTGTCGCTGACGCTCAGGCTGTCGTTGCTGGTGCGCGAATTCGCGCGGCTCTGCGGAAAATCCATCGAGGCACGGATCGGCGCCGTCATGCCATGGGCGTCATTGGAGCCGTTGCGTGATCGAAAGCTGTTGCTCGGGCGGCTGCAGGAGGCGGTGCGCGATCTGAAGCCGGCTGAAACCGCCGCGCCTCCGGCAAGACTGCGTCTCGTCCGCATGGGGCGCCGCCGAGAGGAAACGCGTTCGGCGGCCTAGGGCCTGTTGATATTCAGGTCAGAGCGGGCTGCAAATGGCACTTTTCTGCGCTTCCGGTGCTCATGTATCTCCACGTACACTCCGCTCCGGTTCTCAAAAAGCGCCATTTTCGCCTCGCCCTGACCTGAATCTCAACAGGCCCTAGCCGTCAATCGGCGCCCTCGACCGCCGTCGGCGTGCTTTCGTCGGCGATGACCTCGACTTCGGCGTTATTCCCGGCTTCCACGGTGAAGTCGCGCTGGTAGATGTGGTCGCGATTCTTGGCGACGATGGTGTAGTCGCCCTCCGCCAGCACCATGGAGGCGAAGGCGCCGACGCTTTCGCGCACGGGGTCGCCGGAATTGGTCTGTACCGACCACGACGTGTCGGCGATCGCCTCGCCACCGGCCTGCCGCACCAGTTTCATCGTCATTTCGGCCGCGCGGTGCTCGACCGTCGCCTCGGTCAGCTTTCCGGCCTCGACCTTGATGTCGGAGCGGATGACGGCGTTGACGTTCCCGTAGGTGGAAACGACGTGGTAGACGCCGGCATTCAGCCGGATGACGGTGTTGGGGCTGACGTCGGGAAGGATCAGGGCGCGCTCTCCGCTGCCCGGTTTTGCCTCCGCCTCATAGATCGAAAAACGCAGCTTGTCGGAAGGGATGCCCAGCCCACCGGAATTTTCCGCGTCGAGCTTCAGCCCGCCAGCGTCGAGCACGAAGGCTTCCCGCTTGGCATCGGCGCCGACCGATATTCGCTTGGTGGCGCCGGCGCGGCCATAGGAGGCGTGGACCAGATATTGCCCGGGCGTCAGGTCGAAGGACTGCGTGCCCCCCTTGGCCGAGGCGACGAGGCGCAGCTTGCCATCGGCGCCAGGCTCGGTCTCGAAGATGCGCCAGACCAGCCCGCGCGTGATGTCGCCGCCGTCGTTGATCAATTGCGCGGCCAGCGTGATGCGGCCGAGACCGGCGGTCGCCAGTGGCGAGGTGTTTTGCGCCGGCGCGTAGGTCGACAGGCCGGGCAGTTCGAGTTTCTTCAGCCGGTCGCCAAGTTCCTGCGCGGTGCCGATGCCCGGCGCGACGGTCAGGGCGGCAACGCCGAAAGCAAGGAGCAGGTTGCGTAGTGTTCGCACGGTCATGGTTTGCCATGAAGCCCAAGGCGGTGGCAATTTCAAGACAGGGACGCAAGCTTCAGGCGACGCTTGCCCGCAGGCGGCGGCTTGCCGTATTGCCGATGCTCACATATCTGAATGAACGTTCCGGTTTCGCCAGCCGCGATTTTTCGGCTGGACCCGACTGAAGCAAGATAAACCACTCCGCGCCCGCCGGCGCAGCCAGAGCCGCCGTTCGCGACGTGCCCAGCCAGAAAACCCGAAAGAAAGAAAAAGATATGGCGTCGCCGATCATCGACTTCATGCTCGCCCGCGGCTCTGCCCCCATCCACGAACTGAAAGGTCCCGGCCCGACCGACGACGAGATCGCGCTGATGCTTAAGATCGCCACACGCATTCCCGACCATGGCAGGCTGGAGCCCTGGCGCTTCATCCTCTATCGCGGCGACGTCCGCCACCGGATCGGCGAGGCGCTGGCCGAACTGGTCGACAAGGTCGAGGGGCCGCAGCCGGAAGGCCGCAAGCAGAAGGAGCGCGAGCGGTTTTCGCGCGCCCCGCTCGTCATCGGCGTGGTTTCGAGCCCGAAACCCAACATGAAGATCCCGGAATGGGAGATGTTCCTGTCGGGAGGTGCTGCGGCGATGAGCCTGCTGGTCGCCGCCGGTGGTCTCGGCTACGGTGCCAACTGGATCAGCAATTGGTATTCGGAAGTGCCGGAGGGCCGAACCCTGCTCGGTCTCGCGCCGCACGAGAGGGTCATCGGCTTCGTCCATATCGGCAACTATGCCGGTCCCGCGCCCGAGCGTCCTCGCCCCGACGTTTCGAAACTCTATGCGGATTATTCCGGTCCCTGGAAGGAATAGGCGGTGTTCTACGAGCCCTCGAATGGCCATGGGCTGCCGCACGATCCGTTCAAGGCGATCGTCGCGCCGCGGCCGATCGGCTGGATCTCGACGCTGAGCAAGGCCGGGCAGGTCAACCTCGCGCCCTATTCCTTCTTCAACGCGTTTTCGTCGCGGCCTTATCTGGTGTGGTTCTCGTCGGAGGGCAACAAGGATAGCGCGACCTTTGCGCAGGAGACCGGTGAGTTCGTCGCCAATCTGGTCGGCCGCGACCTGGCGGAACACATGAACCGCACCTCTGTGAATGCGCCCCGAGGCGTCAACGAGTTCGATTATGCCAGGTTGAAGCCGGCGCCGTCGCGGCTGGTCAAGCCGCCACGCGTCGCCGGCGCGCCGGCCGCACTGGAATGCAAGGTGACCGAGGTGATCCATCCCAGGACGCTCGACGGGGTTTCGGATGTCTCCGTGGTGGTCGGCCAGGTCGTCGGCGTGTTCATCGATGACGCCTATCTGACCGACGGCATGTTCGACACAGCCAAGGCCGGCAATGTCGCCCGCCTCGGATATCTGGACTACGCGCGGGTCGATGAGACATTTTCGATGCGGCGCCCGAAATGGGAAGAGGGCTGACCTTACGGCATCCATCCATACCCTATACAGAACCGTTCTTACATTTTAAGTATAGAGCGGGTTTTGTGGGGGTAACTATGAAGACCGCATTTCGTTCTTGCGCCGTTTTTCTCGGCGTGGCCATGATTGCCGGCTGTACGCTGACGGAGGGCCAGTTCAACAATATGCAGGCGACGATTGGGGGAAGCCCCGCAGCGAAGCGGCAAGCGATCTCCGAATGCATGGTGCGTCAGAAGGCGAGGCCGCTTTCGGAGAAGAAGAATGACTCGGTAATGCTCAATATCGGGCTGTCCAATTTCCCGGCGACTTACTGCACACGGCTGTGGAACGCCACTGCCGCGGGACGGATTACTTATGCAGACTACCTGAAGCTCAGTCAGCCGACAGCCGACAGCAGCAAGGTCATTCGGATCATGCAGGGGCGGTAGCAACGGCCTGAGTTGTGGCAGGACGAAGGTTGCCGAGAGCCGCCCTTTCGTTCCGCCAACGGTTCAGCCGATCTTCACCCGCGCCAGCAGCCGCTCGGCGCGGCGGAGATGCGGGCGGTCGAACATCTTTCCGCCGATCCCGACCACGCCGGGGTTGCCGGCGGCGGCGAAGGCTTCGATCACCATGCGCGCTTCGGACAGCGCCTCGGGCGAGGGCGTGAATGCCTCGTTGATGACAGCCACCTGGTCGGGGTGTATCGCCATCTTGCCCGTAAAGCCGTCGCGTTCGGCCTCCAGGCATTCGCTCCGCAGGCCGTCAGAATCGCGAAAATTGACGAACACCGTGTCGATCGCCGCCGTCTCGGCGGCTGATGCCGCCAGCAGCGTGAACGAGCGGGCGAGCCGGAAGAGGTCGGTGTAGCGGCCGTTTTCGTCGCGTGTGGCGCGCGCGCCGATCGCCGCTGACAGGTCCTCCGCGCCCCAGGTGACACCGGACAGGCGCGGATTGCCGCGGCCGTAGGTGCTCGCGCCGAACACGCCGGCGGCGGTTTCGGAGATGATCGGCAGGATGCGGATCGCCCCGTCGGGCAGGCCGTTTTCGGCCTCCCGCACGCGCAGTTTTGCCGACAGCCGCTCGATATCGGCAAGTCCGTCCGCCTTGGGCAGCATGATGCCGTCCGGCCTTGCCGAAATCACCGCCCGCAGATCGTCGTCCAGCAGGCCAGACGCGAAGTCGTTGACGCGCACATAGATCGCGGCCTTCGTCTCGCCACGCCGGCTGCGGATCACATCGGCGGCCAGCGTCCGCGCAGCCGCCTTGTTCTGCGGCGAGACAGAATCCTCAAGGTCGATCAGCAATACGTCGGCGGCCGACGAGAAACCCTTTTCCAGCTTGCGCTCCGAATCCCCCGGGACAAACAGCAGCGAGCGCATCAGGCAGGCCTTTTCAGCAGCATCGTCTGGCGCAGGCAGCGCGCCACCAGCACGTCGTTCTGATTGTATGCACGGTGCTCCATCTCGACGATGCCCCTGTCCGGCCTGGATCTCGATTCCCGCACCGTCTTGATCTCGGTCTCGACCCTCACCGTGTCGCCGTGAAACAGCGGGTGGGGAAACACTGTCTCGGTCATGCCGAGATTGCCGACAAGCGTGCCGAGCGTCGTGTCATGCACCGAGATGCCGATCATCAGGCCGAGCGTGAACAGCGAATTGACCAGCGGCTTGCCCCATTCGCTCTTCGCCGCGAAGTCGAAGTCGATATGCAGCGGCTGCGGGTTGAGCGTCATGGCCGAGAACAGCATGTTGTCACTCTCGGTCACGCTTTTCCTCAACTGATGCCGGATCACCAGTCCCGGCCGGCAGTCCTCCAGATACAAACCCGCCATGCGACCCTCCTGTCCGGCAACCTTGCTAATCCGCTAGGCGGCTGCCCGCAAGCCGCGAAAGCAGGAGACGGGTCCGCGCGATCTTCGTGGCAGGGACCCTGTCCCCAGCCTGGGTTGCACGGCCGGCACTGTCAGGAGAAGCCGCCGCTGCCTGCCCGTAAGCCATTAAAAAACATGGTGAACGCTTCGTAAACCATTTCTGCCTACGGTTGACGCGGGGCAAGTATCGAGTCTTCGGGGCAACGGGTAGGCTGTATGATCGTGTCGCAATTCCTGAAATGGGTCCACACGGCGCGTGTCTCCGAAAGGGCCTATGCGGCCGGACTGCTGGCGCGGGCCTTCGTCGAAAACCAGTTCGCCCTGGAGGACCGTTGCGCCGCGGAAGCCGCATTGACGCTGCTGCTCGACGATCCGTCGTGGAAGGTGCGGCTGGCGTTGGCCGAGGCGCTGTCGATGAGCCGCCATGCGCCGTTGCAGATCATCAGCGCGCTGGCCTCCGACCAGCCGGAGGTGGCAAGCCTGATCATCGGCCGTTCGCCGCTGATCACCGATCTCGACCTGATCGACCGTGTCGCCTCTGGCTCGAACGCCACTCAGATCCTGATCGCGCAACGCTCCGCCGTTTCCATGTCGGTGTCGGCCGCGCTGGCCGAGGTCGGCGAGCCTGACGCCTGCCTGGCCCTGTTCGCCAATCCGGGCGCCGACATCGCCTCCATCAGCTTCCGTCGTATCGCCGAGCGTTTTGGCGACATGCCCTCGGTGCGCGAGGCGATGATCGCCGATGGCCGGCTGCCATCCGATTGCCGCCACATGCTTTTGGTCAAGCTCGGCGAGGCGCTGAGCCGTGCGCCGCTGGTCCGTGCGCTGATGGGTCAGGCACGCGCCGAAAGGGTGATGCGCGACGCCTGCGTAAAGGCGTCGATCACGGTAATCGAGGGCACCCGGGCGGACGAGCACGGCGCGCTGATCGAACATCTGCGGCTGCGCGGCGACCTGACCGCCTCGTTCCTCATCCGCGCCGTGGCGCACGGCAAGATCGATTTCTTCGGCTCGGCCATGGTGGCGCTGACCGGCCAGGCGGAACACCGGGTGCGGTCGCTGCTGTTGGGTGGCGGCGACGGCGCCGTCTCGGCCTTGATGCGCGGCGCCGGCCTCGGCACTGGGACCCACAACGTGATCATGCGCGCGCTGAAAGTCTGGCGCGAGGTGGCCAGGGGCAAGCAGGTCGCCGGTGTCCAGGAAGTGTCGTGGCTGATGCTCAGGGAACTCGGCGGGCCGAACGCACAAGGCGAACTGGCGGGCCTGCTGAAGTCGATCCATTTGGACGTGCTGCGCGAGAATGCACGCGGCCATGCGTTGGCGATCGCGGCCGCGTGAGGAGCCTGCCCAATCGGGTTCTGTTCCTGCCTTGCGCGGAAATCATCGAGTTTCCTTGAAAACACCCGACAAAGCAGACCCAGATCAAGGCTGTCGGGGCGCGTTTCCAACCTGAGTTCGTAGATTATTCCGGAGTCACGCCCGTGGCGACAACACTTCCGACGAGGCGGTGGGGGCGTTTTATTGGGATGCCACCGCCGCATCTTTGATTGCCCCGGCGACCCACTCATTCAGGCTCTTGCCTTCTGCCGCCGCTGCCATCGCGGCAGTGGCGTGGTCGGCAGGGTCGAGGCGGACATTGAAACGCCCTGAAAAACGCCGGCGGGGCTCAATGCCCTTCTCCTTGCAGAGATCGAAGAAGAATGAGAGCGATTTCCGGCCCTCGGCGACCAGATCTGTCACGCTATCCGCGTAAAAGTCCGCGCCTCCATTCAGGCCGATAAACTCTCCCCTGAATTTCTGAATGTCGGGATCGTAGGCGACAACCGCCTTCTCTCCGTCGATCTCGATGATGTTCATCATGGCCTTACTCCGTGTTCGTCCAGCCATTTTCGTATGCTCGCAACTGCCCCCTTGTCGGTATCCGGTGACGGGTGCGGACGATGGAAAACGCGCACTTCGCCAAAGAGGACGACGCCGACTCGCGAGCCTTCCCGTTCGCTGACCTCCGCGCCGAGCGCCACAAAAAGAGCTTCGACATCTCCCCAGCGAACCGAACCGCTTGCCGGTCGGGCGAATATCAGTTCCAGCGTGGCGCGATGACGTTTCTTCACCGTATGGATGGTACTATAATATAGTACCATTTTGCAAGGCGCTTCAGTGTGAGCCAGAGGGAGCGTTTTTAGAGTCCCCGATAGGGGATCAGGAAACCCCACGCCTTTAGGCGGCTGGGATTGAGTCGTGAACCGCGCCGGGTTTGCCGGAGGCCGTTTGGTTTGAGTCACGCCGCCATGGCTGGTTTGTCCAGCATGGCGTAGTAGCGTGCCTCGGCTTCGGCCGGCGGGATGTTGCCGATGGGCTCCAGCAGCCGGCGATTGTTGAACCAGTCCACCCATTCCAGCGTCGCGAACTCGACGACCTCGAAGGAGCGCCACGGCCCGCGCCGGTGAATGACCTCGGCCTTGTAGAGTCCGTTGATCGTCTCGGCCAGCGCGTTGTCATAGGAATCGCCGACGCTGCCGACCGATGGCTCGACACCGGCCTCGGCCAGGCGCTCGGTGTATTTGATCGACACGTATTGGCTGCCCCTGTCGCTGTGGTGAACCAGGCCGCCGCCATGGAGCGGACGCCGGTCATGAAGCGCCTGCTCCAGAGCATCGAGGACGAAGCCGGCATGCGCCGATCGGCTCGCCCGCCAGCCGACGATCCGGCGGGCATAGGCGTCGATGACGAAGGCTACTACGTAGACGAAGCCGGCCCAGGTCGCGACATAGGTGAAGTCGGAGACCCACAGCCTGTTCGGCGCCTGCGCGTGGAACTGGCGATTGACCTGATCCAGCGGACAGGGCGCGGTCCTGTCGCTGATCGTCGTCTTCACCGGCTTGCCGCGGATCGCCCCTTCGAGGCCCATTTCCCGCATCAGCCGCGAGACGGCGCAGCGGGCGACGTCGAAGCCTTCCCGCCTGAGCTGCCGCCAGACCTTGCGCACGCCGTAGACGCGGAAGTTCTCCTCGAACACGCGCCGCACCTCGATCTTGAGTTCCTCATCCCGCTTCGCCCGCGCCGACAGCCGGGAGGGATCGCGCCGCTTGGCGACATGGTCGTGGTAGGTCGACGGGGCGATCGGCAGCACCTTGCAGATCGGCTCGACCCCATGCGCCTCGCGGTGATCGTCGATGAACGCGATCATGGCTTGAACCGGCGGTCGAGCTCCGCCATCGCAAAATAAGCGCTCGCCTTGCGCAGGATCTCGTTGGCCTGACGCAGCTCCCGGTTCTCCCGCTCCAGAGCCTTCAGCTTCTCGGCGACCTCGGTGGGAAGGCCGGCGCGCACGCCGCTGTCCACCTCAGCCTTCTTCACCCATCCATTGAGCGACTGCGCCGTGCAGCCGATCTTTGCCGCGATCGAGGACACCGCTGCCCAGCGTGATGAATGCTCGCTTTCGTGGTCCAAAACCATGCGCACCGCGCGGGCGCGCACTTCGGGAGAAAACCTGTTCGTCGTCTTGCTCATGATGGCTCCACCTTCTCAAGGTTTGGAGCCTCCGGCAAACCCGGCGCGGTTCAGCTGGGATTGAGTCGCATCCTGTGTAGATTGGCTTTATGGAAGCGTACAAGCGTGGCAGCCACACAGCTTGGGACTGTAAGTATCATCTGGTGTGGGTGACGAAGTACCGCTACGCGGTGCTTGGCGGTGATGTCGGCAACCGCTGCCGAGAATTGCTACGGGAGACTGCGCGAGCGCACGAGATGGTCATTCACGCCGGGTCGATCAACCGTGACCATGTGCATATGCTGTTGTCGATCCCGCCGCGCCTGTCTGTATCGCGCGCCGTGCAGCACCTGAAAGGGCGCAGTTCGCACAAGTTGCTGAGTGAGTTCGGGATATTGCGCAAGCGCTACTGGGGTCAGCATCTGTGGGCGCGGGGCTATTGGGTGACGACGAGCGGCAACGTCACGGACGAGATGTGGATGGAGTACATTAAGAACCAGATGCCACCCGAGCCCGATGACGAGTTCAACGTGACGTGAGTGAATGCCGCGTCCGCCGACGGCGGACCGATCCGGCTTTGAGCCGTAACCCGAAGCCACCGCCTCTTAGGCGGTGGAGCATTCACATCGTTGCTGCGTAGGGCCGTCCGTCAGATTGGCTAAACCGCAGGGAACCAAACTCACCTTGTTGTTTCGATCATTCCGTTGGATTTCCCGCCGGCAGCGCATCAGTGAACGCTACAACGTTGGTGATCAGCGCCGCCGACCAGATGTCGTTGTGCCCCCGCCCGTGCTGAACCCTGAAAATCTTGGGTTCGCTCGCCAGCAAAAACAGCCGTTCACCCGACGATAGCGGTATCAGGCCGTCGATCTCGCCATGCAGGAACAGTTTCGGCGTGTCGACCCGCGCGATCCTGAGATTGGAACGGAAACTGTCCTTGAGCAGCCATTTCACCGGCACATACGGGTAGTGTTGTTGCGCCACGGCTGAAATGGAATCGTAGGGCGACACCAGCACGAGCGCAGCAACCTTGCGTTCCAAGGCTGTGTTCACCGCGACGCCGCTTCCGAGCGAGCGGCCAAGCAGGATGATCGGGCCGGCCTTCTTGGCGGCAAGCCAGTCGAATGCCGCAAGCCCGTCGAGCAGCAGGCCGGTTTCGGATGGCGAGCCGCTCGATCCTGGATAGCCGCGATAGGAAAATGCCAGAAGACCAAGACCTTCTGCGGCGAAGACGTCGGCGAGGAAACTGTAGTGGATGATGTTGTCGCCGTTTCCGGGAAAGAGCAGCAGCGTCGGTTTTCCCGGCTGCGCGGGCCGATGCAGCGCGGCCAGCCTTTCGCCGTCGGGCGTGTCGATCCGCACCCATTCGCCCCACGGCGCGTCATTCGGCATCCACTCGCCGGTCGCGCCGGGAAAAAGCAGCGACCGCTGCCAGAAATACATGGCGGCGACGATCGCCAGATAGCCGAGGACGGCAACGATCAGCAGCGATTTCAGGACGGTCCACAACCACGACACCATTGGGGATCCCGGTCGCCTGCGAGCAGAAATGCCGTTCTTATCCCAAGTCTGCAGGGTATTGGAACTCTGGCAACGCCGGTTAGCAGGAGCCCCGAACGATGCGCCGTTCGACGCGGACAGCACGCCTCGTCAGATATCCAGCTCTTCCGTTTCGGCGAATTCCGCCCGTTCCTGGATGAATCGGAACCGGGCGTCGGCCTTGGTGCCCATCAGCGAATCGACCGCGGCCTTGGTCGTCTCCGCGTCGTCAAGCACGTCCACGCGCAGCAGCGTGCGCTTGCGCTTGTCCATCGTCGTTTCCTTGAGCTGCGCCGCCATCATCTCGCCGAGACCCTTGAAGCGCCCGATCTCTACCTTCCCGCGCCCGGTGAACTCGGTCTTCAGCAACTCGTCCTTGTGGGCGTCGTTGCGGGCATAGGCGACCTTGCCGCCCTGGCGGATCGAATAGAGCGGCGGCACGGCGAGGAACAGATGCCGGTCGCGGATCAACTGCGGCATCTCCTGGTAGAAGAAGGTGATCAGCAGCGAGGCGATATGGGCCCCATCGACGTCGGCGTCGGTCATGATGATCACGCGGTCGTAGCGCAGGTCCTCGTCGCGATATCTTGAGCGCGTGCCGCAGCCCAGCGCCTGGATCAGGTCGGAGATCTGCTGGTTGGCGGCGAGCTTGTCGTTGCCGGCGCTGGCGACGTTGAGGATTTTTCCCCGCAGCGGCAGTACCGCCTGGCTGGCGCGGTCGCGCGCCTGTTTTGCCGAGCCGCCGGCGGAATCGCCCTCGACGATGAAGATCTCCGCGCCTTGCGTGGCGTTCTGCGTGCAGTCGGCGAGTTTTCCGGGCAGGCGCAGCTTGCGCACAGCGCTCTTGCGGCTGACCTCCTTCTCCTGCCGCCGCCGCACCCGCTCGTCGGCGCGCGCGATCACCCAGTCGAGGAGTTTCGTCGCTTCCTGCGGATTGTCGGCCAGCCAGTGGTCGAAGGCGTCGCGCACAGCGCTCTCGACGATGCGGATGGCTTCGACCGTCGCCAGCCGGTCCTTGGTCTGGCCGACGAATTCCGGCTCGCGGATGAACACCGACAGCATGCCGGCGGCCGAGATCATCACGTCTTCCGGCGTCACCACGGCGGCGCGCTTGTTGCCGGTCAGGTCGGCATAGGCCTTCAACCCGCGCGTCAGCACGGCGCGGAAGCCGGCCTCATGCGTGCCGCCTTCGCCGGTCGGGATGGTGTTGCAGTAGGAGTTGATGAAGCCGTCGCCGCCGTACCAGGTGACCGCCCATTCGACGCCGCCATGGCCGCCGGGCTTGTCGGTCTTTCCGGCGAAAACCTCGCGGGTGACCTGGAATTCGTCGCCGAGCGACGCAATGAGATAGTCCTTCAGCCCGCCCGGGAAGTGGAAGACCGCCTTGTCCGGGGTCTTGTCCTTGTCGGCGATCAGTTCCGGCGCGCAGGACCAGCGAATCTCGACGCCCCCGAACAGATAGGCCTTCGAGCGCGCCATGCGGTATATCCGCGCCGGTTCGAACTTCGCGCCCTTGCCAAAAATATCGGCGTCGGGATGGAAGCGAATCTTTGTGCCGCGCCGGTTCTGCACGTCGCCCAGCGGTTCCAGCCCGCCCTGCGGCACGCCGCGCGAAAAGCGCTGGCGGTAGAGTTTTCGGCCGCGCGCAACCTCCACTTCCAGCAGATCGGAGAGCGCGTTGACCACCGACACGCCGACGCCGTGCAGGCCGCCGGAGGTCTCATAGACCTTCGAGTCGAATTTTCCGCCCGCGTGCAGCGTGCACATGATGACTTCGAGCGCCGACTTGTTCGGGAATTTCGGATGCGGATCGACGGGAATACCGCGGCCGTTGTCGGTGACGGTCAGAAAACCATCGGCGGAAAGCTCGACCTCGATGAACGTGGCATGGCCGGCCACCGCTTCGTCCATCGAATTGTCGATGACCTCGGCGAAGAGATGGTGCAGCGCCTTTTCGTCGGTGCCGCCGATATACATGCCCGGACGACGGCGCACCGGCTCGAGACCCTCCAGCACCTCTATGTGGCTGGCGTCATAGCCCTCGCTGCCATCCTTGGAGACGGGCGTCTTGCGAGCCGCGGCGACAAGCGGGTCGACCGGCTTGGACGGGCGCGGCGCCGGCTGTCCCTCGATTTTGGAGAAGAGGTCGGTTGTTTCGTCCATGAAATTGTCAGGCAGTTGATTCGGGGTTTGTCGGGATACTCGCAGAGTTTCGGCGGTCGCGATACCAGTTCGCGATTCGTTCCGGAAGTCCTTCCACGAGAATTGTGGCCCGCCTATGGTTACCCGATCGTTGACGTACCGGCGATAGGTTCGCGGCAGTTGCGCTCGATAAGCAGGGAGGCGAACGCCACGGCCAAAGCCATCATGACGATGGCCGACCCGACCAGCGGCAAGCTGGCATAGGATACGCCCAGCGACAGCGCCGAACCGCCGATCCAGGCGCCGGCCGCATTGCCCATGTTGAAAGCGCCCTGGTTCAGCGTCGCGGCGAGGTTGGGTGCGCCGGAAGCGCTTTCGACGACGCGAAGCTGCAGGGCAGGTATCGGCAGGAAGGTCAGGGCGCCCCACAGGAAGACCATCGGGATGACGACATAGGGCAGGGGGCCGACCTCATGGAGGATGAGGAACATCGCCACCAGGGCCACCAGCGAGCCTATGATGGTGGGCATCATCCGCCAGTCCGCCAGCTTCCCGCCGATGATGTTGCCGACCGTCATGCCGCCGCCGAACAGAAGCAGGATCCAGGTGACGGCGGGGACGGACACGCCGGTGACGTCGGTGAGGATCGGTTTGATGTAGGTGAAGACGGCGAACAATGCGCCGGAAGCCAGCGCCGAGATCAGCATCGCCAGCCAGACCTGCAGCCGGCCAAGCACGCGGATCTCGCCGGCGATGCCGCTGCCGGTCGGCGGCGCGACATTGTTCGGGACCAGCCACGAAATCGCGGCGACCGATATGATGCCGATGACCACCACGGCCAGAAAGGTCGAGCGCCAGCCGAAAGCTTCGCCGAGCGCCGTGCCGGCCGGCACGCCCAGAATATTGGCGAGCGTCAGCCCGGCGAACAGCATCGCCATGGCGCTTGCCTGCTGGTTCTTCGGCACCAGGCTTGCCGCCACGACTGAGCCGATGCCGAAGAAGGCGCCATGGCCGAAGGCGGTGACAACGCGCGCCGCCATGAGCATCCAGTAGTTCGGTGCGATGGCACACAGAAGATTGCCGATGACGAACAGCGAGGCCAAGCCGACCAGCACAAGTTTTCGGCGCATTCGGGCTGTCGCCAGCGCGATCACCGGGGCGCCGACGACCACGCCGAGTGCATAGCCGGTGACGAGCAACCCCGCCGCGGGGATCGATACGCCAAGGTCGGCCGCCACTTCCGGCAGCAGACCCATGATCACGAATTCGGTAGTGCCGATGCAGAACGATGCAACGGCGAGCGCAAGGATCGGCAGAGGCATGGAGGACTCAAGGATGTCAATATCGGCCCACAGCATGGGCCGATTCCCTGTAGGTGAAAAGCGTGTTTGCTGCAATGCAGCATTGCGCGAACGAAGAGACAATTCATTGGTGCAGGCGAGGGAGCAGGGCGGCGCCTGGCTGTGCAGCAAGCTGCATTGCTGCTGGCCTCGACCTGGCGAATGGGCGACAATAGGGAACACTTGAGTCCTGCCAGCCGAGACGCCATGCCCGCCGACAGACCCCCGCGCGACCCAATCCTGCGCGCCATGCTGAAAACCGAAGCCGGGCCGTCGCCGACGCCCGCTGCGAAAGCGCCGGCGCTGGCGCGCCCCTTTATCCATCTGCGTGTCCATTCGGCCTATTCGCTGCTCGAAGGCGCGCTGCCGATCGGCAAGATCGTCGCGCATGCCCAGAAGGACAAGGCGTCGGCGATCGCGATTGCCGACACCAACAATTTGTTCGGTGCGCTGGAATTCGCCAACAAGACGACCAAGGAAGGCGTCCAGCCGCTAATCGGTTGCCAGCTCGACCTGGCCTTCAGCGGCGAGCCGAGTGACGGCCGGGGCGGCAGCGGGCAGCGGCGCGCCGGCATCGAGCATAATCCGGTCGTTGTGCTTGCAGCCACGGCCGACGGCTACGCCAATCTGGTGAGGCTTGTGAGCCGCGCCTATCTCGACGGCCCTTCGGGCGAGGCAATCAGGATATCGACAGAATGGCTGGAGGAACTGTCGCCCGGGCTGATCTGCCTGACCGGCGGCCCGCGCGGACCGGTCGGCGCGGCGCTGAAGTTCGACCATGCCGACCTCGCCGAGAACCGGCTGCTTCGTTTGAAGGAGATATTCGGCGACCGGCTCTACGTCGAACTGGAGCGCGTCGGCAACTGGGACAAGCGCATCGAGGCCGCGACCATCGATCTTGCCTACCGGCATGAACTGCCGCTGGTGGCCACCAACGAGGCGTTCTTTCCAGCGCGCGACGACTTCGACGCGCATGACGCGCTGATCGCGATCGCCGAGGGTGC
This sequence comes from Mesorhizobium sp. KACC 23794, assembly GCF_052180275.1. NCBI lineage: Bacteria > Pseudomonadati > Pseudomonadota > Alphaproteobacteria > Hyphomicrobiales > Phyllobacteriaceae > Mesorhizobium > Mesorhizobium sp. KACC 23794. The sequence continues at coordinate 3,616,799 of NZ_CP197465.1, forward strand.
GGTGGTCGCCTCCGATGACCGCCGGCGGCTCACCCCGGACAATCATCTGCGAAGCCAGGCCGAGATGTCGGCGCTGTTCGCCGATCTGCCCGAGGCGATCGACAACACGGTCGAGATCGCCATGCGCTGTTCCTATTATCCGAAGAAGCGCTCGCCGATCCTGCCGCGCTTCACCGGCAGCGGCGACGATGCCGAGAAGGCCGAGGTGGAGGAATTGCGCCGGCAGGCCCGCGAGGGGCTGCAGATGCGCTTCGACACCGCCGGCCTGACGCAGGGCTACAGCGAGGAGCAATATCGCGAGCGGCTGGAATTTGAGCTCGGCATCATCGAGCGCATGAAATTCCCCGGCTACTTCCTGATCGTGGCCGACTTCATCAAATGGGCGAAGGCGCATGGCATCCCGGTCGGACCGGGACGCGGCTCGGGCGCCGGCTCGCTGGTCGCCTACGCGTTGACCATTACCGACATCGACCCGCTGCGCTTCTCGCTGCTGTTCGAGCGCTTCCTCAACCCCGACCGCGTCTCGATGCCCGACTTCGACATCGACTTCTGCCAGGACCGGCGCGAGGAGGTGATCCGCTACGTCCAGCAGAAATACGGCCGCGACCAGGTCGGCCAGATCATCACCTTCGGATCGCTGCAGGCGCGCGCCGTGCTGCGCGACGTCGGCCGGGTGCTGCAGATGCCCTACGGCCAGGTCGACCGGCTGTGCAAGATGGTGCCGCAGAACCCTGCCAACCCGGTCAAGCTGAAGGATGCCATCGAGGCGGAACCGCGCTTTGCCGAGGAGATGGAGAAGGAACCGATCGTCGGCACGCTGCTCGACATGGCGCAGAAGCTGGAAGGCCTCTACCGCCACGCCTCGACGCACGCGGCGGGCATCGTCATCGGCGACCGCGCGCTGTCGGAGCTCGTGCCGATGTACCGCGATCCGCGCTCCGACATGCCGGTCACCCAGTTCAACATGAAGCTGGTGGAAGAAGCCGGCCTGGTCAAGTTCGACTTCCTCGGCCTGAAGACGCTCACCGTGCTGGAAACCGCGGTGAAGCTGATCCGGCGGCGCGGCATCGACATCGACCTGGCAAAACTGCCGCTGGACGACCAGAAGACCTACGACATGCTGTCGCGTGGCGAGGTCGTCGGGGTGTTCCAGGTGGAATCGGCGGGCATGCGCAAGGCCCTCATCGGCATGAAGCCGGACCGCATCGAGGACATCATCGCGCTGGTGGCGCTCTACCGGCCGGGGCCGATGGAGAACATCCCCACCTACAATGCGCGAAAACACAAGGAAGAGGAGATCGCGTCGATCCATCCGATGATCGACCATCTGGTGGCTGAGACCCAAGGCGTCATCGTCTACCAGGAACAGGTGATGCAGATCGCCCAGGAGCTGTCCGGCTATTCGCTTGGCGAAGCCGACCTGCTGCGCCGCGCCATGGGCAAGAAGATCCGCGCCGAGATGGACGCGCAACGCGCCCGCTTCGTCGAGGGCGCGATCAAGAACGGGCTGTCCAAGCAGCAGTCGGATTTCATCTTCGACCTGCTGGCCAAATTCGCCGACTACGGCTTCAACAAATCGCACGCAGCCGCCTACGCCGTGGTCTCCTACCAGACGGCCTATCTGAAGGCGCACTACCCGGTCGAATTCCTGGCGGCGTCGATGACGCTCGACATGGGCAACACCGACAAGCTGGCGGATTTCCGCCAGGACGCACTGCGCCTTGGCATCGACGTGGTCCCGCCTTCGGTGAAAACCTCGTACCGGAATTTCGAGGTCGAGGAGAACCGGATCTTCTACGCGATGGCCGCCATCAAGGGCGTCGGCGACGCGGCGGTCGAGCACATCGTCGCCAGGCGCAAGGAAAAGCCGTTCGCCGATCTCGAGGATTTCTGCGAGCGCGTCGATCCGAAGATCGTCGGCAAGCGGGTGTTCGAAAGCCTGATCCTTGCCGGTGCGCTGGACTGCTTTGGCCACGACCGATCGGCGATGATGGCTGGGGTAGAGCGTATGATGGGCCTGGCGTCGCGGTCGCATGAAGACGCCGCGCTTGGCATCATCGACATGTTCGGAGCCAATTCGGCCGGCCGCCAGCAGAAGCTGCATCTGCCGGCGGTCGATCCGTGGCTCGCGGCCGAACGGCTGCACAAGGAATTCCTGGCGGTCGGCTTCTATCTCTCGGCGCATCCGCTCGACGAATACAAATCGGCGCTGGTCAAGATGCGGGTGCAGAACTGGGCGGAATTCTCCGCCGCGGTGAAGAAGGGCGCCACCGCCGGTCGTCTCGCGGGCACGGTTACCTCGAAGCAGGAGCGAAAAACCCGCACCGGCAACAAGATGGGCGTCGTCATGTTCTCCGACCAGACCGGCCAGTACGAGGCGGTCATGTTCTCCGAGACGCTGGCGCAGTATCGCGACCTGTTCGAGCCCGGCCGTTCGGTGGTGCTGACGGTGGCGGCGGAAGATCGGCCGGAGGGCGTCAACCTGCGCATCCAGACGGCGCAGTCACTGGAGGACGAGGCGAGCCGCGTGCAGAAGGCGCTACGCATCTATGTTCGCGACGCCGCGCCGCTGAACACGCTGGCTGGCCAGCTCGGCGTCAAGGGCGACGGGCAGGTCAGCTTCATCGTGCTCAAGCATGACGCGCGCGGCGAGGTCGAGGTGTCGCTGCCCGGCGGCTACCGTATCTCGCCGCAGGTGGCGTCGGCGATGCGCGCCGTGCCCGGCGTGGTCGAGGTGGAACTGGTCTGAGCAGGTTTGGCCGGCTTGGCCGCCAGACGAGCGATGGTCCTCGCGGGCAGCACGGATCGTCGCCACGCAGCAGAAAATCCGCTGTGGCCGTCGATTTTTGTTTTCACACCCGCCGAGGGCGCCGTCACGACGTGTCGGCGCGCTCCAGCGCGTACACCGCCAGCGCATGGGCGTGCGCCAGGATTTCGTCGACCTCGCGGATTCTGCGGGAATGGGTGGCGGACGGGTCGTAGCGCGACAGCCGGCCGCCAGGCGGACATCCGCGCCGCAGCGGCGAGAGGCGCCGGGATCGGTCGGCGTCGGATTTTTCCTGCGCCGGCGCGGCGTCGCGTCGGGCTTTCCAGCGGGCGAAGCGATTTGCCTGGCCCGGCAGGTCGTCGAGTGCCGAGGCCAGCGCCTCCAGGCGCAAGGCCAGCCGCGCCGCGTCGATCGGATCGTCGGGCGACGGAGGCGGCGGCAGGGGGCGGTACGGCGAGCCGAAATCGAGGGACATGACGCGCGGGATGGCGTGCGCGGGCATATGACGATGGCAGGGACGGAACGGTCGCCGCAGCGGATCGAGGAGCGACAGGCTCATCGTGCGCAGGGCGGGTTTTGGACGTTTCTTCGGCCCTACCGGCAAGAAGGCGCGGGGGCCTCGCCGCATCGCGGGCGTCGGCTTGCGGGGGCGAACCGGCGGCAATACCACGACAATCCCGTGAGCCGCCGCGATGATCAGCCGCCGCGCGGCAGCCTCGGCCGGACGCAGCAGTCGCAATATGGCGCGGTAGAGATGGCGGGGGAGGGTAAGTGCCGGGGACAGTTTACTTTTTTCGGCCCGCGCCAACCTTGAAGCGGCTGCGTCTTCCTGCCCAAAGAAAGTAAACTGTCCCCCAGTGCCCAGCCCGGTCCCAAAACCCACTTCAGCCATGCCGACGAGCATGGCGAGCAGGCGCTTCAGCGCCTCCCAGTTGCGCTCGATTGCCGCAGTCCCGTCCATCGCCGCCGCGTCCTCCGGAAAAGGCCAGCGCGACTATCGCACCGATCGGCATGGATGTAAATAATCCTAGGAAAATAATCCTTGGATGTTTGTGATGACTGCCGTGGCGCTCGTCCCTGCAACTTCCGGCATTATACCGAGGGCTGTTTGCCTTGACCTGCCGGCGGGTGACGTTGAATTGGATGGGCCGGGCCATCTGTCGGTCAAGCCGGCCCAACCGGCTCAGCTCCCGATCACACCCTTATCCTGTTTCGTGATAACCACCAGCGACGGGCGCGCCGGCATGCCGTTGACGAAATCCGGCCAGTTGGTACCGGCATCGGCAACCGACGTCGCGTCCTCGTTGTCGTCGAGGCGCAGCGCGCCGGGATGCTGGACCGACACGAACAGCGTGGTTCCGTCCGGCGTGAAGGCGGGCGAGCAGCATTCCGAGCCGACCGGCGGGATGTAGAAGAGTTTCGGCAGCGCCCGGCCGGGGCCTTCCGTGTCCATGGCATAAAGCGCGTCGGCGAGACCCTCGGGCGGAGGGCCGTCGGTGGTTACCCAGATGCGGCCGGCCGGGTCGACGCCGATATTGTCGGGATCGGTGAACCAGCCATTGGCGGTGGTTTCAGGATGGTAGCGGCATTCGTCGGCGGGCACGGCCGGATCGCCGCACAGCACGAACACGTCCCAGGTGAATTTTTCCGCCGCATGATCGGGTTTCTCCGGCGCGCCGGGCGGCACCAGCTCGAGCAGGTGTCCGTTGGGATTCGGGCCGCGCGGGTTGGCGACGTTGATGGTCTCGCTCTCGTCGCCGCCGCCGGCGGGCAAGCGGTCCTCATTCTCGGTCATCGCCACGTAGAGCTTTCCGGTGCCGGTGTGCGGGATAAACCCTTCCGGCCCATCCATCGGCGTCGCGTCGAGCAGATCGGCGGCGGCGCGGGTGTTGAGCACCACGTCGGCCTGCGTGGCGAAACCTGCCTCCGCCGTCAGCGGACCCTGGCCGGCGACCAGCGGCAACCACTCGACGCTGCCGTCGCTGGAAAATTTAGCTACCGACAACGTGCCGCTGTCGAGCAGGTCCTTGTTGGCGGCGCGGTCGTTCGGATTGTATTTGTCGCGCGTGACGAAGCGGTAGAGATATTCGAAATCGTCGTCGTCGCCCATATAGATGACGACGCGGCCGTCCGGCGCCAGCGCTACCTGCGCGCCTTCATGGGTGAAGCGGCCGAGCGCGGTGCGCTTGACCGGCTTGGCAGCGGGATCGAACGGGTCGATCTCGACCACCCAGTCGAACTTCATCCACTCGTTCGGCTCTTCCTCGAACTTGAAGCGCGGCTCAAGGCGCGACAGCGAATAGAGGTCGTTTTCCTCCTCGTCCCAGCCCTGGCGCTCGACCAGTTCCTGGTCGGGCAAGGTCTTGTGGTCGCCGGCGAAGACGTCCATCGCGCCTTCCTCGCCTGACAGCATCGTGCCCCACGGCGTGATGCCGCCATTGCAGTTGGAGATGGTGCCGAACACGGTTCTGCCGGTCGGGTCGGCCTTGGTCTTCAGCCGGTCGTCGCCCGCCGCCGGACCGGAGATCGCCATCTCGGTGCCCATATGGACGCGGTGGTTGTATTGGCCGTCCTTCACAACCTCCCATGCGTTGCCGTTGCGCCTGACCTCGACGATGCTGACGCCGGTCGCGGCCATGATCGCGCGGATCTGCGCGTCGGAGAGCTTTTCGCGAAAATCCTCGTCGGTGAGGCCGGGAAACATCAGGTAGGGGTCGACATATTCGTGGCTGACGACCAGCAGGCCATGATCCGAGCTATGCGAGCCATGCGGCAGCGGGATGAAGGCGGTGAAGTCGTTATTGTAGCCGAACTGGTGTTCCGCCGCGGGTCCGTCGAGCGTGGCGAGGTCGAAGGCCGGGCTGTCGGAGAAGATCGCATCGCCCCAGCGCAACAATACCTGCCGGTCGTAGCCTTCCGGCCAATGGTCGGTGTTGTCGCGGACGCGGGTCAGCTCGGTGAACTTGAGGCTGGAGACGTTTTCTCCGGCCTTCGCGCCGGCCGGCGCCGAGGCGGAGCCGATCGCGGCCAGTGCGGTCGAGGCGAGAAAACCCTTGAGCACGGTGCGGCGGCTCACGCCGTCGGCCAGCACGGAGCCATAGGTCTGGCCGAAATTCTGGCGTCGGGTAGGGCGCTGGCGGGTTTTCTGGCGGTCGGTCATCGGCTGGCTCCGGGCTTGCTGCCGGAGTCTCTGCCACAGGAAAATGACGGTTCGACAACAGCGGTGTGAAGCAGTAGAGGAACCGGCCGCAGCGTGCGCAAGCAGACGGCGTTACTGCCCGAAGCGCTCCGTCCTGATCCGTTCGGGCGCTACGCCGGCAGCGACGAGCGCATCGGCGGCGGTCGAGACAAAGGCGTTGTTGCCGCAGACGAAGACATGCGCAGGCGCCGCGGGAAGGCCGGCAAGCACCGTCTGGACCGCCGCGGGATCGATGCGCCGCGACAAATCCTGCGCGCGCCTCGCCGGTTCGCGCGTGATGGCGAAAGTCAGGGCGAAACCGTCGTCGCGCGCCTCCAGCGCCAGCAATTCGTCGCGAAAAATCACCTCGTCCCAGTTGCGCGACGAATAGAGCAGGGCGGCCGGCACGCGCGCGTTTCGCGCGGCGCGGTGGCGCAGCATGCTCATCAGCGGCACGACGCCCGATCCGCCGCCGACGAGCAGCAGCGGGCCGCTATCCGCGACCTCCCACACGAAATGGCCGCCGAGCGGCGTCTTGATCTCGATCTCGTCGCCGGCCGCCGCCACCGCGTGGAAGAACGATGAGACCTCGCCGTCGTCCAGCCGTTCGATGGCAACTTCGATCTCCTTGCCACTTTCCGGGACATTGGCGATCGAATAGCTGCGCTGCGCCGTATAGCCGTCCGGCGCCGTCAGGCGAACGTCGGCATGCTGGCCGGGGCGCCACGAGAAGGGCGTGGCCGGGCGGATGAAAAAGCTGATGACCCGCGGCGTTTGCCGGACGATTTTCGTGATCGTGGCCGGCTGCCAGTGGACTGGCCGAGTGGTACCCGGCGCGGCGTCAGTCATCCGTATAGCGCTGCTCGCGCCACGGATCGCCGTATATGTGGTAGCCGCGCAGTTCCCAGAAACCGCCGGTGTCCTGGTCGATGAACTGCAGCCCGTCGATCCACTTTGCGGATTTCCAGAAATAGAGATGCGGCACGAGGAGACGCGCCGGCCCGCCGTGGTCGGCGGAGATCGGCTTGCCCTCGTAGCGGATCGCCACCATCGCCTTGCCGCCAATGAGATCGTCAGTCGGCACATTGGTCGTGTAGCCGTCGAAGGAGTGTGCCAGCGTATAGGGTTTCGGCGTCTCGATGCCGGCCTCGGCAAGAATGTCGTCGACCAGCACGCCCTCCCAATGGGTGTCGAACTTCGACCAGGCGGTGACGCAGTGGATGTCGCGGGTCATGCGGCTGATCGGCAGGCGGCCGAATTCGTCCCAGGTCCATTTCGCGACCGGCTTCGGCCCGATCTTCAGCGTAAAGCTCCAGTCCTCGGTTTTTACGCGCGGCGTAGGCCCGGCGGAGAGGACGGGAAAATCCTCGGTGAGATACTGGCCCGGTGGAAGCCGGTCGGACGTTTCGCCTGGCGGCTGCCGGCTGCCGAACCCGCGTGTCACCATGGCAAACATCTCCCTTCCGGATATCGCGGCGAATGTATCGTGCTGCGATTGCCCCGGCAATCGGCTTGCCGTCCCATCGGCGTGTGCGCGAAAGGCTGGCGCTCTACCGCAAATCCATCATTGGACTTGCACCCGAGCCGAACCCTGGTTCGAACGACCGGCTAGATGCGCTCCCACGGATGCCGCACCTCGGGCGCCTCGTCATCCTCGCCGGGACGCAGCGGGCGGCCGCGATGCCCGGTCCCGAATGTATAGCCGGTCTCCACCGCCTTGCGGCCGAACTTGTCGCGCAGCGTGTCGATCGCGCCTTCCGCCATCGCCCGCTTGCGCGCCTGCTCGTCGATCAGGTCGGGCGGATCGGCGCGGCCGTCATCGGAAAGGTCGCTGACGCCGATGCCGAGCAGCCGGTATTTCGTGCCGTCCGCCTCCTTCTCGAGAAGCTGCAGGCCGGTCTGGAAGATTCGGTCGGCAAGCCGCGTCGGGTCGGCGAGCTGTCGGTTGCGGGTGCGGAGCCTGAAATCCTGCGTCTTCAGCTTCAGCACGACGGTGCGGCCGGCGATATGCGCCTTCTTCAGCCGCGTCGAGACTTTTTCCGAGAGCGCCCGCAGCACCGGCACGAGGTCGGCCATCGAGGCGAGGTCGGTGTCGAAGGTGGTTTCGGCCGAAACGCTCTTGGCGTCGCTGTCGGGATGCACCTGGCGGGCGTCCTCGGCGCGCGCCAGCCGGTAGAGGCGGTCGCCCATCGTGCCGTAGCGCCGCATCAGGTCGCCGCGCTCCATCTTTTGCAACTGGCCGATCGTGCGGATACCGTCCTGCTCCAGCGTCGCTGCAAAGGCTTTTCCGACGCCCCAGATCAGCGTCACCGGCTGGCCGGCGAGAAACGAGAACGCCTCCTTCTCGCCGAGGATGGCCAGGCCACGCGGCTTCTTCAGGTCGGAAGCCACCTTGGCCAGGAACTTGCAGTAGGAGAGGCCGATGGAAATCGTGATGCCGACCTCCTTCTCCACCGTGCGCGCGAAATCGGCCAGCACCAGCGCCGGCGGGCGGCCATGCAGGCGCTCGGTGCCGCCGAGGTCGAGAAACGCCTCGTCGATCGACAGCGGCTCGACGAGCGGGGTCAAGGCCTGCATCATGGTGCGCACCTCGCGGCCGACGCGCACGTATTTTTCCATGTCCGGCGCAATGACGATCGCTTCCGGGCAGGCTTCCAGCGCCTTGAACATCGGCATTGCCGAACGCACCCCCTTGATCCGGGCGATGTAGCAGGCGGTGGAGACCACGCCGCGTTTGCCGCCGCCGATGATGAGCGGCTTGTCGCGCAACTCGGGATTGTCGCGTTTTTCGACGGCGGCGTAGAAGGCGTCGCAATCGATATGGGCGAGATGCAGCCCGTAAAGCTCCGGATGGCGGGCGAGCCGCGGGCTGCCGCATTGCGCACAACGCATCGCGAGGCCTGGCTGAAGCGTCAGGCAGTCGCGGCAGAAGCCGTGGTCGGGGTTGTTGACAGGCTTTGCCATCGATGCGAACATAAACAGAACATTGCGGATGATAGGACAGCGGCACGCCACCTGCAAGGCGTTGCGACGGAGGAGGTCATGACGGAAACGGTCAAGCCGCTGACGCCAGACTTGTGGCCGGCGTTCGAGGATCTGTTCGGCAAGCAGGGCGCCTGCTATGGCTGCTGGTGCACGCATTTCCGATTGCGGCCGGCGGTCCGCCGGGAGAATGACCGGCAGCGTAACAAGGATCATATCCGAGCTCGCATAGAGGCCGGCCCGCCGCCCGGCCTGCTTGCCTTCGAGGACGGCAAGGCGGTCGGCTGGATGCAGATCGGCCCGCGCGCCGACGTGCCCGAGTGGAACAATGCCGGACGCGTTTCGGCGCCGCTGAAACCGGACCATGGCGCAGACGGCCAAGTCTGGGCGATTTCCTGTTTCTTCATCCGCAACGCGGCGCGGGGCAGGGGGCTATCGCACCGGCTGGTCGGAGCGGGTGTTGCGTTCGCCCGGGAAAGCGGGGCGCGGCTGTTGGAGGCCTGTCCCATCGACCAATCCAAGGATTCCCGCTCCGTCGGGCTGTTCGTCGGCTCGACGCGGGTGTTCGAAAAGGCCGGTTTTTCGCGCATGGCCGAGCGCAAGGCCGGCCGTCCGCTGATGAGGCTGGAACTCGGTGAGGGCCGCCCGCCAGGATCGTAGGGTGTTTTGCCAGATATCCGCAACGCTTGTCGGGATCAGGCGGCGGCCCCGGCATTTTTGTTCATTCTGCAACCTGCGGAAGTGCCCGCGGGAGTCTATCGGCCCGGGATGGCCTGTGCCATAAGCGGTCGAAGGAAGAATTGAGGGCTGGAAATGCCGGATATCATTGAGACGGCTGACGCTGCGGCAAGCAAGAACACGAGCTATACACTGGGCATCGGCCAGACTGCGCAGGGTTACCTGACCAGAAGCGGCGGCGTCACCGAACACGACTGGTACAAGGTCAATCTCGTCGCCGGGCAGACCTACACCTTCGCGCTCGCCGCCACCGGCGTCACCAACAATAGCCTGGAGGATCCGTATCTGCGGCTTCGCAACAGCAACGGCGCGCTGTTGGAAGAGGATGATGACGGCGGTCCAGACCAGTTTTCGAGCATCACCTACAGGGCGACCACGACCGGCACCTATTACCTGGACGCCGGTCCCTTCGACGACGATTCCGCCGGCCAGTACGGTATTTCAGCGGTGCTGGGCAGCCGGGCCCACTACGACACGATGATGGGGGCAGGCGACCTGACCAGCATCGTCCTGTCGTGGAGCACGCCGGGAACGCCAGCGACGGTCACCTGGGGCGTGCGCGCGAGTTTTGTCGGCAGCACCGACGCGGCGAACAACAGTGCGCCGTTCAGCCAGTTGAGTGCGAAGCAGATCGCGGCGGTCGAAATGGCGCTGGGCGACTATGAGGAGATCGCCAACATCACGTTCACCCGGGTCAACCCGAGCGGCACGACCAACAATGCCACGATGCTGTTTTCGAATTACAAATCCACATCCGATGGATCGGGCGCCTATGCGCTTTACCCGGACGATACATCGTCGTCGGCTGCCAGTGGCGACGTGCGTTTCAACACCGAGAGCGTGTCCACCACCGATCTGGAGCGCGGCACCTATTCCTATTCGACCGTCCTGCACGAGATCGGCCATGCGATCGGCTTCGCGCACCCCGGCGACTACAATGCAGCGCCGGGCGTCGACATAAACTACGACGACCATGCGCAGTTCATCGAGGACTCCTACCAATACACGGTTATGAGCTATTTCCTCGAGACCAATACCACCGAGGCCTTCGGCAGCGACCCGGACACGCTGATGCTTTTCGACGTGCTGGCGCTGCAGCAGCTCTACGGGGCCAACATGTCGACGCGGGCCGGCAACTCCATCTACGGTTTTGGCGCCAACACCGGCGACGTCTACGATTTCACGGAGAACACGGACCCGGTCCTGTGCATCTGGGATGGCGGCGGCGTCGACACGCTCAACGTCTCGGGATTCTCGCAGAACCAGGTCGTCGACCTGCGCGACGGCAAGTTTTCAAACATTGGCGGTTTCAAGGGCAATGTCTCCATCGCCGTCGGCGCGGTGATCGAAAATGCGGTCGGAGGCAAGGGTGCCGACACGTTGATCGGTAATTACGCCGCCAACGTGCTGCGCGACGGTGCCGGCAAGGCCGATACGTTGAAGGGCCTGGGCGGCAACGACGCCTACCAGATCTATACGTCCGGTTCAAAGATCGCCGAAACCGCGACCGGCGGCGCGGCCGACCGTGTGGCGGCGGCCGTCGACTATGTGCTCGGCGCCGGCGTCTATGTCGAGATCATGACCACCAACGGTTCGACCGCGACCGCTGGTATCGACCTCACCGGCAACACGCTCAAGCAGGACATCACCGGCAATGCCGGCAGCAACATCCTGCATGACGGCGGCAAGGGCGCGGCGGACATCCTGCGCGGGCTCGGCGGCAACGATACCTACCGTGTGTTCAACAGCGGCGACCTGATCGTCGAGACCTCGTCGCAAGGCGCTGCCGACAAGGTGATCGCTGCGGTCGACTACGCGCTCGGGGCCGGCGTCTATGTCGAGGTCATGACCACCGACAACGCCGCCGGCACGACGGCGATTGACCTGACGGGCAACGCGCTGAAGCAGGACATAACCGGCAATGCCGGCGCCAACATCCTGCACGATGGCGGGACGGGCAAGGCGGACATCCTGCGCGGGCTCGGCGGCAACGACATCTATCGCGTTTTCAATGCCGGCGACGTCATTGTCGAAACGTCGTCGCAAGGCGCGTCCGACCGGGTCATGGCAGGTGTCGGTTACGCGCTCGGAACCGGCGTGCATGTCGAGATTCTGACCACCAGCAGTTCGACAGAGACGACGTCGATCAGCCTCACCGGCAACGAATTCGCCCAGGAGATCACCGGCAACTACGGCGACAACCGGCTGGAGGGCAAGGGCGGCAGCGATACGCTGCGCGGGCTGTCCGGCAACGACACTTTTGTGTTCGCCACGGCGCTGGGGTCCGGCAATGTGGACAAGATCACGGACTTCAGCGTCGCCGACGACCGTTTTCTGCTCTCCGACTCGATCTTCAAGGCGCTGACCCCCGGCGTGCTCGCCGCCTCGGCGTTTCGCGCCAACCTGACAGGGCTTGCGGGCGACGCCAGCGATCGCATCGTCTATGAGACGGATCTCGGCCGGCTGTTTTACGATGCCGACGGCACCGGATCGACCGCAGGTATCCTGTTCGCGACGATCACGGCGGGCCTCGCCCTGACCAATGCCGATTTCTCGGTGGCGTGACGCGGCTGGCCGTTCGGCGCCAAGTCAGAGTCCCAGCGCCGTCGCGATCCTCGGGCCTGCCGCCCGCCAGTCGTCGACGATCTCGATCCGTTCGGGCAGCGGCGGCAGCAGCGAACGCATCGACGGCATCGCCATCAGGTGAAAGAGGTGCGCTTCGCTGACAGCGCTACGCACCGACACCAGATTGTGCGGAATGTCGTCGACGAAGGCGACAGGGCGCGGCGTGGCGCCGCGCAGCGCGCGGATCGCCGGGCCCTTGGCCGTTTCGGTGGTCAGAAGCGGGTAGGGGAAGCCGAGCCGGTCTAGATGCGCGCGGCGTGCGGCGCGGTGACGGTGCGGCATCGCCGTCAGCATGACGATCTCGGCGCTCTTCGCCAGGCCGGCGATCGTCTCGACAGCGCGGTCGAGCGGCGACTGCCATTCTGCCTGAGCGCCGAAGAATGTATCGATCAGCGCCGAAACCGGTTCGCGCTCAAGCACTTCTCCGGTTTTCCTGATGCTGATATTGCCGTGCAGCCGGAATGTCGCCAGCGACAGGTCGAGCCCTTGTGCTTCCAGATAGAGCGTAAACGGCCGCAGGAACTCCAGCAGCACGTCATCGACGTCGAGCACCAGCAGCGGCCTGGTGTCCAGCGACAGTTCCGCGATCTGCCGCGCGGTCTCAGGATCCTCGCTCATGTCGACGCCAGATATCGGTCGTCGCCTGTCGGCAGTGCCTTCAGCGCCTCGCCGACCGATGCCGGAGTGATGCCCGCATGCCCGGCGAAGTCGATCAGCGTCGGCTCGTGGGCGAGCACGAAGCGCAGCACCCCGGCGAGGAATCCCGGTTCGCGCGCCGCGTGCCGGATCGCCTGCGCATCGATGCCGGTCAACGCCAGAAAGCGCGGCAGGAGCACCGGATCCGCGGCGACATAGGCCAGCGCCGAAATCGCCAGTGCTTCGGCATCCTCGGAAGTGGTTTTGCGCGTCAACTGGCGACTCCGACGTTCGATCCCTATGTGATGCAGTAGCGGCGCCCGCCGCCGCCCGCAAGCCGCTGAACCAGCCTGTCAACGCCCGGCTTCCTGCAAGCGATCGGAACGGTTTCCGTTTCGTCAAGGTTCTTCGGCTAGGGTCCGGCGGGGTTTGATATGGGAATCGCGTATGTGACGGGATTCGTGGACAGGCGGGGCTCCTGTCGGGGAAAGGGCAATGACCAAGAAGGTAATGATCGTCGAGGACAACGAGCTCAACATGAAGCTCTTCCGCGACCTCATCGAGGCGAGCGGCTACGAGACGGTGCGCACGCGCAACGGGCTCGAGGCGCTGGACCTTGCGCGCGCGCATCGGCCGGATCTCATCCTGATGGACATCCAACTGCCCGAAGTTTCCGGCCTCGAGGTGACGAAATGGCTGAAGCAGGATGACGACCTGCACACCATCCCGGTGATCGCCGTGACGGCTTTCGCCATGAAGGGCGACGAGGAGCGCATTCGACAGGGGGGCTGCGAGGCCTATATATCCAAGCCGATCTCGGTGCCGCGCTTCATCGAGACGATAAAATCCTATCTGGGCGACGCATGATCGTCGCCCGCATCCACATCCCGGAGCCTTCGTAGCCGATGACCGCGCGCATCCTCGTCGTCGACGACATCCCCGCGAATGTGAAGCTCCTCGAAGTGCGGCTGCTCGCCGAATATTTCGAGGTGCTGACGGCGTCGAACGGCGAAGAAGCGATCGAGACCTGCGAGAACGGCAAGGTCGACGTGGTGCTGCTCGACGTGATGATGCCCGGCATGGACGGGTTCGAGGTCTGCCGCCGGCTGAAGGCCGACCCCGCGACGGCGCATATCCCGGTGGTGATGATCACGGCGCTCGGACAGACCTCCGATCGGGTCAGCGGGCTCGAGGCCGGTGCCGACGATTTCCTGACCAAGCCGGTCAACGACCTGCAACTGATGACGCGCGTGAAAAGCCTGGTGCGGCTGAAGATGCTGACGGACGAATTGCGGCTGCGCGCGGCGACGACGCGCAACATCGGCATCGAGGAACTGTTGTCGCGCAGGTTGCCGGAAGACGGGGTAATGCCCAAGGTGCTGCTCATCGACGAGCGGCCGGCCTCCGGCGACAGCATAAGCCGGTTTTTGTCGGGAAAAGCCGATCTGGACGTGGTCACCGATCCGCAGGCCGGCTTCTTCCAGGCCACCGAGACGCCCTACGAATGCGTGCTGATCTCGACGGCGTTTGCCGACCACGACCCTCTTCGGCTCTGCTCGCAGCTTCGTTCTGTCGACCGCACGCGCTTCCTGCCGATCATCCTGCTCGCCGATGTCGGAGACGAGAACCGCATCATCCGCGGGCTGGAGCTCGGCATCAACGATTATCTGGTCCGCCCGATCGACGAGCATGAGTTGACGGCGCGCCTGCGCACGCAGGTCAAACGCAAGCGCTACAACGACCATCTGCGCGCCAGCGTCACCCAGACCATCGAGATGGCGGTCACCGACGGGCTGACGGGGCTGCACAACCGGCGCTATCTCGACAGCCATCTGCGGACGCTGTTCGACCGGGCGGTGTCGCGGCGGCGGCCGCTTTCCGTGCTGATCCTGGACCTCGACCGCTTCAAGGGGATCAACGACCTGCACGGTCATGACGGCGGCGACCAGGTGCTGCGCGAATTCGCCTACCGGCTGCGCAAGAACGTTCGCGGCATAGACCTCGCCTGCCGCTACGGCGGCGAGGAGTTCGTCGTCGTCATGCCCGACACCGAAGCGTCGATCGCCGAGAAGGTCGCCGAGCGCATCCGTGCCGAGATCGAGCGCAACCCCTTTGCGGTGGGCAAGGACGGACTGACGATCGGCGTGACGATCAGCGTCGGCGTGTCCTCCGTGCTGCGCAGGCGGGACAAGGTAGAGGACCTGATGAAACGCGCCGACCTGGCCCTCTACGAAGCCAAGACCGCCGGCCGCAACCGGGTCGTTGCCAACGCGGCGTGATTTTTCAAAACATCGTGAGCCGATCGCGGCAGAAGCTCGAAAGGGCGTTAAGTCGATGTCGTAGCATGTTGAAACGGCATGCCTTATCGGCAGGATTTGTGGCCGTTTCTGAAGCTTTTTGACCGTTTGAATTTCGTCGGCAATGGTTTCGCATTTACCTTAACCGCCACGATTTGCGCAGTTTGGTTAAGAAACTATTGATTTTGAAGTCTTCTTGCGCGACCATCGGTTCCGGGACAACAAAGCGCCGCAATTTATCAGACAAAGTCGGCGCGGACAAAGTTACCCCATGATGCTCAGGTCCGCCGCATCTCCTGGGTCCGTGGGGTCGGCCGGCCGGCGCTGGCACACAGTGGCCTCCTCGTACCGCTGCCAGATCGCCGGCCGGCCCCCAATTCCGCTTTTTCGCAACGAGATTTCCCCGTCGTCGCCGGCGATGATGAGCCGGCTAACTGCGAGCCGAACTGCTCTTCTCAGTAGGCCGCGATGCACTTCTTGACGGGGCAGGATTTGTTGTCCGCCGACGGCACGCTGCCATAGGCGATGGTCGTGCGGGAATCGCAATAGCTCGCGTCGGATACGTAGCGGCTGTAGAGGGGCAGGCCGGGATTCGACTTGGAGCGATAGTGCAGGATCGCCGAGCCGCTCGATTTCACTGCCGCCTGGACCGCCTTGCAGGTCATGTTGGTGACGGTGTAGGCCGGGTCCGCGCCGGCGGCGGATGCCAGAAGAAGCATCGGGACGGCGCACAACATCCTTCGCATGGCCTTCTCCTTTCGCTCCGCCCATTATCGGGAGAAGCCGCCCCGGGCACAAGGTGAAGCTCCGGTCTTGTTCTGGGCCAGGCGCGCGGGCGACGTTTGCGGTTGACGTGCTAGGGGCGCCGCCGAAGCGGATGCTGGCATCGCCAGCCGTCTCCCTACAAACGAAAAAGCCGCCCGGAGGCGGCTTCGACGACTGGATTCCGATCAAGTTTACTTGATCTTGGTTTCCTTGAACTCGACGTGCTTCTTCGCGATCGGATCGTACTTGCGGAAGGAGAACTTGTCGGTCTTGGTGCGGCTGTTCTTGCTCGTCACGTAGAAGAAGCCGGTGTCGGCGGTGGAGAGCAGCTTGATCTTGATGTTCGCAGCTTTTGCCATGGATAGGTTCCGTTCAACAGACTGGGGTTCGAACCGCCTCTAAGGGGCGGAACCCCGGCGCGGAAAACTGCCGCGACACATAAAGATCGCTGCCGGAAAGTCAAGCGCGGCGTCGCGACATGGCGATGCGGACGACCGCCAGCACGATGTAGAACAGGAAGAACAGCGCCAGCGCGCCGGCAAAACCCTCCTTGCCGAACAGGTCCATGCCGATGCCGATCGCCTGCGGTCCGAGCACCATGCCGAGCCCGTAGCACAGCACGAAGGCGGCATTGGCGTTGGCGAGCTCATGGCCGGAAAGCCGCGAGCCGAGATGCGCGAGGCCGACCGTGTAGAGCGCGGCGACCATGCCCCCCCAGACGAACAGCACCGCCGCCATGATGTGCCAGTTGCCCGCCACGCTCGGCAGGAAGATCATGCCGGCGAGACCTATCGTGGCGCAGCCGAGCAGCAGGTAGCGGCGGTCGGGCACCCGGTCGCTGAGCATGCCGATGGGGATCTGCATAAGCACGTTGCCGAGGCCGATCATGGTGAGCAGCAGAGCGGCGTCGCCTTCCGAATAACCGCTGCGCGCGCCATAGACGGGAAACAGCGCGAAGCCGCCGGTTTCGACCGCGCCGAACACCAGCACCGCGGCGGTCGCCGTCGGCACCAGCCAGATGTATCGCAGGAAATGGCCGCTTTCGTCGCCGCTCGGATGGATGTCGGGGCTCTCGCGCCAGGCGGCCACCACCGGCACCAGCGCGAACATGACGAGTACGAAGACGGTTCCGAACGGCGCGAAGCCGCCGCTGCCGATGCGCGAGAACAGCCACGGCCCCAGCGCGAAACCGAGCGACAGCACCGTGGCGTAGATGCCGAGCACGAAGCCGCGCCGGTGCGGCGGCGCCGACGACGAGATCCAGAACTCCGAGAGGATGAACAGCACGGTGAGCGCGATGTGCAGCACGACGCGCAGCGGGAACCACATCCAGAAGGCGGTGGCGAAATAGAACCCCATGAAGGCCAGCGCGCCGAGCAGGATCATGGCCGCCATGGTCCAGACCACGCCGAAGCGCATCGCCAGCGGCGTCGCCAGAGGGGCGCCGACGATGGAGGCGACACCGGCGATCGCCGTGTTCAGGCCAATCAGGCTTGCCGAATAGCCGCGCGATTCGAGGATGACGCTGAGCAGCGGCATGCCGAGGCCGATGGCGATGCCGACCACGCTGATCGACGCGATGGCGGCTGAGATCGGCCGCCAGCGCATACGCACGTGATCGTCCCCTGGATGAACACTGCCGGTCATGTATGAACTTGCTGGTAAGGGTTAGAGGGTTTCGCGGACGAAGCGGTTGCGGACCATGCGATAGAACGGCACCACGCCGCCGGGACGCAGCAGGGGGTCGAAGGCCAGCCGCTGCTCGAGTTCGCCGAGCACGGTTCGCGTTATCGTGGGGATGTCGGCCTTTCTCGCTTCATCGAGCGGCAGCCACACGAGTTCCTCCAGTTCCTCCGTCGGTCCGCCACCGGGCAGTTCGACCACGACGCTTTCCCTCCAGGCGGCGAGGAACCGCGTGTCGTAGCGGCGCACGCGGCCGGGTGGCGTGATGGCGCGGGCGAGGTAGCGAAGTCCTTCCAGCGAGGGCACCACGCCGTTTTCGGCAAAACCTTGCCAGCCTGCCTTCGGCGTCTTGAAGTCCGCCCTGCGGCCGATCAGCAGTCCGGCCTCCTCATAGGTCTCGCGGACGGCGGAAAGCGCAATGGCGCGGGCCCGTACCGGGCCGGCGCGGCCGGTGCGCAGGAGGAGGTTTTGCTGTTCGTCGGGGTGGAGGTCTTCGGCGACCGCCACAAAACTGTCGCCGGGGTCGGTGCGTCCGCCCGGGAAGACGAATTTTCCAGGCATGAAGGCATGACGCGCATGGCGGCGGCCCATGAGCACCCTGACCGCGCCGTCCTGCCGATCGAGAAGGATCAGGGTCGCCGCATCGCGCGGCCGCAGCGGCCCCTTGCCGAGGGCGAAATCCTTGGCTTCGGCCTTGTCGAGGTCGGTTCGGCTCATTCCGTCCATAGGGCTTCCCTTAACGGAGCGAGGACGGCGATGGAACCACCCTTTTCGACCGAGCCTTGGGCCAGCGGGCGGCCGTCATGCCTCGGGATGCTGCTCGATCAGATCGTGCTCGCCGCCGAAGCCGTGCATATAGAGCGCCCATTGCAGGCCGACGACGGCGCCCTTGACCGGACGCAGCAGCGCCAGCGCCAGGGCGATGGTGAGCGGCACCCAGATCGCCAGGTGCTGCCAGGTCGACAGCGTGCTCGTCGCCTCGACGCCCATGAAGGCGCCGACGACGATATGGCCGACGATGACCACCACCAGATAGGCGGGCAGGTCGTCGGCGCGGTGGTGGAACATCTCCTCGTGGCAGTGCTCGCAGCGGTCGACCGTCTTCAGGAAGGAGCGGAACAGTTTTCCTTCGCCGCAGTGCGGGCAGCGGCCGAGGAAGCCGCGCTTCATTGCCGTCCACAGCGGCCGGGCGACTTTTCCGGTATGATTGACGCCGCCGAAAACCTGTTCTTCCATCGTCATCTCCTGCCGCGCGGGCCGCGCGACATGGTGGCGCGCCCACGCTTTTGCCGGGCCTTGGCCTTATGAAACGACCGTTTGGCGCCCGGCAGGGGCTTCGGCTCGCTCAGCATCTCGAAGCGGAGCGCGCCGGCCAGCGGCGCGACCTCGACGAGTTTCACCAGCACGGCGTCGGCAAGCTGAAAACCCTTGCCCGTCCGTTCGCCCACCAGGGCCCGCGCCGTCTCGTCGAATACATAGTAATCGGCATCGAGAGTTGCTACGGGCACAAAGCCATCTGTTCCGAACTGCGGCAATTGGACAAATAGTCCCGCCTTGGTCACGCCGGAGACACGGCCGTTGAACTCGCCATTGATCTGCTCGGCCAGATGCGCGGCGATCAGCCGGTCGACGGTCTGTCGCTCGGCTGCCATGGCGCGGCGCTCGGTGGTCGAGATCAGTTCGGATATGTCTTCCAGCCGCGCTTCCTCGGTGGCCGTCAGCCCGTCCTTGCCCAGCCCCAATGCCGAAATCAGCGCACGATGCACGATGAGGTCGGCATAGCGGCGGATCGGCGAGGTGAAATGCGCATAGCGGCGGAGATTCAGGCCGAAATGCCCGAGATTGTCGGGCGAATAGACCGCCTGGCTCTGGGTGCGCAGCACCACCTCGTTGACCAAGCCCTCATGTTCGCCGTCGCGGACACGGTCGAGGATCGAATTGAACTGCTGCGTACGCAGTTCGGCGCCGCGCGCCAGCGAGATGCCGATGGATTGCAGGAACTCGCGCAGCGATTCCTGCTTCACCAGCGAGGGCGAATCGTGGACGCGGTAGACCAGCTTCTGGCGTTTGGCCTCCAATGTCTCGGCGGCCGAGACATTGGCCTGGATCATGAACTCCTCGATCAATTTGTGGGCGTCGAGGCGCTCCGGCACGATGACGCGGTCGACCGTACCGTCCGGCTTCAGCAGGATTTTTCGTTCCGGCAGGTCGAGGTCGAGCGGCCCGCGCTTGTCGCGTCCGCGTTTCAACACGGCATAGCCGTCCCATAGCGGCTTCAGCACCGTGTCGAGCAGCGGTGCCGTCTTCTCATCCGTAACGCCGTCGATTGCGGCTTGCGCCTGGGGGTAGGAGAGTTTCGCGACCGAGCGCATCATGACGCGATGAAAAGTGTGGCGCAGCTTGCGGCCATCGGCGGCAAATGTCATGCGCACCGCGAGCGCCGGGCGGTCGACGCCTTCCTTCAGCGAGCAGAGGTCGTTGGAAATGCGCTCGGGTAGCATCGGCACGACGCGGTCGGGGAAGTAGACCGAGTTGCCACGGTTCAGTGCCTCGCGGTCGAGCGCGGTTCCGGGCCGCACGTAGGACGCGACATCGGCGATTGCGACAGTCGCTATGACGCCGCCGGGATTGGCCGGATCGGCGTCCGGCACGGCATGGACTGCGTCGTCATGGTCCTTGGCGTCGGCCGGATCGATGGTGAGCAGCGGCATTTCACGCCAGTCTTCGCGCCCGTCCATGCCGACGGGTGCGGCCGATTCGGCCTCGGCGAGCACTTCAGCGGGAAAGATATGCGGAATGCCATGGGCATGGATGGCGATCATCGAGACCGCCTTCTCGCTGGCCAGCGAGCCCAGCACCGCCACGACCTTCGCCTGCGGCAGGCCGTAGCGCGTCGAGCGGCCGGTCTCGACCTCGACGAGGTCGCCGTCATCAGCGCCGTTACGGAATTCCTCCGGCACTTCCATCTCCGGCTTGCCGCGCTCGACCGGGACGATGCGCAAGCCGCCGCCGGACAAAGTGCGGAATACGCCGAGCGCGGTGTCGGCGCGCCTGTCGAACACCTTCATCACCCGCGCCGTATAGGCCGGACCTGGACCGTCATTGCGGAAGGTTTTTGCCAGCACGCGGTCGCCGACGCCGGGCGCCCGGCCACCGCTGGATTTGGCGGTCTTGATGGTGACCACCACCGGCGTATCGGAAGCGTCGCGCTCGGCAGGCCGCGCCAGCAGATTGCCGTCGGCGTCGCGGGAAAAAATGTCGAGCACGGCGACGTGGGGCAGGGAGCCCGGACGCTTCAGCCGCTTCTTGTCCTTCTCGATCAGGCCTTCGTCGTGAAGATCGGTCAGCGTGTCCTTGAGCCAGACCCGATCAGCGCCTTTCAGCGAGAAGGCGCGGGCGAGGTCGCGCTTGCCGCTCTTGTCCGGGTTTTCCTCGATGTAGCTGAGAAGGTCCTCGCGGCTCGGCCGGAAGTCGCCCGCCGTCCTCGGATGCGCGCCCGGCCCATAGGCCGGGCTCTTGCCGCTTTCCTCTCTCGGCGGAGTCGGTTTTTTCGCCAACCGGTCCTATTCCTTTTTCTTCGCAGCCGTCTTTTTCGCGGCAGGCTTCTTGGCCGCCGACGTCTTCGCGGCGGGTTTCTTCGCACTGGCCTTGGCTGCCGGCCGTCTTGCGGTGCTCGGCTTCTTGCCGCCGCCGGTCTTGGCCTCGCGCTCGGCGATCAGCACCAGCGCTTCCTCCATGGTGACCGACGCCGGGTCCTTGCCCTTCGGCAGCGTGGCGTTGACCTTGGCGAAGTTCACATAAGGACCGTATTTGCCGTCTCGCACGGTGACCTTGCCGCCGCCGTCGGGGTGGTCTCCCAGATCCTTCAGCGCCGCCGGCGTGCCGCCGCGGGCGCCTTTGCCCTTGGACTGCTTGTCGGCGATCACCGTCACTGCCCGGTTGAGGCCGATCGAGAACACGTCCTCGATGCTGTCCAGGTTGGCGTAGGTTCCGTCATGCAGCACGAACGGCCCGTAGCGGCCGAGGCCGGCGGAGATCATCTTACCGCTTTCGGGATGTTTTCCGACATCGCGCGGCAGCGCCAGCAGCGCCAGCGCCTTCTCGTGGTCGATGCTGTCCGGCGTCCAGCCCTTGGGCAGGCTGGAGCGCTTGGCTTCCTTGCCTTCGCCGCGCTGGAGGTACGGGCCGAAGCGGCCGCTGCGCAGCGTGATCTCCTCGTTGGTGTAGGGGTCGCTGCCCAGCACCTTGGTGCCGCCATCCTCGCCCTGGCCATTCTCGCCCTCGCCATTGGCGGCATCGCCGAGCTGGCGGGTGTAGCCGCATTCCGGATAGTTCGAGCAGCCGACAAAGGCGCCGTATTTGCCGAGCCGCAGCGACAGCGTGCCGGCGCCGCATTTCGGGCAGATGCGCGGGTTGGAACCATCTTCCCGCGCGGGAAAGATCAGCGGCGCCAGTTCCTCGTTCAGCGTCTCCAGCACGTCGCCGACGCGCAGATCCTTGGTCTCGGCGACGGCCGCCGAAAAGTCTTTCCAGAAGTCGCGCAGAACGTCCTTCCAGACCAGCTTGCCATCGGAAATCTCGTCGAGTTTCTCCTCCAGTCCGGCGGTGAAGTCATACTCCACATATTTGGCGAAGAAGCTTTCGAGGAAGGCGGAGAGCAGCCGGCCGCGCGAATGCGGGATCAGCTTGCGCTTGTCGATGACCACATATTCGCGGTCTTCCAGCGTCTTCAGGATCGCCGTGTAGGTGGAAGGGCGGCCGATGCCGAGTTCCTCCATCTTCTTGATCAGCGTCGCTTCCGAATAGCGCGGCGGCGGTTCGGTCGAGTGCTGCGTCGCCTGGATCGACTTGCGGTCGAGCCCTTCGCCGGCGCGGATTTCCGGAAGGCGACCACCTTCCTCGTCGTCAGCCGCGTCCTCTTCCTTCTGGTCGGTATAGGCGGCGATAAAGCCGTCGAAGCGGATGACCGAGCCGACGGCACGCAGGCTGGCGGTGCGCCCGCCGTTCAGCGCCTCGATCTCGACCGTGGTGCGCTCGATCTCGGCCGGCTGCATCTGGCTGGCGATGGCGCGCTTCCAGATCATCTCGTAGAGCCGCGCCTGGTCGGCATCGAGATATTGGCGCACGGACGCCGGCGTGCGGAAGAAATCGGTCGGGCGGATCGCCTCGTGGGCTTCCTGCGCATTCTTGGCCTTGGCCGAATAGTAGCGCGGCTTTTCCGGCAGATATTTCTCGCCGAATTCCTTGGTGATCGCGCCGCGGGCCGCGGAGATCGCCTCGGGCGCCATCTGCACGCCGTCGGTACGCATATAGGTGATCAGTCCCGCCGTCTCGCCGCCGATGTCCATGCCCTCGTAGAGACGCTGGGCGACCTGCATGGTGCGAACGGCGGAGAAGCCGAGCCGCGACGACGCCGCCTGCTGCAAGGTCGAGGTGGTGAAGGGGGGACCGGGATTGCGTTTCGTCGGTTTTGCGTCGACCGAAAGCGCCCGGAACGTCGCGCCTTCCAGCATCGCCTTGATGTTATTGGCCTGCTCGCCATTGTTGATGTCGAGCTTCTGCAGCCGCTTGCCCTCGAAACCGGTCAGCCGCGCCTCGAACAGGTCGCTCCGCGGCGTCGCCAGCGTCGCGGCGATCTGCCAGTATTCCTGGCGCACGAAGCGCTCGATCTCGGCCTCGCGGTCGCAGACCAGCCGCAGCGCCACCGACTGGACGCGACCGGCGGAGCGGGCACCCGGCAGCTTGCGCCACAGGACCGGCGACAGGGTGAAGCCGACCAGATAGTCGAGCGCCCGGCGCGCCAGATAGGCGTCGACCAGCGGCGCGTCGATCTGGCGTGGATTGGCCATGGCGTCCAGCACCGACTGCTTGGTGATGGCGTTGAAGACGACGCGGCTGACCGGCTTGCCCTTCAGCGCGCGCTTCTGCTGCAGCACCTCCAGGACGTGCCAGGATATGGCTTCGCCTTCACGATCCGGGTCGGTTGCGAGGATCAGGCCGTCGGCGTCCTTCATCGCCTTGGCGATGTCGCCGAGCCGCTTGGAGGAGGGGCCGTCGACTTCCCACGACATGGCGAAGTCCTCGTCGGGACGCACCGATCCGTCCTTGGCCGGCAGGTCGCGGACATGGCCGTAGGAGGCCAGAACCTTGTAGTTGCGGCCGAGATACTTGTTGATTGTCTTTGCCTTCGCAGGCGATTCGACGACGACGACGTCCATGGACTACCCAGGTTTCTGCTTGGTGGACTGCCCCCTGTCGCAACGGCTCCAAGCCGTTCGCAATCCGTTCGGGTTCGTCAAATGGCTGCGGAAAGCCCATCGGTCAAGGGCGCTGGTCGAAAATGGCGTCTTGCGGCCGTCAATACAACCGAAATCGTAGGTAAAAATTCCTTGCAATCTTAGGTTATTGTGATAAATGTGATGCGACTGACGATTGCAGTGACGGGTGGCGGCCAGTTCGGGCGGGGGCTCGGTTGACGCGCACATGGTTCGATCGGGATGAGCATCATGCGTCCTATTCTTGGAAAACGCCGTACCGAACAGCTAGACTATATCCACTCCATGCTCCGCCAGCTGCGGGGCATGGCCGAAGCCGAGCGATGCGAAATGCTCGCCTACCTCATCGGAATGGCCATCTCCGAGGCCGGCGAGGTTATGCGCAGCGAAAGGCCGCTACGGATCGGGGAAGACAATCGACACAGCGCCACCTGAGTGGCGCTCCAGCCGTCCGGCGAGATCGAGCTCCAGCAGGATCATGAACACCTGGGCGGGATGCAGGCCCGTGTGCCAGATCAGTTCGTCGATGCCGGTCGGCACGGGGCCGAGCGCCTCCAGGATCTTCGAGCGATCCGTCTCGGCGGGCGTCGGAGCGTCCGAAAAATCCGGCGGCTCGTCGAGGTCGATCTCCGGCGGCGATTCGGTGAGCGTCAGCGGCGCCAGCGCGTCCAAAATGTCCTCGGCTGACGTCACCAGCACGGCGCCGTCCTTCAGCAGCCGGTTCGCGCCCTCGGCACGCGGGTCCAGTGGCGAGCCTGGCACCGAAAAGACGATCCGGCCCATCTCATTGGCGAGCCGCGCGCTGATCAGCGAACCCGATCGGCGGGCCGCCTCCACCACCACCAGCCCGAGACCCAGCCCGGCCACCACGCGGTTGCGGCGCGGAAAATCCTGGGCGCGCGGCTCCCAGCCGAATGGCATCTCGGTGACGACCGCTCCGCTCTCGGCGATGCGTTCGCACAGGCCGGCATTCTCGGGGGGGTAGGGACGGTCGAGTCCGCCGGCCAGAACGCCGACCGTGCCGGTGGCGATGCTGCCCTCGTGGGCGGCTGTGTCGATGCCGCGCGCCAGGCCGGAGATGACTGCATACCCTTCCTTGCCAACGGCCGCGGCCAGCATGCGCGCCATCTTAAGCCCGGCGAGCGAAGCGTTGCGAGCGCCGACAATTGCCACGGCCGGCAGCGAAAAGATCGCGCCATTGCCCTTTACCGCGATCAGCGGCGGCGGATAATCCATGCGCCTCAGCTGCGGCGGATAGTCGGGTTCCCCGATGCCGACGAAACGCGCGCCGAAGCGATTCGCCTTTTCCATTTCGGCCTCCGCCGCCGACACGGGCGGGATGCGCGGCGCTGCGGCGGCGCCGGCATTGCGCATGAGGCCCGGCAGTTCCTCGATCGCCGTCTCGGCCGAGCCGAACCGGTTGATCAGGTCTCGGAAAGTCGCCGGTCCGACATTCGGCGTGCGGATCAGTCTCAGCCAGGCGAGCCGCTGACGCTCCGAAAGCAGCGGCCGGGCCTGAGTCATCCCTTGGCGCCTATCCTTGTTTCCGTGCCGGCGAGCAGGCGCGAGATGTTGGCGTGATGCTTTATCCAGATGATCGCCGACATGACGGCGAACACGACCGCAAGATCGGTGCGGCCGGTGAAATAGAGGAAGACCGGGGTAGCGACGGCCGCGGTCAGCGACGAGGCGGAGGAGTAACGCAGCAGGAAGGCGAGGGCGATCCAGACCACGGCGAAGACCAGCCCCGCCTGCCAGGAAAGCCCGAGCAGCACGCCGAGATAGGTCGCCACGCCCTTGCCGCCCTTGAAGCCGAGCCAGACTGGGAAGATGTGGCCGATGAAGGCGGCGAAACCGGCGGCGAGGCCGAGTTCGGGAGAAAAATATCCGGCGACCAGCGCTGCGGCCGTGCCCTTCAGCATGTCGAGCAGCAGCGTCAAAGCCGCCAGGCCCTTGTTGCCGGTTCTCAGCACATTGGTGGCGCCGATGTTGCCGGAGCCGATCTTGCGTACATCGCCCAGCCCGGCAGCGCGCGTCACCAGCAGCCCGAACGGGATCGAGCCGAGCAGATAACCGAAGACCGCCGCGACAATGAGATTGATCGTCATGAGCCTCCCCCGGGGCGGCTCGCGCCGCTCCCTGGAACTATGCCTCGAAAACCGTGCGTCCGGCAACCAGCGTACGCAAAACGCGGCCCTGCAACCGCGCACCCTCGAAGCAGGTGTTCTTCGAACGCGAGCGGATATCGCTTTCGCGCACCACCCATGGCTCGTCGAGATCGACCAGCACCAGGTCGGCGGGCGCGCCGGGCTTCAGCGTGCCCCCGGGCAGGCCGAAGAGTTTGGCCGGCGCCGTGGACAGCGCCTCGATCAGGCGGATGAGCGGCACGTCGTCATTGTGGTAAAGGCGCAAGGCCGCGCCGAGCAGCGTTTCCAGCCCGATCGCCCCGTCGGCAGCATCGGCGAAGGGCAGGCGTTTTGTGTCGACGTCCTGCGGGTCGTGCGAGGATACGATGATGTCGACGGTCCCGTCGCGCAGCGCCTCGATCATGGCGATCCGGTCTTCCTCGGCGCGCAGAGGCGGCGACAGGCGGAAGAAGGTGCGGTACTCGCCGACGTCATTGTCGTTCAGCGACAGGTGGTTGATCGATACGCCCGCCGTCACATTGGCAGCGTCAGACTTGGCGCGGGCGACCGCCGCCGCCGACAGCGCCGTCGATATCTTTGCGGCGTGGTAGCGGCCTCGCGTCAGCCGGGCGAGAGCGAGGTCGCGCTCCAGCGGGATCGATTCGGCTTCGCGCGGAATGCCCGGCAGGCCGAGCCAGCTTGCGAACAGCCCCTCGTTCATCACCCCGCCGGCGGCGAGGTCGCGGTCCAGCGTCTCATGGCAGATGACCGCGCCGAAATCGCGCGCATAGGTCAGCGCCCGGCGCATCACCAGCGCATTGGCGATCGAGTGGCGGCCGTCGGTGAAGGCAACCGCGCCTGCTTCGCGCAAAAGGCCGAATTCCGTCATTTCGACGCCTTCAAGGCCCTTGGTGATGGCGGCGGCAGGGAAGACGTTGACTTCCGCCGTATCACGCGCCGTGCGCAGTACAAATTCCACCAGCGCCACATTGTCGATCACCGGGTCGGTGTCCGGCATCATGACGATCGAGGTGACGCCGCCTGCCGCAGCCGCACGGCTGGCCGAGGCGATGGTCTCGCGATGCTCGGCGCCGGGTTCGCCGATGAAGACGCGGCCATCGACCAGTCCGGGCAGCATCGTCTTGCCCATGCAGTCGACGACGGTGGCGCCGCCCGGAAAACCTTGGTTCAGCGCCGAGGCGCCGGCCGCCAGAATCTTGTTGCCGTCG
Source organism: Mesorhizobium sp. KACC 23794 (assembly GCF_052180275.1). Taxonomy (NCBI): domain Bacteria; kingdom Pseudomonadati; phylum Pseudomonadota; class Alphaproteobacteria; order Hyphomicrobiales; family Phyllobacteriaceae; genus Mesorhizobium; species Mesorhizobium sp. KACC 23794. The sequence continues at coordinate 3,644,100 of NZ_CP197465.1, forward strand.
ACGATGACGGCGCCAACTTCATCAATGCCGCGCGACGGGTCGACGACGCGGGCGTGGGAAAAGACGGTGACGGTCATCCGGCGCGCCCTTCGGGATTGCGGCGCGGATCGAGCAGCGCCTCCATCACCGCCATGCGCACGGCGACGCCCATCTCCACCTGCTCCTGGATGACGCTCTGCGGGCCGTCGGCGATTTCCGAGGCGATCTCGACGCCGCGGTTCATCGGGCCGGGATGCATGACCAGCGCATCGCTTTTCGCAACCTTCAGCTTCTCGGCATCAAGGCCGTAATAATGAAAATATTCGCGCGTCGACGGCACGAAGGCGCCGGCCATGCGCTCGCGCTGCAGGCGCAGCATCATCACCACATCGGCGTCGCGAAGCGCATCCTCCATGGTCGCGCAGACATCCACCGACATATTTTCGATGCCTGCGGGCAGCAGCGTCGAGGGCGCGGCGACACGCACATAGGCGCCCATGGCGGTGAGCAGCAAAATGTTGGAGCGCGCCACCCGCGAATGCAGGATGTCGCCGCAGATCGCCACCGCCAGCCCGCGCAGTTTTCCCTTGGCGCGTCGGATGGTCAGCGCGTCGAGCAGCGCCTGCGTCGGGTGCTCATGCGCGCCGTCGCCGGCATTGACCACCGAACAGCCGACCTTTTGCGCCAGCAGCGCGGCGGCACCTGCTGAGGCGTGGCGGATGATCAATATGTCCGGCCGCATGGCGTTGAGCGTCATCGCCGTGTCGATCAGTGTCTCGCCCTTCTTCACCGAGGAACTGGCGACGCTCATGTTCATGACGTCGGCGCCGAGACGCTTCCCCGCCAGTTCGAACGACGACTGCGTGCGGGTCGACGCCTCGTAGAAGAGGTTGATCTGGGTGCGCCCGCGCAGCGTCGACGTCTTCTTTTCCGACTGCCGCGAGATCCCGACTGCGGTATCGGCACGGTCGAGCAGATGCTCGACATCGGCCGCCGAAAGGTCGCGGATGCCTAGAAGGTGGCGGTGAGGGTATAGCGGCAGGGATGCGGCGTCGGTCATCTCAAGCGGCTGCTATAGGCTGCACACAGCCTTGCCACAAGACGATATCCGATGTCGTCAACAAGATGCCGGCAACTGTTCGTGCCGCCGGCTCGGAGGCGTTCGAGAGTCCAGCCTTGGCTGCACGGGCGTGCCTGACGGTGGTGACTCCGCCCATGCAGCTTTTCCTTGACAACGATGAAGGATGCAAATTGCGCTTCGTCCCCAGACATGTAAAATTATCGGCGGGGCGCGTCACGGTTGAGAGGGACTCCGCATGCTCTGCGCATGGTCTTGGATGAAGACCGCGTTGGCGGCATCGACGCTTGGCCTTTCTTGCATGGGCGCCCAGGCTGCCGACCTGGTGATCGCGATGCCCAACTGGTCATCCGGTCAGGCCACCGCCAACATTCTGAAGGTGGCGCTGAAGAAGGAGTTCGGCCTCGACGCGGATGCCGTCGAGATGGGCACGATGATCGCCTTCGCCGGTCTGGATTCCGGCCAGGTCGACATCCATCCGGAAGTCTGGCTGCCCAACCTCGACAGTCTCGTCAAACGCTACGTCACCGATGCCGGTACGGTCGCAATGAGCCCCATCGGCGTGCCGGCCTGGCAGGGCATCTGTGCCACCAAGGTGACGGCGGACAAGGACGGCATACGCGACATCGCGGACCTCAGCGACGAGAAGAAGACATCCGTGCTCGACACCGACGGCGATGGCCGCGGCGAGTTGTGGATCGGCGCGCCGACATGGTCGTCCACCGAGATCGAACGCATCCGGGCCAACAGCTACGGTTATGCCAAGACCCTCACGCTGCTGGAAGTGCAGGAGGATGTCGGCATGGCGGCCGTGGACGCCGCCGAGGCGACCGGGCGCCCGATGGTCTTTGCCTGCTACGCGCCGCATGCCGTGTTCAAGCTGCACGACATCGTGCGCCTGACCGAGCCGCCCTACGACCCCGCCAAATGGAAGGTGGTGCTGCCCAGCGAGGACCCAAACTGGCTGTCGAAATCGAACGCCGCCGTCGGCTGGGATGCAGCCCATTATCATATCGCCTACGCCACTTCGCTGCGCCAGAAGCACCCGGATGTCGTCCGCTTCCTCGAGCGTATCGATTTCAAGCCCGATGAGGCGATCGACATGAGTTATGCATTGCAGGTCGAGCGGCAGGACCCTTACGCCTTCGCGGAGCAGTGGGTCGCGAAAAACCAGGCGCGCGTCGACGGGTGGGCCAAGCCATGACCGAAGCCTTCAACCGTCCAACGTTTTCCAGCACAGTTACGCGCGGCCGGATGATCAAACTCGGCGCGCTGTTCGCCGCTGGGCTGATGCTGGCGACAGCGGTATCGTTCGCCGCCGGTGGAACCCAGGTTTACGATCCGAAGACGCGGACGTGGACCAGCTACGACCGTACCAAGGCCTACAAATACTGGCGGCAGCACAAGCAGGTTCCCGAAGCTTTTCGCCCGCAAATGGTGAAGTTCCGCACGGCGGAGAAACCGGGCACCATCATCATCGACGGCAATCAGCATTTTCTCTATCTCGTCCAGCCCGGCCAGCAGGCGATCCGCTACGGCATCGGCGTCGGGCGCGACGGTTTTGGCTGGGCCGGCATCGTGCGTGTCGGGCGCACCGCCGAATGGCCGATCTGGACGCCGCCCGCCGAAATGGTGGCGCGCGATCCGAATGCGCGAAAATGGGCCGGAGGCCAGCCCGGCGGTCCCGACAACCCGCTCGGCGCGCGGGCGCTCTATCTCTACGAGGGCGGCCAGGACACGATCTATCGCATCCACGGCACGCCGGAGCCCTGGACCATCGGCCTCGACGTGTCGTCCGGCTGCATCCGCATGAACAATGACGACATCGTCGACCTGCATTCGCGCATCGAGATCGGCGCCAAGGTCATCGTGCTGATGCAGGGGGCCGCTCTCTACAAGGGGGTATGACTTCTTTCAAAGGAGGGGACGATGAGCACATCCGCAAAGAGGGCAGTCGGGCCGTTGCCCGGTCTGTCGTTTGCAACCGCCCTGGCGATGGCCGCGAGCGCCTGCACGACAGGTCCGACGCCGGACCAGATGGCAAGGACGACGCTGGAGACGGCTCCGGCCGACCTGCAACTGCTGTGCGCCAACGAAGCGGCGCGATCGGCCGGGGTGGAAAGCAGCAAGGTGCTGCCGGTGAGTTCGCGCAAGCTGGACGCGAAGAACTATCAGGTGGAACTCAACGCGGGCGGTAAGCCGACCACCTGCGTCATCGACGCCGACGGCAAGATCGTGTCGGTGCGGGCGGCGTAGTACCTTCCCCTTTTTCGTCGCGTTTGCCGCTTTCCTTCGTTTATAAGTCTCTCGAAGCGCTTGGATTCGAGGGCGCAGGGGAAAGAGATCCGGCGTGACGCACGAGGTAACGAACCAGCCGCCGCCGCTTGCCGGAGGCAATGCATGGCGCGGCGATCCGCTGCTCGTGCAGTTGGCGGAGGATTTTTCCGAGCCCGTTCGCAAGGAACTGGATGCGCACGGCAAATTCGTATTGAGCCAGGAGGCGCAGGAGCTTGCGCGCCTCGCCAATGCAGAGACCCCGAAGCTGAGGACTCACGACCGGCAGGGCCGGCGTCTCGACATCGTCGAATATCATCCGGCCTACCACGCACTGATGCGGCGCGGAATCGCCGGCGGGCTGCATTCTTCCGTCTGGGAAAACGGCGAGATGGAGACCGGCCGCCGCCACCAGGTGCGGGCTGCGCGGTTCTACCTGACCGCCGAGCTCGAAGCGGGGCATCTCTGCCCGATCACCATGACCAGCGCCTCGCTGGCGGCGCTGATGGCCAGCCCGAAACTCTTTCGCGAGTGGGCGCCGCGAATCACCAGCCGCAAATACGACCAGACGCAGAAGCCACCGATCCAGAAGGCCGGCCTGACGCTTGGCATGGGCATGACCGAGAAGCAGGGCGGCACGGATGTCCGTGCCAACACGACGCGCGCCGAGCGGGCAGGGGGCGGCTTCTACCGCATCACCGGCCACAAATGGTTCATGTCGGCGCCGATGTCGGATGCCTTCCTGGTCCTGGCGCAGGCGGCGGAAGGGCTGACCTGCTTCCTCGTGCCGCGCATCATGAGCGATGGCAACGGCAACGGTTTTCGCTTCCAGCGCCTGAAGGACAAGCTTGGCAACCGCTCCAATGCTTCCTCCGAAGTGGAGTTCGAAGGCGCGGTCGGCGAGCCCGTCGGCGACCCTGGCGCCGGCGTCAAGACGATCATGGACATGGTGACGCTGACCCGGCTCGACTGCGCCGTCGCATCGGCCGCGATCATGCGCGCCGGCCTGGCCGAGGCCGTGCATCATGCGCGGCACCGGAAAGTGTTCGGCGGCGCGCTGATCGAAAAGCCGCTGATGCAACGCGTGCTGGCCGACATGGCGCTGGACGTCGCCGGCGCCACCGCGCTGTCGTTCCGGCTGGCGCGCTCCTTCGACGAGGCGGCGAAAGACCGCGGCGAGGCAGCCTTTGCCCGCGTCATGACGCCGGTGGTGAAGTACTGGGTCTGCAAGGTGGCGCCGACGCTGCTGGCAGAAGCCATGGAATGCCTCGGGGGCAACGGCTATGTGGAGGAGGGGCCGCTCGCCCGCTATTATCGCGAGGCGCCGGTCAACGCCATCTGGGAAGGCTCCGGCAACGTCATGGCGCTCGACGTGCTGCGCGTGCTGGGCCGCGGGCCGGCACTGTTCGAGGAAGTGCTGGCGGGCATTTCGCGCGACCTGGGCTCGGGCGGGGCAGGGACGGTCGGCGTGCTGCGCGCGGCCATGCAGGTCGCGTCTTCCGACGAGGGATCCGCCCGTGTGCTGACCGAGCAGTTGGCACTGTCGGCGGCGGCGGCCGAACTCCGGCGCATCGGCGCCGGCCGCATCGCCGACGCCTTCGTCGAGACGCGCCTCGCCGGCCAGTGGCGGACCACCTACGGCATGCTGGCGCCACGCCACGACCCGTCGCTCATCCTCGACACGCTCTATCCAGGCAGCTGAGCCCGGCGAGCAAGCGCATTTCCCCAGGCCGTTAACCTTAACAAATGGTTTACGTTGCGCCGGAGCCGCAACGGCCCCAGTCTGTAATGCGCGAACGAGGACAGCATGCCGCGGTTACTGACTCTTTTTCTGGTTTTGCACTGGGCCGTGCTGTTCTCCCTGCTGGCGGGCCTCGCCATATTCGGCGGCCAGGACGGCGCGGCCAACGGGCTGACCTTCTTCGGCATAGACATGTCCGGCCCGGACGTCTTCTTGGCTTCGGTGCCGGTCATGAAGGCTGCCGTGTCGTTCGGCTTCGCCATCTGCTCCGTGCTGTTCTGGTGGGCCTTCGTGACGTTCTTCGTCTCGGGCGGCAACCGGGTGGCCGGGGAGGAGGTCTTGCGGATGGCATTCGCCGCCGCGTCCGGATTGATGACGCTCATGCTGCTGGTTGGAACGATCAAGGCCACCCACGGCCTGTTTCCGGCGATGGCCGCGCATTTCGCCGCGCTGATCGCCTCCTACGTTGCCATCAGGGCTGAACAGCAGCTCGCTCCGGAGCCGGAGGCGGACAGCGAGGAACTGCGGCTCGCCGCCCGCGTCAAGGCGATCGATGCGTCGCAGACGGCGCGCCTGTCGCGTTTCGTGGCGACCCATGAGGGCCGGCGGAGTTTCGATCACTGATGCGCTACATCCTGACGATCTGGGCGCTGCCGCTGGCGATCTTCTGGGGCTGGTTCGGCCTCTCCTATTACGACATGAACTTCGGCTACCTCATGCTGTCGCGGCAGATCCACGACATCTATTTCCAGCTTGCCGGGCAGATCATGGGTGTCGACCCCGCCACGGTCCCCTGGCTCATCGCCAAGGCGTGCATTCTCGACACCCTCATCCTGGTGGCCATCTGGGCGTTCCGCCGCCGCCGCGAGATCGTGGCCTGGCTGCGCAGGCAGCGCGAGCGCTATTCCGGCCAGTCTGCCGCGCCGGATTCGCCAAGCGCCTGAAGGCGGTCCAGCACGCCCTGCAGGATGAAGGCGGCCGCCGCCGAATCGATCTTGCCTTTCCGCTTGGCCCGCGAAAAATCCATCTCGATCAGCGTGCGCTCCACCGCCACCGTCGACAGCCGCTCGTCCCAATAGACGAAGGGCAGGTCGGTCAGCCGCTGCATGTTGCGCACGAAGGCCCGCGTCGCCTGGACGCGGGGACCCTCGCTGCCATCCATGTTGATCGGCAGGCCGATGACGATCGCGCCTGTCTGTTCGGCCTGCAGCAGTTTCAGCAACGCCTCGGCGTCCGCCGTGAACTTCTTGCGCAGGATCACCGGGCGGGGGTGCGCGAAGGAGAGGCCCCGGTCCGACACGGCGACACCGATGGTCTTTTCGCCGAGGTCCAGCCCGGCAAGCGTGCGGCCGCCGCTCAGGAGATCGGGCAGGGTTTCTATGGCGACGACCGGCACGGGCTTTCCTTTCAGGCTGCCGCCGTTCTATCTTCTGCCGCCACTGAAATCGAGGACATCGGCATGAAACTCACCTGGTACGGCCATTCGGCTTTCCGCATCGAGACGGGCGGCGCGAATATCCTGATCGACCCGTTCCTGAGCAGCAACCCCTCGTGGTCGCGTGGCTGGGAAGGACCTGCCGAGGGCGTCACCCATCTGCTGCTCACCCATGGTCATAACGACCATATCGGCGACGCCGTTGAGATATTGAAGAAGACCGGCGCACAGCTCGTCGCCAATTTCGAGGTCTGCATGTACCTCGTAGGCCAGGGGGCAGCCGGAGACAGGATCAATCCCGGCAACACCGGCGGCACGGTCGATTGCGGCGGCTTCACCACCACCTTCGTCCAGGCGCTGCATTCCTCGTCCTTCAACAATGGCGACGGCTCGAACACCTATCTCGGCAACCCGCTCGGGCTGGTCCTGCATTTCGCAGACGGCCGCTCGCTCTACCACATGGGCGATACCGATATTTTCGGCGATATGGCGCTGATCGAGGAACTGCACCAGCCGGAGATCGGCATCGTGCCAATCGGCGACCGTTTCACCATGGGCGGCGCGGTGGCCGCGCTCGCCTGCAAACGCTTCTTCAATTTCAAGAAAGTCATCCCCTGCCACTTCGCAACCTTCGGAGCGCTCGACCAGAGCGCCGACAAGTTCGCCGCGGGTCTTGAAGGCGGCGGCACCGAAATCGTGCTGCCGAAGGTAGGCGAGACGATCGACATCTGAACGGGGAGATTCCCCGCGTCGACAGCGGAATTCGGATACGGCGCAGGGTTCGCCGCATTCGCCTGACAGTGAGACGAGACGCCTGGGGTCGACGCCGCGCGAAGCTTGTTGAGATGCTCGCCGAAAACTTCCGATCGATCGCCAAAGCCATTGATTTCGTTCGATTGTCGATCGGGTCGAACTGAGACCAAACAGCAACAAAAAAGGCGGGCAAGTGCCCGCCTTTTTCTATTCGTGCGGCATCATCCTACCCGAGCCGGCCGCCCGCATGGGCAAGCATCGTATAGACCTTGCCGGTATCCGAGCTGAGATAGGTCTCGGTCATCCGGTTGTCGCGGTCGTTGCGGGCGACGTCCTTCAGCAGCTTCTCGAAATCCTCGCAGTAGCGGTCGACCGCGCCGCGGAAATCGGCGTCGTTCTGGTACTTGCGGCGGATGTCGTCGAAGGTCTGCTGGCCCTTGAGCGTGTAGAGGCGACGGGTGAATACGCCGCGTTCGCCACGCCTGTAGCGCCTCCAGAGTTCGATCGCCGCGTCGTGGTCGATGGCGCGGGCGATGTCGACCGACAAGGTGCTGAGCGATTCCGCCGCTTGCGACGGGGCGCGGGGTGCCGCGCGCGGCGGCGGAGTTGCGATGACTTCCCCTTCCTCGTCCTCGGCGCGCGAGGCGCCGCTCAAGAGGTCACGCACCCAGCCGCCGGACTTCGGACGCTGCTCCTCCTCCCGAGCCCGCGGCGGCTCCGTCCTCGGCGGCGGAGCCGGCTCCGGCGCGCGTTCGACGGGGCGCGGCTGCGCCTGCGGCGGCACCAGCCGGCGTGGCGCCGGCGTATTGCCTTTGTCGGACACATCGATGGTGCGCCCGGATTTCGCAACGATTTCAGAGAGCTCCTTCAAAGCCTTGATCTGCTCGCCGACGGCGCGGCGGATCGCAGTGGTCGATTCCTTCGCCTCCTGCGGCATGTCGAGCACGCCCTTTTTCAACTCCGCGCGAGTTGCGTCGAGATCGCCCTTGATCGAGCTTGCGGTGCGCCGCATCTCCTCCGTCGCGTCTGCGAAGCGCTTGGTCGCCGAATCGACGACATCGGTGATCGCGGCGCGAATCTTGTCGGTCGACGCCAGCGTCTTGCCTTCCGCCTTCTCCAGCGCGTTGCCGACAAGATTCTCGAACGACTTCATGATGTTCTCGAGGTCTTCCGACTTCTTGACCAGGCCGACCGCCAGATCCTCCAGCGTCGACTGGCGCTCCAGCGTATGCTCCAGATTGTTCTGCGCGGAGCTGAGCAGATGCGACGCGCTGGTCAGCAGGCGGCTGTGCTCCTCGAAGCGGGTGGCGATCGACGCGACTTCGCGCAGCGTGCCGGACGAGAGGTCCGCGAGGCGCGTGGTGTTGGAATCCACCAGCCGCGCCGAGCTTGCGAAAGTCAGCGCTGCTTTTTCCGTCGTTGCCGCGAAGCGCTGCGTGGTCGAGCTCAGCTCGCCGTCGACCCTGTTCAGGTTTTCGGCGGCGGTCTCGATCAGCTTGCCGAGCTTCGAGCTGGACGACGACATGCGGCCGAGCAGGTCGCTGACGCCCGAGGCGAGGTTGTTGCGCGCTCCGTCGACTGCGGCCAGCGTCTCCGCTGTCCGGCTCGCCAGCGCTTCGGCAAGTGCGTTGTTCTCCGAGCGCAGCTTGTCGGCGGCGCGCTGCGAGGCGGTCTCCAGCGTGTGCTCGAGGTCTGCATGGGCGGCGTTGAGCTTGTCTGCGATCGGCCGCGCGGTTTCGTCGAGGATGCGGGTGATCTCGGCCGAGCGCTCGGCCATCAGCGCATTGAGCTCACGGGTGTTGGCCGCGATCGCCCGCGCCGCATCGTTGGTGCTGTCGCCGATGTGCTTGCCCACCGCCGTGAAGGTATTGGCGATGACGTCGGCGCGCGACACGAGTTGCGCCTCGGCTTCAGACACATGCTCGTTGACGCGCTGGCGCAGCGTTTCGGCGCTGCCCGCCATCCGGTTCTCGACATCGAGCATGGTGTTGCCGACGCGCAAGGTCGCCTCGTCGGCGCTGTTGGCCAGCCGGCTTTCGGCGTCGGCCAGCTTCGCTTCGACATAGGAGGCGGCGGCCTCTGCGCCGGACATGACCCGCTGGTCGGCGGCGGACAGCGCTTCCTCGATCGACCGCGCGCGCGCTTCCAGTTCCCTCGACGATTGAGCGGCGCGGGCGGTCACCCGCTGTTCGGCCGCCGCGAACGCCTTGGCGACGTCTTCCGCGCGCGCGCCGATCGCCGAAGCGCTTTCGCCGATGCGCGCCGCGAAACGTTCGTCGGCCCCCTTGAACACTTCTCCCATCTCGGCGGCGCGGGCCGCCAGCGCCTGCGACGTGGCGTCGGTGCGCGCGGCAAGCCGCTCGTCGGCGTCCCGGAACACCTCGCCGATCTCCGCAGCGCGCGCCGACAAGGCGGCTGACGCAGCCTCGGTGCCGGCGGCGATCCGGTCGTCGGCGCTTTCGAAGACGCGGCCGAGTTCTATCGCGCGGCCGGCCAGCGAATCGATGGTGTGATCGACCCGCGCCGCGATGCGCTGGTCGACGGCCTCGAACACTTTTTCAAACTGGTCGGCACGGCCGGCCAGCATGTCGGAGTTCTTGTCCATGCTCGCCGCGAGGCGCTCGTCGGTCTCGTGGAACAGTTGTCCGATCTCGCTTGCCCTCGACGCCAGCGTCGCGGCCGTCTCGCCGACGCGGGCGGTGAGCCGCTGGTCGGCATTCTCGAAGACCTTCACCAGATCGGTGGCGCGTGCGCCGAAGGCCTGGGCGCCGTTGTCGATCCGCTCGGCAAATTTGCGGTCGGCGCTGTCGAAGAGCGCGTTGAGCTCGCTGGTGCGGGCGTCGAGCGTTTCCGCGCCCTTGGCGAAGCGCAGCACGATCTGCTCGTCGACGCCGTCGAACAGCCTGCCGATCTCGGCGGCGCGGGCGCTCAGCGCATCGGCCGATTCCGTTATGCGCTGGCCGATCGTGCCGTCGATCCGGTCGAAGTTCTGGCCGATTTCGCCGGCGCGGGCGGCAAGCGTCGCCGCTGTCGCGACGGCGCGCTCGGCCAGCCTGCGGTCCGCCTGGTCGAAGGTCTCTGCGATCTCGGCGGTGCGCGCCGATAGCGCGTCCGCCGTCTCGCCGGTGCGGGCGAGGATGCGCCGGTCTGTGTCTGCGAACACGCCGGCGATGTCCTCGGCACGCGCCAGAAGGGCCGCGGACGTCTGCTCGGCCCGCTCGGCGATGCGACGGTCGGCCTCGGTGAAGGCGTTGCCGGCCTCCTGGTGCAGTGCCGCGGTGATCTCCATCACCTTGTCGCGCAGCGAGGTGGCAACCGACACAGCGCTGCCCTGCAGGGCCTGGCGCACATTGTCGATGCCCGACGAAAGCGCGCGTTCCAGCGTGCTGGTGCGCTCCTCGATGACGCCTGTCTGGCGGCTGAACGCTCCTTCGATGCGCTCGACGTCGGCAGCGATGGCTTCGGAAATCATGTCGCGTTTGCCGGCGATCGTGTCGATATGCGAGGAAATCTCGAGATCGATGCTGCGGCGCGCATCCACCAGCTTCAGCAGATCGGTGTCGAGCGCCTGGGCCAGCCGGGTGCGGCCCTCCGCCAGCTTTTCGAGATGCCCGGCGACGATCGAATCGATGTCGGCACGGCTGCCGGCGACCTTTTGCAGGTCGGCCTCCAGCGCGTGGGCGAGGATTTCACGGCCCTCGGCGATCGTATCGACCTGCGACTGCACGAGCTGGTCGATGCTGCCGCGCACTTCGGAGAGTTTCGCGAGGTCGGCTTCGAGCGAACGCCCGAGCAGGCCGCGGCCTTCCGCCAGTTTCTCGACATGGCTCTCGACGAGCCGGTCGATGCTCTCGCGGGCTTCCGAAAGCTGGATGAGATCGGTGTCGAGGGCGCGCCTCAGAACCTCGCGGCCCTCCGCGAGCTTCTCGACCTGGCCTTCGACCGCCCGGTCAATGCCGCTGCGCGCCTCGCCGAGCTTGGCGAGGTCTGCTTCCAGCGCGCGGCGCAGGATGTCGCGGCCTTCCGCCAGCTTCTCGACCTGCGCCGAGACCAGCTGGTCGATGCTGGCGCGGCTCTCGCCGAGTTTCGCCAGATCGTCGGCAAGCGACCGGCTGAGCTGTTCGCGGCCCTCGGCGAACTTGCCGGCCTGTCCGGCGATCACCTGGTCGATCATGCCGAGGTCGCCCTGCAGCGCTTCGGTCAGCACATTGCGTGTCTCGGCCAGCTTCTGCACATGGCCGTCGACCAAGCCGCTGATGCTCGACATGTCCTGTTCGAGCGCGCGCGACAGCACGTCCCGTCCGTCGGCGAGCTTGGCGATCTGATCGCGGACGACGCCTTCCAGCCCGGCCATGTCGGTCTCGATGGCCTTCGCCAGCATGTCGCGGCCTTCCGAGATGCGCTCCAGCTGCTTCGCCACGATCTGGTCGAGCCCGTCGCGGCCTTCGCCAACCTTCTTCAGGTCGGCATCGAGCGCCCGCGACAGCAGGCTACGGCCCTCTGCCAGCTTGGCGACGTGGCCGACGATGCTGGCATCGATCGTGGTGCGCGCCTCGGCGACCTTGGAAAGATCGGCCTCCAGCGCCTGGACCAGGAAATTGCGGCCTTCGGTAAGTCGGCCGACCTGCGCCTGCACGAGGGCGTCGACCTCGCCGCGAGTGTCCGCCAGCCTGTCGAGGTCGGCTTCCAGCGCAAGCTTCAAGGCGTCGCGGCCCTGTGCCAGTCTGTCGAAATGCGAGGCGACGAGCTTGTCGATCTCGCCGCGTGTGTCGTGGACCTTCGACAGGTCCTCTTCCAGCGCCCGCGTCAGCGTGTTGCGGCCCTCGGTGAATTTCGACACTTGGTCGATGACGAGGCCGTCGATGGTGGCGCGGCTCTCGTCGAGTGCGGCGAGGTCGGCCTCCAGAGCCCGCCGCAGCAGGTCGCGGCCCTCGGCAAGCTTCTCGACATGGCCGGCGGCGATGCTGTCGATTTCGGAACGGCTTTCCAGCACGCGGGCGAGGTCGTCTTCCAGCGCCCGCTTGAGCGTCTCGCGGCCCTCGGCCAGCCTTTCGACATGGCTGGCGGCGATGTTTTCGATTTCCGCCCGGCTCTCGGACAGTTTTTCGAGGTCGGCTTCCAGCGCACGCTTCAGCACCTCGCGGCCTTCCGCCAGCCGGTCGACATGGCTTGCGGCGATGCCGTCGATCTCGCCGCGGCTGGCTTCCAGCGCCGTGAGGTCGGCGGCCAGCGCGTCGCGCAGCAGCGACCGGCCTTCACCGAGCTTTTCGATATGAGCGGCGGCCAGGCCGTCGATCTCCGAGCGGCTCTGCGAGAGTTTTATCAGATCGGCTTCGAGCGCGCGTTTGAGGATGTCGCGTCCTTCGGCGAGTTTTTCGACCTGCGCGGTGACCAGTCCGTCTATGCCGGCGCGGCTTTCCGTCAGCTTGGCGAGATCGGCTTCCAGCGCTTGCTTGAGCACTTCGCGGCCAGCCGCCAGATGCTCGACATGGGTCTTGGCCATGCCGTCCAGTTCGATGCGGCGCTGCGACAGCTTATCCATATCGGCCTCGAACACGCGCGCCAGCGCGTCGCGGCCTTCCGACAGCCGCCCGACATGCATGGCGGCGATGCCGTCGATCTCCGCGCGGCTGTCCGACAGCTTCGCAAGATCGGCTTCCAGGGCACGCTTGAGCAGGTCGCGGCCTTCCGAGAGTTTCTCGATCTGCCCCGTCACCAGGCTGTCTATGCCGGAGCGGCTTTCGGCCAGACGTGCGAGGTCGGCTTCCAGCGCCTGCTTCAGCACGTCGCGGCCGGCGGCGAGGTGTTCGACATGCGCGGCTGCGAGCCCGTCGATCTCTGCACGGCTCTGCGACAGCCGCGCGAGATCGGCCTCCAGGGCGCGGGCCAAGACTTCGCGGCCTTCTGCGAGCTTGTCGATATGGGTCGCGGCGATACCGTCGATCTCGGCGCGACTTTCGGAGAGTTTCGCAAGATCGGCTTCGAGCGCGCGCTTGAGAATGTCGCGACCTTCGGCCAGCTTCTCCACCTGCGCGGTGACAAGGCCGTCCATGCCGGCGCGGCTCTCGGCCAGCCTGGCAAGATCGGCTTCCAGCGACAGGTTCAGAGCCTCGCGTCCCTGCGCCAGCTTTTCGATATGGGCGGCGTTGATATCCTCGATCTTGGCAAGGTCTTCCTGCAGCGAGCGCGACAGGACATTACGGCCTTCGGCCAGCGTTTCGACATGCTTCGCGGCGATGCCGTCGATGTCGGCGCGGCTCTGCGAAAGCAGCGCAAGATCAGCCTCTAGCGCGCGGGCCAGGACCTCGCGGCCCTCTGCGAGTCTGTCGACATGGGTCGCGGCGATGCCGTCGATCTGCGCTTTGCTGTCCGAAAGCCGGGCGAGATCGGCTTCCAGCGCGCGCGTGAGAATATCGCGGCCTTCCGCCAGCTTTTCCACCTGCGCGGCGACGAGACCATCTATGCCGGCGCGGCTGTCCGCCAGCTTGGCCAGGTCGGCTTCGAGCGCAAGGTTAAGCGCCTCACGGCCTTGCGCCAGCCTTTCGATATGGGCCGCGTTCAGGGTCTCGATCTTGGCGAGGTCGCCTTCGAGCGACCGCGACAGGAGGTTACGGCCCTCGGCAAGCGTCTCGACATGCTTCGCGGCAATGCCGTCGATTTCCGCCCTGCTGTCCGAAAGCCGGGCGAGATCGGCCTCCAGCGCGCGCTTCAGGATATCGCGGCCTTCCGCCAGCTTTTCGACCTGCGCGGCAACCAGTCCGTCTATGCCGGCGCGGCTCTCCGACAGCTTTGCCAGGTCAGCTTCCAGCGCCTGGTTGAGCACGCCGCGGCCTTGCGCCAGCCTTTCGATATGGGCCGCGTTCAAGGTCTCGATCTTGGCGAGATCGTCTTCGAGCGACCGCGACAGGAGGTTGCGGCCCTCGGCAAGCGTCTCGACATGTTTCGCCGCGATGCCGTCGATCTCCGCTTTGCTGTCAGACAGCCTGGCGAGATCGGCTTCCAGCGCGCGCTTCAGGATATCGCGGCCCTCTGCCAGCTTTTCCACCTGCGCGGCGACCAGCCCGTCTATGCCGGCACGGCTCTCGGCCAGCTTTGCCAGGTCGGCTTCCAGCGCCTCGTTCAGCAAGCCGCGGCCTTCCGCCAGCTTATCGACATGCGCGGCGTTCAGCGCCTCGATCTTCGCAAGATCCTCCTGCAGCGAGCGCGACAGGATGCTCCGGCCCTCGGCCAGCCTTTCGACATGGGCTGCGGCGATGCCGTCGATCTCGTCGCGGCTCTGCGAGAGCTTTCCGAGATCGGCCTCCAGTGCGCGCGCCAGAAGGCTGCGGCCCTCCGACAGTCTCTCCGCATGGGAGGCGGTGATGCCGTCGATCTTGGCGATATCCTCTTCAAGCGTGCGGGACAGCAGATTGCGTCCCTCGGCGAGCTTTTCGACATGCGTGGCGGCGAGGCCGTCGATCTCCGCACGGCTCAGCGACAGCTTGGCGAGGTCAGCCTCCAGGGCGCGGGCCAACAGGCTGCGGCCTTCGGCGAGCCGCTCGCCATGGGTGATCGCAATGCCTTCGAGCTTGGCGAGGTCCTCTTCCAGCGTGCGGGCCAAGAGGTCGCGTCCCTCGGCGAGCTTTTCGACATGCGTGGCGGCCAGTCCGTCGATCTCGGCGCGGCTCTGCGACAGCTTGGCGAGGTCGGCCTCCAGGGCGCGGGCCAGCAGGCTGCGGCCTTCGGCCAACCGTTCGCCATGGGTTGCCGCAATGCCTTCGAGCTTGCCGAGATCGTCCTCGAGCGCGCGAGCCAGTTGGGCGCGGCCCTCCGCAAGCCGTTCCCCATGTGTCGACGCGATGCCGTCCAGCTTGGCCAGATCGCCTTCGAGCGCCCGCGCCAGGAGGGCGCGACCCTCTGCAAGTTTTTCGATATGGGTGGCGGCGAGCCCGTCGATCTCCGACCGGCTTTCCGACAACCTGTTCAGGTCGGCTTCCAGCGCGCGCTTCAGGATGTCGCGGCCTTCGGCGAGCTTTTCCACCTGGGCGGCGACAAGCCCGTCTATGCCGGCACGGCTTTCCGCCAGCGTGGCGAGATCGGCTTCCAGTGCCTGCTTGAGCAGTTCGCGGCCCTCGGCCAGCTTGCTGACATGGGTGGCGGCGATGCCGTCGATCTCGGTGCGGCTTTCGGACAGTCTCGCCAGGTCGGCTTCCAGCGCGCGCTTCAGTATATCGCGGCCTTCCGCCAGCTTTTCCACTTGCGCGGCGACCAGGCCATCTATGCCATTGCGGCTTTCGTCGAGCCTGGCGAGGTCCTCGGCCAGGCGCTTGGACA
This sequence comes from Mesorhizobium sp. KACC 23794, assembly GCF_052180275.1. Lineage (NCBI taxonomy): Bacteria > Pseudomonadati > Pseudomonadota > Alphaproteobacteria > Hyphomicrobiales > Phyllobacteriaceae > Mesorhizobium > Mesorhizobium sp. KACC 23794. The sequence continues at coordinate 3,659,673 of NZ_CP197465.1, forward strand.
GCATATCGCGGCCTTCGGCGAATTTCTGCGCCTGCGTGTCACCGGCGGCATGCAGTTCGGCGATGTCGGTTTCCAGCGCTTCGGTCAGCACGCTGCGGCCGTCGACGAGCTTGCTGACATGATTGGCGATCATGTCGTCGATGGCGGTCATGTCGGAGGCGAAGGCCTTGCTCAGCGCGTCGCGGCCCTCGGCCAGCCGGCCTGACTGGCCCGCCAGCAGACCCTCGATGTCGGCCATTTCGGATTCCAGCGCCCGCGATAGGATGCGCCGGCCTTCGGCCAGCCGGTCCAGATGGCCCGAGACCATGGAATCGATGCCCGCCATGTCGGCTTCGAGCGCCTTGGAAAGGACGTTGCGGCCGAGTTCGATCTTCTCGACCTGGCTGGAAACCAGCCCGTCGATCGTGCCGACGTCGCTTTCCAGGGCCTTGGTCAGCGCGAACCGGCTCTCTGAGATGCGGCCGACCTGGTTGTCCACCAGCGTCTCGACGCCTTCGAATTCGCCGCGCAGCGACTGCGAAAGGGCGCGGCTGCTGCTCGCGATCTTGTCGATCTGGCCGGCGACGGCGGCCTCAATGCCGCCGAGGTCGCTTTCCAGCGCGTCCATCAGCGCCCGGCGGCCGCTTTCGATCTTCTCGACCTGGGTGGAGACGATCGCATCCAGGCTGCCGATGTCGTAGTCGAGCGCCCGGCTGAGCGCGCCGCGCGTTTCGGCGATGCGCGCCGTCTGCGCGGTGACGACAGCGTCGAGGCGCTCGATGTCCTTTTCGAATGCCTGGGAAAGGGCGGTGCGGCCCTCCGCGAATTTCTCGGTCTGGGTGGCCACCATGTTGTCGATCACCGACACGTCCGCTTCCAGCGCGCGCGAAAGAATGTTGCGGCCCTCGCTCAGCTTGGCGACGTGCGACGTGACCATGTCGTCGATGCCGATGCGGCTCTGTGCGAGTTTGACAGCATCCTCCTGCAGCGCCCGGTCCAGGCTTTCGCGGCCCTCGGCGATCTTGCGCAGCTGTTCGCCCAGCGACAGGTCGATCAGCGTGCGCGACTCGTCGATGCGGCGCAAATCGTCCTCGACCGCCTTGGCGATCGCGTCGCGGCCCTCCGCGAGTTTCCTGACCTGCGTATCGACGGCATCCTCGATTTCGCCGCGGCGGACGGCAAAGCGCTCCAGGTCGGCGCGCAGCACGTTCGTCACCCGGTCGCCGCTCTCGGTGAGCTGGCGTGTGTGAAGCTCGATGATGTCGTCGAGGCCCTTGCGGGCGCCGGACAACTTGCCGAGGTCGGTGTCGAAGGCCTGCGAGGCGGTGTGGCGGGCTTCTTCGAGGCGTCCAGCGAAATCGGCGGCCCGCGCCTCCAGCATAGAGGAGGTGGAGGTGACCATGTCGGTCATCTCGGCATTCAGCTTCAGCTTGTTGTCGTCGAACAGGTCGGCGAGCTGCTGGCGGCCGCCGGTGAAGGTCGCGGCGATCTCGGTTGCGCGCTCCACCAGGCTGTCGTTGATCTGGCGCGCGCGTGCTTCCAGCGCGGCGTTCAGTTTTTCCGTGCCGGTGTCGAGCGCCTCGGCGCGTGTCTGGAACTCGCCGATCAGGCTCTGGCCGCGTTCGGCGAGCGTGCGCTCGATCGCCTTCAGGCTGGTGTCGAACTCTTCGTTGAGCGAGCGCGCCGCGCCGCCGAGCAGGGAAACCATGCCGGACGTGCGTTCGTCCAGCATGTCGGTCAGCGACCGGGTGACGTCGTCGGAGGTCTGCTGGAGGGTGGCGATGCGGGTATCGAGCAGGCTGGCGAAGGCCTCGCCCGAGGTGGTGATGCGGTCACTCAGGCTGTCCAGCCGGCTGCCGATGGAATCGAAGATCGAATTGCCGCTGTCGTTGATGCGGTCGATCAGCGCGTCGCCGGAATTGGTGATGGTCATCGTCAGCTTGGTCGAGGCGCCGAGGATGCTGTCGCGGATGACGTCGCTGGCCGAGCTCAACTGATCCTTCAGCGTCTCGTTGGCGCCGGTGATCGAGGCGCGCACGCGCTCGGCATGGGTGACGACCGCCTCGCGCTCGCTGCCGAGGCCGTCAACCAGCGCGCGGATGCGCGCCTGGTTCTCGGAATAGGAGCGCTCGAGCTGGTTGACCTCGGTATGGACCAGCGTTTCCAGTTCGACGGCGCGCGCCAGCGTGCGCTCGATGCCTTCGCCCATGGCCGCCACTTCGCGGCGCACCGCCTGGCCGACGGTGAGGATGCGGTTCTGCGCGAGGCTTTCCGGCTCGGCGAGGCGCGCTGCGACTTCCGCTATGCCTTGCGCCGCCAGCCGCATGTCCTGCGCGCGGCGGATCATGACCGCAAAGGCCCAGAACAGGATGAGCGGGGTGAGCGTGATGATGGCGACGAGCAGCACCAGCGGCTGGTCGAGTACCGTGCTTGCGGTGAATTCGTTGAGGATTTCCGGCCCGACCAGAAGGTAGCCCAGCATCAGTCCGCCGGCGATCCACAGCAGCGAAAGCACGGCGACCGCCCAGTAGATGCCCGATGACGAGCGGCGGTTCAGGCCTTGCAGCACGAGGCGGGAATCCCGGACGGTGTCATCGTTTGCCGGCGCGAAAGACACCGTCGGCGGATCGGCAGGCCGCAATCCGAGCGTCGACGCAGGCATCACGTCGCCGTCGATCGCCAGACCGTCATTCTGTGCAGCTTGGGGGGAGGGCGTTTCCTCGCTCGCCGGGGCGCCGCGCGTTTCGCGCGAAAGCTCTTCGGCGGCGCGCGATATCTGCGCCTCGAGATCTTCCATAGAAGCAGCTATGTCGAGATCGTCGCCTTCGCCGATGAGGTCGCGATCGAGCGCCTTTTCGAGCTCCTTTGCGACATCGCTGTCCAAGGTTTTCGAGGTCGTCGGTGCCTTAGCCATGCCGCTATTACCCTGTACGAATGCTGCAATGCCGGTCGAGTTCCGCGAGGGAAACCTCGCATGAAAGGCCCATTATGAGCCCCGTTATCGTATCCAGCGGGTCCCGTAAAGAAAACCGCAATCCCGCGAAATGCGTAAAACTTTAAACATAGGGTTAACGTCACGACATATTGAGACGGCAAATTGAGCCAATTTTTGGCCATTTTTGCGATTAACCCGTTATCCACATCATATGGCTAAGGTGGGGCGCCCGCCGGAAACTACCGAGGTTCGACCGAGCATGCTTGAGAACAAGGAAAACGCCGTCGCATTCTCCATGCCCGGCGGAGAAGGAACCGCGACGGCGCGTGGGCGCGCGATCGACCTGATGCACCTCGCGCGCCAGACCATGGGCGACCGGGCGCTCGAACAGGAGATCCTCGGCATGTTCGTGCACCAGACCCAGCAGGTGCGCGAACGTATCGTCCACGCCGACCAGGCGGAGTGCAAGCGGCTGGCCCATGGCCTGCGCGGCTCGGCCGGGAGCGTCGGCGCTTTCGCGATCGCCGATTGCGCCGCGGCCATCGAGGCCGATCCCGAGGACGCGCAGGCCAAGCGCAAACTGGCCCGGCTCATCGACGAGGCCCGCGACTTCGTCGCCGCCATATGCCGCTGACCACCGCCGAACAGGCTCTCGATCATTCCTCGACTGCGTGAAAAGGCCGCTCTGTTGACTCGCGCGCAACAGTGATTATGTCGGCTGTTCAGGCAGCCCGGAATAAATCATGACCAAGCTGACATATCTAACCTTCGACGGCACGCGCTTCGAGGTCGAAGCCGAGAATGGCTCGACCGTCATGGAGAACGCCGTCCGCAATGCCGTTCCCGGGATCGAGGCGGAATGCGGCGGTGCCTGCGCCTGCGCGACCTGCCACGTCTATGTCGACGAGGCCTGGTCCGCTATCGTCGGCGAGCCGGAATCCATGGAGGAGGACATGCTGGACTTCGCCTATGATGTCCGGCCGAATTCGCGGCTTTCCTGCCAGATCAAGGTGCGCAACGAACTTGACGGGCTTGTGGTGAGCGTCCCCGAAAGGCAAGGTTGATCGCAGCGACCAGCCAAGCCTCCCGGAGGAGCAGCCGATGCCAGAGCCGACCCGACCCGATATCCTGATCATCGGCGCCGGGCCGGTCGGGCTGTTCGCCGTCTTCGAACTCGGCCTCTTCGATATGAAGTGCCATCTGATCGACATCCTCGATCGGCCCGGCGGCCAATGCGCCGAACTCTATCCCGAAAAACCCATCTACGACATTCCGGGCTACCCGCTGATCTCCGCGCAGGGGTTGGTCGACCGGCTGATGGAGCAGATCGCGCCGTTCAAGCCGGGATTCAGCTTCAACCGCATGGTGACGGGGCTCGAAAAACTCGACGGCGGCGGTTTTCGCGTCACCACGGACGAGAACGAGGTGTTCGAGGCGAAGGTGGTGGTGATCGCCGCCGGCGGCGGTTCCTTCCAGCCCAAGCGTCCGCCGATCCCCGGCATCGAGGCTTTCGAGAACGGAAGCGTCTTCTATTCCGTGCGGCGGATGGAGGAATTCCGCGATCAGGACGTCATGATCGTCGGCGGCGGGGATTCCGCCCTGGACTGGACGCTGAACCTGCAGCCGATCGCCAGGAGCGTCACGCTGGTGCACCGCCGGCCGGAATTCCGCGCGGCTCCCGACAGCGTCAACAAGATGTACGCGCTGCAGGAGATGAAGCAGCTGGAGTTCCTGGTCGGCCAGGTGACCGGGTTGAAGGGCGCCGACGGCCGGCTCTCGTCCGCAACCGTGAAAGGTCCGGACGGCGATACCGAGGTGCCGTGCACGCGCCTGCTGCCGTTCTTCGGCCTGACGATGAAGCTCGGGCCGATCGCCGAGTGGGGCCTCAATCTCCATGAAAACCTGATCCCCGTCGACACCGAGAAATTCGAGACCTCGGTGCCGGGCATCTTCGCCATCGGCGACATCAACTCCTACCCCGGAAAGCTCAAGCTCATCCTGTCCGGCTTCCATGAGGCCGCGCTGATGACGCAGGCCGCGAAACGCATCGTCAGTCCCGGCGAGCGTGTCGTCTTCCAGTACACCACGTCCTCGACCAGCCTGCAGAAGAAACTGGGCGTGGCTTGAAGCCTGATCACTGCTTTCTGGCCTTCTGATAGGCTTCTATCCGCTGCAGCCGGTAGACCAGCAGCCGAATGAGCCGGCGTTCGAAGTTTATCGCCTCGACCTTGTCGAAATCGTTCTGCGCCTTCTCCAGCTTGGCGAGCACTTTCGCCATCATCGCCTTGGCGTCCTCGGCGGCCTCCTTGCAGGTCGGCGCGCTGATCGATGGAAGGGCCTGTTCCAGCTCGCGCGCATGGTTCTTGGCGATGATGACGTGGCTCTCCTCATGCCGCTTGATGTCGGAGCGCAGCGTGTCCCATATCAGCCGTACGTCGCTGTCCGCCCGCTTGGGCCGGCGCCATTTCGGCAGGATGACGGTCGCCTTGATGCTGACGTCACCCTTGACGATCCGGCAGCGCTTGCCGTCATCTCCATAACTCGCCCGCATGGAGAATTTCATCTGCGTGGCGCCCGGATGCCGCTGGCCGGAACTTTCGACATGCGGCCCATATTTGCCGAGCTCGGCCTCGATCTCGTCGAGCGTGCCGCCGCCGATGGAGAAATAGCTATAAGTCTTGGAAACGGTGGCCGCGCCGGCCGCCGGGACGGTGAAGGCGAGCGCAGCCACCAAGGCCAGTATTCTTTTCAGCATGTCGCCTCTGGTCCGGCCTCGATTCCGGTGACTATGGGAAGCTGCGAAAGTCGGATCATATGATAAAGGCCAATATGTGCTCCATCATTCCATGTGGTTAGCTATGCCCCAGCGCGCGGTATCCTGCCAGGGATGTCGCAATCGGGGCGGCATCCGGGCATGGGGCGGTGCTAGCGGATGCACCCCTTGACCATATCGAGGTGAGGCTTGTCGGCCACGCAGAGCAAGAACGTTTTCCTGAGCCTTGGCGGCAATCTGGGCGACCCCGCGAGCGCCATGGGCGCAGCGCTGCGCCTGCTCGACGCCGATCCGGAGACGGAGGTCGTGGCGGTTTCGTCGCTCTACAGGACACCGCCCTGGGGCAAGCTGGACCAGCCGGAGTTCCTCAACGCCGCCGCCGAGATCCGAACGGACAGGACGCCGCGTGCTTTCCTGGAGCTTTGCCTGGATGCGGAGCGTCGGCTGAAGCGCGAGCGCCGCGAGCGCTGGGGGCCGCGGCTGATCGACATCGACGTCCTGCTGTTCGGCAGCCTCAGCCTGCATCAGCCGGGCCTCGATATCCCGCATCCGCGCATGACCGAGCGCGCCTTCGTGCTGGTGCCGCTTGAAGAGATCGCACCCGGCCTCGAAATCGGCGGCAAGCCGATCGCCTTCCATCTCGCCATGCTCGACCACGCCGGGATCGAACGCCTGCCGTCCGGCCGCGACTGGTGGAGGCAGTCGGAGGGCTGATCGCGCGTCAACCAGCGAAGCCGCCCTCGTCCAGAAACGCCTGCTCCTCCGGCGTCGTGTCGCGGCCGAGAATGGAATTGCGGTGTGGGAAGCGGCCGAATCTCGCGATGATGTCGCGGTGGCCTCTCGCATGTCGGGCGAATTCCTCGTTGACCGTGGTGTTGAGGCGGACAGCTTCCTCCTGGTCGCTAATGTCCTCGGAGTGGGCGAGCGGCAGATAGAAGAAGATGCGGATCGGTCCGCTAAAGGAGCGGTCGTGGCTGGCGGCCATCGCCTTGCGCGCGATGTGCAGCGCATGCGGGTCGGTGGCATACATGCGTGTGGTCTTGCGGAAGCAGTTGCGGGGAAATTGGTCGAGCAGGATCAGCAGCGCCAGCGATCCTTCGGCGCTGTCGGACCAGCCATCCAGATCGCCGCGCGCTGCAGCCTCATGCGTGTCGATGAAGCGCTGGCGGAAAGCGTTGTCGAACGCTTCGTTCTTTTCGAACCATTTTTCCGGCCCGGCCTCGCGCCAGAAATCCACGACCTGCTTGGCCGTCGCGATCATTGTACCATCCTCATCGGCGTTCCTGGGCAGCGGTCTGGGCAAGAATGTCGGCGGTCTCGGGATTCATCGCCTGGCCCGGCCGCTTCGGCGGCGCCAGCGGCGCCGGCACCGGCGCATTGCCCTTCATCAGCCCGCGCCCGGCCTGCAGGCCGCCGGCGAGCTGCAACTCCAGCCGCTCCGCATCGCGCCGGCGCACGTCCGCCAGAACCTCGGCAACAACCTCTTCCCCTGCGCCCAGCGTGTGCAGCGCCTCGCCGCCGAGCGACAGCGCCGATTCGAAGGTCTCGCGCAGCTGGTAGTCCACGCCGGCCTTGATCAGCGAGATCGTCGTGCCCCGGTCGTAGGCGCGCGCAAGCACCGGCACCATCGGGAATTCCGACTTGAGCAGTTCGGCGATGCGGATCGCCGTGTCGCCTTTGTCCACGCAGACGAGCACGGCGCGGGCCTGATGGGCGCCGGCGGCATGCAATATGTCGAGGCGCGTGCCGTCGCCGTAATAGACCTTGAAGCCGAAATCGGCGGCCGCCTGGATCATCTCGACGTCATTGTCGATGATCGACACGTCCATGCCGCGCAGGAGGAGCGGCTGGCTGGCGATCTGGCCGAAGCGGCCGAAGCCGATGATCAGCACGCTGCCGGTCAGTCCGGAAGCGATGTCGATGCCTTCCAGCGACTGCTGCTCGCGCGGGGTCAGGCGGCGCAGCACGATGATGGCGAGCGGCGTCAGCACCATCGACACGATGATGATCGCCGTCAGCACCGCACTTTCGTTCGTGCTGATGATGCCTTCCGACAAAGCCGCGGCGTAGAGCACGAAGGCGAATTCGCCGCCCTGCGCCATGATCACCGCGCGTTCCAGCCCCTCCCGGTGTCCCGCGCCGAGCAGCCGCGCCACGATATAGATGCCGACGGCCTTCATGATCATGTAAGCGACCACGTAGAAGGCGACGAGGCGCCAGTCCTCCCAGACGACGGCGAGGTTCAGCGACATGCCGACCGCCATGAAGAACAGGCCGAGCAGGATGCCGCGGAACGGTTCGATATCGGCTTCGAGCTGGTGCTTGAAGGTCGATCCCGACAGCATCACGCCGGCGATGAAGGCGCCCATGGCCATCGACAGCCCGCCGAGCTGCAGCGCCAGCGCCGATCCCAGCACGACCAGCAGGGCGGCGGCCGTCATCACCTCGCGCGCCCGCGATTCCGCAAGGATGCGGAAGACGGGGTTGAGGAGGTAGCGGCCGGCAACGATCAGGCCGACGATCGATCCAATGCCGATCGCAATGCCCGTCAGGCGCTCCGTCCAGCCCATATGCTCGCCGCCCGGTGCCAGGAAGGCGACAAGTGCCAGCAGCGGTACGATGGCCAGGTCCTCCAGCAGCAGTACCGAGACAATGCGCTGCCCCTTGGGCGTCGCCATGTCGCCGCGCTCTTCCAGCAGCTGCATCACGATAGCGGTAGAGGTCAGTACGAAACCCGCACCGGCGACGAAGGAGGCGGCGACGGGAAAGCCGGTCACGATACCGACCATGGTAAGCAAGGCTGCGCAGAGGCCGACCTGGAAAACGCCGAGCCCAAAGATCTCGCGCCGCAGGCCCCACAGCCGCGACGGCTCCATCTCCAGCCCGATGATGAACAGGAACATCACCACGCCGAGTTCGGCGACGTGCAGGATCGCTTCCGATTCGTAGAAGATGCCGAGGCCGAACGGGCCTATGACGACGCCGGCGGCGAGATAACCGAGGATCGAGCCGAGGCCGATGCGCTTGAAGATCGGCACAGCGACGACGCCGGCCGCCAGTAGCGCTACAACTTGAATGAGGTCGCTGCCTGCGCCTTCAGCCGCCATGCGTTCATCCCATCCGTTGCCATGCCGGGCCGGGTGGCCCTTCGGCGGCTACGATAGGGAATCGACCGCTTCTGTGCCAGTGGCGGATGGACGCTGGCGGTCGTGCAAAAAAGGACGGCGAAGTTCCCGGAGGAAGGCGCGGGGATCAGTCGACCGAGCCGACGGTCGTCGTGTCGACGCGCTTGAGGCTCATGCCGATCACCGGCACCAGTTGTTTCTCGACGCGCACCGAAATGGTGACGTTCATCGTGTTCTCGCCGGCGATGCGCGCCTGCATGATGCCGTTGAGCTGCTTGCGGTTGATTGCCAGCACCACCTTCTGGCCGCCTTCGACCACGCTGCCCGAGATGATGTCGAGGCCCTTGCCAGCCGCGCCGTCGAGGAACGTGCCCTGGTAGCGGCCGGCCTTGTGTTCGATGGATGCGGTCATCTTCTGCGTGAACACGCCCACCCTGCAGCCGCCGTCCAGCGTCATGCCGGCCTTGTTGCCGGGCGTGGTGCCTTCGAAGGAACAGTTGAACTTGGTGCCCTTATACTTCCCGGCGACTATCTCACCCGGCCCGGTCCAGTTGCCCTCGACCGATTCGAAGAACTTCTTGTCGCGGTCGGCGGCGGATGCGCCGGTTACAGGCAGGGAGGCGGCGGCCGCTGCGACGAACATCGAAACGGCGGAAAAAGACACGAACTTCATCGAGGACTGTCCACGCACAGGAGGCTGCTTTGCTGTGTGCGAACATGACCAAGATTGGTTAATGCTTTCCTTAACGGTCGGCTTTCTGCCTTCCCGGAACGGTCGCCGGCACGATACCGCATCATTTGCCGGGTATGTCTTTTCCCGACGCTTTGCTCTTGGTGAAGGAGGCGAGCGCTGCGAGGAAATCCGTCAGTCTCGGCCGTTTCAGAGCATTGAAGGGCAGGGGCCTCACCGTCTCCATCGCCGCGATGCCGATGCGCGCGGTCATCGTGCCGTTGACCACGCCTTCGCCGAGTTTTGCGGAAAGCCGCGCCGCAAGGCCTTGGCCGACGATCTGGTGCACGAAATCGTCTCCGGCGGCGATCGCGCCGGTAACCGCCAGATGCGCAAGCACGCTGCGCGCCAGCCGGAAGAAGCCGAGCGTGCCCGGCCGGCCGCCATAGAGTTCCGACAGGCGGCGAATCAGCCGGCCCGCCTCGAACACCACGTAGGCGAGGTCGACCAAGGCTCGCGGGCTGACCGCGGTGACGATCGACACGCGCTTGGCTGCGTCGAGGATCATGGTTTTTGCCCGCGCGTCGAGCGGGCCGAGGAGTTCGGCCTCGGCGAGACGGACGAGATTGGCGCCGTCGATGATCTCGCCCTTGAGGTCGGCCAGCGCCCGCCGTCCTGCGGCGGTTTCGGCGTTGCCGGCAACCAGCAGCGTCAGCTCGGCGACCACCTTGCGCGCCGCGGCGGAATCGTCCCGGCGTATGGCGTCGGCCGCTGCGTCGCGCAGATGCCCGATCGTCGAGAGCCGCGACAGCGCAAGCATTTCGCGGGCGAAGATGACGATCAGCGCCAGCAACGCGACCGCCGCCGCCGCCGCCGCAACCCATCCCAGCCACTCGGCGCGCGCGAACAGGTCGCGGATCAACTGGTCGGTCCATAGCCCGACGGCGAGCGAGACAAGCACGCCAAAAGCTGTCGTGAAGATCGTCGCCAGCCACGACCGCTTCTTTGGCGCGGTGGCGGGCGGCGGGTCGCCGGCGACAGCCTCCGGCTCGGCGAAGAAATCCGTCTCCGCCGGCAGCACGACAGCATCCTCGGCTTTCAGCGCGCGCGGCAGTCTCGGCCTGGCAGGTTCTTCAGTGACGGCCGGTTTCGAGACGGAAGCCGCTCGCTGCGGGGCGGGGACAGGCTGCTCGGACGTCTCGCTGGAGAGGCGGAAAGATGCAGGCTTGCGGGGCGGTGTCATGCGAGGCGATCCCCCAGCAGGAACTGCATGGCGCGGTCGAGGCGGATATGCGGCAGCGACAAGGTCATGCCGTCGGCGGCACGCTCCAGCTTCGGCGGGCGGAAGCGGACGAAGCGGATGGCATTCTCGCCGGCGTCTCCGGAAACCGTCTCGAATGCCGATTCGATTCTTCCCGGCAGGTCGCCGGGAAAGACCGCCGTCTCGGTCTTGCCGTCAAAGACCTCGTCGCCAATGGTCTCGCCTTTCAGCGGCGTGCCGATGATCACCGGCAATTCCTCGCGGCCATGTTTGACCGTGCCCTCGCGCGTCACCCGCACCGCGGCCATGGCGAGCACGTCGACCTCGGCTCCCGTCAGGTCGGCGCGTTTCACCGCGCGGTCGGCGATGCGTTTGACGATTGCCTGAAGCCGGTCGTGGCTTTCGTGGTGCAGATGGTCGGCCTTGGTCGCGGCGACAAGGATACGGTCGATGCGGTGCGAGAAGAAATCGGTGAGAAAACCGCCGCGCCCGATGCGGAAGCAGGCGAGGATTTCGCCGAGCGCCCGTTCCAGGTCGGCCATCGCCCAGGGGCCGGCATTCAGCGCCTGCAAGGCGTCGACCAGCACGATCTGCCGGTCCAGCCGTGCGATATGCTCACGAAAGAACGGCTTCACCACATGCGTCTTGTAGGCCTCGTAGCGCCGTTCCATCATCGCGTGCAGCGAACCCGGTTGCGCCGGCCGGTCGCCGTCGAGCACCAGCGGGGAAAACGTCAGCGCCGGCGATCCGTCGAGGTCGCCCGGCATCAGGAAGCGACCCGGCGGCAGCGTCGACAATGCACGCTCGTCGAGCTTGCAGGCCTTGAGATAGCCGGCGAAGGCCTCCGCAAGGCGTCTCGCTGTCATCTCGTCGGCATCCGCGGTCGGATCGGCGGATGCCGCGAGGTCCCGCCATGCCGCCGCAAGGTCGGCGCGGACGGGCAGGGCGGCCAGATCCACCGTCTCCTTCGAGAATTGCCGGAAATCCTTGCCGAGCAGCGGCAGGTCGAGCAGCCATTCGCCCGGATAGTCGACGATGTCGATGGCGAGCCGCCCACTGGAGAACATGCGGTTCCAGCCGGATGCGGACTCGTATTCGACCGTCAGGCGAAGTTCGGAGATGGCGCGGGTCGAATCCGGCCATATCCGCGCATTCACCAGTGCCTCGACATGATCCTCGTACTGGAAACGCGGCACCGCGTCGTCAGGCTGCTGCTCGAGCCCGGCTCGGGCAATGCGCCCGGATTTGCGGGCGTCGAACAGCGGCAGCCGCCCGCCATGGATCAGGTTGTGGACGAGCGCGGTGATGAACACGGTCTTGCCGGCGCGCGACAGGCCGGTAACGCCCAGCCGCAGCGATGGCTGCGAGAACAGGGTCGCGGCGCGTCCGGTAAGCGTGTCCAGCGCAATGCGCGCCTCGTCGGTGAAACTGGTAAGTGACGCCAAACCGGACATCCCGCTGCAAACCGTCCCGGCGATATAGGCGAGCGTGGCGGCAATTGAAATGCCGGCGTCGTCGGCAGGCCTAGCGCCCGTGCTGCCCGATATCGGCCGGCGTCAGGAATGCCTCCAGGTGGCCCTGGCCCGGACGAGCCCGGGAAAGCGGGGTCTTGAAGACGATCGCCGCCAGTCCTGATGTCGGAAAGCCGGAACGGATCGCCGCCAGCGCGGCCGCATCGCCCGTGCCGGCTACGGCCAGCGCCAGATCCTCCATCATCGGATTGTGGCCGATGATCAGCAGCGAGCCGCGCCCATCGTTCTCGTGCACGGCCGAGAGATAGCCCGCCGCATCCTCCGAATACAGCCGGTCCAGGAAAAGCACACGCCCGGTGTCGGCGTTCGTCGCGACGCCCTCCAGCGTCTGGCGGGCGCGCTGGGCGGTGGAGCATAGCGTGAGGTCGGGCACATAGCCCCGTTCGCGCATGACGATGCCGATCGTGCCTGCGTCCTTGACGCCGGAAGCATCGAGCGGGCGGTCGAAATCGCGCATTCCGGGCTGCGCCCAGCCGGCCTTGGCATGCCTGAGAAGATAGAGCGTGCTCATCTGAGGTTCCCTTGCGGCATTGGGAATAGCCGTCGAAACCGTACTGCGCAATGGCCCGCCGCGATCGTCATTCCTTTATCAAATCAATGTCATGCAAGCTGTGCTACCGACACGCCAAGTCGCCTCCGGGCACAGCTAACAATTGCGTGACGGTTGCACGGAATGATCTTGTGCCCCTTGGAGGCGGCGAATATATAGGCGCGAAAAAACTAGGGGTAATGGGATGAGTCGAATGAGCGTTCTCGTTAATGCCGACTACGTGCCCTCGGATGAAGAGCCTTTCATGAATGAAAGGCAGAAAGCTTATTTCCGGGCAAAACTCATGACTTGGAAGAGTGACATACTCAAGGAAGCCCGCGAAACACTGGAAATCCTGCAGCAGGAAAACGCCAACCACCCCGACCTCGCCGACCGCGCCTCCTCCGAAACGGACCGTGCCATCGAGCTCCGGGCCCGCGACCGCCAGCGCAAGCTGATCGCCAAGATAGACTCGGCCCTGATGCGCATCGACGAAGGCACCTACGGTTTCTGCGAGGAGACCGGCGAGCCGATCTCGCTCAAGCGCCTCGATGCCCGACCGATCGCCACGCTTTCGATCGAGGCGCAGGAGCGGCACGAGCGTCGCGAAAAAGTCTATCGCGACGATTGATTTCCGAAACCAGTTTTGCGGACAAAAAGAAAAAGCGGCGTCGAGCCGCTTTTTCTTTTTGTGCGAGGCTCCGGGCCTACCGCCTCGGGTTCGACAGTTCGCCCAGCAGCTTCGCCATCTCCTCATCGAGCGTGGGCGCCTGCTGCGGCTTGCCCGGCCTGGCGTCGTTGTCGTCCAGAGAGACTTCCAGTTCCTTCAGTAGGGCGTCGTCGAGGTCGTCGGCCTGGGCTTGCACGGAATTGGCGTGCGGCGGCGGGGCAGGGGGCGCCACGGGCGGGATGCGGGGCTCGGGTCGCGGCGCGACGGTCGGTTGAGGCGCAGGCGCCAGTCTCGCCGGCTCGGGCCGCGCGGCGGGGCGCAGCGGCAGCATTTCGGGCGGACGCGGCGCCGGCTGCGCCGGAAGGCGGCTTATGGGAGCCGGCGGTGCGGCGCGTGCCGGTTCGGGCGCGCGTCTTGGCGGGACGGCGGGCGGCGCCGGCTGCGGCGCAGCAGGCTGGGCGACCTGCGGCTCCCGCGCAGGCTCCGTCGGTATTGCCGGCCGGCGCTGCTGGCCGATGCGGATGTCGCGCTCGACCACGATATCGCTCTTTCCACCAATCAACAGCAGATGCTCGATGTCGTCGCGGCGGACCAGCACCAAGCGCCGCTCATTGTCGAGGGCCGTCGCGTCCATCACAGCGAGCCGCGTCTTTCGGTTGCGGCCGCCGGCTACGAACGTGCCGGCAAACAGGCCGCGCAACAGCCTGATGGCCAACAGGAGAAGGATAAGGGCGAACAGCGCGAGCAGGGTCACCACGATCCCCTGCGAATATCCTGGACCTGCTACCTCATCCAAAAAGTCCAGCATTTCGATCCCCGCATCATTGCCAGCCGCGGCGGGGACACTAGAGCAAAGGCGGCGCGGATGGAACCTTCCTGGGGCCTTGGTTTCGGACTACCTTGCATGCCCGGCGATATGTCGCGGACAGCGGCATTTCCGCCCGAAGTGAGGCTTTTCAGCGCTTTTTGCCGATGGGCTTTTCAGGTTAAGGAGTATCTGATCTGGGCCGATTCGAAAAATGGGGTGGACAGCGGCAAATGGCGGGAATCGCGCTCTGATGGCGAAGGACACGCGCGGCGATTTCTATCCCGTACCGATCGTCGATCAAGGCACGCGGCCCGGCGCGATCACCCGGCTGATCACCTTCATCGTCGTGCTGACCGGCGCGGCAATCGTCTTCGGCATATTCCGCGACAGGCTGGGGGATCCGTTCCTGCTGGGCATGCTTGGTGTGCTGGCCATGACCGGCGTCGGTTTCCTGTTCGCCGCGGCGATCGGCTTCGTGCAGATCGCATCGAAATCCACCACCGACGAACTGTCGAAGTCCTTCATCGATTCGATGGCGCAGGGCCTGATCGTCACAGACGGTAAGGCGCGCGTGATCTACGCCAACCGCGCCTATGCCGACATGACCGGCGCAACCAGTGCCTCCGACCTGCGCACCGTCGAATCGCTGCTCTCGGATGCGCCCGAGGCTGCCGACACGATCTACCGGCTGGCGTCGGGCCTGCGCGACGGCCAGCCCGGCAGCGGCGAATTCCGCATGGCCCGGTCGATCAAGCCCGGCGTCGATGGCGGGCCGCGCTGGTATCGCGCCCAGGCCCGGACGTTCAAGGTCCCGGGTGAGCGCCAGCCGCTTTCCGCCTGGCAGCTTGCCGACATCTCGCGCGAGCGTGCCGAGCAGGAGCGCTTCTTCCTCGACCTGCAGCAGGCGATCGACCATCTCGACCACGCGCCGGCCGGCTTCTTTGCCGCCGATGCCGAGAACCGCATAACCTACCTCAACGCCACGCTCGCCGAATGGCTGGGCATCGACCTGACGGGCTTCACCTCCGGCGAGGTCACGCTCGACGGGGTCGTCGCCGGCGACGGCATGGCGCTGATCCGCTCCGTGAAGGCCGATCCGGGCACCACCAGGAACGCGGTCATCGACCTCGACCTCGCCATGTCGACCGGGCAGGCGCTGCCGGTGCGTTTCCTGCACAGGGTGACAGCCAACCGGGACGGCTCCAGCGGCCCGACCCGGACGATCGTCCTGAACCGGACGCAGGGCGAGGATTCCTCTGCCGATCTAAGGGCTTCCGAGAACCGCTTCACACGCTTCTTCAATTCCACGCCGATGGCGATCGCCGGCGTCGACCAACAGGGACGCATCGTTCGCACCAACGCGCCGTTCTTCTCGCTGTTCTCCAGCATCGTCGACCGCGACGCGATCGATCGCCATGTCCGCTTCGAATCGATGATCCACGAACGCGACCGCGCCGCCTTCGCTCTGGCGCTGGAGAGGGCCCGCCGCCGGCAGGCCGAGATCGACACCATCGACACGGTGCTCCCCAACAATGAGGAGCGGCATGTCCGGCTCTATGTGAACGCCGTGGCCGACGGCCCGGGCAGCGAGGACGCCGAGGAGGCGGCGATCGTCTACGCCGTCGAGATGACGGAGCAGAAGGCGCTGGAAGGCCAGATGGCCCAGAGCCAGAAGATGCAGGCGGTGGGCCAGCTCGCCGGCGGCATCGCGCACGACTTCAACAACGTGCTGACGGCCATCATCATGGCCTCCGACCTGCTTCTGACCAACCACAGGCCGTCCGATCCGTCCTTCCCGGACATCATGAACATCAAGCAGAACGCCAACCGGGCGGCTTCGCTGGTCAGGCAACTGCTGGCGTTCTCGCGCAAGCAGACCCTGCGGCCGGAAGTCCTCAACCTGACCGATGTGCTTGCCGACCTGCGCATGCTGCTGGCCCGGCTGGTCGGCAACAATGTCAAGCTCAAGGTCGATCACGGCCGCGACCTCTGGCCGGTGAAGGTCGACATCAGCCAGTTCGAGCAGGTGGTCGTCAATCTCGCGGTCAACGCCCGCGACGCCATGCCTTCCGGCGGCGTGCTGACGGTGCGGACACGCAATGTCACCGCCGACGAGTCCCGCTCCTTCTCCTATCATCGCGAGTTGGAAACCGGCGACTTTGTGCTGATCGAGGTCGAGGATACCGGCACCGGCATCGCGCCTGCCGTGCTGAAGAAGATCTTCGAACCCTTCTTCACCACCAAGGAGGTCGGCAAGGGCACCGGCCTCGGCCTGTCGATGGTCTATGGCATCATCAAGCAGACCGGCGGCTTCATTTTCTGCGATTCCGAAGTCGGAAAAGGCACGGTGTTCCGCATCTTCCTGCCGCGCCATATTCCCGAGATCCGCGCCGTGGCTCCGGGGGCCGCCGCCCAGCCCGAGGCGGCCGATGGTGCGCAGCCGCCGTCCGGCAATGGCGCTGCCGTCGCTGCGCCGCCCAAGCCGAACGACGCGTCGCGCGACCTTTCGGGTTCCGCAACCGTCCTGCTGGTCGAGGACGAGGACGCGGTGCGCATGGGCGGCATGCGGGCGCTGACCTCGCGCGGTTATACCGTGCACGAAGCGTCCTCCGGCGTCGAGGCGCTGGAAATCTACCGCGAGCTCGAAGGCAGGATCGACATCGTGGTGTCGGACGTCGTCATGCCGGAGATGGACGGGCCGACGCTGCTCGGCGAATTGCGCAAGATCGATCCAAACATCAAGTTCATCTTCGTTTCCGGCTATGCGGAAGACGCATTCGCGCGCAATCTGCCGGCGGAGGCAAAATTCGGCTTCCTGCCAAAACCGTTCTCGCTGAAGCAGCTTGCAACCGTGGTCAAGGAAGTGCTGGAGAGCGAATGAACCGGCGGCCGTTCCGGCCGCATAGTGTGTCACAGCGCGGAAAGCGGTCGGGGGACCAATGACACCGCATAACGAGGCATCGCCGGGCGACTATGCGGAAACCGTCCTGGTTCCCGGAGACCCGTTGCGTGCCAAATGGATCGCCGAGACATTCCTTGACGACGCGCGCTGCGTGAACAGCGTACGGGGCGCACTCGGCTTCACCGGCTTCTACCAGGGAAAACGTATCAGCGTGCAGACGACTGGCATGGGCCGTCCGTCCTTTACCATCTATGTCCATGAACTGATCGCGTCCTACGGCGTGCGCACCGTCATCCGCGTCGGCTCCTGCGGCGCGCTGACGGCGTCGACGCCGCTGCGCGATATCTTTTTCGCCGAAAGCGCGGTCATGGATTTCGACGTGGCGGCTGGCGACCCGATCGGCCGGCCCGACCCCGAACTGGCGCGGCTCGCGGTGGAGGCCGCGCGGGCGGCATCGATTCCTTTCCATGCCGGATCGATGGTCTCCAGCGACATCTTCTATCATCCCGAACCGGAGACACGGTTCGACTTGCCGCGTGCCAAGGGCATCACCGCCGTCGATATGGAGACCGCCAACCTGTTCGCGCTGTCTTCCGCGCTGGGCTACCGGGCGCTGTCGATCTGCACCATCGTCGACAGCCTGCTGACGGGCGAGGAAACCGCGCTGTCCGAACGCCAGGAACTGTTTCGCACAGCGGCGCAGGTCGCGCTCGACGTTGCCAAAGTGATCGGCTGAAGTTGGCTTGAAACTAGTCGCAATTTGAGCGGGGCACCGTTCGCGCCCTGCTCGTCAACTTCAAGCTCGCCGGTCAGGCCGCTTCGCTGTGCAGCGCCCTGATATCCGCGTCGCCGGGCCGGTGGCCGCGCAGATAGAGCGCGCAGGTGGTGCGCAGCATCGACGCGAAATTCGGAATCTCCCCGTTGATCTCGATCGCCTCGTCATAGAGCTTCGAGATGAATTTCGGCGTCGTCAGGCCCTGTCCGGCGGCGATCTCGTCCAGCAGTTCCCAGAACGTCTTCTCCAGCTGGATGCTGGTCGAATGGCCGGCAATGCGGATCGAGCGGTTGATCTGGCGATAGCCTTCCGGATCCTGCCCGGCGAACACTTTGCACATGTCGATCTCCTCGTTCTTGGTCTTGGCCGCACCGACTGAAGACGAGCCTGGCGGCGGAGCTTTTCTCCCTGGCGTCATATTCAGCGCAAACGCCGCTTCCTGCAATCGGACTTTTGTCCGGCGGCAGATCGGAGCATGCTCCGTGGTAACGGGCTGCCACCAAATGCGGGCCGGGCAGCCCATAATCGATCCAGAACAGCAACGACGGAGACCGATTTGGCCAAAGCGATACATTCTATGATCCGCGTGCTCGACGAGGCGCGCTCGGTGGAATTCTACAGGACCGCCTTCGGCCTCGACATTGCCGACCGCCTGGATTTCGAAACGTTCACGCTGCTCTATCTGCGCAATCCGCAGGCCGATTTCGAGGTCGAACTGACCGTCAACAAAGGGCGGACGGAACCCTACGCGCTGGGCGACGGCTATGGCCACATCGCCTTCTGCGTCGACGATCTCGACGCCGAGCACGCCCGCTTCGAGACGGCCGGGCTCAATCCGCGAAAGATCGTCGAGTTCAACCGCGAAGGCGCGCTCCTGGCGCGCTTCTTTTTCGTCGAGGATCCGGACGGCTACAAGATCGAGGTGCTCCAGCGGCACGGCCGATATCGATAAGTGGCGGACGGAGGGACGTCAGCCAGCAAGGGCGCCGTGTGGCGCCGATAGCAAGCAAGGGAGGAAAAGATGGTCACCCTATACGAGAGCAAGCCGGGGATTTCCCGCCGCGAACTGTTGAAGCGGGGAGGGGCGGCCGGCGCGCTGCTCGTCATCAGCGGCACGGCGGTGATCAGCCCGCAAAACGCCTGGGGGCTTGAGACGGCAACGCTCAAGCCGGAAACCATGGCGACGCTGATCCAGATGGCCCGCGACATCTATCCGCACGATCAGGTGCCGGACAGATATTACGCGATCGCCGTGAAAAGCCATGACGCTGCCGCCGCCAAGGATGCCGCGCACAAGGACTTGATCGAGAACGGCGTCGCCGACCTCGACCAGCGGTCGGGCGCCGGCGGCTATCGCGGCCTCGGCTGGGAGGAAGAGCGCGTCAAGGTGCTCCAACAGATCGAGGAGACGCCGTTCTTCCAGGCGATTCGCGGCGGGCTGGTGGTCGGCCTCTACAATCAGAAGGAGGTGTGGCCGATCTTCGGCTACGAGGGCGAATCCTATTCCAAGGGCGGATACATCGCGCGCGGTTTCGACGACATCGAGTGGCTCTAGCCCCTTCGTCCTGTCGATCGCGTCGAACCATCAGAATCAAGGCCTTTGGGAGGAAACCATGGCTGCACCATACGATCTCAACGACGACGGCGTTGTCGTCATCATCGGCTCGGGCGCCGGCGGCGGCACGCTCGGCAACGAACTCGCCCAGAAGGGCATCGACACCGTCATCCTCGAAGCCGGCAACCGCATCGAATACGACGATTTCATCAACGACGAGTGGGACTCCTTCTCGCAACTCGCCTGGCTGGACAACCGCACGACGTCCGGCGCCTGGCGCATCACCAAGGATTTCCCGAACCTGCCGGCCTGGATCGTCAAGGCGGTCGGCGGCACGACCACCCATTGGGCGGGCGCCTCGCTACGTTTCCAGGAGCATGAATTCAAGGTTCTGACGCATTACGGCAAGGTCGACGGCGCCAACCTGCTCGACTGGCCGATCACCCTTGCCGACCTGGAGCCTTATTACGCCAAGGCCGAGGACAAGATGGGCGTCACCCGCACCACCGGCATCGAGGGCCTGCCCGGCAACAACAATTTCAAGATTCTGAAGGCCGGCGCCGACAAGCTCGGCTACAAGGAATGCCACACCGGCAACATGGCCATCAACTCGGCCGAGCGCGACGGCCGCATGGGCTGCCAGCAGACCGGCTTCTGCTTCCAGGGCTGCAAGTGGGGCGCCAAATGGTCGACGCTCTACACCGAAATCCCCAAGGGCGAGGCGACCGGCAAGCTTGAGGTGCGGCCGAACTCGATGGTGCTGAAGATCGAGCACGACGACAGCGGCAAGGTGACCAACGTCGTCTACGCCGACAAGGACGGCAAGGTGGTAAGCCAGAAGGCGCGCGTTGTCTGCGTCGCCTGCAACTCGATCGAAAGCCCCCGGCTGCTGCTCAACTCGGCCTCGAACAAATTCCCGGATGGCCTCGCCAATTCGTCGGGTCAGGTTGGCAAGAACTACATGCGCCACACCACCGGGTCGGTTTACGCGATCTTCGACAAGCCGGTGCATTTCTACCGCGGCACGACCATGGCCGGAATCATCCGCGACGAGGCGAAGCACGATCCGTCGCGCGGCTTCGTCGGCGGCTACGAGATGGAGACGCTGGCGCTCGGACTGCCGTTCATGGCCGCCTTCCTCAACCCCGGCGCCTGGGGCCGGAGTTTTACGACGGCGCTCGACCATTACGACCACATGGCCGGCATGTGGATCGTCGGCGAGGACATGCCGCAGGAGCAGAACCGCGTGACCTTGCACAAGGAACTGAAGGACAAGCACGGCTTGCCGGTGCCCGACGTCGCCTTCACCGACCATGCCAACGACACCGCCATGCGCAACCACGCCTACAAGCAAGGCATGGCGCTCTACGATGCGGTCGGCGCCACGCGCTCCTTCCCGACGCCGCCCTATCCGTCGACGCACAATCTGGGCACCAACCGGATGAGCGATAAAGCGGCCGACGGCGTGGTCAACAAGCACGGCCAGACGCATGACGTGAAAAACCTGTTCGTCTCGGATGGCAGCCAGTTCACCACCGGCGGCGCCGAGAACCCGACGCTGACCATCGTCACGCTGGCAATAAGGCAGGCGGACTACATCGCGCAGGAGATGGGCGCGAAGAACATCTGAAGTCGACCGACCTCCCAAGGGCCGGCTGGCCGGCGCGGGTTCCCCGACAGGGCGCTCCGCCGGCCTTTTCGTTGCCCTCGCGCCAAAAAGCCGCCGACGCGTTTCTTCCGGCAAATGTCCGTCGAATCAACAGCTGCAGGATTCGCCCTCGCCGCCGAAATTCTTCCGCGCGAAGTTCAGGGCGTCGCTGTAGCTCGTATAGCTGGCGAACTGGCACACATCGAGGCCCCGCCGCACCTTCATCTGCTCGAGATCCCAGAACGAGATCTCGATCCGGTCGTCGGCGCAGTAGACGGTGTAGCGCTCCGGCTCGAGCGCCTGTACGGGAACCGGAAGCACGGCAATGGCTCCGGCCGAAACGGCGACCGCGACCATCGACGCCAGGACCGCGCATCTGCGCATGGAAACCTCCCCGCGACCGCAACGATCGGCAGCGCGAGAGTGCCCGGAAAAGAGCCGGGCCGCCAGTCCAACGCCCGGAAAGGTCTTGGACTTCGCCCGCCGAGGGCCTATCGATGTGTCCAGGGAGCAGCCATGCTTAGGATTCACAAGGTTCCGATCGACAACATCTACGTGCCCGCCGCGCGCCGGAAGACGCTGCATCCGGAAACCGTCCGGCTGCTCGCGGAAGACATCCTCGAGAACGGCATGAAGATGCCGATCCAGGTGCGGGTGGACGGTGAGCGGCATGTTCTGGTCGAAGGCCTTCATCGCCTTGAAGCCGCCAAATGGCTCGGCGAAACCAGCATCGACGCCTATCTGGTGCAGGCACGTCGGCATTAGGAGAAATCATGACCGCGAAATACCGGGGCGGCTGCCTCTGCGGCGCCGTGCGCTACAGCGCCGACGCAAAACCCATCAACCAGCGCATCTGCCATTGCCGTCTCTGCCAGCGGGCGATCGGCGCCGCCTTCAATGCGCGCATCCTGTTCCGCATCGACGACGTGCGTATCGACGGCATGGTGGCGACCGTGCATTCCTCGCCCGACCTGAAGCGCGGTTTCTGCCCGAGCTGCGGCACCACGATCTTCTCCCGCCGCGACGCGGCAGGCATCATGGGGCTGACCACCGGCTCGCTCGACGATCCGTCGCTGTTCGAACCGGAGATGCACATCTTCACCGCGTCGAAGCAGCCCTGGGTGACGATCGACGACGGCCTGCCGCAATATGAAGGCGCTCCGCCACCGGCGTGAGCTAAACCACCGCCACCCGTCCCCCGATCATCCCGGTAACCGCGGCCGCCGCCGCCCGCACCATCGGCCCCAGTTCCGCCACCCGTTCCGGCGTGATGCGGGCGCTAGGGCCGGACACCGAAATGCCGCCGATCGGCTCGCCGTACTCGTTGAAGATGGCCGACGCCACGCAGCGCATGCCGGGAAACCGCTCCTCGTCGTCGACCGACCAGCCGCGCCGCCTGATCTCCGCGAGGTCGCCGGTGAGGGCAGGGGCGTCGGCCAGCGTCCTGCCGGTAAAGGCTTCCAGCCCGGTTCTGCGGACGATCTGGGTGACGCGCTCGGCCGGCAGGTTCGCCAGCACGGCCTTGCCGATGCCGCTGGCATGAAACGGGCTGCGCGTGCCCGGCCGGAAGAAGGCGCGGATCGCCTGGTGCGTCTCGACCTGGCTGATGAAGACAACGCAGTCCTCCTCCGCCACGCCGAGATTGGCCGTCTCCCCGGTCTTTTCCATCAGGTCCTGCATGACGGTGCGCGCCCGGTCCGCCAGTTTTCGGCGGCGCAGGAAGGCAGCGCCCATGCGGTATGTGGCGACGCCGATCGACCATAGCTGCTCGGTCTTCTCGAACTCGACCATGCCGTGGGTCTCCAGCGTGGTCAGCATCCGGTAGGCGGTCGAGGCGGCGATGCCCGAGCGTTCCGCCACTTCGCTCAGCGACAGGCCGTCGGCTTCCGCGACGATCGAAAGGATTCGCAGGCCACGGTCCAGCGACTGCACGGCGTTGGCTTCCGGCGAGGCGTTGAAGGCGCGCGGCCGGCCGCGCTGGCGTTTCTCGGGAGCTTGCATGACATCAAAATAAAAAACTTTTCCGGAATTTGGAATGGCGAATTTCCGGAAAAGAGATTTTCCTTTAAAATCAGTGCATAACGTAAATTATAGGGAAATGAAAAAATATTCTGGAAAAATTGATAAATACGCAATGCTCTGGCATCCTCCCACCATCACAACGCATTCAGAACAAGGAAAGGGCCGGCCATGCCGAAGATGCGCGCTGTCGATGCCGCTGTTCTCGTCCTCGAAAAGGAAGGCATCTCGTGCGCCTTCGGGGTGCCGGGCGCGGCGATCAATCCGTTCTACTCCGCGCTGAGGGCACGCGGCTCGATCCGCCACATCCTGGCGCGTCATGTCGAGGCCGCCTCGCACATGGCCGAAGGGTTTACCCGTGCCAGGGCGGGCAATATCGGGCTGTGCGTCGGCACATCGGGTCCGGCCGGCACCGACATGATCACCGGGCTCTATTCGGCCTCCGCCGATTCGATCCCGATCCTGTGCATCACCGGCCAGGCGCCGCGCGCCCGGCTGACCAAGGAGGACTTTCAGGCCGTCGACATTGCCGCGATCGCCGCACCCGTCGCCAAATGGGCGGTCACCGTCATGGAGCCCTACCAGCTGCCAATGGCACTGCAGAAGGCGTTTTATCTCATGCGCTCGGGGCGTCCCGGCCCGGTTCTCGTCGACCTGCCGATCGATGTTCAGCTTTCCGAGATCGAGTTCGACATCGACGCGTATGAGCCGCTCACCGCCGCGAAACCGGCGATGAGCCGCCGCCAGGCCGAAAAAATCCTGGCGATGCTGAACGCGGCGGAAAAGCCGCTGATCGTCGCCGGCGGCGGCATCGTCAACGCCGACGCCTCCGACCTGCTGATCGAATTCGCCGAGATCACCGGCGTCCCCGTCATCCCGACACTGATGGGCTGGGGCACCATCCCCGACGACCACCGCTTGATGGCCGGCATGTGTGGCCTCCAGACCTCGCACCGCTACGGCAACGCCACCATGCTCGCCTCGGATTTTGTCCTCGGCGTCGGCAACCGCTGGGCAAACCGCCACACCGGCTCCGTCGACAAATACCGCGAGGGGCGCAAATTCGTCCACATCGACATCGAGCCCACACAGATCGGCCGTGTCTTCGCGCCGGATCTCGGCGTCGCCTCCGATGCCGGGGCAGCGCTGAAGATGCTGCTCGACGTCGCCACCGAATGGAAGACGACGGGAAAACTGCGCGACTGGTCGGGCTGGGCGAAGGAATGCCAGCAGCGCAAGAAGGTTTTGAAGCGCAAGACCCATTTCGATCAGGTGCCGCTGAAGCCGCAGCGCGTCTACGAGGAGATGAACAAGGCGTTCGGCCGCGACACCACCTATGTCACCACCATCGGTTTGAGCCAGATCGCCGGCGCGCAGTTTTTACATGTCTACAAGCCGCGCAACTGGATCAATTGCGGCCAGGCCGGCCCACTCGGCTGGACGCTGCCGGCAGCACTCGGCGTGCGCGCCGCCAATCCGGATGCGACCATCGTGGCACTGTCGGGCGACTATGATTTCCAGTTCATGATCGAGGAACTGGCGGTCGGCGCGCAGCACAAATTGCCGTACATCCACGTCGTGGTGAACAACGCCTATCTCGGCCTGATCCGCCAGGCGCAGCGCGGGTTCTCGATGGATTTCGAGGTCAGCCTGGCTTTCGAGAACATCAATCGCGGCGAGGGCGCCGAGCCGGGTTACGGCGTCGACCATGTCGCCGTCGCCGAGGCGATGGGCTGCAAGGCGATCCGCGTCCGCCGGCCGGAGGATTGCGCGGCGGCCTTCAAGGAGGCGAAACGGCTGATGGCCGAACATCAGGTTCCCGTCGTCGTCGAGTTCATCCTCGAGCGTGTCACCAACATCTCGATGGGCACCGAGATCGATGCCGTCGTCGAGTTCGAGGAACTGGCCGAACGCAACGAGGATGCGCCGACCGCCATCGCGCTGCTGGATTGAGGAGATGATATCGGTGCGTCCTTCGAGGCTCGCCCGCATGAGGTCGTGCCAGGATTGGCGCAGTCGTGCAGGCTCGCACCTCAGGATGAGGACGGACGGCGCAGCGTCTCCAATTGCCAGGGCCGCAGGAAGAGAGCACCAGCATAGGCTGCGAGTTGGCCACGACGGTCACCTAACAGGTCGCCAAATGAGATTGTTGATACCGGCCTTTGCTACCGGCGAAGCAGCACCCACGGTCCTCATCCTGAGGTGCGAGCCCGCACCGCTGGTGGGGCATTGATACCAACTCTGGCGGGCGAGCCTCGAAGGACGCACCGAAAGCAGATACATTTGAAGGAAACACCAATGCCGCGTTTCTCGGCCAATCTGTCGATGCTCTTCACCGAGCACGATTTTCTCGACCGCTTCGACGCTGCCGCCCGCGCCGGCTTCACCGGCGTCGAATATATCGGCCCGTATGATCATCCGCCCGAGACCGTCGCCGCGCGGCTGGAGAATAACGGGCTGGCGCAGGTGCTGTTCAACCTGCCGGTCGGCAACTGGACGGCTGGCGAACGCGGCATTGCCGTTTTGCCCGACCGCATCGACGAATTCCGCAAAAGCGTCGATACGGCGATCGCCTACGCCAAGGCGCTCGCCTGCCCACAGGTGAACTGCCTCGCCGGCATCGCGCCCGCCGGAGTGGATCGCGCGGTGCTGGAAAATGTCTTCGTCGAAAACCTGAAATACGCGGCGCCGCGCTTCGAGGCCGCAGGTATCAAGCTCTTGATCGAGGCGATCAACACGAAGGTCGACATCCCAGGCTTCTTCCTGACCAATTCGGCCCAGGCGCTGGCGATCATCGACCGCGTCGGCTCGAACAATCTCTATTTCCAATACGACATCTACCACATGCAGGTCATGGAGGGGGATCTCGCCCGAACCATCGAGAACAATCTCGGCCGCATCGCGCATATCCAGCTTGCGGACAATCCCGGCCGTCACGAGCCGGGGACGGGCGAGATCAATTTTCCTTATCTCTATGAGCACCTCGACCGGATCGGGTATTCCGGCTGGATCGGCGCGGAATACAAGCCCAAGGCCGGCACGGAGGCGGGGCTGGGGTGGTTCAAGGCGTTGAGCGGACGCAAGTGCGCTGCCTGATCAACACCCTCTGCGCCAAGCTGGAACACCCCTCATCCGACCTCGCTTCGCTCGGCCACCTTCTCCCACAAGGGGAGAAGGTCGGAGCCTTGCCCGACCGCCTCCGCCGATCTCCAGGGTCGGCGATTGGCGGAAGCGTAAATGCAGGGCTCCCCCTTCTCCCCTTGCGGGAGAAGGTGTCGAGGCGCAGCCGAGACGGATGAGGGGTGTTCCAGTGGAATGAAAACATTGAAGTCTTGAACGATAGGAACTGGAACCATGCAGACAATCGGCTTCATCGGCCTCGGCATCATGGGCGCGCCGATGGCGGGACATCTGCTCGCTGCCGGCTATCCGGTCGTCTCGTCGGACCACAGGAAACCGGCGCCGGCCGATCTTGTGGCCAACGGGCTGAAGACCGTCTCCAGCCACACGGCGGTGGCGAAGGCGGCGGACATCATCATCACCATGGTTCCCGACACGCCACAGGTTGCCGACGTTCTGTTCGGCGAAAACGGTGTCGTGGAAGGGCTTTCCAAGGGAAAGCTCGTGATCGACATGAGCTCCATATCACCGATCGAGACGAAAAAATTCGCAGAAAGGATCAACGCTCTGGGCTGCGACTATCTCGACGCCCCGGTGTCGGGCGGCGAGGTCGGCGCAAAAGCGGCGTCGCTGACCATCATGGTCGGCGGACCGGAAGCGGCGTTCGCGCGCGCGAGGCCGATCTTCGAAAAAATGGGGAAAAACCTCACGCTGGTCGGCGGCAACGGCGTCGGGCAAACCACCAAGGTCGCCAACCAGATCGTCGTCGCGCTCACCATCGAGGCCGTGGCGGAAGCGCTGGTGTTCGCCTCCAAGGCCGGCGCCGATCCGGCGAAGGTCCGACAGGCGCTGATGGGCGGGCTGGCCGCGTCAAGAATCCTCGAAGTGCATGGCGAGCGGATGGTCAAGCGCACCTTCGCGCCCGGCTTCCGCATCGAACTGCACAGCAAGGATCTGAACCTGGCGCTGGAAGGCGCAAAGGCGCTCGGCGTGGCGCTGCCCAACACCTCGACCACGCAGCAGCTTTTCAATTCCTGCGCGGCTAATGGCGGGGCAAAGGAGGATCATTCGGCGCTGGTGCGGGCGCTGGAGCGGCTGGCGGCACATGAGGTGGCTTGAGCCGTCGGTGGGGTAACCGGCAGACCGTGTTGGCGTGAGGAGAATGCGTCTCCCGGGTCCTGCGCGCGGCCGCGCCTACCGGCCGCCACCGTCGCGGGAGCACGAAGAGCCCGGGACCGCGCAATTGGCCGGATCAACGCCGGGCTGGCCGGCAAGGTTCTGACAGCCGGCCAGTGCCCACATGGCGGAGCCGGCGATGACAAAAACGCTGAAAAACCGTCGCATGTCCGAAACTCCTCAAGGCAGGTCCCGGCCGTTGGGTATGGGACCTGAATTCCCCACGGGCATCGAGAGGCTGAAGCCGATGGTTGCAGATGAGGTATCAGGCTGAAAATTCAAATGGAAGTGAAGCAGCTTTCAACGGGCACGAAAATTTTCCTTGCTGCAAAAAACGCCATGGCGGCGGCGTTCGATACGTTGCGCGAGCGGATGACGCCGGGCGTGTTCAAGCGATAAGGCCGAACTCCGACGCATATTCAGCGGGCATCGGTCCCTGCCCAAAAGCGATCAGTGCGCCGAGCAGGACGAGCCGACTGATCCGCAATTGGGTGGGACGAAACCGGGCCGGCCGGCAGTGTTCTGGCAGCCCGCCAAAACGCTCATGGCGAACCCGGCAACGAGCAACATTCCGAAAAACCGTCGCATGGCGGAACCCTTCGATCCAACCCGCGCCATTCAGCGCAGGATGGCACACCCGCATCCGCCCCGGTCAATAGTTACAGGTGACATGCCGGCCGGCAAGTCCGCGACGGCAGTCGACCCTCAGGCTCCTGTCAACGTACCGCCAAAAACCGCCGCGCCGCGTACAGCGCCACCGCCGCCGCGTTCGACACGTTGAGCGAGCGGATGGCGCCCGGCATGTCGAGGCGGGCCAGCGCCGTCACCGTTTCGCGCGTCTTCAGGCGCAGGCCTTTTCCTTCGGCGCCGAGCACGAGAGCGACCCGCTCCCCCGAAAACGTCGGCTCCAACTCTTCGGCCCCTTCCGAATCCAGCCCGATGCTCTGGAAGCCGCCCGCGTGAAGCTCGTCAAGCGCGGCGGCCAGATTCTTCACCTCGATCAGGTCGATATGCTCCAGCGCACCGGACGCGGCCTTGGCCAGCACGCCGCTTTCGGTCGGGCTGTGGCGCGAGGTCGTGATCAGCGCGCCGGCGCCGAAGGCCACCGCTGAGCGCAGCACCGCGCCGACATTGTGCGGGTCGGTCACCTGGTCGAGCACGACGACCAGCCTTGTCTCGCCGAGCGCCGAGAGCGGTTTCGGTTTCAACGGCAGCGCGTCGATCATAACGCCCTGGTGCACTGCGTCGGAGCCCGTCTGCTTGTCGATATCCTTCGGCTCGACCAGTTCGGCCTTGAAGGGCAGGGCGGCGATGTCGGTTATGCCCAGCCGCTCCAGCGCGTTGCGCGTCACCAGCATGGTTTTGATCTTGCGGCGCGGATTGTCGAGCGCGGCGCGCACCGTGTGCAGGCCGTAGAGCCGCACCAGCCCTTCCGCAGGGCCGTCGCCGGCCGGAATCGGCGCGCGCGCGCGCTGCACGGGACCGCCAGCGTTCGCGTCGCGATGCGCGCGCCGCAGCTTCGCGTAATGGGTGTCCTTGGGGGTGCCGGATTTCTTGTCGTCGCTCATTCCACGCCTATAGCCGGGATGACGCGCATTTCACAGGCCCTTCGAAATTGCGGTCGAATTCGAGTTTGGCGTGGTTGACAGGATTTTGCCGGCCCGCCATAAGGCGCTTCGCTTTCCGGGCTTACAATTCCCCGGGCGGCACGCAGCCTCGAAACAGGCTCCGGACGGTAGGAAGGGTGCCCGAGTGGTTAAAGGGGACGGACTGTAAATCCGTTGACTCAGTCTACGTTGGTTCGAATCCAACCCCTTCCACCACCTCCGGATATTGCATAAGGTCGCGACGCGATGCGGGTGTAGCTCAATGGTAGAGCAGCAGCCTTCCAAGCTGAATACGAGGGTTCGATTCCCTTCACCCGCTCCAGCCTTTTGAATTTCCACTCCCTGGGCTTCGCCGATCTTTCGCGCCCGAGCGACACGGTAAACGGCGTTTGCGCAAAGCTGCCGTTGTTTAGCTGAATTTAAACCATGTTGCGACATGATGAACCCGTTCGAGTAACGAGTGCTTGCCATGTCGCGTGATCACAACAGCCAAGACGCATTGAAGCTGACCCGCCGCACCTTCCTGGTCGCTGCCGGTTCCACGACGCTCGCCGCCTGTTCGCCTTCGCTGGAAGGGCTCGACATGAGTTCCACCGGCTCGATCCGGCCGAAGATCAGCGTCGACGCCGGCGTCACCAATCCTGCGACCATGTACGCCTCGGTCACCGAGGGTTCGTTCGTGCTGCCGGCGATCCCTTACGAAAAGATCCCGCGCGAGTTCCGCCGCCAGATCGTGCAGGACCCGACTGGCGAGGCGCCCGGTACCATCGTCGTCGATCTGAAGAATCATTTCCTCTACCTCGTGCAGAGCGGCGGTGACGCGCTGCGCTACGGCGTCGGCATCGGCAAGGCCGGTTTCGAATGGAACGGCCGCGCCAACATCCAGTACAAGCGGGAATGGCCGACCTGGAAGCCGCCTTCGGAGATGATCGCCCGCAAGCCGGAACTGGTGAAATGGGCCAACGGCCAGCCTGGCGGCATCGACAATCCGCTCGGCGCCCGCGCTCTCTATATCTTCAAGGATGGCCAGGATACCGGCTACCGCATCCACGGGTCGCCCGAATGGTGGACGATCGGCCAGAACATGTCGTCCGGCTGCGTGCGCATGATCAACCAGGACGTCATCGACCTCTACAACCGGGTTCCGGGCAAGACGACCGTCGTCGTCTACTGAGGCTTTGACTGGCCTCTCCGAGACGGGTCTTTCCCGCCTCGGCGCGTCCCCTTGGCGGCCGCGGCATACGCCGGATGGCGCCTGCTTGCAGGGCGCCTTTCCGCCGGCGTTCCCCTGCTTCATCAGCCGCCTTGTGCGTGCGGCCAAAAATCCTATCTAACGGGCTTCCCACGGGATCGCCGGATGGCATGGCATTGCCGGGCAGGCGGGTGAAAACCCCTTGTCTTTTCGTGCTGTTGTCGCTAATCGGCCCCACTAAAGCAGACCCTCATAGCTGACGCCCAGGAAAGAGCAGGATGGCCAAGAGCAAATTTGAGCGGAACAAGCCGCATGTGAACATTGGTACGATCGGCCATGTCGACCATGGCAAGACGTCGTTGACGGCAGCGATCACCAAGTATTTCGGCGAATACAAGCGCTACGACCAGATCGACGCGGCGCCCGAAGAGAAGGCGCGCGGCATTACCATCTCGACGGCCCACGTCGAATACGAGACGCCGGCCCGCCACTACGCCCATGTCGACTGCCCCGGCCACGCCGACTATGTGAAGAACATGATCACCGGTGCGGCGCAGATGGACGGCGCGATCCTGGTGGTTTCGGCCGCCGACGGCCCGATGCCGCAGACCCGCGAGCACATTCTTCTCGCCCGCCAGGTCGGCGTGCCCTCCATTGTTGTATTTCTTAACAAGGTCGACCAGGTCGACGACGCCGAGCTGCTGGAGCTGGTCGAGCTCGAGGTTCGCGAGCTTCTGTCGAAGAACGAGTTCCCCGGCGACGACATTCCGATCGTTCCCGGCTCGGCTCTGGCTGCCCTTGAGGACAGCAACAAAGAGATCGGCGAGGACGCGATCCGCAAGCTGATGGCCGAGGTCGACCGCTACATCCCGACGCCCGAGCGTCCGATCGACCAGCCGTTCCTGATGCCGATCGAGGACGTGTTCTCGATCTCTGGCCGCGGCACGGTTGTGACCGGCCGCGTCGAGCGCGGCATCGTCAAGGTCGGCGAGGAGCTCGAGATCGTCGGCATCCGCCCGACGGCCAAGACCACCTGCACCGGCGTCGAGATGTTCCGCAAGCTTCTGGACCAGGGCCAGGCGGGCGACAACATCGGCGCGCTGCTGCGCGGCGTGGATCGTGAAGGTGTCGAGCGCGGCCAGGTCCTGGCCAAGCCGGGCACGGTGAAGCCGCACAAGAAGTTCGTGGCCGAGGCCTACATCCTGACCAAGGAAGAGGGCGGCCGCCACACGCCGTTCTTCACCAACTACCGTCCGCAGTTCTACTTCCGCACGACGGACGTGACCGGCATCGTGACGCTCGCCGAGGGCACCGAGATGGTGATGCCGGGCGACAATGTGACGGTCGACGTCGAGCTGATCGTGCCGATCGCCATGGAGGAGAAGCTGCGCTTCGCCATCCGCGAAGGCGGCCGCACCGTCGGCGCCGGCGTCGTCGTGTCGATCAAGGAATAGCGCGCGACGTTTTCGCGACGTTGACCTGACTATCAGGGGCGGCCTTTGGGCCGCCCTTTCTGTTTGTGCTGTTGATTTATGGACTTGCGGACGATTTGTGGTGCGGGCGAAGGCATGAAAATCGACCCCTTGGAGGCAGGATTATTCTCCCCTTGCCGTTCGAACGCTTGAATTCATTGTCACCTTGCCTTGCAGCGCATCATTCACCATCTTAAGGCTAAGATCATTCCGCAGGCCTTGAACCTGCCGCGAGTGGGAGAAAGAAATGGGACGTTTCGCCGTCATATCCTTGACCGACAAGGCCGCCATCCGCGTGCGCGAGATCGTCGACACGCGCGACAGCGCAAAAGGCATCCGCCTTGGCATCAAGAAGGGCGGATGCGCCGGCATGGAATATACGGTCGACCTCGTGACCGAGCCGAAGCCCGGCGACGACCATGTCGAGCGGGACGGCGCGCATGTCTATGTGGCGCCGGAGGCCGCACTCTTCCTGCTCGGCACCGAGATGGATTTCGAGACCACGACGCTCAGGACTGGTTTCACCTTCCGCAATCCGAACCAGAGTTCGGCCTGCGGTTGCGGTGAATCGGTCGAGTTGAAGCCCGCCGACCTCAAGGCGCTGGCCGAGGCGCGCGCGTCGGCCTGAAATCAGGGGACAGTTTCCTTAATTCCGCAGAAAGACGCGGCGCTTCGAGGCTGAAGCCGGCGGAATTCAGTAATACCCTGACTCTCTGGATACCCGAAGAAGAGGGTGACGGCGTTTCCCGGGTTGATTCTTGTCGTGGCATGATTCGAGGCGGATTTCTGAGCGGGGAAGGGCGTGACCATCTTGAGGCGGTGGTGCGCCGTGCGAGCGAGAAGCACGGTGTGGCGCGTCGCTGCAACGCCATCCTGCTGCTTGACGACGGCTGGACCTGCGAGGACGTGGCTCGTGCGCTGTACCTCGACGACGATACGGTTCGCGGCTGGCACAAGGCGTTCACGACGGACGGGGCGGCGGCGTTGCGCGCCTTCGGCTGGAAGGGCAGCGCGGGCAAGCTGTCGCGCCGCCAGGAAGCCGAACTGGCCGAGACGCTGTCGGCCCAGCTGTTTTTGAGCACGGCGGCGGTGCGGGCGCATGTCGAACAGCGCTACGGCATCGTCTATTCCAAGCCGGGGATGATCAAGCTGCTGCACCGGCTGGGCTTCGACTACCGCAAGCCCAAGGGGCTGCCGGCCAAGGCTGACGCGGCGGTGCAGGAGGCCTTCGTGGCCGCCTACGAGACGCTGCTCACCCGGCTTCTCCCCGACGAGGTCGTCTATTTCGGCGACGCCGTGCACCCCGAATACCAGAGCCGGCCCGCCCATGGCTGGATCCGGCGCGGCGACAGGCTGGCCGT
The DNA here is from genome assembly GCF_052180275.1 of Mesorhizobium sp. KACC 23794. Classification (NCBI taxonomy): domain Bacteria; kingdom Pseudomonadati; phylum Pseudomonadota; class Alphaproteobacteria; order Hyphomicrobiales; family Phyllobacteriaceae; genus Mesorhizobium; species Mesorhizobium sp. KACC 23794. The sequence goes on from NZ_CP197465.1 coordinate 3,692,782, forward strand.
CAAAAAGGGCAAGGGCCGCGAGCGCATGAACCTGATGGGCGCGCTCAACCTGGAAACCTTCGATCTCGAACTGATCGAGACGCTGAAGATGTCGACGGGCACGACGATCGACCTGATGGAAAGGCTGGAGCGGCACAATCCCGGCAGGCGGCTGATCCACCTCATCCTCGACCGGGCGCCGATCCATCGCGGCAAAGCCGTCAAGGCCTGGCTGGCGCGGCCCGGATGCCGCATCCGCCTGCATTTCCTGCCCGCCTACGCTCCCAACCTCAACGCCATCGAGCGATTGTGGAAGCTCATGCACGAGCATGTCACCCACAATCGCTATTACCCCAACTTCCGAACCTTCGCCGAAGCCATCATGCGGTTCTTCAAGACCACCCTGCCGAAAAACTGGAAATCCTTCCGCGAAATCGTCAACGACAATTTCCACATCGTCAGGCCCGAGCAGTTTCGAATCATCGGGTAGGACAAGCCCCCACGCCGCGCTTTTCGGGTTTCCGAGTAGGCTGGGTAAAACTGTCCCCGGAATTTCCCGGATTTCAGCCCGAAAAGGGGATGGAATTTTCTCCCTGCCGGAAAAGTTTCTTGGACGTCCGCCGACGTGTGCCGCCAAGTTATTGTTTTTGCTGATCCCGTCTTCTGTCGTCCGGTGCGCAAAACGCGGACGAACACGATTTTCATCCCCGCGCGAAAACTTGGCTCATACTCGTCGGGCCGGCCGCTATCGCCGGAGGAGGCGGAGATGGACGGGAGCGTGGCGATCGAGCGGAACTGGGAGGCGCTGAAGCGCATCCTCGTCATGCTCGTGGGCATGGCCGAGATGGGCGCTTCGGGACGGTTTGTTTTCTCTTCGCAGAAGGACGGAGCAATCCGGAAGCAGGTGCAGGCGGAAAAAAGGGAGCCGTCCCCGGCATCTGACCCGGCACTTATCTTGCCCCGCCACCTCTACCGCGCCATCTTGCGGCTCTTGCGTCCGGCCGAAGCCGCGACGCGGCGGCTGATCATCGCGGCGGCGCGCGGCATTGTGGTGGCCTTGCCGCGCCCGAGAAAACCGAAACCTGACCCCGCGATCCGGCGAGGGCCTCGCGCCTTCATGCCGATGGGGCCGAAGAAACGTCTCTGGCCCACCGCTCGCACATGGAGCCTGCCGCTGCTCGATCCGCTGCATCGACCGTTCCGCGTCCACCGCCCCCATTTGCCCGCCCACGCCGCCCCGCGCATTTCGTGGCTTGACTTCAACGCACGGCTCAGCCCTCTGCCTCCCCCGCCGTCGCCCGACGATCCGATCGACGCCGCTCGGCTGGGCGCGCGGCTGGAGGCGTTGGGCCGCGCGCTGGACGACCTGCCGGGACAGGCAAAGCGTTTCGCCCGCTGGCAGGCTAGGCGCGACGCCACGCTTTCGCAGGGTGGTTCCGCCGCTGGCCGATCCCGGCGCATCTCGCCGCTGCGGCGCGGGCGCCCGCCCGGCTGCCGGCTGTCGCGCTACGATCCATCCGCCGACCATCCCCGAAGAGTCCGTGAGGTCGACGAGATCCTGGCGCACGCCCATGCGCTGGCCGTGTACGCACTGGAGCGCCCGAACACGTCATGACGCGCATCCGACCGGGGCGGATGCGAAGGCGAGGCATCGATGGCCGGCGCGGAATTTTCCGCCCCGTGCCGCGATCCGTATTGCCTTCGAGAAACCGCCGCCGACTCCGGATGGCAAAGGTGCCAAACTCTTTGGCAGCCTGGCGGGCGAATTGACTTCTACCGAGAACTTGCCGGCATACCGAACAGGTCGGTACATTATCTGGCGGTGTGCTGGCCGCAAAAATCCAGGGCTTCGAATCCGGGTTAACGGGTTAGGTGGCCGAGGATAGAGGCGAGGTAGTCTGCGTCCCATCCCGCGACCTTGCGGCGGCGCTTGATGGCTCTGTTGTCCTTCATGGCTCTGACGAGGTTGATGGCGAAGTGACGGACAATGGCCATGTTGTGTGCGCCATGGCCCTTGCGCAACCTCGACTGGTCGTCCTTGAAGACGACGTCGAGGGTCCAGTGCAGGGCGTTCTCCACCAACCAGTGGCCACGCACGGCGTGCGCGGCCCGCTCGGCGGAGAGCGTGGCCGAAGAGATATAGTAACGGGTCTCGAAGCGGCACCTGTCCTTGAGTTCGGCGCGCGAACTGACACGAATGATGGTCGTCGCGCCTGGCAGGCGCAGTTCGCCGGGGAAGCGTCTGTCTCCGGAAAGCCAATCGGTCTCGCGTGAGACGGTGACGGAGCGTTCCTCGATGCGGCCGTGGCCTTTGTCGAGGTCGTGGGAGTTGTCGAGCGTTTCATCGGGCGCGTCGTTGAAATAGCGTTCGATGTCGCGGCGCAGCGTTGGCTGGTTGGCCTTGACGGCGAGCAGATAGTCGGCCCCGGCATCGCGGACCGCCGTGGCGATGGTGGCATTGGTGGCGATGGCATCGATCGACACCAGCGCGCCTTTGAGGCCGTCATTTGCTGCCAACCGCTCCAGAAGCACCGGAATGGCGGTGGTTTCGTTCGACTTGTCGCAGACCGCCTCCTGGCCGAGCACCAGGCGCTGCGTGGTGGCGAAGGCGGAGACCAGATGCAGCGGCGCGCGGCCGATGCTGCGGTCGTGGCTGCGGCGCGAGGTCTTGCCGTCGATGGCGATGAAGTCGGGCTTGTCGGGCCAGGTCTCGCGCACCCATGCCGTGAAGCATTCCGAGAACAGGGCCGGATCGATACGGTTCATGAGGATGGTCAGCCAGCGGCCACCCGGCACGCCGTGATGATAGGGCAGGTAGCGACGCAGGAAATCCAGATGCGCCGCACCCCAGTCGGCGATCAGATCGTAGTCCTCGCAGTCGCAGATGGTGCCGCAGACCACAAGAAATAGGACCTCTGGCAGCGGGTGAGCCACGCGCCATGGCTCGCGCGGGTCTTCAATGTCGCCAAAATAATCAAGAAGCGACTTCAGGCGGGATTTTTCGAAACCCTCAAGGATCGCGACGGACATGCGATGCTCCGAATCAAGGAAGCACCCATGGAATCAGTCATTCCGCAACAGAGAAAGCGCGTTAACCCGAGTTCCAAGCCCTGGCAAAAATCCCGCCGCGCTTGCATTTCCCAAGAAGCCCCTCTATATGCCGCGCCATTCCACACACGGACTTTGGTGTCTGCCCGGGAGAAATCCGGCTGAAACCTCCGGTGGCGAGCGAAAATCCTTTCTCTCGCCTGTGTCCGTGGAGGCTAACCGGAAAGGAACTTAGAATGGCTCTGCCTGATTTCAGCATGCGCCAGCTTTTGGAAGCTGGCATTCACTTCGGCCACCAGACCCACCGCTGGAACCCGAAAATGGCGCCGTACATCTTCGGCGTCCGCAACAACATCCATGTCATCGACCTCAGCCAAACGGTACCGCTGCTGCACCAGGCGCTGAAGCAGGTCTCCGACGTCGTGTCGCGCGGCGGCCGCGTGCTGTTCGTCGGCACCAAGCGCCAGGCGGCCGATATCGTCGCCGACGCCGCGCAGCGTTCGGCCCAGTATTATGTCAATTCCCGCTGGCTCGGCGGCATGCTGACCAACTGGAAGACGATCTCGAATTCGATCCAGCGCCTGCGCAAGCTCGACGAGCTGCTTTCCGGCGGCGGCAGCGGCCTCACCAAGAAGGAACTGCTGAACCTGCAGCGGGAGCGCGAGAAGCTCGACAAGGCGCTGGGCGGCATCAAGGACATGGGCTCGACGCCGGACCTGATGTTCGTGATCGACACCAACAAGGAAGCGATCGCCATTTTGGAGGCCAAGCGCCTGGGCATTCCGGTCGTCGCCATCATCGATTCGAACTGCGATCCGGACAAGATCGACTTCCCGATCCCGGGCAATGACGACGCGGCGCGCGCCATCCAACTCTATTGCGACCTCATCGCCAAGGCGGCGATCGACGGCATCGCCCGCCAGCAGGGCTCGTTCGGCGTCGACATCGGCGCTTCCGTCGAGGCCCCGGTCGAGCCGGCTCTGGACGAGATTGCTGTCGAGGCGGCCCCGGCCGACGACTCTGCCGCCCAGGCCTGAACCGTCTTCGGGCTCTTTCAGGCCCGTCCCGATTGAAATGGGCACGCTTGTCGTGCCGGCGTCAGGCGCATCGTCGATAATCCGATGGTGCGCCAGCGCATTTTAAGAAGCAAAGAGGCGAAGATGAGCATTACTGCAGCACAGGTTAAGGAGCTCCGCGAGATCACCGGCGCGGGCATGATGGATTGCAAGGCAGCCCTTGCCGAGACCAATGGCGACATGCAGGCGGCGGTCGACTGGCTGCGCGCCAAGGGCATTTCGCGGGCCGACAAGAAGGCCGGGCGGACCGCCGCCGAAGGCCTGATCGGCATCGATTCGGGGCTGCGCGAGGCCGTCGTGGTCGAGGTGAATTCGGAGACCGACTTCGTCGCCCGCAACGCCGCCTTCCAGGAGATCGTCAGCAACGTCGCCAAGGTGGCGCTGGCCTTCGGTCCGGACCACGACGCCGTGTCCAATGCAAAATATCCGCATTCGGACAAGTCGGTCGCCGAGACCATCAAGGATGCGGTCGGCACGATCGGCGAGAACATGAGCTTCCGTCGCGCCGCCAAGCTGACGGTCGAGCATGGCACCGTCGCGACCTATGTCCATAACGCGGTCGCCGACGGCCTCGGCAAGCTCGGCGTGCTGGTCGCGATCGAGACGACCGGCAATGCCGACGCGGCGCGCGCCTTCGGCCGCCAGGTCGCCATGCACGTCGCGGCCACAAGCCCGCTGGCGCTGACGGCGGAAGAGGTCGATCCGGCCGCGGTCGCCCGTGAGAAGGCGATCTTCACCGAGCAGGCCCGCGAATCCGGCAAGCCGGAGGCCATCATCGAGAAGATGGTGGAAGGCCGCCTGCGCAAGTTCTACGAGGAGGTCGTGCTCCTCAAGCAGGCCTTCGTCATCAATCCCGACGTGACGGTCGAGAAGGCGCTGAAGGATGCGGAGAAGGACATCGGCGCGCCGGCCAAGATCTCCGCCTTCGTGCGTTTTGCGCTCGGCGAAGGCATCGAGAAGGACAAGTCGGACTTTGCCGCCGAGGTTGCGGCCGCCGTCAAGAAGTAAGCCTTCCCGAAGGCTGTCGACTTTCAGCAAGGGGCGTCGCGTGACATCGCGGCGCCCTTCGTGTATCGGGAATCCGTGTCCGGTCTCAGCTCGGATTACGGGCGCCAGCGACAGAGTTTCCGGCAGCGGCGGCCGGTTTTGCGAACATTTCGAGGAGCTCGATGGCCAAGCCTCCCTATAAACGCGTCCTGCTGAAGGCCTCCGGCGAGGCACTGATGGGCGAGCAGCATTTCGGCATCGACGTGTCCGTCGTGGACCGGATCGCGTCCGATATCGCCGAGGCCCGCGCGCTCGGCGTCGAGGTCGGCGTGGTGATCGGCGGCGGCAACATCTTTCGCGGCGTCGCGGTGGCGTCCAAGGGCGGCGACCGCGTCACCGGCGACCACATGGGCATGCTGGCCACCGTCATCAACTCGCTGGCGCTGCGCACCTCGCTGGTCAAGATCGGCGTCGACGCGGTGGTGCTTTCGGCCATCGCCATGCCGGAACTGTGCGAGAGTTTCTCGCAGCGCCAGGCCACCGCCTACATGGACGCCGGCAAGGTGGTGATCTTCGCAGGCGGCACCGGCAATCCGTTCTTCACCACCGATTCGGCGGCGGCCCTGCGTGCCGCCGAGATCGGCGCCGATGCGCTGTTCAAGGGCACGCAGGTCGACGGCGTCTATTCCGCCGACCCCAACAAGGACCCGACCGCCACGCGTTTTGAGCGCATCAGCCATGGAGAAGTCATCCGCAAGGGCCTGGCGATCATGGATACGGCGGCAATTGCGCTTGCGCGCGAAAACAACATCCCGATAATTGTGTATTCGATCCACGAAAAAGGCGGCTTCGGCGCAATCCTCAATGGCGGCGGCCATTGCACCGTCGTTGCCGATTGAAACCTGCATGTCGACTGTGGATCAAGGAGTGAAACGATGACGAATGGGGCAAACTTCACCGACATCCAGCGCCGCATGGACGGAGCCATCTCGGCCTTCAAGTCCGATCTGGCTTCATTGCGCACCGGGCGCGCGTCCTCCAACCTGCTCGACCCGATCATGGTGTCGGCCTACGGCACGACCATGCCGGTGTCGCAGGTGGCGACGATATCGATCCCAGAGGCGCGCATGATCTCGGTATCGGTCTGGGACAAGTCGATGGTCAACGCGGTCGACCGCGCCATCCGCGAATCCAATCTCGGCTTCAACCCGATCATGGACGGCACCACGCTGCGCATCCCGCTGCCGGAACTCAACGAGCAGCGCCGCAAGGACCTGGTCAAGAAGGCGCATGAATATGCCGAAGGCGCCCGCGTTGCCGCGCGCCATGTGCGCCGCGACGGCATGGACCACCTGAAGAAGGCGGAGAAGGACGGCGACATCGGCGAGGACGAGCACCGCAAGCAGTCGGAGCGCGTCCAGAAGATGACGGACGACACCATCTCCACCATCGACAGCATGCTTGCCGGCAAGGAAGCCGAGATCATGCAGGTCTGAGGCGCCAGGCCGATGACCACGCCCGCGCATGTCGCGATCATCATGGACGGCAACGGCCGCTGGGCGAAGGCGAGGGGCCTGCCCAGGCTCGCCGGCCATCGGGCAGGGGTCGAGGCGCTGCGGCAATCGGTGAAGACGGCGTCGAAGCTCGGCATCGCCTGGCTCACCGTCTACGCCTTCTCCTCCGAGAACTGGTCGCGGCCGCAATCCGAGGTCAGCGACCTGCTCGGCCTGCTCAAACTGTTCATCCGCCGCGATCTGGCGGAACTGCATCGTTCGGGCGTCCGGGTGCGGGTGATCGGCGAGCGCGAGGACCTGCAGCCCGACATCAGGGGGCTGCTCGACGAGGCCGAATCGCTCACGGTCGGCAATCGCGCTCTCAATCTCGTCATCGCCTTCAACTATGGCGGCCGCGACGAGATCGTACGGGCGATGCGCAAGATCGGCGCCGACGTCGAGGCCGGGCGCATCGCCCCCGCTTCGATCACGCCGGAGACCATTTCCGATGCGCTCGACACCAGCGGCATCCCCGATCCGGACCTGGTGATTCGCACCAGCGGCGAGATGCGGCTTTCCAATTTCCTGCTCTGGCAGGCTGCCTACAGCGAATTGATCTTCCTTCCCTGCTTCTGGCCGGATTTCACGCCCGAACAGTTCGAGGACGCGCTGCGGCAATTCAGCGTGCGCGAGCGGCGCTTCGGCGGCCGCATCGAGCGCGACGTCGTCTCGTCCAGCGCCTGACCGGAGCGCGGATGAGCAATCTTCAATTGAGGATCGTGTCTGCGGTGATTCTCGCCGCCGTCGTGCTGGTTGTTACCTGGTTCGGCGGATTGCCGTTCCGGGTGCTGGCGGCGGCCATAGCAGCGGCGATCTTCTACGAATGGTGCACGATGTCCCGCGCAACCGGCAGCGCGGCAATCCAGCGCGCAGCGGGCCTGGGGCTTGCGATGGGGCTGGTCGCGCTCGTGATGGGCCAACCTGCCGTGGTCGTTCTCGGGCCGATGCTGATTCTGGCACTGGCGTTCGCGGTCGTCGACCACATCAGGGGACAGGGATATTGGACCGCCGCTGGCATTGCCTATGCCGGTTTGGCGGGTACGTCGGTGGCCCTCTTGCGCGGCGACGACAAGGCCGGGCTGATCGCCATCCTGTTCCTGTTCGCCGTTGTCTGGGCGACCGACATCTTTGCCTATTTTGTCGGGCGCGCCGTCGGCGGCCCGAAGCTGGCGCCGTCGATTTCGCCGGGAAAGACGCAGAGCGGCGCGCTGAGCGGATTGGCCGCGGGCGTGATTGCCGGCGTGATCCTGGGCGCCGCCGCCGGACTTGCGGACCTTTGGCTGCTTGCCGCCGTCGCCGCGCTGCTTTCCGCCGTCTCCCAGGCGGGCGACCTGTTCGAATCCTGGGTCAAGCGCCGGCATGGCGTAAAGGATTCGGGCTGGCTCATTCCCGGTCACGGCGGCGTGATGGACCGCGTCGACGGGCTTGTGGCGGCTGCCTTCACCCTCTACCTGATCGGTTGGGCGCTCGGCGATGCCGATCGGCCGGCGCTGGCGTTGTTTGCCGGATGACCGGTGTCGGGCTATCCGGCGGCGTCGTGGAAAAGCCTTCGATTCGCCGCCATCGCGCCCTAGCGCTGCAGACGCGACCGTTTCGTCGTAACGAGGATATGAATTGAACGAGATTCTGTCGGCCGTCTTTGGCACGCAAGGGTTCATCCTCGGCACCATCGTGCCGTTCCTTTTCGTGCTCACCGTGGTCGTGTTCGTGCACGAGATGGGGCACTACCTCGTCGGCCGCTGGTGCGGCATCGGCGTGCAGGCGTTCTCGATCGGCTTCGGCCCCGAACTAGTCGGCTTCAACGACCGCCGCGGCACGCGCTGGAAGCTCTGCGCCATCCCGCTCGGCGGTTATGTCAAATTCGTCGGCGACATGAGCGTCACCAGCACGCCCGACCCGGACGTCGAGAAGAGCCTGTCGCCGGAACAGCGCAAGATCGCGTTCCACACCCAGCCCGTCTGGAAGCGCGCGCTCACGGTGTTCGCGGGGCCTGCGTTCAATTTCCTGCTGACGATCGCCGTCTTCACGGTTCTGTTTGCCGCCTACGGCCGCTATGTCGTCGAGCCGATGGTTGCCGAGGTCAGGGCCGACAGTCCGGCCCAAAAGGCCGGCTTCATGCCGGGCGACCGCTTCGTTTCCGTGGACGGCACGCCGGTCACCACCTTCGCCGATGTGCAAAGGCTGGTTTCCGGCCGGGCAGGCGATTCCATCACCTTCACGATCCTGCGCGATGGCGCGGAGATGACGCTGACCGCGACGCCCGAACTGCTGGAGCAAAAGGACGCGCTGGGCAACGCCGTGAAGATCGGTGCGATCGGCGTGGTCAACAACGAGGAGTTCGGACAGCCGCGGCATATTGCCTACAGTCCGGGCGGCGCGTTGCTGGAAGCGGTGGATGAAACCGGCCACATCATCGTTCGCACCGGTCAATTTTTAAAACGATTTGTCGTTGGCCGTGAGGACAAATGCCAGCTTGGCGGACCGATCCGCATCGCGGAGATGGCGGGGAAGGCGGCCAAGGCGGGCTTCGAATGGTTGGTGCAGCTCGTTGCGCTTCTCTCGGTGGGAATCGGCATCCTGAACCTCCTGCCGATTCCCCCGCTGGACGGCGGGCATCTCGCCTTCTACGCTTACGAGGCCGTGTTCCGCCGCCCGGCGTCCGAACGGATGATGGAGGCGGTGTACCGGACGGGAATGTTCATCGTGCTCGGCTTCATGGTGTTCGTGTTCTGGAACGACCTGTTCGGGTGCTGATTTCACAACGGAATGTGACTTATGCCGCAGGACGTTACAGCATCATTTACCATGACGACCAAATGGCGTGACACCAATGTCACGCCGGGCTGCGAAGTAAACGGCGGTTAACCAGAAGCCTTGCGTATAGGGAAAATCCGGTTAATACCGTAAGTGAAAATGTCCGCGACGTCCGGTTTTCTCGCCGTGGGGACTACGAGAAAAAGGTAATTTGAGCCCAATGAAGGCAGTATCGAAGTTTCTGGGCGCCGCGTCGGCGATAGCCCTTTCAGCGGCGATAGCCGCTCCAAGCGCCGTCGTCGTGCAGTTGGCGACGATCTCGGCTGCCGAGGCGGCCGTCGTCAGCAGCATCGAGGTGCGCGGCAATCAGCGCGTCGAGGCGGATACGATCCGCAGCCAGACCGGCATCGTGCCCGGCAGGTCCTTCTCCAGCGGCGACATCGACGAGGCGGTGAAGCGCCTGTTCGCGACGGGCCTGTTCTCAGATGTTCGCATCAACCAGGTCGGGTCGACCCTCGTCGTCGAGGTGTCGGAATACCGGATCGTCAATCAGGTCCTTTTCCAGGGCAACAAGAAGATCAAGGACGCGCCGCTTGCCGGCGCGGTCCAGTTGAAGCCGCGCGGCACGTTCTCGGATGCAACGCTGGAGGCTGATGCCCAGGCAGTCCGTGATGCCTATCGCCGTGTCGGTCGCGATGATGCGACGGTCACCACCCAGGTCATCGACCTCGGCGACAACCGCGTCAACGTGGTCTTCAACATCCAGGAAGGCGATCGCACCAAGATCGCCGCCATCAATTTTGTCGGCAACAATGCCTTCGGCGACCGCCGCCTGTCCGACGTCATCGCCACCAAGCGCTCGAACTTCCTGTCGTTCCTGATGCGCGACGACATCTATGACGAGGAGCGCCTTCGCGCCGACGAGGAGTTGCTGCGCAGGTTCTACTACAATCGCGGCTATGCGGATTTCCGCGTCGTGTCTGCCTATGGCGAACTCGACGAGGCGTCGAACCAGTATACGATCACCATCACGGTGGAGGAGGGTGACCGCTACACCTTCGGCGACGTTACCGTCGACAGCACCATTGCGGATGTGAACACCGAGCAGCTTCAGTCGGTGATCGAGACGCACGCCGGCGACGTCTACAATGCGAAGAACGTCGAGGACACGATCATCGCGCTGACCGAAAGGGTTGCCGGCCAAGGGTACGCCTTCGCCCAGGTGACGCCGCGCGGCGACCGCAACTTCGAGAATCACACGATCTCGGTGACCTACGCCATCGACCAGGGTCCGCGTACCTATGTCGAGCGCATCGAGATTCGGGGCAATGCGCGCACCCGCGACTACGTCATCCGCCGCGAGTTCGATATCAGCGAGGGCGACGCCTTCAACCAGGTTCTCATCCAGCGCACGAAGCGGCGGCTGGAAGCGCTCAATTTCTTCGAGCGCGTCGATGTTTCCACCGCGCCCGGCTCGGAGCCGGATCAGGTCATCCTGGTCGTCGATGTGGTCGAGAAGTCGACGGGCGAACTGTCGATCGGCGCCGGGTACACGACGGGCGGCGATTCTCCCGGGCCGTCCATCGAAGGTTCGATCACGGAACGGAATTTCCTTGGCCGCGGCCAGTTCATTCGTTTCGCAGCGGGCGTCGGAGAGAAGTCGCGCGACTTCACCTTCTCCTTCACCGAGCCCTATTTCCTTGGGCGCCGTATTGCGGCCGGTTTCGACATTTTCCGGAACACGCGCAACTATGACAACTACGACACCGAGACGACCGGTGCGACCGTCCGCTTCGGCTTGCCCATCACCCAGGCGTTGAGCACGCTGACGGCTTATACTTTCCAGCAGGAGAAGTACGAGCTCGATGACAATTGCGAGCCGGACGCCGGCCCGCCCGTGGACAATAACCCATGCGGTATATCGAACGCGATCATTCAGGGCGCGGAGGATAGCCCCTGGAACAAATCGTCTGTCTCGCAGTCGTTGATCTATAACACCATTGACGACATGAAGAGCCCGCATTCCGGTATCTACGCCACTGCGGTGGCGGAGTTTGCGGGTCTCGGCGGCGACGCCAAATATGTGAAGTTCACCACTCGGGCTTCGTATTACAAGACGCTGTCGGAAGAATACGACATCGTTGGCATGGCGCTGGCCGGCGGCGGCTACATCGCCGGCTACGGGAGCGAATCGAACCTGCGCATCTTCGATCAGTTCCAGAGCAACGATCGCATGATCCGCGGCTTCGAGTATAACGGCATCGGCCCATACGACCCGACGACCAGTGACAAGGACCATCTCGGCGGCACGACGTATTTCAACGCCACGCTTGAAGCGCAGTTCCCGGTTCCGGTGATTCCTGAGAGCTTCGGCTTGCGTGGCGCGGTCTTTGCCGATGCGGCGACACTTTACGGCAACAGCATTTCCAGCAGCGTCGTATCGGAAGTCGCTGGCGCCGGAATGGATTGGCGTGCTTCGGTCGGCGCCAGCTTGATCTGGGCCTCGCCTTTCGGTCCGCTGCGTGTCGACTATGCCTTCCCCGTGGTCAAGGAAGAGAACGACCAGGTGCAGAACTTCAATTTCGGCATCTCGACGCGCTGGTAAGTGAAATGATCGTTCCGGGCGTGAGCGTCCGGATCTGAAGGCCTGCATGTCCGTTACCGAATTCTTCGTGCCGGCGCGGCGCTACTCGGCGGCTGAGATTGCGGTCCTTACGGGCGCCGAGATCAGGACCGCCGATCTCGCCAATGTCCAGATTGAATCCGTCGCCGCCGCATCTGCGGGCGGCGATGGGGCGTTGGTGTTTGTCGAGGGCAAGCGCAACGCGGCCCTGATGGACGGCCTGTCCGCAACCGCCGTGCTTTGTACGCCCGATGTCGCGGACCGGGTTCCAGCCGGCATCGCCGTTCTGGTCAGCCCCCGCCCGCAATATGCATTCGCCATGGTTGGCCGGCTGCTTTATCCCGACGCCGCTTCGCCCGGGACGATGACCGGTGAGACCGGCGTTTCGTCCGGCGCCCATGTCGACCACTCCGCCCGGCTGGAGGACGGCGTGGTGGTGGAGGCCGGTGCGGTCGTGGCCGGCGATGTCGAGATCGGCGCCGGCACCATCGTCGCTCCGAACGCAGTGATCGGCAAAGGCTGCAAGATCGGCCGCAACTCCTATGTCGGTCCTAATGCCGTCGTCCAGTACGCACTGATCGGCGACCGCGTGGTCATCCATGCGGGAGCCAAGATCGGGCAGGACGGTTTCGGCTTTGCGTTCGGAAAGTCCGGCCCGGAGCGGATTCCGCAGATCGGCCGCGTCATCATCCAGGACAATGTCGAGGTCGGCGCCAACTCGGCCATCGATCGCGGCGCGCTCGGCGACACGGTGATCGGCGAGAACACCAAGATCGACAACCTCGTTCAGATCGCCCACAACGTCCGCGTAGGCCGCAATTGCGTGATCGCCGGACTGTCAGGCGTATCCGGTTCGGTCACCATCGGCGACAACGTCATGGTGGCGGGCGGGGTGGGCATCGCCGATCATCTGACGATCGGCAGCGGCGCGCAGCTTGCGGCGCGCAGCGGCTTCATGCATGACGTCCCGGCGCGCGAGATCTGGGCCGGCTACCCGGCAAAGCCGATAGGCCAGGCGATGCGCGAGGTGGCGACGCTGACGAGGCTCGCGAAGTCCAAGGCGAGGAAAGAGGACAATGGCTGACGCTGCTCCCACGACCATGGAAGCGATCGACATCATCGGCGTCATGAAGCTTCTGCCGCATCGCTATCCCTTCCTCCTCGTCGACAGGATCGTCGACATCGACGGCGACAGCTCGGCGACCGGCATCAAGAACGTCACCATCAACGAGCCGCATTTCCAGGGCCATTTTCCCGGCCAGCCGGTGATGCCGGGCGTTCTCATCGTCGAGGCAATGGCGCAGACGGCGGGCGCCATCTGCATCCGCAACCGCGGCTCGGACACGCCGGCGATCGTCTATTTTATGACCATCGACAATGCGAAGTTCCGCAGGCCGGTCGTGCCGGGAGACCGGCTCGAGATTCGTGTGAAGAAACTGAAGCAGCGCGGCACCATCTGGCGTTTCGCCTGTGAAGCGCTGGTCGACGGCGCGAAGGCGGCGGAAGCAGAAATCTCCGCCATGATCGCGAACTCGCCCTCGTGAACCGGAAGACTATGCAGAACGACACCTTCATCCATCCGCTGGCGATCGTCGAACCGGGCGCCAGCATCGGCGCCGGCGCGCATATCGGGCCTTTCTGTCATGTCGGAGCGGAGGTGGTGCTCGGCGAGCGCACGCGGCTGATCAGCCATGTCGTCATCGCCGGCGCGACGACGATCGGCAGCGACTGCACCGTCCACCCGCAGGCCGTTCTCGGCGGCCCGCCGCAGAGCACCGGCCACAAGGGTGGACGCACGACGCTGACGATCGGCGACAAATGCATCATCCGCGAATTCGTCAGCATCAACACCGGCACCGATTTCGGCCGCGGCGCCACGACGATCGGCAACAACGGGCATTTCCTCGCCTACGTCCACATCGCCCATGACTGCGCGATCGGCAACAACGTGACGATGACCAACGGGGCGACGCTGGCCGGCCATATCGAAGTCGGCGACTTCGTCGGCATCGGCGGACTGAGCGCCATTCACCAGTTCACGCGGATCGGCCACAACGCCTTCATCGCCGGCGGCTCGATGATTCTTGGCGATGTGATTCCCTACGCGATGGTCGGCGGCAACCGGGCTACGCTACGCGGCATGAACGTGGTCGGCATGAAGCGATCCGGCGTCCCAAAGGCCGAAATCCTGCATCTGCGGCAGGCCTACAAGACGCTGTTCGACCGCTCGCACCCGCTTGCCGAGAACATCGAGATTGCCCGCGAGAAGTTTGCCGGCTCGCTTTATGCGATGAAGGTCGTCGATTTCATGCTGGCGCGCGGCAAAAGGCAATTCACTCTTCCGCCGCTGAAAGGGGCGGCCGATGACGACGCCGACGACCAGGACTAGCCGGCCGCGGGTCGAGCTTGGTCCGGCCGACAAGGTCGCAATCGTCGCCGGCAGTGGGAGACTGCCCGTCAATATAGCCGAGAGCCTGGCCCTGCACGGGCATCCGCCGCTGGTGTTGCGGGTGCGTGGAGAGGCTGACAACGGGCACGCTTTCGCCTCCTTCGAAACCGATGAACTCAGCCTCGGCGAATTTGCCGAGATGGTGCCGCGCCTGAAGCGCCGTGGCGTGACCCACATCGTTCTGGCGGGCGGCATAAGCCGGCGGCCCACCTGGCGCGAGATCCGCATCAGTTTCGCGCTGCTCCGTCACCTTGCAAAGGCGATGGCGGCGCTCGCGCGCGGCGATGACGGTTTGTTGCGTATCCTTGTGAAGGGCATTGAGAGCGAAGGTTTTCGCGTCGTCGGCGCGCAGGAGATCGTGCCGGACCTGCTGGCGATCGAGGGTCCGATGACGCGCGCAAAACCGCTCAAATCCGACACAGCCGATCTCGACGCCGCCTATGCGGCTGCGCGGGCGATCGGCGCGCTCGACATCGGCCAGGGAACAGTGTCGATCGGCGGTCGGGTGATCGCCGTCGAGGGTGTCGAGGGCACGGATGGCATGCTGCAGCGCGTGCGGGATCTGCGCGGACACGGCCGCCTGGCCGGCAAGGCCCGCGGCGTCCTGGTGAAATGCGCCAAGCCGGGGCAGGAACTGCGCGCCGACCTTCCGTCGATCGGGCCCCTGACAGTAGAGGCCGCCCACGCGGCGGGCCTGGCCGGCATCGGCGTCGAGGCCGGCCGCTCGCTTGTGCTCGACAGCGCCGAGCTGGTGGCGCGCGCCGATGCGCTCGGCCTGTTCGTGGTCGGCCTGCCGCAAGGCGGCCCGGCATGAGCGCAGCGCGCCCGCTGAAGATCGGGGTGATCGCCGGGGAGGAATCCGGCGACCTTCTCGGCCATGACTTGATCGAAGCGCTGCGCCGCGTTTCCGGCCGCGACGTCGAACTGGTAGGCACCGGCGGCCGGCATATGGAATCGCTTGGCCTGCGTTCGCTGTTCGATGCTTCCGAGATCGCGCTGATGGGGGTAGGGGCCATCCTGCGCGATCTGCCGCGACTGATCCGCCGTATCGGCCAGACGGCGCGGGCTGTTGTCGCCGCGCGGCCGGACTGCCTCGTCACCATCGACAGTCCGGAGTTTTCCCTGCGCGTCGCTCGCAAGGTCCGGGCGCTGGATCCGTCGATCCCGATCGTCCACTATGTCTGTCCCTCGGTCTGGGCATGGCGGCCAGGCCGGGCGCCGGCGATGCGGCCGCATGTCGATCACATCCTCTGCCTGCTACCCTTCGAGCCGGCGGAACTTGACCGGCTGGCCGGGCCGCCCGGAACCTTCGTCGGCCACAGGCTGACCACCGATCCGGGCATTGCCGTTGCCGCACGCATGCAGAAGCAGCGGCAGGTTTCGCCGACGGGCGAGCCGCGCAACCTGCTCGTCCTGCCGGGTTCGCGGCGCAGTGAGGTCAACGCACTGCTGGCGCCGTTCGGCGAGACGCTGGCAAAGCTTCGGGAGCGCGGACACAGGCTGAATGTCTCGCTGCCCACCGTGCCGCATGTGGCGGAGATCGTGCGCAAGGCCACGTCCGACTGGCCGGACAAGGCGGAGATTATCCTCGACCCCGTGCGCAAGTGGCGCGCCTTCGGCGAGGCCGACGCGGCGCTGATCGCTTCGGGAACGGTGTCTCTGGAACTGGCGCTCGCCGGCGTGCCGTTCGTGTCCTGCTACAAGGTCGACGCGGTCGGACGGCTGTTCCAGTATCTCGTCACGGTATGGTCCGCCTTGCTGCCGAACATCATCGCGGACCGCGCCATCGTGCCGGAATTCTACAATTTCTACGTCCGCCCCGAACACCTTGCGCGCGATCTGGAAGCGCTGTTCGCCGACACGCCGATGCGCGCCTGGCAGAAGGACGGGTTCGCAGAGGTGGCGCGGCGGATGCGCACCGAGAGGCCGTCCGGCGAACTCGCCGCTGAGGTGGTGATGAAGGCAGTAGGCAGTAGGCAGTAGGCAGTATTGTTTCTTCTACTGCCCACTGCCTATTCCCGACTGCCTATCTCTTCGCTATCGGCGCAAAATCGCGAACCGTCGGGCCTGTGTAGAGCTGGCGCGGCCGTCCGATCTTCTGGTGCGGATCCTCGATCATCTCCTTCCACTGCGCGATCCAGCCGACAGTGCGCGCGACGGCGAACAGCACGGTGAACATTGTGGTGGGGAAGCCGAGAGCCTTCAGCGTGATTCCCGAATAGAAGTCGACGTTCGGGTAGAGCTTCTTCTCGATGAAATAATCGTCGGTCAGCGCGATCCGCTCGAGCTCGATCGCGATGTCGAGCAGCGGATCGTCCTTGATGCCGAGCTCGCCCAGCACTTCATGCGCGGTCTTCTGCATGATCTTGGCGCGCGGATCGTAGTTCTTGTAAACGCGGTGGCCAAAGCCCATCAGCCGGAACGGATCGTCCTTGTCCTTCGAGCGGGCGATGTATTCCGGGATACGGTCGACGGTGCCGATCTCCCCCAGCATGTTCAGCGCCGCCTCGTTGGCGCCGCCATGCGCCGGCCCCCACAGGCAGGCGATGCCGGCGGCGATGCAGGCAAAGGGGTTGGCGCCTGACGAGCCAGCGAGGCGAACGGTCGAAGTCGAGGCGTTCTGCTCGTGGTCGGCATGCAGGATGAAGATGCGCTCCATGGCGCGGGCGAGGACCGGGTTCACCTTGTATTCCTCACACGGCACCGCGAAGCACATGTGCAGGAAGTTGGCGGCGAAGTTCAGCTCGTTCTTCGGATAGATGAAGGGCTGGCCGATATGGTACTTGTAGGCCATGGCGGCGATCGTCGGCATCTTGGCGATGAGCCGGATCGAGGCGACCATGCGCTGGTGCGGGTCCGAGATATCGGTCGAGTCGTGGTAGAAGGCCGACAGCGCGCCGACCACGCCGCACATCACCGCCATCGGATGCGCGTCCCGGCGGAAGCCGGTGAAGAAGCGAGACATCTGCTCGTGCACCATGGTGTGGCGGGTCACCCGATAATCGAAGTCGTCCTTTTGCGACTTGGTCGGCAGTTCGCCATAAAGAAGCAGGTAGCAGACTTCGAGGAAGTCGCTGTGCTCGGCCAACTGGTCGATCGGATAACCGCGATGCAGCAGCACACCTTCGTCGCCGTCGATGAAGGTGATCTCGGATTCGCAGCTCGCGGTGGAGGTGAAGCCGGGATCGTAGGTGAAGGCGCCCGTGTCCTTGTAGAGCGCCGCGATGTCGATCACATCCGGCCCGACGGTGCCCGATCGAACCTGCAGCTCGTGCGATTTGCCGTTGAATTCCAGTCTCGCTGTGGATTCGCTCATACGGATACCCCTTTGCTGTGAACCCGGGATAGCGGCGAAGGAACGCCGCCAGACGGAAGAGAAGCCGAAAAGAGCATGACGTTCCTGCTCCCGGCCCGGTTCCGAGAATAGTCTGACTTGGCCGCAATGTTGCATCGCAACAGGACGGTTACAATGGCCGTTGATGAGAACGGCGACATGCTAATCGATTTGATCTCCAATACGTGCGAGGCTTTCCTCGCGGCCCAATACGGCCAAGACGTCGAACACGCCGGGCGAAGTGCTGCGCCCGGTCAGCGCCGCGCGCAGAGGCTGCGCGACGGCGCCGAGCTTGTGGCCGTGAGCGGTCGCGAAGTCGCGGATCGCGGCTTCCGTCGTCTGCGCCGTCCATTCGCCGCCGACATCCTTCAACGCCGCCAGTGCGCCCGCAAGCAGGGTCCGCGGGCGCTCGCCAAGCAGCGCTGCGGCCTTGTCGTCGATCGCCAGCGGCCGCGCCGCGAAGAGATAGGATGCGCTGTCGGCGAGTTCGGCCAGCGTCTTCGCGCGCTCCTTCAGCCCCGGCATCGCGGCTGCGAGCATCGACTTCTGGGCGTCTTTCAGACCGGCGGCCAGTGAGCCCGACGCCGAAAGATGGGGCAGCGTGTCGACAAGGATATCGGTGAGTTCGCCGGCGTCCATACGGCGCATGTAGATGCCGTTCAACGCCTCCAGCTTCTGGAAGTCGAAGCGCGCCGCGCCACGGTTGACATCCTCGATCTCGAACCAGCGGATCATGTCTTCCATCGCCATGACTTCGTCGTCGCCATGGCTCCAGCCGAGGCGGGCGAGGTAGTTCAGAAGTGCTGCCGGCAGATAACCCATCGACCGGTAGGCCTCGACGCCGAGCGCGCCGTGCCGCTTCGACAGTTTTGCTCCGTCGGCGCCATGAATCAGCGGGATATGCGCCATGACAGGTACTTCCCAGCCCATGGCATCGTAGATGACCTGCTGGCGCGCGGCATTGGTCAGGTGGTCGTCGCCACGGATGATGTGGGTGACGCCCATGTCGTGATCGTCGACGACGACGGCATGCATGTAGGTCGGGTTGCCGTCGGAGCGCAGGATGATGAAATCGTCGAGGTCCTTGTTGGGGAAGCGCACGTCGCCCTGCACGCGGTCGTGTACGATCGTCTCGCCTTGGCTCGGCGCCTTGATTCGAATGGCTCCCTTGACACCAGCCGGCGCCTCGGACGGGTCGCGGTCGCGCCAACTGCCGTCATAGCGGGGCGGGCGACCCTCGGAACGTGCCTTCTCGCGCATGGCGTCGAGTTCGGCGGGGGTCTCGTAGGCATGATACGCCTTGCCAATGCGCACCAAGTCCTCGGCCACCTCGCGGTGGCGCGGTGCGCGCTCGAACTGCGAAATCGGTTCGCCGTCCCACTTCAGGCCGAGCCATGCCAGACCGTCGAGGATCGCAGCCGTCGCCGCATCGGTCGAGCGTTCACGGTCGGTGTCCTCGATGCGAAGCAGCATCCGGCCGCCGGTATGCCTGGCATAGAGCCAGTTGAACAGCGCGGTGCGCGCGCCACCGATATGGAGATAGCCGGTAGGCGAGGGAGCGAAACGTGTGACGACGGGGCGGGACATCGAGATTTCCGAAGAGAGGCCCGCCCTGCGCGTTCGCGCTGACGGTGCATGGAAAATTGCTGGCGTTCATGTAGCATAGAAGGTCGGGCGCGCAAGGCCGCAGACGCGGCTTGGCGCAATGCGCCATGAAGCCCTGGCGCGGGCTGGATGAAGGCCATGTCGGAGGTGTCCGCGGGCGACCTGGACGAGCGGTTCCTGTTCCGGAAAACGGACATGGAGACCGCCGCCCACCTTGTCGCTTCGCCATCCCGCGAACTTGTCGTCATCCCCCGGCGCCAGACCCGGCTGGAACAATGGTGGCGCAGCGGAGCACACTTGCCGCCCGTGCCGGTCATGGCCTCCCGGGCGGCCGTTGCCTTGCGAAACGCGACCGCGCTGGAAGTGGAACGCGGCACGTTGTTCCTGCTGGTGCCGGTGTTTCTCGCAGCCGGCGCCTTCCTGTATTTCAGCCTTCCGGCCGAGCCGGCTTTCGTGACTCTTGCAACCGGCGTCCTGACTACCCTGGGCACGGCGGTGCTTCTGCGGCGCCATACGGCAGGGCAACTGGCGGCGCTGGCGGTCATGCTCACGCTCTGCGGCGCATTGCTAGCCAAGGGCGAAACCTGGCGGGCCGGCACCAGCATACTCGGCGGCGACATATCGACCCGTATCACCGGCCGTGTCGTCGCCATCGAGCCGCTTTCCAATGGCCGTGCCCGGTTGACCATCGACCTGATGTCGACCGAGCGCCCGAAACTGCGATATGCACCCGAACGTATCCGCGCCACCGCGCGCCACGCGCCGGCGGGCGTGGCGGCGGGGTCGATCATCAACGGCCTCGTCCGGCTGCGTCCGCCCTCCGGGCCGGTGCGTCCCGACAGCTACGATTTCTCGTTCGAGAGCTATTTCGACGGCATCGGCGCCAGCGGCTATTTCATGAAAGGCCCGGACATCGTCGCTGAACCCGGTACTGGTTTCTCCGCTTCGGTCGGCACCTTCATCGAGAATGCCCGCAACACAATCGCCGCGAGGATCCGGCA
The DNA here is from genome assembly GCF_052180275.1 of Mesorhizobium sp. KACC 23794. Taxonomy (NCBI): domain Bacteria; kingdom Pseudomonadati; phylum Pseudomonadota; class Alphaproteobacteria; order Hyphomicrobiales; family Phyllobacteriaceae; genus Mesorhizobium; species Mesorhizobium sp. KACC 23794. The sequence continues at coordinate 3,713,191 of NZ_CP197465.1, forward strand.
AAGGATCGGCGGGGCCGAAGGCGAGATTGCCGCCGCATTGGTGGTCGGCGTGCGCGCGGGCATTCCAAACGACGTCAGCGAGGCGCTGCGGCGCACCGGCCTCTATCACATCATCTCGATCTCCGGCCTGCATATGGCGCTGGTCGCCGGCGTGGTGATCGCGGCGCTGAGGGCGGGCTTCGCGCTTTTCCCCGGCGTTTCGTCGCGCCGGCCGGTCCGCAAATATGCGGCGTTGGCCGGCCTTGTCGCGATTGCCGCCTATCTTGCGATCTCCGGCGGCGAGGTCGCGGCGCAGCGCAGTTTCCTCATGCTGGCCGTCATGCTGATCGCGCTGGTGTTCGACCGGGCGGCGCTGACCATGCGCAACCTGGCCATCTCGGCCATCATCGTGCTGGCGATCACCCCGCACGAGGCGATCGGTCCAAGTTTCCAGATGTCCTTCGCGGCGACGGCCGCCCTTGTCGGCGCCTACGCATTCTGGACGCAACGGCGCACCGGGTCCGGACCTTTCCACCACCCGAAACGAGGATGGGTTTCGATCGCGGCGCGGCATGTCGGCGCGTTGGTCGTCGGGCTGCTCCTGACGTCGCTGGTCGCCGGCCTCGCCACGGCTGCCTTCGGCGCCTATCATTTCCAGCGGATCGCGCCGCTGAGCCTCGCCGCAAATCTCGCCGCGATGCCGATCGTGTCGCTGCTGGTCGTGCCTTTTGCAGTGCTTGCGGCAGTCGCCATGCCATTCGGCCTCGACGGGCCGTTCCTGGACGTGATGGGCAAGGGCATCACGGCGATGATCGTTGTGGCGGAATGGTTTTCGGCGCGTTCGCCGATCGACGCGGTTGGCCTGATATCGGGAAAGTCCGTGGTGCTGCTGACCATCGCGCTGATCGTGGCGACAGTGGCGACGACGTGGCTGCGGTTTCTCGCGCTGCCGTTCGCGCTTGCCGGCCTGCTGACGCTCGGCGCGACGCGCACCCCCGACGTGCTGATATCGGAGGACGGGCGGCTGGTGGGCTATCGCACCAGCGAGAGCCTGATGGCCGTCAACAGGCCACGGCCCAACGCCTTCACAGCCGAGAACTGGAAAAGAACGCTGCAGGCCTATGGAATTCACAAGCCGACCAGGGATGTCGGTCCCGATCCGCCAGCGCCTTCCGCAGGCGTCAAGACGGCGAAGGCCGTCTACAAGAAAAGCAATGCAGGCAGGGACGAGGGCAATGGCCCTTCGCCCGGTGGGTCCTTATCGTCAAGGCGGATAGCCTTGGTTCAAAACCCCTATGCCGGGAATCTAACCGTTGCGTCATTCGAGGATGCAACAGACGGGGGCGCGGACGATTCATCGAGCGCCTTCCTGTGCGACGACGTCACCTGCGTCGCATGGCATCCGTCAGGCATCGCCATCATCCACACATCCGATCCGGAAGAAGCGCGGATCGCCTGTTCTTTTGCCGGCGTCATAATCCTCGACAACGCGACCGTGCCGCTGAAATGTGCCAACCCTGCCGTTGCCGTGGTCACCAAACGCGACCTCGCCCGGCATGGCAGCGCGGCGGTCCACCTGCCGTCCAGCGACGGGCAACCCGGTGAAGTTCGTTTCGCCATCCGCTCGCCGGACCGCCCATGGCACAGACACAGAATATTCTCGCGCGAGGCTCGCGGGCTTCCGCCCTACCAAGGCAAGGCGCGCCCGCAGGCGCCGCCGGAAAATCAGTAGCGGCGGATCAGCCCGACCAGTTTTCCCTGAACGCGAACGCGGTCCGGACCGTAGATGCGGGTCTCATAGGCCGGGTTAGCAGCTTCGAGCGCGATCGAAGCGCCCTTCCTGCGAAAACGCTTCAGCGTTGCTTCCTGGTCGTCGACCAGCGCCACGACGATCTCGCCGGGCATGGCTGTATTGGCGTTGCGGATGATCACCGTATCGCCGTCGAGGATACCGGCTTCGATCATCGAATCGCCCCTGACCTCCAGCGCATAATGGTCGCCGCCGGACAGCATTTCCGGTGGAACCGATATGGAATGCGTCCGATGCTGGATCGCATCGATCGGCACGCCGGCCGCGATGCGGCCCATGACGGGGATCGATATCCCGGAACCCGAATCGTCATTGCCGGCGACGCGGGACGGTTCCGCCGGGCGCTTGCCAAGGCTGCCCTCGATCACGCTCGGCGAGAATTTTCTCGCCGCATTGAGGCCGGGCGCGATCGAGTCCGGCAACCGAAGCACTTCCAGCGCCCGCGCCCGGTTCGGCAGCCGGCGAATGAAGCCGCGTTCCTCCAGCGCCGTGATCAGCCGATGGATTCCGGATTTCGACGCCAGATCAAGGGCTTCTTTCATCTCGTCGAAGGAGGGAGGAATGCCGGACTCCTTCAATCTCTCGTGGATGAATAGCAAGAGTTCGTGTTGCTTGCGCGTCAGCATCTTGGCCCCGTCAAGAATCACACCAAAAACAAAACCAGAACAAAACACTATCTGTTCCAGTTGTGTTCCGCAACCGTTAAATATCGGGTTAAGACGGGGGCAACCATGATGCGGAAATCAAGAATCTGCGATGGCAAATCGCGTCCAGGTCTGAGGCAGGCTGACGCTGTCCGCGCGCATGGTGTTCGAGTTCAGGCCTCTTCCCACAGATATTGCAGCAACTCACGGTCGTAACCCGAACTGGCGCGGAAAAGCTGCCGCGTATAGGCATGCTCGAACCGTCCGGCGGCCAGGTCGGCGCTGGCCAAGGTCTCGAGAATGCGGCCGCGGTTCATCACCGCGACACGGTCGCACATGTAGGAAACTACAGCCAGATTATGGCTGACCATGATGGTGGTGAAGCCGCGTTCGCGCCGCAGGCGCCGCAAGAGGTTGAGCACTTCCGCCTGCACGGACACGTCGAGCGCCGAGGTCGGTTCATCCAGAAGAAGCACGCGCGGCTCCAAAATGATGGCGCGGGCGATCGCCACGCGCTGGCGCTGGCCGCCGGAAAGCTGGTGCGGGAAGCGGAAGCGGTGTTCCGGCTTCAGCCCGACATCGGCCAGCGCGCGCTCGACACGCTTTTCCACGTCGGGCAGCCCGTGGATGCGCGCCGGCTCGGACAGCACCTTGTCGACGGTATGGCGCGGGTGCAGCGAGCCATACGGGTCCTGGAATACCATCTGGATCAAGCGTCGTTGCGCATGGCTGCGTGTCGGCGCGACAACGGTGCCGCCGATGCGGATGGTCCCGGAGTAGTCGCCGATCAGCCCGGCGATCGCGTTGAGCACCGTCGATTTGCCCGAACCGGATTCGCCGACCAGACCGAACGCCTCGCCCTCCTCAATCGAAACCGACACCTCTCGGACCGCGCTGAGCCGGCGCGCGCCCTTGCCGAAGCTGATGCCGAGGTTTTCGATCGCGATCATCGGCGCGGTCATCTTGCCCAACTCGCATCGCGTTGCAGCACGGGCAGTTCCGGCCGGTCGTCGCCGAGCCGCGGCGAGGAGGCGAGCAGCCCCTTGGCATAGGGATGCTGGACCCGGTGGAGTTCACTCGCCTTGACGGTTTCGACGACCTTGCCGGCATACATGATCATCACGCGGTCGCAGAAGGCCGACACCATGCCGAGGTCGTGGCTGATCAGGATCAGGCTCATGCCGCGCTCGCGCACCAGGTCGTCGAGGATGGCGAGCACCTGCAACTGCACCGTCACGTCGAGCGCCGAGGTCGGCTCGTCGGCGATCAGCAGTTGCGGCTCGGGGATGAGCATCATCGCGATCATCACCCGCTGGCCCATGCCGCCGGAAAGCTGGTGTGGATAGAGGTGATAGACCGCCTCCGGATCGCGGATCTTGACCGCCTTCAGCGCCTCGATGCTTTTTGCGCGGGCAAGCGCCCGATCTTTTGCGACATGCAGCCGAAACGCCTCCTCGATCTGCTGGCCGACGGTCATCACCGGATTGAGCGAGAATTTGGGGTCCTGCAACACCATGGAGATGCGCTTGCCACGGATCTTCGGCATCTCCTTTGCCGGCACCTTGAGCAGGTCCAGACCCATGAAGGAAAGCCGGTCGGCGCTGACGCGGCCGGGCGGCGGCACGAGCCGCATGATCGAGCGGCCGGTCAGCGATTTACCGGAACCCGATTCGCCGACGATGCCCAGCCGCTCACGGCCGAGCGAAAAGCTGACGCCGCGAACCACGTCCACAAAACCCTGATAGGTCGGGAAGGTGACGCGCAAATTCTCGACGTCGAGGATCGCGCCGCTCATGAGCGTTTCGGGTCCAGCACGTCCCGCAGGCCGTCGCCCAGCAGGTTGAAGCCGAGGCTGACGACGAAGATGGCAATGCCCGGGATCGTCGCCACCCACCATTGGTCGAGCAGGTAGTCGCGGCCGGTGGAGATCATGGCGCCCCATTCCGGTGTGGGCGGCTGCGCGCCGAGGCCGAGAAAGCCGAGGCCGGCGGCGGTCAGGATGATGCCTGCCATATCGAGCGTCATGCGCACGATCACCGAGGCGGTGCAGAGCGGCACGATGTAATGCCAGATGATGCGGAAGCGGGATGCGCCTTGCAGGCGGGCAGCCTTGACGAAGTCGGCGTTGCGCACGGTGATCGTCTCGGCGCGTGCGATGCGGGCGTAGGGCGGCCAGGAGGTCAGGGCGATTGCGATGATGGCGCTCTCAAGCCCCGGTTTGATCGCCGCGACGAAGGCCAGCGCCAGGATCAGCCGTGGGAAGGCGAGAAAAATGTCGGTGATGCGCATCAGCACCACGTCGACCGCCCCGCCGATGTAGCCGGAGATCGTGCCGATCAGCAGGCCGATGGGCACGACGATCACCACCACCATGATGACGATGGTGAGCGTGATCCGTGCGCCCCAGGCGACGCGCGAGAGGATGTCGCGGCCAAGCTCGTCCGTGCCGAACCAGTGCTCGGCCCCCGGCGGCTGCAGCCGCGTCGACAGCGACTGCAAGGTCGGCGATTGCAGCGGCAGTATCGGCGCCAGCACTGCGACGAGGATCAGCGTGAGCACGATCGCGAAGCCGACCATAGCCAGCGGATTGCCGCGGAACGCCAGCCAGTTGCGATACCAGTGGCCGAAGGAGGCCTGGCGCCGCGAACCCGGCGTGTCGGTGAGCAGCCAGTCGCGCGCGGTCATGTCCGAGCCCTTGGGTCGAGCAGCCGGTAAAGCATGTCGCAGAAGACGTTGAGGCAGACGAAGATCGCGCCGATCAGCATGGTTCCTCCAAGCACGGCGTTCATGTCCGCGTTGAACAGCGAGCGGGTGATGTAGAGGCCGAGGCCCGGCCAGGCGAACACGGTCTCGGTCAGCACGGCGCCCTCCAGCAGCGAAGCGTAGCTCAGCGCCACGACGGTGATCAGCGGCACGACGATGTTGCCGAGCGCGTGACGCCAGACGACGCGGCGCTCGGTCATGCCTTTTGCGCGGGCGGTCAGGATGTATTCCTGGTTCAACTGCGCCAGCATGAAGCTGCGCGTCATGCGCGAGACGTAGGCGAGCGTGAGATAACCGAGCAGGCTTGCGGGCAGGACGAGGTGCGAGAGGGCGTTGAAGAACACGTCCCAGTCGCCGGAAATCGCGCTGTCGATGGTGATCAGCCCGGTCACTGGCTCGACCAGCCCGTCATAGGCGATGTCCAGTCGCCCGGGGCCGGCGACGAGATCGAGCCAGGAATAGAAGACGAGCAGCCCGATCAGCCCCATCCAGAAGATCGGGATGGAATAGCCGACCAGGCCGATGACGCGAGTCACATGATCGATCCAGCGGCCCTGGTTGGTGGCGGCGATGACGCCGAGCGGAATGCCGATGACGACGCCGATCAGCGTCGCGGCAGTGGCAAGTTCCAGTGTCGCGGGAAAGAACTGTCCGAGATCGTGGAGAACGGGCTGAGACGTCATCGCCGATGTGCCGAAATCGCCGCGCATCACCTTCAGCAGGTAGATCCAGAACTGCTGGTAGACCGGCAGGTCGATGCCGAGTTCCTGGCGCACCCGCTCATAGGCCTCGGGTGGTGCGCGATCGCCCAGGATAGAGAGAACCGGGTCGATCGGCACCAGCCGTCCGATGACGAAGGTAATGAAGATCAGGCCGATGAGGGTCAGGATCAGGATGCCGAGGAAGCGGAAGACTTCATAGGCGACCTCGGCGCCGCGCGGCTGCCAGGCGGCAACCGCGCGTCCCGTTGCTGTCGTTTCACCGGCCATCAGGGATGCGGTCTTCAGCTACTTGGTCACGTCGTAGAAGAATACCAGATCGGCGTTCGGACCGGAGAAAAATCCCTTCACGTTCTTGCGCAGGACCGTCTGCTCGCTCTCCTGGAACATGTTGAGGAACGGGCCGGACTTCTGCAGCTTGCTCTGCAGATCAAGATACATCTGCTTGCGCTTCTCGACGTCATTCTCCTGCAGGGCCGCTTTGGTCTCGGCGCTGATCTCCGGAATGTCCCAGCTGTTGCGCCAAGCGAGCGGCTTGGACGCGGAGTTGTCGCTGTTGTCCGGGTTGTTGGCGAAGCTGTCGGCGTTGGCGTTCGGATCGAGATAGTCCGGCCCCCAGTACATGTAGATCATGTCATGCTGGCGGGCGCGGTATTTGGTCAGAACCTGCTTCACCTCGGCGGCATTGATGGTCACCTTGACGCCACCTTCCGCGAAGGTCGACTGGATCGACTGCGCGATGCCGGTGAAGGGCTGCGTGTTGCCGGTGTCGAGCGATATGTCGAAGCCGTTGGGATAACCGGCCTCGGCAAGCAGCGCCTTCGCCTTGGCAGGATCGAACTTGTAGGGATTGTCTTCCAGCGAGGCATAGAAGCCCGCCGGCCAGAACGCCTGGTGCACGATGAACTGGCCCTTGAGGAACGAGTCGGCCATGCCCTGGTAGTCGATCAGCCAGCGCAGCGCTTCCTGCACCTTGGGGTTCTTCAGCGGTTCGACCTTCTGGCTGAGGCCGAGATAATAAACCGTCGCCTTGGGAAACTGCTCGACGACGAGGTCGGAATTGCCTTCGATACCCTTGATCTGGTCGGGGCTGAGGTTGCGCGCAATGTCGATGTCGCCTTTTTCGATCAGCAGGCGCTGGGTCGAGCCTTCCGGCACGTGTCGGACGATGACGCGCTCGATCTTCGGCGCGCCGAGGCGGAAGTCGGGATTGGCTTCGAGCACCACCGACTCGTTGGCCTTCCAGGACCGCATCTTGTAGGCGCCGGAACCGGCCGAATTGGTCTTCAGCCAGTCATGGCCGAGATCGCCGTCCTTCTCATGCGCCATCGCCTCCTTCTTGTCGACGACCGAGGAAGTGACCGTGCTCATCAGGTTGAGGATGTAGGTCGGCGCATACTTCTCCGAAACCGTGAGCTGCACCGTATGTTCGTCGACCGCCTTCACCATGTCCTTGACGTTCTCGGCATTCCAGCCGAGCGCCTGGAAGAGGTACGCGGGCGTCAAATTGAGCAGGATGACGCGCTGAAACGAGAAGGCCACGTCCTCGGCCGTCACCGGGTTGCCGGAGTGGAATTTGAGGTTCGGCTTGAGCTTGAAGGTGAAAACCTTGCCGTCGTCGCTGACCGAATAGCTCTCGGCCATCTTCGGCACGAGTTTCGTCATGTCGCCGATCTCGAGACCCATCAGGCGGTCATAGACATTGACCGCGATTTCGGAATTCGAGAGTTCGTAGATTTCGGCCGGGTCCATCGTCACGATGTCATCGATGGCTTTCGCCATCACAAGCGTGTTGGCCGGCGTGTCGGCGAGCGCCGGCGCCGTCAGCATCGATGTGGCCAGAAGCAGTCCCAGAAGCATGCGTTTCATTGTGCCGTCTCCCATTTTGTCAGGCAGCTTCGTTCAGTTGGCCGGGCCTCCGGGACCGAGCCGTACTCCCGGGCGAAGGTTCTTGTAGACGACCTTTTCACCCCGGCAGAAATTGGCTCCGGGCGCCTCGACAACGATCGTCTCCTTGGCGATCGGGTCGAAATCCGCCCGGAAATGCACGGTGCTCTTCAGCGCGATGACGGCGTGGTCCTTCGGCTCGATGCCGACTTCGCGCAGCAATTGTTGATCGAGACACTGGTAGCGCACGCTGCACACCGCGACCTGCACGTCGGACTTTTCGTCCAGGATGCGCAGCCGCGCCATTTTTCCCAGCGATACGGTCACGCCGCCGAGGATGGCGCCGTGGCAGGTGAAGGTGCCGTCGGAAATCGCTTCGACCCGGACCCTGACCGGAAATGGCTCGGAGTCGTAGCCGTAGCGGCCGCCGAGCACGAGGTCGAGTTCGGCGCCGGCGCCGGCCTCATGCGCCTTCTCGGCCGTCGGCGGATCCCAGAGCAGGCCGAGCGCGGCATCGCGCATGCCGGATTCGACCATTGCCCTGAGCAGTCCGGTCGTGTCCGAAGTGCCGCCCGCGCCTGGATTGTCCTGCGTGTCGGCGATCACGATCGGATCACCCGGCCGACCGTGCGCTATCCCGTAGCTGGCGGCGTCGGCAGGGCTGAAGAGCGGACCGCTGAATGCCATTTCCGCATCCATCATGCGGGAAAGCACAGCATCCGCGGTCGCATCGACAGCGCCGGCATCCGTTCCATAGGCGACGATGGCCGGCCCGCACTCGGCGATGTCGGCCGGTGGAAAGCCAATGCCGATATCGACATTCGCCACGCCGTGTCCAGCAAGCGCAGGCAGGCCGCCATAGAGGCTCTTGCTGGGCTCGAAATCCGTGCATTGCGTATAGAGCGGGATCAGGAAAGGCACTTTGCGCAGCGCCTTGTGAAAAGGCTTTCCATGGGCGAGGCGCTGTTCCAACAATTCGTACGCGCGCTGTCCCGTCTCGATCATGTCGATATGCGGATAGGTGCGGTAGATCGCCAGCGCGTCGGAATGCTGGACCATGGCAGCCGTGATGTTGGTGTGCATGTCCAGGCTGACGATGATCGGCAGATCCGGTCCCGTTACCGTGCGGACGCGGCGCAACAACTCGCCTTCGCCGTCCTCATAAGAGTCCACCACCATGGCGCCGTGCAGGTCGAGATAGACGGCGTCGAGCCGGCCGGCCTCGGCGATGCCGCCGCAGATGACAGTCGATATGCGGTCGAAGGCATCGTCGGTGACGTAGCTGCACGGCTCGGCCGCTGCCCAGACCAGCGGCACGAAATCATATTTTTCACGCGCCGCGTTGATGAAGCCGCCGATCGGGATGGCGAGGTGAGGGAAGACCTTCAGTATATCCTCGCCGGTGGTCATTTCCGGCCAGCCATCGGCGCGGACGAAGTCGTCATAGGAAGCGCCGAAAGGCGCGAAGGTATTGGTTTCGTGCTGTAATCCGGCGATGGCAACGCGCGGGCGTGCGGTCATGGGTGACGGACACCTATTGAAGGAAACGGAGAATTGGCCAGCGCCAGAATTGGATTGGACCGCAACATGAATATGAAGTCAATATCAATTTTTTCCTGTTGTGGCAGTTGTATGAACACCTTCGGCAGGAAGCGTGTGACGAACAGGACGGGGTGTCAGGGCTCGGAGACGTTCAGGTCGTAGCGCAGATAATCCATGCGCTGCGCCACCTTGTCGTAGAGCCGTTGCGCAGTGAAATTGTCGGGCTGGGTCATCCAGAATATCTTGAACCATCCGGCCTCGCGGCCAAGCTGCTCAAGATGCGAGATCATCGCCCGCGCGGCGCCGCTGCCCCGGTTTTCGGCTTTCACGAAGATGTCCTGCAGGTAGCAGGCGTCGCCTTTGCTCCAGGTGAAGGGGAAGGTGAGGAAGAGGGTGAAGCCCTGCGGCACGTCATCCGCATCGACGGCGACGATACATCGAAGCCCGCTCGCGGCATCCGCGACGCGGTCCCAGTTGCGCTCGCCCATCTGGGGATTGCCAGGCTCGTCCGGCGCAAGCGAGACAAAATCGCGCCACATCTCCAGGAACGCTGCGCGATCCTTCGGCAGGGCAGGGCGTATGGTCACGGCTGGCGTCGTCATCAAAGGCCTTTCATCTGTTCTTCTGTTCGTGCTTTCCGCCTACCGGGAGCCGAGATGGGAAGGGTCGGCGACCGTCACGCGCGCTGTGCCGGCGATAACGACATCGCCATTGCCACGCACCAGTTCGAGCGTGAGATCGGCGAACTGCCCGCCATTGTCGGCGACGGTCTCGGCATTGCGGCAATGCGCGGTCAGCACGTCGCCCGGCCACACCGGACTGCGGAAACGGATGGAATAGCGGCGGACACTGCCGGCGCCGAACCATTTTGTCAGTGCCGAGGCAAGCAATCCCGCCGACAGCATGCCATGCGCCATCACGTCCGGCAGCCCGGCATTGCTGGCGAATTGATGATCGTGGTGGAGCGGGTTGAAGTCGCCGGAGGCGCCCGCATAACGAACCAGATCGGTTCGCGTCAGCGGACCGTATACGACCGGCCCGGGGATTGCGAAGCTCATGGCGCGGCCGCGCCCTTCTCGATCGAGGTCATGGTCTCCCGGCAGACGAGCATCCCACTCGCAACCGAGATGAATTCGACCTCCGTCGTGATGATGCGCATCGTGCCGCCGCGCTTTCCCGTCTTGGTCTCGTCGGCCACGAGTCGCGCCCGGCAGCGCAGCGTGTCGCCTGCGACGATCGGCCGGAAATATTCGTAGGTCTCCTCACCATGCACGGTGCGAGACCGGTCGAGATCGAGCATTTTTGTGATCAGCCGCTCGACGAAATCGGACGAGATCACCACCGGAAAGGTTGGCGGTGCAATGACACTGTCCTCGGCATGGACATCGTGAACCGCCCGCGCGAACTCGCGCACTTTTCCAGCCTCGATCTGGAACTCCCATTCCTCAAGAATATCTCCGACCCTGATCACGCCGCGCCCGTCCCGAATAGTTTTCCGCGCCCGCTGAGCAGGACGAGCACGCCGAGCGCCAAGAGGTTGAAAGCGATCAGCAGCGTCGCGACGGCCGTCACGGTCGGGTTCACCTGCAGCATCAACTCGTTGAACATGCGTTTTGGGATGGTCATGTAGGTTCCGGAAACGAACAGCGTGACGACCACCTCGTCGAAACTCATGACGAAGGAGAAGATCCAGGCGGCCGCAGCACTTGGCGTCAGGTTGGGCAGCACGATTTTCGTCAGGATCTGCCACTGCGACGCGCCGAGCGTCGCGGCCACCTGCTCGATGCGGACATCGAAGCCGCGGATCGCCGCCTGCATGATCAGCACGACATAAGGCACCGCCAGAATAGTGTGGCCGAGCACCAGCCCTGTAAAGGTGCCGAGCAGGCCGGTGCGTGCGAAGAAGATATAGAGCGCGACGGCGGTGATGATCGACGGCACGATCATCGGCGCCATGAAATTGGCCTCCAGCATCCGGCGACCGAAGAAAGCGCCGCGCACCAGCACGTAGGATGCGAGCGTTCCGGCGACCAGCGCCGCCGTGCTGGAGAGCGTTGCGAGCAGCAGCGAGTTCTTGCCGGCTTCCACCCAGATCGGGTTGCCGAGCAGGTTTTCGTACCAGCGCAGCGAGAAACCGGGCGGCGGGAACTCCAGCGACTTGGCGTCGGAGAAGGACATCGGCGCGACGATCAGCACCGGCAGGCACAGGAAGATGAGCACCAGCACCGCAAAGATAGCCAGCCACAGATCGGAAAACCGGCCGCGCGCGCTCATTGATAGCGCTCCCGCAGCCATTGATAGACGGCGTAAAGCGACAGCGTGATCGCCATCAGCACCACAGAGACGACGGCGGCGATCTCCCAGCGGGCGAAGCGGTTGATGAGCAGATCCATCATGTTGGCGATCAACGGCACGCGCCCGCCCCCAAGCACCGCCGGCGTGATGTAGAAGCCGAGGCTGAGGATGAAGATCAGGATCGCGGAAGCGGCGAGTGTCGGAATGGTGAGCGGAAAGAATATTTGCCAGAAGATGCGCACGCGGCCGGCGCCGAGCGTCTCCGCCACTTGCAGCAGGCGCTGGTCGACCCTGATCATCGCCGCATAGAGCGGCAGCACCAGGAACGGCAGCAGCACGTTGGTCATGCCGATGACGATGCCAAGTTCGTTGTAGAGGAATTCGACCGGCTTGCTGGTCACGCCGAGCCACATCAGCCCGCGATTGACCAGGCCCGCATTGCCGAGGATCACGATCCAGGCATAGGTCCTGACCAGGATCGACACCCAGAAGGTTATGACGACCAGACCCAGCACGACCATGCGCAGCCGGGGCCGCAGTTTCGTTGTCCAGTAGGCGAGGGGATAGCCGACCAGAATGGTGGCAATGGTCACCTCAAGCGCAATCGCCAGCGTGCGCCAGATGATGCGCATGTAGGCATTGGATTCATAGAATTCCTGAAAGTATTTACTCGTGAGCACGCCGGTGTCGGCGTCGCTCACGCTCCAGAACGCGGTGGTCAGCAGCGGGACGTCGAAGACGATCAGCGTCAACACCATGAGCGGCGCCAACAGGACAAGCAGGTCCCAGCGCAGCCTCAGGCGAAGACGACTGGAAGATGGCGCGGCGGCTGGCGCCGCGCCATCGATCGTCATGGAAGCGTCGGACACGGACGGCTTCTCTTCGGCTTTTCCGGCCTCCGTCACTGCAGGAGCTTGAACTCGTTCCAGCGCTTCTCGACTTCCTTGGCGTTGTCATACCACCACTGGCCGTTCATCAGCCATTGCACCTTCTTGTTCTCCGCGGAGGTCGGGAAGGTTTTCAGCACTTCCGGCGTGACCAGCTTTTCCAGTTCCGGGCTCGGGCCGGGATAAGGCAGGAAGTCAAGCAGACACTTCTGCGCCTCGGCGTTTGTCTGAACTTTCAGCCATTTGTACAGCATGTCGCGCTGGTCGTCGGAAATGCCCTTGGCCACCACCCACCAGGAGATGTCGAGCATGCCCTGGTCGTAGGTGGCGGATACGCCTTCCTGACCCAGCACACGTCCCGACCAGGCGATCGCGTACTGTACCTCGTTATCCTTCAGCAACTGCGCCGGCTGCGCACCCGACTGCCACCAGATCGTGTCCTTCTTGATTTTCTCCAATGTCTTGAAGGCGAGATCGAGGTCGACGCCCTTGGCGGCGTCCTCAACCGACATGCCGCCACCCATCGCCGCGAACGGCAGGACGAATTCCGGATAGTCGGGCAGGGCGCGTTTGCCGGGGAATTTCTCGGTATCGAAGAATTCCGCGAAGTTCGCCGGCGCCTTGGCGTCAGCCCGCCAGGCCATGATGGTCGAATAATAGCTGGCACCAAAACCGTTCGGGTTTTTCGCTTCGTCGAACATCGGCTCCGGGTTTAGCCTTGCCCAGTCGATGGGCTCGGTCAGGCCTTCGGCGACCTGGCGATACATGTCCCCGGTCGGTGCGTCCGTCACCGTGTTGGTGATGACCCCCGACTTGGCCTGCGCCGCCATCTTGGCATAGCCGCCGGGCGTTTCGGTGATGACCTTGATGCTGTCGCTCTTCAGCAGCGGCCCGTTCACGCATTTGTCCAACGCGTCTCCATATTCGCCGCCGGAGTTCATGATGTGAAGTTCCTTGACCTCCTGCGCCGACAAAGGCGTCGACAGGGCCAAGGCGACAACGCATGCAAGCGATATGTTCCCCAATTGCTTTTTCATTTGCATCATCCTTGTTGAGTTTAATTCGGCAGAGTTGAATGCCACGCTTGGACGCCCTGCCTTGGCGGCGGCCTAGTGGACGGATTTTCCTCCTGTCTCGTCCGGCAGCAGCCAGACGCGGTCGGGGTTCCATGAGAGCCAGATGGTCGCGCCTTCCTGGAAGCGCGTGCGCGCGCTGCCGACATTGGCGGTGAGCGTGCGGCCGCTTGCGGATTCGATCGTGTAGCGCGCGATTTCGCCGAGGAAGACAACGTCGCGGACGACGCCGCTGATGAAGCCGCTGTCCTTGTCGGTTCGGATGTCCTCCGGCCGGATCAGGCCGCAGACGCGCGCACCGGCCGGACGCTCTCCATCGACGCAGGGATAGCGGCCATCCTCGCTGTGGATCGCGCCGTCGCGGTCAAGCGTGCCTTCGACGAAATTGGCGAGACCCAGGAAACCTGCGGCAAACCGCGTCTTCGGCCGGTGATAGATTTCGTCCGGCGTGCCGATCTGCTCGACCTTGCCACCGGAAAGCAGGACGATGCGGTCGGACAACGACAGCGCTTCCTCCTGGTCGTGGGTGACCATGATCGTCGTGATGCCAAGGCCGCGCTGCAGCGCACGGATTTCGGATCTCACCTCTTCGCGCAGCTTGCGGTCGAGCGCTGCCAGCGGCTCGTCGAGCAGAAGGATATCCGGCTTGAACACGATGGCGCGTGCCAGTGCGACGCGCTGCTGCTGGCCGCCGGAAAGCTGGTGCGGCCGGCGCTTTTCGAAGCCGCCGAGCCGAACCAGGCGTAGCGCTTCGGTGACGCGCTCGGAGACTTGCGCCGATGAGAGTTTTCGAACCCTGAGCGGAAATGCGATGTTGTCGAAGATCGACATATGCGGAAACAGGGCGTAGCTCTGGAAGACCAGGCCGATGTTGCGCTGCGCCGCGGGTACGTAGGTGATCTCCTTGTCGCCGAGTTCGATGCTGCCCGTGGTCGGTGCCGTGATGCCGGCAATGAGCGACAGCATCGTGGTCTTTCCCGATCCGCTCGGCCCGAGGATCGTCGTGAACTCTCCAGAATTAACGGCAAGCGACAGGTCGCCGATGGCCTGAACCGGCCCGTAGGATTTCGAGACGTTTGAAAATCGAACGTTGGTCATAGATCCACGTTTCTCGCTGCCGCCGGCAAGCGGCGGCGTTCAGGTCACATGCGGCCAGGTCGACTTCGGCTTGATGCCGGCGCGTTGCGCCGTTCGTTCGGCCGACTGCCGGGCCAGCCGATAGATTTCCGCTTCGTCGAGCTTCACCAGCCGCCCGTGGCGCACGACGATCTCGCCATTACAAAGCACCGTGTCGACGGCCTTGGTGCGGCTGACCAGCATCAGCTGCTTCACCACGTTGACGTTTGGCTGGGCGTCGGGCAGCTCGTTGGAGCGGATGACGATATCGGCTCGCTTGCCGACCTCGATGCTGCCCACCTGGTTTTCAAAGCCCATTGCCCGGGCGCCGCCCAGCGTGAACATTTCGAGGATCGACTCGGAGGGCAGGTATTCGCCCCATTCGCGGCTGACCAGATAGGCGATGATGCCGAGATCGCCGAACGCCCAGGCTTTTGCGATGTCGGTGCCCAGCGCAATCGACGTGCCGCGCTTGTGAAGGCCCGGAAAGGCGCTGCGGCCCGTCTGCGAGATCGCGTAGTACATGAAGTTGCCGGGATGCCAGACCAGCGCCATGCCGTTGGCGGACACCGCCTCGACCTCTGGCGGCGACAGGATGTTCATATGGGTGAACACGCTGTTCGGTCCGATCAATCCTTCCTCGGCGAAGTGCACCAGCGCCGGCTTGCCGAAGCGTTTTTCGTCGTAGCTGGCATCGGACACCATAAGGCTCTGGTGCTGGTGGATCACCACGCCTTCGCGATCGGCGAGCGTCTTGGCCGCACGCATCAGTTCGTCGGTCGCGCTGCCGCAGCCATAGATGGCGACATGGCCGCGAGCCAGTGCGTCCTCGTCCTTGTTGCGCTTCAACTGGCCGCCCATCGCTTTCAGCGATCGGTCGATGCTGCACGGCGCCCGCGGTATGTCAGCCGCCATCGGCTCGCCGTCGCCGAGGTGGTCCCACAACATGCAGTCGGTCACCGAGCAGCGTATGCCGACAGCGCCTGCCGCCTCGGCGACCAGGTCGGGGAAGAAGCTCGTCGCGGCATCGACGAAGCCGGTAAAACCGTTGCGGACGAGTTCTGCCGACGCCATCAGGGCGCTCGCATATTCGTCTTCGTCCTCGACCGCGTTGATCCAGCGCGTGAACACGCCAGGCCCGCCGCCGCCCTCTTCCTTGGGAGGGTTGGGATTGTCGGTGATCGAGCCGCGGCTGAGGTGCAGGCCGGCATGGTAATGGCCTTCGATGAAGCCGGGATGGACGGTTCCGCCTTGCGCATCGATCCTTCGTGCCGCCTGCCACGCCGCCTCGACCGCGCGCCGCGGTCCGACGGCAACGATCTTCTTGCCCGACACCGCGATCGCGCCATCCGGATAGACGGTGCGGGTGCCGTCCATCGTCAGCACATGGCCGTTGGCGATCAGCAGATCGCAGCTTTTCGGTCCGGCGCTTGTCTGGTCGGTGGCGCTCACGGTCATTCTCCGATCTTGCCGGTCTCGCGGTCCCATGCGCCCTGGCGCAGGTCGCTCCTCTCCTTGAGCAGGCTCTGCTTCTGGACGCGCATCGACGGCGTGCGTTCGAAATCGGTGTCGCGGAACTCGATGAAGCGCGGGATCTTGAAGGCGGCGAGATTCTGCCGGCAGAAGGCGATTACACCTTCGGGCGGAAACACGTCGCCGGGACGGAGTTGCAGATAGGCCTTCACTTCCTCGCCGCGCAGCGTGTCGGGCACCGGCACGACCGCCGCCTCGACAACCTTGGGATGTGAGCGCAGCACGCCCTCGACCTCGGCGGCAGAAATGTTCTCGCCCATGCGGCGGATGATCTCCTTCTTGCGGCCGACGAAATAGAGCAGGCCGCGCTCGTCGCGCCGTGCCACGTCGCCAGAATGATACCAGCCGCCGCGATTGGCTTCGGCAGTTGTCTCCGGGCGGTTCAAATAGCCGGCGTAGAGATCCGGACCGCCGATCAGGCATTCGCCGGCCTCGCCGGGCGCCACGTCGTTGTCGTCATCGTCGACCAGGCGGATGGTCACGCCGGGCGGCTCGACGCCCATCGTCCCGGTGCCGACCAGTTCGTCGGCCATGTGGTTGGGCACGCGGCTCATCACGCCGCCCTCTGTCGAGCCATACTGGTTGTGCCAGTGAAAGCCGTAGCGCTCGACCATCTCCGCGTGAAGTTCCTTGGGCAGCCCGGCGTGGATGGCAAGGCGGATGCGGTGGTCCTTTTCCGCAGGCCCCGGCTCGCCCTTCATCAGCAGCGCCGGGATCGAGGCGATCGAGAGTATCTCGGTGGCGTCGTAGGTCGTCACCACTTCCCAGAAGCGCGACACCGAGAAGCGGCGCATCGCCACCATCGTGCCGCGCGAGGCGAGCGAGGTCAGAAGCTGGATCGCCGGGTCGGCATAATAGAAGGGCAGGCAGCAGAGCTGCCGATCCTGCCAGCCGCGCCGGAACAGCCTTAAATCGATATCGATGACGCGCAGCCACCAGCCATGATGCAGCATGCAGCCCTTTGGCGCGCCCGTCGTGCCCGACGTGTAGTAGACCGTGATGATGTCCTCGCGATCGCATTTCACCGTGGCGAAATCGAGCGGTTCGGCCGCCTGCTCGTATTGAGCGAGACCGTCCGGCTCGTCACCCTCCACCAGAACGATATGGGCCAGCGCCGGCGAGTTGCCGCGCACGGCCTCCATGATCGGCAGTTGCGGCTTGCCGACGATCGCGACGGTTGGCGCCGCGTCGGTTACGATATGGCCTGCGTCGTACTGCATCGCCGTCGGCGCGATCGACACCATGGTGGCGCGGTTGGCGATGATGCCGAACAGGGCGATCATGAACTCCAGCCGGTTGTCGAGCATGACGACCACGCGGTCGCCGGCCTTCACCTTGTCGCTGAGATAGCCGGCAAAGCGCTGGCAGCGGTCGAGGAATTCGCGCCGCGTCATCACCGTGCCGCCCTCGATGATGATCGCCGGGCGCTCCGGATCTTCCAGGCAGCCCTTGCTGACGATCTCGATCACCGATTGGAAGGGTACCGCGGCCCAGTCGGGCGCCACGTTCTCATGGCGGATCCAGCTTTCCGGCCGCTCCGGAACATTGATCACGCCGAGTTCCATGCGCGGCGATGAGAGGGCGGCGCTCATTTCGACACCTCGGCGTAGCCGTTCTTGATCACGATGTTGCCGTCCTTGTCGGACGCTTCAAAACCGACCGGTCCGCCGGGGCCGTTCCAATGCTCGACCTTCAGCGTCTGGCCCGGCGTCAGCAGAAGCGGAGAAGCAAAACGGCAGCCAAGCCGTTTCAACCTCGGCGTCTCGCCCCCGCAATGGTCGTCGACGATGGCCCGGGCTGCCAGCGAAAGCGTCAGCATTCCATGCACCAGCGGCGCGGCATAGCCGACCTTGGCGGCAGCGGCCGGGTCGATGGTGTAGGCGGAATAGTCGCGGGCGGCATCGGCGTAGCGGCGTGTCTGGTCCGGCGTCAGCGCGAAATGCGAGACGACTGCCGCGGCGCCCCTGGCGGACGTCGGCCGCGCCGGCGCCGCCTCGCCATATGAATTCTCCGGCGCCGCGCCACGCACAAGGCAGGTGCTGTATTGTGTCACGACCGGCTTGCCATCGTGGGTCGACGTCTCGGAGCGTACGATAAAGGTCGTGCCCGGCTTGGTGCCGCGCACGCCGACCAGCGTCGAGACGGTGAACAGCCGCAAGGCCGGCACGATCGGCGCATGGAAGATGAAATCATGCTCGCCATGCAGGGCGAAACCGTTCGTGACGCGATCGAGGATCGCGACCATGCTCTGCATGACCGGTACGTGCGAGAACACCGGCGGCGCGAATTCTCCCGCCAAATGATGCGGGTTCTCATCGTCCACCGACCGCGCGAATTGCGCTATGCGATGGCTGCTGGTCCGGAACTCCTCGGAGTCGATTGAAAGACCGATCGGAAATCCCTCGGTCTGCGACGCAGGCGCGTTCGCATTCATCACGGCAATCCCTCAACAAAATCGCTCAGTTTCGAAAGTCTCGGCAGCTTGTTCGCGAGCTCCCTGTCGATATCTTCCAGCCTCCAGCGGCCGTCGGTCTTCAAATCGACCTCGATGGTGGACGGCGCGATCACTTCGATGCGGTTGCCGTAAGCCTGGAACACCTGGCCGGTCGCCGGGCAGCGCTCCAGCGCCAGCCAGCAGATCAGCGGCGACACGTTATCGGGCGAAAACACGTCGAAGACGCCCTCCGGTGGGGGCTTGAGCGACGCTTCGATGCGCGTGCGCGCCGACGGTGACACTGCGTTGGACCGCACACCATATTTCATGCCTTCCAGCGCAAGCGTCCGCGACAGGCCGACCACGGCAAGCTTTGCCGACGAATAATTCGCCTGGCCGAAGTTACCGACAAGCCCGGCAAGCGAGGTGGTGTGAACGATGGAGGCGGCAACCTTGTTGCCGGCCTTCGATTCATTGCGCCAATGCTCCATGGCGTGGCGCGACGGCGCCGCGTGTCCCTTGAGATGCACGCGGATGACGGCGTCCCATTCTTCTTCGGACATGTTGGCGAACAATTTGTCGCGCAGGATGCCGGCATTGTTGATCAGTATGTCGAGGCCGCCGAAGGTTTCGACCGCCATGGCGACCAGCGCCTGCGCATCGCTCCAGTCGGCAACATCGTGGCCGCTGACGACCGCCTTGCCGCCCTTGGCGACGATCTCGGCAACGACGGACTGTGCGGGGGAGGGGTCGCGGCCCGATCCATAAAGGTCGCCGCCGAGGTCGTTGACGACGACTGCCGCGCCAAGCTCCGCCAGCGCCAGCGCATAGGACCGCCCAAGCCCGCGGCCTGCGCCGGTGACGATTGCGACACGCCCGTCAAGTCGATGATGCGGCATCAGATTGAAGCTCCGGACGGCAACCGTTCAGCCATGAAATTCCTATGGTTCGGCACGCCCACCTCGCTCGACAAATGCACTGAAAATTCGATCCGGAAACCCGTCCGGCATCCCCCTCGGCCGAGCCTCGCGGCCCCCGCCGATATTGACAGCAGAAGACAAAATGAATATGAAGTCAATATCAATTTTGTGGGCGAAATCTCTTCCCGATCCGTCCTTGCGGAGAGGGGAGGCGCCGTGGCAAAGGTCGCAGCCAATGGCGCTTCGTACCCCTTCATCCCCTGTTCGTCCGGCCTTTTCCCGCTGGATCTCGCAAAGCAACAACATCACCCAGCAGTTCATGGCGCTGGGCATCGATCCGGATTTCATCAGCATGGCCGGCGGCCTGCCTGCCGCCGAATTCTATCCGACCGCGGCGATCGCCGAGGCAGCCGAAAAGGCGCTGGCGCGATGGGGTTCAGGCGCGCTGGAATACGGACCGATCGAGGGATTGTCGGCTTTGCGCCGACATATCGCCGAGCGCATCAGCCGCGAGTCGGGCCGGACCTTCACCATCGACAACGTATTGCTGACGGTCGGCGCCATGCAGGGGCTCGACCTCATCGGAAAAGTGCTGATCGATCCGGGCGACCGCATCGTTGCGCAATTCCCGACCTATGTCGGCGCGCTCGACGCCTGGCGTCCGCGACGCCCGGTCTATGAGGCGCTGGACTGGTCGGCGGAAACCGGAACCGGCGTCGACAGCCTGCGGACCGCGAAATTCATCTATACCGTCCCGAATTATTCCAACCCCACGGGCGCGCTGGTTCCGACTTCCGCCCGGCAGGCGCTGCTCGAAAAGGCACTTGAAGCAGGCACCTGGCTGGTCGAGGACGATCCCTACCTGCCGCTGCAATTCGACGGCGACACCGGCCCGAGCATCCTGTCGCTGCACGGCCGCATGGAGCCGGATGGCGCCTATGACGGCCCTGTCGTCTATCTCGGCACGCTGTCGAAAAGCATCGTGCCCGGCTTGCGCGTCGGCTGGACGGTCGCCTCTGCGCCGATGATCCAGGCGCTGGCGCTGGCAAAGCAGTCCTCCGACATCGCCAGTTCGATGTTGACCCAGGCGATCGCGCTGGAACTGCTGGAAGCGGGACGCGAGGAGGCGCATGTGCCGTCGATCGTCCGGCACTACCGGGAGCGCCGCGACGCGCTCTGCGCGGCGGCCAGCGCCGAGCTTGGCGAATGGTTCGAATGGGACACGCCGCCTGGGGGCATGTTCGTGTGGATGCGCACGCGCCATCCAGCCGTTGACACCGACGCGCTCTACCGCTTCGCGCTTGAAGAAAAAGTGGCTTTCGTTCCGGGTAGCGTCTTCGACCCGGCCACACAGCTTCGTTCTGCGATGCGCGTCAACTTCACGCGCAATGCGCCGTCCGTCCTGGAAGAAGGGGTTGCACGGCTGGCCAAGGCGACGAAACGCTACCTGACCTCGAACTACTGAACGCGCGCTAAGAAATGCGGGGACAGTTTACTGAATTCCCAAACTCTGTTCTCGACAAGCGGTCGCAAACGCTTGGGAATTCAGTAAACTGTCCCCGTATTTCCGCATTCTACCGCCTCGGCGGATCCTTGCAGTAGACCGCGCGATACCAAAGCGTCGACAGCATCTGCGCCAGGTCGTCGGCATGTGCCGGATCCTCGCCGTCGACCAGCGGGTTGCGGCTGACGATCACGGCATAGAGGTAGTGGAACACCATGACCTCCAGCGCATGCGCGACGGCCTGCGGCGATCCCGGCATGTTTTCCTTGTAATTGCCGCGCCGCGCGATGGATCGGGCAAGATTCTCGATCCATTTGAGATGACGCGGTCGCCAGATCTCGCGGAACTCCGGCAGCTGGCTCTGCAATTGCACATGGCACTGCATCAGGCCGGGGTTGGCCGAGTAGGCGGCGATGAAGAAACGGTTCGTGTTGAGGATCGCCTCATATTCGCCGGTGCCGCGCCCGACCTGCCGCGCCTGCTCGTAGAGATGTTCGACGAAGTCGAGCACGACTTCGATCGCGATCTCGTTCTTGTCGCGGTAATAGACATAGAACGTTCCCAGCGCGACATCGGCAAAGCCGCATATGTCCGAGACCTTCACGTCCTGGTAGCCGATCTCCTCGAGCGCGCGCGCCGCGGCGATCTTCAGGCGATATTTCGTCCGGTCGCCCTTGGAGGCGAACGGGATCGACCCCAGCCCCGCCGCCAGATAGTCGGCGTATTTTTCCCGGGACCTGTCGCCCTGGGCCGCGTCTGGCTTCAATTCGGCTTCCGCTGCCATCGGATCCATCCTTCGCCGGGCCGATATCGCACCGGCATCGTCGTTAATCAACATCCGACGCCGCTTTGCCGACAATCGACAGCTCGGAATCAAAAATTGATATTGACTTCATATTCATGTTGCTCTCTGATTTCAATGTCACCCGCAAGGCCCGAAGGCAAGGCGGCCTCCTTAAAGGGGGTGCTTAACTGTGCGTGGCCAGGAAAGCGGGCAGGGGAGCGCTTCGTGATCATCGAGACCGACCACGCATCGTCCATCCGCGACCAGAACTCCTATTTCCCATGCCGAGATTTTTCATGCCGCATCCATTGACGGAACAGCCTGTCTACATCGTCGGAGCGGCCGAGACGCCGCTCGGCAAGGTTTTGGACCAGAGCGAATTCTCGATGGTTGCAATGGCGGCGCAGGAAGCGCTGGCCGAGGCCGGCCTGGGCTTCCGGGACGTGGATGCGCTGTTCACGAACTATATGGGTGAGGAAGGCTCGGTCCAGCTCGGCGAATATCTCGGCCTGCAGCCGCGCTACGCGGAATCGTCCGACATGGGCGGCGCATCCTTCGAATTCTTCGTGCATCACGCGATGGTGGCTGTCGCCACCGGCCGCTGCGATGTCGCGCTGATCGGTTATGCCTCGCGGCAACGCAGCCGCAAGAACCGCAAGAAGGCCGCCGCCGCACTCGACGGCTCGCTGTCCGCGCAGTTCGAGACGCCTTTCGGTATCCATTTTCCGATCGGCCATTACGCGCTGAGCGCCGCACGCTACATGCACCAGTACGGCGCGACGCTGGAACACACGGCGGAAATCGCCGTCGCCGCCCGCCAATGGGCGGCGCTCAATCCAAAAGCCTGGATCCGCGATCCGCTTTCGATCGACGATGTCATGGCCTCGCCGATGCTGTCCGATCCGCTGCGAAAACTCGACTGCTGCCTGGTGACCGACGGCGGCGGCGCGATCGTCGTGGCGCGCAAGGACCGGGCGCGCGATGCCGCGAAGAGGCCGGTGCGCGTGCTGGGCGCCGGCGAAAGCCATGTGCAATGGCATGTCGCGCAATGCCCGGACCTGACGGTGACGCCGGGCGCGGCGTCCGGGCGCGACGCTTTCGGCATGGCTGGCGTAAAACCGTCCGACGTCGACGTCTTCGAGCCCTACGACAACTTCACCCACGCGGTGCTGCTGTATCTTGAGGATCTCGGCTTCTGCAAGAAAGGCGAGGCTGGAGCTTTCGTTTCCGAAGGGCGGCTGAGGCCGGGCGGCAGCCTGCCCAGCATGACCTCCGGCGGCGGCCTCTCCTATTGCCATCCCGGCGCGCTCGGTATCCTGCTCCTGGTCGAGGCGGTGCACCAGCTTCGCGGCGAGGCTGGCGCCCGCCAGGTTCCCGACGCAAAAATCGCCGTCGCGCATGGCACCGGCGGCCTCGCCTTCTCGACCGCCTCCACCGTGGTGCTCGCCCGTGTCTGAAAAAATCTCCTATTCCGACCTTGGCGCCGCCGACCCGACCACCGAGCCGTTCTGGCAGGCCTGCGCCGAAGGGCGGCTGACGGTACAGCACTGCAAAAGTTGCGATGCGCATCAGTTCTATCCGCGGCCGTTCTGCCTTTCCTGCGAATCGACTTCGCTCGAATGGATTGACGTGGCAGGCACCGGCACCATCTATTCGCTCACCACGATGCGTATTCCGGTGACGCCCGAACTGCCGCCCCCCTATCTGCTGGCCATCGTCGAACTCGACGAGGGACCGCGCCTGCTCACCAATATCGTCGCCGACAACGCCACGATCGGTGACCGGGTCGGCGTCTCGTGGCGGCCACGCGACGGCGGCCTGCCGCCGCTTCCGGTTTTCAAGCCCGTCTGGTGAATGACGCAATGACGGCTGCCGCGACCAGGCAAGACTGCATCGCGGCGATCGGCGATCTCATCGCCTTTCCGACCGTTTCGCGCGATCCGAACCGCGAGCTTCTGTTTCATGTCGAGGCCTTACTGGCACGGCATGGCATCGGTTGCGACATCATCTGGAACGCCGACAGGACGAAGGGCAACCTCTGGGCGACCATCGGTCCGCCGGACGTGCCGGGCGTCATCCTTTCCGGTCATAGCGATGTCGTGCCGGTTGACGGGCAGGACTGGTCCAGCGATCCGTTCCAGTTGCGCGAGGCCGACGGCCGCATCTACGGCCGTGGCGCCTGCGACATGAAGGGTTTCATCGGCATCGTGCTCGCCGCCGTGCCGGGATTGGTGAAACGCAGCTTGAAGGCTCCGATCCACATCGCCATCTCCTACGACGAGGAAGTGGGCTGCACCGGTGTCACCAGCCTGATCGACCGTATCGCGGCAATGTCGGTCCGGCCGGCGCTCTGCATCGTCGGCGAGCCGACCAGCATGCAGGTCGTCGTCGGCCACAAAGGCGGCGGCATGTTTCGTGCCGTCCTGTCCGGCAGGAGCGCCCACTCCAGCCTCGCGCCGACCGCGGTCAATGCCATCGAATACGCCGCCGAACTGATCGCCTTCATCAAATCACTGTCGATGGGCCACGCGCACTCCGGTCCGCACGACCATCTCTACGATGTCTCCCACTCGACCCTGTCGGTGACGACGATTTCCGGCGGCACCGCGCTCAACATCATTCCCAACCATTGCGAAATCGGCTTCGACATAAGGTCGCTGCCGGAGGTCGACGCCCGCGCCCTGATCGCCGAGATCCGCCGGCATGCCGAAACTGAAATCCTGCCGCGCATGCGTGCCGTCGCGCCGGAAGCATCGATCTCCGTCGAGCCGATCGTCGAGTTCGTCGGGCTCTGCACCGACGTCGAACATCCCGGCGTCACCTTCGTGAAACAACTCGCCGGCCGCAACGACCACGCAAAGGTAGCCTACGGCACCGAGGCGGGCCTGTTCAGCAACCGCGCCGGCGTCGTGTCCGTCGTCTGCGGGCCTGGATCGATCGAGCAGGCGCACAAGCCGGACGAATATCTCGCTCTCTCGGAGATCGATCGGTGCAGGACATTCATCGACCGCCTCGCGCAGCAGCTTGAGGATGCCGGGCTGCCATGGGCGTGAACCGCGGCTTCGACGCGATCGTCGTCGGCGCCGGTATCGCCGGCACTGCCAGCGCCTGGTATCTGCGCCGGGAGGGCTTTTCGGTCGCGCTCCTCGACATGCATCATCCCGGCTGGGGCGCATCGGGACGCAATCCGGGCTTCCTTTGGCTGCAGACCAAGGCCGCCGGGCTTTCTATGGATTTTTCGCTGGCCTGCCGGCGTTTTGCCGAATCGCTGACCGGCGAGTTCCCGGATTTCTGCTTTCGCGCTAGCGGCGGCCTGATCATCTACCGCGACGAGGCATATGAGCCGGTGGCGCGCGCCTTCGTCGCCGATCGTGTCGCGTCGGGCCTGCCGGTCGAATTGCTCGAGCGCCCGGCGCTGCGCGATCTCTGTCCCGACATCGGCCCTGACGTTTCGGGTGCGGTCTGGAATCCGCTCGACGCGCATCAGGATACGCGGCTTCTGGTGCGGCATCTGGCCGACGGCTTTGTCCAGGCGGGCGGAACGATTGTAGCGCCAGCCCGCGCCGAGGCGATCCTGATTGATAAAGACGCCTGCGGCGGCATCCGGCTCGCCGATGGGACCGAAATCGAAAGCCGCATCGTGGTGATCGCCGGCGGACCCTGGTCGAACGAGCTTCTGTCGCGGCTGGGCCTGGCCATTCCCTATAAACCGACTCGCTTCGAGGCAGCCGAAACCGCGCCTGCGCCTTTCCGGATAAAACCCGTCGTTTCCGGCCAGTCGCTGTTCCGTTTCTTCACGCCGCCCGGCGTCGATGTCTCGATGCTGCCCCGCGAGCCCTCCGAGCGCATCCGCCCGGAGCTTGGTTTCACCGAGCAGATCGCCAGCTATCCCGACGGATCGCTGCAGTTCGGCTGCGCCTATGAGATCGGCAGCGACCTCGACCGGGCAACGGTGGCCGGGCAGGCCATGGCCTGCTCCATCACCAGCCGAAATTTCCCCGGAATCGCCGGTCTGCCGATCGTTCGCCAATGGGCAGGCGTCGTCGCCCAGACGCCAGACGGCCTGCCGGTGATCGACTCATCGGCCGGGCTAGCCGGGCTGATCGTCAATACCGGTCATTTCTTCGGCAATCTTGCCGGCGCCTTTTCCGGGAGGATTGTCGCCGACATGGCGGCGGGGCGCGTGCCGGCCTATCCTGTCGAGGGATTTTCCCGAAACCGATTCAAACCGGCTGCCGCCTGAGGCACGCAACCACCGTTCGACCGTCTGGAGGAGACGACCATGCCAACAAAAATCTACAGTCACACGGCGAAGCGCCTCACCCCGGCTGACCTCGCCGCATGGCGCGGCATACCGGTGACCATCTTGTCCGACGTGACCAGCGGCCGCGTGGTGGCCGACCCGCGCATCCGGCCGCTGCGGCCATTTCCGCTTGGCAGGCGATTCGCCGGACAGGCGGTGACGGCATGGTGCGAGCGCTCCGATTTCGGGCCGATGCTGCATGCGATCGATGTCGCGGGCGAGGGCGATGTGGTGACCGTCGACGCGGGGGGCTGCCTCCAGACCGCCTATGTCGGCGAAATCCTCTGCGGCCTGGCGCGACGCAAGAAGATTGCGGGGCTGGTCGTCAACGGCGCGGTCCGCGATATCGACACGATCGCCAGCTGGGATGATTTCCCCGTCTACGCCCTTGGCAACACCGCGCGAGGACCGCTCTCCAAGGAGAGGGGCACGGTGAACGGGCCGATCGTTTTCGGCGGCGTGGCAGTAAAGCCGGGTGACATCGTGCTCGGCGACAATGACGGCCTGGCGGTGATTCCTCTCGATGAGGCGAGCACCGTGCTCGCCATTGCCCAGGAGAGGGTCCGCATGGAAGAAAAATGGATCGCGGAACTCGCCACCGGCCGGACCCTGGTCGACGTGTTCAGCGTTCCGGAAGCGGTCTAGGGGCCCTTGAGCCGAGCCGGCCCCGAATCCGCATCGGACAAATCGAGCGGTATATTGGGGCGGTCAGGGGATGCCTGCGCCCGCCAACCATCGCCAAAAGTAAATCAAAGATTTCGATCGGTCATGGAATCGTGGCGTTTATGTCACATGGCGTGAGATAGCGGCGACGGCGGATGGGCGAAACACCTGATCATGGTTGAAAGCGCGGATATGACAGGTATGAGTTATGGCCAAGGGGCAATCGATAGGGTTCTTTGATTTGCCGTTGAGGGGGCGGGTGCCTCCAGCAAGACAAGTACCGGTCGCAACTGAAACTGGAGATCAGAAAATGAACATCAAGAGCCTTCTTCTCGGCTCCGCTGCGGCCCTGGTCGCAGTCACCGGCGCTCGTGCGGCCGATGCGGTCGTGGTTGCCGAGCCGGAACCCGTCGAATACGTCCGCGTCTGCGACGTCTATGGTTCGGGCTTCTTCTACCTGCCCGGCACGGAAACCTGCCTGAAGATCGGCGGTTATGTCCGCGTCGATATTCGTGGCGGCGATTTCTACGGCGTGACGAGCGCCGCAGGCGACGATACTTACAACAATCGCGTCCGCTTCCAGCTGCGCACCGACGCCCGCAGCGAGACCGAACTCGGCACGCTGCGTGCGTATGCCGCCATCAACTTCAATTACCAGGTGTCCGGCAGCGGCACGCCCTTCTACGACATGAACGACGGCATGAGCATCGAGCATGCCTATATCGAGCTTGGCGGTTTCCGCATCGGCAAGACGGACTCCTACTTCTCGACCTTCACCGACTATTCGTCGGGCGTCATGAACGACGGTATCGTTCCCTACGGTCCGTTCGGCACGTTCCAGATCGCCTACACCTACACTGGCGCGAACGGCTTCTCGGCCGGCGTCGCCCTGGAGCAGGGCGACCAGAACGAGATCGTGTATGGTTCGGACTTTGACGGCCCCTTCGGGTATGGCGGCATCACGCAGGACTACGCTCCTTATGTGGTCGGCGGTCTGTCGTTCACGCAGGGCTGGGGCAAGATCGGTCTCGTCGCCGGTTACGACAGCTGGCAGTCGGAAGTGGCGGTCAAGGGTCGCCTGGACATCAACATCACCGACACCGCTTCGGTGTTCGTGATGGGCGCCTGGGACTCGGCCGGCTTCGACAACGAGAACTTCTACGCGCAGTGGGCTGGCGACTGGGCCGTCTGGGGCGGCACGGCGATCAAGCTGAACGAGAAGGCGACGTTCAACGCCGAAGTCGGCTATGACGACGGCTCGAACTTCTCGGTTGCCGCCAACGTTGCCTACGACCTGGTTCCGGGCTTCACGATCACGCCGGAAGTCGTCTATTACGCCCCCGACAAGAACAGCAAGGGCGTCGACCAGGATCTCGACGACAGCTGGGGCTTCAACCTGCGCTTCCAGCGCACGTTCTGATCGGCTTCACCGATCGGCCTAGACAGAACCCGGCGGGCAACCGCCGGGTTTTTTATTGCACCCGCCGCTGCGTCTTTGTTGCACCGCCGCCGCGTCGGGGCGGATATCGGCAGTGGATCAGCGGGACTGGCCGCCGCTGCCGGCCGATGTCAGGCGGCAGGCTGCGTGGTTGGCGGAGGGCCGATCGGGCACTTTTGGCGTGGTATAGGAAATGCCGGCTATCGATCGAGCACCATTTGAGGTGCACGGGCCCGGACTCTCCCGGAAGGCATGCCCGGCCAGAGCCGTTTCACGACTTACCGGCAGCGAATTGTTATCGCAGCATCAGGATGGTGCAGGGAGCGCCTTTTTCGGCTGCCGGGGCGAAAGGTGGGCGGATGATGAGACCGCCCGAATCGGCGAGAATCCGCAGCATCGACGAATCCTGGATGCCGAAGGGCGTCGCGACAAGCCCGCTGTCGACGATGTCGATCCTGGCGCGAACATAATCTTCCCGCAAATCGTTTGCCGCCATCGGCGCGCCGAGCACCGCCGGGCGCCTGTCATGCTCCACCTGGCGGCCGCCAAGCTGAGCGACAAGCGGTTTCAGGAAAAGGTGAGAGCACACGAGGCTCGCCACCGGATTGCCGGGCATGCCGATGAACCGCATCCCGCCTCGCCGCCCGAACATCAGCGGCTTGCCGGGCCGCATGGCGATCTTCCAGAAATCGAGCTGGACTTCCTGCGAGCCGAGCACCTCGTGGACGAGGTCATGGTCGCCCACGGACGCGCCGCCCAGCGTGACCACGATGTCCGCCCCGGCCGTCGTTGCCTCGGCCAGCCGCGCCGCGATGGCCCCGCGGTCGTCGCCGACGATGCCGAGGTCGAGCACGCGCGCGCCGGCGGCCGACGCGATCGCCGCGACGCCATAGGCATTCGAGGAAATGATCTGGTCCGGCCCGAGATGGCTGCCGGGCGGCAGCAGTTCGTCGCCTGTCGCGATGATGGCGACAAGCGGCCGGCCGACCACGTTGAGCGTGGCGTGGTTTGCGGAAGCGGCCAGCGAAAGTGCGGCGGCATCAAGCATGCGGCCCGCTTCGAGCAGCATTTCGCCTTCCGAAAAATCGAGCCCGCGCCGCCTGATGTGCCGGCCGGCCGCCACCGTCTCGAAAACCTCAATGGCATTCGAACCAAGCGGACGTGTATTTTCCTGGATGACGACCGTGTCGGCGCCTTCCGGCATCGGCGCGCCTGTCAGAATGCGTACCGCCTGTCCTTGCGCGACCTCGCCGCGAAACCCGCGTCCGGCCGCTGACACGCCGACGATTTCAAGCCGCACCGGCACATCAGCCACATCGGCTGCGCGCGCGGCAAAACCGTCCATCGCCGAAGCGTCGAAAGGCGGCTGGGTCCGGAGAGCCGTCAACGGACCGGCTAGCACGCGCCCCGCCGCCTCATGAAGCAAAACCCGTTCGGGCGGCAATGGTCCGGCCCCGTCGAGCAGCAATCGCAAGGCCTCGGCCACCGGCAGCAGCGCCATGTCAGTCCGCCGCGCGAAAATCGCCGGACTTGCCGCCGGTCTTTTCGACAAGCCGGAGTCCGGAGATCACCATGCCACGGTCCACGGCCTTGGCCATGTCGTAGATGGTGAGGCACGCGACCGACGCGGCGGTGAGCGCCTCCATCT
Organism: Mesorhizobium sp. KACC 23794; assembly: GCF_052180275.1. Classification (NCBI taxonomy): domain Bacteria; kingdom Pseudomonadati; phylum Pseudomonadota; class Alphaproteobacteria; order Hyphomicrobiales; family Phyllobacteriaceae; genus Mesorhizobium; species Mesorhizobium sp. KACC 23794. Next base: position 3,743,133 of record NZ_CP197465.1, read on the forward strand.
CGACGCCGGTCTTGCCGGTGACCCTGGCGAGCGCGGTGACGCGCAGGCCGGGCAGGGCGGTGTCCTCCGCGATGTCGACGGCGACCTTGGTGAGCAGCAGTGGATGGCATAGAGGAATGAGTTCGTGCGTGCGCTTCGCTGCCAGAATGCCGGCAATGCGCGCCGCGCCGATCACGTCGCCCTTCTTGGCGTTGCCGGCCATGATCGTCGCCAGCGTCTCCGCCTTCATTGTGACGCAGCCTTCCGCAACCGCCGTGCGCACGGTCTCGGCTTTTTCGCCGACATCGACCATGTTCGCCTGGCCGTCCGGGCTCAGATGCGTCAGCGCGGATGCCGGCGCTGCCATCGCTCAGCCGATCTCGGCGGACGCAGCCGCCTCGCCGTAGAGCAGCGCGCGGGTCGCCTGCGTCACGTCTGGCCGGCGCATCAGGCTTTCGCCGACGAGGAATGTCTCGATGCCGGCATGCGCCAGCCGCCGGCAATCCTCATGGGAGAAAATGCCGCTCTCGCCGACCAGGATCCTGTCGCTGGGCACCAGCCGGGCCAGCCGCTCCGAAACGGCGAGGTCGACATCGAAAGTGCGCAGGTCGCGATTGTTGATGCCGATCAGCGGCGAGGCCATCGCCAATGCCCGCTCCAGTTCCGCCTCATTGTGCACTTCGAGCAGCACGTCCATGCCGAGTTCGAGCGATGTATCCTCGATCGCCCGCGCCCCGTCGTCCTCCACCCCGGCAAGCACGATCAACACGGCGTCCGCGCCCCAGGCGCGCGCCTCAAGGACCTGATAGGGCTCATACATGAAGTCCTTGCGCAGCACGGGGAGGGCGGTCGCCTCGCGCGCCTGCGACAGATATTCGGGCGCGCCCTGGAAAGATGGCGTGTCGGTAAGAACCGACAGGCAGGCCGCGCCGCCTGCCTGGTAGGCTCGGGCCAGGGACGGTGGGTCGAAATCGGCGCGGATGAGGCCCCGTGAAGGGCTTGCCTTCTTGATCTCGGCGATCAGGGCGTAATTGCCGCTTCGTCGTTTGGCGCGCAGGGCTTCGGCGAAACCGCGCGGCGGCGTGGCATCGCGCGCCTTGGCTTTTATTTCGGCAAGCGGAACATTGGTCTTCGCGGCCGAAATCTCTTCGCGCTTGTACTTTTCGATCTTCTTCAGGATGTCGACCACGGCTCTATCCGTTCGATACCGAAACCAGGCGGTCGAGCACGCCGGCTGCATGACCGCCGTCGATCGACGCAGCGGCGAGCCGTATGCCGTCGGCAAGGTCGGCTGCCTTGCCGGCCAGCACAAAACCCGCGCCGGCATTCATCAGCACGGTGTCGCGATACGCGCCAGCCTTCCCATCCAGCGTCGCCCGCAAGGCCGAGGCATTGTAGGCCGCGTCGCCGCCACGTAGTTCCTCGCGCTTGCGGCGGGCGAGCCCGAAATCCTCCGGCCTGAGCACGAAGCTGCGGACCGATCCGTCGGCGAGTTCGGCCACGCTGGTCTCGCCGGTCGTCGTGATCTCGTCGAGGCCGTCGCCATGCGCCACCCAGGCGCGTTCCGCCCCGAGCAGCTTCAGCGTCTCCGCGACGGGTGCGATCCATTCCGGCGCAAACACGCCGACCATCTGGCGGCGGACGCCGGCCGGGTTGGAGAGCGGTCCGAGCAGATTGAAGATGGTGCGGGTGCCGAGTTCGGCGCGCACCGGGCCGACATGGCGCATCGCCGGATGATGCGACGGGGCGAACATGAAACCGACGCCGGCCTCGCGGATGCAGGCCGAGATCGATTCCGGCGCGAGGTCTATCTTCACGCCGAGGGCGGTCAGCACATCGGAAGCGCCGGTCTGCGAGGACAGGCCGCGATTGCCGTGCTTTGCGACAGGCACCCCGCCGCCGGCGATTACGAAGGCCGACGCCGTCGAGATGTTGACGCTGTGCGAATTGTCGCCGCCGGTGCCGACAATGTCGATCGCGCCTTCCGGGGCTTCGACCGTCAGCATCTTCTCGCGCATGGTGGCGACGGCGCCGAATATTTCCGGGACCTGTTCGCCGCGCACGCGCAAGGCCATCAGGAAGGCGCCGATCTGGCCGGGCGTCGCCTCGCCCGACATGATGATGTCGAACGCATCCTTCGCCTCATCGAAGGAGAGGACCGCGCCGCCGGCCACTTTGGCGATATGAGGTTTCAGCGTGCTCATCTCAGCTAGAAAGCCAGGGCCCGGCCGATCGCGGCCTGATCCACACGCACCTCGTATTCGCCTTGCAATCGCGCCACCAACTGGTCGAGCAGGTCGTCCGACAGACCGGACGCAAAACCCTTGCGCGCATCCTCTGGCACCGCGTCGGCACCCGAGGCGGCCGGTTCAAACACTTCCGTGACCTTGAACAAGATGCGGGAATCGCCGGTCGGAGCGGCGAAACTGCCCGAACCGCCCTCGGCGACGCCGAAGACCGCGGCGACGCCGTCGCGGCCGAAATCTCCGTCGTCCGCTTCCCGCTTGAGGCCGCGCTTGGTCTGTTTCTCAAGCTTGAGCTCTCCGGCGATCACGTCGAGCGTCACGCCATCCTTCAAGCGCTTTTCGAGTTCGGCAACCTTGTCGGCAAGGCGCTTTTCCGTCTCCGCCGCGATCCAGTCGGTCGTGACCTTGGCTTTCACCTCGTCGAGTGCGCGGTCGCGCGCCGGCGTGATGCCTTCCACCTCGAAGAAGACATAGCCGTCCGACCCGATGTTGACCGCCGGGTTCTCCACCCCGACTTCCGTATCGAAGGCGGCGCGCAGCAATTGGGCCGAGGAAGGCAGGTCGTTGACGATCGTGTCGTCGGGCTTCCTGCCCGACTGGTCGATCGCCTCGATGGCGGTGACCTTCAGCTTCAGCTTGTCGGCAGCTTCCTTCAGCGTATCGCCGCCGGCGCGCGCGTCTTCGTAGGAATCATGGACATCGAGAAGCACGCGATGGGCCTCGCCCAGCGCCAGATCCCTGCGGATTTCCGGCGCCACTTCCTCAAAACTCTTCACCACCTCGGGATTGATCGCCGTGACCCGGACCAGGATCGGACCGAACGTCCCGTCGATCACGCCGCTCACCTCGTTGTTCGCGAGCACGAAAGCGGCATCGGCGACCGCCCTGTCGGGAATTCTGTCCTTGGCGAGCGTTCCAAGCTGCACGTCGGCGGACGTCTTGCCCTCCGACGTCACGATCTGGTCGAAATTGGTACCGCTCTTCAAAGAGGCGAGCGCGGCGTTGGCGGCGTCCTTGGACGCGAAAACCAGTTGCTCGATCGTGCGTGTTTCCGGCGTCGTATAGCGAGCCTTGTTCTTGTCGTAGTCGGAGCGGACCTGCTCATCGGTGATCGCGCTTTCATCGGCGATGTCGGCCGGCTCCAGCTTGACATAGGCGATCTTGCGATATTCGGGCGCCGAATATTGTTTCTTGCGGTCCTCGAACCATGCCGTGAGCACGGCGTCTGTCGGCGCTTCGACCGGCTCCACCAGCGAGCGCGGCAGAGCCAGATATTCGGCGGTGCGATCTTCGCCCCTGTAGAGCGACACAGCGCGCAGGAACGTATCTGGCGCTTTAATGCCATCGGCGACCGCTTCGACGATCTGCTGGCGAATGGCCACCTGGGCGCGGTTTTCGAAATAATCCTCAGGCCGCATGCCGATCTGGCTGAGCACGTAGTCGAACTGCTGGCGGTTGAACTTGCCGTCCTGGCCATGGAAGGCCGGATCCTCGGCGGTCAGCGAGGCGATGCGGTCCTTCGAAAGCCCGAGGCCCAGCTTGCGGGCCTGTTCGTCCAGCACCGCGCCGGATACCAGTTGCGCCAGCACCATGTTGTCCACGCCGAAGGCGGTCGCCTGCTCGCGGGTCAGCCTCTGGCCGAAACGCTGCGACAAAACGTTGATCTGCCGGTCGTAGGCGAGGCGGTATTCCGTGGCTGTGACCGAGGTTCCACCGGCAGTGATCAGCGCATGGTTGCCAAGGCCGTTCTGCAGCTGCCCGGATATGCCCCAGACCGCGAAGCTCACCACCAGCAGCATGAGCAGGAGCTTGGCAATCCAGGTGCCGGCCGCGGATCGTAGGGTTTCGAGCATGGAACAGTCCGTTGAAAGCCCGACCAGGCGGGCGAAGTCCGTGAGGAAACGGCAATAACGCCCTTGTGGGCAAGTGTCGATTGCTTTGTGACCTGATTTTGGTACGGAGGGTCCGGCCGCATGGTCGTTGGGAGATGAGAATGACGTCGCGAATTCATCCACTGGTCGCCGGCAACTGGAAAATGAACGGCGTCGGTGCGTCGCTCGCCGAGTTGCGCTCGATCGGCCGCGAGTTCCTGTCCGGCATCGACGCGGAGACGGACGCGCTGATCTGCGTGCCGGCGACGCTGCTGACGCGGGCGGCGGAGATACTTTCCAATACGCCGGTGAAGGTCGGCGGGCAGGATTGCCACGCATTGGCGAGCGGCGCACACACCGGCGAAATCTCCGCCGAGATGCTGAAGGATGCCGGCGCCTCGCATGTCATCGTCGGCCATTCCGAGCGCCGCACCGATCATGGCGAGACCGACGCCGTCGTCCATGCCAAGGCGGAAGCCGCATGGCGCGCTGGCCTCATCGCGATCGTCTGCATCGGCGAGACGCGGGCCGAGCGCGAATCGGGCGCTACGATGTCGGTCCTGTCCCGCCAGATCGCCGGGTCGGTGTCCGCAGCCGCGACCCACGCCAACACGATCATCGCCTACGAGCCGGTCTGGGCGATCGGCACCGGCCTGACGCCGACCGCCGCTGACGTGGCCGAGGCGCATGCCCACATTCGCGCCGAGCTGGCCGCCCGGATCGGGGAAGAAGCCAGGCGCACGCGTATCCTCTATGGCGGATCGGTCAAGCCGTCGAACGCCAAGGAGTTGCTGTCGATCGACAATGTCGACGGCGCGCTGGTCGGCGGCGCCAGCCTGAAGGCGCGCGACTTCCTCGGCATCGCCGAGGCCTACCTGTCGTTTTGACGGCCGGCCGCCGTCCAGAACGGGCCGGGCACGGGACGACGGGTTGCATTGGCCCGCATCGCCCCCATATTCCCGGCGGGCTTGGAAATGCCACGAAAGCCATGTATTGAGCCGCCACGTTTCGGCAGGACGCACCTGTCTGTGTCCTGAACTCTGCCGGGGAAATTATGGAAACTGTCGTCATCGTCATCCATCTGATGATCGTGCTCGCGCTTGTCGGCGTCGTGCTGCTGCAACGGTCGGAAGGCGGCGGGCTGGGCATCGGTGGCGGCTCAGGTTTCATGACCGCGCGCGGCGCCGCGAACGCGCTGACGCGTGCCACCGCGATCCTGGCCGCGGCGTTCTTCGCGACCTCCCTGGTGCTGTCGCTGATCGCCCGCTACGGCGACCGTCCGATCGACATTCTCGACCGCGTGCCGGCCACCCAGGGCGAGGGTGGCGGTGCCGGCGTGCTCGACCAGCTCGGCGGCTCCGACGTGCCGTCCGCTCCGGCTCCGGCCGCACCCGCCGGCGAGACGCCGCCCGCCGTCAATCCTCCGGCATCGGGCGCCGCGCCCGCCGATGGCGCGGCTGCCACGCCTCCGGCTGCCGATGGCGCAACTGCGACACCGCCCGCTGCCGCACCGGCCCCGGCGGCGCCTGCCAGCCCGGCCGAGCCGCAGGTCCCGAATCAATAGCCTACGGGCTGTGCCCGTTTGATCACACCCGGCTAAATGCCGCTGTGATCACGATGATTCGATCTCGCGGACGGATGGGGATGCCTTGAGCGTTTCTTCATTATAGGGATATAGATTTCCCGACGGCTTGCGAGCGGGGGTGCGGAGATGTCGTTCCGCTGCACGGCCGGTTCTTTATCGTCTCGGGATCAACAACACATGCTACCTCGAAGCCTCATATTGCTCGGCCTCTGCGCCGTGCTGGGCTTGTCCACGCCTGCCTTCGCGGACGTGGCGAAGCCGCAGAAGCCGACGGCGACGTCGGCAAAGTCGAAGACCTCTGCAGATGCCTCCAAGGGCAAGAAGAAGGTCGCGGCAAAGCCCGACAAGAAGGGCAAGGTTGCCGCCAAGGACGCGGACAAGAAGCTGACGGACGCCGAGAAGGCGAAGGCAAAGGCGGAAGCCAAGGCGGCCGCCGCCGAGAAGGTGCGCCAGGCAAAGCTGGCCGCCATGCGGGCCAAGGCCAAGGCCGACGCCGAGGCGCGCACTGCGGCCTTCCGCGCTCCGAAGCAGAATGTCGTCAAGGAAGATGTCGCCAAGGAGGAACCCCGGAAGAAGGTCCCGCCGGTCGAACTGGCGAAGGCCGATGAAGACGTGCAGCGGTTCGGCTCGAACGACAAGCCGGTCATCGGCATGACGGCCGAGCGCATCGCCGCCCAGCAGGCGGCTGCCGTCGGCCCCGACGTAGTGGTTCGCGAAGGCAACAATGGCGAGTTGCGCAGCGGTGCGAGCGTCGTCCAGCCGAGCGGCGGCGGCGGCTTCTTCAAGATCCTGTTCGGCGACGAGCCGACGACGACGGCGACCTCAGTGGGCATGCTGCCGGAAACCCGCGCCCTCGACTCGGTGCTGGAGACCAAGAAGAAGTTCAAGGTCAGGCCGGAGTACGAGCCGCAGTCGGTTGCCTTCAGCGGTTACGCCCCCGGCACCATCGTCATCGATACCAGCAACCACTTCCTCTACCTCGTCGAAGGCTTTGGCTCGGCGCGCCGCTACGGCATCGCCGTCGGACGCGAGGGCCTGCAGTTCAAGGGCATGGTGGCGGTCGGCGACAAGCAGGAATGGCCGCGCTGGATCCCGACGCTCGACATGCAGAAGCGCGAGCCGAAGAAATACGGCCAGTACAAGGACGGCATGCCCGGCGGCGGGCAGAACCCGCTCGGCGCCCGCGCCATCTACCTCTACCAGGGCAAGCAGGACACGCATCTGCGCATCCACGGCACCATCGCCCCGCAGACCATCGGCACCAACTCGTCGAATGGCTGTTTCCGCATGGTCAACGAGCATGTGATGGACCTCTACCGCCGCGTCGGCGTCGGCACGAAGGTCGTCATTCTCTGATCTGCCGCACATCCTTCGAAAGGGCCGGCCCGCGCCGGCCCTTTTGTTTTGGCCGCACCGACACCACATGCCCGCCGGGGATAATCGGACAGGGCCCCATTTTTTTCTGGCGGAATCAGGCCGCCCAAGCTAAGCGATAATTCCCATGGCGCGATATGTATTCATCACCGGCGGCGTGGTCTCATCCCTTGGAAAAGGCATTGCTGCAGCGGCCCTCGGGGCTTTGCTGCAAGCGCGCGGTTATCGCGCGCGCATAAAAAAGCTCGATCCCTATCTCAACGTCGATCCCGGAACGATGTCGCCCTACCAGCATGGCGAGGTGTTCGTGACCGACGACGGGGCGGAAACCGACCTCGACCTCGGCCACTACGAGCGTTTCACCGGCCGCTCCGCCAACCAGTCCGACAACATCACCACCGGCCGCATCTACAAGAACATCATCGAGCGCGAGCGCCGTGGCGACTATCTTGGCGCAACGGTGCAGGTCATTCCGCACGTCACCGACGAGATCAAGAATTTCGTGCTGTCCGGCAACGAAGACTACGATTTTGTCCTTTGCGAGATCGGCGGCACGGTCGGCGACATCGAGGCGATGCCCTTCCTCGAAGCCATCCGCCAACTCGGCAACGACCTGCCGCGCAACAACGCCGTCTACGTCCATTTGACGCTGATGCCGTACATCCCGACCGCGGGCGAGTTGAAGACCAAGCCGACCCAGCACTCGGTCAAGGAACTGCGCGGCATCGGCATCGCGCCCGACATTTTGCTGGTGCGCGCCGACCGGCCGATCCCCAAGGAAGAGCGCCGAAAACTCTCGCTGTTCTGCAACGTGCGCGAAAGCGCCGTCATCCAGGCGCTGGATGTCGGCCACATCTACGACGTGCCCATGGCCTACCACAAGGAAGGGCTGGATTCGGAAGTATTGGCCGCCTTCGGCATCGACCCGGCGCCGAAGCCGCGCATGGAAGCTTGGCAGAACGTTTCGAAGTTAATCCACAATCCGGAAGGCGAGGTGACGATCGCCGTCGTCGGCAAGTATACCGGCCTGAAGGACGCCTACAAATCGCTGATCGAAGCGCTTTCCCATGGCGGCCTCGCCAACCACGTCAAGGTCAAGCTCGACTGGATCGAGTCGGAGATCTTTGAAAAGGAAGACCCGGCGCCGTTCCTGGAAAAGGTGCATGGCATCCTGGTGCCCGGCGGTTTTGGCGAGCGCGGTTCGGAGGGAAAAATCCTCGCGGCGAAATTCGCGCGCGAGCGAAAAGTGCCGTATTTCGGCATCTGCTTCGGCATGCAGATGGCCTGCATCGAGGCGGCGCGTTCACTGGCCGGTATCGAGGGCGCGTCGTCGACCGAGTTCGGTCCGGCAAAGGAACCGGTGGTCGGCCTGATGACCGAATGGCTGCGCGGCAACATGCTGGAAAAACGCCGCGAAGCGGGCGACCTCGGTGGCACCATGCGTCTCGGCGCCTACGAGGCGCGGCTTGCGCAGGATTCGAAGATCGCCGAAATCTACGGCGACACCCAGATTTCCGAGCGCCACCGCCACCGCTACGAGGTCAACATCGACTACAAGGAGCGGCTGGAGGAATGCGGCCTGGTCTTCGCCGGCATGTCGCCCGACGGCGTGCTGCCGGAGACGGTCGAATATCCCGACCACCCCTGGTTCATCGGCGTGCAGTATCACCCTGAGCTGAAAAGCCGCCCGCTCGACCCGCACCCGCTGTTCGCGAGTTTTATCGGGGCTGCGGTGGAGCAGAGCCGGCTGGTTTGATTCATGGAGGAGATGGCGCCGCCCTGGATCGAGTGCCCGAACATCGCCCGACATAGCATCGGTTGGCGCATGGGTTACGGCGAATGGTATGTCGGCCTGTTCTGTGCGTGGTTCGGAAGTTGCACGAGGGCATTCCGGGACGACTATGCAATTCGCTTTCCGCCTCCGGCGGGGTGGGAGAATTCTCTGTCTTCGATCTCAATTCGGGGCAGCGGTTCATTGCCGCTGCCTTGGGTTTACATGCCCGGCATCAGCCCACACGATTATGCCGACGGATCGTTTCGTCGCCGCGAACTGGCCAGGATTTTTGAAACTGTAGAAGGCGACTTTTCCCAACTTCCGCGCGATGCTCCCGTATTCGGCATGAACAAAATCTGGGAGGATTTTGTATTCGGTTTTGCGGTCCTCTCGCACGACGGGCAGGCCGATTTTGTCCGCGCAAATCCGGCGCCGCCGGAATGGGAAGGGATTTACAAACGCATTGCGGGCGCCAAGACTTTTCGAGACCTGCCTTTGCCGGGGAACGATCCTGATCCGCGAAATAGCTGATCCTGATTGCTTGACCCGCTGACCTCCGCCTTTTCGCAACATCAAGGAAAACGTCGAAACGTCCAATGCCATGACAGTCACCTGGATTCTCGAATCCAACGTCTTCGCCGAAGCGTGCTTTGACGAGATGCTGGCGCACCTCAGGCATCGCCGTCTGCCGCATCATGTCGTGCGGATCATCCCGTTCATCCACGAAATCGATGGCGTGGTGCCGGAGGTGTCGGGACCGGCAGTGGTCTATGGCAGCATCGGCGTCCAGAAGCTGGCGCAACGGCAGGGCTGGAAGCCAGGCGTCTTCACCAACGCCGAGTTCGCCACGTCGGTCTACAAGCAACTCGGCGACCTGTTCCTGAACCTTGACGCAGTCTCTATGCCGATGAGCGCGGTGGCACAGTGGCTGCGTTCCTATGAAGGCGAACACTTCTTCATCAAGCCGGACGGCGACAACAAGGAATTCGCCGGCACGGTTATGAGCAAGGACGAGTTCGCCGGGTGGTTCTTGAACATAGCCGCCGTCGGCTATCTCGACGGCAATGATTTCGACGTCGCTGTGAGCCGGCCCAAGAAACTGGGCTGCGAGTGGCGCGTGGTCGTCGTCGACGGCAGGATCGTGACGTCTTCCCTCTACAAACAGTGGCGGATCGCCAAAGCCGAGCGGCATGTCATCCCCGAGGTCGAGGCAGCTGTCCTCGAAGCCCACAAGCGATTTGCACCGGCGCCGGCCTATGTCATCGACATCGCCCAAGCCGATGACGCCTACAAGGTCGTCGAATACAATACGTTGAACTCTGCCGGCTTCTACGACTGTGATGTGCGAGGCATCATCGACGCGGTGACGGACCTCGTGGAGCGTATGCCTTGTTGAGGTTGGTGACTGTCATCGATACACGACGACAGCCATGGGCTGCTTCCGAAAATCTGCTGGGCAGGGTCATCCGCTGCTCCGGCGCGGATGGTCATAAACACAAATAGGATTATTTGCCTAGGATTATTTACATCCTCGCCGATCGGTGCGATAATGGGTCGCCTGTGCTCGAAAGGAGAAGGTCCCCGATGGACGGGAGCGTGGCGATCGAGAAAAACTGGGAGGCGCTGAAGCGCATCCTCGCATCGCTTGTTGCTCTCGTCGGCATGGCCGAAGGCGCCCCCACACTGCCGCGCCAGCTTTATCTCGTCATCCTGCGGCTCTTGCGTCCCGCTGAATCCGCCACGCGGCGGCTGATCATCGCGGCGGCGCGCGGCATCGTGGTCAACCTGCCGCCACTCCGCCCGCGAAAACCGAAACCCGCCATCAAGCGGGGGCCTCGCGCCTTCATGCCGACGGGGCCGAAAAAACGTCGCCGGCCGGCATCGTGCATTCTCTCGCTGCCGCTGCTCGATCCGCTGCGGACGCCTTCGTTCTGGACCGGCCGCGCCCGGAGGACGGCGCCCGCAAGCCTGCCGCGCATCCTGTCGCTGGATTTCGATGCGCCGTTTCACCCCTTGCCTGCCCCGCCGTCGTCCGACAAGCCGGTCGACGCGGCGCGCCTCGGCCGGCGGCTGGAAGCGTTGGGCCGCGCGCTGGATGACCTTCCGGGCCAGGCGAAACGTTTCGCCCGCTGGAAGGCGCGAAACGACGCGGCACGTGCTCGCGATCGGGAAGGTGGCGGCGGCAAGGGTCGGCCCCGCCGCGTCTCGCCGCTGCGGCGCGGTCGACCGCCGGGCGGGCGGCTCTCCAGCTACGATCCGTCGGCCAACCATCCCCGAAGAATCCGCGAGATCGACGAGATTCTGGCCCACGCCCACGCGTTGGCCGTCTACGCGCTGGAGTCTCCCGACACGTCTTGATGGCGCCGTGCCGGATGCCACAAGACAAAGATCGACGGCCGGCGCGGATTTTTTCGCGGCGTGTCGGCGATCCGTGCTGTCCGCCAGTGCCATTGTTGATCCGTTTGCGAAGCCGGCCAAACCCTTTTTGGCCAAAAATCTGCGGCACGAAAGCGAAGCATCTCATCCCGTTCCCATGGCGCCCCGAGGAACGGCGGTGCGTCACTACATCCGTCTTCACCCGTTGCCTGTGTTGTGGCGGCGGAGTACCGTATCGTCGTCAGGCCGACGCCCGATGGCGACGGGCCGACGGGGTTGGTTTCGTATCACGCGCGACGGGCAGGTGGCTCTTGGCATCCGGTCAGACACTGCCTCGCGGGATACAGAGCAGGGAGAGTTTCATGTCTTTGACCATCAACAGCACGGCGCCGGATTTCGAGGCCAATACCACCGAGGGGCGCATCCGTTTCCACGACTGGCTGGGCGACAGCTGGGCAGTGCTTTTCTCGCATCCGAAGGATTTCACGCCGGTCTGCACGACCGAGCTCGGCCGCATGGCGACGCTCAAGCCCGAATTCGACAAGCGCGGCGTAAAACTCATCGGCCTCAGCGTCGATCCGGTGGAGAATCACGCGCGCTGGTCGATCGACATCGCCGAGACGCAAGGCACCGCGCCGAACTATCCGATGATCGGCGACACCGACCTGAAAGTCTCCAAGCTCTACGGAATGCTGCCCGACGGCGCCGGCGACACGTCGGACGGCCGCACGGCCGCCGACAACGCCACCGTGCGCACCGTCTTCGTCATCGGGCCGGACAAGAAGATCAAGCTCGTCCTTGTCTATCCGATGAGCACGGGGCGCAATTTCCACGAGATCCTGCGGGTCGTCGATTCCATGCAGCTCACCGCAAAACACAAGGTGGCGACGCCCGTCGACTGGAAGCAGGGCGACGATGTCATCATCCTCGGTTCCGTCTCCGACGACGACGCGAAGAAGCAGTATCCCGAGGGCTGGAAGGCGCCGAAACCCTATCTGCGCATCGTGCCGCAGCCGAAATGAGCGGCTGCAAGGCGAATCGCCGGCGCGCCGGCGATGAGGTTTCGGAGACATCGCCATGATTTTCCGTCAGCTTTTCGACAGCACCTCCAGCACCTACAGCTATTTGATCGCCAGCCGGCGCGGCGCCGAGGCGCTGATCATCGACCCGGTGCTGGAGAAGGTTGACCGCTACATCCAGCTTTTGAACGAGCTCGACCTTCGTCTGGTCAAGGCGGTCGACACGCATCTGCATGCCGACCATGTGACCGGCCTGGCGGAACTGCGCGACCGCACCCATTGCGTCACCGCCATGGGCGAGCAGACCAAGGCCGACATCGTGTCGATCCGCCTCGCCGACGGCGACAGGCTCGACATCGAAGGCGCCAGCCTCGACGTCATCTACACGCCCGGCCACACCGACGATTCCTATTCCTTCGTCATGGGCGACCGCGTCTTCACCGGTGACACGCTGCTGATCCGCGGCACCGGCCGCACCGATTTCCAGAACGGCGACCCGCGCGCCCAGTACGAATCGATCTTCGGCCGCCTGCTGAAGCTGCCGGACGAGACGCTGGTCTTTCCGGCCCACGACTACAAGGGCGATACAGTCAGCACCATCGGCGAGGAGCGACGCAGCAACCCGCGCCTGCAGGTCCCCTCCGTGGACGCCTATATCGCGCTGATGAACGGCCTGAACCTGCCCAATCCGAAGATGATGGACGTCGCGGTGCCCGCCAACATGCATATCGGCCTGCCGCAGGCGAAGGTCGCCGCGCAAGGCTGGGCGCTGTCGGCGCGGGACGCCCTGCCGCTGCTCGGGCGGCCCGATGTCGCGCTGGTGGATCTGCGCGAACGCAGCGAGCGCGAACGCCACGGCGCTATCCCCGGTGCCTTGCACGTTTCTTACGGCTCCCTGGAGGAGAGCGTCGGTCCGGGCGGCGTCCTGCATGAACTGGGCTCGGTAAAACGGCTGATCTTCTTCTGCGCCTTCGGTGAACGCTCAGCCATGGCGGTCAACGCGGCGCAGGAGGCGGGCATCGGCTCGGCCCGCCACATCGAGGGCGGCATCGACGCCTGGAAAAAAATGTCAGGCCCGCTGGAGCATTGACCGTCGGCACCGCCGCCATCACCTCGGCGCGCCGCCGCCCTTGCGGCGCAGCCGGGAATGAGGCACATCCCGCCCGATGAACGCCGAACCTCGCCCGCTCGACCATCTGGTGCTGCCGACCGCCTCGCTCGAGACGGCGCGGGCGCGGCTGACGGCGCTGGGTTTCACCGTGGCACCTGTCGGCGTCCATCCTTTCGGCACGGCGAACGCCTGCGTGTTCCTGGCCGACGGCACCTATCTTGAGCCGCTGGCCGTCGCCGACGAGCGGCAAGCGCGCGAGGCGGCGCGGCAAGGCAACGCCTTCGTGGCGCGCGACGCGGCCTATCGCTATCGTCAGGGCGGCGATGGGTTCTCGGCCCTGGTCTTTGGCACGCAGGACGCTCGCGACGATGACCTGACCTTTCGGCGGGAAGGCATGTCCGGTGGCGAGATCCTCGACTTTTCACGTCCTTTCACGGATGCGGCGGGCAACACCGGAGAGGCGTCCTTCCGTCTGGCCTTCGCCGCCGACCTGCGGGCGCCGGACATCTTCTTCTTCACCTGCCAGCGGATAGGGGTTCCAAAGGTCGACCGCGCCTCCTTGCAGTCGCACCGAAACGGCGTGACCGGCATTGTGCGCGTGGTGCTTTCGGCAAGCAGGCCCTTCGACTTCGCCCCGATCGTCTCGATGGCGGCGGATGCTCCGCCGGTCGAGCCGGCCGCAGGCCAGGCCGTCCGCGTCGCCGCGCGTAACATGGTCGTCGATCTGGTCGACGATGCAGGGCTGGAGGAACGCTACGGGCTCGACGCGGCAGGCCATACCGGCCTGCAGGCGCGTGCCGTCTGTTTCGCGGCAACCGATCTGGCCCGCATTGCCGGATTGCTGGGTGATGCCGGCATTTCGTACCATATGAAGGACAGCCGCCTCGTCGTTCCGCCCGCGTCGGGGCAGGGCGCCGCCTTCGTCTTCGAGGAGATTTCATGACCAGTCCGAACCCGATCGTTGCCGTCGGCAACGTTTCCTTCGACAATGCCGCGCCGCTGGCGCTGATCGCCGGCCCGTGCCAGTTGGAAAGCCGCCAGCATGCCTTCGACATGGCCGGCAGCCTGAAGGAACTGTGTGGACGTCTGGGCATCGGGCTCGTCTACAAGACCAGCTACGACAAGGCCAACCGCACCTCGCTTGACGCGACGCGCGGCGCCGGCCTCGACGCGGCCATGCCTGTCTTCGACGGCCTGCGCAAGGAATTCGGCCTTCCCATCCTCACCGACATCCACAACGAGGAACAATGCGCGATCGTTGCGCCGCATGTGGACGTGCTGCAGATCCCGGCCTTCATGTCGCGCCAGACCGACCTTCTGGTCGCCGCTGCGAAGACCGGAAAGGTGGTGAACGTCAAGAAAGGCCAGTTCCTCGCCCCTTGGGACATGAAGAACGTGGTGGCGAAGGTCACCGGGTCGGGCAATGCTAATGTGCTCGTCACCGAGCGCGGTGCCTCCTTCGGCTACAATACGCTGGTCTCCGACATGCGCGCCCTGCCGATCATGGCCGAGATCGGCGCGCCGGTGATTTTCGACGCCACCCATTCGGTGCAGCAGCCGGGCGGGCAGGGCGGGTCCTCGGGCGGCGAGCGCCGTTTCGTCGAAACCCTTGCGCGGGCGGCGGTTGCCGTCGGCGTCGCCGGCGTGTTCATCGAGACCCACCAGGATCCCGATAATTCGACATCGTCCGACGGGCCGAACATGATCCCGCTCAAGGACCTGCCCGCCTTGCTTGAAAGGCTCATCGCCTTCGATCGGGTCGCCAAGGGGCTCTGATAGGCTGATACACAGGGCTTCGAATCCGGGTTAACGGGTTAGGTGGCCGAGGATAGAGGCGAGGTAGTCTGCGTCCCATCCCGCGACCTTGCGGCGGCGCTTGATGGCTCTGTTGTCCTTCATGGCTCTGACGAGGTTGATGGCGAAGTGACGGACAATGGCCATGTTGTGTGCGCCATGGCCCTTGCGCAACCTCGACTGGTCGTCCTTGAAGACGACGTCGAGGGTCCAGTGCAGGGCGTTCTCCACCAACCAGTGGCCACGCACGGCGTGCGCGGCCCGCTCGGCGGAGAGCGTGGCCGAAGAGATATAGTAACGGGTCTCGAAGCGGCACCTGTCCTTGAGTTCGGCGCGCGAACTGACACGAATGATGGTCGTCGCGCCTGGCAGGCGCAGTTCGCCGGGGAAGCGTCTGTCTCCGGAAAGCCAATCGGTCTCGCGTGAGACGGTGACGGAGCGTTCCTCGATGCGGCCGTGGCCTTTGTCGAGGTCGTGGGAGTTGTCGAGCGTTTCATCGGGCGCGTCGTTGAAATAGCGTTCGATGTCGCGGCGCAGCGTTGGCTGGTTGGCCTTGACGGCGAGCAGATAGTCGGCCCCGGCATCGCGGACCGCCGTGGCGATGGTGGCATTGGTGGCGATGGCATCGATCGACACCAGCGCGCCTTTGAGGCCGTCATTTGCTGCCAACCGCTCCAGAAGCACCGGAATGGCGGTGGTTTCGTTCGACTTGTCGCAGACCGCCTCCTGGCCGAGCACCAGGCGCTGCGTGGTGGCGAAGGCGGAGACCAGATGCAGCGGCGCGCGGCCGATGCTGCGGTCGTGGCTGCGGCGCGAGGTCTTGCCGTCGATGGCGATGAAGTCGGGCTTGTCGGGCCAGGTCTCGCGCACCCATGCCGTGAAGCATTCCGAGAACAGGGCCGGATCGATACGGTTCATGAGGATGGTCAGCCAGCGGCCACCCGGCACGCCGTGATGATAGGGCAGGTAGCGACGCAGGAAATCCAGATGCGCCGCACCCCAGTCGGCGATCAGATCGTAGTCCTCGCAGTCGCAGATGGTGCCGCAGACCACAAGAAATAGGACCTCTGGCAGCGGGTGAGCCACGCGCCATGGCTCGCGCGGGTCTTCAATGTCGCCAAAATAATCAAGAAGCGACTTCAGGCGGGATTTTTCGAAACCCTCAAGGATCGCGACGGACATGCGATGCTCCGAATCAAGGAAGCACCCATGGAATCAGTCATTCCGCAACAGAGAAAGCGCGTTAACCCGAGTTCCAAGCCCTGGGCTGATACACAGGACGCTTGCTGCCGCCCTCCGCCCGATATAGCCTCTCCTGTCGGGGGCTGTATGTGGAGGAACACCGCAATGTCGGTCGCTCGCGTCACTGAAATCACCGCCTCGTCCAAGAAGAGCTTTCAGGATGCCATCGAGCAGGGCATCGAACGGGCATCCAAGACGCTCAAGAACGTCGAGGGCGCCTGGATCCAGGACCAGAAGATCGTGGTTGAGGACGGCAAGATCGTCGCCTACCGCGTCAACATGAAGGTCACCTTCATCCTGACGGATTGATCGCCGGGCCGGAAAATTTTGCGGGAACCTTCGCCGCCGCCGGCCATTCTCCTCGCAGCGATTCACCTGCACGAGGAGATTTCCATGAGCACCTACACCGGCCACACCGACGCCATTCCCGCCTCGCGTGTCATCGGCACCGCCGTCTACAACACGGCCGGCGAAAGCATCGGCACGATCGAGGACGTGATGCTCGACAAGACGTCTAACGGCATCATGTTCGCCATTATCGGCTTCGGAGGCTTTCTCGGTATCGGCGAGAAGTACCATGCGATCCCGTGGTCGGTTCTCGACTATGAGCCGAGCCGCGGCGGCTATGTGGTTCCCTTCACCAAGGATCAGTTGACGGCGGCGCCTGCCCATTCGATCAACGACCTGACAGGCACCGACGGCGAGCGAGCGCGCGACGCGGCCTTCGAATATTACAAGGTCGATCCCTACTGGCACTAAACCTCCCATTCTACCGGGAGATGCGGCGGACGGCCTCGCGCAAGCGGGGCCGTTTTCTTGTGGGCGGGGTATTTACGCCAGCAGGCTATACCCCTTCGCCGCGCTTCGGCTATTCCTGTCGAAAAGCCGAGAGGAAACATGCACGACCCATCATTCCCCATATTCGATCTTTCCCGCTTCGAGACGTCCGACGAGGTTGATCGCCGCGCGCTCGGGCGCGAGGTCGACGATATCTGCCGCAGCACCGGTTTCCTTGCGATCAGCGGGCATGGCGTTCCGCAGCCGACGATCGACGCCGTCTGGTCGAAGGCGCATGACTTCTTCGACCAGTCCGTCGCGGAGAAAGAGAAGGCAAGGGCGCCTTTCCCTGGTTATCCCTATGGCTATCTCGGCCCCGGTGCGGAGGCGCTGGCGAAATCGAAGGGGGAGGACACCCCGCCCGACCTCAAGGAAAGTTTCAACGGCGGCCCGCTTGCGGTGCCGCCCGGCCTCACCGACCCGGAAGCGCTCGCCTTTTGTTATGCCGACACCATCTGGCCGGACGAGCCGGCCGGTTTTGCCGACGCCTGGAAGACCTATTACCGCGCGATCGAGGATTTGGCCGCGCACATCATGCGCGTCTTCGCCGTGGCGCTCGACCTGCCGGAAACCTTCTTCGACAAGACCATCGACCGGCCGGTCAGCGCCTTACGGGCGTTGAATTATCCCGAGACGAGCACGCCACCAAAACCAGGGCAACTGCGCGCCGGCGCGCATACGGATTATGGCAGCCTGACCATCCTGCTGCCGCAGCCCGGCTCGTCGGGTCTGCAGATCTTCTCGCCGGAAGGTTTTTGGTGGGAAGTGCCACCGGTGCCCGGCGCTTTCGTCATCAACATCGGCGACCTGATGGCGCGCTGGACCAACGACCGCTGGGTCTCGACGCTCCACCGCGTCGTCAACGCCGACGGCAGTGCTGCCCGTCGCCAGTCGCTCGCCTTCTTCCACCAGCCGAACTGGCATCAGGAAATCACCTGCATCCCGTCCTGCCTGGCGCCCGGTGAAACGCCCCGCTACGAGCCCGTGCTGTCCGGCCCGTATCTGATGTCGAAGTTTCAAGCGACGGTGAAGCCGGCGGCGTGAGTGCGCCGGAATTTCTGCCGTCCACGATTGCCTTTTGCGGTGCTTTGGCTAAGACGGGCGCGAAAATTCAATCGATCCAATCTGGAGAGTTTCATGACCGCAATCGTCGACATCATCGGCCGCGAGATTCTCGACAGCCGCGGCAATCCGACCGTCGAGGTCGACGTCGTGCTGGAAGACGGGTCGATGGGCCGCGCCGCCGTGCCCTCCGGCGCCTCCACCGGCGCGCATGAGGCGGTCGAGCTTCGCGACGGCGGTTCGCGTTATCTCGGCAAGGGCGTCGAGCGCGCCGTCGAGGCCGTCAATGGCGAGATATTCGAAGCGGTCGGCGGCCTCGAGGCCGAGAACCAGATCGCCATCGACAGGATCATGATCGAACTCGACGGCACGCCTAACAAGGCCCGCCTCGGCGCCAACGCCATCCTCGGCGTGTCGCTGGCCGTCGCCAAGGCTGCAGCCGAAGCTTCCGGCCTGCCGGTCTACCGTTATGTCGGCGGCCCGAATGCCCATGTGCTTCCCGTGCCGATGATGAACATCATCAACGGCGGCGCGCATGCCGACAACCCGATCGACTTCCAGGAATTCATGATCATGCCGATCGGCGCGCCGACCTTGCGCGACGCGGTGCGCTGGGGCTCGGAGATCTTCCACACCCTGAAGAAGGGCCTGAAGGAAGCCGGCCACAACACCAATGTCGGCGACGAGGGCGGCTTCGCCCCGAACCTGAAGAGCGCGCAGGCGGCGCTCGATTTTGTCATGGGCTCAATCGAGAAGGCCGGCTTCAAGCCGGGCGAGGACGTGGCGCTGGCGCTGGACTGTGCCGCGACGGAATTCTTCAAGGACGGCAACTACGTCTACGAAGGCGAGCGCAAGACCCGCGACCCGAAGACCCAGGCGAAATATCTGGCAAAACTCGCCGCCGACTATCCGATCATCTCGATCGAGGACGGTCTTGCCGAGGACGACTGGGAAGGCTGGAAGATCCTGACCGACCTGATCGGCAAGAAGACCCAACTCGTCGGCGACGACCTGTTCGTCACCAACACGGCGCGCCTGCGCGACGGCATCAAGATGGGCGTCGCCAATTCGATCCTGGTCAAGGTCAACCAGATCGGCTCGCTGTCGGAAACGCTGGACGCCGTCGAGACAGCGCACAAGGCAGGCTACACCGCCGTCATGTCGCACCGCTCGGGCGAGACCGAGGATTCGACCATTGCCGACCTCGCGGTCGCGACCAATTGCGGGCAGATCAAGACCGGCTCGCTGGCCCGCTCCGACCGCACGGCAAAGTACAACCAGCTCATCCGCATCGAGGAAGAGCTTGGCAGGCAGGCACAGTACGCAGGCAGGTCGATCCTGAAGGCATAAGCCCTCGATTGAGCGATGGGATCAAGGGGCCGTGCTCGCGCACGGCCCCTTTTTGTTTGTCAGATCAATCCCTTGGTCAGTTCCAAAGCCTGCCGCTCGAACAGGCGGCGATAGATGCCACTGTCGCGACGGATCAGCGCGTCATGGCTGCCTTCCTCGGCGACGCGGCCATTGTCGAAGACCAGCAGCCGGTCGAGCGCGCGAACCGTGGATAGCCGATGCGCGATGACCAGCGTCGTGCGTCCGACCATCAGCCGCTCCATCGCCTGCTGGATCAGCACTTCCGATTCCGAATCGAGGCTCGACGTCGCCTCGTCGAGGATCAGGACCGGCGCATCAGCAAGGAAGGCGCGGGCAATCGCCACGCGCTGTCGCTCGCCGCCCGACAGTTTTACGCCGCGCTCGCCGACCAGCGTACCGTAGCCCTTCGGCAGATGCATGATGAAGTCGTGGGCGCTGGCAAGCCTTGCCGCTTCCTCGATCTCCGCTTGACTGGCGCCCGGGCGGGCATAGGCGATGTTCTCCGCCAGCGAGCGGTGGAACAGGATGGGCTCCTGCTGCACGATGGCGATCTGCTGGCGCAGCGACGCCTGGGTCACCGTCGCGATGTCCTGCCCGTCGATGAGGATGGCGCCCTTGTTCAGGTCGTACAGCCGCTGGACCAGCTTGACGAAGGTCGTCTTGCCCGAACCCGAATGCCCGACCAACCCGACGCGCTCACCCGCCGCGATCTCCATGGAAAAATCCTTGTAGAGCGGGAGCCGGTGGTTGCCGTAGTGGAAGGTGACGTTGTCGAATTCGATGCGGCCATTGGTGATGCGGATCGGTTTTGCGCCGGCATGGTCAGCAATGCCGAGCGGTTGGGCCTGGATGTCGACCAGTTCCTCCATGTCGTTGACCGAGCGCTGCACGTTGCGCACATGCATGCCGACATCGCGCAGATAACCCTGCAGCACGAAGAACGAGGTGAGCACGAAGGCGATGTCGCCGGCGCTCGCCTCTCCTTGCGACCACAGATAGAGCGCGAATCCGATCACCGCCGCCCTGAGCACGAGCAGTGTCGCGCCTTGAACCGTGCCGTTCAGGGTCCCGCGCACCCAGGTGCGGCGTGTGCGATGCCGCCACTTGGCGACGATCTGCGCCAGCCTATGGTCCTCGCGGTCCTCCGCACCGAATCCCTTGACAACCGTGTTGCAGCTCACCGCGTCGGCCAGCACGCCGCCGAGTTTGGTGTCCCATTTGTTGGCAAGGCTGGCGGCCGGAGCCACGTAACCCAGCGACAAGGCCACCGTCAGAATGATGTAGATGACCGAACCGACAGCGATGATCGCTCCCATCAAGGGCCAGTACCAGCCGAGCAGCAAGGTCGAGCCGATGAGCATCACCAGCGACGGGAACAGCGCGACCAGGATCGTGTCGTTGAGCAGATCGAGCGCCCACATGCCACGCGTCACTTTTCGCACCGTCGAGCCGGCAAAGCTGTTGGCATGCCAGTCGGTGGAGAAGCGCTGGATCCGATGGAAGGCGTCGGCGGCAATGTCGGCCATCATCTTCAACGTCAGGTCGATGATGCCCATGAAGGCGATGTAGCGGAAGACGATGGCGCCGAGCGCCAGGGCCAGCAACGCCGCGAATGCGGCAATCGCCGCATTCCACGCGACTTCATTCGCGGCAGCACCACTCGCCACGGCGTCGACAAGCCGGCCGGTGTAGAGCGGCGTCAGTACGTCGGCCAGCGTCGAGACCAGCACGGCACCCATGATCGTCGCCAGCCGGAAGGGCTGCCGGAACCAGTGGCTGTTGGTGAAGCGGAACACGCTGCGGAAGGCGCCGCCGCGCAGATCGATGCGGTAACGGGTCATGATTTTTACCGGACGCCAGAAGCGGCCGATCCCAAAAAGCTGAAACGGAATGCTACGCGGGACAAACGTCCCTTGAAGCGGTCGAAGTGAATTTGAAGCTGGCCGGAGCTAGGTGGCGGCCGGGGCCGCATCAGGGCCTTTATTCGAGCGCCGTTTTGCCCGGAAAGACCAATGGCCTTCCGATCCGGCGCCGAGGACCTAGGCCTCGCGGCCTCTCATCGCGATGTCAAATTCTGTCATTCGTACCCTCCCAAACGGGATTCGCAGCAAACTGCCTATAAAAGAGGCTTGTGGTTTCGCCAACCCCTTGAGCGACAAAAAACCGCACGTGGCTTATCAACCGTGTCGCTCTTGTCACCCCGACCCGTTCTCGGTCCGGTCTCCGGCTCCGGTCGATCGACGGGGGTAACGACCCGTTAAGCAAGTTCGGGCGACATGGAGGAACCAAGGAATCATGCCATGTGGACACGCCAGCATCGCCCCCGCAGGACCGGTCGACTGATCGTGCCGTCGCTGGCCGTCGCCGTGCTCTCCTATTTCGGCTACCACGTCTATCACGGCGAGTTCGGCATCAACTCGAAGGACCAGTTGCGTGCCCGCGCTGCCGTCCTGCAGACGGAACTCGATCAGGTCCGCGGGCAGCGTGTCTCGCTGGAGAACAAGGTGCGGATGCTGCATGACGGCACCATCGACAAGGATATGCTGGACGAGCGGGCGCGCCAGGCGCTCAATCTTTCGCACGCCGACGAAGTAACGATCATGCTTTCGCCCGGCGACAAGATTAACTGAATTCCGATTAATCGCACTTATCCGCAATGATTTTAATCGCTTAGCTGCATGTCAGCCATGCATTTTTTCGCATGGCCGAATGCCGTTCCACATGCTAGCTTCCTGAGTAACGTAGGAGCTGCAACGGCTCCCGTATGTCCGACAAGAGACAGTTTCCAGGGAGCGATTGCATGGCCCAGGCCGCCAGGAAATCGTCCGCCAAATCAAAGGCGGACGGGAAGTCCCAGCCAACCCCGACAACGCCGAAGCCGGCGGATTTCAGCAAGGAACAGGAACTTGCCGCCTATCGCGGCATGTTGCTGATCCGGCGATTTGAGGAGAAGGCCGGCCAACTCTACGGCATGGGTTTCATCGGCGGTTTCTGCCACCTTTATATCGGCCAGGAGGCGGTCGTCACCGGCTTGAAGCTGGCGATGATCGAGGGCGACCAGATGATCACCGCCTACCGCGATCATGGCCATATGCTGGCCATGGAGCTTTCGCCCCGAGGCGTGATGGCCGAACTGACGGGGCGCCGGGGCGGCCTTTCGCGTGGCAAGGGCGGTTCCATGCACATGTTCTCCAAGGAGAAGAATTTCTATGGCGGCCACGGCATCGTCGGCGCGCAGGTGTCGCTCGGCACCGGCCTGGCCTTCGCCAACCGCTATCGCGGCAACAAGAACGTCTCGCTGACCTTCTTCGGCGACGGCGCCGCCAACCAGGGCCAGGTCTACGAGAGCTTCAACATGGCCTCGCTGTGGAAGCTGCCGGTCATCTATGTGATCGAGAACAACCGATACGCCATGGGCACATCGGTGGCGCGCTCGTCGGCCGAGACCGATTTCTCGCAGCGCGGCGCTTCCTTCCGCATCCCCGGCATCCAGGTCGACGGCATGGACGTGCGCGCCGTGAAATCGGCCGGCGAGATGGCGCTTGAGCATTGCCGCTCCGGCAACGGCCCGATCATCCTCGAAATGCTCACCTACCGCTATCGCGGCCACTCCATGTCCGATCCCGCAAAATACCGGACCAAGGAGGAGGTGCAGAAGATGCGCTCCGAGCATGACCCGATCGAGCAGGTCAAGGCGCGCGTCATCGACAAGAAATGGGCGACGGAGGACGAGCTCAAGGCTGTCGACAAGGAGGTGCGCGACATCGTCGCCGACGCGGCGGATTTTGCCCAGACCGATCCGGAGCCGGATGCGTCCGAGCTTTGGACAGACATCGTACATTGAGGGAGGGTGAACAATGCCGATCGAAATCCTGATGCCCGCCCTGTCGCCGACTATGGAAGAGGGCAACCTGTCCAAATGGCTGAAGAATGAAGGCGACAAGATCGTCGCCGGCGACGTGATCGCCGAGATCGAGACCGACAAGGCGACGATGGAAGTCGAGGCCGTCGACGAGGGCGTGCTTGGCAAGATCGTCGTGCCGGCCGGCGCGGAAGGCGTGAAGGTCAACGCCGTCATCGCCGTGCTGCTGCAGGACGGCGAAAGCGCCGGTTCTCTTACCTCCCCCTCACAGGGGGGAGGTCGCGCCGAAGGCGCGGCTGGGGGTGAGGCGCAGCCTGCGTCGACCCCCACCCCGCCCGCCGAGGCGGGCGACCCTCCCCGCAAGGAGGAGGGTGAAGCCGCTGCACCCGTCGCTGCTGCGCCAAAAACCGAGATCGCCGCCGATCCCGATATTCCCGCCGGTACCGAAATGGTCTCGACCACCGTACGCGAAGCCTTGCGCGACGCCATGGCGGAAGAGATGCGCCGCGACGAGGACGTCTTCGTCATGGGCGAGGAGGTCGCCGAGTACCAAGGCGCCTACAAGATCACGCAAGGGTTGCTGCAGGAATTCGGCCCGCGCCGCGTTGTCGACACGCCGATCACCGAGCACGGTTTCGCGGGCGTCGGCGTCGGCGCGGCAATGGCCGGGCTGAAGCCGATCGTCGAGTTCATGACCTTCAACTTCGCCATGCAGGCGATCGACCAGATCATCAACTCCGCTGCCAAGACGCTCTACATGTCGGGCGGCCAGATGGGCGCGCCGATCGTCTTCCGCGGCCCGAACGGTGCGGCTGCCCGCGTCGCCGCCCAGCACAGCCAGGATTATGCCGCATGGTACAGCCATATTCCCGGCCTAAAGGTCGTCATGCCCTATACGGCGGCCGATGCGAAAGGCCTGCTGAAGGCCGCGATCCGCGACCCGAACCCAGTCATCTTCCTCGAAAACGAAATTTTGTACGGCCACTCCTTCGACGTGCCGAAGCTTGACGATTTCGTCCTGCCGATCGGCAAGGCGCGCATCCACAAGCAGGGCAGGGACGTCACCATCGTATCGTTCGGCATCGGCATGACCTATGCGGTCAAGGCCGAGGCGGAACTGGCCAAGCTCGGGATCGACGTGGAGATCGTCGACCTCAGGACCATCCGCCCGATGGACCTCGATACGGTGATCGCCTCGGTGAAGAAGACCAACCGGCTGGTCGTGGTCGAGGAGGGCTATCCGCAATCCTCGGTCGGCGACTTCATCGCCAACCAGGTGTCGCAGCGAGCCTTCGACTTCCTCGACGCCCCGGTGATCACGGTTGCCGGCAAGGACGTGCCGATGCCTTATGCGGCGAACCTCGAAAAGCTCGCTTTGCCGAATGTCGGCGAGGTGATCGCGGCGGTGAAGGCGGTGACGTACCGGGGGTAGGTGTGACTGAGAGTGGCAACATGTGGCGCTTCGCATGGTCAGTCTTTTGGAAAACTGCCGTCGCCGGAATTCTTTTCGGCATAGTTGTCAACGTGGTTTTGAGCTTCTTTCTTCCTGCCTTGCTTCTAGGGTTTGGAATTTTGCCAGAAACCATGGTCCGAAGCGTTACTTATCTTGCCTATGCGGTTAGCGCTGTCGCTTACTTCGTGACATTGAAGTTTGTTCTGGAAAGCTCACTTGGGAAGAACATAGGTGGTATCCAGCTAGACCACGTCTCGCGGATGCGGCCGGAGGAGGATAGCCTTGCCAATTAACATCACCATGCCGGCCCTGTCGCCCACGATGGAGGAAGGCAATCTCTCCAAGTGGCTGGTCAAGGAGGGCGACAAGGTTTCGCCCGGCGACATCATTGCCGAGATCGAGACCGACAAGGCGACGATGGAGGTCGAGGCCGTCGACGAAGGCACGGTCGCGAAACTCCTCGTGCCGGCCGGCACCGAGGGCGTCAAGGTCAACGCGCTGATCGCCGTTCTGGCGGGTGAGGGCGAGGATGCAAGCGCCGCGGCCAAGGGCGGCGATGCACCGGCAAAGGCCGAAGCGCCGAAGGCGAATGCGGCGGCCGCCGCCGAGCCGACCAAGGCTGCTCCCGCGAAGACCGAGGAAGCAAAACCTGCTGCCAAGGCAGAGGCTGCCGCTCCGACAGCGAACGGCCATGCGGGTGGCGAGCGCACCTTCGCCTCACCGCTGGCGCGCCGCATCGCCAAGGAAGCCAGCATCGATGTCGCGGCGATCGCGGGCTCCGGTCCGCACGGGCGCGTCGTCAAGGCCGATGTCGAGGCCGCCGTCGCTGGCGGCGCGAAGGCTGCCGCGAAGCCGGCGGGTGCCGCCGAAACCGCCGCTCCCGCATCGAAGGCGGCACCTGCTGCTGCTCCGGTTGTAAAGCCGATGTCGGACGACGCGGTGCTGAAGCTTTTCGAGCAGGGCTCCTACGACCTCGTGCCGCATGACAACATGCGAAAAACCATCGCCCGCCGCTTGGTGGAGGCGAAGAGCACGATCCCGCATTTCTACCTGACGCTTGATTGCGAACTCGATGCGCTGCTGAAGCTGCGCGGCGAGCTCAATGCGGCCGCGCCGATGAAGAAGACCGACAAGGGCGAGGTGCCGGCCTACAAGCTGTCGGTCAACGACATGGTGATCAAGGCGATGGCTCTAGCGCTGATGGATGTGCCGGACGCCAACGCCTCGTGGACGGAAACCGCCATGGTGAAACACAAGCACGCCGATGTCGGCGTTGCCGTGTCGATCCCGGGCGGCCTGATCACGCCGATCATCCGCAAGGCCGACCAGAAGACGCTGTCGGTCATCGCCAACGAGATGAAGGATCTGGCGGCCCGCGCCCGGACGCGAAAACTGAAGCCGGAAGAATACCAGGGCGGCACGACGGCCGTGTCCAATCTCGGCATGTTCGGCATCAAGGATTTTTCGGCCGTCATCAACCCGCCGCACGCAACCATCTTGGCGGTCGGCGCCGGCGAGCAGCGAGCGGTGGTCAAGAACGGCGAGATAAAGGTTGCAACCGTCATGTCGGTAACACTGTCTACCGACCACCGCGCCGTCGACGGCGCGCTTGGCGCCGAACTGCTCGGCGCGTTCAAGCGCTACATCGAAAATCCGATCGGAATGCTGGTTTGAGGAAATGCAGGGGACAGTTTGCTTTTTTCGGCCCGCGCGAATTTTGAACTGCCGCGGCCATTCAGCCGAAAGAAAGTAAACTGTCCCCGGTACTTACCCACCAAGGAGGGGACTATGGCTACGGGCGAACAGGTACAGAGACTCAAGGCATCGTGGATATGGCTGGCCATTCTCGGCGCGATTTCGCTGGTCGGCGGCATATTGGCGCTGTTCAATCCACTCGCGGCGACGATGACGGCCGTATGGCTTGCAGGCTGGACCTTCCTGCTGTTCGGCGTCCTGCAAATCGTCCAGGCGTTCAGCGTCAAGGGTTGGCCGGGTTTTCTGTGGTCGCTCCTGCTCGGCGTGGTGACTTTGGCGGTCGGCGTGTCACTGCTCGGCAATCCGTTGGCGGGTGCGCTGTCGCTGACGATGCTGGTGGCGATCCTCTTCCTGGTGCTCGGCGTGGTGAAGGTGATGTACGCCTTTTCACTCCGCCCGGTATCCGGCTGGGGTTTTGCCGCCTTGTCTGGCGTTATATCGATCATCCTGGGCGTCATGATCCTGTCCGACTTCCCATATTCGGCGGGTGCCGTGCTGGGCATCCTGCTGGCAATCGAGCTTTTGTCCAACGGGGCGTTTCTGCTGGTCGTGGCGCTCGGACTGCGCAACGCGTGACCGATCGTTCCGGTGCGGGCTTTCCTGACGTCGTTCATGACGCTGTTCCTGTCGTTCCTCGCGGGCGGCATAATTGCGCAGCAACTGGCGGTGGCGACGGGCGCACGGGAGGAATATATCCTGGTCTTCGTCGCCGTCGTCCTGCTGGGGCTGGTGTTCGCGTTGGTCTTCTTCATCGCCCAGTTCGCAACGAATGCGAGGCAAGCGGTGGATGCGGCGGCAAAATGGTCACTGGCGATCTTCGCCCTGTTTGCGGTTGCGTTGCTGGGCTTCGAATATTGGGCGGTCGGTGGCGACATGGCCATGCTCAAGGCCGATCTGCCGATCGTCGCCGGGCTGATCTTGCCCGGCCTGGCGATCATCCTGGTGGACTGGCTGTTCGTGCGCTGGCGGGTCGGCGCGCGGCGCCTTGAACTTGGAGGAAGCTGAAGAGCGTCATGAAGAACATACTCTGCTACGGCGATTCTCTGACCTGGGGCTACAATGCCGAAGGCCCGTCGCGGCATCCGGTGGCCGATCGCTGGCCGTCCGTGCTTCAGGCCGAAATCGGCCCGGGCGTGCATGTCATCGCCGACGGTCTGAACGGTCGGACCACCGCCTTCGACGACCATCTCGCCGGCGAGGACCGCAACGGCGCGCGCACCTTGCCGGGCGTGCTCGGCACGCATTCGCCGCTCGACCTCGTCATTATCATGCTTGGCGCCAACGACATGAAACCGTGGATCCACGGCAATGCCTTCGTCTCGAAGAACGGCATGGCGCGGCTGGCGCAGATCGTGCGCACCCACCCGTATCAACTGGCAGCTTCCGCGCCAAAACTGATCATCGTCTCCCCGCCGCAGGTCAGCCGCACCGACAATGTCGAGTTCACCTCGGCTTTTGCCGGCGGCAACGAGGCGTCAAAACACCTCGCGAGCTATTATGATGCGTTGGCGAAAGAGATCGACTGCGGCTTCTTCGACGCTGGCACGGTCGCCAAGACCACGCCGCTCGACGGCGTCCATCTCGACGCCGAGAACACGCGTGCCATCGGCAAGGCCTTGGCGCCGCTGGTGAAAAAGACCCTGAATATCTAGGAAGGAATCCGTCATGGCTGCATCCTATGACGTCATCATCATCGGCTCCGGTCCAGGCGGTTATGTCGCCGCGATCCGCGCAGCACAACTCGGCCTCAAGACGGCGATCGTCGAGCGCGAGCATCTGGCCGGCATCTGCTCCAACTGGGGCTGCATACCGACCAAGGCGCTGCTTCGGACGGCCGAGATTTTCCACTATGCCGAGCACGCCAAGAGCTACGGCCTGAAACTGGAAGGTAGCGTCTCGCCCGATCTGAAGGCGATCGTCGACCGGTCGCGCGGCATCGCCCAGCGCATGAACAACGGCGTCGGCTTCCTGATGAAGAAGAACAAGGTCGACGTGATCTGGGGCGAGGCCAAGCTGACCAAGCCAGGTGAGATCGTCGTGTCGAAGACGACCAAGAAGCCCATGGAACCGATGGGTCCGGTTCCGAAGAACACGCTGGGCGAGGGCACCTACACGGCAAAACATATCATCGTCGCCACCGGCGCGCGGCCACGCGCCCTGCCGGGCATAGAGCCGGACGGAAAACTGATCTGGACCTATTTCGAGGCGATGGTGCCGCAGCAGATGCCGAAGTCGCTGCTGGTCATGGGCTCCGGCGCCATTGGGATCGAGTTCGCGTCCTTCTACCGTACCATGGGCGTCGACGTGACCGTGGTCGAACTGCTTTCGCAGGTCATGCCGGTCGAAGACGCCGAGATTTCGGCGTTGGCCAAAAAGCAGTTCGACAAGCAGGGCATGAAGATCCTGCTCGACGCCAAGGTCACCAAGGTCGAGAAATCAGCGGATTCGGTGACCGCTCATGTCGAGACCAAGGACGGCAAGACGCAGAAGATCACCGCCGACCGGCTGATCTCGGCCGTCGGCGTGCAGGCCAACATCGAGAACATCGGCCTGGAGGCTCTCGGCGTGAAGACCGAGCGCGGTGTCATCGTCATCGATGGCTACTGCCGCACCAACGTGCCCGGCATCTATGCCATCGGCGATGTCGCAGGCCCGCCGATGCTGGCCCACAAGGCCGAGCACGAAGGCGTGGTCTGCGTCGAGAAGATTGCCGGGCTCAACGTCCATCCGATGGACAAGCTGAAGATCCCCGGCTGCACCTACTGCAACCCGCAGGTCGCCTCCGTCGGACTGACCGAAGCCAAGGCCAAGGAAGCCGGCTACGACGTGCGCGTCGGGCGTTTCCCCTTCGTCGCCAACGGCAAGGCGGTGGCGCTGGGCGAGGACCAGGGCCTGGTCAAGACGGTGTTCGACAAGAAGACCGGGCAGTTGCTCGGCGCCCATATGGTCGGCGCCGAAGTCACCGAACTCATCCAGGGTTTCGTCGTCGCCATGAACCTCGAGACCACCGAGGAAGAACTGATGCACACGATCTTCCCGCATCCGACGCTGTCGGAGATGATGAAGGAAAGCGTGCTTGACGCCTACGGCCGCGCGCTGAACGCCTGATCGCCGTGCGGCCGGAACCGAATGGCGCCGTGTCCGTTATGCAGCTGATTTTTTAATTGCATGAGGGCAATCATGGACGTGAACGGTGTCGGCTGGATTGCAGCCATCATTATCGGCGGTTTGGCTGGATGGCTGGCCGAAATGTTCATGAAGAGCAATATGGGCATCTTCATGAACATCATCCTGGGTATCGTCGGCGCGATCGTGCTCAATGCCATCCTGAACGCGTTGAACATCGGCATCTTCGGCGTCGGCTGGATCGCCTATCTGATCACCGGCTTCATCGGCGCCTGCCTGCTGATCTTCGTCGGACGGCTGGTTCGGCGCTGAACATTTCTCAGTTGGCCGCGGAAGCGTGCGGACGCAGCCCTGCGTTCGGATGGCTGCGGACGTAGTCCAGCCAGTCCCTGAACGGATTGTAGGAGATGTCGATGCGCGCCAGCGCATTGACGATGGTCGGCATCATTGCTGAAATGCGGCGCATCGGTTCGTGGAACAGCGGATTGTCGGCCATGCGGTGATGGGTGCCGCCGGACGAAGGATCGATGCTCATTTGCTGGCGGCGATGGCTGCTGCGCAGGCCGTAGCCGCGTTCGACACGATGCATGTTCTCGACGAAAATCGAGTACATCTCCTCGGCGTTGCGGAAATCCGGACCCAGCGGTTGCCGCTCCGACATGCCGAAAGCTGACCGCATCGAGTGAAACAACTCGTGCACGAGTACCGCGTCCGCCTGTGTTTCCGGATCCTGGCTGAAGACGAGCGGCGTGAAACTGATCGTCGTGTCGACCCCGCGCCCGGTGCCTCTTGCCACACCTGGGACGACACGCCCCTGAATGTCGCGCGGTTGAACGTTGCGCCAGAAGGCATCGATCGGATGGGCGCCCAGGTCCGAATGTGCCTTGCCCGAAGCAGGCGAGCTTTGATCGGTGCCATGCGGATCGACGACCCCCAGCGGGCGGATCGTCACCTGCCGCTGCCGAAGGGCAAAGAAGCCGAGAAGGGTCCTGCCGGTGTTCGTTCCCCTGACGTTGGATGTGATGGCGAGCAGTTCGCGTTCGTAGGCTTCCGCCCCGCCGGGATAGAGATATCCCGAGCCATCGCAGCGGACATTGGTCGCAACCTCGAACGGCATCTTGCCCTCCACCGGTATGGCGCCGACGATAGCATGCAAAGACGCGATTGTATGCGCCCGATGCCGCTTCCAGCCGCATGTCGGGCACGCGGCTGCATGACCGCGCATCGGCGTTTCGACAGGTCAGACATGCGGCTTGTCTCTTGCTCTGGGGCGGCTTGACGCTTAAGTCCTAGCGACGCAGATCGCGGGAGACTTCATGGTCACCATAGACCTCCTCCAGAACGACCCACGCAAGAAGAGCGAGCCGAAGCCGCGCCACCCGGAAAAGGCCCATCGGCCCGATCAGGAAGTCGCGCGCAAGCCTGACTGGATTCGGGTAAGGGCTCCGAATTCAAAGGGTTATGCCGAGACCCGCGAAATCGTGCGCTCGCACAATCTGGTCACCGTGTGCGAGGAAGCCGGCTGCCCGAACATCGGCGAGTGCTGGGACAAGAAGCACGCGACCTTCATGATCATGGGCGAGATCTGCACTCGCGCCTGCGCCTTCTGCAATGTCGCCACCGGGCGCCCCGGCCCGCTCGACCCGACCGAACCTGGCAGCGTGGCGCGGGCCGTGCGCAAGATGGAGCTGCAGCATGTGGTCATCACCTCCGTCGACCGGGACGATCTGGACGATGGCGGCGCCCGGCATTTCGCCGCGGTGATCCGCAACATCCGCGCGCTAAACCCTTCCACGACAATAGAAATCCTGACGCCGGATTTCTTGCGCAAGGAAGGCGCGCTGGAGATCGTGGTCGCAGCGAAGCCAGATGTGTTCAACCATAATTTGGAGACAGTGCCGTCGAACTATCTGACGGTCAGGCCGGGCGCCCGCTACTTCCATTCGATCCGGCTCCTGCAGCGGGTGAAGGAACTCGATCCGTCGATCTTCACCAAGTCGGGCATCATGGTCGGGCTTGGCGAGGAGCGGCACGAAGTGCTGCAACTGATGGACGATCTGCGCTCCGCCGACGTCGATTTCATGACCATCGGCCAGTATCTGCAGCCCTCGAAGAAGCACCATCCGGTGAAGAAATTCGTCACGCCGGACGAGTTCAAGTCCTTTGAAACCATTGGACTTTCCAAGGGTTTCCTGGTGATGGCCTCGAGCCCGCTGACCCGCTCTTCGCACCATGCCGGCGACGACTTCGCAAGGCTCCGCGCGGCGCGCGAGGGCATGCTGAAGAAGGCGGTCTGAGGCACTCCGGCCGATGCCGAAATTCGAGACGACAAGGCATGTCCGGCACCGGCCGGAAGAGATGTTCGCGCTGGTGGCGGATGTCGAGAAATATCCGGAATTCCTGCCGCTTTGCGAGGCGCTGGCGGTGCGCTCGCGCAAGGAACGCGACGGCCAGACCATCCTGGTCGCCGACATGACCGTGGGTTACAAGGCGATCCGCGAGACCTTCACCAGCCAGGTGCATCTGAAGCCGGCCGAAAACCGCATCGATGTCAAATACATAGATGGGCCGTTCAAATATCTGAGCAATGTCTGGCGCTTCGAGCCGGCCGGGCAGGGCGAATGCCAGATCGGATTTTCCATCGACTACGAGTTCAAGAACAGGCTGCTCGGCATGGTCATGGGC
Organism: Mesorhizobium sp. KACC 23794; assembly: GCF_052180275.1. Taxonomy (NCBI): domain Bacteria; kingdom Pseudomonadati; phylum Pseudomonadota; class Alphaproteobacteria; order Hyphomicrobiales; family Phyllobacteriaceae; genus Mesorhizobium; species Mesorhizobium sp. KACC 23794. The sequence continues at coordinate 3,775,655 of NZ_CP197465.1, forward strand.
TCGATGTTCGACCGGGCTTTCCGCATGTTCGCCGAGGCGTTCGAGAAACGCGCCGATGCTGCTCGAAACCCGATATAGCTAACAAAACTGATTCTTCGACGCGCTGCAACTGCGTTTCTTTTCCAGTGTTTATGTGAACATATACGCAGTGCGCCGATTCCAAAAGCGCCTCATTTGATTCTAGAAAATTTGTTTTGACCTAGGTTTTCTCGGACCTAGATCGGCAGGAAATATCGTGATACTATATTATTAATAATGCAATTCGGGAGGAATCTGCATGTATAAACCAAATTTTGATTTTACCGACGCTGGAACTGATATTGAGAGGCTTGACAGGTTTTTAGTCGAGCTTGAAAATTTCTTGACCGATGTTGTCAAGACGGGAGAAGACAGCCGGGGGACCAAGCTGATCCTCAAGCGCCTGATGCCGGCCATGCAAAATGCGTGGAACGCCGTGGGCGAATCACCGGCAAATCAGGCCACCGCGCGTTTCGCAAATCTTCGGAACAGGCTGAAGGACACGTCAAGCCAGACTCGTGAGGATCATGGGCTAACCGGTTCCTCGCTGAAATTCAAACTCGACGTCATCAGTCATTGGACCGGCGTCTACAATCTGTTTGGCGGCAGCCGGTGGTTCGAAAAGATCATCGACCTCATCGACACGTTATTCGAGAGCTTGATCGACGCCGTGGGCGCCGGGGGCGCGCTTGCAGAGTTGAAAGACTTTATTCTCGGTTGTGTAGACGAGAGGGCGTAAGTGCCTCGATACCGATTTCCAATGCGACCCGCACGGTTTCGCGCCTGATATGGTCGCGGCCGTTATTGTCGAAGATGCGTTTTTCGGCGACAGGTTCATGGCCGGTAAGCGCCAGCCCGAACCAGACCAACCCGACCGGCTTTTCAGCTGACCCGCCATCCGGGCCGGCGATGCCGGTGACAGCGAGCGTTATGCCGGCGCGGGAGTTTTTCAGCGCGCCGGCCGCCATCTCCAGAGCGGTCTCGCGCGAGACCGCTCCGTGAGCGTCGAGCGTGGCTTTGCGGACGCCGAGCATCTCCATCTTGGCTTCGTTGGAATAGGTGATGAAACCCCGGTCGACCATCGAGGACGAACCGGGGATGTCGGTCAGCGTCGCGATGATCAGTCCGCCGGTGCAGGATTCGGCGGTGGCGGAGAGGATTTTTCTTGCCGCGCAGGCCTGCAGGAAGCGGTTGGCGAGGTCGGCAATCTCGGTCATGCGGAGACTTCTCCCGGATAGATGACGGTCGCGGTGGCGATGGCGGCGATGCCTTCCTCGCGGCCGATGAAGCCCAGTTTTTCGTTGGTGGTGGCTTTCACGGATATGCGGCCCGGGTCGACGCCGAGCATTTCCGAGATCGCCGCCGTCATCGCCGCTCGGTGCGGACCGACGCGCGGCGCCTCGCAGATCAAGGTGATGTCGGCATTGGCGATGCGCCCGCCGGCGGCGCGAACAAGCGAGGCGGCGTGCTCGACGAAGATGCGGGAGCGCGCTCCCTTCCATTGCGGATCGGAGGGTGGGAAATGCGTGCCGATGTCGCCGGCGCCGCGCGTGGCAAGCAAGGCGTCGGTCAGCGCATGCAGGCCGACATCGGCGTCGGAATGGCCGGACAGTTTTTTGCCATGTGGAATTTTCACGCCGCACAGCCAGACATGGTCGCCTTCCTCGAAACAGTGCACGTCATAGCCGTTGCCGGTACGCACATCGGGAAAGCGCGTGCCGGAAAGTCGCTGGTCCGCCATTTCGATATCCCGCGCCCAGGTGAGTTTGATGTTGACCGGCGACCCCTCGACCAGCTTGACTGGAATGCCGGTCCATTCGGCGATCGCCGCGTCGTCGGTAAAGTCGGTCTTTCCGGCATGATGCGCCTTCATATGCGCCGCATGGATCGGCCAGAAGGGAAAACCCTGTGGGGTCTGCGCGGCGTAAAGGCCGTTGCGCGAGACGGTCTCCGACACCGTTCCATCGCCGCCGCCGCGTTTCAGCGTATCTGAGACCGCAAGCGCCGGGAGCGCGGCCTGGCGCTCGCCGATGGCTTCGATCGTGCGGTCGACGAGTGCCGAATCGACAAAGGGCCGGGCGGCGTCATGGATCAGCACCTTTGCGGGAGATGCCTCGCGGAGCGCCTGCAGGCCGAGCCGCACCGAATCCTGCCGCGTTGCGCCGCCCTCGACGGTGATGACCCTTTTGGCAAGCAAGCCAGCCGCCTCGGCAAAAAGCTCGTGGTCGTCAGGATGGATGACGACGACGACCGGGCCGATCGCCTTATGCCGCAGAAAAACTTCAATCGAGCGGCTTATGACCGGCCTGCCGTCGATCGTCCGGTATTGCTTCGGCCCTTCGGCGGAGCCCGCGCGCTCGCCGCGTCCGGCTGCGACAATGACGACGGCGACGCGGCGTTCCTCGGCCTTGGTGATCGGGGCATTCATGCGAGAGGCTTAGTCGCTGGGAAATCCGAGGGCCAGCGCTTTCCGCCGTATCCGACATTTTCCAATGCGCTGGCGGTTGCAGTCCGAGCGGATTCTGTCTAGGAATTGAGCATGCAAGAAAGTTGCTTCGTTTTTGTGCATGGCTGACATTTCAAAATTAGCCCAGCCGCTCGCGGTCGGCAACGTAACGATCCGCAACCGGGTCTTCCTGGCGCCGATGTCGGGCATCACCGACCAGGCATTCCGGTCGCGTGCGCACGCGCACGGCGCCGGCCTCGTCGTGTCCGAGATGGTGGCCAGCGGCGAACTGGCGAAGGGCCGCGCAGGCTCGCAATTGCGCATCCGCCATTCCGGGCTCGATGTGCATATGGTGCAGCTTGCCGGGCGCGAGGCGGGGCACATGGCCGAAGGCGCGCGCATCGCGGCGGGCGAGGGCGCGGACATCGTCGACATCAACATGGGCTGCCCGGCCAAGAAGGTGACGGGCGGCTATGCCGGGTCGGCGCTGATGCGCGACCTCGACCATGCGCTGACGCTGATCGACGCGGTGGTCGGCGCGGTCGAGGTGCCGGTGACGGTGAAGATGCGGCTCGGCTGGGACGAGGACGCGCTGAACGCGCCGGCGCTGGCGCGGCGAGCGGAAAATGCCGGCGTGCGCATGGTAACCATCCACGGGCGCACCCGCTGCCAGTTCTATGAGGGCAAGGCGGACTGGCGGGCGATCAGGCGCGTCAAGGAGGCGGTGTCGATCCCGGTGGTGGCGAACGGCGATGTCGGGACTGTCGCGGATGCCGAGGCCGTGCTTGAACAGTCCGGCGCCGACGCGGTGATGGTGGGCCGAGCGAATTATGGCGCGCCGTGGACTGCGGGTTCTGTCGCCGCCGGGGCGGGTGCTGATGGCGGCGTAGAGCCGCCACAGGGCGCAGCACTCGCCGACTATGTCGTTGCGCACTATGAGGACATGCTGGCGCTCTACGGCGTCGAGAGCGGCCTGCGGCAGGCGAGGAAACACCTTGGCTGGTATCTCGACCGGCATGCGCCGCTGACCACTGCGGAGTTGCGCGCGACGATCCTGCGATCGACCGAGCCGCCGGCCGTCGCCCAGGCGCTGCGCCGCACCTTTGCGGACGCTGAGGAGATTTCGGCAATGAGGAGCGCGGCATGAACATCGCCTCACCGCCGCCCGGCCCGGAAGCGGCCGCCCAGATCGTGCTCAACACGATCCGCCGGCCCGTCATCATGATCGGCCCGAGCGGGCTGATCGTCTACGCCAATGCCGATGCCGAGGATTTCTTCCGCTCCAGCGCTGCTATGCTGGCGCGGGCCACGCTGGCGAAGTTCGTGCCTTTCGGCAGCCCGATCCTGACGCTGGTCGACCAGGTGCGCGAGCGCGCCGCGCCGGTCAATGAATATCGCGTCGACATCTCCTCGCCGCGCCTCGGCATCGAGCGGGTGGTCGACCTTTATGTCGCACCGGTGCCCGAACTGCCGGGCTCTGTGGTCGTCATGTTCCAGGAACGGTCGATGGCCGACAAGATCGACCGGCAGATGACGCATCGCGGCGCGGCCCGCTCGGTGACCGGTCTCGCCGCCATGCTGGCGCATGAGATCAAGAACCCGCTGTCGGGTATACGCGGCGCGGCGCAATTGCTGGAGACCGTGGTTTCCGACGAGGACCGGGCGCTGACCCGGCTGATCACCGACGAGACCGATCGGATCGTCTCGCTGGTCGACCGCATGGAGGTGTTTTCCGACGAGCGCCCGATCGACCGGCATCCGGTCAACATCCATGTCGTGCTCGACCATGTGAAGGCGATCGCCAGGAACGGATTTGGAAGCAAGATCAAGATCTTCGAGGATTACGATCCATCGCTGCCTTCGGTCTATGCGAACCGCGACCAGCTCGTGCAGGTGTTTTTGAACCTGATCAAGAACGCCGCCGAGGCGACGGGCAATTCGCCTTCCGCCGAGATCACGCTGTCCACGGCGTTCCGGCCCGGCATCCGGGTTTCGGTGGCGGGATCGCAGGACAGGGTGTCGCTGCCGCTGGAATTCTGCGTGCACGACAACGGGTCCGGCGTTCCCGAAGACCTGCTGCCGATCCTGTTCGATCCGTTCATCACCACGAAACCCAACGGTTCCGGCCTGGGACTGGCGCTGGTGGCCAAGATTGTCGGCGAGCATGGCGGCATCATCGAATGCGACTCGACAACGCGCGGAACGACGTTCCGCATCCTGATGCCGGCCTGGAAGGAAATGCCTTCCGGCGAAGGAGCGTCCAATGAGAGGTGACATGAAGCCGCGCGGCAACATCCTCGTGGCGGACGACGACGCCGCCATCCGCACCGTGCTCAACCAGGCGCTGTCGCGCGTCGGCCACGAGGTGCGCGTCACGTCCAACGCCGCGACGCTGTGGCGCTGGGTGGCGGCGGGCGAGGGCGATATCGTCATCACCGACGTGGTGATGCCGGACGAGAACGCCTTCGACATGCTGCCGCGCATCAAGAAGGCCCGGCCGGAACTGCCGGTCATCGTCATGAGCGCCCAGAACACCTTCATGACGGCGATCCGCGCGTCGGAGACCGGCGCCTACGAATATCTGCCAAAGCCGTTCGATCTCAACGAGTTGCTGAACATCGTCAACCGGGCGCTTTCGGAGCCGAAGAAGGCCAAAGGCGAGCCGGCGCCCGACGAGGCGCCCGATTCGATGCCGCTGGTCGGCCGTTCGCCGGCCATGCAGGACATCTATCGGATGCTGGCGCGCATGATGCAGACCGATCTGACGGTGATGATCACCGGCGAGTCCGGCACCGGCAAGGAACTGGTGGCGCGCGCGCTGCACGAATACGGCCGGCGGCGCAACGGGCCGTTCGTGGCGATCAACATGGCGGCGATCCCGCGCGACCTGATCGAATCGGAACTGTTCGGCCATGAGAAGGGCGCCTTCACCGGCGCGCAGAACCGCTCGACGGGGCGTTTCGAGCAAGCCGAGGGCGGTACGCTGTTCCTCGACGAGATCGGCGACATGCCGATGGAGGCGCAGACGCGGCTGCTGCGCGTGCTGCAGCAGGGCGAATACACGACGGTCGGCGGGCGCACCCCGATCAAGACCGACGTGCGTATCGTCGCGGCGACCAACAAGGATCTGCGCACGCTGATCAACCAAGGTATGTTCCGCGAGGATTTGTTCTACCGAATCAATGTCGTACCGTTGCGTCTTCCACCGCTGCGCGAGCGTGGGGAGGACATTCCGGACCTCGTGCGCCACTTCTTCAAGCAGGGCGAGCAGGAGGGATTGCAGACGAAGCGCATCTCGTCCGGCGGCATCGAGCTGATGAAACGCTATCCGTGGCCGGGCAATGTGCGCGAGCTTGAGAATTTGATCCGCCGGCTGGCCGCGCTTTATGCGCAGGATGAGATTTCGGCCGAAATCATCGAGTCGGAGCTGAAGACGGGCGAGCAGCCGTCCATGCCGGGCGGCAGGCTGCTGCCGGACGATCTGTCGATAGGGCAAGCGGTGGAGCACTATCTGCAGCGTTATTTCGCCGCGTTCGGCGGCGACCTGCCGCCGTCCGGTCTCTACCAGCGCATTCTCGCCGAGGTCGAGTTCCCGCTGGTGCTGGCCTCGATGACGGCGACGCGCGGCAACCAGATCAAGGCGGCGGATTTGCTCGGCCTGAACCGCAACACGCTGCGCAAGAAGATCCGCGAGTTGGGCGTGAACGTCTATCGGGCGGCAAAGACCTGAGATTCGGCGAGGCAGTCTGCCTTTGTCATCTGCCTTTGAACGAGGGAGGAACGGCCGCCAGCGGATTTTATTCCGCCGGGCGTGAAACCATCCGGCGATGGCGTCCGTACGTAGGACGGTGCGCCGCATGGAGTTCCGCCGATGCCCAAGCTCTTTCTGGCAACTGCCCTGCTGGCTCTCGGCGGCGGACTGGCAACCGCCCATGCTGAGGACCTGCCGGGAGACGCGATCAGGAAACTGGTCGGCGGCAAGCAGGTCTTCCTGTCGACGCCCTACGGCGTCGAATTCCCGCTGCATTACCGGTCGAACGGCAAGGTCAGCGGCGACGCCTCCGGCTTCAGCATGGCAAGCATGCTGGCGCCGAAGGAGGACGGTTCGTGGTGGGTTACCAAGGCGAAACTCTGCCAGAAATGGCCGACCTGGTATGACGGCCGCACCATCTGCTTCACCATCCGCAAGACCGGCCCGGCGTCGCTCGCCTGGACCCGCGACGACGGGCTGAAGGGCACCGCCCGTATCGCCGACTGAGCGTTTTCGAAGTGGACGGCGGACGCTTTGCGGCGGACAAATGGCCGCCGGCCATAATCCTGCCCGTTTCGCGACACATTCGATTAATCGCACACTAAGAAGTTTCTGCCTACAAGAGGGGTGAGGCTTCACCTATCCGGTTGCATCCTGCGCGAAGAATGCGGGAGCGGACGGAGACGGTACGCAAACGAATTGGTTGGGGACGATCTGGAATGGCATTATTGGTGCGTCCGCGGTTCAGCCGCGCCACGTCCGTCGCCGTGATTGCGCTCTGTGCGGGGTTTCTCGCCGCCTGCGCCGGCCCCCAGCCGAAGGCGATGGTCAACAAGAAGCCGCGGTCCAAGGAATATTTTGCCGAATCCATCTGGGGCGTGAAGGCAAGCCCGCGCGTCAGCAATCTCAAATCCAATCTTCCGCGCGGCGGCGGCCGCGACCAGACAGGCAAGCCCTACATGGTTCGCGGCAAGATGTATTATCCGAAGGAAGACAAGAAGTATAAGCGGATCGGCTACGCCTCCTGGTACGGCGACGCTTTTCACGGGCGGCTGACCGCCAACGGCGAAATCTACGACATGACGCATCTGACGGCGGCGCATCCGACCATGCCGCTGCCGAGCTATGCCCGTGTGACCAACATGAAAAACGGCAACTCGGTGATCGTGCGCGTCAACGATCGCGGGCCGTATTCGAACAGCCGGCTGATCGATCTGTCGAAGAGGGCAGCCGATATGCTGGATTATTCGCACACCGGCACGGCGCAGGTGAAGGTCGAATATGTCGGCCGCGCGCCCCTCGACGGCCATGACGACCAGTATCTGATGGCGTCCTATCGCCCCGGCAACAAGGCGCCCGACCCGTCGGACGGACTGCCGACCGGCGTGATGATCGCCATGAACGGCGCGACGCCGAGCGGCGGGACGATCGGCGAGAAGCCAGCGGTGGCTTTCCCCGGCACGCTGACCGACGTCGTGCCGGCACCCGCCGAGCGCCCGGACGCGCAGCCGGTGATGACCGCCTCGGTGACTGACATCGCCGATATCGAATTGCCGGCCTTCGGCCCGATCGTGCCCGAGCGCCCGCAAGGCATCGCCCAGACGCAGCTTGCCATGGCGACGATGTCCTACGCTCCCGAGCGCAACCCAGCCGCCAACGCCTTCGACGCGCTGGAAGGCAACCGCGTGACGGCCGAACAGGTGCAGTCGTCGTGGAAGCAGCTCGACAGCGCAGCGAAGGCCGAGCCGTTCGTCGCCGCCGGAACCTACACCGACAAGGCCGAAGCCGAGCATGTCCGGCAGGAGCTTGCCGCTTTCGGTCGTGTCAGCATCGAAGTGTCCACTGCCGAGGGCGGGGAAATCTATTCGGTGAACCTCTATGAGGACGGCCGCAATTCCCTCGACGATTTGCTCGAAGCCGCCTGGGACCACGGCGCGCCGGATGCCATCGCCATCCGCGACTGACCATCAGTCCAGCTTCCACCGCCGCCTTGCGGCCGGGGTTCAGCGCAGGATCACGGCTGTTGCCTTCAGCCTGAGATCGGTCGCGCTCGTGGCGGTTTGTCTCTGCTTGTCATCCGCTGTCGGTCTCGCCGCACCGTTCGAAACCAAAGCGTCGGAAGCGCTGATGATCGATGCCGAGACCGGCACGATCCTGTTCGCCAAGGAACCCGACAAGCAGGTCGCGCCGGCGGCGCTGGCCAAGCTGATGACCATGGAAGTCGTCTTCCATGCGATCGGGGAAGGGCGCCTCACGCTCGACGACACGTTCGCCGTCAGCGAGAACGCCTGGCGCACGGGCGGCGCGCCGTCCGGCGGCTCGACCATGTTCGCCGCGCTGAAGTCGAAGATCAGGCTTGGCGACCTGATCCAGGGCGTCATCGTGCAGTCCGCCAATGACGGCGCGATCGTCATCGCGGAAGGCATGGCCGGCAGCGAGGACAAATTCGCGGAGCGGATGAACGCGCGGGCCAGGGAAATCGGCCTGGAAGCCTCGACGTTCAGGAATTCCAGCGGCTTGCCGGCGGAGGGGCAGGTCGTCACCATGCGCGACCTGGTGAAACTCGCGAGCCACATCTGGGGCGACTATCCGGCATTCTACAAATACTACGGGCAGCCGGAATTCACCTGGAACAAGATCCGCCAGCGTAACCGCAACCCGCTGTTGGCCATGAACATCGGCGCCGAGGGCATGGCGACCGGCTACACGGAAGGCTCCGGCTACGCGATCGTGGCGTCCGCCAGCCGCAATGGCCGACGCGTCTTTGCCGCAATGAGCGGCATGACAAGCGATGCCGAACGCGCGGCGGAAGCCCGCAGACTGCTCGACTGGGGGATCGACGGCTTAGGGAAGACCGACCTGTTCGCGGCGGACGGCATTGTCGGTGAGGCAATCGTGTATGGCGGAACAAAACCCGGCGTCGCGCTGACGGCAAAGGCACCGGTCGCGATCTTCGTTCCGACGGGCGATGCCGGGCAGGTCTCGGCACGCATCGTCTACGACGGGCCGGTGGTCGCGCCGGTGGAGCAGGGGGCTCCCGTCGGCCGGTTGAAGATCTGGGTGGACGACACGCTCAGCCAGGAAATCCCGCTCTACGCCGCCGAAACGGTCGGCAGGGGCGCGCTGCACAAGCGTGCCGCGGACGCGGTAGCGGAATTGTTAACAGGCTGGATTCGCTGAAATTTTTACGATGTAGCGGCGCAGCCCGGCCGGCAAAGAATTCGGTGCGCTTCAGGCGCCGTTGTAGACCTCTTCGTCCTTGCATCCTATGAAGGATCAGGATTCGGAGCGAGGCCGGCCGATTTGGCGCGCGGACTGTTCATAACCTTTGAAGGCGGCGAAGGCGCTGGCAAGTCGACGCAGATCGCGCGCCTGTCGGAAAAGTTGCGCCGCAAGGGCTACGACACGCTGGTGACGCGCGAGCCCGGCGGCTCGCCTGGCGCCGAGGCGCTGCGACAGGTCATCCTGTCGGGTGCGGCCGAGCCGTTCGGGCCGCGCATGGAGGCGATCCTGTTTGCTGCCGCCCGTTCCGACCATGTCGAGCAGGCGATCCGCCCGGCGCTGGAGCGCGGCGCGATCGTGCTCTGCGACCGTTTCCTCGATTCCTCGCGCGTCTACCAGGGCGCCGGCAGCGACGAGAACCGCGAATTTGTCGAAACGCTGGGGCACATCGCCGTCAACGGCGTGATGCCTGACATGACGCTGATCTTCGACATCGATGCCGAGATCGGGCTGTCGCGCGCCACCGCCCGAAGGGGCGTAGACGAGCCGGACCGTTTCGAGAAGGAAACGCTGGAAACCCACCAGCGCCGCCGCGAGGCCTATCTGGCGATCGCCGAAAAGGAACCGGATCGTTGCATCGTCATTGACGCCTCCGCCAAGGAGGAAGAGGTGGAGGACATGGTGACGGCCGCGGTGTTTGCCGCGCTGGAAGTGCGCGCCAATTCCGGCCGGCAAGCCCGGGAGACCGGCTGATGTTCGAACGCATCGCGCCGGAACAGCACGACACGCTGGAAGGTATTGCCGAGCCTTCGGAAAATGCCTTGCTGGTCGGTCATGCGGAGGCAGCGGCGACGCTCGCATCCGCCTACCGCGCCGGCAAGCTGCCGCATGCACTGCTGCTGGCCGGCCCGCGCGGCATCGGCAAGGCGACCTTCGCCTATCATCTCGCTTATCATCTGCTGCGTCATCCGGCCGCCGCGGGTGCGCCGGAAATGCTCGCCGCGCCAGATACGGACTCGCCCTTGTTCCGGCAGATCGCCATGGGCGCGCATCCCGCCGTGCTGCATCTGACGCGGCCGTTCAACGACAAGACGAAAAAATTCGCGACGCTGCTCACCGTCGACGAGATCCGGCGCGTCAACCGCTTCCTGTCGATGACCTCGCATGACGGCAGCTACCGGGTGGTCATCGTCGATCCCGCCGACGACATGAACACCAACGCAGCCAATGCCTTGCTGAAGAATCTGGAAGAACCGCCTGCACGCACGGTGTTCCTCCTGATCACCCATTCGGCCGGCAGCCTGCTGCCGACCATCCGCTCGCGTTGCCAGATGATCAGGCTGCAGCCGCTGGCGGCCGACGAGGTGGAGACCGTGCTGACGGCGCTTGGCATGCCGCTGCCGGACGATGCCGGCAAACGGGCCGCGCTGCTGGAACGGGCAGGGGGCAGTGTGCGCGATGCGATCCTGCTCTCCGAATTCGGCGGGCTGGAAATCGCCGACACGGTGGATGTGCTGGTCGGCGGGGCGAGTTTCGATTTCGCCAAGGCGCACCGGCTGGCCGACGCCGTCAGCGGTCGCGACAACGAGATCCGCTTCGACCTGATGAATGCGCACCTGCTCGATATCGTCACCCAGGCGGCAGGCAAAGCGGCGGAGACGGGCGAAATCGCCCGCGCCGGCAATTTTGCGCGCGTCTTTCAGGAATTGCGCATTGCGATCAGCGACACGGACACTTACAATCTGGATCGCAAGCAACACACGCTGAACATGATCCTGCGCCTGCACGATACGCTTCGAATGTGACGCCGCATCCGGCCGGGATGGCGGCTGCCTTCCCGTTGCGCTATGCACCCCTCAAAATCGTATCTTTCAGGCTTGGCGACGCACGATCATGGCACGCGAAAAATTTTACATAACCACCGCTATTTCCTACCCGAACGGCAAGCCGCATATCGGGCATGCCTATGAGTTGATCGCCAGCGATGCACTGGCGCGCTTCCAGCGGCTCGACGGCGAGGAAGTCTTCTTCCTGACCGGCACCGACGAGCACGGCATCAAGATGCTGCAGACGGCGCGCAAGGAAGGCATCTCGCCGCGCGAACTGGCCGACCGTAACGCCGCCGAATTCCAGCGCATGGCCAGGGCTTTGAATGCGTCGAACGACGACTTCATCCGCACCACGGAAAAGCGCCACCACGAGTCGAGCCAGGCGATCTGGAAGGCCATGGCCGCCAATGGCGACATTTACAAGGGTGGTTATGTCGGCTGGTATTCGGTACGCGACGAAGCCTACTACGGCGAGGACGAGACGGAAGTGCGCGCCGACGGTGTCCGCTACGGACCGCAAGGCACGCCGGTGGAGTGGGTGGAGGAAGCGAGCTATTTCTTCCGCCTGTCGGCCTATCAGGATCGATTGCTGGCGCTCTATGAAAGTCAGCCCGACTTCATCGGCCCGGCCGAACGCCGCAACGAGATCGTCAGCTTCGTGAAATCGGGGCTGAAGGACCTGTCGATCTCGCGCAGCACCTTCAACTGGGGCATACCGGTGCCCGGCGACGAGGCGCATGTGATGTATGTCTGGGTCGACGCGCTGACCAACTACATCACCGGCGTCGGCTATCCCGATACCAGCGCCGAGAAGTGGCGCTTCTGGCCGGCTGACCTGCATGTCATCGGCAAGGATATTACGCGCTTTCATGCCGTCTACTGGCCGGCCTTCCTGCTGTCGGCGGGCATCGAGCTGCCGAAGCGGGTGTTCGGCCACGGCTTCGTGTTCAACCGCGGCGAGAAGATGTCGAAGTCGGTCGGCAACGTCATCGACCCGTTCGCGCTGGTCGACCACTACGGGCTCGACCAGGTGCGCTATTTCATGCTGCGCGAGGTGCCGTTCGGCCAGGACGGCAATTATAGCCACGAGGCGATCGTCGCTCGCACCAATGCCGACCTCGCCAACGGCATCGGCAACCTGGCGCAGCGCTCGCTGTCCATGATCGCCAAGAACTGCGACGGCGTGGTGCCGAAGCGGGGCGAACTGACAGAAGCCGACAAGGCTATCCTCGGCCAGGCGGAGGCGGCTCTCGGCATCGCGCGCAAGGCGATGGGCGAACAGGCGATCCACCAGGCGCTGGCAACGATCTTCGCGGTTGTCGCCGAGGCCGACCGCTATTTCGCGGGCGAGGCGCCCTGGGCGCTGAAGAAGACCGACCCGGTGCGCATGGAGACGGTGCTTCACACCACGGCGGAAATCGTGCGGCGGCTGGCGATCCTCTGCCAGCCCTTCATGCCGGGTTCGGCCGAAAAGCTGCTCGACCTGCTGGCTGTGCCGGCGGATGCGCGCGGCTTCGACCGTGTCGGCGACGCCGACGCGCTGGTGGCCGGCACGCCGCTGCCGGCGCCGCAGGGCGTGTTTCCGCGTTATGTCGAGCAGGCTGCCGAAGGCTGAAACGATGCTGGTGGACAGTCATTGCCATCTGGATTTTCCGGATTTCGCGGAGGAGCGCGCCGCCATCGTTCGGCGCGCCCTCGACGCGGGCATTGGCCGCATGGTCACCATCTCGACGCGCGTCAGGCGGTTCCCGGAAGTGCTTGGCGTGGCGGAAGAATTTCCTGAGGTGTTCTGCTCGGTCGGCACCCATCCGCACAATGCCGACGAGGAACTGGACATCACCGTCGAAGACCTCGTCCGGCTTTCAAAGCATCCGAAGGTGGTGGCGATCGGCGAAGCCGGGCTCGACTACCACTATGACAAGTCGCCGCGTCCGGCACAGGCGCAGGGTTTTCGCATCCACATCGCGGCGGCGCGCGAAACCGGGTTGCCGCTGGTCATCCACGCGCGGTCCGCCGACGACGACATGGAGGCGATCCTGCGCGAGGAAACAGGGAAGGGCGCCTTCCCCTTCGTTCTCCACTGCTTCTCGTCCGGGCGGCAACTTGCCGTGGCCGGCGTGGAACTCGGCGGTTACGTGTCGTTCTCCGGCATTCTCACGTTTCGCAACTCCGAGGAACTGCGGGAAATCGCCCGCGACGTGCCGCACGACCGGCTGCTGGTCGAGACCGACGCGCCATATCTCGCGCCCGTCCCGTTCCGCGGCAAGCGCAACGAACCGGCCTATGTAGCGAAGACCGCCGCCGTGCTGGCCGAGACGATCGGCGTCGACGCGGCCGGCATCGCTGAAATCACCAGCGGCAATTTCTTTCGCCTTTTCAGCAAGATGCCAAAACCGGCGCAAGCGAGTTCGTAAGGCGTGGGATCAAGACTTCGCCTCACCATCCTCGGCTGCGGCTCGTCGCCCGGCACGCCGCGCATCACCGGCGACTGGGGAAATTGCGACCCTTCCAACCCGAGGAACCGCCGCACGCGTCCGGCCGCCATGGTCGAACTGATCGCCGATGGCGGCGGTGTGACCCGCGTGATCATCGACACCGGCCCGGATTTCCGCGAGCAGATGCTGGCCGCGGCCGTGACGCGCATCGACGCCGTCATCTACACACACGCCCATGCCGACCACATCCACGGCATAGACGATTTGCGCAGCTACATGCTGGAGCAGCGGCACCTGGTGAACGTCCATGCCGACCAGCCGACGCTGGACCGGCTCATGCAGGCTTTCGGCTACTGTTTCGAGACGCCACCCGGAAGCTCGTATCCGCCGATCCTGCGCGCGCACCGGATCGACCACGCGGAGCCGGTGATCATCATGGGCGAGGGTGGAGCGCTGGCCTTTGAGCCGCTGCCGCAGATCCATGGCGACATCATCTCGCTGGGCTTCCGCATCGGCCCGATCGCCTATTGCCCGGACGTCAGCAATTTTCCGCCGAGCACCGCCGAGCGGCTGACCGGACTTGAGTTGCTGGTGATCGACGCGCTGCAGTACCGCACGCATCCCAGCCATTTCTCGCTGGCCGAGGCGCTGGACTGGATCGAGAAACTCAAGCCGCAACGCGCCGTGCTGACGCACATGCATGTGCCGCTGGACTACGCCACCGTGCTCGCGGAAACGCCGCCGCATGTCGAGCCGGCCTATGACGGGCTGGTGCTGGAGGTGCCTTGCCGGATTCCTTGAAGCCCATGGAAACCGGCCGCATCATCTTCCTGAACGGCACGTCGAGCGCGGGCAAATCCACCTTGGCGAAAGCGCTGCGCGCAGCGCTGAGCGAGCCGTTCTGCTACTACGCATCCGATCAACTGGCCGACGCGGGATTTCGGACGATCAGGCGTGGTCTGCATGGCGCCACGCCGGGCGAGCGCGAAAAATTCTTCGACGGATTTCATCGCTCGATCGGGGCCTTTGCCGCGGCCGGCAACGATCTGATCGTCGAGCACATCGTCGAGCAACAAAGTTGGGCCGACCAGCTTGCGGCCCTGCTGAGCGAGATGGACGTGTTCTGGATCGGGGTGCATGCGTCGATCGACGAACTGGAACGCCGGGAGCGTGAACGTGGCGACCGCAGCATAGGCGAAGCCCGATACCATCTGAAGACGCACGGCTTTTGCAGCTATGACCTGGACGTCGATACGAATGAACCGATCGACGGACTGGTGGCGCGTATTGTCGAGGCGTGGCGATCTCGGCATCGTTTAGTTCCATAATATATCTTATGCGACTTTTGGATGATGAAAGAAAGCGCTGGCGCGCGTGGCACTGCGGTGGCGTTAAAGTCCCTGTCGCGATGAATGCCGCCACGACGCTCTAGCGGCGTTCAGACCGCATTGCTTCTGGTCCTGGCGCGAGACCGTCGAGCAGGAAGTCGAGGCCTTCGCGGAACGCACCGTCCCAATCGTCGTCCAGCAGCAGACGAGAGCGTTCGATCGTCGGATACCGTTCGCCGAGGCTCGTCAGGCGCCGCTGCGCGGCGGCCCTGTCGTCATCCGAGCGGTCGAAGCTCGCCCGGGTGACGGTGGCGCCGACTACATAGTTCCAGAGCGACCATATGGCGACGTTCATGTCCGCGTCGGCCACACCGGCCCCGGACAGGGTCTTGCCCAGCAGTTCCAGGCGAGCGAGGATGTTCGGGCCGAGTTCCCTGCCCGGCAAAAGCGATGCCGACCAGGGATGGCGCAGCATGACTGTACGCCAGTCTTCGAGCATATGAACAACGTCTCCGCGCCAGTCCCGGGGCTCGACCGTTTGCGGCGCTCCTCGATATTCGAGCACAGAGTCGAGCGCCAGGTCGAAGACATCCTCCTTGTTGTCGATGTGCCAATAGAGGCTCATCACGCCCGAACCGAGGCGATCGGCCAGCCGACGCATCGTCAGCCCGTCGATTCCCTGGGCGTCCAGCAGTTCCACCGCGGTCGAAACGATGCGTTCCAGGGAAAGTGGCGGTTCACCGCGCGGCTCCCGCGCGGGCTGGAGCCACACGCTTGTGCGCTGAGACCGTTTGCTGCGGGCGCTGCCCGGTTTGGTTGCCATCCGTCTTCCTTGCTGATCAGAGCGCCGACTTTGGCTGGCGACGCGACGAATGTCGATCCCGGACGATTGACTCGTATGATGTACGATGCGATGAATCGTATAGCGTACGAGTCATCGCCCGCGACAGGATCAAAGTCCAGTCATGCCGCCGGGCGGTGCTCGTTATCCGCAAAGCCGAGAGAAAATCATGTCACACGCAATCAAGCACCTGCTTGCCGGAGGGTTATTCATCATGACCATGGGCGTTCCCACTGTGGCGACAGCGAATGAGAGCGATCTCAAGCTGACCATCGTCAATCCAAAGACCCTCCACGACCCGTCGCCGAATGGCTACAGCACGGTGGTGATCGCGCCCCGCAACGGCCGGGTGGCGTACATCTCCGGACAAGGCGGCCAAGACGGCACCGGAGCCCTGTCGCCCGACTTCGCCGTCCAGGTCAGGCAGGCCTACGCAAATCTGCACACTGCCCTCGATGCGCTCGGCGCCAGGCCGGATCAGGTCGCCAAACTTACGGTCTTCGTGGTCGATCACGATATGTCCAAGCTTGGGGTGCTGACCCAGAACGTCAGGGAAATGTTCGGTGGGGAACTGCCGGCGCAGACCCTGGTTCCCGTTCCCAAGCTTGCAATCGATCCCATGCTCTTCGAGGTGGAAGCCGTCGTCATACTGGAATAGCGGCGCCGGCCGCCTTCGCCTGTCCGCGACCTGGCAGGGCTTTGCCTTATGCACCAAAACGTCCCTGCCCTGCGGCCGCTGTCGCAACTTGCCGGCGGCGTTGCATCCGTCTTGCTTCAACGTCGGATTGCCGGCGCAAACTCAAAATTGCCCGGTTCTGCACTGCATAAGTCTCCTCTCCCGCCGTCGTGGCATGGGAGAATGGGTTTCGAATCAAATCCTTCTGGAGACACTCTTGGCCGACACATCGAGCAGATTACGCATTGCCGTGCTTTTCGGCGGACGATCCTCCGAGCACGAGGTCTCGATGCTTTCGGCAACCAATGTCATGGGTGCGCTGGATCCCGCCCGATACGATGCCGTTCCGATCTTCGTCACGCGCGAAGGGCAGTGGCTGTTGAGCAGATTCGACGATGGCGTGCTGGCGCAACCGTCGAGCGGCACGGAACTCTGCCTGGTGCCGGGCCGCGGCGGGCGCATGATCGCGATCGATGCCGGCGCTTTCCGCGAATTGCCGGCGGTCGACCTCCTCTTTCCGGTGCTGCACGGCCTGCATGGCGAGGATGGCTCGGTCCAGGGCCTTGCCGAAGTGGCGCGTGTCCCCCTCGCGGGCTGCGGCATACTCGGTTCCGCGACTGCGCTCGACAAGGACATCGCCAAGCGGCTGCTAAGGCAGGCGGGCCTGCCGGTGGCGCGCTCCGTGACTATCCACGACGGCGCGGCGCCCAGCCTTGCTGCGCTGGAAGACGAACTCGGCCTGCCGCTTTTCATCAAGCCGGCGCGGCAGGGCTCGTCGGTCGGTGTGCGAAAAGTCTCGGCCAGCCAGGAATTCGGCGTCGCGCTTGCCGAAGGTTTTCTGCACGACCGCAAGCTCCTGGCGGAGGAATTCGTCAAGGGCCGCGAGATCGAGTGCAGCGTGATCGAGGATCCGCAGGGCAATCTCTTCGTGTCGCGTCCCGGCGAGATCGTGCCGGCCGAGAGCCACGGTTTCTACAGCTACGATGCGAAATACATCGACGAGAACGGCGCAACGCTGAAAGTCCCCGCCGAACTGCCGGAGGAAATCGAAAGCGCGATCCGCGCCATGGCGGCGGACGCCTTTCGCGCCGTCGGCTGCGACGGCATGGCGCGCGTCGATTTCTTCGTGACGCCGGACATGCGGTTCGTGATCAACGAACTCAACACCATCCCCGGCTTCACCAACATAAGCATGTATTCGAAGGCGATGGCAGCCAGCGGGGTCAGCTATCCGCAGATCATCGATCGCCTCGTCGAGCACGGCCTGGCGCGCGCCGGGCGGTCGGCTTAGGCCCGTCACTCGTCAAGGCTGCCCGACCGGACGAGACCGCCGGGCTTGCGCAGGGTTGCGCCGACGGAAGATTCAGCGCGACGAGTGCGGCGGCGCCACGCACTGGATCACCGGGCACGCGCCGTCCGCAGCCGGAACGCTGCGGGTCCGCGCGATCTGCAGACCCTCGCAATCCTGGCCGCTGCCGACATAGAGGTTGTAGAGGGGCACGCCCCCCTGCTTCGATTGGAAGCGCAGGATCGCCGGGCTCTCGCGCTTCAGCGCCGCCTGGATGTTCGCGCAGGACATGCGCTGCGTGTCGTAGCGTGACACCGCGCCGGCCGGCGCGACGGCGACCAGTACGGACACGACTGCAAGCAGAATTCTCTTCATGGGAAAGCCTCGTCAACGCCCGCCTGCGTTCACATCTATGCGCTGCGCCATTTCGCGCAAGCACGCAGACAAGCGTTACCGGTCGTCGCCGGATCACATACACGTCAACGGCGGACGCCGGGCGCATGTGCGCCCGGCGCTTGAGCTTAGCCGGTCAGGGCTTCATCCACGAATGGCCGGTCGTCACGCACTGGATGACCAGGCACGATCCGTCCTTGGCAGTGATGCGGCGGTTGGTCGGAGCCTGGCCCGTCGGGCACATGTCACGTCCGCCGAAATAGGTATTGTAGAGGATCAGGCCAGGCACACGCTTCGACTGCGTGCGCAGGATCGCCGAGCCCTGCTCCTTCAATGTCGCCTGAATCTTCGCGCACAACATGCTGTTCATGTCGTAGCGCTCGATCGCGCCCGCCGAACTCGTGAGGAGGGCCAGGGATACGGCGGCCAGCATAAGACTTTTCATGAATTGCCTCGTTCATTTCCTCCCGCGCCGACGGTAGGTGCGGAGGCAAGACAGGCATGCGACAGACCGGTTCGCGAAAGCGTGTTTTCCGGCCTTTGCTGGACATGCCTGCCATGTGCAAATGACGGTTGCCGTCGGCCACGCACATCCCACAGGCCCATGCGGCCGGCTGGTGGCCGCTCCTGTGGATATCCCTGCCCCGCCGAGACAATCCGCTGGCCTGCCCGGATGCGGTGGCGGCCGGATCGGATAGACTTGCCGCCATGAAACCGTCCCGCGACATCTCCCGCCTGATCGAAATCATGGCCGCGCTTCGCGCCCCGGTGGGCGGTTGCCCGTGGGACGTCGAGCAGGATTTCAAGTCGATCGCGCCCTACACGATCGAAGAGGCCTACGAGGTCGCCGACGCCATTGCGCGCGGCGATCTCGATGATCTGCGCGAGGAGCTTGGCGACCTGTTGCTGCAGGTCGTCTATCACGCCCGCATGGCCGAGGAGGCCGGCGACTTTTCCTTCGGCGACGTGGTCGAGGGCATTACGAAAAAGATGATCCGCCGCCATCCCCATGTCTTCGGCGACGCTGAGGCCCGCAGCGCCGGCATGGCGAAAGGCATGTGGGAGAAGATCAAGGCTGAGGAGAAGGCGGAGAAGCGGGTGGCGCGGTTGGCGCGCGGCCTCGATCCGGAGGACAATGGCAAGGGGTATCTGGATGGTGTCCCCCTCGCCTTTCCCGCCCTTACCCGCGCCCTGAAATTGCAGGAGAAAGCGGCCCGCGTCGGCTTCGACTGGGGCGATGCAGCGCCGATCCTCGACAAGATCGAGGAAGAGATCGCAGAACTGCGCGAGGCGATCGCGGCCAAGGACCTGGCGGCTACCGAGGACGAGTTCGGCGACGTGCTGTTCGCGCTGGTCAACTTTTCCCGCCACCTGAAGATCGACCCAGAGGCGGCGCTCAGCGGCACCAATGACAAGTTCCGGACGCGGTTTCATCTGGTCGAGGCCGCCTTGCGGACACAGGGACGCTCGCTGCAGGACGCGACGCTGGAAGAGATGGAGGACGAGTGGCAGCGGGCTAAGACTGTGCGGTGATGGATGAGGGAGTTGGACGGAGTGCTGCGTAGCCAAGCCGGCTCTTGCTTCGGCACACCCCTCGCGGTCCCAGGGCGAACGGGGGTGCCGAACCATATAACGCTTCGCGCGCCCTATCCTTTGGCCTTCAGCCGGCTCTCGATCTCGTCGCGGGCTGTCGAAGTCGCCAGCAGTTTGAAGGCGACGCTGCCGTCCTCGTTGTCGGTGCGTGAGATCACGTCGCCGTTGCGGTAGACCCAGTCGACAAGGCCGAGTTGCGACGGTGCCAAGGTGATCTCCACCTCGGCCAGCACGCCCGAAAGCCGCTGCTCGATAAGCGCCGACAGCGCCTCGATCCCCTCGCCCGTCACCGCCGAAATCGGCACCGGCGGGCTGTCCTCGTGCAGGCGCGCATCCTCCAGCATACGCTGGCGCGTCGCGTCGTCGAGCAGGTCGATCTTGTTCCACACTTCGACGACATGCGTCTCGGCGGTGTCGACGCCGAGATCGGCGAGGATGCGCTCGACATCCTCGGCTTGCGCCGCCGTGTCCGGATCGGAGATGTCGCGCAGATGCAGCACCAGATCGGCCTCGATCACCTCTTCCAGCGTCGCGCGGAAGGCGGCAACCAGATGCGTCGGCAGGTCGGAGATGAACCCCACCGTGTCCGACAGGATGACCGGCGTGCCGTGCGGCAGGCGCACGCGCCGCAGCGTCGGGTCGAGCGTGGCGAACAGCATGTCCTCGGCGAGCACCTGCGCCCCGGTCAGCCGGTTGAACAGCGTCGATTTTCCCGCATTGGTGTAGCCGACGATGGCGACCACCGGAAACGGCACTTTTCGGCGTTTGGCGCGGTGCAGGTCGCGGGTGCGGCGCACCTGCTCCAGTTCCTTCTTCAGCTTGATGATCTTGTCCTGCAGCGCGCGCCGGTCGGCCTCGATCTGGGTTTCGCCCGGACCGCCGAGGAAACCCGCGCCGCCACGCTGGCGTTCGAGGTGGGTCCAACTGCGGACCAGCCGCCCCTTCTGGTAGGTCAGATGCGCGAGGTCGACCTGCAGCGTGCCTTCCTTGGTGCGTGCGCGCCGTCCGAAGATTTCCAGGATCAGCCCGGTGCGGTCGAGCACCTTGGCCTGCGTTTCCTTTTCCAGGTTGCGCTGCTGCACGGGTGTCAACGGGTGGTCGACAATCAGCAGGCCGGCATGCGTATCCTTGATGATCGCCGCCAGTTCCTCGACCTTGCCGCTGCCGAACAGCGTCGCCGGGCGCGGGTCGTTGACGTTGACGACGACCGAATGGGTGATTTCGAGGTCGACGGCGCCGGCCAGCCCGACGGCTTCTTCGAGGCGGGCTTGCGCGGATCGTGTCAGGCGCGGACGGCTGCGGTCGTCGTCGTCACGGGCCGCAGGCAGCACCGGCACGACCACGACGGCGCGCTCGGTTGGCGCCTCGCGCGAGACGCTTGCGCCCTTCCCCTTGCCGGGCGCGCCTGCACCCGCGGAAATGTCATGTGTCAATCAGGAACCTTGGCTGCCGTCTTCGGCGTCGAACATCTGCACCGGCTGGCTGGGCATGATCGTTGAGATCGCGTGCTTGTACACGAGCTGCGAATGCCCGTCCCGCCGCAGCAGGACGCAGAAATTGTCGAATGAAGTCACGACCCCGGTCAATTTAACGCCGTTGATCAGGAAAATCGTAAGCGGGTTTTTGCTCTTGCGAACAGAGTTCAGGAAAAGGTCCTGAAGGTTCTGCGATCTTTCCGCCATCGTTTTGTTCTTTCGCCGGTCCCCTGGGAGTTGCAGGCCAATGCGCCAAATTAATCGGCACGTGTCAAGCAAGCAAATCCACACTCCGCTTGTATCCAGACAAGCGCAATCAGGTTTGATTCAGATACGTCAATGTGCCCGGTATCAGGCCGGGCGTTTTTCCGCAACGTCAAAAAAAGCTTCTCGTAGGGAAAGTGCCACCGATCCCGGATGTCCATTGGCGATCGGCTGGCCGTCGATGGCGACAACCGGCATGACCACCGTGGTTGCCGAGGTGATGAAGGCTTCGCGCGCCGCCTTCGCCTCCTCGACGCTGAAGTAGCGTTCCTCGACCACAAGGCCTAGCGACTTGGCAACGGCGAACAGGGTGGTGCGGGTAATGCCGCGCAGAATACCCTCGTCGGCCGGACGTGTGACGAGCTTGCCGTCGGCGGTGACGATCCAGGCGTTGGACGATCCGCCTTCCTTGACGTTTCCGTCGACATCGACGAACCAGGCTTCCTGAGCGCCGGCCTCCTTGGCGCGCTGCTTGGCGAGGACGTTCGGCAGAAGTCCGACGGTCTTGATGTCGACGCGATCCCAGCGGGTCTCCGGCACGGTGATGACCTTGATGCCGGTTTCTGCCCGTTTGGCGTTGATGGCCGGATCAGCCTTCTTGGCGATGACGACCAGCGAGGGTCTCGCATTCGCCGGGAAGACGAAATCGCGGTTGGCCACGCCGCGCGTCACCTGCACGTAGACCAAACCATCGGACACCCGATTGCGGCGGATCACCTCGCCAATGACGACCTCCAGCGCAGCCCGGCGCACCGGCCAGCCGATCGACAATTCGCGCAGCGAGCGCTCCAGGCGGTTGAGGTGCCCGGTCATGTCGATGATGTGACCACGCGCCACTTCGCACACCTCGTAAACGCCATCGGCGAACTGATAGCCGCGATCCTCGACATGCACGCTGGCTTCCCGGTGGGCGACGTAGCGCCCGTTCACATAGGCTATGCGCGGCATACGGCTCTGTCCTTCCGGCACGTCGATCGACTGCTCCCCTTATCCGATTCAGCGGAGCCGGCAAAAGGGCGGAGTTTGTGCTGGGGACAATCGTGGAGCAAATGCGCCTGCGCTGCCGAGACGGAAATCCTGTTTCGACACGACGTCTGTTATCAGACGGTTGCTCTTGTCCGTTCAGAAGAACTCCAGGCTGACCCGAAACATCTGCTCCACCTGCTTCACCGCCTTTTCCAGCGCGAAGATCACCACGCGGTCCTTGGCCTTGATGCGCAGCGAGCCGTTGGGCTTCAGAACGACGCCGTCGCGATAGACGGCGCCGATGCGCATACCATCGGGAAGGTCGAGGTCGCGCAAAAAGACGCCGACGAGCGGCGAGGTTTCCAGCGCTTCTGCCTCGATGACTTCCGCCGCGCCATGCTGCAGGCTGTGGACGGCGCGGATGCGGCCGCGCCGCACGTGCTGGAGCACCCGCGAGACGGTTACCGAGCCAGGGTTCAGCGTGGCGTCGATGCCGACCGTCTTGGTGATGTCGAGAAAACTCGGATTGTTGATCAGCGCCAGGTTGGACTTGCAGCCCAGTCGCTTGGCCATCACGCTGGACAGGATGTTGACCTGATCGTTGTTGGTCAACGCTACCATCAGCTCGGCTTCCTGAATGTCGGCCTCGTGCAGCAGCCGCTGGTCGAGCGCGCTGCCGTGCAGCACCACGGTACGGCGCAGCGAATCGGCGGCGGCAACCGCCCGCTCGCGGTTGGACTCGATGATCTTGATCTTGGTGCGCCCCTGCTTCTGCTCGATCTGGCGGGCGACGTAGAGGCCGATATTGCCGCCGCCGGCGATGACGATGCGGGTCGCCTCCTGCTCCTCGTGGCCGAACAGGCCGAGCGTGCGGCGGATCTGGTCGCGGTTCGCCACCACGTAGGCGATGTCGCCGACCAGCAGCTGGTCGGCCGAGCGCGGAATGAACAGTTTTCCGGCGCGGTTGACGCCCACCACTGTCGCCGGCAGGTCCGGGAACAACTGGGAGAGCTGCGACAGCGGCGTGTTGATGACCGGGCAATCCTCCAGGCATTCGATCGCCACCGTGGCGATCTTGTTGTCGGCGAAGCGCACCACGTCCATCGCGCCGGGCAGCGCGATGCGACGCATCACCATCTCGCCGACCTCCAGTTCAGGCGAAATGATGACATCGATCGGCAGGTGCTCGCGCGAGAACAGGTCCTGGTAGTGCGGCTGCAGATAGGCTTGCGCGCGGATGCGGGCGATCTTCATCGGCACATTGAACAGCGCGTGCGCCACCTCGCAGGCGACGATGTTGACCTCGTCATGGAGCGTCACGGCGATGATCATGTCGGCATTCTGGGCGCCGGCCTTTTCCAGCACGTCGGGATGTGCGCCGTGGCCGACGAAGCCGCGCACGTCCAGCGCGTCGCGCACCGTCTGGATCAGGTCGGGCGAGGTGTCGATGATCGAGACGTCGTTCTTCTCCGCCGCCAGCCGCTCGGCAATGCCGTAGCCGACCTGCCCTGCCCCGCAGATGATGACGCGCATTCAGAAACCGACGATACGGAGGCAGATGCGCAAGATCAGACCCCCAGCGATTTCAGCTTGCGGTGCAGCGCCGACCGCTCCATGCCGATGAACTCGGCGGTGCGCGAGATGTTGCCGCCGAAGCGGTTGATCTGGGCGATCAGATATTCCTTCTCGAACATCTCGCGCGCCTCGCGCAGCGGCAGCGCCATGATGTGATGGTCGTTCTGGCTGGGCGCGCGCGGCATCACGTCGCCGATCTCCGCCGGCAGGAGGTCGGAGGTTATCGGGGCGTCGACGTCGTCGCCGCGCACCAGGATCATCAGCCGCTCGATGTTGTTGCGCAACTGGCGGACATTGCCCGGCCAGTTGTGCGCCTGGAGCACGGCCATGGCGTCGTCAGCGATGCGGCGCTGCTTGATGCCGGCGGTGCGCGCCACCTGCTTCATGAAATTGTCGACCAGATAGGGAATGTCCTCGCGCCGTTCCGCAAGGCCCGGCACCAGCACAGGAACCACGGCCAGGCGATGGTAGAGGTCTTCGCGGAAACGGCCCTCGGCGATCAGGCCCTCGAGATTCTGGGCGGTCGACGAGATGATGCGGACGTCGACCTTGACGCGCTTGGTGCCCCCTACCCGCTCGAACTGCTGCTCGACCAGCACGCGCAGGATCTTTGCCTGCGTCTCGCGGGGCATGTCGGCGACCTCGTCGATATAGAGGATGCCGCGATGCGCCTCCTCCAGCGCGCCGACCTTGCGCTCGGTGCCGTTCGATTCGGTGCCGAACAGCTCGATCTCCATGCGTTCCGGCGTGATCGTCGCAGCGTTCAGCGACACGAAAGGCCCGGTCCTGCGGGCCGACGCGGCGTGTATGGCGCGGGCCACCTGCTCCTTGCCGGCGCCGGACGGCCCCATGATCATGATGCGGCTGTTGGTGGGCGCCACGCGCTCGATCGTCTGGCGCAACTGCGTCATTGCCGAAGACATGCCGATCAGGTCGTGGGTGTCGCCCCGGCTCTTCAGCTCCGAGACCTCGCGCTTGAGCTTCGAGGTCTCCAGCGCGCGCTCGGCGACCAGGATCAGGCGGTCCGCCTTGAACGGCTTCTCGATGAAGTCGTAGGCGCCGCGGCGGATCGCCGACACGGCCGTCTCTATGTTGCCGTGGCCCGAGATCATCACCACCGGCAGATTGGGGTGCATGGTCTTGATCTCGTCCAGCAACGCCAGCCCGTCCAGCCGAGACCCCTGCAGCCAGATGTCGAGGAACACCAGGCGTGGCACACGGTCGGCGATGGACGCCAGCGCGCTGTCGGCGTGGTGCGCCGTCCGCGTCTCGTGGCCTTCGTCGCTCAATATGCCGGCGACCAGTTCGCGAATGTCTTCTTCGTCGTCGACGACAAGGATATCAGACGCCATTTCCGACCTTTTCAGTTTCTTTGTGTGTTTGCGAAGGGAGCCCCTCATCCTTCGTCTGTTCGGCCGAAGCCGGCAGGAATATGCTCACCATCGCGCCCCTGCCCTCGTGGAAATCCGCGGGGGCATCATGCAGTTCCAGCCTGCCCCCGTGATCCTCGATGATCTTCTTGACGATGGCGAGGCCAAGCCCGGTGCCCTTCTCCCGGGTCGTCATATAGGGCTCGAGAAGCCGCTGGCGATTCTCGCGCGGCAATCCCTTGCCATTGTCGATGACGTCGATGCGGATGACGCCGCTTTCCTGCCTGGCCGCGATGCGCACGACGCCCGGCTCGCCTTCCGCCCTGTCGACGGCGTCGATCGCTTCGGTGGCGTTCTTGATGACGTTGCCGAAAGCCTGCGCCAGTAACCGGCTGTCGTATTTGCCCTTCAGCACCTCGCCGCCATAGGCGCGCTCGAAGGCGATGTCGGAGCGGCTGACCTCGATCAGGAACGACGCCTCGCGCAGCGGCTCGCGCAGGTCGACCTCCCTGATCTCCGGCTTCGGCATGCGGGCGAAGGAGGAGAACTCGTCGACCATGCGGCCGATGTCGCCAACTTGCCGGATGATCGTGTCGGTGCACTGGTCGAAGATTTCGCGGTCGTCGACGATCACCTTGCCGAAGCGCCTGCGGATTCGCTCGGCCGACAGCTGGATCGGCGTCAGCGGGTTCTTGATCTCGTGGGCGATGCGTCGCGCCACGTCTGCCCAGGCAGAGGTGCGCTGCGCGGTGACCAGGTCGGTGATGTCGTCCACCGTCACCACGAAGGACTGTTCGCCGGCATCGCGCTCGCCGCTCTCCAACGTCACCTGCACGTTGAACGTCCGCTCGGCGCCGGCGCGAAAGAACGTCACCTGCTCGCGATAGACCGGTCGGCCGGAACTGCGGCCGATCTCGAACACCTTACCCACATGCGGCAACGCCTTGGACAGGTTCCTGCCGACGCTGGCCTCGGCCGAGATCGCAAGCATGGTTTCCGCCGAGCGGTTGACGATGGTGATGGTGCCGGCGGAATCGACGCCGATGACGCCCGCCGTCACGCCGGCCAGCACGGCTTCGGAAAACCGCCGCCGCTCGTCGACGAGGTCCTTGGCGGAGAGGATCTCGTTGCGCTGCGACTTCAGTTGCAGCAGCATCTTGTTGAACGTGTCGCCCAGCGACGCCAGGTCGCCGTCCGACGGCCGCACCGGCACCGAGACGTCGAGATTGCCGGTCGCCACCTCGTCGGCCGCGCCGATCAGCTGGCGGATCGGCCGGACCAGCCGGTCGGCCACCGCGATGCCGGTCCAGATCGCCGCCAGCACGATGACCAGCGTCACGCCGAGATAGAGCAGCCCGAAGGCGACCTGCGTCGTGCGGCGGTTGGCCTCCAGCCCGCGATAGTCGGCGGTGTTAACGGTGACGATCTGCCGGGCCTTGATGACGTCGGGGTCGACCAGCCGGATCGTGTAGAGATAGGTGTCGTCGAACTCGCGCAGCTTGACCACGGCGCCGACGATGTTCTTGGTGCCCGGATCGATCAGAACCGGCTGCCCGCCGGCCGCATCCTCCACCGTACCGGCCGGAGGCTCCGGCATGGTGAAATCGGCCGCCGTCTTCGCCTGCATGATGAACGATCCATCGGGTCGGATCAGCGCGGCATGCGCCAGCGCCCTGCCCACCGCCTGCTGGCTGAGGAAATCGCGAAAACCCGTCCGGTCGAGATTGTACAGGGTCCTGGCGTTGGCCAGGTCGTAGGCCATCGACAGCGTCGTGCCCTGCAGGTTGCGGGCGTTCTCCCGCACGTAGGCCTCGGCGATCGACAGCGAGGAATTGACGATCGTCCTGGTGCGGATCTCGAACCAGCGGTCCAGCCCGACATCCAGCGTGATCGAGGCAAAGATGGCGACGATGATCGCCGGGATGGCCGCGACGATGGAGAACATCGCGACGATGCGCACATGCAGGCGCGCCGCGGCCTTCTCGTTCTTGCGGGCGGCGACGATCCGGTGCACCTCACGCCCGATCAGGCCCATCAGGAAGATGATCAATGCGGCGTTGATGCCGATGATGGCGGCCAGCGTCGTCGTGCTGTCCGGCGCGATCGGCGTGGCGCCGACCAGGATCGCGAAGGAAAGCGCGGCGGTGACCAGCGCGCCCACCACCGCGACGATGCCCGTCAGCGCGAGCAGCCGCCGTCCCTCGAATGCCCGGGCATTCGTGAACAGGGGCGTCGGTGCGGCGGTCGAGTCGATGGCCATGCTTGCTGCTTCGTCCGGAACGTCACGGATGTATGCAACGCATTGTGGCGATTATGCAACAAAACCCTCAGCAACCGAAGCGGCTTCCCCAATATTCACGGGGAAACGATACATACCCCGGCACCGGAAGCGGATTCAGGCGGCCTGCCGCTCCCGACCGGTCTCGATCGCGGCGAAGGCGCGGCGCAGCACGCCGGAACCGGCATCCGCGTGATTGGCCACGGTCGACAGGATCTGGCGGAACCGCCGCGCGCCCGGCTGGCCATGGAAAAGTCCTACCATGTGGCGCGCGACATGCGACAGCCGGCCTCCGTTGGCCACATGCGCGTCGGCATAGGCCGCCATGGTCTCCAGAAGATCGGCGAAGTCGACAGGCTCGCCTTGCGCGCCAAGCATCGCGTCGACGCCGGCAAGGATCGCGGGCGTGTGATAGGCGGCACGGCCGAGCATGACGCCGTCGACATGGCGCAGATGGTCCTGCGCTTCCGCCAAGGTCTGGACACCGCCGTTGATACCGATGAATTTTTCCGAAAACCGCCGCTTCAGCCGGTAGACGCGGCCATAGTCGAGCGGCGGCACGTCGCGGTTTTCGCGCGGGCTGAGGCCCTGAAGCCAGGCTTTTCGCGCATGCACCCAGAGCGCATCGGCGCCGGCCGCGAACACTCGGTCGGCAAGCGTATCAAGCGCCGGTTCGGGGTCCTGCTCGTCGACGCCGATGCGGCACTTGACGGTGACCGGAATGCGCACCGCGCCTTTCATCGCGGCGACGCAGTCGGCGACGAGGTCAGGCGTGCGCATCAGACAGGCGCCGAACGTGCCCGACTGCACGCGGTCCGACGGGCAGCCGCAATTCAGGTTGATCTCGTCATAACCGAAACCCTCGCCGATGCGCGCCGCCTCGGCGAGTTTCGCCGGGTCCGACCCGCCGAGTTGCAAGGCGACGGGATGCTCGCCGGCTTCGAAGCCAAGCAGCCGTTGGCGGTCGCCATGAATGGCTGCATCGGCAACGATCATCTCGGTGTAGAGCAGCGCTCGCGACGACAACTGGCGATGGAAGAACCGGCAATGCCTGTCCGTCCAGTCCATCATCGGCGCAACGGCCACGATAGGAACGCCGGATTTCTGCGCTTTTCCGTAGATATTGCCGGATTTTTCGGCGTTCATATGTTGTAACTCAATGCGTCCAGATGTTGCGTTTTGCAGGGTTTTGCACTACTACATACAACATTGTTGTACCTGGCAGGGGCAATGTTGTAGCGATGGGAACCATAATTACCAGAACCCGCAAGGACGGGAAACCTTCGTATTTGGCGCAGATCGCCCGCCGGCAAGATGGCAAGGTCGTCCGCGAGAACCGAACGTTCCGAGACAATAAGACGGCGAAGGCTTGGCTGCGGCAGCGGGAAGCCGAACTAGACAATCCAAAGGCGTTCAAGGCGGCCACCCAAGAGGTGAAGACGCTGGCCGACGCGATTGGCAGATATGTGGATGAACACGGCGGCGAGATCGGCAAGACAAAAACGGCCTGCCTAGCGGCCATCAAGCGACACGCAATTGCCGGCATGGCCTGCGGCGAGATCGGCAGTGAAGACATCGTGTCGTTCGCCCGGAGCATCGGGACTGTGACTGGGCTAGCAAATCCGGGGCCGTCGACCGTCAACAATTACCTTTCTCACCTGTCCAGTGTGTTCTCCATCGCGAAAAAAGCTTGGAACTATCCGCTCGATGCCGGTGCGATGACCGATGCAGTTTTCGTGCTTCGGAAGCAGAAGGCGATTGCCAAGTCGAACAAGCGCGATCGGCGCCCTACCCTCGCCGAACTTGATAGTCTGCTCAGTTGCTTTCAGGAGCGCACCGAACGCGCGCCTCATTCCGCCCCCATGGTCGACATCATCTTATTCGCGCTGTTCTCTACCCGGCGCATGGAGGAGATAACCCGAATTCGATGGCCTGATTTCGAGCCTGCGACTGACAAGCACCTGGCTCGTATCATGGTGCGCGATATGAAGAACCCTGGCGCAAAGAAGGGCAACGATATCCTGTGCGAACTTCCCGCCGAAGCCGAGGCTGTGCTTGCACACCAGCCAAAGGTCGGAGAGGTGATTTTCCCATATACGACCGATGCCATCGGAGCGGCTTTTCAGCGGGCGTGCAAGCTGCTCGCTATCGAGGATCTCCATTTTCATGATCTGCGCCACGAGGGCGTGTCATGGCTGTTCGAACTCGGCTGGAATATCCCGAACGTCGCGCTCGTTTCCGGGCATCGCTCATGGGCGTCGCTGCGGCGCTATGCACAGCTTCGGCAGAAGGACGACAAGTTCGCCGGCTGGAAATGGAGGCCGGCGTGATCAGTGCGCACCTGCAAACTGACCTGGATACATGGCGTGGCCGTCTGGCCGCTGGGCCGCTGTTCCCAAGCGAAAAGATCGAGGCATTGCTGGCGAAACGAAAGCAGCAATCAGCCGACCAAGAACTCCTGCATTTGTATGTGGACCTCATTCGGAGGGCCACAAACAACGCTCTCGTGGCGGGACTTATCGAAGACGCGGCAACAGCGGGCGAGGAAGCGGCGTCCGAAATCTTGCGAAGGTTGGACAACGATTATCGCTACGTGCAGCAGGAACTCCACAACCTCAACGTTCTCGAAGCGATGAGGGTGCTCAACGATACCCATAAAGCGCTGAACCAAGCCGAAGCGTTGGCTAAATGGAATGCCGACGCCCCGAGAAGAAACGCGCGAAAACCCAGGAAGAAACGCGCAGGTTGGCAGCGCGCGGTTGCTGACTACGTATCGAGCACCGTCGGCGGCACAAAAAAGCAGCAGTTGGCAGCGATCCCGGAGCGCACGCCCGGAATTCTAATGCGGTTCAATGACGACGAGATCGAGGTCTACAAGGACGGCGACCGGCTGGTTTGCGAGATCGGCGGCCACCAAGAGACTGTCGCCCTATCCACATTCCATGACACGTATCTGAAGAAAAGCGGGACGGTTAACCGCTAACCATCCGGCTCAGTCTGCATGTTTCCTTGCAACGCGGCGCAATTGTGCGGCGCGGGTAGCAAGGGACAGCGCAAATGCTCCTCAATACTCAACAGACAGCCGAGAAGATCGGCAAGTCTACCAGTTGGCTCAATCACTCCCGGCAGACGGGTGACGGGCCGCAATATTTGAAAATCGGCCACGCGGTTCGTTACCGCCCGCAGGATGTTGACGCCTGGCTTGAGCAGCAGGCCCGCAGGCGCATCTGGCAGTTCGACGGCGAGGCTGCTTGATGAGCGACCTCGACCCCCACCACCGCATTGAGGAGGCTGCCCGCTTTCTCGCCTCGACGCCGCCGCAAGCCCGGCCGAAGCCGTTGCTTCCCGCCATGAAGGCGATGTTCGACCTGTCGACCATCGACGTGGTTCAGGCCATCCGCCAGAGCCATGACATACAGGGAGGCGCGAATGGATGCGGCTCCTGAGACGCAGAAGCCGCCCGCCCCTGCCAGGGCGAACGGCTCCAAAACCGGATTGCAGGGCAGCAAATCCAAGGGGCAGGATAGCCCGCCGCGACTCTCCCGGCAAGCGCTTTGGAGACAGCGCAACCCGACCGCTTTCGCCGCGCACCGCGCCGTTGAGCGTGCCGTCCGCAGAGGGGAACTTACGCCGCCTAACAGATGCGAGTGCGGATGTGGTCGGACTGGCCGTCTTGATGGCCATCATCCTGACCACCGCGAAATGCTGAATGTTATCTGGCTCGCCAGAGCGTGCCACAACCGCCTGCACCGACGCCTTCGGCAGAAAGGCGGTGATCAGTGAGCCGCTCCGACCGTAGGGGCAACCGTGTTGGCGGCCCGGCCTTCGTGCAAATCTTCCATTGGATCAGGAAAACGGAGGCTTGGCGCTCGCTCAGCCCTTACAGTCGGCTGCTGTACATCGAGATGCGCGCCAAATTTTCAGGCACCAACAACGGCGGCATCTCAATGAGTTATCGGGAAGCAGCCGATCTTCTCGGCTGCTCAAATGGACCCGTTATAACTGGCTTTCGTGAGCTTCAGGATCGCGGCTTCATGGTCGCGGTACAGAAGGGCTCGTTCAGCTGGAAAGTGCGCTTCGGCGAAGGTGGCCGCGCGACGACCTGGAGGCTTACAGAGCTTCCCCAGGACTATCCAGAGCGCAGCCTGACACCGACCTACGAGTTTAAGACGTGGGTGCCGTCGACCGCGACCGAGAAAAAAGCACGGCGTGAAAATCTTACGCGTAACGCATCATATTCTCACGCCATTTCCGACGACATGGCATCAGATTTTCACGCCAATGGGGTGAATATCTCACGCCATTCGCGCACTTCTGAGCTTGTCGATGGCGTGAAAATCTCACGCACATCTATATCTACCATATCCCTACAGCCTGTCGGCCAGATCAGCAGTGCAGTTCTGAACAGCCCGCTGATGAAAAGGGCGCGAGAGGAAGCAAAGCGGCAGTCCAAGAAAACCGGGGCGGCCAAATGAGATCAGGGAACGTTGCTTCTTGCGCCATTCACTCCAGGCTCGGCATCTGCCGCGCCACGGTGAGGCTCGCGCCAGTCACCGCCGGCTCCGGTTCGATCGCCTTCGAAACAGTCTGTCCATGGCAGTTGCGGCAGCCAGCCCTCGCGGCGCGGCATCCACAACTCATAACCGGGGTAAAGATCGGACGGAGCCTGCTCCAGGGTTCCGACCATGACCTCTGCTTCGTCGGCGGTAAGCGAGAACAGCCGGGAACCGCAGTTTACGCAGAAGCTCCGGCCGGCGTACGTGCCAATATGGCCGTTCATGGTGAATTTCTGGCGTTCCCAGACGGCGAAATACGTGAAGGCCGAACCGGAGTAGGTGCGACAGTCCTTGCAGTGACACAGTCCAACGCGGGTCGGCTCGCCTTCGACGCGGTATCGCACCTCGCCACACATGCAACTCCCGAGCCTTACTCGGCCAATGTCGATATCGATCGTCATGATTTCCTCCACCACAGGACACCCAAAACTGTTTCCGTCCAACGGCAGGCGGCGAAGGATGTTCCGGCGTCAGCCTATGGTCTGATCTGCCATTCCGCAGCAAATGCGGCTCTATCCTCCGCGAGTTCCAAAGCCCAAGCGCTTAGGATGCCGGCGGTAGCAAGGGCGATGATGAGCGCGGCGGTTACGGACAATCGGGTCATACGTCAGCCTTTTCGGTACAGCCGACCACAACTCCAAAGCCCTGAGCACGTTCACGAAAAAGTGACGACTGCGCCAAGGTGGTTAACCCTTTATTGCTGCGCGACCATTCGTGGGGCGTCCACATGAGC
The DNA here is from genome assembly GCF_052180275.1 of Mesorhizobium sp. KACC 23794. Lineage (NCBI taxonomy): Bacteria > Pseudomonadati > Pseudomonadota > Alphaproteobacteria > Hyphomicrobiales > Phyllobacteriaceae > Mesorhizobium > Mesorhizobium sp. KACC 23794. Next base: position 3,808,692 of record NZ_CP197465.1, read on the forward strand.
CGCGCCCGCACGACGCCCGAGCACAAGCGCGAGCTCGCCCGGCTTCGACAGCAACGGCGCCGGAGCCGTCTCGCTGCCGGGCGGATCAACACTGAACTGGGCGAGATCGGCGAGGCGTTATTCGAGCGCGGCGATATCGACGAGTGGGACATTGAAAGCGCCACAGCAGTCGTCGCGGCCATCCGGCGGGCGTTCCGTCAGATCGCGTGACCGTTTCGGCGTCACGCGATTGGGCACCGCTATGGTGGGATTGAGAAACCGGAGAACCCCATGCTCGCGCGACTGACGAAGAATGACACGACGCCGGTTGCGCAAATCTGCGCATCCTTGGCGTTACCATCGGCACCCGCCGATCTGATGGACGCCGACCGCACGGTGTCAGAGGCGCGCAGGGTGCAGGACGAGGCAAGGGAGCGCGCACGCCGAGCGGACGAACGGCACATGTCGGTGGCCTGTAAGCCGAGCCGCCCGCTTTCTGAGGTGGAGCAGGCGTTGGCGGCGAAGGAAGCGACATCCGCCGTAAGCATCGCCGCCGCCAACACTTTGCGCGATGCAATGGCCGCCCGGCTTCCGGCGCTGGCGATATTCGAAGCGACGGCACGAGCAGAACTTGAACCGGCACTCGCCGAGGCCGTGGCCGCCATCCGCACCCGCCTGGATGAGGCCGCCGCCGTCCTAGACGCGCTCGACGCGCTCCAAGGCGAAGCAAAGGCGCGGCGGGTTGAGCTTGGCAGCAAAGCAGCCGGGCAGGCCGGTACAGTCAGAAAGCTCTTGCGGGACGCCGTGCAGGCTTACACGGGCAAATGGTGAGGTGACGACAATGACAGAGCGCAGGCCGTGGCAGCGGGGTAGCCAATATTTTGAAGGCACCCGAGTTCAATTTCTCGGCGAAGTCTTCGAATGCAAAATGGATTTGCCGATCTCAATTCCACCGATCGGTGATCCCGATTCGAAGAAATTCTGGAGGCAGGTTTCAATCCTGCCCAAGTTCCGGCGGGGCAACTCGGCGGCGGACAATTCGCCGTATCTTCGCTCGCCAGGCGGCGGATACATCAAAAAGGTAATCCGGTGACCAAGCGACCGCAGGCACGCCCGGCGCCAGCGGCTGAGTCCGACCCGCGCGCCGTCAAACTCGCCGAGATCGACGCCGAGCTTGCCCGCCTGAAAGGGCTACGGCGAGACAAGGCGGCGATTATAGACGCCGACGCCGCGAAGCACGCGTTGGACCAGAACTGGGAATATCAGAAGCGCCTCACGAATGAGATCAACGCCTTTCGGCAGAAGATCGAGGCGCTTGAGGCGCAGCGGCTACAGGTAGAGCTAGCCGACGACAACGAACTGGCCAAGCCCGTCACGCAAACGAAGACAGCGCCCGCCTCACCCTCGATGCCTTGGGAAATCAATCCCGCACATCGGGAGATGCCGGAATATCCATACGACGCCAAGTACGGCGACGCGGAATTCGAAGCCGCTTACGACGCGTTTCAGGACTGGTCCATCGCCACCATGTCCCGCGTTTACGAAGAGCACGGCATTTTGGCCGACAGCAAAGTCTCCTTCCGCACGCTGGCGATGATCATCGGTTCAATTTCCGGAATGGTGAAGTTCGGCGAAGTGCGCATCCAGGCCTTGGAGCAGCAATTCGCCAAGGCAGCCGATCCGCTGAAAACGTTGGCCGATCGCATTGAGGAAGGCGGTCTTCGCCCGATGACCTATCGCGGCACCTTCAAGGCCGGAACCGCATATCGTCCCGGCGATATGGTGACCCACGCCGGCAGCATGTTCCACTGCGACCGCGCCACCAGTTCAATCCCCGAGGAATACGGAGCCGAGCGCGCCTGGACGCTCGCCGTCAAGCGCGGAAAGGATGCGACACGATGAGCACGAGAACCTTGGATTTCACGGGCAAGACCTACGAACAAGCGCTGGCTATGGCCGAGGCCGACCTCAAGTTGATCGAACGTGCTGCGTATCGACGTTGCGTCGACAGCTTCATTGCCGGCGGCGCGCCACATGACGCCATGCAGGCTGCGTTGGACATGCTCGCCGACGAATGGGTCGAGTTCAGGGCCAAGGCGATGGACAACCTCTTCGAATTGTATCGGCCGGTTGATGAAAGGGTGACGCATTGAACGTGAATTTCAACCAGACCGACGAGGAAGTCGTCGCGGACGATTGCGATTTTATCCGCGGCGAAGGCGCGACCGAAGCGGAGGTTAAGGCGCACGCCGCCGGCCTTCGGAAAGAACTGCACCGCGCGCGCGAGGCCGGCGAGTTCAACGAGGACGCCCCTATTCCTGACGGGACGTGGGCCGATGAAACAGGCCGCTATCGTGGAGCTTGGGAGAATTGAAACGCCCGCGCCTTTCCACGTTGAAGCCTCGAATAGGCACGCTGCCGCCGCGTCTAGGGCCTGCGCCTGGTCGGGTGAACTTCGACAAGTTCCGCACCCAGACCGAGCCGTGGCGCAAATGGTATCGCATCAAGCGGTGGCGCATCCTTCGTGACGCGCAGTTTCTGAACGACCGCTTTACCTGCCGGATGTGCAATACGCTTGAGACCGACACAAGCCGATTGGTCTGCGACCATGTCGAGCCGCACAAAGGCGACGAGGTGAAGTTTTGGGCCGGGCCATTCCAGACGCTATGTGCCAGTTGTCATAGTGGGCATAAGCAATCGCACGAAAAGCGAGGATATCAGAAGGGTGTCGGGTTCGATGGCTGGCCCATCGATCCTGGCCATCCGTGGAACAAAAGCAAGCAAGGCGGGGGGCGGTCATGACCGCAACCCCTTTCGTCCGCGAACCGGTGTCGGCCCGAAATATTCCGCAAAGCCACATTAATGTTTTGAACACGCCAATTCGGTGCGCACATTTGCAGATTGACCATCTCGGCAAAGGCCGGGGGGTGGACGTGACCGGCACGGTATCGAGGCGCGAACCCGTCCGCCTCCTCCATTTTCGGCCGCAACGATTTCAAACAGAAAAGTTGGCGGCAAATCGGTTTTCGGGGCGTTTAGCAACGCGACAGGATCGGACCGGTTCGGCTGCAAAGCCTATCCAGATCGGCAACGCCCCCCCTCCGGGGGGCATAGGCGGACGCCAGCCGTCATCGTCTGCGAACCAGTGTTGCCGGTGCGTTCGCACTGAGAGCAAATCCGCGAGGGGGGATGTCGCGGTTTCAGTGGCATTTCCCTGCGAACCGGCCGTATCCTTAACCTTTGCAAAACCGGTAGAAAAAAGGTTTTCGGACGACCGATCGGCAGTGGCCAGAGGGGGGGGTGGTTTCGACCCTAAGATGGCGCTCGACCGCGAACCGCTGTCCCTAGCATGTAGGGATTTTTTTTCCGCCTGGTTGATTTCACCCGGAAACCGACCGGCTGCAACCCGCACAAAACCGCCATTGCATGAGGTTCGCACCCGCTGCGAACTGCGAACTGGCGCGAACCTAGGTGGCCGTCATGGCAAATAGCGGCGCCTCAAGGGTGGTAGGGCTCGACGAGATCAACCGGGCGCTCGACAAGTTGAAGAAATCGACCGCGACGGGCGTGTTGAACCGCGTCCTCAAGAAGGCGGCAAAGCCGATAGCTGACAAGGCGCGGAATAATGCGCCGAGGGATACCGGCGAGCTTAAAAAGTCCATCAAGGTCGAGGTGGTGCGCAGCAACGCCGGCAAATCCGCCTTTGCATCGGTCATGCGAGACGGCGGTACGCGGGATGATGCCGCAGAGGCCGCACGGGCTGCAAACAGATTCGCCGCCGGACAAGGGGCATCGGCCAAGGTTCGCGTCCGGGCGGCTGCACGTCATGCGCATCTTGTCGAGTTCGGGACCGTGAAAATGGAGCGGCAACCGTTCCTCCTCCCAGCGTTCCGAGCCGGCGAGAAGCCGGCCTATGCGTCCATTCGGCAAGACTTGCTCAACGAAATCGAAAAGACCGTGCAGCGCATCGCCGTGCGGCAAGCGAAAAGGAAATGACCATGGCCATGCAACTTACCTTCAGCGTCGAGAGCCTGGTGGCAGCAGAGAAGACCTCCGGCAAGTCGCTGCCCGAAATGCTGGCGGAACTTGAATCGGAAATCGGCGCAAGCGTGACCACGGTGCAGGCTCTTGTCCTGGCGGGCATCGTCAACGCGAGGGGTAGTTTCCACATCCAAACAGAAATGATGCTGCGACATAGCCGGGCGAACGAACTTATCGAAAAATACGGCATCCCTGCATCTATCGCAGCCATTGGCGCCGGCCTGAAGGAATTCACGGAACGAAGGAAGGAAGCGGCCTGATGGCAAATCTCGGCGGCATTTTCGTTGAATTAGGCCTGAGCCAAGGCCGCTTCAATCAAGGTCTGAGCAAGGCGCAAAGCGACCTTAAGAGGTTTCGGCGGGAGGCTGACACGTCGCTTAAGGGCCTGTCGCTCGACTTCGGCAAGGGCGTGGCCGGCGGCCTTGCTGCCGGGCTTGGCGTCCAGCAATTCACGAAGTTCGCCGATGGCGCTACCCGGATCACGAACGCCTTGAAGGTGGCCGGCCTGGAGGGGAAGAACCTCGCCGATACCTATCAGCGCCTGGGCAAGATCGCGCTCGACAACGGGGCCAGCTTCGAGTCGGTGGCGTCGCTCTATGCCAAGGTGTCGCAGAACGCGAAGACGCTTGGCATCACGTCGAAAGAGGCGGAGGAGTTCACCCGGCGCATAGCCGTGGGCTTGAAGGCAAGCGGCACCGACGCGACCGCCGCAAGCGCCGGCATCATGCAGTTGAATCAGGCGCTGGCGTCTGGCGTGTTGCGCGGTGATGAGTTCAACAGCGTGGCCGAAAACCTGCCCGTTGTAGCCAAGGCCATTGCAGACGGTCTCGGCGTCACTGTCGGCAAACTTCGCGAGATGGCCGCCGATGGCGCGCTCGACGCGCGCACTGTGTTCCGGGCCTTCATTGACGGTTCGAAAGACCTTGACGCACAGGCCGCGAAGACAAACGCGACATTTTCGCAAGCCTTTGAGAACATTACAACCGCCCTGACGATAGCCGTTGGCGAGTTCAACAACGCTACCGGCGCCAGCAAGGGCTTTGCCGCCGCAATCACCGATGTCGTGGCACCTGCCATCGTCGGATTGGGCAATGTTATGGGCTACAATAGCCAGAAAATTCAGGAGTTCAGCGATTGGCTCGGGCGAGTTACGGGCCTTCGGGCAGTCGGCGATGAAATCCGCGAAGTGGTCGGCGGACTTGCCGACACGACAAATCCGCTAATCAGCGCATTCCAGACGGCCCAGACTCAAATCCACAATCTGCGTACATCACTGGCTGCGGACCTTGGCGCTATTTCGGGTGACTATGACACCCTGATACAGTCCCTAGAGGAAACAGGGCGCAGCACTGCCGCCAAATCCCTGGCGGAAGAATTTGAAAGGGTGGCTCAAAAAGTCCGCGACGGAACATTCTCCGCTGAGGACTTCGATGCAGCCATCATCAAATTGCGCGGTACAGGGGATGCCATGGCATCGAACCTCGCCGACGCGCTCCAGATTATTCAGACGCGATTTGCCGAGGCTGGAGCCGCGGCCGAGAAGTCATTTCAGGATGCCGGCAAGGCGCTCGCCGACGCCTTCGGTGCGAACGCCATAAGCACCGTGAATGCGCTGATCGACAAGATTGGCACGGCGCTGCCGGACTCTGTAAGGCGGTTCGGTGCCGCGCTCGCCGAGGCCGGAAGGCTAGCCGGAATGCCGGAAGGCGACAGGCCGACGATACCGTTGCCGAACCAAGTGAGCGAGGTTCCCGAGCGTCGGACTGATCCTTATTTCGAAGCCGCTGGCGGCTCGGCAGGCCAGAGTTTCGGGAAGGGCTTCCAAAGTGGTTTGCAGCGCTACCTTGCCGGCGGCAAGGATGCGCGTTCCGTGATGGATCTCGATGACGTGTTTTCGGAGAGGTTGCTCGCCTTCCTAAACGCATCTGGCGGCGGCATCACGATCAACTCAGGCTTCCGCACCTTCGAGCGGCAGGCGGAGCTATGGCAGGCGGCATTGAAGAAATACGGCTCGCCGGCAGCCGCGCGAAAGTGGGTAGCACCTCCTGGCCTTTCCCAGCACAACAAGGGCGGAGCAGCCGACCTTGGCTTTGCGAACGACGCCGCCCGGCAATGGGCTCACGATAACGCAGCCGCCTACGGCTTGAATTTCCGGCTCGACAACGAGGACTGGCATATTGAGGCGGCGGACCAAGCGGCAATCGAAGCCTACACGGATGCTTGGTCTGGGCTGCGCACCGTTTCCGCTGAAACAACCGCCCAAATGCAGCAGGCGTTGCAGGCGCAAGAGGAATGGGGCCAGCTAGCGAGCACGGCAGTCAACTCGATCACGAGTGCGTTGCAGGATGGCAAGATCACCGCTCAGGAGTGGCTGCAAATCGGCGTGCAGATCATCCAGCAGCTTTTGCAGATGAAAAGCATCGGCGGTGGTGGTGGCCTTCTCGGTAATCTGTTCGGCGGGCTTGGCGGCGGTGGTGCTGATCCATGGAGCGGATTGCGCGGCGGTGGTGGCGGTTTGCTCGGCGGGATGATTATACCGGGCATTCTGCACAAGGGCGGAACCGTTGGCAGCGACGGCTACGATCACAGCCGAGCCGTCCCGGCAAGCGCGTTCGCAGGCGCTCGCCGTCTCCATAAGGGGCTGATGCCTGACGAATTCGCGACCATCTTGCAGCGCGGAGAAACGGTCATCCCGAGGGGCGGCTTCAAAGGCGGCGGTGGCGGGCAGGATGTTCATGTGACGGTGGGTGTGTCTGCCGATAACAATGGCAACCTGATGCCGTTCGTTGAAAGCGTGTCGCAGAAGCAGGCCAGAGGCGTGACGCGCCAAGGCCTTCAGGAATACGACCGCATGCTGAAGCGGACGTTCGGCGCTCGCATGGTCAGAGCGCAAGCCGATCAACTTTAAGGAGGCCAAATCATGCCCGGAGTTATCGCCATCATACCCACGTTGCTTATTAACGCCGTCACAGCAGTGACCGCGCCAGTCGGCGCTTACACGGTTACATCCATCGGCATGATGCGGCGGTATGATTGGCCCATAGCCGCCACGTCTCGCAAAGACCTTTTCGACCGCCTGTTCGCCGGCTCGGAGTGCTTGCCTTCCATGTGCAAGGGTCGCGCCATGATGGAACGTCTCGCCGAGATGGACTTTGACGATTTCAAGGTCGATGCCGCCACGCTTGATGCCGTCAAGAGCAACGTGGAGTTCCCGCTGGCGGGAAATTGCCTGGAGAGCATCATCGGCGTGGACGCCGAGGCCTTCGTCATCGACCCGACTGCACCCGTCCGCGTCGGCGATGTGTGCGTGTATGCGGTGGCCGGTGGGCCGGCGAGACTGGTCAAGGTCTTTGTGGGCTGCCGGGCCGGGCTGGCATTCTTCTGGTGCAGCCATCCTGAGACGCTTCTGGTCCATCCGATCGCGAACGTCCTGCATGTCGACCGCGTTTTGACGATTATCGACCGGGACGGCACGCGCTGGTCACCGGAACCAGTGATATTCGAAGCCTTCCCGCCCGGCGAGGAGTGGGCGACAGTTCCAAAAGACGGCAGCATCGAGATAGCAGCCGGCAAGGCGCTGGCGATGATCTACGAGGCGGCGCGCTCCCTTCCCGATGACGCTCCGAGGCGGATAAGCTTCAACGACACTATCCGGGAGCTTTCGCGGGACGGCCACCCGGCGCGGTTCATTCCCAACTGGCTCTCCGACATCCGTGCCGGATCACGGCGAACGGCTCCGCCTAACTTGTGTGCCGTCGCTGAATGATTTCACCAAGCTCGACAAATTTCTCGGGATGCCGGACAGTGTAAATTAATGAGAATGTATTTCGATATGCAGTAAACATCTGGTCTCGCGTCGGCGGCTTCTCTTCGACAGTCGGAGACTCGTTCCTGGCATAGTCGAAAAGATTGTTGACATAAGCGTGAACCAGAACAATGTCATACATTCTTTCGCCGATATTTGGATTTGACGGCGATAATATTTCACTAGCATTTCTAGCCCGTTGGACTTGATACCAAGAAACTAGTTCAAATGTCTTTAGAGCCGCCTGCGTGTCGATGTGCTCGATGGCCGACTTAAGTGCCGCGATAGAGTCTGCCGGCGTAGCCGGGAGATCGGTGATTTGACCTGTCAAATACTGGCCCGTCTCCCGTGCATAATCCGCCATTCCGCTTAACGCTTCCGGCATGAGGGCCCTTGCTGCCATCTCTCTGCGACGTATTTGCTCATCATGGCGCCGCTTCTCTTCGTCGCTTTGCTGGCGCATCGCTTGGATAGTGGCCCAAGCTGCCACTAGCGCCAGGATCGCGCTTAGTAAGGTCTGCCAATCAAGGACGAATCTGTAGATGTCGCACCATAGGGGAACCATGCGTCCTCATATGCCTTCGCAAGAAGAATGTCAGCAGCGGCGACGCCGCGCGATCGAGCCGGTCAAGCTGGCGCTAGGTCGCAGCAGTTAAACGGGATTATGGCAATACCGACAGACCTTAGCCTCGCTTTTGATGAGTTCAGCGCAGCTCGGGCATTTTTTCATTCCTGTGGTGATTGCTCGACGTTCTATGGAATTTTGATCAGCGCGCATTAGAAGCGAGTGAGGCAGAGCTACGATGAACAACGCGGCCCCATAGATCCACCACAAAATAAATGAACGTCCCTTCGATCTTGCAATTGCAGCAGGTATGAGCCCAATGAGAACCGCAATAATAAGAATTGTCATTCTTCCCCTCCGATCATTCAATCATCGCGCGGGCCGGAGGGGCCGTCAATACATATAGCTGCTCGTTCCGATTTCCGCAGCCTCACGCCCAATCCGCCGCCGTTCTCCGGCCTTGGCGTCGTCGGCGCATCACTTGGCCTTGTTGGCCTTTTGCCTCAATACATCGCTTTGCACGCATACCGGCGACGCCGTTCAGAATTCCACTTTGTGCTGTCTCAAATGCTCGTATCCACGGCGAATTAATCCACGCAGATCCGCCAACTGGCTCATTGATGGAAAGTGGACTGAGACACCGCCCACTGTTACGACGAACATTATCTTCCCACGGCCGTCATTGAAAACGACAACTTTCAGCCCGTCCACGTCATACTCGATTTCAGAAAAGGCAAATCGGTCGGTCGTAATAACTGCCTTTTCTAGACGATCGATTGCCCTCAAAAACTTCTCTACATTGTCAAATTGGATGGCGGCATGGCGGGTCTGGGGATACTGATCGGACGATTCGACCTGAACGCCGACAAAATATAGAGCCATCTTACGATCAGGAACAACCGCCTCCCGCGCCAAGATAGAAACCTTGCCGAAACCTTCGACCGTACCCATCGTGGTGTAGGAGCGAATCACAACATCATTTGTTTCAGTTTCGCCAAACTCGTTGCGATCGGTGTATGCTTGCGCCAGATTCATTTGCTTCCTCCTCTTTGCCGCAGCATCGCGCCGGATCACGCCAGGCGCAATAACTCCCCGCAAGGGGAAGTGCTTGACGTTTCGCGCGAACAGGCACCCCCGTTGGCACGACAAATGCAAGACTTGATGTGACCGGCCAACTGCCGGCGCCCGATGTACCAAATCGGGAATGAAGCATCGCCGGGGCAAGGACGGGGTGGGTTTTGGCCCGGCGAGCTTTCAACAGGTGGTGACCGGGCTCACCTCAACACTGGCGATATGTTGCCTGAGTTCGCCGAGTGATGGTGTGCAGTGAGCCCGGCCAACTCCTGCGCTATCTGAGTTTTCATCGCTTCGCTGTTTGCAAAGACATGTGTCCCCCGTCGTCGGGGGAGATGCTTGATTGTTCCTAAACGAAACAGGTCAAATTTTACCTGTTGCCGTGGCCGTCCGCAGCCTCACGCCCAATCCGCCGCCGTTCTCAGGAATGAACTCGACGCCGGCCGCTTCAAGGGCGGCGCGGATGGCCGCGATGTTGTTCGCCATACCCACAACGGGACCATTTGCTGCTTCCATCCGCTTCAACGTAGGGACGGAAATGTTGGCTTTCGCGGCGAGATCGGCCTGAGTCATTCCGACAATCGTTCGCGCAGCGGCCAGTTGGCGACCGGTCATTTTATCCAAAGGTATCACCGCAAGCTGTTTGTATTGACGAAAGTCTCTCGTTAAGCCATAAGTATCACGTCGATACCAAAACCTCAACGGAGATACCCATGCCGAACACCCATGTTCCGGCTGCGGGCGGAGCTTTGCCCACAGCGCAGCCTACCACCTTCCTCGCGGTCACGCCGACCATGCGGCTACGGATCGCCACGACGATCGAAAACCTGATGGCGCTGCTCGACGAGATCGACGGCGACGAGAACCTTGAGCCGTATCTGGCGGGCTTCGCCGGCGGTGACGATGACCGCGAATATGATGGCGGTGACGACCGGGAGGGTGATGACGAGCGGGAGGCTGATCCTGCCGAATGCGGCATCGCCGACATCGATGCGCTTAACGAGCTAGGCTATCTGCCGGGCTATGAGGTGGGGTCATGCTGAACCGGCGCACCCTTCTAGGATCGCTTCCAGTGACGGCGGCCATCGCCGCGATGAAATCGCCGCTCGCTGCAACGGAAGCTGTAGCAGCCACGGAGGCTGGACAACCCGACCGTCCATGGTCCGAACTGGACTGGGGCGAGCCCCTTCCGCCGGACATGCTGGAGCATTTGCCCACGCTGAAACGCCTTCACAATCCGGGCCTTGTCTCGCTCGGCATTGCCATCCGGTTAGGCATGAAGACCAAGCCGGAACTAATGGAAATTGTCCGCCAAGCGATGGAGGGAGATGACGGGGGGAAATGGCTTCCTGACGTTATGGAGACGCTGGAGGAGGCGGCGAAGGACTTCGAGATGTATACCGCCTTCATGAACGCCGGTTACGCCCGAATGTTCGTCGCCATCGCGACAGTGTGCGAGGAAGACGACAAGGCGGTGGCATCATGAGCCACCTGGCAACGAAGGACCGGGGACGGCTGGACGCCTTCATAGGGCAGTGTCTCGACCCACTGCCGGATGAGACGCTGGTTGATACCGCCCACAACAGCATGCTTCGGCAATCCCGTCACCGTGCGTGGTTTATCGGACAAACCGTGGTCGAGTTCTGCCGCGCCTCTTTGGATTTCCATACGGTGGCGGACCGCTACGCTCGGGTAGTTCAGCACGACGACGCCAAAGCCAAAGAGCATCATGCCATCAGGAGCGATATGCTCGGGAAATGGCGGACAGCGGTGGCGGTGGCGCTGTTGATACCGGCTGGCCGGCAAGATGCTCTGTCGTGGAAGATCGCCACGCTTAAAAGCCGCGAAATGCCTTGGTTCCCGGTTGAACGGGCGAAGGTTGAGGCGGCGATTGCGGCGGACAAGGCTTGGCTTGCGGCGCATCCGACGACACGGCGACCTCGCCGCCCGCGCCGGGGAAAGGCGGTGCAACAATGAGTCGCTTCATTCATCACTCTGACATGACCGCCGTGCAACTCGCCGATTGCTGCCGGCAGGCATGGGCGATCATGCGTCTTTGCGAACTGGCGGCTTGGAGCCTCCAGCAGCAAGACACGCCTGACCCGAACATTGCTGACAGCATAGGGCAGGCCCAGAAACTCGCCATGTCGCTGATAGAGCCGGTTCAAGACGCGCTCGAAAGCCATGAGGGTTTGAAGGGCGATACGACAGAAGGTGGCGAGGCGTGACCTATCTCGCCATCGCCGCCGGCATCGTCTTAGCCTTCGCGTTCGGCTTCCTTCTCGGCGACAGGCGCGGCGTGAAGCAGGCTAACGAGGTGCTGGACCATAACAATCGCGTCCTGCTCCAGGCCATCGGTGACAGCGTGCGGGAGCCGGTCGAAGGAGAGGACGAGCAGCGGTCTGTCCTGCATTAGAACGTACCGCCGGCGGAACCTTTAGCCCGGCTGCCGAGAGGTGGCCGGGTTGCATTGTTTGTGCTCCACGACTTCTCCTGGAAACAAACGCCGCTATATTTTTTTGCTCCGCCATCGAAGGAGAATGAGTTTCACATGCCAACCATAGTTCAGTCCGTCGCCGGTGACCCGAGCACAGTCTTTTTCGCAGGGTATTTTTCAAGTGACTCTATCGTCGCACAGACATCAACATCGTTCTATTGGGCGAGCGAGGGCATGTCGGGCGATACCCCGGTTTGGAGTGGTGGTGTCGTCGTGCAGGGGGTTGGCCTAGCCTACGTGGGCGATGAGCTCACCGTAGCCAGTAAAGTCACCACCCTTACGGCGATCGACAGCCTTTATCCAGCTGGCTACGTCCCGCAGGGATTGGGGCGCGTGACATTCTCAGGCCTGTCGCTGTCCGCCGCTGACACTATGGCGCTGCTGAACGGCAATACCACTCGGCTGGCTAACATCATCGCAGCAAACTCTTGGAATTACACCGGTAGCGCTGGCGATGACCATTTCACTTCGGGCGATTTTGCCGACAACCTCAAGGGCGGAGACGGTTCGGATAGGCTGTATGGCGAAGGAGGCAACGATATTATCTCCGGCGGTACCGGCGTGGATCTCATTTATGGGGGCGATGGCAACGATAAGATCGACGGCGGACCCGGTGGCACCGATTTGATGTACGGTGGCAAGGGCAACGATATTTTCTTCGTTGATGGCAATTCGGACCGCGTGCGTGAGAGCACAGGGGAGGGCTACGACTCTGTTTACGCGACGGATGATTTCTTTCTGTTCGGAACGGCCGAAATCGAGTTGCTGAGCGTGCGTGATCGCAGCCTCGCAACGACCATAAATTTGAGAGGCAACGATTTCTCGCAGACTATCGTTGGCGGGGCTGGCGCAAATCGGCTGGAGGGCCAAAGCGGCAATGACGTTCTGGAAGGCGGGATCGGCGCAGACCGGCTTGTCGGAGGCACCGGCGCCGATACGGTGACGTACGCGAGAGCTTCATCCGCCGTGACGGTGAGCTTGGCGAACCCAGCGATAAATCGTGGCGAAGCCGCAGGCGACACTTTCGAATCTATCGAGCGCATCATCGGCTCGGCTTTCAACGACAACCTCAACGGCGCGAACTTGGTCAACAATACGATCCGCGGCGGCGCGGGGAACGATACCCTCAAAGGCTACACCGGCAATGACGCGCTTGAAGGTGGAGCGGGAAAGGATGTCTTTGTATTTAACACAGCCTTGAACGCCACGACCAATGTCGACATCATTCTCGATTTCAATGCGGCCGCTGACACCATCCAGATCGACAATGCGTTTTTCCTGGGTCTGGTCGCTGGCACACTTTCCGCGGCAGCGTTCAAAAACATCGCCTTGGCCGCAAAGGATGCCAGTGACCGCATCCTCTACAATTCGGACACGGGCAGCCTGTTCTACGACCGGGACGGCTCCGGCGGCACCTATGCTGCGATCAAGTTCGCTTCACTGACTGGATCACCGACGATCACGGCGGCGGACTTCGTGGTGATCTAAGCGCGCTACCCACTGCAACGACTCGCACGCTCGCGCATTGATTCGCCTGAGTCGAGTGAGTGTTGCGTCATAGTTGCTAGCGGCTGGTGGGATGGAACGGTGAAGGTGATGCTCGGCAAGAGCTTCACGGTCCACAACGTCAACAACAATCACCAGGCGGCCGACATTCTCCTACACAAATGGCCTACGAAGGGCGGCGCCAAGCAGCGTGCGGCGCGGGAGGCTGTCGTGAAGGCAATGGAGCAGGCGCACGATCGGATGTCGCTGGCCAAGGCTCAGAAGGCATTCGCCGAGGCCGCGAAAGAGGCGGACATCCTGATTGAGTGATGCCCTGCCCCCGATGCTACAACAAATCTTACAACATGCCTTCAGGAATTCGAGAATTCAGCGCCTGTCGGTCCAGTCCATCATCGGCGCCACGGCCACCTTATATGATTGATATTCCATCGGCTTCTTCCGAAAGCGGATCGTCAGGCCCGTCTCGGGCGCACGCGCTTATATATCGGAACCCTGCGGGTTTTGTTACCCTTTCTGCGGTCGCATGCCTACGGAGCCGAGCAGGCACCTCTTACGGGCATGGATTGCCGACCCGCTGGTGCAGGTCGTCGACCGCTTTCTGCATCTCCTCCGTCCACGCGAACTCGGCCGCGTTAAGCGCGGTTTCCAGCTGCGGAATGCTGGTCGCGCCGATGATGCTGGAGGTGACGAAGGGCCGGCTGAGCACGAAGGCGCTGGCAAACAGCGCCGGCTCCACGCCGAAGGAATCTGCCAGTTCGCTGTAGGCGAGGATCGCCTCGGCGGCATACGGCGTCTGGTAGCGCTGGCTGCGGTTGAACAGCGTCGTGCGGGCTCGTTCGGGCCGCGCCCCGTGATTGTATTTTCCGGTCAGGAACCCTTGCCCCAGCGGCGAATAGGCGAGCAGGCTGACATTCTCGCGGTCGGCGACTTCGGCGAGGTTCACCTCGAAGGTTCGGTTGACCAGATTGTAGGAATTCTGCACCGAGGCGACGCGCGGAACGCCGCTCTTCTCCGCCTCGAACAGGAAACGCATGATGCCCCACGCGCTTTCGTTCGAGACGCCGAGATGGCGGATTTTCCCTGCTTTCACCAGATCGTCGAAGACGCCGAGCGTCTCGGCGATCGGCGTCTCGTCCTCGTCGCGCGGCGCCGGCCAGTCGCCGACGCGGGTCGGATTGGCGCCCCACGGCACGCGCCGTTCCGGGAAATGGATCTGGTAGAGGTCGACATAATCGGTCTGCAGGCGAGCCAGCGACTTGTCGATCGCATCGAAAATATCGGCGCGCACCAGCTTCGAGGGGCGTCCGCCGCGGAGCCATTCCATCGGCGTGCGCCCCGCGACCTTCGTCGCCAGCACGATCTTGTCGCGATTGCCGCGCGCCTTCAGCCAGTTGCCGATGATGCGCTCGGTGCTGCCCTGGATCTCGGCTTTCGGCGGTATCGAATAAAGTTCGGCGGTGTCGAGGAAATTCACCCCGCGCGCCACGGCGAAATCCATCTGTGCGTGGCCTTCGGCCTCGGTGTTCTGCTGTCCCCAGGTCATGGTGCCGAGGCAAACGCTGGAAACAAGCACATCGGTGCGGCCAAGGCGGCGCTTCTGCATATCGGGTCGTCTCCGGAAGAGTGGGCTGGCGGGAGGAACGGATGAGGTCCGCCCGGCACAATATCCCGGATGGACGGGAATCCCAAGTGTCGGCAGCATCGCCTTCCGAAATTCGCCATACGCGGCTCGCGAGGCGTGCGTTCAGCAGATCGGAACCGAGAACTCAAGATCTACAGGCGCGTTTCGCGGTTTCCGCTTGGACGATCAGCGTCATCTCGCTCCCGTCGCCCGCCGCGACGCCTCGTCGATCAGCATGTTGGCAACCTGCATGCGCAGCATGGCGCGTTCGCGCAGATGCGGCGCGACGCGGTCGGGATGGTTGGCGAAGGCGAAACGGCGGCGGATGCGGTGGAAATCTTCGGCGCGAGCCTTTTCGAGGCCGAGTTCGATCGCGATGGCCTCCGGCTCGGTCGCCAGCGGCACATCGGGCTCCAGGACGACAGCCGGCTCATAGGCAAGCCCGTCACCCGCGGCCTCGCGATATTGCGCCTCGACGGCGTCGTCCGAGACCCGAATGCGGCCGGAGTGCAGTTCCTCGGCAACGGAGAGATAGTCGAAGGGGATGGTCGGCGCAGCAACGGGAGACCCGGCCTGACCGCTCGCGGCGATCAGGTCGTCGAGAAGGGATGCAAAATCCCGGTTCGCCAGTTCTCCCATGACAGCCTCCTCCGCCGTCAATTCCTGGAGCGCCAATTCGATCCGGACACTATCGGCGGAGCGTTAAGATTCTGCCGGAACCATCGGCCGGAATTGAGACAATTGTGATGCAATCCGTTCATCGCGCAGGGCTGCCATGCGCGATGCTGCACTGCACAATCGTCACGAATCGCCTATATGCTGATGGTGGGAGGACAAACGAAGGAGCCTGACCGTGGCTTTCTTTACGGAACTCTTCTCCCGACCGCGTCCGCGCGACATCGGCCGCATCCGCGCCGCGATGGCGATCGTCGAATTGCTGAGCGAGACCGGCCGCACCGACACCGACGTGCGGCCCGCCGATTTCCCGCGCCTGCCGCGCAGGATCGCCGCGGGCCTGTGACGCGCCTTGCACAAGGCAAGCCGGCTCAGCCGGCACGCTTTGCGACGCTCATGCCGTCAGAAAATCGATCTTTCCGAGCGGCACGCCGTTGTGTCGCAGGATGTTGTAGGCGGTCGTCACGTGGAAATAGAAATTCGGCATCGCAAAGTTCTGCAGATATTCGATGCCGGTGAATGACAGGTCGCGCGTCCGCCCCTTGATCAGGATCGCGACGTCCTCGCTGCCGTCGATCTCGGCCGGCTCGAACGTGGCCAGAAGGTCGAGCGTGCGCACGATGCGGTCCTGCAATTCCGCAAAAGTCGTCTCATTGTCGTCGAAGCGCACGATTTCGCGTGTCGCCAGCCGCGACGGCGCGCCCTTCGCATGGTCTGTGGCGATCTGCACCTGCGAGGTCAGCTTCAGCATGTCGGGCGCCAGCCGGTCGTTCAGGAACACCGCGGGGTCGATCTTGCGTTCCACGGCATTGGCATCGGCCTTCTTCAAAACATTCGACAGGCTCTTCAGCCGCGTCTGGAACACAGGCACGCTCGCCTGATACATCGACATCGCCATAGGATTTCCTCCGTTTCGGCCGCTTCGGCCTAGCCTGCTGAGATAGGGGCTTCCGGGCGCCGCTTGCAAGCGTCATCGCCACGCCGCAATCAGCCGCAATCAATCGTGATTCTTCGTTTCGATCCTGGGAGATTCGCGATGCGGACCGCATTTTTGACGACGGCCTTCTCGCTTTTTGCGTGTACCGTCAGTCTCGCCCAGACGGAGCCACCACCCTATCTCGACGACCGCTCCGATGCGGCGGCCATCGTCAAATCCTTCTACAACGCCATCAGCCGGCAGGAATATGCCCGCGCCTGGGACTATTTCGGCGACCAGAAGCCGTCCAAGGATTTTCAAAGCTTCGTCAAGGGCTACGAGAACACCCAGTCGATTCAGATCGTCAACGGCGAACCGGGCGCGGAAGGAGCGGCCGGCAGCACCTTCTATTCGCTGCCCGTCGCTTTCCTGGCGACCAACAAGGACAATAGCGAGCAGGTCTTTTCCGGCTGCTACACGGTGCGCCAGGTCAATCCGCAGATCCAGGAGCCGCCTTTCCACGGACTGAGCATCGAGAAAGCGCAGCTCAAAGCATCCGAACAGCCCTTCGAGGAAAAGCTGCCGGAGAAATGCGGAGACGGGCCGGCGCCCGAACCCCGGGACGCGGTGCTTGAGCAGGCAAAGAAAGCGTTCGCCGCCCTGCATGCCGGCCAATGCGAATCGATCACGCCGGATGGCGTCAGCCCCAACCCTGAAACCTACACAATCGCGTTCCGCCGGGCTTCCAGTTCGGAAGACGAGCCGGAAAGCCACGCCCGTCTCTTCCGCTTCTATTGCGGCATGGGCGCCTATAACGAGAGCCACGTCTATTATCTCTACGACGAGGTGGAGGGCCTGCGCGAGCAGCAATTCGCCGCTCCGGAACTCGACATCCGCTATGTCGACGACAATTCCGACGGCAAGGTCGAGAGCATGACCATTATCGGCTACACGGTCGACGACGAACTCATCAATTCCTTCTATGACGAGGCGACCAAGTCGATCACCTCGCACGCAAAATGGCGGGGCGTCGGCGACGCCTCTTCGTCAGGCACATGGATATTCCGGGACGGCACGTTCACACTCGTGAAGTACGATGTCGACCCCTCCTATGACGGGGAGATCAACCCGGAGACGGTGCTGGATTTTCATACCGGGCCGTAAGCGGTCGTTATAGTCGGATTGTCCGACCCGACGAGGTTTCGAAGCTCACTCAGGGGCCGGCGGAAATCATCCAGTTCAGCGTCTGCCGCCAATCAGTCATGCGGATCGGCGTACCATGCGAACCGGTCTCGAAGCGCACGAAGCGCGTCGGATAGCCCTTTGATTTCGATCGGATGGAGCGGAAGAACGCCTCCTGCGTCTCGACCGGAAAAACCGTATCCTTGCTGCCCTGGCCGAAGAACACCGGCACCTTGCGCTTGAAGGCCGGGCTGGCGAGAAAGCCGTCATCCCAATGCGAGCCGAGCAGCAGCAGGCCGGAGAGGCGGGGTGCAATGGCGGGATCCTTGGCAAGCAACCAGCACAGCCCGCCGCCCATCGATCCGCAGGCGACGAAGATTTTTGCCGACGGCGACTGCTCCGCGTAGTGGGCGATAAGGGCTGCAACCTGTCCCGCCCCCTTCTCGCCGAAATCGGGGAAGTCGGGCGATAGATAGAGCCCGCCATTGCCGGCCATCAGGTTCTTGATGCGATTGAAATTTCCGCCGAAAGTAAAATCGTCGACACCCTGCTTGCGGCTGCCGCCCTGGCCGTGCAGGTAAAGCGTGATGAAGCGCGCGTTCTCCGTCGTGCCTACCGCCACGTGCCTGATATCGCCGAGGTCGGAGCGCAGAACCAGATCCTTCTGTACCTTGCGCACGCCGGTCGAGACATATTTGCCCTTGACCCGCCGCTCCGGGACCTCGTCACGCGCGTCGATGTCACGCGCCTCCTGATAGTCGACCACCTCATAGGCGCCGCCATCGCCGGTGGAGAGAATCGCAGGATAGGCGAAAAGCTCGTCCTTAAAGGGTTTTAGGGATTGGGCGGAGGCTGGAGCGACCAAGAGGACCGCAAGCATCAGGCCTAGGCCTGCGGCAAACCCGGCATTCCTTCGCACCCCCCTCTGTCCTGCCGGACATCTCCCCCGCAAGGGGGGAGATTGGCAACTCCGCTCTCCGCGCACATTCTGCAACGTTGGCGATGGGCGAAGCCAAAGCGGCCGGCGAATCTCCCCCCTTGAGGGGGAGATGTCCGGCAGGACAGAGGGGGGTGGGAAGGAGCGCCAACCGATAAAGGACATGTGGCGACTTGTAGCGTCAGGAAAGTCCGCCGTCATCCCGTGTAGAAAGTCGATGATCTGACCGCCACGCAACAATGGAATGTAGCCAACTCAATCCTGCAAGACGCCGCCGGCCTCGGCCATCGCCTCTGCGGTGTCGACATCGACGCAAGCCCCCTGCCCGATCTCCACGTCTATCACCCCGGCCGACCCGGATTCGATGACATGCCGGGCGCCGACATCACCTTCCAGTTTCAGCACGTCCGCGAACACAGATCGCGGCAGGATGACCGGATTGCCGCGCTTTCCGTCGTGCGAGGCGCGCACCACCTGCTGGCCGCCGGAAGCGACGAAGCTTGCAACAAGCCTGTCCAGGTCGCGCGCCGAAACCTCCGGCATGTCGCCGAGTACGATCAGAGTGCCGGCCGTATTCGGCGGCAGGCTGGCGATACCGGTCCTGAGCGAGCTTGCCAGCCCGCTGGCGAAATCGGGATTGTTGGCAAAACGCACGTCGAGGCCATCGAGCGCGGCGCGGATGCGTTCCGCCTGATGACCGGTGACGACCGCGACGGACCGCGCCTTGCTCGCCAGCGCTGCGGCAACGACCCGGCGGATCAATGGCTCGCCGCCGAAGCGCGCAAGCAGCTTGTTCGGTCCGCCCATGCGGGTCGAACGGCCGGCGGCCAGCACCACCGCATGCACCGCATCGCCGTTGGGGCGGCGTGCCTCGCGCGGCTGCGGGCGCGTCGGAATTTCCATCAGCAGCCCGCCGACGCCCATGCCGGCGATGTCCCGCGCGGTGACGTCCAGCCCGGCCAGCAGGCGGTCGAGCACCCAATCAAAACCGTTCTCCTTGGGACTGCGGGCGCAGCCCGGCGCGCCGATCACCGTCTTGCCACCGATGCGCCCCAGCACAATCAGATTGCCGGGGTCGACCGGCATACCGGCGCGGACGACTTCGCCACCCGCCGCACGAATCGCCGCCGGGATCACGTCGTCGAAATCGCACATGGCCGACGCGCCGAAGACGATGGCCATGTCGCTGCCTACAAGCACCTGCGCGATGGCCGTTGCCACATCCTTCGCATCATGCGGCACCCGCTTTTCACCGGCGACCACGCTGCCGGAGCGTTCCAACCGGTCCTCGGTGATGCGCGTCGTCTTGGCGACCACGCTGTCCTTCAGGCCGGGGAGCATGGTGTGGACCAGCCCGACCTTCAGTGCGGCGAAGGGGTGAACCTCGAAAAGCGGCCGACTTCTCAGGATCGCGCAGGCTTCATCCACCAGATGCGCGGCAATCGCGAACGGGATGATCTTCACCGTCGCGACCATCTGGCCGCGTTCGACCGCGGCCTTGTCGGCCAGCGTGGCGATGGTGATCGCCGGGTCGACGGCGTTGATGGCGTCGACCGTCGCGGCGTCGACGGTGAATACACCGGCCGCCGCCGCGTGCAGATTGACGCGCCCTGTCGAGGCTGGTTTCACGTCGACATTGCGCAACTGGATCGCGGCGGCGATGCGTGTCGCGGCGACATCCTCGTCGAGATCGCCGGCCTCCAGCACGGCGGCGATGACCTGCTCCACGCCGGCTGCGCCGAGCAGCGCGATGTCGTCAGCGGAAATGCGATGCGCCTTGGGAAACCGCCTTTCCCCGGCATGCACCGCATGCGCAAGCAGCGCTCCTTCCGCTTCGGCAATCTCTATCGGCCCGAACCTCACGCCACCCTGCCCTTCTCGACGCTGCCCAGCCCGCGCGACCGGAACACCTGGATCACCTGTGCCAGAATGGCGACCGCGATCTCCTGCGGGCTGACGGCGCCGATATCGAGGCCGATCGGCGCGTGGATGCGCGCGATCTGCTCGCCGCTAGCGCCGGCTTCCAGAAGGCGTTGCACACGGGCGGCATGCGTCTTGCGGCTGCCGAGCGCCCCGACATAGAAGCAGCCGGCGTCGAGCGCTGCCTTCAGTGCGAAATCGTCGATCTTCGGATCATGGGTGATCGCGCAAAGCGCCGTGTAGGCGTCCAACGGACGCGACTGCAGCACCGGCTCCGGCCATTCGGCATGCAGCGGCACGTGGGGAAAGCGCTCGGCAGTGGCAAAGGCGGTCCGCGGGTCGACGATCTCCATGTCGAAGCCGGCGACCTTGGCCATCGGCGCCAGCGCCTGGCTGATATGCACAGCGCCAACCACCACGAGGCGGGGACGAGGCAGCGCGACATTGAGGAAGTAGCCGACGCCGTCGACATCGACAGAAGTCGAAATCCCTGTGCGAAAGGCCTTCCTGACAGCCTCGCCAAGCTCGCCCGTAACCACATCGCCTTCCCGGACGATGCGGTCGGTATCGCTCTTCAACTCAGTCAACAGGATCGCCGCGCGGCGCGCCCGGCGTTCGGCATTAAGGGCCTTCAGCGACAGCAGATCCATCGCTCAGCCCAGTTTCTCGACATAGACTTTGATGCGGCCACCGCAGGACAGGCCGACCCGCCAGGCGGTCTCGTCGGCGACGCCGAACTCCAGCATGCGCGCCTTGCCGTCACCGAGCACGTCCATCGCCTCGGTCACCACCGCACCCTCAACGCAGCCGCCGGAGACCGAGCCGTGAAAATTGCCGTCGGCGTCGATCACCAGATGGCTGCCGACGGGGCGCGGCGCCGAGCCCCAGGTCTCGATGACCGTGGCGATGGCAACGTCGCGACCGCTATCCATCCACTCCTCCGCGATCGCCAGGGGATCGCGGCTTTCGTCAAGCGTCGTCAGGGACATGTTTTCTCTCCTCGTTTCCCGGTCAGGCCGCACGCCGCTCAGGCGTCGCTAGGAACCGGCGTGGATCGACGCCGCCCCGGGGGTGTTTTCCCAAGGAGGCGCAAAGATCGGCAAGCGCGTTCAGATTATGCACCGGCCGGAATTCATCGACATGCGGCAGCATGGCCCGTACGCCGCGAGCGCGCGCCTCGAAACCGTCGAAGCGTAGCAGCGGATTCATCCAGATCAGCCGCCGGCAGGACTTTTGCAGCCGCTCCATCTCAGCTTCCAGTTCGCCAACATCGTCGCGCTCCAGCCCGTCGGTGATCAGCAGCACCACGGCGCCCTGCCCCAGCACGCGCCGCGACCATTTCCGATTGAACTCGTGCAACGTGTCGCCGATGCGCGTGCCGCCCGACCAGTCCTTCACCGCCGCCGAGCAATCGGCGAGCGCCGCATCGGGATCGCGGTGACGCATCTGCCGGGTCAGGTTGGTCAGCCGCGTGCCGAAGACAAAGGCATGCACGCGCCGCCGCTTCTCGGTCAGCGCATGCAGGAAATGCAGAAAGATTCGGGTGTACTGGCTCATCGAACCGGAAATGTCTGCCAGCACCACCAGCGGCGGATGGATTTCGCGCTGCGAGCGGAATTTCGGTAGGATCAGCTCGCCGCCGGTGCGCGCCGACGACCGCATCATGGCGCGCGGATCGATCTTGCGGCCGCGCGGATCGGCCTTGAAGCGGCGGGTGGAGACCATGTCGAAGGGCAACCGCAGCGCTTGGATCTCGCGCCGTGCCTCGCCGAGTTCGGCGACCGTCATCTGCGCGAAATCCTTTCCGCGCAGCACCTCACTGCCGGAAACGGTGAAGCGGGCGTCGACCTCGATCTCGGGAATCTCGCGCGGCGGTTGCCGGTTCTGCTGGCCTTCGAACATCGCCTGGCTGACCCGGCTCTCGGCAGCACGCTGCTTCTGCTTCTCGCGCTGGTCGAGCGCAACGGGCGAAAACATCGCCAGCAGTTTTTCGATCAACTCGCGCGACTTCCAGAACAGGCGGAACGCCTCGTCGAACACCGCATGGTCCTCGTGGCGCATCACCAGCACGGCATGCAGCGTCCAGTAGAAATCGTCGCGGCTGCCGATGCCGGCGGCCAGCACTGCCTCGATCGCATCCTTGACCGAGGCGGGTCCGACCCGCATTCCGGCCTTGCGCAGGGCGCGCGCGAAATAGACGATGTTGTCGGCAAGCCGGCCGTCGACGGAAGCGACTTTCCGGTCGGAGCGGAAAGTGTCCATCCTTCTACTCCGCCGCCGCGAGCTCCGCCTTGACCTCTTTGAGGAGGCGGCGGCCTTCGCCCTGCTCGATGCGTGCGATGTCGTCCTGATATTTCAGCAATACGCCGATCGTGTCCGACACCGTTTCCGGATCGAGCGCAACCTTGTCGAGCTCGGTGAGCGCGCCGGCCCAGTCGATCGTCTCGGCCACGCCGGGAACCTTGAACAGTTCGATCTCGCGCAATTTCTGCACGAATTTCACCACCTCGGCGGAAAGCCGGCGGTTCGCCTGCGGCACTTTCCGCGACACGATGTCCAGTTCGCGGGTGGCGTTGGGATAGTCGACCCAATGATAAAGGCAGCGCCGCTTCAGCGCGTCGTGGATTTCGCGGGTGCGGTTGGTGGTGATGATGACGATCGGCGGCTCTTCCGCCTTGATCGTGCCGAGTTCCGGCACGGTGACCTGGAAATCGGAGAGGATTTCGAGCAGAAAAGCTTCGAACGCCTCGTCGGTACGGTCGAGTTCGTCGATCAGGAAGACGGGCGCGGCGCCGGCCCTGCCTTCCAGCGCCTGAAGTACCGGCCGGCGGATCAAATATTTCTCGGAAAAGACGTTGCGCTCCATTGCGCCGCGATCGACCTTCCCTTCCGCCTCTTCCATGCGGATCTCGATCATCTGCGCGGCGTAGTTCCACTCGTAGACCGCGGACGAAACGTCCAGCCCCTCGTAGCATTGGAGCCGGATCAGCGGCCGTCCGAGCGCTGTCGCCAGAACCTTGGCGATCTCGGTCTTGCCGACGCCGGCTTCGCCTTCGAGGAACAGCGGCCGTTTCATGCGCAGCGCCAGGAACAGAACCGTCGCCAGCGCCCGGTCGGCCACGTAGTCAGCGCCTGACAGAAGCTCAAGTGTCGCGTCGATCGACTGCGGCAGCGGAATGGATTTTGCGTCGGTCATGAGGTCTCCACGCGCCTACAGCACCCGATAGCGCCGGTCGTGGTAAAGCAGTGGTTCAAGGCTATCGCCGATGCGAACGCCTGTCACCTTGCCAAAAAGAATACGATGGGTCGCCATGTCCTTGGATTCGAACAATTCGCAGTCGAACACCGCCATAGCGTCGACCAGCGCCGGAGCGCCCGAGGCGATCGTATTCCATTGTCCCAGAGCGAAGCGCTCCTCGACCGGCAGGCCGGTGACGCCGGAAAACGCCACGGCCAGCGCCTCATGCGCCGGCGTCAGCGTGTTCAGCGCGAAACGCCCGTTCTTCACGAACGCCTCGTTCTTCGCGTTCTCGCGGTTTATGCAGACCAGGATCATCGGCGGCGCGTCGGAGACCGAGCAGGCGGCGATCACGGTGGCGCCGCGCAGGCCCGCCTCGCCATCCGTGGTGACCACATGCACGGCGCCTGCGAAACGCGCCATCGCGTCGCGGTAGGTCTGCGGCTCGACGTCGCTTTTCTTGAGCACCCGGCATTCCCGATCTGGAGGACTGACCGCTATATATGGGGATACACGGCGCGCCACAAGAAACCGCTGATCTGGCCATCCGAAATCGCCTGTTGCGCCAGCGGGATGACGCCGTTACGAGTTTGCCCGGACGCGCGCCGCATTGATGCGCGCAAATCGGCTTCGAAAGGACGGCACGCGGGCATGCAGTTCGCCAAGGCAGCGACCGCGCTTCTGGCCCTGTCGCTAACCGTGTTTCCGGCGCGCGCGCAGGCGCTCAAGGTGGGCGTGGCCGCGCCGCTCAGCGGCCCCTCGGAACTGCTCGGCCGGCAAGTGCTGAACGGCGCACGGGCGGCCGCCGGCGATACGGTTCTCGAGGTCGCGGACGATGCCTGCACCGCCGAAGGCGGTGCCGCCGCCGCCCGGCGATTCGTCGATGCCGAGGTGAAAATCGTCGTCGGCTTCCTCTGCACCGAGTCGGTCGAGGCGGCACTGCCGATCCTGAAGGACGCCGGCATTCCGACCATCACGCCGGGCGTGCGCACCGACAGCCTGACTGACCGCCGCGAAAAAACCGGGTGGCTAATCTATCGGCTTGCGCCCCGCGCCGACGCCGAGGAGAACGCCATCGGCACGCTGCTCGTCACGCAGTGGCGCGACAGCCTGTTCGCGATGGTCGATGACGGGACCATCTATGGCCGCGACCTTGCCGAGAATTTTCGCGCGAGCGCCGCAAGCCGGGGGCTGAAGCCGGTCTTCGTCGACACCTATCGCCCGCAGATGGAGAACCAGATCGGCCTGGCCGGCAGGCTGCGCAAGGCGGGCGCGACCAACGTCTTCGTAGGCGGCGACCGCGACGACATCGCCATCATGACCCGCGATGCAGCGGGGCTCGGCGCACAACTGACCTTTGCCGGCGGCGAAACCTTGCGCTCCGCCTCCAACGGCGTGCCGCTGGGCGTCGGAACGCTGATGGTCGGCCCGCCGGAATGGGCAGAGATCGCCGATCCGGCGGCACTACAGACACTCGCCGAGCGCCACATTGTGCCGGAAGGCTATGTCCTGCCTGCCTATGCGGCGATGCAGGTGGCAATCGCCGCTGCGAGCACCAACCAGGACTTGGCTGCACTGACGCTCGGCGGTCCTTATGCTACGGCGCTGGGGGATATCCGCTTCGATCCGAAGGGCGACCTCGCGACAAGCCCGTTTCGGATTTTCCGCTATGACGGCGCGCGGTTCGTCCCACTGGAGAGCCAATGAGTTTTCGCGCCGGCCCCAAAAACCTGATCACCGACGTCGCCGGCCTGCGGGTCGGCAATGCATCCGACGCACGGCTCAAATCCGGCACGACGGTCGTCGTCTGCGACGAACCGGCAGTGGCTGGCGTGCAGGTTCTGGGCGGCGCGCCGGGAACGCGCGAGACCGACCTGCTGGAGCCGCACAATTCGGTGCAGACGATCAACGCCATCGTGCTTTCCGGCGGATCGGCCTTCGGGCTCGATGCCGCCTCCGGCGTGCAGTCGGCGCTGCGCGAGCAAGGCATCGGCTTCGAGGTGCGCGGCCTGCACATACCGATTGTGCCCGCCGCGATCCTCTTCGACCTGACCAATGGCGGCGACAAGGACTGGGGCCGCCACCCGCCCTACCGCGAACTCGGCTATGAGGCGGTCCACGCGGCATCCGCCGACTTCTCCATCGGCACAGCCGGCGCAGGAACCGGTGCGCTGACCTTCGGGCTGAAGGGCGGACTCGGCTCCGCCTCGACCGTCATGCCGGACGGCACGGTGCTCGGCGCGCTTGTCGCCGTCAACGCCACGGGATCGGTGACGGTCGGCGGGTCACGCCATTTCTGGGCCGCGCCGTTCGAGATCGGCGACGAGTTCGGCGGGCTCGGCTACCCCTCCCCGCTGCCGGCCGACGCCAGCGACATCCGACTGAAATTCCGCGACCAAGGCGCCAATACGACCATCGCGGTCATCGCCACCGACGCGGTGCTGACCAAGGCTCAGGCGAAGTGGTTGGCAATGGCCGCGCATGACGGATTTGCGCGCGCCATATGGCCGGCGCATACTCCGGTCGACGGTGATCTTATCTTTTCGCTTGCGACCGGTCGCAGCGGCGCGGCACCGGCGCCGGATGCCGCGATTGATCTCTATGCGGCGGCCGGCGCAACCATGGCCCGCGCCATTGCGCGCGGCATATACGCGGCGACGCCAGCCGAAGGCGATCTGTTCCCGGTCTGGTTGGCGCGGTGAACGCCCCGGCGATCTTGCCCTGCTCGATCGAAAGTGATGGCAGACCGATCCATCACAAGACGTTAAGACCTCTTGGCGATAGAGTGCTTCTTGCGACCGCACCCTTTTTCATGGAACGCCGATGCGACCGCTGCTCCTTGCCAGTCTTCTTGCCCTGACGGCGCTTGCCGCGCCCGCAAGCGGCATTGCCGGCGATGCGGCCGAACTCAACATGCTGGGTTTCAGCGCCGATGGCGGCATTTTTGCCTTCGAGGAATACGGCATCCAGGACGGCTCGGGATTTCCCTACGCCAACCGCTATTACATCGACACCGCGAAGGACGCCTTCGTTCCCGGCTCGCCGATCCGCATCCAGCCGCAGAGCGAAGACCCGTCCGTCGAGACCGTCCGCGCCGAGGCGCGCAAGAAGGGCGAGGCGATCGTCGCCGACGCCGAGCTGGCAAAACATCCGGGCTACACGGCGGCGATCAGTCCGATTTCCGAACTGTCCGCCGATCCATTCCGCGTCGTCGCCAATTCCAGTCCGCTCCATCCGCTGCCGAGCGACCCGATGGAATTCCGGCTGAAGGAACTGGAAGGCATCAAGCCGGGCGTCACTTGCGAGGAATGGCAGGAAATCAAGGGCTTCCGGCTCCTCAAGGTCGACACGCATCCCGGCGGCACGACTAAAATCCTGCATGAGGACAAGCAGATTCCGTCAAGCCGGGGCTGCCCGCTCGGCTACCGCATCGGTGCGGTCAAATCCTATTTTCCGGATGGCGGGCCGCCGATCGCGGTGATCATTCTCGCGGTTCGCTCCTTCGGCTTCGAAGGTCCGGACTATCGCTGGCTTGCCGTTTCCACCACGGTCGGAGACTGAGTGGGCGTGTCGGTCACACCCGTCATCACCGAGGCCGAGCGGCCAAGGAGCGGCCTTGCCGCCCGGTTGAGGCCGGCCTTGCCGACGTGGCGGGTGGCAGCGCTGGGCGCCCTATTCTGGGCGGCGGCGATGTCGGCAAGTGCGGCGATCAACCTTCTCGGCGATGGGTGGGAAACGCCCGCCAAGATCGTCGAGGTCGCAATTGTCTTCGCGGCAGGTGCGGCGGTGGCATTCCCGCTCGGTTATGCAGCGTCCACGATCGTGGCGGGCAACGGGGGGTGGGAGACGCGGCTCGCGGCGGCGTTCTTGTGTTTCACCGTCATGACCGTCGGCGTCACCGGCGTGTTCTACGCCCTCGATTACCGCCAGTATTATGCGAACTGGCATGCCGAGGCCTTTTCCTGGGTCTGGATGCACCAGTTCGCCTTCACCGTTGCCGGCGCACTCGTCCAGTTCGCCGTCACCGGGGTGCGGTTCTATTTTCCCCTCGGTTTCGCAGCACTCGCCGCCGTGTCGATCTGGTTTGCGCGCCGCGCGCGTTGAGAAGCGCGCCTGCCTCTGTTAGGAGGCGGCAAGCATTTACGAAATCAGGACGCAACGATGATCCCTCGCTATTCGCGGCCGGAAATGGTCGCCATCTGGTCGCCGGAAACGCGTTTCCGCATCTGGTTCGAGATCGAGGCGCATGCCTGCGACGCGCTGGCCGAGATTGGCGTCATCCCCAGGGAAGCCGCCAGGACGATCTGGGAGAAGGGCGGCGCGGCGACTTTCGACGTGGCCCGCATCGACGAGATCGAGCGCGTGACTAAGCATGACGTCATCGCTTTTCTGACCCATCTTGCTGAATTCGTTGGGCCTGATGCGCGTTTCATCCACCAGGGCATGACCTCGTCCGACGTCCTCGACACCTGTCTGGCCGTGCAGCTTGCGCGCGCCAGCGATATTCTCCTGGCCGACATCGACGCCCTGCTGGCAGCGCTGAAGCGCCGCGCCTTCGAGCACAAGGACACCGTCACCATCGGCCGCAGCCATGGCATCCATGCCGAGCCGACCACGTTCGGCGTAAAACTGGCGCAGGCCTATGCGGAATTCTCGCGGTGTCGCGAGCGGCTGGTCAATGCCCGTGCGGAAATCGCCACCTGCGCGATTTCCGGGGCGGTCGGCACCTTCGCCAACATCGATCCGCGCGTCGAAGAGCATGTCGCGGCAAAGCTTGGGCTGAAGCCGGAGCCGGTGTCGACGCAGGTGATTCCGCGCGACCGGCATGCGATGTTCTTCGCGACGCTGGGCGTGATTGCTTCCTCCGTCGAACGGCTGGCGATCGAGATCAGGCACCTGCAGCGGACTGAAGTGCTTGAAGCGGAAGAGTATTTTTCGCCAGGCCAGAAGGGCTCGTCGGCCATGCCGCACAAGCGCAACCCGGTGCTGACCGAAAACCTGACCGGCCTTGCCCGCATGGTGAGGGCCTTCGCGCTGCCGGCGATGGAGGACGTGGCGCTCTGGCATGAGCGTGACATTTCACATTCGTCGGTCGAACGGATGATCGGACCGGACGCCACGGTGACGCTGGATTTCGCGCTGGCGCGGCTGACCGGCGTCATCGACAAATTGTTAGTCTATCCCAATAACATGCTGAAGAACTTGAATAAATTCAGCGGGCTCGTACATTCGCAGCGCGTGCTGCTGGCACTGACCCAGGCCGGTGTGAGCAGGGAGGACTCCTACCGCCTCGTGCAGAGAAACGCCATGAAAGTGTGGGAGCAAGGGGCTGATTTCCTTGAGGAACTTCTGGGTGACGAGGAGGTGCGCGCAGCTTTGTCCGAAGAGGAAATCCGCGAAAAATTCGACCTCGGCTATCACACCGCCCATGTCGACACGATCTTCAAACGTGTATTTGGAGAGGCCGCCAAGTGATTGACGCGAAAGGCGATTTCGACTTTCTCGCCATTCCCGGGCGGGGCAATTGCGGGCCGGACCACTGGATGTCGCACTGGTGCCAAGCCTTCCCGAATTCGAGCCGGGTTCTCCAGGCCGAATGGGAAAAACCCGACCCGAAGGACTGGATCGCCAGGGTCGATGCGGCGGTCGCCCAGGCGCCTCGAAAGGTCGTGCTGCTGGCGCATTCGCTGGCGGTGGCGACGACGGTGAAGTGGGCGGCGCAAGCCGGCCAGGACCGGCTCGACAAGGTTGCGGCCGTGCTGCTCGTCGCGCCGACCAACGTCGCCGACCCGGATCCATCCTTCGACACCGTACGTGCCTTCGCGCCGATGCCTTTGAAACCATTGCCATTTCCGGCCCTGGTCGTGGCAAGCCGCAGCGATCCGCGCGTGACCTTCGAAAAGGCGACGGAGTTCGCAGCGGCCTGGGGCGCGGACCTCGCGGACGCCGGCGATCTCGGCCATATGGGCAATGAAGCGAGGCTCGGGATATGGCCGAACGGGCTGCTTCTCCTTGGCCGGCTTCTGCAGCAGGCACGGCTCTAGCGGCCGTCCGGAACCTCTCCCGGTGCTGCCGCGTTGCAGGCGCAGGCAAATCTGCCAGAGAGGTTTTGGATGGAACGGGTCGTTTCCCACGGGGCCAGCAGGGTCGGCTGGTTCGCTATCGGTGCGCTGACAGCAGCCATGGCGGTAGCACTTTTTCTCTATGCGGACGGATACTTCGACGCAAAAGCTGATGTCGAATCGAGGCACTCGACGGGAGCGATCATCGAAGGCCAGTAGATGATCATTTTCCCAAAGGCGGGCAGAGTCGGTTCATCCGCCAAAACCGCTGTGAAGTCCGGAAGTTTCAGCGATACCAATTACTTGCTGCGTACGCCACGCGATTCTTCCGTAGTGGGCTTCACGCGGACACCGAAAAAGGGGCTTCGACGCTCTTTTTCGACAACTTCAGCATCGTTGGAGGGGCGTTTCGACGCGCCGGCTTTCACAATCCGGAGAAGCCTTGCCGCTTCGCAGGATCACCTTTTTCAGGCTGCGGCGGGAACGATACGGATGACGTTGCCCCACGGGTCCTCGTGGACGGATTCCGCCGTCGCATCCTTCGAGCGGAATTCGACGAAGGACAGTCCTGTCCGGTCGGCGTCGCGTTCCTTTGCGCCGGCGCTCTGCCAGGCGTTGGCGCCGACGTGGTGGTGGTAGCCGCCGGTCGACAGGAACACCGCGCTGCCGCCGAAATTCAGCATCGTGTCGAAGCCCAGTTCGCGGTTCCACCACTGCTCGGCCTCGGCCGCGTTGCCGACGCGCAGATGGACGTGGCCGACCATGCTGCCGGCCGGCGCTCCGGTCCATTCGGACTGGCCGTGCCGCAATTCGTCAAGCAGGTTTTCGACATCGAGCGGCAGCGTCGCCATCTTCACCGACTTGCCTTCGAAATCCCATGTGTCGCGCGCCCGGTCGGCATAGATCTCGATGCCGTTGCCTTCGGGGTCGGTGAGGTAGATCGCCTCGCTGACCAGATGGTCTGACGCACCCGTCACCGGGATGCGCCGGTCTATGGCGCGGCGGGTCCAGCGGGCGAGGTCGGGGCGCGACGGCAGCAGGAAGGCGGTGTGGTAAAGGCCGGCGGAGCGGGGGTCGTCGGGGCGCGCCGCCTTGAACTCCTCGATTTCCAGCAGCGGCAAGCCACCGGCGCCGAGTACGATCGCGCCGGGCCGGCGCGACACCTCTTCGAGGCCGACCGCATCCTTGTAGTAGCCGTTGAGCCCGTTCACGTCGCGCGCCTTGATGCCCACCGTCGTAACGCTCACCGGCGCGTCTGCGGCAAAGGGAAGTTTTGTCATCATCGTCTCCGCCCGGGAAAAACCGGTCACCGCATCGAGAGCCAGAAGGCCGGCCGCTCCGGAAAAACTGCGTCTCGATATCCGCATTCGGTCCTCGTGTCTTCGGCCAGTTGCCGGCTTCAACATCGGGTCCCCCGTGCGCGCGCGCAAGACTGCAAAGCGCGAACACGGTGTTCACCGTTTCAATGCGATCCGGCGAGGATCGATACGGAATGGATTGACAATGCGGCACCCCCCGAAGATCGCGCATCGACATTGCAAGCGGCGCTTCGCATCGCTAAATCCGCGTCATGAAAGTCAAGGACACCGACATACTGATCGTCCCCGGATACACCAATTCCGGGCCTGAGCACTGGCAGACGCGCTGGGAGGCGAAACTCTCGACGGCGCGCCGCGTCGAGCAGGCCGAATGGTCGAAACCCGTGCGCGAGGACTGGACGCAGACGCTGGCAAACGCCGTGAACGCGGCCGAGCGGCCGGTGGTCATCGTCGCCCATTCGCTCGGCGTAGCGACGGTGATCCAGGCGATCCCGATGTTTCAGCGGCCGGTGGCAGGGGCCTTCCTGGTCGCGCCGCCGGATGTCGCCAACCCGTCGATCCGGCCGAAACATTTGATGACCTTCGGACCGTATCCGCGCGATCCGCTTCCCTTCCCGTCGATCGTGGCGGGCAGCAGCAACGATCCGTTCTGCGCGCTCGACGTGGCCGAGGACATCGCCGCCGCATGGGGTTCCGTCTTCGTGCACGCCGGCGAGGCCGGCCACATCAACGCCGAATCGGGCTACGGCCCATGGCCGGAAGGCAGCATGGCCTTCGCCAATTTCATGACCCGGCTGGAGGGATAGGCGCAGATGGGCAAGACGGTTCTCGTCGTCGGCGCCGGCATCGTCGGGGCTTCGGTCGCCTGGCATCTGGCCAAGGCCGGCTGCAAGGTGACCGTGGTTGATACCGGCGACGGCGGCGGGCTGGCGACGCGCCACTCCTTCGCCTGGATCAACGCCAACTGGGGCAATCCGGAATTCTATTTCCATTTTCGCAGACGCTCGATGGCCGGGTGGCGGCGGCTGGAACGCGAGGTTCCGGATGTGTCGGTGAACTGGTGCGGCGGCCTGACCTGGGACATCTCCGCCGAAGACTTCGATACGTTTGAAGCCGAGCATACGCGCTGGGGCTACGGCATGCGCCGCGTCGACAGCGCTGGCGCACAGCGCATCGAGCCCGGCCTGAAGACACCGCCGGACCGGGCGCTGTTCGTCGCCGAGGAAGGCATGGTCGAGCCGGTGGAGGCGGCACGCGCGATGCTCGCCGCAACGGCCGCGGCCGGCGGAACGCTGCTGACGGGAACCCGCATCGCCGCGCTGTCGGCGCGCGACGGCAAGGTGACCGGCGCGGTCACCGCCGACGGGGACACCATCCTCGCCGACGAGACCGTGATTGCCGCCGGCACCGCGACGCAAGGCATGCTCGAAACGATCGGCGTCCGCCTGGGGATGATCACGTCGCCGGGGCTGATCATGCATTCGACGGTGGCGTCGCAGCGGCTGCTGAACGGCATGGTGTTCGCCCCGCAATGCAATGTGCGCCAGACCCGCGAAGGCCGGCTGATTGCCGGCTCTGATTTCGCCGGCGCCGACCCGAAGGGCGAGGAGGACCGCATGGCGCGCGAACTGCTCGCCAGGATCAAGGCGCTGGTGCGCGGCGCAGAAGACCTCGATGTCGGCTTCGTCACGGTCGGCCACCGCCCTACCCCGGCCGATGGATTTCCGGCGATCGGCCGTCCACCAGGTGTCGAAGGGCTTTACGTCACTGTGATGCATTCGGGCGTGACGCTAGCGCCGATCGTCGGCGAGCTTGCGGCGCGCGAGATCGTGGAAGGTCTTCGCGACCCGGACCTGGCGCCATATGATCCGGGGCGGCCGGAGTTGGGATAAAGCGACGCAAGCTCGACTGTTTGCGCGGACGGTCTGAGCAATAGCCGCGGGCCTATCCGGCCTTGTTGATCGACTCCCTGACGGCGCCGAGTTGCAATTCGGCGCCGCGTGCGATCAACTGGCCTTCGCTGCCCGTCGCCAGCAGCCGGTAACCCATTTTGACGAACCGGCCGGCAATCGCCGCGTCGATGACGTAGATGCCGGCGTATTTTCCCGCCGCCCGCGCCCGGGCGGCGACGGAGGCCACCGTCTCCATCATGTCTTCCAGCGTGGCGTTCACCGTCTTGCCGCGGCTCCAGGCGATGGAGAAATCGGACGGGCCGAGGAAAACCGCGTCGATGCCTGGCACCGCCAGGATCTCGTCCAGCGCCTCCATCGCCTGCCGCGTCTCGATCATCGCGAAGGAGAGGGTGCGGCTGTTGCTCTGTTCCAGCCATTCCTGCTGCGTCGTCCCGCCATAGCGCGGCATGCCGAAGGTCGGCCCCCAGGAGCGCTCGCCGACCGGCGGGTATTTTGTGGCGGCGGCGAAGCGGCGCGCGTCTTCCACCGAATTGACCATCGGCGCGATGACGGCGTCGGCGCCGAAGTCCAGCGCCCGGCTCGCCATGTCGAAACGCCCGACGGGAATGCGCACCAGCACAGGCTTTTGCGCGCGCTTCACCGGCACGATGCAACGCAGCACGCTGTCCTCGTGATGGCCGCCATGCTGCATGTCGAGCGTCACGGCGTCGAAGGGCTGGGCGGCCATGATCTCGACGGTGAGCGCATCCGGAACGCCGGACCATGCGGTGACAACGACCTCGTCGGCGGCCAGCCGGTCTCTCAGCGACATTGCTCTCTCCATGAACAGTCGGCGCGGAGATTGACCCGGAAGCCGCCGAAAAGGCAAAGAAAAACCGCCCGTCAATCCGGGCGGTCGAATTGGTCCAGGCGAATCCGCGCGGACCGGCGAAGGTAAAGCTCAGCTGTTCCTGATCTGCTCGATCGCCTGCGCCATCAGCTCGTCCATGGTGCGGCGGATCTGGTGTTCCGACTGGTCGACGCCGGCGGCCTCGAAATCGCCCTTCACCTTGCGCAGCACATCGTGGTCGCCGGCTTCCTCGATATCGGAGATCACCACTTCCTTGGCGTAGGCCTCGGCGTCGGCGCCCGATTTGCCAAGTTTCGCGGCTGCCCACAGGCCGAGCATCCTGTTGCGGCGGGCGGTGGCCCGAAAGCGCTGCTCCTCGTCGATCGCGAACTTGCGCTCGAAACCTTCCTCGCGGTCTTTCATGCTGGTCATGGCTGTTCCTCCGGGTGGGAATTCGATTCCGTCGATCCCATATAAGGGCTTTGCCCGCACAAACCAAAACGCTGCGCTGGGGTCAATACGGGCAACCATGCTGCGCTGCGGCAAATCGCGCCCGAAAGCCGTTGATTGCCGGGAATTGCCAATTGAGGAAATCCGCCGTTTACGATAGAGACCGCCGTTGAAACTCATCGTCGTCGCGCGTTTGCCGCGCGAGTCGCAGGGTACGGCAATGATCAGCCTTCCCGCAAATCCAGAGAAGCCGCTATGAAAAATCGCCGCCGCATATACGAAGGCAAGGCAAAGATCCTTTACGAAGGCCCCGAGCCGGGCACGCTCATCCAGTTTTTCAAGGATGACGCCACCGCCTTCAACAAGAAGAAACACGAGATCATCGACGGCAAGGGCGTCATCAACAACCGCATCTCCGAGCACATCTTCAATCACCTGAACCGGATGGGCATCCCGACCCACTTCATCCGGCGCATCAACATGCGCGAGCAGCTGATCAAGGAAGTCGAGATCATCCCGCTGGAAGTGGTCGTGCGCAACATCGCCGCCGGCTCGCTGGCAAAACGCCTCGGCATCGAGGAAGGCACCGTGCTGCCGCGCTCGATCATCGAGTTCTACTACAAGGCAGACGCGCTGGACGACCCGATGGTGTCGGAAGAGCACATCACCGCTTTTGGCTGGGCCTCCCCGCAGGAAATCGACGACATCATGGCGCTGGCCATCCGCGTCAACGATTTCCTGTCCGGCCTGTTCATGGGCATCGGCATCCAGCTCGTCGATTTCAAGATCGAATGCGGCCGCCTGTTCGAGGGCGACATGATGCGCATCGTCGTGGCCGACGAGATCTCGCCGGATTCCTGCCGACTGTGGGACGTCGCCACGCAGGACAAGCTCGATAAGGACCGATTTCGCCGCGACATGGGCGGACTGGTGGAAGCTTATCAGGAGGTCGCCCGCCGGCTCGGCATCATGAACGAGAACGAGCCGCCGCGCCCGACCGGTCCGATCCTCGTCGCCACCGGCAACGGCAAGGGCAAGCCGCACTAAGCGGCTGCCCTCCTCCCCATTTCAGTATTTCGGCAAGGAACGACAGACTCGTGATCAAGGCCCGCGTCACCGTCACCCTTAAGAACGGCGTGCTCGACCCGCAAGGCAAGGCGATAGAAGGCGCGCTGGGCACGCTGGGTTTTTCCGGCGTCGGCCAGGTGCGGCAGGGAAAAGTCTTCGACGTGCAGCTCGAAGGCAACGACGCGGCGAAGGCAGAGGCCGACCTGAAGGCCATGTGCGAGAAGCTGTTGGCCAACACGGTGATCGAGAACTATAGTGTGACGCTTACCTGAGGTTGTGCCCGGAGGGCGCGATGACGGAAGTCGACGGAGAACTGGTCTACGAGTTGCTGAAAAAGACCCATCAGTGGATGGACAAGTTTGAACATGCGCTCGGCGAGGTGAAGCACGAGATCGTGGCGATGAGACTGCAGGCGTTGGGGACGCAGACCGATATCAATAACATTTACGCCGTCACATCTCGCATCGACCAGCGCCTGGACCGTATCGAGCAACGGCTTGAGCTGCGCGAGTTGGCAGAACCGCAGCGTCCCTTCGATCCAGGCGTGTGAACGAAGTCAAGCCAGCTGCGTCGGGACGTCTGGAATGCCGAACGACACGCAAATTTCGAAATTCATGAGCCTCGTACTGCGTCATGCGCCGCAGGAAGCGGGCTTGGTGCTCGACGAAAACGGGTGGACCGATTTCACGCGACTGTGTGAGGTCATCAGGGAACGCTTCGGCGTCTCCGCCGACGAGGTGCTGCGGATCGTCGACGAGTGCCCGAAAAAGCGTTTCACTATTGACGAAAATCGTATCCGCGCGGCACAGGGACATAGTGTCGAGGTCGATCTCGAACTGCGGCCGTCGGCTCCGCCCGATATCCTCTTTCATGGGACTAAGGAACGTTTTCTTGCCGCCATCCTGAAGGAAGGACTGACGAGGCAGGCGCGCCACCACGTCCACCTTTCCTCGGATATCGCGACGGCAACAAAAGTCGCGGAACGCCGGAAAGGTGACGACGTGGTGTTGAAAATCGATGCAAAAGCAATGGCGGCTGGCGGTTTTCTCTTCTTCCTCTCGGAGAACGGTGTATGGCTGACGAACGCCGTGCCGCCTGAATTCCTGTCCAAGATCGATCAAGAGGCAGAAGCATGAAATCCGCAGTCGTCCTGCTCCCCGGCCTCAACCGCGACCGCGACATGATCGCGGCGCTGACGAAGATCTCCGGAAAGCCGCCCATCACAGTCTGGCAGACCGAGGCGGAGATTCCCGATGTCGACCTGATTGTCATCCCGGGCGGATTTTCCTATGGCGACTATCTGCGCTGTGGCGCGATCGGGGCGCGCAAGCCGGTGATGCGGGCGGTGGCAGAGAAGGCGAAGAAGGGCGTGCCGGTGATCGGGGTCTGCAACGGATTTCAGATCCTGCTGGAGGCTGGCCTGCTGCCGGGCGCGCTGATGCGCAATGAGTCGCTGAAATTCGTCTGCCGCGAGGTGAAGCTGAGCGTCGCCAACGCCAACACGCTGTTCACCCGCAACTATGCGCCGGGACAGGTCATTCGGGCGCCGGTCGCCCATCACGACGGCAATTTCTTCGCCGATGCGGAGACGCTTGCCCGGCTAGAGAGCGAAGGCCAGGTTGTGTTCCGTTATGCGGAAAACACCAATCCGAACGGCTCCATCAACGACATCGCCGGCATCATGAATGCCGATGGCAATGTGCTGGGGCTGATGCCGCATCCCGAGGACCTGATCGAGGCGGCGCATGGCGGCATCGACGGGCGCGGCCTGTTCGAAAGCGCGCTGGGCATTGCCGCGTAAACCCATTCCTTGAACAATTGCACCCGATCAGACAGGGACAATCGATGCGACTGCGACAAGCCGCCCTCCCCGTCCTTGCGCTTCTGCTGAACGCCTGCCAGGCGCAGCCGGCGAAAGTGACGACAAGCTCCGGCGGGAAGAGCGCTTCGCTGCGGTCGATGGAGATCGTAGCGACGGCGGCGCACAAATGCTGGTTCGCGTCGAAGGACCCGGCTTTCAAGACCTACCGTTTCGCCAATGAGCTGAACTCGATGACGGGCACGCCGCGTTTCCTGCTGGTGCCGGCAAAGAATTTCGGCGGAAAACCGCTGCTGGTCGTGCAGGCACAGGGAAGCTCGTCGCGGGTCGATGCGTTCGGTCCGCTGATGAGCGAGCCGGTCGGCGCCCGGATCTCGGGCGACCTGAAGCGCTGGACGGCGGGCGATACGTCCTGCGGTGCTGCAGCCTGACAACTCGTCCGCCCTCAGCGCGTCAGGCCGTAGGGTGGCGGGAAAATACGGTCGCGACCTGAAAGAGATGCGTCCAGATTGAACCATTCCGTCGATGGATTGCCGCAGTCCGCCGCGCCGTTGCTGCGCAGCGCTTTCACCGGCGGAAAGGTTCAATCTGGACGCTTTGGATGCGAGGATTGGCCAAGGCTTTGCCCTCACTGCCAGGGACGCCGCAACCCCTCGCGTTCCGCATCGGCCCTGGAAAGGCCAATGTCCTTCAACTGGCTGTCCGTCATTTCGAGCAGCAGCAGCCGGCTGCGACGCCGCTCCGCCATGACCGACAGGCCCTCGACCGCCATGGACAGGAGCCGGGCCAGCCGTGTCGCGATCCCCGGAGCCACATCGCGAAACGATCCGCTGGGGGATATTGTCTTCATCGTGCTCATTGTATTGTTCCTTCGCGCTGATTGTCACCGCATGCAGGTACAATCTTCTGGATTGACTCTATTGCAATAGCAATATATCAAATTGTCCTCATGACAAATTGGCTTCCCGATCTCTCCAAAGGCAACGGCCCGCTCTATTTGCGCCTGGCGGACCAGATCGAAACCGACATCGGCGAAGGCACGCTGCCGCCCGGCGAAAAACTGCCGCCGCAACGCAACCTCGCCTTCGATATCGGCGTGACGATCGGCACGGTGACCCGTGCCTATGCGGTGGCGCGCGAGCGCGGGCTGGTCAGCGGCGAGGTTGGGCGTGGCACCTATGTGCTCGACCGGCATCTTGAGGGCGCGCGAACGCCGAGTGCGGCCCAGCAAATGCCGGAGCGGCTGTCGGTCATCCCCGAGGCGACGCCCGTGGCGATAAAACTCAGGATGGACACGACCTCGGCGCCGGAGATCGGCCAGAGCGCCATCATCCGCAACCTGCTCAACCAGATCACCCAGAAACACTCTGACAAGATCGGCGATTATACCCGCAACTGGCCGCAGGAATGGCGCGAGGCCGGACGCAAATGGCTGACATCAGGCGACTGGAAGCCCGACGCCCAGTCGATCGTCCCGACCACCGGCGTGCATGCGGCGATCATGGCGGTCATTGCCGCAGTCACCGCGCCCGGCGACAAGATCGCCTTCGAGCAACTGACCTATGCCTCGATCTCGCGCAGCGCCAACCTGATGGGTCGCCGCAGCGTCGTTTTCGCCAATGACGGCGAAGGCGCCGATGCCGAGGATTTCGAGCGGCTATGTGCACAGCAGCATCCGAAACTCGTCTTCCTGATGCCAGCGCTGCAGAACCCGACCCTGTCGGTCATTCCGGTGGAACGGCTGAAGGCGATCGTCGAGGTGGCGCGAAAGTACAATGTCTGGCTGATCGAGGATGCGATCTACGCCACGCTGCTGGAGCACCGCTACACGACGCTGGCCTCGCTGGCGCCGGAGCGGACGTTCCATGTCGGCGGACTGTCCAAGGCAGTGGCCGCCGGTGTGCGCGGTGGCTGGGCCGCCTGCCCCGCCCATATGGCGCCGCGCGTGCAGACCGCCCACAAGATGATCACCGGCGGCCTGCCCTTCATGCTGGCCGAGCTTGCCGCCGAGATGGTCAACACCGGCCACGCCGAAGCGATCCGCGCCGACGTGCGCCGCGAGATCGCCGAGCGCGAGGCCATCGCGCGACGCGTCTTCCACGGGCTCGACTTCAACTCGCACCGCAACATCCCTTATCTCTGGATGAAGCTGCCGGAACCCTGGCTTTCGGGTACGTTCAAGCAGGTGGCGGCCAATGAAGGCGTGCTGATCGACGACGAGGACGAATACAAGCCGGCGCGCGCCGAAAAAGTGTTCCACCGCATCCGCGTCGGCTTTTCCATGCCGTCGCGGCGCGACCAGGTGGCGAGCGGTTTCGGCACGCTGCGCCGCCTGCTCGACCATGGCAATGCCGGATACGACAGCTATGGGTGAGCAGGCGGGGGCCCATGGGCTTGGTCTGCTTCGAATAGTGCCATCGGCGGGTTGTTTTTTCAGACGGCGGTGTTGCCCCTCATCCCCCTGCCGGGACCTTCTCCCCGTGAAGGACGGGGAGAAGGTCCCGGCAGGGGGATGAGGGGCGGCCGGATGGTCGACGCCAACAGCGTCCGATCTTACTTCCGATGGTTGCCCGCGAATGCCGCCGTCAGCCCCAGCCCGATGAACACCACGCCGCTGACATAACGCTCAACATTGAGGTAGGTTTTGCTGCGCTTCAGCCAGCCGCCGGCAGCGCTTGCCGCCAGCGCATAGCAGCCGTCGCTGATGAAACCGAGCAGCGTGAAGAGCAGGCCGAGGAAGGCGATCTGCATCGCCACATGGCCGCGCCCGACATCGACGAACTGCGGCAGGAAGGCGAGGAAGAACAGCGCGGTCTTGGGATTGAGTAGGTTGACGATGAAGCCGTCGCGAAAGAGCCGGTAGCTTACGCGGTTCGTCCCGGCGCCGAGGTCGATGGGCGCGACCTTGCCAAAAATCTTCTTGAGCCCGATCCATATGAGATAGGCGGCGCCCGCGAATTTGACGATGCTGAAGGCCAATGCCGACGAGGCGAGCAGCGCCGACAGACCCAGCGAGGCGGCAAGCACATGCACCAGCGTTGCCGAATGGATGCCGAGGTCCGACACGAAGCCGGCAAGCCTGCCCTGCTCGATCGAGCGGGCGACGATGTAGAGCACGGCCGGTCCGGGCGTGACCAACAGCACGAGCGCGGCGACGATGAACAGGCCGAGACTGGAGGCGCCGGGTATGACGATTTCCATGCAACACCTCGTGCCGCGGCCTTTGTTCCGAAGGTTCGGAGGCAATACTGGCTGATCGCGGAACGGCGACGCTAGCGGCCTTTTCCGAACCCGGCAACAGCCAGCGGAACGCGCGGCTTGAGTCCACCGCAATGTGGGTTTCCCAAGCTTTTGACCTCCAGCGGGGATGCCAATCCGGCGCGGTTGTTATATGAGACGGCCAATTCTCCCCGGAACCAGAGCCGACCAGCCCTTGATGACCATCTCCAACACCGTCCCGATCACGCCCGAGCTTGTCGCTTCGCATGGGCTGAAGCCAGACGAATACAAGCGCATCCTCGACCTGATCGGCCGCGAGCCGACCTTCACCGAACTCGGCATCTTTTCGGCCATGTGGAACGAGCACTGCTCGTACAAGAGCTCGAAGAAATGGCTGCGCACGCTGCCGACCAAGGGCGAGCGGGTGATCCAGGGGCCGGGCGAGAATGCCGGCGTGGTCGACATCGGCGACGGCCAGTGCGTGGTCTTCAAGATGGAGAGCCACAACCACCCCTCCTACATCGAGCCCTATCAGGGCGCAGCTACCGGCGTCGGCGGCATTCTGCGTGACGTCTTCACCATGGGCGCACGGCCGATCGCGGCGATGAACGCGCTGCGCTTCGGCGAGCCCGACCATCCGAAGACGCGGCATCTGGTTTCCGGCGTGGTCTCCGGCGTTGGCGGCTATGGCAACGCCTTTGGCGTGCCGACGGTGGGCGGCGAGGTGAATTTCGACGCGCGCTACAACGGCAACTGCCTGGTCAACGCCTTCGCGGCAGGGCTGGCGCGCACCGACGGCATCTTCCTGTCCGAAGCCAAGGGCGTCGGCCTTCCCGTCGTCTATCTCGGTGCGAAAACCGGGCGCGACGGCGTCGGCGGCGCCACCATGGCGTCGGCCGAATTCGACGACACGATCGAGGAAAAGCGCCCGACCGTGCAGGTCGGCGACCCTTTTACGGAAAAATGCCTGCTGGAGGCGTGCCTGGAGTTGATGGCGTCTGGCGCGGTCATCGCCATCCAGGACATGGGCGCGGCCGGCCTCACCTGCTCGGCGGTGGAGATGGGCGCCAAGGGCGACCTCGGCATCGAGCTGGACCTCGACAAGGTGCCGGTGCGCGAGGAGCGCATGAGCGCCTACGAGATGATGCTGTCGGAAAGCCAGGAGCGCATGCTCATGGTGCTGAAGCCGGAGCTGGAAAAGCAGGCCGAGGCGATCTTCCACAAATGGGGTCTGGATTTCGCCATTGTCGGCCACACGACGGACGATCTGCGTTTCCGCGTGATCCACCAGGGCGAGGAAGTCGCCAATCTGCCGATCAAGGATCTTGGCGACCAGGCGCCGGAGTATGACCGGCCGTGGACCGAGCCGAAGCCGCGCGCGCCGCTGCCGGCCGGCGATATTCCCGAAATGGACGTGGCCGATGCGCTGCTGAAAATGCTCGGCGGGCCGGACCTGTCGAGCCGCCGCTGGGTGTGGGAGCAATATGACACGCTGATCCTCGCCAATACTTTGCAGATCCCCGGCGGCGACGCCGGCGTGGTGCGCATCGACGGGCATCCGACCAAGGCGCTCGCCTTCTCCAGTGACGTGACGCCGCGCTATTGCGAGGTCGATCCGTTCGAGGGCGGCAAGCAGGCGGTGGCCGAATGCTGGCGCAACCTGACCGCGACCGGAGCGCTGCCGCTGGCGGCCACCGACAATCTGAATTTCGGCAATCCCGAGCGGCCCGAGATCATGGGTCAGTTGGTGAAGGCGATCGAAGGCATCGGCGAGGCCTGCCGGGCGCTGGACTTTCCGATCGTGTCTGGAAATGTCTCGCTCTACAACGAGACCAACGGCCAGGGCATCCTGCCGACGCCCACCATCGGCGGCGTCGGTCTGATTCCGGACTGGTCGAAGATGGCGCGCATCGGTTTTTCGGCCGAGGGCGAGGCGATCATGCTGGTCGGCGCGCCGCCGTCCTGGGGCACGCATCTCGGCCAGTCGATCTATCTGCGCGACCTGTTTGGCCGCGCCGACGGCCCTCCCCCGCCGGTCGATCTCGCGCATGAGAAGCGGACGGGCGACCTCGTGCGCTCGCTGATCGAAAGCGGCGTCGCCACCGCCGCCCACGATCTTTCCGACGGCGGCCTGGCGGTTGCGCTGGCCGAAATGGCGATGGCGAGCGGCATCGGGGCGACGGTCAACCAGTTGAACCAGCTGTCGCCGATCCCCGTCTTCTTCGGAGAGGACCAGGGCCGCTATCTCGTCACCATCCCACGCGAAAAAGTCGACTGGTTCCTCGGCGAATTCCTCAAGGACACCGGCGTGTTCGCGCCGTGGATCGGCGTCACCGGCGGGCGCGAATTGAAACTCGGCGAGGCGCGTGCGATACCTCTCGATGAGTTGAAGAAGGCTCACGAATCCTGGTTTCCCAAATTCATGGGCGAATAAGAGGCAGCTGAACGATGGCAATGGACGCGAACGACATCGAGAAGCTGATCAAGGAAGGCATTCCGGACGCCAAGGTGACGATCCGCGACCTCGCCGGCGACGGCGATCACTATGCGGCCGAGGTCGTGGCGGAAAGCTTTCGCGGCAAGAGCCGCGTCCAGCAGCACCAGATGGTCTATGAGGCACTGAAGGGCAATATGGGCGGCGTGCTGCACGCGCTGGCGTTGCAGACCAGCGCGCCGGAATAGACGGAAACCAACGTCAGACGTGAGGTCGCCGGCACTACTTCCTTTCGATCACCGAAATAATCGGCCCGACCGGATCCTTTCCGCCAAGCAGCGTCTTCTCGCCATTGGAAAACGTCGAGATCGCCCCATCGAGGAATAGTGCGTTCGGACACCCCAGCTCGTCGCGGAACAGCCGTGCAAAACTGCCGAGGCTGACCTCCGACAGCGAGATCGCCAGCACCACCGTGTCCGGGTCGCGCACGCCGACGCCGTTGCGTGTGTATCTGGACGTGCCGTCCGGCAGGAATTTCGGATGGATCGCGCCGTCGATCACCAGCATCGGGCCGGACTGGGTGGCGAATTTCACTGCCGGACGGGCGGCAAGGAATTTTCCGGTCTCCATCAGAGCCGCCTTTCCGTCCTCGCCGATCAGGAAGACGCCGTTCGGCTTGAGGTAGAAATTCCCCTCGCCTTCCGCTGCCTCGACCGGCGACAATTCGCGGCCATTCTCCACCAGCAGGCCGACCGGACCGAGGCCTTCGTGATACATGCCGGCATTCATCGCGAGTTGAACCGGCCTGCCGTCGGCTGCCATCGCCCGGTCGAAAGCGTCGAGCGAGCCGTAAGCCTGTCCGCCGGGGCGGGAATGGTGGATGCCGACATCGTATTTGTTGAGGTCGATCTCGCAGACGATGTAGGCGGCGTACTCGAAACGCGCCGCGCGGCACGGCGCCGGCAATTCGGAGAGGTTGAAGGGCGCGCGCCAGCGGGTTGCCTCGACACGCCACAAAGCCAGCGCCGCGGCGACCAGGACGACAATCAGGACGATTGCGGCAATTGCTTTTCGGTTCACGCGCATTTTTGTCCAAACGAGGCCGATCCAAAGCACCAATCAACGCTTTGCGCCGCTTCGATGGTCCGTGGCACCTGGACCAGTCCGGAAAGAATCGCGGCGTCTTGTTTCGGGTCGCCTATGGGTTTATTTGAATGTCATGTTTCGAGCCCGACTCCCAGGCGGGCGTGAAAGGACGATCATGAGCGGAATCAACGACTACATCGACAGCGAAGTGAAGGGCAATGACGTCGTGGTCTTCATGAAGGGCACGCCGGGCTTCCCGCAGTGTGGCTTTTCTGGCCAAGTCGTGCAGATCCTCGACTATCTCGGCGTCGACTATAAGGGCGTCAACGTGCTCACCTCGAACGAGCTCCGCCAGGGCATCAAGGAATATTCCAACTGGCCGACCATCCCCCAGCTCTATGTGAAGGGCGAGT
Organism: Mesorhizobium sp. KACC 23794; assembly: GCF_052180275.1. Lineage (NCBI taxonomy): Bacteria > Pseudomonadati > Pseudomonadota > Alphaproteobacteria > Hyphomicrobiales > Phyllobacteriaceae > Mesorhizobium > Mesorhizobium sp. KACC 23794. Next base: position 3,853,260 of record NZ_CP197465.1, read on the forward strand.
TCGTCGGCGGTTGCGACATCATCCGCGAGATGTTCCAGGCCGGCGAATTGCAGGGCTATTTCGAGGAAAAAGGCATAAGCGTCAGCAGCGCCGCCTGATCCTGGACCCGGCCGAGCCGGGTTCTTCAAGACTCGAATCGCGGATGCGCCGGGCCCCCCGGCGCATTTCGTTTTTCCGACATACCGGAGCTGTCCGATGGACCAGCAGACATCCGCGAGCAAGCAGCTCGCGTTCCCGCTCCCGCGCTGGGAATTCATCGCTCTGGCCGCCGCCCTCATGGCGCTCAACGCACTGGCGATCGATATCATGCTGCCCGGTCTCCAGCAGATCGGCGCCAGCCTGGGCGTCGAGAACGAGAACCACCGGCAATATGTGATCACCGCCTATTTCGCCGGCATGGCCTTCGCGCTGCTTGCCTACGGGCCTGCCTCGGACCGATTCGGCCGGCGGGGGCCGCTGCTGTTCGGGCTGACCGTCTATCTCGTCGCGGCCTTTGCGGCGGCGCTTTCACCCAATTTCGAGACTATGCTGGCGCTGCGCTTCATCCAGGGCATCGGTGCGGCCTCCACCCGCGTCATCGCCGTGTCGATGGTGCGCGACCGCTTCGGCGGCCGCCAGATGGCCGAGATCATGTCGCTGATCTTCATGGTGTTCATGATCATCCCGGTGTTGGCGCCGAGCATCGGCCAGTTGATGATGCTGTTCGCCAACTGGCACTTCATCTTCATCTGCATGGGCACGATCGCTCTGGCGATCACCATCTGGGCGGCGGTGCGCCTGCCGGAGACGATGCATCCCGAAGATCGCCGGCCGTTCACGCTGTCGTCGGTTGGCCAGGCCTTCGGCATCGTGCTGACGACGCGGGTGTCGCTCTGGTACACGCTGGCCTCGATGACCGTGTTCGGTGCGCTGTTCGGCTTCATCAACTCCGCCCAGCAGGTCTATATCGGCATCTATGAATTGGGCGTCTGGTTCCCGGTCGTCTTTGCCTGCGTCGCCGGGCTGATGGCGGTGTCGTCGTTCCTCAATTCAAGGCTGGTGATGCGGCTCGGCATGCGTCGCCTGTCGCACGCGGCGCTGATCGGCTTCTTCCTCGTCAGCCTCGTCTGGTTCGTCTGGTCGCTGTTCGGCCAGGTGCCGCTGGTGGCCTTCGTGGCGCTGTTCGCGGCCGCAATGTTCCAGTTCGGCTGGATCGGCTCGAACTTCAACGCGCTCGCCATGGAGCCGCTCGGCCATATCGCGGGATCGGCGTCGTCGGTGCAGGGGTTCATCCAGACGCTGGGCGGCGGCCTCGTCGGCGCCTTCATCGGCCAGTCCTTCGACGGCACGACCACGCCGCTGGCGGCGGGCTTCTGCGGCGTCGCCGGCTTCGGCATCGTCATGGTGCTGATCGCCGAGCGCGGAAAGCTTTTTCGCGCGCAGCATGACGCGAAGAAGCCGGAGGCGATAGGGCATTGAGGGCGTCGCCCCGCGTTTGAGCGGGGTCGACGGTGCGTCCTTCGTGTCTCGCCCGCGAAGGATATTTGCTGTTCTTCAATGCCGTGCGGACTCGCACCCGCCTGCATAGAAGAGATTGGCGCGAACCTTGAGGGGCGAGCCTCGAAGGACACACCAATCAGCACCGGGCCTTTAATTTAATCCGCCCAGAGCGCGCGGCGGATTTCCTGCCAGCTCTCCTTGTCGGGCGCGGCGAGAAGCCCGCCCCCGACATGAGACGGCAGGTAGGCGGAGCCATCGAGCCGCGCCGAATAGCCGCCGGCCTCGGCGTGGATCAGCGTGCCCGGCAGATGGTCCCACGGCATCAGCTTCATGTAGACGACGAAGTGGCCGTTGCCGGTGGCCAGCAGGCGGTATTCGTGGGCAGCGCAGCGGAAGTTGAAGTGGGCGTTGAATTTTGCCTGGTTGCGCGCCAGCATCGTGCGCTCGGGCTCCTTGGTATAGTGCCAGGAGACAGCGCCGTTCATCGCTGACACCGGCAGCGCCGGCGCGACGCGGCAGGGCTCCAGCCGGCCGTCGCCATGGCGGATATGGGCGCCGCCGCCCTTGACCGCCATGATGAAATCCTTGCCGACCGGGTCATGGATGATGCCAGCGACCGTCTCGCCCTTGACGACGACGGCCAGCATCACGCCGAACAGCGGCATGCCGGAGGCGAAGTTCAGCGTGCCGTCGACCGGGTCGAGCACGAAGGCTAGATCCGCCTCGCCAAGTCCGTCAAGCACCGAGGCGTCGGCCGCATGGGCCTCCTCGCCGACCACCAGCGCATCGGGAAACCGCTCCCTCAGCCGCGCGGTGATGAAGCGCTCGGCGTTGACGTCGGCTTCCGTCACGAGGTCGGTGGCCGACGTCTTCTGGCGGATATCCTCGGCGCTGAGGCGGCGCCAGCGCGGCATGATCTCCACCGTCGCCGCCTCGGCCAGAAGTGCGGTCAGCCAATCGACCGTCTTGTCGTCAAAATGCATGGAAAATGTCTCGCTGTTATCGGGTCAAGGCGGCGAAGTCGAAGAGGGAGCGGTCGAGCAGGTGCGACGGCCGGACATTGGCAAGAGCGCGGATCATGGTTTCCTTGCGGCCCGGCATCTTTCGCTCGATGTCGTCGATCATCGCCTTCATTGCGTTGCGCTGCAGCCCGTCCTGGCTGCCGCAGAGGTCGCAAGGGATGATGGGAAAGCGCATGGCATCGGCGAAGCGGGCGAGATCGGCCTCGGCACAGAAGGCCAGCGGCCTGAGCACCATCACGTCGCCCTCGTCGTTGAGCAGTTTTGGCGGCATGGCGGAAAGCCGGCCGCCGTGGAACAGGTTCATGAAGAAGGTCTCGAGGATGTCCTCGCGATGGTGGCCGAGCACCAGCGAGGAACACCCCTCCTCCCGCGCGACGCGGTAGAGATGGCCGCGCCTGAGCCGCGAGCACAGCGAGCAATAGGTGGCGCCCTCGGCGATCTTGTCGGTGACGATCGAATAAGTGTCGCGATATTCGATGCGGTGCGGGATGCCGTAGCGGTCGAGGAATTCCGGCAGGATGTGTTTTGGAAAGTTCGCCTGGCCCTGGTCGAGATTGCAGGCGATCAGGTCGACCGGCAACAGGCCACGCCATTTGAGGTCGAGCAGGACGGCGAGCAGTCCGTAGGAATCCTTGCCGCCCGACAGCGCGACAAGCCAACGGTCGCCCGGCCGCACCATGGCGAAATTCTCGATCGCCTCGCGCACCTGGCGCAGCAGTCGTTTCCGGAGCTTGTTGAACTCGACCGAGGACGGCACGTCGCGGAACAGCGGATGGCATCCGGCGGCCTGGTCTTCACTGGCGGCCGGGGCGTCCATTGGCTCGACGACCGGCCGATCAACTGTATCGAGGTCCATTCGGCGATGTCTTCCGGTTCCGCGCTGTCGCCGGCGTGAAATCAGGAACCGGCCCGGTCATCGATATTCCCGACGTAGCAGCGGGCGCAAGACAAAACAGCCTTGGCGACACCAATTATGTTGCAGCACAAAATAAAACGAGCGGCGGGAGGCCCGCCGCTCGTGAACTGCCTGCGAATTCCGACAGATCAGCGCGAGTAGAACTCGACGACCAGGTTCGGCTCCATCTGCACCGCGAACGGCACATCGGCAAGGCCGGGAACGCGGGCGAACTTTGCGGTCATCTTGTTGTGGTCGGCCTCGATGTAGTCCGGCACATCGCGCTCGGCCAGTTGCACGGATTCGAGGACCAGCACCAGCTGCTTCGACTTCTCGCGAACCTCGATCACGTCGCCGGCCTTGCAGCGGTACGAGCCGATGTTGACGCGCTTGCCGTTGACGTTGATGTGGCCGTGGTTGACGAACTGGCGCGCGGCGAAGATCGTCGGCACAAATTTGGCGCGGTAGACGACGGCGTCGAGGCGCGATTCCAGCAGGCCGATCAGGTTTTCCGACGTATCGCCACGGCGGCGGTCGGCTTCCTCATAGGTCTTGCGGAACTGCTTCTCCGATACGTCGCCATAGTGACCCTTCAGCTTCTGCTTGGCGCGCAGCTGCAGGCCGAAATCGGAAAGCTTGCCCTTGCGACGCTGGCCGTGCTGGCCGGGGCCGTATTCACGCTTGTTGACCGGGGACTTCGGGCGGCCCCAGATGTTTTCGCCAAGACGGCGGTCGATCTTGTATTTCGCAGATTCGCGCTTGCTCATCGCATTCCCTTTCAAAACAAACCACCCGAAGCCCATGCTCCGGGTGAAGGAAACGCGCCCTCCTCTGGCCTCCTTTTTCGAGACCTGACAGGATCTTCCACGCACGCTTTGCGGAAAAGACCCACGGGACACGTCAGTCGCGAGACCAGAAAAAGTGTATGCGGTTTTTCGTCCGGTCTCGCGGCCACAAAAAACCAACACCGGGCTTTTGGCCCGGCGCTGGCGGGTCGATAGGCGAAATTACCTCGGCTGTCAACAAACAGTCGCAATACGCGGACTGCTGGGCGGACAGAGCCATGCCGGCTCGCGGCGGCGCGGAACGAACCACGCCGCCGGAGGCGCTTGGTCGTAGCCTATTTCTTCTGCAGCCGCTCGCCGATCTTCGATGCGTAGTTCATGACGTGGAAGGTATAATTCTCCTCCACCGTTCCCTGGAACAGATGCGACCAGGGGCCGATGGCGTAGATGCCGAGATCCTCGCCGCCATGCGTCTCGCTGCCGAGCGGCACAAGCGAAGGCTGTTTGAAATCCGGCTTCGTCGTCTCTTCCGACGTCAGCATCGGACGTTCTGCAGGCTTCTCGGAGGCGCCGGGGCCGTTGGCGAAGCCGATGGTCGTGTAGGTCTTGCCGTCCTTGCCGTAGATCGGTTCGTCGTCGACGCCGACCGAGATGCCGAGGATCGGGTTCCCCCGCTTGGCATAACCCGAAATGGTCAGCGTGTGGCTGTGGTCGCCGGTGACGACGATCAGCGTCTCGTCTAGATTTACCTTGCGTAGTATCGCTTTGACGGCCTCGTTCATCGCCACGCCGTCCGACAAAGTGCGGTATGCGTTGGATTCGTGGCTGGCGTGGTCGATGCGGCCGCCCTCGACCAGCAGCACATAGCCCTCGGGATTCTTTGAGAGAATGTCGATCGACTTTTCGGCCATTTCGGCGAGCGAGGGTTCCCCTGCCTTGTCGGTCGGCCGGTCGTGCTCGTATTGCATGTGCGATGGCTCGAACAACCCAAGCAGGTGATCGGTCCTGGCCGGGTCGATCGCCGAGAATTGCTCCTTGTTCCAGACATAGGCGCCCTTGTCGCCGTAGCGGTCGACCCAGGCCTTGGTCAGGTCCTTGCCGTCCTTGCGCATGCCCTTTTTCTTCTCCGCGTCCCCGTACTCGGCGTCATTTGCTGCCGCCGGCATGAAATAGGCGCGGCCGCCGCCCATGGCGACTTCAAGACCGTCGCCATATTTCATCTCCACCAGTTGCCGCGCGATATCGGCGCAGCCTGCGGCGACCGCCTCGGGCGGCATCTGCGCATCCGATTCCCAGTCGCGGTCGGCGATATGGGCGTAAGTCGCACCGGGCGTGGCGTGGGTCAGGCGGGCCGTGGTGATGGCGCCGGTCGACATGCCCAGCGTCTCGGCCATTTCCCAAAGCGTGGTCACCTGCTTGGTCTTCTGGTCCTCGCAGGAACCGAGTTTTGCGGTGTGATCGAGGCCCATCAGATCGTTGATGGTCTTCACGCCGGTGGTCATGGCGACGGCGCTGGGCGCCGAATCGGTGATCTGCGCGTCGGCCGAATAGGTCTTGGACGCCGCCAGATGGGGGAACGCCTCCCAGGCGAGCACGTTCGATTCGCCATCGACGCCGCGCTGCTGGCCTTCAAAGATGCGCGTCGCGGTGACGGTGGAGAAACCCATGCCGTCGCCGACGACCAGGATAACGTTCTTCGCCTGATTGGTGTTCTTCTGGCGCTTGAGAATCTCGGCAAGCGCCGTGTCGGCCTGCTTGAAATAGGGATCGTCGCCCTGCGTGAGCTTCGCGTCCTCGGCAAAGGCATATCCCGCGCCACAAGCCATCACGCCTGCAAGCGCGACCAAAGCGGGTGTCGCAAATCGCTTCCACACCAAACTCATTTCGTCCTCCGTACGATATGGTTGCTCCCCCACCCGCGCGGCAAAACGTTAGCCTGCTAACAACTGCAATCAATCTCTAAAAACCGACGGCGCCGCAAGGCTTTTTGGCGCGCCAGCGAGCGATGTCGCGAAAAAGCCTGCTGCGTTTGAAGCAAATTCAGGGTTTTCCTCAGCCGCGCCGCCCCCCGCCTGGTCAATGAAGCCATTCCGACGTCAAAAAATGGCAGCCGGCAAAGGATATCTGGAAAAGCTCCGGTCAGGCCGCTGCAATTCGTCGAACGCCGATCAAGGAGCAGGACTGAGCCGCAGGGGCCTGTGCTTGCTTTAGAGTCCCCGATAGGGGATCAGGAAACCCCACGCCTTTAGGCGGCTGGGATTGAGTCGCATCCTGTGTAGATTGGCTTTATGGAAGCGTACAAGCGTGGCAGCCACACAGCTTGGGACTGTAAGTATCATCTGGTGTGGGTGACGAAGTACCGCTACGCGGTGCTTGGCGGTGATGTCGGCAACCGCTGCCGAGAATTGCTACGGGAGACTGCGCGAGCGCACGAGATGGTCATTCACGCCGGGTCGATCAACCGTGACCATGTGCATATGCTGTTGTCGATCCCGCCGCGCCTGTCTGTATCGCGCGCCGTGCAGCACCTGAAAGGGCGCAGTTCGCACAAGTTGCTGAGTGAGTTCGGGATATTGCACAAGCGCTACTGGGGTCAGCATCTGTGGGCGCGGGGCTATTGGGTGACGACGAGCGGCAACGTCACGGACGAGATGTGGATGGAGTACATTAAGAACCAGATGCCACCCGAGCCCGATGACGAGTTCAACGTGACGTGAGTGAATGCCGCGTCCGCCGACGGCGGACCGATCCGGCTTTGAGCCGTAACCCGAAGCCACCGCCTCTTAGGCGGTGGAGCATTCACAAAAATTAGCCGGCTTTCAATGATGCGATCAGTCCTTGGACTTCTTCTCGGGCAGTCCCTTGCGTTTCGTCTCGGCAAAATCCTCGAGCTGTTTTTCGCTCATGGACTCGTACATCTCCTTCGAAGCACCCTTGAGTTCGCTTTTCCGGGTGTCGCCGCGCTTGGCGGAAAGTGCTGCGCCGGCGGCTTTCTGCTGGGCTTTCGATTTGGCGGGCATGGCTCGATCTCCTGGCTGGAAATCCTTTCCTAACGCCCGTGCGACATCCCGGTTCCGCAAGTCCCGACAGCTCGATACACATGCTAACATATTGTATTTATTGTATTTGGAGAATTTCCAAACTCCAGTTTTACTTGACATCCTGTATCATCTTTCTATTTTGCGGGGCGTCGTCGTGGTCGCGGCACAGGCAAATCCGGTTTCGAAAAAGGTCCCGCCAATGACAGCCCGCCGCTTCCCGCTGCTTGCCGTACCGGCAGTGGCCTTGCTCACCATGTCCACGCTGACGCCCGCGGCGCAGGCCGACGAAAAATCGTTCACGCTGACCATCCAGGATCACCGCTTCAAGCCGCAGACGCTGACCGTGCCGGCGGGCGAGAAATTTTCGCTGGTGGTCGTCAACGCCGATCCCACGGCGGAAGAATTCGAGAGCAACGATTTCCATGTCGAGAAGGTGATCGGCGGCGGCAAGCAGATGATTTTCCATGTCGGCCCGCTGGCCGCCGGAAGCTACGGCTTCTTCGGCGAGCGGCACATGGACACCGCGCTCGGCAATCTCTTCGCGGAGTAGGCGCCATGCTGTCGACTTTCGTCATCGTTTTCCGCGAGACGCTCGAGGCGGCGCTGATCGTCGCCATCGTACTTGCCGCGAGCAAGGGCATAGCCGGCCGCGGCGGCTGGGTGGCGGCGGGCGTCGCGGCCGGCCTTTTCGGCGCGGCGATCGTCGCCTTTTTCGCCAACGGCCTTGCCGATCTCTTTGAAGGCAACGGCACCGAAGTCTTCAACGCCGGGGTGCTGCTGGTCGCCGTCGGCATGCTCGGCTGGCACCAGATCTGGATGAGCGCACACGCCGCCGAACTCGCCGGGCAAAGCCGCGCCATCGGACGCGCCGTGAAGGACGGGGGCAAGCCGCTATCGGCGCTGGCCATCATCTGCGCCGTGGCCGTGCTGCGCGAAGGCTCGGAGACCGTGCTTTTCCTCTATGGCATCGCCATCGACGGCGAAGTCGGCGTTGCCGAGATGCTGCAGGGCGGCCTGCTGGGCGTCGCCGCCGCCGCGCTCGTCGGCTGGCTGTTCTACGCCGGGCTGCTGCGCGTGCCGCTAAAGCACATTTTCCGGGTGACGGGCGTCATCATCATCCTGCTCGCCGCCGGTCTCGCCGCGCAAGCCGCCGCCTTCCTCGTCCAGGCGGGCTACCTGCCGGCGCTCGGCTACGACATCTGGAACACGTCCGAAATCCTGCCGCAGACAACCGCGGTCGGCTTCCTCCTGCACATACTGGTCGGTTATGTCGCCCGCCCGGAAGGCATCCAGATCGTCGCCTACGCGGCGACCGTGGCGGCAATCGTCTTCGGTTCGGCGATGATCAAGCGGTCGCAGGTCCGGCCGGCTACGGCGTGACGGCCAATCCAAATCCCTGCATCAGGCGGCGCTCGGCAAAACCCGCATTGCCCGAGGTGAAGACCGCGATGTCGAACCGCTCGCCGGGGGCGGAAGCGGGCGCCTGCCCGATCTCAGGCAGCAATGACAGCGCCCTTCTCGCAATCGCCTCGGCGGGATCGATCCAGTCGACCGGCCACGGCGCGGTCTTGCGCATCCGGTTGACCAGGAACGGATAATGCGTGCAGGCGAGCACCACGATGTCGGTGCGCCCTCCGTCCCGCTCGATGAAGCACGGCGCGATCTCCGCCCCCACCGCCTCCTCGTCGACGAAACCGTCGCGCATATAGTTCTCGGCGAGTGCGGCCAGCCTGTCGCTGCCGACCAGCCGCACATGGCATTTCGACGCCCAGTTGGTGATCAGGTCGCGCGTATATTGCCGCTTCACCGTGCCCGGCGTCGCCAGCACCGAGACCAGGCCGGAGCGCGTGCGCTCGGCGGCGGGTTTTATCGCCGGCACGGTGCCGACGAAAGGGTGTCCGGGAAACGCCTCGCGCAGTGCGTCGATCACCAGCGTCGAGGCGGTGTTGCAGGCGATCACCGATATTTCGGGGTCGAAACGTTCGAGCAGACCGCCGAACAGGCCGATGATATGCGCCTTCAGCGCCGGCTCTTCCCAGGCGCCGTAGGGAAAGGCCGCGTCGTCGGCGACGTAGACGAAGCTGCGGTCCGGCATCAGCACGCGCGCCTCGCGCAGCACGGTGAGCCCGCCTATGCCGGAATCGAACATCAATACCGGGCGCTCAGCCATCGCTTCCCTCCCCGGCGTCCGTCTCTTCCGCCCGGCGCCCCGGATGCGCCAGCCGGTCGACCTCCGCCTTGCGCTGCGGATAGCCGGCGCCGCGCGGCTCCTTCGGCGAAAAATAGTCGAGCGAGGCGACGATGCCGCGCAGCACCTTGATCTCTCCGATCGTAAAGGCCGGGCGCGTCAGCACCGCCCGCACCTTGTCGACCATTTTCGCCTTCTTGGCCGGCGGCCGGAAATAGCCGCGGGTGTCGAGCGCAGCTTCAAGATGGCCAAGCAGGCCGTGCAGTTCCTCCTTGGGCGCCAGCTCGGTCTGCGGCCCCGTGAAGGGAATGTCGGTCTCGCGATCGAGCCCGGCCTTGCGCCATTCGTATGCCATCAGCAGGACAGCCTGCGCCACGTTGAGCGACGCATAGGCGGGATCCACCGGAAAGGTGACGATCTCGTCGGCCAGGCTGATCTCGTCATTGTCGAGCCCGAATTTTTCGCGCCCGAACAGGATGCCGGTGCGCACGCCCGACGCCTCCTGGCCGCGCAGAAGCCGCGCCGCCTCCACCGGCCCGCGGACCGGCTTGAACCCGTCGCGCTCACGCGCCGTCGTGGCGAAGACGAAATTGAGGTCGGCGATGGCAGTGCGCAGATCGCCGAAGACGCGGGCCGCCTCCACGACATGCGTGGCGCGGCTGGCGGCGGCCGTCGCCTTGTCGTTCGGCCAGCCGTCACGCGGCGACACCAGCCGCAGCTCGGCCAGGCCGAAATTCGCCATGGCGCGCGCCACCATGCCGATATTCTCGCCCATCTGCGGGGCGACGAGGACGATCACCGGGCCGGTGGCCGGGGTCCGGGTTTGGTCGCTGGATGCCATGATGTCTGGTCGATCAGATTTGCGAACTTTGTGTGTCCCTGCCATAGTTGGCCGAGGAAATGAAGCTTGGCGAACGCCTCGTTCGAAATGCGGGCTTCCCTGCCTTATCCGACACAGGACCAATGCAACGGGCGATCGGGCAGACGGCCTCCTTGGCGATGATCGCGGCGCGGCCGGTGCTGTCGGTGGCGTTTGCCGTCTGGGCGGCCCACGCGCTTGGCCTCGAGGACACGTGGTGGGCGGCGATCAGCGCCGTCATGGTGATGCAGGAGAGCTTCGGCGCGTCGTTCTACCGCGGCCTGCTGCGCATGGCGGGCACGATCTGCGGCGCGGCCATCGCCGTGGTGCTGGGGCCGCTGATCGCGCCGCATCTCGTCCTCTTCGTCGTCGTCACGGGTCTTGCGACCTGGGGGTGTCTCTATTCGGCGCTGGTCTTCCGGCACAGCTACGCATGGGTGCTGGCGCTGGTGACCTTCGTGATGGTGGCCTGCGAGGCGGTGAACCCGCAGGGACATCTCGGCGCATTCGCGCTGGAGCGGGTGGCCAATGTCGCCGTCGGCACCGCCGGCTGCATCCTCGTCGTCGGCCTGATGGATATCAGCCTCGTCAGGGTCGCGCTGAACCGCGGCAAGGGCTGGCGCGACCTCGCCGTTCCGATGGTCGGACGCCTGTCCGACGCCCCCATCGACAGCCGCGACGCAGCACTTCACGCCTTGCAGGGAGCCGTCGCGATGCTCTTCCTGTCGCTGGCGGTCGGCCTGTGGCACATCGGCCCGCTGGCCCAGGGCATGGTGACGACGGTCGCCGTCATGATCGTCCCGCTCGACACGGCAAGGGGCGACCCGCACGCCCTCGTCGTGCAGCGCATGGCGCAGCGTTTCGCCGGCTGCCTGCTGGCCGGCGGCGTGGCGCTTGCGCTGTTCCCGCTCATCGAGGCGAAGCCGCTCCTGTGCCAGATCGCGCTGGCCGCCGGCGTCGGAGCCGGCACCGTCGTGCAGGCCGTGGCGCCGGGCCTGCGCTACGCCGCCGTGCAGTTCACCGTCGCCTTCCTGATGGTGTTCGTCCAGGATCAGGGCTGGTCCATCGAAGAACGCCCGGCACTGGAGAGGCTGGCCGGCGTGCTGGCCGGCATCGCCACGCTTTATGCGGTCTTCGTAATCTTCCAGAACCGGGCGCGGCGGTCGTGAATTGAAGTTGCCGCGCTTGATCATGCTTTGATATACGAACCGAATTCCCAGGCCTCAGCCATACGGGCGACGGCCGCTTCCGCTCCCAACAGCAAGGCTTTTTCAATGGCGAAGATCAAGGTGGCCAACCCTGTCGTCGAACTCGACGGCGACGAGATGACCCGCATCATCTGGCAGTTCATCAAGGACAAGCTGATCCACCCGTATCTCGACATCGACCTCGAATATTACGATCTCGGCATCGAAAGCCGCGACGCCACCAACGACCAGATCACCATCGATTCGGCCAACGCCATCAAGAAATACGGCGTCGGCGTCAAATGCGCGACGATCACGCCCGACGAGCAGCGCGTCGAGGAATTCAAGCTGAAGAAGATGTGGAAGTCGCCCAACGGCACGATCCGCAACATCCTCGGCGGCACCATCTTCCGCGAGCCGATCATCATGAAGAACGTGCCGCGCTTGGTTCCCGGCTGGACCAAGCCGATCATCGTCGGCCGCCATGCCTTCGGCGACCAGTATCGGGCCACCGACTTCCGCTTCCCCGGCAAAGGCAAGCTGACGATCAAATTCGTCGGCGAGGACGGCCAGACGATCGAGCATGAGGTGTTCGACGCGCCGGGCTCCGGCGTGGCCATGGCCATGTACAACCTCGACGAATCGATCCGCGAATTCGCGCGCGCCTCGCTGAACTACGGCCTGCTGCGCAACTATCCGGTCTACCTGTCGACCAAGAACACCATCCTGAAAGCCTATGACGGCCGCTTCAAGGACATCTTCCAGGAGGTCTACGAGCAGGAGTTCGAGGCCGAGTTCAAGGCGAAGAAGCTGTGGTACGAGCACCGCCTGATCGACGACATGGTGGCCTCCAGCTTGAAATGGTCGGGCGGCTATGTCTGGGCCTGCAAGAACTATGACGGCGACGTGCAGTCGGACACGGTGGCGCAAGGGTTCGGCTCGCTCGGCCTGATGACCTCGGTGCTGATGACGCCGGACGGCAAGACGGTCGAGGCCGAGGCCGCGCACGGCACCGTCACCCGCCACTATCGCCAGCACCAGAAGGGCGAGGAGACTTCGACCAACTCGATCGCCTCGATCTTCGCCTGGACGCGCGGCCTGGCGCACCGCGCAAAACTCGACGACAACGCCGAGCTCAAGAAGTTCGCCGACACGCTGGAAAAGGTCTGCATCCAGACGGTCGAGAGCGGCTTCATGACCAAGGACCTGTCGCTGCTGATCGGCCCGGACCAGCCCTGGCTCTCGACCACCGGCTTTTTGGACAAGGTCGACGAGAATCTGCAGAAGGCGATGGCCTGACGGCCATTACGGAAGAGCTGCGACCAGCAAGAATGATGGTCGCAGGTCTCCTTTCAAAGACGTCTCGGCGCGTCACGTTCGATCCCGGCGCGTCTTTCTCGAAAACCCATCAAGGATGACCGCACCATGCGTTTTCTCATCTTGGCCGCCGCGCTGATCATCGGCGATACCGCCCTGGCCCATGCCAAGACAAAATTGGTCGATGTTGACGACGAGGTCGTGGTGCACCCCTTCAACCTCACCGCCGATGCCATCGAAGAGATGACCGTCATCGACACAAGGGGAAACAAGATCGGAGAGATCGAGGAAGTCCTGGGGTCGACCAAGCACAGGGCTACGGCAGTCGCGGTCGACGTTGTCGACGGATCTGGCCTGAGGGACGACGACAAGGACATGGTCGTCCCGTTGGACGCCCTGGTTCTTCAGGATAGCGGGACGCTGGTCCTGAACGCCGATGCCGAGACGATCAGGAAATACGAGGTATTCAGCGACTGACCCGGCCGCCGGCCGATCCTGGCCGACGCACGCTCGTACCGGTGTAGGCCGCCGCGCGCGGCGCGGCACGAATCAGGCGGCCTGCATGGCCGCCCTCACCGCCGCGATCGCTTCCGCCGATTTCGTTGCATCCGGACCGCCGGCCTGAGCCATGTCGGGACGGCCGCCGCCGCCCTGCCCGCCGAGCGCCGCCGATGCGACGCGCACCAGATCGACGGCGCTGAAGCGCTTCGTCAGATCGTCGGTGACGGCGACCACGACGCTGGCCTTGCCGTCGTCGCCCGCACCGACAAAGACTACCACGCCGGAACCGACCGATTTCTTGCCGGAATCGGCCAGCGGCTTCAAATCCTTCGGCGAGACGCCGGTCACCGATTTGCCGAGGAAGCCGACGCCGGCGACGGTTTCCACCTCCGCGCCACCGTCCGCGCTGCCGCCACCGCCCAGCGCCAGTTTCTTGCGGGCTTCCGTCAGGTCCCGCTCCAGCTTCTTGCGCTCGTCGACCAGCGCCTCCACGCGCGAAAGCGCTTCGGCCGGCGAGACCTTGAGCGTCGAGGCGATTGTCTTCAACCTGCGGTCCTGTTCGTCGAGATGTTTGCGTGCGGCTTCGCCGGTCAGCGCCTCGATGCGCCGCACGCCGGCGGCGACGGCGCTGTCGGAAAGAATGCGCACGAGGCCGATATCGCCCGTGGCGCCGACATGGGTGCCGCCGCACAGTTCGACCGAATAAGGGCGGTTCGACCTGGCGCCATGCAGGCCGGTGCCCATCGAGACGACCCGCACCTCGTCGCCGTATTTCTCGCCGAACAGCGCCATCGCGCCTTCGGCGATCGCATCGTCGACGCTCATCAGCCGGGTCGTCACCGGCGCGTTCTGCACGACGATCTCGTTGGCCATCGCCTCGACCTGCTCGAGTTCCTCGGGCGAAATCGGCTTGTTGTGCGAAATGTCGAAGCGCAGCCGCTCGGGCGCGACCAGCGAGCCTTTTTGCGCGACGTGGGTGCCCAGCACCTCGCGCAGCGCCTCGTGGATCAGGTGCGTCGCCGAATGGTTGGAGCGCAGCCGCAACCGGCGCGCATGGTCGACCTTGAGTTCGGCTGCCGCGCCGACCTTGACGGAACCTTCGGCAACCGTGCCGAAATGCACGAACAGGCCGTCGCCCTTCTTCAAGGTGTCGGTCACCTCGAAGCGGAAACCATCGCCCGAAATCGTACCGGTGTCGCCCATCTGGCCACCGGATTCGCCATAGAACGGTGTCTGGTTGACGACGAGCCCGACCGTCTCTCCCTGCGCGGCGCTGTCGATGGAGACGCCATCCTTGACCAGCGCGGCAACGACGCCCTCGGCCTGCTCGGTGTCGTACCCCAGAAACTCGGTGGCACCGGTCTTTTCGCGCACGGCGAACCACACGGTTTCCGTCGCCGCCTCGCCCGATCCGGTCCAGCTCTTGCGGGCTTCGGCCTTCTGCCGTTCCATTGCATCCTGAAAGCCGGCGAGATTGACGGAGATGTTGCGCTGGCGCAGCGCGTCCTGGGTCAGATCCAGCGGGAAGCCGTAGGTGTCGTAGAGCTTGAAGGCGGTCTCGCCGTCGAGCATGTCGCCCGGGCCGAGCGTGGCCGTCGCGTCTTCGAGCAGCCCGATGCCGCGCACCAGCGTCTTGCGGAAACGGGTTTCCTCCAGCTTCAGCGTTTCGGTGATCAGCGCCTCGCCGCGCACCAGTTCGGGGTAGGCGGCGCCCATCTCGCGCAACAGCGCCGGAACCAGCTTCCACATCAACGGCTCGCTCGCACCGAGCAACTGGCCGTGGCGCATGGCGCGCCGCATGATGCGGCGCAGCACATAGCCCCTGCCCTCGTTGGACGGCAGAACCCCATCGGCGATCAAGAAGCAGGATGACCGCAAATGGTCGGAGATGACGCGGAACGAGGCGACATCGTCCTTGCCCGGCCCGCGCCCCAGCACCGACGCGGTGGCGTCGATGAGGGTGCGGAACAGATCGGTCTCGAAGACGCTATCTACGCCTTGCAGGATCGAGGCCATGCGTTCGAGGCCCATGCCGGTGTCGATGGACGGCCGAGGCAGGTCGATGCGCTGCTCCTTGGTGACCTGCTCATATTGCATGAAGACAAGATTCCAGAACTCGAGGAAGCGGTCCCCGTCCTCCTCGGGGCTGCCGGGCGGGCCGCCCCAGATGTGCTCGCCACGGTCGATGAAGATCTCCGAGCACGGGCCGCACGGGCCGGTGTCGCCCATCGCCCAGAAATTGTCCGATGTCGGGATGCGGATGATGCGATCGTCGGAGAAACCGGCGATCTTCTTCCACAGATCGGCCGCCTGGTCGTCCGTGTGATAGACGGTGACCAGCAGCTTGTCCTTCGGCAGGCCGAAATCCCGGGTGATCAGGTTCCAGGCAAGCTCGATGGCGCGTTCCTTGAAGTAGTCGCCGAAGGAAAAATTGCCGAGCATCTCGAAGAAGGTGAGATGGCGGGCGGTGTAGCCGACATTGTCGAGGTCGTTGTGCTTGCCGCCGGCGCGCACGCTTTTCTGCGAGGTGGTGGCGCGGACGTAAGGACGCTTCTCCAGGCCGGTGAAGACGTTCTTGAATTGAACCATGCCGGCATTGGTGAACATCAATGTCGGGTCGTTGCGCGGCACCAGGGGGCTGGAGGCGACGACCTCGTGACCGTTCTTCCTGAAATAGTCGAGGAAGGTCGACCGGATCTCGTTGACGCCACTCATGTCACTGCCTTCTGAAGTCCCGCGCGGCGGGGAATTGGACATGGCCTTTTAGCGGCAGCGCCAAAGCCTGTCCACAACACCGCGCGGCCTGAAAAAGCGTGGAAAGCCTTGCGCCAAAACGGATATCGAAGGCGAGCCTCAAAAACGAAACCGCCGGCAATTTTTGCCGGCGGCGCTCCATCATCCACGAACAGGTGGCGGCTCACATCTCGGCGGCGTCGTCCATATCTCCATCCCGACCGCTCTCCAGCAGCTTCTCGGAAATCAGGCCCGCATTCTGGCGAATCACTGTCTCGATCTCGCGCGCCGTATCCGGATTGTCGCGCAGGAAGATCTTCGCGTTCTCGCGGCCCTGGCCGAGGCGCTGCGAATTGTAGGAGAACCAGGCGCCCGACTTCTCGACGACGCCGGCCTTGACGCCGAGATCGACAAGCTCGCCGGTCTTGGACACGCCCTCGCCATACATGATGTCGAACTCGACCTGCTTGAAGGGCGGCGCCAGCTTGTTCTTCACAACCTTGACGCGGGTCTGGTTGCCGACGACCTCGTCGCGATCCTTGACCGCGCCGATGCGGCGGATGTCGAGGCGCACCGAGGCATAGAACTTCAGCGCATTGCCGCCGGTCGTCGTCTCGGGCGAACCGAACATCACGCCGATCTTCATGCGGATCTGGTTGATGAAGATCACCATCGTGTTCGAACGCGAGATGGTGGCGGTCAGCTTGCGCAGCGCCTGGCTCATCAGCCGCGCCTGCGCGCCGGGCAACGCGTCGCCCATCTCGCCCTCGATTTCGGCGCGGGGCGTGAGCGCGGCAACCGAATCGACCACCAGCACATCGATCGCCCCGGAACGCACCAGCGTGTCGCAGATCTCCAGCGCCTGCTCGCCGGTGTCCGGCTGCGAGATCAGAAGGTTCTCCAGGTCGACGCCGAGCTTGCGCGCATAGACCGGGTCGAGCGCGTGCTCCGCATCGACGAAGGCGCAGATGCCGCCCTTCTTCTGGGCTTCAGCAACAGTGTGCAGCGCCATCGTCGTCTTGCCGGAGCTTTCCGGGCCATAGATCTCGATGACACGTCCGCGCGGCAGCCCGCCGACGCCGAGCGCGATGTCGAGCCCGAGCGAGCCGGTCGAGATCGTGCCGATCTCGACGACCTTCTCGTTGGCGCCGAGACGCATGATCGAGCCCTTGCCGAATGCCCGCTCGATCTGCGACAGCGCCGCATCCAGAGCCTTTGTCTTGTCCACAGATCTGTCCTCAACAAGCCGCAATGTGTTCTGCGCCATGATACATACCCCTTGGTCGTCTATGAAGGCCGGCTGGTCCGATATCCCGGATTGTTTGTACCTCTTTTGTTCTATTTTGGCAAGAGGGGGCAACCCATTGTTTTTACGATTCTTTCCAAAAATGTTCGAATTCTGTTCCGCCTCACCCGGGCGGATGTGCGCGCCGATTCCGCCTAGGGAACCTCGGTGCCGCAGGCCTGGGCAAGCTGCGCCAGCGTCTCCCTGATTCCGGCGAGATCGAACACCGCCTCGCCGCTGCCTGAGAACACGCCGAAGCGCCAGGTCAGATGCAGGCGCCGCGCGCGCGACAGCCTGGCGACCTGCTCGTCGCCGTCTGTCTGCAGCGCTCGGCTCTTCTGCGCCAGCGCCCACTGCTCCTTGAAGGCGCCGCCATTGTCGAGGCGGATCGAGACGCCGACCCCCCCGTCGCCGGCGATCGTCTGGCGCACCACCACCGCCTGCCGCCAAACCGGAAAGCGCCGCGTCTCGCAGGACACCACCAGGGCCGGATGATAGTCGATCGTGCGCGTGCCGGCGGTCAGCGTGTTGAGGCTGTAGAGCGTCGCGGTCGCAGCGTCCCGCCCCGCGGATACCTTCCAGCGCCCGGCCTGCTGGGCGTTGGCCATGCCCGCGTAGACGAGGGCCGCCAGGACGGTGGCCGCCGCGATGCCTGAAGAGTGCTTTCGTTTCATGGAATCGCGCAGCCCGCCCCCGACAAATCCGCGGGCAAGTTTTCGGCGGGAAGCCACGCCAACGCAAGAGCCGCCGTGTCTCAAATTCCGGACGGCCGCTTTCCGCTCGCTTTACGACCAAGAAAAAAGCCGCCCGAAGGCGGCTTCCATCTCGTGGCGAAGGAAAAATCTATTCCGCGTCGGCGTCCTTGGCGGCCTTCTTCTTGGCCGGAGCCTTCTTCTTCGGCTCATCCGCCTCGGCATCGCCGGCGGCTTCCGCCTTCTTCGCCGCCGCCTTCCTGGCCTTGCCGGTCGGCTTGGCCGCCGTCTCGGCGTCCTCGTCCTCGGCCATCAGCTCTTCCTTGCTGACCTTCTGGTCGGTCACCGAAATCTGGCCGAGCAGGTGGTCGACCACCTTCTCCTCGAAGATCGGCGCGCGCAAGGTCGTCAGCGCCGCGGCGTTGTTGCGGTAATAGTCGAAGATGCCCTGCTGCTGATCGCCGGGGAAGCGGCGGACGAACTCGAACAGCGCGCGCTGCAGTTCCTCGTCGGAGACCTGCACGGCAGCCTTCTCGCCGATCTCGGCCAGCACGAGGCCGAGCCGTACGCGGCGTTCGGCGAGCTTCATATAATCGGCGCGGGCGGCTTCCTCGGTGGTCTCCTCGTCGGCGAACGTCCGGCCGGCGGCTTCGAGGTCGCGGTTGACCTGCGTCCAGATGTTGTTGAACTCGGCCTCGACCAGTTTCGACGGCGCCTCGAAAGAATAGGAGGCGTCGAGCTGGTCGAGCAACTGGCGCTTCACCTTCTGGCGGGTCATCGAGCCGAACTGGTTCTCGATCTGGCCCTTCACGATCTCGCGCAGGCGCTCAAGCGATTCGAGCCCGAGGCTTTTCGCGGTCTCGTCGTTTACTTCAAGCGCACCGGGTGCCGCGACTTCCTTGACGGTGACGTCGAAGGTCGCTTCCTTGCCGGCGAGGTTCGCGGCCTGGTAGTTCTCGGGGAAGGTCACGGTGACCTGCTTCTCGTCGCCAGCCTTGGCGCCGACCAGTTGGTCCTCGAAGCCGGGGATGAACTCCTTGGAGCCGAGCACCAGCGGCTGGCCGTTGCCGGCGCCGCCCGCAAATGCCTCGCCGTCGATCTTGCCGACATAGTCGATGGTGACGCGATCGCCCTCGGCGGCCGCGCCGTCCTTGGTCTCGTAGCTGCGCGCCGATTCGGCGACACGCTTGACCTGCTCGTCGATCTCGTCCTCCGGCACGTCGTAGACCGGGCGGGTCACCGCGATGCCGGTGAAATCCTGGATGTCGAAGGCCGGGATGATCTCGTAGGCCAGCTTGAACTCGAAGTCGGCGCCGCCGGACAGGATCTTCTCGGCTTCCTTCTCGTCCTCGGTCATGGTGACCTCGGGCTGCATGGCGGCCTTCTCGCCGCGCTCGGCGACGATGCTGCGCGGCGTGTCGGACAGGATCTCGTTGACGACCTCGGCCATGAACGACTTGCCGTACATCTTGCGCAGATGCTGGAGCGGCACCTTGCCGGGGCGGAAACCGTTGATGCGCGCCTTGCCGCGCGCCGTCTCCAGCCGCGCGACCAGCTTCGATTCCATGTCGCCGGCGGGCACCTTGACGGTGATCTCGCGCTTCAGGCCGGAATTCAGTGTCTCGGTAACCTGCATCATAAAACCTTTGTCATCTCGAAAGGGTAGAGCGGCTTCAGCCGTTCGTATCCCTGATCCTTGCATGCCGCGCGGCAATCTGGCGTGTGGAGAAACGATATCCCGGTTCCTTGCGGAATCCAGGAAGAGATGCTCTCACCTGCGCTCCAGAAATAGCGGTAAGCTCTTGTTCTTCCTGCGCCTTACCGCGTTTATCCGAAGCGGACCGTCACATCCCGTCACTTTTGTGACGCCTTTTGTCACAGGAGTGTGGCTTTTTCAACTCTCTTCGCGAGTTTCGCACGATGGTGCGGCGCTGACGGCGCGGAAAGGTTGGGGACGGCATCGTTGACAGAACGTGCGTGCCATGGGAATTGCAGTCTGCGCGGATGTGGCGGAACTGGTAGACGCCCTGGATTTAGGTTCCAGTGCCGAAAGGCGTGGGGGTTCGAGTCCCTTCATCCGCACCACTATCCAGCGCGCGCCGATATCTCCGGATCGATGCCTTGAAGCTCCCTTCCGGCTCACGGCACAGCCCGGATTCGCCGCAGTCTCCTCACGCGACCAGCGGCAGGCCGATCTGGGTGACCCTCTTGAGGAACTGCGGTGTGGTGCGCACCTGCCTGAATGCCGGGTCGATGATGAAATCGAAGACGTCGCCTTCGTAGCGCTCGAGCGCCAGCTGCAGGTGCGCGGCGGCGCCGGAGGCGTCGTTGTTGAGGGCGAAGAGATGCGCGAGGCTATAGGCGGGCACTTCGCCGGTCTCGGCATGCCGTCTCGCCGCCGACAGCATGGCTTCCGCCATCCCGGTCCTGGCGCCAGCGGACAATCCCTTGCGTCCGGCCTCAATGATCTCTCGCGCCGCCTTGCTCGGATGCAGGCTTTCCAGCCGGCCCAAAAACTCCAGATAGCGCGCGCCGTCGCCTCGGGCGAGGCAGAGATAGGCAAGGCCCTTGTAGGCCATCTGGTAGTCCGGCTCGTTCGACGCCAGTTTCAGCAGCATCTGCTCGGACGTGTCCATCTGGCCGAGCGCGAACAGGATGTAGGCCTTGGCCGATATGATCGAGCGCGACTGCGGGTCGAGGTGCTGGGCCTGGTCGATCTCGGCAAGCGCCTCGCGCGGATATCCGGCGAAGAGCAGGGCCTCGGCAAACCAGTGGCGCGTCAGCGCCGAATTCGGGTTGAGGCGGCGCGCATGTTCGAAGCGCCGCAGGGCGCGGTCATATTGCAGCAGCCAGAAGAACTCGATGTTGGCCAGGGCGGTCTGGGCCTGGTCGAGCGCCGGATCGAGCGCGATCGCCCGCTCCACCGCATCCAATGCGCGGATATAACCCAGCTTCTGCGTGGTCGCGCCATATTCTCCGGCCAGCTTGTGAGCGACAGCCAATGCGGTATGCGCCTGCGCGTAGTCCGGGTCGAGGCCAACGGCCTTTTCCAGAACGGCGACCGCCTCGGTCAGGCTTGCCCGTGTCCGCTTCTGCCAGAGATAGGTTCCTTCGAGATAAAGGTCCCGTGCGGCCATGGAGGGTTCGTGGACCTCGCCGGACGGCCGCGCGCCGTTCAGGCCAGAATGCACGCGCGGCAAAACCCTGACGTCGAGTCCCGGCTGCGTTCCGCGCATGTTGAGCCAGGCAGCCAGCGCATGGCGGTCGGCGAAGACGGTCCCCTTCGTGCCGGGCATCCGCTGCACCGGCATGCCGCGCAGCTTTTCCCAGCGCTTGACCGTGCGTTCGTCCTTGCCGAAGAACGCGGCAATGTCCTTCCAGCCATTCAGCAGCTGGTATTCGCCGCCCGAACCCGTATGGCCCGGCGACATCCGAGATGTCCTGTTCTGCCCCATCGTCTCCCGAACTGCTTGCCCCAAGGCGCCGGGTCGCCTGTGGTTTGAGGCTAACGTTTTGCGTCACGCAAAGAAAGGTGCGATCACATTGATTTGACGGGCAGACGTAGGACAGTAGCGTCAGATCATTGTGTTGACGGTGGTCATGGCCAAACGCCGTGTTCCCGACAGCGCTTGGTGATCGTATAGTAGTTGTCCGGGCTGCCGAGATCTGACAATTTGAAACGAGGTGGCTTGTCGCGCGAAATTGCCAAGAAGCCAATGAAGGGCGCGGTCCCAACATAGCCGCCAAACCCATTCTTGGCGTTAATAGTGCCACACACGACGTGGTTCAGGTCGAAGCTGCCTCCCTCGCCGGTGACTTCGTGCACGGCGTCGATCTCCCCGAATATAGCGCTCGTAGGGTCCCTCAGCACAGCAGTTACACCGGCTTTGACAGCATCCACCTCACTCTCGGTTAGCGCACGCCGCTCCTGCGCGACCGCAACATAGCTGATAACCGACAAAGTGGCTAATACAGCAATGAGTCGCACAGCGCGCGCCTGCGCAAGCATTCCCCGCAACATTGACAGGCAGTTACACTCCGCAAAGCTGGCAATGCAGTTTGCCGTACCCTTGCCTGAAGCGCAACGGCGCCCCCAATTTATTTAACGCTACAGGTCGAGTTAGCCTCCAGCTATGCGAAAACCTCAACCCAGATGGCCGCCACCGGCCGCCGCGGCTGCATCGCCCCGTCCGTCATTGCCGAAAAGCTGGTCGAAGATGCGGCCTTCGAGCCTCGCCAGTTCCGGTGAGCCGTGGCGGCGCGGACGCGGCACGGCCACGTCGAGGTCGAGCGCGATGCGGCCATGGTCGATCACCACGACGCGGTCGGCCATCGCCACGGCCTCGGCAACGTCGTGGGTGACCAGCACGGCGGTGAATTTCTGCTTTAGCCAGATACGCTCCAGCAATTGCTGCATCTCGATGCGGGTCAGCGCGTCGAGCGCGCCGAGCGGTTCGTCCAGCGCCAGGATCTTTGGCTGCCCAACCAGCGCGCGGGCCAGCGCCACGCGCTGCCGCTGGCCGCCCGACAATACCGAAGGCCACTCGCCGGCGCGGTCCGCGAGGCCCACCTCGCCCAGGATCTCCAGCGCCCTGCCCCGCGCTTCCAAGCCCTTGGCGATGCCGGTGAGGCCGACCGCGACATTATCGGCGACGCGCGCCCAGGGCAGCAGCCGTGGCTCCTGGAACATGATGCGCGTATGGCCAAAGTCGGTCTTACCGCCGCCATGGTCGAGCGTGCCGGAGGTGGCCTTGTCGAGACCGGCCAGCAGCCGCAGCAAGGTCGACTTGCCGCAGCCGCTCTTGCCGATGATCGCCAGGAACTGCCCGGCCTTCACTTCGAGGTCGATGCCGTCGAGCACGACCTTGTCGCCGAACTTTTTCCCGACATTGCGGAATGAGAACGCGGTGGGCGGAGCCGGCGAAGGCACGAGCCGCGCCACCGGGGCTGCCTCAAAGGCTTTTCGGGCGGCGATGGTGGCAGCGGTCATGCGAAAAAATCCTCATGCGGTCTGGAAGGCCGGATGCCATTGCAGCGAAAGCCGTTCCAGCAGGCGGGCAAAACTGTCGGCCAGCTTGCCGAGCAGCGCGTAGATCAGGATGGACAACACGACGACGTCGATCAGCAGGA
The DNA here is from genome assembly GCF_052180275.1 of Mesorhizobium sp. KACC 23794. Classification (NCBI taxonomy): domain Bacteria; kingdom Pseudomonadati; phylum Pseudomonadota; class Alphaproteobacteria; order Hyphomicrobiales; family Phyllobacteriaceae; genus Mesorhizobium; species Mesorhizobium sp. KACC 23794. Next base: position 3,876,374 of record NZ_CP197465.1, read on the forward strand.
ACTCGCGCGCCTGCATCGCCATGTAGCCGAGGCCCGACGACGCCGAGATGGTTTCGGCGACGATCAGCGTCAGCCACATGATGCCCAGTGCATAACGCAGTCCGACGAAGATCGCCGGCAGCGCGCCGGGCAGGATGACGCGCGAAAACAGCTGGAAGCGGGTCATGCCGTAGATGCGGCCCATCTCGACCAGTTGCGGGTCGACGCTCTGGATGCCGAGCAGCGTGTTCACATAGATCGGGAAGAACACGCCCAGCGCCACCAGGAAGAGTTTTGCTTCCTCGTCGATGCCGAACCACAGGATGACCAGCGGGATCAGCGCCAGATGCGGGATGTTGCGGATCATCTGCAACGTCGTGTCGGTGAGCCCGCGCGACAGCGCCGAGACGCCGTTGGCCAGCCCGAGCACGAAGCCGATCGAGCCGCCGACCGCAAAACCGGCCAGCGCGCGGGCGGTGCTGACCGCGATGTTTTGGATCAATTCACCAGAGACGAGCAGGCGCCAGAACGCCTCCGCCACGGCCGACGGCGCGGGAAGCACGTTGCCGGCGATGAAGCCGGTGCGCGACGCCAGTTCCCAGACCACGACGATGACGATCGGCAACAACCAGCCGAGTCCGCTTTGCCCTATCCTACCAAGGGTCCGGTTCATGAAGAGGCCTGCAGCCGGCGGGCGCCGTGATGGCCGACCGCGAATTCATTGGCGATGCGGTTGCCCACCTGGCGGCGCGCCGTGCCGAGCCCGAGTTCGGGGAACAGCAGTTCGGCGACGCGGTAGGCTTCCTCCAGATGCGGGTAGCCGGAGCCGATGACCGTGTCGATGCCGACCGCCTGGTACTCGCGGATGCGCTCCGCCACCTGTGCCGGCGTGCCGACCAGCGCCGTGCCCGCGCCGCCGCGCACCAGTCCGACGCCGGCCCACAGATTGGGGGCGACCACCAGCCGATCCCGCCTGCCGCCATGCAACTCGGCCATGCGCCGCTGGCCGACCGAATCCATCTCCTTCAGGAAGCGCGCCTGCGCATTCTCGATCTGCGCGTCGGTGACATGGCTGATGAGCTTTTCCGCCGCCGCCCACGCCTCGTCCTCGGTTTCGCGCACGATGAAGTGGAGCCGGATGCCGAAACTCAGCTTGCGTCCCTTCACTGCCGCCTTGGCCTTGGCGCGCGCCAGCTTCTCGGCGACCGAATGAACCGGCTCGCCCCAGGTCAGGTATTTGTCGACCTGCTCGGCCGCCAGATCCTGCCCGGCATCGGACGAACCGCCGAAGAATACCGGCGGAACCGGTTTCTGCACCGGCAAGATGTCGAGCCGTCCGCCTTCGACGCGATAATATTTGCCGTTGAAGTCGACCTGTTCGCCCGACAGCAGGCCGCGCCAGACTTTTAGGAACTCATCTGCCTGCGCGTAGCGCTCGTCATGCGGGGTGAACACGCCGTCGCCGGCAAGCTCGACTGGATTGCCGCCGACCACCACGTTGAGCAGCAGCCGCCCATCGCTCAGCCGGTCAAGCGCGGCCGTCTGGCGCGCGGCGAAGGCCGGCGACACGACGCCCGGCCTCAACGCCACCAGGAATTTCAGCCGCTCGGTATAGGTGGCGAGCCCGGTCGCGGTGATCCAGGAATCCTCGCAGTTCTGCCCCGTCGGCAGAAGCACGCCGGGAAAGCCAAGCCGGTCAACGGCCTGCGCGATTTCCTTGAAGTAACCGAACTCCGGCGGGCGCTGCTGCTTCTCGGAGCCGAGATAGCTGCCGTCGCCATGTGTCGGGATGAACCAGAAGAAGTCGAGCGGGCGGTTCGGATTCGTATTGGCCGGCGATACGGTGGAAAGAGTCATGCTGGCTTCCTTGGCTTGCAGCGGGCCGCTCAGTTTGTCGGTGCGGTCCAGACGATATCGCGGACATCGACCTTGTTGGGGATCAGCTTGAGGTCAAAAAACGTGTCGGCGATCGCCTGCTGCTGCGCCACCACCGCGTCGGAGAGCGGACCCACCTCGATCCGGTAGCGGTCGATCGCCGCCTTCTGTGCGGCAAGGTCGATGCCGGTCGCCTCCGAGGAGATGGCCGCAAGCTCGTCCTTGTGCTCGGCCGCCCAGCGGGCGACGCCGGACAATTCCTCGACGGCGGCTTTCAACACGTCGGGATGTTCTTCCGAAAATGCCTTGCTGGCGAGGTAGAAGGAATTGCTGTCCAGTCCGTCGGCAGTGGTCACCAGCGGCCGCGCATTATGCTTGGCTTCGGCGATGGCGAAATACGGATCCCAGACCGCCCAGGCGTCGACGCTGCCCGTCGTGAAAGCCGCCACCGCGTCGGCCGGCGCCAGGAACGCCGGCACGATGTCGGAATAGGCGAGCCCCGCCTGCTTCAGCGCCTGCACGGTGAAGTTATGCGAGCTGGAGCCTTTTCCGAACGCGACCTTCTTGCCCTTGAGATCGGCCACCGATTGGATCGGCGAATCCTTTGGCACCAGGATGGCGTTCTGCACGGCGGGCGAGCTTGCCGCATAGACCAGTTGCGCCCCGGCCGATTGCGCCAGGATCGGCGGCGTATCGCCGGTGACGCCGAAATCCACGGCGCCGGCGCCCAGCGCCTCCAGCAGCGGCGGGCCGAACTGGAACTCCACCCACTTGATCTCTTCGACGCCGAGCGCCTTCAGCCTGGTCTCGAAAACCTTCTGCTGGCGGGCGGCGACCAGCAGGCTGCTGCTCTTCTGGTAGCCGATGCGGAACTCTTTTGGCGCACCGGCGGCCTTGGCGGGAGCGAGCGACAGGCAGGGCGCCAGCAGCGCCGCGCCGAGAAAACCGGAAAGCAGGAAGCGTCTGTTGAGCATGGTCTTCGCCTTTCGAGAAGGATTTGCCAGGACGTCTGCGTCGAAACCGATCAGTTGCCCGGCGGCGTCCAAACCGCGTCGGCGATCTTGATGGCGTTGGGGATCAGTTTAAGCTTGTAGAAGCGGTCGGCCGTCGCCTGCTGATTGGCGATGATCTCGTCGGTGATCGGGAAGATGCCGAACTCGGCGCGGTTGGCAGCCAGCGTCTGGGCCTCCAGAGGCACGCCGGTCACCTCGTGCAGCGCAGCGGCCACCTTGTCGCGGTTGGCGTCGGCCCATTCCGCCGCGACCTTCAGCGCGCCGATCGTCGTCGTGACGGCCGCCGGGTTCTCCTTGGCGAAGTCGCGGTTGGAGAGGAAATAGGTGTTGACCTTCAGCACCTCGGGCGAGCGCACCAGAACGGTCGGCGTGTAGCGGGTCTCGGCGATGGCCAGGAACGGATCCCAGATCGACCAGGCGTCGACCTTGTCGCTGGCGAAGGCCGCGGCCGCATCGGCCGGCGCCAGATAGACCGGCTCGATCTGGTCGAAGGCGAGGCCGTTCTTCTCAAGTGCAGCGATCAGCAGATTGTGGGCGCTGGTGCCCTTGCCGACCGCGACCTTCTTGCCCTTCAGATCGGCCACCGACTTGATGCCGGATTCAGCCTTTGCGACGATCGCCTCGCCGCCGACATTGCCGGGAAGTGCGGCGACATAGACGATCGCCGAGCCGGCCGACTGGCCGAAGATCGGCGGCGCATCGCCGGTCCAGCCGACATTGATCGCGCCGACATTCAGCGCCTCCACCAGCGGCGGGCCGGCGGTGAATTCCACCCACGACACGGTGATGCCTTGCGGCTCCAGCGCCTTCTCGATCAGTTGCTGCTGGCGGGCGATGACCGGTAGGCCGGTCTTCTGGTAGCCGATCTTGAGTTCCTTCAAGTCGGCGGCTTGCGCAGCACCTCCGCCCAGGACCGCCGCGGCCAGCAGGCCGGCCGAAAAAACGCGCCGTGTGATTGAGAACATTGACCCCTCCGTCTGGGACGGCGCAAACCGCCCGCCCGATTGAATGAGGCCATGCTAGGTAAATCCATCAATTCTATAGAGGTAAAATATTTCGAAATTGGATTGTGGCAGAGAAGTATTTTGCGCCCGCCTGCCCTTCCGCCGCGCGGATAGGCTGGAAAGGGTGAGGGCACCATCCCCGCAGTGCGCGCGCCTGTCGGGAAACGTTGCGTCCTCGTGGGGTCGAATGCCGAGCAACAGGTAATATTTTCCCATGCCAATACTATCCAAGGATGCATTTTCTATTCTCTGATCGAGGCGAGGTGCGCCGTCTCTCTCATCGCGAGCAGCGGGCCGGTATCTTGGCGACCATCAGACAACACCCTTGGGGAGACCATTCATGAAACGCCTGCTGCTCATCGGCGCCGCCCTCGCCGCCCTCGGCATCGGCCCGGCAAACGCTCAGGACAAGCTCCTCAACGCCTCCTACGACGTGGCGCGCGAATTGTTCGAGGACGTCAACGCCGCCTTCATCCCGAAATACAAGGCCGACACCGGCAAGGACGTCACCATCGACCAGTCGCATGCCGGCACCTCGAAGCAGGCGCGCGCCATCGTCGAAGGCCTCGAGGCCGACGTCGTCACCTTCAACCAGGTCACCGACATCGACTTCCTGGTGAAGAACGGTTTTGTCTCCGACGACTGGCAAAGCGAATTCGCCAACAAGGCCTCGCCCTTCTATTCGCTGCCGTCCTTCCTGGTGCGCGCCGGCAATCCGAAGGGCATCAAGGACTGGAACGACCTCGTCCGCGACGACGTGAAGGTGATCTTCCCTAATCCAAAAACCTCCGGCAACGCCCGCTACACCTATCTCGCCGCCACCGCCTACGCCAAGGAAGCCTTCAAGGGCGACGAGGAGAAGGTGAAGGCATTCGTCACAAAACTCTTCGACAATGTGCCGGTGTTCGACACCGGCGGCCGCGCCGCCACCACCACCTTCGTCGAGCGCGAGATCGGCGACGTGCTGATCACCTTCGAATCAGAAACCACCGGCATCCGGAAAGAGTTCGGCGAGGACAAGTTCGAGCAGGTCGCGCCGTCCGTCAGCCTGCTGGCGGAATTCCCGGTGGCGATCGTCGATAAGGTGGTCGACAAGCACGGCTCGCGCGATCTGGCGAAAGCCTATCTCGACTTCCTCTACACGCCCGAGGGCCAGAAGATCGCCGCCGAAAACGGCAACCGTATCAACGACGAGGCGGTCGCGGCCGAATTCAAGGACAAGTTCCCGAACGTGCGCCTGGTCACCGTCGAGGACGTGTTCGGTGGCTGGCCTGCGGTCCAGAAGGAGCATTTCGCCGCCGGCGGCCTGCTCGACCAGATCTACGGCGAGCGTTGACCTGAAGCGTCGTTTCGGCTTGATGGCCGGCGGGTCTTTTGGACCCGCCGGTTTTCGTTTTTAACACCATTTTTCCGAGCCAATCTGTGGAATTTCAGCGTTCGCGCCGCCCCTCACTGCCCTGCCGGGCATCTCTCCCCGTGAAGGACGGGGAGAGAGACGCCGGCCGCGCCGGCTTCGCCAACTTGCAACTTTGGCGATTGGAGCACGCCGTGGCGACATCGTCCTTCTCCCCGTCCTTCACGGGGAGAAGGTGCCGGCAGGCGGATGATGGGCGGCGCCGGCGTCTCAACCGCGTCTCGCGACCAACCGGCGTCCGCGCATGACCCGCCGCCGCATACTCCCCGGCCTGCCGCTGTCCCTCGGCATAACCCTGTTCTATGTCGGCCTCATCGTCGTGCTGCCGCTCGGCGCGCTTGTCTTCAAGGCCGCCAGCCTCGGCCCGGAGGACTACTGGCGCATCGTGTCCTCGGCGCGCGCCGTCGCCAGCTACCGCGTCACCGTGCTGTCGGCGCTTGCCGCCACCGCTTTCAACCTCGTCTTCGGCCTGGCGCTCGCCTGGGTGCTGGTGCGCTATTCCTTCCCTGGCAAGCGGCTGGTAGACGCCATCGTCGACCTACCGTTCGCGCTGCCCACGGCGGTCGCCGGCATCGCGCTCACCACCCTGTTCGCGCCAAACGGCTGGTTCGGCTCAGTGCTGGCCGAGGCTGGCATAAAGGTCGCCTACACGCCGCTCGGCATCATGGTCGCCATGTCCTTCACCAGCCTGCCCTTCATCGTGCGCACCGTGCAGCCGGTGCTGGAAGACTTGGACCCGACGCTGGAGGAAGCAGCCCAGACGCTCGGCGGCTCCGACCGCGCGATCTTTCTCAGGGTGATCCTGCCGCTGCTGATGCCGGCCCTGCTCGCCGGCCTGTCGCTGTCCTTCGCCCGCAGCCTGGGCGAGTTCGGCGCCATCATCTTCATCGCCGGCAACCAGCCGATGTCTACCGAGATCACCGCGCTCCTCGCCTTCATCCGGCTGGAGGAATATGACTACCAGGCCGCCGCGGCAATCGCCTCGGTGCTGCTGATCACCGCCTTCCTCATGCTGGCCTTCACCAACCTGCTGCAGGCCCGCGCCCTGCGCTACACGGTGAGGAACTGACCATGCAGCCGGCAAAAAAACGCCCTCCCCGCGTCGGCGACAGTTTGGCCGTGCGCCGCACGCTGATCGGCTTCGTGCTTGTCGTCGGCGCGCTGCTCATCCTGGCGCCGCTCATCGTCATCTTCGCGCAGGCCGCTTCGCTCGGCCTCGACGGGTTTGCAAAGACCATCGCCCATCCGGACACCCGCCACGCCATCATGCTCACCGTGGTCACCGCGCTGATCGCCGTGCCGATCAACACCGCCTTCGGCATAGCCGCGGCCTGGGCGATCACCAAATTCGACTTTCCGGGCCGCCGATTCCTGCTGGTGGTGATCGAGATTCCGTTCTCGATCTCGCCCATCGTCGCCGGCGTGGCCTATCTGTTCGTCTATGGCCTGCAAGGTCTGCTAGGCCCCTTGCTGCAAACATACGACATAAAAATCCTGTTCGCGCTGCCCGGCATTGTGCTGGCCTCGATGTTCGTCACCGCGCCCTTCGTGGTGCGCGAGCTTGTGCCGCTGATGCAGGCGCAGGGCCGCGACCTGGAGGAAGCCGCGACCTCGCTCGGCGCGTCGGGCTGGCGCACCTTCTTCTCGGTCACGCTGCCCAACATCCGCTGGGCTCTGCTCTACGGCGTGGTGCTGTGCAATGCCCGCGTCATGGGCGAGTTCGGCGCCGTCTCGGTCGTGTCGGGCAACATTCGCGGCCAGACCAACACGCTGCCGCTGCACATCGAGTTGCTCTACCACGACTACCAGACCGCCGGCGCCTTCGCCGCCGCCTCGATCCTCACCGTGCTCGCGCTTGTCACCATCGTCGCCAAGGTCCTTTTGGAACGCCAGGGCGCCGGCCGCGCCCACCGCCCGGCGCTCGCCGCGCCCACTGGAAAATCCGCATGAAGATCCGCCTCGACAAGGTCGTGAAGACATTCGACACGTTCCGCGCCGTGCACGGCGTGTCGCTCGACATCGAGAGCGGTGAGCTGCTGGCCCTGCTCGGCCCTTCCGGTTCCGGCAAGACCACCATCCTGCGCATGGTGGCCGGCCTCGAATACGCCGATGGCGGGCACATCTATTTCGGCGACCAGGACGCCACAGACATTCCGGTGCGCGATCGCGGCGTCGGTTTCGTCTTCCAGCATTATGCGCTGTTCCCGCACATGACGGTCGCCGAAAACATCGCCTTCGGCATGAAGGTCTCTAAGGTGCGCCGTTCGCCCGCCGAAGTTTCCGCGCGGGTCGCCGACCTGCTCAGGCTGGTCAGGCTGGATGGCCTCGGCGAGCGTTTTCCAACCCAGATTTCCGGCGGCCAGCGTCAGCGGGTAGCCTTGGCCCGTGCCCTTGCCGTCGATCCAAAGGTTCTCCTGCTCGACGAACCGTTCGGCGCGCTCGACGCCAATGTGCGGCGCGATCTGCGCCGCTGGCTGCGCGAAATCCACGGCGAACTCGGGATCACCACCATCTTCGTCACCCACGACCAGGAAGAAGCGCTCGACCTCGCCGACCGTGTCGTCATCCTCAACGAGGGAAAGATAATCCAGCAGGGAACGCCGGAAGAGGTCTGCCGCAACCCGTCCTCCGCCTTCGTCATGAAATTCCTCGGCGATACCAACCGGCTTTCAGGCAGCGTGAAAAACGGCGTCGCTTCGATCGGCGGCATCACGCTGGACGCCGCCGGTTGCCCCGATGGTTCGGCGGAGGTCTATGCGCGTCCGGGCGACCTCGACTGGTCGCGCGAAAGCGGCATTCCGGCCACGGTGCTGCGTGTCGTGGATCGCCCCGATGGCCGGCGGCTTGTCGCCCGCACAACCGGCGGCGAGACGGTGGAACTCGACGTGCCACCCGAAACCGTCGTGCGCGCCGGCGACGAGGGTTTTCTGCAAATCGTTCGGATGAAGGTTTTTGCCGCCTGAACGATCCCTACCGAAGACGTGACATTCGGCGGACCATGGCTTCCCTATATCCTATCTTTTCTATAGACTTTAAGCATCGCTTGTCTTCCTCACGCTCACGCCAATGAGACAGACTTTGCCGGAAAGTTACCTTCCCCAGTGCCAAATTTGCACCGCAAGCCGCGAAAATGACGAAAAATCAACGCATTTGCACTTGTTTATAGATTCACTGGAATTTATCCGTATCGGACGCAGTCCATCGATCGGGTATCCGGGACGATCGGTTTTTATCTCAGGCAACGCAAAGACAGTTTTCGAAAATGCTCACGAAAAAAGGCAAGTATGGGCTGAAGGCCCTGATCCACTTGTCGCAGATGCCCGAAGGCCAGCTTGCATTCGTCAACGACATCGCCACGACGAACAACATCCCGAAGAAATTTCTGGATGCCATTTTGGGCGAGTTGCGCAATGCCGGCTTCGTGCAGAGCCGCAAGGGCAAGGACGGCGGCTACCGCCTGTCGCGGTCGCCGGCGGAGATCAAGATCGGCCACGTCGTACGCGTGCTGGACGGCCCGCTCGCGCCCATCCCCTGCGCCAGCCACACGCAATACCAGCGCTGCGAGGATTGCGACGAGGCGACCTGCCAGGTCCGCCACATGATGCTGGAAGTCCGCCACGCCATCGCCTCGGTGCTCGACAACCGCAGCCTTGCCGAGATGCGCGACGCGGCCAACGACGACGTCGCGGCGCTGTTGAAGTATCACGCCTGAGCGGCTTTTCTCCGCGATCAGCCGGACTGGAGGCTTTCGACCGTAATCGTCGGCGCGGCCTGTCGCTGCCCTGCCGGGTATCTCTCCCCCTAAACGGTCATCAGACTCGTATAGGTGGCTTGAGGAGGTTTGAGCCTGCCCGGACTTTAATTTCCCCACCGGCGAGGCATGGATTCCCGACACTCTCCGCTCCGCTCCGCTTCGCTCACGAGGTCGGGAATGACGACATCATTTGCGTTTTGGCCCCTCTCCAAAGTTGGCGATTGGCGGAAGCAGATCATGAAGTCTGTCATTCTCGACCTCGTGAGCGACCGAAGGGAGCGGAGAGTGTCGGGAATCTATGTCTCACCGGCAATGAAATCAGAAGCTTTGCAGAATTCTCCCTTAGCACCCTGAGAGTTTTGGACCCAAACGTCGCAAGCGATTTTTCGGATAAGCACGAGTGCAGGCTCGCCAATAACTCCCTGCAACGTATCAAAGAGGTCCGAGCATGACCGCCCGCGCCTCGATTGCCATCATCGGCGGCGGCGCCAGCGGCGTGTTGATCGCCGCGCATCTCCTCAAATCGCAAAACCCCGACCTGCGCATCACCCTGATCGAAAAAGCGTCGGCCTTTGGCCGCGGCCGCGCCTATTCGACCGCCCTGCCCGACCATGTGCTCAACGTCAGCGCAATGGGCATGAGCGGTTATGCCGACGATCCCGAGCATTTCTGGCGATGGGCGCAGGCGACGGGCATCGTCACCGACGGCAATCCTGCCGTCTACCTGCCGCGCGCCGTCTACGGGCGCTACCTCGAAGAACTGCTCCAGGACAATCTTAAGCGCGAACGCGAAACGGGCCGTTTGCGGCTCCTGCATGAAACCTGCCTCGGCGTATCGCCGACCGCGTCCGGCGTCGACGTGAAACTCGCCAACGGCACCAGCCTCGCCTGCCATGCCGTCGTGTTGGCGGTCGGTCACGACGAGGAGCCTTCCCCCGAGCATCCGCTCGCAATTCGCATCGGTTCGCCGGCCGACACGCCGCTCGACGCCGACGCGCGGGTCATGATCCTCGGCACCGGGCTCAGCATGATCGACGCCTGGCTGACGCTGGAGCATCGCGGCCATCGCGGCGAGATCGTCGCCGTGTCGCGGCGCGGCCTGATGCCGTCCACCCACCGCAAGGGCAAGCCGATCCGGCTCGACGTCGCCGACATTCCGCTCGGCACCGACCTGTCCTATTTCGTCGGCTGGCTGCGCGACCTGATCCGCCAGACCCAGGCCGCCGGCGGCGACTGGCGTGATGTGCTGGACGGGCTGCGCCCCTTCAACCAGCGCATCTGGCAAAGCTGGCCGGCCTCGGCAAAACGCCGCTTCGTCGAGCACACGAAAGCCTGGTGGGACATCCACCGCCACCGCACGGCGCCGCCGATCCATGAACGTCTGAAGAAAGCCGTCGAGGCCGGCCGCATCCGGCTGGTCGCCGCCAGGGTCGACAGCATGGCCAGGGACGACGGCCGGATCGCGGTCGGACTGGTTCGCCGCCATTCGCAAACCGCCGAGACGGTTGCGGTCGACCGCGTCTACGACTGCACCGGCATCGCCAAGGACGTGTCGGCGGGATCGATCGCCGTGGTGCTCGACCTCATCGAGCGCGGGCTCGCCCGTCCCGACCCCTTGCGGCTCGGTCTCGACGTCACCGAAAATTGCGCCGTCATCGGCGAGACCGGCGCGGCGTCCACCAAACTCTTCGCGGTCGGCCCGCTGACCCGCGGCACATTCTTCGAGATCGAAGCGATCCCCGACATCCGCGCCCAATGCGCCCGGCTGGCCAAGGTGCTGGTGGGCGGGTAGAGGACTTGTCGGGGGCTAAGCGACGAGTTGGTCACGAAACTTCAAAGGCCGTGAACGCCGCAGCTGAATCGGAGCCTGCCGGCAACGCCGCACCATCAAAAAGCGGTGGTTCGACGGGTTTTCGGGCACTCACGTGGAGCCCGCCACGCGGCTTTCGTTCGGCCGGCGCGACAAGCTGCTGAAATCCTATGATTTTCAGGACTTCACGCAATTCCGAACGCGCTGCCCAACCGTAGCCTCCGTCCCGAACAATCGAGCCGACAATATTTGAAAATCAATGCCTTGCGGCTTTCGACTCGCTTGCAGTCCATGCCGGAGGCGCATCGGCCGGCTGCGGCCATGCCGTTTCCCGGCCGTCGCGCCGCGCGGCGGAATTGCGGATGATCGGGATGACGTGCTCGCCGAAATCCGCGACCGCTCCGCGATCGTTCAGGCCGCCGATCATGAACTCGCGGACACCCAGGGAAACATAGGGCAGAAGCGCCAGCGCGATGCGTTCCGGGGAGCCGGCGCGGATCGCGGAACCCAGATCACCCGCGCTGTCGGCGTTTTGCCGCCGGGAGAACCGGTCGAAGCGCAGCGGCAGCGCAAACTTCGGCTGCCCAGCCCTACCGCATTCCAGGGCCGCCTGGCGAACCCGCTCTACGATGTGGCGGATGTGGTCGGGCGTCGCGAAAGGCAGCTCGAAAACGTCAGCGTGGCGGCCGGCAACCCGAAAGGTCGTTCCCGACAAGCCATTCATCCGCAACGGGATTTCCGCGCCGCGTGGTCCCTTGGGCGCGACGAAGCCGTTACGGACACTATAAGCTGGACCCTCGTGGTCGATCGGTCTGTCGTTCGTCCAGAGACGCTTCAGCAGCACCAGATATTCGTCGGTTCGTTGCAGGGTCTCGACATGGCTGGCAGGCTCGCCGTCGCCTTGCGTCGCGGTCATAACGCGGATCGACAGGCGACCTCCGCCGATGGAATCGATCGCCGCCAGCTGCCGGGCCGCAACCGCCGGTTCGATCGCGCCGGCCCAATGCGTCAGCGAAATATCCAGCGCGCCGGTGCGGCGCATCGCCTGCGCGGCAAGGTCCATGTTGGTCAGAAGACCACCCGCGTCATCGACCACGATACGATCGAAGCCGGCATTCTCGATTGCCGCCAGCATCTGCTCGCTCTCGCGAAGATCGAAGAAGAACGGCGTAGCCACCTCGCCGACGGCGGCGAGAGACGGTCCGGGAACATGCGTGAATTCGATATGCATAAAAGTTCCTCCGTCATTTCAACGTCTTGGCGACGCACGACACACTGAAGAACTGTGAACCGACCCTTCAAAGGTTCATGAAACGGGGTGCAGGCTGGCCTCAGGGGATGAGGCCCAGCACCAGGGCCGCGGCGAAGGCGATCGCCGCAATGAAAACGGTATGAGCCGCCAGGGAAGCAAGGGAGCCGTTACGCGGCGACGCCGCGCGTGGTGCAGTCCGGTTTCCGCCGAGATGATCTATATTCGCCATGGCAGCCTCCTCTTTCATTGTTAGTCTATGAAATTGGTAGAATTTGTCTATTCCGATTTTTCGCCGATTCAGGCATTTTCATGCTCGGAAACAACGTCGAAACAGAACGATCTTTCAAACATGCGCCTCATCGCGCAGACGCTCCACGCAGAGCGCCCGCATGAGGAACGCAGCCTCGGCATAGACGGCGTCGTCGGAGAGGTCGGCCGCGCGTTTGCCCAGCACCTCCCTGACAGCGCCGAGGGTCCGCGACGGGATGAGATCCGTGCACGTGCGCATGCGGCCGAACACGGAGCTTATCAGGATCGGCCTGCCCTCGAATTCCACCGCGGGTTCGTCGCGGTTGAGGCCCCATTCCTCATAGGCATCAAGCGCTTCCTGAAATGCCTGATGCAGGAAGATAGGGGCATGTCCTTCATGCAAGGGGGGAAGAACTCGTGTCATGGTATTCTCCTCGCTCGATTTTTTGCAAAACCACCTGGAAGACACGACCTTCCGGTGGTGTATAACGCCCCCGCGCGCAAAAGGTTGTTGCCCAGAAAAGTGGTGAACGGCCTTACCAATGGCCGTTCATGCAAAAGCCCCAATAGAAGCTCTCGTCGCGCACACGGCGATCGTCGTCGCCGGTCCTTGCCGCTGCATCGGCAGGTCTTTCCGCCGCCAGAGGATTCAAGGCAGCACGCAGACGGTCCAGGAGAGACCGGGTGGTGTTTTCGGTCGTCTGTGTCATCGTCAACTCCTCATCAGGCGACAGCGGGATGGTTGGTTGGCAGAACGGCACTTGCGTAACGAAGTATGACTCGACATTTCAGGATGTCAACAATGTCTACTAATTTTGTAGAAAATCGAATCCGCACAATGACTTAGAGGCTCCCTCCGGCCCGGCGCCCCCATCAACCGAAGCGCAGGCGGCGCAAAATCAGCATCCGGACCTCGCGATCCGAATCCCATTCGGCCAGCCACAGACGCAAAACACGCAAACTGATTCTGCAGAACGGCTTCTAAATGGAGGAATTTTGCTTCGAGGACGCCCATTCGCCGTGAGAAGAGAACGTGCCCGCAACAGGATGCCGGGCTTGCCAGTTTGCTGCTACATCTAGCCGTGAAGCGCAGGACGGATCAGGGAGGTTTGACGATGAACGACCACACCGGAAAGCGCAACGACAGAAGCCGGCTGCGGCCGCCTTACCGGTCGGTGCTGGATCTGATCGGTGAAACGCCGGTGGTCGAACTGACGCGCTTCGACACCGGCAAATGCCGGCTGTTCATCAAGCTGGAAAGCCAGAATCCCGGCGGTTCGATCAAGGACCGCATCGCCCTGTCGATGATCGCCGATGCGGAACGGTACGGCCGCCTCATCCCGGGCGGCACCATCGTCGAGGCCACGGCCGGCAACACCGGCCTAGGTCTGGCGCAGGTCGGAATCCCAAAAGGCTATCACATCATCCTCGTCGTTCCCGACAAGATGTCGCGTGAAAAGATCCAGCATTTGCGGGCGCTTGGTGCCGAGGTTCGGATGACGCGCTCCGACGTCGGCAAGGGCCATCCGGAATATTACCAGGACATGGCCGAGAAGATCGCAGCCGGAATCCCGGGCGCCTTCTACGTCAACCAGTTCGCCAATCCGGCCAATCCGCTGGCGCATGAGACGACCACCGGGCCGGAAATCTGGAGCCAGCTTGGCGAGGATGTCGATGCGGTGGTCGTCGGCGTCGGCTCCGGCGGCACGCTGACGGGCCTCGGCCGCTATTTCGCGAAGGTCTCGCCGAAGACCGAGATGGTGCTGGCCGACCCGGTGGGCTCGGTGCTGGCCCCCTATGTGAAGACGGGCAAGATGGAGGAGGCCGGAAGCTGGACCGTCGAAGGCATCGGCGAGGATTTCATTCCGCCCAATGCCGACCTGTCCTTCGTGAAGAAGGCCTATTCGGTTACCGACAAGCAGAGCATGCTGGCCGTGCGCGACCTTCTATCACGCGAGGGCATCCTTGCCGGCTCATCGTCGGGCACGCTGCTGTCGGCGGCGCTGCGCTATTGCCGCGAGCAGACCGTGGCGAAGCGCGTGGTTACCTTCGTCTGCGACAGCGGCAACAAGTACCTGTCGAAAGTCTTCGACGACTTCTGGCTGGCCGAACAAGGACTTGCCGAGCGCGAGCAGCATGGCGACCTGCGCGACCTCGTCGCCCGCTCGCACCGCGAAGGCGGCACCGTGCTTGTCGGGCCGGAGGACACGCTGCTGACGGCCTATGGCCGCATGCGCCGCGGCGATGTCTCGCAGCTTCCGGTGCTCGAGAACGGAAAACTGATTGGAATCATAGATGAAAGCGACATTCTTGCCGTGCTGGAAGGCCCGTATGACGGCCGCTGGGACCGCTTCAATGCGCCGGTGCGCTCCGCCATGACCGCCGACCTGCATACACTGCAGACCACCCAGACGCTGGATGCGCTGCTGCCGGTGTTCGAGCGCAACGAGGTCGCCATCGTCTTCGACGGCGACGAATTTTTTGGCCTGATCACTCGGGTCGACCTGATCAACCATCTGAGGCGCAACCGATGACTGTCAAGAACCGCCTGGCCTTCTCGACCCGCACCATCCATGGCGGCCAAAGCCACGATCCGACCACCGGCGCGGTGATGGTACCGATCTACGCAACCTCGACCTATGGCCAGCAGAGCCCCGGCGTCCACAAGGGCTTTGAATACGCCCGCAGCCAGAACCCGACACGCTTCGCCTTCGAGCGCGCTGTCGCGGACCTTGAAAGCGGCACGGCGGCGTTCGCCTTCGCATCCGGCCTCGCGGCGATCGCGACCGTGTTCGAACTGCTCGACAGCGGCGCCCATATCGTCGCGACGGACGACATCTATGGCGGCACGTTTCGCCTTCTCGAACGGGTACGCAAACGCTCCGCCGGCCTTCAGGTCACGTTTGCCGACTTCACCGATCTCAAGGCGGTCGAGGCGGCGATCCGGCCCGAGACGAAGCTGCTGTGGTGCGAGACCCCGACCAACCCGCTGCTGAAGATCGTCGATCTCGAAGGCGTGGCTGCGCTGGCGAGGCGGCACAACCTGCTCTCGGCCGCCGACAACACGTTCTGCAGCCCCTATATCCAGCGGCCCCTTGAACTCGGCATCGACATCGTCGTGCACTCGACCACGAAATATCTGAACGGCCATTCCGACATGGTCGGTGGCGTGGCGGTGGTCGGCGACAACCGCGACCTCGCCGACCGGCTGAAATTCCTCCAGAACGCGGTCGGCGCGATCTCCGGGCCGTTCGACAGTTTTCTGGCGCTGCGCGGCCTGAAGACGCTGGCGCTGCGCCTGGAGCGGCATTCGGCGAACGGCTTGAAGATCGCGAACTGGCTGGAAGCGCGAAAGGACGTGCGCCGCGTCATCTATCCGGGCCTAGAAAGCCATCCCCAGCACGAGATCGCCAAAAGGCAGATGTTTGCATTCGGCGGCATGATCTCGGTGGAATTCGACCGCGACCTGGCAGACACCAAGCGTTTCCTCGAGCACACGCAGTTGTTCACGCTGGCCGAAAGCCTTGGTGGCGTCGAAAGCCTGATAGAGCACCCTGCCCTGATGACCCACGGCTCGATCCCGGCCGAACAGCGCGCCGCAATCGGCATTTCGGATTCGCTGGTGCGGCTGTCGGCCGGCATCGAGGATGGCGACGACCTGATCGCCGATCTGGAGCAGGCGCTGAAAGCGTAGGGCTACTTGCCTCGCGCAATGCGCTGTTTGTGCACAGCGCTTTTCGATACTCCGGTTTAAATCCTCCGTTCGCGCCGTATCATGGCGACGAATCTGGAGACGATCCGAGATGGCCAGAAAAGCCAAAAAGCGCGCACCGGGAAAGCGGCACGCCCCGAACTTTGGGCCTATGTCGATCGATCCGGATATGCTGCAGCAATTGTTGTCCGCGCTGGAGGGACATGGCGCGCAGGATGCGTCGCTTGCCGAGGAAATCCAGACCTACATCGCCGGCTTGGTCGATGACTATGCGGGTGAAAGCGACGGCCAGGAAGCGTTCGTCCGCGCCACCGACCTGCAAAACCTCCTGACCGAGATACGCATCGCCGCCAATGGTGGCGATCGGGATGCACGCGGGGAGTTGGAGGAAGGACTTGCAGTCGTCGAGGCTGCCGCGGAAGCCGGCGATCTGCCGGGGCACGCGATCATGACGTTGTTCCAGATATTCGGCGAGGCGGAGGTCGATCCGGGCGACGCGCTGCGAACGGCCCTGCTGGTCAACGTCGAGGCCGTCAGCCAATCGGATGTGCCTGTCCAACGCCTTTCGGACGCTGCCGCGGACCTGGCGGGGCTGGATGAGGACGTTGCGCAGACGTATTTCGCCGCCTTGATCCGCTATATGCCGAAGTCTGTGCGTTGCGACCTCGTGCATGCCTTGAGTGGGCGGGTGGAGGATACAGCGCGGACCATTCTGCTGGGATGCCTGCTCGATCCCGATCCCGACCTCGTGCGCATAGCTGCCGAGGGACTGATCGCCAGCGCCCGCAATGCGCCGGTACCGAGCCGCCTGGTGGAGCGCCTGGTGCTGATCCGGGGACTGGTGCCGGCTCCAATGCACCCGGCAGTCGATGCCGCCATCGCTGCCTTGCGGCCAAAGGCATCCGCGCCGGTCGCGCGCGAGCAACTGCAACTGGTCAAATGCACCGCCTCGATATGCGACGGCGCGGGCGCCCAGTCGCTGCTCGCGCTGATGCGCCGGGGCAAGAGCCACGTGATGGTCAGCTTCATGGTCAAGACCCATTCGGGCCTGGCCGACGCAATGGTGCTCAATGATTTTTCGAAGCGCGAGTTTGACGGGATCGCCAAAGGAATGGGCCTTGTGATCGTGCCGGTGTCCCTGGCACTTATCCAACGGCGCCTGGCGATCGCCCTGGCCGTCAGCCACGAAAAGGGCGCCGCGGCGACGTTCGGCTTCGTCCACGCGCTGGAGGCCCTTGGAATTGCGGCATTGCGGCCAGATTCGACCGAACCGGAGGCCCTGCTGGACGAGCTTTTGGAAAGCCCATCGCTCATGCCGCTGACCCTGGCGGACGCTGCGAGCCGCCTCGACGATACGGAGTTGACGGACACCTGGTTCGAAGCCGGCCCGGATTGCGACGAGCGGCTCGACCGACTGCGCGGCGCCAAGCAGCGGCATAAGGCAGCACTCGCCTATATCGAGAAGCGGCGGGCTTTTTGGGCCTCGCAATGCGCAAGCGTGGCGCTCGTCCTGCGCGACAGCGGCAAGCCGTTCGGTCCGCTCTGGCAAGACTTCGCGGTCGTCGGCAAACATTTCGCCGGCCGAGAACCTATAGCCGACAATCCGCTTGCCCAGGCAATGGCTCAACGCACCGTCGAGGCGCACGACGGTCGGAGGTATTGATGATTTTGCCGCTAGCCGGAAATTCGTCTTCCGGCATCGCGTATCGGTAGCGATCCAGTACCTGCTATCGACTTGGAGAATCCTGAAACTGAAAAAGGCCGCCGGGTCGCCCCGACGGCCTTTCCGTTTCGATAACTACGCCGCGCTTACTCGGCGGCGTTGGTCATTTCCGTCAACATCGGCGTTGCGACTTCCGCGCCCGAGGCCTTGCGGCGCTCGTCGAGGATGAGTTCGTCGCGCGAGGTGGCGATGCGCCGGATCTGGCTCATCGTGCCGCCGGTGCCGGCCGGGATTAGCCGGCCGACGATGACGTTTTCCTTCAGGCCCTGCAGCGTGTCGACCTTGCCGGCGACGGCCGCCTCGGTCAGCACGCGGGTGGTCTCCTGGAAGGAGGCCGCCGAGATGAAGGACGGCGTCTGCAGCGAGGCCTTGGTGATGCCGAGCAGCACCGGTTGGCCTTCCGCGGGCTTCTTGCCTTCCTCGATCAACCGCTCGTTGATCTCGTCCAGTTCGATCGAGTCGACATGGTCGCCCGGGATGTAGGTCGAGTCGCCCTGTGCGGTGATCTCGATCTTCTGGAGCATCTGGCGGACGATCACCTCGATGTGCTTGTCGTTGATCGACACGCCCTGCAACCGGTAGACTTCCTGGATCTCGTTGACGAGGTAGGAGGCAAGCGCCTCCACGCCCTTGATCGCCAGGATGTCGTGCGGCGCGGGGTTGCCGTCCATCACGTAGTCGCCCTTCTCGATGGCGTCGCCGTCCTGGAGATGGAACGGCTTGCCCTTCGGGATCAGGTACTCGACCGGCTCCAGCGTCGAATCATGCGGCTCGATGATGATCCGGCGCTTGTTCTTGTAGTCGCGTCCGAAGCGGATCGTGCCGTCGATCTCGGCGATGATGGCATGATCCTTCGGACGGCGCGCCTCGAACAGCTCGGCCACACGCGGCAGACCGCCGGTGATGTCCTTGGTCTTGGCCGATTCCATCGGGATACGCGCCAGCACGTCGCCGGGCCGCACCATCGAGCCGGGTTCCACCGACAGGATGGCCTCGACCGAGAGCAGGAAGCGGGAGTCGCCGCCCTTCGACAGCTTGCCCACCTTGCCCTTGGAGTCGAGGATGCTGATGGCCGGCTTCAAGTCCGAGCCGCGCGGCGTCGACCGCCAGTCGATGACCTCGCGCTTGGTGATGCCGGTCGACTCGTCGGCCGTTTCCTGCACGGAAATGCCGTCGACCAGATCCTCGTACTGCACGCGGCCCTCGATTTCGGTCAGCACCGGGCGGGTGTAAGGATCCCACTCGGCGACACGCTGGCCGCGCTTCACCTTGTCGCCCTCGTCCACGAACAGACGCGAGCCGTAGGTGATGCGGTGCGTGGCACGTTCCTTGCCGGCCTCGTCCATGATCAGCACCGCCATGTTGCGGCCCATGGCCATCAGCTGGCCATCGGAGTTACGCACCACGTTGCGGTTGCGGATCTGCACCGTGCCTTCGTACGAGGCTTCGATGAAGGAGCTGTCGACCACCTGCGCCGTGCCGCCCATGTGGAAGGTGCGCATGGTAAGCTGGGTGCCCGGCTCGCCGATCGACTGCGCGGCGATGACGCCGACCGCTTCGCCCTGGTTGACCGGGGTTCCGCGCGCCAGGTCGCGTCCGTAGCAGACCGCGCACACGCCGACCTTGACCTCGCAGGTCAGTGCCGAACGGATACGGATCGACTGGATCGCGGCCTTCTCGATCGCCTCGACGTCCCGCTCGTCCATCAGCGTGCCGGCCTTGACGATCAGATCGCCGGAGACCGGATGGTTGATGTCGTCGAGCGCCGTGCGGCCGAGAACACGCTGGCCGAGCGTCGCGACGACCTGGCCGGCGTCGACGATCGGTTGCATGGTGAGGCCCTTGTCGGTGCCGCAATCCACAGCGTTGACGATGCAGTCCTGCGCCACGTCGACGAGACGGCGTGTCAGGTAGCCAGAGTTCGCGGTCTTCAACGCGGTGTCCGCGAGGCCCTTGCGGGCGCCGTGGGTCGAGTTGAAGTATTCGAGAACGGTCAGGCCCTCCTTGAAGTTCGAGATGATCGGCGTCTCGATGATCTCGCCCGACGGCTTGGCCATGAGGCCGCGCATGCCGGCAAGCTGACGCATCTGGGTCGGAGACCCGCGGGCGCCGGAGTGCGACATCATGTAGATCGAGTTCATCGGCTTCTGACGGCCGCTGTCCAGGAACTCGACGGCCTTGATGCGCGCCATCATCTGGTCGGCGACTCGCTCCGAGCACTTCGCCCAGGCGTCGACAACCTTGTTGTACTTCTCGCCCTGGGTGATCAGGCCGTCATTGTACTGCTGCTCGTATTCCTTGGCGAGCGCCTCGGTCCGGGCGACTTCGCCCGCCTTGGTGTCCGGAATGACCATGTCGTCCTTGCCGAACGAGATGCCCGCACGGCAGGCGTGGCCGAAGCCGAGCTGCATGATGCGGTCGCAGAAAATGACCGTCTCCTTCTGGCCGCAGTGGCGGTAGACGGTGTCGATCATCTTGGAGATGTTCTTCTTGGTCATCTCCTGGTTGGCGGTCTCGTAAGGCACGTTGACGTTCTTCGGCAGAAGCTCGCCGATGATCATACGGCCGGGCGTCGTGTCATAGATCTTCGACACGACCTTCCCGTCCTTGTCGACGGACTTGAAGCGGCCCTTGATCTTGGCGTGCAGCGTCACCGCCTTGGTGTCGAGCGCGTGCTGGAGTTCGCCCATGTCGGCAAACACCATGCCTTCGCCCGGCTCGTTCTGGTTGACGATCGATAGATAGTAGAGACCGAGAACCATGTCCTGCGACGGCACGATGATCGGCGCGCCGGAAGCCGGGTGCAGGATGTTGTTCGTCGACATCATCAGCACGCGGGCTTCGAGCTGAGCTTCCAGCGACAGCGGCACGTGAACCGCCATCTGGTCGCCGTCGAAGTCGGCGTTGAAGGCCGTGCAGACCAGCGGGTGAAGCTGGATCGCCTTGCCTTCGATCAGGGTCGGCTCGAACGCCTGGATGCCCAGGCGGTGCAGCGTCGGCGCGCGGTTCAGCAGAACCGGATGCTCGCGGATGACCTCGTCGAGGATATCCCAGACTTCCGGCTTTTCCTTCTCGACCAGCTTCTTGGCCTGCTTGACGGTCGAGGAATAACCCTTGGCGTCGAGGCGGGCGTAGATGAACGGCTTGAACAGTTCGAGCGCCATCTTCTTCGGCAGGCCGCACTGGTGCAACTTCAGTTCCGGACCGGTCACGATGACCGAGCGGCCGGAATAGTCGACGCGCTTGCCGAGCAGGTTCTGGCGGAACCGGCCCTGCTTGCCCTTCAGCATGTCGGAGAGCGACTTCAGCGGACGCTTGTTGGCACCGGTGATGACACGGCCGCGGCGGCCGTTGTCGAACAGCGCGTCCACCGCTTCCTGAAGCATGCGCTTCTCGTTGCGGATGATGATGCCCGGCGCGCGCAATTCGATCAGCCGCTTCAAACGGTTGTTGCGGTTGATGACGCGGCGGTAGAGGTCGTTCAGGTCCGAGGTGGCGAAGCGGCCGCCATCGAGCGGCACCAGCGGGCGCAGGTCCGGCGGGATGACCGGGATGACCTTCATGATCATCCACTCCGGACGGTTGCCGGACTCCAGGAAGTTCTCGACCACCTTGAGGCGCTTCAGCAGCTTCTTCTGCTTCAGTTCCGAGGTCGTCGAGGCAAGCTCGGTGCGCAGCTCGCCGGCGATGGAGTCGAGCTTCATCTCGGCCAGCAGCGCATGGATCGCCTCGGCGCCGATCATGGCAGTGAACGAATCCTCGCCATATTCGTCGACGGCGATCATGTAGTCCTCTTCCGAAAGGAGCTGGTGCTCCTTCAGGGCGGTGAGGCCAGGCTCGGTGACAATGTAGTTCTCGAAATACAGGACGCGCTCGATGTCCTTCAGCGTCATGTCGAGCAGCGTGCCGATGCGCGACGGAAGCGACTTCAGGAACCAGATGTGGGCGACCGGCGCGGCCAGCTCGATATGGCCCATGCGCTCGCGGCGGACGCGCGACAGCGTGACTTCCACGCCGCACTTCTCGCAGATGACGCCCTTGTATTTCATGCGCTTGTACTTGCCGCACAGGCACTCGTAGTCCTTGATCGGGCCGAAGATGCGCGCGCAGAACAGGCCGTCACGCTCGGGCTTGAACGTGCGGTAGTTGATGGTCTCCGGCTTCTTGATCTCGCCGAACGACCAGGACAGGATCTTGTCCGGGCTGGCGAGCGATATCCGGATGGAATCGAACACCTGGGCCGGGACGTTGTTGTTGAAGAGATTCATGACCTCTTGGTTCATGCCGTTCTCCTTCTCGGGACCGAGATCCCTTTAAAATTCGCTCGGGCGGGTTGCGCCCTCTTTCGATCCGCTCGAACGCCGCCGCCACGCGCGCGCAATCGGACAATCCTTCGCGGCCGGGCCTCCGGCCGTCTTTTCGGCGCCGCCGCGGAACCCTGAGGGCTCCGCGGCGAAAGCCGTTCTCTACTCGGCCGCGTCGCGCATGCGCGGCACCGGCATGTCTTCGACCGCCGTATTCTCCAGTTCGACATTCAGGCCGAGCGACCGCATCTCCTTGACGAGCACGTTGAAGCTCTCCGGGATGCCGGCCTCGAAGCTGTCGTCGCCACGGACGATCGCCTCGTAGACCTTGGTGCGGCCGGCCACGTCGTCCGACTTCACCGTCAGCATCTCCTGCAGCGTGTAGGCGGCGCCGTAGGCTTCGAGCGCCCAGACCTCCATCTCGCCGAAGCGCTGGCCGCCGAACTGCGCCTTGCCGCCCAGCGGCTGCTGGGTGACCAGCGAGTACGGACCGATCGAGCGCGCGTGGATCTTGTCGTCCACGAGGTGGTGCAGCTTGAGCATGTAGATGTAGCCCATCGTCACCTTGCGATCGAACGGCTCGCCCGTGCGCCCGTCATAGAGCTGCGACTGGCCGCTGGAGTGCAGGCCGGCCTGTTCGAGCATCTCGTTGATGTGGGCCTCGTGCGCGCCGTCGAAGACCGGCGTCGCGATCGAGACGCCGCGCTTCATCTGCTCGCCCAGCCGCACGATCGACTCGTCGTCGAAGCGCCGCACCGGCTCGTTGCGGTCATTGTCGGGGATGATCGACTCGATCGTGTCGCGCAGCGGCTGGATCTTGCCACCCGCCTTGTACGCCTCGACCAGATCGCCGATCTTCTTGCCCATGCCGGCGCAGGCCCAGCCGAGATGCGTCTCGAGGATCTGCCCGACATTCATGCGGCTCGGCACGCCGAGCGGGTTGAGCACGATGTCGGCATGGGTGCCGTCCTCGAGGAACGGCATGTCCTCGACCGGGACGATGCGGCTGACCACGCCCTTGTTGCCGTGGCGGCCGGCCATCTTGTCGCCGGGCTGCATCTTGCGCTTTACCGCCACGAAGACCTTGACCATCTTCATGACGCCAGGAGGCATCTCGTCGCCGCGCTGCACCTTCTCGACCTTGTCCATGAAGCGCTGCTCGAGCGCCTTCTTGGAATCGTCGTACTGGCCGCGCAGCGCCTCGATCTCGCGCTGCAACGCCTCGTCTTCCGAGGCGAACTGCCACCACTGCGACCGCGGATACTCGACCAGCAGCTCCCTCGTAAGGGTGGTGCCCTTCTTGAAGCCCTTCGGTCCCTGCACCGCTTCGCGGCCGACGATCATGTCGGAAAGGCGCGAATAGACGTTGCGGTCGAGGATCGCCTGCTCGTCGTCGCGGTCCTTGGCGAGGCGTTCGATCTCCTCGCGCTCGATCGCCATGGCGCGTTCGTCTTTCTCGACGCCGTGGCGGTTGAACACGCGGACCTCGACCACCGTGCCGTAGGTGCCCGGAGGCATACGCATGGAGGTATCGCGGACGTCGGACGCCTTCTCGCCGAAGATGGCGCGCAGAAGCTTCTCTTCCGGCGTCATCGGGCTTTCACCCTTCGGCGTGATCTTGCCGACCAGGATGTCTCCCGGCTGCACTTCCGCGCCGATATAGACGATGCCGGCTTCGTCGAGGTTCTTCAGGGCCTCTTCCGAAACGTTCGGAATGTCGCGCGTGATCTCTTCCGGCCCGAGCTTGGTGTCGCGGGCCATGACCTCGAATTCCTCGATGTGGATCGAGGTGAAGACGTCGTCCGAGACGATCTTCTCGGAGAGAAGGATCGAATCCTCGTAGTTGTAGCCGTTCCACGGCATGAACGCGACGAGCACGTTGCGGCCGAGCGCCAGATCGCCGAGATCGGTCGACGGACCGTCGGCGATGATGTCGCCCTTCTCGATCCGGTCGCCCATGCGCACCAGCGGACGCTGGTTGATGCAGGTGTTCTGGTTCGAGCGCTGGAACTTCATCAGACGGTAGATGTCGACGCCGGACTTGCCCGGAAGCAGGTCCTCGGTGGCGCGGATGACGATACGGGTCGCGTCCACCTGGTCGACGATGCCGGTGCGGCGGGCAGCGATCGCGGCGCCGGAGTCGCGGGCCACGATCGGCTCCATGCCGGTGCCGACGAACGGAGCCTCGGCGCGCACCAGCGGCACGGCCTGACGCTGCATGTTCGAGCCCATCAGGGCGCGGTTGGCGTCGTCGTTTTCCAGGAACGGGATGAGCGCGGCTGCGACCGACACCATCTGCTTCGGCGACACGTCCATCAGGTCGACGTTCTCGCGCGGCGTCATCATCACCTCGCCGGCATGCCGGCAGATGACGAATTCTTCCGTGAACGAGCCGTTCTTGTCGAGCTGGGCGTTGGCCTGCGCAACATAGTGCTTGGCCTCCTCCATCGCCGACAGGTAGACGACGTCGTAGGACACCTTGCCGTCGATGATCTTGCGGTACGGGCTTTCGATGAAACCGTACTTGTTGACGCGGGCGAAGGTGGCGAGCGAGTTGATCAGGCCGATGTTCGGGCCTTCCGGCGTCTCGATCGGGCAGATACGGCCGTAGTGGGTGACGTGAACGTCGCGCACTTCGAAGCCGGCGCGCTCACGGGTCAGGCCGCCCGGTCCAAGCGCCGACAGGCGGCGCTTGTGGGTGATCTCCGACAGCGGGTTGGTCTGGTCCATGAACTGCGACAGCTGCGAGGAGCCGAAGAACTCGCGCACGGCGGCGGCCGCCGGCTTGGCGTTGATCAGGTCCTGCGGCATGACGGTGTCGATCTCGATCGACGACATGCGCTCCTTGATCGCGCGCTCCATGCGCAGCAGGCCGACGCGGTACTGGTTCTCCATGAGCTCGCCAACCGAACGCACCCGGCGGTTGCCGAGATTGTCGATGTCGTCGATCTCGCCCTTGCCGTCGCGCAGTTCGACCAGCGTGCGGACGACCGCGATGATGTCCTCCTTGCGCAGCACGCGCACGGTGTCCTCGGCCTTGAGGTCGAGGCGCATGTTCATCTTGACGCGGCCAACGGCCGACAGGTCGTAGCGGTCGCTGTCGAAGAACAGCGAGTTGAACATGGCTTCCGCCGTGTCGATCGTCGGCGGCTCGCCCGGGCGCATGACTCGGTAGATGTCGAACAGCGCGTCCTGGCGGCTCTCGTTCTTGTCGACGGCCAGCGTGTTGCGGATGTAGCCGCCGATGTTGATGTGGTCGATGTCGAGGATCGCGAACTCGTCCTCGCCGGTCGACAGCAGCACCTTCAGCGTCTTCTCGTCGATCTCGTCGCCAGCCTCGAGGTAGATCTCGCCGGTCTGGTAGTTGACGATGTCCTCGGCGAGGTAGCTGCCGACGATATCCTCGTCGGTCGCCTTGATCGCCTTCAGGCCCTTGTCGGCCAGCTGCTTGGCCTGGCGCGCGGTGATCTTCTTGCCGGCCTCGACCACGACTTCGCCGGTATCGGCGTCGACCAGGTCGTTGACCGCCTTCAGGCCGCGGAAGCGGTCGACATTGTACGGGATGCGCCAATGGTCGCCCGAGCGGCGATAGGTGATCTTGTTGTAGAAGGTCGACAGGATCTCCTCGCCGTCCATGCCGAGCGCCATCAGCAGGCTCGTTGCCGGCAGCTTGCGGCGGCGGTCGATGCGGGCGTGCACGACATCCTTGGAATCGAACTCGATGTCGAGCCACGAGCCGCGGTACGGGATGACGCGCGCGGCGAACAGCAGCTTGCCCGACGAGTGCGACTTGCCCTTGTCATGGTCGAAGAAGACGCCCGGAGAGCGGTGCATCTGCGAGACGATGACGCGCTCGGTGCCGTTGATGATGAAGGTGCCGTTCAGCGTCATGAGCGGCATGTCGCCCATGTACACGTCCTGCTCCTTGATGTCCTTGATGGACTTGGCGCCAGTATCCTCGTCGATATCGAACACGATGAGGCGCAGCGTCACCTTCAGCGGCGCCGCAAAGGTCAGGTCGCGCTGACGGCATTCATCGACGTCGAACTTCGGGCCTTCGAACTCGTACTTGACGAATTCGAGCATCGAGGAACCGGAAAAATCGGAAATCGGGAAGACCGACTTGAAAACAGCCTGCAGACCCTCATCCGGACGGCCGCCCTTGGGCTCGTCCACCATCAGGAACTGGTCGTAGGATGCCTTCTGCACCTCGATGAGGTTCGGCATCTCGGCAACCTCCGGGATGTTCCCGAAGAACTTGCGTACGCGTCTGCGGCCATTGAATGTCGCGGTCTGGGCCATCGTCGCTCCTTGCTCGCTTGGGGCGCGTCCAACCGGCACGCCTTGCATGTAAGGACCCCGGCAGGCCAGGGTCAGTCCTAAAACGGGAGAAAACCCGTTTCCTGAAAGCCGTCACGCGGCCTTCAGGAAAGAGGTTTTCGAAACATCCCCCAATACGCGGGGACCGGCGGACGGATTTCCGTCCGCCGGCAGCCGCAGTACTTACTTCAGCTCGACCTTGGCGCCGGCTGCTTCCAGCTGGGCCTTGAACTTGTCGGCGTCGGCCTTGTTGACGCCTTCCTTGACCGGCTTCGGAGCAGCTTCGACCAGATCCTTGGCTTCCTTGAGGCCGAGGGCGGTGATCGCACGCACTTCCTTGATGACGTTGATCTTCTGCGCGCCGGCGTCCACGAGGACGACGTCGAACTCGGTCTTCTCTTCGACCGGAGCGGCAGCAGCGCCACCACCGACAGCGGCGGCGGCAGCCACCGGAGCGGCAGCGGAAACGCCCCACTTCTCTTCCAGCAGCTTCGAAAGCTCGGCAGCCTCGAGGACCGTCAGGCTCGAAAGGTCGTCTACGATTTTGGCGAGATCAGCCATTTTGATTTTCCTTCAAGAAGTTTGAACACGTGTTGATGAGGATAGCGAGGAACGGCCTCACGCCGCCTCGTCCTTCCGGGCATAAGCGCCGATAACGCGGGCAACGGATGCTGCCGGCGCATTGACGATCTGGGCGATCCGGGTTGCCGGGGCGACGATGAGCCCCACCAGCTTGCCGCGCAGCTCGTCGAGCGACGGGAGCGTGGCCAAAGCCTTCACCCCGTCGGCGTTGAGCGCGGTCGATCCCATCGCGCCTCCGAGAATGACCAGCTTGTCATTCCCCTTGGCGAAATCGGAGGCGACCTTGGGCGCCGCAATCGGATCCTCCGAATAGGCGATCAGCGTCTGTCCCTTGAACAGATCGATGATGCTTTCGGATTCCGTACCCTGAAGAGCGATGCGGGCGAGACGGTTCTTCGCGACTTTGACGGTGCCGCCGGCAGTACGCATCTTCGAGCGAAGATCGTTCATCTGCGCGACGGTGATACCGGCATAGTGGGCCACGACCACTGAACCGGCGCCCTTGAAGGCGTCGTTCAGGCCCGTGACGAGTTCGCGTTTTTCCGCTCTGTCCACTGCCTATCTCCAGTTGACCTCCGTCCGTTGCCGGAACGAAGATCGGGTTGCCTTTTGCCGCCCGGGTCATCCATACGGATCACCCGAACGACGTTCGAGGATCCTGTCCCCTTTCGTTACGACGACCGTCTCGACGGCCGGCGTGCGGACAAAAGGCAAACACGGTTCAAACCCTTCATCGGGGCTGCGACACCCCTTTGTCCGGTTTTCACCCGTCTCATGCAGGCCCATGCGAATTAAGGACCAGGACAAACCTGGACCGCCTGCAATCTCGGACAGGATAGTCCGGAAGCGTTCGTCTGCTTCCGCAGCCCGGGCCGATGGTCTGGCCCGGAATTCGTTGGAAGGCCCGCGCTCTCGCAGCCGGCCTTCAATCGGATCATCAGACTGCGCTGAGGCTCGCCAGATCGACCTTGAGGCCGGGGCCCATGGTGGAGCTCACCGACATCTTCCTCATGTAGATGCCCTTGGCGCCGGTCGGCTTCGCCTTGTTGACGGCATCGGCCAGCGCGCGAACGTTCTCCTCCAGCGCATTGATCTCAAACGAGACCTTGCCGACGCCGGCGTGGATGATGCCGGCCTTCTCGACGCGGAACTCGACGGCGCCGCCCTTGGAGGCCTTGACCGCGGCCGCGACGTCCATGGTCACCGTGCCGACCTTCGGGTTCGGCATCATGCCGCGCGGGCCGAGCACCTTGCCGAGACGGCCGACCAGCGGCATCATGTCCGGCGTGGCGATGCAGCGATCGAAGTCGATCGTGCCCTTCTGGACAATCTCGACCAGATCCTCCGCGCCAACGATGTCGGCGCCGGCAGCCTTGGCTTCGTCGGCCTTGGCGCCCCTGGCGAAGACGGCGACGCGGACCGTGCGGCCCGTGCCGTTCGGCAGGTTGACCACGCCGCGAACCATCTGGTCGGCATGGCGCGGGTCGACGCCGAGGTTGAGGGCGACTTCGATGGTCTCGTCGAACTTGACCTTCGAGCGGTCCTTCAGCATCTTGATCGCCTCGCCGAGCGAGTACGACTTGTTCGGATCGACGCCCTCGCGGGACTTTTCTACGCGCTTTGCAAGCTTTGCCATCGTCTTAGCCCACCACTTCCAGGCCCATCGAACGGGCGGAGCCTTCAACCATGCGCATGGCGGCCTCGACGTCGTTGGCGTTCAGATCCTTCATCTTGGCGGCGGCGATTTCGCGCACCTTGTCGCGGCTGATCTGGCCGACCTTGGTCTTGCCCGGCTCCTTCGAGCCCGACGAGAGGTTCGCCGCCTTCTTCAGGAAGTAGCTCACCGGAGCCGTCTTCATGACGAAGGTGAAGGACTTGTCGACGTAGTAGGTGATCACGACCGGAACCGGCGATCCCTTCTCCATCTCCTGCGTCTGCGCGTTGAACGCCTTGCAGAATTCCATGATGTTGATGCCACGCTGACCAAGCGCCGGACCGATGGGCGGAGACGGCGTTGCCGATCCTGCCTTGACCTGGAGCTTGAGCTGGCCCGCTACTTTCTTAGCCATCTCTCTACTGCCTTTGTTTCATGCCGGATGCCCGGCGGTTGCAGTCTGGTGGTCCGGAAGCCACGGCCGGCTAAAGCCGCTCTCCCTCCCACCGCATGACGACAACGATCCCGCCGTCGCCGCTCCGGCGCCCGAAGGGCCGGAACTTCCGGATCAGCCCTTCTCGACCTGACCGAATTCGAGATCGACGGGCACGGCGCGCCCGAAGATCGAAACTTCCACCTTGAGTCGCGCCCGCTCCATGTCGACTTCCTGGACGAAACCGTTGAACGAGGCGAACGGACCATCCGACACTCGCACCGCCTCTCCGATCTCGAAGGTGACCGACGGCTTTGGCCGCTCGACACCCTCCTGGACCTGATGCAGGATGCGCTCGGCCTCCTTGTCGGTGATGTGCATCGGCTTGGCCGTATGCTTGTCCTCGCCGAGGAAACCGGTGACGCGCGGCGTGTTCTTGACGAGACTGATCACCGCGTCGTTGAGCTCGGCCTTCATCAGCACGTAGCCCGGAAAGAATTTCCGCTCGGCATCGACCTTCTTGCCGCGGCGCACTTCCACGACCTTCTCGGTCGGAACGACGATCTGCTCGATCTTCTCGCTCAGGCCCTTCTGCTTGGCCTTGTTCTCGATATCCTCCGCGACCTTCTTCTCGAAGTTCGAATAGGCATGGACGATGTACCAGCGCGCCGTCATCAGCAGTTCTCCGTAAACGCCGGTATCAGCGGCCGAGGCCGAGGATCAGGTCGATGCCAAGGGCCATCAGCTGGTCGGCGGCAAAGAAGAAGATCATCGCTATGACGGCGAAAACCACGACCATGACGGTCGAGATCAACGTCTCGCGCCGCGACGGCCACGTCACTTTCGCCGTCTCGGACCTTACCTGCTGGAGGAAGGTAAAAGGATTGGTGGTCTTCGATGCCATCTGCCGCTCTGTTCCGCAGGCTCCGAAGAGCCCCATTCCGTCCCGTTGGCCGGGATTGCCGCTGCAAGAAATCGAAACGCGACCGAATCGTCTGGAGGCGTTTCAACCATGCAATTATGACGCGCAAAGCCGGATGTCCAGCTCCACGCGCCGCGTGTCTGTCGTCACTACATAAAACCGAATCCCGACACTTGCAAGGGCCGAACCGGTCTTACCTCCAAACACCTTGCCCGGAACCATCCAATCGTCCCGCGGTCAGGCTATGGCTTACACAGCGCCCCTATGGCGCCAGAAGTGGCAGGGGCAGCAGGGCTCGAACCTGCGACCTGCGGTTTTGGAGACCGCCGCTCTACCAACTGAGCTATACCCCTATTGCGCGCTGCTATTTCACAAAGCGGAGGAGAACTCAAGTGCGGTTTCGAGCGACTCGTCACCGTCGCCACCAAGCCTCGAGACGCAGGCCGCTCGGCGCTCGGGAACCGGGCTGCAAACCCGATGGGTCCGGCCGCTCATCATTCTTGAATTTTAGCAATCCCTAATTCTCCAGATCCATCGTCGTGAAAACACGACAATTGTCCGGCGCCGGGAATGTCTTGCATATGGCGCTGCCGGTTATGCTCTCGACGGCCCTGGTGCCCGTTATCAGTCCGGACGCCTTCAACGGCGCCATGTCGAGATTGCTGTCCGGCGGGGTCTTCAGCGCGTCGAGCAGGCTTGGGCCGACGCCCATCTCCTTCAGATACGCCAATAGTTTGCGTTCCGCCGCCTTGCTCATCTTCGGGTCCGTGAGACGGACATGGAAGATGGCTTGATCCGGAACGATGCGTTCGACGCCGCCAGCGAGCACCAACGTGCACTCTGCCGCGCAATGTCCTCGCGAAAGCGCTTGTCCGAAAAAATCCGCGCCCTTCCCGTCGTTCGCCCTGCAGTCCTTTTCGTCCGGACGGCAGCCCGTGAACATGGTTCTGCCAACCGCGACATCCAGCCCGCCGCGCCGGATGATCCGCCCCAATTCCATCGCGGCATCGCGGTTCCCGCCGGACGAGAACAGGATTATCGGCAATTTGCGGCCGCCCAGTGTCTTCAGCGTGGCTTTCAGAAGCGCCGGCGTCTTGGCGCCGACCGCACCTTCCGCCGAAATCCATTCCGGGCAGGTCGGCTCGCAGGCGGTATCGTTCGTCCGCACGACCGCGAATCGCATGGGCCAGGGCTGCTGCGCCGCCGAGTCGGCTGCCAGCAGGCTCGACGTGAGCGCAACGCACAGCGCCGGCATCGCCAGGATGGCCCTCAACGCAAGATGGCTGCCGAAAAATCTCGCCGGCATCGGAAATCGTAACGAACGTCGCAGTTTCTATCCCTCGAGGTCCGAGACCGTGACGACACGGCAATTAGCTGCCGCCGGAACCGTCTTGCAGACATCCGCCGAAGTCAGCAGTTCGGCGCCGTCGAGGCTGGTGATCAGGTTCATCTGCAGCATGTTGTAGGCGACGATCTGCCGAAGCGTGCTTGCCGGTGTGTTCTTGATCGTGACAAGCAGATTGGGCCCTACCCCCATCTCCTTGAAATACGCCGCCAGCCTCTTTTCCAGAGCCTTGTTCATCTCGTACGTCTTGTAGCTGCCGGCGTTCTTGCGGCTGACCACCTTCTTTTCGATGATCTTCTTCTTGCCTTTCACGACCTTGTATTTCGTTCGGTACAGCACCTTCGTCCGGTAAAAGGTGGTCGTGATCTGGTGGACCCCGAGATAGGCCCACTGGCCGACCACCCGCCGAATCCCGCCTGCCAGCATCAGCGGACAGGCCGAGGCGCAGTAGGCGCCACTGGCGAAGGCGCCGCCGACATACGGCGCACCCTTGCCGTCGTTCAGCTTGCAATCCTTCGCGGCTGGCTCGCAGCCCTCGAAGCGCGTCAGGCCGACGGCGACATCCAGCCGGTTCTTGCGGATCGTCCGTCCGAGCGCGAGCGCCGCGTCGACGTCACCGCCGGGCGAACTGACAATCACGGGCAGCCTGCGCCCGCCCAGGGTCTTCAGGAGTTTATTGAACTGCGCCGGCGTGGCGGCGACGATGGCGCCTTCCGCCGATATCCATTCCGGGCAGGTCGGCTCGCAGCCGGAGGCATTGCTGCGGACGACGGCGAACCGCATGGGCGGGTCTTCGTTTGTCTGGGCGACGGAACCGGCGGCAAACGCGGCATGTGCGTGCAAGATCGCGGCCAGCGCCGGGACCAGTCCCAGCAGCCCATATGCCCAACCGGTGAAATGACGTCCCTTTGCCAACCCGAAACCCTCGATCGGGCCTATCCTAATTGAGGTGCGATCCCGCGCAATAGGCCCCGTCGGTCGGGGCTACCGACAGGCCTCCGCCGTATCCAAACCGCAACGCCCGGCGATGATCCGATTCTCACTCCGCCCCGAGCACCAGCGCAGCTTACAGGTCAAGCCGATGGGTTAATCGACTTAATACCACCCCACCGCGACCTGCGCCTCTTCCGACATGCGGTCGGGCGTCCAGGGTGGATCGAACACCATGTTGACGTCGACGCCGGACACGCCTTCCACAGCGCTCACCGCGTCCTGCACCCAGCCCGGCATCTCGCCGGCGACCGGGCAGCCGGGGGCGGTCAGCGTCATGTCGATCTTGACCGAGCGGTCGTCCTCGATGTCGATCTTGTAGACCAGGCCGAGTTCGTAGATGTCGGCCGGAATCTCGGGGTCATAGACGGTCTTCAGCGCCGAGACGATATCGTCGGTGATGCGCGCCAGTTCCTCCGCCGGAATGGCGGAGGCCGCGCCGCTGGCGGGAACGTCGGCCACGGTCTGCGGCTCGGCATCGGCAGGGATCGAAGTTGCAGCGTCTTCCATGGTCGTCACCCGAAGAACTTTCGCGCTTTTTCGAGCGCTTCCGCCAGAATGTCCACCTCCTGGCGCGTATTGTACATGCCGAATGATGCCCTGCATGTGGAGGTGACGCCGAAGCGTTTCAACAGCGGCTGGGCGCAATGCGTGCCGGCGCGCACGGCGACGCCCTGCCGGTCGATCACCATCGACACGTCGTGCGCGTGGATGCCTTGCAGCTCGAAGGAAACGATGGCGCCTTTGTTGGGCGCGTCGCCGAAGATTCGCAGCGAGTTGATCGAGCGCAGCCGCTCATGCGCGTAGGCCTTCAGGTCGGCCTCGTGGGCGGCGATGCGCTCGCGCCCGACCGAATCCATGTAGTCGAGCGCCGCACCCAGGCCGATCGCCTGGACGATCGGCGGCGTGCCCGCCTCGAAACGGTGCGGCGGGTCGTTGTAGGTGACCTCGTCCTCGGTGACGTCGAAAATCATTTCGCCGCCGCCCTGGAAGGGCCGCATCGAGTCCAGCATCGCCTTCTTGCCGTAGAGCACGCCGATGCCCGACGGGCCGTAGACCTTGTGGCCGGTGAAGACATAGAAATCGCAGTCGAGGTCGCGCACGTCGACTGTCATGTGCACAGCCGCCTGGCTGCCGTCGACCAGCACCGGAATGCCGCGCGCATGGGCGATCTCAACGATCTCCTTGATCGGCGTGATCGTGCCCAGCGCATTCGACATATGGGTGATGGCGACCAGTTTCGTGCGCTCGGTCAGCGACTTCTCGAAATCCTCCAGATGCAGTTCGCCGAGATCGTCGACCGGCACCCAGACCAGCTTCGCGCCCTGCCGCTCGCGGATGAAATGCCAGGGCACGATGTTGGAGTGGTGCTCCATGATCGACACGACGATCTCGTCGCCCTCGCCGATGTTGGGCATGCCCCAACCGTAGGCAACCGTGTTTATGGCGGCCGTGGTGTTGGAGGTGAAGACGATTTCTTCCGTGCTGCCAGCGTTCAGGAAGCGGCGGACGGTTTCGCGCGCCTTTTCATAGGCGTCAGTCGCGGCGTTCGACAAAAAATGCAGGCCGCGATGCACGTTGGCGTATTCGTTGGCGTAGGCGTGCTGGATCGTGTCGAGCACCAGCTGCGGCTTCTGCGCCGAGGCGCCATTGTCGAGATAGACCAGCGGCTTGCCGTAGACTTCTCGTGCAAGAATCGGGAAGTCGCGGCGGATCGCCTCTACGTCGTAAGTGGGGCGGCTGACCCTGTCATCCATGATAGCTTATGAACTCCATCAGCGACCCGTCGGGATCGCGGAAATAGACGCTGGTGCCGTCGCCTTGCGCGCCGAAACGGGCGACCGGGCCAAGTTCGATCTCGATCCCCTGCACGCTCAGGTGGTCAACTGCGCCGGCGATCGGTCCGTTCCAGCGGAAACACAGGTCGCTGTTGCCCGGCTGCACCGGCAGTTTTGCCACCGGATCGGCGGTGACACCTTTGCCATGGCAGTTGAGTTGCCGGTCGGCCAGCCTGAACATGTAGCCGGCCTGGCGCGGCACCGCCTCACAGCCGATCACATCGACGTAGAACTTTCGCGCCCGCTCCCAGTCGGAGACGTGGATGACGCAATGGTCGAGCGATGTCGGCAGCCTAGCCATTGGCCTCGAACCATGTGTCGAGCCGCGCTTCCAGCGCATCGACGATCGTCTCGTTGTCGAGACTTTCGATGACCGAGGCGACGAACGCCTTGACCAGCAGGCCGTTGGCGGTCTTCTCGTCGATGCCGCGCGCCATCAGGTAGAAAAGGTGGTTGTGGTCGATCTCGGTGACCGTCGCGCCATGGCCGCACTGCACGTCGTCGGCGAAGATCTCCAGTTCCGGCTTGGCCGAGAACTCGGCGTCGTCGGACAGAAGCAGCGTGTTGCAGGCCATCTTGGCGTCGGTCTTCTGCGCCAGTTGATGCACGTTGATGCGGCCCTGGAAGACGCCGCGCGCCTTGCCGGTCACCACATTGCGGATCAGTTCGCGCGAGCCGGTGTTCCGCGCGGTATGATCGAGCACCATGGTGAGGTCGGTATGCGCGTCGCTGGCGAGCAGATTGACGCCGCGAAGCTGGAAATCGGCGCCCTCGCCCGCCGCCTTGACGAGCACTTCCTGCCTCACCAGCCTGCCGCCGGTGTTCATGATGAACAGCGTCAGCTTGCTGTTCCTGCCGAGTTCGGCGTTGAACTGCGCGAGATGCGTGGCCGTCACCGGCTGGTCCTGGACGATCAGCCAGAGGATTTCGGCATTGTCGCCGACAAGCAGATTGGCGACCGAAGTGGAAAGAGCCGCACCGCTGCCCGATTGACGCTCGACGATCGTCGCTTTGGCGCCCGCACCGACGCGGACCGGCATGCGCACATGCGTCTGGCCGCCAGCCTGGACGTTCTGCAATTCGATCGGGGTGGCAACATCCGTGTCCGCAGCGATGTCGATGAACCATCCGTCGCTGACGAATGCGGTGTTCAGGGCGCCAATCGCGTCATCCCGGTCGCGCGCCCCGAGCGCGCGGGCAAAGCTGCCGTCGGTCAGCTTTTCGGACAGAGGCTGGAAGGTCACGCCGTCGACAACCGGGGCCTTGCCGTGGACCATGCCATTCAGGATCGGCAACACCGTCGATCCCTGCACCACCGGCGGCAAGGTCTTGGCATTAGCGGTCGGATCGAAGGCAGGAACGACGGCGAGCAGGCGGCGCAGGTCGGTATAGTGCCAGGCCTCGACGCGGCGGGTCGGCA
This sequence comes from Mesorhizobium sp. KACC 23794, assembly GCF_052180275.1. Taxonomy (NCBI): domain Bacteria; kingdom Pseudomonadati; phylum Pseudomonadota; class Alphaproteobacteria; order Hyphomicrobiales; family Phyllobacteriaceae; genus Mesorhizobium; species Mesorhizobium sp. KACC 23794. Next base: position 3,911,967 of record NZ_CP197465.1, read on the forward strand.
AGCCGTCCTTGATCGCCTCGATCGCCTCGTCACGCTTCACCATGACCGCGCCGTCGCCGGCCAATTCCGACACGCGCTCGCCGAACGCCTCGACCAGGGCCGTCTCGGCCTGCGTGCGTGCTGGGGTTACATGCATGTTCATGACGGACACCTATGCCGCCTCTTCGATGATGCCCGCATAGCCGTTGGCTTCCAGCTCGTGCGCCAGCGTCTTGTCGCCCGATTTGATCACCTGGCCGCGATAAAGCACATGCACCGTGTCCGGCACGATGTAATCCAGCAGCCGCTGGTAATGGGTGATGACCAGGAAGGCACGGTCGGGCGCGCGCAACGAATTGACGCCGTCGGCGACGATGCGCAGCGCGTCGATGTCGAGGCCGGAATCCGTCTCGTCAAGCACGCAGAATTTCGGCTGGAGCAGCTTCATCTGCAATATCTCGGCCCGCTTCTTCTCGCCGCCGGAAAAGCCGACATTCAGCGGCCGCTTCAGCATCGCCATATCCATCTCCAGCGAGCCGGCCGCCTCCTTCACGCGCTTCAAGAATTCCGGGATTTTGAGCGGTTCCTCGCCGCGCGCCTTGCGCTGGGCGTTGAGCGCCACCTTCAGGAATTCCATCGTGGCGACGCCGGGAATCTCCATCGGATACTGGAAGGCGAGGAAAATGCCGGACGCGGCGCGCTCGGCCGGATCCATCTCCAGGATCGACTGGCCGTTGTAGAGCACCTCGCCCTCGGTGACCTCATAGTCGTCGCGGCCGGCCAGCACGTAGGACAGCGTCGATTTGCCCGACCCGTTCGGCCCCATGATCGCCGCCACCTCGCCGGCTTTCACCGTCAGGTTCAGGCCGCGGATGATCTCCGTGCCGGTCGAGGCGATACGGGCGTGCAGGTTCTTGATCTCAAGCATTTTTTTGTTCTTTCAGATAGTCGGTATAACGTATTGAACAGTCGGTATGTTTGCGCGCCGTGGCGATGAAGTACCAGGCCGAGGCGGCCATGCCGGCGAGGAAAGCCAGCGCCCACAGCCAGGTCGGCCCCGCCGCCGCCAGAAGCAAGGCGACAAAGGCTGAAATCACCACGCCGCCGACGAAAACCCACACCACACGCCAGCCCTCTGGCCTGACCGGATAGGAGCCCGATCCGCCGTTGGAGCGGACGAACCAGATATGGGATGGCAGTTCCGTGGTCATGCCATCACTCCACGAGTTCCAGGCGCATTTCGATGCCAGGGGTTGTCGTCATTTTCCGCGTTCCCGCCGACCGTCGTCCGAGCTACCGCGGATCAGCAAGCCGGCCAAGTTGGCCCATGGCGAAAGCAGCAGGATGAAGAAAGCCAAAGCGCCGAATGCTGAAACCGCCCCCCCGATGCGCAGCAAATCCTCAACGCGTCCTATGGCTCCGACCAAGGCCACGAAACCGCCGACGATCGCCAAAAACAGAGTGATGGCGTAGGGCGCAATCAGAACAATCGGAAGAAGGGCAGATTTGACGGGCTGGCTCACGCCTCATACCCCTTCCCGTTGAGAAAAACGCCTACCTCCTCCGCCAATGCCTGTATGTCGGCCTGGAGCCGCGCAACCTCACCCGCCGTAGGGCTTGCCAGTCGACCAGATCCGCCCGGATAGCGGTATCGCGTGGCGGCAACACTCAGACCGTCGAAGCGGACAAACTTTGCTTCGAGCAAGTGTCCGTCCGGCAGACGCCCGGCCAAATCGCCTATGTTGTGCGTCGGGCCAGTCAATACGTCCTCCGCCTCCAACACCGCACGGAGTAATTTCTCTACCGCTTGTTGCTGAAAATATGCGGCCTGACGCTCGTTGACTTTCGGTAGCACCGCTGCCGCATTGAGTTCTTCGCGTGCCAGCGTCATGAACGAGAATATGCGTCGTCTGCGGTGATCTTCGCCGGTCATGGCTTCAACTCACCATAGACGAGACGCCCTTCCGCGACGATGCGGGACACAAACGACGTCCGCAGTTCCAGCGCTTCGAAAAAATCCTCATGTCCGCATGGCACGACATCAGCGCCGATTTCGCTTCCCGAGACAGGCGCATAGACCTTCTCATAATCATCCGAACCGAATGCGCCGTGGCGCTTGGCAACCACCAACAAATCGAAGTCGCTGTCTTGTCTCGCATCGCCACGAGCCCGGCTACCGAAAAGCCAGATCATTTGCGGGTCGAGAGCCGCGACCAGCCTGTCGACAAGCTCCGCCAGCGCATCGGCCTCGTTGTCGTGCGACCCATAGTTCGGCGGCACAATACGACCGTCCGGTGTCACCCAGACATTGCCGACGCGCTGGCCGAGTATCCCGGTCAGGCTTTCCTCGACCTCGCTCGTATGGTGTGCGGCAACAGCCATCACCCCACGCTCCCCTCCAGCGAAATCCCGATCAGCTTCTGCGCCTCGACCGCGAACTCCATCGGCAGTTGCTGAATGACATCCTTGACGAAACCGTTGACGATCAGCGCGATCGCCTCCTCCTCGGGAATACCGCGCTGCATCACGTAGAACTTCTGGTCGTCGGATATCTTCGATGTCGTCGCCTCGTGCTCGAACTGGGCGCTGGCGTTTTTCGCCTCGATGTATGGCACCGTATGCGCGCCGCAATTGTTGCCGATGAGCAGGGAGTCGCAGTTGGTGAAATTGCGTGCGTCGGTCGCCTTGCGGTGCGCCGAGACCTGGCCGCGATAGGTGTTCTGCGAGAAGCCGGCGGCGATGCCCTTGGAGATGATGCGGCTCGTCGTGTTCTTGCCGAGATGGATCATCTTGGTACCGCTATCGACCTGCTGATAACCGTTCGATACGGCGATCGAATAGAACTCGCCGTGGGAATCGTCGCCGCGCAGGATGCAGCTCGGATATTTCCAGGTGATCGCCGATCCGGTCTCCACCTGCGTCCACGAGATCTTCGAACGGTCGCCGCGGCAGTCGCCGCGCTTAGTGACGAAATTATAGATGCCGCCCTTGCCCTCGGCGTCGCCGGGATACCAGTTCTGGACGGTCGAATACTTGATCTCGGCGTCATCCAGCGCCACCAATTCGACCACGGCGGCGTGAAGCTGGTTCTCGTCGCGCTGCGGCGCGGTGCAGCCTTCGAGATAGGAGACGTAAGCCCCCTCCTCGGCGATGATCAGTGTGCGTTCGAACTGGCCGGTGTTCTTCTCGTTGATGCGGAAATAGGTCGAGAGTTCCATCGGGCAGCGCACGCCCTTCGGCACGAACACGAAGGAGCCGTCGGTGAACACAGCTGAGTTCAGCGTCGCGTAATAATTGTCGGATGTCGGAACGACCGTTCCAAGATATTTCTGCACCAGTTCCGGATGCTCGCGGATCGCCTCCGACATCGAGCAGAAGATGACGCCCGCCCGCGCAAGCTCTTCCTTGAAGGTGGTGACGACGGAAACCGAATCGAACACCGCGTCGACCGCGACGCGGCCGGATTTATAGACATTGTCGTTGGCGACGCCGTCGTCATCCTCGTCGGCAGCCGGCGCTTTCTGGACACCGGCCAGAATCTCCTGCTCCTTCAGCGGGATGCCGAGCTTTTCGTAGACCTTCAGCAGTTCCGGATCGACCTCGTCGAGCGAACGCGGGCCGGACTGGCTCTTCGGCGCCGCGTAATAATAGAGATCCTGGAAATCGATCTTCGGATAGTGGACGCGCGCCCAGGTTGGCTCGTCCAGCGTCAGCCAGCGGCGATAGGCGCCGAGGCGCCATTCGAGCATCCACTCCGGCTCGCCCTTCTTGGCCGAGATGAACCGGATGATGTCCTCGGACAGGCCCTTTGGGGCCTTGTCCATCTCGATGATCGATTCAAAACCGTATTTGTATTGATCGACATCGATCTTGCGGACCTGCTCGATCGTTTCCTGCACAGCAGGCATCGCGTTCTCCATCCATGCCGGGTTAAAGGCCCGACCGTTTTCAAACTATGGCACCGCCAGGCGGCGTAGCCTCTATATAGTGCGCCTTGCGCCGCATTCACGGGCCAAAGGCCGCGGGCCGGAAGGCCAGCGCGCCGACCGGTTCATGCAGCGCGGATTTCTCCGCCGCGGCGCGCGGCCAATCGTGCAAGCACGGCTGCAAAGCGCTCGATCTCGGCCTCGCTGGTTGCCTCGCCGATCGACACGCGCAACCCGCCTTCCGGCTGCGAAACGCCCATCGCCTTCAGCACATGGCTCGGCCCGACCTTGCCCGACGAACAGGCCGATCCGGCCGACACCGCGATGCCCGCAAGATCGAAGGCGATCTGCGCCGTCTCGGCCTTGACGCCGGGCACGGCGAAGAAAACCGTGTTGGCCAGCCGCTCGACGTCAGCCCCGAATATCTTTGCATCCGGAGCAGCCCGCAGAATGGCTGCTTCAATCACACTACGCTTCGCCCGCACCGCCTCGTTGCCCGCCAGCGCGGACGCTGCATGGCGTGCCGCTGCACCGAAACCGGCAATGCCCGACAGATTTTCCGTGCCGGCCCGAAATCCCTTCTCCTGCCCGCCGCCGGTGACCAGCGGCACAGGCATCATCAAATCGGCCTTGCCGACGAAAGCGCCGACGCCCTTCGGGCCGCCGATCTTGTGCGCTGACAGAATCAGGAAATCCCCGCAAGACCCTGTAATGTCGAGCGGAATACGTCCTGCCGCCTGCACCGCATCGACGACCAGAACGCCACCGGCAGCCTTCACAAGGTCGGAAATCCTGCCAACCGGCTGCAGCACGCCTGTCTCGTTGTTCGCCGCATGCACCGCCACCAGCGGCAGACCGTCGCTTTTGTCGTGCGCAGCCAACGCCGTTTCCAGCGCGGCAAGATCAAGAATGCCGTCGCCGTCGACGCCGATACGGCTGACCTGCTCGGCGGGAAACCGTCCGCCGGAGAGGATGCACGGATGATCGGCCGCCGACACATAGAGCCGCGACATGCGCAAAGGACTGCGGCCCATGCGCCAGTCCGGCGTCAGCAAGGTCGTCGCGGCCTCGGTTGCGCCCGACGTGAAGACCACATGCTCCGGCCTGCCGCCCGCCAGCGCGGCGACATCGGCGCGCGCTTCCTCGACCAGCCGCCGCGCGGCGCGGCCCTCGCCATGCACTGACGAGGCGTTGCCCGTCATGTCCAGGGCGGCAAGCATCGCCGCCCGCGCCGCGGGAAGCAGCGGCGCGCTGGCATTGTAGTCGAGATAGGCACGCGGCTCGGCCATCTTCACACGGGTTCCGTCGGAAAGATCGCATGGCATCGCAATTTCCTTGAACTTGCGATGCAAGACATCCTATCTACCCGAGAAAATTGCTCGTTCGTCACTTTTGAACAGTTCTAAACTAGCTTGTAGGTAGACGCATCCGACGCGTCAAGGCCGAAGCCGGGATTGTGACCGACGGGCGGCCCATAAATCGAAGATGTGGAGTAAACAATGCCCGAGGTGATTTTTGCCGGTCCGGCAGGCCGTCTGGAAGGTCGTTACCAGCCGTCCACCGAGAAAAGCGCGCCGATCGCCATCGTGCTGCATCCGCATCCGCAGTTCGGCGGGACGATGAACAACAAGATCGTCTACGACCTGTTCTATATGTTCCAGAAGCGCAATTTCACCACGCTGCGCTTCAATTTCCGCAGCATCGGCCGCAGCCAGGGCGAATTCGACCACGGCATGGGCGAACTGTCCGATGCCGCCGCCGCGCTCGACTGGATCCAGTCGCTGCATCCCGATTCGAAAAGCTGCTGGGTCGCCGGCTATTCGTTCGGCGCCTGGATCGGCATGCAGTTGCTGATGCGCCGTCCGGAGATCGAAGGCTTCATCTCGGTCGCGCCGCAGCCCAACACCTATGACTTCTCGTTCCTGGCGCCTTGCCCGTCGTCGGGCCTGATCATCCATGGCGATTCCGACAAGGTGGCGCCGCCGAAGGACGTGCAGGGTCTGGTCGACAAGCTGCATGCGCAAAAAGGCATCACCATCACCCAGAAGACGCTGCCCGGCGCCAATCACTTCTTCTCCAACGACCCGCAGATCCTGCTGGACGAATGCGCCGACTATCTGGACAAGCGCCTCGCCGGCCAACTGGCCGATCCGCGCCCGAAGCGGCTGCGCTGAAACAGGTTCCGGAACCCGGTGGGGCGGGCTGCAAGCGCCGCCCTGATTGGGGCCGAGACAGGTTCCAACTCCACCAGAATACCCGCGCCGATTTCTTTAATGCGGGCAGCCGTCCGCCGACGGCATGGCGGCGCGTGAGTTCAGCAACGGTGTTGGGCCGTGTTTCGACGCGACAGCGCGGCAAGCCCCGTGAGATAGTCCGGTATGACCTTGGCCCAGCCGCCCAGCCTGCCGGGGCGAGGCGTGCCGCCGTTCGCGGAGCCGAGCGGATTGACGGCCAAAGTCATGCAGAGCCGGCCATGACGGGAATTGCAACGACGGTACGATGTCCCGCGCTACAGAGGGGCGGAGGCGGCCCTGCCGACGCCGGGCCGCCCGCATTCAAGTCTTACTTCGCCTTCAGGAACTCGCCGACCTCGAGCAGAACGAGCTCATTGTCGTCGGCCTTGTCGAGCGCGCGCCCGGCCGAGAACGGCAAGTTGTTGTCGTTGCCGACGATGATATGCGTGCCATCGACCACGTCGACATTCTCGATGGTGACGAAAGGCATGTCGTAGAACCCCTCGCCGCCGCCCTGGCGCTTCCTGTTGTCGGGATCAGGCACCTTCATCAGGTCGATGTAACCGATCTTGCGGACCGAACCGCCGACATTGGCGTCGTTCATCTCGATCTTGTAGATGCGCTTCAGTTTGGCAGGGGTGGCGAAGCAATCCGGCGTCGGGTTCTTGGCGTCCACGCAGGCTTTATCCGCAACGCCCGCGCCGTTATCCCGCTCAATCACCAGCGCCGTCGTGGCGTCGATCATGTTGAAGTCGCCGATGGCCTCACCACCCTCCGCGAGCGGATAAAGCCAGCTACGGCCGGTCCACGACTTCGACGCGACGTCGAATTCGATCACACGCAGAGCAGTCCGGCCGTTGGCCTGCTCGACCTTGCCGTCGTCGCCATAGAGCGGGCCTTCGAGCAAGGCGTAGAGCTTCGAGCCGTCCGGCGCCTGGGCGAGGCCTTCATAGCCGCCCGAACGCTTCACGTTGAATTTCGGCGTCGGCGCGGCCGGGTTCGCCTGCAGCGTCACTTTCGGATTGTCGGGCGACAGAACCGGCTTGCCGTCGACGACCGTGTCGATCACGTCGAGGAGCTTGCCCTGCAGGTCGACCTTGATCAGGTAAGGCCCGAATTCCTCGCCGATCCAGAAACCGTCGGCCACCGGCTGCACCGATTCCACGTCGAAGTCGCCGCCGGTCAGGAAGCGGGTGTCGCTGCCTTCCAGCACGATCGGGAACGGCGCCTTCTTGTCCGGGTCGGTCAGGAAGATGGTTTCCAGGCGCTCGACGGCCCCGGTGCTCCAGTCCGGCTTGATACGGTGGATCATCAGCGCCGCATCGGTCGAGTTCAGCTTGTTGCCAAGACCGTTGTCGGAGATGGTCCAGTAGGTGCCGTCGCCGATGGTCTTGATGCCGGACAGGCCCTGCACGGCCTGACCGTCGAAGGGCAGCGACAGGCCGGTCAGGCGGACGCCGTCCTTGGCCGGCACGCTGCCGAGTGCGGCGGCGCGCTTGCGGTCCGGCGTCGAGAATTTTCCGACGGTCTGAAGATGCTCAGGCGCGTTCTCAGGTGCCTTGATGATGGTGTTGGCGGGCAGGATGGCCTGGCCGGCGAGTTTTGCGTCGAACTGCTTTTCCTGGGCGATGGCAAGGGTTGCCGTGCCGGTCAGGGCGATGGCGGCGGCAGCCGCGAGTAGGGAGCGTCGCATGGTGATGAAACCTGGCTGGAGGATGAAACACCGCCAGCGCTATGGCCGCCACGTGTCGGGCGATTGAAGCTTGGATGAAACTTCGATGACGTTCCCCGGTCACGCTTCGAGGGGAACGCAGAGCAGCACGAGATTACAGCTTTGGCCTCGATGATTGCGTCAGGCGTTCCCGTCCGCAAGCACACCGCCACTGACCGCTTCGCGGCATCCGGTGGTGGTCGGGAATGTGAGCGGAAGTCCCTTCAGCGAACGCACGGCCAGATAGGCCCACGCTTCCGCCTCCGTGGCGTCGCCGTCCAGCCCGACATCTTCCGCCAGCACCACCTCGGCGCCAGCTGGCCCGGCACCTTTGCGCATATCGCCCACGATATGTGGGTTCTTGCGCCCGCCGCCGCAGATGATCCACAGTTTCGGCTTTTCCGGCATGTGCTCGGCGCTTTTCAGGATCGCTTCGGCGGAGACGGCGGCCAGCGTGCGCGCGCCGTCGGCCAGTTCGAGACCCCTCGCCTTCTCCAGCGTGAAATCGTTGCGGTCAAGCGACTTGGGTCCTGGCTTGTTGAAGAACGGTGCATCAAGATACGCATCCACAACATACCCAACGACGCCCCCCTCGCTGGCGATCGCTCCGCCGGCATCGTAAGGCACGCCGCCCTCGCGTGAAACCCACTGGTCGATCAGCGTGTTGCCGGGACCGGTGTCGAAGGCGATGGGATCGCCCTCGGCGGGCACATAGGTGATGTTGGAAATGCCGCCGATATTGACAAAGACGACGGGGTAGCGGCCGGAAAATCCCGGCGGCAGCGAGCGCGCTAGCGCCGCGTGATAGGCCGGCACCAAAGGCGCCCCCTGCCCGCCGAACAGCATGTCGTTGGCACGCATGTCGTAGACGACGGGAATGCCGGTGCGCGCCGACAGCAACAGCCCGTCGCCGATCTGCACGGTCAGGCCCAAATAGGGCCGGTGCAGCACCGTCTGGCCATGAAATCCGATGATTTCCGGCGTGCCCCAGTCTTTCGCCCCGTTGCGGAGAAAGAGAGCGACTGCGTCAGCATGCCGGCCGGTGATGTCGCGCTCCAAAGCAGCCAGATCGCCCGGCCGCTCGTCACGGCGCACAATCGCCTTCGCGTCCTCCAGCCCCGCTTCGATGCGCCGGCGAAACGCAGCGTCGTAGGGCACGAACAAGGACGGCCCACGCTCGACAAGATTCTCGCCGTCGCTGCGCAGCATGGCGAGGTCGATGCCGTCCATCGACGTGCCGCTCATCAGGCCGATCGCTGCAATAAGGCTCATTTCGATGCCGTCCTTGTGATTCCCAGCCCGCCGATGCTAAAGGCCCGCAGCCGCGCGCGCCATGCGCGGTCCTCCCGTATCGTCTTCCGGAACGCCGTCATGCCCGCCTTCAAATCCGATTTCCTGCGCATCCTCTCCGAGCGCGGTTTTATCCACCAGGTCTCCGACGAGGCCGCGCTGGACGAATTGTTCCTGAAAGAGACCGTGACCGCCTATGTCGGCTACGACGCGACCGCGACCAGCCTGCATATCGGCAATCTGATTTCCGCAACCATGCTCTACTGGATGCAGGAGACCGGGCACCGCCCGATCGCCCTGATGGGCGGTGGCACCTCGATGATCGGTGACCCGTCCTTTCGCGACGAGCAGCGCGGCCTGCTGACGGCGGAAAAGATCAATGAGAACATCGAGGGCATCAAGAAAATCTTCTCGCGCATCCTGCGCTTCGGCGACGGCCCGAACGACGCGATCATGGTCAACAACGCCGACTGGCTCTTGAAACTCAACTATGTCGAGTTCCTGCGCGATGTCGGCCGGCATTTCTCGGTCAACCGGATGCTGACCTTCGACAGCGTGAAGCTGCGCCTCGACCGCGAGCAGTCGCTGTCCTTCCTTGAATTCAACTACATGATCCTGCAGGGCTACGACTTCGTCGAACTCAGCCGCCGCTACGACTGCCGGCTGCAGATGGGCGGCTCCGACCAGTGGGGCAACATCATCAACGGCGTCGATTTGAGCCACCGCATGGGCGGCCAGCAGCTTTTCGCGCTGACCACGCCGCTGCTCACCACGTCTTCCGGCGCAAAAATGGGCAAGTCGGCCAAGGGCGCCGTGTGGCTCAACGGCGACCTCTTCTCGCCCTACGATTTCTGGCAATACTGGCGCAACACCGAGGACGCCGACGTCGAGCGTTTCCTGAAGATCTTCACCCGCCTGCCGCTCGACGAGATCGCAAGGCTTGCAGCGCTCGGCGGCAACGAGATCAATGAAGCGAAGAAGGTGCTCGCCACCGAGGCGACCGCGATCGTGCATGGCCGCGACGCCGCCGAGCAGGCTGCCGAGACGGCGCGCAAAACCTTCGAGGAAGGTGCGCTGGCCGACACGCTGCCGACCATCGAGGTCTCCGGATCGGAGCTTCAGGCGGGCATCGGTCTGCTCGCCCTGCTGGTCAAGGCCGGGCTCGCCGCTTCAAACGGCGAGGCGCGCCGTCACGTGCAGGGCGGAGCGGTGCGTCTCAACGACCAGCCGGTCCAGGACGAGCGCCGCTCTGTGACTTCTGCCGATGTAACGTCCGACGGCGTGGCAAAGCTGTCGGTCGGCAAGAAGAAACACGTGCTGGTGCGGCCTGCGTAACATTGCCGGCCGGACAATGCCGGCTTTTGGTACGGATATGGGCCGATGATATGCGAGCGGCTGCTTTCGCATATTGCGGACAGGATTATTATGCTTCGGGTGCGGCGTGAAACTTCCCGACGCGGAGGCGTTCAGAGGCGGCTCGGCTTGTTTCAACAGGCTCGTCGGCCTTATAATTCCAACGGCGGTTAGCCCTCCTTACCATTGGCATCGGAATACCAACACCTCTGCCGCCAAGCGCACCAGGCGGATGGCGTTCGAATCCTCAACAAGTCAACCCGGCATGCAGTTCGTCGGTCACGACGTATCGATGCGCCCCGCCCCAGGAGAGGCCATTGCGTGCCGCGCCCTCATTGCCTGATCCCGCCACGCCATCGCCGGCGCGCTTTGCGCAAGACGCCGGTTCGTCCCGCCGCGAAACGGCCGCCGCCCGGCGAAAAGATTCTGCAGACCGCAGAAGACGATGGCCAGCGCGCGCAAGCAGCGGGCAAGATGCAAAGCCTCGGCGCAGCCATCGCCATCCGCTCCGCGGACCACAGTCGGGGGCAAGGCAAGCGCGCCGCCGCTCTGCTCGATAGCAAACGCCCGTGCAACGGCCTCGGCCGGCCGCAAGAGCGCCAACACCAGCACGCGAAGCGGGAGCGGCAGGACGCAAAGGAACTCGGCCAGAACAGCCAGCTTGAGCAGCACCGCTGCGATGCCCTTCAGCGTCTCCTGCTCATTTTCGCGTTCCGCGCGGTCCATTCCAGCCTCCGTTCGAGGCACACAATAGCAGAGAGGTGGAAATGAGCAAGGAAATTTTTCCTATCTCCTCCGCCTCCAGCATCGCATCGTGTCAGTGTGGAAGACCGGCAATGCCCGATACCGGCGGCGGTCAAATTCAAATGCCGTCCGTATAAGTGGATCGGCTGCCGGGTTTACGCCACGGCGGCGATTTGTGCTATCCGGAAGGACCATCGCTGATCCGCGGGCGCAGCCGGCCGAACCTGCCTGGGCCGGTTCAATTGAACTCGAAAATCTGCCTGAAAATACCTGGCGCCATGACCGACAGCGGGTTGACCTGAAGGCGTGGCGACTTGGCGTCGCCGTCGAGCTTGAAAGTCACGCCGATCAGGCCGCGGTCGCGCCCGTTGCCGAGAAGATCGCCGATCAGCGGCAATTCGCCGAAGATGCGATTCAAGCCATAGGCCGGCATGAAGGTGCCGGTCATGTCCATCCTGCCGCGTTGATCGTAGAGCGTGCCCTGGAAGGTCGCGCCGATCTGCGGGCCACGCACCACGCCGTTCGCAAGCTTGAGATAGCCCTCGCCCCTTGCGATCTGCGCGTAGCCGCGCTCGAAGGAGACGCTGGATACGTCGATCTCCTTGCGAACGGCATCGTTGAGGCTGCGGTCGCTGCCGGCCGGCGGGGTCGACAGGATCGACGCCAGCCTCGGCTCGTTGACGACCGAGAAGTTGCGGGCGTCGACCTGGCCCGACATGCCGCCGTCGCCGCTGCCGGCAAGCGCCACCTTGATCGTGCCGCCTCGCATGTTCTTGTAGAGGTCGAGGAAGCGCAGGATCGCCCCGGCGTCCGCCGCCTGCATTCGCAGTTGCTTGCTGCTGCCGTCGCCGCCACTGGAGAAAGTGACGGCGCCGCCGGAACCGGACGCAGCGGTAACCGAGACCCGCGAGCCATCGGCTTCGAGCTTGACGCCGGACAGCATCTCGCCATTGAAGCCGGTCACCCGGGCGACGTCGACATCCAGTGAAAAACTGGAACGGCTGCCCGCGCCTCCCTTGCCGTTGGAATCGGATAGAAAACTCTTGATGACCGGCCGGGCATCGAAGCCGCTTCCGGTGATGCCGATCTTGTAACCCTTGCCGGACCGGTCGATCGCCACCTTGACCTCGTCGTCGCGGTTGAGACGCACCTTGTCGAGCCGCGCCGAGGCCAGTTGCCCACCGCTCAGCGTCATGTCGCCGACGATCGAGAAGGAGTTGCCGGTCAGTTCGAAGCCGGAAAGCCTGGTGTTCTTGTCCGTGGTCAGCATCGCGAACTCGGCCGCCGCCGCGACGCCGGCACCCTTGCTCCATCCTGCCCAGGGGATGTCCAGCTTGGCATTGGTCAGGTCGGCGGCGATGTTGCGGACGTCTCCGTCATCGTCGACCTGAACCTTCACCGGTCCCGAGATCAGCGAATCGAGACCGGGCGCCAGTTTCCTGCGCGCCGCATCGTCGAGCGTGAGTTCGATTCTCCTGTCGCGCTGCGGCCCCTCCGGCCGCAGCGGCTCGACCATCGCGAGGGTCGCCGGTATGCCGTTCAACAGGCCCTTGGCCGACATGGTCGCCTGCGTCGGTTCCACCGTCAGCTTGCCGTCGGCGTCGATCAGCGTCTGGCCGGAAAAAGGCTTGGCGATCGACAGGTCCCGATAGTCGAGATCGACGATCCACTGGAGGCTTTTCGGATCGACCCCTTTCTGGAGCGGGATATCGGCGATCACATGGCCCGACACCTGGCCCGACAGGTCGCCCGGCTCCAGCGGCAGGAAGCGCATGGCGTTGATCGGATCGAGCGACGCGAATTCGGCAACGGCGCTTGCCTCGCCCTCGATGTCTATGTCGAGTTTGCCGATGACCGGCGGGCGATTGGATTTTCTGAACGCAAGCGTGCCGTTCTTGCCCGCCACCGACTGGCCGCTCGGCAAGTAGACCGTGCCGGACGAGAGTGTCACGTCCACATCATAACCGCGAACCTCGACCACGCCGTTGGCGTCGCGGATGGGCGGCAGTTTTCCGAACGTGTCGAAGCGCGTGTCCTCAACCGCGAAACGCCCCCCGATCTCCTCGGCCGATAGCGGCACCCCATTGCCCAGACGTCCGGGCAGCACGCGGAACTCGATCGACGCCTCATGCAGCTTGCCGCCGAACAGATGGTCGAGGACCCAGTCGCGCGCCTTGTTCGCCGCGAACCAGGGCCACAATTGCTTTGCGTCGGCGACCTGCATGTCACGGACAGAAAAGGCGAGCGCCACGCCAGGAGCCAGACCCTTCGCCAGTTCCACCTTGGCGGTGCCCAGCGCCTCGCCCTCGCCGCTCTTGACGACGATCCGGTCGGCGGAAACGATGCGCGTCGCGGGATCGAGCGTGCCTTCGACCTGCGCCTGGAAATCCAGCGCGGGTTCCGGCGAATCGGACGGCTGCACCACCGTCTTCGTGCTCACCAGTTCGTAGCGATAGACCGGCGTGTCGCCGGCCTTTCCTGTCGGCGGTCGAGGTCCGAAGGCTCCGTTGAATTCAAGCGAATTGCGGCCGGTCTGGACGAGCAGCCGGTCGATCTCGACCTTGCCCGTGCCGGTGGCGAGCGTTGCGTCGACCTGCATGTTGCCGGTGAACACGCCGCGGGCGCCGAAGTCGACCTGCGACTTCTCGATCACGCCCGACAGCTTCAACTGCTGGCCCTGCCCCGCGGCTTGTTCGCTTCCCGTGACCGAGAGGGTCGCCGCGCCCAGGCGCCCCGCGCTTTCCGGCTGGCCGTCGCCGATGACCTCGGGCAACGCCTCGCTGACGATCGACAGGTCGAGACTGCTGATGCGCCTCGATGCCGCCTCCCGCGTTGCCGTACCGGCAAGCACGACGCGCCTGCCGTCGACATCCGCCTCGATCGAGATCTGCAATGTGCCGTCGGAAATGCGGTCCAGCGTGCCGTCGACGATCCTGACGGCGCGCAGCCTTTCGCCCTCCGGCAGGATCACGCGGATGTTGTGCAGTCCAAGCTCGGACAGCATTCCCGAATCGATCGCGTCGAAGGCCGCATGGATCGGCTGGAACACGGCGGCGACGACAAGGTCGGGCTCGATCAGCCCACGCGCGTCGCGCAGGGCGCTCGTCCAGTCGGCCTTCGCCGCCGGCATCGCCGAGGCGGTGATGGTGGCGTCCGATATCGACGCGCTGCCCAGTTGCAGGTTTCCCGTCAGCAGCGGCAGCAGCCTTATGCCGAAGTCGACCGTCCCGACATCGGCTATGGTCGTCAGGCTTTCGGCGTTCTTCAGATTGATATTGGCCAGTTGCAGGCCGACCGGATGCCGGGCGCCGAACGCGATGCGAGCCGGGCCGACCGCCGCGCTGGCCTGTTCGCCCGCGATCGCCTGGACGGTCCGTTCCGCCTGCACCCGCAGCGTCTCCGTGCCCCAGTCCGAGTTGACCAGAAAGGCGACCGCCGCAACGCAAAGGAGCAGGAGGCATCCAACGCCGGCCGCTGCGAAGATGCAGGCGCGGAGCGCCCCACGTCGGGTGCGTTCCATGCGCCAGTGCGATTGCTGCCCATGCGCGGAAGGCAGCGCGGAAAGATTGGTGATTTCGTGCCGCCGAAACCGGATCTTGTGATGCTTGGGCTGCTCGTGATTCAACGCGCGGCTCTTGATGGGTTCCTGGCGTGGGTGAACCGGATCGGCTTCCAGATTGCGATACCGGCATGGACGAATCCCGCCGCCGGATTATAAGCCCACTTCATACACATAATTGCAAAGAAGGGCATCCATATGGCTGAACTGGCAGCGGGCGACATGGCTCCGGATGTGTCGTTGCCACGCGGCGGCGGCGGGACGTTCCATCTCGCCGACCTGCGCGGCCGGCCGGTGGTTCTCTATTTCTATCCGAAGGACGACACCACGGCCTGCACCGCCGAAGCCATCGACTTCTCGGCGCTGAAGGCCGAGTTCGAGGCCGCCGGCGCGACCGTCATCGGCGTGTCGCCCGACAATCCGAACAAGCACGCCAAGTTCGCCTCCAAGCACGCGCTGTCCATCGACCTCGTCTCCGACGAGGAACTGACAGCCGCCAACGCCTATGGCGTCTGGGTGGAGAAGAGCCTGTACGGCCGCAAATACATGGGCGTGGAGCGCACCACCTATCTCATCGGCGCCGACGGCCGCATAGTCCGCGCCTGGCGCAAGGTCCGGGTACGCGGCCACGCCGCCGAAGTGCTGCAGGCCGTGCGCGACCTGAGGGCGCCATCCTGATTCGGGAGGCAAATAACCTCCTGGGAAGAAGACCGTCAGGAACCCTTTTCGATGTTCCGCATTCTAGGAAAGGAACAACGATTGCGGGAGAAAACACTATGCGCAGTATCGTCCTGTGGCTTCTGGGCGTTCCGATACCGATCATCATCCTTCTCTGGTTCTTCATGAGATAAGTTCGTCCCTGTATTTCTGAAGACGAGAAGAAACCCGCCGCAATGGCGGGTTTTTCTATGGCCAGCCGGAATGCTCTCCAGGCTCGGAATCTATGCAGCATCTCCATAGGAGACATTTGTGGAACCCGTGTTCTCCGGTTTCCCGAGCAAGGCAACCGGAGATGGATCGCCACACCCCTCACGACCGGCGCGATTCCGTCCGGTTGGGCGCTCATCATTAATCAAGCGGCGTCGCCCGCAAGCCTTTGTTAACCCTAACGATGTGTAATGCAGCCATCGCTTGTACGGGTGTCAAAGCGGAGTTCGGCGCGAGATGACGGCTCAATCAACTGTTTTCGGCAAGCGTCGCGAACCGCATACCGTCATCATCGCGCGAGGCAATTCGGTCAGTCATTTCACGGTTCGTCCATGGATCGCGGCGCTGGCCGGTTCGGTCGTCGCGGCGGTCACCCTGGGTTATTTCGCCGCAACCTCGTATCTCGTCTTCCGCGACGACCTGATCGGCGCTGCGGTGGCCCGCCAGGCCCGCATGCAGCACGCCTACGAGGACCGCATCTCGGCGCTGCGGGCGCAGGTCGACCGCATCACCAGCCGCCAGTTGCTCGACCAGCAGCTCATGGAAACGAAGGTCGGCGAATTGCTGGCCCGGCAGTCGAAACTGAGCGAGCGTCACGGCCGTCTCGGCCCCATCCTCGAAAAAGCGAATGCCGACGCCACGTCCGACTCTGCGCCCGCGCCCGAAGAACGGCCGGACGAGCGCGCCGATGCCGCCATCGGCCTCCCTGCCCTCGCCTATGCCGGCGCCGCAAACGCCGCGCCATTCTCGCTATGGTCGACGCGCGACGGCAACGATCCGTCCGAATCGTCGGCAGACCGGGCGGACAAACTGTTCGTTTCGATCAACCAGTCGCTACGCAGCATCGAGAGCGAGCAGATCACCAAGATCTCAACGCTCGCCGACGACGCCTACCAGACCGCCGACCAGATTTCGGATGTCCTCGAAGAGGCTGGCCTGCCCGTGGACGCCGATTTCGGCAAGACCGCCATGGGCGGCCCGCTGATCGCCATCGACAACGCCCAGGCTTTCGACACCAAGGTCAAGGAACTCGACGTCGCGCTCGACCTGCTCGACAAGGTGAAGCAGCAGGCCAAGAGCCTGCCGATCGCCAACCCGGCGCCGGGGCTTTCGATCTCCAGCACGTTCGGCGTCCGCCAGGATCCGATCCTCGGGACCCCGGCGCTGCATTCCGGCATGGATTTTCGCGCGCCGGTGGGATCGGCCGCCACCGCCACCGCCCCGGGCACGGTGACCATCGCAGGATGGAACGGCGGCTATGGGCGGATGGTGGAGATCGACCACGGCAACGGCATCGCCACCCGTTTCGCCCATCTCAGCCGTATCGAGGTCAAGGAAGGCCAGAAGGTGGAACTGGGCGATGTCGTCGGGCTGACCGGCAGCAGCGGGCGTTCGACCGGGCCGCATCTGCATTACGAAGTCAGGCGCGACGGCCAGGCCGTCGACCCGCTGCGCTTCATCAAGATCGGCAAGAAACTCAGCCAGTTGCTTTGAAGCGAGCCTCCCGCAGCCGGTCGATCCGGCCTTTTCCACAGGGCGGCGAAAGCGATCTTACGCTTGGCCGGCGAAAGGTCGGGCAAATCGCACAAGCTCGCTCTATCGCGCTTGACACTCTCCGGCGAACCCCTTAATCGGACGCCCACAACGCGGGTTTGCCCGACGTTGGATGCGCGGGTGTAGCTCAGTTGGTTAGAGTGCCGGCCTGTCACGCCGGAGGTCGCGGGTTCGAGCCCCGTCACTCGCGCCATTAGTTTTCAATGCCTTAGGGCGTTGCATTAATCTAATGTTCCGTTTTTATTGTGACGCATGGGTTCAATTCCCATACTCTATGCCGCGACACGGGATCGAACCCGCGACCGAGGAATTCGTGCCGTTCGAACGGCGACGCGCTACCTCTCAGAGCGTTTCGTTCCAGGATTTTCCGGTCGGATGGTTCGGACCATATCAAGCAATCTGATGACGGCCTCTTCGCCGACGACGATTCTTCGCTGTCCGACATAGTCGGTGAACATCTCGATGAACTCGTCGCCTCGCCCCTCATAGAAGAGTCGATTCAACTCCAATCCGGTCCGTACTTTCGGGTCGGTCACGATGCCCCCTGCCAAGGCTCAGAAATTCATGTAACCGAATAGTTAGTTCGACGGCAACACGAAAATTTTTCGCAGAACCAAGCATCGTTCCTTTCGATCAGAGGGTTCTGCTTCCACCAGAATTTCCTTTCGATCCAAGGTATGCCGTCTCTGGCAGATACGCCGAAAGGCCGCGCCGCCCGTATTCAACACTATTTCCAAGTTCTCGGATGGCTGCGCAACGTTACATGAGCCCCATCACCAAAGCGCGCCCATTCCCGGCGCAACTCATTCTCGGAACATCAGGTCCTGCGCCGGCAGGCACGGATTTGCGGGCCAGCAACTTAGGAGCCGCAGGTGATTCGAACGACCGGATCATCTACGAGACGGATACCGGCGAGCTCTGTTACGATGCGGATGGCAATGGCGGGGCGGCGGCGGCCATCCATTTCGCCACCTTGTCGGCAGGTCTTTCCCTGACCCATGCCGACTTCGTGGTGATCTGACCGCTTTGGCGACCTGCCGGTCTCCCGGCACGCGGCGACGAAGACAAGGTCGCTCCGAACCATCGAACGGACCGGACCACTCGCGGCTGGAAAGCCGCAGGCGGTTCCGGTGCCAATCCGCTGGCAAGCAGCGCTGCCGCGAAACGCCGCAGGCATCGTCCGACGCAGGTGCCGCTTTCATAAAAACTTAACTGTGTCGGGCAGACTGGTTATAGTTCGCCCGACATCCGCCATCAGGCTGGATGACGACAGGCAGCGGGCGTCGATATTTGCGCCGTCGGCGCAACGAGAATTTTTGGGGGACGCGATGACGTCGAAGCCGGCCTGGATGTCGATCGTATCGCTTGCGGCCCTGGCCCTGGCCCTTTCGGCCGGCGTCCCCGATGCCCAGGCCCAGACGCTGCTCGAAACGCTGTTCGGCGGCGGCCTCAAGAAGACGCGACCTTCTGACTTCCCGCCTCCGCCCCCCGTGAAGCGGGCGAAGCAACCTAGGCAGCAGGCTGCCGCGGCCCCGAAGATAACCGGCCCTGGCTACAACACCTACAAGGCCGACCGGCTGGTGCGGGTCGATTTCTCGCCGCTGACGCGCGTCGCCATGCCGATCGGCTACCAGCCTGCGACGGGAGCCATAAGCTTCGATGACGCGGTTGGCGGCCTCGACGATTTCGAGCTGTTCGCAGAGAAGGAGATTGCCGCCGCGCTGACCGGCTACTACGCCGGCAACCGCAATTTTGTCTGGGTCGACCAGGCCGCCCCCAATGCACGCGCCACCGAAGCGCTCCGCGTGCTCGGCGAGGCGGGCAGCTACGGCCTGGATCCTGCCGACTACCTGGTCGCGGTTCCGCCTTCGGATGCGTCCGGGCTCGATCCGCAGGCGCGGCAGCGCGACCTGATCCGCTTCGAGATGGCGCTGTCGGCACGCGTCCTGCGTTATGTCCGCGACGCCACGATGGGTCGGGTCGATCCGAACCGCATCTCCGGCTATTACGACTTCCCCGCCAAGCCGCTCGACCTCGTGGGCGCCTTGAACAGCTTGTCGCATATGTCCGAGATCCGCACCTACCTGGAGACCCGGCATCCCCAGCACCCCGAATACCAGGCGCTTCGCGTGGAGCTCGAATCGCTGGAAGCCAGCGGCGCCGACAATGAGGTGCGTGTCGACGCCAGGCTTTTGCTCAAACCCGGCGAATCGAGCCCGGAATTGCCGAAGCTGATCGGCCTCGTCGCCCGCGATCTCGACGACGAGTTGGGGGGCGAATACGGCGAGACCTTGTGGCGGCTGGGGGGAAGCGAAGTCTATTCGGATGAGCTCGTTCCGGTGATCAAGGCCGTGCAGCAGCGCGCGGGCCTGAAATCGGACGGCGTCGTCGGCCCGCGCACCGTCAGCGCCCTTGCCGGCACGTCGAAGGCGGATCGCATCGAGAAGGTGCGGATCGCTTTGGAACAGCTTCGCTGGCTGCCTTCCGAACTCGGCAGTCCCCGCGTCTTCGTCAACCAGCCGGCCTTCACCGCGAGCTATATCGACGGCGACGCCGAAAAGCTGAACATGCGCGTCGTCATCGGCGCGCCGGCTACCCAGACCAGCTTCTTCTACGACGAGATCGAGCAGGTCGACTACAACCCCTATTGGGGGGTGCCGCAGTCGATCATCGTCAACGAGATGCTGCCGCGCCTGCGCCGCGACCCTGGCTATCTCGACCGCGCCGGCTACGAGGTGACGGATGCCAAGGGAAAACGGATCCCGTCATCGGCGGTCGACTGGGGACAGTATGGAGCCAAGGTGCCCTACGGTATCCGCCAGACGCCCAGCGAGGCCAATGCATTGGGTGAGTTGAAGATCCTGTTCCCGAACGAACATGCGATCTACATGCACGACACGCCGGTGAAGAACCTCTTCCAGCGCGACTCGCGTGCCTTCAGCCATGGCTGCATCCGCCTGCAGGATCCGCGCGGCATGGCGGCAGCCGTGCTCGGCACATCCGTCGACCATGTCGCGCAGAAGCTCAAGCTCGGCCACTCGACCGAAAAGGTGACGGCCAAGATTCCGGTCTACATCGCCTATTTCACCGCCTGGCCGACGATGGATGGCAAGGTCGAATATTTCGGCGACGTCTACGATCGCGACTCGAAGCTCAGGCTGGCGCTCGACGCGACCGAGGCGGCGCGGGCCCCGGGAAGCTGAGACGTTGCCGCGGCGGTGGCGCAAAAAACCGCCGTCCAGCATGCTTTTGCTATTGCGGGAAACCGGCTTCCGGCGGCCAGGGCGGCGGCGGTCGCCTGAACCCTGCGGCGCGGCCGGCGATCAGCCAGTAGACCAGGCCGCCAATCAGGCCGCTGGCGGCGAATATCGCCACCTCGGCATGGAGGCTTCGCGTCGTCAGGTCTTCGAGACTATCGCTGATCAGCGTGAAACCGCTGGCCGACACGATTGCGCCGAACAGCATGTGGACCCAGGCGGCGCGCAGGGCGAACAGTTCCGAGACCAGCGCGGTCAGCAGCGTCTGCGTGACGGTCGCCGCGAAGGCGACGGCGAGCACGAACACGCCGATCGGCGGCGCCATCAGCATGAAGAACGCGCCGAGCGACATGACCGCGAAATGGTCGGGCGCACCGGGAAGGGTCGACGCCAACCCGTAGATGATGGCGGCTGCGACCAGCCCGACGATCAGGGCGACGAGATAGCCGCAGGTCGCCAGAAGCAACCGCTTCAGCACATGAACGAAAGTCGACAATGCCCGCCCCCTGCCCTGGCTCTCTCCAGGCTCCGGCCGCATCAAAGACCGGTGGCGAACGGCAATCAAGAGCCGGCTTCGATTGCCGGATTACCCTTGCAGTGTTGCCGAATGGCATAACCGGTTAAGCATCCGATATTGCGGGTCTTGCAGGCCCGCGTGTTGCGGTGGATAGTCTTTGAGTGTCGGCGAATCGAGGAACGCCGCATGTGTTTTGCTTTTGCGGGGGCATCAAATGCGCGCACTTGTTACGCTGAGCGGCCTGCTGGCGATCGTGATCGGTCTGTCCGCATGCCAGAGCGAATCGTCGGGCCAGAAATTTCAAGCCCAGTGCACTCCGCGCGCCGAAGACGCCGGCCACTGCTACGGCATAGCGCTGCCGGCAGGCGCAAACTTCAACTGACGAGGACGAGCCAACCCTCCCGACAAAGGCGCGCCGCTGCAAAACCGCGCATCGTCTCGCACGACGAAATTTGGCTCCAGAGAGCAGATGAGGCGCCTGGCATCGGGATCGTCGGGACGGCAGCCAGACCACAACCGGTCTGCGATCACCCTCTGGCCTTCACCAGCCGCGCGCCACATCATTGATGACATTCGGAAAATATGGTGGGCGATGACGGGCTCGAACCGCCGACATCTTCGGTGTAAACGAAGCGCTCTACCAACTGGACGGCAACTTCAAGCCGGAGCTTACGCTCCTAAGTTGCCTTGGACGGCTTCGCCTAGCTAATCGCCCCTTCCAAAAAGACCAGAGAAATCAACTGCTTCTCTAGATATAGCAGCTTCGGGACTCGCATTCAAGCGAAGCGGAGAGCTACGGGGACAGACATTGAAATCCATCCGGTCTCAGCCCCCGTTGTGACCAGAGTGTGACCAGATTTCCCCGCCCAAACCCTTGTGTCACATGGCTTGTCGGCCTCAACGGGGCACAAAATCATGACGAGGACGCCCCCGGGGGTACTCTTGGGGGGTAGCAGGGGGACGCCCCCGGGGTATCCATAAATGTATTGCACCTCAGAAAATTTACGAAGAAATTCCTAGTTTTCACACGAAAGACTTCGCCAACGAGATGATGTACGAAGAGAAAGGAGATATAGTAGAATTGTCATACAATATCCATAAAGGATTTCCTATATAGACTTTGTATGACATTCATGGGTATTATTGAGTATACTTTCTTCTCGTACAAATCTTATGTCCGGCTCACTCCACTGGAGGCCAATCAAGTTTCCAGAACTTGCTTCCTCTCCCTTTGAGGTAGCCAACCCTGAGAGCGGCCAAGGCTGGTTCAAAGGTCGAATGGTTGGCAACCCTGCCGCCCCAATTTCTCCGGTCGATACCAGTCTTGTCCATCACGTCAGAGGCAGGGAGTTCTTTCCCGGGATACCTAGTCAGATAGTCGGATATATATTCGATGGCTTCCTTGACCTTGCCTGTCGGCTCCTTGTCCACCGCTTGCCATTCAACAACGGTCGCTTCCGGAAAGATCACCGACAACTGACCCTTCGGAAGCCCCGTCTTCGGATGTGTCGAAAAGACAGCGTATAGGTGACAGCCTTCGGGACACGTCCCGTTTATGGTCTTCCTCACGTATCCCCGACAAGCCGCTTGGAAGATGTGATGAGAGACCTCGCCGATCCGAGTCTCATAAAATTCTTGGTCGGAAAATTCGTCCTCGACCGTGGCTTTCTTGGCAGCCCTCCCGGCGGCCTCGTACTGAGCGACATTGTATTGTAGCACGCCTGCTAGGATGACGTGTCTCACATCAGCGAACTCGTTTGTCGCCGTGTGTCTCCCCCAATTGCAGAATTGTTGATTGCCTTTGAGAACTGACCCGGCAGCGCAGGATATTTCCATCGAGAATTGACCCATGTTTGAACCACCCCTGCATGACAGTGGGGGCATTGGAGTGATCGACATGGCGTTATTGAGCGTAATCCGACGCTGGCATTTTCGAGAGAATCTATCGATCCGTGAGATTGGCCGTAGGACTGGCCTGTCGCGGAACACCATCCGCAAATATCTACGCTCTGATGGCGTGGAGCCTCAGTTCAAGGTTCCGGAGCGGCCGAGCAAGCTTGACCCGTTTGCCGACCGTTTGTCGGCCTGGCTGAGGGCGGAAGCAAAGAAGAACCGCAAACAGAAGCGGACCGTCAAGCAGTTCCATTCCGATCTGGTGAGCCTTGGCTATGAGGGGTCTTACGGTCGTGTTGCTGCTTTCGCCCGGGAGTGGAAGGCAAATCTTCAGAGGGAATTGCAGACGACAGGACGAGGGACATTCGTGCCGCTGGCGTTCGAGCCTGGAGAGGCGTTCCAGTTCGATTGGTCCGAGGATTGGGCCATCATCGGCAACGAGCGCACCAAGCTGCAGGTGGCGCATACGAAGCTCAGCTACTCCAGGGCCTTCATCGTTCGAGCCTATCTGCTGCAGACGCACGAGATGCTGTTCGACGCCCACAATCATGCCTTCCGTGTCTTTGGCGGCGTTCCCCGGCGCGGCATCTACGACAACATGCGCACGGCGATCGACAAGGTCGGGCGCGGCAAGGAGCGCGACGTCAACGTCCGCTTCATGGCGATGGCCAGCCACTACCTGTTCGAACCCGAGTTCTGCAATCCAGCGTCAGGCTGGGAGAAGGGGCAGGTCGAGAAGAACGTCCAGGATGCGCGTCATCGCCTGTGGCAACCCATTCCGCGCTTTGCCTCGCTCGAAGCCCTGAACGACTGGCTGGAGCTTCGATGCAAGGAGTTTTGGCAGAAGACCCCGCATGGAAAGATGCGCGGCACCATTGCCGATATCTGGGCAGAGGAATCCCAGGCCCTCATGCCGACATCACGTCTCTTCGACGGGTTTGTCGAATACACCAAACGGGTCTCCCCGACCTGTCTCGTGCATTTAGAGCGCAACCGCTACAGCGTTCCGGCATCCTTTGCCAATCGGCCTGTCAGCGTTCGGATCTATCCGGATCGCATCGTTGTTGCCGCGGAGGGTTTGATCCTCTGTGAGCATCGCCGCATCATCGATCGCTCGCATGATCGGCCGGGTCAGACGATCTATGACTGGCGCCACTATCTGGCTGTTGTTCAGCGCAAACCAGGCGCGCTGCGCAACGGAGCACCGTTTGCTGAACTCCCCGATGCGTTCAGGAATTTGCAACAACACTTGCTCAAGAAGCCAGGCGGCGATCGCGAGATGGTCGACATCCTGGCGCTCGTCTTGCAACACGACGAGCAGGCCGTGCTATGTGCCGTGGAGATGGCGTTGGAAGCCGGCGTTCCAACCAAAACCCATGTGCTGAATCTGCTCCATCGTCTGATCGACGGCAAATCGCTCACACCCCCGACCATCAGTGCTCCTCAGGCCCTAACGCTCACCAATGAGCCGAAGGCAAACGTCGAGCGCTACGATGCCTTGAGGAAGGCCGCAGAGGTGCGCCATGCGTCATAACCCTGCCAGCGGCGCAATAGTCATCATGCTTCGAAGCCTGAAGATGCACGGCATGGCGCAAGCTGTCGGCGAACTCACCGAACAGGGGGCGCCCGCATTTGAAGCCGCCATTCCGATCCTGTCGCAACTGCTGAAGGCCGAAACGGCGGAACGGGAGGTCAGGTCCACAGCCTATCAGCTCAAGACGGCGCGCTTTCCAGCCTATCGCGATCTCAATGGCTTTGACTTCGCCAGCAGTGAGATAAACGAGGCCCTGGTGCGTCAGCTTCATCGTGGCGAGTTCATCGATGACGCCAACAATGTTGTCCTCGTCGGCGGCCCAGGCACAGGCAAAACCCATATTGCGACCGCGCTTGGCGTGCAGGCCATCGAGCATCATCACAAACGGGTTCGCTTCTTCTCGACTGTCGAGTTGGTCAATGCGCTCGAACAGGAAAAGGCACAGGGACGATCAGGCCAGATCGCCAATCGCCTCGTGCATTCCGATCTCGTTATCCTGGATGAGCTCGGCTATCTGCCGTTCAGCGCATCAGGTGGCGCATTGCTCTTCCATCTGCTGAGCAAGCTCTACGAACGCACCAGCGTGATCATCACCACAAACCTCAGCTTCAGCGAGTGGGCGACCGTTTTTGGCGATGCCAAGATGACAACCGCGCTTCTCGACCGGCTGACCCATCACTGCCACATCCTGGAGACCGGGAACGACAGCTTCCGGTTCAAGAACAGCTCTGCCCAAGAGCCGAAAAGAGCAAAGGAGAAAGCTAGAACCTTGACCGTCCCCGCAGAACCAAAACATACATGAAGGGCGGGTCACTTCTCGGTGAAAATGCCGGGTCAGTTCTCAGTGAAAATCAACAGCAGAATCTTACCCTGTCTCTCCTCCTAAGCCTGTTTCTGATCTCCACCACGATATCGAGGTCTCGCGGCCTCGCCTTGTGGTGAATGACCAAGACGCCCTCATTCTCTGGAATCTGGTCAATCGTCGAGGCAACCGCCGAAGCAATCTCCCGTACCGTCTTCGGCAGACCATGAGCGCTCTTGCCAGAGCCCTTGTCCCAATGATGGATAGTCAGACCAGCGTAAGATTTTTGAGGGGACCGGAGAGGTTCAAGCCCCTGCCTGTGTTCTTTCCAGAAACCGTATGTCCTCCTGAGTCCTCCCGAGGCATCAAGTATCAGCATCGGTGCGATGTCAGGGGGAAGGATGTCCTCATAGTCAAGACTCGTCGCCCCACTGAGATTGTCCCTCCTGATCCTGACAATCCGGCCTGAGAGATACCAAAGGGCTTCAGCCGTATCCTTGTCGGACGGGGAGTCGAAGATCGCTCGAAAGTCTTCAAGGCCGTGACTGTGCCGGTCTATGTCGGGCATCTCCACTGTCGAGCCTTTTGCCCCCCGCAGCGAAATGGCGAATTCTTCGACTAGATCAGCCAGCCCTTTGTCCGCGCGCCTGAGGTCTCGAAGGAGACGAAAGAGCCCGTCCTTGTCGAGTGTCAGTGTCATCGACGGAAGAATGGCCTCATCCCACACCCTTATGGCTCTGGTCTTCCCGTTGTACCGAAGTCCCCTCATTTCTGCGAAAGCCGCCCCATCTTTGGCATACGCCTCCAGCCTCTGTTGCGTCGTGAAGAGGACCCTCGCCTTTTCCGGGACTGGATTCCCCAAAGCGTTTACTGTTTCGTCCGACGTTAGGGTTGCGAAGTCGTCCTTATCGAGGCCCATCAAGGCAACCAGCGTTTTGATCTCCTCCAAGCGAGACAGGAAGTAGACGACGCCCTGCCCCTTGAATCGCTCATCGGCCCAGAGTGCCTTTGTCGCTTCAATGGCGACTGTCGTTTTTCCCATCCCCGGCGGGAGCGAGGAAATAAAGAGCTTCTGCGGGCAATGTCCGGTTGCCATGAGTTCATACACCCTGGCGATGTCCCGCAGGCCTCCCCAATGTGCGACCGAAGGGTCGTGCCCATATTCAAGGAATCGCTTCCTTACAGCCACTATCGTCCGATCAGCCAACGGAGACAGTCCGTCTTGAAAGAGAGGATCTAGGTCGAAACCCCCGGCCAGATTTTCGCGTGAAACCGGAGCCCCCTTCCGGAGGCGATATTCGATCCATCCACGCTGCCTGGCATCGTAGAAGATCGTAGCAAGGGTCGTCCTCCGCCCCTGGCGTTTGGGGAAGTCCTTAGTCCAGCACCGCCTCTGTTCCTTGGCGTCATAGTTCCCGGCTGTTGTCTGCTGCGACCACTCGTCCCAAATCTGGAAGCCTTCATCGCTACCGTTGCTGGCGTCATGGATGGCACCGCCATAACGGAACCAGTCGAGTCGATCCTCCGGGGGTAGCACAGCCAAGGCCGATCCTATCCGCTCAGCATCGAACTCGTTATCTCCGATCGTTTCAGGCTCAGGATAATAATCGTCGTCAACCGGCGGGAATGCGTTGACGATCTCCTGTGCTGAATACCGCTTTCCATTCCCCGCTGTTATCTTGACCCGGTGAGGCTCCGCCTTCCGGTGCAGAAATCCCGGCAAACGCATGGCACGGTTTATGTCGGTCGCGCTGGGGTCCGAACCGAACTCTGAAACCATCCTCGCCATCACAAGCGGAAAGATTTCCTCGAATCCGTCGCCATCCTCAATCAGCCAATATCGATGGAACCGTCGCGGGCTGGTCTCGACCACGATTGACGGCTCAAGCGGGAATTCGCCTTGCCAATCGTTGTCGTCCTCCTGCCAGATCGCCCTCACCCCGATGACGTTATCCTTTTGGCGTCCTTTCAGATCGGTTCTGTTGACGGCCACGGAGACGCCAGCACCCCGACGATTGAGGTCCGAAAGCTGGCCAACAAGCTCGTCAATGCTGCCGTTCAATATCTTTCCGAGTTGAGCATCCTTTCGGGACTTGTCGTCATCGAATGTTTGGAACGTGAACCGTGTCGCGTCGGGATCAAGCAGGTTCAGGAAACGTGTGGCCTCCGAAAGATCAACCTGCAACGTTCCTCCATCATACGTCATCGTCAGCCCCGCCCGGTTCCAACCAATGCCCTGCCCCTCGTTCTTTGAATCTTGGAGTTTCCGCATTCCTGTGACGATCCGCCACCGAAAGGGCCTTCAGGATATCCGCCGGTATTGGGAACCGCTTGCTCGCCGCTAGGAGTTCATTCCAACTGCCATAGGTCCGGTATGCCCTCCCGTCGCACACGACGACATACGCCCCGTCACGATGGTCAATTCCGTACAACGTCTCGTTTGCCACCCACTGCGTGCTAGTCATCTCGATCATGCTGCGACCCCGGGTTCGTTGCCGCTCAGTGGTCCACTGCGATAAAAATCCCGCTCCTGTTCCCGGCATGACTTCGGCAATGCGCTGACGTAGAGCAGCAAGGCGGTTGCCACCCTCTCGAAGTCCGCCTTCGAACATCCTTTCGCCGCCATACGATCAAGTTCCCGAAGTTTCTCCACCTGAGAGGGATCGAGGGAGATATCACGACGAAGCAGTTTGACCCTCAGTTCCTGCACGTCCGAGAAGTCGATGCGATCATCGACGGAGCCGATAAGGATTTCCGAGATGACCCGCTTTGCCTCTCGTAACGGCTGCCTTGCG
The DNA here is from genome assembly GCF_052180275.1 of Mesorhizobium sp. KACC 23794. NCBI lineage: Bacteria > Pseudomonadati > Pseudomonadota > Alphaproteobacteria > Hyphomicrobiales > Phyllobacteriaceae > Mesorhizobium > Mesorhizobium sp. KACC 23794. Next base: position 3,940,042 of record NZ_CP197465.1, read on the forward strand.
CCACGAATGCGTTTGACGAGTTTGACCCGCCTGAGGGGTGGCAGATCGGTACTGCGATCCAGCAATTTGACCGCTTCTGCCTCCGTTCTCTGACGTTGCCGTGACGTGGGTGAAAATGTCGGTTCCAGACTGGTTGAATTCATGAAATTTGCTCCTGTAATATATTGATTTTATTATGTAATCTTTGGGCAAGAAATCGAAATCGCCGAGGATGGCACGATGATACCACCCCCGGCAAAAATCGCTCGAAATCAACCACCTATGTTGATCGGCTCGAAGAGCCTCACTGACCCAAGCCCAAGCCGAGTTGTGCCCTGTCGTGATTGATCGAGAAGGCACCGTCGGACAGGTCTAGATTGCCACGACGGAGGTTAAGTGGGTTGCCGTCTCGATAGACGACACGCTGTCCCGGTCTGGCATTCGTCAGGACGCGCCCGATCAAGACCTTCAATCCTCTCGGCCCACGGGCTCCGACGTTGCCCCCACGAAGTTGCCAATTCTGATATACTCCCAAGGTCATGAGTTCGTTGTAAGCCTCGAGATCGATGACGGCTTCGTCTTTGCCATCCCGAGCGAGGGGGACACGGACGACCCCGGTCTTGTCGATATGGATAGGTCGTGCCTTCATTCAGCACCTCCAGTGCGTTCGCAGACGCTTCGTGTCATTCGGCCTCCCCGATTGTTCCCCTGATTGCTGAGCCAACCGGAAGCGTACCGAGTTCCTCAAGGAGTTGATATGCTGCCAGCCGTTTGAAATCGCTCGAAAGGCTCTTGTCCGACGCTACCGCTTGGGCGAACTCCTTTGCCCTCGTCCTGGCTAGCTGCTTTTCGGGCTTGCCCATCTTGTCAAATGACGAACCGAGAAGCGCTTTATCGATCATCTGAAACTTGAACGACATTGCTCCCCTCCCTCTCAGACGGCTTCAGGGTTGACGTCACGGACCTTGCCGGAAGTCGAGATATGTTGGATCGAGAGATAAAGACCTTCGGCCTTGGCCCAGTCCCGGAGAGCCGAGAACGCCATTTCTTTCGTCGTGTAGACCCCGGACAATCTGGACGGCTTTTCCATCTCGATAAATTCGAGTGTGTAAAAGCGATGTTTGTCCCGATTTAGCTTGATATATTTCGCTCTCTTCGGTGCCTTAGGCTCAACAACCTTGATTAATGTCCACTGGTATGTGTCGCCTCCGACTATAACGACTTCATGGGTGGCGATCTCTTTAATGTCTTCTGCGATAGAAACTTGATTTGTAACTTGGTTCAATTATTTATCCTATACGTGTTGATTTGATTTTTGCCTTAGGAAATCACTCCCAAGGCGGTACTGCTTGATTGATGATAGGGCCGACGATCAGCCTCCTGGTCGAGACAACAGAATCGGTTCAGCCAAACCCCAGGACAAACTGAAACGCTGTCCCCTACGAGGCTCGCCTATCGGCTGAATGGGAGATGCAGAAGAGCTTCTGAGGGCCTCCCCCGCGCTAGTAGATCAATGTCAATTTGGAACGGAACGTATGAAAACCTAAGGGCGTTCACCCTTCTTGAAGATCACGAATGACGCCATTCGAATTCACAAACCCTACACCCTAGTTTAACATATTTTGACAAAAAAGTCAAGAGAAATCTCAACCTCTGATATCCACTTTCTACCTAAACAATTGAATTTGCTTGATAATATTTTTCTTGACACATATTGACTATTACCGGACGCTATGATATCGGCGCACCTCATCTTTGGTGGCTAGTGGAATATTTTAGGGGTGGTTGCCACGATCACCGACCGACACAGGTAACGGGGTTAAACCCGGCACGAATACAGGAATGATAGGGGCTGAAATAGACGTAGATTGCGGCCGCCAGAACCACACCCGCCGCAACGATCAAGCCAGCCACTATGCGGGTGTCCATCTCGCCTCCAAACTGCTTCTTGCAATCGATCCCTTTTAGACAAAACGAATTGCACATTCCTTGGGGGTCGGGCAAAAAATGCGGTAGGAAGGACGCCGCGCTGGTAACATCGGCGGCAAGTGGAATCCTGTGCGGATATACGCCAATTGGCAGCAGCAACGATTTGGGGCGTTTAATGGCGATGAAAATGATTCCGAGGCTGTTCGGGTTTGCGAAGCTTGATGATGTCTTTTCACCGGGAGGTCAGCCCACAATCACTTACGTAGATCGCGCGCACCTCAATATCGAGTCGAACCTGAACCGTGCGATTGCTCTCCCGACGACCATCGTTGCGCTCACAGGACCAACTAAGTGCGGCAAGACGGTTCTCTGCACCCGCGTGTTGAGTGACATGGAATATGTTTGGATCGATGGCGGTCAAGTTAAGAAGGAGGCTGATCTTTGGACGAAGGTATGCACTGAGTTGCGCCTCGCTACCGAGCTTACTGAAAAGAGCGCAACTGGGGATCAAGCAGGTGCTTCGGCTACCGGAGGCGCGTCAGCGGGTATACCCGGTAACAATCTGACACTGTCAGTTACTATCAACGGGTCAAGGTTGCGGCAGATTGAGAAGACGTACAAGTATCTTCCCGACAATATGCATCAGGCGATTGAAGCTCTTCTCGATAAAAGGATCATATTGGTGATCGACGACTTTCACTACATAGATGATGAGGTACGAATATCTATAATACGCTCGTTAAAGGGCGCGGTTTATCGCGGACTAAAGGTCATTCTCTTATCGACCCCGCATAGAGCATTCGAAGCCATTAAGGCGGAGGCGGAAATAACTGGTCGTTTCAAACACGTGACGGTGCCTGTGTGGTCGACGGACGATCTATCCCAGATTGGAATGACTGGGTTCCATGCGTTGAATGTTGATGTTGGGCCAACCGTTATTGAGAAGCTCGCCATAGAATCTCAAGGTAGCCCATTATTAATGCAGAGATTTTGCTGGAGTATTTGTTTTGACGAAAATATAAAAGACACTCAAGTGCTTCATAAGAGTTTATATAATATTGATATTAAAGCAATTTTCAATGAGGTAGCTGAGGATGCGGGGCTTCCGACCTACGAGAAGTTGGCGAAGGGACCACAATCTCGCACAGAACGGATTCCCCGACCGCTATATGCCGGAGGAACAGTGGATATCTACGAGGCTATATTGCTTGCGGTTGCGAACACAGGCCCGAAAGAGCGAATCTCTTATGATCTTATTCGATCGAATTTGAATAGCATCCTGTCGGATAAGGTTCCTCAGAAGATCGAAGTATCGAATGCATTGAAGTACTTGACAGAAATAGATGAACGAGAGAATAAAAGCCAAAGGGCAATTGATTGGGATGCAGAGAATCTTGATCTATTCCTTACCGATCCATTTCTTCGCTTTTACCTGCGATGGAAGATCAGTACGAACGCTCAGGTATAGAATATCGAAAGGAGGTATAAACTGTACATATAAGTAGGAATGTCACAATTTTGTAATGAAACGTTCCAAATCAATGACTTAAGTTCTAGGGTGCAACACACGCGGGGGCCGCACCCTTTATCCATTGTCTCAGCGTCTTACTCAGCAGCGATCAATTTCGCCCTGATAGACGAATGGTTTGCATGGGCATACCTCATCAATTGCCCAAGTGTCCGATGCCCGCTGATCGAAGCAACCTCAGGGACGGTTAGACCAAGCTCGAAAAGCCGGGAAATCGCCTCGTGTCGGAGGTCATGAAAATGAAGGTCGTCAAGCTTGGCCCTTCCGACCAGCCTATTCCAGCTTAGGAGCAAAGCGTTTGGTGCCATCGGGAAGACAAGAGCGTTTTCGGCTATCTTATTTTCCGTCGTCCGGCCCTTAGCCTCCCCTATGACGATGATAGCAGCCGATGTCAGGGGGATTGTTCGGGAATGCCCGTTCTTCGCCTCACGGATGGTCACTGAGCGTCGTTCTAGGTCGATGTCCCGCCACCGTAGGGCGAGGATTTCCCCGCGTCTCATGGCCGTCTCTAGGGCAAGGCGGACAATCAGCATCACGAGTGGGTTTTGGGTCTTTTTGCCTGCCTGTAGGAGCTTGTCCCGCTCGCCCTCCAAGAGCCGTCTCTGGCGTTTGTTGTCGACTACCCGGAGCTTAAAGTTCGCCAGGGGGTTTTCCTTGAGCGGCACGCCCCATTCCTCCATTGCGACAGAGAACATGTGCTGGATTGGTGATAGGAGCCGCTTGACCGACTTGGCCGTAATCGCTTTTTCCCCTTCGCCATCTGACATTCGGTCATCCCGATAGCCTGTGAAGTCGGACGTGGAGAGGTCGGCTAGCGTCTTCTTGCAAATGGGGTGACGAAGGAAGGCATCGAGCATTATCGTCTCGACCTGTCCCCCTTTGTTTCTAGGCAGGATCTCGTCCCGATAGCGCTGAACCAAGCTGGCCAGCGTGAGCGTTGCGAGAACCTTCCTGTCGGGGCCAAGCTCTTTCCTGTCTGCCTTCGTCTCCATCAGGCGAGCCCATTCTTTGGCGTCTGATAGCTTGTTGAAGGATTTGGAGAGAGCGGGATAACCCTGCCTTCTGATTTGGACCTGATATTTGTCGCGGTGTTTGCGGATAGAAGCCATGACGGACCCTTTGCTGTGACCAGAGTGTGACCAGCAGCCAATTCAAGGGTCTCTCGGAAAAACTCCCCCTTGCTTCCATTAGGAAAATCAAGGGGTTACGTGGTGGGCGATGACGGGCTCGAACCGCCGACATCTTCGGTGTAAACGAAGCGCTCTACCAACTGAGCTAATCGCCCGACGCGTGGCGGGTGTTTATGCGTTTCATCCTTGCCGCGCAAGAGTGCAGTCGCGCTTGTGCCGCCTCGGATGAAAGGTGAGCGGTGACGAGATCGAGAGGCGGCGGTTTGGCGTGCCGTGGCCTTGAAGTTCCTTGCTCCGATGACCACCAGGTCGGCGGCTGTCAAATCCGCCGCCGCCCGCCGGCAAGCGACCATCATGGACAACGAAGGACGAATGCGATCGAGGCGAACTGGCCTCGCGGTCGCCCCATAAGGGACGTTCAGCCTGCCTTGGCCAAGGGCATGGCCGCCTTCGCGAAGGAGACGACGCGCGACACCACGCCGGCGTCGGAGAGGATGCGCCGGTGGCCAAGGCCCGGCGCCCAGTGCAGGTCGACGTGACTGCCTGCTTCGGCAAGCGCTCTCGCATCGCCGGCCGGTACTTCCCTGTCGTCGTGCGCGTGCACCACCAGGACGGGTGTGCGCAGCCGCGGCAGTTGGCGGGAGCCGGTAAAATCCTCCAGGCTTCGCCCGGCCAGCCTTTCGATGCGCGCGACCATATTGTCACGTGAACGCCTGCCGATGCCGATCTCCTCGCTGAAGCCGTGGAGGATGTCCGACATGGAGTTGGGCGCGGCGATCAGCGCGAGACGCGCGGCAAGCGGCGTCGCACTTTTCTGCGCGGCGGAGACAGCGTCGACCGCCGCCGCGCCGCCGAACGAATGACCGAGCAGCAGGTCGAACGGACCGAACCATTGCCCCGCGCTCGCCAATGTATCCACGGCTTTCATGATGGTCAGGCGCCGGCCCGTCGACTGGCCGTGGCCCGGAAGGTCGACCGCGAACACCCGGAACCCGGCGACGCGGAGCCCCTCGATGATCGTCTTCATATATTCGGTGCGCGAGCGCCAGCCATGCACGACCAGAACCCTCCCCGCCTCGCCCGAACCGGCGTCCGGCCGGAACTCGTGGACCGCCACGCAATCGGCCCCCACGGTAAGCGTGTGATGGCGGGCGGTGCGCATGAAATCCGCCGCGCGCGAGACCGCCTTGCGTTCGCCCTCGGTTTGGGCGCGCGGACTGGGCGTGCGCGAAAAAAGCTCGAACGCGGCGCGGCCCGCAACACTGGGCGCGACCCGTTCGCCGACGGCAAACAGCGCGCGGGTGACCTTCCAACCCAAAGATGCCATAATCGGAGACCATCCATTAGTTCAAGCGTGAACATATTAGTTCAAGAATGAACAATAATCAAGAACTGCCCTGGGATAATCCGCGTTTCCGCAACTGGGTCGCCGTCGCCCGCGCCTGCCATGCGGTGGAGCGTGCACTGGGCGCAGCGCTGCTGCCGCTCGACCTGAAGCCGGCGCAGCTCGACGTACTGATGAACCTCTACCGGCATCCGGGCATCTCGCAGCACGACCTCGCCCGAAAACTCCTGGTCGGGCGCTCGAACATCACCATGCTGCTGCCTCAGCTCGAAAAGCGCGGGCTGCTGCGCCGCGAGGGCGATGCGAAGGACAGGCGCATCCTGCGGCTGTCGCTCACGCCGGACGGCGAGACACTGCTGATGCAGGCGCTGAAGGTGCATATGGCGCTGATCGAGAAGGCGATGGCGACGGCCTCGCCCAGCGAATGCGACTTCGTCGGCGACCATATGCGGCGCATCGCGGAAGTGCTGAAGATCGACTGAAGGCTGGCAGAGCGGGCTGCGACGTCGATACCGTTCCTACCACATCGTCTTCCTGGCCCGCTCCGGCCATTCGCGATCGTAGGTTTCGGCGTCGATCCTGGCCGCGCTGGTCTTCTGCAGAATCCGCCCCGGCGTAGGAAGCGTTGATTCGTCGACATGCTTTTCCGGGTTCCACAGGTCGGAGCGGCGGATCGCGCGTGCACACTGAAAATAGACCTTTTCGATGCCGATCACGATGACCGAACGTGCCGGTTTCCCCTCCATCGTAAAACTGGCGCAAAGCTCCGCATCGATGCTGACCTCGGCGCGGCCATTGACACGCAGTGTCGTGCCTGAACCCGGAATCAGGAACAGCAGCCCTACCCTGCCGTCACGGATGATGTTCTTCAGCGAATCGGCCCGGTTGTTGCCGTGCCGATCCGGCATCAGCAGTGTCTTGTCGTCCCTGATGCGCACGAAGCCGGCGACGTCGCCACGTGGACTGCAATCCAGCCCCTCCGGCCCGGCGGTCGCCAGCGCCACGAACGGGGAAGCCTCGATCAAAGCTGCATATTCGGGAATCAGCCGATCCAGTTCCTTGACCAGCGATGCCTCTCCGGGCTTGCCGTAGAGCGCCTCCAGTTCCTCGACGCTCAGTATGATCGACATTGATTGCTCCCGGTTCTAGTCGCGAGACAGGCGCTTTTCGGCCAGTTCGTCCAGATACCCCTGCCAGCGGTCGTCCTTCTCGTGGCCGAGCGTATGCAAATACTGCCAGGTGAAGATGCCCGTATCGTGGAGATCGTCGAAGGTGATGCGCACCGCATAATTGCCGACCGGCTCGATCTTGAGGATCGCGACGTTGCGTTTCCCCGGCACCGTGACACGCTGCTCGGGCGAATGGCCCTGCACTTCTGCCGAAGGAGACAGCACACGCAGCAGTTCCGCCGGCAGTTCGAACGGCCGATGGCTGGGAAACGTCACCGTGAGCATCTTCCGGTCTTTTGAGACGCGGAGTTCGGTTGGAGCGGTCATTGTCTTCCCCTCGGCTTTCGGCGTCACCGGTACGCCGAATTGTTTCGGAGCGAAAGTCGTGCGCTCCTGCATCGCCTCTGCGCACCATGGCCTGATGCCGCACACACGAAGGTATGCATTGCGCCACAAATCCCCAAAATGGTACCCAGGCGTCATGGGGCCCTTGAATGAAAGCGCCGAAAGGCCGACATCAGGGGCAGGCAAGGAAAGAGCTTTGTTTCATTCGCCGACGAAGAATGCCGACATGGTCGACCCGTTCGGGCGGGCGATCACCTATCTGCGCGTCTCGGTCACCGACCGCTGCGACTTCCGCTGCACCTACTGCATGGCGGAGGACATGACCTTCCTGCCGAAGAAGGACCTTTTGTCTCTCGAAGAGCTTGACCGGCTGACCACCGTCTTCATCGAGAAGGGCGTGAAGAAGCTGCGCCTCACCGGCGGCGAACCGCTGGTGCGCAAGAACATCATGCATCTGGTGCGCCAGATTTCGCGCCATCTCGACAGCGGGGCGCTGGAAGAACTGACGCTCACCACCAACGGCTCACAACTGTCGCGTTTCGCCGCCGAACTCGCCGATTGCGGCGTGAAGCGCATCAATGTCTCGGTCGATACGCTCGACCCGCAAAAATTCCGGCAAATCACCCGCTGGGGCAGTCTCGACCGGGTGATGGCCGGCATCGATGCCGCGCAGGCGGCCGGCATTCATGTAAAGCTCAACGCCGTCGCCCTGAAAAACTTCAACGAATTCGAGATTTCCGACCTGCTGCGCTTCGCGCATGGCCGGGGCATGGACCTGACCGTCATCGAAACCATGCCGATGGGCGAGATCGATGGCGACCGCACCGACCAGTATTTGCCGCTGTCGCTGCTGCGCGCCAATCTGGAAAAGCAGTTCACGCTGACCGACATACCGTTCAAGACCGGCGGCCCCGCTCGCTATGTCGAGGTCGCCGAGACCGGCGGACGGCTGGGCTTCATCACGCCGATGACCCACAATTTCTGCGAGAGCTGCAATCGGGTCCGCCTCACCTGCACCGGGACGCTCTATATGTGCCTCGGCCAGGAAGACGCCGCCGACCTGCGCACGCCGCTGCGCATCTCGGAAGGCAACGAGCGCGTCTCTGATGCGATCGACGAAGCCATCGGCCGCAAGCCGAAAGGCCACGACTTCGTCATCGACCGCCGCACCCGCCGTCCCGCCGTTTCGCGCCACATGAGCGTCACCGGCGGCTGATAGCCGGCTCATCACAAGTTTTGACTGGACTTGAGCGGGGCGACGGCGTTAGCCGCAGCCTCCAGATCAGGTTGTATCGCGATTCAGCACAGGTTGAACTGAACCGCGCCACGCCGGATTGCGGCCCACCATTGCGGTTCCTCGCCCATGACGACGCTCGACAACAACGACCTAGCACAACGGCGTCGCGAACGGCTGGCGTCGTTGCTGACGCGCGCCGAGCGCCAGGGTGCGCGCTGGCAGTTCTGGGTCACCTCCGGCACCTTGCTCGGCGTCGCCATCCTGTTCGTGGCGCTCGAGAAATGGGACGCTGCGTTCAGCTATTCGATCTCGACGCTGGTGTTCTTCTTCCTGATCAACCTGTTGAACTACGCGCTGATCCTGCGCGGCATGCGGCCGGTCTGGCTGGGTTTTGTGCTCGGCACGTTGAACATCGTCATCCTGACCGTCGTGGTGATCGCGCCGAACCCGTTCCACGACCAGGCGTTGCCGCACGCCATGACCTTGCGCGAGGCAGGCTTCAAATATTTGCTGATCTTCGTCTGCCTCGGCGCCCTGACACTGTCGCCGCGCCTCGCCGCATGGCTGGGCACGGCCGCTGCGATCTGCTGGGCGGCTGCGGTGCTGTGGGTCATCACCATCCCCGGCACTATCGTAGCGCCGACGCCGATGGAGGGCATCGGCGTCGGCGAGCGGCTGCGGCTCTACCTCAACCCGAACTATGTCGACGTGGTCGACCAGGCGACCAACATAGCGGTGATCCTGATCATTGCCGGCATCATCGCCTCCGTGGTGGCGCGCACCCGCCGCCTCGCCGAGGACTATACCAAGGCGGAGCGAGCGCGGTTCAATCTCGCCCGGCATTTCTCGCCCAACGTCGTCGACGCTCTGGCCTCGATCGACGAGCCGTTCGGCCCGGTCCGCCGCCAGGAAGTCGCCGTGCTCTTCGGCGACATCGTCGGCTTCACCAACTATGCGGAGGATCACAAGGCCGAAGAGGTCTTCAACATGCTGCGCCAGTTCCATGGCCGCATGGAGCAGGTCGTGTTCGACAACGGCGGTACCGTCGATAACTATATCGGCGACTGCATCATGGCGACCTTCGGGCTTCCGCGTCCTGCCGATGACGACGCGGTCCGCGCCTTGCACTGCGTCCGCGCCATGCGCGAGGCGCTGGACAGATGGAACGTCGAGCGCCGCGCCGGCGGCCTCGATCCCGTCGACGCCCGCATCGGCTGCCAGTATGGGCCGGTGGTGATCGGCGCGATCGGCAGCGAGCGCAACCTGTCTTTCGCCGTCATCGGCGACACCTGCAACGTCGCCAGCCGCCTGCAGACCATGTGCAGGGAACTCGGCGCCTCGGCCTGCATCGGCGACGCGCTGGTGAAGCGGGTACTGGCGGCCGGTGACACGGAAGCTGCCAGCGGCCTTACCGAGCAAGGACCGCTATCGGTGCGCGGCCGGGAGGGGCCGATCGGCATATGGACCCTGCCCGCGTGAATCTGCCGCCCGGCCCCGGCCTTCATCACGATTTACGCGTCGCGACTTCCGGCATAGTCTCGACGGAATGCCGATCCGGCACTTTGGGGAAAATCATGCGCGGAATGTTGCTCGTCTCGGTACTTGCCTGTGGCTTCGCCCTGCCCGCCTCCGCCCAGTCCATTGGCGGCACATATTCGGTCGAGGGCACCAATTTCGACGGTTCTCCTTACAAGGGCGAGGCCGAGATCAAATTGGCCGGCGATACGACCTGCGCGATCAAGTGGAGTACCGGCGGCTCGACATCGCAAGGCATCTGCATGCGCAACAAGGATGCGTTCGCCGCCTTCTATGCGCTCGGCAAATCCTACGGCCTGGTGGTCTACAAGGTCATGGCCGACGGCTCCATGCAGGGCCTATGGACGATCTATGGCCAGAACGGCGGCGGCACGGAAATCCTGACGCCCAAGTGACATCGCTCGCCCCGCAGGAGAGGCCAGGCACGGCGTGCCCGCTTTGCCAGTGCGCAAGCCGGACTGGACCAGCGCATTGATATTGCGGCCGCCACGCCGAGTGGGTAAGCCGGCAGTCACCGCAACCTGAACGGGCGCTCCTTGGCCCTCTCCCACAATCATACCGGCGCGCTTTTCATGATGGTGTCCATGGTCGGATTCACCATCAACGATACGCTCGTCAAGCTGGCCTCGACCGAGATGAACATCGGCCAGGTGATGCTGGTGCGCGGCTTCTTCGCCAGCATCCTGATCGCGGCGCTTGCCTGGCGCCAGGGCGCGCTCCGGTCGCCGCGGCGGCTGCTGCATCCCCTGGTGATCCTGCGCTCGGCCTGCGAACTCGGAGCGACCGTTTTCTTCCTCATCGCGCTGGCGCACCTGCCCCTCGGCAATATTTCCGCGATCCTCCAGGCACTGCCGCTGGTCGTCACCATGGGCGCGGCGCTGTTTCTCGCCGAACCCGTCGGCTGGCGGCGATGGCTGTCGATCGGCGCCGGTTTCGTCGGCGTCCTGATCATCATCCGTCCGGGCTTCGAGGGTTTCAGCATTTATTCCGTGGCCGCGCTGGGCAGCGTGCTTTGCGGCACGGTCCGCGATTTCGCGACAAGGGCCGTGCCGCCCGAGATACCCACGCCCCTCGTCTCGGTCATGACGGCGGTAATGGTCACCATTGCCGGCGCCGCGCTGACGCAGCCTCTCGGCGGCTGGACACCGATGAACGGCTGGGAGCTCGGCGCGATGATCGCGGCCGCCGGTCTTCTGATCGTCGGCTACCAGTTCATCATCCTTTCCATGCGCACCGGCGACATTTCCTTCATCGCGCCGTTCCGCTACACGGCGCTGCTGTGGGCGCTGCTGCTTGGCTATCTCGTTTTCGGCGACGTGCCGGACGCGGCAATGATCGTCGGCTCGGCGATCATCGTGGCGTCAGGCGTCTACATGCTCTATCGCGAACAGGTGGTCGGCAAACGCCTTCCAGTGGCGCGCAGCACGTCGCCGGGCATGACGCCCGAAGGGCTGTAAGGCTTGGCCTTGCCGGCGCGCGACATTCAGGTTACCGCGCGGTGATGACGACCGGTTCCGCCGACATTGCTGGCATCATCCTTTGCGGAGGCCGCTCCAGCCGGATGGGCGGCGGCGACAAGAGCCTGCGGCCGCTCGGCGGCTCGACCCTTCTTTCGAGGATCGTCGCGCGACTCGGCCCGATCCGGCCGCTGGCCATCAGCGCCAACGGCGATCCGGCCCGCTTCGCGGCTTTCGGCTTGCCCATCCTTCCCGATACCGTGCCGGGGTTCGCCGGCCCGCTGGCAGGCATCCTGACCGGCATGCAATGGGCTGCCGAGCAGGGCTGCGGCCGCCTGCTCACGATCGCCGGCGATACGCCGTTCTTCCCGACGGACCTCGCCGGCCGCCTGGTGGCGGCATCGGCTTCGTCGCCGGCAAGCATCGGCGTCGCCGCCAGCAACGGCCGTCGACACCCGGTCTTCGCGCTGTGGCCGACCGCGCTGCGGGACGATCTCCAGCGCTTCCTCGCCGAATCCGGAACCGGCAGGGTCAATACGTTCATCGACCTGCACGACCCCATCGATACGGCGTTCCCGCTTTTCGAGCGCGACGGCCAGACCTTCGATCCGTTCTTCAACGTCAACACGCCTGCGGACCTTGCGGAGGCAGTTCGGATCGCACAGATGGTCGAACCATGACGAAAAATGTCTTCGGCATCACCGGCTGGAAGAATTCCGGCAAGACCACGCTGACCGAGCGGCTGGTCACCGAGCTCACCCGGCGCGGCTGGAACGTGTCGACGGTCAAGCATGCCCACCACGCCTTCGACATAGATCATGAAGGCACCGACAGCTTTCGCCATCGCGCTGCCGGTGCAACGGAGGTCGCCATCGTTTCCGGCGTGCGCTGGGCGCTGATGCATGAGCTGCGCGACGCGGCCGAGCCCGTACTTGGGTCGATCCTGGAGCGGATGTCGCCTTGCGACCTCGTGCTGGTCGAGGGCTACAAGCGCGAAAACCACCGCAAGATCGAGGCCCGGCGTCTCGATGCCAGGAACACGGCGCCGCTCGCGCCGGACGATCCGAATATCGTCGGCATCGCCGCCGACCATCCGGCGGACGGCGGCGGACTGCCGGTGTTCGACCTCGACGATATCGGCGGCATTGCCGACTTCGTCGAGACGACGACCGGTCTTGCCCGCTCCTGACGCCGCGTCGCCGCTTTGGCGGCGGATACGACGGTTTTGCGATTGCTTTTTCAACGAAAACAGTGGGAATATTAACGAATGCGGGCGCGTGCACCGCGCTGCAAACGGCCCGGCCCCAATGGACGGGACCGGCCAATAACAGAGAGGAACGTTATGCGTATCACAAGACGTATCGCCTTCGCGATATCGGCGGCCGCGCTCGCGGCATCGCTCGGCGCTGCAAGCGCCCAGGAATTGACGCTCAAGATCGGCACCGAGGGCGCTTATCCGCCCTTTAACAACCTGACCGCCGACGGCAAGCTGGAAGGGTTCGACATCGACATCGCCAATGCCCTCTGCGAGGAGATGAAGGCGAAGTGCGAATTCGTCACCCAGGACTGGGATGGCATTATCCCGGCGCTGCAGGCCGGCAAGTTCGACGCCATCATCGCGTCCATGTCGATCACGCCGGAACGCGCCGAGAAGGTCGACTTCACCCACAAATATTACAACACGCCGCCGGCCATCGTCGCGCCGAAGGACACGAGCATCAAGGGCGTGACCAAGGAAGACCTCGCCGGGAAGACCATCGGCGTCGCCACCTCGACCACCCATTACAATTACTCCGAGAAGACCTACACGGACTCGACGATCAAGGGTTATCCGTCGAGCCAGGAGTTCCTCCTCGACCTCGCCAACGGCCGCCTGGACGCCGCCAACGACGATATCAGCGTGCTCGAAGGCTGGCTGAAGACGCCGGACGGCGCCTGCTGCAAGCTGGTCGGCGCGATCACGCCAGTTCCCGAGATCCATGGCCCCGGCGCCGGCATCGCGGTGCGCAAGGGCGAGACCGATCTGGTCAACAAGTTCAATGCCGCCATCGACGCCATCCGCGCCAACGGCAAATACAAGGCGATCAACGACAAGTACTTCACCTTCGACGTCTACGGCGGCGCTTCCTGATCATCATCCGGGCCGGCGGCGCCAGCCGCCGCCGGCACTTCCATCGTGAGAACGGGTGATGAAGGGAGTTTGCTGACCTCATGAAGAGCATCTGGACTCTGCTCAGTTGGGGCTCGGAAGGATGGCTCGACGAAATCGCCTATGGCGTCTTCATCACCGTTTCGCTGGCCTTGGCGACCTTGCCGCTCGGCTTTCTGGTCGGTTTCTTGGTTTCTTTGGCAAAACAGTCGAGCGAGCCTTCGCTTCGGCTTGCCGGCAACATTTACACGACGATCTTCCGCGGACTGCCGGAACTGGTGACGCTTTTCCTGGTCTATTACGGTGCCCAGATCGGCCTTCAGATGATGGTGCGCACGGTCGACCCCGGCGCGACCATTGATGTCAACAGCTTCATTTCCGGCATGGTGGCGCTCGGTGTCGTCTTCTCTGCCTATGTCAGCGAGGTCTTCCTTTCCGCCTTCAGAGCCATTCCGCATGGGCAATATGAAGGTGGCTATGCCATCGGACTGACCAGAGGCCAGACAATGCGCCTCGTCATCATGCCACAACTGATCCGCATCGCCCTGCCCGGTCTCGCCAATCTCTGGCTGATCCTGCTCAAGGAGACCGCTCTGGTGTCGGCGATCGGCCTCAACGACATATTGCGCTGGACAGGCGTCGCGGCGCGGGTCGAGCGCGAGCCCTTCCTTTTCTACAGCTTCGCCGCCTTGCTCTATCTCGCCCTGACGATCGTTTCGTCGTTCGGAATCAACAAGATCGAACGGGCCGTCGGCCAGCATGAGGCCGCACGATGACGATCGCCGGCGGCACAGCCATCGAACTTGCCCCGCCTCGCCTGCCACGCGGCTGGCCGCGGGATCGCATCATCGGCTACGCCCTTGTCGGCCTGTGGATATTGGCCGGCCTCGGTCTGGTCGGCTATCTGATCGGCTCGTGGAATGCGGCATGGTTCGAAAAATACATTCCGACCTATCTTTCCGGCCTGAAGGTGACACTCTCGCTTGTCGCCATATCGATCGTGCTCGGCGCCATCCTGTCGATACCCATCGCTTATGCCCGGATGTCGCGAAACAACAGTCTGTCCGCACTGGCCTACGGGTATGTCTATTTCTTCCGGGGCACGCCGCTGCTGGCTCAGACTTTCCTGATTTACTACGGCGTAGGTTCGTTCAAGCCGCAACTGGAGGCGGTGGGCCTCTGGTATTTCTTCCGCGAGGCCTGGTATTGCGCGATCCTCGCCTTCTCCCTGAACACTGCCGCCTATCAGGCTGAAATCCTTCGTGGTGCGATCAGAAGCGTCCCGCGCGGGCAATGGGAAGGTGCGGCCTCGCTCGGCCTGCACAATCTCCAGACGCTGTGGAAGATCGTCCTGCCGCAGGCCCTCATCGTGGCGCTTCGCCCCTATGGCAACGAGGTCATCCTCATGGTCAAGGGCTCGGCCGTGGTCGCCCTGATTACGGTAGCCGACCTCATGGGCGTGACCCGCCTCGCCTATTCGCGCAGCTTCGATTTCCAGGCCTATATCTGGGCCGCCATCGTCTATCTGGCTCTGGTCGAAACCCTGCGCAACGGTATTGACTGGATCGAGCGTGTCATTACACGACACCTGAAGCGCTGACCGCGCATAAGCATCGTCAATCCGGCATAGCGTTCGAGAAGGATCGCACCATGGCGTCTGTCGCATTCCTCGGTCTTGGCGTCATGGGCTACCCCATGGCCGGCCACCTCAAGAACAAGAGCGGTCACGACGTTACGGTCTACAACCGGACTGCCGCACGAGCCGAAAAATGGGTTGCCGAGCATGGCGGCAAATTTGCGAAAACCCCGCGCGAAGCCGCGGAAGGCAAGGATTTCGTCTTCTCCTGCGTCGGCAATGACGACGATCTGCGCGCGGTGACGACCGGTGCCGACGGTGCGTTCCAGGCGATGAAGAAGGGCGCGGTGTTCATCGACAACACCACGGCCTCCGCCGAGGTGGCGCGCGAACTCGCCGAGAAGGCGTCTGCCGGTGGTTTCGCCTTCCTCGACGCGCCGGTTTCGGGCGGCCAGGCAGGCGCGGAAAACGGCGTGCTGACCGTCATGGTCGGCGGCGAGCAGGCAGATTTCGACCGGGCCAAGCCGGTGATCGACGCCTACGCCAGGATGGTCGGCCTGATGGGATCGTCCGGCGCCGGGCAATTGACCAAGATGATCAACCAGATATGCATTGCCGGGCTGGTGCAGGGGCTGGCCGAGGGGTTGCATTTCGGCAGGCAGGCCGGGCTCGACATCGAGAAGGTGGTCGAGGTGATCTCCAAGGGCGCGGCCGGCTCGTGGCAGATGGAGAACCGCCACAAGACCATGAACGCCGGCAAATACGATTTCGGCTTCGCCGTCGACTGGATGCGCAAGGATCTCGGCATCTGCCTGGAGGAGGCCGACCGCAATGGCGCGAAGCTGCCGGTCACCGCGCTCGTCGACCAATTCTACAAGGAAATCCAAGGGATGGGCGGCAAGCGCTGGGACACCTCGTCGCTGCTGGCGCGGCTGGAAAAATGAAGACCGTTCGCGCTCTTGTGTTGACCACCGCCAAGCGGATCCAACTTCGCCTTCTCAGTCGGCGAGTGCGCGCCGAAATCTTCGTCTACAGGTGCAGGGATCTAGGCTATGGCATGGGAGAAGCCATGCTGTTGCTCATGCGCTACTACCAGATCGACGGCCGGAACGCCAAGACCATCTCGTTCCTTAGCCCCGCATGGGGCGAAGAAATGGTGAAGGAAACCAGCGCGCTGCATGAAGATCTTTGTAATTGGGCTGAGACCGAGGCTCAACGGCCAGGCTCCGGGATTACGATCAATTGAAGGAACCCACGCCAGAGTGGTCAGCGTCCGAGATCATCGCGCATTTGCGCGTGCTCGGTTCGGAAGAAAACCGAAAGGGCATGCTGCGTTACGGAATCAGGATCGATCGGGCGCTGGGGATTTCCCACGGCGTGCAAAGGGACATCGCCAAGCGCATAAAACGCAACCACGAGCGCGCCTTCGCGCTTTGGGACAGCGGCATCGTCGAGGCGCAGTTCATCGCCTCGGTGACCGCCGATCCGAAACGATTTACCGCAGACAATGCAAGGGCTTGGGCGGCGCCTTCGATTCCTGGGACATCGTCGACGGCGTGTCCGACCTGTTCGCCGACACAGACTGCTGGCGGCAGCTGATCGCGGAATTCGCGGAGGACGAACGGGAGTTCGTACGCCGTACGGCATTCGCCATGATGTGCTGGGCGACGGTCCACCGCAAGAAGGAGCCGGACGCGACTTTTGCAGACTACCTGCCTCTGATAGAACGGCATTCGACGGACAGCCGAAACTTCGTCAGGAAGGCCGTGAACTGGGCATTGCGGACCATCGGCAAGCGCTCGATTGTGCTGCACGGTCAGGCACTTGCACTCGCCGAAAAGCTCGCGGCATCCCCGGACAAGACGGCCCGCTGGATCGGCAAGGACGCGGTGCGCGAACTGACTGCGGACAAGACGATCGCGCGGATCAACGCCCGGACGAAGCCTGCCGTTTGACCGAACTCCCAACGGCGTGCCTGCTGACATTGCGGCCGCTCGTTCCGCTGGTCATGCCTTTACGATTAAAGGGTTAGGCCCCACCGGCGGCGTGGCGGACTTTGCGTGAAGTCCGGAAGATCGCTTGTTCTCAACAGCTTCGGAGGAATGTCAGTTGCTGAAGCCGCCGGTGCGCTTCACGGCCGGCCCGAAAAGTGCGGTTTGCACTGCTCTTCGCGCCCTTTGGACTTGAATCCGGAGCAAACGGCATGCGTTCCGATGACCCTCATACGCCGCCAAAGGGGACCTGCCTGATAACCCGCCGTTTCGGTTGACCCCGATGCCTCCTGCCGCTCTAATCGGCCCGCATTCGAGTACGGCGATGAGCAGTTCTTTTAAATTGACGATGGCAATGATCGTCGCGCTGTGGACCGGCGTGGCGTCGGCGGCGACGCAGCCGCTCAGAATCGGCTGGCAGGAGTTGCGGCCCAGCCCACCGGCGGGCGGAGCAACGGCTGACGCCGGCGCCGAGGGCAACCGGGCGGGCGAGGCGCTGTCCGCCGGGCTGGAAGGCCAGGCGGTCGAGCTTGCAGGGTATCTGCTGCCGGTCGATCGCGAGGGCGACCTCGTCTACGAATTCCTGCTTGTGCCATGGCCGGCGCCTGCAGCCACATGGCGCCGCCGCCGCCCAACCAGATCGTCCATGTGTTTCCCGAAAAACCCTATCGGGCAAGCGCCGTCTATGAGCCGGTCGAAATATCCGGCACGATGCGGCTCGAACTGGAAAAGACGCAGTTGTTCATCCTGGACGGCGTGGTGGTCGTAGAGTCCGGCTATCGCATTGGCCGAGCCCAGGTGGCGAAGACCGACGGCGCCGCCCTTCCTCCAGTCCGGCAATCGAATCCCTGGCGGTCCATCACCGAATGAAATCGGGCTGGCTATTGGCAGGCCGGCTTCAAGCCGCGTTGGAGCCCGATTCCTTGTCCAGCTGCATGTAGTCCAGCGGCAGTTCGGTTGTGTATTTGATCTGCTCCATCGCAAAGGACGACGACACGTCGCGGATCTCGATCTTGGCGATCAGCCGCTTGTAGAAGGCATCGTAGGCACCGATGTCCGGCACGACGACGCGCAGCAGGTAGTCGATGTCGCCGCTCATCCGGTAGAACTCGATGACCTCCGGGAATTCCTGGATGACTTCGGAAAACCGCCGGAGCCATTCGTGGCTGTGCGAATTGGTGCGGATCGACACGAAGACGGTGACCCGGGCGTTGATCTTTTCCGGATCGAGGATGGCGACACGACGGCGGATGACGCCCTCTTCCTCCAGCTTCTGGATGCGCCGCCAGCACGGCGTCGTCGACAGGCCCACCTTCTTGGCGATATCGGCGACGGCAAGTGTCGCGTCCTCCTGCAACAGGCGAAGGATTTTCCGGTCTAGGCGGTCCATGTCAGGCTCCGGGAGAAAAATATTCCCGTGAACTTAACATTACGGGAACGCCGTACAAGCAAGATTTTCACCGACGACGCGGTTTCCGGAGCATGCACTTGCGCGGAAGTCAGGCAAGACGGCCGGCGATTTCCGTCTTCAGGCGCGGCAGCAAATCCGTTTCGAACCAGGGGTTTTTCCGGATCCAGCCGGTGTTTCTCCAGGAAGGGTGCGGCAGCGGAATAATCTTCGGCCCGCTCGATCCCTCGAGAATGCCGCGCCAGTCCATCACTGTGTCGGTCAGCGACCGCCCTCGCCCGCCAATATGCCAGGCTTGCGCGTACAGCCCGATGGCCACGACGAGTTCGACCTGCGGCATCAGCGCCATAAGGGGCGCCCGCCAGGCCGGCGCGCATTCGCGGCGCGGCGGCAGGTCGCTGCCGTTGGAGTCCTGGCCTGGGAAGCAGAAGCCCATCCCAGCGATGGCGATCCTTTCCGCGTCGTAGAAAATCTCGCCGGACACGCCCAGCCAGTCGCGCAGCCGGTCGCCGGATGCATCCGAGAAGGGTTTTCCGCTGAGGTGGACCTTGGTGCCCGGCGCCTGGCCGGCGATGAGAATCTTCGCAGTCGCGGACGGCACCACCACCGGGCGCGGTTCGTGCGGCAGCGGCCGCCCGATCGGTCTCTCGACGCAGATGCGGCAGGCGCGGATGCGCGCTGCAAGCCGTCCAAGCTCGGTGGCGCGATCAGGCTGAAGCACTCGGCCTCGCCCTCAGCGCCTGGTGCCAGCGCAGCACCGCGCCGCAATCCTCGGGGATGGCGATGCGCGCCGGCTTCATGAAATCCAGCGCGATCAGGCCGGTGATGTCGGCGATACTGAAAGCGTCGCCGGCGGCGAATTCGTGTGTGGCGAGATGCTCGTCGAGGATGCGCATGAAGTCTACGGCGCGCGACCGGTTTGCCTCACCCCATTCCGGCACCTGCGGCACCTCCCATTCCTTCATCGCCGGATGCGTGTGGCGAAAGGCCTGGGCCACGGCATTGAACAGGTTGAATTCGATCCGCCGCTGCCACATCTCGACCACCGCCTTGCCGAGCGCGCCGCGCCCGAACAAAGCCGGCTCCGGATGCAGTTCCTCGAAATAGCGGCAGATCGCAACCGATTCGGTCAGCACGGTGCCGTCGTCGAGTTCCAGCACCGGCAGGCGCTGCAGCGGGTTTTTCGCCGTGACCTCCGCGCCCTTGTGGTCCATCGCGCCCATGTCGACGGGGACCAGCGGCACCTCGATGCCCTTTTCGGCGAGGAAGATGCGTACCCGGCGCGGGTTCGGCGCGCGGCCGCCGTCGAAGAGTTTCATGCTTGTGTCCCTGGTTCCTCCGCGGGATTGGATAAGGGGTGGAAGGTCGGGTCAAGCGTTGTTTTCCGAACCAGGGAGTCTGGACCATCAGGCGGGCAGCGCCTGTCCGACCCGCCTGCCTGCCGTCAAGCTCCCGGCGCCGGTTCCGGCGCCAGCCCTTCGGGACGCCGGCCATGGAAGAACGCCTTGAAGAACACGCGCTCCGACGTGGAGCCGATCGCCCGGGCAATCAGCGCGGTAGCCAGCACGGCGAAGACAAGGCGGGCCGCAAAGACGGAGGTGAGATCGGCGCCAAGTGCTACGACGAGCAAAGTGTCCTCGATGATCGAATGGGCGAAACCCATGAAGACGCAAGCCAGGAAGACCTGGCGCGGTTCGACCGCCGTCGAGCGCGCCTCGCGGATGAGCAGCCCGCCGCCATAGGAGATGCCGAGGAACAGGCCGACCGCCGCGAACGGCACTGTGCTGGAGCGGATGCCGGCAAGCCAGAACAAGGGGGCAATGCCCTTGTTCAGCCAGCCCATGATGCCGGATATCTTCAAAATCTCCATCGTCCAGCTCAGCGCCAGCAGGACGACCAGCATGGCGACGAGGCTGTTCACCAGCCCGATGGCGAAATCGAGCCAGCCGGCGCTCTGGCTCATCGGCATCCAGGCCGGCTCCAGCGGCGCCGACAGCCAGCCGGTGGCGGCAAAGACCTGGTGCAGGATCGCCGCGAAGAGCAGCCCGCCGGCGATGCGGACCGCGGCGGTGATCATGAAGCCGGGGCCGGCCTTCTGGATGATGCGCTGTTCGATGGGAATGGCATGAGCGACCAGCAGGAGCGCCGAAAAGACCGTCATGTCGGCGACGGTCAGCATCGAGACGGGCACGAGCGTGAAAAGCGTCACCACCGCGCCCCAGAGCCCGACCAGCAATCCCATCAGCAAGGCGAAGGCGAGTTCCGGCGGCAGACCGTAGAGTTGCATGAGCGGCTCCAGCAGCGGGGAGAGCGCGCGGATCACGCCGAACTCCACCAGCGCCTGGGTGAGCAGCGTGATCGGAACGATGATGCGGACCAGTTCCCAATAGATTCCAAGCGTTTCGCGGGTTTTTCGATACATCAGCGCCGTTACTGTCATGGCCTTATCTCCAGGGCTTCCGACAATGGCTTAGCGCGATCGCGTCCGCATTCGGCGTCAAAATCTTGCGGTTCCGTGCAATAATATTGCATATTGTCGCACTAAAAATGCGGAGGCGCGGATGGACCGGATCGACAGAAAACTTCTCGATCTCCTGCAGGAGGATGCCTCGCGAACCAATGCCGAATTGGCCGAGACGGTCGGGCTTTCACTTCAAGCTGCCTGCGCCGCATCCAGCGGCTGAAAGCAGCGGGCACCATCGACCGCGTCGTTGCGATCCTCGATCCCGCCAAGGCGGGCAAGGGGCTGAAGGCGATCGTCACGGTCGAGCTGGAACGCCATGGCGAACAACCGACGCGGCAGTTTCTCGACCTCGCGGCCCGGGAACAGGCGGTGGTGCAGGCCTACAGCGTCTCCGGCCAGACCGACGTGGTCCTGATGCTGCGCCTGAGCGACATGGCGGAGCTCGACGCGCTGTGCGAGCGCCTGTTCAACGACCGCACCAACATCGCGCGCTACTACACGATGTTCGTCATCCGGACCGGAAAGGAAACGACGGCAATTCCGCTCTCGGCTCAGGCCGGCTGATGCTCGCGTCGTGGGCGGACTATCTATCGCAATGGCTGCGGTCATCAGCGCTGGCTGGAGATCGGCTAGGGGCAGCGGAGCTGGTTGCCTCCACTTGACGCAAATCATGCTACCCGCATTGATCTTGACCCTCCATGCCGCTGCTCGGAGGGCTTCAGCCCAACCCGAAAATCATGCGCAGCCAGGTCGACAGCCCGTTGAGCCGGCCGTGGTCGTCCTCGGCCATGCTGCCATGAGTGTCGCGCCATTGGCGCGGGCGGTCGAATTCGCCGGCCCACAAGCCCTTGCCGGCCTTTCGGGCGGATGTCTCCTCGGCCTCGTAGCCGCCGAAGGCGACGGCCCAGCCCTCCTCCACCAGCGACCGGTTGAGATCGGTGGGGCCGGCGGTGCAGTCGCCGAGCAGGCGGCCGTAGCGGTCGCGCTGCCAGCCCGAACAGGCGACGGGTTTTGCGCCGATCAGCTGGCGCAAGGCTTTGCGCGCCTCGCGGCCGCAAGCGTATTTCGCGCCGCCGCGCAGACAGGTCTGCGCATATTCCGGCGCGTCGATACCGCGCAGCCTGATCCTTTCGCCGGCGATGGTGAGGGTGTCGCCGTCGTTGACGACCGCCGCGCCCGCCATGCGCAAGGTCGCGGCCCGGTCGAGCCTTACGGCCAGCAGCGCCAGCAGGCCAAGGATGACGACGGCGAGGAAGAGATCGAACGCCCGGCGCAGGAAGCCGCGCGGCCGGGCCGGCGGACGCGCCCGTGCGGGCGGCGCGCGCCACATCCGGCTCATATGGCAAACAGTCTCTTAATCATTCCCGACTAACTTGGGCGACTAGGAAAATCCAGCGCGCGAAACCCGAACCGGAATGCCGTCGCAGCACACCAACACGGCAGACAAGATCATTGTGGACCGCCGCAAACCGCATCGCAACAGCGACGTGGCGAGAGCCGTCCGCAGGATACGCGATCGGCTGGCCCAGCAGCCGGGCAATATCGGCTTCGACCGCGAACTCCTGAAGCTGCATGCCAGCTCGACCCTGTCCGGCGCCGTCGCGGTGCCGCTGCTGGTGCTGATCATCGCCATCGGCGGCATGCTGGCCGGCATGAACCTGTCGATCGCGATCTGGGCTCTGATCACGGTGGCTTGCTACGCCGTGCTGGCGTTTGTGGCGAAGCGCGTCGACCGCCGGCCGACCGACGACATCGACGTCGGCTGGACGAAGCGCGCCTTCCTGGCCGGCCATTTCGTCTCAGGGCTGGGCTGGGCCTATCTGGCGGCGCTGCAATGCGACCAGTGCAGCGCCGCGCAGTTCCCGGTGGTGAAAGCCGTGCTGCTTCTGCTGGCGGTCGCGGCGTCCGCGCTGATCGCGGCGTCGCTGCGTGGCGCGCTGGTCGCCACCTTCGCGCTGCCGGTGCTGCTCTACGCGGCCGTCGGCGCAAAACTGACGCAGCCGGTCGAGGCCCTGATGGCTGGCTTGCTGGTGCTGGCGCTGCCGTTCTTCTCGTATATTTCGGGCCACATCTACCGGTCGTCGCTGATGCTGCTCTCCTTCCGCACCGAGAAGGACGCGCTGATCGCCGAGCTGGAGACGGCGAAGGCGATGTCGGACGAGGCGCGCCACCGCGCCGAAGAAGCCAACCTCGCCAAATCGCGCTTCCTCGCCTCCATGAGCCATGAGCTGCGCACGCCGCTCAACGCCATCCTCGGTTTCTCCGAGGTGATGGGCAGCGAGGTGTTGGGGCCGATGAACAATGTCACCTACAAGGACTATGCCCACGACATCCATTCGTCGGGCCAGCACCTCTTGACGCTGATCAACGAGATCCTCGACCTGTCGCGCATCGAGGCCGGCCGCTACCAGCTCAACGAGGAGGCGCTGTCGCTGGCGCTGGTGGTCGAGGACTGCTGCCACATGATGACGCTGAGGGCGCGCGGCAAGGACATCCGCATCGTCGAGGAGTTCGAAAAATCGATGCCGCGGCTGTTTGCCGACGAGCGCGCGGTGCGGCAGATCACGTTGAACCTGCTCTCCAACGCGGTGAAATTCACCTCGACCGGCGGCGAGATCCGCGTGCGGGTCGGCTGGACGGCGGGCGGTGGGCAATATCTGTCGGTGAAGGACAACGGCCCCGGCATCGCCGAGGACGAGATTCCCGTCGTGCTCTCGGCCTTCGGCCAGGGCTCGATCGCCATCAAGAGCGCCGAACAGGGAACCGGCCTCGGCCTGCCGATCGTGCAGGGACTGACGCAACTGCATGGCGGCAGCTTCGACATCCGCTCAAAACTGCGCGAAGGCACCGAGGTGGTCGTCGTGTTCCCTGCGTCGCGCGTGATGGAGGCTCTGCCCGCCATGCCGACGCAAGGCGCCGCGGCTGCCGGGCGGCGGCGGTAGCGGATTTGCCCCATTGCTGGCCGCACAGGCCCCTGACAAGCATGCTGAAATTTCCGTGCCGATGCTCTAGATTTGTCGTGGACCGAAGAATCGGAGTGCCGACCATGCGACTGCTCGTGCCGACCTCAGCGATGCTGGCGCTGGTCCTGCTGTCGGCCTGCCAGAGCGCGCCGCCGTCGGGAAAGCGGTTCGAGCCGGAATGCACGCCGCGCCGCTATGATGCCGGCTTCTGCGACCTGCCGTCCAATTTTCATCTGTGGACGACGCTGCTGACCGGGCAGGTGCAGTAGCGGTCAGGCGCGGCCGGAAGCGGCGGAGCGCATTTCCGCGAAGGTCGTGGCCACCTGGGCGGCGGCCTTGACGACGCCAGCCGCAAGCGCGCCGGCCGTCCCTTCGCCGCCCGATATGCCGAGGTCGAGGATGGGTTTCAGCCCGAGCCTTTCGACCGCGCGCGCCAGCCCGGCATCCACCGGCCGCTGCGCCACGAGGCAATGGGCCGTCGCGCTCGCGTCGAGTTGGTGAAGGAGCGCCGCGGCGGCAATCGCCGCGCCGCCGTCGAGGATGACCGGCACGCGCTCCATGCGCGCCGCGAGGATCGCTCCGGCAATCGCCGCGAATTCACGCCCGCCCAGCCGCCGCAGCGTTTCCAGCGGATCGCTGAGATGCCCGCGATGCAGGGCCAGCGCCCGGTCGACGATTTCCGCCTTGCGCGCCATCATCGCGGCATCGGCGCCGGAGCCCTGCCCAACCCAATCGGCGCCCGAACCGCCGAACAGGGCGGCAAGCAATGCCGCGGCCACCGTCGAATTGCCGACGCCGAGATCGCCGATGCAGAGCAGGTCCGTGCCGCCGGCCACCGCCTCCATGCCGAACGCCATGGTCGCCGCGCAGCCGCGCTCGTCGAGCGCCGCCTCGGCGGAAATGTCGCCGGTCGGCAAATGCAGCGCGAGGTCGAAAACCTTCAGCCCGACATCGTTGGCCAGGCAGACGCCATTGATCGCCGCGCCGCCCGCGGCGCAGAGTTCGACCAGCCGCGCCGTCTCCTCGACCGGGCGCGGCGACACGCCGTGCACTGTCACGCCATGGTTGCCGGCGAACACCGCGACCAGCGGCCGGCGTACCGCCGGGGCGCGTCCCGTCCAGCGCGCCAGCCACACCGCGATCTCCTCCAGCCGGCCCGGCGATCCGAAGCGGCGCGACCGTGACAGGAAGTCGAAGCGCACGCGCTCGGCCAGCCCCTCGTCGCCGGCAGGCAACTGCCGCATCAGGGCGCGGATGTCGTCGAAGGGGAGTGCTGATTCCATGTCGCGTCCACCACAGTCGGTCGTCGTTGCCGGGGGCATAGACGGTCCCGCCACGTGGCACAATCGCGCCCTTGCATTGCTTGTCCGCCTGTCCCATGTGCAGGAGACCAAACGGAAATCTTCAGACCGTGATCGAATCGCCCTGCATCCTCGTCTGCTCGATCGACATGAAGACGGGCTATTGCTTCGGCTGCGGCCGCACGCGCGACGAGATCGCCGGGTGGATCGGCATGACCAACGACGAGCGGCGCGGCGTGATGGCGCTGCTGCCGGCCAGGCTGGAGACGGTGGAGCGCCGGCCGCGCCGCGAGACCCGCCGCACGCGAATGGCGCGCGAGCGCGGCATGGCGGAGTGACGGATGAACCGCTATTTCATCGGCATCATCATCGTCGGCATCGGGCTTGCGGTGCTGCTGGTCACCCATTCCAGCGGCTCCATTCTGGGGCTGGACAGCAACAGCTTTGCCCGGCTGGTCTATGGCGGGGCGATCATCACGGTGCTCGCCGCCGGTCTGCTGGCGTCGCGCCGCAACCTGAGCGGCGGCTTGCGCGCCGCGGCCGCCTGGCTGGCGATCGCGCTCGTGTTCGTCGCCGGCTACCAGTACCGCTACGAGTTGCAGGACGTGGCTTCGCGCGTCACCGCCGGACTAGTGCCGGGCAGCCCGCTGTCCAGCGTCGACGGCGACGGACGCGCCACGGTGATGATGGAAAAGCGTGAGAACGGCCATTTCGAGGTGCGCGGCACGGTCGAGGGCGCGCCGGTCGATTTTCTGGTCGACACCGGCGCCACCAGCACCGTCCTGACCGTGGACGATGCCCGCCGCGCCGGCATCGACGTGAATTCGCTCGCCTATTCGATTCCCGTCGCCACCGCCAACGGCACCACCAACGCGGCGAGGACGCGGGCACGCGAAATCACCGTCGGCAGCATCATACGCCGCAACCAGCCGATCCTGGTGGCCGCCGAAGGCACGCTCGGCCAGAGCCTGCTCGGCATGAACTTCATCTCGACCCTGTCGGGCTTCGACATGCGCGGCGACCGGCTCACCTTGCGCGATTGAGCGCTACGATCCGCTGCTCGCCCGCGATTGGATAATCTGGCTGTGGTTTATACCAACGGGCCGAAGCTTGACCGTTGGCGCTGGACCCGCCTGCCGGCACCTTCTCCCCGTAAGGACGGGAAGAAGGGAGAAGCGGCGACTTTGCGGCCTGCCACCTTCTCCCCGTCCCCCTATCGCGTTCACTCATCTGGCTCTCCGTCGTACAGGCGCAGCCTCTTCCGAATCGGCTTCATGGTTTCGAGTCCGAGGCATGATGGGGTGGACGACCCTTTCGTCTGTCGACGATGTATCCGGCCACCGTCTCCGACCGCCTCCAGCGATGACGCCCGGTGGCAAGGACGGTTCGAAGACAAGGCGGCGTCGACGCCTACGCAGAGCGCAGACAGAGCCTGCCAGATTGCTCGATAAGTGAACGATGTGTCGAACGATAGCCATCTTTGGTGAACGACGGGCTTGGGCTATCTTCGCCGCGACTTCAAACCCCTCCCTGGAGAAACATCATGTCCGTCAACGATTCCCTGACCCGCGCCTACCCAGCCGGCGGCTCCGCCGTCGTCCTCGCCGCCCGACTGCTGCTCTCGATCCTGTTCCTCTTCGCCGGCTTCGGCAAGCTGACCGACATTTCCGGCACCGCCGGCTGGTTCGGCAGCATCGGCCTGCCGCTGCCGATGGTGGCCGCGGTCGTCGTCGGCCTGCTCGAATTCTTCGGCGGCCTCGCCATCCTCGTCGGCTTCAAGACGCGCATCGCGGCCATCGCCCTCGCGGTCTTCACCATCGCCGCCTCGCTGGTCGCCCACACCAATTTCGCCGACCAGATCCAGATGCTGATGTTCCTGAAGAACCTGTCGATCACCGGCGGCCTGCTGGTGCTCTCCGCCTTCGGCCCCGGCGCGCTGTCACTCGACGCCCGCCGCGGATAACGCCGTATCGCATTGTCAAAATGCGGGGACAGTCTGCTTGATTCCGACGGTCGTCATGTCTGCGTGACGGCGGGACCCGGAACCGAACGGACTGTCCCCCTATCCCTTTCCTGCACAATCCGGGCGCGCGTCTGGGTCAGCCAAAATTTCCCCGGTGACACTTCGCCGGTCGTGGCGCACACTCCGGCGATTGCCGGAGCCCATCATGCCCATCGACGCCGCAGCGCTCATCGCCCGTTTCCTGCTTGCCATCGTCTTCATCCCGAACGGCATCATGAAACTCTCGAACATAGCAGGCACTGCCGGCTATTTCGCCGGCCTCGGAATGCCGGCGCCGACGCTGGTCGCCTGGGGCAGCGGCTTTTTCGAACTGATCGCCGGCATCTGCATCGTCGCCGGTTTCCGCACACGCATCGTCGCGATCCTGCTCGCGCTGTTCTGCGTCGCCGCCGGCGTGCTCGGCCATGCCGGCCAGGGCGTCGACGATCCGGCCATCGCCTTCCTGCACATGCAGGCGCTGCTCAAGGACATCGGGCTTGCCGGCGGGTTTCTCGCGCTGGCGCTTGCAGGCCCCGGCCGCTTCTCGATAGACGGCGCGCGGGCCTGAGTCTTATTCCTCGCCGATCACAAGTTCCAGCTTGCGGCTGGTCACCCGCGCCAGCTGCGCCAGCCGGCCGGCGGGCCGCTCGCCGGCCAGCCGCCCAAAAGCCTTCGGTACGACCAGCGCCAAGCCGTCATTCGGCCGCCGCTCCCATTTCAGCGTCGGGATGACGCCGGGCATCGACGCCGACAGCAGGTAGACGACACGCATCATCGCGCCGAGCAGCCGCGCCCGCTCCAGATAGCGCGGCGTGGCGAGCGCGGCGATCTCGGCGACGCCGGCGTCGTTGAACACGCCCTGATGGCGAAAATAATTGGTCAAAGCCAGGAAGGCCCGGCCGGGATGGTCGACGCCGATGAAGGAGGCGTGGGCGATGATGTTGAGCGACTGGGTGCCGCGATATTCCGGATGCGCGCGCCAGCCGATGTCGGCCAGCAGGCAGGCGGCGCGGCGGTAGCGCACCTCTTCCTCGGTCTCGTCGATGCCGAAGACGCCGAAGGAATAACCCGTCCAGTCCGCCAGTTCGCGCGCATGCATCACCGAGCGGGCGCGCAGCAACGCCAGTTCCTCGGCGGCGGAGATCAGCGGGTCGGTCCGTTGCTCCTGCGGCGACAGCAGCGAATAGAGGAAGCCCTCGCGCACGCCGAGCGCCGAGACGACGACCTTCGACGGCTTCATCGCCGCGATGATCTCCAGCAACACCGCGGCGCCGTAAGGCAGCAGCGAGCGGCGGCTCTTCGACACGCCGTCGATGCCCTTGATCTTGTCGGTCTCCCCGCGCGCCACCTGGCGCAGGAAGGGCAGCGAGCTTTCGATGCCGAGTTCGTAGTGGTGCATCACCGCGAGCGGATAGTTGGTGACATTCATGTGCAGGCGGGCGAGGTTTCGCCAGGTGCCGCCGACCGCGTAGAAGGCCCGGCCCTCGCCGCCCTTCAGCAGTTTCGCCCGCGCCAGCTCGTCACGGGCGATCTTCGCAGCCGTCGCCAGCGAGTTCTTCGCCATGTCCTGCAGCCTGAGACCGCCGAGCGGCAAGGTGATGCCGTCGCCGATGTTCTCGCCGTTCACGTCGACCAGTTCGAGGCTGCCGCCGCCAAGGTCGCCGGCAATGCCGTCGGCCGGGTGAAAGCCGGAAATGACACCGAGCGCCGAATAATAGGCCTCCTCGCGGCCGGAAAGCACGCGGATCTCGGTGCCGAGAATCTGCTCGGCGCGATGGATGAAGTCCGGACCGTTCACGGCTTCGCGCGCCGCCGCCGTGGCGATCACATAAAGCTCCTTCGCACCGGCCTGATCGGACAGCGCGCGAAAACGCCCGAACTCGTCGACCGCGCGGGTGACGCCCTCGGGATCGAGCTTACCGGTCGACACGATGCCGCGGCCGAGGCCGGCCAGCATCTTTTCGTTGAACAGGACGGTCGGCGCGCGCGCGATGCCTTCGTAGACGACGAGGCGGATCGAGTTCGAACCGATATCGATGATCGAGATCGGGCTGCGATCCTGCAGCCGACCCTGGGAGTTCGACAGCATCCGGGGCCTAGGTCGCGGCTGCTGCGGACTTCTTGCGGCGCTTGAACTGCGCGATCTGCTTGGGAGCGCTGCTCTTCAGCGCAACGCCGCGCCCGGACAGGCTGGGATTGGTCATGAAATATTCCTGGGCGTTGAACGGTTCCTCGCCCTCGTCCGGCACGATGCGCCGCGAGGTGCCGTCAGCCAGTACCTCAAAGCTCTGCTGGTTGTCCATTATGTTGCCGAGCATGATCTGGCCCAGCACCTGTTCATGCACAGTCGGATTGGTGATCGGCACCAGCGTCTCGACGCGGCGGTCGAGATTGCGCGGCATCATGTCGGCCGAACCGATATAGATGACCGCCTCGTCGGACGGCAGGCCGTGGCCGTTGCCGAAGCAGAAGATGCGGCTGTGCTCGAGGAAACGCCCGACGATCGACTTGACGCGGATGTTGTCGGAAAGGCCGGGCACCTGCGGCCGCAGGCAGCATATGCCGCGGATGACAAGGTCGATCTCGACGCCGTTGCGGCTCGCCTCGTAGAGCGCGTCGATTATCGTGGGGTCGACCAGCGAGTTCATCTTCATCCAGATGCGCGCCGGGCGCCCCTCGCGGGCGTGGCCGATCTCGTCGGCGATGTGCTTGAGGATGCG
The DNA here is from genome assembly GCF_052180275.1 of Mesorhizobium sp. KACC 23794. Lineage (NCBI taxonomy): Bacteria > Pseudomonadati > Pseudomonadota > Alphaproteobacteria > Hyphomicrobiales > Phyllobacteriaceae > Mesorhizobium > Mesorhizobium sp. KACC 23794. The sequence continues at coordinate 3,970,271 of NZ_CP197465.1, forward strand.
CGGGCGCAGCGTCTGCGGCGACATGCCGATCCTCATCTCCTCGGCCGGCTCGGCATACCCCGTGATGTAGTTGAAGATCTGCGCGACGTCGTGGGCTATGCCCGGGTCGGTCGTGAAGAACGACAGGTCGGTGTAGATGCGCGCGGTGATCGGGTGGTAGTTGCCGGTGCCGAGATGCACGTAGTTGCGCAGCTTGCCGTCCTCGCGGCGCACCACCGACGACATTTTTGCGTGGGTCTTCAATTCCAGGAAACCGAACACCACCTGCACGCCGGCGCGCTCCAGGTCGCGCGACCAGCGGATGTTGGCTTCCTCGTCGAAACGCGCCTTGAGCTCCACCAGCGCCGTCACCGATTTTCCGGCTTCCGCCGCGTCGACCAGCGCGCGCACGATCGGGCTGTCGTTGGAGGTGCGGTAGAGCGTCTGCTTGATCGCCACTACGTCGGGGTCGGCCGCCGCCTGGCGCAGGAACTGCACCACCACGTCGAAAGATTCGTAGGGGTGGTGGACGATCATGTCCTTCTCGCGGATCGCGGCGAAACAATCGCCGCGATGGTCGCGCACGCGCTCGGGAAAACGCGGGTTGAAGGGCACGAACTTCAGATCGTCGCGGGCGACCGCCACGATCTCCGAAATCTGGTTGAGCGCCAGCGGCCCGTGGATGACGCTAATGCGGCTCGACGAGACGCCGAGTTCGCCGGCGACGAAATCGCGCAGTTCCGCCGGCATCCGGCCGTCGAACTCGATGCGGATCACCGAGCCGCGGCGGCGCCGCTTCAGCGCCGTTTCGAACAGGCGGACCAGATCCTCCGACTCTTCCTCGACCTCGATATCGCTGTCTCGGATCAGCCGGAACGTGCCCGAGCCTTTCAGCTCATAGCCGGGGAAAAGCCGGCCGATATAGACGCCGACCGCCTCCTCGATCGGGATGAAGCGCACGCGCTTCGGCTGGTCGGGCAGCCTGATGTAGCGCTTCAGCGCCACCGGTAGCCTCAGCAGCGCGTTCATCTCCTCGCCGTCCTTGCGGTGCCTCAGTTTCAGCGCGATCGAGAAACCGAGATTGGGGATGAACGGGAACGGATGCGCCGGGTCGATCGACAGCGGCGTCATCACCGGAAAGATCTGCTGCTGGAAATGGTCCTCCAGCCAGACCTTTTCGTCCTCGGTCAAGGCATCGGCGGTGACCGTCTCGATGCCCTTTTCCTGCAACAGCGTCTTCAGCGCGGCAAAACTCTCCTGCTGGTCCTCCTGCAGGCGGCCGACCTCGTGCAAAAGCTGCTCCAGCTGCTGTTCCGGCGTGCGCCCGTCAGGGCTGCGCAACGCGATGCCCTCGCGCACCTGCCCGGCCAGCCCGGCGACGCGCACCATGAAGAACTCGTCGAGGTTGGCGGCCGAGATCGACAGGAAGCGCACGCGCTCCAGCAGCGGATGGCGGACGTTCTGCGATTCCTCCAGCACGCGGCGATTGAACTGCAACCAGGAGAATTCGCGGTTGACGAAACGGTCGGGATTGCCCGCCGCCATCTCGGCAGCGACCGTCTCCGCCGCCGCAAATTCCGCCTGCAATGGTCTCAGTTCGTTCATGGCAGCAAAAATCCCCGGCTGTCGCCCGCATTCGACGCGGCAGTCTACCTCCTGACAGGGGAATGTGACAGTTTGATTTCAGAACCGGTTACCCTTTCCGTACCGCACGGACAGACGATCGTTTCGGCAATCTTCGATGCCGTGAATGCTCCACCGCCTAAGAGGCGGTGGCTTCGGGTTACGGCTCAAAGCCGGATCGGTCCGCCGTCGGCGGACGCGGCATTCACTCACGTCACGTTGAACTCGTCATCGGGCTCGGGTGGCATCTGGTTCTTAATGTACTCCATCCACATCTCGTCCGTGACGTTGCCGCTCGTCGTCACCCAATAGCCCCGCGCCCACAGATGCTGACCCCAGTAGCGCTTGTGCAATATCCCGAACTCACTCAGCAACTTGTGCGAACTGCGCCCTTTCAGGTGCTGCACGGCGCGCGATACAGACAGGCGCGGCGGGATCGACAACAGCATATGCACATGGTCACGGTTGATCGACCCGGCGTGAATGACCATCTCGTGCGCTCGCGCAGTCTCCCGTAGCAATTCTCGGCAGCGGTTGCCGACATCACCGCCAAGCACCGCGTAGCGGTACTTCGTCACCCACACCAGATGATACTTACAGTCCCAAGCTGTGTGGCTGCCACGCTTGTACGCTTCCATAAAGCCAATCTACACAGGATGCGACTCAATCCCAGCCGCCTAAAGGCGTGGGGTTTCCTGATCCCCTATCGGGGACTCTAAAAAAATGCCCTGTGATCCGCCCTCTATGCGGTTTGCGGTTTGACAGTCGTTGCAACTACGGCGAGCGTGGAGGGATAGCAATTTCGCGGGAGAGCATAAATTCCATGCGAGTTCCTGGGTTGACGCCGGTCGGAAGTTGGCTGACGCAGTTGATCAGCCTTTGTGTTGGCTTCTTGATTATCTGTGCAACGACAGCGTTTGCCGGTGGCGCTAAGCCCCATCCGGACGCAGCCAGACTATTCGCGAACGCTGGATTCGGAGACAAGCTTCGGCCCTGCGAGACGATGCAGCCGCAGCAGATTGCCGACTGCACGTCACTACATTCGGATATCGCTCGAATAGTTGAGGAAATTTCAGTCAGCAGGCGAGAGGACGCGAAATGGTTCATTGCCTCCTATATCGCCGGCAGGTTCGACCGTCTTATAGAATGCCTGGAAACGACATGCGACGGGCTGTTCGTTGTGGAAGATCGCGCTGGGCCGCAATGGGCCACCCGTTGGCGTCAAATGCTTCGATTTCAAGCCTGCATTCACGCCATTCCCGCCGTCAAGGATGAGGAAACTGATGCTGGATACGCCGCATCATACAGGTTGGATTTGGCTTTAGCAGGCGGAGTGCCGGAATGCTCACCTATGATGGACAAATCGGAAGACGGCCAGATATTGAAGAAATTCAACCTGCATGGCGTTTTCTAGAATAGCCATTAATGAGAGGGTTTTAGAGGGAAAATGGCTACGTATGGCCGCTGTTGGCGAAAACCCTCGCCCCTGCTAAGACGCGGCAAAGCGATCAGGAGACGAAAAATGGCTGGCGGCGCGATTCCCCATTTCCAGAACGATGCCGGGCATGCGGCGATCGAGATCGGCGTGAAGGAATTCATGTGCGTCGGCGCCAACCCGCCCTTCGACCATCCGCATGTCTTTTTGGACATGGGCGCCGACGACGAGAAGGTCTGCCCCTATTGCTCGACGCTCTACCGCTACGACCATGCGCTGAAGGCGACCGAGACGCGGCCGGAAGGCTGCACCTATTTCAGCCAGGCGGCCTGAGCGGAGCGCGGCACGCTCCAGGTCCGGCCAAGTCGGACTGCTATGGCTCCTGCCCGGCCTTCCAAAATCCTGATCGCCGGCGCCGGCATCGCCGGGCTGACCGCAACACTCGCCTTTGCGGCGCGCGGCTTTTCCGTGCAATTGTTCGAGCGCTCCGCACAGTTGCGGGAGGTCGGCGCCGGGCTTCAGCTTTCGCCCAACGCCACCCGCATCCTCGGTCGCCTCGGCGTGCTCGGCCATCTGGAGGGTTTTGCGGTTCGCCCGCCGGCCATCGTGCTGCGCAGCGCGAAGGACCTGCGCGAACTCGCCCGCGTCCCGCTCGGCGACGCGGCCGAGAAGCGCTGGGGCGCGCCCTACCTCGTCGTCCACCGCGCCGACCTGCAAGGCGCCCTGCTGGCGGCGGCGAACCGAAGAGGACGGATCTCGCTCGCCATCGGCTCCGTCGTCGGCGACTTTCAATCGACGCGATCGGGCGCGACAACCGTCACGGTCGAGGCCGACGGGGTGAAACGAACGCATGAAGGCGCCCTGCTCGTCGGCGCCGACGGCGTGTGGTCGACGCTGCTGAACGCCGTTTCGCCGGGTTCGCCAACCCGCTCCGCAAAACTCGTTGCGTGGCGGCGGACGATTAACGCCGATAACCCGTTGATCCATAACCTTTTTACGGACCTGACGGTCAATGCGTTCCTGCATCCGGGCTTTCATCTCGTCGCCTATCCGCTGCGCGGTGGCTCGGAGTTCAACCTCGTGGCTTTCACGCCAGGCCGGGTTGCCGGCAAGGATTGGCAGGTCGCAATCGACCCCGCGCCCTTGCGCAATATGCTGGGCAGGACAGCCTCGCGGCTCGCCGCGCTGGCCGAGGACGCGGGCGCCTGGACCGCATGGCCCATCCATACGGCCGACCATCGCCAATCCTGGAGCCGCGACGGACTGGTGCTGATCGGCGACGCGGCGCATGCGATGACACCCTTCGCCGCGCAGGGAGCCGCCATGGCAATCGAAGACGCGGATACGCTGGCGTCGGCGTTTTCATCCGGTTCCAGCCCGTCGGTCTCCCTGGCGGCCTGGGAAAAGAGCCGGCATGAGCGCATCGAAAAAGTCGTCCGGCGTGGTGCCTTCAACCGCTTCGTCTGGCATGCCGCCGGACCGGTCGCCTGGGCGCGCGACATCGTGCTCGCCGCGCGCCCGGCCGAAAGCCTCGCCGCCGACATGGACTGGCTCTACGGCCATGACGCCGGCTCGCTAGAATAGAACGGATTCAATTGTAGAGGTCGAGCGACCACTTCAGCGTGAGCGGCAGCGGGTTCCACAATCCCGTGGTGATGCCGGCCTCGCGCAGGCCGCGTGCGGTCCATGTGTTGCAGCCGACAAGTGCCGTGAACGTGCCGTCCGCCTCGTAGAAGCGGTCGTAGCGGCCGTATTCCGCCCCCGCGATGACCGTTGGCCCGCGCGCATCGTCCTGAAAACTGTCGCGGATAAACGTCAGCAGCGCGGAAAACTCCGCCTCGCTGACATCGAAACCGCTCACCACCGGGTTCGGCTCGCCGATCGGGCCTGCCAGGCTGACATGCATGGCCGCCCGGTCGAGCGTCAGCCCCTTCAGCAGCGGCATGGGCTTCAACTGGTCCCAGGTCGGCGTGGCGATGTAGAACTCGCGGCTGCCACGGCCGAAGACCAGGTAGGCGACGTTCGGGTCGGCGATCGGCAACCCGTCCGGCATCAGAAAGCCGAACGCCTCCAGCACCTTGCCATCGACGGGAATGGCGATGTCGGTATGGATCGGATTGGACAGGACCAGAATCCGCCGCGTCTTCGCCGCGCCGTCCGATGCCGAAGACAGCAGCGGGCGCGGGATCACGGTCCCCAGCGCGACCGCCAGCACGGCCAGCAGGACGAACGCTGCGCAGGCGCGAAAAAGTCTCTTCATGTCAAAGCTTTACGGGCCTTCGTGCAGAGCCGGACTCAAATCCTGGAAAAGAAAAGCCCGGCAAATGCGCCGGGCTCAAGGCAGACCGATCGACGCTTTGCCTCAGTGCAGGATCTGGCTGAGGAACAGTTTCGTGCGCTCATGCCGGGGATGGTCGAAGAACTCGGCGGGCGTGTTCTGCTCGACGATCTGGCCCTGGTCCATGAAGATCACCCGGTTCGCCACCTTGCGGGCAAAGCCCATCTCGTGGGTGACGCACAGCATGGTCATGCCTTCCTCGGCGAGGCCGACCATGGTCTCCAGCACTTCCTTGATCATTTCCGGATCGAGCGCCGAGGTCGGCTCATCGAACAGCATGATGCGCGGGTTCATGCAGAGCGAGCGGGCAATGGCAACGCGCTGCTGCTGGCCGCCGGACAATTGCCCAGGATATTTATTGGCCTGCTCGGGGATCTTCACGCGGCGCAGGAAGTGCATCGCGGCTTCCTCCGCCTGCTTTTTCGGGATCTTTCGCACCCAGATCGGCGCCAGCGTGCAGTTTTCCAGAATGGTCAGATGCGGGAACAGGTTGAAGTGCTGGAACACCATGCCGACCTCGCGGCGCACCTCGTCGATCTTCTTCAGGTCGTTGGTCAATTCCTTGCCGTCGACGACGATCTTGCCCTTCTGGTGTTCCTCCAGCCGGTTGATGCAGCGGATCATCGTCGACTTGCCGGAGCCCGACGGGCCGCAGATGACGATGCGCTCGCCGCGCATCACCTTGAGGTTGATGTCCTTCAGCACATGGAACTCGCCATACCATTTGTGCATGGCCGCGATCTCGATGGCGACGTCTGTGTCGGAGACGTGCATCTTCTTGACATCGACCTTGATTTCTTCGGCGCTGACTGCGTTTTCAATGACCATCGATGGTTCCCTTTAAGCGAGGCTCGTTTTCCGCGGCTATTTGCGGTGCCCGGTGTCGAGCCGGCGTTCCATATATTGCGAATAGCGCGACATGCTGAAGCAGAAAATCCAGAAGATCGCGGCGGCGAAGACGTAGCCCGTCTTGGCGGTCTGCGGCGTCGCCCAGGTCGGATCGCCGGATATACTCTGCTTCACGACGCCGAGCAGGTCGAACAGCGAGATGATCAGGACCAGCGTGGTGTCCTTGAATAGACCGATGAAGTTGTTGACGATGCCCGGAATGACCAGTTTCAGCGCCTGAGGCATGACGATCAGCCCCATCTTCTGCCAGAAGCCGAGACCGAGCGAGTCCGCGCCTTCATATTGGCCTTTCGGGATAGCCTGAAGGCCGCCGCGTATCGTTTCCGCCATGTAGGCCGACGAGAACAGCGCCACGCCGATCAGTGCGCGCAGCAGCTTGTCGAAGGTCATCCCCGGCGGCACGAACAAGGGCAGCATGAAGCTCGCCATGAACAGCACCGCGACCAGCGGCACACCACGCACCGTTTCGATGAACACGACCGACAGCAGCTTGACGATGGGCATTTTGGACCGTCGTCCGAGCGCCAGAAATATTCCCAGAGGCAAAGACGTGACGATGCCCACATAGGAGATCACCAGCGTGACCATGAGGCCGCCCCACAACGGCGTCTCGATATAGGGCAATCCGAAGAAGCCGCCCACCAGCAGGAAGAAGGCGACGAATGGAAACACGGCGAAAAACAGGATGGCGTTAAGCCGCTTGTAGGGCGCGCGTGGAATGAGCAGAGGCGCCAGCAGAATGATGAAGAGGATGCCGCAAAGGATGACGCGCCAGCGCTCGTCGACCGGATAGCGGCCGAACATGAAAAAGCCGAAGCGGCTCGTCACGAACGGCCAGCAGGCGCCAGACCAGCCGACCGCAAGCTGCCCGCCCTGTTCCGTCGTCAGGCAGGCGGTTCGGTCGGCGCCGCTCCAGACGGCGCTGAAGAACAGCCAGTTCAGGATCTGCGGCAGCACCCATGCAATCGCCAGGGCGGCAACCACCGTAATCGCGGAATTGACGGGCGTTGAAAACAGGTTGTTGCGCATCCAGGCGCCCGCGCCGACCTGACTGGACGGCGCGGCCTGCGCCAGCGTCATTTCCGTCCTTACCCAGGAGAGATCATGTTCCTGCATGGTCTATCTCTCCTTCAGGGCCATCTTGGTGTTGAACCAGTTCATGAAGGCGGAGGTGACAAGGCTGATCGACAGATAAACGATCATGAAGATCACCACGACCTCGATCGCCTGTCCGGTCTGGTTCAGGATGGTGCCGCCAACCGAGTAAAGTTCGGGATAGCCGATCGCCACGCCGAGCGTCGAATTCTTGGTCAGGTTGAGATACTGGCTGGTGAGCGGCGGAATGATGATGCGCAGCGCCTGCGGGATGACCACGAGGCGAAGGCCCTTGGCGGGCCGCAGGCCGAGCGCGGAGTAGGCCTCGGTCTGTCCTTTCGGCACGCCCAAAATCCCCGCCCGGACGATCTCGGCGATGAACGAGGCCGTGTAGAAGGACAGGGCCAGAAGAAGAGACAGGAATTCCGGCTTGATATTGGTGCCGCCCGTGAGGTTGAAGGCGCCCTTCTGCGGGAATTCCAGAGTGGCTGGCATGCCCGCCGCGAAGAAGGCGAGCACGGGCAACCCGACGAGCAGCACCAGCGAGGTCCAAAACACCGGGAACTGCTGACCCGTCGCTGCCTGGCGCTGGCGGGCGCGACGCACCACAAACCATACCATCGCGATCGCCAGCAGGACGGCGATGTCGATGAGCCATAGCCTGCCTGCGAGTACCGGCGACCAGTCGATTTGAGGCAGAAACCCGTCCCAACTCAAACCGGGCAGGAACGCCCCTTCCCAGACTACGGCGGGCAAGAAGAAGCCGCGCACATTCAGGAACGAGTCGAACGGCAGCGAATAGCTGTCACGCACCAACGGCAGCAGAGCCAGCACACCCTGATACCAGAACAGGATGACCAGAAGCGGCGGGATGTTGCGGAAGATCTCGACATAAACCGTACAGACCTTACGGATCAGCCAGTTGTTCGACAGCCGGCCGATACCGACCAAGAAGCCGACAATCGTTGCGAAGACAATGCCGGCAGCCGCGACTTTGAGTGTATTCAGGATGCCGACGACCAGAGCCCTGAAGAAGGTCGAGTCGGACGTATATTCGATCAGACGGTCGGAAATGTCGAAACCGGCGCGGCCGCGCAGAAAGGCGAAACCCGTCGATATGTTTGAACGCCGGATGTTCTCGATCGTGTTGTCGACGATCCACCAGATGCCGGCCACCAGAAGCAGCACCAGCACGACCTGGAAGACGAAGCTTCTGACTTTCGGATCGTAGAGGGGCGAAGCCTTGGCGGGCTGCCCCCCGCTGACGATAGCGTGTGTCGCCACAGGGTTCCCCTTCCTACGGCTGTCAGGCCCGGACCGGATTCGGTCTCGGACCGAAAAGGGCCGGAGGTTGATCCTCCGGCCCCGTCGGGTCGATCAGCGGATCGGCATGCCGTATTGCAGGCCGCCCTTGGTCCACAACGCGTTGACGCCGCGCGCGATCTTCAGCGGGCTGCCGGCGCCGACATTGCGCTCGAAGATCTCGCCATAATTGCCGGTGGCCTTGATGATGTTGGCCACCCAGGCATTGTCCAGACCAAGATCGGTGCCGATCTTGGTCTCGGCTTCGACGCCGAGCAGGCGGCGGATGTCCGGGTTCGTCGAGTTCTTCATCTCCTCGACATTGGCCTGGGTGATGCCGGCTTCCTCGGCATTCAGCAGCGCGTAATAGGTCCACTTGACGATGTCGAACCACTTGTCGTCGCCCTGTCGGACGGCCGGTCCGAGCGGCTCCTTGGAGATGATCTCAGGCAGCACGACGTGGTCGTCGGGAGCCGACATCTGCAGACGCACCGCATAGAGGCCGGACTGGTCGGTGGTGTAGGCGTCGCAGCGGCCCGCGTCATAAGCCGCATTGGCTTCCTCGAATTTCTCGAAGACCACCGGATTGTATTCGAGGTTGTTCGCCTTGAAGTAGTCGGCGAGGTTGAGTTCGGTCGTGGTGCCGGACTGCACGCAGACCGACGCGCCGGAAAGCTGCAGCGCCGAGTTGACGCCCGGAAGCTTCTTGGCGTTGATCATGAAACCCTGGCCGTCGTAATAGGTGACGCCGCCGAAGTTCAGGCCGAGCGCGGTGTCGCGGTTGATCGTCCAGGTCGTGTTGCGCGACAGGATGTCGATCTCGCCCGACTGCAGCGCGGTGAAGCGGTCCTTGGCGGAAAGGCCGGTGAACTTGATCTTCGTGCCATCGCCGAAGACGGCAGCGGCGACGGCGCGGCAGAAATCGACGTCGAGGCCGGTCCACTCGCCCTTGTCGTTCGGCGCCGAGAAGCCCGCGAGGCCGGTGTTGACGCCGCACTGCACGAAGCCCTTGGCCTTGACATCCTCCAACGTACCGGCGGACGCGGCAGAAACCGCCATTCCAAGCGCAGCCGCGCCGAGAATGACTTTCAATGTATTTTTCATCGACAAAAGCCCTTTCTGTTTTAACGGGATCGCTTCCCGAATTTCCCCTATGAGGCGGCGTTTCCCGTTCGGGCCCATTTCCCGAAACGCGGTATCGTTGATGATACGCGCGCCGTATTCCCCATTAAGACCTGTATCGAAGGCGATTATTCCCGCGAGGTCAAGCGGAATGACCGCGAGTACATAAGTTTGGAATCAGGATGTTGCCGCAGGCGGCTGGACGAGACGGCTTTGCCGGGAATGGCGGTCGACCGGCAATACATTATCCGCGCATGCGGCGGCCGGCCGCCTCTGGCGCAATCTCTTCCGCCCCCTGACAAAGCCGGCTTGTTGCAGCATAACGCGGCGCACTCTAAGGCTCTTCGCACAGACGAGAGCGGAGACGAAATGGCCAGCCGAGACTATAGCCAGATGGGCGCCAACACGCGCCTGGCACACGCCGGAAACGACCCGCGCGATTTCTTCGGCTTCGTCAATCCGCCGGTGGTGCATGCCTCGACCGTGCTCTACCCCGATACGGCGACGATGGTCGCGCGCGCCCAGAAATACACGTACGGCACACGCGGCACGCCGACCACGGACGCCCTCGCGGCCGCCGTGGATGCGCTGGAAGGGTCGGCCGGAACCATCGTCGTCCCGTCGGGACTGGCGGCGGTCACCGTGCCGCTGCTCGCCTTCCTGTCCAGCGGCGACCACATCCTGATCACCGATTCGGTCTACCATCCGACCCGGCATTTCGCCGACACGATGCTGCGGCGCCTTGGTGTCGAGGTGGACTATTACGATCCCCTCATCGGCGCCGGGATCGATACCGCGATGAAGCCGAACACCAGGGTCGTGTTCACCGAATCGCCGGCTTCCAACACCTTCGAGATTCAGGACATCCCGGCGATCGCACGCGTGGCGAAGGCGCGCGGCGCCATCGTGATGATGGACAACACCTGGGCGACGCCGCTGTTTTTCCGGCCGCTCGACCATGGCGTGGACATCTCGATCCACGCCGCCACCAAATATCCGGCCGGCCACTCCGACGTGCTTGCAGGCACCGTGTCGGCCAACGAAGCCTGCTGGAGCAAGCTTCAGGAGACGTTCTTCACGCTCGGCTGCTGTTGCGGTCCCGACGACGTCTATCAGGTGTTGCGCGGCCTGCGCACCATGGGTGTGCGGCTGGAGCGGCATCAGCAGAGCGCCCTGGAACTGGCGCGCTGGCTCGAAAACCAGCCCGGCGTGGCGCGGGTGCTGCATCCCGGGCTGGAGAGCAATCCCGGCCACGCAATCTGGAAGCGCGATTTTTCCGGCGCCAGCGGCATTTTTTCGATCGTGCTCGACGGCGGCGGAGCGGCGCGCGGATATGCCTTCCTCGACGCCTTGCGGATATTCGGGCTCGGCTACTCCTGGGGCGGCTTCGAAAGCCTCGCCGTGGCTCCCCTCATCGGCGACCGCGTCATCGCCAGGAGCGCCTACGAAGGAGCGCTGCTGCGCTTGCAGGTCGGCCTCGAGGATGTCGCCGACCTGAAGGCGGATCTCGAGCGGGGCCTTGCAGCGGCGGCGGCTTGACGCGCGCGGCCCGGCAGAGGCATTCCCGCCGGGCAACGGCCTGTCGCGGCGTGAGTTTGTTGGCCTGCATCAGCGCATGATGAGGCCGATGCTGGCTAACCCTATGCTACCGGTATTCCATATTATCCGGCCGCCGGCCGCGAAGGCGAGGCAGGCACGCAAGGCCGCTGGCGTCCGTCACGCTCCCGACGTCGAGGACCGCTGATCGACGGACGCCAGCCGAAGATGGTCGGCCCGGAACGCTAGGCGGCGTCACCTTGCGATGATTGTGGCGGCGGCGCGGGAACTGCGGCCTCGACGCGCCGCCGGCAACCTTTTCTCCAGTACTACACGTACTGACGCAACTCGTTGAGCACGAAGTTGCCAAGGCGCTTGCCGCGATTGCGCAGGATGCGCAGCGGACCGTGGTCGACAAAATAAGTGAGCAGGATCGAATCGCGCGTCTTGACGTCCGGGGGAACCTTGTCGGCCGAATGCCAGGTATCCGTGTCGACGGCGAAGGCGTAGCCGCAGTTTCGGGCAAAGCGCATCTGCGTGCTTCGCTCACGCTTGCCGTCCGGCAGAACGCTGTGGAACACGGTCCCGATATTGGTGTGGCTGTCGTCGCTGGGCAAATAGAACTGAACCGTGATGCCCTTCCAGTGTGTGTCGGTATGTGGCGGGATGGAGTAGCCCGGGATATCCCGCGTCAGCACCGGGATGGGAAACATGCCGACCCGATCGAATCCGGCGCCATGGCGCTTCTCCAGGGCCGGAGCCATGCGTCGCTTCAGCGCCTCCAAAACCTTGTCGGACCGCAGCGCCTGACCGACGGCGTTCCAGATGGCGCGCTTTTCCGGCGGTAGATGGCGGATGTATTCCGGGAACAGGTCGATCTTGACGCGCGTGGGAAGGCCGTCCTGGTTGCGTCTCTTGCTGCGGCCGTGCATCGGCCGATAGTCCGACGCCTGCGGCATCAGCGCCAGCATCTGAGCGTAGACGTCGTCCGGAAAGACCCTGTCGAACTCGAGATGCAGGAACGGCCCTTCGACAAGGTGCGCATCGTCGATTGACTGCGCCACGAAGCTGGAAATGCTCTCAACGTCCCGCTTGCGCTGCGCGGGCGACACCATCAACGACTGTTCCATGCACATCCCCGGCGGTACCGACACATCCGACTCGAACCTGTCAGAAACCGGGCGCTTCCGCAACATTTGCCGGCACCGCACAACGCAACGTATGAACAAGACGGGCCAGTTCCGGCGCTGAAGGCGGTTGCCGCTCGCCCGGTATGCAAAACAGCGAAGGCGCGCGGAACCATGGACGGGCTGACACGCTTGCCGGAGCAGTTTCCCCGTTTCTATACCGCGCACTCCCTCGACGGCCTCCATCGCCTGCCTTATTGTCGCCCCGATTCAGAGTGGCGGGGGAAGAGAACAACAAATGATCAACATTCACCGGCTTGCGGTCGGCCTTCTCCTGCTGGCGCTCGCCGGCTGCCAGTCCAATGAGGACACGGGCGTAAGCATGGCCTCCAGTTCGGCCGACAACCGGATGGACGCCGCCGTGCCGAAAGTCGCGGAGGATGCTTGCGTCAAGGAAGTCGGCCGCACGACCAAGAGCACTCAGCTCGCGGTGCTTGAAAAGATCTATTCCGAACAGAATTCACAGGTGAAGGTCGGCGTCGGCCCGGACAGGGCCCCGTGGCTGTGCATGACGTCGAACAGCGGGATCGTGGCGAGCGTGATATCGACTGCCGAATGACGGGCGGCAGGCGGGGCCGACGCGCAGCGCTCCCGCGCCATTGAACCGACGGCCGGCGGCGATCTCGATCAAGATGGCAAACACCATCGATACGTCGAGCCACTCGGCCGCCTCCCACCGGCGGCCGCCGTCGCCGCGATAAAATCGCTGCTGGCTGCGACGGAATCTGTCGCAGCTACGGAAGCTGGACAACCAGACCGTCCATGGGCCGAACCGGATCGGGTCGAGCCCCTTCCCTCAAACATGTTGGAAACACTTGCCAACGCTGGAACGGCTTCGCAATCCGGGCCTTGTCTCGCTCGGCATTGCCATCCGGTTCGGAATGTCCCGACTGATGGGTCGGCAGCGTCATGACCTACCTCGTGTTCGCCGTCGGCCTCGCCCTGGCCTTCTCGTTCGGCTTCCTGCTCGGCGACAGGCGCGGCGTGAATCAGGCGAACGTCATCCTGGACGAGACAACCGCGTGCTCTTCCAAGCGATCGGCGACAGCGCGAGGACGCCTGTCGAGGGCGAGGAGGAGCGGAGGCCGGTGCTGCACTGACGCAACCGCCAAGTTGTCGCTTGCGCTGCCCGGCTGCTTCGGTGGCCGGGCAGCGATCCAAGTGCGCGAACGCCATCGTGACCCCGAAAGATGGTACCAGTTGTGCGGCTTGATGATTCTCAGTCCGTATTGAACGCGGAACAATTCCGCAGACTTTCCGTGCGCGACCGTCGAACCGGGCAAAGCCATTGGTAGTCGAGACTGCACAGCAGGAGTATCTGAGAATGAGACATCTTTGTAAAATTGGTGGGCTTCTAATGCTGTTGGCTGTCAGCGGAACTGCCAGTGCGCAGGAAACCATTGATATGAAAGGCACATGGTTGCCGTCGACGGGCGATGATCTGATCGATGGGGACAGCAAGTACACTCCGGACGGCACCAAGCCAATCGAGGGCGGCGACGGTGCGCTTCACAAAGACACGACGCAGTTCGTCTTCCAGTTTGACGGGCAGGATGGAAAGACTTTCTGGGGCACCCACACGGCAGGCAAGGTGGTGGAAAAAATGGTCGGGGCGATATCGGGCGATGGCAAGCGCTTCGTTATCGCGGACGAGGACGGGACGTTTAACGGTATCGTGGTAGACTCCAACACTCTGGACTTTTGCTACGCACATGTGACGCCGACGAGCCGAGCCGCTGCCTGCGGGCTGTTGGTTCGTCAGAAGTAGCCCACTGTTCACACGGTTTAGCCTGGGTGCGGAGACGTGGCCGGGCTTGTTGTTTGTGCCCTTGCCAACGCACCGGCAACCGCGCAAACGACGGAACCTTCGCACGTGCCGAGGGGATCGGCATGGCTAAGACCAAACCTGTCGAGACGTGGGTAGAGTCCGCCCGCCGCGGATTGGCAGCGAAGGGGCTCGTCCTGGAATCCGGTGATCGCGGCTACTACGGTCCCGGCTATGTGGTGCCCAATGCGCAGGGCGATGCCGTGTTCGGCATGCAGCCGCACCCCTACTCAGCCACGCACGAGCGCGCCGAAAATTTCCTTCGGGCACAGGACCTCTAGAACCACAGCGACAGGCTGTAGAGCACAGCTATCGCGATCAGCAGTGGCACAATGACGATCAGCAGTACCTTCGCAGTATCCATCATGGCAGCCTAGGGCCAGCGGCACCGGTTTTCTAGCTGGCAGGGCGGCATTTCAGGCCTTCGCCGAGGCCGCGAAAGAGGCAGACATCTTGATTGAGTGAAGCTCCTGCTGAGATCCTGCGGCTGTCGCGCTTCCCCGGAGGGACAGAGAGAAGCGAGCATCTGCTGAGCCTGAATTTTGACACGCCGCAGAACCGCCCCCCGCGAATTGAGCGGACGGAAAATAACCATTTGATTCAGGTAGTTAGTGGCGATCCCGGCAGGATTCGAACCTGCGACCATCGGCTTAGAAGGCCGGTGCTCTATCCAGCTGAGCTACGGGACCAAAGAGACGACTCTCAGGCCGCCTGTCGCATTTGGGCCGTCCGGAGACGATCCGCGCGGTCAATGCGTCCAGGGCGTCTTGCGGTCATAGCGGAAATTCTCCGCATAGGAAATCTGCCGGCGCTTGGCCTCTTTCGGTTCCTGCACGCGAAACGCTATGCCGTGCTTCTCGGCGTAGGCGATCGCCTCTTCCTTCGTTTCGAAGGTGAGCCGCACCTGGCTCCTCATGTCGGAAGATGTGGTGTAGCCCATCAGCGGGTCGATCTTGCGCGGCTTCTCCGGGTCGAAATCGAGGACCCAGTATCCCGTCTTGGCCTTGCCGGACTGCATCGCCGTCTTGGCGGGGCTGTAGATGCGCGCTGACATAGGGCTTCCTCAAAGTTCCATCCGGATTGCCGTAGCTCATATCCTGCAAAGCAGTAAAGATGTGTGACTGCGGCATCTGGCTTTTGAGCGGCTTTTTGCGCACTTCGTGCCGCCGCCGGAGGCGCCCGCCGGTCTCCCGCTTCGAACCGGGACCCGGATGGCCGCATTTTCGACGCCGGTTGCTGCTTTAGAGGCGGCTGGCGCGATGCACCACGATGTGGTCTAAGCGCCGTCGGCAATGTGACTGCGGAAACAGCGATGGCCAGTGACGTTCGTAGACCAAGCTTCGCAAGCCAGCTCGGCATCGCCGCCAGGGTGGTCGTCGCGATGATCATTCGCGAGACGAGGACCCGTTTCGGCCGCAACAGGTTCGGCTTCATCTGGATCTTCATCGAGCCGATGGCTTATGTCGTCTTCGTGATATCGGTCCGGTCGTTCATCGAGCACCGGATACCGTTCGGCCAGAATCTGCTGCTGTTCATCCTCTCGGGAATTCTGACGTTTCGGATGTTCTCGGCGATAGCCTCCCGCGGATTGGGCGCGATATCCGGCAACAAGGCGTTGCTGGCCTATCCGCCCGTGAAGCCGGTGGATGTCATCGTCGCGCGAACCGTGCTCGAGACGATCGTCATGTTCATCGTCTGGACGATCTTCTACAGCCTCCTCGCGATCGTCAGCGAAGACAAGATCATCATAAATTACCCGAGGTTCGCGGAAGCCGTCGGCGCGCTCTGCTTCCTGAGTTTCGGGGTGGCGACCTTCAACGCCGTGGCGGCATCGCTATTTGCGACCTACGAGCGTCTGTGGGGCATTTTCCGGTTTCCGCTGCTGCTGCTGTCCGGCGTGTTCTACGTGCCGAACCTGATGCCAGCCGCCATGCGGGAGGTGATCAAGTGGAATCCGGTCCTGCATTGCGTGGAGTGGGTGCGCACTGCGGTGTACCTGACCTACGATCCGATGCTGGACAAATCGTACATCTTCGTCGTCGGATCGCTCTTCCTCGTCACCGGCCTGCTGCTCGAGCGGGCCTATCGTCACCGCATCATGGCCTGAACAGACCGACCGAATGGATTCCAGCCACAACCAGCGCGCCACGCAATCTCCGCCGACCGAGGACCAGGGGCTGCATTTCCGCTTCGTTCCGCTTGCCGGATCGACAAAGCTCGTCATCTTCTTCAGCGATGCGAACGCGCCGCAGCGATCCTTTCACTTCTGGCGGCCTGGTCTCGAAGCCAGGGCGAATCGCCTTTTCGTCAACAATGGCGTCAACGAGTGGTATCAGAACGGCATTCCCGGCCTGGGGTCCGACCTGCCCACGACCATCATGAACATGAAACTGTGGGCCCGCCGGCTCGGCGCCACGGAGATCTATGCCGTCGGCCAGGGCATGGGCGGCCACGGGGCGGTGCTGTATGGCAGCCTGCTCGGCGCCCGCGTGCTCGCCTTCGGCGCCGAAACGACGATCCGCCTGCCGGCCAGCCGCAGCGAAAGGCTTCTCGGGCCGGATGCAAAAACGCCGTTCCGCACCATCCACCGGTTCATCGCGCAGGCGTCCGAGCCCATCTATGCTTTCGCGGGCGAAAACGATCCGCTCGACATGTACTGCCTGGCCCTTGCGAACGGCCTTCCCAATTACTTCCGCCGGTCGCTGAATTTCGTCGGCGGCAGCCCCGGCAGCCATCTCGGCGACCGCAACCGATTGAAGCCGCTGCTGCGGGCCTTCCTCGACAACCAGCCGCCGCCGCCGATGATCGAGGACGGATTCGGCTGCGAGATCGAAGGATTTGCGCAGGCCTATTACGAGCTCTTCGTGGCTCATTCCGGACGGGACTGGGCAAAAGCCGCCGAGGCGGGCGCCAGGGCGACGGCGCTCAATCCCGCTTCCGATTTCGCGCAGTACATGACCGGAAACGCTTATCTTCAGCTGGGATACGCCGAATCGGCAGTCGGACACCTTTCCACCGCTTGCAGCCTCTATGCCGACCACACCGAATATCGGTGGACGCTGGCACTTTGCCTGCGGGAACTCGGCCGCATTGATCTGGCGATCGACCTGCATCGGCAGCTGATCCGCGCCCATCCGGATTTCGCGAAGTCGCATTATGCCTTGAGCATGATCTTCATGGCCAACGGAGCGCTGACGCTGGCCGATCGCCATGCGCGCCGTGCATGCCTCATCGAGCCGAAGAATGCCGGATATGCAAAACAGGCCGCGCGTGCCGCGCAGCGCCTGGCAAAGCGCCGGCCAGGCGACATCGACAAGCTGTCTCCCCAACAGCGCCGGATCGTGACTTTGTACGAGAAGGCCTGAAGCGGACCCTCTCCCGACCCTTGGGACGGATGCGATACTTGCCCGGCGCACGGCTGTTTTTTGCGCAATAGCTTGCCGCGAATCGCGCACGACGCGCGCAAAAAGCCCATTGAGCGCCAAGATCGGGGAACGCCGACCGCGCAAGCGTGCCGGTTGCCAAGTGGCGCTGCTTCAAGAGATTAAAATGGTCGGAGTGGCAGGATTCGAACCTGCGACCCCCTGATCCCAAAATAGTTTTTGCGCCTCTTCGCAACGCCTTGAAATCCCTCTGGAATACGCAAATTTCATCAGCATCTTCTTGATTTCATTGCGACAATCCATCCAAGATCAGTGACAGACGTTGACATTGCGTGGACGTATGTGATCGTTATTTTTACGGACACAGGGCGGACACGACCATGGCGATTGAACTTACGGACGCGCTTATCAAGCAGTTGCCCCTCCCCTCGAAAGGCATGGCGATCACATACGATGCCGAGGTCAAGGGGTTTGGGATTCGGGTGACGGCCAAGGGCGCGAAGTCGTTCATCCTCAACTATCGCACCAAGATAGGCGCAGAACGGCGGATCACCATCGGGTCGGTCGCTGAGTGGAAAACGACCGTCGCCCGGGAACAGGCGAAGAAACTCAAGCGCGAGATCGACGTTGGCGGCGATCCTTTGGGCGAGCGGGAGGAAGAACGCAAGGCCGAGGCCGCCGCCAAACTCAATGCCAAGACCGTCGCCGACATGTGCGACCGCTTCCTCACCGACTACCTGCCGAGCAAGCGCCCGCCGACGATCCGCGACTACACAGCGATGATCAACAACGAGATTCGCCCCGAACTTGGCAGCACGATGATCGTTGCGTTGGAACGGAAGCAGGTCAAAAAACTGCACGAAAAGATCACCAAGACCGGCAAGAAGGTCAAGGCGAACCGCGTTGTCGCCGTACTGTCCAAGATGCTGAGCGAGGCCGTTCACCAATGGGAATGGCCCTTCCCCCGACAGGAGGTCAACGGCATTTGGGTGCAGCACGACCCCACGAAGCACATCCAGAAGAACAGCGAAACGAACGTCGAGCGATACCTGGACGATGACGAACTTGCTCGCCTGTGGTCCGCGCTCGACGCCTACCCGATCCGCACCCGCAAGGACGGCGGCACCTATGTTGACGCTCGGGCGCTTCAATCGGCGAACGTCATCCGACTGCTGATGCTGACGGGCGCGCGATCCGGTGAACTGCTTGGCACCAGTCTAATTGCGAACGGCAAGCGCTACGACAAGGAGGGCGTACGGTGGGAGCAGTTCGACCTGAAAAAAGGCGTCTGGACGAAACCCGCGAGCACGACCAAGCAGAACAAAAAGCATGTGGTCAACCTCAGCAGTCACGCCATTGAGTTGCTCACCTCGATCCGCGCTGATGCCGAGAATCGGGAAAGCGGCGCTGGCGACTATGTGTTCCCCGGTCAGGCGGGCAGCGCATACCTGACCGAGATCAAGAAGGCATGGGCCGAGATTTTGAAGGCGGCGGAGATCACCAACTTCCGCATCCACGATCTGCGGCACACCTATGCGTCGGTGCTGGTGTCAGAGGGTCATTCCCTGCCGATCATCGGGAAACTGCTCGGTCACGCCAATTCCGCCACGACCGAGCGGTATGCGCATATCAACACAAAGTCGCTGCGGAAGGCGGGCGAATCCGCAGGCGCGATTCTCAGCGGCAAACCTTCTGCTGATCCGACAACGGGTAGCGCGTGATGTTCTCGTTTTCGCACGGCCCTACCCCTGAAAACCTGCTCGTCCCGATCGCCGACGAACTCGGCCCGGTGGCGGCAGAAATTGACGATGCGACGTTGCGGCGTCGACTTGACAGATTTATGCGCGAGAATCTTCTCGCGATCGAGGTACGGCGAGCGGAATCGGACGAATGGCTGGCGTTGTTCAATCTTGAGAGCAGCGTCGATATCCGCGCCCTGCTAACGGGAACGCTGCGGCGGACGAGTTGGTCGCAACACCTTGGGGAATGGCACGAGGCACAGGTCTATGTGCCGCTGGGGATGGGCGAGAAGTTGCGCGCCGCGCTGCTTGTCGACCTTCCGCAGGAGCCGAACCTCTGGTGGCTGAACCACCAGATACCTGAAAGCGCGGAACCGACCACAGGGGTGCCGAAGGCGAGGGCGAACAGGGGGCGGAAACCCAAGGCTCAGCTCGACAGGATCAAAAAGAGATTCTTCGCGAAATGCGAACATGAGGGTTCGCCAGACCCTACGGATGTCAAATGGTATCCTAGCAAAGCGGAAACTTGGCTCGCAGAGGAAATGGCGAGAGACACGGCGATCGGGTACACACCCACCAACGACTATCTCCGCTATTGGATCGAGAAGTGGACCAAAGAGTTCGAGGCGATGAGAACGGGTAATTGAATTTCCCCCTATTACCCCCCTTTGCCCCACGCGCCACCAACTGTCGCGAATTACGTTCGGTGCATCAAGCAACGCGCACGGAACGCCGCCATGACCGCCCTTCTCGATGGATATCTGACCCGGGATGAACTTGCCCGGGAAATGGGGCTGAACCCCCGCACCATCATCCGCTATCAAAACCAGCCGGACGGGCTGCCGAGCACGAAGTTCGGCAAGCGCGTTTTCTTTAAACGCGAATCCGTCGCCCGCTGGATCGAAAAGCACGAGCGGCATCCGAACCCGACAAGACGGGGCCGCTGACCGTAGTCCCCTGCCCTTTCGCGGACGTAACGCGGACATGACTGCCCGCTAGTCGCGGACCATCCAATCAATTCAAACGGATAGCGACGGCGACCCAATGATGGGACATCAGAGGGCGTGATTTACGGGCGCGTGAAAGGCGTTTCCGCCGCGACGCCCTCGCCTACATCGCAGGGGCGCAACGTCGCTGTGCGGCGAGTTTTGCCCGGAAATATTGGGCGTTTCGAGCCGGTGCGAGGGCCCAGGCCCGAGCGCAAAAACGATCGTTCACCGCATGGAGCCGATTGCGCGGGTGCTGTTCACCCAATGAAGTGATCGGCACCCCTTTTCGCGCTTGGCATCTCTACGCGCTTAGCGACATGCATGTTCGAGAACAGTATCGAGACGCGGACGAGGATATGCAGATGCCAAAGAAAGTTGAAATGATCGGTCTGAAGTTTGGGCGACTGACCGTTGTTGAAGATTCAGGGCGTCGAAGCCTGAACCGCGGCGAAATCTATTGGCGCTGCCGATGCGACTGCGGAAACAGCACTGTGGCTGTCGGGTACGTACTTCGAAACGGCAACACCAAGTCATGTGGATGCAGTCGCCGTATTGAACTGGTCGAGATGGCAAAGTGAAAAAAGAACCCTCGCGAGGCGGCGGCTTCGCGAGGGTCAGGAAGGATGCAGGAAAATGAAATCTACGTCCCCAACAACGAAAGACGTAAACACATGGACACCCTAAATCCCAGCGACCTGACCGTCACTCCGCCCCGAGGGGTGCCGTCGCGCTTCGATAGCATCCCAATCGAACTGCGGCGGCGCGACCAATGGGTGGTTTGGCGTGCCGTTGAGCGTGAAGGCAAGATCACCAAGCCGCCGTTCAATCCGAACCGGCCATATGAGAATGCCGAGGTTAATGATCCGGCGACGTGGGGGACGTTCGATGAAGCGGTGCACGTTGCCGCCACAGTGAAGGGCATCGCTGGTATTGGGTTTGTCTTCACCGCGGATGACCCGTACTTCGGTATCGACATCGATGACATTGAAAAGGTGCCGCCGCAGTTCCGCGAACGCCGGCAGGCACTTGAACGGCAGATTCACAAGAACACGACCTCCTATGTCGAGCGGTCGCCGTCCGGCAAAGGCATCCACATCATAGCCAAGGGGAAACTGCCATTCGATGGCAAAAAATCGACTCCCTTGCAGTTAGAAGTATATCACAACAAGCGCTTCTTCACGATGACCGGCGATGTCGTCGAGTATCACGATCCGATGACCGGCGAGGTCTTTAGACGCGACACGATCACGGATCAGCAAGACTTGGCGGACGAAATCGCCGCTAGCATGCCACAAAGAGAGGCCGCTTCCGGGGGCGCGCTGACCGATACGACGGATGGCGGGAGGCGCCTCGATCTGAGGGACGAAGAGGTGCTGTATAGGGCGAGGCAGAAGCAGAACAGCTTCTCCCCGCGGTTTGACGCTCAGCAAGGACACCTCCCCGGCGAGTGGTCGGACACGTTCATTGCGGTCGTCGGCACCCTGGACGAGGTCAGCGGCAGCGTTGAGCAGGTCCGGCGCATCATCATGGGATCGCCATTGGTGCTGAACGCGCCGCCGACGACGAATGGCGAGACGCGGGCGCACAAGGCAGCTCGCAACTTCGGTACTGTGCTGGCGCGTGTCCGGCCAAAAAACACCCCTAAGCTTCGCGATAGACAACCCCTCCTCGAACACGGTCGGCAACTGCGGGAGGCATTCGAGAAAACAGAGGAAGAGCGGATGCAGGTATCAGCGGAAGATTTGGACAGGCTTCTGGATCAGCACACTCAGCTTGGCGGTCGCTCGATCACCAGCGCATTCATGCTGGATCACTTTTGGCAGATTCCAGATCACTACAAGAGGGCGTTGACTGCGCCTCCCGGCATGGTCGGCCACTACGTTGAGGCGGCTATGCGCGCAAGCAAGGTGCCGTTTCTTAGATTCGCGATCCCTGCAACGCTGGCGACGTTGTCCGGCATCATCGGTCGTCGGTACAAACTCGGCGGTAAACTGAGGACTGGAACAGCACTAAACATCATTCTCGCGGCCCCATCCGGTGCCGGCAAGGGGCAGTCGATCACTCCGTGGCGGGGTTTTGTCCGAGCAGCATATGACGCTGCCTATCAGAACACCCCGACGAAGGAGGTTCCTAAGCGGATGAGTGACGGCAACGGAGCGTCATCCATTCAAGGGGTGATGAATAAGTTTATAGCCTGTCCCGCTGGTGTCTGGATCGTGGATGAATGCGGTCAGATGCTCAATTCGATGGCAAATCCCCGCAGCAATACAGACTACGGATTGCGCGACAGCTACAACAATCTACACGACTTCAACCGGCACGATGCATTTTTCTCGGCACCGCATTCCAGAGAGGCAAACAAATCTGGCGAAACGCCGGTCAACAACATCAGTCAGAGTACCTTTTGGACGTTGCCTGTTGACAAGTTCCAATTGCGTGACGGCGATGCACTGGACGGTTTCCTGGCTCGCACGCTGGTCATTCGACACAACGGAGCCGCTGGCAGTATGGTCCCGGATCGAGAGATCGTGCGGGACTTGCCTGACTGGCTTCGGGATCGCTTGAAGAATTTGCTGCTGGATGCAGACAATCTAGACGCTGCCTACGAATACGATCCCAATGCCGCCCTCCCGCTGTTGACCGAAATTGGGTTCGCCCATGGAGTGGAAGATCTTGTATGGGCGCTTGAACAGCAGGCCGAGATCATCGTCAAAAGCGCGCAGAACGGTCATACTCCGAAACCTTATGTCTCGCTCAATCGCGTGGCAGTCATAGCAAAACGAATTGCCGGCACGCTCGCCGTTCTCGAGAATCCCTTTATACCAGAAATAACGGTCGAGCAGTATCAATGGTCATTCGGTTATGTGCTGCAATGTTTCGCGCATATCCTGTCCGACTTCGACACCGGTGAGATAGGCGACAAGGTAGATGACGAATGGCTGTGCACAAGGGCGGCACTGATCGACTTGCTCAAAGCGGACAAGGATTGGCGCAAGAACGGAGGCGTGCCGCTTAACAAATTACGCGACAAGATGAAGAATCAGAAAACCTTCAAGAATCATCCAACCCAAAAATCTGATGAGCGAGTTTCAAAAGCGCTGAGACGCTTTTTAGAAGAAGACGGCTATCTGATTGAGAATAAAGTTCCGTCACTGAAACGCGGTCGTCCAACAACTTACATCAATCTTGCCGATACCGATTGAAGTTCGCCCTTTATGGGGTTCGGAAAAACCCCATAAATAGACGCGAGAACCTCGTAATTTGGCGATTTTGTGCAATATTTTCAATCGCTTAGGTATTTAAGGATTTCAGTTTAGGGAGTTCGAGCGAACGAACAAATAAGCAAGGCCAAGATGACCACAGTGGAGGCGAAAGCAACGCCGCCCATCTGCCGTCCTCTATCTTGTGTTGAAAAGAACGAATATTATCATCCCTAAATGTTAAAATCCCCAATTCGTTAATTGATTGATGTCGTTGAGTTTTTTGACGAGAATAAGGGGGTTTTTTAGGGGGTTTCGCATCATTTTAGCAGGTTCGTTTCGAAGATCGCATCAGCAGGCGGCACCCTTGTGGTCAGCATCGAATCCCAGCCCGCCGCGCCTATATCTGATTGCAAGACAGACGACCTGCGCCCCTACCACGTTGGATTTTCGAACTGACGCCGCCGCTATCGATAGTTGTGTCCGCACGATGTCCGATAACTTAGACGAGAATGCACGGTGCCAGCGCGAACCAAAGTCGAGAACGTCTTCGGGCGGCGATGATGCCGCTGCACGGAGATGAAATCATGACATACGACGAACTGCTCGCCCGCCTGCGCAACCAGCGCCTTGAACTGATCGAGATCGCGGACGGCGACGGCACGAAGACGCTTATCTTCGAAACGCCCGACGATGCCAACATCTTCAACGTGAGCGTCATCCTGCCCAGCGAGATCGTCGCCACGATGACCGACGTGCCTGCCATCGGACGGGGTGTCGCACAATGACGCCCGCCACCGAGACGAAGCCCGCCACCGAGACGAAGCGCAAGGCGAAGGCAACGAAACCCGTTCCTGTGGCGAGCGTGCAAGACGGCGCTTTCGCTCAGGCCCGCAAAATCTTCTGGGCCGATCCGAAGCAAGATCGCGCCACCTTCCTCGCCGCCTGCGCTGCGGTTGGGATGAACCCGGCGACAGCGAAGACGCGCTTCTATTGCCTCACCACCGATCGGGACGCCTCCTGCGCCAACGAGTCCTTGCGCGGGGTCTGATCGATCCGCAACAGCGTATCTGACCCCGGCCATCGTGCCGGGGTTTTTCTTTGCCGTACAGCGCGTTTTCCGCGTCGCCCGCCCTCGGGCACGTCGAATGCGCCGAGCACGCTCACGGACGAAGATAAACGGGCGTGCGCCGCAGTTTACGTCCCGTCATCGTCCGCATTGCATGCACTCGATTTTTATTGCGCATCCCATTGCTCTTGATTCTCTAATTTTGGGCGACTTTCGACGCCGACCTTCAATACTTTCCGTCCCTTAAACAACGTCGAAAATTTCGCTTGTATATCTTTCGGCACCTGTGGGACGAAATTGTCGGAACCTCGGAGAAGGGCAATATTGGTGCAGAGGATGCAAGACAATGCTTGGGATGATGATAGTTAAACTAGCAAAGTGGCGAATACATAGTCAAACGTGGCCCGGGTACGATGACGGCGCCGTTTATTGCGATGTCGAATATCGCACCGAGAAGGACGGATACATCGACCACGCGATCCGAGACAGCTTCATTCTCTCCCACCCCGACCCAAAGCGCGCGCGGGATGTCGCCGTTGGCAACCGCAAAGCGAGGGTGATCACCGCGCTAATCTCCCGAGATGGCGAACTGCTCATCGAACTCGACGGGTGGGGACAGGTCGTCTCTTACGGTTCGATCGACGGTCGCTGCGCCTATGTGAAACCCCTGCCGGAACATCACCTGTCCGATCCGCCACGCCGACAACCGCGCTTGTCGCTCGGGCACCGCGCCCCTCCCATGACCACGCCCCTGCCGACCACAGGGGAATTAATTCCTAGCCAATGGAGCATGCAATGAAACTGCCAATCCAAACGTCCAGAGTCATCGAAAGCGTTCTTCCGGATGATCCGTCTTTGGACGGTCTGCGGGCGAACATCGAGAACGAGATCAAGAAGGCCATTGCGCCTCTCTTCGCCAACATCGCGCCTGCCCAACGAGGCAACGCCGCTGTCAGCACAGCAGCGCCTCCCAAGGGTCTCGCCGCATACAAGCTGCCTTCTGCTGGTGACGACCGGGCGCAGCTGGTGAACCGGGCGCAGAGCCACGGTTACCGCTTGCCGAAGGCGGAGGATTGATCAATGGACACGATGACCGCCACCCGCGAGACGATCGACCTCACGCTTATCTTCGACCCCGCCATCCTTTGGC
The DNA here is from genome assembly GCF_052180275.1 of Mesorhizobium sp. KACC 23794. NCBI lineage: Bacteria > Pseudomonadati > Pseudomonadota > Alphaproteobacteria > Hyphomicrobiales > Phyllobacteriaceae > Mesorhizobium > Mesorhizobium sp. KACC 23794. Next base: position 3,996,152 of record NZ_CP197465.1, read on the forward strand.
CTGATCCGGAGGCCTGCCCGGAGTGGCCGCTGTTTGAGAACGAGCGGTCACGCACCATGAACGGTGGCCAAGGGCGGGAGCATGCCGAGAAGCGACTGGCATCGATAGACGTTGCCTTACGCCGCAACAAACCGGCGCGGGCACCATCCAATGCGGAAGCACTCGCCGCGCAAAAGCGTTACTTTCAAACCGGCAACCCTCCCGATGGACGCTGGCGCGTCCTTGGATTCGGCAACCTGAAACCCGCGAATGTCACGTCCGACGATGCGGACGCGATCGTGCAAGCGACCCATATTCGCGGATGGTTGCGCAAACTCGATGCGCGGCAGGCGGCGGCAGCACAGGCGGAAGCCGACCGCAAGCGCCGCGATCTTCAGCGCAAGATCGATTTCCACGCCGACAACGCCGAAGGCCGCAAGGCGGAACTCGCGAGCCTGGCTGAGGCGGAAGCACGTCACCTCCAGCGGATCGAAGACGAGAAGGCGTTCTTCCGTGCTTTCGAGCTTCGCCGGATGCTTCAGGACGGTCACGCCGAAGCGGTCAGGGCGGCAACGCAATTGGGCGTCGAACCGCCTGCCGCGTAGACGTACGTTACCGCCGTCCTCTTCTCTCCTGTTGTGGGACGGCGTGTTGCCGGGAGGGGTTGTTCCTCGGCCTCTCCCGGCTCTTTTCCGCTACCGAAAGGAACCCGTCATGAAACTATCACCACAGAGAGTCAGCAAGGCGCTGCATAAGTCCGGCGCGATCCTCAGCGAGGCCGCGGTCCTGCTCAAGGTCAGCAGACCGACGCTGCACGCCTTCATGCAGAAGCATCCCGAGATGCAAGCGCTGCGCACCAGCATCGAAGACGACATGCTGGACAAGGCGCAATGCGCGATTGCTGACGGCGTTCTGCGTGGCGAGGTCGATGCCTGCGCCCGGTACATCGCCATCGTGAAGAGCAAGAATCATCAACCGAAGGAGTTTTGACTATGGCGAAGAAACCGACTGGACGCCCTGTGGGCAGACCCGCTGGATCAACCGATGCGCTCGGCATTGACGGTAGGGTCGCGGCGCGACAGCACGCAGACGCTGCGATGAAGCGCTTGGTGCATTTGATGACACGTTCCAAGAACGAGAGCATCCAATTGGCCGCCGCCGTCGAAATCTTGAACCGCGCCTACGGCAAGCCCGCTCAGAACGTCGCGTTGACCGGCGCAGAGGGCGGTCCCATCCAGCACGAGATCACGAGCGGCGATGCGGAACGGTTCACCAGCGCGATCAGTGGGATCATCGCCCGCGCCGCTGGTGAGATTGTCGATACCGACGCCGACGAGACGAAGCATTGAGTACCCGGCGGGCGAACCCCGCCATTACCGTCACTTGGTTCGCGCCAGCAGGTACGAGACGAAAGACGCGCAAGCCCCCAGCATGAACAATGCGTCCGTCTCATCGACCTGTGCTTCGTCCTTGAACACAAGAGAGTGGCGGATACCCTTCTCGTCGCTCGAATATCCATAGAGCGCGCCGAAAGCGGCCTTCAAACCACCGTGGACGTGCCCCTGCTTTTCGAGCGCTGTGAGTGCCGGTCCTAGTGTGGCTGTGCCGGGAGCAAGCCGAAGTGCGGTTGCTTCGACCGCGTGGATACTCTCCCTGATACATCCTGCCCAATCGGAATTGCGTAGCGCTGAACCTGCCGCAACGAGATGCGCTCGCGCTGCACCCGCGCTGTTCGCCTCTGTGTCCGCAATTGCACCGGCGAACGCCACCGCTTGTTCGTCTGTTCCGATGGCGACGACAAGTCCGTCTATGATGCGGTAAGCTGCGCGAGCAGTGACGAATGCACCTGCGAGATCGGTCTTCAATTCCCTACTAGAAAATGGATGGCGGATGAAGAATTCTACGAGATTAAACAGTTTTCCGATCTTTTCCTGCTGGATAAAGACCCTTATCGTGCGCCGGAAATTATCTGTCTCCGCTTCGAAGGTGGCAGCATCTTTGTTGAGGAAAACGACGTGAAAGTCCATTGCGACCCGTCTCCAAGGGACGCCGATATTTTGACTGTACATTCCCGAGCGAGGCGCTCGGTCGATTTCAAGGCCTAAGTAGTAGTCTAACAGTCGGCGCAACTCGTCAGAGACTTGGCGCAGCTTTAGCTGCGGAGGGATCGGCTCGAGGCCGGTGCGCTGTGAGAAGGGGATATACGGCTGATTGCTGGTCATGCGGCATCTATACGACAATTTGCCGCTGCCAACTAACTAGGGCGGTGCCTTGTTCACAGGCAACTTCTCCGGAGCGTCCCTGCCGCTCAGATGCGGCGTAGGCATTACGCTCGTAGCACATTGACAGTGATAGGAGGTTGGTTAATCCCTGCCGTCGTTTATGCACCAGCAGAGGAACAAATGTCCTGTCCTATCTGCAAAACCCCCGCAAATCTTGAGCAGCCATCCGGTGGCGACTATCGAAGGGTCGAATGCCGAAAATGTGGTAAATTTCAGATCACAGGTTCGGCGTTGGCCATGCTCGAGTCTCGCCTTCCCAGTGGGGATAAGAAGGCCGTCGCTCGCCTAAGTCACGCCACTAGGCTGATGTCCGAGAGGACCAACGCGGAATGGGCGGAGATCAACTCGGTCAATCTCGATGAGATGGTCAAGCAGCAACTTCCACCCATCGAGCGACAGATGATGAATCTCTTGGCGTGGGCTGCGGCGCATTTGGGTGATGACCAGCTTGGCGTCGTTGAGCTGCCAGACGAAGAGGATTTAACGGCAATAATAGGAACCATCGATGGTGGCCGCGTTGATGACCTGATCTCCCGCGCCGGGAGTGATGGGCTAATTGCCTTCATTCCCGACCACTGCCTATCTATCACTGCCAAGGGTTGGTCGAAACTTATGCCCGCACCGAAGGAAGTAGCGGCTGACGAAAACGCACCAACTCAGAGCGCGCCGAAGGTCGATCGAGTTGAGAAGGCGCACTGCAACAAATGTCATGGCCTTAAGAATTCTTGGGTCCGCGCGGAATATGTCGTTGACGGGAGCGATGGCGCAACATCCTGGAGGGACACATGCGAAGTCCTGCAATGTTGCGGATGCGATGGTCTATCCTTCCGTCATCGATTCTGGTTTTCCGAATGGGATTACATCGATCGTGACGAGTACGGGAGAGAAGTGATGCGGCCGGGTGTGCAGGAAAAATCTTTTCCGCCGCCGACGGTTCGGGCGAAGCCAAAATGGGCGGACGGCATTGCAGATGATGTTCTCAGGGACGTTTTGGAAGAACTCTATGCCGCTCTCAATTTTGGCACGAGGGTGCTCGCTTCGATCGGTGCCCGCACGCTTCTCGACCGTGCCGGGTATCTGCTGCTTCAGGACGATCCCAAGGGCGGGTTTGAGGCGAAACTAGCTGGGCTGGTGGCAGGGGGGTTCATCACTTCGCAGGAGAAGGAAACCCTGGACGCGATGGCTGACGCTGGCAACGCATCTGCTCATCGCGGTTATAATCCTACATCGGAACGCCTTGGGCAGATCGTAGATATTATTGAAAATTTCCTGCACAGGGCATTCGTGCTTTCCGGGGCCGCTGAGGAAATTCGTAAATCGACACCACCGCGAAAAGGGCGCACCAGCTAAGACCGGCACGGATGCCGCCCCGATCCCTCTCCGCGAATCGGCCCTTCCGGCGGACATCGTACGGACACGAAATTCGAAGGGTCGCGCCCTGTCTGCGACCCATTCATAACCAATTGATTTTCTTGGGTTTTTGGTCGGAGTGGCAGGATTCGAACCTGCGACCCCCTGATCCCAAATCAGGTGCGCTACCAGGCTGCGCTACACTCCGGTCGGCTCCCTTTAGGGTGGACCCGGCCGCAAAGCAAGTTCGGACTTCGGTCCATATCCATTTGATTTCGACCAGGCGCGCAGCCCGCCGGCCGATGAAGCCCCGTCACCCTCGCCCGTCCGGAAAGCGACGGGAGCCTATGTCTTCATCAGCCATTCGTGCTCGGGCGCGTTGTGGAATTTCCACGTCCGCTTCGGCCCGGCCATGACGTTGAGATAATAGAGGTCGTAGCCGTGGCAGGCTGCACAGGGGTGATAACCCCTGGGCACCATGACGATGTCGCCGTCCTCCACCGCCATCGTCTCGTCGACTGAGCGATCATCGGTATAGACGCGCTGGAACCCGAACCCCTGGGGCGGATTGAGGCGGTGGTAGTAGGTCTCTTCGAGATAGGATTCCGCCGGCAGATTGTCCTGGTCGTGCTTATGCGGCGGATAGCTCGACGTATGGCCGCCCGGCGTGATCACCTCGACCACCAGCAGCGAATCGGCGGGCTCGCCCTCCGGCAGGATGTTGGTGACGTAGCGGGTGTTGGTGCCCTTGCCGCGCACTTCCTGTTTGACGTCGTCGGGGCCGATCACCCGCGCCGGCAGGCCCTTGCCCAGTCCCGGCGCCAGGCAGACGGCGAGTTCGAGGTCGGTCTCGGCGGTGACGGACCATTGCGAATCCTGCGGGACGTAGAGCGACCAGGGTTTTCCCTCGAACGGCGACATGCGCCCGCCGAGTACGCCGAAATCCTCGCCGTCGGCCACAGCCTCGCCTTTTCCCGTCACGAAGACCAGGCAGGCTTCCTGCGACCCCGTCGGTGCCGATGCCGTCTGGCCCGGCTTCAGCCGGTGAAGCTCGAAGCCGACGTAACCCCAGCCGGCGCCTTCGGGCGTGATCTTTGCGACCAGCCCGTCACCGGCTTTGCGCTTGACCAGAAGCTTCGACATTTCCGTCATTCCTTTTGCTGTTCCTGCGGCTCCTGCGGCTTCGGATACGTCCACAGATACATCCAGGCTGCGTAGACCGCCATGCCGCCGGCAAGTGTGCCCCAGAACGCCTGGCCGCTGTAGAACTCGATGCCCGACCAGATCGCGCACAGCGCGACGATGGCGACGCGACGCCAGAGCGGGCGGAGCCAGGGGTGATCTCGGTCGTTGGCCATGAGGGTGGTATCCGTTGGGTTCTGCTTACCTTCCGGCGGCTGCATGCAACCGCGCGCCTCCCTCATACCACGCTCAGGCGGCCGCAAAACCCTGTGTTTCCACCGTGTAGCCGGCCGCCGACATTACCCGCATCAATTCCTTGTGGCCAACCTGTGCCATTCTCAGCGGCGGGTTTTTTCGCGGGTCCTGCTCGGCCTCGACAACGAACCAGCCCTCATAACCGTAGTCGGCGAATTTCTGGACGATGGCGCCGAAATCCAGCGAGCCATCGCCGGGTACGGTGAAGGCGCCCAGCGCCACCGCATCGAGGAACGACTGCTTCGACCAGTCGAGCCCGTCGATCACCGGCTGGCGGATGTCCTTCACATGCACGTGGCTGATGCGCTTGTGGTGCCTGTCGATGGCGCGCAGCACGTCGCCGCCGGCAAAGGCCAGGTGCCCGGCGTCAAGCAGTAGCGGGATCCCCTCGCCCGAAAAACTCATGAAGGCGTCGAGCTCGTGCTCGAACTGGACGACCGCCGCCATGTGGTGGTGATAAGAAAGCGGCATGCCCTGCCCGGCGCACCATTCGCCGAACTCGGTCATACGCTTCGCATAGGCCTTCATCTCATCGTCGGACAGCACGGCCTTGCCCGCCAACGGTTTCGAGCGGTCGCCCTGGATCGAGCGGCCGACCTCGCCATAGACGATGCAGGGCGCGTTCACCGCCTTGAACAGGTCGATCATCGGCTGGATGCGGTCCTTGTTGGCCGCAAGCTCCTCGTTGACCAGCGTGCCGGAGAACCAGCCGCCGCAGAGCGTCACGTCCGCCTGTTTCAGGATCGGCAGCATGATTTCCGGGTCTTCGGGAAAGCGCCTGCCCTTCTCCATGCCGGTAAAACCCGCCGAGCGCGACTGGCGAAGACACTCCTCCAGCGACACGTCGTCACTGAGTTCCACGAGGTCGTCGTTCCACCACGCGATGGGGGACATGCCCAGTTTGGCTTTCAATGTTCTTGCTCCGATTTCCCAAGCGCTCCCGATCTCATACGGGCGCCTCTATCTAGTTATCGTCAGGGTCCGTTGACATGAACGAGTCACTAAACGCCGCCTCCAGCGACGCAAACCAGCTCGAATCCTGGCCCAAATGCTCATAGCCACTGTCCGGGACGGCCCAGAGCAATATCCACTTCAACTCCGGCGTCCCAACGCCCTCCCTGCAAAACGCGATGCCGGTGCCGCTGCTTCTCTTGTCATCGACCACGACGATCCAACACTGGAACAGTTCAGGGCCGTATGACCAAGGACGTTCCGAGAGGTAAGGTTCGACCAGATTTCTTCTAATCCTCTCAGCCGTATTCACGGGCATGGTCGCGAATTGATCCTCGACGATCTTGCTGACGTCTACAGCGGTGAAAGCGCTATCTGACATTCGGTATCTTCATACGCTCACGCGCTGCTTCAACGCTTCCTCATAGTCCTTGCGCGCCTTGTTGACGCTCGGCCGCACGGAAACCTCCGGCACCGCGACATCCCACCAGTGGCCGCCGGCATCCGTCGAGATCAGCGGATCGGTGTCGATGACGATCACCGAGGTTTTCGTGTCTGCCTCGGCCTCCTTCAGCGCGCGCTCCAGTTCGGCGATCGACGCGACCTTGCGCGCCACCGCGCCCATCGAGGCGGCGTGTGCCGCAAAATCGATCTCCGGCAGAATCTCGTGTTTCGCGTCCTTGAGCAGATTGTTGAAGTTCGCCCCGCCGGTCGCCATCTGCAGCCGGTTGATGCAACCGAAGCCACGATTGTCGAGCACGACGATGGTCAGTTTCTGGCCGATCATCACCGAGGTGGCGATCTCGGAATTCATCATCATGTAGCTGCCGTCGCCGAGCATGACGATGACGTCGTCGTCCGGCTTGGCAAGTTTCACCCCTAGCCCGCCGGCGATCTCGTAGCCCATGGTCGAAAAACCGTATTCCATGTGATAGCTGCCCGGTGCGCCGGCCGGCCATAGCTTGTGCAATTCGCCGGGCAGCCCGCCCGACGCGCAGACCAGCGTCGCCTTGGAGCCGCGCGCGCGATGCACTGCGCCGATGACATGTGCGTCCGACGGCAGCGCATTGGTCGGGTCGGTGACCGCTTTCGCCGCCTTCAGCCAGTCGGTCTTGGCGGCCTTCGCCGTCGCCACCCAGGCATCGGGCGATTTCCAGCCGCCGAGGCTGGATTCCAGCGCCTCCAGCCCGGCTTTGGCGTCGGCGACCAGAGGCAGCGCGCGATGTTTGCCTGCATCGAAGGGCTGCGCGTTCAGTCCGATGATCTTTACGCCGTCCGCCTTGAACAGCGCCCAGGAGCCGGTGGTAAAATCCTGCAGGCGCGAGCCGACCGCCAGCACCACATCAGCCTGCTCCGCAAGCAGGTTGGACGCCGACGAACCGGTCACACCCACAGAGCCCATATTGAGCGGGTGGTCGTGCGGCAGGCTCGACTTGCCAGCATTGGTCTCCATCACCGGGATGCCGTGCTTCTCGGCAAAAGCCTTCAGCGTTCCCGTCGCCTCCGAATACAGCACGCCGCCGCCGGCTATGATCACCGGTTTCTCGGCTTTCTTCAGCGCCGAGACGGCGGCCTCGAATTCGTGCTCATCCGGCCGCGGGCGGCGCGGGATCCACAGACGTTCCTCGAAGAAACTTTCCGGATAATCAAAGGCTTCAGCCTGCACGTCCTGGCAGAGGCTGAGCGTAACCGGTCCGCATTCGGCGGGATCGGTCAGAACCTGCATGGCGCGGTTGAGCGCGGACATGATCTGCTCCGGCCGGGTGATGCGGTCGAAATAGCGGCTGACCGGCCGAAAACAATCGTTGGCGGAGACGGTGCCGTCGGCCCAGTCCTCCACCTGTTGCAGCACCGGGTCGGGCGCGCGGTTGGCGAAGACGTCGCCGGGAAGCAGCAGCAGCGGGATGCGGTTGACATGCGCGAGGGCGGCCGCCGTCACCATGTTGGTGGCGCCCGGCCCGATCGACGAGGTCGCGGCCATGAAGCGGCGGCGGAAACTCGCCTTGGCGAAGGCGATCGCCGCATGCGCCATGCCCTGCTCGTTGTGCGCGCGATAGGTCGGGAGTTCGTCGCGGACCTGGTAGAGCGCCTCGCCGACGCCGGCCACATTGCCATGTCCGAAGATCGCCCAGACACCCCCGAAGATCGGCACTTTTCGGCCGTCGATCTCGGTCATCTGGCGGGTCATAAAGCGCGTCAGCGCCTGCGCCATGGTCAGGCGGATGGTCTTGGTCATTCGTTCCTCCCGAACCGTGCCGGATTTTTTGCGGATTATGCCGCCTTGCGGCTGCGCTCCGCAAGCCACGCCGAGGTCAGCCGCTCGAAACGCCCGGCCATCTCGGCAATCGCTTCCTCGTCGCCGATCTTGCCCGCGAACCAGCGCTCCGCCGGCTCCATGAAGATGGTACGGCCGACGGCAAAGCCTTTCACCACCGGCGCCTCGACGGTGGCGCGAAACGCCTGGACAAGCTCGTTCTCCGGCGCTTCGAGCCCGAGCAGCACCACGCCGCGGCAAAGCGGATCGTTGCTTTCGATGACAGCGCCGATGCGCCGCCACGCGGCAGCGGAACTCTGCGGCTCCAGCTTCCACCAGTCCGGCTTGATGCCTAGCGCATAAAGCTCTTCCAGGGCGCGTGGAACCGTGTCCTCGGCGAGCGGGCCGTGCTTGCCGGCGATGATCTCAACCAGCAGTTCGCGCCCCACCTTGCGCGCCGCCTCGAACAAGGTGCGCAGTTTTTCCTGCTGTTCCAGTTTTAGCGCCGCCGGATCGTCGGGATGATAGAAGCACAGGCATTTGATGCAGTGCTCGACCGGCCATTCCACCAGTTGCGAGCCGATATCCTGGCTGAACTCGAAGCGCAGCGGCCGCGACCCCGGCAGCTCGACCGGGCGGCCGAGCCAGGCGAAGGGATGCCGCGCGAACTCGAACATGGCGTCGCGGCCATGCTTCTCGTCGATCAGCATGCCGTAGCCGTCACGCCCATTGGCGACGCGTGCCGCCGCCTTGACGGCCAGAACCTTGAATTGCCCGATCTTCTTGGCGTCTACGCCGGCCGCGGCGGCAGCCTCTTCGAGTTGGACGCGGTGGTCGATCGCCAGCGCCATCAGCGACGGGATTTCGCGGCGGCGCGTCGTCGCCCAGTGGATAGTGTTGATCGTCTCGTCCTTGCGCAGCGCGCGGTGCGGACTGCCGTGATAGAGGAAATAGGTCAGCTCCGCCCAGGTCGGGTATTCCGGCGAACAAAGCAGCCTCGACACCGCGAAGGCGCCGCAGGCATTTGCCCAGGTCGCCGCCGTCTCGAGACTCTCGCCGCCCAGCCAGCCGCGCAACAGGCCGGACATGAAGGCGTCGCCGGCCCCGAGCACGTTGAACACCTCGATCGGGAACCCCTTGCCGACGATGCCGTCCTCAAGATCGTCGCTGATCGGACCGTCATAGACGATGCAGCCCATGGCGCCGCGCTTCAGCACGATCGTCGCCTGCGATACGGCGCGGATCGCCTTCAGCGCGCTCAGCGGATCGTCGGCGCCGGAAGCGATCATGATCTCTTCTTCGGTGCCGACGATCAGGTCGCAATCCGGCAGCACGGATTTGAGCTGGCTCGAAACCCGGTCGGACTTCACATAACGCTCGAAACCGGCCGCATGGCCGGCAAGGCCCCAGAGGTTCGGCCGATAGTCGATATCGAACACCACCTTGCGGCCATGCGCCTTGGCGATTTTTATCGCCTTGCGCTGCGCCGCCTCGGTGTTGGGACGGGAGAAATGCGTGCCGGTGACCACCACAGCGCGCGCCGACGCGACGAAGGCTTCGTCGACGTCGTCCGGATTCAGCGCCATGTCGGCGCAGTCGGTGCGGACGAAGATCATCGGCGAGACGCCTTCCTCCTCCACCGCCAGAAGCACCAGTGCCGTCAGCCGCTCCTTGTCGGTGACCAGCCCGTCGACCGACACGCCCTCGCGGCGCATCTGCTCGCGGATGAAGCGGCCCATCTGCTCGTCGCCGACCCGCGTCAGCAGCGCCGAACGCAGGCCGAGCCGCGCGGTGCCGATGGCGATGTTGGCGGGGCAGCCGCCAACCGATTTGGCGAAGGAGGTTATGTCTTCCAGGCGAGAGCCGATCTGCTGCCCATAGAGATCCACGGACGCGCGGCCCATGGTTATGACATCGAGTTCAGCCGTATTTCCGTCCGGCGGATTCGCCATGATCGCCTCCCATCGTCGAAAGACGCGCCACCCGCCGGCCCTGCGCGTTACGATGCCTCAATGAAATGATAATTCTATGTATTAGTCAATATGGAATATTCATTCCCTATTGAGGACTGCCTTTCTTTCCGCGCCGCGACAGCGACCGCCGCTTCTCCGCCACCCCGACAGACAGCGCCATGGAAAGGGCCATGGTCGCGGAGAGCGAGCGGAATCCTCCGTAATCGGCCTCGGCAACTTCGAACCAGACGTCGGCGAACTGCGCCAGCGGCGAGAAGGCGCTGTCGGTTATGGCGACCATCGGCACGCCCTGTTCCGACAGCAGCCGCGCTTCCTCGATCGTCGCCGGCGCATAGGGCGAAAAGCTGATCGCCAGCGCCGCATCGCGCACGGTCGCGAAGGAAATCACCTCGGGATTGAGGCCGGACGGCGATTCGACGATCTGGCTGCGGACCTTCAGCTTGCCCAGCGCGTAGGCGATGTAGCTGGCCACCGGATAGGAGCGGCGGCGCGCCAGGATGTAGATGGTCTCGGCGTCGGCCAGCATGGCGATGGCATTGTCCAGCACCGTCTGGTCGAGCGTACGCGCCATCGTGGCGAGCGAGCTTTCCGACGCGCTGAGGAATCCGTCCAGTATGGTGCGGCTGCCGGCGCCCTTGCTGCCCTCGGCGCGCAGGCCGCTCAGCCGCTCCTCGTAGGACGAATTGCGCTCGCGCAACCTTTCGCGGAACACCGATTGCAGGCTGGTGAAGCCGGCGAAGCCCAGATGCTGGGCAAAGCGGATGAGCGTCGAGGGCTGCACACCCGCCGATGCGGCGATGCTGGCCGCCGTGCCGAAGGCGATTTCGTCGGGATTGTCGAGCGAATAGGCGGCAACCTGGGCGATGCGCTTCGGCAGCGACTGCCGGCGTTCGAGGATCAGCGCGCGCAACGTGTCGTAGTCGCGCGGCGCCTCCTCCTCGACCGTCTGCTCCACATCGCTCATGCGCCTGCTTTCTCCAGATGGTGCCGCCATGGCACGCTTTGCACAATAAAATGAAGCAGCCGTTCCATTTCAATCAAAAATCGACTAATTCGTACAAAATCGCCGTTGGGGCCGGCAAACAAGGTTGGAGAACAAGGAATGATTGGCGTCGGACTGATCGGCACGGGCTTCATGGGCAAATGCCACGCGCTGGCGTGGAATTCGGTCGGCACCGTATTCGGTGACGTGCCGGAAATAAAGCTCGTCCATCTCGGCGAGGCAAATGATGAGCTGGCTAAAAAGAAGGGCCGCGAGTTCGGATTTGCAAAAGCGTCGGGCGACTGGCGCTCCGTGGTGAACGATCCCGAGGTCGACATCGTATCGGTCACCTCGCCCAACCAGTTCCATCCGGACATGGCGATCGCCGCGCTGAAGGCCGGCAAGCATGTCTGGTGCGAAAAGCCGATGGCGCCTGCCTTCGCCGAATCCGAAGCCATGACGCAGGCAGCGCGCGAGGCCGGCAAGGTCGCCGTGCTCGGCTACAACTACATCCAGAGCCCGGCCTTCCGGCACATCCGGCAGTTGCTCGACGAAAAGATCATCGGCGACGTCAACCTCGTCCGCATCGAGATGGACGAGGATTTCATGGCCGATCCGGAAGCCCTGTTCTTCTGGAAGCACGAGGCGGCGTCGGGATACGGCGCGCTCGACGATTTCGCCGTGCATCCGCTGTCGCTGGTCTCAAAACTGTTCGGACGCGTGTCGCGCGTCATGTGCGACATGACCAAACCCTATGCCGACCGCGCCGTCGCCGGAGGCGGACGCCGCGCCGTCGAGACCTACGACATCGCCAGCGTGCTGATGCGACTGGAAAACGGCATCGCCGGCACGCTGCTGGTCAACCGCTCGGCCTGGGGCCGCAAGGGGCGCATTGCCGTGCAAATCTTCGGGTCGAAGGGTTCGATCGTTTTCGACCAGGAACGCTTCAACGAACTCCAGCTCTATGTGACCTCCGACCGGGCCACCGAGCAGGGCTATCGCACCATCCTGATCGCGCCGCACCACAAGCCCTACGACCGCTTCATTCCCGCGCCCGGCCACGGACTCGGCTTCAACGACCTCAAGATCATCGAATGCCGCGAACTGATCTCGAAGCTGGAAGGCAAGCCGGCACATATCGTCGATTTTGACGAGGGACTGGAGATCGAGCGGACCGTGCATGCGATGGCGCGGTCGTTCGAACTGTCCTCGTGGGTGGAGGTGCGGTGAACCGCGTTACTCCCCCACAACCCCCGCGACATTCTGGTCGTAATCCACCAGCGAGCCGGTCATTATGCCGGACTGCGGGCTGATCATGTAGGCGATCAAGCCGGCAAGCTGGTCGGGCTTGGCAAGCTGCCCCATCGGCGTTCCGGCTTCCGCTTTCTCCAGCCAGTCGGCCGGCGCGTCGTGCCATTTCTGCTGGACAATGGCCTCGCCGGGCGTGTCCATCCAGCCCGGCAGCACCGCGTTCACGCGGATGCGGTTCTTGCGATAAGCGTTGGCGGCGTTCTTGGTGAGCACCGCCAGCGCACCCTTGCTCGACGAATAGGGTGCCAGGAACGACTGGCCGGCATGCGCCGACATCGACAGCACGTTGACGATCGAGCCCGGCTTCTCGGCTTCCAGCAGATGGCGCACCAACCTCTGCATCAGGAAGAACGGCCCGCGCACATTGGTGTGGAAAATCTGGTCGAAGAGTTCGGGCGTCGTATCGATCAGCGAGCCCCGCGCCGAGGTAGCGGCGGCGTTGACCAGCGCGTTGAGGCTGCCGAAATGCCCGAGCGCTTCCGCCACGACATGGCCGCTGGCGGCGGCGTCCGACAGGTCGGCGCTGATGAAGACCGCGTCGGCGCCCTTTTTCTTCAGCGCCTCGACCGCCACCTTGCCCTTTTCCTTCGAACGCCCGACCAGCGCCACGGCCCGGCACCCCTCGTCCACCAGCCGATTCGCCACGGCGAAGCCGACCCCTTGCGCACCGCCCGTCACGATGGCGCGTGTGCCGCTGTTGCGTCCCTCATCCATATCGATCTCTCCCATCAAATAGCGAAACCGCCCTGCCCTCATGCGGCAGGCGCGGCTTGTCGAACCTTCTTGCCTAATCCGCCAGCCTTCAGAGCTGGACGGCCTTGCCTTCTTTTGCCGACTTCAGCGCCGCATCGGCGAGTTTCAGCGCCAGCAGCCCATCCTGGCCGCTCGGCGAGGCCGCCTTGCCCTTGCTTGCTGCCTCGATGAAGCTTGCGATCTCGATGGCGTAGGCGTCGATATAGCGGGTCATGAAGAAGTCGTGCAGGGGCGGCCTCGTATAGCCCTTGCCGTTGGCGAGTTCGATCGACACCGGCCGCTGGTTCTCCGCCGCGACCATGCCCTCCGAGCCATGCACCTCGATGCGCTGGTCGTAGCCATAGGTGGCGCGGCGCGAATTGGTGATGACGCATTGCTTTCCGCTGGCGGTCGTCAGGATGACGCTGACGCTGTCGAAATCGCCGGCCTCGCCGATCTCCTTGTCGACAAGAACCGAGGCAGTCGCCAACACCTTCACAGGCTCCTCGCCGAGCAGGAAACGCGCCATGTCGAAATCGTGGATGGTCATATCGCGAAAGATGCCACCGGAACGGCCGATGTAGTCCAACGGCGGCGGGCCGGGATCGCGCGAGGTGATGACCACCTGCTCGACCTTGCCGATAGCGCCGTCGTCGATCGCCTTGCGAACCGCGGCGAAATGCGGATCGAAGCGCCGGTTGAAACCGACCATCAGCGTCGCGCCGGTCTTCTCCACCACGGCCAGGCACTGCTCTACCCGTACAACGTCGAGATGGATCGGCTTCTCGCAGAAGATCGCCTTGCCGGCCCTGGCGAAACGCTCGATCAGGTCGGCATGGGTGTCGGTCGGCGTGCAGATCACCACGGCGTCGATGTCGTCCGCCTTCTCCATCTCGTCGATGCTGCGGATCGCGCAGCCATAGGCGTCGGCGATGTCCTTCGCCGCTTTCTCGACGGCGTCGGCGACGGCCACCAGTTCGGCGGACGGATTGGAGCCGATGGCCCTTGCGTGGACTTTTCCGATACGGCCGGCGCCGAGCAAGCCAAAACGAACTGTCATCTTCGATCCTCGTTGCAGTTGAGTCCGGATGGTCCGGACGATGATTGTAAACCTCTGGCCCCGTCGCCCTGCCCGTCATTTGCCGAGCAGGGATGGCCAAGCCATAGGACCGGCGTCAAGCCTTCTTGCGCCTGTTCTGGCGCTGCTGGTCGATGATAACAGCCGCCACGATGATCAGGCCCTTGACGATCTCCTGATAGTAGGCGCCGACCTTCAGGAAGGTGAAACCGGAAGTCATGACCCCGAGGATGATCGTGCCGATCACCGTGCCGGAGATGCGGCCGACGCCGCCCGACAGCGAGGTGCCGCCGATCACCGCCGCGGCGATGGCGTCCAGCTCATAGGCGATGCCCATGTTCGGTTGGCCGGATTGCGCGCGCGCCGCGGTGACGACGCCCGCCAGCCCCGAGAGCAGGCCGGCGATCGCGTAGACCTTGATCAGATGGTTGCCGATGTTGATGCCGGACACCCGCGCCGCCTGCGGGTTGGCGCCGATCGCGTAGGTGAATTTCCCGTACCGGGTATAGCCGAGCGCGATGTGGAAGATGATGGCCACCAGCAGGAAGATGATCACCGGCAGCGGCAGCGGGAAGCCGCCAATGTCGAAACTCTTGCCCAGCCAGGTGAAACTGTCGTTGAGAAGCGCCACCGGCTGGCCGTTCGTGTACCATTTGGCGAGGCCGCGCGCCGAGACCATCATTCCCAGTGTGGCTATGAACGGTGGAATACCGCTCATCGCTATGATGACGCCGTTTGTCGCGCCCGCCGCCAGACCAACGGCGAGGCCGGCGAGAACCGGCCAGATGGGCAGGATGTCAGTCAGCGCCGGATAGACGGCGCGCGCATTGGTGGAGGTCTGCGCCAGGGATGCCGCCACCATCGCCACCAGGCCGACGATCGATCCCGACGACAGGTCGACGCCGCTGGTGATGATCACCTGGGTGACCCCGACGGCGATGATGCCGATCACCGACACCTGCAGGATGATGATCGACAGCCGCTGCTTGTTGGCAAGAAAACTGTCTCCGACGATGATCCAGCCGAGGATCTCGAAGACCAGCGCGATGCCGATCAGCACGCCCAGGATCGATATCTCGGGCGGCAGGCGTTTCTTGCTTCCGATCCTGCTGACCTGTGCCGTCATCTCGCTTGTCGACATGATGCTTCCACCTTTGCAGCGTCTTGGGCGCCGTCAGTGCGACGCCAGTTCCATGATCTTCACCTGATTGGCTTCGTCGCGGTTCAGGAAACCGGTCACCCGCCCCTCATGGATCACCATGATGCGGTCGCTCATCCCCAGCACTTCCGGCATCTCCGACGAGATCATGATGACCGCCACCCCCTCGCCAGCCAGTCTCGAGATCAGCCGGTGGATTTCCGCCTTGGCCCCAACGTCGATGCCGCGCGTCGGCTCGTCGAGGATCAGGATCTTCGGCCTGGTCAGCAGCCAGCGGCCGATCAGCACCTTCTGCTGGTTGCCGCCCGACAGGTTGATGATCGGCTCGGACATGTCAGGCGTCTTGACGCGCAGCGCGTCGCTCATCGCCAGCGAATCGCGGCTTAGCCGCTTCTGCTGCACAAAGCCGTTCTTCACATAGCCCGACTGCAGCACGGCGATCTGCGTGTTTTGCTGGATGTCGAGCAGCAGGAAGCAGCCCGTATCCTTGCGGTCCTCCGTAAGGAACGCCATGCCGTGGCTCATCGCGGTCGCCGGACTGTCGACCTTGACCTCCCTGCC
The DNA here is from genome assembly GCF_052180275.1 of Mesorhizobium sp. KACC 23794. NCBI lineage: Bacteria > Pseudomonadati > Pseudomonadota > Alphaproteobacteria > Hyphomicrobiales > Phyllobacteriaceae > Mesorhizobium > Mesorhizobium sp. KACC 23794. The sequence goes on from NZ_CP197465.1 coordinate 4,012,201, forward strand.
GAACAGTTCGATCGTGCCGCTGCTGGCCGGCGTCACGCCGAAGATCGCTTCCGCGATGTTGGAGCGCCCGGAGCCGACCAGCCCGGCGATGCCGAGGATTTCGCCGGACCGCACCTCGAAGGAAACGTCGTGGAATATGCGGTTGAGGCACAGATCCTTGACCGACAGCACCACCTCGCCGATCGGCACGGTCTCCTTCGGGAACATCTGCGTGATCTCGCGGCCGACCATCATGCGGATGATCTCGTCGCGCGTCACCGCGCTCGAAGCCTTGGTGGCGATGTACTTGCCGTCGCGGAATACGGAAACCTCGTCGGCGATCTCGAACAGCTCGTTCATCTTGTGGGTGATGTAGATGATGCCTTTGCCTTCGGCCTTCAGGCTGCGGATGATCGTGAACAGATGATCGACCTCGCGCTCGGTCAGCGCCGAGGTCGGCTCGTCCATGATCAGCACGTCGGATTCGTAGGAGACCGCCTTGGCGATCTCGACCATCTGCCTGTTGGCGACGCTCAATGTGCCGACCTTCACGTCGGGGTCGATGTGGATATTCAGCCTTTTGAACAGGTCGGCGGTCTTGCGGTGCATCTCGCCATGGTCGATGAACCCCAGCCGCGTCTTCGGCTCGCGGCGGATCCAGATATTCTCCGCCACCGTCATCGGCGCCATCAGGTTCAGTTCCTGATGGATCATGGCGATCCCGTGCTCCAGCGCGTCGAGCGGCCCCTTCAGCCGTATCTCCTCGCCGCGCAGGCGGAAATTGCCGGAGTCGGGCGTATAGATGCCGGCGACGATCTTCATCAGCGTCGACTTGCCGGCGCCGTTCTCACCCATCAGCGCATGCACGCTGCCGCGCCGCAGCCGAAGTTGGACATTGTCGAGCGCCAGCACGCCCGGAAACTCCTTGCGCACATTGTCGACTTCGAGGATGTAGCCGGCATCCGGCGGAGGCGCGGCCACAGGGGCCATAGTCGCAGGGCTATGCATGCCGCTCAGTCCTCCCAGACCCGGTTCACAAGCCGCTTCGCTGCTTTTATCACGAGAGGAAGCGCCGCCGCCATTCGGCGGCGCTCCAAACACTGTCCGACGATCAGTTCTTGGCGGTGTACTGGTCCATGTTGGCCGGGGTCACGAGTTCGAACGGCACCCAGACCGGAGACGTCACCGCTTCGCCCTTGGCGAGCTTCATCGCCGTCTCCACCGCGCCACCGCCCTGTGCGGCCGCGTTCTGGAACACGGTCACGTCGAGATCGCCGGCTTTCATGTAGGCGAGCGCTTCCTGCGTGGCGTCGACACCGGCGACGATCACGTCCTTCATGTCCCATCCCGCCGCCTTCATGGCGTTGACTGCGCCGATGGCCATGTTGTCGTTGTTGGAGATCACGGCATCCGGCTTGTGGCCAGCGGCGATCCAGTTGGTCATCAGGTCCTGCGCCTTGACCGGATCCCAGCCGGCGGTCTGTTCGTCGATGACGTTGAGTTTTACGCCGCACTCGCTGCCGGCGTTGACGTCGTGGATGTCCTTGGTGCGCTGCACGGCGGCCTGGTTGGCGAGGTCGCCGACCATGATAAGGATGCCGGCCTCGGTCTTGCCGGCTTCCTTGAGGATGCGGCAGACTTCCTTGGTCTCGAGCGTGCCGGAATCGACCTCGTTGGAGCCGACGAAGGCTCCCTTGGCGCCCAGCGCCTCGACGTCGATCGGCTGGCGGTTGACGTAGACGATCGGGATGCCGGCGTCATTGGCGAGCTTGGTCATCGGCGCGGTGGCCGAAGTGTCGACAGGGTTCACGATCACCGCGTCGACCTTGGCGGCGATGAAGTTCTGCACCTGCGACAGTTGCTTGTTCACGTCGTCGTCGGCGATCTCGATCTGCACCGGCTGGCTGGCGTCGCCGGCCGACTTCTCGATGCCCTTGCGCAGCACCGTCAGGAAGGTGTCGGAATTCGCCATCGACACGCCGATGTCGCCGGCGAAGGCCGAACCCGACATGAGCGCTGCGATCGCGGCGCCCAGAAGCAGCTTTTTCATTGTGGTCTCCTCCACGAAAAGGGTGTCCGGAGCACCCTGTTGCTACCCGGAAGCCCCGGCGGTGCCGGAGGCTCGTTTCACTCGCCGAACCGCGGACGCGGTTGGTTCCAACGCTTCGGGCTCCTCCCGACATTCCAACAATTTCGGAACGTTCACGCCGTACAATACAATTTTGAAATATTTATTCCAAAATTTGGCTGCGCGTCAAGGGCGATTATGCGGTTGGCAGACGCCGGAGCCAAACGCCCCGCTTCGAGCGGTCGGGTTGTTTCCGGGACAAAGCTGAAATGACTTGTTGGCGCGCGGTGGCGCTGCCGCGCCGCAGCCATCATGCTCGGAAAATGCTCGCAAGCTGGAGTTCGCCATCCGGCGACGGGGCTTGGTATACGGCCGTTAAAATTCGACGCGCTTCTGCTCGATCTCGGCCGTCAGTTCGGCGGCCATGGCCCGCGTGATCCTCGACTTGCGCTCCAGCGCGGTGCGGTCGAGCCGGCCGACGACATCGATCGCCGCCGAAAGCGAGCGCTCGATCCGCCGGACCAGGAACTGTATGACATTCGCCTCGACCTCCACCTGCCGGTCGGCGAAGAGTTTTGTGATGACGCCTGCCAGCAGCAGATCGTCCGGTTCATGGATCTCCACGGTCGTCGCCGCCTTCAGCCGCGAGGCGAGATCGGGCAGCGTCACGCCCCATGCCGACGGGAAACGCCGCGCAGTAAGCAGCGTATGCCCGCCTCCGGCGCGCACTGTGTTGATGAGATGGAAGAGCCCGGTCTGGTCGAGCTGCGGCGAATCCGCGTCCTCGACAAGGATTTCGACCCCGGACAAACCGGGGGTCGCGGTGGCGATGTCGGAGGCCATCAGCACGGGCGCATGGGCGCGTTCCCGCCAGATGGAAGCCAGATGCGACTTGCCCGAGCCCGGCGGGCCGGCGAGGATCACCACCGGCGACGGCCAGTCCGGCCAGCGCTCGATGAGCGCGACTGCGTCCCGGTTGGCGGCGGAAACGACGAGGTCGTCGCGGGAAAGGCCCGGGGCATGGCCGAGGTCGAGCGGCAGTTGCCGGGGAACATCCGAGGCAGGCATGGTTTCAGGCCCCTGCCGGGGCGCGTCGATCGCGGCTCGGGAGACGTGTTGCCGGCAAGGTCAATCCACCTTGGCGATCACGTCGATGGTCTGCCGCTCCACCGCAGCATCCGCGTCCTGCGAATGGCCGACATAGAGCGGCGAAGCGAGATAACGCGAGATGGCGAAGCGCACCAGAACGGCAATCGCCGCGGCGGCCGGCACCGCGATCAGCAGCCCGACGAAGCCGAACAGCGCACCGAAGGCGAACAGGGCGAACATCAGCCAGACAGGGTGCAGTCCGACGCTTTTTCCCACCAGCCTCGGCTGCAAGATGTTGCCCTCGATGAACTGGCCGGTGAAGAACACGCAGGCGACAGCGACGACCATGAGCCAGTCCGGCCAGAACTGCACGAACGCGACGCCGATTGCGAGAACCAGGCCGACCAGCGATCCCACATAGGGGATAAAACTGATCAGGCCCGCAAAAAGTCCGATCAGGATGCCGAAATTCAGTCCGGTGATCGTCAGGCCGGCGGCATAAATGATGCCCAGCACAAGGCACAGCGTGCCCTGCCCGCGAACGAAGCCGGCCGTCGCGACGTTGATGTCGGCTGCGATCTGGCGGACCGTATGGACGTGGTCGCGGGGAACCCAGCCGTCCACCTTGGCGATCATGCGATCCCAGTCGAGCAGCATGTAGAACGCCACGACCGGCGTCACGATGAACAGGCTGGCGACGCTGAAAAGGGCTACACCCGAACTCCAGATCGAGGTGAAGATAGCCGTCACGAAACCGACGCCGGAAGACAGCAGCGAGTTCAGCCCGTCGCGCAGGTCGGTCGCGTTGACGCCGAATCGCTTCTCGATCCACTGCGGATCGAAGCTGGTGATCAGCGCCTGAAGGTGGCTGAGATATTCCGGCAGCTTGGCGATGAAATCCGACAGTTGCTTCGCCAGCAGCGGAATCAGGATGACCAATCCGATCGCCAGCACGACGATGAAGGTGAAAAGGATCAGGATCGTCGCCATGAGGCGCGACAGGCCGAACCGCTGCAGCCGGTCGGCGACCGGGTCGAGGAAATAGGCAAGCACCATGCCCGCCACGAAGGGCAGCAGTATCTCGCTGAACAGATAGAGGAAGAAGGCGACAAAAAGCGCGGCAATCAGCCAGAACCGCGCTTGGCGGCGGAACGCTGCGCCGGGCGTCTCTCCACCCGGCATTTCTGCGATGGTGACCTCAGCGGTGCGCAGTCTTGCTTTCGCCATAACCGTTCATGTGCCTCAGCCAGGAGACGAGATAGGCCGCGGCGGAAGCGATGGTCAAGAGCCCGCAGAGATAGACGAGAGCGTCAGTGAACCAGCCGAAGTCGGTGCTGAAGGCCAGTTCCCCCAGAATGGATATGGCCAGAACGATCTGGAAGGTGGTGTTGACCTTGGACACCATCAGCGGCTTCATCTCGACCGGCCGCGCCATCACCGACGACAAAAGCACGGCGGTGACGATCAGCGCATCGCGCGTCACGGCGGCGATCACCAGCCACAGCGGCAGGTTGCCCATGATGCCGAGCACGATGAAGACGCTGACCAGCAGCAGCTTGTCCGCCATCGGGTCGAGATAGGCGCCGAGTTCGGTCCGTTGGTCGAAATGCCGCGCGATGAAGCCATCGACGCCATCGGAAACGCCGGCGACGACGAAACCGGCAAGCGCCCAGTCCATGCGGCCGGACAGCAGCGCGTAGACCACACCCGGCACCAGCAGGAAACGCATGATCGTGATCAGATTGGGGACGGTCAGCGCCATTTCCTCCGGGCGTGTTCTTGTAGTGCGATAGATGGTCGAGGCCGGCGCGCACCGCAAGGCCGGTTGTGCCACCGATGCGCGGCTGACGGGCGCCTCCGTTCGCCGGCCGGGATTCCGGCGATACCGGAAGAGGCGATCCGGCCGCGCTAAAAAGGGGAATGGAATTTCACCGCCGCCGCGAAATTTTCCCGGCCGGAAGGTGGGCGGAGCCGCCAAGCCCTTGTTTCCGTTTGGATCGCCGATCGGCAGCCCGCCCGCAATATGCCGGTGGACACGATTTTTGTCCCCCTCTCCAAAACCTGCCCCATACTCGCCTGCAGTTCCTCCCACGGGAACGCCGGTCATGACGGTGATTTGCGGGGAGGGACCGGCGTCCTGGAGAGAGCGGCTAACGTGGCCGCGAAGGCCGGGGGCTGTCCCAAGAGTTCCCACATACACAACCTGGAGTATGTCTGCCAGTACGAAACGACATCGCAGGTGCAAGCCGTAAGGCGATGGTTTACGTAGCGGAACGGGATGGCAAAAGCATGCGCCGGACGGGCGGCCGCAAGGTCGCATGTTTATACCTAGATTGGCGATCGAACGGCCGCCCGTCTTCCCGACTCCTCAATGGCCAGGGCGATTTTTCGCAGCGTGGCGGCGGGGAAGGTTGCATGCGGGGGACAGTTTCCTTTTATCCCCGGAAGGGCTCGGCGCGGGACGGGTTGGTACAAGGGGATAAACGGAAACTGTCGCCGGTGCCTTTCCCCAACAGGCGCCGGTCGCATCGGCTCCTCCGTCGCGCTCTTCTTGCAGGCCGGGTAGGATCATGCGAAGAGCCGCCTATGCAAGGGAACGAAGCGATGAGCGGGCAGAAGAACGGGCTCACCTATGCGCAGGCGGGCGTCGACATCGACGCCGGCAACCAGATGGTGGAGCGCATCAAGCCGCTGGTGCGCGCGACGCGACGCGCCGGCGCCGATGGAGAAATCGGCGGCTTTGGCGGTCTGTTCGACCTGAAGGCCGCCGGCTTCTCCGACCCCGTGCTGGTCGCCGCCAATGACGGCGTCGGCACCAAACTCAAGATCGCCATCGATTCGGGCCGGCACGGCACGATCGGCATCGACCTCGTCGCCATGTGCGTCAACGACATCGTCGTGCAGGGGGCCGAGCCGCTGTTCTTCCTCGACTATTTCGCAACGGGAAAACTCGATCCCGAGCAGGGCGTGGCGATCGTCGGCGGCATCGCCGACGGCTGTCGCATGGCCGGTTGCGCGCTGATCGGCGGCGAGACCGCCGAAATGCCGGGCATGTATCATGGCAACGACTACGACCTCGCCGGCTTTGCCGTGGGCGCGGCCGAGCGCGGACAGTTGCTGCCGACCGACGACATCGTCGAGGGCGACGTCATCCTCGGCCTCGCCTCGTCAGGCCTGCATTCCAACGGCTTCTCGCTGACGCGAAAAATCGTCGAACTGTCCGGCCTCGGCTGGGACGATCCCGCCCCCTTTGCCGACGGATTGACGCTTGGCGAAGCGCTGCTGGAGCCGACCCGCATCTATGTGAAGCCGCTGCTCAAGGCGATCCGCGGCACCCACGGCATCAAGGCGCTGGCGCACATCACCGGCGGCGGCTTTCCGGACAACATTCCGCGCGTGCTGCCGAAAGACTTTTCCGCAGAACTCGACCTCGAGGCGATCGACGTACCCCCCGTCTTCGCCTGGCTTGCCAAGACCGGCGGCGTGACCCCGGAAGAAATGATGCGCACCTTCAATTGCGGCATCGGCATGATCGCGGTGGTGGCCGCCGGCCAGGCCGCGCAGGTCGCCGCCGTCCTGCAGGAGGCCGGCGAGACGGTGACGCCCATCGGCCGCATCGTACCCCGCCGCGACGCAGGCGTGATCTATCGCGGGAGGCTTGCCCTATGATCGCCGCCAGGAAGCGCGTTTCGATCCTGATTTCCGGGCGCGGCTCCAACATGGCCGCGCTGATCACCGCGGCGAAGGAGCAGGATTTCCCTGCCGAGATCGTCGGCGTCATCTCCGACAAGCCGGATGCGCCCGGCCTGGCCTATGCCGACGCCGCCGGCATCGTGACGAAAGTGCTTCCCCGGTCCGACTTCGACAGCAAGGATGCGCACGACCAGGCGATCGACGCCACGCTGCATGTGTTCGGCACCGAGATCGTCTGTCTCGCCGGCTACATGCGGCTGCTGACGGACACGTTCGTCGCCGAATGGCGCGGACGGATGATCAACATCCACCCTGCCCTGCTGCCGCTGTTCAAGGGCCTCGACACCCACAGGCGCGCGCTCGACGCCGGCGTACGCATTCATGGCTGCACCGTGCATTTCGTTACGCCGCAGATGGATGACGGCCCGATCATCGCGCAGGCGGCGGTCCCTGTGCTGGTCGGCGACACCGAGGACAAGCTCGCGGCGCGGGTGTTGAAAGCCGAGCACCGGCTCTATCCGCTGGCGCTCAGGCTCGTCGCCGAAGGCAAGGTCCGCATGGAGGGCAACGCGGTCGCCTACTCAGGGTTCGAGGACGCCAACGCCAACCGCTCCGGCACTGTCTTCGCACCCGAACCCCTGCTCGTCGAATACGACCTCGAACGTCTGGCGCGCGTCACGCCGTAAGATCGAAGGGCGCGCATTTTGCGCGCGCCCATTCCCGTTTCTGGATCACGCCGACTGGATGTTCAGCGTCCGGTTTCCCTCGCGGCCAAAACCGCGGATTTCGATACGCTCGTCATAGACCTCCACCACCGAATAGGCGGTCTCGGCCGGGGTATCGACCATGCCCTTGAAGTTGACGAAGTATTTTCCGCCGGTCTCGCCGAAATTGCCGGCGTGGTTGTGGCCGTTGAAATAGGCAACGACGTTCGGCGAGGCGGTCAGCAGTTCGACGATCCGCTCGGAATCCCACATGTTGTGCTCGTTGACGGGATAGACCGGATAGTGGCCCATGACGATGACCTTCTCGCCGGCCGCTGCCGCCGCCTTGATGGTCGTCTCCAGCCAGGCGAACTGCTCGTCGCTCAGCGAACCGTTCCACGACTGGGCATTGATGGCATTCCTGGCCTTCAGGTCGGCAAGACGCTGCGCGGCGATCTCGCGGCGCGGATCGTCCTTCGGCGGCGCGAACACGCTGACGTCGTTGCCGTCGATGACGATGAAGCGGTAACCGCCGCCGGCGAAGTCGTAATAAGCCTTCTGCATGCCGGCAGTGCGCACCACCGAGATCAGGTACTCGGCCGCGACGTCATAGTCGTGGTTGCCGAGCACGAAGAAGCGCTCGTGCTTCAGCTTGTCGTAAAGCGGCAGGATATGGGAGTAGCTTTCCCAGTGCCGGTCGATGATGTCGCCGAGCGTTGCGACGAAGCGCAGGTCTTCCTTGTTGAAGGCCGTGATCGCCTCGGAAAGTTTCCACAAGCTGTTGGCGTAATAGCGATTCGAATTCAGGTTCGGCACCACCGGTGCGTATTGCGGATCGGCGACGATGCCGAAGCTGAACAGCGGGCCGGACTGGGCCAGCGCGGCATTCACCGAAAAGCCGGCGAAGGGGGCGAGAAGCGAGGCGGCGGCGCTCGTCTTAAGGAGGTTGCGTCGTGTGATCATGGGTATGCTCCGGGTCAAGAACCTTGGGAGCCGCCCCGTAGCATCGCCGCTTAACGTGGCTGTGACGCCCGCCCGGAACTTTCCGAAAGTCAGGCCGCCCGCACCCACACCTTGTTGTCATGCACCGCCGCGCCGCCATAAGGCGCCGGCGCATCGGCGCCGGTCAGCACGTTTATGCCCTCGCCGCGCTCATGCGCGCTGTTCGGCCACACGCCCTCGGCGATGACCACGCCGCGCCGGACGCCGTCGAAGAGTTTTGCGTGCAGCACGACCTCGCCGCGCCGGTTGCCGACCTCGACGCGCGAACCCTCGTCGAGGCCAAGCGCCGTGGCGTCCTCAGGGTGGATCAGCAGTTGCGGCCGGATTTCCCTGGCGATGGACACCGGCGTCTCGGTGAAGCTGGAATTCAAGAAGTTGCGCGCCGGCGAGGTCGCCAGCCGGAAGGGATGCTCGTCGTCCGCCACCTCGATCAGGTCGACATGGTCCGGGAATTCCGGCAGGCGCTGGTGCGGGCCGAAGATGCCCATGCTTTTCGGGGGACGGTTGGAAGCCGCCTGCCCCGTCCAGTCCGGCCGAAACCGGTACTTGCCGTCGGCATGGCCGAAACCGGTGATGAAATGCGCCTGGTCGAATTCCGGCTGCAGATCGGCCCAGCGCTGTTCCTTGAAGGTGTCAAAGGTTCCAAGACCCTTCTTGTCCAGCATGATGTCGATGTGCTGGCGCTCGGTCATGCCGAAGCCGGGACGGTCGGCGACGCCGAGCCGCTTCGCCAGTTCCTCGATGACGAAATGGTTGGTGCGAGGCCCTTCCGGCGGGTCGATCAGCTTCGGGCCGAGCGTGATGTGCTGGTTGCCGCCGCCCTTGTAGATGTCGTCATGCTCCAGAAACATCGTTGCCGGCAGCACGATATCGGCGAGTTTCGCCGTATCGGTCATGAACTGCTCATGCACGCAGGTGAAAAGATCGTCGCGCAGAAAGCCCTGCTTCACCAGCCGCTGCTCGGGCGCGACATTGGCCGGATTGGTGTTCTGGATGAGCATCGCCGTCACTGGCGGCCCGCCGAACAGCGCGTCCGGCGCGCCGGTGAGAACCGGACCGATGCGCGACTGGTCGAGATGGCGGATGCCGGGATCGCGCAGCCGCACGCCTTCGACCAGTTCGGTGTTGAGCTTCAAGATGCCCGAATTGGAATGGAAAGCGCCGCCGCCCTCATACTGCCAGCAGCCGGTCACCGCCGCGACCGACAGCGCCGCATGCATGTTGACCGCACCGTTGCGCTGGCGCGAGAAGCCGTAGCCGAGGCGGAAGAATGTCCGCTTGGTCGTGCCGACGAGGCGGGCGAAAGCCTCGATCTCGGCGACGGAAAGGCCGGTGATGGCAGCGGCCCATTCCGGCGTCTTGTCGGCCAGATGCGCTTCAAAACCCTTCGGATCGTCGGTGTATTTTTCCAGATAATCGCGGTCGGCCATGCCTTCCCGGAACAGGATGTGCATGACCGCGCAGGCCAGCGACCCATCGGTGCCAGGCTTCAGCACCAGCCCCATGTCCGCCTGCTTCATCGTCGCGTTGTCGTAGATGTCGATGACGACGATCTTGGCGCCGCGCTCCTTGCGGGCGCGCACTGCGTGCGTCATCACATTGACCTGCGTGACCACCGCGTTGGTGCCCCAGATCACCACGCAATCCGACTTCGCCATCTCGCGCGGATCGGGTCCGGCCAGCTTCCCGGCGCCCATCATCCAGCCGGTCCAGGCGAGATTGGTGCAGATCGAGCCGAAAAATCCCGAATATTTCTTCGCGTGCCGCAGCCGATTGATGCCGTCGCGCTGCACCAGCCCCATCGTGCCGGCATAAAAATACGGCCACACCGTCTCGCTGCCGTATTTTTCTTCCGCCGCCATGAATTTTTCGGCGACCAGGTCCAGCGCGGCTTCCCAGCTCGATTCCTTCCAGCCGCCCTCCCCCTTGGCGCCGGCGCGCACAAGCGGCGTTTTGAGCCGGTCCGGATGGTGCACGCGATCGGCGTAACGCGCCACCTTGGCGCATACGATGCCGGCCGTGTAGGTGTTGGCCTTCGCACCGTGGATGCGGCCGATCGTGCGGTCGTCGAGCAACTCGACGTCGAGCGCACAGGTCGACGGACAGTCGTGCGGACAGGCCGAATGGCCGATGCGGAGTTTGGCTTGCGCGATGCTGGCGTGCTGGTTCATGGCTGGAACCTAGCGGGTTTTGCGGCACGGGTGTAGGGCCAGTTACGCCGTCAGGCTGAAATGGGCTGGCGAAGTTCACTTGGAATTTACTGGCTTCCCGTAATCTCGAGTCTTGCCAGAGGCGGCTGGAGCAGAGAATCGTGATCGTTCAGGCATGAGCCATGAGCATGTCGTCGGGCTGCTGAATCCTGCAATGTCAGCAATATTTTGCGTGTCCTTGCTCACGCTTTGGTATCATCAACCCCACCTCACCTACATCGCGATCTTCGCTCTCTCATATGCGATCAGAATTGTTTGCTTTGGCATCCTCTACTTTGCCTTTGCTCAGGAAGCTCCCCTGCTGCGGCTGCTGTCCAACGCGTTGATCCTGTTGGCCACGATGTAGTTGTCCATTGCGCTGTCCAGCCGGCTCGGACAGCGGCCCCGGTATGGCCTCTTGTTCGCCATCGGCGCGATTTCGCTGGCAGCTCTCTATTTCTATCAGGTCATGGAACCAAGCCTGCCGGCACGGGCTGCGATCCTCAATCTGGGGCTCGCCGCAGTCTGCCTCCTGATGCTGCTCGACGTTGCAAAGCTTCCTCATCGTACCCCGGTCGAGCAATTGCTTTTCGGGCTTGTCGCCATTGCATGTTCGGGTTTCCTCCTTCGTCTCCTGGTTTTCCAGGTTCCCGGCATCCCGACCGACCAGATCGAAGGAGCCTATTGGCTGATTATCTCGATCTCGGATGCTCTCATCTGCTCGACGCTGGCGGTGGCGATTTTCGCGATCATCTCCGTCGACGTCATGGACGGCATCAAGTCGGAAGCGCAGACCGATGCGTTGTCGGGATTGTTCAATCGCCGCGGTTTTGAAACACGCGCGCTCGATGCGCTGGCGCGGCAAACGGCGGACGCACAGGTCACGATCATCCTGAGCGACCTCGATCACTTCAAGTCGATCAACGATCGCTTCGGGCACAGCAGCGGCGACAGGGTCATCCGAACCTTCTCCGAAATCCTCAAGGACAAAGCTCCTCGCGATGCGATCGTCGCCCGCCTGGGCGGCGAGGAATTTGCGGTACTGCTCCCGCCGGGACAGACCACTGCCGCACATCTTCTGGCCGAGGCCGCCCGGTCCGCATTCAAGGAAATGGCGCCCGGTCTCGTTTCGGACGAATTCAGCCCGACGGCGAGCTTCGGCATCGCAGTCGCCTGCAAGGACGAGAGCCTTCTGGCGTTGATCGATCGGGCCGACCGCGCGCTCTACCAGGCAAAAAGAGAAGGGCGCGATTGCATCCGGCAGGTCGGATGAACTCGGCCATCCGGCCGAGCGTGACCTGCATTTTCAAATGGCGTTCCGCGGAAGCTTCAGTGCGGCATTTGGCGACGATTGCGTATCCGCCCGCCGGCGTCTCTCCCGACGCGCGCATGCCTTGGCCGACTGGCTGGATGTACTGCTGAAGGCGGAATCCAAGCCGGATTCCTGCCGACATTGGCCTTGTGGGAAGGTTGTTGCCTCGTGGGCCGATTATCCCTTGATGTGACGGGAGCGATACACGTTCTTCGATCTCCTATGGCCCCGACATGGCCTGGCCGACAGCGGATAGCAGAAGTTTCGCTGCGAATGGCTTGTGCAAATAGGCGAGGCACCCGGCTTCAAGGGCTTCCGCCTCAACAGCTTCGTCGTCGACCGCGGTGATGAAGATAACCGGCAAGGCTGAACCGGCGCTGGACAATCGCCGCCGCAGCAGGATTCCGGACATGTCGCCCAGATGAATGTCGAGCACCAGGCAGCCGATCTTGCTGGTCACTCCTCCCGCCAGAAAAGTTTCCGCCGATGCGTATCCCTGGGTCTGGTAACCGTGCGCGTTCAGCAACCGCTCTATGCTCCTGCGCATGCTCGGATCATCTTCCACGACAGCCACTGTTCGTGCCGGGCTTTGCAAATTCCGCTCCTCGACGAGCCTGACGACCGTCCGATTTCACAATTTCGGGATTGTGGGTCGCGTCAACGGTGGCGGATATTGGCCTTTGGGGAAGAAGTCGGGTTTGGATCCACGACCGCGCCGGCCGGTTCAAGGCGTTCCAGCCTCTCGGCGATGGACACCATCTCGGCCAGCGAGGTCACGTTCAATTTTTCCATGATGCTGTGCCGGTGCGCCTTGATCGTTCGCTCGGAAGTGTTCAGGTCATACGCAACCTGCTTGTTTCGCTTGCCGCGCACGACAAGATTAAAAACATGGACTTCGCGGGGCGTGAGATTCGACACCTTGGCCCGCAGCCACTGGATCCGTTCGCGCTCGGCCCGCCGCTTCCCGTTCTGGGCGAGCGCGTGGTCGATCGCGTCCCGCAAGGTCTCGGCCGAGACGGGTTTCTCGAGAAAATCATCGGCGCCGGCCTTCATCGCCTGGACACCGGCCGCGATGGTTCCCTGGCCCGTCAGAAAGACGACGGGCAGCAGCGGCGCCGCCTGAACGAGCCTGGCCTGAAGCTCCGTCCCGCTAAGACCGGGCATCCGCAGGTCGAGCAGGATGCAGCCGGCCTCGGATTTGGGCAGGCGTGCAAGGAATTCCTCTCCCGATTCGTAGCAGCTTGCGCGGTAGCCGGACGCTTCAACGATGCGACCGAGCGCCGTTCGAAACGATTTGTCGTCGTCGATGATGTGGATGCACGCTTCCATGGCGCTCAGATTGGCTGGACAAGCGGCAGGACGATACGGAACACGGCGCCTCCGCCAGCTCGATTGTCCGCCCATATCTTTCCGCCATAGGTTTCCACGATCGCGCGGGCGATGGAGAGTCCGAGGCCGGTACCGTTGGGTTTGGTGGTGTAGAACGCGTCAAAAATGTTGTCGAGGCGCTCTTTCGGAATACCACGGCCCGTATCCGAAATCGACATCTCGACCTTCGTATCGCCGTACAACGTGGTATGCAGGATCAACTTCCGGTCGGTGGTGGCGGCGTCGACCATTGCGTCCATCGCGTTGGTTGCGAGGTTCAGCACGACTTGCTGGAGATGAACCATGTCGGCTCGGACCCGCAGCCTGCGCTTCGATTGCTCGGCACTGACCGCCACTCGTTTCTTCGCGGCCTCGGCGTGCAGGATCGTGATGGCGCTGTCGACGACCTCGTTGAGGTCGAATTCCTGCCAATCGATCGCATTCCTTTTCTTGAGCAGGCCGCGAAGGCGGCGGATGATGTCTCCCGCTCGCTGGTCGTCGTCCCTGATGTCGGCCAGAATTTGCTGGATAAGTTTCAGGTCCGGTGCATCTCCTTGAAGTATGGCCTCTGCCGCCTCGGCGTTGCTGAGAATGGCGCCCAGCGGCTGGTTGAGTTCATGAGCGATGGATGCCGAAAGCGCGCCGGCGGTCGCGGACTGGTTGAGATGCACCAGTTCAAGCAGTCGCAACCCGGATTCGCTTTCGGCGGCGCGACGCCGGCGCCGCTCGAAGAGCAGCCCTGCGATGATCATGGCCTGCAGCGCGACGACAACCAAAACGCCGGTAATCAGCGGCCAGTATTCTTGCCATATGCTCGGCTCCTTGAAGCTCAAGGCGGTTCCCGGAGGAAGCGCGCTTTCAGAAAGACCCCAGCGCTTCAACTGCCTCGCGTCCGCAAAGAAAGTGTGCGGCACGTCGACATCGATGATCGGCTTTCCCGCGAGCGCATCCAAGGTCAGCCCGGCAACCGCGCTCCCCATCGACTCGAAGGTAGCTGCGTTCCCGCCGACAACGCCGTGACCGATATAGGTGTCATATGGTCCGTAGACCGGCGCGCTGGCTTTGGCTGCCACAAGTCCGACAGCGTCCTTCGGAAGGAAGTTACGGCCCGTGCTGTCGGCGAAGACGGTCAGGAAAAGGACGATGCTGTCGGCAGGCAAACGGGAGGTGCGCTCCATGAATTCGTCGATCGAGAGACCTTGCAGATAGGTGGTGTCGTAGTCTTTCGCCGCGGCGGCCAGATCGGTTCGGGCACTGGCAAGCCATGAACGGTCGAAATTCGCCGAGCCGCCGATGATGAAAAGATGCGTCGCACGAGGCTGGAGCGCGCGGGCAAGCTCGAGCGTTTTGGATATGTCGAAATCGCTGAATGCCCCGACGACATCGGCCGGCAGGTTGAGTTTCGCAGCACTATCGCGCCCGAAGCCACAGAACACGATCTTTGCATGGGGCGCTATCGCTTCGCGGTGAGCCACCATGAAGCGGGTCGACGGTTCGCCGAGCGCGATCACCACGTCCGGGCGATGATCAGAATATTTCTCGGCCATATACCGAGCCACGCGGTCCGTGTGGACGTCTTCGGGAAACCTCGAGAGGTCCAGGAATTCCGAGAAAAGGTCGATCTTGCCGGAATTCGCCTCCAGCAGCCGGCGCCTGGCAGTCTCTCCGGCGATTGACGTGGCCGGCAGCCGCTCGTCGTAGGGATACAGGATGAGCACCCGGGGGGACCGGCCGGCGGTTTCGGCAGCCGCAAAGCTGCCCTCCAGAAGGATCGCGACGAAAATAGCAATAAGGAACCCGACCGCGTTCTGCACGCGTCGGCGCGACCAGATGTACGGATCGCGCAGCATGGCGGATATCCCTCGCACGCCAAAGCTTTTAGCCGGAAAATAGATCGGGCCGCATCAAGCCCTTCGCGCCTGATCATCTTCCCCAAAGGACAATATCACCAAGACTTGGCCGCGACTACCGTTGCGTCAGCCTGGGCGCGACGACTGGTCGGGGATGCCGCGCAGGCTCGAAAAATCGTTTCAATCATGACGGTTGGGGAGATTTTATCCCAGCAGGAGGAACTGAAGATGAGTTTCAAGATCCTTAGATACGGCCTTGCGACCTTGACTGCCGCGACGGTTCTTTGGGGTCCGCTTGGCCCGGCACGGGCCCAGGATGCGCAAAAGCCCAATATCCTGGTCATCATGGGTGATGATGTTGGCTGGTTCAACATCGGCGCCTATCACCAGGGCATCATGTCCGGTAAGACGCCGAACCTCGATCGGCTTGCCTCGGAAGGCATGAGGTTTACCGACTACTACGCGGAAGCGAGCTGCACCGCCGGTCGGGCGAGTTTCATTACCGGTGAGATACCGCTGCGCACGGGCTTGACGACCGTCGGCCAGGCCGGCGCTGATGTCGGCATGCCGGCTCAGGCCGCAACCATCGCCGCAGCCCTCAAAACCCAGGGTTACGCCACCGGGCAGTTCGGCAAGAACCATCTCGGCGATCTGAACAAGTTTCTGCCAACCCTGCATGGATTCGATGAATTCTTCGGCTACCTGTACCATCTCGACGCGATGTCGGATCCCTACTGGTATTCGTTTCCGAATGACCAGTCGTACCGCGACAAGGTCGGCCCGCGTAACCTCGTTCATTCCTTCGCAACGGACACGGACGACGCGACAGTCCAGCCGCGCTGGGGCAAGATCGGCAAGCAGAGGATCGTGGACGAGGGTCCGCTGGCGCCCTATCCCGACATGTCCAATGTGCCGAACATGCACGACATAACGCCCAAGGCCAAATATGAAATGGGAACGTTCGACGAAGTGCTGGTCAAGGCGTCGTGCGACTTCATGGACAAGGCCAAAACCGACGGAAAGCCTTTCTTCGTCTGGCACAACACGACGCGCATGCACGTCTGGACGTTCCTGTCGCCCAAGTACCAGGCCCTCATGAACAGCGAGACCAACTATGGCCTCGAAGAGGCCGGCATGGCGCAGCTGGACGACAGCGTCGGCGCGATCATGAAATGCGTGGAGGATGCGGGCGAGGCCGACAATACCATCATCATCTTCACCACGGACAATGGCGCTGAGGTCTTTACCTGGCCCGATGGCGGCATGACCCCGTTCAAGGGCACCAAGGGTACGGTGATGGAAGGCGGTTTTCGCGCACCGGCAATCATCCGTTGGCCAGGCAAGGTCAAGCCGGGCACGATCGAGAACGGTATCTTCTCGGCACTGGACTGGTTCCCTACGCTCGTGGCGGCTGCCGGCAATCCCGACGTCACCGACCAGCTTCTGAAGGGCGTGACGCTGGGTGACGCGACCTACAAGAACCACCTCGACGGCTACAACCAGCTGGACTTGCTTGAGGGCAAAGGACCGTCCGCACGCCATGAATTCTTCTATTTCGGCGGCCCTGAGCTGGGGGCCATTCGCATCGACAATTTCAAATACCAGTTCTATCAGCAGCCGCAGGGCTGGCCTGGCGGGAAGGTGACGACCGACATGCCCACCATGGTCAATATCCGTCAGGATCCGTTCGAGCGGACGCCATCCATTGGCGGACAAAGCCTCAACGACCTTGGCGGCGGGTATATGAACGACTTCTATGCTCGTGAATTCTGGCGATTTGTCAGCGTTCAGCAAGAGGTGGCTAAACTGGCCCTCACGGCGATCGACTATCCGCCAATGCAGGATCCGGCATCCTTCAACCTTGAGGCTGTCAAGCGGCAGATCGACAAGGCGATCAAGAACAAGCCAGGCAACTAATCATCCGACGGCAGGCGGGCGCCCCACCCTCGGGGAGTCCGCTTGCTCTTCTCAGTCGCAGGTGTAGGCCCCGAGCACCTCTTGCATCACCGCGGGGATCACTTCGCGCGACCGAAGCGGGTTCGAAAGCAGAATGTCTTTGACGGTAACCTTGGCCGCCTTACCTTCACAGTTTCGGTCATGGCCGGCGTTCCCTCCACGCAAGCAGGTGACGTTGACCATCGCCAGCCCGCGACGGCCGCCCCGCTCTCAGCGAATTTGCAGAACTCTCAGTATGCTACCCACTTTCGAAGGGGAGGTCCGACCGAGCCGTTCCCGATATTCATCAAGGCCTTGAATTCCTTCCACCAGCAACCTGGGTACTAAATTTGCCATGTCCCCAGCTTTGGAGAATCCCCGGCGAGAGTACGAAATTCGCAGTTGGGCGCATGGCGTGGTTCGCAGGTTTGTTGAGAAAAGCCGGAATTCTGCTCCGTCCCGGGTGCGTCGCTCCGAGACGAAGAGTTTTGCCGTTGAGTCGAGTGGCGGAGGGAGTGTCCGACGAACTGGTTGGTATAGATGTCCAGCGACATCCAAGGCTGACGATCGACCACTCCATAATTCAACGAAATAGCGCCCATTTCGTTCTCTCCTGTCTGGCGCTGTCCACCGCAATCCGGCATTGTTGCTGGGGCTAGTGCTGGGGCTAGTGTTCGTCGGAGACTGCGACTTTGGGCAACACCCTTCACAAGCTTTCGGCTCGCAGCGTGGCTACCGAGGCGGCTCCTGGCCGCCATTCCGATGGCGGGGGACTCTATCTGGTTGTGTCGGAAACCGGCTCGCGAAAGTGGCTTTTCATTTTCCGTCGTGAAGGGAAGCAGCGTGAAATGGGGCTCGGTTCAGCCGCCGGCCCCAATGCCGTTTCGCTGGCGGAAGCACGGACGCACGCTGCCGATTGTCGCTCGCAACTCGTGGACGGACTGGATCCGATCGAGGTTCGTCGCGACCGGAAGTCTGGGGCCGCAGAGGAACAAACGATGACGTTTGGCGAATTTGCCTACCGCTACATTGCCGCCCATCGTTCAAGCTGGCGAAATGCCAAACACGCCGACCAATGGACGACGACGATAGCAACCTATGCGAGTTCGCTTCGACAAAAGCCGTTGAATGAAGTTTTGCGGGAGGATGTTCTCGGAGTGCTCAAGCCGATCTGGCTCACCAAGAACGAAACGGCATCCCGAATTCGTGGTCGCATCGAGGTGATCTTGGATGCCGCGAAGGCCGAAGGCCTACGCACCGGCGAGAACCCCGCCGCGTGGAAAGGAAACTTGAAGCACTCACTTCCCAAGCGGCAAAAGCTGCAGCGCGGTCATCACGCCGCCATGCCGTACGCAAGTGTCCCTAAATTTGTCCAGACCCTTCGGACGCGAGAAGCGACTGCAGCACTCGCGCTCGAGTTTCTAATCCTGACGGCCTCGCGGACCGGGGAGGTGCTGGGATGTCGCTGGAATGAGATCGATCGTGCCAAGGAAATCTGGATCGTCCCAGGAACCCGCATGAAAGCCGGCCGCGACCACAGAGTGCCGCTATCATCTCCAGCACTCGCCATTCTCGATACGATGGGACCGCTGCGTGTAGGCGATTCATCGCTCCTTTTCCCCGGCCGCAACAACAAACCGCTGTCGAGTATGGCGATGGAGATGCTTCTCAGGCGGATGAAGGTTCAAGACGTCACCGTTCATGGCTTCCGCTCATCGTTTCGAGATTGGGCAGCGGAAGAGACGCCCTTTCCACGCGAGACAGCTGAAGCAGCACTCGCACATATTGTCGGAGATTCCACCGAGCGCGCTTATCGTCGCGGCGATGCACTGGAACGCCGTCGTGAACTGATGCAGGCTTGGGCAGATTGGTGCGGAATCGATCACCGAGAGGTCTGACGACATGGGCGATCTTGAGAAAGTCGAAGGTGAAGTCGACTGGTACGAGGGTGCTATCGCTGAGGAGGACCTCCTCGACAACGTTTGGCTCGGCGTCGGCGCGGCAGTCGAGTGGATAGCTTTTCGCGGCGACCGGGTGCCTGCGGCCGATCATGACAAACGGATTGAGGAAGCCTCCAAAGCGTTGCTAACTACACTCCAGAAGCGGGCAAACGATGGCGGCCGAGCGGTCGTCTTGGGCAAGAAAGGTGATAGAACTGAGAAGCGACAGCCTATACCCGACTCTGTCTGGTGGGAGGAGATAACCTTAGATATCAGACTCTTCGACGTAGGAGGACGCTACTATCTCTCGCTCGTGGGCGACGATGACGAATGGGGCGCCAGCGTCGAGGGTCGAGATGAGCGTTGGTCGGACCTAGCTATCGACACACAATTTGTATTGGTCCATTGGAAGCCCAAGACACCGGAGTCAGGCCCACCCAGTCAAGGTGGCGATACGGTCGTCCCGCGTCGAAATGAATTCTCGGTACCGAAAGCCGAGCGACTACTTCAGAAAATTCTCGCCGATTGGCCAAGCGACGAACTCCCGCTTAGCAAGGCCGAGTTCGTCGCAATATTCAGGATCGCATATCCCAGTGCGTCCCGAGACCGTGTCAAAGCTCTCCCATTTATAAAAGACCTCCCTTCAAACACAGGGCCGCGCGGACCCCGTGATCCGGACCGCAAAGTAAGCGTCCGGTGAGGGCCGCGGTCAGGCTGCTTTCGCCATGACGGTGGATCGGCACCAGTTCCACGGCAGGAGATCGCTCAGCCGGCCCTGCGGCGTATCGGCGATGCGGGCGAGCACGTCGGCGAGCCAGGCCTGCGGGTCGACGTCATTGAGGCGGGCGGTTACGATCAGCGTGTAGATGACGGCAGCGCGATCGGCGCCGCGCTGGGAGCCGGCGAAGAGCCAGGACTTCCTGCCGAGAGCCAGGCCGCGCAGCGCCCGTTCGGCCGCATTGTTCGTCAGGCAGATATGCCCGTCATTGAGGAAGCGCGTGAAGCCTGCCCAGCGCTTGAGCATGTAGTCGATCGCCTGGGCGGCGGGCGCATGGCGCGAGAGTTTGGCCCGTTCGCCGCGCATCCATTCTTTCAGCTGAGCGACGCGCGGCGCGCTCCGCTCCTGGCGCACGGCAAGGCGTTCGGCTGCGGCAAGACCATTGATGTCGCGCTCGATGTCGAACAGGAGATCGATGCGTTTGACGGCCTCGAAGGCGATCGGCGAGATCGGCGGCGCGGTCTTTCCCCGACGGGTATTGGCGGCGATGTCGGCGAGCACGAAGAACTTGCGCCGCGCATGGCTCCAACAGAGCGCCTCCTTCACCGGACCGGGCTTCCGGTCGGGGAGGTAAAGTCCGTTGTAGCCGGCATAGGCATCGGCCTGCAGAATGCCGGCGAACTGCTTCAGGTGTCGCTCGGGATGCTCGCCGGACCGGTCGCGCGAGGCGTAGAACAGTGCCGCCGACGGCGCGGCGCCGCCGAAGGGGCGATCGTCGCGGACATAGACCCAAGCCCGGCCGGTGTCGGTCTTGCCCTTCGCCAGGATTGGCACCGTGGTGTCGTCGCCGTGAAGCCGCTCTGCCGAGAGCACATGCTCCTCGATTAGCGAATGCAGCGGACGCAGCACCGCCGCGCATGTGCCGACCTGATCGGCCAGCGTCGACAGGCTCAGCTCGACGCCTTCGCGGGCGTAACGTTCGCTCTGCCGGTTGAGAGGCTGGTGTTGGCCGAACTTCTCGAACAGCACCATGGCAAGCAGGTTCGGCCCGGCAAAGCCGCGCGGCGTGACATGGAACGGCGCCGGCGGCTGGCTGATCGCCTCGCACTGCCGGCAGGAGAACTTCTCGCGCACCGTCTGGATGACCTTCCACTGGCGCGGGATCACCTCCAGCGTCTCGGTGAGGTCCTCGCCCAGCTTCGACAGCTTGGTCGAGCCGCAGCAGGGGCAGCTCTCGGGTGCGGCGATAATGACGCGTTCGCGCGGCAGATGCTCCGGGAACGGTTTGCGCGATGGGCGCCGGCGCTCAAACGTACGAACCGTCTGTGACTGGAGGGCTGCCTGCTCCGCCGCCAACTCGTCCTCGGTTGCATCCGCCTCCAGATCCTCGAGCTGCAACTCCATCTGCTCGAGCAGCCTGGCCTTGCGCTCCGAACGGCTGCCATAGAGTTCGCGCCTGAGCTTCTCGATCTCCAGCTTCAGCCACCCAATCAGCGCCTCCGTCCCAGAACTGACCGCTGCCGCGCGGGCGGCAAGCGCTTCGGCCTCGACGCGTGCGGCGCGCTCCGCGAGGATCATCGCGTGGGCGGCGGCGAGGTCGGAAGGGAGCGTTTCAGCAGCGGGCACAGGGCGATGGAATCACATCCACCACCATGTGCAAGGCCAAATCGTCAGCCGGTCGCCGTCGGCCGCCAGGTCCTCTGCGGCATGCGCCAGTCGATGCCTTCGAGCAGATAGCCGAGCTGTGCCGGCGTGATGGTGATCACACCGTCGGCCGGTGACGGCCAGATGAAGCGGCCGCGCTCGAGCTTCTTTGAGAACAGGCAGGCGCCCTGGCCGTCGTGCCACAGAACCTTGATCAGATCGCCGCGGCGGCCGCGGAAGACGAACAGGTGACCGTTGTGCGGATCGCGCTTCAGCGTCTCCTGCACCACCAGGGCCAGGCCCGGAAAGCCCTTCCGCATGTCGGTGTGGCCGGTCGCCAGCCACACCCGCACGCCGTTCGGAACCGGGATCATCGCGACCCGAGCGCGTCCAGCACGCGCCGTAGCGCCTCGACATCCACGTCGCGATCGACGCGGACGCAACGCCCGCCGCCAAGTTCGATCTCGATGATGCCGCTCTTGCGGCGACGTCGGCCGGGAGACGCCGATGGCGCCGGCGCCTCAACGGCTGGCAGCGCAACAGCAGGAGCGATCTCGACCGGGACCAATTGCGATGAACCGGCATCGACCCGATCGCACAGGTCCTTGCGCCATCGAAAGAGCTGGCTGACGTGAATGCCCGCCGATCGTGCAACTTCCGACACCGTCACGTCGGGCTCGAACGACGCCGCGACCAGGCGTTCCTTCTCCTCACGTGACCACCGCCGGCGCCTCTCAACCGACGTGATCACCTCCACCCGCGGCATCGTCATAGGGCTACTCCTAGGATTACCCCTAGGACTTCCGACGTTCGCCCTCAGCCTACAAGGCGGCTCTCACCGCAGGGATACAACGCAAAAAACGCGTGACGAAATTCAGCGAAAAAATGAAACCCGTCGAATTGCCGAATTAGGCCGCCGAATTCCGGGCGGTTAATTCCTTTTGCGTTCGCCCACGTCCGGGTAAACGCAAGGGAAGACGATGGAAGCCAAGGCCGCCTTTAACGTCGATGAAGCCGCACAGCTGATCGGCGTTGGCCGCTCAACGCTCTATCTCGAGATCAAAGCAGAAAGGCTGAAGGTGCGGAAGCTCGGCAGCCGCACGCTCATTTTACGCGAAGACCTCGAGGCATTTCTCGCCAATCTTCCAAGCAGCTCGGACAACTGAGCAATCCAACGGGCGCGCGCCGCCCCAAGGGAGAAACGCTATGCCTAAGAAATTATCGAGCCGGCTGGTGAAGAAGAACCGGTACTACAGCAGGGAGCAAGCCGCGAAGGCCGTCGGCGGCCGAAAGCAGACAATCGACGTTTGGGTATGGAGGCAGGGCCTCAAAACCGTCAATGGTTTCATTCCTGGCCGCGACCTGATCGACTTCATGCAAGCGAGATCCGCGGCTAGGCGCAAGCCATGCAAGCCGGGACATGTCTTCTGCCTCGGATGCAAGGATAGTCGCGCCCCAGCGTTCGACGAGGTGGAGCTTGTCCGACATGAAACGAACGGTTCGGCAATCATACGTGCGCTTTGCCCGGAGTGTTCAAGTGTGATGTGTCGCAATGTCTCGCGCGAACAGCTCGCCGACTTCGCTCGGCGCTATCGAGTGACCAAGTGACCAAGAGTGTCACTCTTCACACTCAAAACGATTCACCGAACCACATTCTTCATCATAATTCAGAAGGTAAGCCGTCATGCCGCGCGCGAAGTGAACCGCGCCGGGTTTGCCGGAGGCTCCAAACCTTGAGAAGGTGGAGCCATCATGAGCAAGACGACGAACAGGTTTTCTCCCGAAGTGCGCGCCCGCGCGGTGCGCATGGTTTTGGACCACGAAAGCGAGCATTCATCACGCTGGGCAGCGGTGTCCTCGATCGCGGCAAAGATCGGCTGCACGGCGCAGTCGCTCAATGGATGGGTGAAGAAGGCTGAGGTGGACAGCGGCGTGCGCGCCGGCCTTCCCACCGAGGTCGCCGAGAAGCTGAAGGCTCTGGAGCGGGAGAACCGGGAGCTGCGTCAGGCCAACGAGATCCTGCGCAAGGCGAGCGCTTATTTTGCGATGGCGGAGCTCGACCGCCGGTTCAAGCCATGATCGCGTTCATCGACGATCACCGCGAGGCGCATGGGGTCGAGCCGATCTGCAAGGTGCTGCCGATCGCCCCGTCGACCTACCACGACCATGTCGCCAAGCGGCGCGATCCCTCCCGGCTGTCGGCGCGGGCGAAGCGGGATGAGGAACTCAAGATCGAGGTGCGGCGCGTGTTCGAGGAGAACTTCCGCGTCTACGGCGTGCGCAAGGTCTGGCGGCAGCTCAGGCGGGAAGGCTTCGACGTCGCCCGCTGCGCCGTCTCGCGGCTGATGCGGGAAATGGGCCTCGAAGGGGCGATCCGCGGCAAGCCGGTGAAGACGACGATCAGCGACAGGATCGCGCCCTGTCCGCTGGATCAGGTCAATCGCCAGTTCCACGCGCAGGCGCCGAACAGGCTGTGGGTCTCCGACTTCACCTATGTCGCGACCTGGGCCGGCTTCGTCTACGTAGTAGCCTTCGTCATCGACGCCTATGCCCGCCGGATCGTCGGCTGGCGGGCGAGCCGATCGGCGCATGCCGGCTTCGTCCTCGATGCTCTGGAGCAGGCGCTTCATGACCGGCGTCCGCTCCATGGCGGCGGCCTGGTTCACCACAGCGACAGGGGCAGCCAATACGTGTCGATCAAATACACCGAGCGCCTGGCCGAGGCCGGTGTCGAGCCATCGGTCGGCAGCGTCGGCGATTCCTATGACAACGCGCTGGCCGAGACGATCAACGGACTCTACAAGGCCGAGGTCATTCACCGGCGCGGGCCGTGGCGCTCCTTCGAGGTCGTCGAGTTCGCGACGCTGGAATGGGTGGACTGGTTCAACAATCGCCGGCTGCTGGAGCCCATCGGCAACATCCCGCCGGCCGAAGCCGAGGCACGCTACTACGCCATGCTGGACAAACCAGCCATGGCGGCGTGACTCAAACCAAACGGCCTCCGGCAAACCCGGCGCGGTTCACTCTCGGCAATTGTGGTCATGAAATATCGGCCGACATAGCTGTTGACGACATTCAGCCCGCTGATGGCACAAAAGAGGACCAAAAGGGAAAAAAGCAGCAGCCTTGCCCGGCGTCCGACGTCAGATGTCACGAAAATCCTGACTGCGCGGGCGAATCTTGCGGCCGTCAGTTTAAGCGGAATCTGCTGCGGACTCATTTCCGCACCCCACACTCCTCGAGAGCCAGCATAGCTGATGCCTGACGAGGTGAGGAGAAAATGGTCCGATTTCTTGCCGCCTCGAGCCCGAAGCTGGGTACCTGCGAGGCTAGTCGGTCGGCTGCATAGGAAGTCGCTACTTACCCAGATTAGTGGAGGTCGAACGCCTGACCGTCAGCCCTCAACTGCTTGAGGGTCTTTCCAGCGCAACTGCCTGCCCATTCTCCGCCGATGGGTTCGGCGGGCCCCATGAAGTGTGATGGTCCCTGACAAGTTTGTTGATTTTCACTGAGAACTGACCCGGCATTTTCACCGAGAAGTGACCCGCCCTTCATGTATGTTTTGGTTCTGCGGGGACGGTCAAGGTTCTAGCTTTCTCCTTTGCTCTTTTCGGCTCTTGGGCAGAGCTGTTCTTGAACCGGAAGCTGTCGTTCCCGGTCTCCAGGATGTGGCAGTGATGGGTCAGCCGGTCGAGAAGCGCGGTTGTCATCTTGGCATCGCCAAAAACGGTCGCCCACTCGCTGAAGCTGAGGTTTGTGGTGATGATCACGCTGGTGCGTTCGTAGAGCTTGCTCAGCAGATGGAAGAGCAATGCGCCACCTGATGCGCTGAACGGCAGATAGCCGAGCTCATCCAGGATAACGAGATCGGAATGCACGAGGCGATTGGCGATCTGGCCTGATCGTCCCTGTGCCTTTTCCTGTTCGAGCGCATTGACCAACTCGACAGTCGAGAAGAAGCGAACCCGTTTGTGATGATGCTCGATGGCCTGCACGCCAAGCGCGGTCGCAATATGGGTTTTGCCTGTGCCTGGGCCGCCGACGAGGACAACATTGTTGGCGTCATCGATGAACTCGCCACGATGAAGCTGACGCACCAGGGCCTCGTTTATCTCACTGCTGGCGAAGTCAAAGCCATTGAGATCGCGATAGGCTGGAAAGCGCGCCGTCTTGAGCTGATAGGCTGTGGACCTGACCTCCCGTTCCGCCGTTTCGGCCTTCAGCAGTTGCGACAGGATCGGAATGGCGGCTTCAAATGCGGGCGCCCCCTGTTCGGTGAGTTCGCCGACAGCTTGCGCCATGCCGTGCATCTTCAGGCTTCGAAGCATGATGACTATTGCGCCGCTGGCAGGGTTATGACGCATGGCGCACCTCTGCGGCCTTCCTCAAGGCATCGTAGCGCTCGACGTTTGCCTTCGGCTCATTGGTGAGCGTTAGGGCCTGAGGAGCACTGATGGTCGGGGGTGTGAGCGATTTGCCGTCGATCAGACGATGGAGCAGATTCAGCACATGGGTTTTGGTTGGAACGCCGGCTTCCAACGCCATCTCCACGGCACATAGCACGGCCTGCTCGTCGTGTTGCAAGACGAGCGCCAGGATGTCGACCATCTCGCGATCGCCGCCTGGCTTCTTGAGCAAGTGTTGTTGCAAATTCCTGAACGCATCGGGGAGTTCAGCAAACGGTGCTCCGTTGCGCAGCGCGCCTGGTTTGCGCTGAACAACAGCCAGATAGTGGCGCCAGTCATAGATCGTCTGACCCGGCCGATCATGCGAGCGATCGATGATGCGGCGATGCTCACAGAGGATCAAACCCTCCGCGGCAACAACGATGCGATCCGGATAGATCCGAACGCTGACAGGCCGATTGGCAAAGGATGCCGGAACGCTGTAGCGGTTGCGCTCTAAATGCACGAGACAGGTCGGGGAGACCCGTTTGGTGTATTCGACAAACCCGTCGAAGAGACGTGATGTCGGCATGAGGGCCTGGGATTCCTCTGCCCAGATATCGGCAATGGTGCCGCGCATCTTTCCATGCGGGGTCTTCTGCCAAAACTCCTTGCATCGAAGCTCCAGCCAGTCGTTCAGGGCTTCGAGCGAGGCAAAGCGCGGAATGGGTTGCCACAGGCGATGACGCGCATCCTGGACGTTCTTCTCGACCTGCCCCTTCTCCCAGCCTGACGCTGGATTGCAGAACTCGGGTTCGAACAGGTAGTGGCTGGCCATCGCCATGAAGCGGACGTTGACGTCGCGCTCCTTGCCGCGCCCGACCTTGTCGATCGCCGTGCGCATGTTGTCGTAGATGCCGCGCCGGGGAACGCCGCCAAAGACACGGAAGGCATGATTGTGGGCGTCGAACAGCATCTCGTGCGTCTGCAGCAGATAGGCTCGAACGATGAAGGCCCTGGAGTAGCTGAGCTTCGTATGCGCCACCTGCAGCTTGGTGCGCTCGTTGCCGATGATGGCCCAATCCTCGGACCAATCGAACTGGAACGCCTCTCCAGGCTCGAACGCCAGCGGCACGAATGTCCCTCGTCCTGTCGTCTGCAATTCCCTCTGAAGATTTGCCTTCCACTCCCGGGCGAAAGCAGCAACACGACCGTAAGACCCCTCATAGCCAAGGCTCACCAGATCGGAATGGAACTGCTTGACGGTCCGCTTCTGTTTGCGGTTCTTCTTTGCTTCCGCCCTCAGCCAGGCCGACAAACGGTCGGCAAACGGGTCAAGCTTGCTCGGCCGCTCCGGAACCTTGAACTGAGGCTCCACGCCATCAGAGCGTAGATATTTGCGGATGGTGTTCCGCGACAGGCCAGTCCTACGGCCAATCTCACGGATCGATAGATTCTCTCGAAAATGCCAGCGTCGGATTACGCTCAATAACGCCATGTCGATCACTCCAATGCCCCCACTGTCATGCAGGGGTGGTTCAAACATGGGTCAATTCTCGATGGAAATATCCTGCGCTGCCGGGTCAGTTCTCAAAGGCAATCAACATGCCCATCTCTTGGCGCGAGCAGGAAGCTCTCCTCCAATTCTGACGTGCAACGCGCCCGCATCGGTATGATGCACCCACCATCACAAATCCAAACGTTTGGAAGTGAAAACGCCCCGACAGAGACGCTTACCGCGAATTGCGCCGGTTGTAGGCGAAATCGGCGTCTCTCTTCCAAACGTTTGCGGAAGACCAACGCTAACCCACGGAAATGTCGACGATATTCTGAGACGCCGGAAAACTGCCCCAAAACTGCAGACTGGATGGTGGGCCACGAGGGACTCGAACCCGAAACCAAGCCACTATTTTCACCGAGCCTACCGAAATCGATCCTCATTGGAAAAAATCGACAACAGTTTCAGTCCGCTGGGGCTGGCGCTGGGGCGAAGCGAGCCTTTGCATCATAAATATCAAGTAATTCCAATATGCTAATAAACAGTCATGGCGGAGGGAGTGGGATTCGAACCCACGGTGAACTTGCGCCCACGCCGGTTTTCAAGACCGGTGCCTTAAACCGCTCGGCCATCCCTCCATGGTGATTTCAATCACACAGGAGCCTTGTCGAACCGGACTTGCCTGCTCTTGACGCCGAAACGGCGCCGAGGGAATTCAGACCGGTTGTCGCTTGTTTTCCTGTAAAGCCACGTCCAGCACCAAGTCAACCGTGGCTACCACCCTTCCTTCCGATGGGCCACGCTGGACGGGCGAAGATCTTTGCTTCCTGGCTTGGCACCCCTGGCCACCCAAGTGGCATCGCAGCGCTGCGGACCCAAAGGCGTAGCCGCAGCCTGCACCCGGACGACCTCGACCTCATCGCCGCCGGGATCTTGGCTCATGACGCGATCTCATGGTGGCGCCCCCTCGATAAGCCCGCAATCAATCCGCGAACCGGTCCTGCGGTCCCGAAGCTTTCAAGAAACTCCACGAAACCTACACCGCCACGGTGACGTCGCCAGAATATGGCGCGTGGCTGAAGCCGGCCGGGCGCCCGGCGGCCTTGCCGAAATGAGCCTGATCGCACTGGTCCTGCAGATCGAGACCGCCTTCATGGTCTGCCACCACGTGGCGCGGATTCTCATGGTGGTGGTCGGCGCCGCCCTCGCCTTCCGGCGCTTCGTAGCCGCCAAATAGCGCGCAAAAAACGCCTTCAGGCCGCTTTCCCCTGCCTCACCGACAATCTCGCTTGCCGCCGGGAAGAAAAAGCTTTAGCGGTCGGCCATTCCCGTGACCAAGCCCCGTCGCTCACCCCTTCGGCCAAGGGCGCCGCACCCATCCTCGCCTGGCCGTTCACAAGTTTTTGCGGCGTGGCTTATTCTTTGTTCACCAGACGTGCCGCAAAGGTATGTGGATGGTTTCGTCCGAACGTGCTTTGCCCTAAGCTGTAGATGGAATGCGGTTTCGATCGGAAGAACAGGCTTGGACTATCCCGTCTCATTGAATATTCTGAAGGTTGCCCCCCGCATCACCCTGTCATTTGCCGCTTTTTTGGCAGTGTCGGGGTGTGCACGCATGTATGATGGGTCGATCGTGCCCGAATACACCTCCGAGATGGTTCCGGGCGGGATGGTGCCGCGCATCGAATACCGCAAGACGGATGTGCTGCCGCCCAGCAGGCTGATGGAGTTTCCGCCAGCCCCGCCGCCGCCGGAAACCGAGAAACCCGCACCGGTGGTCCGCGCCGCGCCGCGTCGAAAGCCAGGCGGGTTGATACCCCGGCTTCCAGCGGAGCTTCCGCGAAACGTCCATTGCCGCAACGAGGCGGCGACCGATGGCAGGATACGGGTCGTCTGTCTCTGACAAAGGGATCGCGGCTGATTTCCCGCCGGATTTTAACGGCTTTTAGCCGGCGGCGTTCATCCGCTTGTCATGCGGCAAACCTATACACGAATTGTTCGCGGCCTGACCATGGATGTACCGGCAGGCAAGTGGATGTCCAGAGAAGGTCGGGTTCCCCGGCCTTTTTTGTTGCCTGAGCCTGCGCCAAGGCCTGTCGTTCCCGCCCGTTCAATAGCCGGCGGCCGTTCCCGACCGATCCGTCCGCGCCTGCGCGCCGAAACGGGTCCGGTAGGCGCGCGGGGTGAGCGTCTTCAGCGACAGGAACTGCCGGTTGAAATTGGCGAGCGTGCGATATCCGACCTCGCCGGCGATGTGGGCGATCGGCTTTTGCGTCGCCGTCAGCAGGGCGCAGGCCTCGCCGATCCGCATCCGGATCAGATAGTCGGAAACGGCCATGCCCATGTGGCGCCGGAACAGGCGGTGCAGACCGGACGGACTGAGCGCGGCGACATCGGCGAGCACGTCGACCGACAAGTCGCCGGCGTAGTTCAAATGGATATGGTCGAGCACCCGATCGATGCGTCCCCTGTCGGGATCGGCCGAAGGCACCAGAGCGCGACTGGCGAGCGGTGCGGCCGTATTATCCCTGGACAGCATGTTGAGCACGCGAAAGAGCGCAAGCAGCCTCTCGTCGCCGGGTGCTGCGAACAAGGCCTCTATCAGCGGGCGGGCCGACTGTGCCGCCGCCGGCGAGAAGGCGAGCCCGCCTGCCCCGCGCTCGAGCATTCCCCGGATGCCGTGAAGTTCGACAAAGGACGCGCTCAGCACTTCGGCCCAGCCGGGCAGGAACCACATCACCAGTGCCCTGTGCGGCTTCGCCTCGTCGAGCCTGGAACCGGAACGCCAAGTATGCGGCAGGTTCGGCCCCACCAGCACGAGGTCGCCGTCGCCGTAGGACCCGATATGATCGCCGATGAAACGTTCGCCCCGCGAGTTCAAGGTCAGTGTCAGTTCGTATTCCGGATGATGGTGCCACTGGAACGGAATCCCGGCATCCAGCCTTCGGTCGAGCATCGCCCAGGACGCTCCCGGTTCGGGACGGAGACGTTCAAGAAAGGGTTTCATGACGCAAGAAACGGGACACTGACGCCAGGATAGTATCAGAAAATGCCTTCTTCCTACAACATGGCCGGCTGAGGAGCGTTAGTCTCATCCCAAATTCACCGGTGATGCGCCGAGAGGTCGGGGAGAGAGAAATGGCCCATGCAACCAATCTGAAGCTGGACAATCATCCGACATCCCGGAAGCTGACGACGCAGCTCAAGGATATCGACAAGCATCTTCCGCTGCGGGTGCTCAGCCAGGACGACTGGCAGCACTGGATCACCAGGGGTTATGTGATCGTCCGCAACGCGGTGCCGCGGGAGAATGTGCAGCGCCTGGTCGACCTTCTCTGGGAATTCGACGAGAAGGATCCGAAAGACCCGTCGACCTGGTATGCGCCGCAGAGGCGCGACCACATCATGAAGGAGCTGAACGGCGCCGGCATGGTGGAGATATACAATCACCAGTACCTCTGGGACAACCGGCAGATGCAGCGCGTCTATGACGCCTTCGTCGACATATGGGACCGCGAGGACCTGTGGGTGGCCATCGACCGCGCCAATCTCAACCCGCCGAAGAAGAATCCCGGCAATCCGAACGGTTTCATTCACTGGGACAGCGACACCTCGAAGCGTCCGCTGCCGATCGGCGTGCAGGGCGTGCTGTCGCTGGTGCGCCAGGACGGCGACATCGGCGGATTCCAGTGCATTCCGGAACTGTTCCACGATTTCGAAGCCTGGGTGAAGACCCAGCCGGAGGATCGCGATCCGCACCATCCGGATCTCGCCGGGCTGAAGATCACCAACATCGAGATGAATCCCGGCGACCTGCTGATCTTCAACACGCTGCTGGCGCATGGCGTCCGCCCGAACCATTCGAAGGACCGGGTTCGCATGGCGCAATACATCTCCATGTTCCCCGCCGACGAGGAAGACTTGGTCGAACGCGAAGCCCGCATCCATTCGTGGCGTGAACTGGAGGCACCCAGGCGCGCTTCCTATCCTGGCGATCCCCGCGACTGGGAGAAGAACAACGCCAGCACGGCGGTTCTGACCGATCTCGGGAAGAGGCTGCTCGGTCTCGAGAGCTGGAACCGCTGAAGGGCCAGCCTACGGCAAGCGCCCGGCTGGATTGTCGGGCCGCGCTCTCCGACAACCCGATCGGCATTTCCAAGATGGACGAAAATCGCCTCTCGGGGTTGAAGACTGGCGACGCCTTGTCTCCATCGCAGCGTAGGCCTGTTGGCACGCGACCCAGTCCATTCCCGGTCGGCGCGCCAGTCATTTGACGGAAATGAAACAGCAAGGAGCGCGCATAGACCAGAAAGCACCGCGGCGAACACCTAAACCGCCAGTTTTCGCACGCGCACTCCAGTTTCCACCGAACCAAAGAACAAGAATGTATGAGGCCCATATTTTTCCATGATTGCCCGTTTCATGGAACTTCAATGGCCAATCATCGTTCACGACCCGGCTTTATCGCCTTGAAAAGGCATCTATGCTAATTTGTCATTGAAATAGACTTGATTCTCTTGAATTTTGTGACAAAGACACTCGGGCAATAGGAGAAAGAACATGAGCGACGATCCAACCTCAAGACTGGAGCTGACCGCGTCAATCGTGTCGGCCTATGTATCGAAAAACAGCGTGCCGATGGCAAACCTTGCCGATCTCGTCAAGAACGTACACGCCTCGCTGGAAAGACTGGAAGGCAAGCCCCCCGTGGAGGCCGCACCTCTTGTCCCCGCCGTGCCCGTGAAGAAATCGATTACGCCGGACTATATCATCTCGCTGGAGGATGGCCGCAAATTCAAGTCGCTCAAGCGGCACCTGAGCACGCAGTACGGCATCTCGCCGGAACAATATCGCGCCAAGTGGAATCTGCCGGCAGATTATCCGATGGTTGCCCCCAACTATGCCGCCACGCGGTCGGCATTGGCAAAGACCATGGGGCTTGGCCGAAAAGGGCAGGAAGAAGAAGCGGCCCCGCCGGTCGAGCCGGAAACACCGCGCCGCAAGCGAACGACCAAGGACAAGGCCTGAACCGAGGCCTTGACGCAAGCCGAGGCGTGGCCACGGAAAACCCGGATCGACTGCGTCTCAGACTCCGTTGGGAGGTCGGCTAACGCCGGGATCCGCCGGCCAACCGACGGGTGGAAGAACGCCTGCGATACCCGATAGCCGGCCTCGGTCGGCTATCTCGGGTAACGATTTGCTATGCGCCGATTTCGATGCCCCGGCGCTTGTCCGTGCTTGACGCAACCGCGTGTGGCCGATAGGCGGACACGGCGACGAAGCATTCTGAAGGGCGCCTTTTCCCATGGAAATTTTCACCGCGGCGGGTTTCACAGCACTGTTGCAGGTCATCGCGATCGACCTGGTGCTCGCGGGAGACAATGCCATCGTGATCGGGCTTGCCGCCGCCGGCCTGCCCGCCGACCAGCGCAAGAAGGCCATCCTCGTCGGCATAGGCGCGGCCACCGTGCTGCGCATCGGCTTCGCCCTCATCACGCAATGGTTGCTGGCGATCGGGCCAATGCTGCTGATCGCAGGTGGCCTGCTGCTGCTGTGGGTGTGCTGGAAGATGTGGCGCGAACTGCGCGTCAGTCACCAGGAAGAGCACGAAGCGACCGAAGCGCTCGCCAATTCGGACTACAACAAGGACGGTTCGATCGGGGGCAACGGCCCGCGCAAGACCTTTGCGCAGGCGGCCTGGCAGATCGTCATCGCCGACGTCTCCATGTCGCTCGACAACGTGCTGGCCGTCGCCGGCGCAGCGATGGAGCATCCGACGGTGCTCGTCATCGGGCTGGCGCTGTCGATCGCCCTCATGGGTTTCGCCGCCAGCTTCGTGGCGCGGCTGCTGCACCGCTATCGGTGGATCGCCTATATCGGCCTGATCATCATTCTCTACGTGGCCGTCAAGATGCTGCTGGATGGCGCCGTGGACCAGTTTCCGGAGCAGTTCGGGTTCCTGAGCGAATGGTTCGGATCGCACGG
This sequence comes from Mesorhizobium sp. KACC 23794, assembly GCF_052180275.1. Lineage (NCBI taxonomy): Bacteria > Pseudomonadati > Pseudomonadota > Alphaproteobacteria > Hyphomicrobiales > Phyllobacteriaceae > Mesorhizobium > Mesorhizobium sp. KACC 23794. Next base: position 4,045,560 of record NZ_CP197465.1, read on the forward strand.
CGACGTCGCTCACTGACGCGGTTTTCGGTTCCGAACCGGCCCAGCATCGCTAGCTGAAGCGTCCGATCCGAACGGAAGACAGGCTCAGGCGGGCTTCGGCACGGGATCACGGCGCCCCGACGCAAAGGCTGCGCCATTTCGCCTTCGCAGCGAGGCAGTTACATTTCTGTCCGCAGTGTGATAGGTCGCCGCCTTTCGAGAAGACCGGAAGAAAAAATGTCCACCGCACTCCGTGTGAGTTTTGTCAGCCTCGGCTGCCCGAAGGCGCTCGTCGATTCCGAGCGCATTCTTACGCGGCTGCGCGCCGAGGGCTACGAGATATCCCGCAAGCACGACGGCGCCGACCTCGTAGTCGTCAACACCTGCGGTTTCCTCGATTCCGCTCGCGATGAGTCGCTGAGCGCGATCGGCACGGCGATGAAGGAAAACGGCAAGGTCATTGTCACCGGCTGCATGGGCGCCACGCCCGAACTGATCCGGGAAAAACACCCGAACGTGCTAGCGATCACCGGCCCACAGGCCTACGAAAGCGTGATGGCAGCTGTCCACGAAGCTGCGCCGCCGCAGCACGACCCGCTGTTCGACCTGCTGCCGCCGCAAGGCATCAAGCTGACGCCTCGCCACTACGCCTATCTGAAGATTTCCGAAGGCTGCAACAATCGCTGCACCTTCTGCATCATCCCGGCGCTGCGCGGCGACCTTGTCTCGCGCCCGGCAGCGGACGTTCTGCGCGAGGCCGAAAAACTGGCCAAGGCCGGCGTCAAGGAAGTGATGGTGATCTCACAGGACACCAGCGCCTATGGCGTCGACGTGAAATACGAATCGAGCCGCTTCCAGGACCGCGATGTGCGCGCGAAATTCTACGATCTCGCCAACGAACTCGGCGATCTCGGCATGTGGATCCGCATGCACTACGTCTATCCCTATCCGCATGTCGCCGACGTCATCCCGCTGATGGCGGATGGAAAGATTCTTCCCTATCTCGACATTCCATTCCAGCACGCCTCACCCGCGGTGCTGAAGAACATGCGCCGGCCCGCCCATGGCGAGAAGACGCTGGAGCGCATCCGCGGCTGGCGCGATGTCTGCCCCGATCTGTCGATCCGCTCGACCTTCATCGTCGGCTTTCCCGGCGAGACCGAGGAGGATTTCGAGATTCTGCTCGACTGGCTGGACGAAGCGAAGATCGACCGCGCCGGCTGCTTCAAATACGAGCCGGTCAACGGCGCGCGCTCCAACGATCTCGGGCTCGAGCAGGTGCCGCAGGAGGTCAAGGAAAGCCGCTGGCACCGCTTCATGCAGCGCCAGCAGAAGATTTCCGCAACCCAACTCCAGAAGAAGGTCGGCAAGCGCCTGCCCGTCCTGATCGACGAGGCCAACGGCACCGCAGGCAAGGGCCGGACGAAATACGATGCGCCGGAGATAGACGGCGCCGTGCATGTTTCGTCACGGCGCCCGCTGCGTCCCGGTGACATCGTCACCGTCAAGATCGACCGCGCCGACGCCTATGACCTCTATGGGCAGGCCGTCTGAATTCCGTCCGGTTCATACTTTGCCTTCCCAGGCAGGCACGGTCTTCGCCAACTCATAGTCCCTGGCTTGCGCTCGCCGATAGGCCGGCCGGTCCTTGGCACGGTCAAGATAAGCCCTGAAGGCCGGCTTTTCCGGCAACTTCTTCAGCTGATCCATCGTGTAACCGATACCGGATGCCAGCTGGATGTCGGCAGCGGTGAAGCGGCCGCCGGCGGCGAAGTCGTGTTCGATCAGGCGCCGCTCCACATAGGCGACCATGTCGTCGAACAGGCCGAACGAATAATCGTTGCTCTGGTAGGACAGGCCATGCGCCCTGCCCGCGATGCACGGGTCGAAGACGGCGTCGCAGTAGACCAGTGTGGTCAGGTAAGGCCCGCGCATCGGGTCGCCGATCGGCGGGGCCAGTCCTGCGTCCGGAAACGCATCCGCAAGGTAGGTGGTGATCGCGGCGCGCTCGGTGATTACCGTGCCGTCATGCTCAATCGCCGGAACCTTCTTGTTCGGCTGGATTTTCCGGTATTCCTCCGGCACACCGCCCTCGGCACGGATGTCGATATGGACAAGTTCGTAGTCGGCACCAAGCTCCTCCAGCAGCCACAAAACGCCCGACGCGCGCGACCACGGCGCATGATAGAATTTCAACATCTCTCTCTCCGATCCTTGATCTGACCCCAGCATCCTATCGACCCTCTCCTGACACCTGGGTGTCAGCATGCGCGCGCAACGGCATGACTTGACGATCGTTCCCCACCCAAGGCCTTCCGTGTGGAACGGCGCATGCTAGGTTGCGCACCACGGGAGGAGGGTCTGCATGAACAAGGGTCGTAGATTGCGTATCGGGCTGGTGGGCACCGGCTTCATGGGGCGCACGCATGCCAATGCTTTCGGGCAGGTGGCGAAGTTCTTCGACAATTCCATAGGCATCGAGCTGGCCGCGGTCTGTTCCCGCCATGCCGGCAAAGCCAGGCGCTTCGCCCAACAATGGGGCTTTGCGTCCTATGAGACCGACTGGCGCAAGCTCGTTGCCCGCGACGACATCGACGTGATCGACATCGCCACCCCCAACGACACGCATGCCGAGATCGCGATCGCGGCCGCCGAGGCCGGCAAGATGGTGGCTTGCGAAAAGCCGCTCGGTCGTACCATCGCTGAATCGCGACTGATGGCGGACGCCGTCCGGCGCGCCGGCGTCGCCAACATGGTGTGGTACAATTACCGGCGCGTGCCGGCGATTGCGCTTGCCAAGCAGTTGATCGACGAGGGGTTTCTCGGCCGCGTCTTCCACTACCGCTCGAAATTCCTGCAGGACTGGACGATCTCGCAGGACGTGCCGCAAGGCGGCGCGGGAACGTGGCGGCTGGACAAGGCGATCGCCGGCAGCGGCGTCACCGGCGACCTGTTGGCGCATTGCATCGACGCGGCCCAGTGGCTGAACGGGTCGATTGCCGAGGTCAGCGGCATAACAGAGACCTTCATCAAGCAGCGCGCCCATACGGCAACCGGAAAATCGGAACCGGTGACCATCGATGACGCCAGCGCCTTCCTGGCGCGCTTCGACAACGGCTCGCTCGCGACATTCGAAGCCACCCGCTATGCGCGCGGGCACAAGGCGCTGTTCACGCTGGAGATCAATGGCGAGCACGGCTCCATCGCCTGGGATCTGCATGACCTGCATCGGCTGCAGCTTTTCGACCATGGCGACAAGGGTGCGCTGCGGGGCTGGCGCTCCATCCACGTCACCGACGGCGACCATCCCTACATGAAGGCATGGTGGGTGCCCGGCCTGCAGATTGGCTACGAACACACCTTCATCCACCAGGTCGCGGATTTCCTGAAAGGCGTGGAAACGGGCGAGACGCTGGTGCCGGACTTCGCGGCGGCGCTGAAGACGGATGCGGTTGTCGATGCGGTACTGCGGTCAGCGGAGACCCGGCAATGGGAGCCAGTGCCTGGGTAGGCTGTTGCCGGCTTACACGAACGCCCGCGCCGCCAAGCGCACCTGGCGGTTGGCGTTCTAATTCTCAACAAGCTGGAGCCTGGAGCGCGTCGCCGGTCCGGCGATCATGACGTATCGATCTGTTCCGCTCCGCCGAAAGCCATTCTGCGCCGCGTCTTTATAAAATGGCCCCGCCGCGCCACTGCCGGCGCGCGTTGCGTACAGCGACCGTTCGGTACGCCGCGAAACAGCCTCCGCCCGGCAGAACGCTGCAGGCGGCCGAAGATGGACGCCAGCGCGCGGAAGCAGCGGGCGAGCCGCAAAGCCTCGGCGCAACCGTCGTCATCCCACCCGCCGACCGCCGCCATTGACACGACATGTGCGCCGGCGACCTGTTCGATGACAAACGCCCGCGCGACAGCCCCGGCTGGCCGCAGCAGCGACAGGACGAAGGCGCGAACCGGAAACGGCACAACGCAGAGGCGCTCGGCCAGAAAAGCCAGCCCGAGCAGCATCGCAACGATGCCCCTCAGCGTCTCCTGCGCATTCCCATATTCGGCGCGATCCATTCCAGCCTCCGTTGGGCGCGTATGATAGCAAAGCGGCGGAGGGGAATCAAGGAATTATTTCCTATTCAATTCTCCGCCGGCATCGCAGACCAGAGTAGAAGTGCCGGCGACGTCCGATCAAAGCGGCGGTCAAAATCAGACGCCAATTGATATTGCCCAAGAAAAAGCCGGGCGAGGTTGCCCTCGCCCGGCCCAATTTCTGCCGAACTCGCTTACTTGGCGATGCAGGTATCGACGTTCTCCGGCGTGCAGACATCGAGGCCGGTATAGGTCGGGTCGGCCGGGGCCGGCTTGCCGTCCTTCATGTCCTTGAACGCCATCATCACCTTGTAGCCCATCTCGAACGGCCGCTGGCCGACCTGGCCGAGCGACAGGCCTTCCTTCATCTGGTCGATCTGCACCGGCAAGGTATCGGCGATCACCAGCGCAAGCGACTTCGAGGCGATCTTGTCCTTGAACGGAGCAACGGCGGCGCGGTTGGCGTCCGGCACGAATTGCGGGAAGCCGCCGGTCGCGGTGAAGGCGTCGAGATCGGGCATCTTGCCCATCATGTCCTGGAACTGCTGGACCGACAGCGGGAAGTCGTCATTGGTATAGAGCGGACAGCCCGCGGCTTCCGTCCAGCCGTTCTCGCCTGCCAGCGCCTCTCCGGGCGACTCGGCTGCTTCCTTGCCGCGCAGCACGTCGCGAATACCCTTCATGCGCTCATTGTGGTTGGCCGCCGCGGCGCCGCCGGACTGGATGCAGATCGTGCCGCCCTTGGGCTTGATCGTCTGGATGATCTTGGCCAGGTTGGTGCCGATCTCGTAATTGTGCGTGCCGATATAGGCGACCCGCAGATCCTTGTTCTCGGGAAGCACGTCGGAATCCCAGGTGATGACCGGAATGCCGGCGTCTTTCGCCGCTTGCAGGGCTACGGTGATCGCCGCTGCGTTGGACGGCGACACGCCGATGGCGTCGACCTTCTTGGCGACGAGATCCTGCACGATTTGCGTCTGCTCCTCGCCGCCGCCGTGCTCGCCGGGACCGATATACAGGCACTCGAACGCGCCCTTGGATTCCTCCTCCGCTTTCTTGCAGCCGGCCAGCGCCTGGTCGTAGAACGGGTTGTTCATGTTCTTCGGCACCAGCGCGAACACGAATTTCTCCTGGGCAAACGCCTGCCCCGCCATCAGCGCCGAAAGCGCCACGGCGGCCGTCACGATGTACTTCTTCACTTCAAACTCCTCCCGAGACTACTGACGGATCGATACCCCCCGCCGTGTCAGCCCCGGCGGAATCTCTCGCGGAAACGGGCGAAGGATCTCCCCTCGCCCGCCCCGGATAATCATGCGCTTACTTGGCGATGCAGGTGTCGGCAGTCTCCGGCGTGCAGACGTCGAGGCCGGTATAGGTCGGATCGGCCGGAGCCGGCTTGCCGTCCTTCATGTCCTTCAGGAACAGCATGGACTTGTAGCCCATTTCGAACGGCCGCTGGCCGACCTGGCCCAGCGACAGGCCTTCCTTCATCTGGTCCATCTGGATCGGCAGCGTATCGGCGACGACCAACGCCAGTTCCTTCTTGGCGATCTTGTCCTTGAAGGGTTCGACCGCCGCGCGGTTAGCGTCCGGAACGAATTGCGGGAAGCCGCCGGTCGGCGTGAACGCGTCGACGCTCGGGTTCTTGGCCATGTAGTCCTGGAACTGCTGCACGGCGAGCGGGAAGTCGTCATTGGTGTAGAGCGGGCAGCCCTCGGCTTCCGTCCAGCCGTTCTGGCCGGTCAGGGGATCGCCGGGCGAAGCCGCCGATTCCTTGCCGGCAAGCGTGTCGCGAATGCCCTGCATGCGCTCATTGTGGTTGGCCGCCGCCGCACCACCCGACTGGATGCAGATCGTGCCGCCCTTCGGCTTGATCGTCTGCACGATCTTGGCGATGTTGACGCCGATCTCGTAATTATGCGTGCCGACATAGGCGGCGCGCAGGTCCTTGTTCTCAGGGAGCAGGTCGGAATCCCACGTCAGCACCGGAATGCCGGCTTCCTTGGCTGCCTGCAGCGCGACTGCCATGGCCGCTGCGTTGGACGGCGACACGGCGATGCCGTCGACCTTCTTGGCGACCAGATCCTGCACGATCTGCACCTGCTCCTCACCGCCGCCATGCTCACCGGGGCCGATGTACAGGCATTCGAACGCGCCGTTGGCTTCAGCTTCCGCCTTCTTGCAGCCGGCGAGCGCCTGGTCGAAGAATGGATTGTTCATGTTCTTGGGCACGAGCGCGAAAGTATATTTCTGCTGGGCATAGCTCTGGCTCGCCATCAGCGCGGAAAACGCCACGGCGGCCGTCAAAATGTATCTTTTCACGAGTTCCTCCACTTTGTTTTTGACGTCCATTATCCTCCGGCGGCTTGCGGCCGCCGGATTCTAACGGCGCTTCCAGACGGCCATGCCCTCCAGCATGGTGCGCAGCGACCTTCCGGACGTCTGCATGCCAAGAAGCACCGCGAGAATGATGAAGGCGCCGACGAAAGCGCCCTGCCAGTTGGAATCGATACCGGCCATCAGCAGCGCGTTGCGGATGACCTCCAGGAACGCCGCCCCGATCACCGCGCCGAACGCCGTGCCGTAGCCGCCCATCAGGCTGGCGCCGCCGATCACGGTGCCGGCGATGACGCGCAGTTCGTAGCCGGTGCCCATCGCGTTGATGGCGGAGCCGCTGTAGCCGAGCAGCAGCAGCGACGCGATCGAGGCGGTGAAAGCGCAGAAGACGTAGGCCTGGAACTTGATGCGGTCGACCGGAACGCCGGTCATGCGCGCCGCGTTCTCGTTGCCGCCAATGGCGAACAGATGCCGCGCCCAGGCCGTGAAGATAAAGACGAAGCCGACGACCAGCGCAAGAACCACCATCACCCAGAAATGCGAGGAGAACTCCGGCATCCAGTGCGGCGCCCAGCCGGCCGGCGCCCGCAACGGCCATTTGGCCTGGCCGATCGCCTTGACGATCGGTGCATCCGGCCCGAACTTGTAGATCATCTGGTTGCCGGACAGCACCACGGCCAGCGACCGCGCGATCGACAGCATCCCCAGCGTCACCACGAAGGATGGCATGCCGACATAGGCGACGAAGAAGCCGTTGAAGGCGCCGCAGGCAAGGCCCGCCAGCAGTCCGCCGGCGAAGGCGACGTACCAGCTCTGTTCCCACGACAGCAGGACGCCGGCGACGATCGCCACCAGCCCCATCACCGAACCGACCGAAAGATCGATGCCGCCGGTGATCAGCACGACGGTCATGCCGAGCCCCATAATGGCGATCGGCGAAAAATTGCGGGTGATGTTGGTGATGTTCTCCGACGTTCCGAAGCTGGGCTCCAGCCACGTCATGAACACGAAGAGCACGAACAGCGCGACCGCGACCCAGAACGCCTGGCTGGCCATCAGGCTCTGGTAAAGCGTCCGCTCCCGGATGCCGACGACGTCGGCGATCGAGGCATGGCCCTGCCCCATGGCTTCGCTCTGGCTAGGCGTCACGAATCGCTCCCGTGATGAGGCCGGTGATCTCTTCGGGCGAAGTATCGGCGGTCTTCTTGTCGGCGACCTTGGTTCCGCGCCTGAGCACGATGATGCGGTCGCAGACCTCGAACACGTCCGGCATGCGGTGGCTGATCAGCATGACCGAGACGCCACGCGCCTTCTGGCGGCGGATGAGTTCGAGGACTTCCGCCACCTGCCGCACCGAGATGGCGGCCGTCGGCTCGTCCATCAGCACGAGCTTTGCGTTGGAGAGTCGGGTCCGGGCGATGGCCACTGCCTGCCGCTGGCCGCCGGACATCTTCTTGACGAGGTCGCGCGGGCGGGTTTCGGATTTCAGTTCCGCGAACAGTTGCCCCGCGCGATCCACCATCGCCTGCTTGTCGAGGATGCGGAACGGCCAGACCCCCTTCTTGACCTCGCGTCCCAGGAAGACGTTCTGCGCGGCCGTCAGATTGTCGGCCAGCGCAAGGTCCTGGTAGACCACTTCGATGCCTTCGGAGCGGGCCTCGATCGGCTTGTGGAAATGACAGACCTTGCCGCCGACGACGATCTCGCCTTCGCTGGGCGGGAAATTCCCGGCGATCAACTTGACCATGGTGGATTTTCCGGCGCCGTTGTCGCCCATCAGGCCGACCACTTCGCCTTCTTCCACCGACAGGCTGACATCCGACAGGGCACGGATGGCCCCAAAGCTCTTGCCCACGCCGCGAATTTCGAGCAGCGACATTCACGTCTCCTCCCGTCCTCCAGTCTTTTTCTAAGTTATCACTGGTCGGACCAGAGCAGGCTAGCAGAGATATTTTCCCGCGTCACCACGGGGATTCTTGTCGCGCGCATAAATGTGTTTGCCCGCGCGTTGCAGGCCTTTGGAGATAAGAAAGGGGCGCCCGGTTGCCCGGACGCCCCTCGCATTTCGTGGCGTCGGCCCGCTTATTGCGGCAGCTTGTCGTCGACGCCCTTCACGTAGAAATTCAGGCCGAGCAGCGTGCCGTCGTCGGCGCTCTCGCCGGCCTTCAGCCACTCGGTGCCGTCCTGCTTGGTGATCGGGCCGGTGAACGGCTTCAACTCGCCGGATTCGATCTTGGCCTGGGTCTCCTCGGCCATCTTCTTCACGTCGTCAGGCATGTTGGTGTAGGGCGCCATGGTCAGGATGCCGTCCTTCAGGCCGTCCCAGCTCGACTGGCCGCCCTTCCACGTGCCGTCCAGAACCGCCTTGATCTGCTTCACGTAATAGGGACCCCAGGTGTCCTCGATCGCGGTGAGCTGCGACTTGGGGCCGGCCTTGATCTGGTCGAAGGCCTGGCCGAAGGCATGGATGCCACGCTCTTCAGCGACCTGCATCGGGCCGGTCGAGTCGGTGTGCTGCGTGATGATGTCGACGCCCTGGTCGATCAGCGCCTTGGCGGCGTCGGCTTCCTTGCCGGCGTCGAACCAGGAGTTGACCCACACCACCTTCAGCTTGAAGTCCGGATTGACCGACTGCGCGCCGAGGATGAAGGAATTGATGCCCTGCACGACCTCGGGGATCGGGAACGAGGCGATGTAGCCGGCGGTGCCGGTCTTCGACATCTTCGCGGCGATCTGGCCGATGATGTAGCGGCCCTCATAGAAGCGCGAATTGTAGGTGGTGAGGTTCGGCGCGGTCTTGTAGCCGGTCGCATGCTCGAACTTCACGTCCGGGAATTTCTCAGCCACCGCCACCGTCTGGTCCATGAAACCGAAGGAGGTGGTGAAGATGATGGCGCATTTGGAGCGGGCGAAACGCTCGATGGCGCGCTCGGCGTCCGGGCCTTCCGGCACGTTTTCGAGGAAGGCGGTCTCGACCTTGTCGCCGAGTTCCTTCTCGACCAACTGGCGGCCCAACTCGTGCGCCTGCGTCCAGCCGCCATCGGTCTTGGAGCCGACATAAAGGAAGCAGGCCTTGATCTTGTCCTGCGCCATGGCCGGCATGGCGACGCTGAGCGCCAGCGCCGCAGCCAGTCCGAATACGATCTTTTTCATTTCCGTCCGATCCTCTGTGGTTTGGAGCAATGGCGGGCTTCTGCCCTTATGGTTCTTCTACAATTCCCTACCCTATCTGTCAGGCACGAAGGCGCGGCCAAGCGAAGCCGGCGTGTTCATCATCGTAAGCCGTCGATTGCGCGAAATTAGTACGAGAACGATGACCGTTGCCAGATAGGGCAGCGCAGAAAGCAGTTGAGAAGGTATGCCGAGGCCCAGCGCCTGCGCATGCAACTGGCCGATCGTCACCGCGCCGAACAGGTAGGCGCCGGCCAGCACGCGCAGCGGCCGCCACGACGCGAACACGACCAGCGCCAGCGCGATCCAGCCGCGGCCGGCCGTCATGTTCTCCACCCATTGCGGCGTATAGACCAGCGACAGATGCGCACCGGCGAGCCCCGCACAGGCGCCGCCGAAGATCACCGCGAGGTAGCGGTAGCGGATGACCGGGATGCCGAGCGCGTGCGCCGAACCATGGTTGTCACCGATGGAGCGCAGCGTCAGCCCGGTGCGCGTCCGGAACAGGAACCAGATGACGCCCGCCGTCAGCGCGATCGACATGTAGAAGATCGGATCCTGCCCGAACACCAGCTTCCCGATCAGCGGAATGTCGGACAGGACCGGGATGTAGAGGCTGGGCAGCCGCTCTCCGGCCGAACCGACGAAATTCTCGCCGATCATGCCGGACAGGCCGAGGCCGAGCAGCGTCAGCGACAGGCCCGTCGCCACCTGGTTGGTGGCGATGGAGAGCGTCAGGAAGGCGAACAGCAGCGAGAAAACCGCGCCGGCCGCTATGCCGCCGAGCACGCCGATCCATGGCGAGCCAGTCAGCGCGGCGGCGACGAAACCGCAGGCCGCGCCCATCACCATCATGCCCTCGACGCCGAGATTGAGCACGCCAGAGCGCTCGACCACCAGTTCGCCGAGTGCGGCGATCAGCAGCGGCGTGGCGGCCGTGGCGATGGTGAGAAGGATGCTTTCAGCGATGCCCATGGTCAGGCTCCTTCGACCGCTTTGAGAGCAGGCGTCTCGACCGGCTTCGGCGCTGCGAAGCCGACAAAACGCACGCGATAATGGATGAGCGTGTCGCAGCCGAGCACGAAGAACAGCAGCATGCCCTGGAAGACGCGGACCACCTTGTCGGAGAGGCCGAGCGAGATCTGCGCCGCCTCGCCGCCGAGATAGGTGAGGCCGAGGATCAGGCCGGAAGCGATGATGCCAAGCGGATTAAGCCGGCCGAGGAAGGCGACGATGATGGCGGTGAATCCATAACCGGGCGAGATGGTCGGCTGCAGATAGCCGATCGCGCCGGAGACCTCCGAGATGCCGGCCAGTCCCGCCAGCGCTCCGGAAACCATGAAGGCGAAGAACACCATCTTCGAGGAACTGAAACCCGCGTAGCGCCCTGCCCGCGGGCTGCCGCCGAGTACGCGGATCTCAAAACCCTTCAACGTGCGAGTAACCAGTATCCAGGCAAGCACCGCCGCGACCAGCGCGAAGACGATGCCGAGATTGGCCGAGTCGCCGTTCGGCAACAGTTTTGGCAGAACGGCGTCGTCGCTGAAGGTAATGGAGCGCGGAAAATTGTTGCCCTTTGGATCACGCCACCAGCCCCGCACCAGCCAGTCGAGGAAAAGCTGGGCGATGTAGACCAGCATCAGGCTGGTCAGAATTTCGTTGGTGTTGAAGCGCGTCTTCAGCAGCGCCGGTATCGCCCCGTATAGCGCGCCGCCGATCATGCCCATGATCAGCATCAGCGGCAAAAGCAGTGGCCCCTGGAACTCCGGCACCATGACCGGCAGGATCGAGCCGACGATGCCGCCGATGACGAACTGGCCCTCGGCGCCGATGTTCCAGTTGTTGGAGAGGTAGCAGATCGACAGTCCGACGGCGATGAGGATCAGCGGCGCGGCCTTCACCGTCAGCGCCTCCAGCGACCATGTCTCGCGCAGCGGGTCGACAAAATAATAATAGAGCGCGTCGATCGGGTTCTTGCCGAGCAGCGAAAACAGGATCGCGCCGAAGATCAGCGTCAGCGCCAGCGCGATGAAGGGCGACAGCGCCGAAAACAGCGCCGACTGCTGCGGCCTTTTGACGAGTTCGACGCGCATCAGGCTGTCTCCATCCCAACGGCGGCATGGCCGGGTTCGGCCCCGCCCATCAGCAGGCCGATCTTCTCGAACGTCGCTTCGGCGATCGGCAGCGGCCTCGACAATGCGCCATTGTGCATCACCGCGATGGCATCGGAAATCTCGAACAACTCGTCGAGATCCTGGCTGATCACCAGCACGGCCGAACCGGAGCGCGCCAGTTCGATCAGCGACTGACGGATCTTTGCCGCCGCGCCCGCATCGACGCCCCAGGTCGGCTGGTTGACGACCATTACCGAGGGCCGGCGGTCCAACTCGCGGCCAATGATGAATTTCTGCAGATTGCCGCCCGAAAGTGCTGCGGCCTCGGGGTCGCGGGCGCTCTTGCGCACGTCCATGACCTCGATGATGCGCTGCGCGGCCGCATCGACCGCTGATGTCTTGACCATGCCGCCAGCCCCGACGAAGGCCTTATGGTCGGTCGCGTAACGCGACAACAGCAGGTTTTCGGAAAGCTTCATGCGCGGCGCCGCGCCATGTCCGAGCCGTTCCTCCGGCACGAAGGCTGCGCCGAGCAGGCGACGGCCGGTGATCGACAGGCGCCCGGCATCCTTGCCGCGAATGCGGATCGTGCCGGCATCCGCCTGCATCGCCTCGCCGGAGACCGCTTCGAAGAACTCGCCCTGCCCGTTGCCGGCAACACCGGCGATGCCGATCACCTCGCCGGCGCGCACGCTCAGGCTGATGCCGCGCAGCGGGATCGAGAACGGCGTTGCCGGCGTACGAGCCAGGTTCCGAATCTCCAGAAGCGCCGCGGCCTTGTCCATCCCTGCCACCGGCTGACGCACGACAGCCTGCACCTCGTTGCCGACCATCATGCGAGCCAGTGACGATGCGGTCTCCTTGCGTGGATCACAATGGCCGACCACCTTGCCGTGCCGCAGCACGGTCGCCGCGTCGCACATACGCTTCACCTCTTCGAGGCGATGCGAGATGTAGAGGATCGATTTTCCCTCGGCGCGCAGCCGGTCGAGCGTCTCGAACAGCTTGTCGGCCTCCTGCGGCGTCAGCACCGAGGTCGGCTCGTCGAGGATGATCAGTTGCGGCGTCTGCAACAGGCAGCGGATGATCTCGATGCGCTGGCGCTCGCCGACCGAAAGATCGCCGACCAGCGAATACGGATCGAGCGGCAGGCCGTAGGCATGCGACAGCGCTTGCGCCTTCGCCGCAATGGTCGAGATCGGCGTGTCGCCTTCGAGCGACAGCGCAATATTCTCGGCCGCGGTCAGCGCGTCGAACAGTGAAAAATGCTGGAATACCATGCCGATGCCGAGTTTTCTTGCGGCGCTCGGGCTGGCGATGCGCACCGGCTGGCCCTGCCAGCGGATTTCGCCGGCATTGGGCTCCAGCGAGCCGAACAGCATTTTCACCAGGGTCGATTTGCCCGCGCCGTTTTCGCCGAGCAGCGAATGGATCTCGCCCTTGCCGACCGTCAGGTCCACATGGTCGCACGCTTTCAGCGCGCCGAATATCTTTGTGAGGCCACGCACCTCAAGCAGAGGCGCGGCTTGCCCGCCGTTTTGTGCACTCACGGTGCCCCCAGTCTGTTTGCCAGCTGTGTTTTATGTTCCCGAGACCATCGTAGGACGGACGCGGCGCGAACGCAAAGCGTACGGCTCTTGAAAGTGCTTCAAGAAAATCAGGGGATCAGCACGGTCGTGCCGGTGGTCTTGCGGGCCTCCAGATCGGCATGGGCGCGCGCGGCGTCGGCAAGCTTGTGGCGCTGATTGACGACGATCTCGACCGTGCCGTCCGCAATAACGCCGAACAGCGCCGCAGCCGCCGCTTCCAGCTCTTCGCGCTTGGCGATGTAGGTGAACAGCGTCGGCCGTGTCGCGTAGAGCGAGCCTTTCTGCGACAGGATGCTCATGGCGAACGGCGGGATCGGGCCGGAGGACTGGCCAAAACTGACGAACATGCCGCGCGGCTTCAGGCAATCGAGCGAGCCGGGAAACGTATCCTTGCCGACCGAGTCATAGACCACGTCACAGAGTTTTCCGCCGGTGATGTCCTTCACCGCCGCGACAAAGTCGCTGTCGCGATAGTCGATCACGTGGTCGTAGCCGTGCTTTTTCGCCAGCGCCACCTTGTCGGCGGAGCCCGCCGTGCCGATGACGGTCGCGCCGAGATGTTTTGCCCACTGGCCGGCGATCAGGCCGACGCCGCCGGCCGCCGCATGGAACAGGATCGTGTCGCCCGGCTTCACCGCAAAGGTCCGGCGCAGAAGATATTCTGCCGTCAGGCCCTTCAGCATCGCCGCTGCCGCCTGCTCGTCACTGACGCCTTCCGGCACTTTCACCAACCGGTCGGCGGCGATCACGCGCTCTTCGGCGTAGGCGCCGAGAGGCGTGGTGTAGGCGACGCGATCGCCGACCTTCAATCCTTGGACACCCTCGCCGATCTCCTTGACTACGCCCGCCGCCTCGCCGCCGGGCGTGAGTGGAAGGCCGTTGGGCGGCGGATAGAGGCCGGTGCGATAATAGACGTCGATGAAATTCAGTCCGATTGCCTTATGGGCGACAATCACCTGCCCCGGACCGGGCTTGCCGGGATCGGCATCCTCATAAGTCAGGACTTCGGGGCCGCCATGGGCGTGTATGCGGACTGCTTTGGACATCGGAACTCCGGAGGTAAGTGCCGGGGACAGTTTACTTTTTGCCCCCAGGGGCATCGCCATTCAAGATAGTTGCGAGGGGCAAAAAGTAAACTGTCCCCTGCCTTATCCCTTCTTCGCCCCGAGGTTGGGAAAGAACTGCATGACGATGCCGATGCAGAAAAGATAGATGCCGCTGACCGATATGCCGACCTTGGTGAAGAAGCTGACATTTTCCGTCAGCAACCCGATCTTGTTGTACCAGGCGGCAAGCGCGGCCTCTGCAAGCGCCAGCGCGCCGAAGGCGCACCACAAAAGCGTCACGCCGAGATTGATCGGCCGCAGCCGAACCACGCGCACAGGGTGGATGAAATAGACCGGCACGAAGGTGGTGATGCCGGCGACTACCACCACGGCGAAGGAAATCCACTCGCCGGGCTCGATGACGAAAAGCGTGAACACAACCATGTTCCAGACGACCGGAAAACCCTTGAAGAAATTCTCTTTCGTCTTCATGCCGGTGTCGGCGTAGTAGATCGCGCTCGACACCACGATGATGGCGGCCGACAGGAACGAAAGCCCCTCACCCATCAGCCCGCGCTGGTAAAGCGCGAAGGCCGGGATAAGCACGTAGGTCACGTAGTCGATGATGTTGTCGAGCAGTTCGCCCGACCAGGTCGGCAGGATTTCCTTGACCTCCAGCTTGCGCGCGATCGGCCCGTCTATGCCGTCGACGAACAGCGCCAGCCCCAGCCACCAGAACATCGCCGTCCAGCGTTCCTCGCTGGCGGCGACCAGCGACAGGAAAGCCAGGAACGAGCCGGACGCGGTCAGCAGATGAACGGAAAACGCCCGCGCCTGCGGCCACGTCACCTTCTTCTTCGGCTTGGGAATGCGCTGGGAAAGCGGTTTGCCGGTCACGGTCCGTGCCAATCCAGCTTGCAGATCTCGGCAGAGCGTCCGGCAAAATTCCAGTTGCGGCCGAAAGCGCGCATCCGGCTTTTTTCCGCCTTGGCGACGATGATCTCCGGCGCGATCCAGTATTCTGAATTGGTGATGACCGTATCCTTGCCGCGCTCTTTGCCCGGCACCGGCGTAACCACACCGTCGATGATCTTGGGGATTTGGAAGATTCGCGTGCGGTCCTGCGTCTCGTAGGTGATCGGCGCCTGCTCGACGCCAAGGAACTTTCCGACGAGGATAGACAGCAGCGACGTGGTGCCGCCCGCCTTGCCGGAGAAGATTTTCGCGAATGCCTTCTGCGCGTAGATCGAGGCGCGCTTGTCGACGAACAGGCCGGCGGTCCAGTTACCCCGGCTCATATAACCGGGGATTTCCATGATCAGGCCGAGGTTCAGGCCGGACAGGTCGACCTCGCCGAAATGGCCGGCATCGATACGGAATCCCGCCCAGGTCTGGCAATAGCCTTCCGTCGGCGGGTGCGACCCCAGCGACAGCACGCAAGGGCAGAAAACGGTGCAATTGCAGGAGAGTACCAACTCTCCTTTCATCGCCCAGCTCGGCTCCGCCATCTCGCTCCCCTGGATTCTCACGCGCCAGTAAACAGCAGCGCGCCGGCCCATACAAGCAGGATCGTTCCGGCCAGCCTGCCGACCAGCCGACCCGGCATCTGCTTTTCCACAACGGCAAACAGCGCCAGCAGCACCATCCAGAACAGGTTCATGGTGCCAACGGCAAACATCACCAGCATCAGCGCCCAGCAGCAACCGAAGCACCAGACGCCTTCGTCGACGCCAAGCCGGAAGATCGCGGCGGGCCTCGTGCTCCAGCGGGAGAACAGGATCGGGAAAGGCATCCGGCATTTTTTCAGGCAGGCTTCCTTCAGCGCGCTGAACTGGTAGAGGCCGGCGATGGTGAGCAGCGCGGCCGCTATCCATGGCGATGCCGAGGCGAATGGCGCGGCGGAAAACACCGAGCGAAACACCAGGTCGAGCAGGGCAAAACCGACCGCCGCCGCCAGCCAGACGGAGAGGTAACCGGCGACCAGCACGAGCGGGTGAACCGCAGACTCGCCTTTCGCGGCGGCCGTGTCGGCGATCTCGCAATAGGTCTTCACCATCGGCGCCGCCGAGGGCAGCATCATCGCCACGGCCATCAGGAACCACATCGCAGTCGCGAGGAGGAACTGGCCGGGCGTCGATCCGGCCGCCGTGACCGGATTGAGGCAAAGGGCAACGAAATAATCCATGAACGCCGGCAGTGGCAACGACGCTAACCCGCCCAGCAACCCGTCGCCGGCAAGACTTTCGCCCGGCGGCCGCGTCTCGACCCCGCGCAAGGCGAGTGTAGCCAGCCCCGTCCACACCAGCCCGATCGCCACGGCAAGCACGATCCAGACGGCAGGCGCCGGCTTCGCCGACAGGCGTCCCGCCGCGCGTCCGCTGCGATCGAGAGCCGGAAAATCAAAACCGTCGCTGCTCATAACCTGCCTGTGGCCAAACCGCCGCGTTGATCCGAACCGCACCGGACCATATACCAATAGGCGGTTGCAACCGGGTAGCGGACGCATGGCAGCAAACAGCGAAAGCACCGATGTCATCGTGGCGGGAACCGGGCCGGCGGGCATGCTCGCCGCGCTGGCCTTTTCACGCACCGGGTTTTCGGTGGCATTGGCCGGTCCCGCAGCAAACCGGGCCGACGGGCGGACGACGGCGCTGATGGCGCCGGCGCTGGCCGTTCTCGACAGCGTCGGGGTGCTCTCCGAGATCGAACCCCAGGCGGCACCGCTGCGCATCATGCGGATCGTCGACGGCACGCGCCGGCTGGTGCGCAGTCCGGTTGTCACCTTCCATGCCGGGGAGATCGGCGAGCCACACTTCGGACTGAACATCCCGAACCAGGTGCTGAACCGCGCTCTGGAGTCGGCCGTGCGGCAGTCGCCGGATATCCGCTGGCACGAATCGCTGGTTGAGAGATGGGATATTGACGAAGCGCAGGTTGCCGCGCGGCTCATCGACGGTTCAGCGGTTGCCGCGAAGCTCGCTGTCGCCGCCGACGGTCGCAACTCGCCGGCCCGCGCCGCGGCGGGCATCCGAGTCTCGACAAAAACCTATCCGCAATCGGCGCTGGTGCTGAGTTTCGCCCACACACGCGGCCACGCCTTCACGTCCACCGAATTCCACACCGAGAACGGCCCGTTCACGCAGGTTCCGCTTCCGGGCGACCGGTCGAGCCTCGTCTGGGTCATGCCGCCGAAAGAGGCCGAGCGGCTGGCGAGCCTGCCGGTTGAAGAACTTTCCCGCATTGTCGAAAAGCGCATGCAATCCATGCTCGGCAAGGTGACGGTCGATTCGACCTGCCAGATCTATCCGCTGTCGGCCAGCCTGCCGGCGGCATTCGCGAAAAACCGCATCGCGCTTGTCGGCGAGGCCGCGCACATGTTTCCGCCGATCGGCGCCCAAGGGTTAAACCTAGGCGTGAGAGATATCCATCAACTTGTTGAAATCGCGTCAAATAATCGCGACGACCCAGGAAACGTCAAAGCCATGGCGGCCTATGATACAAAACGCCGGCCCGACATTCTGGCCCGCACCGGCGCGGTCAGCCTGCTCAATCGCTCGCTGCTGTCCGATCTCCTGCCGGCGCAGCTTGCGCGGAGCGCGGGGCTCGGCGCGCTTGGCGCATTCGCTCCGCTGCGCGCTCTGTTCATGCGCGAAGGGTTGAGGCCGGGCAGCGGCTTTTCGTCATTCTTCTCAACGGTTCGGGAACAGGTCCGGCGGTAGCGCGCCGGTGGTGATCAGGTAGAGCAGCGCCGTCACCGAAAACACCGACAGGCAGGTGGTGATCAACACGCTTGCCGAGGCGCGCTCGACCCAGATGCCATATTGCTGTGCAATGACGAAGACGTTGGTGGCGGTTGGCAGCGAGGCGAGCAGCACGGCGGTGTAGATCCAGCCGTGCGGATAGTCGCCGATCCAACTCAGTACCACGTAGCAGAGCGCCGGATGCACCGTGAGCTTCAGGATGGCGATCGGCGCAAGTTCCATAGGCATCCGCCGCAACGGGCGCAGCGCCAGCGTCACGCCCATGGCGAACAAGGCGCAAGGTGCTGCGGCGCGCGCCAGATAATCCAGCAGGCGCTCTATCGGCATGGGCGGACGAAATTCGAACGCCGCAGCCGCGACGCCGACTGCCGTCGCAATAATGAAGGGATGCAGCACGATCTTGCGGACCACACCGAGCGCAAGCCGCATAGGCGGCTCGCCCCTCCCCCCGGCCAACGCCATCATCATCGGCGCCACGGCGAAATGCATGATGTTCTCGAAGCAGAAGATCAGCGCTACGGGCACCGCCGCTTCCTCGCCGAGCGCGAGCAGGGCGATGCCCGGCCCCATGAAGCCGATATTGCCGTAGGCGGCAGCGAGGCCGCGCAGCATCGACTGGCCGATGTCGCCACGTGACGCCAGCATCGAGCCGACGAACATCAAGGAGAAGATGACGTAGGTCGAGAAGACGGCCCCAAAGATAAAGCCCCAGGCGGTCAGTTGCTCGATCGGCGTCTTGGCCAGCAGCTGGAAGAACAGCGCCGGCAGCGCAACGTAGAGGATGAACATATTCATCCAGCCGAGCGCCTCCAGCGGCTGCCGCGTCAGCCGTGCGACGAAGAACCCGATGAAGATGAGCCCGAAGAACGGGATGACGAGGCCGATGACGTCGTACATGACTCTCGCGCGGTTGGCGGTGAGGCGGCGCTAACCCGTTGTTCGGCAAGGCGTCAAGCTGACGGATTGAAATTGCCGGCCGGTTGCGCCAAATAAGGACGCAAGGTGCTTACCATGATCAATATGAAGGCGGCAAAATTCGGAATCGGCCAGGTGGTGCGCCACCGGCATTTCCCATTCCGCGGCGTCATCTTCGACATCGATCCGGAATTCAACAACAGCGAAGAGTGGTACCAGGCGATTCCCGCGGAGGTGCGTCCCCGCAAGGACCAGCCGTTCTACCATCTGCTCGCGGAAAATTCCGACACCGAATATATCGCCTACGTCTCCGAGCAGAACCTGCTCGAAGACCAGTCCGGAGAACCGGTCCGCCATCCGCAGGTGCACGAGATGTTCCGGAAATCGGCAGACGGGCGCTATTATCCGCGGGACAGCCTGAAACACTGAGCGGGCTGTGGGGCGGTTCACCTTCAGTTGCTCGAAAGAGCATCTTCGACTCATCCGATTCGATAGCTGAGCTGCCTTCGGTCGGACACGAAAAAGGCCGCCATTTCAGGCGGCCTTGGTTTCTGCCCGAATATCTGCTTACAGCGCCGACGTGATCTGCAGTTCCTCAACGCCGTCGCGCGCATAAATGTCGTCGCGCAGGTGGACGACGCCCTCGCCGGTCGACCAGGCGGAGATGTAGGTGAAATACACCGGCACCGGATTGACCACCTGGACCGGCGTGTTTTCACCGGCCTTGATCGTCGCCTCGAGATGCTGCCGAGTCCAGCCGGGCGTGTCGCGCAGAATCCACACCACGAGGTCGCGCACGTTCTGGACGCGCACGCAGCCCGAAGAATCGAAGCGCATCAGCTTGTTGAACAGGCCCTGCGACGGCGTGTCGTGCATGTAGACGTTTTCGGGGCTCGGGAAGTTGATCTTCACCGAGGCCATGGCGTTGATCGCGCCCGGATCCTGGCGGAAGCGGAATTTTGCCGCGTCCTCCGTCGACCAGTCGATGGTCGTCGGGTCGATCTCCCCGTTCGGCCCGAACATGCGGATATGGTTCTCGACCAGATATTTCGGATTCTTGCGCATCAGCGGGATGATGTCCTTGCGGACGATCGATTCCGGCGCGTTCCAGTAAGGATTGACGATGATCTCGTTGATCTTGGAATTGAGGATCGGCGTCTGGCGGTCGATCTTGCCGACGATCGCGGTGTGGCGTGACACGACGCGGTCGCCCTCGACCGCCTCGATCTGCGCGGCCGGAACATTGACCATCACGTAGCGGTCGCCGAGGAAGCCGGACATCGAGCGGAGGCGCACAAGGTTGGTCTCGAGCTGGCCGAGCCGGACCTGCGCCGAGACGTTCATCGCCTTGAAGCTGTACTGACCCATGACGCCATCCGCCGGCAGGCCGTGGCGCGCCTGGAAGCGCTTGACCGCGGCGTCGACATAGGTGTCGAACGAGGGCGAGATGCCGGCATTGGGTGAAAGGTCGCCCGACACCATCAGGCGCTTGCGCAACACCTCGACATCCGAATCGGCAACGCCGAGCTTGAGCTTCTTGTTGGCGGGAACCACCGGCCAGCCGCCGGCCGAAACGATGCCCTGATACTGGCCGATCGCCGCTTCGATGTAGGAAACCGTCTGCTGGCTGAAGATCGGGGTGCGCGACGTGACCTTGGCGCCGGCCGTCGCCTTTGCGTCGAATTCATCGTCCCAGTTGCCGCGGCGCGACGATTTCAGAACGTTGCCAACAGCGTCCGCGTCCTCGGCAAAGGCGCTGCCCGCGAAGAGGGATGCTGCAACGGCTGCAGTGCCGGTAAGAAACGAGCGACGGCTGGGGGTGTTTGACATTCCGGACTATTTCCTGCTTTCGACCACGGACCTCATGCGTCCGGAGACTAAATCGGCCAATCTTAACAATTGACCAACCATGACCGGGCGTCACCTCAATTCCGGTGATCGCGACGCAATTCCGCGTGATGACTGCCTCTCACGGCAGTACCCGGAGCTTTGGAATTTCATCCGAATATGGCGGCAACGTGACCAAGGTCGAGGCATCATCACCGGGCGTCGATCGCTTTGCCGTGGAACACGGGCCAGCGCGATTGGCTGGTAAGGCCCCGCACCCGCACACGACCACTGCTGAGAGCCGACAAATTCACAGAAAGGTTGCGAAACGGCCTCGCCTTGAAAGAAATAACTGCTATTCTCAGCCAACTATATTGGAGGAGGAAATCTATGGGTTCTTTTTTCAAACGGCTTATACTCTCGCTTGCCATCGTCTCAATCGGAATCGGTGCCGTCGACGCACAGGAGACCACCAAGGATGTCTACGTAGAGCCGGGGCAAGCGACAATCATAGAATCCGGCAGTTGCATTCAGGTAGTTGTGCCGACGGACAAGAAAAATATAGAGACTATCGCGTCGAACGGCATCACTCATGCACTCTACACCGCGCCGGCCGGAATGGCACCCGCGAAAGTAACGCTCAAGGTTGGCGGCGCAGTAGCGACCGACAAAAGCTGTCCGGACGGCAAGGACACGGAGTATCTGGTTTCGCTTGGCACCACGCCGGAAATTCCGCCGGATTCTCTCAACAAGTCCTTCACCATCCTAGTGACGGCGTTCGTGCTCGCCCTCCTTCTCGAGAGTGCTTTCGCGCTGCTATTTAACTGGCGGCTTTTTCAGGAATTCTTCGTCGGAAAAGCTTGGCGTACGCCGATCATGTTCGCTGGAGCGCTGATGGTAGTGCGCAACTTTGATCTCGACCTGATGGCGAAACTGTTCGACGCTTATAATCCGCAGGCTGTCGGCGAGGCATCGCGGAGCACTTGGTTCACTTCGGCGATAACTGCGATGATTCTCGCGGGAGGCAGTGTAGGCGTCAACCGCATCCTCGTGGCGCTCGGATTTCGCAGTCAGATTCGCGAGGACGTAGAGGCGCCGAAACTGGACGAGACGCAAGCATGGGTCGCTGTGCTGGTGCGCAGCAAGCAGCCGGTTGCGATGGCGAAAGTTAACATAAGCGAGGTCGACAAGCCGGCCACGCCACTGCCAGCGACAGCCGGAATCATTCGCCCGCGTCCCTACGACAGCAGATTGAAGGAATTGCTGTTTCCAAACCGCAATCGCGTTCCATCGAGCGGTGGCAAGTTGGTCGGCACCGACAAGGTCTACGAGATCACGGTGGAAGCGAACGGGAAGACCTATGACGCCGTGACAAGCAAGGAAGTCACGAAAGAGGTCCCGGCAAAGCAGATTCGCTTCGGGTCGCGCGCCATCATCGACCTTGACGTGAATATACCTTGAGAGAGTCCGTTCTTGGCGTGCTAGGTGGCCCAGTCTCGACGCCGGGCCGCCCCTTCACATCCGATAGGCGATCGTATCGTTCCCCCGATCGCCTAGAGTTTTGTTTCCGCTAGTTAATCCGATGCGTGGGCACGCTGCGGGCACGCAGGCCTCGTATCCGGGCTAACGGGGCATGTCGGCGAGACACGTGGCTCGACGGTGCAGAAAGGTCTGGCACGCTCCCCGGTGCTCCGACATCGCACCCTATAGGGTGGGAGGGTGGGGGTGGCGATAGCCACGGGCGCGTAATATCCTTTCCTTTGCACTTCTTTGGGTGGGACGATGCCAAGGCAAGAGCGCGGACTTCCCGCGTACACGCTGTACCAAGTTAAAGCCGACATGATTCACCGGGCAGTTTCAGCGCTGCGTGACGGCAAGACGCACGCGTTTGGCCGCTCCACCGATTACGACGTACTTTTGCCCTCTGGAGAACGTCTCCCGCCTAAAGCGGTGTTTGGGCTAGCGCTTGAGGAGGTCATCCGACAACCGGCAATCCCCGAGTATTTCAAGGGAGGAAGTCGGACAATCTGTTTCAAGGTCATCCAGCGCGCCGGTTACCGAATCGTACCTAAAGCAGAATGGTATGAGGATGCGGACGACGACTCGGTTCAAGAGGGCACGGCGGTCCTGCGCCTCCATTTCGAAAAGGAGAGAAGCTCGGCGTTAGTCAGGGACTTCAAGAGCCGATTCCGCGTCGCGAACGGCGGTAAACTCATCTGTCAGGTGTGCGGGCTAGATCCTGAAACACTGGGACCGTTCGGTGACGCTTGTATCGAGGTTCACCACTCCGATACTCCCGTTGCGAAGATGAAGCCGGGACACCGGAGCAAGACATCCCACTTGATGGCCGTTTGCGCAAACTGCCATCGCATTATTCATAGGCAGATGTTGGCTGCTGGGTAACCGTTCTAGCTGCCCGCAAGCCGTTCATGCTGGCGCAGTCTCCTTCGGGACGATTAGGTCGGCAAAAGGAGAGCTGCGCCTGCATGGGTCAGTCCTCGTGCCGATCAAAATGCTCGTCGGCGGACTTCTGTATCGCCTCAGCTTGTGGGCTCTCGGAGACCCAAACCTGTCCCGGACCCACGCCGAGTTTCCTGCTTCCGGATAGCCGTGCGTTTTTCCGACTGAACGCCAAGACAGTTACGCAACGGTCGCCGTGCTTGACTTGGTACCTGTCGCCGTAGGGAGTTTCGTACATCGTCACCCCTCCCCTTAAGCCGCCAGCGCCACGCAGGCGCGCAGGTCGCGGTTGGCAGTGTCGAGCTGGGCGTTCATGCGCGTGAGCGATCCCGTGACGCCGTCCATTGGGTCTTTCGCGGTAGCGATGGCAAGGCGGGTAAAGCCATCGGGGCTTTCGCCAACGGAGAGGCGGATGGCGGTCGCCCCAGTCAGCAAGCCACCAAGCGTGTTGACGCGGTGCCATTGGGCTTTGCCGGAACGGACAACATCGGCGGCGTCATCGGTCATTTCGAGGAAGGTGCCAGCGGGAGCACGCTCGACGTTAAAGGCGATGGTTTCACCGTAGGCAGAAACGAATACGGCGCGCTGCTTGCCTTTGCAGGTGTAAATGTGGTCGGATTTCATGGGTTTGACTTTCTTTATAGGGGTATATTGCTCCTACTATTTACAGTTGTAAATACATTTTAACGTATACTTTAGATATTGCCTAAAGGCTCAGCACTATCGCGAAGGCGGCGAATCCCGCTATACGTCGCAAATCGCTTTTGGAGGCTTCGATGCCAAAACCACTCGACCTGTCAGATTATTCGCTCGACGACCTTTCCTCCCTCATTGATGAGGCGACAAAGCTGCGCGCGGAAAAGGTCGAAGCCCGCAAGCAGGAGCTGCGCTCGGAACTGGACGCAAAGCGGAAAGAGGTTGAAGCCGAGTTGGCAAAGCTTGGTGCCCCCACGTCCGGTCCACGCCTGCCCGCCGGTCTGTCAGAGGGCCGCAAAAGGGTGGCACGATTTACCTATAGGCATCCCAAGACCGGTGATGAGTGGCCCGGCAAGGGCGGCGTAAAGGCTGGTTGGGAGGATATTCTCGACAAGGGTGATGTCGGGGACGTGCGGAAGGAGAAGCTGACCCCCTACCGCAAGGCGATCGAGCGCTAGTCGTCCGGAAAATCGTAAAACGCCACGGTTGCCAGCTTATAGGGCAGGAGGATCGTCAAAATGGCTTCCGCGTGAAACGTATTCCAATTGTTGCCAATCATATGCACAACCACCCTTAAAACGCGGTTCTTCGTAATTATTTGGCCGGTGATCCTGCCAAGTTCGTCGACGTAGACGTCATAGTCCTGCGGCGCCGTGGCGTTCTTTCGGTAAAACTCGATGACCATCCTGTCCCCACAAACTGGCATGAATCCCCATCTTGGCAGATGGCGACTCCGGGGTGAATCGGCCTGCGGTTGAACCCAAGATGTCTTTTCAGAATTTGGGGTTGCAGGGGCTGGATCACAGCGAGAGCGAAAATTGCTCGGACTCCTGGGGGGCTTCGGGTTCCGGTTCTGGCGCCTTCTTTGGCTGCTCGATCTTCTCTGTCAGGCCTTGAACGATAAGCTGCTGTGCGCGGTTCTCGCCAAACCACTCCAGCACGCCGCCAGTGGGCGTCCGGTGATATTCGTAGCCGCCGTAAGCCTTTAAGGTCAGGGCATTTCCCCACACCACCTCGCCGTTCACATTCCGGCAAAGCATGTTAAGGGCGGTCATCTTCACACAACGCAGATCGAGGTCGACGCCATGGAAGGATGCGAGCCGGTTGCGCCTGGTCGCCGCCAGAAGGGTGCGACCGCTCCCGCAGGCTGGGTCATAAACTCGCTGCCCGTCTTCGAGCTTTTTTGTGGTCATCGCCGCCAGCAGTTCGCATAATGATTCCTGGGTGAAGAACTGGCCGTTTTCACCAAGCGACACCCGGCTCTCATAAATCTCGCCGAGATAGTCCCGGTACTCGTCCTTCAACGCCATCTGCCAAGCGGCAAAGGCCTCCGCGAAAAGGTCGGCTTCGCGCTCGCCAACTTTCCGATCGTTCGGGTAGCGCTTGGTGATCTCCATATACTCCCGCTCCTGCTTTGCCAGCGCGTGACAGCAGAGGGAAAGGTAGTCGTCATACACCTTCGAAAAGCCGTGTCCGCGACCGGCGATGCGGTCGAGCGGGTCGGTAATGGTCTTGATGAGGTCGGGCCGGGCCATGCCGCAGTATAGGCCCTGCGAACCAACTCCCGAAGTATTACAACGGGGCTTTACGGACTATAAGAAAGTATTGGACGTATACAGCGGGGTGTGCGTGAATGATTCATGGGCGGTCCGCACCGAACCGCGCCGCCCAGACGATTTAACGGTTCGGCGTCAAATAATCGGAAGTTCGGTATGTGTCAGTTTCAATCTTGGTCGGCGATTGCCGGCAACGTCTCTCAGAATTAGCCCCAAACTCAATCAATACCTGCGTAACCAGCCCGCCGTACTTTGGCTTGCGCGACTACGGGGTCCCCGGCCAAGTTGGCCTCGAAAGCGATCCGGGAGACTTCGTCGCCGCCATGGTGGAGGTCTTTGCCGAAGTGAAGCGCGTACTACGCGACGATGGCACTCTCTGGCTAAACCTCGGTGATACCTATGCTGGCGGTGGTTGTGGAAGCCGAGACCCGGAGAGATGGCCGAAGCAGAGCCGCAACGACCACATGCCGGTCCACGCGAAGCGATCGACGGGGCTCCCTTACAAAAATCTCCTCGGCATCCCGTGGCGAGTTGCCTTCGCCCTGCAGGCGGACGGTTGGATTCTCCGTAGTGATATTATCTGGAACAAGCCGAACCCGATGCCGGAAAGCGTCTCGGACCGGCCAACCAAGAGCCATGAATACATCTTCTTGTTCAGCAAAAGCCCGCGCTACCATTATGACGCCGACGCCATTCGGACACCCCTCGCCGCCAAGACGCACACCACCTTCGGCGCCAGCCGGAAGCCAAGGGGTGATGCCTCTGGACTGGTGAAATCCGAAAACTTTGGCAGCTCCTGTGGAGAGCGGAAACCTCGCCTCGATCCTCTCGGGAACATCGCAGGCGCCAACAAGCGCGATGTGTGGACTGTGGCGTCCAAGCCCTATCGCGGCACCCACTTTGCAACATTTCCAGCAGATCTGATTGAGCCCTGCATTCTCGCAGGCTGTCCGGCCGGAGGCACGGTGCTGGACCCATTCGGCGGCGCCGGGACAACTGGCCTGGTCGCCGACAAGTTCGGCAGGGATGCCGTCCTAATTGAGCTCAATCCGACCTACGCGGAGCTGGCGCGGGCAAGAATTGCAAACGACAACACGCTTCTGTCCAACGTGAGCGTTGCGGCATGAACCTCCAGACCTTCGACGTGGATATTGCCCACAAGTACGGGCTTGAACCGGCCATTCTGTTTCAGGCGATCGGCTACTGGTGCAACCACAATAAAAGCAAGCCAGACCGGCAGCGCGACGGCAAGGCGTGGATGTACATGAGCCGCCGCGAATGGCTGGAGGAGTTCTCCTTCATCGGCGAAGGCACCCTCCGCTCGTCCCTGCAAAAGCTGGTCGATGCCGGTCTGGTGCAAACTGCCAATTACAGCGAAGGCATGTACGCCCGCACCACGTGGTACTGCGTCACCGACCTCGGCTGGGACCTTTGGCTGAAACAACCAATAGGTTCGGCTGAATCAGCCAAAGGCTTTGGTCAAAACAGCCAAACCATTACAGACACTAACTCAACAACCACTATCTCTCTCTCAGCGGAGTCCAAACCAACGAAAGCCCCTTCCCGTGCAAACCCTCGAATCCGCCTTGTCCAGTTTTTCGCGGACAATCCAAACTACAACCTCGGCTGGCGTGAATGGGCAAAGGCGCAATTCCGATGGGACGATGCCCGCGTCAAGTTCGAGTGGGACGACTTCTGCGACTACTGGACAAGCGGCAACGCTGCCGGTGGTGGTCTCAAGTCCGACTGGCCTGCGACCTGGCGGAGCCACTGCCGTCGCGTTTCCGGGCTCAAAGGACGCGGCCCGCAACCTGCTGGCGGAACATCCGGACAAGGTGGCGGCAAACGCTACGACGTCGTGGCTGCCGCTGGCCGTCGCGCAGTGGCTGAGCTGTTTGGAATCGACACCGAAGGACATGGAGGGGCGCCCGCTCCGGTCGATCCCCGCACCGTCATTGACCGAGATAGAGAGGACGCACTTGACGCAGTGTTTGGGCCTTCTGGATCAGGCGATGAAACCCGCCAACTCCCAGCCCCTACTGCTGAAAGAAGCGATACAGGTGGCGATGGTCGAGTTGCCGTTCCGGAGCCGGTCGAGTGAGGAGCAAGTTGCCCTCACCCTCAAGGTCTGGATGGACGCCTGCCGGGACTATCCGATCTGGGCTGTCCAGAAGGCGGCGGGGTGGTGGAGCCGCGGCGTTCGTGACGGCGCCGATCTTGGCAACTTCCTGAGCGACGTGCGGCTGGCGGTCGGCGGGAACGTTCTTGCGCGGCGACGGCGGCTCGAAGGTCTGACTGGTGGCTGCGGAGAAGGTCGGATATCTAATGTGCGATAGTTGCCTACACGGCAGGCCGAGCCCACCGAGAGCAAAACATGCCTCAACGCCTTCGCGCCATTTTTAAGTCGGAGAACCAAGGGGGCAGAGAGCGTGAGAAGTTCCTCTCAAGGGTCTTCGGCATCTTCTCAGAGGACGTGGTCAAACTCTGGGCCAACGACGGGCGGTCGCCATATGAAAACCTCGGCCGTCCAACAATCAAAACACCAGATGGTGAGAGCTATACACTCGATTTCACTCTTAAAGATCGCAAGACCGGCAACACTTATGTAAGTGAGATGAAATGCGAGATTGAATACAATAACTTTAAATACTTCGTTCTTGGCCACTCTTCACAACTCGATCATCACCGAAAGCCCGCATTTGAAGCTTTCCTGAAGGCCACGCGTCCAACTGCTGATCAAACGGTTCTCGTTAAAAAACAAAGCGTTGCGACTGAGGGAGCAATCCTCATTTGGGGCTCCGTGTCGCCGGAAGCCCGGAGCGAAATCATCAAAGCAAGGGGTCTTCATGACGTTTTGTCGCTGGAAGAGATTTGCGCGGACCTGGCCTCGTGGAAATGTGAGCGATACGCCGAACTAATCCAGCAACGCCGGAAATGGTGTGACGAGCTTTTCACTGGCTTGCTGGAGGGTGGCACCCTCTGATGTCGTACCGGGATTGAGGCGAGTTGCTATGGGCCGGACGGGACATGTGCTCGCCTGCCGTTTCGTTGGCCAGTAAGAGAAATCAGGAAAACCCTACTGTTCACCCTGTAACCGTCGTGCCTGATTGACACGGCCCATAGCGTCTACCAACGGCGGCACCCGCAAAAGGTTTCGTGCTTAATCGCCCGATATGCCCCGTTCTGCCGCTGGCGGTGGCAAGTAGCCCGCTCCATCTATCGACGATGCGTTTCCTTACGACCTTTCTGGACATTCTGACCCTCGGTTTGGCGTGGCCGCTGACCAATTGGTTGGCTGGCTTCTTTGTCTATTGCTGGCCGGAATTCGATGAGGGTCACGATGAGGCCCGCGAGCGTGCTGAGGACATTCGCCGTCTCGCCTTCATTTACGGCGATGACGATCCGATCGTGTTCGCGTGGAAAGAGAGGCAGGAGCTGTCCGCACGCCAATTGCACTGATCTCCTAGCGCTAACAACTTTTATTAGTTCTATGACTTGCATGTTAGATTTTCTCTGATATGAGTCGGGCATTACAACGCCTGGAGAGCAAACCCATGACAACCGAGAGCTACGTTGAGTTTGCGGGCCTAACCGCCGAAGCGGTGCGGCTGATCGAAGGACTGAGAAGGAGCCCCGACGACACTAAATCCCAGATATTAGTTCGGTCGCTGACGCCCTTACAGAAGGCCCCTGCCCCTGCGGCCTCCAGCGCCAAGCTGATCGACTACAAGGAGGGAATTCGGCTGCCGGTCGGCGAGAAGCTGTACCTGTTCCTCGCTGAGGCCGACAAGAACGAAGGCAAGCCGGACGCCGAAGGCGAGATTCGCGCCGACGGTTTCTACATGGACGGGAAGCTGGTTCCGCCGCGCAAGGGTCGCCCTTTTCAGCCGGCGATGGAGAAAGTCCAGAATCGTAAGAAACACTTCAGCAAGAAGAACGGGGGCGTGGTTTCGCTGAGTTCGATCCGCCAGTGGTGCGTCAAGCGTGATGGAAGGTTCGTGACGCTGGAAGAGCTGAAAGACCCTGATCTGAAGCGCACCCGGGGTCCGAAGCTGAATCTGACCTTGGAAGACCTCAACCTCTAGTTCGGCCACCCGTGCGATCATGTCTCACCGCAGGCACCATTACATTCCGCAGTTCTACCTGCGGCCTTGGCTCGGGGCTGACCACAAGCTTGAGGAATACGGGCACGTGCCGCCGACCGGGGAAATCCGGTCGCGGCGGCGCGGGACCAAGTCGACCGGCTATGAGGACGATCTCTACAGCATACCCGGCGCGACAGCGGAGACGCGGCAGAACATCGAGCGGATTTTCATGGGCACCGTCGATAAGACTGCCGCCGATGCTCGCGACATGCTGCTGCGAGGTGTTATCCCGACCGGCCCGGAGCGGCAGGCGTGGGCACGCTTCCTTATGTCCGTAGTCATGCGGACACCTGAGGAAATCAGGTTGATGAAGGAGCACTACACCAGCAATCTCTTAGCCACCGATCCTGACCTGGAAGCCGAATATAAGGCTCTTCGCAGGTCCGACCTGCCGCCGACTTTGGGGGAATACATGACCACGCTCGGCGCGGCAAACCTCGAACGGAGCGCTCTTGTCCTGGCGGTGGACATGATGCAGTTGGAAAGCGTGACGAAGCTCTTCATGAGCGCTCAATGGTGTGTGCTTGATATAGGTGACAGCCGCAAGAAGCTGATGACGTCTGATCATCCGGTGGTGATGACCAATGGCTTAGGCCGGTTCGACGGCCACTTCGCGATCGCGATTAGCCCCCAGAGGTTGTTCGTAGGCTTTATGTTCGCCGGCTTTGCCGATCGCCTCCAGAAAGAACGGCCTGAGAAGGTCATCCGGTTGTTCAATGATGCCGTGATCGGTCAAGGGCGCAAGTTTGTGTACGGTGTCGACGGGCGGAACTTGGCAAAGGTTCGCCGGCTGATGGGCACCCGCGAATACATGCAGTTCGTGTCAGGACGAATGAAGTCTGCTAAAATTGCAGCGTGAATTCTGCCGACCGTGCCCACCTCTCCCGCTTAGCCGCCCTTGGCTGCGTGGTGGTGTTCCCGGATACCGGCGAACGGTGCTGCTCCCCCGCTGAAATCCATCATCCTCGTGCCGGTCAAGGCATGGGCCAGCGTGCCGACCACTCTCAGGCGATTCCGCTGTGTTTCGCCCATCACTCCGCTCAATCGCCCCTGCCCTATGGTCACGCCATCCACAAAGGTCAGAAATCGTTTGAGGTGCGGTACGGGACTGAGGCGGAGCTGCTGGAGCGGACTAGAGAGTTGCTCGGCTGAAGCTCGGACCTCCTGGCCCCTTGCTGCTGGCCTTCGATGCTGGCACTTTCACGATAGGCTGACGCTCAACGCAGCTAGTGGGCTGCCAAAGGAGAAGCGAATGAGCGGTGGCGCACAATTCACCAAATGGGAGGAGACCGTCCGGAACGGCGGCATCCTGATCTATGATGTCGGCAGCACCGCTTCCGGCTGGTCCACCGCCATTTCGACTGCGGAGACGCGGTTTAACGCCCTTTCAACCGCCCTCAGCCTGAAAGTCAAAATCAGGGCGGCAAAGCCTGAAGAAAAGGCTTCGGCCCACATCCTCGTCGCTGCGGTCAATGG
Source organism: Mesorhizobium sp. KACC 23794 (assembly GCF_052180275.1). Lineage (NCBI taxonomy): Bacteria > Pseudomonadati > Pseudomonadota > Alphaproteobacteria > Hyphomicrobiales > Phyllobacteriaceae > Mesorhizobium > Mesorhizobium sp. KACC 23794. Next base: position 4,076,709 of record NZ_CP197465.1, read on the forward strand.
CAGCTACACCTTCGACCGGGGAAAAAGTATCCCGCCCGGCACGGGCAGCCTGCCAGCGAATGGAAACAAGGGCGCGACGGAATACAAAGCCACGACCGATGGCCTGGTCAGGGCCTACATCTTCCTGCCGCTGAATTCCAAGCATGGTGATTTCATGAAGGTTGTCATGGCCGTGCACGAGTTCTTCCACGCGTCCGGGCTCCACGAGCACAGCGACCTGGCCAAGCCGGACATCATGGCTGAGACAATGATGCCGAGTGGGCCCGACAAGGTCGAAGCTGGCGTCTTCAACAGCCGAATGATGCCGCCTATCTGGATGTCGAACGAGACCGGCGCGAAGATCGCGAACTGCTGGTCATAGCCACCTACCCACGATTGGGAACCCTCGGACTCTGTCTTCGTTTGCCCGCATGGCAACCCAAAGGAGGCAGTTATGGCCGACGACAAATCCAAGACTGGCAATCGAGACCGCAAGTTCGTTGCTGGCGGTCAGCCCTACGAGGTCGACTATCTCGCCAAGGAAGCAGGCATCTCAGCGGAGCAGGCAAAGGCCCTGATTGAACGCTACGGCAACGACCGCAAGAAGCTGTTGCGGCACGCCGAAAATCTCCGGGGTTAGCCGCGCCCGGGCTGGAAGTAAGCCAACCGTCCCAATGCTGCCGGACTGGTGAGGCTGTTGCTGATCCGGCGCTGTGGAGGCGGTTGCTCCGGGAAGGTGAGTGGCAGTGTGCCAAGGAGTTCATTTTCTCTCGCCTTGAGCGATATCATGTCCGCAATGAGTGCTTCCCGGCTTTCCGGTTCCGCCATGAAGCGGCGGAACAGGGAAATTTGGAGGTTTTCGATGTTCCGGAGCAATTCACTGTCGGCGCCGGACATTATGAGAGGGCAACGTGGCATCAGTATTTCCTCCTCACGTTGGCTACCAGCCTGGCTAGCTCAATACGGAAGGCGGCGACCGCCTCGCGGATTTCAGCATGCTTCGCCTCGTCAGGCTCTACGCGAACGACGAGGCGCGGTAGTTCCGGCGAGTAACTCTGAAACCAGCACGCCTTCCGACCGGTGACCAACAGACTGCCCTGCACCTGCATGGCGTAGTCAGTGGGCAGTGTCCCCTTCTCCAGCCGCTCGATTTGCACCGTCGGAATGCAGCATTTGAATTCTGCCAGCTCGTCGTCTCCGATGAGGCCATCGGGGGAGCATGACAGGCCGATGTCGTGGTTGCGAATGATGCCGGTCTCGGTGATGTCCCGGCCCAACTCGGCGGCCAGCAACTCCCGGGCCTTCGGCTCGGTGTCCTTGCCCATCTCAGTGTAGACGTTTCCGGTGAAGCTGGCGGCGCTGCGTCCTAGAAGCAGCTCGGCGGCCAGCTGACGCATATACTTTGCTCGGGTTTTGCCCTCGCCTTTGGCCATCAGGCTCGAAAGTTCGGAGCACGTTACCCAGCCCGTGCGGGCGGCGTGCCACTCGGGGCTCCCTTGCTCAAGGCGTAGTTCTTCGATGTTCAATTCATGGGCTCTCCTATGTTGGTTATCGGCCCAGGGCGAAATCCGCCCCGTCCGGGTATGGCAGTACGATGTCGAGGTAGTAGGCCAGCCGCCCCAGCCGATTCAGGTACTCGGTGAATTGGCGGACTGTCAGCTCGGTGGTGGATTTGAGGGTGTGCACGGTCTTGCCGTGTATCTCGATCGGCTCGTATCCGAGGAACCGCTCTCTCAGCAGAAGGTGAAGCTCCTGCTCGTCATAGCCGGTATAGTCGGCGACGACGTGAACCCACATCCAATAGAGGCGGTTCTGCTCCACGGTGCGGGATCGGCGATGCGGCTTGACCTCCACGCCCAGCAGCGGTGAGGAAGGCAGGCGGGCAACATAGGCCGCAGCCGCCTTCCGGCGCTCTATGGTGTCGATGATGAAGTACATCTAGGCGGCAGACTTTTGGCCGATCTTCGCAATCACGCTGTCGAACCACTCCAAGCGGATTTCGGTCAACGTCTCGATTTTTAGGGATTTGCAGAGGTCTGCTGCTGTCTTGCCTGCGCGGTCCAGCTTCTCAAGGATGATGTCGCGCTGGGTTTCGCTGATATAGCTGACTTCAGCGGTTTGGGCGTCGTCGTCCTCGCCACCGGTCGAGATGTTGAGCAGGGCGCACATCGTATACCGCTTGCCGTAGCTGGTGGATGAGCCGACACCCTGCACATTGTTCTTGCTCCCGCTGCTGTCCAGCGGCAGTGCCATGGTGGTTTCGACCTTGTGCCCCATTTTGTGGCAAAGCACGCCGGTCACTAAAATCGCCTTATCCTCGAAGCCGGTTCGGAAACTGATGGCGAACCCGTACTTCTGAAGGATGGGTTTGATTACGGCATTGATGTCTTCGAACTTGGCGTAGCGGCTCTGCACGGCGCCTGCGGTGTTCTTAATCTCCCCCTTCTCGGTAATGGATGGGATTTCAGCCTGCATCTGGGCGAAGTCGGTGTTGAACGCCATTTCGGCGTCCCGGCTCATGATGCGCTCCTGCATCGCCAGCAGTCGCTCCATCTTCTCGATATCGACGTTCGGGTTTGTGGCTGCCCGCTCGATGACGGCGATCATGTTTGCTGCGGCGCTTGGGGTTTCCGCGCCTTGCACGGCTATTTCTGTACTCATGTTATACCTCCTTGTTGGTTAGGTATAACGGTGAGCCATAGATGGTTTAAGGTCAATATATATTTATCTCGATAAACCCATTTACAAGTATAATTACCTGTGAGAGGCTATTCCCTAACAAAGGAGAATAACCCATGAATAAAGATACTACCTATAACCCCCTGCCCGATACCTTCGCCGACAAGGTGGCTGATGCCTATTGGGCGATGCGCGATAAGCTGGCGGAAAAGGGCCGGACGAACGCGCTGGCCGTGTGTGCTGGCCTGCTGCTTGCCGCGCTGGCGATCTAATCAAGGAAAGATCGGTATGTGAAACACACCCCGACACCGTGGGCCGTCGTCGAAAATGACGGCGCCTACATGAAGCAGGCCGATAATGCGAAATATCGCATTGAGGCGCAAAACCCTCAGGAGCATGTGGTCGCTCTAATAGTCAGCGACTTACCAGATGACGTACTACCGGCTGAGGCCAACGCTGCCTTCATCGTCCGCGCCTGCAATGCGCATGACCAGCTGGTCGAAGCCCTCAAACAGGTCATGGGCTGGATTAGCAATTGGAGCCCAAACTTTGAAACGGACGAAGAGTGGCAGACGGTCGCAAAGCCGCAAATCTTGGCTGCCATCGCCAAAGCGGAGGCTCAGTCATGAGCCACTGGCAATACCTCTGCGCCCTTCCCCTGCGCATGATGGGCAAGCGGCCTACCGGCAAGCTGCCAAAGCCGCGCACGGCATCCCAGCTCGGCATTCAGGCTGACGTCATCCGCCGCCTCATCCGATACGGCTGGATCGATGCTCGCACCGTCCTGCATATGGGCACCACCGACGCCCATAAGATGTTCACCCGCCTGCGCCGCATCGGCGTACTGTATGGGGCTGACGATGCGAACGGCCATGTGCTGCTGCCCAATCACTCGGGCTCGGGTCGATACCGGCGTCACCGCTGGACCGGACGTGTCCCGTCCGGGTTTGAACGTCGCAAACGTGTGCGGGGTGGGCGGTGAACGAATGGCTCATCTTCGCCGCGATCTGCTTCAGCGGCGCCATCATCTGCCTTGTCGGGCTCGCCGTTGAGCTGGTGATCGACCTCTTTCACTATATGAAAGCACTACTGCAATGAAATTCGAGACCATCGAATGCCTGGCGCCCGGCGAACTGCGCCGGATGCTAGGCAAGCTTATCGGCACCGCAACCTGCGGGCGCGGCAACAGGGGCGGCATCGCTGAGGTTGCCCGAAACATGGGCATGGACCATTCCACGCTGTCGAACGTGCTGGCCGGACGAAAGAATCCCGGGCGGAAGTTTCTGGCTTATTTCGGTCTGGAAGCGCGGCAGGTGATTGTGCGAAAGACGGGTTCCCGCTGACCCCAGCGACGGGATTAGCCTAATGACCTGTGGCTTCACTCGTCGTGCACGAACCTGCTGTGTCGGCTCCCGAGACATGGTATGTCGACGTACGACAGTTCGAGGCGGGGGCGACTATGGGCGATATCGAAGAACTTCAGGAAGACCTCGACGATCTCAAGAACGTTGACGATGCGGTTGAAGATGTCGCCACGACTGGCGAGCTGTTTTCCATTTCATCGTTCGGCGTGGACTACCCCGTCGAAACTCTGGTCTCGCGGATGGAGAAGAAGCTCTTTTACATCCCGCCATTTCAGCGCGCTTTTGTGTGGTCGCAAAACCAGTGCTCCCGCTTTATAGAATCGCTCCTTCTTGGGTTGCCAGTCCCTGGCATATTCCTGTTTAAGGAAGCTGATACCGGCAAGCACCTCGTGATTGACGGTCAGCAGCGTCTGAAATCGCTACATTATTTCTCGGAAGGGATCATAAACGGGAAGGAGTTCACACTTTCCGGACTCAAGACCAAATTCGGCGGGCGGACCTACAAATCCTTGGATGAAGCGGACCGCGCGCGGCTTGATGACGCCGTGATCCACGCAACAGTGTTCAAGCAAGATTTGCCTGAGGGTGAGATCAATAGTGTCTACGAAGTTTTCGAGCGGATTAATACGGGCGGAGTGAAACTATCTCCCCAAGAAATTCGCTCGTGCATCTGCCACGGAAATTTCAACAACTATCTTCACAGATTGAACGAGAATCCGGAGTGGCGCGCCATCTACGGCCCCAAGAGCAAGCGACTTAAGGACGTAGAGCTAATCCTCCGATTTCTGGCCTTCTACGAGAAGGGCGCCGAGTATGAGAGTCCGATGAAACACTTCCTGAATGACTACATGAAGGAACGGCGGAACCTCACCGACGATCAACTGAAAGACCTTGGTGATATATTCACGAAGACGATGGCCTTTGTAAGCCGCGCACTCGGGAATCGCACCTTCCGTCCAGACAGGTCACTGAATACCGCCGTTTTTGACTCTGTCGCGACCGCGCTCGCTCACCGAGTTGCGGCGAAAGGCGAACCCGATGCGGCAGCGGCCGCGGACGCCTACCAGGCGGTGCTGAACAATGCCCGCTTCATTGAGGGCTATATCAGGTCGACTGCGGATGATGAGAACGTCAAGAAGAGGATGGAGGAGGCCGAGAAAGCCTTCGCTGCTATATGAAACGGCAGGAACTCCAAGCGGAGTTCGACCGCCTGAAAAATCAAATCTCCATCGTGAAGAAGGGTACCGGCACAGATCGGGACGAACTCATTTCGCTGTCCAGCCAGCAAATCTGCGTCTCGATCTGCGGGAGCCTTGAGCAGAGCCTGAAGCGCATTTTCATCGAGTACGCGAAGCAGCGCTCGAACAGTCGCATATACCGACCAATCGAAAAAGTTTGCGATAGCTACCAAAATCCGAAGTCGAGTAAGGTCCTCGATATGATTGGCCTGTTCGATGCGGATTATGAGGCTGAGCTAAGGCGGCAATGGGATAACGAATTGGAGGTCGAGAAACAGCACATCGACAACATGGTGGACGATCGTATCACGATCGCGCACCGCAAGAAGGTCCACGTCAACGTCTCATCATCCAAGCTGGAAGACTACCATAAGGCGTACAGCGGTCTCTTGAGCCGTGTTTACGACCACTTCCTCGGTGCGAATTAGGGGGTTCCGTAAACATCTCGAAAGTCTTCACGCCAAGGGAGCGTGGTAGTTCGGTATTGCGGGTTCTGGGGGTTTAGAAGCTCCACAGCCTTTCCCATAATTGGTTCGATCACTTCGCCGAAATATTGCGGCAGCGACGCCTGCTGGATGAAAGTCACTAGAAACTTGCCGGACAGCTTGCTTGTCTGGATTTCGCGTCCAAACGTAATGAAGGGCACGCTGACCGGGTGAGGGTCAGCCGCTGAGGAATCGATCATAAACAGCGGTCCGGACGTGACTATCAAAGGAAAAAAGAACCACATGTAAGCCCAGTCGGTGGGCGTTTGATATCTTGGCATAAGCTCCTTATGGGCTTTCAAAGCTTTGGCCATGGGGTAGAACATCGCGTCGTACATCCCGTCATGGTTCGCATACCATTTAGCGCTGCCAGCCTTGGCGCGATCATTCTCGGCCTCTTCCCCTTTTGCACCTGACTTCCGCCTCACTCCACAGAATTGAACCGCCTTCCATGGCGTTGAGGTCGCCGGGAGGAGCCTGTTGAACCCGAGATGGCGGAAGGCCGGAAAGGTCCAGAATTGCGTTCGACCGTCGGTTAGCTTCTTCTCCATTCTGTATTCAAACGGGAAACAAAACTCTTCAGGTACCGCCAGAAAATCGACCTTGTCTTTAGGTCGGGTTATGAAGACGTACGGCGTTACTGTGTTTTTGCACTCAACAATCAATTGTGCGGTTGCGCCAATCTTGTCCCGCTCGTCAGCAGCGTACCGCCGCGTGGCGACAACGTCGATTTCGCGCGACTTCCCTTCGTCCATGTCCTCAAAAGCTGTGTTGGGACGAACCTGGAATCCCTGCTTTTCTATCGTCGTCGCCACCTCCTGCTCCATGAGGTAGCCTGAGGCCCTTACGGCCTTCATGATGTCCTCTGGGTCGGGCTGTCCATCAGCCATCAGTGCGTTCCTGGGTTGCGCTTGCCAATCGCTTACTCTTGCGGCAACAGCTCTGGAAAATAAAGAGTGGCTGGCGGCTATCCCTCAGCGCGCGATAGGGTCGGTATGTCGTGGGAAAAAGAAGCTTCACCGCGCATGAACGATGGGCCGTTTTCATGGTCCATGGACCCAAGTGCTACCTGTGCGGTCGTCCCCTGAACTTCGTCTCCATGCAGGTTGACCACATCCTGCCAGAAAGCTTGCTCGATGATCCCAATCGGTTGACCGACGTTCTCACGCAATTCTCGCTTCCGCCCACGTTCGAGATAAACTCGGTCGAGAACTGGCTCCCCGCCTGCGGGCGGTGCAATCAAACGAAGCGCGAAACGGTCTTTGAGCCGGTGCCGATCATCCAACTCTATTTGATGAGGGCCAAAGCGAAGTCAGACGACGTCAATCAGCTTATCCGAGAAATGGTTGATGAAGCTCAGGTGGCAAAGGCTTTCGGCGTGATTGAGAGGGCGGTTGAAGGCAAAACGGTAGAATCGAGAACACTCATACCCCTTATAAACTCGGTCATTCAGAAGCTGGGGATGGGGACGCTCGATAGTTTTTCCCTACGCGATCCGGATGACGATATTATAGCCCTGGTGGTCAAAGGGATGGAGTCCGTGCGAAAGCCCCGTCGCTATGCGGTGCCCATAGCCGACGGTCTCACTCTCCACTTTCGCATCTAAGAGGGCGCCCCGCAGGCGCCCTCTTAGCCGTCGCTACTGCTGCGCCTCAACCTTCGGGCGGCTGTCGAAGAAATTGCGGGCGTCAGGCTTGGTCTGGCCATCCTTAAAGCCCATGTTGAGGGATAGGCCTGCAATGGCGATGGCTGCGAAGAAGAAGGCGAACATAGGTATAACTTTCATTTAGTTTGGGCTTTATGCTCCTCCGGCCCGCTAAACCTGTCAACAGCATTGTAGGTTGCCAATAGCCGCAACCTGAGTCACGATTCCTTGGTGAGTAAAAACAGCGGCGGTGCAGCGGCCAAACGTCCTGATGGGCGCCCGGTAGGCACGCCTTTCAAGTCCGGAACGTCCGGAAATCCGAAAGGGAGGAGGAAGGGTCTGCGCAATAGCAAGACCATCCTTCGTGAGCTTCTGGAGATTGTGGAGTCGGTTGCCCATCCCATCACGGGCGAAACCTACGAGGCCGACCAGCTCGAACAAATTTGGGCCGAGCAGGTGAAAAGGGCAAGAACGGCGAAGGCTACAGCATCGACCGCATTCTGAACCGGCTTGAGGGCGCGGTTGGCCAGAAAGTCCAGCACTCCGGCGATCCCAATAACCCGATCGCCACCACGCATGTTTACCTCCCCGCCAATGGTCGGGAGACAAAACCTGTTGACGCTTCGGGGAAGTTGCCGCAGCATCCTATAAAGAAATAACCTCTGATGAAATAAAGGGTCTATATGTGAAACAATACATCTCGAAATTCCTGTTCGGCATTCTCGCGGCCATGGTGGTCATGCTGCCGGTACAGGCTCAGACTTATTCCAAGTCCATCGCCAACAGCAATGGCAACTTCAATGTGCGCGTCGGCGTCTATAACTCCGGTACCACGGTGCAGGATGGCAGGGTGTTCGACAGCTCTGCGGGTGCCTATCTGATTGTCAGCGGCACGGCGGTTGGGCAAGCGATCGTCGTTCCCGTCCTCGCCGACGGTTCTCCAGGCGGTGCGCCAAGCCAAACCATTAACGTCTACATCACCAGTCCTACCGTCGTAAGCTGGACGGGTCCGCTACCCTTTACGGCGTTGCGTGTGAGCCCCAGCGCCAGCCTGACGGGCACCAACTCCGTCACATCCAAGATTATCCAGTCGAAGTAATCTCCCCTACCTCGCCTGAATGATAAGAGCCCCTTCGGGGGCTTTTTGTTTGCCGTAAACCTCGTTCTGCCCCCTTAATAGGGTATATGGAAATTAGACCGCAGCCGGGACCACAGGAACAATTCCTGTCATCGGTCGCGGACATAGTGGTTTACGGGGGCTCTGCCGGTGGTGGTAAAACCTACGCGCTCTTGATGGAGCCGCTGCGCAACACCGACAATCCCGAGTTCGGTGCCGTGTTCTTCCGGCGGGATACGACGCAGATCACAAACGAAGGCGGGCTGTGGGACACAAGCCAGAACCTGTACCCGCTCCTCGGCGCCATTAGCATCCAGCAACCATACCGGTGGACCTTCCCGGCAGGCGCCACGGTCACCATGACCCACCTGCAGCACGAGAAGGATGTGCGTGACTGGCAGGGCGCCCAAGTCCCGCTCATCCTGTTCGACGAGCTTACCCACTTCACCCGCAAGCAGTTCTTCTACATGCTGAGCCGCAACCGCTCGACCTGCGGCGTCCGTCCCTACATCCGTGCCACCTGCAACCCGGACCCTGATAGCTGGGTGGCTGAGTTCATCGCCTGGTGGATCGGTGAGGATGGCTATCCCATCCCTGAGCGCAGCGGTGTTGTCCGGTGGTTCGTCGTCATCAACGATGTCATCCGCTGGTCCGACACAGCGGATGCGTTGGTCGAGCTGTATGGCTCGGAAGCCGAGCCGAAGTCGGTCACATTCATCGCCTCCAGCATCTATGACAACAAAATCCTGCTCGAAGCCGACCCCGGCTATCTCGCCAACCTCAAGGCGCAATCCCTCGAAGAGCAGATGCGCCTGCTGCACGGCAACTGGAATTTCCGTGCCGAAGGCGGGCTTATCAAGCGCGACCAGATACTCCACCTCGGCGATGCCACGATGCCCCGCATGGTCCGCATCGTGGTGGCGATCGACCCTGCTGTTACCGCAACCGCCACCAGTGACGAGTGCGGGATTGTGGTGGTCGGCAAGGGGGATGACGGGCGCGGGTATGTACTGGATGACGTGAGCGGCGTCCTCACCCCTGACCAGTGGGCACGGCGGGCGCTCAATGTATACGACCACTACCAAGCCGATATCATCGTTGGCGAAGTCAACAACGGCGGCGACCTCGTCGAGCGGAACATCCGGATTGTGGACAGTTCCGTAAACTTTAAGGCGGTACGGGCCTCGCGTGGTAAAGCCATCCGCCTTGAACCAGTGGCCGCACTATATGAGCGCCACCAGATTACTCATGTGAAGCATTTCGATAAGCTCGAAGGCCAGCTTTGCAGCTATAACCCCGAAACATTTGACAAGAGCCCCGACAGAATGGATGCTCTCGTATGGGGTTTTAGCGAACTGATGCTTTCCAATAGCGGCGGCAAGCAAACCAAACTTAAAGGTATTTGATAAGTCCATTTATGCCGGTCAACACACTCCACCCCGATTATGAGGCCCATTCAGCTGACTGGTGCCTTATGCGGGACGTGGTGGTGGGCCAGAAGGCAATTCAGAAGGCTGGTACTAGGTACCTGCCTCGGCTCGCCGACCAGTCTGACGAGGAATACGAGGCCTACAAGAAGCGCGCCACCTTCTTCAATGCGACCGGGCGCGTGGTCGACGCCCTCACCGGCATGGTGTTCCGGAAGGACGCGGTAATCGAAAAGGCTGAGGGCCTGACCGTCGTCCTTGAGGATATGACGCTCACCGGCACCCCATTCCGACAGTTCGCCGAAAATATTGTTGAGCAGGTGATGGCGGTCAACCGGGTGGGTGTCCTTGTGGACTATCCCGACGCCAAACAGGCGGCTGCCGACCGGGTCGTGACCGTCGAAGTAGCAGAAAAGCTCGGCCTGCGGGTCTATGCCAGCCTCTACCATGCGGAGGACATCATCAACTGGCGCACTACGCGCGTCGGCGGCAAAACCGTCCTGAGCCTCGTGGTGCTGCGTGAGTGCGTGCATGAGGTCGACCCCGCCGACGAATTCAACGTCACCACCAGGATTCAGTATCGGGTCCTGGAACTGCTTAATGGCCGATATCAGCAATCGGTTTGGCAGGAAAACTCCAACGGCCACCGGGTCACCTCATGGACCCTCATCATGCAGGTCACGCCAATCCGTGGCGGCAAGCCTCTCGATTATATCCCCTTCGAATTCTTCAGTTCCGAAGGTGGTGACACCACGGTCCGCGATCCGGTCCTCTACGACCTGGCTGTGGTCAACCTTGCCCATTACCGCAACACCGCGGATATGGAGCACGGCCTGCACTTCACCGGCCTGCCGACCGCCGTGATTTCCGGCGTGGACAGCGTCGATGATACGTACCGCATCGGCTCCGCCACCGCATGGGTGTTCAAAGACCCTACCGCCAAGGCCGCCTATCTCGAATTCACCGGCGCCGGGCTGGGGCAGCTGAGTACTGCCATAAAGGACAAAGAAAGCCAGATGGCAGCCCTTGGCGCGCGAATGCTGGCACCTGAAAAGGCGGATGCGGAAGCCGCCGACACCCTTTCCCAGAAGCGCCAAGGCGAAACTAGCACCCTCGCCGCGCTGGCGAACTCGGTCAGTCGTGGCCTGAGCCGTGTCCTGACCATCATGGCGGAATGGCAGGGCACTCAAACAGCCGTCATCGTCAAACTGAATACCGACTTCCTCGCCGTCTCGATGCCGCCCCAGCAAATCACCGCTCTGTTGCAGTCGGTCATGACCGGCAATCTGAGCCCACAATCCTTCTACGAAGCGCTTGTGAAGGGTGAAGTGGTCAGCGGCGCCCGCACGTATGAGCAGGAAAAGGCCCTTATCGACGAAGCAGGCGTGACCGCGCCACAGCCAGGCGATGACAAATAACGAGCGCTTGGCGGAAGAGCTGCGGAAGCGGCAGCTTCACCTTCTCCGGCACCAGGTATCCGTCCGCGCCGAACTCGACCGCTTCCTCGCCCTCCTCGATAAAGCAATCGTCGCCTCGATCGTCACCATCGCGCCGTCTGAACCAATGCGGGAGGCCTACCGGCGCCAGCGACTGGACAAGCTGATTGCTGCGGTCGCGGACAGCATCAAGGCCACTTATGCCGACATGCAGTCCTATCACCGCCGCGAAATGCAGCAGCTGGCCGATGTGGAAGCCGGGTACCTAGTGCAGGCGGTCAACGACCTGCTGGATAAGTCTCCGGTCGCCTTCGCCTTGTCTGCCTCCGAAGCCTTGTCCCTCGTCGATACCGCACTGATCTCCGGCGCCCCGATGAAAGATTGGTGGGCTGAACAAAGTCGCACCATGCGCAAGCGGTTCTCGCAGGAGATGCGGATGGGCTTTATCGGCGGGGAGAGTGATGCCGATCTGGTGCGCCGTGTCCGCGGCTCGAAAGAGCTGGGGTATGCGGATGGGCTGATGGAGGTATCCCGCCGCATGGCGCGGATGCTGGTTCGCGGCGCCGGTAGTGCGGTGGTGAGCGCCACCCGCAAGAAGCTGGTCGGCGACAATCCCGACGTGTTCGAAGGCATTCAGCAAATCAGCGTGCTCGACGGCCGGACCTCTCACACCTGCGTCGCTTATGCCGGGAAAGTCTGGGCGGTCCCCGGATACAAGCCGATCGGCCACTCCCTGCCCTACAATGGCGGCACGCCCCGCCATCCCAACTGCCGCAGCACTGAAATTCCCGTCATCCGTGACGATTTTGGCGGCGGACCCGCCGATGACGTGGACTTCGACACCTTCCTTGATGGCAAGCCCCAGGCGCTTGTTGACCAGCTCCTCGGCAAGGGCCGGGCAGAGCTTTATCAGACCGGCCAAATAACCTTGGCAGAACTCGTAGATCAAAATGGCCGACCTTTAACACTGGAACAGCTTCGGAATATTCGTTGACAGGTTTAACACTTCGCCCTCATTGTTTAAGGGAAAGGTTTTACCGGGGGTAATTCCATGAAATAACCAAGTCGGGGACTTGAACAATGCCAATCGACCTTGAAGCGCCAGAAGTCAAAGCAGCCATCCAAGAAGCTGCGGACAAACTGGCACAGGAGAAAATAGCTGCCGAGACCGGGGGTCTTAAAACCAAAAACACCGAACTGATGGATGAGGTAAAAGGCCTCAAAAAGAAGTTCGAGGGCATCGATCCTGACGAGGTCAAGCGCCTAAAGGAAGAAGACCGCAACAAGAAGGACAAGGATGCTGATCCGGTCGAGTTGCGCAAGCGCATTGAAGGCGAGTTTACGCCGAAGCTGACCGCTGCTGAGAAGCGCGCGGAAGAAGCCGAGGCCAAGCTCAACGGCACCATCGTCGACAACCAGCTTACGTCTGCGCTGGTGGAAGCCGGGGTTGCCAAGGAATTCCTGCGTGCGGTGAAAGCTGACCTCAGCTCCACCCGCAAGGTCGAAGTCAAGGATGATGGGGTCATCGTCGACGGGAAGCCGGTCGCCGACTTTGTAAAGGGTTGGGCGGCGGCAGACGGTAAAGCCTTCATTTCTGCCGGGAGTCATTCCGGTGGCGGTGCGGGCGGCGGTGGAGGTGGCGGGGCTGGCTCCAAGAAACTCTCTCAGATGAGTGCAGCCGAAAAGGCCGCGCACATGACGGAGATTGGACCCGATGCCTATCGGGAAAAGGTCAATAACGAACAGAAAGCACAGTAAGTGCCCTCCACAAAGCTCTCCGACGTCAAAGCATATGACGTCCTTATGGCCACTTCGTTCTACGAACGGATCACCCAGAACATCAATGCATTCAATGGCGCCTCCGCAGGCGCGCTGCGCATGCTCAACGACAAGCTCACCGGCGACTATGAGAAGCTGGCGTTCTTCAAGAACATGTCCGCGCTCACCCGCCGTGACGTGACGAGTTCGGCGTCCGTCGAGCCCACCAAGATGACGATGGACGAGAACATCAGCGTCAAGGTGAAGCGCAAGTACGGCCCAGTGGATACTGACCGTGGCGCTTTCCGCTCCATGAACATGTCTCCCGACGAGGCATCGGTCCTCGCCGGCCAGGCAATGGCCGACGAAGTGATGCAGGAAATGCTCAACACCGCCATCGCCGCCCTTGATGCCGCCCTGTCCGGACAGACTGAGGTCAACAAGGACGTCAGCGGTGCCGGTAGCGATAACAAGATGAGCCACAGCAACCTGAACAACGCCCTCGCCCAGCTCGGCGACGCTTCCTCTCAGGTCAAGCTGTGGGTGATGTCCGGCGCTGCCGGTCACGCCCTGCTCGGCAACATGCTTTCCGGTGTTGCCCCGCAGTTCAACGACAGCGGTATCAGCGTCTATAACGGTGGTGTGCCGACCCTTGGGCGTCCGATCATCCTGACGGACTGCGATGCCCTCAATCCCACCGACAAGTTCGTCGTTCTGGGTCTGACCGATGCTGCGGCCCTGCTGAAGATTTCTGAAGATGCCGAAGCATTCAGTCAGGTCATCCTCGGAAACGAGAACATTGTGACCCGCTTCCAAGGTGAGAGCGCCTACAACATCCAGCTGAAGGGCTTCAAGTGGGATACCGGCAACGGTGGTGCCAACCCGAATGCTGGCACCGTGGCCACCGCCTCCAACTGGGACAAGAACGTCACGTCCCACAAGAGCCTCGCGGGCGTCCGCCTGGTCGTGGCCCGCTAGGAGGTCATGACCATGAAAATCGGTTTCTATCAGCACTCCTCCGTCACTTTGGCGGAGGTAGCGGCGGCCGTCGCAGCTCTCGGCGTGAAGGTCTCCTACCGGAATGCCCTGTATTTCAATGAGCGCGAGACTGAGAAGTTTGACCGCGTAATCGTCGATGAGGGCAAGAACACCGAGGCAATCGTCGCCGCTTACACCGCTGCGAAGGTCCCTCTGGTCCCGTACGCAGAGGTTGCGAAGGGCAGTAGGGAAGTTGAAGTCTTTCTGACTGGCGTGAAACCAAAGAAGGCTGAAGCCACGCCTGTGCCGGTGCCGACACCGGTTCCCCCTGAGGCCCCACAACCTGAAAGCAGCGCAGCACCAGAAGCGACACCCGCCCCTGAGCAGCCGAAGCCAACTCGCCAGCCTCGCGTGCCCACCAAGCCGCTCAACGTTGATGCGCCGCGCAGCAAGCCCAAGCCCGGCAAGAAGCAGGGTGAGACCGAAACCCCGAAAAAGGGTGAGTAGGTGGATGTCGGCACGGATGCCTACGTCAGTGTTACGGAGGTCAATGACTATCTGACCGCCCGTGGTCAGGTCACGGCATGGGCCGCCGCCTCCAATCCCGCCAAGGAAGCCGCTATCATCGAAGCCACCAGCTTCCTTGATGCGGCTTTTTCGTGGGTCGGCAAGCTGGAGGATACCGACCAATCCCTCGGTTGGCCGCGTGTTTGCGCTACCGATCGGGAGGGCCGGACGCTGTCCGATATCCCTACCCCCGTCAAAAACGCGTGCTCCGAGCTGGCTAACCTCGCCCTTGGCGGTCGGCTGATGCCTATGTCGCTCTCCACCGGCAGCGCCGCGGTGAAGCGCGACAAGATCGGCGATACCGAGACGGAGTACGACACCACCCGCTTTGAAGGCTCCTACGAATACGTCCGCATGATCCTGCGTGGCATCGGCAGCCTGAGCGGCACCGGCATCGGAATGAGCAAGCTTGTCCGGACGTGAGCATCAGCGACCGCCTTGCCGTGATGGTCACCCGCATGCTGGCGCGGGACGGCTTCATCGCGGCGATCGAACGCCAGAATACGCCGGGCGGTGACTTCGCCAGCACGGCACCAAGCTGGGTCGCGGTGGCTACGGTGCAGGCGGTTTGGGATAACCCCCGCACTTTCACCAAGGGTGTGAACGACGGTGCTCCGGCGTCGACCATCACCCGGAAAATGACCATCGCCTATCGTGATGACCTGAAAGACCCCTCCTCCGGGGTCGGCCTGCGCGTCACGGTGAACGGCGTCGTCCACAATGTCATTTCGGTGGGTGAGATCGGCGCAAGGGTTGGCCTGCGCCTCCTGCTTGATGCGGGGACGGAAGCATGACCGTCCGCAACGTCCAGCGCCTGACGCGTAAGCTTGTAGGCATTCCCGAAGGTGCGCGCCGCCGCATTGAAGGTGCTTTGCTGGCCTCGGCAGCAGAGATGAACAGTTTCGCTATAGTCAAAATCCAAAAGGGCTCCGGGACTGGCCGCACGTACAAGCGTGGCCAGCGTAGTCATACGGCATCCGCGCCCGGGGAGTATCCAAACAGCGACTATGGGGAGCTGGTGCGCAAAATGTTCTTCGAAATGCGCGGTCGACTCACGGCAGTATGGGGTAACTCCGCCAAGCATGCCCGTCCGCTGGAACTCGGCACGAGCCGCATGGCTGCTCGTCCTTTCTTGCGTCCCACCTACCTCGCCCTGCGCGAGCGCGCCAAGAAGCGTGTCGGTGACGCCGTTCGTGAAGCCCTGAAAGCCTACGCCCGTGGCCGATAGCGCGCTCCCCCTGCTGACAGCGGTGCAGACGTTACTCCTTGCCACCGCGCCGGTCACGGCTCTGGTCGGCACCCGCGTCTACGGCGCTGTGCCCGTCAAACCCACCTATCCCTTTATCCTTGTGACGGCGGACAGCCTGCCGTTTGCCGCAAACGACTTCGCCGGCATGGAGCATCGGTTGCGGGTCCAGGCGTTCGCGCGTGAGAACCGGCCTGGCACTGTCCTGACCATCCGCCAGAAGGTCTTTGACGCCCTCAACCGCAATGAAGCGGCCTTGACGCTTCCCGGGAACACCCTCGTTTTGATTGAGCACGATGGGCTCTCAACCTGCTTCCCGGAAGAGGATGGTCGAACCTATCAGTCTGCCATCGAGTTTAAGGCTCTCGTGGTTTAATCCTTTTCTTCAAATTAATTCTCTCCCATGATGGGCACAACAAAGGGTCTGCATATGAAAGTTCTGATGCTTCGCGATAAACTAGCTTCTGAAGACGGGGTCACAACCAAGCTTTTTGCCACCGGTGAAACATACGACATAGGCGACACACTTGGAGAGGGCTTTATTGCAGAGGGCTTGGCCGAGACTGTCACCGATATTAAACCTTCTCGTCGCAAGGCTGAGTAGTTTGATGTTGCCGTTTAAGGATTTTCGGGTTTAATCTATTACCAATAACGGAAGGGTCATAATTTGGCTGCACAAAAGGGACGGGCAGTGCTCGTCAAATACAACTCCACTGGAAGCACTTATGTGACCGTGGGCGGTAGCCGCGAGGTCACCCTTACCATCAACAATGAACCGGTCGACATTACCAACTCGGATGACGCGGGCATCCGCAAGCTGCTGGAAGGCGCCGGGGTCAACTCCGTCAGCATCAAGCTGCAGGGGGTCTATGTCGAAGACGCCGCCGCCGCCGCGATGCGCGTCGATGCCAGCACGAACGCCCACCGCAATTACCAATTCGTGATGCCCGGCACCGTCGCGAAGACCTACCAGGGCAGCTTCATGATCGCCTCCTACGAGGAAGCGGGCTCCTACAACGGCGCGGCAACCTACAACATCACATTTGAGTCCGCCGGCGCGGTCACTATCAGCTAGGAGGCACCATGAAAAACATCAAATTCCTCCTCGCAACCTCCGGCCTCGTCATCGCGGCGGCAGCCATTTCTGCGGTTGCGGAAGCCCAAACGGCGCCGAACGTCAGCACGACCGATATCACCACGGCGGGCTTGAATGCCTCCACCGGCCTGCAAAACGCTTCCGGGGTAACGTACTTCGCCAACAATGGCGAAACCCTCCTGCTTCTCAAGGCGGGCGGCACGGCCTTGACGGCGACGATCAACAGCATCGCCACGAGCGTGAATACACAGGCATTCGGGCCAATTGCACTGACCAGCCCAAGCATTGTCGTGCCATCCGGGACGATTGCGGTGCTTGGCCCCTTCCCTCCAGGACGGTTCAATAACCAGTACGGTCTCGTCGGTGTATCGATGTCGTCGATTACCGGCGTGAGCGCCTCGGCAATCAATGTCCCGCAGCCCTAATGGAAACCCTTCGTAACGAGGTCACCATCACCCTCGCCGGTGAAGACCGCACAATGCGCGCCACCTTCGGTGCCATCCGCGCCATCGAAGGGGCTCTGGGAAAGAGCATGATCGCCCTCATCAACCAGATTGGGCAACAAGGCGACCTGTCCATCACCGACGCCGCCACCATCGTCCATCATGGCCTCCGCGGTCATGATGACCCGCGCCTGACGCTTGAAGAGGTTGGGGAAGGAATTGTTGAGGCAGGCCTCTCCAAAATCAGCCTTCCCGTGGTGGAATTCGTAAGCCGCGCCCTGAGCGGGGTGAGCGTGGGAAAGTCGGAAAAGGCGGAAAAGTAACCGAGCTACCATGGGAAGACATCATGTCTTCCGCCCTCGGTATACTTAAATGGTCACCTAATACCTTTTGGCAAGCGACGTTTTATGAATATACTGCTGCCATGAAAGGTCATCTGGTTTCTCAAGGCGTCGAAATTAAATCTCCGATGTCACGCGATGAATACCTGACGCTTAAAGCCGAGGATGCCGCTAAAACCAAGAGAATGCCCAATGCGTGAGTCAAACCCTAGAATCGCTGGTTGTCGAGCTACGGGCTGACGTAAAGGGTCTTCAAACCTCCCTCCAAACTGCCGCTGGCGACGTAAGCCGGTTTAGCAACCGGGCCAGCCGTGATGTTGACGGCTTTCAGGCCGCTATCTCACGCGCCCGCACCGCGGTCCTGACGCTCGGAACGGCTTACGCCGCTTTTCGGGTCGGTCGCAGCATCATTGATGCTGGTGTGCAGGTCGAAGCCATGCGCAACCGGATGGTCGCCGCGACTGGTGACGCACGCGTTGCCGCCGATGCTCTGGCCTACGTCCGGACTGAGGCTGACCGCCTCGGCCTCAACCTCGTCACCGCCACCAACGGCTTTGCCGGGTTCTCCGCGTCCGCCTTGCGTGCGGGCCTGGCGCTGCAACAGACCAAGGAGATTTTCACCGGCGTCAGCGAGGCCGCGGTGTCCATGCGACTGCCGGCCGAACAGACCGCGCTGGTATTCAAGGCGCTGGAGCAGATTGCCGGCAAGGGCACGGTCTCAATGGAAGAGCTGCGTGGCCAACTCGGCGACGCCCTCCCCGGCGCTTTTGAGATCGCCGCCAAGGCCATGGGCAAGTCCACTGCTGAATTCGCGAAAATGGTAGCGAACGGCGAAGTGCTGGCGGGTGACTTCCTGCCGCGCTTCGGTGCTGCCATCCGCAAGGAGTTGGGCGGAAGCGTGGACGAAGCAGCCCAAGGCGCGCAGGCGGCGTTCAACCGTCTCGGCAATGCCTTCTTCGACCTGAAGGCCAAAATGGCGGAATCCGGCTTCCTGGATGCGGTGACAAACTCGGTCAAAGACCTCACCCTCGCCCTGAATGACCCGGCGACGGTGGAAGGCTTGAAGGGGTTCGCCTCACTCCTGGGCGATATCGTCACTGCCGCGACAAATGCGGCTGCTGCGCTGGGCGGGTTCTACGCCCAAGCCAACAAGGCCATAGAAAGTGTGGGCAACAAGGCCTTCGCCACCGTGTTCGGCAAAGAGGGTTCCGATGCCATCGCCCTTGCCCGCAAGGCAAAGGCGAACGGCATTCCGGCCGATGCCCAGCGGGCGATTGACGCGATCATGGCGCGCGGCGGGTTCAAGGCCACTGCCGGTTCTGACACATCCGGGCTGGGAGCCTCGCTCCCCGGCAACGGCATCTCCGCAACTGGTGGCTACACTCTCGGCAAGATCGTCATGCCCCCCGCCTCGGCCGACGCGAAGGGTGAAAAGGCCCGCCTCGCCGCCGCCAAGCAGGCTGAGCGACTCCGGGAGCAGCTCTCCGGTCAGGTGGATTCCATGCGTTATGGGTTCGCTGGGCCGGAAGATCAGGCTGCGATGGACGTGGAGAAGCAGCAGGAAACGCTGCGCGAAGCTCTCGCGGCGAAGGCCATCACTGAGCAGGAATTCCGCGAACTCGGGCTGCAGGCGGAAATAGCCTATCAGGAACAGCTCGCCGAAATCCGGCAGAAGGCTTGGGAGGATGATCAATCTGCTCTGGAAGGCTTCCTTGGCCTCCGTCTGCAAACGGAAGAACAACTTCGCAAACAATCCATCGGCAGCCAGGCCAAGGGTTTCCGCGATACCATCGCCCAAGCGGCCCAGCACAACCGCGTATTCTTCGCGATGGAGAAGGCTGCGGCGCTCGCCCGCGCGACGCTGGCGGCATACGAAAGCGTCGTCACCGCCTATGCTTTCGGCTCCCGCATTGGTGGACCGCCTCTCGGCGCCGCTTTTGCCGGTGTCGCCGCCGCAGCGCAGGCGGTGAATATTTCGGCACTGGCATCGACCTCCTTCAACGGCGGTGGCGGCGGGGGTGGCGACTTCTCCTCTGGTAGCGGTGGTGGCTATGGTGGCGGCGGCGACGTCGGCTCTGCCTCCGTTGCTCCCCAGAAGATCATGCAGGTGACGCTGGTCGGCAGCGAAACCGCCCAAATGTCGAAAAATCAGGTCCGCGACCTCATCGACCTCATCAATGATGCGCAGCGGGACGGCAGTCGCGTCCAGGTGGTCAACGCATGACCTCGAACGCACGCCTCGGGTATGAGAACCTGCTGGAAAACGGCACCGTCGTCGCGTCGAGCGCCGACACAGATTTCCCGGTCGAGAATGTCTATGACTGGATCACGTCGGACTACTTCAAGCCCGCCACGAGTGGCACCATCAATATCGACTCGACGCTCTCCGGCGCCCAAAGCGCGGACTACTTCGCCTTCTATGGGCATGACCTCTATGCCCACGGCGGCACGATCAAGCTTCAGTACCACAACGGGTCGGGATACGTGGACTGCTTCTCCGCGATCACGCCGACAGACAACACACCCCGCCTTGTCACATTCTCCAGTCAAACCGCCACCCTCTGGCGTATCGTCATTACGTGCACCAGCGTCTTCAGTATCGCTGTCGTGAGCTTCGGGCGGGTCCTGCCGCTCGAGTACGGCATGTACCTCGGTTGGACGCCGCCGCGCTTTGGACGCAAGACCAAGCTCGTCAACAGCCAGTCGGACGGCGGCGCGTTCCTTGGGCGCAGCATCTTTTCCGAAGGGGTGAAAACCAAGATCGAGATCCAATACGCATCGGATAGCTGGATGCGCGCCAACTGGCCGGGGTTCGTCGCCCATGCCGAGCAAAAGCCCTTCTTCTTCCTGCCAGACGTCAACCTTCCGCTCGAAGGCGTATTCTGCTGGACAGAGGATGACATTCCCTCGCCCTCGCACACGCATTACGGCCACATGGGTGTCAGCATCCCCATCCGGGGGCTCGTTGAGTGACGGACTACGATACCCTGCGGGTCAAGGTCGGGCGCCGGCCGATTACGGTCGTTGAGCTGGACCTGGACTTCTGCACCCGCACATATGGGGTTGCGCCGTGCACCGCCGCTGTCGGCGTCACCGGCCCGCAGAAGTGCTTCAACACCTTCGCGACCTGTCAGGATTCCGCCAACTACAGCAAGGGCAGCAAGACCTACAAATTCACCGAGCCCAATCCGATGCTGCCTTTCGGCGAAAATTACTTCCCCTGCATCACCGGTATCGACATCGCGCCGACGCAGCTGAAACCGGGAAGCTTTTCAGTAAGTGCGGCGGTGACGGTCACCATACAGGACTTCCCCCACCATGACCGCGGCGTCGATCCTTATGTGTCCGGGCGGTCGTATACGCCTCGCGACCAGGGGACATTCTTTGGCAAGCTGATGGCCCGCAATCCGGTCGTCGCCAACCGCGTCATGCGCGTGAACACCGGCTACATCGACGCCGATCGCACGGTGTATACCCTCACCCGTACCTACTTCATCGACCGGATCGAGGGTCCGGACGCGAATGGTCGAGTCAAAGTTGTCGGGAAAGACCTGCTGCGGTTCGCGGAAATTGAAAAGACCATGATGCCGAGGCCTGCGACGGCTGTCCTCGCAAGCGCGTCGCCCGGAGTTTCGAACTTCACGCGCGGCCTCTCCCCTACAGGTGTCGGTGCCGATTATCCCACAAGCGGTATAGGTCGGCTGGATGACGAGATGGTGGAATACACCCGTAGTGGCGACAATATCACGACGATTCAGAGGGGCGTGGAAAGTTCGGGAAACCCTGCCCACAACGCCGCCACCAAATTTCAGGAATGCTTCCCGTCATCGGCCGTCGGCTATCGTCCGGTAGAGATCATACGGGACCTATTGCTCGCCGCAGGCATCGACAGCGCCTTCATTCCCTATTCCGCATGGGTGACCGAGTGCGATGCCTACATCGACCCGCTCTCGGTCGAGACGTTTGTCGCCGACCCGGAGAGTGTGAAGACGCTCATTGAGGAGATTCTCACCGACTTCGGCTGTGCTTTGTGGTGGGACGAACTCGACGCCGAATTGAAATTCAAGGTCATCTCGTCGGGCGCAACTGCCAGCGTCACCCTCAGTGACAATGAACACATCCTGGAGGGCTCGATGTCGGTGAAGGTGCTCGAAAAGGAGCGCTTCAGCCGTGTTCAGCTCAGCTTCGGCGTCATGAAAAAGGGCGCGCTCCAAAACTACGCTTCAAGGCTCACCCCGGACCTCGAAAATACCGGCAAATCCCTGCTCGTAATCGACACAGTCTCTGAGAACCCGAACGCGTTTGACGGTGCCGTATCAAAGAACATCGTCAGCCGCTGGCTCGGATATAACCGGGACATCGAGGCCCAGAGCATCACAGATCGCTACCTTGCACGCTATAACGTTGCGCTGCGAGAGGTGACTTTTAAGTTGGACGCCAAAGATAGCGATACCCGAACCGGGGACGTTATCGAAATTAAATCGCGCATGCTGCAGGCGCCGGATGGATCGCAAGTTCCGGTAAAATTCCTCGTAACGCAATTCCGCGAGTTAATCGTCGGGTCGCAATACCAATATACCGCTCTCGAACTTCCGAATTAAAGCTTTATTGCCAAGCCCGTTATTCAGTGGCTAAATGGGGTAACGAAAGTTCCTCCTCATGAAATTCTTACTTGCAGCCTCGGTCCTCGCAGTGGGGCTCTCGGGGTCTGTCCATGCGCAGGCCTATGGCTCGGGTGTGGACGGGCAAAGCGTATTCCGTGTCAGCCAAACACAAATTGTCAGCTTCGTATCGGCCTCGACAGCATCCCAGAAGCTTGCATCCGAGACTCGCGTCATTCGCCTGAGCTGCACCCAAGACTGCCACTTCAAGCGGGGCGCGACCTCGGGCGTCACGGCGACGGTCAGCGACAGCCTCCTGTTTGCCGGTGCCACGGAATACTTCAAGGTTCCGGCCACGGGGCCGAACTACATCGGCTTCATCCGCGATTCTGCTGATGGCCGCGCTTTCATCGACGAAATGACCCCCTAAATGGTCCGCGCCGGATTTGCGGGGCGGATGGGGCCTCCGGGTGGCCGGAGACGTCCCAGCTTTGCCGCCTATCCGGTTTTGAATGACGCCTACCGCGCCATGTTAGCCGGTGGACCTCGGGTCAAGATTGTCAGCGTCATCGATAGCACCACCGGCGGCTCGGGTGGCGGCAATATCAAGAACTCCTACCCCTCCCAGCTCGCCGGTCTGATGGCCCGCTACGGGGCCTACGAAAACAACCGGTTCAGCGACGGCAGCCAATCCCCCAGCTTCGATACTCGCATTTCCTTCGGCGCGGGCTGGGCGATCAACACGCAGAAGACGCTGGGCGGCTACGTCTACCAGAACACCACCACCTTCAACCCTATTACCTTCACGCCGAATGCTCCGTTCGATGCGGTTGGTGTCTCCACGTTCAATGCAACAGGCTTCGAGGTGAAGATCGGGGACGGCACCCCTATCTCGATTACGGGTATTGGCGGCAACGTGACCGTTCACGAGGTAACATGTGCAGCGGCCGGTCTTCCGCCCGGCAACTACACCGTGACGATTACACCGACGACGGCGACCTCCCTATTCCTCGGGGTCGACTGCTATATGGCCAACGCCGGTATCGATATCATCAACGGCGGCGCCGCTGGCTTCTCCACATCCGAAGTCATCGGGACGACGGTCAGCGCCGATAAAGTTGTCGCCAAAACCGGTGCCCACCTCATTCTCTACAAGGGCGGGATCAACGACTATAACGTCGCGTCTCCTCCATCCGAGGCTACGTTCAAAGCCAATCTGCAAGTTTGGGTTGATTTAGCCGAAGCGATCGGGGCCGACCTGCAGTTTGTGATCCCGAACCGGATTGGGACAGCCTTCGCTTCGAATGAGGCGACGTTCCACCAATATATCCGCGACGTGGCGATGGCGAATGGCCTGCGACCGCCGCTTGACCTCATTGATGCCCTCGGCACCTACGCCCAAGCCAATGCCGCCGGTCTCATGGCCGACCAGTTGCACCCCACCACGTTGGGCTACGCGCGTGAGGCACAATTCATCCTGAACGCGCTCATGGCCCCTGTTGCAGACGTATACGACGCCAGCGCCACCGCCCTGTTCGCCAGGATGCCTGTCTCGCCCACCTACCCTGAGCGCAATCGCATCAATGCCTTGATCGTCGCGCTCAAGGGCTACGGCATCTGGTCCAAGCTCGATGAGAAGCAGGTGATGGCGATGGCAATTTCTGCCAACGCGTCGGGCAACTTCATCAACGCGAATTTCACGATGACGTTGGTGAACAGCCCGACCTTTACGGCCAAGAAGGGCTACAGCGGCAACGGCTCAACAAGCTACATCAACACCAATTTCAACCCCGCAGCCGGTTCTCTCAACTTCACCCAGAACAGCTGCTCCATCATGGTGTGGTGCAATTCAACAGGCACCGCCTCTTCGGCTGTGACCGACGTCGGTTCTTTCGATGGCGCCAATGGGTCGATAATTCGCTGCCGCGGCGCCTCGAACTATGTCGAATCCCGGCTGAACACCGGCTCGACCAGCACGTCCAACCCCGCCACTGTCACGGATGCGAAGGGTATGACCCTGATTAGCCGGACAGGCTCAGGAGGATATAGCGTTTACCGGGACGGCGTGCTGGTGACCTCGCCCGCCGTCGTGTCCGCGGCAATCGCGAACGTGAACATCTTCCTCGGCGCCCTCAACACGTCAGGCACGCCCTCCCAGCATTCCAACCGGCAATATGGAGCCTTCGCTGTGGGCGGGGGTCTAACCGCCACCGAAGCCGCCAACTACTACACGGCTATGAACACCTACATGACAGCGGTGGGGAACACATGATCATCCTAACATCTGCACAAGCCGACGTTGTACGCGGTCCCACCGCCAACAACGCCTACCTCGAACCGCGTCGGATATCCGATGACGTCTATATCCTCCCGGAAGAGGTATTGGCCGACCCCGACCACGCGGTCCATCACGCGTTCTTGGCAAGCCTGCCGATCGGCGAAGTCGTCTTCCCTGAACCGGAGGGCGTCTGATGCGCCTGAACATCTACGCCCTCAAGCGGTTGTCTTCCTATGAAGTCGAAATCTAATGCTCTCCGACATGCTGATGCAGCTTGTATCGACCTATCACCACGAAATCGGGATGGGTCTGATCGGGCTGATGGGCGGCACGGTGCGGGTGCTCGCGGCAATAGCCGGAAAAGAGCAAATGCCGCCGTCGCTCGTCGCCGCTACGCTGATCTGCGCAGCAATCATCCCGGCGATCGGGGGCGACTTCCTGCAGGACTGGATGAACCTCGGCGCCAAGGCCACGGGCTTGTTCTGCTTCATCCTGGGGGGCGTGGCGATCAAGGTGGTGCTCAAGGTTATGCAGAAAGCGCAGGAGGTCGAGATTCCATGGCCTTCATCGGGCAAGCAGGAGGGAAAGTGATGCGATTTCTGAGAATGCCGGTGTGGCGGGGTCTGGACGTCGAGGACCTGGTGATTGCCTTCGCCTGCGTCGTGGTCGTGGTCCTCGACCGGTTATTTTAATCAACGGAAGCTCACCATGTGGTTCAATGGGAAAACGTCCAGCATTTCACGCAAAGGGAGTTCGATAGCCCTGACCTGAAGGGCTCCGGCGCGGGCATGGACCCGCTGACGGTCTACCGGCTCGACGCCCTACGCTGCCTCATCGACAAGGCATTCCGCATCAACAGCGGCTACCGGACGCCCGCTCATAACAGGGTGGTCGGTGGTGAGCCTGGTAGTGCCCACCTGATCGGGCAAGCGGCAGACATCGGCACCCTTGGCTGGACGAAGGAACAGCGCCGCAATCTGATCATCCTCGCCCGTAAGCTCGGATTTGTCGGGATCGGCATCGGCACCAGCTATATCCATCTGGACACTATGCAGCGCGGCCGGAAGGTCGCGTGGATTTATCCGAATGGCCGGTTCAAGACCATTCCCGTGTCCGACGAGCTGAAATATGTTTAAGCCGTCCCGAGTTTAGGTTATAAAGGTGGCGCGGGGACTGTTTAGTTGGTTCAGTCACTGCCATGGGTAGAGCGGGAGCGGTCCCGCTCTTTTTGTTTGTCGGCACCCCTTCAACGTGATGTAATTCCGTCAATGAAAGGGTTTAACGGTGAAATTTTTTAAAGGCAGCGTTCTCATTCTTGCGGGCATCTTTGCCGCCTATGGTTCGGCGCAAGTTGCGGCTGTGGTCGGGTTTCCGGCTGCCGCGGAGTTCCTCGAAGACCAGGGCGGCAAGCTGAAGGCGGTGTACGCAGAAGCCAAAGTTGCCGCTGAACCTTACCCCACGACTGCCGGCATCTAATGCCATGGGTCAAACAGGTAGCCGTCATTCTGGCCGAGTTGCTCAAGGCGCTGGCACCTTACTTCCCATCCCTCGCGGCATTTCTGGGCGGTGTGTCGTGGCAACAAACCCGGCAATCCGCTCGTGAATTGGAAAGCGTCGAAAGGGCTATGCGGGCTGCTTCTCGTGTCGAGCTGCTGCCTGACGCTGATGTCGTGCCAGAGCTCAAAGAGCGCCGCCTGTATCGCGTATCAGACAAATAGGCCGTCGGTGGGCGACGGCGATACCGCAGAGACGATGCGAGGCGTGCTGAAGCTGGACGTAGCGATGGAGGCGATCTGCGATTGATGGACAGCGCGGTTGTGGATCGAGAGCTACTGTCACTTATCCGGGGCGATATGGTCGCCTGCGGGACGCACCGCGAAGTGTACAAATTTCTTCCCGACACAAGTCTGGTCATCAAAATCGAACGAGAGGGCTACAAGTTCGACAACGTGACGGAATGGGAAATTTGGTCAGAGCTTTGCAAAACTCCCTACAGCGCCTGGCTCGCGAGTTGCCAAACAATTTCTCCAAACGGCGTCGTTCTCATCCAGGAACGTACATCGCCTGTGCCTGAAGCGATGCTTCCCAAAATGATCCCTTCGATATTCCGCGACACGAAAGAGGAGAATTGGGGCTTGGTGATCCGAAACGGCAAAAAGTTGTTTGTCTGCCATGATTATGCGCACAGCCGCCTGCTCAACGTGCCGAAGAAGGTGCGGCTGGTTCCGGCAAAATGGCATGATCCCAGCTACAAGGGTTGGACGAAATAGACCCCGATGTAGCGGTGGTTGCCGTATTGAATGCGGCGATGCAATCGGCGCGCGAGTAAAGCGTTGTTTCCTGCCTACAGAAGGTTCACGGCAGGGCTTGCCTTTCCGTCCATGATTGTGCGGGCCTCCGACTCCGAAACAGGGTAGGCATGGGCCGTCTTGGTTTCACCGATTGAAAGATCGATCGCGATATGGGAAACGGGTTTTCCTTCACTGGCCCCAATCGCCTGCATGGTATTGAAGGCGATACGGACCTGGTGGTCTTTCAAAAAGAGCTTCCAGAGGGGGTATAGCTCTGTCCTTACGAACGTGTCTTCCGGCTCTTCCGCGCAGTGCGCGTTTTCCTCTAGCTCAAATGCGATACCGAACCATGTCCAGAAGCTGCGGTGCAAGGCTTCGGGCGGGATGTCCTGAAAAAACTGAGAATACCCGTTTTTAGACACGGCAATTAAGGCTTCTCGCTCTAACGCTGGCCGATAATGTTTGCCGTTGTATGAAGGCTGAAGGAAGCGGATGCCTGA
Organism: Mesorhizobium sp. KACC 23794; assembly: GCF_052180275.1. Lineage (NCBI taxonomy): Bacteria > Pseudomonadati > Pseudomonadota > Alphaproteobacteria > Hyphomicrobiales > Phyllobacteriaceae > Mesorhizobium > Mesorhizobium sp. KACC 23794. The sequence continues at coordinate 4,104,178 of NZ_CP197465.1, forward strand.
CAATCTGCCTGCCGCGCGAGAATATTCTTCCTCTGCGCGCTGCCTGTGCTGTCTGAGATTGATTAGTAGGCTGTCTAGGTCCTCCTTCTCCCGATCAATTTCATGATAGTGAAAGTAGTGAAAGGCCTGCCAGGTTTCCGCGGATGAGACGCCGACCGCAGCCACCGCTCTCACCCACTCGAACTCAAGGCGCGCAACTGGCCCGTCCTCGAATGAAACATCGATCTCAGACTTCCAGTCGATGGGGCACTGAACAAGTTGTGTGATCTGCTCTGCGACGTCAGTCATTTCGCACCCAAGGCGTTAGGGATACTTACTGCGGAGCGATCGGCGACAAAAGCCCGCCTTTCAGCGGGTTTGTGACAGCTCGCGCGTGAGGAGGAACGGCCTTAGGGGCACATCGCGTGATGTCATCTGCTTCCGTTGTTGGACACGGTGAGCTGGTCCATAAGCCTCCGCCGCACTCTATGACCATCAGCCGTTAGCGGTTTCGGACTATTCCTTGCCCCACTCGACGCAAGGCGTGAAAGGAACCTCCAAACGATGACGCACTGGGACCAGCCCGGCAACAAAAATAACCGTCAAGTGTTCCTTGTCAGCTGAGTTCACGATTCAGAGTGGTGAAATAATTGGCGTTTCGCAAAGGCCATATCCGGGAGTGCCTGTATTGTGGCGCCGAGTTTCGGACCCGAGTGCGGCGCTACTGCAAGCCGTCGTGCCGACGCAAAGCTGGTCTCGTTCGCCTTGCGGGCCGCGAACCGATGTCATCTTATTTGGCTGAATTGAAAGCCGCCGGGTTGGCACGGAAAGCTGAAGCTGAACGGCGCGATCGTGAGTGGGACGACGCGGCGCCATAGCAAAAACGCCCTCCGAAGAGGGCGTCAAAGCTATCGGTTCTACGGGGTTTACCGGCATTTCGGATAAACTCATTACGCGGCCAACGACTGGCCCTCGTCCTGGCTCTCCTCCAGCTTTTCGGCGAACGCCTGTTTCCAGAGGTAGTCGGAAGCCTGCCCGGCGTAGCTGGCGGCGGTGAAGATGGCCCGACTGTCGCCTTTCAGGACTTTCAGCCAGCTGTCGATGTAGCTGGCTGAACGGAAGCCGGCACTGATGCCGACGCGGGCGCCGATGAACGCTGATCCCAGCTCGGCGACCAGCTCCTCGAAGGCGTACTGGTCATCGCCAAATCGCCTGCCGAGTTTCCGGCCGCACCGCTTTTCATGGGCGGTGGCGTGCGTGAACTCGTGGAACAGCGTCTGCCAGTAGGCGTCGTCGTCCACGAAGGCCTTCGGCGTGGGCATCTGCACCTCGTCTTGGGACGGTATGTAGCATGCCCGGTTGCCGCCGTGCTGGACGGTGACACCGCAGTTGCGGGCCAGCAGCACCTTCGGCGAACTTCCCTCGGGCAAGCCCTGAGGAACGGTCTCCTGCGGCTGCAGGAACTTTTCCGGGACGTTGTCGAGCTGGGAGACGTGGAACACCGGATAGCTCTTCACCACCGTCTGAGCCTTGTCCTCCCCGCCATCGTCTTTTCGGACCATGTGCTTGGTGAACATCACAGTGGTGCTTCGTGACCCTTTACGCACCGACATGCCCTCTGCGTTGGCCTGCGCGAAAGTGCAATATTGCAGGTTTGAGTGGCCGTAAGCATGCGCGGCCATCCAGAGCAGGAGGATGTTGCTGCCGCTGTACAGGCGACCGGTGACAAGGTTGGTCGGGATCATCCCGACACCCTTTAGCCGCTCGTCCTTCCAAGGTCGAACCCAAGGCGGAACACCGTCCTCAAGCTGTTTAACGACGGCATCGGTGATAGTCTTATAGAGGTCGTGGACTTTCATGATTGGCCTCCATGGGCGCAAGAGTTCTCAAGCCGCGGAGTAAGCCGCGACGGCGAAAAGGTTTTAGATGTATGCTTAAGTCAGGAGATAATAGGCGATGTTTAACCCCATAACCATAGTAATATCGGTGTATAAGGTCCTGATGTGGTCTTTAGAGACCACGGTGCAGGTCATTGTGGGGTGCTGGAAATTCTTGGCCGCTGTTCGAAAGTGGCGGGACAAGGATAAGCCGACGCACGGGAATGCCCGGTTTTCCGAGAATAAGGAATTGAAGAAGCTGGGCTATCTCGACCAGCCGGGATTCCTCATGGCGGTGTCCGAAAAGAAGCGCAAAAGGGTCTATAACAACCCGGAACGGGCGGTGCTGATGATGGCGCCGCCCGGCACCGGCAAATCCCAGCACTTCATCGCGCACCTTCGCAGCCTGGTGAAGCGAAAGCCTGAGAAGCTGCCCTTCCTGCTGATCGGCGACGCCGCCGACGAACTTTATACGAACTGCGCGCCGATGCTCACGGCTGCCGGGTACCAGATTGCCAAGCTGGACGTCGTTGACCCGGAAGGCTGGTCGAAGTTCGACATCCTCTCGCACCTCAACCCTGCCGATCGCTTTGTATACGGAAGGCAGCTCGATGCCGTTTGCCGCCTGTTGGTGCCGGACGAACCCGGCTCCAAGCAGCCGCACTTCCTCGAATTCATGCGCCTTCTGCTGAAGTGCGCGATCACCCTCAACGTCCGCTACGAGGCGAATGACAAGCCGATCGGCGTCATCATCGGCGAGCTGATCAATGAGAAGAAGCGGGCCGCGATGCTGAAGCGCGCCGTCGCCTTCGATGACGACGTGCTGACCACCGCGCTTGATACCATGGGCAAGATGCAGGACAAGCCGGAGGGTATCTCGATGCTCTCCACCTCGCTCCGCAAAATCGAGAGCTGGAGCGATGACGCGCTGCGGGAAGTAACCTCTTACGGACCTGACCTTCATGGCCGCTACAGCCGTGGTTGGAAGTTTGAGGATATGTTCCGGAGCGAGAAGCCGGTCGCGATCTTCCTGCGGACCGGGACGCAGAAGATGGGCGGCGACTTCGCCCGCATCGTCTACGGCAACGCCATCAACACGGTCGCCATGATGCTCGATCGGGACAAGAAGCGTCTTTCGCGGGACCTTGAGGTGCTGATCGATGAAGCCGGCCTGGTCGGCTACTGCGACGCCGTCACCCACGCCTACACCCGTCTCCGGAAGGCTGGCGTGCGTATCCGCATGTGCTTTCTTGGCCTGCAGGAGTTCCGGGAAACCTACAGCAAGGAACACGCCACGCTGCTCGGCGGGTCGGACCTGCTCGTCTTCGGAGGCTCCAACGATCTCGAACAGAACCGTCTGGTCAGCGATCTGCTCGGCGAGTTCACTGTCCAAAGCCGAAGCGAAAGCCAGAGCGACAACGGGGAGAGCCGCGGGCGTAGCGAACAACCCCGCAAGCTCCAGAAGTATGATGAGGTGCGGATGCTGGGTTACAGCAAGGTGCTGGCGATTATGGATGGCATTGCTGTCCTCGGCCTCAAGCCTTGGCAGAAGGGCAAGCGCGGCATCGAATACCTATAGGCTGGCGCCCCGATCCTCGCGAAGGCGCTCGCCTTCAAGGAATTCCTCAAGATCGTGCTTCCGACCGGTGATGCGTAGGATGTCCTCGCACTGGTCCGGCGTCAGCTCACCTTCGGCCACCATCACCACCAGCTCGCCAAGCGTCATCTCCCCGACGTGCTCCTTGATGGAGTTCTGGTAGATTTCCGACGCCTTCGCCAATTCCGCGTCGGTGCCCATCAGCCGCACATGCTGTTCCAGCGCCTCGGCGCGCTCGCGCAACGTGGCAGCCTCACTGGAGAGCTGTTGGGTGTTGCGGTTCAACAGCTCCAGGTCCTTCTTCGCCCAATCGTAGGCTCGATCTGCGGCCACGAAGCGGGTTTCCGCCTCGGCAGCCTGCTTTGCAGTCTTCGATGCCCACAAGGTTCGCCCGAACACCGACAGCCTAAGCCCCTTCGCCCGCCCGCTGGCATGGTGGGTTGCATCCCACTGCTCCCGCGCGTTGTGCAGCGCCTGCTCTTTTGCGGCGGTGACGCCGATCCCCTGCGCCGCCTTGATCGCCGCGTCTTCTGCCCGTTGGCGGGCTACTTCATATCGGCGGAGCGTTTCATCCCGGTCAGCGATCGACCGCTGGATAAGCCGGTGCTCCTCCCAAAGCTCTTTCGCCTCCTGAACCCGCTCCAGCGGCGTCATCTGGGACGGCTTCAGGCCCTCTGTCTGAATGGTGCCATACAAGCCGCTTTCGTCGAACTCTGGCTCGACTTCGCCATCCTCGATCTCTTGCGGCCCGTTAGCGAGGGCGACCGCGAGGTCGTCCCGAAACAGCTGACGGTCATCGTCAGGGTCGAACGGCAGCTCGGGAGCATAATTGTCGAGGGGATCGCCAGCGAAGTCGTAGCGGAAGTGCGGGTTCTCGATATCGCGCAGTTCCCCTAAGCGCGCATCGACAAAGAGGTCGACGTCGCCGACGGACAATCTGGGAAGGGCTCTCGCGACCATTTCATCGTCTCCGGTAAAGTCTTCTGACTTCCCGGATTCCGGCGCGAGGTCCAGCGAACTATCGGGGCGTAACGATGCAGCCTCGGTTTCGGGCTTCGACGCCTCGATGTTGTCGTTCTCAGCTTCAAGCTGGTAGCCTTCATGAACCTTGACGCGTACGTCGTAGCCGAGCTGTTCGAAGGTATCGTTGGCGGCGGTCTCCCACTCGATCTTGAGCTTGGCCGTGCTTCCGCGTTCGCTGGTGCCAAAGACACGGCGGCCGGTTTCGACATCGCGGTCGAAGAACTCGAAATGGACGTGGTGGTTATTGGTGTCGAAGCCGTGGCCGACAAAATAGTATGGCGTCCGACCTTGACCAATTCGGAAGCCAAAACGTTTGAGTGCGACGGCCGCATCCTCCCTCGAAACGCTCCTTGGGACCGAAATTATGAAGCCATCTTGGACGCGTCCGTTGGCGCGGAGTCCGTCCTCATGGCCGATGAGCCACCGCTGGATGGCATGGTAATTTTTCGGCATGTGCTCCGAATAGAAGAACTGCATAGCGTTCTTGCGCATGACGTACCGAGCATGGGCCGCCGCCGTGTAAGGCTCCGCCTGGGTCTTCTTCCCGATGGGCGTGTGCTTCAAAAACGCGGTAACCGTTGCCATTGCGCCACCAGCTTAACATGCGTAGCGGCTGACCGGGTTTGGCCACAAACCCATATTGTCGCCCTACCCTGCTGACGCTATCCGCTAACCCCTGTTTCCGCACTCGGGCTATCGGGGCTTATCGGGCATTCGTCGCCGGTTTCTCTCGGGTCGTGTCGATGAGAATTTCTGCATCTTGCACAACACCCAGTAACCCGTCGGTCCAATACTCGTACATTGAAAGAGTGTCTGGTGACGTGGGAGAGGTCCAGACGAAAGCAAAATCCAGTTTGTCATGCGCGTTTTCTGGAGCGGCGCAAACGATAGCCTCATCATCGCAAATCATGATGAAGTCGGGCAACCGCGGCACAGGTTCCTGCACCCTAAACACTCGAAGTCTGCCGCGTGCAGGTTTCATCTCCTCGATCCATCTCTCGATCGCCTCTCGTTCATCAAGCGGCACGAGAAATGGGTTGTTCCAATCGTTAGTGACCAAGACGGTTAGCTTATTGGGATCGTTGATCCGAGTGCGCAGCGCTCTCCCATGCTTTTGCTTCTGCAGAAAGTGATGGAGAGAAAACCGCACGAACAGCGCGATCGTTGTGGCGTTGTCCAACCTAGATCGATAGTTGCCCTCCTGGTAATTCGGGACGAGGCCTACGAGGCCGCTGTTCCTCATATTGGCTAAGAGGTCTAAGTCGGACTTTGCACTGGACCCGCGACGCTGTAGCGGGTCGTATCGACCAGCGATAATGTCCTCCATAGCGGCGCGGATGGTGTGAGAGCGAAGCCCCGGACCCACGTGGGCATCAAAGGCGATCTTCAACGCTTCGCCCGCACTGACCATCATCTGATCACGGGAATCAGCCATCAAACTCTCCGGCGAGGACCGTCGGTATATACCTGGCGATACATGTAGGGCAAAGCCAATCAAAGCTTTAGTTGGCACTCTCCGCGGACGCTGACAGGGACGCCCCATGACGGGGCTGCTCTGGGACAGCGCCGGAGCCCTCGATATGAAAAACTCCCTCATCCCGATACTCGGACGGTACGTCCTCGACGAGCTGTTCGAAAACCGTAAGCGACGCAACTCCGTCGTGAAGTCGCCGTCCCGTCTGCCCGCAAGGGCGTCGGGCGGCGGCGGCATACCTCCGCAGTGGCATGACATCTACAAGAGCTTCAAGCCCGCCTACCGGTATGCCAATGGCGTGCAGAGCGCCTACTTCCACAAGGTCGACATCTGGCGCAACACCGGCCAGCCTGCGGGTTTCTATCAGTCTCAGATGGACGCGGCTGACGGCGCCTACCTCGAACGCTACGTGTGGATCTTCCACAATGGCCGCTTCACGGAAGTCGCCCAGTTTGGCGTGCGCGGCTCCCGCCGCCAGTTCGTGGGGTAGACGAACATGGGCAAAGAGTTGGCAACCGAAAATCCGCCCGTCGTGGCGGTGAACCAAGTGCAGGCTCCCATGAGCCTGTACGAGGTTCGCGACTTTGACGGTGCGGTACGTATGCTTCGTCAGATTATGACCCGTGTAGAACGGCCGGTAGACGAGGTGAAGGCAAAAATCTTCAAGTCGCACAGGCTCGTGGTGATATTGGACTACGAAGATGAGGATGATTTTGTCTATCGCCCGCAAGGGTATGTAGCTGAAATCCACCGCATTTTCTACGATATCAAGTACGAGGATACGGTCGGCATCTATGATGTCCCGGTTGATCGGGGCGACTTTTACGAGGTGTTCACATTCCGCTACGAGATCGTCGACGGCGCGCTTGTCGAGTGTGGCCAAATCTCGTGCGTGAATATGGATAAGTCCGACTATCACTTGCGCCGCCGCAAGCGGCGCCTGTAGCCGTGAAGCTTATCGAAATGCTCATGAAGTTCGCGCTCGACGTGGCAATGCTCGTCATCCGCGCCTCGGTCCAGTTGATCATCACAGGCCTGATGGCACTGGGCCGGGCGCTGATGGAAACCGGCCGGGTCCACGCCGCCAACGCGAAGGCGGGGAAGGTGCCTGACAAGCGCCAGCCCCGCCGGAAGCGGCGGAGGCGGTGATGGCGACGAAAACGAAGCTCACCTTCGTCTGGACGGTCACCGGCATCGCGGCCACCGCGTTTCTCGCTAATTGGGTAGGCGGGCGGTTTCTCGCCTACCCTTTTCTGTACTGCTGGGGCTCGGCTCTGCTGGGCCCGATCTATCGCGACTTCGCGCTTCTGGTGCTTTACGCCGCTTCACTCTATACCCTTTATGCCCTATGGATTGTTTATCCTAAAGGTGTTATGGGCGGCGTACTTACCTTTATCGGCACCATCAGGCTTCCCGACGTCGCGGCACTCATGTTCCTGTCGGGAGGCTCCTGTGGATAAGAAAGAAATCGAAATGATGCGTGAAGGACTCGCCAAGGAGTACGGTTTCGCCCTTTACCGCCAGTACGGTGAAGCGGAAGCCGCTCACTTTCTCCGCGTCGATCTCACCACGCTCATGCGCTGGCGTCGGGCGGGGAAGACGCGGTGCGTGAACCTCGGCGAACGGAAGGTCCGCTACCTCGGCATCCACATCGCCGACATGATGCTGGGTGTGAAGGATGACTAAGCGGGCCTTCCAGATCGGTGACTACTGGCTGGACCGGCGCAAGGGTCGGCCCGGCTGGTATCGTTTTGGCTACGACGCCGCCACCCGCCAGACCCGAAAAGTGTCCATGGACACGGATGACCTCGAAGTAGCCAAAGGCAAGCTGCTGGACTGGTATTCGGCTGAACGCCTGCGGACCAGCCAGCACCTCTCCTCGGAGGAAGTGACCCTGCGCGACATCTGGAAGGAATACGAAGCCAACCATGTGCCGAAGCTACGGTCTCGGCAGGCTGTGTCCATCCTGCTGCGCTATTGGCTGGACTTTTGGGGCGACGCGACGGTCGCCGACGTGCGCAGCATCCCACGGCAGGAAGAATTCGTCGCGTGGCTGTTCGCCAAGGGGCTCGCCAACAATTCTTGCAACAGAGCTTTGGAAGTTGGGCGCGGTGCTATCAATAGAAGCTGGAAAAGGGGGATCATCCGCGACAAGCCCTTCATCCAAATGCTCAAGATCGAAACCGACCGCCCCATGGGCAGACCGCTGGACGTCGAAGAAATCCGCAAGCTCTACACCCACTCGGCGGACCATATCCGCCTGTTCCTCGTCCTCATGCTCGCCACTGGCGCCCGCAATGAGGCCATAACGTCCCTGACGTGGCCACAGATCGATTTTGAGGCGGGTCTGGTGCACCTGAACCCCACCGGACGCAAACAGACGTCCAAGCGCCGTCCTACGGTCCGCCTGACGCCTTTCCTGCGGGAGTATCTGGAGCCGTTGGACAAGACGACGCCTGCGGTGATGATGTTCCGCGGTCAGAAGGTCCAGCTCATCAACAAGGGCATCCGCGCTGCCCTGCGGCGCGCGGAGATGGATCGGGAGGTCACAGCGTACTCTTGCCGCCATACGGTTGCCCGTTGGCTCCGCAAGGAAGGCGTCTCGCCGTGGGAGACAGCCATGCAGCTGGGCCACAAGGTGGCCGCGTTCTCGATGACGGAACGCTACGCGGCATGGTCACCGGACTATCTCGACAAGTCGACCGCTGCGATCGAAAAGCTGCTTCGCGCGGCGATCCCGCTTGACGCCCCCGGCGTCCCGAATGGTCGCTAACGTCTCGGCCACTTCTGGCGAAAATGTTGGGCACGCAGTGGGCACGCAACGGTGCGCCCCGTAGGGCATTTTGGTGCCCCTTTATGCATTTGCGTGCCCAGAAATGAAACGAAAGGCGATAACGATTTCAGGTATTTAGCGCCTTACATTCTATATGCAATCGTATCGTTCCAGAAGCGGTCGAGGCGCTGCAGGGCGCGGTTCATCTGCTTGAACTCTTCGGTGTTGATGCCGCCGACCTGCTCGATCGAACCGACATGGCGCTCATAGAGCCCGGCCACCACCTCGGCGATCGCCGCGCCCTTCGGCGTCAGGCTGACCCGCACCGAACGGCGGTCGATGCGCGACCGCTGGTGGTTGATGAAGCCGAGGTCGACCAGCTTCTTCAGATTGTAAGAAACATTGGAGCCGAGATAGTAGCCGCGCGAGCGCAGCTCGCCGGCGGTCAACTCGGAATTGCCGATGTTGAACAGCAGCAGGGCCTGGATCGCATTGATATCGCTGCGGCCGTTGCGGTCGAACTCGTCCTTGATCACGTCAAGCAGACGGCGGTGCAGCCGCTCGACGAGCTGAAGTGATTCCATGTATAGGGAACGGATAGCCTCGCGGCGATCGTCGGATACAGTAGCGGGCTTGGCCGCCGTACGCGGGTTGATCATTGTATTCGCCTCTCGTTTGTCGCCGGGTGATGTTTTGTTTTTCTCACCTTGATTGCGACCCTATCGAATACACATAAAATTCGACTTAAACGCCAGCCTTAACAGGAGGTTACCGGCAATAGGTTTCAGCGGAGGGTTAACAAATACCCAGCCCGAACCAGAAAATTAACCTAAAGCGTTATCGATCTGCCGCGCCGCCCGGACGCAAAGGCCGGTTTCGCGTCGCCAGCGGGCGCTATTGCGGCGCCGGGCGCTGCTGGAGATAGATGACCAGCCGGAAGGTCGCGTAGAGGCAGGCGGCGAAGGCATGTGACGCGACGACCGCATAGTGCCGGCCGAAAAGATCGGGAAAACCGGCATACATGATCGTTTCCGTGGCGGCGCACAGGAACCAGATCACCGGCCCCCAGGACGACAGCATCCATAGCCCGGCTGCCGCGAAGGGAAAGAAGACCGCCAGCGTGACCGTCACGACCTGCCAGTGAACCGGCATGAGGTCCAGGCGCCACAGAGGGGCGTCGTAATAGCCGAGCAGCCTTATCCAATAGAGGACGCCGAACATCAAACAGTAGACGGCAATGATGCGCTGGAACCAGGCGAACAGGGATTCGACCACCGTGGGGCCGAAGGCCTGCGGCCTGGTCGAGGCATCGCTCACAGAACGAGGTCTCCGCCCGGCAACGGCGCGAAATAGGCTTCGACGGCATCGTCGGTCACATCCGCCAGGCTTTGCGGCCGCCATTTCGGCGCACCGTCCTTCTCGATGATCGCGGCGCGGATGCCTTCCGGGAAGTCATGGCCGGCAACCATCCGGTTGAGGATGCGGAACTCCATGCGCATGCACTCGTCCATGTCGAGCATCGCGCCGGTGTTGATCTCGCGGAAAGTGACGGCGACGCTGGTCGGGGACGCCTTGCCGATCGCCGCCAGCGCGGTCTCGGCCACCGTTTCGCCGGACTCGCGCGCCTGGTCGAGCCCGACCAGCAGGTCGCCGAGCTTTTCGCGCGAAAACAGCCTTGCGATCGAGAACAGCGCGCCTTCGTCGGTTTCGGCCTGGGGAACGCTGGCGAACTGTTTAAGGCAGCTGTCAGGCGGTACGCCGTTGCATAAGGCGGCCACGATATCGCCGAGGGCGGACGATTCCACCGCATGGGTCGCGATGCCCGCCCTCAGCGCGTCACCGGAGCGGATGCGCCCGCCGGTGAGGCCGAGATACATGCCGTAGCTGCCCTTCAGCCGCGACAAAAGGAAACTGCCTCCGACATCCGGAAAGAAGCCGATGCCGACCTCCGGCATGGCGAACAGCGCCTTCTCGGTCATCACCCTGTGCGAGCCGTGGCAGGAAATGCCGACGCCGCCACCCATGACGATGCCATCGATCAGCGAGACGCACGGCTTCGGGAAGCGGGCAAGCGCGGCGTTCAGCCTGTATTCTTCGGCGAAGAAGCCCACCGGCGCCGCGCCGGCGCGCATTGCGTGATAGGCCTGCGCGATGTCGCCGCCCGCGGAGAACGCCCTGCCCTCGGCCCGGATCAGGACCAGGGCAACGTCTTCATCGCGCTCCCATGCGGCGAATGCCTTCGCCAGGGCGCGGACCATGATGAGCGTAACCGCGTTGAGCGCCTTTGGCCGCGTCAAAGTGATGACGCCGGCCACGCCGATCCGCTCGAACCGGATTTCGTCTCCTCCGCCAAAATCCATCAGCGCGCGATTCTCCATTCCAAGAGACATCAGTGCTAAGGACGGCAAGCAGGCCCGTCAACGGCGACGCCGTGTGCAAGCATTCCAATCGGCCCGTGCCGCTTCGCCGCTCTTCCGCCTTGATGGCGTTTCAGCTTAGGATGGGAGCTTGGGTGGGCGCCCGTGTTCCGTCGTTGCCAATGGAGAGTTTCATGAAGACCAAATTTGCCGCCGCCTTCCTCGCGCCTGCGGCGCTTCTGGCGGCGTCGTCCTTCGCCCAGGCCGCCGACCTGCGCACCTATCAGGAGCCGGACGACCGCGACGGCGTCAAGATCGGCACGCTGTCCTGCGACATCGGCGGTGGCGCCGGTTATGTGCTGGGCTCGGCCAAGGAACTCAACTGCGTGTTCCACTCCTCGATCGGCGCCCGCACGACGGAAAGCTACACCGGCACCATCCGCAAGATGGGCGTCGATCTCGGCTTCACCACGCAGGGCAAGCTGGTCTGGGCGGTTTGCGCACCGACGGCCGGCTACCATCGCGGCTCGCTGGCCGGGCTCTACAAGGGCGTGACCGCGGAAGCGACGGTCGGCGCAGGCGTCGGAGCGAATGTGCTGGTCGGCGGCACCTCGGGCTCGATCCAGTTGCAGACCATCAGCGTCACCGGCCAGTACGGCCTCAACATCGCCGCCACCGGCACTTCGGTGACACTCAACCCGAGCTGAGGGCGAACCCGACCGGGCGCCATCGCCTCGTAAAACCACGATCCGAGGAATGGCGCCCGTTTACGTAGACCCGTCTAAAGTTCATGAGTTCGAGGATGCGGACGCCTTTCACGAATGGCTCCGCAAGCACCATTCGACCGCCGACGAGGTCTGGATAAAAATCCACAAGGTCGGCTCGGGGCTGAAATCGATCACGCCGAAGCAGGCCATCGATACCTGCTTGTGTTGGGGCTGGATCGACGCGGTGCGCAAGGGCCTCGACGACAGAAGTTTCCTGCAGCGCTACACGCCGCGCGGCAGGAAAAGCATCTGGAGCCGGATCAACGTCGACAACGTGGCCCGGCTGATCGAGCAGGGCCGGATGACCGAGCACGGGCTGAAGCAGGTCGAGGCGGCCAAGGCCGACGGCCGCTGGGATCGCGCCTATGGCAGCGGCAAGGGCATGGCGATCCCGGACGATCTCCAGGCGGCGATCGACGCCGAGCCGGAGGCGAAAGCCATGCTGTCAAGACTCAGCCAGCAGAACCGCTTCGCGCTGGCCTTCCGCACGCACAATATGAAGACCGAGGCCGGGCGCAGCAAGAAGATCGAGACCTTTGTCGAGATGCTGAAGCGTGGCGAGACGATCTATCCACAGCGCGAGAGATGAGACTGGGCCTGCATTGCAACGCGATAGTTCTCCCTCTGCGTCCGCTCTGCCTTAACCTGGCTTGCACTACCCGGCGATACGGCGCACTGTCATGAAAATTGTGCATTGCACGCGCGCCTGTTCCCGAGCGAGGTCGCCTGGGAAACCGGCCAGCCTGCCGAAAGGTCCGGATGCTCATCCGCTACGGCTACGAAATCACCATCGACTGCCCGCAACCGACGCCGCTGGTCTGCCTGCTGGCCATCCACGAGGAGCGCGGCCCCGATCTCCGCGCGCCGGAAACCTTGTTCACCACGCCGGAAACCCGCACAACCACCTATCGCGACCTATTCGGCAACCGCTGCCGCCGCCTCGTCGCGCCGGCAGGGATGCTGACGCTATGGGGCGACGCCACCATCTATGACGACGGGCAGCTCGACCCCATCCTGCCCAACGCCCGCGAGATCGCCGTCGCCGACCTGCCGGACGAATGCCTGCTATACCTGATGGGCAGCCGCTATTGCGAGACAGACAAGCTGAGCCAGGCGGCCTGGGATTTGTTCGGTACCATTCCGCCCGGCTGGGGCCGTGTCCAGGCGGTCTGCGACTTCGTCAACCAACACATTGCGTTCGACTACCTGCAGGCGCGCTCCACACGCACCGCCTTCGAGGCCTACAACGAACGGGTCGGCGTCTGCCGCGATTTCGCGCATCTGGCGCTGACCTTCTGCCGCTGCCTCAACATCCCGGCCCGCTACGTCAACGGCCATCTCGGCGACATCGGCGTGCCGGTGGTCGACCCGATGGATTTTTCCGCCTGGATTGAAGTGTTCCTGGACGGCGCCTGGCGCACCTTCGACCCGCGCAACAACAAGCCGCGCATCGGCCGCATCGTCATCGCGCGCGGCCGCGACGCCGCCGACATCCCGCTGATCAACTCCTTCGGCCCGCACGTACTGAAGGGTTTTCGCGTCTGGACCTACGAGGTTCAGGATCTGCCGACACAGTAAGCGGGTTCCTGCGAAGGCGACGGTCGCGTTGCATAGCCGCTGATAGCCGCGCCCGCGTACCGTGCTCAGGCATGCACGAGCCACGTTTGGATTTGTGATCGAAAAACCTCGGTCGCCCTCCTGTCCGGGCCGATTGGCCGCGCTAGCTTTCCAGTGATCTCTTCAATGAAGGAGCGTGCCATGAAGCACTTCATCCCTGACGAGATCATATCGACCGCCGAACTGATCCCGTTGATCCGCAAGCCTCTCACTCCGGGCGAGCGCCTGGAAATCTGGGCGAAAGCACTGGAACGCCACGCCGGGCCGCTGAACGCGCTGAGGCGGCTGGAGCATCTGTCTGCCGACGAACTCCGCGCCTATCGCGGCAGCAACACACCGCTGACGGTGGCGTTCAACGACCCCATGCTGCGCGCCGAAGGCCTGAAGGGCGACAGTCTCGGCGACGCGATGGATTTCTTCGAACTGCCCCATCGAGATACCCATTGGCTGCTATGCGACTGTCACTACCACGGCACCATGACCGGCATCGGCCTCGCCAGGCTTGTTCGCGACCATGCCCGTGGCATCGAACGCCGGGCAAGATGGGCGCGGACCTTCAGAAGGCTGGTCGGCTGGGCAGTCTGAAGGCACCGCATCGCGATCGATCCGAAGCACGCCGCGATTGCGGTCGGCCCGACCGGGTCGGCCGCCACGTCGGGCCGGGCGGAAGCCGCACTTCCGCCCAGGCTGGCCTGCCGGCTAGTTGGCGTCGGCAACTACCGACTGGCCGCCCGCCCAGTTTCGCCACTGGCGCTCGCTGCCGTAGAAGACGTTGAGGTCGATCTTGCCCTTCACGCCATGCGACAGGCCGGATCCCGAATACTGCCAGAACACCCATTTGCGCCCCGGATAGACCTTCGAGGGATGCTGGGCCACTGCGCGCAGCCAGAACGGATGATTGGGGAATTCGCCGCGCAGATTGTCGGCGTAGAAGTCTGGGGCGGTATAGATGACCGGGCGCTGGCCGTAATGCGCCTCCAGTCTGTCCATGAACACCTGCATCTTCTCCAGCACGCGGGCGCGCGAAAGCCGCATCTTGCATTTCGACTCGCCATTGTACTCGACGTCGATCACCGGCGGCAGAGCGCCGGCAACCCTGGGCACGTTGCGGATGAACCAGTCCGCCTGCTCCCCGGCGGAGCGGCACCAGTAGAAGAAGTGGTAGGCGCCGCGCTTCAGGCCGGCCTCGTCGGCGGCTCGCCAGTTGGTGCGGAACATCGGGTCGAGATGGTCGCCGCCGTCCGTCGCCTTGATGTAGGCGAAGTTGGCGCCCTGGCTGCGCAGTTTCATCCAGTCGATGGAACCCTGCCACCGCGACACGTCGACGCCATGCACGGCATATTGCCCCGGCGCGGTTTTTCCGAAATTGATCGGTTTTGCGTCGCGGAAACGATGCCGGTAGATCGTGCCGCGCGCCAGTCCCGCGGGACGCGCTGCGGGTTTTGGCGCAAGCAATATCTTCGACGGCTTTTGCGGCGCGACCAGCGCGATCGCCTGGACATCGGTCTCAACAGTCATTTGCGGGCGGGCGACGGCGACCGCGGTCTCCTCCACCGCCGATTCCTCCAGCAGCGCCGAAACCGTGTCGGTCTCGCCGACAGCCGCACCGGGCCGCGCAACGGAGGCCGTCGTTTCGGAAGACGGCTCCTGCACCTGGAGACCGGCCACGCCGGAACTGGACGTGCAGCCGGCAAGGCCCAGGACGGCAAGAAGGGTGATGACGATGCTTGGCGATCGCATTTGGACCTGTACGCTGAGACAAGACAGACCGAAGGCGACGCCCCCGACAAAGCCGGGTTCAATTCCTAACGAGAAATTACCAATAAAGTTTGAATCGATTTTTTACCAAGTCGCGAGTTTCGCCTTGTCGCGGCTTGCTGTTTCGAAAACCTGCGCCAGGCGGTCTAGGTTCCGCAAAAAGTCTCCAGCACGCGCTCCTCCATTTTTGGAGGATCGGCATAGGCAACCATTTCCGGCTGCTCGTCGAACGGTTTTGCCAGCACCGAAAGAAGTTCTTCAAAGGGCGAAAAATCCGACCGGTCGACCCCGGCGCGGATCACCGCCTCGACGCGATGATTGCGCGGGATGAATTTCGGATTGACTGATCGCATCGCCGCCTGCCTTTCGGCGTCGTGTTCGGACTCGCGCGCCAGCCGGTCCTTCCAGCGGACCGCCCAGTCGTCGAACTCCGCCGGCCTGGCGAACAGCGCTCGCGTAACCCCCTCCCCGGCTGCCGCACCGAGATCCTCGCCAAGGCTCCTGAACGTCAATGTGAAATCCGCCTCGTTGCGGTCCATCGTGTCGAGCAGCCCGGCGGCCAGCGCCATGTCCTCCGGCCGCCCGGTAAGCAGGCCGAGCTTGCGCCGCATCCCGGCGTGAAATGCCTCTTCGTAAAGCGCCTGGAATTTTTTCAGCGCCGCCTCCGCCGCTTCCACTGCGGCGTCCTCATTGTCGGCAAGCAGCGGCAGCAGCGCCTCGGCCAGGCGCGCCAGGTTCCACACGGCGATATGCGGCTGGTTGGCATAGGCATAGCGGCCCCGGGAATCGATGGACGAAAACACCGTCGCCGGATGGTAATTGTCCATGAAGGCGCACGGCCCGTAATCGATGGTCTCGCCCGAGATCGACATATTGTCGGTGTTCATCACGCCGTGGATGAAGCCGACCAGCATCCAGCGCGCCACCAGCCGCGCCTGCGCGGCAACGACATTCTCAAGCAGCGCGAGGTATGGATTTTCTTGCGCCCCAGCATCTGGATAGTGGCGCGCAATCGCATAGTCGGCCAGTGCCTTCAGTCCTTCGCGGTCGCCGCGCGCCGCAAGATACTGGAAGGTGCCGATGCGGATGTGGCTCGCCGCGACGCGGGTAAAGATCGCGCCGGGCATCGCCCCTTCGCGAAACACCATCTCGCCGGTGCTGACCGCCGCCAGCGCCCGCGTCGTCGGAATGCCCAGCGCGGCCATCGCCTCGCTCACGATATATTCGCGCAGCACCGGCCCGAGCGCTGCCCGCCCGTCGCCGCCGCGCGAAAAGCGTGTGCGCCCGGAACCTTTCAGCTGGACGTCGCGGCGTTTTCCGGCACGGTCGATGGCCTCGCCGATCAACAGCGCGCGGCCGTCGCCGAGCTGCGGCACGAAATTGCCGAACTGGTGCCCGGCATAGGCAAGCGCCAGCGGCTGCACATTTTTCGGAGACGCATTGCCGGCAAGCACCGCCAGACCTTCGGGGCTTGCAAGGAAGTCGGCGTCGAGCCCGAGTTCTTCGGCCAACTGCCTGTTCAGCCTGATCAATCTGGGTGCGCGCACGGGCGAAAGATCGGCGCGCTGAAAGAAACGCTCGGGGAGCTCGGCATAGTCGCCTTGGCCGAGACCGGTCGCCGGCCCCGCCCGGTTCGAGACATCGATGTTCAATTGATCCATGATCCTGCCCGGCGCTCCTGCGTCCGTCTCTCGTCCCCACCATATCGGAACTCGTGGCCGATTTGGCAACTTTCCAGCCTCGGACACCGGCCGATCCGCCATGTCGAAAGCGCCGTCCAGACCATCCGCCCGCGGCATTCCTGTTGCAGTCTCGCCCGGATTGGCCGTTTCTGGCAGCAGCTTCGTCCTGGCCCATTTGGCGGCGCTTGCCTGGGCGCCACAGGCCGTCGCACTGTCCTGCGTCCAGCGGAGCAAGACCATGATCCTCATCGGCCAGTATGATTCGCCCTTCGTCCGCCGCGTCGGCATCGCGCTGACGCTCTACGGCCTGCCCTACGAGCATCGGCCGTGGTCGACCTTCGGCGACGCCGAAAAAATCCGGCCCTACAACCCGCTGCTGCGCGTGCCGGCGCTCGTTGTCGACGACGGCGAAACGCTGGTCGACAGCCATATGATCATCGACCATATCGACAGCCTCGTGCCTGCCGGTCGCCGGATGTTTCCGGTCGAAGAGCCGGCCCGCCGCCGCGCGCTGAAAATCGCTGCGCTGGCTGCCGGCCTATCCGACAAGGCGGTCAGCCTGTTCTACGAGACGAAGCTGCACGACACGGTGTCGGAGCTTTGGGTCGCGCGCTGCCGCTCGCAGATTTCGGAGGTGCTTTCGGTGCTGGAGGCGGACCGCGCCGCAAGATCGAGCGACTACTGGTTCGGCGACACGATCGGCCACGCCGACATCATCGTCGCGACGATGCTGCGGCATCTTTCCGAGGCGCATCCGGGATTGGTCGCGCTTACCGCCTACCCGGCGCTCATGGCGCATTGGCAACGGATGGAATCGCTGCCGGTATTCCAGGCGATCCAGCAGCCCTTCATCGCGCCGGCATGAGCTTGCCGACGGGTCGAACGTACCCTGCTCCCTCCGCGCAGAGAGATACCGGCGGATGGAACAGAAGAAAGAGCGGCGTAAACGCCCGGGACAAGCGTCGCCGCGTAGCTGTCCCCGCCGAAATCGACATCAGGCAGGCGGGTACCGCCCACGCGTTCGCCGTACCCGTCAGCCCATGCCCGTCGCGTGGCGCAGATAGAAGGCCAGCACGATGAAGCCGCAGGCGAATGCGACGCCCTTCCAGTCGACATTGGCCGACTTCAGGTCCCTGGCGAGCTTCAGCAGGACCAGGCAAAGCACCGCCAATCCGATCGCAACAAGCACAAACCTGATCATTCCGCAGCCTCCCTGTAAGCAACCGTCGACAACGATATGGGAACGCAATCCGACGCATTTAAGGGCGCATCGTCACGGCTTCAGGCCTCATCCGCCCCCGTGGATGACAACGGCGGTAACCGAAAAACGACTTTTGTCTTTACTGCCGGCCGATATATGATTACCGCAGGCGCATGCCCTTGTAGCTCAGCTGGTAGAGCAGCGGTTTTGTAAACCGAAGGTCGCGGGTTCGATTCCTGCCGGGGGCACCACAAAATCAAGAACTTACCCCTATTTAACCTGCCCTCGCCTGCGGCACACTCCGCGTCCGGGTAACGAATTGGGTAACAATCGCTCAGAATCGAGCACTAAAGCCGGACACCAAAAGAGCCGTGACGACTTCGATTGATTTCCAGCGTATTCCTGCGACACTCGGCAAGCCCGAGCGACATATCTGCCGGCGTGGGGAGGGCGGAATGGAAACGATCAAGGGAGTGATCGGCGGTGTGGGTGTTATAATCTGGGGTCTCGCTGGCCCCATCACCTACATCATACTGGTTGTCGACACATGGACGGGACGATCATCCGTTTTCGTCAAGCTGTTGCTGAACCTGACGCTCGACGCCATCTTGGCGGTAATTTGGCCGATTACCTGGGGTATCTGGCTGTTCCAATATTTCGCGGGACATGACAGCCCGCTGTCGAGAGTTCTTGGCTTCTGACGCGAGTGGCCCGGCCACGTCTCCGCAGCCGGGCAGGTGTCGCAAAGTTTGCGATCTGAATTAGGTCAAGTCGCCGTCATCAGCACCGGCTCTGTGCGCCCGACCAGGCTCTCCAGTTCTCTCCACGTCTCAGTATTGGAGCCACGGTCGAATTCGAAACTGCCGTATCCCGTGATCGCGATAATCTTCGCGGCTAGGTCGGCTGCGCTTTTGCTCGGGATCGCTTCCATCTGCTCTTCGAGAGCGCGCCTGCGGTCGCAATGAGCATCCGCTTCTTCATCTGAGCGGCAATATGGCTCTTCAAAGCCGAGGCGGTAAATTGCGTCCCATTCCTCGAATAGGCTTTGTATTCGGGAAGCCGGCGGTTCGACAGCCGGGGCGCTCGTTTCATTTGTCACTTTCCCGGCCTCCCGCGTGATTCGCTCCGCGTCCTTCCAAAGATGATAGAAAGCCGTCTCCGTTTCGCCGTTCCACAAATCATACGTGCGAAGTTTCGCCTTTAGATCGGCGAGCGATCTTGGCCGGAAGCGCATGACATGCACGCACGTGGCGTCGACGCGGGAAATCTGCCGTTGATAGGCCGCGTCGATCTTTTCGAATGCGACTTCTTCCTTGCGTTTTAAGCACCCCTGTTCCCACGCCGCCATCGCTACCTTGTGCTCGTCCTCCAGCTTGCGACGGCGAATGAGAGCTGGGTGGTCCAGCTTCTCGAATGCTGGACTGCCGACATCACATATGCGGAGATTGCGGAAGGCTTCCCGCCATTCGTCGTCCTCAGGCGGGAGAGGGTCGGGCCGCGCGTTTTCAGGAGCCGTCAGGTAAGCCGCTTCGGCAACGTTGTGGCGCTCTTGCACCACATCAAGCCGCCGCCGTTCGTCTATGAAGCGGGCAATCCGGCGAAGCAGTTCGGGAGTGACCGAAGGCGCCGCAGGTCTGGCCTCGGCAGCGGCCGCGCTCTCGCCATGGATGGCTATCAAGGTCGCCAAGGCCGGCACCATGGCGACTGAACTGCCCGCAGCTACGATGGCGCGGCGATTGACGTGTTGGTTCATGAATGTGTCGTCCCTGCTTGAACTGTCGGGCGTCTCGGCCCGCGCGGCGCTCTTCGCAGATGGCTGTTGAATTCCCGTTGAAACTGACGAGCAAAGTTGAGTAGCGGAGTTTACTATTTGGCGATGGGTGAACATGGGTGTCGTCTCGCTGGTTGGAACCGACTTGCTACAGCCGGCGGAACGTCGGGCAAATCTGCACGAGGTTCCTGCTTGGCGGGCGGCGCCAAAGCCGGGGGTTAGCAACCTGCCAGCGAGACAGGTCGAACGATTTTAAGCCTCACGGCTCTGGACATAGCGTTCGCCCCCGGCCATATTCACGGCCGGTTTGGAACGCCCGCCAAGGCGCTTCCATGCGCTAGAAGCCTGCCAAGGCTTCCGCGCCTCGACGGACTGCTTCGACGCCAATCGAACAATCTGTCTATCGCTGGTCAGGGTTGCTACACCCACTGATTACGATGTTCCTGTTCGCGCCAATCGTCAAGCACTTCCCCTCACCCGGGGGAACCGCTAGCGCGTCAATTGCCCGTTGCAATGAGGGTTCTAGAGCGTCACCCTTCGAGGGTGAGCTTTGGAAGGATGCGCCCTTTGCCTATCACCCCTCATGAGGTCTTTCTGCCCCCGGCCCCTGACGCCACGATGTGGCGCTACATGAGCTTTCCGAAGTTTGTCTCCATGGTGACGACAAATGCTCTCTGGTTCTCCAACATGAGCATCTTGGCCAAGGATGACCCGTTTGAGGGAAGCCTGCCAGCCGGGAACTTTTCACATCGCGCTTGGGCCACTATTCAAGATGTGCCCGGGGATGTTGCAGAAAAGATAAATCGTACATCATATAAGAAGAACGGGTCGATTGACGAGAAATTACAGTGTGATAAGGAGCATCGCGACTACCTTATTAATTACTGCCTCCAGTCACGCAAGGAATACTTTATAAGTTGCTGGCATTTAGCGGAAGGTGAATCCGCCGCAATGTGGCAACTATACGGAGAAAATACTTTTGGAATCGCGATAACAACCACCCATAGGCTCCTTGAAGCAGCACTGTCCTCTGAAAAACGCGATATTCTCGTGGGTGCGGTGACGTATTTGGACTATGAGAGCGCTGCGCTGGATCTGAGGAACGCTTTCTCTCCGGTGATAAACAAGCGGCTCGACTATAGCCATGAGCGGGAGGTCCGACTTGTCCACTGGGACACCGCTTTAGGCGAGGAACAGGTCTGGATGCTGTGGAACGGACAGCCTAGATTAATGACCACTCGATTGTCCGATGCAGACCACGACAAGATGGTTCCCCCTGCTGGGCTTCCCATTTCATGTGACCTGAACGCAATCATCCGAGAGATTCTGATCTCTCCCAGATCGCCCAAATGGTTTGAGGACGCGGTGGCGGGTTTCTGCAACCTCGCAAAGTTGGATCGACCAATTATCAAATCGGGGTTGCTCCGATCTCCCCGGGCATAACGACGCCACCTCGGTGCCGGCCCCTCCAGAGCCACAGCGCGGGCAACGCAGCCGGTGCCGGGTTCATCACCTTAATGACGGCGGGCCGGGCGTCACGCTACCGGGGCCGTCACAGGCAGGATAGCCACCACCCTTCCTTCAGGAGAGCTTTGCCTGGCGGCGCATGATTGCAGCCGACATCTCGGCAAGCCGGCGATCTTCGGCGTCTTCCTGGCGCTGCGGCTTTTCGAGCAGATCAAGCGCCGCCTTGCGAGCCTGTTCGGCACGGGCCGCCTCCATTTCACGCTCCCGCTGTTCACGTTGCGCGCGATGTAGCGATGCTAGCCGTTCTGCCTCGACAAGCTGGCGCTGTTGCGCGTCGAAAGCTTTGCGTACCGCCCGCGCTATAGATCGCATCGAGATCATGCGGATGCCCTCCTATTTGAACGCTTTGCCTGCCGGGCCGTCCTCGATTATATTCCTGTCTGCCGGCAATGGCTGACCGTCAGGAGTGCGAAGCGAAAGTCCCTGGCTGGTATCTTGGATGGCGTTTAAAGCGTCAGAAGAGGATTCAGTCGTTGCCGGCAGTCGTGGACATCCGCATCCCGTGAAAATCCTCAGCGCTAAAACGCCGTTCCAATGAAATGGCGCTGGCCGTAGTCTTTCAAGCGACGCTTTCGCTGACGCTTCAGGTATCCGGGCGAAACGGCATCCTTGAGAGAGTTCAGGAACAGCCAGTCGAGCGCCGGCCTGACATAAAACAGGTTGGCGTAAAAGAACGGATTATTATTCAGCGCGAGATTGAGCGCATCGGCATAGGGCGCACGAGCTTCATCGCCCACGACCTTGCCGGCGATTGAATCCCGCGATTTCATTAGCATCTCGATCACGTCGGCGGCGGTACCGATCGTAGGCCCGGCGGCCGTTTCCAATATGCCGGCTGAGAACAGCGGATAGGCACCTTCGGCACTGCCCTCCGGCCGCCAGTCGGGATTGACCGCTGGCACGGTCCCGCGCCGGAAGAAGGGCGTAATCAGGTCGTACGCCATCTCGTCGTCGGTCGTGTCCATGCCGTCCGATTCAGGCGGCCTCTGCATGCCGACCACGGCATGAACAGCGGCCAGGGCCTCGGCCGGGACCGATATGACGGTCGGTGGATTGAGTTGCGCCACCAGGTAAACGCGATTGCCCTTCGCGGTCTCTTCCGTGCCGACAAAGAGCTTGACGACACCCTCCAGGCCTTGCCCCTGAAAATTGGCAGCCTGTCGGCGGAACGGGCCTTCCGGCTTGAAGGCCACTGCCACCAGGTCGCCCATCTCGATTGGCTTGGTGGCGTCCACATCGAACCACGACCCGGAGGGCGCCACCGCGCCAAGGCAGGAGCCGTAGCCTTGAAACCGATAATGGTGAGCATGGGTCATTGGAGAACCTCTTCCAGTACGTTGTCTGACACATCGGCGATTGACCGAATGAGCACTGGCTGGTCTTGGAACACGATGTAAACCGGATCGCCGCCCTCCTCATGGTAGGTAAAGCCACAAAACCCCGCATGGCGCGCGATCATTTCCAGAGGCATTCCGCGCCGTCTTGCACCCCTAAGCGCGGCACCCCGCAGTCGCATTTCGTTACCTTCAGCCATGAATCTTTGGAGCGGGGACACGCTGTCCATTGCTTGCTCAAATGCAGGGCGAACAGTTTCCGGCAATTCTTTCAAAGGTGCCTCCAAGGAGATGAAGGAGGCGAGGTCAGGAATTTCGACATCATACAGGAACCCTCTTGGTTCGACCCGGAGTCCTGATGCCGCCAGTTCCCTTACGGCGGGCTCCAGTGCGCGGAAATCGGCAACATCCAGGCCGTAGGGAGGGGGAAAAGACCGATCAAGAATCCGATCCAGGCAGGCGTTCATATCGCCTCGAAAGGCAACAATCTGGTTGTCCAGAAGCTTGTTTCCGGTCCCCCCATCCCGCTTGTTCAACGCAAGGTTCACACCCATCACCCAACCGCCATCGGAGAAGAAATCGAGGGCGCGGGCATATCTGATCGCATGCGCACGAGCCGCAGCAAAATAGAAGCCATGCCCGTAAACTTGCAGTCCTTCGCCTCTGCCGATCCAGGCGGGATCGAAGGCATCAAAGCGATACGGTGAGCCATGATAGACGATCATCGTATTTGACAACTCAGCCAAACCCGCCGGATCGCAGCTTCCCGAGGCCGGTTGCCGCCTGCCCGAAACTCCCGATGACCGAACCCATGAACGATGCCTTGCCCGAAGCCCGGCGGCCTCGTGCAGCATCGAACAAGCCGGTAGCGCGCGACAGCCCGCCATAGTTGACCGTCTGCGCATTGTATTCCGCCTCGCCTGCGGTGTCCGTCATCATCCGAACGATAGTAGGTGCGTCGGACCCTGCCCCGGCCCCGGAAGCCGCCGCCAACGCTTGCTGGCGCGACATGACCAGTTTCCCCTCGGTGCGCTTCTGCATAGCGTCACGCTGCGCCGCTGCCCGTTCCTCGGCGCCCTTGATTTCGAGTTGCTTCGCTTCGTAGTTGGCTTCGTTCTTCGCGGCCTGGCCCGCGCCGATCGTGCCGGCAACCGATGCGGCAGTTCCAAGCGCGCCGACAATCATTTCGATTCCAGACACGTCATGCTCCTTTCGCTACCACGCGCAAAATCGTCTGCGCCTCGTCTGGCCTTAGTTCCTCGAACCAGTCGAAAAACAGATCGGCATCGTCCCCAAGCTGCTCTTTCAGCCGCTCGACGCGCCGCCAGACGCAGGCGACGTTTCCGGCCGCATCAGCTCCCCACTCCGCCAGCAGTTCCGCGCCGACCGGATTGGACCCGAATTTCTTCAAGCCGGCCTCGTCAACCGGCGACACCCACGACGGCGGGCCGGCGGCGATCTCGTCATAGATTGCGTACCTCACACCCTCCGGCAGGCTGCGGTCGAACCACTCCATGAAAGCCCGTTGATGGCGATCGTCGCCCAGGTCGCGGACGATGCCACCAACACGCTCCTGCACCCGGCCAAGATGCAGCCGGAAACCGCCCATGTTGTCCCATTCATGGACCAGGCGCGCGCCCACCGGCGTGGCCGACATCAACTGCCGGGATTCGTCCGCGGCCATCGGGTCGAATGCCGGCCTTGTCCCCGTCTCGTCCCGGAGCAAGCCAAGATATTCGCGGTCCAGTCCCTCGGCGTAATAGCGGGAAATGTCCTCCCGCATCACGCGCTCTATTTCTCCCTTCCGGCCGGCAGCATCGCCACGCGAGGCAACGACATGGCCGCCGCCAGCCGGAAGGTTCTCCAATGCGCCACCACCAAGGCCTGGCGCGTCGGAAACCGGTACGAGTTCGCCGCTCACGCGCGGCGCCCGTAGAGGTTAACCAGATCGCGCTCGGCCAAGGTGGCGTTCGCCGTGACAGCCGTCATCAGGTGGCCGTCATGCTTGCGCTGGACCCGATAGCCGTTGCCGACCCACTTCACGCGGTACATGTCGTCCTCGAAGAACTTGTCGAAGCGCTCCGGGAACTGCGTTATGCGCGGCTTCGCAAGCACTGCCTGCTTCGCATCGGCTTCGGCAACGATGGCCTCCGCCACCCACGTTTCATCGAAGGCGACCAGGTAGACCGCATCATGTCTTGCGAGTGCGTTGCCACCCCGCTGGACCTTCCGCCACAGCCCCGGTTCCTTCAGATCGTCCGCAATCGCACCTTCAGGAAGCCGGACGAAGTAATGCCGGCGCGCGAAGCCGCCGTGATCGAGGGTGACGCGGGCCGGATCGATCGCCAGCGGCTCCGGCTTGCTCAGTACGTCTTCAGGCTGCATCGGGGTTTCCTTGTGTTGCGAGGTTGATTGCGGCTCCTACCAGCGTCGTTTCGGCCTGCCGCCACGGCACGCGATACATGCCACTGTCAGGAAAGCTGATTTGACCAAAGGCCCGGCTAGGCCCCGTCAACGGCAGGAAGGCCCAGGCCAGTCGGCATGACAGGCGGCGCTCGTAATCGTTGGCTTCGAGGTAACGAATTGGCCGGTGCCCGAGAACGCGCACGCTGGCTTCGATACCGGTGCCGGTCTCCAGCGCCTCCTTCAGCGCCGAAGCCAGTTCGTTGGCCGCACGCTCAGCCCGCTCGACGGCGGCCAGCCGTTTCTGCTCCTGCTTGCCTATTTTGCGCCGCATCTTCCTGTGCGCATCATCAACAGCCTTCGCAGCCACCTCCCGCTCACGCCGTACTGACTCAGTCTCAGCTACATTCAGCGCGGCTATCTCGTTCTCGGCTTCTGTCAGGCCACCATGGTCGAACGGCTGCCCGTCAAGCAGTGCCGCCCCCTGCTCGCGACGAAGATCGGCAAGGCGTTGGGTGGCAGCGGCAAGGCGCGCGCCTATCGATGCGGGCGCGTCAGGCGTCGGCAGGTTCTGCATTGGTAGCCTCCAAGGTGATTTCCTCGCCGATATGGCCAGAGATGCGCGCGAGCCCTGCGTCTTCGGCCAGCCGGGCAATTGGCTCGGCAATCGGCGTGCCGTCGTGAACGGCCTCCGAGATGGCGAAGGCGAGGGCGCGCGCGAGGTGGAAGTCGGGACGCTTGCCGGCGGCAGTGTTCGGATTGTCCATCGCAGACAGCAGGTAGCCGGACGTGGTTTCGGAAAAGGCCCGCCCGCGCGTGCCGAGGTCGTCGCCGAGACCGAGGAGGCGCGCGAGCTTCTCGTCCGCCTGCAGCGCGACGTGCGGCTGATCGAGGCGCATGGCGGCGGCGCGGACTTCCTCCAGGCGCGTGACGAAGGTGTGGCGCAGTTCGTCGTTCATGGCGCGCGCTCCACGTTGAGGAAGCGGGAAAGGGTTGTCACGTCCTTCGCGCGACGCTTCCAGCCAATCTTGTCGGCAGAGCGGTTGAAGCTGTTTGCCAGCGTGGCGACGGCAGCGGGATCTATCGGCTCACCCTTGAGCCAGCGCACACCCGCGTCGCGAATCATGGCAGCCGTCAGCGTCACGTTGTCGATGGCAAGACGCTCCAGAACGGAAAGATCGTCCTCCCCGCCAACATCGGCAAGCACGGCTTCCTTCGTCTCGCGAACGAACTGGCCCGCGCGCGTCCGCCCGTCGATGTCTTCAAGGGCCAGGAGGCGCACCTTGCCGCCTTTGGCCTGCGGTTCGTCGGGTATCGTGGCGCTATCTGCCGGCAATTGTTTCACCCTTGAAATCCTGCCTTCCGTTACCCTGTCGTTACCCATGTTAACACGATGCGCCGCATGATACGCTGGAAACTCTTGTAATTCAAGGCTTGCATGAATGATGAGCACCGGTTTCATTATCCTATGCTCTCGGGAAAACCACCCGAATCGTGGCACCGGCGGGCTTTGGAGAAAAAGACGGTGAAAGAGCGCGGGCACTCCCTGCGGCAAAAGCAGAGGTACCTATTTTGTGTCGACACGAAACAAATCTGCCCCTTCTGAGCGCGTGCGTCCGACCCCAAAGGAGGGCGCAACGCGCATATGGGTATAAGGGGAGTGTGCGTGAAGGGGGTTTGAAGGGGTTTGAAGCCCGTTTGAAGGGGGTTTGAAGGGTGGTTTGAACATAGGTTTGAAGGGGGTTTGAAGGGGGTTTGAAGATTACCGGACGGGTCATGACTGCACCTCGACCAGACGTTTGAGCGGGCGGGACTGCGGGCCAAATTCCTCAATCCTGATCTTGCCGGCGGCGAACAGTGCATTCATCGCCTGAGTGAAGGCCTTCTTCGTCACGCCCTCGCAACGGGTATCGGCGGCGAACACCTTGGGGGCGTAGTTGCCGGCCGGCGCATATCCAACGTGCCTGCCATCGGCATTGTAGGCGGCGAGCAGGCTCATGAAGACGCGCTCGGCCTTGTTCTGTGCCGACATGACCGTGCCGCTGTCCTGCCCTACTGCCGGGACGAATGTGCCCGCCTGCCAGCGCAGCCGGATTTCTTCGCCGAGCCGGGCATAGTTGCTTTTGACGACACGAAGGACGCGCAAGTCAGGATCTGGCTCGTCGTCGTCGGACCCCTTCACGCGATCGAGATAGAGGCGCGCGCGGACTGAATTGCTCCACGCCGTCGATCCGCTGCTACCGGAGCCGGTAGACATGCCGGCGAGGCTGGGATGAGCCAGGAGCAGGATCGTGACGCTATGGCGGATACAGAGGCCGCGGAGGAATCCGACAAACTGGCGCGCCTGTGCCCGATCGATCTCATTCCCGCCGAACGTGTCGGCGAGTGTGTCGATGACCATCAGTGACGGCTTCAGGTCGTGAAGCAGTTCCTCGACCCCGGCAAAAAGCTTCGTCTGCTTCAGCGTGTTCGTTTTGCCTTCGGAGACTGCGAGCTGCGCATCCTTGCCGGCGAGAGGCAATATCGTGAGGTCGTGCAGATCGGCGAGCGAGACTTGCGCGCCGGCAGCGATGTCGAACAGGCGCCGGTGAATCTCGTCCTTGTCGTCCTCGGCGGACAGATATACCGCGCGGCCCTGCTTGACGGCGCGTCCTGCCCAATAGCCCTTCGTGACCGTGGCAGCACAAAGTTGGAGCGCTAGGACGCTCTTGCCGACCCCGCCATCCGCACCGAGCGTGCATGGCACCTCCGCGGGGATTAGCCCATCGACGTGCCATTGGCGGGCCGGAACTTCCTTTCCGGCCAGCGTGTCCGCCGTGAAGGACTCGATACCGAGAATTCGACGCCGGTGCGCCTCCTTCCCTTCATAGTCGACGTGGCGATAGGTTTCCTCGTCGCGGTCCGCATTGGCGATCATGCGCGCGGCGATCTCGTCGGCGGCCATGCTAATAGCTCCGTCGCTGCTGGCGGCGCCACTCGACGGCGGCGGCGGTGATGTGGTTGGCGACGGCATCCACCTCTGGCGGCCGGCTGCGGCCCGCCCATGCGGCGAGGATTCCGGCGAGATCGGCGTAGCAGTCGTTCAGCGCCTCACAGTCGAAGCCGACTTCGTCGATTGCGATCGATCCGGCGAGCAGATGATTGCGTGCCCGCGTGACGTGGCGGACGGCACGCTCGACGAAAAGCTGTTCGACCGTGGCGGGATGGAGGTGAATGGTCATGCCACGCCCCCAATCCCTGCCAGGTGGCAGATGAGGCGCGCGCGGACCGGCGGCAGACGATACCGGCGGGCAATGATGGCGGCTATGTCTATTGCCGGGGAGGCTATGCTGCTGTAGGTTGCCGGTAGGATTTTTCTGCTTTTGAGGCCGGCCGGAATTTTTTCCGTGCCGGCTTTTTCTTTAGGAGGTCCCATCGGCGCCTCCTGCTTCCTCCGAAGCCTCGCGCCGCTCTTCCGGGGTGAGCCTCGACCAGGCGAGGTCCGCCGCCTCGTTGTAGACGGCGAGTGTCAGGCCGGCGAACAGGTCACGTATTTCATGACCAAGCCGGGGATGACGCGAACCCTCGCGCCAAAGCATCAGCATGGCGTCGGCGACGCGATCGATGTTGAAATAGGTATCGAGAGAGAACGGGTTGCGGGCCATTATGCGGCCTCCCGGCTCTTGGCGACCTGCTGCCGCTCCCAGGTTTCAAGTTCAGAAAGCCGCCAGAACCTGAAACGACCAAAATAAACGGGCTTGGGGAAGTTCATGCGCTCATCCGCCAGCCAGCGGTGCAGCGTCATGGACGACTTGCCGTAGCGTTCCCACACGCCGCGAGCAGGGAGATATTCCCGCTCTGGCCGGGGCTCTGTGGCGATGTTCATTTGATTACCTCGCGTTACTGAAGATAACGCGAGGTTACGGGTAATTACTCAAGCAAGCATTTGAGAAGAATGGAGACTCCGTTATTCTCCATTCGCTCCATAGGTCTCCTTGTAGCGGTCGACGAGGCGGCGAGCCAAGCTATCAGGGGTTCCAGCGCCCTTGATCTTGGCGATAAGGCTCATTGCCGCAGAGCGCGCAGACGGGTATTCCCCCCTCGAGATCAGATTGTGCATCTCTTGCACGAGCGGCGCGTCTGCGGCAGCGTAGCTCGTACCCTTGGGGCGGTGAGGAACCACCGGGGGAATTTCATCTCCGGTAGCCTTGCCTGGGGGGAACCCCTGTAACCAGTCCAAAAAACTTTGGTGATGGATGATGGTAAGGCTTTGCCTGTCCGCATCAGACGGGCCTTGCGGGGTGCGAGACGTAGACGGGAACAGCCGGCGTTCCTCATCGTGCACTTCTGTTGGAGAATGACCAATGCTGAAGTCACGACGAAGGACGGCTCCCCATAAGAGCGCCTTAGCGCGTGCGCCATTCAAGCCAAGTTTCACCTGGACGATCTCACAGGCCTCAGCAAAACCAAGCCACTCGACCATCACGCGCGCTCCGCATGGAGATAGGTAACGTTGCTGCGCACCCTCCCCTCAACCAGATCGGTGACGAAGCTAGCCCATGCGTCCAGTGCCGCCCGCTTCTCTTCATGAAAGTCATGCACCTGATAGACGCCCGCAATGCCGGCGAAGGATCCCGACAGATGGTTCAAAACCCGTTCGGTAACTTCCAACCGGACGCCGAGCCGCTGCATGCCGGCAGCGACGGTGCGCCGGAGATCGTGAACCGTCCATGGTGGGATATCTGCATCAGAATCCGATGCTTCTTTCATCAGCCGATCAACGCGCTGTTTCATCCGGGAAAACCCGCTGATGGAGCTCTCGCCGTCCGTGGTGAAGACGTAGCTCTTGCTGCCCTTTATGCGGGGCATAGCCTCCAAGAGCGCCATGGCGGCGGCAGAGAGCGGAACGGCGTGCGGAAGCCCGTTCTTCGCCCTCTCCTTTGGGATCGTCCATACTCGCTGTTCCATGTCGACTTCGCGCCACGTCATTTCGGAAACTTCCGTCCGGCGCTGACCCGTCAGGATCAGAAATTGAAGGAACGGGCCGAATGGTCCGCTTGGCCGGCGGCCACCGCCCTTGTGCTCACCTTCGTCATTTCGGTCGTATGCGTCGGCCGCCTGCCACAGCCACCGCAGTTCATCGTCGGTCGAGCCGGGAACATCGGTGCGGCGGATCAGGACGCGGTTGCGGCTGGCGTTTTCCTCGGAAGGCGGCTGCAAGCCCGCCATCGGCGAGACAGCCAGGATGTCCTTGCCGACACACCAGTTGAAAAACTTCCGCAACTCCGCGAACGCCCGATTGGCGCCGATAGGCGCAGTCTCCGCCATCCCCTCGACATAGTCGCGGATATCGCGGCGAGTGATCTCCTGCACGCGCTTCGTCGCCCATAAGACCGCAGGCTTGCCTTCGATGGTTTCCCACTCATCACCCTTAAGGCGCATGCCGAGCAGCCGCGCCTTTTCGGAGAAGTTCCGCCGTTTCGCCGCATACTCCCGGAGGTAGCGCTCGACCACGACGCGGAAATGGTCGCGTCGGCTGTCGTCGGCGTCCTTCACAAGCCTCTTGGCCGTCAGCTTTTCGGATGCTGGATCAGCGCCGCCGCGCACGCTGCCAAGGATGTCAGCAGCCTCGATCCTGACTTTCTTCAGTTCGGCGCCAGCCTTCGCAGGATCATCCCCGGCGAGATAGTTGCCGAGCGCCATCTTTCGCGGCTTGCCATTGTGGCGATATCGAACCGCCCATGACTTCCGGCCGGTCGGCTGCACGACGAAGTAGAGCCCGACCAGCACGCCATCGGGGATTTCCTGGCGTTTGTCGGGGTCTGGCTTGATCTTCGTAAGCGCCGCGCCTGTGAGTGCCTTTCCCATGGTTTTCCCCTCTGGGTAACAACAGGGTAACAAATTTGCGCGTTATGCGCCGTTACCCTGTGTTGCTAACTTAGGCACACACTTGCATGGAAAGCAAGGGTTTGAAAGGCTTTCCTGATGGTTAGATGTTCGGTTGTGTTAGCCTATGTGGGGCCATCGTACCGGTTTTGTAAACCGAAGGTCGCGGGTTCGATTCCTGCCGGGGGCACCATTTCGGAACGCGCCAACTCCCTATTTTCACGACTGAATTGGCGACATTTCGGTTCGTTGCGTTCACTTCGGGTTCGATCGGAAAAGGCGAGAAGGGCGCAGAAATCTGCCGGCCTGCGGCATCGTCGCGGCATCCGATAGGCCCAAATCACCCATGGACGTTGCCCAAAAGCTGCGCCGTCACTTCGCACCGGCCGTCTTCCGAGTGGACGTAGAGCGCCAAAATTATCTCGGGCGTCGAGTGCCCGAGCATCGTCTGCACATTCGAGGCTCTCGCAGCGGGATTGGCTGTATCGCAACAACAACCTCCCATCCGCGCTTCGGAGGGACAACCTTCGTGTCGACGACACCGAAAGCGCTCTTACCCGGAAGCTGCAATGCAGATAACAATTGCACGCAGATCGCCGGAGTGGGAAGTGATATGGCAGCCCCGCTTGAAGCAGCCTCAACCGACTGCCGATGGACCAGGACCCGTTGGCGAGAATGATTCGCGCTGCCTTCACCCAAATTCAAGAGTCAGTTCCGCATGGCTATTCACGCCGACGAAACGCAAATCTTTGATTCCGCAGCCTTGCGAAGCATTTTTCCTCCGGGCACAGATATCCTGTATCCCGGCAGCCGGGCCGAAGCGCGAGTAATTTTTGCTATCGACACGAAAGTAACTGAGCAGTTCCATAAAATATGAGTATAATATCAACGTCTTTCGGCGAAAATAACGATATTGACGATTCTGGAGGCGGAAATCTCTCAGTAAACGGCTGGAGCATCATCACCCAGGATGCCGGATTTTCAGCCGTGCTGTCCAGTTCTCAGCGAGGACTAGAACTTTCCGTTCCATCGGAAGCGAAGAATCTTCATTTGCAGGCGGGCCTTCCGATTCCGATCGAGGCCAGCGGGGCGTCGTTGCAGTTGTCCTGTTCGCTATATTCGCAAGAGCGTCAGCACTTGCGAAAGGCCTTGGCGGAGATTGCCGTGTTCCGGGTGAACAAAGCGGGACGCCAGGCTCCGCTTCTGCGTGTGTTCGACACGCTTCTGCGCGAGGAGGGCGTAGACGAACTGAGGGTGGAGGCAGCGGTTTCCTGGCCGCTGCGAGAGGCCGAGCATATCGTGTCGCTCCGCTTCAGGGCGGGCACGCCGGCTTTCACGATCTCGCGGATCGTCGTGTCGGTAGCGTCGCTGCCCGTCGCGAAAGCCGCTGTGCCGGTGCGGCGTCCCTGGCCAAGCGGCGGATCGGCGCCGGCGCAACTGCGCGCGGCCGTCGTCACGTGGGAAGTCGGCGACAATCCGTTCGGCCGCGCCCACGCCCTCGCCGACATGATCTTGCGCCGGCATGGCGTCGAAATCCTCGGCTCGGCCTTTACCAGGCCGGGCCAAGGGATCTGGGCGCCGCTCCGGGACACAGTCCTGCCGGTACGCAGCCTGCCCGGCGCGCCCATGAGCGAGTTCGTGCCCGCCGTTCAGGCGTTCGTGGAAGGCGCCACCTGCGACATCGTCCACCTGTCCAAATATCGATTCCCCGGCATGCTGATGGCGATGCTTCTGAAGCACCGCTTGGCCTGCCCTGTCGTGCTTGACCTCGACGACCGCGAAACCGCCTTCTTTCCTGAAGGAACCACGACGGCCCGTCTCGAAGACCTGGCCGCCGCGGGGGAAGTGCCTGCCGATCTCGGCGCGCCGAACGGCGCGTTCTGGACGGGAATCGCGGAAGGGCTCATACCGACATTCGAGGATCGGACCGTCGTGAACAAGACGCTGGGCGATCGCTTCGGCGGTCTCCTCGTTCGACATGCGCGCGACGAAACCGTTTTCTGCCCCGATCCGGTCCGTCGTCAGCGCGTTCGCTCCAAAATGCAGTTGACGGACGAGGATCGTGTCGTCCTCTTCGCCGGCACGCCCCGGCGCCACAAGGGCTTGGCGCGTTTGCTCGCTGTGCTGGACAGGCTTGCCGATCCGCGCCTGCTGCTTGTCGTCGCCGGCACCATCCACGACCGCGGCTTCGCGCGCGAACTGGCCGCGTTCACGAAGGCCAGGGTCAAATTCCTGCCCGACCTGCCCTTTTCGGAGTTGTCGGATCTGCTTCAATCGGCAGACGGGGTTTGCCTGCTGCAGGACAAGGAATCGCCGATCTCGGAATTCCAAACGCCTGCAAAACTGTCCGACGCGCTGGCGCTTGGCATTCCGGTGGCGATGTCGCCGGTTCCGTCGGTCGCGGACGCGATACAACAGGGGCTTGTCACACCGGTTGTCGACGATGATGACATCCAGGCTTGGCTGCTCGGCATCGCCGAAGGGCGGGATACCCCGGCCGACCGGCAACGCCGCCTCGATGGCTTCGACGCGGAGTTCAGTTACGGCGTGAACTGTGCCCGGATCGAGCGCGCCTTTTCCCGGGCGCTGTCGCGGCCCGTGACATGGAACGACGAGTGGACCCGCCTCTTCCGCGAGATCAATCGCCGGTTCGGTTCGGCCTTGCCGGAGGATCCTCCCGCATGGGCGCGCAAAGGCGCCATCACCGCCCCGGCGTTGCGTCGCAGACGACCGATCGATCTTGTCTGTTTCTGGAAACAGAACGACACGGGTATCTACGGCCGTCGCCACGACATGTTGCTGAAATACCTGCGCCAGAGCGAACAGGTCGGCACGATCGTTCAGTTCGATGCACCGGTGCGGGTGGACCGTCTGCGCAACGAGGAGCGTGCGGGCGCCGAATCCGCCTACCACCACGGCAAGCTGATCGCCGACGCCACTGCCCGCCGATTCCTCGAGATCGACGATAAGCCGGGTTTGGTGAAGCGGACCTTCGTCTACGGGCGGGAGCCGGGCGTCAGCTATCTCGGGCGCAGCCTGCCGAGGATCGAGGATTACCAGAGCTATGTCGCCGACACGATTGCCCGCCATTGCAGCGGTAACGTCGTCGGCTGGGCCTGGCCGGTTGCGCCGATGTATGCCGACATCGCCGAAGGGCTCGGTTTTGACCTCAGCGTGGTTGACCTGGTCGATGACCAGCGGGTGATGGTGCGCGACCAGGAGCAAGCCAATGAAGTGGAAGCGGTCTATCGCCAGACGCTCGCACAAGCCGATCTCGTGTTCGCCAATTGCGGAGCGGTGGGGGAGGCGTTCGCGCCGCTGAGTCCCGCGCCAATCCATGTCGTGCCGAACGCCTGCGAATTCTATGCTGCCGGTGGCCGCCGCCCCCGCGAACTGGAAGGCATCGACGGGCCGATCATCGGCTATGTCGGCAACCTTCGCTCGCGCGTGGACGTGACTCTTCTGGACGACCTGATTGGCCAGCGGCCATCCTGGACCTTTGTCGTGATCGGTTCGGCGCACGGCACCACCGACATTCTGGGCCTGCGGCGCCATCCGAACCTGCGCCTGCTCGGACCGAAAGTCTATGAGGAGGCCTTGGCGTTCATGCGCTGCTTCGACGTGGCCATCATGCCGCACCTGCACAACGCCGTCAGCGAGCGGATGAATCCGCTGAAGCTTTATGTCTATGTGGCGCTGGGTTTGCCGGTGGTGGCGACCGACGTCGCCAATATGGACGATCTGCGGGGCCGCATCGACATCGCCGGCAGTCCGGCGGACTTCCTTTCGAAGCTGGACTCGGCCGTGGCTCGGCGCGCCTTCACCGGACCGCACCAGCCGCGGACGGCCGAGGAGCTTTGGCCCATATCCTGGCCCAAACGGGTGGCCGATATGCTCGATCTCTGCAAGCAGGCGCTCAAGATTTGAGGGAAGCCCCAAAAGCCTATGGCGGGCCGTAGGCTTGCTTGGAACTGCGGACCGGCGCGCCAAAACAGGGGCCGGCTCCTACACAACAAGCCTCAAGCTGGCGGCGTCTCCGGCGAAAAAGCGCTGGTAAGCTCACGGTGCAAGGCTTGGGTCAGCGTCAAAGTTTGCAGACGAGCCTCATACAGAGCGCGCGCGCTTTCGAACTCGCCTTGCGCGGCCAGCAATCGCACCAGCCTGACCACGGGCCAAGGGTTGTTCGGATGTTGGGTTTGCAAGGCGGTGAGGCGGGCATGGGCGGATGCCGCGTCGCCCGAGCGCTCCAGCCATTCGGCTTCGAGCAAGGCAAGCCGAAGGCTGTTCGGCCAGCGCGCCAGGGCGTCGGCGATGCGGCGGCCCAGGGCAGCTTCGGCAGGACCGCGCAAAGCCGCTGCGATCGCTTGCGCCACGCGATCCGGATCGTCGGCCGCCGCACGGTCTTCCGCCATCGCCTGATCCAAGCTGGACCACTCCCCGAATGAGGCGTTGGCAGAGGAAACGGCTTCGCGCAGCGTGGCGCGGCCTTTGGCGGCGGAAGGACTGGGAGGAGAGGTCAGCAGCCGGCGAAGTCGGGCGCCATGGCCGTCGATCAGTTTGTCGGCGGCGGCGAGCCTGTCCAGGAGTGGCGCCGCAAGGGGCTGGAGCAACGTCGCGGCCGTGCGCTCGGCGTCCTCCCAGCTTTCCTGCAGGCGATCCGGTTCGCCGAGCTGCTCGAGCAGGCCGAGAAATTTCACCATGCGGGTGCGAGCGATGGCGATGCCGGGCCGGCGGTAGGCGAGCGCGGTGATCAGCCCGTGCATGGAGGAACCGACATAGGCCCGTGCGTGGGCGATGAGGCCGGCGATCTCCTTCAACCCGCGCGGCCGATCCACCACCAGCACGTCGCCCTCGAACAGGGAGGATGCCTCGCGCGCCAGGGTGTCGTCGCGGTGGCAAGGGCCGATGGCCACCAGCACCGGGACGGCGCCGAGGGAGGCTGCGATGCGTCCCGCGACCGCGCAGGCGGCGGGCAGGCCGGAACCGATATAGCGGTCGTTGAGATGAAAGACGATCCAACGCTCCGGCACAGCCATGCCGCGGCTTTCGAATGCGGCCCGCGCGTGATCCTGCAGCGTGGCCGCCGGCCACACCGCGCCGAGCTTCAGCACCGTATCGGGCAGGACATCGATGTCGAACGTGCTGCCGCCGAGATAGACGCGGCTCGCTTCGTCGCGGACGCAGAGATGATCGGCAGCGTCGAGCGCCAGGTCCCGTAGCCGGCGAACCCACGCCCCTTCCAGTGGGGAGGGCACGCCCGGCGCGTTCCAGGCGAGAGCAGCGCCGGAGCGCGCGGCGAGGATGGAGGCGCCAAGCCACAGCGAGGCATAGGTGAAGCGGGGGTCCGGGAAAGCGCCGGCGTAATCGGCCAGCGGGGTCGGGTTCGCGTGAACGATGTTGCCGCCGCCGATCAGGCACAGAGCCGGCGGCGGATCCCGGCCAAAAGCCGTGACGGCGCGAGCCTGCACGACGTCCTCCCAGTCCGGCGCGCCGCCACGCGGCGAATAGCAGCGCAGGTCGTCGGGCGACGTGCCAAGCAGATGCGCCGCGACATGGGGAAACAGCAGATCGCCGTAGTTCGCAACATCAAACGTTCCGAAAAGGGCGACGCCGTCCGGTGGCGGACGGCTCATGCCGCGGCGCGTTTGCGATAAGCGCGGCGGTGCTCGCGCCTGCCGTAGCCGATGTCGAGCTTTGTGTAGTCCTCGTCATGATCCATGAAGAGATCGCAGATCAACTGGACATGCGCGGTCTCGATCTGGTCTTCTGTGTAGAGCTCGAGAATGCCGGGGTAGACGGAAGGCCTCAGGGTAGGCGAGACGGCGAACGACCAGTCGTAGTCGTCGAAGAGGATGATGCCGCCGGGCTTGAGCAGTTCCTTCAGCAGCATCGCGGCGGGCGCGTCGTGGTGAAAGGCGTGGCCACCGTCGAGGAAGACGAAATCGAAGACCGGCGCCGGCCCACCGGCGGCACGGCGGGCCTGCAGCATCTTCGCCAGCGCCCAATTGTAGCTGTCGAGCTTGCGGCGAGTGTTGCCGTGATAAACGACATTCCTGAAGCCGAGCCCGTCGAGGTCGGGTTTCAAATCATCCAGCCGGCTCGAATAATCGAAAAGGTGGAACTCGCCGCGATTGTCGAGCAGGCGGCAGATCGCCGAGGTGGTGGCGCCGATGCCGATGCCGACTTCGCACAGCACCGGCTCGGGATTCTGCGCCAGAACCTGCGTCAGCAGATTGAGGGCGTGCTCGTTCGGCTTGGAAATGTGGAAATTGGCCGGATCGGTAAGCTTCTCTAACATGATCTTCCAACCCGCCTGATCGCCGTGAATCTTTTCAATCGACTAAGGCAGCGTTAGAGCGACTGTCAACCCAACGGGAAGCGGCGTTCGTTCACGATCCTTTCGACGTGTTCGCTCGCGTCGACATCTTGCGCGCGGCGCCGATGCTCCGTAGCTGAGTTGGCATGATCGAATTCGCATTGACCCATCTGCAAGCGCCGTTTCGCATGAACGAGCCGGACCCGCGCATCTCACTTCCAGCGTTGGGCCAACTCCCGCTGCGATTGAGGACATTCCGCTGGCTACTCTCCGAGACCTGGCCGCAGGCTGGGGGAAAGCGCCTTCTCGATCTTGGCGCGGGACCCTGCCTGTTCGCGCGGATCGCGAACCGCCACGGCTTTTCAGTGACCGCCGTCGATGCGAGGATGCCGTGGACGGCCGCCGACATCGAAGCCGGCCGAGGTTCTGCTGGATCTGGCGCCGTCTTCAAGGATGACGAGTTCGTTTTCATCCAAAAGGATTTGCGCGAAGTCGACGACCTGTCGGGCTTCGACGTCATCGCCTGTATCGGAGTGCTCTATCACCTGCCCTTCGCGGATCAGCGGAATCTGCTCGCGCGCTGCGCGGGGCGCGCGATGGTGATCGACACCGAAATCTATGACGCCTCCCGGATTCCCGAGACCGAGGTTGACCGCTTCCAGCCGGCGACCGTCGAAGGAGGCTATTCGGGAGCCTTCTGCCGGGAGCAGGGCCAGGTCTACTCGTCGCACGGCGACGCGTTCAGCTTCTGGTTCGACGAGAATAGCATCCTGCGCTTCTTCGCGGATGCCGGCTTCTCGCGCGTCACCGTGGTGGAACCTCAGTATTTTTCGGCTTTCGGGCCGAGGCGCTGGTTTGTCCTGGACGGCTGATTGAACTGACGATGTGAGCATTTGCGGCGAAGCGCAGCCCACCAAAGCGGCCGCCGTATTCCGAGCGCGCTCCGACTATCGGTCTTCGATCACTTGCCGCAGAAACAGGTCGAACGCACCCGTCGCGATCATATGCGACATGACGTAATGGTGATCGCAGCCGCTCACGCCATGGCGCCGGAAATTGGGCAGGTCGCGCAGCGTCTCCACAACCTGGGCGTCTATCTGATGGCCTTCGCCGTAGAAGTGGTGGACTTCGGTCGCCGGGGACGCGGCGATCATGTCGACAAGGCTCGTGTCCACGTTGGTAAAGGCCGAGTACATGGCGTTGCGCAATCTGGAGCGGCTGACTTCGCTGTCGTCGTCGCCAGTTCCCGCCGCGCTCCATTGCAGAGGCCCGGCAAAGGACAAGGCGGCCTTGGCGCCCAGAAGGGAGCCGAGCCGGACAGCGCTCGCGCCGCCGAGCGATGCGCCGAGCGTAATCGCCGGAACGCCGCCGAGTTGCGCAAGCATGTCTTTCAGCGCCGCGACCGTCGCCGCCTCGTCCGGTCCGAGGCTCGCGACACCACCCGTGAATGCGAGTTCGCGCCGG
This sequence comes from Mesorhizobium sp. KACC 23794, assembly GCF_052180275.1. Classification (NCBI taxonomy): domain Bacteria; kingdom Pseudomonadati; phylum Pseudomonadota; class Alphaproteobacteria; order Hyphomicrobiales; family Phyllobacteriaceae; genus Mesorhizobium; species Mesorhizobium sp. KACC 23794. The sequence continues at coordinate 4,142,963 of NZ_CP197465.1, forward strand.
TCCTTGAGGTAGATGACATTCGCCTGCAGGGAACTCAGAAGAACGTCGGCATGCGAATACGGGAGGTAGCCGAGGCCGCCCTGCACGCCCGCGAGCACGATCAGCGTCGCGCGCGCATCGGGGACGCGGCGAAGCTGCACGTCTTCGGCCGGATCGTTGGAAACATCGCGCGGATTGCGCCAGGCTTCGTCTGGCCGCGAGTCCATCGCCGCGAGCAGCGGGCCAGACATGTGTGCCACAGGGCTTTCCGGCTTGAGCCGGCGCAGGATCGCCAGAGCCCGGCCGGTGTCTTCGTGCCGCATGCAGGCCAGCGCGAACTGGAACATCCATCGGTCGTCCGCGGCAAGGGCCTCCGCATGCTCGCCGAGTTTCAGGAACAGGGCGTGGTCGAGATCGAACGGGCAAAGGGCTCGGTTGTACCGGAAAACGAGGAGCCAGTCGTTCGGCCAGCGATCGAGCGCGTCTCGCAGCAACGGGACAAGCACATCGGTTCGCCGGCTGAGCCGCGCGGCGAGGATTGCCCGCCGGGCCACGTCCAGGCGATCCGGACGCACGCGCAGGATATCGAGCGCGGCTGCGAGCGCGTCGTTGGCGCGGCCGGACACCATCAGCAGTTCCAGGTGCAAGGGCCCCGCCTCGGCAGGGAGCGGCCCCAGCGCCGCGGCGGCGTCGAACAAGCGCGTTGCCTCGGCACGGTCGCCCTCCCGAAAGGCGAGTGATCCGAGCTTGACCAGCACGAATCGGTCGGAGGTGCTTCCGGTCAGAAGGCTCGTCAGAAAAGACCGCCGAGCGGAGTAGCCGCGCAACGCCGATGCGATGTCGGAGAGCGCCCCGGAAGTGTCCGCCTCCGAAAGCGTCGAATTCCAGACGCCGGCGACGAACGTTTCGGCGGCCTCCTCTGTTTCGCCCTTGCCGAGAAGCAGCCGGACGATGCGCAGCGCCACCCAGGGGTTGCTCGGATGCGTCTCCTTCAGTGCACGCAACATCGCCAACGCCTGGTCGGAGCGGCCGGTCTTCGCCAGCAGGTCGCCCAGCGCGAATTTCAGCCTGATGTCACGCGGGCGCTGCACCATCGCATCGTTCAGCCGTCGCTCGATGTCGGGCGTGATCGGGCCGCGGACCAGTTCGACGAGGGCGCTGGTTTCATCTGAAGCAGGACTGGTCAAGCGGGTAATCTCATATCGTCGCCGATGCCGATTTCTGGACGGTTTTGCTGGCTGGGTCGTAGAGCCAGCCGACTGTGCGGACCGCCGAAAAAGGCCGGCCCCTGATGCGGAAATATTCGCGGCTCATCGCCTTGCCGGCTTCCATCAGGCCGGCGCCGCCGCTCGTCGACACCCCGCCATGCACCTGATGAAACGTACCTTGCCCGAGAATCCGGATCAATTGGACGTCCGGCAGTTCACAGGCGCGAATGAAGATGTCGGGGTTGACCGCGCCCCCACCCGGGCTGACGAAAGCTTCGTCCGCTCCGCCCAACTCGTCCCAAAGCGCGCGCGGCATGAACAGCGCGCAGCTTTCGATCATGGGTCCGGTCACTCCGCCTTTGGCGTCGAGTGTGGAGATTTCGAACAGGCGCTCGCCGTTTTCCTCCGGCCAGCCGATCGAGGCCAGCAGCGCGTCCTCAGCTTCCCGCGTATGCTCTTCGGCGGCGCTGAAATACTGGAGCCTGCCGCCCAGATGATAGTTGAAGGTCGCGATCACCGGCCGGGGATGGAGACGCGCCGCCTCGACGCAGGCGTGTACCAGGCCGGGCGAAGCCATACGCGCGGCGTCGACCCAAAGTCCGATCAGAGGCGCGCGGGCAAGCCGCAGTCCTAAATTTATCGCCGGCGCAGGGGAGACTGTGGGGTTTCCCACGGTTTCGACGATGACATCAGGCCCCTGCCCGGCCAACGTCGCCGGATCGACGGGAGGAACCGATCCGTTATCGACGATGATGACCTCATAGTCCGCTGGTGCGATGCCGCGCTGATAGGGCGGCGACAGCGAGACGAGCGTTCGCGGCAGTTCGCGCTGCATCTGAAAGCAGATGAGCACGAGGCTGACCGCGAGCCCTCCATCGGCGCTTTCGTTCATGCCTCGAACGCCACGTCAAGCCGCTGCAAGCGGCGGAAGGAGACGTGCCGTTCCCATTCCAGGTCCGGCTTCACCAGCACCATCGGCGCGTGGTCCAGCATGGCGTCGAGAAAAATCCTGGCTTCGAGACGGCCGAGGGCGGCACCGAGACAAGCATGTGCGCCAACGCCGAAGGCTATGTTCGGCGGCCCTTCGCGGTTGATGTCGAACCGTTCCGGGTGCTCAAAGGCGGCGGGGTCGTGATGCGCCTGCTCGAGGTCGACCAGCAGCATGTCGCCTTTCTTGACGGGATGGTCGCCCACCATCGTATCCGCCATTGCGAGGCGCGGCGCGGCCTGCCGCATAGGGCCGGCATAGCGTACAGCTTCCTCGACGAAAGGGGCGATCAGTTCACGGTCAGCGGCAACGGCCGCGCGTGCGTCGGGGTTGAGATGCAGCAGGAGGATCATGTTGCCGAACAGGCCGGTCAGCGTTTCCACGCCCGCCAGCACCAGAAAGAACACGTATCGTGCCAGGGTGCGCGTTGAGAAGCCGAAGCCTGCCTCGTTGAGTTCCACCAGCGCCGCCAGCCCGCCTTCGGCTTTGGCCAACTCGTCCAGGATCGCATTTTCCGCCGCGACCGCGTCGGCCTCCAGCCGGGCCAGCACCGTGAGCGGCAACGCACGCGCGTAAATCGGAAAAATCGATTGCGATGCCCGGCGGATCGCCTGGACCGTGTCCGGCGAAATACCGAGCGCATTGGACATGACTGCGGTGGGAATGGCGCGGCAGATGTCCTCCATCGCCTCGACCTGGCCAGCCCGGCGCGCAGCGGCGAGCCGGTCGCGTACGACCGCCGACACGACGTCCGGGGCGAAGGCCGGACCCGATTGGGCGAGCGCCTTTCGCACGAGTGTCCTGAGGCCCGGGTGGTCGGGATCGTTAGGGCTGAACAGCATGCCTTGAAGCAAATTCGCCAGCCCGGAAAAGTCGCGGCCGGCGCGCTGCCCGACCCGCGCGATCGCGGTCCACGGCTCGGTCGGCCCGACAAGCGGGTTGCGCAGGAGCGACATGGCGTCGGCATACCGCGTGACGAACCACGAGCCGCCGCCCGGGGCCGGGGTGAGCGGCGCGTGCCGGGGCACAATCCAGGTGCGCTGGGGTGCTGGCGCGCCGCCTGTGACGAAGGCGTTCATGCGCCCATCCCCGCGGCCGCTTTGCCTGCGGTCTGCGTCCGCCACCGCCTGTCGACGCGATCGTTGACAAGCGGCGCGAGCAACGCGTCAAAGCCGTTGCGGCCCAAACTGTTTGTGATGGCTCGCCGCAGGAACGCGGCCCGTTTGGCCCGCCCGGGTTCCGGATCGTCGATCGCCTTGACGACCTGCTCCCAGTGGCGATCGAGGGCGGACGCGACCGAACTGCCGAGGTTTGGCCGGGTATTTATGCGCAGGGCGGCACGCTCCAGGGCGTCCGGCCAGTTCCGCGCGACGTCGGCGGCGGCGTCGATCTGATGGGCGAAGCCAACGAACTTGTGAAAGGCCGGCCGCGCCACGATCACGCCGGGCGTGGCGTAGCAGGCCGCCGCAACATAGCCGTGCATGGAGTTGCCGACATAGAGACGCGCTCCCGCGATGGCCGCCGCCATCTCGCGCAGGCCCGCCGGATCGTCGAGCAAGACGTGGCGGATCGGCATGGCGCGGGAAAGCTGGCGCAGCACCTCGAAGTCGCCGAGGGATGGACCCAGCGACAAGAGCAGCGGGGTCAGCCCACGCGGCTGGGCGAAGTCGGTTATCATGCCTGACAATGCCTCGGGCGAGACATTGCCGAGCCCACCGGGCCTGGCCTGCACCGCGAACAGCGCGTCGTCGGTGGCGATGTCCTTTCTCTGGCGCAGCGCGCGAATGTCCGCGGTCAGCGAGGTTGCCGGCCAGACGTTGCCAAGATCGGCGACCGTATCGGGGACCTGGAGGGCCGAACCGCCTTCCGGCTGGAGAAAGCGAAGGCTCGCTTCGTCGCGAACCGACACGTAGTCGGCCGCCGCCAGCGCCGGATCGAGCGCGGCCGCCCGCAAGGACGCGGAAAACGGTGCAGGCGCGCCCGGAGCGTTCCAGGCGATCGGAACGTCGGCAAGGGATGCCAGGAACGTGGCGCCGAACCAGAGGGCTGCATAGGCCTGGTTCGCCTGCCCGGCTTCGACATATTCGGTGACGAAGTCGGCCGGGAAGGCGTGGGCGATCTCGCCGCCGCCGATCAGCACGGCATCGATCGGGCTGCCGCCACCGATCGCGGATGCGAGAGCGATGCTTGGCGCCGCATCCCGCAGGCCCGATGCTCCGTCGGTCGGAGATGCGGCCAGGACATCCCATCCGAACGGACGCAGGCGATGGGCGGCGACGATCGGAAACAGCAAGTCGCCGAAATTGCCCACGTCGAACGTGCCCGAGATCAGCGCGGTGCGCCGCGGCCTTGTATCGGAGCCGGAAGACGTCATGCGTTTTCCCGCGGCGAAGACACCGGCCGGCGCGGCGTGAAGCGGGCCAAAACGTCGAGTTCACCATTCGCAAGGCGTTCCGCCGTGCGGGCGCGCTGGAGCTTGCCGCTGAGCGTGCGCTCGATGCCGCCCGCAGGCACGAGGACGAGGTCGAGCGGCAGGAAGCCGTGCGCGTCCGCGACGGCGCCGGCCAGCCGCTGGAGGAGCGGCTCGGGGTCGCCGGATGCACCTGTGCGGCCGGCCTCGCACACGATCGCCAGGCCTTCGGTGACCGTGGGGTCGGCCGCGACCGGCAATGCCACGACGCCGCCGAGCCCCGCGGCTTCGGGCAGGTCCCTGACCGTCAGTTCCACATCCTCGGCATAGATGTTCGCACCGCGAATGATGGCCATGTTCTTCAGCCGCCCGACAACGTGAAGCTCCCCATCCACGACTGCCCCGAGGTCGCCCGTCCGCAGGTAGGAGCGGCCGGCGAGAGCGACCGTACGGTCCAGGTCCAGCACGACGCCGCCGCGCTCCGGATCCCAGAAGCCGGGGCTGACCTGGTCGCCGCTCACCGCGATCTCGCCGATCTCGCCCGGCGGCACCGGCTGGCCGGCGTCCGGCTGGAGCAGCAGGACCGAGGCGCCGTGGCTCGGCGTCCCGCAGGAAACCACGGACACGGGAGCGCTGTCGTTTCGCGCAATTTTTCGCTCGCGCACGCCCATACCGGGACGGCCGCCGGTGACGAAAAGCGTCGCCTCGGCAAGGCCGTAGCAGGGATAGAAAGCCTTTTCGTTAAAACCGTGGGAGCGGAAGCGCTGCGCGAAGCCGGCCAGCGTCGCGGCACGGATGGGCTCTGAGCCGCAAAACGCAAGCCGCCAACTCGACAGGTCGACCTCCGGAATCTGGTCGTCCGCGATCGCGCGCGAGCAGTATTCATAGGCGAAGTTCGGCGCGCCTGCCGTCGTCGCTCCGAAGCGCGCCATCGCCTTCAGCCAGCGCGCCGGGCGCTGGAGAAAGGCGATCGGCGACATGAGGATCGCCTGCGCACCGAGATAGAGCGGTTCCAGCACGCAACCGATCAGGCCCATATCGTGATGCAGCGGCAGCCAACTGACCGTGCTGTCGCTTGCAACCTGTCCGAAGGCGGCCTTGATCATGGCCAGGTTGGCCATGATGTTGCGATGCGTGATCGCGACGCCCTTCGGCCGGCTCGTGGAGCCGGAGGTGAATTGAAGGAAGGCCACGTCGCCGGGCGAGGGTTCGCGAAGATCCTCGGCGGCATTGCCACGCAGAAGGTCGCCCGCGGACAGGAACGCCACCTCGGGATGACGCTCGCGCAGGCTTGCCCAGCCACGGCTTTCAAAAGCTTCCGCCGGCGCGATGACGGCGGCGGGGCGGGCGGCCTCGACGATGCCGGCGATACGCTGCGCAGCGCGCGGGTCGGTCAGTGCCGGCGTCGGGATCGCGATGGCGCCAGCATACATGCAACCGAAGAAGCAGCGGACGAAATCGAGCCCCTGAGGCAAAGCGAGCAGCACAGGGCCGGTGGTCAGGCCGGCTGCTGCAAGGTTGCCGGCCACGATTGCCGCGGTCTGATGAAGCGCGCGGTAGTCGGCTTCGTCGTTCACTTCCTCGCCTCGGCCGAGGAACCGCAAAGCGGGGCGCGCGCCGTCGCGCCGCGCGTGGCCGCGCAGCATCGAAAGCAGGGAATGGACTGGCGCTTCGGTCATCGGCCGCCTTTTCCGGCGAGGGCCTGGCGATGCTCGTGGTCTTCCAGGATCGCACCCTTCGACGCGTCGAAAACCCATCCGAGGTTGCGGACCGGCTTGAGCGGCTGACCGCGAAGCCGCAGGTAGAAGCGGCTGCCTTCGTTCAAGGTCCGCAGCGCCAGTTCCGGGCTGCTCGTCGTCATCCCGCCGTGAGTCTGGTGGAATGTCGCCTCGCCCATCAGGCGGATAAGTTGGGTTTCCGGCAGCGCGCAGGCGCGCGCCAGCGTATCTGGATTGACCATGCCCCCGCCCGGCTCGGTGAATGCAGGGTCATAGCCGCCGAGTTCGTCCCAGAGGCTCTTAGGCATGAACAGGGCGTTGCTTTCCAGCATCGGGCCGAAGGGCGGATTTTTCATCTCCGGCGTCGCCACCTCGAACAGGCGGTAGCCGTCGCGCGGCCAGTCGATCGAGCGGAGCAACGCGTCTTCCCGCGTGCGATCATAACCTTCGGCGGCGCTCAGATGCTGCCGCTGGAAACCGAGCTGGTAGTTCGTCGTCGCAACGATCGGCCTGGGGTGGAGCGAGGCCGCCCGCGTCGCGGCATGAAGCAGACCGGGCGACGCAAGCCGGGCGCCGTCGATCCAGGCGCCGACAAGCGTTCCGCGCGCCGCCGCCAATCCCTCGTTGAGCGCCGCGACGGGCGAGGGCGAAGCACCGCGGCAGCGCAGGACGCGCAGCGCCAGGCCAAGCTCCGCGAACTGCTTCTCGTCGGGCGGCTCGGCCGATCCGTTGTCAACGACGATGACCTCGTAACTCCCGGACGAGACCCCGCGCTGGTAGGCGGGCGAAAGCGATCGAAGCGTCCGCGGCAATTCACGGGACATCTCGTAGCAGACGACAACCAGCGACAGGTCTGGATGCATAGGGGCGCTCAGCCGGTTTTCTCACCCGCCAGGGACTGCTCGGAAGGCTTGGCGTAGGTCTGGACGAAATCATCGATGGTGTGATGCTCGAAAAACAGCATGGGATCGACCGGCACGCGGAACTCCTCCTCCATCACACCCGCCATCACGACCGCCTCCACCGAATCGAGGCCGTAGGTCGTAAAACTTTCCGAGGTGTCGAGCTTGCCTTCCGGCAGGTCGAGCACCGTGGTGATGTACTGGATCATCCAGGCGCGCAAAGTATCGCCGTCGATGTCCTGCAATGTTGTGGCCAAGGGCTTGCCTCCTTATTGGTTTCAAGCGGTTTCGTCGCGCCGTAGCGATCTCGATCCCGACGGGCTGAGGAATGGTGCAAGTGCCCAACTCGCCCCCCTGTTGTCGAGTCCCATTCGGAGGACATCGCGCAGGAAGTCGCGTCGTGCGCCGGCGTTGCGGCCGGGTTCGTTGACCCCGTCAAGGACACGCGCCCAATGCTCGTCGAGCCGGGCGAGAACCTCAGCGGAAATCGGCGGCGCGGCTCCAGCAGGTTTTGCCGCCGCCTTCTCAAGGGCGGCATCCCAGTCGCGCGCCATGTCTTCCGAGCGCCCGGTATGTTCGAGAAAGCCGGCGAACTTGCGATAGGCGGGCCGCGCCACGAGGACGGATGGAACCTGGTGCGCCACGCAGGCCACGTATCCGTGCAGCGACGCACCGATATAAAGCGCCGAATGCGCGAAAACCGCCGTCATCTCGCACAGGCTCAGCGGGTCATCCAGCAGGACATGAGGCTGCTTCAGATGCTCAGCCAGCCGGTTCGCGGTCCTCGGGTCGTCGTGATTGCGGCCGACGGCGACGAGGAGCGGGGTCAGGCCGTGCGATTGCGCAAATGCGTCGATCTTCGCCGCCAAAACCGCCATGTCGAGGCCGGCGACCGACCGGTCACGCAGATGAAGCGTCATGTAGCGCGCCGTCCGGTCCGCGCCCTTGCGCTCAAGGAAACCCCGATAAGCGGCCTCAAGCTGCTGCCTCGACCACAGGGCACCTATCCCGGCGATGGTATCGGGAACGATGGCAAGCGGCAGGTCCAGCGGCGGGGAAAGCAGTTCGGCGGCGCCACGATCGCGCAGCGAAAAATAGCTGGCGGCCCGCAAGGCCGACGTCGTCAAGGGATGCACGCCCCGGCCTAGAAGATGCGGCACGCCGGGCGCGTTCCAGAGCACAGGCACATCAGCCAGGGCGGCGGAGAGCGTCGCTCCCAGCCAGAGCGCGGAGGATGCCCAGTCGCTGACCTCGTCGTTGATGTATTCGGTGAGAAAGGTCATCGGGTGATTGTGGATGAGATAACCCCCGCCGATGAGCACGGCGTCGAAATTCTCCTCGCCGGAAAGCATCCTCGCGGCCGGGATGGGGGCGATCGCATCGGCCAGGCCCGGCGACCGGCCGGTCGGCGCGACGGGCACGATCTCGATGCCGTGCGGGGCGAGGCGTTGCCGCGCGACGAGCGGAAACAGCAGGTCGCCGTAGTTCTGCATATCGAACATGCCGGTGATCAGCACGCGGCGCTCGCCCGACCGGGTCATGATAGCTGCACCCTGTTGCTGGCCGGCGCGGACGCGGGCATGATTGGCGTCGAAAGATCGCGGCCGCGGCTGGCGCGAAAGGAATGAAGAAGAGCATGCGACCTGACGAGGCGACCAAAACCCGGTTCGAACGCGACGGCCTGGTGTTCCCGATCCCTGTTCTGGAAGCCGACGAGGCAGCCCAATATCTGAGCAGCTATGAGGCGATGCTGGCCGCACGAGGTGGACGCCTGCCCAAGGCGTTCAACGCCAAGACTCATCTGCTCGTGCCGTGGCTCTGGGATCTGGTCCACGCTGCCCGCGTGCTGGATGTGGTCGAGGAGGTGCTCGGACCTGATATTTTGTGCTGGGGCACGAGTTTCATCACCAAGCACGGAGGAGACGGCCGCTACGTTACCTGGCATCAGGATGCCACCCATTGGCAACTGTCGTCGCCCGAGGCGGTGACAGCCTGGGTCGCGCTGTCGCCGAGCGACCGCAGCAATGGCTGCGTACGCGCGGTGCCTGGAACGCATCACGTGCAACTTGCGCACGATCACCCGGATGACCCGAACAACATGCTGGGCCGCCGCGAGCAGGTGGCCGCCGACATCGACGAGGAAAAAGCTGTCGACATCGTGCTGCGGCCCGGCGAGATGTCGATCCATCACCCGCTGATCATCCACGGCTCGGAGCCGAACCTGTCGAGCGGTCCGCGCGTCGGTTTCGCCATACGCTACATACCGGCCAGCATCCGCCAGCTCGACGGATTGGAGAACTCTGCCACGCTGGTGAGGGGCCGCGATCACGGCACCTTCGTTCTTGAACAGCAACCCGAAGGCGAGTTCCATCCGGAAGCGATCAAGCGGCATCGCATGGTGCTGCGGCGCGCCATGAGCGTGATTTTCGGCGATGCGGCAGGAACTGCTCAAGTCAGCAGCCGTGCGCTCCCGGCGGGGCAAAAGCTCGATCCTCCTCACTAGCGCTCCATACGAATGCGCCGGCGCGACATCCGCTGCCATCGTACCGGACCAAAAATCATATTCGGTCCGATCTCGTTGCTCCGCGCGGCCGCATCGCGTTCTCGCGAAAACCAAGACAGGCTTTTTGGGGAATGCCATCAGGCTTGCGCATCGTGGCTCCGTTTCACGGCCGGATAAACGATGCTCATCCAACTCCGAAGACTTTGGCTATGGCGGCGAACTGCCTCCGGCGCGAACTCGCTCGCAGGCGCGTGCTCCAGATCGAAGGTTCCGTGATCCCGCCCGCTGACCAGGGTTGCCGATCCTCTCATCGATCCGATCTGGGTCAGGTCGCCCGCTATGTAGCGGACGGCGAAACCAAGGCGGCGCGTGCCGGATGTGTTCGGCTTCGAACCGTGAATCATCAGCAGATGATGGAGCGACATCTCGCCAGGGGCCAGATCCACATGAACCGTGTCGTCCTCATTAACATCGACACGGATTTCCTCGCCGCCCGCCAGCAGATTGTTTTCGGAAGCGGATGGACCGTGCTCATGCAGCCGGGTGTGGCTGCCGTAGAGCACCTGCAGCCCTCCATTCGTCCGCGTCGAAGGCGTGAAGGCGATCCATGCCGTCAGCGCATGAGGAGCCGACAATCCCCAATAGGTTGCGTCCTGGTGCCAGGGAACCTCGCTCGGCTCGCCCGGACGCTTGTCGAAGAAGCTTGAGGCCCAGCACAGCACGTCAGGACCCAGTACGCCGGCGACCGGTGCAACGACCCGCGGATCGGTGACGAGATCCCAAAGCCACGGCACGAGCAGATGCGGCTTGAAGTTGAGCACCGGGGGCAACCGCCCTGCCCGCTTCTGCTCCATCTCCTCGATGCGATGGAGCCGGTCGGCCGCTTCCTCTGCCGTCAGCACGCGGATCGGGAACACCGCGCCGTCGCGCAGGTATCTAGCGGTCAGCGAAGGGTCGATATTCATCAACACATCATCTCGAATTCAAGCGCTCGACGCGAGCGGTTGGAACGGGATCTCGTCCCGTCCAAGCCTTCAGCGCCTTTCAGATTGTTCTGGTCCGACAAAACCGCAGCACAGCTTTTTTGGGCGAAAGCACGTGCAAGTCAACGCTCATCTCCCTTCCAGCAAGTTCCGATCGTCGAAAACACGGTTCATGCCCAGGAAAAGTGCCGGCGCGACGGCGCTCGTGAACCGTGGGCGACGGGCTTTCGACAATGGCGATGAAGGAAGCCGATTCGCGACCGCGACGGCGAGCGCTCAGATCGGCCTGGATAGGTTGAATCGATGGCTTGGCAAACTTTTGCGTCAGGCCGCGCAGTTGCGACCTTAGTCGCCCGCGAGATTGCGCTTGGAGCGGGAGAGCTTATGCCTGCCAGCAGAATGTCCCTTGCTTCCACATTACGCAGGCTTGGCTGAAGCCGTGCAGATCAACGCGACGCAGGCGCCGCTCCCCATTCGCACACAGAAGAGAGGAAGAAGGGCGAGGCTAAGCCGCCTTCGAAGGCTGCGCCCCGGAATTTCGCGGCGCCGCTACTTTCCTATTGCCCCAGCGACACAATGGCCGATTGGAAAAGCCTGGAATTTCCATGGAAAAGACAAAGAATTCCAAGCTTTTCCACTCGCGACTGTTTTCAGGGTCGCCCGGATTTTCTACCTTGACGCAAAGAGTTTTGGTCGCAGCCGGACCTTTGGCGGGCGGAATGCAGACAACTATCGGGTCACTTGTGCTGACGTTAGTCAACAAATTCTAAGAATCAACGAAATTTTCTTGGCGGGGATAGAGAAATGCCGGGCACACCTACACTCTGGAAGGCGGAGACGATTGTCGCCGCAGGCTCCACCGTGGCCTCCTTTTCCGATGGCAGGTTTGCGGTAGCCGGTAACTATTATGGCGATCTCAGCAGCCAATTTTATGACGCGCTCGGCAATTCCTTCGGCGGAGATGTGCTCTACGATTTTTCGTGGCCTGTCGAGTACATGTCCGACCCGCGGCTTACTTCGGCTCCGGACGGCAATATCTACCTGGCCTATGTGTTGGAGTATGCCCCAAATGACAATGATGTGTTTGGAGTGGTATTGACCCCGACCGGAGTCACGACGGATTTGCCGGTCAGAGCAAGTTCCGATGATGAGATTGCCGGACATTTCGCGCCATCCAGTTCAACGCGCATCGTCTCCGTTTTCACCACCTTTCATCATGAGGGTGCTGGCGACTATGATGTTGGACTATCAATCGAAGATCCCACTGGCGTCCTCCCACGCGTGGTAATGGACGCTCACGGTGTATCGACAGATTGGCAGCGCAATCCCAGCGTCTCCGTGCTTTCCAACGGCAACATTGCTGTCGCTTTCGAGAACACCGTCGTTTCGACGGGCGTGACCACAATCCAGATTTCCGTTTTCGACGAGAACGGCCTGGAGGTAGCGGCTCAGCGCGTCATCGGCGAGACGAGCAGCCCCAGTTCGCCGACCGTCACCTCACTCGCCAACGGCAATGCGGTCGTGGCCTGGGACGATGACTACGACCAGAAACTGTACTTCAAGGTCATCGGGTCGGATGGCTCCGATATCACGGTGCTCCGCTCCGTGGCCGATGCTGGTGGCCTCGACCCGAAGGTGGTCGGGACGTCGGACGGCGGCTTCGTCATGGCCTGGACGAGCAATGCCGGAACCGAGATCGACGCGAGCCCGGATTCCGACGTCGCAGTCCAGATGTTCGATGCCTCCGGGAACCGCGTCGGCGATCAGTTCAGGATCGACAATCCGGGAGACCAGACCCTTTCCGACATCACCGTCATGCCGGACGGGCGCCTGATCGTTGTTTATGATACGGAGACCGGGGATTCCACCAACACTCACGATGCGGCTTTCGTGATCCTTGACCCTCGCGACCGCTCAATCTCCGGGGACGAAGGGAATGACACGATCGTCGGCCGGCTGGATGCCACGTTCATCAACGGGCTCGGGGGCGACGATACGCTGTATGGAATGGGGGCCAAGGATACCCTGACGGGCGGCGAGGGAAACGACGTTCTCAATGGCCGGGGTGGTGCCGATACGCTGGTCGGGGGCATCGGCGACGATGTCTATTACGTCGACAACGCCAAGGATCTTATCATCGAGTCAGGCGGTGAAGGCAACGATAGTGCGATTGCCAGCATAAGTTATGCGCTGGGCGCCAAAATGGAGATCGAGTTGCTGAGAACGACTGCCAATGGTGGCACGGCGGCAATCAACCTCACCGGCAATGCGTCTTTCCAGACCATAATCGGTAACGCGGGCGACAATGTCCTGAATGACGGGGGCGCTGGCAATAACGATACGTTGATCGGCGGCAAGGGTAACGACACCTACCGCATCTACAATTCATTCGACACCATTATCGAGGTCTCTGGCTCGGCGGCTGGCACGGCCGATCGCGTTGTCACATCCGTCGACTGTGCTCTGGACTCCGGCGTATTCGTCGAGTTTTTGACCACATCTGGCTCGACCGGGACATCCAACATCAACCTCGCCGGAAACGAGAACGCGCAAACGATCATAGGCAATGCCGGCTCTAACATCATCGACGGCAAGGGCGGCGCCGACGCGTTGCGCGGCGGTAGCGGAATCGACTTCTTCGTCTTTTCGACAGCGCTCGGCGGCACCAATATCGATAAGATAATCGACTTCAACGTTGCCGCCGACACCATCCGGCTTGATGACGCGATTTTCACGTCGCTGACCTCGACCGGCGTGCTGGCGGCATCCCTGTTCAAGGATACCATCCTGGCGCCAAGGGACGCCGACGACCTCATCCTCTACAATTCGAACACCGGTTCGTTGTTTTACGACGCGGACGGCACAGGCAGCGGCGCCGCCATTAAATTCGCATCACTCGCGCCGGGACTGGCTTTGACCGCTGCCGATTTTGTGGTCATCTAAGGCTCGTTGATAAACAACTGAATCGGTATGCGGTATTTCCGGGTTTGAGATTCCCCTGCCGAATCGGCCCAGCTCGATTCCGGTCTGTGATCGACGATAGCGCCCTTCGGTTGCGGTTTGGAGCCTTTGATCCATTGTTGGACGAGCTGGCTCGGCGGTATTTCGCGGCCGCCGAGGCGCTAGCGACTGGCCATTGCGGCGTGATGGCAGTCTCGCGGGCGACGGGGATTGCGCGCAGCACTTCAGATCGGCGCTGCCGGCGCGCGTATTGAACGACAACCCCGTCGGCAGGATAAGGAAGGCCGAAAGAACCCAAAATCGAACCCGCATGTCCAATGCCCCACATCCACTTGCGCTCCAAAACGACAGGCTACGACATCGTGGGCGGGAGCCAAGGTGATTCGCGTAGCGGGATGTATCGCAAAATCGAGCAGGTCGCAGAGCTGGCATTCGTGACACCGAGAGCAGCGGCAACGGCTCTCAGATCGGGGATCGTCTGCTCCCCGGCGCCGAACCGCGTCGCCACGACCGACGAGCAGATGATCCTTGCCAGCCAACGCCTTCGTCGAACGGCAACGGCGTGGCTATTGTGTTTATCCCCGACGTCCTTAGCGATAGCGGTACGCCACACGACCGCGTTCGGCGAAGACCCCCCACAACGTCAGTCGGCGCCCCACTTTGGTTCCTTCGGGCACCCCTTCCCTATCCCGCCTCGGCGCCACCCCCCATTCCGCGAAGACGTGTATCCGCGCCTTCGCGTCCTCATTATTCCAAGGAAGACTGATCACATGCCGGGTCGTCCCGAATCACATTGCCCCAGCGTCTATTTTGCGCTCGCTCCCGCGGAATCCGGCGGGCACCGCTTAAAGGGGATTGCTCGGACTGATCATCTGCGTCCACATACGCTGGAACTTTGGTCATCCGGCCGGCTGGTATCTTGCTGCGACGTCCTGAGCGACGGCACATGGGACGTTCCAATCACGTCAGAATCACATGCGGCTGTCCATGCATGGCTTCGGGCCGGCGATGAACAAGTGTATTGTGGCATCGTCAACGCTGTTCCGCTCTGGGTCGAAAATCCGTTGCTGCAATGTGACGTGGCCAAGCGCGACGGTTACGTTACCAACTGCATAGAATTCAATGTCACATGCCCAATCGACTATCAAGTATACATAAACGGGCGACCAGCACACGACACAGTAGACTTTTTACCAGTGCCTTTTTCTCGCACTCATCAAGCTCACGTTAAAACCCGAGAATCGTTTCTTGTATTCGAAATCTTAGCTAACGACGGCTCCCTTAGCCGATTGCCTCTTTGGCGCTGGAGATCGCCTGGATTCGAGCTATTCCGAAAGGCGATCCGATCACAAAAGTACTGCGACATCAGCCTCAATTCCGGAGATACGATTCGTGATGTGGCACCCATCCAGATGGCCGTGGAAGACGGCGGATGGCGCTGCCATGCTCGTTCTGGTCGAGATGGCGGTTCGATCGAAATAGATGACGGCGATATATTGGACATTCAGATAGGTCCGGATACATACATCCCAACCGCGGCCGATAAAAAGCGGAAGGCATCCGTCAGAAGTTCCAGGATTTTCTTCAAAGACGCTTCATCTGCGTTTTATCAGCCAATTGCCGTTACGTCTTTGGACACCAAGAAAATAAAACGCCCCCAGACCAAGCGTCGGATATTATTGCTACGGCCTCGTCCGTTGCCGACTGATGAAATCTATGTACTTGCCCCCCTCGCTCAATTGTGTTTGGCGGAACAATGTGAGCTCGCTGTGGTAAATACAACTCTGCAGCCGCCTGACGCTGACCTGTTTCGCGATGCGGACATGGTCGTTGTTGTACGATACATTTCGGCGAACTGGATGGACGAACTGGTTAAGTGCAAGGGGCGCGTGGAAATCATATATCTGTTTGATGATGATATTCCATCGGCTGTGGATACGCCTGATCTTCCCGCAACATATAGGCGCCGTTTGACTGACGTAACTTTTTGCGATTTTCAGTACATGTTTTATATCTCTGATCTGGTGATCGTTTCATCGCCGTATTTGCTAAAGCGCTTCAATACGCCAAAGACGTATCTGCTCGAGCCGCCCTCGATACGTGAAAGCGAATCGCTCGACCATCATTTGGATGGCAGCCCGCTGCGCATAGGGTATCATGGGTCGAGCACTCACTGCCGAGACCTGGAGTTCATTATCCCGGCGATAAAAAGACTTAGTAAAGAAAATCCTGGAATCCACTTTGATTTATTTGGTCATAAGGCAATTCGTGAGATGATACATGGATTTGACCGTATCAATTTAATGGATCCTCTACCATGGGAAGACTATAAGGAATTTTCCAGAAGGCGGCCCTGCCATATAACGGTGGCGCCGCTGCTGGACAACGCTTATAATAGAGGAAAGTCTCGGATTAAATTTTGTGACGCAGGCTCATTGGGAGCCGCCGGTATTTTTACCAACAACCCGATCTATCGAGGGATAGTTGACCACGGAATAAATGGCTTACTGGTGAGCAACACCGAAGATGAATGGCTAGGCGCCTTACGATCGCTTGCTGCCGATCCAGATCGCACATATAGAATTGCATCGGCTTGCCGCCTTGCAAACCAAGACAAATGCTCTCTGTCTGAGGCGACCAGGTTTTGGGCCGAGCTACTGAATGTAGGTGCGTTCCCAGCGTCCGTGGTCAAAAATTGACTGTGGAATCTGATTGTGATTCGTGGCTGCCATTGGGAGGCAGCTTGGGCGAACGGGCTGGTGTGACTGAGGAGGACTGGGTGCTGGTCGGCCCACTTCTGCCGGTTGGACGAGGGGGTGGCTGCCGTCCGACTCAGGACTATCGACGCTATTTCGAAGGCATGATGTTGATGGCGTACGCACGGGCGCGCAACGGCGCCTTCTTCCCGACGAGCAGAGCAAGTGGAACAGCGTCTTTGGCCGACATCGGCGATGGGTCGAGACCAGCGTGTGCGATGCGCTGCTCGAATCACTGGTCGCATTGGTCGAGTCTGATGGAGCGCGCGCCATGAGCGCACGGTTTGCGATGCCGAGCCCGCAGAAATTCAGTTTCCTTGGGATAGCCGGCGCATGGATGTTTATGCTCGGCTCGGTCGCTTGCGAGGTGGGCCACTGTGGGTTGATCGTTCAATTCTGCCGGTCCTATTCCCCTCAGCAAGATTTGGCGGCTGGGCCGCCGGATTTTGGTGCGGTCGGGGACCTTGTCAATGCCGAGGGCGGGATGGCGCGGGACAATGAAGACGAAGCCGTAGCCGCCGCGGACCTGCTCGAAGGTGGCGCCGCGTGATACCCCAGGGCTCCCCATCGCCCCACCCGATGGTGGTGAGCCGCCTCGATCTTGGGCGGAAGTACGACAATATCGGCGCACACCGTCTTCGGACGTTCGTCGACATCCTCGACACGCTCAAGCCCGAGACCAAGACCCTCGTCGATCTCGGCGCAGGTCACTGCAAGTTCAGCGCGCTCGCCGCAAAGCGCGGCTATGATGTGACCGCAGTCGATGGCCGCAACGTCCGCTTGCCCCCCGATATGGGATCGGTCCGCTTCGTCGAAAGCGATGTGCGCACCTACGATCCGTCCGGGTTCGGCGTGATCGCCAATCTCGGTCTCTTCTACCATCTTGAACTCGAGGCTCAGAAGGGTCTGCTAAGCCGCTGCACCTACGGTGCGCCCGTCATTCTGGAGACGCAGGTTCACGTGCCCGAGATTCTCGAGCCGCACGAAAGCCGCCCCTGGCACGCGATCGTGCAGCAGGGCAGCTATGAAGGCGTTCTCTTCCCCGAGAACGACAATCCGATGGCCTCGATCGGCAACCCGACCTCGTTCTGGCACACCGAAGATTCGATGCTGCGCCTGTTCGCCGATTGCGGGTTCAGGGAGGTTCAACTCGTCGAGCCGCTGTTCCGCTCCGGCTACGGCGCGCGGCGCTTCTATGTGCTGTTTTCGAACGAGCGCCCCGCCTAATGCGCTGTTCGAGGCCGGCGGCAGTCAGGCAACACTCATCGCCATTGCTGCCGGCAGGCTTCGTTGTGAGGGCGGAGACGAGGCAGCTAAGTTTTCAGACAATCGACGCCAGGCGAGCGGCCGAACTCATTCTAACCTCTGATTGTCGCCTGAAAACCTAGCGCATGCGTCCCTGTCTGCTGTAGCATGGGGGAAATGTGGCGACGGTCCGATGCTGCGAGGTGTCGGAGATTCAATCCGCGATGAAGATGACCCGTTGTCGGGCCCGGTAGCGCCATTGTTTGCGCTGCCGGCCAGGCAACTTGACGGAGGTGAAGCGAGCATATGCCGAGGAAATATCCAGCGCAGGACGGCCTACCGCGAGCCGTGCCCTCGCTTCGTAAGGCTTTGCCTCCCGTGGTTGCTGGTTGGGACGCGCGGATTAATGGTTGAGTTCTATCTGGATATACCTAGTCATCTATGGAATAAAGACAGCGCCCTGCATCAAGAAATATTAAATGGGTACATGTCGATAACAGAGGCGATATTACATACGAACAATTGTTTTGCGGTTTCTCCTCACAGATCTCGTATCAATGACGGATACAGCGCCGGAAGCGAAGGCGGCATATCCTATGTCTACCATGCCAGAGCACCCGGAAAGAATAGCTACTGCATCCGCCCGGGACCGATCAGGGGACTCTGGTATCTGGACAAGGATGGCTACAGCGGATGGAGCAGTATCGCGCGCGATTCTGAAGTTCGCAGCAGAGCCGGGAACTACGGCATTTTAGAATCGACCCAGCTGATCGATCATTACCGGACGAGATTTCTTGAGCGCAACGAATCGAAATATGTTCAGCAGGACGCAGTGCTTAAAATCGAAGAGGCGGAAGGCGCAGAGTTTATTTTCTTTCCTTTGCAGGTGAATGACGACGAAGTCTTGAATCTATCGTCATTTACCCAGGTCGACATCATGCGGCGCCTCGTTGACCTGAGCGAAGCGCACAAGCTCAAGGTCGTTTTTAAGCGCCATCCGCATTGCAGGTCCAAGCTGATCGAAAGTGCCCTCACATGGGCTGCGGGGCATTCGCACATCCAGATTTCGGACGCGTCCGTCCATCAACTGATACCCGCCGCGCGTTCGGTGGTGGTGCTGAATTCCGGCGTTGGACTCGAGGCGTTGATCCATGGCGCCGCCGTCTACAGCCTGGCCGCGAGCGAGTACCGCCATCTCACCAGGCCAGTCGACGACCTACGGGATTTGGAGGATGCATTCCTTGCGGCGCGGTCATCGCAATCGCAAGAGGTTACGCGGGGAATCGGATATCTTCTCTCAGAGTTTTTCGTAAATATCTCGGATCAGGATCGTTTGAGATCGATCGTCAGACAGCATTGCAGGGAATTTCAAGCACAAATTGCGATAGGCTCCCACGGCGCGTCCCCCGACGAAGCGACGCGGCTTAGAAATGCGACGACGCTGCTCCTTGCCATCGAGAAGCAGATCTCCGAGGTCGCCGACGTATTGCTCTCGAGCAAAGAATTTTTACACAAAACCGTCGACCAGGAACAAGCGGAATTATTGCTCTCCCGGGTCGCCCGTCTTGGCATCTCCAGAAAAAGAATCTTAAAGACTAATTATCCTGAAATAATACGAAAATATATAACACTATGCCACAAGGCTAAAGATCACGAGGAAGCCCTGAATTGGGCCAGGGCACTGGCCACTCATACGGGCGAATCCGATGACCTGATGTTGCTGGCTAAAATGCATTTCGTGATGGAACTGAACAAGGAAGGTTTTGACTACGCTCGCGCTGCTGCCTTTCATCAGAATGCCACCAGCGAAGCACTCACCTACTACTCCCGGCGGATCATTGGGAAATCACCACAACTAACCGAAACCGCCTTGGAATGCGCCGAGCGCGCGCACACTCTCGATCCGGATGATCCAATGCCGATGTGGCTCATGGCGCGGGCTCACCACATTAAGGGCGATGCCCACACGGCGTTGCGGCTGGTAATGGAAGCTCTGGGGCGTCATCCCGAGCATGACAAGTTGCTCGCGATCGAGAAGAAGATCAGGGAGAGCATTGCTCGAAAGCAGGGGCGCAATCGTCTGCCGTCTCCACGATGATGGCTACGCGCAGTTTCGACGGTATGCCGGCCGGATGTGGCGTCACCAGCCAAGGAACGTCGAGTTGCCCTGATGGCTCCATGAATTGCTCGACCACCGATCTGTCGGGATCACATCACGATCACAATGGCTTACAATGGCGACGAACCTTCCTTAACGCCAGACGGGACTTCTTCAACGGCATCGGCGCCGACAGCCCTCCTGCCCCTTTTTGTAAAATTCCACTGGCTTCGCCGCGACCATGGCCTCATCGCTCTGAGGGGCTGATCCCGTAGCGCTTTCATTGCGCCGATCACCGACGCCATCGTGGCGAGCGACCAATGTGGTCAAGAATCCTGCCAGCACATTTCCTGGAACAGACGCAGCTCGGAAAGTGCAGCCTTTCGGATCGAAAAATTCGCCGCGGTCTCCAATGCTGCCTGTTGCATGGTTCGCCGCTCGCGGCCTGGCAAGCTCAAAAACATTTGTACCGACTCGAGAATGTCGCGGTCACTTCGCGTATCTACAACAAGAGCATTTTTGCCATGCACAGCGTATTCGGCCGTCCCCCCAAGAACGGGAACAAGGGGAATGCAACCAGAAGCCATCGCTTCAAGCCCCGTTCGGCCAAAGGCCTGAAAATCGGACAAATCAAGGAAAAGGTCACACGCCCGCATGAATGCCGGCACTTCGGTGCGTTTCAGCCGGCCGCGATTTACAATTCTATCTGATGTTACAATACCTGCCGCTTCGATCTCCTCATCGCTGGAACCAAACACCTGCAACACGACCTTCTGTGGCACCGTGTCACGTAGAATGTGAAGTATCCTGGCGGTCCTTTGCGGAGCGCGCCTTGCGGTCCTCACTCTCAGCATGGCGCCGATACATATGTAGTCTCTCTCTATCGACAAATCGGGAAAATAAATTCCATGGTCGACGGATGGGAGAACCTTCCTCACCTTAACCCCGTGGGTAAGCTGGACCATATCGCAAAGCCATTTCGTCTTGGCAAAGAGCGTTGCGTTCTTCAGGGCACCGTAAGACGCGTGTGCTATGCGCCAGTTCTCGCTCTCCGGATGATAGAAAAGAGGCTCGTAATCCTGCACATAATAAGCGAGCTTCAGGGTCGCCCGCTCTTGCGGCGAGAGCGCCTCGAGAGCGGCCTGGACCTCCGCCACCGACCCATTGGTCGTTGCGATTGCAACATCGCAACCTCTCATCAAATCTGCGAGCGCTTTAAGCGAATCATAGGAACGCAACACGACAGCTTTTCCCCCGAACTCGGGATAGTTGTCGATGAATGAGCCCCAGTTCTTGGCATCCACTGCCACAACGCATTGCACCCCGAGTTCCGAAAGCCCAAGGGCCTCCTGCACAACGGAGTTGGCTCCACCGCTTGCCCCTCTGACAGGGAGAACAAAAAGGACGGAGGGTACTTTCGTCACAGATCCCACTCTCAATCTAGGTGTTGGTATTCGCCGCTCGATAAATCTTTCGAAGGGCCTTCCTGACGGTTATCAGGGAGCTTAGCTCAGAAAGGCTTTGCTGAAGGTCAACAAGATTGACATCGGCATGCTTGCTGGCGAGAGCCTTGCTGCCTTGCTTGGTTAGAACGGCTCTGCGCTTTTCACCGAAACTTGCCGACTTCTGATGGTATACATACACGTGATCGGCGATAACAAGCTTATGACCTGCCTTGGCTATCCTTATGCATAAATCTGTCTCCTCCCCGTATCCCGTGGGAAAGGAATGACCATCCAAGTATCCGACCTGCTCAAGGGCAGCCCTTCGAATGAGGGTACAAAATCCATTCAGCAACGGGACATAGGGGAACGCCTTCTCCGAAGAATGGCGAACATTGTCGGCGATATCCTCGATCGAAATGCCGGAAGGAAGAGGATTCGTACTCCATCCACCCTTGGCGTCTCTGACATCAGGAATGGATTGCCACGATGCGGCGTTCGAGAGCGGGCCGATCATCGCCGCGTCCGGGCGAGCGAACGCGGCCTCCAGCAACCCATCGAGCCAACCCCGGGTGACGATCGTGTCGCTGTTTAGCAGAACGATCCATTTGGACTGCGCTGCGCTCATCCCTCTGTTCGCAGCGTTTGTGTAACCTGTGTTCTGCTCGTTCTCGATGAGCCTGATCCACGGCACATCGGCAACGAAGCGACGCAAACGCTCGCGATTCAGGGCTGTCGACCCGTCGTCAACCAGCGTCACCAATACAGGTCGCCCGGTCGCGCGACCAATTGACGAAAGGCAGTCCAATGTCTCATCAATTGCGTTGAAGACCGGTATTACAATTTCGGTTGTTTCGGCGGAGTAGTCCTCGCTCCAACTCCATTTAACCGGGCTTTTTGCTGGCAGGCACTTTGATAAAGGCGCGGATATCCGTGCTTGATCCGCCCAGGGGATCAGGCCGACGGTGCGATCAAGCTGCGCGGCGACATTCTGATCTTCAAAAGCGTAGTATTGGTGCGACGTTATATCAGCATCAAGACGATTGGAGTGCGCACGCAATCGAACGGAAAATAGTGTGGCATCCACATCCCCCGTCCACGCAAAATAAAGATAGTAATCCGTGTCGGGATTATCGAGGTTCAGGCGCGCCTGCCGGCATAAGACGGCGGCATCCTCCGCCTTCAAGATAAACTCGACATGCCGCCCCGTACGGGTGACTGCGACGCGGCGTTTGATTACGAAGAGCCGACGGTCCTCGTAGGGCTGCAGCCCGGCCCGGCTCTGGAAGGTACGTTCGACGACAGCTATGTGGTCGATCTCGTATTTGACTTCCTGCGCGTTATCTTCAAAGCCGAAAGCGGAAGCACGCTGCGTATAAAATCCGAGACCAAGCGAGTTCGAAATCGAGAGCCGATATTTGTCCAGCTTGGTTTCCAGCCGAGCGAAGCCCTCCTTGATTTCACCGAAAACAGCGACGCCATAAGCGAGGGGGCCTTGTTCAGGCAGAGTGATGTCTCGCAGGTTTCCCTGGCAAAGGGCAACGCTCAAGGACGGACTTTCGACTTTGCAGCGAAAGGTCCAGTTGTCCGCAAGCTCCGAGACGCGAAATGTCGCTGCCCGCCTGTATGAACCCGTCCAATTGTTGAAGTCGCCGTTTGTCACTGCGTTGATCTCGTTCTCCTCGCGGCCGTCGGCTTCAAGGTGATGGCGAGAACCGGCTGTAAATCCGGGCTCACCCGCGGCTATCTGAGCTATATCGATCCAGCCGCCGGCCGGCGAAGTGGCCTCGATGATCAACGTCACCCGATGGATATCCGCAGCGCGAGGCAGTCGGATACGCATGGCCTGCACCGACCAGGTGGCATAGAGCGGAATGTGCTTGAATTGGGTCTCCTCAACGGTCGCGTCGACGCCCACCAGTGCGACCCGAAGGCCGGCGCCCCCGGCTTCGGAGGAACGTCCCTTCAAAACGACGGCAAGTACGTTCTCATCCGGGTCGACTATGAGCTCCTGGGCAAAGCGAAAGGAGGCCGGCTCAGCCTTCCTGTTTTCCACTCGCGCAAAATCAAATCCAGGGGCGCGCGATTTAAAAAGCGTAGCCCCGGCATCCAGATGGACATTCCAGTCGTCAGGCGCGGTTCCAGTCCAATTTCCCAGACTGCCGTTCCTGACCAGATCTTCACCCCGAAGCAGATTAAGTCGCCGAGGCGAGCCGGTGATTTGGGTCGACTCGTCAGAATAGCGGACTTCAAGCTCGACCGGCCGCCTCCGGTCCTCAACGATATGGGATAACGGAACCGGCAACCTGCCGCCGACTTGCGCCTGCGCAGTGCTCACCGAGCATTGCAAGACGCTGTCGACATAAACAAAAAACGTTTCCCGCTCTTGTGGCGCGTAAGCCAAAGAGAGTGACGCGTTCACTTCACCGCGGTCATTTCTTCCGATCTCAAGCCGGGCGCTCTGAGACAAAAGAGCCGAGGATACCTCTTTGAGAAACTCGCCTGATTTCGCCATGATTATACGTGCGCCGGACGAAACCAAAGATGACGGCGGGATGGGAGAAAGGTCGAAGTAATAGTCGTGCTGTCCAGGTTCCCCGGTTTCATTGTTGCTGCGAACATCCGGATGGATGGTTTTGTCACCCGCCACCAGCATGATCGACGGCGCAGGGCCGTCGGGTCTGGTTGTCTCGTACCCGGTGAAAAGCAGACTGCCGTCGCGCCAGCCCTTTACCTCAATTTCGATGCGCGGCCGATCAGCCGATGCGAGTGTGATAATAGCGGGAACCAAACAGGGGACAACGTTCACACCGGACGCAAACACCGCCACCGTATGCTCACGGTCATCGTATAAATCACTGGGAAACTCGAAACCAAAGCCATGCTTGGCTGCCTCGGCCGGACCGCGCTTGAAAGAATCGGCGGCAGCAACTTCAAAACGAAGCGCTCCGTCGATATGCACCGACACGACTACCGGTTTGCCGCGCTTGTCGTTGTCAACCACCCATCCGCGGACACCGTCCGCATTAATTTGGGTGACCGCCCCAAAAAAATTCGCTTCGCTCTCACCGACACGCAAATTGTCGAACTTGAAAGATCCAGAATAGATAGTATTGCTCGTACCAGAAATCGATATTCTGACGCGATGCTCCTGCCCATCAAAAAACGAAACTGGCGGAATGGCCGAATAGCCACAATATCCGTCATTCCCGCGACGACCAACCATCGTTGGTCGGAACTCCTTCGCAAGAATTGGAGCAAGATTGTGATCGTCGATTGATATATCGATAGACACACGTTTCAGAGGTGCGCTCGGATCCAATGCCCAACCGCGCAACTGGCTCGTCACCTTCTTGTTAAGGTCTCCGTATTGGACGGTTGTCATCGGCGATAGCCCCCGGAAACTGATCCTGGTCTTGCCTTTGGCTCGACCTTTGATGGACTACTCTGCTGATGCAATCTGGGACAAATAGGCGCCATACTCACTGTTTCCATACTTCGACCCGAGGGCGTATAGGTCCTCACGAGCTATCCAGCCGTTGCGAAAGGCAATCTCTTCCAGGCACGCGATTCGCAAGCGCTGTCGCCGCTCGAGAGCCCTGACGAAGGTTGCGGCCTCCAGCAGACTGTCCATGGTGCCGGTATCGAGCCAGGCGAAGCCGCGGCCAAATTTCTCGACTTGAAGATCGCCCCGCTCGAGATAAGCCCGGTTGAGGTCGGTGATCTCAAGCTCGCCACGCGCCGAAGGCTTGAGCCTGGCCGCCATTTCGGGCGCGTCGCCATCATAGAAATAGAGGCCGGTCACCGCCCATTCCGACCGCGGAACGGCTGGTTTCTCTTCTATCGAGATCGCTCGGTCCTCGGCATTGAACTCGACGACCCCGTAATGTTGCGGATCTCTCACCTGATATCCAAAGATGGTCGCCCCGCGCTGACGGCCGCTCGCCTTGGCGAGAAGGTCGACCAAACCGTGACCGTAGAAGATGTTGTCGCCAAGGATGAGGGCAGAGGGCTCGCCCCTTACGAAGGAAGCACCGATCAGATAAGCCTGCGCCAAGCCGCCCGGCTCGGGCTGAACTGCGTAGCTGATCTGGAGGCCGAGTTGCCCGCCATCGCCCAGCAAACGTTCGAATTGCGGGAGATCGTGGGGCGTCGAGATTACGAGGATGTCGCGAATGCCGGCCAGCATCAGAATGCTGAACGGATAGTAGATCATCGGCTTGTCGAAGACCGGCAGGAGTTGCTTCGATGTCGCTTTGGTGACCGGGTACAGGCGCGTGCCACTCCCTCCCGCCAGTATGATTCCCCTCAATTCGCGTCCTCGACATGGCGGTGGCGTTTGGGCCGTCTTCCAGGTTCGCATACAGGGTGTCGCTCGAATCTCCAAGCGATTCGGCTGTCCAAATTCCCATGGCAAGATGCGTCATATCTCGGCTACTGGACTTTTGGCGGCAGGAAATGTGATTTTGCCAGCGCATATGAGAACGCATCGGGCGGGGGAAATGGAGTTCTTTCAGCAGGCTATCCAAGGCGTCGTCGAGGTCCTGCCTATGCGGCTTGGCGACTCCCGTGGCTATTTCGCCGAGACCTTCAAGCGGTCCGCTTTCGAGGCGGCCGGCGTCCCTGCGGAGTTCGTGCAGGAAAACCAGGCGCGCTCTCAAAAAGCAGGCACTGTGCGTGGCCTTCACTTTCAGCTTGAGCCGATGGCACAGGCGAAACTTGTCAGCGTTGTCGCCGGCTCGGTTTTCGACGTGGCCGTCGACATCAGACGTGATTCGCCAACTTTTGGGCGCCATGTCTCGATCGTGCTGAGCGCCGAGCGTGGCAACCAGCTATTCGTCCCTGTCGGCTTCGCACACGGCTACTGCACGCTCGAGGCCGACACCATCATCCAATACAAGGTGTCGAAACCTTACGCACCGGAATACGATCGAGAGATCTTCTGGGGGGACCCGGATCTGGGCATCAACTGGCCGTGCCGGCCCGAAGATACAACGCTTTCCGCAAGGGACTTGGCGGCGCCGACGCTGACGGCAGCAAAGGACTTGTTTTGATGTCTCCCAGCCTCTCCAACGCAACAATCCTGGTCGCAGGTGGCGCGGGCTTCATCGGGACGGCAGTTATCCGACATCTGCTGGCTGACTCCGTGGCGCGTGTCGTCAACGTGGACGCCCTGACTTATGCCGCGAATCTAACCTCGCTTCCCGGGGCGACCGAGCACGTCCGATATGCGTTCGAGCGGGTCGATATCCGCGACGGCGAGGCATTGCGCAGCGTCTTCGAGCGTCACAGGCCAACGGCCGTCATGAACCTCGCGGCGGAGAGCCACGTGGACCGCTCGATCGACGGTCCCGGCGCCTTCATCGAAACCAATGTCGTGGGCACATATACCCTGTTGCAGGAGGCGCTGCGCCATTGGCGCGGCTTGCCGTCCTCCCAGCGCGAGACATTCCGGCTTCACCATATCTCGACAGATGAAGTTTTTGGATCGCTTGGTCCCGAGGGTCGCTTTGATGAGAAGTCCTCCTATCGACCAAACTCCCCCTACTCCGCATCGAAAGCCGCGTCGGACCACCTCGTCCGGGCATGGCACGAGACCTATGGGCTGCCGACGATCGTTACCAACTGCTCGAACAACTATGGTCCCTATCATTTTCCGGAGAAGCTCATTCCGCTGATGATCCTGCGCGGGCTGACGGGGCAGGAATTGCCAGTCTATGGCGACGGCGCAAACGTCAGGGACTGGCTGTTTGTCGAGGATCACGCACGCGCTCTCGGCCTTGTGCTGGAGCGTGGCGAGCCCGGCGAAACCTATAACATTGGCGGCGACAGCGAGCGAACCAACCTCGCGGTCGTCGAAACGATTTGCCAATTGCTGGACGCCTATGCGCCGCCTTTGGGTTTTGCCCGCAAGGATTTGATCCGCTTCGTCGCGGACCGGCCCGGCCATGACCAGCGCTATGCGATAGACGCTTCGAAGATCAGGCGGGAACTCGGCTGGCGGCCTCAAGAGACTTTCGAAAGCGGACTGACCAAGACCGTGCGCTGGTATCTTGCGAACCGGGATTGGTGGGCACCCTTGATCGCAAACGAGGAACGCAGCGCGCTCGCGAGGCAAGGACTGGGGTGACCATCCTTATCACTGGCAGTGCCGGGCAGGTCGGGCATGAACTTGTCACGATGCGCTGGCCCGAAGACGTCGCAATCGTCGCGCCCGCCCGTGGAAAGCTCGACTTGTGCGATGCGGTTGCGGTCGGCAGGCTGATTGCGGACCACGCGGTTTCGGCAGTCATCAATGCCGCTGCCTATACCGCGGTTGACAAGGCGGAGAAGGACGTCGCGGCGGCCTTCGCGGCAAATGCGCTCATTCCCGCGGCACTCGCCCAAGCGACGTGCTTGGCTGGCATCCCGCTCATCCACATCTCGACCGACTACGTGTTCGATGGAAAGGCGATTAGTGCCTACGAAGTCGACGCGCCGCTCAATCCGCTCGGTGTCTACGGTGCGAGCAAAGCCGCGGGCGAGTGGGCCGTTAGCCTCGGCAATCCGCGCTCGGCGGTTGTGCGTACGAGTTGGGTCGTGAGCGCACGACGCTCGAATTTCGTTCGGACGATGCTTCGCCTCGGTTTTGAGCGCGACGTCGTCAGGGTGGTGCAGGATCAGCACGGCTCTCCGACGCTCGCTGTCGACTTGGCTGAGGCGCTGTCGGTGATCGCGATGCGCATGATTGCGGACCGGCATGCTCCGACTGGCGTCTTCCACTTCACCAATGACGGTCCATGCACTTGGCACGATTTCGCAGCCGCCATCTTTGCTGCGTGCCGGGAGGCTGGTTATCCCGTCCCAAAACTCGAGGCGATTGGGTCCGCGGACTATCCGACGCCGGCGCGCCGGCCGGCCAATTCGGTACTCTCCACAGCGCGGATCGAGCGGGACTATGGGCTTAAACCCGCGTCCTGGCGTGAACGGCTGCCGATTCTGGTCCGCGAGATTCTCTCCAAGGGCCTTTGAAAAAAACGCCACTTTTTTGCAGGTCGAAAGATCAATCAATCTCGACGCGAAACAAATGTCAGTTGCCTTGGAAAACCAGGCGCCGGACTATAGTAGAAAATCTGGGTCGAAAGCCCAATGTCACCGAGCTTGTCTACGACATCAGAGCCGAAATCGGTGTAAACCAAAGACCGTCCGCCGGCGGTGCCGTTGCCATGATACACAGCAGGCAGCAGGAGAACATCATCATCCGAGCTTGTGTCGACGCGCGAAACCGTATCGTACCGGAGGCCGTCGTTCGCGGGAATTGAAAATATGTGGCGTCCGCCCTGCTTCAAGACCCTTCTTACCTCGGCGAAGGCCTGAAACGGTCTGCGAATATGCTCGAAAACGTCGGATGAAACGATAAGATCGAACGACTGGTCGTCATAAGTAAGCTTTTCAAGATTCTGACAAACCATCCCATCCCTCATGGCGCCTTCCGCCACGTCGTCCCAGTAGAATGATTGCTTGTATTGAGGCATACTGCGAAAGAATCTTCTAAAAGGCCCTACTATGCCGGGCTCATACAAGGCGAGGGGCTTGAAAGGTTCCGACTGGATAAGGGTGCCGATCGTCGATACGTCGTCTCCCGCGTATTCTCTTAGGATGGCATCAGCCTGAGCTCTGTAACGGAGCGAGCCGCGGCACATGGTGCACAGGAAGGTTTCACGCGTCCTGGGGTTTTCTCTTTTGAAGCGATTGTGTGTTCCGCATATATTGCAGTTGCCCTCGTATTCTTCCGTGACAAGTGAGGTACTCAACTCTTTTCTCCATGCACTGCGAATTCATCCGAACGGTCACGACTCTTGCTTTGCGGTACCGCGCAGCGAGAGCCGCCTGAGAGCCTGACCCGAAAAGGGTTGAGTGATTTCAGCAGGATGTGATTCCTTCGGATTTGCGAAGATTCGATGGATGACACGATGACCTGGGCCGCCCCTTCGGCGCCACTATGAACGTACGGGGCCGCGCTATTCAAGCGATCTGATCGACAGCCAGAGCGTCAAAGCCGTTGATACCGCTGCTTTCGGTGGTTTTGATGCTCTTGCTCCCGATAACGCCGGCACTCGGGCGGCCCCCCGCCTGGCGCGGTCATCGCCAGTCCGTTGTTGATCGTCCGAGGCAGGCCGCCGTCGCGCCATGCGTAGGACCGATCGGCCGGACTCGCCAGTTTCGGCAACTCAGATACGGCGCTCCCCTTGCCGCACGGTTGCGGCGACGGATTCGGTCCGGGCAGTCCCGATCTCGATCCTGCATCGCTTCCCGCCAGAGGGACCGAAACCCCGCGACGTCCACCTCCGCGACCAACACATCGACACCAAGGTCAAGCCATGGGATCTTTGCGGACAAACGGCGCAACAGGTTTCGAATAGGGATATTGTAAAACAAAAAAATACTTTCAAATAAAACTCGACCCACAAATATGTATACTGAAATATGTTTCTCTAGCCAATTTATATGAATTGAAGGTGATCGTCATTGATCCCGAAGGGAAATCGTCGTAAAAAAATCCGGGGAACGGTCGTTCTGGGTAAGGGCTTGGGGAATGGCAGTCTATGACTTTGCCGCGAACATTGGCGGCGCCATCAGCTTTGTGCCGGCTAACAATGACGTCCTGCACTTCAGCAGCGGCTACAGGGCTGCCAGCCTTCGCTTTGTCGTGGACGGGCTCGACCTGCTCGTCTTCAACGACGGAAATTTCGTTCGCCTGGTAGGCGTCGATTTCGCGACCCTGACGAACGCCTCCTTCGACTTCGACAACGGAAGCGTGGTCCGCCTGGATTCCGCCGCCGCCGACACGCTGACGGGGACCGCGCTGGAGGATTATTTCGACCTTCGAAAGGGCGGCGACGACATCGTAACCGCCGGCGCCGGCGCTGATACGATATATGCGGGAGCGGCGTTGAATGCTGCGGATCAGGTCGCCGGCGGATCCCAGTCCGTGCCGGGCGCAGCCGAGATCGATACGCTGATCGTGTCGGGCGTCTATGCCGGTCCCGTCGTGTTCAACGCCAATACGGTTACCGGTATCGAGGCGATCGAGGTCCAGCAGGGAACCAAGGCCTCATTCACGCTGCATAACAACACGGTGGCCAGCGCCGCCGGCGCGTTGCTGACGGTCAATGCGGCACAGCTCTCCGAAATCGACAGCCTGACGCTGGATGCCGCCGCCGTGACTGGCGGAACGGTGAATGTGACCGGCGGAGCCGGAAAAGACTTTATTTCCGGCGGCTCTGGCGCGGACACCCTTTCCGGCGGGGACGGACAGGATACGATCAACGGCGGCGGCGGCAATGACGTGATCTCCGGCGGCCTGGACGGCGACACGCTTGACGGACAGGGCGGCGACGACCGCTTCACCTTCAACCTCGCTCTGCCCAGAAGCGACTCCTCGCCGGCCGAAGCCGGTACCATCGACACGATCAAGAATTTCGAGGGCGCCGGCGTCGCAGGCGGCGACGTGATCGATCTGCCGTCTTTCGCCGCCCTCTTGCCGCTGGCCTTCAACGACAACCCGGCGGACCTGAACGATCCGCACCACTACAGCTTCACCTTCACCACGCTCGGCGCCGACGGCGTCCAGATGAACGAGAACTGGATCGGCGACGGCTTCGCCGACGTCCTCTGGCAATACAACTCCGGCCAGGCGCGGGTCGAAGTCTGGGTGGATGCCAACGACGACGGGCAGTTCAGCGAAGGCGACATCCTGATCTACCTGACCGGAATCAGCACGCTGTCGCAGGCCGACTTCGTCGACAATTTCCCGGCCTGGCGCGGCTACGACGACAAGAACGACACCTACA
Source organism: Mesorhizobium sp. KACC 23794 (assembly GCF_052180275.1). Taxonomy (NCBI): domain Bacteria; kingdom Pseudomonadati; phylum Pseudomonadota; class Alphaproteobacteria; order Hyphomicrobiales; family Phyllobacteriaceae; genus Mesorhizobium; species Mesorhizobium sp. KACC 23794. The sequence continues at coordinate 4,173,989 of NZ_CP197465.1, forward strand.
CCTTCAACAATCTCGACAATATCGGCTACTCGCTGGGCGGCAACGACACGCTGTTCGGGGCGGGCGGCAACGACACGCTGCACGGCGGAGCCGACGACGACACGCTGAACGGCGAAGGCGACAACGACACGCTTTTCGGCGAAGCCGGCAACGACACGCTGAACGGAGGCGTCGGCGCCGATCAGGTCCTAGGCGGCTCCGGCAACGATATTCTGAACGGCGGCGACAATGACGACAGTCTCTACGCCGACGATTACAACCATGTCGACGCCGACGACATCGGCGCAACCAACACGCTGAATGGCGACGCCGGCAACGATCAGCTGAGCGGGGCGGCGGGCAAGGACACCCTCAACGGCGGCGCCAACGACGATGCCCTGTATGGCGGCGGCAACGACGACATTCTGAACGGCGACGCCGACAATGACACCCTTTACGGAGACGATGGCCACGACACGCTCAATGGCGGAACGGGCAACGATACGCTCTTCGGCGGAAGTGCTTACTATACGCCGGACGGCGACGACGAACTGGACGGCGGCGAAGGCTCGGACCTCCTGATAGGCCTGGCCGGCAAAGATATCCTGACCGGCGGCGCCGGCGCCTCTGCCGACACGTTCGGCTTCTGGGCTGGCGATTCTTCGTTCGCCGCCCCGGACGTGATCAAGGATTTCCACCAGACCGATGGCGACAAGATCGCGCTGTTCACCGACGTCAACTCCAGCGGTATCGCCAACGGTCGCTTCGGGCCTGAAAACAAGCCCCTGGCCTTCCATGCGCAGAAACTGCCGGCGGGCTTCAGCTACGCCGATGGTCTCGCCTTCCCGGGATACAGCGACCTGGGTTCCGGATTCGCGCAAGTCTGGTGGGGACATGTCGATGCTGGAGGCGGCGCTACCAAGACGGTCGTCATCGTCGACACGAACGACGATTCCGAACTGTCGGGCGGCGACTTCGTCATCGAGCTCGACGGCGCGATCAACCTGACCGCCAGCGATTTCGTGAGCGGCCAGTTCGCCGTCCTGGTCGGCACGCCCGGCGTCGACACGGCGCCCTCGACGGTCCTGCCGACCGGTACCGGCGACGACATCGTCTATGGCGTGGGCGGCAACGATAATCTGTCGGGGCTTGCGGGCAACGACGAGTTGCATGGCGGCAACAACAACGACACGCTGAACGGCAACGACGACAACGACATCCTTTTTGGCGAAGCGAACAACGATACTCTGGACGGCGGGAGCGGCTTCGACCAGCTTTACGGCGGGTCGGGCAACGATACGCTGAGCGGCGGGGACAGCGACGATACGCTCTATGCCGACGGGGCCGGCGGCACGGATGTGGCCAGCGCCACCAACACGCTGAATGGCGACGCAGGCAACGATCAGCTCTATGGCGCGCTTGGCAAGGACACGCTGAACGGCGGCGGCGACGACGATTATCTCTATGGCGGCCTCAATGACGACATTCTCAATGGCGATGCCGGCAAGGACCTGCTCCAGGGCGACGACGGCAACGACACGCTGAACGGCGGCGACGGCGACGATACGCTCTCCGGCGGCTCCGCCTATTACCTCGCCGACGGCAACGACATCATCAACGGCGGTGCGGGCGCCGACCTGCTGATCGGCCACTTCGGCAAGGACACACTGACCGGCGGCGCGGGCGTCTACGCCGATACGTTCGGCTTCTGGGCCAGCGATTCTTCGTTCGCCGCGCCGGACACCATAACCGACTTCCATCAGGCCGACGCCGACAAGCTCGCGTTGTTCGCCGACGTGTCGTCCAGCGGCATCATCGACGGCACCTTCGCATCCAAGCCGCTCGTCTTCCACGGCACACAACTGACCGGCGACTTCTACAAGGACGGCTTTGCACTGCCGGGATACAGCGATCTGGAGTCGGGGTTCGTCCAGGTCTGGTGGGGACAGGTCACGGTCGGACTGGCGACGAAGACAGTCGTCATAGCCGACACGGATGATGACGGCGTGTTGTCCGGCAACGACTTCGTCGTCGAGCTGACCGGCGCGGTCGCCCTGAAGGCCGGCGACTTTGCCGATGGGCAGTTCAAGGTGCTGGTCGGCACGCCGACCGCCGATACCGCGCCCTCCGCCACCCTGCCGACCGGCGCCGGCGATGACGTCGTCTATGGCCTCGCCGGCAACGACACTCTGTCCGGGCTTGCCGGCGACGATGTACTGCATGGCGGAAACAACAACGACACGCTGAACGGCAACGAGGACGACGACGCCCTCTTCGGCGAAGCGCACAACGATGTGCTGAACGGCGGCGCAGGCTTCGATCAGCTCTATGGCGGGGCGGGCAACGACACGCTGAGCGGCGGCGGCGACGCCGATACGCTCTATTCCGACGGGGCCGGCGGCACGGACGCGGCCAGCGCCACCAACACGCTGAACGGCGATGCGGGCAACGACCAGCTCGTCGGCGCCGAAGGCGTGGACACGCTGAATGGCGGCGACGATGACGATTATCTCTATGGCAAGAACAACGACGACGTTCTCGACGGCGGCAAGGGGGTCGATTTTCTCCAGGGCGACAATGGCAACGACACACTGAATGGCGGCGCCGACGACGATACGATCGTGGGCGGCTCCGGCGCCTACCTGGACGACGGCAATGACATCATCGACGGCGGCACGGGCGCCGACCTGCTGATCGGCCATCTGGGCAAGGACACGCTGACCGGCGGCGCGGGAGTCTACGCCGACACGTTCGGCTTCTGGGCCGGAGACTCCTCGCTCGCCGCGCCGGACACCATTACCGACTTCCACCAGGCCGACGGCGACAAGATCGCGCTCTACACCGACATCTCCGGCAGCGGCTTCATCAACGGCACCTTCGGACAGGGACACAGGCCGCTGGTCTTCCGAGGCCAGTTGCCGACCGGCTTCACCTTCACCAATGGCGCCGCGCTGACCGATTACAGCAAGGTCGGTCCGGGTTTCACGCAAGTCTGGTGGGGACAGGTCGATCTCGGCGGCGGCGCCAGGAAGACGGTGCTCGTCGCCGACACGGACGACAACGGCGTGCTGACCGGCAGCGACTTCGTCCTTGAACTGACCGGCGCGGTCAACCTCACCAAGGGCGATTTCGCGACCAACACGTTCAAGGCACTGGTCGGCACATCGGCCAACGATACCTCAAGCACCCTACCCGGCACGGCCGGCAACGACTGGATGTTCGGCGTCGGCGGCAATGACAGCATGTCGGGCGCCGGCGGCAATGACGAGATGTATGGCGGCATCGGCAACGACTCGATGACCGGCAGCAGCGGCGACGACGTGGTCTATGGCGAAAGCGGCAACGACACGCTGAGCGGCAGCAACGGCACCGACCAGCTCTACGGCGGCTCGGGCAGCGACACGTTGAACGGCGGCAACGACGCCGACACCCTTTATGCCGGCGATCCTTTCGATGCGGAAGCGGAAGCAGCCAGCACAATCAACACGCTGAACGGCGACGCCGGCGACGACCAACTCGTCGGCGCGGCGGGCAAGGATACGCTGAATGGCGGCGCCGACAACGATACCCTCTCCGGCGGCGGAAACGCCGACACTCTGTCCGGCGACGACGGCAACGACTATCTCGTTGGAGGTGACGGCAACGACATCGTCAAGGGAGGTGCGGGCGAAGACACGCTGGCCGGCGGCTCTTCCGCATACCTCGCCGACGGCAACGATGTCCTGGATGGCGGCACGGGCGCCGACCTGCTGATCGGCCATCTGGGCAAGGACACGCTGACCGGCGGCGACGGCGTCTACGCCGACACGTTCGGCTTCTGGGCCGGAGATTCCTCGCTGGCCGCGCCGGACACTATCACCGATTTCCACCAGGCCGACGGCGACAGGATCGCGCTCTACACCGACATCTCCGGCAGCGGCTTCGTCAACGGCACCTTCGGGCAGGGCAACAGGCCGCTGGTGTTCCGCGGCCAGTTGCCGACCGGCTTCACCTTCAGCGATGGCGCCGCGCTGGCCGAATACAGCAAGGTCGGACCAGGCTTCACCCAGGTCTGGTGGGGACAGGTCGATCTCGGCGGCGGCGCCAGGAAGACGGTCCTCGTCGCCGACACCGACGACAACGGCGTGCTGACCGGCAGCGACTTCGTCCTTGAACTGAGCGGCGCGGTCAATCTGACCGCAAGCGACTTCGCCAGCGGGACGTTCCGGGCGCTGGTCGGCACCTCGGCGAACGATAACTCAACCACCCTGCCCGGCACGGCTGGCAACGACTGGATGTTCGGCGTCGGCGGCAACGACAGCTTGTCGGGGGCCGGCGGCAATGACGAAATGTATGGCGGCATCGGCAACGACTCGATGACCGGCAGCAGCGGCGACGACGTTGTCTATGGCGAGAGCGGCAACGACACGCTGAGCGGCAGCAACGGCTTCGACCAGCTCTACGGTGGCTCGGGCGACGATACGTTGAGCGGCGGCAACGACGCCGATACGCTTTATGCGGACGATCCTTTCCACAGCGATTTCGACGATCCCACGGCCATCAACACGCTCAACGGCGACGCCGGCAGCGATACGCTTTACGGCGGGGCCGGCAAGGACACGCTGAATGGCGGCGCCGACAACGACACGCTGTCCGGCGGCGCCAATGACGACATCCTCAGCGGCGGCACCGGTGTCGATCAGCTATTCGGCGGCGACGGCGACGACGTCTTGAGCGGCGGCACGCTGGGAGACGACCTGGACGGCGGCAATGGCAGTGACACCGCGGACTATTCCGCGTCGGCCGGCGTGGACGTCTCGCTCGACGGATCGCTGGTGGCGACCGGCGAAGCTCTGTCCGATACATTCTCGAGCGTCGAAAACCTTACTGGATCGAGCGTCGGCGCCGACAATCTCGCCGGCGACGACGGCGACAACGCCCTGCGCGGGCTTGGCGGCGCGGACGTCCTGTTCGGCCGGGGCGGCAACGACCTGCTGGCGGGCGGAGCGGGAAAGGATACGCTCGACGGCGGGACCGGGGTCGATACCGCCGACTATTCCGACAAGACGGACGCCGTCGTGGTTGTCCTCAAAGGGTCCGCGGACGCTTTCGCCGTGGTCGGCGGCGTTGCCGAGGATACGCTGAGGGAAATCGAAAACCTTATCGGAGGCTCTGCCGGCGACACGCTGACGGGCGATGACAACGCCAATCGCCTCGACGGGGGTACTGGCTCGGACAAGTTGGCGGGCGGCTTGGGTGACGACATCTACGTTGTCGACGTTGCCGGCGACGTGGTCACCGAGGGAACTGGCGCCGGTTCCGACACGGTGTTGGCCAAGGCCAGCTACACGCTCGCATCCGGAAGCGAGATCGAATTCCTTGAGGCAGCGGCTGCCGACGGCACCGCGGCGATGGATTTGACCGGGAATGCGTTCTCGCAGACCATCACCGGCAATGCCGGCAACAATGTCATCAAGGGCGGCGGCGGTCTCGACACCATGCAGGGGTTGGGAGGCAACGACACCTATGTCGTCGACAGCGCCGACGACATCGTGGTGGAAGGAACCGGACAGGGCACGGCAGACATTGTTTCCACAAGCGTGACCTACGCGCTCGGCGCGGCTGCGCAGGTGGAGACGCTTCGCACGTCATCGAATGCCGGCACCACGGCGATCAATCTGACGGGAAACAAGTTTGCCCAGACCATCATCGGCAATGCCGGAGCCAATCTCATAAAGGGCGGCGGCGGCCTCGATACAATGCAAGGGCTGGGCGGCGACGACACCTATGTCGTCGACAGCGCCGACGACATCGTCGTGGAAGGAACCGGCCAAGGCACGGCGGACGTCGTCACCACCAGCGTCAGCTACGCGATCGGCGCGTCGGCGCAGGTGGAGACCCTTCGCACGACATCGAATGGCGGCACCACGGCGATCGATCTGACCGGAAACTCCTTTGCCCAGACGATCGTCGGCAATGCCGGCGCCAACCTGATCAACGGCGGTGGCGGACTGGACACGCTCCAGGGCCTCGGCGGCAACGACACCTATATCGTCGACAGCGCCGACGACATCGTCGTGGAGGGAAGCGGACAAGGCACGGCGGATGCCGTTAAAACCAATGTCAGCTATGTCCTTGGCGCGGCTGCGCAGGTGGAAAACCTTTCCACGACCTCCAGTGCGGGCACGGGGGCACTGAATCTCACCGGAAACGGCTTTGCCCAGACAATCACAGGCAACGCCGGCGCCAACGTGATCAATGGCGGCGGCGGTACGGATACGCTGCAAGGTCTCGGCGGCAACGATACCTATGTCGTCGACAGCGCCGACGACATCGTGGTGGAGGAAGCCGGACAAGGCACGGCGGACGTGGTGATGACGAGCGTAAACTACACGCTCGACGCAGCCGCGCAGGTCGAAACGCTCAAGGCCACGAACAGCGCGCTCACGACGGCGATCGGCCTGACCGGGAACGGCTTCGCGCAGACCATCATCGGCAATGCGGGGGCCAACGTCATCGATGGCGGCGGCGGTCTTGACGTTCTGCAGGGACTTGGCGGCAACGACACCTACTATGTCGACAGCGCCAATGACGTGGTGGTCGAGGCAGGCGGCGAAGGCGCGGACATCGTGCTGGCCTCGGTCACCTACAGCCTCGCGGCGGCGGCTGAGGTCGAGACGCTCAAGGTCACGGACAGCGGCGACTTCTCTTCGGTCAACCTCACCGGCAACCTCATCAACCAGCTCATCGTCGGCAGCGCCGGCGCAAACCTGCTCAAGGGCGGCGGCGGGCTCGATACGCTGCAAGGGCTCGAAGGCGACGACATATATGTCGTCGACAGCGCCGACGACATCGTCGTGGAGGCGGCCGGCCAGGGTGCGGCCGACCTCGTGACGACAAACGTCAGCTACGTGCTTGCTGCCGGTGCGGAGATTGAAACCCTACGCACGACGTCCAACGCGGGCACCTCGGCAATCAACCTGACCGGCAACACCTTCGCACAGCAGATCATCGGCAATGCCGGCGACAACGTCCTGCATGACGGCGGCGTCGGCGGCACCGACACCCTTATCGGTCTCGGCGGCAACGACACCTATCGTGTCTACAACGCGCTGGACGTGATCGTCGAAAGCGCGTCGCAAGGCACGGCCGACCGCGTGATGACCGCCGTCGACTACGCTCTGGGCAGCGGCGTGTTCATCGAACTGTTCACCACCAACGGTTCGACCGGCACCTCGGGGATCGATCTGACCGGCAACGACGTCGCTCAGCAGATCGTGGGCAATGCAGGCGCCAATATCATCGACGGCAAGGGAGGCAACGACACGCTGCAGGGCCTGGGCGGCAAGGACACGTTTGCCTTCACCTCCACGCTCGGCGCCGCGAACGTCGACACGATTACCGACTTCAACGTCGTCGACGACCGTTTCCTGCTCTCCCAGTCTGTGTTTGCCGTGTTGAACACGGGAACGCTTGCGGCAGCGGCGTTCAGGGCGAACACGACTGGTCTGGCGCAGGCTTCCTCAGATCGCATCGTCTACGAGACAGATACGGGAAAAGTCTTCTACGACGCGGACGGCGAAGGTGGCGCGTCCGGCATCCATTTCGCCACGGTGGCTGTCGGCCTCGCCCTGACCAACGCCGATTTCCTCGTGGCCTGAGCGAGGCTGCCGATATGCCGTGAATCGTAGCGAGCAATCGGCCGATTGCATGCTCCGGTTCCCCCGAACGCAACGGCGAACGTCGGGCGGTGCGTATCCCAGCGCACCGGACCGGCAGGTTGGCGGGCGTGGAAAAGTGCCGGAACGGGATCGCTCAATCCCCGGATAAGTCCCCCGCTCCGCCGGCTTATGCATTGCAAATGGGGTCCTCGGCTGTAAACTCGTGTCAGGGAGAAGGCGCGCGGACAGGTGGATGTCTCGCGCGCAGGTACCGGCATGTTCGTAGGGCACAATCCCTACCTGGTTGCGCTTTCGGTGGTGATCGCGAGCCTGGGAGGGTATACAGGTTTCGGGCTTGCGGCCCGGCTGCGTGGTGCGCCCGGCGAGAGCCGGCGCATGCTGCTTGCCGGCGCCGCGTGTTTTCTGGCGATCGGCATCTGGACCATGCATTTCGTCGGCATGCTGGCCGCGCCGATCCCGCCCGACGCCGTCTATCTGGTGCTGCCCACGGTCGTCTCATTCCTGATCTGCGCCCTGGTGGTGGGCGTGTCGCTGTTCTTCGTCTCGATCGGCGAGCCCTCCGGCATTCGCATCGCCGCCTCAGCCCTGCTGCTCGGCGCCGGCATCGTTTCCATGCACTATGTGGGCGTCCACGGCCTTTCCGGGAATTTCCACATCGAGCACAATTTTCCGATGATCGTGCTCGCCGTGCTGATCGCGGTCGGCGCCGGCTATGGCGGCCTGCGCGTTTTCCTGGCGCGGCAAGGCGGGACGCGGCTGGCGCTGAGCGCCGCCGCATTCGGCATCGCCGTCTCGGGCATGCACTATACCGCGATGGCCGGCATGCGGTTCGTGGCAGGCGAAGGCCACGGGCACATGGCCGCCGGCTTTGTGGCATCCGCCCAGGGGCTTGCGCTCATCGTCGCCCTCCTTTGTTTCTTCATCGTCGCCGGGTTCCTGCTGTTCCTGGTCCCCGAGCCACGCCCGCGCGCCGCGCTGCAAAGCGTCGACCTGGCTCCGGGCAGCGCTTTCGGCGACGGCATCGATGGAGGGCGCGCCGTCTCCCCTGCGCGCGCGGAACCGGCCGTCCCGGAAGACCGGTGGCCTTTGCCGCTGGGCGGCCTCGGCCAGCCGAAACAGGTGATCGCCGCCCGGCTGCCGATCGAGGTGGCCGACGGAACACAGTTCGTCGATGCCGCCGACATACGCAGCGTGAAGGCCGACGCGCATTACACACTGATCCATGATGGCAGCCGCGAGCGCATGTGCCCGTGGTCGATCTCGCAGGCGGAGGCACAGCTTGATCCGGCGATCTTCGTGCGGGTCCATCGCAGCCACATCGTCTCGATCCCGCACGTCGCGCTGATCCGCAAGGAGGGCGACGGCGCGGTGGTCGAACTGGACGGGCCGGCACCGCATCTGGTTCCGGTGAGCCGCGCCAGGATCGCCGAACTCAAGGCGCGCCTCGGTCTCCATCGCCGTGGCCCGCAATCCCAGGCGCTCGCCAGATAGGTCACTGCGCCTGTCGCAATTCGTGCAGGAAACCCCGCAACTGGTGCAGTTTCCGGCTCTTCGTGACGCCGCCGCGCTGCCTGTCTTGCGCCCTCCATCCGCCCGGAACACCCTCTCCGGCAAATGTCCCCCATCGGCCTCGCAGCCGATATCGGCACCGAGAGGGACAAGCGGAGGAAACATGATACCGGGACCTTTCACCTATCACCGGCCGGCGTCCGTCGCCGATGCGATCAAGCTGCTCGCCGATCTCGGCGACGAGGCGCGGCCGCTTGCCGGCGGCCACAGCCTCATCCCGATGATGAAGCTCAGGCTCGCCACGCCCGACCATCTCGTCGACCTGCACGGCATCGGCGGACTGAAGAGCATCGGCCGTGACGCAGGCACCGGAGGCGACCGCGTCGTCATCGGCGCCATGGCGACCCAGCACGACCTCCTCGCCTCCGAAGTGATTGCATCCTCCTTGCCGATCCTCCAGGAGACGGCGCTGCTGATCGCCGACCCGCAGGTGCGCTACCGGGGCACGCTCGGCGGCAACGTCGCCAATGGCGATCCCGGCAACGACATGCCGGCGCTGATGCTGACGCTCGGGGCCGATTACCGCCTGGAGGGCCCGGACGGCAGCCGCACGGTGGCGGCACGCGACTTCTACCAGGGCGCCTATTTCACCGCGCTCGAACCGGGCGAGATCCTCACCGAAGTGTCGGTCCCCGTACCTCCCGCCGGGCACGGCTACGCCTACGAGAAACTGAAGCGCAAGATCGGCGACTATGCCACCGCCGCCGCGGCCGTCGTGCTCACCATGTCCGGCGGCCGGGTCGCGACCTGCTCCATCGGGCTCACCAACCTGTCGGAGACGCCACTGCTGGCCGAGGACGCGGCCGCTACGGTGATCGGCACCAGCCTCGACGCGGCAACGCTGCAAAAGGCTGCGGACGCCGCCCGCGCGATCATGGAGCCGGCCGGCGATGGCAGGGGCCCGGTCGAATATCGAAAGCATGTCGGCGGGATCATGGTGATGCGGGCGCTCCAACGCGCCGCGTCGCTGGCCGCCTGAGGGGAGGAGACCATATGGCAACCCAGGCAAAGAAGACCCAGGTCAGCATGAAGGTGAACGGCGTCGAGGTCGACGGACTCGTCGAGCCACGCACCTTGCTGGTGCATTTCATCCGCGAGAACCTCCAACTCACCGGCACCCATATCGGCTGCGAGACGACGCATTGCGGCGCCTGCACCATCGATCTCGACGGCATGTCGGTGAAGAGTTGCACTGTCTTCGCCATACAGGCCGACGGCTCGGAGATCACCACGGTCGAGGGCATCGCCAATGCCGACGGCACGCTTTCCGCGCTGCAGGAAGGTTTTCGGCAGATGCACGGCCTGCAATGCGGCTTCTGCACGCCCGGCATGATCGTGCGCGCCCACCGGCTCCTCAAGGAGAACCCGAACCCGACCGAGGAGGAGATCCGCTTCGGCATCGCCGGCAATCTCTGCCGCTGCACCGGCTACCAGAACATCGTCAGGGCGATCCAGTACGCAGCCGCCACGATCAACGGCACGGAATTCAAGGAGGCCGCGGAATGAACGACATGACCGTTACGCGCGAACAGCGCGAGGCAAAACTCGAAGGCATGGGCTGCAAGCGCAAGCGCGTCGAGGACATCCGCTTTACCCAGGGGCGCGGCACCTATGTCGACGACGTGAAGCTGCCCGGCATGCTGCACGGCGATTTCGTGCGCTCGCCGCATGCCCATGCGCGTGTCGTCTCGATCAATACCGAGAAGGCGCTGAAAGTGCCGGGTGTGCTGGCCGTCATCACCGCCGAGACCCTGAAGACCGTCAACCTCGCCTGGATGCCAACGCTTGCCGGCGACGTGCAGATGGTGCTGGCCGACGGAAAAGTGTTGTTCCAGAACCAGGAAGTCGCTTTCGTCGTCGCCACCGACCGCTATGCCGCGGACGACGGCATCAACGCCGTCGAGGTCGAATACGAGCCGCTGCCGCCGCTGATCGACCCGTTCCACGCGCTCGATCCGGATGCGCCGGTGCTGCGGGAGGATCTGGCGGGCAAGACGGTCGGCGCGCACGGGCCGAGGCGGCACCACAACCACATTTTCGAATGGACGGTCGGCGACAAGGACCTGACGGATGCCGCCTTCCGCAAGGCGGAGGTGACGATCAAGGAGATGATCTCCTATCACCGCACCCACCCGTCGCCACTTGAAACCTGCCAGTGCCTCTGCTCCTTCGACAAGGTGAAGGGCGAACTCACCATCTACGGCACCTTCCAGGCCCCGCACGTCATCCGCACCGTGGTGGCGCTTATCGCGAAGATCCCCGAGCACAAGATCCACGTCATCGCGCCGGACATCGGCGGCGGCTTCGGCAACAAGGTCGGCGCCTATCCCGGTTACATCTGCGCGGCGGTGGCTTCCATCGTCACCGGCAAGCCGGTCAAGTGGGTCGAGGACCGCATCGAGAACCTCACCGCCACTTCCTTCGCCCGCGACTACCACATGACGACGGAAATTGCCGCGACGAAGGAGGGCAAGGTCACCGGCCTGCGCGTGCATGTGCTAGCCGACCATGGCGCTTTCGACGCCTGCGCCGACCCGTCGAAATGGCCGGCCGGCTTCTTCAACATCGTGACGGGTTCCTACGACTTCCCGGTCGCGCACCTCGCCGTCGACGGTATCTACACCAACAAGGCGCCGGGCGGCGTCGCCTACCGCTGTTCGTTCCGGGTAACGGAAGCCGCCTACTGCATCGAGCGCGCCATGGACATCCTGGCGCAGAAGCTCGGCATGGACCCGGCCGAACTGCGGCTTAGGAATTTCATCAAGCCCGAGCAGTTCCCATACCATTCGGCGCTCGGCTGGGAATACGATTCCGGCGACTACCACACCGCCATGAAACAGATGATGCAGAAGACGGACTATGCCGCGCTGCGCAGGGAACAGGCGGCGAAACGCGAGGCCTTCAGGCGTGGCGAGACACGCGAGATCATGGGCCTGGGGGTCTCCTTCTTCACCGAGATCGTCGGCGCAGGCCCGTCGAAGAACTGCGATATCCTCGGCATCGCCATGTTCGACAGCTGCGAGATCCGCCTGCATCCGACCGGCGCCGGCATCGCCCGCGTCGGCACCAAGAGCCAGGGCCAAGGCCATGAGACCACCTGGGCGCAAATCATAGCCACCGAGATCGGCATCCCGGCCGATGACATCATGGTCGAGGAAGGCAACACCGACACGGCGCCCTACGGGCTCGGCACCTACGGCTCGCGCTCGACGCCCGTCGCCGGAGCGGCCATCGCCATGGCGGCGCGGAAGATAAAAGCCAAGGCGCAGATGATCGCCGCCTACAGGCTCGAAGTCCACGAGGATGACCTCGAATGGGACATAGACGGTTTCAAGGTGAAGGGCCTGCCGGAAAAATTCCTCGGCATGAAGGACATCTGCTGGATCGCCTACAACTCCCCTCCCCCCGGCATGGAACCGGGACTGGAGGCGGTGAGCTACTATGATCCGCCGAACATGACCTATCCGTTCGGCGCCTATCTCTGCGTCATGGATATCGACGTCGATACCGGCGTCTACAAGGTACGTCGTTTCTATGCGCTCGACGATTGCGGCACGCGCATCAACCCGATGATCATCGAAGGCCAGGTGCATGGCGGGCTGACGGAGGCTTTCGCCATCGCGATGGGCCAGGAGATCCGTTACGACGAGACCGGCAATGTGATGACCGGGTCCTTCATGGATTTCTTCATCCCGACCGCCGTCGAGACGCCGCATTGGGAGACCGATTACACCGTCACGCCGTCGCCGCATCACCCGATCGGCGCCAAGGGCGTCGGCGAAAGCCCGAATGTCGGCGGCGTGCCGGCCTTCTCCAACGCCGTCAACGACGCCTTCTCCTTCCTCGGCTCCACCCACATCCAGATGCCGCACGATTTCTGGCGCAACTGGAAGGCGGCGAAGGCGCTCGGGGCGGTGGCGTAGATTTTCCGATGCGCAGGCTTTCCCTCTCTTCCGCCTGCCGGCACCTTCTTCCCGTAGACAACGGGGAGAAGTCGGCTGGCCGCAAGGTCGCTGCTTGTCCCTTCTCCCCGTCCGTCACGGCGAGAAGGTGCCGGCAGGCGGGTCCGAAGGACGGGCGGCGCAGACGGTCGAAGTCAAGGGCCGTTACACGCGGTGGGGGCAACGGTGAGGGGCAGCGTCGGCAGGGGCGAGTTTCCTCGGCCTTGCGATGACCACGCCCCTCTCCCGCGACGACATCGCCTCCCGTCTCGCCGAGGCCGGCTACATCGCCGATCCGGAGCTGGCGACTGCCATCGCCATCATGCAGTTGCTGAAACGCCCGTTGCTGCTCGAAGGCGAGGCGGGCGTCGGCAAGACCGAGGTAGCGAAGGCGCTGGCCCACATACACGCCACCGAACTGATCCGCCTGCAATGTTACGAGGGCCTGGACCAGTCCTCCGCCCTCTATGAATGGAATTACCAGCGCCAGTTGTTGGCCATAGAGGCGCATCGCGGCGGCGATCCCGATCATGTCGAGGACCAGGTCTTCTCCGAAAAATACCTGCTGGAACGGCCGCTGCTCGCCGCGATCCGCCGTGAAAAGCCGCCCGTGCTGCTGATCGACGAGATCGACCGCGCCGACGAGGAGTTCGAGGCCTTTCTGCTCGAGCTCCTGTCCGACTGGCAGGTGACGATCCCCGAATTCGGCACCGTGGCGGCCATCGCCGTCCCGCATGTGGTGCTGACATCCAACGGCACCCGCGAGCTTTCCGACGCGTTGCGCCGCCGCTGCCTCTATCATTATGTCGACTACCCCAGTGTCGATCGCGAGGCGCGTATCGTCATGGCGCGCATTCCGCAGGCCGGCGCGGCGCTGTCCCTGCAGATCGCGCGCATGGTCGAGGCAATCCGCAAGGAGGATCTGCGCAAGGTGCCCGGCGTCGCCGAGACGCTCGACTGGGCGGCGGCCCTCGTCGGTCTCGACGTCACGGACCTGCACGACCGGCCGGAGCTTATGCATGAGACGCTCATGTGCCTGTTGAAGACGCGGGAGGATGGCGCGCGCATGACCCGCGAGGTGACGCAACGGCTGCTGGGGAGAGTGGCATGAGCTGCTGCGGCCTTCCCCCCACCGCCGACGAACTGGACGACGTGTCGCGCCTGCTTTCGGAAAAACTCGCCGCCTTCCTGCGAACCCTGCGCGACGCCGCGTTCGCGGTCGGCATGCGCGAGGGGCAGGACGCCGCGGCCCTGCTCGCCGCCGGCTATGGCGACAGTCCGGGACTGCTGCGGTCGGCCTTCAAGCACCTGTTCTCGGCGCGCAAGGCGGACTGGGAAAAGTTCGACGGCATCTTCGACGCCTTCTGGATGAAGAAGCGCGCCCGCTCGCGGGTCGCCGGCTCGGGAACGCCGGCAAACAGCAACAACCCCGCAATCAAGAACCTGCGGGATCCCGGCGCGCGTGGCGGCGGTGAAGCGCAGGACCAGGCACCTTCCGGCGATGGTTCGGAAAACGAACACCGTTCCGGCGAGGGCCGCGCCGAAGGCGCCTCGCGCGCGGAAAACCTGGCCGAAACGGATTTCCGCAAGCTGTCCGACCCGGCCGAAATCGCCGAGGCCCATGCCGTCGCGGCCCGCCTCGCCCGCGCCATGCGCACGCGGCTGACGCGGCGCGACCTGGCACGCCGCCGCGGCTACCGGCTCGACCTCAGGCGCACCATTCATCGGAACATCACTCACGGCGGCGTGCCGATCACCCTCGTGAAACGGCTGCGCAAGCACAGGCCCTTGCGCCTGGTCGTCCTGCTCGACGCCTCGGGCTCGATGAGCATGTATACCGGCACGTTCCTGCGCTTCATCCATGGAGTCCTGGACGAGTTCCGCGAGGCTGAAGCCTTCCTCTTCCACACCCGCCTCGCCCATGTCTCCGACGCCATGAAGGAGAAGGACGCCGCACGAGCCCTCGACCGCCTCGCCATCCTTGCCCAGGGCGCCGGCGGCGGCACGAGGATCGGCGAGAGCCTCGCCACCTTCAACCGCTGGCATGCGGCGCGCGTCATCCATTCGCGCACATGCGTCATGATTTTTTCCGACGGCTACGAGACCGGCGACGCGGCATTGCTCGGCCGCGAGATGCGGCAGCTCCGCCGCCGCTGCCGCCGCATCGTCTGGCTGAACCCGATGATGGGCTGGGACGGCTATGCGCCGGAAGCCGCCGGCATGCGGGCGGCGCTGCCGCATGTCGACCTCCTTGCGCCGGCCCATACGCTGAACAGCCTAGCCGCGCTCGAACCCTATCTGGCGAAACTGTGACGGAGGCGACCATGAACGCCCATGTCGATGTGCTCGATCTGATGTCGCGTCTCAAGGCGGCGGAGGAACCCTTTGTTCTGGCGACCGTGGTGCGCACGGTATCGGTGACCGCGGCCAAGGCCGGCGCCAAGGCGATCATCCGGCCGGACGGCCGCGTCGAGGCCGGCTGGATCGGCGGCGGCTGCGCGCGCGGCGCCACCCTCAAGGCAGCGCGCGAGGCGCTTGCCGACGGCAGGGCGCGGTTGATCTCGATCCAGCCCGACGATCTGCTCGAGGAACTCGGGGTGCACGCCGGCGACGACCGCGACGGCATAAAATTCGCCAGGAACATGTGTCCGTCGAAAGGCACGATGGACATTTTCGTCGAGCCGGTGCTGCCGCGCCCGGCGCTCATCGTGCTCGGCTCCAGCCCGGTGGCGCTGGCGCTGGTCGAGCAGGCAAGGCCGCTCGGCTACCAAATCGTGCTGGCATCGCCCCTAGCGGATCTGACGGCGGCACCCGACGTCGACCTGCTGGTCGACGGTTTTGCAGTCGAGCCGCCACGCGACGCACGGCGTTTCGTCGTCGTCTCCACGCAGGGCAAGGGCGACGAGGCGGCGCTGAAGGCGGCCCTCGGCATCGACGCCGGCTATCACGGCTTCGTCGGCAGCCGCCGCAAGATGGCATCGCTGCGCCAGAAGATGATGGCGGAAGGCTTTGCGGAAACATTGATCGACACCGTCAAGGCGCCGGCCGGCCTCGACATCGGCGCCATCACGCCGGAGGAAATCGCCTTGTCGATCCTGGCGGAGATCACGCAGCGCCGCCGCGCCGGCCAAAGGCTTCCTTCCGAAAACCAGACAGCAGCAGGGAAAGAGTGATCGATGGACATGACCGGACAGGAGCGCATCGAGGCGCCGATCGAAACCGTGTGGCGGGCGCTGAACGACCCTGATTCGTTGCGCGCCTGCATTCCAGGCTGCGAAACGCTGGAAAAGACGTCCGACACCGACATGGCCGCCACCGTCGTTCTGAGGATCGGCCCGATCAAGGCACGGTTCGAAGGCGCCGTCGAACTCAGCAACCTCAATCCGCCCCGCTCCTACACGATTTCCGGCGAGGGCAAGGGCGGCATCGCCGGCTTCGCCAAGGGCGGCGCCGATGTGTCGCTCGCCGAGGACGGGCCGGGCGTCACCTTGCTCTCCTATCAGGTCAAGGCCGATGTCGGTGGCAAGATCGCCCAGCTCGGCAGCCGGCTGATCGATTCCACCGCCCGCAAGCTCGCCACCCAGTTCTTTGCCAATCTCGGCAGCCAGCTGGCCAGGCAGCCTGCATCCACCTGAAAGGTGGGCGCGAAGGTCAGGCGGCGTGCCGCGAAACGTGACGGCACGGCCCTGTCGGAGTAAAAACCTGCCTCAGTTCGTCAGCCCGTACGGCCGGCGCAACCCGTTCCGCTCCAGCCATTCGATGGCCGCCCTCGGCTCGTCGGTCTGGATGACGGTCGCGCCACGCTCCGCCCAGAATCCATAGACCTCCTCCGGAAACCCGGCCTGCACGGCAAGCTCGTCGCCGCGCCCTCGCCCCGTAAAACCGCTCGGCCGGTCGACGATCGGATAGGTGTTGACCCACAGATGCCAGTCGCCGCGGACGGCCACGGCGCGCATCCGCGCCGCAAACAGCGCACCGCCATCGTCCGGCAGCAGTTTTCGCTCGCCGCGCCAGGCGACCATCTCGACCATGTCAGCCGAAAACGCCCGCGTCACCGTCTCGACGAAGCGCGGATCCTCGACCGCGTCGTCGGCGATGATCGGCATGAACCGGAATTTTGGCCCCGCATCCGCCACGGCCTGCTTCACCGCAGCCAGCCGCTCGGCGGAAAAAATGTTCTCCTTGAGGATGATCTCGCCTTCCATGCCCAGCCGGCGCGCCACCGCCACCATGCCGGCAACGTGGTCGGGGCCGAGCTTGTTGTCGATGTTGACCAGCACCTGCCCTTTGGCGACCTCCAGCATCTCGGCCAGCGTCGGCACCGTCTCGTCGGTCACCTCACCGCTGCCTTCCACGACGAGGTGGCAGGTCCGGAGTTCGTCCAACGTGCGCTCGGCCACCTCGCCCTTGCAGTCGGTGGTGCGGTCGAGCCAGCTGTCGTGCATCACCACATACTCACCGTCCCTGGCGGCGCGCACGTCGAGTTCGACGACCTCGACGCCGAGCCCGATCGAATGGCGCACCCCGGCGCGCGAATTCTCGGCCCAGCGGATGACGCCGTTCTCCTTCCAGCCGCCGCGATGCGCGACGATCATCACATGATCGCGCCAGCGGTTGGCATTTTCGTAGCGCTCGATGATTTGCTGCACCCGCCCGTCCTGGGCGAAGGCCGGCATCGGCAAGGTGACCAGCAGGCCGAGGCCCAGCAGGGCGATGAAAGGGCGGCGCATCCGACTCGCTCCCGGTTCATTCGGGTTTCGGCCAGATAGCGGCCCGCCGTGACAGGCCGGTGAATGCAGCCGGCGCAATATCGCCGACGCGGCGCGGGAATTTTTCGGTTGCACCGCCGTCCTATTCCGCCAATACCTTGCCGCGCGAAACACGACGGAGATTGGAAAGCATGACGGGATCCGGGATCGATCACGCCTTCACCGCCCGCTCCAACACCGGCCGGGCCACCGACCCGACCTATGCCGGCGCGCTCTCTTTCATGCGACGGCGCTATACCAAGAACCTCGCCAACTCCGACGCCGTCGTCTGGGGCATCCCGTTCGACGCCGCCGTCAGCAACCGGCCGGGCGCCCGCTTCGGGCCGCAGGCGATCCGCCGCGCCTCGGCGATCATGGACAACGACCCGCAATATCCGTTCCACCGCGACCTGTTCGAGCACCTGGCGGTGATCGACTACGGCGACTGCCGGCTGGACTATGGCAACCACCAGAAAACCCCGGCGACCATCGAGCGCGAAGCCGCGAAAATCCTGAAGTCCGGCGCGTTCCTGCTGTCACTGGGCGGCGACCATTACGTCACCTGGCCGCTGCTCAAGGCGCATGCCGCAATCCACGGGCCGCTGGCGCTGGTGCAGTTCGACGCCCACCAGGACACGTGGTTCGACGAGGACAAGCGCATCGACCACGGCTCCTTCGTGGCGCGCGCCGTGCGCGCCGGCATCATCGACCCCGACCGCTCGATCCAGATCGGCATCCGCACCCATGCGCCGGACGACTTCGGCGTGAAGATCCTCTACGGCCACGAGGTCGAAGAGATGCGCGCCTCCGACATCGCCTATGCGATCGTCGAGCGCACCGGCGGCCACAAGACCTACCTCACCTTCGACATCGACTGCCTCGACCCGGCCTTCGCCCCGGGAACCGGCACGCCGGTGGCCGGCGGCCCCTCCTCCGCAAAGATGTTCTCGGTGCTGCGCCAGCTGGGCCAGCTCGACATCGCCGGCGCCGACGTGGTCGAGGTTGCGCCAGCCTACGACCATGCCGATATAACGGCCATCGCCGGATCGACCGTCGCGCAGCTTTATCTCGGCCTGCTCGCCGAGCGTAAGGCAAGGCTGGCCGACATGAACAACAACAACGGCGTGCACCAGGGTCACGGAATCTAGCGCATATCGCATCCCAACCTATTCCGGCCTGGTATCCGACATCGGGCAGAACTTCAGGAATTAAGCGGAACCGCTTGAAATGAAACCGAAAATCTTCATCGACGGTGAACATGGCACCACTGGCCTGCAGATCCGTGCGCGGCTTGCCGGCCGCGGCGATCTCGAAGTCATCTCGGTCCCCGTCGAGCGCCGCAAGGATATTTCCGCACGCGCCGAGTTTTTAAATGCCGCCGACGTCGCCATCCTCTGCCTGCCCGACGACGCGGCGAAGGAGAGCGTGTCGCTGATTGAGAACGACACCACCCGCGTCATCGATGCCTCCACCGCGCACCGCGTCGCCGACGGCTGGACCTACGGTTTCGCCGAGATGGACAAGGACCAGGCAAAAGCCATCGCCACCGGCAAGCGCATCGCCAACCCCGGTTGTTGGCCGCAGGGACCGATCGCCACGCTGCGCCCGCTGGTCAGGGCCGGGCTGCTGCCCGCCGATTTTCCGGTCTCGATGAACGGCATTTCCGGTTATTCCGGCGGCGGCCGCACGATGATCGAGGATTATGAGAAGCAGGGCGAGGACGCCTCGGAGTTCTTCCCCTATGGCCTCACCTTCCAGCACAAGCACGTGCCGGAACTCCGCAAATATGCAGGGCTTTCGCGCGATCCGCTGATGCAGCCGGTGGTCGGCAATTTCGCGCAAGGCATGATTACAATCGTCCCGCTGCAACTCGGCACACTCGATCGTGTGCCGAAGGGCGCGGAACTGCATGCGGCCATTGCCGACCACTATGCGAGCCTATCCGGCGGCGACGTCGAAGTCGCGCCCTTCGCCGCCATCGAGCGCCTGCCGGAGATAAACCCGGAGCGCTACAACGACACCAACACGATGAAGCTCTACGTCTTCGCCAATGACGCGAAGGCACAGGCGGTGCTGCTCGCCGTCTACGATAATCTCGGCAAGGGCGCGTCGGGGGCGGCGGTGCAGAATCTGGATCTGATGATCGGGGCGTGAAGCTGGATTTTCCCGCCCACTGGGCTGTGTTCGATCCGATCCTCATCGCCGAAACCTTTTCCAGCCGCATCTGGAAAGTGATTCGCGAGGACGGCACGACCGCGATCGTCAAGGCGCTCAAACCCTTCGACGATGTCGAGGACGAATTGCGCGGCGCGCATCTGCTGAAATGGTGCGATGGGCACGGCGCGGTGAGGCTGTTCGGCTTCGAAGGCCCGCAGATGCTGATCGAATATGCCGGCGAACGGCATCTTTCCGCTGAGATCGGCGAATCCGGGGACAATGCAGCCACCGAAGTCGCCGCCGAATTGATGGCAAGACTTCACGCGCCGTTGAATCGTCCTGTCCCGCCCGAGCTCCAGCCCCTGCGCGACCGTTTCGCCGCGCTGTTCGACAAGGCGAAGGCGGTCCGCTCCGCCGACGCCGATAGTCTCTATGTCGAAGCCGCCGAAATCGCTGAAAACCTGCTCGCCGACCCGAAGGACGTGCGCCCGCTGCATGGCGACCTGCACCACGACAACGTCCTGCTGTCGTCGCGCGGCTGGCTGGCGATCGATCCCAAGGGGGTGCTCGGCGACCCCGGCTTCGACGCCGCCAATCTTTTCTACAACCCGCTCGACCGCGACGACCTCTGCCTCGACGAGAACCGTATCGCCTTCATGGCCGGCATCTTTGCGAGAACGCTCCGGCAGGACGAACGGCGAATCCTCGACCACGCCTTCGCTTATGGCTGCCTGTCGGCGGCCTGGCATGCCGGCGACGACAATGCGGTCGACGAGGAGCGGGAGCTTTCTGTGGCGCGGGCGATCAGGCAGGTCGCGGCGGGGTTGTGAACTTCATCGGTCTCGCCAAGCTGGAACACCCCTCATCCGACCTCGCTTCGCGAGGCCACCTTCTCCCACAAGGGGAGAAGGTGGAGTTTCGCGCAGACGGCTCCGCAGATCGCCAACGTTGACGATTTGCAGAAGCGGAAATGCCAAGCTCCGACCTTCTCCCCTTGTGGGAGAAGGTGGCCTCGCGAAGCGAGGTCGGATGAGGGGTGTTCCAGCTTGGCAGGACGTGGGTGGCCAAGAGCGTGGCGAATGGGCCGACACCAGTGTTCACACGCAGTTCCAGAAGCTCAAGTTCTGGCAACTTCCTCTGGCAGCGGATACGCCCCCTTCGTCCCGCGCCAATGCGCCACGGCAAAACCAAGCACCACCAGCGCCAGGCCCTGGTGCGTCAGCGCGGCGTGTAGATTCACCTGCGTCAGCAAGGTGGCGACGCCCACCGCCGCCTGCAGCAACAGCAGATGGAACAGGATGAGCGCGCGGCGGGCATGCGTCGTCCTGGGCTGGGCGCGGCGGGTGGCG
This sequence comes from Mesorhizobium sp. KACC 23794, assembly GCF_052180275.1. Lineage (NCBI taxonomy): Bacteria > Pseudomonadati > Pseudomonadota > Alphaproteobacteria > Hyphomicrobiales > Phyllobacteriaceae > Mesorhizobium > Mesorhizobium sp. KACC 23794. The sequence continues at coordinate 4,195,393 of NZ_CP197465.1, forward strand.
ATCATGTGCCAAAGGGCGGCGGCCAGCACGATATAGGCGCCGAGCCGATGCACGAACTGTACCGTCTTCGGATTCTCGACCAGATTGCGCCAGACCGGCTCGATGATGAACAGGTCGCCCGGGATGATGCTGCCATCCATAAGCGGCCAGGTGTTGTAGCTCAACCCCGCATCCAGCCCGGCGACCAGCCCGCCGAGAAAGATCTGGAACAAGATCAGTAGGATCAAGATGCCGGCAAAACGCTGGGTCGAGCGATCGGCTGGCGCTGCCGAATGCGGCGCCAGCCCGCGGGCGACGAGCATGGTCGCGGCGAAGATGATCGAGGCGACGGTCAGGTGCACGGCGAGCCAGGCCGGGTTGACGCTGGTGCGACCGGAGAGCCCGGAAGCAACCATCAGCCAGCCGATGACGCCTTGCAGACCGCCGAGGAGAAAAATGCCCGCCAGCTTCGGCGCCAGCCCGCGTTCCAGCCGGCGCGTCGCCCAGAAGAAGGCGAAGGGCAGCGCGAAAAAGATCACGCCGGCCCAGCGTGCCAGCAGCCGGTGCGCCCATTCCCACCAGAAGATGCGCTTGAACCCGGCCAGATCCATGTCAGCGTTCAGTTCCTTGAACTGCGGGATCTGCTGATATTTTAGAAACTCCTCCTGCCACTCGGCGTCGCTGAGCGGCGGGATGATGCCGTGGATCGGCTTCCATTCGGTGATCGACAGCCCGGACTCGGTGAGCCTTGTCGCGCCCCCGACGACGACGACCGCGAAGATCACCACCAGCGCCACATAGAGCCAGCCGCGCACCAGCGCACGGTTGCGCAGCAGCCGGTCGCGGCCGGCAAGCGGGGAAGTCATGTCTGTGGCAGCGGTCATCGGCGGAAGGTCCGGCATCGATTTTGGCGCGAGGAGTGGACCAGCAGCCCGGTTGATGCAAGCCGGCTTCACGCGACACGCGGTCGCGTCCGTCGGCCGGATGCCGCAAGCGGTTGCGTCGACGCTCCCGGAGGATTATCGGAGCGGATAAGGAAACAACATGCCGATCCGCCTGAAAAAACTCATCGGGACGATTCTCCTCGTCACCCTCGTCATCGTCTACGCGCTGGTCGCCACGATGATCGCCGTGGCGCAGCTTTCGGAATCCGGACCACTGGTGCATCTCGCCTTCTTCCTGTTCGGCGGTCTGCTGTGGATCCTGCCCGCCATGGGCATCATCAAATGGATGATGTTGCCGCCGAGAGCGTGACCTGCGGGCAGAGCGGCGAGCGTTTTGCACTTGGCCGGAAGGTCTTTTTCATCACGCTTGCAGGGGGCAAATCCAATCTCCGGGCGCGGCAAAAGCATGTCACGTCAAAACGCAGTTCGGCGGCATTGCCGGCAACGCGAAATCCCCCAAAACCTGTCTCCACCCGGCTTGCAAGCCGCCGCCGTGAAGCCCATCAAGCGCTTCTGAACCTGGCGGCCGGATAAACCTTTGTTCGCAAACGGAATTGTGGACTTCACGCAGGAAGCCGCCGATGCTTTTCGACCTGTCTTCGCGGAACCGATCGGCGGAAGATCGCCTCGCTAACGTCGAGTATTCCTTCACCTTTTGCGGCTAGTCTGGCTGCGTCGCGAACGCCGCGGCCTTGTTTTGCTTGCGCGCGAAGGATCGAAGGATGGCCGAGGCCGTGATGGCGGCACAGGTTCCGTCAGGCGCCTCCCTTTCCGCGCCGCACGGCCTCGTTCCGGCGGCCAGGTTCATGGTTTCCGGCGCATCAGCCGAAGCGCTCGCGCGATACGAAGCGCTTGATTCCAAAGGTATCTGCGCCCCCGCGCAGACAGCCGCTTGGGTCCGCGCCTGGGTCGCCACCGCCAATCCCGACTGCGTCTTCGCAACCATCGTCGAAAACGGCGAGCCAGTGTTTTCGCTCGCCCTCGAAGTGGTGAAAAAAGGCCCTTGCCGCGTGGCCCGCTTCGTCAGCGGTACCCATGCCAACGGCAATTTCGCACTGGCCGACCCCACCTGGCTGACAGGTGAAAGGTCCAGCGATATCAATTCCTTGGTGGCGGAAATTGGCAGAGCGCGTCCGAACATCGACGTGCTGGTGCTTGAACGGCTGCTGCCGGATTTCGAAGGCATCGCCAATCCGCTGCTGGCCTTGCCCCATATCAACAGCCCGAACCTGGCGCTCGCGCTCAGCCTTCATGGCGGTTTCACGCAGCTTGTTTCGGGACCGAGCGGCAAACGAAAACGCAAGAAACACCGGACCCAGTCGCGCAAGTACGAAGCCGCCGGCGGCTTCCGCCGGATCGACGCGCGATCGTCCGAAGAGGTCGACCGGCTGCTCGACGCGTTCTTCGCCATGAAGATGGCGCGCTTCCGAAAAGCCGGCATTATCAATGTCTTCGCAGAAGCGGATGTGCAGGAATTCTTCCGAAAACTGTTCCGTGACGCGCTGCCGCTCGACCCGAAACCGTTCTCGCTCCATGCCCTGGAGGTCGGTGGAAAGCTGCGCGCCGTCACCGGCTCCAGCCTGTCCGGCCAGCGGCTTATCTGCGAATTCGGCGCGATCGCAGAAGACGAAATGGTCAATGCCAGCCCCGGCGAATTCCTGTTCTTCGAGAACATCCAGGAGGCCTGCCAGCAGGGCCTCGCGATCTACGACTTCAGCGTCGGCGACGAACTCTACAAGCGCCTGTGGTGCGATATCGAAACCCGGCATCTCGACGTGCTGGCGCCGCTGACGGTCAAGGGCCGGCTGGTCGCCGGCTCGATGCGGCTGCTTGCCGAACTCAAGGCCTTCGTCAAGCACAACCCAACCGTCTGGCGGGTGACGAAGGCACTGCGCCGCCGCACGATCGGCAAGAAGCCCGCAGAGCTAAACCCTTCGGACGATTGAATTTATGCCGCCGTGCGGTCCGGCTGCGGCGCGCCGGCGTAGTCGGCCGGCGTCACCAGGGTCAAGCCTTCGTAGCCCTTGGCGGCGAGATCGTCGCGCGCCGCCAATACGCCTTCGGCCGGCCCGATGACACTCACCAAGACCTCGGTTCCCTCGGAGACGAGCCGGCGGATGCTCTCGGCCCCGGCCGGGCCGCATTCGACGATGACGACGTCATAGGCTGCGGACAAGGTGTCCATGATCGCCGGCAGCCGGTCGACCGACCGCATCGCCTTGTGCTGGTCGGCGGTGCCGACCGGGATCACGTGGCAGTCGGAATAGTGATCGGAATGAATGGCATCGACGAATTTCGCCTCCCCAGTCAGAAGGTCGGTGATGCCGGGAACCTCGTCGTCGCCCAGCATCGGTCGTGACGCCGCCCCCATCGCCGTCAGGTCGACCAGCAGCACGCGCAGGCCGGCATCGGCGACATCGCGGGCAACCATGACGGCGCTTGCCGCCCCCTCATCGCCTTCCGGCGAGACGAACAGGGCGCGGGAGGCGCCGCCGGCGATCAGCATCTCGGCAGCCTCACGCGCCGACAATTCGCCGTGGCGCGGGCCGTCCGGGTCCATTTCCTTAGGTTCGGAGACACCGGCCGGCGTTTCGATTGGCGCCGGCTCCGGCATGCGAATCTGTTCGACCGGCTCCAAATAGGCGCCTTCGGCCGGCCGCATGGCGCGCCCGGAGAACAGTTCGCGCAGCAGGATGCCTATCGCCATCAGCAGCAAGGAGCCCGCGAAGGCGGCGCCGACGATCGGGACGATTTTCGGGAAATAAGGGTCGACGGGCACGACGGCGGGCGAGATGACGCGCGCATCTGCCGGCAGATAGTTGCCGTCGCGCCGCGACGCGGCCTCGCGATAGCGGGTAAGGTAGGATTCGAGCAGTTCGCGCTGCGCGGCAGCCTCGCGCTCCAGCGCGCGCAGTTCGACTTCCTTTTCGCCGACACGCGACGATTCGGCCTTCAGTCGGTTCAAGTCGGCAACCAGTTGCTCCTCGCGCAGCTTGGCCGCTTCGGCCGTGTTGGCGAGGCTCTGCAGGATCTTCTGCGCTTCTATCCCGACCTGGCTGTCGAGATCGGCGAGTTGTGATCTCATCGAGCGGATGCGCGGGTGGTTGTCGAGCAGTGTCGTGGACAGGTCGGCGATGTCGGCGCGAAGCTGAACCTGGCGTTCGCGCAGCCTCTGGATCAGACCCGACGAAACGATGTCCGGAAAGGTATCGAGCGATCCGCCGTTGCGCAGCGCCATGCGCACGCTCTCGGCGTTGGCTTCTGCCGCCGCGCGGTTGGCGCGGGTTCGGGAAAGCTCGGTCGACATCTCGGAAAGCTGCTGCGTCGCCAGCGCCGAATTGTTCTGGCCGATCAGCAGGTCGGACTGCGAGCGATAGGCCGCGACCCGCCCCTCGGCCTCTTTGACCTTGGCGGTCAGGGCCTGGATCTCTGGCTCCAGCCATTCGGTCGCGGCGGTGTTGGACTGAATCTTGGCGTCGCGGCTGAACTGCAGATAGGCCTTGGCGATGGCCGTCGGAACGGCCGCCGCAAACTCTGGATCCTCTGAGGAAAACGCGATTGCGATGACGCGCGTATTCTCGACCCGGTAGACGTTGAGCCTTTCGCGAAAAGTTTCCAGCACACGGTCCTCGGCGGGAATCTCGCCCGGATCGCTCTTCAACCCGGCCAGGACGAGCAGGCGGCCCAGCAATGACTGCCCGGCCGCCTTGTCGAATTCCGGCCGGCTTGCGAAGTCCAGATCCTTGGCGACCTGCCTGAGGAGGTCGGTCGAGGTGATCATCTCGACCTGGCTGTTGACGGCCTCGGTATCGAAACGGGGATCGGTTTCCGCGGTCCCCCGCTGCTCGGGACGGGTGAAGACCGATTCGCGCGGCTCGATCGACAGGCGCTCCTCCGCCCTGTAGGCAGGCGTAGCCAGCGACGCTAGGACGAAAGCAAGGCCGGAAACCACGATCGCGACCAGCAGAACGCTCTTCCAAGCCCTCACCAGGCTGGCGAAGAGCTTTCCGAGGTCGACATCGACATCCCTGGCGCTCGAATTCACGGCTGACATGCGCCCAACTCCGACTCTGCGTCATCGCGACCGTAAAGAACTATGGTAACTCAGCGGTTAAGATATGACCCTTCCGGCAGCCGGCAAAGTCCCCAGCCCCTATCCTCCGTGGAGCCGTTCCCCAGCAAAAATGGCGGGTGCGCGGCTTCGTCGCCGCCGGCTTTACGCGGTGTTAACCCTAACCATTCGATAACGGCAGCATCCGAATGCGCCTGAAGGTTAAGGCGCGCATCGAGGGCAGTCCGTGTGGCCATGAAGACCTCCATCCTATCCGTGTTGGCGCTGGCATTGGCCATCGGCGGCTGCTCGGGCTACCGCCCGACCCCGTCGGCCTTCCATGCGGTCCTCAATCAGCCCTACCGGCTGGGCGCGGGCGACCGGGTCCGCGTCACCGTCTTCGAGCAGGACAGCCTGACCAACACATACAGCGTCGATTCGGCCGGCTACATCGCCTTCCCCCTCGTCGGTTCGGTCCCCGCGCGCGGACGCTCGGTCCAGGAACTGGAGGGCGCGCTTGCTGCGAAACTGCGTGAGGGTTTCCTGCGCGACCCCGACGTTTCTGTTGAGGTCGACCAGTACCGCCCTGTCTTCGTCATGGGCGAAGTCGGCGCGGCCGGCCAATATTCCTACGTTCCCGGCCTCACCGTCCAGAAGGCGGTGGCCATGGCCGGCGGCTTCACCCCGCGCGCCAACCAGGGCACCGTCGATATAACCCGAGACATCAATGGAAAAGTCATGACTGGACGCGTCGTCACCTCGGACCCGCTTATGCCCGGCGATACGGTCTACGTCCGCGAACGCCTGTTCTGATCGAGCGACGCGGCGCCCGTGACCCCACCCCTTCGGATCGTCCACTGTTTCCGGTCCCCGGTCGGCGGTATTTTCCGCCATGTCCGGGATCTGACCGAGGCGCAGGTGGCGGCCGGCCACAAGGTGGGAATCGTCTGCGATTCCAGCACCGGCGGCGAGTTCGAGGAGAAATTGTTCGCGGGCATGGCCGACCAGCTGGCGCTGGGCATCCATCGCACACCGATGCAACGCCATATCGGCCCCGGCGACGTCGCGGCGGCATGGCGGACATTCAAGATCATCAAGGAATTGCAGCCGAACGTGTTGCACGGCCATGGCGCCAAGGGTGGCGTCTACGCCCGTCTGTTCGGCTCACTGTTGCGGGTTTTCAGGTCTCGCGTAGCCCGCCTCTACTCACCGCATGGCGGCAGCCTGCACTATGACGAGCACACGGCGACGGGAAAGGTCTTCTTCCTGCTGGAGCGGCTGATGGGCCGCTTCACCGACCATCTGCTGTTCGTCTCGGAATACGAGCGGCGCGCCTACCGCAAGAAGGTCGGCGAGCCCCCCATCCCCAACAGCCTCGTCTACAACGGGCTGCGCCCGACGGAGTTCGTTGCGGTTCCCGCCGCGCCGGGTGCGTCCGATTTCCTCTACATCGGCATGATGCGCGATCTGAAAGGCCCCGATCTTTTCATCGACGCGCTGGCGCAGGTCGAGATGCGCACGGGACGCATCGTGACGGCCGAGATGGTCGGCGACGGAGACGACCTGCCGAAATATCACGAACAGGTGGCGCGGCTGGGTCTGGCCGAGCGCGTGCGGTTCCATCCCCCCATGCCGGCGCGCGAAGCGTTTGCGCTGGCCCGCACCATCGTCGTGCCGTCGCGCGCCGAGGCCATGCCATATATCGTCCTTGAGGCGCTCGCCGCCGGCAAGCCCATGGTGGCGACGGCGGTCGGCGGCATTCCGGAGATATTCGGCCCGGACTCGCCGGCGCTGGTCACACCCGACCCCGCCGCGATCGCCGGCAACATGGTGAAGGCACTGACGGAACCCGAAGCGTATGCGGCGCTGATGCCCTCGGGCGAAGAACTCAGGGCCCGCTTCGGCGCCGACGTCATGGCCCGCAAGATCGAGCAGGCCTATCGTGAGACGCTCGGCGCGCACGCCCGATGAGGTGAAGGAATGCGTGAAGCGATTGCCTGCGACCGGGCATGATCGCCATTGCCATTCGCGTTGTAGTTGCTCAAACTGTCGATGCGGCTTCAAGGGATTGTTAGGTCGAAGCCGCTAAGGTCGGGCAATTCCTCTCGGACATTGCGCAATGGCAAAGATCGACCCCCCTGAGCGATTCTCGCTGAACGCCGTGCGCAAGTCCGATGGCGGCGAGAAGAAGCCCGCAAACCCCAAGCTCGGCAAGATCGCGCAGCAGGTCGCCGCGCAGTACCGGCGCGATACCATGTCGCCGGTGATGGTTGCCGGCGTGCTGAGGCTCGTCGAGTTCGCGATCCTGTTCGTCTCCGGCATGGCGATCTTCGCCTATTATGTCGGGTTCGGCACCCCTCTCTACTGGCACCATCCGCTGATCTTTGCCGGCGTGTCGCTGATGGCGGTGGTCGGCATGGAGTTCTTCGACTGCTACCAGGTGCAGGCGCTCCTGCGGCCGACCCAATATATTGGCCGCATAACCCTGGTGTGGGCGGGCTCCTTCGCTCTGCTTGCCATCGCCGGCTTCGCGTTCAAGGTTTCAGAGGATTTTTCGCGACTTCTGTTCGGCCTGTGGTTCCTTATCGGTCTCGGACTGCTGCTCGGGCTGCGCCTGGTCATGGCGCGGATCATCCGGCGCTGGGCGCGTAACGGCAGGATGGAGCGGCGGGCGCTGATCGTCGGCGGCGGCAAGGAGGCGGAAGGCCTTATCCGCTCGATCGAACGGCAGCCCTACAACGACATCCGCATCTGCGGCATCTTCGACGACCGCGACGACAAGCGCTCGCCGCCCATCGTCGCCGGCTATCCGAAACTCGGCAACATCGCGGAACTGATCGAGTTCGCGCGCATCGCCCGCATCGACATGCTGATCGTCTCCCTGCCGCTGACGGCGGAGAGCCGGGTGCTGTCGCTTTTGAAGAAGCTGTGGGTGCTGCCGGTCGATATCCGGCTCTCGGCCCACAACAACCAGTTGCAGTTCCGGCCGCGCTCCTATTCCTTCATCGGCTCGGTGCCGCTGCTGGACATTCTGGACAAGCCGATCAACGACTGGGATTCGGTCGCCAAGCGGGCCTTCGACATCGTCTTCAGCCTCGTCGGCATCATCCTGTTCTCGCCGGTCATGCTGGCGACCGCGATCGCCATCAAGCTGGACAGCAAGGGGCCGGTGATCTTCAAGCAGAAGCGCCATGGCTTCAACAATGAGGAGGTCGAGGTCTACAAGTTCCGCTCGATGTATGTGGAGCAGTCCGACCCGACGGCGAAGAAGACGGTGACCAAGAACGATCCGCGCGTCACCCGCGTCGGCCGCTTCATCCGGAAAACCTCGATCGACGAACTGCCGCAGTTCTTCAACGCGCTGTTCGGCAGCCTGTCGCTGGTCGGCCCCCGCCCCCATGCGGTCGCCGCGCAGTCGCACAACCTGCTCTACACCGAAGTGGTCGACGGCTACTTCGCCCGCCACCGCGTGAAACCCGGCGTCACCGGCTGGGCGCAGATCAATGGCTGGCGCGGCGAGATGGACACCGACGAGAAGATCAAGATGCGCACCGAATACGACCTCTACTACATCGAGAACTGGTCGCTCTGGTTCGATCTCAAGATCCTGCTGTTGACGCCGGCGCGCCTGCTCAACACGGAAAACGCCTATTGAGCGCGGTCGTCCAGCCGGTTTCCGCCGGCGCGGTCAATGCCAAGCTGATCCAGCTCATCTCGGCGGGCGCTGTTGCGCTCGGCATCCTGCTGTCCGGCTTCGTCATCCGCGAGCCGGCGCCCTACGAAATCTACATGGCCGGACTGATCGCCGTGTGGGCGCCGTTCGGCCTGCGCATCTCGCGCAGCGTCGCGCCGCTGCTGGTGCTGCTGGTGACGTTCAACATCGGCGGCATGATCGCCATGACGCAGATGGGCGACATCGCCTCGACGCCGCTCTATATCGCCGTCTCGCTGTTCCTCGCCTTCACCGCCGTGTTCTTCGCGGCGGTTACCGAGGCGCAGCCCGGGCTTTATCGCGTCATCTTCACCTCCTACGTGATCGCCGCGGTGGCCACGTCGACGCTCGGCGTTCTCGGCTATTTCCATGCCTTCCCCGGCGCCGAGATCTTTACCCGGTACGAACGCGCCGCCGGCGCGTTCCAGGACCCGAACGTCTTCGGCCCGTTCCTGACGCTGCCCGGCGTCTACCTGCTGCACCGGCTGATGACAGGCAGCGTGGCGAAGATGCCGCTCTATGCCGTGCCGCTGCTGATCGTCGTCGGCGGCATCTTCTTCTCGTTCTCGCGCGGCGCGTGGGGCCTGTTCGCGGTCTCGTCCATCCTGCTGGTCGCCGGGCTGTTCCTGCAGAGCAACAGCGGCATGTTCAGGCTGCGCATCGTGGTGATGAGCATCGCGGTGGTCGCCCTGTTCATCCTCGGCGTGCTGGTCATCCTGCAGATCCCCAGCGTGGCGGACCTCTTCACCACCCGCGCGCAACTCGTTCAGGATTATGATTCAGCGCGGCTCGGCCGCTTCGCCCGCTACACGATCGGCTTCCAGATGGCGATGGAGCATCCGCTCGGCATCGGCGCGCTGGCGTTCGGCTTGATCTATGGCGAGGACACGCACGACATCTGGCTGAAGGCGCTGCTCGACTATGGCTGGCTGGGTTTCGCGTCCTACCTGACGATGATCGTCTGGACCGTGGCCGGCGGCTTCCGCATCCTGTTCCGCGACCGGCCATGGCAGCCCTATCTGCTCTGCGCCTATGTCACCTTGCTCGGCCACATCGGCCTGGGAACCGTGATCGACACCGACCACTGGCGGCATTTCTACCTGCTCATCGGGCTGATCTGGGGCGCCATGGCGCTGGAGGCGCGGCATCAGTATGCGCTGCGGGGCGGCGGCGACCCTATTTGATGAAATAGGCCTGCGCGTATTTCTGCAATTGCGCCTTGTGCATCAGCGAGCGGTCGCCGCCGCCGTCGAACATGAAGTTCTGCTTTCCGCCCGGCACGGATGTCGTCGTCAGATGGTCCGGACCGATCGGCGAGGCATGGCCGGATTCGTGCAGCATCGTCACTGAATCGCTGGTCGGCCCCACCATGCACCAGGCCGGCCATGGACCGGCATCGACCGTCAGGCCGTTGGCCGGGAACTTGAAATTGCAGAAGATCACCGGAAGCCGCTGCTTGCGCGGCTCGACAGCCTGGTCGTCGAATTTCGCGGCGCAGCGGTTGCGCAATTCGTTATAGCCGTCCGGATGCAGGAGCCCGTCTTCCTTGACCGGCACCTGCACTGAAAACTGATCGGTGATCTCGCCATTCGCGGGTATCAAGCTGAGCTTCATGCCATGCTCGGCCAGCATGCTGCGCATCGTGGCGATGCAGTCCTTGTGGATGGCGCCGAAATAATTGTGGCCCCAGAACAGGGTAAGACGCACCTCGCGTCCTCCCGGCACGATGTAGTCCGTCTCCCAGCCCGAGCTCGACATCGTATCCCTCCGCCGACGCTTGCCCGGCCAAAGCCTGCAAGTTCCGTCAACCCTATATCGACCTTGGCTCCGAGGGAATGGCATGGAGGCCAAAGACGCGACCTTCTCCCGACGTCGGATCGCAAGGTGTGTTCCGATCGTACGTCGATTAGACCTTGCGTCGGCACCGCCGGTTGGCTATGGCTCCGCATGGTCCGGAGTGTAGCGCAGCCCGGTAGCGCACTTGACTGGGGGTCAAGGGGTCGTGGGTTCGAATCCCGCCACTCCGACCAAAACAAAATCAGAGACTTAGCTACCAAGTCTCTAACCGAAAATTTTCATGAGAATCGACCTGGGGTAACCATGCGGGTAACATCGGGCCATCCCGATGCGCGCCGTTACCCTATTCGTTCGCTTCTGCGCGCCGGCCCAGTCGCTGCCAAGCGACGCGATTCGCCTCGCACATTGCTCGGATCACAGGCGGCTTTCACCAAAATCGAGAGAGGAATTCTGAAATGACCATGATCGAATGGTTCGCCGTCGGCGTGTTGACACTCTGCGCGCTCTCCGTCGTTCCGTTTGTGCTGGAATGGGTTTCCCGAAATTTCTTTACGGGAGGCGAATTCCAGCGCGACTTCGACAATTTCCTTGAGGATCGCCGCCGGGCCGGCGTGCCGATCCGGGATGCTCTGACCGAACTAGAGGTTCGCGAGTTTTTCATCATGCTCCGCGAGGACGCCAGCGACTCGGTCTTGCGAAATCCGGGCGATTGGCTCGCGGAACTGAACGCGGCCAAAGCGCGCATCATCGATACGATGACGCGCCGAAACAGAGCGCATCTAATTCCGCTTTTGGTCGGAATGTTCGAAGGGCATACCTACAGCGTCATTTTGTATCCAGATGCCATAGCTGCGCTCGAAGCGGAAACGCTATTCGGCCGGGGGCAACGCTTCAACTATTCGGAACACGCCAATCTGCATGCAGCGCTGCGCGTCGTTGGGCGCTGACGCAGTATTTCCGGCTGATTCTTTTCGCGGAGTTCCCAGCCCGCCGGCCTAGCAAGCCCGGCGGGCTCACCGCTTCTCATGGGGCCGTGGACGGGCGTTGGCCGGCTTGCGAGTGCTGAGCAGCCGGCGAAGGCTGGGCGGGGCTGGAGGCGGCGCTATTGGTGCCGGGATGTTCCTTGTCGGGATCGTGGCGACGGTGGCATAGTCCGGGATGATGGCGGGCGACCGGCACAGGGGAGATCAAATCTTGGCAGGTTACCTTGGAGAGGCGTTGGCGCGATTTGCCGATGCGTGCCGCGAATATGACACCGCATCACCCAGTGAACGCCCCAAGTTCGCCAAGCACAGGCTCATTCTTTTTGGCGTCGCGGCCATCACACTTGATGCTGCTCGCGCCGATCGTGGGCACGCTAAAGTGTCAAAGAACATCAATTCCGAAAACGAACAGTGGATTGCCTTGGTTTACGCAATTCGTTGCGCGCCCGCACATGACATTTCAGAGCCGATTTGGACGCTGACAAATCCGAATTTCCGTCGCGTCTACAACGTGGCTGGGCTATCCGTAGACCTTTCCGGAGTGGACGGGACAAGCTTTGATTTCCCGCAGATAGGAGGCGTCGGAACTCTGGACGTGCTGGCAAACTTCGGCTGGCGCAACGGACTATGCTGAGCTTGTCGGCAAAAAATCGGACGCCAAACTAGGCCAAGGTTATCGAACATCGTACGCGCTTTTCGAGCGCGCAATTTCCTCACCGTGAACTGGGTAGGTCCATGACAGAAAGCAAAGAGACCGGAGCCCAAGAAGTCAAATATGCGCCGTCGCGCTATATGCGCAACCGTCACCCCGATTTGTTTTCGGACTCGGTGCAAGAAGTTGAGTACGAGGTCGAGCGCGAGGTCCTATCCTACCACCTCGAAACATTGACCAATAAGAAGGATGAAACCGCTTTTGAAAATTTCGCGCAACGACTGTGCGAAAAGTTCATTGCGCCGAATATTCGTCCGCAGACAGGGCCGGTTGGCGGTGGCGACGGCAAGACCGACGCAGAGACGTTTCCCGTATCGAGCGAAATCTCTACGCGATGGTTCGTACCGGATAACAACAAGGCTGGAGAGCGCAAGGCATTCGCATTCAGTGCCAAGAAAACTTGGCGCTCTAAAATCAAGTCTGACGTAGCGGCCATCGCAGGGACCAAGCGCGACTACGATCAGATCATCTGTGTCACAAACCAGTTCGTCCCTGCCAAGAAATCTGCGGACCTCCAAGACGAGTTGCTTAGAGACCACGGTATCCCAGTAACGATACTGGATCGCACGTGGCTCCTTGACCGCGTTTTCAAGCACGACAGTATGGCAATTGCTGTTGAAGAACTTGGCATTGGAAAGGGTACTGAAAAAAAGATCAAGAAGCTTGGACCGAACGACACGAGTCGCGTGACAGAGTTGAATGCCCTAGAAGCAAAGATTGTCGACGGCTCGCAGTATCAAGGGCAACCCGCAGCGCTTGCCGAAGATGCTCGGCGCGCGGCACTGCTGGCGCGCGGGTTGGAGCACCCGCCCTCAGACGTGAACGGACGCTTCGACAGGGCGCTCAGGCTCGCACGAGACAACGAGATAAAAAAGATCGAACTCGCCATCGCCTACGAGTGGGCATGGACGTCCTTCTTCTGGCATGAGGATCATGCTCGTACATCGGAACTTTACGACGACGTCGAACGCCTCGCTCTCGCTTCCGAGGATGCATATGACCTTGAGCGGCTGACAAACCTCCTGCCGCTGATACGCATGAGCGTGCACACTGGCTCGTTGGACGCTGCAAAAGGCAAACTCAAAGAGCGCACTGTCGCGTTAAAAAAAGCGCTGGAAGCACTGACAGCGCAAACCAGTCGCCCGAACAATGCCCTGCATGCAGAGGCCATGTTGCTGATGACTCGCGTCTCCGAAAAGGGCGTTGAGCATCGCGACGATCCGCTAAGGGAAATTTGGGTTCAGTTTACCGATGTCATCAAGCGCGCCGAAGGCCTCGGCTCATTCCCATTTAGCAGTATTGCAAACGCCCTTACGCAGATTGGCGAGTTCATCGCTGACAGCAAAGAATTCGATACCCTATTCGAGATAATCACCGATGCCCTCGCTGCCCGCAGCGGCGAAGGCGAGGCTGCGAAGAAGAACATTCAACGGGCCTACCAGAAGTTGGCGAAAGGACTACCTTTCGACGCCATCCGGTGGTTCGGTCGCTCGGTCGCTCTTCTGATCAAGGAAGAGTATGAGGATGAGCTTACTGACACCCTCATTGGCGCGGGATTCGCGTTCGAAGACGTTGGGCTGCCTTGGGCCGCCAGGAACTACACCCTCGCAGCGGCCAGTCTGGAATTCTCGGCCCTCAAGAGGTCCGGCAGCATCGGCGCGCTGCGCGCTTCCGTATTGTCGCGATACTTCGATACCGAATTCAAACTCGGCCGTATTCCCCAGATCCTAAGCGCCCATGAACTGGAAACCATCGTCCGCAGCGCGCAAGCGCGCACCGATGGCCAGAAGCGTCGTCTCGCTAATATCCAAGACGCGCACATGATGCAGATAGCCTCGTTGCTTCTACAAGCGCCAGTCAACAAACTGAGCAGCGTCGCCCAACTTCCTGACGCCTTGGAACGGCTTGCATTGCCAATGTCACGCACGGCGCTGCTCTACCTAATGGGCAACGAAGACATATTGAGAGAAGAAGGGTGGATACCGGAAGATGAAACACCAGAAGGCGCTGAGTCCTTAATGCGGGACCTGCGTGACCATGGAGTGGAATCAGACTATCCGATCCCCGACTTCGCTCTTGGAGATACCATCACGCTGTCATCTAACGTGCTAGGATGCCGCGTCGAGGTAATCTGCGCCAACAATCTCGTTTCTATCGGCATTGGCGAGGCCGTCCTTGGTTCGCTGGAAGCTTTCCTTGCGACAAGTCTTGACCATCGCATCCTGCCTCAAGTTGACCATCTGCAATTGCGCGTTGTTCCGTCCGATTCCGTTGCCCTGACGCCCGTACTGACATTTGCTAATGTTGACGGTGAGGCTGTGGGCACGATCACTCATCGCATGGTTATGGAGTACAGGACTAAAGAGGACGCGCTATCGTTTCCGAAGTGGATGAACGAAGCTACCTTAGAAATTTTCCTTCGCTTCGCTGCACCTCAGGATGTCGATACGTGGGGCAAGGCAGTTTTCGAAGACGAACGCGCACTCGACCGCGCTTTAACTTTTTCCAACATTCCAACGATGCTGCACAATCTCCACGGGGATCGCATGCAGCTTTCGCTTTCTGACTGGATTGAACCTACCGACCACGTCTATCCGGTCAAGCGAACAGAAGCGTGGCCTGCCTCGTCGCCGCGGGAGTCTACAAAAACATTCGGCAACTCTCAGCGCGGCGAGGGACTTGCACCCCAAGAGCTTCGAGATGCGGCCAAGAGCAATCACGCGAAAACGCGCTGGGTTTCGCCCATTGATATACAAAAGTGGGACAAGGCGCGATGGAATGGGACGTTCTTCATGGTGTCGTCGCCCGGCCCCGAATCGCCGCCTCCCATATTGGGACTGGCATTCGAGAAGCCATCGGTTGCTAAGGACATCTTTAGGTCATGGCGTAAACGATATGGCGACGACGATGTCAGAGACGGTTTCAGAATTACGATCGTTCGTGGCATCTCGCGCGACAATCCGAACGCCTATGCTGTCATGGTAGGAGCAAACCCAGACAACGTTCCGGTTTCCGAAGGCAGCTTCGTAGGCTTCGTTTGCCGCATAAATCGCATGTATCCGCAATCCACTGAAAAACTCGATATTTTCCTCGAAAGCTATGCCCGCCACGGCAGGTACGTGCTGGTGCCTGTGCATCTCCGAAATAGACAGGCTGAGCCAAAGCCGATCTTTGATTTGCCCATCGGCAAGCACAACGTGACCGTCGTGAATGCCTGGGAGATTACCCCCAATGACATGTCAGCCATGGCCTTAGACAGAGATGTTGCTCCATTTATTCCGGCGGACCAGCCCAATGCGCCCGTCCTCAAGACGCTGGAGTGGCTGAAATCGCTGCGTCTTTGAAAGTCCATTTCTGAACTGCACCTAATGCTGATCGGTAGCCAGAAGTTCTCTTGCGCAAGCCGTGGTGCGAAAACTATGGCCGTCAAACCACCCGCTCAGTTGGTCGCCGCCGTTCCGGCGAGCCCAAGCTTTTCGCCGAGCGCCATCGATAGCCGCGTGCTGCTGTCGATCTGCCTGCTGACGGCTACAATCCTGCTCTTTATCGAATCGAATTCGCTCTTTTTGGCGACCTCGGCCCTGAGCATTTTTTCCAGCGTCGCGATACGACTGCGTAATTTTACAAAATCGGCCAAAACCTCAATTTGACCCGCCGAGATAGGCTTCCCCTCGGTGTTTAAGGCAGCCGAAAGCCGCCGAAACGCGTTTTTCTCGGCGCGCGATAGATATCCCGGCGGGGCCACACCGCCCTTGTTTCCTTGTCTTTCGGCGGTTGGCATGGGTCCAAACTCACTTTCTGCCGGGGTTTTTGGGTGCTCTTGGCCAAAAAATTCGCGTCCGTGAGGGTCGCTGCGGTCACCGCGTCGACGCGCGCGGCTGTTGATGACCGCCCCCCGCCTCCGAGAGGGTGCCGCCGGCGGGGCGCTTCCCACCGGCGGCCTTGGCTGGCGCAGCGGGAGGGCTGTGCGCCGGCCGAGTTTCAAGTGCGCAATTCCTTCGCGAAGTTTTCCGCCGAATGAATTTCCCAGATTTCCAGTTCGCTGGAATACTGCTGGAGCAACCGGCTGCGTTCTGCCGGGCTGTGCCATTCCGCCGCCAGTGCGTCGTGATATCGAGCCCGGAGATGGTCGGCGACGGCACGCAGCACCTGCTTCAGGATATGCTCGACAAGCGCTATCTGCGCCTCGCTCATGGCTGTGCCTCCCGGCCGCCGGCTTGCACCCGCACGCGCGGCTTGTCGGCGGCCTTCTCCACTTCGCCAAGCCGCGCCGCCAAGGCGCTGAGCCGCGACTCAATCGGCGCAAGCTGCTCGGCAATGTAGAGGCGCAGGACGGTCGCGACATCGAGCAGGGCAAGGCGAAGCTCTTCATGGTCGACTGGCGGCAACTTGCTCATGACGACGGGCTCGCCCATTCGATTCCGTCCAGGACCGCGACCGCATCCGGCGCGCCAGCGACCGCGCCAAACGATGCCGCGATGCGAATCGCAACGCTGTTGGTGCCAAACATCGAAACCAAGCTTCGTGCGGTCGGCGTTGCCGAGTTTCCGAGCGGCGCATCGTTCATCTCGATTGCCGCCTCGCGGCCGAGATCGATGCCCAGCGATTCGACATCGCCGCCAATCCGGTCGCCGTCCAAGAGGACAAGCATGCCGGGCGCAAGGCCAGCCGAGACGAAATGCGGCAAGCCATAGAATTCGCTTGCGCCTTCAGGCGCGACCGTACCGCGCGTATCGAGCGCCGCCGCGCCGGCTGCGACATCTGGCGCGGCAACCCATGCCATCCTGCCTTCACCGCTGCTGACCGATGCTAGCATTGTGCGGACATCGGCGCGCATCGCGTCGACATCGTTCCCGGACGACGAAAAGGACGGCGTGCTGGTGCTGACGATAGCTTCAAGAAATCCGACGTCGAGCGCCTTCGCCAGCGCCTTGCGCAACATCCGGGAGAGATACGTTTGGCTGGCGGCGTCCGTGGCCTCGACAAGCTCGCGGCTCAAAACGACGAGCGCAGAAGCCTCGATAGGCGCGAGCGTGTCGCCGGTCAGCGTCATCCTCGAAACCGGTCGCGCATGTCCTTCGACTGCAATATCGGCAAGCGCGCCGGTGATCACCACGCCGACGCGGGACCGCAATGGCGCTCTGCTCAGCACGCCAGCGTCAATCAACCCGACAAACGCCGATCTACCGCCAACCTGTCCAAGAAACGCCTGCGTCGCGCCGGGCGCGCCGGCAAGGAGACCTGCCCAAGTCGGATCGGCCAAGCTGCCGCCCGCGACCGCGCTGCGCAAAATCCGCGCGACCGGCGACGGCACATCAAGCGCCCCACGTTCGGCCAAATACGCGGCCGCGACGAGATCGCCTCGCGTCTTGACCAGCAATCTCGCAATCCATGGGATTGTTGCGCGCTGATTTTCTTCGTCAAACATTTTGCCGGTTTCCATGTTGTCCGCCGGCAGTGTCGGAAACGAAACGCTCACTGGAAACTGGTCAAACCGCTCATATCGCTCACCGGAATTTCACCATCTTCCGCACTGTCATTCTCGGGATGGAAATCCGCAGCCGGCCGCCGATCTTCATACCGACGCCATCATCCCGCGCCCATCTTCTGACGGTCTGCTTACTCACGCCGAAGCGACGCGCGGCCGAGCCCACTGACAGGCAATTGTGCGGCAAAAAATCAATCTCGGCATCGGTGCAAGATTCAGCCAGGGGAGCGGGCCGGACCATCTCGCGCAGCCGGTCGATGCCGGCCTGCAACCGCTCAATCTCTTCTGCCAGCGCGTGGCGCTCATCGACCGGGGTCACGTCTCAATCCCTCCCGCGTCCGCCGCGCCGGCAGCGCCGCCTGCGGCCTCTCTGGCGTGCGTCGGCGGTCCGCCGCTGTTCTGGGGCCGGGCGACCGCGCGGGCCGTGCCATGCGGCCGCAGCGAACCGAAAGCGGGCATGTGCGGGCCGAACCCCGAGACGGTCCAAAACGTGGGAGGTCATTTTGTCAAAAACCGCTGATAAAGAAAACGAGTGCTTTCCGCCGGTTCTCTGGCCGGGATGGGGTTCGGCGTGTTCGGCTGGTCAGGCTTGGCGCTGACCGGAGACGCTTCCGGTAGCGGGTACAGCCGGTTGACCTCGTCTAGGATTGGAAAGTTGCGCTGGAAAAAGACCTCACGCAGATGTTGGATTCGATCGCGATAGTCGGCCTGCACAGAATCGAACCATCTTGGGCGGCGGCGCGCTTCGCGGTTGGCGGCGTTCCAAGCTTCGCGAATGTGTTCGTATTCGTGTTTGATCGAAAAAAAACGCTTGAGGTCTTCGACAGTGCGCGGCCGCATTCTTTTGGGCGAATTGTGGTACGGTCGGAGATTGACGTAGTCCGGCCGTAGGACTTGGTCGCAAAAGTGTTCCGGGTCGGCGCGATAAGCTTCTTCGATTTTGGAGAAAATCTCTTCCGGCGTCGGCGGCTCGGCATCGAACATCGCTTCGGTTTCGGCGTTCCGCTTCCGAGCGATCTCCACCATTTCAGCAAGCGCCGATTTTACTCTGTCGGCGAGCGCCAGCCAGTCAGCGGTCCCTCTCTTAATTTTGAGATCGGTGCCGATACGCTGCCGGAGAAAATTGATCCGGTGATCAGCGGATTCATATTCGTGATCTTCGGGGAGGGCTTCCTCCACTGCTTCGATCTCTTCCAAAAAATTGATATTCGAAAAATCAAAATCAGCGCGCTTGCGCGCTCGCCTTTCTGTGGTCTTTTCGAGGGTCTCCTTTGAAGGTCTATTATAAAGTTGCTCCGCCACGGTCGCGGAGGGGGCATCCGCCACTGTAGCGGAGATGGGGTCCGCATCCGTGGCGGAGGGGCCATCCGCATCCATGGCGGAGACGAGATCATCGCCTATGTCCGTATCCGTGGCGGAGGGTACTGGCGTCGTAAGCCACATGATCCGCTGCTTAAATGGCTTGCCGGGTAAGGCAGCCATTTCAATCTCCAGAAGGCCGAAAACGGCGAATGCAGCGATATCCCGCGTGATTGTATCCACGGAACAGCCACCCGCAAACTGGGCCATCGTCGCATTCGTCGGCCAAAGTGAGCCGGATTTGCGGTTCACAAAATGCAGCACTACCGGAACGATCCTGAAACTGTACCGCCGCTCGGTTAGAATGCGCATCGCGACACAGGTCCAACCGGTGAGTGCTGCATGCCTGTCTTCGGGAGACGCTGGCCACGGCACGCGGACAGCGTCGACCGGGAGGAAGCGGCTTGCCCGCCGCGTCCCGCTAAACGAGAACGCCTCACTGGGACTTGGTTTGGTGGTCTCGGTCATCTCGACCTATTCCTTATTTTTTCGATTTCGGCGGTCAGCCGAAAGCGGACGACCATCACCGCGCCGGCAAGTGCGGCATCGGTGATCGAAAATTTCTGCCGAACTTTTTTCTCGAAATTGGCAAGCGCGGTTTCCACGGCGGCTTCGCGCTCGCGAAGCGAGAGCCGCATGATCCGCTGAGCCGTGCTCGGGATCGCGGCGCGGTTGATCACGTCAAGCCGCGAAAGATCGATGATTTCGGCGGCTGTCTGATATCGCGACAGGACACCGGCGCGGCTGTCGGCAATGGTGAGTCTGTGCACGCTCATGGTCGCTCTTGCTTTCTGATCGCCAATAAGTGAATACTTATGCGTTCTTCATCAGAGGCAATCTGCGGCCGGTCCGCGCGTGCAACGCGGCCGGCGTTTTTTCTTAGTGGGGGAAGGGACATCACGCCTCCTGCCGTTGGCGCGCGTCGAAGGCGTCAAGTTTGTCATCCTGCCAAAGGCGGCGACGGCGAATCACCATCGGCTGAGGGAAGTTGAGTTCCGTGTCCCTCAGCCACCTCCAAAGGCTCATATCGCTGATGCCGCCATAGCGCGCGCGGACCTCGCGAGCGGTCAAGAATGTCGGCTTTGTTTTCATCGAGTGGGCCTCAATCGATAACGAGGCCCAACTAGCTACATCACGATATCCGGCTCACTCAAACGGAAAGTTGAGCCGGTCTCACCGAGTTTTTTCGGCTCGAGGCAGACGCATTCGAATGTCGGTCGCCTGTTTCACGAGACGGGAAAAAACGCGAAGGTCGAGATCAGTATCCCGCCGAGACTTATCTAGAAACTCGCTGTAGCGTTCTGCGGTACACGCGCTTTCTATCCGCGACCAAATCGCCGACCAATCAGGAATTTTTTCGAGAGATTGGCGGTCGGTTACACCCTTTAATCGCCGCATCAGAGCGGGGACCGACGAAAATTCACATTCGTCAACCGCAATCTCCGAGGCCCGTTTTTTGGTATTGCCGGCCATAAAAAGGAACGCCGCCACGGCCAGAACCATCTCCTTGAGTTCTCGCTTGTTGCCGTCGCCGCCGCTTGAAGAGACCTCGCGCTTCAACTGCTTAAAAAGCGGCGACGATGCGCGGTTGCTCAGATGCTCAAGCATGTCCGCCACCTCCGCGAGTGCCGACGCGGTGGGCTTGTCGTCCTCATGCCGAATAATTGCCGCGACTTCTTCGGCGGCCACGGCGAGAGCCGCCTTAAGTGCTGGTGTCACGCCACCGCCTCCCTAAGCATGACGACATTCGACGCCGTCGACTCACCGCTGACAAGGGCATCAATGAAGTTCGCCCACGTCGTGAATGCCTGCCGACGTTCGGCGATGAATTCGTGCAGTTGATAAACGCCAACGATCCCGGCGAAGCTGCCCGAAGTATGATTCACACAGCGTTCGATAACAGGCAAGCCAACGCCAAGCGCCGCCATGCGGGTCACCATTGTGCGGCGAAGATCGTGGAGGCCCCACTGAGCGAGAGCGACCTCTTCCGGATTGCCGCCGGCCTCCGCTGCTTGTTTTTTCAGAAGTCCGAGCATGACAGCATCCAGCCTCGCCTTGGATCGACTAAACCCAGATACTGCGGTTTCGCCGGTTGTCGTAAACGCGAAGCCCTTCTTGCCGATGCGAGGCAGGGCGGCGAGGATGTCAACACATGCGGGCCCCAATGGCACGACATGCTTCAGTCCATTTTTCGTCCGGTTCGCCGGGATCGTCCAACAGGGATTGTTTTCGTCTAGGTCGAGTTCCGCGCGCATCATCCCGGCGACCTCGTTTCGACGTTGGCCGGTGAGCAAAAGGAATCGCCACATAGGGCCGAACGGATACTCAAAACCTGCGGTGGCTTTCCAGAAAAGCTTGATTTCAGCGTCGGTCAAAACCCTTTCCCGGCTCGATTCAGCCGAAGGCTTTTTCACTTTTTCGGCCGGGCTTGATGCGACGACGTCACGGTCTTCCAGCCACCTGAAAAATGTCTTCAGCGTCGCAAGGACACGATTTGCGGTGACTGGGCTGCCGCGATCAACTATTGCGTCAAGAAGGTCGAGCACGTCGCGCTTGGCGACGTCCTGAACACGTCGGGTTCCCATCACCGGATTGATCTCCGACCGGAACTGTCGGTCGACCTCCTTCCATGATCGATTGCGAGGCTTGCAATAGCGATCAACGAAACGCTCACCCAACTTTTCCACTGTATCCCGATCGGCCTCCGCTTGGAGCACGGGCGCGGCCTTTATCGCTTTCTTCGCTTCGCTGGGGTCCGTACCTTCCGCAACGTTTTGCAAGGCAGCGCGTGCCGCGCGCCGGGCCTCGGCGAGGGTCATTGCCTGCCCTAGCGGCAAGACCTCATCGACCTCCGGACCATCTCGCTTCAAGAGGGTCGGACCGATCGTGAGCTTCTTGGGTTTCCCACCGACGCGATAGCGAAGCGCCCACGATTTTGCGCCGGAGGGTTGGACTACAAGGTACATGCCGGGCAGCGCCCCGTCCGGAATCTCCCGCCTCGAATTGGCCGGTTTTGCGCCCTCGACGCTGCGTGAGGTGAGCACACTTGCCATGGTCAAATGCCCTTAGGGGTAACAAGGGGTAACAGAAGTGCCGCGTTAGAGGGTGTTACCCGGTGTTGCTATCGGACGCCATCATATGCTAACACTCCCTTGAAATACAAGGGACTGGTGAGAATGCGACGCTTTGATATGGGAGGTTTAGTTAGGTGTTGACACTTGACTGGGGGTCAAGGGGTCGTGGGTTCGAATCCCGCCACTCCGACCAAAAATTTCCCCCCATTTTCTACGAACTGCCCTTCGACAACGAGCCGGATTAGTCTTCGCGTGTTAAGGTCGTGCAGGGTGATGCCGGCCGGAACCCCTGCCCGTCTTCGCCGTTCTGTCGCGAGCAAAGGAGAAGCGTTCATGACGCAGGTTATCTATCGCGTGGTCGAGCATGATGGCGGATGGGCCTACAAGGTCGGCGACGTCTTTTCCGAAACGTTCCGCACCCACGCGGATGCGCTGGCCGCGGCCCGCATCGCCGCCTCCGAGCAGCAACTCGGCGGCAACACCGAAGGCATCGAATTCCAGGATGCGCAAGGCCAATGGCATGAGGAACTCGCCAGCGGCGGCGACCGCCCGACCACCGACGTAGAGGACCAAGGCTGAAAGCCGGCGACCTGCCTGCGACCCGGAGTTCTCAACGCGCAATTGCGCGTCATCGAGCGTGGTGGAAGCCGGCAAGCGGATTTTCAGTCCATCATGCCGGTCAGGATAGCGCACATCTCCGAATAGCCGGCTGGCCGCATTCCTCGGCCAACTGAACTCAGCGAACCTGATCGAGCAGGCGCTTGCATTCCAGCAGATCGAACAGCGCTTCCTGCAGAAGAGCGCGGTTGTCGCGCGAAAGCTTTGCCGAATCGGACGAGACAGGACCTTCTTCCTCGGCCTTGCCGAGACCGAAGAAGCGTCGGCTGGGTTTTGCCTTCGCCTCGCCGACGAGAAGCTCGTCATCGCCGCGGGGCTGGGCGGCGGGCGTGAGCGGAATTGCTGCCGCCTGCGTACGCTTGCTGATCGCCTCGATCGCCGCCATGTCGCCATTGCCGACCGACATCAGGAACTGATTGCCGTTCTCGCGCAGCAGCTTCTGCACGCCCTTGATCGTATAGCCCTGGTCGTAGAGCATGTGACGGATGCCCTTGATCAGTTCGACATCCTGGGGCCGGTAATAGCGCCGGCCGCCGCCACGCTTCATCGGCTTGATCTGGTTGAAGCGGGTCTCCCAGAACCGCAGCACGTGCTGCGGCAGATCGAGATCCTCGGCCACCTCGGAGATCGTGCGGAATGCGTCGGGGCTCTTGTCCATGGGTCACCTTCCGGTCTGCCTTGAGGACGGATCACCGGAGAATATCGTCGGCATCCGGCAGGCCGAACCGATTCGCCGTTTATTTCAGACCTTTATGGACACGAATTCAAGACCCGCGCGAATCGCCGTGCCGGTCGTCAACCGCTATTGCGAGAATGCTATTTTCCAGCCTTGGACTTCTGCTGATGGGAGCGCAGGATGCGGTTCTTCAGCACGTTCGACGCCTTGAAGGTCATCACGCGCCGCGGCAGGATCGGCACTTCCTCGCCGGTCTTGGGATTGCGGCCGATGCGCTCGTTCTTGCCACGTACGTGGAAGGTGGCGAAGGAAGACAGTTTCACCGTCTCGCCGCGCACGATCGCCTCGCAGATCTCGTCGAGCACGGTCTCCACCAGTTCGGCGGATTCCGTACGGGAAAGCCCTACCTTCCGGTAGACGGCTTCAGACAGATCGGCGCGCGTAAGGGTCTTGCCCGTCATGACTTTTCCGGCCTCCTCAAATCCGCAATCTCGGGAGCCGCAGGACGTTAGGAAATTGCCCAGATGAGGTCAAGAACCGAACCGGCCGGTTCGCATAAAAGAATCCAAATCGGTTCAATCGGTTAGGACAGGACGGCGGCCAGCCGGCATTCAGCCGCGGATGGCGGGCCGCCCGGCGTCGCCCGTCACGCGAAGGCGAGGCTTCGACCGGCCGGCACTCTTTGCCAGCAGACGCGCCGGGCGCCCTACCAGCGGACCAGCACGGCGCCCCAGGTGAAGCCGCCACCCATCGCCTCCAGCAGGACGAGATCGCCCTTGCGGATGCGGCCGTCGCGCACGGCGACATCCAGCGCCAGCGGCACGGAGGCCGCCGAAGTGTTGCCGTGAAGGTCGACCGTCACCACGACCTTCTCGTCGGCGATGCCGAGCTTCTTCGCCGAGGCGTTGATGATGCGCTTGTTGGCCTGGTGCGGCACGAACCAGGTCAGGTCGTCGGCTGTGATGCCTGCCTGCGCGAACGTCCCCTCGATGACGTCGGCGATCATGCCGACCGCATGCTTGAAGACCTCCTTGCCTTCCATGCGCAGGTGGCCGACCGTCCCCGTGGTCGACGGGCCGCCGTCGACGTAGAGCTTGTCCTTGTGGGTTCCGTCGGAACGCAGGCTGGCTGCCAGCACGCCGCGGTCGGCGACGCTGCCCTCGCCGTCATGCGCCTCCAGCACCAGCGCGCCGGCACCGTCGCCGAAAAGCACGCAGGTCGACCGGTCGTTCCAGTCGAGGATGCGCGAAAAAGTCTCCGCGCCGATCACTAGTGCCCGCTTCGCGAGCCCGTTGCGGATATGGCTGTCGGCGGTGGCAACCGCATAGACGAAGCCGCTGCACACTGCCTGCAGGTCGAAGGCAAAGCCATGGCGCATGCCGAGGCGGTGCTGGATTTCCACCGCCGTCGCCGGAAAAGTGTTGTTGGGCGTCGACGTCGCGAGCACGATCAGGTCGATGTCAACCGGCGTCAACCCGCCATCGGCAAGGGCTGCGCGCGCCGCCGCCTCGCCCAGCGAGGCCGTCGTCTCGTCGGGGCCGGCGATGTGGCGCTGGCGAATCCCTGTGCGCTGCGCGATCCACTCGTCGGACGTGTCGAGAGTGGCCTCGAATTCGCTGTTCTTCATGATACGGCGCGGGAGCGCGGAACCCACAGCGCGCACGACGGATCTAATCATATCTTGTCCTACTGCCTGGTCTCTTCCGGCGCCGCGGCGCGCGGTGTCTGCGGGTGGCGCGCATGGAAGAGGTCGAGATCCGCCTCGATCCGGTCGAGCAGCCGGTTGCGGATCATGTCGTATGCCAGTTCGATCGCAGAAGCGAAACCCTCGTCATCCGCCCCGCCATGGCTCTTCACGACGATGCCGTTGAGACCGAGGAACACGCCGCCATTGGCCTTGCGCACATCCATCTTCTCGCGCAGCCGCTCGAACGCGCCCCTGGCGAAGAAATAACCGATCCTCGCCATCAGCGTCCGGCTCATGGCGGCGCGCAGATAGCCGGCAATCTGCCGGGCGGTCCCTTCCGCCGTCTTCAGCGCGATGTTGCCCGAAAAGCCCTCGGTCACCACCACATCGACCGTGCCCTTGCCGATGTCGTCGCCCTCGACGAAACCATGATATTGCATCGACGAGAGGTTGGCGTCGCGCAGCAGCCGGCCCGCCTCCTTGACCTCTTCCTGGCCCTTGATCTCCTCGACGCCGACATTGAGCAGACCGACGCTGGGACGCTCGACGCCGAACACGGCGCGCGCCATCGCCGCGCCCAGGATGCCGAAGTCGATCAGCTGGTGCGAATCGGCGCCGATGGTGGCGCCGACATCGAGCACGACGCTCTCGCCGCGCAAGGTCGGCCAGATCGCGGCGATCGCCGGCCGCTCGATGGTTGCCATGGTGCGCAGGCAGAATTTCGACATGGCCATCAGCGCGCCGGTGTTTCCGGCCGACACGCAGGCGTCCGAATCGCCGCTCTTCACCGCCTCGATCGCCCGCCACATGGAGGATTTCCAGCGGCCGTGGCGCAGCGCCTGGCTGGGCTTGTCATCCATGCGCACGGCGACATCGCAATGGATGAACTGCGTGACCGGGGCGAGTGCGGGAAACTTGTCGAGTTCGGCACGCACGGCGTCGGTGCGACCGTAGACCAGGAAATTCACGTCGGGCCGCCTTTTGGCGACCTTCGCAAGAGCGGGAATGACCACGGATGGTCCGTGGTCGCCGCCCATGGCATCGATGGAAATCCTGATCACGCGGTGTTCGTCTCGCATTCGTGGCAGATCGCCCGGCAAATCGTCCAGCCGGATGCCGTGGGAAAATAGCGGTTCTGTGCCGTCATACAACGGAATTCGGGGAAGGCCATCCGCGAATTCAGGAATCCGGGAAGAGTTTCCTGAGCTTCTTCTGCAACGCGCCCTCCTCCGGCTCGGGCGCGGCCGCGGCCTCAGGCGGCGGAACGGAAGCGCCCTGCTTGCGGGGATAAGGGTCGATGCCGAGGCCGAAGAACTCTTCGGCCAGCGCGCCGACGTCGATGCGGTCGCCGGAGAACGTCTCGGGGCTGTCGGGCCCATCCACGTCGATCAGGATCTCGCCACCCAGGCCGAACGATTCGCGGCCGAGCTTCGAATCCTCCGGCAGGAACACGGCCGACACTTCCTCGTCGACCTTGCCCGCGACCGGCTCGAGCGTCACCACGCAGGACTGGACGATATCGGCCTCCACACGCCCCCTCACCTGGACGCCATTGCGTTTCCATGAGGTCACGACGAGGTCGGCGCGAAGCCGCCCGACGGAGACCAGACCGTGGATTTTCGCAAGCGACGCGCGCTCGACCTCGTTCGCCTCTATGGTCACCGGCATGCCGCGTTTCGGAAGGTGCGAGATCGTGACCTCGAAGCTGATCGGGCTCGTTTCCATGGAATGTCTCATGAGTTCACCCGGCGGCAACCGGGGCGCGCGGGAAATCGATCGTTCCGGCGCATATCTCGCCAACGCCCTGGCCAGCCAGCGAATCACGCGCGGCGAAGACGTAATCCACCAGATCGGCCGCGTGGCTCCAGCCGGCGGCGTCGGGCCTGACGTTGCGGGCAAGCGCCGCCGCAAGGTCCTCGCGATTGCCGGTATCGAGCGCCGCCTCGTAGGAATTGGTGCGGCCATAGAACATGCGGGCGAGTTTCTTCATGCGCTTCGGCACCCCCATGTCGCCGATGCCGAGTTCGCGCAGCGAGTGTTCCACCTCGGTGAAGAAATCGTCGATAAGCTCCTGCGCGATCTCACGCGCAACGCCGGTCTCGCCGCGAAGGCGGTGCTGGACCAGGAACATATGCAGCCCGATCATCTCGAATCGGCCGAGCGGCGTGTCCGGCACTGCCCAGTCGGAAAAAAATGTCTCGCGCCGCGCCGCCGCCACGATTTTCTCATAGAGCGCACTGACGATCTGGCGGTTGCGGGCGCGTTCGCCACCGAACAGACGTTGGAACATGATCACTACTCCCCGGCGCGCGCTTTGGCGGCTGGTGTTGTTGCATCGTCGCCCAAGCTGGTTTACCGCATTTGCGGTGCCGCGCAAGGCGCAGCCAGGGGCGGACAGGCGGGATGGAGTTGTTGTTGACGCGGATGGAATTCAAGAGGGGGCCGATATTGCGCCACATTGGAATTGCCGGCGTTCTTGGCGCAGCCGCCGTTCTTTCGGCATGCAACACGCAGTCGGCACTGGGGAATCTTTCGCCCGGCGAGACGCTGACCCAAGGTTACGTCATCGACCAGCAGCAGATTGATTCTGTTCCCGTTGGCTCCAGCCGCGAACAGGTGCTGCTGGCGCTGGGCAGCCCGTCGACGACCGCCACCTTCGACAACGAGGTCTTCTACTACATCTCGCAGAAGCGCTACCGGGCGGCGGCTTTCGCCAAACCGAAGCTGATCGAGCAGCGCGTGCTGGCCGTCTATTTCGGCGAGGACAGCCGTGTCACCAACATCGCCAATTACGGCATGCAGGACGGCAAGGTGTTCGACTTCATTTCGCGGACGACGCCGACGGCAGGCAAGGACCAGAACTTCATCGGCCAGATCCTTGCGGGCGCGACCGGCATGCCACAGTCGCTGCCGGGTCAGAATCCGGCGGGTCCGTAAGCCACCGCCTGGGCATCCGCCCCCCTCGAAACGGCGCGTCCGCCGAGTGACCAAGGAAAAGGCCCGCGAGATCGCTCCCGCGGGCCTTTTTGATTCCGGCGTTGAGCCGCTGCGATCAGCCGTGCGCGAGCACGGCCAACAGCAACAGCGCCACGATGTTGGTGATCTTGATCGCCGGGTTGACGGCAGGGCCGGCGGTGTCCTTGTAGGGATCGCCGACCGTATCGCCGGTGACCGAGGCCTTGTGCGCGTCGGAGCCCTTCAGGTGTTTCTGACCGTCCTTGTCGATGAAGCCGTCCTCGAACGACTTCTTGGCGTTGTCCCAGGCACCGCCGCCCGAAGTCATCGAGATCGCCACGAACAGGCCGTTGACAATGACGCCGAGCAGCGAGGCGCCGAGTGCGGCGAAGGCCGAAGCCTTGGAGCCGGAGATCAGCAGCACGCCGAAATAGACGACGAGCGGCGCCAGCACCGGCAGCAGCGACGGGATGATCATCTCCTTGATCGCCGCCTTGGTCAGAAGGTCGACGGCGCGGGCGTAGTTGGGTTTGGAAGTGCCCTTCATGATGCCCGGATCCTCGCGGAACTGCTTGCGCACCTCCTCGACGATCGCGCCAGCCGCGCGGCCGACGGCCGTCATGGCGATGCCGCCGAACAGGTACGGGATCAGGCCGCCGAAGATCAGGCCGGCGACGACATAGGGGTTCGACAGGTCGAAGGAAACCGTGCCGATGTCCTTGAAGTACGGGTAGAGCGTCGAGCCTGCCTCGTTCGCCTTGGCGGCGAAGAATTGCAGGTCGTAGCTGTAGGCCGCAAACAGCACCAGCGCGCCGAGACCGGCGGAGCCGATCGCATAGCCCTTGGTGACCGCCTTGGTGGTGTTGCCGACCGCATCGAGCGCGTCGGTCGACTGGCGCACCTCCTTGGGCAGGCCGGCCATCTCGGCAATGCCGCCGGCATTGTCGGTGACCGGGCCGAAGGCGTCGAGCGCCACGATCATGCCGGCCAGGCCGAGCATGGTGGTGACCGCGATCGCCGTGCCGAACAGGCCGGCGAGTTGGAACGTCGAGATGATGCCGCCGACGATGACGAGGGCCGGCAGCGCCGTCGATTCCAGCGAGACCGCGAGGCCCTGGATAACGTTGGTGCCGTGGCCGGTGACCGACGCCTGGGCGATCGAAACCACCGGGCGCTTGCCCGTGCCGGTGTAATATTCGGTGATCACCACGATCAGCGCGGTCACGACAAGACCGATCAGGCCGCAGATGAACAGGTTCGTGCCAATGATCGGCATGCCGTTGGCGGTGCCGATCTCGCCCCAGCCGACGGTCAGCGAGGTCGCAGCACCCAGACCAACGATCGACAGCAGGCCGGTGACGATCAGGCCCTTGTAGAGCGCGCCCATGATCGAGCCGTTGGCGCCGAGCTTGACGAAGAAGGTGCCGACGATCGAGGTGATGATGCAGGCGCCGCAGATGGCGAGCGGATAGAGCATGACCGCGCCGAGATTGGCGGCGGCACCGAAGAAGATCGCGCCGAGCACCATGGTGGCGACGACGGTCACCGCGTAGGTCTCGAACAGGTCCGCGGCCATGCCGGCGCAGTCGCCGACATTGTCGCCGACGTTGTCGGCAATCGTCGCCGGATTGCGCGGGTCATCTTCCGGGATACCGGCTTCCACCTTGCCGACGAGATCGCCACCGACATCCGCACCCTTGGTGAAGATGCCGCCGCCGAGACGGGCGAAGATCGAGATCAGCGAGGCGCCGAAGCCGAGCGCCACCAGCGAGTCGATGACGACGCGGTCGGCCGGCGCATAGCCCAGCGGTCCGATGAGGATCAAATAGTAGACGGAGACGCCGAGCAGAGCGAGGCCGGCCACCAGCATGCCGGTGATGGCGCCCGACTTGAAGGCGATGTCGAGGCCGGCGGCAAGGCTGTTGGACGCCGCCTGTGCCGTGCGCACATTGGCGCGGACCGAGACGTGCATGCCGATGAAGCCGGCCGCGCCCGAGAGCACAGCGCCGATCAGGAAGCCGATTGCCGCAGTGCCCGACAGCAGCCACCAGGCGAGCAGGAAGACCACAACACCGACGATCGCGATCGTCGTGTACTGGCGGGCGAGATAGGCCTGCGCACCCTCGCGGATGGCGCCGGCGATTTCCTGCATGCGTGCGTTCCCCTGGTCGGATGCGAGCACCGACTGCGTCGCCCAGATGGCGTAGAGGATGGAAAGCAGGCCGCAGGCGATGACGACGTAGAGCATTGTCATTGCCGATTTTTCCCTGATGGTTAGCCCGGAAAACCCCTCCCCGGACCGTTGAGACGAGACCGGCAGCCGTGTGGCAGAATCCGATCTTCCGTAGCGGCTTATGCGAAAGTCAGCCCTTATCGTCAAGGATTTGTTCGGTTTTTGCCCGGTTTTCGCCTGAAAGATGCGAACCCGCGCAACGACTCAAAAATGGCAATGCAGTTGGATCGATTGAAATCGGCCGGAACGGCTCGGCCTCAGTTCCGTTCGAGATCGCGGTCGGGCTGGATCACGAAGATCAGCACCGCCAGCATTGTCATGTAGAATTTGAAGGCGGCGTCCTGGCCGTTCCAGGTGCCGGATTGCCACATGGCGAACCACTCGCCGCCGATCGCCATGAACCCGAAGAACCAGACGAGAAAACCCAACGTGGTGGCGATCACGGCGAATTTCTTGGCCTTGTCGAAGTCGCGGCCGCTGGCATGGCGGGCGCGCCACAGATTCAGTGC
This sequence comes from Mesorhizobium sp. KACC 23794, assembly GCF_052180275.1. Lineage (NCBI taxonomy): Bacteria > Pseudomonadati > Pseudomonadota > Alphaproteobacteria > Hyphomicrobiales > Phyllobacteriaceae > Mesorhizobium > Mesorhizobium sp. KACC 23794. The sequence continues at coordinate 4,226,170 of NZ_CP197465.1, forward strand.
AGCGGCAAGGAACAACAGACAGGTCAGCGCCTCGCCGAAAATGATCAGCCAGTAACCCGCGGTCCACAGCGCCGGGCTGGTGATCGACCGGTACATCAGCGCGTTGCCGGGAAAGGTCGTGTCCATGCTCAACACGTGCTGGACGAAGGCGAAGTTCGACCCGTAGTCCGTGACGTTGCCGAAGGCGACGAGGAAACAGAAAGCCGCAAGGCACAGCAGCATGACGATCTTGGAGAGACGCAAGGTCATGGCGAGGCTCCTCCCCGACGAGCGTAGCAATCAATCACCGAGTCCCGCGATGGATGCAACCTTCGGCAGTCACGGAAATCGGTCTTGCCGGTTCGTTTCGTCCATCCGAATGCCGGCGCAGGACTTGCCCGACACCACCCATCGAGGTCAGCGCGGCCACACCGCCGCAATCTCGTCGACGTGCGCAGGAGCGTAGTCCCAAGCCTCGACGGTCACATTGACGCGGCTGTGCAGCGCGACGGCGCCGACCTTCTCGGGCCGGTGCGTGTGGGCGTGAAGGTGCATCGCACCGCGAAAATAGCCATTCCATTCCTCGATCGGATAATGGAACAGGACGAAGCGTCCCATGGGCGTCTCGACCTCAAGATACTTTTCGGAGGAAGCCCAGCGCTTCTGCTTGCGGGTCAGGGTGTGGTCGTGGTTGCCGTGGATGAGATGGATCTCGCCATTGAGACGGTCGAGCACTTCGTCATGACGCCGCTGGTTCTTGAGGAAGCCGAAATCGCCGAGGTGATAGACGGTATCGTTCGGCCCGACCTTGGCGTTCCAGCGCTCGATCATCGCCTCGTTCATCTCCTCGACCGAGGCGAACGGCCGGCGTACCATGCGGATGATCCCGGCGTGATCGAAATGGGTGCAACCCGTGAAGAACATCGCCGACACGCGACCGCCCGACCGGATTGGGTCAGGCCGCCTGCACGGCCCTGCGCTGCATCCTCAGCACAACCAGTGCCAGAAGGCAGACAATCGTCACCGGGAAGATGATCCAGTTCAGCATCTCCCAGCCCCAGGCGTTGTAGACCGCACCGGACATCAGCGAGGCGAAGGCGACCGACCCGAACAGAATGAAGTCGTGAAAACCCTGCACCTTGCCCTTTTCGGACGGCCGGTAGGTCCCGGCCACCATCGCGGTGGCGCCGATGAAGCCGAAATTCCAGCCCAGCCCGAGCAGGATCAGCGCCGACCAGAACTGCCAGAGTGCTACGCCTGACAGCGCGACGATGCCGCAGACGATCAGCAGCGACAGGCCGAACGCCATGATGCGCTCGACGCCGAAGCGCTGGATCAGCCGGCCGGTGAAGAAACTCGGGCCGAACATCGCCATGACATGCCAGGAAATGCCGAGCGTCGCGTCGTCCGGCGAAAAGCCGCAGCCGACCATCGCCAGCGGCGCGCCGGTCATGACAAAACTCATCAGCGCATAGGCGCCGACGGCACAGCCCAGTCCGACGATAAAGCGCGGCTGGCTGACGATCTCCGGCAATGACCGCGCCGGGACATCGTCCGCGCCAGCGCCGGAGGCTGCGTGCTTGCCGACGCGCAGGAAGGACAGGATGATCGCGCCCACCGCCGCGAGAACCAGAATCGATGCGAAGGAGCCGGCGAACATGACCGGCGCCAGCAATTCGCGCGTATGGATGACGATTTGCGGGCCGAGAATGGCGGTGATGATGCCGCCCGCCAAGACAAAGGAGATGGCGCGCGCCTTGAACTCGGGCGGAGCGTTGTCGGCGGCGGCAAAGCGGAATTGCTGCACGAAAGCCCCGCCCAAGCCGATGATCAGGAGGCCGATGGCAAAGAGCCAGAACGCGCTCTGGAACAGCGCGAAGGTGGCGGTCGCGCCACCTAGCGCTGTGATCACTGTGCCAAGCTGAAAACCGTTCTTCTGGCCGACGGCCTTGATCAGCGCTGCCGCCGGCAACGCGCCCAGCGCTACACCGACATTGAATCCCGTCACTGGCGCGGTGGCCAGCGACTTGTCCGCTCCGAGCAGATAGAAACCGACGAGCCCTCCAAGCGAGATCGCGATGGGCGCAGCGGAGCCGATGATCGCCTGCGACGTGGCAAGGATCAGCGCGGTGCGCCGTGCCTCGCGCTGGCGAGCTTCGTCCGTCAAGAAGCGTCCCTCCCGCGACCCTCGCCACGCACCCGCCGCGCCACGCGATCGAGCACCGCATTGACCAGCTTAGGCTCCTCGTCCTCGTAGAAAGCCTTGGCGATGTCGACATATTCGGAGACGATGACGGCGACCGGCACGTCCTTGCGCTCCATCAGCTCGAAAACGCCGGCGCGCAGCATGGCGCGCAGCGTCGAATCGAGCCGCGACAGCGGCCAATCCTCGGTCAGCGCCTGGCGGATGACCGGGTCGATGGTCTTCTGGTTCTCGACGACGCCCGACAGGATAGCCCGGAACCACTGGGCATCGGCCTCGCGGTAGGTGGCGCCGTCCACTTCCTTGCCGAGCCGGAACGCCTCGTATTCGGCGGCGATCTCCAGCAGACCGGCGCCGGCCACATCCATCTGGTAGAGCGCCTGCACGGCGGCAAGCCTTGCCGCACCGCGCTTGTTGGCCTGGCGGGAGGGAGGGGCGTCGCGTTCTGCCGGATTGGACACGGTTCAGCGGGCTCCGAGCCGTTCGCGCAGCGCGATCATGGTCAGCGCCGCACGCGCCGCGAATCCGCCCTTGTCGCCCTCGTTGCGGCGGGCACGAACCCAGGCCTGCTCCTCGTTCTCCGTGGTCAGGATGCCGTTGCCGATGGCCAGCGATTCGTCGACGGAAAGGTCCATGAGGGCGCGCGAGGATTCGTTGGCGACCACGTCGAAATGATAGGTGTCGCCGCGGATGATCACGCCCAGCGCGACGTAGCCGTCATAGGCTGTGCCGCCCTCGTCCGCGCCGTCGAGGGCAAAGGAAATGATGGCCGGAATCTCCAGCGCGCCCGGAACCGTCACGACGTCATAGGTCGCGCCTGCCTCGTCCAATGCGGCCTTGGCGCCGTCGAGCAGCGCATCGGCCAGCGCGTCGTGGTAACGCGCCTCGATGATGAGGACATGGGCTTTCTCCGGTTGGATGAAAGCCTTGCCGTGTTGTGAAATGCCAGCCATGTCGGTCTCCAAGTCGCGGCTGACTTAGGCCGAACGGCAGTTCGCCGCAAGCAGCCACGAGCCAATTTCCGCTTGACCGTTCGGACGAGGCGGTCAGGCGATCTCCAGCATCAGCGCACGATGGTCGGAGACTTCGGGTTCGTCGACCACGTCGAAATCCAGCACATCCACCTCCGGCGTGACAAGCATGTAATCGGCGAAACGGATGGCCTTGTCGTAATACGAGGTCCGAGTGTCGGTGTGGCCGCGCGACACAACCAGGTCGGTCAGCCCCAGGACGCCGAGAATTTCGAAGATCGAACTTCCGGGCAGGACGTTGAAGTCGCCGCAGACGATCAGCCGTTCACCGGCTCGGGCAATTCTGCCGATCAGGCTCGCCAAAGCCTTTGCTTGTCTCTCGCGTTCCGGTGTGTCGGCCTTGCCGGCAAGATCGCGCAGCCCATGCATGTGAGCCACGGTGACGGGCGACCCATGACCCGGGTCGAAGAGACGGACGCAATGCGCGTTGCGCGCCCTTGGATGCTCGCCCCAGCCATCGCCGGCAAAGTCGCGATGGACGAAATCCTGGGCCTGGCCGATGATCGGAAACGATTTGCGCACGAAAGTCGCCAGCCCGAATTCCGACGAGACCGCCGCGTCGCCGTCGAAGAGATCGCCTTTTGCGACGGGGCAGAAGATGGCCTCGTGACCGGGCAGCGCCGCGCTGATCTCGTCGAACAGATTGGCCCTTTGCGGAAGTTCGAGCTCTTGATCACGGTAGGTCAGCCATTCGGATTGCGAACCTTCAGTCCGAATCACTTCCTGCAGGCAAAGCACTTCCGGATCGGAATCGGCGAGAAAGCGCAGCAGCGGCCCGTGCAGCCTGCCGCCCCATGCATTCAGCGAGATGATGCGCATCGGCATCCCGACTGATTCTCCCCAAACAGGAGAGGCGACGATAGCGCGAAATCACCCCGGTTTGTCGAGATGGCGTGCTTGTCCAGGCGGCCGATCGACCCGCGTCAAAATCCTTCCTTTGCGGCCTCCACCAATCGTGCCGCATAGCGCGCCATGGTGTCGACCTCCAGGTTGACCCGGTCGCCGGCCTTGCGCTCGCCCCATGTCGTGACCGCCAGCGAGTGATGGATCAACAGCACGTCGAAGCGGCGCCCTTCCACCTTGTTCACGGTCAGCGAGGTGCCGTCGAGCGCGACCGACCCTTTTGGGGCGATGAACTTCGCCAGTTCCATCGGCGCTTCGAGCGTGAAGCGCACCGCCTCGCCCTCGTCCTCGCGCGCGACGATCTCCGCCATGCCGTCGACATGGCCGGAAACGATATGGCCGCCGAGTTCGTCGCCGATCTTCAGCGCGCGCTCCAGATTGACCCGCGTGCCTTCCTTCCAGGCCGATGCCGTGGTCAGCCGCAACGCCTCCTCCCAGGCCTCGACCTCGAACCAGCGGCCGTTCGCGCCTTGCTCGGGGAGTTCGACCACGGTGAGGCAGACACCGCCTGTCGAGATCGACGCGCCGATGGCGATCGTCGCCGGGTCGTAATCGGTGCGCACGCGCAGGCGCAAGCCCTTGGGCAGTGGCCTTGCCGTCTCGATGGTGCCGATGTCGGTGACGATGCCGGTGAACATCAATCGGTCCTTTCATATTCGATCAGCCGGTCGTCGCCGTAGCGGCCGGTTCCGACGATCTCGAAGCCGGCCGGGACGGCGGTTTCGATGACGGGCGACGCGACACCATCCGGCCCGACAACAGTCGTTCCGACAAAGAGTGAAATCCGGTCGACCAGCCCAGCCTCGACGAAACGCCGGGCGGTTTCAGCTCCGCCCTCGAGCAGCACGCTCTTCAGCCCGATCACCCCGAGCACGCGCAAGATCTCGCGCGGATCGAAACGGCCGCGATAGTCGGACGCGACCGTCTGCACCGTCGCGCCGCTATCGCGCAACGCATCGGCCTGGCGACGTGGTGCCTTCTCGCTGGCAAGGATCAGCACGGGATGGCGACCGGCTTCCGCAAACAGACAGGCCTTGGGAGGCGTCCGCGCGAACGGGTCGAGGACGATGCGTGCCGGCGAGCGGGATTCCAGACCGGCGAGACGCACCGTCAGGAGCGGATCGTCCTCGGCGACCGTGTTGACGCCGACCATGATCGCCTCATGCTCGACCCGCATCATCTGCACGGCGCGGCGCGCGATGTCGCCGGTGATCGAAACCTGGCCCGCGCCCCTGCGGCCGATCATGCCGTCCGTGGAAACCGCGAGCTTCAGCGTCAGATAGGGCCGTCCCCTGCCCTTCAGCGACAGGAAACCCGCCATCGCCCGGCGCGCCTCGGCCTCCAGGCAGCCGGTCACCACTTCTATGCCGGCCTTTTCCAGGATCGAAACGCCGCGTCCAGCGACACGCTTGTCGGGATCGAGCGTCGCGATGACGACACGCGCCACGCCGGCGGCGACCAGCGCATCGGCGCAGGGCGGCGCCTTGCCGATATGCGAACAGGGCTCCAGCGTCGCATAGACGGTCGCACCCCGCGCCGCGTCGCCTGCCTGATGCAGCGCCTGCAACTCGGCATGCGGCCGGCCGCCAAGTGCGGTGACGCCACGGCCGACGATGACGCAACCTCCCGCCTCCAGCCTGACGACCAGCGCGCCGACCGACGGATTTTCGCCCGTCAGCCCCTGATGCCAGAGCGACAGCCGGATTGCCGCGGCCATGAAACGGCGGTCGGCTTCCGCAGCCGGGGAAGCGGGTTCGGCAAAGGTGGGCATCGCTCAGCCGGCGTCCTCGTCGGCCTTAAGCTCGCCGAGCACGTCGTGAAAATCCTTGGCCTCGCGAAAATTGCGGTAGACCGAGGCAAAACGGACATAGGCGACATCGTCGAGCGATTTCAGCGCCTCCATGACGAGACGGCCGATTTCGCCGGATGGCACCTCCGTCTCGCCGCTGCTCTCGAGCTGGCGAACGATGCCGGTCACCGCCCGGTCGATGCGGTCGGGATCGACATTGCGCTTGCGCAGCGCGATCTCGACGGAACGCAGCAGCTTGTCGCGGCTGAACGGCACTTTGCGGCCGGATTTCTTGACGACAACCAGATCGCGAAGTTGCACGCGCTCGAAGGTGGTGAAGCGGCCGCCGCAATCCGGACAGACGCGACGGCGCCGGATCGCCGCGCCATCCTCGGCCGGCCGCGAATCCTTCACCTGCGTGTCTTCGGACTGGCAATAGGGGCAGCGCATGGGGGGCTCAAGCGGTTGGAGGCGAGATCAAGGACACGGTCGGGAAGTAAGTGCGGTAGCGGCGCGGATCACGGGTCAGGATCGGAGTGCCAAGAGTAACAGCATGAGCGCCGATGAAGAAATCCGGCAGCACGCCTGAACGTGTCCCGCCCAATGTTCGGTAGCGTCCAAATGCCTTTCCGGCAAGGAACAAGGTGGCGCGTGGCATTGGCAAGAGCTCCAATCGACTCTCGCTGATGAATGCGTCTACCGATTCCATACGATCAAACCGCGAGGAGAGCTCAGCGTAAACGACATCGTTGATGACCAGCGGGCCATCTGCCTCAGCTTAGCCGAGTGCCGAAACCGACCATTCGACCCAAACCGGATCCATAGTCAGCAGATCGAGCAGCACATTGGTGTCGACAAGCGTCAATCGTCACCACGCCACATGGCCATGATCTCGTCAGTACTCGGACCCGGCCCAGCATAGCCGATAAATTTCGTGAAACGGTTCGGCGCTGCGTTCTGCTCGCCGGCGTCACGCTTGAGGACAATATCGCCGTTCGCGGTAACCTTGAAGTCAACCTTGCTACCCGGCCCAATGCCAAGCCGGTCGCGGACGGCCTTGGGAATGGTGACCTGACCCTTGCTGGTGACAGTGGTGCTCATCAGAACGCTCCGGTAATACCTTCTAGCAGGAAAAGTAATACCGGAGACGCTTCGAATCAAGCGCGGCCGCCCTCACCCCAGATACGGATAAAGCGGAAACCGCTCCGTCAGCGCGACGACCTTCTGCTTCACTGCCTCCTCGACGCCGGCATTGCCTTCGTCGGAGTTGGCGATTTTCAGCCCATCCAGCACCTCGGTGATCAGATTGCCGATCTCGCGGAATTCGGCCGGGCCAAAACCGCGCGTCGTGCCGGCCGGAGTGCCGAGCCGCACGCCGGAGGTGACGAAGGGCTTTTCCGGGTCGAAGGGGATGCCGTTCTTGTTGCAGGTGATGTTGGCGCGGCCAAGTGCGGCCTCGGCGCGCTTGCCCGTCGCGTTCTTCGGCCTGAGGTCGACCAGCATCAGATGGTTGTCCGTACCGTTCGAGACGATATCCAATCCGGAGGACTTCAGGCTGTCGGCCAGCGCCCTGGCGTTGGCTACAACGTTGTGGGCATAGGTCTTGAAGTCCGGCTTCAGCGCCTCGCCGAAGGCGACCGCCTTGGCGGCGATGACATGCATCAGCGGGCCGCCCTGCAGGCCGGGGAACACCGCCGAATTCATCTTCTTGGCGATGTCCTCGTCGTTGCAGAGGATCATGCCGCCGCGCGGGCCACGCAACGACTTGTGCGTGGTCGTGGTCACGACATGGGCGTGCGGCAGCGGCGACGGATGCGCACCGCCGGCCACGAGACCGGCGATGTGCGCCATGTCGACCATCAGATACGCTCCGACCGCGTCGGCGATCTCGCGGAACCGCTTCCAGTCCCAGACGCGCGAGTAGGCCGTGCCGCCGGCCAGGATCAGCTTCGGCTTCGCCTCATGCGCCTGCCGTTCGATCTCGTCCATGTCGAGCAGATGGTCGTCCTTGCGCACGCCATAGGACACGACCTTGAACCATTTTCCGCTCATGTTGACGGGCGATCCGTGGGTCAGGTGCCCGCCCGAATTGAGGTCGAGGCCCATGAAGGTATCGCCGGGCTGCAGCAGCGCAAGGAACACCGCCTGGTTCATCTGGCTGCCGGAGTTCGGCTGGACGTTGGCGAAATTGCAGCCGAAAAGTTTTTTGGCGCGGTCGATCGCCAGTTGCTCGGCGATATCGACGAACTGGCAGCCGCCATAGTAGCGCTTGCCCGGATAACCCTCGGCATATTTGTTGGTCATGATCGAGCCTTGCGCCTCGAGCACGGCGCGCGACACGATGTTTTCCGAGGCGATCAGCTCGATCTCATGGCGCTGGCGGCCGAGCTCCGAGCGGATCGAGCCGAAGATTTCCGGATCGGCTTCCGCGAGCGGCGTCGAGAAGAAGGTGTCTAGGTGGTCTGGAGCGGCGGAGGCGGTGGCCATGATGGGCGAATCCTCGAAGGGCGCGGCAGCGCGAAAAAACGGTCAGGGCGTGCGGCCAGATACTATAGACGGTCGCTGACCGCTACACTCTTTGCGGCATATCCTGCCCTGCTTTGGCGCAAGCCCACAAAAGAAGAGGCCCGTCGGATCACGGCGGGCCTCGATTCACAAAACCGGCATCAGGCGGAGCGCCGCGCCGGTGCGGCGCTTCGCCCCGGCATAGGCGACGGATCAGTTGGCGGCCTTGGCCTTGTCCTGCTCTTCCTTGAGCTTCTTGGCAAAGTCCTCGTTGTTCTTCGAAACGAAGTCCTGGAGCTTTTTCTGGCGGTCGGCGAGATCCGACTGCTGCATCGCCGGGCCGTCATAGGCGCCGGTAAAGCCCTGCAGCGAAACCTTGACGGGGTTCGGCTGGTTCTGGAAATTGATGGAGGTCAGGGTCAGCTCGTTGCCCTTCTTGAACGAATTGACCAGCGCATCCGTCAGCTGGACCTCGGCCACGCAACGGTCGGGGAAGCAGATCACGTAGTCAAGCTTCTGCGCCTTGCCACCATTGATCTGCAGCCCGATGCCGGGAGGAACGAGGCGGCCTGTCGGCACCGTCGCCTGGAAGACCTTGCGGTTGACCTTGCCCTTGATCTCGATCAGGCTGATGCCGGTCACCAGCTGGCCGTTGGAAGCGGTGACCATGTTCTGTACGTTGCAGATATCGACTTCCTCCTGCTTGGTGCAGGCCTTGAACCAGCCCTGCGGAACCTGCTGCTGCTGCGCCGAGGCAGGCGCGAGGCCCGCGGCGAGCACACCGGCCACGCCAGCTGACAGCACCGAAAGACGGAAGCGGTCGGTCTTCGAGCTTGTCATCTTGTCCTTTTCCTCTCAAATGATCCGGGAAACGGCAATCCATCGCCGTGTATCGCCGCTACCTGTTGCCGAAATACGGCAACAGCATGACTCGGTTCGGGTGTTACATCGGTCTCGGCCGTAAATCCAGCCCGGCGACAGCAAAGTGTTGGCGCTCAGGGCGCGCTCATATTGGCGACATCATGATAGGGTGAAAGACGAATCATAGCGATCGCTCCGGAACCCCGCATATGCGCCGTCCATGTCTCGCGCTCTGCGCCCTTGCCGTCATTTTCGTGCCCGAAGCCGCAATGGCCGAACCCCGGCACGCCATCGCCATGCAGGGCGAGCCGGCACTGCCCGCCGATTTCACGCATTTCCCCTATGCCAATCCCGACGCGCCCAAGGGCGGCGACGTCACCTATTGCGTCATCGGCAGCTTCGACAACCTCAACCCGTTCATCATCAAGAGCCTGCGCACCACGGCGCGCGGCGTGATCGACACGATCTATGGCAATCTGGTGTTCGAGCCGCTGATGCAGCGCAACGCCGCCGAGCCTTTTTCGCTCTATGGTCTCCTGGCGGAATCGATCGACCTCAGCGAGGATAGGCGCGTCGCCACCTTCAATCTCAATCCCAAGGCAAAATGGTCGGACGGCCAGCCGGTGACGGCGGAAGATGTGCTGTTCACCTATGAGGTCTATACAGAGAAAGGCCGGCCACCCTACAGCGACCGCATGAAGCGGATCGAGAAACTGGAAAAGACCGGACCGCTGTCCGTGCGCTTCACCTTCAACGACAAGGCCGACCGCGAGTTTCCGCTGATCATCGCGATGACGCCGATCCTGCCGAAACACGCCTTCGACAAGGACAATTTCGACCAGACCACGCTGAAGCCGCTGATCGGCAGCGGCCCCTACACGATCGACAAGGTCGTGCCGGGCGAGCGCATCATTTACAAGCGCAACCCGGATTATTGGGCGCGCGACCTACCCTCGAAACGAGGCTTCGACAATTTCGACCGCGTCGACATCGAATATTTCCTCAACGACAACGCCCAGTTCGAGGCCTTCAAGAAAGGCATCTGCTCGGTCTATGCCGAGGCCGACCCGGTTAAGCTCAAGCGCGACTTCGACTTTCCCGCCCTGAAAGACGGGCGGGTGACCCTCGGCGAATTCAAGCTGGGCATCCCGCCGGTCGTCACCGGCTTCCTGTTCAACACAAGGCTGCAGAAATTCTCCGACGTTCGCGTGCGCCGCGCGCTGGGCATGCTCTACGACTTCGAATGGATCAACCGGAACATGTTCGACGGCCAGTTCGAGCGCACCGCCAGCTACTGGCAGGATTCGGAACTGTCGGCGCTCGGCCATCCGGCGAGCGACAGGGAGAAGGCGCTGCTCGCCCCGTTCCCCGACGCCGTGCCGGCCGACATCATGGACGGCACCTGGCGGCCGCCCGTCACCGATGGCTCGGGCCGTGACCGCGCCGCGTTGAAAGCAGCACTCGACCTGCTCAAATCGGCCGGCTACTCGCTCAACGGCAGCGTGCTGGTAGACCCCAACGGCCAGCCGTTCTCGTTCGAGATCCTGACCGCGTCCGACAGCGAGCAGCGGCTGGCTGCCGTCTACCAGCGGACGCTGGCCAAGATCGGCATCGACGTGACCATCCGGCCGCTTGAAGCCGACCAGATCCAGTTGCGCAAGCAGCGGTTCAGCTTCGACGCGCTGATCGGCGTCACCGGCTTCACCGGCACCCTGTCTCCGGGCATCGAACAGACTTTTCGTTGGGGATCGGAATCGGCGAATGTCGAAGGTTCGTTCAATCTCGCCGGCGTCGCCAGCCCGGCGATCGACGCCGTCATCGAGGCGATGCTCAACGCCCGCGACAAGGACGATTTCGTCGCCGCCGTGCGGGCGCTGGACCGGCTGCTGATCGCCGGCGCCTATATGGTGCCGATGCAATACAATCCGAAACAGTACCTCGCTTACTGGACCTATCTGGACCACCCCGCCGAGACTTCGCTTTACGGCTACCAGTTGCCGGTGTGGTGGCGGAAACCTAACTAAGGCTGCAGTGGGATTGGTGCGTCCTTCGAGGCTTGCCCTCAAGGTCTGGTGCAGGTCCTTCGCCGTCGAAGAGGGCTTGCACCTTGTATTAGCGAGATTGTGTATTGTTTGGGTGTTCCGTGAAGGGGACGGTGCGGCCCGGGTGGCCACCCGGGCCGCACCGCCGGCCGTCGGATCGCTCGCACCCAAGCCTTGAGGGCTGTTCCTGAGCGCGATCGCGGCCGGCTCTTCATCGGACCCGGATGGTTGAATGAACCTTGGGTTCGCATCACAAGGCAGGGTCGAGGAAGATGGACAAGTCTAGCATGAAGGTGGCCGGCATCGATACCGGCAAGCAGAAGCTCGACGTGGCGCTGACCGGCGTCGAGGAGCAACTGACGGTCGACAATGACGCGGCCGGGCATAAGCGGCTGTCGGGCTGGCTGCGCGGCCACGGGGCCGAGCGGGTGGGCATCGAGGCGTCGGGCGGCTACGAGAGCGCCGTCGTGGCGTTCTTGCGCGCGGCCGGCTTTACGGTCATCCGCTTCCAGCCGGCGCAGGTGCGCGCCTATGCCGGCTTCAAGCTGCAGCGGGCCAAGAACGACCGTATCGACGCGGCGCTGATCGCGGCCTGCGCGGCGGCGGTCGACACCGTGCATGCCGCGCCCGATCCCAGGCTGGAGCCGCTTGCCGAGCACCTTACCCTGATCGACCAGATCGGGGAGGACATCGCCCGCTTCAAGACCCGGCGCGAGGCCGTGCGCGACGCTCAGCGCCGCAGAAGGCTCGACCGCGAGATCGCCCGGCTCGTGGCCTGGCGCACGCTCGAACTCAAGCGGCTGGGCGGCATCCTGCGCGCCCATGCCGATCTCGCCCGCCGCCTCGAGCTGGTCATGAGCGTCGACGGCGTCGGCGAACCCACGGCAATCGCCTTCCTGGTGCGCGCCCCCGAACTCGGCCAGATCGACCGCGAGGCCGCCGCCGCCATTGTCGGCTTCGCTCCCTATGACGACGACAGCGGCGGCCGCCACGGACAGCGCCATGTCGCCGGCGGTCGCAAGCGCCTGGCCAGGAGCGTCTATGCCGCCGCCCTGCCCGCCGCCTTCCGCTGGAACGCCGAGCTCATCGCCTTCTACAAACGCCTCGTCGCCAACGGCAAACCCCACAGGGTCGCCCTCGTCGCCTGCGCAAGGAAGCTCGTCATCTTCGTCAACACCGTCCTCGCAAGGGGAACACCATGGGTCGCAAAACAAGCCAGCACTTAATGGTTGCTCAGGATGAGGACGGTCGGCGTCAGCATTCCTCATCCTGGGGCGCGAGCCCGCACGAAAGCGAAGGACCTGCACCAGACCTTGAGGGCGAGCCTCGAAGGACGCACGACGTTAATGTCGAACTTGAACGGGAGATTTCGATGAGCGAACGGCAGACGGTCAGTGTCGATGTGGTGTCGGATGTCGTCTGTCCCTGGTGCTATGTCGGCCAGAAACGGCTCGAGAAGGCAGCGGCCAGCCTGCCGGACATCGACGTTGAGATAAGCTGGCGGCCGTTCCAGCTCGATCCGACGATCCCGCCCGGCGGCCGCGACCGCAAGCAATATATGATGGCGAAGTTCGGCAGCGAGGAACGCATCCGCGAGATTCATGCGCGGATCGAGCCGCTTGGCGAGGCCGAGGGCATCGATTTCGCTTTCGACGCCATAAAAGTCTCCCCCAACACGATCGACGCGCATCGCGTCATCCGCTGGGCGGCGAGCGCCGGCCCCGGCGTCCAGAACCGCCTGGTGAAGCGGCTGTTCTCGCTCTATTTCGAGGAAGGCGCAGACATAGGCGACCACGCCGTGCTGGCCGATGCGGCCGCACACGCCGGGATGGACGCGAGCGTTGTGGAAGCGATGCTGGCGACCGACGCCGACCGCGAGGCCATCGAAACGGAGGCCGCCACCGCATCTCGCATGGGCATAACCGGCGTTCCCTGCTTCCTGCTCGAAAACCGCTACGCGGTGATGGGCGCGCAGGATACCGAAACGCTCGCCGACGCGATCCGCCAGGTTGCGGCGGAGAAATCGAAGGCTTCCCTCGGCCAATCGGTCGCTTCATAATATATCCATGACGCAGCTTTTCGACCGCGCGGTAGAGGCAGCCCGCAGCCTTCCCGCATCAGTGCAGGACGAGATCGCTCGCCTCGTTCTCGAAGTGGCAGGCGAGGAACAATCTCCGATTCAACTCACGCCGGAGCAAGAAGCATCCCTTGCCGAGTCGCTGGCTCAAGCCGATCGGCGTGAATTCGCCACCGATGCGGAAGTACGCGCCATCTGGGCAAAGTACGGGCTGTGAAGCTCCGGTACACACCAAAAGCAGCCGCAGAACTCGACCGCATTCTCGCCTACATCGACGAACAATCCCCGCAAGGTGCGCGACGCGTACAGCGCCGCATTCAGATGATCGCTGAATTGCTGGAGCAACAGCCCCACAGCGGGCGGCGAACAAGCGACCGGCGTCTGCGACGCATTGCGGCAACGCCCTATCCCTATCTGCTCTTCTACGAAGTGACGGACCAAGAAGTGATCATAATCGGCGTTCGCCACGGTGCCCGCGATCCGAAGGCCATGCCCCGCTGAAGACTGTTCTCACGCCGCTGCCTTCGTCGCCAGCCGCGCCAGTTGCGTCATCACCACCGCCGAGCCCGACAGGCGCTTCTCCGGATTCGGCCAGTCGCGGATGAAGACGACGCTCTGGTCAGGCCGAATCTTCGCCATCGAGCCTTGCTCGCCGATGTAGCGCACCAGCCCGGCCGGGTCGGCGAATGTGCGCTTGCGGAAATGGATGACGACGCCTTTCGGCCCCGCATCCAGCTTCTCGACATTGGCTTTCCGGCAAAGCCCCTTGATGAAGACGATTTTCAGCAGATGCTCCACTTCCTGCGGCAGCGGCCCGAAACGGTCGATCAGTTCCGCCGCGAAGGCGTCGATCTCCTCCGGCGTGTCGAGGTCGGCCAGCCGGCGGTAAAGCGCCAGCCGCAGTTGCAGATCGGGAACATAAGTTTCCGGGATCATCACCGCCGTGCCGATGGCGATCTGCGGCGACCAGTCGCCGTCCAACACCTCGCCGGAACCGCGGATCTCGGCGACGGCCTCCTCCAGCATCTGCTGGTAGAGTTCGAAGCCGACCTCCTTGATGTGGCCGGACTGTTCCTCGCCGAGAAGATTGCCGGCGCCGCGGATGTCGAGGTCGTGGCTGGCGAGCTGAAAACCGGCGCCCAGCGTGTCCAGCGATTGCAGCACCTTCAGCCTGCGGTCGGCCGTGTCGGTGAGTTTGCGGTTGGCCGGCAGCGTGAACAGCGCGTAGGCGCGCGTCTTCGAGCGGCCGACGCGCCCACGCAACTGGTAGAGCTGGGCCAGACCGAACATGTCGGCGCGGTGGACGATCAGCGTGTTGGCGGTCGGGATGTCCAGCCCGGATTCAACGATGGTGGTGGACAGCAGAACGTCGTACTGGCCGTCGTAGAAGGCGTTCATGATGTCGTCGAGTTCGCCGGGCGGCATCTGGCCGTGGGCCGTGCCGACCTTCAGTTCCGGCACCGAGGCGTGGAGGAATTCGCGCACCTCGGCTAAGTCGGAAATGCGCGGCACGACATAAAAACTCTGGCCACCGCGATAGCGCTCGCGCAGCAGCGTCTCGCGGATAACCAGCGGATCGTGCGGCGAGATGAAGGTGCGCACCGCCAGCCGGTCGACCGGCGGCGTGGCGATCAGCGACAGTTCGCGCACGCCGGTCAGCGCCAGTTGCATGGTGCGCGGTATCGGCGTGGCCGACAGCGTCAGCACATGCACGTCGCTCTTCAGCTCCTTCAGCCGCTCCTTGTGCTTCACGCCAAAATGCTGCTCCTCGTCGATGATCAGCAGGCCGAGCCGCTTGAAGGAGATTGCACTACCCAGAAGCGCGTGGGTGCCGACAACGATGTCGACCTTGCCCTCGGCGATGTCCTTCTTGGTCTCGGCCAGTTCCTTGGCCGGCACCATGCGCGACGCCTGGTGGACGATCAGCGGCAGGCCGGAGAAGCGCTGGGTGAAGGTCTTGAAATGCTGGCGCGACAGCAGCGTGGTCGGCACGACGACCGCGACCTGGAACCCTTCCATCGCGGCGAGGAAAGCGGCGCGCAACGCCACCTCCGTCTTGCCGAAGCCGACGTCACCGCAGATCAGACGGTCCATCGGCTTGCCGGCGGAGAGATCGTCCATCACCGAATCGATTGCGCGCTGCTGGTCGTCGGTTTCCTCGTAGGGGAACCGCGCGGCGAACTCGCCATAGACCCCTTCCGGCGGGCTGAAGACCGGCGCTGCACGCATCTGCCGTTCGGCGGCCAGCCGGATCAGCCCGCCCGCCATGTCGAGCAGGCGTTTCTTCAGCCTGGCTTTGCGCGCCTGCCACGAACCGCCGCCGAGCTTGTCGAGCGTCGCCTCGGCCGAGTCCGAGCCGTAGCGCGAGAGAAGCTCGATGTTTTCGACCGGCAGGAACAGCCGGTCGTCGCCGGCATAGTGGATTTCCAGGCAATCATGCGGCGCGCCGAGCGCCTCGATGGTCTTCAGGCCGATGAAACGGCCGATGCCGTGGTCGGTATGGACGACGATGTCGCCGGCCGACAGCGACGACGCCTCGGCGATGAAGTCCGCCGCCTTGCGGCGCTTGGATCGGCGCACCAGGCGATCACCGAGAACGTCCTGCTCGGCAACGACGACGAAGGCATCGGTCTCGAAGCCGGATTCCAGCGGCAGCGCGGTCATTCCCGCCTGCCCGGAGGACATCTTCTCGACATCGGAGAGCGTCGAGACCGGCTTCAGATTGCCGAGGCCGTGTTCGCCGAGGATCTGTGCGAGCCGGTCGAGCGAACCGTCGGTCCAGCCGGCGAGCACCACTTTTCGCTTGTCGGCCCTGAGCGCGGCAATGTGGTCGACCGCCGCCTGGAAGACATTGGCGTTCGGGTCAGCCCGCTCGCGCTCAAAACTGCGGCCCTGGCGCGAGCCGGCATGCAGCACTTTTCTGCCGCCGGCGTTGGGTGCGGCGAAGGGCGTGAACTCGGCCGACAGAAGGTCCGGCAGCGCCGCCGCGATATCGTCCGGCGACAGATACATTTTTCCGGGCGGCACCGGGCGATAAGGCACGGCGTCCTTCATGGCGCCATCAATCTGCTGGCGGCGCGCCTGGTAATAATCCTCGATCAGCGTGTGACGCTCGCCAAGCGCCTCGCGCGCCAGATGGTCGAAGACGAAGGGCGCGTCCGGCAGGTAATCGAACAGCGTCTCCAGCCCATCGTAGAAGAAGGGCAGCCAATGCTCCATGCCGGCAAAACGCCGGCCCTCGCTGACCGCCGCGTAAAGCGCGTCGTCCCGGTTGGGCGCGCCGAAGGCTTCGATATAACTGCGGCGGAAGCGGCTGATGGTTTCGGGCGTCAGCGCCACCTCGCTCATCGCCTGCAACGTGATCTCGGTGCGCTGGCCGGTGGTGCGCTGGCTGGCGACGTCGAAGGCACGGATGGAATCCAGCGTGTCGCCGAAGAAATCGAGCCGCAGCGCCTCGGCGGCACCGGGCGCGAACAGGTCCAGAATGCCGCCGCGTACAGCAAACTCGCCAACCTCGCGCACGGTCGCCACGCGGTCGAAGCCAGAATTCTCCAGCCGTGCGGTCAGCGCTTTCATGTCGACCTGGTTGCCGGTTTTGGCGCGAAATGTCTGCGCCTCCACGGCGGCGCGCGGCGGCATGCGCTGCACCAGCGCGTTGGCGGTGGTGAGCACCACTGCGCGGTGCGGTTTTCGCGCCAGCGCCGCCATCGCGCTCATCGCCTCGACCCGCCGCGCCGTCGCATCGGCCCCCGGCGAGACACGGTCGTAAGGCAAGCAGTCCCAGGCCGGGAATTCCAGCACCGGCAGGTCGGGCGCGACGAAGGCCAGCGCATCGGCAATCGCCGGCAGGCGCTCGCCGCCACGCGCCACGAACACCACCGGGCCGTCCGGGGCGGCTTCAGACGACAACGCGGCAAGCGCAAAGGCCTCGAAACCTTCTGCCACGCCATCGACGAGGACGGCGCCCGTGCTCTGTTTGCGCAGGCCGAGGGATTTGATCAGGGACATGGAATCAGCTTTGGAAAGTCATCGCCTGCCGGAAGGCGACGATTTTTTTGAGGATTTCGTTGTCGTTTCCGTCGGGGATCGGCTGTTCGCCGGTCGCCAATGGCAGGAGCACCGGGTCGGAAACGTCGAGAAGCCTCTCATATTGGTCGAGTTCGGCGTGGGTCAAGTCGGCGATGCGGGCATCGGCGAATGAGCCGAGGATCAGGTCCATCTCGCGCATGCCGCGATGCCAGGAGCGGAACAGCAGTTTTCGCCGCCTGATATCCAGCCCCTCGCTCGATCGTGTGGTTCCGGTCATGGGATGCCCTTTCGCCGCGCGGCGCATATAGCGTGGATAGAGGCGGGTGTCAGCCTTGCGCTGTCAGCAGTGATGCCTAACATCGCGGCGGTGAGAGTTTCCTGATGCGCCCTTCCCTCCTCGATCCGCTGTTCGTGCCGGTCACCTCGCTCGACGGCGTCGGCCCCAAGGTCGCTACACTGATCGAAAAGGTCGTGCCCGCCGACCTGACGGCCCGCGAGGCGCGCGCCGGCGACCTCTTGTTCACGCTCCCCAGCAGCATCATCGACCGCCGCAACCGGCCGGGGATAGCGCTTTCGGCCGAAGGCGCGATCGTCACGCTCGACGTGCGCGTCGACCGCCACCAGCCGCCGCCGCGCGGCAACCGTTCGGTGCCGTACAGAGTGTTCGTGCACGACGACACCGGCGAGATGGCGCTGACGTTCTTCCATGCCAATGCGACATGGCTGGAGCGCAGCTTGCCGGTCGGTGAGCATGTCGTGGTCAGCGGCCGGATGGAATGGTTCAACGGCCGTCCGTCCATGGTGCACCCCGACCACATCGCGTTCGCCGACAAGGCGGAGGGATTGCCGCTCGTCGAGCCGGTCTATCCGCTGACCGCCGGCCTGCACGCCAAGGTGCTGCGCCGCGCCATCGGCCAGGCGCTGGCGCGCCTGCCGGCGCTGCCGGAATGGCAGGACGCCGAGCTGATGCGCCGCCAGACGTTTCCGGGCTTCGCCGACGCATTGCGCCGCATCCACAATCCGGCCGATCCGATCGACGTGTCGCCGGAGGCTGCGGCGTGGCGGCGGCTTGCCTATGACGAGATCCTCGCCGGCCAGGTGTCGCTCGCCCTGGTGCGCGCCAACGTCCACAAGCACGTCGGCCGACGGCTGCAAGGGGACGGCGCCCGCATCGAGGCCCTGCGCGCCGCCCTGCCCTACAGGCTCACCGCCTCGCAGGAACAGGCGCTGACCGAGATCGATGTCGACATGGCAAAGCCGGACCGTATGCTGCGCTTGCTGCAGGGCGATGTCGGCTCGGGCAAGACGGTGGTGGCGCTGCTCGCCATGGCGCGCGCGGTAGAGGCCGGCGGACAGGCGGCTCTGATGGCGCCGACCGAAATTCTCGCGCGCCAACATTTTTCGACCATCGCGCCGCTGGCGGAAAAAGCGGGGCTTGCGGTCGCCGTGCTGACCGGGCGCGAAAAAGGCCGTGAGCGGGCCGGCATCCTTGAAGGGTTGGAAAACGGGTCGATCGACATCGTCATCGGCACCCATGCGCTGTTCCAGGAGACGGTTCGTTTTCGCGACCTCGCCTTCGCCGTCGTCGACGAGCAGCACCGCTTCGGTGTCCACCAGCGGCTGGCGATCACCGCCAAAGGCGAGGCGCCGGACATGCTGGTGATGACGGCGACGCCTATCCCGCGCACGCTGGTGCTGACCGCTTTCGGCGACATGGACGTGTCGCGGCTGACCGAGAAGCCGGCGGGGCGGCAGCCGATCCGCACGGTCACCCTGCCCTTCGAGCGCTATGACGAACTGGTCGGGCGAATCTCGGACGCCCTCGCCGAAGGCCAGAAAATCTACTGGATCTGCCCGCTGGTCGAGGATTCCGACGAAGTCGAGCTCACCTCCGTCGAGGAACGGCACGCCGCCTTGCGGCAGGAATTCGGATCGCGCGTCGGGCTGGTGCATGGCCGGATGAACGGCCGCGACAAGGACGAGGCGATGCGCGCCTTCAAGCAGGGCGAGACCCGCGTGCTGGTCGCCACCACAGTGGTCGAGGTGGGCGTCGACGTGCCGGACGCCACCATCATCGTCATCGAGCACGCCGAACGATTCGGCCTAGCGCAACTCCACCAGTTGCGCGGCCGCGTCGGGCGCGGCTCGAAGGCGTCGACCTGCGTGCTGCTCTACAAGCCGCCGCTCGGTGAGACGGCCACCGCCCGCCTGTCGGTGCTGCGCGAGACCGAGGACGGCTTTCGGATCGCCGAGGAAGATCTGAAGCTGCGCGGCGAAGGCGAATTGCTCGGCACGCGGCAATCGGGCACGCCCGGCTTCCAGATCGCCCGGCTGGAGTTCCATGCCGACCTGCTGGAGATCGCGCGCAGCGACGCAAGGCTGCTGCTCACGCGAGATCCCGCCCTGGAATCCGAACGCGGCGAAGCCATCCGCGTGTTGCTCTATCTGTTCGGGCGTGACGAGGCGGTGCGGCTTCTTCGGGCCGGGTGACGCCGGGCGGCTGGCCCAGGCAATTCTGGCAGTTTGCGGAATGCCGGGTCGGCGACGTCTATCGTGCACGGGCGATGTACGGCAAAACGCAGGTCGAGCGGCGCATTCGGATTCGGCCGTCGAAGCACCCGACCATCACGGAGACCCTGAATGCGGCGATTGGTGATGCTTGCGGTCCTGGCGGCGATGCCGGTGCTGGCAAGCTGTGCGACCGAAAGCAGCGGCGTGGTCTATGGGCCGCCCTGCGGCATCAGCGCCTATGAGGGCGGCCATTGCCCATATATCGGTTACAGGACGCCCGTTCCGTTGGGATAGGCGCGGCATGCAAGGCTTTGTCCAGCCGACGATCCGGCTGGCCCGAGCCAAACCGCAGCGTCGATGCGGCTGCGTCCTGTCTGCTACGCCGCATCTTCCCCGGCAGATGGCGTATCGACGGGATCGGCCGCGACAACCGCTTCGCTTTCGGGCGGCCGCGCCTGCACCAGTTCGAAACCATCGCGCGTCGCCCGGATGGAGGCGTATTTCGCCTTGCTCCGGGTGATCTCCCCGGCCTTTTCGCGACGCGTGATCTCCTTGATCGCCGCGGCGGGGTCGTCGAAGGCAATGTCGGAAAGCGCCGGCGCCAGGAATTCCCACCATTTCAGCTTCTTCAGCCTGCCGACCAGCGCATGGTCGGCAAAACGGTTGCGGATGAGTTTTGCCGGAACGCCGCCGACGATCGTATAGGGTTCGACGTCGCGGGTGACGACGGCGCCCGCTGCGATGACCGCCCCATTGCCGATCTTGACGCCTTTCAGCACCATGACGTTGGAACCGATCCATACATCGTTGCCGACGACCGTGTCCGGCCCGCCCGCCTCGTCATCCGGCCGTTCGATCGTGACGAACTCCTTCATCGGCGGATAGAACGAGAACTTGCTCTTCTGATACTGGAAGGATGATGTGCCCAGCCACGTCGTCGGATGGTCCGGCTCGCCGATGCTGAAATTGGCGCCGATGCTGCAATAGCGGCCGATGACCGGGTTGCCGCTGACATAGGCCGGCCGCATGAACGAATAGGCGCCGATGCGCATGCCCTGGTAGCACCAGAGATCCTGGAAGCGGACAGGAGCCTCGAACTGCAGCTTGCGCCCCAGGTTCAGCTTGCACTTGCCGGTGAAGACGACCCCGTGCTCGACCGCGTCCGAAAGCGACTTCAACGGCGTCTTCGTCCACCTGGAATCCGGCACTCGCAACACCCCCTCAGATGGTCCCACGCTTTTGGCTGGCGACGGCCTGCTCGGCCAGCGAAATGTCGATCGGCTCTCCCTGCCCGGGAAGTGCCGTGCGCTTGTATTGCGGCGCGACGAGGCCGGCCGAGACGATCAGCTTGGCGCCGTCCTCGATGGTCATGTCAAGCACGACGATCTCCGAACGGTAGACATACATCAGGAAGCCGGTGGTCGGATTGGGCGTGCACGGCATGAACACGGCGACCAGCGGATCGCCCGGCTTGTCCAGCCTGGCATTGATCTCGGTATCCTTTTCGCCGGCCACGAAAACCAGCGACCAGACGCCCTTGCGCGGATATTCGACCATGCCGACGGTGCTGAACATGTCGCTCTTGTGGGAGAGCACCGTCTCGAAGATCTGCTTCAGCGCCTTGTAGACGCCGCGAACCAGCGGCATGCGGCCGAGCAGCCCCTCGCCGAAGCGGACGATCGAGCGGCCGATGAAATTGGCGGTCAGGAAGCCGATCATGGTGATCATGAACAGCGCCACCAGCAGACCGAAACCGGGCACGGCGAAAGGCAGGTAATTGTCCGGATTGTAGCTCGACGGGATATAGGGCTTCACCCAGGAATCGACCCAATGGACAAAGGTCCAGGCGATATAGGCGGTGATCGCCAGCGGCGCGATGACGATGACGCCGGTGAGGAAATAATTCCTTAGCCGCGTCATGCCGGACATTTTTATGGGAACGTCGCTCATTACCCGCCGAAGCTATTGTGCACCGCACGCCGGAATAGACCATTCCTCATGCGATGACACAATCCACAAACGCGGCGGGCAGTTCCAGGGCGCCCGCCGGCTATTCCACCGTCACCGACTTGGCGAGATTGCGCGGCTGGTCGACGTCGGTGCCCATCACCACGGCGGTGAAATAGGCCAGCATCTGGATCGGCAGCGCATAGATGATCGGCGAGATGATCTCGGGCACGTCCGGCAGCACGATCGTCTCCAGCGTGGCGATGCCGGCACGCTCGGCGCCCTTGCGATCGGTGATCAGGATGATCTTGCCGCCGCGCGCCGCCACTTCCTGCATGTTGGAAACGGTCTTGTCGAAGATGCGGTCGTAGGGCGCAATGACGATCACCGGCATCTTCTCGTCGATCAGCGCGATTGGTCCGTGCTTCAACTCGCCGGCAGCATAGCCCTCGGCATGGATATAGGAGATTTCCTTGAGCTTCAGCGCGCCTTCCATGGCGAGCGGGTAATTGGTGTCGCGGCCGAGATAAAGCACATGGCGATAATGCGTCAGTTCATGCGCCACCCTGTCGATCTGGCGGTCGAGCTTCAGCACCTGGCTGGCAAAACGCGGCGCTTCCGCCAGTTCGCGCACCAGCACCTTCTCCCGCTCCGGCGAGATCGTGCCGCGCTCGACTCCGGCGCGCAGCGCGAGCGACGCCAGCACCGAAAGCTGGCAGGTGAAGGCTTTGGTCGAGGCAACGCCGATCTCGGGGCCAGCCAGCGTCGGCAAGGTCACGTCCGATTCGCGCGAAATGGTCGAGCCGCGCACGTTGACGACCGCGCCGATCGGAATCCCTTCCTGCCGGCAGTAGCGCAGCGAGGCCAGCGTGTCGGCGGTCTCGCCCGACTGCGAGATGAACAGCGCCGCGCTGTTCTTCGACAGCGGCATCTCGCGGTAGCGGAATTCCGAGGCGATATCGATGTCGACCGGCAGGCGCGCAAAACGCTCGAACCAGTATTTGCCGACGAGCCCGCTGAGATAGGCCGTGCCGCAGGCCGAAATGGCGAGGCGGTCGAGCGACTTGAAGTCGAAGGGCAGATCCAGAGCGCGCGTCGTGCCCGCGGCGAAGTCGAGATAGTGGGCGAGCGTGTGGGAGATGACTTCCGGCTGCTCGTGGATTTCCTTCTCCATGAAATGCCGGTGGTTGCCCTTGTCGACCAGGAAGCTGGTGCCGACCGACTGCTGGCGCTTGCGCTCCACCGGCTCGCCGGCCATGTCGTAGATCTGTGCGTGGCTGCGCCGCACCACCGCCCAGTCGCCATCCTCCAGATAGGTGATCGAGTTGGTGAAGGGCGACAGCGCGATCGCGTCGGACCCGAGATACATCTCGCCGTCGCCGTGGCCGATCGCCAGCGGCGGGCCGTTGCGGGCGCCGACGATCAAATCTTCGTCGCCGCTGAACATGATGGCGAGTGCGAAAGCGCCCTCAAGCCGTTTCAGCGCGCGATGCGCGGCATCGACGGGGCGGGCGCCCCGCTTCACTTCACGCGCCACCAGGTGCGCGACCACCTCGGTGTCGGTCTGCGAGGCGAAATCGTAGCCGTCGGCCTTCAACTCCTCGCGCAACTCGGCAAAATTCTCGATGATGCCGTTGTGGACGATGGCGACGCCGTTGGAAAAATGCGGATGCGCATTGGTCTCGTTGGGTACGCCGTGCGTCGCCCAGCGCGTGTGGCCGATGCCGATCTTGCCGCCCAGTGGCTCTTCGCCGAGCCGGCGCTCAAGATTGATCAACTTGCCCTGCGAGCGGCGGCGGTCGAGCGCGCCGGCCTCGATCGTGGCGACGCCGGCCGAATCATAACCCCGGTATTCGAGCCGTTTCAGCGCATCGACAATGAGCGGCGCCACCGGCGACTGGCCCACGATCCCGACAATGCCACACATCTTTGCATCCCTGGTTGCAACCCGCGAAATAGTCCGGCAGCGTTCTAGAAGAAGCCGACGGGCGGGCGATAATCAATTTCGGTGTCAGTCCATGACAAGCACTTGCCCGAATAACTCTATCGGGCGAGGCCTTCCAATCCGTTAGCGCGCTATTCTGCTGCTTTTTTGGCGGAAGCAAGACGCTCGCGCAGCATCCGGCCGCGTTCCGGCAAGGTCTTCTGGCGCGCACGGCCGAAGGCCAGCGCATCGGCCGGCACGTCCTCGGTGATGACGCTGCCCGCCGCCACATTTCCGCCGTCGCCGATGCTCACCGGAGCCACCAGCGACGAGTTCGAACCGATGAAGGCGCCGCGGCCGATATCGGTGTGGGATTTGGTGTAGCCGTTGTAATTGCAGGTGATCGTGCCCGCGCCGATGTTGGCGTCGGCGCCGACCCGCGCGTCCCCGATGTAGGAGAGATGGCTGATCTTGGCTCCCGCCTCGATCGTCGACTTCTTGACCTCGCAGAAATTGCCGATCTTGGCCCTCTCGGCAATGTCGGCGCCGGGCCGCAGCCGCGCAAAGGGACCGATTTCGGCGCCCGGCCCGATCTCGGCGCCCTCGATGTGGGAGAAGGCATGGATTACCGCGCCCCCCTCCACCGTCACGCCGGGGCCAAAGAAGACATTGGGCTCAATGTATGCATCGGCACCGATTTCGGTATCGTACGCGAAAAACACCGTATCCGGCGCGACCAGGGTGACGCCGTCCAGCATCGCCTCGCGACGGCGACGCTTCTGCCAGATCGCCTCGCCTTCGGCGAGTTCGGCGCGGTTGTTGATGCCCAGCGCGTTCTCGAAACTCGCCTCGGTGGCAAAGACGTCGAGGCCTTGCGCTGCGGCAATCGCCACGATGTCGGTCAGATAAAATTCGCCCTTGGCGTTGGCGTTGCCGACCGCATCAAGCAGCTTGAGGGCATGTTTTCCGTCGATCGCCATCAGGCCGGAATTGCAGAAGGTGATCCGACGCTCCTGCTCAGAACAATCCTTCTCCTCGCGGATCGCGGCAAGCTTGCCGTCAGCCTCGATCAGCCGGCCGTAACCGGTCGGGTTCGGCGTGCGGAAGCCGAGCACGACGACAGCGGCGCCCTCGGCCAACTTCTCGCGCGCGGCGGTGAGCGCCCCGGCCTCGATCAGGGGCGTGTCGCCGAACATGACGAGCACGTCGTCATACCCCCTGGCGATCGCATCACGCGCCGCCAGCACCGCATGCGCCGTGCCGAGGCGCTTGTCCTGGACAAAACTTTCGGCGCGCGGCGCGAATTTCGCCGCCGCCTTGCGCATCTCGTCGGCGCCATGGCCGATCACCAGCGCCAGGTCGCCGGCGCCGGCAGCCTCGGCCGAGCGCGCGACATGCGCCACCATCGGCAGGCCGGCTATCTTGTGCAGCACTTTCGGCAAGGCGCTCTTCATGCGCGTGCCCTCGCCGGCGGCAAGGATGATCGACAGGCAACTTCTCGACGCCATGATTGCTTTCCGGTCGCAGGGGCTATGACTCGCGCCGCGTTCTAGCATCGACGACGCGCGCTTCCAACGGTCGCGTCAAACTATGCCGTCGCAGTAAAATCCCGTGTCAGCCCAGACGGGTGAGAATCGGAAAGACCTCCTGCAGCCAGTAGGCGCTGGACTGCAGACCGCCGGTCATGAACAGCACACCGGCGCCAACCAGCAGCGCGCCGATCACCTTCTCCACCCTGCCGAGATGGATGCGGAACCGCGACAGGAAGCGCATGAACGCTCCCGAAAACAGCGCAGCCACGAGGAAGGGGATGCCGAGGCCGAGCGAATAGGCGGCAAGCAGCAACGCGCCCTCGCCTACCGTGGCGCTGCCGCCGGCAAGCGTCAGGATCGGCCCGAGCACCGGCCCGATGCAGGGCGTCCAGCCGAACGCGAAGGCGAGCCCCATGACATAGGCGGCAAGCACGCTGGCCGGTTCGCCGCGCGCCTGGAAACGCGCCTCGCGCGACAGGAAGGGAATTTTCAGAACCCCGAGAAAGTTCAGGCCCATCAGGATGATGACGATGCCGGCTGCGAAACCGAGCGGCTCTTCCCAGGCCCGCAGCAGCCGCCCGATGGTCGAGGCGCCTGCCCCAAGCGTGACGAAAACGGTCGAAAAACCAAGGACAAAAGCCAGCGAGGTGAAAGCCAGCGAGCGGCGCGCCGGCACGGGCGCGACGCTCGCGGTCGCCCCCTGCCCGCGAAAATCGTCGACCGACACGCCGGCCATATAGCAGAGATAGGGCGGCACCAGCGGCAGCACGCAGGGCGACAGGAACGATAGCGCCCCGGCCCCCACCGCCGTCAGATACCCGACATCGACCGCCATCGGCAAACCTCGTTTCCACCGCCCGCATATAGACCCTGCGGGCAGCCACCTCCAATCACCTTGGCGTGGCGGAATGTCGCCGATGGGTGCGATAGGCAAAGCGCCTTGCGGCACGGGATTTTTTGCGATTGACCGACAGGGGCGCTATCCCTATGTTCCGCGGCATTTCGGGGGTGGCGACGCCGCCTCGCGGGAGCGCATAGCTCAGCCGGTAGAGCAACTGACTTTTAATCAGTAGGTCATGGGTTCGAATCCCATTGCGCTCACCACCCTGCCTCCTTCATCGCTCCGGGACATCGAACGAAACCTGTTCCGTAAGCGGGATATTTTCGAGTCGGGGGAGATCGCGCGTCGGCTCTGCCGTCAAAGACTCTGTGCTTGCCGCCTCCTCCGAACGCAAGGATCACGCAGGCACCGGAAATTCTCCCTAGTCTTGCGAGGATCGCCCCTATATCCCGGGCATGACATGCGTTAGGTTAGGTAGCTAAGATAACTTTATACTAGTCATCATAACCTTGGGATATGGCCATCCCGCCGCCCGATCAGGCGGCGAAATACGGCGCGAGGAGAGGCGACGTGATGGATATGCGACAACTGCGTTACTTTGCGCAGGTAGTGGAGAGCGGCTCATTCTCGAAGGCAGCTACGCATCTGCATGTCGCACAGCCGGCCTTGAGCCAGCACGTCCGCCACATGGAGGAGGAGCTGGGCGTCTCGCTTCTCCACCGCGGCACGCATGGCGTGTCGCCGACGGAAGCCGGCGACCGGCTCATGCGCCACGCCAAGCGCATTCTCGCGGAATTCGCCGAGATTCCGGACAGCGTCCGTGGCGAAGCGGTTGCGCCCCGCGGCGAGGTCCGCTTCGGCCTGCCCGGCACGGTCAGCGAGATCCTCGCCGCGCCGCTGATCGAGGCGGCACGCGAACGCTACCCTGAAGTGCGCATCCGCGTGGTCGAGGCGATGAGCGGCTACATCTTCGACTGGCTGAAGCGCGGCGACCTCGATCTGGCCATGATCTACAGCACCTCGGACCCGCGCGGCCTCGCCTTCCATCATGGGCTGTCGGAAGAGATCTGCCTGTTCGCCAAGCCGTCCTTCGGCGGCGAGGACGACATCAAGGGGGCCGCCATCCGGCTGAAGGACGCAGTTGCCCTGCCGCTGCTGGTGCCGGGGTCGGGACACGGCCTGCGCGAGTTACTCGAGGACGCCGCGCTGACCATCCGGGTTCCGATCGTTCCCGCCGTCGAGATCGATTCCTACAGTCAGATCAAGAAGCTGGCGCAGCGCGGGCTCGGATATGGCATCCTTCCCCGCATGGCGGTGCAGCGCGAGGAAGAGGCCGGCACCTTCCGCGTCTGGCGGATCGAAGAGCCGAAGATCACCCGCAAGGTCTATCTCGCCTATTCGACCGAACGCCCGCTGCTCAATGCGCCGCGCGCCATCGGCCAGTTGGCATGGGATATCCTGCGCCAGATGGTTCGCGACGCCGTCTGGACGGCCGAACTGTCGGAAGAAAGCCAGCGGCCGAATCTTTTTTCCTGAACGCCCCCCTGATGCGTGCCCTGCGAACGAGAATTTTCCGTTATCGGGCAACGGCTTATTCGGGCAGATAGAAGCTGTTCCTTATATTTCAAATGATCCGGGCGACCTGGCTCCAGCCCCCCGCTAACGGTGAAAGATCGAATATTTTCATTGGGATGACGTTTGCCAGCCGCGAAAATCCCGTAACGGTGTTCACAGGGTTCCGTTTCGGGCCGGACGCGAAGGCGCTTTTCGGCTTTCGGCGTTTCGGATTGACGAAGAGGGTTGCCGCAATCGCGGCGGCCTGTCGTTTCGAGTGACCAGGCCATCGAACAGTGCTCCGACCAGGCGGCCATTCCGAAAAGCTCTAGCGATCACGACCGGCTGCCTGACTTCGTTATACCCCTCATTGCTAAATCATCTTTGACTTGGCATCGCTCCGGCACGAGGTCTGGCCCGCGGAAAACAGGGCGAGACATGACCGGGGCGCTTGCAGGAACGACCGTCGTGGCGCTGGAGCAGGCCGTCGCGGCCCCGCTCGCGACATCGCGCCTTGCCGATGCCGGCGCCCGTGTTATCAAGCTGGAACGGCCCGACGGTGACTTTGCCCGCGGCTACGACGACTATGTGCTCGGCCAGTCGAGCTACTTCGTCTGGAACAACCGCGGCAAGCAATCCTGCACCGTCGACCTGAAGAAGCCCGAGGATCTGCAGCTTCTGCTGTCGATGCTGGAGCGGGCCGACGTCTTCGTCCAGAACCTGGCGGCAGGCGCCACCGACCGACTCGGCATCGGCAGCGCTGCTTTGCGCGAACGATTTCCGCGGCTCATCGTCTGCGACATAGGCGGTTATGCCGAAGGCACTCCCGATCATCAGCGCAAGGCATATGACCTTCTCATCCAGGCCGAGACCGGCCTCGCCAGCGTCACCGGCTCCGAACAATCGGGACCGAGCCGCGTCGGCATATCGGTATGCGACATCGCCACCGGCCAGGCCGCCTACGCCGCCATTCTCGAGGCGCTGCTGCTTCGCGAACGCACCGGGCGGGGTAGCCACGTCCAGCTCTCGCTGTTCGACACGATCGCCGAATTCATGAACGTGCCCTACCTCGCGCAGCGCTATGGCGACAGGACGCCCCGCCGCCCCGGTCTCGCGCACCCCTCCATCGCTCCCTACGGCGTGTTCGGGACCAGCGATGGCGAAATCCTCATCTCGATCCAGAACGAGCGCGAATGGAAGGTTTTTTGCGAGGAGGTGCTGCGTGACCCGGCCCTCGCCACCGATCCGCTCTACAGCCGCAACACGGAGCGCGTAAAAAACCGCGCAGGCCTGGACGCCAAGGTGCAGCAGGCGCTCGCGGGCGCTTCCTGCGACGAAATCTGCCGGCTGCTCGATGAGGTGCGCATCGCCTATGGCCGCCTGTCGACGGTCCGCGACCTGATGCAGCACCGCAGCGCCGCCTTCGCCGATGTCGAGACGCCCCAGGGCACGGTCGCGCTGCTCGCGCCTCCGAACGTCGTCGACGGCCGCCGTCCGACGCTGCGGCCGGTGCCGGCGCTTGGCGAGCACGACGATATGCTGCGGGCCGAATTCGGCTCGGGAAATGTCGCGGCCAAAACCCTGGAGCAGCCGGCTTGACGTTCGAAGCAGAAGATCATCCAGAAATCCGCGAGGCCGTCCGCAAGCTCTGCGAACGTTTTCCCGGCGAATACTGGCGCAGCTTGGATGCAGCTCGAGCCTACCCTGCCGAGTTCGTCGCGGCACTGACCGAGGCAGGCTATCTGGCGACGCTGATCCCGGAGGAGTTCGGCGGCGCCGGGCTGACGCTTTCCGCCGCGGCCGCCGTACTGGAAGAGGTGCAGCGCGCCGGCTGCAACGGCGCCGCCTGCCACGCGCAAATGTATGTCATGGGCACGGTATTGCGCCACGGCAATGCCGGGCAGAAGCAGCGCTTCCTGCCGCACATCGCCTCTGGTGAACTCAGACTGCAGGCGTTCGGCGTGACGGAACCGACCAGCGGGACGGACACGAGTTCGATCCGCACCTTTGCCCGCCGTGACGGCGACCACTATGTCGTCAACGGCCAGAAAATCTGGACGAGCCGGGCGGAATATTCAGACCTTATGCTGCTGCTCGCCCGCACCACGCCGCGCGACGAGGTGGCAAAACGCACCGACGGGCTTTCGGTCTTCATCCTCGACATGCGAGAGGCGCTGCAGAGCGGACTCAGCATCCGGCCGATCCGCACGATGATGAACCACTCGACCACCGAGGTGTTCTTCGACAATGTCCGTATTCCCGCCGAGAACCTGGTCGGCGAAGAAGGAAAGGGCTTTCGCTACATCCTGTCCGGCATGAATGCCGAGCGCATCCTGATCGCGGCGGAATGTGTCGGCGACGCCAAGTGGCTGATCGAGAAAGCGGCCGGCTATGCCAAGCAGCGCACCGTCTTCGGCCGCCCGATCGGCGCCAACCAGGGCGTGCAGTTCCCGATCGCCCGCGCTTACGCCAACATGCGCGCTGCCGAACTGATGGTGAAGGAAGCGGCGCGACTCTACGAAGCCGGCCGCGATTGCGGCGCTGAAGCCAACATGGCGAAGATGCTTGCCGCCGACGCCTCCAATGAGGCGGCCAACGCTTGCATCCAGACGCATGGCGGCTTCGGCTTTGCCGAGGAATACGATGTCGAGCGGAAATTCCGCGAAACGCGGCTCTACCAGGTTGCGCCGATCTCGACCAACCTGATCCTTTCCTATCTATCGGAACATGTGCTCGGCATGCCACGCTCGTATTGAGCGCCGGCGGGCGGCAACAGCATCGCGAGGCGGCATTTTGGCGGACGACGGCACAAAACCATTCGCCGAGTGGATCGGCAGGGCGTCCGAGAACGAGGACGTGATAACCGAACGGCTGGCCGCCAGCTTTCGAGCCATCTTCGAGCCACATCTTGCGCCCGTCGCCGATGGCGCGGCACCGCTCGGCATCCACTGGTGCCTGTCGCCGTCGATCGCCGGAATGGCTGAACTGGGCAGCGACGGGCATCCGGCCAAGAACCGCGACCTGCCGCCGGTGCCGCAGCCTCGCCGCATGTGGGCGGGTGGCAGCGTCGAGACTTTTGGGGAACTGCGGATCGGCGACCGAGTCCAACGCCGATCGACCATTGGCGACGTCTCGCGCAAATCCGGAAAGTCGGGGGAACTCTGGTTCGTGGCGGTCGAGCATGCCTATTCGACCGACCGGGGCGTCGCGATCAAGGAGCGGCACGACATCGTCTACCGCGAAGCGGCCAGGCCGGGGCCGGCCCTTCCTCCAGCCATTTCGCAGGCTGCCCCGGCGGAACGGCAGTTCAAGCGCTCCATCGCTGTGCCGACCTCGCCGGTGCTCCTGTTCCGCTACTCGGCGATCACCTTCAACGGCCACCGCATCCACTACGACCTGCCTTATGCGACGGGGGTCGAGGGCTATGCGGGCCTCGTTGTTCACGGGCCGATACAGGCGACCTTGCTGCTCAACCTCGCCGCCTCGGAGATCGGCACGCCACCGCAAAAATTCGACTACCGCGGCCTGTCGCCCGCGATCGCCGGAACGGACATCATGGTCAGGCGCGGCGCCGGTGCGGAAGCCGACACTTACTGGACGCAAGGCCAGGACGGCGCGGTCCACATGGAAGCCAAAGCGATCCTCCCGCCGCGATGAAAAAAGGCCGGGCTCGAATACGGCCCGGCCAAATTGAAGGTTCAAAACCTCCAGAGGGGAACACCATCCGGCGACAATGGGAGGAGAACCGCCGGATGATGACCGATATATGGGAACATTCCGGCGACAATTCCAATCATTCCCTTCCCAAAAACAGCCAATCGGGGGAAAATTCGTCCGAAAGTATAGGATGCTGGTGCCGCCGAAGGGTAAAATCGACGCTCTTGCCCTCCCGCCGGCTGCCTCTGCCCCTCGATGAGCACGGCCAGGCGAATCAACCTTTTCGTTATCTGGCCGGTGTTCCGATCGTCTTGTGCGCGCTGACCGCCCGGAAACGGACCGTCGCCGACATCGGGACGTCGTCCAGCCTGGGACTGTGCGGCGCACCGCTGATCACGATGTTGACCGACGCGGCAATCACACGGTCGGGAAGCGCTGCCGTGCGCGGCACGACCGAAACGCCCGCGATCGCCTCCGGTGGCAATTCGAGATTGACCTGCGACCGAGCCAGGACCGGTTCGCCGGCGGCTTGGGTCACGGTGCCCTCCTCAGTCGTGTAGGCAGTGTAGAGCGCGACACCGCGAAGCCCCGAAGACCCTTCCTCCAGTTCAATGTCCGCCAGCGCCTCGAAGCTGTCGCCACCGGCCAGATCGAGCGGGTTTATATCTGCCGAAACGACCACGGACACCGGCGTCGGATCGACCGGATCGCCGCCGGCGTTCAGGCCGGTCGGTGCCCCCGAAACGACGACCTGCTGCCATTCCTCGCCGTCGACCACAACCTTGCTGAAGGTGGCGGATATCCCCTCCCCGGCCTCTGCCGACCAGCCCTGGGCCAGGTCGCCGGCACAGCCGATCCCGAGCAATCCGCCTGTGCCCGAGAGCAACGGATTGAAATTGAGCGATCCGGCGGGGTTTGCCGCCGAGTAGAGATCGTCATTCGAGGTGACGAGGCGCAGACGCGGCGTCATCAGCCTGTCGAAGATCGGCGCCAGCGTTTGCGCGACCAGCCTTGCGCCCACCGGTCCCCAATGAATGCCGTCGCGCAGGATGCCGTCGCGGGCGCGGCCTTCCGGGCTGTCGGGATCGAGCATCAGCGGCCAGGGATCGGCGACATAGACGTTCCTGACCGCGGCCTGTGCCAGGAACCAGGATCTTACCTGAAGCGCATCTGCCAGTTCGACATCCGAAAGAGTCCGGCGGATACCGTCCGGAGTGCTGTCGCCGCGCGGGCTGCCGGCGATCCAGACAAGCCTGTGGCCATAAGAAAGTATCTTCTTCTGATAGTCGGCCAGCGCCGCGATGGTGCGCGGCGCCCGCCAGCCGGCGCTCCTGTCATTGGTGTCGACGACGGCGACCACGTAACCCGGCGGCTTGCCGCGCAACGCGGACGCGCGGTCACGGACTTCCTCGCTGTTCGATCCGCCTATGGCGAAATTGTAGTCGGGCTGGAAGTCGAAGCGGGCTCCGGTCATCAGTTGCAGCCACCAAAGCCAGCCTTGCGTCGTCGTGCGGCCCTGATTGGAGGCCAGATCCGCCCGGCTGTCGCCGTCGAGATAGATGCGCGGCAAAGCCGCCGCGATGGGGGCCTCGGACCTCGATGATTGGATCCATTCCGAATGCTCGGCAAGGTCGGCATCCGCGCTGTCGCTGAAGGCGAACAGACCGAACCCGGAAAGCAGGATGCGGGCCCACAGGCCGGCGGTCGCGCCAAATCTCAATTTTATGTCCTTCGCACCGGGTTCGGTGACGCCGGCACTGACCACCCGATCCTGACCAAATCGTGGCCTATTTGCGGCCCAGCCCTTCCGTCAGCATCAGATGCTGCACCAGGATGATGGTCTTGGCGTCGACGATCCGGCCGTCAAGGCAGGAGCGGTAGGCCTCGTCCAGCGGCATTTCGACCACCTCGATGTCCTCGCCTTCGCCGACATGGCCGCCGCCGGCCGAAACGCGGTCCGCCGCGGAATAATGCGCGGTGAAGAAGGCAAGTTTTTCGGTGACACTACCGGGGCTCATGAACGGCATCATGACGAGTTTCAGGTCGCGCAGGCGATAACCCAGTTCCTCCTCCGCCTCGCGGCGGGCGCAGGTTTCCGGATCGTCGGCGTCCAGCAGTCCGGCGCATGCCTCCAGCAGCAGGTCATCATGCCCCTCGACATAGGCCGGAAAACGGAACTGCCGCACCAGCAGCACCGTGCCGCGCTCGGGATCGAAAGGCAGCACCGTCGCGCCGTCGCCGCGATCGTATGTCTCGCGCACCTGCGGTTCCCACTCGCCCTTCGAATTCCGGTAGTCGAGCATCGTCTTTTTCAAGACGCCCCAATTGTCCGACAACAGCACGACCGAATTGATGCGAACGCGATCCCGCATGAAAAAACCTCATGGATTGCGAAAGGCGGATACGCGGGAATTCGTTTGCCATCAATAGAAAGCATGTTTGTCAGGCCTTCGCTGCAAATGTTAAACTTGTGTCATGCGGGAACCAACCATCTTTCCGCCCGTTTGCCGCCGCATAGGGACAGAGATCCGTCGAGAGGAAATCGTGATGAAGAAGTTTTTGTCGGGCCTGTGCGCAAGTGCGCTGGCCTTTTCGGTTACGGTGGTGGGCCTGGTGCCCGCGGAAGCTGCGCAGGTCTATGTGCCGAAAGCCGCCGTGCAGTCGCACAGCGACGTGATACAGGTCCAGTCGAACAGCGAGCGCCGCAAGTTTAGGCGTGAGGGGCGTCGGGATCGACGCGAGTGGCGTCATGACAACCGTCGCGACCGTAGGGAATGGCGGCGAGACAACCGCCGCGACCGTTGGGACCGCCGCGAATGGCGGCGTGAGGCGCGTCGGGATCACCGCCGCGGCTACTATCGCGGCTATCGCGGCTACGACTACTACCGTCCGGGCTATCGTCGCTATGATGACGGCTTCTGGTATCCGGCGGGCGCTTTCGTAGCCGGCGCGATCATCGGTGGTGCGCTCGCCAACCAGCCGCGCGTCGTGGTTAACGAAGGCAGCTCTCACACACAGTGGTGCTACAACCGCTATCGGTCGTACCGCGCCTACGACAACACCTTCCAGCCGAACTACGGCCCGCGCCGCGAGTGCATTTCGCCCTATTGATAGGCGGCTGAGCTACCAAATCCCGACCCGCGCCAAGGCTTGGCGCGGGTTTTTTTATGTGGAACTGAGCGTGCGGCGCACCGCGTCGCGCCAGCCTTTCAGCTTCGCCGTGCGGGTAGCGTCCTCCATCACCGGCTCGAAGCGCCGGTCGAGCGCCCAGGATTTCGCAAAAGCGCGCGCATCAGGCCAGACCCCTGCTTTCGACCCGGCAAGCCAGGCAGCGCCGAGCGCAGTGGTTTCAAGCACGGTCGGACGGTCGACGGGAGCGTCCAGAATGTCGGCCAGACGCTGCATCGTCCAGTCGGACGCAACCATGCCGCCGTCGACCCTGAGCACGGTGCTGGACGCGCCGCCCTTCCAGTCCTTCTTCATGGCATCCAGCAGGTCGCGCGTCTGGAACGCGACCGATTCGAGTGCGGCACGGGCAAATTCCGCCGGACCGGAATTGCGGGTCAGGCCGAAGATCGCGCCGCGCGCCTCGGCGTCCCAGTGCGGCGCGCCGAGACCGACGAAGGCCGGCACCAGATAGACGTCCTGCGTGGGATCGGCTTTGGCCGCCAGGTCGCCGCTGTCGGCAGCTTTTGCGATCATCCTCGCGCCGTCACGCAGCCATTGCACAGCCGCCCCGGCAATGAAGATCGAGCCTTCCAGCGCATAGGTCGTCTTTCCGTCCAGCCGATAGGCGATCGTCGTCAGCAGCCGGTTCTTGGACCGCACGAGGTCCGTGCCGGTGTTGAGGACGGCGAAACAACCGGTGCCGTAGGTCGACTTCATCATGCCCGGTTCGAAACAGGCCTGGCCGATCGTCGCGGCGTGCTGGTCGCCGGCGACGCCGAGGATTCTTATCTCTGCTCCAAACAGTGATTTCTCAGTGACGCCAAAATCGTCGGCGCAGTCCTTCACCTCGGGAAGCAGCGCGGCCGGGATTTTGAGGATGTCTAGCAGTTCCGCGTCCCAGACATTCTTCTCGATGTTGTAGACCAGCGTGCGCGAGGCGTTGGTGGCGTCTGTGGCATGAACTTTTCCGCCGGTCAGCCGCCAGATCAAAAACGTGTCGATCGTGCCGGCGAGCAGTTCGCCTTTTTCGGCCCGCTTGCGCGCGCCTTTGACCTTGTCCAGCAGCCAGGCGATCTTCGTGCCGGAAAAATAGGGATCGAGCAGCAGCCCGGTCTTCCTCGAAAACTTCTGCTCAAGCCCCTGCTTGCGCAGTTTTTCGCACAGCGGCGCGGTGCGACGGTCCTGCCAGACGATGGCGTTGTGGATCGGCTTTCCCGTCGCTCTGTCCCAAATCACCACCGTCTCGCGCTGGTTGGTGATGCCGATCGCGGCGATTTCCGCGGCGGTGACTTCGGCCTTCTTAAGCGCTTCCGTCACCGACCAGACAACCGAGTGCCAGATTTCTTCCGGATCGTGCTCGACCCAGCCGGAAGCGGGATAGACCTGGGTGAATTCCTTCTGGCCGGCGCCCACCGGCTTCATCGCGCCGTCGAAGACGATGGCGCGGCTCGATGTGGTGCCCTGGTCGATGGCGAGGATGAAACTGGACATCAAACACCTGTGGAAAAGCGCTGCGCCTCACGAGCGACCGAATCGGCGCGAGGGTTCAAGCTAATGACAAGAGAGCGGTTATTTGAGACCGGCACGCCGTTCCAGTTCGTCAAGGCGGGCGTTGATCTCATTGATATCGACACGCGCGGAATTGCCGGCCTGCAGGGCGTTGAGAATTTCGTTATACTGGCCGACAACCTCTACCCGCACTTCGTGCAATTCGCGAGAATGCTGGTCGACGCCATTGTCGATCTCTTCAAGCCTGACGAGAATTGCTTCAAAGCGCCGTTCGACTGCATCAAAGCGATGGTCGACGGCATCGAAGCGACGATCCATGTCTGCTCTCAGTTGGGCGATGGAGGCACGGACCTCCGCCATATCAGCGTGGATTTCAGCCATGCCGCTGCGGACATCCCCCATCTCGCTTCGAAGTTGAATCTGGTTCCGGTTGAGCTTGACCATCTCGGTGGTCACTTCCGAAATCTTCGTCAACATCTGCCCAAGATGCGTCACTGTTCGCTGCTGACCACTTATCAGCGCCTCGAACATGAAGCCAAACGATTGTTCCGGAGTGCGTTTCTCGGCTGGCATCGGACATCCTCGACCGCGCACAGTATGAATGGAATTCCTGTCCGCAGCAAGAAAGGCCCGGCGGGAGCGCCCACGCTCCCGCCGGGCCTTTTCATCAAACGATCACTTCTGCCAGCTCTTCACCAGCTCGTCGTAGTTGACGGTCATCGGCTTGTCCTTCTCGGGCTCGATCTTGAGCTGTGGCGCGAGGTTGCCCTTCTTCACGGCATCCGCATTCCAGTAGGCAAGGTCATGCTCCTCGGCGAGTTTTGGCCCGATATCGCCCTGCACACCGGCCCTCTCGAGACGGCCAAGCACCTTCTCCTGCTCGGCGCAGAGCGAGTCCATCGCCTCCTGCGCGGTCTTGGCGCCCGACGATGCATCGCCGATCGCCTGCCACCAGAGCTGGGCAAGCTTCGGATAGTCCGGGATGTTGGTGCCGGTCGGCGACCACTGCACGCGGGCCGGCGAGCGGTAGAACTCGATCAGGCCGCCGAGCTTGGGCGCGCGCTCAGTGAACGATTTGTGCTGGATGGAGCTTTCGCGGATGAGCGTCAGGCCGACATGGCTCTTTTTCACGTCCACGGTCTTGGAGGTGACAAACTGCGCATAGAGCCAGGCGGCCTTGGCGCGGTCGTCCGGCGTCGACTTCAGGATCGTCCAGGAACCCACGTCCTGGTAGCCGAGCTTCATGCCGTCCTTCCAGTAGACGCCATGCGGCGACGGAGCGAAGCGCCACTTCGGCGTGCCATCCTCGTTAACCACCGGCAGACCCGGCTTCACGAAGTCGGCGGTGAAGGCGGTGTAGGTGAACATCTGCTGGGCGACTTCGCCCTGCGACGGCACCGGGCCGGACTCGGAGAAGGTCATGCCCTGCGCGGCGGCCGGCGCGTAGGCCTTCAGCCACTGCAGGTACTTCTCGATCGAATAGACGGAAGCCGGGCCATTGGTGTCGCCGCCGCGGGCGACGCACGAGCCGACCGGACGGGAGTTCTCATCGACCTTGATGCCCCATTCGTCGACCGGCTTGCCGTTCGGGATGCCCTTGTCGCCGTTGCCGGCCATCGACAGCCAGGCATCGGTGAAGCGCCAGCCGAGCGACGGGTCCTTCTTGCCGTAGTCCATGTGGCCGTAGACCTTCTTGCCGTCGATCTCGCGGCCGGTGAAGAACTCGGCGATGTCCTCATAGGCCGACCAGTTGACCGGCACGCCGAGATCGTAGCCGTACTTCGCCTTGAAATCGGCCTTGTTCTTCTCGTCGTTGAACCAGTCGTAGCGGAACCAATAGAGGTTGGCGAACTGCTGGTCGGGAAGCTGGTAGAGCTTGCCGTCCGGAGCGGTGGTGAACGACGTGCCGATGAAGTCGGCCAGATCGAGGCCAGGGTTGGTGACGTCCTTGCCCTCGTTGGCCATCCAGTCCGTCAGGCTGCGCGCCTGCTGGTAGCGCCAGTGGGTACCGATCAGGTCGGAGTCGTTGACATAGGCGTCGTAGATGTTCTCCTTCGACTGCATCTGCGTCTGCAACTTCTCGATCACATCGCCTTCGCCGATCAGGTCGTGGGTGATCTTGATGCCGGTGATCGCCGTGAAGGCCGGCGCCAGCACCTTCGATTCATATTCATGCGTGGTGATGGTTTCCGACACCACCTTGATGTCCATGCCGGCGAAAGGCTTCGCCGCGTCGACGAACCACTGCATCTCGCCTTCCTGGCCGGCGCGGTCGAGCGTCGACAAGTCGCCGATCTCTTTGTCCAGGAATGCCTTGGCCTCGTCCATGCCGGCGAAGGCGTGGCTCGAGCCCAGAATGAGTGCAATGACGCTGGTAGATGCTAGAATATGCCGTCGCATGAGATTCCTCCCTTTAAGGTTCAAGTGCGATCGAGGCGGTCGCCGGCACGCGGCCGCCTCAACTAGTTTCCCCCTCTATACGTAGCGAAATACGCCGATGGCGTAGACCACGGAGAGAGCGAGAGCCCACCACAGGTTGGGTCCGACAAGACCCAGCCAAGCGAGATGGATGAAGGCGCTGCCGAGCAGCGAAACAAAGAGACGGTCGCCGCGCGTCGTCTCGAAGCGCAGGATGCCGACGCGCGGATTGCCGCCGGGCGAGGCGTATTCCCACACCGCCATCAGGCAAAGCAGCAAGAGGATGGTCAGGAAGAACAAGGCGCTGGGGAACGACCATGCCATCCACCCGCCCGGCACCAGCGGCGCGAACCAGTCGATGGCCCCGTCCTCCCTTGGCAGGGTCGCTATCAGAAGGCCGGCGGCGGCCAGGTAGGCGAGAAGCACGGCGACAAGCGGCAGAACCCAGTTTCGGGATACAGTCATTGCGCCGTCCTCCCGACGCAACGTGAGGTGCCGCGGCGCACGACCTCGCGCTGTCCGCGAAGGGTGTCGTCAGGCCGGATCGATTGAGCCCGCGAAAAACTCATGTCAGCACTCGCATCCGTCTATTTCGTTCTTCGGGTCGGGACAGGACAATTCCTGGCGCGGGAAGCCGATCGATGCGCCATTCTCGAACTCGGCTTTGAAACCGCCATTGGCCCAGCACCATTTACCCTTGCCGAAAACCTTGTGCTCGGCGTCGCAGCTTCGCCCGAGATAGATTTCCTCCACCGCTTCCGTGGAAGTCGAGTTGGCGCCACCCTCGATGAAACGTGACACGGGATATTTTGACTTCAGCACATAGCCCGACGCGTTGCAGGTCAGCGTCCATGAGTGATTGTCGCCGACATAGTCCGCCATAGCAGGCCCGATCAGCCCAGCAAGGATCGCTCCGACCGGCATGACGACAGCCAAGGGTTCACTCACCCTGATCATCGTCTGAACCCGCGAGTGCCGTGGTCGACGCACATTTCTACGGTGCTGTATTTGAGGCCGAAATCATCGATGCACTGCGCTTTGACCTGAACAAACACCTGCTCCGGAACGCCATCAGGCCTTTGCCACGCATCGGCACGGGCCAATTCCTGATCGCGCTGCTCCCACATGCGGCCTTCGATCGCGGCGGCCACGCATTGCCCTGCCTCCACGTAGTCCGTGTCGTGTCCAAGCCCACACTGGCGTTCGACTTCTTCACGCCAACCAAGGGCAGCGGCATCGAAAAGCAGCCTATCCAATTGCTGTGCGGCCGCTTGTTGCGATTCGATGCAGCTTTCAACCAGCGGCGCTGATGTCCCCCATTCAGCGCCGCATAGCCTCTCAATTGCGCCTTGATCGGCGACGGCCTGTCCCCAGGCGAAGATGAGGGAGAAAGCGAGCAGGAAGGCTATGCGCTTCATCCTGCCCTCCTCTGGTCGGGCAGTTCATATGCAATTGCCCTGGCCGCGAGATAGCCAACAATTCCATGCAGATGATGCAGCGCGTGCCACGGCAAACCCATTTTGAGCGGGCTCTCGGGGTCATCGACCTCCGACCTGAGGTCCTTGAGGTCGTCGGCTACGTCGCCAACCATCAAATCAGGTGCTTGGGACGCAAACGAGTCTGTCGGGAAAACACACCAATACCGATCGCCATCGACATCGACTTCTTCGATCCCAGCCTGCTCTAGAGTCTCGAAGACGCCGCGCGCCAATCGGCTGATTTCGCGAATAGATATGCGCTCTGCGTTCATCACACCCTCCCCAGGGCAAAGCCCTTGGCGATGTAGTTGCGCACGAACCAGATCACCAGCGCGCCCGGGATGATGGTGAGCACGCCCGCCGCCGCCAAGACGCCCCAGTCGAGACCCGAGGCCGAGACGGTGCGGGTCATGATCGCGGCGATGGGTTTTGCGTCCGTCGTCGTCAGCGTGCGGGCGATCAGCAGTTCCACCCACGAGAACATGAAGCAGAAGAAGGCTGCGACGCCGACGCCGCTGGCGATCAGCGGCATGAAGATCTTCACGAAGAAGCGGGGGAACGAATAGCCGTCGATATAGGCGGTCTCGTCGATCTCCTTCGGCACGCCGGACATGAAGCCTTCGAGGATCCACACCGCCAGCGGCACGTTGAACAGGCAGTGCGCCAGCGCCACGGCGATATGCGTGTCGATCAGGCCGAAGGCCGAATAGAGTTGGAAGAACGGCAGCGCGAATACCGCGGGCGGCGCCATGCGGTTGGTGAGCAGCCAGAAGAACAGGTGCTTGTCGCCGAGGAACCGGTAGCGCGAGAAGGCGTAGGCCGCCGGCAGCGCCACGGTGACCGAAATCACCGTGTTCATGACCACATAGATGATCGAGTTGATGTAGCCCTTGTACCAGGACGGATCGGTGAAGATCACCATATAGTTGGCGATCGTCGGGTTTTGCGGCCAGAGCGAGAAGCTGCCGAGAATCTCCTGGTTGGTCTTGAAGCTCATGTTCATGAGCCAGTAGATCGGCAGCATCAGGAAGATGATGTAGAGCGTCGGCACCAGCCACCAGAACCGGCTCTCGTCGCCGCGCCGCCGCATGGCGCGGGAAACCGCATCCTGCCCGGCCGCCACAGCGCCAGCCGGCGCCGCGCCAAGGTCTCCGGCGCGGGCGGACGCAGCGGTGGTTTTCACATCCGCCATCTCAGCGCTCCGCGTCGTAGTTGGTCATGACGGTGTAGAACACCCATGACAGGAGCAGGATGATCAGGAAGTAGATGATCGACATCGCCGCCGCCGGGCCGAGGTCGAACTGCCCGACCGCCATCTTGACCAGGTCGATCGACAGGAAGGTCGTCGAATTGCCGGGTCCGCCGCCGGTCACGACGAAGGGCTCGGTGTAGATCATGAAACTGTCCATGAAGCGTAGCAGCACGGCGATCAGCAGCACGCGGTTCATCTTCGGAAGCTGGATGTAGCGGAAGATCGACCAGCGCGAGGCCCCGTCGATCTTGGCGGCCTGGTAGTAGGCATCCGGGATCGACACCAGACCGGCATAGCAGAGCAGCACGACCAGGCTGGTCCAGTGCCAGACGTCCATGACGATCACCGTCACCCAGGCGTCGAACGGGTCGTTGACATAGTTGTAGTCGATGCCGATCGCTTCCAGCGTATGGCCGAGCAGGCCGATGTCGACGCGGCCGAACACCTGCCAGATCGTGCCGACCACGTTCCACGGGATCAGCAGCGGCAGCGCCATCAGCACCAGGCAGACCGGTACGCCCCAGCCGGATTTCGGCATGTTGAGCGCAATGAAGATGCCAAGCGGGATCTGGATTGCCAGGATGACGAAGGAGAAGATCAGGTTGCGGCCCATCGCCTCCCAGAAGCGGTCGGAACCCAGCATCTCCTGGAACCACTCGGTTCCGGCCCAGAAGAACTCGTTGTTGCCGAACGTGTCCTGCACCGAATAGTTGACCACCGTCATCAGCGGGATGACCGCCGAGAACGCCACCAGCAGCAGCACCGGCAGGACCATGAACCAGGCCCGGTTGTTCCAGGTCTTGTTCATCGCGCGGCCCCCATCTCGACGCGCCAGGAATCGGCGTAGAGGTTGATGCCGGCAGGGTCGAAGGCGATGTGCGGCTCGGCCGGCACCGTCTCGTCCTCGCCGAGGATCGCGGCGATCTCGCGCCCTTCCAGCGTGGCGCGCACCACCTTGTGGCGGCCGATGTCCTCGACCTTGGTGATCGCAACCGGCATGCCGGCGCGGCCGAGCCGCACATATTCCGGGCGTATGCCGAGTTCGACCGTGCCGCTCGC
Organism: Mesorhizobium sp. KACC 23794; assembly: GCF_052180275.1. NCBI lineage: Bacteria > Pseudomonadati > Pseudomonadota > Alphaproteobacteria > Hyphomicrobiales > Phyllobacteriaceae > Mesorhizobium > Mesorhizobium sp. KACC 23794. Next base: position 4,268,439 of record NZ_CP197465.1, read on the forward strand.
GCCTGCCGGCGCGCCGGGCAGCGCGATCGTGTGGCCACCGAGCCGGGCGTTGTTTCCAGCGATTTCGACCGGCATGACGTTCATGCCCGGCGAACCGATGAAATAGCCGACGAAAGTGTGTCTGGGCCGCTCGAACAGTTCGGCTGGCGTGCCGATCTGCACGATCTCGCCGTCATACATGACGACCACCTTCTCGGCGAAAGTCAGCGCTTCGGTCTGGTCGTGGGTGACGTAGACCATCGTGTAGCCGAAGCGCTTGTGCAGCAGCTTCAACTGCGAGCGCAGCACCCATTTCATGTGCGGGTCGATGACGGTCAGCGGCTCGTCGAACAGGATAGCGTTGACGTCGGAGCGCACCAGCCCGCGCCCAAGCGAAATCTTCTGCTTCTGGTCGGCGGTCAGCCCCCTCGCCCGGCGTTTCGCCCAGTCCGCGAGATCAATCATGTCGAGCGTCTCGCGCACTTTGCGGTCGACCTCGGCCTCCGGCACGCCGCGGTTGCGCAGCGGGAAGGCCAGGTTGTCGTAGACGGTCATGGTGTCGTAGATGACCGGGAACTGGAACACTTGCGCGATATTGCGCTCCTGCGTCGACGTGTGGCTGACGTCGCGGCCGTTGAACAGGAGCCTTCCATGCGAGGCGTGCAGCAGGCCCGAGATGATGTTGAGCAGCGTGGTCTTTCCGCATCCCGACGGGCCGAGCAGCGCATAGGCGCCGCCGTCCTCGAAAACGTGGTCGACCTGTTTCAGCGCATAGTCCTTCGGCGCCTTGGGATGCGGCAGGTAGGAATGGCCGATGTGGTCGAGTTCGATGCGCGCCATCCCGCCCTCCTCAAGCCGCGAGCTTCTGGCGCGGCGCGGCCGAGCGGCCTGCGGCGTCGAAAGCCATGATGTGGCGCGGGTCGATGAACACGTCGACCATCTCGTCGGCCTCGAACACTTTTATGCCGGGCGCCAGCATCACCCATTTCGCGTCCGCGAACTGAAGATGCACAAAACTTTCGGATCCCGTGATCTCGGTGACGGTGACTTTCGCCGGCACCGAAACCGCGCCTTCGGCCGGCTTGGACAGGGAAAGATGATGCGGCTGGAAGCCGACCGTGTAGGCGCCGTCCACTATGCCGGCGAGACCGGCCGGCAGAGGCAGGCTGACACCGCCGTCGAGAATGAAGCTTGCGCCCTGCTTGCGCATGACGATGGTGTTCAGCGGCGGGTCCGAGAAGGTTTTTGCGGTAATCAGATCAACGGGTTGGCGGAAGACGTCGATGGTCGGCCCGAACTGGGTGACGCGCCCTTGCGACAGCGTCGCGGTGTTGCCGCCGAGCAGCAGCGCCTCGTGCGGCTCGGTGGTGGCATAGACGAAGATGGTGCCGGCCTCCGCGAACAGCTTTGGCAGTTCGGCGCGCAGTTCCTCGCGCAGCTTGTAGTCGAGATTGGCCAGCGGTTCGTCGAGCAGCACGAGGCTGGCATTCTTGACGATGGCACGCGCCAGCGCGGTGCGCTGCTGCTGGCCACCGGAGAGATTGAGCGGCGTACGATCGAGATAGGGCGTCAGTTTCATCAACGCCGCCGCGCGCTTCACCTCGCGGTCGACCTTGGCGCTGTCGACGCCGGCGACACGCAGCGGCGAGGCGATATTCTCGAAGACGGTCATCGCCGGATAGTTGATGAATTGCTGGTAAACCATTGCGACGTTTCGCTTTTGCACGGCGACGCCGGTGACATCCTTGCCGTCGAACCAGATGCTGCCCGTGGTCGGGCGGTCGAGGCCGGCCATCAGCCGCATCAGGCTGGTCTTGCCGGAAAGCGTCGGGCCGAGCAGGACGTTGAGCGAGCCGTGACGAAGCGTCAGCGAAACATCGCGAATGTGATCCGCGCCTGCCACCGTCTTCGTCACGTTTCTCAGTTCGAGCATTCCGCCTCCTCCCAGGCCAGAGCTTGCCTAACGATCTCGTCCGTCTATTCCGCCGCCGCGCGATCCCCCTGCGCCGCACTCATATACTGGTCCAGCGCCGCCGCCTGATCCTTGCTCAGCCGCAGCCCGCGCTTGGTCCTCCGCCACAACACGTCGTCGGCGCTCACCGCCCATTCGTGCTGCATGAGATAGCGAACCTCCGCCTCGAACAGATCGGCGCCGAAATTGCGGCCGAGATCGGCCTGCGAACGCGCCAGGCCCAGCAGCGCGCGGGCACGCGTGCCGTAGAGCCGCGTCAGACGGCGGGCGTGGGCGATGTCGAGGAAGGCGTAGGATGCCTTCAGTTTCACCGCCTCGGTCTCGAAGCCGGTCTCGGCGAAATCGCCGCCAGGCAGCTTGGCTCCGGCCGTCCACGGCTTTCCGCGCTTGCCTAGATGCTCCTCGATCTTCTCAAGCATCGATTCAGCAAGGCGCCGGTAAGTGGTTATTTTTCCACCGAAAACATTGACGATCGCGGCCTGGCCGTTGCCGCCCTCGGCCTTCAGCACGTAGTCGCGGGTCGCCTCCTGCGCCTTAGACGCGCCGTCGTCATAGAGCGGGCGCACAGCCGAATAGGTCCAGACGATGTCGGCACGGCGCACCGGTTCGGCGAAATATTCGCTTGCGGCCGCGCACAGGTAGTCGGTTTCGATTTCGCTGATGCGCGCATCCTTCGGATCGCCGACGAAGTCTTGGTCGGTGGTCCCGATCAGCGTGAAATCTTCCTCGTAGGGAATGGCGAAGATGATGCGGCCGTCGCGGTTCTGGAAGAAGTAGGCGCGCGGATCTTCGAACTTCTTTCGAACGACGATATGGCTGCCGCCGACGAGGCGCACATTGTGCACGTCGTTCTGGCCGATCGTACCTGCAAGCACGCGGTCGACCCACGGGCCGGCGGCGTTGACGATCAGACGCGCCCGGACCGTCTCGGTGGCGCGCGTGCTCATATCTTCAATGGTGACAGACCACAGCCCGTTCTCGCGCCGCGCCTCGACCACCTTGGTGCGCGTGCGGATGACCGCACCGCGATCGGCGGCGTCGCGCGCATTGAGAACGACCAAACGCGCGTCGTTGACCCAGCCGTCGGAATATTCGAACGCCCTTTTGAACAGCGGTTTCAATGGCTTGCCGGCGGGATCGCGCGCCATGTCGAGCGTCCTGGTCGCCGGCAGCAGCTTGCGTCCGCCGATATGGTCGTAAAGAAAGAGGCCGAGGCGCAGGAGCCAGGCCGGCCGCAGGCCCTTGGCGTGCGGCAGCACGAAACGCATCGGCCAAATGATGTGCGGGGCCATCTTCCACAGCACCTCGCGTTCCATCAGCGCTTCGCGCACCAGCCGGAATTCGAAATGCTCGAGATAACGCAGGCCGCCATGGATCAGCTTGGTGGAGCCGGACGACGTGCCGCTCGCCAAGTCGTTCATTTCGCAGAGGAAAACCGAGTAGCCGCGGCCGACGGCGTCACGCGCGATGCCGCATCCGTTGATGCCGCCGCCAATGACGAAAACGTCGTGGATTGCGTCGCCGTCCAACCATTCCTCCGCGCTTTCGCAATGCAGCATTTTGCCGACACCGAAAGTCTGCGGGGATTATTTCGAAATAATAACGAATGTCAAACGAAAACAGATAGGAGAATCGACGGAGGCTTCAGGCCGAGGCGCCGGACCTTTGCGTCTCGACCAGTTCGACCTCGTTCTCCTCGCAGATGCGGCGGATTGCCGGCAGTTCGCAGAGGTCGGTGATGAAGGTGTTGACCTGCGAAAGATGGCCGATGCGGACAGGCGCGGTTCGTTCGAACTTGGTTGCATCCGAAACCAGGATGACATGGCGCGCATTGGCGACGATGGCCTGCGCAACCTTCACTTCGCGAAAGTCGAAATCGAGGAGCGCGCCGTCATGGTCGATCGCCGAGGCGCCGATGACGGCGTAGTCGACCTTGAACTGTTTTATGAAATCGACGGCCGCTTCGCCCACCACGCCGCCGTCGGAGCCCCGCACGACGCCGCCGGCGATCACCACCTCGATGCCCGGATAGACCCGCATCCTGTTGGCAACGTTGATGTTATTGGTGATGACCATGAGGCCGGAATGATCGAGCAGCGCCTTGCTGACCTCCTCGGTGGTGGTGCCGATGTTGATGAACAGTGAGGCATTGTCGGGAATGATCCGCGCGGCGGCCCGGCCGATCGCTTCCTTCTCGGTCGCCGCGATCTTGCGTCGCGCCTCATATTCGACATTGGCGATACCGGACGGGAAAAGCGCGCCGCCATGGATGCGCGACAGCAGGCGCTGGTCGCACAAGTCATTGAGATCCTTGCGGATCGTCTGAGGGGTCACGCCGAAATGGGTGGCGAGGTCGTCGACCAGCACGCGGCCATGATCCTTCGCCATCTGCATAATCTCGGAATGGCGCGGCGACAGATACATTGCTCTTCCTCTCTGTTTCGTTTTGCCAGTTTGTAATCGAAAACGAAAGCTGCCGGTAGTCCGAGAGCGAAACGCGGTTGTGCTTTCTGCCGGGTGCAGACAGGATTCGGACAACGAAGTCTCGGAATTCCCGCGCCGCGTTCGATTGTCTTTTCAAAACAGATGGTTAGCGCGCAGGACTGTAAGGATCCCGCTGCCCCGATGCAACGACGCTTGACGCGTGAAGCGCGCAAATCTCCACAAATACAGATACTTATCCGGTCGTTGCGGCATAATGTGCGCCACGGACTTCACGCGGCATAGTGGTGCACCGGACAAGAGGTACTCAAAGCGCGTCGTGACGGTGACGACGCCGCGAACCGCGATGACGCACCCGGCTTATGGCGGTCGTGCACCAACATGCCGCGATATGCAAAGGCCGACCACCGCGCTGCCCTTCCCTCGGGCAGTTGCCGAACAGGCCGGCAGCAGTGCGCACCGGCCTGTCTGTCGCCGTTAGTCCTACACGACAATGAAGTCGGCGGCAGTAAGCCCAGGAGCCGACGACAGCGTCGCGAAGTTGACGTTGCCGTACGCGATGCCGGAACCATCCGCATCGTAATAGAGGTTGCCAGTGGCCGAGTTGTAGACGATTCGGTCGTCGGCATCCTTGGCGCCCGCGGCGGTGTCCTTGAACGCCGAACTGGGCAGTTCGCCGAGGACCGCCAGTGCGGAAAACACCGTGTCGTCCAGCCAGATGGCGTCGTCGGCCGCGCCGAAGTCGAGGATCGTGCCGACATTGGCGACGGCGTCGAGTGCAGTGTCGAAGCGGAAGATGTCCGAGCCCTCGCCGCCGGTGAGTGTGTCCTGCCCGGCCCCGCCGCCCAAAATATCGTTGCCGCCATAGCCCTTGATGACGTCGTTGCCGCCGCCGAGGATGGGACGCGGCCGGCAAACCGGAATCAGCCGGGTGACGGCAGGCCCTATTCCTGCTTCTGCTTCTGGCGGACACGCGCCGGCTGCAACCCGGCCTGTTTTGGCGGGCGGGCGAGAAGGGTGGCGAGTTGCGGGATCTCGGCCGGCGCGGCGCCGCGCAACGGCGCCTTGACCGCCATGCCGTCGGCGATGCTGAGCACGCTGTCGTAGAAATCGGCGCCGGTCGCCGATTTCGGCGGCTCCGCCTCATGCATCACGCTGATGACAATGACGGATGGGCAGTTGTCCTTGATCGCCTGGCAGAAGGCGACCTTGGCGTCGACGTCGAGCGCGCTGGTCGCTTCGTCGAGGAAAAGCAGGCCGGGCTTGTGCAGGAGGATGCGGGCCAGCACCAGCTTCTGCTTCTGGCCGCCCGACAGGGTCTCCTCCCACGATTTGCCGTCGCGGCTGGCATCCGCCAGCCATTCGATGAACTCGCCCAGCCCCGCCCTGTGCATCGCGGCGGCGACGGCGGTGTCGGCATGGTCGCACGCGTCCCGGGGAAGGCAGACGAGCTGCTTCAGCGACACCGGCGGCAGCCGCACATCCTGCGCGGCGTAGAAGCTGGCGACCCCTTCGGGGAAGGCGACCGACCCGCCGCCATGCGCCCACAGGCCGTTGATCGCCTTGATCAGGCTCGACTTGCCGCAGCCGGACTGGCCCCTGACGAAGGTCCACTCGCCGCGGCGGAAGCGCAGCATGGGTGCAACGACGAACGGCACCGCGTCCTCACCGGCATGCACCAGTTCCAGGTTGCGGACGGTCAGCCCGAAAACGGCGTGCTGGCGGGCGAAATGGAAGTCGCTGCGGCCGGTCGAGCGGTAGAAGTCGTCCGGATTCTGGACGCGCTCGATGGCGTCGGCGAGTTCGGTCACCCGTCGGGCATTGGCCTTCAGCGAGGCGATCGCCGGCATGACGTGGATGAACCACGAACATTCCTGGATGAGCCGGTTCACCTGTTCCGACCCGGTGACATAACCCTGGAAGCTGATCTTGTTGTCCACATAGGACATCAGGCCCGGGGCATAGGAAACGATGCGGAAAGCGATGAAATCGTAAATCTTCTGGTAGGCAACGTAGCCGGAATTAAACCAGTTCTGCCGCGACCAGATGCGGTCGATATCGTCGTAGAGGCGCAGGTTCGTGTCCTTCTGCACCGCCTCGCCATGCGAGGCGGCCACATGGAAGCTGCGCCGCAGGAACGTCGTCAACTCGCCTCGATAGCTTCCTTCCGCCTTCTGGATCGCCACCGTCAACCGCTCCAGCATGCGTCCGAACTTCAGCGCGAACCAGGTGTTGAACGGCACATAGGCGGCGACGGCGGCGAAGGCGAGAAAGGCAGTGCCATAGCCGCCCAGAAACTCGAGACCCGTCACCTCCGTCGAATTCTCGATGAGCTTCTGGCCGTAGAAGAATACCGCGGTGAGGACGCCCATGACGCCCATCGCAAGGCCGATGGCGCCGCCGGCCATGTCCTTGATCGATTCCTGCACGCGCTGGTCTATATTGTCCGGCGCCGGCGGTGACGCGTTCTTCTCTCCGCTGCCGCCGTGCTGGACATGGAAATGCGTGTGGTTGGCGTCAAGCAGCGCGTCGTTGAAGCGGCTGTTCAGCCAGCCGCGCCATTTCCGGTGCAGCGTGGTCGACACCAGATTGCGAACGCCCATCAGGGCTTCCACGAGGACGACGAAAAGAACCAGGGAAGCCGCGGCGGTCAGGATCGACGAAGCCGGCGCTTCGTTGCCCTCCCAGTGGAACAGCGCGATCGCGCCCAGCAGGTCGCCGGTCGACTCGGTGATCCAGACGCCTACTTTGCTGCCGGCCGCTGTCAGCAGCGCGATGGCCGCCGTAAGCACCCAGGCCTCCCGCCACCGCTCGGAGAACCAGTAGGCCCGCATGAGGCCCCAGAAGCCGCGCATGCCGGAGACCGGAGTCAGCGGCGGCGACTGAACCTCTTTTTGGCGCCACGTGCGGAAAAGACGTGGCGCAGGTCCTGAGACCCACGTCCGAATCAAGGATTCCACCCCATGCCCTTTTTTTTGGAATCGTAGCACTTTTCGGCGTTTTTCAAACCGAAATGTCCAAAGCCGCCTAAGAAACGGGCATCAACACAAAGTGACGGGGGTTCAGCCGGAGGCTAAAGCCATGTTTTCCAATGACTGTCTCCGGTTCATCACCATCCGATCAAGGGTTCGTGATGTGCCCGGATGAAGAATTGTCAATTATTCCCAGCTCTGCCCCGATTCGGGGTCGGGCGTGTTCTTCATCAATACGATTTATACCCGTTCCACGTCGTTCATGCTGCCTGATTTACAGGCATATAGCGAAGACTGCCGAAATCGTGATCCGGGCTTCAGGCCTTGACTGTCGGGGCAACATCGAATGCTGCCGGATGCTTGCCTGCGACGACGGATTTACGGAGCGAGCAGGCGTCGAGCCGATTGGAGTAGATGCGGCGGAGGATTTCGCAGGCGACGCGCGCCCGCTCCTCGGTCCGTCCGCTCAGGGCACATCCACCAAGTTCTGCCGGCCGCTCCGCCTTGCTGTCCCAGACCATCCAGGTTCTGGATGGCTCCGGAATACATGTGAACCTCGGCGCACCAATCTTCATGAAAACCGCCTCTCCATGGAAGCTAACGCACCCCACGGGAATTGGATCACGGCCGGGTGGCGACATGGTTAAGGATCGGTCAACGTCCCCATACGGAGCGGTAGCGGTCGGGGCTCAGGGAGGGATCCGGCGAAGCGGACGGCCTCCATCATTGCCGAGCTCAGTCCTCAGCAGTCCAAAACTCAGTCGCGCGCCTTGTCGCGGCCAAGCAGGCGGGAGCGCAGCCAGCCCGGCGCCTCGCTGGCGCGCCGGGCCGGTTCCTTGCGTCCCCGCGGAATGCCCCAATAGTCGCGATAGATTTCCTCGAACAGGAATCTGACGGGATGCATGGCATCCTCCCTAGCGCTTGAATCGATCCAAAGACAGATCGGTGAAAAGGCTCCCTGCCCGCGAACCCGACCTCCGGCGCCAGCCGATGGTATCGTGGTGCGTCTCGGCGCGATCGGCGCGCGGAATGCGCCAATGACTGCGGTAGATGTCGTCGAACAGATAACTCAGCGGATGCATGGCGGGCTCCTTGTCGATTGGATCGATCCAATCACGGAATGAATCTGACGCTTGGATCGATTCAAGGATAGGCCTCGACCCGCTTGAGTCAAGCAGAATTTGAATCGATCCAAGCTGCATGCTATGTCTCCTGACAAAGCGGCGGCGCGAGACCTGCCGGCGGAAGGAGTGCAGTTGGCGAAGAAACCGATCAGGCTGGCGGACGTCGCAAAGGAGGCCGGCGTGTCGCACGGCACCGCCTCGAACGTCTTCAGCCGCCCCGGGCTCGTGCGCGACGAGGTGCGCGAGCGGGTATTCGCCGCCGCGCAGAAGCTGGGCTATGCCGGCCCGGATCCGCGCGGCCGGCTGCTGCGCGCCGGAAAGGTCAACGCCATCGGCGTCGCCACCGCCGAACCCCTCTCCTATTTCTTCGACGACCCGTTCGCCCGCGCCGTCATGTCCGGCATCACGCAAGCCTGCGACGCCACCGGCGCCGGCATCTCGCTGGTCTCGGCCGTCAACGAGGAACAGCTTGCCTGGAACATCCAGAGCGCGGTGGTCGACGGTTTTGTCGTCTTCTGCCTCGAAGGCGGCTCCCGCCTCGTCGATCTGGCACGTGAGCGCCGGCTTCCATTCGTCGCGCTCGACTACGGTATCGACGACCAATCGATCTCCACCATCGGCGTCGACGATGTTGAGGGCGCGCGGATTGCCGCGCGACATCTCATCGAACTCGGCCACCGGCGTTTTGCCGTGCTGTCGCTGGCGCTGGGCGAAGTCACCGCTGGCGCCATCTCGTGGGACCGGGCCGAGACCGCGGTCTATGCCGGGACGCGCGACCGGCTGCGCGGCTATTCGGAAGTGTTTTCCGCCGCCGGCATCGCGCTTGCCGACGTGCCGCTCTTCGAGACCGACAACGACTGGAAGAGCACGGCCGCCAGCCTCGACCATATCTTCGCGGCGCCGGAACCGCCGACGGCGATCCTGGCGATGTCGGACCGGGTGGCGCTGCACGCGCTCGACTGGTTCAAGGCGCGCGGCATCGCGGTTCCCCGCGACGTGTCGGTGGTCGGCTTCGACGGCGTGCCGGACGGGCTTCTGTCCCAGCCGCCGCTGACCACGGTCTCGCAGCCGATGATCGAGATGGGCCGCCGCGCCGTGCAGTCGATTCTCGGATTCGACGGGACCGTTCGGCGCGAGCTTCTCGGCCTGGAATTCGTTGTGCGCGGCTCCACGGCAGCACCGGCGAGGTGAGCGCCCGACATCGGACCTGACGCCGCGCGACCCGCTCGTTTCTCTCATGACGTGACGATCGTTTCCCATTCCCTTGCCGCTTCGTGCTAGAGAGAAGGCGATCCCTTGTTCAGGCGCCGCCTCAAACGGGAGTGTTTGGCGATGAAATCGATCTATCAAACGGCTTTGGCCGCCTTGCTTCTGGCCGGCGCTGCCTGGTTGCCGGCTGTGCCCGCGCTCGCCCAGTCGAATGGCGGCTGTGCGCTGGAACAGGTCGGCGGCACGGAGCGCCATATCGTGCGCTGCGCCAGCGGCCTTTCCATCGTCGCCGAAGCCGGCGCGCAGTATTCGCTGCTCGACCGCGACGGCAACGGCCAGACCGACGCGGTGAAACTCGACGGCAAGGCGCTGCTGCTGGAATTTCCGGACGGCGGCGCGCCGGCCGGCTTCGAGGTGATCACGCCGCAGGCGATCGCCGCGGTGCGCGGCACGAAATGGGCGGTCGACGTCGCTTCCGAGCAGACCTCCGTCTTTGTCGAGCGCGGCAGCGTCGCGGTGAAACGCTCATCCGGCGAGCACGAGGTGACCCTGTCGGCGGGTGACGGCGTCGACGTCGGACCGGGCTCCGGCCCGCTGACGGTCCGGCAGTGGCCGTCCAAGCGCGTCTCCACCCTGATGGCGCGCTTCGGCCAGTAGCCAGGCATGCGCCCACGCTTCCTGTCGGTACTGATCGCGATCGTGCTGGCCGGCCTGTGGGGCGCCGGTCTCGGCCTCGTGCATCTGCGTGGCGGCCTGTGGTTCCTCGACCGGGTCGAGGCGACGATGGTGGATCTGCGCCTTTCCCTGCGCGGGCCGAAGCCCGCTCCCGACCTCGTCACCATCGTGGCGATCGACGACGAGACGGCGCAGCAGGCCGGCGGCTACCCGCTGCCGCGCGCCGCCCTCGCCCGCCTTGTCGGCGAGATCGCGCGGATGCAGCCGAAGGCGATCGCCATCGACCTGCTGCTGGTCGACGCCGGCCCGGGCGACGGCGACGCCCTGCTGGCCGAGGCGCTGCGCCCGGCGCCGGCAGTGCTGGCGGCCGCGGCTGTGTTTTCGCAGGACCGGCAGCCCGCGCCCGGGAGCGGGCCGTTCGAAGGCGTGCCGCCAGCCGAACGCCTGCTGCTGCCGCAAAAGCTGTTCTCGGACGCCGCTGCCATCGGCGTCGTCAATGTCGCCACCGACCAGACCGGCACGCCGCGCTTCGTGCCGATGCTTTTTCGCACCGGCGACCGCATCGAGATATCGCTGCCGCTGCGCGCCGCATCGATCGCTACCGGCACCGAGCCGGCTGTCGAGCCCGGGCGGATTGCGGTGGGTGGCAGGACGATCCGCACCGATGTTGGCCAGGCGCTGCCGCTCGCCTTCTACGGCCCGCGCGGCACGGTGCGCACGGCCAGCGCCGCCGACGCGCTTGCCGGCCGGCTCGATGCCGGGCTGGTGAAGGGCCGGGTGGTGGTGATCGGCGCCACGGTCACCGGCGGCGGCGATGTCTTTCCGACGCCCTTCGATCCGGTGCTGCCCGGCGTCGAGGTGATCTCCACCGCAATCCTGCACCTGCTGGCCGGTGACGGCCTGGTCCGCGACCGCGCGACGCGCCTGGCCGACGCCGGCATCGCAATCGTGCTGCCGGTCGCCATGGTCGGGCTGCTCGCCTGGCGGCGCAACGCCGCCGGCCTGCTCTCGGCCGCCGCCGTGCTCATCCTGACGCTGGCGGTCAACGTGCTGGCGTTCCGGCAAGACGTATGGCTCAGCGCCGCGCTGCCGATGGCCGCCGCGGCCCCGCCGGCGCTGCTGTTCGGCGGCGCGCAGCTGTGGCTCGGGCGGCGCAGCGCTGCTCATTTCGCCACGCAGAGCGCGCTGCTGCAGCGCATCCAGGCACCCGGCCTCGGGCAATGGCTGGCACGGGATCCGGATTTCCTGTCGGAGCCGGTGCGCCAGGACGCCGCGGTGGTGTTCGTCGACCTCAACGGCTTCACCGGCCTCAGCGAGACGCTCGGCCCCACCGCCACGCGCGAACTGCTGGACGTCTTCTACGATCTTGTAGCCGACGAGTCGGCGGCAAGCGGCGGCACCGTCACCAGCTTCATGGGCGACGGCGCGATGATCCTGTTCGGCCTGCCGCAGCCCGAACCCATGGACGCCGCCAATGCCGCGCGCTGCTGCACGCTTCTGTCGAAGCGCATCGCGGCGTGGATCGCGACGCTGCCCGGTCCGGTCGCCTCGCGGCTGGGGTTCAAGATCGGTGGGCATTTCGGCGTGGTCGTCGCCTCGCGGCTGGGGCGCGGCGACAACCAGCAGATCGCGGTGACCGGCGACACCGTCAACGTCGCCAGCCGCCTGATGGAGGTCGCCGCCGGCCGGCGGACCCCGGTGGCAATCAGCGACGCACTTCTGAAGGCTTCGGGCCGTGAGCCCTTCGCCAATGGAACGCTGACCGGCCCGACCCGCACGGCCCTGCGCGGCCGGGCCGGCACGATTTCGGCATGGGTGTGGCGGGAAACGGAAGGCGGGTAAGCCGAGGCGAATGCTGCACGGCCAGGTGCCATGGCATTCGCATGGTTACGGGATTTTTGGGGCGCAAGTATCTTCCGACACAGGAAGCGCTATCGGTTGCTCGCCTTCGACGTTGAGAAAAGACCATTTGTAATGGTCAGCGTAGAGTTCGAGTTTTAGCATGCCGCGCGACTTGTTTTGGAAGAACTCGCTGGCACCCCATTTGCTGGTCTGTTTCGTGGGATAGAGCCCGGCACCACCGGTGCCGACAACGAAGGAGCGCGGGCCTGTCGGATCAGCTTTTCCCTCGGCATCATGACGCGAGAACTGCTCGTAGTCGTGATCGTGACCCGAAATGACGGCTCCGACCTTATGTTTGTGCAAGAGCTGAAATACGGGAAAATCTTCTCGCATCAGCTTGAGGGTAACGGGTTTTTTTGACTTGCCGTTATCGTGCCCGTGGTGGCCGGAACTCAACTGATAAGGATGCATGAAAGCAATCGCGCATTCGGAAGGATTGCCGGCAATTTCCCGGTCGACCCAATCCATCTGGTTCTTCCGATCGACATAAGGATTGAGCCCGAACAGCCGCCATGGCCCCTTTTCAGCATCGGGAAAGTTGACGACATAGTAAGCCTTGTCCGCGCCGTTTTGATTTACAAATGGGTGATTGGAAAAATAGGCGTAGAAATACGATTTATCGTGATTGCCCCAAACCGGCAGCAGAATTGTATCAAATTTTCCGTCAGGCAGTTTTCTGGTGGTGGCCGTGCCCCAGCTATCATCGAAGCATTTGAACGTATTCTTGTCGCCGTTCGGATAGGCGAGATCACCCAGCGCCAACACACGCAATGGTGTTGAACTATGGTCGGCCTGATCGACCTCCCTGCGAATAATCGCGGCAGTGGCTTCGTCCGCTGCCTTGTCTGGATTGCAATAAGCTATATCGCCAGCCGCCAGCAAAATGCCTATCGGCTTGTCTCCGCCTTCTTGCGCGCAGGCAATGCCTGAGGACAGCATAAGAGCAAAAAGAAAACCTGGGACTCCAATATCCACTGAATCCTCCTAATCACCCAGCTTTATTTTAACTTGGTCAGAGGAATTTTCTCCCTAAGTAGAAAGTATCATAATATTTTTCGAGAACGTTCGCCATCGATTTTTACAGCATTGATGTACAAGAAGGAGATGCTTCAGACGACGCCTAGGACATCGTCGGAACATTCCAAGCAGCGAAGTCCGCCTTAACCCACACCCATCCTGTTCCACGCATCCAGCCCGGCGATCTTGTAGGCCTCGGCCAAGGTCGGATAGTTGAACGTGTTGTTGACGAAGAAGTCCACCGTGCCGCCGAGGTTGATCACCGCCTGGCCGATATGGATCAGTTCGGTGGCGCCCTCGCCGACGATGTGGGCGCCGAGCAGGCGGCGGGTCGACAGCGAGAAGATCAGCTTCAGGAAGCCGGAATCGACGCCCATGATGTGGCCGCGCGAGGTCTCGCGAAAGCGCGCCACGCCGCATTCGTAGGGTTCGCCGCTCTTGCGCACCTCCTCTTCCGACTGGCCGACGGTGGAGATTTCCGGCACCGCGTAGATGCCGTAGGGGAAGGTGGCAGGCGGCGGGGGAAGCGGCACACCGAAGGCGTGGCAGGCGGCCACCCTGCCCTGCTCCATCGAAGTCGAGGCGAGGCTGGGGAAGCCGATGACGTCGCCGGTGGCGTAGATGTTCGGGATGGAAGTCTGGAACGTCTGCGGATCGACCTCGATGCGGCCGCGCGAATCCGCCTTGATGCCGATCGTGTCGAGGCCGAGGCTGCCGACATTGCCGCTACGCCCGGCCGCATAGAGCAAGATGTCGGTGCGCACCACGCGCCCGTCGGCCAGCAGCGTCTCGACGCCGGTCGGCCCGACTTTCACCTCCTTGACCGCCGCGCCCAGCCGCAGCGTGACGCCACGGTCGCGCAACTGGTGCATGAAATCGTCGACCAGTTCGCGGTCGACGAAATCCAGAATGGTCTGGCGGGATTCGATCAGCGTCACCGGCACGTCGAGGGCGGAGAAGATGGTCGCGTATTCGACCCCGATCACCCCGCCGCCCACTACAGTAAGCGTGCGTGGCAGCGTCGTCAGTTCGAGGATGTCGTCGCTGTCGAAAACGCGCTTGCCGTCGAACGGCACGGTGTGAGGACGGAACGGCCGCGTGCCGACCGAGACCAGCGCGTTGGTGAACCCGACTTCGCTGTGCACGCCGGCGTCGGTGGTCAGCGCGACCATATTGGCATCGACGAATTTCGCCGTCGCCTTGGTCGAACGCACGGCATTGCGCATGAACTGGTGCTGCAGCACCTCGACCTCATGGTCGAGCGTCTTGTGCAGCCGGGCGATCAGGTCGGCCATGACGATGTCCTGCTTGACCCGGTAGCCGCGGCCGTAAAAACCACGCTCGCGCCAGCCCGACAGGTTCAGCACCGTCTCACGCAAGGTCTTGGACGGGATCGTGCCGGTATGGACCGAAACGCCACCCAGCCGCCGGCCCTTGTCGACCACCAGCACCGAGCGGCCGAGCTTTGCCGCCTGGACCGCCGCGCGCCGGCCCGACGGCCCGCTGCCGATGACGATCATGTCGTAGGTGTCCATAGGAGCCCTCAAGACGAGAAATGCTGTCGACTAGCATTGCTGCACTGCAAATAGACGACAATTTCCCACGCAGTTCAAATCGTTTTAATTCGCCGTGAGCGAGGCGCGCGATCCCATATCCGCCACGCGGCAACGGCTGGAAAACTTGAATCCCGCGCGCCATGCACCATCTGAATCACAGGGCCGGTGGATAGCGAAATCCGGCCCGTGGCGAGGCAAAGGTAAAATGAACGAACAGGTGCTTCACGGTGAGATTCTTGGCAGCCGGCTGGACGATGTGCGGGCCTATGACGGTGTGCGCACGCGGCGGATCTTTGCGTTCCTGCTGGACTACCTGATCGTGCTGCTGCTGCTGATCCCGTTCGGCCTCGTCGTCCTGCTGCTCGGCCTGCTCACCTTCGGCCTCGGCTGGGCGCTGTTCGGCATCTTGGGGCCGCTGATGGCGATCGTCTATGTGTGGAACACACTCGGCGGGCGCAACCAGGCGACAGTGGGCATGCGCGCCATGGGCATCCGCCTCGACCGCCTCGACGGCAAGCCGGTCGATGGCCTGCTGGCGGTCGTGCATTCGGTGCTGTTCTGGGCCGGCAACGTCATCCTGACGCCGCTGGTACTGCTGGTCACGCTGTTCTCTGACCGCAAGCGCACCCTGCACGATTTGCTGCTCGGTACGGTGGTGACGCGGTCGGACAGGATTTGACCGCATCGAACCCGCCAGCCCAGTCGGCCCCGATTTCGTCGGCTTTTACCCATAGCCACTCTATCGGGGAACGGACGAGCGGAGGGTATCTTGCGTGTAAACCTGCTTGGCGGGCGTTTGCCTCGGGCGGTATTCCTGGTTTTCGCGCTTTTTCTCGCGAGCAAGGCCCAGGCGGAGGAGATCGGCGGCCGCTATTGTGGAAAGCTGTTCTCCGGCGGCGCGCTTGTGGAGGTGGTCACCATCCTGGCCCCCGGCAAGGATGGCCTGCTCGAAGGCGTTTATTCCTTTCGCGAATCCGACGCGATGGTCGACGGCAAACTGCGGGAAGAACGTGTCAACGGCCTGACGCGAACCCTGGTCTGGACCGACAAATACGGCAGCGGCAGGCTGCTGATCACCTTCACCAGCAGTTACGACGCATTCCGCGGGGCCTGGGGCGTCGACAACGATCTGCCTTCCGCGCAGTGGGACGGAGCGCGCTGCTCGATGAGCACTGTCGAACATCGGCAGCCGAGCGCGACGGCCTCCTGGCACCTGTCGTCAAACCGTAGCGATGTCGTCCCCGAAAAAACATCGCGCGCCATTGTGATGGATCGGTATAAACTCCACCCTCATTCTGTTGTTGAATTTTTCGCCGTTGCAGCCAAGGTAGAGCGATTCATGGACTCCTCCGGACTCTGATGACTCACCACCCGACCCAGTCGCCCCAGTTCTTCCTGACCGCGCCGTCCCCTTGCCCCTATATCGACGGCCAGTTCGAGCGGAAGGTGTTTACGCACCTGGTGGGCGACAAGGCGCCGGAGATGAACGACCTGCTCACCCAGGGCGGCTTCCGCCGGTCGCAGAACATCGCCTATCGCCCGGCCTGCGAATCCTGCCGCTCCTGCGTGTCGGTGCGCATCCTTGCCGGCGAGTTCGAGCCGACGCGCAACATGCGCCGCGTCATGGCCCGCAATTCGGACATGATCGGCGCCATGCACGACGCCGAACCTTCCACCGAACAGTATGCGCTGTTCCGCACCTATCTCGACGCCCGCCACCGCAAGGGCGGCATGTCGGAGATGACCGTCCTCGACTACGCCATGATGGTCGAGGACACGCATGTCGACACGAAAGTCATCGAATACCGGCGGCGCGGCCCCGACAGCTTCATCACAGGGCGCGGCGAAGGCGAACTGATCGCGGTGGCGCTGTCCGACAAGATGGCCGACGGGCTGTCTATGGTCTATTCCTACTTCAACCCGGCGCATGACGACCGCTCGCTCGGCACCTTCATGATCCTCGACCACATCGCGCGCGCCCGTGCCGAGGGCCTGCCCCATGTCTATCTCGGCTATTGGGTCAACGGCTCGCGCAAGATGAACTATAAGGTGCGCTTCACGCCGCAGGAGCATCTCGGCCCGCGAGGCTGGGAGCGCTTCCCGAAAGACGGCTGACGACGCCCCGGCCGGCCGGCTCCGTCCAGACGCACGGAGCCTCTCCATCTTGACCACACAAGCCACCGACCACCGCAAGGGGCTGCTGCTCACCTTCATAGGCGGCATGGCGCTGACCGCCGACATCCCGCTGATCCGGCTGGCAAGCGGTGAGGCATGGTCGATCCTGCTGATGCGCTGCACGGCGACCCTGGTCGCCGGCATGATCGTCTGGGCGGTCTGGCGCTGGCTGTCGCCGAAGGCCCCGCCGCTGCTGCCCGGGCGGCTGGGCGTGGCGGTCGCCGCGCTCTACGGTCTGGGGTCGATCACCTTCATCGTCGCCGTCTACAACACCTCGACGGCGAACCTTGTGTTCATCCTCGCCTTCACCACGATGTTTTCCGCACTGCTGTCATGGATATTCCTGAAGCAGCGGCCGGCAAACGCCACCTTGCTGACCATGGCGGTGATGATTTTCGGCGTGCTGATCATCGTCTGGGACTCGATCGGCAGCGGCAACCTGTTCGGCGACTTTGTCGCCCTGTGCTCGTCCTTCGTCATCGCCTCGGCGATCACGATCAGCCGCCACAGCGGGAGGGACATGGGGTTCGCCGCCCTTGTCGGCGTGATCTTTCCCCTGCTCGTCGCCGCCGCGATGGTGACCGGAACCGGCTACCGCATCGACGCGCCGTGGTGGATCATCTTCAACGGCGCTGTGGTATGGCCGGTCTCCTTCTATTGCCTGGCAACCGGACCGCGCTTCCTGTCCGCACCCGAAGTCGCGATGTTCTACCTTCTCGAGACGGTGTTCGCACCGATCTGGGTCTGGATGATCTTTGCCGATACGCCGACCACCGCCAGCCTGGTCGGCGGCACGATCCTGGTCGCCGCGCTGGTCGCGCATTCGCTATGGCAACTCACCCATGGGCGGCGGATCAAGGCCGCACAGGCGCTGCGTTACCCCGCATAGGCCCGCCCTGCCTGGAAGTCGGCCCGCAAAGTTAAACCGGCCGGAGCGATCTGGTTTAAATTTGGAATCACTTGACAATCTACTTGATTTGTAGAGTATTTCATAACTCGTCCGGTAATCAGCAAGCAGGGGAAAGGCAATGACACGTTACATCGTGACCAACGTCTATGACGGCCTGAATTTGCGCCCTTCGCCGTCGACGAGCGGAGCCCCGCTCGAAACCATGAAACTGGGCACGCAGCTCGAACTCATCGCGGACACCGGCACCAAATGGAAGAAGGTGCGGATCGTCGGGTCGAACCCGCCGCGCGAAGGCTTTGCTTCCGACGTCCACCTGACCGAAGTAAAGAGCGACGCGATCGCCAGGCTGATCGCCTCGGCCGCGCATTACTGGGAACTGTTCGACCGGGGCGACGGGCGCGAGGACACGCAGCCGTTCAAGGACCTCGTGCTGACCATGTGGGATGAACTCGGCGGCGGCAGGCCGCCGGGCAACGACACCAGCCATCCGAAATGGCCGTGGTCGGCGGCGGGAATGAGCGCCTTCATCCGCCGCGCCGGCGGCTACACCAATTTCAAGTTCAGCGCGGGCCACTCCGCCTACATCCACGATTCCATTGTCAAGATGAAAGCCAACAAGCCCGCACCGTTCTGGGGCTTCAAGATCGGCGACAAGAAACCCGAGGTCGGCGACCTCATCGCCCAGTGGCGGGTGACCCGGATCGACTACAACCACGCCGCCACGCACCCGGACTTCAGCTCCCACACCGACGTCGTTTGCCAGGTCATGGACGGCAAGGTGCGGACGCTCGGCGCCAACGTTCCGACCGACACCGTCGGCGTCAAGGTCTACAAGCTGACACCCAGCGGCCATCTTGCCGGCGAGCGCAACGAAATCGCCATCATGAAGAACATGGCGCAGTAGCGCAGAAGGCCCGGGAATCGCCCACGGAGCAATCGCTTGAAAGGGTGTTGCCGCCCCTCATCGCCCTGCCGGGCACTTCTCCCCGTGAAGAACGGGGAGAAGTGCCCGGCAGGGCGATGAGGGGCGGCGAATCCGGCGGAAAGGCGGGGCGCGACCGGGAGGACGGATACCCGGGTTGCTTCAAACAATTGCCCTGGAAAACCGGCCCGGAGACGGAACGGACTTCCAGGTGCGCCGGTGGTGCGCCTCAGGCCACGGAGAAATCCGCATTGGTGAGGCTGAGGCCGACGGCGAGCTTGGCGAACTGGATGCCAGCCGTGCCGCCGAGGCCGTCGGCGTCGTAGAACAGTTTTCCCGTGTCGGTCTCATAGATGATGTGGTCGTTGGAATCCTGCGCCAGCCCCGTCGTGTTGGCGCGGAAGTAGCCTCCCGCCAGCACCCCGGCATTCAGCTTGGTAAATATCGCGTCCGATAAGAGGAAGCGGTCGTCGGCGACGTTGAAGTCGGTGATGGTGTCGATGTTGGCCGCGCCGAGTTTTGTATTGAAGACGAACGTGTCCTTGCCGCCCAGCCCGCGCAGCGTGTCGTTGCCCTCGCGTCCCTCCAGTCGGTTGTCGCCGGCATTGCCGGTGATGTCCTGCGCGAATTCGTTGCCGGCGAGGTCGATCGCCGACTTGCCCGACGCGCCGTTGGTGGTCAGAAGCTCGACATGCACTCCTGCGCCGAGCCGATAGTCCACCGCCGCCATCACCCGGTCGGCCGTGCCTTGGCTCGCCATCTCCTGGATGACATCGCCGGCATTGTAGACCCGGTAGATGTCGTTGCCACCGAGACCGATCATCGTGTCGGCCTTGCCGACACCACCGTCGCTCAGAATATTGGCGCCGGCATTGCCGGTGATGGTCTGGTGCAGCACGTTGCCGGTCAGGTCGATGGCCGACGTGCCCGACGCCTTGGTCGTCGCCAGCGCCTCGACGTACTGGCCCGCGCCGAGCGAAAAATCGACGGCCGCCAGCACGCGGTCGGCGCCGCCGGCAGAGCCTTCGACAATGGTGGTGCCCGCCGAATAGACGAGATACGTGTCGTTGCCGCCCAGCCCCTTCAGCGTGTCCCCCGCCCCGCCGCCGTCCTTGAGCGTATTGCGGCCGGCATTGCCGGTGATGTCCTGGTGAAGCGCGTTGCCGGTCAGGTCGATCGCGGTGGTGACGGTGGACGAGGTCGTCGTCAGCAATTCCACCTCGACGCCGCTCGCCAGCGCATAACTCACCCGCGCCATCACCCGGTCGGCGATGCCGCCGTTGGCCGCCTCGATCACCACGTCGCCGGCGTTGTCGACGATGAAGGTGTCGCTGTCCAACCCGCCGTCCATGGTGTCCGCGCCCACCCCGCCGTCCAGCGTGTCGTTGCCGGCCTCGCCGTTCAGGACATCGTTGCCGCCCATGCCTTTCAGCGTGTCGCCGCTCGCACGGCCGAACATTTCGTCGACAAGCAGATCGCCCGTGATCGTGTCGGAAGTGTTGTCACCGATACTGAGGCGCACGATCTTATCGATCTGGATCGAGACGTGGGCGTCGCCCGGGTCGGTATTGCCGTCTGTAATGTCGGAGTTGGCATCATGCCAGGCCGTGACGAAGGTGCCGTTCTTCAACGCCGTGACGGAGGATTCATCCTGAATGCCTGATTGCACTTCGATCGTTGCGAGCGCGACGAGTCGCGTCATGGCGGCCGGGTCGAACAGCGAAGCGCGAATGCTTGAGGTGCCGACGACGTCGTCGGTGTGCGTGAGCAGGACATAACCGTTCTCCAACACCGTCAACGAGATATCGCCGTCCAGCGCCTTGTCCTGGTCGGCACGTACCTTGCCGCGAAAGTTACCGTTCTGGTCAAAGAAAGCGACGGTCATGGAAGAGGCGACGCCATATTCGTTGTCGAGATAAGCCACTGCGAACCCGCCGTCCTGTAGCGCCACGACATCCGGTTCCAGGTTCCTGTTTCCCGAAGTGTCGAAGGCAAAAGGCGACAGCACCCGCTGGCCGGCGGCATTCCAAATCTCGACCGACATGCCGTAACTCGCGCTTCCGTCCACCGTCTCGGCAGCGTAGGCGATGACGATCGCACCCTTGTTGACGCCGGCCGTCAGCACGGCGACGGCGGGATCCATTTCATCGGTCGCTTTGTTGTCGTTCAACGCGTGCACGCCGCCCTGCAATACCCCATCGCGGTCGTAGATAAGCAAATCCGTGTCAAGATCGGTGGGACTGGAGGTATTCTGCCTCACCACGGCGAACCGGCCTCCCGGCAGCGCGGCGACATCGCCGTAGTAGTCCTGGCTGACGGTACTGGGCAGCTTCTTGTCTTCGTCGAGCACCCGTCCGCTCGTGGGATCGACGGTCGCATAGTGGATGCCGGGATCGTCGTTGTCGGACCAGGTCACGAGCAGCGCGCCGGTAGTCAGTTGCGTAGCGGACATGTCATAGAGATTGACGCCGAACACGCTTGTATCGACGCTTGTCGATTCATCGCCGAAGCGCCGCGTCCCATCGGCATTGTAGAAATCGACCAGCACGCTTTGCAATCCGTCGGGCTCATCAAGCGCGGACCACAGATACGAAACGGCAAACCCGCCATCGGCGAGTGCGACGACTTTCGGCTGGTACTCGTCCGAGGCGCGATCCTGGACGGCCGAATAGGTGGTGTCGAATTTCGCAACGACGTTGCGGACGCTATAGCTGACTGTCACCATTTTTCATGCCCTTCCCGCCGAAAACCCCACGGCATTTGAACCGTATATCTTTGGGAAATCAAGGATGCACCGGCGTTTTACTATCCTTACTCAGGGCAGTCTATCGATAAGCTTGATCAAAATCTCCTCAAGCCGCCGTGCACCTTCCGCAAATGACCTTACGAGAGCCCGACCACCGGCACCAGCGCGCCATGCATGGCCGAGGCGCCGTCTGAGCACAGGAAGGCGATGACGGCTGCGAGTTCGGCAGGCTTCACCCATTTTCCAGGATCGACGCTGGGCATGGCGGCGCGATTTTCCGGCGTGTCGATGGTGCTGGGCAGCACGCAATTGACATTGATGCCCCGGCCGCGCAACTCGCCGGCCATCGCCTCCGTCAGCCGCATCACCGTGCTCTTCGACGCCGTATAGGCGCCCATGCCGGCCACGCCCTTCTGTGCCGCGTTGGCGCCGACCGTGACGATCTTGCCTGCCCGGCGGTCGATCATACCCGGCACCGCCGCGCGCACGACGTTCGTCATGGTGGAGACATTCGCCTTCATCATCCGGTCGAGCAGGGCCGGCGCGGCCTCGTGCACCGCCCCGCCCATCTCGAAGGCGCCGGCCAGCGCGCAGACGGCATCGATGCGACCGAAGAAGCGCTCGGCCTCTGCGACGAGGCCGGCGGCGGCCTTCGCGTCGCCCAAATCCGCGGCCAGCCGCAGATGATCCGCCGAGAGGCCGTCATAGATGCGGTCGAGATTTTCCCTGTGCGACGCCACCAGCGCCAGCCGTGCACCCTCCAGAAGAAAAACGTCAGCCACTGCCCTGCCGAGATTGCCGGTCGCCCCGGTGATCAGCACTGTCTTTTCAGCCATTTCCCGCCGCCTTCATCTGCCTGCCGCGAAAATAGTCCAGCGTGCCGCGATGCAGCACCTTGTCGTCCGCCGTCAGTTCGTGCGGCTCGATGGTCGACGCATCCGCCAGCCGGCCATAGAGCGGCCCGAAGTCCGCGTAGCAATCCTTCAGCAATTGCTCGAAACTGTCGATGACGAAATAAATTTTCTGGAAGTCGTCGATGATGTAGCTGGTGCGCATGACGCGTTCGAGGTCGAAGGCGACGCGGTGCGGCGAATGATCGTCGAGCGCGAACAGGCTCTCGGCGGTCGACGACATGATGCCGGCGCCGAAGATGCGCACGCTTCCCGCCTCGCGGATCAGGCCGAACTCCACCGTGTACCAATAGAGCCGCGCCAAATTCGCCAGCCGGCCGAGCTTCAACGCGCGCTGGCCGCCCTGGCCGTAGGCCTGGATGAAGTCCGAATAGACGGGATTCGCCAACAATGGCACGTGGCCGAAAATGTCGTGAAAGATGTCGGGCTCCTCCAGATAGTCCATCTCCTTCTCGGAGCGGATGAAGGCGCCGGCAGGAAAGCGCTTGTTGGCGAGGTGGTCGAAGAAGACGTCGTCAGGCACCAGCCCGGCCACCGGCACGACGCGCCAGCCGGTGATTTTTTCCAGCCGGTCGCTCAAGCGCCGCATGTTGGGCACGCCGCTTTCCGACAGTCTTAACGCCTTGACTGCCTTCAAAAAGTCGTTGCAGGCGCGCCCTTGCAGCACTTTTTGCGAGCGCGCGAACAGGCGGTCCCAGCGGCCGTGCTCGTCGGCCGAATAGGATTTCCAGTCCTGGTCGATGGTGAAATCGGGGTTGCGCGGGGCGTTCTGGTAGCGGTTCTTAACGGGCTCGTCGGCCCGTGCGGCAGCATTCGTCGCCATGTCTTCCTCCTCGGTTCGAGGCTTTGCCTCGATATGACGGAGCGGGCCTTTCGCCCGAGCGGCATGGCCCGCCTGTTCGATGAGGAGATTGTGAACCCAATGCGCTGAAAAATCTTGTCTATCTTGCGTGGCGATGCGCCAATTGTGGTGATATCCTCCAATCGAGCCGAATTTCCGGAAGGATTTTCCATCTGGTGAGAACGGAAGAAAACGACCGCAAAATCCTGCGCGAATTGCAGCGCGACGCGACGCTGACCCTGAAGCAACTGTCGGACCGGCTCGCCATGTCGCAGTCGACCATCTGGCGGCGCATCCAGGACATGGAGCAATCCGGCGTCATCCTCGGCCGCGCCACGCTGGTCGACCCGCTGGCGGTCGGCCTTTCGGTCTGCGTCTTCGTGCACGTCAACATGGTCGCCCACAGCACCGAGATCCGCGGCGCCTTCGAGCTTTTCGCGCAGGAAGCGCCGGAAATCGTCGACTGCTATTCGGTCACCGGCGCGCATGACTACACGCTGATCGTGCGCACCAGATCAGTGGAGGAGTTCGAGAGTTTTCTGATGCGCGAAGTGCTTGGCCATCCGGGCGTCGCCACCGCCTCGTCAAACCTGGCGCTACGCCAGCACAAGCGCAGCGCGGTGCTGCCGATCTGAGGTTTTAACCCGCCTGCCGTTTCGCCGACGGATCATGGTCCAACACCAGCGGAATCTCCGGCGGCGGCTCGACCGGCACGGCGTTGGCGGCCTCGTCGGTCAGTTCCACCTCGCGCAGCCATTCGCGCCAGATCGCCACCAGCAGCGCCATCAGCACCGGGCCGATGAACAGGCCGAGGAAACCCATGGTCTTCACGCCGCCTATCAGCCCGAAGAAGGTCGGCAAAAACGGCAGTTTTATCGGCCCGCCGACCAGTTTCGGCCTCAGCGTCTTGTCGACGATGAAGAGTTCCACCGAGCCCCAGATGAACAGCGCCAGCCCGGCTATGTGCGAGCCGCTGGAAACGAGGTAGATCGACACCAGCGTGAACGACAGCGGCGCCCCGCCGGGGATAAGCGCCATGACACCGGTCAGCACGCCCAGCGTCACCGGCGACGGCACGCCGGCGATCCAGTAGGCGAGACCGAGAACCACGCCCTCGCCAATGGCGATCAGCGTCATGCCGGTGACGGTCGAACTGATCGTCGCCGGCACGACACGCGAGATGCGGCCCCAGCGCGTCGGCACGATGCGCTCGCCGACGCGATCGACCTGCGCGGCGAAATATTCGCCATCACGATAGACGAAGAACAGCGCGATCAGCATGAACAGCAGCGTCAGCAGCAGGCTGAAGGCGCCGCCGCCGGCAGCCAGCACGGCGCGGTAGATGTTGCCGATATTGGCGCCGCTGGTGATCTGGATCAGTTCGCCGATGGCGCCGGGATGCCCGACATACTGGTCCCAGCGCCCATTCAGCCATTCGCCCACCCACGGCAGCGCGGTGATCCAGTCGGGCGTCGGCGCGCCGTTGCGGTTGGTCTCGATCGCCCAGCCGATCCACTGCCGCACCTCGTGCACGGCATAGGTGCCGGCAATGGCGATCGGCACCACCAGGAAGACTAGGATCGCCAGTATGGCGATCGTCGCCGCCACGGTGCGCCTGCCCTCCACCGCGTCGAGAAGGCGGCGATAGAGCGGCCAGCTGGCGAAGGCGATGACCAGCGCGGCCAGCACCGGCACGAGGAAGCCGTGGAAAAAATAGATGCCCGCGGCGATGATCGAAAGCAGCAGCCAGCGCGCCGCCGACAGCGGCGGCACGACTGCGATGCGCGTCGGCGTCGCCGGGCCCATCAGGCGCGGCTCGGTCGGCATCTTTCGGGATTCGTGCCGGGTCAAACGCACGGTCTCCGCAACGTCACACAGGCGCGCCCGCCGGCCGGCAAGCGCTGCCGCATTCCCTATAGCGCAGAAATCCTTGCCACACGGCAAATTTTCGTGACGCTTGCGTCAGGATGGCACGGCAGCGTGGGATTCGTGTGACGAAGCGCTATGCAGGAAATCCGGGGACAGTTTACTCAATTCCGATCTGTATCGCTGAAATGCGAGAGCCGGACGTTCCGGAATTGAGTAAACTGTCCCCGGATTTCCCCTAGCGCCCCTACTCCGCCGCGACCGGATACCGCTCCTCCGGCTTCGGCACGACATGCAGCCCATGCCCGTGAGCCGGCGCCGAATCCGGCTCGTCGGCCGAATTCGGCCGCACCAGCCACCGGAAGGCCTTCGCTGTCCAGATCGCCGCGTCGTCCATGATGGTGTAGAAGGACGGCACGAACACCAGCGACAGCAGCGTCGACACCAGCAGGCCGCCGATCACCGCGATCGCCATCGGTGCGCGGAACTCGCCGCCGTCGCCCAGCCCCATCGCCGCCGGCACCATGCCTGCCGACATTGCGATGGTGGTCATGACGATCGGCCGGGCGCGCTTGCGGCCTGCGTCGATGATCGCCTCCTTGCGCGGAATGCCGTGCTTGACCTCTTCCACCGCGAAATCGACCAGCATGATGGCGTTCTTGGTGACGATGCCCATCAGCATCAGGATGCCGATGACGACGGGCATCGATACCGCCGAATTGGTCGCCCAGAGCGCGGCCACCACACCGCCGATCGCCAACGGCAATGAACCAAGAATGGTGAAGGAGTGGAACACCGAGCCGAACAGCAGGATCAGCACCACCAGCACCAGCATCAGGCCGGTGCCCATGGCGGTGGCGAAGCCGGAAAACACTTCGCCCATCACTTCCGCGTCGCCGGTCTCCTGGATGCGCACGCCGGCCGGCATGTTCTTCACCTCCGGCAAGGCCCAGACGGTGCCGAGGCCCTCGCTGAGTTCGGCGCCTTGCGCCATGTCGGCGCCGATGACGACGCGGCGCTCGCGGTTGAAGCGGTTGATCGAGGACGGGCCCTGGCCGAAGCGGACGCTCGCCACCGACGACAGCGGCACGGTCGCGCCGCCCGGCGTCGGCACAGGCAGCGTGCTCACCACCGAGAGATCGTCCTTCGCCCGCTCGTTCAATTGCACGCGGATCGGGATCTGGCGATCACCCACCGTGAACTTCGCCAGATTGGCGTCGATGTCGCCGATGGTGGCGACGCGCAGCGTCTCGGACAGGGCCGCCGTCGAGATGCCGAGTTCGGCCATCCGCACGAGGTTCGGCACGATGATGACTTCCGGCCGGTCGAGCGCCGCGTTGGAACTCACCGCGCGGAATTTTCCGCTGGCCGTCATCGCGCTCTGGATTTTTCGCGCCTGTTCATCGAGAACCGCGCCATCCCTGCCCATCACGCCAAAAGCCAGCGCCCGCTCGCCACGGTCGTTGACGAAATAGACCCGCAGGTCCGGGATGACCGCCAGCTTCTGCAGCAGCGTCTCCTCGATCTCGTATTGCGGCACGTCGCGCTCAGACTTGTGCACGAGATCGGCCACCACGGTGGCGCGGCGCGTCTCCAGCGTGCCGGTCGGGCTGGCGCCGCCGATCACATAGACGTTCTCGACCTCCGGCACCTCGCGCATCAGCTTGGTCACCTCGTCGGTGGTCTCGCGGGTGTCCTCCAGCAGGCTGCCGGGCGGCAGTTCCAGCGAGAAGACGATGCGGCTGGCATCCTCGCGCGGAATGAAACCCGACGGCAGGAAGCCCGTCGCGTAGATCGAGCCGGCGAAGAAGGCGACGCCAGCGATCAGGGTGAGCCAGCGGAAACGCAGCGTGCCGCGCAGCAGCGCCAGGTAACCGCGCAGCACCATGCCGGGCTTCGGCTCCGCATGGCCGTGGCCGCGCAGGAAATAGGCCGCCATCATTGGCGTCAGCAGGCGGGCGACCAGCAGCGAGAAGAACACCGCGACCGCCACCGTCAGGCCGAACTGCTTGAAATACTGGCCGGCGATACCGCCCATGAACGACACCGGCGCGAACACCGCCATGATCGTCGCCGAAATGGCGATGACCGCCAGGCCGATCTCGTCGGCGGCTTCCAGCGACGCCCGATAGGGCGACTTGCCCATCTTGACGTGCCGCACGATGTTCTCGATCTCGACGATCGCGTCGTCGACCAGAATGCCGACCACCAGGGTGATGCCGAGCAGGCTGACGAGGTTGAGCGAAAAGCCCATCATGTCGAGCGCCCAGAAGGTCGGGATGATGGACAATGGCAATGCGGTGGCCGCCACGATCGTGGCGCGGATGTCGCGCAGGAAGATCAGCACGACGATGACCGAAAGGGCAGCGCCCTCCAGCAGCATCTCCATCGCCGAATCGTAGTTGCCTTCGGTGTAGGTGACGGAATCGTCGACCTTGCTGATGGTCACGCCCGGGTTGGCAGCCTGAAGTGCCGCTATCGCCGTCTCGGCGCGCTCGTTGACCCCGACATCGCTCTCGCCCTTGGCGCGGAAGATGCCAAACGACACCACGGTCTGGCTGTTGACTCGCGCAAAGCTCTTCGGCTCCGCCCAGGCATCGGTCACCGTCGCGATGTCGGAGAGTTTCACCATGCGGCCCGCCGAAAGCGGGATTTCCAGCGCTTCCAAATCTTCGACCGTCTTGGCGCCGCCCAGCGCGCGGATCGCCTGGTCGCGGTTGGAGAACTTTCCGCTGCCGCCGGTGAGATCGACATTGGCTGCCTTCAGCGCGCGGTTCACGTCGCCGGCCGTCACGCCCAGCGCATTCAGCCGGTCGGGGTCGAGGTCGACCTTGATCTCGCGCGTCACGCCCCCGTAGCGGTCGACACGGGCAACGCCTTTCAGCCCTTGCAGCTTGCGGATCACCGTGTCGTCGACGAACCACGACAGTTCCTCCAGCGTCATCGCAGGGGCCGAGACGGCATAGGTCAGGATCGCCTGGCCCTCCACGTCGATGCGCTTGACGACGGGCTCGTCGGCCGTCGCCGGCAGGTCGCTGCGAATGCGCTCGACGGCGTCCTTGACGTCGTTGACGGCCGTCTGCGTGTCGACCTCCAGGCGGAACTCGATCAACGTCTCCGAATTGCCCTCGGTGATGGTCGAGGTGACGTTCTTGACGCCCGTTATATTGGCGACCGCGTCCTCGACCCGCTTGGTCACCTGCGTCTCCAATTCGCTCGGCGCGACGCCGGGGTCGGTGACGGTGACTGCTACCAGCGGCACGTCGATGTTGGGAAAGCGGGTGACTGGCAGTTTGTCGAAGCTCATCAGCCCAAGCACGGTGAGCACGATGAACAGCAGGATCGGCGGAACCGGATTGCGGATCGACCAGGCGGAGAAATTCCAGCTCATGGCATGATTGCTCCGGTCGTGTCGGCGCGCACCGGCGTGACCATGTCGCCGTCGGCGACGAACGTGCCTGCGCGGGCAACCACTTCCTCGCCTTCCCCGACGCCGGACACGATCTCGACGCTGCCAGCCGCACGGGTGCCGAGCTTGACCGGGGTCGTCGCGACACGCCCGTCGCGCACGACCTGCAGAAGCGGCGTCTCGCCCTGATAGAGCACGGCGGAGATCGGCACCGAAATGCCGTCGCGGCGCACCAGCTCGATCTGGCCGCGCGCAAAGCTGCCGGCGCGTGCCGGGGCATCCTTCGGAAGCGCAAGGCGGACAAGGCCGAGCCGGGATTTCATGTCGACCTCCGGCGCAATGCGGCGGATGGTGCCGGCGATCGTGCTTTCGACGCCGGGGAGCGATATCTGCGCCTTCATGCCGACCGCAAGACGCGGCAGCGCGGTTTCGGCGACGCTGGCCTCAAGCTCGAACTCGGCATCGATTGCCATGCGGAACAGCGGGCCGCTGCTCGGCGACACGACGTCTCCGACCGTCGCGGCGCGCGCCAGCACCAGCCCGTCGGCGGGGGCGCGAACCTCGGTCTTGGCGATCTGCACCTCGATACCCTTGATCTGCGCGTCGATCACCGCCAGTTGCGCGGTCGTGGCGCCCAGCGCCTTGACCGCCGATTCCGTCTTGGCCCTGGCGCTGGCAGCCGCGTTTTCGGCATTGTCGAGTTCGGCCTGCGTCCCCACCGCCTTCTTCTTCAAGGCGTCGGCGCGCTGCAATGCCTCGTCGGCCTGCTTCACCCCGATGCGGGCATCGGCGATCTGCGCTTCCATTTGGGCGACGCTCGCCTCGCCCTGGGCGCGTGTCGCCTGCATCTGGGCAAGCTGGGTGTCCAGCATCGAGCGGTCCAGCACTGCCAGCACGTCGCCCTTCTTCACGGTATCGCCGATATCGGCGTTGAGCGCC
The DNA here is from genome assembly GCF_052180275.1 of Mesorhizobium sp. KACC 23794. Taxonomy (NCBI): domain Bacteria; kingdom Pseudomonadati; phylum Pseudomonadota; class Alphaproteobacteria; order Hyphomicrobiales; family Phyllobacteriaceae; genus Mesorhizobium; species Mesorhizobium sp. KACC 23794. The sequence goes on from NZ_CP197465.1 coordinate 4,298,006, forward strand.
GTGACGATCATGCCGTTCAGATCGGTGCCGGCGGCGGCTTCGTTGCGGGCGACGATGGTGCCGTTGACCGACAGCGTCTCGACCAGTTCCTTGCGCTCGGCCGTGATGACGCGGATCGCAGGCGGCGCCTGCGTATGAACCGGAGCGGCTTCGCTTGCCGCCATGCCTTGGGACGGCAGCCCGGCCAACGCGGTTGCGGCGGCAAGGATGAAGGCGAACGCGGAAAACGACTTGTTACGGACCATTTCTTCTCTCGCGAGAGGAGACAAATTTGTAGGGTTCAGGCGGTCTCGAGACATTTGGTCGGCCTCAGCATGCCCACCACCATCGCCCTGAGCAGCACTTCCAGTTTATCGAGCGGCACGCGCATCGCCGGCAGGTCGTTCAGCGCCATGCCGTGGGCGATCGACATCAGCGTCGGCAGCAGCACATCCAGCCCGACGGGAGGATCGATCTCGCCGCGCTCGACCGCGCCGCCAATGTAGCCGGCGAACATCTGCTGGACTTCGGCCATGTTTTTCATGCAGGTCGTCTCGACCGCTTGGTTGCGCATGGCCTCCGAGCAGATTTCGGCAAAGAGCTTGGCGTTGTCGTCCTCATGCATGTGCCGGATATGGGCCATCGCCCCCATCACCAGACCTTCGACGACATCCGGCTCCTGCAGCACCCTTGCGAACAGCACCGCGTCGTCGCGCCGATCCCTCTCGCAGATCGCCTCGACGATGGCTTCCTTCGACGGAAAGTAGCGGTAGAGCGCGCCGGGGCTCATGCCGACCGCCGCACAGATGTCGTGCATCGAGGCGCCGTTGAAGCCGGAACGGATGAAACACGCCTTCGCCGCATCGAGGATACGCTGCGTCTGTTGCTCGCGGCGCTCGGCCCGGCTCGACGCTTGCGCTTCCACCGGCTCGAACGGTCTGTAGGAATTTTCGATCAAATCGTCCATGCACAATGCCGTCGGGAAAAGTGAACGCTCATTCTCACTTTATGCGAACGATCATTCTCCGTCAATATACTGCACTGCGAGAGTGCGATCGTACTTGTACACATCGAACCGGCAGCATCCAGATCGATCTTGTCCCAGTCCGACGCCTGACGCAGCGATCTCCCTGCTTCAGTCGACTACTGGGGCGATGTGGAAGGTTGGCTGGCGCACCAGACGACGAAGCCGGAATGACTTTGGCGTCAATTCCCGCCAAGCTGATCGACCTCGTCGGCAATGCCGAAAGCGCTTTCGTGAAGCGCTAACAGCCAAAAACGGCCCTCGCGTGAAGCGCACGAGCCGATTTTCCCGATGGCTGAATTCCAACCTGTTGCGATTCAACGATATTCCGGACTTCACCGGAATTTGCAGCGGGGACTCCTGTCCCCGCCCTTCGGCGCTCAGCCGAACTTGCCCGAGCGCGGAAAACCCTTCGGAACCATGCGCCCAGCAGCGGCGCGGTTGCCCAGCCACTCGGCGAGTTCAGCTTTCGAGCGGGTAAAGGTGCGGCCGGAAGTATCCTGCCAGGTCAGGCCGTCATCCATGCCGAACAGTTTTATGTCGAGCACGCCGCCATCCTTGTAACGCTGCAGGCGGACACCCTTTCCGCGTGTCATTTCAACCACTTCCGACAGCGCGAACACCAGCATCTTGCGGTTCTCGCCAACGATCGCGACATGGTCGCCCGACACCGGAATACACCGCACCGCCTCGTCCGGCGACTTCACGTTCATCACCTGCTTGCCCTTGCGGGTATTGGCTGCAACCTCTTGTTCCGGAACGATAAAACCGTTTCCGTCGCGCGACACCAGCATCAGCCGCCGCTTCGGATCGTGGACAAAAGCGGTGACGATGTCCTGGTCGTTCTCCATGTCGACGATGATGCGGATCGGCTCGCCATGCCCGCGCCCGCCGGGCAGCCGGTCGGCGCCGATCGTGTAGAATTTTCCGCCCGTCGTGAACACCAGGATCTTGTCAGTGGTCTGCGCCGGAAACGCCAGCTTCAGGCTGTCGCCCTCCTTGAAGGTCAGCAGCGAAAGGTCTGTCAAATGGCCTTTCATCGCCCGCAGCCAGCCCTTGGCAGAGACCACGACGGTCACCGGTTCCTTCTCGATCATCGCGTGGTGGATGTCCGCGACGTCATGGTCCGGGGCGTCGGCAAAGGTCGTGCGGCGCTTGCCGAGTTCCGGATTGTCCTCCGGCCCAAAGTCGCGCCGCGCCTTCTGGATCTGCCAGGACACCGTCTGCCACTGCTTGGCATCGGAGGCGAGCAACGCCTCGATCTGCGCCTTCTCGGCGCTAAGCCCATCGAATTCCTTGCGGATCTCGATCTCCTCAAGCTTTCGCAAGGCCCGTAGCCGCATGTTGAGGATGGCTTCGGCCTGGTTGTCGGTGAGCGACCAGCGGGCCATCATCACCTGCTTCGGCTCATCCTCCTCGCGGATGATCCGGATCACCTCGTCGATGTTGAGATAGGCGATCAGATAGCCGGCAAGGATCTCCAGCCGCCGCTCGATCTCGGCCAGCCGATGTTTCGAGCGCCGGATCAGAACTTCCTTGCGGTGCTCCAGCCATTCCTGCAAGGCGCTCTTCAGCGACAGGACGTTCGGCACTTTTCCGCGCGACAGGACGTTCATATTCAACGGAAAACGGACTTCCAGGTCGCTGAGCTTGAACAGCGATTCCATCAGCAGGCTGGGATCGACGGTCCGGCTTTTCGGCATCAGAACGAGGCGAATGTCCTCGGCGCTCTCGTCGCGCACGTCCTCCAGCAGCGGCAGTTTTCTCGCGACCAGCAATTCCGCGATCTTTTCGACGAGTTTCGCCTTCTGCACCTGATACGGGATCTCGGTGACGACGATCTGCCAGGTGCCCCTGCCCTGATCCTCGGTCGCATAGCGCGCCCGCAAGCGGAACCCGCCGCGGCCGGTCTCGTAGGCGTCCTGGATCATGTCGCGACCGTCGACGATGATGCCGCCGGTCGGGAAATCCGGCCCCTGCACGAACTGCATTAGGTCGGCGACGGAAGCCTCGGGCTTTTCAATGAGATGCAGCGCGGCATCGCACAACTCCGCGGCATTGTGCGGCGGGATCGAAGTGGCCATGCCGACCGCGATGCCGCTCGACCCGTTGGCCAGAAGGTTCGGAAAAGCGCCCGGCAGGACGACCGGCTCCTCGTCCTCCTCATTGTAGGTCGGGCGGAAATCGACGGCGTCCTCGGTGATGCCTTCCAGCAGCGCGGTGGCCACCTCGGTCATGCGCGCCTCGGTGTAGCGCATGGCCGCCGGGTTATCGCCGTCGATGTTGCCGAAATTGCCCTGCCCGTCGACCAGCGGGTAGCGCACGGAAAATTCCTGGGCGAGGCGCACCAGCGCGTCGTAGATCGACTGGTCGCCATGCGGATGGAATTTGCCCATCACCTCGCCGACGATGCGGGCGCATTTGGCGAAACCCTGGTCGGGATTGAGGCGCAGAAGCCGCATCGCATGCATGATGCGACGATGCACCGGCTTCAGCCCATCGCGGACATCCGGCAGGGCGCGGTGCATGATGGTCGACAGCGCATAGGCAAGGTAACGCTCCTCGAGCGCCTTCTTGAGGTCGACCGGTTCTATCGAATCGCCGCCTGGATCTTGCGGCGGAAGCTCCTTGCCCATGGCGCCGGGTTAGCGAAACGTGTGATTCGCGGCAAGTGCCAGAAGGCGTTCACCAAGCCCGCGCAGCGCTTCTTGCATTTTTCCAGCAATTTTGGCCAATGTGGCCGACATGCCTTTTTCCGGACCAGTTCTTCAAGAACAGGGAAGGCGCAGGGATAAAAGACAACCCCAGGAAATCTCAGGGAACGACAATGTCCGTCCACCGACATCTTTTCAGCAAGCTCGCCCTTTCTACATTTCTTTTGACTTCGGCGGCATTTGCGGCCCAGGCGCAGGACGCGACCGCCGTCGCCGATCGCCTCAAGCAACTGGTTTCGCAGCAAGGCATGGATGTCAGTTGGTCGTCGGTGACGGGCAGCGGCTCGGCTTTCGCGCTGGAAGGCGTGAGCTTCAAGGCGGCCGGCAATCCGACCCCGATGAACATCGGCAAGCTCAGCTTCGACGGCGTCAGCGAAGACAATGGCGGCTACCGGATCGAATCGATCACGACCGATCCCTATTCCACGACGGAGGACGGCGCGACGATCGAGATCAGCCCGTTCAAGCTGACGGGGGTCAAGCTGCCGGCTGCCGGATCGACCGATCCGATCGCCAACCTGCTCTTCTACGAAGGCGCGGAACTGGCAAGCTTCAACGTCAAGATGGGTGACAAGCCGGCATTCTCCATGGAGAATTTCACGGCCGAGCTTACCGCTCCCGCCGCCGACAAGGCGATGGAATTCACGGCCGGCGCCGATAAATTCTCCGCCGACCTGTCGCTCGTCGAGGATCCGCAAGCCAAGGCCGCGATCGAGGCGATGGGCTATCAGAACATTACCGGTTCGCTGGATTTCGCAGGCTCGTGGCAGCCCAGCGACGGCCGCATGGCCATGTCCACCTACGACATAACCGTCGACGGCGCCGGTACCTTCGGCATGACCTTCGATTTCGGCGGCTATACGCTGGACTTCATCAAGGCCATGCAGGACCTGCAGAAGAAGATGGCGGAACAGCCGGCCGGCGGCGACAATTCCGCCCAGGGCCTAGCCATGCTCGGCCTCATGCAGCAGTTGGTTCTGAACACGGCCAGTATCCGCTGGGACGACGATTCGCTGACCAACAAGGCGGTCGACTACATCGCCAAGATGCAGAACATGAAGCCCGAGGACATCAAGAACCAGGCCAAGGCGATCGTGCCGTTCCTTACCGCCCAGCTCAACAATCCGGAGCTTTCGGCAGCGATCACCGACGCGGTGACGAAATATCTGGACGATCCGCAGAGCCTGGAAGTCTCGGCCGAGCCTGCCGCGCCCGTGCCATTCTCGCAGATTGCAGCGGCCGGCATGGCGAACCCGCTCGACCTCACCAAGTCGCTCGGCGTTACGGTTTCGGCGAACGAAGACGAATAGGCTGGGCTCTGCCGTTCCAGGAAAAGCCCGGCCGTCGCGCCGGGCTTTTTTGTTGCGGCCGCAACACCGTGGGGGCTTTCGTCACCTTGTCCGACCCGCCGACATTCCTCCGCAATCCGGTCCAATTGCAGCCCCGATCCCGCGCGACATTTGCGTCGATTCAGAGGGATTTTCCATGATCAAGACCGCCTTGGTCGCGATGACCGTCATTGGTTGCGATTGCGACGCGAAACTCTGCGAGTACATCGCGGAGACGCCGGCGCAATGGACGACGGTCGCCGAATGCGAAGCGGCGATGCAGTCGCAGATCGTCGGCCGGAACGGCTTCGACTATCCGCTGATCTCCGGAATATGTCGCACCGTTCCCGATCCTGTCGGCAACGCCATCGCCGTCTCGGCATCGCGGGAGGCCGGCTGGCATGCCGTTTTCGACACGACGGCCCCGCGAGCCGAAGGGTTCTACGGGAACGTCGTCGCCGGCAGCCAGATGGTGTTCCGCAGGAGTGCCGACGGATATGCGCTGGTCAGGAGCGGTTTCGGGCAAGCGGCAGACGGCACGATCGGCCTGTTCAGGCGCTCGGCCTCGTATCTGCTTCCCGCTGGCTGGGTGGCGCAGGCGGCCAAATAGCCGCCTCGCCGGCCAGCACCGTCCGCAGGACGATCCCGAATCCACGGATAAAATCCGCCTTCGACAAGGCGCAGCCCTCGCCGACCATCGGCACATGAATGAAGCCGCTGATGCGCGGCGAAAAGCCCTCGCAGGCGGCGGCCAGCGACAATGTCAGCACGACATTGCAGAGATAACCGCCGGCATCGTCGGACCACACGACGGGCAGCCCCTCTGCGGTGAGTGCATCGTGGATGGCCTGAAGCGGCAGGCGTGATTGCAGCAACGCCGGCGCCTTGCAGATCGGACCGTCCACGGGCGTGAAACCGCTATTGCCGGGCTTTGCGTTCAGGAAGCTGTTGCGCGCCAGCCGTTCGAGCCGAAAGCCGCCGCAGGCATGAGCCAGTCCGAAATGCAGGGCTATGTCCGGCGCGAAGGTTCTGCCGATATGCGACAGGCGCGGTCCTATCGCCTCGTAGTCGACAGGCAGCAGCTCGGCTCGGAAGGCCGCCATGCCTTCGATCCTCGGCGGCTCGCTGCGCAGACGCTCGACAAGCCTTTGCGTCGGGTTGACCGGTGCGCCGGGAAACGGCTCGAAGCCGGTGACGAGGACGCGCGGCAGGTTTTTTGCTCCCGCCGCGCCCATCGGTCAGGCCGGCTTCTTGTCCGCCACGACCCGCAGCGACAGTTCGCGAAGCTGCGTGGGTGTCGCCGGCGACGGCGCATTCATCAAGAGGTCGTAGGCCTGCTGATTCATCGGGAACATGGTGACTTCGCGCAGGTTGGTCGCGCCGACCAGCAGCATGACGATGCGGTCGACGCCGGCCGCCATGCCGCCATGCGGCGGCGCGCCATACTGGAAGGCGCGGTAGAGGCCGCCGAAACGCTCCTCCACCGTCGCGCGGTCCAGCCCGACCATCTCGAACGCCTTCACCATCGTCTCCGGCAGATGGTTGCGGATGCCGCCGGATGCGATTTCGAAACCGTTGCAGACCATGTCGTACTGGAACGCCTTGAGGCTCAACGGATCGGCGCCGTTCAGCCCGTCGATGCCGCCCTGCGGCATGGAGAACGGATTGTGAGCGAAGTCGATCTTCTTCTCGTCCTCGTTCCATTCGAAGAACGGGAAATCGACGATCCAGCACAGCGCAAAACGCTCACGGTCGACGAGGTTCAGTTCCTCGCCCGCCCGAGTGCGTGCCGCGCCCGCGAACTTGTAGAATTTTTCGGGATTGCCGGCGATGAAGAAAGCGGCGTCGCCCTCGGCGAGGCCGAGTTGCTGACGGATCGCCTCGGTGCGCTCTTCGCCGATGTTCTTGGCGATCGGGCCTGCGCCTTCCAGTTTTTCGCCCTCCTTACGCCAGAAGATGTAACCGAGGCCGGGCTGGCCCTCGCCCTGCGCCCATGAATTCATGCGGTCGCAGAAGGCGCGGCTGCCACCCGTCTTGGCCGGCACGGCCCAGACCTCGGCTTTCGGATCGTTGGCCAGAATGCCGGCGAACACCTTGAAACCCGAACCGCGGAAATGCTCGGACACCGCCTGCATCTCGATCGGGTTGCGCAGGTCGGGCTTGTCGGAACCGTATTTGCGGATCGCGACATCATACGGGATGCGCGGGAACTCCTGCGTCACCGGCTTGCCTTCGGCGAATGCCTCGAACACGCCGCGCAGCACCGGCTCCATCGTGCCCAGCACATCGTCTTGCTCGACGAAACTCATCTCGAGGTCGAGCTGGTAGAACTCGCCGGGCAGGCGGTCGGCGCGCGGGTCTTCGTCGCGAAAGCACGGCGCTATCTGGAAATAGCGGTCGAAGCCGGACACCATGATCAGCTGCTTGTACTGCTGTGGCGCCTGCGGCAGCGCGTAGAAGGTGCCGGGATGGATGCGGCTCGGCACGAGGAAGTCGCGCGCCCCTTCCGGCGACGACGCGGTCAGGATCGGCGTCGAGAATTCCGTGAAACCCGCCTCGCCCATGCGCTTGCGCATCTCGGCGATGATTTTCGTGCGCGCCACGATGTTTTTGTGCAGCGTATCGCGGCGCAGGTCGAGGAACCGATATTTTAAGCGGATATCCTCGGGATAGTCCGGCTCGCCGAACACCGGCAGCGGCAACTCCTTCGCCGCCGACAGTACCTCGATCTCGCTGGCATAGAGCTCGATCTCGCCGGTCGCCATGGTCTTGTTGACGGTCTCGTCCATGCGCGCCTTGACCTCGCCGTCGACGCGGATCACCCACTCGCCGCGCACCGTCTCGGCCACCTTGAAGGCCGGCGAATCCGGATCGGCGACGATCTGGGTGATGCCGTAATGGTCGCGCAGGTCGATGAACAGCAGCCCGCCATGGTCGCGGACGCGATGCACCCAGCCCGACAGGCGCACCGCCTGCCCGACTTCCGATTTCCTCAATTGTGCGCAGGTATGGCTGCGGTAGCGATGCATGGTCTGTTTTCCGGCAATGATTTGCTGACCGGACCGACGCATGCGGCCCGAAATTTGCGCGGAAAAGCGCATGGGAGGTGCGGTTTGTCAAGGTTGCGAGGTTAGCTCAGCAGCCGTCGAAGGTTTATGCGTCATGCATGCACGAAGGCCAGCACGTCAATGCCGTCCGCTCCCTCCTCATAGAGAATGACATGGCTCTAATGTTCGTGGCGTCGCACATTGCCGCCCACTGATCGTGCAAGCCTTCCCAGCCTGAGGTGGTCGGCCAACGTCGAAAGGCAGGTTAGGAGGCTCGCCCGATAGCGTTTCGCCTGGTTCAGCCCAAAGTGCTGGAGACTGTAGTCAAATATTTTGCCGAGATCGGCTTCCGCTCGCCGCGAAAGCCGATAGTCAGTCACGGAGGGTGCCTTTGGCGCGAGCGCGCTCTACCGCTGCGGAAAAAATATCATCCACCGTGCGATCGCTAAATCCACTGGCACGGGCCTCTTCGACGATGCGCCCAAGTTCTTCCGCGTCGTCGTCCGCCAAGGCACGGTCGCGCTCAACAAGGTCAACAAAATAATCACTCGACGTATCGAATTCTCCGGTCCGAATCTTTTCGTCGATCCATTCCTCGACGGAGTCTGGTACGGAAACTGTCAGCGTAGCCATCGGTTCACCTAAACGGTCCGCGACAAGATTTATTCTCCCTCGGCAGAAAATCAATTGGCCTATGATCGTCTGCTTTTGGCGCATCGTGTCGGTCGAGTGATAGCACTATAGACGAATCAAAGATTTATAGCGTCCCTTCAATGTCCGCCCTCCGCCCGCTCATTCCCCTCCTCATCGCCGCCGGCATCCTGCTCGGCGGCAACGGCCTGCAGGGTACGCTGATCGCGCTGCGCGGCGCACAGGAGGGATTTTCCCCGACCGTCATCGGTTTCATGGGCACCGCCTACTTCGGCGGGTTCCTGCTCGGCTGCCTCGCCATCGGCCGCATCATGAAGGCCGTCGGGCATGTGCGGTCGTTCTCGGCGCTGGCCGCTATTGCCTCCGCCGGCACGCTGATGCTGGTTCTGGTCATCGATCCGGTGATATGGTCGGTAATCCGCTTCGCCGCTGGCTTCTGTTTCGCCGGCCTATTCACCGTCATGGAAGCATGGCTGAATTCCGGGGCGCCGAACGAGCATCGGGCCCGCGTGCTCGCTCTCTATCGCATGGTCGATATCTGCTCGGTGACAGGCGCGCAGTTCCTGATCCCGGTCTTCGGCCCCGGCGGCTTCACCATCTTCGCCATCATGTCGATCATGATCACCCTGTCGCTGGTGCCGGTGTCGCTTGGCGACCGCTCCAACCCGACCGCGCCCGACGACGTGAAACTCGACCTGCCGCGGGTCTTCCGCATCTCGCCGCTGGGCTGCATCGGCTGCATCGCGGTCGGCGTCACCAACAGCTCGTTCCGCACGCTCTCACCGGTCTACGCCGAGGAACTCGGCATGTCGGTCACCGATGTCGTCACCTTCGTCAGCGTCGGCATTATCGGCGGCGCGTTGATCCAGTATCCGCTCGGCTATCTTTCCGATCGCTGGGACCGGCGCATGGTGCTGCTGGTCTCGACGGTCGGCGCATTGGTGACGGCTCTGGCGCTGGCATTTTTGGCCGGCAGCAACCCGCTTGCGAATTTCCTGCTGGTCTTCATCTTCGGCTCCTTCGCCATGCCGCTGTTCTCGCTGTCGGCCGCGCATGCCAACGATCGTGCCGGACCCGGCGAGTTCGTTCTGGTCAACGCGGCGCTGATGCTCTTCTATTCGTTCGGGGCGATCGGAGGACCGTTTTCCGCCTCCTTTGCCATGGAACGGTTCGGACCCGGCGCGCTGTTCGGCTTCATCGCCGCCATCTATGTCGTCTTCATCGCCATCATCCTCTACCGCATGCGTGCCCGCTCCAGCGTGCCGGCAAACCGACGCGGGCGGTTCATCGCCCTGCTCCGGACCTCGACGATCTTCGCGAAGCTGACGCGGCAGGCCGGAGAACCCAAATCAAACGGAAAACCGGACGATGGAAACGGCGACGCGAGCTTGACGAAACCGCCATCGGCTGAAAAGAAACACCGGTAATTCCGGTCACCAAGACATTTTCATGCATCTGATCACCACCAATGCCGAACTCGAGACCGCCGTCGCCGCATTGGCGAAGTCGGCCTTCGTCACCGTCGACACCGAATTCATCCGCGAGACGACGTTCTGGCCGGAATTGTGCCTTATCCAGATGGCGGCGCCGGGGGTGACGGCGCTGGTCGACCCGCTGTCGCCCGACCTCGACCTCGCTCCGTTCTTCGCGCTGATGGCCAACGAGGCGGTGGTGAAAGTTTTTCATGCCGCGCGGCAGGACATCGAGATCATCCACCACCTCGGAGACCTGCTGCCGCACCCGGTTTTCGACACGCAGGTCGCCGCCATGGTCTGCGGCTTCGGCGACAGCGTCTCCTACGACCAGCTCGTCCAGAAGATCACCGGCGCGCAGCTCGACAAGTCGTCGCGCTTCACCGACTGGCGGCACCGGCCGCTCTCCGAAAAGCAGCTCACCTATGCGCTGGCCGACGTCACGCACCTCATCGACGTCTACAAGCACCTCGCCGCCGAACTCGAACGTGAAAAACGCGGGCATTGGCTCAACGAGGAGATGGATGTTCTCACCTCGCGCGAAACCTACGATCCCGACCCCGAGGATGCCTGGAAGCGGCTGAAGATGCGGCTGCGCAAGCCGCAGGAACTGGCCGTGGTGCAGGCGGTGGCAGCGTGGCGCGAGCGCGAGGCGCGTGACCGCAACGTGCCGCGCGGCCGGGTCATCAAGGACGACGCGGTCTACGAAATCGCCCAGCAGCAACCGCGCGATACCACTGCGCTGTCCAGGCTGCGCACCGTCCCGAAAGGCTGGGAGCGCTCCGCAACAGCGACGACCCTGCTGCAGGTGGTCAACACCGCGCTGGAATTGCCGAAGGACCAGATGCCGCGCCTGCCCAAGATGGCGCAGGTGCCGGAAGGCTCGAGCGCCGCGGCCGAACTGCTCAAGGTGCTGCTGCGGCAAGTTGCGGAGAAGGAAGGTGTTGCCGCCAAGGTCTTGGCCTCCGGCGACGACATCGATCGCATCGCCGCCGAAGGCGAGGAAGCCGATGTGCCCGCCATGCATGGCTGGCGCCGCCAGGTATTCGGCGATATCGCCGTCAGGCTGGTGCGTGGCGAGATCGCGCTGAAGTTTGATCGGCGCAAGGTCACGGTGTTCGACCTCGCGCAGTAGAGGCTGTTGAGGTTCAACCCGAGCGGACTGAACCTCATCTCGCCTTGTTCGACTACATTCTGCCCGGATAGTTGGGGCTCTCGCGGGCGATCGTCACGTCATGCGCATGCCTCTGGCGCGGACCAGCGCTGGAGATGCGGAGACGAGCCGAAGGCACCGCGCTTGAAGACAAAATCCCGGAGCCGTGATAGCTCTAAAGTCAGCACAGCCAAGGATGCCGGCATGAACATCGTCGCCACCCGCGCCGCCGAAGGTTTTCCCCGCCGGTCTTTCACCGTGGCGGAGATTCGCCGCATGGTCGAGGCAGGCATCATCGCCGAGGACGAGAATTTCGAGCTGATCGACGGAGAAGTCGTGCCGATGTCGCCCAAGGGAAACCAGCACGAGGTGATCAAGGCCGCGCTCACGGAGGTCTTGGCGGCTCGCAAGCCGCATGATTTGCGCCTGGGCGTGGAGACCTCGCTCTACCTCGACGAACGGACCTTCGTCGAGCCGGATTTGTGCCTCTTATCCGAAGCGAATCCTTCCCGAGGATGTACTTGGCAGCGACGTATTGCTTGCCGTCGAGGTGGCGGCGTCCTCGATGTCCTATGACAGGGGACTGAAAGCCCAAATCTACGCCCGGCACGGTGTCCGCGAGCTATGGGTGGTGGATGCCGGGACGCGTCAAACCTGGCTCCATCGGGGACCGAACCCGGATGGACAATGGACGAGCATCGAAAGGATCGGGGCCGGGACGCCGATTTCGCCTGCGGCGCTGACAGACATCACGATTAGGATGTCAGATCTGGACTGACCATTCCGCCGCGCCGGTGGGCTCACATCCCGCCCGGATAATTCGGGCTTTCGCGGGTGATGGTCACGTCATGCGTATGGCTTTCGCGCAGGCCGGCGTTTGAGATGCGCACGAAGGTGGCGCGTTCCTGCAAATCGGCCAGGGTGCGGGCGCCGACATAACCCATCGCGGCCCTCAAACCGCCGGTGAGTTGGTGCAGCACGCCCGACACCGGTCCCTTGTAGGGAACCTGGCCCTCGATGCCTTCCGGCACCAGTTTCAGCGTGTCGCGCACCTCGGCCTGGAAATAGCGGTCGGCCGAACCGCGGGCCATCGCGCCGACCGAACCCATGCCACGATAGGCTTTGAACGAGCGGCCCTGGTAGAGATAGACTTCTCCGGGGCTCTCGTCGGTGCCGGCCAACAGCGAGCCGATCATCGCGGCCCCTGCCCCGGCGGCCAGCGCTTTCGCCAGATCGCCGGAATATTTGATGCCGCCGTCGGCGATCACGGTGACGCCGGACTTCATCGCCGTCTCGGCCGCCGACATGACGGCCGAGAGCTGCGGCACACCGACGCCGGCGACGATGCGCGTCGTGCAGATCGAGCCCGGACCGATACCGACCTTGACCGCGTCGGCGCCGGCGTCGATCAGCGCCTGGGCGCCGGCTGATGTGGCGATGTTGCCGGCCATGATGCGCACCGAGTTGGACAGTTTTTTCGCCCGCGTCACCGCGTCCAGCACGCGCTGCGAATGGCCGTGCGCGGTGTCGATGACTAAAAGGTCCACGCCGGCATCGATCAGCCTTTCGGCGCGCTCGAAACCGTCGTCGCCGACGCTGGTGGCGGCGGCGGCGCGCAGGCGGCCCTGCGCGTCCTTGGTGGCGTGCGGGTTGAGCTGCGCCTTCTCGATGTCCTTGACGGTGATCAGCCCGACGCAATTGCCGGCCGGATCGACGACGAGCAGTTTTTCGATGCGGCGCTGGTGCAGCAGCCGCTTGGCCTCGGTCTGGTCGACGTTTTCCTTGACCGTGACCAGATTGTCCCTGGTCATCAGCTCATGGACCTTCTGGTCCGGATCGGTGGCGAAGCGTACGTCGCGGTTGGTGAGGATGCCGACCAGCCGGCCAATCTTCTGGCCGCCCTTGCCGCCGCCCTCGACGACGGGAATGCCGGAGATCGAATAGGTGCGCATCAGGGCCTGCGCGTCGGCCAGCGTCGCTTCCGGGCCGATGGTGACCGGGTTGACCACCATGCCGGATTCGAATTTCTTCACCTGCCGGACCTGCTCGGCCTGTTCGGCCGGCGAAAAATTGCGGTGGATGACGCCGATGCCGCCGGCCTGCGCCATGGCGATGGCGAGGCGCGCCTCGGTGACCGTGTCCATCGCGGCCGACAGGATCGGGATGTTAAGGTCGATATCGCCGGCGATACGAGTGCGGACATCAGTCTCGCCCGGCAACACTTCCGAATGCCCCGGCTGCAGCAGAACATCGTCGAAAGTGAGCGCCAGGGCGCCGGTTGCGGTCTCGATGATCTGCGCCATTGCCATTCCTCAAAACGTGAAGCGGGCGCTGGGGCCCTGTGGCCGGCGCCGACTCTTGATCTTCCCTTTCAGGATTGGCACGGGCTGCTAACACGAACCGGCAGCCTTGGGAAGCCAAGGCCACGCAGGATTGATCGGTGAGGAGAAGACAAGCGTTTCCAGTTCCTGTAGGGCCGAATGGTATCTGGCCGTGACGTTGCGCAAGAGGGGACGTTGAAGGCGATTTCGAGGGCGCTCGTCATTGGGAAGAAAAAACGTCGCTTCTTCAACCTGCCCACAGCCTGCCTCCGATGGTGCCCCGATTTCGACGGACGATGCAGCGGGCAGCCTGCTTCGGATGCAGGCATTCCCGCACGCGCTGCGGTTTTTGGCGGAAAGCTTTGTCGCGGTCCACGAATCGTCCCCCCGCGCCGCCGCTCTGTTCGCGACACGGCAGCGCTGGCTCCTGTGTCATGCGGCCCTGGCCCTGCATTTTTCGGCGGCCGATGTCGAAGCGCCCGGCCTGACGCGGCGTGCCTTCGGCAATCTCGCACTTCGGCATGGCATAGCCAGCCGCAACACGGCGCATGCCTTCTTCGACGAAGCCCTGAAATACGACGTCATCCGGCCGGCAGGCGACACCGATGACGGGCGCACGGACCGCGTCTTGCCCACGCCTGCGACCCTGTCGCTGCTCGTCCATTGGTATGTCATGCATTTCCGGGCGATCGACCTGATCCATGGCGGAAACAGGACCGAACAGTTCCTCGCCAGCCCCGAAAGCATTGTTGCCGTCGTTCAGCCTGCCCTGGCGGAGGCCCTGCTTTCGAGCCCCGACGTGCGCCTCCCGGGACCTCGCTACCGGATCTTCGCCTGGGCCGATGCGGGAGGCCTGCTGATGGACCGGCTGATCATCGGGATCGATCCGGATGCCAGGCCGGCACGGGACAGGTTTGTGACGGATGTGAGGGCAATCTCCCATCTGGCGCAATCCTTCGGCCTGTCGCGCGCCCATGCCAGCCGCATATTTGCGGCGGCGGAATCGATCGGCGGAATCGGCTGGACAGAGCGGCGGGGCCGCTCGCCAATCTGGATCTCGCGCCGCCTCTACGAGGAATATGCCCGCGTGCATGCGCGCAAGCTCGTCATCCTCGACGCCGCCTTTGCCGGAGCGGCGGCCGTCCCGGCATCGGCGACGGAAAATCCCCCCGGCGTGGGAGACGCCTGAACGGCCGCGGCCGTCTCCGATCATACCCGCCGCGCCCTTGCCGCCCGGCCGGACAGGCGTTGTCAAAAATGGACGCAGACAGCCACGGCGCGTTTCGATAGGTCCCGATCAAATTGGTTTCAGGCGGATGCAGCGTGTTTTTCAGCGCGATCGGCGCTTTGAGGCACGTTGCGGCACGCATGTAGGCACGTGCGGATTGTCCGGCTTGGCCTCGACCTGAGTGGAACAATGGCGGCTCGCCTGCGGCCGTCGGGAAAGTGGAGGAAACAGGCAAGCGGTGGTTTCGGGACGTGATTATGCGCTGCGCGCCGCCGGCGCCGAAAAGCCCGACATAGGGATCGCAGACGTCGCCATAGAGACAGGCTTGCCGGCGCTGATGGAGGAAGCGGCAAAGGCAGGAGCCGCGCCGTTGCGCGAGAGGGCCGAGGCCTCGATAGCCGCTTGGAGCCGATTGCCGTTGCCGTCGATCCCGCTCCTCCAACCTTTTTTCGTGCAGATCGCTCATCCCCGGCGCGAGTGCTGACCGCCGGGTCCGATCGATCTGCACGAGTCGCCGGCCGCATGCCCCAAAAGCGGCCGGCGTTTTTTCTTTGGTGCCCGCCCGCGCAAAGTTGCTGAATGCCGGCAGAGCGCAGTGTGTACAGGATTATTTTCCTGGGATTATTTACATACCTACCCACCGGTGCTCCTCGGCGAAACCGGCCAACCCACCTGGTCCGCGAATCGCCGGAAGCCGTTGAAAAACCTGTCTTCGGCGGGGGCTTGGCGTTGGCGGCGACGGCCTTGCGCCAGTCTAAGCGGATCGCTTGCCAACGGAAAGCTTCACATCAATGTGAGCCACTGGCGCGGCGCGTTTGCCGGCACTGGCCCCTGCCGCTTGCCGGTTCCTGCCCTACATGCGATTGCATATCACCCGCCAGGCTCGAAATTCATTCGAGACCACGACAACAACCGGAACTTCGCGTTGCAACGTACCGTCCCGCTGATCCTCGCGGTCGCCCTGTTCATGGAGAACATGGACTCCACGGTAATCGCGACATCGCTCCCGGCAATCGCGAAGGACATCGAGACCAGCCCGATCGCGCTCAAGCTAGCGCTGACCGCTTATCTCGTGTCGCTGGCCATATTCATCCCGATCAGCGGCTGGATGGCCGACCGCTACGGCGCGAAGAACATCTTTCGCGCCGCAATTGCTGTCTTCGTCGTCGGCTCGGTCGCCTGCGCGATATCCAATTCGCTGGAGGCGTTTGTCGGTGCGCGCTTCCTGCAAGGCATGGGCGGCGCCATGATGACGCCCGTGGGACGGCTGGTTCTGGTGCGCTCGACGCCCAAGAGCGAGCTTGTCGCCGCAATGTCGTGGCTCACCGTACCGGCGCTCGTCGGCCCCCTGGTCGGCCCGCCGGTTGGCGGCTTCATCACCACTTACCTGTCATGGCACTGGATCTTCCTGATCAACGTCCCGATCGGCATTCTCGGCATAGTGCTGGCAACCCGGTTCCTGCCGGCCTCCGAGCCGGCGAACACGCCGCCGCTCGACTTCATGGGTTTCATGCTCAGCGGGCTGGCGGCGTCGGGCGTTGTGTTTGGCCTTTCCGTGGTCAGCCTGCCCGCCCTGCCCCCGGCCGTCGGCTTCGCGACGGTGGCGGCCGGCATCGTTTCGGGCCTGTTCTATCTCGCGCACGCAAAGCGCAAGACCCGGCCGCTGCTGGCGCTCGACCTGTTCGGCAACCAGGTGTTCCGGGCCTCGGTGCTCGGCGGCGGGCTGTTCCGCATCGGCATCGGCGCGGTTCCGTTCCTGCTGCCGCTGATGTTCCAGCTGGCATTCGACCTGACGCCGTTCCAGTCGGGCATGATCACGTTCGTCACCGCGATCGGCGCCATCGGCATGAAGTTCGCCACCGCATGGCTCTTCCGCACGGTGGGTTTCCGGCGCGTCCTGATCGCCGGCTCGCTGATCGCGGCGCTGTCGATCGCGGTCTACGGCCTGTTCACGCCGCAGACGCCCTATCTGGTGATGATCGCGGTCATCCTGATCGGCGGCTTCATCCGCTCGATGTTCTTCACCGGCGTCAATGCGCTGGCCTACGCAGACATCGCGCCCGAAGACACCAGCCGCGCCACGCCGATCACCGCTGTCGCACAGCAATTGTGCATAGCGCTCGGCGTGGCACTTGCCGGCGGGATTCTGGAAGTGCAGGCCAACATGAATGGCGGCGTGCTGACGCTCAGCGCGTTCCACATGGCGTTCTTCATCGTCGCCGCCGTATCGGCGTCCGCCTGCTTCTGGTTCTACCGGCTGTCGCCGGATGCGGGCAGTTCGGTTTCGGGCCATCGCCTGCCGTCGATGAAGGCCCCCGGAAGCGACGACTGACTACGTCGCCTCGGGCTGTTCACGTCCCTTGAAGTCGCGTGCCAGCAAGTAGAGCTCGACCGATTCATCGCGCGAGGCCGGCGGCTTGACGTGATGGACCGACCGGAAATTCTGCTTCAGGCGGGTCAGCAGCTCGGCCTCGGTGCCGCCCTGGAACGTCTTGGTCAGAAAATGGCCGCCCGGCTTCAGCACCGAGATGGCGAAATCGGCGGCAACCTCGCAGAGGTGCATGGTGCGCAGATGATCCGTCCTTCGGTGGCCCGTCGTCGGCGCCGCCATGTCCGACAGCACGATGTCGGGCGCGGCTCCCAACGCCTCGGCAAGCTTTTCAGGGGCTGCGTCGTCGAGGAAATCCATCAGAAGCAGCGTCGCGCCCGGAATGGAATCCACCGCGAGATAATCGATGCCGACCACGCCCGGCTGTTCCAGCGAAGAGCGCGTGCGCGCCGCAGCCACCTGGCACCAGCCGCCGGGCGCGGCGCCCAGGTCGATGACACGCATGCCGGGCTTCAGCAGATGGTACTTGTCGTCGATCTCGATCAGCTTGTAGGCGGCGCGCGACCGGTAGCCGTCGGCCTTGGAGCGCTGCACATAAGGGTCGTTCATGTGTCGCTGCAGCCAGCGGCGCGACGATTCCTTGAGCTTGCTGTTCTTGACGCGCGTCTTCAGGGGACGCGACGCGCCCGGCTTTCCCGTCTTGTCGGTCACGGCCGTCCTCCCCATTGCTGGGGACGCCGCCAGACCCCCTCCTCCGCCATCAGTTCGCTCAATATGCCTTCGCGCAAGCCGCGGTCGGCGACGCGCAGCCGGGGCGACGGCCAATGGCCCCTTATCGCCTCCAATATGGCGCAACCGGCCAGCACAAGGTCGGCGCGGTCGGCACCGATGCAGGGATTGGCGACACGCTGCTGGAAATCCCAGCCGAGCAGCGTAGCGATCATGCGGTCGACATTGTCGCTGTCGAGCCAGAGGCCGTCGACGCGGCGGCGGTCGTAGCGCTCCAGTCCGAGATGCACGCCGGCCAGCGTCGTCACCGTGCCCGACGTGCCGAGCAGGTGGAACCGCGAGCCCTTCATCAGGTGGCTGAGGCGGTCGCGGCCATCGAAGGCGCCGATCATCTCCGTCACATCCGCGACCATCGCCGCGAAGGTCTCGGGCGTCACATCGCGGCCGCCGTAGCGCTCGGCCAGCGACACCACGCCGACCGGCAGCGAGGTCCAGGAGACGATGTGGTTGGCGAGCCGAGGCGAACGATGGCGCGACAGGTCGATCAGCGCGATCTCCGAGGAGCCTCCGCCGATGTCGAAAAGCACGACCGCGTCGGTGTCGCGCTCGACCAGCGCGCCGCATCCCGACACGGCAAGCCGCGCCTCGGTCTGCCGGTCGATGATCTCGAGGTCGATCCGCGCCTCCTCGCGCACCCTGTCGAGGAATTTTACGCCGTTCTCGGCGGCCCGGCAGGCCTCGGTGGCGACCAGGCGGGCACGGCGGATCGAGCGGTTGCGCAACTTGTCGCCGCAGATCTTCAGCGCCTCGACGGCGCGGTCCATGGCGGCCTCGCTGAGCCGGCCGGTGGCGGACAGGCCCTCGCCGAGGCGCACGATGCGCGAATAGGCGTCGACGACCCTGAACTGGCCGGGACGGCCTGGGGTCGCCACCAGCAGGCGGCAATTGTTGGTGCCGAGGTCGAGCGCGGCAAAGACCGGCCCGTCGCGGCCATGGATCGCCCCGCCCCGCTCCCATGCGCGGCCCGCGGGCTCCGGCCGCGGCGGCTCGGGAATCCGGATCGGCGCTGGCGCCTCCGCCGGCGGCGCTGCCTTAGCGGGCGCCAACGCCGTGTCGGCATTTTGCGGAGAGGTGCCGGGCGCAAAAACCTTGCGGCCGCGTCTCCGCTTGCGCCGCTTCCTGCCTTTCCTGGCATTTGCCGGAGCGCCGTCCGCCTGGCCTGGCCGGGCGGGTTCGAGCCCGACCGCAGCGCCACCGGGCTGCCGTGGAGACTCTTCACCTTGAACGCGAAAATGCGTACCAGGGCTTTCGGACACCCCGTCTCCCCGCGCCATCGCGCCGGTTTCAGGGTCTTCCACCTAAATTTCCTTCCGGCATCGCGCGAACCGAACGGGACGCGGCAAGCCATATATCTTGCGTTGGGCAAACCATAACAGCCGGCGGGCCGATCACCAAGCGGATTGTCCGAATTGTCGCAATGCCTTGCGGGACCATGCGCAGGCATCCTATCCTTCAGGCTCGACGACGGAGTCCCTCCAGAAAGATGCCGGCAAACGATCGATGACAGCGACACGATGAAGCTTAGGAACTACTTCTGGCCCACAGTCGGCCTCATCGCCGTCGGCTTCTCGATATGGCTTCTCTACCACGAACTGCGCGGCATCTCGCTGGACGATCTGGGTGACGGCTTGAACGCCATCCCGCTGCATCGATGGCTGCTTGCCGCCTGCAGCACGGTGCTGGCTTATGCGGCGCTGGCCGGCTACGACCACATCGCGCTGACCCATCTCGGCCGGAAGGTGCCGTTCGGCTTCATCACCGTCTGTTCCTTCACCACCTACGCGCTGGCGCACAACATCGGGGGGTCGGTGCTGTCGGGCGCGGTGATCCGCTACCGCGCCTATGCAACGCAGGGTCTTTCGGGACAGGAGATCGGCGTGCTGGTGGCGCTCTGCTCCTTCACCTTCGTGCTCGGCGCGATGCTGCTTGCCGCCTTCCTGCTGATCGTCGAGCCGGAAGTATTCGACGGCTTCGTGCATTTCATGCCGGTGTCGGCGACGCGGTTGACCGGGCTCGCCATCCTTTTCCTCGTGGCGCTCTACATATTCGGCAGCTGGCTGCAACTGAGACCGCTGAAGATCGGCAAGTTCGCGATCCTCTATCCGCAGCTGCCGATCGTGGGCCGGCAGCTTGTGATTGCGCCGATCGAGTTGATCGGGGCCGCCGGCATCATCTATTTCGCCCTGCCCGAACTGGGCAACCCGGGCTTCATGGTCGTCCTCGGCGTCTTCCTGGTGTCGTTCTCCGCCGCCCTGATCTCGCACGCGCCGGGCGGGCTCGGCGTGCTGGAAGTCGTCTTCCTCGCCGGGCTGTCGCAGATGGACCCGGTGGCGGTCCTGTCGGCGCTGCTGGTGTTCCGACTGTTCTACCTGATCATCCCGCTCCTGCTGGGGCTGGTGGTGGTGGTGGCGTTCGAACGCTCGCGTTTCGGACGGGATTAGCGCCCCGCAATACGATCGTCTCGATCGGGAATCGTGGCGGATCGAGTTTCAACCCCGCCTCGACGGCAACACCGCCCAAACCGGACATGGACGCGGCACCGATCGGCCAACCCGTTATCAGAACGAACACCGTCAAACGCTGCCTGTTCGGCCTTCGCGCGTTTTGTGAATGGCCAAAGGACAACGGCTGCCTCGACCGGAACCCCGTTGAAGACATGGTCCTGATGAAGGCTAAGAAAAAGTCCGTCTTCACCACCAGCCAGACGAACACCCTGTTCAAGTCGCTTGCCAACCGTGCGTTCGTGCATCTCGACCCCAAACAGGATTTCGATCTTGTGCTTGGGATCGACACGGCGCCACCGCACCACCAGCCAGCACGCGGCCTACAGCCTCGACCTCACCGGTAACGAGATCGGTCAGCAGATCATCGGCAACGACGGAGACAACCGGATGATCGACGGCAAGGGCGGCAACGACACGATCCAGACCGGCCTGGGGAGCGACACGGTTGTTTTCTCGACCAGGCTTGACGGCAGTGTCGACAAGATCACCTACTTCATCGTCACCGACGATCAGATTGCACTGGACGACGCAATCTTCACCGCGCTTGGCGTCGGCGCGCTGGACGCATTCGCCTTCAAGGACAATGCCTCAGCGCCAAGGGATGCTGACGATCATATCATCTACAATTCCAACACCGGCTCGCTGTTCTACAATGCGGACGGCCGTGGCGGCGCGGCGGCGGTGAAGTTTGCCTGGCTTGCTGCCGGTCTCAACCTGACAGCAGCCGACTTTGTGGTGATCTGACAAGCGGGCGCCTGCGGCGCGCCGGCGTTCCACGAAACCAGCCAGACATCATCGATGCCGGACTGACCAGTCCACCAGATCACCCTGCAACCCGGAAATATTCTTCGTTGATCGTCAGGCTGCAGCGCGCGGCCAAGTCGCGGTTCGGCTTGTCTTGCCCCAGCGGTGTCGCCCAACCTGCCTTTTCGACCATGCCAGGACGTTGGAAGGCTCGTGCTACTTTCATGTCCGCAAGAATTTCGACTGAACGAGGATCTGTCCTTGAGCGCTCCAAACAGTAGGGCGTCAAACTCGACGAGACGGCCACGGCCGCGGCGTCTCTGGCCATCACCTTCGCCGAACGGTCAGTAACCCAGCCGCCCCAGGTGAAGCCGACAATGGAAAGGGCAACGGCTCCCACTCCCGCGCCGAAGAGAACGGGAGCGATCCATGTTGGGACGTACATCAGCGGGTCCGATCTGAATTGGAGAGGCGCGCCTGATTGCGGAGCGCAGTTGGTCAGCCTAGCACGATACCAACCCACGTCGCAGGCAATTCGGGGCGGTCCTGCCGAATAGCCTCGCTATCGAAATGATCGGCTGATAGACCATGTTGGTCGGTGGCCGTTTTCAGGGCGCTATCGATTGAGGGAGGCCATCGAGCCCTAGCCCCAACGAAAGGAGGACATCCATGTCTTCCGCCGCCTTCGACCAACATCCGACTTTAGCCGGCACAGTGTGAAACAGATTGATCCGGTCGTTGCCGAGCCGACGGCATGGCTGCTGATCATACTCGTCGTAGGCGTTGCTGGCGCCGCCCTATATCTAGCGCTGAGCAGCGTTACTTTTTGGATCAAGCTATGAAAAAGCCACCAAAAGGGCAATTCGGCACGCGCGGCTCAATCCCTCGTACATTGGCCCCTGTTATGCCTTTGCGAGCCCCAACCTCCCGCAGTCACATGACCACTGCCGGCCAGCGTTGGGACGCCGGCCTGCTGGTTAAAGTCGCGGTGGCGCTATGGGTCGCTGCAATCCTGCTGGCGGTGTTTTGGCCAACTCTTTACGCGCTGTTCTAGATCCGCAAACGCTTCGCCCACGGTGTCAGAAGTCAGCGCCAAGGAGCATCTATCGCCGAAAATCGGCTGCGGTCAGCACATAGGAGGTCTGGCGGCCGTGGGCGTAGGCTTTGCGGGCGACGTCCTGGATCGAGACGCGCGCCGAATCGAAGGCTGCGAGGTAATCGGCTTCCGATGCCACAGTGCCGCGCGGTTTCACGCCCGTTTTCGCCAGCGCGGCCGCTTCGATGAAGAACCGCACCTCGAACATGCCGTCATGGCCGGTGAAGCGGATCGCATTCCGCTCGTCGTCGAAGCTGCGGCTCGGATTGGGAAAACCCAGGGTCATGATCTCAGCACTTCTATTTCATGGGCACGCGGACCGGTTGGCGACGCGAGGCTGCGCCGTTCGCCCCTGCGCCCTTCATTGTGAAGATTGAGGGCGATCATCCTGCCGGTGGCGTCCGACCTGCTGAGGCCGGTCATCGGGCGTCCGCCGGCATGCGCCGTATCGCCCGTGAACACGTGATAGACGCTCCACGAGCGGTCGGTTTCGATGCGGCGGCCGTAGTGATGATCCATGGAATCGCGTCCGGGAGCGCTGCCTTCGTTCTCCCAGGCGCAGATTGCGCTGGCTTCGAAAGCCCGGTGCGTTGGTTTGCCGTGGATGGTCATGATGTAGGCCTTCCTTCAGTAATGAGGGCGGGTTCGAGGGCGCCCGAGTAGATCGTGCCCCCGGCGGCATCGATGATCGTCACCGCGTCCGGGCGCTGCGGCATGTCGAGCGTTGCCGAGAGCGACCGCGCGATCCGGATCGCGTCGTCGAGATCCACCGCTTCATCCGTTTCGCGGCCGACCACCGCATGGGCGTTGTCCCGATGCCGGGTGCGGTAAAATTCAATCACGATCTTCAACGGTGTCCGCCCTCCGATCGAGATAAGTGTGGCGCTCAGCCCTTGCCCTTCGCCCGCGGGGCGTTCGTGGCCAGCTTGATCTGGCTGCCAAGAGGGATATCAGCCTTCGCCAGAGCTTTCTCCTGCTTCGGCTTTCTGATCTCGCGGCTGCTGCGTTTCTGTCCCTTGGCCATTGCCGAACGTTCTTTCGATGAGAGTTGCGTCGTCTCCCAGACGAGACATGTCGACCAGTTCCAGGCTGTCTTCCGCCGCCACCCGTTCGTGACGTTCTGCATCGTTGCGGATGCGATATTGGGGTGAATTGCCCCGGTGCGGCAGCGTGCCGGTGATCTGGTAGATGTCGTTGGCCTTGGCAGGCATTCCCATTCCACCCTTCAGCCGGACAGCCTGCCCGATCGAATAGAGATGGCTGGCGGCTTCGTGCCGGATCGCGCGGAACTTGCGCTGCATGGTAGTGGTCATGATTGTCGGAGGTCCTGTTCGAGTGCGGCATCTAGATCCGCCGAGTTAATCGGCACCATCTGTTGTGTCGGCCGTTGCGCCGAGATCGCGGGCAGATGGATGAAGCTGCCGACGCGCCGCCAGGCGAGCCGCGAGACCGCTTCGATCGGTTCCTCATCGTGGTCGACGCGGTACTCTCCGGCCGGCTGCGGCGCGTCGAAGCCCGGCAGAGAAAACGCCGATGAGAAGCGGACGATGGTTTGCGTGGTGCGGACGGTCATGATGCGGTCTCCGCGGGAGCACGCCGATGCGCCTCCCGCACCACCCCAATCCGAACCCGGACGGACCCCGTGCTGCCAGTACATCCGTGGTCAGCGCCGAGTTCATTCCAGGGTTCGAACCGAGCGGCATGCGCCGGATCGGCGCCTTGCATTCGCTCTCGACAATTCGGTGGTGAATGGCGGGTCGATGGTCTCTGACACCGCGAAAGCCAAATTCGGCCAAATCAACGAGTTTTACATATACGCCTTGTTTGATGTGCAGACAAGCCGTAATCCGAATATCTCGCCCAAAAGAACTGAAGAGCCGCAAGAAAAATCGAGAAGCGATTTCGAACAAAACATTGCCGTTTTCCTCACGAGACGGGATTTTTCGCAGACTACTTTGATCTATATTTTTTGACGATTTCGTCTCGGTCACGAATAATTTCTGGCACTCCTATCATTCGAGTGCCAAAGGCGCTACATAAGGAGCGCGGTCGCCCTATGCGCTGGCTGTAGAAAGAACTCCCATGAAATTCCGGCCACTCCACGACCGCGTCGTCATCCGGCGCGCCGAAGGCGATCTCAAATCCAAGGGCGGGATCATCATTCCCGACAACGCAAAGGAAAAGCCGCAGGAAGGCGAAGTCATCGCCGTCGGCCCCGGCCTGCGCGACGAAAGCGGCAATCTGATCCCGCTCGACGTCAAGGCCGGCGACACCATCCTGTTCGGCAAATGGTCGGGCACCGAGATCAAGCTCGATGGCGAGGACCTTCTTATCATGAAGGAAAGCGACATCATGGGCATCGTCGAGAAGCCCGCGGCGGTCACCAAGAAAGCCGCCTGACCGATCGGTTTTCCGATCCTCCTGTCCCACGAAGAACTGGAACACCATCATGTCCGCCAAGGAAATCAAATTCTCCACCGATGCGCGCGATCGTCTTTTGCGCGGCGTCGAAGTCCTCAACAACGCCGTCAAGGTGACGCTCGGCCCCAAGGGCCGCAACGTCGTCATCGACAAGGCCTATGGCGCGCCGCGCATCACCAAGGACGGCGTCACCGTCGCCAAGGAGATCGAGCTCTCCGACAAATTCGAGAACATGGGCGCTCAGATGGTGCGCGAGGTGGCCTCCAAGACCAATGACCTTGCCGGCGACGGCACCACGACGGCGACCGTGCTCGCCGCCTCCATCCTGCGCGAAGGCATCAAGCTGGTCGCCGCCGGCATGAATCCCATGGATTTGAAGCGCGGCATCGACCTTGCGGTCGCCGCCGTCGTCAAGGACATCGAAAAGCGCGCCAAGAAGGTCAAGTCGTCGGACGAGATCGCCCAGGTCGGCACCATCGCCGCCAATGGCGACACAACCGTCGGCGAAATGATCGCCAAGGCGATGAAGAAGGTCGGCAACGAGGGTGTCATCACCGTCGAGGAAGCCAAGACGGCCGAAACCGAGCTGGAGGTCGTCGAAGGCATGCAGTTCGACCGCGGCTACCTCTCTCCCTATTTTGTCACCAATGCCAAGAAGATGCGTGTCGAGCTGGATGACCCCTATGTCCTGCTGCACGAGAAGAAGCTCGGCAATCTCCAGGCGATGCTGCCGATCCTCGAAGCCGTCGTGCAATCCGGCAAGCCGCTGCTCATCATCTCCGAGGACGTCGAGGGCGAGGCGCTCGCGACCCTGGTCGTCAACAAGCTGCGCGGCGGCCTGAAGGTCGCGGCGGTGAAGGCGCCTGGCTTCGGCGACCGCCGCAAGGCGATGCTGGAAGACATCGCCATCCTGACCCAGGGCCAGCTGATCTCGGAAGATCTCGGCATCAAGCTCGAAAACGTTACCCTCGACATACTCGGCCGCGCCCGACGCGTTGTCATCGATAAGGACACCACGACGATCATCGACGGTGCGGGCGACAAGGAGGCCATCGCCGGCCGCGTCACGCAGATCAAGGCGCAGATCGAGGAAACCACTTCGGACTACGACAAGGAGAAGCTGCAGGAGCGGCTCGCCAAACTCTCCGGCGGCGTCGCGGTCATCCGCGTCGGCGGCGCGACCGAGACCGAGGTCAAGGAAAAGAAGGACCGCATCGACGACGCGCTCAACGCCACCCGCGCAGCAGGCGAAGAAGGCATCGTTCCCGGCGGCGGCGTAGCGCTCCTGCGCGCCAGGGCGGGGCTCACCGGCCTGACCGGCGCCAATGCCGACATGACCGCTGGCATCTCGATCGTGCTCCGGGCGCTGGAAGCGCCGATCCGCCAGATTGCCGAGAATTCGGGGGTCGAAGGATCGATCGTCGTCGGCAAGCTTGCGGACGGCAAGAACCTCAACGACGGCTTCGACGCCCAGACCGAAACCTATGTCGACATGATCAAGGCCGGCATCATCGATCCCGCCAAGGTCGTCCGCACCGCCTTGCAGGACGCCGGCTCGATCTCGGCGCTATTGATCACCGCCGAGGCGATGATCGCCGACGCTCCCAAGGACGCGCCGTCCGCCGGCAATGGTGGCAATGGCGGCATGGGGTACTGACCACGACAGCCGGCCCCAGGGCCGGCACGTTCCGGAAGACGGCCGACACCTAAACCATAACAAGGGAACAAACTCATGGCCATGCCAGTCAGCAAGCCTTCTCTCGCCCAGCGTTGGGAAAACTATCAGCCATCCAAATCGACGCTCGTCTGGGCCTGCGCCGCGACCGCGGTGGTCACGATGATCGTCGGCTTCAGCTGGGGCGGCTGGGTCACGGGCGGCACGTCGCGGACGCTGGCCGCCACCGCCGGCGACGTGGCGCGGGGCGAGCTTGCCTCGGTGGTCTGCGTCGAGCGCTTCAAGGCTGCCACTGATTCCCCGGCGAAGCTGACCGAGCTGAATGCCATCACCGACAGCTACAAGAGGCGTCAGTTCGTCGAGGCCGGCGGCTGGGCGACGATGCCCGGCCAGACGGCTCCCGACAGGCGCGCCGCCGAAGGCTGCGCGGCAGCCCTCGCCGCCTGAGACTTGAGGCATCCGAGGCTTCGGCCTCTCGCCATATCTCCGATAACGGCCGCGATCGGATTGCCTTCGCGGCCAAGCAAGGTCTTGGCGACAAATCAACGATTGGCTGCGCCGCGGCCGATCGTGGACCCGTCACGACCAAGGAGCACGATCATGATCAACTATACCAAAAAGACCGACACGCCTGCGACGGCCAAGGAAATCGAGGACAACCGCTTCGAACAGATCCGCAAGCAGGCGGCGGACAGGCACAAGAAGTCAGACACGGACGGCACCCGCCGCCGCGACCGCCAGACCGCCGAGACCAACCGCCTCGTGTAGTGCCATTCAGTATATATGGTTGGCAGAAATCGGCAGGCAGGAACAACGACGGACTTAAGTTACCGCAGGAGCAGAATGCCTGTGCCGTTCTTTCCCTCATCACTCCAAAAGCAAAAAGCCCGCCGGCCGGAGCCAGCGGGGCGATCATAGTGCCGGTGTCGGGAAGATGATCAGTCGTCAGGCTTCGGCTTCAACCACGCCACGACGATCTCGAACAGGAGGTCCGCGATCCACATGGCGCAGACGCCAATGGGGCAGACTCATCGTCAACAGTCGTGGGGAGGCGGTTTTCCACAGGCCGCGTGCCATGTGGATCATCCGT
Organism: Mesorhizobium sp. KACC 23794; assembly: GCF_052180275.1. Taxonomy (NCBI): domain Bacteria; kingdom Pseudomonadati; phylum Pseudomonadota; class Alphaproteobacteria; order Hyphomicrobiales; family Phyllobacteriaceae; genus Mesorhizobium; species Mesorhizobium sp. KACC 23794. Next base: position 4,325,571 of record NZ_CP197465.1, read on the forward strand.
TTGACTACTACATTAGTCGTTTCTAATATAGTCAGGCGATTGTTTTCATTGAAAAAAAAGTGCTGGCTGGGGAACCTGGATTCGAACCAGGACTAACGGAGTCAGAGTCCGTGGGTCTACCGTTAACCTATTCCCCAGCAGGGGTCCGCAGAAACGACGCGGGCGATCCGCCGAAGCGGAATGGGCTGCCTTGTATTCGTCACGGCGAAAGAGTCAAGCCCGCAGCGCAATTCGATCCTCGAAAGACAAGACGGCGTTGCTGCGCTGCGGTAGAGGAAGCGCCGGGCCGTCAACGAGGAGTTTGCGAAGTGACGACGATACGCGCCGAGAGGCTGTCGCGCAGCTATGGCGAGATCGTGGCGGTGGACGGGGTCACGCTCGATTTCCCGGCGGGTTCGTTCACGGCGCTGCTCGGTCCGTCCGGGTGCGGCAAGACGACCCTCTTGCGGCTGATCGCCGGTTTCGAGGCGCCGGCCGAGGGACAGATCCTGTTCGACGACCGGCTGATCGCCGATCCGCTGCGGCAAATCCCGCCGGAATCACGCGGCGTCGGCATCGTGTTCCAGTCCTATGCGCTGTGGCCGCATATGGATGTCGCGGAAAACGTCGCCTATCCGCTCAAGACCAGACGAACCGCAAAGGTGGAAATCGAACGGAAAGTGGCCGATGTGCTGGAGATTGTCGGGCTGGCCGGCTTCCAGGCCCGGCGGATCGACGAACTTTCCGGCGGGCAGCGGCAACGGGTCGCGCTGGCGCGCTGCCTGGTCGCCGACGCGAAAGTCATCCTGTTCGACGAGCCGCTGGCCAATCTGGACATGCATCTGCGCGCCGCCATGGTCGATGTCTTCCGCGACATCCATCGCCGCACGGGAGCGACGATCGTCTATGTCACCCACGACCAGGCCGAGGCGCTGGCGCTTGCCGACCGGGTGGCGGTGTTGAGTCGGGGACGGCTGCTGCAGGTCGCGCCGCCGCGGGACGTCTATCGCGCGCCGGCGGATGCGACGGTGGCAGGGTTCGTCGGGCGGGGCGCGATCATCTCAGGTTCGGTGGTCGCCGCCACCGGCGACATGTCGACGGTCGAGGCCGCCGGGCATCGTTTTTTCGCTCGCGGCGGCGGCAAGCCCGGGCCGGCGAGGATCCTGCTGCGGCCCGAGGCGCTGCGCCTCGCCGCGGACGGCTTTGCCGCGCGGGTACTGGACAGCGTCTATCGCGGGCCGGTGCATGAAGTGCGGCTGGCGCTGGCGACCGGGGAAGAGGTGGTGCTCGACAGCATCGATGCGCCGGCCGCCGGCGCGGTGGTTCATATCGCCTGTTCGGACGCCTGGGTCATCCCGACGGATTGATCCAAACGGTCAGCGCCACGGCAACACGCCTGCCGGCAGCCTGCGGCCGAAGCGGTCGAGCACGGCCAGCAGCACCATGACCACCACGATGGTCGAGACGGCGATCGCCGCGGCCTGCGTTCCCAACCCCGCTTCCTCCAGGCTGAACAGCACGACGCCCAGCGTCTCGTTGCCGCTCGACCAGAGCAGCGCCGAAACCGTGAGTTCGTTGAAGGCGCTCATGAACACCAGCAAGCCGCCGGCGACGGCGGCGGGAGCGGCGAGCGGCGCGGTGATGGTGACCAGGCGGCGCAGCGGTCCCGCCCCGGCGATGGCCGCCGCCTCGTCGAGGTCGCGCGGGATCTGACCGATGGCGGTGGCGGCCGGTTTCATCGCCAGCGCCAGGAACCGCATGAGATAGGCGACGAGGATGATCGCCGGCGTGGCGTAAAGGCTGCCTACAAGCGGCAGCGGGCGCAGGAACAGCAGGATGCAGGCGATCGCCAGCACGATGCCGGGCATGGCATAAGGCAGTTCGACAAGCCCTTCGAGCGGGCGGCGGACGCGCGGGCGCAGCCGCTGCAGCACGACGGCAACGGGAATGATGCCGGCTGCCAGAAGCAACGCGGCGCCGCCGGCCAGCATCACCGAGTTCCGGAAGGCGCGCATGGTCGAGGCCTGGCGGGTCAGCACCTCGGCATAGTTCGACAGCATCGCCGTCTCCCAGCCGAGCGGCACGCCGAAGGCCGGGATCAGCGAGGTCGTCAGCAGCGCCAGCGCTGGCAGAAGCAGCGTCACGGCGATCACCGCCCAGGCAAGACCGGCAAGCGGCGGGCGGAAGCGCCCGAGGGCGAAGCGCGCGGGCGTTCCGCCGGCATAACGGTGGCCGGCCGCGCGCAGCGCACAGGATTGCAAGGCGACGCCGGCCAGCGCCAGCGCGCCGATCAGCACCGAAAGGGCCGCCACCTGCGGCAGGACCTCGGGACCGAAGCTCGCCAGTTGCTGATAGATCAGCGTCGGCAGCGTGAGATAGTTGACGGGCGTTCCGAGCAGTGCGGGGATGCCGAAATTGCCGACGCCGGACACAAAGGCAAGGGCTGCGGCGGCAACCAGATAGGGTTTTAGCAGCGGCAGCACGATGGTGATCAGCGCCCTGCCCGGCCCCGAGCCCGACGCCCGCGCCGCCTCGACCAGATCGCGTGGCACCCGCGCCAGCCCGGCGCGCAAGGTGATGAAGACGATCGGCGCGTGCTGCACGCCGTAGAGCAGGATGATGCCGTTGCGGCCGAGCATCGGGTTCGGCGTGCCCGGCGGCGGCGCGACGCCGAGCATGCCGAGCAGCGCGCTGGACGGTCCGAACAGGTGCAGCCAGGAAAGCGCCGTCACCTGCGGGGCGATCATCAGCGGCAACAGCAGCAGGAAACCCAAAACCTTGCGCCCAGGCAGATCGGTCAAGGCGATAGCGACGGCGAAAGGCACGCCGATGGCAAGCGCAAGCAGCGCGCCGAAGAAGGCGGTGTCGAGCGTGTGTCCCATGGCGCGCAGCGCCGAGGGTTTTGCCAGACGCCCGAGGAAAGCCGCGACATCGACCTCGCCGCCGGGCGCGATGGCGGCCACGACAAGCCGTGCCATCGGCAACAGGCTGAGAAGGCCGATCAGCAGAAGGACGGCGACGGTCGACGGGCGAACGACCGAGACCACCGCCATGGTCCGGGCCACGAGGCCAGATCGCGGCAGCGGCGGCCTGTGCGAAATCGTATGCTGGACGGAAGTCAACGAAACGGCTGCTGCCTCACTGGCCCATCATCTCGCTGAACTTCTCCTTGTTCGCGGTCTCGTTCGCAAGGGCAGCGGCCGCATCGAAGCCGAGAATCTTGATCGCCGAGCGATCGGGATAACCGGCCGGCAGGTCGGCATCGGTGCGCGCCGGGATGTAACCCTGCTTGACGGCAAGCTCCTGCCCTTCCTTGGAAACGAGGAAGTCGACGAAAGCCTTGGCGGCCTCCGGGTTTTTTGCCGTCGACAGGATCGCGACCGGCTCGGTGACGGCCGAGACGCCTTCCCTGGGGAAGACGAACTCGACCGGCGCGCCCTTGGCCTTCTCGCGGATCGGCATGTAGTCGACGATCATGCCGAACAGCTTGTCGCCGCCGCTGACAGCCTTCAGCACGTCGCCATTGCCGCCGGCGGCCTGCGCGCCGTTCGTGGCGAGCGAGGCGTAGTAGTCCCAGCCCTGCGGCAGGTTCTCGACCAACGTGACGGTGTGGATCAGCGCGGCGCCCGAGGTCAACGGGCTCGGCATGGCGATCAGGCCCTTGGCTTCCGGCTTGGCGAGGTCGGCCCAGCTTTCCGGCACGAACGGGGCCTTGATGTTGTAGACGATGCCGGTGGTGATCAGTTTTGTGGAGAAATAGGTGCGGTCCTTGTCGGCGAGCGTCTCGTCGTAGCCTGTCAGGTCGGCTTCCGGATAGGCGAGCAGGCGGCCTTCCTTCTTCAGCCCTTCCATGGTGACGATGTCGGCGATCAGCAGCACATCCGGCTGCGGCTGGCCGGCTTCGATCTCGGCGCGCAGCTTGGCCATGATCTTCGGCGTGCCGTCGCGCACCCATTCGACGGTGACGCCGGGATTCTCAGCCATGAAGGCGTCGACGGTCTGCTGCGCGTCGGTGTTGGGCTGGCTGGTGTAGAGCACCAGCTTGCCATCGGCGGCTTGTGCCTGGCCGAGCGCGGCAGCGAACAGAAGTGAAGCGAGAAGCGCCTTGCGCATGAGAATCCCTTTCGCGGCGAAACACGCCGGCCGGCTGCGCGACCTGACGTGAGAAACGCTCTCCCTAAAGCCGATGGATAACTGTACTATGACAGTTCGCATCGTGGAGAACGGGAGGTCTCCAGCCGAGCGCGGGCCGCCTCATGGTCGGCCTCGTGGTGACGCGGCCGGAAGTCGGCTTTCGAGCGCATCTCGTCACCGCGCTCACCAAGGCGCTGATCCGTCGCGGCAGCGTTCCGATCCTGATCAACACCGGCCACACCGAGGCCGAATTGCTGGCCGCGCAGAATGCGCTGTTCGGCTACCGCGCCGAGGCGACGATGATCCTTTCCGGCTCGCCGCCAGCTTCCTTTGTCGAGCTGGCGCGGCGCAACGGCCAGCCGCTGATCGTCATCGGGCGGTCTGAACCGGGCTGCGACCACGTCCGCATCGACAATAAAGGCGCGGCGCGGCCGGCCGCGGCGCTGTTCGTGGCGCGCGGCTACAGGCGGCTGGGGGTGGCAGCCTCGCAGTCGCGCACCCCAAGCCTGCTGGAGCGCGAGGAAGCCTTCACGGCGGAAGCCGAGCGTCTCGGCGCCACGGTCGTGACGGCCCGCGGCGACGATCCGGACTATGCCGGCGGCCGCAAGGCCGCCGGCGAGCTGCTGGCCATGGGGAGGCGTCCCGAGGCGATCTTCTGCGTCAACGATCCGATCGCTTTCGGCGTGCTCGATCATGCGCGCGCCGTGGCCGGGTTGAACGTGCCGGAAGACCTCGCCCTCATCAGCTTCGACGACGTGCCCGAGGCCGCCTGGCTGGCGTATGGGTTGACCACATTCCGGCAGGATCCCGAAGCGATGGCGACGCGGGCGGTAGAACTACTCGATCTGTGTCAGCGCGAACCGCACAGGCCCCCTGCCCGCGAGAAACTGCTGGCACCGCTGGTGACGCGGACAAGTTTCGTGCCGGTCTACGCGCCGTCTTCGTCCTGATTGCCGAATCTCCAGCAAACCGCCAAAACCGCCGCATCCGCATTGGAGTGCATCATGCTGAAAATCCTGCAGGTCTCCGACATCCATCTGGCCATGCCCGGAGAGGTTCTGTTCGGCTCGGACCCGCTGACGCGGCTGGAAGCCTGCATCGCCGACATCAACCGCAACCATGCCGATGCCGACCTCGTCGTGTTCAGCGGCGACCTCGCCAATGACGGCCTGCCGGAAGCCTATGCGGCGCTGAAGGAGCGGCTTGCAACGCTCTTGCCACCCCATCGCCTGATGCTCGGCAACCATGACGACCGGGCGACATTCCTCGCGGCGTTTCCGGAGATCGCGACGGAAGCAGGCTTCGTGCAGGCCAGCGTCGACGTCAAGGGCACGCGCCTGCTGCTGCTCGACACGCTGGAAACAGGTCTCGTCGAAGGCCGGCTCGGTGGCGGGCGGCTGGAATGGCTGGATGAAAAACTTGGCGAGGCGGAAGGCCGCCCGGCGCTCATCTTCACCCACCATCCGCCGGTCGATATCTACATGCCGGCGCTGGACAATTGCCGGCTGATGGACAGCAAGCCGCTGCTCGGCCTGCTGCAAAAGCACGGCAATGTGCGCCACATTTTTGCCGGCCACGTGCACCGGCCGGTTTTCGGCAGTTGGCACGGCATTCCTTTCAGCGCGCTGCGCGGCACCAACCACCAGTCGGCGCCGGTCTTCGCGGGCAAGCATAGGGTCAATCTCGAGCCGCCGGCCTACGCCATCATTCTCGTCAGCGATGCCAGCGTCGTCGTGCATTTCCACGATTTTCTCTACGCCGACCCCGCCGCATAGATGCGTCGGGATCAGGTCAGGCGACGGCCGGCCGGCTCGACTTCCACAGCAGCAGCGTCATCACCGTGACGTTGAGCAGGTTCCAGGCGATGCCGTTCAGGAAGGCGGCGGCATAAGAGCCGGTCGCGTCATAGATCCAGCCGGACATCCAGCCGCCCAGCGCCATGCCGATGATGGTCGACATGATGACGATGCCGACCCTGCTGCCAGCTTCCGACGCCGGCATGTATTCGCGCACGACGATGGCGTAGCAGGGTACGATGCCGCCTTGCGACAGGCCGAAGACCGCCGACACGACATAGAGCGAAGCCAAGCCGTCGAAGGGGATGTAGAGCAACAGCGACAGGCCCTGCAGGACCGAGCCGATGAGGATCGTGCGGATGCCGCCGATGCGGTCGGCAACGAAGCCGGAGGCCATGCGACTGATGATGCCGGCAGCGAGCATGATCGCCAGCATTTCCGACCCGCGCGCCACGCCGTAGCCGAGGTCCATGCAATAGGCGACGATATGCACCTGCGGCATCGACATGGCGACGCAGCAGCCGAGGCCGGCGACGATGAGCAGCGTCTGCAAAGCCGATGGAGAGATCGAGATCGGCCGGACCGGGCGCGCGCCGTTCGGGCCTGCGGCATCGTGCAGCGGCGCGCTCCGGCGCAGCAGAAAGGCCAGCGGCACCATGGTCACAAGGCAGACCACGCCGACCGCCGCATAAGCGAAGCGCCAGCCTTCCGCAGCCATCATGTGAGGCATGACGATCGGCCAGAACGCGCCCGCCAGGTAGTTGCCCGCTGCCGCCGCCGACACCGCGACGCCGCGCCGGCGCTGGAACCAGTGCGAGATGTCGGCGATCAGCGGGCCGAACACCGCCGACGAGCCGGCGCCGATCATGACGCCCTGGACGATGGCGAGCTGGGCTACCGATGTGGTGAGGGAGGCCAGGATAAAGCCGCCGCCGAGCAGGACGGAGGCCAGCAGTGCCGGACGCCAGTAACCGACGCTGTCGATCAGCCGGCCGATCATCACATTGCCGAAAGCGAAGCCGAGCATGGTCGCCGTGTAGGGCAGCGATGCGCCGGCCCGATCGACGCCGAACTCGGCCTGCACCGCCGGGAGAACGACCACCACCGCCCACATGCCGGCGCCGCCAATGGTGGCGAGCAGCACGCTGATGGCGAGCCGCGTCCACGCGTAGGCACCGTCTATGTCGGCCGCGTCGCGCAGCCGTTGCGTCTGGTCCATGTCGACCGCCTTGCGCGCTTCGCGTCCCGGATTCGGCTTTTTCCGCGATGATCGGAGCTACGAGGCCGCAGCGTCAGCGCCACGGCACCAATTCGACCACGCCAGCCGTAGAACCTGGCGCCGGCTCAATCGGCCTTGCGCAGGCGAGGTCCCTTGTCGACGCCGGTCGTCGCCGGCGCGGCTGCCGTCTCGGCCGGGCCTCCGAGATCGGCCGTTTCGTAGAAGGCATAGAGCGTCGGACCGAACTCGATCGACAGATTGTAGCGCGTGATATCCCCGAACTCGCGCTTCAGCGTATAGGTGGCGTCGTGCAGGACGACCCTCGCAGGCTGCGTGTCGCGGATCGCCCGCAGGATCTCCGGCGGCGCCGACAGGCCGACCTGCTCGGAAAAAAAGCGAACGAATTCCTGCGCTTGCTCCAGCAATGGCTTGCCATTGTCGGGGTCGGGAAGATTGATCTTCAGCCGCGCGGTGCCGATGCGCTGGCCGCCGCGGCCGCGCAGCATGTAGAAAAGGCTGTTGGAGCCGGTGTCGACTATGTCGGCCTCGTCGGTGCGCGCCATGCACTCCCAGCCCGTGCCGGCGACTTCCGCCGCCTTCCAGCCGAGATTGGCGAAACCGGCGCCGTCGAGGCTGTCGCAGATGCGCTCGGGATCCTTGCCGATCAGCGGCCGGAATGGATAGGGACTGTCGGCGCGAAACGAGAGGAACCCGGGCCGAAACCGCGCTGGCTCCGGCTTGGCCGGTATCGCCGTCGTGATCGTAACCGGTTGATCGGCAAGGGTTATCGCCTGCGCCGGCTCGGTCCGCGCCGGTTCGGGGCGGGTGGTCGTCTCCGGCATCATCGACACCAGGGCCACCACGGGCAGCACGAACGAAAGAGCCATCAGCGGCAGAAGGATCACCCGCGCCCTGGTCGACCGCGCGTCCTTTCCCGCAGCAATGGTGGGTTCCCCCGGCATGTCCAGTCCAGAATTCCCTGTATGAACCCGGCCTGCCGCCCGGCGGCACAAGTCGGGGTGAAAACAACCTTCCGTCAGCTTGCCCTAATTATCGATAAAGGCATTGCAAGGGAAAGGAGGTGCGAACACAGTAATTTCAAGAGGTTGATGGCCTGCACAAAATCGCGTGAAGTCCCTTATATCGAGCGTTTCCAGGGACTTGCGGTTCAACTGCGGCGAATCGAGCGCGACGGACTTCACGCGCGCCCGCTTTTTGCCGCCCGACACGGCAATTTCGACGGTTTCAGATGGACGGCGAGGTCTTTCGCATCACTTCCGACGGGCAGCGCCGCGCGTCTCAGTCGTCGTGCAGCTTTCGATCGATCGGCGGCCCGACATCGATGTCGCGGAACCTTGCCTGAAAGCCGGCGCGCTCCGGAGAGCAGGCCATGACGCCGACATGCGCGTCGCCGTCGAGGAAAGGCGCGAGCCTAGCCATGCGCCAATGCGAACCGTCGACCGCATACTGGACACGCACCGCGTCGTCGTGGCGGGTGAGCCGGACGCGAACCTCGCTTTCCGGCGTGGCATCGGGCAGCGGGATCACTGACCAGTCGGAAACCTCGCGGGTGACCACCACGCTGAAATGCATCAGCCGGTCGGTGTACTCGATCCCGGTCTTGATCCAGTTGCGCTCGTCGACGCGCAGCATCAGGCCGGCCTGGTCGTAGAGTTCCTCATAGGCGCCAATGACGGTGGCGGCGGCGCTGAAATCGCCTGAAACCGGCTTCAGGAAAGCGTGGCCGTTATCGCGGGTGAAACCGTAGAAGGTCTTTCGCCAGAAGTCGGTCGAATTTGCCGTCGTGAGACTGAGGTCCGACGCATCGCCCGTCCACGAGGGCGGCTCGTTGATCCAGGCATAGTTCCCGCTCAAACACCCCTCCCCGCCTTACCGGCCTGGAAATGAAGACGATGCCAGCCTGAAATCGTCAGCTACGCCCATAGACATCGTCGAAGCGCACGATGTCGTCCTCGCCGAGATAGTCGCCGGTCTGCACCTCGATCATGACGAGGCGCAATATGCCGGGGTTCTCCAGCCGATGGTTGGTTCCCGACGGGATATAGGTCGACTGGTTGGTGGCGAGCAGCATCTGGGTGTCGCCGTTGACGATACGTGCCGTTCCCGAGACGACCACCCAGTGCTCGGAGCGATGGTGGTGCATCTGCAGGCTGAGGCGGCCGCCGGGCTTGACCTCGATGCGCTTGATCTTGAAACGCTCGCCTTCCTCCAGCACCGTGTAGGTTCCCCACGGGCGATGCACGGTGCGGTGCAGCTTCGAGGCCTCGTGGCCCTCGGCCTTCAGCCGGTTGAACAGCGTCTTGACCTTCTGCGCATCGTCCTTGTGGGCCACAAGCAGCGCGTCGGCAGTGTCGACGATGATCAAATTCTCGACGCCGACCGCGCCGATCAGCCGGTCTCCGCCGCTGATGATGGAGTTCCTGGTGTCGACCAGCGCGACCTCGCCGACCGTGTGGTTGCCGAATTCGTCGCCGGGCAAGAGGTCCGCGAACGCCGTCCACGAGCCGATGTCGCTCCAGCCGATGTCGCAGGGCACGACCGAGACGTTCGGCGCCTTCTCCAGCACGGCGTAGTCGATCGACACCTTGCGGACGGTCGAGAAATTCGCCTTGTCCAGCTCGATCTGGACGACGCCGGTTCCCGACGACCGCCGGGCGGCGGCGAGGCTGTCGCGGCATCCCTGAAGGATGTCGGCGGCAAGCTGTTCGAGAAGGTCGAGCATGGTGCCGGCCGCGAAGCAGAACATGCCGGAGTTCCAGAAGAAGCGGCCGCTGGCGAGATATTTCTCCGCCGTTGCCAAGTCCGGCTTCTCGACGAAGCGGATGACATCGGTGCCTTCCGCCTCGATATACCCATAGCCGGTCTCGGGCCGCGTCGGGAGGATGCCGAAGGTGACGAGGCGTCCCTGTTTCGCCAGCGCGATGGCCTGCTCCACCGCCGCGACGAAGGCCGGCACGTTGGCGACCATGTGGTCGGCGGGAAGCACGCACATCACGGCGTCACGGCCATGCGCGGCCTCGACCGCCAGCGCCGCCGCTGCGATGGCGGCCGCCGTTTCGCGGCCCTCCGGCTCGAGCAGGTAGGTCAAGGCAGGGGCCGGGAGGCCGGTGTCGCGATACTCATCCTCGCTGGCAAACAGCAGTTCGCGGTTGGTGACGGTCACCAGATCGCTGACGCGGGGTATGGCCAGGGCGCGGCGGAAGGCATGCTGCAGCAGCGACTGGCCGTCACCGACATCGATCAGCGGTTTTGGATGGCTTTCGCGCGACAGAGGCCAGAGGCGGGCGCCGGCACCGCCGCTGATGATGACTGAGACAATGGTCAATTTCACACTCCGCCGAAACTCGCAGGGAACCGCTCGATCCTGGACAGTCCGGCCTGCAGCAAGGCGGCGGCACGCTCCGCCGTCTTTGCGGATGCGTAGCATCGCATTTCCGGTGCATTGCCCGATGGCCGCAAATGGATCATGCCCCCGTCCTCAAGATAGATCTGCAGGCCGTCTATGTCCTCGACGCGGGAGAGTAAGCCGAGATCACTTAAGAAAAGGCGGATATTGTCTCGAGAATCCCGCAGATTCGCCATCAGGCGGTCGCTGTCGGCGCGGGCATAGTTTTCGACCCGGCCGCTGACGCAGACGGGAAGCGCGAGATCACCGACCAGCTTCGACAAGGGAAGAGCCGCCGCGTGCGCGGCAGCGAAGGCGCACAGGATCGGCAGCACGCTGTCGCGCGTCGGCAAAGCCGCCAGCACCGAGCCGCCGACGTCGACCGGCGTGCCGACCAGCAGGCCGCCATTCGCCTCGAAGCCGATGACATGCCTGAAGCCGTGCGCCACCGCCTTGTCCATCTCCTCCAGCACATAGGGCGAGCCGACTTTCGTGCGGATCACCTCGAAGCCATAGCTGGCGGTGATTCCGGGGTTGGACGAGACCGGCGTCACCACGGCGTCCGCCTTCAGGAACAGAGAGGCCAGCAGGCCCAGCGCGTCGCCACGGATGACCTTGCCGCTTTCGTCGGTCATCAACGGCCGGTCGCCGTCGCCGTCGGTCGAGATGATCGCGTCGAGCCGCTGCGTGCGCGACCAGTTTTCCAGCCGCCCGGCGGTGGATGCGTCGATCGCCTCGGTATCGACGGCGACGAACTCGCCGCTCTCGCCCAGCGGCACCACTTCGGCTCCGAGCCAGGCGGCGAGGTCGGCGAGCGTGTCGCTGGCAACCGAACTGTGCCGATAGACGCCGACGCGCTTGCCTTTCAGGATCGGCTCCGCGAACGCCGCCTTATAGCGCGCGACATAGAGGCGAAGCGCCTCGCCGTCGGGCGCGGGAAGGCCGGGCAAGGAGGCCAGTGCCGGCATGCCGGCCGCGGAGGACTCGCTGGCCAGCGCGGCGATCGCACGCTCGTCCGCCTTGTCGATCTCGCCGTCCGGCCGGTAGAATTTCAGGCCGTTGCGGTCCGGCGGGATGTGCGAACCCGTTACCATGACGGCCGGCACGCCGAGCGTGATGTTGCGCAGGGCAAGCGCGGGCGTCGGCAGGATGCCGCAATAGACCGGCCGGAGCCTGGCCTCGACGAGCGCCGCCAGAGCCTGGCGCGTCAGATCCGGGCTGCTGTCGCGCCGGTCGCAGCCGACGAGGACTGCGCCGCCCTGGGCAATCCCGGCGCCGAAAAGCATATGGGCGGCGAAGGCCGAGACATGCGCATAGCCGGGGCCGGCCAGGAGGTCCGTGGCCAGGCCGCGAAGTCCGCTCGTGCCGAACGCAACCATTCCATCCCCGCCTTTTTGCAGCTTCCGCGCGCAGGCCGTTCAATTGATGGGACCGCGCCGGCTTGTCAATCTCGGAGACTGGCCGCGATGGGGCAATCGCTTGAATGGCTCCTGCCGCCCTGATCCTCTGCCGGGAACTTCTCCTATTGCAGGAAGCAAAAAAGGAGTCGACCGCAGCAGCGCCGCCTTTCCCGCACCGTTCGGGATTGGCGAAATCATCGGTCACAGCGGCGTCCGCTCCGCTCTTCACGGGGAAAAGGTCCGGCGGAGCGACAAGGGACGGCAGATTCGGCGGGATGCGAGCGCGCCACGAAGCGGAAACTCCGGGCTCTGGCGCAGGCGAAAACCCCTGCCTTCTGCAACCATGCCGCGAGCCAACGCACCATATTCGCCGGACACAGCAGGCGAGCGATTCGTCGGATGCCGATATGGTCGAGGATGCCGCCGCTATTTCCTGCTGCCATGACGCAAGAAAACCATTATTGGATTCGAGGTGGGCCGATGACCGGCGCGCCACATCTGTCTATACTGGCTGATGTCTATACTGGCGGAAAGGCGGCCATGAATGGGCGGGATACGCAGGATCGGGTTAACGGTCTGAACGGAAACGCTTTCCAGGTAGGGTTACGTTGCAGCATCTTCTATTCGGCGCGCATCGATTGTCTCTTGCCGCCATATGAGCTACTACGGAATTGCTGGGGGGCATGAGACAGGCGGCAGACGACTTGCGGGCTCAGGAATGCAACTACCAGGACGGTGGGACACGCCAATGGCGTCATTTCCAGATTATCCTCTCCCCATACGGGGCGCGACGAAGACAGGAAGCACGAGTGGCTTCCGCTGACGTCCGGTTTGCAAAGGCCGGAAATCAATTCATGATCTTGGTATAGTGGCGTCAGGGGACATGTCGGTAGAAATCATAGGTCGCGCGGTCCGTGCCCCCGGCGCGGACACACCCGAACAGCTTTTCGATTTGCTGCGTCAGCGTCGCTGCATGATCACGCAGGTGCCGGCCGACCGGTGGGACCAGTCGCGCTACTGGCATCCCGAGATCGGCACGCGCGGCAAGACCTATTCCTTCGCCGCCGGCATCATCGACGACTGCTTCAGCTTCGATCCCGGCGTGTTCGGCCTGTCGCAGCGCGAAGCACAGCTGATGGACCCGCAGCAGCGGATGATCCTGCAGCTGACCTGGCGCGCGCTGGAAAGCGCCAACATCGATTATTCCGATCTCGGCCATCAGCGCGTCGGCGTCTATATCGGCGCTTCGGCGCTCGACCACGGCAACCTCATCGTCGAGGATCCCGCCGCCGCCGGCCCGCATTTCATGACCGGCAACACGCTGTCGATCGTTTCCAACCGCATCTCGCACGTTTTCGGCCTCAACGGGCCGAGCCTGACCGTCGATACCGCCTGCTCGTCGTCGCTGGTTGCGCTCGACCTGGCGATGAAGGCGCTGGAAAGCGGCGAGGTCGATACCGCGATCGTCGGCGGCGTGAACGCGCTGACGCACCCGCTCGCCTTCGTCGGCTTCGCGCAGGCGCGCATGCTGTCTCCCGAGGGGCTTTGCCGGGCCTACGACAATGACGGCATGGGTTACGTCCGCGCCGAGGGCGGAGCGGCGATCATCCTGCGCCGCAGCGACGTGGCGCTCGCCCAGGGCGACCGCAGCTATGGCCGCGTGCTGGCCTCCGCCGTCAATTCGTCCGGCCGTACCAACGGCATCTCCCTGCCCTCCGAGCAGGCGCAGGCGCAACTGCTGAAATCGCTTTATGACGGCAACGGCATCGATCCGAACCGGCTGGCCTTCATCGAGGGCCACGGCACCGGCACCAAGGTCGGCGATCCGGCCGAGATCTGGTCGATCGGCACCGTCATCGGCGCGGCCCGCCGCGCGCCCATCCCGATCGGCTCCATCAAGACCAATATCGGCCACACCGAGCCTGCCTCCGGCCTGCTGGGGCTGATGAAGGCGATGCTGGCGCTGGAGAACAATTATTTCCCGGCCTCGCTGCATTTCGAGACGCCGAACGACGCGGTCGACTTCAACGCGCTCAACGTGCATGTGGCGGCCGAGCCGATCGAGTTGCTGCACGGCAAGCATGCCCGCCTCGCCGGCGTGAATTCGTTCGGCTTCGGCGGCACCAACGCCCACATCATCATCAGCGACCCGCAGAACCCGCGCGAGCGGGAAAAGCCCGAGGCCGTCGGAAAAGTCTTCCTTGCTAGCGCGCACACCGCGTCGGCGCTGGATTCGCTGCTGAAATCCTACCGGACGGCGCTGAAGGAGGCGACGATCGCCGAGCGGCGGCCGCTGATCGCATCCGCCGGCGCCAACCGCCATCATCTCAAGCACCGTTTCGTCGTGGCGAACGACGACCCGGACGTGATCGTCAAGGCGATCGATTCGCGCACCCGCGACCGCGACAGCCGCGAGGCCGTGCAGGCCGAGGCGATCCGCGACCAGGCCAAGATCGCCTTCGTGTTCTCGGGCAACGGCTCGCAATGGGCCGGAATGGCGATCGACGCCTATCGCCGCAACATGGCCTTCCGCGACCGCTTCAACGTCGTACACGCGCTGTTCCAGGTGCGCTCGCAGATCAGCCTGATCGACCTTCTGTTCGACGCCGACCTAGAGACCAAGCTGCAAGACACCAAGATCGCGCAGCCGCTGCTGTTCGCGATCCAGGCCGCACTTGCCGACGTGCTGTCGCTGCTCGGCGTCAAGCCGGACGCGGTCTACGGCCATTCTGTCGGCGAGGTCGCCGCCGCTTATGTCTCCGGCGCGATCTCGCTGGTCGATGCGGTTTCGGTCGTCGCCAAGCGCTCCTATCATCAGGACCGGCTCGCCGGTCTCGGGCGGATGGCCGCCGTGCAACTGGCACCGGAAGACGCGCTGGCATTCTTCAAGCGCCATGGCCTCGACCAGATCACCATCGCGGCGGTCAACGCCAAGGGCTCGGTCACGGTGTCCGGCCCCGGCGAGCAGATCATGGCGCTGCGCGAGATCATGAAGGCCGAGCGGATCGTCGGCCAGGTGCTGGACATCAACTATCCGTTCCACCACCCGCTGATCGAGGTCGCCAAGGACGATTTTCTCGACGACATGGCGCAGATCGCGCTCCGGCCGTCGCAGATCCCGTTCATCTCGACGGTGACGGGTGGCGTGCTGTCGGGCAACACGCTCGATCCGGCCTACTGGTGGAGCAACGTCCGCGAGCCGGTGAATTTCCTCGGCGGCACCAATGCGGCGCTCGACCTCGGCTGCAGCCTGTTCGTCGAGATCGGCCCGCGCCCGATCCTGACGTCATATCTGCGCGACACGATCAAGGATCGCGCCGTGGCGGCCTCAGCCATCTCCTCGCTGATGCGCGAGGAGAGCGTCGCCGACCCGGTCTCGACCACCTATGCGAGGGTGCTCGCCAATGGCGGCGCGTTCGACCGGCGCAAGGCGTTCGGCCAGCGTAATGCAAGGATCGTGCTGCCGGCGCTGCCGTTCGAGCCGGCCGACATGCGCCATGAATTCACCAGCGACGCGATCGACCTCTACGGCAGGCTGGACGCGCCCCATTCGCTGGCCGGATGGCGGATCGACCTGTCCAGCGGGAGCTGGAAGAACCACATCGACGCGCATCTCTTCCCGGATCTCGCCGAACACGTCGTCGACCACAAGTCGATCCTTCCGGGCAGCGCCTTCCTCGACATCGCGCTGTCGGTGGCACGGCAGTTTCTGGCGTCCGACGAGATCGAGATCTCCAATCTGGAGATATTCCGGCCGCTGGAGCTGTCGGAAAACCATCTTCGCGAATTGTCGACGACGGTGTTCGGCGACACCGGCGACATCGAGATCAAGTCGCGCGACCGGCTGAGCAACGACGACTGGACGCTGCACGCCGTCGCCCGCTGCCGAAAACTGTCCTCGGGCAGGCCGGCGGCGATGTCGCCCGCCTGGAAGCGCGCCGATTCGACGCTGATAGGCGGCGCCGCCGCCTACGAGACCGCGCATCAGTTCGGGCTGGACTACGGGCCGACGTTTCGGCTGATGCGCGAAGCCTCGCGCATCGACGAGAAGCGGATCGACGTGGCGCTGGCGCCCCCGGCGCCGGCGAGGAACCCGCATATCGGCTACAGCTTGCATCCGGTCTCAGTCGACGCCGCCTTCCACGGCCTCGTCGCGGTGTTCGGGGAAATATCCGGCGAGCGGCGCGGCGCGCCCTACATCCCGGTGCGTTTCGGAACGGCGCGGCTCTACCGGCCGGACGCCGTGATAACGCGGGCGATCATCGACATCGGGCGCGTTTCGTCGGGTTCGATCAAGGCTGGGTTCACGCTTCTCGACAAGGCCGGCGAAGTCGTCGCCACCTTCGAGGACTGCCGTTTCAAGCGCACGTTCCTGCGCCAGCAGAAGCCGCTGGAAGACGTCAGCTACCACCAGGTCCTCGTCCCCAGCCGCGTGTCGCCTTTCGGAGACGCCGCCAGACCGGCGCCGGCACTTGCCGAGCTGTTCGCCAGGACCGAGGAGGACGAGGGCGACGGCTCCTCGCAGATGATCGAGGCGGCGATCTACCGCGCCAATTTCGAGATCGCCCGCAAGGCCAGCCGCAACACCGGCGTCATCGCCGCGGACGCACTCCCCGGCGACCTCGGTTTCAAGCGTTTCGTCGCCAACGGCCTTTATCTGCTCGAGGAAGTCGGCCTCGCCGCGCAAAGCGAAGGCAGCTGGTCGATCCAGGCGGAATGCTCACTGCCGCCGGTTCCGGCAATCCTCAACGCCATCTACCGCGAACGGCCCGACCGCATCGCCGAGGTCGTCGTGGTCAACGACGTGTATTTCGAGGCGATGCAACGCCTCGACGCGCTGCATGCGCCTTCGGGCGGGCAGGCAAGGCCGGAGTCCGACCAGTCGAAGCCGTCCTTCATCAGCGATACCGTGCTGGAAAGCCTGCGGGTGCATTCGCCCGCCAGCGTCAGCCGCGTCGCCATGATCACCAGCGTCCTGAAGAAGGCGATCGAAGCCCGCAAAAACACGGCGCCGGTGCGGCGCATCGTCGAACTCGGCACGGTTTCGCGCGCGGTCACGGCAGGTTTTGCACGTCTCGCCGCCGAATCGGGAGCGGCCTTCGTCGCCGTCGAATCGCGCGACGCCGCGTTTGGGGAACTGGCGATCGCCTTCGAGACCGAACCGCATGTGACCATCGCCCGTCCGGCCGACCTCGCCCGGACCGGAACCGCCGACATCATCGTCAGCGCCGCCGACCACATATTCGAACTGATCAGCGCCGAGGGCTTCAACGAAGCCGTCGAAGCCGTGACCGGCGCCTCGACCCAGCTTCTGTTCTGCGCGACGGCGCCCAATGCGTTCGCCGATTTCGCCTTCGGCCTCAACGATGGCTGGTTCGACCGCAGCAAGGGCGTCGAGTTCCCGATCGGCCAGCTTGCCTCGGTGGACGACTGGCATTCGCTGCTGCGCTACCTGCCGTTCGAGAATGTCGCTGCGGCGCGGCACAATCTGGTTCACGGCCCGGCAATCACCGTGGAAGCGGCCGGACGCGCCACGCTGGCAGCTGCCACGGCGCCTGCCATCCCGCAATCGGCGCTAGTCCTTCATGACGGCAGGATTTCTGCGAAAGCCCGGACCGTTTTCGATGAAGCGGAGGCAGGCTTCCTGCGACTGACCGGCGCGGCAGACAAGGACCGCGCGGCGCTTGCCGCCGCACTCGGTCGCTTCGGCGACGACGCGGTCAACGTCATCTATCTGCCCGACCCGATCGAGGGGGACGGTTCGGAAAGGCTGCAACGCAGCATCCTGCGGCTGCGCAGTGTGGCCGAAGTCCTGCGAGCACACGCACCGGCCAATGCGAGCACCGCAAAGAAGCGTCTGGCGGTGATGATGGATGCCGAAGAAACGGCGCATCACGCATCTGCCAGCGATGCCGGATTGTGGGCGTTTCTGCGCGTGCTGCGAAATGAATTCGACGTGATCGACTTGCATTCCGTCGACCTTTCGGGCGCCCAGGACTGGAGCTTCGCGACCCGCGTCAGGCGGACGCTGGCCCTGATGACGGCCGACAGCGAAAACCGCGAGTGGGCCATCGACCCGGTCACGGCAGGCGCACTGGAAGTGCGGGTCGCGCCAGGCCCGATGCCTGACAGTCAGTCCTCCACCCGCGACTATGCAGCGGCGACCGTCAAGCAGCGCAGCGCCTCGCAGGTCGGCAGCATCGCCTGGCAGACCGCCGTTCCGGCGGAGCCGGAACCCGGCGAGATCCGCATCGCCGTCACGGCCACCGGCCTCAATTTCCGCGACGTGATGTGGGCCATGGGCATGCTGCCCGAGGAAGCCCTGGAAGACGGTTTTGCCGGGCCGACCATCGGCATGGAATGCGCCGGCTACGTCCAGGCGGTCGGTGCTGACGTCAAGGATCTAGTGGTCGGCGACGCCGTTATGGCGGTGGCGCCGGCGGCGTTCTCCACCCATGTCAATGTGAAGCGTTCGGGCGCCGCGAAGCTGCCAGCCGGGATCGATCCGGTTGCCGGCGCGACGCTGCCGGTGGCCTTCCTCACCGCCTATTACGCGATCGTCGAACTGGCGCGCATCCGGCCCGGCGAGACGATCCTCATCCATGGCGGCGCGGGCGGCGTCGGGCTGGCGGCGCTGCAGATCGCCAAGGCGAAGGGCGCCAAGGTCATCGCCACCGCCGGATCGACCGAAAAGCGCCGGCTGCTCGAAACGCTCGGCGCCGACCACGTCTTCAATTCGCGCACGCTGGAATTCGTCGACGACGTGATGGCCGCCACCGGCCAGACGGGCGTCGACGTCGTGCTCAACTCGCTGTTCTCGGAGGCGATGGAGCGAAGCCTTTCGCTGCTGAAACCGTTCGGGCGGTTCCTCGAACTCGGCAAGCGCGACTTCTACTCCGACACCAAGATCGGCCTGCGCCCCTTCCGCCGCAACATCAGCTATTTCGGCATCGACGCGGACCAGTTGCTCAACACGCTGCCGGAACTGAGTTCCAGCCTGCTTGCCGAAATCTCCGAGATGTTCGAGCGGGGAGAACTGGCGCCCCTGCCCTATCGCGCCTTCCGGCACGACGAGATCGTCGGCGCCTTCCGGCTGATGCAGGGCTCCGGCCATATCGGCAAGATCGTGGTGACGGCGCCCGTCGCCGGCAGGGATTCCGTGCTGGTCGCTCCGCGCGCCGGCCTGCAACTCGACCGCGAGGGCGTGCATCTGGTGCTCGGCGGCATCGGCGGCTTCGGCCTTGCCGCGGCCGACTGGCTGGTCGATCACGGGGCGCGCAAGATCGCGCTCTGCTCGCGCCGCGGCGTGGCCGACGAGGAGACCTCGGCGGCAATCCGCAAATGGGCGGTGCGCGGCGTGACCACCAGCGTCTATGCCTGCGACATCACCGACGAAGCGGCGGCGGCCAAGATGCTTGGCGAAATCCGGGTCGACGGTCCGCTCAAGACCGTGGTCCATGCCGCCATGGTGCTGGACGACGCGCTGATCGAGAACTTGACGGAGAGCCGCGTGCGCGCCGTCGTCGATCCCAAGGCCAAGGCCGCCGCGATCTTCGACCGGCTGACCCGCCAGGACGAGCTCGATCATCTGATCCTGTTCTCGTCGGCGACGACGCTGGTCGGCAATCCCGGCCAGGCGAACTATGTCGCGGCCAACGGCTATCTGGAGGGTCTGGCCCGGGCGCGCCGACGCATCGGCCTGCCGGCGCTGGCGGTCGGTTTTGGCGCGATCTCCGACACCGGGTTCCTAGCCCGCAACACCGACGTGAACGACATGCTGTCGAAGCGGATCGGCAAGACCGGCATGACCGCCGCCCAGGCGCTCGCCTATGTCGAGGACTATATCGTGCGCGACCCCGGCACGGTCGACGCCGCCGCCGTTTCCATCGCCGAGATCGACATGGGCATGGCTCGCCATTTGAAAACGGTCGCCACGCCCTTGTTCGAGGTCGTTGCCCGCTCGGCCAAGACGCAGTCGGCGGCAGGCGACGGCGAACTCATCGATCTCGTCGCGCTGGTCGAAGGCAAGAGCCAGGAGGAAGGCGAACATCTCATCTTCCAGCTGGTCGCCAGCGAGATTGCCTCGATATTGCGGGTTCCGGCCAGCGAGATATCGCCGCTCAAGGTGATCAAGGACGTCGGCCTCGACAGCCTCATGGCCATGGAACTCGGCATGAGCTTCCGCCAGAAGACCGGTTTCGAGATGCCGCTTTCCAGCGTGACCCAGAGCACGACGGTAGGCGACGTATCGCGAAAACTCTATCTCAAGATCACCCAGCGCGCCGGAGCCGACGGCGGCGATGACAAGGCGGCGAACACGGTCGTTGTCGACCACCTCGCCACCCGCCACACCAACCCGGCCAAGGCGAGCGTGCAATGACCGACGGCGCCAACCAGCGTACCCGCGCCGTTCGGGACCAGGTCCTCAGCTTCATGAAGGATCACGCGCGGCCGGCGACGCCGAAGCGCGCCGCGCGGCCTGCCGCGGTGCCGCAGGCCAGCCCCGCCCCAGCCTTCACCGACCTGCCGGAACACAAGCAGATCATGGCGCAGGCCGCCGCCGGCGACCAGCTCGGCATCGATAACCCGTTCTTCCGCAGCCATGCGGGCGCGGCGGGTGCCACGACGGTCGTCGACGGCAGGACGCTGATCAACTTCGCCTCCTACGACTATCTCGGCATGAACAGGCATCCCGAGGTTCTGGGAGCGGCCAAGGCAGCGATCGACCGCTACGGCATCTCCGCGTCGGCCAGCCGCCTCGTCGCCGGCGAGCGCCCGGTGCATGGCGAACTCGAAGCCAAGCTTGCGTCCTTCTACGGCGTCGACGCGTCAATCGTCTTCGTCAGCGGCTACCTGACCAATGTCGCCACCATCGGCACCTTGCTGGGACCGGAAGACCTCGTCATCCATGACGAATTCATCCACAACAGCGCGTTGATCGGCGCCAAGCTCTCCGGCTCGCATCGCCGGTTCTTCAAGCACAACGACATGGAAGATTTGGAGCGCGTGCTGCGCTCGGTGACAGGGCGGCATCGGCGCATCCTCGTCGTCGTCGAAGGCGTGTATTCGATGGACGGCGACGTCGCCGACCTGCCGCAGTTGATCGAACTCAAGTCGCGCTACGGCTGCTGGCTGATGGTCGACGACGCGCACGCACTCGGCGTCGTCGGCGACACGGGACGCGGCACGGCGGAGTACCATCGCTGCAATCCGCGCGACGTCGACATCTGGATGGGCACGCTTTCCAAAACCACCGCGAGTTGCGGCGGCTATATCGCCGGCAGCGAGGCGCTGGTCACGCTGCTCAAGGGAAGCGCCGGCGGCTTCGTCTACAGCGTCGGGCTGGCGCCGTCGCTCGCAGCCGCCGCCTGGACCTCGCTCGACCTGATCGACCGCGAGCCCGAACGGGTCGCCCGGATGCGCCGCAACGGCAATCTGTTCTTCGATCTCGCCCGGGAGCGCGGCCTCGACACCGGCGTCAGCGTCGGCTGCTCGGTCATCCCGGTGATCGTCGGCGATTCGCTGCGCGCCGCCCAGCTTTCCAACGACCTTCTGGCGGCAGGCGTCAACGTCATGCCGATCATCCACCCGGCGGTGCCGGAGGGTCTGGCGCGGCTGCGCTTCTTCATCACCAGCGAGCACACGCCCGAACAGATCGAATATGCCGTGACGCAGACCGCGGAGAAACTCGCGACGCTGGTCGAACGCAATTTCGGCGTCGGTTCCGTGGATATCGAGGCGGTTCTGCGCAAGATGGCCGCCGAGGCCTGAGCTGCTCCACCCACGCCGGGCCGCTCCGGCGGTCCGCCATCCCTCAGAAATGATCCTTGTCTGGACGGGTGCGCGGCGGCTTGTCGACGAAGCCGCCCGGTTCGTTGACCGTATTCCGGTGCAGGCGTTCGGCGATCCCCGCCGCCGCGGCCTCGACGCCGGCCTCTGAATAGAAATTGCCGCGCACATGCAAGGTCGCCGCGACGAGGCGCACGAAGGCCTCGACCAGTTTCAGGTCCGGCGCTTTCGGCTCGAGCCAGAAGCTGTCGAGCGGCTGGTCGTCGGTCATGCCGGGAATGTCATAGATCGCAAGCCCCAGCGTCTTCACCGGAACGCCGCGCTGCAGCCCGACCATGGCGGCGGTGGAATTGATCGTCACGACGCCAGCCGAGGCAGCGACAATGCGGTTGAGGTTGCCGCCGTCGATGAAGTGGACACGGTCGGCGACGCCGTGGCGCTTCGCGTGGCTGTCGATTTCCTCGGGCCAGACGATGAGCCCGTTGTCGAGCGGGTGGACCTTGATCAACAGGCGGGCGTTCGGGCTGGCATGTTCGGCGAAGGAACTGATGACCACCTTGATCGCGGTGCGCTGGCTGCGGAAGACCGAATAGCTGCGGATCTGGTAGTCCGTCTCCAGTTGCAGCGGCATCACGAAAAAGGGATCGGCGCCGTCCACGACCCTGGCGATCGTTTCTTCGGCCTCCCGGGCGCGCCGCTTACCGCCGAGCAGCCGGCCGATCCATCCGTAGTATTCGGCCAGCGGGTGGAAGATCGCATGCCAGCGGTAGTGCGGGAAAAAGAACCAGGCAAAGACGTTCGGCAGGTTGAACATCAGATCGTAGAGGGCGTCCGACACGAATGTCTGGCTGTAGTGTGCGCGCAGGTCCGGTTCGGGAAGATCGGCCGCGGCGCGCAGGATCGCCGCCGGATCGGCGGGAAAATGCGAATGGTGGCCGCTGCCGCCCTTCTCGATCCGGATCCAGTCCGGCCGGAGGTAGCCCATCTCGACGGCATAGACCGGAATGCCCCGCGCCTTCGCGGCCGAGATCGCGACGAGATGATGCGGACGCTCCTCGCCGAGCAGCACGATGCCGGTCACCCGCTCGCGGTCCATCAGGGCTGCGACGAAGGCCGGCCAATGGTCGAGATGGCCGCGATAGTTGACCGCGCCCGGGCGCCGCCAGAACACCCAGTCGCCCGCGCAGAGATTGACGCGGATGCAGCGGTGGCCGAGCCGCTGCAGATTGTCGGCGATCCGCGCGAACAGAGGCGAGGACGGTCCTTGCAGGAACAGGAACGTCTGCGGCGGCGAAGCGGCCTCGCCCGGCATTTCCGCCGTCACCGCGCCGCCCCGGCGCCGGACGCGGTCGCGCCAAACCAGCCGTCCAAGCCCGCGTGCCGCACCAGATCTGCGATGATGCGCCACGGAGCCTTCTCGGCAGGCACGGCGGCGGGCCGGGTGCCTGTGGCGGCCCGCCCCATCGGGACGATGAGATATTCCGTCCGCGGATCGGAGAACGGGTCGGCGAAGGATTTCAGGATCGGCGCGTGATCGCCGTAGAAGGCCAGCCAGACCGGCCGGTCCATGCGGTCGAGTTCGTCTGCGAGATGGCCGAGGGCGGTATCGGAACGTTCGAGGATGCCGAGATAGATCTCAAGCGGATCGATGCTGCCGCCATGGCGACCCGGACGCCAGGGACCGTGATTTTCCATCGACGCCGCGAACAGGAACTGGCCCGTTCGTCCGCCATCGTCCCGGCAGCAGTCGAGCACCCGCTTCGACAGCGCGAGGTCGGAGACGTAGGGTCCTTCATGCTCCAGATCGTGGTCGAAGGCGTCGAGCATGGTGAGCGCATCAAATCCGAGCAGAGGCAAGGCCCGGTCCCGCGAGAAGAAGTGGCGATCATAAGGATGGATGAAGTGCGTCGACCATCCCGCCCTGCGAAAACGATTGGGCCAGGACACATCCGCATAAGGCGCCACGCGCAGATAGGGATGGGCGGCGTCGGGCCCGAGATCGGCGGGCGGCAGGCCTGATATCACCGAGAACTCGGTGCGAAGCGTGTAGCCGCCCTCGAAGATGCTCGACATGCGCCCCCATTCGGCGGAGCGCAGCCGCAGCCGGTCGAGATTGGGCAGCGACAGCGACCCGATGCCGAAATGGCGCATGTCCATGAAGGATTCGGACTGCCAGACGACGACCAGCGGCTTGCCGTCCGCCGTGGTCGACAGGTTCTCGCGGTCGCCGCCGATGACCGCCGCGGGCAAGGTCGCACGTTGCGGCCGGCGGCCAAGCCAGGCGAGGAAGGAGCAGACGACCGAGGCAAAGGTTCCCAGCCGCACCGTCAGCACCTTGATGTCGTCCTTTCCGACGACCGACGCTGCGATTTCCGCCAGGGCTTGCCGGACATGCCGCTGCAGCGGCAGCAGCCACGGCGTCGCTGCCGCCAGCACCATCAGCGCGACCAGCCAAGGGCGGCCGGACGGCGGAAGAACCGACGGCTCGAAGATCATGAACAGCGCCGAGGCACCGAACACATAACCCAGCGCCACGACCCAGAAGACGACGTTCAGCCAGCTCGCGTAGAACATCTCCTTGTGCCGGAAGACCAGCATCACCAACGCGATGTCGGAGAACACCAGCGGCTCGCGGATGAACTCGTATTTGGCGCGCGAGATCAGCGTGAAGATGGCGAAGGTGCTGACGGTGCCCGCCGCCGCGTAGAGCGGCCGCCACGAGATGGCGAAGAAGAAGGCGAAGATCACCGCCACGACCGTCGCCCGCGTGAGGATATCGGCAAGCCGATTCGAGCGAGCGAGCG
This sequence comes from Mesorhizobium sp. KACC 23794, assembly GCF_052180275.1. Classification (NCBI taxonomy): domain Bacteria; kingdom Pseudomonadati; phylum Pseudomonadota; class Alphaproteobacteria; order Hyphomicrobiales; family Phyllobacteriaceae; genus Mesorhizobium; species Mesorhizobium sp. KACC 23794. The sequence goes on from NZ_CP197465.1 coordinate 4,350,098, forward strand.
GACGGTTTGCCTTGCGCACATTCGCCGGCATGGCGAAGCGGTCGACGACGAGCGTTACGGCGAAAGCGGCGGCGAACATCGCAGCCACCAGCGCCAGAGGGTGCCCGAAAGGTGCCAAACTCAAGCCATTCCCCGTCACGGTTCCGATTCTTGCGATCGGAACCTGCTACTGTCTGAACGGTCGAACCCCCTCCGGTATTGCCGCCGGCGCGCGGTGTTCGCAATTTTTCGGCAGCAAATCAAGGGAGCGCCGTTCAACTTCGGCTACGACTGATGCGCCCCGAATTGTTGCGGCGCAAGCACCATGCTAACCACGAACGGATCATGGCGCATGTCATCATAACCGGCGGGTCGAGCGGCATCGGGGCGGCGCTGGCACAAGCCTGCGCGGCGCGCGGCGACGACGTCTCGCTGATCGCGCGAACCGCGCCTGCCCTGCAAGAAATGCGAGGCACGCTGGAGGCCGCTTTCGGGAAGAATGGCCGCCGTTTTCACGCGGAGACGGCCGATGTCGGCGATGCCGCCGCGGCCGCCGGGGCGATCGCCGGTTGCGAAGGCGCGCTCGGCCCTTGCGACATCCTGATCACCTCCGCCGGCATCGTCATTCCCGGCCGTTTCGAGGACGCGCCGCCGGACGCCTTCGAGGGCCAAATCCGCACCAACCTGTTCGGCACGGTCAACGCTGTGCGGGGCGTCTATGCCGGCATGCAGGCGCGGCGACGCGGAAAAATCCTGATGCTCGGCTCCGGCGCCGGGCTGATCGGCATCTTTGGCTACACCGCTTATTGCGCCTCGAAATACGCCGTCGCCGGCTTTGCCGAGGCGCTGCGCGCCGAAGCCCGGCCCCACGGTATCACCGTCTCCATCTGCTTTCCGCCCGACACCGAGACGCCGCAGCTTGCCGCCGAGCGTCCGCTGCGTCCGCACGAGGCACAGGCCGCCATCGGGGCCGGCGGCCTGTGGCCGGCGCCGGCGGTGGCGCGGGTGGCGCTGGCGGGGCTCGATCGCGGCCAGTTTGCCATCTATCCGGGCATGCAGATGAAAATGCTCGGCATGTTCGGCTCTGTGGCCATGCCGTTCCTGCGCCCCTGGTTCGACCGCAAGATCGCCGCGGCGCGACGAGCACCGCCTAACGGTCGTTGACACGCGGGTCAGCGCGCCAGAAGCTTTTCGACTTCGGCCAGCGTCGGCATCGACGGCGCAGTACCCGGCCGCGTCACCGAAATCCCCGCGACGGCGCAAGCGAATCGCACCGCGTTGACCGGATCGAGTCCGCGCGACAGCCCAACAGCGAAGCCGCCGTTGAAAGCGTCCCCTGCCCCGGTCGTCTCGACGACGGGTCCGGCTGAGACGGCCGGGACAAGTTCAGAAACCTTGCCGTCGTGAAGCAGGGCTCCCCTTTCGCCAAGCGTGATCAGAGCAGCACCAGCGCCTTTTTCCAGAAAGACCGCTGCCGCCCGCCGTGCATCGTCGACGGTCTCGACCTTGATGCCGGTCAGTTCCTCGGTTTCGGTCTCGTTGGGCGTGACATAGTCACAAAGCGCAAAGATCGTGTCGGGCAGGCTTGCCGCCGGCGCCGGATTGAGGATGGTCGTCACTCCCGCGCCCTTGGCGATCTCAAGCGCGTGGATCGCCGCGTCGATCGGCTGTTCGAGTTGCGTGACGAACACGCCCGCCGACCGGATGAGATCGGCGTTCCGGTCGATGTCGGCGGGCGAGATCAGCATCGCCGCACCTGGCGAAACGATGATGGCGTTGTTGCCCGTTCCTTCCTCGATGAAGATGTAGGCCGCGCCGGTGTAGCTTTCCGGCGTCTCGATGACAGCGGGTTTCACGCCCGCCTCTTTCCAGGTCGCCATCGCCATGTCGGCGAACGGATCGCGGCCGAGCCGTGTGATGAAGGTCACGTCACCGCCCAACCGCCCGGCCGCCACGGCCTGGTTCGAGCCTTTTCCGCCGGGGCCAAGTTTGAAATCGTTGCCGAGGATCGTCTCGCCCATACGCGGCTGGCGGGCGGCGCGATAGGCCGTGTCGGCGACAAAGACGCCGAGGATGACGATCGGCTTGCCACCTGTCATGGCGTCACACCGCATCCGGCGGGACGACGCCCTTGCGGAAAGCAAAACAGCCGTAGAAACGGCGCTCGCCGGTCTGGATCACGCAATAGGCCTGTTTCGCGCGCTCGTAGAAGGCGTAGCGCTCGACTGAGATCATCGGCCAGGATTTTCCTTCGGCGGCATCGATGACCTTCTGCACTTCCTGCTGGACGACCGGCACCTCGTCCGGCTTGCCAACGACCTCCATGCGCGCCGCCGCGTCGTCGACGAACGTGTCCAGAGGATAGACCGACAGCACCGCCTTCGCCACCTCTGCCGCGCTGGCATCGATGCGCAGCAGCCTGCCGAGCCGCGTCTGCCGGGCGACCGAGTCCGATGGAAAATTGGTGTCGGCGATGATCAAATCGTCGCCATGGCCCATCGCCCTCAAGGCCTGGAGCACATCGGCGTTGAGCAGCGGGTTTATTCCCTTGAGCATTCAGATTCCTCCCGAATTCGTCACGGCGGCGTGCGCTTTTTGCGGACCGGACTGATGGTTAAAGACGCTTGCCGGTCGCCGGATCGAACAGATGCACGGCCTCGGCGCGCGGACGCAGGGTCAGCGTGTCTCCCGGCTTGAAATTGTGCCGTTCACGGAACAGCGCCACAAGTTCGCCCGCGCCGAAGCGCAGGAACACCATCGTCTCCGAACCGGTGGGCTCGACCACCTTGATGGCGGCCGGGAATCCGTCCGCGGCGAGTTCGAGGTGCTCCGGCCTGACGCCGTAGAGCACGTCGCGGCCCTCGGACACTTGCACGCTGGCCGGAACAGGCAACTTTATACCCTCGACCTCCACCGCGCCGCCGGACATCCTGCCTTTCAGGATGTTCATGGACGGCGAGCCGATGAAACCCGCGACGAAGACGTTGGCGGGCCGGTCGAAGAGTTCGAGCGGCGAGCCCATCTGCTCGATGCGGCCGGCCTGCATGACGACGATCGTGTCGGCCATGGTCATGGCCTCGACCTGATCATGGGTGACGTAGATGGTCGTGGTCTTCAGCCGCTGGTGCAGTTCCTTGATCTCGGTGCGCATCTGCACGCGCAGTTTCGCGTCGAGATTGGACAGCGGCTCGTCGAACAGGAAAACCTGCGGATCGCGCACGATGGCGCGCCCCATGGCGACGCGCTGCCGCTGGCCTCCGGAAAGCTGGCGGGGGTAGCGCTGGAGATAAGGAGTGAGATCAAGGATTTCCGCGGCTTTGTTCACCCGTTCCGCGATCACCGCGGGGCTGGTCTTGCGCAGTTTCAGGGCGAAGGCCATGTTCTGCGCCACGGTCTTGTGCGGATAAAGCGCGTAGTTCTGGAACACCATGGCGATGTCGCGCTTGGCCGGCGGCAGGTTGGTCACCTCGCGGTCGCCGATGGCGATGCTGCCGCCGCTGACGCTTTCCAGCCCGGCCACCATACGCAGCAGGGTCGATTTTCCGCAACCGGAAGGCCCGACCAGCACCACGAATGACCCATCGGCGATATCGACGCTGACCTCATGCAGCACCTTGACCGCGCCGAAGGCCTTCGAAACGTTGCCAATCGCTACCTGCGCCATCGCTTCCCCGCGTATAGCTCGCTATTTTCGCGGCGAAGCTAACCAACGGGCGGCGGCAAGTCCATGGCGAAACGATTGCTAGGGTCGGCCGGGCATTGCTCGCTCAGGCAGAGAGCTTGCCTTCCAGGTCTTGGCTTCAATAGTCCGCCTCCTTTTGATGCCGGAAGGCCAGCACATAGACGGCATCATCCGCCCGTTCGTGAGCATAGAGGGCGACATAGCCGGAATCGCCGAAGCTTATTAGGAGTTCGCGCAACTCGGGATTTTCGGGATAAGGTCGGCCAATGTCAGGCATCGTCCGCAACACGTGGAAACGCCGCTCGATCACTTCGGCGGCGCGACCGGCCGCGTGGGGGTTCTTGGATGCCAGGAAACGTCGACATCGCTCCAATCCTCGAGTCGCCCCTTCGGTTATGACTATTCGTGGCACTCAGGCACCGGAGTCTCGTGTTCCGTGCCCCAAGTCCGAAGCCACCGACTAACCTCCTCGCCGGTCAGATGCCGTCCCGTTTCCTTATATTCCGCCCAAGACGCCAAAGCCTCCTGTTTGAAACTCTCGCGCGTTTCTTCGCGCTCGACATATTGCCGGATCGCCTCACGCATGACCCAATGAGCCGAGCGCTGCTTCTGGCTGGCAACTTGCTGCACGCGCGTCTTCAGTTCATCATCGATCTTGACCGAAGCAGCCATCGGAATGCCTCCACGCCTCAAGGTATTACCTTTTAATACCACGTTTCGGTTCTGTCGATGGGGCGTTCGCGGTGGCAATGTTTTGCGTCGTTTCAACTGGCCGGACCAGACGTCCGCCAGTCCGTTGACAGCACAGCGACTTCCGAGAATAGTGGCGAGCGTCTTGCACGCATGAAACAACTATGCGCCGATGAACGGGTGGGCCGCGGCTCGCTTGCTTCTTTCGGATCGGGGGAACGACCAAGCGACACGCAAGCGGCCGGCAGGCCGAAACCAGTTTTACAGCACATGTCCGGGAGGAAATGACATGAAGGTTAGTCTCTACAACCAAATGCTTCGCATGGGCGCGACACGCCGCGACGTGCTGAAGGGCGCAGCCAGCATGGCGGCTGTCGCCGCCGCCTCTTCGGCGGGCCTTGGCGCGCTGACGGGCGAGGCTCTGGCGGACGACGCATTGCGCGCCGAAATCCTGAAGATACCGGGCGTCGGCAAAGGCTCGCCCACCGATGCCGACTGGCAGAAGGTCGGCGAGCTCTGCCTCGGAGCCACCAAGGCCAACGTTGGGGAAGGCGAGTTCGCCGGTGTCGAGCTTACCTTCATGGGGCTGAACAACCAAAACCTGCACAACTTCCTGTTTCGCGGCTTCCTGAAGCCGTGGGAAGCCTATACCGGCGCCAAGATCAACTGGATCGACCTCGCCCAGGCCGACTACAATGCCCGCCTGCAGCAGTCGATCGCCACCGGCACCGTCGACTTCGACATCATCGAGATGGGCGCGCCGTTCGAGGGCGACACAGCCGGCAAGGGCCTGCTCGACGAGATGCCCGAATGGGTCGCGACGCAGATCGAGGCCGACGACCTCGTGAACTACCTCAAGGCCCCGGTCGGCACCTGGGACGGCAAGACCTATCGCATCACCATCGACGGCGACTGCCACACCTTTGCGTACCGCAAGGACTATTTCGGCGACGGCTCGCTCAGCGGTATGGCGGAGGTGCCCCGGCACTGGGAAGATTTTCCGGCATTGGCGGCCGCTCTGCAGGGCAAGACGGATCCGCTCACCGGCGCACCGGCGTATGGCTTCCTCGATCCGCTGAAGTACCAGTGGGGCGGCTTCGGCTTCTACTTCCTCGGCGACCGCGCCTCCGCCTATGCCAAGCACCCCGACGACCGGGCCTGGCTGTTCGACCCGGACACCATGAAGCCGCGCATCAACAACCCGGCCTGGGTGCAGGCGATCCAGGATGTGCTCGACCTGGTCAAGGCCAACGCCTATCCGCCGGATCAGCTCAACGCCGACCCGAACGCCACCGCGTTCTCGCAGTTCCTCGGCGGCACCGGCACGGCCCTCTGCTGGTGGGGCGACGTCGGCTCCAACGCACGCACCTCCGATACTTCCGTGGTGGGCGACGTGGTCGGATTCTCGATCAATCCTGGCGCAAAGCGCGTCTACAATGCCAAGACGAGCGCCTGGGAGGAGAAGGAGAATTTCGCTCCGAACATGGCCTATCTCGGATGGGGCATCTACGTGACCAGCCGCGTCTCCGCCGACGAGAAGAAGCGCAAGGCAGCGTGGTCTGCCGCCGCGCATCTGGGCGGCAAGGACATCTCGCTGTGGACTTCGGCCTATCCGTCGGGCTTCCAGCCCTACCGCAACTCGCACTTCAAGTACGAGGAGTGGGAAGCCGCGGGCTACGACCGCGCCTTCGTCGAGGACTATCTCGGCTCGAACCTCGACAGCTACAATCATCCGAACGCGGCCATCGAGCCGCGCATCCCCGGCATCTTCCAGTACTACTCGATTGCCGAGGACGAGTTGGTGAAGGGCGTCAACGGCCAGTATCCATCCGCTCAGGCGACCGCCGACGCCATCGCGGCAGCTTGGGAGAAGATCACCGACCAGATCGGCCGCGAGAGCCAGATCAAGCTCTACAAGGCTTCGCTCGGCATGTAACCTGGCCGAAAGGCCTGAATATCGTCCCGGCGGCACTGCCGCCGGGCTTTTTTTGACCGGCAAGCCGGGATAGGCTTCCTCTTATCCGCCCCCTGGAACGACCGCGTGTCCGAACAAGCCACGGCCATTGCCCAGAACAGTTCGCTCGGCGCCGCGCTCGACACCATCGCGCCTGGCCGCAGGCGGCTGGGTCGTGCCATCATGGCCCTCGCCACGGCCGGGCTTGCCCTCGTCGCGCTCATCCAGATCCTCTACGCAGCCGGCACCATCGGCTTTGGTTTCTCGACCTGGCGGCCGCTGCTTTACGCCTACATCCTGTGGGGCGTTGCACTCGGCGCCGGCCAGGTGCTGACGCGCGGCGAGCAAGGCCATCGCGCGCTCTTCCTGCTGCCCGCCGTGCTGTTCACCGTGGCCATGGTGGTATTCCCAACGCTGTTCGGCTTCTACATCGCCACGCTCGACTGGAACCTCAGCGGCACGCCGAAATTCAACGGACTCGACAATTTCTGGCAGATGCTGCGCGACCCGTTCTACAGCAACGCGCTGCTCAACATGGTCTTCTACGTGCTGGCCGTGTTCGTCGAATACGTCATCGCCTTCGGCCTGGCGCTGTTGCTCAACGCCCAGATCCGCGCCCGCAAATTCTTCCGTGTCGTCTTCCTGCTGCCGCTGATGCTGTCGCCGGTTGCGGTGTCGTGGATGATCGGCAAGTCGCTGATGGAATACCGTTTCGGCCCGGCCGCCACGCTGGCCAGAAAACTCGGCTGGGAAAACCCGGCCTTCTTCGCCAGTCCGTGGACGGCGAAGATCTCGATCATGCTGCTGGACGCCTGGACCTTCATCCCCTTCCTGATGATCATGCTGCTCGCCGGCCTGCAGGCGATGCCGCGCGACGTGCTCGAAGCCGCCAAGGTCGACGGCGCCACCGCCTGGCAGACGTTCTGGGGCGTCACCTTTCCGCTGATGCTGCCGGTGTCGGTGACGGCGCTCATCCTGCGCATCATCTTCAAGCTGAAGCTCGCCGACATCGTCATCACCGTGACGTCCGGCGGGCCTGGCGGGGCGACCGACACGGTCACCAGCTTCATCTTCCGCGAGTACCGGGATCGCTCGAACGTCGGCTACGGCACCATGCTCGCCATGGTCTATCTCGTCATCATCATCGTGTTCGTGACGCTGCTGCTGAAGCTCGCGAACCGCTTCGTGCGCAACGTCACTTGAGGCCGCGATGACCGCCGAAGCCATCGAACACGCCCCTTCAGAAGTCCGCTCGCCGGCCGCCTTCTTCACCAGCCGCGTCTTCATCTACGGCGCGCTGATCTTCTGGGCGTTCATCTGCCTTTTTCCGATCTACTGGACCATCACGACCTCGTTCAAGACGGCGCCGGACGTCACCCAGGGACGCTTGATCCCATGGGTCGACTTCATGCCGGATTGGCGCGGCTGGCGGTCGCTCGGCCTGTCGCCGGATACGATCGGCGCGACATCCACCGTGCGCGACGAGTTCATGAAGCGTTTCTTCAATTCGCTGGTCACCTCGATCGGCGCCTCGGCGCTGGCGATCGTCATCGGCAGCCTCTGCGCATACGGGCTGACCCGCTTCCGCTACAAGTTCCTGTGGATGAAGAACGAGGACATTTCCTTCTTCTTCCTGTCGCAGCTGATCCTGCCGCCCGTCGTGCTCGCCCTGCCCTTCCTTGCGCTCTACAAGGGGCTCAACCTGCTCGACACGCGCATCGGCCTGATCCTGCTCTACACGCTGATGGTGCTGCCGATCGTCATCTGGATCATGCGCGACCAGTTCAATTCGATCCCGATCGAACTGGAGGAGGCGGCCCTCGTCGACGGGCTTTCGGTGTGGGGTGCGTTCTTCCAGATCGTGCTGCCCATCGCTTTGCCCGGCATGGTCGCCGCCTTCATCCTGTCGATGGTGCTGTGCTGGAACGAATATTTCTTCGCCGCCCTGCTCACCTCCACCAACGCCAACACCATCCCCGTCATGGTCGCCAGCCAGACCGGCTCGCAGGGAATAAACTGGTGGTCGATGGCCGCGCTGTCCACCGCCGCGATCGCCCCGCTAGCGATCATCGGCGTGTTCCTGGAACGTTATCTCATCAAGGGCATGACGGCGGGAGCGGTGAAATAGCGCCAGGGCGGCACCTTGCCGTTCGTTAACCATTGTCTGGGATCATTGGCCGGTTGCAACACCTCGTCTTCGCCAATGATGGTCAACAGCTCAACATCAGGCGCCACGGCTTTCAGCGCAAGAGCAGCAGCAGCCGGCACCAACCGCTATGCGGCGGCATTGCAGATTCTCGGCGTCGAAGCGGGCGCTTCTTCCAGCACGGCAGGCATATTCGATAGCAACGGCATATCTTCCGGACTCGGCAAGGCGTTGGAATCGGTCACGGACGAACTCGATTTCGCCCAGCAAATGATCCGGCGCGAACCGGGGGTAATCGACGGTAGTACATGGGAGCCGCTGTCGAATGCCATTCGCGCCAACCGGGCGAAATTTCCGCCCGGCGAGTTCACCATCAGTTTCAAGTGGGCTGACGGCGCCTCGGTGTCGGAGACGTTCCCGGGGATGGAGCCGGCCAGCATGTCCGTCGTCTCGGTCGACATAGCCAGCATTTCGCGTGAAGGCCGGCAGAGCGCGACGACGATAGTCTCGGCGCAGATGCTCTATGCCGAGTGGCATTAGGCGATCCGCCGTCACCAGTGAGGATATCTGGGGGCGGGAAACTTCGACCCCCCATCTTTCGGTAAAATTCCGGCAATTCTCATACAAAATATGCAATCTTCATAATACAACATTGCGATGACTCGCCTCTAACGGCGACAATACTTGTGCCCGGTCGAATTCGAATGTCCTCATAGAGGGTTACTTAAACACCCGCTGATAGTCTACCCGATGTCGAGGTTGTGACCTTGGGGGAGACGCCATGAAGCCGATCGCCATCATCGGTGCGGGGATCGCCGGACTGACGGCGGCAGACGATCTGCGGCGCAGGGGCTTTCCCGTCATCATCTTCGAGGCCGGCGGCAGCATCGGCGGCATGGCGTCCTCGTTCAAGGACGCCGAAGGTTTCAGCTACGATTTCGGTGCGCATTTCGTGAACAACCGCCTGGCGCAGGCACTCGGCGCAGCCGCCATCTGCCGCACCGTCGAATATTACGGGGAATCCGTCCATCTCTGCGGCAGGACCTATGGCTACCCGTTCGGGCTGATGCGCTCACCACGTTTTGTGCGCAGCGCAATTACCTCGCGGCTGCGAGGCGGCGAAGTAAACAACGCAGCCGATTGGTTCCGCCAATCCTATGGCGACGCGCTCGCGGAAGAAGTCGCCATCCCGCTCGCCGAGGCGTGGTCCGGCGCGCCTGCCGACCAGCTTTCCGCCGCCGTTGGCGACAAGATGGCGCATGGCGGACTGAAATCGCTTTACCTGAAGGCGGCGTCACGGCTCACCGGACGAGCCGTCTGCAACGGCTATGCGCACGAACTGCCGGAAAACGCCGGTGTCTATCACGTCTACCCCGAGGGCGGCGTGGCCCGGCTGCTGGAACCGACCGCATTGCGCGTCGCGCCGCTGATCCGGCTGGGCTCGCCCGTCGAAAGCATCGTGGTCGACGACGAGCGGGTCGTGGCCATGGTGGTGCATGGCAAGGAGATCGCGGTCTCAGCGGCCGTCTGCACCGCGCCCGTCCACATCCTGCCGAAACTGGTGAAGGGCACGCGCGCGCTCGACCATCTTGCGGCCTTCCGCTACCGGCCCATGATCTTCGTCAATCTGCGTTTTAGCGGCCGCAACCTTTTGCCCGACACAATGGTCTGGGTGCCGGACCGCAAGATGCCGTTCTTCCGGCTTACCGAAGCGCCGATCTCGATGCCGTGGCTCGCGCCCGAAGGCAAGACGCAGATCACCTTCGACATTGGCGCCGAGGTCGGCGACCCGCATTGGACGATGCCGGAGGACAAGCTCGCCGACCTCTGTCTCGACGGCATCTGCGAGATGTTCCCCGGCCTGCGTGGCAAGTATCTCAGCGCCGGCGGCATATTGAGGACGCCGGTCGCCTACCCCGTCTACCTCAGGCAATACGAGTCGCATCGACAGGCGTTTTCCCGATCGACGGGCGTGCAAGGGCTCTACAGCATCGGCCGCAACGGCGAGTTCGCGCATCTGCTGATGGAAGATGTCTATGTGCGCACGCTGAAGCGGACCGCGGCGCTGGCTGCTTCGATGGAAGCCCCGCCTTCCGGCGAATTCGGTTCGCCGCAAGCGGGACCTGGCACAATGGCAGCGTGATATTGCTCGGATAGTTTGCGCGGCCAGAAGATCAGCGCCGCAACATTTTTCGCAATCGATCCAGGATCATCACCACGCCTTTGGCGCCCAATTCGGCAGTAGCATCCTTAGCGCTCGCCGTGTACCAGCCCTTGTTCTCACCGACCTTTGCCATATCAACGGCTTCCGGGCAAAGCGCCATCATCAGCGATGTCTCGCCCTCGCCGGCGTGGTCGAACGGGAATTTCCCGAACATTTCGGGCCCCATGAGAGAATGCACTTGCACCCAGTTGAACGGGTTCGCGCCGGCCGCGTGGTCGGCGTAATAATTGGCCGAGGCCTCGTCGCCCCACCAGCCCTCGCCGTGTTCCTTCTCGAGGAAGCGGAAGATCGCCTGTCGCCCGGCCGTCTTGAAGGCCAGGTCGGTCGGCATCCCAGCCGCGAAATTCTCGGTCTGGTGATGAATGATGGCGTGGATGTTGCGAAAGCCGATCCTGAGCAGCGAGAAGAATAGGTCTTCGCCGAACGCCGCCAGCGCCTTGCCGCCGACCTGCACGGAACCGTTGCCTTCCGGTTTCTCCACCGCATAACTCGCCGCGCCATAGTAGAAAGGCGGCAGGATGGCGATCGGCATCTCCTTTTCGATGAGATCGAGCGTCCTGGTGACGGCCAGCGTGTCCATGCCGACCGCCATGTGCTCGCCATGGTATTCGAGCACGCCGAGCGGCAATGCCACCGGCCAGTTTTCGGCGATCGCCTGCCGGATCTGGTGCGGCAGCATCAGTTCGTAGCGCATAGGCTACTCCATATTGGTGTGACGCGCCCGCATCTCTTCCGGCGATGCGTTCACCAGCGCCTTCAGCTTCAGCACCATCACCTCGAACAGCACGAACAGCGCACCCTCGAAGGCCGAGCCCATCGGCAGTGCGGAAGTCTTCGCCGCGCCCTGGTCGCTGGCCATGGTTTGCGCCGGGATGAGCAGCGTCACGTCGGCCAGCTTCGCCGCGCTGCCTCGCGGCTCGGCGGTGAGCAGGATCACCCTGGCGCGGGCATCCTTCGCCACCTTCATCAGCGTCAGGATCGTCGTCGTCTCGCCCGGGCCGGACGATGTGAGGAACACGTCGCCCTGCCCCAGCGGCGGCATGGTCATGTCGCCGACGATGCCGACCGGCATGCCGAGATGGAACAGGCGCATGGCAAAACCGCGCATCTGCAGACCTTCGCGCCCGAGCCCATGCGTGCCGATTTGCCTGGCATGCGCCAGCATCTTGCACACGTCATCGACGCGCGCCTCGTCCACGCGCCCGAGCACAGCGCCCAGTTCATCCAGCGCGGTCTGGAAAAGCGTGGTCATGACAACTCCGCCATCAGGTCCCTGGTCTGGCCATAGATGCGTTTGAAAATCGAATACTGTTTTTCATAGACCTCGCGGAATTTTCCGCGCGGCGCGACGCGGCGCGCCGTCGGGTTCCAAGCGCCGATGTCGCCCTTCCTCACCGCGCCGATTGCCAGCGCGGCCAGAAAGGCGTCGCCATAGCTCGCGCCAAAAGACCGCTCGCGCACCGTCTGCGGCATGCCGGAAACGTCCGAGGTCGCCTGGATCCAGACGGGGTTCTTGGTGCCGCCGCCAACCGCCAGCAGCGTCTTCGGCGCCTCGCCGATCTCGCGATAGGTCTCAAAAATGCGGTTGGTGCCGTAGGCGATGCCTTCCACCGCCGCGCGGTAGAGGTCGCCGCGATTGTGCGTCAAGTTCAGCCCGAAGATCACGCCCTTGGCGTGCGAATCGTGGATCGGCGTGCGCTCGCCCGACAGATGCGGCAGCATGATCACGCCGTTGGCGCCGGGCGGCGATTTTTCCGCCTCCTGCGTCAGTGTCCGGAAGGCGCCCTCGAACGGCAGGTCCCTGGCGAACTGGTCGCGGAACCAGTGGGTCAGCGTGCCGCTGGTCGCCAGCCCCGACATCGAGGCGTGCTCGCCAGGAAACAGCCAGGGCGCGTACCACAGCCGCCCATCCTGGATGCGTTTCGATGACAGCATGATGATGAAGATGGTCGAGCCGTACATCACCATCATGTCGCCGGCTTTTGTCACGCCGACGCTGAGCGCCTCGGCCGCCGCATCGATGGTGCCGGCGATCACCGGCGTTCCCGCCGCCAACCCCGTCTCCCGCGCCGCCTTGCGGGTCACCTGCCCGGCGATATCGGTGGTCCACAGCACTTTCGGCAGCCGGTCGAGTTCGATGATGTCTGGCGCGAGTGCGGCGCTCCAGCCCTTCACGTCGATCTCATAGAGCGGAGAAAAATTCGCCGCCGAATAGTGGTCGACCACACATTCGCCGGTCAGTTTTTGAACCAGATAGGTGGTCGAGGTGACGACTTTCGCCGCCTTGTCATAGAGTTCCCTGCGGTTCTTCTTCAGCCAGAGAATCTTCGGGCCGACCGATTGCGTGGTCAGCGCGTTGCCGCAGCGGTCGAGGATTTTTGTCGCGCCGATTTGTGCCGTCAGTTCCTCGATCTCGGCCACGGCGCGGTTGTCTACGCCATACAATGCGGCGTTCGACAGTGCCTCGCCCTCCGCATCCACCGGCAGCATGCAGGGGCCGATGGCGCTTGTCCCGATCGCCTTGATCGCCTTCGGGTCGACGCCGCTCTCGGCAAGCATCTTTTTCGAGATGAAGCAGAAATCGCCCCACCAGTCCTGTTTCGGCCGGTGTTCCGCCCAACCCGGCTGCGGCACCAGCATCTTGTGCGGCCGGGCCGCCGTGGCAACGACATTGCCGGATCCGTCGACGATCGCGCCTTTCGATTCGAAGGTTCCGATGTCGATGCCGAGGGTGTAACTCATCCGACGAAATCGTCCCGGTCGAGGCTGAAATCCTTGTCGATCGCCGAAATCCCCGCCACCAGCAGGCGTGTCAGTTGCTCGAGGTCGCCGAGATCCATCACCTCCAGAGAGGAGTGCGAGTAGCGCATGGGAAAACCGAGATCGATCGAGGCAACGCCGCCCTCGACAAGTTGGACGTAGGATGAATCGGTCAGTGCCCCGGTATGGGCGCTGCGCTGCAGCGGGATGTTTTCCGTCCGGCTGGCGTTCTCGAACAGCGACACCAGCGCCGGATGCGGGATCGTGCCATTCAGCGTGCCTCGTCCGTGAAAGGAATAGAGGCTGATGCCTGGGCCGCCGCCCATCGTCACATTGCCGCGATAGGCCATGTCAGGCGTATCGGTGGCAAGCAGCAGGTCGAGCTGGATGCAGATGTCGGGTTTCAGCACCTGCGCCGCCGTCAGTGCGCCGCGCAGGTTGAATTCTTCCTGCACGGAGAAGACGAAATGCACGGTCGGCCGCCGCTGTGTGTCAAGGAGTGCGCGTGCGGTCTCGACGATCACCGCACAGCCGGCGCGGTCATCCACTGACGTTCCGGCAATGCGCGTTTCCGACAGCTCGATGACCTGTGGCCGGTAGACGATCGGCGTGCCGATCAGCACGCCGGCGGCCTCGGCCTCGGCGCGGCTTGCAAAGCCGGCGTCGATGTAGAGGTCCATGTAGGAGACGACCTTGTATTTCTCGTCCGGCGTGGTGGCGTGGTGGCTTTTGTTGGCGATCAGGCCGGCGCGGTCCCTGCCCTCGCCGACGCAGATCGTCACCGCCTGCGACGGCAGCGCCCGCTCCGGCACGCCGCCCAGCCGCTCGACGCGGATGAACCCGTCGTTCTCGATCTTGCGCACGACGAAACCGAGCTGGTCCATATGGGTGAACAGCATGACGCTCGGTGCATCGGGCTCGCCCTCCAGCGTGGCGATCAGGTTGCCGAGCCGGTCGGTGCGGGTGGTCATGCCCAGTTTTCGCAGTTCGGCCGCCAGATATCGCCGCACGCGGCCTTCATGGCCGCTGAGGCCGGGGATAAGCATCAGCTCCGTGAGCAGCGTGCGGAGGCGGTCGCGCAGTTCGTCGTTCGATCCGGCCGCCGCAGGCATCAACGGCCCCTTGCCGTGCGGGCCAGCCGCATGAACTCCGCTGCGCGGTCCGGATCGACCGCATTCCAGGTATTGCCGTCTACCTTCAGCGACGAGCCGACGATGACGCCATCGGCGATCTTCAGCACGTCGGCGATGGTCGCGTGCTTGACGCCGGTATTGGCCAGCACCGGCGTGGTCGGCAGCACCTTCTTGACCGCTTCGAGGTCGCTCATGGAAGCCGCCTCGCCGGTGATCTGGCCGGAAACCAGGATCGCGTCCGGAATGCTCGAAAACACCGCCGAACGCGCACGGTCCGGCAGCGAACGCTGGTCGAGCGAGTATGCGAACTCCGCCGAGACGTTGTAGAGCAGCGCAAGGTCGGAGCGGTGCAGCCGGTCGCGATAGCGCATCGCCTTGCCGGCATCGGGCGTCCACGGCCCCATGTCGGAAGCATAGGTGCCGGTGAAAATCTCGCGCACGAAGGCCGCGCCCGTCGCCGCCGCCAGCGCCACCGACGCCATCGGGTCCCACAGCACGTTGACGCCGAACGGCACAGTGATCTTTTCGCGTATTTTTCCGATCACATAGGCCATGGTGGCCGTCGAGGCAGTATCCCCCTGGAACTCGTAGGGCCGGTCGTTCTCGTTGCCGAACATGACGGCGTCGACGCCGGCCTTCTGCAAGGCATCCAGATCCTTGGTTACGCCGTCGATCAGGGCGTCAAGGCCACCCTTGGCGTCATACAGCGGCGAACCCGGCAGCGCGCCGAAATGCACCATCGCGATCACCGGCTTGCCGGCGCCGAAAACGTTCCTGAATTTCTGGGTCACTCTGGCCTCGAAGCGATTGTTCCGGCGCATGCTTAGCAACCGGAAAAATACCTGTCCAACGCTTCCGCGGACTTTTGGTCGTACCAGACAGTTGCTAGTGTCCGCGCCAAATTCGCAGAGGAAACGTCTTATGAGAGTCAGGCATTTCGACCGGATCGGCAATGGTGGTCTGGATTTCACCGAACTCGGCTTCGGCACCGCGCCGCTCGGCAATCTTTATCGCGCCATCTCGGACGACGACGCCAATGCCATCCTGGAAAAGGCCTGGGAGACTGGGGTGCGCTACTACGACACCGCGCCGCTCTACGGGCTCGGCCTCTCCGAAACCCGCGTGAACCGCTTCCTGCGCGGAAAGCACCGAGACGACTATGTTTTGTCGACCAAGGTCGGCCGGCTGCTGCGCGCCTCCAAGCCGGAAGAGCGCACCGGCATCGGCAAATTCTTCGACACGCCATCGCGCCGCGAGGTCTACGACTACAGCCACGATGGCGTCATGCGCTCCTTCGAGTTTTCGCTGGAACGGCTCGGCGTAGATCGCGTCGACATATTGTTCGTGCATGACATCGACATCTTCAACCATGGCAGCAAGGAGGCCGCCCACGCGCGGATCGACGAATTCATGCGCTCCGGCTACGACGCATTGATCTCGCTGCGCGACCAGGGCGTCATCAAGGCGATCGGCGGCGGCATCAACGAGTGGCAGGTCGCCCAGACGCTCGCCGAACGCGGCGACTTCGATCTTTTTCTCCTCGCCGGCCGCTACACGCTGCTTGAACAGGAAGCGCTCGACAGCTTCCTGCCGCTCTGCGAAAAGCGCGGCATCGGCATCGTGCTGGGTGGCCCGTATAACTCCGGCATCCTCGCGACCGGAGCCAAGCCCGGCGCCTACTACAATTACGAGGCAGCGCCGCAGGACATTCTCGACCGTGTCAGCCGCATTGAGGCGGTCTGCAAACGGCATGGCGTGAAACTCATCGAGGCGGCGCTACAATTTCCGCTGTCGCATCCGTCGGTGGCTTCGGTCATTCCCGGCGGCCAGCGCGTCGCCGAGGTCGAAAGCAACCGCGCATTGCTGGATGCGAAGATCCCGGCCTCCCTTTGGTCAGACCTGAAGGCCGAAAAACTGCTTCGCGAGGACGCCCCGTCGAGCTGAAGCCGCATTTTGTCGGACGCTCATGCCGCGACACGGGAAAGTCATTGTTTCCTTCAGGGTTCACGCGCGCCCGGTGCGGCACTTCCCGCTTCCGGCATGGCTTATGGCCATGCCCATAAGCCTTTGAGGAATAATTGAAATGGACACGATCACCGATTGGGACGACGCCTATGCCAACCGCGCCTACATCAAGGATGCGGGGATCATCGTCGACCAATGGCCGGTCGACGCAAAAACCTTTCGCGATGAACTTTCGCAGCAAGGCCGGATGCGCGCCGACGTCGCCTACGGCCCTCATGCGCGCAACCGGCTCGACCTGTTCCTGCCGGAGGGAAAGCCCAAGGGGCTGGCCGTCATCGTCCATGGCGGTTACTGGATGCTGTTTGACGGCAAGGGGTTCTCACATCTGGCAAAAGGCGCGGTCGAACAAGGTTTTGCGGTCGCCGTGCCGACCTATGTGCTCTGCCCGGAAGCGCGCATTTCGGACATAACGAAGCAGATCGGCGATGCCATCTCGGTCGCTGCCGGGGAAGTCGACGGGCCGATCCACTTGACCGGCCATTCCGCGGGCGGGCATCTGGTCTCGCGCATGGTTTCGGCCACGTCGCCGGTCGCGCCCAATCTGTTGTCGCGGCTGCGAAAGACGGTCTCGATTTCCGGCGTCCATGATCTCCGGCCGCTGATAAACACCAAAATGGTCGAGACGCTGAAACTCGATACCGCCGAAGCGGACCGCGAAAGCCCGGCCCTGCTGCGCCCCCTGCCCGAAACGGACATCACCTTCTGGGTCGGCGCCGACGAACGCCCTGAATTCGTGCGCCAGACCACGCTGATGGAGGCGGCATGGGGAAGCGATGCCGTGGTGGAAATCACGATCGAGCCGGCAAAACATCATTTCAGCGTGATCGAAGGGCTGACGGACCACAACCACGCTCTGGTCCGATCGCTGCTGGCCCTGTAAGAAGGGCCGGATAGCCAACCGGAGTTTCCATGCGAGCCGTCTTCGTCCAGCTTCAATGCACACCTGGCAAGACCTATGAGGTCGCCGGCGCGCTCTACGAGCGCGAGGTCGTGTCGGAACTCTATTCAACCAGCGGGGAGTACGACCTGCTGATGAAGATTTATCTCGAGGACGAGATCGACGTCGGCAAATTCATCAACGAAAACATCGCCAATGTGCCCGGCATCGTTCGCTCGCTGACGACCCTAACGTTTACCGCCTTCTGAGCGGGATAGCTTAAGAGGCCGTCCTGACGGCGGCCCCGCGCTCGGCGCGGCGTGCTGCGATCTGGCGCATGGCGGCAACGCGGCGGCGGAAAATCTCGTTGCGCATCGCTATCAGATGCAGTGTGAAGAACAGCACCGTGAAACCGACCGCCATGACGAGCAGCGGCCACAGCATGCTCGAATCGATCGTGGGGCCACCGATCCGCAAGACCGACGCCGGCTGGTGCAGCGTGTTCCACCATTCGACCGAGAACTTGATGATCGGTATATTGATGAAGCCGACCAGCGTGATGATCGCCGCGGCGCGCGCCGATCTCGCGGGATCGTCGAGCGCCCGCGTCAGCGAGATGATGCCGAGATACATCAGGAACAGCACGAAGACCGAGGTCAGCCTGGCGTCCCACACCCACCAGGTGCCCCACATCGGCTTGCCCCAGATCGAGCCCGTGACCAGCGCCAGTGCCGTGAAGACCGCCCCGATCGGCGCCGCAGACTTGAGCGCGACATCGGCCAGCGGGTGGCGCCAGACCAGCGTGCCCAGCGCCGAGACCGCCATCAGCGTATAGCACATCATCGACAGCCAGGCGAACGGCACATGGATGTACATGATGCGCACGGTGATGCCCTGCTGATAATCCTCGGGCGCGGTGAAGGACATATAGAGCCCGACCGCCAGGACAATGGCCGAAACGGCGGCGAACCAGGGGATCAGACGGTCGGCGAGCGACAGGAACCGGGTGGGATTGGCAAGGTCCGCCCACCGTCCGGTCCGGGATATCGTCTGGTCGCGGGTCTCGCTCATGGGACCTACATAAACCGCGCAACGGATCGCCGCAACGCGGCGAAAGGTCGAAGCGGCCGGCCCTGCCGACCGCACGCAACCGTCGCCGGCTCAGGCGGCCTCGTCCTTCACCGAGGAGATGCGGCTCAGGCGGCGGACTTCGTCGTCGGACAGCAGGCCGCCGGCGCGCAGCAGCGCGGCGAAACGGCCGTTGGTGGCCGACAATTCGGCAAAGCCGCCTCTCTCGATCACACGGCCCTTGTCCATGAAGATCACCAGATCGGCGTCGCGGACGGTCGTCAGCCGATGAGCGATGATGAAGGTGGTACGGCCCTTGCGCAGGGCGTCGATGGCGTCCTTGACGCGGGCTTCCGTCTCGACATCCAGCGCGCTGGTCGCCTCGTCGAGCACCAATATGGGGGCGTTCTTGAGGACGGCACGGGCGATCGCCACACGCTGGCGCTCGCCGCCGGAAAGCTGGCCGCCGCGTTCGCCGACGCGGGTATCGTAACCCTCGCTCTTGGCGAGGATGAACTCCTGCGCGGCGGCGGCCTCGGCGGCGGCATGGATCTCGACATTGCGCGCACTCTCGCGGCCAATGCGGATGTTGTCCTCGATCGAGCGATTGAACAGCCCGGCGTCCTGGAAAACGGCTGCAATGGACTGGCGCAGCGAATGCTTGGTGACGGTCCGGATATCGATGCCGTCGATCAGGATGCGGCCTTCCTTCGGCGTATGGACGCGCTGCAGCAGGTTGATCAGCGTCGTCTTGCCGGCCCCGGTGGGGCCGACGATCGCCACCGTCTGGCCGGCCTTGACCTCAAAGGAGACATCCTCGACCCCCTCGCCCGTGTCCGTGAAGGAGAAGCTGACGTCCTCGAAGCGCACCTGGCCTTCGACATTCGGCAGTTCGGCGAGCCCCTCCGGTTCAGCAGCAAGGGTAGCGGCCTCCTCGAGATCGTAGAACGCCTCGAGCTTGGCGCGCGCCTCGAAGATCTGGTTTGCGAAGGCGGACAACTGGTCGAGCCGGCTGATCAGAAGCGTGGCGAAGCCGGTGAAGGCGACGATATCGCCGATGCGCAACTGGCCGCTCTGCACCAGCAGCGCGCCGATCAGCAGCACGACCATCATCGAGACGGTGGAGGCGAGGCGATGCATGGCGCTGGCCAGCGCCCACCAGTCGAGCACGGGGAACTGCGCGTCCAACAGGCGGCGCGTGTAGGTGCGTAAGGCTTCTGTCTCCTGCGAAACACGGTTGTAGCTCTGCAGCACCGAGACGTTGCTGACCGTGTCGGTCACATGCGAGACAACTTCGTGGAAATGGCCTTCGACTCGGGCCTGGCCGTCCTTGGTCTTGCGCATGACCAGACGGCCGATGAAAAGATAGAGCGCGCCGAGCATGAGCAGGACGCCCGACATGCGCAGATCCATCGACATGGCGGTGGGAATGAGCAGAAGCAGCGCGACCGCGGTCGACAGGTGCGTGCGCATGAATTCCAGCCAGAGGCTGAACAGCGTCTCGACGGCGCGCAGCAAAGTGTGAAGCGCGTTGGAGGTGCCGCGCTTCTGGTGCCAAGAGAGAGGCATCGAGATGACACGCTCGAAGGATTCGCATAGCACGGAAACGCGACGCGCATGGGCAAGCCGGTCCGCGCCACGGGCGACGAGCACAAAGGCAACGATGTTGAATGCGCCCAAGCCGGCCCACAGCGCCAGCGAATCGATGAGGTCGTCCTTCTCGGCGATCGCGTCGATGATTTGGCCGAACAGCACAGGTTCGGCGATGGTGACGATGCCGAGACCGACATTGGCAGCGCAGATCAGCGCGACCTTCTGCTTTTCCGCTGCTAGGTAACGGAGCGCCCGCCAATAGACTTCAAGCAAAGTCACGCGAATACCTCATACCTAAAACATTGTGCGTTGCAGCAATCCGCAAGACCTATCCATTGCGACCCCGCACTTCAATGCCCTCCCGCACACCGGGTTCCCTGTTTTTGAACAAAAGATCGTAACGGGCCGCAACTTTTCGTGATTACGTAACGGTTTGAGATTTAACGAAAAAAGGCATCGTTGCGGCGAAATAAAGGCGACATCTCATCAAATTGTGAAGTCAGCTCCCGGCGCCGCGAAGCGGTATGACGTTGGACCTGTCAGCAGGCACCTTCCCGCTGGCCACCCGGAAGCGTCCGTCCTTCAGTTTCTTGCCATTGACCTCGACCACGAAACCACTTGCTCCGACGGTGCGGGAAACGACGATGCGATGGCTTTCGCCGCCGAGGAGCAAGGTGGCCGTGAAGCCATCCCATTCGCCGGGAATCGCAGGATTGACAATGACTTCACTGCCTTTGCGGGTGATGCCAAGAATGCCTTCGACGGCAGCGCGATAGAGCCATCCGGCAGAGCCCGTGTACCAGGTCCAGCCGCCGCGGCCGCCCTTGTCGTCGCTCGAATAGATGTCGGCTGCGACCACATAGGGCTCGACACGATAGCGCTCGGCGGCGGCTTCGTCGCCCGCATGGTTGACCGAGTTGAGCATCCGGAAGCAGCGCCATGCGTCGTCGGTCCGCCCCATTTTGGCCAGAGCGATGACAAACCAGGTCGCGGCGTGGGTGTACTGCCCGCCGTTCTCGCGGACCCCCGGCGGATAGCTTTTTATGTAGCCGGGTTCCTTCGTGGTCTTCGAGAAGGCGGGCGTGAACAGCTTGACGATGTCGAGTTCGGGGTCGACCAGCCGCTTGAAGGCCGATTCCATCGCCTGTGCGGAGCGCTTGGCATCGCCGCCGGCGAGCACGCTCCAGGATTGGGCGATCGAATCGATCTGGCATTCGTCGGATAGATGCGACCCGAGCGGCGAGCCGTCGTCATAGCTGCCGCGGCGATACCACTCGCCGTCCCAGGCAGACTGTTCCAGCGCCTTCTTCAGCGCCTTGGCGTGCGCTTCCCATTTGACGGCGCGCGCCTCGTCCTTGCGCTCGCGCGCGATCGGCGCGAAGTCACCCAGCGCCTTCAACAGGAACCAGCCCAGCCAAACGCTCTCGCCCTTGCCGTGGGCCCCGACGCCGTTCATGCCGTCGTTCCAGTCGCCGCCGAGCATCAGCGGCAGGCCGCTCGGGGCCGACCGGGCAATAGCGAGGTCGAGCGCCTTTACGCAGTGATCGTAGAGCGCCGCCGTCTCGCGGGTTGGCTCGGGCGTGAAGAAGGCGTCGTGCTCGTCTTCCTTCAGGGCAGGCCCGGAGATGAACGGGATCTTGCGGTCGAGGATCGTGCGTTCGCCCGTCACCTCGATGAAATGCGCCGTCGCATAGGCCAGCCAGACGACGTCGTCCGAGATCATGGTGCGGACGCCGGCGCCGGTGCGCGGCAGCCACCAATGCTGCACGTCGCCCTCCGGGAACTGGCGGCCGGCGGCATTGAGGATCTGTTCATGCGCCAGGCTCGGGTCGTGCATCATAAACGCCAGCGTGTCCTGAAGCTGGTCGCGGAAACCGAAGGCGCCGCTTGCCTGGTAGAAGGCCGAGCGCGCGCGGATGCGGCACGCAAGGCTCTGATACGGCAGCCAGTTGTTGACCATCGCGTCGAGCGCTTTGTCGGGCGTCTCGACCTGCAGCGTATCGAGGAAACCCCGCCACGCCGCCTCGTTCTCGGCTAGCCGATCGTCGAAATCCCTGGCGCGGTGCCGCAAGACGAAGTCGGCGGCTTCCTGCGTCGAGCCGGCATCGCCCATCAGCCAGAGCAGCGACACTTCCGCGCCCGGCGCGATTTCGATGTCGCGGGCCATCGCCGCGCAAGGGTCCAGCCCGGCCTCGACCTTGCCCGAAAGGGCAATGCCACCGACGGCGGCAGCCGGCCACTCGACCGACCCTTCCGGCCCGAGGAACTCGCCACGGTCGGTCGTCACCGACTGTGCCTTGTCGTCGGTGGCCAGGAAGGCGATGCGATCGGAGAAATCGAGACTGTATGGATTGCGGGCGAGCAGCGCGCCGGTCTCGGCATCCAGCGACGGCACGATGTTCGGCGCGGACAGCGCCCGATTGTTGCCCATCACCCATTCGACATAGGCATAGACGGTGAATTTCGCCGCCAGCGAACCGGTGTTGCGCAGCTTGAGCCGTGCGATCTTCACGGAATCCTTGGGATCGACGGTCTGCGTCAGTTCGAGCGACACCGTTCCCCGCCTGGCGAGGAAGGTGCTCACGCCCTGCCCGTGCCGCGCCTCATAGGTTACGGCGGGATCGCGGGCGACCGCCGCGAAAGGCGAGAAGACTTTCCGGCTGGCGTGGTCGAAGACATAGAACGCCTCGCCCGGGCGGTTCGACACCGGATCGTTCGACCACGGCGTCAGCTGGAAGTCGCGGCTGTTGCGGCTCCAGGTGAACGAAGCGCCTTCGGCCGAGGTGTGGAAGCCGAAGGAGGCGTTGGCGATGACGTTGATCCACGGCTGCGGTGTCGAGCGCGTGCCGGCGAGCCGCACGACATAGTCGCGGCCCTTATTGCCGAAGCCGCCAAAACCGTTCCAGAGATCCAGCCCCGATCCATCCGCAGCGACGTCACGCCGCTCGGCGATGCGCATAACAGGACGGCTATCGGCTGCCGGCGTGGCGCCTATGACCGTGGCATCGGCAGCAGCACGCAGCGCGTCACGCGCCTTGAGCGCTTCGCTTTCGGCGCGCTCGACCTGGTCGAACACGGTGCCGTTGCGGGTGTGCAGCACGATGCGCGCCACCGCCAGCAGCGTCTTGTAGGATTCTTCGTCCATCAGGTCGCGCCGCACCGCGAAGATATGCTGCCGAGGGCCAAGCTCGGTGCCGCGCGCCCGGCTGTTCTCGCAGAGCGATTCGATCGCCTGCTGCAGGTCCTGCACGTAGGACGCGGCCTGCTCGTTGAGGATGACCAGGTCGGCGACCAGTCCCCTCGCCCTCATGTATTCCTGGTAGCGCAGCGCCTGCGCCACGATCTCGAGGTCGGCCACATCGCCGATGCGCACCGTAAAGATCGGGTAATCGCCAGAGATCGCCATCGGCCACAGCGCCGACTGCTTGCCGAGGCCAGAGGCGATCGTTTCCGGCGCTGTGCGCAGATACGGATCGGGATAGATGAGGTAGCGCGCCAGCCGCTGCACGTTGGCGGCGTCGGCGAGACTGAGACCCATGTGGCGGGTCTGCACCTGCGAACGCGTCCACGACAGCATCGCCTGGCGGGCAAAACTCTCGGGATGATCGAGCAGGGCGACCACCTGTTCGATCTCGCCGCGATTGGCGCCGACCACCGTCCAGAAGGTCAGCTGCACCTTCTTGTTGGCCGGCACGCGAACGCGCCGCCGCAGCGCCATGATGGGATCGAGCACGAAGCCGGCGCTGCCGCCAAGCGTGGCGCCGCGATCGAAGGCGGCCGGATCGGCGATGCTGCGCCCACGCCCGATGAAGGCGCGCCGGTCGGTCTCGGCCTCGGTCTCGCGGGCGACGCCGGATGCGTCTGTGACGAAATGCGCAGCCTCGATGTCGGGCTCGTTCGCCGCACGCTTGCGGCGGGCGGCGAAGATCGCGTTGCCGCCGCGTCCGATCTCGGTCTCCACGAACATCTTCGAGAAGACCGGATGAGCGCTGTCGGTGATTTCCGGCGCCAGCACGAATTCGGCGAAGGACGTTACCTCGATGTGGCGGTCTACGTCGCCATCATTGTGGAGTGTGATGCGCCTGCCCTCGCCATTGCCCTCTGACACGACGATGCATTCGAGCTCCGACCGCAGCGTGCCGACGGTTTTGACGAAGGTCGCCTTGTCGTCGTTGAAATGCGCATAAACCTTCTCGCCCTCGGCGCGGCGCGGCGCCACGGTTGCCGACCACCAGTCACTGGTCTCGACGTCGCGAAGGAAGATGAAGGTGCCGTCGCGGTCCTCGGACGGATCGCCGCGCCAGCGGGTGATCGACAGGTCCTGCCAGCGGCTGTAGCCGGTGCCCAGCGCCGTGACCATGACGGAATAGCGGCCGTTGGACATGACGTTGGTGGCGCGCAGCGCATGCGCCGGGTTGAGGATGGTGCGGCTGTCGTTGCTCGTCTCGTCCTCCTCGACCGCGACATCGTCGTCGGCCTCGGTGCGGACCGTGGCGACCGGTATGTTGCGCGGCGCCTTCTCCTGCAGCAGCAGTTCGGCGGCCTCGATCACCGGATCGCTGTGGAAGCGGTCGCGCATCCTGCCCTCGAAGATGGCATTGGCGATCGCCACGATCGACATGCCCTGGTGGTGGGCATAATAATTGTAGACGACGGCGTGGTCGGTGCCGTCGGGCACGCGCTGCGGCGTGAAGTCGACCGCGTCGTGGAAACCGTAGCGCCCGAGCGCGCCGATGGCCTTCAGCCGATCGAGGTTGCGCACCGCCTCGTGCGGCATGAACTGCGCGGCGAGGATTGTCGCATAGGGCGCGATCACCGTGTTCTGCGCCAGCCCGCGCTTCAGGCCGAGGCCGGGAACGCCGAAGTTGGTGTACTGGTAGGTCATCTCTCGGTCGCGCGCGTTGTAGGCGGCTTCCGAGATGCCCCACGGGATACGCTTGGAGCGGCCGTACTGGATCTGGCGGTGGACGACCAGCTTGTTGGTCTGGTTGAGGATACCGCCCTGCGGCTCCTTCATCACCAGCGGCGGCATCAAATACTCGAACATCGAGCCGGACCAGGACAGCAGCGCGCCCTGGAAGCCGATCTCGACGATCGGCCGCCCCAGTCGGAACCAGTGGTCGGTCTGGATATCGCCCTTGGCGATGGCGAACAGGCTGGTGAGGCGCGCCTCGGAGGCGAGCAGGTCATAACAGCTCTCGTCGAGCTGATGGTGCTCGACCCGGTAGCCGATCGATAGCAGCTTGCGGTCCTGCCGCAGCAGGAAGGAGAAGTTCATATCGAACGCGAATTTGCGCGTGCGGTCGCGCAGTTCGATCAGTTTTGCGCGCAGCGTCTCGACTGCCCGATCGTCGCTGTGAGCGTCGTGGACATGCGCCTCGCAGGTTGCGAACAGCTTTTCCGCCCAGTCGGAAAGGATGACGCTTTTTTCCGAACCCACCTCGGCATGCATGGCGGCAGCCAGCTTGCGGATCTCGCCAGCCAGCACCGTCAGGTTGATGGTGCGGATCGAGGCCATTTCCGGCTGGCCCTTGATGGTCTCGACGGCACGCCGCACGCCTTCGATCCGGTCGCGCAGGCGCTGGCGCAGCGGCCGCAACTGCCTGCGGTCGTCGGGCAGGTCGTCAAGCGTCTCTTCGAGGATGGTCACCGTGTCGAGCAGGCCATCGAATTCGCCTTGAAGATGCACGGAGGGCGCCTCGGCCCATTCGTTGCACGCAGCCGCAACGGCGATCAGGTGGCCCGCCAGATTGCCGCTGTCGACGGCGGAGATGTAGAGCGGATAGAGCGGCCGCAACGTGTTGGTCTCGTACCAGTTGTAGAGATGACCCTTGAAGCGCTCCATGCCTTCGATGGTCGTCATCGTCTGGTCGATGCGGGTGACGGCTTCCGACAGGCTGATCCAGCCGAAGTCGCGCGCCGAGACGACCGACAGCAGGTAGACGCCGACATTGGTCGGCGAGGTGCGCGGCGCGACCAGCGGCAGCGGCGTTTCCTGGAAATTGTCGGGCGGCAGCATGTGCTGTTCCGCGGTCACATGCGCCTCGAAATAAGCCCAGGTGCGCCTTGCGACGACGCGTAGCGCCTTGCGGTCCGCCTTCGAGACGCGCAGCCGGTCCTCCGTCTCGGCCGAGCGGCTGATCAGCCAGGCGAAGGCGGGCGATCCGGCCCAGAAGATCGCGAAGAAGAAGGCGACGAAAGCGCCGGTGGAATCCGCGGCCACGGGAATGACCAGCCCGACGACGGCGATCACCACCGCGCCATACATCATGCGGTAATAGGAGGTTAGCGTGTTGTCGCCGGACTTGTGCGCCTGCGAGGCGGTGCGCCATTCGAGCATGTGCTTGCGGCTGACGAACAGCCGGTAGAGCGTGCGGATGATCGCGTCGCCCATCATCCAGGCCGAATGCGCCATCAGCACGACCTTGAGCGCCACCATGGCGGTGCCGAAGGCGGCGTCGCGGAACAGCGCGTTGAAATGGCCGCGCGCCGTAGCGTCTGCGCTCTTCGGCAGGATGGCGTCGACGACATTGAAGGTCGGCGCCATGAACAGGCTGAGGATCAGCAGCGCCTGCCACTGCGCGGCCTGCGTGAACGGCAGCAGCGCCCAGCCGGCCACAGCCGCCATCACCCAGAAGATCGGCGTGATCGAACGCCTGAGATTGTCCACCATTTTCCAGCGCGACAGCGCCGGGACGCCGGAGGTCGGATCGAGGATGAAACGCAGCAGCTGCCAGTCGCCCCGCGCCCAGCGATGATGCCGGGAGGCGTCGACCGAATAGCGGGTCGGATAGTCCTCGACCACCTCGACGTCTGTCACCAGCGCCGCGCGGCTATAGGCGCCTTCGAGCAGATCGTGGCTGAGCACGGCGTTTTCGGGAATGCGTCCGCGCAGTGCCGCCTCGAAGGCGTCGACGTGATAGAGCCCCTTGCCGGTGAAGGTGCCCTCGCCGAAAACGTCCTGGTAGAGATCGGACACGGTGAAGACGTAGGGGTCGAGGCCGCGATTGGCGGAGAAAACGCGCTGGAAGAAAGAGGCTTCGTCGCCGGTGGTCAGCGACGCGGTGACGCGCGGCTGCAGGATCGAATAGCCATGCGTTATCCGGCCGGTCTTGGCGTCGATCTCTGGCCGGTTCAGCGGATGGGCCAGCTTGCCGACAAGCTCGGTGACCACGTCGCGGGTCATCTTGGTGTCGGCGTCGAGCGTCATCACATAGACGATGTCGCTCGGCAGCGGCCGCTCGGTCGGCATGAAGGTGGTGTCGCCGTCGCCACGCAGCAGCATGTTCAATTCATGCAGCTTGCCGCGCTTGCGCTCCCAGCCCATCCAGCAGCCTTCGGACTCGTTGAAGAGCCGACGGCGATGCAGGATGTAGAATTTCGGGGCGCCTTCCGACGGATAGCGCTCGTTCAGCAGCGCGATCTCTTCCCTCGCGTGGTCGAGGATTTCAAGATCGGCGGTGCTCTGCTCGGTGTCGCTGTCCGGCCAGTCCGACAGCAATGCGAAATGCAGAGCGCCCTTCATGTTGGCGAGATGATGGACCTCGAGCGTGCGCACGGCCTCTTCGACGTCATCGCGCGAATTGATCAGCGACGGCACCACGACCAGCGTCCGCGCGTGTGGCGGAATGCCTTCCTTGAATTCGTAGCCCGGCAGGCGGGTGGGCTCCAGGAAGAGCAGGACGACCGTATTGAAGAACGACATCGCGCCTTCGCTGGCCGGCACCGCGAACAGCACAAGCATCAGCGTGATCGCCCAACCCGGAAGGCCTATGCCCGCGAGCGCCATGCCACTGGCCGCGAGCAGGATCACCGTCAGAAAGAACACCGGAACGGCAATGCCCAGCCATCCCGTTGACCGGAAAGCCCGCACCAGCCGGCGGCCGAAGCCGGGCTTGTAGCCGATCGATTTTTCCAGTTCGGGTCGGCGTTCGCCGACCAGGAAGAAGCCGACATCCGTGCCTTGCGGCTCGCCCTGATCATCGAGGACATCACCCGGCCGCGACGACTTGCCGGCAAGCTCGGTCGCGCGTTTGGCTACTTCGAACTCGGAAAGGTTGGAGCGCCGGGCCAGTTCCTCGATCTCGCCGCGATACTGGTTGCGCGATTCGAAATCGAGAGCCGCATAGTCGCCGCGCTGGCGCAATTGCTCGTCGATGCGGCTGACGCCTTCGAACCAGTCCGGCCAGTCGACGTCGTTGATCAGCCGCAAGCCGCGAATGATGTTGCCAGCCGTCACATTGCCGCTGGACAGCGTGTGATGCTCGCCGAGCGTAATTTCTTCCGCGTCCGAACCGGACTTTTCCAGTTCCTCCTCAAGCCAGATCAGCGCCTCTCCGGCATTGTGGGAGCCGTCGCGCAGGCGATAGAGCAACTGCGTCGCGAAAGTCGTGTCGCGGGCATGCGCCGCATAGCCCGACATGATGTTGCGCCGGTCCTCGCCGTCGCCGGAAGCCAGCACGCGATCCGCAACGTCGTTGGCGATCTGCCGCATCTCGCGCGCGCGCTTGACGCGCACGGCGATGCGGCGAAGGTTCTCGATCAGCACGAAACGCAGCAGGGACGGCAGGGCCCACAACTCGCCGATGCGGAACGGCTCGACGCTCTGGTAGCCGTCGACCAGCGCTTTCAGCATCTGGGAGGATACGGCGCTATCGGAATGCGCAACGTAAGCCCAGGCAAGCGCCAGGGCGCGCGGCTCCTGGCCTCCACCCGGCAGCTTCATCGACGGCAGCTGTTTGTAGAAACGCGGCGGCAGGTCGCGCTTGATCTGGAAGATCGTCTCCTCGACCAGATAGTTGTTGTCGAGTAGCCATTGAGCGGCCGGCGTTATCGGCTCGCCCCGCGCCTGCGCGGCATTGGTCGAGCGGTAGGTCTCCAGGATCTTGGCAGCGTTGTCGCGGTGCCGCGCGTGAAAGTCGAATTCCTTCAGCCCGTAGAGGTTCTCTAGCTCGTTGCGGGCAAGGCTGGCGCCCAGCGACCGCAAACGGTCCTCCTGCAGGAACGTCGACCGAATGGGCTGCTCAGCTTCGGCAGGGAACAGCAAGGTCGCAGTCTGGGTGGCTTCGGGCCGAGCCTGAATATTCATGAAAGGACGGATTCCAGGGCACAAACAGGAAGGCCACGGCCGAATGCCGCAGCCGCAATCAACGCATAACCGCTTCAGATGGCAAAAGTTGCATTGCAACACCAGCCGATCCTCACTTCAGCCGCGACACAATGACTTTCGAAACTCGATTGTTCCGGCAGCCTGCCGAAACCAGCCGAACCCGTCCGGTCGGCGATGCAAAGCGGCGAGATTTTGGCTTTTTCGTGATTAAAATGAGCGCGTTCCAAATATCGCGGATGCGCGATCAGACGCGCCGGATTTCGATCGTGTAAACCAGGGCGAACGGATGGGGGCGAAGCCTCGCTTCGGTCCGGCCATTCGACCAGATCGCCGTGTCGTGGCGGGCGAGATCGATCTTTTCTTCACCCATATCCACTTGCACTCGCCCTTCGGCGCAAAAGATGGCCACGTCATGGCCGCCCGGCGCGATTTCCACCGCTTCCGCCAGATGCAGGCGCCGAACCATGTGTTCCACACGGCCACGCCGCGACATGACGTTGAGGTCGATGACCGTGCCGGCGACGCGATCGGCCGAGGCCGGAGCATCGGCTGCGAAGACATGCGGCTTCGAGGATTTGGTCAGTTCGACAGGCTCGTCCGCTCCGACGCTCAGGCGGATGCCCTCGCCTTCCAGGATCGACAAGGTGCGGTCGATGCCGGGAAATGCCGAAAACGACCCGTCCCTCTCGACGGTGGCCATGGACAGCCGCCAATCGAAATCTTCAAGCCCGGCGCCCTGTGGCGACACCACGATCTCAGCCGTCGTGCCGCCGCCGTTCTTCCACCGCATAACGCGATGGTCGGCGGCGCGGATGACGGCAAAACCGCTCACCCGAGGATGCCGGGCAGGTTGAGCTGCTGCTCGCGGGCACAGTCTATGGCGATCTGGTAGCCGGCATCGGCGTGGCGCATGACGCCGGTCGCCGGGTCGTTCCACAGCACCCGCTCCAGCCGCCGTGCAGCATCCTGAGTGCCGTCGGCGACGATGACCATGCCGGCATGCTGCGAAAAGCCCATGCCGACGCCCCCGCCATGATGCAGCGACACCCAGGTCGCCCCTGACGCCGTGTTGAGCAGCGCATTGAGCAGTGGCCAGTCGGAGACGGCGTCCGATCCGTCCTTCATGGCCTCGGTCTCACGGTTGGGCGAGGCGACCGAGCCGGAATCCAGATGGTCTCGGCCGATGACAACCGGGGCCTTCAACTCGCCCCTGGCCACCATCTCGTTGAAGGCGAGGCCGAGACGATGCCGGTCGCCGAGACCGACCCAGCAGATGCGCGCCGGCAGCCCCTGGAAGGCGATGCGTTCACGCGCCATGTCCAGCCAGTTGTGAAGATGCGTGTTGCCGGGCGTCAATTCCCTGACCTTGGCGTCCGTCTTGTAGATATCCTCCGGATCACCGGACAGTGCGGCCCAGCGGAACGGGCCGATGCCGCGGCAGAACAACGGGCGTATATAGGCCGGCACGAAGCCCGGGAACGCAAAGGCGTTCTCGAAACCCTCGTCCTTGGCGACCTGGCGGATATTGTTGCCGTAGTCGAGCGTCGGCACGCCGGCGTTCCAGAAGCCGACCATCGCCTCGACATGCTCACGCATCGACGCGCGGGCCGCCTTCTCGACCGCCTTCGGATCGCTGACGCGCTTCTCGCGCCATTCGGCCAGCGACCAGCTTTTGGGCAGATAGCCGTTCAGCGGATCGTGCGCGGAGGTCTGGTCGGTCAGCATGTCCGGCCGTACGCCCCGGCGCAGCAGTTCCGGCACGATATCGGCGGCGTTGCCGAGCAGACCGACCGATTTCGCCTCGCCGGCCTTGGTCCAGCGGTCGATCATCGCCAGCGCCTCGTCCAGAGTGTCGGCGCGCTCGTCGACATAGCGGGTGCGCAAACGGAAATCGATCGAGTCGGGATTGCACTCGATGGCGAGGCAGCAGGCGCCGGCCATGACGGCGGCCAGCGGCTGCGCGCCGCCCATGCCGCCGAGGCCTGCTGTAAGAATCCACTTACCCTTTAGGTTACCGCCAAAATGCTGACGGCCGGCCTCGACAAAAGTCTCGTAGGTGCCCTGCACGATGCCTTGCGTGCCGATGTAGATCCACGACCCGGCCGTCATCTGGCCGTACATCATCAGCCCCTTCCTATCGAGTTCGTTGAAATGCGCCCAGTCTGCCCAGTGCGGCACCAGGTTGGAGTTGGCGATCAGCACGCGCGGCGCGTCGGTATGGGTGCGGAACACGCCGACCGGTTTTCCCGACTGCACCAGCAGCGTCTGGTCATTCTCCAGCGTCTTCAGCGTCGCCACGATGCGGTCGAAATCGTTCCAGGTGCGGGCCGCGCGGCCGATACCGCCATAGACCACCAGTTCGTTCGGGTTCTCGGCCACGTCGGGATCGAGGTTGTTCATCAGCATCCTGAGCGGCGCTTCGGTCGTCCAGTATTTCGCGTTGAGTTGCGGCCCACGCGGTGCGCGGACTTCGCGAATGTTGTGGCGCGGATTGGTCATGATGCGCTCCTTCAAGTGCCAGCAAATGCCAGGCCTGCGTTCAGACCGCGAGGCGGCCGGCAGCGGTTTCGAGTTCGGTGAGTATTGTCCGCAGATGGACGCGCAGCCGTTCCGCCTTCGCCTCGTCATAGGTGAAAGGCAGCGCCTCGCCGGCGAGGTGTGTCGACTGCGTCAGTTCCATCTGGATGGCGTGGACGCCGCGTGACGGCTGCCCGTAGTGGCGGGTCGTCCAGCCGCCCTTGAAGCGGCCGTTGACGATATGTGTATAACCCTCTGCTTTCGCGCAGGTTTCACGCACCACCGCTTCGATTACGGGCGCGCAAGTCAATCCATTGTTGGTGCCGATGTTAAAGTCCGGCAGCTTTCCCTCGAACAGGAAAGGGCAATGTGAGCGGATCGAGTGGCAATCGTAGAGGATGGCGATACCATGCTCGGACCGCACTCGCTCGATCTCGGCGGCAAGCGCGGTGTGATAGGGCCGATGAAAAGCCTTTAACCGCGCGCCGACATCGTCTTCCATCGGCCCCTGCCCGTCCTTCCAGATCGGCTGATCGTCGAAATCGGTGAGCGGGACGAGACCAGTGGTGTTCTGGCCCGGATAAAGGCTTTGCCCTGACGGGTCGCGGTTGGCGTCGATGACATAGCGGTGGAACGTGGCACGCACCATCGTGGCATTGGGCAGCAGGCCGGAGTAGAGACGGTCGACATGCCAGTCGGTGTCGCGGAGTTTCTGGCCTTCGTCGTTCAGGCGCTCTCGGATATCAGCCGGAACGAACGTGCCGGTATGCGGCAGGCCCAGGATGACAGGCGACGAGCCGCGGTGGATTTCGACGGGAGTCATAGACGACCTCCACGCAAGTCATTCCGTCCAACACCCCTCATCCGACCTCGCTTCGCGAGGCCACCTTCTCCCACAGGGGGAGAAGGGAGAGTTTCGCGCCTGTCCCACTGCAAATCTCCCAATTTGGCGATTGGCAAAAGCGGAAGTGCAGTGCTCCACCTTCTCCCCCTGTGGGAGAAGGTGGCCTCGCGAAGCGAGGTCGGATGAGGGGTGTTGGACGGAGTGCAAACGAGTATCATCATGCCGCCTATAGCTCGGGAAGAACACCAGAGCTGACGCTGGCGTTCAAAGCTCCGGACAAAACCAAATCCCCCCCTGCCGCCAGATCGTCCGCCATATAACGGTCGACTTCCAAGTCAGGCACCACCTTACGGATCGCGGCATGCGCCTTCCGCAACTCGGTCCCGGTCTTCAGCGGCGCGCGAAAATCCACACCCTGCGCGGCGGTGATCGCCTCGATGCCGATGATGCCGGCGAGATTCTGCGTCATCTGCAACAGCCGCCGCGCGCCGTGGCAGGCCATGGAGACATGATCTTCCTGATTGGCCGAAGTCGGCGTCGAATCCACCGAAGCCGGGTGCGACATCTGCTTGTTTTCGCTCATCAACGCTGCCGACGTCACCTCGGCGATCATCAGGCCGGAATTCAGCCCCGGCTTCTTCGCCAGGAATGCCGGCAGGCCGAAGGAAAGCGCCGGGTCGACCAGGAGCGCGATGCGCCGCTGGGCGATGGCGCCGATCTCGCATACCGCGACGGCGATCTGGTCGGCGGCAAAGGCGACGGGCTCGGCATGGAAGTTGCCGCCCGACACCACCGACCCGTCGCCCAGCACCAGCGGATTGTCGGTGACGGCGTTGGCTTCGATCTCCAGCGTGCGCGCCGTCATGCGCAGCAGATCGAGGCAGGCGCCGTCGACCTGCGGCTGGCAGCGGATACAATACGGGTCCTGCACACGCTCGTCGCCTTCCAGATGGCTGTCGCGGATTTCCGAGCCCTTCAGCAGCGCCCGCAAGGCGGCAGCCGTGTCGATCTGGCCGCGATGGCCGCGCAATTCATGGATCTCGGCGTGGAACGGCGCGGACGAGCCCATGGCGGCGTCGGTGGACAGCGCCCCGGTGATTAGCGCCGCGCGCGCCGCGCGATGCGCGCGGAACAGACCGGTCAGCGCCAGAGCGGTCGACACCTGCGTGCCGTTGATCAGCGCCAAGCCCTCCTTGGCGGCCAGCACGATCGGCTTAAGCCCGGCTTTTTCGAGCGCGGCCAGCGCCGGCATGCGCGCGCCATCGTAAAAAACGTCGCCGACGCCGATCATCGCCGCCGCCATATGCGCCAGCGGCGCGAGGTCGCCCGAAGCGCCGACCGAGCCTTTTTCCGGGATGACCGGCACAATGCCTTTGGCCAGCATCGTTTCGATCAGCGCGATCGTCTGTGGCCGCACGCCGGACGCGCCACGCCCGAGCGAGTTCAGCTTCAGCGCCATGATGAGCCGCACGATTTCCGGCGCCAGCGGTTCGCCGACGCCGCAGCAATGGGAAAGAATCAGATTGCGCTGCAGCGTCTCGACGTCGCCAGCCGGAATGCGCACGCTGGCGAGCTTTCCGAAGCCGGTGTTGATGCCATAGACCGGATCGCCTTTTGCGACGATGCCGGCGATCACCGCCGCGCCGGCGGCGATGCGATCCTTGCCGGACGGGTCGAGCGACGGCACCGCGCCGTCGAGGACCGCCTGCCAGTCCCGCAGCGGCACAGAGCCGGGTTTCAGGACGATCTCGGTCATTGACCTCTCCAGACGCGGGCGTGAAGCGGGTTGAAACCCATGCGATAGACCAGTTCGGCCGGCCGCTCGATGTCCCAGACGGCGAGGTCGGCCCATTTGCCGGCCTCCAGCGTGCCGGTGTCGCCGGCCAGACCCAGCGCGGCCGCGGCGTTGCGGGTGACGCCGAGCAGGCATTCCTCGACCGTCATCGAGAACAGCGTCGCGGCCATGTTCATGGTCAGCAGCAGCGAGGTCAGCGGCGAGGTGCCGGGGTTGCAGTCGGTCGCAACCGCCATCTTCACGCCGGCATCGCGGAAAAGCTGGATCGGCGGCTTTTTGGTCTCGCGGATGAAATAATACGCCCCCGGCAGGATCACGGCGACCGTGCCGGCCTTGGCCATCGCCGCAGCGCCGTCCTGGTCCGTGTATTCGAGATGGTCGGCCGACAGCGCGCCGTAGCGGGCGGCAAGAGCTGTGCCGCCGAGGTTGGAGAGCTGGTCGGCATGCAGTTTTACGGGCAGGCCGAGTGCCGTTGCCTTGTCGAAGACTCGGGAAATCTGCTCCGGCGAAAAGGCGATGCCTTCGCAAAAGCCGTCCACCGCGTCGGCAAGGTTTTCGGCGGCAATCGCCGGCAGGATTTCGTCCGC
Organism: Mesorhizobium sp. KACC 23794; assembly: GCF_052180275.1. NCBI lineage: Bacteria > Pseudomonadati > Pseudomonadota > Alphaproteobacteria > Hyphomicrobiales > Phyllobacteriaceae > Mesorhizobium > Mesorhizobium sp. KACC 23794. The sequence goes on from NZ_CP197465.1 coordinate 4,385,081, forward strand.
CACCTTCCCAATGAAGGCATCCTTGTCGCCGGCGGCTTCCGGCGGAAGCGCGTGCGCGCCGAGAAAGCTGGTCCTGATCGTCACCGACCGCTCGTTTGCCAGTTGACGCGCGGCGCGCAACGATTTGGCTTCGTTTTCGAGATCGAGCCCGTAGCCGGACTTTATCTCGACCGTCGTCACGCCTTCCGCCATCAGCGCATCGAGGCGCGGCAAGGTTTCCCGTACCAGATCGGCCTCGCTTGCGGCGCGCAGGGAACGAACCGAAGAAACGATGCCGCCCCCTGCCCGCGCCACCTCCTCGTAAGTCGCGCCGGCCAGCCGCATCTCGAATTCGTTGGCGCGGTTTCCGGCATGGACCAGATGCGTGTGGCAGTCGATCAGGCCGGGCGTGACCCAGCGGCCGCCGCAGTCGATCGTCTCGGCGGCGGCAAGATCGGCTGGCAAGTCGGCCTCCGCGCCGGCGAAGATGATTCTTCCGTCGACCGCCGCCACCGCGCCACGCTCGACGACGCCCAGTCCGGGAAGCCTCGGCGACATGGTTGCAAGCCGGGCATTGCGCCAGATGCGCGTCCCCACCGTCGCTTGCGTTTTGCTGACGCCCATCGTCTTTTCCATTTCAAGTCGGCGACAATATGTATATACATAATGACGACGGACGCAAGCGGATTGGCGACCGTGAATGTCGGGTTCGGCATAATCACGCGATGGATCGGAAATGAAAACGCTCTACGTTGCCCCCCTCTGTCCTGCCGGACATCTCCCCCGCTTGGAGGGAGATTGCACTGGCCGCTTTGGTTTCGCCAATCTTCGACATTCCAAGAAAAGCGCCGGGGTGGGAGCGGCCAATCTCCCCCCAAGCGGGGGAGATGTCCGGCAGGACAGAGGGGGGCAACGTAGAGCGCTACCTCATCCGGCAGCGACGCGGAGGGCCGCATGATGTGTCACCTGTTCGCCTCGCAAGCCCTCCTTTCAGCCGGCTGGGCTTCAAACGTTCGCGTCGGCTTTGATGGTGGCACCATCGTCGCCGTCGAGAGCGACGCAAGACCCGCGCCCGCCGATGAGCACGTCGCCATCCTGGTCCCGGCGATGCCGAACCTGCACAGCCACGCCTTCCAGCGCGGCATGGCGGGACTGGCCGAGACACGCGGCCCCGGCGACGACAGTTTTTGGTCATGGCGCGAGGTCATGTATCGCTTTGCGCTGTCGATGACGCCCGACCAGGTCGAAGCGGTGGCCGCGCAGCTCTATATGGAAATGCTGGAGGCAGGTTTCGGGCGCGTCGGCGAATTCCACTATCTTCATCATGATCGCGACGGCGGCTTCTACGCCAACATCGCCGAGACGGCGGAGCGCATCGCCGCGGCGGCGGGCGACACCGGGATCGGGCTGACGCTGCTTCCCGTCTTCTATGCCCATTCCGGTTTCGGCGGCCTCGCTCCCAATCCCGGCCAGCGGCGATTCATCAACGATATCGAGTCCTTCGCGCGGCTGCTTGAAGCGAGCCGTCAGGCCGTTGCCGGCATCGACGACGCGACGGTCGGCGTCGCGCCGCACAGCCTGCGGGCCGTCACGCCCGACGAACTGGGGGCGGTCGTCGAGCTTGGGGGAAGAGGCCCGATCCATATCCACGTCGCCGAGCAGACCCGCGAAGTCGAGGATTGCGTCGCATGGTCCGGCCGGCGGCCGGTCGAATGGCTGCTCGCCAACGCGCCGGTGGACGCAAGATGGTGCCTGATCCACGCGACCCACATGACGGACGCTGAAACGCGCGGCATGGCGAAAAGCGGTGCGATCGCCGGCCTATGCCCCGTCACCGAGGCCAATCTCGGCGACGGCACGTTTGCCGCCCGCCCCTTCCTCGCGGATGGCGGCAGGTTTGGCGTCGGCTCGGATTCCAACGTGCTGATCGGCGTCGCCGACGAGTTGCGGCAGCTCGAATATTCGCAGCGGCTGGCGCACCGCCAGCGCAACGTTCTGGCGCCGGCCGGCGGCTCGAATGGACGGGCGCTGTTCGACGCAGCCCTCGCCGGCGGCAGCCAGGCGCTGGGCGGACGGCCTTCCGGCATCGCCGCCGGCAATGCCGCCAGCCTCGTCTCGCTCGATGCCTCGCATCCGTCGCTCGCCGGAAAAGCTGGTGACGCGATCCTCGACGCCTGGATCTTCGCCAGCGGCGCGCCCGTCGATTGTGTCTGGGCGGGCGGGCGCAAGCTGGTTTCCGCTGGCCGGCATATCCGCCGCGAGGCCATTGCCGAACGCTTCAGGAAGGCGATGATCGTGCTTTCGGCTCAATAGGGAGATTCGCGGGCATGGCGGCATCGGAGGCGACGGACCGGCCGCATGCGGAAGAGACGCCGTCGCTGCACCAACGCATCCTGTCCGACATTTCCGAGCGCATCCTCTCCGGCGAATGGGCGCCCGGCCATCGCATTCCCTACGAATACGAGCTTTCCGCCACCTTCGGCTGCTCGCGCATGACGGTGAACAAGGCGCTGTCGCAGCTTGCCAAGGCCGGGCTGATCGAGCGGCGCCGACGTTCCGGCAGTTTTGTGCGGCGGCCGAAGTCGCAAGCGGCGATCCTCGAGATCCACGACATCAAGACGGAAGTGCAGGCGCTCGGCCTGCCCTACCGCTACCAACTCGTTTCAAGACGGATAAGGCGCGCCAGCGCCGCGGACGTCGAACGGCTTGGGCTTGCCGGCGCTTCGGCGATCGCCGAACTGATCTCGCTGCATATTGCCGGGCCGCGCCCGTTCTGCCACGAAAACCGGCTTATCAGCCTGGAGGCGGTGCCTGATGCCGAGCACCAGTCGTTTTCCGAAACCGCACCCGGGCCATGGCTGGTCGCCCGCATTCCCTGGAGCGTGGCCGAGCATCGCATCCGCGCCACCGGCGCCGACGCCGGCATCGCGGCCACGCTGGACATCGACGCCGGCACGCCATGCCTGGTGGTCGAGCGCCAGACCTGGAGCGCCGACCAGCCGGTGACGCATGTGCGCTTCACCTATGCGGGCGACAGCCACACGCTGGTCGCCCGATTCACCCCGGCGCAGGGGTAACGACAGGGGACAGTTTACTTTTATCCCCTCGCGCCAGTCTTGTCGTCGTGCCGCCCCTCTGGGGATAAAAGTAAACTGTCCCCGGCACAACCTCAGATCGCGGCGGTGATGATGATCTCGACCTTGTAGTCGGGTGCTGCGAGCTTTGCCTCTCCTGTCGCGCGGGCCGGCGTGTTGCCTTGCGGCACCCAGGCGTCCCACACCGCGTTCATCTCCTGGAAGGTCGACATGTCGGACAGCCAGATGATCGCCTGCAGGATCTTGGTCTTGTCGCTGCCGGCCTTGGCCAGCAAATCGTCGATGGTGGCGAGGATCGCCTTGGTCTGCGATGTCACGCTTTCGCCGGGCGCGCCGACCTGGCCGGCGAGATAGACGGTGTTGCCGTGGATGACGATGTCGCTCATGCGCGGACCGACGCCAAGCCTCTTGATGCTCATATTCATTCCTTCCTGAAAGTTGCCGGGCTATTCCGGCCGTGAAACGCGAAACCGGTTCGGCGAAAGCGCAGGCACGATCGCCTCCATCTCGGTCGACAGTGCCGCCCGCCTTATCAACGCTCCGGCCAGCCGTGACAAGCCGGGCGAGGTCTGGATTCCGTAGCCGCCTTGCCCCGCCAGCCAGAAGAAACCTTCCGCCGTCCGGTCGAACCCGGCCACCGGCGTGCGGTCCGGTGCAAAGGTCCTGAGCCCCGCCCAACTGCGCTCGACATGGGTGACCGGGATGGTCACCGCCTGCTCGAAACGATGCAGCCCCTCGGCCAGCACCATATCGTCGGGAAAGGCGTCATGCGGCTCGACCGGGTCCTGGTCCGACGGGGAGACGAACAGCCGTCCGCCGTCGGGTTTTGCGTACCAGGTTTCGGCTGCGTCATTGAGCAGCGGCCAGCGGCGCGAATCGTAACCCGCCGGCGCCGGCAGGACCGCCATCGAGCGGCGCAGGGGCTGCAGACCAACCGGTTCCAGCCCGAGGGCACGCGCCACGAGGTCCGCCCAGGCGCCGCAGGCATTGACGACCACTTGCGCGGCGATGCGATGGTCGCGAGCCTCGACGATCCAGCGGCCGTCGGCGCGTTCCCCGGAAACGACCGCGCAATCCGTGAGCAGCTTTGCGCCCGCCGCCTTGGCCGCCTTCAGCCAGCCCTGGTGCAGGGCGGCGACATCGATGTCGCGCGCGTCCTCCTCGTAGGAAGCCGAGACGATGTTTTCCTTGCGCAGGATCGGCACCATGGCCATCGCCTCGGCAATCGAGACCTCCCGCAGGCCCTCCGCCTCGGCCAGCAGTTTCGCATGCTCGTCGGCGGCCTCGGCATTGGCGACGTTGAGCACGCCGCGCTGGGAAAGCAGCGGGTGCGGGAAAAGCGCGCGGTCGGCGCCTTCGAACAGCGGCGCGCTGGCGCGGGTCAGCGCACGGATGACGTCGTTGCCGTAGTTCTGGATGAACAGCGCCGCGGAACGCCCGGTCGAATGATAGCCGGGCCGGTCCTCGCGCTCGACGACCACCACGCGAAAATCCCGCGCCAGGTCGGCGGCCACGCCGGCGCCAGCAATGCCTGCCCCGATGACGAGGACATCGGTCTCGATGAAGTCCGACATCGCCTGCTCCCATTTTCGCGGATACGCCGCATTCCCCAGCCCCGCAGACGACCTAGCGAGGCCCCACCGGCGATGCAAGCATCCCCCCTGCCTGGACCGATCGATAAACCGGCTGACCGGCCGTGCCGCAGGATGGTTGCGGTGCGGCGCGCGCGGTGGCATGACAGCCGCAGCAAGATTTCACGGAGCTTCGACCCATGGACATCCGCCAGGTAACCGACGACTACGCCGTCTCCGCGCAGATCGCCACCGACGACATCAAGACCATCAAGGAAGCCGGCTACCGGAGCATCATCTGCAACCGGCCGGACGACGAGCAACCCGGCCAGCCAAGTGCGGCCGACATCGCCGTCGCCGCCGAAGCCGCCGATCTCGTCTTCCGCCACATTCCCTTCGTCGGCGGCCAGATGACCGAGGACGACGTGCAGAAGATGGTCGAGGCGCTGGACGAGATTCCCGGCCCGGTCTTCGCGTATTGCCGCTCGGGCGCGCGCTCGACCAACATCTATATGGCGGCGAAGCAGATGAAGGGGTAGGCACGCGCCTCCCCCTCGCCCGCTTCGACTTCCTCCACGCCCCGTTCCGGCCCGACGTTCGCGTCGTCAGGGCCGGCCGGTGTGCAAAGATCGCTTGAGCGTTGGACTACTCGGGATAGACTTCCGCGCTATCCGGCGCCGCCCGGTTGAACAGGATGAACGCCAGCGGGTTGCCTGGCTCGGACATTACGTCGCTGCGCTGGCCCGTCACCTCTCCGGCCACGCCGCTGGTATATTCCGCAACCACTTCGCCAAAACTGTTGCGCTGGATGGCCACCTTCTGTCCGGCCTCGACCTTGTCGTTGAGCTTGACCAGATGCTCGACGATCCCGCCCTGGGTTGCCAAGATCGGGAACGCACTGTTGCCGACAAAGACAGTCACGTCCTTGCCGGTGCGTCCCATCGGGCCGGCGACGATGCCGTGATGCTTTAGAACGTTCATCGTGCCTTCCACGAACAGCGAGATCATCTCGAGGTCCAGGTGGCGGGCAGCCCCGATCTCCGGGCAAAAGGACGGGATGCCCGCGGCGATAAACGCGTTGTGCAGGACACTGGGATATGTAGGATTGTTGAAGATCTGGCCGACAGGGTAGAGGTCCGCCATCGCCTTGATCTCGGGCACGTCCATCTCGGCAATATTGAATGCGGCGACCTCGAATCCAGTCGTTCCGGTATGGAAGTCGATCGCGAAGTCAGCGTTCGGCCGAAGCAGCCGGTTGAACAGCAGCCCGGCGTGCCGGCTGGGCGCGGTGAAGCCGTTCTCGTTGCCGGGCCATTCCCGGTTCATGTCGATCAGATCGACGCCCCTGCCCGAATTGGGCCATCTGCGCTGCATGCTTTCGAGGGCCGGGCGGGAAATGTCCGTGACCGCCGTCACCGTGCCCGACATCGCAGCCGGATCGAGTTGGTTCATCACGGTCTGGACCGTATGAATGGAACTCATCTCGTCGCCATGCACACCGCTGGTCAGCACGACACGCTTGCCCGGCTTTGCGCCCTTGGCGACCGTCACGGACACATACCAGTGCTGTCCGGTGGGCATCTCCACGCCCTGAAAATACAGGAAGTGCTTCTTGCCGGGCTCCAGGTCGTTGACGTCAAGCGTGCTGACAACCTGTTTTCCCTGGATTACTTCGCCGGTGTAAACGGTTCCCGATCCCGGACTGGCAGCGGGCGCCGCGGCGTCCTGGGCATTCGCAGCGCGCGTGCTGACGGCGAGGGCTGCCGACGCACCGACCGTGGCGATCGACGCGATCATGAAGTCGCGGCGATCAAGGCGCTCTGGAGCTTTGTCCGACATGATGGGGAATCCTTTGCAATGTGAAGAGCTAGGTTTGCAATGTGAGTTCGAACGGCAAAACGCACACTTGCGTGAGGGTCCCCGCTCGACTTGAGCCGCCAATGGGTCATGGCCTGGCGGGGTTGGGAGGGAGTATATCGGCGATATGAGGACTTTGCGACACGGTTCTATAAAGTCCCGACATGACGTTGTTGCGCGCTTCGGTCGACAAATCCAGCATCCGGGCTGGACCATATTCACAGCGGCAGCGCGCCGGTTTCCTTCAGTGTCTCCAGCACGATGGCGGTCTTCACGTGCTGCACGGAATCGTGCGGCAGCAGTTCCTCGTTGACGAAACGCGACAGCGCCTTCAGGTCCGGCGTCACCACCTTCAAATAATAATCCATCTCGCCGGTCAGGGCATGCGCCTCCTGGACCTCGGGCAGCCGCGAGACCAGTTCGGCGAAGCGCCTTGCATTGTCGCGATTGTGGGTAGCCAGCGTCACCGAGACGACGCTGACCAGCGAAAACCCCAGCCGGTCGCGGTCGAGCGTGGCGCGATAGCCGGCGATGAACCCTTCCTCTTCCAGCCGCTGCCGGCGCCGCGAACATTGCGACGGCGACAGGTTCACGCGCTCCGACAGGTCGTTGTTGGTAAGTCGCGCGTCGACTTGCAGAAGCGCCAGTATCTTGCGATCAAAGCCGTCGATGCGTTCGTCCTGCATGGCTCAGCGTCATCTCATGCACGATCCATGCGTCATGGCAGCACCGAACGCTGCCGAATGCAAGCACAATGCGCGCCGAAACCCCTATAATTCACCATCGGACAAATCGGAAAGCATGGAGACCAGCATGGGTCCCTTCCCGCACGACGCACCGCCCGCGAAAATCAGCGCAAAAAATCCCGCCGGCACCGACGGGTTCGAGTTCGTCGAGTTCGCGCATCCCGAACCGGAGAAGCTCGCGACCTTGTTCGAGCGCATGGGCTATGTTCCCGTCGTGCGGCACCGCACGAAAAACATCACCGTCTGGCGGCAGGGCGACATCAACTATGTGCTGAACGCCGAGCGCGGCTCGCATGCGATGAATTTCGTCGAAGCGCACGGCCCCTGCGCGCCCTCCATGGCCTGGCGGGTCGTCGACGCGAAGCACGCCTTCGACCACGCCGTGTCGAAGGGCGCCACGCCGTATCACGGCAAGGACAAGGCGCTCGACGTGCCGGCCATCGTCGGCATCGGCGGCTCGCTGCTCTATTTCGTCGACCATTACGGGTCGAAGGGCTCGGCCTATGACGAGGAATTCGAGTGGCTGGGCGAGCACGACCCCAAGCCGCAGGGTGTCGGTTTCTATTATCTCGACCACCTGACGCACAACGTCTATCGCGGCAATATGGACAAGTGGTGGGCGTTCTACCGCGAACTGTTCGGCTTCAAGCAGATCCACTTCTTCGACATAGCCGGCAAGATGACCGGGCTGGTCAGCCGCGCCATCACCTCGCCCTGCGGCAAGATCCGCATCCCGCTCAACGAATCCACCGACGACAGGAGCCAGATCGAGGAATTTTTGCGCAAGTACAAGGGCGAAGGCATACAGCACATCGCCGTCGGCACCGACGGCATCTATGACGCCACCGACCGTCTTTCGGCGAACGGCCTGAAATTCATGCCCGGCCCGCCGGAAACCTATTACGCACGCTCCTACGACCGCGTAAACGGCCATGACGAGCCGATGGAACGCATGAAGAAGCACGGCATCCTCATCGACGGCGAAGGCGTAGTCGACGGCGGCACGACAAAAATCCTGCTGCAGATCTTTTCCAAGACCGTCATCGGACCGATCTTCTTCGAGTTCATCCAGCGCAAGGGCGACGAAGGTTTTGGCGAAGGCAATTTCCGCGCTTTGTTCGAGTCGATCGAGGAAGATCAGATCCGTCGCGGGGTGCTGACGGCGGCGGCGTAGACGTCGGACCCCTCTGCCATCCGAACCGTCAGGCCGCCAACGGTCCGTCTTCATTTGCCGGCGACTGTTGCGCCGGCTTGGTTTTTACTGCTCTATTGACCAAATCGTCGATAGTCTATATTTTATTTTTGCTTCCTAAAATAGGTGTTCCAAGATGAACACAATTACGCTTCGCGCATCCACAAATGCCGACGACGTACATCTTGCCTGGGACCCGGGTGAGAAGATACCGGGTTGCCTGGGCTTTGCGATCGAATGCAAACGTGGAAACGCCGAGCCGAAGTATCTTTCCAATAGGGTCGGCTTCAAGAACGATCCAACCATGGACGAGAACGGCGAGAAGGCGACGAAGCGCTCGTCGCAGGACTGGCCTTTCCAGCGCTACGACTGGACCGACCATGCTGCCGATCTCGGCGACGAAGTGGCCTACCGTGTGGTGGCGCGGATCGAGACCGCGGCCAGCAAGCTGAGCGACGGCCCTGCGAGCAATTGGACGCCGATGCTGAAACTGTCGCCGGATTGCGGCGATGGGCTGAGCGCCTTTTTCAATCGCGGCTTCGTCCTTTCGCAGTTCATGGCCCGCTACATGAAGAAGCACGGCATCACCATGCAGACGCTGAAGGAAAAGGCTGTCGAGATCGCCACGGCGGTCGACAAGGATGCGCGGATTTTCCTTGGCGGCGACCTGCGCAAGGTCATGCTCGCCTTGCTCGAAGAGGTGCGCGCCACTCCTGCCCTCCGGCTGCACGCGGCTTTATACGAACTTGAGGACGACGAACTGGTCGAGGCTCTTGCGAGGCTTGGCGACCGCGCGTCGATCGTCCTTGCCAACGGCAGCGTCAACGTCCAGGGCGACGACCAGAACAAGACGGCTCGGGCGCACCTGAGGGCCGCCAATGTCGATGTCCATGACCGCATGATCTCGCCGAAGGCACTCGGCCACAACAAGTTTGTCGTCATCGGATCGACTGTGGGCGCGGCGTTCAAGCCGCTCAAGGCCTGGACCGGCAGCACGAACTGGACGCCCACAGGCCTTTGCACGCAACTCAACAACGGCTTGCTGATCGAGAATGACGATGTCGCCGCTGTATATGAGACACAATTCCAGCGGTTGAAGGATGCCGCAAGCACTTTCCCGAAAGCACTCGTCGACGCGAACTCACAGCCGACGCGCAATATTCCGGTGGGCGCGGCACGGGCCGACGTCTGGTTCAGCCGGCTGCGCAAGCAGGTCGACATCGGCGAACTCGTCGAACTGGTCAAGGGTGCCAGACAGGGCGTGTTCTTCGTCATGTTCATGCCCGGACAGGAGCCGCTCAAGACGCTGCTGGCAATGCAGGAACAGAAGGATCTCTATGTCCGAGGCGTCGCGACGCGGTTCTCCGGCGAGGGCAAGGAAAAGATCAAGCTGTTGAAAAGCGACCCTGAAAGCTACGCGCTGCAGACGATCGAGGCCACCGGCGTCGGCGACAGTGTCGGCGAGTGGGCGGTCGAGGGCACGGCGCAGCAGTTCTTCAACTCGGTCGGCTTCGCCATCACCCATTCGAAGGTGCTGGTCATCGATCCCTTCGGCGACGACCCGGTGGTCGTCACCGGCTCGCACAATTTCTCGACCACGGCGAGCGAGAAGAACGATGAGAATTTCATCGTCTTCCGAGGCAATAAGCGGCTGGCGGAACAGTACGCCATCAACTGCATGCAGACCTACAGCCATTATCGCTGGCGCGCCTATCTCGCGGAAAGCAAGGCCGAGCACCGCGATCCCTTCGAATTTCTCAGCACCAGGGACACGTGGCAGAGCCGGCGTACCTCCCGCGAGACGGCGGCGATGCTGAAGTTCTGGCTGTAGGAACGGCGCGCGGATCGCGTTTCGCAGCGACGCGCCAGCAATCAACTGGCGAGTCTCAGCCGCTCCACCTCGTCCCGCCGGAACCTCACATCGTAGTCGAGAAAATACTCGTCCAGTTGCGGCGGCTTCACCGAGGTGCCCGAAAGCATCGCATGCACTTGGCCGCGGTGGTGGATGTCGTGGATGAACAGGTGCGCCAGGAGGTCGCCGATCCGCTCCGGGACCATGCCTTGCTCGCCGCGATCGGTGGGAACGCGGCGGTCGAGGCCAGCGGCGGACAGTGCCTCGCAGAAGGACAGCAGACGGCGGTCGAAGGCCGCCTGGCCCTCCGCAAGCCGTCCGGCATCGCCGCTCTCGACATAGCTGTCGAAGATTTTCAGGCCCAGGCCACCCTCCTCCATCATGTCGAGGTAATAGAGGTCGACCGACAGGATGTGGTTCAGCGTCTCCTTGAGCGACGGGAAGAAACTGGTGCGCGGCGCTTCCAGTTCGCCCGGCTGCAAGGCCAGCACTGACCGGTAGAGGCGGTCGTTCGACCACAGGCTGTTTCCCGCCATCCGGCGGAAATGCGTGATCAGATCCACGGTCAGGCCTCCGTCAGCCGCCAGAAATAGATGATTGCCCAGAGCAGCGCAAAGCCGGCGGCATCGACAAGCAGCAACATGTTCATGCGCCGCCGCAGCGCCTGCGTCTCCGCATCGCGCGCCACGCCCGAATTCGTAACGGTATGGAAGATCATGGCGTTCTGCGGCAGTCCCGATCTGTTGACAAGATCCGGCGACCGCGCCTCGATCCGGTAGGACAGCCGAATCGCCCGGATGAAGACGGCGAGCATGACGATCGCCCAAACGCCTGCCAGCCATCCGAAAGGGTTCATCTTCGGTTCCTGCTACTTATGCTCGCGTATCGAGTCTCGAAACTCTTCGAGAACAGCCAACCTTTCGGAATCGTAGGTATTATCTATACGAACATGGAAAGGCCGACAGGGCACAGCCAGCAATCGAAACATTCCCGCCGGCTGGGGAACAACCTTCATCCTCTCCAAGGGCGGCTTGGTGGTAAAGCCGGCAATTACCTCAGTTCCTTTTTTCCATCCATTCTCTTCCAAATCCCCGCCGACTTGTTCCTTGTCGACCCCGTCATGATCGGAACGTGGCGAACAGATCGAAACTTCCAGCGGCCCCGTGAGCTTGCCCCAAAATATCTCACGAACATCGTATTTTGTGCTCCAACACATCTTGTGGATGTCCATTTTCACATCCAACGAAGTTATCAAGGCCCGCACGATTAACGTTTCCGGCGAGTAGATATCGTCATACGCGTCCTTTCCAGACGAACACGCCTGTGCCGCTGTCTCGGCTGCGATCACAATCGTGATTACGCAAAACAGCCGCCTGACGAGTGCTTTCGCGACCATTTTTACCGCCCCCACGTCCTCTGCCCCACTCTCGATGGGAAGTCAGCGGAATTGTGTCGAAGCTTGCAGATCGCCTAGCCGCCTGACGGCCGCACCGTCTGCTCGATCGCACCGAAGATCGAATGGCCTGCCTTGTCCTTCATCTCGATGCGAACCGTGTCGCCGAAATGCATGAAGGGCGTGGATGCCGAACCCGTCTCGATCGCCTCGATCATGCGCTGCTCGGCGATGCAGGAATAGCCGGCGCCGCCCTCCGGGATCGGCCTGCCCGGCCCGCCGTCGAGCTTGTTGGACACCGTGCCGGAACCGATGATGGCGCCTGCGGCGAGCGGCCGCGTCCTCGCCGCATGGGCGATGATGCGCGGAAAATCGAAGGTCATGTCGACGCCGGCGTTGGCCCTGCCGAACGCCTTTCCGTTGAGTTCGACCAGCAACGGCAGGTGCAGCCGGCCACCGTCCCAGGCGTCGCCCAGTTCGTCCGGCGTGACCGCGACCGGCGAGAAGGCGGAGGACGGCTTCGACTGGAAGAATCCAAAACCTTTTTCCAGCTCCGCCGGGATCAGCCCGCGCAGGCTGACGTCGTTGACCAGCATAATGAGCCGGATCGCGGCGGCAGCCTGTTCGACCGAGGCGCCCATCGGCACATCATCGACCACCACCGCCACCTCACCCTCGAAATCGATGCCCCAGGCCTCGTCGGCCATGGCGATGGCGTCGCGCGGGCCGAGAAAGGAATCCGAACCGCCCTGATAGATCAGCGGATCGGTCCAGAAACTCTGCGGCATTTGCGCGCCGCGCGCCCTGCGTACCAGTTCGACATGGTTCACATAGGCCGAGCCGTCGGCCCACTGGTAGGCGCGGGGCAGTGGCGAATGGACGTCGTGCTCGTGAAAACGCGAGGCCGGCACCGCGCCTGCCTCGATCGATTCCGCCATCGCGCCCAGATGCGGGGCGAGCCGCAGCCAGTCGTCGAGCGCGGCCTGCAGCGTCGGGACCAGAAACGACGCATCGGTGTAGCGCGTGAGATCGCGCGACACGACGACGAGCTTTCCGTCGCGGGAACCGTCCTTCAGGCTGGCAAGCTTCATGCAGTTTCCTCCCTCATTCGTAGTATTTGCCGCACCAAATTATGCGAGCGGCTGCGCGCCAGATATTTCCGTCATCGCCGACCGCGCTTTCCGGCCGGCTGTCACGCCAGCAGGCTACCGCCGCCTCCAGTATTTCCCCGAATCCAACGTTCTCCCATCCGTTGACGCCCGGCCCATAGGAATTGGAGGGGCGTTCGGCCTCCCGCCGCCGTTCGTTCTCCCAATCCTCCCCCAGCGCCTCAAGAAAGGCAACAAACGTCTTGTCGACAACAGCCTCCAAGACAAGCCGGCTCTTGTGGCTTGCCTCGGTCTCATTGTCGTTCTCGGGGTATGATCCCAGATCCTCGCTCACGCCTGCACGAAGACCTGAAAGCCACCGTAAATCAAGCGCTTCATGTAGCCCGGCATGTTCTCCATGCCGGGCTTCAAGCGCTCATCGGCCATCACGTTCTTCATCACCTCGTCGCGATGCTCGCGCGACTTGTAGGTGACGTAGGAGAAGATGACGATCTCGTCCGTTTCCTTCTTCACCGCCAATGGGAATGACGTCATCTCGCCGTCCGGCACGTCGTCGCTGTAGGCTTCCGCATAAGAGAGCGCGCCGTGCTCCATCCACACTGTGCGGCCAAGTTCGGCATTCTTCCGATACTCTTCAAACTCCGACTTGGGTACGGGCAGAATGAAACCGTCCACATAGGTCATGACATCTTCTCCTCCGAGCCACCGTGGCTGCCCCGAGGACGACCGTGTCGGCTGCCTGCCGACATTCTACATACAAAAACGGGACGGCGCGACCGCCCGCTTGATGCTGCCAGTCACTTGACAGCATCGCCGCTGCAAGAAGTGGAGAGGCGTCAGCCAACCAGACGCGGATACTGCACGCGCGGCGGCAGTCGATGGTGCACCAGCGCCAGCGCGACCAGGCTGACGCAACTGATCAGGATGGTGACGAACAGCGAGGCGCTGCTCGCTGGAGAGGCCAGCGCGACGAGCGGAATGGCACCCGCCGGCGGGTGGGTGATGCGCAGGACCAGCATGCCGGCGATTGCCGCGCCGACCGCCACCGCCGCAACCCAGAGCAGGCCCGGGAACGCCAACGCAACGGCCACACCGATGATCGTGGCCAGCAGATAGCCGCCGAAAATATTGATCGGCTGCGCCAGCGGACTGGCCGGCTGACCAAACAGCAGCACCACCGTCGCGCCCAGCGGCGCAATCAGCAGGGGGAGGTCGGTCAGCGACGACAGCGCACCGACACCGCCAATGCCGACGACCGCGCCGATGCCGGACTTCAGATGCGAGACCGTCCGGCCGTTCGGCTCGTGTCGGACAATAAAAGGCTCGATATGGCGGCGCATGCGGGAACCTGACAATGGAGGCTGGGCTCGATAGCAATTTGCCTGCGCCACACGCAACGAACAAAGTTCGAATTTTGGGCAGAAGATTAAAATTTCATCGCGCTGATGCCAACTGGTACGATTGCCTCACCAATCCATCACCAATTTCCGTCACCAATTTCTCGGAGTTCCCGCTCTCCATCGCCTCGAAGCCGGAGCCCCGGGCGTCGACGCCGATGCGCTGCAAGCAGGGAACCGCCAGATTCGGGAAACAGCCACGCCTTTCGGATGCATCTTGGAGCAGGTCGAAACCCCAAATTGCACAATTTGCAAATACTCTTTATGATTGCATAATCACTATATACACGTTATAGGTGCATCAGGCAGATTATCCGGGGGCTTGGATGCGTAGGATTTTTCTTGTCGCGACGTTGGCAATCACGGCTGCCTCGTGTGCAAATCTACCCAATACCGCGAAGATAAACGCCTTCGGCGAATCCGCTGAAGCTACCGCGACGGTGGTACGGGCGTCCGTGGCGGCCCATCAGAGCATCGCCGGCAGGATTGGCGAGGAGCGTGAGGCCAATAACCTGCTGGCCGGTCGCGTCTATACGCTGAACGAAACCAGCGACACTACGTTGGACGCCCCGGTACTTTCGGTAAGGATCGCCGCGGTGGCGGCGCTGCAGCAATATTCTGCCGCTCTTGCCGTCGCTTCCGACAGAAAGACCGTCTCCGATCTGGAGAACGCGTCGGTTCAGTTTGGCATTGCCATGTCTTCCGCCGCGGCGATTGCATTTCCGCAGGCCGCGCCGATCATCGGCCCCGCCGCAAAAGTTGTTTCGCGTGTGGTTGGGATCGGTCTCGGCAATGCGTATGGCGGCGAGATTCTGGCCGTCGTCAGAGCCCGCGACAAGGATGTCGGTTCTTTGTCAAAGATGCTCGCCACGGACATTAAAATAATCGCCGATCATCTGGATGCTCAGAATTTCAAATATTCGCAGAATCGCCGTCTGATTCTCGACCGGATTGCCGCAGACCGTCGCGTCGACAAGCTGAGCCTCTATGCCGAATACAAGCGGGCGCGCACAGATGTGGCGGCGATAGAGACACTCGCCACAACAGCCCGGCGGGTGCCGGGCATCTTGGAGAAGATGGCAGCCGCACACCACGAACTCGCGATCGGTGCGCCGGATTCGGCCGAGTCCCTTCGCCAGTTCGTGGCGCTGGCCGACGACCTGTCTGGGCTCATCGGCGCAATCGCCAAACAAAGGAGTGAATGATGGCCATTAGTTACAAGGACGCTCGCGCCGAGATCATGCGTGCCATGCAGGTGGTCAAGGCTATGATCGTCAAAGCGACCTCCATCGCAGTTCGCGAGCACCTTCTCGACCTTTTCGACGCCTTGCACCGGGAATTGGCAGCCGTCGACAGCGCCGCGCTCTCACAGAGCGACGCTGCATATCGTGCCATCACATTGCGGTTCGCGTCGGCGAAAGTCACACTTGAACAGGCTCATCAAAGGGCCGTTCAAACAGCCGCCAATCTCGGGGCCGCGGCTCAGTTCATCCAGAGCTTGGCAAATCTGGCGGGGTCGCTGTAGCTGGGAGACAAGTGCCGGCCGCCACCGACGGTTGCCTCACCAGTCCATCACCACTTTCCCTGAATTCCCGCTCTTCATCGCCTCGAAGCCCGAAATATAGTCGTCGACACCGATGCGGTGGGTGATCAGTCCGGTGACGTCCAGCGGCCCCTGCACCAGGGCGATCATCTTGTACCAGGTCTCGAACATCTCGCGGCCGTAGATGCCCTTGAGATGCAGCATCTTGAAGATCACCTTGTTCCAGTCGATCTCGAAGCCGGTGGGCGCGATACCCAGGATCGCGATCTTGCCGCCATTGTTCATGGCGTCGATCATGTCGCGGAAGGCGGGTGCGGCGCCGGACATCTCCAGCCCGACGTCAAAACCCTCGGTCATGCCGATTCCGCCCATCACATCGCGCAGCTTTTCCTGCGAAGCGTCGACCACATGCTGCACGCCGAGTTTTTTAGCCAGCGCCAGGCGCACCGGATTGATGTCGGTGATCACCACTTTTCGCGCGCCCACGCACTGCGCCACCAGCGCGCCCATGATGCCGATCGGCCCGGCGCCGGTGACCAGCACGTCCTCGCCGACCAGGTCGAAGGACAGCGCCGTGTGGACGGCATTGCCAAGCGGGTCGAAGATCGCCGCCACCTCGTCCGGGATGTCATCGGGGATCGGCACGACATTGTGCTGCGGGATCGCAAGATATTCGCCGAACGCTCCCGGCCGGTTGACGCCGACACCCAGCGTGTTGCGGCAAAGATGCCCCCTGCCCGCCCGGCAGTTGCGGCAATGGCCGCAGACGATGTGGCCTTCGCCGGACACGCGCTGGCCGACCTTGTACTCCGTCACCGCCGCGCCGAAATCCGCCACCGTGCCAACGAATTCGTGCCCGGTCACCATCGGCACCGGCACGGTTTTCTGGGCCCACTGGTCCCAGTTGTAGATATGGACGTCGGTGCCGCAGATCGCGGTTTTTTTTATCTTGATCAGCACGTCGTTGGGGCCGATCTCGGGGACCGGCACCTGTTCCATCCAGATGCCGGGTTCGGCCTTGGCCTTAACGAGGGCGCGCATCATATTGGACATTTGCTGCTCCACACGAACGTTCAGGGCTCCGAGGCATCCTCCCGCAATCGGCGGGCAAGGTCCATGCGCTGGTGCAGGATTGCGACGATCGCGACCTGGCTGTCGGAACGCAGCTTCCAGAAGACGTAATGGCTTTGGTATCGCGCAAAATATCCGTCGACACCAAACTCCCGAGGAATGCGCCGCCAGGCAATCCTCCTCTCGGCGATATCCTCGAACAAGGCAAATACGCCATCGACATATGTGTCCGCCTGCCGGGAGCCGAAATGTTGAAGCGTGTAGCGATAGATATCCTCCAGCCGCGCCGATGCGGCCGGCTGGATGAAATATTTTTTCACCGCTTGGCGCCAGCCATAGCACGCCGCCGGATATCGTCGGCCGAAAGATGTTCATACTCGCCGTCAGGCGCCGCGAACGCGTCCTGCAACCGAATCTTCATGGCGTCGAACGCCTCCCGTTCCGCGCGTTCCTTGTCGCGGCGAATGAGGGCACGGACATATTCGCTGACATTTTCATAGTCGCCGTCGGACACCGTGTCGGCGACGAAATCGCGAAGCGAACCACTGATGCGCACATTGAGGTTCATGGTGTCGGTCATGCAAATCTCCTTGCTGCGACATTATCTGCAATAATGTCGCAGCTCAAGCAACGATCCCCAATTCCTTGCCCACCTCGCCGAACGCCTCGACCGCCCGGTCTACGTCTGCACTCGAATGGGCTGCCGACATCTGAGTCCTGATGCGCGCCTGGCCCTTCGGCACGACCGGGAACGAAAACCCGATCACGTAGATGCCTCGTTTCAGCATCCTTGCCGCCATTTCCTGCGCAAGTGCGGCGTCGCCCAGCATCACCGGAATGATCGGATGATCGGCGCCGGCAAGCGTGAAGCCAAGCCTGGTCATAGACGAGCGGAACCGCGCCGCGTTGTCGTAGAGTTTTGCGCGCAGGCCATCGCCCTGCTCGATCAGCTCGAACACTTTCAGCGACGCGCCGGCGATCGCCGGCATCAGCGTGTTGGAGAACAGATACGGCCGCGAGCGCTGGCGCAGCCAGTCGACCATCTCGCGCTTGCCCGAAGTATAGCCGCCGGACGCGCCGCCCAGCGCCTTGCCAAGCGTGCCGGTTATGATGTCCACCCGACCCTCGACACCGCAATGTTCGGCCGAGCCGCGCCCATGCTTGCCGACGAAACCGACCGCGTGACTGTCGTCGACCATGACCATCGCACCATATTTTTCGGCGAGATCGCAGACGCCGGCTAGGTTGGCGATGATGCCGTCCATGGAAAACACGCCGTCGGTGGCGATCAGCTTGAAGCGGCTGCCTTCCGCCTTCTTCAACTCTTCCTCCAGCGCGGCCATGTCGTTGTTGGCGTAGCGAAAACGCTTGGCCTTGGAGAGCCGCACGCCGTCGATGATCGAGGCGTGGTTCAGCGCGTCGGAGATGATGGCGTCCTCTTCGCCGAGCAGCGTCTCGAACAGCCCGCCATTGGCGTCGAAGCAGGAGCCGTAGAGGATCGTGTCCTCCATACCCAGGAAGCGCGAAATCGTCGCCTCAAGCTGCTTGTGCTCCTCCTGCGTGCCGCAGATGAAACGCACCGAGGCCATTCCGTAGCCATAGCGGTCCAGCGCGGCTTTCGCTGCGCCGCGCAGGTCCCCATTGTCGGCAAGACCGAGATAGTTGTTGGCGCAAAAATTCAGCACCTTCTGCCCGCCGACCTCGATCTCGGCCGACTGGGTGGAGGTGATCACCCGTTCGGACTTGTAGAGCCCGGCCGATTTCAAACCGTCGAGTTCGGAGGACAGATGGGAAAGAAACGCTTGGGTCATGGGATGGCTTCAACCTGCTCGAAGCAACTTTGTTGCCGTTTCCGGTGCCTCAAGTCTATCGCAAAATCGACGTTGTGGGCGGTCAAGTTTCGCGTCGCAATGAGCACCGCTGGCCGAGGCTATCGACCCGCGCGAAACAGCGTCGTCTCCGCACGAACAGAAGGGTTCACGGCGATTTGTTCAGTATGGACGCAGCGCAGCCCTTGAACGGTCGTTCACCGAAACTAACTCAAAATCAAGCGTGCTGTGCACGCGAAGTGAACGCTTTGATCAAGCTTCATCCGTGGAGGTTGTCATGGCTTACTCGCTGATGGAAGGCAAGAAAGGGCAAGACTGGATCAACCTTGTCCTTGCGGTTTGCCTGTTCGTTTCCCCCTGGCTCGTCGGATTCGCGACTGACGTCAGGCCGGCATGGAACGCCTGGATTGTGGGCGTCGTGCTTGCCGGCTTTGCGCTTGCCACGATTTCGGCGTTCGCCGAGTGGGAGGAATGGGTGAACTTCCTGCTCGGCCTTTGGCTTGTCGTCTCGCCCTGGCTGCTCGGCTTCGCCGCAAACGCACACGCGCTGTGGACCCATGTCATCATGGGCGTCCTCGTCGCCGCTGCGTCGGCCTGGGTGGTCTGGGATGTCCGACATGGCCCGCACGCGCATGCGTAGCGGACCAGCCGCCGACTCAAGCGACATAGGAATCGGCCCGCCATGCATATGGCGGGCCGATGTCGTTACCGAACGCTGCAGAAATTCGCGCGAGAAAAAGGCTGCTCAGAAAAACGCCTGCAGCCCCGTCTGCGCGCGGCCCAAAATCAGCGCATGCACGTCGTGCGCGCCCTCATAGGTGTTGACCGTCTCCAGATTCTGCGAATGGCGCATGACGTGGTAGCCGATCTGGATGCCGTTGCCGCCATGCATGTCGCGGGCCTGGCGGGCGATGTCGAGCGCCTTGCCGCAATTGTTGCGCTTGACGATCGAGATCATCTCGGGGGCCATCTTGCCCTCGTCCATCAGCCGGCCGACGCGCAGCGAGCCCTGTAGCCCGAGCGCGATCTCGGTCTGCATGTCCGCCAGTTTCTTCTGGTAAAGCTGCGTGCCGGCCAGCGGTTTTCCGAACTGCTTTCGGTCGAGGCCATATTGCCGCGCCCGGAACCAGCAGTCTTCCGCCGCACCCATCGCGCCCCATGAAATGCCGTAGCGCGCCCGGTTCAAACAGCCGAACGGCCCCTTCAGCCCCGACACGTTTGGCAGCAGCGCATCTTCGGAAACCTCGACGCCTTCCATGACGATCTCGCCGGTGATCGAGGCGCGCAGGCTGAGCTTTCCGTCGATCTTCGGCGCGGACAGCCCCTTCATGCCCTTTTCCAGCACGAAACCCTTGATCTGGTTGTCATGCGCGGCCGACTTCGCCCAGACGACGAACACGTCGGCGATGGGGGCGTTGGAAATCCACATTTTTCCGCCGGAAATCCGATAGCCGCCATCGATCTTCTCGGCGCGCGTCTTCATGCCGCCCGGATCGGAGCCGGCATCCGGCTCGGTCAGGCCGAAGCAGCCGATCCATTCGCCGGATGCCAGCTTGGGCAGATACTTCTTGCGCTGCGCCTCGGTGCCGTAGGCATGGATCGGATACATGACCAGCGACGACTGCACCGACATCATCGAGCGATAGCCCGAATCCACACGCTCCACCTCGCGCGCAACCAGCCCGTAGGCGACGTAGCCGGCGCCGAGCCCGCCATATTCTTCCGGAATGGTGATGCCGAGCAAACCGGCCTCGCCCATCTCGCGAAAGATCGCCGGGTCGGTCTTCTCATCGAGATAGGCTTCCTCGATACGCGGGGCGAGCTTGTCGGCAGCAAAGGCCGCCGCCGCGTCGCGCAGCATGCGCTCGTCTTCTGAGAGTTGCTCCTCGATGAGGAAAGGGTCGTTCCAGACGAACGAAGCGGCGGCGGTCTTGCTCTCGATGTTCATGTCAAAATCCAGTTCCAGTTCTCAACGCCGATTTTAGAGCGGAAAGTGCCGCCGGTCGAAGCCTTTCTCAAGGCCGGCGTCAAGAGCGAAAAAAGCTTTTCACACGCAGTGCACGGCCCTCCTCGTTCGATGGGCGCAGCGATTGTGTTTGGCAGCGCGGATACCCGGGCGCATAATCCGGGCGAACACAGGAGGAGCAGGTCATGGGGTAGGCGATCTGCCGCAGCAGGAACCGGCCGCTCCGGTTTTCTCGACCCCGCCGATGCCGGCTACGTCGTCTGAATACATCACGGCGCTCGCGCACTATCATCGCGCCGAAATCGCCCGCATGGCTGGCTGGCGCGACCGCATAGACCGCACGACGAACTGGGCGATTACCGGCGGCGGCGCGATGTTGTCGGTGTCATTGTCCTCATCATCGTCGCATCACGGCGTTCTGCTGTTCACCATGCTGCTGGTGCTGCTCTTTCTGGTCATCGAGGCGCGTCGCTATCGCTTCTTCGATGTTTATCGTGCGCGGGTGCGACTGGTCGAACGCGACTACTTCTCCCCGCTCTTCCTGGCCGCAAAACCGGCCGATGCCGATTGGGCCAAAACGCTGGGAATCAGCCTGAGCAGCCCGAAATTCATCATCAGCCTGAAAAGCGCCATGTCGCGGCGTCTGCGCCGCAACTACTTCTGGATTTTTCTAATGATCCTGCTGGCGTGGGTGCTCAAATTGTCGACGCCCCGCCTGCAGGAGGTCGAAAACAGCCGGAACGTCGTCGCCTCGC
The DNA here is from genome assembly GCF_052180275.1 of Mesorhizobium sp. KACC 23794. NCBI lineage: Bacteria > Pseudomonadati > Pseudomonadota > Alphaproteobacteria > Hyphomicrobiales > Phyllobacteriaceae > Mesorhizobium > Mesorhizobium sp. KACC 23794. The sequence continues at coordinate 4,406,436 of NZ_CP197465.1, forward strand.
TGCGCGAGATGATCGACAACGCCGCTCTCGGTTTCCTGCCGGGCTGGCTGGTGGTGGCGGCGGTCGCGGTGTTTTACGCGTGGTTGATCCATACGGCCTACCTCCAACCCCAACCTTTGAAGGAGGACGGGGACGTGCATGTGTGAGCACGCGGCCGGCTAGGCTTTTCCTGTGGCCGGTCCCGACGCTCAAATCCGCAGCGTGAAACGAATGCCATCATAGATAGCCGCATGGATGTTGCGCGATGCGACGGCATCGCCGATGCGGAAGAGCGTAAAGGTTCCGGCCTGTTGCCGCGCGGGAAAAACCGCCCCCTCGCCCACCAGCGCCTCGTAGTCGACGGCGCCTTTGTTGCGCGAAAGCGGCTTCAGCGCGTGATAAAGCTCGTCATTGGCCATGGTGCCGTGCTCGACGATCACCTGATCGACGCTGCGCTCCTCTCGCCAGCCATCGGCGAAATCCGACGACACCGTCGCGACAAGCTGGTTGCCGTCGCGCCGGACGGATTTCAGGCGCGTGTTGATGGTGACGCGCACGCCCTTTTCATGAAAGGCACGCATGTAGGGCACATGGTTCATGCCGCCCATTTCCGGCGCGAAGAACCGTTCCGGCGACACCAGTTCCAATCGCGCGCCCGAATTGGCGACCATCTCCGCCGCCGTCATGCCCTGGTGCCCGCCATTGTCGTCGTAGAGCAACACACTTTCCGCCGGCTTCACAGCACCTGAAACGATATCCCAGCTCGACACGACGAGATCGCCGCCCGCCTCGAGCGGCGGGTTCTGCGGCAGGCCGCCGGTGGCGATCACCACGACATCCGGCTCCAGTGCGAGCACGTCGCCGGCCTCCGCCCAGACATTATACCGGATCTCGGCGCCGAGCCGCTCCAGTTCCGCCAGGCGCCAGTCGACGATCCCGACCAGTTCCTTGCGCCGCGGATTCTGCGCAGCGAGCAGGATTTGCCCACCGGCTCGGTCGGCGGCCTCCAGCACGGTAACGGAATGGCCTTCGGCTGCCGCGACGCGCGCCGCTTCCAGCCCGGCCGGTCCGGCGCCGACGACCACGATCCTTCGCACCGTCGACGCCAGCGCGATCACATGTGGGATCGTCGCCTCGCGGCCCGTCGCGGCATTGTGGATGCACAGCGCCTCGCCGCCCTCGTAGATGCGGTCGAGGCAGTAGGTGGCGCCGACGCAAGGGCGGATCTCGTGCTCGCGGCCTTCCATCATCTTCTTCATGATGTGAGGGTCGGCGATGTGGGCGCGCGTCATGCCGACCATGTCGAGTTTTCCGCTGGCGATCGCATGGCGTGCCGTCGCCACGTCCTGGATGCGCGCGGCATGGAAGACCGGGAATTTCGTCGCCGCCCTCACCTCGCCGGCGAAGTCGAGATGCGGCGAGGAGCGCATGCCGGTCACCGGGATCACCTTGGTCAATGCCGCGTCGGTCTCGATCGTGCCACGGATGATGTTGAGGAAATCGACTTTTCCCGACGCAGCCAGACGGCGCGCAATCTCGATCCCCTCCTCTTTCGACAGGCCCTTGTCGAAATCTTCGTCGGCGACCATGCGGATGCCGACCACAAAATCCTCGCCGGCCGCCTTGCGCACGGCGTCCAGCACCAGGAAGGTAAAGCGCAGCCGGTTGTCGAGCGAGCCCCCGAATTCATCGTCGCGAAAATTGGTGGCCGGCGACCAGAACCCGTCCATCAGATGCCCGTAGGCTTCGAACTCGATGCCGTCGAGGCCCGCCGCCTTCATGCGCTGCGCGGCGCTCGCATAGTCGGCGACGATGCGCTCGATATCCCAGTCCTCCATGACTTTCGGAAAAGCGCGGTGGGCCGGCTCGCGCACGGAGGACGGAGCCAGCACTGGCAGCCAGTCGGCCTTGTTCCAACCGGTGCGACGGCCGAGATGCGTCAGCTGGATCATCACCTTGCAGTCGTGCTCGTGGCAGGAATCCGCCAGTTCGCGCAGCCACGGCACGATCTCGTCGCGATAGGCCTGCAGGTTTCCGAAGGCCGCCGGACTGTCCCGCGACACGATCGCCGACCCCGCCGTCATGGTCAGCGCCATGCCGCCCTTGGCCTTCTCGGCATGGTAGAGCCGGTAGCGCTCCTTCGGCATGCCGTCCTCGGAATAGGCCGGCTCATGGCTGGTCGACATGACGCGGTTCTTCAGCGTCAGGTGCTTTAGCTGGTACGGCTGGAGGAGCGGGTCTGTTGTCATGGCTGCGGCTCGCGGGAACGCTCGGGGCTATCGTCCCGACTATCACACGCGAAGGCGCGTCTGAAAACGACACACCGCCGCAGTCCGTCCGGTCAAGGCTGCCTGCGCAGCGACTACTTGGCTTTGGCGCCAAAAACCTCGGCGCAGCGCGAGAAGCTGAAGCCCTCGCCGTCCGTGTCCCGAGTCGTCTTGATGTCGGTGATGACCCCGCCGCCATCGGTGGTGATCTGCGCCTCGCAGGAAAGCTGGTCCGTGCGGCCGGGCGTGAGCAACACCTTGCCGGGCGGCGGCGACTGGAATGACGACCCGTCCGTTGCAATGTTTATGACGGTGGTCGGATTCTTCCTGGCCGCATCCTTCTCGGAGTCGGTCATATCGCGGTAGACTGGCGACACATTGCGGTTGGTATCGCCGCCGCGCCAAGTGTAGATCGTGCCGCCGCTGTTCATGGCATAGGATCGCACCGGAGGTCCGTACTGAGCGAAAAATGCATCGCTGGGCTGACCGATCCACCGCGACCGGATGGTATTGTTCGCATCCTCGGTGGTCGTACATCCCGCGGCGACCACCGCGAGAGCAAACACACCAAACGAACTCAACTTCATTTATGCCCCCTTACGCGCGCAAGCGTTGCGTAGATGAAGGCGCCGGGGAGTCAAGCGCGAAGGCGGCTGAGCTTCATCCATGCACAGCTTCAGCTCGCCATCCGCTCGCCCGCCGCCTGCCAGTTGACCCGCTCCGACAGCACGGCGGCAATATGCTCGGCCTTGCGGTTTTCGTAGTCGAGATAATAGGCGTGTTCCCACACATCGATGCCGACCAGCGGCGTCAGCCCGTCCGGCAGCGGGTTGCCGGCGTCCTGGTAGGGTTTCACCGCAAGCTTGCCGCCATCGGCCACGAGCCACACCCAGCCGGTTCCGAACACATTGTCGGCCTCCTTGCCGAACGCCTCGAACAGTCCCTTGTCGCCGCCGAAGTCTCGCTCCACCGCCTCGGCGAACGCGCCGGCGGGCTTTGCCGGGCCGCCCTTGAACTGTTCCCAGTAGAACACGTGGTTCCACGCCTGCGCCGCCTGGTTGAAGATCTTGTCCTGGCCGTCCTTCTTCGCGGCGACAACCACCGCTTCCAGTTCCATGTCGGCATAGGGCGTACCGGACGCCAGCTGGTTCAGCTTGTCGAAATAGCCCTTGTGATGCTTGCCGTAATGCAGGCCGACCGTGCGCGCCGAGATCTGCGGCGCCAGCGCGTCCTGCGCATAGGGTAGCGGCGGCTGCACGAACGGCGCCGCGGCACGCAGGATCGACGGACGCGCGGTCGCGGCCAGGGCGACGCCGGCGGCAAGAGCGAGGGTGGTGCGGCGCGATACGATCATCGGAAAACTCCTGTCTGCTTCGAGTGTTTTCGGTCCAACCTCTTAACGGCGGATCGGTTCCCGTGACAGGGCGTCCGGCGGCGTTCGCGATTTCGTGAGCCGGACGCCGCGTGACGTTATTCGCAATGATACTGGCTCAGCGCCCATTCGCCGGTGATCGACAGGATGTCGGCGACCTTCCAGCCGTCGCCTACCTTCCTCAACTGCCATTGCAGCCGATGCGGCGCACCCGCCGCCACGAAGGCGACCGTGACCTTGGCCTCGTCGCCCTTCACGGTTTCCAGCGACTTCAACGTCTTGCGGATTTCACCGCCACCCGTCTCGACATTGTCCAGCGGCATATGCGGGTCGAGGCAATCGCCCTCGCCTGTCTTCTTCAGCCGTTCGTTCCCGTCGAAGACGGTCTTGGCCGGATCGACGAACCGGTCCCGCTCCGCCGGGTCGAGTTCCAGCCCGACATGATCGTAGAACGCCATGACCGCCTCGGTCGGCGTGCCGGCCTGCGCAGCGACAGGCGCGGCACAGCACGAGGCCAGCATAAAACCGCTCACGATCCGCGACGCCAACATCCCTCACCCGATCCTATTGAGGCGTCGTGCAGTCGAACTCGCTGACCTTCCAGTCGCTCTTCGGCGCGGCGATGTCGGCTATCTTCCACGCATCGCCGACCTTCTTCAGCGTCCAGACGATCTCGCGACGGCTCTCGGGCTCGCCGGGGAAAAGGTTGAAGCTCGCCGTCACCGTGGCGTCGTCCCCGGAAACCTTCTCGTCCAGCTTCAGCGTGCGCGCCACCTCGGCGTCGTCGAGATCCTGGGCGTCGACCGGCAGCGCGAAATCGATGCAGCCGATCTCGTCGCCATTGGAGGAAAGCGTATCGTTCTCCTGGAATTTTGTCAGGGCCGGATCGACGAAGCGGTCCCGGAATTCCGGCTCGCTGGGCGAACCGACGGGTTCGTAGAAGAATCTCACGGCGTCCGCGGCGGGGCCGGCGAGTGCGGGCGCGGCGGCAAGGGAGAAAGCGAAAGCCGCGAATGCAATCCTGATCATGAGTGTCCTCTCGAATGATGGCGATCAGTACCAAGCATCTGCAACCGCGGCTTTTTTCCGGGCGATGAAATCCTGCAGCGCCTCGTCGATGCCGGGGTCGAGCGGCGGCGCCTGGTATTCGGCAAGCGCCTTCTTCCACCGCCGGTTGGCGCGCAAGGCGGCGTCCTCCGAACCCGCCGCCTCCCACTTCTCATAAGGCTCGTTGTCGGCGATCTCGGAATCCCAGAACGCTGTCTCGTAGTTCTGCATCGTATGGGCGCAGCCGAAGAAATGGCTGCCCGGCCCGACCTCGCGAAAGGCGTCGAGCGCCAACTGGTTGTCGTCGATCTTCACCCCGTCGAGATAGGTGTGCAACGCGCCGCAGAAATCGGCGTCCATGATGAATTTCTCGTAGGACATGGACAGCAGCCCGTCGAGGAAACCCGCCGAATGCAGGATGAAGTTGGCGCCGCAATGCACGGCCGCCAGCATCGACATCGTCGCCTCGTTCATCGCATGCGCGTCCGGCAGCTTCGACGTGGTGAAGTTGCCCGAGCAGCGCAGCGGCAAATTCAGCCGCCGCGCCAGTTGCCCGATCACCATCGAACCGATCGCCGGCTCCGGCGTGCCGAAAGTTGGTGATCCGGAACGCAGCGACATGGACGACAAAAAATTGCCGAAGATCACCGGCGCGCCGGGCCGCTCGAGCTGCGTCAGCGCGCAGCCGGCCATGGTCTCGGCCAGTGACTGGGCAATCGCCCCGGCATTGGTCACCGGGCCCATGGCGCCGCCGAGGATGAACGGCACGATCACCGCCGCCTGGTTGGCGCGGGCATAGGCGCGCAGCGCCGTCGTCATCGTCGCGTCCCAGACCAGCGGCGAATTGACGTTGACATTGCCGAGGATCACGCAGTTGCGGTCGGCAAAATCGTCGCCGAAGACGATGCGCGCCATGTCGATCGAATCTTCCGCGCGGCTTTCCGCCGTCACCGAGCCCATGAAGCCGCGATCGGAATATTTGATGTGGCTGTAGACCATGTCGAGATGGCGCTTGTTGACCGGCACGTCGACCGGCTCGCAGATCGTGCCGCCGGAATGGTGCAGCCAGGGCGAAGACTGCGCCAGCTTCACGAAATTGCGGAAATCCTCGATCGTGCCGTAGCGGCGGCCCTTGTCGATATCCATGACGAAGGGCGAGCCATAGGCGGGCGAGAACACGACGCTTTTTCCGCCGATTTCTACCGAATTGGCCGGGTTGCGGGCATGTTGCGTAAAGCTCGACGGCGCGGTCTTCAGCAGTTCCCGCAGCATGCCCGGCTCGAATTTCACCAACACGCCGTCAATGTTCGCCCCTGCCCGCTTCCAATGGTCGAGCGCGACCGGATCGTCGCGGAACTCGATGCCGATCTCCGCCAGGATGCGATCGGCCGCCTCTTCAATGCGGACGAGATTTTCCTCGGACAATATGTCGTAGGTCGGGATGTTGCGGACAATGTAGGGCCGGCCCAGCCCCTCCGATCCATGCGAGCGCTGCTCGCGCCGCGCATTGCGCCCGCCGCGCGCCGGGCGCTTCGCAGTTTCGGCGGTGGTTTCTGCGACCTGGCTCATGACATCCTCCGGGGAGGCGAGTCTACAAGGTAGCCGCGGTCCCGCAACGGTCAAAATCCGACTTCCGGTGGGCGCAAATCATCATGGCCCTAAGCCGGCAGGCTGCCGATGCCCTTCAGCGTCGCCCGCACGGCGTCCTCCCAGTCCGTGTGCGGCTCTTCCCCGAGCGCCGCCACGAGCTTGCGATTGGTCATGTGCAACGGCACCTTCCAGAGATAGCGCATCTCGGACATTTCGCGGAACAGCCTGACGAAGGGTGAGGCCAGCGTCAGCAGCCACCACGGAAACCGCCGGACAGGAATGTCCGCGTCGCCAGCGGCAGCGCGGATCGCGGCGATCATGCGTGTCCCGTCCGGGTCCCAGTGGCCTTCCATGTGGAACACCTCGAACGGCGCCAGTTCAGCCCGGCTCTCGGCCAGCCGCGCCACCGTCTCGCCGACATCCGGCAGGTAGGCCCATTGGTGGCCGACGCCCTTTGCGCCGGGATAGCTGATCGCCGCCACTCGTCGGCCGGGCTTGACCAGTCCTTGCGAGAACCAGTTGTTGGCGGCGCGCGGCCCGAAGAAGTCGCCGCAGCGGACGATCAGGCAAGGCGCGCCGGCCGTCGAAGCCTCGCGCAGCCGTTTCTCCATCTCGACGCGGATCGCACCCTTGCGGGTCTTCGGGTTCTGCGGTGCGTCCTCCGTCGGATTGCGGAATGCCTCCGGCCCGAAATTATACACCGTGCCGGGCAGCACGATGCGGGCGCCGACCGCCTTCGCCGCTGCGATCGTGTTGTCGAGCATCGGCAGCACCAGCCTGTCCCAGTCGCGGTAGCCCGGCGGGTTCACCGCATGCACGATCAGCGACACGCCTTCAGCCGCCGCCATCACGCTCGCGCCCTCCATCGCGTCGCCCTTGATCCAGCTGGGCATCGCCCCTTCCGCCGGCCAGCGCTTCGCCGCGGCTACCGGATCGCGCACCAGCGCCCTCACCGTCCAGCCGCGCCGCAGCAGCGCCGCCACGATCTCGCCGCCGACGCCGCCATTGGCGCCGAGCACCAGAACGGTTCTTTCCATGCCAGTCATCGTCGTCTCCTTGTTGGGGACGAAGATGGTCCTCGTTCTGTTCGAATGGAATTGTCAAACCTGTCCTATCAGCTAGTATAAAACAGATGAGCCTCGATCTCTCCGACTGGGAGAACCAGCGCGCTTTCCTGGCCGTCCTGCGCGGCGGCAGCCTGTCGGCGGCGTCTCGCGCGCTCGGCGTGGCGCAGCCGACGGTGCGGCGGCGGCTGGAAGCACTGGAGCGATCGCTCGGCACCGCCCTGTTCACCCGCTCGCCGTCCGGCCTCGCACCGACCGACGCGGCGCGCGAACTCGGGCCGCATGCCGAGGCGATGGCGGCGGCGGCCGCGGCTTTCCAGCGTGCCTCCACGGCGGGTCCCGCCGATATCGCCGGCACGGTGCGCATCACCGCCAGCGAGGTCGTCGGCGCGGAAGTGCTGCCGGCCATGCTGGCGGCGCTGCGCGAAAGACATCCCGGGCTGCGCTTCGAGATCCACCTCAGCAACCACACGCAGGACCTGCTCCGGCAGGAAGCCGACATCGCGGTGCGCATGGTGCGCCCGGCACAGGCTGCGCTGGTGATGAAACATGTCGGCAGGGTGAAACTCGGCCTGTTCGCCACGCTAGCCTATGTCGCCGCGCATGGCACCCCGGCATCCGGCGCTGACCTCCGCAACTTCACGATCATCGGCCCGGACCGCACCGCCGACGAGTTGCGTGCGATCACCGCCGCCTTCTCCATGCCGGCGCCGAAGCTGCTGTCCTTCCGCACCGACAGCCATCTCGGCCAGCTTGCGGCGATCCGCGCCGGCGTCGGCATCGGCATCTGCCAGGTGGCGCTGGCGCGCCGCCAGCCGGTCCTTGTCAGGCTGCTGGAAGCCGACTTCGACCACGCGCTCGACACCTGGCTGGTCATGCACGAAGACCTTGCCCGCGTGCCACGCATCCGCGCGACCTTCGACCATCTGGTGACCAGTCTGACGGCCTATTGCGCGGAGAGGTAGGAAGGCGACATCCCAACGACGAGATGCCATGCCGTCCGCTGTTTGCTTCAACCGTTCGCGCCCCCAACATCACTTCACATATCCCGAACGCACCCTTTTCGCCTGCTCCTCGAAAATCAGCGCGCAGCCTTCCTGGTCGGCCGCCGACTGAAAGCCGGTCATCACCTTGCGCGCGCAGGAAAAGATCGACGGCGGCGGAATGGCGAAATCGGCGATGCAACGGTTTTCGATCATAGCGCCGCCGCTGCCGTCCAGCATCCAGTTGATGCAACTGCGAAACAGCGGATCCTCGAACAGCGCCGCGCGCCGGTCGGCGGCGTCCGCTGCGGACAGGCCGACGACGAGAAGCACGCAGGAGGACAGTCCAACTCTGGTCACATGCATCGCAGCGCTCCGTTGAACCGCACCGTAGCGCCGAAATGCCGACCAGGCATACCCCGTCCGCCCGGCAAAAGCGGATGTGTTGCCAATCCCCCAACGAAATTCGGCGTCGCCATCGGCAGGGACTTTGGCCGCGCCGGCGACGCCGCACCCATGATCAAATCATGCAAAACCGGCAAGGCCGGTGCGCATGCCCTGTTCGCGACCCGCCGAATCCCGGTATGATGCGAAGATGACGATCCGCCACCTCACCGAAACCATGATCAACCAGATCGCCGCCGGCGAGGTGATCGAGCGGCCGGCGAGCGTCGTCAAGGAACTGGTGGAGAACGCCGTCGACGCCGGTGCCACCCGCGTCGAGATCGCCACAGCCGGCGGTGGGCTGTCGCTGATCCGGGTCGGCGACGACGGCTCGGGCATTCCTGCGGACGAGCTTGAGCTCGCGGTGTCGCGTCACTGCACGTCAAAACTCGCCAACGGCATAGACGACATCCGCACGCTGGGGTTCCGGGGAGAGGCGCTGCCGTCGATCGGCGCGGTGTCGCGGCTTTCGATCCGCTCGCGCACCGCAACCGGCGAGGCCGCCGAGATTTCGATCGAGGGCGGGCGCGTTTCGGCCGTACGGCCCGCCGGCGCAAACCGCGGCACCGCGGTCGAGGTGCGCGACCTGTTCTTCGCCACGCCGGCGCGGCTCAAATTCATGAAGGGCGAACGCGCCGAATCCAGCGCCATTTCCGATGTCGTCAGGCGCATCGCCATCGCCTTCCCCGCGGTGCGCTTCACGCTCTCGGGCTCCGACCGCTCGACTCTCGATTTCGCGGCCACCGACGACCGGCTGAAACGCATCGCCCAGGTCATGGGCGCGGAATTCCCGGACAATTCGATCGCCATCGACGCGGTGCGCGAGGGCGTGCGGCTGGACGGGCACGTCTCCATACCCTCCTTCTCACGCGCCAACGCGCTGCAGCAATATGTCTATGTCAACGGCCGCCCGGTGCGCGACCGGTTGATCGCCAGCGCCATCCGCGGCGCCTTCGCCGACACGCTGGCGCGCGACCGGCATGCGGTGGCGGCCCTGTTCGTCACGCTCGACCCGGCGCTTGTCGACGTCAACGTGCATCCGGCCAAGGCCGACGTGCGTTTCCGCGACCCCGGCCTGGTGCGCGGGCTGATCGTCGGCGCGATCCGCGAGGCGCTGGCCGGCGCCGGCATCCGGCCCGCCTCGACCGGCGCGTCGGCGATGATGGGCGCCTTCCGATCCGGGCCGACCAGCTACGGTCATCCCGGCCCGGCCGGCGGACATCGCAGCTACAACCCGAATTTCCGCAGCGCCGCGAGCGGCCCCTTCGACGCCGCGCACTCCTTCCACCGGCCGCTGGACGCCGGCTTCGGCGAAGAAAGCCAGGCGGCCTTCGACACCGGCCCACTCGACAGCGCCGACATGCGCGCGACCGCGGAAGACATCGCTCAGGACGCGAGCGGCCTGAGGCTCGGCGCGGCGCGGGCGCAGGTGCATGAGAACTACATTGTCGCCCAGACCGGCGATTCGCTGGTCATCGTCGACCAGCACGCCGCGCATGAGCGGCTGGTCTACGAGGCGCTGAAGAACGCGCTCAACAGCCGGCCCATGCCGGCGCAACTGCTGCTGCTGCCGACGATCGTCGACCTGCCGGAGGACGACGCCGAGCGGCTTTGCCTGCATGCCGACACGCTGCGCCGCTTCGGGCTCGGCATCGAGCGCTTCGGCCCGGGCGCGGTGGCGGTGCGCGAGACGCCGGCGATGCTCGGCGAAACCAACATCGAGCAGTTGGTGCGCGACCTCGCCGACGAGTTGGCCGACAACGACACGGTCGACACGCTGAAGCAGCGGCTCGACGCCATCGCCGCCACCATGGCCTGCCACGGCTCCGTTCGCTCCGGCCGCCGCCTGCTGCCGGACGAGATGAACGCCCTGCTGCGCCAGATGGAATCCACACCCGGCTCCGGCACCTGCAACCACGGCCGCCCAACCTATATCGAGCTCAAACTCACCGACATCGAAAGGCTGTTCGGGCGGCGGTGAACCGCCCAATCCAAAGTCGGGGGCGTCGCGCGCTTGATTTCCCGTGCGTTTTGTGGCGGATGCGGGTCAAGCCCTCCGGTCAGAGCAACAGATGATGAACCGCTTCGAGGGTCCGGGCGCGCGAGAAGCCGGGATCCGCTACCTCGATGGAGATTTCCAGGTCACCAGCCCTGGGTCTTTCGTGCGCTGCGCCGTCACCGGCGAGCGCATCGCGCTGGACGAACTGAAATACTGGAGCGTCGCGCGGCAGGAGCCCTATATCGATGCCGCGACGTCGCTCCGGCGCGAAATCGAGGCCGATCCGTCGCTGCGCCGGCGCGGAGTCAGGTAAAGGCGCGACGCTTCCGCCAAGCAGCCAGCGTATCCCTGACAATCCGCTCCGCCGCTCCCTCCGCTTCGAACACGGCGTCGATCTCCAAAACCTCGATCATGCCGGAAACGTCCGCTGAAAATCCGGTGGCCCCGAGGCGGGCGGCGTCCTTGGCGGTGGTCACCAGTCCGAGATTCCGCGCCCGCGCCGCAGCGGCGAGTTCCCGCAATTCGGCTTCGGCATAGACATGATGGTCGGCGAATGGCCACTCCAAGACCACTTGCGCGCCGGCCTGACGCAGCGTCTCGAAGAATTTGTCGGGGTGGCCGATGCCGGCGAAGGCCAGCACCCTGCGCCCGGCAAACCGCGCCGGATCGCGCGGCCGCGAGATCGCGCTGAAAACCGGCTTGCCCGCTCTGGATGCCACGTCCAGCACGGGACCGGCGCCGGCGCCCTCGCCCATGCGCAAGACGCCGTCGGCATGGCGCAACTGGTCCTCGACTTCCGCCCGCAACGGGCCGGCGGGAAGCACCTTGCCATTGCCGATGCCGTGGCGCGCATCGACGACGAGCAGCGCATAGTCGATCCGGATGCGGGCGCTCTGGAAGCCGTCGTCCATGACGATGAAGTCGCAGCCGCGCTCACCCAGCAGGCGCGCCGCCGCCGCCCGGTCCGGCGAGACGGCGACCGGCGCGTGCGCGGCAAGCAGCAGCGGCTCGTCGCCGACATCGCGGGCACTGTCGGCAGCCGAATCAACGATACGCGGCGCGGATGAACTGCCGCCATGGCCGCGCGACAGGAAGCCGGGCTTCAGCCCCATCTCCTTCGCCCTGGCCGCCAGCGCGATCGCCACCGGCGTCTTGCCCGAGCCGCCGACCGTGAAATTGCCGACGCAGAGCACCGGCAGGTCGATCGGCTCGCGCGGTGCGTTGAGCAACCGGTTGCGGGCGGCGGCGCCATAGATCGCCGACACGGGCGACAGCGCCATGGCGCGCCAGCCCGGACGACGCCACCAGAACGCGGGAGCGCCGAGGGGCATTCAGGCCCCGTTCGGCTTTTCCAGCCGCGACTTGACCACCAGCGGATGGATGAACGGGTCGAGCGCCTTCAGCGTCTTGTCGAGCGCGCCGCGCATGTCGTCCACCGTGGTCGCGCCGGCCGTGATCATCTCGCGGCGTGCATCGTCGTTGGTCAGCAGGTAGTTGACCGCGCCGGCCAGCATGTCCTTGTCGCGCACCAGCCGCGCCCCGCCGCTGTCGATCAGCCGCTGATAGGCATCGCGAAAGTTCTGGACGTTGCGGCCGGCCAATACCGCCGTTTCCAGCATCGCCGGCTCGATCGGGTTCTGCCCGCCCTCCGAGGTCAGCGAGCGGCCGACGAAGGCGATCTCGGTGAGCCTGAGATAGAGCCCCATCTCGCCGATCGTGTCGCCGAGCAATATGTCGGTGTCGGGTGCGATCTTGTCGCCGCGGGTGCGCCGCACCGTCTTCAGCCCCAGCGCCGAAAACTCCGCCAGCAGGGCCTGCGCCCGATCGGGATGGCGCGGCACGACGATCGTCAGCAGCCCCGGATGACGGGCGCGCAGCGCCAGATGCACCTCGCAGGCGAATTTCTCCTCGCCTTCATGTGTCGAGACGGCTGCCCAGGTCGGCCGCTTGCCGATCTGGGTTTTCAGGGCCGTCAGCACCGCCTCGTCGGCGGTGGGCGGTATCACGTCGACCTTGAGGTTGCCCGACACGGTGACGGGCCGGGCGCCCAGCGCCTGGAAGCGCTCGCCGTCGAGATCGGACTGGGCGACGACATGCGCCAGGTTCTCGAACAGCGCCTCGGCCAGGAACGGCCGCTTCTTCCACGACTTGAACGACCGGTCGGAGAGCCTTCCATTGACCAGCACCTGCGGAACCCGCCGTTCACCGAGTTCGAGGATGGTCATCGGCCAGATCTCGGACTCGGCGATGATCGCCAGGTCCGGCTCCCAATAGTCGAGGAAGCGGTCCACCGCCGGCTTCAGGTCGAGCGGCACATATTGGTGGATGACGGTCGCGCCGAACACCTCTTCGGCGACCTGTGCCGACGTCACCGTGCCGGTGGTCAGCACGACGTTGACGCCGTATCCCAGGATGCGCTGAACCAGCGGAGCGACGGCATTGGTTTCGCCGACACTCGCGGCATGCACCCAGATGATCGGGCCTGGCGGGCGCGGCTTGCTGGCATGGCCGTAGCGCTCGCGCCGGCGGGCGCGATCCTCCTTGCCGCGGCTGGTGCGCCAGGCGACATAGGTGCCGATCAGCGGATAGACAGCCGCGCCGGCGAGGCGGTAGGCCCGCAGCGTGGTTCGCGCCCAGCGTTCGCTCATGCGCGGCGATCGACGATGCGGTAGACCCGTTCCGTCGCTTCGTTCAGCCCGTCCGTGATCTCCTGCCGCTTGCGCTCAAGCTCGGCGTCGTCGGCGTCGGCGGGCACCATGATCGGCTCGCCGACGATCATCGCACAGCGGCCGAAAGGCAGGTTGATGGTGGTCTTGTCCCAGGTCTTCTCCAGCACCTTGCGGCGGCTGGTGGTCATGGCGATCGGCACGACGGGGCGGCCGGAAAGCCGCGCCAGCGTCACGATGCCCATGCCGGCCTGGCGCGGCGTCCCATGCGGAATATCGGCGATCATGCAGACGTTGCTACCGGCATCCAGCGTCTTTTTCAGGGCAATGAGCGCCTGGGCGCCACCCTTGTCGCCCTTGCTCTTGCCGCCACGCCCGCCCGAACCGCGCACCGCCTCGAACCCGAATTTCTCCACCACGAGCGCGTTGAGCTCTGCGTCGGCGCTGCGCGACACCATAGCCGCCAGCGGCTTGCCGCGGGGATAAAGCACCGGCGCCAGGAGATGCTGCCCATGCCAGATCGCCAGTATGGCTGGGGTCACCTTCTCATAGGATTGCGCGGCATCACTCGATCCCTGCGCATAACGGTTGGTCGCGCGGACGAAACGCAACCCGCCGGCCAGAAGCGTCGCAAGCATGGACTTGGCGAGATCGGACTGCGCCAGCGGCTTGCGAATCCTTTGCCAGAAGCCTTTCATGCCCCCGGCGCGGCGCCGCTTTTTCTTCACCGTGTTAGCCGCCAGCGGCGCGAGCCGTGCGTCGCTCATCAGTCTTGGCCACCCTTGGCGCCGTCTTGCGGATCGAGCAGGCGATGCAGGTGGACGACGTAGTAACGCATATGCGCATTGTCGACGCTGGCCTGCGCCTTGCTTTTCCAGGCGGCAAGGGCCGAGGCGTAGTCGGGAAAAATGCCGACGATGTCGAGCTTGTCGAGATCGCGGAAATCGGTGGATTTGAGCGATTTCAGCTCGCCCCCGAAGACGAGGTGCAACAGCTGCTTCTTGCCGCCTTCTTCAGCCATGCGATGTTCCTGAGTCGTGAGCGAGGGTGCGCATTGTCTAGAGGAATTCGTCGGAATTTTAAACTGATACGAATATGTCCGCCGGGCTACGCACCGGAAGCCGGACCGGCCTGCGACGCGATCACGTCCGCCATGACGCCCAGCAACGCGCCGCTACCGGCGGCAAGCGCGCCGTGGCTGACGATCCTGCCCGCATAAGGCGGCTGCTCGCGCCTGTCGTTCAGCAGCGTGCCGCCCGCCTCGCGCAGGATCAGGTCGGCGGCGGCAAGATCCCAGTCATGGGCGTTGGGCTTAACGAAGGTGGCGTCCAGGCTGCCGTCGGCGATCATGGCGATGCGATAGGCGAGCGAGGGTATGTAGCTCCGCCGCTCAAGCACGTCGCGCCAGCGCTGCGGCATCGCGTCGATCAGCGTCTTCGGTCCGCCGATCTCCGGCCGTTCACCGGGCCGGCGCACGCGCAGCCTCACACCGTTGCGCCAGGCCCCCTGCCCCTGCAGCGCCCAATAGACCTGGCCACGCGCCGGGCAGTCGAGAACGCCGGCAACCGACACGCCATTGTCCACGACGGCGACGCTGACGCACCAGATATCCTGGCCTTCGAGGAAGGCGCGCGTGCCGTCGATCGGATCGACCACGAAGGTTCTGCGCGCATCCAGCCGCGCCGCCGAATCGGCGGTCTCCTCCGACAGCCAGCCATAGTCCGGCCGCGCCGCCAGCAAGGTCTCGCGCAGATAGCGGTCGACCGCATAGTCGGCCTCGCTGACCGGCGAACTGCCGGCCTTCATCCAGACTTCCGGATCCTTGCGGAAGTAACGCATGGCGATTCGCCCGCCCTCGGCCGCGGCATCGCGCAAAAGGTCCAGGTCGGCCCGCAGGCCGGTATCTGCTTCGCGGATTTCAGCTTCCGGCAAGGGTCATGCCTTCGATGAGCAGCGTCGGCGCGGCCGTGCCGTAGTTGCGGTCGACATCGTCGGCCGGAACCAGGCGCAGGAACATGTCCTTGAGGTTCGAGGCGATCGTCACCTCCGAGACCGGATAGGTCAGTTCGCCATTCTCGATCCAGAAGCCGGAAGCCCCGCGGCTGTATTCGCCGGTAATCATGTTGACGCCCTGGCCGAAAACCTCGGTCACGTAGAAACCCGACTTCAGGCCGCCAATCAGCGCCTCCGGCGATTGGTCGCCGGGCTCGATCGACAAATTGGTCGAGCTTGGCGACACGGAAGAGCCGCTGCGCGAGCCGCGCCCGTTGGTGGTCAGCCCCAGTTCGCGGGCGGCGGAAGTCGACAGGAACCAGTGGTTCAGCACACCCTTGTCGACCATCGTCAGCGTCTGCCCGCCGACGCCTTCGCCGTCGAAGGGCCGCGAGGCCTGGCCGCGTCGGCGTGCCGGCTCGTCAATGACGGTGATCGCCGCCGACGCCACCTGCTTGCCCATCATGTCGCGCAGGAAGCTGGTCTTGCGCGCCACCGAGGCGCCGTTGATCGCGCCGGCCAGATGGCCGGCAATGCCGCGCGCCACGCGCGGATCGAAAATCACCGTCACCTCGCCAGTCTGCGCCTTGCGCGGATTGAGGCGGCGCACCGCCCGTTCGCCGGCGCTCCTGCCGATCGCTTCGGGCGAATCGAGATCGGCGAAATGCAAGCGCGAGGAATAGTCGTAGTCGCGCTCCATGCCGGTGCCCTCGCCGGCAATCACGCTTGCCGAGCGCGAGAAGCGCGAGCCGACATACTGGCCGAGGAATCCGTGCGAGGTCGCCAGCACCATGCCACCCAGTCCGGCGCTCGCGCCGCTGCCGGCGGAATTGGCAACTCCCGGCACAGCCAGCGCAGCTTCCTCGGCGGCCAGCGCGTGTTCCCTCAGCTTGTCGGCGGAGATGACCGTGGGGTCGTAAAGGTCGAGATCGCGCACCGTCTTCGCCAGCAGCGCAGGGTCCGCCAGCCCCTGGTACGGGTCTTCCGGCGAAACCCTGGCCATCGCCACCGCGCGTTCGGCAAGCACCTTTGGATCGGAAGCGGCTGTCGCCGACACGCTGGCCACGCGCTGGCCGACGAAGACGCGCAGCGACACGTCGTCGCCTTCCGAGGACTCGGTCGATTCGACCTTGCCGAGGCGCACCGAGACGCTGGTCGAGCGGCCGCGCACCGCCACTGCGTCAGCCGCATCCGCGCCGGCCGCCTTGGCGGCATCGACCAGGGCCGAGACGCGGTCGACCAGGCTGGCGGCTTCAGGGGTAGCGTCCATGCGGCGATCAGGCTTTCTCTGTTATACGCTGCACCATCTATTGTTCCGGCCCGGCTTGTGCAATGGCTTGCGGCAGCACGCCGCCCCTTTGGCGGTTCCCGAAGCATTCGAGAATGACATCATGACCCCTTTCCATCTCGCCTTTCCCGTCCGCGACCTCGACGAGACCCGCGCCTTCTATGGCGAAGTCCTCGGCTGCGCGATCGGCCGCTCCTCCGAGACGTGGGTGGATTTCGATCTGTTCGGCCATCAGATGTCGGCGCATCTGCGGCCGACGCTCACCGCCGCCGATGCCGACGGCAAGGTCGACGGAAAGCTCGTTCCCATCCCGCATTTCGGCGCGGTGCTGCTGATGGACGACTGGAAGAAGCTCGCCGAACGCCTGCAGGCCGAGCCCGGCATCGACTGGCTGGAACGGCCGATGATCCGCTTCGCCGGCGAACCCGGCGAGCAGGCGACGCTGTTCATCCGCGACCCCTCGGGCAACGCGCTCGAATTCAAGGGTTTTGCCTCGCTCGAGCAGGTGTTCGCGCACTGAGCGAACCGTCACGACAATCGGCGTGATGCCATGACCGTCCAATCCAAGCCGGCGCCTGTCGCGAAATTCACGACCGGCTCGACGCTGCGTCACGTCATTGTCATGACCGCGACTGGCTCCGTCGGCCTTGTCTCCATCTTCGTTGTCGATGCGCTCAACCTCTTCTACATCTCCCTGCTCGGGGTGGAGGAACTGGCGGCGGCGATCGGCTTCGCGTCGACGCTGCTGTTCTTCACCATCTCCGTCGCCATCGGTTTCACCATCGCCTGCAGCGCCGTCGTGTCGCGCTGTCTCGGCCGCGGCAGCCGGGAGGAAGCGGCGCGCATGGGCGGTGCCTCGCTGGTCTTCATGGCGGCCACGACGACGCTGCTGATGATCGCCGTTTGGCCCTTCCTCGGCAATTTGGTGGCGCTCATGGGCGCACGCGGCGAGACGCTGGACCTCTCGACGCGCTTCCTGCAAATCGTCTTCCCGTCGACGCCGATCCTCGCGCTCGGCATGTGCACCACCGGCATCCTGCGCGGCTGCGGCGACGCGCGCCGCGCCATGTATGTCACGCTGGGCAGCGGCCTTGCGGCAGCGGTGCTCGACCCGATCTTCATCTTCGGTTTCGACCTCGGCCTCGACGGCGCGGCGATCTCGACGGTGCTGGTGCGCTTCGTCATGCTGGCGATCGGCATCCACGGCGCGCACCATGTCCACCGCCTGGTGCGCCTGCCGGACTGGGCGCGGCTCAGGGAGGCCTCGCGGCCGTTCTTCGCGATCGGCCTGCCCGCCGTGCTCACCCAGATCGCCACGCCGGTCGGCAACACCTTCGTCACCGTCGAGATGGCGGCCTTCGGCGACCAGGCGGTCGCAGGCTGGGCGATCATCGGCCGCATCCTGCCGGTCGCGTTTGGCGTCGTCTTCGCCCTATCGGGTGCGGTCGGGCCGATCCTCGGCCAGAACTTCGGCGCGCGAAAATACGACCGGCTCTTCACGACCATGCGCGACAGCCTTCTCGTCACCATCGTCTACGTCGCCGTGATGTGGGCGCTGCTGGCCATTTTCGCCGAACCGATCGCCGGGCTGTTCCAGGCCAGGGGCTTGTCGCGCGAACTGATCGTCTTCTTCTGCCACATCGCCGCCGGCAGCTTCCTGTTCAACGGCGCGCTGTTCGTGGCGAGCGCGGCCTTCAACAATCTCGGCTACCCGACCTATTCCACCGTCTTCAACTGGGGCCGCTCGACGCTGGGGGTCATCCCCTTCGTCTGGGTCGGCGCGTGGTATTATGGCGCGCATGGCGTGGTGGCGGGCTGGGGCCTCGGCGCCGTGGTGTTTGGCATCGCGTCGGTGATCGTCTGCTTCCGCGTATTGAGAAAGCTCGCCGCGAAGGCTCCCGCTTCCAGTTAAGGGATGCACCCATCCT
Organism: Mesorhizobium sp. KACC 23794; assembly: GCF_052180275.1. Taxonomy (NCBI): domain Bacteria; kingdom Pseudomonadati; phylum Pseudomonadota; class Alphaproteobacteria; order Hyphomicrobiales; family Phyllobacteriaceae; genus Mesorhizobium; species Mesorhizobium sp. KACC 23794. Next base: position 4,425,055 of record NZ_CP197465.1, read on the forward strand.
GTGAGGCGGCCCGAATACGATAGCGGACGCTTGCGGTGGGACAGCAAGTCGAGCCTGGAACCGTCGGCCTCAGACCTGGGCTTCGACCCATTCGACGACATCGGCGCCGACCTGCCCGAAGGCCCGGTCGAGGCCGCGCACATAGGCGTCGTTGCCTTCGCCGGATATGGGCGAGGAGGCGCGGAACACTTTCGAGGCGCGCACCGTGCCGTTGCGGTCGTTGAGCAGGCGGACGTAGAATTCGACCTCGGCATGCGTGCCGCCGCCGACCCGCACCTCGAAGGCGCGGATCTCGGTGACGACCTGGTAATCGATGGCGAGCCCCTCGCCCGGTGTGCCGACGCCGCCGAAGCCGCCGGCCGTCTGGAACGATTGTGCGAGTTTCGCCTGCACGACCAGCGGCAGGCGGTCGGCCCATTGCGCGCCCTTGAGGAACTGGATGGCGCCGGGGCCGGTCTTGATGACGATGTTCTGACCGTCCAGCGCCTTCAGCGCCCCCGGCTCGGCGATCAGGATCTGCCCGCCATGGCGGCCGCGCGCCGCCGGCGCATCGGGTGCGGAGAGGTCATAGGTGTCGAGCGCCGGCGTTCCGCCGCCAAGCAGGGCGCAGCCGCCGAGCGACAGGGCGAGCAGCAGACACGCTGATGACAGGCTGAGATGCTTCACGGAAAACGCAACCCGCTCGCTTGAATGCTCGATGAAACCTCGGGCGATCCCCAGGCGCCCTCAACTTTCTTGCGGTGCCGCCGCACAGGAGTCAACGCCGCGCACGCCCGTCATACTGGCGAACCGTGCCATCTCCACCGGTAATGATGCGCTGCGGGTTGCGCTCGAGGTCGGTGACCGCCCGCTCGATGCGGTTGATCGAGCGCCGCCCGTCCTGGATCAGCGCCTCGGCGTCGCGCAGCCCCTGCCCCGAGAACCGCGCCAGCCCGTCGGTGATCACGCCGAGCTTCGAATTCAGCGTGTCGGCCACCTGCTTGAAGCCCTTCAGCGTGTCGTTGGCGTTGGTGATCAGGCTGGACGCATTGTCCGACCCCAGCAGCGCATCGACCTTGGCGAGCACGCCGTCGACCCGCACCGAGGCCTGGTTCAGCCGGCGCATCAGTTCCGACGCATCGCTGATCATCTGGTCGATCTGCTCGGATTTGTTGGAGAATTTTTCCGTAACCTTGGCGATGTCGGCGGCCGCGCTGTTGGCCGAGCGGCTCGCCTGCTCGATATTGGAAAGCGCGCTGCGCACCTTGGCCGGATCGACGCCGTCCAGCACGCCGTCCACCTTGCCGAGCGTCACCTGCGCCCCCTTGGCGAAATCGTTGATCGTCGCCACAGTCTGGCGCACCTCGCGCACCGTGTCGTCGAACTGGGCGCTGGTCTTGGCGAGATCGGCGGTGAACTTGTCGACGTTCTCGACCACCGTCTGCACCTTCTTCGGGTCGACCGCCTTCAAGATGTCCTCGGCCGCCTTCAGCGTTCCGTCCAGTTTTCCCGAAACGCCGGCCAGTTCGCCGGAGAGCTTCGAGACGCTGTCCAGGAACTTGTCGACCCCGTCCGAATTGCGCGCCAGCGCGCCAGAGAATTTCTCGACATTCTGCACCGTCTGGGTCAGCGGTCCCCTTGCTTCCTTGGTAAAGCCTTCCAGTTCGCCGAGCACATTGTCGGCGCGCTTGAAGATGTCCTGCGCCTTTTCCAGAAGGTTGGTCACCGCCGAGGGATCGGCGTTGATCTCCGCGATGGTGCCGTTGGCCTCCGCCTCGTCGAGCAGGTTCTGCTCGTCCGCGTCCGAGCCCTTGATCTCGATGTTGGCCTGTCCGGTCAACCCGGCAATGCCGATGACGGCGGTGGTCGACCGGGTGATCGGCGTCAGGCGGCCCACCTCGGTGTCGGCAATCGCAACCGTCGGATTGCTGGTGTCGATGTAGACGCGGGTGACGTCGCCGACCTTGACGCCGTTGAAAAGCACCGCGCTGCCCCGCGTCAGGCCCGATGCGGACCCCGGAATGCGGATGCGCAATTGCGCCGTCTCGCCCCGGTCGCCAATCGCCGCCGTCCAATAGATGAAGGCGAAGGCGGCGAGGATCGCCACCAGGGTGAAGACGCCGACGACAATGTAATTTGCTCTGGTTTCCATCGATGTCCGTAATTCTATTTTCGTGCGGCAAGATCAAGTTGCCGTGCACGTTTGCCGCGAAAATAGGATTTCACCCACGGCTCCTCGCTGGCCAGCATATCCGCGATCGTGCCTTCGACGAGGACTTTCTTCTTGCCGAGCACCGCGACACGGTCGCAAACCGAGAACAGGCTGTCGAGGTCGTGCGTCACCATGTAGACGGTCAGTCCCATCGTGTCGCGCAGCTTGGCGACGAGTTCGTCGAAATCCGCGGCGCCGATCGGGTCGAGGCCGGAGGTCGGCTCGTCCAGGAAGACGAGGTCCGGATCGAGCGACAGCGCCCTGGCAAGGGCGGCGCGCTTGATCATGCCGCCCGACAGTTCCGACGGGAATTTCGGCGCCGCGTCCGGCGGCAGGCCGACCAGCTCGATCTTCAGATAGGCGAGTTCGTCCATCAGCGATTGCGGCAGGTCGAGATATTCGCGCATCGGCACCTGGATGTTCTCCAGCACCGTGAGCGCCGAGAACAGCGCCCCCTGCTGGAACAGCACCCCCATGCGCATGTCGATGCGCAGCCGGTCCTCCTCGCTCACCTTGTCGACGTCGAGGCCGAACAGCTTGATCACGCCGGAGCGCTTCTTGGTGAGGCCGAGCACCGTGCGCAGCAGCACCGACTTGCCGGCGCCCGACGCGCCGACGAAGCCGAGGATCTCGCCTCGCCTGATGTCGAGATCGAGCTTTTCCAGCACGATCTTGTCGTTGAAACCCACCGTCACGTCGCGTGCCGACAGGATGATCTCCCGCGCCCCGCCGGCCGGCGCCGTGCCGTTCGGCGCCGCGTGTTCGTCCATTCCGGGCGGTGCTTCGTCGTGCATCTAGAAATTGATCTGGGCAAAGAAGATGGCGAACATGCCGTCCAGGATGACGACGACGAAGATGGACTTCACCACGGAAGCGGTGACATGCAGGCCGAGCGATTCGGCGCTGCCGCCGACCTTCATGCCCTCGACCGAGGCGATGATGCCGATGATCATCGCCATGAACGGCGCCTTGATCAGCCCGGCGAAGATGGTGCCGACATCGATGGCGCCGCGCAGCCGGTCGACGAAGGCGGCCGGCGGGATGTCGGAATAGGCCCAGGTGATGGCGATGGCACCGCCGATCGCCGCGAAATTGGCGAGGATGGTGAGGCAAGGCAGCGCGATCACCAGCGCGACAAGGCGCGGAAACACCAGCACGCCGATCGGATTGAGGCCGATGACGGTCAGCGCGTCGACCTCCTCGCGCATCTTCATCGAGCCGATCTCGGCGGTTATGGCGCTGCCGGAGCGGCCGGCGATCATGATCGCCGTCATCAGCACGCCAAGCTCGCGCAGCACCAGGATGCCGACGAGGTCGACGACGAAAATGTCGGCGCCGAAATAGCGCAGTTGGAACGCGCCCTGCTGCGCAACGATGGCGCCGACGATCGTCGACATCAGAATGATCACCGGGATCGCGCCGACGCCCATCTTGTCGATCTGGCTGAAGATCGCCGCCAGGTTGACGCCATGGCCGCGGCCGAGCTTCATCTGACCGCCGCGAATGGTGGCGCCCAGAATGTTCATGGCGGCGAGGAAATCGTTGCGCGCGCCAAAGACGGCGCGTCCGACGGATTCCAGCCCGCGCAGCACAATATTCTGCTCCGCGGGTTTCTCCGGGCGCTTTGTGGCCGCCGCGTCGCGAATCGCCGCCATCAGCACGTCCATCGACTGGGTCTGGCCTTCGACCGCAACGTCGACGCCGCCCGCCTTGGCGCGCTGGACGAGCCGGTCGATGATCCAGGCGCCGGCGGTATCCATGCGCTCGACATTCTTCAGGTCGAGCACGATTTGCCGGCTGCCGATCTCGTCGCCGATGCGGTTCATCGCCTGATCCACCTCGGCGATGGTGCGCGTCGTCCAGCGGCCGGACAGCCGCAGCACCAGGCGGCCGGCCTCCTCGGCTTGCTCGACCGCCGGATGGCCGGGCGGGTGGCTTGTTTCCCTGGAACGGTTGATCAACATTGCCAGACTCTTAGCGGCGGAATCGAAGCCTGTCACTTTGAGGGGATCATCGTGGCGGACATCTGGAGCAGAAAAACATGGCGCGTGTCCTTTTGGCCGAGGTGGAGCGCTTTCCGATCGCCGGCACCTTCACCATCTCGCGCGGCTCCAAGACCGAAGCCGAGGTCGTCTGCTGCACCCTCACCGACGGCGGACATGCCGGCCGCGGCGAATGCGTGCCGTACCGCCGCTACGGCGAAACCATCGAAGGCGTGCTCGCCGCGATCGAATCGGTACGCGGCGAGATCGAGGCCGGCATCGACCGGCAAGCGCTGGCGCGGCTGATGCCGGCAGGCGCTGCGCGCAACGCGGTCGATTGCGCCCTGTGGGATCTGGAGGCGAAGACAAGCGGCGTCAGCGTCGCGGCGGCGCTTGGCATCCACCGCCCCGCCCCGCTGACCACGGCCTACACCCTGTCGCTGGATACGCCGGAGAAGATGGCGGCGCAGGCTGGCGCCAACGCGAACCGGCCGCTGCTCAAGGTCAAGATCGGCGGCGACGGCGATCTCGACCGCATCGCGGCGGTCGTTCAAGCGGCGCCGAAGAGCCGTATCATCCTCGACGCCAACGAGGGATGGACGGAGACGAACCTCGCCGAAAATCTCGATGCCGCCGCCCGCCTCGGCATCGCGCTGGTCGAGCAGCCGCTGCCCGCCGGCCAGGATGCCGCTCTCGGGCGTATCCATCGGCCGGTGCCGGTGTGCGCCGACGAGAGCCTTCACACGGCCGGCGACCTCGAAAAGCTGGCCGGCCTGTACGATGCAGTGAACATCAAGCTCGACAAGGCCGGCGGTTTGACCGCCGGGCTGCTGCTTCGCGACCGGGCCCGCGAACTGGGTTTTTCGATCATGGTCGGCTGCATGGTCGGCACCTCCCTCGGCATGGCTCCGGCCGTGCTGCTCGCGCAAGGCGCCGACTTCGTCGACCTCGATGGGCCGCTGCTGCTGGCGAGGGACCGGGAGCCGGCGTTGGCCTATTCCGGATCGCTGGTCTCCCCGCCTCGCGCGGAGTTGTGGGGGTGACACGATTGCCGGACATTTGTCCGCGTAAGACACGGAATTTTTCTTGGTGACGGCCGGCGGATAATTGCAAGGATGTCGTCTGGATCGATTTTGATATCACCGCCGTTGAGGCGTCGACGGACAAAATCGATCCAGAAGCTGCTTGTGTCGACCAGCTTCGCCGATAAACTTCGCGGATGGGCAGGCGCGGCTATGTCTATATTCTGGCGTCCCAGAAAAACGGCACTCTGTATACGGGCGTGACGTCGGATATTGCCGGTCGAATAGAGCAGCATAGGCCCGGGACAGGCTCCAAATTTGTCGCTCGTTACGGCGCAGTGCGACTTGTCTGGTTTGAAGAATTCGAGTGGATCATCGACGCAATCGCGCGGGAGAAAGCGATTACGAAGTGGCCGCGCAAGTGGAAAATCAAGATGATCGAGGAAAACAATCCTCACTGGCAAGACATGGCCTGGCATCTCCTGTCACTGTGAACCGACCAGCAGGCACAGGCATCCGAAGGTTGCAAAGCATCATCAGCCAAGTCATCCCGGATGCGGCCGCGACCCGTGCGCCATCCAGACCAGCCCCATGCCGGCGACCGCCACCGCGATCATCGGCAGGAACCCGTGCACGCCTAAGGCCGCGTAGAGCGGGCCTGAAACCAGCGTGAACGCCGCCATCGAAAAGCCGTTGGCGAAGAAGGCGATGCCTTGCGCGGCGCCGGTGCGTTCCTCGGGCACGGTCTCCACGATCAGCTTCTGTACGCCGATCAGGATCAGCGCCGTCGAGAAGGCGTGCAGAGACTGGACGGCGAAGAAGCCGATGACGCCAATGCCGGAAGGCCAGACCAGCGGAAATGCCAGCCAGCGCAGGATCGCGCCGATGCCGGCCAGCGCCATCAGGACCGTCGCCGGAAGCCTCGAAAACACCCGGGTGAAGGACAGGAACATGAAGACCTCGGCGACCACCGCCCAGGCCCACAGCAGGCCGACCGTGGTGTCGCCGATGCCGATCGACTTCCAGTAGATGGAGACGAAGCTGTAGAGGAAGGCGTGGCTGCCGTTGATCAGGCCGGCACCGGCGACGAACAGCACGAAATAGCGGTTGAGCAGCTTTGGCCCGGCATCCTGGATCTCCACCGCCGAAAGCGGCGATGCCTTGCGGGGCCGGCCGAGCCGCGGCGCGAAGAGGGACACCAGCAGCGTGACCACCAGCGCGCAGCTGATGATGGCGGGAACCGATTTTTCGCTGGTCAGCGACAGGATGATGCCGCCGCCGAGATTGCCGGAGAGGAAGGCGATCGAACCCCAGATCCGCATGCGCGGGTAGTTCGAGCCGAAACGCCGCACGCCCGACAGCGCCAGCGAATCGGACAGCGGAGAATGCGGCGTCCAGGCAACGGCCAGCCCCAGCGAGACGGTGAGCACCACGAGATAGGTGGGCGTCAGGAAAAAACCCAGCGACACCAGCAGCGCCGCCGCCGCCAGCAGGATCAGCACGTTCGCCCGGTCGCTCGCCTCGTCGGCCATGGCGGTGATGAACGGCGTCGTCAGCACCCGCAGGAACATCGGCGCGGACAGGATCACTGCGATCTGCTCGGCGCCGAAACCGTTGCCTTCCAGCCAGAGCGGGAAATACGGCAGGTGGATCGCCTGCGGCACGAAGATCGCCGCGAAGATCAATGAAATCCGAAGCTCGAAATTTCTGGGCTTGATGCGTTGTTCGGGCGAAAGCGACGGTAGGGGCATGGACGTTCCGGCGGGAGAGTCGGGCCGAGCGGACGCTCCGCTTCGCCGGCAATATCACGCCCGCCGCAAGCCGCCTAACCGATGATCGGTGTTACAACCAACTCCGCAACCGCTGTTGCGGAATCGACACGGCGGCAGCTCGAACGAGCCCGCCGGCCTTCCCTTCCGCCGGTTCGTTCACGCGTGCGATCCGCACCGCCGGACTGTGAAATCGCGACCGCCGGGGGCTTCTTTGGAAGGTGATCAGCGACCGGGGCGGCGCGCACGTCTGCGACGACAATCGGCGGCCTTGTTTGCCTCGCGACAGCGCACCGCGCGACAACGCAAACACGCGCCCAGACCAACGAAAAGTCGAAAAAGCGGGTGCAGAACCGCAAAAACGGCATGGGAATGAAGCGATCCACGCGACGCTGGCGCAGCTTACTGGGCAAGCGCTTGAAATCACACAAACTTCAGGACTTCATTTACGTCCGCAGGGACTATAGCCACATTGATTTACAAGCATTTTTCAGCCTGCGAAAATGTCAGGCGGCCTCACCGACCGATCCTTCGATCAGGCGCGGCTTGAAACCGGTCTCCTTCGGCGCGACCGACAGTACCTTCGGCCAGTACAGTATCTCCAGCGAGCCGTCGAAATTCTCGACCACCGCAGTGCAGCTTTCCACCCAGTCTCCGGTATTCACATAGGTGATCTCATCGAACTGCTCGATGACCGCATGGTGTATGTGGCCGCATATGACGCCATCGACTTCCGACCGCCGCGCTTCTTCGCTCAAGACCTTCTGGAAGGCGCCGATGAAATTCACCGCCTTCTTCACCTTCACTTTGGCCCAGGACGAGAACGACCAGTAAGGCAGCCCAAGCACCCGGCGGATGCGGAACACCACCCGATTGACTGAAATGGCAAAATCATAAGCGCGATCACCGAGATAGGCCAACCAACGAACGTTGTGGACGATGGTGTCGAACTGGTCGCCATGGATCACCAGGAAGCGTTTTCCGTCGGCCGTCTCGTGGATCGCCCGATCGCTGACGACGATGCCGCCGAAGTGCGTTCCCTGGAACATGCGCAGAAATTCGTCATGATTTCCAGCGATATAGAAGATATTCACGCCCTTGCGCGCCTGCCTGAGCAGCTTCTGCACCACGTCGTTATGCGCCTGCGGCCAGTGCCACGACCGGCGCAGCCGCCAGCCATCGACGATATCGCCGACGAGATAGATCGTGTCGGCTTCGTGGTAACGCAGGAAGTCGATGAGGAATTCGGCCTTGGCCGCCTTCGAGCCGAGGTGCAGGTCGGAGATGAAAAGCGTCTTGTACCTGCTTGGTGCTGTTTCGGACATAACAGCCTGATCCTGTTGCTGCATGCGCGCCAATGCCCAGATTCATGCTACATGCGTATGACGGTTGCAGTTCCGCCTTGCCGCGCTATAGGGTGCGCCGCTTTCGAAACGGAGGGACTACTGAATGGATTTGGGCATTCGGGGACGCAAGGCGATCGTCTGCGCATCGAGCAAGGGCCTCGGAAAAGGCTGTGCGCTGGCGCTCGCCGAAGCCGGCGTGAATCTCGTGGTGAACGGCCGCGACGCAGCCGTCCTGGCGCGCACGGCCGAGGAAATCAGAGCAAAATTCGGCGTGGACATCATCGAGATCGCCGGCGACGTGGCCGATCCGGCTGTGCAGAAGACGCTGCTGTCGGCCTGTCCCGATCCGGATATCCTCGTCAACAACAATGCCGGCCCGCCCTTCCGCGATTTCCGCGAACTGGACCGCGCGGCGATCCTCAAGGGTGTAACCAACAACATGGTCACGCCGTTCGAACTGATCCAGGCGGTGGTCGACGGCATGGCGGCGCGGAATTTCGGCCGTATCGTCAACATCACCTCGCTGTCGGTCTACATGCCGATCCCCGGGCTCGACCTGTCCTCGGCGGCGCGCGCCGGCCTGACCTCGTTCCTGTCCGGCGTGGCGCGCACGGTCGCGGACAAGAACGTCACAATAAACAACATGTTGCCGGGAAAACTTGACACAGACCGGCTGCGCGGCCCGCACGACCCGAACGTGCCGGAAGACCCGGAAGCAGCGCGCGCCCGGAAAGAGCAGCTCGCTTCAAATATTCCCGCCAAGCGGCTGGGAACACTGGAGGAGTTTGGCCAGATCTGCGCCTTCCTGTGCTCCGTGCATGCCGGCTACCTGACTGGCCAGAACATCCCGGTCGATGGCGGGCTCTACGTCAGCGCCTTCTGAACGGCCGGGAAATACGCCGGAGCGCACCGTGATGGCCGGGCGAATGTCGTGATGCCGTCATCGGCGGCGGTGAGAATCCTGCAAGAAGAAATGATGGTCGCGTGATGGACAGCGAAAACAGAGAGTCGGGCAAGGCGGAACTCGACGAGGCGGCGCTTTTCTTTCACAAGTACCCGAGGCCGGGCAAACTCGAGATCCAGGCGACAAAGCCGCTCGGCAACCAGCGTGACCTCGCGCTCGCTTATTCGCCCGGCGTTGCGGCACCCTGCCTGGCCATCCGCGACGACCCGGCGACCGCAGCCGACTACACCGGACGCGCCAACCTCGTCGGTGTGATCTCCAACGGCAGCGCTGTACTGGGACTTGGTAATATAGGCCCCCTCGCCTCCAAACCGGTGATGGAAGGCAAGGCGGTTTTGTTCAAGAAATTCGCGGGCATAGACGTCTTCGATATCGAAATCGACGCACCCGAGATCGAGCGGATGGTCGAAACCGTCGCCGCGCTGGAGCCGACCTTCGGCGGCATCAACCTCGAAGATATCAAGGCGCCGGAATGCTTTGAAGTCGAGGAACGGCTGAAGAAACGCATGGGCATCCCGGTGTTCCATGACGACCAGCATGGAACCGCGATCATCGTCGGGGCGGCCGTGCTCAACGGCCTGGAGTTCGCCGGCAAGTCCATCGCCGATGTGAAGATCGTCACGTCCGGCGCTGGCGCGGCCGCACTCGCCTGCCTCAACCTCTTGGTCTCGCTCGGCGCCAAGGTCGAGAACATCTGGGTCACCGACCGTTTCGGCGTCGCCCACAAGGGCCGCGTCGAAGAGATGGACCGCTGGAAGGATCCCTATGTCAAGGACACCGAGGCGCGCACGCTGGCCGAGGTGATCCCCGGCGCCGACGTGTTCCTCGGCCTGTCGGCGGCCGGCGTGCTGAAGCCGGAACTGCTGGCGGGCATGGCGCCGAAACCGCTGATCCTGGCGCTGGCCAACCCGACGCCGGAAATCATGCCGGAAGTGGCACGCGCCGCCCGGCCGGACGCCATGATCTGCACCGGCCGATCGGATTTCCCCAACCAGGTCAACAACGTCCTGTGCTTTCCCTATATTTTCCGCGGCGCGCTGGACTGCGGCGCGCGCGCCATCAATGAGGAAATGAAGATGGCGGCGGTGCGCGCCATCGCGGCCCTCGCCCGCGAGGAACCGTCGGATGTGGCGGCACGCGCCTATTCCGGCGAGACGCCGATCTTCGGCCCGGATTTTCTGATCCCCTCGCCTTTCGACCCGCGGCTGATCCTGCGCATCGCGCCGGCGGTGGCGAAGGCGGCTTGCGAAACTGGCGTTGCGTCCCGTCCGATCACCGATTTTCCGGCCTATGTCGACCGGCTGAATCGTTTCGTCTTCCGCTCCGGCCTAGTGATGAAGCCGGTATTTTCCGCGGCCAAGAACTCGACGGCCAAGCGCGTCATCTATGCCGACGGCGAGGACGAGCGCGTGCTGCGCGCCGCGCAGGTGGTGATCGACGAGCAGATCGCCCATCCGATCCTGATCGGGCGCCCGGCCGTCGTCGACGTACGGCTGAGGCGCTACGGTCTGCGCATCCGCCCCGGTACGGATTTCGAACTGATCAACCCCGAGGACGACCCACGCTACCGCACCTATGTAGACCTGCTGATCGAACTCGCCGGCCGGCGCGGCGTCACCCAGGAGGCGGCGCGCACAATGGTGCGCACCGAGACGACGGTGATCGCCGCGCTTGCATTGCGCCGAAACGATGCCGACGCCATGATCTGCGGGCTGGAAGGCCGTTTCGAGCGGCATCTCCGGCACGTATCGCTGATCATCGGCCCACGGCCAAACGTGCGCGACCGCGACCTTTCGGCGCTGTCCATGCTGATTTCCAGCAAGGGTGTGCTGTTCTTCACCGACACCTACGTGACCATCGACCCGACGGCCGAGGAGATCGCCGAGATGACGATGCTGGCGGCCGAGGAAATCCGGCGCTTCGGCATCGAGCCGAAGGCGGCGCTGGTGTCGTTCTCGAATTTCGGCTCGCGCGACGCGCCGACCTCGCTGAAAATGCGCCGCGCCGCGGAAATCCTGCGGCGACAGGCGCCGGACCTCGAATGCGACGGCGAGATGCACGCCGATTCGGCCCTGTCGGAGGAACTGCGGCAGCGCATCTATCCGCATTCGCAACTGAAGGGCGAAGCCAATCTGCTGGTCTTCCCGAATCTGGACGCCGCCAACATCGCGCTGACCACGGCGAAGCAGATGCTGGACGCGCTGCATGTCGGCCCGATCCTGCTCGGAACTGACCGGCCGGCGCATATTTTGACGCCATCGGTGACCTCGCGCGGCATCGTCAACATGACGGCGCTCGCCGTCGTCGAAGCGGCGCAGCAGCGGGCGAGCGGGGCTTGATAGGCGGCGCAGCCGATCCAGATCGGAAGCGCTAAGCCGCCTTTTCAGCCTGCTTGCGCTCGATCTGACCGATCGCGTCGACCACCGCATCGAAGGTCAGCATGGTCGAGGCATGGCGAGCCTTGTAGTCGCGCACTGGTTCGAGGTATTTCAGGTCGGCGAAGCGGCCTTCAGGCGGCGCGCCGTTTTCCTTCAACATTTTCAGCATCGTCTCGCGCACGGCGCGCAACTCGTCCGCCGTTGCGCCGACGACATGCTCGGCCATGATCGCCGAGGACGCCTGCCCCAGCGCGCAGGCTTTCACATCATGGGCAAAATCAGTGACCACACCGTCCTGCATCGCCAGATCGACCGTGACCGTCGAGCCGCACAGTTTCGAATGCGCCCGGGCCGAGGCGTCGGGATGCGGCAGGCGGCCGATGCGGCCGATATTGCCGGCAAAGCCGAGGATTTTGGCGTTGTAGACGTCGTCGATCATGGTTTTCGCCCACATCGGGCCGCGCGACCGCACGGCGCAAGCTTCGTCAGAAGGCAATATAGGTGTTCACCGCGATACCTGCACATGGAATTTGTGAGGCTCGGCGATCGATCCTCAGTCTGGGAATGCCACCCGTCCGTTTCGGCGCACGATCATCGTCATCCCGGAAATGCATCTGTCGCGTATCCGGATGCAACGCGCCGGTTGCAAATTCCCGTCCGCCCGGCGGAGTCCGGATACGTTTTTGCGCTTTGATATCAGTTGTCGAACGATCTGTACCAAGGGAGCGTCTTTCATTCGCCCGGCCCACCCTTATATAGTGACATGCCCGGGTAAGGCGTCTGACCGCGTCAGCGCCCGGGCAAGCCGTCACGCCATTTTTCGGGCACCGCAGGGTCAGGTGGCCGCGAGAGGCTGTGGTCCGTTCAACTCGTCGCCAGCCAAGCGGGCGACTACGGGAGCCCCCTTTCATGGACGCCGTCGTCAAGAAGATCATGCCGCGCTCCGACTTCATGGACAAGCCGGAGACGCACCGCCCCACCCAGGCCGAGGTGGAGGCCGCCGTGCTGACGCTGCTGCGCTGGACCGGCGACAATCCGGACCGAGAGGGGCTGCGGGACACGCCGAAGCGCGTTGCCAACGCCTATCTCGAAATGTTCAATGGCTACGACATGTGCCCGGCCGAGGAACTTGGCCGCACCTTCGAGGAGGTCGCCGGCTACGACGACCTGGTGATCGTGCGCGACATTCAGTTCCATTCGCATTGCGAGCACCACATGGTGCCAATCATAGGGAAGGCGCACGTCGGCTATCTTCCGGACGGCAAGGTCGTCGGCCTGTCGAAGATCGCCCGGGTCGTCGACATCTTCGCCCACCGGCTGCAGACGCAGGAGGCGCTGACCGCGCAGATCGCCGGCGTCATCCAGGAAGTGCTAAACCCGCGCGGGGTTGCGGTGATGATCGAAGCCGAGCATATGTGCATGGCGATGCGTGGCATCCGCAAGCAGGGTTCGACCACCCTGACCTCGACTTTCACCGGCGTGTTCAAGGACAATCCCGAGGAACAGATCCGGTTCTTGACTATGGTCCGGGGAGGCCACGGAGGCTGAAGCCTTCCGTGACCCGCCGGCTTCAGAGGAGCCGGTGATGCCGGGTTATTTTCCAAAACCTTCCGCCGACAAGCACCTGCTTGAGAGCGGTTCCATCTTGATGCCGCGCTTCGACGCCGCTGGCCTCGTCACCGCCGTCGTCACCGACGCCGACGACGGCGTGCTGCTGATGGTGGCGCACATGAACGCCGAGGCGCTGTCGCTGACGCTCAAAACCGGCATCGCCCATTTCTGGTCACGATCGCGTGCGTCGCTCTGGAAAAAAGGGGAAACGTCGGGCAATTTCCTGGAAGTCAAGGAAATGCGGGCGGATTGCGATCAGGACGCGGTCTGGCTGCGGGTGAAGGTGGCGGGGGACGGCGCGACGTGCCACACGGGCCGGCGTTCCTGCTTCTACAGGGTTGTGGAATTTGCGGACGGGGAACCTGGCCTCCGCGATGATGGCAGCGCTGTGCTCGGCGCCACGCCGCATGCGCATGGTTAGCTGGCACGCCTCTTTCCGCTTGGGATAGACATTCTTCACGCTTTCGATACGGCGTCGGCCGTATAGAAGCGATGGGGAGATGTGGGAGTGGAAGATGCTCGAATGGGCGTCGCGTCGAAGCAGGTTGTTGGATAGCGGCGAGGTCGGCGGCACGGTGGCGCATGCGCCTGACAAGAGTGTCGCACCGCCAAAAAAATCCGGGATAGCGCTGGCGCTGGGCGGCGGGGCAGCGCGCGGATGGGCCCATATCGGCGTGCTCCGGGCGCTGGACGAGGCCGGCATCGAGATCAACATGATCGCCGGAACCTCGATCGGCGCGCTGGTTGGCGGCTGCTATCTGGCTGGCAAGCTCGACGCGCTCGAAGAATTCGCCCGCAGCCTGACCAAGCGACGCATCTTCGGCCTGCTCGACTTCCATTTCGGTGGCAACGGCCTGCTCGGGGGCATGAAGCTCGACGCGCGCATGCAGCAGCATATCAACGGCATGCGGTTCGAGGACTTGCCGAAACCGCTGGTCTGCGTGGCCACCGAAATCCGCACAGGCCATGAAATATGGCTATCCAGCGGCGCGTTGATCACCGCGATGCGCGCCTCCTATGCGCTGCCCGGCGTCTTCGAGCCGGTGACCGCAAACAAACGCGTGCTGGTCGACGGCGCGCTGGTCAATCCGGTCCCGGTCTCTGTTTGCCGCGCCTACGAGCAGCCCTTGGTCGTGGCGGTCAACCTGCACTACGACCTGTTCGGCCGCGCCGCTGTCATCAAGCACAGCGCCGGCGAGCTTGTGGTCGAAACCGACGGCCATTCGCGCATGCGCGGCGGTGGACGGGAATCCCGGCTCGGCATCAGCGGCGTGATGGTCGAGGCCTTCAACATCATCCAGGACCGCATCTCGCGGGCCCGACTCGCCGGCGATCCGCCCGACCTGTCGTTGCAGCCCAAGCTCGGCCATATCGGCCTGTCGGAATTCCACCGCGCCGACGAATCGATCCGTGTCGGTTACGAGACGACGAAGGAGCGGCTGGGCGAACTCGTCCGGCTGCAAAGCGTGCTCGAAGAAATCCACTCCTGAGCAGGCCGGGCGGGCCGGCAGGCCTGCCTTGGACCGACGGCGTTTGAATTTGGGCGCCGCCGGTATCGGGCATTGCCGGGTCTTTCGCGCTGACGCGGTGCGATGCGGGAAGGATTTAGGAAAATAATCCTTTATCTTTTCCGCCTCTCTGCTATTGTGCGCCTCCAACGGAGGCTGGAATGAACTGCACGGAACGCGAAATTGAGCAGGAGACGTTGAAGCGCATCGCAACGATACTGCTCAAGCTCGCCGTTCTGGCCGATTTCCTTTGCGTCCTGCCGCTCTGGCTTCGCATTCCCGTGCTGGCGCTACTGCGGCCGACCGAGGCTGTTGCGCGGGCGTTTGCCACTGAGCAGGCCGGCGGCGCGCTTGCCTTGCCCCCGGCCGTGGTCGGCAGGGCGGATGGCGATGGCTGCGCCGAGGCTTTGCGGCTCGCCTGCTGTTTCCGCGCACTGGCCCTGGTCTTCGGCGGCTTGCAGGGGTTTTTCGGACGGCGGCTGTTTCGCGGCGGACCGGACCGGCGTCTTGCGCAAAGCGTATTGGCGATGGCGTGGCGGGATCACGCATTGAAAGCGCGGCGTACGATGACCTCTCTTGGGGCCGGGCGCATCGACACGTCGTGACGGCCGGACGGCATGCCGGGTTGATACGTTGAGAATTCGAACGCCATCCGCATGGTGCGCTTGGCGGCACAGGCGTTGGTGTTATCAGTCAAACCGGACTCACAGCGGCGTCGACGACCCTGAACTGCACGCTGCGCGACCCGTTCCAGTGGTTGGCCTGAACCTGGCCGGCGACGTGGATGCGATTGCCCCGGTTCCTGCCCAGGAATTCGCCGAGATCGCTCCCTGCGGCGCGAAACGCCATCGCCTGGATCGAGCCGCCGGCGTCGGAGCGCAGGTCGAGCTTGAGATGCGTGCTGCCGACCGACCTGATATCGCGCAACTGGTGCCGCGGCAGGACGAACATCGGCGCGGGATAACCCGAGCCGAACGGACCAGCCTGTTCCAGCGCGTCGAGCAGGTTCTGCGTCGCGCCTTCGGCCGAAAGCGCGGCGTCGATCAGCAGGCTTTCCTCGTCGCGCAGCCGCGTCACCTCGCTCGCGGCGCGCTCCTCGAAGAAAGCGCGCAGTTCGCCGAGCTTTTCGCGCCGCACGGTTATGCCCGCCGCCATGGCGTGGCCGCCGCCCTTGTCGATCAGCCCGAGCGCGAAGGCGTCGCGCACCAGCTTGCCGAGGTCCAGTCCCGGCACGGAGCGGCCGGAGCCGGTGCCGGTGCCGTTGGGATTGAAGGCGATGGCGAAGGCAGGGCGGCGGGCGTGGTCCTTCAGCCGCGAAGCCAGCAGCCCGACGATGCCCGGATGCCAGCGGTCGCTGCCGGTGACCAGCACCGCCGGCCCCGCACCGCCGGCAAGCTCGGCGTCGGCCTCGGCGCGCGCCTCCTGCAGCATCGCCTGTTCCAGCGCCTGGCGCTCCTGGTTCAGCCGGTCGAGCACGGCGGCGATCTTTTCCGCCTCGACCGGATCGTCGGTCGCCAGCAGCCGGCTGCCGAGCGCGGCATCGCCTATGCGGCCACCGGCATTGATGCGCGGACCGATCACGAAGCCCAGGTGGAAGGCGTTGACCGGCTCGCCGATGCGCGAGGCACGGGCCAGCGCGGCCAGACCCACATTGCGCTGCTGGCAGATGGCGAGCAGGCCCTTGACCACGAAAGCGCGGTTGACACCGGTGAGCGGCACCACGTCGCAGACCGTCGCCAGCCCTACGAGGTCGAGCATCGACAACAGATCCGGCTGCGCCAGGTCGGGACGGCTGGCGCGCAGCAGCCGCGCCGTCTGCACCAGTGCCATGAAGACCACGCCGGCGGCGCAGAGATGCCCCTGCCCCGAAAGATCGTCCTCGCGATTCGGATTGACGATCGGCACGCCCTCCGGCAACGCGCCGCCGACCTGATGGTGATCGAGCACCACGACATCGGCGCCCGCCTGCCGTGCCGCCGCGATCGACGCGGCACTGTTGGTGCCGCAGTCGACGGTGACGATGAGACTGGCGCCACGGCCGGCGAGCTCGCGCATGGCGTCTGGGTTCGGGCCGTAGCCCTCGAAAATGCGGTCCGGGATGTAGATCTCGGCCTCAACGCCGAAATGCGCGAGAAACCGCTTCAGCAGCGCCGACGAAGCGGCGCCATCGACATCGTAGTCGCCGAAGATCGCGACCTTCTCCCGCCGTATGACGGCATCCGCCAGCCGTGCCGCCGCAGCCTCCATGTCCGTGAGCGTCGCGGGATCGGGCAGCAGGTCGCGGATGGTCGGATCGAGGAATTTTTCGACTGCTTCGGCCTGGACGTTACGCCCGGCCAGCACCCGCGCCACGATGTCCGGCACGCCGTGCCCCTGCGCGATGGCAAGCGCCGACATTTCCTGCCGCTCGCTCAGCCTATGCACCCAGGCGACGCCTGTCGCGGAGCGGCGCACGCCGAGAAACAGGCGCTTGTCGGCGCCGAACCGTTTTGCTGCTTCACTCATTGTCGCAGGATAAGCCAAAGCCGGGGAATACCAAGCCGCTCAGGCATGTCGCGTCGCCGCATTGCGACGATGCCATTCGTCGGCCGCATCGCCCATCGTCTTCTGCGCTCCGTCCTTAAGCCAGGTCATGAAGGGCCTGTCGAACTTGAAATCATCGCCACACTCTGATTGGAAAAAGCGCCGCACGTTCTGGGTGTTGCGATAGGATTTCGTGATCGGCGTGGCGCGCGAGATTTCATCAGCATGCCAGTCGAAGACCGTCATCTCGCGTTCCTTTCGCCAGGCGCCCGGGCAGCCGCAGCCCATGACGATTCGGCTGGAGCACGTCGCGCCCGATCATTGCCTACATCTTTTCAAGGTCCTGGTGCCTGGCCTTGATCTCGCGCACCGTGCGCGACGATGAACGCAGCACGATCGTATGCGTGGTGATCACGTCGCGGCCGAAACGCACGCCGGCAAGCAGGTTGCCGTCGGTGACGCCGGTGGCGGCGAAGATCACGTCGCCCTTCGCCATGTCCTCCGCCGAATAGACCTTGTCGAAATCGCTAATGCCCATCTTGGAGGCGCGCGCCCGCTTCTCCGGCGTGTCGATCATCAGCCTTCCCTGCATCTGGCCACCGATGCAGCGCAATGCGGCGGCCGCAAGCACGCCCTCCGGTCCGCCGCCCGAGCCCAGATAGATGTCGATGCCGGTCTCGCCCGGCTCCGTGGTGTGCATGATCGCGGCGACGTCGCCGTCACCGATCAGCCGGATCGCCGCGCCCGCCTCGCGCACCGCCTCGATCAGCCTGGCGTGGCGCGGGCGGTCGAGGATGCAGGCGGTGATCTCGCCGACCGGCACGCCCTTGGCCTTGGCGAGGTTTTCGATGTTGTCGCGCGGCGAAGCGTCGATGTCGACCGTGCCGGCGGCGAAGCCGGGACCGATGGCGATCTTCTGCATGTAGACGTTGGGCGCAAACAGCAGGCTGCCCTTGGCCGCCACGGCGATGACCGACAGAGCGTTGGGAAGGTTCTTGGCGCAGACCGTCGTGCCCTCCAGAGAGTCGAGGGCGATGTCGACGTCCGGGCCGCCGCCCTTGCCAAGGGCCTCGCCGATATGGAGCTTGGCGGTCTCGTCCTGTTCGCCCTCGCCAATCACCACCGTGCCCTTGATCGGCAGCTTGTCCAGTTCGGCATGCATCGCGCCGGCCGCCGCCTCGTCGGCCGCCTTCTCGTCGCCGCGCCCGCGAAACCGCGCCGCCGCGATCGCCGCGCGTTCGGTGACGCGCACGATCTCCATTGCGAGGATGCGGTCGAGGCCGCCGGCACCCTTGACCATCAGCTATTCCCCCCTGCGGGCATGTATCGCACTTGTGGCAAAGTAGCCGAAGCCCGGCAAGGCCGGAGGTCGCCATCCGAATATCGCTACTCCGAACAGTTGGCGATCGGAGTGATCCTAATCCGCCCGCTCGATGCGGATGACCTGCGGCTTGTCGGTCAGATGGCCATCCTTCATGATGCCGTCGACCGCCTTTCGCACCGCCGCCTCCGTCGTCTCGTGGGTGACGAGGATGACGGTCTTGATCGCCTCGCCATTGGGTTCGGCGGCCCGCTGGACGATCGATTCCAGCGAGATCTGGTTGTCGGCCATGCGCTTGGCAACCGCCGCGAAGACGCCGACGCGGTCATGCACCGTCAGGCGGATGAAATAGCCGCCTTCGTGCGAACGCATCTTCGCCTGCTTGTAAGGCTTCAGTTCCTTGGCGGGACGCCCGAACACGGGGCCGTGCTGGAAACCCGGCCGGCTCTTGGCGATGTCGGCGATGTCGCCCACCACCGCCGAGGCCGTCGCATTGCCACCGGCGCCGGGGCCGGAGAGCAGCAGTTCGCCCAGAATATCGGTCTCGATCGCCACTGCGTTGGTGACGCCATGCACCTGTGCAATCACCGAAGCGGTCGGCACCATGGTCGGGTGCACGCGCTGCTCGATACCGCTGTCGGTGCGCTGCGCGACGCCCAGGAGCTTTATGCGGTAGCCGAGTTCGGCGGCGGCGCGAATATCGGCCTGAGTGATGTTGGAGATGCCTTCTAGATAGATATCGTCGGCCGCGATTTTCGTGCCGAAGGCAAGGCTGGTCAGGATCGAGAGCTTGTGCGCGGTGTCGTGGCCCTCGATGTCGAAGGTCGGATCGGCTTCCGCATAACCCAGCCGCTGCGCATCCTGAAGGCAGGCGTCGAAGGAGATGCCTTCCTTCTCCATGCGGGTCAGGATGTAATTGCAGGTGCCGTTGAGGATGCCGAAGACGCGGCTCACCGTATTGCCGGCCAGCGCCTCGCGCATCGTCTTGATGACCGGAATGCCGCCAGCCACCGCCGCCTCGTAGTTGAGCAGCACGCCCTTGCGCTCGGCGATCTCGGCCAGCGAGACGCCGTGCTTCGCAAGCAGCGCCTTGTTGGCGGTCACCACATGCCGCCCGGCCTCGAGCGCGGCCTTGACGCTGGCACGCGAAGGCCCTTCGTCGCCGCCGATCAATTCGACGAACACGTCGATGTCGGCCTTGGCGGCAAGCTCAACCGGATCGGCGAACCACGCGGCGCCGGAAAGATCGACGCCACGGTCGCGCGCCCGGTCGCGGGCGGAGACGGCGGTCACGACGATGTCGCGGCCGCACTGGCGGGTGAGTTCCACACCCTTGGACGCGATGACGCGCGCCACCGACGCACCCACCGTGCCCAGCCCGGCTATCCCGACACGCAAAGCTTCCGCCATGACTGGTCCGCCCTCAAAACTCGAAAATCGACTGGAGAATTGCGTCAGCGCCGCGCGGCGAGCGGCACGACGTTGTCGGCAGGCCGCGCCGCGGAGGCGAGGAACCGCTTGATGCTGCGCGCCGCCTGACGGATACGATGCTCGTTCTCCACCAGCGCGATGCGCACATGGTCGTCGCCATGCTCGCCGAAGCCGACGCCCGGCGCCACCGCCACATCGGCATGTTCGATCAGCAGCTTGGAGAATTCGAGCGATCCCAGATGCCGGAACGGCTCGGGAATGGGCGCCCAGGCGAACATCGATGCGGCCGGCGCCGGAACGGTCCAGCCGGCGCGTCCGAACGTGTCGATCATCACGTCGCGGCGCTTGTGATAGATGTCGCGGACCTCCTCGATGTCCGAGCCGTCGCCGTTGAGGGCATGCGCCGCCGCCACCTGGATCGGCGTGAACGCACCGTAGTCCAGATAGGACTTTACCCGTGTCAGCGCGGAAATGAGACGCTCGTTGCCGACGGCAAAACCCATGCGCCAGCCCGGCATGGAAAATGTCTTCGACATCGAGGTGAACTCGACGGTGACGTCGATCGCGCCCGGAACCTGCAGCACGGAAGGCGGCGGGTTGCCGTCGAAATAGATCTCGGAATAAGCGAGATCCGACAGGATGATGATGTCGTTCTTCTTCGCGAAGGCGACCACGTCCTTGTAGAAGTCGAGGCTCGCCACCAGCGCCGTCGGGTTCGACGGGTAGTTGAGGATCAGCGCCAGCGGCTTCGGGATCGAATGGCGGATACCGCGCTCCAGCGCCGGAATGAAACCATCGTCCGGCTCGACCTGCAGCGAGCGGATGACGCCGCCCGACATGATGAAGCCGAAGGCATGGATCGGATAGGTCGGGTTCGGGCACATGATCACGTCGCCGGGAGCGGTGATCGCCTGCGCCATGTTGGCGAAACCTTCCTTGGAGCCGAGAGTCGCGACGACCTGGGTCTCCGGGTCGAGCTTCACGCCGAAGCGGCGGGCATAATAACTGGCCTGGGCGCGGCGCAAGCCGGGAATGCCGCGCGACGAGGAATAGCGATGCGTGCGCGGGTCGCGCACCACTTCGCACAGTTTGTCGACGATGGATTTCGGGGTCGGCAGGTCGGGATTGCCCATGCCGAGGTCGATGATGTCGGCGCCCTTCGAACGGGCTGACGCCTTCAGCCGGTTGACCTGCTCGAACACGTAAGGCGGAAGCCGGCGAACCTTATGAAACTCTTCCATTGTCGATCCACGAAGCGGGGGGCTGGACTGGCGGCGCGTATATACCCAATGCGAGGCGAGGTCGAGGCGTCACTGGGCCTGGATGGCCTCAAGCGTGTCGGCGCCGTGCTCTTCGGCCAGTTTCTGGATCCGCGCCGGGTCACCCTTCGTCCCCGCGCCCCGTCCCGAGGCCGACTGGCGCGACTTGGCCGAAGCGATCCGGCTGGTCAGCCTGGCCTTGTCGTCCTCGCTCAGCGGCTTGGCTGCGACCTGAGGCGGCACGTTGAGATTGGGATAGGTGCCGGTGTCGATGGCGCCGGACTGGGGACCCACGGACATCGCCGTATCCGTCGAGTTCGAGGCGCATCCGGCCACCGCCGCGCATCCGGCCAGCGCAAGAGCGGCGAACCCTCTTCGGGCGAAGGCGGGTAGCCGGGATTTGTGTCGGATTGTCATGTTCTTTCCGCCAAGGCTCCGTTAAACACCGCGATCAGCCGGTATTGGACCCTTTCGACCGTGTCATGTTAAGATGTCAACAAAAAGCCTTGGGAAGATCGCGGAGAGCATGACGAAAGCTTCCGATTCGGACAAGACCAGCCCCGATCCTTCCGCGGTCGAGCATTACATCGTCAAGGACCCCGAGCGCTTCGCCCTCAACATGGCGCGCATGGTCGAGCAGGCTGGAAAGGCGGCATCCGCCTGGGCCGAGCCGCGCGAGAAGGGCGAGTTGCGCGACAGCGTCGCCGAGCCCGTCGTCGACATGGTGAAGACCTTCTCAAAACTGACGGAATACTGGCTGTCGGATCCGCAGCGGGCGCTGGAGGCGCAGACGCGGCTGTTTTCCGGCTACATGGGCGTCTGGGCCAATGCCGTGCAGCGCGCCGGCGGCGAGACGACGGAAGGCGGAGTGACGCCCGACAAGGGCGACAAGCGCTTCCAGGACCCGGAATGGGGCCGCAACGCCTTCTTCGATTTCCTGAAGCAGGCCTATCTCGTCACCTCGCGCTGGGCCGGCGACCTGGTGGAGCATGCGGACGGGCTGGATGACCACACGCGCCACAAGGCGTCGTTCTACGTCAAGCAGATATCCAACGCGATCTCGCCCTCCAACTTCATCCTGACCAATCCGGAGCTTTTCCGCGAGACCGTCGCCAGCAACGGCGAAAATCTGGTGCGAGGCATGAAGATGCTGGCGGAAGACATCACCGCCGGCGGCGGCGACCTCAAGCTGCGGCAGGCCGACTACAAACCCTTCGAGATCGGCAAGAATCTGGCCGTCACGCCCGGCAAGGTAGTCGGGCGCAGCGATGTCGCCGAGATCCTGCAATATGCGCCGAGCACGGAAAAGGTGCTGAAACGGCCGCTGCTGATCTGCCCGCCCTGGATCAACAAGTTCTACATCCTCGACCTCAATCCCCAGAAGAGTTTTATCCGCTGGGCGATCGAACAGGGGCACACCGTGTTTGTCATCTCCTGGATAAACCCGGACGAGCGCCACGGCCTGAAGGGCTGGGAAGCCTATATCCGCGAGGGCCTGCAATATGCGCTGGACACGGTCGAGGCGACGACAGGCGAGCGCGAGGTCAACGCCATCGGCTACTGTGTCGGCGGCACGCTCCTGGCGGCCGCACTGGCCCTCCTGGCGCAGGAAGGCGACGACCGTATCCGGTCCGTCACCTTCTTCACCACGCAGGTCGATTTCACCTATGCCGGCGACCTCAAAGTGTTCGTCGACGAGGATCAGGTCGCCGCTGTCGAACGCACGATGGGCGAGAAGGGCTATCTCGACGGCACCAAGATGGCGACCGCCTTCAACATGCTGCGGTCGGGCGACCTGATCTGGCCCTATGTCGTGAACAATTACATGCGCGGCAAGGAGCCCCTGCCCTTCGACCTGCTCTACTGGAACGCCGATTCGACCCGCATGGCGGCGGCGAACCACTCGTTCTACCTGCGCAACTGCTATCTCGAGAACAACCTCACCAAGGGAAAAATGGAGATCGCCGGGCGCAGCCTGTCGCTGTCGGATATCACCATCCCGGTCTACAATCTCTCTGCCAAGGAGGACCACATCGCGCCGGCGCGTTCGGTATTCCTCGGCTGCCGCTTCTTCGGCGGGCCGGTGGAGTTCGTCATGGCCGGTTCGGGCCATATCGCTGGCGTCGTCAACCCGCCGGCGCAGATGAAGTACCAGCACTGGACGGGCGGCAAGCCGGTCGGCACTTTCGAGGACTGGATTGCCCATGCGACCGAAAATCCGGGCTCGTGGTGGCCGCACTGGCAGCGATGGATCGAGGACAAGGATGACAACAAGGTGCCGGCGCGCAAGCCGGGCGAACGCGGGACAGTGCTCGGCGAAGCGCCCGGAACTTATGTCAGGATAAGGGTGTGACGACAGCGGCCGGCGTTAGGAAAGCGGGCAAAATCATGGCGATCCACCTTGATGTTGCCTTATTTCCTTCATAGCCCGACATTGGGCTTCGGGTTTTAAGATTCGCCTATTTCGTCTCTCTCGCGTCAGGAGGCGTGGCTTTTGGGTCTGGACTGATATTGTAACAGCAGTTCACGCTGCCGGATGCGAGGGAAGGAAGCGGTTTGCGAGTTAGGGGAACGCGTAGCGCATCAAGTGTCGGCATTGGCGTTCTCGGGGCGTTGGTTTCCATATTGCTTGCATCCTGCACGTCATCCGGAACGCCGGACTTCGAAGCGGGCATGCCGGGTTACAATTCACCGGCGATGACGGCCGCCTCCCCGGCCCAGACGGGTGCCGGCTTTGCACAGGCGGGCGAGCAGGTCTCCGCCGCCGCGACGGCTTCGGCAACGCCCGCGGGCGAAAACGGACAGCTTCCTGAACAGGTCGCCTATCTTCCAACCGCCAATCCCGCCGCGGCGTTGTCCGCCGCGCCTCAGGCGGCCGAAGCTGCGCAGACCGAGGCAACCAAGCCCGGCGAAACGGCGAACGCCGCTGCGACAGCCGGAGCGGAAACCAAGCCCGGCGACACCGTACAGGCCGCCGCTCCGACGCCGGCGGCAAAACCCGCATCGGATGCCGCTGACAGCCTGAATGACCGGCCGGCCGCCGGCGAGGTCATCGCTACCGCCGCGCCCTATCCGCAGGCCGAACAGCCCGCACCCAAGAAGAAAACCTTGTTCGGATCGCTGTTCGGCACCGGTTCGGCCTCCGCCGCGCCCGCGCCGATGGCCAATCAGGAGCGCAGCACCGCGGCTGTCGCGAAACGGCCGCAGCCGGCCAAGGCCGTCATCGAAAACAGCACGCCGTCGGCCTTCATCGAGAATCGTCCAGGCAAGCGGGTGATCGAGGAAACTCCAGCCAAGGCGATCATCGATCTTGATCCCGAAAAGTTGCGCAAGCCGGTCGAGCTGGCGTCTTACGGCGGCGACGACAACGGCCTGCCCGGCGTGCGCCAGTCGGCGCTTTTCGAGATCAAGCGAAAATCCGGCATCGACGACGACAGCGACGTGGACATCCACGAAGAGGACGACGAAAGCCCGGTCCGGCTCGCCTCGGCTGCCGGAATGGCCCGGCTGGCCCCCAACGGGCTGCTCAAGCAGACCGAGAGCGTCGATGTCGCCTGCCTGAAGCCGTCGCTGGTGCGCGTGCTGAAAACCATCGAACAGCGTTACGGCAAGAAGCTGATCGTGACGTCGGGCTACCGCAGCCGGCTGCGCAACATCCGCGCCCGCGGCGCCAAGAACTCGCTGCACATGTATTGCGCGGCGGCCGACGTCCAGGTGCCTGGCGTCAGCAAATGGGAGCTTGCCACTTTCGCACGCGCCATGCCCGGCCGCGGCGGCGTCGGCACCTATTGCCACACCGATTCGGTGCATGTGGACGTCGGACCCGAGCGAGACTGGAACTGGCGCTGCCGCCGCCGCAAGTAGTGTGGAAAAAGCGTAATTTCGTGGTCATTGGCGGGTTGCCCGTACGCTTCAAACTGACTATAAGCCCGCTGTCTGCGCCCATCGTCTATCGGTTAGGACGGCGCCCTTTCACGGCGCAAAGAGGGGTTCGATTCCCCTTGGGCGTACCAACACTCTTCAGACGTGTAGGGAATTCAACGGCTTGGCGGGCCGATTGTCTAACGGTGTCCGCCTGTTAGACAGTGTTCGTTCGCTCTTCGTCTTCTGGGACCGGATGAGCGACAGACGCCATCGCCGCCAAAGCCGCACGTTTGCGGTTCGCAGCCGTAACGCAGGTTTGCACTTCTGCCAGGTTGCGATGACCACCGATGGCCATAATGTCCGTGACGCCTCAAAAGCATCTGCCAGTCGGACACATGCGGCCTTTCGCGGAGGCAAACTCATTGCATGACCTCCGGGCATCAGCCCATGCGTTTCACCTTTCCGAGCACATCACTTGTTATTGTGCAGTGCAGCAACGATATTGCCGCGGTTGCGTTGCACAGACTGCCGTCCAATTCCGGGCGTCACAACAAGGACGGCTCCCTTGCGAAAAATCTCAGACACGATGGCGCGGCTTGCCACGCTTCATGCACGCCACGCCGCCTCTCCCGGTGACATCGGCGCGGCTCACCATCTCTCAGCGCTAACCGCATTCGGCTCCAATCCCGGGGCCTTGCAAGCGAAATGCTATCTGCCTGACAGCCTGCCGGAAGGTGCGCCTCTTGTAGTTGTGCTCCATGGCTGCACCCAGAGCGCTGCAGGCTACGACCATCATTCAGGCTGGTCGCAACTTGCCGACGAAGCTCGCTTCGCGCTGCTCTATCCGGAGCAGCAGCGAAGCAACAATCCAAATCTCTGCTTCAACTGGTTTCAACCCGCGGATGTGAAGCGCGACGCCGGCGAGGCTCTTTCAATACGCCAGATGATTGAGGCGATGGTGAGCGCTCATGGGCTCGACCGGAGACGCATCTTCGTCACGGGCCTTTCTGCCGGGGGTGCCATGGCTGCCGCCATGCTTGCCTGTTACCCTGATGTTTTCGCCGGTGGCGCAATCATTGCCGGCCTCGCCTACGGCAGCGCAGCGACGGTGCCGGAAGCCTTTGACCGCATGCGGGGCCATGGCGGTCCCTCGAACGAGGATTTGCGGCGTATGCTGCGTGATGCGTCTGAGCATCGTGGGCCATGGCCCACGATTTCGATCTGGCAGGGAACCAGCGACCAGACCGTCGACGCTTCGAATGCCTCTGCGATCGCCAGCCAATGGTGGGGTGTCCATCAAATTTTCAGCGTGCCACCGCGTTCCCTCACCGATGGCACGAGGACACGGCAGTCCTGGCACGATGCCAGCGGAGAGGTTGTACTGGAAGTCAACATGATCGCCGGAATGGGCCATGGCACGCCGATCGACAAGAATCGTCTCGGTGCGCCGGGGCCGTACATGCTCGACGTCGGCATTTCCTCAACGCAGGAGATCGCGCGGTGTTGGGGGATCGCAGATGAGGAAAAGACGGCTTCCGCCGGTTCGAGGCGGACCATAGTTGTACACTCTCCGCCACCCACCCGAGCGCAAACCGGATCAAAGCCTACAGCAACGCCTCTTGAGCCGTCAGCGGCCACGAAACGGATGCGGGAAGCGTCTCCAGCGTCAGGCGTGGAGAAAGTGATCGAGGATGCTCTTCGGGCAGCGGGGCTGATGCGCTGACGCCTACCGTATCGGAAGACGCGCTAACGAAGGAGCCGGCGGCCGATGGGTCCTTCGTTCCCGTTCGGTACCCTGCTACAGCTTGACAGCCATCTCGCGCGCCCAGAGGCGGAGCTTTCGGCAGGACTCGATGAATCCGGCGATCGCCTTCGGATCGCTAAGACCGATCAGCCCTTCATCGGCTTCCGGATCGACGCCGGCCTTCTGCAACAGCGGGGCGGCGCCAGGCGTAAACCCGATGAACTTGCAGTGGGCGAAGGCGTCGGCAACGAAGTCGCGCGCGGCGGCTTCGCCTGTGAGGCGCTCCCCACCTTCCTCGGAAAGGACAAGCGCCACGGCGTCGAACAGGACCGAGGGCCCGCCGTCGATCATGTGCTTCGCGGCAATGACGGTTCCATCCGCTGCCTCGACGCCGCCCACCTTGGGGGCGATGACCTCCATCGCCGCTCCTTCCTGCTCAATCGCGGTGCGGAGCTTCTTCAGAAATGACGCATCCGCGCCGGGGCTGACGAGCACCCCGACCTTACGGCCGGCAAAACTCTCCGGTCTGTTCTTGACGATGCTGAGCGCCGGCGAGGGTTTGAGATCGTCGCGTGGCGCAACTGCCGCGTCCGCCGGCTTGGGCAATTCCTTGATACCGAGCTTGTCGGCGATCATTTCGGCCAACCCATCGTCGATGTTGAGGAGATGCGAAATCATCCGTTCGCGAATGACGGGAGTCTCGACCTTGCTCAATTCGAAGGTCAGCGCCATGGCGATGTGCTTCTGCTCTGGCGGGGTCTGGCTGGTGAAGAACTGGCGCGCCTGGCTGTAGTGGTCGGCAAAACTTTCCGCACGCAGCCGGACTTTCTGGCCTCCCCCGGCATCGGAAAACGACCGGAAGCCGCGCTGCGGAGATTCCCGCGGGCCTTCGCCGAACGAGTTAGGCTGGTAGTTCACGCGGCCGACGGGGTTGCGCATCGCCATGTGTCCGTCCTGCTGGAAATGGTGGAACGGGCATTTTGGCGCGTTGATCGGGATGTGGGTGAAGTTGGGCGAGCCGAGCCGTTTGATCTGCGTATCGAGATAGGAGAAGTTGCGGCCCTGCAGCAATGGGTCGTTGGAGAAGTCCACGCCGGGCGGCACATTCTGCGTCATGAATGCGGCCTGCTCGGTCTCGGCGAAGAAATTCTCCGGCATGCGGTCCAGAACGAGGCGGCCCACCGCGATCGGCTCGATCATCTCCTCGGGGATGAGTTTGGTTGGATCGAGCACGTCGAAGTCGAAACTGTCGGCGAAGTCCTGATCGAAGAGTTGGACCTGCAATTCCCATTCCGGAAAATTGCCCGACTGGATCGCATCCCAAAGGTCGCGGCGGTGGAAATCCGGATCGGCCCCGTTGATCTTGGCCGCCTCGTTCCACACGACCGATTGCAGGCCGAGTTTTGGTTTCCAATGGAATTTGACGAAGGTGGACTCATCGTTCGCATTGAGGAACCGGAAGGTGTGAACCCCGAATCCTTCCATAAAGCGGAAGGAGCGCGGTATCGCCCGATCGGACATGACCCACATGACCATGTGCATGGATTCTGGCGTGAGCGAGATGAAGTCCCAAAAGGTGTCATGGGCCGACGCGGCCTGAGGAAAACCCCTGTCGGGCTCCGGCTTCACCGAATGGATGATGTCGGGAAATTTTATCGCGTCCTGGATGAAGAAAACCGGGATGTTGTTGCCAACGATGTCCCAGTTACCTTCCTGCGTATAGAGCTTGACGGCGAAGCCTCGAACGTCACGGGCGAGATCAGCGGACCCTTCGCTGCCGGCAACCGTTGAAAAACGCACAAAGGCCGGGGTCTTCTCGCCGGCGCGCTGGAAAATGTCAGCTCGGGTGTATTTAGCAAGTGACTCGTAGGTTTCGAAATAGCCGTGAGCCCCGTATCCACGAGCATGGACCACGCGCTCGGGAATACGCTCGTGGTCGAAGTGGAAAATCTTCTCGCGGAAGTGGAAGTCCTCAATTAGAGTTGGGCCTCTGTCGCCGATCTTCAGCGTGTTCTGGTCGTCGCCAACAGGACCGCCTTGCGTTGTCGTCAGCACCGGCACGTTGCTCTCGGAGACCTGGTGCAGCTCCCCGCCATTGCCGCGGATTAGCTTCTGGTCGTGGATCGTCGCGGACGCGCCCACAGAATGTTTAGCGCTCTTGGCCATTGAAGTTCCTCAAAAGAAGAGAGGTGCGCCTTGCGCCTCTTCCCTCAATCGATGGCCAGTCATTCCGTTCCATCCGCCCCAAGGCTGCTTACGTTGAAATGCGTTAGGCGCCCGGTGGTCCTTCCTGATGCGTGCTGTGGATCCAAAAAGATTTGTAGATTTGGTGATATTGAAGTTCAGGTTGCCATGGAATGCGGCACTCGATCATCGAACTGGCTGAGCGAGCCGGAGGTGCGACCGCGGGCTGGCGGCCACCCTCACCGACATCACGGGCTCTTCGTCCCGGAATCCTCGGTCTATCGCCCGCTCAAGGCCAATAGAAAGATCCTAACGGCGAGCGTTCGAAAGCTTGCTTTTCGGCTACTGTTGGCCGCGCGACCGCGGACTTGAAGCCCCACAGATTTCACCGCGGTAACAGGTTGGTCTTCGCAAGGTCGACCACCTCATCACCTCGGCCGCTCATGACCGCGCGCAACATCCAGAGGCCGAACCCCTTGACCTGTGCGATCTCGATGGTCGGCGGCATAGACAATTCCTGCTTCGCCGCTACCACATCGAGGACCGCCGGACCGTTGTGGGCGAGGATGTCAGCGACGGCATCGGGTAGGTCGCCAGGGTCCTCGACCCGGACAGCATGAATCCCCATGGCTCGGGCCATCGCGGCAAAGTCGGGATTGTCCAGAGAAACGCCGGTCTCCAGGAAGCCGCCAGCCTTCATCTCCATGGCGACGAAACCAAGCACGCCGTTGTTGAGGATGACGACCTTCACGGGCAGGTTTTCCTGCTTCAGCGTGATCAGGTCGCCCATAAGCATGGTGAACCCCCCGTCCCCGGACAGCGATATGACCTGCCTCCCCGGCTGAGCGGCCTGAACGCCAATCGCCTGCGCCATTGCGTTGGCCATCGAGCCGTGAACCAGCGAGCCAATCATGCGCCGCTTGCCGTTCATGGTCAGATATCGTGCGGCCCAAATGGTCGGGGTGCCGACATCGAACGTGAATACGGCGTCGTCGACCGCTGCCTCGCTAATCAGCTTGGTCAGATACTGCGGATGGATGGGCGGTCGCCCTGGCGTACCCTTGGCGAGATTGTCCAAACCTTCGCGCGATTTCTGATAGTTGGCCAAGGCCGCGTCGAGATGGGCGGTATCCGATTTCTTCGCCAGCTTCGGCAGCAAGGCGTCGATCGTAAGCCCGACATCGCCAACGAGCCCCAATTCGAGGCGTGCGCGCCGACCCAGATTTTCCGGCCGGATGTCGACCTGGACGATCTTGCAATCGGTGGGCAGGAATTGCTTGTACGGAAAGTCGGTGCCCAGCATGACAAGCACGTCGCAGGAGTGCATTGCCGCGTAGCCGGATGAATAGCCGATGAAACCGGTCATCCCGACATCGTAGGGGTTGTCGTATTCGACATGCTCCTTGCCGCCCAGCGCATGTACGATCGGGGCTTTCAGCGCCTCGGCCAGCGCCATCACCTGGGAATGCGCACCGGCACAGCCCCGTCCGCAAAACAGTGTTACCTTCGACGCATCGGCGAGCAGCTTTGCCATCGCATCGACCAGTGCCTTTGCTGGACGCACCATGGGTGCCGCTGGCAAAAGACTTTGCTTGGAGGATATTTCGCGGGCCGGCGCGGGTCGCAGCGCGATGTCACCGGGAATCACCACCACTGCCACGCCGCGCAGGCCGACCGCCGCCCGGATCGCATTCTCCAATACGAAAGGAAGTTGGGCCGGGTCCGACACCAACTCGCAATAGTGACTGCATTCCGCGAAGAGGTTCTGCGGATGGGTTTCCTGAAAATATCCGCCGCCGATCTCGGCGGTGGGAATCTGCGCCGCAATCGCCAAAACCGGCGTGCGGCTGCGATGAGCGTCGAATAGACCGTTTATCAGATGCAAATTGCCCGGACCGCAGGATCCCGCGCAGACTGCCAGTTGCCCGGTTACTTGTGATTCACCAGCCGCCGCGAATGCCGCGACCTCCTCGTGACGAACATGGACCCAGTCAATATCGTCTTGCTGCCTTAAAGCGTCGGTCAGTCCATTAAGGCTGTCGCCGACCACGCCATAGATGCGCTTTACGCCTGCTTGTCCCAGCGTATCC
This sequence comes from Mesorhizobium sp. KACC 23794, assembly GCF_052180275.1. Lineage (NCBI taxonomy): Bacteria > Pseudomonadati > Pseudomonadota > Alphaproteobacteria > Hyphomicrobiales > Phyllobacteriaceae > Mesorhizobium > Mesorhizobium sp. KACC 23794. Next base: position 4,456,242 of record NZ_CP197465.1, read on the forward strand.
ACTATGAGCGCCGCAACCGTCCTGACCATCGTTCTTACTCCACTTGCTCATCGGCCACCCGGTGCAGGTTTCCCGGTTTGGCTCGGCATAAACCCCGTCGTCGGCAATCGAGTCCATTCAACCCTCGACGAACGCCCCAACACGACTTTGCATGCTACCTTTTGAAGGTAGTGCTCCGGCACGCAATGCTGCAACGACTAAACTTATCGGGCAGGACCGTGCTATTGCGGCGTTGAGGTCGCTTGCATCTCCTATGGCGGTGCAGGACGGCAGCAGGCACTGGTGGCATTTTACCCTGGGCCAAGTCCAACAGGATCGCTCGCTCCGATGAGGGTGGCCTTCTCATTGAAAAGGCCCGCCGGCATTCTTTTGCCAGAAGTAAGAATTTTCGCTCCGGCGGGGCATTGTCGCGGGGCGTAGAACTATTCCGTGTGCCTGGTTAGACGGTCAAGGAAATCGAGAACAAGTGATGCGATCTCGTCGGCCGCCTCATCAAGGGCAAAATGTCCGGCTTCCAGAAGATGTACTTCGGCACCGGGGACATCTTCACCATAGGCGGTCGCGCCGGCGACAGTGAATGAAAGGTCGTATTTTCCCCACACGACCAACATCTTCGGCTGCCCCTCGCGCAGCCACTTTTGCCAGCGAGGGTAGGACGCGACGTTGGTCCGGTAGTCCAGGAAAAGTTTCGCCTGGATGTTGGCCTGACCTGGACGGGTGAGGAAGGCGTACTCGTCCATCCACGCATCCGGATCGTAACGATCGGGATTTGGACTCGATCCGATGTGCCGCTGGCGAGTCGCTTCGAGCGAGGTGAAGTTGGCCTTGAGATTCTCGAGCTCGTGGGACGGATCCGCCCAATACTTCCGGCGAGCCTCCCAGAGTGGGCTCAGTCCCTGTTCGTGGGAGACCGCGTTCTGGACGATGATGGCCCGGACCCGCTCGGGATGTGCGAGCGCCATGCGGAAGCCGACCGGGCCCCCGTAGTCCTGCATGAAGAGCACATAGTCGGTTATCCCAAGCTTCGAGGTCAGTGCGTTCATCGTGTTCGCGAGATTGTCGAAGGTGTAGGCAAAATCGTCCGGCGAGGGTGCGCTGCTGTTGCCGAAGCCGGGATAGTCGGGTGCGACGAGATGGTACCTGTCGGCGAGAAGCGGCAGCAGGGAATCCCACATGCGAGAAGACGACGGAAAGCCGTGAAGCAGGAGCACAGTCGGCGCATCCGCCGGCCCCGCTTCGCGGTAGAAAATCTTCAGCCCATCGATCTCGACGGTATGATACGAGATCGACCGCCGGTTCGATCGCAGGTCTTGCGCCGATGCTTGAACGCTCATGCAGGCGATGGCGGCTGACAGGGCAAAAGCGGGCAGAGATTTCATGTCATCGCTCGTTTTCGACATGGTGAATAAAGATGTTCCCGTCAGGGCGCTATGCCCCGGCCTCCGCGCGCCGGACAAAATCGGTGAGCTCGGGCGTGAAACTGGTGTCGTCCGGCGCGATGTGTCCGCTCAGCCGCGCGGTGATCTCCTGGAACACCCAGCCGTTGCCGTCCGGATCGCTGAACGAGGCGTATGAGGCATAGCTCTTGCGCTGCGGATTTGCGCCATCGACCAGGCGGTTACCGTTGGCATGGTGGAAGATGCCATCCACATCATGAAACAGGTCGCCAATCGCGACGCCGCGGCCGAGCAGGTCGGCGCGCGCTGCCTGGATGTCGGATACGATCAAATGCAGTCCCTGCACCGAGCCCGGGAAGGCAGTGGTGACGTTCCTGCCGAAGATGATCGAGCATCCGGAGCCCGGCGGCGTGAACTGAACCACCCGATAGTCGACCTCATCCGAGTAATCGATGTCGAGCCTCCAGCCGAGGTCGCGATAGAAATGCTTGGCCCGATCGACGTCCGACACAGGGATGACGACGACTTCGAGCTTCATGTCGATTGCGCCTGCGAGTGATGCTTCGCCTGCGGCTTCTATTGGCAATCCGGTGATGTTCATGTTCGGTCTCCTAAAGCGTGCTGCGGTCACGATGCTGCGTTGAGGGTGGAGGGAGTCTCTCGAAGGGCCCCTTCAAGAATGGAGACGTCTTGCTCGACGGTGCCGCCGCTGATACCGACGCCGGCGACCCTCTGGCCATCGGTCGTAAGTGGCGCGCCGCCTCCCATTGAGCAAAATCGTCCACCCGCCAGTCCCATCAAGGGGAAGAGATCCTTCCCAGGCTGAACGAGCGCGGAGAGCTCGGCCGTGCGAAGTCCCACAAGTGCGGACGTGTAAGCTTTCCGCTCTGCGATCTCCATCGAGAAGGCCGGTGCGCCGGTCATGCGGTGCATGAGTACGCTGTTGCCGTGAACGTCGATGACGCAAACCGTGACCGGTACGTCGGCTCGCGCCGACTCTGTTTCGATACGATTCGCGATGATTTTCGCAAAGGCTAGCAGATCCATGATGTTGTCCTCTCCGAGTGTTGGAATCGACCACCGACGCCGCCGAAGTCCGCGAAGTGCTTCAATGAGAGACGACGGGAGAAGCGCGCCTGACTGCGCGCCTCCAATGATGTTGCGACCGCTACGCAGCAGTCGACGTTTCGTCGATATTCGAGCTAAGAAGCCCGCGCGATGACGGCCGGCTTCGTCTGCTGCATCACCGCCGCCATCAGGGTCTTTGCGGCCGGACCGGAGGAGTGCGGATTCTGTCCGGTGATGAGCAATCCGTCGCTGACCACGTGTGACGTCCAATTCGCCGTCTTCGAGAAGACGGCGCCGAGCTTCAACATCTCGTCCTCGACGAGGAAAGGCTCCACCTTGGTGAGTCCGACTTCCTCTTCCTCGCCGTTGGTGAAGCCGGTCACTTCCTTGCCCTGAACCAGGAGCTTGCCGTCCTGCGTCCTGACGTGACGCAGCGCGCCGGTGGAGTGGCAGACTATGCCGATCGGCTTGCCGGCCGCAATGAAGGACTCGATCAGCTTGATCGAGATTTTGTCTTCGGCAAGGTCCCACATCGGGCCATGACCACCTGGGTAGAAGACCGTGTCGAAGTCCTCCTGCCTGATGCTGTCAAGGCGAACTGTCTTGTCCAGCTGCGCTTCCGCTGCGGCGTCTTTCTCGAAGCGCAGTGTCAGGTCGGTGAGGAAGTCGGGTTCGTTGCTTTTGGGATCGAGCGGCGGGCGTCCGCCCTTCGGCGAGGCGAGCGTGACCTCAACGCCGGCGTCCTTGAACGTGTAGTAGGGCGCCGCGAGCTCTTCCAGCCAGAAGCCGGTCTTCCGTCCGGTGTTGCCTAGCTGGTCGTGTGACGTAATCACCATCAGCACGTTCATGTATGTCTCCTGTTGTGCAGTCGTTGATGAAGCGCCACAGACTCCATGACGGGGGATGTTTCGGCGCGGTTGGTTATTTCGCTCTCCGACATGGCGAAGGTGAGCGATGTTTCATCTTCAGCGGCCCGAGCGCGCAGCGCACTTATCCAGTGATTGCGGGTCCCTAATACGTGAAGATGAGGGATGTCTTCCCATCGTTGAATGGTTCGGAACTCGGCAGGCGGCCATCATCAGCCGATCGACGCTCGTATCGCGAAAGCTCTTCCGATACGGGCAAACAACGGATGATGCACATGACTGGGAACAACAGCCCAAACCTCTTCGGTCGGAGGAGATTCTTCGAGGTTGCTGCCGGAGCACTCGTGGCGACGCAGGTCGTGCCGGCCCAAGCTGCGAATGCAAGTCAGATCATCGGCAAGTCCGCCGAGGTCGAGAAAACCGAGGCGGCTGCGGCCATTCGGTCCCTGAAGCAGATCGATGCCGGCTTGCTTAACGTCGGATACGTCGAAGCGGGTTCTCTCGACGGACCGGCAGTCATTCTGCTGCACGGCTGGCCTTACGACATTCACAGCTTCGACGAGGTTACGCCGCGACTGGCGTCGGCAGGTTTTCGCGTAATCGTGCCGTTTACCAGAGGCTATGGCACGACGGGGTTCCTATCGAATGAAACGATGAGGACTGGGCAACCATCGGCTTTGGCTGTCGACACCATCGCATTGATGGATGCACTTGGCATCAAAGACGCGATCGTCGCAGGATTCGATTGGGGCGCTCGCACCGCGGACATCCTTGGTGCGCTGTGGCCGAATCGCGTCAAGGGCATCGTCTCTGTCAGCGGCTACCTCATCGGAAGCCAGGCTGCGGGTAAGGCACCCCTACCGCCGAAGGCCGAGTTGCAATGGTGGTATCAATTCTACTTCGCGACGGAGCGAGGCCGCGAGGGATACGACAAGTATCGACGCGAGTTCGCCGAGTTGATCTGGAAGCTGGCGTCCCCGAAATGGAAATTCGACGACGCTACTTTTGCGCGAAGCGCGGCGGCTTTCGACAATCCGGATCATGTCGCCATTGTGATCCACAACTATCGATGGCGGCTCGGCCTGGCCGGCGGCGATCCGGCGCTGGATCCGCTGGAAGCGAAACTCGCTGCCGCACCCGAAATCAACGTGCCGGCCATCACGCTCGAAGGCGATGCGAACGGCGCGCCACACCCGGACCCGGCAGCTTATGCGAGCAAGTTCTCCGGCAAATATGCGCATCGCCTCGTGAGGGGTGGCATCGGCCACAACCTGCCCCAGGAGGCTCCGGAGGCTTTTTCGCAAGCCGTGATCGACGTCAGCAAAGCCTAATACACAAGCCAATTCACGACAGGAGCAACAGCCATGACCAATCTCGATCAATTGGCCCAGGGGTCAACGACCCTCGGGACCCGTCAGGACCGCCGCGAATTTCTCGCCACGGCCGCGATCGGTCTCGCACTCGCAAGCGGGGCAAGTGTGCTGTCCGGAGACCCTGCACTTGCGGCCAAGGCAGATGACATTCGCCCTTTCCACATCGATTTTCCCCAAGACGCGCTCGTCGACCTGCGCGACCGCTTGAAGGAGACGCGCTGGCCGGATCGCGAACTGGTCAAAGATCAGTCGCAGGGTGTGCGACTGGCGACGGTGCAGAAGCTCGTACAATATTGGCAGACGGAGTACGACTGGAGGACGATAGAGACGCGGCTCAACGGGTTGCCGCAGTTCGTCACCGAGATCGACGGTGTGGACATTCATTTCATCCACGTCCGCTCGAAGCATCAGAATGCGTTGCCGCTGATCGTGACGCACGGCTGGCCAGGCTCGATCATCGAGCAGTTGAAGATCATCGAGCCGCTGACCAATCCGACGGCGCATGGTGCAAGCGCGTCGGACGCGTTCGACATCGTGATCCCTTCGATCCCCGGCTACGGGTTTTCGGGCAAGCCGACCACGACGGGCTGGGATCCGATCCGCATCGCGCGCGCGTGGATCGTGCTCATAAAGCGGCTCGGATACGCACGCTATGTGGCGCAGGGCGGCGACTGGGGCAATGCCATAACCGAACAGATGGCGCTTCAGGCGCCTCCCGGTCTGCTTGGCATTCATACCAATATGCCGGCCACAGTCCCGGACGATATTGCCAAAGCGCTCCAGCCCGGCGGTTTGCGGCCTTCCGGTCTGTCGGCGGATGAGCAGCATGCCTTCGACCAGTTGGATGATTTCTACAAGCATGGCCTCGGCTACGCCATCGAGATGGCAAACCGCCCGCAGACCCTGCAGGGAATCGTCGATTCACCATCGGGCCTGGCGGGATGGATCCTCGACCACGACGCCCGCAGCCTGGAGCTCATCGCCCACGTCTTCGACGGCCAGCCGGCAGGGCTGACGCGAGACGATATCCTCGACAACATCACGCTCTACTGGCTGACCAACACGGCGATCTCGTCGGCGCGCCTGTACTGGGAGAACAAGCTGAATTTCTTCGAGCCGAAACACGTCTCGATCCCGGTTGCAGTCAGCGTGTTCCCGGACGAGATCTACGCTGCACCGCGCAGTTGGACCGAGCGGGCGTATCCAAAACTGATCTACTTCAACAAGCTCGCGGTGGGCGGCCACTTCGCCGCCTGGGAGCAGCCTGCGCTGTTCAGTGCGGAAATGCGGGCGGCGTTCCGTTTGCTGCGTCAGTCGATCTGAGGTGGATCACCGCCCCTTGCGCGGACGCAGTACGCTTTGGGCGGGTGAACTCTGCCCGCCGTCACATCCCCGGTCACTTTGATCCCTTCGGAACACAAGGAATTGCACGATGGCCTTTTCGATCAACATCAATGGAAGTCAGAGAAGCGTCGACGTCGATAGCGACACGCCCCTGTTATGGGTGTTGAGGGACGTCCTGGGCATGACCGGCACCAAGTTCGGTTGCGGCATGGCGTTGTGCGGTGCGTGCACCGTTCATCTCGACGGAACGGCGGTTCGTTCTTGCATCACCACCATCGACAGCATCGGGGATTCGAAGGTCACGACGATTGAAGCGATCGGTGCAACGCCCGCAGGCGCCAGGATCCAGAAAGCGTGGCTCGATCATGAAGTCGCCCAGTGCGGGTACTGCCAATCCGGACAGATCATGTCGGCTTCTGCACTGCTTGCGGAGACTCCGGAGCCCACCGATGCAGACATCGACGATGCCATGGGTGGAAATATCTGCCGCTGCGGCACCTATGTCCGCATTCGTGAGGCGATAAAGCTCGCCGCTCAGGTTAATGGAGGCTGATCGTGAATATAGATCACAGCCAAAAGCGGGAAAATCTCTCTCGTCGCAGCTTCCTTATCAACAGCGCCGCCGCCGGTGGCGGTTTTATGTTGAGTCTCAGTTTGCCGCTCGGCACCAGCCATGCAGCCGCGTCCGAGGGTTTTACGCCGAACGCGTTCGTCAAAATCACCACTGACGGGCAGATCGTGCTGACGATGCCCTACGTTGAAATGGGACAAGGAACCTACACCTCGATCCCGATGCTGATCGCGGAGGAGCTCGAAGTCAGCCTGACCCAGATCCAGCTCGAACATGCGCCTCCGAATGAAAAGCTCTACGCCAATCCAATGCTGGGCGTACAGGCCACCGGCAATTCGAACGCCATCCGCGGCGCCTGGAAGCCGCTGCGTGAAGCTGGTGCGGCCGCGCGCATTGTTCTGACCGAGGCGGCCGCCAGGCGTTGGGGCGTCGAAGCAACAGAGTGCCGTGCCGAAGCGGGCGAGATTATCCACACCTCAAGCGGGCGACGTTTTAACTATGGCGACCTTGCCGAGGATGCGTCGCGCATACCGGTGCCGGAAAACGTGGCGCTGAAGGAGCCGGACGCATACAAGTTGATCGGCACGCCGGCAAAGCGGCTGGACGCGGCGGGCAAGGTCGATGGCTCCACCGTGTACGGGATCGACGCGCGGCCAGCGGGCGTGAAGATCGCGACGCTGGCGCAATCGCCTGTCTTCGGCGGTCGGCTGAAGAGCGTGGACGACAGCGCAGCGAAGGCCGTGAAAGGCGTGCGCCAGATCGTCCAGCTCGAGGACGCGGTGGCGGTCGTGGCCGATCACATGGGAGCGGCCAAAAAGGGGCTGGAGGCGCTCAGCATCGAGTGGGACGACGGGATCCATGCTGCCGTGGACACGCAAGATGTTGCGCGTGAGCTGGAGCAGGCCACCCTCAAGACAGGATCAGTCGCGCAGAATATTGGCGATGCGGAGAAGGCGATCGCGACCGCAGCGACAAGAGTGGAGGCTACGTATCGATTGCCATTCCTCGCGCACGCCGCCATGGAGCCGATGAATTGCACAGCGCATTTCCGGGGCGATGAGTGCGAGATATGGATCGGCACCCAGGCGATCGCGCGCGTGCAGCAGATGGCGGCGAAGGCCGCCGGTCTGCCAGTCGATAAGGTCCTCGTACATAATCATCTCAGCGGGGGCGGCTTTGGACGGCGGCTGGAAGCTGACGGCGCGGTGCGAGCCGTACAGATCGCGATGCAGGTCGATGGACCCGTGAAGGTGGTGTGGACGCGCGAAGAAGATATCCAGCAAGATATGTATAGGCCCTTTTGGGTCGATCGTGTCACCGGGGGCCTCGACAAGGACGGGAAGCCAATCGCCTGGATCAACTGCTTCGCCGGATCGTCGGTGATCGCACGTTGGCTGCCCCCCGCGTTCAAGAACGGTCTCGACCCGGATACGACGGAAGGCGCGATCGATCTGGTCTATGCGCTGCCGAATCTCCACGTCGAATATCTGCAAGTCGAGCCGCCTGGCATTCGGACGGCGTTCTGGCGGAGTGTCGGACCGTCGCATAACGTCTTCGTCACCGAGAGCTTCATCGACGAATTGGCTGTCGCCGCTGGACAGGACGCGGTTGCCTATCGACGGGCACTGCTTGAGCACAATCCGCGCGCGAAGGCCGTGCTGAACCTCGCCGCCGAGAAGGCGGGGTGGGGTGCGCAACTGCCTGAGGGGCGTGGGCGTGGCGTCGCGTTGCAGAACGTATTCGGAAGCTACCTCGCACAGGTCGCCGAAGTGGAGGTCGCCAACGATGGATTGGTGCGGGTCCATCGCGTCGTCTGCGCGATAGATTGTGGCACGGTTATCAATCCCAATACGGTCGAGGCGCAGATCCAGAGCGGGGTCATGTTCGGCGTGACCGCGGCGCTGTACGGCAAGATCACCCTGAAGAATGGGCGTGTCGAACAGAGCAATTTCGACACATATCAAATGCTGCGGATCAACGAGGCGCCGGCCATCGAGGTTTACGTCGTCAAGAGCTCGGAGCTGCCGGGTGGAATGGGCGAGGCTGGCACGTCGGGGATCGTGCCGGCGATAGCCAACGCGGTGTTCGCCGCCACCGGGAAGCGATTGCGGGAAATGCCGATCGATCCCGACGCTCTGAAGACGTGACCCCGTAACGAGCAACAGAACCAATGAGAGGACAAAGATATGATCCGCAAGGCAAAGGCTGTTTGGCATGGAACCGGCCGCGAGGGCGATGGTCATCTATCGAGCGAATCCGGTGTGCTTGCCAATACGCCGTATTCGTTCAAGACTCGCTTCGAGAATGAGAAGGGGACCAACCCGGAAGAGTTGATCGCTGCCGCGCACGCCGGTTGCTTCACGATGGCGCTGGCCTTCGGCCTTCAGCTTGCCGGCTTCACCCCCACCGAGCTTGTCACGGAAGCCGCGGTCGCCCTCGAGCCGGATGGCAAGGGATTCAAAATCGGCAGTTCGGCTCTGACTTTGCACGCCAAGGTGCCAGACCTGGATCAAGCGGGATTCGCTCGCATCGCCGGCGACGCCGAGAAGAATTGCCCGGTGTCGAAGGTTCTCAACGCCACCATCACGCTGGACGCAAATTTGATCGCGTGAATGCTTCAAGAGGAAAGGTCCAAACCCATGGCCCGCGATCATCAACCCGACCAGGCCGAGTTCAGAGCGATCCTCCCTGAAGAGATCGTTTGGAAGCCATTCCCCGCGTTTCCATCCGGAGCTCGTCTCGCTGTAGTTGTCGGCCATCCAGCACAAGCCGGCCCTTACGTCGTCAGGGTCAAGGTGCCCGGCGGCACGAAATTGATGCCCCACAAACATCCGGAAGACCGAATCTACACCGTGATGTCAGGCGTGTTCTACATTGGTCTTGGCGACACCTTCAATGGGGACAAGGTGAACGCTTATCCGCCAGGAAGCGTCATCGTTCTCCCTGGTGACACCTGGCATTTCCATTGGGCGAAATCCGGCGAATACGTCACGCAGGTGACAGCGATCGGTCCGCTCGGCCTCGAATATCACGATCTGCAGGATGACCCGCGTCATCAGCACGCCAATGTCGCCATCGACCCCGTCAGCCGGCGAACTGCCCACTAGAGCCACACGAAAAAAGGCCGTCGAACCATGATCATTTCACGCATCGAGACCATTCCGCTCCGGGTCCCGTTCAAGACGGGAACGAGTTCTGATGCATCCGCGTGGGGTGACAGCAATCTGCCGGCAGCAGACGCGCTGCTCGTGAAGGTGACAACTGACGAGGGATTGGTGGGATGGGGCGAGCCTTCGGCTTTCGAGCGGTTGCATCGGCAGCGCTCGCAGTCGACCAACTGATCACACCGCTTTGCATCGGTAAGGACGCGACGCAAATTGGGACGCTGAACGCGCAAAGTGTTTGCGCTTGCAGCCGTCCACACACCACGGTCATGCCTCACACCTTCTACGACGGCCCGGGCCTGCTCGCTGCCGTCCATGCGACAGCTGCGCTGGGCACGGCCGACTCGATGATCGAGTGGCGGTGGTTCGATCTGGAGGCGACGATCTACAGTGGCGAACTGAGCACCGAGGGCGGCGGCATTGCTGTTCCACATGGACCGGGATTGGGTCTTGATCCGGATCCTGATTTCATCAAGGTCTACCGCCGGGCATAAAGCATGCCCAAGCCCACGGGATCGTCGATCACAGCCATGACGTCATCATCGTCGGTGCCGCGAAGCCTGTCGGGGCGCCGTGTCCGGGATAACCGATTCGAGACTGCGAATGGCTTGTGTCGCAAACGTGTTCCGACGCGCAGCAATACGGTCGCCGCGCAGGTGGCACGACCGCGCCGCTCAACAAGCGATCGGCGATCGGGCGGACCGAAGCCATGGTTCAGATGCGCGAGGGGATTTTCCGAAACGGGATGACAATATCTGGCTGAGGCACTCACTTTCCTGGCGCGATGCCGACGGAAAGAGCCGCCTCGACTACCGGCTGGAGCATTTAAGGCCGCTGACGAGGAGGTAGCGAAGACTCTCGCCGCGGGAACGCCCATATTGGTATGAAAGCCGAAGGCAGCAGGGCTCGGCCGCACCAAATGGATAACGTTGGAGGACAACCGAACGCGCGGTACTTGCCGGAGACTGCTTCTGGGGCATGCATGCTCTCTTCCGTGAGCAGCCGGGCATTGATCTCCACGAATGGGGCGCGAGAAGGGCCGGCCTGGTCATGAAAGCCGTATTGAGCCAGCCGCGCGCCTCGCCGTCCCAACAAAAGTCGCCGCCAGTACGCTTCGCCGCCTACTTCTTGAGAGCAGCCCGCTCGATACTGGCTGCGAAGAAAGGCGTTTCGCCCTGGTTATGCGCAATCGAGGCCGGCTGGCGCTGGATGCGGAACTGTTCGAACGGGATGCCCTGTCGCGCCAAAAACGACATGAACTCGTCAGTTCCGTATGATCTAACACGGTTCGTGAACTCGCACTTGCCATCGTCGATCGGCTTCGCACTCAATTCCCACGTCACGTGAATGGTCGTGCGGCCGGTCGGCGTGAAAACGTCCGAGTTGGAGTCCAGGATCAAATGATCCTTCTGGCCGAGCGTCTCGACGTAATGCTGCACCATCAGGCTGCCGCCAATCGTCTCGACGTTGATCGACATGCGCTTGCCGTCCGGCGCGGTGGTGAAACCGGCAGCGATGTGGGCTGGCGAACAGCCCTGGTACTCGCGCTCAGACAAGCCGAAACACCAGGCAGGTATGTCGATCTTGTCGATCGTGGCGTTGATGATGGCGGTGAAGCTTGAATCAACGATCTGGCTGTCGTTCATATTGAGTTTCCTTTGAGGGTTAGGACGTCGCCCGCTGGCTACGAATAGTGTCGCTTGGCGGTCTGAAAAGTTCAGGGTTTCGTCGCCGAGACTACGGCGACCGCTTTCACGGTCATGCCGGTTGCACTGCTTCTTTCGATCAAGCTGGCGGCAGGGCCGCGATTAGATCTGCCGTGGTCAGGATCGCATGGGCGAAAGTGGGACCATTCAGATCGTGTGCGGCATGCATCATTTCGTGTGAAAACGCGGCGGTGGCGTCGCGCACCAAGGTTACGTGGTAGCCGAGTTCCATGGCGTAGCGACCAGTCGACTCGATGCACGTGTTGGCCAGCAGCCCAACCACGATGACGTGGCTGATGCCCTTCTGCTTCAACTGCATATCCAGGTCGGTATTGGCGAATCCACTCTGACCCCAATGTTCATGGGCGACGATGTCGCCTTCCTTCGGTGCAAAATCCGGATGCCAGTCGCCCCCCCATTCGCCGCGAGCGAAGCTATGGCGATGCATGATCGACTTCTGCGTTGGATTGGGATGGTCCCAGCTTTCATAGTCACCCGGCTCCCAGCGTCGGTGCGGGACGATCACCACTTGAATTTTGGCGGCGCGGATGGCGCCATCAAGCCGGCGCAGATTATCAAGGAGCCCGTTCTCGTCGGCGACCGCCTTGACACGTGGAAAAACCTTGCCGCCCTCCGAGAGGAAGTCGTTGTAGGGGTCCACAAACAGCAGCGCGGTTCGTTCGCGCGGGTAAACGGTCTCGTCCACTGATCATCTCCTTGGCCTCTTGGCGGCCGGTCTGCCGGCCTTCGACGTTTCCGGGACAGTTGAAAACCGCAATCCGTCAACGCCGCCGTTGTCCGCAGAATGTCCGTCGGCCGCCTTTCGGACCATTCAACGATGGGAAGAGAGGGTTCATATCTAGGTATGCGACAGTCAGCAGGTATGGCTCGCACTGCCGAACGCGCCGAATAGCGCTCGTTGGCTTGGTTGTCCGACCAGCGTCAGGAAGCAATTTTGTCCGCAGACGCACGACACGAGGCCTTCGGCTTAAGGCGGGTGGTTGGAGCAATAGACTGGAGTGTGCAGGTGGCGCCGGGTGGCGATACGCCTATCGGCCGATCTTGTGGCGGTCCAGACTAAGTGCGTCGGCCATGCGAACCAGCTCCGCGTAGGTCCGTGCACCCATCTTGTGCATGGCCGCACCGCGATGAATCTTGACTGTGATTTCGCTGATCCCGAGGTCGCCCGCGACCTGCTTGTTCATTTTGCCGGCAGTCACGTGGGACATGACTTCCTGTTCGCGTGGGGTGAGCGTCTCAAAACGCTTTCGGATTTGCGACACGTTGTTGTCGATAGCTCGACGTTGCTTGTCGCGCTCGATCGCAGCCATGACGGCGTCGAGCATGTCCTGATCGCGGAACGGTTTCGGAAGAAAGTCAACGGCCCCGAGTTTCATCGCGCTGACCGACATGGGGATATCGCCGAAGCCGGTCATCATGACCACGGGAATGCCCACTCCGATCTGGGTCAGGCGACCTTGGAATTCGAGCCCATTCATATCCGGGAGTCTGACGTCGAGGACGATACACCCAGGCCGATTCGTCAGCTTCGCTGAAAGGAAATCGTTCGCCGTATGGTAGGTTTCGGTCTGCAGTCCAACGGAATCAAACAGCCCAGCCAATGCATTGCGCATAGAGACGTCGTCGTCGACGACGTGCACAATCGGCTTTTGGCTGGTCTCGACTCGCATTGGTATAGATACGCGCCTTATGGTTGCCCTGACATCTAACACGGATGGCAACCGGGCGCTGATCACACCTACGTATAGGTGGAACAAGAATTGCCTGCCAAAAATTTCAGCAAAAGCGCAGCAAATTCGGACGTTAACCGAGACCGGCGTCGATGGACAGAGGTGGTCCCAAGTTCCCGTGAACGTCGCCATCGGCGGACATCCCATCGTACATCAGCCATCTCTGGCTAACGGATCGTATGATGCGGGCGTCGCCAGCAACGAAGGTATGCCAGTGATGCTGGACCGGTGGTCCTGCCTTCGGAACGTGCAGTCGCTCGCTGCTATAACACTGTTGTATGATTTCTAGGCGCAACAGGTCGATGCAGAATTGAGGTCCCCGGTTCCAGCCTTCAATTCGGGGCAAGGATGCAGTGTGCCCAAGAACCTCGAAATCGCAGTCATCGACGATGATCCGTCTTTCAGGGTGGCGCTCGTCGAATCGCTAGTTTCGCTGGGCTATGGAACCGGGGGCTACACTTCGGCAGAGGACTACCTTAGTTCCGTTGGAGAAAGGGTGTTCGACTGCATTGTAACGGACATCCACATGCCTGGTATGAGCGGGTTCGATCTGGTGCAACGCCTTGCCGCGCGCGGCTCGACCACGCCCGTGGTGTTGATAACGGCACGTTCGGAAGCAAGCCTGGCCGTGAGGGCATCTGCCATCGGAGCCGTGTGCCTGCTCAGAAAGCCTTTCAAGACGAGCGATCTGATTAATTGCATCGAAGGCGCTGCGGGCGGATCGGCCGTATAGGTGTGCATCTGGCGCGGTGCGGTCCAGTAGCGAGCCTGTCATCCGCGGAAGAGGATCGACCCGACCACCGACACCCCATGCCCATTTCATAGGGCCTTTCAATTTCGCCAAATCCGGCATTTACTCCCATCCGCTGTGCCTGATGGGTGAAACGCTGCTTCGTGCCACGATGCGCAAGTGGTTCGCCGGAGCAATGCTAACTCGGAATGCGACAAAATCCGGGTCAATAAAATAGGGCAATGCCGTGCAAAAATGCCTGTCAACAGTCCTCGTAGCACTTTTGATGCTGGCGGGCGGAGAGGCTTGCGCGCAGCAGAAGCCCATCTTTGCGCTCGTTCCCAAGAGCATGAACAATCCGTTCTACGATCAGGCGCGAGACGGCTGCAAGAATGCGGAAGCGGACTCCAAGGGCGCCTTTGAATGCATGTACATCGGACCGGGCGAGCATGGCGGTGGCGAGGAACAGGTACAGATTGTCCAGGACCTCATCGCCCGGAAGGTAGATGGCATTGCCGTGGCGCCTGCCAATGCGGCCGCGATGGCCGTCGCGCTGCAAGCCGCAAAAAATGCCGGCATTCCCGTACTGACATGGGATTCCGACGTCCTGCCCGAGGACAAGAGTCTCCGCCTCGCCTATATCGGCACCAACAATTACGAGATCGGTGCTGCCATCGCCAGAATCGTCCAGACGATTAAACCGAACGGCGGAACGATCTGCATTCAGTCGGGCGGTGCGGCGGCAGCCAATCACAACGATCGCATGAAGGGCATCCGCGACACGCTGGCTGGTCTGGTCTCTGCCCAATCACCGGGAGATAGATTGACTGGCCAGGGTGGCTGGAAGGAGATCGACGGCTGCCCGCTCTATACCAACGACGATTTCCCGTTGTCGGTCCAGCAATTCCAGGACGTGATGGCCAGGAATCCTGCTCTCGACGCATTCACGCCGACGGCGGGGTTCGCGGAATCCTTGCCGGACGCCAATCGTGCCGCGGTTGCGCCCTACAAGGACAGGATCGCGAGGAATGAGCTTGCACTGGTGGTTGCCGACACGCTGCCGATCCAGATCCAGCAAATGAGAGAAGGTCTATCCCTCGGGCAGGTCGGCCAGCGACCGTTCGAGATGGGCTACAAGACCATGTTCGCGCTCAAGGCGATAAAGGACGGCAAAGCGCCGCCCGCCGATCCGACTTATACGAGCCTGGACGTGTGTACGCCGGCCAATGTGGATACCTGCATCGCAAAGTAGCCCGTTGCCGGATAGCGGCTAATCCGCGGGCAGGACTGGCACCGTGAACTGAAAGACAGCGCCTCTGGGCACATTCGCTGCCGCCCATAGCTGTCCCCCATGCGCTTCGATAATTGTGCGGCAGATGGGAAGCCCCATTCCCAGGCCGGTCGGCTTCGTGGTGTAGAAGGCGTCGAAGAGCCGCTCGTAGTTGGTCGAGGCCAGACCCGGCCCCGAATCCGCGATCAGGACGAGCACACTTTGCGAATTCGCGCTGCGCGTCGTGATATGGAGTTCACGCGGCTCCTTGTCCGAGTTCGCCATCGCTTCGGCTGCGTTGATGATCAAGTTGAGTATCACCTGCTGCAACTGAACCTTGTCTCCCTGGACAAGCGGCAGTCCGTCCTCGAATTGCGTCAGCAGTGAAACCTCGTTCTTGGTCATCTCGCCCTGGGTCAGGACGATGACCTCCCGTATCGTTTCGTTGATCTCCACGCTGACCATGCGCGGAGGTTCTTTCCTGATGAGCGCGCGAATCCTGCCGATGACGTCAGCGGCGCGCCGGCCGTCGTCGGCGATGCGGCCAAGCGCTTCGCGGGCTTTCTCCAGATTTGGATTTTGGGCACCAAGCCAGCGCAAAGCCGTCTCTGCATTGGTAATAGATGCTGCAACCGGCTGGTTGACCTCGTGAGCGATCGACGCAGACAGTTGCCCTATCGCTGCGACACGATTGGCGTGCTCCAGCTCGAACTGCGCCTCTCGGCGTCTTCGCTCACTTTCACGCGCCTCTGATTCCGCCCGCTTGCGCTCGGTCAGGTCAACGACAAACGCAACACCCTCGTCTTGTCGTCCGCCGAAGGCGGCTTCACCCAGAAGAACCGGCACCGGACTGCCGTTCTTTCTTCGGAATTCCCTTTCGAACGAGTGCACAATTCCGGTTGTGCGCAATGCCTCTACGGCGCGCTCGTCGTGGTCGTGCCACTCTCGTAAAGTCAAGTCGGCCCAGGATAGGCCGCCCTGACGAAGATCTTCTTTGCGATAGCCGACCATCTGGAGGAAGGCCTCATTTGCCTCAATGATCCTCCCTTCCGAATTCCAGATGAAGATTCCCACGATATTTGCATCGACTAGGCGTCGGATTTTTGCTTCGCGTTCCTCGAGTTCAACGTACAACTGCATGTTCTCAAGAGAGATCGCTGCTTGCGATGCGAGCAACTCGAGGATGGCGACACGGCTCGGCGTAAACACCCGCGGCGACAGGTTGTTTTCCAGATAGAGGACCCCGATGAGCTTGCTCTGTTTGATCAGCGGCAGACAGAGGATCGATCGCGACCGATGGTGACCCATGTAGGGCTCGAAGGAAAACTGGTTCTCGGCGGAAGCGTCGTCGAGAATGACGCTGCTCCGGGTACGCACGACATATTGGATAATCGTGTCCGGCAACGCGACTCCGCGCAGGTGCGCTCCTGACAGTTGCACTATAATCTTATTGCCGGCGGTCGTTGCTTCTGCCTCTATTCTTGGAACCTCCCCTTGCAACAGAACCAGAACGCCGCGCACGGCGCCCGCATGCTCGATCGCGGTGCGCATGAGCGTGTCGATCAGTTTCTCAGGGACGATCTCACTCGATACGGCCTGCGAGAGCTTGATGATCGTGGAGAGATCAAGATGCTCGATGGCAGCCCGCATCGTGCTCGTGGGGCTGGCTGGCGATTCTCCTTTGACCAGTTCCGGAAACATTTCATCGAGTTGCCGAACCTTGCCGTCGGCTCCCCATCGCAGGTAGCAGTAGCGAGAATTCCGCAGGTAGAGATCGGAAATCTGCTGGAAGCCACGTTCGGCGTAGAACCTCGCAGCCAGCTCATAGGCTATCGCCTCGTTGTGAAGAAAGCCGCTCGCTCGGGACGAATGAATGGAATGCTCGTAAAGGCGCTGAGCATCCAGATCGCGACCTGTCAATCGCGCAATCTCGGCGCCGATCAGTGCGGCGCGGTTTTCGAAGGTCTCACGGCAGTTGGCCGCCCATGCTTCGAGCTTCCTATGATGAATCTCCAAAGACTGAAGATTGTGCTGACGCTCCGCCGAGGAAGGCGCAAGCCGCTCCGCAGTTTGCGAAGGGTCGCTCCCGGCCGCAACGGTAGTTGCGTATCCGGCAAGAGAAAGCGCGGCGTAGAAATGATACTCTGCCTCTTCGAAAAACCCTGCCACCGTCCAGAGCTTTGGTTGTGCGCGCATCGCAGCATCAAGGGCTGACCTATGCTCTCCAGCGAAAAAGCGGGCCTGTAGTTTTCGGATCCAGTACACCGCCGGATGCGGCGTGTGCTGCTGTTCCATAAAGGCTTCACTGTAGTGTTCGTCATCCAGCCAACCGAACTTGTGAGTCATGCCACGCAGGGACTTGATGAGGGCGAGTTCGGTTGCCTGGACGCCTATCTGGTGCCCGAACTGCGTCTTCCTGGAGAATTCAAGCCCCTTCTCGGCCTGACGCTGTGCGTCAGCCAACGGATCGCCCGCCGCGATAAGGTTCGCATTCAGGATGTCGAAGCTATATACCGCGACGCTCAGATCGCCGGTCTCTGTAGCGGCGTCGAACGCCCGGTGGGTCAGCTTACGAAAAGATCTTGGATGACTTGCCCACGGCAAGACGTACTGTGCCAACCAGTGGAGTGTGCGTGCCTGGAACCGCGCGAGGCCGCGCTTCTCGACCAAATCGTAGGCCAGCTGTCCGAATTTGAAGGCGGCTTCATAATTGCCGAAGCGTGGTCCGCCGACGGTGCCGAAATGCACATAAGCGACGCACGACGCGTCGCTGTGGCCTCGCTCCAGGCTCAGATTGATAACGCGACAGACGGCCATGGCGAGAAAATTGGCATCTATGAGCGTGACTGTCGGGAAGCTCTTGGTCAGAACATCGAGCGTCGCGAGAGACTCCGGATCGGTCATCAATGGCAAATCAATGAGATCCTCGATCTGGCGATCCCCCAGCTGAGACCATATTCGGTCGTACTCACGCCGCGCCTCTTCATCGGTCGGATGAGGCGACCATTCGATCCCGAGATGTCGCAGATAATCGAGGCATGCTGTTACCACGCGATCGGTCTGGTCGAGAACCGTGTAGAGGTCGATGCGCAGACACTCGACAGCTGCCCTTTCGACGGTGTTCGCAGCCTTGGATGCCAGCGTCGACAAGCGCTTGTCGGCGGCGGCCGTCTGGCCCGTCAGAAACTCACACTCCGCTCGATCAATTTCCAACGAAAACGCAAGTTGATGCAGCCGTTCCCAGCAATCGGCAGGCAGCAAGGTGGCCCCTGCCGCGAGATAGCCGAGCGCCGATGCGTAGGCGGTCGTGGCCTTGGCACGCCGGCCGGCAAGAAGATTGAATTCGGCCAGCTGTTCGCGCTCCTGCGAGGACGAGACCAGATCGATACCGTGATTGAGTTGATCGACGATATCGAAGATCGCCTCGTTGCGTCTTTCCGCAGGTGTGTTGGCTACGAGTAGTCGTCCGATCCGCAAGTGAGTTGCTGCACGCGATTTCTCCGGTATCAGCGAGTAGGCGGCTTCCTGGAAGCGGTCGTGGACGAATTTGTATGCTCCGTCCACGTGCTCGACCAAATCCAGGCGTATGGCTTCCCAGAAATCGTGGCGCGTATCTTCTTCCGATTTTCCGAGCACAATTGAAAGCATCGTAGTCCCGGCAAGGTTGCCGAAGTATGCAAGTTGCTGCAGCGCTGTCCGAGTCTTCGGAGGCAGTCGGCCCAGCTTCTCGACCATCAGGTCTACGACATTGTCGGAGTACTTCCGGGCATGCACGCGGTCGAGGTCCCAGCGCCAGCTCTCCGTGTTTCGATCGAAGGCGAGCAACCCGTCATCGGCAAGCGCAGACAGGAACTGAATCGCGAATAACGGATTGCCACCGGTCTTTTCATGCACCAAGCGAGCCAGCGGATCCACGCGGACGAAGTCGCAGTCAAGGGCATCCGCAATCAGACGACCGAGGTCATCAGGGGCGAGAGGCGCAAGCTGAATCTCCTCGATCGCGGCACCGGCTCTCCTGAAGCCTTCGAGCGTCCGCGTAAGCGGATGAGATGGACCTACCTCATTGTCGCGATACGCGCCGATCAGCAGGAGGTGGCGTATTTCAGGATGCGTGACCAGGTGTTCGAGCAGGTCGAGCGTCGCTGCGTCCAGCCATTGCAGATCGTCCAGAAACAGTGTCAGCGGGTGCTCGACGCTGGCGAAGACAGCGATGAACCGTTGAAAGATTGCTTGGAATCGCGTCCTGGCATCCTGTGGCGGCAGGTCAGGGACGGGTGGCTGTTCGCCAATGACGAATTCCAGGTCGGGAACCAACTGCACGATAAGCTGAGCATTCGGACCAAGCGCTTCACTCAGAGCGTCCCGCCATCGGCCAAGTTCGATCTCAGTCTTGCCAAGCAGCGGTCGAATGAGGCTCTGAAATGCCTGGGCCAAAGTTGCATAGGGGATGTTGCGCTTGTTCTGGTCGAATTTCCCGGACGCGAACAAGCCGCGCGGCGGGACCAGCGCCTTCTGCAGTTCGTTCACAAACGACGACTTGCCAATTCCGGAATAGCCGCAAACAAGAACAAGTTCGGCAGGGCCTCCCACGACCACGCGATCGAACGCGGCGAGCAACTGACGAATCTCGGCCTCACGGCCGTACAGCGTCTCTGGAATGATCAGCCGATCCGGGACATCTCGTGCGCCCAAAGCGAAAGGCGTGATCGTGCCTGTCGCCGTCCATTCCGCTTCGCAGCGCCGAAGGTCCTCCAGGAGGCCTGACGCGGTCTGGTATCGCTCGTCGGCGGTCTTGGCGAGTAGCTTCATGATGATTGCTGAAAGCGGCGGCGGTATCGTATTCACACGCTCGCTGGGTGTCGCTGCCTGGCGCGCAATGTGGCAATGAATCCATTCCATCGGCTCGGTCGCCGAGAACGGCAGCGTTCCGGTGAGCATCTGGTAAAGAGAGACGCCGCAGGAATAGAGATCGCTGCGTGAATCGATCGAACGATTCATCCGGCCGGTCTGCTCGGGCGCCATATAGGCGAGCGTACCGGCAATGACCTCCGGCGGACCAGCCGATTGGCGCTCGCGCGGCAGGCGGGATGCGATCCCGAAACCCATCAGCCGGACAGTGCCGGTGGCAGAGTCGATCAAAAAGTTGGCCGGTTTGATGTCCTTATGTATCAGGCCGGCCGCGTGCACGCTTCCGATTGACTCGACGATCGAAATGGCGATGCGCAAGAATCTTGCGATTTCCATCGGAGCGCCAAGACCTAGTCCGAGCGGTTCGCCGCCTGGGTCTTCGAACACAAGCATTGTGCGGTCCTGATCGCGCACCAGTTCCAGCGGACGCATAGTCCGCTCGCCGTCAAGCTGGTCCCTCAGGGAATATTCGTGGGCAAGCCGATCGAGAAGGGCCGTTGCGGGCTGCTCAGAGGCAGGAAGCGCGACCAGCACGCCGTTGTGTCTTCCTTCGGCGTCGTCAGACCATCCTCTGCAGAAAGCAAGTCCACCGTCCTCCCAAACGACGCGCAGTCCGCTGACTCTGCTCGCGCCCGCTTGAAAAGACAGATCCACCTCTAACTCCCGTGTTAGCCCGACGGCGCCGTATCGCTTGGGAGCGCTAGGATTAGCATCGTTGTGCGTCCCCGCGCACGATCTCATTTGGCATCACTGAGTCACCAGCCGGAAAGTGCTGCCGCAAGTCATCCTCGTAGTTTGCTGATAATGATTAGTCGCGCGGTGCGGTCCCGCGCCCGCTCCGCGCCGTTGTTCTCGCGGGCCAAAGGATTATTCTTGGCACGGCGGGGTCGTACACACCGCCAAGTAGCTCTATTGAGCCTTACCAAATTAGCCATCATACGTTGGTGTTAGAATGCTTTCCGACTGTTGAATGGTGGCGTTTGCAGGGAGTGCGGAAGATGAGGCCGTAAGCGGTCGAGGCTGTTCATGAGTATGCTCGACCGGACGTTGGCGGTGGAGTGGTCAAGGTTGAATTGTATTCGGTCTGACGCTCATCGACCAACACGGTCGGGAAAGGTGGGGCATGGGGCGAGATTCCGCGTGCCGGTTGGAATGAGTGCTTCACCCGCGTATCCAATCCGGAATGGAGAGTTTCTATCGACAGCTGCGGTTGGCCCTCGCGAGTGGCGTCTTTGCCTTGCGATCATCGGTGTCTCGGCTTTGGTGTTCCTTGCCTGCGTGCCTTTCGTTTGTGTACCGTTGCCGGAGTCCCCCGCATTCGTGGCAGCGTACAACGCGATATCGACATGCAATGACTTCACGACCGCCATCATTCTTTTTGGGCATTTCAATTTTCTGCGCTCGCGAGCGTTGTTGCTGCTGGCGAGCGGGTACCTCTTCGCTGCGCTGATCAGCGTCATCCAGCTCCTAACCTTTCCTGGCGCGTTCGGTTCTGCAGGGTTGCTTGGGGCGGCTCCGCAGACGGCGTTGTGGTTGTGTATTTTCTGGCATGGAGGCTTTCCGCTCATCGTGATCTTTTATGCGCTGTTTCACACCAACAGCAGGGAGATCTCGATGGCGCCGCGCTTCGCGATTGCGGCGGCCGTCATTGGGGCGGTCGGCGTGGTCCTTGTATGCTGGTTTGTGGCTACCTGGGGCACAGGAAGCGCAGGCTTCTTGCCGCCGCTTCTTGACGCCGATGGATTCACGCCCTGGCAGAGGATCATCAATCTGATCGATATTATCTTGGTCATTGCCGCATTTGTAATGCTGTCCACGCGTTCACGGCCCACACTCCTCAACCTATGGCTCATGGTCGTGATGGTTTACTGGTTCTGCGACATAACGCTGAGCTCGTACCTGAACGGAGGTCGCTACGACTTTGGTTTCTACGCCGGCCGGATCTATGGCGCGTTTGCCGCAAGTTTCGTCCTGGCTGTGGTGGTGCTCGAAAACGGGCGTCTTTATCGGCGTCTTGCCTCGGCTGCGAGCCATTTAAAGGAGCACGCAACGGAGTTGCAGCAGACGAACGAAACGCTGCAGAGCGAAATCACCAACCGCCAACGAGTCGAAGAGGATCTGCGCCGCGCGCAAGCGGAGTTGGCGCGCGTCAGCAGGATGAACTCCATGGGAGAGCTGACCAGTTCACTCGCCGATGAGGTAAATCATCCGATTGGCGCGATCATGATCAATGCCGAGACCTGCCGGCGATGGCTTTCGGATGAAACTCCCAACGTTGAAAGAGCCCGCGCGATCGCGGACAGGATAGTGGAGGATGGAAGTCGTGCCTCGAGAACGGTCGCCCGCATGAGGCAACTTTTCGACAAGGGGGGACCGTTGCGCGATATTGTCGACGTCAATTGCGTCATTCGGGAGATGACCGTTCTCCTTGGTGGCGAGGCTGCGAGATATGGGGTGTCGATCCGCACAGAGCAGGTGGAAAAGCCGTCTCCGGTGACGGGAGATCGCGCGCAATTGATGCAGGTGCTGATGCATCTCATGATCAACGCAATTGAAGCGATGAAGGAGAAGGACGACGGACGAGATCTCCTGATAAGATCACAAGAAAGAGAAGATGGGCGGGTCACGGTGTCCGTGAGCGACACTGGCGTTGGCTTGCCGCGGCTTCCGCCGGATCAGATCTTCAAGGCCTTCTTCACCACAAAGCCGAGCAGTATTGGCATAGGCCTGTCGATAAGCCGCTCGATCGTCGAAGAACATGGAGGCCACCTGTGGGCGGCTACCAACCTGTCGGGTGGTGCCGACTTCTCCTTTTCGCTCCCGATTGCGCCCCAATATCAATAGCGCGGCTTGCGATCGCCCGCCTCCTGCTCACGCAGGACCGCAATGATCTGTTGCCGAGAAAACCTTGATCGCTTCATGGCTCCGTCCTTCCTTCGATCCGGTATTGCCCAGTGCTTCCGGCGGCATGGTCGACGGCCAAGCGTCGTTCCTAGGCCGGCAACGTTCTCATCCCCACGGCCATCGGTTCGGCGCAAGTCATGGCGAGCGGTCTCGCATGCGCCGCGGCGCCCCGGGGTGTGACTCTTTTTCCTCTCACAAAGACAATCGCGCCGGAACATTGATCCAAGGTGTTCATTATGCCGTATAGCGGGCGAATTCCATTTTTGTGAGCGGAAGCATGGACGAAGATCTAATTGAAATAGCAGCGCAAATCGTGACGGCCTATGTCGGCAGCAACAGTGTGCCAGCAGCCGACCTCCCACGGCTGATCGCCGACGTGCATGTCGCCGTCGCGGCCCTCGTCACGCCGCAGGAAGCAGCTCCGCAACCAAAAGAACCCCAGACTCCCGCCGTACCGGTCAAGAAGTCCATTACGCCCGACTACATCGTCTCGCTGGAGGACGGCCGCAAATTCAAGTCGCTGAAGCGTCATCTCCTGACGGCCCATGGCCTGACCCCGGAGGAGTATCGCGCGAAGTGGGGCCTGCCGGCAGACTATCCGATGACGGCGCCTAACTACTCGGTCAGGCGCTCGGAGATGGCGAAGTCCATTGGCCTCGGGCGCCCTTCCCGGCCGGAACCCGCTCCAACGAAGCCCCGCGGCGGGCAAAAGAAGCCGCCAGTCGCTGGCTGACGGGAAGCGCAGCCAGCCGGTGCATGACCGCATCCGGCTGCCTCACGGCCTTGGTCACCATCGGCGCACTCGCCGCCTCGGCCTTCAAGGACATTGCCGCCGGCCCGAAGGATGCCAACGACCGCATCATCTACAATTCCGATACCGGCAATCTTTATTACGACGCCGATGGCTCGGATGCCGCCTTCAGCAACGTTAAGTTCGCGATGTTGAACGGCGTGCCGACTTTGACCGCCGCCGATTTCGCGGTCATCTGACAAGGGCAATCCGTCTTCGCATCTGCCGGACCGGCATCAGACGGTCCGGCCAACCCGCCTTCGAACCGCCGGAATGCGCTTTGCCCTTGAAGCGCGGCCGTTCAGATGTCACATGAGGCATTCGCACGACGCCCCATCACATCCGTTCGCCTGAGCCCATGGTCACCTATCTCGACGCCGACGCTGCACCAGCCCGCAACACCGGGCAAATCAAGCTCTACGGAGAAGACGCGTTCGCCGGCATGCGCAAGGCTTGCGCGCTCACCGCGCGCTGCCTCGACGAACTGGTCGCCCTGGTCGCGCCCGGCGTGACCACCGAGGAGATCGACCGCTTCGTGTTCGAATTCGGCATGGACCATGGCGCCTTGCCGGCGACGCTCAACTACCGTGGCTACACGAAGTCCTCCTGCACATCGATCAACCACGTCGTCTGCCACGGCATCCCGGATGCGAAGCCGCTGCGCGACGGCGACATCGTCAACATCGACGTCACCTACATCCTCGACGGCTGGCACGGCGATTCCAGCCGCATGTATCCGGTCGGCACGATCAAGCGCGCCGCCGAGCGCCTGCTGGAAGTGACGCATGAATGCCTGATGCGCGGCGTCGCCGCCGTGCGCCCCGGCGCCCGCACCGGGGCGATCGGCGCTGCAATCCAGAACTTTGCCGAGGGCGAACGCTGCTCCGTCGTGCGCGATTTCTGCGGCCACGGCGTCGGCCGCCTGTTCCACGACGCGCCGAACATTCTGCACTACGGCAGTTCCAACGAGGGCGTCGAGATGCGCCCCGGCATGATCTTCACCATCGAGCCGATGATCAATCTCGGCCGCCCGCATGTGAAGGTGCTGTCGGATGGATGGACGGCGGTGACCCGCGATCGCTCGCTGTCGGCGCAATATGAGCACACGGTCGGCGTCACCGCGACCGGCTGCGAGATTTTCACGCTGTCGCCGGCCGGGCTCGACCGGCCCGGCCTGCCGGACTGAGGCGCCCTCGCCTCTTCCAGCGGCCGCGCGCCTCGCCGGCCGGACGCCATCCCAAAACACCCGTTTCCACATCGACGGATCATGGCTAGACTTGGCGGGATCGCGGCGGCGAGGCCTTGGGAGGGCCGGCTGCGATCGGTCGAGGGCTGCATGGCGGCGGACGATAGTGACGAGCGCGGTTTCTTCGGCGAGCAGCCGCTGGCGCTGAAGCCCGGCAGGCTGGCCGCGGCCAAGCCGCATCAGGCCGGTCACCGAGACCGCTTGCGGCAGAGGTTCCGCGAAGCCGGCCCGGGCGCGCTGGCCGACTACGAATTGCTGGAACTCCTGCTGTTCCGTTCGATCCCGCGTGCCGACACCAAAGCGCGCGCCAAGGCGCTGCTGAAACGTTTCGGCTCGCTGGCCGAAGTGCTCGGCGCGCCCGAACATCTTCTGCGCGAGGTGGACGATATCGGCGAAGGCGCGGCGCTCGATCTGAAGATCGTCGCCGCCGCCGCCCAGCGCATGGCGCGGGGCGAGATCCAGGGCCGCGAAATCCTGTCGTCCTGGGCGCAGGTGCTCGACTATTGCCGCGCGGCGATGGCCTTCGAGGATCGCGAGCAGTTCCGCATCCTCTTCCTCGACAAGAAGAACGCGCTGATCGCCGACGAGGTGCAGCAGACCGGCACGGTCGACCACACGCCCGTCTATCCGCGCGAAGTGGTGCGGCGCGCGCTGGAGCTTTCGGCGACGGCGGTCATCCTCGTCCACAACCATCCATCCGGCGACCCGACGCCGTCGCGCGCCGACATCGAGATGACCAAGACGATCATCGCCTCTGCGAAACCGCTGGGCATTTCGGTCCACGACCACATCATCATCGGCAAAAAGGGCCATGCCAGCATGAAGGGCCTGCTGCTGATCTAGATTTCCGGTAGCCGCAGGCAAAGGGCGCCACCTAGCACGGCACCTACAGGAAAAGATCCACCTTCTGGAACGTCGTCACGTCGACCAGCCCCACATCGGATATGCGCAGTTCTGGGATGACCACCAGCGCCAGCAGCGAGTGCTGCATGTAGGCGTTGTTCAAGCTGCAGCCCATGTCGCGCATGGCCTTGGTCAGCCGGTCGGCCTTTTCGGCGACGATCTCGGCCCGCTCGTCCGACATCAGGCCGGCGATCGGCATCTCGACCAGCGCCAGTTCCTTGCCTTGCGAGATCAGCACCACGCCGCCGCCGATCTCGCCCAGCCGGTTGGCAGCCTGCGCCATGTCGGCCTTGTTGGTGCCGACGACGATCATGTGGTGGCTGTCATGCGCGACGGTCGACGCCATGGCGCAGTCCTTGACGTAGCCGAAGCCGGAGACGAAGGCGTTGGTGACAGCGCCGGTGCCCCGGTGCCGCTCGACCAGCGCGATCTGGCAGACGTCGTTTGCCCGGTCCATCGCCACCAGCCCATTCTCGACGCCGAGATCGGACTCGAGCGCGCGGGTCGGCGCCTGGTTCTCGATGACGCCGATGACGCGCACGCGCACCTCATTGGCGCCCTTGGGGGCGGCAATGTCGAAATCGACGGCCTTCAGCTTCTTGCCGAGTTTTACCGTGTTCTTGGCCTTCTTCGGATAGTCATAGGCAGGGATGTCGACAGTGAGTTTTCCATCCTTCGCCAGCTTCACGCCGCGCGCGAAAACCTCGTCGATCCTCAGCGTCGGCAGGTCGGAAACGATGAGGAAATCGGCCAGCCGGCCCGGCGCGATCGAGCCGATCTCACGCGCGAGCCGGAAATGCTCGGCGGTGTTGATCGTGGCCATCTGGATGGCGGTGACCGGCTTCAGTCCCTGGGCGATCGCATGGCGGACCACGCGGTCCATATGACCCTCATGCACCAAAGTGCCGGAATGGCTGTCATCGGTGCACAGGATGAAGTTGCGCGGATCGATCCCCTGCTCCGTCACCGCCTTGATCTGCGCTGCGACGTCGTACCAGGCGGACCCCAGCCGCAGCATCGCCTTCATGCCTTGGCGCACGCGCGCAATGGCGTCCTCGGCGCGGGTGCCTTCATGGTCGTCTTCCGGCCCGCCGGCGACATAGCCGTGGAAATTTGGTCCGAGATCGGGCGACGCATAGTGCCCGCCCACCACCTTGCCGGCCTTCACCGTCTCGGCGATTTCGCCGGCCATCACCTCGTTGTTAGCGATGACGCCCGGGAAATTCATCACTTCGCCGAGCCCGATGATGTTCGGCCAGGTCATCGCCTCGGCGACATCGGCGACCGAAAGTGCGGCCCCCGCATGCTCCAGCCCCGGGGCGGAGGGCACGCAACTCGGCATCTGCACATGCACGTTGACCGGCATGGCGACCGCCTCGTCATGCATCAGCCGCACGCCGTCGAGCCCCAGCACATTGGCGATCTCGTGCGGGTCGACGAACATCGAGGTGGTGCCGTGCGGGATCACCGCGCGGCAGAACTCGGTTACGGTGACCATGCCGCTCTCAACATGCATGTGGCCGTCGCAGAGGCCGGGCACGAGGTAGCGTCCGCCGGCATCGACGACTTTTGTGCCCTTGCCGATGGCGTGGCCGGCATTCGGCCCGCAATAGGCGAAACGCCCGCCGACGATGGCGAGATCGGTGCCGGGGATGATCTCGCCGGAATGCACATTGACCCAGCGACCGTTGCGCACCACCAGGTCGGCCGGCTTGCGGCCGGTGGCGACATCGACCAGCAGCGTCGCGTTCTCCTGCCAGGATTTTGGTTTCTCGAATCGAGGTGCCGGTGTGGGGGTCATCGGGCGGGCTACTCCATGTTTTCAGCACTTTGCCAAGCCGCGATGCAGATTACCAGTTCCGTGCTGAAATCGCGCGATGGAACGACCGATTGTGCCGATCCTCGCGGGCCTTATAGTGTTCCGGCGGACTTGGCGGCACGCGACGGGCATATGGTGGTCGATGGTTTCACGGATTGTCAGCGGACGAAGCGTATGGATCGCCATGCTGTTGGCGGCAGCCGCCGCGCTGATTGCAGTTTCGGTTCATCGCCTCGCGACACGCGCCGCACTGGACGAAGCCGCGTCGCGCGGCCAGACGACGCTGCGGCTGGCGGTGGCGGCCCTGTCGGGCCAGATGCGCCGCTACGAGCCCCTTCCGACGCTCATTGCCGATCAGGACCTCATTCGCCAGCTTCTCGCCGATCCGGGCGATCCGGCGCTGCGCGGCGATGCCAACACCTATCTGAAGGAGATCAACGCGCTTCTCGGTTCGTCGGACGTCTATGTGATGAAGACCGACGGCGAGACGATCGCCGCCAGCAATCATGACGGCGAGATCAGTTTCGTCGGCGAGAATTTCAGATACCGCCCCTATTTCCAGGACGCGATGGCGGGCCGCGACGGTCGTTTCTTCGCCCTCGGCACAACCTCGCTGAAACGCGGCTACTATTTCTCGGCGCCTGTCCTGATCGACCAGGCAGTGCGCGGCGTGGTCGTGTTCAAGGTCGACATCGACGCCATCGAGGCGTCCTGGAAGGGCGGCAACAACGAGATCATCGTCACCGACCCGGAAGGCATCATCTTCATGAGCGGCCGGCCGGATTGGCTCTACGCAAGCCTGAAACCGTTGACCGGGGACCGCATCGCCCGCACCACGGAATCGCGCCGCTATGCCGACGCCAAACTGCGCGAACTGCCGGTGTCGCGCGAGATGCGCGAGGCGGGACACTCTTTCCTCAGGATCAACGGCGACGGGCATTCCCGCGAGTTCCTGGAGCTATCAGAAGACATGCCGGAAGCGGGCTGGACGGTCAGCGTTCTGACGGACACCGCATCGGCGCGGGCGCAGGCGCTGACCACCATGGTCGCCGCCCTGCTGCTGTTCGGTCTGGCGACGCTGATCGGCGCCATCATCCTGCAGCGGCGGTCGCGGCTCGCCGAGCGCATGCAGATGCAGAAAAGCGCCCGCGAGGAACTGGAGCGCCGCGTCGAGGAGCGCACCGCCGACCTCGAAACCGTCAACGGCCAGCTTGAGCTTGAGATCGCCGAGCGGCGAGCGACGGAACAGCGCTTGCGGCAGACCCAGTCCGATCTCGTGCAGGCGGGCAAGCTCGCAGCCCTCGGCCAGATGTCGGCCGCGCTCAGCCACGAATTCAACCAGCCGCTGGCGGCCGTCAAGGCCTATGCCGACAACGCCGCGGTGCTGATCGACCGCGACCGGACGGCCGAAGCCCGCGACAACGTCTCGCGCATTTCCAGCCTCGCCGACCGCATGGCGACGATCAGCCGCCACCTGCGTAACTTCGCACGCAAGCCGAACCAGAAGCTCGGGCCGGTGCCGCTGGCCGAAGTCGTCGCCGACACGCTGGAAATCGTCGGCAGCCGCCTGAAGAACGCCGGCGCCACCCTTTCGGTGGATCTCGGCGCGGTTCCGCCCACGGTGCTTGCTGGTTCCGTGCGTCTGCAACAGGTGCTGGTAAATCTCATTTCCAATGCGGCGGACGCCGTGGAAGGAAGCGGGAACCGCATGATCGCGCTGTCGGCCTACCCCGACGGCGGAAAGGTGTCGATCGTCATCCGCGACCACGGCCCCGGCGTGCCGCCGGCGATCCTCGACCGCATCTTCGATCCGTTCTTCAGCACCAAGGGGGTCGGCAACGGGCTGGGGCTCGGACTTTCGATCTCCTACAACATCGTCAAGGATTTCGGCGGCAGCCTCTCCGCCACAAACCATCCCGAGGGCGGAGCGGTGTTCACAATCGTGCTCGACGCTGCGGATCGCTCGATCGCGGAAGCCGCGGAATGAAGGCGCCGACGGTCCTGCTCGTCGATGACGAGGACGAATTGCGGCGTTCCGTCGCCCAGTCGCTCGACCTGTCTGGCTTTACCGTGCGGGATTTCGCTTCTGGTGAACGCGCGGTGGATTTCGTCAGCCAGGGTTTCAATGGCGTGGTGATCACCGACATCCGCATGCCCGGCATGGACGGCATGACGCTCATGGGCCGCATCCGTGACATCGACCCCGACATTCCGGTGATCCTGACGACCGGTCACGGCGATGTGCAACTGGCGGTGCGGGCGATGCGCGAGGGCGCCTACGACTTCATCGAGAAGCCGTTCACGCCGCAGCATCTGGCCGACATGGCTGGCCGCGCCATGGACCGCCGGCAACTGGTGCTGGAAAACCGCGAACTCCGCGCGGTCGCCGGAAAACGCGACGACATTGAGGCGCGCCTGCCCGGCCGCACGGCGGTCATGGTCGATCTGCGCTACCGCATCCGCGCCGTGGCAGCGACGGACGCGGATGTGCTGATCATCGGCGACACCGGCACGGGCAAGGAGGTCGCGGCCCGGGCGCTGCACGACATCAGCCAGCGCGCCATGAAACCCTTCATCGTCATCAACTGCGCCGCCCTGCCCGAGGCCCTGATCGAAAGCGAGCTGTTCGGCCATGAGGCCGGGGCCTTTCCGGGCGCCCTGCGCGCGCGCTTCGGAAAATTCGAGCATGCGCGCGGCGGCACGGTGCTGCTCGACGAGATCGGCTCCATGCCGTTCGAATTGCAGGCAAGGCTGCTGCGAGTCATCCAGGACCGCAGCATCACCCGCCTTGGTTCCAACGAGGCGGTGCCGCTGGACGTGCGCTTCATCGCCACCAGCAAGGCCGATCTGGAGGCCGAAGCCGCCGCCGGCCGTTTTCGTGCCGACCTGCTATACCGCCTCAACGTGGTCACCTTGCGCGTCCCCTCCCTCAAGGCGCGGATCGAGGATGCACCCCTGCTCTTCTTCCACCTGGTCAACGAGGCCTGCGCCCGCTATCGCCGCGAAAAGGTCGAGGTGCCGGCCTCGGTGATCGCAGACATTTCCCGGCGCGACTGGCCGGGCAATGTCCGCGAATTGCGCAACACCGCCGACCGCTTCGTGCTTGGCCTCGGCCTTCAGCCGAAGGAGGAAGCCGACGACGCGGACCCAACCGAAAAGACGCTGGCCGAGCGCGTTTCCGACTACGAGCGCAGACTGATCGAGCGCGCGTTGGCCGCGCATGGCGGAAACCTCAAGCCGGTCTATGAAAGCCTCGGGATCGGCCGCAAGACGCTTTATGAGAAGATGCAGAAATACGGTCTCGACCGCCATGATCACGCATCCGGCGAAAAGCCTCATTAAGCTCCTGTCATTGCCCCAAATGCCCATCACGCTCTCGCTTGGGTGGAAATCCACCCATGCCACAGGAGCAATGTTTCGATTTCCACCCCTAAGTTCCGGATAACGACGGAGAACAGCCGCAAAAATCGACCGCCGACGTTGCATTTCGAGCCCCTTGCGTCATTTCCATAGAGTATTCGCCGCCGGTGCAGGGAGGACTGCTTCGCGACCGGTCCGGCGCATAGCTTTTAGCCTAGGGAGGACTTTCATGAAAAAGCTGCTCGCGACCCTCGCCGTCGCTGCGTCATTCGCCTTGGCCACCTATTCGGCCAACGCCCAGACCTATCCGGAACGGACGATCACGGTCGTCGTGCCCTTCGCGGCGGGCGGCCCGACCGATACGGTCACGCGCCTGGTTGCGGAGGCGATGTCAAAGGACCTCGGCCAGCAGATCGTGGTGGAAAATGTCGGCGGCGCCGGCGGCACGCTCGGCGCCGGTCGGGTTGCCAGCGCCGATCCGGACGGCTACATGCTGCTCCTCCACCATATCGGCATGGCGACAGCGGCCACGCTGTACCGGAAACTCGCCTACGATACGCTGAACGCCTTCGACTATGTCGGCCTCGTCACCGAAGTGCCGATGACCATCGTGGCGCGCAAGGATTTCGAGCCCGCCGATCTCAAGGGCCTGGTCGAATACGCCAAGGCCAACGCGGACAAGGTGACGGTAGCCAATGCCGGCATCGGCGCCGCATCGCATCTCTGCGGCATGCTGTTCATGTCGGCGATCCAGACGCCGCTTGTCACCGTCCCTTACAAGGGCACCGGCCCGGCCATGACCGACCTGCTCGGCGGCCAGGTCGACATCATGTGCGACCAGACCACCAACACCACCAAGCAGATACTCGGCGGCACCATCAAGGCCTATGCCGTGACAACGCCGAAGCGCCTCGACGTACTGCCCGACGTGCCGACCACCGACGAAGGCGGGCTTCCCGGCATGCAGGTCGCGATCTGGCACGGGCTCTACGCGCCGAAGGGTACGCCGGCCGAGGTCACCGAGCGCCTGTCGAAATCGCTGCAGCTGGCCCTCAAAGACCCCAACGTCGTCGCCCGCTTCGCCGAACTCGGCACCGTGCCCTCGCCGGAACCCGACGCCACCCCGGCCGCGCTGAAGGCGAAGCTGGAAGGCGAGATCACACGCTGGAAGCCGATCATCGAGGCGGCGGGTCAATACGCGGACTGAGGGTTTGATGAGGGGTCTGAAGTTTGTGTTCCGACCTTCTGAGTGAGTGAGACAAGTTCAGGCTTGTTCTGTTCACTCAGCACTTCGACCGACACCCCTCATCCGACCTCGCTTCGCGAGGCCACCTTCTCCCACAAGGGGAGAAGGTGGAGCACTGCACTTCCGGTCTTTGCAAATCTCCAACGTTGGCAGTGACGCCGGCGCGAAACTCCACCTTCTCCCCTTGTGGGAGAAGGTGTCGAGGCAAAGCCGAGACGGATGAGGGGTGCTGGAAGAAACGAGGCGTTGGCCGGAAAATCTAGTTTTTTCAATTGGATGCAAAGGTGCAATCCATGAAATCCGTTACCTTCGACCGCACCAACGCGCTCTGCGGGGCGTTGTTCGTGGCAGCCGGTCTTTTCTTCGCCATGCAATCGCTCGATCTCGAGATCGGCACGGCGTTCCGCATGGGGCCAGGTTACTTCCCGATCGTGCTCTCCGGTGTGCTGATCCTTCTCGGGCTGATCATCGTCATCCAGGCGACCCGGGTCGAAGGCGAGCCGGTCGGTCCGCTCGCCTGGCGCGGCATGGTGCTGATCCTGCCGGCGCCGATCCTGTTCGGATTGACGGTGCGCGGGCTTGGTTTCGTGCCGGCGATCTTCATCACCTCCTTCATCGCCTCCTTCGCCTCGACGCGCATGACCGTCGTCATGGCGCTGGTGCTGTCCGTGCTTCTCACCCTCTTTTCCGTCGCGGTGTTCAGCTATGGGCTGGGCCTGCCGTTCGAACGGTTCGGCCCCTGGCTGAGGTTTTAAGACGATGGATCTCTTTTCAAATCTCGGCCTCGGCTTCGCCACCGCCTCCACCTTCGCCAATCTCGGCTTCTGCCTGATCGGCGTGCTGCTCGGCACGCTGATCGGCGTGCTGCCCGGCATCGGCGCCACCGCCACCATCGCCATGCTTTTGCCGATCACTTTTCAGATCGGCGACCCCGTCTCGGCGCTGATCATGCTCGCCGGCATCTACTACGGCGCGCAGTATGGCGGCTCGACCACCGCGATCCTGATCAACATGCCGGGCGAATCCTCTTCCGCCGTAACCGCGATCGACGGCTACCAGATGGCCCGCAACGGCCGCGCCGGCGCGGCCCTTTCGACCGCCGCAATCGGCTCCTTCTTCGCCGGAACGGTGTCGACCTTCCTCGTCGCCATCTTCGCGCTCCCCCTCACCTCCATCGCGCTGCAATTCGGCGCGGCCGAATATTTCTCGCTGATGGTGGTCGGGCTGGTCTCTTCAATCGCACTGGCGCATGGCTCGATCGTCAAGGCATTGGCGATGGTCGTGCTCGGACTGCTGCTCGGCCTCGTCGGCACCGACATCTACAGCGGCGCGCCGCGCTTCACGCTGGGCATCCGCGAATATGCCGACGGGTTGAATTTCGTCGCGGTCGCCGTCGGCGTGTTCGGCATCGCCGAGATTCTGCGCAACCTCGAAAACGAGCACGAGCGCTCGGTGCTGATCACCAAGGTGGTCGGCCTGATGCCGACCCGCGACGACCTGAAACGCATGGCAGCACCCATCGTGCGCGGCACGATCATCGGCTCGGCGCTGGGCATCCTGCCCGGCGGCGGCGCCATCCTTGCCGCTTTCGCTTCCTACACTGTGGAAAAGCGCGTCTCGAAAAATCCGCAGGAATTCGGCAAGGGTGCGATCGAAGGCGTGGCGGGGCCGGAATCGGCCAACAATGCCGGCGCGCAGACCTCCTTCATCCCGATGCTGACGCTGGGCATCCCGGCCAACCCGGTCATGGCGCTGATGATCGGCGCGATGATCATCCAGGGCATCGTGCCCGGCCCCAATGTCGCCATCGAGCAGCCGGCGCTGTTCTGGGGCATCATCGCCTCGATGTGGATCGGCAATCTGATGCTGATCATCCTCAACCTGCCGCTGATCGGCTTGTGGGTGAAACTGCTGACCGTGCCCTATTACGTGCTGTTCCCGATCATCATGACCTTCTGCGCCATCGGCGTCTATTCGGTGAACTCCAACGTCTACGACCTCTACTCCGTCGCCTTCTTCGGCCTCCTCGGCTACGGCCTGATGAAACTCCGCTGCGAACCGGCGCCGCTGCTGCTCGGCTTCGTGCTCGGACCGTTGCTGGAGGAAAACCTGCGCCGCGCCATGATTCTTTCGCGCGGCGACCCGTCGACCTTCATCACCCGCCCGATCAGCGCCGGCCTTCTGGCCCTGGCGCTCGCCGTGCTGGTGGTCGTGCTGTTGCCATCGGTACGCAAGAAGCGCGACGAGGTGTTCGTCGAGGAAGATGCCTGACGAAGAGGCTCGACGCAAAGGCGGTCGCTACTTGCAATCCGCCACCGCTCCGCTAGGACTGACCTGAAGCGGACGTGGCGGAACCGGTAGACGCAAGGGACTTAAAATCCCTCGGGCTTGCCCGTACGGGTTCGATTCCCGTCGTCCGCACCACTTTGAAATCTCTAGAGAATTTGGCATTTCCGGCATCATGGGCTACCCAAGCAAATCCTGACTTGGGTAGCCGTCAGGGTAGCCGAGACAGTCACTCAATCAGGATGTCCGCCTCTTTCGCGGCCTCGGCGAACGCCCTTCTGAGCCTTGGCAAGCGCAGCCGTGCCCACGTGCTCTGTCGCTCCTGCGTCTTGAGAGGATGAATGGCCCGAAGGGCGTAGTCGTCCGTCGGACCACCCACAGGAAATCAGCCCTTCATGGCCTTCGCAGCCATGTCCATGTGCATGGTGCAGTCGTCCATCTTGTTGGCTTTCATCGCTTCCTTCGCCATGTCCATTTCCTTCATGGCGTTGGCCTTCATCGCGTTGGCCTTCATCGCGTCCATGTCCGCCTGCATCTTCATCATAGAGGCGTCGTCGCACTTCATCATCGTATCGTCGGCAAACGCGGCCTGGGCAAAAAACGTTGCGAAGGTCGCGGCGACGAGTGTGGTCTTCATCATGATGGTTTCCTCACCTGGGATTTGCGGGGAACATTCCCCTCATCCAGTTCGTCGCCGCGACCAATTTGTTACGTGGCGCTCCCATGCTTTGGAAATAGGTCCCGCGTCCGTTTCTGTGCCCGGGCGCGGCGGTTTCATTGGGCCGCTCTTAGCTCGCGTCGTGGTCGCCGGCAATGTCGCGAAAGGGTCGAAAGCAGACATAGGCGAAGCCCGGCCACGTCTCCGCAGCCAGGCAAAGGCGAAAAGATTTCGTCTTTCAGTGCAGCACGGGCCTTTGCTCGTCCTCGCCCTCGACAGGCGCCCGCACGGCGTCGTGCATCGCCGCCAGCAGCAGACGATTGTTCTCGTCCAGGATGACGTTGGCCTGCTTCACGCCGCGTCTGTCGCCTAGCAGGAAGCCGAAGCAGAAGGCCAGGGCGATGCAGGCGGCGAACGCGAGGTAGGTCACGTCTCGCCGCCCTCCGCCGCATCGCCCTTCAAACCCTCATGGCTTTCCAGCGCGTCTTGAACCGGCTCTATCAGCGACATGGCGAGTTTCTGGGCCTGCCCTATGCTATCAGCAATGTTTGGGTCAGGTGTGTCTTGCTGTTGGAGGCTCCAAGCCGCCAGTTCGCAAAGACGCATGATCGCCCATGCCTGCCGGCAGCAATCGGCGAGTTGCACGGCGGTCATGTCAGCATGATAAATGAGGCGGCTCATGATGACGCCTCCATTTTATAATCGGGACCGGACTCGATAGCCGAGACCGTCAGCAGACACGAGAAATGTGCGAGCGAGAGCAGCGACGACACGCGGTCGATGTCGTCAGAGGCGGCTCCCGCCTTTTCACGGTCGATGTCGTGCAGAATGTCCCCGGCGAGGCTTATCAAGTTCGCAAGGTTGGTGATGAAGGGCGGGGCGTCGGGTAGGGTCAGGGTGCAGCGGCTCATGATGCCACCGCCTTGTCGTCTTCCTCGCACACTGTCGCGATGGCGACGAACATCCGGGCGTAACCGGCGTTCATGAAGGCGGTATACATCTCGAAGTCCTTCGCCGCCTCCTCCAGCGTCTCCATAACGTCAGGAAGCCATTTCCCCCCGTCATCTCCCTCCATCGCTTGGCGGACAATTGCCATTAGTTCCGGCTTGGTCTTCATGCCGAACCGGATGGCAATGCCGAGCGAGACAAGGCCCGGATTGTGAAGGCGTTTCAGCGTGGGCAAATGCTCCAGCATGTCCGGCGGAAGGGGCTCGCCCCAGTCCAGTTCGGACCATGGGCGTTCGGGTTGTCCAGCCTCCGTAGCTGCGACAGCCTCCGTTGCAGCGAGCGGCGATTTCATCGCGGCGACGGCAGCCGTGACCGGAAGCGATCCTAGAAGGGTGCGCCGGGTCAGCATGACGCCACCTCATAGCCCGGCAGATAGCCTAGCTCGTTAAGCGCATCGATGTCGGCGATGCCGCATTCGGCAGGATCAGCCTCCCGCTCGTCATCACCCTCACGGTCGTCGCCGCCATCGTATTCGCGGTCATCGTCGCCGCCGGTGAAGCCCGCCAGATACGGCTCAAGGTTCTCGTCGCCCTCAAGCTCGTCCAAGCGGTTGATTAGCCGCTCTATCGTGGTTGCGATCTGAATACGGTCGAAGGCATCGAGGCTGTTGATTGCCTTTGAGAACTGACCCGGCAGCGCAGGATATTTCCATCGAGAATTGACCCATGTTTGAACCACCCCTGCATGACAGTGGGGGCATTGGAGTGATCGACATGGCGTTATTGAGCGTAATCCGACGCTGGCATTTTCGAGAGAATCTATCGATCCGTGAGATTGGCCGTAGGACTGGCCTGTCGCGGAACACCATCCGCAAATATCTACGCTCTGATGGCGTGGAGCCTCAGTTCAAGGTTCCGGAGCGGCCGAGCAAGCTTGACCCGTTTGCCGACCGTTTGTCGGCCTGGCTGAGGGCGGAAGCAAAGAAGAACCGCAAACAGAAGCGGACCGTCAAGCAGTTCCATTCCGATCTGGTGAGCCTTGGCTATGAGGGGTCTTACGGTCGTGTTGCTGCTTTCGCCCGGGAGTGGAAGGCAAATCTTCAGAGGGAATTGCAGACGACAGGACGAGGGACATTCGTGCCGCTGGCGTTCGAGCCTGGAGAGGCGTTCCAGTTCGATTGGTCCGAGGATTGGGCCATCATCGGCAACGAGCGCACCAAGCTGCAGGTGGCGCATACGAAGCTCAGCTACTCCAGGGCCTTCATCGTTCGAGCCTATCTGCTGCAGACGCACGAGATGCTGTTCGACGCCCACAATCATGCCTTCCGTGTCTTTGGCGGCGTTCCCCGGCGCGGCATCTACGACAACATGCGCACGGCGATCGACAAGGTCGGGCGCGGCAAGGAGCGCGACGTCAACGTCCGCTTCATGGCGATGGCCAGCCACTACCTGTTCGAACCCGAGTTCTGCAATCCAGCGTCAGGCTGGGAGAAGGGGCAGGTCGAGAAGAACGTCCAGGATGCGCGTCATCGCCTGTGGCAACCCATTCCGCGCTTTGCCTCGCTCGAAGCCCTGAACGACTGGCTGGAGCTTCGATGCAAGGAGTTTTGGCAGAAGACCCCGCATGGAAAGATGCGCGGCACCATTGCCGATATCTGGGCAGAGGAATCCCAGGCCCTCATGCCGACATCACGTCTCTTCGACGGGTTTGTCGAATACACCAAACGGGTCTCCCCGACCTGTCTCGTGCATTTAGAGCGCAACCGCTACAGCGTTCCGGCATCCTTTGCCAATCGGCCTGTCAGCGTTCGGATCTATCCGGATCGCATCGTTGTTGCCGCGGAGGGTTTGATCCTCTGTGAGCATCGCCGCATCATCGATCGCTCGCATGATCGGCCGGGTCAGACGATCTATGACTGGCGCCACTATCTGGCTGTTGTTCAGCGCAAACCAGGCGCGCTGCGCAACGGAGCACCGTTTGCTGAACTCCCCGATGCGTTCAGGAATTTGCAACAACACTTGCTCAAGAAGCCAGGCGGCGATCGCGAGATGGTCGACATCCTGGCGCTCGTCTTGCAACACGACGAGCAGGCCGTGCTATGTGCCGTGGAGATGGCGTTGGAAGCCGGCGTTCCAACCAAAACCCATGTGCTGAATCTGCTCCATCGTCTGATCGACGGCAAATCGCTCACACCCCCGACCATCAGTGCTCCTCAGGCCCTAACGCTCACCAATGAGCCGAAGGCAAACGTCGAGCGCTACGATGCCTTGAGGAAGGCCGCAGAGGTGCGCCATGCGTCATAACCCTGCCAGCGGCGCAATAGTCATCATGCTTCGAAGCCTGAAGATGCACGGCATGGCGCAAGCTGTCGGCGAACTCACCGAACAGGGGGCGCCCGCATTTGAAGCCGCCATTCCGATCCTGTCGCAACTGCTGAAGGCCGAAACGGCGGAACGGGAGGTCAGGTCCACAGCCTATCAGCTCAAGACGGCGCGCTTTCCAGCCTATCGCGATCTCAATGGCTTTGACTTCGCCAGCAGTGAGATAAACGAGGCCCTGGTGCGTCAGCTTCATCGTGGCGAGTTCATCGATGACGCCAACAATGTTGTCCTCGTCGGCGGCCCAGGCACAGGCAAAACCCATATTGCGACCGCGCTTGGCGTGCAGGCCATCGAGCATCATCACAAACGGGTTCGCTTCTTCTCGACTGTCGAGTTGGTCAATGCGCTCGAACAGGAAAAGGCACAGGGACGATCAGGCCAGATCGCCAATCGCCTCGTGCATTCCGATCTCGTTATCCTGGATGAGCTCGGCTATCTGCCGTTCAGCGCATCAGGTGGCGCATTGCTCTTCCATCTGCTGAGCAAGCTCTACGAACGCACCAGCGTGATCATCACCACAAACCTCAGCTTCAGCGAGTGGGCGACCGTTTTTGGCGATGCCAAGATGACAACCGCGCTTCTCGACCGGCTGACCCATCACTGCCACATCCTGGAGACCGGGAACGACAGCTTCCGGTTCAAGAACAGCTCTGCCCAAGAGCCGAAAAGAGCAAAGGAGAAAGCTAGAACCTTGACCGTCCCCGCAGAACCAAAACATACATGAAGGGCGGGTCACTTCTCGGTGAAAATGCCGGGTCAGTTCTCAGTGAAAATCAACACCTTCTGCGTCTCCGGCTTCTTCGTCATGATGTGCGAGGTCTCGAACTCGTCAATCAGATCCTCGAACACGGGCTGCGCCTTCTTGGCGGCTCTCGCAGCAGCCGGATCGTCGCCGGTCTTAATGGCCTGCAACATTGACTGTGCCTCGGCGCGGGCACGATCGGCGGGAAAGGTTGTATGGTCGCCGATGACAATCTTGCGGCGCTTGCGGACGCCATTCTGTTCCGGCATCTCCTGAAACACGAGAAACGTCTTCGACGCCTTGCCGTCCGCTTTGCGTCGAAGGCGCAGCGCAAAGCCGGGCATCTTGCTGTCGCGGATGATGAGCTCGTCACGGTCGCGAGGCAAAACTGCACTGGCGACAAAATTGTCAGAGAGCAGAGGCATCGTTTGTTCCTTGGGTAGCCGTGCGGGTATCCGCAACGTGTCCACTCATAGGAACGTAAGGGAACAAACGGTGTCTGTAAACCCTCGGTCCTTCATTGATTCACAACGATTTTCGGGCCGATGGATACCCGAGGGTGGACGGCGAGAAAGTGACTTAAAATCCCTCGGGCTTGCCCGTACGGGTTCGATTCCCGTCGTCCGCACCACTTCCGGCTATTCGGCGGGCGTGTCCGCGTGCCCGTTCATCCTACGATGCGCTGACGAGCCAAGCCGGAAACTCTGGCCGGATGCGTAGGCTCGCGCATGTGTCTCCACCTCGAAATGCCGCTCGTCGACGGCGCCTTTTTCCGTCAGGCGGACGATCCATGCCGGGCCGTGGTTGAGCAATTCGACACGATCGGTCCTGTTGCCCTTCCCCGCAGCCTCCAGGCACTCAAGCAGCATCGGCGCGCCGAACTCGGTCGCGGCCAGCAACACCTGGCTTTCGAAGTCCTCGAGCGCCAGATTGCAACTCTCGTTGCGCGACCGGACATATTCGGCGACCTTCGAGACATCGACGATGCCGTCGCGCGCGAAAGCCCGCTGCACCTCGCGCCTCAGATCTTCCAGCAACCAGTTCGGGAAGTCGATCACGGCATTTTCCTCCTGGGAACTGCCCATGCCCACCTTTGCTCCAGGCATCCCCGGAATGCAAGTGAAATCTTAAAATAGGTATTTTTTTCAATTAGTTAGATAAAATAGCCGATGTTGTGAAAGTCACCTCTCGCGCACTTTGCACACCCTGCGAAAAATTGGTTTTTGCCTTCATGGCATCCCTTGACGCCATATCCCCCTTCTACCTAAATAATGCCTGTTACTCATTCTACTTATTTGGCGGTAAGAGGGTGTGATGGCGGAGTTGGAGAGAGGCGAGCGACTGCAGATCATGCTGAGCGCCGACGAATTGCTGGCGCTGGAGAACTTCCGCTTCCAGAACCGGATGCCCAGCCGTGCGGCGGCCGTCCGCGAGTTGTTGCGGCGCGGGCTGGCTGGCGAGGGTTTCCTGGATGCCGAGCACGGCCGGAAATCACAGGACTACGGCGTCATCGACAAGTCCGGACCGGATGGCGGGGCGGGCTAGGCACGCGGCCATTCCGGGCAGCGTCGCTGGACAGCCGGCTTCGGCTCGGATTTAATTCGCCAGGCCGGATGAAGGTTTTGCGGCTGGAGGTCATAAATGTCGTTCAAGGCAATTCCAGCATTCGCCGCGCTTATTCTGGCAGCCTCGCTTGTCGCGCCCTCGCCTGCCCGCTCGCAATATTGCGAAGGCACCGTTGTCGGCCTCTCCGGCAAATACAATCTCGCCAAGGGAACGGGCTTCCTCGCCGTCAGGGCCGGACCGAACGCCAGTTCGCGCATGGTCGGCCAGCTTTTCAACGGCAACACGGTCGAGATCTTCAGCCGCAAGGGCAACTGGTACCGCGTCGCCATGGGCGGGATCGACGGCTGGGCGAACAGCAAGTGGATGCGCAATTCCTGCGGATACTGATTGGCGGTGCCCGGAGCGCAGCCGCGTCGTAGCGATGTCCGAGGACATAGAGTGCTTTCAACCGGACCACGGCTGACCGATAATACGGTGCTCATCCACCCGGATCGCAGCCGGACTGATTTCGACCTCAGCCCGTGAAACTTCTCATATCCCCCTTGGCCGAAGCGGCGTCGAAGAAGCGCAGCGTCTCCTCCGCCGTGGCCAGGCTGCTGGACGGCTGGCCCTCGCGGATGCCCGAGGCGAGCAGGATGGAGTTGCCGGTGGCTTGCGGGATGCCGTCGGCGTTGACCGCGAGGCCCAGCCCGTGGCCGAGCCCGGCCAGCGCCCGCACGACCTTGGCGGCGTCCTCCTGTTCCATCTTCTCGACGAATCGACGGTCGATCTTGACCTTGTCGAAGCCGAATTCCTGGATGTGGTAGAGGTTGGAATAACCCGTGCCGAAATTGTCGAGCGCGATCCGCACGCCGGCGTCGCGCAGCGGCGCGAGCGCGGTCTTCGCCGCATCGAGGTCGTGGACGATCAGGCTCTCGGCGACATCCATCTCCAGCCTGTACGGTGCAAAATCCGCGTCCTTCAGCACCTGGAGGATGCCCGCGCCGAGATCGCGGTCGCCCAGTTGCGACGGCAGCAGGTCGACCGACAGCGTGACCTCCTTCGGCCAGTGCCGGGCCGCCGCGCAGGACAGTTCGAGCATGCGCCGCGCCATTGCGTGGATCAGGCCGGTCTCCTCGGCGATCGGGATGAAGCGCTCCGGCGGCACGTCCTCGCCATCCGCAGCCTTCCAGCTCGGCACCACCTCGAACCCCAGCACTTGGCCGGAGATGAGATCGACCGAAGGGCGAAAGCGCGGCCGGACCTGGTCGCCGGCGATCGCCGCGCGCAGTTCCCGTTCCATCCGCTCGCGCTCGCGCACGTAGCGGTCCATCTCCTCCTCGAAGAAGCGGAAGCTGGAGCGCCTCTCGGCCTTCGCGCGGTAGAGCGCCAGATCGGCCTTGCGCAGCGCTTCCTCGCACGTTCCGCCATCTTCCGGCAGCAGGGCGATGCCGATGGCGGTGTCGACCTGATGCAGGAGGACGCCGGTCGCCACCATCTCGTTCAGCGCCTGGATGACGCGCATGGCGATGTTGGCCGCGGCTTCCGGCCCCAGCAGGTGCAGGGACAGTACCGCGAACTCGTCGCCGCCGAGCCGGGCCACGAGGTCTCCATCGCGCACCGCCCGCACCAGCCTGTGCGCGACGATGGTCAGCACCTCGTCGCCGATGTTGTGGCCGTAATTGTCGTTGATCTTCTTGAAGCCGTTCAGGTCGAGCAGCAGCGCCGCATGCGAGGACCCGGCGGCCGGCGGCGACGCCACCGCGGTCTTCAGCGCCTCGTCGAACTGGCGGCGGTTGGCCAGCCCGGTCAGCGGATCCTGGTAGGCGAGTTCGCGCGCCTGCTGTTCCGCGGCGGTGCGGCGGGCGACCTCGCGCCTCTGGTCGTTGTAGCGGCGGATGGCGAAGATGAGCAGCCCCACGGCCAGCGCGGCGCCGAGCAGCAGCATCTCGTTGAGCTCTATCTTCTGCTCCTGCGGCGAGACGCCGCCCTCATGCGCGAAGATGTCGATCTCGAGGGCCACATAGCCGAGCACAAGCAGAACCGCGGCAAGGATGCCAAGATCCTGAATGCTGACCCGATGCCTCACGATAAAACTCCCCACCCGGGATAACAAAGGCCGCGACGCGTTTGCGGTTTGTAAAGACCCGGCGGCCGTCCCCAGTTCCGCAGCCTGCGAAAGGTTTGGCCTGGCCGAGGCATCCCTGCGCGCCAGATGTATTTCCGGGATTTCTTCGGTTCGGTGTTCTTTCAACGGCCCCTCCCCGAGGTGGGCAAT
Source organism: Mesorhizobium sp. KACC 23794 (assembly GCF_052180275.1). Taxonomy (NCBI): domain Bacteria; kingdom Pseudomonadati; phylum Pseudomonadota; class Alphaproteobacteria; order Hyphomicrobiales; family Phyllobacteriaceae; genus Mesorhizobium; species Mesorhizobium sp. KACC 23794. The sequence goes on from NZ_CP197465.1 coordinate 4,499,496, forward strand.
GCCTATGCGAACGCCTTTTCGGCCATGCGGCGGACGAACGCCTCGACACGCCCCGGCGAGGCGAACTGCGGCATATGGCCTACGCCTTCCAGCAATTCCAGTTCAAAATTCCGGATCCGCCCGGCAAGCGGCAGCGCATGGTCCTCGTGGCGGATGACCTGGTCAGCAGTCCCGAACAGCACGCCGACCGGCATGTCCAGTTCCTCAAGCCGCGCTTCGTAGCGGCCGACCTCGCGCTCCAGCGCGACGAAGTCGATGACGGTCGCCTCGAAATGGCTGGGCCGCAGGCCGAGGATGCCACCGCCGCCGACAATGTAGTCCTTCGGCGCGGCCTGCGGTCCGAAGACGAAGGCCAGCGTCTGCGGCGCACGTTTCAGCGCCATCGGGATCGCCGTCGTATGCGCGAGCAGCTTGAGCTTGAGCCGCGAGCGGATGGACAACGCGGCGAATTGCGGCGGCGCGGCGGTCTGCTGATGCGTGACCGGCGACAGCAGCGCCAGCCCCGCCACCTTGTCCGGATGGTCGAGCGCCAGGGCAAGCGCCACGCCGCCGCCGAGCGAATGGCCGACGACCAGCGGTTTTTCGAGGCCGAGCTCGTCGATGAAACCGGCGACGACGGCCGCCTGCTCGCCAAGCTTGCCGCTCGCTCCGTTCACCCGCACCGAATAGCCGGAGCCCGGGCGGTCGAGCGCGATGAGACGGAAATCGCTCGCGAGCCGGGTGAAAAGCGTGTGGCGGAAATGGTGCAGCTGTCCGCCGAGCCCATGCAGGAAGAGGATCGGACGGCCCTGCCCCGCCTCGACATAATGCAAGCGGTTGCCGTCGACCGAGACGAAGCGGCCCCTTGCCGGCACCTGCCGTTCGGCCTCCGACGCCAGGCGTCGCGTGGCCAGCACGAAATAGCCGAGAACAAGAAAGGCGGCCAGAAACAGCGCGCCAAGCAGCCAGCCAAGATATTGGGCACCAACCATGCACTCTCCGCTTTATCGCCAGGGATCCAGGCCGCCCCCGGCGATATCACGAGCGGCCGCCTAAACCAAACGCGACAGCCGGCGCGACATTTCGCCGGTTCGACCGCATCAAACCTTCCGAGCAGGCAACTAATTGTCCTATTCTTTTTGAATCGCTTCTGTCTTGAATACCCAGGATTAGCGGATTATATTTTCGCGCTCTTTATAGAATTGCCGGGAGAAAGAAAAATGGCGACACTCAGCTTTTTCAATTTCCAGACCAACCGTTCCATCGACATGCGCAACCTGGTTTACACCCATCTTCCTATCTCGCAGGTCGCAGACGGCCTCTACAGCAACGAGATGTTGATTTTTGGATTCCCTGAACGGATATTTAGCGGCTCTTTCACGTTTGATTACAATTCCGGAGACGTCGTCGAGGTTCATGGCACCGTCACAAGCTATTCCTACGAAAACGGAACCATCGACGACGCGATGAGCTACACACGGACCGAATACCTCTACATTGGCGGTTTCGCGCTCGACGTTTCGCAGTTCCGCGCACTTACCTACGAACAAATCTCCCAACTGATCTTCGCCGGGAACGACAGCATCAGTGGCGACAGCGGAGTAGACATGCTTCTCGGCTTCGCCGGCGACGACGTCATCACCGGGGGCGAAGGCGCGGATGTTTTGTACGGCGGCAACGGATCGGACACCGCCAACTACAGCACCGCGACGTCCGGCCTCCATGCCAGCCTGGCCAACCCCGCGATCAATACCGGCGATGCCAAGGGCGACGAATATCACGATATGGAAAACCTGAGCGGCACCGACTATGCCGACGCACTGAACGGCGACAACGCGGCCAATGTCATCAGCGGCGACGACGGCGGCGACATTCTGAAGGGCTATGGCGGCGGCGACGATCTTCGCGGCGGGACGGGCAACGACATCCTGATCGGCGGCGCCGGAGCCGACAGCCTGTCCGGGGGCCTGGGCAGCGACACCGCTTCCTATCTCGGCGCAACCGCGGGCGTCTATGCCAGCCTGGCCAACGCCTCGATCAACACCAAGGACGCCAAGGGCGACACATATCAGTCGGTGGAGAACCTCACCGGCTCGGGTTACGCCGACCGGCTGAACGGCAGCACGCTCGACAACGTCATCGATGGCGGCGCCGGCGACGACATCATCAAGGGATATACCGGCAACGACACGCTGATCGGCGGCGCGGGCGGCGACATATTCGTCTTCAACGCCGCGCTGGACGAAGACAACAACGTCGATGCGATCGTCGATTTCAGCCCCGCCGAGGATACCATTCAGCTCGAAGACGCCATCTTCACGCAAATCGGGCCTGTCGGAACGCTCGCATCCGGAGCATTCCGCGCCAATGCCAGCGGAACGGCGCAGGCGGCAACCGACCGCATCATCTACGAGACCGACACGGGGAAACTCCTCTACGACGCGGACGGTTTCTTCAGCGGTGCCGCGATCCACTTCGCGACGCTCTCGCCGAACCTGCCCCTGCAGAACGTGGATTTCGTCGTGATCTGAACGTGTCGCGACGAAACCGGCAGGGTTCTATGCGGAAGCCGAAGGGTCGCGAGCGGTTTCCGCTCGCGACCATCGCTTGTCGAACAAAGTACCCCGTTGCAAAAAACGCCGCCCACCACCAGCAGCGCGACGATCCAAGTCAGCACGATCGGCAAAAGTTTCCCTCGACCACTCTCGGCGAGCCCTAACTTAGTGCCGCCGCACCAACTCGCAAGCACCATGGGCGGAGGGGAAAGAGCTCCCTGCCATCCGCTTCCGGCGTGCATTTTCGCAATCGTCGATCGCACCGGCAAAGACACTGGCACCGAGTTGTGAGAGAATTTCCGCGTGCGGTTGGTCGACGGATCTGGAAAGGCACTAAATGGCAAACAGCGACAATGAGTGGCTACCCTCCGGACGATACAGCCTGTCCGGCCACATGCTGCCTATTGCCGGCATCGGGGTCATACTTCTTGTGGCGGTCGCCGGATACGCCTGGGCAGGCGGCTGGTTTATGCCGGGCCGTCTTGACCAGAACGCGATGGTGGACACGTTCCAGCAAGTCAACGGCGTCTATCCGGGTTTCCGCCGCAACCACGCGAAAGGTATCTGCGCAACAGGCTGGTTCGATGGCAATGGCAATGCAGCACGGCTTTCAAGGTCGCCGGTTTTCGAGGCCGGCAGACTCCCGGTTTTCGGCCGCGTGGCACTGGCCGGCGGGATGCCCAGGGTAGCCGACGGACCTGGCGCGGTACGCAGTATCGCGATCAACTTCTCGCTGCCCGACGGCGAGGCCTGGCGCATCGGCACGATCAACATTCCTGTCTTCCCGATGAAAGACCCGCAAACCTTCCACGCGCAACTGCTGGCTACCGCACCGGACCCAGTCACCGGCAAGCCCGATCCTGAAAAGGTCAAGGCTTTCTTCGGCGCGAACCCCGAGTCCGCAAAGGCCCTCGATATTATAAAGGCCCACGCCTTCTCTTCCGGCTTCGCCGACTCGGCCTATTTCGGGCTCAACGCCTTCCGCCTGGTCGACAGCCACGGCGCATCGACCCCCGTGCGCTGGTCTCTGGTGCCGGTCGATGCGTTCGCGCCTGAGGCAACACCTACGCCGACGGACCCGAACTATCTGTTCGACGACCTCAATGCCCGCATGGCCCGGGCGCCGGTCGAATGGCGTTTTGTGCTTACTGTCGGCCAGCCGGGCGACCCCACAAACGATGCGACCCTTCCCTGGCCGGCGGATCGCGAACAGATCGACGTCGGGACGCTGACGTTGAACGCGATCGAACCAGAGGCGCCCGGCAACTGCCGTGACATAAACTTCGATCCGCTCGTCCTTCCCGACGGTATAGAGCCTTCAGATGATCCGCTGCTTTCCGCGCGCTCGGCCACTTATTCGGTGTCTTTCACGCGCCGAGCGAGCGAACCGCATACGCCAAGCGCCGTTGAAAGCGGCGCGGCCTCGCCGGCCGGGAAAGGATCCTGATCATGCCGACCAAATTCCCGCTGCTTTTGCGCCTTCTGCATTGGCTGATGGCGATCATGATCCTGGCCATGCTGGCGATCGGTATCGCCATGGTGTCTTCGCTGGCTTATTACCACGACCTTGTCTCGATACACCGGCCGCTTGGCATCCTCATCCTCGCCCTGGTGGCGATACGCCTGGTCGTGAGACTGAGCCGGCCGGCGCCCCCGCTACCCCTGGACATGCCGCTCCTGATGCGCTTTGCCGCCCATGCGTCGCATTGGGTGCTCTATGGCTTGCTGTTCGCACTACCTCTGGTGGGATGGGCGATGCTGTCGGCCGCGGGCTATCCGATAGTCCTTTACGGATCGATCCACCTACCCGCGATCGTGCCGCACAGCGACAGTCTCTACGCAATCCTGCGTCCGCTTCATAGCCTGCTTGCCTTTGCGCTATTTGCTGCGTTCCTGGCGCATTTCGGTGCCGCGCTGGCGCACGCCCTGATCTTCCGCGACGGCGTACTGCAGGCGATGACGTTCGGAAAGGCGCGCGCGCGATCCGTCGATCCCACACGCCAGATATAGTCCTTCTTCGGGAATTTCTGCCCGAACTGCGCTAAGGCAGGGCGGCCATGACCGCCCTGCCTCTTTTCGGCAAACCTCAGCCGTGCAATTTCGCCGCGATTTCCGCGACGCGCTTGCCCTGGAATTTCGCGCCTTCCAGTTCCTGTGCGGAAGGCTGGCGCGAGCCGTCGCTATCCGAAGTGGTGGTCATGCCGTAGGGCGCGCCGCCGCGCACCACGTCGTTGCCCATCTGGGCCTGGTAGGCATAGGAGAGCGGCACGATGATCATGCCGTGATGCTGCAGGATCACCTGGGCATTGATCAGGGCAAGCTCAGCGCCCCCGTGCTGCGTCGCCGTCGAGGCCATGACCGAGCCAACCTTGTTGATCAGGGCGCCCTTCGCCCAGAGCGGGCCGGTCTGGTCGAAGAAGTTCTTCAACTGCGCGGCCATCGAGCCATATCGCGTCGACGCGCCGACGATGATGGCGTCGTAGTCGGCCAGTTCGAGCGGGTCGGCGATCGGCGCTTCCTGGTCCAGCTTGTAATAGGCGGCCTTGGCTACCGCTTCCGGAACCAGTTCGGCAACCCGCTTGATCGTCACGTCGGCGCCGGCTTCCCGCGCGCCCACCGCGGCGGACTTCGCCATCTGCTCCATATGTCCCCAACTCGAATAATAAAGCACCAGCACCTTGGCCATGGTTCTCTCCATCTGAAATTCGTTGCGCGACTGTTCGCCGGGAACAAGAATGGCGGTTTGCCGCGTTCATTGAAAGCGCGTCGCCCGCCGACACATCGTTCACCGTTTTTGCACCATTGCCGCTTGCGCCGCGCCGCGCTATCCCCATGCGGCACAATCCGGGGGCATCCATGGCAGAAACCGTCAGCGCAGCGATGCTGGTCATCGGCGACGAGATTCTTTCCGGGCGCACCAAGGACCGCAACATCGGCCACCTCGCCGACATCCTGACCGCGATCGGCATCGATCTGAAGGAAGTCCGCATCGTCGCCGACGACGAGGACGACATTGCCGACGCCGTCAATGCCTTACGCGGCCGCTACGACTACGTCTTCACCTCCGGCGGCATCGGCCCGACGCATGACGACATCACGGCCGATTCGGTCGCGAAGGCCTTTGGCGTGCCTTGCGAGCACGACGCCAAGGCGATGCATCTGCTCGGCGCGCATTATGCGAAGCGTGAGATGGAATTCACCGAAGCCCGCCAGCGCATGGCCCGCATGCCGCGTGGCGCCGAGCACATCGACAATCCCGTCTCGGTGGCGCCTGGCTTCCGCATCGGCAACGTGCATGTCATGGCCGGCGTGCCGGCGATCTTCCAGGCGATGCTCGACAATGTCGTGCCGACGCTGCGCACCGGCCAGAAGCTGATTTCCGCCACCGTCCATTGCCCAGTCGGCGAAGGGGTGATCGGCGGGCCGCTGGGCGACATCCAGAAGGCGCATCCCGACACGATCATCGGCTCCTACCCGAAATATCGCGACGGCTCCTTCTGGACCGAACTCGTGATACGCTCGCGCTCGGCCGAGGCGCTGGAATCCGCGCGCGCCGAGGTCGAGGCCATGGTGGCGCGTCTGACACCGGCGGCGTGACGAAACGGCGCGGACCGGAACCATGACGGCGGGCCGAATGTTTTTCTAGACTCCGCAATGCGGAACAAGCAGACCGAGGGAGCGTCCGATGAGCTACAAGACGATTGCCGTCATCCTCCAGAGCAAGGAAGACGCCCAGCGCGTGCTCGATTGCGGCGTGCCGCTGGCGCAGGCCTGGGGCGCCCATCTCGTCGGCATCCATGCGGAGCCGATTCCCGTCGCCTACAGCGCCGCGGTCGGATTCCCCGATGTCGGCGTCATCGAAACGGCGACGGAAGCTGCGGCGGAACGCACCAAGGAGGTCGAGACCCTGTTCGCCGAACGCATGAAGGGGGCCGAGCAGAGTTTCGAGTGGCACACCCTCACCAGCTTTTCCGGTGACAGCGCCTATACCGGCGCCACCCTTGCCCGCGCGGCCGACCTCGTCATCGCCGCCCAGCGCAACCCCGACTGGGCGACCGACGACGCGCCCAACATCGAGGGTGTGATCTACGAATCGGGCCGGCCCGTCCTCGTCGTTCCCTATGCCGGACCGCTGACCAGGGCCTTCGGCCGCGTCCTCGTCTCCTGGAACGGCAGCAAGGAGGCGGCGCGGGCCGTCTTCGACGCGCTGCCGCTGATCGTGGAAGCCGAGGCCACCGAGATTTTCGTCGTCGATCCGCCTGAAGAAGGCGACGAGACGGGCGCCAGCGCCTCGTCGCTCGCTGCCGCCCTCGCCCGTCACGGCGCGGAGGTCACCGTCGCCACGGAAGCCTCCGAAGGGCGCAGCGTCGACGAGGTCATCCGCGACCGCGTGGCCGCCACCGGCGCCGACCTTCTGGTGCTCGGCGCCTACAGCCATTCATGGCTGAGGCAGCTGCTGTTCGGCGGCGTGACGCGCACGGTGCTGCACACCATGCCGGTCCCCAGCTTCATGTCGCATTGACGGAGCAAAGGCTTGCCAAGGCAGGCGACTCACCGCTAATTCAACCCGCATTCCTCTTTCATTTCGCGCTCGAACGGCGCGCAAAGGAGTGCGCTTTCGATGTCCCTTCCGGAAAAAGCCTTTCCCGTCTCGTGGGACCAGTTCCACCGCGACGCACGCGCGCTGGCATGGCGGCTGGCAGGCGCCAACCAGCAGTGGCGGGCGATCGTCTGCATCACGCGCGGCGGCCTCGTGCCGGCGGCGATCATCTCGCGCGAACTCAGCATCCGCGTCATCGAGACCGTCTCGGTCGCGTCCTATCACGACTACACGTCGCAAGGGGAAATGACGATCCTCAAGGAGGTCACCCCCGCCCTGCTCGAAAACGAAGGCCAGGGCGTGCTGATCATCGACGATCTCACCGACACCGGAAAAACGGCAGCGGTTGTGCGGGCGATGATGCCAAAAGCGCATTTCGCCACCATATATGCAAAGCCGAAGGGCCGCCCGCTGGTCGACACCTTCGTCACCGAAGTCTCGCAGGACACCTGGATTTATTTCCCGTGGGACATGGGTTTCACTTATCAGAAACCTATCGCGGACGACCATGCGGGCTGAACGATCTGGAAACGGACATGCCGTAACTTGTGGCGTTCTGTCCGTTTCCGCATTTTTTACTTTTCTTACGGATAATTAACCGTAATAGTTGTGAGACGGCAAACGAATCTCGGGTGAGGTAGGCGCAGGAAAATGGACATCGGGCACAGCAGGCGGAGCTATTTCGCCGACAGAGTGAGGCGCCTTCTCGGCGGCGCTCCCTGTCGCGTGCAAGTGGCTGCCCTGCCCTGGCGCAAGGGCCCGGACGGCGTCGAGATCATGCTGATCACCAGCCGCGACACCGGCCGCTGGGTGCTGCCGAAAGGCTGGCCCGAAGGCAATGAGGCGTTGTGGGACGCGGCTGCGCGCGAGGCATCGGAAGAAGCCGGCATAGACGGCGCGATCGCCCGGTCCGAACTCGGATGCTATTATTATGCGAAGCTGCAGCCGTCCGGCGCGGAAAAGCGCTGCGAGGTGCATGTCTTCCCCATGGAGATCGACCAGGTGAAGGACAAGTGGCCCGAGCGCAAGCAGCGCAAGCGCCAATGGTTCTCGCCGCTCGAAGCCGCGCGCAGCGTGCGCGAGCACGATCTTGCCGACCTCATCTCCCGGTTCTCCATGAACCCGAGACGCTCCGCCGCCTGACCTGTCCGGAAACATTCTCCCGACATGGTTGTTCTCCCATTCTGATCGCCGGAGCCGCCTGAGCGGCTGATTCGATCGACATCCGGGACAGGCCGTTATGGCTCAGACCAGCGCGTCGCCGCGCAAGACAACCTTGGACAAGGATCTCGCCCGGCTGGGCGAGGTCGAGGAGGCGACCAACGTCGTCGCCCGGAGCCTGATCGCCCCGGGGATCGCCCTGCTGTTCCTGGCCCTCGTCGCGTTCCTCGCATCGGTGGTGACCGGCGGCGAGCCGCGAACCGTCGTCATCGTCGTCGCGGCCGCGCTCGCCGCCTACATGGCCCTCAACATCGGTGCCAACGACGTCGCCAACAATGTCGGGCCGGCGGTCGGCGCCAAGGTGCTGACCATGGGCGGCGCGCTGGCCATGGCTGCCGTGTGCGAAACCGCCGGCGCGCTGATCGCCGGCAGCGACGTGGTCGATACTGTCTCGGGCGGCATCATCCTTCCCGCCACCGTCGACGCGCCGACGATGATCCGCGTCATGCTCGCGGCGCTCCTGTCCGCCGCGCTCTGGATCAATCTCGCGACCTGGATCGGGGCTCCCGTCTCCACCACGCATTCGATCATCGGCGCCGTCATCGGCGGCGGCATGGCCGCCGCCGGCTTTGCCTCCGTCAACTGGGCGGCGATGGGGGCGATCACCTTGAGCTGGGTGTTCTCCCCGATCCTCGGCGGCATCATCGCCGCCGCCTTGCTCGCCTTCGTCGAAGCGGCGATCATCTACCGCGTCGACAAGATCGCCGCCGCGCGCTTCTGGGTGCCCCTGCTGATCGCGTTGATGGCAGGATCGTTCTCGACCTACCTGGCGCTGAAGGGCCTGGAGAACGTAGCATCGTTTTCGGCTGCCGCGCTGGCAGCGATCGGTATCGCCGGTTTCGCGGCCATCTGGGCCATAGCCCATGCCCAGGTTCGCCGCGCATCGCGAAGCATGGAGAACCGCAACCAGTCGCTGAAAAAGCTGTTCCGGGTCCCGCTGATCATCTCGGCGGCGCTGCTGTCCTTCGCGCATGGCGCCAACGACGTGGCCAATGCCGTCGGCCCGCTGGCGGCGATCGTGCGCGCCGCCACGCCCGGCGGCGCCGAAGCCGCGCCGCAATGGGTCATGGTCGTCGGCGCGCTCGGCATATCGGTCGGCCTGCTGCTGTTCGGGCCGCGCCTGGTCCGCATGGTCGGCGGCGAGATCACGAAACTCAACCCGATGCGCGCGTTCTGCGTCGCGCTGTCGACGGCGCTGACGGTGATCGTCGCCTCGTGGTTCGGCCTGCCGGTCAGTTCCACGCATATCGCCGTGGGAGCGGTGTTCGGCGTCGGCTTTTTTCGCGAGTGGTACATCGCGAATTCGAGGCAGCGCCGCCGCTATATCGAGCGCAGGAATGCCCTGCGCCTCGCCGAAAGGGCTGCGTCAGGAAAGCCGGAAGCGGCGGACGACGACGAAGACGACAAAGTCGTCTCGCGCGAGGAAATCATCCACCGGCGGCTGGTCAGGCGCTCGCATGTGATCCGCATCGTCGCGGCGTGGGTCACCACGGTTCCGGTCTCGGCGCTGCTGTCGGCCGGGCTCTTCCTGCTGCTCAGCGCGGTGTCTTGACGGCGAAGGATCGGGCGGCGCTGATAGCCCCACCCCGAATGACCAGTGGCTGCTTCCTTTGATCGTCGGCGCTGCCTCTCATCCGCCTGCCGGCACCTTCTCCCCGTGACGAATAGGGAGAAGGAGGCTGGCCGCAACGTCGACGCTTGTCCCTTCTCCCCGTCCTTTACGGGAGAAGGTGCCCCAAGGGCGGATGAGGGGCAGCGCCGACGGTCAAGGCAAATGACCCGTTGCCTCCGCCCTACGAGACTCCGCATCGCCGGTTTGAAAACACCGGCTATGCCACGGAAAAATCCGCGTTGGTCAGGTTCAGCCCGATGCCGACCGTGGAGAAGTGGATGCCGGCGCCCGCGCCCGTGCCGTCCGCATCATAGAACAGCTTTCCGGTATCGCTCTCGTAGATGATGCGGTCGGTGGAGTCTCCGGCCGCGCCGGTCGTGTTGACCCGGAACGCCGCGGCGGCGAGCACGCCGGTCGAAAGCGCCGTGAAGATGGCGTCGGACAGGAGGAAGCGGTCGTCGGCCGTGCTGAAGTCGACAATCGTATCGACATTGCCGACGCCGAGCGCGGTGGAGAAAACAAATGTGTCGTTGCCGCCGAGGCCGTGCAGCGTGTCGCCGCCGCCCTTGCCGTCGATGCGGTTGTCGCCGGCATTGCCGATGACCTCCTGGCCAAGCGCATTTCCGGTAAGGTCGATCGCCGCCTTGCCGGCGCCGCTGGTCGTTGCCAGTTGCTCGATATGCGCGGTCGAACTCAGAACATAGTCGACATTGACCAGCACACGGTCGGCGTTGCCCTGCGTCGCGGTTTCGATCACGGTCGTCGCCGCGCTGTAGACGAGATAGGTGTCGTTGCCGCCGAGGCCGCGCAGCACGTCGCCCGCCCCGCCACCGTCCTTCAGCACGTTGACGCCGGCATTACCGACGATCTCCTGCGCCAGAGCATTGCCGGTCAGGTTGATCGCCGTCGTCGCCGAGGCGCTGGTGGTGGTCAGAAGTTCGATATCGTTGTCGGCGGCGAGCGTGTAGCTGACGCGCACCATCACCCGGTCGGCGGCTCCTTGTTCCGCTGTCTCGACCACGACGTCGCCCTGCGTGTCGACGATGTAGATGTCGTCGCCGAAACCGCCTTCCAGCCGGTCCGCGCCGGTGCCGCCGTCAAGCACGTCGTTGCCGTCGGCTGCCGAGATCGTGTCGTCGCCGGCGCCGCCGTTCACCCTGATCGCGATCAGCGCGCCAAGCGCGCCGGTCATCGTAACGACATCGTCGCCATCGCCGGCGTTCAGCACCAGGGCCTCGCTGGTGCCGATATCGAGGGCGAAAAGCTCCGGATTGGTCCCCTCCACCCGCACCCGGTCGACATTGGCTGAAACCAGGAAAACCTCGGAACCGCCGCCGCCGTTGACCTCTACCGTGTCGGTGCCTGCGTCTCCTTCGATCAGGTCGGTTCCATCGCCGGAATTCCATACGAGACGGTCGTCGCCGTTTTCGCCGAACATCAGGTCGTTGCCGGAGCCGCCCGATATCGTGTCGGCATCGTCGCCGCCGGCGAGGAAGTCGGCGCTGGCGCTGCCCGTCAATGTATCGTTGCCGGTGCCGCCGTTGACCACCACGGCGTGCAGGGCAGCCGACGCATCGACCGTATCGTTGCCGCCAAGGACATTGATCGCCACGCCGTCGGTGATTTCCAATGCGGTCACAAGCACCTTCGCGGACAGGCCGCTCACCGTCATGTTGGCCGAGCCGCCGGTGACCTTGACCGCATCGCCGCCATTGGTGCCGGCGACATTGACCTGGTCGACCGCCGCGTCGCCGGCGGTGCCGCCCAGCGTGGCGGCGAGATCGACCAAAACCTCCTTCACGCCGGTGCCCGTGAGGTCGTTGACATTGACGGCATCGGCACCGCCCAGCGCGTGATGCTCGATCCGCTCGACATCGTTCAGGTCCATGACGATGTTGGCGATGTTGCGCGTGAACTGGGCGCGGTCGCCATTGGCGGAAATGCCGATGATTTCGTTTATATTCGCGCCGTTGAACCTCAGCGCGTCGAAGCCGCCCTGCCCTTCGATCGTGTCGTTGCCGTCGCCCGGATCCCATTGCGCTACGTCGTCGCCCTCGCCGAGCAGCAGCGCATCGCTGCCCTGGTTGCCATCGACAAAATCGTTGCCGTCGCCGCCGATCAGCAGGTCGGCGCCATTGCTACCGAGGATGGTGTCGTCACCCGCGCCGCCGTCGACGGTGATCTTGATCAGCGCCGCGAGGTTTCCGGTCATCGCGATCGTGTCGTCGCCGCCGCCCATGTCGACGACGAGGTTTTCGGTCGTGCCGATATCAAGGGCGGAGGGCGAAGGATTGAGCCGGTCGAAGCGTACGCGCGCGCCATTGGCGGTGACGGCGAATTCCTCCGACCCGTCGCTTCCGTTGACTTCCGCGGTGTCGATGCCGTCGCCGCCTTCCATCAGGTCGGTGCCGTCGCTCGAGTTCCAGACCATGCGGTCGTCGCCGCCCTCGCCCAGCATCTGGTCGCCGCCGAGGCCGCCTGCGAGAGTGTCCTTGTCGTCGCCGCCCTGCAGGATGTCGTTGCCGCTGCCGCCCCTCAGCGTATCGTCGCCGATGCCGCCATTGAGGATCAGCGCATGCAAGGCCGTTGCGGCATTGACCGTATCGTTGCCGCCGAGCGCATTGATCCGGACGATGTCGCCCGCCTCCAGCGTGGTCACCTTGACGGTGGTCGCGAGGCCGGAAACCGTGACGTTCGACGCGCCGCCGCTGACCTTGATCGAGTCGCCGCCATTGGTGCCGTTCACCGAGACGTCGTCCACAGCACCGTCGCCGGCCGTACCGCCGAGAACGCCGGAAAGGTTGATCTCGACCTGCTTGACGTCAGTGCCGCTGAGATCGTTGACGTTGACGACGTCGGCGCCGCCGAGTGCATTGTGCTTGATGCTCTCGACGTCGTCCAGGACCATGACGATGTTGGCCACGTTGCGCGTGAACAGCGCCCTGCCGCCATTGGCCGATATGCCGATGATCTCGTTGATGTTGGAGCCGTTGAACGATAGCGCGTCGAAACCGGCCTGGCCTTCGACCGTGTCGTTGCCGTCGCCCGGGTCCCACTGGAAGATATCGTCGCCGTCGCCAAGGAAGGCAAGGTCGTTGCCCTGGTTGCCGTCGACAAAATCGTTACCCTCCCCGCCAAACAGGGTGTCGGCGCCATTGCCGCCGAGGATGGTGTCGTTGCCCGCGCCACCGTCGACGGTGATCTTGATCAGCGCGGCAAGGTTGCCGGTCATGGAGATCTTGTCGTCACCGCCGCCCATGTTGACGATCAGCGTTTCGGTGGTGCCGATGTCGAGGAAGGACGGCGCAGGATCGAGCAGATCGAAGCGCACCCGCGTGCCATTGGCGGTGATCGAAAAGACCTCGCCCGCGCTGCCGCCATTCGCCTCGGCGGTGTCGGTATCGTCGCCGCCTTCCATCAGGTCGGTGCCGTCGCCGGAATTCCAGATCATGCGGTCGTTGCCGGCGCCGCCCAGCATCTGGTCGCTGCCACCGCCGCCGGCCAGCGTGTCGTTGCCGCCATTGCCGTTCAGAACGTCGTCGCCGGCGCCGGGGCGCGGCGCGCCGTCGCTGACGACGGTCGGCGAGACGAGTCCTGGGGTTATGGTCTCGTTGGCGTTGCCGCCGGTGAAGATAGCCATGGCTTCAGCCCTCGATCAGCGGCGCCGGGTATCGCGCCGGGAGCGAACCGGCGGACGGGTTGCGCGGGTACGTCCCGCGCTGGCCGGTTCAAGGTAAGATTTCACGACCGCAGATGTCGGCCTGGTCTGCAACGGAGCAATGTCGCCGCCGCGTGCACAGCGATACCTGACTGTTACGATCATCACAAATTTACGTGCAAGTTAGCACATATGATTGGCTCACGAAGGTCGACTGTTGAACCCGGATCAACCGAAACCATCTGCATAGGCCGCGAACAACGAAAAAACGGATCGCCACCGGTGCGACCCGTTTTCTGAAGACAGACAGGCTCGGCCGTGCGACGCCGCGCCGGTGCCGCTACGCCACCGAAAAATCCGCGTTGGTGATCGCCAGATTGGTACCGACAGTGGCGAAATGGATGCGCACCGCGATGCCCGTTCCGTCCGCGTCGTAGAACAGCTTGCCCGTATCGGTCTCGTAGATGATGCGGTCGCTGGCATCGTTGGCGCTGCCCGTCGTGTTCGCCCGGAACGCGGCGGCGGACAACGTACCGACGGACAAGGCGGTGAAGACGGTATCGGAAAGCAGAAAACGGTCATCTGCCGCGTTGAAATCGACGATCGTGTCGATATTGCCCGCATTCGGCGCCGTGGCGAAGACGAACGTGTCCTTGCCGGCCAGTCCGCGCAGCGTGTCGCTGCCGCCCTTGCCCTCCAGCCGGTTGTCGCCATAGTTGCCGACGATATCCTGGGCGAATTCGTTGCCCGTCAGCTTGAGCGGAGTCGTACTCGTGGAACTGTTCGTCGTCAGGCTTTCAACTTGAACGCCCTTGCCGAGCGTGTAATCGACAGCCGCCATCACCCGGTCGGCGGTGCCTTGCGAGGCGCCTTCCACAATGATGTCGCCGGTGTTGTAGACCCGGTAGATATCGTTGCCGCCCAACCCGCTCATCGTATCGGCGGCCCCAGAGCCTCCGTCATGCAGGATGTTCGCGCCTGCATTGCCGGTAATCGTCTGCTTCAGCGCATTGCCGGTCAGGTCGATCGACGCGGTACCGCCCGAACCGTTCGTCGTCATCACCTCGACATGGACGCCGGTACCAAGCACATAGTCGACCCCCGCCGCGACACGATCGGCCGTGCCGCCCGAGGCGGCCTCTATGATCGTGGTGCCGGAAGTATAGACCAGATAGGTATCGTTGCCGTTGAGACCCCTCAGGACGTCCGCGGCGCCGGCGCCATCACGCAGGACGTTGTCGCCGTAATTGCCAGTGATCTCCTGGCTCAGCGCGTTGCCGGTCAGGTTGATGGCCGCCGTGCCGGTCGACGAGGTCGTCGTCAACTGTTCGACATAGACGCCGCTGGCAAGCACATAACTCGCACGCGCCATCACCCGGTCGGCGGTCCCTTCGTTGGAGCCTTCCATAACCTGGTCGCCGGCGTTGTCGACGATCAAGATGTCGTTGCCGAGCCCTCCGGTGAGCTTGTCGACGCCCGTGCCGCCATCCAGCCGGTCGTCGCCGCCGAGCCCCGAAACCTGATCGTTGCCACCCAGCGCATTGATGATGTCGGGACCGCCCGTTCCGGTCAGTATGTCGTTGCCTTCCGTCGGACCGGCCAGTGGCGGACCGTTCTTGATGGTTATCGTCGGGATCGGCATTGTCCCGGCGATTGGCGATCCCGCGACGGGCGAGAATTTCAGCGTGAAGGATTCATCCGCTTCATTGAGCGTGTCGCCGAGGACATTGATGGTCACCGTGGCGCGTGTCTGGCCGGCCTTGAAGGTCACCGTGGTGTCGACAAGGTCGAAATCCTTGCCGGCGACCGCGGTTCCGTTCGTCGCGCCGATGGTGAAGGTGATCGGCGCATCGGCAGTCTGCGATAGCTCGATGGCGAATTCGTACGCGGTGCTGGCGTCCCCGGTCTCCTTGACGACGGCATCGAGCGCCGAAAGCGCCACATTCGGCCCGACCCCGTCATCGTCCAATACGTATCCCACGGAGAGCAGATTGGTGCCGCCACCGGCAAACTGTGCGCCAGTCGGGTTGGAAAGCCTGAGCAATATGGTTTCATCGCGCTCGTCGAGGCTGTCGCCATCCGTCAGGATGAAGATGCTCTTGGTCGTCTCGCCAACTGCGAATGTCAGAGTCCCGTTGTTTTCGGAATCGCTGGAAGCGTAGTACAGGTCGGCGTCCGCCGCGGTGCCCAGGAGGGTGCTGTAATCGACGGAGACCGGGCTGTCGGAGGCTTCCGATAGGGTGACGACGAAACGCAGGTAGTTGCTGGAGCTTTCGACGACGGCATCGCCTTCGATCGAGATCGTCGGACCGCTTCCGGTGTCGTCGTCCAGGATCGTCGCCTCGCCGACTGCGCCCGCCATGCCGATCGACACCCCGCTCGTCGGCGGCGTCACCGCCAGCGAAAACGTCTCCGTCAGTTCCGAGACCGTGTTGCCCAGCACCGAGACCGACACATAGGCCACCTCCTGTCCGGCCACGAAGGACAGCGTCCCGCTCTTGGCCTGATAGTCCGAACCCGCCACCGCCGTGCCGTCGATCGTCGTGTAGGTGGCGCTGAAGGAACTCGGCGCCGGCTGCGACAGCCGCACCTCGAACACCGCCGTCTTGCTGCCGCTGTCGCCCTCGACCAGAACCGGGTCCGACACGAAGAAGGCAAGGTTCGAGCCGCTGCCGTCATCGTCCAGGATCACCCCGGTGGAACGCAGCACCGGACCGCCGCCGGCGAAGGAACTGCCTGCCGAAGGGTCGAACAGTTCGACCACCACATGCTCGTCGCGCTCGTCGAGGCTGTCGCCATCCGTCAGGATGTAGATGCTCTTGGTCGTCTCGCCGGGTGCAAAGACGATCGTGCCGTTGTTGTCGGAATTGGTCGAAGAATAATACAGGTCGGCGTCCTGCGCCGTCCCCGCCAGCAGCGTCCGATAGTTCACCTCGACCGCATCCACCGAAGGCTCGGACAAAGTGACGACGAAGCGCAGGTAGTTGTTGGAGCTTTCGACGACGGCATCGCCCTCGATCGAGATCGTCGGACCGCTTCCGGTGTCGTCGTCCAGGATCGTCGCCTCGCCGACTGCGCCCGCCGTGCCGATCGACACCCCGCTCGTCGGCGGCGTCACCGCCAGCGAGAACGTTTCCGTCAGTTCCGAGACGGTATTGCCCAGCACCGACACCGACACATAGGCCACCTCCTGTCCGGCCACGAAGGACAGCGTCCCGCTCTTGGCCTGATAGTCCGAACCCGCCACCGCCGTGCCGTCGATCGTCGTGTAGGTGGCGCTGAACGAACTCGGCGCCGGCTGCGACAGCCGCACCTCGAACACCGCCGTCTTGCTGCCGCTGTCGCCCTCGACCAGAACCGGGTCCGACACGAAGAAGGCAAGGTTCGAGCCGCTGCCGTCATCGTCCAGGATCACCCCGGTGGAACGCAGCACCGGACCGCCGCCGGCGAAGGAACTGCCTGCCGAAGGGTCGAACAGTTCGACCACCACATGCTCGTCGCGCTCGTCGAGGCTGTCGCCATCCGTCAGGATGTAGATGCTCTTGGTCGTCTCGCCGGGTGCAAAGACGATCGTGCCGTTGTTGTCGGAATTGGTCGAAGAATAATACAGGTCGGCGTCCTGCGCCGTCCCCGCCAGCAGCGTCCGATAGTTCACCTCGACCGCATCCACCGAAGGCTCGGACAAAGTGACGACGAAGCGCAGGTAGTTGTTGGAGCTTTCGACGACGGCATCGCCCTCGATCGAGATCGTCGGACCGCTTCCGGTGTCGTCGTCCAGGATCGTCGCCTCGCCGACTGCGCCCGCCGTGCCGATCGACACCCCGCTCGTCGGCGGCGTCACCGCCAGCGAGAACGTTTCCGTCAGTTCCGAGACGGTGTTGCCCAGCACCGACACCGACACATAGGCCACCTCCTGTCCGGCCACGAAGGACAGCGTCCCGCTCTTGGCCTGATAGTCCGAGCCCGCCACCGCTGTGCCGTCGATCGTCGTGTAGGTGGCGCTGAACGAACTCGGCGCCGGCTGCGACAGCCGCACCTCGAACACCGCCGTCTTGCTGCCGCTGTCGCCCTCGACCAGGACCGGGTCCGACACGAAGAAGGCCAGGTTCGAGCCGCTACCGTCATCGTCCAGGATCACCCCGGTGGAACGCAGCACCGGACCGCCGCCGGCGAAGGAACTGCCTGCCGAAGGGTCGAACAGTTCGACCACCACATGCTCGTCGCGCTCGTCGAGGCTGTCGCCATCCGTCAGGATGTAGATGCTCTTGGTCGTCTCGCCGGGCGCAAAGACGATCGTGCCGTTGTTGTCGGAATTGGTCGAAGAATAATACAGGTCGGCGTCCTGTGCCGTCCCCGCCAGCAGCGTCCGATAGTTCACCTCGACCGCATCCACTGAAGGCTCGGACAAAGTAACGATGAACTCTATGTAATTGTTGGACGATTCGACGACATCCGTCCCCAGGATGCTCACTACGGGCATCGTTCCCCCTTCAATCCAGGATTTCAGACAGAGAATTATTTTGAATCTATTTCATACGTTTGAACTATGGTCAATTCTCATAACATTGAATCGAAGGAGTCTTTTGCATATTCCTTAAGACTATTGAGGTAGCCAGATCCGGAACGACCACCCGAATGTTTTCTTAGCCGTCTGCATTGCAGCAACGGTGATCCCTCGGCTTTTGATCAGTAAGTGCCACCGTCCGGGCAAGTCACATTCAAAGGACACCATTCCGTTTCCTACCCGGCGACGCAGCCTTCTCATGGATCGTCCCTTCATCCTGCAGGCCGGACCGATCGGGCATCAGCATCCGAGGCATCGGCAGATGGCGCGGGCCGTCGATGGCGCTTGCGCCATCCCCGTTATCCACACCCCTCACCCACAAGATGTTGGGGTCACAAAAGCTGCACAAACGAATCGTTGACGCCGCCAAACGAGTCGTCTCATATGGATCATGTGCTCCTGTTGCGGGCGCGACCGGCGGCTCTGTCGCTGGCCTGATTCAGCGGATCTCCAAGCGTTTCCAGGCATTTGGCCGCCATCCCGGCGGTCGGGTTCCCGTGGGCGCTTCCGTGTCTGTTTTTTCGCGTCCCGCGTCGGAAAAATGTGGCAGGAAAAGTGTGGTTAACCTATATTTAGTGTTTACGGACGACGATAGACGCTAGATGAAGTGGTTAGCCGACTGTCCGGAGAATCGCCAAGGATGGGGAAGACAGGCCGGGACGGGCCAGCTTTCCGGACCGAAAAGGCGCTCCAGGGGGCTGCTTTCCGGACGTGGACGGAAGGTTTCGGAGCGAAGGTGCCGCGGCCATGAAGGCTGCGGCGAGCGGTGGATCGCGCAAGACCCATGAATGCCGGTGGCAGGCCGGCGGGCAAGCGCTATATGTAGATTGATGAAGGACTGATACCCATGCTGATCGAGCGGCGTTTCACCAGGTCCGGCCAGTCGCCTTACGCGGAGATCGCGTTCCGCAAGGCGGTGAGCGAGATCAAGAACCCGGACGGCTCCATCGTCTTCCGCCTGGCTGACATCGACGTGCCCCAGCAGTTCTCCCAGGTCGCAGCCGACATCCTCGCCCAAAAGTATTTCCGCAAGGCTGGCGTGCCGGCGAAGCTGAAGAAGGTCGAGGAGACCGCCGTCCCCTCCTTCCTCTGGCGCTCCGTGCCCGACGAAGCGGCCCTTGCGCTGCTGCCGGAAAACGAACGCTACGGCTCCGAGACCGACGCCCGCCAGGTGTTCGACCGGCTGGCCGGCACCTGGACCTATTGGGGGTTCAAGGGCGGCTACTTCAAATCCGAGGACGACGCACTCGCCTTCCGCGACGAACTCGCCTACATGCTCGCCACCCAGCGCGTTGCGCCCAACTCGCCGCAATGGTTCAACACCGGCCTGCATTGGGCCTATGGCATAGACGGCCCCGGCCAGGGCCATTTCTACGTCGATCCCTTCACCGGCAAGCTGACCAAGTCGAAGTCCGCCTATGAGCATCCGCAGCCGCATGCCTGTTTCATCCAGGGCGTGCAGGACGACCTCGTCAACGAGGGCGGCATCATGGACCTGTGGGTGCGCGAAGCGCGCCTGTTCAAATACGGCTCCGGCACCGGTTCCAACTTCTCCATGCTGCGCGGCGAGGGCGAGAAGCTCTCCGGCGGCGGCAAGTCGTCGGGCCTGATGAGCTTCCTGAAGATCGGCGACCGCGCCGCCGGCGCCATCAAGTCGGGCGGCACGACGCGCCGCGCCGCGAAAATGGTCATCGTCGACGCCGACCATCCCGACATCGAGGCCTTCATCAACTGGAAGGTGAAGGAGGAGGAGAAGGTCGCCTCGCTGGTCACCGGCTCCAAGATCGTCAAGAAGCATCTTGCCGCGATCATGAAGGCCTGCGTCAATTGCGAAGGCCATGACGACGATTGCTTCGATCCGTCGATCAACACCGCGCTGAAGCGCGAGATCAAGGCGGCCAAGAAGGATTCCGTTCCCGAAAACTACGTCAAGCGCGTCATCCAGTTCGCCAGGCAGGGCTATACGTCGATCGATTTCCAGACCTACGACACCGACTGGGATTCCGACGCCTATCTCACCGTCTCCGGCCAGAACTCCAACAACTCGATCTCGCTCAAGGACAATTTTCTGCGCGCGGTGGAGAAGGACGAGGACTGGAACCTCACCGGCCGCATCAGCGGCAAGGTGATGAAGACGCTGAAGGCGCGCGACCTGTGGGAGAAGATCGGCTATGCCGCCTGGGCCTCCGCCGACCCCGGCCTGCATTTCAACACGACGATGAACGACTGGCACACCTGCGTGTCTGCCGGCGCCATCCGCGCATCCAATCCCTGCTCGGAATACATGTTCCTCGACGACACGGCCTGCAACCTCGCCTCCATCAACCTCCTGCCCTACCGCAATGCCGACGGCACGATCGACATCGCCGCCTACGAGCATTCGGTGCGGCTGTGGACCATCGTGCTCGAAATCTCCGTCATGATGGCGCAGTTCCCGTCGAAGGAGATCGCAAAACAGTCCTACGAATACCGCACGCTCGGCCTCGGCTACGCCAATATCGGCGGCCTGCTGATGACCTCCGGCATCCCCTACGATTCCACCGAGGGCCGCGCCATCTGCGGCGCGCTCACCGCCATCATGACCGGCGTCGCCTATGCGACCTCGGCCGAAATGGCCGGCGAGCTCGGCGCCTTCCGCGACTACGACAGCAACGCCGACCACATGCTGCGCGTCATGCGCAACCACCGCCGCGCGGCCTATGGCGAGCGCGACGGCTACGAGAAGCTCGCGGTCAACCCCGTGCCGCTCGCCCATTCCGACCTGAAGCAGGCAGCTCTTGGCGAGCATGCCAAGGCCGCATGGGACCGCGCCATCGAACTCGGCGAGGAGCATGGCTATCGCAACGCCCAGGCCACCGTCATCGCGCCGACCGGCACGATCGGCTTGGTCATGGATTGCGACACCACCGGCATCGAGCCCGATTTCGCGCTGGTGAAGTTCAAGAAGCTCGCCGGCGGCGGCTATTTCAAGATCATCAACGCCGCCGTTCCCGAGGCTTTGCGCACGCTGGGTTATTCCGAATCCCAGATCGCCGAGATCGACGCCTATGCCGTCGGTCACGGCAATCTGAACCAGGCGCCCACCATCAACCCCGGCTCGCTGCGCGCCAAGGGTTTTTCCGACGAAAAGATCGCCGCGCTGAACACCGCGCTGAAGTCGGCCTTCGATATCAAATTCGCCTTCAACCAGTGGACGCTGGGCGCCGACTGGGTGAAGACGACGCTGGGTTTCACCGACGAGCAGCTCAACGATTTCTCCTTCGACATGCTGGCCTCGCTGGGCTTCACCCGCAAGGAAATCGAGGCCGCCAACATCCATGTCTGCGGCGCCATGACGCTCGAAGGCGCGCCCTTCCTGAAGGCCGAACACCTGCCGGTGTTCGACTGCGCCAATCCCTGCGGCAAGATCGGCAAGCGCTATCTATCGGTCGAGAGCCACATCCGCATGATGGCGGCGGCGCAGCCCTTCATCTCGGGCGCGATCTCGAAAACCATCAACATGCCGAACGACGCCACCGTCGAGGATTGCAAGAACGCCTACATGCTCTCGTGGAAGCTGGCGCTGAAGGCCAACGCGCTCTACCGCGACGGCTCGAAACTGTCGCAGCCGCTCAACGCCTCGCTGATTGCCGACGACGAGGACGACGAGGACGACGCCGTCGAGGCGCTGATCGCGGCGCCTGCCGCCGCCAAGGCCGTGCAGGTCACCGAGAAGATCGTCGAGCGCGTGGTGGAACGCCTCTACCGTGATCGCGAAAAGCTGCCGAACCGCCGCCAGGGTTACACCCAGAAGGCGATCGTCGGCGGCCACAAGGTCTATCTCCGCACCGGCGAGTTCGGCGACGGCCGCATCGGCGAGATCTTCATCGACATGCACAAGGAGGGCGCCGCCTTCCGCGCGATGATGAACAATTTCGCCATCGCGATCTCGCTCGGCCTGCAATATGGCGTGCCGCTGGAGGAGTATGTGGATGCCTTCACCTTCACCAAATTCGAGCCGGCGGGCGTGGTCATCGGCAACGACGCGATCAAGAACGCCACCTCGATCCTCGACTACGTCTTCCGCGAACTCGCCGTCTCCTATCTTGCCCGCCACGACCTCGCCCATGTCGACCAGTCGGATTTCGGCAACACCTCGCTCGGCCGCGGCATCGAGGAAGGCAAGACCAACCTCGTCTCCACCGGCTGGACCCGCGGCCACAAGCCGACGCTGGTGGCGAGCGAGCCGAAAGGGTTTGCCGGCAAGGCGCCGGCCGGCACTTCCGCCCCTGCGGCAACCCCTGCCCGCGCCGCCCCGACCGCCTGGAGCGGCTCCAACGTCCGCTCCATCTCGTCGGCCCATGCGGCGACGGCGCTGAAGCCGGTCGTCTCCGAATTTTCGGAAGAAGCGACGGCCTTCAAGCGTGACTACGAGGAGCGCGCGGCGGAATTCGCCGAAGACATCGAAGCCGACAGCCCACCCGACCTGTTCGACGCCCCCTCGCCCGCCACCGCCCTGTTTTCCGACAAGGCCCAGGCCGACGCCTCCGCCGCCAAGGCGCTCGCCGCCGAACGCCGGCAGCAGGCGCTGATGCAGGGTTATACGGGCAACATGTGCTCGGAGTGCCAGAATTTCACGATGGTTCGGAATGGGACGTGCGAGAAATGCGATACTTGCGGGGCGACGAGCGGGTGTAGTTGAGACAAAAAGGTCTTCGTGCGTGCAAGGCATTTGCCTTGCACGCAAAGTTCTATTAGAACAAATTAGCAACATTACGTCAGGATATCGTGACAAAGAACACCAAAGATAGGGCTGAACTCCGAAAGCTTTGAAAGAGTTATAACGACACATATGAGCGATTTTGACAGAATTTTAAAGGAACAGCATTGGCTAGTTGATCCACCGCCCGAAGTTCGGTTTAGAGCATCGGAAGAGCCCCTTTTGAACGCAGCGCTCGCTATATCCATATGCGCATACCCACAATCAAAACAAATAACCAGCGACGGAAAAGCGGCAAAATATTATTTCTCTCTTCTATCCTATATATTCCGTATCTCGAGAAGGATGGGGTATATTAATGAATTGCCGGCCTGGGCAAAGGCCATTCCCTCACGGAATTTACAAGGCATTTTGGATACTGGCTATGCTCGCTTAATGCGGACTATGGCCATAAGAGACGTGATATACTCAGCTTTGGTACGAAATACCCAACAGAAGGAAGCAAAGACAGGAGAGCGAACGACCTTCTCCTTAAATCTAAGCCCGGACCTAAAATCGATGAGAATTGAAATACCCATCGAATCTACGGAAAAGGGGACGCGATTCGTCGGTGGAATACCAGATAGCGCCCCCGCCTCGCTTCGCCAGACGATACTTTACCACCTTCCCGGATTGAGGCCGCATTTAGGACCAGCGACATCTGAACTGCGCGATGACGAAATTGACTATCAGAACATATATAACAGGTACCTGATATCAACTTTAAAAATACTCCCAATAGTAAACTTGGTTAAGATTCATATTGACGAACATTACAAAGAATCGGAACAAAGAAATATTGCAATTGATCAAATTTTGATGCGAAAGGCTATATGGGCAGCCGACCTTTCGAAAACGTTTAGAGATAGCATAGGTCACGCAGTTCACGTTTCGCGCCTATTGGGGCTTCCCTCGTGCGCCTGCAGTCTGGTGCAATTTTACGAGCCAGAGTGCGTTTCCCGAATAAACACATCCGAGGCTAGTGACCCTATCTCAGGAGGCGCCGAGTACCTCAACCGGACAGAGTCTTCGGTTTCTAGCCCTTCGGGGCGCTGAAGAGATGCGGGTTCGACTCCCGCCTCGGCTTCCAATCAATATCGCCAATGCTCGAGATTTGCGTGGCCGGCGACGCACTGCTCCCCCTTCTCCCCTTGTGGGAGAAGGGGGAGCCCTGGAGCGAACGCAGTGAGCGAAAGATCAGGCGACGGATGAGGGGTGTTGGAAGGAATGAGACGGTGGTGATCCGTCCAACACCCCTCATCCGTCTCGGCCTTCGGCCGATCCACCTTCTCCCACAAGGGGAGAAGGTAAGAGCGCTCACCTCCACGGCTGCAAACTCGTATCCCTCGCAAACGCGATGATCGTGTCGCAGGTGGAATCCAGTTCCCTCAAAACGTCGTCGTTCCAGAAGCGCAGCACGCGAAACCCGCGCGCCGTAAGTTCCACCGTCCGGATATCGTCGCGAACCTCACCCGCATGCTGGCAGCCATCGAGTTCAACGATCAGTTTTGCTTCCAGGCAAGCGAAGTCGGCCACGTAGGGTCCAATCGGCACCTGACGGCGGAACTTGATCCGGTCGAGGTGCCGCCCGCGCAGTTCCTTCCAAAGTTTTTGCTCCGCGTCCGTCATCTCACGGCGCAAAGTTTTTGCGAAACCGCGTTTGGCGGGAAGCACGGGCTGGTGCGGCATGCGGCCAGATTATGAGAATGTTGGAACAAGTAAATCGCCGGAGATCCGAATTCAGCGTTTCAATCTCCGCCAAGTTCAGCCCTGCGCCGCTCAAGCACGCGGATCATCCAGTTGAGAAACTGGAGTTCCTCTTCCCGCCTGAAGGCCGGCCCCCTCTATCCGGTTTGATCTTCTGCAAAGCCCTGTCGGGAAAGTTTTGGCGCCAGTTCGCGCCGAAGTGTCTCGTAGTCGGCCGCCGAGATCCGGTTCTTGCCGAGCTCATACTTGCTGATCTGGGACGCGGCCTTGTCGATCAAATGACCTGCCGTTGCCTGGTTCATACCGCGGGCTTTCCGCCATTCCAGGATGTCGCGTCCTTTCTCGATATCCTCTGGGCTGGGTTTCCGCGAACGCATGATCGGACTGATACATGGGGTCGAAGCGCGCGCAACAACCCAAGGTTCCGACGCGAGACCCTGGGTTCCGAGACCGATTATTTTTCACCCGCCCCAGACCTGCCTCGGATTGCCGCGCGCTTGCCGCAATCCGACCGCCTGCTGCCTTGGAGCATTACTCCTTGATATCCGGCTCCACCACCTTCGCCAGGTTTCGCAGAGATTCCTGCCATCCGAGATAGCAGGCATCGGGCGGGATGAGGTCCGGCACGCCCTCCTGGGTGATCTCGATCTCTGTGCCGACCGACACTTTTTTCAGCAGCACCGTCACCGTCATCTCGCCCGGCAGGTTCGGATCGTCGAAGCGGTCGGTGTAGCGCAGGCGCTCGCCCGGCACGAGTTCGAGATATTTGCCGCCGAAGGAATGGCTGTTTCCGGTGGTGAAGTTGCGGAACGACATCTTGTGGGCGCCGCCGACCTTCGCCTCGAGATGGTGGACGGTGCAGAGGAAACCGTTGGGCGGCAGCCATTTGGCGAGCGCGTCGGCTTCTGTGAAGGCGCGAAAAACCTTGTCCGGGCTGGTTGCCAGGACGCGGTGCAGGCGAATGGTGCTGGGCATTTGACTTTCCCTTGATTGAATCAGCTTACCCCGCAAGGACGCGCGCCACCGGCGAAATCTGACACCGGCATGTCAAAAATCTGGAGAAACGCCAAAACAGCCGTTGTCCGTTTGTTAGGCACGCTTGGCGAACACGCCGGCGCGCCGTATGGGCAGCCTTGCGTCCCGCCCCGCGCCGCGCCACAACGCAGCCGGGACAAAATTTTGGGGGGGGTGAAATGACCGGACGATTTCGCAACGCCGTTGCCGGGCTGGCGCTTTTCGGCGCGGCGGCGTTCGCCTGGCCCGCCCTTGCCCTCGATCCCGCGCCGCAGCCGGTGGTCGTCACCCCGCTCGCCTCGACCAACGTCACCGCCGCCGGCCAGCCGATCGTGCTGCCCCAAAAGGACGCGCGCGTCATCGCCTCGCAATTCGAGATCGCACCCGGCGCCACGCTGCCGGTGCACAAGCATCCGCATGCCCGCTACGCCTATGTGCAGGCCGGAAACCTGCGCGTCATCAATGCCGAGACCGGCCAGAGCACCGACTACAAGCCCGGCGACTTCATCGTCGAGATGATCGGCCTCTGGCACCAGGGCACGAACATCGGCACCGACATGGTGCGGCTGCTGGTGATCGACCAGGTCGAGGGCAACGAGCCGAACACGATTTTGAAACAGTAGGTTGCATTTTACCAGCGACTGCGTGAACTACTCGCCTGCCCCACAAATTCGGCGCTCGGCGCACACCTAGTCGCTAAGCCGACGCATCGGCCATTATTTTCAGACAGCGGTCAACTTCCCTACGGATTGTTTTCAAGGACCGCGCCAAACCGTCCAGATCGAACTTCGGAACGTGGTAGGCGCGTTGCGCCTCGGCAAAGCCCGGCCGCGCCGGTTGCTCCGTTCCCAGAACGGACAAAAGTTGTTCGAAGCGAGTTGCCGACATTCGGTTCTCGCCGCGTTCGTACTTGCCGATCTGAGTTGCGGACAAGTCAACCAAACTTCCCAGTTGCTCCTGCGTCAGGCGCTTGTCCTTACGCAAGCGCTTGATCAGATGGCCTCTCTCAATGTCTTGCCTGTCGGGACGTCGCGACTTCATTCGTCGAGAGATACACCGTGTCATTCAGCGATCAACAACCAGAGGTGTTTTTGCAGCAAAAACAACCCTGGGTGCTATCGCGAATCGACAAGATTTCACGCCGCCGCCATCGCCGGCTGCGCTTTTGCAAATGGCCGGAACGTCATGGCGATCAGCATGGCGGCGATGCCCATGCCCCACGAGCCGATATAGAGCCAGGCATAGCTGTCGAAACGGTCGTAGATCAGCCCGCCCAGCAGCGGGCCGGTCGACATGCCGAGGCTGCCGGCCATGGCGGTGCCGCCGATGATGGTGCCCATCATGCGCATCGGAAAGTTATCGCGCACGATCACCGCGTAGAGCGGCATGATGCCGGCATAGAGGAAGCCGACCAGCACCGCGACGGCGTAGAAACCGCCGAGTTGGCTGACGAAGACGTAGGCGAGCACGCCGAACGCCTGCGCGAAGAGGCCGAGCACCAGCACGCGCTGCGCGCCGAACCGGTCGCCCATCAGGCCGAAGGCGATGCGCCCGCCCATGCCGGCCAGCCCCTCGACGCTATAAATGGTGACGGCCGCGATCATCGGGATGCCGCAGGTCACGGCGTAGCTGACGGTATGGAAGATCGGCCCGGAATGGGTGGCGCAGCAGAAGAAATTGGCGAGCAGGAGCAAGATGAACTGCGGCGAGCGCACGGCCTCGCCCACCGTCATGTCCGATCGCGGCCCGCCCTCCTCCGCCGTCTCCGCGTGGCCTTTGGCCAGCGCCGGGGGGCTGCGCACGAACAGCGCCGCCGGGATCATCAGCACGGCGGCGATGCCCGCGATGATCAGCAGCGCGGTCCGCCAGTCGTGGATGGTGATCAGCCAGGCGGCGAGCGGCGACATGGTCATCGGCGCCATGCCCATGCCGGCCGAGACCAGCGAGACGGCCAGCCCGCGCTGCGTGTCGAACCAGCCGGTGACGGCCGCCATCATCGGCGCGAACACGGCGGCCGTCGCACCGCCCACCAGAACGCCGAAGACGAGCTGGAATTCGAGCAGCGTCCTCGCCTGGCTGGCCAGCGCCAGGCTCGCCGCCAGGATGACCGATCCGGCCAGCACCACCGGGCGCGGGCCGAACCGGTCGGACAGGTTTCCCCACACCATGCTCGCCGCCGCCAGCGCCAGAAAACCGATGGTCATGGCGCTGGAAATGCCGGTCACCGACCAGCCGGTGTCCTTCGACATGGTCAGCAAAAACACCGGCAGCGAAAACATGGCGCCGATGGCGACGCAGCCGAGCAGGCCTCCTGCCGCGACGATCACCCAGCGATAGGAATGATTCATGACCTTCTCCCGAAGTGGCACGGCCGAAACACCGCTTGGGCAAGGAACGCGCAGGCTTGCCGGGTCCCGACACTTCGGAAGAATTTTTGTCCAAACCGCCGCCGCTGTCACGCGGCGCGGCGGCGGATAGCGGAACTTATTCCGCCGCGATCTTGTCCTGCGTCTGCGTCTCGAAATCGCTGGCGTCGTGGCGTTCGCGCAGCTGGCTGGAAAGCTCGCCGCTGGTGCGGTTGACCATGCGCCCGCGCTTGGCCGCCGGTCGCGCAAAAATCTGGTCGGCCCAGCGG
Organism: Mesorhizobium sp. KACC 23794; assembly: GCF_052180275.1. Taxonomy (NCBI): domain Bacteria; kingdom Pseudomonadati; phylum Pseudomonadota; class Alphaproteobacteria; order Hyphomicrobiales; family Phyllobacteriaceae; genus Mesorhizobium; species Mesorhizobium sp. KACC 23794. The sequence continues at coordinate 4,527,779 of NZ_CP197465.1, forward strand.
ATGACGTTGGTGTATTCGTGAACGGCCAGGAACTCGCCAGCGTCATACTGCCAGCCCTTTGCCATGCCGCCATACCAGGGCCAGATTGCCATGTCGGCGATGGTGTATTCGCTACCCGCCACATATTTGTTGTCGGCCAGCCGGCGGTCGAGCACGTCAAGCTGGCGCTTGGTCTCCATGGCGTAGCGGTCGATGGCGTATTCGATTTTTTCCGGCGCATAGGCGAAGAAATGCCCAAACCCGCCGCCGAGGAAGGGCGCGCTGCCCATCTGCCAGAACAGCCACGACAGCGTTTCCGCGCGGGCGGGCTGGCTGGTCGGCAGGAAGGCGTTGCCGAACTTTTCCGCCAGATACATCAGGATCGCACCGGATTCGAATACCCGGATCGGCGCCGCGCCGCTGCGGTCGAGCAGTGCGGGGATCTTCGAATTGGGATTGATGTCGACAAAACCGCTGCCGAACTGCTCGCCCTTACCGATGTTGATCAGCCAGGCATCGTATTCGGCACCCTCGTGGCCGAGCGCCAGAAGCTCCTCCAGCATCACCGTCACCTTCACGCCGTTCGGCGTTCCCAGCGAATAAAGCTGCAGCGGGTGCTTTCCGACCGGCAGTTCCTTCTCATGCGTGGCCCCGGCGATCGGCCGGTTGATGTTGGCGAACTGACCGCCATGGCCTTGCTTCCAGCTCCAGACTTTCGGCGGCGTGTAGGATTGTGCATCGGACATTTTTGGGAATCCCGCGTGGATGGAAGATTTGGTTCGGCGGACCGCCCGAAAGCCGGCTGTCCACATGCTTGCGCCTGCCCGCCCGGACCGTCTGCCGAGAGAGATCGTCGGTCAAGATCAGATAGGTCGCGCACCGGCGCGCCGCCAGCACGACAAGGCCGATCCGCTCAAAAACCTCAACTCGCTTTTCCGACGACAAGGACGGCGTTCCGCCATGCTTGTCGTTTTCCGGCGGATCATGCGAAAAGGCGGTTGCAACGGAGGCTTGCGGTGAGACGACACACGACCGGTTTGCGCAATATCTCATTCTGGCTGCTGCTGGCCGCGATGCTGCTTTGCGCGCTTGCGCCGGCGAAGGCGCTGGATCTTTCAGCGCTTTACAGCACGCAGGCGATCGTCACAGGCGCTGACGAAAGAAATCGCCAGCCCGGTTTCGAGGAGTGTTTTCGAAGGGTGCTCGTCAAGGTCTCCGGCGACCAGACGGTGCTGGACGATCCGGCCCTCGCCGCCGCGCTGCCGCATGCCGGCGGCTTCGTCGCCGCTTATCGCTATCGCGACCGGATGGAAGGCATCCCGATCCACGACGAGCAAGGCACGCACGACCGGCCGCACGATCTCTATTGCTCCTTCGACCGCGACCGGATCGACGCTTTCCTGCAAAAGCTCGGCCGCAAGCCATGGCTGGAGGAGCGCCCGCGCCTCATCGTCTTCCTCGCAGTGCGCCAGGCGGACAAGGCCTTCGTGCTGTCGCGCAACGGCGCCGACGGCCTGTCCATCCGCCAGTCGCTCGCCGCGGCGGGCGAACCGCTGGCACTGCCGGTCGGCCTGCCGGATTCGGCGACTCTGGCCAGTGCGGCGCTCAACGCCGACACTTTGCCGAAGGTCGAGATGGCCGACCTCGCGGCGATCGCAAGCCGCTATGACGGCGCCGCCGCGCTGGCCGGCAGCCTGTCGTGGAGCGACGAGGATCGCGGCTGGGTCGCCGAGTGGCGGCTGCAAAGCTCCGACATCATTTATGAATGGCAGCAACGCGGCGTCAGCTTCGACGATGCGTTCCGCAATGCGCTGGCCGGCAGCCTGCAGGTGCTCTCCGGCAACGGCCAGCCACGATAGCCGCGCATCCCGTCGCATTGGTCGGCGTTGCCTCCTGTGCTATGAGGCCGCCCTGGAGACAGCGTCATGAACAAGCACACCTTTCCCGCCGGCAGCCGCAGCGTCGACGAGATCACCCAGAGCCGCCGTCTGCGCCGCATGCGCAAGGCCGACTGGTCGCGCCGGCTGGTGCAGGAAAACCGGCTGACCGTCGACGATCTGATCTGGCCGATCTTCATCATCGACGGCGAGAACCGCCGCGAGGACATTCCGGCCATGCCCGGCGTGTTCCGCATGTCGATCGACCTCGCCGTCAGGGAAGCCGAGCGAGCGGCGAAGCTCGGCATACCGGCGCTGGCGACCTTCCCCAATGTCGACCTGTCGCTGCGCGACCAGACCGGCTCGGCGATCCTCGACCCGGACAATCTGATCAACCGCGCCACCCGCGCCCTCAAGAAGGCGGTGCCGGAGATCGGCGTCATCACCGACGTGGCGCTTGACCCGTTCACCAGCCATGGCCATGACGGCATTTTGCGCGATGGGCTGATCGTCAACGACGAGACCGTGTCGCAGGTCGCCGCGGCGGCCGTGCTTCAGGCGCGCGCCGGGACCGACATCATCGCGCCGTCCGACATGATGGACGGCCGCATCGGCGCAATCCGCGACGCGCTCGACGCCGCCGGATTCCAGGACGTGGCGATCATGTCCTACGCGACGAAATTCGCCTCGGCCTTCTACGGTCCCTACCGCGAGGCGATCGGAACGAAGGGCCTGCTGAAGGGCGACAAGAAGACCTATTATCTCGACCACGCCAATTCGGACGAAGCCGTGCGCGAGGCCGAGCAGGACCTGGCTGAGGGCGCCGACATGCTCATGGTCAAGCCCGGCCTGCCCTATCTCGACATCATCCGGCGCCTGAAGGACGAATTCGCCATGCCGACCTTCGCCTACCAGGTGTCGGGCGAATATTCGATGATCAAGGCCGCCGCCGCGAATGGCTGGATCGACGGCGACAAGGCGATGCTGGAATCGCTCACCGCCTTCAAGCGCGCCGGCTGCGACGGTATTTTGACCTATTTCGCGCCGCAGGTGGCGGAGATGCTGAGGGGTTGACGCCAGAGGAGCCTACGTCTCCGGAAAATCCGGCAGGCTCTTGAAGGCGTTCTTCAGCGCGTTCGACCAGCCGTCCGAAACCGTTCGGTAATACGGATCGTCCTGGCCAATGCGCTTCTGCACGCCGACCTGGAAGGCGTCCTTCTCGTAGAACAGCAGGTCAAGCGGCAGGCCGACCGACAGGTTCGACTTCAGTGTCGAATCGAACGAGACGATCAGCAGCTTCACCGCTTCGGCGAAACTCATCTCGCGGTCATAGGTCCTGACGATGATCGGCTTGCCGTATTTTGTCTCGCCGACCTGGAAGAACGGCGTGTCGTCGGTCGATTCGATGAAATTGCCTTCCGGGTAGATCATGAACAGGCGCGGCACCGAGCCGCGGATCTGGCCGCCGAGGATGAAGGAGGCGTTGAAGTAGCTGTCAGCCTTCTGGCCTGTCGGCGAGGAATTCTGGATGACCTCCTTGACCGTGTCGCCGATCAGCCGCGCCGTCTGATACATGGACGGCGTTTCCAGCACCGCGGATTTGCGCTCCTCCAGCGGCTTGGCGCGGCCGTTGAGCAGGCTGACGACGTTCTGTGTGGTGGCGAGATTGCCGGCCGACATCAGCACGACGACGCGCTCGCCTGGCTTTTCCCACACATGCATCTTGCGGAAGGTGGAGATCGAATCGATGCCGGCATTGGTGCGCGTGTCCGACATGAACACGAGCCCGCGATCGATCTTGAGGCCGACGCAATAGGTCATCGAAACAATTCCGGCTCGGGCGTATCGATATCAAGCTCGGCGGTCAGCCCGAATCCCGCGTCCCCTGCGATCAAACAGGCAGCGGATTACTGCTCTACCGTGATCTGGACCGCAAGCGCTTCCGATGCCTGTCCCAGTCTAATGCCGGAAACTGGCGTCGCCTCGCGATAATCGCGGCCGACCGCAAGGCGGACGTAGCGTTCGTCCGGCGAGATCCGGTTGGCGGCGTCGAACGCCACCCAGCCCAGCGCGCTGACATGCGCCTCCGCCCAGGCGTGGCTGGCGACCTGGTTCACCGTGCCGTCCATCAACAGGTAACCGCTGACGTAGCGCGCGGGAAAGCCGAGGCAGCGCGCGGCGGCGATGAAGATGTGGGCATGATCCTGGCAGACACCACTGCCGAGTTTCAGCGCCTCTTCCGCCGTCGTCCCGGCATCGGTGCTGCCGACCAAATAGGACACACGGTCGGCGATGGCGTTCATCAAATCGTGCAGACGGTCGAGTTCGGCGGCGGGCGCGATGGTCTCGGCGAGATGCACGATCTCCTCGCCCGGCGCGGTCAGCGCAGTCTGGCGGCTGAACAGCCACAGCGGCGCGAACCCCTGGTGTTGGCCGGTGATGCCAGCGGTGTCGAAGGATTCGATGATGCCGCCGGCCTCGACCGACACGACATGCGGATCGCCCTCGACGCTGACCAGCCGCGTGTCATTGCCGAACTGGTCGACGAAACGAAGCTCCTCGCGCGCACCCTCGATCTTCAGCCCCCAGGACACGATCGCCTGGGTCGAGCCGCTGAGCGGCGTCAGCCGCAGCCGCTGCAACCCGTACTGGACCGGGACATCGTAGCGATACTCGGTGCGATGCGTGATTTTCAGGCGCATGAAAGCAATGAGGCTCGGAGGATCCGTGAAACTCTAATAGAATCGGTAGTTGCGCGCCACCTCTTCGCCGAGGCGGTTGTTGTCCTGGATGAAGCCGGTCAGGAACTCATGCAGGCCTGTGTCGAATATCTGCTTGATCGTCGAATTTTTCAGCTTGGCCGTGATCGTGGCCAGCGTCTCGTGGCATTCGTGCTTCACGCCATAAGCCTCCTCGAGATATTTGAGGCTGTCGGCAAGGTTGCGGTAGCAGAAGGCCAGCGAGCGGGGCATGCGGGCGTCGAGGATGAGATATTCCGCGATGTTGGTCGGCCGGTAGTCGGCCTCGTAGACCCAGCGGTAGGAACGATGCGCCGACACCGAGCGCAGGATCGATTCCCACTGGTAATTGTCCAGCGACGAGCCGACCCAATGGATGGACGGCAGCAGCACGTAATATTTGACATCGAGGATGCGCGCCGTGTTGTCGGCGCGCTCGATCAAGGTTCCAAGCTGCGAAAAATCGAAAATCTCGTTGCGCAGCATGGTGCCGTGGAACGTGCCGCGGATTTGCGCGGTCTCGCGCTTGATGGTGTCGAGCACGCTCGGCAGGTCGCGCTCGTCGACCGGACGCGCCAGCGCACGCTTGATCGCCATCCATGCCTCGTTGATCGATTCCCACGTCTCGCGGGTCAGTGCCGTGCGCACCATGCGCGCGTTGCTGCGCGCCGTCTCGATCGATGACAGCACGCTTGAGGAATTTGTGGTGTCGCGCAGCAGGAAATCCGCCACCGCCGGCGCCGAAACGTCCGCATGGCGGTTGCGGAAGGAAAGCTCGCAGCCGGCGCTGACCACGACCGAGTTCCACTCCTCGGCCGAACTCGCCGTGCGCGTCAGCGCCATGCGCAAGCCCGCATCGAGCAGCCGCGCCATGTTCTCGGCGCGCTCGATGTAGCGGTTCATCCAGTAGAGGCCGTTAGCGGTGCGACCCAAAAGCATGTCAGGGGGTCCTGTGGGTGGCGAATGGGCAGTAGGCAGTGGGCAGTAGGCAGTAGGGGAAGGAGGAACAGAGGGCCGAAAGCATTTACATGGTCCTTTGCAAACCTCGGATCAGAGCGCGCAACATCCTGCCGATCTCATCCGATCTTTGGAGCAGGCGAACCTCCTGCGTCGAGTCGAGATAGCCTATCCGCTTTGCTACGATCACATGCGTTTCAAGTTCCTTCAGCGACCCTTGTGCAATCCGCAGAAATTGAACGTAGGACCCGGCGTGATCCCGCCCATAACCTTCGGCAATATTGGCAGGTATTGACGTGCTCGCACGCCTGATTTGAGCAGTCAGGCCGTAGGTTTCACTCTGCGGGAAATTCTTGGTTTCTGCGTAACAGGATACGACCAGTTCAATGGCAGCCTGCCATACACGCAAGTCCCGATAGGACTCGATTGTCTTTTCCAGAGGCAGATTTTCTCGGACCTCTCCCATCCGGACTACTGCCTACTGCCTATTGCCGACTGCCTGACACTAATCATCCAACACCCAAGTGTCCTTCGTCCCCCCGCCCTGCGACGAGTTCACCACCAGCGACCCCTCCTTCAGCGCCACACGCGTCAGGCCGCCGGGCACGATCTGGACGCGGTCGGAGACCAGCACATAGGGGCGCAAATCGACATGGCGGGGTGCCAACCCCTTCTCGGTCAGGATCGGACAGGTCGACAGCGCCAGCGTCGGCTGGGCGATGTAGTTGGAGGGACGGGCCGCGAGCTTCTTGCCGAACTCCTCGCGCTCCTTCTTGGATGCCGTCGGGCCCACCAGCATGCCGTAGCCGCCGGAGCCGTGCACTTCCTTCACCACCAGCTCGGCCAGGTGCTCCTGAACGTATTTCAGGCTATCCGGCTCGGAGCAGCGCCAGGTCGGTATGTTGCCGAGGATGGCCTTGCGGCCGGTGTAGAACTCGACGATGTCCGGCATGTAGGAATAGATCGCCTTGTCGTCGGCGATGCCGGTGCCCGGCGCGTTGGCGATGGTGATGTTGCCGGCGCGGTAGACGTCCATGATGCCGGGCACGCCCAGCGTCGACTCCGGATTGAACGTCAGTGGGTCGAGGAAGGCGTCGTCGACGCGGCGGTAGAGCACGTCGATCTGCTTGAAACCCTCGGTGGTGCGCATCGCGACATGGCCGTCTATCACCCGCAGATCCTGGCCCTCGACCAGTTCGACGCCCATCTGGTCGGCCAGGAAGGCGTGCTCGAAGTAAGCCGAATTGTAGAGGCCCGGCGTCAACACCGCGATGGTGGGCGTGCCCTTCACGCCATCCGGGCGGACGGCCGCCAGCGACTGGCGCAGCAGTTTCGGATAATCCTCGACGGGCCGAACCTTGACGCGCTGGAACAGCTCGGGAAAGAGCTGCATCATCGTCTCGCGGTTCTCCAGCATGTAGGAGACGCCGGACGGCGTACGGGCATTATCCTCCAGAACGAAAAACTCGTCCTCGCCGGTGCGCACGATGTCGACGCCGATGATGTGCGTATAGACGCCGCCGGGCGGGCGCACGCCGATCATCTCAGGCAGGAACGCCTCGTTGTTGGCGATGAGTTCCTTCGGGATGCGGCCGGCCCGCAGAATCTCCTGGCGATGATAGATATCATCGAGAAAAGCGTTGAGCGCCTGTACCCGCTGCTCGATGCCGTGGGTCAGCCGCCGCCATTCCTGGCCGGAAATGATGCGCGGCACGATGTCGAACGGAATGAGGCGCTCGGCGGATTCCGCCTCGCCATAGACGGCGAAGGTGATGCCAGTCTTGCGGAAGACGCGCTCGGCATCGCGCATCTTTTCCGTCAGCCGGACGGTGTCCTGTTCCTTTAGCCAGCTGTCATAGCCGAAATACGGTCTGCGGATACCGGATTTTTCCGGCGACATCTCATCGAACGCAACCAAGCGCGCACTCCCCTATGCCTGCATTTCAAATGCGTTGTTCCAGAAAAGCAAGTACAATCGGATGGTTGCGCGGCCAGAACAGACAAATGACGAATTTTGCCCAAGATACAGGCAGGCTGCGCAGCGCCTTTGCGGAAGGGTTGGGCAAACCCCGGCGGAAAAAGCGCCGAACAAGGAGGCCGCACGAAACCGGCGAGTCCGAATCCGCGTACCATACGAGGACGACGGTCGTGCTTCGACCGACCGCCCAGCGGAGAGGACAACCGCCATGCGCCGCATGCTTCTAGCCCTCCTGCTCCTGCCGCTGCTTGCGACCAACGCTTTTGCCGGCGACGCGGAGGTCAAGGCGGCGCAAGCAACCATCGACGCGCAGTTGCAGGCCTTCAAACGTGGCGACAACGCCGCCGCATATGACTACGCGGCGCCAGGCATCAAGACCATCTTCCCGACGCTGGAGGCTTTCATGGGCATGGTGACCGGCGCCTACCAGCCGGTCTACAAGCCGCAAAGCTATGCGTTCGGCAAATCCGAGGAGATGGGGGCCGCCTCTATCATCCAGCAGGTCATCATCGTCGGGCCGGACGGCAAGGACTATGAGGCGGTCTATACGCTGGAACGGCAGCCCGACGGCACCTACAAGATCACCGGCGTCAGCTTGAAAGCGGCTAACACGCTGAGTACCTGATGAAGGGTCTTGAAGTCAGGACATGCGCGCGAACGTCGACAGCAAGGTCACCGTCAGGCCGGCGGAGATTGCGCTGGCCACCGTTCCCCAGCCTGTGTCAACCACCGCCAGAAGCGGATCGAAGCCCCTGATCACTGCAAGGCAGGTCGCGTTGTAGGTAAGATAGCAGAAGAAGCCGAACAGCCCGCCGTTGAACGCCGCGATGCGCCAGTCCCAAATGGCGAGGCCGGTCGTCACGGCAAAATACACGAGACCGACGACATACAGCAGATAGAAGAGCGCGGCGATCAGCCAGCGTGGCTGGTCGAGCATCAGGCCGCCCATGCGTTCCGCATAGAAGCCGCGCGCGAGAGCGCCCAGCCAGAGCGCGTCGAGGGCCAGGAAGATGACCAGGGTTATGCTGTAGGCGGCTGCGTATTTCATCCCGACCCCGCATCTCAAGCCCCGTCGCCCGCGCGGCCGAGCCGCGAAACGGACTTCATAGCTTGGGATACGCGATCAAAGGGGCGGAAGATCACCTCGCGCCCATTGTTCCGAGATCAGCGCGGAGCGTTCAGCGAACGCGCCGGCCTCGATGGCGTCGCGGATCTGCCCCATCAGGCTCTGGTAATAGGCCAGATTGTTCCAGGTGAGCAGCATCGCTCCCAGCGCCTCCTGCGAGCGAACGAGATGGTGCAGGTAGGCGCGGGAATAGTCGCGCGCCGCCGGACAGTCGCTCTCATCGTCGAGTGGGCGGTGGTCGTCGGCATGCCGGGCGTTGCGGAGATTGACCTTGCCGCGCCTTGTATAGGCGAGGCCATGGCGGCCGGCGCGGGTCGGCATGACGCAGTCGAACATGTCGATGCCGCGCGCCACCGATTTCAAGATGTCGTCGGGCGTGCCGACGCCCATCAGGTAGCGCGGCTTCTCCGCCGGCAGCCCGGGGCACGTCACCTCCAGCATGTCGAGCATCACCGCCTGCGGCTCGCCGACCGCCAGCCCGCCGACGGCATATCCCTTAAGCTCCATCGCCTTCAGCGCCTGCGCCGAACGGACGCGCAGATGCGCCTTGTCGCCGCCTTGCACGATGCCGAACATCGCCTTGCCCGACTGGTCGCCGAAGGCCGCCTTGCAGCGCTCCGCCCAGCGCAGCGAAAGCTCCATGGCGCGCTCGATCTCCTGATCCTTCGCCGGCAGGGCGACGCATTCGTCGAGCTGCATCTGGATGTCGGAATCGAGCAGCCCTTGGATCTCGATCGAGCGTTCCGGCGACATCTCGTATGCCGCGCCGTCGATATGGGAACGGAAGGTGACGCCGATTTCGTTGAGCTTGCGCAGCTTCGCCAGCGACATGACCTGGAACCCGCCGGAATCGGTCAGGATCGGATGCGGCCAGCGGGCGAATTCGTGCAGGCCGCCGAGCCGCGCGACACGCTCCGCGCCGGGCCTGAGCATCAGATGATAGGTATTGCCCAGAATGATGTCGGAGCCCAGCGCCCGGACCTGATCCAGATACATGGCCTTGACCGTGCCCGCGGTGCCGACCGGCATGAAAGCCGGCGTGCGGATTTTTCCGCGCGGCATCGACACTTCGCCGCGCCGGGCGTTTCCGTCCGTCGCCAGCACTTTGAAGCCGAATTGTTCAGCCATCATATTCCTTGTCGTGGATGGGAGCGCCAGGCGCCTGCCGGTCGAGCGAAGCGCGGTAGCGGATGCAGCCGCGCATGAATTTCGGCCAGGGTGGCACCGCAATGGACGGTTTTGTCCGTTCCGGCAAGAGCTCCCACATATCGGGATGGGGCCAGCACGGTCGCGTCGCGGTGGGTCCGGATGGCGTTGCGCAGCTTGCGGATCTCTGCTGCGAGCGTCGCGCGGTCCATCGCCTCCAGATCTTCATCCATCGCTACGCCTCCTTGCGAAACAGCAGCGCCGCATCGCCATAGGAGTAGAAACGATAGCCGTTTTCGATCGCATGCGCATAGGCGGCGCGCATGGTTTCGAGACCGGAGAAGGCGGAGACCAGCATGAACAATGTCGAGCGCGGCAGGTGGAAGTTGGTCATCAGCAGGTCGACCGCCCGGAACCGGTAGCCCGGCGTGATGAAGATCGACGTCGCGCCGGACCAGGCGCTCACCGTGCCGGCCTCGTCGGTGGCGCTTTCGAGAAGGCGCAGAGACGTCGTCCCGACCGCCACGACCCGCCCTCCCCGCGCATGGACGGCATTCAGCGCCGCCGCGGTTTCTGCCGAAACCGTCCCGGTCTCGGCGTGCATCTTGTGATCGGCGGTGTCGTCGGCCTTGACCGGCAAAAACGTCCCGGCCCCGACATGCAGCGTCACGAAATGCCGCTCGATGCCAGCGCCATCGAGAGCAGCGAAAAGCTCCGGCGTGAAATGCAGGCCAGCGGTCGGGGCCGCGACCGCGCCCTCTTCACGCGCATAGACCGTCTGGTAGTCAGTCAGGTCGCGTGCATCGTCGTCGCGCTTGGAAGCTATGTAGGGCGGCAGCGGGATGTGGCCGACCGCGTGCAGCGCCTCGTCGAGAAAGGCGCCGGAGATGTCAAAGGCAAGCAGCGCCTCTCCGGCCTCGCGCTTCTCCATCACCGTGGCGTCGAGCGCGCCGAGGAAGCAGGCGTTGCCGTCATGGCCAAAACTGATGCGGTCGCCTTCCGCCACGCGCTTGCCCGGTCGCAAGAAGGCCAGCCACCGGTCCGGCGCGATGCGCATATGCAAGGTGGCATCCACATGCGCGCTCGCTTCGCCGCGCCGGCGGATGCCACGCAACTGCGCCGGGATGACTTTGGTGTCGTTGAAGACCAGCGCGTCGCCCGGCCGCAGCAGCCCGGGCAGGTCGCGCACGGTCCTGTCGGCCAGCGCGCCATCCGGCCGCACCACCAGCAATCGCGAGGAATCGCGCGGCTCGGCGGGGCGCAGCGCGATCCGCTCTTCGGGCAGGTCGAAATCGAAGAGGTCGACTTTCATTGCGGCTCGGAACAATCGACGACGAAAGCGCCCTCGCCCTTCAGCGAAAAGACGCCGCCGGCGGCCGATGTGTCCCCCTCGCTCGCTTTGAAAACCCGCAGCCGGCTGATGATTTCGTTGACGCCGTCGTCGGTGATGTCGAGCATAAGCTGGTGGTCGTCCTCAAAAGCCTGGCCGACCGCGATCGGTGTTCCCGGCCAGCTTTCCGGCGTCGACGACCAAACCTTTTCGCCGACGGTGACCACGACGCGCGAAATGCTCAGCACGTCGACATGGCCGACCAGCAGGTCGACACCGACACCCTTGCCGTTGCCGCAGGAAATCTCGCCGGTCGCCATCGCCGGAACGGCCGATGCCATCAGTCCAGCGAAAAGAGGGAGAAAACGCTTCATCATCGACCCCGCGCGGACCCGCCCAAGTCTCAGCCGATCCTAGTACAACCGTACCAGCAGCGCACCGGTCAGCAAAAGCACGGCCCCGGCCACGCGCCCGAGCGAAATCTCGCGCACCGCCATTCCGAGAAAGCCGATGCGGTCGAGCAGCATGCCGGCGAGCAACTGCCCGGCGACAAGGAATGCCATCAGCGCCGCGGCGCCGATGCGCGGGATAAGGATGGTCGAGAGGGTGACGTAGGACGCACCGAGAATGCCGCCGACCACGAACAGCCAGGGTGCCGGAGCCCGCCAGTCGAGCGAGATGTCGTTGTAGCGGGTGACGGCGACCGAAACGATGCCCAGCACAACTGCGCCGGACAGGAAGGAGAAGGCGGCGGCGGCCACGGGAAGGCCGAGGCCGCGCGCCAGTTGGGCGTTGATCGGCGCCTGGATGGCGATGAAAGCGCCCGACATTATGCCGAGCACCGACCAGACGAGCCCCATCATCGCCGTGGTTTCCGGCTCAGGCGGCCACGTCGGCCGCGACCTTCATCGAGACGATCTTGTCGGGATCGACCACCGGCTCGCCGCGCTTGATCTTGTCGACATTCTCCATGCCTTCGATCACCTGGCCCCAGACCGTGTACTGGCGATTGAGGAAGCTCGCATCGCCGAAGCAGATGAAGAACTGCGAATTGGCGGAGTTCGGGTTCTGCGAGCGCGCCATCGAACAGGTGCCGCGGCCGTGATTGACGTTGGAGAATTCGGCCTTCAGGTCCGGCTTCTCAGAGCCACCCATGCCGGCGCGCGACGGGTTGAAGGAAGCGCCGCCCGACTTGCCGAACTTCACGTCGCCGGTCTGGGCCATGAAGCCGTCGATGACGCGATGGAAAACCACGCCGTCATAGGCGCCCTCGCGCGCCAGTTCCTTGATGCGCGCGACATGGCCGGGCGCCAGATCCGGGAAAAGCTCGATGACGACCTTTCCCTTGGTGGTTTCGACGATGAGCGCCTGCTCGCGATCCTTGATCTCGGCCATATCTTTTTCCCTGGATTGATGCTGCCCCGGCTTCACCCGCGCGGGCATGGTTCGGACATTACTTGTCCGAGGCGATGCGGACTTTCAGCATGCGGTCGGGTTCGCTGACAACCCCGTTCTGGTCGGCATCGCCCTTTTTTATCTTGTCGACCAGGTCCATGCCGCTCTCGACCTCGCCGACCACCGTGTACTGGCCGTTCAGGCCGGGATTGGGCGCCAGCATGATGAAGAACTGCGAATTGGCGGAATCGGGATCCTGTGCCCGCGCCATGCCGACGACGCCGCGTACATAGGGCTCGGCGGAAAACTCGGCCGGCAGGTCCGGCTTGTCGGAGCCGCCGGTGCCGGCGCGCCCCGCATTGTAGCCATCGGCCATGTCGCCGAACTCAACGTCGCCGGTCTGCGCCATGAAACCGTCGATGACGCGGTGGAAGGCGACATTGTCATAGGCGCCTTCGCGCACCAGCGCCTTGATCTGCTTGACATGCTTCGGCGCCAGATCGGGGCGCAGCGCAATGGTGACGTCGCCGTCCTTCAGCGTGATGATCATGGTGTTTTCCGGGTCGGCGGCCTGCGCCGGCGCGAGGAAAACCAGCGAGCCGATGACGGCCAGCGAGGCGGCGAACTGCCGCCGGGACACTTTGAACTGCATGGAAGGAACTCTCCCGATTCCTGGGGTTACGTCGCGAATTTCTGGTTCAGCGCGCCGGCTACGACGGCCGGGACAAAAGGACGGATGTCGCCGCCCATCGACGCGATCTGCCGCACCAATGTGGCGGTAATGGTGCGCACGGAGGGGCTGGCCGGCAGGAAGACAGTCTGCAGGTCGGGCGCCATGGTCTCGTTCATGCCGGCCATCTGCATCTCATAGTCGAGATCGGTGCCGTCGCGCAGGCCGCGGATCATGATCGAGGCGCCTATCTTTCGCGCCGCGTCGATGACCAGGCCGTCGAAGGAAACGACTTTTATACGCCCGGCATTCCTGCCCAGTTCCGCCTTGGCAGCCGCCTCGATCAATTCGACACGTTCTTCGAAGGTAAACAGCGGCTTCTTACCGGGATGAATGCCGATCGCCGCATGGATCACGTCGGCGACCGCCAGCGACGCCTTGAGCACGTCGAGATGGCCGTTGGTCAGCGGGTCGAAAGAGCCGGCATAGATGGCGATGCGTTCCGTCATGGCCGGTGCTTCTAGCGGGCCGTTTGCGCAAAGGCAATTCGGCCAGGACGAGATCTGCCAGGCGAGGCCGTTCGAATTCGAAACCGGAAGGCGGAGAAGAAAGAGCCGGCAGCGACACGGCAATAAACTGTTCACCAACCTGAAGCCGAAGCTTGGGTCGCCGGGGCAATGTTCACGAAAGCTTCATCAGCGCCCGGCGAAGTCGATACCCATATAGGAAACCAAAGACCAAGAGCCGCGTTACCGCAGTCAGGAGAACGCCGTCATGATGATCACAATGCTCGCCGCCGCAATGACCCTCGTTATGCTGATCGCCACAGTCTTCGGACTTCACGACGAAGCCGAACGCATCAAGGTCGAGAGCAAGGCCAAGCAGAACCAGGGTTTTGGCGTACGGAACCTTCGCTGACTTCAGCCACGTTGTTTGCGTCCGTGGTCTCCTACGGCCGTACGCGCGCCAGCCGCGCCGTAAGCACCAGCCCGATCACAGGCTCGGCATTTTCCGTCCTGAGTTTCTGTCGCTCGCACGACTCAACCTGAAACCCTGCTTCCCCCAGGCATTTTCGCACATAGTCCTCGCTGTGCGTGTAGCGGCCGTTGACGGCGAGCCGGAACTCCTCCTCGGAGCCGCCCAGCGCCTCCACGGTGAAGACCAGCACGCCGTCCGGCCGCAGCGAACCCGCAGCGGCTGCAGAAAAAGCGTCCAGCCTCCCAAAGTAACAAAGCGTGTCCGCGGAGGCGACGACGTCATAGGCGCCGGCCTGTGACAGCAGGTATTCCGTCAATTCGGCGCGTTCCAGATGGTCGTATAGCCCGAGCTTCCCGGCGTTGACGAGCATGCCGCCCGACAGGTCGACGCCAACCAGCCGCCCGGCGTGCGACCTGAAATATTTTGCGCATTTGCCCGTGCCGCAGCCAGCATCCAATATAGCCAGGCCCGTCGCATCCTTGCCGACAGCGGCGCCGACCGCGTCCCCGACCAGTTCCGGCGCACGATACTCCAGGCTCTCCAGCTTGGAATCGAACGAACTGGCGAATTGATCGAACAGTTTGCGCACATAGGTGTCGGATGCGCGGTCCGGCACGTTCTCGCCGGTCATCGAGGCGCGCATGTGCTGGGCCTGCGGGTCGTCCGGGTTGGCATCGGCCCATTTCTTGACGAATTCGATGGCCAGGTCCTTCAACCCGGCAAACCAGTAGGCCAGCGCCAGAAAATGCGCCGGCACGCCCTTGTCCGGCAGATGCGCTGTCGCCTTCCAGAAATAGTCGATCGCCTCGCGCGCCCGGCCGGTGTCGAGCAGGATCGACGCCAGATTCTGGTAGGCGACGCCGAACTCCGGATTGATGTCGATCGCCTTGCGCAGCAGCTTTTCGGCGAACCCGTCATTGCCGGCATATTTCACGATGGCGGCGAGATTGGCGTAGGGATCGGCGAGACCGGGATCGAGTTCGATCGCCCGGTCATAGGCGGCGACGGCCGCGTCGGTGTCGCCCAGTTCGACATAGGCGTTGCCGAGATTGTTGCGTATGCCGGCGTGGGCAGGCGCCAGTTCGGCGGCGCGGTTCAATATCTCGATGCTCTTGGCGGGACCGTCCAGGTGAAAGCGGACGACGCCGAGATAATTCAGCGCGTCGGCCCGCGCAGGTTCAATTTCCAGAACGCTTTCAAGGATTTCGGCGGCGCCCTTGAGGTGCTTCTTGCGCATCAGGTCGACCGCCATGTCGACGGCGTCGTCGACGGTAAGCTCCACGCCATCCTCGGTTTCGGCAACCACCGTCGCTTCGGTCATGGACGCTCCTTCCGCCAGCGACCTGACGCGAATGCGCATCATAGACCGGCTGAATCCTGTCGTAGAAGCCGAGTGTAACTGGCAAAATGCGCGCCGGACAGGGAAAGTAACAGGCCGCCGCCAACCGATCCAATGGACCGCAGAGAACGTGGCGCCGAATCCATCCGCGGTGCCGGCGAACGACGACGCGGCGAGCAGCCGCGCCGTCAGGCGAAATTATTCCGGCGACGGCTCGGAGGGCGTTTCGGCTTGACCGGTCCCGGTCTCCGCAACCTCTTCCTCCTCGGATTGCGGCTCGGAGATGCGCTCGACCGACACCACCTTCTCGCCTTCGCCCGTGTTGAAGATGGTGACGCCCTTGGTGGCGCGGCTGGCGAAGCGGATGTTGTGGACGGGCACGCGGATCACCGTGCCGCCGTCCGACACCAGCATGATCTGGTCGTCATTGCCGACCGGGAAGGCGGCGATCAGCCGTCCGATCTCGTCGACCTTCGACACGTCGGTGGCGCGGATGCCCTTGCCGCCGCGACCGATGACACGGAAATCATAGGAGGAGGACCGCTTGCCGTAGCCATATTCGGTGACGGTCAGCACGAACTGCTCATGTGCCTTGAGTTCCTCGTAGCGTGCGTCCAAAAGGTCCCCGCCCTCGCCGACATCCTCGTTGGTGAGCGCCACATCCTCCTCGCCCTCGCCGCCCTCGGCGGAGGCCACGCGCCGCTCGGCGACGCTGCGTTTCAGATAGGCCGCACGCTCCCAGGCCTCTGCCTTCACATGCTCCAGGATGGTCATGGAGATCGCGCGATCCCCTGCGCCCAGCGCGATGCCGCGCACGCCTTGGGAGGATCGTCCAGCAAACACGCGGACGTCGTCGACCCTGAAGCGGATGCACTGGCCGCTGTCGGCGGTCAAAAGCACGTCGTCATTGTCGGTGCAGGTCTCCACGGCGAGGATGGCGTCACCCTCCTCGTCGAACTTCATGGCGATCTTGCCGTTGCGCTTGACGTCGGCGAAGTCGCTGAGCTTGTTGCGCCGCACCGTACCGCGCGTGGTCGCAAACATCACGTCGAGCGTGCCCCATTCCGACTCGTCCGGCAGCGGCAGGATCGCGGTGATGCGGTCGCCGCTCTCGATCGGCAGCAGGTTGATAAGCGCCTTGCCGCGCGACTGCGGATTGCCGATCGGCAGCCGCCAGACCTTTTCCTTGTAGACGATGCCGCGCGACGAGAAGAACAGCACCGGCGTATGGGTGTTGGCGACGAACAGGCGGGTAACGAAATCCTCCTCCTTGGTCGCCATGCCCGAGCGGCCCTTGCCGCCGCGCGCCTGAGCCCGGTAGATCGACAGCGGCACGCGCTTGATGTAGCCGGCATGGGTGACGGTGACGACCATGTCCTCGCGCTGGATCAGGTCCTCGTCGTCCATGTCGGCGCCGCCGTCGACCAGTTCCGTGCGGCGCGGCGTGCCGAACTCGTCGCGTACAACGATGAGCTCGTCCTTGACGATCTGCATGATGCGCGCGCGCGACGACAATATATCAAGGAAATCGGATATTTCCGCGCCGATCTCGTTGAGCTCGTCGGCGATCTCGTCGCGTCCGAGCGCGGTGAGGCGCGACAGTTGCAGGGCCAGGATGGCTCGCGCCTGTTCTTCGGAGAGATTGTAGGTGCCGTCCTCGTTGAGGCGGTGGCGCGGATCGTCGATCAGCCGGATCAGCGCCTCGACATCAGCCGCCGGCCAGCGCCGCGTCATCAATTGTTCGCGCGCCGTCGCCGGGTCGGGCGCGTTGCGGATGAGCTTGATCACCTCGTCGATGTTGGCCACGGCGATCGCCAGGCCGACGAGGATATGGGCGCGGTCGCGCGCCTTGCGCAGCAGATATTTGGTGCGGCGGCTGATCACCTCTTCGCGGAAGGACACGAACGCCTTCAGCATGTCGATCAGCGACAGCACTTCCGGCTTGCCGCCGTTCAGCGCCACCACATTGGCGCCGAACGAGGTCTGCAGCGGCGTGAAGCGGTAGAGCTGGTTGAGGATCACCTCGGCGTTGGCGTCGCGCTTCAGCTCGATGACGACGCGATAACCCTGGCGGTCACTCTCGTCGCGGATGTCGGAGATGCCCTCGATGCGCTTGTCGCGCACCAGTTCGGCCATCTTCTCCTGCATCGTCGCCTTATTCACCTGGAACGGGATCTCGGTGACGATGATCGCCTCGCGGTCGCCACGGATCGTTTCCGTATGCACCTTGCCGCGCATGATGATCGAGCCGCGGCCGGTGGCGTAGGCGTTGTAGATGCCGGAGCGGCCAAGCACGATGCCGCCGGTGGGGAAATCCGGCCCCGGGATGATCTCCATCAGGTCCGGCAGGTCGATCGCCGGATTGTCGATCAGCGCGATGCAGGCGTTGACGACCTCGACGAGATTGTGCGGCGGGATGTTGGTCGCCATGCCGACGGCGATGCCGCCGGAGCCGTTGACCAGCAAATTGGGGAAGCGGGCCGGCAGAACCTTCGGCTCTTCGCCGGAGGCGTCATAAGTGTCCTGGAAATCGACGGTCTCCTTGTCGATGTCCTCGAGAAGCTCGTGCGCGACCTTGGTGAGGCGCGATTCCGTATACCGCATTGCCGCCGGCGGATCGCCGTCGATCGAGCCGAAATTGCCCTGCCCGTCGATGAGCGGCACGCGCAGCGACCAGTCCTGCGCCATGCGCACCAGCGCGTCGTAGATCGAGGCGTCGCCATGCGGATGGTATTTACCCATCACGTCGGCCACGGGTCGCGCCGACTTCACGTATTTGCGGTTCCAGTGATAACCGCTCTCATGCGAGGCGAAGAGGATGCGGCGATGCACCGGCTTCAGGCCGTCGCGCACGTCGGGCAGCGCGCGGCTGACGATCACGCTCATGGCGTAATCGAGATAGGAACGCTGCATCTCCTCGATGATGGAGATCGGTTCGATACCGGATGGGCCGTCGGGTCCGCGCGGAGGGGTCTGGTCGGTCAAATGGAATCGCAATCTATGAGGAGATTCGTAAGCCGCTTATATAGGATCGCCGGCGTATTCTCCAATGCTTCGGGCAGGTTATCACCGGTAAATGCATGCCGCGGCGGCAGCGAGGAAACGACGTGCAGTCCAACAGCCAATACACATCCAGAAATTTCCGCGCCTTCGTCGAGCAGGCTTCGGCGGGCCGCAATTCGCTGCCCCGCATCCTGATCGGCCTGGCCATCATTGTCGCCATCTGGTTCGCCGGCACGCTCGCGCTGATGACCGCCGGCGCGTTCGCGCTGAGCTTCGGCTGGCTGCCGGCGCGATGGGTGGCGCCGTCGGACGGCAACGCCTTCGCCGTTTTCGCCGGCTCGCGCGCCGGGCTGGTGACGGCGATCCTGACGATCGGCAGCATCTGGCCGGGCGTGTGGATCGTCATGCGCCTCGTGCACCGGCGGCGGCTGTCCACGCTGTTCGGCTGGCAGGGCCGGATCGCCGGCGGCGATTTCTGGCGCGCGCTGCTCGCGACGCTGATCGTCGCCATCCTGGTCAGCCTGGCTACGCTCTTCATCGAACCGCGGCCGGCGGCGACCGGCATTTCGCCGGTCACCTGGCTTCTCGTCCTGCCGGCGGTTCTCATCGTCCTGCTGGTCCAGACATCGGCGGAGGAACTGCTGTTTCGCGGATATCTGATGCAGACGCTGGCGCACAGGTTCCGTTCGCCGTGGGTCTGGGCCGTCACCCCCGCCCTTCTCTTCGCCATGGCGCACTGGTTTCCGGGCGCGCGGCCGTGGATGAACGCGACCGTGATCTTCTCCATCTTCCTGTTCGCCATGGGCGCCGTGCTCCTGGTGAAACGCACCGGCAATCTCGGCGCCGCCATGGGCATGCATTTCGCCAACAATGTGGTGGCCTTTCTGTTCGTCGCCGCCGACCGGCAGGGGCAGAGCCTCGCCTTCTTCGTCACCCCGAGCATCGACGATCCGTCCTGGACGGTCGCCGATGCAACGATCGGCGGCCTGCTGCAAATCGTGATGATGGCCGGCATCCTGGCGCTGCTTCTGCTGAAGGGGTCGCCGTTGCGGCTGCCGGTCCCGCAACGCGAGGAAGGCCGAGAGGAAATCGCGGCGGAATCGCCCGTTCCCTGAAAGCCGCGCTGGCGGAGCGCCCGAGGCCGGGCTAACCTTGCAATGGCAGGAGGGGTCGCATGCCGGGATACGACAGCATCTTCAACGCCTTTGTCACCATCCTGGTGACAATCGATCCTCCCGGCCTCGCGCCGCTGTTCCTCGCCGTCACGCGCGGAATGAGCCGCGACGAGCGCAACCAGGTCTCCATCCGCGCCAGCATCATCGGTTTCGGCGTCATGGCGCTGTTCGCCGTGGCCGGCGCCTCGATCCTCTCGGTGTTCGGCATCACGCTGCCGGCCTTCCGCGTCGCCGGCGGTTTCCTGCTTTTCTTCATCGCCTTCGAGATGGTGTTCGAGAAGCGGCAGGACCGGAAGGAGAAGATATCCGACGTCGCGGTCACCAAGGATTTTATCCAGAACATCGCCGCCTTCCCGCTGGCGATCCCGCTGATCGCCGGCCCCGGCGCCATCTCGGCGACGGTGCTGCTTTCCGGCTCTTTCCAGGGGTTCGCCGCGCAGGCCACGCTGGTCGGGATCATCCTGGTCTGCCTGATCCTGACCTATTTTGTTTTCCTGCTGGCGGAACGGGTCGACGGCATTCTCGGCCAGACCGGCCGCTCGATCCTGACCCGTCTGCTCGGCGTCATCCTCGCCGCCCTGGCGGTGCAGTTCGTCGCCGACGGCATCAAGGCGCTGATGGCGGCGTGACAAGCGGGCAATCGACCGGCGCCCGCCAGGATCGAAAGCGACGAAGCCCCGCTTTCGACGTGACGCTTGGATCAGAACGGAATTTCGTCGTCGAGGTCGCGCGACGAGCTCCCGCCACCGCCGCCGCGCGAAGCGTTTCCGCCGCCGCGTCCGCCGCCATAGTCGTCGCCCGGCGCCGATTGGCCAAAATCGGAACCGCCGCGACCCTGGCCGCCGCCATAGCCGACCTGGCCGCCGTCGCCGCCCCCTCCGCGCGCATCCAGCATCTGCAGCTCGCCGCGGAATTTCTGCAGCACGATCTCGGTCGTATAACGATCCTGGCCGCTCTGGTCCTGCCATTTGCGGGTCTGCAACTGACCCTCGACATAGACCTTCATGCCCTTCTTCAGATATTGCTCGGCGACCTTGGCGAGGTTGTCGTTGAACACGACGATGTTATGCCACTCGGTCTTCTCCTTGCGCTCGCCGGAATTCTTGTCGCGCCAGCTTTCCGACGTCGCGATGCGGAAATTAACCACCGGCTCGCCCGAGTTCAGCCGGCGAATTTCCGGATCGGCCCCGAGATTGCCCACCAGAATGACCTTGTTTACGCTACCCGCCATGGCACTTCTCCACGCTTGTCCTAAATTTGGCTGTCCATACGTTCGGCCGCATCCTATCCGATCGGCGCTGCCGGCGCGGCGATCGTCCGCAATTCATACGGCCTGTCCACAGTTAGTTTTGTACTTGTTTTGTTCACAAAGCGCCAGCAAAAAATGTCAGGACCTCACGATGCTGCGTTTTGATTTCGCCGGCATCGTTCCTATAGTCACGGCATGACCTTCGTTTCCGTCTGCTCCGCTCTCGTCCTGGCCGCTTCGGTCGCCGCCTCGCCGGCACTCGCCGATCAACCGGCGGCCAAGACCGCCCTGCCCGGCGTGAAGCAGCCCGAACCGATCGTGAAACCGCTCGCCGAGCCGCTGGAACAGGCGGGCAAGAACGGGGACGGCTTCGTCCGCATGGGCGACTGGGACGTGAAGATATCCGGGCAGATGCGGGTCGACATCCGCGCTGGCACGCTGCCGGGAACGCCGCGCTGACCGGCCAACAGCGCCCGCCGAGCCTCGCCGTTTACAGCCGAAGAGCGAGAGTCCGCCCTGCTATTCCGCCGCTCGCGGAAAAATCCTGCGCGGCTGCCTGAATATGCAAGGCGGTTAGGCAGCAGCCGCACAGGCTCATTTCGTTTTCTTCCGGAGGTCGGCGGCGCCAAGTTCCTGCCATATCCGATCGAAATCATAACCGACGTATCCCGGCTCTCCCGCCATCCACGTCTCTATGCCTTCCAGCCATTCGGCAACCTTGGGCCGGCCATTCTCGGTGCGGGCCGCCCCGCGCGGGCTCACATCATCAAGGACTTCCAGCGGCAGGTCGAGCAGCCGTGCAAGGACCTCGTCTGCCGAAGACTAAGGTCCATCGTCGGGATTGGAAAGTTCTTCATAGCTGTGGATCTGTGTCTGCGGCTGGCCGATCTGGCCTTTGAGGATCGACTTCAGCATGACCTTCGCCCGATCGGCGCGCGGCTTCGAGTTGGCGGAAAGGATCAGCGCCTGGCCTTGCAGGTCAATCGAGGCCAGCACCTCGGTGCCGTCGTCCAGCGTGATGTGAAGCTTTTCGTCCTCGACATACGACCCTCTGCCTGACGGCGCAGCCGAAGCGGCAGCGGCCTCCACCCAGTTCCAGAGGCCGTCATCCTGCCGCAGCAGTTCCGATGCCTGGTCCAGCCGGCCGGCGATCGCCTCCGGCGTGGCGCCGACGGTCAGCGGATAGCGGATCGTATGAAATGAAAGCGCCTCGCCGTCGCTGTTGAAGCGCGGCGGCGGCACCTTGTCGATCTTGCCGTTCAGCCTGTCCTCCAGCCAGATCGCGGTGAATTCCGGCGCCGAGCCGTGCAGGTAGATCATTCGGGCGAGTTCCGAAAAGTCGACCCCTTCCGCCTCGTCACCGGCCGGAAGCTCCTGCCTCGACGCTTCATCGCCAATCCTCTTCATCGGATCGGAAATTGTCTCGATCACCTCGGCATAGGCAGCCTCGCTGAACGTGGCCAAACCGCCTGCCAGGCGGTGCTTTCCGGCGACCTCGACGACCCGGCAGCCAAGCCGATCGAGGGTCTGCAACCTGCGCGTCGCCGTATGCTCGGTGACACGCACCGGTTCGCCGCCGCGAATGAGATCGCGCAGCAGCATGGACTGGCCGGGAACGATCTCGCTGACCTCATAGAGGCTGAACAGCGAGTCGCGCAGCGCCTCCATGTAGCGGCGGGCGGAGGGCGACTCCTTCCAGCCGCGCCGCTTCAGATAGTCGTCGACGATCGTGCGCTCGTCCTCCTCGGAAGCCGGCCGGGTGAGGAAATCCTCGAAAGCGCAGCCCCAGAGATTGCTCATCTCGGCTTCGCCGATCAATTCCTCGAGTTTTTCGTGGTCGATGCCGTAATCGTCGAGGGCCTGTCCGAAATGTTCGTCGAACACCTCGTCGAACAGATCCTGCCATTCCTCCCGGTTCGACCATTTCATCAGGCCGGCGAGTTCATGGTTTTTGGACATCTGTTCCTGCCGAATATCGGGACGCTGGGCGACGCGCAGCTTAACCCGGCGAAAAAGGAAGCGCGATGACAGGAACAGGCTGGCTGCGCGATCATCCACAACGATAAAACCCTGTCCGCTCGTCCGAGCGAACAGGGTTTGTGGGATTTTACCCCTGCCGGGAATCTTTTACCGGCTTTGAATTCGGGTGCTTCGCGGCGTCAGCCGACGACCCGACCAGCAGTCTCTGATTGTGGGGGAAACGGCCAGTCTTGCCTGCCGGATTTCATCCCGGCCGCTCGCTGCCGCTGGCTCCGTCTCAGGCGCGGAGCCTGTTGGAACTATCCGGTGGAGTCATACCTCGCTCCTGTAACCGTTCGACCAATGCCAACCAGGGACGAGCTGCGGCGTCTCGCAGATCCGGCTTCCGCCATTCCAGGCCGCTTGCGCTGGCCTCTCACCCGGAGGACGATTGGAGTGTGCCAAGCCCTGGCCGCCGCGTCAACCCAAGATGATGAGCCGGCGCAAATGTGATCGACACTGGCGCCGTCCTTTCTGGCCCAACCGCTTTGTCAGGAGGGTTGTTCGGCCTTTGTTCTTTTCACTTGCCCTCTCCCGCCAAAGACGCCTAAATCCGCCTTTGGCGGCGCCGTGCCTCGACACGGCGGCCGGCATACCTACATAGGCGAAGGCGGTTCCATCTGGGCCGGCCAGGACCCACGATCATGGACAGGCGGCGGAGCGGCATGGCCGACCACAAATTTATCTCGGTTCGCGGCGCGCGCGAGCACAATCTGAAGAATGTCGACCTCGACCTGCCGCGCGACAGCCTCGTCGTGATGACCGGCCTGTCGGGCTCCGGAAAATCCTCGCTCGCCTTTGACACCATCTACGCCGAGGGCCAGCGCCGTTATGTCGAGAGCCTGTCGGCCTATGCCCGGCAGTTCCTGGAAATGATGCAGAAGCCGGACGTCGACCAGATCGACGGATTGAGCCCGGCCATCTCGATCGAGCAGAAGACGACCTCGCGCAATCCGCGCTCGACGGTCGGCACCGTCACCGAGATCTACGACTATATGCGCCTGCTCTATGCGCGCGTCGGCATTCCCTATTCGCCGGCGACCGGCCTGCCGATCGAGAGCCAGACGGTCAGCCAGATGGTCGACCGCGTGCTGGCGCTCCCGGAAGGCACGCGGCTCTACCTGCTTGCGCCGATCGTCCGGGGCCGCAAGGGCGAGTACAAGAAGGAGCTGCTGGAACTGCAGAAGAAGGGCTTTCAGCGCGTCAAGGTCGACGGCGCCTTCTACGAGATCGCCGAGGCGCCGACGCTGGACAAGAAATACAAGCACGACATCGACGTGGTCGTCGATCGCATCGTGGTGCGCGGCGATCTTTCCGCGCGGCTGGCCGACTCCATCGAGACGGCGCTGAAACTCGCCGACGGGCTCTGCGTCGCCGAGTTCGCCGACAAGCCGCTGGACGCCAGCCAGACCGGCGACGACGCGGTCAACAAATCCGCCAACGAAACCCACGAACGCATTCTGTTCTCGGAGAAATTCGCCTGCCCTGTCTCGGGCTTCACCATCCCCGAGATCGAGCCGCGCCTGTTCTCCTTCAACAACCCGTTCGGCGCCTGCCCGACCTGCGACGGTCTCGGCAGCCAGCGCGCCATCGACGAGAATTTGATCGTGCCGGACGACAATGTCACGCTGCGCGACGGCGCGGTCAGCCCGTGGGCGAAATCCACCTCGCCCTATTACGCGCAGACGCTGGAGGCGCTTGGAAAAGCCTACGGATTCAAACTCGGCGACAAGTTTTCCAGCCTGTCGGACGCAGCGAAACACGCCGTGCTGCGCGGCACCGGCGAGCGCGAGATCACCTTCAACTATGATGACGGCCTGCGCTCCTACAAGACCACCAAGACGTTCGAGGGTGTCATCCCCAATCTCGAGCGCCGCTGGAAGGAAACGGAATCGGCCTGGATGCGCGAGGAGATCGAGCGCTTCATGTCGGCCACCCCCTGCCCGGCCTGCAACGGGTTCCGCCTCAAGCCGGAGTCGCTGGCGGTCAAGATCGGCGGCTGCCATATCGGCGAGGTCTCCAACATGTCGATCCGCAAGGCGGATCAATGGTTTACCGAGCTGCCGCAAAAACTCAACGCCAAGCAGAACGAGATCGCGGTGCGCGTGCTCAAGGAGATCCGCGAGCGCCTGCGTTTCCTCAACGATGTCGGCCTCGACTACCTCACCATGGCGCGCAATTCCGGCACGCTGTCGGGCGGCGAGAGCCAGCGCATCCGGCTGGCCAGCCAGATCGGTTCCGGCCTCACCGGTGTGCTCTACGTGCTCGACGAGCCCTCCATCGGCCTGCACCAGCGCGATAACGCCCGCCTGCTCGACACGCTGAAACATCTGCGCGACCTCGGCAACACGGTCATCGTCGTCGAGCACGACGAGGACGCCATTTTGACCGCCGACTACGTCGTCGACATCGGCCCCGCCGCCGGCATCCATGGCGGCCGCGTGATCGCGCAAGGGTCGCCCGCCGAGATCATGGCCAACCCGAACTCGATTACCGGAAAGTACCTGACCGGCGAACTGGAAATCGCCCTGCCCGACGAGCGCCGAAAAATGAAGAAGGGCCGGCGCATAAAAGTCGTCGGCGCGCGCGGCAACAATCTGAAGGACGTGACGGCCGAAATCCCGCTCGGCACGTTTACCGCCGTCACCGGCGTGTCGGGCGGCGGCAAGTCGACCTTTCTGATCGAGACCCTGTTCAAGGCCGCCTCGCGCCGTATCATGGGCTCGCGCGAGCACCCGGCCGACCACGACCGCATCGAGGGCCTGGAATTCCTGGACAAGGTCATCGACATCGACCAGAGCCCGATCGGCCGCACGCCGCGCTCCAATCCGGCCACCTACACCGGCGCCTTCACGCCGATCCGCGACTGGTTCGCCGGCCTGCCGGAAGCCAAGGCGCGCGGCTACCAGCCCGGCCGCTTCTCCTTCAACGTCAAGGGCGGCCGCTGCGAGGCCTGCCAGGGCGACGGCGTCATCAAGATCGAAATGCACTTCCTGCCCGACGTCTACGTCACCTGCGACGTCTGCCACGGCAAACGCTACAACCGCGAGACGCTGGACGTGCTGTTCAAGGGCAAGTCGATCGCCGACGTGCTCGACATGACCGTCGAGGAAGGCGTCGACTATTTCGCCGCCGTGCCCGGCGTGCGCGACAAGCTGGAAACGCTGAAACAGGTCGGCCTCGGCTACATCCATATCGGCCAGCAGGCCACCACGCTGTCCGGCGGCGAGGCGCAGCGCATAAAACTCGCCAAGGAACTGTCGCGCAAGGCGACCGGCAAGACGCTCTACATCCTCGACGAACCGACCACCGGCCTGCATTTCCACGACGTGGCCAAACTCTTGGAAGTGCTGCACGAGCTGGTCGACCAGGGCAACACGGTGGTGGTCATCGAGCACAATCTGGAGGTGATCAAGACCGCCGACTGGATTCTTGATCTAGGCCCCGAAGGCGGCGACGGCGGCGGCGAACTGGTGGCGCAAGGCACGCCGGAAGAGGTGGTCGAGGAGCCGCGGAGTTATACGGGGCAGTTTTTGAAGGAGCTCTTGGAGCGGCGGCCGAAGGCGGGCAAGCGAGAGGCGGCGGAGTAGTAAAGGTCATCCACTAGATCGCTAATGCACAGGATGTTGCGCGACATAGTGCCAATGCACTCCATAGCCTGACACAGTCGGCGCGACGGTTGAACACCTTTGAACGATTCTCTTGCCATCGTCGACTGACTAATATATGCTTTTCTCAAAAGAAATGGAGGATTGCTATGCGCGCACCTGTACGTATGCTTCTTTTTGCCCAGATTGTTTTGTTTCTAGCTACAGAGGTTGCTGGTGCAGTGTCATGCATGAATGGCGTGTGCAGTTAATGGGCACCGACTATGAGATGGGATAATTTCACGCAAGAAAATATATTGTTTTGGTTGGTTTCATTTTTTGTTGCCGCTTTTGTTTTTGGTTTGCAAAGTAAAAGAATTTTGGAGAGGGTGGTGCCCTTTGATGCGTCGAATCCATTTTCATATTTTAGGTTTGATACTTATCTATCCGTCCGATACTCGACATTACTATGTAGATCTATGTCATTACCCTTAGCGGCATTGATTCTTGTCATATGTCTTCAAGGAAAAAGCGGGGTGATTGATGCAACGCGAGAGCTCTCACCGGCTATAGTAAAGCAGGTATTGCCATCCGATCTCCATACGAAATCTGACGAATGGTTTCGGTCGCATTTTGCAGAATTCAGTTTTTTATCTCCACTTGTATTACTGATTGCATGTCTTGTACTCTTTTCTCCATATGTAAATAATCTCATGTCCTACTTTGAGAATATTTTTATAAGCGCGACCGGATTGGATAGACGCATTGATCGGCACGCCATGGCGGAAGCTGGCCGGGCTTTAGAAAGATTTAACAATAGTTATGATTCTCTGCGAAAAGCTTTAGCGAACGTTATGCAGGTAGACATGCCTCTTCATGAAGGTTTGATAAGTGCAACTCCTCAGCAGAAAGCAGCATATCTTCTTCTATTCGCGGCAAGAGAGACCACGCGAGAGCAAGGCCTTCGTGTTGGCCTTCAAAAAATTCAGGAACAACTGGAGACTATTAGAGGCAATAGGACAGGTAGTACAGAGAAAGAGCTGCCGACAAGGAATCATTTGAGGCACAATACACCTACACTTATGGCGGGGAAACTTCCATTTTCACGTGCAATTTCCATTGGCACTTTCGTTGTATTTTGCGCGCTGTTTTCCGTCTTATTCGCGGGCATTGATGCCGTCCCTGTCGTTGTTTCCGATCATTGGTCACCTGCGCTTTTCGAGTGGGTCTATGAGCCAAGATACGCTGTAATGCCCATGCTTCGTTTTGTATTTTGCTTTCTTCTGCCACTCTATCTGGGATTTCTAGTTTACCTATCGCGAAGGCGGTCAGATTTGACACCCGAGACGATCGGGGATTGTGTAAGGGCCGCCTGCCTGCAACAGACGGTGGTCGCGCTCGTTCTAACATTTACCTTTTCGATCGCCGACAGCATATCCTTGATATCCGGAGATCAGAGTTACGTCGGCCTGGTACAATATACAATCCTCGCGCCGCAATTCTGGTTTGATGTGATAACCTTCTCGCTCTTGCCTTCACTAGTATTCCTGGGGTGGACATTCCTTCGCTATGGCCTGCATAGGCGAGGAGTATGGCTCGCAGTGAGCTTGCTGATTATGAGCAGCTTGGCTCCGGCGTTTCAGTCCTTTGGCTACGAATGGTACACTGATAGGTGGCGCGGACTTTACTGGTATTGGGCGACTCTTGGTCTTTATACCACCTCATCTCTGCTTCTGGTTGGAGTATTTGATGTAAGGATCAGAAGGCGTGTTTTGCCGGTTGAGCTTCAATCTTCTGACAGGCCAGTTGAAGTATGAGTGAAGCTGTCCGCCGATCTATCGTATATCGAATAGTTGGCGTCGTGCTGTCGTGAGGTTTGTGACCCGCAAGCATCCGATCGGGAACGGATCGCCATGTTCGCGGTAGTATGTTCATGCCGATCGGCAACCGATTGAACCGTGTGCTTCGCCTACGTTCCGCGGCCCTACTCCGGCCACTCCCTCTCCGCCCCCAACACCTCCGTCGCCCGATCATCCGTCACCAGCCCAAATCCCTCAACAATCGCCTGTGCTGCCAGCACCCGGTTGAACGGATCCTTGTGAACCAACCCCCCGGCCATCACCGCATGAGCGTTGTTGATCGGCAGTTCGATGAAGTCGAAATCGGCGCAGAGCGTGACGAAGGCGCGGGAAATCCACTCGGCGCCCGGCAGCTTGCCGAGGCTGATCGCGATCTCGAAGCCGCTGATCGCGCTGACAAAAATCGTGTTCGAGGGATCGATGAGCGCCGTTTCGCGCGGCAGCCCTGAACGCCGCTAGAGGAATATTTTCCTTGACATTGTTCCAAATTCGTGCCTAATCTCCGCCGACAGGAGAAGGCAGGTGAACTGGAACGAGGAACTGAAGGCGGAACGGGAGGTACTGAAGCGCGTCATCGCGCTGTTCTTCTCGCTCGCCCGCCTGGCAGACCTCGCCGCGGGCCATTGCTACCCCGTTCGCCGTGTCGTCCTGTGGATCCTGCGCCGCGCCGAGCCTGTTGCATGGGATTGCATCGCGAACACGGGCGGCGCATGGCCGGCTTGTGTCGACCCGCCTCCCCTGTTTCCGGTCCTGCGGCGCAACAGTCGCGCCGACGCCGACTATTTTGCGCTGATCTTCAGGACGGCGGCACGCGCGTTGCAAAGCGAATTGCGGATCATTTCGAATCTCTCGGTGCGCGACCGGGCCGAGAACGCCAGCGACGACAGACCTGCCCGGTTTGCATTCCGCGCGCGCTTCGCACGGCAGTTGCTTGCCGCGCTGCCGCGCCCACAGGGCACCACCGGCTCCCCTCGCCTCGACACATCCTGAGCACCTGACGAAATGCCATTGTCAGCATCGATCTGCTTGCGGGTGGACAAAGCGTTCCGGCCCGCGCAAACCTGTGCCCGCAATCCGGGAGAGCCTTCGATGACACAGTCAGGAACGATCCGCGCAGGCATGGGCGGCTGGACGTTCGAGCCGTGGGAAGGCACGTTCTATCCGGAAAAACTGGCGAAGAAAAAACAGCTCGAATTCGCCTCGCGGCAGGTGCCGACCATCGAGGTCAACGGCACCTATTATTCCGGCTTCACGCCGGCGACCTATGCAAAATGGAACGCCGAGACGCCGGACGATTTCGTGTTCTCGATCAAGGGCAACCGTTTCGTCACCAACCGCAAGGTGCTGGCCGAGGCGGGCGAGTCGATGGCGAAATTTTTTGCGCAGGGGCTGGAGGAATTGGGCGAAAAGCTCGGGCCGCTGGTCTGGCAGTTCGCGCCGACCAAAAAATTCGAGCCGGACGATTTCGAGGGGTTTCTGAAACTGCTGCCCGAAAAACATCATGGCCACCCGCTGCGGCACGTGCTGGAGGTGCGCCACGGCTCCTTCGCGGCCCCCGACTTCGTGGCGCTGGCGCGAAAGTACAAGGCGGCGATCTGCTACGCGCACCACCACGACTATCCGGAATTCGCCGACGTGACGGCGGATTTCGTCTATGCCCGGCTGCAGAAGGGCGAGGATGCGGTGCCGACCGCCTACACGCCAAAAGATCTCGACCGCTGGGTCGAGCGTGCAAAACAGTGGGCCGCCGGCGGCCAGCCCGACGACCTGCCCTACGCCGATCCGGACCAAAAACCGGAGAAGAAACCGCGCGACGTGTTCGTCTACATCATCCACGAAGGCAAGCTGCGCGCGCCGCACGGCGCCATGGCCTTCATGCAGCGGGTGAATTCGTAGAGGTCTCGTTCACCATATTGCGGTTCGCGCCAGCCGCCGCCTTGCCGGCCCGTGGCGATGTGGCACATCTTGTCCCGTTGCCGCGCATTCGACGCCGCCGGGGGGCGCATCGCGGACACGGGGGAGGATGCATGGCCGACGGCCAGGAACCGCGTTCCTACATCATCAAGGGCGGGGAACAGGGCCGGGCGCGGCTGTCGGTCCTCGCCCGCGTGCTGGCGCCGTCGACGCACGCCTTGTTCGACCGTTTCGAGCCGTTGCAGGGTTTGCTGGCGATCGATGCCGGCTGCGGCGGCGGCGATGTCAGCTTCGACCTGGCGGAGCGGGTCGGCAGCGGCGGCCGCGTCGTCGGCTTCGACCTCGACGAGGACAAACTCGCCTCGGCGCGCGCCGAGGCCGGCAGGCGCGGGCTCGGCTTCGTCGAGTTCCACAAGGCCAGCGTGCTCGATGCATGGCCGGTGGGCGGCGCCTCGCTGGTCTATGTCCGTTTCGTGCTCACCCATCTGGTCAGGCCGCAGGACATGCTCGCCCGCGCCCGCGAGGCGCTGGCGCCGGGCGGCCTGCTGATCGTCGAGGACATCGACTATAGCGGCCAGTTCTGCGATCCGCCCTGCCCGGCCTTCGATCGCCACCGCGAACTCTACATGGCCGCCGCCGAGGGACGCGGCGCCGATCCGACCATCGGCCGCAAGCTCGCCCGCCTCCTTGAAGACGCCGGCTTTTGCGGCGTGGGCCTGTCGCTCGCGCAGCCGTTCGGGCGCAGTGGCGAGGCCAAGCAGGTCCCGCTGCTCACCTTCGCCGCGATTGCCGACGCGGTCGCCGCCGCAGGCCTCGCCACCGCCGAGGAGATCGGCAGGGTGAAGGCGGAGCTCGAAACCTTCGCCGCGCGTCCGGACACCACCATGTCGCTGCCCCGGATTTTCCAGGCCTGGGGCCGGAAGAACTGACGGGCGGCAGCTGACGTGTAAAAAAAGCCGTCGCGGCGTTCCCGCCGCGACGGCTTTTGTTCAGCATCCCGAAACGCGACGGCTAAGCCCCGGCGACGTTCTGGAAGACCTTCCTTACTCCGCCGGAACCGGCGCCATGCCGCCGAAATCCATCGGCTTCTCGCCGCCGGCCTTGCGCGCCGCGGCCCGGGCAACTACTGACTGGCGGTTGACCGACCGGCGCTCGGCGTCGATGCGGCGGATCAGGATTTCAGCACGTTCGATCGAGCCGAGCAGCGCCAGAATCGTGCCGCGCTCGCCTGCGCCGGCGTTCGGCCCGAGCGCCAGCGTGCGGGCGCGCAGTTCCTCGACTTGCGGGTAGCTGACATGGCCGGCCGGCATCTTCGGGTCGGCGACGCCGTAGGTCGGCAGGATGTCGCGCAGCGAGGCGTCCAGCTTGTTCAGCGCGACCTCGACGATGGCCTGCGCCTCGTTGCCGAACTTTTCGCGCTTCACGCGGCGCGCCACCTGGTGCAGCGACTCGGTCAGCGCGGCGGTAAAGTCGGCTTCCTCGATCAGGCTGGCGATCAGGTCGAGCTGGTCGTACGGCAGGTCTTCCTTCATCAGCGAGGCTGTGTAGGAACGGATGTCGCGGCTCAGAATGTCGGTCGCCAGATAGTGCTCGCCGGGATCGGCCGGAGCGGTCTTGGCGCCGCGGGCGATGTCGAGGAATTTCGCGCCGGCCTCCAGGTGGCGGACCGTCTCCTGCTGCACGGCCGGAACGGCCCTGGCGAAGTCGCTCGCCAGCGTGCGGTCCAGGAATTTCGGTGTCGAATAGTCCTCGGCGTCTTCCGATTCGGTGTGGCCGATGCGCGAGAGCACCCGTTCGAACACGCCGACGAAGGGGAACAGCAGCAGCGTGTTGAACACGTTGAAGAAGGTCGAGTAGAGGCCGACCGCGACGGGAACCAGCGGATAGGTTTCCTTGCCGTCGACCAGCACCGGGAGGCCGGGATCGCCGCCGAACCACTGCATGGCCCAGCGCAAAACCTCGATCGACACGAAGAACAGCGGCACGGTAATGGCGACGCCGATGACGTTGAAGGACATGTGGGCGTAAGCCGCGCGCTTGGCGTTCTTCGACAAGTTGAGCGAGGCGATCCAGGAGGTGATCGTCGTGCCGAGATCGGCGCCGAGCGAGAAGGCGACGGCCGTCGTCCAGTCGATGACGCCGGCGGAGCCGAGGCCCATGACGATGCCGATCGTCGCCGACGAGGAGTGGATCATCGCGGTGACGCCGGCGGCGATCAGCACGCAGGTCAAAAGGTTGCCGAAGGAATCGGCCCTGAGCGTCTGCAGCAAGTCCATGACTTCCGGCATGTTGCGCAGCGGGCGCAGGCCGCCGGTCATCAGGTTCAGGCCGTAGAAGATCAGCGCAAAACCCATGCAGGCCAGCGCGATGTTGCGGATCTTCTCGCTCTTGGCGAAGCAATAGACCAGCGCGAAGACGCCGGCGAAGATCAGGCCGAGCGGCCCGAGCGGCAGGGCGATCAGGCCGTTGCCCAGCGTCGTGCCGATGTTGGCGCCCATGATGACGCTGATGGCCGGCCGCAGACCGACGACGCCGGCATTGACCAGGCCGACGACCATGACGGTCATGGCGGTCGACGACTGGATGACGCCGGTGATCAGCGTTCCCGCCAGCACGCCCTTGATCGGCGTTCCGGCCGCCCTGGCGAGGAAGCTGCGCATGCTGTTGACGGACAGCGCCTGAATGCCGTTGGCCATGAATTCGAGGCCGAGCATGAAGATGCCCAGCCCGCCGATCACCGGCACCAGAATGTCCTTGAAGATATCGATATCCATTAACCCACCCTCGCAAGGCGCCCTTCAAGGGCGCGGTGTTCGTTCAGATGCCGGGCGGCGAAGCCCGGTCGGCGCACGCGGTTGACGGCGGGTTTCCCCTTCCCGACCGTCAGTTCGCCGCGCGCAGATCCTTGTCCCAGTACTTTTTGACGAGCTTCACCAGGTCGTCCGGCAGGGGCACGTAGCCGAGCGCCGCCGCATCGTCGGCGCCCTGGTCGAACGCCAGCCGGAAGAAGTCGTGCACCCGGCCATAGCGATCCGCCGACCGGTCGCGGACCGGCACGACCGCGAAGGTCGCGGTGGAGATCGGATAGGCGGCCGCGCCCGGCTGGTCGGTCAACGACGCGCCGAAATGCGGAAGCTGGTCCCAGGCCACGGCATGCGCGGCTGCCTGCACGCCGGCCGGATCGGGGTTCACGAAATTGCCGGCCTTGTTCCGGATCGCCGCGAAGGGCAGGCCGGAGCGTTCGACCTGGCCGTATTCGGCATAGGCGATCGCGCCCTTGGTCGCCCGCACCGCCTCGATGAGCTTGCCGGTGCCTTCGGCGCCGATGCCGAGCGGCCAGGCGACCAGCGTGTCGGCGCCAGGGCCGGCCTTCCAGTCGGCGCTCGACGCCGAGAGGTATTTGGTGAAGACAAAGGTCGAGCCCGAGCCGTCCTGACGATGGACGAGGCCGATCGCCAGGTCGGGCAGCGTTAGCTCGGGATTGGCCGCCTTGATCGCCGGATCGGACCAGTTGCGGATCTTGCCGAGATAGATGTCGGCCAGCAGCGGCCCGGTGAGTTTCAGGCCGCCGGCCTGCACGCCGTCGAGATTGACGACCACCGCGATGCCGCCCATGGCGATCGGAAACTGCTGCCGCCCACGCTTTTCAAGCTCGGCCGCGTCGACCGGCACGTCGGTGACCGCGAAATCCATCTCCGGCTGTTCCAGCCGCATCAGGCCGGCCAGCGAACCGACGCGTTCGTAGTCGACCGTCCAGTCAAGCGTGAAATAGTCGCCGCCATCGGCGCGCGCATCCTTGTAGATCCTCGCCCACTTGCCGATGAGCGGCGCCGCGAAGGTCGAGCCGCCGCCGCGGATCGGTTCCGCCTGGGCCGGAGCGGCAAGGCTCAACGCAGCCGCGACGACGCCGGCGGGCAAGGCCGCCGCGAGCACCCGCAGGGATTTGCCGGCTCGGGAAACAAGCGCTTCGATCATGGGTCCGCTCTCTGCTTTGCGGATGCCTGCAGTCTCCGCGAGAGCGAAGCCGACGGTGCGTGGCAATCCGATAGAAGTCGTATTCGCTCGTAGTGCGCTTGTTTGACATGTGCATGACACGGCGGCCCGCCGGACGACGCCGCATCTGCGCCGGCGCATGAACCCATGCCGGATGCGCGCGGGAGCCGAGCACTCTATCGCCCTGCGGCAAAAGCGCATTTTGCCCGGCGTCATAACCAAGTGTACACTTTGCCCGTCTACACCAGACACTTCTCTTGGACAGCGAATCCGCCTCCGGGCATGGCGAGAGCATGACGCTCGACTACAATTCCCTACTGCTTGCTCTCGGCCTCTCCGGAGCATGCCTGGCGGCAACGCTCGCGATGAGCTGGGCCGTCGCCCGGACCGAGCTGTTCCTGCTCACCTGGGCGATCGGTGTTTTCCTGATCGTCGTCTATGTCGTGCTCTACGCCTACTACGTGGACCATCCCGGCCCCCTGCTCGGGGCAATATGCTACGTCACGCTGCTGACCGGACTGTCGGCGCTCTACGGAGCCGCCCGCCAGTTTCGCACCGGCCGCTCCCCGCTGAAGCCGGCGCTCATCGCGAACGGATTGCTGATCGCAGTCGCCGTGCCACCGATCCTCATGGGTTATGACGGGCTGGGCTTCACGGCGGAAAACATCGCCGCCGCGCTGCTCGTATCAGCAACCGCCCGCGAATACTGGCTGGGCCGATCCGAAGCGCCGGGTCCCATCCTCGGATTGTCCGCCCTCTACGCCATCATCGCCGCCGGCTTCGTGCTGTGCGCCGGCGTGCTCGTCTGGGACGGAAAGCTGGTGCTCGGCCAGGCGCCGCAGAACTGGGCGGAAGATCTGTCGCTCGGCCTGAGCATCGCGGGCATGACCGGCATCGGCGCGCTGTCGCTGGCGCTCAACCACTGGCGGGCTGCCGGACGCCACCGCGCCGAAGCGCGTTCGGATGTGCTGACCGGGCTGCTCAACCGCCGCGCCATCTTCGACCTGTACAGCCCGACGCCGATGCGCCAGTTCTCGGCGGTGATCGCCTTCGACCTGGACGATTTCAAATCGGTCAACGACAGCTATGGCCACGCAGTCGGCGACAAGGTCATCCGCGCCTTCGCGGAGGAACTGGCGGCAGCAGCCGGCCGCAACGATCGCGCCGCGCGGCTCGGCGGGGAAGAGTTCGTCCTGGTGTTGAACAGGATGTTGCCCGAGCGGGCCGAACAACTGGCCGAACGCATCCGGGCCAGCTTCGCGGCGCGCCAGATCGTCACCGAGCAAGGCGCCTTCGCCTGCACGGTCAGCGCCGGCATCGCCTTCGGCACCGAGGCCGGCGCCAGCTTCGAGAGCGTGCTGCGGCTTGCCGACAAGGCGCTCTATTCGGCAAAGCGCAAGGGCCGCAACCAGGTCGCGACGCGGCATGTCCGGCTGGTGAAGTAGAAGCGGTCAGTCCTCGTCGCCCTCTTCGGAGCGATAGCCAGCCCGTGTCTGGCCGCCCCACGGCGTCGTATGGTTGTCGATGCGCATCTGGAAGACGAAATAGGTCGGCGAGCAGAAGCCGACGCCTTTGACCTTCCGCAATCCCGGCGTGTCCGGCGGAAACTCCTGGCACATATAGTCCTCACGGCAGAAACTGTCGGCCGAACAGCTCGGCCGGTTGCCGCGCACCACCGCGCCGCCGAGACACTGGTCGAAATTGTTGGTGGCGACGCAGAGGTCGAACTTCTTGCCGCCGGCAAGCCCGCAGATCTCGCGCGGCATCGGCTTGCCCGGCTTGAAGTTGGCGAAGCTGCGGTCCTTGTCGTCGCAGGCCCGATATGCAAGGCCGCCCGGCACGCCGATCTTGGGCGGACGGCAGGTGTAGCCGGTGCGCGAGATGTCCTTGTCGAAAGCGGCGAACTGCCCGGTCAGCGTCATGCGGTCGTTGAAGGGCTGGCTCTTGTTGTCGGCGATCTCGCCAGACATGCAGGGATGGCCGGAAAACATGTCTTCCGATTCCGGCGGCAACAGGCATTGCGCCAGCTTGAAGCGGCCGTTCGATGCGCCGGCCACCGGCGTGCACACTGTGCCCGCGCCGCAGCTCCAGCCCGCGCCGTAATGCGCAGCCTCGTCCGGCATCATGCAGGGCATGGTGGCGCCGGCGGCCTCATAGCCCGCATCGCCGTCGGCCGGCCAGCCGGCGGGCGGCGCGGAGGAAAGCGGCCGGAACCGGTTCGGCTCCCGCCCTTCCGCGACCGCCGCGACGTAAGCCCCACGGCGCGGCAGTTCGGCGTGCAGGTGCGGCGAGATGCCGACCTTGATGCGGTTCAGCGGCGAGGTCGCCCCGTCATCGAGGCCGATGACGTGGAAGCCGGCCGTCGAGCCGGACTGATGGCACCCCTGGCACGATCCGTTGTCGAGCCGTTCGAGCAAAGCTTCGGGCGAGCGCAGCAACCTGCCGCCCGAAAAATCGAGGCCAGTGAAATCGGTCGGTTCGAACAGGCCGGAAAACGGATGATTGACCAGACGAGCGCTGCCGAAGGTCGAATAGGAGACGATCTTGCGGGCGAGGAAATTTTCCGGAATCTGGTAGACGCCCGCATCGATGGCCGGGACGTTCTGGCTGATGTAGCTGGCGAGCTCGGCCTTCAAGCCGGCATCCGCCGCCAGCCTGGCGGCGTCGACCGTGTTCTCTAGCAGCACTTCCGAGACAGTCTCCCCGGCGATGCCGAAGATGCGCATCAAGTAGGCCGCCTGCCCGCCGAACCCGGTCTCCAGGCCGGAGGGAAACCGCACCATCTGGGCGTTCAGCTCGAGCTGGCGGAACGACAGCGCGGAACGGTCAAGCGGTCCGCCAATGAGCCAGCCGGCATCGGCGACCTCGTCGATGCCGGGCGTCCAGCGCCTGGCGACCCCCTGGCACGATCCGTCGGCATCCGGCGCGACGTCGAAGACGGCGTTGAAATTGAACGGCAGGCGCGAGGCCAGCACCTTGCCCTTGCCGTTCTTGCGGAAGGCGTAACCGAGCCGATAGACGAAACGCACCTCGCCGCAACCGGTGACGCCCTTCAGCGCCAGGAAGTCGCGGCGGTCGAGCCGATTGACGACGCCGACCAGCCGGAACGCCGCGGCATTGGTCTTCAGCCAGCGCATGTCGATGAGCCGTCCGACATTGCCGTTGGTCTCCTCGTAGAGAGTTCGTCCGCCGGCCCTCATCTCGGCGCGCAGCGCGGCGACATCCGTGCCGATCATGTCGACGATCGAGCGATAGGCCGGCGCACTCCGGTAAAGCGTATCGAGGTCGGTCGCTCCCTGCTTACCGAACAGGTCGCCGAAGCCGTAGCCCCCATCCTCGAGACGGGTCAGCAGCGCGCGGTCGTCGACGAACAACACCGGTCCGGCGGCGAAGGCCGAAAAGCTTGTCATCATGAAGAGGAAAAGGCCTGCGAGCAGACGGTAGGCCATGAAAAGTCCTTGGTTCCAGCATGCACAGAATTCGCGCGGCGCGAACCGCAATGCAAGCGGCGAGATTTGTGCTGCGTCGCTATCCCGTGCGGGCTATTTGTTCGCCACAACATGCCCCGGCGCCGAGGCTGCAAACAGATCCCGCAGCACCGGCAGCAAGGCCAGCGGCAGATCCTCGGCGATCAGTCCGGGACCGAAGCGGCTGGCCGCTTCCGCATGGATCCAGACACCGGCGCAGGCGGCTTCGAAGCAAGGCATACCTTGCGCCAGCAAGCCGGCGAGGATGCCGGACAGGACGTCGCCGGACCCCGCGGTCGCCAGCAGCGGCGTGCCGTTGGTGTTGATCGCGGCGCGGCCGTCCGGCGCGGCGATCACCGTGTCGGGTCCCTTGTAGACGACGACGCCGTCGATCCTGCGGGCGGCAAGCCGCGCGCGCTCCAGCTTCGACGGAATTTTCTCCTTCGACAGGTCGGGGAACAGGCGCGCGAACTCGCCCTCATGCGGCGTGATCACCAGTCCGCCGGCGCGCCCGCCGAAGGGCGCGGTCAGCAGGTCCGGCCCGCCGGCGAGCGACGTCAGCGCGCTGGCGTCGACAACCGCCGGCGCGGGGTTTTTCCAGCGGTCGAGCAGCCGGAACAGGAACCGCCCGGTCTCGGCATCCGGCGACAGGCCGGGTCCATAGACAATCGCCGCCGGACGCCTCTCCTCCAGGAATGCCAGCGCCGCCTCGATCGTGTCGGCCCTGCGCAGCATGATCGAGGTGAGGTGCGCGGCGTTGGCGGCCAGCGCCTCGGACGGCGACAGCAGCGTCACCGCCCCTGCCCCGATGCGTGCCGCCGCCATGGCGGAAAGACGCGCCGCGCCCGTCGCCGAGGCGCCGCCGGAAAACACCGCCACATGGCCCCGCGAATATTTGTGGGCATCGATGCTTGGACTAGGAAGGTGGTTTCTCCAGAGCTCGCGCCGATTCTCGAAACACGTCGCGGCAAGCGACGCGACGATCGCATCGGGTACGCCTATGTCGGCAACGACAAGCTCGCCGCACAACCGCCTGCCGGGCAGCAGCAGATGCCCGGGTTTGCTCCGCACGAAGGTGACTGTCAGCGCGGCGCGGAAGGCAGCGCCGCAAACCTGCCCGGTCTCGCCGGAAACGCCGCTGGGCAGATCGACGGCAACGACCGGCACGCCTGCCGCCCCCACAAGCTCGACGATACTGCGGATGTTGTCACCGACATCGCGGGACAGGCCGGCGCCGAACAGCGCATCGACGACGATGCTGTCCGGCCTCGGCACGAAGGCCGCCAGTGGCTCCGGCCATAATGAACACTTCGCTGCCGCGAGCGCCGCG
Source organism: Mesorhizobium sp. KACC 23794 (assembly GCF_052180275.1). Classification (NCBI taxonomy): domain Bacteria; kingdom Pseudomonadati; phylum Pseudomonadota; class Alphaproteobacteria; order Hyphomicrobiales; family Phyllobacteriaceae; genus Mesorhizobium; species Mesorhizobium sp. KACC 23794. Next base: position 4,566,888 of record NZ_CP197465.1, read on the forward strand.
TCGCTGCCGTCGCGCGGCGGGCCGTCGCCGTAGACGGCGACGCTGACGCCGGAAAGGCGCAGCAGTTCGGCCACGACGTATCCGTCTCCGCCATTGTTGCCCGGGCCGCACAGCACGTCGACATGAGCCGCAGCCGGAAAACGTTCGAGGATAAGGGCGGCGACCGCCGCCCCTGCCCGCTTCATCAGGCCAAAACCATCGAAAGGGCCGGCCGCGATAGCGCGGCGGTCGCTTTCAGCCATTTCGTCAGGCGTAAGGACTTCAAACGGCATTGACGGCTCCTGCCGGTTCGGTGTCCGATAGCACAGGAGGAGGACCGAACGAAACGCCGCGCCATCTGCCTATTTTATAGGCGGAAAATCCAGAATTTAGGCTGCCCAAAAGATGATCAGCCATCAAGGCTGTCTTCAAAGAAGGCAAGTCGCCGACCGCTTGTGGCAAGTTCGAGCGGTTTGTGCGACTAGGCGCCAAGCGAGACGTTTAAGCGATTCTGCCGGGAACTGGCACGGAACGTGCTTTGAGGTGTCGGGTAAGCGGGCCGAAGAGCCCGTTATCCTTTGACTGGAGGCCAAAATCAGCATGAAGAAGATCGAAGCGATCATCAAACCGTTCAAGCTCGACGAAGTTAAAGAGGCGCTTCAGGAAGCCGGGCTGCAAGGCATCACTGTGACCGAAGCCAAGGGTTTCGGGCGCCAGAAGGGCCACACCGAGCTCTATCGGGGCGCCGAGTATGTCGTCGACTTCCTGCCCAAGGTGAAGATCGAGGTGGTGCTGGGCGACGACGCGGTGGAAGGCGCCATAGAGGCGATCCGCAAGGCGGCGCAGACCGGCCGCATCGGCGACGGCAAGATCTTCGTCTCCAACATCGAGGAAGTCGTGCGCATCCGCACCGGCGAGACCGGCCTGGACGCCATCTGAGCAGGCGCCTTTCAACAACCAATTCAAGAATGTCATCAAAGGGATACAGGAAATGACGACAGCCAAAGACATCATGAAGCAGATCAAGGACAACGACGTGAAATTCGTCGACCTGCGCTTCACCGATCCGAAGGGCAAGCTTCAGCACGTCACCATGGATGTCGCCGAGGTTGACGAGGACATGTTCGCCGACGGCGTCATGTTCGACGGCTCCTCGATCGCCGGCTGGAAGGCCATCAACGAATCCGACATGGTGCTGATGCCCGACACCGACACGGTCCACATGGACCCGTTCTTCGCGCAGTCGACCATGGTCGTGCTCTGCGACATCCTCGATCCGGTCTCCGGCGAGTCTTACAACCGCGACCCGCGCGGCACCGCCAAGAAGGCCGAGGCCTACATGAAGGCGGAAGGCGTCGGCGACACCATCTTCGTGGGGCCGGAAGCCGAGTTCTTCGTGTTCGACGACGTCAAGTACAAGGCCGATCCGTATAACACCGGCTTCAAGCTCGACTCGACGGAACTGCCGTCCAACGACGACACCGACTACGAGACCGGCAACCTCGGCCACCGGCCGCGCGTCAAGGGCGGTTATTTCCCGGTTCCGCCGATCGATTCGGCGCAGGACATGCGCTCCGAGATGCTGACCGTGCTCGGCCAGATGGGCGTGCGCGTCGAGAAGCATCACCACGAAGTGGCGGCCGCGCAGCATGAGTTGGGCGTAAAATTCGACGCGCTGGTGCGCAACGCCGACAAGATGCTGATCTACAAATACGTCGTGCACCAGGTCGCCAACGCCTATGGCAAGACGGCCACCTTCATGCCGAAGCCGATCTTCGGCGACAACGGTTCGGGCATGCATGTGCACATGTCGATCTGGAAGGACGGCAAGCCGACCTTCGCCGGCAACGAATATGCGGGTCTTTCCGAGAACTGCCTGTTCTACATCGGCGGCATCATCAAGCACGCCAAGGCGATCAACGCCTTCACCAATCCGTTGACCAACTCCTACAAGCGCCTGGTGCCGGGTTATGAAGCGCCGGTGCTGCTCGCCTATTCGGCGCGCAACCGCTCGGCCTCCTGCCGCATCCCGTTCGGCTCATCGCCGAAGTCGAAGCGCGTCGAGATCCGCTTCCCCGATCCGGGCGCGAACCCGTATCTGGCTTTCGCAGCACTGCTGATGGCCGGCCTCGACGGCATCAAGAACAAGATCCACCCTGGCCAGCCGATGGACAAGGATCTCTACGACCTGCCGCCGAAGGAACTGAAGAAGATCCCGACCGTCTGCGGTTCGCTGCGCGAAGCCCTGCAGAGCCTCGACAAGGACCGCGGCTTCCTGAAAGCCGGCGGCGTCTTCGACGACGACCAGATCGACGCCTATATCGAATTGAAGATGGCTGAGGTCATGCGCTTCGAGATGACCCCGCACCCGGTCGAGTATGATATGTATTATTCGGTGTGAGGCGACGCTTTATTGCCTGCCGCTCAGGCGGACAAAAAACCCCCGGTGCAAACTCCGGGGGTTTTTTGTTGCGGTTGGCGTCCGATCAGCACCGGCCCGCGCCCACCGCATGCTCGCTCAGTGACCGACTTGTCCCTGAAGCGTCCGGGCTTGGCAACCGCCTTTGTCCACGGGTGACATTGGCGGCAATCAGGTCAGCGACCTGGGCGGGATGGGTCGAGATCATGAAATGCGCCGCGCCGCCGATCGTCTTAAACGTCGCGCCCCCTATCGAGGCGCTCGCAAAACCGTTGGCCCGGCAAATCGCGGGGTGGCTGCTGCCACCGACAACCACGGAGACGGGGATGTCGATCGCCGCAAGCATTTCCGGCGCCAGCGGGTGGTCGTACGCACACACCCAGTCAAGCATGTTGACCGGCGTCGTCTCGACGGCATAGGCACGGACTTTCTCCGGCCACGACGCAAAGGTCCCCTCGCCGCCATAGAAATCGATCATCGTCCGGATCGCGTCCCCGTCGCCGCCGCGATAGGCCGCGAAATAGGCGTCGGTCATCTCGCGGAACGCGCGATAATGCGCGTGCTCATGACAATGGCGCAGCAGAGACGGCAGCGGCGCCTCCAGCACCGTCAGGCTGGCGATCTTCACGCGCTTGCGCATGGCCACAATCAGCGCCACCGCGCCACCGAAGGAGTGGCCGACGAGATGCACATTGCCGCCTGCCCTGCCTACGACAGCCTCGAGCATCTCCGCCTCGTACAGAACGGAAGGATCGCTCTCGGAGCGCCGCTCCTCGGTCGCGCCATAGCCCAGCAGGCTTGTCGTCACGAAGCGGAAGTTGCCGCCAAGCACCTTCATCACCGGGCGCCAGGCAGCGCCGGTGCTGCATGATCCCGGCACCAGAACGAGCGTCGGACCTGACCCACGCTCTTCATATTCGATACGTCCCAGCGCTTCCTCGATCATATCGTGCTCCACAAGACAATTTTGCCCGCACGAACACATTTTATGGGAGGCGGCTGTTGCAAGACGACGCCGCAACGGTGTTCTGCTTGGAAACGGTGCGGTTACAGACCCGGCGCTTCGTGTTCTTCCTTGCCCTACAACAGCCGCGACGGCAGCTATCGGGAAGTTCCATCTGTTCCCTTCACGCCACACGCCAATCGCCACGACTCAGCTATCCTGCCCGCAACCCAGCCGGCAGGAAACCTGAACCCGCGACCTGACAAAAGCGCGACGCAAACCTCGACGAATAAGTCTTTCTCCCTTCAAACCCTGTCCGGGATTCAGCGATCGGCACGCGCGTTAACCATTGGTTAACCATCAGTCCCCTACGGATCGTAACAACGGAAAATTAACCATGATGAATCAGCCGCTGACCGATACGCGTCCGATCCGCCTCAAGGGCCGCTCCTTCCTGGCGCTGACGCTTGCGCCGGAGTTGCCCATCGACGGGTGGCTCGCCCGGCTCGACGACCTGGCCGCGCGCTCCACCGGGTTTTTTCTCGGGCGGCCTGTGGTGCTCGACGTCGACAACCTCGACATCAACCGGTCGCAACTGACCGATCTGATCAAAGCGCTGGCGCAGCGCAATGTGTGGCTGATGGGCGTAGAAGGTGCGCGTCCGTCGCTGCTCGGCCCAGGCATGCCGCCGGCCCTGCGCGGCGGCCGCGCGGCTCCCGACTTCGAGGCGCCCGCGGCTGAAGCGACTGCCGGCACGGCCGAGACCGCCCCGACGGCGCCCGCCGAGCCGCAACTGACCGAGATGCAGGCGGTCCGGCCGGTGCAATCCATCATCATCCGCGAGCCGGTGCGCTCCGGCCAGTCGGTCATTTTCCCCGAAGGCGACGTCACCATCGTTGGCTCGGTCGCGTCGGGCGCGGAAATCGTCGCCGGCGGTTCTATCCACATCTACGGCACGCTGAGAGGACGGGCGCTGGCGGGCTCGGTCGGCAACGCCGCCGCGCGGATCTTCTGCCGGAAGCTGGAGGCCGAGCTGCTGGCCATCGACGGCCTCTACAAGACGGCGGAGGACATGGACAGCCGGCTGCGCGGACAGGCCGTGCAGTTCTGGCTCGAAGGCGACGCGATCGTGGCCGAAGCACTGAATTGAGCCGGCGACAGACCGGGCGACAGGAGAGCGACATGGCAAAAGTAATCGTGGTTACATCTGGCAAGGGAGGTGTCGGCAAGACGACGTCCACCGCCGCCCTCGGAGCTGCGCTGGCGCAGCGCAACGAAAAGACGGTTGTCGTCGATTTCGACGTCGGCCTGCGCAATCTCGACCTCGTCATGGGTGCCGAGCGCCGGGTCGTCTACGACCTCGTCAATGTCATCCAGGGCGACGCCAAGCTGCCGCAAGCGCTGATCCGCGACAAGCGGCTGGAGACGCTGCACCTGCTGCCGGCCTCCCAGACCCGCGACAAGGACAATCTGACGGCCGAGGGCGTCGAGCGGGTAATCGGCGAACTGAAGCAGTCTTTCGACTGGATCATCTGCGACAGCCCGGCCGGCATCGAGCGGGGCGCCACGCTGGCGATGCGCCATGCCGACATAGCGGTGGTCGTCACCAATCCGGAAGTCTCCTCGGTTCGCGATTCCGACCGCATCATCGGCCTTCTCGACGCCAAGACGGTCAGGGCCGAGCGCGGCGACCGGGTCGAGAAACACCTGCTGCTCACCCGCTACGATCCCGCCCGCGCCGAGCGCGGCGACATGCTGAAGGTCGAGGACGTGCTGGAGATCCTGTCGATCCCGCTGCTCGGCATCATCCCGGAGAGCATGGACGTTTTGCGTGCCTCCAATGTCGGCACGCCGGTGACGCTCGCCGACAACCGCAGCGCGCCGGCCCTCGCCTATCACGACGCCGCCCGCCGGCTGGCGGGCGAAGTGCTGCCGATGACCATTCCGGGCGAAAGGCGGGGCCTGTTCAGCAAGATATTCGGAAGGAGGGCGGCATGAGCCTTTTCAACTTCTTCAACAAAAAGAGCTCGGCGCCGATGGCGCGCGAGCGCCTGCAGGTGCTGCTGGCGCATGAGCGGGCGACGGTGGGACATTCGGACCTCGTGGCGCAGCTCAGGGAGGAAATCCTCGCGGTCATCGCCAAGCATGTGCAGATCGACCGCGACAAGGTCAGCGTGAAGATGGACCGCGGCGAAAAGGTCTCGACGCTGGAAGTCGACATCGAGATCCCGCTGAACGCGGGTGCGCGGGCGGCATAACGCCCTTGTTCCGGTGGCGGGCCGAGGGCCTGCCCATACGACGAAAGGAGACGAGCATGACCCGACTGGCGCTTCTGCAGCGGCTTCAGGAACTCCAGCAGACCCCGAAATTCCAGAATCGCGACATCTGCACGGTCAGCGCGATGCTGTCCAAGGATGCGCTGGCCAGGCATGTAGAGGTCTGCGAATCGGCGGCCGGCGCGACCAGCCGGCCCGCACCTGCCAGCATGCAATAGTATCGCGATCACTGCCGGGGATACAGGCGCCGGGCCGGAGGCGCGGTCGTGCCTGGATGATGGAATGTTGCTTCGTTGACCCGCTTTGTCGGCGCCTCAGGCCTATCGAATCCCGGGCCGACTCATGAGCCACGCTGCAGCCACCAAAGATCAAATAAGAAAGCCCGGCGGATCGCTCCGCCGGGCTTTTGAACGAGCAGCAGGTGTTGCTTACGCCGCCGCCTTCTTCGCCGCGTCGAGCGGCACTTCCGAGATCGTCTTCAGCACCTGGCTGGCGATCTGGTAGGGGTCGCCCTGGCTGTTCGGGCGACGGTCTTCCAGATAGCCCTTGTAGCCGTTGTTGACGAAACTATGCGGCACGCGGATCGAAGCGCCGCGGTCGGCGACGCCGTAGGAGAACTTGTTCCACGGCGCGGTCTCATGCTTGCCGGTCAGGCGCTTGTCGTTGTCCGGGCCGTAGACCGCGATGTGGTCCATGATGTTCTTGTCGAACGCCGCCATCAGCGCCTCGAAATACGCCTTGCCGCCAACCTCGCGCATATAGGCCGTCGAGAAGTTGCAATGCATGCCCGAGCCATTCCAGTCGGTGTCGCCGAGCGGCTTGCAGTGGAACTCGATGTCGATGCCATATTTTTCACAGAGACGCAGCAGCAGGTAGCGCGCCATCCAGATCTGGTCGGCGGCCTTTTTCGAGCCCTTTCCGAAGATCTGGAATTCCCACTGGCCCTTCGCCACCTCGGCATTGATGCCTTCGTGGTTGATGCCGGCGGAGAGACAGAGGTCGAGATGCTCCTCGACGAGCTGGCGGGCGATGTCGCCGACATTCTTGTAGCCGACGCCCGTATAGTAGGGGCCCTGCGGGGCAGGATAGCCGGTGGTCGGGAAGCCGAGCGGGCGGCCATCCTTGTAGAAGAAATACTCTTGCTCGAAGCCGAACCAGGCGCCGTCGTCGTCGAGGATGGTGGCGCGCGTGTTGGACGCGTGCGGCGTGACGCCGTCCGGCATCATGACTTCGCACATCACCAGCGCGCCGTTCGTACGGGCCGGGTCGGGATAGATGGCGACAGGCTTCAGCACGCAGTCCGAGCTGTGGCCCTCGGCCTGCATGGTCGAGGAACCATCGAAGCCCCATAGCGGAAGTTGCTCGAGCGTCGGGAATTCGGCGAATTCCTTGATCTGCGTCTTGCCGCGAAGGCTGGGCGTAGGCACGTAGCCGTCGAGCCAAATATATTCGAGTTTGTATTTCGTCATTCGGGCCTCTCTGAACCGATGCGCCAGCCTGGGCGGCGCAGCCAAAGGCGTCCGTCCGCATGGACCGGATCCCGCATAATTAAAAAGCAATTAATGTGCCACTTCGCCGTGACGACCTACGGACAGCCGGAAACGCGGCGTCCCGCCGCAGGCGAACCCGGCGTTACCGGCGTTGCGGCGCCGCGCGGTCGCAGGAACTTCGCCGACTCAGGAGCGTTGCCATAGACGGCGGCACGCGACCTTCCGGCGGGCTTCTGGCGCAATGTCGAGCAAAAGTATAGGCTGACTAAAATTTATGCAACTTATGAAGTTTATAAATGCAGGTTGCCTAAATCGGTTGCAGACCCTATATAGATGGACACGCAGCCTGTCTAGACGAGGAAGCAAGCAGGAATACGCCCATGACGACGACCACGCAGCGCGAATCGGCCAAGCTCTATACATTCCAGCCTAAGGGCCGCGCGGTAACCAGCCAGAAGGCGTCAGCGGCCAAGCCCGGCAGGGTTGTCATGATGCCTCGCGTGGCGAGCCTTGCTTTCGATGCCTGGTACCACCAGGCGGCCATTCAGGAAGAGACCGTCGCGAAACGGTGACTTTCCGCCAAGAGGTGGCATGGTGATGGCCCGGACCGCTCCGGATCCCTGAAATCCGACAAGCGGGGCGTCGGCAGACGGCCTGTCGGTTCGGAAGATTGTCGTTCAGTCCTGATTAAGCGCCTCGATCAGCCGCGCAGCTGCAAGCATGTCGCGTCGCCTTGCAGACCGCCTCGCCATCGCTTCCGAATCCTGGCCCCAATGCTCGATCTGCCAGTCCTCGTCGACATGCGCAGCCTTCCAGGCCGTCTCGGCATCGCGTTCGCCAGCCTCTACCGCCAGCGCCAGCAATGCCGACCCCGTCAGCGACGTCATCAGATGCAGCGCCGCCAGCCGGAACGGGTCGGAGCGGGGGCGCAGGTGCAGCCCGATCGCCGCGATCGCCTCGCGCGGCTGGTCGACGTGGATGACGCCTTCCGCCAGGTTGAGCCGCGCGCCCAGCGCCGAGCGCGCCCAGTCGAGCACGCCGTCCCACGCTTCGTTCTGCCGCTGCACCAGCCCTTCCGGCGCGTCGGCGCGGTAGCAGAGCAGGTCGGACGAGGCGAAGCGCAATATGTCCTCCAGGACCGCATCGGCCTCGCGCGCCACACCGTCGATCGCGGTATTCGCCAGCCGCATCACCGGCATCGTCACCGGGTTGATCATCTCTTCCTGCGCTGAAAATTCCCCGGCGACGAGCAGCGCGGCCTTCTCGGTCGGCAGTTCGATCAGCGCACGCGCCGGCGTGCGGGCTGGCTTGCCGTCAAGCTTGACGACATGGCCGGTCTCAGCACGGTCGACGGAGACCTTCTCGTAGAAGCGCTTCGGCAGCGGCGTCCGCATCTGGATCTGCGCCCGGCGCACCGGGTCCGGATCGGACAGGTACTTGCCGGCATCGAGGTCGTTCAGAATATCGCGCATCGGAAAAATTCCTTCAGGCCAGCAACGGCATCAGGTCTACGGGCCTTCGAAGAATGCATTCCGCCCCTGCCCCCATCAACGCCTCCGCGTCGTGATAGCCCCAGCCGACGCCGATGGCGCGGGCTCCGGCCGATTTCGCCATCTGCATGTCATAGATGGAGTCGCCGACCACAAACGTCGAGCCCGGATCGACGCCTGCGACGGCGCAGCATTCCATCACCATAGCCGGATGCGGTTTCGACGGGCAATCCTCGGCGGTGCGCACAACCAGAAACGTTTCGCCGAAGCCGTGCGTGGAAAACACGGCCTGCACACCGCGCCGCGATTTCCCGGTCACCATGCCGACCAGGACGTCGTCGCGTTTCGCGAGGCCGGCGACAAGTCCGGCTATGCCCGGATAGAGCGGTTCGGAAAAGCCGGCCTCGCCGCGCATGGCGTGAAAATGATGCTTGTAGCGTTCGGCCAGCGCATCGACGGCCGGGTCGACGTCGCGGCCCAGCATGCGCGCGATGGCCAGATTCAGCGTCAGGCCGATGACGCTCTTGGTCGCCGCAAGATCGGGCCGGGCAAGGCCGGCTTCCGCGAAGGCGCGCTCCATGCACGCATGGATGACAGCCGCGCTGTCGACCAGCGTGCCGTCGCAATCGAACAGGACCAGACGGGTCACGCGCGGCTCCTCGCGGGCCGGTTGACGATCACCAGACCCACTCCGATCAGGCCGAGCGCCAGGAAAATGCGGATCGACAGCGGTTCGTCGAGCAGGATGCCGCCCATCAGCACCGCGAAGGCCGGCGTCAGGAATGTGAAGCTGGTCAGGCCGGAAGCCGGATAGCGCCGCATCAGCCAGAACCAGACGACGTAGGTGAAGGCGACCACAAAAATGGCCTGGAACAGCAGGGCGGCGGTCGGCAAGGCACTCACGTCGCGCAGCATCGGTCCGGCAAAGGGCAGAAGCGGCAGGATGACGATCGCGGAGACGGCAAGCTGGTACATCAGCAGCTTTTCGGCGCTGGCGCGCACCAGCCGCGTCGCCTTGATCACCAGCGTCGTGGCCGCCCAGCATACGCCCGCGGCGAGGCTTATCAGATCCCCCCAGATGGCGTCCGGGCCGGGCAGGCTCAGCTTGTCGGAAAACACCAGGGCCACCCCGCCGAAAGCCAGCAGGAGGCCTGCGAGCTTGCGCATCGACATGCGCTCGCCCAGGAGGAAATGCGCCCCGAGCAACACCCAGAACGGCATCGTGTTGACCATCAGCGTGTTGCGCGCCAGCGTCGTGTAATCGAGGCCGACGAAGATCAGCAGGAATTCAGCACCGAACAGCATGCCGGCGGCGATGCCGGGCCATAGCGTGCCGTCGCGCTCGAACAGCGGGATACGGCGCCACCAGCACCAGCCAAACACAAGTGCCGCGGCGATTGCCGAGCGCAGAACGGTCAACAGCACCGGATTGTAGCCGCCATTCGACAGCTTCGCTGCAACGCCGTTCAGACCCCAGCAAAACGTCAAGCCCAGCATGACGGCCACTGCCATCGTGTCGATGGCGTCGCGGCGGTCGAGAGCTGCCGCAGTCATGGTTTCGGGTGCAGTTCGAGTTGGCGGCGCAATGCGTTCAGAGCCTCCGTGTTGGCCTTCATCGCGTCAATGCTTTCGCGGTTGGCGTCGAGCAACTTTCGTTGCCTATGCTGAGCCCACCACACAAAGAGCGTCATGACGGTCAGAAAAGGTAACCACGTTATCAGCAGCGACATCCACTTCATGTTATCGTCCTGCTCCCTCTACTCCGCGCTCGCCTCGTCGAAGCCGAGCAGGTTCCAACTCTGACGCATATGCGGCGGCAGCGGTGCGGTGACATCGATCTTGCCGCCGTCGGGATGCGGGATCACGATGCGGCGGGCATGCAGATGGAGGCGGTTCTGCATGCCGCCCGGAAAGTCCCAGTTAGTGTCAGCCTCGAAATATTTCGGATCGCCGATGATGGGGCAGCCGATATGGGCGGCGTGCACGCGCAATTGATGGGTGCGGCCCGTATGCGGCTCCATCTCAAGCCAGGAGAGGGTCTGCGCGGCCTGCTCGACGATGCGGTAGTAGGAGACCGCATGATCGGCCCCCTTTTCGCCATGCGCCGCGACCCGCATGCGGTCGCCGTCGAGTGTCGTCTCCTTGACCAGCCACGTGGAGATCTTGTCCTCGCGCTTGGGGGGAACACCCTTCACCAGCGCCCAATAGGTCTTTTTCGCATCACGTCCGCGAAAGGATTCCGCGAGCTTCATCGCCGCCAGGCGGGTGCGGGCGACGACCAGCGCACCGGATGTGTCGCGGTCGAGGCGATGGACGAGGCGCGGCTTTTCGCCCTTCTTGCTGCGGAAGGCTTCGAGCATGGAATCGACGCTGCGCGTCACGCCCGAGCCGCCCTGGACAGCCAGGCCCGACGGCTTGTCGAACACGAACACCTTGGCATCCTCGTAAAGGATCATCTTGGACAGCGCCTCGCCGTCGTCGACGCCGCGCAACGTCTTGTGCGTCAGCGGCGCACCGCCCTTCTGGTCGACATCGAGCGGCGGGACACGCACGACCTGGCCGGGCTCGATGCGCGTATCGGATTTGGCGCGCCCGCCGTCGACGCGCACCTGCCCCGAGCGGAGCAGTTTCTGCAGGTGGCCGAAGCCGAGGCCCGGATAATGCGACTTGAACCAGCGGTCGAGCCGCATGCCCGCCTCGCCGGTCTCGACCGTGATCTGTTCTACGCCTGCCATGTCGTCCGTTCCTTCAAGAACGGCGCAATAGCATCATGCGAAGCTTCTTGCGAGCCACAGACCCAGAAACACGGCCAACAGGGTGCCCAGCAGGCTGGCTGCGGCGTAGGCGACCGCGGGAAGCTCGGCCCCCCGCTCCCACAGAACGGCGAAATCCAGCGAGAAGGCGGAAAAAGTGGTGAAGCCGCCGAGGATGCCGGTGGCGACGAACAGGCGCAGCTCGTTGGAAGCGTGGAAGCGGCGCGCCAGCACTTCGATGAACACGCCCATCACGAAGCAACCCGCTATGTTGATCGCCAGCGTGCCCCAGGGGAACGACATACCCACGAGCCGCATGGCCGCCATGTTGACGAGATGGCGAAGGGCTGCGCCGATGCCGCCACCGATGGCGACGAGGAGGACGTTCTGCATCCCCCCTCCTAGCCGAATACGGCAGGGGCATCCAGCGCCGCCGTCTCGGCTACATATCCTCTTGCCGGGGAAAAACCGCCGAACGGCCGATCATGGATGCTGCAGCACCAGACTTGGTTGGCCGCAAACTGGCCTGAATCCAGTCCAATGCCCGAATCTCGCCCGGCGAATTCACGCCGGCCCCGCGCTGGAAAACCAGAGGTCGGGGTAGATCGCCACCGCTGTCTCGTCCGGCGCGCGCTCTTCGGCCGGCACGATCGACTTGATCAGCCTCGCCTCGACAGGTGTCGGCTGCCTGCGGCTGATGTTATGGTCCGATGCCCCCGCGCAGGCGATAAACCATGCCGAGCTGAGAACTCGGGTCGCAAAACCCCGGTCCGTCCGCCTGGCGAGCACTGCCAGTCCGACATTTTGGGCCGGGCGCCATGGGAAGATGATACGCCCGCCTGGCTTCAACGCCCTTAGCCAGTGCAGTGGCGGCGCAACCACGCCGGCATTCACGTAGATGATATCCGAGGGTGCAAGCGCCGACGTCACTGCATCGGCGGCAATGACCGTCGCATTGTGGAACGGTTTCAGGTTCCTCGTCGCATCCGCCGCCAGGCCGGCATCGATCTCGAAACCGGTCACGGATCCATCCGGCAAGACCAGCACGGCGAGGACGGCCGTGTAATAGCCGCCGCCCGTGCCGATCTGGGTGACCGTCTCACCGGGCTGCGGCGCGACAGCGCCGATCCAGGCCGCGTGCAGGAATGGCTCGCCGTTGTTGATGCCCTTGTCCCGATCGATGGCGACCAGCACGTTCTGATAGAGGAAGGCCGGGTCGGCTGTCGGCGTCGGGATGGGCTGGTTGTTCACCACCACCTGCCAGGGGCCTGGCGGCAGGAACGCCTCGCGCGGGACCAGATCGAAAGCGCGCTCGATGCGCGGATCGTGCCACCCGCTCATCACCGCCATGTGCCTGGCGTAGTGGGTGCGGACGTCATCGAGACTGGTTTGCCGTTTGGCCATGTCGCGATCATGACGCAGGCCGGCGGCGGATTCCAGCGCCTCCGGGCCGCTTTGTCTCGGGGTCGCGATGCGACCCGGATCACTCGGCGAAGAAGGCGAAGCGGATGACGAACAGTGCCGCCACCAGCCATGTCGCCGGATGGACGGAACGCGCCTTGCCGGTCACCGCCTTCAGCACGACGTAGCTGATGAAGCCGAAGGCCAGGCCGTTGGCGATCGAATAGGTGAATGGCATGGCCATCGCCGTCAGCGCGGCCGGCGTCGATTCGGTCACGTCCGACCAGTCGATGTCGACCAGTTCGTGCATCATCAAGCCGGCGACGTAGAGCAGTGCGGGCGCGGTGGCATAGGCCGGCACCGAGCCGGCCAGCGGCGAGATGAACAGGGCAGCGAGGAAAAGCAGCGCGATGACGACGGCCGTCAGCCCGGTGCGGCCGCCGGCCTGCACGCCGGATGCGCTCTCGACATAGGCCGTGGTGCTCGACGTGCCGAGCAGCGAGCCGGCGGCGATCGCCGTGGAGTCGGCGAACAGCGCACGGCCGAGATTGCTTGGCTTGCCGGGTTCGATGAGCCCTGCCCGCTTGGCAACGCCGATTAGCGTGCCGGTGGCGTCAAACACTTCCACCAGAACGAAGACGAGGATGACGTGGAAGATGCCGACATGCAGCGCGCCCATCAGGTCGAGTTGCAGGAAGGTCGGCGCAAGGCTCGGCGGCGCCGACACGATGCCGTTGAACGGGCTGAGGCCAAGCAGGATCGAAAGCACGGTGACGACGAGGATGCCGATCAGGATCGAGCCGCGCACCTTCAGCGCGTCGAGGCCTGCGATGATGAAGAAACCGAGGATCGCCAGCAGCACGCCGGGCTGGTGCAGATTGCCCAGCCCGACCAGCGTCGCCGGATTGTCGACGACGATGCCGGCATTCTTCAAGGCGATGATGCCGAGAAACAAGCCGATGCCGGCGGCGATAGCCGCCCGCAGCGATTGCGGAATGCCGGCGATCAGCCATGAGCGGATGCCGGTGACCGTCAGCACGAAGAAGATCATGCCGGAGATGAAGACCGCGCCCAGCGCCTGCTGCCAGGTGAAGCCCATGGCGGCGACCACGGTGAAGGCGAAGAAGGCGTTCAGGCCCATGCCCGGCGCCATGCCGATCGGCCAGTTGGCGACAAGACCCATGACCAGCGAACCAAGAGCGGCGGCGAGACAGGTCGCCACGAACACCGCGTTGCGGTCCATTCCCGTCGACGACAGGATGTCGGGGTTGACGAAGATGATGTAGGACATCGTCAGGAACGTCGTCAGCCCGGCGATGATCTCGGTGCGGACGGTCGTCCTGTTCTCGCTGAGCTTGAAAAGCCTCTCCAGCATTGTCTCCATTCCCCTTCTCCGCGCGGCGGAACCGCTTCGGTGCACATTTTCAGCCGATGGGGAATAATTGGCGCACGTCTGCAAGCGCACGGCCGAAGGCCGTCCGCCGAAAATCGGTACTGAGGTGGTCAGCGCGCGGACCGCGTGTCGCCATGCAGGCGCATCGCGCGATCCAGAACATCCGGTGGCGCAAAGCCGGCGGCGGACGTTTCAATTCCTCCCTATCGCGATCATGATCGGGCTTGCGACCCTAAAGTGCAAGACGGGATACCGGTTGGAATATTTGATGCAGTTTCAAGCCGGCCACCGACAATGCCGACATCATGCTTCCGGGGCCCTCCGGCAAGCGTAAACCCACCCATTGTGAACGCGTAACGCCATTTTTGGCCGGCCGCGTGAAGCCTAGCAGCCTCCTTATCGACACCTAGCTGAGTATCTTATTGAAATAAAATAATAAAGTGACGTTCGCTCATTCAGTGACGCGTCGAAATCACCAGAAGATTCCGGATGACGAGCCTGCGAAACGACACCACCATCCCTTTGATTCCGCTTCATTTCCATTCGCCTGTCGAAGGCGGTTGGGGCCTATTCGCCGTCGTCGGATCGTTCGGCCCTCAGTTTAGACCAATAGTCCAGCCGCTTGCGGATTTCGCGTTCGAAGCCGCGGTCCGGCGGGTCGTAAAATCGCTGCCGGCCCATCTTCTCCGGAAAATAGTTCTGGCCGGAAAACGCATCCGGCTCGTCATGGTCGTACCTGTAGCCAGCGCCGTAGCTCTCTTCCTTCATCAGCTTCGTCGGTGCGTTGAGGATCGTCTTGGGCGGCAGCAGCGAGCCGAATTCTTTGGCCGCGCGGGTCGCGGCCTTGAAGGCGGTATAGGTCGCATTGGATTTAGGCGCCGTGGCCAGGTAGACCGCAGCCTGCGCAAAAGCGAGTTCGCCCTCCGGCGACCCCAGGTAATCGTAGGCGTCCTTGGCGGCGTTGGCGATCACCAGGGCCTGCGGGTCGGCCATGCCGATGTCCTCGACCGCCATGCGCACCAGCCGGCGACCTAAATACAGCGGATCCTCGCCGGCGTCGAACATGCGCGCCAGATAATAGAGCGCAGCGTCGGGATCGGAGCCGCGCACCGATTTGTGCAGCGCCGAAATCAGATTGTAGTGGCCGTCCTGGCCCTTGTCATAGATCGGCGCGCGGCGCTGCACGACACGCTGGATCCCTTCCGCATCAAAGACTTCGCCAGGTTTGGCGGCCCGCCAAACCTCCTCGGCAAGGGTGAGCGCGGCGCGTCCGTCGCCGTCGGCCAGGCGCAGCAGCACCGCCCTCGCCTCTTCGTCGAGCGGCAGGTTTTTACCCTCGGTCTTCTCGGCACGCAGCAGCAGCAACTCGATGCTGCCTTCGTCCAGCGTATGAAAGACAAGGACCCGGGCGCGGGACAGAAGCGCCGCGTTGAGCTCGAAGGACGGGTTTTCGGTCGTGGCGCCGACCAGGGTGACGGTGCCGTCCTCCATGACCGGGAGAAAGGAATCCTGCTGGGCGCGATTGAAACGATGGATCTCGTCGACGAACAGCAGCGTCTGGCGGCCATTGGTCCGGCGCATGCGCGCCGTCTCGAACACACGCTTCAGGTCGGCCACGCCGGAGAAGATCGCCGAAATCTGCTCATAAGCGAGGTTGGTCTCGCCGGCGAGCAAGCGAGCAACGGTCGTCTTGCCGGTGCCGGGCGGCCCCCAGAAGATCATCGAGCCGAGCGAGCCGGAGCGGATCATGCGCGACAGGACACCGTCCGGGCCGGTCAGGTGGTCCTGTCCCACGACCTCGCCAAGACGTGCCGGCCGCAGCCGATCGGCCAGCGGCCTGCCTTTTTCCGGGCGCTGCGGCTTGTCCTGGCCGAACAGGTCGCTCATCAGTAGCGAAGCATCTGGCGCAGCAGCTTTCCGTCGCGCTCGACGACGAAGCGCCACCAGCGGGTATCCTGGCCGGCGATCTGCTCGAGCTGCGCGGCGCTGCTGATCTTTTCGCCATTCACCTCGCGCACGATGTCGCCCGGCCGGAAGCCGAAACCGGCAGCGGGCGAATTGCGGTCGATGTCGGTCATGATGATGCCGGTGGTCTCGGTGCGCATGCCGAGCCGCTGCGCCAGCCTGGGGGAAAGCTCGGTCACTTTCGCCCCCGCGAAGGGGCTGCGACCCTTGATGCTTATGACCGCGTTCGAGGCGCCTTCCGGCGCGCGCTCAAGGCTGATGTCGATGGTCTTTTCCTCGCCCTTGCTGAGGATCCTGAGGGTCGCCTTGCCGCCGATCGGCTGCGTCGCGAGACGGTAGCCGAGGGCATCGACATGCTCGATCGCGATGTCGTTCATGGCAAGGACCACGTCTCCCGGCTTCAAGCCCGCCTTGGCGGCCGGTCCGCCCTCGAAGACGTCGGAGACGAGTGCCCCGGTCGGCAGCTTCATGCCGAGCGATTCGGCGATCGGCGCGGTCACGGGCTCGAATGTCGCGCCGATGAAGGGACGCTCGAAAGAAGCCTGGCCGTTCTTGGCGGCGTTCACCACCGCCCGCACGATGTTCGACGGAATGGCAAAGCCGATGCCGATGGAACCGCCGCTCCGGCTGTAGATCGCCGTGTTGATGCCGACCACCTGCCCGCTCATGTTGATCAGCGCGCCGCCCGAATTGCCGGGATTGATCGCCGCGTCGGTCTGGATGAAGAAGCCGAAATCGGAAACGCCGATATGCGAGCGGGCGAGCGCCGAGACGATCCCGCTGGTGGTCGTCTGGCCCACGCCGAACGGATTGCCGATGGCAAGAACGAGATCGCCGATCTCCAGCGCATCCGAATCACCGATCGGGATCACCGGAAACTCGGCATCGCCCTCGATCTTCAGCACCGCAAGGTCGATCGTCTCGTCCTTCAGCAGCACCTTGCTTTCGAACTCGCGTCCGTCGGAGGTGGCTACCTTGACCTCGTCGGCGTCGCGGATGACATGATAATTGGTCACCACGATGCCGCTCTTGTCGACGAGCACACCGGACCCCAGCGCCGACTGGGCGCGCGGCGGGGCACCGCCGCCGAAGAAGCGCTCGAAGAACGGGTCGCCCTCGAAAGGCGAGCGCGCCCTCGCCTGCTTGGACGCATAGACGTTGACCACGGCGGGCGCCGTCTCCTTCACCAGAGGCGCGAAGGAAAGCTGGATCTCGCTGCGCCCGAACGGCAGGCGGCGGCCGGGAGGCGCGGGCGGCGGCGGCGGCTCCTCCATGCTTTGCAGAAGATCGGTGAGCACGTCGGACAGCCCCGGCTCGACAGGCTTGTCGGGAGCGGGTTTGTCCTGCGCGAAGACAGGGCCTGCAAAAGCAAGCAAGACCGAAACCAGAAGGGCCATCAAGCCTTTCGGGAACATGCTATTCCTCCAGAGGGACGGCTGCATATAGACGCGATGATTGTGCAAATTGAAAGGCATGGAAACGCGGGCCGCGAACCGGCGCGGCGCAGATACGCCGTTCGCGCCGGTCAGTTGGTCTTTACATAGTTGCCGACGCTCTCGTCGAGGTATTTGTTGTTGGCCTCCCGCACCGCAGCCGCCGCGTCGTCGTAGAGGAATGGAAGGAACGCATACCGTTTGCCGCGCGTCACTGGAGAGACGGCGTGCAGCAGCGAGCAGGAAAACACCACCGCGCCGCCGGGCGTCGGCTTGAAGGACCGCGGCCCGTATTCCGGAAAGCTCACCTGGCCGCCGTCGAAATCGGCGTTCAGGTTGATCGAAACGGCGAAGCGCCGATGCGCCGTGCCTTTCGTGGTGTTGTCGCGATGTGCCCGAAAATGGCCGCCATTGGCGCTGTCGTAGCAGGCGACCAGATAACGCTCCATGCGTGTCACCGTGTACTGATGCACCTTCTGGATTTCCGGCACGATCCGGCGGATGACCTTCTGCCGCAAGATCAGGCGCAACTTCTCATCCTCGATGGTGAAGTCGGCACGGCGCTTGTGGCGCGAATCGACGACTTCCACGGTCTTCCCGTTCACCTCGCGCATGAAGCCGGAATCGGTGCCGCCATCGGCGTTGTAGAGATCGATGAGGTGCTGGCACAAGGCCGGCTCGAAAACGTTGGGCAAAACGATGACGGGTGCCTGAACGGAAAAGCCCGGAAACGCATCCACCGCCGGAAGCGCATCGAGATAGGCGGCGAGTTCGGCCCTTTCAGCACCGTCCGCCTGCGCCGGGAAGACCGCGCGCACGCGCATTGACGGATCAAGCACCATCCACAGGCGGCGGATCGACACCTGGCCGGACGTCGCATCGACAGGCAGGCTGCCGTAACGCTGGCCGATCACACCGTCGAAATCGAAGAAGTAGCGGACGCCGGGCAGGGATTCCTTGATACGGCCTTGCGCTTCGTCGTTGCGGTCGTGACTGACGCCGAAGAAAGCGAGCTTGCCGTCGTCGAACAGCGACCGCCGCTCCTCGACGATCCTGAGCATCGAGCGCCCCATCTCGTCGGCGGCCGAACCGAAGAAGCAGAGCACGATGTAACGGCCTGCCGCCGTGTCGAAGTGAAAGTTGGCGTTGGACGTCGAACGCTGCGTGAACCAGGGAGCGGGATCGCCCACTTCCACGATACGGTATTCCGGCATGATTTCTCCGCTGGCTGCGTGTTCGCGGAAAAACTACAGGATAATCTTTCGCGTGAAAACAGACGATAGCCGGCTGCGAGACTGTGGTCTCAGGTCTTCTGGCCGGCTTCCAGCAAGGACACTATTTCGCTGAATCCACGCGACCGGGCATGGTCGAGCGGCGTACTTCCGTCGCGATCGGGGATCGGCTGCGCTCCGGCATCGACCAGAAGCCGCACGATCTCGCTGTAGATCGGACCGCCATCGCCCAGGATCACGGCTTCCAGCAGCGCCGTCCAGCCCAGATTGTTGACGTGATTCACATTGATATCCGTCTCGAGCAGGATGCGGACCGTATCGGGGTGGCCGTGATGGGCGGCCGGGATGAGCGCCACGCCGCCATAACGGTTGGTGTCCTTCAGGTTCGCCTTGCCGGTCGCCAGGATATGTCGAAGGATTTTGTCCCGGCCCTCGGCTCCCGCATACAGAAAGGGCGTATCCCTGATCGCGTCCTTGGCATTGACGTCGGCGCCAGCCTCGATCAGCAGCTTCGCGACCTCCACGTGGTCGGCCTGGGTGGCCAGCAGCAGCGGGGTGCGCTTCAGGCTATCGCGCATGTCGACCGGCGCGCCTGACGCCAGCAGGCGCCGGACCCGTTCGATATCGCCGTCGAAGGCTGCCTCATAGAGCATCGAATCGTCCCCGCTTTCCGCCGGCGCAAGCGAAGCCGCCGAAACCATTGCGACCAGAACCATCGTCACCAATCGCGTCAATATCAGCATGCGCGTGTTCTCCCTAACCGATGCAGGCGGCAAGCTCTCCCAGTTCCAAACACGGCGCCGGGAGGGCGCAACATGTCCCAATCAATTGCGACGCTTGTGCGACTTCAGCTCTCTTCGCTTAGTCACAAGCCCGGCACCCCATCATTGCTCGTGCGCGAGGCTTGGGCGGCTGCCATGTGTTACCGGCCTGCTCAGGTCCATTCGCAATACCAGGAACGCGGCGACGCATACCGCTATATCCAGCAGAAAGGTCCAGTGGCCGATGGCGCTCAGAACCCAGTGACCATAGAGCGGCGGAATGCGCACCACTTCGTAGGCCGTAGCGCTGAACGGGGCGAACCAGCGGACGGGTCCCTGCACGGTATCCGTGACAAGATGCGAGAGCACGCCAAGATAGAAGCCCACCGCTGGCAGGAACCAGGCGCGCCGCAGGCGATGGATCGCCGGCAACGTCACGACGGCCGTTGCCAGCCAGAAAAACGGCCAGTGGGTAAAATAGTAGCGATGATTGTAGCTGCCGAAATCGGCGAGATAGAAACGGAGCATGTCGATATCGGGCGCGGTACTGCCGAGAAGCGACGCGGCAATGATGCCCCTCGCCTCTCCATATCGCCGCCGCAGCGTCGAGCCGATGATGTATCCAAGCGGCAGATGACCGATCAGCATGAAGTCCCCATGAGTTGCAGCGCATCTCCCGCGCCGAAACTCATGATGCGATGCGATCTGGGTTCGATGTTGCCAAGCCTGTGCAGGAACTGCGCAACGATCATGGCCGGAGACCGATTGCGGACAAAGCAAGACCGGCGAGCCTTTCGGCCCGCCGGTCCAATCGATCGGTGGTTGACGAGGCCGGCTTACGCGGCTTCGGCGGTCTCGGCTTCAGCCTCGACGCGGGCGCGGTCGGCGGCACCCTTGGCTGACGTGTCGCGGTCGACGAACTCTATGACGGCCATCGCGGCATTATCACCGTGGCGGAAGCCAGCCTTCATGATGCGTAGATAGCCGCCGTTGCGGGTGGCGTAGCGCGGGGCAATCGTGTCGAACAGGCGCTTGACGACATTGTCGTTGCCGATCTGGGCGATCACCTGGCGGCGGGCGTGCAGGTCGCCGCGCTTGCCGAGCGTGACCAGCTTCTCGACGATCGGACGCAGGTCCTTAGCCTTCGGCAAGGTGGTTACGATCTGCTCGTGCTCGATCAGCGAGACAGCGAGGTTGGCCAACATCGACTTGCGGTGGCTGACGCTGCGGGCGAAGCGACGGCCTTTGAAACCGTGACGCATGGCTCTTTTCCTTCTTCAGTTGTTCAAGAGGCCACGGCCTCTGATGGTTTTCCGCATGACCGTCGGACCGGGCGGCTCACGCCGCCGGCCCTTGGAATTCATGCTCAATATTGGTCTTCGTAACGCTTGGCGAGATCTTCGATGTTCTCCGGCGGCCAGTCGGCCACCTCCATACCGAGATGGAGACCCATCGCGGCCAGAACCTCCTTGATCTCGTTGAGCGACTTGCGGCCGAAATTCGGCGTGCGCAGCATCTCGGCTTCCGTCTTCTGGATCAGGTCGCCGATATAGACGATGTTGTCGTTCTTCAGGCAGTTGGCCGAACGAACCGAAAGTTCGAGCTCGTCGACCTTCTTGAGC
Source organism: Mesorhizobium sp. KACC 23794 (assembly GCF_052180275.1). NCBI lineage: Bacteria > Pseudomonadati > Pseudomonadota > Alphaproteobacteria > Hyphomicrobiales > Phyllobacteriaceae > Mesorhizobium > Mesorhizobium sp. KACC 23794. The sequence continues at coordinate 4,588,045 of NZ_CP197465.1, forward strand.
AGCGCCGGGTTGAAGGCGAGCTCGGTGACCTGCTCTTCGGCCTGCGGCTTCTGCGGCTCGTCGAAGTTGACGAACAGGCCGAGCTGGTCCTGCAGGATGCGCGCCGCGAAAGCGACGGCGTCCTCGCCGGTGATCGAGCCGTTGGTCTCGATCGACATGGTCAGCTTGTCGTAGTCGAGGACCTGACCCTCGCGGGTGTTCTCGACCTTGTAAGAGACCTTCTTGACCGGCGAATACAGGCTGTCGACCGGGATGAGGCCGATCGGCGCGTCCTCGGCGCGGTTGCGCTCGGCGGGCACATAACCCTTGCCGGTGTCGACGGTGAACTCCATGCGGATTTCGGCGCCCTCGTCGAGCGTGCAGATCACATGGTCGGGATTGAGGATTTCGACGTCGCCCACGGTCTGGATGTCGCCTGCGAGCACGGAGCCCGGTCCCTGCTTGCGCACAACCATGCGCTTCGGGCCGTCGCCTTCCATCTTGATGGCGATTTCCTTGATGTTCAGCACGATATCGGTCACGTCCTCGCGGACGCCCGAGATCGACGAGAACTCATGCAGAACGCCGTCGATCTGTACGGACGTGACGGCGGCGCCGCGCAGCGAAGACAAAAGCACACGGCGCAGCGCGTTGCCGAGCGTGAGGCCGAAACCGCGCTCGAGCGGCTCCGCGACGAGGTTCGTCAGGGTCTTGCCCTTCGACGAGAACTCGATCTTGTTCGGCTTGATCAGTTCCTGCCAATTTTTCTGGATCATTTTTCTTCCTTCCGCTGGCCCGCACCATCCAATCGTGACGGGCTCGTGTGGAAGCCGTGGAGGAGCGCTTCACAGTGAAGCGCTCACGCGGCAGTTCTGGATCTTGCTTAGACGCGACGCTTCTTGCGCGGCCGGCAGCCATTGTGCGGGATCGGCGTGACGTCACGGATCGAGGTGATCGTGAAGCCGCCGGCCTGCAGGGCGCGCAGCGCCGACTCGCGGCCGGAGCCGGGTCCACACACCTCGACCTCGAGGGTGCGCATACCATGTTCCTGCGCCTTCTTGGCGACGTCCTCGGCAGCCATCTGGGCAGCGAACGGCGTCGACTTGCGCGACCCCTTGAAGCCCTGGGCGCCCGCCGACGACCAGGCAATCGCATTGCCCTGCGCGTCGGTGATGGTGATCATCGTGTTGTTGAAGGTCGAATTCACGTGGGCGACGCCCGACGAGATGTTCTTGCGTTCGCGACGCTTTACGCGCCCGGCTTCCTTGGCCATGTCAGTCCTTTCAGTCGATCTCAACGCCGCCGTAATGCCAGCGGCTACACCAGAGAAGCGAATAGCGAGTAGGGAACCCTATTCGCTATTCGCTATCTCGCTACTCGCTCAATTACTTCTTCTTCCCAGCAATCGCCTTCGCCGGGCCCTTGCGGGTACGGGCGTTGGTGTGCGTGCGCTGGCCGCGAACCGGCAGCGAACGGCGATGGCGCAGACCGCGGTAGCAGCCCAGATCCATCAGCCGCTTGATGTTCATCGACACTTCGCGACGCAGGTCGCCTTCGACCTGGTAATCGCGGTCGATGGCCTCGCGGATCTGCAAGACTTCCGCATCGGTCAACTGGCTGACGCGCCGCTCGGCCGGGATGCCGACCTTGTCGACGATCTCCTGCGCGAACTTCTTGCCAATGCCGTGAATGTACTGAAGCGCGATGACGACGCGCTTGTTGGTCGGTATGTTGACGCCGGCTATACGAGCCATTTTTTCTCACTCCATGTAGGCCGGACAAACCGGCGCTTCGATTGACCCGCGTCCGGTGGAGGCCGGCCCTTGCGGGTGTTCCAATCAAACAACAAAAGGGTCCGGAAGGGACCCGAACACGTCGTTCCTTGATGGGAGACGGCGGGCCATAATCCAGAAAGGACTATTAGTCAATAGCGGTCAGGCCGCTTTCACGACCTTACCGAGTATTCCTTCGATAGCGGCAGTGACAGTGTCCACATCCGCCATGCCGTCGAGGGACTCGAGCATTCCCTTGGCATAGTAGTAGCCGGTGAGAGGCGCCGTCTTCTTGTAGTATTCCCGCAGCCGCTCGGGAGCTATGGTCGGATCATCATCCTTGCGAACCGGCTGACCTGCAGCCTTTGCCTTTTCGGCCCGCTCGGCAATACGCTGGAGAAGGATTTTGTCGTCAACGACCAGTTCGATCACCGCGTCCAATTCAGCATGACGCTCGGAGAGCATCGCCTGCACCGCATCGGCCTGCGCCAATGTGCGCGGATATCCGTCAAGGATGAAGCCGTTGGCGCAATCCGGCTGGTCGAAGCGTTCGGCTACGATCGCGTTGACAATGGCGTCGGAGACCAATTCGCCGGCCTCCATAACCGCCTTCGCCTTTAACCCGACAGGCGTTCCGGCCTTCACCGCAGCACGCAGCATGTCTCCGGTGGAAAGCTGCGGGATGCCATATTTGTCGACCAGTCTTTGTGCTTGCGTCCCCTTTCCCGCCCCAGGCGGGCCAAGCAGAATGAGCCTCATCTTCCCCTCTTCCCCCCGCGGAGCTTCGACTTCTTGATGAGCCCCTCATACTGGTGGGCGATCAGGTGGCCCTGGATCTGGGCGACCGTGTCGAGGGTTACACTGACGACAATCAAAAGCGAAGTGCCACCAAGGTAGAAAGGCACGCCAGTGGCCGAAATCAGGAACTCGGGCATGAGGCAGATGAGGACGAGATAGATCGCCCCGATCACGGTGATTCGGGTCAGCACGTAGTCGATGTATTCGGCCGTCCGCTCGCCCGGGCGATAGCCTGGAATGAAGCCGGAATGCTTCTTCAGCTGGTCGGCCGTGTCCTTCGGGTTGAACACGATCGCCGTGTAGAAGAAGGCGAAGAACACGATCATCGCGGCGTAGAGCGCCATATAGAGCGGCTGGCCGTGGCCGAGCGTCGCCAGCACGGTGCTGGCCCAACCCGGCAGGTTCTGGGTGTTGGAGAACCCGGCGACGGTTGCCGGCAGCAGCAGCAGCGACGAAGCGAAGATCGGCGGGATGACGCCCGCGGTGTTGAGCTTGAGCGGCAGGTGCGACGTATCGCCCTGGAACATCCGATTGCCGACCTGACGCTTCGGATACTGGATGAGCAGACGGCGCTGGGCCCGCTCGAAGAAGACGATGACGGCGATGACGACGATCGCCAGCACGATGATCGCGAGAATCAGGCCGGTCGACAGCGCGCCGGTGCGTCCGAGTTCGAGCGTACCGCCGATTGCGTTGGGCAGCCCAGCGACGATGCCGGCGAAGATGATCAGCGAAATGCCGTTGCCGATGCCGCGCGCGGTGATCTGCTCGCCGAGCCACATCAGGAACATGGTGCCGCCGACCAGTGTGATGACCGTGGAGATTCGGAAGAACCAGCCCGGATCGGTAACGATGCCGGTGCCGCCCTCAAGGCCGACCGAGATGCCGTAGGCCTGGACCAGCGCCAGCAGCACGGTGCCGTAGCGCGTGTACTGGTTGATGATCTTGCGACCCTGCTCGCCTTCCTTTTTCAGCGCTTCCAGCGACGGTACGACCGACGTCATGAGCTGCATGATGATGGAGGCGGAGATGTAGGGCATGATGCCGAGGGCGAAGATCGCCATCCGCTCGACGGCGCCGCCCGCAAACATGTTGAAGATGCCGAGTACGCCGCGGCTCTGTTGCGAGAACGCCTGCGCGAAAGCCTCGGGAGAGATGCCGGGAAGCGGGATGTAAGTGCCCAGGCGATAGACCAAAAGCGCACCCAGCGTGAACCAGATGCGCTTCTTCAGGTCTTCGGCCTTGGCGAAGGCCGCGAAGTTCAGATTGGAGGCAAGTTGCTCGGCGGCCGATGCCATGAAGTATTCTCCGCTTCGTCACGCTGGGAGGGCCGCAGCGGCGGCACGAGTCGACGAAGCCACGAGATAGGCGCCGGGCCTCGAAGTTGCAAGCGGCGGACAATGTCGTCACGCCGCCTGCGACGAAGGATCACTTGACCTTCTTGGCCATCTTCCGGACCGGCTCGACCGGCTCCGGGACCTTTACCGAGCCGCCGGCCTGTTCGATCTTCTCCACCGCCGCCTTGGAGGCGCCGGCGATGTCGAAGGACAGCTTGGCCTTGAGCTCGCCGTCGGAGACGACACGGACGCCGTCGAGCGGACGGCGGATGACGCCGGCCTTGATGAGGGCTTCCGCCGTCACCGTCTCGTTGGCGTCAAGCTTGCCGGCGTCGATCGCCACCTGGATACGGGCGAGCGACACGGCATTGTAATGCTTGGTGAAGGGGTTCTTGAAGCCGCGCTTCGGCAGGCGCCGGTAGAGCGGCATCTGGCCGCCCTCGAACCCGTTGATGGCAACGCCGGAGCGTGCCTTCTGGCCCTTGACGCCACGGCCCGCGGTCTTGCCCGAGCCGGAGCCGATGCCGCGACCGAGCCGCTTGCGCGAATGGGTCGCGCCTTCGTTGTCTCGCAGATCGTTGAGTTTCATCGTCTTTCTCCTGCCCGCCGGTTACTTCTCGTCGACGACGCGAACGAGATGCTGCACGGCCGCAATCATGCCGCGCACCGACGGCGTGTCTTCGAGGGTGCGCTGCTTGTGCATCTTGTTCAGGCCGAGGCCGACAAGCGTCGCGCGCTGTTCCTTCGGGCGGCGGATCGGGCTGCCGATCTGCTCGACCGTAACGGTCTTGGTGGCTTTTGCCATGATCGAACTCCTTGCGCCGGCGACTATTCTTCGGCCGCGACCGCGTTGCCGCGGCGAGCCTGAAGCGTCGAATACTTGATGCCGCGCTGGGCAGCCACATCCTTCGGATGCAACTGGCTCTTCAGCGCGTCGAACGTGGCGCGGACCATGTTGTAGGGGTTCGACGAACCCATCGACTTGGCCACCACGTCGTGCATACCGAGCGTCTCGAAGACGGCGCGCATCGGGCCGCCGGCGATGATGCCGGTGCCCGGCTTGGCAGCGCGCAGCAGAACCTTGCCGGCACCCCAGCGGCCTTCGACATCATGATGCAGCGTACGGCCCGAGCGCAGCGGCACGAAGATCAGGTCGCGCTTGGCAGATTCTGTCGCCTTGCGGATCGCCTCCGGCACTTCGCGCGCCTTGCCATGACCGAAGCCAACGCGCCCCTTCTGATCGCCGACGACGACGAGCGCCGCAAAACCGAAGCGCCGGCCGCCCTTGACGACCTTCGCGACGCGATTGATGTGGACGAGCTTGTCGACGAATTCGCTGTCGCGCTCTTCACGGTCACGACCGCGATCGCGGCCACCGTCCCTACGTTCCTGTGCCATATCCTGTTCCTTGTTCTTTTCCGGAAGCACGGTTGATGATGAGATCCGGCGCCTCTTTGGGTCGCCGGGGCGAAAAATCAGAAGCTGAGGCCACCTTCGCGGGCGGCATCGGCAAGCGCCTTGACGCGGCCATGATAGATATACGGCCCACGGTCGAAGACGACTTCCGTGACGCCAGCCTTGACGGCGCGCTCGGCGATAAGCTTGCCCACCGCGGCAGCGGCGGCAGTGTCGGCGCCGGTCTTCAGTTCGCCCTTCAGATCCTTTTCCAGGGTCGAAGCAGCAGCCAGGGTGCGGCCCTGCGCATCATCGATCACCTGCACGTAGATGTTCTTCGACGTGCGGTGCACCGACAGGCGCGGACGGCCACCGGCCACCTTCTTGATCTGGCGACGAATACGATCGGCGCGCTTCTGCGTTGCTTCCTTGGAGGCCATGTCTTTCTTCCTTGCCTTGTAAGACGGCGGCGGCCCGGTCCGAAAACCTGGCGGTCAGGAGAGCCCTGCCCGCAACCGCCCTCCGTGGCGTTGTCCAATTGTCTTTCGTCGATCACCATTCGAATGACGATCAACGACAGGCGAATTACTTCTTCTTGCCTTCCTTGCGCACGATGCGCTCGCCGGCATATTTTACGCCCTTGCCCTTGTAGGGCTCGGGACCGCGATATTCGCGAATCTCGGCAGCCGTCTGGCCCACCGCCTGCTTATCGATGCCCGACACCGTGATTTCGGTCGGCTTCGGCACGGCAATGGTGATTCCCTGCGGGGTCTCATAGACCACGTCGTGGCTAAAGCCGAGCGCCAACTGCAGGTTCTTGCCTTGCATGGCAGCGCGATAGCCGACGCCGTTGATCTCGAGCTTCTTCTCGAAGCCCTTGGTGACGCCTTCGAGAATGTTGACGATCTGCGTGCGCGACATGCCCCACTTGGAACGGGCTGTCTTGGTCTGGTCGCGCGGTTGAACGGCGATCTCGCCATTGTCCAGCTTGACCAGCACATCGTCGTTGACGACGAACTTCAGCTCGCCCTTCGGACCTTTTGCCGTCACGGTCTGCCCGTCGACCGAAGCGGTCACGCCAGCCGGCACCTTGACCGGTTTCTTGCCAATACGAGACATTGTTCGTCCTCGTTCTTTCTGTTTCAGCCCGGCCCGATCAGAATACCCGGCAGAGAATCTCTCCGCCGACGTTCTGCTCGCGCGCTTCGTGATCCGCCATCACGCCCTTCGGCGTGGAGAGAATCGATATCCCCAGCCCGTTGGCGACCGACGGGATCGACTTCACCGACACGTAGACGCGGCGGCCAGGCTTGGAGACGCGGGCGATCTCGCGGATCACCGGCGCGCCGTCATAATACTTCAGCTCAATCTCGATTTCCGACTTGCCGTTGTCGAAGTCGGTCTGGCTGAAATCGCGGATGTAGCCTTCAGCCTTCAAGACTTCCAGGACACGGCTGCGCAGCCGCGAAGCGGGCGTCGAGACCTTGTTCTTCTTGCGTCCGTAAGCGTTACGGATGCGGGTCAGCATATCGCCGAGAGGATCATTCAAAGACATATTATATCCTCCTTACCAGCTCGACTTGACCAGGCCCGGCACGGCACCGAGCGAGCCCAACTCACGTAGCGCGATGCGCGACATCTTCAGCTTGCGATAATAGGCGCGCGGACGTCCGGTGATCTCGCAGCGGTTGCGGATGCGGACCTTGGCCGAGTTGCGCGGCATCGCTGCAAGCTTGAGCTGTGCGCGGAAACGCTCCTCGATCGAGGCGCCCTTGTCCATGATGACCGTCTTCAGCGCCTTGCGCTTGGCGGCCTTCTGCGCGACGAGCGCCCGGCGGTGGTTGTTCTTCTCGACTGAGCTGGTCTTTGCCATTTCAGATTTTCCTTTGCTCGCTGCCGTTACTGCCGGAACGGGAAGTTAAAAGCCTTGAGCAAAGCCCTGGCTTCGTCATCCGTCTTGGCGGTCGTGCAAACGATGATGTCCATTCCCCAGATCTGGTCGACCTTGTCGTAGTTGATCTCGGGGAACACGATGTGCTCCTTGATGCCCATGGCGTAGTTGCCACGCCCGTCGAAGCTCTTCGGGTTCAGGCCGCGGAAGTCGCGGACGCGCGGCAGCGCGATGTTCACGAGGCGGTCGAGGAACTCATACATGCGTTCCTTGCGCAGCGTGACCTTGGCGCCGATCGGCATGTGCTCGCGCACCTTGAACTGCGCGACGGACTTGCGGGCATGGGTCACGACCGGCTTCTGGCCGGCGATCAACGCCAGATCGGCCGCGGCGATCGAAGGCTTCTTGGAATCGCTCGTCGCCTCGCCGACGCCCATGTTAAGCACGATCTTGTCGAGACGCGGAACTTCCATCTCGTTGTCGTATTTGAACTGCTCGAGCATCGCCTTGCGGATGGTCTCTTCGTAGACCTTCTTAAGGCGCGGCTGGATTGCTGCCTTAGCCATTGATCGTTTCTCCCGAGCGCTTCGCGACGCGCACCTTCTTGTCGCCTTCGATCTTGAAGCCGACGCGGGTGGGCTTGCCGTCCTTGGGATCGGCCAATGCGATATTGGACAAATGAATGGGGGCTTCCTTGCGGACGAGCCCGCCTTCCTGCGCCTGCGACTGACGCTGGTGGCGCACGATGATGTTGATGCCGCGCACGATCGCCGTGTCTTCCTTCGGCTGAACCGAAAGCACTTCGCCGGAACGGCCCTTGTCCTTACCGGCGAGCACGACGACCTTGTCGCCCTTGCGAATCTTCTGCATTTTCCGGCTCCTTACAGAACTTCAGGCGCGAGCGAGATGATCTTCATGTGGTTCTTGGCGCGAAGCTCGCGTGGAACCGGCCCGAAGATGCGCGTACCGATCGGCTCTTTCTTATTGTCGACGAGAACCGCCGCGTTCTTGTCGAAACGGATCACGCTGCCGTCCGGACGACGGATGTCCTTGGCCGTGCGAACCACGACCGCCTTCATCACGTCTCCCTTCTTGACCTTGCCGCGCGGAATCGCTTCCTTGATCGACACAACGATGATGTCGCCGACCGAAGCATACTTGCGCTTCGATCCGCCCAGCACCTTGATGCACATGACACGACGCGCGCCGGAATTATCCGCGACGTCGAGGTTTGTTTGCATCTGAATCATGACTGGCCGCCTTCTTCATTCTTGGAGATGGGCAAATGGCCCTCCCCGGCTTGTCCAAAATTCGTTGTTATTGCGAGGCCTGCGCCTCGGTCACCACGACCCAGCGCTTGTCCTTCGAGATCGGCTTCGACTCCTGGATGAAGACGGTGTCGCCGACCTTGTGGGTGTTGTTCTCGTCATGCGCCTTGTACTTCTTCGACATACGCACGGTCTTCTTCATCACCGGATGGGTGAAGCGGCGCTCGACCTTGACCACCACGGTCTTCTCGTTCTTGTCGCTGACGACGACGCCCTGCAGGATGCGCTTCGGCATTTTGTTCGTCCTTAAGCCTTCTTGGCCGCTTTTTCAGCGGCGACCGTCTTGATACGGGCGATGTCACGGCGGACCTCTCTCACGCGAGCGGTCTTTTCGAGCTGGCCCGTCGCCTTCTGAAAGCGCAGGTTGAACTGCTCCTTCTTCAGCGAGGCCAAGTCATCGTCGAGCTGGTCGGGGGTCTTCGCCCTGACGTCGGATATCTTCATGTCGGACCCCTTTCCTATTCCGCGATGCGCTGCACGAAGCGCGTTTTCACCGAGAGCTTGGCCGCGCCGAGGGCCAGCGCGGCACGCGCGGTCTCCTCATTGACGCCGTCGATCTCGAACATGATGCGGCCCGGCTTGACGCGCGCCGCCCAGTAGTCGACCGCGCCCTTGCCCTTGCCCATGCGCACCTCGGTCGGCTTCGAGGTGACCGGCAGATCCGGGAACACCCGGATCCAGACGCGACCGGCGCGCTTCATTTCGCGGGTGATCGCGCGGCGGGCCGCCTCGATCTCACGCGCGGTGACGCGGTTCGGCTCCAGCGCCTTCAGCCCGAAGCCACCAAAATCCAGGTTGGTGCCGCCCTTGGCGGCGCCGTGGATGCGGCCCTTGAACTGCTTGCGGAACTTTGTGCGCTTTGGCTGCAGCATCGTTCTTACTCCAGATTCCTATATCTCAGGCGTTCTCGCGGCGGCGGCTACGCTCGCCACGGTCGCTGCGTTCGCCCGAATGACCATGATCGCCTTCGCTGGCGCGGCGCTCGGATGCCATCGGATCGTGTTCGAGGATCTCGCCCTTGAACACCCAAACCTTGACACCGCAGGTGCCGTAGGCCGTCTGCGCCTCGGCCGTGCCGTAGTCGACATCGGCGCGCAGCGTATGCAGAGGCACGCGGCCTTCACGATACCATTCCATTCGCGCGATCTCGGCGCCGCCGAGACGGCCCGAACAATTGATGCGGATGCCCTCGGCGCCAAGGCGCATGGCCGACTGCACGGCGCGCTTCATGGCGCGGCGGAAGGCAATGCGGCGCTCGAGCTGCTGGGCGATCGACTGGGCGACCAGCGTCGCGTCGGTCTCCGGCTTGCGCACCTCGACGATGTTCAAATGCGTCTCGGACTTCGTCATCTCCATCAGCTTCTTGCGAAGCTTCTCGATGTCGGCGCCCTTCTTGCCGATGATCAGACCCGGACGCGCGGCGTGGATCGTCACGCGGCACTTCTTGTGCGGGCGCTCGATGACCACCTTGGACACCGCGGCCTGCTTGAGTTCCTTCATCAGGTACTCACGGATCTTGATGTCCTCGTGCAGCAGCTTGCCGTACTCGCCGGTGTTCGCGTACCAGCGCGAATCCCAAGTACGGTTGATGCCGAGGCGAAGGCCGATCGGATTGATTTTCTGACCCATCAGGCGGCTTCCTTCTCTTCCACTTCGCGCACGACGATGGTCAGGTGCGAAAACGGCTTCTCGACCCGGCTGGCGCGACCGCGACCGCGTGCGTGGAAACGCTTCATGACAATCGACTTGCCGACATAGGCCTCGGCGACGACAAGCGCGTCGACATCGAGGTCATGATTGTTCTCGGCATTGGCGATCGCCGATTCCAGCGTCTTCTTGACGGTGCCGGCGATGCGCTTGCGCGAAAACTCGAGATCCGAAAGCGCGGTCTGCACCTTCTTGCCGCGGATGAGCGCGGCAACCAGGTTCAGCTTCTGCGGGCTGATACGGATGGTGCGGAGGACCGCACGCGCCTCGTTGTCAGCAAGCCTGCGCGGAGCTTTGGCCTTGCCCATGTTACTTCCTCTTCGCCTTCTTGTCCGCGCCGTGACCGTAATAGGTCCGGGTCGGTGAGAACTCGCCGAACTTGTGGCCGACCATGTCCTCGTTCACCGAGACCGGGACATGCTTCTGGCCGTTGTACACGCCGAAGGTAAGACCCACGAACTGCGGCAGGATGGTGGAGCGACGGCTCCACATCTTGATCACTTCGCTGCGGCCGCCGTCACGCACCTTCTCGGCCTTCTTGAGAATATAGCCGTCGACGAACGGACCTTTCCAGATTGAACGGGTCACTTCGCGTTACCTCTTCTTAGCTCTTGCGCTGATGGCGCGAACGCACGATGAACTTGTCGGTCGCCTTGTTGGACCGGGTCTTCTTGCCCTTAGTGGGCTTGCCCCACGGGCTGACCGGATGGCGACCGCCAGACGTACGGCCTTCGCCGCCGCCGTGCGGGTGATCGACGGGGTTCATCACGACGCCGCGGTTGTGCGGACGCTTGCCGCGCCAGACTGTGCGGCCGGCCTTGCCATCGTTGATGTTGCCGTGGTCCGGGTTCGAGACGGCACCGACCGTCGCGAAGCACTGGCCCGACACGATACGCTGCTCGCCCGAGTTCAAGCGAAGGATGGCCATGCCCTGGTCGCGGCCAACCAACTGTGCGTAGGCGCCGGCGGAACGAGCGACCTGGCCGCCCTTGCCGGGCTTCAGTTCGACATTGTGAACGATCGTACCGACCGGCATCGCGGCCAGCGGCATCGCGTTGCCCGGCTTCACGTCCGCCGCCTCGCCAGAAACCACCTTGTCGCCGACCGCAAGACGCTGCGGCGCCAGGATGTAGTTCAGCTCGCCATCCTCGTACTTGATCAGCGCGATGAAGGCGGTGCGGTTCGGATCGTATTCAATCCGCTCGACCGTCGCCGACATGTCGAACTTGCGGCGCTTGAAATCGATCAGGCGGTAGGCACGCTTGTGGCCGCCGCCGATGAAGCGCGCGGTGATGCGGCCCGCATTGTTGCGGCCACCCGACTTCCTCAGGCCCTCGGTCAGGCCCTTGACGGGCTTGCCCTTGTAGAGCGCCGAGCGGTCGACGATGACCAGCTGGCGCAGGCTCGGCGTAACGGGATTGTATGTCTTCAATGCCATCTTACTGTCCTCGCGCCTCTCAGAGACCCGTCGCGACGTCGATCGACTGGCCATCGGCCAAAGTGATCACCGCCTTCTTGACATCGCTCTGCCGGCCAACTGTCCCGCGGAAGCGCTTCACCTTGCCCTTGCGGACCAAGGTGTTCACGGCCATCACCTTGACGCTGAACAGCGCCTCGACGGCGGCCTTGATCTCGGGCTTCGTCGCCTTCTTGGCAACGTTGAAGACGACCTGATTGCGTTCCGACGCCGTCGTCGTCTTTTCGGTGATCGCCGGGCTGACGATCACGTCGTAGTGGCGAAGATCCGTCATTTAAAGCGCTCCTCGAGGGCCTCGACGGCGGCCTTGGAAAGGACCAGCGTGCCGCGGCGAAGAATGTCGTAGACGTTGATGCCCTGGATCGGCAGCACGTCGATGTTCGGAATGTTGGAAGCGGCAAGCTTGAAGTTGGCGTCGAGCTCGGCGCCACCGATCACCAGCGCGTTGGACAGGCCAAGTGCCGCGAAATTCGCCACCAGCGCCTTGGTCTTACCCTCGGTCAGCTTCAGATCATCGACGACGATGATGCTGGAAGCCTTGGCCTTCGCCGAAAGCGCGTGCTTCAGGCCGAGCGCGCGTACCTTCTTGGGCAGCGCATGCTCGTGGCTGCGGGCGACCGGCCCATGAGCCTTGCCGCCGCCACGGAACTGCGGGGCACGTGCCGAATGGTGACGGGCGCGGCCCGTGCCCTTCTGCTTGTACATCTTGGCACCGGTGCGGGCGATGTCCGCGCGCCCCTTCGCCTGATGCGTGCCCTGCTGCTTCTTGGCAAGCTGCCAGCGCACGACGCGCTGCAGGATGTCCTCGCGCGGGTCGAGCCCGAAGATCGCGTCCGAAAGCTCGACCTTGCCGGCGTCTTCGCCGCCGAGCGTTGAAATCTTGATATCCATTATTCCGCACCCTCAGTGGCCGCAGCTTCGGTCTTGGCCACGGCGCGCAGGCCGGCCGGCTTCGGCGCGTTGTCCGGCAGCGCCACCTTGACGGCGTCGCGCACCAGGATCCAGGCGCCCTTGGTACCCGGAACCGCGCCGCGGATCAGGATCAGGCCGCGATCCGCATCGGTCGAGACGACCTCGACGTTCTGCGTGGTGATGCGGGTGTTGCCCATGTGGCCGGCCATCTTCTTGCCTTTGAACACCTTGCCGGGGTCCTGGCGCTGACCGGTCGAACCGTGCGAGCGATGGGTGACCGAGGCGCCATGGCTGGCGCGGCCGCCGCCGAAATTGTGGCGCTTCATGACGCCCTGGAAACCCTTGCCGGTCGAAGTGCCGGTCACGTCGACCTTCTGGCCGGCGACGAAGTGGTCGACAGTGATCTCGGCGCCGACGTCGAGCAGATTGTCGTCGGACACTCGGAATTCGGCGAGCTTCGTCTTCGGCTCGACGGACGCGCCGGCGAAGTGGCCGCGCATCGCCTTCGAGGTGTTCTTGACCTTGGCCAGGCCAACACCGAGCTGAACGGCGGTGTAGCCATTCTTCTCTTTCGTGCGCTGGGCCACGACCTGGCAGCTCTCCATGAGCAGAACGGTAACGGGGACATGCTCGCCAGCGTCGTTGTAGACGCGCGTCATTCCCAACTTCTGTGCAATAACACCTGAACGCATCGGTTCATCTTCCTTCAGAGTTACCGGTCGGGGCATAACCCCTTCCTGCCTCTTGTTCCTTCAGAGGAGCCTTTCGGATCAAGGTCCGTCCGGCTCGTGATCCCGCCGTTTAGAGCTTGATTTCGACGTCCACACCGGCCGCGAGATCGAGCTTCATCAAAGCATCGACCGTCTGCGGCGTGGGATCGACAATGTCGAGCAGCCGCTTGTGGGTGCGCATCTCAAACTGCTCGCGGCTCTTCTTGTCGATGTGCGGCGAGCGATTCACCGTGAACTTCTCGATCCGCGTCGGCAGCGGAATCGGGCCCCTCACATTGGCGCCGGTGCGCTTGGCGGTGGACACGATCTCGCGTGTGGAAGCATCGAGCACACGATGGTCGAACGCTTTGAGGCGGATACGGATATTTTGACCGTTCATCTCGTCGAATTCCTTGTTCTGGCGCGGCGCGGGCGAATTCCCGCCCGCGACAGATCGGTTGCTTCTTATTCTTTGATGCTGACGACGACGCCGGCGCCGACGGTGCGGCCGCCTTCGCGGATGGCGAAGCGCAGCTTCTCCTCCATGGCGATCGGCACGATCAGCTCGACGTCGACCGTCACATTGTCGCCCGGCATCACCATCTCGGTGCCCTCGGCGAGCGTCACGATGCCGGTCACGTCCGTCGTGCGGAAGTAGAACTGCGGACGGTAGTTGGTGAAGAACGGCGTGTGGCGGCCGCCCTCTTCCTTGGTCAGGATGTAGGCCTCGGCCACGAACTTCTTGTGCGGCTTCACCGTGCCCGGCTTGGCCAGGACCTGGCCGCGCTCGACACCTTCACGATCCACGCCGCGCAGCAGCGCGCCGATGTTGTCGCCCGCCTGGCCCTGGTCCAGAAGCTTGCGGAACATCTCGACGCCGGTGCAGGTGGTCTTGGCCGTCGGGCGGATGCCGACGATCTCAAGCTCCTCGCCGACCTTGACGATGCCGCGCTCGACGCGGCCGGTCACAACCGTGCCGCGGCCCGAGATCGAGAACACGTCCTCGATCGGCATCAGGAACGGCTGGTCGATCGGACGCTCGGGCGTCGGGATGTAGCGGTCGACCTCGGCCATCAGCTTGCGGATCGCGTCCTCGCCGATCTCTTTGTTGCTGTCCTCAAGGGCAGCCAGAGCCGAGCCGGGAACGATCGGAATGTCGTCGCCGGGGAACTCGTTCTTCGACAGCAGTTCGCGAACCTCGAGCTCGACCAGTTCCAGCAGCTCGGCGTCGTCGACCTGGTCGACCTTGTTCAGGAACACGACGATCGAAGGAACGCCGACCTGGCGGGCGAGAAGAATGTGCTCGCGGGTCTGCGGCATCGGGCCGTCGGCGGCCGAAACCACCAGGATCGCGCCGTCCATCTGCGCCGCACCGGTGATCATGTTCTTCACATAGTCGGCGTGGCCGGGGCAGTCGACATGCGCGTAGTGGCGGGCCGGCGTCTCGTATTCGACGTGGGCCGTCGAGATGGTGATGCCGCGCGCCTTCTCTTCGGGAGCCGCGTCGATCTGGTCGTAGCGCTTGTATTCGCCGAAATACTTGGTGATCGCAGCCGTCAACGACGTCTTGCCATGGTCGACATGGCCGATCGTACCAATGTTCACATGCGGCTTGTTCCGCTCAAATTTGCTCTTGGCCATGTGAGGTCTCCGTCTTGCTTCGCCCGTTAAGGCAATGGATCAAGTTTCGCGCAGATGCCCTTGGGCTTATGCGTATTTCTTCTGGACTTCCTGCGCGACCGCAGTCGGCACCGGCTCGTAGTGGTCGAACTGCATCGTGTAGGCGGCACGGCCCTGCGACATCGAGCGCAGGTTGTCGACGTATTTGAACATGTTGGCGAGCGGCACCATGGCGTTGACAACCACGGCGACGCCGCGGCTTTCCTGGCCCTGGATCTGACCGCGACGGCCGTTCAGATCGCCGATGACGTTGCCGACATAATCCTCGGGCGTCACCACCTCGACCTTCATGATCGGCTCCAGCAACTGCACGCCGAGCTTGGGTGCGGCCTCGCGGAAGCAGGCGCGTCCGGCGATTTCGAAGGCCAGCACGCTGGAGTCCACATCGTGGAACGCGCCGTCGATCAGCGTCGCCTTGACACCGATCATCGGGAAGCCAGCGAACGGACCAGCCGTCATGACGCTGTTGATGCCCTTCTCGACGCCCGGGATGTATTCCTTCGGAACCGCGCCGCCGACGATCTTGGACTCGAACTGGAACTCGGTGCTTTCCGGATCCGGCTCGAAGATGATCTTGACGCGGGCGAACTGGCCAGTGCCGCCGGTCTGCTTCTTGTGGGTGTAATCCTGCTCGTGCTTCCGGGTGATCGTCTCGCGATAGGCCACCTGCGGCGCACCGACATTCGCCTCGACCTTGAACTCGCGGCGCATGCGGTCGACGATGATGTCGAGATGCAACTCGCCCATGCCGGAGATGATGGTCTGGCCGGACTCCTCGTCGGTCTTCACGCGGAAGGACGGATCCTCGGCAGCCAGGCGATGCAATGCGAGGCCCATCTTTTCCTGGTCGTTCTTGGTCTTCGGCTCGATCGCGATCTGGATGACCGGATCGGGGAATTCCATGCGCTCGAGGATGACCGGATGCGCGGGATCGCACAGGGTATCGCCGGTCGTCGTATCCTTCAGCCCAGCCAGAGCGACGATGTCGCCGGCAAAAGCCTCTTCGATATCGGCACGCGAATTCGCATGCATCTGCAGCATGCGGCCGATGCGTTCCTTCTTGCCCTTCACCGTGTTGTCGACGGCGGTGCCCTTGGACAGCTTGCCCGAATAGATGCGGGCAAAGGTCAGCGAACCGACGAAGGGGTCGTTCATGATCTTGAACGCCAGCATCGACAGCGGCTCGCTGTCATCGGCATGACGCTCGATGTCAGCCTCGGTCTTGGCGTCGATGCCCTTGATCGCCGGAACATCCAGCGGCGACGGCAGATATTCGACGACGGCATCGAGCAAAGGCTGAACGCCCTTGTTCTTGAAGGCCGAGCCGCAGAACATCGGGAAGAATTTCACCGCGATCGTGCCCTTGCGGATCAGCGCCCGGATCTCGTCGTTCGACGGCATGTTGCCTTCGAGGTAGTTCTCCATCGCCGTCTCGTCCATGTCGACGGCGGCCTCGATCATCTTCTCACGGTATTCGACGGCGCGATCCTGCAGGTCGGCAGGAATCTCGACGATATCCCACTGTGCGCCCAGCTCTTCATTGCGCCAGACAAGCGCCTTCATCTCGACGAGATCAATGACGCCCTTGAACTCGGTCTCGGCGCCGATCGGCAACTGCATGACCACAGCCTGCGCACCGAGGCGCGTCTTGATCATCTCGGCCGAGCGATAGAAATCCGCGCCGATCTTGTCCATCTTGTTGCAGAAGATCAGCCGCGGCACGTGATACTTGTCGGCCTGGCGCCAGACGGTCTCAGTCTGCGGCTCGACACCGGCGTTGGCGTCGAGCAGCGCGATGGCGCCGTCGAGAACGCGCAGCGAACGCTCCACCTCAATGGTGAAGTCGACGTGGCCGGGAGTGTCGATGATGTTGAAGCGGCGCAGCTTGCCGTCGCGACCCTTCCAGAAGGTCGTCGTGGCAGCCGACGTGATGGTGATGCCTCGCTCCTGCTCCTGCTCCATCCAGTCCATGGTGGCAGCACCGTCATGGACTTCACCGATCTTGTGCGACTTGCCCGTGTAATAGAGCACGCGCTCCGTGGTCGTGGTCTTGCCGGCGTCGATATGCGCCATGATACCAAAATTGCGGTAGTCTTCGATCTTATATTCGCGAGCCATGGGAGTGCCTCTTTATGTCCTGTCCGCGCCGTTACCAGCGGTAATGCGCGAAGGCGCGGTTGGCTTCGGCCATCTTGTGGGTGTCTTCACGCTTCTTGACCGCCGTGCCCCGATTGTTGGCGGCATCCATGAGTTCGCCGGACAGGCGATCGACCATGGTGGTCTCGTTGCGGTTGCGGGCAGCCGTGATCAGCCAGCGGATGGCGAGCGCCTGGCGGCGCTCCGGGCGGACGTCGACTGGCACCTGGTACGTGGCACCGCCGACGCGGCGGGAACGGACCTCGACATGCGGCGCGACATTGTCGAGCGCCTGCTTGAAGACCACCACCGGCTCCTGCTTGGCCTTGGAGCGAACCTGCTCGAAAGCGCTGTAGACGATCGTCTCGGCGACCGACTTCTTGCCGTCATACATGATGGCATTCATGAACTTGGTGACGACCAGATCGCCGAACTTGGGATCCGGGTTGATTTCGCGCTTGTCTGCACTGTGACGACGGGACATCTGCTCTATCTCTCACTCTCGACGGCCTGGCGCTCTAAAAAGAAAGCGCCGGAGCCGGGGGGAAAAGCCCTTACTTCGGACGCTTGGCGCCGTACTTCGAACGGCGCTGCTTGCGGTTCTTGACGCCCTGGGTGTCGAGCACGCCGCGGATGATGTGGTAGCGCACGCCCGGCAGATCCTTCACGCGGCCACCGCGGATCATCACCACCGAGTGCTCCTGAAGGTTATGGCCCTCGCCCGGGATGTAGCCGATCACCTCGAAGCCGTTGGTCAGGCGGATCTTCGCGACCTTGCGCAGCGCCGAGTTCGGCTTCTTCGGCGTCGTCGTGTAGACGCGCGTGCAGACGCCCCGCTTCTGCGGGTTCTGCTGCATGGCCGGAACCTTATTGCGCGTCGCCGGCGCTTGGCGCGGCTTGCGGATCAGCTGGTTGACGGTAGGCATTAAATCCTCTTGTCTTTCTTAGTCCGTATCCAGGGCCCGTCCAGGGCGGTTTCGAACGTCATCTCCATACGCAAATTCGGGCAAGAAACCGCATCCTGCGGTTTTGCCCGAACAAAAAGCAGAGGAGGCGCAAAGCGCTTCATGCATGCCGGAAATGTGTTTTCGCTCGTAGAACGAACCTTGTTTGAGGTGAACTTCAGGGCGAGGCGCCCCGAAACATCAGACCTCACATCGGTTCAGACGAGGCGGCTTCTACTCGGTGAGTCCCTGTTCGTCAACCCCGGGCGGCGGAAATCTCTATGATTGCGCCTGCATGGCAGGCTTGCGCCTGGTGGCGGCAATCTTTTATCGCCGCCACCCGTCGACGCACAACAATATATCACGACCCAAACCGAGTTTCGGGAAGTGCCGCGTCGCAAGCTGCGTCAATCGTGCCTGCGGCGCGCCCGGCAGATGGCGCCGGCGATTCGCAGCTTATATGGAATCAAAAACTCAGCTCCCCTATCTGCCGGTGCGAGATCGAATGGCGCGAGACAGCCGCCATGTAACATGCGAGGAATCACACCATGAACGACAACGACCCTAAACCCGTCACCATCATCACCGGCCGCGTGTTCCGCGAAAAAGGCG
The DNA here is from genome assembly GCF_052180275.1 of Mesorhizobium sp. KACC 23794. Classification (NCBI taxonomy): domain Bacteria; kingdom Pseudomonadati; phylum Pseudomonadota; class Alphaproteobacteria; order Hyphomicrobiales; family Phyllobacteriaceae; genus Mesorhizobium; species Mesorhizobium sp. KACC 23794. The sequence goes on from NZ_CP197465.1 coordinate 4,606,723, forward strand.
GCGAATCGGAGGGTGTTCATATCTTCCTCGTCGCGCCGGACGATGATTCCGCGGTGCGCACGACTTTGGATGCGCTGGCGAAGGAGGGTTACGCCGAGGTGGAACTCGACCAGATCGGCGAGCTGGAAGGTCCGCCGGACGAAGAGCCTCACGCCTCCGCCTATCAGGGCGCGCTCGAGGGCGAAGTCTCCATCGTTACGTTCGAGGAAGTGATCTGACAGGCTTCATCTGGAGGAGGGTATGAACGATCGGGGAAAACCCGTGTCGCGCGGCTGGGCCGACGAGGCCGTCGCCCGGATCGAGGCCGACCAGCGACGTTCGGCCGACACCCATCTGTGGAAGCTCGATGTCCGTGCCCTTTCCGGCATCGACCTTTATCTGAAGGACGAGTCGACACATCCGACCGGCAGCCTGAAGCACCGCCTGGCGCGTTCCTTGTTCCTTTATGCCCTGTGCAACGGCCATATTCGCGAGGGCGCACCGGTGATCGAGGCTTCGTCGGGGTCGACCGCCGTGTCGGAAGCCTATTTCGCCCGCATGATCGGCGTGCCCTTCTACGCGGTGATGCCGCGCACGACCTCGCCCGAAAAGATCGCTGCAATCGAGCATTACGGCGGCGCCTGCCATTTCATCGACGACGGCCGCCGCATCTATGCCGAGTCGGCCGAACTCGCGGCAAGGCTCGGCGGTCATTTCATGGACCAGTTCACCTTTGCCGAGCGCGCCACCGACTGGCGCGGCAACAACAACATCGCCGAATCGATCTTCGGCCAGATGCGCGACGAACGGCATCCGATCCCGGCCTGGATCGTCATGAGCCCCGGCACCGGCGGCACCACGGCGACGATCGGCCGCTATATCCGCTACAAGCGCCACCGTACCAGGCTGTCGGTCGCCGACGCCGAACGCTCGGCATTCTTCGACGGCTACGCGACCAAGGATCCGGCTCGTCGTTGCGAGCAGCCTTCGCGCATCGAAGGCATCGGCAGGCCGCGTGTCGAGCCATCCTTTGTGCCCGGCGTCATCGACCATATGGTCCGCATTCCCGACGCGGTGTCGCTGGCGGCAATGCGGGTGCTGTCCAAGCGTCTCGGTCGCCGTGTCGGCGGCTCGACCGGCACGAACTTTGCGGGCATGTGTCTTGCCGCGTCGCGGATGATCGCGGCCGGTCAAGTCGGCTCGATCGTGACGCTGATCTGCGATTCCGGCGAACGCTACGCCAATAGCTATTATTCCGACGACTGGCTGGCCCAGGCCGGGCTAGACCCTTCGCCCCATATCCCCGCAATCGAGGCATTCCTTGCGGGCCGGCCGCTCGACCTGCCGGTTCGGGAAAGTTGGGGTGACGAGCCTGCGGACCTCAAGAAAGCCCGTTAGAGAGAGGCTGCCACGGCGGCAGCGACCCTGAGGCCGAAGCCCTACCCCGACACCGGCCGCGTTGAATCATCAGTTGGCCGTTGCTTGAGCAGCCGGCCTCAATCTTCAAGCAATCCGTTCGCCACTCCTGATCCGATAGGTGGGCTGGTACATGGTGACCAGTTCCTCGGCGGCTGTCGGGTGCACGGCCATGGTGCGGTCAAACACATCCTTGGTCAGCTTTCCCTTGATGGCGATGCCGAGAAGCTGTGCCATCTCGCCGGCATCAGGCCCGAGGATGTGTGCGCCGACGACAATCCCGGTAGACGCCTCGACCACAAGCTTCGTGATCATCCGCTCATCGCGGCCAGGCAGGATGTTGCGCATCGGCCGGAACGCCGCTCGGTAAACATCGAGGTCGCCAAGCTTCTTCGCCGCGGCTTCCTCCGACAGGCCGACCGTGCCGATCTCCGGTTGCGAGAACACCGCCGTCGGGACATCGTCGAGGTCGGGTTTTGTCGGGTTGCCCTTGAACACCGTCTCCACGAAACACATCGCCTCGTGGATGGCCACCGGCGTCAGCTGCAACCGGTTGGTCACGTCGCCCAGCGCATAGATGTTTTCGACATTGGTGCGCGAAAAATCGTCGACCAGGATGTCGCCGACCGGCCCGAGCGCCACGCCGGCATTTTCCAATCCGAGGTTTTCGGTGTTGGGCGTTCGGCCCAACGCCAGCATAACCTGGTCGGCAACGATCTCGCGTCCCTTGGCGGTGCGCGCCAAGAGCTGTCCGTCGCCGCATTCCTCGATGCCGGCGAATACGTCGTGGCAGAGGATCCTTATACCCTTGTGTTCCATCGCCTCGTGCAAGCCGCGCCTCAGGTCCATGTCGAAGCGCGATAGAATCTCCGCGCCGCGATAGATCAGAGTGGTGTCGACGCCGAGCCCGTGGAAGATGTTGGCGAATTCCACCGCTATGTAGCCGCCGCCGGCAATGACGATCGCCTTGGGCAGTTCGTTGAGATGAAACGCTTCGTTGGAGGTGATGGTCAGTTCGTGGCCGGGCAGCGCCTCATGCGGGCTCGGCCTGCCACCGGTGGCGATCAGGATGGTTTCAGCCGTCACCGTCCGGTTTTCGGCAAGCAGGCGGATCGTGTGGCGATCCAGCAGTTCGGCGCGGCTGTGGAATGCCGTGCCGCCGGCCTTCTCGACGCCGGAGCGGTAGATCGTCTCCAGCCGGGCGATCTCGCGGTCCTTGCCGGCGATCAGGGCCGACCAGTCGAAGCGTGTCTCGCCGACGCTCCAGCCATAACCGGCGGCGTCCTCGAAATGCTCGGAGTACTGCGAGGCGTAGACCAGTAGCTTCTTCGGCACGCAGCCGCGGATCACGCATGTGCCGCCAAAGCGGAATTCTTCAGCGATCGCAACCCGCTTGCCCATCCCCGCCGCAACCCGCGCCGCGCGGACCCCGCCAGACCCTCCGCCGATCACGAAGAGGTCGTAGTCGTATTCGGGCATCGGCCGTCTCCGCATCGCGTTCCGGGAAAGAAGTCTCACTTATGCAGTGCACACCAAAATGAAAAGCCCGGCGCGAGGCCGGGCTTGTTCTGCAGTCGCGTCCAACCGGATCGGTTTCAGTTTGCCTTCGGTTCGCCCTCGGCCGGCGCCGGGGCTTCAGCAGGCGCAGGCTTGTTTGCGGCCACAGTCGTGTCGAGGGTCTTGCCGACACCATCCGCCAGATCGCGTGCAACGCCGCGCTGCCAGATTTCCGCAGCCTGGGCGATGCTGCGTATCAGCACCGGGCCATCCGAAAGCAGCTTTTTGCCGGCCGGGGAACCATAGAAGGTGGTGATGGCATTCAACTCATCAATGGAAAAGCTCTTGGCATAGATAAGGGCCGCCTCCTTCTCGAGGTCGGCGCGGCGCGGCGCCAGCGAGATCGTCGTCTCGTCGACCGTCTTGACGATCAGTTCCTGCAGATCCGGGTTCTTCTGGATGAGCGATTGCTTCAGCGCCGCCGCGGCGTCGGGCAGGATGCCGTCATACACCTCGGTCGCGCCGATCGCCGCGAGCGCCCCGCGCGCGGCCTTCAAATGGTCTTCGGAAATGTCCTGCGCAAAAGCCGGCATCGCCGTGAAGACGACCGCCGAGGCGAAAGCTGCGAAAGCGAGACGGCGGACTGAATTCAGCCGGATCATGATAGAGGCAACTCCTGTTATTGTTGTTGCGCGAGGATCGTCCTCACGCCGCTTGCGCCGGCCACCACCGCCATGCGCGCCAGGTCGAGAAACAGCCCGTGCTCGACGACACCCGGCACGGAATGAAGACCATTTGACAGCGCTCTTGGATCGGGAATGCGGCCAAAAGATGCGTCGAGGATGAAATGCCCACCGTCTGTAACAAATGGCGCATCCTTCGTCATCCGCAATGTGATCGGCCCCGCTAGACCGAGGGAATCGGCGACACGACGGATCGCCATCTCCGTCGCGCGCAGGCCGAAACGGTTGACCTCGACGGGAAGCGGGAAGCGCCCGAGCATGTCGACCGCCTTGCTTTCGTCGGCGATGACGATCATGCGCTTCGAAGCAGCGGCCACGATCTTCTCGCGCAGCAATGCGCCACCGCCGCCCTTGATCAGGAACAGGTTCGGATCGAACTCGTCGGCGCCGTCGATGGTGAGGTCGAGTTCGGGCGTCTCGTCCAGCGTCGTCAGCGGCACGCCGGTCTCGTTGCAGAGGTTTGCGGTGCGCTCGGATGTCGGCACGCCGACAATCGACAGCCCCTCCCCGACCCTCTTTGCAAGCAGCCGCACGAATTCCTCGGCGGTCGACCCGCTGCCGATGCCGAGGCGCATGCCGTCCTCGACATGGGCAAGGGCAGCTCTCGCCGCCTCGATCTTCAGTATCCGCGCATCCATGAGCCGTCCGCCGTCTCCTCGAAAGTCGCGCTTAGCATCTTTGCCGCGCCGGGCAAACCCTGGGCCGGCAAGCAGGTCCTGTCGGGTTGCGCCATGCTGGCGCACGCGGTACGTCGGGCACGATCCCTTCCTTAGCCATGCGAGCCTTCTCATGAATCGTCCAATTGTCGTCTTCGATCTCGACGGAACCCTCGTCGATACCGCTCCCGACCTGCTGGACAGCCTGAACCACAGCCTGCTGGCCGGTGGCGCGGCGATGGCGGACGCCAACGGTATCCGCCAGTTCGTCGGCCATGGCGCGCGAGTGATGATTGCGCGTGCCTATGCGGCACAGAAGCGCATGCTCGAGCCTGGCGAGCACGACCGGCTGTTTAACCTGTTCCTCGATCACTATGGCGGCAACATTCCGGGCCAGTCGCAACCCTATCCGGGAGTGCCGGCCGCGCTGACGCGCCTTGCCGTGGCAGGCTATCGTCTCGCCGTCTGCACCAACAAGACGGAAGGTTTTTCCAAGCGCCTGCTGGAAGGGCTCGGCCTTGCCGGGCAGTTTTCGGCGATCTGCGGGTCCGACACCTTCGCCTTCCGCAAGCCCGATCCTCGCCATCTCGTCGAAACGATCGCAAAGGCGGGTGGCGATGCGGGCCAAGCGGTCATGGTCGGCGATTCGCAGACCGATATCGATACGGCGAAGGCGGCAGGCATTCCGGTGGTCGCCGTCGATTTCGGCTACACCGACCGGCATGTGCGTGAATTCGGACCGTCACGGATCATCTCGCATTTCGACGAGTTGACGGTGGAGATGTGTGAAAACCTGCTTCAGGCGGCACAGGCCTGAGGAGAATGGTGGGCGATGCAGGGATTGAACCTGCGACCCCACCCGTGTGAAGGGTGTGCTCTCCCGCTGAGCTAATCGCCCGCCTGCAAGCCCGAAGGCCGAAGCGAGCCGCGATATAGGGTGAGCCGGCAGGCCAAGTCAAGGACACTTGGCGCGCTTTGTGGATAGTTCGCCGACAAGCGGATGGCGGCGCATACGACCGGGGGCGGCGGGCGGGAAGCCCGCCGCGTTTGCCTATCAGGCCAGCGTATAGGCCGTCTTGACCGTCGTGTAGAACTCGGCGGCATAGCGGCCCTGCTCGCGCGAGCCGTGGCTTGAGCCCTTGCGGCCGCCAAACGGCACGTGGAAGTCGACCCCGGCCGTCGGCAGGTTGACCATGACCATGCCCGCCTCGGCGTTGCGCTTGTAATGCGTGGCGTATTTCAGGCTGGTCGTGCAGATGCCCGAGGACAGGCCGAACGGCGTGTCGTTGGCGACATGCAGAGCCTCCTCATAGTCCTTGACCCGGATCACCGAAGCGACCGGCCCAAAAATCTCTTCCTGGCTGATGCGCATGGCGTTGGTGGCTTCCGTAAACAGCGCCGGCTGCAGGTAGAAGCCGGGCTTCTCGCGGTTCAGACGCTCACCGCCGAAGGCGAGCTTCGCGCCCTCGTCCCGGCCGATGGCGATGTATTTCTCGTCCTGGTCCAGCTGGTTCTGGTCGACCACCGGGCCGATCTGGGTGCCTGCCTTCAGCGCATCGTCGACGACGAGGTTTTTCAGTTTCTCCGTGACCGCGGCGACAAACTTGTCGTGGATACCGTCCTGCACGATGAGGCGCGACGATGCGGTGCAGCGCTGGCCTGTCGAGAAGAAGGCGCCGTTGACCGCGCAGTCGACCGCGATCGCCAGATCGGCGTCGTCCAGCACGACGAGAGGGTTCTTGCCGCCCATTTCCAGCTGGAATTTTCGGTTGTGCTCGATCGAAGCGGCGGCGACGCGCTTGCCGGTGCCGACCGAACCTGTGAAGGTGACAGCGTTGACGTCGGCGCTATCCAGAATCGCCTGGCCGACGACCGAGCCCTTGCCCATGACCAGGTTAAGCACACCCTTCGGCAGGCCGGCGCGGTGCAGAATGTCGACGATCGCCCAAGAGCAGCCGGGAACGAGGTCGGCCGGCTTGAACACGACGGTGTTGCCGTAGCAGAGCGCCGGCGCGAGCTTCCATGCAGGGATAGCGATCGGAAAGTTCCAGGGCGTGATGATGCCCACGACCCCGACCGCCTCTCGCGTGATCTCGACGCCGACGCCGGGACGCACCGACGGCACGGTCTCGCCCGTCAGCCGCAGTGCCTCGCCGGCGAAGAAGTCGAAGATCTGCGCGGCGCGGATGGTCTCGCCGACGCCTTCGGCCAGAGTCTTTCCTTCCTCGCGGGACAGAAGTCTGCCCAGTTCGTCCTTACGGGCAAGGATCTCGTCGGAAGCTTTGCGCAGCACGGCGTGGCGCTCGAGCGGTCCGGAACGCGACCATTTCGGGAAGGCCGACTTCGCGGCAGCGATCGCCGCAAGCGCATCCGCCTTGGTGGCGCGCGCATAGTCGCCGACGACGTCGTTAGTGTCGGAGGGATTGATGTTGGGGATCGCGTCGCCCTTCACCCATTCGCCGTCGATCAGATTGCCATGCAGTTCGCTCATATCCGCTTCCATCAAATTAGAATTTCAGTGTCGGCCAGCAGCCATCGAACTCATGCAACAGGCATGCAAGTACCAGCGGGCTCGACGCTTACTTAGGCGAAACCCGATAATCGCAACAGGCTTGAGGGGCAAGATTCGCACGGCTCAAGGACGATTCCAGATTCGCCCGAAAAAACGACAACGGCGCCGATCGGCGCCGTTTCTCACGAAGCGATTGCAATCAGACCGCTGGCCGTCAGAACTTGACCTTGAGGCTACCGGACAGCGCACTGACGAGATCGTTGCCGAAATCGTAGGAAACATCGGTGCCGAAGGTGTTGCCGTCAGACTCCACGGCGCCTGCGGAACCGCTGGTGAGAATACCAAGCGCTCCTCCAAGCCTGACCTCGATATTCTTTGTAGGTGTGTAGGCCGCACCGGCGCTGACGGTCCAAGTGTCCGTCTGCGAGCTCAAACCGGTGGTCGTTCCCCGGTCCCAGGTCAGCGACAAGGCGCCGCTCCATTGGTCGTTGAACCTGTGGCCGACACCGCCCTGCACCGTCCAGCCGTCGCGATAGAGCAGGTCGAGCGACGTGACGAAACCCGGTCCCTGGTAGCTGCACCCGAGAGACTTGACCGCGGTGGAACAGAAGCTCACGACCTGCAGGACACTCCAGTCGACCCATTTCACGGAGCCGAAAGCCAGCCAGTCAGGTGCTATGCCCGACTGAACCTTGAACTCAACCGATGCCGGCATGCTCGCCGTTCCGAACACCGGGATGGCCGTGCGTCCTGCCTGCGTTAGGTCGACCGTGCCCGTCACATCGCCGAGGTCGACCTCGCTGTTGTAGACCAGGCTGGCGCGAAACGCGATTTCCGGGATTTCGTATGCCGCGCCGATGCGCCAGCCAACCCCGTCACCTTCCAGGTCGATACGCCCAATGCCGCTCAACTGATTGATCGGGAAAGGCGCGGGGCTGAAATCCTGGACCAGTCTCGTCTTGAAGCCCTCGACTTCCTGGTAGAAGACGCCGCCAATCAGGCGCAACTGGCCGCCCTTGCCGACATCGAACTTGTAGGAGCACGTGCCGGCATAATTGTCGCTATCGATCTTGGTCTCGATGTTGCTGTTGGCGCCGGCCCAGTTGATGCCGGGATTGCTGTGAACACCCCAGGGTTGGGAATAGTCGATCATGCAGTCGAAACCGGCCATCCCGGCCTTAAGGCCGACTCGCGGAACCCAGTAAGGTTCGGTGTCGTCGGCTGTGGTCGAGCGGCCGTTCAAATTGCCGCCGCCCCGTCCGAAGCCCGGGCTTCCGGGAGGCACAAGCGCCGTGGTCGGGTCGGTGTCGACCGCATTCTTCAGCTTGCGGTCCGGCATAACGTAGGTTTCGGTCGCTTCGGCAGCGAAGCGCGACGGGTCGAACAGCAGGTCGATATTATAGCCGCCGCGTTCCAATCCACCCGCAATCGCGGAGCCCATGAACGCCGTCGAAAGGCAGCTCGCTCCGATCAAAGACGACAGCAGCGTTCGGCTCATGAAAGTCCTCTCCCCAGCACTTCACGCAACGTTGATCGAAATCACGACGGGCGTGCAACTCGCAATTTGAGCGGCCGTCCCTGCCGTACCGACGGGTTCCCTCGACCTCCCCTTCGGAACACGTCGACGCGGCAAAGTTTCGCAGGGTTTTGGTAAAAAACGATAACGAAAAGGGAGGAAACGCCCAAAACGACACGCCGTTTCCGCGAATTGGGCCGACTTGTCACTTTGCGGCAACAATACGGCGGAAAATCGCCCCGGGCGTTTGAACTACCGCTGGGGAACACCTCCTGCGGGCGCTTTCGAAGGAAGCGGGACGGAAAAACGCCGTCCCGCGACTCACATCAAGCCTTGATGTCGCGCACCCGCGAGAGGGCGATGACCAGACGCTCCTGGGTCGCCTGATATTCCGCAAGCTTCTCGCGCTCGGCCTCAACGATCTCCGGCGCGGCATTGGCGACGAAGCGCTCGTTGGAGAGCTTCTTGTGGATGCGCGCGATCTCTTCCGTGACCTTTGCAAGCTCCTTCTGCAGCCGGGCGGCTTCGACCGCCAGGTCGATGAGCCCGCCGAGCGGCAGGCAGATCGTCGCTTCGCCGAGTACGATCTGCGCCGAGGCCGGCGGCGGAGCGTCCGCGCGGGTGATGGCGTCGACCCTGGCGAGACGCCTGATCGCCCCATCCTGCCGGTCGAGCCGGTCGATCGTGGTCGCGTCCGCCCCGACCACGACAAGCGGCGCGATCGCGCCGGCAGGAACATTCATCTCGGAGCGCACGGAACGGATGCCCGAGACGAGGTCGACCAGCCAGTTGATTTCGGCCGCCGCGTCCGCGTCATCGAAATCCGGCTGCGGCCAGCGCGCGTGGCAGAGCAGGGTCGATCGCTCCTTGCCCTCGCCCGCCGTATGTGCCCACAGTTCCTCGGTCATGAACGGCATCATCGGATGCAGCAGCTTGTAGATCTCGTCCAGCACGAAAGCCGCCACCGCCTGGCTTTCCGCCTTCGCCGCCTCGTCGGTCCCGGCGAAGATCGGCTTCAGCAGTTCCAGATACCAGTCGCAGAACAGGTTCCAGACGAAACGGTAGGCAGCGCCTGCGGCCTCGTTGAAGCGGTAGGTGGTGATGCCTTCGGTGATGGCGCCGGCGGCGCGCGACAATTCGGTCAGGATCCAGCGGTTCACCGTGAGCTTGGCGTCGTGGAGCCAGAACTCGTCGTTGCGCGCCACGCCGTTCATCTCGGCGAAACGGGTGGCGTTCCAGAGTTTCGTGCCGAAATTGCGGTAGCCGGCGATGCGGGCCGGATCGAGCTTAACGTCCCTGCCCTGCGCGGCCATGATGGTCAGAGTGAAACGCAGCGCGTCGGCTCCGTATTCGCTGATCAAGTCGAGCGGATCGATGACGTTGCCTTTCGACTTCGACATCTTTGCGCCGGTCTTGTCGCGCACCAGCGCGTGGACATAGACCGTGTGGAACGGCTCCTCCTCCATGAAATGCAGGCCCATCATCATCATGCGGGCGACCCAGAAGAAGATGATGTCGAAGCCGGTGACCAGCACGTCGGTCTGGTAATAGGTCTTCAATTCCGGCGTGTTCTCCGGCCAGCCGAGCGTCGAGAACGGCCACAGCGCCGAGGAGAACCAGGTGTCGAGCACGTCCTCGTCGCGGGTGAGGATTTCGCCCGGCTTGAAGTTTTCAAGCTTGTCCTCGACCCAGCCCTTCCAGGGACCTTCGAGCGCCAGATAATATTCGACCGCGGCACCGAGCGCCTCTCGCTCGGTTTTTTCCACGAAGACATGGCCGTCCGGACCGTACCACGCCGGGATCTGGTGTCCCCACCAGAGCTGGCGCGACACGCACCAAGGCTCGATGTTCTCCATCCAGTCGAAATACGTCTTTTCCCAGTTCTTCGGCACGAAGTTGGTGCGGCCCTCGCGCACCGAGGCGATCGCCGGCTTGGCCAAGACCTTGGCGTCGAGGAACCATTGGTCGGTCAGCATCGGCTCGATGACCACGCCCGAGCGGTCGCCGAACGGCTGCATGATCTTCTTGGCCTCGACGAACGGGACGTCGTTGCCCTCCGCGTCCTTGACGGTGACGGCGAGCCCCTCGGCGGTGATTGCCTCGACGATGAGTTTACGGGCGGCGTAGCGGTCGAGGCCGCGATATTCGTCCGGCACCGGATTGATGCCGTCGATCTCGGCCTCGCTCGGCAGATCGCCGGTCTTGGCGATCTCAAGCGCCTGCGCCGCATAGTCGGCATAGGGTTCACCGTCGGCGCGCATCACCGCGCGCGTATCCATCAGCCGGTAGAGCGGAATGTTGTTGCGGCGGGCGACCTGGTAGTCGTTGAAGTCGTGCGCGCCGGTGATCTTCACCGCGCCCGAGCCGAAGGTGGGATCGGGATATTCGTCGGTGATGATCGGGATCAGGCGCCTGTGTTCCTTCGGGCCGACCGGGATTTCGCACAGCTTGCCGACGATCGGCGCGTAGCGCTCGTCGGATGGATGGACGGCCACCGCGCCGTCGCCCAGCATGGTTTCGGGCCGCGTCGTCGCGATCGAAATGTAGTCGCGCTCTTCCTCCAGCACGACGTTTCCGTCAGCATCCTTCTCGACATAGGTGTAGGTCTCGCCGCCGGCCAGCGGGTATTTGAAATGCCACATATGGCCGTCGGCTTCCTTGTTCTCCACTTCGAGATCGGAAATCGCCGTCTCGAAAGCCGGATCCCAGTTGACCAGCCGCTTGCCGCGATAAATCAGGCCTTCCTTGAACAGCCTGACGAAGACCTCCAGCACCGCCTCCGACAGACCCTCATCCATGGTGAAGCGCTCGCGCGACCAGTCGCAGGAGGCGCCGAGCCGTTTCAACTGGTGGATGATCGAGCCGCCGGACTGTTCCTTCCAGGTCCACACACGGCTGATGAACTCGTCGCGGCCGATGTCGCGGCGCGAGACGCCACTCGCCGCAAGCTGGCGCTCGACCACCATCTGCGTGGCGATGCCGGCGTGGTCCATGCCGGGCTGCCAGAGCACATTCTTGCCGCGCATGCGCTCGAAGCGGACAAGAATGTCCTGCAGCGTGTTGTTGAGCGCGTGCCCCATATGCAGCGAGCCGGTGACGTTGGGCGGCGGGATGACGATGGTGAAGGGCTCCGCGCCGGGCTCGGCGCCCGCGCCGGCACGAAACGCATCCTCCGCCTCCCAGCGCTCGGCAATGGCCGGCTCGACCGCTTTCGCATCATATGTCTTGTCAAGCATGGGGAAACCGCCTGCGATTGTCCGGAAATTCGAAAGGCCGGTGTAAATCGAATGGCAGGAGGCAAGTCAACCGCGGATGCCAAGCTTCCTCGTCGCCACGCTGCCTTTCGGCCCTGGCCATTGTCGAGAGAATGCCCTCATTGGCGAGGGGTAGTCGGGAAGCGGGGCGCGAGGCCGTGCCTCCTAATTTAAACAATACGTGGCGCGACTTGCGCGCCCCGCCGGCGACTTTGGGCTCCGCCCCGTCCTGCTTCGCGACAGCTCCGGCTCCAGCTTTCGCCTCGGCTGGCCGTGCTTAAGCGCGTCGTCCAGCGCACACCGCACGTAGTTGCGGAGGGAGGACCTTCGGACAAAGCCTCCCCGGCCATGCTGCTTCGTCGGCAACATGACGGAGGCGCCGGTTCCTCCCCACTAACGAACGACTCCGGAAGCGTTCCCGGCGGGAGAAACTGCGGGCAATTATGCGGGAGGTTTTGGGGAAGGGGATGAAATCGGGGGAAAAATCGTGCCGTTGATTTTTTTCACGAGACCCCGCGAAAAGGTAAGCGCCTGGCACAGTTACCTTTTCACTCCGATTTCAACTCACTGAAGCTGCGATTTTCCACGGAAATAAAATAAAACCGAAATATGCTTTCCCCTTGCACCCAACCGCGCGACGGCAATGGCGATCCTAATTCGCACCTCGCGCGACCCGCTCGATTTCCTCGCGCACCAGCCGCTCGACCAGCGTGGGAAGATTGTTGTCCAGCCAGTCCTGCAGCATTGGCCGCAGCATCTCCTCGGCCATCTCATCGAGGCTCTTGCGGTTGCGGGCCGCCAGAGCTTCGGAGAGTTCGTTGAACGCGGCAGCAACCTGCCGGCCGGTATGGTCCGAAATAATGGCGGGCCGCGCCGCTTCGACAGGCACCGCCGGCGTATCGGTCACGACATCCTCCGCCTTGACGTAATTTGCCTGCGAAGACGCGATGTCTTCGAGCACAGCATTCGCCACCGCATCGAGGTCGAAATCGTCATGCTCCATGGCCTCGACAGATTCGGGCTCGGACACGCCAAGCTGCCAATCCGCCGGGGTCGGGATTTCCGGCAACGGGGAGACGGTCGTCATCGACGCCTCCGCCGGCTCGAACGCGGGCTCGATATTCGCCGCGGCCGCGTCCACGGCGTGCGTCACCGTGGAAAAATCCTGCCCGTAATCCGGTTCGGACGCCCCGCGAACGGCCAATCTCTCCGCGACGACCTGCGCCTGGACTTCCGCCAGCGTGACGGGCTGGCGGGTTTCGGCCTGGGGAACCTCGGCACGCGGTGTCGAACGGAACGTATCGACCTCGATCACCGTGCTTTGCTGAGGAGGCGCCGACGTGGCCGAAGCGAGGGCCGGTGAAGGCGACACGTCATTGTCAGGCCGGACCGGCTGGCCGCTGTCTTCGGGACGGCGAACCGTGTCGCTGTCCTCGATGATCCGGCGGATGGAAGCCAGGATCTCTTCCATCGAGGGTTCGCGCTGTGCGCCGCCGAGTTGTGCCATCGTCACGTCCGCCGCCTTTGTGACCGTTGCTGAAAACAGCTCTCGGAGAAAGCCGCCCACGAATCATGACGTCAGCGTAGCGGAGGGGCACACCAGCGAGAATCCCAAAAGATCAGGCGCAAGGCGATTTCCAAAGGATTAGGGGAGATAAGGAAGGCGGGGAACGAACTTCTATCGACCGTCAGGCGTGCGCAAGCCGATCCACTTGTCCTTGACAGCCCGATAGTGTTCCTGCGGCTTGTATTCAGCGACCGCCAGGCCGAGCCGCTTAACGCCGAGCGTGCCGATCGCCGACAGGATCGCATAGCTGCCGACCACCACATCGCGTTCGCTGCTGGCGAGGTTCACCTGCGCGTTGATGACGTCCTGCTGCGCGTTCAACACGTCGAGCGTGGTACGCTGGCCGACATTGCGTTCCTCGATGACACCGTTGAGCGCGAGCTGGGCAGCAGCGACCAGTTCACGATTGGCCACGACACTTTCCTTCGCGGCGACATAGCTTGTCCACGCCGACGTCACCGCCTGGCGCACCTGGTCGCGCGATACGTCGACATCGATTCGGGCCTGGCCGAGTTGTTCCTTCGACTGCCGGACCTGGGCGGACACCCGGCCGCCCTGATAGATCGGGATGGTGAGGGAAGCGCCTATGCTTGCGGACGTGTTCGTGCCGTTCTGGCCACCGCTGTTGTTGATGCCGTTGTTGAAGCCAGGAATGGGGCTGGTGTTCGGGGCATAGGGCGCGGTGTTGTTGAAGCCCGAGCTAATGCCTGCCGAACCGGTAATCTGCGGCAGCAATTGCCCTTCCGCCGACTTGACGTTGAAACCGGCGGCATCGACGAGGTGCTGCGACGAAAGGATCGCCGGATGCTGGGTTTCCGACATGGCATAAGCAGCTTCCACGGATTTGGGCAACAGCTTCGCCAACGGGGACGCCGGCTGCAGATTGCCGGGATCCTCGCCGATGACCTGCCGGTAGGCGGCGGCGCTGGCCAACGCCTGGGCACGCGCGGCGGCAAGCTGCGCCACGGCCGACGAACGGCTGGCATCGGCCTGCGCGACATCCGTGCGCGTACCCTCTCCAACCTCCAGGCGCGAGCGCGCGGCACGCGCCTGCTCGTTGAGGAATTCGAGATTCTGCTCGGTGAGCACGGCGATCCGCCGGTCGCGGATCACGTCCATATAGGATGCAGCCGCATTGAACAGCGTGTTCATCTCGGTGTTGCGCAGGCTCTCGAAGGACGCCTGCACCTGTGCCTCGGCGGCGGAGACGTTGTTCTTGGTCTGAAAGCCGTCAAAAAGCGTCTGGTTTATCTGGACGCCGAACGACCCCGACGTGAGGCGTGTACTGCTGCGCGATCCGCTTTTGTCGCGGGGATTCACGGAGTTGGAGCTGTAGTCCAGACTTCCAATCGCGGCGACCGTCGGCCTGTAGCCGGACTTGGCGATCGCAACGTTCTCGTCGGTGGCGCGGACGCTGGCGCGCGCCGAGTTGAAGCTCGAATTGAACTGGTATGCCTTGGTCAGGGCACCACTGATGGTCTCAGCCGAAACCGTGGCAGACGAAAGTGCTGTCGCGGACAACAGGACGGCAGCGAATAAGGAGTTACGAAAAAACGACACGGCACATCCCTCTTCCGTAGCGGCGCAAGGCACGCCCCGCCCGAATCACCCGGCGCGGCCATGGACCTTAACCGTCACGTACCACGCCAACCCTCACCAAATCGTGAGATTCAGCGCAATTCTCACATTCCGCTCAGACCGGTCCCACCCCGTCAGAACTGAAATGTATAAGCGCGCTCGAAACCCGGCAATGGCTTAATCGCCGCGTTGAACGCGCTGCGGCCGGTGACGACGCCGTTCCATTTCGAATAGATTAGCGCCTTGCCGGCGTTTCCACCGCCTTCGACCACGACCAGCCGGCCGCCATTCTTGAGCTGCGAAAAAAGCGTCTCGGGAGGCACCTCGACCGAGCCGCCGACAAAAATCACGTCGTAGGGCGCCTCCGCCGCATATCCTTCCTGGAAAGCGCCGTGCACGACCGCCACGTTGTCGCACCCGAGCCCCGCCAGATTTTCCGTCGCCAGATCGGCCAGCGCCTTATCCGCTTCCAACGCGACCACGGAACTCGCCAGCCGGGACAGCACGGCCGCCGAGTAACCGCTGCCGCAACCGACATCGAGGACGAAATCCGAAGGCACGATCTCGGCGAGTTGCAGGAGCTTGGCGAAAGGCGACGGCTGCATCTGGTATCGCGCGGAACTGCCACCTTGCGCAGGCGCGATCTCCACGTCTTCGTCGATATAGGCAAGGTCGCGGCGGCTGGCGGGCACGAACTTCTCGCGCGGCACGGCGAGCATCGCATCGAGCAGCGCCGTGCTGGTCACATCGGTCGTACGCACCTGGCCGTCGACCATGCGAATGCGCCGCTGGGCGTAATCTGCTTCCATCTCAAACCGGTCCGTTCCCTGCGCCGCTGGGGGCGCGCATCAAAGCTAGAAGGCGGGCACCGGCTGCACGAACCGGCGACGACAGGATGGAGGCCTCGCCCGGAATCGAACCGGGGTGCAAGGATTTGCAGTCCTCTGCGTAACCACTCCGCCACGAGGCCTCGTCGCCCCGCCGTTCTATGCACGCTCAATAAGTTACCGCTTGGGGGCGGGTCAAGTGAACAAGGCCGTTCTGAACAGACTCAGCCGCCCCGTTGCCAACATCGAACCCGGACGTGCTCTTTCCGCATCACTTGACATATTGGCCGGCGATACCCAGGGGAACGCCCCAAGAAGCGCCGGACCCTTGCCGTCCATGACTCAAGGTGCGGGCGGCGGCCTAGCGCGCCGATGGACGCCGGCGGCGTTCCCACCAGACGACCGTGCGGCGGCGCAGCCTCCTTACCTTGGCAAATTCATAGGACAGGACGAGCAGGCCGAGCGGTATCATCCAGAACCCAAGCACAGGCAGGAATCCGAGGAATCCGCAAAAGACGAGCACCATGCCGATGGCGATTCGCAAGGCGCGCGACTGCGGCATCCGGAACTCTCGGCCGAACACTTTTATCCGCCGCGCCGCTTCGCCTTCGTCGGGACCGTCGAACTCTTCATTCTCGCCATCGCGCCGGGTCTTTCCGCCCATCCATACCTTCTCCAACCAAGCCGGACCGCCTCCGTCTGTGGGACGATCCGTCGACATCATATGATGCCGACAGCCAGCGGACGCCACATCACTGTGTAAGCCGGCCAAAAAAATGCCTCGCGGCGCTTTGCAAAGCTGAAACGGGTTTGCTATAGGCAGCCGCAATGCTGATACGAGCACCCGTTCCCCGGTAGCTCAGTGGTAGAGCAACCGGCTGTTAACCGGTTGGTCGCTGGTTCGAATCCGGCCCGGGGAGCCAATAGTTTCAATGATTTGTTAGCCTTTTCGTTCCCACAGGCTCATCGAAATGCTGTTCGGACAGCATTCCGGGCGACCAAAGCCGTCAGAATCCGCTCCGACCTTTTTCGGGTTCTCGGCGCCGAGTCCCGGCTTCGACGCCAGGGGCGACGCCCTTCATGACGGCGTCCGCGGCTCGCCTCGAACCGAAGCGCCGATACGGAAACGCGGCGAAACTGACCAATATCGCCTGTTTTTCAACAGGGGATCGGACAGCAGCAAGCTTGTTTGGTCACGGCGGCGGCGTATTTCCGATCATCGAGCAGGACGCCGACTCGCTTTTGCGCACTTGAGTCGCGTTGGATTCTCCTGAGGCGATTTGATCAAATTACGCTGCGATCAACATCTCTTCGAGGCCGCGTAAATCGTCGGTCTCGGCATCGGCCGAGGGAATCCTCCCGACCGACTCGAGCAGTCGGCGATTGTCAAACCGACCGGCCCATTCGAGTTTCGCTATTCCGGCTGTTTAATGGATTTCCACGGACGACGCCGATGAATCGATCCGGACTTGCAACGACCATCAATCGTCTCGGGAAGGCGTTGCCGTAGCCGCCACCAACACCGCCCTGAAGAGGGAAAAGGACCACCCGGCACGGACGCATTCGCCAAGGTGCGGCAAACGGCCCCGTCCCTACCAGCCCGCCGCCATGCCGGCGATGAGGACAGCCTCGCCGGCGACGATTCCCGGCAGCATGCGCTTGCCGGTGGCGAGGTAGACGGCAAAGCCGGCGACCGCCGCGCCGATGCGGAGCGCCATGGGGGTGTCGGCCAGCGAACCGCTGGGAAAGACGACCAGGTTGCCGATGACCGCGGCCACCAGCGCCGTGGCGACGGCGCGGGCGAACACCAGCGCCTCGGACTCCTCGCGGATGCGGCCGCCGAAATGCACGCCGAGCAACCGCCAGATGTCGGTGGCCAGCCCGCCGGCGACCAGCACGAACAGGAACGGCCACCACCAGGCGTCGATCGCCTCGAAGGTCACGGCCGCGCCACCCTGCCGACGAGACGGTGGAAGGCGTAGGCGGCGATGCCGCCGACCAGGCCGGCGGCCAGCAAGTCGAAGCCCGGCAGCAGGATGTGGAAGACCGGCCCGAGCACCAGCCCGGAAAGCATGGCGACATGGCCGGCGCTTTCGCGCGCCGAGCCCCACAGCGAGGTCAGGAAATAGATCGGCGTGAGGAACAGCAGCGCCGCCGTCACCGGCGCCGGCAGGCTGCCGACCAGCAGGAAGACGATGCCCACCAGCACGGTGTTGCTGATGAGCAGCGTCGAGCCGAGGCCGAGGAAATAAGCGGTGCGCATGTCGCGCGGCACGCCGCGCAGACGCTCCATCGCCAGCACCCAGGAGGTGACGGCGACGAAATGCGAGAGGACATAGAGCACCCATCGCGGCGTGCGTTCGGCGCGCAGCTCCGGCGTCAGCGCCACCACCATCGGCATCATGCGGAAGGATGACAGGGCGACGGCGAAAGCCGCCCAGGGAAGTGCTGCGCCGGAGAGGATCGCGCCGATCAGCACGACATTGGCAGGCAACGCCCAGACCACCGCCGTCATGAACATCGTCTCGGCGAGGCCGAAGCCGGATTCCTTGGCGAGGCCGGCAAAGCCGACATAGGCCGTGGCCAGGATCCAGCCTGGCACCGAAAAGGCGGCGCGGACGCCGCGAAGATACCAGCGGTGTCGCTCGTGCTGTCTGGGATGCGGCGAGGTGTCCGGCATGCAGCCGCCGCATAACATGGGTCGACAGCCGAGTCAGCCGGGGCTTGCACGGCAGCCTCGATGTGCGGGGCTGCCGTGCAAGAATGCCGTGCGTTTTCTTCGGCGCCGACGGGTGAGCGCCGAAACGCATCGCCTCGCCGGACCAGGACAATCGCGCGATGGAACGCCGCCAACACTTCCGGCCGGATTATGGCTGGGCGGTTCGGCCGCGATCCAGTACGCCGCCGCCCTTCGCAAATCATTCAACCGATGGGTTGACCTTTAAGAGTCACCCACCTATATTCAACCCTATGGTTGAGCTTCAAACGCCCGAATTGAACGCCATCTTCCACGCCCTTGGCGATGCGACGCGCCGGCACATGCTGCGCGACCTCGCCAACGGCGAGCGAACCGTCAGCCAGCTTGCGGAGCCGTTTTCCATCTCGCTGGCGGCGGCCTCGAAGCACATCAAGGTGCTGGAGAATGCAAAACTGATCCGCCGCGAGGTGCGCGGCCGCACGCATCATTGCCGCCTCGCGCCCGGACCGCTTGCCACCGCGCACGAATGGCTTGGCTTCTACAAGCGCTTCTGGACCGACCGCCTCGACGAACTCGAACGGCTGCTGCGCGAGGACGACGCGCACAAATCGAAATCGCCAAAGGGAGACCATCGATGAACGAACGAACGACGATCGACGCCTATGGCGTGGTGACCGAGCCGGCGACGCTGACCATCCGGCGGCTCCTGCCCGGCCCCGCCGAGCGCATCTGGGCGTATCTGACGGAGAGCGACCTACGCCGCCAGTGGCTGGCCGCGGGCACGATGCAGGGCAAGGCGGGCACGCCGCTCGAACTTGTGTGGCGCAACGACGAGCTTTCCGAGCCGCCGGCACCCCGGCCGGCCGGTTTTCCCGAGGAACAGCGGATGCAGAGCCAAGTCACCGAGTTCGACCCGCCGCGAAGACTGTCGATCACCTGGCAAGGCAGCGGCGACGTCACCTTCGAACTGGAACCGAGAGGCAAGGACGTGCTGCTGACCGTCATCCACCGCCGCCTGCCCGACCGCACCTCGCTGCTGAATCATGCCGGCGGCTGGCACATGCACCTCGACATCCTGGCCGCCCGCGCCGCCGGCCAGCGGCCGGAGCCGTTCTGGGAAGGCTGGAGCCGCCTCAAGCAGGAATACGAGCGGCGGATACCGGCGTGATTTCCGCGCATCCCCGGCCCGCGCCAAGACTCAGGGGCAGAACTCAGCTCAAACCGTGAAACAGGAGACAGTCATGGACCGCAGCTTCACCACGACGTTCGCCGTCGACCAGACCCCGGAACAGGCCTTCGCGGCAATCAACAATCCTCGCGAATGGTGGTCACAAGAGATCGAAGGCACCACCGACAGGGTCGGCGAGGCATTCGACTATCATTACAGTGACGTCCACCGCTGCAAGATCGAGGTGACCGAACTGGTGCCCGGCAAGAAGGTGGCCTGGCATGTCCTCGACAATTTTTTCAGCTTCACCGAAGACACGACCGAGTGGAAGGACACGGACATCGTCTTCGACATCGCCAGCAAGGGCGGCAGGACGGAAGTCCGCTTCACCCATATCGGGCTTGTTCCCGAATACGAGTGCTACGAAGCCTGCCACGAGGGGTGGAGCACCTACATCAACAGCAGCCTGCGCGACTTGATCGCGACCGGCAAGGGACAGCCCAATGTCGGCGAGCCGATGACCGACAACGAGCGGGAGCTTACCGCCTGATCGCTTCCGCAATTGGCCTGGCCGCGTGGCACAGGGCAATCGCATATGAAGGTAACCCCCACCCCTAACCCCTCCCCACAAGGGGGAGGGGTTAGGGGTGGGGGTACGGCGTCGCGGAGTCCTCCATCGTTTTTCATATGCGGTTGCACGGCGAGCATGAGGCTCGCGCCGGATGCCCTTCGCGAGACCGGGCCGGCCGGCTACAGCTTGATCACATATTCCTTGCGGGTGGTCTCTACGACTTCCCAGGTACCCTTGAAGCCGGGCTGCAGGACAAAACTGTCGCCGGCCGTAACCGTGCGCGCCGCGCCGCCGTCCTCCGCGACGATCGAGACACCCGACAGGATGTGGCAGAACTCCCACTCGTCATATTGCACGCGCCATTTGCCGGGCGTCGATTCCCAGACGCCGGCGTAGAGCCCGCTTGGCTGCTCGTCGACATTCCACGAGCGGAATTTTGGATCGCCGGAGATGACGCGATCGGGCGCCGGGCCGCCATCTTCCGGCTGCACGGTGTTCGACGAGACGGGACGGAACTTTGCTGCCATGGGCTGACCTCGAGGAGTTGTGCCCGGTCTATCCGCTGCACCCGACCGCGGCAACCGGCGTTGCGAGGGGCGGAGCCGCGGGCGGAACATCGGCCGGCTGGACGGGACCGCGGCGGGATCGTGCCTGCCGCAACCCCATCCGGGGAGATCAGGCTTTCGCCAGAGCCTGGTCGAGATCGGCGATGATGTCGGCGATATCCTCTATGCCGACCGACAGCCTAACCGTGTCGGGCCCTGCCCCGGCCGCGATCTTCTGCTCGTCGGAAAGCTGGCGATGCGTGGTCGAAGCCGGGTGGATCACCAGCGATTTCGTGTCGCCAACATTGGCCAGGTGCGAGAACAACTCCAATGCCTCGACGAATTTCACGCCTGCCTCGTAGCCACCTTTCAGGCCGAAGGTGAAGACAGCACCGGCACCGCTCGGCGAATACTTTTTCGCGAGCGCCGCGTTCGGATCGTTCGGCAGGCCGGGATAGGAGACCCAGGCAACCTTGGCATGCTTCGACAGATGCTCGGCGACCTTTTGGGCGTTGTCGCAATGGCGCTGCATGCGGAGCGGCAGCGTCTCCAGCCCGGTCAGGATCAGGAAGGCGTTGAAGGGCGAGATCGCCGGCCCCATGTCGCGCAGGCCGAGCACGCGCGCCGCAATGGCGAAGGCGAAATTGCCGAACGTCTCGTGCAGAACGATGCCGCCATATTCGGGACGGGGCACCGAAAGCATCGGATAGTTGCCCGATTTCGACCAGTCGAAGGTGCCGCCGTCGACCAGAATGCCGCCGATCGAATTGCCGTGGCCGCCAATGAATTTGGTCAGCGAATGCACGACGATGTCGGCGCCGTGTTCGATCGGGCGCACGAGATAGGGCGTCGCCAGCGTGTTATCGACGATCAGCGGGATGCCGTGCTTGCGGGCGATGTTGCCGATCGCCTCCAGGTCGACGAACTCGCCGTTCGGGTTGGCGAGGCTTTCGACGAAAATCGCGCGGGTCCTGTCGTCGATCTGGGTTTCAAAACTCGGCACATCGCGCGTGTCGGCCCAGCGCACCTCCCAGCCGAAGTTCTTGAAGGCATGGCCGAACTGGTTGACCGAGCCGCCGTAGAGCCGGCGCGCCGCGACGAAATTATCGCCCGGCCGCATGATCGTGTGGAACACCAGCATCTGGGCGGCGTGGCCGGAGGCCACCGCGAGCGCCGCAGTGCCGCCTTCGAGCGCGGCGACGCGCTCCTCCAGCACCGCCTGGGTCGGGTTCATGATGCGGGTGTAGATGTTGCCGAACGCCTTCAGGCCAAACAGCGAGGCGGCGTGGTCGGCGTCGTCGAACACGAACGAGGTGGTCTGGTAGATCGGCGTGGCGCGGGCGCCGGTGGCCGGATCGGGTTTGGCGCCGGCATGGACGGCGAGCGTGCTGAACCCGGGTGTACGCTGGGACATGTTTCCTCCGAATACTTTCTTAAAAAACCGGACTATCTTTGGCGACCCGTCGGGGCGAATGCAAAGAAGAAAATTCCGCGCGCGTCAACTGTTAGCCATTAAGCCAGCCAATTTACCGCGCTTCCCCGCAAATTTCTTGCGGCTTACCTATTTCTGCCGCACGCCGAAACTCTGGAAACCCTGGCGCATGACCGGCTTCTTCGAGGAAAGCACGCGGCTGTTGACGCCGGTCCAGCCGATCTCGCCCGAGAGCCGGCCATATTCGATCTTCGGGCAACGGTTCATGACGACCTTGATGCCGGCGGCCTCGGCCTTGGCCGCTGCCTCGTCGTGGCGCACCGTCAGTTGCATCCAGATGACTTTCGGCAGCGGCTTGAGCGCCAGCACCTCGTCGACGATTGGCGGCACCGCGGCGGAAGCTCGGAAGATGTCGACCATGTCGATCGGCTCCTGCACGTCAGCCAGCTTCGCATAGGTCATGCGGCCCAGAATTTCCCTGCCGGCATGACCGGGATTGATCGGGAAGACGGTAAATCCCTTGTCGATCAAATATTTGGTGACGAAGAAGCTTGGCCGCACGTCATTCGCCGACGCGCCGACGACGGCGACACTCTTCACCGTGTTCAGGATCTCGGCGATGTAGTCATTGGAATAGGAATCGTGGTTCATGAGGGCAACGAGATACGGCCTTCCGCGTCGATCGGGAAGTCGGGATTGTGGGCGACTTCCCAGACATTGCCTTCCGTGTCGGAAAAATAGCCGTACCAGCCGCCCCAGAAGGCCTTTTGCGCCGGCTTGAGCACGGCGCCGCCGGCAGCCGCAGCGGTATCCAGCACCGCGTTCACCTCGGCGTCGGAGCGGGTGTTGTAGGCGAGAGCCGAGGCTGGGCGAGCATTGCCGACATTCGACGGCGGCAGGCCGTCCATGCCGGCATCGGTGGCGAGGTCTTTTCGTGTCCACAATGCGAGGATCAGGCCGCCCATCTGGAAGAAGGCGACGCCGTCGGTGACCTTCTGGTTCCGCTTCAGACCCATCGCCTCGTAGAAGCGCACCGCACGGCCGAGATCGTCAACGCCGAGGGTGACGATCGAAATGCGTGGTTCCAACGTCGCCTCCTCCGGGCTCCAGGCAGTCGAAATGCCAAGGACATGGCCGGTTGCAATTCCGCGCCGGATGGGCTCACATCGCTCCGGCACCGCATTTCTGGGAGACACTACATGCACAGGAAACTGTTGCAATATGCTTTGCCGCTTGCGTTTTTCCTGGTGCTGGCGTCCACCCCCGCAAGGGCCGGCCTCGCCGAAGGTGCGCAAGCGACGATGACGGAGGCGCTCGACCGATTCGGCGCCCTGCTGAAGGACGATGCCGCCAAAGCCTCGCCGCCGCAGCTTGCCGACCCGAAGGCCAAGCCCGCCTTCGACGCGCTGTTCGACCGCGGGAAGATCCTCGGCGAACACCCCTACAAGGCCGCCGACATCGAGCCGCTGCTGGGAATATTCAGCGGCTATTTCAACCTGTCGAAAGTCTATCTCGGCTTCCAGGATCCGGCGGGAACTGCGTCCACCGCCGACAATGAATTCGCCTATCAGGACGAACTCAGCCGGCTGGCCGTCGAAATGATCTTCAGCGGTGGGGCAATCTCGCAGGCGCTGACCGACTATGTCGAGACGGTTCCGGGCGGCACGGTGCCGGAGGAGCGCAAGGCGGGGCTGGCAAAGATGCGGATCGGCGTCAGCCAGATGTTTTCGGGCGTCATCGCGCTGCTGGAAAACCCGCGCTACGAAAAGCAGAACAAGATCGCGCTTGCCGACGCGCTGGCCGAGGCCGGGCCCTATCTCGCCGCCATCCTGCCGCCGGCCGACCGCAAGAACTTTTCGCAGACCGCCATGCAGAGCATGCTCAACACCCCGCCCGAGACTGTCGAGCCGATCAACGCCTTCATGAATTCCATGAGCGGCGAGGACTGCACGGCGCTGTGTGCGCTGAAGTAGGAGAATTGGTCTGGACTACGGCGCATGGCCGTGCGTGAGGACTATTCGCCCGTCCATTTCGGGTCGCGCTTGGCGATGAAGGCGCCGATGCCTTCCTCGGCATCGTGCGCCAGCATGTTCTCAACCATGACGCGCGTGGTGTGGTCGTAGGCTTCCGCCAGTCCCATCTCGGCCTGCGCGTAAAACGCTTCCTTGCCGATCTTCAGCGTCAGGGGCGATTTGGAAACAATGGTTTGCGCGTATTTGGTGACGATCTGATTCAAGTACTCGCGCGGCACGACGCGGTTGACCAGGCCGAAGTCGCGGGCGGTTCCGGCATCGATCGTCTCTCCGGTCAAAAGCATCTCCATCGCCTGCTTTCGCGATACGTTGCGCGACAGCGCCACCATCGGCGTCGAGCAGAACAGGCCGATATTGACGCCCGGCGTGGCGAAGGCCGCCTGGTCGCTGGCGATCGCCAGGTCGCAGGAGGCGACCAGTTGGCAGCCGGCAGCCGTGGCGATGCCGTCGACCTCGGCGATCACCGGTTTCGGGCAACGCACGATCGACTGCATCAGCGTGGCGCAAGCCGTCATCGTCTGCTCGAAGAAGGCCCTGCCCCGGTCGGCGTCGGCGCGATGCGCCGTCAGTTCCTTGAGGTCATGTCCCGCCGAAAACACTTTTCCGGCTGCTGCGATCACCACGACGCGCACGGAGGCGTCGTCGCGGGCACGGTCGAGCTGTGCCTGGAGATCGGCCATCGTGGCTATCGACAACGGATTGGCCGGCGGATTGGCCAGCGTCACGCGCAGGACGCCGGCGTCGAAAGCCGCAGTCACCGGTCCTTCGGCAACGGTCGGTCTGATCGCGACGATCTCGGCCATCTCGGTCTCCATAAGTCCGCGTGTATCATCGGAAAATAACAACGCGGCCGGTTGATTGACAGGGGAGGACAGTATTTTCTGGCGCCCGTCGCGAAATGGGGCTGGCGTTCCGAACGTCGCGAAAACGGGCAGGCAAGGAGGAGAAATGCCGGCACAGACAGGATTGGCGCCGGTCATGACCGCCGCCGAGATCAACAACCTGCTCGAAAAAATCTATCCGCAGCTCAACGAAAGCTACAGGTCCTACGAGGCCGTCGACGTTTTTCCCGGTGGCTGCACGGTCAGGCTCAACGCCGACGAACGGCATCTGCGTCCCGGCGGCACGGTGTCCGGCCCGTCGCTGTTCACGCTGGCCGATATCGGCGGCTATGTCTGCGTGCTGTCCCATGCCGGGCCGGACGCACTGTCGGTCACGACCAATCTCAACATCAACTTCATGCGCAAGGCGCCGGCTGGCCGCATCGACGGCCATTGCCGCATCCTGAAGCTGGGAAAGAGCCTGATGGTGTTCGACATCGAGATGGTCGCTGGCGGCGCGAGCGTGGCGCACGCGACGGGCACCTACTCGATCCCGCCGAAGCGGTAGACGCCGAAGGCAGTTCTTCAGCTCCGCTGCAGGGCCAGATGCGCGCCGAGCCCGACCAGGATCGCCCCGCCGGCGCGCTGCATCAGTTTTTGCGCACGGTTCGACCGCCGGAGCCGCGTCATCACCACGCTGGCCAGCATGACGCTGACGACGTCCGCGAACGAGAACATCAAATTGACGATCGTCCCCATCACGATGAACTGGATCCAAACCGGCGCGCCCGACGCATCGATGAACTGCGGCAGGAACGCCATGAAGAAGATCGCGGTCTTCGGGTTCAGCACCTCGACGGTGACGCTCTCGAAAAAGGCGCGGCGGGCGGATTTCGGCGCCAGGCCGGAGACGGCCACATCGCCTTGCGTCTTCGCGCGGAACAGCGAGATGCCCAGCCAGATCAGGTAGATGGCGCCGGCCAGCTTAACCGCCATGTAAAGCGTGGGCACGGCATGGAAGAGCACCGACAGCCCGGCCGCCGCGGCTAGCACATGCACATAACCCCCGATATGGATGCCGAGCGACGCCATCAGGCCGGACCATCGCCCGCCGGCCAGCGTGCGCGCCGCGGCGTAGAGCATGGCCGGGCCGGGAATGAAGGCGAAGATCGCGGTGGTCGCGAAAAAAGCTATCCAGACTTCCATCGAAGGCATCTTGCCAGCCCCTGTCGCCGCGCGATCCCTCTGGACCGCTCCAATGGCGAAAGCTCATAGCCGAAAAGACGACGCCAGTGCAGGAATCCTTGAGGTCCGGCCCCAGCCTCAGCTAAAAGCGGGCTCGGCGAAAAGGCACCAGCCGTTCGCCAGGAACAGGCTCTCCATGCTGACACCCCTCTTTTCTTACGGCTGCGAACTTGTCGGCTGGATGCTGCCCCAGAAATTCCTGTTCGATGCAGAGATGGCCTATGTGGCCTTCATTACCAATGGCCACGCCTGGTCGGCGCGATCAGGGCAGTGGATCGGCCCGGTCGTCGGCTCGCATGTCTTCGACGTCGACGGCCGCCCCGTCGCCTGGAACCCCGCCGCACCTCTGCGCGGTTTCGGCCGGCCGCTCCGCCCCGTCAACGTCGTGCGGGCTGTCAGCCCGGTGCGCCCCGCCCGCCCCGTTTCGCCGCTGCGGCCGCTGACCGCACCCGACCTGCCGGGCGGCTGGTCACAATTCAGCTATGCTGAATGGCTGGTCTCCAGCGATCCGAAACCGGTCGAGATCGTCGAGGAGGTCGTCGTGGTCGAGACGGTCGATGAGGTGGCTGTCGTCGCGGTAGTGGCTGTGGACGCCGGCGAAGCAGATGTCCGGGACGGCAGCGAGGCGCCAGATCATGGGGTAAAATAATACCTCCTATCTATCTATTTGATTTATCCTGCTCTTTTTGAACGCCGGCAAATCCGGTCTGCTTGACGCGGCAAAGCCCCTCGC
Organism: Mesorhizobium sp. KACC 23794; assembly: GCF_052180275.1. Classification (NCBI taxonomy): domain Bacteria; kingdom Pseudomonadati; phylum Pseudomonadota; class Alphaproteobacteria; order Hyphomicrobiales; family Phyllobacteriaceae; genus Mesorhizobium; species Mesorhizobium sp. KACC 23794. The sequence continues at coordinate 4,633,514 of NZ_CP197465.1, forward strand.
CTATAGACCGCATCGAAAGCAGCGGCCCACCGGCCGCCGTTTCATTTTTGGCGATCTGCCTACCCGGTCCGCCAAATCAAGCAACAAGAAACGCCTTCTCACGAAGGTCCGAAAGAAAGAGCCTCCATGAAAACCTTTTCGCAGAAGCCAGCGGAAGTGGTGAAGAAGTGGGTGATGATCGACGCCGAAGGTCTCGTCGTCGGCCGCCTCGCCTCCATCGTCGCCAACCGCCTGCGCGGCAAGCACAAGCCGACTTTCACCCCGCACGTCGATGACGGCGACAACGTCATCATCGTCAATGCCGACAAGGTCGCCCTGACCGGCAAGAAGTTCACCGACAAGATTTATTACTGGCACACCGGCCACCCCGGCGGCGTCAAGGAGCGCACCGCGCGCCAGCTTCTGGAAGGCCGCTTTCCCGAGCGCGTCCTGGAGAAGGCGATCGAGCGCATGATCCCGCGCGGGCCGCTCGGCCGCCAGCAGATGAAGAACCTCCGCGTCTATAGCGGCGCCGAGCATCCGCACGCAGCACAGCAGCCCGTCGCCCTCGACGTAGGCGCGCTGAACAGCAAGAACAAGAAGGTTTCGTGATCATGGCTGAGCTCAACTCGCTCGCAGACCTCGGCACGGTTGCCGTCACGCCGCAGCCCGCCGCCCCCGTGCATGTCCAGAAACTTGACAAGCAGGGCCGCGCCTACGCCACGGGCAAGCGCAAGGACGCCATCGCCCGCGTCTGGGTGAAGCCGGGCAGCGGCAAGATCATCGTCAACGACAAGGAATTCGTGGCCTATTTCGCGCGTCCGGTGCTGCAGATGATCCTGCAGCAGCCGATCGTCGCGACCAACCGCGGCGGCCAGTTCGACGTGATCGCCACTGTTACCGGCGGCGGCCTCTCCGGCCAGGCGGGCGCGGTGCGCCACGGCATCTCCAAGGCGCTGACCTATTACGAGCCCGGCCTGCGCGGCGTGCTCAAGAAGGGCGGCTTCCTGACCCGCGACAGCCGCACCGTCGAGCGCAAGAAGTACGGCAAGGCGAAGGCCCGCCGCAGCTTCCAGTTCTCGAAGCGCTGATTTTTCGCCGGAGCTCTCCGCTCCGGCTGCCGAAAAGTTGCTAAGGGTCGCCCTCATCGGCGGCCCATTTTCATATGGTTCCTATTGACGGACGGACGCTCCTCTTCGACCTATGGAATTCCAGGCGTCGGGAGTTTTGATGCGTTTTCTTTCAATGATCTGCGCCGGGGTGGTCGCCCTGACGCTTGGGCTATCGCCCGCGCTTGGCGATCCGGTCGTGAATCAGCCCGTGGCTGTTGGGCAGGCGATCAAGGAGATCGTCGACAAGGACTTTTATCGGCCTGTCTCATTCCCAACGCTCGACACTGGAAGTCTGAACACCGCAACAATCGACCAAGCGCTGGCTGGGCTTGGAGCATCTCATACTCGGCGCGTCCAACCCGACCAGATCGACTACTATGAGATCCTGGACGCGTCGAAAGAAGGACTCGTCGACCCGCCTGCACGTCTGTTCGCTACGGACGGCTCGGTGGTTTATGCGGGGATCGGGATGATCACGCAAATCGTCTGCGGCAAACGCTTCGCGGCCGACGTCTACGACGGTGGGCCGGCCGCCAAGGCCGGAATCAGGGTCGGCGACGAGATTCTTGCAGTCGATGGCAAGCCGTATGAAGAAATAGCTTCGTTCGCGAGATCGATCGGCAAGACCCTCCCGATTACCGTCAGACGACGAAAAGACGAAGCGCCTGTCGATATTCCTGTCACCGTCGCTGAAATCTGGCCGAATGAGGCCTTCGTCTCGGCTGTCTCGTCGAGTGTCCGCACGATGCAGGATGGCGATCGGACAATCGGCTATATTCGTCTTTGGTCGCTATCGACGCCGCAGATAGAAGATCTCCTCCGCCACGAGATCAGCAAGGGGCGATTGAAAGACGCCGATGGACTTGTCGTGGACTTGCGCGGTCGCTTGGGCGGCCGGTTGGGACAGGTCCATGAACTGCTCGGCGACGGCATCGATATCGAACTGGTGCGGCGTGGCGGCGATACGAGGCGCGACGGGGTGGCTTGGAGCAAGCCGATCGTTGGCATTGTCGACGAAGGCACCAGAAGCGCTATGGAAATGCTGGCCTATTCCATGAAGAAGGATGGTGCCTTGTTGGTCGGCAAAACCACTGCAGGCGCAGTGTTGTCTGGAAAATCCTACGTGTTGCCGGACGATAGTCTTCTGCTTCTGGCGGTCGCAGACGTTCTCGTCGACGGCAAGCGGCTGGAAGGTGTCGGCGTCCCGCCCGACATCGAGGTGGAGAACCCGCTCCCCTACGCGGCAGGGGCCGATCCGCAACTGGATGCCGCCATTCGCGCGCTGAGGCGGAAATTGCAGTGACTTGACGCGGTGTGCGGCACGCCAGGCGCGAGCGTCTGGCGTGGTTCTTGCTGATCATCCCGTCAATGAGCGGATGTCCCGATCCGGGACAATCGTGACAGGGTTTTGCCGGGGAAATAACCAATGATCGTTTCGCTCCAGTATCTTCGCGGCGTCGCGGCGATGATGGTCGTCGCGTTCCACGCCTTCGACGTCCTGGCGCGCCTGGGTTCCGGCGGCGACAGCGAACAATTCATGATCGGGCTGGCCGGCGTCGACATTTTCTTCGTCATCAGCGGCTTCATCATGTGGATCATGGCTGAAAAGGCCTATCCGTCGCCGGCCGAGTTCATCCGCAAGCGACTGATCCGTATCGTACCGCTGTACTGGGCGCTGACCCTGTTCCTGGCGACGGTCGCGGTGGTGAAACCCGATCTGCTGTCGACCGCCGTCTTCGACCCGGCGCATTTCGTCGCCTCGATGGTGTTCATCCCGTGGCCGCACCCGAAACTCGATGCGGCCGTGCCTCTGCTGATCCCCGGCTGGACGCTGAACTACGAGATGGCCTTCTATGTCATCTTTGCAGCCTGCCTGCTGGTGCCGCCGCGCTGGCGGCTGGGCTCGCTGCTTGGCACGCTTGGAACGCTGGCGGTGATCGGCCTGTTCGTGAAAAAGGGCGGCGCGCTGGGTTTCTACACCGACACGCTGGTGCTGGAGTTCGCCGCCGGCGCGGTGCTCGCCTGGCTGTGGCAGCGCGGGGTCACGATACCGCGCGCCATGTCGCTGGTGCTGGTGGTCGCCGGCTTCACGCTGCTCTATCTCGGCGCCGGCGCGACGCTGCCGCGCATCATCAGCCTCGGCCTTCCGGCGGCGATGGTGGTCGCCGGCACGGTTTTCGCCGAAGACCTGTTGCGCAAACGGCCGTTCCAGCCGCTGCTGATGATCGGCGACGCCTCCTATTCGATCTACCTGTCGCAAGGCATCGGCCTCGCCGTCCTGGCAAAACTGTGGACCATGGCCGGCCTCGGCGGCGACGGCTGGCAGGCGGCAGCCTTCCTGGTCGTGTCGGTGACGGTCGGCGCCATTGGCGGCATCCTGCTTTATTTCTCGATCGAGAAGCCGATGCTCGCCTGGATGAACGCCAAGACCAGCCGGCGCCGGACCACCACCGCACGTCTTGCCGCCGCCACGGAAGCGCATGGCCAGCGCCGCTCGCACGCCTAGGCCGGAAGGTTTTGGCAAGCGTTTGGCGTTAAAGCGACGCAGGCACAGTCGAATCGGGTGACCGACAATGAAAATCGCGATCGTCGGGACGGGTTTCGTCGCCGACTATTACATGACGACGCTTGCCAACCATCCCAGCTTGCGGCTGGCAGGCGTGTTCGACCGCTCGGCGGCGCGGCTCGACCAGTTCGCTGCCTTCCACAAGGTCCGCAAATACGAGTCCCTCGCCGCCGTCACGGCCGACCCCGACGTGAAGATCGTCGTCAACCTGACCACGCCGGAAAGCCACTATGAAGTGTCGCGCGCGGCACTGGACGCAGGAAAACACGTTTATTGCGAAAAGCCGCTGGCCATGGACCTAGGCCACGCAAGCGAACTGGTCGCGCTGGCGGATGCGAAAGGGCTGGCGCTCGCCACCGCGCCGGCGAACGCCCTGAGCGACGCCCATGGCCTGGTGGCCGCGGCCCTTGCCCAAGGCCGCATCGGCACGCCGCGCCTAGTCTATGCCGAAATGGAGGACGGGCCGGTGTTCCGCGACAAATGGGCGACCTGGCGCTCGCGTTCCGGCGCGCCCTGGCCTGGCCTGCACGAATTCGAGATCGGCTGCACGCTGGAACATGCCGGCTATGCGCTGTCCTGGCTGGTATCGCTGTTCGGTGCGGTCGACACCTTGACCGCTTTCTCCGCGGTCACTTTTCCGGACAAAGGCCCCGGAACGCAGGACGTCGTCATGGCGCCGGATTTTTCGGTCGGCTGCCTTTCGTTCCGTTCCGGCCTCGTCGCCCGCCTGACTTCGGGGCTGGCGGCGCCAAAAGACCGCTCGCTGACCATTTTGGGCGACAAGGGTTCGATCACCGTGCGCGACCTCTGGGACAACCGTTCCGCGGTCTTCGTCGAGGAGACCGCCGCGCCGCGAAAACTGGCGACGCGCGTCGTGAACCGGCTGGAGGCAAAGCTCGGCCGCTTCATCCCATGGAAACCGACGCCCGGCCAGCGGCTGGCGTATTCCTCCGGGACACGGAGCGACGCGATGCCCAATTTTCCATCGCAGATCGATTTTTGCCGGGGCATCGCCGCCCAGGCGAAGGCCATCGAGGCCGGCGAACACCCGTATTTTTCGGGCAATCGCGCCCTGCACATCACGGAGCTGGCGCTGGCGCTCAACAACGCCGGCAGCCTGCCGCAGCCCTACAAGGTGCTGAGCAACTTCTGAGGCCGCCTGAACCGCGCCGATCTAGGCGGACGCCGTCGTCCCCTTGTCGACGAGGAAGACAAGCCCGGCCATGAGCGCCAAGGCGAGACTGTGCGGGACGCGTACGCATCGAAAAACCGACGCGGATGCGGCTGGATGTGAGATCCTGCCGGGAAGCACCGGCGGCCTCAGTACAGCGGTTCTTCGAAGAGTTTGGTGTCTCCGTCCATAAGCGCCTTGATCTGCGCGGCTCCATCGGAACCGACCGCCGCCAGAACGCCGAAACTGCGCACTCGCATGTCGCGCTCGATCGGCTTGCCCTCGCCTTCCGGCAGGTAAAAGCGCTCGATGCCATAGTCGACGCGGATCGGCATGTCTGACGAGGCATAAGCAAGCCGGCCGTGCAACTGGACCTCGTCGGCTCCGGTCGGCGTAGGTGGAAAGTCTGACACCGAAGCGGAGGCGACAGTCCAAAAACCATCGGGCTGCCGCTTGATGCGCACATAGACATCGGCGCCTCCCTCCGCCTCCCCTCCGTAAGGCGCGAAGACCACCAGGCCGCGCGGGATGGTTGAAATATCATAGCCGAGCCGGACATAGTCGCCGCGCAGCAGATCGCGCGGATCGACCGGCTCCACCTTCAGCAAGACTTCGCGGCCGTCGCGCAGCACAGCAGCGCGGGCGGCGATGATCCACGACAGGAAGCCGATCTGGAGGACAGCCAGGGCCAGCGCGAAAACGACCAAGATATAGCGGCGCATCAGGCGGGCTCCGTCTTCATGCGGCGCTCGATGCGGATGATCAGGAACGCGGCAATCGCGAGCACCAGCCCCACCGCCAGCAGCAGCCCGGCCGTGCCGAGCATGGTGCCGACCGTCGCCACATAGACGAAGCAGAGCTCGAAGGCGAAACCGAGATAGGCAAGCCAACGCAGGCCCCGGCTGTCGCGGCCGAGCAGGTAGACCGTGGCGGCGATGACGGCGAAGACCACCAGCGCCGCGACGACGAGCATCGCCTTGTTGTCCGTATGCTCGGCCTGCAGCATCGCCGCGCCGGTGAGAAAGCCCAGCAACGCATGCAGCGGCAGGCGGCCGTCGAGCCGTACCAGACGCTCCACAACCGGACCGGCAAGCGCCGAAGCGGCGAGCAGGATCAGCGATACCACGGCAAGACAGGAGGCAACGAACGTGACGTCACGATCGACGGCGAGCATCATCGCATAGGCGATCAGCGACAGGACAAGCAGATGGCGCGCGGCGGTGCTTCGGGTCCACAGGGACACCAGCCACAAGGCGGCCGCGGCGAGCGGATAGGCGAGCGGCACGACACTCCTGCCCCAGATGTCGAAACCCTCCGTGAACAGCCAGGCCGCCGCGATTGCCGCCGCGCCGATCGTCAGGGTGCCAGAGCGCAGCAGGATGGCGGCAAGCGCCGTGCCGGCGCACCAAATCAGGATCGCCGTCTCCTCGTCGCCGGCGAGGTGATACATCTGGCCGATCAGCGCAATGCCGCCGCCGAACGCGGCGGCGGCGATCAGCCAGGCCGCTTCGGCAAAAGCGTCATAGCCGCGCATCTTGGACAACGCGCCGCCGACGTAGCCCGCGAAGATGAGGGCGAACAGGACCGCGACGCGTGCAAGCCTGGGGATCGCCTCCCAGTTCGAAGCGATGACCAGCAGCAGTGCGGCGCTAAGCAGAAGCGCCGCCATCATCATCAGGATGAAACCGAAGCTGAAAGAGCGCCGGTCGTTCGCCTCGGCATCACGCAGCATGGCGGCGCCGGTCGCTCGGTCGATCAGTCCCTGCCCTACCCAGCGCTCGACGTCATGAGCCAGCCGCTTCGAATACCCCGTCATCCGGCCTCCGCGCCGCGTCCGATCACAACGTCAGTTTCGGGGCGCAACCGCTTGACGTCACGAAATGATTTCGAATCGGCCGCAATCACGCCACACCTGCTAAAGGCAGTTAATGTTGCATTGCACAATTCGCATTGCTGCCATGCGGTATCGACACTTTTCTTACGCCCGCCCCACGCTTATTTTCGGATCGTGAAAAAAAGAAAAGAACGAAAGACGAAACGAGCAAGACCATGAACCTGATCCGCAACTATCGCAACTGGCGCCGCTACCGGGAAACCGTTTCCGAGCTGAACCGCCTGTCGAACCGCGAGCTTTCCGATCTCGGCTTCAGCCGCAGCGACATCCCTTACGTCGCGCGAAAGGCCATCTAAGGAATTTCGTCGGGACCGACCTCCTCCCCGGTCCCTTCGGATACGGCCAGTCCTCACCTCCTCCCGATGACTGGCCACCCAAACGGCACCCGCCGGACCTCCTCCCCCGGCGGGTGCTGTTGAAATCGGGTTTCGCACCCACCATATGCGAAAAGAACATCGCCGGCCCATCCTCCTCCCAGGGCTTGGCGACTACGGGCAGCCTTCTCCTCCTCCCGAACGCTGCCCGGCCTATGCGGCGCCCGCCGGACCTCCTCCCCCGGCGGGTGTTGCTTTATCGAGGCCCCGCTTCGCTCCGATATCCCTCCGCATCTCGCATCCGCGGCCGTTGCTTTAAGCCGGCGAGCGGATTATCTGCCGTGCGATGACAAACCCAATCCATATCATCGGCGGCGGGCTTGCCGGATCCGAGGCTGCATGGCAGGCCGCCCAGGCCGGCGTGCCGGTCGTCCTGCACGAGATGCGCCCCGTGCGCGGCACCGATGCGCACAAGACCGATGGCCTAGCCGAACTGGTCTGCTCGAATTCCTTTCGCTCCGACGACGCCGAAGCCAACGCCGTTGGCCTGCTTCATGCCGAGATGCGGCTGGCGAATTCCCTCATCATGGCGTGCGGCGATGCGCATCAGGTGCCGGCCGGCGGGGCTTTGGCGGTCGACCGCGACGGTTTTTCGGCTGCGGTAACGGCCAAGCTGGAAGCGCATCCACTGATCGGTATCGTGCGCGAGGAAGTGACCGGCCTGCCGCCGGGGAACTGGGACCAGGCGATCATCGCCACCGGCCCGCTGACCGCGCCGTCGCTCGCCGAAGCAATCGCGGACCAGACCGGGACTGACGCGCTGGCCTTCTTCGATGCCATCGCGCCGATCGTGCATTTCGACACGATCGACATGAATGTCTGCTGGTTCCAGTCGCGCTACGACAAGGTCGGGCCGGGCGGCACCGGCAAGGATTATATCAATTGCCCGCTGGACAAGGCGCAATACGAAGCCTTTGTCGCCGCGCTGGTCGACGGCCAAAAGACAGAATTCAAGCAGTGGGAAGGCACGCCGTATTTCGACGGCTGCCTGCCGATCGAGGTGATGGCCGAACGCGGCGTGGAAACGCTGCGGCACGGGCCGATGAAGCCGATGGGCCTGACCAATGCGCATAACCCGACGGTGAAGGCGTACGCGGTGGTGCAGCTTCGGCAGGACAACGCGCTGGGCACGCTCTACAACATGGTCGGCTTCCAGACAAAACTGAAGCACGGCGAGCAGGTGCGCATCTTCAAGACCATCCCGGGACTGGAGAACGCCGAGTTCGCCCGCCTCGGCGGGCTGCACCGCAACACCTACATCAACTCGCCCACCTTGCTCGACCCGACGCTGCAGTTGAAGGGCCGGCCCGGCCTGCGCTTTGCCGGCCAGATCACCGGCTGTGAGGGCTATGTCGAAAGCGCGGCCATCGGCCTGCTGGCGGGACGCTTCGCAGCGGCTGAGCGGCTTGGTCAACCGATCTCGGCACCGCCGGCAACGACAGCCTTCGGCGCGCTGCTCAACCACATCACCGGCGGGCACATCGTTTCCGACGAGGAACCGGGAAAACGCTCGTTCCAGCCGATGAACGTCAATTTCGGCCTGTTCCCGCCGCTGGAGCCCGGCACCAAACTCAGGCCGGACGATTTCGAGGGCCGCTTCCGCGGCAAGGACAAGACGATCGCCAAGAAGAAGGCGACGACGGCAAGGGCGCTGCGGGATTGCCGGGCATGGCTGGGAATGGCGCCTACGGTGAAGGCGGCTGAGTGAGCCAGTTACCAGCCTTTTGAGGCTGTGTTGAAAAGCCGCCAGTGCCGTTTCCAGCCGGGAATATCCGCCGGCTGCGCCAAGGCAGCCCGCGGGCTTCGCACCAGAACGGCCAGATAGGCCGGCACCGGAGCCAGCGGCAGGAAGGCCGGGCGGAGGGTTTGTGGCACTTGCGTCGCGCCTGCGACAAAGGCCGACAAATGGTCCTGCGCCAACGCGATCATGGCAAGGACGGCGCGTTCGGCCGACTCGTTTGCGCCGGTGGTAATGAACTCTTCCGGCGTCGTCCCCGCGGCTGCGAGGATGTCGCGCGGCACGTAGCATTGGCCCCTGGCCCGGTGCACCGGCAGCCTCCTGAGCAAGCCGGTGATCGCTTGCGCGCAGCCGGCATGACCGGCGAGGGCTGCGAAATCCGGTGCGGCTTGCGCGTCAAGCACCATCGCAGCCAGTTGGATCAGCGCGCCTGACGTCTCGCCGCAATAGCCTTCGAGATCGGTGCGCGATGGCATCGGATCGTCGTAAAGGTCGAAGATGCGCGCTTCGAGGTAATTGTCGAAAGCTCGTTCCGGGAGATCATATTCGGCGATCGTCCTGAGCAGCGCGTCGGCGACGGGGTGGCCGGTCGCTTCGCCCGCACGCCGGTTGGCGATCGTGTCGCGCCACCATTGCAGCCGGACCTCGCCGGGCAACGCTTCGCGGATGCGGCCACGAATGCCGACGATCTCGGCGTCGAAGGCGTACAGCGAAAGCAGCGCCCCGCGCTTGCCCTGCGGCGCGTAGAGCGCGCTGAGATAGCGGTCGTGATCCGCCGCGCGAACCTGTTCAGCGACCAGCTTTGCTTCATCCGTCACGGATCGGTTTCCGGCCGGCCTAGTCGACGGCAATCAGCGCGGCCGCAACAGCGCGGTCTTCGGCGAGCAGTACGTTGTAGGTGCGCACCGCGGCGCCTGTCGACATCGGCTCGGCGGATATGCCGGCCTCGCGCAATGCGGCTCGCAAGGCGGCGGGCAGCGGGCGCAGGTTCCTGCCGGTGCCGACCAGCAGGATCTGTACGCTCCCGGCCTCGGCGATAAGCCGGCTGAAGTCGGCGGGCGTCAGCGCCGCCGGATCGGCTGGCTCCCAGCCGTAGACGCCGGAAGGCAGGCACAGCAGCGAACCGCGATGCGACATGTCGGCGAAGCGGAAGCCGCCATTGCCATAGGCCTCGATCGGCGCCCGACCCGGAAAATGCGCGTCCCTGATGACGATGCCGGCCGTCACGAAACGGCCGTTCAGGTCTGCGAAGGCTGGGCAGTCGCCGGCAGCTTGGTGTCGTCCTTGCCGTCCGCGCCCGCCCCCTCAGGCCGGAGCCGGAACAGGATCAGCAACGGTCCGGCGACGAAGATCGACGAATAGGTGCCGACCAGGATGCCGAAGATCATGGCGAAGGTGAAGGAGCGAATGACCTCGCCGCCGAACAGATAAAGCGCGATCAGCGCCAGCAGCGTCGTGACGCCGGTCAGCACGGTGCGCGACAGCGTCTGGTTCATCGACAGATCGAGCAACTGCTCGATCGGCATCTTCTTGTATTTGCGCAAATTTTCACGCACGCGGTCGTAGACCACGACGGTGTCGTTAATCGAATAGCCGACAATCGTCAGGATCGCCGCGATACTGGTCAGATTGAACTCCAGGCCGGAGACGACGTAGAGGCCAACCATCAAGGTCACGTCGTGAACCGTGGCGATCACCGCTCCGAGGCCGAACTGCCACTCGAACCGGAACCAGATATAGACCAGCATCGCCATCAGCGAGGCGAGGATGCCCATCGTTCCGGCCCAGGCAAGCTCCGACGACACGGTCGGGCCGACTGATTCCACCTTGCGGAAGTCATAGCTGTCCGCCAGCACCAATCGAACCTTCTCGACCACGCTCTGTTCGGCGTTGTCGCCGGCATTCTGGCCTTCGACGCGAATGAGCAGGTCGCGGTCCGAGCCGAACTCCTGAACCTGGACGTCGCCCATGTTGAGTTCGTTGAGCACCTCGCGCACAGCGGCCGAATCGGCCGGGCCGTCCTTGGACTGGACCTCGATGCTGGTGCCGCCGCGGAAGTCGATGCCATAGTTCATCTCGATCGAGAAGAACAGCACCACCGCTGCCAGCGAAAGCGCCGCCGAAAGCGTGAAGGCGTATCGGCGCCAGCTCATGAACGGCAGTTTGGTGTCGTCCGGGATGAAGCGGATCAAGCCCTTCGGCAGTTCCTTCGGCTTGGAGTGCTTCAGCCAGAAGGCGATCATCCAGCGCGTCAGGGTGAAGGCGGTGAAGACGGTGGTGATGATACCGATGGCAAGCGTGATCGCAAAGCCCTTCACCGGCCCGGTGCCCATGTAGAACAGGATGACGGCCGCGATGAAGGTCGTGAAATTGGCGTCGACGATGGTCGCCAATGCGCGTGCAAAACCCTGGTCGAGCGATTGCACCAGCGAGCGGCCCCATCGCCGCTCCTCGCGGACGCGCTCGTAGATGATGACGTTGGAGTCCACCGCCATGCCAACCGTCAGCACGATGCCGGCGATGCCGGGCATGGTCAGCGTCGCGCCAAGCACGGACAGGATGGCGATGATGAGCGTCACGTTGGCGGCAAGCGCGATGTTGGCGATGATGCCCAGCGTGCCATAGGCGACCAGCATGAAGGCGACGACGAGAATACCGGCGATGATGGCCGCGAACTCGCCGGCGGCGACCGAGTCAGCGCCAAGGCTCGGGCCGACCGTGCGTTCCTCGACGATGGTGAGGTCAGCGGGCAAGGCGCCGGCGCGCAGCAGCACAGCCAGGTCGTTGGCGGATTCGGGGGTGAAATTGCCTGAGATCTGGCCGCTGCCGCCAAGGATCGGCTCGTTGATGCGCGGCGCCGAGATCACCTGGTTGTCGAGGATGATGGCGAAGAGTTTTCCGACATTCTGCTGGGTCGCCTGGCCGAAGCGGGCCGCGCCCTTGCCGTCGAAGCGGAAGGAGACGACCGGCTCGTTGGTGCGCTGGTCGAAGGTCGCCTGGGCGTCGGTGAGGTTTTCGCCCGAAACGATGACGCGGTCCTCGATCAGGTAAGGAACCGGCGGATCGTCGGTGGAATAGAGCACGCTCGACCCGGCCGGCGGACGGCCCTGAACGGCCTCCTGCACCGGCATGGACTGATCAACCATCTGGAAGGTCAGCTTGGCGGTCTGGCCGAGGATATCCTTCAGCCGCTGCGGGTCCTGGAGGCCGGGCACCTGGACGAGCACGCGGTCGGCGCCCTGGCGCTGGATCGTCGGCTCGGTCGTGCCTAGTTCGTTGACGCGCCTGCCGATGACCTCGATCGACTGGGTGACGGCCGAGGACATGCGGTAGTTGATGCCCTCTTCCGTAAGCGTATAGCGCAGCAAGCCCTGCTCCGGCTCTTCCAGCGTCAGTTCGGAGATCGCGCCCGTACCGAACAGGCTGTTGGTTACCGGCTGGAGGAGCGACGCCAGCGCCGTCTTCGCCTGCTCGACCTCATTGGCCTCGCGGATGCGCACCTGCACCGACGTGCCGGTGCCGGAGAGGCCGGTGTAGCCGATCTTGGCGTCGCGCAGCAGGGTACGGATATCGTCGCGTACCGTCTGCAGGCGTTCGTTGACGAGGTCGTTGCGGTCAACGGCAAGAAGAATGTGGGAACCGCCCTGCAGGTCGAGGCCGAGCGTCATCGGCCGGTCGGGCACCCATCTCGGCAGGCTGTCGCGGAAGGATTCCGAGAACAGATTGGGGATGGCAAAAATCACGCCCAGGAGCACCGCGCCCCAGATCGAAATCGTCTTCCAGCGTGAAAAATAGAGCATCTTGCCTCTGTCAGTCGGAAGTGTAGTTCCCGAAGGCGTTTATTTCTTGACGTTCTGGTTGGCGATCGGCTCGCCGCGCACGCGCACGTCGGCAATCGTGGAACGAAGCGCGGTGACCTTGGTACCGCCCAGGTCGATCTCGAGCTCGTTATCGTCGATCACGCGCGTAACCTTGCCGACGAAGCCGCCACCGGTGACGACCGTGTCCCCCTTGCGGACGCCCGCCAGCATCTCCTGGCGCTTCTTCAACTGCGTGCGCTGCGGCCTGATAATCAGGAAGTACATGATCACGAAGATCAGCACGAACGGCAGGATGCTGATGAACATGTCGGGCGACGCGCCCATGCCTTGCGCGTATGCCGGGGTCACGATCATGCAGTCTGCTCCTGAAACGGAAAAAGGGCCCTGCGGGGCCCGCCAAAGTTGGCCGGAATATAGTCGGTCGAACCGTCAATGCAACTACACCTGTAGGATTCGCAGGTGGTTTTCGGCCCGGATTCCGGCCATTCTCGCGGTTTATCGCCGCAGCCGCAGAACATGGCGAGGTGCGTCCGACATTTCCCCCGTCTGGACCACCGCCCTCCCCCTTGGGCACGGCCGCGGATTCGCGTATCGCTGCACCGACAAAACCTGACCGGACCAGCCTCATGCCGACCGCATCCCTGCAAGCTCTCTTCGAAAAACTCGACCGCCTGATCGAGGCCGTCGACCGCATCCAGCCGCCGCCGGCTCCCGCTGCCGACCTCGACGCGGCGGACTGCTTCGTCTGGTCGGCGGAACAGGGCGTGCTGGAGCCAGTGCATCGGGTGAACCGGGTGGAGATCGGCCTGATCCGCGGCGTTGACCGGGTGCGCGACATCCTCGTCGACAACACGCAGCGCTTCGCAGCAGGGCTCCCAGCCAACAACGTGCTTTTGTGGGGCGCGCGCGGCATGGGAAAATCGTCGCTGGCGAAGGCAGCCCACGCGACGATCAATCATGAGAGCGCCGATGGCACGCGGCTAAAACTGGTCGAGATCCATCGCGAGGATATCGACACGCTGCCGCGGCTGATGACGATCCTGAAGACGGCGCCGCACCGCTTCATCCTGTTCTGCGACGACCTTTCCTTCGATCACGACGACACGTCGTACAAGTCGCTGAAGGCGGCACTGGAAGGCGGTGTCGAGGGCCGGCCGGCTAACGTCATCTTCTATGCAACGTCGAACCGCCGGCATCTCTTGCCGCGCGACATGATCGACAATGAGCGCTCGACGGCGATCAACCCGTCCGAGGCGGTCGAGGAAAAGGTGTCATTGTCCGACCGCTTCGGCCTGTGGCTCGGCTTCCACAAATGCTCGCAGGACGACTATCTCGAGATGATCGACGGATATGTCCGTTATCACGGGCTGGACATGGATCCGGACACGCTGCGCGCCGAGGCGCTGGAATGGGCGACGACGCGCGGCAGCCGCTCCGGGCGCGTCGCCTGGCAATTCACCCAGGATCTGGCGGGACGGCTGGGCAAGCCGTTGAAGGATTGATGGTCAGGTCCGTCCTTCGAGGCATCGAAGGACGGACCTTTGGCCCACCTACTCCAGATAGGTCGACGGATCGACCGGCGCGGAGTTCTTGCGCACTTCGAAATGCAGCTTTGGCGAATTGGCGTTGCCGCTCATGCCCGAGACCGCGATCTCGTCGCCGCGCTTGACCTTCTGGCCGCGCTGCACCTTGAGTTCGCTGGCGTGGCCGTAGACGGTGACCAGACCGTCCTCGTGGCGCACCAGCACGGTGTTGCCGAATTCCTTCAAACCGTCGCCGGCATAGATGACGACGCCGTTCTCGGCGGCCTTGACCGGCGTGCCTTCCGGCACGGCGATGTCGATGCCGTCCTTTTCGCCGCCGCCGCCCTTGCTGTAGCCGGAGATCACCTTGCCGCGCACCGGCCAGCGCATGCGGTCGATGCCGGTGGAGTTGGGCGCGGCGGCGTCCGACTTCTCGGCCTGCTCGATGACTTTTCCGTCATTCTTCGCAGGAGCGACTGCGGCGACGGTCTCTTGCTGCGCCACCTTCTTGGGCGCCGCCGGAACGGCGCTGGTCGAGACCGGGTCGATCGCCGGAGCCTTGGCAACGACCGTCTCGCCGGGCGCCGGCACCTTCAGGGCCTGACCGATGCGCAACTTGCCGTCCTCTATGCCGTTCGCAGCCTTGAGCGACGCGACGCTGACGCCGGTCTTCCTGGCGATCTTCGACAGCGTGTCGCCGGATTCGACCGTGTAGGCACCCTTGGCCGCGGCGGTCTTGACCGGCTCGGCTTTCGTCGGTTCCGCCTTGGCCAGCTCAGCCTTGGCAGGCTTGTCCGGCTGCTTGGCGTCGTTCGAAGCCGAAGCACCGACCGGTGCGGGGGCTTCCTTGACCTTCGGCGATTGCGGCAGGACGGCGACCTTCTCCTGCGGCGCCTTGGACGGCACCGGCACCTTGTTCGCCGGCACGTCGAATTTCGTGCCGGTCGACGATCTTGCATCCGCAACGTTGGGATTGCTGTCGGGGGACGAGACCGGCGCCTTGTTCGAATAGACGTAGGTCGGGATCACGATCTTCTGGCCGGTCTGCAGGCCGCCCTTCTCCGGCAGGCCGTTCACCTTTGCGATCACGTTCGCCGGCACGCCGAAGCGCCGCGACAAATTGTATACGGTCTCGCCGTCCTTGACGGTGACCTGAGTGCCGCCGGCGCGCGACCAGCCGGCGGGCTCGGTCGCCTCGACCGCCATCTGCGGCGCAGCGACCGTTCCGGTGGGCTTGTTGTCCAGCGGCGCGGCGGAAGCAACGGCAGCCTCCTTCGCCGGCTTCGGCCTGGGGGCCTCGGCGACAGGCGCGGGCTCATCGGAAGCGGCGGCGAAGGGTGCGCGGGCGGGAGCGGGCTTCGCCACGGCGACCGGCGCCGGCAAGGGCTGCGCGGACACGGGCGCAAGCGATCCGCGATTGACGGAACCGGTAGCGACCCTGTCCACTGGCGCAGCGGCCACCCGGGGGCTGTCGCCGGGATAGGGCTGGCTTTCGCCGTTGATGATCTGGCGCTGGTTGGCCGTCGAGCCGGTGAAGACATCGTCGGAGGAGTTGAAGCGCGAGAACTGCGAACTGCAGCCCGCCGTCATCCCTGTCATCAGGAGCAAGGCAGCGCCGCACCAAAGCCTGCGCCTATCCGACCGCAACACACCTACAAGCATCGCAATGACCCGCTTACACCCGGTACAAACACAGGTATGATTAAAGCGCGTTAATGTTACCTGTCGGTTAAGGCCGGGGGCATTCGCGCCGCTTTTTTAAGCCCTGCGCAAACGCCTCGACGTCAGAGGATGGCAGCTGCGCCCTTGAGGATCGGCTGGAGGCGGACCTCGCCGATGTCCTCGCGCTCGAAGCGGCTGCCGACTTTCGTCAGCCGCACCAGAACTTGCTTGCCCTCCTCCGGACCGATCGCGGCGACCATCGTGCCGCCGGTCGAAAGCTGGTCGACGAAGACGCGCGGGTGGCTGTCGAAGGCCGCCCACACGACGATGCGGTCGAACGGTCCCTCGCTGACAAGGCCATTGGCGCCGTCGGCCTGCTTGACGGTCACGTTCTGGATGCCGAACTGTTCGAAGCGCTGCCGCGCCTGGTCGACCAGCGTCTTGTAACGGTCGATGGTGGTGACGCGGCCGGCCAGCCGCGAGATCACGGCGGCGGTGTAGCCGGAGCCCGTGCCGATCTCCAGCACGCGGTTGCCGGGCTCGAAGGCAAGGGCTGCGATCACCTGCGCCTGCAGATCGGCGCCCTCGATCGCCTCGCCGCATTCGATGGGAAGCATGCGGTCCGACCAGGCGAGATTGTAGAAATGCCCTGCGAGGAAAGGCGCTCGCGGCGTCGCCTCGAACGCGGAGATGACGCTGCCGGGCACCCCGCCGCGGCCGCGCAGGCGCAGCATGAAGGCGGCAAAACCTTCGCGGTCGGGGCCGCCGATCATCACGCAAGCGCCTTCGTCAGTTGGTCGCGCAACTCGTGCGCGGTCAGATCCATCTTCAGCGGCGTCACCGCGATGCGGCGGCTGCCCAGCGCGTGCAGGTCGGTTCCCGCCAGCGGCTCGGTAGTGCCGCGGCCGAAGCGCAGCCAGTAATAGGGGAAGCCGCGGCCGTCGGCGCGCTCGTCGATCCACATGCCGTAGCCGAGTTTTCCCTGCCCGGTGACGCTCACGCCCTCGACCTCGTCGGGGGCGCAGTTCGGAAAATTGAGGTTCAGGAAAACGCCCGGCGGCAAGTCGGTCGACAGCAGCTTGTCCAGCAGCGCGGGCGCATGCGCCTCGGTCGTCTCCCACGGCACGTCGCGCCCGATGTCCTGCTTCAGCACGTAGGCCTGGCTGAGCGCGATCGAGCGGATGCCGAGCAGCGTGCCTTCCATGGCGCCGGCCACCGTACCCGAATAGGTGATGTCGTCGGCGACGTTGGAGCCGGAATTGACGCCGGACAGGATCAGGTCGGGCGGCTCCGGCATCAGCTTCTTGACGCCCATGATGACGCAGTCGGTCGGCGTGCCGCGCACCGCGAAATGCCGGTCGTCGAGTTTTCGCATGCGGAGCGGCTGCGACAGCGACAGCGAATGGGCGAAACCCGACTGGTCGGTTTCCGGCGCGACGACCCAGACGTCGTCGCTCAACTGGCGCGCGATGCGCTCCAGCAGGTGCAGGCCCTCGGCATGGATGCCGTCGTCATTGGTGAGCAGAATGCGCATTTCAGGCCCCGATCTTTTCGAGCCCACCCATATAGGGGCGCAATGCTTCAGGAATGCTAACGGAACCATCCTGGTTCTGGTAGTTTTCGATGACGGCGATCAACGCGCGGCCGACGGCGACGCCCGAACCGTTGAGCGTGTGGACGAAGCGGGTCGCCTTCTCGTCCTTCGGCCGGTAGCGGGCGTCCATGCGGCGCGCCTGGAAATCGCCACAGACCGAGCAGGACGAGATTTCGCGATACGCGTTCTGGCCGGGCAGCCACACTTCGATGTCGTAGGTCTTCTGGGCGCCGAAACCCATGTCGCCGGTGCAGAGCGCGACGGTGCGGAACGGCAGGCCGAGGCGCTTCAGCACCTCTTCCGCGCATTGGGTCATGCGCTCGTGCTCGGCCAGCGAATTCTGCTGGTCGGTGATGGAGACCAGCTCGACCTTGTAGAACTGATGCTGGCGCAACATGCCGCGAGTGTCGCGGCCGGCGGAGCCCGCTTCCGAGCGGAAGCACGGGGTCAGCGCGGTGTAGCGCAGCGGGAGCTGGTCGTGCTTTAGGATTTCCTCGCGTACCAAGTTTGTCAGCGGAGGTTCGGAGGTGGGGATGAGGCCGAGACGGCCTTCGCCATGACGAACGAAGAACAGGTCTTCCTCGAATTTCGGCAGGCTACCGGTTCCATAGAGCACTTCGTCGCGGACCAGCAGCGGTGGCTGCACCTCCATGTAGCCGTGCTCGGTGGTGTGCAGGTCGAGCATGAACTGGCCAAGCGCACGCTCAAGCCGCGCAAGCTGGCCCTTCAGAATCGTGAAGCGGGCACCCGACAGTTTCGCGGCGCGCTCGAAATCCATCAGGCCGAGCGCCTCGCCGATCTCGAAATGCTCCTTCACCCAGTTCGGGCGCGCCTTGACTTCGCCGACCTTGCGGACCTCGACATTGCCGTGCTCATCGGCGCCGACCGGAACGTCGTCCAGCGGCACGTTGGGCAGCACGGCCAGCGCATCCTCCAGCGCCTTGTCGTTTTTGCGCTCGGTCTCTTCAGCCTCGGCCAAAAAAGTCTTGATGGCGTTGACTTCGGCCTTCAGCGTCTCGGCCAGCGCCATGTCCTTGTTGCGCATGGCGTTGCCGATCTCTTTCGAGGCGGTGTTGCGGCGCTCCTGCTTGACCTGCAGCTCGCCCAGATGGGCGCGGCGCGATTCGTCCTTCAAGATGACATCGTCCACGGCCGACCGCGCATCCTCCTCGGACCACTGGCGCTTCACCAGCGCGTCGATCAGGGCCTGCGGTTTTTCGCGAATCCATTTGATGTCGAGCATGAGCGGTATCGGCGATTTCGTTGCGGGGATTTTCGATGCCGCTCATGCCGGACCCTTGCGGCGCTGTCAAATCACGGACGTTGGTGCAGGTGCCGCGCCGGGGACAGTTTCCTTTTATTCCCACGCGCCAATCCATCCGGCGCAGAGCCTTTTGGGGGATAAAAGGTAACTGTCCCCTGTATCCAACCTTCTTCTTTGCCACGCCCTGCCTTTTTGCAGTCTGGCCATTGAAAGTTCGGGAAGACGGGCGGCCGTTCGATCGCCAATCTAGGTATAAACATGCGACCTCGCGGCCGCCCGTCCGGCGCATGCTTTTGCCATCCCGTTCCGCTACGCAAACCATCGCCTTACGGCTTGCACCTGCGATGTCGTTTCGTACTGGCAGACATACTCCAGGTTGTGTATGTGGGAACTCTTGGGACAGCCCCCGGCCTTCACGGCCACGTTAGCCGTTCTCTCCAGGACGCCGGTCCCTCCCCGCAAATCACCGTCATGACCGGCGTTCCCGCGGGAGGAACTGCCGGTGAGTATGGGGCAGGTTTTGGGGAGGGTGATGAGAATCGGATTTCAGATATCTGGAGAGAAATAAGTTTGTTTTGTTTCAATGGCTTGTAAGATTTTTGAATTTTGAAGCGCTAGATCGGTTCCCCTTTTTCAGGCGCACTCCGTCCAACACCCCTCATCCGACCTCGCTTCGCGAGGCCACCTTCTCCCACAAGGGGAGAAGGTGGAGCGCTGCCGCTTCGCCTCTGCAAATCTCCAACGTTGGCGATTGTCTGCGAGGTTGGCGCGAAACTCCACCTTCTCCCTTGTGGGAGAAGGTGGCCGAGCGAAGCGAGGTCGGATGAGGGGTGCTGGACGGAGTGCGACACCAACCGAATATCACGTCGCGGCGGTCGTGCCGGCCTCTTCCTTCTCGGCGGCGAGTTTTTCCTCGTCGCGCTTCTTCTCGACGAAGCGGGCGGCCCAGATCGAGACCTCGTAGAGGATGATGGTCGGCACGGCGAGGCCGATCTGGCTCATCGGATCGGGCGGCGTCAGCACCGCCGCGACGATGAACGCCAGGACGATCGCCCATTTGCGCTTTTCCTTCAGCCCCTGCGAGGTCAGCAGGCCGACGCGCGCCATCAGCGTCGTCACCACCGGCAACTGGAACACCAGGCCGAAAGAGAAGATCAGCGTCATGATCAGGCTGAGATACTCCGAGACTTTCGGCAGCAGCGAGATCTGCACGTCGTTACCCGGGCCGACCTGCTGCATGGACAGGAAGAACCACATGACCATCGGCGTGAAGAAGAAATAGACTAGCGCGCCGCCCATGAGAAACAGGATGGGCGAAGCGATGAGGAACGGCAGGAAGGCGCCGCGCTCATTCTTGTAGAGGCCGGGCGCCACGAATTTGTAGATCTGCGCGGCAATCAACGGAAACGCGATGACCAGACCGCCGAACATGGCGAGCTTGACCTGCGTGAAGAAGAACTCCTGCGGCGCGGTGTAGATCAGTTCCACCTTGTCCTGCGCCAGGCCGGCCCAGTGCACCGCCCATTTGAACGGCTGGACGAGGACGTTGAAAAGCTGCTTGGCGAAATAGAAGCAGACGAGGAAGGCGACGAAAAACCCGCCGATCGACCACATCAGCCGCGTGCGCAGTTCCATCAGATGCTCGATCAGCGGGGCCGACGAGGCCTCGATCTCGCTTTCGTCCTTGGTACTCACTTCGATTTTTCCGCGGGTTTGCGGACCGAAGCCGCAGGTTTTGGCTTGGCAGCCTTTGCGGCGGCAGGCGCCGCTGCGGCGGCGCTCTTCGTCCTGGCCGGCGCCTTCGCTTTGGGCTCGGTCGTCTTCGCCACAGGCGCGGCGACCGCCGGCTTGGGAGCGGCTGCCTTTGTCCGGGTAGCACGGGTGGCCACGGGCTTGGCGACGACAGGGGTTTCGGCCCCGTTGGCCTTCGCCGGCTGCGGGTCCGCCATCGGGATTGCCGCCGCTGCCGGTTTTGCAGGCTCGGGCGACGGCGCGGGCGTGGCTGCGGCGACAGGGGTGGCGGCCGCCGCTACGATCGATGGCGGGACCGGCATCGCCTCCGGCCCGGCGACACCCGGCATCTCGGTCGCGCCGTTCTTCAGCGGCTCGGCCTCGTGGGCGGTCGGAACGGCCGGCTCGGCTGAAGTCGAAGGTTTCGGCGCCATCGCCGACTGGAGGCCGGCGCGCACGTCGGCGGCCGCCTTCTCGAACGGGTTGAGCTGCTTCTTGATCTCGTTGGCCGGGTTCATGCTGCGCAAGGCGTCGACCGACTTCTTGACGTCGTCGAGTTCGGCTTCCTTCAGCGCGTCGTTGAACTGCTTCTGGAAGTCGCCCGCCATCGAGCGCATTTTCGTGGTCATCTTGCCGAAGGTGCGGAGCATCTTCGGCAAATCCTTCGGACCCACGACCACGATCATGACGACCGCGATCACGAGCATCTCGGTCCAGCCGATGTCAAACATGGCTTTTCAATCCAGACTGACCCAAGAAGGGCTCAGCTCTTGCTGGCTTTTTCCCGGGCGGCGGCGGCGACGGTCTCGTCCGCTCGGTGCTCGACGGTCTTGGGGTCGGCGCCATTGGCGGTCTCGGCGTCCTCGTCGGACATGCCCTTCTTGAAGCTCTTGATGCCCTTGGCCATGTCGCCCATCAACTCGGGAATCTTGCCGCGGCCGAACAGCAGCAGCACGACCACCAACACGATGAGCCAGTGCCATATCGAAAAGGAACCCATGTCAAACTCTCTCGAAGCGATTTCCTAGGAACTGATCTATGCGCTTTCGCGCCGCGTTTCAAACAGAAGTACATCCGATTTGCGCAGGGAAAGCCAGATATCCCGCGCCTTGGCAGACAATGCGCCGCAGCGGACCCGCGCCCGGACCGGGGATTCGGCGCCTGGGACTGCCAATTCGAGCAATTCGACGACGCCGAGATAGCGCCGAGAAATGATGCGCGCCTCTGTATTTCCCTGGTTTTCGCTGACATCGAAGCCTGTAGTGCGCACCGCGACGGTCGCCTCCGAACCGTCGGCGAGGCCGGCTGCCTCGATTGCGCCGAGCGAGGTGTCGACCGCTCCTCTGCGCACGCGGCCCGAAAAAACATTTAGCTCGGAAAAGAATCCGGCAACAAAAAGATCGGCCGGCTTGAGATAAAGGTCCTCGGCCTTCCCCGTCTGCACCAGGCGTCCGTCCTTCAGCAGGGCGATGCGGTCGCCCATGCGCATCGCCTCCTCGGCGTCGTGGGTGACGACGATGGCGGTGGCGCGGCTCTCGCGCAGGATCGCCAGGGTCTCGGCGCGCACGGAATCCTTGAGGCGCGAGTCGAGGCCGGAGAAGGGCTCGTCCATCAAAAGCACCGCCGGGCGCGGCGCCAGCGCGCGGGCGAGCGCCACGCGCTGCTGCTCGCCGCCGGAGAGCACATGCGGATAGGAAGCGGCGTAGGATTCCAGCCCGACACGGCCGAGCGCGATCATCGCCGCGTCGCGCGCCTCGTCACGCGACAGCGCGGTAAGCCCGAAGCGCACATTGTCCAGAATGGTCATGTGCGGGAACAGCGCGAAGTCCTGGAAGACCAGGCCGATCGAGCGCTTTTCCGGCGGCAGGAATAGGCTCGGCCCGGCGATCTCGCGGCCATTGAGCAGGACGCGGCCGGTCGTCTGCGGCTCGATGCCGGCGGCGATGCGCAGCAGCGTCGTCTTGCCGGAGCCGGAAGGACCGAGCAGGCAGAGCACTTCCCCCGGTTCGGCCGCCAGGGACACGTCGCGCAGCGTCTCGGAGCCCGGCGCGAAGGAATGGCGTATGTTCTCGAAGACAAGGCGCGCGGCGAAGGTGACCCCCGCCGTCCTGCGATCGACCCTGCCCGCTTCCTCGATCGTCAACTGGACTGACCCTTTCCCGATGGGGAACGGTCAATCATCCGTGGCGCGAGGTGTCAACAGGCCGAGTTCCTCGAGGTCGATGTCGGTCAGCGGGTCCTCATCCTCGGTCAATTCTTCGGGATCGGCGGGCGGCAAGGGCATCGAGAAGTTGGCGGGCATGCGGGCGGCGAGCAGTCCGGCGCCCTTCAATTCTTCGATACCGGGCAGATCACGGATCTCCTCCAGCCCGAAATGATCGAGGAAACCGTCGGTGGTGCCGTAGGTCACCGGGCGGCCTGGCGTGCGGCGGCGGCCGCGCATGCGCACCCATTCGGTCTCCAGCAGCGTGTCCAGCGTGCCCTTGGAGGTCTCGACGCCGCGTATGTCCTCGATCTCGGCACGCGTCACCGGCTGGTGGTAGGCGATGATGGCCAGCACCTCGAGTGCGGCCCGTGACAGCTTCTTCTGCTGGACCTGGTCGCGGGTCATCATGAAGGCGAGGTCGGGCGCGGTGCGGAAGGCCCAGCCGGGGCCGACCTTCAGCAGGTTCACGCCGCGCTTGGAATAGACCTGCCGCAGTTCGGCCATGACCAGCGGCACGGCGATGCCGTCCGGCAGGCGCTGCGCAAGCTGCGCCTCGCTGACCGGCTCGGCACTGGCGAAGACGATCGCCTCCGCCATGCGCATCGC
The DNA here is from genome assembly GCF_052180275.1 of Mesorhizobium sp. KACC 23794. Lineage (NCBI taxonomy): Bacteria > Pseudomonadati > Pseudomonadota > Alphaproteobacteria > Hyphomicrobiales > Phyllobacteriaceae > Mesorhizobium > Mesorhizobium sp. KACC 23794. Next base: position 4,656,755 of record NZ_CP197465.1, read on the forward strand.
CTCCGACAGGTGCAGCCGCTCGGCCGGGTTGAGGTTTTCATGCCCCTCTCCCGAAAACGGGATGATTATTGCCTTGGCGCTTTCGCTCATGATGCCGTTCCCGCGACGATCGCTACAGCCTGCCGGCCGCGCAGGTAGAGCGGCGCGAAGGCCGCTTCCTGGCGCATCTCGATCTGGCCCTCGCGCACCATTTCGAGCGTCGCCGCGAACGAACTGGCGAGCGCGGTCGCCCGCTCCTCCGGCGTCGTCAGGTAATCGACGAGGTAACGGTCGAGCGCCGTCCAGTCCTTGAAGCTGCCGATCAGGCGGGTGAGGATGTCGCGCGCCTCCTTGAGCGACCAGACACCGCGCCTGGCGATGCGCACATTGGTGACGGCCTGCCGCTGGCGCTGGATGGCGTAGGCGGTGAGCAGGTCGTAGAGGCTGGCGGAATACTGGTTGCGCTTCTCGACGATGACCAATTCCGGTGCTCCGCGCGCGAATACGTCGCGGCCGAGCCGATTGCGGTTGACCAGCCGGGCGGCAGCATCGCGCATCGCCTCCAGGCGCTTGAGGCGGAACTGCAGCACCGCCGCCAGTTCCTCGCCGCTCTCGCCATTGTCATTCGCCTGCTTGGGGATGAGGAGCTTCGACTTGAGGAAGGCAAGCCAGGCGGCCATCACCAGATAGTCCGCGGCGAGTTCGAGCCGGATGGCGCGCGCCTGGTCGATGAAGGCGAGATACTGTTCGGCCAACGCCAGGATCGAGATCCGCGACAGGTCGACCTTCTGGTTGCGCGCCAGATGCAACAGGAGATCGAGCGGCCCCTCGAAGCCGGCGACGTCGACCAGCAGCGCCGGATCGCCGGTGGCGCGGTCATCCGCCGGCTCCGCCCACAGGCGGTCCATCGGGATGGGTGTAGCGCCCTTCTGCTCTCCGCTCGCGGCCAACGCCGTCCTTTCTGGTGCCCCTAGGCCACCGCCTCGAAATAACGCGCGAACTCGGCGCGCACCTCTGTTTCAGCGGCCTGGTCGCGGTCCTTGATGTAGCTCAATGCCCGCTCGGCCCGCGCCAGCGACTTGCCGGCGAGCGGTTTCGTGAGCGAGGCGATGCCGGACATCTCTTGCATGACGCCGTTGCAGTGAAGAACGATGTCGACGCCGGCTGCAAGGATCGCTGCGGCTTTCTCCGGGAAATCCCCAGAAAGCGCCTTCATCGACGTGTCGTCGCTGACCAGCAGGCCGTCAAAACCGATCTCGCCGCGGATGATCTCGCGCACCACCTTTTCCGAGGTCGTCGCGGGGGCGGTCGGGTCGATCGCCGAATAGACGACATGCGCGGTCATGCCGATCGGCAAATGGTTCAGCGCCTTGAACGGTGCGAAATCGTGCCGGCGCAATTCGCCGAGCGGCGTATCGACGGTCGGCAACTCGAAATGCGTGTCGGAGAAGGCGCGGCCGTGGCCGGGCATGTGCTTCATGACCGGCAGCACCCCGCCGGAAAGCAAGCCTTCCGCCGCGGCACCGCCGAGCGCGGCCACGGTCTCCGGGTCCTTGCCATAGGCGCGCGAACCGATAACGTCGCTGGCGCCCTCGATCGGCACGTCGAGCACCGGCAGGCAGTCAGCGGTGATGCCGAAGCGCAGCAGGTCGAAGGCGTGCAGCCGCGCCAGCAGCCAGGCGGCGCGCAGGCCGGCCTCGCGATCCTCGCGGTAAAGCGCGCCGACCGAGGCGCCCGCGGGGTAGTTGGGCGCGATCGGCGGACGCAAGCGCTGGACGCGCCCGCCTTCCTGGTCGATGAAGACCGGCGCTTCAGGCCGGCCGACGGTATCGCGCATCGAGGCGACCAGATCGGAAATCTGCTGCGGCTCGCCGATGTTACGGGCGAACAGGATGAAACCCCATGGCCGCTCGTCGCGGTAAAACCGGATCTCGTCGTCGGTGAGGGATTTCCCGGCGCAGCCGAGGATCATGGCTTTCGATTCGGTCATGTCAGATTTCTACTCCCTATCGACCGGAGGATGAACGAAAAAACCGGCGCGAAGCTTGTCGCGCCGGTTTTTGGATTGATTTTCGGCCGCAACAGCGGCCGAAAACACTATTTCGAGACGAAGCAGCTTCCGCCTGCGGCCTTGTAGCTCTCGCACAGCTTGATCGCATCGTTGCGGCTGCCGGCCGGGACGCGAACACGCCAGAAGGTTCCCTTCCCTGCAATCTCGGCCTTGGCGATCGTGGCCTGCTTGCCGCTGAGCACCTTGCCATAACGGCGCACCAGATCCTGATAGCTCGACTGCGCGGCGGCTTCGGTCGGCTGCGAAGCGATCTGCATTGCCCATGCACCGGCGGAAGCGGCCGGGCTGAGCGCCGCGACCTGTTGCGGTTTGACCTCGCCAACGATGTCGACCGGCTGGTCGGACGGGCGCGTCGGGGCGATCGGCGCAACGTTCGGGGTGGTGCCGGAGGTGCGCGGCGCGGTGGCATTCTTGTCCGCCGCAGCAGGCTTCGCAGCGGCGGCAGGCACCGCCGCCGTCGTGTCGGCACCCTCGCCCGCCGGCAGCGCCGTGGACGCGACTGGATCGACGATGCCTTCCGAAGCGGACGTAACCTGGTCAGCGACGGGCGCCGGCTCCTCGCGGGCGACCAGCGTGCCGTCCGCCTTGACGATCATGGTGCGGACCTTGCGCGGCGCAACGGCTGCAACCTCGACGCTCTTATCGACGCCGGGGTCCTGCGCGGCCTGCTCGACACGGTCCTCGCCCTTCGGCATCTGCGCATCGGCGGCCGGCGTGGTGGCATCGGCAACGACCGGGCCAGCGGTGGATGTCGTGTCGACACCCGCCGGCTGTTCGTCGGACGTTTCTTCCATCGTCGACATCGGTGACTCGACCGGCTCGTCCTCGGTCGTCGGCATGTCGACCGGCTCCTCGGCGCTGGAGAGCAGTTTCTCCTGCGTCGGCGTGGTCGGTGCATCGGAGCCGGCGACCGAATCATAGACCCTGCTGTCCTGGTTCGGGATGACCGTGCCGCCCGGGTTCTCCGGCTTCACCTTGACCGGCGACGGATCGGCCTTGACCAGCGCCAGCTCCTGCGAGCCCGTACCGTCGCCGAAGGAGAGCGCCAAGGCCGCCACGCCGCCAAGCAGGGCGACGCCACCGACGACGGCCGCGATTACGAGACCGCGGCGCGGACGCCGACGCTCGACGATCGGCGTATAGGCCGGGCCGGCGATCTCCTCGTCGAAATCGGGATCGTAGGCGAACTCGCCGACATCGGGCTCCTGGCCCGCTCTCGCCGCCTGGCCGGCCTGCCTCGGCGCATCCGAATAGACGGGCTCGTAGTCGCCAGCCGGCGCAGGCCTCGCCATCGCGGCGGCTCCCGCAGCGGCGGCGGCCGCGACGATCGGCCGATTGTCGAAATAGTCGTCGGGATAGTGCTGCGCGCCTCGCGCATCATGCTGCGCCACGGGAGCCGGCTCGCCACGGACATTCATGTCCTGGAGCAGGTGCGAGAACTCGGCATCGATGTCGTCATAGCGGGGAGCGAGCGTCGGCTCGTCCTCGTAGGCGAGTTCCGGCAGGTCGAGATCGTCGGCAAGAGCAACGGCCTGCTCCGGAACGTCGACCGTCTCGATATCCGGCATCTCCGCATGTGCCGCGCCGTGACCCGAAGCCGCACGGCCATAACCGGCGAAAGCAGTCTGCGGCGCATAGGGGTTTACTTCTGCCTGTTGCGCCGGGGCCTCCTGCCACGAGCGGCCGGATTTCAGGTCGGCCGAGAGGGCCGCAAGGGCTGCATACGGATCGTGTCCATCCCGTGGCATGGAATTCTCCGATTCCTCTCTCTGCCTGGCGGCGGGTTCGCTGTGGCGCGTTCCAAGATCCGCCTGCGCGACCGCGCTGTTTATCGCTGCTTCGAAGGCCTGGTCGTCGAACAAGCTGTCGAAATCGTCGTCCATGGCTTCCGCCATGGGCTTGACAGATGCCGACACTTGATTTTGCCCATGCTGATTCGCCAGGTCAACCGGTCTCTCGTCGTACCAGCGGTCGTCCCGCGGCTGCTCGGCCTCGTCATAGACGGGCAGAGCCTCGACCGAGGCCGGCGCGGAAGCCGCCATGGCAGGCTCGGCCTGCTCGTCGTCGAAGGCATTTTCGGACAATGCGAACGCCGCGTCGTCCGCATAGGCAGGCTCTTCTGCGTTGTAGGCATGCCCGGCCTCGTAGGCCGGGACCGGCTCTTCATAGCGGACCTGCGCGGCCGGCTCGGGCTGGCTTGCATTACCCAGCAAGGCATTCAGTTCATGTTCAAGGCTTGCCTCCAGCGCCTGCTCGGGCGCGACCGCCAGAGCCGGCTCGACGGCGGCAAGCGGCGCCTGCTCGTATTCGAAAGCTTCGAATTCAACCGCGCCAGCGAGGTCGGGCCCGGCTTCCGCCGTCTCGTAGGAACGGGCCTGCGTTTCCCGATCGAATCCAACGGCATCCTGCTCCGGCGCGACCGCTTCCGAATAGTCGGCGACCGGCTCCGGGTAATCGGCCACCGCCGCATCGAAATCGCGGCCCTGATCCCAGTCGGAAGCCGGCGCATCGGCACTTGCCATCTCCGGCTGCATTTCGGGCGCACCGGCTGCAAACTCGACCGGAGCTTCGAACTGCTCCAGAGCCTCAGCCTGTTCAGGCTGGACCTGGATCGGGGCTTCGGCGCTCCATGCCTGGGCAGTCTCGGGGAGTTCTACTTCCGCAGCGGCCGGCAGCTCCGGTTCGGCCGGGGCGTACATCTCGGCTTCGGCGAGCGACAGGGCCGCGTCGTCGGGCTGGTCGTGCATGGATGGGACAGGCGCAGCCGCGGCTTCCGGCTCGACCGGGCGGAACCATGGCTGCTGGGCGACGGCAGGCTCGGTGGAAGCCACGCGCTCGACATGAGGAGCTTCCAAAGTGGCGGCATGCGCAGCCTCGGCCTCGGCCGCGTGCTCCGCTTCCGCCTGGGCGATCCTCGCCCGAATCTCGGCGACCTCGTCGAACTCCGGCTCGACCGACGCAGGCGCGGCCATCTCGACATCCGGCTCCTGGGCCGCGAAGTCGCCCATCAACTCACGCTCGAGATCGAGGCTGAGATCGGTTTCGGCAAAAACGTCATTGGCGGGCTCGACCGTGACCGGCCTTGCCGGCTTGACGATGGAGGTGGGCTTGGCCGGCTGGCGCGGGTCGAACCCCATGATCCGGGTCAGTTCCGCGAAAGGATCGTCATCCGAGATTGCTGGCTGGGCGGCGATCTTCAGGTTTGCTTTGTCTGCCATTTCGAATCCCGAACTTCGACACAACTCGACGCGAACGGCGCCACGCAATGCCGCGCAATATCAGCGTAATGTGAGCAAACGGTGGCCGGTCTGCGGCCCCTTTCTGCTAACGCATCTCGCTTGGCGCTTCTGCCCCGATCAGTCCAAGTCCGGACGTGATGACATCCAAGACCGCCTGGACCAGTCCGAGCCTGGCATGCGTCAATTGTCGGTCGGTAACCTTAACAAACCGTAAGTCGGTATTTTCATTGCCGCGATTCCACTGTGCGTGGAAGGCGCTGGCCAGGTCGTAGAGGTAAAATGCCAATCGGTGCGGCTCCAGCGACTGGGCCGCGGACTCGACCAGTCGCGGATATTCCGCAAGCTTGCGGACAAGCGCGATCTCGCTCTCATCGGCCAGCATCGCGGTGCCGCGGGCCAGAGCATCGCGGCCGGAATCGATCTCGCCAAGCTGTTCGACCGCCTGCCGGAACACCGAGTGACAGCGTGCGGAGGCATACTGCACGTAAAACACGGGATTGTCCTTCGACTGCTCGGTGACCTTGGCGAAGTCGAAGTCGAGCGGTGCGTCGTTCTTGCGGTAGAGCATCATGAAGCGGATGGGATCGCGCCCCACTTCCTCGACGACCTCGCGCAAGGTGACGAAATCGCCGGAGCGCTTCGACATCTTGACCGGCTCGCCGTTGCGATAGAGTTTTACCAGCTGGCAGAGCAGCACGGTGAGCTTGAGGCTGTTGCCGCCGACGGCGCGCGCCAGCGCCTCCATGCGCTTGACGTAGCCGCCATGGTCGGCGCCGAGCACGAAGATCGTGTGCTCGAAGCCGCGGCGCACCTTGTCCTTCAGATAGGCGACGTCGGCGGCGAAATAGGTGAACTGCCCGTCGGACTTCACCAGCGGCCGGTCGATGTCGTCGCCAACCGCCGTCGAACGGAACAGCGTCTGCTCGCGATCCTCCCAGTCGTCCGGCTTCTCGCCCTTGGGCGGCGGCAGCTTGCCCTTGTAGATGTGGCCGGCCATGGTCAGTTCGGCGACCGCCGTGCGGATCGCCTGCGCGTTGTTGGCATGCAGCGTACGCTCTGAGAAGAACACTTCGTGGTGCACGTTGAGCAGCGCCAGATCCTCGCGGATCATGACCATCATGGCGTCGATCGACCGGTCCTTGAAGATCGCCATCGCCTCGTCGTCCGGCATGGCCAGCAGGCGGTCGCCATACTCGGCGGCCAGCGCCTTGCCGAGCGGCACCAGATAGTCGCCAGGATAGAGGCCGGACGGGATGTCGCCAATCTCCTCGCCCAGCGCCTCGCGGTAACGCAGCAGCACCGAGCGCGCCAGCACGTCGATCTGCGCGCCGGCATCGTTGATCAGGTACTCCTTGGTGACGTCGTGGCCGGTGAAGGCGAGCAGGTTGGCCAGCGTGTCGCCGACAACCGCTCCCCGGCAATGGCCGACATGCATCGGGCCGGTCGGGTTGGCCGAGACGTATTCAACATTGACCTTGCGCCCCTTGCCCATGGCGGAGCGGCCGAAGGCGGGGCCGAGCGCCAGCAGGCGGGCGAGGTAATTCTGCCAGTAGCCGTTGTGGAGCCGCAAATTGACGAAACCGGGACCGGCGACGGAGGCTTCCGCGACATCCGCGTCGGACCGGAACGCCTGGGCGATGGTCTCGGCCAGCGCGCGCGGATTCTGCCCGCAGGCCTTGGCCAGCACCATGGCGGCGTTGGTCGCAAGATCGCCATGGCTGGGGTCGCGCGGCGGCTCGACGGCAATGCGCGACAGGTCGAGCGGCTCGCCAGCGGTGCTTTTCAATTCAAGGCCTTCAACGACCTTCCTGATCCGCTCGTTGAAGTCGGCAAAAACGTTCATCGCTCTCGTCCTGGAAATTTTTGGCACGCGGAAGGCTCCGCCGGCCGGAAACGCGCCTGCCCTATCGCAAATCCGGCGCCTGGTCAAACAAGCGCTCATATTCCTTGACCGCGTAGGTGTCGGTCATTCCGGCCAGGAAATCCGCGACATGGCGGGCTTTCACACGCGGCTCGGCGCGGTCGAGCCCCTCGCGCCAGCCATCCGGCATAGCGCGCGGATCGGCGTAGTAGGCGTCGAACAGTTTTCGAACGATGCCGTCGGCCTCGACGCGCACGCGCACCACTTCCGCATGCCGGTACATGTGCTTGAACAGGAACGCTTTCAACTGCTTTTCGTCAACCGCCATATCGGCCGAGAAGGTGACGATGGGCCGCCCCGCGCCGCGCACCGCGTCGGCGCTATCGGGATTGATCTCGGCGAGGTTGCGGTTGGCGGTGACGATCACATCCTCGACCATCCGGGTGATCTGCCGGCGCATGAGCTCGTGGCCGGTGCGCACGGGGTCGAGCGCCGGGTAGAGCGACCGCACCTCGTCCAGCAGCCGCGCGGGCAGCGACACTTCGCTGAGCATGCCGAGCGTCAGCAGCCCGGCGCGCAGGCCGTCGTCGATGTCATGGGTGTTGTAGGCGATGTCGTCGGCGATCGCCGCGCACTGCGCTTCCAGGCTGGCGTAGCGGCCAAGCTCGAGGTCGTGCAGCTCGTTGTAGTCGAGGATTGTGCGCGGAACCGGGCCTTTCAGGCCTTTGCCGTCCGGGCCGATCAGCGGGCCGTTGTGCTTGACCAGCCCCTCCAGCGTCTCCCATGTCAGGTTCAGCCCGTCGAACTCGGCGTAGCGCCGTTCCAGCCGCGTCACCACACGCAAAGACTGGGCATTGTGGTCGAAACCGCCCCACGCCGCCATCTTGTCGTTCAGCGCGTCCTCGCCGGTGTGGCCGAACGGCGTGTGGCCGAAATCGTGGACCAGCGCCAGCGCCTCGGCCAGGTCCTCGTCGCAGCGCAAGGCGCGCGCCAGGGCGCGTGCGATCTGCGCAACCTCGATCGTATGGGTCAGCCGCGTGCGAAAATGGTCGCCTTCATGCGCGACGAAGACCTGGGTCTTGTGCTTCAGGCGGCGGAAGGCGGTGGAATGGATGATGCGGTCGCGGTCGCGCTGGAACGGCGTGCGGGTCGGGCTTTCCACCTCGTCGAACAGCCGGCCGCGGCTTTGCGCCGGGTCGCAGGCGTAGGGCGCGCGCGGCCGGTAGCCGAAGCCGATGTCGCCGAGGCCTTCGCGATTATCCTCCATAAGGATACTGCTTTGCCTGTCTAACGAAGCTTGTGGCGCCGAACCAACATCTTGCCCAATGGTATGTCCGGCGATTTGGTTTTTGATGGCTGCAACGACTTGCGATCCGAAGCTAGAAGCCCCGCTTCCTCGTCTACATTTTCATCGCCTGTCATCCGGTCGACTACGACCTTGGACAAATGCCGGCCTTCGCGATTTGAGGCAGCCTTGAATTTCGGAATCGCCTTCCGTTTGGATTTATTGTTCTCACCATAGGCGTCGCGGCAGTCGCGCTCGTAAGAGAGCCCCTTGTCGGCTTGTGGTAAGCGTGTTTCCCGGGTCTTCTGGTCACCCATGTCATGCACCCCGCTGAAACTCGACACTAACACGCTTCCCGCCGACAACGACATGATCTCCGGACCGACGCGGCGCCGACACTTCATATCGCCGTAGTTGACTTGGCCCCTCGCGCTTCATACCTATTGTGCAAGAGCGAACGCAAGGTGACGCCATGAATGCGGATGCCAAGTCTGCAATGAAGGTCGAGATGACGGATGCCGCGGCCAAGCGCATCGCCGCCATCGTCGCCAGGGAAGCCGGCAAGACCGCGTTGCGCGTCACGGTCGAAGGCGGCGGCTGCTCCGGCTTCTCCTACAAATTCGACCTGACCGATGCCCGCAACGACGACGACGTCGCGATCGAAAAGAACGGCGCGACCGTGCTCATCGATGACCTGTCGCTGGTCTATATGGGCGGTTCGGTCATCGACTTCGTCGACGACCTGATGGGCCAGTCTTTTCAGATCAAGAACCCCAACGCCGTCGCCTCCTGCGGCTGCGGGACGAGTTTTTCGATCTGAAGCTATCTCCCGGCGAATTCCAGAAACTCCTGGATCATTTTCTCGAGCTGCGCCGGGCCACCCCTCCCTTCAAATTTATTGTCGGCGGTGTGGACGACATACCAATCGATGTCGTCATCATAATTGTGTTTCTTCTCGGCCAGCGTCTTGCCGTCGAGATCGGTGCCTCGAAGATCCACCTTTATCGTCCAGCCAGGATTGTCCAAAGTTCCTATGGCCACGCCGTAGCCGTGCTCCCAATCGCCATCGCACTGGCTGGCGTACCATTGCTGCAACCGGCCGAGCACTGATTCCTTGTTCATAGTTCGCTCCCGGACAGGTGGGAAAGTTAGAAACTCGCACGTCTGTTCCGGTTTCCGCCGTTATGCTCGTTCCGGTGAGGCTGGAATAATCTGCTCCTTGATCTTGTCGTCCAGCGCCGCCAGTGCTGCCTGGAGTTTTCCGCGCAGCCGGGCGGCTTTCGCCGCGTCCAGCCCTGAAACGTCCAGCTTCAGCGACAGTCCGTCCTCGTTCTCGCTGATCACCGTCGCCGTCGCCTCGAGGCCGGTATGCGTGCGGTCGACCTTGTAGGGGATGATGGCGCGGCTGATGCCCTTGATGCTGATCTGCTCCATGGGGCGGGCGTCGACCATGTCCTTCACATGCGCGAAGGTTTCGTAGGAGAGCACGATGCCGCCGGCCGGCGCGATCGCCTGCAGGCGGGCCGCCAGATTGGCCTCGGCGCCGATGATCGTATAATCCATGCGATCCTCGCTGCCGAAATTGCCGACATTGCAGTAGCCGGTGTTGATGCCCATGCGCACCTGGAACGGCTTTTCGATGCCCTGGTCGCGCCATTTCACCTGAAGCTCGCGCAGCCTGTCCTGCATGGCGACCGCCATGCGCATGCAGGCGCGGGCGTCCTCGCGGGGGCCGAGCGTATTGGGATCGCCGAAGAAGGCGAGGATCGCGTCGCCGATGAACTTGTCGACCGTCGCACCATGCGCCAGCGCGATGCGCGACATCTCCGTCAGATAGTCGTTGAGCAGTGCCGTCAGTTCCTCCGGCTGCATGCGCTCGGTGGTGGCGGTGAAGTCGACGATATCGGAGAAGAAGATGGTCAGTTTCTTGCGCTCGGCCGTCACCTTGACGTCACGCTCGCCGCTGAACACGCTCTTGTAGATCTCCGGCGAAAGGTATTTGGCGATCTTCAGCGAGACGGTGGCCAGGAAATTGTTAGCGTCTTTCAACTCGTTGTTGACCAGGCTGAGCTGACGCGCCTGCCGCCATTGCAGGACGATGAACGCGATGCCGGTCGCCACCGCAACGGCGAAATAGACGAAGAGATAGCGGAATCCGAGCGAGCCAACCGTCAGCGGCTGGGTCACCGAGACCGCCTGGATGCCGCGCACGTCGCCGACCTTCCAGTCGTGCTTGGGGCTTGCGGGGTGCGCATTGTGGCAGGTCACGCAGGGCTGCGTCATACGGATGGGTGCGGCGACGCGGACCGTCGGGCTCCAGCCGCCCTCGACGCTCTCGAGCGTCTGGATCGACGGATCGTGGCGGAACGCTGCCAGCGAATTCTTCTGGAAGGGATCGAGGACATGCGCCTCGCGCCCGGCGAACGGATAGTCCGACAGAAAGTCGTAGCGCACGGTGTTGTCGCGCGAACTGGTCAGCTTGCCGATCTCCAGCGAGAACGTCGCGGGAATCGGGATGGCTCCGGGCGTGACCCGGTAATTGTCTGTCGCCGTGACCTTTGTGTCGCCGGCCTGCAGCACACGCGCGACCACATCATTGGCATAGAAACCGCGGATGTCGTTGATGATCTTGCTGATGTCGTTGGCCTGGCGGCGTGACAGCTGCTCGGTCAGGTCGCGCAGGTCGAACAGCACGGCGACAGGCAGCGCGACCAAAAGCAGGATGACCGCCACCACCGCCGGCCAGACGCGCCGATACGTCTCCGGCTCTATCCGGTTTTCCGTTTCGCTCATCGTCCCACCCCCGGGCTCATGAAGAGGACCGGCTTGCCCCTCGGGCCGGTCATCGCCAGACACCGAAGCTAGCGCTTCACAGCAGCGCAAGCTACGAGATTGTCATCGTCAGCCGACGATCGTGGCACCATTGTGGAAAGTTGCACTTTTGCATCCGACAGTTCGGCCGGCAACGAAACGTCGCCAATGCGTTCCGCGCTAAAAGACCTCGACACGAACAATGGAACGCCGGACATCATGCCCACGACGACGAACACGACAAGGGAACTTGCCCTCCTCCTGATGCTGGCGACGCTGTGGGGCGCCTCCTACACCTTCATCAAGATCGGCGTGGAGACGATCCCGCCGATCACGCTGATCGCCGCGCGCACCCTGATCGCAGGAATGATCCTGCTCGCCGTGCTTGCATGGCGGGGGCTGAGGCTGCCGACGGATGCCGCGACATGGGTGCGTTTCCTGGTGCAGGCCTGCCTGAACAGCGCTATCCCGTTCACGCTGATCGCCTGGGCCGAGCAGACGGTCGATGCCGGGCTGGCCGCGATCCTCAACTCGATGACGCCGATCTTCGCCTTCCTGCTGACGGCGCTGATCACCCGCCACGAGCAGGTGACGGCGCGAAAACTGTTCGGCGTCGTCGCCGGTCTCGCCGGCATCAGCCTGATCATCGGCATGCAGGCGCTGAACGGTCTTGGCGATGCGCTATGGGCGCAACTGGCAGTGGTGGCAGCGACGGTTTGCTATGCGGGGGCGGGGATCTTCGGCAAGAATTTCAAGGGGCTGGACCCGATGATGCCGGCAGCCGGCTCGCTGGTCTGCGGGGCAGTCATCCTGATCCCGCTCAGCCTCGTCGTCGACCGGCCGTGGACCCTCCGCCCGTCGACCGATTCGATGCTGGCGCTGCTCGGCCTAGCGGTGTTCTCGACGGCGCTGGCCTTCGTCATCTATTTCCGGCTGATCCATACGCTGGGCTCGGTCGGCGCGACGGCGCAGGCCTATCTGCGCGTGCCGATCGGCGTCGCCATCGGCGTGATTTTTCTCGGCGAGACCGTGACATCGACAGCGGGCATTGGGCTCGTCTGCGTGATCGCCGGCGTCATCGCCATGACGCTGCCCGGCCGCAAACGGAGCATGGCGGCCGCCGGATCCGGGAGCCAATAATAACTTCCGAAAGCAAACGGGAGCGCCTTTGGTGGCGCTCCCGCTTTCCGTTCATCCGCGCTGAGCCTTACGCCTCCGCGGCCATGGCCGCTTCGCGCACGTCATCCTCGGCCGGAGCCGACGCGCCGTTGAAATAGACATTCAACAGCACGGCCGAGAGTGAAGCGAGCAGGATGCCCGATTCGATCAGCGGATGGATGGCGTGCGGCAGCCACATCTTGAAGTCCGGGGCCACCAGCGGGATCATGCCGAAGCCGATCGAGACAGCGACGACGAACAGATTGTTGCGGTTGGTCTTGAAGTCGACGTTCGACAGGATGCGGATGCCGGTGGCGGCGACCATGCCGAACATGACCAGCCCTGCCCCGCCGAGCACGAAGACCGGCAGAGCCTCGACCAGGGCGCCCATCTTCGGCACCAGACCGAGCACGATCAGGATCACGCCGCCGGCCACGCAGACGAAGCGGCTCTTGACCCCCGTGACGCCGACCAGGCCGACATTCTGCGAAAAGCTCGTGTACGGGAACGTGTTGAACAGCCCGCCGATGACCGTGCCCAGCCCGTCGGTGCGCAGGCCGGCCGACAGCATCGGCTGCGTGATCTTCCTGCCGGTCATGTCGCCGAGCGCCAAGAACATGCCGGTCGATTCGATCATGACGACGATCATGACCAGCACCATGGTGACGATCAGGATCGGATCGAAGATCGGCATGCCGAAGCGCAGCGGCGTCACAAGCTCGAACCACCCGGCACTGGCCACCTTGTCGAAATGCATCATGCCGAGCGCGGCGGTGATCACCGCGCCGACGACGATGCCGGCCAGCACGGCGATGTTGGCGATGAAGCCTTTTCCGAAACGGGCGATCAGCAGGATCGAGGCGAGCACGATCGCCGAAATCGCAATGTTGGAGAGCGGCGCATAGGCTACGTTCGGCGCGGTCGCCGCAAGCCCCAGCCCGGGCGGCAGCGGCGGCACCACGGCGTTCGGCGCGGCGGCAAGGTCGGTCACCGCCTTCAGCCATTCGGCATGCGCCGGCGCCACCAGCTTCGGCGCGGTCGGGCCGACCGGATTGCCGAATATCCAATTGATGCCGATGCGCATCAGCGACGCGCCGATGACGACGATGATCGTACCCGTCACCACCGGCGGAAAGAAGCGCAGCATGCGGCTGACCAGCGGAACGATCAGGATGCCGACGACCCCGGCGCCGATGATGGCGCCAAAAATCATGCGGGCGCCATCCGGTCCCGGATTGGCATTGGCCATCGCCACCATCGGCCCGACCGAAGCGAAGGTAACGCCCATCATCACCGGCAGCTTGATGCCGAACCACTGGGTGGCGCCAAGCGACTGGATCAAGGTGACCAGGCCGCAGACGAACAGATCTGCCGAGATCAGGAAGGCGACCTGCTCCGGATCGAGCTTCAGCGCGCGGCCGACGATCAGCGGCACGGCGATTGCTCCGGCATACATGACAAGCACGTGCTGGATGCCCAGCGTCAGCAGCCTAGGTGGCGGCAGCATTTCGTCAACAGGATGGGTAGCGGATGACATGGCTCTGGTTCCCCGTTATCAAAGTCCGGGCAGCATCCGATGGTGCCGCACGGCACGCTCCCCACTTCGGGGGATTAACAAGCATTGCCGCATTGCGCGGATTCGACCATCAAGAAGTGTTTGATTGTGTCGTGAGGGATTCATGAAAATCGCCACCTGGAACATCAACGGCGTGCGGGCCCGCATCGGCAACCTCACCTCCTGGCTGCGCGACAGCGCGCCCGACATCGTCTGCCTGCAGGAGATCAAGACGGTGGACGAGCAGTTTCCGCGCGCCGAGATCGAGACGCTCGGCTACCACGTCGAGACGCACGGCCAGAAGGGTTTCAACGGCGTGGCATTGCTGTCGAAGCTGCGGTTCGACGAGGTCAATCGCGGCCTGCCGGGCGACGACACGGACGAGCAGGCGCGATTTATCGAGGGCGTTTTTTCGACCGATAAGGGCGCGCTGCGCGTCGTCTCGCTCTATCTGCCCAATGGCAACCCGATCGGCACGGACAAGTTCAGCTACAAGCTCAGCTGGATGGCGCGGTTCGAGCGCTGGGCCGCGGAGCGGCTGGCGCTGGAGGAGCCGCTAGTGCTGGCCGGCGACTACAACGTGATTCCCGAGGCGGGCGACGCGAAAAACCCGGAAGCCTGGGTAAACGACGCGCTGTTCCAGCCGGAGAGCCGGCAGGCGCTGCGCAGGCTGGTCAATCTCGGCTTCACCGACGCGACGCGCGCCGTCACCGATTCCAACGATGTCTACACCTTCTGGGACTATCAGGCCGGCGCCTGGCAGAAGAACAACGGCATCCGCATCGATTTCCAGCTGCTGTCGCCGGAAGCGGCGAACCTGCTCGCTTCGGCATCCGTGGAAAAGCATGTGCGGTCGTGGGAAAAGCCGTCGGATCACGTGCCGGTGGCGATAGAGCTGGCCGCCTGAGAGGCGGGGGTTTTCGCGATGCGTCCGCCCCTTACGCCGGTGAACGCAAATCCTCGATGAGCGTGCCGGCGGCGGCGACCTCGGCCTCGTGATTTTCCTCGCGCCATGGTTCGGCAATGGCCGAGGCGTACCACTCCCGCATCGGGTCGAGGCCGAGCAGGCGCGCTGGATAGGCTCCGGCCGCGCCGCCGAACGACAAGCCGTAGGACTGCGCACGAAAAGCGACTGGGGCGAAGAAGGCATCGACGGCGGTGAAGTCTTCACCGGCGAGGAACGGGCCGCCAAAACGCTTCAGCCCGTCGTTCCAGAGATCGCCGAGGCGGAACAGGTCGAACTTCAGCGCGTCGGACTTCGGCTTCGGCTCGACGCGAACCGCGCAGCTCATCGGGCAGTCGTTGCGCAAGGCCGTGAAGCTGGAATGCATCTCGGCCGCCGCAGAACGCGCGAAGGCGCGGGCTTTCGGATCGACCGGCCAGACGCCGGGGTGCCGTTCGGCAAGGTATTCCATGATCGCCAGCGAATCCCATACCGCCCAATCGCCGTCGGTCAGGCAGGGCACCCGGCCGCTCGGCGAGAACGGGCGGTAGAGTTCGAAGCTGGGGCCTGTCGGGAACGGCGCCTGATGCTCCTCGAACGGGATTTTCAGCATGCGCATCAGCAGCCAGGGCCGCAGCGACCAGGACGAATAGTTCTTGTTGGCGATGTGAAGCGTGTACACGGCTGCCCCCTTTATCCTTGCTTCGTGTCTTTCCGATCAAGGAACATCGACCCGCTGTAGATGGCAAGGGCCAGCCAGATGAGCAGGAAGGCAACCGCCGTCTCGTGAGTGAACGGCTCGCGGAAGATGAACACCGCGATCAGGAAGACGATGGTCGGCGCGATGTATTGCATGATGCCGATGGTCGACAGTTTCAAGAGTTTTGCGCCGTTGGCGTAGAGGATGAGCGGCACCGCGGTGACAAAGCCGGCGACGAGCAGCAGCCAGAAATCTGTGGCCGTGGACGTGCCGAAATGCCCTTCGCCGCGCACATGCAGGTAGATAATGTAGCCCAGCGCCGGCAGGGCGAGCAGCAGGACCTCGAGGAAGAAGCCCTGTGCCGGGCCGATCGGCAAGGTCTTCTTGAATAGCGCGTAAAAACCCCAGCTGATCGCCAGCGCCAGCGACACCCAGGGCAGGCCGCCGGTCTCCCAGGTGAGGACGACCACTGCCAGTACCGCCAGCCCGATCGCCACCATCTGCGGCTTGCTCGGTTTCTCGCCGAGCAGCACGGCGGCAAGGAAGATGCTGAACAGCGGATTGATGTAGTAGCCGAGTGCCGTCTCCAGCGTGCGGCCATTGCCGATCGCCCAGACATAGATGCCCCAGTTGAAGCTGATCAGGGCGGCGGTCAGTGAGCCCATGGCCAGCATACGCGGCGAGCGCAGCGCGAGCTTTATGTCGGCGGTGCGGCCGAGCAGGTAGAGCACCACGCCGGCGATCGGCACCGACCAGACGATGCGGTGGGCGACGACCTCCGCCGCCGGGATATGGCCGACCGCCTTCATGTAGAAGGGCATGATGCTCCAGAGGAGATAGGCCGAAAGGGCGAAGAGAAAGCCGCGGCGGGCATCGTCGCCGGCGGCGGCGTCAAGTGACTGCGTGGTCATGGGTGAGCATATGGGCCAAAGGCGCGACGCCGACCAATGCAAACTTCTGATCGACTATGGACTTTCGCTTATGCCAGCCACAATGCGGAGGGCAGTTTTGCCGGGCCCATCCGGAAACCCGAAATTCGTCAGCGCGCGGCCGATGCCGGAATGGGAACTGTCCCCGGCGTTAATTCACTCCGCCGCCACCAGCCCGGCCATGTCGCGGTTCTTCATCAGCTTGAAGACGATCGAATCCATGAGCGCCTGGAACGAGGCGTCGATGATGTTTTCCGAGACGCCGACCGTCCACCAGCGTGCGCCGGAGGAATCGTGCGATTCGATCAGCACGCGGGTGATCGCCTCGGTGCCGCCATTGAGGATACGCACCTTGAAGTCGGCGAGTTCGAGATCGGCGATCTCATGCTGGTACTTGCCGAGATCCTTTCTGAGCGCGATGTCGAGCGCGTTGACCGGACCGTGCCCCTCGGCCACCGACATCTTTTCCTCGCCGTCGACGGCGACCTTCACGATCGCCTCCGACACCGTCTTCAGTTGGCCGTTGGCGTCGAAGCGGCGCTCGACCATGCAGCGGAACGAGGTGACGCGAAAGAACTCCGGCACGCCGCCCAGCATCTTGCGCGCAAGCAGCTCGAAACTGGCGTCGGCGCCTTCATAGGCATACCCCTCGGCCTCACGTTCCTTGACCACGGCAATCAGCGCGTCGAGCCGGGAATCGTCGCGCGGCACGTCGATGCCGCGCCGCTTCAGCTCGGCGACGAAATTCGCCTTGCCGCCCTGGTCGGACACCATGATTTTTCGCCGGTTGCCGATTTTTTCGGGCGGCACGTGTTCGTAGGTCTGCGGCTCCTTGACCAGCGCCGAGGCGTGGATGCCGGCCTTGGTGGCGAAGGCCGAGGAGCCGACATAAGGCGCCTGCGCTTCCGGCGCACGGTTCAGCAACTCGTCGAAATTGCGCGACAGTCGTGAGATGCCGGCCAGCGCCTCGGGCGAAATGCCGGTGTCGAAGCGGTCGGCATAGGCTGGTTTGAGCATCAGCGTCGGGATCAACGTGACGAGATTGGCGTTGCCGCAGCGCTCGCCGATGCCGTTCAGCGTGCCCTGGATCTGACGCACGCCGGCCTCCACGGCTGCCAGCGAATTGGCGACCGCCTGGCCGGTGTCATCATGGGCGTGGATGCCGAGATTTTCCCCCGGAATGCCACTGGCGATCACCTTGCCGACGATATCGCGGATTTCGGAGGGCTGCGTGCCGCCATTGGTGTCGCACAGCACCACCCAGCGCGCGCCAGCCTCGTAGGCGGTTTTCGCACAGGCCAGCGCGTAGTCGGGATTGGCCGTGAACCCGTCGAAGAAATGCTCGCAGTCGACCAGCGCTTCCTTACCCGCCATCCGCGCCGCCTCGACGGAGGCGCGGATGGCGTCGAGGTTTTCGTCATTGGTGCAGCCGAGCGCGAGGCGCACGTGATAATCCCAGCTTTTTGCCACGAAGCAGACGGCATGGCCGCTGGCCTGCAAAAGGGCAGCGAGGCCGGGATCGTTGGAGGCCGAGACACCGACGCGCTTGGTCATGCCGAAGGCGACGAATTTGGCGCGCCGGGTCCGGTTCTTCGAGAAGAAGGCGGTGTCGGTCGGATTGGCGCCGGGATAACCACCCTCGACATAGTCGATGCCGAACTCGTCCAGCATCGCCGAAATGGCAATCTTGTCCTCGACGGAAAAATCGATGCCCGGCGTCTGCTGGCCGTCGCGCAGAGTCGTGTCGAAGAGGGTGAGGCGGTCCTTACCCTCCCCCTTGTGGGGAGGGTCGGCGCGCAGCGCCGGGGTGGGGGTAAAGGCACTCATTGCAAGCACCCCCACCCCGTCTCGCGACCTTCACTCCGTTCAGGTCGCTCGCCGACCCTCCCCACAAGGGGGAGGGTAAGAAGCTGCGTCATCGCTTTCCCCCAAACTTGTCCGTCGCATAGATCAGCCGGTCGAGAATGCCGGGCTCCGACGACGCGTGCCCTGCCCCCTCGACCAGGAAGAACTCGGCGTCGGTCCATGCCTTGTGCAACTGCCAGGCATAGGTGGCCGGGCATGGCATGTCGTAGCGGCCGTGGATGATCACGCCGGGAATGCCGTTGAGCTTCCCCGCGTCACGGAGCAATTGCCCCTCCTCCAGCCAGCCGGCATGGACGAAATAGTGGTTCTCGATGCGGGCGAAGGCGATCGCGTAGTCGACCTCGCCGAACGGGTCGCTGGTCGATGGCTCGGGCAGAAGCGTGATCGTCTCGCCCTCCCACAGGCTCCAGGCGAGTGCGGCCTCGACCTGCTTGTCGCGGTCGGAGCCGACGAGGCGCTTGCGGTAGGCGGCCATCATGTCGCCGCGCTCGGCCTCGGGGATCGGCGCGAGGAAGCGTTCCCACTTGTCTGGAAACATCTGCGACACGCCGAACTGATAATACCAGTCGAGTTCGGCGCGGGTCAGCGTGTAGATGCCGCGTACGACGAGTTCGCTGACCCGCTCGGGATGCGTCTCGGCATAAGCGAGCGCCAGCGTCGAGCCCCACGAGCCGCCGAAGACGAGCCATTTGTCGACGCCCATCATTTTCCGCAGCCGCTCGATGTCGGCGACCAGATGCCAGGTGGTGTTGGCCTCCAGCGAGGCATTGGGCGTCGATTTTCCGCAGCCGCGCTGGTCGAACAGGATGACGTCGTAGAGCGCCGGATCGAAGAAGCCGCGATATTTCGGCAGGCTGGTGCCGCCCGGCCCGCCGTGGAGGAAAACGGCGGGCTTGGCTCCCCTGGTGCCGACGCGCTCCCAATAGACCATGTGACCGTCGCCGACATCCATCATGCCGGTCTCGAACGGCTCGATGGCCGGATAGAATGTACGCAAGGTCATAACTGCAATCCGCTTTGAGGCCAGTTGTCGGTTTCGTGGTCGGGATGCTGGAAGGAGATGATCTGCTCCTGCCGCGAATAGTAACCCGGGTCGTCGTGCACCTTGGCCTCGAAGATTTTTTCAACCCATGGCAGCCGCACCGCATAATTGACCTGGATCTGCGGGGCGAGGTCGGAGCGGTCGTCGAAGGCGCCGATGGCGATCTCCAGCCCGTCCGGATGTCGATAGGTCAAAGGCGTGCCGCAGCGCGGGCAGAAGCCGCGGTCGATATTGACCGACGACTGGAAATAGCTCGGCTCCTCGCGCACCCACTCGACGCCGTCCTTCGGCGCGGTGACCAGCGCCGAGAAGAACGAACCGAACTGTTTCTGGCACATGCGGCAATGGCAGATCGAGGGGCGGCCTAACGCGCCACGGATGCGGAAACGAACGGCGCCGCACTGGCAGCCGCCGGTTCGAACGGTTTCGGTCATGCACTTTCCTCCGGTGGCCAGGTCTCGGTGTCGTGGTCGGGGTGCTGGCGGTTCGAGCGGCGGTTCGCCACCACCCAGTCTACATCCGGGCCGCCGCCCGTCTCGCCTTCCTCCGGTACGCTGGTCAGTTCGGAAAACCACGGCATGCGGCCCTGCAGGCCGTCCTGCGTCTTCGGCTTGTGGCGCTCGGGATGGTCGAGCGAGCCGATGGTGATCGTCCTGTGGCCGTGGTCGCCGATGTAGCAGAGCGGCGTGCCGCAGGCTGCGCAAAAGCCGCGCTGCCCGGAGACCGAACTGCGAAACGTCGCAGGTTGTCCGCGCGTCCAGGTGATCGCTTCCGGCGGGACGTAGATCATCGCCGAAAACAGATTGCCCATCGCCTTCTGGCACATGCGGCAATGGCAGAGAAAAGCGTTCTCGCCGGCATCGGCTATGGAATAGCGCACGGCGCCACACTGGCACCCGCCCGTCAGCGGAAGCGCGCTCATGGCCGATCCTCCGGCGGCCAGCGGTCGGTGTCGTGGTCGGGATGCTGATAGGAGACGAGATCGGCGAGAAAGGGCGCCGAGGTGATGTCGGCCATCGTCTCCTCGCCGGGCAGGCCGGGAATGGCGTCGACATAAGGCAATTTCGCTTCGGTGCCCCACTGGATGGTCGGCGCGATCTCCTCCGGCTTGTCGAAGGCGGCGATGGCGAGCGCTACGCCGTCCGGCGCCTCATAGGTCAGCGGCGTGCCGCAATCGCCGCAGAAGCCGCGATAGGCGAAATTCGACGAGCGGAATCTTTTGGGCTCGCCGCGCGTCCAGGTCAGTTTTGCCTGCCGCACCGAAACCAGCGGCAGGTAGAAATTGCCGGCGGCCTTCTGGCACATGCGGCAGTGGCAGATCGAGGCGTCGCCCAGCGCGCCCTCGACGCGGAACCGCACCGCGCCGCACTGGCAGCCGCCGCAATAGAGAGGCAAATTGTCCAGGCTCATCGCGTCAGCCCTTCCGGCTTATGGCAGACGGCCTCGACATTGTTGCCATCCGGATCGAAGACGAACGCGCCGTAATAGTTTTCGTGATAGTGCGGCCTGAGGCCCGGCGCGCCATTGTCCCTGCCGCCCGCGGCCATCGCCGCCGCATGGAAGGCGTCGACCTCGGCCCGGGAATTCGCCGCGAAGGCATAGTGGCGGCCGGGACCGGCGGACTTGCCCTCGTGCAGCCAGAAGACCGGCCGCTCGCGGCCGTAGCCGCCAGCCTTGACGCCGCCCGTGAACTGCTCCGGCACCATGTAGAGCAGCTTCGCGCCGAGCGGCGCGAAGGCGGCGTCGTAAAACGCCTTGGCCTTGGTCCAGTCCGAGACGGCAATGCCTGTGTGGTCGATCATGGGATTGTCCTCCGGTTCGGGCTCATGCAGACACAGTATCCAACATTGCGAGGTCTTGCGCTTGACGTTTTGCGTCCTCGGCCATGAGGCCAGAGGCGATGACGATGCTGGTGCAGACGGCGTCCAGGTCGCGCAGAAGATCGTCGTTCCAGAAGCGGAGGACGGTCCAGCCAAGTCCCTGGAGTTTCGCCGTGCGCATTTCGTCGGCCTTGGCTGCTCCGGCCTCAGCATGCTGGGAGCCATCCACCTCGACGATCAGTTTCTTCGAGGGACAGGCGAAATCGACGATGTAGCCCGCGATCGGCATTTGCCGCCGGAAGGAAAGCCCCATCAAGCGGTGGGCCCGCAACTCATTCCACAATTTTAGTTCTGCGTCTGTATGGACGTGACGCATCTTTCGCGCATTCTTGCGGTTCGCGGGCGGGACTGGGTAGTGGGTCATGGGCGGTTATCCCTCGCCCGCACACCCCCCTCTGTCCTGCCGGACATCTCCCCCTCAAGGGGGGAGATTGGCAGTGTCTGCCTCGCCGTCCACATTGCAATGCTGGCGATTGGCGAACCCCAGGCGGACGGCCAATCTCCCCCCTTGAGGGGGAGATGTCCGGCAGGACAGAGGGGGGTGTTTAGCGCCGCCCTCACCGCTTCACCTCCCATGTCGTCACGCGCTCGCCAGTGGTCGGGTCCTTGCCATCCTTCAACTGCACGCCCTCAACCAGAAGCGCGTCGCGGATGCGGTCGGCCTCGGCCCAGTTCTTCTGTGCAATGAAAGCAAGGCGATCGGCGATGCGCGCCGAGACGCCGACCTCGTCGATCTCGGCGTTCGAGACGTCGAAGCCGAGGAAGGCGAGGCTTGCCTTCAGCACGCTCGCCGCCTCGGACTGCTCGGATGCTTCCGCCGCGAGTTCGTTGAGGACCTGGAACGCCGAATAGGTGCCGAGGTCATCGGCCAGCCGCGACAGGAGTTCGCCGGAAACCGCTGCCTCGGCGTCGGTCGCGGTGTCGGCGACGCGCTTCCATTTGCGCAGCGTGTTCTCCGCCTCCTCCAGCTTGCGTATCGAAAAATCGATCGGCTCGCGGTAGTGCGTCATCAGCATGGCCAGCCGCAGCACCTCGCCCGGCCACTTGCGTCCACCGAATTTTTCCGTGTGCAGCAGCTCATAGATGGTGACGAAGTTGCCCTCGCTCTTCGACATCTTCCGCCCCTCGACCTGCAGAAAGCCGTTGTGCAGCCAGTAATTGGCCATCACGTCGGTGCCGTGGGCGCAGCGCGACTGGGCGATCTCGTTCTCGTGGTGCGGGAAGATCAGGTCGAGGCCGCCCCCGTGGATGTCAAAAACCTCGCCGAGATAGGCGGCAGACATGGCCGAGCACTCGATGTGCCAGCCGGGACGGCCCCTGCCCCAAGGGCTGTTCCAGCCAGGCTCCTCGGGAGAAGAAAGTTTCCACAGCACGAAGTCGCCGGGGTTTTTCTTGTGGGCGTCGACGGCGATGCGGGCGCCGGCCTGCTGCTCATCCAGCGGACGCTTTGACAACTGGCCGTAGTCGGGCATGGAGCTTGTATCGAACAGCACTTCGCCTTTGGCGACATAGGCATGGCCGCGGGCGATGAGGTTTTGAATCAGGCCGATCATGTCGGTCTTGCCGTCGGCGCGCGGCTCGACGAACTCGGTGGCGCGCGGCTCGTGCGTGGGCGGCAGGCTGCCCAGCGCCTTCACGTCGTCGTGGAACTGCGTGGCGGTCTTTTCGGTGACGCGGCGGATCGCCTCGTTCAGCGACAGTTTTCCGCTGGCGATGTCGGACCCGAAATCGCGTAGCGCCCGGTCGTTGATCTTGTCGTCGACGTCGGTGATGTTGCGGACATAGGTGACGCGGTCTTCACCGTAGAGATGGCGCAGCAGCCGGAACAGCACGTCGAAGACGATGACCGGGCGCGCGTTGCCGATATGGGCGAAGTCGTAGACGGTCGGGCCGCAGACATACATGCGCACGTTGTCAGGATCGATCGGGGAGAAATCCTCCTTCGACCGCGTCAGCGTGTTGTAGAGCCGCAAAGTCCTGTCCGTCATCGCCCGTCCCGTTCCTCAGCTTTCGCGCGTGCGCAAAAAGACCAGCCTGCTGGCCGGGGCGTTTTTCGGATCGGAGAGGCGTGAACGAAAACGACCGGACCAGCGAGAGCGCTAGCCGATAATGCAGATGCCGCAAATGGCAAAAGTCGTTTTCATGGCCGCCTTATCGCGCCAAGCCGGAGCGCGCGTCAAGCGCGATGATCGCGAAATAAGGCAGGCGTTCGTACAATGTTACGACAAGACCATACGGGCGGCACCTTTTCGTTGCATTTCGCGGCTAAGGTTCCATTCGAGGGCAAAGCTTCGGCACGGATGCCTTTGGAAGGCCGCGAAGCGGCGGCGGACGGGCGACCCCGTCATGAGCCGGCGCAGTTTTCGTCCCTTTCCGCAAGAAACCGGGGCAAACGTGACGGGAAAGCAACACCGGCAAGCTTTCCTTAATCATGTCTATACTTAAATAACGGAATTGTCGGAGTATGTAGGAATCGCGGCCACGGTTTGGTCGAATTCGATCGCGATGTGCGCCGTGCAACAAGAACTGACAGACCCAAGGAAAGTACAATGTCTATCCTGAAGAGCGAAGCCGAACGAGCGCGCGCTCAATATGCCAACCTGGTCAAGCACTACCGGGCCATCGGCCCGGGCGCCGTGGCCGGCGCGCTCGCTTCTGCCAAGAAGCAGAAGCCGAAGGTCAAGGCGACCCCCGTCAAGGCGTGAGCCAGGCGGCAGCCTCCTCACAGAGAGCGAGGCAAAGGACCGATCCCCTGTGCAAGGCCCGGCGATGCCGCCCGGCCATCCGCCGGGACATACTGAATTCCAGGATTGCCGAACGCGGAGCTTTGGCGGGCGCCAGCCTCGCCATGCAGACAGGCTGTTTCAGAACAGGCTGAACTGGCCGTCGTCCTTCGGCGCGGCAGGCGGTTTTGCAGGCTTCTGCGGTTCGACCGCCAGAGGCGGCGCATCGGCGATGCGCTCCTGGATTTCCGGCCCGACATTGGCGAATTTGTTGACGCGGTCCGAGATCGGAATCGCCTCGAACAGGCCAGGCTCGGCCGGCCGCATGATGTCGGCCACGTCGCGCGGCTCCAGCCGGCGGCAGTCCAGCCAGCGGGCAAAATCCTCGGGCCGCACGACGACCGGCATGCGGTCATGGATAGGAGCAATGTCGGCGCTGGCCGCCGTGGTCAGGATGGCGCCGGTGTCGATCTCCGAGCCGTTCGGATCCGCGTAGGTCTCCATCAAGCCGGCAAAGGCGACCAGCCCGCCATCGCGGGGCTTCAGGAAGAACGGCCGCTTCTCCTTGCCCACCGTCTTCCATTCATAGAAGCCGCTGGCCGGGATAAGCGTACGGCGATGACGGAGCGCCACCTTGAAGGTGCCGCGCTCCTCCGCCGATTCGGAGCGGGCATTGATCAGCAGCGGCAGGCTCTTCGGGTTCTTCGCCCAGCGCGGGATCAGACCCCAGCGCACCAGCATGGCGCGCCGGTCGGGCAGGTTCGATCCCGGCTGCCGCGGTTCGGCCGCAATGACCATCAGGATCGGCTGGGTCGGCGCGATGTTGTAGCGGGGCGGAAACGGCTCCACCTCCAGCAATCCCATATAGGCGACGACCTCCTCCCAACTGGCCATCAAGGTAAATCGTCCGCACATGCGGCTTCTCCGTTGATCCTGCCGCCCGATTCACTGTCTAAGCCCTCGAGACTCAGAATCCGGACATGCATAGTGTGGGATTCGCTCGAGCCCGCCGCAACCCTACCCTGCCGCATCGTCGCAAAGGTGACAGCATGACCGGACCTTCGCCGATCCCCGCCGTTTCGGTCGCGCTGGTGCGCGGAGAACGGGTGTTGCTGGTCAAGCGCGGCGGGGCCCCGTCGCGCGGGCTCTATGCCTTCCCCGGCGGACGGGTGGAAGCGGGCGAGACCCTGGAGCAAGCGGCGCGGCGCGAACTGTTCGAGGAAACGGGGCTGCAGGCCGGACCGCTGAGCCCGGTGGTCGAACTGCTGGTCGGCGGCGCGAAGGGTGACGCGCCGGTCCATTTCCGCCTTCAGGTGTTTTCCGCGTTCCATGTCGGCGGAGAGCCGGTAAGCGCCAGCGACGCCGAGGAAGCGGCGTTCTTCACGCTCGGCGAATTGCGGGCGCTGCCGCTGACGGACACGATCGAGGAGATCGCTGAGCAGTTGCTCGCAATCCGCTGAAATCGCGAAGAAAAGACGCGCCGGCTGCCTTGTCCTCGCCAAAATGATCCGTCACAGATTTGCGATGGGACGAATCTCAGCGGCGGTGCTTGGGCTTGCAGCGGCCTTGACGGTGGCAGCGCCAGGCATGGGGCGAGCCTCCGAGAGTCCTTATGAGAATGGCCTGCTGCGGCTTTCCGAGGTGCTGGGGTCGCTGCATTTCCTGCGCAGCCTATGCGGCGAGACGGGCGACCGGTGGCGCGGCGAGATGGAAAAGCTGCTCGCCGCCGAAAATCCCGACCCGGCGCGGCGGGAACGCTTCGTGGCGCGCTTCAATCGCGGCTACCGATCGTTTGCCGACAACTATACGAGTTGCACCGCCTCAGCCACGGAAGCCATCAGCCGCTACATGAAGGAAGGCGAGGAATTGTCACGGGAAATCGCCGCCCGCCAGGGAAATTAGGACCGTGTTAACTTTTTCGCCAATGCGAGCGTGCAGCGCGGCACAACTGTGATAGGACTCTTAACGGGACATTAAAAATTTGAATCAAGTTGGCCGCTCGCGGTCACGGGTTTGAAGGGTGTGGATGTGAGTATCGAGCATAATACGAGTGACATCGATGCGCTGGTGCGCGAGGAAAAGCGCCTGACCGCGGTCGAATGCCACACGGAAGCCTGGGCCGAAGGGCTCTCGGCCGGCATCGAGACGGACATCATCGCGGAAGCTGCGCTTGCAACGGCGCTTTGCGAGATCTTCCGCTGCAGCGGCGAGACCGTCACGCTGACGCTTATCGACCGTATGCGCGAGCGAGTCGTCGCCGGCGATTTCGCTCCGTCCCAGTCGCGACATTGAGTCGTCACGCAAACTTCCGGCCCATGCTATAAGGGGCACGGGCGGGCGTCGTGTTTGCGGAGATGGTCTTGTGATGAGGTTTTTGGCGGCCGCCAGGGCGCGTTCTGCATCGGGCGCCGATATCGTCAGCACCTTCCGGCCGGTGCTGTTGTGCGTCGGCCTTTGCCTGGCATTCACCCTTTCGAGTGCGCCGGCCTTCGCGCTGAGCGAGATCAAGCGCGAGGAGCTTCCAGCGCCGACCTCCCCCGCGTCGCCACAGGGCGATGACACGGAAAAATCGGTTCCGCTGCCCGATCCGCTTTCTCCAACAACGTCCGAGAATCCGGCCAAGCCCGACCAGGCCGATCCGGACGACGCGACCCAGCCCGCCGATTCCAACCAGCCGGACGTCACCAGCCCGCGCGATCCGAACGAGCCGGTGCCGGAGGTTCTCTACGATTTCAGCCAGTTGCCGCCCGACGTGAAGCGGCTGCGCGACCAGATCCTCGAAGTTACCAAGAGCGGCGATATCGAGAAGTTGAGGCCGCTGATCGGCATGGGCGACGACATGACCCAGCTGTCGCTGATCACCGTCGATGGCGACCCGATCGACTATCTGAAAAGCCTTGCCGGCGACGAGGACGGACAGGAGATTTTAGCGATTCTCGAGGAAGTGCTTTCGGCCGGCTATGTGCATCTCGACGCCGGCAAGCCGGATGAACTCTATGTCTGGCCGTATTTCTTCGCGGTGCCGCTGGACAAGCTGACCGGCCCGCAGCGGGTCGAATTGTTCAAGATCGTGACGGCCGGCGACTATGAGGAGATGAAGAACTTCGGCTCCTACATCTTCTACCGCGTCGGCATCACGCCGCAGGGCAAGTGGGCGTTCTTCGTCGCGGGGGAGTAGAGGCCTCTATAGAGGCAGCGCTTCGGAAAACCGCACCGGCTGCCCCCTGCCCGGCGCGACGATGTCGCCTTCCCACATGACCGGCACGCCGCGCACCACCGTGCCGACCGGCCAGCCGGTGACACGCCTGCCGTCATACGGCGTCCAGCCGGCCTTCGAGCCGGCCTTGGCGTTGGTGATCGTCTCGGAGCGCTTCAGGTCGACAATGGTGAAATCGGCGTCGTAGCCGGCGGCGATGCGGCCCTTGCCGGCCATGCCGAACAGGCGATTCGGGCCGTGGCTGGTGAGATCGACGAAGCGCTCGAGGGTCAGCCGCCCTGCGTTCACATGGTCGAGCATGACCGGCACCAGCGTCTGCACGCCGGTCATGCCCGACGGCGACGCCGGATAGGGTTTCGCCTTCTCTTCCAGCGTATGCGGGGCGTGGTCGGAACCGAGCACGTCGACCACGCCGTCCGCGACGCCCAGCCAGACGCCGTCGCGATGCCGGCTCTCGCGCACCGGCGGATTCATCTGGAGCAGCGTGCCCAGCCGCGCATAGTCGTCGGCAGTCAGCGTCAGGTGATGCGGCGTCGCCTCGCACGTCGCGACATCCTTGTGGTTGCGCAGGAAATCGATCTCCTCGGCCGTGGAGATGTGCAGGACGTGGATGCGCGCGCGGGCGCGGCGGGCGATGGAAACCAGGCGCTCGGTGCAGCGCAACGCCGCGATCTCGTCGCGCCACACAGGATGCGAGGACGGGTCGCCGGGCACGCGCAGGCCGGCACGCTCGCGCAGCCGGAACTCGTCCTCGGAATGGAAGGCGGCGCGGCGACGGGTGTTTTTGAGAATGGAAAAGACGCCGTCGTCGTCCTCGACCAGCAGGTCTCCGGTGGACGAACCCATGAATACCTTTATGCCGGCCGCGCCCGGCAGCCGTTCCAGTTCGGCGACGTCGTCGGCGTTGTCGCGCGTGCCGCCGACCCAGAAGGCGAAGTCGCAATGCATACGGCCGGTCGCCCGCTGGATCTTGTCGGCGAGCGCCGCCTCGCTGCTGGTTAGCGGATTGGTGTTCGGCATCTCGAAGACGGCGGTGACACCGCCGAGCACCGCGGCGCGCGATCCGGTTTCCAGGTCTTCCTTGTGCTCAAGTCCGGGCTCGCGGAAATGCACCTGGCTGTCGACGACGCCGGGCAATATGTGAAGCCCTGTGCAGTCGATCGCCTCGCCGGCGCTGGCGCCGGACAGGTCGCCGATCGCTGCGATCCGCCCGCCACTGACGCCGAGGTCTCGCCGTCCGACGCCGTCGTGATTGGCGACGGTGCCGCCTGTCAGGATCAAATCGTACGTCGCCGCCATATCGTCCGCCGCTCTTGTCCGCTGGTTTTCCGGGGCTTACGTAATGACCCTGCCGATTGCAAGCCAAGGCCCGTTTCATGCCGACTGCCCTCCTCGACGACCGCGCGCTGATTTCCGTCTCCGGGCCGGAGGCGGAACACCTGCTGCAAAACATCGTCAGCACCGATCTCGACCAGTTGGCGGCCGGCGAGGCGAAACCCGGCGCGTTGCTGGCGCCGCAGGGAAAGATCCTGTTCGATTTCCTGATTGCGCGCGACGGCGAAAATGCGCTGCTGATCGAGTGCCGGGCCGACATCGCCGACGATTTCGTGCGCCGGCTGATGCTTTACCGGCTGCGCGCCAAGGTGGAAATCAGGAAGCGCGATCAACAGCTTGTGCAGGTTTCGTGGGGAGACGATTCAAACGCCTCGCAAACCGAATCAACGCCTGCCGGCGCGATGCGCGACCGGCGATTCGCCGATCCTCTCCAGGTCTGGCGCGTATACGGCGCAAGCGCCGCGGGCGATGATGACAACCGCGTGAAGTGGCAAAGATTCCGCATTGTTAACGGCATAGCCGAGAGCGGCTGCGATTTTGCCCTGAATGACGTTTTTCCGCACGATGTTTTGCTCGACCAGAACGGCGGCGTGGGGTTTCGCAAGGGATGTTACGTCGGCCAGGAGGTTGTCTCGCGCATGCAGCACCGCGGCACGGCGCGGCGGCGCGTGCTGGTCGCCACGGCCGAAGCGGACCTGCCGCCACCGGGCACGGACATCCTGGCCGGAGGGCGTTCCGTCGGCACGCTCGGATCGACGGCGGGGCGCTCGGCGATCGCCATTGCGCGCATCGACAAGGTCAAGGCGGCGATGGACGACGGCGTCGCGATCACGGCCGGCGATGTCCCGCTGTCGCTCGAGATACCGGCCTGGGCGGGTTTCAACTTCCCGAAGGAAGCGCCCGCGGAGGAAGCCTGATGGCGGCGGACCGGACGGGAGCGCCACCGCGCGCCTGGCAGCGCATGCTGTCCGGCCGGCGGCTCGACCTGCTCGACCCCTCGCCGCTCGACATCGAGATTTCCGACATCGCGCATGGGCTGGCGCGGGTGGCGCGCTGGAACGGCCAGACTTTTGGCGACCACGCGTTTTCGGTGGCGCAGCATTCGCTGCTGGTCGAGGCGATTTTCCGGGAACAGGCGCCGGGCTCCTCGCCCGACCAGCGCCTGGCGACGCTGCTGCACGATGCGCCGGAATATGTCATCGGCGACATGATTTCGCCGTTCAAGGCGGTGGTGGGCGGCGACTACAAGGCGGTGGAACTGCGGCTGCAGCATGCGATCCACCTGCGCTTCGGGCTGCCGCCAAAGCTCGACGAGAAGACGAAAGCGGCGATCAAGCGCGCCGACCAGGTGGCCGCCTATTTCGAGGCGACGGTGCTCGCCGGCTTCGCAGCCACGGAGGCGGTGCGCTATTTCGGCCGGCCGAACGGGATTTCGGCCGACCGGCTCGACCTGGCGCTGCGCCCGGCAAAGACCGTGCAGGCCGCTTTCCTGAAACGCTTCGCGGCGATCGAGAAGGAGCGGACGGCAACGGCCGGCCCAACGGTTCCGACGCTTTCGCTGCCGGGCTGACCACGTCTCGCTCCTGACCGACTACTTCGCCTTCTGCCCGATACGCGCTTTGAAAGTGCGGAACGGCTCGACTAAGTTGAACGGGATCTTGTAGCCGGCGCCGCCGTCGCGCATCAGCATGCGAACGTCCTCGTCCGTCATCTGCATCTTCTTGGTCTTCTCGTCATATTGCATGTCGTAGGTGTGATCGAGGCCGTCCCACTCGCCGTTCTTGCGCGTGCCGCCGAGGAAATGGCCGAGTTCGTGAGCAAGCGTGGAATGGTCATGGTTGGCTGCGATGAAGACCATCGCATGGCTTGAGATCGCCCTGCCGTTCACGGAGCGGCCGTCGCTGCCGATGACCTTTTCCACGAAGAACACCGTGACGTCGGCGCCGGAAACGCGGAGCGGCGCAAACAGGGTTTTGAGTTTCTCGGGGTCGATGTTCTCGCCGAGATTGGAGAATTCCGTTGTCCGCTGGCCCAGCCCGGCACGGATCGCCTCCCGGATTTTCGGGTCGGTGTCGTCAATGATCGCGGGCTGCGGCGCAGCGAAGGTCTCGAAGACCATCTGCGCCTGCGGTGTCCAGATTTCATTGACCACGGCCATCTCCCTGACGACCTCGGCCGGCCGGGAGCTGTGGAATTTCAGGGTGCGCTTCTCGTCATAGACCCGCAGGTCTCTGATTGCGACCTTGACCGTCACCAGATCGACCACCACGACCGGCATCTCGGTCTTGCGCTTGCCGTCGACCGTCACCTGCAGCTTCGCCGGCGCCTTGAAGTCGACCTTGCGCTTGCCGGTGATGCGATAGTAGCGGACCGTGGCGTGGATATCGTCGGGCATGTAGGCCTTGGCCAGCTTCGCATCGGTGCCTGGCTGGGAAAGCTCCGTGTATTTCGCTGTCCGAGCCCGGATCATCTCGGCCGTATCCACGTCATCGATCTTGAGAGCGGTGCTGTCGGAAATCAGCCTGGCCTTCTCCTTGTCGACCTGCACGGCGACCAGATTGGAACCGTTGAACGGGATGACCATGCCCGGATGGCGCGGGTCGTGATCGACACCGGCGCATCGGAAAACCTCCCAGAATCGGATCATCCGCCTTCTCCACACCGGTTCCAGCACCACCGGGCTGGGAGGATTACGGCAGGATGGAAACCGGAAAATGTCGCGAGTTCCAATAACAATGTGGAGAATGTAACAATGAGCGCAATATCTGCCGGGCGGATCGTGACGGCACCCGCCCTGGGCGGGCGCCGTCACGGACGTAACCGGGTTTCAGCCGAACTCCATTTCCGAAACCATCGGGGAACGTGCAAGCACGGTTTCCACATCGTCGATGGAGATTTCCTCGCCGGCGAATTCGAGCGTCTCGACGCCCGAGATTCGCTTCCCATTTTTTACAAAGTCGACCGCAGCCGCCGGGCAGTACGCCGGAACAGCCAAGGTGACATCGATCCCGCCGACAATTCACGGCCTGCATCAAAGCACTCTCGCAAACACCGGCTTTTTGCTAGATTGGCGGCAAGCCAACGAATTTCGAGAGCAGCCCGGCGCGCCGTGCGGACCAGTTCCTTGCCGTTTCTCGGGATTTGCTGCGCGGCCTACATAGCGGCCG
Organism: Mesorhizobium sp. KACC 23794; assembly: GCF_052180275.1. Classification (NCBI taxonomy): domain Bacteria; kingdom Pseudomonadati; phylum Pseudomonadota; class Alphaproteobacteria; order Hyphomicrobiales; family Phyllobacteriaceae; genus Mesorhizobium; species Mesorhizobium sp. KACC 23794. The sequence continues at coordinate 4,688,516 of NZ_CP197465.1, forward strand.
CGGCGATCGCTTTTCCGGAAGACTACGCGGCGGTTCTCTGGCAGTTCGCCATGGTGTTCGGCCTTTCCCTGCCCCTGGTTCTTGCCGCTACAGTCGGCATCACCGGTTTCATGGAAAATCCCGCGGCGCCGTTGAACGGCGCGAAGCGGATGCTCGCAAACGCGTCATGGCAAGCCGCGAAGATCGTTGTCGTCTTCCTGCTGGGTGTCGCCGCCTACACCACCTTGAAGACCAATATACCGAACCTCGTTCCGTTCTACGCCGACCCCTATCTCGCAGACTGGGACGAAGTCCTGCACGGCGGGGCGCCATGGCGGTGGCCGCACAGCCTGCCGCGCCAGCCGACCTCGACGCTCATGGAATTCTTCTATTCGATCGTCTGGTTCGGCCAGTGGTTTGGCACCCTGCTGTTCGTCGCCATGTGGAAAGGCGGCGCGCGCAAGGAACGGTATCTCTGGGCCTTCGCCGCAACGGTGCTGGTGGCCGGCACATTGACGGCGGCGGCATTCTCGTCCGTCGGCCCGATCTTCTATGACAGGTTCTACGGCGGCGAGCGCTTCGCCGCGCTGCTCGGCGAGTTGGGGGCAAGCGACGGCGCGGCAACCGTGACCCGTTTCGCAAGCTACCTGCTCGACAGCTACCACGGCGGCAGTGCGGCCTTCGGCACCGGCATCTCCGCGATGCCAAGCATGCATGTGGCGATCGCGACGCTCAACGCACTGTTTCTCGGCAGCCTGCAACGCAGCCTCGGCGTGGCGGCGTGGACATTCCTGGCGATCATCCTGTTCGGCTCGGTCTATACAGGCTGGCACTATGCCATCGACGGCTATGTTTCGATCGCCATCGTCGGAGCGATCTGGTGGGTGAGCGGATTGTATTTTCTGAGGGCAAGGCTCGCCGCCGGGACCGCGCTCAGGCCGGCCGCTGCAAATACAGCCGCGCGGGCAAGGCCGCTGCCGGAGTCCACACGTTTATAAGAGCGGCGGCATCTCCCGAGGACGGCGGCGGCAAAGCTATCGCCCCTGCCGCTCCAGGCGGTCCAGAAACCACTGGGTCAGCCGCACCCACACTTCGTCCTTCTCGCCGGTGTCCTCGCAGCCGTGGTCGAGGTTGGGATTGTCGTTGACCTCGATAACGAAGACGCCGTCCCTGGTCTCCTTGATGTCGACGCCGTACAACCCATCGCCGATGCAGCGTGCCGCCCTGACCGCCGTCTCCACGACATGCGGCGGCGCTTCCTTCAGCGTAAAGGTCTTTATGCCGCCCTGGTCCGGCTTGCCGTTGGCCTTGTGGTTGACAATCTGCCAGTGTTTTTTCGCCATCAGATAATGCACGGCAAACAGCGGTTGGCCGCCGAGCACCCCGACCCGCCAGTCATATTCGGTCGGAATGAATTTCTGGGCGATCAGCAGATCGGAATCCTCGAGCCACTCGACAGCGAGCGTCTTCAACTCCTCGAAGGTCGACGCCTTCTTGACGCCACGCGAAAACGAGCTGTCGGGGATTTTCAGTACCAGCGGGAAACCCAGCGTGTCGGCAGCGAGCTGGAAGTCGGACGGGCCGGCGATCATCACCGTCGGCGGCACCGGCACCTTGTTGAAGGTCATCAACTCGTTGAGATAGACCTTGTTGGTGCAGCGGATCATCGACAGCGGATCGTCGATGACCGGCATGCCTTCCTGCTGGGCGCGGCGGGCGAAGCGATAGGTGTGGTTGGAGATCGCCGTCGTCTCGCGGATGAACAGCGCGTCGTAATTGGCGAGTTTCGCCAGATCCCGCTTGGTGATCGGCTCGACCTCGACGCCCATCTTTTCGGCTATGCGCGCCCAGTGGCGCAGCGAGCTGATCTCCGAGGGCGGCAACTGCTCGGCGGGATCGATCAGCGTGGCAAAGCTGTAGCGCGCGGGCGTACGCGCCTTGGTGTCGCGCCATTCGCGGCTGGTGTAGGCTTGCAGGCTGGCGAGGAAACGCGGCTTCTCCTCCGGCGTCAGGCGGGCAAGCGGATGGAAGCCGATGCGGTGGATCGACGCCCATTGCTGGCTGTCCTTGATCGCCATCTCCAAGGCGGGCGCCCGGAACCAGTCGAACAGCAGTTTTGCAAACCGGTCCCAGGCTTTCGACGGGCCGATGCCGAAGAAGAACGAGACCTTTGCGGGAAAGGCGCCGCCGAGATCCTTTCGGCATTTGTTGAGCGCCAGCTCAAGCTCCGGCAGAGCGTGCTCGTAGAGTTTCCGCTCCGACAGGTCGATCATGGTCTCGACGGTCGGGATGACCTTGTGGCCGCGCGAGCCGGCGAGCAGCGAGGCGTAATAGCCGCGGCTCTGGTAGGCATAGCTGTTCGACAGGTTGATCACCTTCGGCCGCTGGCCGGCGAACAGCGCCGGGTGGGCGAGATAGTCGCGATTGGTGATGATCTTGTGCGGCGTGTCGACCTGGTCGAGATCGCTGTTGCGGCCGGTGAGGATGACCCAGGTCATCGAAAATTCCGTTTGCGAGAGCGTTGCGGCAAAGGGGCGGATTTTTGTGGAAGCGGCACGGCAGCGGTTAACGCGGTCACGGCGGCGTCGTTCCGTGTTCGGCCTGGGGCGGTGTTCCGAGCAACGGCTGCAGGGCGAGCGGCTTCTCAAAACGCAGGGCCGTCGCGCCGTCGGCGTAGTAGTCGAGCTTGCGGCCGAACAGGCGATAACCGAATCGTTCGTAGAGACCGATGGCGCGAAGATTGTCCTCGCGCACTTCCAGCCGCATCGATGCCGCGCCTCGGGCATGCGCCGCCTGCTCTGCCTCCGCCAAAAGCCTGCCCCCGACGCCGGATTGGCCAGGTGCCGCGGCGATGGAATAGAGCCGCGCCTTGCGGCTGCGCTTCCTCAAAAGCACAACGCAGCAGCCGGCGATCTGCCCTGCCCTTTCGGCGCCAAGCACGATCGCGGTCCTGCTGGAGAGCAGGTCTCGCCACGAGCGCCGGGAGATGCGGTCCGCGTCAAACACGGCCTCCTCCATCGCCACGAGGGCGTCGAGATCGGACGCACTGGCCGGACGAACTTTTAGGGACATCGGGGCCGGAAAACCTCGTCGCGGAGTGAGGACTCAAGCAAACAATTTGCCGCCAGGACAAGTTTCCGCGCCAGCATCGTACGCGCTTTCGCTCCCGGATTTGGGCTGAATTGTGACGCGTATGGAACAGGCTGAATCAACACGCACCGATGTCCGGCGTTTCAATGGTTACGGATGGCGCCCAGCTTTATCCAGACCCGTTCGGTGTTGCCGTGGTCATCTGCCCAGACATCGACCGACACCTGTCCAACAGGAACGGGAATACGAATATATTCAAATGCTTCACTATCGCTGACCGCAAGGATGCCGGTCGACGCATACAGGCTGCCGCTGAACATTTTCGTTCCGCCTAAATCGTCTTCCCGGTCGGTCACGGTGACGAGGGAGGCTCCATCGACGAAGGAGAGCACGCAGAAACAGAGACAATCCTCCGAAGCCACAACGAATGACTCTCCCGTGACCTCCGGGACGGTCACGTTGGGCGATGCGTCGGACAGAAACAGGATCGGGTGCCGTGTCTCGATCTGCATCTGAAATCTGGGCATGGCCTAGCTCGCCAGCCCTTCCTTCAGCTGCCGCCAGGCGTTGCCGGCGACGGCGTCGAGCACGTCTTTCGGCGCGGTGCTGACGATGGCGCAGCCAAACCCCTCGTCCAGCCAGTAGATGGCGGTGGGGCCGCCATCGCCTTGGGCGTAGGTGCCTTTCGCCTTCATCTTCGGCTCCGGCGTCAGATAGATCGACACCTGGTTGCCGTTCGGGTCCTTGTAGACGAGCAACGCCGCCGCGGAGTGGCCGTCCGGCAGGATGCGGCCGCCGAGCAGTTCAAAACCCTGCGCCGACAGGTCCGGCACCACCAGCTTCAGGCCGGTGCGCTTCGACAGCCAGCCTTGCAGATAATCGCGGTCGTTGCCTTCGACCTCCACCGCATGCGACTTGTCGACGGCGTAGGTGACATAGGCGCCGATGGCGCTGTCGGCGAGGCGGTCGGCGGGCGCCGCAGCTTCTCCCACCGACCCGACCGCCGCGAAATAGCCTGCCGCCCCGCCGACGACGAAGATCAGCGCGGCCGCGGCGGCCTGCCGCCACCAGGCGGAACGGATGGCGGGCCGCGCAGGCTCGCTCTCGCCGGTGACGATCGCGGCCAGCCGCGCGGGCACAGCTTCTTCCTCGATGCCGGAGACTGCGCCACGGATCAGCGACAGATCGTCGGCGTAACGGCCAGCGCGCGCCTTCATGTCGGGATTGGCGTCGAGCCAGGACTGGTACAGGGCGCGCTCGTCCTCCGGCAGTTCCGCGTCGAGCGCCAGATGGATGTCGCGGTCGGTGAAATCGCGCGCGCTCATCGGTCTACCACCCTGATGGCACGGCGGCGGGCGCCGTCGTCGAGCAGAGCGCGAAGATCGTCGCGGCCGCGCGCTATGCGCGACATCAGCGTTCCCGCCGGCACGCCGAGGATCGTGGATGCCTCGGCATAGGAAAAGCCTTCGACCGAGACCATCAGGATCGCCGCGCGGCGCTCGGGGCTGATCGTCTGCAGCGCCTGAAGAACCTCGCGCGAGCCTGCGTCCTCCACCTGCTCTGCCGGCACCGCCATCGCCTCGAAACCGTCTAGCGGCAGCATGGCGGACTCGCCGCGCCTTTTGTCCTTCCGCATCTGGTCGACGAAGATGTGATGCATGATGGTGAAGAGCCATTTGCGCGGGCTTTCGCCGGTGCGCCAGTTGTCGAGATGGGCCAGCGCGCGCTCGAGACAGTCCTGGACGAGGTCGTCCGCCCGGTCGCGGTCACGCAGCAGCGCGCGCGAATAGCGCCGCAGCCGCGGGATCTCCTCCAGGATCGCTCTTCGTCTGTCGTCCATCCGCGACGCTCGCACCGCCCGTTCCGCCGCCGTCAAATCCGAATTCGCGTCTCTGCGCAAGCCCGCGCTTGGCCGGTCGATTGCGGACCGGGTGCTGCCATAAGTGCAAACGCCGGCGCGGGCCGAAATCTTCCCTATCCATCAAGGAAAATGAACGATGCGTCGATTCTATTCATTCGGGAGGTCCGGGAAAATCGTCTAGGTTGTGCCGATCGGAGGACCGCCCATGACGTCGACGACCGCAACCGCCGCATCGCGGCCCTTTCCCTGGCTGATCATCGCCTGCGGCTGCATCATCGCCGCGCTGACCTTCGGGCCGCGCTCGGCGATGGGTTTCTTCCAGCTTCCGATGCTGGCGGAAAAGGGCTGGGACCGAACGACCTTCGGCCTGGCGATGGCGATCCAGAACCTGTTCTGGGGGCTCAGCCTGCCGTTCTTCGGGGCGATCGCCGACCGCTACGGCACATGGCGGGTGCTGGCGGCGGGCGGCATCATCTATGCGGCCGGGCTGATGCTGATGGCGACGGCCTCGACGCCGACCATGCTGCATATCGGCGGCGGCGTGCTGGTCGGCATGGGTGTGGCGGCCGGCTCCTTCTCGATCGTGCTCGCAGCCTTCGCGCGGCACACGCCGCCGGAAATGCGCTCGGTCGTGTTCGGCATCGGCACCGCGGCGGGCTCGGCCGGCATGTTCCTGTTCGCGCCGCTCAGCCAGGGCATGATCGACGCCTTCGGCTGGTCGGACACGCTGGTCTATATGGCGATTGCCATGCTGGTGATCCCGGTGCTCGCCATGCCGCTCGCCGGCAGTTCGCACGCCGCTCAAAAGGCGCAGGCGGCGTTCCAGCAGACGGCAGGCCAGGCGCTGCGCGAGGCGCTCGGCCATTCCAGCTATCTGCTGCTCGTCTCCGGCTTCTTCGTCTGCGGCTTTCAGGTGGCCTTCATCACCGCGCATTTCCCCGCCTATATCGGCGACCTCGGTATTCCCGCGCGTTATGCCGTCATCGCGCTGGCGCTGATCGGTTTTTTCAACATCATCGGCTCGCTTGCCTCGGGTTTCATCGGCCAGCGTTATCCCAAGCCGAAATTCCTCGTACTGATCTATCTCGCCCGCTCGGTGGCGGTGACCGCCTTCCTGCTTTTGCCGCAGACGCCGACCAGCGTCATCGTCTTCGCCATCGTCATGGGGCTGCTGTGGCTGTCCACGGTGCCGCCGACCAATTCGCTGGTGGCGATCATGTTCGGCACGCGCCACCTCGCCATGCTGGGCGGCGTCGTCTTCCTGTCGCATCAGGTTGGCTCGTTCCTCGGCGTATGGCTGGGCGGATATCTCTACGACCAGTTCGGCACCTACGATCCGGTGTGGTGGCTGGGGGTGGCGCTCGGAATCTTTGCCGCGATCGTGCATTGGCCGATCCGGGAGAAGGCGGTGGAGCGGCCGGGACTGGTGGCGGCGGAGTAGATATCGGGACGCTATTGCTGCGTCCTTCCAGGCTCGCCATTCAAGTTCGCACAGGATCGTTGACGTTCGAGAGGGCTCGCACGTCAGGATGACGAGATGCACTCGAGGTTAACCATCGCAAGACGCGGCTCCCGGCACCCACTTACTTCGCTTCGATCTAAAACCTATTTTTGAAGCTGGGCAGCCGGGGCTTTTGCATGACAATATACAAATTCGAGCGCTGGTTCGCGCCACAAGTGATTTCAAACTTTCAGGCCGGCGACAGGCTGGACTTCTCAGCGTTTAACATTGCCACCTTCGATCAGTTCGATTCCTGGAACATCCAGTTCTACAAGGGCGGAACAGAAGTAGGATTCTTATACAATAGCGTCCTTGAGCATCTCACAGTCGAAAACTACACGCTTACGGAAGCAGATTTTATCTTCAACACCTCACGATCAAACCTTTCCGTTGTCGGCACCGCAGGGAATGACACTCTTTTTGGCGGGCTGGGCAACGACACCATCAATGGAGGTGGAAAAGTCGACACAATGGCAGGTGGTACCGGCAACGACACCTACCATGTCGACAATCAGCTCGACGATGTCAGGGAAGCCGTCGGCGGTGGATTCGATCATGTGGCAATCAGCTTGAGGGGGGATTACAACTTCTACGAACTCGAACCCGGCGTTGAAGTCGAGAAACTCACCTCCAACAATCTCAACTCCACGAAATATTTGTGGCTGATTGGAAACGAGTTCAGCCAGACCTTGATCGGGACCGCCGGCGAGAACGAATTGAAAGGCGCCGGGGGAGACGATATTCTCATCGGATACTCCGGCGCCGATCTGCTCAGCGGGGGTGACGGCTTCGATATCGCGTCGTATCGCGGCTCGAAGGAAGCCGTGCTCGCATCATTGGCCGACCCACTCGCAAATACCAATGATGCGGAGGGTGACACCTACTACGGCCTGGAAGGTCTTACCGGTTCTTCGTTTGCCGACACGCTCGTAGGCGATGACTGGTCGAATACACTGGACGGCAGCGGCGGAAACGACATTCTGATCGGCGGTCTGGGCTTCGATACGCTTGTCGGAGGAAGCGGCGACGACACATTCGTCTTCGACACTGCGCCAAGCAATTCGGGCAGCTACGACAAGATCGCCGATTTTTCTGCAGCCGACACGATCCGGCTGGATAGTGCGGTCTTCACCGCTTTGCCGGCCGGCGCGCTCGCGGCTTTCAACATTTTCAATGACGGCCCGAAGGATGCGAACGATCGCATCATCTACAACTCCGTTACCGGCAATCTCTACTACGACGCGGACGGTTCGGGCGCGGCTTTCGGCAACGTCAAGTTCGCCAATCTGATCGGCGCGCCCGATCTGACGGCGAGCGCCTTCGAGGTGGTGTGATAGTCTTCCACAGGGCGTCGCAAGCCCTCTCCCGGCTTTCCGCCGCGGGGAACGATTGAATGATTTTATCGCTTATCGCGCGGCTGCTCTCGTCAGCAGCCGCTGATAAAACAGGCCGATGCCGATCAGCACCGCGCCGAGCCCTATGAAGGACAGCGCACGCAGCACGCCTTCCAGTTCCGACATGTCGAACAGGAAGACTTTTGCCACGGCGATGGCGATCAGGGCGCCGGAGGCGGCGCGCAGGATGAAGGAGCCGGTGCGCACACCAATGACCAGAAGTGCCACGCCCATGACCAGCCACAGCGCCGAATAGGTGTAGGTCTCCAGCGGCTCCAGCCCACTCCAGAAACCGATGAACTCGCCCTTGAAGACACGGCGCACCGACAGCGTCGCATAGGTGAAGGCGAGGGCCGCGGCGGCGATGCCCAGCATCATGCCATACCAGGGCGGACGGCGGTTGCGCGCATACCAGGCGAGCAGCGCGGCAGCAGAGGCCGGCAGCAGATAGGCGAGGAACAGCAGGTTGAATACCGGTATCGCACCGGTCGATTCGTTGGTGAACAGCGGATTGACCAGCAGGAAATGCTGGAGCACGATCATCGCCACCGACAGCACGCCGATCAACAGCGAGCCGTAGCGCAGCACCGAGCTCGGCGCGCGCAGGTCAAGCGAGATCAGGATGCCGCCGGCGGTAAGCGCAAGCAGCGAATAGATCGACTGCTCGGCCAGCGTCGCTTCGCTGGTGTCCAATATGCCGCCGTGCATGGCGTGGCGCACCAGCATCGCGACGGTCAGCAGCCCGAAGAAGATCGCCGAGCCTTCCATCGCCTGGCGCGGCCGGCCGCCGGTGGTGCGGGCCAACTGCCAGGCGCAGAAGGCGAAGGCCAGCGCCGGAATGCCGTAGCCGGGCAGCAGCGCGTTAAGAACCGGCGTCGTGCCGAGGGCGGCAGCGCCGACGATGGTGGGGTCGATCGCCGCGCGGATGATCACCACGACGACGGCTGCCGCCGACAGCCAGCCGAGCGCCGGATAGCTGCGCCAGCGCGTCGCCAGCGCCGGCAGGACGGCAGCCGCGCCGACGAGAATGGTTGTCGGCGCCGGGCCGAAAGCCATGTGGATGGCGGCGACAAGTGCGGCGCCCGCGCCGGCAAGCAGGAAGGAGACCGCGGGTTCACCGGCCGATGCCGGCTGCTCTGCGCGGGCGACCGTCTCGGCACCGGCTGCGAGGATGACGGCAAGCAGCAAGGCGGCGGCGGCGTAGTGGAAATCGAGCTCCGGGTTGCCAAGTGACAGCCAGAGCGAACAGACCGAGACGAACGGCACGATTGCCGCGAACGCCGCCCAGGAGGCGGCGCCAGCACGCCGGGCGGCGACCAGCCGCCGCGCCTGGAACAGGCCGGCGGCGATGAAGACGGCCGAGAGCAGGATGCCGGGATAAAACAGCGCATCGACGGAGGAGACGGCCGCAAAACCCTCGATGGAGACGGGCTCGCCCATCATCTCGAAATCGAATGAGCCGGCAAGACCGATGCGCAGGTAAACGAGGCTGACGGCGATGCCGGCGCCGAACAGCAGCGGCAGCGCCTCGGCGCGCCAGCCGGCCAGCGCCACCATCAGCACGAACAGCGCAGTGCCTGCGGGAACGCCGCGGACCGCCTGGAACGCCGGATCGACCATCAGCGCCGTGGCTGCGAGCGCGACGAAAAAGGCGGGGATCGCGGCGGGGAAAGCGCGGTAGCCGGTCCTGGCAGCGGCGTCTGGCGCGCTGTCCGGCCACAGAAGGGCAAGGCTGGCCAGCATCACGAGGTTTATGAAGAGGACGATCGTCAGGTCGACCGGCGTCATCTCGGCCATGTAGACGACACACCAGAAGCCGGTGCCGAAGAAGGCGGCGGTGGCGAGGAAACGCCAGCGGCGGATGCGCGCGATGGCGATGGAGGAGACCAGCACGACCGCCAGATAGCCGAACAGCGCCCAGGGATTGGGCGATTGGGTGGCGACCAGGATCGGGGTGACGAATGAGCCGAGCAGGCCGACACCGGCCAACGCCTGCCCGTGGATAAGCGCCAGCGCCGTCGTGGCGACGCCGACGACGCCGAGAAGCACGAAGGCCAGGCCCGGCCCTATGAAGCCGTAAATGCCATGCGCGGCGTAGATCGTGCCGAACAGCGTGAAGGCGCCGACGGCGGTGAGGATCGCCGGGATATAGGCGCCGGCAGCACCAGGCATGGGCATGCTGAAGCCGGTGCGGCGGATGAACTCGCCGGCCGCCATCAGGAGAAGGCCGAACAGGCCGGCCAGCACGAGGCGCGTGCCAGGGCCGAACCAGCCGGCCTCGATCGAATAGCGGACGAGGAAGATGCCGCCCAGCGCCAGCGCGACGCCGCCCACCCAGACCGCCCAGCGCGTGCCGAGCGCGGTTTCGAGGTCGGGTGTTTTTAGCGCTGCTTTCGGGGGCGAGGCAGGTTTTGCCGCCTGCCCGGCAGCACCGGCTGCCTCAGTGCCGGCAGCGCTCCGCACGGTGTCGCCGACCTCGACGGAGGCGGCGGCCGAAGCGGTCGTTTCCACAAGGCCTTCGGAGGGCGCTGCTTCGGCCGGCTTGGGACGCAAGGCGGCGAGGCCGGGTTCATCGGTCGGAGCCGTGTCCGTCTCGCCGACAGGGCCGACGGGTGCGGCTTCAGCAGCTTCGGCGGGGATCGCGTCGGTAGCGACAGGCGGTGATGCAGTGCCCGTCGACGCAGAAGAGGATGCGGCGCTTGCTGACGCGGTGTGGCCTGCCGACGCGGCGGCGGCTGATTTCGCCTTGCCCGCGTCCGGCAACGACAGGATGAAGGAGCGCAAGGCGCCGATTTCGCGCTCCAGCAGGCCGATGCGCGAATGCTGGCGGGCAACCACGACAATCAGCGCCACCACGCCGATGGCGCTCAGCATGCCGAAAAAACTGTCGAACATCCGCCCTCGCCCACAGACTTTGCTATCGGCCGGCCAGACTGGCGGCAGGGAAGATGGAGCATGTTTCGGTGCCGAAGGCCAGAAGTTTGCCGGCTTGATCCTTCAGCGTCGCCTCCGACACGGCAAGCGTGCGGCCGCGATGGACGACCCGGCCTTCGCAGATGACTTCGCCGGTCCTCGGCGTGATCGGCCGCAGGAAGTTTATCTTGAACTCGGCGGTGGTGTAGGCCTCGCCTGCCTCCAGCGTGGTGTGGACGGCGCAGGCGAGCGCCGAATCCATGATGGTGGCCGTCCAGCCGCCATGCACGCCCCCGAGCGGGTTGAGATGGCGTTCATTGGGCAGGCCGCGAAACACCGCCCTGCCCGGCTCGACCTCGGTCAGCGCGAAACTGAGCGTGCCGGCGATCGGCGGCGCTGGATATTCGCCGGCAATCAGCTTTTGCAGCAGCACAAGACCCGGCTGGCCGGCCAGATCCTCGCGCGGGATCGTGCCCAGCCCCAGTCGCGAAACATGGCCGGGAAACAATTCGACTTCGCTCATGCGGCGTGTTCTCCGGGCGCGGCCGCGCCGTTCAGCTTGCGCAGCGCCGCCAGGAAACCGGCGCGCGCCTCGGGTTCGGAAATGCCGCGCGGCTCATAGACGTGCCGCGCCAGGAAGAAGCCGGTCAGACGGAAGGCGTGGTCGATCGCCACGGGATCGGCGCGCCGGGCGGGTGCTGCGAGAAAATCCGGCAGCACCAGCATTTTTTCGCGCCAGGGTGCGCCTGCCTCGCGCGACACGGCGCGCCCGGATTTCGGCGATACGTAGACCAGGTCGGTGCGCACGCCCGTCGCCGCGCATTCCGAGAGGTCGAGGCCGAAACCCAGTTCCTCCAGCACCATCAATTCGAACCGCGCCACCAGTTCGCCGGCCAGCAGCGGCTGGTCGAGATGGCGGATCAGCAGCGCCAGCGTCTCGTAGAGCGCCGGATGCGAGTCGCGCTCGGGCATCAGCCTGAGATGACCGGCAATGGTCTGCAGGCCGAACACGGCGACGGCGCTGTCGAACAGCCGCGCCGCATTGAGTTCGATGGCTTCCGCCTGGAAGGTGCCGAGATGCTCGTCGAGGCGCGCCCGCCAGACCAGGTCGACGCGGTTTCCCGCCTGCAGCACCGGCTGCTGCTTTCGCGAACGACCGCCGCGCACCATGCCGAGATGGCGGCCATGCGCCCGCGTCATCACTTCGAGGATGACCGACGTCTCGCCATGCCGGCGGGTGCCAAGGATTATGCCTTCGTCGCGCCATTCCATGCGGCGGAGACTTTCACGGAAAGAGCGACGAGATCAAGGAGGGCTCACCCCGCCGTATAACCGCCGTCGACCGAAAAGATAGCGCCGCTGGTCCAAGCCGCCTCGTCGCTGGCGAGATAAACGGCGATGCCGGCGAGGTCGTCAGGGCGGCCGATGCGGCCGAGTGGGTAGCTGCGCTGGACGTAGGCGGAGAGTTCGGCCTTGGCGGCTTCCGGCAGATTGTCGACGGTCTTGCGGCGCATCACCGTGTCGACCGTGCCTGGGGCGATGGCGTTGACGCGGATGCCGCGCGGGCCGAGTTCGAAGGCGAGCGACTTGGTCAGCGAGTTCAACGCGCCTTTCGACAGCGAATAAAGGCTGGACGGGCGTTTCGGGATCATCTTGTGGGCGAAATAGGACGAGATGTTGATGACCGAGGCGCCCTCAGCCAGATGCGGCAGGAGTTTCTGGGTCAGGAAGAAGGGCGCGGTGACGTTGAGCGCGAAAGAATTGGCATACTGGTCCGGCGTCACCGTGTCGAAGGCGACGAGATAGGCGACGCCGGCATTGTTGACCAGGATGTCGAGTTTTTCGTCCAGGCGCTCGAACTCGCCGGCGACAGCCTCCACGCCCTCCGGGGTGGCGAGGTCAGCTTCGAAGACATGGGCCTCGCCGATCTGCCGGCGCGCGGCATCCAGCTTTTCGGCGCTGCGGCCGACGATCGTCACGCTGGCGCCCTCGCGGCGGAATGCCGTGGCGATCGCCAGCCCGATGCCGTCCGAACCGCCGGTGACCAGCGCCCGCTTGCCTGCAAGTCTCATGTCCGCTCCCCGATCCGTCCGCGCGGCTAAGGTCTATTGATATTCACGCGTCGAGCGCTGAATCTCGGCAGACCCTATCGTGGAAACTCCAGCCCCATCTCGCGAAAACGCTCCGGATCGTCACTCCAATTCTCCCGCACCTTGACGAACAAGAAGAGATGGACCGGCTGTTCCAATATCTCGGCAAGGTCCTTGCGCGAGGCCTGGCCGATGGCGCGGATGGTCTCGCCCTTCAATCCCAGCACGATCTTCTTCTGGCTCTCGCGCTCGATGTAGATGGTCTGCTCGATGCGCACCGAGCCGTCCTTCTTTTCCTCCCAGCGCTCGGTCTCGACATGTGAGGAATAAGGAAGTTCCTGGTGCAGGCGCAGGAACAGTTTTTCCCGCGTAATCTCGGCGGCGAGCTGGCGCATCGGCAGGTCGGAAAGCTGGTCCTCGGGATAGTACCAGGGGCCGGCCGGCAGCGATGCGGCGAGATAGGCGAGGATGTCGTCGCAGCCGGCGCCGGTGAGCGCCGAGACCATGAAGGTGCGCTGGAATTCGGCGCGCTCGTTGGCTTCTTTCGCCATGGTCAGCAACGCCTCGGGCCTGACCCGGTCGACCTTGTTGAGGATCAGGATCTTCGGCTGGCGCACGCCCTTAAGATTGTCCAGGATCGTCTCGGCGTCGCCGCGGATGCCCCGCTCGGCATCGATCAGAAGCATGACGACGTCGGCGTCCTTGGCACCGCCCCAGGCGGTCGTCACCATCGCCTCGTCGAGCCGGCGGCGCGGCTTGAAGATGCCGGGCGTGTCGACGAAGACGATCTGCGCCTGCCCGTGCGTGGCGATGCCGCGCACGATGGCGCGCGTCGTCTGCACCTTATGGGTGACGATCGAGACTTTCGCGCCGACCAGCCGGTTGACCAGGGTCGACTTGCCGGCGTTGGGCGCGCCGATCAGCGCGACGAAGCCCGAATGGGTTTCGGGGACTGGAGTCTCGGTGACCGGAGTGTCGCTCATAATGTTGCACTTTCTCCGCTCCACACGCCTTCGCGCAGGAGGAATTCTGTTGCGGCCGCTTCCTCGGCGGCACGGCGCGACGGACCGCTGGCGCGCGACGGCGCGAAACCAATGACATTCACCGCGACGGTGAACACCGGCTGATGGTCCGGTCCTTCGCGTCTCTCTATGACGTATTCGGGTCGCGCGCCATTCGCCTGCGCCACCCATTCCTGCAATTCGGATTTCGGATTGCGCGGCTTGTCGATGACGCCGCGCGAGCGCGGTTCCCAATAGCGCAGGATGAAGGTTTTTGCCGGCTCCATGCCGCCGTCGAGATAGATCGCGGCGATCAGCGCCTCGACGGCATCGGACAGGTAGTTGCCGCCCTTGCCCGCCTTCAGCGCCGCGTCGGCGCGGATGAGCTGGTCGAGGCCGAGTTCGAGGCCGATCGCGCCGCAGGTCCGGGCATCGACCAGCGCATTGAAGCGCGGCGCCAGGTCGCCTTCCCGCGCGTCGGGGAACAGGGCGAACAGCATCTCGGCCACCACCAGCCCAAGCACGCGATCGCCAAGGAATTCGAGGCGTTCGTTGTTGGTCTTGGCCTTGACCGCGCTGGAATGCGTCAGCGCCGTCTGCAGGAGGGCAACATCGCGAAAACTGTGGCCCGTGCGGTCGCGCAGTGCAAGTGCGAGCGCATCTCCCGTCGGCCGTTTCAGCCCCATCGCCCTATCTGACAAAATTGAGCAGGCGGGTCGGCCGCATCTCGGTCGGCCATTTCCATATCTCCAGCGGGCTGGCGCCGCCGGCGATCGAGAAGAAGATGATGTTGGCGCGGCCGACGAGGTTTTCCTCGGGAACGAAGCCCACCGAACGGCGGCTGTCGCTGGAATTGTCGCGGTTGTCGCCCATCATGAAATAATGGCCGGGCGGCACGACATATTCACGGGTGTTGTCGTCGATGCCATTCGGCGTCAGGTCGAGCGTGTCGTAGGAGACACCGTTGGGCAGCGTCTCGCGATAGACGTCGATCGGCCGGTTCTCCTCGGTGATGTCCGGGTTGTCGATGGTGCCGGTCTTGACGCGCGGCACACCCTCGCCGTTGATGAACAACTGGCCGTCGCGCATCTGGATGCGGTCGCCCGGCAGGCCCACCACCCGCTTGATGTAGTCGAGCGAAGGATTCGGCGGGAACTTGAACACCACCACGTCGCCGCGCTCCGGCGCGCTGCCGAAGATGCGGCCGGAGAACAGGTTCGGCGAGAACGGCAGCGAATAGCGCGAGTAGCCGTAGGCCCATTTGGTGACGAACAGGTAGTCGCCCTCGAGCAGCGTCGGCCGCATCGAACCGGAGGGAATCGAGAAAGGCTGGAACAGGAGCGTGCGGATGACGAGGGCGAGTATAAGCGCCTGGATGATGACGTTGACGGTCTCGCCAAGCCCTCCGGATTTCTTCACAGTCTTCTCGGCCACGCTCATGTCGTCCTCGGTCGTCGTCGTTCCGGTATAAGGGCTAGCGCAAAGCGGAGCAACGCCGCGCGGCCGCCTTCAATGCCATAATCATGGCTGTTGTTCGGCGGGTAGTGCCTCGATGATCACAAATGCCTGAGCGAGCGGATGATCGTCAGTAATCGTCAGGTGAATCTCGGCGCGATGGTGTTTCGGCAGCATGGACTTCAGTCGTTCGGCCGCGCCGCCGGTCAGGTGCATGGTCGGCCTGCCGCTCGGTAAATTGATGACGCCCATATCGCGCCAGAACACGCCCCGCGCCATGCCTGTGCCGAGGGCCTTGGAGCATGCTTCCTTGGCGGCGAAGCGTTTGGCGTAGGTCGCGGCGCGCTCGCGCCTGCTCTCGGCCTTGGCCTGCTCCAGATCGGTGAAGATGCGCTTGACGAAACGCTCCCCATAGCGGTCGAGCGAACTCTCGATGCGTCGGATGTCGATCAGGTCACTGCCGATGCCGATGATCATCTAGATGTTCCGGCTGCCGGGCTTGATCGGCGGGATCGCCGCAAGCTCCGGCGGCAGATTGTCGGCGGGATAGGCGGGCACTTCGTATTCGGCGAGCGCCACCAGCGGCACGCCAACATCGGTCTTGCCGGCGGAACGGTCGATGATGCAGGCGGCGGCCAGCACCTCCGCGCCGAGTTCGCGCAGGCATGCAATCGTCTCGCGGATCGACAGTCCGGTGGTGACGATGTCCTCGACGATGACGACGCGCGCGCCCTTCTCGATCTCGAAGCGGCGCAGGCGGAAGACGCCCTGCTCCCGCTCGACCCAGATCGCCGGCACGCCGAGGTGGCGCGAGGTCTCGTAGGCCGGGATCAGGCCGCCCACCGCCGGCCCGACGACATAATCGATGCGGCCCGGCACGGTTTCCCGGATTTTTGCGGCCAGCGCCTGGCAAAGCCGCTCGGTCTTGTCGGCATGCATGAAGACCCGCGCCTTCTGCAGGAAGACCGGGCTGCGCAGCCCGGAGGTCAGGATGAAGTGCCCTTCCAGCACCGCCCCCGCCTCGCGGAAGATCGACAAGACTTCGTCCGTGTTCATTCGTACTCCCCAGACATCAATCAGCCGTTGACCCGTTTCGCCTCGCTGACGGCGGGCGATTCCTTCAGTTGCGACAGCAGCCGGTTCAGGTGCTTCAGGTCCCACACTTCGAGATCGATCTGCATCTCGGTGAAGTCCGGCGCGGTGCGCACCATCGACAGCGAATGGATGTTGGCGTCGTTGACCGCGACCGTCTGGGCGATCTCGGCGAGCGAACCCGGCGCGTTGATCGCCGTTACCGAAATGCGGGCCGGAAAGCGCTCGCGGTTGCTCTCGTCGATGTCCCAGCGCACGTCGATCCAGCGTTCCGGCTGGTCGTCGAAATCGGTCAAGGCCGGCGACTGGATCGGATAGATGGTAATGCCGACGCCGGGCTGCACGATACCGACGATGCGGTCGCCCGGCACCGCCCCATCCGGCGCGAAACGCACAGGCAGGTCGCCGCGCACGCCGCGGATCGGCACGGCGCCGTCGTCCTTCTGCTCCTTGCGGTCCTTGCGCGCGGCGCGGCCGGGTATCTGGAACAGCATGCCGGCGGCGTTGCGGATCTTCGACCAGCCTTCCTCGCGGCGGGTCGGCAATGGCGTGGTGACGCGCTCTTCCTTGTAGTCGGGATAGACGGCGCGCAGCACGTCGCTGGAGGCGAGTTCGCCGCGGCCCACCGCCGTCAGCACATCCTCCACATCCTTGCGGGCCAGCCGCGCCAGCACCGGCTTCAGCCTTTCCTTCGTGTACTCCTTGCCGGCACGCGCAAAGACGCGCTCGAGGATGCGCAGGCCAAGCCCCGAATATTGCTTGCGGATGGCGTTCTTGGCAGCGCGGCGGATCGCGGCGCGCGCCTTGCCGGTGACGACGATCGCCTCCCAGGCCGCCGGCGGCACCTGCCCCTTCGAGCGGATGATCTCGACCTCGTCGCCGTTCTTGAGCTCGGTCATCAGCGGCATGATCCGGCCGTTGATCTTGGTGCCGACGCAGGAATCGCCGACTTCGGTGTGGACCGCATAAGCGAAGTCGATCGGCGTGGCGCCGCGTGGCAGGGCGATCAGCATGCCCTTCGGCGTGAAGCAGAAGACCTGGTCCTGGAACAGCTCCAGCTTGGTATTTTCGAGAAAATCCTCGGGATTGTCGCCCTCCGCCAGTTGCTCGATGGTGCGCCGCAGCCACGCATAGGCATTCGTCTCCTTAGAGATCGAATGCGCGGCGCCGTTCACCTTCGTCCTGCCGTCCTTGTAGAGCGCATGCGCGGCGACGCCGTAGTCGGCGACCGTGTTCATCTCATAGGTGCGGATCTGCAGTTCGACGCGCTGGCGCGACGGGCCGACGATGGTCGTGTGGATCGAGCGATAGTCGTTCTGCTTCGGCGTCGAGATGTAGTCCTTGAAGCGGCCCGGCACCACCGACCATGCCGTGTGGATCGCTCCCAGCGCGCGGTAGCAATCCTCGACGGTATCGACGACGACCCGGAAGCCGAACAAGTCCGAAAGCTGTTCCAGCGAGAGGCCCTTGGATTCCATCTTGCGGAATACCGACCAGGGCTTCTTCTGGCGGCTCTTGACCTTGGCCTTGATCGACCGCTTGTCGAACAGTGCCGACAGCGATGCCTCGATCTCGGCGACCACGCCGCGGTTGCGCTCGAATATGTCGGTCAGCCGCGCCGTCACCATGCGATGGGCTTCGGGATTGATGTGGCGGAAGGCGAGTTCCTCCAATTCCTCGCGCATGCCCTGCATGCCCATGCGGCCGGCCAGCGGCGCATAGATCTCCATCGTCTCCTCGGCGATGCGTAGCCGCTTGGCTTCCGGCACATGGTCGAGGGTGCGCATGTTGTGGAGCCGGTCGGCGAGCTTGACCAGAAGGACGCGGACGTCTTCCGAGATCGCCAGCAGCAGTTTTCGGAGGTTTTCCGCCTGCTCGGCCTTCTTCGAGACGAGGTCGAGCTTCTTCAGCTTGGTCAGACCTTCGACAAGCTTGCCGATGTCCGGTCCGAAAAGCTGGTCGATCTCCTGGCGGGTGGCCGACGTATCCTCGATCGTATCGTGCAGCAGCGCCACCGCGATGGTCGACTCGTCGAGATGCATGTCGGTCAGGATCGCCGCGACTTCGAGCGGGTGCGAGAAATACGGGTCGCCGGACGCGCGCTTCTGGTGGCCATGCTTCTGCATGGCATAGACATAGGCCTTGTTGAGCAGGGTTTCGTTGACGTCGGGCTTGTAGCGCTGAACGCGCTCGACAAGCTCATATTGACGCATCATGGCTCAACGTCCGCACCCACAAAAAAACATGCGCCGCGTCGGGAGACACGGCGCATTCGATAGATAGCCATGATCCGCGGGCCACGAAAGGTCCGCAGTGTAAGCCAAGTCCTAGAAATCGTCGCTTTTTTCCGGCGCGACCAGACCTTCGATGCCGGCCAGCAGTTCCTCTTCCGACATGCGGTCGAAGGTGATGTTGCTGTCGTCGTCCTGCTCCACCGTCTCGCCGGCCGCGACAACAGTCTGGTCGGTGATCTCGGCGCCGTCACTCTCGGGCTCGTCGACCTCGACATGCTTCTGCAGCGAATGGATCAGGTCTTCCTTGAGGTCGCCCGGCGAGAGCGTCTCGTCGGCGATCTCGCGCAGCGCGATCACCGGGTTCTTGTCGTTGTCGCGCGGCACGGTGATCGCCGCCCCCTGGCTGATCTGGCGGGCGCGGTGGCCGGCAAGCAGAACGAGCTCAAAGCGGTTGTCGACCTTGTCGATGCAGTCTTCAACGGTTACGCGGGCCATGAACTGCCCCTTTCATACCTGGATGTGACGGAAAGCCGGCGCGGTGCATAACCCGAAAGGCGGCGGAAAACAAGCATGCAGGCGACCGGCACGCCGCGAGGGGTCCGAACGCGGGGGACCTACGGCAAAAACTGCGTCGTCGACGATTATTACTTTTTCGTGACCGATCTTGGAAAGCGTCCGTCAAGGCGGTATCTCATTCTTATAGACGATGCCACGAGCATTTCCCGACCGCCTGCATCGGCCGCACGTTTGTTGAACTGACCGATTGATTTGACCAAGGATATTCCAGCCATGTTCGATCCGCGTGAAAAGATCGCATTGTTCATCGATGGTGCAAACCTCTATGCGACCTCCCGGTCGCTGGGGTTCGACATCGACTACCGCAAGCTCCTGTCTTCGTTCCAGAAACGCGGCTACCTGCTGCGCGCCTATTATTACACGGCGCTGGTCGAGGACCAGGAATACTCCTCGATCCGTCCCCTGATCGACTGGCTGGACTACAATGGCTACAAGGTGGTGACCAAGCCGGCCAAGGAGTTCACCGACTCGACAGGACGCCGCAAGATCAAGGGCAACATGGACATCGAGCTGACGATCGATGCCATGGAACTCGCGGATTATGTCGACCACTATGTGATCTTCTCCGGCGACGGCGATTTCCGCACGCTGGTCGAGGCGCTGCAAAGGCGTGGCCGCAAGGTCAGCATCGTGTCGACCATGGCCTCGCAGCCGCCGATGATCTCCGACGATCTGCGCCGGCAAGCCGACCATTTCATCGACCTGACGACGCTGAAGAGCGAAGTCGGCCGCGATCCGTCGGAACGCCCGGTCCGGCGCACCGAACCGGTGGCCGCCGAGGACGAATACTGACGGACCGGCGGTGGAAACCGCCGAACCGTCGCGCGACTGCCCTCTCTGTCCGCGCCTGCATGATTTCATCGCCCAATGGCGCGTGCGTGAGCCCGAGTGGTTCAATGCGCCCGTCCCGACCTTCATGCCGCTGGAGGGCGAGGACGCAGTGCGGCTGCTCGTCGTCGGGCTGGCGCCCGGCTTGCGCGGGGCGAATCGCACTGGCAGGCCGTTCACCGGCGACTATGCCGGCGATCTTCTCTACCGGACGCTGATCCGCTTCGGGCTGGCGCAGGGCACCTATAAGGCTCGCCCAGACGACGGATTGGAACTGGTTGGCACAGCGATCGTCAATGCGGTGCGCTGCGTGCCGCCGGAGAACAAGCCGACGCCTGCCGAGATCACCACCTGCCGCCAGTTCCTGTCGCCGGCCTTCTCACGCTTTCCGAACCTCAAGGCCGTGCTGACGCTCGGCGCCATCGGCCACCAGTCGACTGTGCGCGCCTTTGGCGGGCGGGTGGCTGCCTATCCGTTCAAGCATGGGGCTGCCATCGAAATCGGGGGCGTGAAGCTGTTTTCCAGCTACCACTGCTCGCGCTACAACACGAATACCGGCGTGCTGACGGAAGGAATGTTCGTCGACGTGTTTTCCCGGATCGCGGAGTACATCCAGGCCACGGAATGAGGCTGACGCCGGCTTCCAGGCCCCCTTGACCGCAGAAAAAGGCGATGCTTGAACGGAGACCCGTCTCAGCCGCGCGCCGAAGCGACCTGCACCGGGCTTTTCGACTTGCCGCCGCCGGGAACCACGACGATGCGCGTGACCTTGCCCTTCTTGAAAGCTGTCAGAAAACGATTGTAGTCCTTGAACGCGACGCAGCCGTGCGACTCTGCGCGGCCACCACGCAGAAGATAGGAATGGGCCAGAATCCCGGTACGGTTGTGCGCCACCTTCCCGTTGGCGGGCAACATCCGCACCGCCTCCACGCCGTGAAAACGCTTCTCGCGCATGACTAGGTTGTAGGTGCCGGGCGGCGTCGGCCCCTTCATCTTGACGTGTACGTAGCGCGGGTTGTCGGCCATGGCGCCAATACCCGAATGCGCCTCGAGTTTGGAGCCGTCCGGCATGTAGACCACTTGGGCACTGATGTCATAGACAGCCGTGCCGCCGCCGGCTTTCGGCGTGTTCAGGAATTTTTTGAAGATGCCGCCGCCCTTTTCCTGCGACGGATCGTCAGGTTTGGCGAAGGCGAGCAACGATGGCGCGCCGCGCTGCGACTGCGTCGTCTTGCGCCGGTCGTCATCACGACCAGCATCGTCGACGCGCTTTTTGTCGGGACGACGATTGTCGCCCTTGTCCTTGCCATCGTCCGAACGCCGATTGCCGTCGGAACGGCTGTCATCATCGGAGCGTCTCGGTTCGTCGGGACGCTTGCCCGCGTCCGCTTTCGGGCGTCGCAGTGGCAGGGGCGTCGCGTCCGGCGTGTCCTCGTAGCCCGGCAGGGCGGCGCTGTCCTCGCTGCCGTCTTCCAGCGGGGTATGCAGCACGAGGCCGTTGTTTTCCAGCACACTGGCGTCCGACAGGGAGCCGCTCGCCGCGAAAGGCGATGGATCGGCATAGGCCAGCAGCACTTCAGTGCTCGTCTCGATCTCGCTGCCGCCACGGGCAAAACGCTCCAGAACTGGTACGGCCTGGTTGGGCAATCGGGCGAAGCGTTCCTCCCTGGCCTTCGGCAGGGAAGCGTTGCGCGCCGATGGCGACAGCTTCGCCACCTTGGCCTTGGCCACTTCCGGCGCCTTTGCGACCAGCCCGACCTGCGCGAACGCCGCAGCCATCTTTTGCGGCGTCAGGGCTGCGCTGGCGACCACCTGATCGAACCGGCCCGCATCCCTTTCGGCCGCGCCGCCTGCGGCTGGCGCAAGCGTCGTCGTGGCCAGGCGCGCGGCTTTATCGGAGAACCGAACGTTCGGCATGAGCGAGGCGCGCGCCTGGCGAAGCAGGGATTCACGCTTCGCCGGATCGAGGCCAGCAACCTCCGTCGGCACCACAAGCCCTTGCGGCATGAGGTTTGGAGAAGACGCAAAGGATGCACCCATGGAACTGACGCCGGCCAGGACCGTTACAGACCATACGGCCAGCGCCGCACCGGCACAGGGGAGCGCAACCCAGCGAATCATCCTGTCCGGGCTGAACCTGCTGGAGCGCAATTCTCCAGCGCTGCCGCTGTCGCGGCCATTTTTACTCACGAACGCCATTACGCACCCGTCTTCCTTGAGCCGGCATCGCGGCAACAGGCCACTAAGCCGTCATGATCATCAGTCCGAGGAGTGATCCCCCGGCGCGCTGTCGGCACGCCTTGCCTGTCGCTCATCGACTCAAAAGATGGACAATGATGGTTAACCAATCCCTTTTCCCAAACGTCTTTTCTACGCGGAGCGCATCACAACGATGGCCCACAGACCTCCGACACCTGACAAGAACCCCTTTTCGAATCGATTTGCTGTCTGGTTTTGGCCTGCATGTCAAGCAAACGTGAACAGCAGCAGCCAGCAAAAATCGCCGCGCGCCCGCGACGAAAGCGCACGCGCCCCAAGCGAAATCACGGTGAAAGCCGTCTGTGGGAAAACTGTACAGCCCGAATCAGCAACCGAACTGCGCGCCGAGCGGCCGGGATGCCGACGCAAAAAGTCAGCCGCGCTCCTTGAGCAGCCGACCCTTTTCGCGCGACCAGTCGCGCGCTTTCTCGGTCTCGCGCTTGTCGTGCAGCTTCTTGCCGCGCGCCACGCCGAGCAGCAGTTTGGCGCGGCCCCGGTCGTTGAAATAGATTTTCAGCGGCACCATGGTCATGCCGTCGCGCTCGACGCTCTGGGTCAGCCGCGACATCTGGCGCTTGTTCAGCAGCAATTTGCGGTGGCGGCGCGGCTCGTGGTTGAAGCGGTTGGCCTGGAGATATTCCGGCAGGTAGGAATTGATCAGCCAGATTTCACCGCCTTCGTTCGAGGCATAGGAATCCTGGATGTTCGCCTGCCCCTGGCGCAGCGACTTCACCTCGGTCCCCGTCAGCACAAGACCAGCCTCGACCGTGTCGAGGATCTCGTAAGAGAAACGCGCCTTGCGGTTTTCAGCGACGGTCTTGTTGTTGGGATCGGCTTTTCGGACTTGATTCATCGTGCCATCAAATGATGCGCCGGCGTCAATTGATCAAGCCGGCATGCTTCATCGCCGCTTCGATCTTCTCGGCGGTGCCCTCTTCCACCGTAGTCAGCGGCAAGCGCACGGTGTTCTCCACCTTGCCCAGCCGCGACAGCGCGTATTTCGCGCCGGCAAGGCCCGGCTCCAGGAAGATCGCCTTGTGCAGCGGCATCAGGCGGTCCTGCAGTTCCAGCGCCTTTTCCTTGTCGTTGGCGAGCGTCGCCTCCTGGAACTCGGAGCAGAGGCGTGGCGCGACGTTGGACGTGACCGAGATGCAGCCGACGCCGCCATGCGCGTTGAAGCCCAGCGCCGAGGCGTCCTCGCCGGAAAGCTGGATGAAATCCTTGCCGCAGGTCAGCCGCTGTTCCGAGACGCGCTCGACCTTGCCGGTCGCGTCCTTGACGCCGGCGATGTTCTTGAAGTCGTGGGCGAGACGGCCCATCGTCTCCGGCGTCATGTCGATCACCGAGCGCGGCGGGATGTTGTAGATGATCACCGGCAGCTTCGTCGCCTTGGCGACGGTGGCGAAATGCAGGTAGAGCCCGCGCTGCGTCGGCCTGTTGTAGTAGGGCGTGACCACCAGTACGGCGTCGGCCCCGGCCTTTTCCGCATACTGGACAAGGCCGACGGCCTCCTCGGTGTTGTTGGACCCTGCCCCGGCGACAACCGGCACACGGCCTTTCGCGGCCTCGACGCAAGCCTTCACCACCTGGCGATGCTCGTCATGCGACAGCGTCGGCGATTCGCCGGTCGTGCCCACTGGAACAAGCCCCTTGGTGCCCTCCGCGATCTGCCACTCGACCAGGTCGCGGAACGTTTTCTCGGCCAGCGCCCCGTTCTTGTCGAACGGCGTCACGAGCGCGGTCAACGAACCTCTCAACATCTGGTCAAACTCCTCCGCAACCTGCCGGCTGCATTATGTTTTTCGATCGCACCGCCTTCTAGAGGAAAGCAGGGCCGCGCACCATAGTCTTGACATTGTGCTGCCGCAAGGATCGGCGCGGACACAATCCAAACGGTTGTGCCAGCCGTTTGTTTACAGGCCGTTCACCATCAAGACCTAGCATGCCAGCATCCGCCCCTCTTTGTAGTGGACCAGGACAGGGAAGCCGAATGGGCACAAGCACCCAATGGCATCGCCGGTCGATGTTGCTGGCCGTCCTCGTGGCGGTCGTACCGGTCATTGCCATCGCCGCGACCCTGGACGGGCAGACCACCGCCGGCATTCCGATTGCGGTCACCGGCAAGGGCGACCGCATCGGGGGCAACACCAGCGCACAATTGAAGGCCGGGCTGGACGCTCTTTCATCAGGCGACGTGCTCGCGGCCCGGGTCATCCGCGACAGCCTGCCGGCGTCTTCGCTCGACCGTCATATCCTTGCCTGGGCGATCGCGCTGAAGGGTGGAAAACTCGTGCCCAGCGCCGACATAGCGGCCGCGGCGGAGACGCTGCGAAGCTGGCCCGGCGCGGAGGCCTTCCGGCGCAACAGCGAACGCGCCCTTCTGCGCGAGCAACCCGCGCCGCAGGTCGTCATCAAGGCCTTTGGCGGCACCCCGCCGCAGACGGCGGCAGGCGCCATCATCCTCGCCCGGTCCTATGTGGCGCTCGGACAGATGCAAGCCGCCCAAGCCATGCTCTCACCGTTCTGGCGCAGCGAAAAACTGGACGCCGAGGAAGAGATCGCCATCATCAAGGAATTCGGCGCAATCATTCCTGCCGAAGACCACCGCATCCGCATGGAGCGCATGCTTTATGCCGACCGCGTGAATTCGGCCCGGCGCGTTGCCGATCTGGCCGGCGCCAAGCCGCTGTTCGACGCCTGGGCCGCGGCAGCCAAGGGCGACCGCACGGCGGTCAAGCTGCTCGAAGCGGTGCCTGCCGCGCAGCGCGGCGCCGGTTATCTGTTCGCCAAGGCGAAATATCTGCGGCGCACCGACAAATTCGCCGAGGCGGCGGCCGTGATGCTCAAGGCGCCGAAGGATCGCGCCGAACTGATCGATCCCGATGCGTGGTGGATCGAGCGGCGCACGCTGTCGCGCGAACTGGTCGACGCCGGCGACATGAAAACCGCCTACCGCATCGCCGCTTCCCATTCCGCCGAAAGCCCCGTCAACCAGGCCGACGCCGAGTTCCATGCGGGCTGGTATGCGTTTCGCGGCATGGGCGACGCGAAGGCCGGCGCGGCGCATTTCGCGCGGATCGCCGAGGTCGCGGGCGGCCCCATCTCGCTGTCGCGCGCCTATTACTGGCTGGGTCGTACGGCCGAAGCCGGCGGGCCGGGCAGCGCAAAGGCGTATTACGAACGCGCGGCCGGCTACGGCACCAGCTTCTACGGCCAGCTTGCCGCAGAAAAGATCGGCCGTGCCGCGATCAATGTCGCCTCGCCCACGCCGAGCGACGGCGACCGCCGCGATTTCGTGCATCGCGAAGCCGTGCAGGCGATCAAGCGGCTCGAAGCCGCAGGCTATGACGGCCTCGCCGACACGCTCTATCGCGACCTCGCGGGGCAACTGACCAGCCCGGGCGAACTGGCGCTGCTGGCAGCCATGGCGGAAGATCGCGGCAACCATTATCTCGGGCTGAAGGTCGCCAAGATCGCCGCGGCGCGCGGCATCGATATCGGCGCGCTGTCGCACCCGGTCGGCGTGATCCCAGCCTCGGCCAATATTTCAGGGTCGGGCAAGGCGCTGGCCTATGCGATCGCCCGTCAGGAGAGCGAGTTCAACGTCGGCGCCGTCTCTGGCGCCGGCGCCCTTGGACTGCTGCAATTGATGCCCGGCACGGCAAAGGACGTTGCCAAGAAAGCCGGCCTCGCCTTCTCGTCGCAAAAACTCACCACCGACGCCGGATACAACGCAACGCTGGGTGCGGCCTTCCTCGGCGAACAGCTCGGCAGGTTCAGCGGCTCCTACGTGCTCACCTTCGCCGGCTACAATGCCGGGCCGGGTCGCGCGCGGGATTGGGTGGCACGCTACGGCGATCCGCGCGGCAAGGACCTCGACACGGTGGTCGACTGGATCGAGCGCATCCCCTTCGCCGAGACGCGCAGCTATGTGCAGCGCGTGATGGAGAATTACCAAGTCTACAAGATGCAGCTGACCGGATCGTTCGACATCAGCGGCGATCTCGTCAAAGGCCGCTGACCGTTCATCATCTCAGCTCGAGTTTCGCGACCCTGCCCTGCGTCGATCGGTTTGACCGGGATCGCCTTGCCTTGTAGCTAGACCGACGAACGGAATGCGAGGGCATCGGCATGGCGGAGAGCGACGGTTTCACAGACTTCTTCTATGCCTCGAAGGACGGACTGCGGCTGCATGGGCGGGTCTACGGCGGCGGCAACCAGGCAAGCTTGCCCGTCGTCTGCCTTCCCGGCCTGACGCGGAATGTCCGGGATTTCCATGAGCTTGCGCTCTTCCTCTCAAGCGATGCCGAGACGCCGCGCAAGGTCGTCACGTTCGATTATCGCGGGCGTGGCGCTTCGGCCTACGATCCCAACTGGAAGAACTACAACATCGTCACCGAGGCGGACGACGTGCTTGCGGGGCTGGACGCGCTGGGCATTTCCGAAGCGGCGTTCATCGGCACGTCGCGCGGCGGGCTGATCATCCATATTCTGGCGGCGATCCGTCCGTCGGTGCTGAAGTCGGTCGTCTTCAACGATATCGGCCCGGTCGTCGAGGCTGCTGGCCTCGCGCATATCCGTTCCTATCTCGAAAACGCCGCCCCTGCCGCTACCTTCGCGCAAGCCGAGCAGGCGCAACGCGCGATCCATGGCGCCGATTTTCCCGCGCTTTGCGACGACGACTGGAAGCGGATGGTGAAGGCGCTCTACCGCGACGAAGACGGGCGTCCCGTTGCCGACTACGATCCGGCACTGGTCAACACCGTCATCGCTCTCGATTTGCGTCAGGCACTGCCGGCGATGTGGGAGCAGTTCGACGCACTGGCAAGAGTGCCGGTCACTGTCGTACGCGGCGAGAACACGCGCCTGCTTTCACGCGAAACCGTGGCAGAGATGGAGCGGCGACATCCAGGCATGGAAACAGTCGGGGTCGCCGGCCAAGGACATCCACCGATGCTGGAGACAGGCGACCTGCCGGAACGGATCGCGCGCTTCCTCGCGCATGCCGGGAAACCGACCCGCCTATAGCGCGCCATCGGCCCGGCCCTCCGCCAACCACGCAGCCTGCCGCCTGACATCGGCCGGCAGCCGCGGCCAGTCCCGCTGATCCACTGCCGATATCCGCCCCGACGCGGCGGCGGTGCAACAAAGACGCAGCGGCGGGTGCAATAAAAAACCCGGCGGTTGCCCGCCGGGTTCTGTCTAGGCCGATCGGTGAAGCCGATCAGAACGTGCGCTGGAAGCGCAGGTTGAAGCCCCAGCTGTCGTCGAGATCCTGGTCGACGCCCTTGCTGTTCTTGTCGGGGGCGTAATAGACGACTTCCGGCGTGATCGTGAAGCCCGGAACCAGGTCGTAGGCAACGTTGGCGGCAACCGAGAAGTTCGAGCCGTCGTCATAGCCGACTTCGGCGTTGAACGTCGCCTTCTCGTTCAGCTTGATCGCCGTGCCGCCCCAGACGGCCCAGTCGCCAGCCCACTGCGCGTAGAAGTTCTCGTTGTCGAAGCCGGCCGAGTCCCAGGCGCCCATCACGAACACCGAAGCGGTGTCGGTGATGTTGATGTCCAGGCGACCCTTGACCGCCACTTCCGACTGCCAGCTGTCGTAACCGGCGACGAGACCGATCTTGCCCCAGCCCTGCGTGAACGACAGACCGCCGACCACATAAGGAGCGTAGTCCTGCGTGATGCCGCCATACCCGAAGGGGCCGTCAAAGTCCGAACCATACACGATCTCGTTCTGGTCGCCCTGCTCCAGGGCGACGCCGGCCGAGAAGCCGTTCGCGCCAGTGTAGGTGTAGGCGATCTGGAACGTGCCGAACGGACCGTAGGGAACGATACCGTCGTTCATGACGCCCGACGAATAGTCGGTGAAGGTCGAGAAGTAGGAGTCCGTCTTGCCGATGCGGAAACCGCCAAGCTCGATATAGGCATGCTCGATGCTCATGCCGTCGTTCATGTCGTAGAAGGGCGTGCCGCTGCCGGACACCTGGTAATTGAAGTTGATGGCGGCATACGCACGCAGCGTGCCGAGTTCGGTCTCGCTGCGGGCGTCGGTGCGCAGCTGGAAGCGGACGCGATTGTTGTAAGTATCGTCGCCTGCGGCGCTCGTCACGCCGTAGAAATCGCCGCCACGAATATCGACGCGGACATAACCGCCGATCTTCAGGCAGGTTTCCGTGCCGGGCAGGTAGAAGAAGCCCGAACCATAGACGTCGCAGACGCGGACGTATTCGACGGGTTCCGGCTCGGCAACCACGACCGCATCGGCCGCACGAGCGCCGGTGACTGCGACCAGGGCCGCAGCGGAGCCGAGAAGAAGGCTCTTGATGTTCATTTTCTGATCTCCAGTCAAAAGTTGTTAAAAGGGTCTGGGCTTTGTGTTTGCTGAAGGACAGCGTTCCCTGCCCCGTTCCCAAGCCGAAAAAGACACGATAGTTCGCCCCTCTCTCGATTCGAGGATCGCGCATAGCTTCGGCGCGTTCAACCTCGATCATCGGAAGCGCGCCGACGCATGGATGCGATGCCGGGTGTCTGTGACACAAAAGACACGATTTGATACCCCCTTTAAAGACTTGGTTAACCATCCAGCGCCGGGCGAAGGTGCATGGATGCCGCGTCCACGATCCGCAGCCTCGAATCGCGCTCGGTACAGCCAGCCACGAAACCATTCCGCCCGATCTCAAGACCGGTTCCCGTTTCCGGCGTTTCCACCGCCGGCGCGATATAAGCCGAGAAACCGCTTGATCGCCGGAAGCGCTCGGGCTAGTGGGACGGACGGAGAGGTGGCCGAGTGGTCGAAGGCGCGCCCCTGCTAAGGGCGTAGAGGTCAAAAGCTTCTCGAGGGTTCGAATCCCTTCCTCTCCGCCAGTTTTTAAGATCAAATGTGATCGACCGGGCCTCCATCCGCTTCTCAGACTTTCAAGTTGTCGATGCTTTTCTTGTCTGTGGATTGTTTATGCCCCCATCCACGAGGGCGAGACGCGCAGCGCTACTCGGTATTTGGCTCGTTATTTTTCTTTTAACCGGCGCGGCCGAGGATAACCTCAAGGATTGGCGATTTATTCTGCTCAACCGCAGATTCAGCTCAACGACAGGCGTGCGACGTCAGAGCTGAATGATCGATCCCTTCAGATCAAAGGATTCCTTCCGCCAAGCCGTACGGGGCATGGCGATAGCCGCCTGGAGTTTCGTTGCGATCGCCGGGAGACAAACTGACGGGCCTTGCTTTGCCGTCGAAGAGAATCAGGCATCCGGGGTCCAGGCCGTCATGTGCAGGACGTTTCCGCCGAGCTTTGCGAAAGCCCGTTGCCGGCACGAAAACACCAGGATCTGCTGGTCGCGGGACTGGCGATGCAGCGCGTCGAACATGCGCTCGATTCGGTCGTCGTCGGAATAGACCAGAGCATCGTCGAGGATAACCGGCGCAGGGCGTCCGTCGCGCGCCAGCAGTTTTGCGAACGCAAGGCGGGTAAGCACGGAGAGTTGCTCGCGCATGCCGCCGCTCAGCCGCTCCACGTCCTCGTCCTGGCCGTTGCGGCGTATCGACTGCGGCAACAGCGTATTCTCGTCGAAGACGATCGAGATGTCGTCGAAGAGCACGCCGAGCAGCGGGCGTAATTCCTCGATGATCGGCTTCAGGTAGAGGTCGCGGGCCGCCGAGCGGGACAATTGCAGCGCCCTGCGCAAGCGGTCGAGCACCGCGACTTCGGTCTCGTAGTGTTTGACGCGCTCGGCTGCCGCCGCCATGGCCTCGGAGGCCTCGCGCCACGCCTCCTCGACCGCAACGTCGGAGCGCGTCCGTATCTCGCCGTTGAAATCCGCCACGGTCTCGCGCAGCCTGGCTGCTTCCTGCGTCGCGGCATCCCGCACCGACCGCGCACGGCGCAGGGCCGCCTCCGTGGTTTCCAGATCGGGCGCAGTGGCGCGCAGCGTCGCAGCATGCGCCTCGGCTTTCGTAAAAAGCGTCTCCTGCTCGTCGAGACCCTCGGCAAGCCGCCTTTCCTTGTCGCCACGCTCCGCTTCGGGGCCGAGCACGGAAACGACCCTTTCCAGTTCGCCCCTGGCGGCGGCATAGGCCGTCTCGGCCTCGATGGCGGCCTTGTCCGCGATACCTCGCATCGGCCGGGCCTCGCGGGCGGCGTTGCGCGCGGCGGCGGCCGTCTGGCCGGCGGCCGACATCGCCTGCCGCACGTCTTCCGGATCGGCCTTCAGTTCCAGGTCCTGGGCGCCGTCGTCCGCATGCCGGGCGACATCCTCGCGAAGCTGCGCAAGTCCGCCCGGCGCAAGGTGCCTGAAATTCTGGCGGTCCAGTTCAAGCCCTGTCGATTTCTCATGCCCGGCGGACTGCCGCCCATGCGCCTCGGCCAGACTGGAGACGCCCAGCGCGGCCAGCAGGTCTCGATGCCTCGCTTCGGCCTTGAGCAATGCCTGGTCCGCCTCGGGCGGGCGGTTGGAGCGCAGCGTCAGCGTCCCGATGCCGGAGATTTCGAGGTTTGCGACGTCGGCGAACATTTGTTCGACGGCATCAGGCAGCGGCGCCCCGTTCAGCGTGACGCGGCCTTCGGCGCTTGCGCCGTAGGTCATCCGGAACGTCGGCAAGGTGGCGTTCTTGGCGGCGCGCAGGCCGGCCAGCTTGATCTCCAAATCCTGCAACTGGCCGATGGCGTTGGCGGGCATCGCCAGCAGGGCGAGTGCGGTCTCGCCAGCCTCTATCTTCGCACGCAAGGCTTCGGCCTTGTCCAGCCGGTCTCGCATCTCGGTACGATGCTCGGCCGCCTGTCGCGCCGCCATGGCTCGGTCCAGCCGGGCGAGCAATTCGCGCGCTTCGCGTTCCGCGGCGTCGGCGGCGTCGGCCTCGCCCGCGGCGCGATCGATCTCGGCGGTCGCTGCGTCGCGCCGGGCAACGGCGTCATCGCGGTGCAACTGTGCCGAGGCAACCTGCTCGCCCAGCCTTGCCGCCTGGGCGATCGCCTCGCGAAAGCCGCCCAGCGCCTGCTGGGCGGTGTCTCGGCGGCTGCGAGCCAGCGCGGCGGCTGCCTCGGCCGCGTCAAGGGCGGCGCGATGGGTCTTCGCCGCCGCCAAGGCCGCTTCGGCCTTTTCCAGCGCGCCGCGCCGCGCGTCCAGTTCCGAGGGATCCTCGATCTCGGCAAGGCGTTTCAGCGCCGCGCCGCGCTTGTCGAGAGCCTCGCGCATCGCATTGACTTCGGCAGCGAGCCGCCGTTCCTCCTCGACCAGCCGCCGGTGCTTTTCCACGGCCGCCTCGTAGAGCCCGCCGCCCTTGGGGCGCATCGTCGGCGTCACCAGCCGGTAGAGTTCCTCGTTGCAGACATCGACGATCTCCGCCATGCGCCGCCCGCCGGTCATCGCCTCGACCTCGCCTTGCACCGATGCGAGCAGGCTTTCGCGGACGCGCTTCTCGCCGTCTTCCTCGGCCCGGCTGCGCTTCTCGATGCCGGTGACGCCTTGCCGGACCCAGAGCAGACCGGCCGGACCAGAGGTGCCGCCACGGATCAGGTTGGCAATGAAGGCCTCCGCCTCGTCGGCCTGCGCCAGCAGGCGGCCAGTGGCGATATCGGTGACGCTGGCCCGCCGGCCGCCATAATATTGCTTGGTCAGCCTGTACCGGCCCTGCGCCGTGACGATGTCCGCCTCGACCAGAGGGTTTCCGCCGCTGTAGGGGCGCAGCTTCTGGACGTCGCCCGGCGTACCACTGTGCGGCTGGAAGAACAGCGCATGCAGAGCCTCGAAGCTCGTCGACTTGCCGTGTTCATTGGCTGCGCAAAGCACGTTCACGCCGTCGCCTATGCCCTCGATCGCGACGCCGCGACCGGCGAAGCGCTTGACGTTGTGCAGCCGAAGCGCGGAGATCTTCATGATGCGATCTTCTCGCAGTAGGAGAACAGGCGGACCAGGGCTTCGCGCGACACCTCGCGCTCGCCCGCCGGGCGCGCCTCGTCCTCGCTCTCGGCAAGCAGCGCATTCGCCGCCTCGCGCAAGGCGCCCGCCCGGTCGATCAGGTCCAGATCCTCGCTTTCGCAATCCGTCGCCAGTTCACTCTCATCCAGTTCGAGATGCGCGAATTCCGGCGCCGCATGCTCGACGGCGGCAGCGAGCGCCGTGCGACCGCCGAGCCTCAGCCGGCCGGACGGGGCGATGCGCAGCAAGGTCTGCCGCCGCGAGAGGCCGGCCGGGAGGTGCGCCGCCAGGGCCGCGACCGCGTCGTCGCGCGACAGCAGCGGCAGGGAGATGGTCCGCCAGGCAAAACTGCCGGTTTCGAGCGAAACGATCTCTGGCGTGGCGGCCGGTGCAGCAATGGACACCAGCAGCGCCTGGCCGGGTTTGTCGTGCTTGAAGCGGTCGGGTTCCGGCGTACCGCTGTAGTGGGTGCGTGCATTGACGGCGACCGGCCCGTGCCAGTCGCCGAGCGCCAGATAGTCGAGGCCGGCCCGCACCGCCCGGTCGGGCGCGATGACGTCGGAGGCTGCCGCCTCTTCCGAAAACGACTGGATCGCGCCGTGGGCGAGGCCGAGCCGGATGACGCCTTCCGGCGTCGCAGCCGCGTCCATCCATCCCGTCAGATCGCGGCCGGGCCGGCGCGTCGTGCAGGGCGCGGGCAGCAGCACGGCGTCCGGCGCGATCGTCAGCGGCTCGGGCTCGGTGGCGAAGACGATGTTGCCGGGAGCGCTGGCGCGCATGGCGTTCCAGTGCTGCACCGCCTGCAGCGAGTCGTGATTACCCGGCAGCACCACCCACAGGAGCGGCGCATGATGACCCATCTCGGCCAGCGCCTGCCGGCGTATTTCCGGGGTCGGCGTTTCGGTGTCGAACGTATCGCCAGCCAGCAGGATGGCGGTTGCGCCATTCTCCCGCGCATGGCTGGCCAGCCGGCCGATGATCCCGTGCCGCGCCTCGCGCAAGCGGCCGCGAAGGTCCTCCGGCATATTGCCGAAACGCTTGCCGAGATGCAGGTCGCCGCTGTGAATGAAACGGAGCATGGTATGGGTCTCAAGGCTTGTTCGGGATGCGACCGCGTGCGGCCTATGGCTTGATCGGACCTCCGCAAGGCGGCGCGACCAGGAATTCGATCAAGCCGGCGCGCGAGGCCGATGCAGGATAGGTTTCTTGCATGGGGCTGCCGCTGGCATCGACAAGACCGGCCGTCGCACCCGTCGTTTGGTCCGATACCGAATCGCACGAATCACAATCAGCAGACGCGCCGTCGTCCAGCAATTGGGTCAAAATTCCTTTCTTCCAGACGGATTTTCCGTTGAATTCGCGGGTTTTGTCGACGTCTGACGGATGAAGACCGATCCGCCGCGTCCATCTGCCCTCCGTCCGCAACCTACAATGTGCGCAGGACCCGCGATGCGCAAGCGCCTCCGCACGCAGTGGCGCTTGCCGTGCGGGACGGCGAACGTCTCGCCGCCGAGCAGTTCCGGATCCATCAGGACAAGACCCGCAGACACGCGAATGTGCGGATGTCCGCCCTGCCCTCGCCGCTGTGGCACGCGACTCGCCCGGCCTTCCGACGATCTCCCGATGGGCAGGCGCAGCGCCGAGAACCCAAATCCGGAGGGCGAGTTTCGCTCACGCCTGTAACCCCTTAATTCTCCCGATCCGCCCGCGCCATCTCGTTCCGGGACGGCCGTACGGCTCGGCAGATGCGGCAGACAAGACGTGCCTTGGCTTGATGGCTTGGCTTAATGGCGCACCATGCCGGCATCGACGTTCAGGGTCTGGCCGGTGATCCAGCGTGCGTCATCCGACGCAAGGAACGACACGACGTCGGCGATGTGCTCTGGCTGACCCTTGCCGGGCATCGCCTGCAGCATCTCGACGAAACCGAAGGCCTGGTTATGCGGGCTGGCCTTGACCCCGTCGCTCTCGATCAGACCGGGCGTCAGCGCATTGGCGGTGATGTTGTATTTGCCGAGTTCAGTCGCCAGCGCGCGCGTGAAGCCGATGACGCCGCCCTTTGCGGCGACATAGGCGGCCATGTTGGGCGTGCCGGCGAAAAAGGTGTTGGAGGAGATCGAGATGACGCGGCCGCCCCTGTTCTTCGCCCGCATCAGGTCGGTGGCGGCGCGGGTGACGATGAAGGTGCCGGTGAGGTTGACGCCGATGATCTTCTGCCAGTGCGCCAGGTCGACGTCGTCCCAGGCGATGAAGGGCACTATGCTCGCATTGTTGACCAATATGTCGATGCCATCCGTCTTCGCCTCGATCTGGTCGAAGAGGTTCTTCACCGACGCCGCGTCCGATACATCCGCGGCGATGGCCAGCGCCTTGCCGCCGATCGCCTTGGCGGTGGCCATTCCGCCCTCCGCATTGATATCACTCACGACCACCGTGGCGCCGTCGGCAGCGAGCCGTTCGGCGATCGCCCTGCCGATGCCTTGCGCCGCGCCCGTCACCAGCGCCGTCCTGCCCGCCAGCCGATCCGTCATGATCTTTCCCCTAATCGTTGCAATGTTCTTGTGAATCAGGCGTCGATGACGGCGAGCGCCGCCTCGACGCCCGCGCCGATGTCCACCTTCCTGCCCAGCGCGGCGTAGGCGCCGCCAAGCGCCGGCAGCGCCGTCAGCGCGTAGATCGGATGCGCCGTGGTGCCCATGTGGCCGACGCGCGTCAGCTTGCCCAGCGTCTCGCCCCGCCCGGACGAAAACACCACGCCGTAGCGCTCGCGCGCCAGCTTGCGCATCTGCGCTTCGTCGATGCCTTCCGGCGTGCGGACCGCCGTACAGGTCGGCGAGGCGATCGCCTCGCTCGCGGCCCACACCGACAGCCCCATCGCCTGCACGCCCGCCCGCATAGCCCTGGCGGTCAGCGCGTGGCGTGCCCACACATTCTCCGGTCCCTCGCCGAGATAGAGGTCGAGCGCCGCGTCGAGCCCGTTCACGTCGGCCACTGAAGGCGTGAACGGAAACGGCCGCTCGCGCGACCAGGCGTTTTCCCAGTCGACGATCGACAGCATCGAGGCGCGCGGCGCCGCGGCGTTGCCCTTCATCTTCGCCCAGGCACGATCGCTGACGCCGAGCATGGTGAGCGCCGGCGGCGCGCCGAGGCATTTGCCCGGTCCCGTCACATAGATGTCGGCATGACATTCTTCCGGATGCGTATCCATGCCGGCGAAGGACGAGACGGCATCGACGATCATGTAGGCGCCATGCCTGGCGCTCAGCGCGCCGATCGCATCGATGGGATTGATCGTGGCGGACGGCGTGTCGTGATGGCAGACGGAGATGATCGTGATTTCCGGATGTTTCTTCAGCATGTCCTCGACGGATTGCGGATCGATCGCCTCGTTGTAGGGCACCTCGATCTCCAGCAGGTTCGGCGAATAACGCTTCGCCCAATAGCCGAACCCCTTGCCGTAAACGCCCGAGGCGAGATTGAGCACCGTATCCTGCGGGGTGATCAGCGAGGCAGCCGCCGCCTCCAGCCCGAGCACCGGCTCGCCATGCATGATGACGGGCTTGTTCGACAGCCGCAGCGCCTTCTGCGCCTTGTCGACGACGCGCTCGTAAAAACCCTGGAAGGCCGGGTCGTAATCGTAGAGCACCGTGCGCGACAGCGCGTTCAGCACTTCCGGATAGGAATCGACCGGCCCAGCGGCCAGCGTGACGACCGGTTTGCGGTCTGGAGAATAACGCATCGAAGCCTCGCTCAACCGTAGAACCGGGTGCCGGTCTGGTATGTCTTGAAGTTTTCCATGTCGTGCGAATACATCAGTTCCGCCTCATGGTCCTCCGCCAGTTTCCTGACCTTGCGCATGGACGAGACGCCGGCGACCGGGTCTATGTGGAAGGAAGCCTGGCAAAGCGTCTCCAGGCTTTTCTGCGTATAGGCGGCGTCGATGGTGAAGAGGATCGGCTTGCGGCTGCCGAACTCGACCATCAGGCTGTAGTGGCCGATGGAATGGCCGGGCGTGAGGATGAGTTTCACCCCCTTGGCAAGCTCGACGTCGCCGTCGACGCCTTCGAACGTCGAATTCGCCTTTGTCGTGCCTTCCAGCAGTTGCGCGGTCGCGCCGCGCGCCTCGGCCGCCTCCAGGGAAAAGCTCAGGTCGGAATAGCCGAGATGCTCGAACGGCGCAGGGGCGCAGGCCTGCGGCACTTCAAGGCGGTGGCAGATCTTCTTGGCGTGCGGGAAATATTTGTTGCCGCCGCAATGGTCGAAATGGAAATGCGAGTTGAAGACGACGTCGATGTCCTTCGGCTCCAGGCCGAGAAGCGCCAGCGCGCCGGGCACGGTCTGGTCCTTGCTTTGGATCGGCTTCTCGAAGGGGAGCACCTTCATGACATGGTCGTAGTCATAGCCGCTGTCGATCAGGAAGCGTCCGTCCTTGTGCTCGACCAGGATCGAATAGACGGGAAACCGCACCTCGCCGCCAGGACCGCGGTTCCAATAGACGTGGTAGCCATCGAGCACGAGCGAGCCGCCGTCGAGCAGGTAGACTTTCGTATCCGACATTCATTTCTCCCATTCACTGCCGGCACATTTCTTGTGCTTAGGCCGGTCTTGAAAAATCATCTTGCACCGCGCTCATAGGGAACGCCAAGGGCCGCCGGCAGGCTGGACTTGCGTCCGAAGGCGAGCAGCATCGCCATCACCGCCAGGAACGGGATCATCTGGATCACGTCGGTCGGGATGTTGATGCCGGCCACCTGCAGCGCTGTCGTCAGCGACAGGCAGAGGCCGAAAACCAGCGCGCCCAGCAGGACCCAACTCGGCCGGCCGCGCGCCAGCATGGCGAGCACGACGCCGAGGAAGCCCGCGCCATTGGTGATGAACGGCACGAAGATGCCGGCGCCGATATTGGCGAGATAGGCGCCGCCGAGACCCGCCATCGCGCCGGTTGTCATAACCGCGATCATGCGCGTCCGCACGACGTCGACGCCGGCAACGTCCAGCGCCGCAGGCTTGTCGCCCGCCGCTTGCAGGTTGAGGCCAAGCTGCGTTCGCCGGTAGATGTAGCGCATGACAAAAACCAGCAGCACCGCGACATAGACCAGCAAATGGTGGCGGAACAGCGCCGGCCCGAGCACCGGAACATCGTCGAGCAGCGGAATCGTCGTCGCCTCGGCCGCCGGCAGGCGCGGATAGCTGCGCGAGAACTGGAAGTGATGGAGCAGCGCGGTCAGGCCCTCGAAGCCCAGCGTCAGCCCGATGCCGATGACGATCTGGTTGAGGCCGAGCCTGACGCAGAGCAGCCCCATGATCAGCGCCACCGCCATGCCCCCGGCGGCACCGCCGAGGAAGCCGAGCCACAGCGATTCCGAATAGTAGGCGACGACGAAGCCGATATAGGCGCCGAAGATCATCATGCCTTCGATGCCGATGTTGAGCACGCCGGCCTTTTCCGACATCTGCTCGCCAAGACCCGCCAGCAGCAGCGGCACGGAGGCGGTCACCGCGCCGAAGAGCAGCGCCCCGAGAAAGACTTCGCCAAAGAGGCCGCTCATAAGATCATATCCTGCGCGCCTGCTGGAAGCGATGGTCGAGATATTCGGCGATCGCCAATACGATCAGCACCGTCGCCACCAGCACCAGCGTGAAATGGTTGGGCACGCCCAGCCGCCGAGCCGCACTTTCGCCGCCGATCGACAGGATCGACAGCAACATGACGTAGACGATCGTCGCGAACCCGTTGAACCGCGCGAGGAACACCATGGGAATGACGGTGAGCCCGTAGGCGGGATTCCAGTCGGCCCGCACATTGCCCTGCACGCCGACGATGTCGACCGCCCCGGCAAGCCCCGCCAGGCCGGCGGACAGCGCGAACACGGCGATCGTGAGTTTCGGCACCGGCAGCCCGGCATGGATCGCGGCACGCGGATTGGCGCCGACGACCCTGAGCTTGAGGCCGAAGCTGGTGCGGGTCATCAGGATATGGACGGCGACGATGGCGACCAACCCGAGCAAGAGCCCGCTGCTGATCGTCGTGTCGAACAGGCGAGGCAGACGGTCCTCGACCGGCAGCGTGCGGGTCTGCGGCACGGTGGTGCCGGGATCGAGGAAGACCAGCTTGACCAGCACGTTAGCGAGCGAGGTGCCGAGGAACGTCATCATCAAGGTGGTGATGATCTCGTTGACGCCCTGGTATGCCTTCAATAGAGCCGGCGCGAGCGACCATGCCATGGCGACCAGCATCGCCAGCGCGAAGACGGCGATTGTCGCCAGCCAGACCGGCATCAGCGTGACCAGCCACGGCGCGCTGGCCGCCGCCGAAACCGCGCCCAGCAGGAACTGGCCATCGACGCCGAGATTCCAGATGCCGGCCCTGAAGGCCACGATCAAACCCGCAGCGATGAACAGCAGCGGCGCCATCCGCGTCAGCGTCTGCTGGACACCGGAAGGTGACAGCAGGCCACGCTCGACCACGAATCCGTAATAGGCGAGCGGATTGACGCCGAGCGCGAGCAGCAGCAGCCCCGCCAGCACCAGCGCGATCAGCACCGGGCCGACAGCAAGCGCCAGCCGACGCAGGGTCGCGCCGCGCGGCACTCTCGGCGACGACGTCGGCAACGCTCCAGTTTCGGAAGCCGTGTCCACGCTCATGCCGCCAGCCCGACCATCAGCCGCCCGACCTGGGCGCGCGCCGACGGCCCGTTTTCGACCGTTCCGGCCAGTGCGCCGCCCGACATCACGACGATGCGGTCGCAGAGTTGCAGCAATTCCTCGAGGTCGGTCGATATCAGCAGCACGCCCTTGCCGCCCGCCGCGTTCTCGCCGATGCGGGCCCGCGTCGCCATGGTGTTGGCGAGGTCGAGCCCATAGGTCGGCTTGTTGAAGATGACGACTTTGGCGCCGTCGGCCAGTTCGCGTGCCAGCAGCACCTTCTGGATGTTGCCGCCCGACAGGCGGCCGATCGGGGTGCGCTCGCTCGGCGTACGCACATCGTAGCTCTTGATCAGCCGCTGCGCGTTCCGCTCGATCTCGCCGGCCTGCTCCAGGCCGTTCTTCCAGAAAGGCGTCTCGCCGATCTGTTTGAGCAGAAAATTGAGCGACACCGGAAAGGTCGCGACGGTGCCCTCCCCCAGCCGGTCGTCG
Organism: Mesorhizobium sp. KACC 23794; assembly: GCF_052180275.1. Taxonomy (NCBI): domain Bacteria; kingdom Pseudomonadati; phylum Pseudomonadota; class Alphaproteobacteria; order Hyphomicrobiales; family Phyllobacteriaceae; genus Mesorhizobium; species Mesorhizobium sp. KACC 23794. The sequence continues at coordinate 4,727,841 of NZ_CP197465.1, forward strand.
GTAAGGTAGCGCAGCCCCGCGGCCCGCCTTTCACCGATGCTCAGTTGGCCGATCGGTCGCCCGTCGAGATGCACCGTACCGCTCTCAACCGGGATCTGGCCGGCGAGAGCTTCCGCCAGTTGCTTCTGGCCATTGCCGTCTATGCCGGCCACGCCAAGAATTTCGCCGGCGCGAAGCTCGAATGAAACATCATGCAGTTCGGGCGAGGTCGAACCGGGAAGCACGCGCAGGTTCTGCACCGCAAGAAGGCGCAGGCCCTTCGCCGGCGCTTCGCGGACTGCAATCCGTGACTCCTCCGGGTCGCCGGCGCGCCGCCCGAACATCAGTTCCACGACTTCCGCGATGAGCCCGTCCCCATCCAGTTCGCGGAACCGCTCCGGCTTTATCTCGCCAACCTTGCGGCCGAGCTTGAGCACCGAAATCCTGTCGCCGAAGGCGGCCGCCTCGCGCAACTTGTGAGTGATGAACACCACCGCCAGTCCGCGCTCGACCAGCCGCCGCATCAGCGCGCCAAGCTCGTCGATGCCCGACGGCGTCAGCATCGAAGTCGATTCGTCGAGGATCAGCACGCGGCTCTTGCGCAGCAAAGCGCGCAGGATCTCGACCTGCTGCTGTTCACCCAGCGACAGTTCGGCGGCGACGGCGTCCAGATCGATGCGCATGCCCAGCGACCGCGCCAGTCCGTCGACCTCTGCCCGTAGCGCCTGCTTGCGCGGCGGTTTCCACCAGCTTTCGCCGAGCAGCAGATTTTCCGCCACCGTCAGCGTGGGCACCAGCATTGCGTGCTGAAACACCGTGCCGATGCCGAGCGACAGCGCATGGCGCGGCGAGCGGATCGGCTGCGGCCTGCCGTCGACCAGGATGCGGCCCTCGTCCGGCTGCTGCAGGCCCGAAAGCATGCCGATCAGCGTCGACTTGCCGGCGCCGTTCTCGCCGAGAAGGACGTGAACCTCGCCGGGCCGTATCGCCAGGCTGACGGCATCGTTGGCGATCACGCCCGGAAAACGTTTCGTGACGTTTTCCAGCGCTATGACCGGCCCGGCCAGATTATCTTGCTCTACCGTCGGCAATCAGCACCTAACACACTGGATAGCGGGAAGGCACCGAGAGGGCGCCCTCCCGATCGATCACTCCTTGACGTCGGACATCAGCGCGCGGACGGCGGTCGCCTCGAACACCGGCTTGACCACGATCTTGCCCGACACGATCTCGTCGCGGATGCCCTGGACGGACGCCCAGACATCGTCGGGGATCTGCGCGGTCTTGAGCAGCTTCACCGAATCGTCCTTGAGGCCGATGGCATAGCTCTTGGTGCCGAACGTGTCGGACTTCAGGTCGGCGATCATCGCCGCATAGACCGGCTCGATGTTCCAGACGACCGACGACAGCAGGAAGCCCTTGTCGATCGGGGTCTTGTCGCCGATGACGTCGATGAACAGCACCTTGCCGCCGTCGCCCGCCTTGGTGGTCTCGACCGCCTGCAACATGCCGAAGGAAGAGCCGTTGCCCTGGCCGAAGATGATGTCGGCGCCGGCCGCAATCACGCTTTCGGTGACGCGCTTGCCGCCGGCCGCATCGCTGTAGGCGGCGGGTCCGATCACGGCATAGATCAGCTTGACGTCCTTGTTCTCGGCCTTCACGCCCTCTGCAAAGGCGGCGGACTGCGAGTTCCATGACGGAGGCTCGCCGGAAACGACGATGCCGACGGCCTTGGACCGGGACATCTTCGCCGCAAGCCGGCCGGCGAGATAGGCGCCTTCATGGCCGGACAGCGTATAGTCGGCGACGAGCCCTTTCTTGAGGCCGGTCGGCGTGTCGACGATGGCGACCGGCACCTTGGTCTCTTCGGCGATTTCGGGCGCGGCGGTGTTGTAGCCGCTGGCATGCGCGATCATCAGGCCGACGCCGTCCTCGGCAAGCTCGCGCAGCGTCGGCCGCACGTCGCCATAACCCAGGCCCTGCGCGACCTTGACCTCGACACCGGCGGCGGCGCCCGCAGCCTTCGCCGCGTCGATGCCCTGCTGGTTCCAGCCGTAGTCGGTTCCTTCCTCGGGCGTGAGGATCGCAATCGACTTCACCTCGGCCGCATAGGCGCCGACCAGCATTGTACTGGTAAGCAGCAGCGCACTCGCTGCCGCAATCATGTATTTCTTCATTGAAGCCTCCATTTTGACTGTTTCTCTTGAGAGCAGTTCTGTGTTATTCCCCGTTCAGGCTAGTCTCTGCTTGCTGTTGAACCCCTTTTGAGTACCGGAATGAGATTTTTCGCCACCATGGCCGTTGCCGGCCTCCTCGTTCAGACCATCGGCGCGCACGCAGTCGAATTGCGGCACATCACGGTGCGCACCGGCGTCGACGGCCTCCACCCCGCGCCGATCGCCGTCACGAACTCCACCGCCGCGCCGATCGTTTGCGTCGCCCAACTGGCGCACTGGTATTCCGCCGTCGTGGCGCAGGCCGGCCCTGGCGCATCGACGCGCATCGCCCTATGGCAGGACCCGTCGACCGGCGCCTTCGTGGCGCTCAACGACAAGCAGGAGAACATGCCCGTCGAGGCGCTCTGGTGCGGCTTCGAAGGCCGGTCGTATGAGACCCGCGCCGCCCTGCCGCTCGACCGCGGCCAGCCCGCCGCTGCAACTCCGCGCAGCGTCGCCTGCCTTGAAGAGGCCGGGCGTCTCGCTTGTTCGTAAGTGCCCCTCATCGCGCTATTTCGCCGCTTCGAGGATGCGACGGATGGCGATCAGTTTGCCGGCGCGCTCGCCTTGCAAAGCGGCAATACGCTCGGGCGTGTAGGAATACATGCCCTCGCCTGTCTTGATGCCGAGCTTCCTGGCGGCGAAGCGTTCTTCCACTGCAGGTGACACGTCCTTGCGGTCGGCGAGATCGGCGTTGAGGAAGGAAGAGACCGAGCGGTAGATATCGAGCCCCGCCATGTCCAGCAGCGCCATCGGACCGATCACCGCGATCTTGTATCCGATGCCCCAGGACACGCAGGTGTCCAGATCCTCGGCCTCGATCACGCCGCGTTCAACCAAATCGACCGCCTCACGCAGAAGCGCGTAAAGCACCCGGTTCTCGACAAAACCCGGCACGTCCTTCTTCAGCACCACCGGCAGCAGGCCGAGCGAGCGGATCAGGTCGCGGATCGCCGCCACCGTCGCAGGGGCAGTCTTCGCGCCGCCGATCACTTCGATCATCGGGATGATGTGCGGTGGGTTCGACCAGTGCATGCCGACGAAGCGTTCGGGATGCGAGATGTTCTCCTGCAATCCGGTGATCGGAATGCCGGACGTATCCGTCGCCACGATCGTTTGCGATCCAATCAACGGGTCGATGGCGCGATAGATTTCCGCCTTGATCCCGGCGTCCTCCGGCACGTTCTCGATGACCAGATCGCAGCCTTTGACCGCTTCGGCGAGCGAGGCTGCGAAAGCGATCGTTCCCTCGCCTGCCTCCGGCGGCGTGATGCCAAGCCGATCCAGCGCGCCGGCCGCCACCGGAAGCATCGCCTTCGCCCGCTCGACCGCCGCCGCCGCGCTGTCGAACGCCACGACATCCAGCCCGCCACGCGCAAGTCGCGCGGCGATGCCCGGACCCATGGTCCCGAGGCCGATGAGGGCGACGCGGCGAATCATTCAGGCCGCCTTGGTCGCGGCCGACTGCGGCGCCGTCGCCTTCTGGAAGGCGGCGCGCCCGGCGATCGCCGCCACCCAGCGCTCCAGATTCGGCAGCGCCGGACGCTCAATCTTGAAATCGACGCAGCGCTTCAGGATCGGCGCACAGGCGATGTCGGCAATGGTGAACTTGCCGAGGGCGAGGAAGGATTTGTCGGCAAGATGGCCGTCGACGATCTTCAACTGCGCACCGAGATCCTTGACCTGCTCCTTGTATTCGGCGGTCTGCTCCTCCGGCGTCAGCTTGGCGCCCTTGAAGGCCGCGAGATAGCCGGGATTGACCGCCGCAAGCAGAAAATCCATCCAGCGCTCGACCTCGGTCTTCTCGGCAGCCGTCGAGCCGGTAAGCTGGCCCGCTTCCTTGCTCGCGATGTAGCGAAGGATGGTGTTCGATTCCCAGATCACCGTATCGCCGTCGATCAGGGTCGGCACTTTCGAGGTCGGGTTGAGCGCCTTGTATTCCGGCGTGGCCGTATTCTCGAACTGCCTTCCATAGTCCTCGCGGCTGTATTCAGCGCCGACCTCTTCCAGCATGAAGAGAACTTTCTGGACGTTTCCGGACGTCTGGCGTCCGAGCAGCTTGTACATGGCTTTCTCCCTGTCCTGTTCCGCTCAGGCCTTGTCGGCCGGCAGCGGCTTGTAGACGATTGCGTCCATCTCGATCTTGGTGTTGATGACGGCGCGCGCCTCCACCGTGGTGCGCGCCAACACGGCGTCGCCGATGCCTTCGAGGAAGGCCCTGTTGTAGCGTCCGAAATCACGCACATCCTGCAAATAGGTGGTGATGCGCACCACGTCCGACAGCGTCGCGCCCTCATGCGCAATGACCCGCTCGATGGTCTTCAGCGTCGCCAGCGTTTCCACCTCGATCGTGCCGTCGATCATGTTGTTGTTCTCGTCCTTTGGTACCTGGCCGGAGACGAAGATGTAGTCGCCGGCCCTGACCGCCGGATGGAAGGGAAGGTTCGGATTCTTGTTGCCGACGGCATAATGCTTGTCGGACTTCCGGGTGCTGTCCGCCACGGCCGCTCCTAGAACACGCTTGTTTCGATGATGTCGACGCCGCGGATGCGGTCGATCAGATAGATGATGCCGCGGTCGTCGATGGTGACGTCGTTGGACGACGAGCGCTCGGCGCCTGCCGGCGGATCCGGCATGAAATGCCCGACCTCCTTCGGCGCGAACGGATCGGCGATGTCGACCAGCCGCAGCCCCTGCGCGAACCAGGCGAACGGAATGATGCTGCCCTTGAAGCGCTCGGAAGGCTGGTGACAGCCGGTCATCGGCGGCTGCGGCGCGCCGTCAGGATCGAGGCCCGGCACCTGGAACGTCGAGATCGGCAGCGGGTTGGTCTCGTCGGTGATGTCGTAAATCCATGAGAAGGCCGGCGGCGACGGGCGCAGCTTCGCCACGTCCTCGTCGGCCACCACCATGATGTCGCGGCCCTTCAGCTTCTGCGGAATCGGCAGGCAGGTATGGGTCGGATGCGGGAAGGAAGGGCTGGAATTCAGGTGGCTGATCAGTTTGGGCCGGCTCATGTCGGAGATGTCGAGGATGAACAGGCCGTGGTGCCAGTAGCTGACAAACAGCCGGTCACCCATGCGCAGCGGGTGATGGCAGCGCGGCGACACGTAGTCATGCCAGGGATAGTCCTCGCCGCCGCCGGTCCATTGCCCGGGTATCCACCAGCGCCCGACCTCAACCGGATGGACCGGATCGATGAGGTCGAGGATCATGACGATGTTGCCGACATACCCATCCGCCGTCGGAGAGATGAAGGCGTAGCGCCCGTCATAGTCGTAGCGGTGAACACCCTTGCCGCCGGTCATCCATTTGGAGATGAGTTTCGGTTCCGCTGGCTTCGACGTGTCGTAGATCGCCAGCCCGCCGCCGAACTCGGCTGGACCATCGCTGCCGAAGCGCTCGTGGTTGATGATCATCACGCCGTCCTTGGCCCGCACCTTGTGCGAATGCCAGCCCGGCGGAACGTCGATCGTCGCGATCTTCCTCGGCTTGCGCGGGTCCGAAATGTCGACGAGCGTCGTGCCGGAAGGCGGACGCATATGGCCGACATAGAGGATGTCGCCATCGACCCAGACCTGCCCGCCACCCGGACAGTCGAAATTCGCGAGATGTTTCGTGTTGACGGCGGAAATCAAACTGCAACACCTTCCCTGTGACAAACTCGGGTGGGTCGGACGCCGCGTGCGCGGCGGCCGTCGCGATAGGAAAGACTAGGCGAGACGAAGCAGGTCGCCAGCCTGGTTGCGCCCCCAGCGCTTGTAGAGCAGCAAGGCCTTCTGGGTGGGCGCGTCGGTCGCACCGAAGAAGATGACCGGCTCCTTGTCCGAGCCGTTGAAATGCTCGACCCAAGAGCCGCCCGGAACCGCCAGCGTATCGAACTGGTTCCAGTCGTAGCGCTTGCCGTCGATCATCGAGTGCCCCTTGCCGCGGAACGGCGCGAGCAGCAGGCTTGCCGTCTCGCGCTGCGGCAGCGTCTTCTCGCCGGGACGCAGCATCTGGACGTAGAAATTGATGGTGTGGAAGACAGGCCCGCCGGTCGACGGATCGACGTAGTCGACGACGATGCCCTCATGGGGGTCGCCGTCCCAGTCCTTGTGGGCGTCCAGGACCGCCTGCATCTTCTCCCAGCGATAGACGTACATAGGCGAGGACAGCCCGCCGCCGCGCTTGTGGTCGACGAAGCGCGGCATCAGGCCGCCCTCGCCATAGATGCGCTGCGAATAATCCGACGGGTAACGCGCCGTCTGGACCTTCTTCTCGACCTCCTTGCCGTCGACCATCTCGGTGTATTTGTGGTCGAAATGCACGGCGTGCAGCATCTCGACCAGCGGCAGGTCCAGCACCGACAGGTTCACCGCCTGCTCGCCGCCGACCGTGCCGTGATTATGCCAGGCGTCGTTCGGCGTCAAAACCATGTCGCCGGGGCCGAACACCACGTCCTCACCCTCGACGCCGGTGAAATTGCCCTCGCCTGTCAGGCCGAAGCGGATGGCGCTCGGCGAATGCTTGTGCGGCGGCATGATCTCGTCCGGATCGTTCAGCCGGTAAGCGGTATACATGGTCGAAACCGACGCACGCTTCGGCGCCAGCCCGGGATTGACCAGGATCAGCGACCGCCGCTCGCTGTCGTCCATGGTGACGAGTTGCGCCGCGCGCTGCAGCGTCGGCTCTATGTCGGTGTATTTCCAGACGAACGGCACCGCCTTCGGCGTCGCCATGAGCTGTTTGATCTCGTCATGCTCGACGTCCTTGGTCGCCCAGAACGGAAACATGTTGCCGCGATGGATGTCGTCATAGAGGTCGGCCAGCGCCGATTGCTTGTTGCTGAGCGAGACCGTGCGAGCGACTGACATGTCAACCATCCCTTGCCGAGAACAAATGTCTACCGACCAAGCCAACCGTAGCATAGCGGTTACGCACTTCAAGCCCAAAAACGAACCCGTTTGTCCAGCAATTCAGAAGCTTTCGGAGAAAGGCAAATAGCCCTTGAAAAGGAGCATCGTCCCAATAAAATACATGCAATTCAGCTACTTATAGAACACATCGTTTGACGATACCATCCACAGGGCGGACATCGGCACGATTCCGCAAGAGTCAACCAATAGCCATTTTGGTTGAGTTCAGGCTGCCAGCCTTTGCGCTGCGGCCGCACGGATCAGATCGGCGCCCTTCTCCGCGATCATGATGACGGCCGCGTTGATGTTGCCGCAAACAAGGTCCGGGATCACCGACGCATCGACGACCCGCAATGCATCAACGCCGCGCACCCTCAGTTGCGGATCGACGACCGACCGGTCGTCGGCGCCCATGCGGCAGGTGCCGGCGGGATGATGAACCGTGATCGACGTCGCGCGGATATGCGCATCAATCTCGTCGTCACTCTCGCATTTCGGCCCTGGAAAAAACTCGGCGGCGACATGCGGCGCCATCACCGACTGCGACGCGAGTTTGCGGGCAACGCGAAAGCCATGTCTCAGCGATTGCCAGTCGCGCGGCGACGACAGGAAATTCTGATGGATCAGCGGCGCGGCGAACGGATCGGCGGATGCCAGCGCCACATGCCCGCGGCTCTCCGGCTGGACGGCGACGATGCGCGTCGCGAAACCGTCGGGAAACGGCTGCTTGAACGGCTGGAAATAGGGCCAGGCGCCAAGCGGCGCGGCGGTGAACAGCAGTTGGATGTCCGGGAGCGGGCGGTCCGCGTCGCTTTTCAGGAACGCCACCACGCCGCCCGGCACGTCCCCGGAAAAACCGCGCCCAGTCAGATAGGTTTTTGCGAAATCGAGGCCGATCCTGTCGGCGCGCATCATGCGCAGGAACGGCCCCTGGCTCTTGCGCCGATACATCAGGATGACCGATACATGGTCCTGCAGATTGCTTCCCACATCGGGAGCCGAGACCTGCGTCTCGATGCCGTGGGCGGCGAGCGCGCTTCCATCGCCTATGCCGGAAATCATCAGCAATTGCGGTGTGTTGATGACGCCGCCGGCAAGCAGGACCTCGCGCCGAGCACTGACCTGCGAGACCACGCCTCCCCTCGAAAAGGCGACGCCGGTGGCGCGGCCGTTTGCGAGCAGTACTTTCGTGGCGATGGCCTGCGTCATCACCTTGAGGTTCGGCCGGCGCATCGCCGGCCGGAGATAGGCCGTGGCCGACGAGCAGCGGCGGCCATTGGAGATCGTCATCTGCAGCCGGCCAAAACCTTCCTGCGTCCCGGCATTGTAGTCATCGGTCTGCGGAAAGCCGGCCTGGCGACTGGCTTCAGCGAAGGCGTCGATGAGGTCGTCGCGATACCGGCAGAACTGGGTTCGAAGCGGTCCGGACCCGCCACGGTAGCGGGTTTCGCCGCCCTCCCAGCTTTCGGCCTTGCGGAAGTAGGGCAGCACATTGTCGTAGGACCAATCAGTGAGGCCCGACGCCGCCCAGCGATCGAAATCGCCGCGGTTGCCGCGAACATAGGCCATCGCATTGGTCGACGACGAGCCGCCAATGACCTTGCCGCGCGCGCACTCGACCTTGCGGCCGCCGACATTGGCTTCCGGTTCGCAGAAATACATCCAGTCATGCCGCCGCTCAGTCAGGATCTTGCCCCATCCGAGCGGAATGTGGATCATCGGGTCGCGATCCCAGTCGCCTGCTTCCAGGAGCAGGACCGTGACCTTCGGGTCCTCGCTCAGGCGATTGGCGAGCACGCAGCCGGCCGACCCGGCGCCGACGATGACATAGTCGAAGGTTTCGGCGGTCGGCATGAACATCCCCGGCAAAAGCGGCGCAGCGCCCGAAACAAGTCAACCATCGCCCGCCCGATGTTGTCAACCACGGTCTAACCAGCTATCTTTTGGTTGCACTGGGTTGGGGGTTGAGTCCCTCGGCCGCGTTGGGCGGATCGGCCCGGGAGGTCAGTATTGGACACATCGGCCGTCATGCCCTTTGGCGTCGATCACATCGTGAAGGCGGTGCTGGACCTTCAGCGAGACCTCGGGACGCTGCCTCCGGAACGCCAGCTGGCCGAGCGGCTCCAGGTCAAGCGCCACCAGTTGCGCAAGGCTCTCGATACGCTGCGGCGCTCGGGCGACCTTGCCCCGGCCCGCGTGCGGCGGGCCTCGCCGGAGCAGCCGCGCTATGGAGAAGAACTGGTGCGGGTCACCAATCCGCTCGAGATCCTGGAGCTGCGGCTGCTGATCGAACCGGGCTTGGCGCGTCTTGCCTCCGTGCGGGCGTCGACGCATGAGATCGCGGGAATCCTCGACGCGGCGACGACGCCCGAGAACGCCTCGTCCGGCGCCGTCGACTTCGCCTTTCACCTCGCGGTGGTCAGCGCGGCGCGCAATCATCTCGCCAGCGAGCTCTACAAGATGCTGCGGCAACTGGGCGTCGATGCGCGGGTGCGCATTGCCGGCACCGGCGCGCCGAGCTGCCCCAAACGCATCGCGCAGCGCGATTCCGAGCATCGGCTGGTCGCCGAAGCGATCGCCCGGCGCGATCCGGAGGCGGCCGAAGCGGCCATGCGCGCGCATCTGCTCTCAGTTCAGAAGCAGATCAACGAACGCACCAATGCCGCTGCCTTTGCCGCCTGATCCCGGGCTTTCCATCGCTATTGCGCCGGGAGGCGATTTTCAGTGAAGCGGCATTTCGATGTAGCCGTCATAGGCGCCGGCTCAGCCGGTTCGGTCGTCGCCAGCCGGCTGAGCGAGGACACTGCCTGTCGCGTGGTCCTGATCGAGGCCGGCGGCTGGCCGGCCGATCCGAATATTGCCGATCCATCGAAGTGGCCCGCGCTCCAGAACCGCGACTACGACTGGGCCTACCGCACGGTGCCGCAGCCCTTCACCGCTGGCCGCGTCCACGAATGGCCGCGCGGGCGGATCGTCGGCGGATCGAGCTGTCTTCACGCTATGGCGCATGTGCGGGGCCATCCCGACGATTTCGACGCCTGGGCGGAGGCAGGCGGGCCGGGCTGGTCGTTCAAAGCCCTGCTTCCCGCCTTTATCCGGAGCGAGACTTTTCGCGCCTTCCGCAACGCCTCCCACGGTACCGACGGGCCGCTTTCCGTCCATCTCCCTGACGACGAAGTGAGCCCGTTGGTGCGCGATTTCATGGCGGCCGGCGAAACTCTTGGGGTGCCGCGGTTGACCGACCACAATAGCGGTCCGCTTAGCGGCGTCTCCCCCAATTCGCTCACGATCGACAAGGGAAGGCGCGTCAGCGTCGCCGACGCCTACCTGTCGGCGGACGTGCTCGCCCGGCCCAACCTGACGGTGCTGACGGATTGCCAGGTCGACCATCTCCAACTGGAGGGCATGCGCGCAGCCCGGCTGGCCTGCGTCGTCAATGGCGAGGAGATCAAGATCGAGGCCGATCGCTTCGTGCTCTGCGCCGGCGCCATCGGCTCGCCGATGCTACTGATGCGCTCGGGCATCGGACCGCGCGCGGCGCTTAAGGAAGCCGGCATCGAATGCCGTATCGACCGCCCGGAAATCGGTTCGAACCTTCAAGATCACCTGCTTGGTCTGGGCAACGTCTATTCGGCGAAGCGGCCGGTGCCGCCGTCCCGCCTCCAGCATTCCGAATCGCTGATGTATCTGAACAGCGACGACCATTCGAGCAATGACGGCAGCCCGGACATCGTCGTCGCCTGCGTGGTGGCGCCGTCCGCCGCGCCGGGCCTCGAGGCACCACCCTACGGCTCGGCCTATACGCTGCTGTTCGGCGTGACGCATCCGCTGAGCCGCGGCCGGCTCCTGCCGCGCAGCGGGGACCGGCATCTCCCGCCGATCATCGATCCGCGATACCTCGAAGCCGAGGCGGATCGTGCGACCTTCCGCAAGGCATTCGATGCCGCCCGCGCCATCGGCCACCATCCGGCCCTCGCCGCTTGGCGGGCCGAAGAGGTGCTGCCCGGCCCCGCGACACGCACCCCCGCCGAGATCGACTCCTTCATCGCCACGGCCGCCTCAACCCATCACCATCCCTGCGGCACCTGCCGCATGGGATCGGACCCGTCCTCGGTCGTCGACCCGGACCTCACTCTGCGCGGGCTGGACAATCTCAGCGTGGTCGACGCCTCGATCATTCCGCGCATCCCCAGCGGCCCGATCAATGCCGCCGTCGTCGCCATCGCCGAGCACTGGTGCCGTCAATTCGAGGGATAGAGGCATTTGCGGCGGTTGCCGCGCCTTCATAGCGTCTGTCGAACCCAGCCGTCACCGGCCTTGAAATCTCGCCATGCTCGCTCGCATCCCCGGCGCAGGATCATTTGCCCGTCCAGGCAGGAGGCTTGCCGCAAGTCGACGATAGTTCGGAGAACCAACTTATCGGCCATCCGCAAAAAAATTTGCCCCTGCAACGGCGGGGTGGCCGTCCTATATGACCGCGATCCAGGTCGCCTGGAAAGATCGGCCGCACCAACCAGCCCACGGACCTGCCGCGCAGCCGTGCTAGGAGTTGCCCCATGAACCTGGTTCTCAACAACGCGCCCCTGCCCGTCCAGACGTCCCCGAAGGAGGGGCTGTGGCCGACGGCAAGACGATCGACGCTCGACTGGCTCATGATCGAAACCAGGACCGAACGTTTCATCGACAACATCCTGGTCGAGATGTGCCGGAGGCTCGTCGAGGAGGGCGTTCCCATCTCACGGGCCACACTTTACATGCGGACACTCAATCCGCAGTGGCTTGGCGCCCGGATGCTTTGGAAAAAGGGCATGTCGGAGGCGGAGATGACAACCTTCGGCCATGACGTCGAAGACAGCGCGCAATATGCGAACAGCCCGATCCGAGACATCAACAACGGCGCCAGCGAAGCCCGGCGGCGGCTTGGGACCGTCAGCGCGGAACCCGAACACCCCGTCTACAAGGAACTGCGGGACGAAGGCTATACGGACTATGTCGCCTGGCCCGTCGACCACACGCTCGGCAAGCGGCAGGTGGTGAGCTTCGCGACCGATGCGCCGGGCGGCTTCGAAGACGGCCATCTGCAATATCTGAAGGACCTGCTTCCGGCGCTGGCCCTGGTCAGCGAAATCCGAATCAAGAACCGGCTGGCGCGCACCTTGCTCGAAACCTATGTCGGCCCCCACGCCAGCGAGAAGATCCTGGCGGGCGCGACGATGCGCGGCAGCGGAACGTCGGTCGGCGCGGCCATCCTCATCTGCGATCTTCGCGACTTCACCGCGATCTCGGATGCCTGGCCCCGCGACGACGTGATCGAGCTTCTGAACGGCTATTTCGACGCCATGTGCGAACCGATCGAGCGGCATGGCGGCGAGATCTTGAAGTTCATGGGCGACGGCCTGCTCGCGATCTTTCCGCTCAGCAACCCGGAGGCATGCCGCAACCTGCTGAGGTCCATCAGCGAAGCGCAGGTCGCCATACGCGACCTGAACGCAAAGAACGTTCGTGAAGGGCATCAGGCGCTCGGATACGGCATCGGCGTCCACGTCGGCGAAGTGATGTACGGCAACATCGGCTCGCGCACGCGCCTCGACTTCACTGTCATCGGCCCGGCCGTCAACGTGGCGTCCCGCATCGAAAGCCTGACCAAAGAAGTGAAGCGGCCGGTACTTTTGTCCAGGGCATTCGCGGACGCGGCGGGCTGCGATTCGAAGCTCGAAAATCTCGGCTTCCATCCCCTCAAGGGGCTAGGGGATCCCATCGAAGTCCTGGCGTTCGCCGACGACCGGATCGACGTTTGAACGGGGTGGGCAAACGGCATTCCCTGTCGCACCGCTGCCGCTGATCCCAGAGTATCCTCGGCATTCGCGACGACAGCACCACGTGCTCGCCGGGGTTTGCGGCGACTAGAATGTCTGCCGTCGGTTATGCCAATGCATTCGACGGCGGACAGCGCCTCGGGGGTCAGCCGGCCTGACGCGCCGCCAGCAGCGCCGCGCCGATCAGCCCGGATTCCGAGCCAAAGCGGGCGGTGCGCAGCGCCGGAACCCCATCGCGGGCATACCAGACCGAACCTATGAAGGCCTCGCTGCTGGCCGCGATGTAACCGGCGCTTGCCGCCGCGATGCCGCCGCCGATGACGATCGCCTCCGGGTCGAGGCTGTTGGCAAGCAACGCCAGCGACCGGCCGAAGATGTGGCCGCCCTCCGCGACGATTGTCCGCTCCGGCTCGTGATCGGCGTTGGCCCGGTCGATCAGGTCGGCAATACGGACGACCGCCAGCCCCGCCTTTCGGGCGCGCGCCAGCATGCCGGCCCCGCCGGCGATGTCCTCGACGGTGGGCGACGGCCCTTCCACGGGGCGAAGGTCGGCAAGGCTCATGCCCATCGCCACGCCGCGCCCATGCGCGCCGAGATAGGGCGTTCGCCCGTCCATCAGCACGGTGGCGATCCCGGTGCCGGCATTGGCGTAGATCCAGTGCCGCAGCCCCGCTCCCGCACCGAAATTGGCCTCCGCCACCGCCGCCGCGCGCACATCCGCCTCGATCAGCACGGTTTTCGCGAATGAGAAGGCACGACTCACATCTGCAGTGTTCCAACGCACCCGATGCTCGCTCAGGATTTCGCCGCCGATGTCGACCAGTTCGCATATGCCGATGCCAGTCGGCATCGGGGCTCCGCCGCGCCTCGCGGCGAGATCGCGCCCCGCCTCGGCAACGGCGGCCAGGAACGCATCGCCGGTCTCCTCGACCGGTGGCGTGGCGATCTCCAGCCGCTCGACGATGCGCGCATCCGCCGTATCGACGATGCCGACCGACGCCTTGCTGCCGCCGACGTCAACTCCGATCGCAAGCATAGTCAGACAGCGGCCGCCGGCAGGTAGCCCGGCGCGACGCCGAACACGAACACCGCCGGTTCGCCGCCCATATTGGCATAGCGGTGGCGCGCGCCGGCCGGCACGAAGAACCCGTCGCCGGGATGCACCTCGAACCACACCTGGCCGTCACGGTCGGGCGTCAGTACATTGAGGCAGCCGGACAGCACATAGAGGCATTCGTCGCCGGCATGTGTCTGGATCGACGATTTGCGGCCCGGCAGCACCGTCGTCTTGCCCGACGTCAGATGCTCGGTCGAGGCGAACAGGCCGGTCATCACTCCCTGGTCCTCGATGTCGAGTTCCCACAGCATGTCCGCGTCGCGCAGCACATGCATGGTCGCGCCGGCCTTTTCCTCGGCGGTCGCCAGCGGCCAGCGCCCGATGAATTTCTCCTGGCGATAGGCGGGCTCCGAAACATAGGGCCGGGTGCGGGCATAAGCGCCCGACGTGCCCGTCGAGGGCGGTGGCGCGAAATATTCCAGCACGCGCACCGGTTCGGACGACAGGCTGAATCCGTGGTGCCAGGTGTCCTTGCGGAAAAACACCGCCTCGCCTGCCTTGACCACGCGGACCTCGCCGGTCTCGGGATTGGCGGAGCCATAAGTGCCGGACAGCACGTAAAGCACCTCGTCGGCGCCGAAGACGGTGCGGAAATCTTCCGAATGCTTGAACGAGCCGCCGCCCGGCAGTCCGAAGACGAGCTGATGGATCTTGTCGGTCGAGGCGTAGATCCAGTCGTCGACGTAGCCGGTGGTGGCGTCTCCCCACAGATGCCGCGTCACGTCCGCGTAGCGGATATGGGTCGGCTGGTCGAACACCGGGCGCGGCGACGATTTGTAGGCCATGCGGATTTCCTTGTCTCGCCAGTCAAAACGGCACTTGATTTTTATACTGACCAGACAGTACAAAAAACTCATGGCAAAAGGCAAGCGGGTCAACCAGACAAGGAAGCGGCTTCTTGATGCAGCCGAGGCGATCGTCGCCCGCGACGGCGTGCTCAGCCTGACCTTCGACCGCGTCGCCGTCGAGGCCGAGGTCGCCAAGGGCACCGTGCTCTACCATTTCGACTGCAAGGAAGCCCTGACCGCCGCGATGATCGAACGCTTCGTCGAGCGCTTCGACACCGCCTGGGCGGATGCCATCGCCACCGACCCGGACGCGCGGGGCCGCGCCATCCGCGCCTACATCAACGCCACGCATCGCGGCGAACCCTTTACCGGACTGCATTTCGACCACGTCAATGGCGCGATTACCGCCGCGCTCGCCAATTCGCCGGAGCGCCTGCAACCGGTGCAGGACCAGGGCCAGCGCCACCAGAAGGCGATCGAGGCCGACGCCATCGACCCTGTGCTGTCGACCATCATCCGCATGGCGGTGGACGGGCTGTGGTTCGCCGAAAGCTTCAACCTGATGCGCTACGATCCGGCGCTGAAGGCCGCCGTCATCGACCGCCTCACCGAATGGACGCGCGGGCGCGCCGAGCCCGTCGCCGTACCGAGAAATATGACGTCATCAAGCAATGGGAGAACGCAATGACAGACGGCCGATCTTTCTCATTTCCCAATCTCAACCGCCGCACCCTGATGGCGGGCGCCGCCGCGACCGGCGCCTTGTCGCTCGCCGGCCTCGGCGCGGCGCGCGCCGCCACTCAACTCGCCTGGATGGGCTGGCAGGGTTATGACGATCCGCTGAAGGCCGGCAGCTTCCTGAAGGACGCCGACATCGAACTGGTCACCACATACATCAGTTCCAACGAGGAGGTGATCACCAAGCTGCAGGCCGGCGGCGCAGGCCAGATCGACCTGATCACCATCTATTTCGGCCATGTGCCGATCCTGTCTGGCGCAGACCTGATTGAACCGATCGATGAGACGAAACTCGCCGGCATCGACAAGGTGTTCCCGCAGTTCCTCAATGTCGAAACGATCCGCAAGGACGGCAAGCTCTACGCCGTGCCGTTCACCTG
This sequence comes from Mesorhizobium sp. KACC 23794, assembly GCF_052180275.1. Taxonomy (NCBI): domain Bacteria; kingdom Pseudomonadati; phylum Pseudomonadota; class Alphaproteobacteria; order Hyphomicrobiales; family Phyllobacteriaceae; genus Mesorhizobium; species Mesorhizobium sp. KACC 23794. The sequence continues at coordinate 4,743,773 of NZ_CP197465.1, forward strand.
GGGCACGCTGTCGATGGTCTACGATCCCGGCGCGATTGCCGCGCCGACCTCGTGGAAGGACTGCCTGAAGGACGAGTTCAAGGGCAAGGTGGCGATGACCGACGACATCACCGGCTTGATCTCCACCTGGGCGCCGATCGTCACCGGTACCAAGACGCCGGCCCGTCTGACCATGGACCAGTTGAAGCAGACGATCGATTTCCTGATCACCATCAAGAAGGATCATGCCCGCACCTTCTCGCCGAGCTATGGCGAATCGACCGACCTGTTCGCGCGCGGCGAGGTGGTGATTTCGGCGATCGGCTGGGACGCGCAAGTCGGCTTCGCCGCCGCCAAGGGCAAGAAGCTCGCCTTCGTCATGCCGCAGGAAGGCGTCATGGCGTTCATGGATACGCTCGCGATCCCGCGCGGCGCACCGCATCTGGACGCCGCCTACAAGGCGCTGGCGCAGGCGATCTCGCCGGAAGGCCAGAAGGTGATGGCGACCAATCTCACCCAGGCGGTGATCAACATCGACGCCGTGCCGCTGGTCGACGAGGTCAACCGCCAGGTCTACCGCTACGACGCGCTCGACGAACTGTTCAAGCTTGCCCGCTTCAACCCGTTCTGGCCGCTGGAGGAGGAAGGCGAATTCGCCACCTTCGACCAGGTCCAGGAAGAGTACCAGCGCTTCCTTAAGGCATGACCGCACGCTCCGAACCGGCCGGCGCATTGCCGGCCGGATCCCCGCTTCTCAGCCTCTCCGGCGTCGCCAAGGCTTTTGGCAGCGCGGTAGCGGTGCATCCCGTCGACCTTTCAGTCGAAGTAGGATCGTTCACGGCGATCCTCGGGCCGTCCGGCTGCGGGAAGTCGACGCTGCTGAGGATGATCGGCGGCTTCGCGCTGCCCTCTTCCGGCACCATCACCATCGCCGGCGAAGACGTGACAAAACTGCCGCCGCAGAAGCGGCCGACCAACATGGTGTTCCAGAGCCACGGCCTTTTCCCGCACATGACGGTGTGGGAAAACATCGCCTTCGGCCTGTCGATCGCCGGCCGGCCGCGTGCCGAGATCGGCCGGCGCGTCGGCGACGCCATCGCGCTGGTGCGGCTGGACGGGCTCGACGACCGTCCGGTCGACCGACTTTCCGGCGGCCAGCAGCAGCGCGTGGCGCTGGCCCGCGCGCTGGTCATGCGGCCAAAGATCCTGCTGCTCGACGAGCCGCTGTCGGCCCTCGACCTCAAGCTGCGCCAGACCATGCAGGAAGAATTGCGCCGCATCCACCGCGAAGCCGGCGGCACCTTCATCTATGTCACGCACGACCAGAACGAGGCCTTCGCGCTGGCCGACCGGCTGGTCGTCATGAATGCCGGACGCATCGAGCAGATCGGCCGCCCGCACGAGGTCTATCGCAGGCCGGCAAGCCTGTTCGCCGCGCGGTTCGTCGGCGACGCCAACGTGCTCGACGGCACGCGGACCAATGGCCGCGTCGCTCTGGACGTCGGATCCAGCTTCGCGTCTCAGGGTTCAGACAGCCGCGCCAGCTTCGTGCTTCGGCCGGAAGACATCCGGCTCGACGCAGTCATGCATGAAGAAAGCGGCGACAGGGTCGCGATCGCCGCAACAGTGAACGAAGCCATACATCTCGGCGGCTCCGGCCGCGCCAGCGTGACCGCGCCCAACGGACAGACGCTGCTTCTGACACTCGCCGAGCCGGACAGGACGCTCGATCTGGATCCCGGCACGGAGGTTGCCATTTCATGGCCGGCGAAGGCGCTGGTCGAGGTCGGCCGATGAGGGCCGAGCCGACCATGAGCGGCGCGCGGCGCGGGCTTTTCCTGGCGCCGTCCTACCTTGTGTTCGCCACGCTCTTCGTCGTGCCGATGTCGCTGCTGCTGGTCGTCAGCTTCTGGACCGTGCGCAGCTTCGCGCTGCGGCCGGACTTCTCCTTCGCCGCCTACACCCGCGTCTTCACCGCCTATTCCGGCCTGATGCTGTCGACGCTGGCGATCGGCATCGCCACCGCGCTGTTCTGCACGGTTCTCGGCTTCATCTTCGCTTACGGCGTACGTTTCCGCGCCGGGCGGCATGGCGACTGGCTGATCGTCACCGCCCTCATCGCGCTGTTCGGCGGCTATCTGGTGAAAATCTACGCCTGGAAGGCAATCCTCAGCCAGGACGGCATCGTCAATTCGCTGCTCCTCGGCGCAGGCATAGTAACGGAACCGGTCGGCTGGCTGATCTACAATCCGGGCGCGGTGATCGTCGCGCTGGTGAATTTCTTGCTGCCTTTCGCGCTGTTGCCGATCTACGCCGAGCTGCGCAATGTGCGCGACATCACGCTGGAGGCAGCGCATGACCTGGGCGCATCGCCCTGGCAGACGCTGTGGCGGGTTGTCATTCCGCAATGCCGGTTCGGCCTGTTCTCGGCCTTCGCGATCTCCTTCCTGAGCGCGGCGGGCGATTATGTCACGCCGCTGTTCCTCGGCGGCGGCTCGGGCACGATGATCGGCCAGTTCATCGCCCAGGAATTTTCCACCCGCTTCAACTGGCCGGCCGGCGCGGCGATGTCGTTCACGCTGATGGGCGCCTGCCTGCTGGTGCTCGCCGCCGCTTCGGTGCTGGCGTTCGGAAGACGCCGGCCATGAGGTTTTCGTCACTCGTCTGGGCGCTGGTGCTCGGCCTGTTCGTACTGTTCATGCTCGGGCCGCTGGTGTTGGTGGTGCTGTTTTCCTTCAACTCCAGCGCGCTGGTCAGCCTGCCGCTCACTGGCTTTACGCTCGACTGGTATCGCCGCCTCGCCGGTACGCCGGAATTCTGGGGCGCACTGCAAAACAGCCTCGCAATCGCCGTTCCCGTCGCGGTCCTGTCCACCGTCACCGGCACGCTGGCCGCTATGGCGCTGTCGCAATGGCGCAGCCGGCTCGGCATGCCCCTGTTGACCGCGCTGTCGGTGCCGGTGATGATTCCGCCGCTGGTGGTGGCGATCGGCTTGGTCGTGCTGCTGGTGCGCTGGCTGCAGATGCCGCTCGGCCTGCCCGCCGTCATCGGCGGTCACGTGCTTCTGACGCAGCCCTTCGTGGCGCTGATCATCGCGGCACGCATGGCGACCTTCGATCACACCTGCCTGGAAGCGGCGCGCGACCTCGGTGCGTCTCCCTGGCAGGCGTTCCGGAAAGTAACGCTTCCGCAGATCAGCGCGGCCATCGTCGGCGCGGCCTTGATCGCCTTCGCCCTGTCGCTCGACGAATTCATCGTCACCGTCTTCACCATCGGTTCGGGCAACACGCTGTCGACCTTCGTCTGGGGCAAGATGCGCACGGCGCTCGATCCGTCGATCAACGCCATCGCTACCGTCATCCTGGTGATCACCATCGGCTGCGCCGCGCTGGCATTGCGCATGACGCGCTACCGGGGCTGATTGCCGCTACGCGACTTCCGCCGCGGTGCAGCCGATAAGCCGGCGCAGTGCCTCGACGGCCTTGTCGGTCTCCTCCGTCGAGAGGACGTCGGAGTCGAACAATTTCATGCTGCGCAGGCCCTCCATCGCCAGGAACAGGATCAGCGCCGTCGATTCTTCGCCGGCGTCCGCCTTCAGCCGGTCGAGCATCTGACGCTTGAAGACCGTGAGCGGTGCCATCATTTCCGGGTGCTGGACGATGGCAGCCAAAACGCCGGAGGCCGGCGGCGTCTTTTGCGCGCAATCGACCATGGACGTATCCAGATAGGCGCTGAGAATGTTGACCGGCCCGCCATCCGGTCCCCGACACGCGGCCAGTTCCTGTTCGAAATGCCTGAGATGATCCTCGATGATCGCTTTCAGCAGGTCGGCCTTCGAGGGAAAATGGTAGAGCAGTCCGCCTTTCGACACGCCGGCTCGCGCCGCGACCGCGTCGAGCGAGAGGTTCGCCGGACCCACGTCGCGCGCGATATCGGCCGCCGCCGCCAGAATTTTCGCACGGGCGGTCGGCCGCGCCGGAGCGTCCGGCCGCTGTCTGGTGACCATATCCATCGGCGTTTCCTCTCCCGCTTTTCTTACGGGATTGTCAGTTGACATTACCGTCCAGACGGTACAGTAATCGCCGCCGAACTTCAAGCGGCCGTCTCCGGGTCACCGACATTGATACGTGATTGCGGAACCAGGGCAGCCTTCCAATACCGGTAATCCCATGATCCTGCGCTTCATCATCGCGTTCGTCCTGCTCGTCTTCGTCTGCGGCGGCATCGTCGGCTTCAACATGCTCCGCGATCAGGGCATCAAGGACTATTTTGCCAACATGCCCCGGCCGACGCTCACCGTGTCGACCGAAGACGTGGAGCCCGTGACCTGGACGCCCGGCATCGAGGCGCTGGGCACGGTGGCCGCCGCGCAGGGCGTCGACCTCAGCGTCGAGACCACCGGCATCGTCAAGACCATCCTGTTCAAGGCGAACCAGCACGTCGACGACAATCAGGTCCTAGTGCAGCTCGACGACGCCGTCGAGCGCGCCGACCTCGAAGCCCAGAAGGCAACGGCCTCGCTCGGCAAGCTGGCGCTCGATCGTGCGCTCGCCCTGCAGAAGCGCGGCGTCGGCTCGGACGTTGCCGCCGACGCAGCAGCGGCGGCGGCCCAGACCGCGACTGCCAACGTCGCCAAGCTGCAGGCAGTGCTCGACCAGAAGCAGTTGCGCGCCCCGTTCGGCGGGACGGTCGGCATTCCGAAGATCGAGGTCGGCCAGTATCTGCAGCCCGGCACCACCGTCGCCACGCTGCAGGACCTCGACACCATGCGCGCCGACTTCACTGTGCCTGAGCAAAGGCTCGCCGAACTCAGGATGGGCCAGCCGGTGCGGCTCGGCACCGACCAGGGCGTCTGGAATTTCACCGGAAAAGTCACCGGCATCGACCCGAAGGTCGACCCGGCGACGCGCCTCGTCACGGTTCGCGCCGAGGTCTCCAATCCCGACGGAAAGCTCAGCCCCGGCCAGTTCGTACAGGTGCAAGTGCAGTTGCCGGAAGAGAAGGACGTGATCGCCGTGGTGCAGACCGCCGTGGTGACCAGCCTCTATGGCGATTATGTCTATGTCGTCCAATCGCCCGACGTCAAGAAGGAAGAGCCGAAGCCGGCGGCGGCCGACGAGCCGAAGGTCAGCCAGGCCGAGGAAAAGCCGGTTCCGGCCGGTGCCGCCATGGCCGCCGAGCCCAAGCCTGAACCTGCGCAAAACCTCGTGGCGCGCCAGGTCTTCGTCAAGCTCGGCCGTCGCGCCGAAGGGTTGGTCGAGATCAAGTCCGGCCTCTCTGCCGGCGACGTCGTCATCACCGCCGGCCAGAACCGGCTCTACAACGGCGTCGCGGTCGCGATCGACAACACCATCACGCCCGACCAGAAGACAGCCGCGCAATGAGTTTCTCCGATCTCTTCATCCGCCGTCCGGTCCTTTCGACCGTTCTGGCCTGCATGATCCTGCTGCTCGGCTTCCAGGGCATCTTCAGCCTGTCGATCAGGCAGTATCCGAAGGTCGACGAAACCGTCATAACGGTGACGACCGCCTATCCCGGCGCCAGCGCCGACCTGATCCAGGGCTTTATCTCCGCGCCGATCGCGCGCGCCGTCGCCTCGACCGAGAACATCGACTACGTCACCTCCTCCAGCCGGCCTTCGTTGAGCACCGTGACGGTGCAGATGAAGCTCGGCTCCAATCCCGACGTCGCGCTGACCGAGGTGCTGTCGAAGGTGCAGGGCGTGCGGGGCACCTTGCCGACCGAGGCCAAGGACCCGGTCATCGTCAAGGGCACCGGCCAGCAATTCGCGATGATGTACATCTCGATGCAGAATCCGAACATGACGCCGGAACAGCTAACCGAGTACATCGAGCGCGTGATCCGCCCGCGCATGTCGACGGTGGAGGGCGTCGCCGACGTGCAGATCTTCGGCGCCGCCGACTATTCGATGCGCGTATGGATCGACCCTGTGCGGCTCGCCGCGCGCGAGGTGACGGCAGCGGACGTATTGACCGCGATCAACAATTCGAACTTCCTGTCGGCGCCGGGCAATACCGAAAACGAATATGTCGTCTCGTCGGTCACCGTGCGTTCGACCCTGCAGACGCCGGAGGCCTTCGCAGCGCTGCCGCTGCGCTCGACGGACGGCAATGTGGTGCGGCTGAGCGACGTGGCGCGGGTCGAACTCGCCGCCGAGAGCACGGATGCAAGGGTGACCTTCAACGGTAAGCCCGGCACCTTCCTCGCCATCTTCCCGACGCCCGCCGCCAACCCCCTGACAACGGCGGCGGCGATCCACAACATCATCCCGACGATCCAGGACACGCTGCCGCTGGGGATGACGATCCAGATCGTCTACGATTCCACCGAGCAGATCGGCGCCTCCATCGAAGAGGTGTTCAAGACCATCGGCGAGGCTGTGGCCATCGTCGTCGTGGTCATCCTGCTGTTCCTGGGCTCGTTCCGCTCGGTTCTGATGCCGATCGTCACCATTCCGCTGGCGCTGATCGGCGTCTGCTTCCTGCTCTATTCGGTCGGCTATTCGATCAACCTGTTGTCGCTGCTCGCCATGGTGCTCGCCATCGGCCTCGTGGTCGACGACGCCATCGTGGTGGTGGAGAACATCCACCGGCACATGGAAGAAGACCACATGTCGCCTATGCAGGCGGCCTTCACCGGCATGCGGGAGATCTCGTCGGCCATCGTCGCCATGACGATAACCCTGGCCGCCGTGTTCGCGCCGCTGGCCTTCACCGGCGGCCTCACCGGGTCGCTGTTCCGCGAGTTCGCAGTGACGCTGGCCGGCGCCGTGGTGCTTTCCGGCATCGTCGCGATGACCATCACGCCGATGATGTCGGCCCGCCTGCTGAAAGCCGGCGCGCCCGGCCGTTTCCAGCGCATCATCGACAGCGTGTTCGGCCGCGTCGAGCGCATCTATGGAAGCCTGGTGACCGGCTCGCTCAAATACCGGCCGGTGACGCTGATGATCGTCATCGCGCTGGTCGCGTTGACCGGCTTCATGTTCACAAAAACCTCGAGCGAGTTGGCCCCGGAGGAAGACCAGGGGTTTCTGCTGTCGCTGGTGACGGCGCCACGCTATGCCACTTCCGACTACACCGAGCGCTACGTCAAGCAGATCAACGACCTGGTGGAGGATATCCCGGAAACCCGGGCGCTGTTTTCGGCCGTTGCGTTCGGCGGCGCCACCAACAGCGCCTTTGTCGGCTTCGCGTTCAAGGACTGGGCCGAGCGCACCCGCAGTTCCAAGGAACTCCAGGCGGATATTACCGGCCGCCTTGGCAAGGTCGCTGGAGTGCAGGCTTTCGTCTTCGCGCCGCCGACGCTGCCGGGTTCCGGCGGCGGCCTGCCGATCACCATGGTGGTGCGCTCGACCGGCGACGCCGGGCAAGTGTTCGAGGCGGCGGAGGAAATCAAGAACAAGGCGCAGGCGTCCGGCCGCTTCATCGTCGTCCAGAACTCGATGGCGTTCGACGCTCCCGAGGTGACGGTGACGATCGACCGAGACCGCGCCGCCGCGCTTAACCTGCCGATCGCCGATATCGGCCGCACGCTGACGCTTCTCGTCGGCGGCGCCGAGGTCGCGCAGTTCGACCGCGATTCAAACAGCTACGACATCATCCCGCAGGTGCCGCGGGAGTTTCGCGACAATCCCGAGAAGCTGGGCGGATTCTTCGTGCGCAGCTCGACGGGTGTGATGGTGCCTCTGTCCGCCGTGGTGAAAATTTCGACAAACGCCTCCCCGGCAGCGATCGAGCAGTTCAACCAGTTGAACTCCGCGACGATCTCCGCCCTGCCGTTGCCTGGGGTCACCACCGGCGACGGGCTGAAGGTGATCGAGGACATCGCCAACCAGACCCTGACCGACACCTTCTTCATCGACTATTCCGGCCAGTCCCGGCAGGAGAAGGAACAGGGCAACACGATCCTGATCGCCTTCGCGGCGGCTGTGCTGGTCATCTATCTGGTGCTGGCGGCGCAGTTCGAGAGCTTCCGGGATCCGCTGATCATCATGATGTCGGTGCCGCTGTCGATCTTCGGCGCCATCGTGCCGCTCAATCTCGGCCTCGGCACGCTCAACATCTACACGCAGGTCGGACTGATCACGCTGATCGGGCTGATCACCAAGCACGGCATCCTGCTGGTCGAATTCGCCAACCAGCAGCGCGAGGAGCACGGCCTGTCGCGCCGCGACGCCATCATCGCCTCGGCAAAGGTCCGCCTGCGGCCGATCCTGATGACCACGGCGGCGATGGCGCTGGGCGTCGTGCCGCTGATCACCTCCAGCGGCGCCGGCGCCGCGGCGCGTTACTCGATGGGCCTGGTGATCTTCACCGGCATTTTGGTCGGCACGCTATTCACGCTGTTCGTGGTGCCGATGTTCTACACCTACATCGCCCGCAAGGAGCTTGCGCCAAAGGTCGAGATGCCGACGGCACCACCCGCATTTGGAAGACAGGCCAAGGCACACTGATGAAGCGGGCGGCTCTCGGGCCGCCCTTTTCGCAGGGTCATGCTGCCTGACGTTGCAGCGGCTCGATACGGCTCAGTTCGCCTTCGATCTCTTTTGCCTTGGAGCGCAGTTCCCAGGCCAGCTGGAAATTCATCCAGAACTCCGGCGTAGTGTTGAAGAATTTTCCGAGCCGCAATGCGGTGTCCGGCGTTATGCCGATCTCTTCCTTGGCAATGCGCTCTATGCGGGTCCGCGGCAGGCCGAGCCTTTTCGCAAGCGCACCTGCCCTCATGCCGAGGGGCAGCAAATATTCTTCGCGCAGAAACTCGCCGGGATGGATGAGGTGGGTAAATATCGCTGGCATGGCTTGATCTTCCGCGATAGCTGCGAGCTACGAACGTGAGCCATTCTACTATCTGACGAAATAGCTTGGCAGGACATCGCAGGCACTTGGAATATTTTTCGCCGCGCGCCATCTCGTTTTCTGCTATGCGCTGCCCGCCGGGCATGCCGGCAAGTTAACCGCCAGCAGAGACTTACGCATGACCCTGCGTCCGAAACAGGCCCCGATCGTCGCCGCGCTCCCCGTCACCGTCCCCTTCGTCGGGCCTGAAGCGCAGCAGCGCGCGAGCGGCCGTGCGTTTCGTGCGCGCATCGGCGCCAACGAGAGCAGTTTCGGTCCCGCGCCTTCGGTCATCCGGAAAATGCAGGAGGTCGCCGCTGACCAGTGGATGTATTGTGATCCCGACAATTACGACCTGAAGGCGGCGCTCGCAAAGCATCTCGGGGTCGGCATCGAAAACGTGGTCGTCGGCGAAGGCATAGACGGCCTGCTCAACCTCGCGGTGCGCATCTTCGTGGCGCCCGGCGACACGGTCGTTACCTCGCTCGGCGCCTATCCCACCTTCAACTTCCATGTCGACGGCTTTGGCGGGCGGCTGGTCAAAGTGCCCTACCGCAACGACAAGGAAAGCCTCGACGACCTGCTCGACGCGGTGCGGCGCGAAAATGCCGTCATGGTCTATCTCTCCAATCCGGACAACCCGATGGGCACCTGGTGGGAGGCCGACGAGATCACGCGCTTCGCCGAGGCGCTGCCGGAAACCACCGTCTTCATCCTCGACGAGGCCTATGGCGAGGTCGGCCCACAATCCGCGCAGCCGCCGATCCGCATCGACCGCCCCAATTACATCTGCTTCCGGACCTTCTCCAAGGCTTATGGCCTCGCCGGCATCCGCTGCGGCTATGCCGTCGGCGAGAGCGGGGTGATCGCAGACTTCGAAAAAGTGCGAAACCACTACGGCACCAGCCGCATGGCGCAGATCGCCGGCGAGGCGGCGCTCGCCGATCAAGCCTATCTCGCCGAGGTGACGCGCAAGGTAGCAGCCGGCCGCGAGCGCATCGCAACAATCGCCCGTGACAACGGCCTGTCGCCGATCCCGTCCGCGACCAATTTCGTCACCATCGACTGCGGCTCGGACGGCGCCTTTGCGCTGAAGGTGATGCAGAATCTGCTTGCCCGGGACGTGTTCATCCGCAAGCCGATGGTTCCCGTGCTCGACCGTTGCATCCGCGTCAGCGTCGGGCTCGACCACGAACTCGATATTTTTGCCGAGGAATTGCCCGGCGCGCTGGCCAAGGCGCGCGGCTAGATCCGCCGGCCCCAGACCACGCGGATTCTTCCAAAAATTCTTCAAGAAAGATGTCAGGCGGCTTTGGTCGGATCGCCTTTCAGCCGGTTCAGCGCGACGCCTGCCGCGACCAGCCGGCCAACCGTCACGGCGTCGATCGCGTCGGCTCCCTGGAGTTTTATCGAGGCCATCAGGAAACTGCCGTGCGGCTCCAGCCCGGCGTGCAGCTCACGCATCTCGGCGCCCCGCCAGAAGCCCAGCGTCACATGCGACTTATGGGCCTTCAGCAGGCATACGGGACCGTCCGCCTCATAGACAGGGTGGCCCCATTTGACGGATTCGCTCAGGCCCCCAACCGCCATGATGTCGCGGCGCAGCGTCCTCACCGTCTCCGCCTGCCAGCCGGCGAGCGCGCCGACATAGTCGTCCACAGTTCTCCCCATCCTCCGCTCCTCGCGCGCGTCACTCCCCCGCCGCATCGGCTCTGGAACGGTCGCGCTGCCCGCACGCACGGGTTGCGGAACCACTCCCGGCCAAGAGAGCAAGATAGACGCCAAACAATGCATGCGTGAAGAGCGGATTTGCGATGCTGACACGACGGCTGCCGAAACGCCGGCAGGGACGGCGCCATCGGCCGCATTCAGGTCGCCGGGCCGACAATGCCCCACTTCACGCCAAAGCGGTCGCGGACCTGGCCATAGAGATCGCCCCAGAACGCCACTTCGAAGGGCATCACCACCTCCAGGCCGGCCGCCACCGCCCGCTCCCACCAGACACGCGGCTCGTTCGAGATGATGTGGAGCGTCACGCCCTCGACCGGCTTCGGCCCGAAACCGTGTTCGGGGAACGGGTCGTTGAGCATCAGCGCCCCATCGTTGATCTCAAGATGCAGGTGGATCACCCGACCGTCCTCGACCGCCCTGCGATCCACCTCCCTGGCGGCAAATGCCGTCTTGTAGAGTTCGCCGGCCTCATGGGCGTTGTCCACCTGAACATAGGGAACGACGCCGGCCATCTTCATTTCGGAATAGTCGGGCATGGTGGTTGTCCTCTCGCTTTCGTCTCGCTGTGTCCGGTGCTTCAGCCGAACCTGCCCCCTTGCGTAAAGACGGTCCCGATCCGCTCCTGCCGACAGCCGCACGGAAAAAACCTAGCGGGCAGCACCCGGCGCGGAGACAGGCGTTCCAGCGTCCGCCATCAGGCGGTCCAGATGCATGCGGATATGCGCCGCCTCCGCCGCCGTGTTGGCCAGCGCGATGGCACGGTCGAAGGCGACGCGCGCCTCTTCCTTACGGCCGAGTTGCATCAGAAGGTTGCCCTTCACCCCGAAGAAATAGAAATAGCCGGAAAGCTTTTCGGCCAGCGGCTCGATCAGGTCGAGTGCCGCGGCCGGCCCCTCCGTCTTCGACACCGCCACCGCCCGGTTCAGCGTGATCACAGGCGACGGCTGCAAGGCTTCCAGCGAGCGGTAAAGCAGTTCGATTTGCACCCAGTCCGTATCTTCCGGGCGCGCCGCGCGCGCATGCAGTGCTGCTATCGCCGCCTGCACCTGATAGGCACCCGGCCTGCGGTGGCGCATCGCCTTGTCGATCAGCGCCAGCCCTTCCGAAATCAGCGGGCGCTTCCACTGCGAACGGTCCTGGTCGTCGAGCAGGATTGCGTTGCCTTCCGCGTCGAAGCGGGCGTCGGCGCGTGCGTGCTGCAGCAGGATCAGCGCCACCAGCCCCATGATCTCGGGTTCGGTCGGGAACAGCCTGAGCAGCAGCCGGCCGAGGCGGATCGCCTCCTCGCACAGCGGCGCCCGCGCCTGGCGCTCGTTGACGCCCGCCGAATACCCTTCGTTGAAGATAAGATAGACCATGGCCGCGACGGCGGCGAGCCGCTGCGAACGCTCCACCGCGCCCGGCGTCTCGAACGGCACGCCGGCGCCGCCCACCTTGCTCTTGGCGCGGGTGATGCGCTGCTCCATCGCGGCTTCCGAGACCAGGAAAGCGCGGGCGATCTGCCTGACCGTCAGGCCGGAGACGATGCGCAGCGCCAGCGCGATCTGTTGGGTGGCCGGCAGGTCCGGATGGCAGCAGATGAACAGCAGCCGCAAAATGTCGTCGCGGTAGTCGGCACCGTCCAGCCGCTCGACCGCCGCATCCTCGGCGTCGCCGAGATCGGAAAGCTTGTCCTCGTCCGGCAGTTCGGTCTGCTTCTTCCGGCGCCGCACCGCGTCGACCGCTGCGTTGCGGCCGACGAAGATCAGCCAGGCGGTCGGGTCGCGCGGCGGACCGTTCTTCGGCCATGTGCGCAATGCGCGCAGGCAGGCCTCCTGAAACGCCTCCTCGGCGGTGTCCAGATCGCGGAAATAGCGCAGCAGCGCGCTGACCGCCTGGGGCCGTGCGGAGGAAAGAGCGGCCTCGATCCAGACCTGTTCGGTCATTTCCTGGTCCCATTCTCGGCGAAATATCCGACTGGCCGAATCTCGTACGACCCGACGCCGGGATTGGCTGCCGCGAGTTCGCGGGCGGCATCCAGCGCCTCGTCGAGCGACGCGCTGTCGATGAGATAGAAGCCGAGCAATTGTTCCTTGGTCTCGGCGAACGGCCCGTCGATGACGATCGGCTCGCCATGGGTCTTGCGCAGCGTGGTCGCCGCCGTCGTCGGCAGGAGCCGCGCCACCGGTCCCAGCCGCCCCTGCGCGATAAGCTTGTCCTGCACCTTCATCAGCCGGTTCATGACGGCCGCGTCCTCCTCCTTCGACCAGGCGGAGGTGATGGATTCATCGTTGTAGCAGAGCACGGCGTAGAGCATTTTTCTTTCCTTCGCTTCGAGGACGCACAAGCCTGCGTCGCACCGACACAAGACCAACAAAATAGTCCGGCTTTCGCCCTCAACCAACCGCGTCGCATGGAACGTCCGACGGAGCCGTCATCAGCCCCGCCGAACCGTTTGTTAATGACGCGCCGTCTAAGTTAACGGCGATCGCTCCAATCGGTCCATCTGGCCCGCCTGGACATGTGCGCGTGCCGGTTGCCGGAGCCGTTTTATGGGGCCTGAGAAACGACCTGGGCAGATGCCGCAAGGCAATGTCACGGGCGTTGTCATTCTGGGCGGCGCCCATGGTACGCTGGCGCTCGCCCGCAGCCTCGGCGCGAGGAACGTCCCCGTCTGGCTGGTCAGCACCGACACCCCCCTGCCCGGACTGTCGCGGCGCATCCGCCACAAATTCGACTGGCCCGGCCCCGACGACCCGAACGCGATCTCCTTCCTGCTCGACCTCGCAGAAGGGCACGGGCTGGCGGGAGCGTTGCTCATTCCCGGCGGCGATGGCGAGGTACGGCTCGTCTCTCAATCGATCGAGGCGCTGTCGCCGGCCTACAAGGTCATGCTGCCGGCCTGGGACCAGCTCAAATTCGTCTGCGAAAAGCCGCTTCTCTACCGCCGCGCCACCGAACTCGACGTCGACATCCCGCCCACCTACCGCTTCGCGTCGACCGAAGAAGCCTCGCGCACTGCCATCCGCTTCCCGGTGGTGCTGAAACCCAACATGGGCGGCGGCAACAGCGAACTGGCGCGCGCCAAGGTGATCCGCGCAGATGACCGCGCCGCCTTCGACCCGGTGTTCGAGCGGGCCGCCGCCGAAATCGGCCTGGAGAACGTCGTCGTGCAGGAACTCATCCCGGGTGGCGGCGAAGGCCAGTTCTCCTACGCGGCGCTGTGGCACGACGGGAGGCCGGTGGCCGAGTTCACGGCCCGCCGCGCCCGGCAGTATCCGGTGGATTTCGGCTACACCAGCACCTTCGTCGATGTCGTCGACCAGCCCCGCGCCGTCGAGGCCGCCCGCAAGCTGCTCGCTTCGATCCGCCACGAGGGTCTGGTCGAGATCGAGTTCAAGTGTGATCAGCGCGACGACGCCTTGCGGCTGCTCGACATCAATCCGCGGCCCTGGTCGTGGTTCGGCCTCGCCTCCGCCGCCGGCCTCGACCTCGGCGCGATGATCTGGGACATCGCCAACGGCCGCGCTCCCGCCTCTTCCGGGCCGCCGCGCATCGGCACGTCATGGATGTATCTGGTGCGCGACATGGTTTCAGCCACCGTGCTCATCGCGCGCGGAAAACTCGGCATCGGCGCGTATCTGCGCTCCTTCGGCTGTGTGCGCGCCTGGGCGACCTTCGCCGCCGACGATCCGCTGCCGGGACTGCTCGACATCCCGGTGACGGCGTGGCGGGTGCTGACGCGGCGCGTGCTGCGCCTCAAGCCCAGGACCGGCCGCCGCCAGGCCGGCCGGGACATGCCGGAACGCTGACGCCCGTCCCATGAAAAGCGCCCTCAAACACACGATCATCCGCGCCGGGCTGGAGGTATTCGCCCTCCCCGGCGCCGGCCGGCTGTGGCCGCAAGCCGCCGGGCGCGGCGTCGTCTTCACGCTGCACCATGTCAGGCCGCAGCGCACCGAAGCCTTTTCGCCGAATGCCCTGCTCTCGGTCACGCCGGAATTCCTCGAACAGGCGATCCTGGTCTCGATCGAAAGCGGGCTGACGCCCGTCGCGCTGGAAGACCTTCCGCGCCTGCTGGCCGAGCCCGAAGACAAACGCCGCTTCGCCGCCTTCACGCTCGACGACGGCTACCGCAACAACCCCGAATACGCCGCGCCGGTGTTCCGCAAGCACAAGGTGCCCTTCACCATTTTCCTCACGGAGGGTTTTGTCGAACGCACGCGCTCGCTGTGGTGGGAGGTCGCGGAGGCGCTGCTGCGCAAGGCGCCGTCCCTTCGCTTCGACTTCGGCGACGGGCCACAGGATCTGCCACTGGCGACCGCCGTCCAAAAATCGTCCGCCTTCGCGCGCATCGCCCAGTTGATACAGTCCGCCGGCGAAGATGCAGTGGTCGACCAGATCGACCGTATCGCCTCCGAGCACGGGATCGATCCGCTCGGCATCACCGGCGATCTGGTCATGGACGCCGGCGAACTGCGCACGCTCGCGGCCGATCCGCTCGTCCGCTTCGGCGGCCACACGCTGACGCATGTCAATCTCAAGCGCGTGCCCGAGGCGCGGCTGCATACCGAGATCGCAGGCTCGATAGCGGCCGTGGAGCGCTTTGTCGGCTACAGGCCGAAATCGTTCGCCTACCCCTACGGCTTTGCGTCCGCGGTCGGCGACCGTGAGATCAAGGCTGCTGCCGATGCCGGCTTCTCGGTCGCGGTGACCACCCAGCCCGGCGTGCTGACCCCGTCAGATGCCGATCGGCCGACGGCATTGCACCGCGTCTCGCTCAACGGCCTCTATCAGAAGCGCCGCTACGTGCGGGCGCTGATCTCGGGCATTCCGTTCAAGCTGATGTAGCCCGCCGGCCGCACGCCCGCATGGCACCGGTCTAGCGGCGTGCGCCTGTTCCCCGGTACCGGAACACGGCGTAGTCGATCTTGCGCACCGCATCGAGAAACCCCGGCATCGGCGGGGTCGACAGTTGTTCGAAAGCCCCGCTGGCAAGGATCGCCGGTTTCGCCCAGTCGATCGCCGCATGGCTCGAACTGCCATAGACCAGATGGCACGGCCGGTCCTGCGCGCGCAGCGACGCGACGAGGTTGGCAATGACGATGTCGAAGACCTGTTTCGAGAACGGGTTGTAGAAATAGACGACCAGCGGAGTCGGCGGGAAGTCGTAGGTGGCCGCATCGGCCTCGACTATTTCGAGGTCGCGGCATTTCTGCGCCGCATCCCGAAAACTTTTGATGTTGCGCCGGGCGATGCCGACCAGTTCGTGCGCGAACTCCACGCCGACAACCCTGGCGAACGGATAACGCGAGGCCAGCAGCAGGGTGCGCGACTTGCCGGCGCCGATATCGATGAAAGTGTGGCCGCCAAGATCCTTCGGCAGGCTGCGCATGATGAAGTCGAACGTCTTCGGCGAGGTGCACAGGCACTCGTTGCCCTGATCGCGATGCGGGCCGACGATGCTCAGCCCGGCAAGCTGAATCGAGCCCGCCGTATCGACATTGTGGTCACGGTCCCATTTGCGCGCCATCCGGTCGGCAACCAGATGCCGGACGTTGCGGGCGACGAAGCCGGCGCTGTCGGCAAGGCCGTGGCGGCGCACCAGCCGGAAAGGTTCCAGCGGCCCGCGCTCGCGCAGCAGCCGCATCGCACGCGCCACCCGGCCCGCCGAGCGGTCCTGGACCCCGCTGCGATCAAGACGCCCCGTCTCAAGCTCCGCCATGAAGTCGCTCCGCTTCTCAAGGCCGACGCGCGACGCCCAGCCGCGATGGCGCACGACACTTGTCGTTATCTTGCAGTCAGACTGCAACGCGAACCTCCAGAATTCGTAAACGGCGGCGACCCGGACAACGGCAAACGACCGCCTCACGAAATGTTGCAGCGAGGCTCGGCATCCTCTCCGCCCCACAGGCATCTTGAATGAATTGAACGTTTGTTTTATTATCGACCTATTGGAGGATACCTTGGCACGAACGGTCGGCTCGGACGGCGAGAAAACCCTCGCCTCTATCCGCGAAGCGGCAGCGACGCTGATCGCGCGCTACGGCTACGAAGCCGTCTCGATGCGCCAGCTTGCAGCGGAAGTCGGGGTGCAGGCAGCGGCGCTCTACCGCTATTTTCCGACCAAGGAAGACCTGCTGTTCACCTTGATGCGCGAGCACATGGACGGACTGATCGCCAGTTGGGAAGCCGCCCGTCCCGACGACGGCGCCGCGCCGGAAGAACTGTCCGCCTTCGTCGCCAACCATATCGGTTTCCACGTTGCACGCCGCCACTCCACCCACGTCTCCAACATGGAACTCCGCAGTCTTTCACGCGATAACCTGACGCAGATCCTGCGGCTTCGGGCCGCCTACGAAAAAGACCTGCGCCGCATCCTGCGCGACGGCGTGGATAACGGCAGCTTCCAGATCGACGACGTGGCGCTGACGGCGATGGCGATCATCCAGATGGTCACCGGTGTCATCGTCTGGTTCCGGCCGGACGAGCGTCTTTCTGTCGAGGAGGTCACGAGAAACTATCTTATCATGACGATGCGCCTCGTCGGCGCCAAGGATATCCGGGAGGATTATCATGTACGACAACGTGCTGAACTTCGCGCTGGGTGAGGACGTCGACGCGCTGCGCGACCTCGTGCGCCGCTTCGCGCAGGACAGAATAGCGCCGCTCGCCGGCGAGATCGACCGCAGCAACGAGTTTCCGATGCATCTGTGGCCCGAACTCGGCGGCCTCGGCCTGCTCGGCGTCACTGCCGATCCCGACTACGGCGGCTCCGGCATGAGTTACGTCGCGCATGTCGTCGCCATGGAGGAAATCTCGCGCGCATCGGCCTCGGTCGGCTTGTCCTACGGCGCGCATTCCAACCTTTGCATCAACCAGTTGAACCGCTGGGGCACGCCGGAGCAGAAAGCAAAGTACCTGCCGGGGCTCTGCGCCGGCACCACGGTTGGTGCGCTCGCCATGTCGGAGACCGGCGCCGGTTCCGACGTCGTGTCGATGAAGCTGCGCGCCGACAAGCACAACGACCGCTACGTGCTCAACGGCAACAAGATGTGGATTACCAACGGGCCGGACGCCGGCACGTTGCTGGTCTATGCCAAGACCGAGCCGACCATGGGCTCGCGCGGCATCACCGCCTTCATCATTGAGCGCGGCATGAAGGGGTTTTCGGTCGCGCAGAAACTCGACAAGCTCGGCATGCGCGGCTCCAACACCGGCGAGCTTGTCTTTCAGGACGTCGACGTACCGTTCGAGAACGTCGTCCACCAGCATGGCCGTGGCGTCGAGGTGTTGATGTCCGGTCTCGACTATGAGCGCGTCGTGCTCGCCGGCGGACCGCTCGGCATCATGGCCGCCTGCCTCGACGTGGTCATGCCCTATGTCCGCGACCGCCGGCAGTTCGGCCAGGCGGTCGGCGATTTCCAACTTGTGCAGGGCAAGCTCGCCGACATGTATGCGACGATGAACGCCTGCCGCGCTTACGTCTATGCGGTGGCCAGCGCCTGCGACCGCAAGGAGACCACCCGCAAGGACGCCGCCGGCTGCATCTTGTACGCTTCCGAACACGCCACCCGCATGGCCCTCGACGCCATCCAGTTGCTCGGCGGCAACGGCTACATGAACGAATTCCCCGCCGGCCGCCTGCTGCGCGATGCAAAGCTTTATGAGATCGGCGCGGGGACGAGCGAGATCCGGCGCTGGCTGATCGGACGGGAGATGATGGCGGAATAAAGCTGATTGCAAACGCAACTTTACTAAAGGCATAATGCGATAAAGTATTATCGGGAGGCGGGGAGATTCAATGCAATTATACAAATTTGTTGATTCAGCCGAGGCCGTAAAAAAAATAGCGGCCGGCTCTTTGAAGTTCACTCCCATAGAAGAGCTCAATGACCCCTCTGAATTGACACCGGTGATGGATCGCTTGTCAGTGCGAGAATCTCTCGACGCGATTCGAAAAAACGGAATGACAGGAGAACAGTTTGGCTGGCTACAGCGCCAAGAGGCACTTCTAGATCTGTTATCACCAGAACAAAAAACCATATCTGCGCCAACAACAATTGAAAACGCAAACTATGTTTTGAAATCCATTGTATATGATAATTTTGAATATATGGAAATAAAACTATTTGAGACTATCAAAAATATTAAATCAAGAGTTGGAATTCTTTCCCTTACACAAAGATATGACTCCTTACCGATGTGGGCGCACTATGCAGATTTGGCTAAAGGAGTTGTATTAATCCTCAACAATCTAGAAAAAACTTTCAACGGGGATCGGACAGGAATTTTGAACATCCCAAAATCAGTTGTATATGCAGACCGTTTTCCTGGAATGACGTTTGATCCTTCCACTCAAGATCGCCTGTTCTTCACCAAACTTTCGGACTGGTCGTATGAACGAGAGTGGCGAATCGTGACTGCGTTGAGCGACTGCCACCGACCGTCAGGCGGAAACCTTTACCTACGGAACGTAAATCCCCTTCATCTAACCGGCGTAATTTGCGGTTGGCGAACTCCTCCCGACATTGTTTCATCTCTGGGCATCGAATTGAGACATATTAACCCAAAAGCAAAGCTGACGTCGGCCGTCATGGAGGGCGGCACGGTTCATCTTAGACCCTGATGCAAGGCCTGCAGGATCGATACTCTTCCATCCTTACTCGGCACTGATAACCTCGCCTGTTCGGCGAGATGCGAGCAACCAAATAGATCAGCCCCCTTTAAGGAAGCCGCCGCATGCCCGTCCTGAAATCCCAGATTTCCCCCGCCTCCGACGCTTTTCGCGCCAATGCCGAGCGTATGAAAACACTGGTCGCGGATATCGCCGCCAAGGCGGAGACCGTTCAGCGCGGCGGCTCGGAGGAAGCGCGCAAGCGTCACGTCAGCCGTGGAAAACTGCTGCCGCGCGAGCGGTTGGCGCAATTGCTCGATCCCGGATCGCCCTTCCTGGAGATCGGCCAGTTCGCCGCTCACGACATGTATGACGACGCCATCGCCGCCGCTGGCATGATCGCCGGCATCGGCCGTGTCGAGGGGCGCGAGGTGATGGTGGTGGTCAATGACGCCACCGTGAAGGGCGGCACCTATTATCCGCTCACGGTGAAAAAACACCTGCGCGCCCAGGAGATTGCGCGGGAAAACAATCTGCCCTGCATCTATCTGGTCGACAGCGGCGGCGCCAACCTGCCCAACCAGGACGAGGTGTTTCCCGACCGCGAACATTTCGGGCGCATCTTCTTCAACCAGGCCAACATGTCGGCCGCCGGCATTCCGCAGATCGCCTGCGTCATGGGTTCGTGTACAGCGGGCGGCGCCTATGTGCCGGCCATGTCGGACGAGTCGATCATCGTCAGGAACCAGGGCACTATCTTTTTGGGCGGCCCGCCGCTGGTGAAGGCGGCCACCGGCGAGGATGTTTCAGCCGAAGACCTTGGCGGTGCCGAGGTGCATGCAAAACTCTCCGGCGTCGCCGACCATCTGGCGCTGGACGACGAGCACGCGCTGGCGATCGCCCGGCGCATCGTCAAGAACCTCAACCGCTCGAAGACCGTAAGCCTCAACTTACGCGATCCCGCCCCGCCACTGCATGATCCGCGCGAACTCTACGGCATCGTCCCCGAGGACACACGAAAACCCTATGACGTGCGCGAGGTGATCGCCCGCATCGTCGACGGCTCCGAACTCGACGAGTTCAAGCAGAACTACGGCACGACGCTGGTCACCGGCTTCGCCCACATCTTTGGCATGCCGGTCGGCATCCTCGCCAACAACGGCGTGCTGTTTTCGGAAAGCGCGCTGAAGGGCGCGCACTTCATCGAGCTCTGCTGCCAGCGAAAGATTCCGCTGGTTTTCTTGCAGAACATCACGGGCTTCATGGTCGGGCGCAAATACGAGGCCGGCGGCATCGCCAAGGACGGCGCAAAGCTGGTGACCGCCGTGGCCACCGCGCAGGTTCCAAAAGTGACGATGATCATCGGCGGCTCGTTCGGCGCCGGCAATTACGGCATGTGCGGCCGCGCCTATTCGCCCCGCTTCCTGTGGATGTGGCCCAACGCCCGCATCTCTGTGATGGGCGGCGAACAGGCGGCGACCGTGCTGGCGCTGGTCAAGCGCGAGGGTTTCGAGCGCAAGGGCGAAGACTGGAGCGCTGCAGAGGAACAGAAGTTCCGCGCGCCGATCCTCGAAAAATACGAGCGCGAAGGCCACCCGCTCTATTCCTCGGCACGGCTCTGGGACGACGGCATCATCGATCCGGCAAGGTCGCGCGAAGTGCTGGCGCTCAGCCTGTCGGCAGCGCTGAATGCCCCGGTCGCGGATACAAAGTTCGGCCTGTTCCGCATGTGAGCCGACACAATCCGGAAACGCACCTGGGCTACTTCCACATTTCATGTTGCAAGCTTAAACTTTTCTGTGCGACCTGACAGGACACGGAAAGGGATGGAACAGCCCGCCGCGGGCGTTCCAGGCTCGCTGACAAGGGTTTGGCCGGCGCATTCAGCCAAGGGCCAGGCCCTGGGAAACGGCTGATCCGGAGCGGTCCATGGAATTCGTGACGCTGATCCACACGCGCTGGCCGAAGGACGAGTTCATCTACGAACACGGCGGCGACGGCGCGATTCTTGACGAGGTCGATAATCTCAGCGACGACGAGCGCAAGGTCCTTTACCGAACGCCAGGCCGCGCCATTACCCAGCCCGCCAATAGGAAGCGCTACAGCGGCCTGTGGGGCACGATGATGATGGTCATCGGCGGCCCGATCCATTGCGCCCAGTTCGACCAGCCGGTGCCGGCCGACATGCTGTGCGGCGGCGCACGGGTCGAGTTCACCATCAACAGCCGAAAAGTCCATGCGGCGATGTTCGGCGAGGTCTTGTCGACAAAACTCTTCACCACGATCGAGCGCTATCGCACCGACGACGGGCGCGTGGATGAATGGGACATGGGCTTCGTGCGGCTGATGCGGCGCGACAAGCCCTACGGCCTGCGCGTCGAGCGCAACAACGACGCGGTCAAGGAACTGCGCACCGGCCATGACGGTATCTGCCTGCGCGTGCTCGGCGGCTCGACGCTGAAGCAGCAGGCGATCCTCATCCACGAGGCGCCGAATGTCGGCTGGGTCACCGGCTGCATCGGCCCCCGCCCGCACGGCAACCGCGAGCCGCTCAGGAACGAGGCCGGCAATGCGTCCGACCTGGCGGTCCGCGAAATCATCCGCGAAGTGGACCGTCGCGGCGGCAAGGGGCAGCTTTACATGCTGAGGGGTTGAAGCGGCGGCTGTTCGGCCGCGCTTGGCTGCATGCCGCCGCCGGTTCTCATACCGGCGTTGACCGCTGGCGTGCCCCTCACTGCCCTGCCGGACATCTCTCCCCGTACACGGGGAGAGAGACGCTGGCCGCTTGGATTTCGCCGATCGTTGACGTTGGAGATTGGCGAAAATGGCGAAATTTCCTCTCTCTCCCCGTTCTTCACGGGGAGAGATGTCCGGCAGGACAGTGAGGGGCGGCGCGGACGGTCAAGGCGAATGCCCCCTGACCGTCAGGCAGCCTCACCCGATGGCCCGCCGCGCCCAAGTCGCCAAGCCTCAGACGATAAAGTCGTTGGCGTCCAGCACGTGGCGTCCGACCAGCACGATCTGGAACTCGGCGGAGGCGTCGTTGTCGGTGTTGCCGGCTATGATCGTGTCGCCGGCCGAGTTGTAGACATAACGCAACTCGCCGGGGCTGTTGGAAATGAAGGCGTCCCTGCCGATGAACACGAAGGCCTGGTTGCCGGCGCGCGTGGCGTCGGCGTCCACCGCCGAGAAATCGATCCGGTCGTCATAACCAAACCCGTCATTGACCTCGAAGTCGGTGATCACGTCGCGGCCCGAGGCGCTGGTCATTTCCGCGACGCTGGCAAAGCGGAAGAGGTCGTTGCCCGAGCCGCCCGACATCAGGTCGCTGCCGAGCCCGCCCCAGATCTGGTCGTTGCCGCTTTCGCCGTAGATGTCGTCGTCGCCGAGCCCGCCCAGCAGCTTGTCGTTGCCGCCGTTGCCGTCGATGATGTCGTGGCCGCGGCCGCCGAACAGCACGTCATGCGAGTTCGAGCCGCTGAGATTGCGCGCGGCCGTGGAGGTGTCGACCACGAAATCGCTGGAGATGAATTCGCTGCGGGTGACGTCGGCGATCTCGATGACATGGCTGGTGCCGCCCAGATAGGCGTTGAGGATCGAGCCGCCGTCGGCTGTGTTGGCGAGCAGGGCCTGGACCTGCGTGAAATCGGAGACACCCCAGGCGCGCATGTCGATCCGGTCGGCACCCAGTTCGAAGTCGGCGATGTAGTCGTCGCTCAGCCCGGTCGAGCGCGCGCTGGTGCGGAACCAGTCGTTGCCGGAGCCGCCATAGAGCGTGTTGATGCCACTGTCGCCGAACAGGTCGTCGTCGCCGGAACCGCCATACAGCGTGTCGTTGCCCGCCCCGCCGGAGATGAAGTCGTGGCCTTCATAGCCGTAGATCTTGTCGTTGCCGCCGTAGCCGTAGATGTCGTCGCTGGCGGTCGTGCCGGGGATGGTTTCGCTGCCGTTGGTGCCTTTGATAAGTGCCATGAACTGATTCCTCGTTGGTCGTGAGCCACTCGTACAGGCGGCTTGGTGAACGAGGCATGAATGCACAAAGGATTGAAATCGATCCCTGGAAAGGCAACCGGAGCGTGCCGGAAGCGACTGCGGTCCGCCCAACGGCGGTGATTTGAGCGACCTCGCCTTTGGCGGCCTGAGGCTACAAACGACGCGGCCACACCGGCCGATCAGCAAAGATCATCATGCATCGCAGTGGCTTGCAGCGCCCCGCCCCCGGAGCAGCGGGCCTAGTATCGTTCCGCGGATGTCTGGGCTGGCTGGCGCCTTTCCGCCTCGGCCTGGCAAGAATGCCACAGGATCGGGCGGCGCGCTCGTCCTCACAGTGCGCCGTCAAGACGCGAACTCCGGCAGACCGGAGGGACACGCGGCTATTCAGTATAGGGCCAGTCCTCTACAGCGCATATTTTTCCTGGTGAGACTAGCAAAGTTGAAAAAGCACCGCTATTCGAGGACTACAATTCCATACAATAGCGTGACCATGCAGAAGACATCCATCTTTAAAACGACCCTGTCCCTTATCGCAGTCTCAGTTCTCGTCGCCGGCCCTGCCCTTTCGGCGGAGTCGCTTGCAGGAACGCTTGGAACGAAACGTTATGCGGTACAGTTTCCGCCTGGGATGAAGGGGCCCTGCCAGAAACTCTACAAGGACTACATCGCTGCGTCCGGCCACTCGGCCTATGCGCAGACACCCTTGAGCTATACGGCGGAAGCATTCTTCTGCGGGCGGGCCTTCAATGCGCCGTCGCAGAAGGACGCCGAAAAGCGCGCTCTGGCCGACTGCAGGTCGGTCGGCACGAAATACAAGCTCAAGGTCGCCGGCGGCTGCGAAATCTACGTTTCGAAATGAGTTGAACGCCATTCCGGACGGGGCCAGCGCTTCTCCGCGCGTCCATGCCGGCGATCGGCCGAAACCGGCCGCGGCGAGCCGCCACCTGCATTCTGCAACACCGTCAGGGCCTCGATGATGCTACCGTCACGGAAAACGACACTCTTGGTGCTTGCGGCCGCGCTGCTCGCCGCCAACCCCGCCGGGGCGGCGGAATCGCTGGCCGGAAAGGTCGGCAACAAACGATCCACCGTCTTTTTTCCGCAATGGTCGGAAGGCGGCTGCCAGAGAATGTACAAGGCCTATATTGCCGCGCCCGGCCATTCGGCCTACGCATCGACCGTCAACGGACCCGGCACCTACAGCGTCGTCTGCGGCGCGCGCTTGAATCTGCCGTCTCAAGCAGCGGCAGAGAAGGCCGCCGTCGCCAGCTGCGAGGCCGGCCGCAAGAAATACAAGGCCACCGTCATCGGAACCTGCAAGGTCGCCGCCTCGAAGTAGGACGGGCGGTCCTGTCCGGGATCTCCCGCTATTGCAGCCTCGGCTTGCGCAAAAAGCTGCTGCGGTTCGCGGATTTGACACGCAGCCACATGTCGCGCTTGCCGCGCACCACGCGCAGCGGAATCTCGGTGCCGGCCGGGCCGCTGCTCCACACCTTGCGGTAGAAGTCCGCAAGGCCCTCGACCTCGAGGTCACGCACGTCGGAGATGATGTCGCCCTGGCGTAGCCCGGCAGCCGCCGCCGGCCCGCGCCCGTCGACGTCGACAACCACCACCTTGTCATCGCGCTCGTTGGAGTAGATGCCGAGCCAGGGCCGCGGCGGCTTGTTGATCTGCCCGTAGTTGAGCAGGTCGTCGAGTACCGGCGGCAACAGGTTGATCGGCACGACCATATTGATGTCCTGCACCGTTCGCCCGTCGGCCATCTGCAGCAGCAGCGAACCGACGCCGAGCAGCTTTCCGTCGGCGTCGATCAGCCCGGCGCCGCCCCACAGCGGATGCGCCGGGGCGGTGAAGATCGCCTCGTCGACCAGATATTCCCAATAGCCGGCGAATTCGTGCTTGCTGACGATGTTGGCGCGCACGAACTTGCCGCCACCGCCGCCGGCCAGCACGACGGGGTCGCCGACCTTGGCCGTTTCCGCATTGCCGAGGTCCAGCGCCGGCAGGTCGAGCGCGCCCAGCGCCTGCACCAGCCCGAATCCGGTCTCCTGGTCGTAGGCCAGAGCATGCGCAGGCACGATGCGCCCGTCGGCATTGGTCAGCCAGACGCCGGTCGCCTCGGTTATGAGATAGCCGATGGTCAGCACCAGCCCGTCCTCGCGGATGACCACGCCGCTGCCGGAGCGCTGCGTGCCCAGCACGCTGGCGGTGAAGCCGTCCTCGGGGATCGAGGACTGAATGGCGACGATGGACCGGAGGGTGTGTTCGAGATCCAATCCCTGCTCCTGAAATCTACGAAGGCGTTGCGCCGGCCAAAGGCCGACAGGTCGACCCACCCTATACATATGGTATCGCCGCCTGCGTAAAGCACCCCCGCCGTTACACAAGAGCGACGATGCGAGCCTGATCCCGGACCGCCGCCGATGCCGTTTTGCCCGCCGCCAAGCGGCCCTTTCCATCCGCCAGACGCCCGCAATAGTCCGGAACGCTGGCCGATCTCTGTCTTTCGAAATTATCGCACTGCACAAATCACTTTATGGGTGATTTGGCCTTGAAGGCGCCTAAATCACCTATTATGTGATTGACAGGAGCTTATGGATGAAGACAGCAAACTACGATTTGATGCCCGACGCAGACGCGAGCCGCGAGATCGACCGGACGTTCCGCGCCTATGCCTTGATGCGCGCCATCCTGGACGAGACCAACCCGGCGCATCCGAAGGACACGTTCGAGTTGCAGCGCCTGGCCTATGAACGGATCCGGGGCGAGACCGGCCTGCCGTCGCGCCTCGTCACCAACGGCATCCGCGAATATGCGGGGGGCACGTGGTCGCAGGACCGCATGCCGCTCGACGAGAAGCTGATGTCGTTCAAGGGCGTCGACAAGGTGTCGCTGGCAACGCTGGACGGGCGCGTCGTCGTGCCGTTCCTGATGACCGGCTACGCCGACGCCCTTGAAAAAGGTGCGCTGTCGCATCTGGTCCGCGCCCACGGCTCCTACGCGCTGTCCGTTCCGCTTTCCCGAGAAATGCAAACCAAGGAGATCGAAGCCATGCAGACCGAAAGCATCCCCGGCCGTGTCTCCCGCCTCGCGGCGGGGCTCGTCGCCACCGTCATCGACGGCCTAGAACGCAAGGCGCCCGAGGCCGTCGCCGAACAGGCGATCCGCGACATCGACAAGGCGCTGGACGAGTTGAAATCCGGCCTGGCGTCGTCCGTCGCCGAGCAGAAGCGTTATGCCATGCAGAAAGCCGCGCTGATCGAGGAGCGCGACGGGCTCGACGCCAACATCCGCCTCGCCATCGGCGAGGGCCGCGAGGATCTGGCGCGTGCCGGCATCGGCCGCCAGGACGACATCGACGCGCAAGTCGAGTCCATCGACCGGCTGATCGCCGATGTCGAACTACGCATCTCCGACTCGCGCTCGGCGCTGAACGCCGCCAATGCGGCGCGGCGCGAGGCGGCGGAGCGGGTGAAAATCGCCCGGCGCGCCAACGAGCGCGGCCCTGGCGCGGCGCCAGCCGCCAGCCACCGCCCCTCGCCGGAAGACAAGATCGCAGCCGCGCTCGGCGCCGTCGAGCGGCTCACCGACCTTCCCGCCGGCCGGCCGCGCGACGAGGACCTGGCCGAGCTCGAGGCCTTCGGCCGCAAACGGCGCATCGACGACCGGCTGGCGGCGCTGCGCGAAGAGATCAAGCGAAAGGAGTAGCCGATGCTGCAGGGTTTCGCCGACGCGCCTGCTCTGTACTTCTACCCGCTGCTGGCGGGGCTGCTGCTGGGCGTGTTCCAGATCGTCGTGTTTTTCGCGGGCAGCCTGTCGTTCGGGGATTCGATCGCCGATCTCCTCGACGGCACCAGCATCGGCGAACTCTTCGACTGGCTCAATCTGGGCCGCGTGCCGATCTCCATCATCGGCATGCTGCTGCTCGTCACCTTCGGGGCGGTCGGCATCCTGCTGTCCGACACGCTGCCGCTTATCCCGGACTGGGCCTACGCATTCGCCGCCGCGCCCGCCGCCATCGGCGTCACCAAGGTGCTCGGCAACGGCATTGCGCGGCTCATCCCGCAGGACGAGAGCTACGCGGTCAGCCGCGGCGACCTTGTCGGCCGCACGGGCGTGGTCACACTCGGCCCGCTCGACGACGGGCATCCCGGAAATGTCCGGGTGCGCGATACCCATGGCGACCTGCACACCATCCGGGCGCGGCCGGCGGACGCCGGCACCGTCATCGAGAAAGGCGCGGAAGTCGTGGTGGTCTCGGGCGGCGACGCCCCGGGCCGGGTCTTCCTGGTTATGCCGTTCGGCGCCGAGAGCTGAACGGTCAAGCCCGGAATGCGCGGGGCGACTGGCAACGGCCCCTGCATTTCAAGCACGTCTCGGACCAAAAAATCTTGGGCAAGGAAGAAGGAGTGACACTGTGGACGGTATCATCCAGTTTCTGACCTGGGCGGGCATCGTGGTGGTCGTGTTCGCGGCCATCGGCTTCACCTTCGGCAGGCTCTACCACCGCGCCGAGCGCGACGAAGCCTTCGTGCGTACCGGCGTCGGCGGGCGAAAAGTGGTGAAGGACGGCGGCGCGGTCATCCTGCCGATCGTACACGCCCTGGCGCGGGTCAAACTCAACACGGTCAAGCTGGTCGTCGACCGCCGCCGCGAGGACGCCTTCATCACCGCCGACCGCATGCGCGTCGACATCCGCGCCGAGTTCTACGTGCGCGTCGACATCACCGACGACGGCATCGGGCTGGCGGCGCAGACGCTGGGCGACCGGGTCAACGATCCGAAGGCCATCCAGGACCTCGTCGAGGCCAAGCTGGTCGACGCGCTGCGCTCCGTGGCGGCCCGCAACACGCTCGACCAACTGCATGAGAGCCGCTCCGACTTCGTGAAAGCCGTGCAGGAGGCGGTCGAGACCGACCTGCGCTCTAACGGCCTCGAGCTGGAATCGGTGAGCCTCACCGGCCTCGACCAGACGCCGAAGGAGTTCTTCAACGAGACCAACGCCTTCGACGCGGTCGGCCTGGCCAAACTCACCACCATCACCGAGCAGCGCCGCAAGGAGCGCAACGACATCACCCGGCAGACCGAAGTCGCCATCGCCGAGCAGGATCTCACCGCCGCCCGCCAGAAATTCGCGTTGAAGCGCCAGGAGGAGGAGGCTCGCCTCGACCAGCAGCGCGACGTCGCCAACAAGGAGGCGGTCACCCGCTCGGAAAAGGCCAAGGCCGAGGAGGATGCAAAACTCGCCGAGCAGAGCGCCCAGATCGACCGCGAGCGCTCCATCGCCGAGCGCGCCGCCGCCGCCAACAAGGCGAAGGAGGAGGCGCGCATCAACTCCGAGCGCGACGTCGAGCTCAGCCGCCAGGACAAGGCGGTCGCCATCGCCTTGAAGAGCGAGGAGACGTCGCGGGCCGAGGCCAAGGCGCGCGAGGCCCAGGCGCTCACCGTCGCAGCCGAGGAAAAGGTGCAGACGGCGCGCGAACGCGAGATCGCCGAGCGCAGCCGGCAGATCGCGGTGCTGCAGGCGCAGGAGCAGGCGGAATCGGAGGCCGTCACCATCACGGTCGGCGCCACCGCCGAGCGCTCCGCCGCCGAGGACCGGGCCGAAGCCGTGCTGGTCGAGGCGCGCGCCCAGGCGGAAGCCATGAAGGTGCGCGCCGAGGGCATCCAGGTCGAGGGCGAGGCGCAGGCGGCCACCATCCGCGCCCGCAACGAGGCCAACAACATGCTGTCGGAGCGGCTCATCGAGTTCGAGCTGACGCAGGCGCGCATCCGCATGTTGCCGGAAGCCTTCAAGGCGCTGATGGAGCCTGCCGGTCGCATCGAGAGCATCCGCGTCTTCGACACGGCGGGCTTCTCCGCCGGCCGTTCCGGCGGCGACGGCGAAGGCCGTTCGTCCGGCCCGAGCGACCTCGCCGACCAGTTGCTGCGCTTCACCGGCAACAAGCCGCTGGTCGACGCCCTGCTGGCGTCCGCCGGCATCGCCGGCGCCGGCGGCTCGCTGAAGGACATCGTCTCCGCCGCCTCTCCGCCTGCGCCCGCAAAATCGCTCTCGGAAACGCTCTCCGAGACACTGTCGCACCGGCTGGCCAAGGACGATTGACGCCAGGGCCTATCCGCCGACAAGCGCCGTCCGCTCACGCGGGCGGCGTTTTTTTTCATTGGGTGCAAGTGCCGGGGGAGTTTTATCCCGGCCGCCCTGAACCCGAAATTGGTTCGCGGCATTCGCGGCCGGACCGGTGCAAGCGCCGGGGACAGTTTACTTTCTTTCGGCAGAAGGGTGCTGCCGCTTCGGGGCTTGCGCGGGCCGAAAAAAGTAAACTGTCCCCTGCGGTTCGCCTTGGAACGCCGACCTGACGCAGTGTCGACGTCCACGCAAACCGATTTCGGGCCGTCGCCTGCTGTCAGGAGCCTTGCGGATTCAAGCCGCTCCGCCTTTCCTCTGTCACGTCCCCGGCGCATTCTCCGCGTCTGCGGCCACACGGCCGTGCCAAAACTATCCGGGGAAGGAGCAAGCCATGCCCGCAAGCAGATTCTTCTGGTACGAACTGATGACCACCGATGTCGCCGCGGCGGTGACTTTCTACAAGGCCGTCATCGGCTGGAATTCCGAGAACTGGGGCGATCCGCAAATGCCCTACATCATCATGAAGGTCGGCGAGACCGGCGTCGGCGGCGTCATGGCGATCCCGGACGAGGCCAGGGCGATGGGCACGCCGCCCATGTGGCTCGGCTACATCCATACCAAGGACACCGACGCCGCGACCGCCAGCGTGCTTGGGGCGGGTGGAAAAGTCTATCGCGAGCCCGCCGACATTCCCGAGATCGGTCGCTTCTCCGTGGTCGCCGATCCTCAGGGTGCCACCTTCATGCTGATGACGCCGCAAGGCCCCGACCAGGAGCCAATGCCCGCAAGCACGCCTGGCGCCATCGGCTGGCGCGAACTCTACACGACCGACTGGAAGGCCGCGCTCGACTTCTACACCACCGAGTTCGGCTGGACCGCCGACCAGGCCATGGACATGGGGCCGATGGGCACCTACCAGCTCTTCTCCGTCGACGGTCAGCAGACCGGCGGCATGATGAACAAACCCGATAACGTCCCGGTGCCACTCTGGCAGTTCTATTTCACCGTCGACCGCCTCGACGGCGCGGTCGAGCGGGTGAAGGCCAATGGCGGCAAGGTGCTCATGGACCCGATGCAGGTGCCCGGCGGCGCGTGGATCGCCCCCTGCATGGACCCGCAGGGCGCGGTGTTCTCGCTGACGGCAATGGCCCGGTAGGAGGCCACCGATTCGAACCGGGCGGACGGGCCGCGCACCGCCGGCTTCCTGCTTTCGCCGTCAGCGAACGCGGGCAGCCGGCGGAGCAACCTCCCGTCTCCCCGGCATCACGCGCTACGCTCGGGAAAAGTCACGACCTCGCCATCCTCCTTGGTGAAAGTCGAAACCGGGTTGTCCAGCAATCCCAGCACTTCCTCCGAAGGCCGGCACAGGCGCGTGCCCTTTGGTGTCTCGACCACCGGCCGGTTGATGAGGATGGGGTGCGCCAGCATGAAGCCGATCAGTTCCTCGTCGCTCCATTTGGGATCGGCGAGGCCGAGGTCCGCAAAGGGCGTCCCCTTCTCCCGCAGCAGGTCGCGCGGCGTGATCCGCATGGCGGCGATCAGCTCTTTCAGGCGTTCCCGGCCGGGCGGTGTTTTCAGGTACTCGATGACGACCGGCTCCTCGCCGCTCGCACGGATCATCGCCAGCGTGTTGCGGGACGTGCCGCAATCCGGGTTATGGTAGATCGTCACGCTCATGTCGTCGCCTCTTCGCGTTTTTCCCGCAGCAGCCACCCCATCAGCAGCAGCGCGCCGGCGGCCCCAACAAGCTGCGCGATGATGAAGGCCGGAGCGTCGATCGGCCGGATACCGGAAAAGCTGTCCGTCATCGAACGGGCGATCGTAACCGCCGGATTGGCGAAGGATGTCGACGCCGTGAACCAGTAAGCGGCGGTGATGTAGAGTCCGACCATCAACGGCACCGTCGTTCGGTCGAAGCGGAGACCGCCAAGGATAACAGCAACCAGTCCGAACGTCGCGACGGCTTCGGCAAACCATTGCGGTGCGCCCGAGCGCATGGTGGCGGACGTTTCAAGGATCGGCAGGCCGAACATCAGATGCGTGGCGATCGTGCCGAAAATGCCGCCAGCCACCTGCATCGCGACATAGGCAGCGAGATCGCGCCTCGAAAGCTCGCGCCGGATGGCGAAGACCAATGAAACGGCGGGGTTGAAATGGGCGCCGGAGATCGGAGCGAAGACCGTGACGAGCACGACCAAAGCCGCGCCGGTCGCGACCGCGTTGCAGAGCAAGGCGAGCGCGATGTCGTCCGTGAGGCGATCGGCCATGATTCCGGAACCGACCACGGCTGCGACGAGAAAGCCTGTCCCTAGTCCTTCCGCGACCAGCCGGCGTGGGAGATCGAAAGCCGACATCAGCAGGCCTTGAAGACTGCGGCTGTAGTACCTTCCATCTGGCCTATGCCGCGCAGCTTCGCGCCGAGCGCCATACGATCTATGGATGCCAGCGGGAGCGACAGCAATGCGCCGATACGGGTTCGCATATAGCGGGCCGCGAGGCTGAAAGCACGCTCCTTTTCAATGTCGGTTCCTTCGACCGCCGCCGGATCCTCTATACCCCAATGCGCGGTGATCGGCTGCCCCGGCCAAACGGGACAAGCCTCGCCTGCGGCGCCGTCGCACACAGTGAACACGAAATCCATCACCGGCGCCCCCGAGGCGGCAAATTCGCCCCATGACTTCGACCGGAACCCATCGGTCGGGTAGTCCATGGCCGAGAGTACCTTCAAAGCGAACGGGTTCACCTCCCCCTTGGGCTGGCTCCCCGCCGAGAACGATCGGAAGCGTCCGGCGCCGTCTTTGCGCAGGATCGACTCTGCCAGAATCGAGCGGGCGGAATTGCCCGTGCAAAGAAACAGGACGTTGAAGACGCTATCGGGCATTGCAGTCACCCTTGGTTGGACAGGAGGGCGGTATTGCCGAAGACATATATGGCGGAACCGCTCGCGACGCCGTGTTGATATCCGCACTGGGCGCAGTGATCCGCTCGGCGCTCATTGGACGCAACCCCCGTTTTCCTGCCGACAGCAAGGGGCGGTGACGGCAGGAGCACAGATTTCCGGCCGGCCCGAGCAGCAATCTTCCATCAGGAAACGGATCAGCCGGGTGAGCGCATCGTACTCTGCATTGTAGACGATCGAGCGGCTGTCCCGGCGGGCGCTGACAAGCCCTGCGCGTTCAAGCTCCTTCATATGAAAACTGACGTTGGAGGCGGATACCTCGACTTTGCCGGCAATCGCGCCTGCGGCCATGCCGTCCGGCCCCGCGACCACGAGAAGACGCAGGATACGCAGGCGTGTCTGCTGCGACAACGCGCTGAAGGAGAAAAGGGCCTGCCGCTCGTCCATATTTTGATAATCCTAAAATTATTGAAATGATAGATACCTGACATAACCGGTCCCGGCAACGGCAAAGTGGGGCATATGCCGATCGAACCCAACAATGGCGTGGCCCGCTGAGGATCGGCAATCGAACCGCCTAGTTGCCGATGCGGAAGGAAATCTGCCAGTTTACTTTCCTGCCCCGAAAGGGCATCGACTCCGGGAGGCCGGCGCGGAAAACAAGATGATCGTCCCCGCGCGTCCACATCGGGAGGATCGATGTTCCGGAAAATCCTGATCGCCAATCGCGGCGAGATCGCGTGCCGCGTGATGCGCACCGCGCGGCGCATGGGCGTGAAGACCGTTGCCGTCTATTCCGACGCCGACGCGAAGGCGCTGCATGTCGCCATGGCCGACGAGGCGGTGCATATCGGCCCCTCCCCCGTTTCGGAAAGTTACTTGCGGGCCGAAAAGATCATCGAGGCCGCACTTGCGACCGGGGCGGAGGCAATCCATCCGGGCTATGGCTTCCTCTCCGAAAACCCGGATTTCGTCGATAAGGTCACCGCCGCCGGCCTCGTCTTCATCGGCCCGTCGGCGGCCTCGATCCGCGCCATGGGCCTGAAGGACGCCGCCAAGGCGCTTATGGAAAAGGCCGGTGTTCCCGTCGTGCCCGGCTATCACGGCGACACCCAGGCGCTGGTCCTGCTCGCCACCAAGGCACGCGAGATCGGCTATCCCGTGCTGATCAAGGCGCGGGCAGGCGGCGGCGGCAAGGGCATGCGCCGCGTCGACCGGCCAGACGATTTCGCCGACGCCCTGGCAGGCGCCAAGCGCGAGGCAAAGTCCGCCTTCGGCGACGACCATGTGCTGATCGAGAAATATGTCGACAAGCCGCGCCATATCGAGGTGCAGGTTTTCGGCGACAATCTTGGCAACGCCGTGCATCTTTTCGAGCGCGACTGCTCGGCCCAGCGCCGCCACCAGAAGGTGATCGAGGAGGCCCCTGCCCCCGGCATGACGCCGGAGTTGCGCGCCGCCATGACCGACGCGGCGGTGAAGGCGGCGAAGGCGATCAGATATTCCGGCGCCGGCACGATCGAGTTCATCGTCGATTCTTCCAAAGGGCTGAAAGCAGACCGCTTCTGGTTCATGGAGATGAACACCCGCCTGCAGGTCGAGCATCCGGTCACCGAGATGGTCACCGGCGTCGACCTTGTCGAATGGCAACTCCGCGTTGCCGCCGGCGAACAACTGCCGAAGTCCCAGGAAGAAATCCGGCTGAATGGCCATGCCTTCGAGGCGCGGCTTTACGCCGAGGATGCTGCAAAAGGTTTTTTGCCGGCCACCGGCACCTTGCATCACCTCAAATTCCCGGCGGCCCCGCCCGGGGGGAATGTCCGCGTCGAGACCGGCGTGCGCGCCGGCGACGCGATCTCGCCCTATTACGACCCGATGATCGCCAAACTGGTGGCGCATGGCCCCGACCGCGCGTCGGCGCTGGCGCTGCTGGTCGACACGCTGGAAACGACCGAAGTCGCCGGCTCCGTCACCAACCTCGCCTTCCTTGCCGCGCTTGCCGGGGATGCGGACTTCGCCGCGGGCGATGTCGACACCGGCCTCATCGGCCGCAAGCAGGATTCCTTGACCGCCCTGCCCGCGCCCGATCCGGAGATCGTCGCCGCCGCGGTGCTCGCCGCCTCCGGCCTCGACCGGCGCGTGCCTTCGAACGACCCGTGGTCGGCGCTCGCCGGCTACGCACATTTCCACCCGGTCGCGCAGCGAATGAAGCTGCGGTTTGGCGATCAGGACATTTTGACGGCTGTCACTGTCGAGGGTGGCATCGCGAAGGTCTCAGTCGAGGCCACCGCCCCCCTCCCCGTTGAGGGGAGGGTCCGGCCGAAGGCCGGGGGAGGGGTCGCTGCGGCCGGCTCCAACGCCAGTCTTCAAGCCTTGCAACGCGGTAACGACGAGTCGCATACTGCCGCAGCGCCCCCCTCTGTCGGCTTCGCCGACGTCTCCCCCTCAAGGGGGGAGAGAAGGTTGGCAAAATGGCCCGGCCACATCACCATCTTCAACGGCGCGGTCGGCTACGACTTCGCGGTTCCCGATCCACTCGACCGCGCCGACGAGACTGAAGCCGCAGGGTCGATGCGGGCGCCGATGCCTGGGCTGGTGAAACTCGTCCGGGCCGGGCGCGGCGACGTCGTCAAGAAAGGCCAGCCGCTGCTGATCCTCGAAGCCATGAAGATGGAGCATACCATCGCCGCCACCCATGACGGCGAGATCGCCGAAATCGCGTCCGAGGGTTCGCAGGTCACCGACGGGACAGTGCTGGTGCGCTTCGTCGAGACGGCGTAGGCGCTCACGCAAAGGCAACGCAAAAGCGCCCGCCGACAACGCAACCAGCGTGAATGCTCCACCGCCTAAGAGGCGGTGGCTTCGGGTTACGGCTCAAAGCCGGATCGGTCCGCCGTCGGCGGACGCGGCATTCACTCACGTCACGTTGAACTCGTCATCGGGCTCGGGTGGCATCTGGTTCTTAATGTACTCCATCCACATCTCGTCCGTGACGTTGCCGCTCGTCGTCACCCAATAGCCCCGCGCCCACAGATGCTGACCCCAGTAGCGCTTGCGCAATATCCCGAACTCACTCAGCAACTTGTGCGAACTGCGCCCTTTCAGGTGCTGCACGGCGCGCGATACAGACAGGCGCGGCGGGATCGAAAACAGCATATGCACATGGTCACGGTTGATCGACCCGGCGTGAATGACCATCTCGTGCGCTCGCGCAGTCTCCCGTAGCAATTCTCGGCAGCGGTTGCCGACATCACCGCCAAGCACCGCGTAGCGGTACTTCGTCACCCACACCAGATGATACTTACAGTCCCAAGCTGTGTGGCTGCCACGCTTGTACGCTTCCATAAAGCCAATCTACACAGGATGCGACTCA
Organism: Mesorhizobium sp. KACC 23794; assembly: GCF_052180275.1. Taxonomy (NCBI): domain Bacteria; kingdom Pseudomonadati; phylum Pseudomonadota; class Alphaproteobacteria; order Hyphomicrobiales; family Phyllobacteriaceae; genus Mesorhizobium; species Mesorhizobium sp. KACC 23794. The sequence continues at coordinate 4,779,326 of NZ_CP197465.1, forward strand.
ATCCCAGCCGCCTAAAGGCGTGGGGTTTCCTGATCCCCTATCGGGGACTCTAAAAAGTAACGCCGAAGGCCGCTTTTTCGGCCCGGAATGAAGCGCATCGCGGCTTTTCGCCGTGGCGTTCCGTTCAACCTGCTGTTTTAAAACAATATTCGGGACTTCACGGCGGTTTCGAGCACGGCCCACAACGAAAGCGGCCGGGATGAACCCGGCCGCTAAAATCGAATGATTGCAAAAGCTTACGGCTGGATCGGTGCGTATTTGCCGTCGTGCCACTGGTTGATGTCGTAGCTGGCGTTCTTCAGGTCGCCCTTCTCGTCGAAGGTCACCTCGCCGATGACCGTATTGATCGGCTGGCCGTTCTTCAGCGCCTCGGCAACCTTCGCCGGATCGTCGCTGCCCGCCCGTTCGACGCCTTGAGCGATCGCCTGGATCACCGCGTAGGAGAACAGCGTAAAGCCTTCCGGAACGAAACCGCCGGCCTTGATCTTCTCGATCGCCGCCTTGGCTTCAGGCTTGGCCTGCGGGTCGGACGGGAACACGAACATAGTGCCCTCGCCGGCCGGACCGGCAACCTGCCAGAATTCCGGCGAGGCGATCGAGTCCGGCATGATCAGCTGGAACTTCAGATTCTGCTCGGCCGACTGGCGCAGGATCAGGCCGGCCTCGGGGTGATAACCGCCGAAATAAACAACGTCGGCCTTGAGATCCTTGAGTTTTGTGACCAGCGCGGCGTAGTCCTTCTCCCCGGCATTGATGCCTTCGTAGAGCACTTCCTTGAGCCCGCCGGCATTCATGGTCGCCTTGACGGCGTCGGCGACGCCCTGGCCGTAGGCGCTCTTGTCATGCAGGACGACGACGTTCTTGCCCTTGTACTTCTCGGCGATCCACGGGCCGATGAAGGCGCCCTGCGCGTCGTCGCGGGTGTAGAGCCGCATGATGGTGTTCCAGCCCTTGGCCGCCGCGTCGTCGGTCATGACGGGATTGGAGGAGGCAGGGCTCATCATCAGCACGCCGGCTTCGGCATAGACGGCGGAGGCAGGAATGCTCGAACCCGAGCAGGCATGGCCGTCGACGAACATGATGCCGTTGGCGACGATCCGGTTGGCAACCGAAACCGCCTGCTTGGGATCGCACTGGTCGTCCTCGATCGAAAGCTTGATCTGCCGTCCGCCGACGCCGCCGGCCGCGTTGATCGCGTCGGCCGCCGCCTGCGCGCCCTGCTTGAACTGATCGCCGATGGTGGCGAGCTGGCCGGTCATCGGGCCGGCGACGGCAATGTTGAGGTCGTCGGCGAAAGCCGGCGTGCCCAGCACGATGCCGAGGGCTGCCGCGCTCAGAAGTCGTGTCAATCTCATGATATTTTCCTCCTTTGCCGCAGGCTCTGCTGGCCGGCGGATCGTTTCGTAAGTCCCGAATGCCATTTAGCAGTGCCGGCGCGGCAGGGCCAGCATCATCCGGCGCATGGTCCATGGTCGCGACGAACGCGAAACGCCGCGCCGGCCTCTTTCGGGCCGCCACGGCGTTTTCTGTCGTCCTGCCTGCCTGTCGCCGGCCGCGCGGCTATTGCCGTCTTCGGCCTTTTTTTCGCGAGCGCGTTGGAGCGCGCATCCCTCGCCAAGGTTAGTATCGTTTCAGTGCATGGTCATCCATTCGCGCGCTTGGCGCAGCGCCTGGGCGATCTCCAGTTTCGACATCGCGGCCGACAGTTCGGAGCGCAGCACCGCGGCACGGTCGGAGCCCTTGATCGCGGCGATATTGAACCATTTGTGCGCGGCGACGATGTCGACCTCGCAATCACGGCCCGAAGCATACATCAGCCCGAGTTCGCAAAGAATGTCGGCCTGCGCCGTGGTGCCTGCCGTTCCGAAGTCCGCGTCGAAGATTTCAAACCGTGCCATCTGACTTGTCCCTGTCCCTTTTCCCGAGAGCCCCGGCTGTCCCGTCCGGTTCGCTCTTCCGATGCTTCGAAGAATGCCGGGAAGGCTTGAAACCGGCGTTAAGCGGCGTCCTTAACCGGCGGCAAACAAAACAAAAACAAGTGGTAAACCTCGGAATTCATTAAGGATCGCAAGCCTTGGGGAGCCCGGTTTATCGCGAAAATTTTCCGAAAATTTACGCTGGCGAATTCAACCCTTCCTTCACCACGAATTCGGGTCGTGCGCGGCGATGCGTGTCGAATTCGCTGTCAGGGCTTCAGGTTTTCGTCGATCCCAGCGGTCCAGGCCGGTCGACAAATTCAACGGGGCTGCCGCAGCGTCACCGGCTTTTCGCGCGACACGTCTTCGTCTAGCTTACGTTTGCGTAAGATGCCGAACGTCGAACCGAACACCAAAGGGAGGACCCTATGCTTCGCAGGATGACGATGACGGCCGCGGCCATGATGCTTGGAATCGGCGCCGCCTATGCGGACCCCATAGAGGGCAATTGGCGAACACAGAGCGGCGAAACCGCGGCGATCAGCGATTGCGGCGGCGGCTTCTGCATCACGCTGAAGACCGGCAAATACAAGGGCAAGGGGATCGGCAAGATGAGTGCCGAAGGCGGCGGCGCTTATTCCGGCTCGATCACCGATCCAGCCAAGGACAAGACCTATTCCGGCAGCGGGACACTTTCCGGCGGTTCGCTGAAGATGAAGGGCTGCGTGCTTGGCGGATTGATCTGCCGCAGCCAGACGTGGACGAAGCTGTAAGTGAATAGCGAATAGCGAATAGCGAATAGCGAATAGCGAATAGCGAATAGCGAATAGCACGCGTATCGCGATGCGCACCGATAGCGCAAACCCTATTCGCTACTCCCTATTCGCTATTCGCTCTCTGTCGCGAGTGCCGATACACGGCGCCGCCGCAGCGACACACGCCTAAAATAAGCTGAACCTAAAATGAACGTGAACCTCATGATGGGTTCAGCGCCGGCAGTGCATTTTCGAGGGCATCGAACGAATACGCCAAAGCCGAAAGCAAAGACCATGTCTCGCCCCTCTTCCAAGCCGCTCAAGATCGTTTCGCTGGTTCTGCGCGCCGCTCTGTTCAGCGCGGTGCTGGCTGTCCCGGTCCTTGCGATGCCGGCTTTCGGCAGCGACAGCGGTTCGGTGATAGAGGCCCCGACGTTGAAGAAGAAGGGCGCGGGTTTCGTGATTCTGGTCAGCTTGCAGAGGCGTTGACAGGTCGCCTTCGCGAATTGGTCCTGATTGGCTAATCTCTAGAAACACACAACGCCTCCCCCTCCCGCATGTCACATCGGCTCCCTATAATGGGTCATGGAAAAGCGAATCTATCCTGAACCGACCCAGAAAATCGTCTCGCCCGAGCCGTTTGTGCGCAAAACCTTCTCGGATGCCGGAGAGGCGGTGCAGGCGCTCAAGGGGCTCTATGCCCGCAACACCGATTTCCTGCGTTCCGCCTTCTCGGCGATCACCCGCGAAGGCGACCTCACCAGCCGCTACCGCGCCTACTATCCGGAGGTCGGCGTCACCACGGTGTCCTACTCGCAGGTCGACACCCGCCAGGCCTACGGCCACATGCCGGCGCCTGGCCAGTTCACCACGACGATCACAAGGCCGGACCTGTTCGAGACCTACCTGATCGAGCAGTTGCAGTTGATCATGAAGAACCACGGCGTGCCGGTGGTGGTGTCGGAATCCGACACGCCGATCCCCCTGCATTTCGCCTTCATCGAGGGCACGCATGTCGACGGCTCGGTGGCCGAGAAGCTGAAGCGCCCGATCCGCGACTTCTTCGACGTTCCCGACCTCGACGGTACCGACGACCTGATCGCCAACGGCACCTACGAGGCGGTTCCCGGCGAGCCGCGGCCGCTGGCGCCGTTCACCGCGCAGCGCATCGACTATTCGCTGCATCGTCTGCCGCACTACACGGCAACGACGCCGGATCATTTCCAGAACTTCGTGCTGTTCACCAACTACCAGTTCTACATCGACGAGTTCTGCGTCTATGCCCGCGACCTGATGGCGGAAGGCGGCGGGGGCTATACAAGTTTTGTCGAGCCCGGAAATCTGATCACGCCCGCCGGCCATAGCGGGCCGACCACCGGTTCGACGCCGCCGCGCACCCCGCAGATGCCGGCCTATCATCTGACCAAGCCGGGGCACGGCGGCATCACGATGGTCAATATCGGTGTCGGCCCGTCCAACGCCAAGACGATCACCGATCACGTCGCTGTGCTGAGGCCCCATGCCTGGCTGATGCTCGGCCACTGCGCAGGGCTGCGCAACACGCAGGCGCTGGGCGACTATGTGCTGGCGCACGCCTATGTGCGCGAGGATCATGTGCTCGACGCAGACCTTCCCGTCTGGGTGCCGATCCCGGCGCTGGCGGAAGTCCAGGTGGCATTGCAGGATGCCGTGGCCGAGGTGACCGGCCTCGACGGCTACGACCTGAAACGCATCATGCGCACCGGCACGGTCGCCACCATCGACAACCGCAACTGGGAACTGCGCGAGCAGCGCGGGCCGGTGCAGCGGCTGTCGCAGTCGCGCGCCATCGCGCTCGACATGGAATCGGCGACGATCGCCGCCAACGGGTTTCGCTTCCGCGTTCCCTACGGCACGCTGCTGTGCGTCTCCGACAAGCCGCTGCATGGCGAGTTGAAGCTGCCGGGCATGGCGAGCGAATTCTACAAAAGGCAGGTGTCGCAGCACCTGACGATCGGCATCCGCGCCTTGGAGAAACTGGCGGAGATGCCGCTCGACCGGCTGCACTCGCGAAAACTGCGCAGCTTCCTGGAAACGCCGTTTCAATGACGGGAGCCGGTCTTCCGTCGCCTCTCCGCTTCGGTTAGTTCTCTGCCCATGGTCGGCCTTTCGCTCCGAAACTGGCTGGTTCTGCTCTCGACTGCCTGCATGATCCTGCTTGCGGCGGTGCTTGCCGCGGGCTTTTTTGGATCGGTCCATCCGGCGCTGGATTCCTTCGCACATTTCCGCGCCCATCTTGCCGTGCTGATGGGCGTAGCTGCGCTGCCGCTGTTTTCCACGCGGTTCCTCAAGATCGGCGCAGTGTTTGTCCTTGCGGCGATCCTCGCCTTCGCGACCACATCCGGCACCGTGCCGGTCACTGGCCTGGGCATGAAATACGGACCGCTGCGTCCCGTCGATCCCGAGCAGCCGGTCTACCGGCTGGTCCAGCTCAATCTTCGCTACAACAACGCAACGCCGGAACGCGTCCTGTCGATGATCGGACGCGTCAAGCCGGATGTGATCACCCTCGAGGAAATGTCCGATCTGTGGGCCGAGAAGCTCGCGCTTGTGCAAGCCGCCTATCCCTATCGCATCCAGTGTCCGTACCCGAACGGCCTGTTCGGCGTGGCAATCCTGTCGCGACGGCCTTTCGCCGACGGCACGTCGCCGAATTGCGACGGGCGGGGAGCCTTCGCGCTGGCGACGATCAATTTCGGCGGCGTCAGCGCCGATATCGCGGCGCTGCATCTAGGCTGGCCGTGGCCCTACCCGCAATATTGGGACATCGGCGGGTTGACGCCCTATTTCCAGCGCATCGGCGAAACCGCGATCCTGGCGGGTGATCTCAACGCCGTGCCGTGGAGCCGGTCGCCGGCTCGTGTCGCCAAAGCCGGCGAACTGACCCTGATGCCGTCGCCCGGCGCGACATGGCTGCCGCTCGGACTGCCGACGTCCCTGTTTTTCGCCGGGCTGCCGATCGACAATGTGTTCGCCAAGGGTGATGTCGAGGTCCACTCGATCCGCACGCTCGATCCCGTCGGATCGGATCATTTGCCCGTGATGGTGGAATTCTCGCTGAAACCGAAGGCGGGGACCAAAGTCCTCAAGACCGACCTTGCTGCGGCGGCGCTTCGGCCGGCCTACTAGACGGGGCTATTTTCGGCTGGTCAGCCTGCTCACCAGCTTCTCGACGGGGCCACCGGGCTGGTGCTCCAGCGCATCGAACCGCTCCTGCTGGGCCTCGAAGTCGACATAGATATCGCGGACGATACGTTTCGCCCGGTCCTTTGCCTTGTTGCAGAAGCGGTCATTGTCCACGACGACACGAAACGCGGCGTCATAGGCCTCCTGCACCATGCGGCGGGCCAACCGACCATGCGTCTCCTCATGCTTGCGCACGCCGGCCACGAACCGGCCCCAGCGCGCCTTGAGTTCGGGCGCAGCATTGCCGGCAAGCGCGGGATATCGGTAGTTCACCTTCAGCGTGACATCGGCCTTCATCAGCCGGCAACGGCCGTTGGAAACCAGCCAGGTCCTGTCCCAGTCGACGGAGTAGCGGGTCTGCGCAATGGCGCGGGTCAGAAAACCATGGCGTGGACCGTTGCGGTCCATCGCCGCCATGAGCGCGTCCCCACTGTCGCCCGCGACGGTATAGGTCTCGACATTGACGACCGACTTGACGCCGGCATGCGCCTCGATCGCCGTCAGGCTGGCGGCGAGAAACAAGAAAAATCCGAACGACCGCACGACATTCTCCCGGAAGGTCACGCCGTCACTATGCGTAACGACCGGCTTCCAGCGGGTAAACAGCAAATCGTCGCGCCGCGAAATCCGCGCGGTCACATGCTCGTATAGACTGGCCCCTCGCCGCCCTGCGGCGGCACCCAGTTGATGTTCTGGTTCGGATCCTTGATGTCGCAGGTCTTGCAGTGGACGCAGTTCTGCGCGTTGATGACGAAACGTACATCCTTGGCGCTGGGATCGGCGGCGGCGTTGCCGTCGGCATCCACCCATTCGTAGACGCCCGCCGGGCAGTAGCGCGTCGACGGGCCGGCGAACACGTCGTGCTCCGACCTGACCTGCAATTGCGGGTCCTTGACCTGCAGGTGGACCGGCTGATCCTCTTCATGGTTGGTGTTGGAGAGGAAAACTGAAGAGAGGCGGTCGAAGGTGAGAATCCCGTCGGGCTTGGGGTAGTCGATCTTCTTGTGCTTCGAGGCAGGATCAAGCGAGGCGTAGTCTGCCTTGCCATGCTTCAGCGTGCCAAAGGGCGAGGCCCCGAACAGCGTGTTCAGCCACATGTCCAGACCGCCGAGACCGATGCCGAGCAGCGTGCCGAAGCGCGACCACAGCGGCTTGACGTTGCGGACCTTCTTCAGATCCTTGCCGATATCGGTGGCGCGCCAGGCTTCCTCATAGGATGACAGCTCATCATTGGCCCTGCCGTCGGCGATGGCGGCCGCCACGTGGTCCGCGGCCAGCATGCCGGACAGCACGGCGTTGTGAGAACCCTTGATGCGCGGCACGTTGACGAAGCCGGCGGAGCAGCCCATCAGCACGCCGCCGGGGAAGCTGAGCTTCGGCACCGACTGCCAGCCACCTTCCGTGATGGCGCGCGCGCCATAGCCGATGCGTTTTGCGCCCTCGAAGGTGCCGCGGATCGCCGGATGGGTCTTGAAGCGCTGGAACTCCTCGAACGGCGAGAGATACGGGTTCTTATAGTTGAGGTGGAGCACAAAGCCGACCGCCACCTGGTTGTCCTCCAGATGATAGAGGAACGACCCGCCGCCGGTCTTCAGGTCGAGCGGCCAGCCGAAGGAGTGCTGGACGAGGCCGAGCTTGTGGTTCTCCGGCTTCACCTGCCAGAGTTCTTTCAAACCAATGCCGTATTTGCCCGGTTCGCGGCCTTGGGAGAGGCCGAATTTTGCGATCAGTTGCTTTGCAAGCGAACCGCGCGCGCCCTCGCCGATCAGAACATATTTGCCGAGCAGCGCCATTCCCGGAGCAAATCCGGGGCCGTGCGAGCCGTCGCGCTCGACCCCCATGTCGCCTGTGACGACGCCTTTCGCTGCGCCGTTGTCGTCGTAGATGACGTCGACGGCGGCGAAGCCCGGATAGATCTCGACGCCCAGCGCCTCGGCATGGCCGGCCAGCCATTTGCAGACGTTGCCCAGCGAGACGATGTAGTTGCCGTGATTGTTCATCAGCGGCGGCATCATGAAATTCGGCAGCCGCACCGAACCGGCCGGCCCGAGCACCAGGAAATGGTCGGCGGTCACCGGAGTCTTGAACGGATGGTCGGCTTCGGAGCGCCAGTCGGGCAGCAGGCGGTCGATGCCGATCGGGTCGACGACCGCGCCGGACAGGATGTGCGCGCCGACCTCGCCGCCCTTTTCGAGCACGACCACGGAAAGTTCGGGATTGAGCTGCTTGAGACGGATCGCAGCAGCGAGCCCCGCCGGCCCCGCGCCGACGATGACGACATCAAACTCCATGCTCTCGCGTTCGATCTCGCTCATCCGCCCTCCGAACTGGCTACGCCCCACGCGGGCGATTGCTGGTCAAGGCTGCATAGCGCATCCCTCGACGGTGGGAAACCGCCTCGGCAAAAACGCAAGGCGGCAAAGTGACGCCTGGCAATCCAGCCAGTCTGAAAGGCGGTTGGCCGCTCGCATTTCAGCACGAATATCGCTGGAAAGGCGATGTTCGCCAAGCCGATTATCCGTCATATTCGCGACATGCCGATTGCAGATCTCCTTCGATTTCTGGTGTCGCGACTGTGGATCAGCCTGCCATTTGTGGCGGCAACGATGCTCTGGGCACCAATCCCAACCGCCTGGGCGCAAGATGACAAACCGGTCGAGTGGTTTGCCGGCGCCTATTCTTTCTCCGACGAGTTGGGCGGCTTCACCATCGATGCCGTCTCCGGAAACGGCACGAAAGAGAGCCCGGTCGTACTCCGGGAAACCTTGAACTCGTCTTCGCCGGTGACGCTGGTGATCCGCGCCAAATGGCCGGTCCGGACTTTCGATCCCGGCATTTCTTATAACGACGGCGCTCTCTACCTGCGCATCGCCGCGCAAAACGGCAGCGGCCAGGGCTGGATCGAGTTCGAGTTCGAGCTTCAGGAACTGCTGGGCAAGGCGAGCGTGTTCGGCGACGGATTGTCCTTCGACCAGCGCAGCGCCAGCCAGGACAATATATCGTCGGATACGTTCGAGGAGTTCAGCCGCGACTTCGAACCCTATGACAAGCTGCTGTTTCGAAGAGGCAAAATCGATCCAGGCCAATCCGGCGGGTTCTCCTTCCTGATCACGGATTTCACGCCGAGGCCCAAATTCTACCTGGTGCAGGATCCGCGCATTCCTTCCAGCTGACTTGCATTCGCCGGCCACGCGCAGCATGGTCCGGCATGGCCGTTTCCAGCAACGAACATAGCGCCGGACTGCGCGAACTGCTCGCTTTCTATGCGGAGGCGGGCGTCGACGAGTGCCTGCTCGACGAACCCGCGGATCGGTTCGCGGAGAGCGCGCAGGCAAGGACCAGGCAGGCCGCATCCGCGCCTTCGTCCGGACCGGCGCAGAGGCGCGAAGAGGCCGCGGGCGGCTCCGGAGAAAGCCACGCACCTCGAAAATCCTTCCTGCCGGCTGCACAGCCCGTCGTCGCCGCCCGCCCACAGGCCGCTGCAGTCCCGGACGGCGCACAGGCGGCGCTGGCCCGGGAACTGGCGCGTTCGGCGACGTCGCTGGAAGAGTTGCGGCAGATCATGCTGGCCTTCGAAGGCTGCAATCTGAAGGCCACCGCCAAGAACATGGTTTTTGCCGACGGCAATCCTGGAGCCGACCTGATGCTGGTCGGCGAGGCGCCGGGCCGCGACGAGGACATTGAGGGCTTGCCCTTCGTCGGGCGCTCGGGACAATTGCTCGACCGCATTCTGGCGGCGATCGGCCGCGACCGGACATCCGCCTATATCGCCAACGTCATTCCGTGGCGGCCGCCGGGCAATCGCGACCCTTCGCCGATGGAGACGGAAATCTGCCGGCCCTTTATCGAGCGGCAGATCGAGTTGGCCGCGCCAAAGGTGCTGATGACGCTCGGTAACCCTTCGACAAAGGCGCTGCTGAGGACCCAAGAGGGCATCACAAAAATGCGCGGCAAATGGCGGGAGCATATCACCGCCGGCGGCGTCCATATCCCGACCATGCCGACGCTGCACCCTGCCTACCTGCTGCGCACTCCTGCTCACAAGCGGCTCGCCTGGCGCGATTTTCTCGAAGTGCAGGCGCGGCTTGCGTCCCTTTCCTGAGAAATCGATTCAGCAAAGCGGCCTTGAACCCGCAGGAGTGGTGAGCGTGTTGCACTGGCGTTCGGCGCCCGGCTGCGAACGGACGTTGCGCAAGCGCCCGTTCGCAATCCATAGCGATCACCAGGCAGCGGCGATTACGGCGCGACGCATGCCGATGACCTGCAGTTCCGCGAACAGCCCGACCGCTGCAGCCTGGGCAATCACGGAGGCATAACCCAGCATGGTGGGCGACACGGCGCCCGTGAACAGCAGGCCAATGCTCACCACCGCCCACACTATGTTGATACCGATGACGTCGACGAGCATGAGCCGGCTGATCGACGGCCGGCGCGAGAGGGCGGCCACCAGGATCGTCCAGGGGACAAGCACGACACCCGCCCAGAGCAGCAGCGGCTGCGGCAGGCCGAGCAGCGGCGAAAGCAGCGCGGCGCCGCCCGCCATCAGCAGGGCGCCGGCGCCTGAGAAGGCTGCGTCGGCGAGAAGCGCGTTGCGCAGGAAGGGAGTGTTGGCGATGGTCATGGCGTCATCCTTTTCGGTCTGACCGGCTGGCTGCCGGGATGACCGAAGAATGGAGGCTGTTGTTGGTCGTGGCGATTACGCCGGAGGTAATGGATTTGGCTTTGCCGTTTGCCTATCCTCCCTCGCCATGAACACCGCCCTCGCCTCACCCGGCCCGATCATCCGCGAATGGCGCGCCCGCCGCCGCATGAGCCAGCTCGACCTCGCCATGGAGGCCGAGATTTCGCAGCGGCATCTGAGCTTCGTCGAAAGCGGCCGGGCAAAACCATCGCGCGAGATGGTGCTGCTTCTTGCCGAGCGACTCGGCCTGCCTCTGCGCGAGGCCAACCGCCTGCTGCTCGCGGCGGGTTTTGCGCCGGGCTTTGTCGAGAACAGTCTGGACGAACCGGCGATGGCGCCTGCACTCGCCGCGGTCGAGACCGTGCTGAAGGCGCATGAGCCTAACCCGGCTTTCGCCGTCGATCGCCACTGGAACCTTATCCGCGCAAATGCGGCGCTGGCGCCCTTTCTCGCTGGGGTAACCGATCCGGCCTTGCTCGCCCCGCCGATGAACGCCCTCAGGCTCAGCCTGCATCCGAAAGGCGTGGCGCCGCTCATCGTCAATTTTGCGGAATGGCGGGACCACGTCGTCGAGCGGCTGCGGCGGCTGAACCAGGCAGTCGCCGATCCGGTGACCGTCGAACTCGAACGGGAACTGCGCAGCTATCCGGTGCCGAAACGGCAGGGGCCGCCTGCCCGTCGACACGACTATTCGCCAATCGCGGTGCCCCTGCGCCTGCGGATGGACAACGCCGAGTTGTCCTTCATCTCGACCATCACGGTATTCGGCACGCCGCTCGACGTGACGCTGTCGGAACTCGCCATCGAATCCTTCTTTCCCACCGACCGCGCCACCGCTCAGGCGATGCGCGACATGGCGGCCCAGCGCGAGGCCGCGGCAAGCTGACTCTATTCGGGCGGCGTTGCTTCCTTCGCGGCGGCGCGCTGGATGCCAAGCCGATGCTCGCGCAGGATGATGAAGACGCCGGCGCCGATGACGATCACACCGCCGACCAGCATATGCGGCGTGGGAATGTCGTTGAACAGCAGATAGCCAACGACGATCGCCAGGACCATCGACGTGTATTCGAACGGCGCGACCACCGACGCCTCCGCATAGCGGTAGGCCTCCGTCATCAGCAACTGCGCGATGCCGCCGCAAATGCCGGCGCCGACGAGCAATGCTGCCTGGCTCGCCGTCAGCGGCTGCCAGCCGAACGGGATGGACAGCAGCGAAAGCAGCGACGCAGACAGCGAGAACCAGATGACGATGGTCGATGTCTTTTCGGTGTGCACGAGGCTGCGCACCAGCACCATCGCCATGGCTGAGGCGGCGGCGGCGCCGAGCGTGGCGATCGCGCCGAGCGCCTCATCCCCGCCGAAGGCCGACGCCTCATTGAAAAGCGTCAGCTTGGGCCACGAGATGATGAAGACGCCGATCAGACCGACGATGACCGCGCTCCACCGATAAACCCGGATCGTCTCGCCCAGGATCAGCGCACTGAAGACGACCACGAGCAGCGGTTGTGCGTAGTTGATGGTGATGGATTCCGGCAGCGGCAGACGCGCCAGCCCGAAGAACAGCAGCGACATCGAAGTAACGCCGACCAGTCCGCGCATCACGTGGCCGAGCGGCCGGGACGTATAGAGCGCGCCCTTGAGGTCGCTCCGCCAGGCGAAATAGATGACGATCGGCACGATGGCAAAGAACGAGCGGAAGAACACCGCCTGCCCCGCCGGCACAGGCGCCGCCGCCTTCACCATGGTCGTCATCGCCACGAAGATGGCGACCGATCCAATCTTCAACGCTATGCCGGTGAGTGGACTGTCGGGTTGGGAATTGCCCGACCGTATCACCGTGCCGTAGCCGCCTGAATCGCCGCCCAGATGCGCGACGGGGTCGTCGGCATCTCGATATGGCCGATGCCATAGGCGCGCCACAGCGCGTCGGTCACGGCGTTCAGCGTCGCCGGCGTCGAACCGATCGTGCCGGCCTCGCCCGCCCCCTTTATCCCCATGGCGTTTGTGGTCGACGGCACATTGCGCGTCTCGAAGCGGATGAAGGGCACGTCGTCGGCGCGCGGCATGGCGTAGTCCATGAAACTCGCGGTCAGCAACTGGCCGTCGTCGCCGTAGACCGTGTCCTCGGTCAGCGCCTGGCCGATGCCCTGGACGATGCCGCCGTGCACCTGCCCCGCCAGCAGGATAGGGTTCACCGTCACGCCGAAATCGTCGACCACGACATAGTCGGTGAGTTCGGTGCGGCCGGTCGCCGGGTCGATCTCGACCTCGCAGATATGGGTGCCGTTCGGATAGGTGCACTCGTCCTGGACGAACTCGCCGAAACCGCTGATGTCCTCCGGCTTCTTCGCCGCCTTGGCCAGCGCCGGGAAGTCGATGGCGCGGTCGGTGCCGACAATGCGTGCCTCGCCGCTGACCAGTTCGATGTCGTCGGCCGATGCTTCCAGCTCGTCCGCCGCCAGTTTTCGCAATTTCACGGCAAGATCCTCGCCGGCGCGCGATGCCGAGACGCCGCCAAGCGGGATGGAGCGCGAGCCGCCGGTGCCGCCGCCCTTGGCCAACCGGTCCGTGTCGCCCTGGTGGACAATCACCTTCTCCACATCCAACCCCAGCTTTTCCGCGGCGATCTGTGCGTAGGCGGTGGCATGGCCTTGCCCGTTCGACTGGGTGCCGATGCGCAGCGTCACCGTGCCGTCGGGATTGAGGTCGACATAGGCCGGCTCGGAGCCTTCGAAAGCACAGGCCTCGATATAAGTCGCCATGCCGATGCCGCGGATGAGGCCCTTGGCGCGCGAGGCTTCGAGCCGCGTTTCGAACCCCGCCCAGTCGGCCCGCTCCATGGCGAGCGCCATGTGGCCGTCGAACTCGCCGACATCGTAGAGTCTGCCGGTGGCCGTGCGGTACGGGAACTGCTCTGGCCGAATGAAATTGCGCCGCCGGATTTCTTCACGCGACAGCCCGACTTTGCGGGCGCAGACATCGACGAGCTTTTCCAGCAGGAACGCGGCTTCGGGCCGGCCGGCACCGCGATAGGCATCGACCGGCGCCGTGTTCGTGTAGACGCCGCTGATGGACACATCGAGCGCGGGAATGTCGTAGACACCGGTCGACATGGACGCGCCGATGTATGGAATGATCGGCCCATATTGCGAGCAATAGGCGCCAAGATTGGCCAGGAAGCTGACACGAAGGCCGAGGAACCGGCCGTTCTCGTCCATCGCCATTTCGGCATCGACGGCATTGTCGCGTCCCTGCGCGTCGGTCAGGAAATGTTCGCCGCGGTCGCCGGTCCATTTAACCGGTTTGCCCAGCCGACGCGCGGCTTCCAGCACCAGTGCGTATTCGCGGTAGACGAAAGTTTTGGGACCGAAGCCGCCACCGACATCGGGGGTGATCACCCTTATCTTCGACTTGTCGATGCCGAACACCTGTTCGGCGAGGATGTACTGTATCGAGTGCACGCCCTGCGAGCCGCTGGTCAGCACCAGCCGACCGGTCTCGTCGACTTCGCCGATCGCGGCGCGGGCCTCCATGTAGTTGACGACCAGGCGGTTGTTGACGAAGGAAACCTTTGCCGTACGCGTCGCCTGACCAAAAGCCGCGTCGGTGGCGGCGCGATTGCCTATCTCGTAGAGGAAGGCACGGTTGGTGCCGAGTTCCGGCCAGACCAGCGGGGTCTCAGGGTCGAGCGCGGTCGAGGTCTTTCCGGCCGCCTCCTCGGCATCGTACTCGACCTCGATCAGTTCGGCTGCGTCCTGCGCCAGCGCCCGGCTGTCGGCGACGACGAAGGCGATCGCATCGCCGACATGGTTGACGCGATCCCGGCAGAGAATCGGTATGTCTCGCGTCGGCGCGCGTTTTCCATCCGGCTGCGTCTGCATCACCATCGACTTCAGCGCACCGAGTTTTGCGGTGTCTTCGCCGGTCAGCACCAGATGGACGCCGGGCGCGGCGCGCGCCGCTTCGGTGGAGGCGATGCGGAAACTTCCTTTTGCCACGGGCGAGCGCAGGACGAAGCCGTGCAGCACGCCGGGCGGCGAGATATCGTCGGTGTAGCGGCCCTTGCCGGTGATGAAGGACTGGTCCTCCAACCGCTTTACGGGCGCTCCCATCCCGAACTTGGGTGTGAAGACGGTCATGGCTGCTCCGGAAAACTGTGGCGGGAAGGCAGGCTTGGAGATAAGCGCTTCGCCAGTTTTGTCGAGGGGCTGTTTCGTGTAAAGAGCAGCACCCCGGATTTGTTGGGCCAGTCCCGCTGGCCGCCCGGCCGCAACCCAGGAAGGTTTTCGTATGCGCACAGACACCGGTCAGGTCTTCCGGCTCGAGGACTATCGGCCGAGCGATTACCTGATCCCGCAGACTGACCTTTCCTTCATCCTGTCTCCAGACAGTACGCTTGTTACCGCTACGCTGACGATCCGCCGCCGCGATCCCGGTGCACGAAATGCCCCTCTGGTGCTCGACGGCGACGGGCTGCAATTGCGCGGCATCCGCCTCGACGGGAAGCCGCTGTCGCAGGATGACTATTCGGCGACGCCGGACAAGCTCGTGCTGCACAATCCGCCTGCGGACTTCACGCTGACGCTGGAGACCGATATCGCGCCGTCGAAGAACACCGCGCTGATGGGCCTCTACCGATCGAATGGTGTCTATTGCACGCAATGCGAGGCGGAAGGGTTTCGGCGCATCACCTATTTCCTCGACCGGCCGGACGTGCTGTCGGTCTATACGGTCCGCATCCAGGCCGATCGCGCCGAGGTGCCGTTGCTTCTGTCCAACGGCAATCCCGTCGAAAAGGGCGATCTCGCCGACGGGCGGCATTTCGCAGTCTGGCACGATCCGTTCCCAAAGCCTTCCTACCTGTTCGCGCTGGTCGCCGGCGATCTCGGCGTCGTTTCCGACAGCTTCACGACCGCGTCCGGCCGCGCGGTAGACCTCGGCATCTATGTGGAGCACGGCAAGGAGCCGCTCGCCGCCTATGCAATGGATGCGCTGAAGCGTTCGATGAAGTGGGACGAGGAGGCGTTCGGCCGGGAATACGATCTCGACGTGTTCAACATCGTCGCCGTATCGGATTTCAACATGGGCGCGATGGAGAACAAAGGCCTCAACATCTTCAACGACAAATACGTGCTGGCCGACGAGGACACCGCGAGCGACACGGATTTCGCCAACATCGAGGCGATCATCGCCCACGAATATTTCCACAATTGGACCGGAAACAGAATCACTTGCCGCGACTGGTTCCAGCTTTGCCTTAAGGAAGGGCTGACCGTTTTCCGCGATCACGAATTCTCGGCCGACCAGCGCTCGCGTGCGGTCAAACGCATCGCCGAGGTGCGGACGCTGCGGGCCCACCAGTTCCCCGAGGACCAGGGGCCACTGGCGCATCCGGTGCGGCCGCGCCGCTACCGCGAGATCAACAATTTCTACACGGCGACCGTCTACGAGAAGGGTTCGGAAGTCGTCCGCATGCTCCGCACCATCCTCGGCGCGGATGATTTCCGGAAGGGCATGGATCTCTATTTCGAACGGCATGACGGCGAGGCCGCGACGATCGAGGATTTTTTGAAGGCGTTCGAGGATACGTCCGGCCGCGACCTCAGCCAGTTCGCGCTCTGGTATCATCAGGCCGGCACGCCGAACCTGACTGTCACCGCCGAGCACGACGCGGAGGCGGAAACCTTCACGCTGCAGATCGAGCAGTCGGTGCCCCCGACGCCATCGGAGAGCCGCAAGCGGCTGATGCACATCCCGGTGCAGTTCGGGCTGGTCGGATCGGACGGGCGAGATCTCGCCTATGCCGAAGCCGAGGGGGCAAGCGTCGAGGGCGGCGTCATCCACCTTCGCAAGCGCCGGCATTCGGTTCGCTTCTCAGGCGTCAGGGAGCGTCCGGCAGTATCGCTCAACCGGGGCTTCTCAGCACCGGTGACGCTCTCGGTGGAGCAGCGGGCGGAAGACCAGTTCTTCCTTGCCCGCCACGACAGCGATGCCTTCTCACGCTGGCAGGCCTTCAACACGGTGATGACCGAGGCTTTAATGGCGGCCTCGCGGCGCATCCTCGATGACCGCGAGCCGGATTTTTCACCCGCAATCGCCGAACTGGCCGGCGCGGTGGCCGAGGACAAAGGCCTGGAGGAAGCTTTCCGCGCCTTGGCGCTGACACCGCCCGGCGAAGCCGACATTGCGCGCGAGATCGGCGGCAATATCGATCCTGATGCCATCTTCGCGGCGCGGGAAGCACTGATCCGTTTCATCGCGGAGGCCAACCGCGACCTGTTCGCCGGCATCTATGCAAACCTCAAGGACGGCGGCCCGTTCAGTCCCGACGCAGCCAGCGCGGGGCGGCGCGCCTTGCGCAATTTGCTGCTCGACT
Organism: Mesorhizobium sp. KACC 23794; assembly: GCF_052180275.1. Lineage (NCBI taxonomy): Bacteria > Pseudomonadati > Pseudomonadota > Alphaproteobacteria > Hyphomicrobiales > Phyllobacteriaceae > Mesorhizobium > Mesorhizobium sp. KACC 23794. The sequence continues at coordinate 4,796,279 of NZ_CP197465.1, forward strand.
ATCTGTCGGCGCTGCCGGGCGGCGTCGACCTGGCGTCAAGGCACTTCGCGTCGGCCACCAACATGACCGACCGCGCCGCCGCCTTGACGGGGCTTACCCATCGCCACCAGGCTGCGGCCCAGGCTATCGAAGCGCTGTCCGCATTCGAAAAAACCTACGGCAAGGACGCGTTGGTCATGGACAAATGGTTCGCGATCCAGGCTGCGGCGCCGGGCGCCGGCACCGTCGATGCGGTTAAACGGCTTGCCGCGCACCCGTCGTTCTCGCTCGCCAATCCCAACCGGCTGCGCTCGCTGTTCGGCACTTTCTTCAGCGGCAACCAGACCGGCTTCCATCGCGCCGACGGCGCGGGCTATGTGCTGTTTGCCGACACCATACTCGGCATCGAGAAGCGTAACCCGCAGGTCGCAGCGCGGCTGGCCACCGGCCTGCGCTCATGGCGCTCATTGGAGCCGAAGCGGCAGGAACTGGCGCGCAAGGCGCTGGTTTCCATCGCTTCCACCAAGGGGCTCTCGGCGGACTTGAGCGACATCATTGAGCGGACGCTGGCGTAGCAGGGCCGGCTTCAGGCCGGCTCCCGTACCTCGCCCTCATTCTGTCCGCTCCGAGCCGGCTGGCTGGCCTTTGTGGCGCCCATCGTCATGTGCACAGCAACCGCGACGAACACGATCGAACCGCCGATCAGGGTGCTCACACCCGGCGTTTCGCCAAATGCCAGCCACACCCACAAGGGGGCCAGCGGCGCATCCAGTGCGCCGATCAGCGCGGTTTCGATCGCTGGCAGCAACCGCGCACCCAGGGTGAAAAGAGCAAGGCCGAGCGCTGAATTGACGATGCCGAAGAGGGCCAGAAGCAGCAAATCGTAGGCCGAAACTGCCAGCGGCTCACCAATCGGCCAGCAGGCCAGCCCGCTGATCAGCGCCGAGAGGCATGCAGACGGCATTACGGGTATGTCGCGGAACCGCCGGGCGATGATCATCATGACCGCCATCGACAGCGTCATGCCGAGCGCCAGGAGATCGCCGAACAAGCCTCCCTCAACGCCGAGGCCGACCATCACCGCCACGCCGGCCAGCGCCGCGAGGCTGGCGACGATCGCGCCGGCGGTGGGCCGTTCCCGCATCACCAGCCAGCCGAGCGCGGCTGCGATGAACGGAACCGTCGCGTAGATTACCGCCACATGGGCGACAGTCGTGTACCGAAGCGAGGTGATGAACAGCACCATGCCGACCGCAGAGACAGCGGCGAACAGCCAGCCGGGCCAACCCATCCTCAACATTCCGCGTAATGTGTCCGCGCGCCGAAGGGCTATGATGACAACGGCCAGGCCGAGCGCGCCGAACAGGCCGCGCCAGGCGAGAATCGTCCAGATGTCGAGCGGGATGAGCCGGGTGAAGAAGCCAGCGGTACTCCAGGCCACCGCGGAGCCGGTAACCAGAATCAATCCAAGGCGATAGTCGGAAGAGCTCATGATGGCTCCGCGCCTGGCTCGGCGGAATCTGCCTTCTTCCAGTCCCCCGTCGTGTTCCACCAGCGGTTCGGATTGGCGCTGTCGTCGAGCCCCTTCGAGCGGCTGGCCAGGATTTCCTGAAGCCTGATGACCGGTTCCTGGTAGCTGTGGCTCTGGAAGATCGCTTCGACCACCTGCGCGGCCACATGCCGGTCGTCGGGCAGTTCGAAGGAGATTTCCACGACCCCGGGCCGTTTCCTGAGTTCCGTCTCCGCGCCGGCGGCCGCGCCCTCCAGCGGCCGGTATCGCTCGATGCCGTCGCCGGTCTGGTAGGCGTTGCTGTCATAGTTTCCCATCGCCAGCGGTACGATCTTAACCACCGCCTCCATGACCCGGTCCACGTCGCCCGCCGGCGCCTGGAAGGTTAGCAGGAGCATTCGCTCCATACGCACCGAAGCCGTTTCAAATCCCTGCCCGATCATCGTTCCCCTCTCCGCGGACGCAATTGCCGCAGCCTACCTACCTGCTGCTGACAACCGCCTGTCAGCAGTGGCGATCCGCCGGAGACTTTATCCGATTGACGTGCGATATCATCCGCCGTCCGCTTTTTTACGCCATCTTGACGAGTTTCGTGTCGCGCCTCTGGACAACACGAATCACCTCTGATTCTTTAGGGCAGATTCGGGTGTGTGGCGTATCCGGGTCATCAGGGAAAATCGGATTCGAGGAGCCAGTGCGATGGCAAGGACGGGCGCGTGGGGCGCGGCCGGCGGGTCGGCTTTTGTGAGGCGCAGGGCAGCGCGTGTGGAAAGCCACAGCGTCTTCGCCAAGCCCGCCTTCCAGCGCCTGCTTGCCGCCGAGCCTCTGCTCCGGCGGTCGATACCGACATTGATCATCGTCTTCCTGATCGTGATCGCGGCCGCCCGCACCTTGTCGCTGCTTGCCCAGCATGACGAGATCGAGCGCAATGCCCGCACGATCCTGGCGCTGTCGGCCGCCGAACTCGGCGGCGCACTGAGCAAGGCCAACGCCACCACCGAGGGCGCGCCGGCAACGCGCGACCTCATCGAGCGCACCGCTCATCGCGCGCTGCTCGGCACCCGCCATGTACTTGCCGTCCTGGATGCCCGCTTCGGCGTGGCAGCGACGACCCCGGCAGGCGCCTCCTGGCAGGGCAAGCGGCTCGACGTGATCGTTTCCGGCGGCCAGCCGCTGTTCCTGTTCGGCGAGCGGGCCGGAGTTCTGGAAGTGACGGTCGAGGGCGAGCCATGGTTCGCTGCCGTGGACCTGTCGGAAGACCGCAGCATCGCCGCCGCCGCGCTGGTCCCACAGAACGCCGTATTCGCCGAATGGACAAAAGCGGTGACGCTCAACATCACCTTGTTCTTGCTGACGGGAAGCATCCTCGTCATCGTGCTCTATGCCTATTTCCGCCAGGCCGGGCGCGCCCAGGCGGCAGACCGAATCTACCGCGATGCGCACCAGCGCATCGACCTCGCTCTCATCCGTGGCCGCTGCGGGCTATGGGACTGGGATATGGTGCGCGGCAAGATGTACTGGTCGCATTCGATGTACGAGATGCTGGGCTACCAGCCGTGCGAAGCGATGCTGTCCTTCGGCGACGTGCACGACATCATCCACAAGGACGACGGCGACCTGTTCCAGCTCGCGGAGCGGATCGTGGCGCGCGAGATCGACAGTATCGACCAGGTGTTCCGCATGCGCCATGCCGATGGCCACTGGGTCTGGGTGCGCGCCCGCGCCCAGGTCATCGATCCGGAGGTTCCCGACATCCAGCTCATCGGCATTGCCGTCGACGTCACCGAGCAGCGCCACCTCGCCGCGCGCTCCGAGGCGGCCGACCTTCGCCTGCGCACCGCGATCGAGAGCATCAGCGAATCCTTCGTGCTGTGGGACGCGGCCGGCCGGCTGGTCATGTGCAACACCAAGTACCAGCAAGACAGCGGCCTGTCGGAACGCGACCTCGTACCGGGCCTGTCGCGCGAGGAGCTAGAGGACCGCATGACCGCCTTCGCTTCGGAACGGCGCATGGCCAATCCGAACGGGCCGCGCGGCGGCGCCACCTATGAGCGGCAGATGGCCGACGGCCGCTGGTTGCAGGTCAACGAACTGAAGACCCGCGACGGCGGCACAGTGTCGATCGGCACCGACATCACGCTGATCAAGCAGAACCAGGACAAGCTCGTGGATGGCGAGCGGCGGCTGATGGCCAACCTCCACGACCTCAGCCAGGCGCGCCGCAACGAGGAGGAGCGCACCCGCGAACTCGAGGAGCTGAACCGCAAGTATGTCAAGGAAAAGGACCGCGCCGAGGCTGCGAACCGCGCCAAGTCGGAATTCCTCGCCAACATGTCGCATGAGCTTCGCACGCCGCTGAACGCCATCATCGGCTTCTCGGAACTGATGGCAAACAGGCTGTTCGGGCCGCTGGGCTCGCCGCGCTACGAGGAGTATGCCGGTGACATCAACAGCAGCGGCAAGCATCTGCTGGGCGTCATCAACGACATTCTCGACATGTCGAAGATCGAGGCCGGCCAGTTCTCGATGGACCGCGAGCAGATCGACCTCAATCCGCTGATCAGCGAGACGGTCCGTTTCATTTCGCTGCAGGCGAAGCAGAAATCCATCGCCGTCGAGACCAACATCGCCGAGGCGATGACGCTCTACGCCGACCGCCGCGCGATCAAGCAGATCGTCATCAACCTTTTGTCCAACGCGGTGAAATTCACCGGCGAAGGCGGCCATATCCTGGTGCGGGCGCGAAAAGTTTCGGGCGCCATGATGCTATCGATCGAGGACGACGGCTGCGGCATTCCGAAGAACGCGCTGACCAAGCTGGGGCGGCCGTTCGAGCAGGTGCAGAACCAGTTTTCGAAGAGCCATGCCGGCTCGGGACTCGGCCTCGCCATCTCGCGCTCGCTGGCGGAACTGCATGGCGGCGCGCTGAAGATCCGGTCGCGCGAAGGCATCGGCACCATCGTGTCGGTGCGCATTCCCGCGCGCAAGGGACCGCCGCGGGTGCAGATGCTGCAAGCGGCGGAGTAGCGTCAGTTTACCCTCCCCCTTGAGGGGAGGGTCGGCGAGCGGTCGGAGCGAAGCGCAGAACGCGAGACGGGGTGGGGTCGCTTCAGGTTGGGGTACTGCCGCACCGCCCCCTCCCCGCGTCCAAAACCTCGAGTTCCGCTCGTTTTTTCCGCGACCCTCCGCTCAAGGGGGAGGGTTGTGCCGGCGCCCGACCTCGGCGGTCAGTGGCGCTTGCCCCAGCCACGCTTCGGCATTTCTTCCGGCACGATCTTGCCGTCGTCGTTGCGGTCCATCAGCGCGAACAGTTTTTTCTGGCGTGACTCGATCTCGGTCGCCGTAAGCATGCCGTCGCCGTCGGTATCGAAACGCTCGACGATGCGGCGCGCCATGCGCTCGGCGCGCATGCGTTCGATCTCGGAGGCGATCTCCGCCACCGTCATCTTGCCGTCGCCATCGGCATCGGCATTACCGATGCGGCTCTTCATGGCTGCGGTGAACTCCTCGAAGGTGATGTCGCCGCTGGAGTCGGCATCCGCCTTTTCGAAGCGCATCTTGCCATCCATCCGTTCTCCTTCTCGGTCGGCGGCGAGCGCGGAGGTTCCGGCGCTCGTCGCCATCGCCAGAAAGGCCATTGCGAGTTTCGTCGATGTCTTCACGTTGACACTCCTTTGCATCGTCACCCCCGATGCGGTTCCGGCAAGGCAGGCGGCGTCCCATCGCCATCAGGCCTTTCCGGTACGAAGCAACTGGCCGAAATGTTTTCGGACCCGTTGCGCCGTCTCCTTGACGTGCGCTTCCAGCACGCCGATGTCCGGCAGGTCGGTCGCCCGCAGCAGAAGATCGGTAAGGCCAGGCGGAGCTTCCTTCCGGTCGAACGGCCCCGTCAGGCAAAGCCTGATCATCTGCGTCAGCGACATATAGAGCGCATCCGCGTCGCAAAGCTCCTGCCGCGCCTGGGCGTCGGCGAAAGCCGGTGAGAGCCGGCTCAGTACCCCAGCCGTGCCGGTCAGGTGGTCGCCCTCCAAAACCGTATTGCCGGTGAGCACCGCACATTGCGCGATGAATTCGAGATCGATCAGCCCGCCCGGCACCAGCTTCAGGTCCCAGAAGTCGCGCGGCGGCTTTTCCTTTTCGATCAGCGCGCGCATGTCCGCGGCTTCCTTGAAGACTTTGCCGGCATCGCGCGGCAGCAAGAGAACCGTCTCGACCTCCGCTTCCACCTCGGCGCAAAGCTCCGCATCGCCGGCAATCGGCCGGGCGCGTGTCAGCGCCATATGCTCCCAGGTCCAGGCGTCGTTGTGCTGGTATTTTTTGAAGGCGTCGACATGGGTCGCCACCGGTCCCTTGTTGCCTGACGGCCGCAGCCTCAGATCCAGTTCATAGAGAACGCCTTCCGCCGTCTGCGCCGAGACGGCGGCGATCAGGCGCTGGGTCATGCGGGCAAAATAATGAGAGGGCGCCAGGCCCTTCTCGCCGTCCGCTTCCTCGGCGTCCGCATCGTGGTCGTAGAGCAGGATCAGGTCGACATCGGAGCCGGCGGTCAGTTCGCGGCTGCCGAGCTTGCCCATGCCGAGGATCGCCACCCGCCCCCCGGCCACCTTGCCGTGGCGCACCGCGAACTCGACCATCACGGCGTCGAGCGCCGCACCGATGGTCAGGTCGGCGAGATCGGAGAAGGACTTGCCGGCGCGGCCGGCATCGATCGCACCCGCCAGCAGCCGCACGCCGATCAGGAATTTCTGCTCGGAAGCGAAGATGCGCAGACGATCCAGCACCTCCTCGTGCACCGTCACGTTTGCCAGGAATGCTGCCAGCCGAGCCGCGAGATAATCGCGGCTGGGCAGTTCAGCCAGCAGCGCCGGATCGAGCAGGCCATCGAAGACATGCGGGCGCCGCGTGATCGTGGCTGCCAGCGCCGGCGCGGCGCTCATGATCGTCGCCAGCAGTTTCAGCAGCGCCGGATTGGACTGGAGCAGCGAGAAAAGCTGGATGCCGGCGGGCAGACCGGCGAGGAAAGCATCGAAGCGCAGCAGCGCCTCGTCGGCGCGGCGCGTCTTGCCGAAGGCCTCCAGCAGCGCAGGCGTCAGTTCGGTCAGCCGCTCGCGGGCTTCCGCCGACTGCGTCGCCTTGTAGCGGCCGAAATGCCAAGTGCGGATGACCCGGCATATGTCGCTGGCACGCTCGAAACCGAGGCGCTTCAGCGTGCTCAGCGTATCGGGATCGTCGACATCGCCTGTGAAGACGAGATTGCCGACGCCCGCCGACAATTCCGGGGCGGCTTCGAACAGCGCCGCATAATGGCGCTCGACCTCCTGCAGCGAGGCGCGGAAGACGTTGGAAAAGGTGTCGGCGCTTTCAAACCCTAACAAGCGGGCGATGCGCTCCAGGCCCTCGTCGCTTTCGGGAAGCACGTGGCTCTGCTCGTCGGCCACCATCTGCACCGCGTGCTCGACGCGGCGCAGGAACCAGTATTGCGCGGCAAGCGCGGCGCGCGCTTCCTGCGTAATCCAGCGGTGTTTTGCAAGCTCACCCAGCATCGGCACGGTCTCGCGACCACGCAGCTCGGGAAACCGCCCGCCGGCGATCAGTTGCTGGGTCTGCACGAAAAACTCGATCTCGCGGATGCCGCCGCGCCCGAGTTTTACATTGTGGCCTTTCACGGCAATCTCGCCGTGACCTTTGTGGGCATGGATCTGGCGCTTGATCGAATGGACATCGGCAATCGCCGCGAAATCCATGTATTTGCGCCAGACATAGGGCTGCAATTCCTTGAGGAAGGCTTCGCCGGCAGCTATGTCGCCCGCCACCGGACGCGCCTTGATCATGGCGGCGCGTTCCCAGTTCTGCCCCCTTCCCTCGTAATAATTGAGCGCAGCCTCGACCGGGATCGCCAGCGGCGTCGAACCGGGGTCCGGGCGCAGGCGAAGGTCGGTTCGGAAGACGTAACCGGCCTCGGTGCGGTCCTGCATGATGCGGACCAGCCGCTTGGTCAGGCGCGAGAACAGGTCGGTCGCCTCGAACGGATCGATGATGGCCGGCGCGTCGGGCTCGAAGAAGACGACGAGATCGATGTCGGAGGAAAAATTCAGCTCGCAGGCGCCGAGCTTGCCCATGCCGAGCACGATCCACCCCGATCCCTTGCCGGGGTGAAGCGGGTCGGGAAGCTTGAGCTTGCCGCTGTCATGGGCGTCGCGCAGCAGGAAATCGATCGCCGCATTGGTGCAGGCGTCGGCCAGCGCGCTGAGGCGGCGCACGGTCACATCGGCGTCGGCAAAGCCCGCCAGATCATCCAGCGCGATGAGGAAATGCGCCTCCAGCTTCAGCCTGCGAAGGTCGCTCATCAGGCTCTTTTCGGTGACGCCATCGGCGAAAGGCAGATGCCGAACCACCAAACCGACCGCCACCAACCGATCCTCGATGCTGGTGTCGAAAAGAGTCTCCAGAATCTCGGGACGCCGCCTGATACAGTCGCGCATGAAGTCGGACAGGTCGAAGACCGCGGCGAGGAATTCCGCCTCGGCATCGCGGCCTGAAAGCAGCGCCGCTAGTCGGGGCAATTCTTTCTCCCTCGCCAATATCGCGAGGTCACGCATCTCCTGCTTAGCCTCGGCGGCATCGAGCGGCATTAGCCCTGCCGGCGTTCCATCGAACAAGCGCGATTTCGCGAGTGTCTTCGCCCGGGCACCTGCCATCTATGCGTCCTCCTTGCGCGGAAAGCTCATGAGGACGGATAGTCCGGGATTGGCAGGCTCAAGATCAAGCCGGCCGCCGTGGAATTTCATCACCGCCTTGGCGAGGCTCAATCCCAGGCCCGAACCGGGCTGAGATCGGCTGCGTTCGAGGCGCACGAAACGTTCGGTCGCGCGCTTGCGGTCTTCGTCGTCGGGAATGCCGGGGCCGTTGTCCGAGACGCGGAGATGGACATCGCCGGCCTGCCGCTCCAGCCGGACCACGACTTTCGGTGCCGCGTTGCCGTCCACGGAATATTTGATGGCGTTGTCGACGATGTTCGATACCGACTGTGCGATCAACTCGCGATTGCCGTCTACCGTGACGCCTTGTGGAACGTCGGCTTCCAGCGTCACCCCCATCTCGTCGGCGGTGGGCTCGTACAGTTCGACTACGTCGCGCACGACCTCCGTCAGGTCGACTTTGGAGGTCGATTCGGCCGAATATCCGGCTTCCAGCCGCGAGATCATCAGGATCGCGTTGAAGGTCCGAATCAACTGGTCCGATTCGGCGATGGTCGCCTCAAGCGCCTCGCGGTAGTCGCCGCCCTCCCGCTTGCCCAGCGCGGCCTCGGCACGGTTGCGCAGGCGCGTGAGCGGCGTCTTCAAATCGTGGGCGATGTTGTCGGAAACCTGCTTCAGGCCCTCGTTCAGGTCGGCGATGCGGGCCAGCATGGCGTTGAGGTTTTCCGACAGGCGGTCGAACTCGTCCCCTGCCCCGCTGATCGGCAGCCGGCCGGTGAGGTCGCCGCCCATGATTCGGCGGCTCGCCTCCGAAACGCTGTCGATGCGCTTCAGCGCATGGCGGCCGACGAAGAACCAGATCAGCAGCCCGCCGACCGCCATGACGCCGAGCGCGGCGACCAGCGACTGGCGCACGACGACCCGAAAACGCTCCGGCTCGCCAAGGTCGCGGCCGACCAGCACGATCATCTGGTTGGGGAGCCTCAGCACCAGCGCGATCGCCGCATGCCGCGTCTCGGATTCGATCTGCGGCACGTCGGGATCCGCCAGGGCGCGGACGCGGCGCTCGGCGGTGCTTTCGCCATAGCGCTGGTAGGAGAAGGGCCGCCCGGTCCAGCCGTCGACTTCGAGTACGCCGGGCTCCAGGCTCTCGACATTGCCGGAGAGGATGCGGCCATTGGCGTCGGCAATGAGGTAGAGGTTGGCACCGGGTTGGCGCGAGCGCCGTTCGATGGTGCGCACCAGTAGCGGCAGCCCACCACGTTCGTAGGCGTTGGCGAGGCCGACCACCTCCTCGTTGATGGTGTCCTGCGTCTGCGAGGTCAGCATCCGCACAGAAAGCGCGGTCATGTAGAAGACGAGGCCGATCGCGCAAATGCCGAAAAGCAGAAGATAAAGCGCCGAAAGGCGGGCAGCAGTAGTCCTGAAGCTGGCCGGCAGCCGCATGCGTCGCCTTACCCGGCCTTCAGCATGTAGCCCGCGCCGCGCACCGTATGCAGGATCGCGCTGTCGAAGCCCTTCTCGATCTTGGAGCGCAGCCGCGAGACGTGGACGTCGATGACATTGGTCTGCGGGTCGAAGTGATAATCCCAGACATTTTCCAGCAGCATTGTGCGTGTCACCACCTGGGCGGCATGGCGCATCAGATATTCGAGCAGCTTGAATTCGCGCGGCTGCAGGACGATCTCGCGGCCGGCGCGGCGGACGGTGTGCGACAGCCGGTCGAGTTCGAGGTCGCCGACCCGGTACAAGGTCTCGGCGTTGTTGAAATTGGCGCGGCGGCACAGAACCTCGATGCGGGCCAGCAGCTCGGTGAACGCGTAGGGCTTCGTCAGATAATCGTCGCCGCCGGCACGCAGGCCGGTAACACGGTCATCCACCTCGCCCAGCGCCGAAAGGATCAGCACCGGCGTGGCGTTGCCGTGAGCGCGCAAGCCGGCGATGACGGACAGGCCATCGCGGCGCGGCAGCATGCGGTCGACCACCATGACGTCGTAGTCGCCTGTATCGGCCAGCGTGTAGCCCGCGTCGCCGTCGCCGGCGACATGGACCGTGTGGCCAGCCTCGGAGAGCGCCTTCTGCAGATAGTCGGCCGCCTCGCGATCGTCTTCTATGACCAGAATCTTCATCGGATCATCATACGCGAAATCGAGCTGGCCTGCTGGAACGATGTTCATCGGTGTTCCTCCCTGGAATTGGGTGGAGAGTGCGGCAGCAGCCGATGGGAGCTGCTGCCGCCCGAACCGATCCTACGAGGACTGACAACTGGACCGGTTCAAGTCCGCGGCGCCCCGGTCGGGGGTGTTGAAGCAAGGCGCCGGGACATCGGTCAGCCGCGGCCGATCGGCAGGGCCACGAAGCGGCTATTGTCGTCGCGGGTGATCTGGACGAGAACCGCCTTGCGACCGGCCTTCTCGGCGTCGTTCATCGCGGTAGTCACGTCCTTGGCGCCCTTCACGTCGCGCGAGTTGATCGAGACGATCACGTCGCCGGCCTGAATGCCACGGTCGGCGGCATCGCTATCGGGATCGACGTCGGTGACCACCAGGCCCTTGCCATCTTCCGACGGCGTAACCGTCAGGCCGAGATCGGCAAGCGAGGAAGGCTCGGCCTGCTGTTGCTTGTCCTGATCGTTCGACGCCTGCTTGTCGGGGCTCGGCAGCGTGCCGAGTTCCAGATTCAAGGTCTCCGACTTGCCGCTCCGCCAGACGGTGACTTCCACCGACTTGCCGGGCTCGATGGCGCCGACCGCACGAGCCAGTTCACGCGGCGAATCGACTTCCTTGCCATCGACGGCGGTGATGATGTCGCCCGCCTTGATGCCGGCCTTCAACGCCGGGCCACCTTCCTGCGCCTGGGACACGATCGCGCCCTTGGCATCCTGCAGGCCGAGCGAGTCGGCGATGTCCTTGTTGACCGGCTGGATCTCGACGCCGAGCCAGCCGCGCGAGACGCTGCCGTCCTTCATCAGGGTCTGCACCACCTGCTTGGCGGTGGACGCCGGAATGGCGAAGGCGATGCCGACATTGCCGCCCGAAGGCGAGAAGATCGCAGTGTTGATGCCGACCACCTCGCCGCTCAGATTGAACGCCGGGCCACCGGAATTGCCGCGGTTGACCGCTGCGTCGATCTGCAGGAAATCGTCATACGGCCCGGCGCCGATGTCGCGTCCGCGCGCCGAAACGATGCCGGAGGTCACGGTGCCGCCGAGGCCGAACGGGTTGCCGACGGCCACGACCCAGTCGCCGACGCGGACCTTGCTGTCATCAGCGAAGTCGACATAGGTGAACTTGCGGCTGTCGTCGACCTTCAGCACGGCCAGGTCGGTGCGCGGATCGGTGCCGATCAGCTTGGCGTCGAGCTCGTCGCCATTGTTCATGACGACGGTGAAGGCAGTGCCGCCCTCGACGACGTGGTTGTTGGTGACCAGGTAGCCGTCCTCGGAGATGAAGAAGCCGGAACCCTGCGCGACAGGGCGCGGACGTTCGTCGCGGTTGCTGCGGCGCTGCTGCTGTCCGCCATTATCGCCATCGCCGCGGAATTCACGGAAGAAGCGCTTGAGCGGATGGTTGTCGGGAAGCTGGTCGAAGCCGGGACCACCCTGGAACATGTCGGCCCCGCCATTGTCGGAGGCCGGCTGGATCTTGGCCTTGACCTGGACGCTGACGACGGCCGGCGAGACCTTGTCGACGACATCGGCGAAGCTCGGGACCTGCGGCGCCTGGACGCGGACGGCGTCGGCGAGCACCGGGGCGGTGCCAGTCGTGACGGCGCCGAATCCGATCGCGCCGGCGATTGCAACGGAAGCGACGGCGGCCAGCAGGCGCGCACGGGTCCGCGAAACGGTATTGGTGGGGGTGCTCATGGCTTCTATTCCTCTTCAGCAGGATGCGTCTTGGGCGGCATCCGGTGCTGACAGAGATAGGAGCCGGCACATTACGGCGCCATTTCCGGCGAATGAAATTTAGGTAATGTTCGAGGGCTATGGGCGGGGCTAGTTTCGCCCTATCTTCAAGGGCGCTCGCGCCCGATCCACGGGCCACGCCCCGGAAATGTCATGCTGGCAGACATCGATGATTCAGCAACCTCGGCAGCGATAACGAACTGGCTGATCGGGCCGGCGCGGCGCAGCCTGCTGCCGGAGCAGATCGTGCAGCAACTGGCCGAACGCCTCGTCGAAGCCGGCGTGCCGCTGTGGCGCGTGCGGATCGGCCAGTCGGTGGCCAATCCGCTCATCGGCGCCTGGGGCGCGGTGTGGGTGCGTGGCGGACAGTCCGAACTCTACACCATCGCGCGCGGTGTGCTGGCGACGAAGGCCTATCATGGCAGCCCGTTCGCGCATGTCATCGGCACGCGAACCAGCTTTCACCATTCGCTGGAGAACCTGCAACCCGGACGCGACCATCCCGTCCTGTTCGAACTGGCCGAGGGCGGCAGCACCGATTATCTGGCGCTTCCCATCGAATATGGCGACGGTTCGGTCCAGGTCGGCGCCTTCGCGACCGATCGCCCTGGCGGCTTTGCGGCCCGCGACATCGCCATGCTCGAAGGGCTGGCTCCGGCGATCTCGGCCGCGCTGGAACCGGCGGCGATGCGCCATTCGATGGAGAGCCTGCTGGAAGTCTATCTCGGCACCGGACCGGCAAGGCGCGTCGCCAAGGGCAATTTCCAGCGCGGTCAGATGACCGAGGCCGAAGCCGCAGTACTGGTCACCGACATGCGCAACTTCACCGGCCTGTCGGAGCAGCTTAGTCCGGATGCGTTGCTCGACCGGCTTGGCGGTTATTTCGAGGTTGTGGTCGATTCGGTTCGGGCCGAGGGTGGCGATGTGCTCAAATTCATCGGCGACGGCGTGCTCTCCGTCTTTCCGGTGGGGAACTCCGATCGCAAGGACGTTTGCCTGCGCGCTGCCCGCAGCGTTTCACGGGCTTTTGGCGACACCACCCTCGACGGCATGCCGTTCGTGGCGGCCATGCATGTCGGCCCGGTCGTCTACGGCAACATCGGCAGCCGAGACCGGCTCGACTTCACCGTCGTCGGCCCGACGGTGAACTATGTCAGCCGGCTGGAAGGCGTCGCCAAGCTGCTCGACAGGCGCGCCGTGTGCTCGGCCGATGTCGCGTCCGCCTTGCCCCCGGAGATGGTCGACGAACTCGGCCGGCAAACGCTCAAGGGTTTTGCCGGACCGCAGGCGGTGTTCGAACTGAGGGTCGAACCTCAAGCCCAGCCATAGCGTTCGCGCGCAGCGCGACGTGCTACGGTCGGCGCCTTTACCGTTCAGCCTCGCCGAGAATGCGGCTCAGCGCCGCCTGCTCTTCGTCCGAAAGCTTCGTCTCCGTCCGCCGCCTGGACCGGGCGGAAGCGAAAGCGAAGACGCCGCCGACCAGAAGCAACAGAACCGGCGTTCCCCAAAGCAGCGCGTTGCGCGTGCTGAAGCGGGGCTTCAAAAGCACGAACTCGCCATAACGCGCCACGACGAAGTCGAGCACCTGGACATCGGTATCGCCGGCCGCCAGCCGCTCGCGCACCAGCACGCGCAAATCATGCGCAAGCTCCGCATCGGAATCGTCGATGGACTGGTTCTGGCAGACCATGCAGCGCAATTCCGCCGAAAGGGTTCTCGCCCGCGCCTCGAGAGCCGGATCGCCAAGCATTTCCCCTGGCTGCACGGCAAGCGCCGGCGCGATGGCGGCTGCGACGGTCAAGGCCAGCGCCGCAAGGACTGTGCGCAAACGGATCACGCTCCGGCTCCGGCCGGGGTCGCGGTCTTGGCGCGTTTGGCCGGCGCGCCGACGCGCAGCCGACGATCGCTCAGCGAAACCGCGCCCGCCGCCATCATGACCAGCGCGCCCAGCCAGATCAGCGTGACCAGCGGCTTCCACCAGATACGCACGACAATGCCGCCGTCGGCGGTCGGATCGCCCAGCGACACGTAAAGCTGGCTGAAGCCGAGGGTCAGGATGCCGGCCTCGGTCGTCGGCATCTGCCGCGCCGTATAGAGGCGCTTGGCCGAAGTCACCTCGCCTTGCCGCACGCCATCGGCGCCGACCAGCAGGAAGAGCGCGCGCGTCTCGGTGTAGTTCGGTCCCTGCACCGGCGCTACGCCTTCGAAGCGCAACGTCTTGCCGGCGATGTCCGTCGTCTCGCCGGGCTTCATCGTGGTGATGTGCTCCGCACCGAAGGACAGGGTCGCGACGATGCCGAGGATCGTCAACCCCATGCCGAAATGCGCTATCGCAGTGCCGAAGACGGAACGCGGCAGGCCGGCCAACCGCCGCGCCGCCACTGGCAACGGCACGCTCGTCAACGCGGATTTCTGCGCCAGATCGGTGAGTGCTCCAAGCATCATCCAGGCGGCCAGGCCAACGCCAAGTGCTGCGAACACCGACGCGCCGTCGACGAGCAGCAGGGTGACGAGCACAGCCAGCAGCGCCCCACCGAAGGCTGCCATCAGCCTTTGCGCCACCGCGTAGAGGTCGCCGCGCTTCCAGGCGAGCAATGGCCCGAACGGAATGAGCAACAGGAGCGGCAGCATCAACGGGCCAAAGGTCAGGTTGAAGAACGGCGCGCCGACGGAGATCTTGTCGCCGGAGATCGCCTCGACCACCAGCGGGTAGAGCGTGCCAACGAGAACCGTCGTCGCCGCCGTGGTGAGAAAGAGGTTATTGAGAACCAGCGCACCCTCGCGCGAGATCGGGCTGAACAGCCCTCCCGCCGAAAGGCTGCCGGCGCGCAAAGCGAACAGCGACAGCGAACCGCCGATGAAGATCATCAGGATCGCCAGGATGAAGATGCCGCGCGTCGGGTCGGTGGCGAAGGCATGGACGGAGGTCAGCACACCGGAACGCACGAGGAAGGTGCCGAGCAGCGACAACGAAAAGGTCAGGATGGCGAGCAGGATCGTCCAGATCTTCAGCGCCGAACGCTTCTCCATGACGATCGCCGAATGCAGCAGCGCGGTGCCCGCCAGCCATGGCATGAACGACGCATTCTCGACCGGATCCCAGAACCAGAAGCCCCCCCAGCCGAGTTCGTAATAGGCCCAGTAGGAGCCCATCGCGATGCCGCCGGTCAGGAACATCCACGCCGCAAGGGTCCAAGGCCGCACCCAGCGCGCCCAGGCGGCGTCAATGCGCCCGTCGATCAGCGCCGCGACGGCGAAGGAGAAGCAGACGGAGAAGCCGACATAGCCGAGGTAAAGCAGCGGCGGATGGATGGCGAGGCCGATATCCTGCAGGATCGGATTGAGATCGCGGCCCTCGAAAGGCGCTGGCTCGATGCGGATGAACGGGTTGGACGTCGTCAGCACGAACAGCAGGAACGCCGCGCCGATCCAGCCCTGCACAGCCAGCACATTGGCGCGCAATGTCGCCGGCAGATTGCCGCTGAACACCGCGACCAGCGCCCCGAAGAAGGTCAGGATCAGCACCCACAAAAGCATGGAGCCCTCATGGTTTCCCCAGGTGCCGGTCACCTTGTAGAGCATCGGCTTCAGCGAATGGGAATTCTCCCAGACGTTCATCACCGAGAAATCCGACTGGACGTAGGCCATGGTGAGTGCAGCAAAGGCGATGCCGGTGAAGGCAAACCCGGCGACGGCCACAGGCCCGCCGACCGCCATCAGCCTGGAATCACCGGTCCGCGCGCCGACCAGCGGCACCAACGACTGCACCAGCGCAAGGGCCAAGGCCAGAACCAGGGCGAAATGTCCGGCCTCGACGATCATGAACCCGGCCTCACGGTCTCATCCTGCCAGACGCCCTTTGCCTTCAGGCTGTCGGCGACTTCCTTGGGCATGTAGTTCTCGTCGTGCTTGGCAAGCACGCTGTCGGCGGCGAACACGCCGTCGGCGCGCAGCGTGCCCTCGGCGATGATGCCCTGCCCCTCGCGGAAAAGGTCCGGCAGGATGCCGACATAGGCGACGGGAACGGATTTGTCCTTGTCAGTGATGGCGAAGGAAACTTCCGTGCCCTGCCCGCGCTTCACTGTGCCTTCCTCGACCAGCCCGCCGAGGCGGATGCGCTGGCCGGGCTCCAGCGTTGCCGCATGCAGTTCCGCCGGCATGTAGAAGAACGACGCCTTCTGCCCGAGCGCATAGAAGGTCAGCCCGGTCGCCGCGCCGAGGAAGGCCAGCGCGCCCGCGATCACCGACAATCTCTTCTGCTTGCGCGTCATCAAACTCTCATTCCGTCGAAGACAGGCCAAGCGACGTAGCCAGCGCCAGCAGCCGCTTGCCGTCCTCGCTGCCGCCGTCCAGCGCCTGGAGCCCGCGTCCAAGAGCCTCTCGCGCCTGATCGGTCTTGCCAAGCACGACATAAGAACGAACCAGCCGCATCCAGCCTTCCGGATCACGCGGATTCTCGCGCAGTTTCGCGTCGAGCCCGCTCACCATCTGTTCGATCATCGCCGTGCGGTCTTCCTGCGACATCGATGAAGCCGCATCGACCTCCTCGGCTGACGGACCGGGCGCGGCGGGTTTTTCAGCTGCAGCAATGCGGCGTCCAGCCTCGGCGACCGCTTCCTGCACCGGAACGCGCCACGGGCTGTCGGCCGGCAAGTCGTTCAGCATCAGTTGCCATGCAGCTGCCGCATCCTGCATCCGGCCTTCCTGCGCCAATGCGGTCGCGAGATAGAAGCGCGCCTTGGCGTTAGCCGGATCAACGGCAGCCGCCTGCTTGAACACGCCTTGCGCCTCGGCGGTCACGATGCCGCCGGCGGCGTTCGCCATCGCCTCGCCCAGGCCGGCCAGCCTGTCTCCGCTCTCGCCGAGCAGACGGTTCGCATTCCGGTAGGCGGCTACCGAATCGGCGAAACGGCCCGTGCGCAGATAGATCGGCGCCAGAACGTCCCAGCCACGGCCATCTTCCGGATTGGAAGCAAGGTGGCCTTCCGCGCGGGCAACGAGCTCGGCCATCGTATTGTCGGCGGGATCGGCCTGGAGACGTGCGCTCAGCGGCTGGCCAGTCAACAAGGGTGAGCCGAGCGACGCATACAATCCCCAACTGACGATCGGCACAGCCAGCACCGCCGCCACACCAACCATGCGCGCAAACGACCCGCCGCCGATCTTGGACGTATCGTCCCTGGCATCGGCCAGCTTTAGGATACGCCGGCCGATCTCGGCCCTGGCCTCTTCCGCTTCCGTCTTACCGATCAGTCCCCGCCCGGCGTCGCGGTCGAGTTCGCGCAACTGGTCGCGATAGACTTCGATGTCGTGATCCTGCGCAACATCCGCCTGCGGCTTGCGCCCGCTCAGCGGCAGCATGACCGCCAGGCTGGCGGCCAGTGTCAGCAGCGCGGCGACAATCCAGAACAGCATGCGCGTCTCAATACCCGTCCTGCGGCGGCGTGCCAACTCGCGACCGCTGCGGCTGATTGACAGCCGGCGCGATGAACCACTCGTGCGAACCGAGATTCAGGTCAGGCTGAGCCGAAAATGGTGGATTTCGAGAACCGGAGCGGAGCGTACTTTTGGGTACGTGAGCACCGGAAGCGCAGAAAACCACCATTCGCAGGCCAGCATCACCTGAATCTAGCTCAGCGTCGCCCAGCTTCCATCCGTATTGCGGCAGGCCGTGCCGCGCGCGGTGCGCGTCGCGCCATCCATCACGATCGTGTGCGTATACTGTCGGCAGTCCTGGGACCCTACTCGATAGGGCTGTGCCGGCACCACATTGCCGGAACGGCCGGAGCCATCGCCCGCCCAGTTCACCGCTTGCCCGCTCTGAGTGTACTCCAGCGCCTTGTACTCGGCCTCCAGCGCCTTGCGGCGGTCGCCGCTGTTCAGTCCTTTGCCGATGTCGCCAGTCACCAGTCCGCCGACCATGCTCGCCTTCCCGCCGGTCACCGGGGGCGTGTCGACCGCAGGACCTCCGGGCTTGCCGCCAAGACTGGACGTCGTCCCGCAGCCCGCAAGTGCAAGCAGACCAGCAAGCAGCGCCATCCGAATCGTCATCACCACCACCGATCGAGGCCGCCTGCGGCATAAGAATGCCGCCGCGATACTGTTGATATTGGGCCGAAATTTGGCCGGCGCCGCCCGACATTTTACCGTCGATCCCATCTAATCGACCCGGCGCAACAGGACAACAGCCTTCAGCCCGCCCAGTGAGGCACGCCCGAGTTCGATGCGGCCGCCATATTCGTTGACGAGATCGGAGACGATGGCGAGGCCCAGACCGGTGCCGGGTTTGGTTTCGTCGAGCCGCTTGCCGCGCTTCATCACCTCGCGCGCCTTGTCGTCGGGAATGCCCGGCCCGTCATCCTCGATGATGATCGCGAACATGTTTTGCCCGTCGACCGGCGGGGCTGCCGACAGCGAGATCGTCACCCGCCGCCGCCCCCATTTCATAGCGTTTTCCAGGAGATTGCCGACGATCTCCTCCAGGTCTTCCCTCTCGCCCGCAAAGATCATCTCCTCACCGGGCGGAACGAACGTCACCGTCATCCCGGCGTTGAGCTTGGCCATCACCCGGGCCATGCGCTCCAGCAAGGGCGTCACCGGAGTGCGATAGACGACGCTGTCGCGCTGCGCGGCGATCCGCGCCCGCTGCAGATAATGTTCGAGCTGGCCTTGCATGGCCGTCGCCTGGTCGGCGATGATCCTGCCCTTGTCGCCGCCCAGCGCCCGCGCCTCGTTGAGCAGCACGGCCAGCGGCGTCTTCAGCGAATGCGCGAGGTTGCCGACCTGCGTGCGCGAGCGCTCGACGATGCGGCGGTTGTTCTCGATCAGCGCATTGGTCTCGTTGGCCAGCGGCTCGATCTCCGTCGGGAAGCTACCGCCCAGCCGCTGCGCCGTACCCTCGCGCACCTGCGCCAGCGCCTGGCGCACGCGCGCCAGAGGCCGCAGGCCGAGCAGGATCGCCGCAGCGTTGATCGCGATCATGCCGATGCCGAAAAGCGAGAGATAGGTGAAAAGCCGGCGCTCGAAGATGCCGATCTCATTCTCCAGCTCGCTGCGGTTGCCCATGACACGGAAGCGGGCCACGCGGTTCTGCGCGTCGAGGACGAATTCGTTCTCGAACACCTCCAGTTCCTCACCGCCCAGGCCCTCGGTGACATAAGTGCGCTGGAAGCTGGAATTGAACGGCGCCTCGGCGACGTCGGGAGACGGCACCGAGCGCGTCATGGACAGCGAGCGCAACCTGCCGGCCAATCCCTGCGAGATCGGTTCCACCTCCCAGTACCAGCCGGATTGCGGCTCCGAGAAACGCAAATCTCCGAGATCCGGCGCACCGGTCAGCGCACCGGTCGGCGACACGCCGACCGAACCGATGAGATTGAAGAGATGCGCGGAGAGCAGGCTGTCGAATCCGCGCTCGCTGGTCTCGCGATAGAGCGCGGCGATCACCGTGTAGATGACGATCAGGGTGACGATCGCCCAGATGGTCGAAAAGGCGACGACGCGGAAAGCCAGCGAGCGCGGCGTCAGCGAGTGCGGCCAGACCCGCCGGCGGATAGGGACTTTGCCGGGTTCCGCCGTCACGCCTCCGGCTCGCGCATGCGATAGCCCATGCCGCGCACCGTCTCGATCATGTCGATGCCCATCTTCTTGCGGAGACGGCCGACAAACACCTCGATCGTATTGGAATCGCGGTCGAAATCCTGGTCGTAGAGGTGTTCGACAAGCTCGGTTCGCGACACCACCTCGCCCATGTGGTGCATGAGATAGGCGAGCAGCCGGAATTCGTGCGACGTCAGCTTCAGCGGCGCGCCGTCCATGTCCGCCTTGGACGCCTTGGTGTCCAGACGAAGCGGCCCGCATGTCAGTTCGGACGATGCATGACCGGCGGCGCGCCGGATCAGCGCGCGCAGCCGCGCCAGCACTTCCTCGATGTGGAAGGGTTTCGTCACATAGTCGTCGGCGCCGGCATCGATGCCCGACACCTTGTCGCTCCAGCGGTCGCGCGCGGTGAGGATCAGCACCGGCATTTTCCGGCCGTCGCGGCGCCAGCGCTCGACGACGCTTATGCCGTCCATCTGCGGCAGGCCGACATCCAGCACCACCGCGTCATACGGCTCGGTGTCGCCAAGGAAGTGCCCCTCCTCGCCGTCGAAGGCCTTGTCGACCACATAGCCGGCATCGCCCAGCGCCTGGGTGAGCTGCCGGTTCAGGTCCTTGTCATCCTCGACGACGAGTATGCGCATGGAATCATCCGTCCGAATTCGGGAAGGTTATCTTACAGGAGCAGCGGGCAGCCGTGAAATCGCGCGCTCTCAGTTCAGCGGCACGACGATCTCGGTGCGGCGCGGCCTCTGCCCGTCCTTGCCGGGGACCAGCACGACGATGACGCAGACCGGCTGGCCGCCCTGGCTCGACTGGCTTGCCCGCGCCAACGTACCGCCGTTCTGCGCGGCCACCTGCTGGCCGATGGCATAGCAGTCGGCCTGGATGAGCGCAGTGGGCAGGCCGTGATCAGGCGCAGGCACGAAAACCGGCGCGGCATCCGCCTGAGCAGCAAACATCGTCACGGCGCAGAGCGCTACGAAGCTAGGCCGTAAAAGGGACAGGAGCCGTTTCATGCGGGCTTTCTAACCCATTCCTGCTGAACGCGGAATGAACGAATCCTTATAATAGCAAGACAGGTGCCCTCCCCGCCGTCTATCCGCTTTTTCAGCCGATCCGCGACTGCGCGAACAACCGTCCCATCAGCGCAATCACCCCGGCCACGGCGGCCACCGCCTGCAACAGCGCATCGACAAACGCCGCGTCGTCGAAGCCTTCCAGCGGCACGCCGAACAACCCGGCCAAAGCGGTCAGGATCGTCACGATGGCGGCCCAGATCGTACGCGACAGATACCACGGCTTGGTGTCGGTCATGTTGCTTTCCTTTCAATATGTTAGCGGCATGAATTCAGAGACTGAATCGTCGGGACGCCGGAATGCCCCAGCCCGCCGACAGGCTCAGCTGGCGCACGGCGACATCGACTTCCGCAGGCGTCCCGCCGAAGTCGGCGACGATGTCGCCACCGTCGTAGGTCCAGTCCGGCGCGAACACCGTCTCCGACCGCACGACAGGACCTCCGGCGGACGAGACGTCGACGCGGTATTCTTCCCGCTCCTCGCCGAGCGGGATGTCGGTCGCCGCCCAGTCGTCCGCGTCGAGGCGGCCGCGCCGGACCCACGAGAAAGCGAGATCACCGCCCGAACCGGCCCTGCAGCGCAGATGCACCGGCGCCAGCGGCAGCCGCGCGCGTAACCCGCCCGCCGCCGACAGGTTTTCGAACACCTCGTCCGAGATGACCGCGCCGGACGGTCCGACGCGCCAGTTCAGCGGCAGGCCGATCTCGCCGGCCAGCAGCCCGGCCGATCTGATCTTGTCGTTGAGGACGACGAACGGCGCACCGTCCGCAGCGCCCGCCGCCATGGCGTCGCCGGTTCCAAGCTGGCCGCGCAGCAGGCCGGTCAGCCGCCAGACACTGGCGGAAATCTCTTCCGCTGCCTCGAACTGCAGGACTTCCCAGACCCCGCCGTCCGAGCGGACGGCCGCCGCGTTTGCACCGTTGAGCAGTTGCAACCGGCTGACACTCGCCGCCTCGGCATCGAACAGCGCGACGGTCAGCGACGCCGAGCGATCGACCCGTCCCTCGACGGATCCCGGCGGCAGCGCCTCTGCCAGTTCGCCGAGATCCGCCGGCCTCTCGATCGTCGTACGCAGCGTGAAGCCCGTGTCTTCCGGCGAGGCGAGCAGCACCTGGCTCTTCCAGGGTTTTCGCCACGCAGCGACGCGGAAATGATCCTGCGCCGCGGTGGCGGCCGTGCGCGCCGGCAGGTCGAGGAACAGCACATGCGGCGTGCTGGCATGAATGACCGGCGCCTCCGATGCGGCTCCAGCGATACCCGTCCATGGAGCAGGCACCGCGCGGTCGATCCGCCTGGCCTTGACGCGCCGCACCAGTCCGTCTTCCACTTCCGTGACCAGGAATTCCGCTTCGCTGGCGCCCGGCAATGCGATCAGTGCCCCCGGCTCGAACCCGGCGCGATAGTTCGCCAGCGACAGCGACACGCTCTCGCGCCCAGCCCACAGGCGGCGGTGCCAGTCGGCCACAAGCGCCGCTCCCTGCCCCTGCTCGATCACGCCGGGAAAACTCAGCGTGCGCTGCGCCCTGCCTCCCGCGCCCGCCCGCAGGCTGCGCGCCGATCCGGACTGGAACGCAGCCAGGTGATCGCGGAAGACCAGCACCGCCTCGGCCGGCAGTTCGTGATCCGGCGTCCGGACATGCTCGATCGTCGCCGCGCCATCCTCGACGACCATCTCGTCGACCGTCAGCGGTTGGCCCATGCTCGACCCAGCCGACCTGAACGACAGACCGCCTGCGTCCTCGCAGACGGCGAGATCATAAAGGTCGACCAGAGGCTCCAGCGCCGACCGCGCCGATCCCGGCTCGTCAATGACATAACCCTGCAGCGTGCCGTCGACCCGTACGACATCCGCCGCCGGCAGATCGTGATCGACGAGGATCGCATCGATCAGCGATCCGACATCCGGCGCCTCCAGCCGGCCGTTCAGCCAATGCCCGGAATGCCAGTTCGAACCGTCGGCCCAGACGTCCCCTTGTAGCGGAAATGCCGGAAACGGCCGCGCATCCCAGCACCAGATCCAGGTTCGCTCGTGGTCGAGCATGCGGCCACCATAGACGGGCGACAGCGGATTGGCGGCCGGATCGAAACTTAGGCTCGCGGGATCCCAATGCGCCGCATGCGCTTCCAAAAAACGTTTCGGTGCAAAGTCGCTGCGCCCGCCGCTGGAAAAATACGGAGCAAAACTCTCGCTCGATTTCGGATCGACGAAGACGTTTGGCTGGTTCGGCCCCTTGTCGATCGCCGGACAGCCAAGCTCGGTCAGCCATATCGGCTTGCCGCGCGGCACCCAATCCGTCGGCGTCAGGACCTCCACACCGCCGATGCGATTGAAATGCTGGTTCGACCACCAGCCAACCAGATCCTTGTAGCGGAATACCCAGTGTTTTCCATAGGCATCGTCAGCGATCGGCGTGCGGACTCGTGCCTCGCGGTCGGCAAAGCTGGCGTAATACCAGTCGAAACCCTCCCCGGAATTTATGGCGGCGCGCAGCGCGACAGCGTCGTATGGCCCGCTCGCCCCGTCCAGATTGCCGCCCCGATAGTCCGTGTCGCGCCAGTCGGACAGCGGCATGTAATTGTCGATTCCGACAGCGCTTACGGACGGCCGAGACCACAGCGGATCGAGGTGAAAGAACATATCGCCCGAGCCGTCCTGCGGATGATGACCGAAATATTCGGTCCAGTCCGCCGCGTAGCAGATATCCGTCTCCGGCCCGAGCAACGCCTTGACCTCGTCGGCCAGATCGCAAAGCGCTTCGACGAAGGGAAAGGCATTGGCTGCGTCGCGCAGCGTCGTTAGCCCGCGCAGTTCCGAGCCGACCAGGAACGCGTCGACGCCGCCGGCGGCGATCGCCAGATGCGCATAATGCAGGATCAGCCGGCGAAAACCCCAATCGTCCGCCGCGCCACCGAAAGCGATGGTGTTGCCGGCGGCCGTGAAATCGCTGGGTGCTGCGGCGCCACAAAACACCTCGACCTGCGCCCTCGCTGTCGCCGACTTGTCTGCCGTGGCCGGTTGGTCCGGGCCTGGAAAACACGAGATCCGGCCGCGCCAAGGGTACGCAGCCTGCTCGCTTCCGCCATGCGGGTCGGGCAGGCCGTTCCCCTCCGCAACATCCATCATCAGGAACGGATAGAGCGCAACCCTCAGCCCCCGCGCCTTGATCTCGGCGATCGCCGCGATCACCGAGGCATCTGTCGGCGTCCCGCCATAGGACGAGCCGCCACCGTGAACGGAGATCGTCCGTGCCTCGGATCGCCCGACGCCCGAGGCGAGCCACGGCTTGGAAAAACCTGTTGCGACCGGCGTCGTCACGCCCGGACGGATCGAACAGTTGCCGGCGCGCAGATCGTCACCGAACCACGAAACCACCAGCGCGATGTCGGTCAGGTTCGGGCACATCATCTGCAACTCATCCAGCGAGGCGACGAGATCGCTGGATGCGAACAGCACATGCCGGTTCTCTGGCACTGTCTCGCCTGGGCGCAGCTTCTTCGTCACCGGCACTGGATCCAGCCCGTACTCCGTCGATCCCGGGATGAGTGCCACGCCGCGAATGTCGTGCCGGAGCCGGCCGACAGGCCGCAGCACCTCGAACTGGAGTTGCGGGATACGGTTGCCATAGTCGGAAAGCGGCAGGCGCTCGAACACGATGTAGGCAAGCCCGCGATAGGCCGGCGCATTGTCAGCACCCTGCTTGGCCGAAATCAGCGGGTCCGGCGCCTGGTCGGCACCGCCCGTATGCACCCGCATCTCGATACCGTTCAGGTCGATCTCGCGCCCATCGGCCCAGACGCGCCGCACACCGGCGATCTCGCCCTCGCAAAGCGCGAAGGCGACGTTGGCGAAATAGCTGTATTCGGTGACCTTGGTGCCGCCCTTGCCGCCCTGCCGGCGCGTCGAACTCGTCTCGTCGAAACGTGTCGCCCAGATGATCGTGCCGCCAAGCCGAGCCGTTCCATAGAGCCGAGGGATCGGCGCGCCCTCCTCCGCCGAGAAGGGCCGCGCGCCGGCGAGGCGCGGTCCTTCGACGCGGCGCGTGCCGTCGATCAGCGCCCTGTCGAGCGTATAACCGGCGAGCGCGCCGGCCGCCGAACCGACCGCGCCGCCGATCGAGCCGAACAGGCCACCGAGATAAGCGCCCGCCGCCTGAAGGAGAAGAACCGCCATGTGAAGTGCTCGCTATGGGCGAATACCCCCGTCCATGCGCCTCCCCATTCAAGAGTGCCGCCAAGCTGGAACACCCGTCTCGGCTTCGCCTCAACACCTTCTCCCACAAGGGGAGAAGGTGGAGTTTCGCGCATCAGTATCAGCCAATCGCCAACGTTGGAGATTTGCAGAGACGATGCGGGAGCGCTCCCCCTTCTCCCCTTGTGGGAGAAGGTGTCGAGGCGAAGCCGAGACGGATGAGGGGTGTTCCAGCTTGACGCGATCGTGAATGAGACGCGCCTGGATGGAGGTATTCAGGAAGCTTGTTTCGGAAATATCAGGTCAGTCGTTGGCTTCAATCTCGGGAAAGACAAAGGCCGCAGCAATCCGCTTCCGCCACTGCGGCACCAACGCGCTGACAACTACGGCGCTACCCTCATAAGCGTGGACGAAACGGTCCGGCGCGACGAGGATCGCCGCGTGCTTTGCCGGTAGATGGCTTCTCCAGCGGAACAGGATCAGGTCGCCGGCCCGCGCCTCGATAACCGCCTTCTCTCGGCAATGCCGCCGCGCCGCTTCGAGGAAGCGGTCGCCGCCGCCGGCTTCCGCCCAATCGACCGAATACGGTCCCGGCTCTTCCGGCGCGGCGCCATAGATCGCGCGCCACACCCCGATCAGCAGGCCGAGGCAGTCGCAGCCGACGCCTTTTCGCATCCCTTGATGTCGATATGGCGTACCGACCCAATCCAGCGCCTCGGCGACCACGCGCGCAGCCACATCTGCGTCAGTTCCTGCTTCGCCGCTCATGGCACCAACGGACCTCCGTCGAAGACATCGCCGTCGACCGCATAGCCATAGGCCGCGTCGTTTCCGGGAAGATGCGGAAACCCCTGAAAATTCAGTGCATTGCCGAATCTCTCCCGGCAAGTGGCAAAAGCCTTGTCGCAGCCGGCGCGGATCAGGAATGCGTCGCCGGCCTCCGGCATTGTACGCTCTTCAGGCTGCAACATCAGGTCGACGGCCGCTCCGCTTTTCCGATGCGTGCCGACATAGGATTTGCTGGCGGCCCGCGCGCCGCTCGTCCATTCGATGGTGCCCAGCGCGAACCATCCATCCGCGAACGACCCCAGCCCGGAGACGCGCAACCTGTCCGGCGTCGCCACCGATACCACCGCGCCCGTAGCGGAAAACCCTGGCTGGTCCAGCACGAAACGGCAGCGCGCATCGCCAAGCTCGGCATCGCACCGGCGGGAAATCACCCGTCCGTTCACCTGGTCAAGTGCATGCATACGGCTCTTCAACTCGGCAACGAAAGCTCCGTCCCGCCGCGTGATTCTGCCGATCGTGGCGCTGCGCAGTTTTGCGAATTGCGCCGGCGCCGCCCAGTTCACGAGCAGTGTCTCGACCGTGGCGTCGTCGTAGAGCCCGGCCGCGATATCGGCTTCGTCGATATCGTCCGACGACAGCGCACCTTCGACATCGACCGTATCGACGGCAAGGCCCAGCGTATCCCGCGCTTCGGTGGCGCTGAAGCCGGTCAGCGGCCGGAACACCGTCCCGTCGACCGTCAAATCGCGATCGTGATCGGTGAAACCTTTGACGACCGCGTCGCGCCGCGTCAGCCGCCAGCAATGGCAGACGGTCGTCGCCTCGCCTTCGAGATGCGCGGCAAGCGCTTCCGGATAGACCGTCACAGCCGCACCTCCACCAGGGGAATCGACGGAATGGCTCCGGCCTTGAAAGCGCTGATGCCGATCTCCAGCCGATCTATGTCGAAACGCACCGGCACATCGAACTCGAAGCCTGCCGTCACCGCCTGTCCTTCTTCCGGGAGAGCCGAAGGCTCGAAAACGATCTCTCCGGTCGCGTCGTCAAACGTGTAGTCGTCGGGCGACACGGCCGCACCGCCGACCGCCACCGCAAGGCCGGCCAGCACCGGCTTGCGGACCGGCCGCGCATAAGCCCCCTCGCCGTCGCCATAAGACTTCACCAGCGCAAAGCGCGCCGTCTCGCCGTCGCCCGTCCCCAACGTCTGGTCATCCGACGACGGGACCTGGTCGGCCCGGCACGATTTCATGTCGAACGGGTCGCGGAACCGGAAAGCATGCAGCGACCCACGCCGCGCCTCGAAGAAGTCGACGATCTCGAAAAGATCGGCCAGCGAGCGCAGCCCCGTGCCGGCGTCATAGCGATGCCTCGAATGGGCGAAACGCGCGTTGCGTTTCTCCCGGCCGGAGGTCAGCGTCACGATCTCGTTGCGCCGCTCCGGCCCGCCGGTCGCGCCGAAGGACACGGCGGTGGGGAACCGCACGTCGTGGAAGGCGGAAAGTTCGGTCATTGGAAATCCGTGGAAGGGTGGTGGCGAATAGCGAATAGCGAATAGCGAATAGCGAATAGCGAATAGCGAATAGGTAACAAGATCATTGACTTCTCGTCACAAGTACCGATCCTCGCTATTCGCTATTCGCTATTCGCTATTCGCTATTCGCTATTCGCTATTCGCTATTCGCTATTCGCTGTCTTTCTCAAAACGTCCTTGTCCCCCGCGACACCGCTCTCGCCAGCATCCCGGTCACCTGGGCTTCCGACTTGCGGAACGAGGCGGCGTCCTGGGTGGTGACATTGAAGACGACGTTAACCGACGCCCCGCCGCCGCCCGCTGCGACGCCCAGGCGTCCGTCGGACCCGCGCCGCAACGGCAGCACGGCTTCGGTGCCTGCCTCGCCCATCAGGCCGAGACGGCCGCCCGCGGGGAAGTAGGTCGGAGACGAGACCACCCCGCCGGACGCGAAAGGCACGACGCCACCCTTGGCGAAAGGCAGCAGGTTCTTGAACCCGCCGGTGATGCCGGAAAACAGCGCCCCCATCAGTCCCTGCAGCGGCTGCAGCCCCTGGTTCAGCGCCATGCCCGTCAGGCTCAGCGCGAGGCGCCTCAGAACGCTGTCCAGATCCTTCCCGTCGACCACCGCGCCACGCAAGGCGCCGGTCAGCTGCGTGCCGAAACTCGCCGACAGCCTTTGCAGATTGTCCAGCGATTCCAGGAACGGCGCGGTATCCGCCTCGATCGAGACGACGACATTCTCAGCCATATGCTATTGCCTCCGCTTGTCGGGGAACGCCGACATCAACGCCGTGAGACTGCTGCGCTCCGGCGCGCCGCCGGCAGCATGCCCGTGGAAATGCATCGCCCGCTCGAACTCGCGCGGCGTCATCGCCCAAAAATCCTTCGGAGAAAGCCGCAGCAGGCCGAACCCCACGGCCATCACCGTGTCCCAGGGAAACGCTCCCGGCGAGGGTCCGCCGCCAGCACCTGCCGCGGCGCTCAAGGGCGCGGCGGCGTCTCCGCCGTCTTCGCGCCGAAGGTGGCCGTCAGCAGTTCCGAGACGATCGCGGCAAAGCCCGCGGCCCCGTCGGCCGCCTGCATGCGCGCCACATCCTCGTCGCCGATCGCGTTGCCCGCGCCCCGCAATCCCGCCCCGACGATGCGGATCAGGTCGCGCGCCGAAAGCCGCCCGCCGGCAAAACGCTCGACCAGCGCGCCGAGATCGTCGGCCTCATACGCGGCTTCGAGTTCCGCCAGCGCGCCCAGTGTCAGGCACAGCCGGTAATCCTGGCCGTCGAGTTCCGCGGCCACCTCGCCGCGCCGCCGGTTCACCGCCATCACGCCGCCTCGAAGCTGATGGCGCCGGCCGATTCCAGACCGATCTCAAAAGTCACCTCGCCGTCGTGGTTGCCCGAATATTCCAGTGCGGTGATCTGGAACGGACCTTCGACGATACCGAAGTCCGGGATCGCCAACTGCCAGTCGACGATATCCGCCGAAAAGAACCGCGTCCGAATCGAGGCATCCGACTGCGCATCCTTGAAGATGCCGGAGCCGCCGGCCGAGGCACGCTGGATGCCGCTGCCGGCCAGCAATTCGCGCCAGCGCCCGGCCGAATCCGCGTCGGTCACGTCGACGGTCTCGCTGTTGAAAGCCAGCCGCCGCGAGCGCAGCCCGGCGACGGTGACGAAGTTGCCCAGCCCGTCGAGATCGATCTTGAGCAAGAGATCCTTGCCCTTCTGTGCGGTCATGTTGGTCTCCTCAAAGTATCCAGATCAGGGTTTTCATCAGGCTGGGACAGCTTGGCGCATGCCGATGGCATTCACGTGCGCTAGATCGCCTCGGTCAGCGCCCTGAACCGCATTAAACCATGATGCACGGAAAGATCTTCGTCGAAGCGCGCCTCCGAAAACTCCAGGCGGATGCTGACCAGATGGAAGCCGGCAAGCTCCAGCGGCGCGCCGTGCAGCAGCGCCTTCACTTGCTCCATGATCGCCAGCGTTTCTTTTTTTCCCTGCGCCTTCGACCAGATATGCAGCGTGAAGATCTGCTCGTCGCCGCTCTCCGTCCCGGTGCTCCAGTCGAACGCATTGGAGCGGCCGAAGGTGATGTAGGGGAATGCCACATGCGCCGGGGCGTGATCGTAGATCTTGCCGCCGTCGAGCAGCGCCACCAGCACAGCATCGCTGCCAAGCGTGACGAAGATCGCCTTCTGCAGTTCAGCCGCGGCCTGCGTCATCGTCCGCTCCCGTTATTGCGCGCCGCCGCCGTCCGCCGCGCTCCGGCGCCGCCGGGTCATCGATATCGGATGCCGCGCGGGGGAATTCCACATCGTCGGCAAGCTGTTGCGCCTGCATCCTGAGAGTCCGAATCAAGTCGTCGAGCGTCAGCCTCATGGCGAGTTTCACGGTTCGACCTCCTTCACCCGGCACATAAGATAGCGGCCGGATTCGTCGGGATCGTGAACGGTCACTATGTCGAACGCCCTCGCCTGCCCGGCAAGCCGCATGCCCGCCGCGACGCCGTCGCGACGCCGGATGGTGATCCGATGGGTATTCTCCTCCTGCACCTGCCCGGCGCCGAAACGGCTCGTCTGCGACAGCGGTTCGATCAGGCCGAACACGGTCGCGACCTCCTGCCAGGCCGTGATATGCCCGCCCAGCCCATCGTCCGTCAGTTCCGCGGCCTGCAGCGACAATTCGGTGCGCAGCGCGCCGGGATCGAGGAAAGTCGTGCGCATCACAGCCTCCGGTCGCGATAGCCGGCGATCATCCGCTCATAGTGCGGCGGATAGGAAACCGGCTGCTCGTCGGGGCCGTAGCTGGCGCGGAACTCGTACCAGTGCGCGACCAGCACCAGCATCGCCCGGCGCAGCAGGTCCGGAACCTCGGTCCCCGCCTCTCCGAAGCCTGCGCGAAAATCGATCTCCAACCCGTTCATCGCCCGCATCGGCTCGGGCCGCCTGCGAAAGAACAGCCGTGCCGGCCGCGACATCAGGTCGGCCTGGTAGTCGCCGGCGCCGACCAGCGACGCCTCGCCTTCCGTCCCGTAGGCGGTCACCGCGATGATCTCCTTCACCGGATGCCGCATCAGCGTGACCACGTCGTTGCGCGGCACGGCGTCCAGCGCTAGCCGCCAGGTCTGGTCGATCAGCGCCAGCCCAGCCGAACGCTCGACGTCCTCGCGCGCAGCACGGATCAGTCCTTCGATCAGCGCATCCTCGGACGATCCGCTGAGCCTCAGGAAGCTTTTCGCTTCCGAAACCGTCACGGGCTCCGCCTCCGGCGCTCCAGTGAGAACCAGTGTCATCAAAAACCTCGTTGTCGCAAAAGGAGCGGCCCCGGCTGGGAGGAGACCGGGGCCGCGACGGCACGCGCGACGCAGGGCGCAAGAATGAGTGACCGCCCGTCGGCTATGTGCCGTGTCTCTGTGTCTCGTCATCCCCGGGTGAGCAGGAGCGAAGCGACCTGCGGGACCCGAGGATCCATGTCTTACCGGCGGCGAAGTGCCCCGGCGGCGCGGAATGAAAAATCGAGCCCGGCGGGCAACATCGCCCGCCGGATTCGCCTGCTTACGTCGTGCCGTATTTCAGCAGCTTGATCGCGTCGAAATCCTGCACGCCGCCGCCGACGCGCTTGGTCGTGTAGAACAGTACGTAGGGTTTGGCCGAGTAGGGATCGCGCAGTACGCGCACGCCGGTGCGGTCGACGACCAGGTAGCCTCGTGCAAAATCGCCGAAGGCGATCGGCGTGCCATCCGTCGCGGCGTCCGGCATATCCTCGGCCTCGACCAGCGGAAAGCCCATCAGCATGGCACGTCCGCCAGGCGTCGCCGGCGGCTGCCAGAGATAGTTGCCGTCCGCATCCTTCAGCTTGCGGATCGCCGCCTGGGTCTTCCTGTTCATCACCCACGAGGCATTTTGTCGGTAGCCCGCCTTCAGCGCATAGACCAGGTCGATCAGCTTGTCGGAGGGGTTGCTCGCCGGCAGCGCGCCGGCGACACCCGTCGCGATGTAGCCGATGTCGCCCCAGGCCCAGCTTCCCTCGGCGACGATGTCGTAGGCGAGGAAACCCTTCGGCTTGTTGGTGCCGTTGCCGGTGACGAAGGCCGCGCCCTCCTGCTCGGCAAAGGCGGTCTCGATCTCGGCCGCGATCCACTGGTCGAGATCGACCACCGCGTCCTCAAGCAGCGCCGGCGTGGCCGCCGGCATGGCGTAGATCTCGGCCGTGGGAAACTGCAGTTCGTCCAGCGTCGGTGCGTTGGTCTGCGGCCGCGACGCCGTCTCCGCTACCCAGCCGACCGCCGGCCCGGTGACCGAGAACGGCTTCTTCAGCACAGCCGACGACACCTGCCGCACCGAGGCGATCGAGCGGATCGGCGAGATATGCGCCAGGCGCTTGCCGATCTCCGCCTCGATCTCCTCAGGCACCAGATAGCCGCCATCGGCGCCGGAGCCGATGGACATCGCCTTGAGATCGAGAGCGCGCATCGCCCGCTCGTCGCCGCGTCTGAGATAGGCGTCGAACGCCGCCTTGTGCTCGGTGAGCGCGGTTTTACGGCCGCCGTCGCCGAGCTGCGGGCGCACCCGCTTCAGCGACAGGTCGTCCAGCGCCCGCTTCTGCTGGTCGAGCGCCTTGGAGATGCGCTCGACCTTGTCGGTCGTCACCGCATCGGCGCCCAGGCGGCGCTCGATCTCGGCCAGTTTCTCGTCATTGGCGTCCTTGAACGCCTCGAAGGTCGTCATGAAATCGCCGAAGGCCTCGGCGAGGTCGGCGCCGTCGGCCGACTTCCTTTCCAGCCCTTGCAGGCCCGTCTGTTCCGTCATCGTTTTATCTTTCGTGTTGGATGCATGAATCGTGTCGCCTCGCGAAGCCTGTTCACGAGGTCTTCCGTCGATCCCGGGGCGGCGTCCCGCGCGCCCAGCAGGCTGGCGTAACCCTTGGCGATCACCGCACGGGCCTCGCCGCGCGACAGCCCCGCATCCCGCGTGAGCCAGCGTTCGAATGTTCGGATGGTGGGCAGCCCGCCATGGCCCTTCACCGCCTCGACACGCGCGCCGGGCAGCATCGGGAAGGTCACCACCGAGATCTCCCAGAGATCGGCCTCGACGATGCGGCGCACGCCTGTCTTGGCATCGTTCGTCGCCTTCGCCGCACGAAAGCCGATCGACAGCCCGTCAAGCGCGCCGGCGCGCATCAGCGACAGCACCTCGCGCGCCTTGGCCACATCCCGGGCAAGCTGGCCGCGGACGAAAAGGCCGCGCCCGTCTTCCCTGAGTTCGGTCCACACGCCGATCGGTTCCGCCGGATCGTGCTGGTAGAGCATGCGGATGCCGGCCGCGCCGCGGTCGCGGATCGAGCGGGCAAAGGCGCCGCGCTCCACCATGTCCTTGCCGAGGTCGACCGCGCCGAACAGGCTGGCGTAGCCCGAGAAGGCGCCGTCGGTCTCGACCTCCGCCAGCCTGACGCCGGCGTATTTGCGCTCGCGCGCGACGTCCAGAACCCGCCCTGTCATTTGCCGCTCCTGAACAGGCGGCCGATGCCGCCATTGGAAAAAGTCCGCTGCAGCAGGCCCAGCGCCCACCAGGCGCAGAGGCTCGCCGCCGCCGCGCCCATCAGCGCCGTCTCGCCGGCGCCGATCAGCTTCTCGATGCCGAGTTCGCTGGCGATCTTCAGGCCGGCCGTGCCGCCGAAAACCAGGCCGCAGACCAGCCCGACGGCAAATCGCACCGCCGCCTCGCGCCGCCCGGTCGGAAGAATGTAAGCAAGCGAGATCGCCGAGCCAGCGACCGCGCCCGCTCCTTTGGCGACCCATAGCCAGGCCGCCTCGTTGAAATCTGTCATGTTATGAAGATCCCGTTGGTCTTGGCGGAACAAGGGCAGTGGGACGGTATGTCAGGTTGGGCCCGCTTCCAGATTGAGAGCAGGACTGGCAGCGGAGAGGGCAATAGACTTGGAAACGGTGCCTGTTGCCTGCTGCCCGTTAGTCTTCGTCCCGTTCCGCTACTGCAATCGATGGCAGAACATCTGCGATTGGCAGCGCCAGCTTGAGCGGGCCGATCTTGGTTTCCTGAAAATGAAGCCGGCGATAGAATTCGGCTGCCTCTTCATCGAGCGCATCGACCACTATCGCGCGAAATGCAACCTGGCGAGCAGCAAGACATGCGGTTTGCAGCGCATGCGCAAGCAGGGTCCGTCCTAGTCCATTGCCTTTGACATCGTTGTGGACGGCCAGCCTCGCCAGCAGCGCTACCGGCAGTTCAGCCGGCGCGCCGTGTCTCGCCAGGACCTTCGGTGCATCCTTCCTGAACAGAACACCGGCGCACAGCGCATAATATCCCCTCACCTCCATGGCCGCGTTTCGCACCACGAAGGTTCGCGTATAGTTCTCACGCTGATTGTGCAGCGCCATGTCGCGCAGCCAGGCATCCAAGGCGGGGCGGCCACATGTGAAGCCGGCGATCCGATGATCCTGTGTCAGCAGTTCGGGTGAGAAAAGGCCTAGCTGCCCGAGTTCGCCCATCTGACCTTGTTCGTCGCCTTGAACAATTCGACCAGTTCCGGCCGCGGCTCGCCCGGCTTAGACAGCCTTTCCTCGATATCATCAAACACCTGAGCGTCGAGATAGAAGAAGCGCTGGTCAAGCAATGCTTTCTCTGCCTGGACCGACGCGGCCTCAAGCACGAACGCCGATATGGTCTTGCCACTCGCCAGAGCGCCGCGCTTGATCAGATCGAGCGCGTCCGCAGTGATACGCACGTTCATGTTCTCTTTTTTCAGGGGAGGAGCCATCGTCGTTCTCCTTCAATGCGAAGGGCCATCCAGATTTCCCATTACCACAATCGGCTTCGTGTTGACAATGTATTGACACAAAATTGAGGGCGCGTGGAAACCGCGCTCATCAAGTTTGGCTGCGGAATATCGAGGGTTTTCCATCAACAAGCTGCAAGGACATCAAATGTGAAGGCCTGCATTTCGCAACATGTCTTGCCTACCTTCGCTATTCGCCTTCTCTACTGCCATACCCCACCGCTTCCCGCTTCTCGTCGTCCGTCAGAAAACCCGCGGCCCCCACCCTTGCCCACAGCGCCTCGCGCTCGGCCGAGAGTCCGTCGACCTGGTCGGCGTCGTACCAGAGCCGCAGACCCTCGCCGTAAGCGGGAGCCAGCCAGGCCGACAGTTCGCGCGCGGTGCGTGCCACCAGCGGCAGCACGGTCATGCGGTAGAAGGCGCGGTTGGCTTCCTGGTAATTGGCGTAGGTGTTGTCGCCCGGAATGCCGAGCAACATGGGCGGCACGCCGAAGGCCAGCGCGATGTCGCGGCTCGCCGAATTCTTCGCCTCGATGAAATCCATGTCCTTCGGCGACAGGCCCATCGCCTTCCAGTCGAGCCCGCCCTCGAGCACAAGCGGCCGCCCGGCGCCGCGAGTACCGGTATAGCCCTCCTCAAGCTGGGCCTTCAGCCGGTCGAACTGGTCGTCGGTGAGATTGCTGCCGTCCTTCGGCGCATAGACCAGCGCACCCGAAGGCCGGGCCGAGTTGTCGAGCAGCGCCTTGTTCCAGCGCCCCGCCGCATTGTGCGTGTCCAGCGCCATCAGCGCCGCCTCCAGCGGCGGAAAACCGCTGATATCGTCGAGCGGATGGAACAGGCTGAGATGCAACGCCCCGCCCGTGTCCGCCGCGCCTGTCGGCACCGTGCGCCGGCCCTTGTCGGTGCGGTAATCCAGCGCCACCGGCCAGCCCCTTGCATCGCAGACCACCGACACCCGGTCGGGCCTGAGCAGATGCAACTCGCGCAGCGCCTCCCCGGCCTCGACCAGTTCGCCATAGGCATTGCCGGAGATCAGCAGATGCCCGTACAGCGCCTCCAAAAAACTCGCGCCGGCCTGCCGCGCGTTCGGCCGCTCCAGCAGCGACAGCAGCGGATGTTCCGAAAGCTCCGCCGCGCCATCGTAGAGCAGCCACGGCACCGCCGACGCCGTCTCGGCGATCAGCCGCACCGAGCGGTGCACCACGGGGTTGCGCATGAACCCCTCGCGCGCCAGCGTCGCATAGTCCCGTCGTGTCCAGGAGGCCTCCGCCTGCATGTGCAGGGCGACGAAGCCGCCCGGCCACCCGCCCTTGCGCTCGGGCGCGGAAATTCCTCCCGGACGTTTGGTCCAGGGCCATTTCAGTTGCATCGGCGATCCTCGATTTAGGAGCGAATAGCGAATAGGGAGTAGCGAATAGGGAAGAATTTCATTGACTTGGTTCAGATCAAGCCGATCTTCGCTATTCGCTATTCGCTATTCGCTATTCGCTATTCGCTATTCGCTATTCGCTATTCGCTATTCGCTATTCGCTCAGCGTCCTTACCCTCGGCTCCGAATACCTGTCCGGCATCAGCTCGCTTACGGCCCAGACCAGCGCGTCCACGCGATCCGGCGAACGGCCGCCGGAAAGCCCGTCGATGCCGAAGTCGCACATCTCGTCCTCCAGCGCCGCAAAACGCCCGGCATGCAGCACGCGGCCCTGCTGGTAGAGCATCGCCACCGGCTCGGCCCGCGTCCATTTCCCCCGCCGGGCGCGAACGGTGCGCACCGGCACGGAAGCGTCCGCTGCGCGGATCACCGCGCTCACCATGTCGCCGCCCTGGTTCACCTCGGCGACGATGCAGTCCGCCTCCAGAAGGTGGAACAGGTTCACCGCGGCATTCGCCCAGTCCTGCGGCCGCGCCGCCTTGACCGTCGCATCCGCCAGCACGATCACCCTGCCCTGCCCGTCCAGCCCGCAGGCGACGATGCCGCAGGCATCCGAACTCTTGCGGGCGCTGGCCGGCGGGTCGACCGCCACGACGATCCGCCGCAGCTCCGGTATTTCCGCCAGATATGCCGCTTCCACCAGACCCCGCGTCCACAAACCGTCCTCGCGATCCTCGATCAGTTCGCCCTCCAGTTCCTGCCGGCCGAGCTGCGTGCCGCCGAAGCGTTCGTTGATCGCCGCGATGAAGCCGGACGCCAGGTTTTCAGCATTGCCGACCGTCGCAAGTCTCGTGACGATCACTTTCGGGTCGGCGATCAGCCGCTTCATCAGCTTCGTCGGCCGCGGCGTGGTGGTGATGACCTGGCGTGGCAGGATGCCCAGCCGCAAACCGAACTGCAGCATGTCGAACGTCGCCTGGGCGTTCTTCCACTTCGCCAGTTCGTCGCACCAGGCCGCCTCGAACTGCGGTCCGCGCAGGCTTTCCGGATCTTCGGACGAAAACACATGCGCCACCGCGCCGTTCCGCCAGACCAGGCGCCGCCGGCTCGGCTCGTAGCGGGCGACATTGTCGCGCGCCGTCGCCCTGATGCCGGACGGCCCCTCGATCATCACCTCGCGCACGTCGGACAGCGTCTCGCCCACCAGCGCGATCAGATTGTGCCGCCGTCCGCTCACCGTGAAGGGCGGCAAGCCGCGCGCCACCGCGTTCACCCATTCGGCGCCCAGCCGGGTCTTGCCGCCGCCGCGCCCGCCGGTCACCAGCCAGGTCGCCGGCTGGCCGAGCAGCAGCGGATATTGCGGCTCCCGCGCCTGCGACCACCAATGGCCGTCAGCCAGCTTCGCCCCGTAAAGGCCCAGCACTCTTAGCAACCATTGCCGATGCGAACTCCTTTGCGAGGCGGATAATTCTCTCGTTAACGCGGTCAAGGATGTCTGCGAGGTCTTCATCTTTCTGGATCTGGCTTTCCCGCGCGGTCTCGTCGGAGCGCAAAATCTCGTCGATCTTCTCCAGCCCGCGGATCATGGCGAGCAGTGTGTCGATCTCCTGCCTGTCGTTCTTGCCGTCCTCGCCGGTGCGCAACGCCTCGACCTTGTCGAGCAGGCCGGTCGCCAATGCGCGCACCCTGGCGCCGATATCCGGCTCCGGCTCGCGGTCGAGCGCCCAGCCTTCCTTCCTGGCATCGGCCCGCAGCATCTTCAGCGACCGCGCGCTGGCGTCGGCAAGCAATTCCAGCGTCGGCTTCGCGCCCTCGGCCAGCATCCGCAGCGCCCGCTGGCGCGCAAGCGGCCGTGCCGCCCGCTGCTTCGGCGGCGATTTTTTTATCATTCCAGATTTTCCTGATTGCGCACCGAAGGCTGCGGCCTGTGTCTCCTCTCCGCGCTCACCGGAAGAAGATGGCCGAGCGCCGGATGAGAGACCGCGGGAACGGGGTCGGAAACACCCTGCTTCCGCCGCTCCGCTTCTCTCATATTTTTCGGACGATGACAGAACCCTACCAGACCACCGTGACGCCGTCAAGGACTTTTTTCCTATTTTGATGTGCATTTCAATTGCGGCTCATCGGGCGTTTACGTCCCGGATCGGCCGACGGCTTCGTTCGGAGGCGGGACTGACCCGCTGCCGGCACGGCGTGCTGTGACATCTGCAACCCTTGCGCGGGCGCGGGCGCGATGCTTTAGGGCTTCGCGGTCGCGAAGCATCCGGGCCGTTCCCAGGTTGGAAACGCATGATCCGTCTCGAAAACATCGGCAAGCAGAACGGCAAGCAGATCGTGTTCATCGAGGCTTCGGCCGCGATCCAGCGCGGCGAGAAGGTCGGCCTCGTCGGTCCCAATGGCGCCGGCAAGACCACGCTGTTCCGCATGATCACCGGGGAGGAGCAGCCCGACGAGGGCCAGGTGTCGGTCGATCGCGGCGTGACCATCGGCTATTTCAGCCAGGATGTCGGCGACATGTCCGGCCGCAGCGCGGTCGCCGAGGTCATGGACGGCGTCGGCCCGGTCAGCGCGCTTGCGGCCGAGATGGCCGAGTTGGAGGCCGCCATGGGCGACCCCGACCGCGCCGACGAGATGGACGAGATCCTGACGCGATATAGCGACGTGCAGCACCGCTTCGACGAGCTCGACGGTTATGCGCTGGACGGCCGCGCCCGCGAGGTGCTGGCGGGGCTCGGCTTCAGCCAGGAGATGATGGACGGCGACGTCGCAAAGCTCTCGGGCGGCTGGAAGATGCGCGTCGCGCTGGCAAAGATCCTGCTGATGCGGCCCGACGCCATGCTGCTCGACGAGCCGAGCAACCATCTCGACCTCGAGAGCCTGATCTGGCTGGAGAATTTCCTGAAAGGTTTTGACGGCGCGATCCTGATGACCTCGCACGACCGCGAGTTCATGAACCGCATCGTCGGAAAGATCGTCGAGATCGACGGCGGCGCGCTGACGTCCTATTCCGGCGACTACGAATTCTACCGCCAGCAGCGGGCGGTGGCCGAAGTGCAGCAGCAGGCGCAATTCGAGCGCCAGCAGGCGATGCTGGCCAAGGAGGTCGCCTTCATCGAGCGCTTCAAGGCGCGCGCCAGCCACGCCGCGCAGGTGCAGAGCCGCGTCAAGAAGCTGGAGAAGATCGACAAGGTCGAGCCGCCGAAACGCCAGCAGACGGTGCGTTTCGAATTCCAGCCCGCGCCGCGCTCGGGCGAGGACGTCGCGACACTGAAGAATGTCCATAAAAGTTATGGCAGCCGCACGATCTACGAAGGGCTCGACTTCCAGGTGCGCCGGCGCGAGCGCTGGTGCGTCATGGGGGTCAACGGCGCGGGCAAATCCACGCTGCTGAAGCTGGTCGCCGGCGCGGCGGAGCCCGATGACGGTTCGGTGGCGCGCGGTCCCAGTGTAAAAATGGGCTATTTCGCACAGCACGCGATGGAATTGCTCGACGGCGAGCGCACAGTGCTGCAATCACTCGAGGATTCCTTCCCGCAGGCGGGCCAGGCGCCATTGCGAGCGCTGGCCGGCTGCTTCGGTTTTTATGGCGACGAGATCGAGAAGAAGTGCCGCGTCCTGTCGGGCGGCGAAAAGGCGCGGCTGGTGATGGCGAAGATGCTGTTCGACCCGCCGAATTTTCTGGTGCTCGACGAGCCCACCAACCATCTGGACATCGCTACGAAACAGATGCTGATTGAGGCGCTGTCGCGTTACGAGGGCGCGATGCTGTTCGTCAGCCACGACCGCCATTTCCTCGCGGCGCTGTCGAACCGCGTGCTGGAACTGACGCCGGACGGCATGCACGCCTATGGCGGCGGCTACACCGAATATGTCGAGCGCACCGGCCAGGAAGCCCCCGGCCTGCGGAGCTGACTTTTTCATCATGGGCCGGACGGCTACGGGTACACGGCCGGCAGGCTGAGTGATATTTCCACGGCCCCAATCGCGCGACCGCTTCGTTGCAGCCTTGACGACATCGCGCCCGGTCGAAGTCCAGCCCGCCTTCGTCACCTCCGCTTAACCCTGTCCCGCTAATCCCCCTACGGGCGGCGGGGCGCCGGCAGAACGGAAATCCACAAATGCGCTTATCGGTCCTCACCCTCGTCCTCGCTGTTCTGCCATTTTCGGCGGAGGCCAGGACAATCTGCACGGCACTGGCCGACGCCGCGACCGGCAAGATGCTTGTCCAGACCGGCGACTGCGAGACACGGGTCACGCCGGCCTCCACCTTCAAGATCCCGCTTGCGCTGATGGGCTACGATTCCGGTTTCCTGAAGGACGAGCACGCACCGCTGCTGCCGTTTCGTGAAGGCTATCCGGACTGGGTTCCCGCATGGCGCACCGACATCGACCCGGACAGCTGGATGAAAAAATCCGTCGTCTGGTATTCGCAGCGGATCACCGAGACCCTCGGCGAGGAGCGTTTTCGCGCCTATGTCCAATCGCTCAGCTACGGCAATGAGGATGTTTCCGGCGATCCGGGCAAGGACAACGGGCTGGAGCGCTCATGGATCGGCTCGTCGCTGAAAATCTCGCCAGTCGAGCAGGTTGCCTTCCTGCGCAAGCTGGTGCGGCGCGAACTGCCGGTCTCGCCCGTCGCCTTCGACATGACCGCCCGGCTGACCCTGCAACCGCCGCCGCCCGGCGGCTGGGAGTTGCACGGCAAGACCGGCTCCGCCTTTCCGCGCAAGGCCGACGGCTCGCTCGACCGAGCCCGCGCCTATGGCTGGTTCGTCGGCTGGGCGTCGCGCGGCGACACCACCATCGTGTTCGCCCGCCTCATCCAGACGGAGAAACGTGAAGCCATCGGCTCCGGCCTCATCGCCCGCGATGCTTTTCTCAAGGAATTGCCGGCGCTGCTGCCTCCCTCCTGAACCGGCCGCGGTAGCCGCGGCCGGTTCGATCAAAAGGCGGCTCGCCTCAGATGATGGAGAAGTCGGCCACAGTGAGGCCCGGCGCTCCGGTCAGCGTCGCAATCACGGTCACCCCGCCAGCGGCGGAGCCGTTGGCGTCGTAGCGCAGGATGCCGGTATCGGTTTCGTAGACGAAGTGCTGGTCGAGCGTCGTCGCAACGCCGGCTGTGTTCGCAACGAAAAACTTGCCGGCGAGCGCGCCCTTGGCGAGACCGCCAAACACATCGCCGTCGAAACGCAGCGTGTCGTTGTTGCCCGTGACATTCTGGAATTCGCGGATCACATCTCCGCCGTCGCTCAGCGCCAGATAGTCGAACCTGTCGTTGCCACGGCCGCCGCTGAGCGAGTCCTTTCCGGCGCCGCCGAAAAGCTGGTCATTGCCGTCGCCGCCGGCGAGCAAGTCGGCGCCACCGCGACCCTCGAGCTTGTTGATGCCGCTGTCGCCACGAAGCACATCATCGAAGCTGGAACCGGCGACCGCCTCGACCCCCTGCTGGTTGTCGCCCTCCGCGTCGCCGGTGCCGGCAAACGCAGAGTCGAGGGCAAAACGCACCCCCTTGTCCGCACTGGCGTAGCTGATGGTGTCGAAGCCGTTGCCGCCTTCGAAACGGTCGCGGCCCGCCCCGCCGTCCAGCACGTCGTTGCCTTCCTCGCCGTGAAGCTGGTCGTCGCCGCTCCCGGAGATCAGCACGTCGTTGCCACCCCGTCCGCCGATGGCGTCCTTGCCGGCGCCGGTCTCGATCACGTTAGCCAAGTCGTTGCCGGTGCCGATGAAATCGCCGGTCGCGAACGCAGTCAGGTTCTCGACATT
Source organism: Mesorhizobium sp. KACC 23794 (assembly GCF_052180275.1). Lineage (NCBI taxonomy): Bacteria > Pseudomonadati > Pseudomonadota > Alphaproteobacteria > Hyphomicrobiales > Phyllobacteriaceae > Mesorhizobium > Mesorhizobium sp. KACC 23794. Next base: position 4,837,463 of record NZ_CP197465.1, read on the forward strand.
GTCGCCGAGCTTGTAGCTGTTGAGGTAGCTGAAAACAGTATCGTTACCCTGGCCAGCGGCTTCGAACACCACATCGCCCACAACATCAACGACGTAGAAATCGTTGCCAGCGCCTCCCTCCATCGTGTCGAGACCGACGCCGCCATCCAGCAAATCATTGCCCGCACCGCCATAGAGCCGGTCGGCGTCGGCGCCGCCATAAAGCTGGTCGTTGCCGGTCTGGCCGAACATGTCGTCCTCGCCCGCCTCGCCGAAAATCAGGTCGTCGCCGCGCGCAATAAGGACCGAATTGTCTTCGAAGGTCGATTCGCCGTAGACGCGATCGTTGCCTTCGCCACCATAGATGGTGTCGTTGCCGCCGACGACGCGTGCGCCGTTCTCGACCCGCCCCGCGTCGCCGGAGATGACGTCGTCGCCATTGTTGCCGCTCAGCCGGTCGTCGCCCGCATACAGACGCCCGCCGGTAACATACTGGACGTCGCCGTAGATTTCATCGCGCACTTTCCCGCCTTCGATCCGGTCGTCGCCGCCATAGACCAAAGCATTGGGATTCTGAGCGGCCGCATCGCCGATCAGCGTCCCGTGGAAATCGGGCCCGCCGGCAATGTAGTCGTTGCCGCCGATCAGTTGGGCCACCCGGCCGCTCATGCCCTCGACGATCACGACATCGCCGACAGCCATCGACTGCGCGTGCGTCGACTGGATGTAAATGGTGTCGTTGCCTCCAGTGAGCTTTCCGGATGCGAAAAGAACTTCGGCATCGCCGGAGAAAGACTGGAACGCCGTGGTGGCGGCCCCGGTGATGTCGTCCATGCCGCCGCGATAGTCGACGAGAGCGGAAGTCGTGCTCCTGCTCCCGACCTGGGACACGTCGCCCATTGCGGTGGTGTTGGCATCGCCGGGCTGGATGATGTCGTTGCCGCCGGTTGCGCCCGCCCGCGCGGCAATGCCGTCGCCAAACAGCTTGAACTCGGCATCGGGACGCGCGGTGTTCTGCGAAGCACCAATGATGACGTCATTGCCTTCGAGGAACCGCCAAAAGCTGTCCGGTCCGGCGAGCAGGGTTTGCGGTTCGACGGCGATGCCGGTGATGACGAGTTCCGGCCGGGCGGCGTCGTAGCTGCCGGTATCCAGTTCGATCTTGGTGACGGTGCCGGAGATCGGCCGGCCGTCTGCGCCATAATTCAAGTTCTCGCCCTGCAGCACGACGGAACTGCCGGCGGGCGTGAGATAATTGAAGTAGAACGGCAGCGTCGCTCCGCCCTTGCCGAAGGTCACAAGGTTGGGGTCCGCCATGTCGAGGGACGCGGTTGCCTTGCTGAAATCCAGGGTAGCCATGGTGATAGTTCTTTCTTGGCGATCCGGCAGCGCGCGCAAGCGCATCGACGGCGTCGCGCCGTCCACGGATCGGATGCGTTGATGTTGTTCGACGAGAGGACGGGGTGGAACGGGACCGGCTTTCAAGCCAACTCACTTCGCAGCGCCCGTTACGGGGGGTCAGTGGGTCATTCGCCGGACGGCCGGAGCCAGCCAGCGGACTCCGCCTCGCGAAATCGTGTCGAGGACGAGATCTCGCAGCGCGCGATGCCCATGTCCTTGAGCATGTGGTCCGGCATCGCGTGCAATCTGGCGCGGTCCCTCCGCATGCGGATCGCGCGCTGCACGACACCCGTCGCCCGGCCGAATTTCTGTCCGAACTCGCGAGCGATTGTGATGACGTCGAATATGCTGGAAGCGGCTAGTGCTCTCCTGGGGCTGGTCATTGTCGTTTCTCCTTTGGCAATTTGCCTTGTGCCCCTTAGGAGATATGTTGAACCTTCAAACAAGTTCGGAAACTGTAGCGGGCCGGCGACCCAGGCGTCTCTGTGGTATTGCCAATCAACTCAATGTTGGTGTTTAAAACATTTTTTGGTGTATTTTCGCACATTCCATCCCGCCGAGAGGTGAAAAGGAAAATCGATATGGACGCACGCGGTTCTGCCTGCCTCGGACGGCGGCAAGGATCCGCGCAACCGCTCGGCCCGCCCCCGCCCTTGGCTGGACGCTTTATAGACCGCGCCGTTTCAACAGCCCGCGCCGTGGCGTGCCTCACAAATCGCCGACACAATTTTCCAAGTGATTGAAGGGACAGGCAAAAGCAAACTTTATTGCGACCCTCGAATACGAGCTCTCGCAGGCCAACGGGGAAGGTGGGCTACCGCGGAAAGATAGGTCTCCGGGCTTATACGAGCGGTCATTTGCGTTGACTGTCTGCGCCGCCCCTCATCCGCCTGCCGGCACCTTCTCCCCGTGAAGTACGGGGAGAAGGGACAAGCGGCGACGTTGCGGCCAGCTACCTTCTCCCCGTTTTACGGGGAGAAGGTAGCTGGCCGGCGGATGAGGGGCGGCGCAGACAGTCAAGGCAAATATTATTGCCGGATCGAAACGAGCCCGATACCCAGGAATCGGGCCCCTTTACAGACGATATACGGCATCCGGCGCACGGCCAGTCCCGAGCGGTTTCCACCGCAACCGCCGCGCGATTCAGTTTCTGTACCTCGAATTGTCGGAGTTGGTGAGAAGAGCGGCCGCAACCAGAACGCTCTTGAAGCACGGAATTCCCGCTTTCGATGCCTTCTTCGGGAACGACCCGCTGGCTGCCCCTCAAACGGCGTCGATCATCACCTTGAACGCCACCATGCCGGGATCGTCCATGCCGACGGTGCGCTCGGCGAAGATGCGGGCCCGGCCGATCTTGTTGGGCTTGTCGCGGAATTCGGCCATCGCCTGGTCCGTGCCCCGCCGCAGCGCCGCGAGCAGTTCCGCCGGATCGTCCTTGCCGGCGCCCGCCTTCGCCGCGCCGGAAACCGCGTCCATGACCGTCTTGTCGCCGAGGCTGGCCTTTCCACGCGCCATCATCGCCTCGACCGCCTTGTCGAAAAAGCCCGGAACCTCGTTCCAAGCGACCTCGGGCCTGCCCTTGGCCAGCTTGGCCACCGCCATCATGCTGGTCGCCAGCAATGTGCCAAAGCTGGAACTGGACACTTTCGACACCGCCTGCGCGCCCTGCATCAGCGCCATGCCGACATCGTCGGGCCAGGTCCCCTTGACCCGGTCGAGCTCGCGAAATGCCTTGATCAGCGTGATGCCGAGGTCGCCGTCGCCGATCTGCCCGTCGAGGGTGGTCAGGCGTTCGTGCTCGGTCTCCAGCGCAGCCAGGATATTGGCCACAGCATTTCGCAGCGAATCGACGGTCAGCGCCACGGTCACACCTTCCAGAAGGCGCAGGCCGCCGGCGCGGTCAGATACTTTTCCAGTTCCGCATCGAGCGGCAGCACCGTCAGCGAGGCGCCCGCCATCTCCATCGACGTCGCATAGCGGCCGACCAGCGGATGGGCGATTTTTACGCCCGCGTCCTCAAGGCGATCGGCGATGCGATCGAAGAGGATGAACAGTTCCTCCACCGGCGTGGCGCCGAGGCTGTTGACCAGCACCGTGACCCGCTCGCCGCGCGGCAATGTGAGGTCGGAAAGGATCGGATCGAGCAGCGCGTCGGCTATCTCGTTGGCCGTTCTCAGTTTTTCGCGCTTCACGCCGGGTTCGCCATGGATGCCCATGCCGACCTCCATCTCGTCGTCGGCGATTGAAAACGTTGGCTTTCCGGCCTGCGGCACGGTGCAGGACGACAGCGCCACGCCCATGGTGCGGCAGCCGTCCGCCGCCTTCTGCGCCACACTGGTCACCTCGTCCAGATCCAGTCCGGCCTCCGCCGCCGCGCCCGCGATCTTGAAGGTCAGCACCATACCGGCGACGCCGCGCCGCTTCTCACGCTCGCCGAGCGGCGCGCTGGCGACATCATCGGCCAAGAGCACCGTGGTTGAGGAAATATCATCGAATTCAACCATTTCGCCGGCCATGTCGAAGTTCATGACATCGCCGCCATAGTTGCCGTAGAGCCTGAGCACCCCTGCCCCGCCATTGGCCTCACGCATCGCCGTCGCCATCTCGTCGGCGGAAGGCGACGCAAAGACGTCGCCGCAGGCGACCGCATCCAGAAACCCCGGCCCGACATAACCGGTGAAAATCGGCAGGTGCCCGGAGCCGCCGCCGGACACGATCCCCACCTTGCCCTTGATCGGCCCATCGGCCCGCACGACCACCCGTGTCGTGCCCTCCGCCAGCCGGTAATATTGCGGATAGGCGCGGGTCAGCCCTTTCAGCGTCTCTTCCGCATAGCTGAACGGGTCGTTCAAGATCTTCTTCACGACGAAACCTCCAGAAATGTCAGCCAGAACCGCTCCTGCCCTCGGCTGCGGCCTCGGCCGTTCGCCTCCTTTGGAAGGTCCACTGGACCTTCCCTTCGGCGAACCAAATGCTCACTCGCGCGCGCTTTCCCTGAGCTTCTGCGCATAGACGTTGATCACCAGCGCCGCCAGCAGGATCAGGCCGCGGATCAGGATCTTCAGGAAGCTGTCGATCTGGATATGGTCGAGCCCGTTGTTCAGCACGCCCAGCACCATCAGGCCGATGATGGTGTTGCCTATCCCACCGCGTCCGCCGAACAGGCTGGTGCCGCCGACCACCACCGCCGCGATCGCGTCGAGCAGGAACGTGTCGAACTGGTTCTGCTGCGCCGAGCCGAAATAGGCAACGCCGATCATGCCGGCGATGCCCGAGCACATGGCGGAAATCACCATCACGGCGCCAATGATCATCTTGACGTTGACGCCGGAATACTCGGCGGCCTCGCGGTTGCCGCCGACCATGTAAACGTAGCGGCCGAAGCGCGTGTAGGTCAGCACCAGATGCGCCACCAGCATGAACAGCAGGCACACGATGATCGACCATTTGACCCCCAAAATGGTGCCGGAGCCGAGCGTGGTGATCAGGTCCGGAAAATTATAGGCGATCTGGCCGCGCACCAGCATGGCGGACATTCCGTTGGCGATCTGCATCATGGCGAGCGTCATGATGAAGGACGGAATGCCTATCCCCACGACGCCGAAGGCGGTGACCAGCCCCAGCGTGAAACAGGCCGCCAGCGTCAGGATGATCGCGATCCAGCCCTGCATCGGCAGGTTGGCGATGTTCACATAATCCGGCTGGATGGTGAAAAAGGCGATCAGGATGCCGATCGCATTGGCGATCGCGGCCACCGACAGGTCGATCTCGGCGGTGAGGATGACGAATGTCAGGCCCACCGCGATGATGCCGGTGATCGACGCCTGGCTCAATATATTCATGAAGTTGTCGAAGGTGCGGAAGCTCTCCGCCTGCGTGGCAAAGAAGATGACCAGCACGATCAGCGTGAACACCGGCGCGATGTTGCGCATCTGCTCGGCGAGGAACCGCTTCAGTTCGAAGGGCTTTGGGCCGGTCTCGGTCGTGACACTCATGATCAGTTCATCCCTATCGGATCTATCGACGCCAAGACCAAAACCATGACCACCGCCCCGAAAATGAAGGTTGGTCGCGTAAGAAGCACCCGATCCCTATTTGAGCACTGATCTCTCTCATCGGTGGAATCGCCTCTGTAGTATTGGGCATTTACGCCGTCATTGTCTTTGGCAAAGTCCCAGCCATTGCTTTGATAGAATCGAATGTCTCGCAGCTCGTCCCGAACTAGGTAAACCAACCATGCAAAAACAAGCGGAACAACGATCCAGCGAAAATCCATCGTGAGGTGTCTTCCGATCAAGCAGTCTCACTCGTTACATCGTACTCATGCCGCATCCAGCAGGTCGGCCTTCTCGATGTGGCCGTGCGTGAATTCCCTGGCGACGACGCCGCGCTTCAGCACCGTCACCCGGTCGGCCAGCGTCAGGATCGTCTCCGGCTCCGTCGACAGCACGAGGATCGCCACTCCGCGGTCGCGCAGCGACTTGACGATGCGGATGACGTCCTCCTTGGCGCCGACATCCATGCCGCGCGTCGGCTCCGACAGGATCAGCACTTTCGGCAGTTCCGTCAGCCATTTCGCCAGCGCCACCTTCTGCTGGTTGCCGCCCGACAGATTGCCGAGCGCGATCTCCGGTCTCGGCGGCCTGATCTGCAGGTCCTGGATGTGCCGTCCCGCGATCTCCCGCTCCTTGCGCGGCTTGAGCAGGATCGGGTGGATGCGGCCCAGAATGGCGATGGAGATATTCTTGAACACCTGCTCGGTGCGGAACAGCATCATGCGCCGGCTCTCCGGCAGATAGGCGATGCCGGCGCGGCGCGCCGAAGCCGTCGAGCCGAAGCGAACCGGCTTGCCGTTCAGCACAAGACCGCCGGCGCGCAAAAAACCCTTTCCGAACAGGATGCGCGACAGTTCCACCTGGCCGCAGCCCATGAAGCCATAGACGCCGGTGATCTCGCCGCTCCTGAGCTTCAGCGAAACATCGCGGACCATCTGTCCGTCGCTCAAGCCGCTGGCCTCCAGCACGACCGGCTTTGCGTCGTCGCCGCCGAGTTCCGTGCTTTCGCCCATATGCATGTCGAGCGAGCCGCGGCCGATCATGTATCCGATGATAGAATCCTTGGTCAGCGCCTCCGTCCGCTCGGTCACCACCTTGCGGCCGTTGCGGAACACCGTCACCCGGTCGGAAATCGCCAGCACGTCGTCCAGAAAATGCGAGATGAAGACAATGGTGCGGCCCTGCTGCTTCAGCCTGCGCAGCGCGTCGAACAGACGCGCCACTTCCGGCGGCGACAGCGCCGAGGTCGGTTCGTCGAGGATGATGATCTTTGCGCCGGAAAACAGCACGCGCGACAATTCGACGAGCTGCTGGATGCCGACCGGCAGGCTGCCCATGCGGGCTGTCGGCTCGATGTCGAGGCCGAGACTGGCAAGCTGCACCTTCGCCTCACGCCGCATGCGGCGCCAGTCGACGACACCTCCGGCGATCAGCGGCTGGACGCCGAGGAAGACGTTTTCGGCCACCGTCAAATCCGGCACGATCGACAGCTCCTGGTGCACCATGCCGATGCCGGCGGCCAGCGCCTCGCCCGGCGAGCGGAAATGCACGCTCTTGCCGTCGACGCGCATGTCGCCTTCGAAGCCGTGATAAACGCCGGCGATGATCTTCATCATCGTCGACTTGCCTGCGCCGTTCTCGCCGACCAACCCATGGACCTCGCCTTCGGCCAACGAGAAGTCGACGTCGCGCAAGGCATGCACGCCGCCGAACGTCTTTGTGACGCCGATCATGTCGAGCAAGGTCGGTTTCTCTTCGAGAGGCAAAGGGGCGTCCAACGTCATGTTACCTTTCGTCTCAGCCGTCGGCGCCGCCCCTCATCCGCCTGCCGGCACCTTCTCCCAGTAAAGAACGGGGAGAAGGTGGTTCATGGCCCGTTTTCGCCAATCGCCGAGGGTGCAGAAGGAGTCAGTGCGTCGCGGCAGTCGACCTTCTCCCCGTTCTTCACGGGGAGAAGGTGCCGGCAGGCGGATGAGGGGCGGCGTGACCGACCCCGGGTCTCCCGCCTGCCGGCCGGTCAGATCAGAAAATTCTTCTGCAGCCAGAGATGGCCGGGAGCCGTCTCGGCGGTGATGACCGGGCCATCGGCCCAGATGTAGTTCGGGATATCCTTGCCGGTCTTCTCGCCACCGTTGACCGCCGCCACGCCGGCCGCGACCGCCCAGCCATGAATGCGGCAGGAGGGATTGCGCACGGTCGCGACCATGGTGCCGTCGAGAACGGCATTGACCGCCGGCGGCATGGCGTCGACGCCGCCGATGAAGATGCCGGTGCGGCCCTTGGCCTTCATGACGTTGTGGGCGGCCAGCGCCATGTCGTCATTATGGAAGAACGCGCCGGCGATGTCCGGATACTTGGTCAGCAGCGATTCCCAGATGCGGGCGACCTTGGTCACGTCCCAATCCGCCGGCTGGTCGTCCACCAGCTTCACGTCCGGATAGTTGGCGATGACCTCCTTGAAGCCCTTGGCGCGTCCCTGGGCGCCGGTGTGGCCGAGCGCACCCTGGGTCATGACGACGTTGCCCTTGCCGCCGATCGCCTTCATCAGCTGGTTGGTCACCACCGAGCCCATGAAGATGTTGTCCGGCGCGATGAAGGTGTGCAGCGCGAGCTGGCCTTCCGGCGCCATCATCGTGTCCATGGCGATGACCGGCGTGCCCGAATCGATCACCTTCTTGATCGGATCGTTGAGCGTGCCGATGCCGAACGTCTGCAGGGCGACAAAATCCCATTTCTGCGTGGCGAGGTTGTCGACCGCCGCGCGCTGCTTGGTGGCGGACAATTCGCCGTCGAACCAGGTGATCTCCACGTTCATAAGCTTGGCCCAGGCTTCCGCCGCCTGCTTGCCCTGCGCGCACCAGCTTGCCTGCAGGCCGGCATTGCCCATGGCGGCCTTCAGCGGCTTCGCAGAAGGCTTCAGCTCCTGCGCCATCGCCGGGTCGAAGCCGGCGGAGCCGAGCAGCGCACCCGCGAGCGCGGTTGCACCGATCGCCTTGAAGATGTCGCGGCGTGTTCTGGATTCTTCGATTAGATCGTCGAGCACTTCAGTTCCTCCCAAAAACCGGCCACTCCCGCCGGATGACGTTACCATCCTCGCGCCCGCACCCAATCCTGGAAGCACTCCTCCTGCTCACCCAGGCGGTTTTCTGCGCGCCTCGAAAAATAGGGTCGAAACGATTGAAACGTCAACTGAATACGACGCGCATTTTGTCGAATGCCAGCGGGGGTGAAAAATGTTGGAACCTGACGAACGGGTGGCATTGAGCGCCTGCATAGCAGGCGGATCAACTTGGTGGCTCCGGAACATTCCGTGCTCCTCAAAACACACCTGCGTAAATCGTCGGATATCAGAACGAGAGCGCTCAAATTCTGATTAATTAGAATGACTATGCAAGCCTTGCCTTCACAATGAAAAGCCTCTATTCATGGCTTAAAAACTGTCATGTACAGGCGATATAGGGGAGCTTTATGCCAATTGAATTCGTGGGTGGTAATTTTATTGTTAATTCAACAGCACAAAACACTCAATATAACCCGTATATATCGATTATTTCCGATAACCGAATAATTATAACTTGGAATTCCGACGACACTGGCGATGGCTCTGGCGGCTGTACGCGCGCAAGAATATTTTCTTTCAACGGAGAGCCTCTTGGAGACGACTTCATCGTCAACTCAACCAGGAATAAAGGTACGCAAAATCCAACAGCAACATCGCTTTCCGATGGAAATTTTGTAATCACCTGGCGATCTGATGACACGTTCGATGGCTCATCTTCTTGCATACGCGCTCGAATCTTCTCTTCAGACGGCGCACCAAACGGTCCGGATTTTATTGTAAACTCAACCAGCGAAGGCTTTCAATTTTTTCCTTCTATTACCAGCCTGTCGGCCGGCCATTTTTTGGTAACTTGGACATCTGATGACGACGGTGACGGTGATGGCCACTGCATCCGTGCACGCATCTTCGATTCGAACGGCATATCGACAGGCGATGACTTCATCGTGAATACGACGACTTCTGGAGGGCAATTTAGTTCGCGCACGACAACGTTGGATAACGGCAACTTTCTTGTAACGTGGGAGTCATCCGACCAAGAATGGAGTGTTTTTGGGCGCATCTTTGATGCGAATGGAGTGGCGATCGGTGACGATTTTTTAGTTAACTCAAACGCAGACCTCAATTTTTCTCCTAAAATTACGGCGACGAATGACGGCGGTTTCGTCGCCGTATGGCAGGTATGGTCTTCCGATGCCGAACTTGTAAAAGTTGTCGCCAGAGCCTTTGATCCAGCGGGAAAAGCGACAAGCGACGAATTTCTAGTAAATTCAACGGAAATGAACGACGGCCACTACCCATTTCCATCCATAGATACACTTCCAGATGGACGAATTGTGGCGGTTTGGTCATCCAATGAGCCGAATGCCGGAGGTGTTTATAGTATTCGCGCAAGAATATTAGATGTCGACGGCACTCCTTCGGGAAGCGATTTCGTGGTTAACTCGGTTAAGCCTTCGGATGTTGAGATCCGCGCTCTCAACGACGGACGTTTCATTGTTTCCTGGAGATCTCAAGAGGCCGGAGACGGCTCTCTGGCTTGCATTCGTGCCCAGATATTCGACTCCACAATATTTAACGGCACTAGCGCGGCGGATAGCTGGAGAGGAAGCAATGTCTTCGCAGACAAAATTTATGGTGGTGCTGGCGATGATACACTGGTCGGCCTTGGCGGCAAGGACACACTCTCCGGCGGCGATGGGAATGACGTCCTAAACGGCGGCCTCGGCGCCGACTATGTGAGCGGCGGCACAGGCACTGATACAGCTTCCTACGCAACAGCCACGGCCGGCTTGAAGGTCAGCCTCACCGAACCCTCTCTGAACACCGGCGACGCTAAGGGCGACACGTTCAACTCCATCGAAAACCTGGAAGGCTCAGCCTTCAACGACACGTTCGACGGAAATGCCGCGGCCAATACGCTTAGCGGCCTCGCTGGCAATGACATTCTGCGCGGCGCGGCCGGCACCGACACGCTGCTGGGCGGGGCCGGAGACGACACGCTGGGCGGCGGCGACGGCAACGACACTTTGCGCGGCGGCCTTGGCGCCGACTATCTCAGCGGGGGCGCTGGGACCGACACCGCCTCCTACGCCCATGCAACCGCGGCTGTCAAAGTCAGCCTCGCCGATCCCTCGCTCAACGTCGGAGAGGCCAAGGGCGACACGTTCAATTCCATCGAGAACCTCGAAGGCTCTGCCTTCAACGACACGCTCGACGGCAATGCCGGCACCAACGTCCTGACCGGCAATGACGGCCTCGACCTGCTGCGGGGCGCGGCCGGCAACGACACGCTGCGAGGCGGGGGCGGTAACGACACGCTCGGCGGCGGCGACGGCAACGATCTTCTGTCCGGTGGCATCGGTGCCGACTATCTCAGCGGCGGGAGCGGCACCGACACGGCCTCCTATGCCAGCGCGGCGGCGGGCGTCACTGTCGGCCTCGCCGCCCCTGCGGGCAATACCGGCGAGGCAGCGGGCGACACCTTCAACTCCGTCGAAAACCTCGAAGGCTCCGGTTTCGGTGACAGATTGAGCGGCAATTCGGCAGCCAATGCCATCTCCGGCCTGAACGGAGCAGACGTGATCGACGGCGGAGCCGGGTCGGACACGCTCACCGGCGGCGGCGGAAAAGACTATTTTGTCTTTACCTCCACCCTTGGCCCCACCAACATCGACATCATTACCGATTTCTCGGCGGCCGACGACACGATCCGGCTGGACAACGCCATCTTCGCCGCCGTCGGGGCGACCGGCGCGCTCGCATCCGGCTATTTCCGGGCGAACGCCACCGGCACGGCGCAGGATGCCAACGACCGCATCCTCTACGAAACCGACACCGGCAAGCTCTTCTATGACGCGGACGGCAATGGCGCCGGCGCCGCCATCCACTTCGCCACGCTCACCGGCAACCCGACGATCACCGCGGCGGACTTCCAGGTGATCTGACACATTTGCAGGCGCGGGGAAGCATTCCCCGCGCCCTTGCGGCATCAACGCGCCGGCGCCCGGATTCACCTTGCCTCGCGATACAGGACGCTCCTGACCGTCATCTGCTTGTGGTCTCCGCCGATTTCCACCAATAGTCCGCCCTTAAATTGCCCGCATGGGCGAAAATTGTAGTTGCGTAACAGGCTGGACGCCCCGGATGGACGATCCACTCAGCCCAAAAAGGCCGAAGGCGCCGAAGGCCGGCATTCTGCTCGCCGTCGACGCCTGGATCGATTCCACCGTCTACGAGGCCGGCTTCCTCCTCGGCGAGGCCTACGAGAACGCCACCATCTTCTTTCGCCGCTTCCGCTTCGAGGGCTGGCGGCGCTGCGTCGTCGAGGTGTTGGGCGAAGCCATGGCGCTGGGCGCAGCGGGCTCCGTGGTCATGATGGCGCTTGCCATGCCGGCCTTCGAGGAGACCAGGGGCGACTGGCGCACGCAAGGCGACTTCGCCGTCACCTTCACCGACCGCAACGACGTCGAGATCGGCCGGCGCGGCATCATGCAGCGCGATTCCGTGCCGATCGACGAGATGCCCGACCACGTGATCGAAGCCGTGCTGGCGACCGAGGACCGCCGCTTCTTCGAGCATCACGGCATCGACGTCGCCGGTCTCGCCCGCGCCGTGACCGAGAACTTGCGCGCCAATTCCGTCGTGCAGGGCGGCTCGTCGATCACCCAGCAACTGGCGAAGAACCTGTTCCTCAGCAACGAGCGAACCGTCGAGCGCAAGGTCAAGGAGGCGTTCCTGGCCGTCTGGCTCGAAGCCAACCTGTCGAAGAAGGAAATCCTGCAACTCTATCTCGACCGCGCCTATATGGGCGGCGGCACCTTCGGCATCGCGGCGGCCGCCGAGTTCTATTTCGGCAAGGAGGTCAAGGACCTCGACCTCGCCGAGGCGGCGATGCTCGCCGGCCTGTTCAAGGCGCCGGCCAAATACGCGCCGCACATCAACCTGCCGGCGGCGCGCGCCCGCGCCAATGTCGTGCTCGACAACCTCGTCGACAGCGGCTTCATGACCGAAGGCCAGGTGCTGTCGGCCCGTCTGCACCCGGCCGACATCGTCGACCGCGGCAAGCAGAACAGCCCCGACTATTTTCTCGACTACGCCTTCGACGAGGTGAAGCGCCTAGCGAAGGACACCGGCAACCGTTCGATCGTGGCACGCACGACCATCGACCTCGACCTCCAGCGCGCCGCGGAGGAATCGCTCGAATTCAACCTGCGCCAGCACGGCAAGGATTTTCGCGTCAGCGAGGGTGCCATCGTGGTGCTCGACACCGACGGCGCCGTGCGCGCCGTGGTCGGCGGGCGGGACTATGGCGAAAGCCAGTTCAACCGCGCGACGCGCGCGCTGCGCCAGACCGGCTCGTCCTTCAAGCCCTATGTCTACGCCACCGCCATGGAAAACGGTTTTACGCCGGATTCGACCATTTCCGACGGGCCGGTCAACTGGGGCGGCTGGCAGCCGAAGAATTACGGCCGCAGCTTTTCAGGCCGCGTCACGCTCGCCTCCGCGCTGATCCGCTCGATCAACACCGTGCCGGTGCGGCTCGCCAAGGACCATCTGTCGATCCCGCCGATCAAGGCCATGGCCGAAGCCATGGGTGTGGAAACGCCCCTCAACGGCCACAAGACCATGGTGCTCGGCACCTCCGGCATGACCGTCATGGACCAGGCGACCGGCTACAACACCTTCGCCAATGGCGGCTTTTCCGGCACCCGCCATGCCGTCCAGCAACTCTCCACGCATTCCGGCGAGGTCTTCTACGACTTCGCCCGCGACGCCCCGAAGCCGAAGCGCGTGCTGTCCGAACAGGCGCTGAAGTCGATGAACTCGATCCTGGTGCAGATCCCGGAGATCGGCACGGCCAAGCGCGCGGCATTGCCCGGCATCCGCTCGGCCGGCAAGACCGGCACAACGCAGTCCTACCGCGACGCCTGGTATGTCGGCTTCACCGGCAACTACACGGCCGCGGTCTGGCTCGGCAACGACGATTTTTCGCCCACCAACAACATGACCGGCGGCTCGCTGCCGGCCATGGTCTGGCAGCGGCTGATGGTTTTCGCCCACCGCAATGTCGACCTGAAGCCGATCCCCGGCATCGAAAGACCGTTCCTCGATGCCGAGATCGCGGCAAAAGCCGGCGAGGCGGAACGGAAGCGTCTTGCCGAGGCCGCCGCCGACGCAGCGGAGCGCCCTACGGCCCTTTCCACCGCCACCGCACGCTTCCTGCGCGACCTGTCGAGGGCTTTTCGCGACGCCCCGCAAATCGAGGAACCGAAGGAGCCGGATACGATGTCGGCTCTGCAGGGGTCGCTATAGGCCTCCTTCCATTTCTCCGGCATCCCCGGCCTTGCAGTCCCCCTCCCCCCGCGTTACGCCAGCGCCGATGCTCCGCACCATCCTGCTCACGCTCCTCACGCTGGCCGTCGCGATAGGCGGCGGGGCGGCCAGCGTCTGGCTGGCGCTCGATGCGCGCAACGGCATCGGCGCGGTCAGCCTCGGCGGCTGGACCGCCTCCCCGGACATGGATGCCGCCGATGCCGATCCCTATTCGCGCGCCCGCGCCAGCCGTGAGGGAATGCTGCCGCTCGGCCACGCAGAAGGCCTCAAACTCGTCGCGACGCGCGATTCCGCCGGGGATCCACTGTTGCGCCAATGCGCTTACATGGTCGAAGGCACCATCCCGGCCGCGCGCCTGTGGACGCTCTACGCCTCCGACCCTGCCCTGGCCGCCGTGCCCTCCGGCACGCGCCACGCCAATGTCCTCACCTCATGGGGCGTCGTCTATCTTGCCGACGGTTCGCTGGCGATCGCCATCGGCCGCCCGGCTGCTCCCGGCAACTGGCTGGCAACCAGCGGCAGCGGCCCGATGAGCCTGGTGCTCACGCTCTACGACACGCCGCTTTCCGGCGAGGCCGGGTTGGCAGACATCGTCATGCCGCAGGTGCTGAGGACAGGGTGCGATGGCTGACCGGCGCCAGACCTTGCTCGGAAGCGCCGCGCCTGCCGTCCGCCCGACCCGGCGCCTGCGCGGCGCTCTCGCCTATGCGCTGCTGCTCGGGCTGGTCGGCGCCGGCATCGTGCACATCGTCGTCCTGCTGCTTGTCCCGCAGCTGGCGGAGCGCAATGCGTGGGCGCGGTTCGCCGCGATCTCCAGCCCGAACCGGACCGTCCTCGTCGAGGGAGGGATGCGGCAGGTGCTCAATGCGGCCGACCCCGCGTTTCGCGTCGCGGCATGCCGTTTCGATCTGACGTCAGGGCTGGTGCATGTGACGGCGCAGGGCAAGGCGCCGTTCTGGTCGGCGTCGGTCTACGATCGCGTAGGCCGCAACCTCTACAGCCTCAACGACCGGTCGGGCGGCGGCGGGACGCTGGATCTGGTGACGCTCACGCCCGAGCAGATGGTCGCGGTGCGCCAGGGTCTGCCCGAGACTTTCGCCCGGTCCGTCTTCGTCGAAGTGCCCGGCGGCGAAGGCATGCTGGTCGTGCGCGCGTTCGCTCCCGACGGCAGCTACGAGCCGGCCGCCACCGAATTCCTGCAGCGCATGCGTTGCGGCCCGCGCTGAGCGGTGCGCCCGTCCGGCAGTGGCCGCTTCAGCTGGTCGGCAGCGGCTGCGGCTGGAACTGCGCGATCCAGTTCACCGGCGACCATTTCGCGCCGGCGTCGGCCTCGGCCGTGCGCTCGTAGCGAACCCCGGGAAAGATGATGACCGTGGCGGGTGACGAGCCTTGTTTCGTCGTCTTGCCGCCTGACGGTTTACGCGGACGAAATGCCAATATGTTGCCCATGTCGTTTTGCCTCTCGACTGTCGGGAGCAACCACGCAACGCCTCCGTTTTCGATAAGGCCAGCAGACGGTTAACAGTCTTCTAACAAATCCGCGCTAATTTTCATTTTTGCCGGCCTGCCTTTCCTGGGCGGTGTGTATCGAGTGTGACGGGCGTACCTTCCGTGTCAGCTTCAGACTTCCGCGACATCGTCACGACGGGCGACGCCAGCAAGGCGGAACGCCTCTTCCGGGCGGCGGTTTCCGCCTTCTGCTCGATAACCCGCCCGTCGCGGCGAGAGGTCGTACAGCTCGAGGACCTCACCTTGCCGCTTTTCGACAAGGTCTCGGCGGAGGGCCGGCGCTACGTTGCCGCCGCCCTGTCGGAATGCGCCATCGCCCCCTCGCAGCTCATCGCCAAGCTCGTCGACGACCGCATCGATGTCGCCGCGCCGCTGCTGATACGCTCAAGCCTGCTCAGCGACGTCGACCTGATCGCGCTGATCGGCAAGCACGGCATCCCGCACGCCCGCGTCATCGCCCGCCGCCCGGCGCTCAATCCCACCATTGCGCAACTCATCCGCGCGCTGGAGGCGTCGCTCGCGACCTCGGTCAAGATCGTCCGGCTTGCCCAGCCAAGGCCGGAATCGGCCCGCCAGGAACCGGAGCCGCAGCGTGGCCAGGCGGCGGAGGAAGTGCGCAGCCATTTGCGCCAGATGATGCGCGCCGACCTGCGCTCGGCCTATTCCCTCGAGACGCATGTGCCCGGCGACCGATCGGTGTTTTCAAAGCTTCGCGACACGGCCTTGACTGGCAACGACACTTTCTTCCAGACCGCGCTTGCCGATGCGCTGGGCATGAACCTCGCCGCCGCCCGCGTCATCACCGAGACGTCCAGCTATTCGTCGCTGCTCGCCGCGCTGCGGGCGCTTGACCTCGGCGAGGAGCAGGCCTTCATGCTTGCCGCCGCGGTCTTCCCGGCGCAGTTCGCCCACCCCGAGGCGATCCGCATGTTCGTGGAACGCTACCGGGCGCTGGACTACGATGCGGCGCGCGAGCGGGTGCGCGGCTGGAAGCTGGAGATCGTCGCCAACTGGCTGCAATGGAGTTCGGCCGCGGGGCGCAGCAGGCGCGCCGCCCGTTCCGGCGTCGCCGATGGTACCGGCGGCACCATGGACAGAGCCGGTCGTTTCAAGGCTTCGTGATCGACAGGAGTTCGGCCGCCGCCTCGCTGCCGGCCTCGATCTCCACCACCCAGATGTCCGGATCGAAGCGCTGCTCCTTGGCGAGCCGCGCCGCCACGGCCTCGTCATCGCCGCGCAACAACTCGGCGAACAGCCGGTCCTCGGGCCGCCCCTCGCCGTAGCTCGCCTGCGCCGCCGGGCCAAACAGCGTCGTCTCGCCCAGCCGGTCGCGGCTGGTCACGAACACCGCCCCGGCCTCGAAGGCGCCACGCCGCACCACCGCGCCATAACCGCCGCTCGAGAAAACGCGGCGCAACAGGGCGGAAACGAAAAGATCGGATGTTACGCGCATGGGTTATCCTTGGCCGGCCCAGGCGGAAGGCGCAAGAGCAGCCTTTGCCGCGACCTACTTGGCGTAGCCCAGCTCGCGCATCTTCTTGTACAGCGCGGCGTCCGGCACCCCGGTCACCGGCAGCCCGAAGATCGACTGGAACTCGCGGATGGCGTTCTTGGTCTTGCCGCCCATGACACCGTCGACATCGATGCCCTCGTTGCCGAAGGCCTTCAGCCCGGCCTGGACCTTCTTGGTCAGGCTGGCGAGTTCCGCCTTGGCCGTGTCGTCGGCCTTCTGCACGGCCGGCTCGGGCTTTGCGGTCGCCGCGGGTTTTGCCGCAGGCACCGGCTTCGCCACCGGCTGATCCGCTTTCGCTGCCGGCTGGTCCGCCTTGGCCTGCTTCTGCGCGGGTTTTGCCGCCAGCTGTTGATCCGGCTTGCGCGGCGCGGGTGTCGGCGTGATGCCGGCGGTGGTCGGCTCCAGGCCGAGTTGCACCAGCAGTTCCTCGTCGACACCGTTCGCCGCCGCCAGCCCGACCTTGCCGCGATAGGTCTCGATCGCCTTCGCCGTCGCCGGGCCGGAAATGCCGTCGACCGTCCCGTCGTAGAAGCCGAGTTCCTTGAGAATGCCTTGCACCTGCGCCGTCGTGGCATCCGCCGAGGGCGCCGCCGGCCGGGATGTGGCGGGCGCCAGCGCCGGCTTCAAGGCCGGCTCGGCGGGCCGCTCGATCAGGAAGGTCGTCTCCGGCTCGGCCGGTTGCCCCGCGTCCGAATGGCGGACGAGATCGCGGGTCGGGAAGAACGCGCCGCGATGCGCGTGCGGCTGGTACCAGATCGCATTGGCCGAGACGTAGCAGAAGGCGACGAGAAAGGCCGTCGAGCCGCCGGCGATCACCGGGTTGCGGGCAATCATGGCACCGAGCGCCGAAGCGCCGCCGAGCAGCGGCGCGCGCTTGGCCGGGGCGCGCTTAGCTTGCTTTGCGGAGCGTGCCATTCGCATTCTCTCCAGATGCCCCGCCCCGCAGCCGCGCCGGCCCGCTGCTGGTCCCCGCGCCGGTCGGCCCGTCGATCGGCAGGCTGATCGTCACCGTCGTGCCCTTGCCGAAGGCGCTATCGATCGACATCGCACCGTCGTGCAGGGCCACCAGCCCCTTGACCAGCGCCAGCCCGAGCCCGGTTCCCTCGAACTGCCGGGTGTAGTCGTTCTGCACCTGCGCGAAGGGCTGTCCGAGGCGGCTGAGATCGTCGGCGGCAATGCCGATGCCAGTATCGCTGACCCAGAAATGCAGCCGCGAGCCGATGCGCTTGGCGCCCAGCGAGACGTCGCCGCCGTTCGGCGTGAACTTGATTGCGTTGGAAAGAAGGTTGAGCAACATCTGCTGGACCGCGCGCCTGTCGGCCATTATCTCGCCGTTGGCGGGCGAAATGTCCATCGCAAGGTTGATGTCCTTGGCTTCCGCCTGCAGGCGGACCATAGCGGTGCACAAGGTCGCGGCCTCGCCGAAAGAGAACGGCTCCGGATTGGTGGAATAGGATCCGGCCTCGATCTTCGACACGTCGAGGATGGAGTTGACGACGGCCAGGAGATGGTTGCCGGCCTCGCGCACGATCTCAATGTTCTCGCGCTGCCGCGGGTTTGCCAGCGGGCCATGCACCTCGCAGAGCAGCATGTCGGAGAAGCCGATGATCGAATTCAGCGGCGTCCGCAATTCGTGGCTGACGGTAGCGAGGAAGCGTCCCTTCGCCACCTCCAGCCCGGCATTGGTCTCCTTCGCAGCGGCCAGTGCGGCGCGCAGGTCGGCCACTTCCGAATTGTCGCGCAATCTTCCGATGATTTCCGCGCCGGCCCGCCACAGGTCGATGACCAGCGCCCGGTGCACCGGTGCGGTCCCCTCGTCGGGAGCGGCCGGCAGCCTGAGCTTCAGCTCGACCTTGCGGCGCGCCGCGCCGTCGCGCAGATCCGCCAGCGCGCACAGGAAGCCGACCCGGTCGCCCACATGCACGCGCTGGAAGAAACCCGTGCCGACCAGAAGATCGGGATCGATGCCGAGCAGGTCGCGCGCCGCCGCGTCGATGTCGAGCAGGTCGCCATTCGCGGCAAACTTCAATGGAATGCGATCCGGTTCGGCCTCCGCCTGAGCAGTGTCGGCCGACCGCTTCGCCTCCGCGCCGAAAAGCCCGCCGGCCCTCGGCAGCAACAGCACGGCGTAGGACAGCGGCAGCAGCCAATGCCAGCCTGCCGCATCCGCGCCCGGAAACAGGGCGCCGAAGCCGGCGGCCTGCATCAGGAGGGCGGCGGCCATGGCGCCCGCGCCCCACGCGAGCGCCCGTGCGGTGCGGAAGGCCAGCCATGCCTCGATCGGCAGCGCCGCCGCAAGCAGGGCAAGCGGGGATTGCAGCCCGCCCGCCGCAGCGATCAGGAAGGCGATCTGCAGCGTGGTCAGCGCCAGCACGGCAGCCAGCACCGGGCCGACATTCTTGCGCGCCGTGACGGCAAGTGCCGCCAGCCCGCACCCGAGAAACGAGGCACAGATGAAACCAAAGGTCGCATCGGCGCCGATGCCGGACGGCAGCAAGGTCCAGGCGGCCGCCGACACGAGGAACGGGCAGGCAAGCAGCATGACGAGCATGCGGCGCTGTGCGGCGCGCTCCGTTTCGTCGGCGGCGCGCGGGTGCACCAGGCGGCCCCACACGGCTGCGACGGCACGCATCAACCCGGCGTATCTGGTCGCGAACAAATTCAACTCAACGCTTCCGTATTGTCCGCTTCGCGGATCGATCTTGATTGAATTCGACCCTCGCACCGAGCGTTTAAGGAATGAATAAAAGGCCCGACATGGATGGACTGCGTGCGCGGCGAAATTTCGTCCTGTGTCCGGCACGGGCCAGGGATTTCGCTCCATAGTAAACGGAGGGTTTCGAGCACCCCTTCAGACCCGCCCGGGCCAACTTCGCCGGCACATTTCATACCGATCGGAAAATCCAAGGCTTTTCAGACTGTTATATGGTTGGCAAAACGCTAACGACTCGATTTGCAATTGATTTCTGTTTTCTTCGCCGTTCGAAAGTTTAGAATTGGTTTCAAACAAGTCGAAAATGCCGGCTACCGGTACAAGTGCTTTTTCAACGGCTTGTGGCATTGTGTCCGGGTTGAGCCGGACTGGTCGAAAGGCTTTCCGGCGCACGGAGATGGTGAGATGGGCTTCCTGCTGCGAATCGCATTCTGGTTTTCGCTGGTCCTGCTGGTGATTCCCTTCGACTTCGGCAGCGAACAGCCGAAGGCGGAGCATGTCGGGCCGATCGAGACGTTCCTCGCCGCACGCGAAGCCTTCGTCGACCTGACTGGCATCTGCGAGCGCAAGCCCGATGTCTGCGAGGTCGGCAAATCGGCGATGAACACGGTCGGCGTGCGCGCCCGTGAGGCCGCCCGCATCGCCTATGAGGTACTCGACGAGAATTTCGGCGAAACCGACAAGGCGACTCTTACGGGAACGATCAAGCCGCCGTCCGAACTGGCGCCGAAAGCCCCGCCGACCGCGGACGAGCCTGCGAAACCCAGCCCAAAACCTCCGCAGTCCTGACAGCCTGCCATTCGGGGTCGATGCCTCCACGGTCGAACGGCTGGGATTCATCGGAGTTTCGCGTGGAAAGTCGCCGCTCCGCCCCTCCTCCTGCCAGTTCTTTTTCCGTGACGCGACCGCGCTTCGCGCCTATATCCCGCCCATAATGAGCACGATCCAGGCCATCCGCGACGACTTCGCCTTCCTTGACGAGTGGGAGGACAAGTATCGCTACGTCATAGACCTCGGCGAGGCGCTGCCGCCTTTCCCCGAGGAGTCGCGTAACGCCGCCCACAAGGTCCAGGGCTGCGTCAGCCAGGTATGGCTGGTGTCCGACCGCGGCAGCGGCCCCGATCCGGTCATCACCTTCCTCGGCGATTCCGACGCGCATATCGTCCGCGGGCTGGTGGCCATCATGCTCGCGCTGTTTTCCGGCCACCGCGCCAGCGAGATCGTGTCGACCGACGCCGAGGCGCTGATGCGTTCGCTCGGCCTCGACGAGCACCTCACGCCGCAGCGCGCCAATGGCCTGCGCGCCATGATCAAGCGCATCAAGCAGGACGCACAGGCGGCGCTGGCGTAGGTCCGCGCGGCGCTCCGCCAGTCGCCACGGGTCAATCGCCGGGCAGACCCGCCCCTTCCTGCCGCATATCCGGCCGATACCCCTCCGCGCCCCAATGCAGCATCGCGTGTCCGCGTGCCTTGGAAGCCGGCCGGTAGTGGCGCGCCAGCATGCCAAGCGCCGTCTTCAGCAGCATCTTGGCGGAGCGCGCCGGCCAGGCGCGCTCGCGTTCGACGGTCTCCAGCCCTTTGAGGAAGCAGCATATGTCGACCAGCAGGCCGGAGAGTTCCGGCCCGACCTCCCTCAGCGCCCGGTCGACGCGCTGCCGCGCCGCCAACGCGGCGTCGGTCAGGTCGGCGATACCGTTGGTATCGCCGCGCCGCCCGGAGCTTTCGCGCGCCTCCCAGTTGGCGCCGAGACGCTGCATGATCCGCCCGCGCGTATAGTCGCTGCGCAGGCGCTCGCCCGCCTCGAACTCGGCGCGCGACAGGAAGGCGTGGCCGTTCTTCTGTCTCAGCCGCATCATCTGCGCCAGCGGCGATTCCGCCAGGTTGATCTCGGCCGCGGCACCTTGGCCATCCTCCGTCGATATTGGTGAAACCTCGATCTGGCGATGCTGGCGCTGGAATGCGGTTTCCGGATCGCCGGCGCGCAACCCCGCCTTGCGGCCGGCTTCGGTCGCCTGCACGCTGTTGCCGCGCCGCACGATCGATCCGCCGCTCGCCAGCCGCCGCAGCACGACGGCATCGACCGAGACAGCGCCCTTGTCGTTCTTCAGCACGACGGCGCCCTTGTTGGCCGCC
Organism: Mesorhizobium sp. KACC 23794; assembly: GCF_052180275.1. Classification (NCBI taxonomy): domain Bacteria; kingdom Pseudomonadati; phylum Pseudomonadota; class Alphaproteobacteria; order Hyphomicrobiales; family Phyllobacteriaceae; genus Mesorhizobium; species Mesorhizobium sp. KACC 23794. The sequence continues at coordinate 4,859,161 of NZ_CP197465.1, forward strand.
GGCTCGACCGTCGCAGTCCCGCCGGCAAGCAGCGAGAGCACCCGCGCCGTCGCCTTCTCCATGTCGTCGCGCGTCTTCATCTCATATCTCCAGCCGGTTGCGGAATGCGGCCAGCGCCACCTGTTCCGTGGTTATCATCGTGCGATCGAACTCCAGATCGTCGCGCATGTCCTCGATTACCTGGCAGGCGTAGCGCACCGTGGTGCGGTCGCGGGAAAACCCTCTCCCGACCTCCTGCATCTTGATGCCCAGCGCCACATGGGTGACGTACATGGCGATCTGCCGCACGCGCGTCACGCTCGTCCCGGACTTGCCGGTGTTGCGAAGCTCCTTGCTGGAAACGCCGTAGAGCGCAGCGCAGACATCGATCATCGCCTCGCAGACTTCCATGATGCGCTCGCCGCGCAGGCCGTCCGCGACGGGAGCCGCGGCCGCGCGGACCGGCGGTTCCGCCTCCACCGCCTTTGTCGCCAACGCTGACCTGACTTGCACTGGACCCCTCCGATATAGGAATTCCTTCTTATATCAGGAGCTATGTGCAATGGGAACAAAACAGGAACTACCTAGGGTTTCTTTTTATTTCCTCCCATTGAAAACGTTGCGTTTTTAGGCGCATCCGCATTTTTTAGAGACGTGTTTTATCCCCGCGGCCCGCTGCGCCCCTAGGCTTGGGCATCAGGCAACGGGAACGGCGATGAACACGATCGGCAGCGAAATCCGGGATTTTCTGGCGGCCAAGGAGGACGCGCGGCTGCATGCGGCGCAACTCGTCGCGCTGCAGATCCTGTGCGGCATCGACCTATCGGCGGCGCTGGCGTCGGATGGAGCGGCGCGCGGCGCGGCGCTCTCCCGCATCGACCGGCTTCTCAACCGCGAGCGGCTGAAGGGCCTCGCCGGCCACTGGAGCTACGACCTCAACCGCCACATCGCGCTGAAGCAGGCCGGAGACCGGCTCAAGGCATCACTTGGCGGATCCGTTTCAAACCCGCGCAAGCACACAACGAAAGACGGCGCCAGAAGGCGCCGTCAGCATCGAACAGAAGCAGGGTAAAGCCCCGCGGCTGATCCTACCGGATCTTCTTCTTGCGGCCGAGGCCCATCTTCTTCGCCAGTTGCGAACGGGCGGTGGCATAGTTCGGCGCGACCATGGGATAGGTGGCGTCGAGCGCCCACTTCTCGCGATACTGGTCCGGCGTCAGGCTGTAGTGGGTCATCAGGTGGCGCTTCAGCGACTTGAACTTCTTTCCGTCTTCGAGACAGATGATGAAGTCGTCATGCACGGAACGCTTCGGGTTCACCGCCGGCTTCTGCTTCTCCACCACCGGCTGCTCGACCGGACCGCCGACGCGGCCCAGCGCCGCATGAACGTCCGAGATGAGGTTGGGCAGTTCGCCGACAGGTACTGGATTGTTGCTGACGTAAGCAGCCACGACATCCGCAGTCAGCTCGATCAGCATTTCACCGTTTTTCGTGGTCGTATCAGAGATATCCATGGTCTTCTGGCCCCAAGAGAGAGTGATCTAACGCCCTGTCTTTGCTTGAACCATGCAGGGCTTCGTTCGACTTGACACGAACGGGAACGTTACGAGTCGCATCGACACGACTAAATGGGACGGTTCTCAAGTCAAGTCAATACAAGAGGCGGGTTTTATTGCTGGTCGAACCAGTCGTTCGCAATGTTGCGGACAAAACTGTTCCTGTGATTTTCCCGGAGACCAGTCGCAACCAACTGTTGTGTGGATACTTGACGCGGCGTCACTGGCCACCCTTGGGCCAACATTTGTCACGCCATTGGTCTAACCAGACCGATTCTGACCGTTTTCGTGGGATTTGTGCGATCTACAATTTTGAGCAATCGTTTGACGATGCTACCGTTAACATCATTCCAGGATCATCTTTGCCGGGTATCGCCGTTGCAGCATGGTCGCAAACCTCGCGGTATCCCGACATCCCGCCTCGATCCATCCGCCTGAAGCCGCGCATCTTTCCACGAAGCGAGACTCCGGCGCCACGGGGCGAGGCTTTTAAAGTCAGTACACTCCTGTTCAGGCAGGATTGGGCAGAACCGGGCGACCGCTGCGATCAATATGGCGTGATGTATCTGCCATAAACCCAGCCGGTGACGAAATTTCCGTCACGCGCCGGGTCGTGCCAGACCTCGCACCAGCGGCGAAGTGTTGCCGCTTGCTGTTTCCAGCCGGGCTGCGCGGAAATATCCAGCAGGTTCACCCCGCCGGTGCATCGCCCGGTCATCTGCAGCACCGCGCCGTCCGGATAGGCCGCCTGCTTCTGCGACCGGTTCGACGGATACTTCCGCACGTTCAGCGTATCGCCGAACTTCAGTCCCGAAACCTTCCATGCAGCGAAGGTCGCAGCGCCCGCCGCGCCGGCCCCGAGCGCCAGCATGGACGCCAGGACGGCCGTCGCGATGATCTTTGCAAGGGTGTTCGACATCGATCTCCTCCGCTATATGGAACGTCCTATATATTGGACATCCAACGCCCCGGACGCTACCGCCGCTTGCCTGAACGCAGGCGGAGCGCGCCATTCAGCGGGCATTCACCGCGTTGCTGCGAGAGCCTATGAAAAGCACCATCTTCCCCGACACGACTCCCCCGGCAACCGAGGAGCGTCCGGTCGGAGACACCCGCCACGGCATCACCCGCATCGACGAATTCGCGTGGCTGCGCGCCGACAACTGGCAGGACGTGTTCCGCGACCCCACCCTGCTCGATCCCGCGATCCGCAGTCATCTCGATGCCGAGAACGCCTACCAGCAGTCGCTGATGGCCGACACCGAGGTTTTGCGCAAAACCTTGTTCCAGGAGATGAAGGGCCGCATCAAGGAGGATGATTCATCCGTGCCGATGAAGGACGGCCCCTTCGCCTACGGCTCCTCCTTCAAGATGGGCGGCGAGCAGCCGCGTTTCTTCCGCACGCCGCGCGACGGCGGCACCGAGGAGATCATCCTGGACGGTGATCACGAAGCGGAAGGCAAGCCGTATTTCCACCTCGGCGGCATCGAGCACACGTCCGACCACAAGCGCCTGCTCTGGAGTTTCGACGACAAGGGCTCCGAATTCTTCACGCTGAAGACGCGGGACCTGGCGAGCGGCGCCGACCTGCCCGACACCATCGCCGACACCGCCGGATCCGGCGTATGGGACGCCGCCAATGCCGGCTTCTTCTACACCAGGCTCGATCCGAACCATCGCCCGTCTAAAATATACTATCATACACTTGGCGCCGACGCCGCCGATGACCGCCTGGTATTCGAGGAGGCCGACCACGGCTTCTTCATGAATGTCGGCGGCACACGCGACAACCGCTGGATCATGATCGGCATCAACGACCATGAGACCTCCGAATACCGCATCATCGACGCAAGGGATCCCGCTGCCGAACCGAAGCTGGTGGCGGCGCGCGAGGCCGGCCTGCAATACGACCTGGAGGAAGGCGGCGACGTCTTCTTCGTGCTGACCAATGCCGACGGCGCGAAGGATTTCAAGATCATGACGGCGCCCGTCGCCGATCCCCGACGCGAGAACTGGTCGGAACTGGTGGCACACGAGCCCGGCCGGCTCATCCTCTCCGTCATCGGCTTCAAGGACTTCATGGTCCGGCTGGAGCGCAAGGACAGCCTGCCGCGCATCGTCATCCGCAATCGCGCCGATGGCAGCGAGCATATGATCTCGTTCGACGAGGAGGCCTATTCGCTCGGCCTGTCCGGCTCCTACGAATACGACACCGAAATCATGCGCTTCTCCTATTCGTCGATGACCACGCCTGGCCAGGTCTTCGATTACGACATGCGCACGCGCGAGCGCACGCTGCTGAAAACGCAGGAGGTGCCTTCCGGCCACGACCCGGACCACTATGTGACGCGCCGGCTGATGGCCCCCTCGCATGACGGCGAACTGGTGCCGATCTCGCTTATCCATCACATCGACACGCCGATCGACGGAACGGCGCCCTGCCTGCTCTACGGCTACGGCGCCTACGGCATCGCCATTCCCGCCGGCTTCAACACCAACTGCCTGTCGCTGGCCGATCGCGGCTTCGTCTACGCCATCGCCCATATCCGCGGCGGCAAGGACAAGGGTTTTGCCTGGTACGAGGACGGCAAGCGCGAGAAGAAGGTCAACACCTTTCTCGACTTCATCGCCGCCGCAAAACACCTCGTCGCCGAAAACTACACAGCGCACGACCGCATCGTCGCGCAGGGCGGCTCGGCCGGCGGCATGCTGATGGGCGCCATCGCCAACATGGCGCCGGAGGCCTTCGGCGGCATCATCGCCGAGGTCCCCTTCGTCGACGTGCTCGACACCATGCTCGACGACACGCTGCCGCTGACCCCGCCCGAATGGCCGGAATGGGGCAACCCGATCGCCTCCGTCGAGGACTATTGCACCATCGCCGCCTATTCGCCCTACGACAATGTCGGTGCGAAAGACTATCCGCCGATCCTGGCGGTCGCCGGCCTCACCGACCCGCGCGTCACCTATTGGGAGCCAGCAAAATGGACGGCCCGGCTGCGCAAGCTGAAGACCGGCGACAATCCGGTGCTGTTCAAGATCAACATGGATGCCGGCCACGCCGGCGCCTCCGGCCGCTTCTCGCGGCTGGAGGAGATCGCCTTCAATTATGCGTTTGCGCTGAAGGTTACGGGCAAAGCCGACACGCACGGCGTTTGAGCCGCTCGCGCCTGCCGGGCAATCCCCCCGGAGTCGTGCCGGGTCCAGACGATTGAACTCTCCGCCAAAAGCAGCCACTCTTAGGCGGCGTTTGGCGGAGAGGGCTCGATGCGGGACCTGGAAATCTCTCAGCAGGAATTGTCGCGGCTTACAGACGCCGCAATCGACCTCGCCCGGACCTATTGGGCATCGCTGGACGAACGCGCCGCCTATCCGCAAACGTCGGGCGCGGAGACCGCCGAGCTTTTCTCGCGGCCGTGGGCGGAGGAAGGTTGCGGCCGCGCTGTTCTTCAGGATTTCAGCCTCATCGCCGAGCACGCGCGTCCGAACACCGGCCGGTTCTTCGGCTACGTCTTCGGCTCGGGCGAACCGGTGGGCGTGGTCGGCGAATTCCTGTCGGCAGTGCTGAACCAGAACACCACCTCCTGGCGCTCGGCTCCGGCGGCCGTGACGATCGAACGCCTGGTCATCGGCTGGCTGGCCGAGGCATTCCGTTGCGCCGGTTTCTCGGGATCGCTTTGCGGCGGCGGCTCCACTGCCAACCTCATGGCACTGGCGATGGCGCGGGAGGCCAAGCTGCCGGCGAACGAGGCCGGTGCGCGGCCCGGCGTCGTCTATGCTTCCGAACAGGTTCACATGTCCATTCCAAAGGCGGTCGCGCTGCTCGGCATCGGCCGGCGAAATCTGCGGCTTATCCCGACTGATGACGAATTCCGTTTGCGGCCCGACGCGCTGCAAGCCGCAATTGCCGAGGACCGGGCGGCCGGCAAGACGCCGATTGCAATCGTCGCCACGGGCGGCACCGTCGTTTGCGGCGCCATCGATCCGCTCTCCGCGATAGGGGCCATTGCCCGCAAGGAAGAGCTTTGGCTGCATGTCGATGGCGCCTACGGCGTGCCGGCGGCCCTGGCGGTGCCCGAACAATTCGACGGTCTCGATCTCGTCGATTCGGTGTCGTTCGACGCCCACAAATGGCTCTATCAGCCTGTCGATTGCGGCTGCCTTCTGCACCGCCACGATGACGTCGCGCGCGCGACCTTCTCCCACAGCGACAGCTATGTCGCCATCATGAACGAAGATCCGACCGAGTCCTTCGCCTTCTTCGAGGAGTCGATCGAACTGTCCCGGCGCTTCAGGGCATTGAAGCTGTGGCTATCGCTTCAATATCACGGACGAAAGGCATTCCGGCAGGCGATCGCCCGCGATCTTGAACACGCCCGGCTGTTGGCGGAATTGGTGGGTAGCCATCCGGACCTGGAGATGCTGGCGCCGGTGCCGCTCAGCGCGGTCTGCTTCCGTCACCGGTCGAAGGACAATCAGGCTATCCTGAAACGCGTAATCGCCCGCGGGCGCGTCTACCTGTCCAACGCCACCATCCAAGGTCAATTCGCGCTGCGTGCCTGCTTCGTCAATCACCGCACGACGGACGAAAACGTGCAGGAGATCGTGTCGGAAGTGATCGCGGCAGCGAACGAAATGAATGCCTAGGAGCCGCAACGGACCATAGGCAACTTTCAGCGAGGCTCTAATACCCTCTCGGATGCGCCGGTATGGCCTTGAGATACGCAGCGATGGCGGCCCGATCCTCGGGCGTCAGCCTCGCCATGTTCTTCTGCACCTCGGTCATCGAGCCGCCAACCGAATCGAAATCCGGGGTGAAGCCGGTTTCGAGGAAATAGGCGATCTCGCCCTCGGACCAGCCGCCGATGCCTCCCTCGCCCGCGGTGATGTTGGGCACGTTGCCCTGCCCTTCCGCGGCGACCGCGCCGGCCAGCCACGCACCGGTCTTCGGCCCGCCGATGAGGTCGCGCGGCGTGTGGCATTCGCCGCAATGGCCGGGGCCTTCGACAAGGTATCGGCCCGCAAGGACGTTGTCCGGCGTCCCCTCCGCAAAAGCCACGGCCGGCTGGCCGCTCAGATAAAGCAGCTTCCACAGGCCAAGGCCGCGCCGGATGTTGAAAGGGAAGCCGAGCTTGTGGTCCGCCGCCTTGCCGGCAACGGCCGGCAGCGTCTTCAGATAGGCATGGAGGTCGCCCACGTCCGACGGTTTCATCCGCGCATAGGACGCATAGGGAAAGGCCGGATAATAATGCGAACCGCCGGGCGACACGCCCTTCAGCATGGCGTTGGCGAGATCGGCGGCGCTCCAGCCGCCGATACCGTCGGTCTTGTCCTGCGAAATATTAGGCGCGACGAATATGCCGAACGGGGTCTTCAGCTCGACGCCGCCAGCCAGTTGCAGCCGGGCGTCGCCTTCCGATCCCGGTTTTCCATGGCAGGAGGTGCAGCCGCCCGCCCAGAAGATGCGTTCGCCCCGCGCCGGGTCGCCGGTTCCGACCTGCGCCAGCGTCTCCGCGTCCAGCCGCTGCGGCGCCGACAGCACCCAGCCGCCTACGGCCGCAACGCCGCCCAGCAGGACGGCGGCGACGGCGAGCTTGGCGAGAATGCGCATTCGGGATTGAAAACCGGGAATTGCGATTCGGGTCGGGTGAGCCGCTCCGAACCTCGTCCCTCCTAGCCCTTCTTGATCCGGAACAACTCGTGGCAGCCGCCGCAATTCTGGCCGATGACGCCCAGAGCCGCCTTGACGCCATCGACATCGGCCGGGGGCGTGGCAAGGGCTGCCGCGGTGTCGGCCTTGAACTTGTCGACCTTCGCCTGGAAGCCAGCCATGTCTTCCCAGATCTTCGGCGACGCGGTGGTGTCGCCCGTGTCGCTGCCGGCCGGGAACAGGGCCGCCACGTCGAGCTTCTGCGCGTCGTCGTTAAGCGTCGTCAGCGCGGCGAGCACGGCGGCCGCATCGAAGGGCTGCTCGCCCTTGGCGATCGCCGCAAGCTGCCCGACAGCCTTGCCATTGGCCTTCATCAGCGCCTGGCGGTCGGCGACCGGATCGGCCGTCGCCGCCGAAACCGTCAGCGCGAACAGGGAGATGGCGAGAAGCAGTTTTTTCATGAAGATCCCTCTGGGTTGCGTATGGCTGCCTTGAGGAGGCTAACGACGACGTTGCACGAGTTCTTGCGGGGTGCAACTTCACGGTTTCGTGATCGTCCGTCTGACACCATTTTGGCTGGTCAGCAGCCAGGTTCGTCGCGACCGCCCTGCCGGTCGTTCATGACGGCTCCAGGCCAGATTCGCCGGCATTCGGTGCGAAAGGCGGCAACGGCATCAGCAGCCACCGCCTCGTCCATCTGGAGCGCCGCGGCAGCTTCCCGAAGATGGCTCCCATCGTTCAGCCGGTTGAGGACCCATACAGCCTTGCGCTCGATGTCCTGGCCGTAGGCTTTGATCGCTTTTTTCAAAGCGTCCTCCGGAATGCCGCCATAAGCCTCGACGAGCTTGCCCAGATCGATCGCGTCCCGATAGGCTACCGAACGGTCCATGCATCGGTCGGCATTTGCGAGAAGCTTTTCAGCAAACATGTCAGTGACGCCGAGGGTTGGCACCCCCAGCCGCTCGTCCACGGTTCCGCTCAGCGCAATACGAGCCTCGCGGATGATCTCGAATTTGATCAACTGCCCTCCCTGCTCGAGAAACATGCGAATGCCATAGGCGTCCACTCTCGCCTCCCGGGCACTCACGACATTGCCGCCAAAAAGCTGCCGTGCCCCACTGGTCACAACGACGCTCCTGATTTCCCGGTAGCCGTCCATATCGGCGCAGAGGAAATCGACATCGAGCGAACGCCGGTACTCGCCGTGCAGCAGGACGATGGCCGTGCCGCCGCCAAACCAGCAGCGCGTTTCAATCAGCATTGGATGGTTCATGCGCCGCAGCATGTCGGCGATGACTTCGTGTTCGGGTCGAACAAATGGCATGGCGCTGTCCGCTTGGGCTGTTCGAGTCACGATAGCCGCTTGGCTGCACGCTGCGGAATCACGATTACCTCAGCCCGAAGCCTTTGCCGTGAAGCCGTCCAAGCTCTTCGATGAGCCTGGCCTCACGGTCGGTCAGGTGGTCCTTGTCGACGAACCGCCAGTTCCGCTCGTACAGCGCGAAAACCTCCTCCGCCTCGATCGGCCGCGAGGGGTCGCGATTCCACACGAGCCGCTTGAGTTCGGGGAAATCGGCCGGGATGATCTGCTTGCCGAAATGGAGCGTCATGGCGGCGCTTATAACACGAAGACGACCACGAGAGCGAACGCACACACACTGCCTTCTTTTTTGCGAGCGCCGAGCCGACAGAGGTTCGCCTTCCCGGCTCAAAAACAACAAACCCCGCGAGCCGCGGGGTTTGTCCAAGTCCAAATACTGTCGTCACACCGCCCACCGCCGGATGGCGTTGTGGGCGGTACCGAGATTAAGCGAAATTACTTCGCCTTCTCGTACAGCTCGAGCACGTAGTCCCAGTTGATCAGGCTGTCGACAAACGCCTCGAGATACTTCGGACGGGCGTTGCGGTAGTCGATGTAATAGGAATGCTCCCACACGTCGACGCCGAGGATCGGGGTCGCGCCGTGCACCAGCGGGTTCTCGCCGTTCGGGGTCTTGGAGATGGCAAGCTTGCCGTCCTTGACCGAGACCCAGGCCCAGCCGGAGCCGAACTGCGTGGTGCCCGCGGCGACAAAATCCGCCTTGAACTTGTCGTAGCCCCCGAGGTCGGCGTCGACCGCCTTCTGCAGCGCGGCAGGAAGCTTGTTGCCACCGCCGCCCTTCTTCATCCACTTCCAGAAATGGACGTGGTTGTAGTGCTGGGCGGCATTGTTGAAGAGCCCGGCGTTCTTGCCGAAGGACTGCTTCACCACCTCTTCGAGCGACAGGTTCTCTAGGCCCGCCTCGGCTGCAAGCTTGTTGCCGTTGTCGACATAGGCCTTGTGGTGCTTGTCGTGATGATATTCGAGCGTTTCCTTCGACATGAAGGGCTGAAGCGCCTCGTAGTCATAAGGCAAAGCGGGCAGTTCGAAAGCCATGGCAATACTCCCTCGTTGGCTAGAGACCGGCCCTCAAGGACCGGGGAAGATGGGTCGCGACCACCGAAAAACTCCGCCGGCGCGCGTCGGTTCCCTTCTAAGCGGGTTCCGGAAAACTGTCACACGGTTTTCCTTCCAAAACCTGCGGCAAAAAGAGATTCAAACCATCGCGCCGCGGTTCATGCCGCCTTCGCGTGCGCCCATTCCCAATAAAGCTCGCGCGCCTTGCGCGCCACCGGCCCGGGCTGCAGGTCGCGGTCCTCGATACGGGTCACCGGCACCACCTTGGAGTAATTGCCGGTCGAGAAGATCTCGTCGGCAAAGCGGAAATCGCGCGGCGTCAGCGTCTTCTCGGTCGTCCGGAACCCGTAGTCGCCAAGCAGGCCGATGGTGCGCGAGCGCGTGATGCCGGACAGGAACGTACCGTTCGGCGCCGGCGTGTAGACATGCCCGTCCTTGACCAGGAAGATGTTGGACGACCCCGTCTCGGCGACATTACCCAGCATGTCGAGAACGAGTGCGTTGTCGAAGCCGCGCATGCGGGCTTCGAGGATGGCGCGGCCGTTGTTCGGATAGAGGCAGCCGGCCTTCGCGTCGGTCGGCATGGTCTCGATGGTCGGGCGGCGGAACGGCGAGACGGTGAGCGAAAAGCCGCCCGGCTCCGGCATCGGCACCTCGTAGAGGCAGAGGCAGAAGCGGGTCGAGTCCGGATCGGCCGGCACGCCCATGTAGCCGCCATGCTCGGCCCAGTACATCGGGCGGATGTAGATCGCCGTCTTGCCGTCGAACTTCTTCAGCCCGTCCAGCGTCAGCCCGACAATCGCCTCGACGGTCATCGTCGGCCTGAGCCCAAGGCTGATCGCCGACGAATTGACGCGCGCCGCGTGACGGTCGAGGTCGGGCGACACGCCCTCGAACCAGCGGGCGCCGTCGAACACGCTGGAAGCCAGCCAGAAGGCGTGGCTGCGCGGCCCGAGGATCGCGACATTGCCTTCGTGCCAGTCGCCGTCGACATAGGTCCAGGTGGTCGTCTGTGCGGCTGCGGCAAGGGTCATGTCATGGCGTCTCCTTTTGCGCGGCAATGGAAAGCCGCTTTGCGCCGGCAGGTCAACCGGGACCGTCAGGCAAAACGGTGGACCAGCGCAAAAGCGGACGCTACCGAACCGCCCGGCAGCCGAAGGCGCTCCGCAGCCGTCGCACGTGCCCTCACCCGGTCGGCATCCTGTCAAATTGCGGTATCGCCGGATCGATGTGATCCCACGCATGCCCCCGCATGCGGTACGTCACGACTTGCGGCATGTACCGGCCCGGGTCGTCAAGGCTTCCAGCATGCACCGTGAAGAGATCGCGCGCGGCCGAGAACGTCAGATAGACCGGCGATCCGCAAGCGGCGCAGAAAGCATGGGTCTTCAAATTGCCCGAGTCGGCCGGGACATCCCATTGCGTGGCCGCGCCCTGAAGCCTCACATCCTTGCGTGACGGGAAGGTCAGGTAGGATCCATGCCCGGTGCCGCTTCTGCGCTGGCAGTCGCGGCACTGGCAGTCGTTCATGAAGATTGGTTCGGCCGAGATTTCATAGCGGATAGCGCCGCAGGCGCATCCGCCGGTGAAGGCGTCGCTCATCGTCTTTCTCCTGCTGTTGAAATTGAAAGTCCTGCGTCAGTCTTTTCCGCCGGCGATCTCGCCCAGCCTCGGAACGACCTTCTTCCAACCGTCGCTCATATTCTGGAACGCCGTGTCGTTCATCGGCAGCACGAAGCCCGAATGGACCAGGCGGACCCGCGTTCCGCCCCGAACCGGCGAGAGCGTCCAGGTGACGACGGTGTCCAGTTTCGAGCCGTAGCCGACATTGCGCTCGTCGCCGCCGCGCCAGGCATAGGCGAGGCGTTGGTTCGGCACCACCTGCAGCACCTCGCAGCGGATCGTGCCGTCCCATGCGCCGGCAGGTTTGGTCTTGTAGGTGAAATGCGTCCCCTCGACCGGCTGGAAGCCCGCCGGCTCCATCAGCCAGCGGCCGATCAGCTCACCGGTCGTCAGCGCCTTCCATATGGTCTCCGGCGCATGCGAAAATATCTCGTCGACGACGATGTCCTGCGTCTTCTGTCTCAAGGCGGTGTCGTTCATGGGTCGATCTCCTTCAGGAGTGTTCTGAGATCGGAAAAGCGCTCGCGCCAGAAGGCGCCGTAGTGGCCCATCCAGTCGGCAAGCGGTTCCAGACCTTCCGGCTGGACGCGATAATAGACTTTTCGGCCTTCGGGCCGTTCGGCCACCAGCCCGGCCTGTTTCAAGGCCTTGAGATGCTGTGAAATGGCGCCCTGCGTCACGCTGCTGCCGCGCGTCAGCTCGACGACGGTGATTTCGTCCGACCGCGCGACACGCTCGAACAGAGCCCGCCGCGTAGGATCGGCAAGCGCCCGCATGACGGTTGTGACGGAAGCGGCCTCGATCATGGGATAATCATTAGCCGATACTGATCAATTAGTCAATACTATTCTTTCTCCGACCGACCTGCCCGAAGCCGGGCGGTCGAAGGACGTCGAAAATCAGATCGGGGCGTAACAAGCGCTTGCTTTCACGAAACCTTTGGCCGACGAAAAGGCATGCTGCACGCCGCCTACATTTTCGACGCCTACGGCACCTTGTTCGACGTGCATGCCGCCGTGCGCAAACAGTCAGGACGAATCGGGCCGGACGCCCAGCGCCTGTCGGAAATCTGGCGCGCGAAGCAACTCGAATATTCCTGGGTGCGCACGCTGATGGGCGCCTACCAGGATTTCTGGGCGTTGACCGAGCAGTCCCTCGACTTCGCGCTGGCCCAGGTCAAGGCCGACGACCCGGGGCTGAGGACGGACCTTCTCGCCGCCTACTGGACGCTCGACTGCTATCCGGAAGTCCCGCATGTGCTGAAGGGCCTGAAGGCGGCCGGCGCACGGCTCGCCATCCTGTCGAACGGCTCGCCCGACATGCTAGCCGCGGCCGTCAAATCCGCCGCGCTGGAAAACGTCATCGACGAGATTTTTTCGGTCGATCCGGTCCGCCGCTTCAAGACCGATCCGCAGGTCTACGACCTCGTCGCCACCGGCTGGCGGCTTTATCCCGACGCCGTCTCCTTCCAGTCCTCCAACCGCTGGGACATTGCCGGCGCGGCGAAATTCGGCTTCCGCACCGTGTGGATCAACCGCAACGCCCAGCCCGACGAATATCGTGATCTTCCGCCTCGCCTGATCCTGCCTTCGCTGGAAGGTCTGCTGGCCGGCTGATACATTCTGTTGCCGTCTTGCAACAGGTTCCGGCGATCACATCCGCGCCCTTGTCTCATCGTGGCGGCGCCTCAATCGGAACCCCTATGTCCATCATTCATTATTGGATGGTCGCCTGAATAGGGTGACCGGCGCGCGAGCGATTCGGATCGGTCGCCGAAGTGAAAGAAGAAAAATGGTTTCAGACGACAGTGCTCCCGCCTGGACAAGGCGCCGGTTCCTTGGCGTAGCCGCCATGGGCGCTGCGGCGATAACGCTCCCGGCCTGTGCGAGTGCTCCTCGCAACGCCGCCTATGTCGAAGCGGAGCCGCAGCAACCGCCTTACGCCGACGTCCCGGAATTCGGCAGTTTCGCCTCGATGTACGCCCCGGTTGTCGATGGCGGCTTCGATGTTCCCGGCGTCCCCACCGATCGCATCGATCACCGTTTTCTCCGGCAGGTCGTCAGCAATCCCACCGGCGAGATGCCCGGCACCATCGTCATCGATACCTCAGCGCATTACCTCTATCTCGTTCGCGAAGGTGGCCAGGCCATTCGCTACGGCGTCGGTCTCGGCCGCGCCGGCTTCGAATGGTCGGGGCGCGGCGTCATCCAATGGAAGCAGGCCTGGCCGCGCTGGTTCCCGCCGGCAGAGATGATCGCCCGCCAGCCGGAACTCGAGCAGTACCGCGCCCGCCAGGTACCGCGGAAGAACGAGTGGGAAGGCGGCATGCCGCCCGGCCCCAACAATCCGCTCGGCGCCCGCGCCCTCTATATCTTCCAGAATGGCGAGGACACGCTCTACCGCCTGCACGGCTCGCCCGAATGGAACTCGATCGGCAAGTCGGTATCGTCCGGCTGCGTGCGCCTGATCAACCAGGACATCATCGACCTCTACGACCGCGTCCCCGACGGCACCAACATCGTCGTCACCGGCGGCGTCGGATCGGGTCCTGTAGCATCCACGCCGATGGACCAGGGCATCGCGATCGACGACGGTATCCCGCCGGGCTCCGGGCAGCCGGGCACGATGTAGAAGAATACGGTTCCAACAGTCCGGCCGAATTTTTCGGTCAACTGTGGGGACCATTCGTTTTCCTACGCAATCTCCATTTCGGCGACCATGGCGCGTATCTTCGTCGCCTTTTCGAAATGATCGAGCCGGTGGATCCGTATCCACCATTCGGCGGCTTCCATCAGAAGCTCGGGATCGTCATTCCTGTTCGCGAAGAACGCGTAGAAAGAGAGGCCGACGCCGGGCCTTTCTCGGAAATCTTGCGATCGCAGACTTCCACGATCTTCTGCCGCAGAATGGCTCTCAAGATGCGCCTCGGGGGTGAATTGCCGCGCTGTAGGCGCCGTCAACAGCGCATTTTCGTCGTCCGGCCCAATACGCCCCGCGCCGGACCGGCGCAACCGCTTGACGCCGGATGCGGCGGCTGCTTCGCTTGAGACGGCGCGGCAAGGCCCGGGCATCGAGCGCGCCATGAAGCGAGGACAGATGGGCTTCCACATCGCTGCCATCGGCCACGGCAAGGACCGCGCCGCGATCGAGACCTCGCTGCCCTTCGCCTATTCGACGGCGGTGTTCGGCTGGCTGCTTTCGGCCGGGGTCTACATCGCAGCGAAATGGATCATTCCGGAAATGCCGCCCTGGGCGCTCTGCTTCTGGCGGCTTGCTTTGGCCTGCGTGATCCTGCTGCCCATCGTGCGCCGGCACTATCCCGCCATGATCGCCCTCATCCGCGACAGGTCGCTCGAACTGCTCGCCGTCGGCGTGCTCGGCCTGACGATCTGCCAAGGCCTGATCTATGTCGGCCTCGAATTCACCAACGCCACCACCGCCGGCATCATCATGGCGCTGGCGCCGATGATAACCATGGTGCTGGCGCATTTCCTGCTCGCGGAGAAGATGGGTTTCCGGCAGGCGGCCGGGGCTGCGATCTCCATGTTCGGAATGATCGTCATCGTCGCGCGCGGCGACCTTCCCGGACTGTTGCGGCTGGAGGTGAACGCCGGCGAATTGCTGATCGTCGGCAGCGCTGTCGCATGGGCGCTCTACACCGTCCTGCTGCGCCGCCTGAAATTCGGCATCGAGCGCCTTCCGCTGCTGGTCCTGCTGCTGGGCATGGGCGCGCTCGGCGCCCTGCCGCTCTACCTCTGGGAGATTTTCTCGCATCATCGCACGGCGATGGATACGACCGGCCTGCTGGCGCTCGCCTATGTGGCCGGGCCAGGCGGCGCGTTCATGTATTATCTCTATAACCGCAGCGTCGACACGTTGGGCGCCAGCCGCGCCGGCATGATGCTCTATCTCCAGACCGCCTTCGTCGCGATCCTGGCCTACATTTTCCTCGGCGAGCGGCTGCAGGGTTTTGACATCGTGGGAGGAGCCTTCATCGTCGCCGGCTTGCTCACCGCCATGCTGCCGGCGCGGCAGCAGCCGACGCCGACAGCGTCATGACGGCCGACGCGAAAGGCTGTTGTCTCGACCCTTGAGACACCCCCTACGGCACCGGTTGTGCAAGATTTCTCAGAGCCAGCCTATTACGTCCGCTTGTAGACGCACCACAAGGGCGTCGTATCGAGACTGCCTTGGCCCCGGAGTTCAAACCCATTATTGTAATAGAATTGGAGGCTGCTCGGATTGGACGTGTCCAAATAGACGCCGTGTGATTGAGGATCTGCGCGAGAGAGAGCGCAAAAGGCATCAAGCAACGCCTTCCCCGCACCCTTGCGCTGAAGCGAAGGATGTATCCCGATCACGCCCAGGTAAAAATGACCTTCGATCGGCTGGTGAGTCTCACAGATTTTCTCGTAGGCGGCGAGGCGCGCCGCAAAGCCGGGCAAACTGACCTCGAACTGGCGCCATTCCGTTTCGAGCATAGCCGGCCAGGCCGGTCGCGACGTGTCGTACCCCATCGCAACGCCCATCCCCTCGGCCTGCCGCAGCACATATGCAGGCATCCCGAGCGCAATCCTTGCCCGGAGCAGAATGGAGAAGAACTCAGTCGCGCCGGCGCGAACACCATTTGGGGTTTCGCGAAAGAGATACGACATCAAAGGGTCGTCGGCGAAGGCATCGCCCAGTGCGGCGACCGCTCCGCCAACGTCACCAGGCTCCGCACTTCTGATCTTGTACATGGCAATGCGACGGGTCGTGAATTCAGCGACACGATAGCACGAACTAAAGAGAACCCGCCAACTGCCTTAAAGCGTGTCGCATCCAATCGGCGACACGCTTTAACATCCCAAAGTCCACACGACAGCGCCGTCGAGCGACGGCCGACGCTACCGTCCGCGCGACAAGCTCCCAAGGATTCCGCGCACGAGCGCCCGTCCCACGGAAGAGCCCACGGAGCGGACGACGGACTTGATGGCGGCTTCGGCAACCGTCTGGCGGTTGGATGGACGCGGCGCGGCCGGCGCGCGCTGCCTGGGAGCGGGCTGGTAGCGATCCTGTGGTGCCGGCTGCGAGGAATCGCCGCCGAAATCCGGAAGGGTCCAGCGTCCGCCGCCCTGCCCGCCCGTCTGTGGTTCGTCCTGTTGCTGCAACGCCTGCTCGGCCTTCTTTTTCAAGACCTCGAACGCCGATTCGCGGTCGATCGTCTGGTCGTACTGGCCGGCCACCGGGCTTTCGAGGATCAGCTTGCGCCGTTCCTCCGGCGTGATCGGGCCGAGCCGCGAGGCTGGCGGCCGCATCAGCGTCCGCTGCACCATCGACGGTACGCCCTTGTTCTCGAGTGTCGAGACCAGCGCCTCGCCGGTGCCGAGATTGGTGATCGCCGTGGCGCAGTCGAAATCCGGGTTCGGGCGGAATGTCTCGGCGGCCGTGCGCACCGCCTTCTGCTCGCGCGGCGTATAGGCGCGCAGCGCGTGCTGCACCCGGTTGCCGAGCTGCGCCAGCACCGTCTCCGGCACGTCGAGCGGGTTCTGCGTGATGAAATACACGCCGACGCCTTTCGAGCGGATCAGGCGCACCACCTGCTCCACCCGGTCGATCAGGATTTTTGGCGCTTCGTCGAACAGCAGATGCGCCTCGTCGAAGAAGAACACCAGCTTCGGCTTATCGGGGTCACCGACCTCGGGAAGCTGCTCGAACAGTTCCGACATCAGCCACAAGAGGAAGGTTGCGTAGAGCCGCGGATTCATCATCAGTCTGTCGGCGGCAAGCACGTTGATCGCGCCGCGCCCGTCACGGGTGGTGCGCATGATGTCGGGAATACGCAGCGCCGGTTCGCCGAAGAAGTTCTTCGCGCCCTGCTGCTCGAGGATCAGCAGCGAGCGCTGGATCGCGCCGACCGACGGCTTCGTCACGTTGCCGTAGCGCGTCGAAATCTCGTCGGCCCGCTCGGCGATGTTGGACAGCAGCGCCTGCAGATCCTTCATGTCGAGCAACAGCAGGCCATCCTCGTCGGCGATGCGGAAGGCGATGTTGATGATGCCTTCCTGCGCCTCGGTCAGGTTCATCAGCCGGGACAGAAGCAGCGGTCCCATCTCCGAGACGGTGGCGCGGATCGGGTGGCCCTGCTCGCCGAACAGGTCCCAGAAGATCACCGGGAATTCCTGGAATTCATACGGGTCGAGCTTCACCTGCTCGGCTCGCTTGACCAAAAAGTCCTTGGCTTCGCCCATCATGGCGATGCCGGAAAGGTCGCCCTTGATGTCGGCGCAGAACACCGGCACGCCGGCGTTGGAAAAGCCTTCCGCCATCACCTGCAGCGACACCGTCTTGCCGGTGCCCGTGGCGCCGGTCACCAGCCCGTGCCGGTTGCCGTATCGCAGCAGCAGTTCCTCCGGCCGCTGGTAGCTGTCGTCCGGCTTGCGGCTGGCGCCGAGGAAGATGCTGGTCTCGGCTGCCATGGGCTTCAATCTCCGAAAGAAAGGATCCGACAGCGTGTCGCCACGCTTCGGCATCGGTATAGCCATGCAAGCGCGGCGCGACAATGGCGGCGCGGCGCTCCGGGAATAGCCCCGGAGCGCCGGGTTCACGTCAATCCATCTGGACGTTGGCGTCGCGCACCACCGGCGTCCATTTGGCGAGCTCGGCCGTCACATGGGCGGCGAGCTCCTCGGGCGTCGACCCGACGATCGTCGCGCTGAACTCGTTCATCCGTTCGACCACCGCGGGATCGGCCAGCGCCTTCTTGGCCGCTTCGTTCAGCCGCGCCACCACCTCGGGCGGTGTGTTGGCCGGGGCGAAGAGCGCGTTCCACGTATAGGTCTCATAGCCAGGCACGCCCGATTCGGCGATCGTCGGCACGTCGGGGAACGACGGCGCGCGCTCGGCGGTGGTGACCGCAAGGGCGCGCAGCGTGCCCGCCTTGATATGCCCCGACGAGGACGGCAGATTGTCGAACATGATCGGCACCTGGTTGGCGATGACGTCGTTCAATGCCGGCCCCGCGCCCTTGTAGGGCACGTGCTGCATGTTCACGCCGGCCATCTTCTTGAACAGCTCACCCGAGAGGTGCAGCGGCGTGCCGTTGCCCGACGACGCATAGCTGTACTGGTCGGGCGAGGCCTTGAGCAGGGCGATCAGGTCCGCGACGCTCTTGACCGGCAATTCGGGATTGACCACCAGCACGTTCGGCACCACGACCAGCAGCGAGATCGGGGCGAAGTCCTTTTCCGGGTCGTAGGGTTTGGTCTTGAGGATCAGCGGGTTGAGCGCATGCGTGGCCACCGTCCCCATCAGGATGGTGTAGCCGTCCGGCTCCGCCCGCGCGACATTGTCGGCCCCCAGATTGCCGCCGGCCCCGGCCACGTTCTGGACGACGACCTGCTGGCCGAGGTCGGCGGACATCTTCTCGGCGAGCACGCGGGCGACGAGGTCCGTCGATCCGCCCGCCGCGAACGGCACCACCAGCGTCACCGGGCGGTCCGGGAACGTGTCGGCGAACGCCGGAACGCCAACTGCTGCGGCCGACAGCAGCGAAAGTCCGAGCGCAAGGCCGGCGCGGCGGGTCAGTGCGGAAAATGCCATCTGGTCTCCTCCTTGAGAATTCAGTCGCTCCACAGGCCGGCGCCGTCGGCAGCCGGGCCTGAAGCATTAGAGCAAGGCGCAGTCGATTGAAACCGTTCCGGCGCCGGCAATGGTATGAACAGCGTATGGCCGGCCATGACGGCGCCTCGATTCCGGCGACGGTAATGTTGATGTCTTGCCGCATTGCGGGACCATGTCGAAAGCCATAAGACGTGGTAAAATCAGAGGCGTATCGAACCGCCGCCACTGCGACCGGGAGAATCGGACAGGATGAACGTCGACGACCTGATCAGCGTTTCGGCCTTCCCGGCGTCCGACCGGTCGCGCTGGGCCGCCCTCGTCGAGAAAACGCTCGCCGGCTCCGCCTTCGACGACGTCATGGTCGGCCGAACCGACGACGGCCTGCGCATCCAGCCGCTGGAGCCGCGCCGCGCCGGCGCCGTGCCGCTGCCGCGGCGCAAGGCGGCACTTCCCTGGACCATCGTGCAGCGCTGCGACGACATCGATCCCGCCCGAGCCAACCGACAGGCGCTGGAAGACGTTGCCGGCGGCGCGACCGGCCTGGCGCTGGTGTTCGAGGGCGCGCCCAACGCCTTCCGCTACGGCCTGCCCGACCAGCCCGACACGCTGGAGCGCGTGCTCGACGGCATTCCGCTCGACAAGGTGCATGTGCGCATCGACCCGCATCCGTCCAGCCGCGCCATGGCCGATCGGCTCGTGGCGTTCCTGACCGCACGGCGCGCCGATCCGGCAAAGCTCAGCGTTTCGTTCGGAATCGATTCGGCCGCCACCTTCGCCGCCACCGGCCGGCTGCGCATGTCGATCGAGGCGCTGCAGGCCTCCATGCCGCAATCGCTGGCGCATTTCTTCGCCATGGGCGTGCCCGGCATCCTGCTGGAGGCCGACGGCCGCGTCTTCCACAATGCCGGCGCCACCGAGGCGCAGGAGCTCGGCGCGATGCTGGCCGGCGCCGTCGCCCATCTCCGGCTGTTCGAGGAGGCCCGCCAGGCGCTGGTCTATGCCGCCCCGCATATCGGCTTCGCGATCTCCGTCGACCAGGACCAGTTCCTGTCGATCGCAAAAATCCGGGCGCTGCGCCTGCTGTGGCAGAAGGCGCAGGAGGTCGTGTCGATAAAGCCGTCGCGCGCCATGATCCACGCCGAGACCACCTACCGCATGACGACCCTGCGCGACCCCGAGACCAACATATTGCGCGCCACGCTGGCCGCCTTCGCGGCGGGCGCCGGCGGCGCCGATTCGATCTCGGTCCTGCCGCACACCGTCGCCCACGGCCTGCCGGAAGCCTTTGCCCGCCGCGTCGCCCGCAACACCCACCTTGTGCTCGCCTCGGAAAGCCATGTCGATTTCGTCATCGACCCGGTCGCCGGCTCGGGCAGCATCGAGGCGCTGACCGATGCGCTCTGCGAGGCCGCGTGGGCCGAGTTCCAGCGAATCGAAAAGGAAGGCGGCCTGCTCAGAAGTCTTGCCGGCGGCCATCTGCAAACCCGCATCCTCGCCGCCCGCGACCGCCGCGCCGCCGAATACCGCGCCGGCAAGCGCGCCATCATCGGCACCACGCTGTTTCCCGCCAAGATCGAACTGCCGGTCGAAACCCTTCCCGCCTCCCCTCGCCCGCTCCCCACCGACGGCACCGTGTTTTGCCAGAGGCTGGATCTGGCCCGCATCGACGAACTGGCTGGCACCGACGCATGATCCCTGATTTCACGAAAATCGACTGGCGCCGGCCCGTCGCGGCCGCCCCCATCCGTGACAAAAGCACGTGGAAGACCCCGGAAGGCCTGACGATCAAGCGATCGTATGGCGAAAGTGATGTCGCCAAGCTTCCCATGCTTGACACCTATCCCGGCATCGCTCCCTTCATTCGCGGCCCCTACCCGACCATGTATGTCCAGCAGCCCTGGACCATCCGCCAGTATGCCGGCTTCTCGACGGCGGAAGAATCCAACGCCTTCTACCGCCGCAACCTCGCCGGCGGCCAGAAGGGTCTTTCCGTCGCCTTCGACCTCGCCACCCATCGCGGCTACGACAGCGACCATCCGCGCGTCGCCGGCGATGTCGGCATGGCCGGCGTGGCGATCGATTCCATCCTCGACATGCGCCAGCTGTTCGACCAGATACCGCTTGATCAGATGACCGTGTCGATGACCATGAACGGCGCCGTTCTGCCGATCATGGCGCTCTACATCGTCGCAGCGGAAGAACAGGGCGTCGCCCAAAAAGACCTTGCCGGCACCATCCAGAACGACATCCTGAAGGAGTTCATGGTCCGCAACACCTACATCTATCCGCCGAAACCCTCGATGCGGATTGTGTCGGACATTTTTTCCTACACCTCGGCCAACATGCCGAAATTCAACTCCATCTCGATCTCCGGCTACCACATGCAGGAGGCCGGCGCGACCGCCGACCTGGAGCTCGCCTACACCATCGCCGACGGCATCGAATATGCGCGCGCCGGCGTCGCCGCCGGGCTCGACATCGACAAGTTCGCGCCGCGCCTCTCCTTCTTCTGGGCGATCGGCATGAACTTCTTCATGGAAGTCGCAAAAATGCGCGCCGCCCGCCTGATCTGGGCAGCGCTGATGCAGAAGAATTTTGCGCCCAAGGACTCTCGCTCGCTGTCGCTCAGGACCCACTGCCAGACCTCCGGCTGGTCGCTGACAGCGCAGGACCCCTACAACAACATCATGCGCACCATGATAGAGGCGATGGCGGCCACGCAGGGCCACACCCAGTCGCTGCACACCAACTCCTTCGACGAGGCGCTGGCGCTGCCCACCGATCATTCGGCGCGCATTGCCCGCAACACCCAGCTGATCCTGCAGAAGGAATCCGGCACCACCCGCTTCATCGACCCGTGGGGCGGCTCGGCCTTTGTCGAGCGGCTCACCCACGACCTCGCCGCCAAGGCTCTCGCCCATATCGAGGAGGTCGAATCCCTCGGCGGCATGGCCGCCGCCGTCGAAAAAGGCATCCCGAAACTGCGCATCGAGGAAGCCGCAGCCCGCACCCAGGCGCGCATCGATTCCGGCGAGCAGTTCCTGGTCGGCGTCAACGCCTTCCGCCCCGAGAAGGACATCGAGGTCAACGTGCTCAAGATCGACAACGCCGAGGTCCGCGCCCGGCAATTGTCGAAGCTCCAGCAGCTCAAGGGCACCCGCGACGTCGCCGCCGTCGAGACGGCGCTCGACCAACTCGCCGCCGCCGCACGCCAAAACGGCAATCTGCTCGAATTCGCGATCAAGGCCGCCCGCGCCAAGGCCACGGTGGGGGAGATCTCGCTGGCGCTGGAAAAGACTTTCGGCCGCCACGTCGCCGAGGTTCAGACCATCTCCGGCGTCTATCGCGAGGCGATCGGCGAGAATACCGTGGTCGACCGGGTGCAGGCAAAGGTCTCCGCCTTCGAGAGGACCAACGGCAGCAGGCCGCGCATCCTCGTCGCCAAGATGGGCCAGGACGGCCACGACCGCGGCCAGAAGGTCATCGCCACCGCCTTCGCCGACCTCGGCTTCGACGTCACCGTCGGCTCGATGTTCCAGACGCCGGAAGAGATCGCCAAACTCGCCGCCGAGCGCGACGTCCACATCGTCGGCGCCTCCTCGCTCGCCGCCGGCCACCTGACCCTCATCCCCGAACTGAAAGCCGCCCTGAAAAAACTCGGCCGCGACGACATCACGATCGTCGCCGGCGGCGTCATCCCGCCCCAGGATTTCGACGCGGTGCTGGCCGCGGGCGCCGCGGAAATTTTTCCGCCGGGCACGGTGATCCCGGAGGCGGCGGAGCGGCTGCTGGACGGGTTGGCGGGGGCTTGAACGGCATTCACTCGTCGCGGCCGACGATCCGCCCCTTGCGCTTCTGCTGCACCTCGAGGATGCCGCGTTTGATCTGCTCGAACAGTCCGCGCGGCAACATTCCGTATTCGTAGCGTCCGTCGGCGCGCGGCCGCAAATCATAGCCGGGCCACACAAAACGGTTCAGTTCGTCAAGACGTACCCAATGTCGGCCTTCGTCGAGTTCCAGCGCCCGGCATATGGCTGCCGGAATTTCCAACGACGCAAAGCTGTCCGCCGGCGGACTATGCGTGATCGGCGCGACGATCGTGCGAACATGCCCCCGCTCATCGCGCGGCGCCGCGACGACAATTGCACACGGACGATCCTTTCGGCCCTCCATGAGTCCGCGATCGCTTTCGCTGCTCCAAAGAAAACCATAGCGAATGACAAGACCCGGCCTGGGGACCGGGATGCTCAATTGGGCTCCACGCCATATTCCGAGGCTTCGATGGCGGCAATGGTTTCGTCATCGAGAGCGCCGACGACCAGAACCTCACGCTCCCGGCGCTTCAGTGTCTCGTAGTGTGCGAGTTCCTGTGCCGACAGATACGCCCCCACCACCCTTCCGTGACTGGTCACGTTGATGACCTTGGCCGAAATCGCCTCGTCCTGATATTTTCCGAAGTTGCGGGAAAACTCCGTGGCCCGAACCGTGATGCCCATCTGCGGCCTCCTGATTTACGCAAAATGCGTAAAATTCGCAAAATTGTCAAGGAACGGTTATCCCCGAGGCGGCCGAGAGATTGCTGGACGGGCTGGCGCGCTAGGCAGCCGCCGGTTCAGCCTCAACTGGACCGCAGCACGCCCACATAGGCCGCGAGAGCTTCCGCGTGGTTTTTCTCGGCGCGAAGGCCCACATGCCCATCCGCCCTCGCGACCAGGAGCACGATACCGCCCGCGCCCAGCCGGTCGGCAGCCGCCGGCTCCAGATGCGCCTCGACATCCGCGACCTCCTCATTCGCGGAAAGGGCAACAACCGTCTCGATGATCGGGCCGTCGGACAAAGGCTTCACATCCCGAAGAATTTTGGTGAGATCGTCTGCGCCGGTCGAGGCTCCGCCTATGACGAACGCGGTATGGCCCCGCCGGTTGGCGTGGTGATGAAGCATGCCGCCGCCAGCCGCCTGCCGCAGTTCGATCCCGTCCGGCAGCCGCTGGCCCGGCCAGCTTGCTTCATGCCTGTCGCCCAGCACGATCGGCGAGGCCGCGTAGTCGATGTCGAGTTCCGCCTCGGCCACCGCCTCGTGGTGGCGCATGGCGGGATCGGCGAAGGCGCCCTTGATGGCGGCGTCGCGCTCCCGGCGAGCGGCAGCACCCTTGACCATCTGGGCGCCCTCGGCCGTGTCGCCGGAAGCCGTCACCATTTCCGCCACCGGACGCCGTTCCGCTTCATAGCTGTCGAGGAGCTTTTCGGAGCAATGTCCCTGGCAGACCAGCGCCAGTTTCCAGGCAAGGTTGTAGGCATCCTGCAGCCCGCTGTTCATGCCGTGGCCCTGCGCCGGGCTACAGGTATGCGCGGCGTCACCGGCAAGCAGGATACGGCCCGACCGGAATTTCTGCGCGACTTTGGTGTGGCAATGGAAACGCGTCGGATTGGTCACGCCCTCGAAGCGCGCCGCCGGCAGATAGCGCCGCAGCGTTCCGAGTGCGTCGGCGACGAGATCGGAATCCGGCGAACTCGGCCTCAGATAGACACGCCAGCGCTGGTCCGGCAGCGCGGTGAGGATGACAGGCACCTCATCCAGATAGGCATAGTTGGCCTCGAACGACGCCGGCCAGCCAGCCACGCCGGCGTCGAACACCGCCCAGGGCTCGGCGATGTCGTGTCCGTCCTGCTCGATGCCGGCCAGCGAGCGCACCGTGCTGTGGTGCCCGTCGCAGCCGATCACCCATTGGGCGAGGATTTCGGTCGCCCTGCCCTCGTGCTCGATCGTGGCGAGCATGCCCTCCTGCCGCTCCACCAACCCGACAAGCTTCGTGGCGCGCGTCACCATGCCGTCCTGCCGCATAAGATAGTCGGTCAGGATCGCTTCGGTCACTTCCTCCGATATCCCGATATTGAACGGAAAGCGGCTGCCGCAAAGTTCGAGATCGATCTCGCCCAGCACCGCGCCCCCCGCATGGATGCGGGCACGCCGCTGTTTCACGCCGGCGGCCAGCAACGGGTCCAGGATGCCCAGCGATTCGAAAATCTCCAGCGAGCGCGGATGAACAACTGTCGCCCGGTCCCAGGCCATCACATGCTCATGCGCGTCGACGAGCAGGCAATCCACGCCGCGCCGACGGAGTTCGGCGGCTGCGAGCAAACCGGTCGGACCCGCCCCGACAACCAAAACCGTTACGGTAGTCACCACATATCCCCCAAACCTGTCCGGCCATAATGCATTGCTGGATTGCCGGCGCAAGGCAATGCCGGGATGTTGCGCCGCAACGCCGCCGTGGCCCGCTCTCCGTCCAGGACGACGGTCGGGATGGCGCGCCGCCGGACCAGGAACGCCCCGTGTTCCACCTTGCGACCAACTACATAGATACGTATCGTGATCTACACACTCGGAGCTACACAAATGACGCTCAACATCCGCAACCCCGAGGCCGATGAGCTGGCGCGGGAACTGGCCCGCATTGACGACACCAGCATCACCGATGCGGTGATCGCAGCACTGCGCGAAACCATCCGGAACCGAATGAACAAGGAAAGTCCGCGTGAGACGGCCCGCAAGATCCTCGCGAAACATGGGCTTTCCTTCCAGCCGGACCGAAAGCCCGTCCCGCCGGAAGCGTGGCACGATCTCGACCACGACCTGACGGGTGGCGAATAGTGTTTATCGATGCCTGCGCGATTGTGTCGATGATGGCCGGTGAGGAAACCGGCGACGCTTACGAGGCTGCCCTGCTGGACGCGTCGGCGCCGTTCACGTCCGCCCTTGCCGCCTGGGAGGCGATCATTGTCCTGTCGCGGCCGGACCAGCTTGATTGTCCCTACACGGCCGCCGAGGCGGTGGTCGTCGAGTGGCTGGAGGCCAGGCAGATTGCGCTTCGCGAACCCGCTTCGCCGCGCAGCGTCCTCAGCCACGCCGTCGCGGTGGCCGAGCAGCATTGTCTCGGCAAACGGCATCTCAGCAATTTCGATTGCTTCCACTATGCTTACGCCAAGACCATGGGCTCGCCGCTGCTAACCCTCGACCAGTTGCTGCGCGAGACCGACGTGGAAACCCTGCCGGCGTAGGAATTTTCGATTTCCTTGCCTGTTACCACACCCGTTGCAACATCTCTCAATCCATGTTATACAAGCCGTTATAACATGGAGGTTGCCTTGAACACCGTCATCCGCAAGATCGGCAATTCCGAGGGTGTGATCCTGCCGAAGGAATTGCTCAACAAGCTCAACCTGCAAGCCGGCGACGCCCTTGAGGTTAAGGAAACCGCTGCCGGCCTCACGCTGACGCCGGTGGACGATTCCTTCGAGCGGCAGATGGAAGCCGCCCGCAAGGTTATGGACAGATACAAGGTCGCGCTTCAGAAGCTCGCCGAATGAATTGGGCGTTTTTGTCACGGCGCGCTGTAGAGGCTTTCCATTCGGAGCAGTTGCGCCGGCATGGCGGCGCACAGGGCTTGCGCGATGAGAACGCGCTGGAATCGGCGCTGTCACGTCCGGAAAACAAGGCTGCCTATGGCGAGCCGACGGTGCATGAACTCGCCGCCGCCTATGTCTTTGGCATTGCCCGCAACCATGCCTTCGTGGACGGCAACAAACGTACCGCGATCGTCGCGGCGGCAACATTCCTGCTGCTGAACGGATACGAACTGACCGCTGATGACGGAACGCTCTACGAGTTCACTATGGGTGTTGCCGCCGGCGAGATCGACGAGGCCGGCGCGACGGCGTTCTTCCGGGATCACACGGTGCCGCTGACCGAAAGCGCCTGATCTTCATTGTGACATTGAACCGGGGTTCTGTTTCAAGCTCGAATGTCCAGAATGGGTGGGAAGCGGTCAGTCCGATGCCGAGCTGCCAACGGCCGCTTAGCGCCACAAGAAGACGAAGAATAGAGCCCGGCGTCCCTGCGACGGGCCCGCCCCCCACCCCACTCGAACTCCGAAAATCTCCGAAACGTGTTGCTGCCGAGCGGTACAAGAGCGATAATCCGTGCCCCAAACGATTGGCGCCGCCCGGGAGGGCCAAATCTCAGAGGAATTCGCCATGCACACTTTCTCTCGGCGAAATGCCGTTCGCCTTGTTCTGGCGGTCGCAGCCGCCCCGCTTGCGACCTCGATGTCCACTTTTGCCACGGAAGCGGTTCCCTTGGCGATCAAGGGTTATGACCCGGTCGCCTATTTCACCACCGGAAGGCCCACGCGCGGGCTGCCGGAGTTCGAGTATGAATGGGACGAGCACCGCTATCTCTTCGCGAATGCTGAGCATCGTGAGCTCTTTAAGGCCGATCCTGTTCGCTACGCGCCGCAGTTCGGAGACTATTGTGCGATGGCGCTGGCCGAGGGCGAACTCACCGAGGCCAACCCGGAGAACTGGCTGATCAGCGACGGCAAGCTTTATATTTTCGGCAAGCCGGCCCCGATGGGACCCGCGCTCTTCGAGCAGGACCTTGCTGCGAACATCGCGAAGGCCAACGCGAACCGCGCGCTAATGCAATGACTTAGCGGTTCATTCTCTCGGCCGGTAGCAGGTCCCCAGAGACCGGGTAGAGGCCGGCCTTGCGCAATCCGTCGCGCAGATGATCGAGATTGCCAGAGTTTAGAAACTTGTTTCCAAACTCCTGCGGATCGAAGGTTGGGTCGATGCGGCGTATCATCGCGACGACTCGCGCAGCGTCCTCCGCTCGGTTGTTTTGTGCATACGCGGCGGCCAGCAAGACACGGCTGAAGTTCGCGTCTGCGGTTGTTCGAAGATTAAGTTCCGCCTGTTCGATCGCCGCGTCGTAACGGCCTTTGAGATAGTAGGCCAGGCTCAGCGCAAAGCGGTCAACCGCATTGAGATCGGGGTCGATGCGCTGCGCCTGCTCCAAGGCTTCGATCGCCGCATCGGTCTGTCCCAGCCACAACAAGATGGTGCCGCGCCCCGCGAGGCCGAGCGCATCGTTCGGATTGATCGCAATGGCCCGCTCGATCTCCTCTTTTGCCAGGTCGTATCGCTGATGAAAGAGGTGGATGTGGCCGAGAATGACGTGCGCGCGCACTTCGGAATCGTCAAGTCTCAGCGCCTTGGTTGCCAGTTCCTCGGCGCGGCTCAGGGAGGCGGCTGGCGACTCCGCCCAGCCCATCGAGCTGGCAAGGTGATGGGTTTCGGCGAGTGCCGCATATGCAGCAGCGTAGTTTGGGTCAAGCTCGATAGCGCGTTTGACCAGGCTCCGCGCCTCCACATTGTTTGCCCGCGTCGGGCGCTGCAATGCCGGCCTGGCGCGGAGTACGTAGTCATAGGCTGCGAGATTTTCGGTCGGCTTTGCGAACACTCGATTTTGTTCGATCTGCGTCACGCGAATCGCCAGTACTCTGACAATGTCAGTGACAATGATGTCCTGCAGCGCAAACACGTCCGCCAGTGCTTCCTCGAAGCTTGCAGACCAAAGCACACGTCCCTGCCTTGTGTCGACGAGTTGTGCGATGACCCGCACGCGGTCTCCGGTATGGCGGACGCTGCCTTCGACCAAATAGCTGACAGCGAGACCGCGGCCGATATCCTCGGGGCTTGCAGGCTTTCCCTTGTACGGGGCTACAGCGTTCCACGACATCACGGTCAGCGCGGAGAACCGACCCAGCGCGTTGATGATATCCTGCGTCAATCCATCCGCGAAATACTCACGAGCCGGATCGCCGCTGTTGTTCAGGAACGGGAGAATGGCGATCGCGGGTTTCTCGTCGACTTCAGCGCTTTTCGTGAATTGATCGCCAGGGCGCAGAATGCTGAGAAATTTCGACTCGGAGCCAAAACCTGTCCACAGCGCGCCGGCAGCAAGCAAGATCATCAGAGCCAGAGCGGCGTACAATCCACGGCGCCAGTGGGTGCGCGCCGGAGCGGCCGTGGCGTCGAGCCGCAAGCGATATACGCGCACCGGCCGCGCGATGTTCTTCAGCTTCTGTTCACCGATATCCTCAAAGGCAATGTCAAGCTTGCCTTGCGCGTCTTCCTGCACGCGGCCCGAGACGCAGATGCCGCCAGGCTCCGCGAGACCCTCCAGGCGAGCCGCCACGTTGACGCCGTCCCCGAAAATGTCGTCACCCTCGATGATGATGTCACCGACGTTGATGCCGACGCGGAACTCGATACGTTGCCCTGCCGGTGCCGTGACATTTCGTTCCGCCATGCCGCGCTGGATCTCGACGGCGCAGCGCACGGCCTCGACCACACTCGCGAACTCGACCAGCATGCCATCGCCGGTGGTCTTGACGATCCGCCCGCGGTGCTCGTTGATCTTTGGGTCGATCAAAGCAGACCGATGGGCCTTCAGCTGAGCGAGCGTACCTTCCTCGTTGTCGCCCATTAGCCGGCTGTAGCCGGCGATGTCGGCCGCCAGAATGGCAGTAAGTCGCCGCTCTACATGTTCGGTTGACAACACGGCTCTCCCCCGTGCGCCTCGGCCAGACCCTCACGGATTTGGCACCGCAACCACATCGGAACCAAAATGGACGCCGGCCCTGTGTGCGCGTCGACCTCCTGCTTGGCCGTCTCCACGACGGCGTTCTTGAAGACCACGTATGCCCGAGGGGTGGACAGTAGCAGAAGTCGGACGAGTTGTATCGCCACAAGACCTTTGCTGGCACGCACCGGAAGGTCTGCAATGGGTCGATTGTGTTGAAAAAGTCGAATGAACGGCGCAATGACGCGAGCGGAGCGGAAGTGCACAGAATTGCTTTCTACTCAAGCCGCACAGCAGAAATGAAACAGCACGAACTGCCCCAGATCCCGCCGCGCGGAGAAAGTCATTCCAGGCTGGAGCGCTCCGAGTGACGCTACAGAGTTTTTCAACACAATCGGTCAAAAGCTGCCATCGATTAAGCAGATCGCTAATGGCCGGAATAGGGTCGCAAGCAGACCTTGAAACTCAATGCAACGTCTGTCTCATTGCTGACAAGCTGCCGTCAGCCCGCCTTCATCCCAACGATCTCGAACGCCTTACCGTTCACGCTGGCCTCGTCGCCGACGCCCTTTCCGAACAGCGCCAATGCCATCGGCGAGACATGGCTGATCGTGCCATGCGCGGCGTCCGCCTCGTCCTCGCCGACGATCGCCCAGACGTGCTTTTTGCCGTCCTCGCCCTTGAGCGTGACCGTCATGCCGAAGCGGACGACATCCGAATCCGGCTCGGGCACCGAAACCTCGGCCGTCTCGCGGCGTGCCGTCCAGTAGCGCAGGTCGCGCGACACCAGCGCGATGTGCTCGCGGTCGGATTTGCGCTCGGCATCGCCCAGTTCCTCGCGCAGTCTCGCGAGTTCCTTCTCGATCTGTGCAAGGCCCCGTTCGGTAACGAGATTGCGGTGCGGGCTCACCGGCCGTTCGCCGATGTCGGCGATGGCCTCGTTGTCGTCTTCCCGGGTGAATGCTCTGCTCATTCGAGAAACGTATGCCTTCGCCGCACCGCCGACAAGCGCCAACCGCGCGCCTGGCATATATCCTGCGTGGCGAGGGCAAACAGAAGGCTGCGGGCGGAATCTGTGCCGATGTTGAACAGGCGTATCTTTCTGGCGGGCTCGGCCGGCCTCGCGGCGGTGGGCCTTTCCGTGCCGGCGGCCGCGATCTCGCGCGCGCCGGCCGGCATCGAGACTGCATCGTTGCGCGGTGCGATCAGCGCCGGCGAATTCGGCGTCGCGCCCGGCACGCTCGACGACCAGAGCAAGGCTTTTGCAAAACTCCTCGACAAGGCCGCGCAGAGCGAAGCGCCGGTCTTCCTGCCGCCCGGCACCTATGTCGTCTCCAACATCACCTTGCCCCGCCGCGTACGGCTTTCCGGCGTGCCGGGCGCGACAAGGCTGCTTTATGGCGGCGACGGCCATCTGCTGCTGGCCGACGGCGCCGACCACATCGGACTGACCGGCCTAGTGCTCGACGGCGCCAACCGCTGGATCGGCGACTATGCGCAGGGACTCGGCGACTTCCGCCGCGTGGCGCAACTGGTCGTCGACAACTGCCAGATCCTCGGCAGCGGCAGCAACGGGCTGGCGCTGGAGACCGTGTCCGGCCGCATCGAGCGCACGATCATCTCAGGCGCTGCTGAATCCGGTATCTATTCGGTCGAAGCCGGGCGGCTGTCGATCGCCGGCAACACCGTGACCGACTGCGCCAATGGCGGCATCCTGGTGCATCGCTGGCAGCCGGCCGACGATTTCACCATGGTCACCAACAACCGCGTCGAGCGCATCGCCGCGCGCAAGGGCGGCACCGGCCCCTACGGCAACGGCATCAACGCCTTCCGCGCCGATAAGGTGATGATCGCCAACAACATGATCGCCGACTGCGCCTTCTCGGCGATCCGCGCCAACAGCGCCAGCGACGTGCAGATCCTCAACAACAACTGCGCGCGCAGCGGCGAGACCGCGATCTACTCGGAGTTCGCCTTCCAGGGCGCGATCGTCAGCGCCAACATCGTCGACGGAGCCGCCAACGGCATCGCCATCGTCAACTTCGACCAGGGCGGTCGGCTGGCCGTGTGCAGTGGCAACCTCGTGCGCAATATCTCCAACACCGGCCCCTATACACACGACCGCCCGATCTTCGGCGTCGGCATCACCGTCGAGGCCGACACGACGCTCACCGGCAACGTCGTCGAGGACAGCGCCCGCTACGGCATGCAGCTCGGCTGGGGGCCATACCTGCGCAACGTGTCCGCCACCGGCAACATCATCCGCAAGGCTCAGGTCGGCATCGCGGTAACCGTCGTCGAGGGCGCCGGACCGGCTGTCATCACCGACAACATCATAGAGGCGGCGTCCGAAGGTGCGGTCGTCGGCTTCCGCTGGACCAAAACCGCCACCGGCGACCTGGCTGCGCCGGGGGCTTCTGCCTACAGTCACCTCACGGTCGAGCGCAATCAAGTCCGCTGAGACGAAAAACAAGCCTGTCGCGTCGTTTTGGTAGCGCGAAGGCCGATTTTCGGGCCTTGAGTGAAGCGATTCAGCGCATTTGATTCTGGAAATACGCATATCATATTGATCTGGCGCGATATTCCGGGCTTCACGCACATCCGGAACCAGCGGACAGGCGATATTCCTCCGGCGGTCGAACGGCCGCTCCGATCACTCGCCATGTAAGAATTTTTACAAGAAAATCAATGCCCTGGGCCAGCATTCTCGATCGCTTGAAACCAAGCCTCATGCCAGCAGCGCTTCCGCTGGCCGCGCGACACCGACTTCCACCCCCCTGCGGTTGAGGATCGGCGTCCGCGCCATGCCGGAAAGCCGTTTCGAAAGCGCTTCGTCGCCTTCGAGCAGCCGTCCCAAAACGGAGGCGACCATCACCTCGGCCGCCCTTTCTCCCCCGTCGCCGGCCTTCAGCGCGATGCCGAAACCCAGTTCCGGCACCCCGGCGCAATAGACTCCCTCCGCCCCGATCTTGACGAAGATGCGCCCGGGGGCCGTCTGCATAAGCCGTGTGTCGGCGCGTCCGGTGCCCGCGACGTAGAACGGTTCGGCCATGCAGGCGGCGGTCAGGCGCCTGGCAGCGGCCGCCCGCGACGGCGAAAAACCCTGCCCCGTCAACATCTTGGCAAAACCGACCGCGAGATTTTTCAACGGCACGGCATAAGTCGGTATCGAGCAGCCGTCGATGCCGCTGTTCGCCTGTTCATGCGCCGCCCCGGTCACGCCCTGCATCGCGTCGCGCACCATCTCCTGCGACCGATGGCCGGCCGCGACATAGCCGCGATGCCCGATGCCGAGATGCCGGCATGTGCATAAAAAACCGGAGTGTTTTCCCGAACAGTTGTTGTGCAGGTCATTCGGGGCGCCCCCTGCCCGCGCCAGCGCCAAAGTCGAGTCCTGATGGCTGGGCCAGTGGCTTCCGCACTCCAAGGCGCCCCCGTCCAGGCCCGCCCTGGCCAGCATCGCCGCTGCCAGATCCACATGCACCGGCTCGCCGCCATGCGAGGCGCAGGCCAGTGCCAACTCCTTGTTTCCAAAGCCATAAGCGTCCGCGGCGCCGCTCTCGACCAGCGGCAGGGCCTGGATCGCCTTGACCGCCGAACGCGGGAAAACCGGCTGCTCGACGTCACCGATTTCCAGCACGGATCGTCCCGCAGCGTCGAAAACCGCGACCGCGCCGCGATGCGCGCTCTCGACGATCCCGCCACGCAGCACTTCCACCAGCACCGGATTGGTCACGATCTTCTCTTCCCGTTGATTTCGCTCGGCAAAAGGCGCTTCCTATTGATCGAAGGCGTCGTGCAATATCTCGCGCAAGCTATGCGGGGCGCTGCCGTCGGGTGCGTCCCTGAACCTGATGTTGTCGATGCGGACATCGCCCCCGGACGAAACCAGGATCAGCGTATCTGTCCAGCCGGCATCCGGACTCTGCTTGAAGGAATAGCCGACCGGAACCTCGGTGCGACCTGCCCCCTCGTCCGGCTTGCCCGGCTCGCAAGCGTCTGGAATATCGGGAAAACTCTGGTAGGGGATGCCATCGCCGAAAGGCGGCTTCTCGTCCGGCGTCGCCTCGGCGATGATCCTGTTGCGTTGCTCCGCGTCGGTGATCACCGCCTGCAGCGAAAGCGTCAGCAGCGGCTTCACGGCTTCCGCATTGCCTGCGATCCGCGTCTTGCAAAATGCCGCGGCAAGCTCGGCAGCCCCGCCAGCAGCCCACGAGCCGGATGGGGCCACGGCGGACAGCGATGCGGAAAACATCAGCCCGATCAGAGGCTTGAGCAGTTTTCTCCTAGCTATTGTCATTCCGCCCGCCACCTGGATTGCCGCAGGCCTCGGATCGCGCGCGCGTCGGCCCCGGCAGCGGCTTCTATCTGATCCGGTCGAGGATCGAAACGTAATTCGCTACCGCAGCGCCACCCATGTTGAAGATGCCGCCGAGCTTCGCATCCTTCACCTGGATGCCGCCCGCCTCGCCCGCGAGCTGCATGGCGGTCAGCACGTGCATGGAAACGCCCGTTGCGCCGATCGGATGGCCCTTGGCCTTCAAGCCACCGGACGGGTTGACCGGCAGGCGGCCCCCCTTCTCGGTCTGCCCTTCGGCAACGATTGCCGCGCCCTGCCCGCGCGGCGCCAGCCCCATCGCCTCGTATTCGATCAGTTCGGCGATGGTGAAGCAATCATGCGTCTCGACGAAGGACAAGTCGTCGAGCGTGACGCCAGCCGCCTTCAGCGCCCGCGCCCAGGCGTGCTCGCAGCCTTCAAACAGAAGGATGTCGCGCTTCGACATTGGCAGGAAATCCTGGACATGCTCGTTCGCCCGGAAGGCGACGGCGCGGCGCATCGACAGCGCAGTGGTGGCATCGGTCAGCACGAGTGCTGCCGCGCCGTCGGACACCAGCGAGCAGTCGGTGCGCTTCAGCGGGCCGGCGACTAAGGGGTTCTTGTCGCTTTCCTGGCGGCAGAAATCATAGCCGAAATCCCTGCGCATATGCGCGTACGGATTGTCGACGCCGTTCCTGTGGTTCTTGGCAGCTATCGCGGCAAGCGCGTCGGACTGGTCGCCATGGCGCTGGAAATAGGCTGCGGCGATCTTGCCGAACTGGCCGGCGAACCCGGCCGGGATATCCCCCTCCTCCGGGATGTAGGACGCACGGATGAGGTTCTGCTGGACCTGCGGGCCGGGCGTCGTCGTCATCTGCTCTGCACCGACGACCAGCACGAACTTGGCAGCCCCGGCATCGATGGCGCGGATGCCCTGCCGCACCGCCGCCGAGCCCGTGGCGCAGGCGTTCTCGACACGCGTTGCCGGCTTGAAGCGCAGGCGGTCATCGGCCTGCAGGACGAGGCTGGCGGTAAAATCCTGCGCCGAGAAGCCGGCGTTGAAATGGCCGAGCACGATCTCGCCGACGTCATCCGGGCCGATGCCTGCATGCTCCATGGCTTCGACCGCAGCCTTCACGATCAGGCTCTCGAGCGTCTCGCCCTCAAGCTTGCCGAAGCGCGAATGCGCCCAACCGACGATGCATGCGGTCATATCTGCCTCCTTGATCCCTGCACTTTGCGCTGAAAGCAAGGTGAATCCAACGCCACCAACTCTGTTCACGAATGAACCTTTTCGGGCCTTGAGTAAAGCCGTTGGACCGTAGACATCAAGGTAGGACGCGCCACCACCGCGAGCCATGGGCCGAAGCGAAGAATTTTTGTTGATTGACGGGTCAATAAAAAATAATCCTTTCCCTTGGAGGGATATCGATGCCCAAGATCGGAATGGAACCCATGCGCCGCCGGGCGCTGATCGACGCGGCGATATCGGCCATCGGCGACCGCGGCTCGCTCGACGTCACCATGTCGGATATCGCCGGCCGCGCCGGCGTCTCATCCGCGCTGGCCCATCATTATTTCGGCGCCAAGCAGGACCTGCTCGAAGCCACGATGCGGCATCTGCTCGCCGATCTCGGCCGCGACATGATCGTCGCGCTTCGTCGGGCAACGACACCGCGCGAGCGCATATCGGCCGTCATCCGCGTCAACTTCTCGGTCGGCCAGTTCCGGCAGGAAACGGTCCAGGCCTGGCTTGCCTTCTACGTAGAGGCGCAACGATCCACGCCCTTGCGCCGCCTGCTCAGGGTCTACAGCCGCCGGCTTTACTCCAATCTGATGAGCGGTCTGCTGCCGCTTTTCGAACGCGCGGAAGCCGAACGTGTCGCCGAGGCCACCGCCGCCATGATCGACGGCCTCTACATCCGCCGCGCGCTTCGCGACGGCCTGCCACACCCGTTCAGCGCGGCTGCACTCGTCGAGGATTATGTCGAGACCAAACTCGGCCGGCATGGATCTGCGCAGGGGAGAGCGTGCAGGAAGCAGGTAAACACTTTTCAGCGGGAGAAATGAGATGATCACGGTCTGGGGCCGGGCAACCTCCGGTAACACACAAATGGTCGTCTGGGCACTGAACGAGATCGGCCTGCCCTACGAGCGGCTGGATTTCGGCGGCGCCTTCGGCAGGACCGACACGCCCGAGTACTTCGCCATGAACCCCAACCGGCTGGTGCCGGTGCTGCGCGACGGCGACGGACCGTTCCTGTGGGAGAGCGCGGCGATCGTACGTTATCTCGCCGCCAGCTATGGCGACGGGCAGTTCTGGCCGGTCTCTCCGGCGGCACGCGCGCCGCAAGACAAATGGGCCGAGTGGATCAAGACATCGTTCGGGCCAGCGCTGCAGACCGGCCTGTTCTGGCCGCTGGTCGGCACACTTCCGTCCAGGCGCGATCTGCCTGCGATCGAGGCTGCCGAGAAACGGATGAAGCCGCTTGCCCAGATGTTCGACGCACGCATGGCCGACAGCGCCTATATCGGCGGCGATGACGTCTCTTTCGCCGACATGATCACCGGCACCCTGCTCTACCGCTACTTCACACTGGATTTCGACCGCGCCGACACGCCGAACCTGCGCGCCTATTACGACCGGCTTTGCCAGCGGCCGGCTTATGCAGGGCACGTCATGGTCTCCTACGAAAGCCTGAGAGCAAAAGAATGATCCCCGATCTCAACCATCTCAAGAAAGCCTATTCCGTAACGTCGCGGGCGACGCAGGTCACGCCGCTGATGGAATCGGCGGCGCTGGCACGGCAGACCGGCGCGGCGCGCGTCTTCCTGAAGCCGGAATCACTGCAATGGGCCGGTTCGTTCAAGGTGCGCGGCGCCTACTGGCGGCTAAAACAGCTTTCGCCAGAGGAGGCGAAACGCGGCGTGGTGGCCTACTCTTCCGGCAATTTCGCGCAAGGGCTGGCGGCAGCCGGCGAGGCGCTTGGCATTCCGGTCACCATCGTCATGCCGATCGATGCGCCGGCGGCCAAGCGCGACGCGACCAAGGGTTTTGGCGCGACCGTGGTGCTCACCGACCATGGCGAGCGACCGCGCGAGGAAGTGGCCTCCGCCCGGGCACGCGATATCTCGTCCGAGCAGGGCCTCGCGCTGCTGCATCCGTTCGACGATCCGGAGATCGTCGCCGGACAGGGCGGCGCCGGACTGGAAGCGCTGGACCAACTCGCGGCACGCGAGGCGCAGGCCGACCTCCTGTTTTGCCCTGTCGGTGGCGGCGGGCTGATCGGCGGCGTGTCGCTGGCTTTCCACTATCTCTCGCCGAAGACGGAAATCTACGGTGTCGAGCCCGAAGGTTTCAACGGCATGGGCACGTCGATCAGCCACGGCGAAATCGAGACCATGCCGCTTGTTTCGCCTTCCATCTGCGACGGGCTGATGGCGCGGCGGCCGGGCGTTGCGCCCTTCACGGCCGTGCAGGCCGCCGGCGTGCGCGGCCTGTCGGTCAGCGACGCTGCCGTCCGCGCGGCGATGAAGATCGCCTTCGAGCGCATGAAGCTGGTGCTTGAGCCCTCCGGCGCGGCCTCGCTGGCAGCCCTGCTGTCGGGCGCGGTCGATGTGAAGGGCAAGACCGTCGTGGTGATCGCGAGCGGCGGAAACGTCTCGCTCGCCGACTTCATGAAACAAGTCGGCGATGCTTGAGGCGGACTACGTCATCATCGGCTCCGGTTCCGCCGGCTCGGCCATGGCCTACCGGCTGTCCGAGGACGGCAGGCACAGCGTCATCGTCATCGAGTATGGCGGCACCGACATCGGACCGTTGATCCAGATGCCGTCGGCACTGTCCTTCCCCATGAACATGAGCCTCTACGACTGGGGTTTTTCGAGCGAGCCGGAGCCACACCTCGGCGGCCGCGTGCTGGTCACGCCGCGTGGAAAAGTGCTCGGCGGGTCGTCGTCGATCAACGGCATGGTCTATGTGCGCGGCCACGCCGGCGACTTCGATCATTGGGCCGAAGACGGCGCTGCCGGCTGGGGTTATGCCGACGTGCTTCCCTATTTCAAGCGCATGGAAAACGTTCGCGACGGCGAGGATGGCTGGCGCGGCACGGACGGTCCCCTCTTCGTGCAGCGCGGCAAGCGGTCCAACCCGCTCTATTCGGCCTTCGTGGCGGCAGGCGCCCAAGCGGGCTTCGAACTGACCGAGGACTATAACGGCTCCAAACAGGAAGGGTTCGGAGCGATGGAACAGACCATCCATCGCGGCCGCCGCTGGTCGGCGGCCAACGCCTATCTGCGGCCGGCGCTGAAGCGCAAGAATGTCAGCCTGGTCAAAGGCTTCGCCCGGAAAGTCGTCATCGAGAATCAACGTGCCGTCGGCGTTGAGATCGAGGCGCGCGGCCAGGTCCAGATCGTGCGCGCCAAGCGCGAAGTGATCGTCGCGGCCTCGTCGATCAACTCGCCGAAACTGCTGCTGCTGTCCGGCATCGGGCCTGCCAAACATCTCAAGGCGAACGGCATCGAAGTGATCGCCGACCGGCCTGGCGTCGGTGCGAACCTGCAAGACCATATGGAACTTTATATCCAGCAGGAGGCTACCCAACCGGTCACGCTGCATTCCGTGCTGAACCCGTTCTCCAAGGCGCTGATCGGCGCGGAGTGGCTGTTCTTCAAGACCGGGCTCGGCGCCACCAACCATTTCGAGGCAGCTGCCTTCGTCCGCTCGAAAGCAGGAATCGACTATCCCGACATCCAGTTCCACTTCCTGCCGGCGGCCGTGCGCTATGACGGCAAGGCGGC
Organism: Mesorhizobium sp. KACC 23794; assembly: GCF_052180275.1. NCBI lineage: Bacteria > Pseudomonadati > Pseudomonadota > Alphaproteobacteria > Hyphomicrobiales > Phyllobacteriaceae > Mesorhizobium > Mesorhizobium sp. KACC 23794. Next base: position 4,897,552 of record NZ_CP197465.1, read on the forward strand.
TGCGAAGTCGCATGGTTTCCAGGCGCATGTCGGGCCGATGCGGTCGAAATCTCGCGGCAGCGTCACCCTGCGCTCGCCGGACCCGTGGGCCAAGCCGGAGATCCGCTTCAACTACATGTCGCATCCCGACGACTGGGCGGAATTCCGGCATTGCATCCGGCTCACGCGCGAGATCTTTGCGCAGCCCGCCTTCGACGCCTATCGCGGCCGCGAGATATCGCCCGGATCGGATGTTCAGAGCGATGACCAACTCGATGCCTTCATCCGCGAGCACGCCGAGAGCGCATTCCATCCCTGCGGCACCTGCCGCATGGGTTGGAAAAACGATGCGATGAGCGTGGTCGATCCTGAATGCCGCGTGATCGGCATCGAAGGGCTGCGCGTTGCCGACTCCTCGATTTTTCCGCGCGTCACCAACGGTAATCTCAACGCGCCGTCGATCATGACCGGCGAGAAGGCTGCCGATCACATTCTTGGCAGACCGATCCTGCCGCCATCCAACCTGGAACCGTGGATCAACCCGCGCTGGCGGGAGAGCGACCGGTGATGGACGCCGCTGGCGCTGACTTCCGATTGCAGCTACAGCACAATTGAATCCGAAAGGCCCACGATGCCTCAAAACAGACTCTACCTCATCATCGGTGCGCTGGTCGTCATCGTCATCGCGCTCGGCATCTATGTTTGGCGGGAAGAGAGCAAGCCGGACGGTGTCGAGATAAAGCTCGACGAGAACGGCGTTTCCATCCAGCAGAATTGATCCGGTCGGAGATCGTCGTGAAAGCCCAGCCGAAAGCCTCGCATTACATCAACGGCAGCTATGTCGAGGACGAGCAGGGCCGTGAACTGCCCGTCATCTACCCCGCTACCGGCGAGACCATCGCCACGCTGCATGCGGCAACGCCGAACACGGTGGAACTCGCCGTCGAGGCCGCGCGAGCAGCCCAGCCGGCTTGGGCGCGGCTGAAGCCGGTGGAGCGCGGGCGCGTGCTGCGCCGCGCCGCCGACATATTGCGCGCCCGCAATGCCGAATTGGCGCGGCTGGAGACGCTAAACACCGGCAAGGCGATCCAGGAAACGCTGGTGGCCGACTCGGCCTCCGCAGCGGATGCGCTGGAATATTTCGGCGGCGCTGTCGCAGCCTTCGGCGGCGAATATGTCGACCTCGGTGGCCCGTTCGCCTACACACGGCGCGAGGCGTTGGGCGTCTGCGCCGGCATCGGCGCATGGAACTATCCGATCCAGGTGGCCGGCTGGAAATCCGCCCCGGCGCTGGCCATGGGCAACGCGATGGTGTTCAAGCCCTCGGAAAACACGCCCCTGACGGCGCTGGCGCTGGCCGAGATCTATTCGGAGGCGGGCCTGCCGGACGGCATCTTCAACGTCGTCCAGGGTTTTGGCGATGTCGGCGCGGCCCTTGCCGGGCATGAGGCGATCGCCAAGATTTCGATGACGGGCTCGGTCCCGACCGGCCGAAAAGTGCTGGCGCTGGCTGGCTCGCTGATGAAGCACGCGACCATGGAACTCGGCGGAAAATCGCCGCTCATCGTCTTCGACGACGCCGATCTCGAAAACGCAGTCGGCGGCGCCATGCTCGGCAATTTCTATTCGACCGGCCAGGTCTGCTCCAACGGCACGCGTGTCTTCGTGCAGAAAGGGCTGCACGACCGGTTCGTTGAACGGCTGGTCGAGCGCACCAAGAAGATTCGCATCGGAGACCCGCTCGACCCAGAAACCCAGATGGGGCCGCTGATCAGCAAGGCCCAGCACGACAAGGTTTTAGGCTACATCGACATCGGACGGGATGAAGGCGCCACGTTCAGCCATGGCGGCGGCGTGCCTTCGCTGCAAGGTTTCGAGGGAGGCTTCTTTGTCGAGCCTACGGTCTTCACTGGCGTGACCGACCGCATGCGGATAGCACGCGAGGAGATTTTCGGACCGGTGATGTCGGTCCTGTCGTTCGACGACGAAGACGAGGTCGTGGCCCGCGCCAACGACACCGAGTTCGGCCTTGCCGCCGGCGTGTTCACGCGCGACCTGCCGCGCGCGCATCGGGTGATCGCTGAGCTCCAGGCCGGCACCTGCTGGATCAACGCCTACAATCTGACGCCGGTCGAGATTCCCTTCGGCGGCTACAAGCAGTCGGGCATCGGCCGCGAGAATGCGCTGGACGCACTTCGCCACTACTCGCAGGTTAAGTCGGTCTATGTCGAAACCGGCGACGTCGCCAGCCCCTATTGAGGCTGGTAGCGCACGTCGTTCGGGACGATGGGGTCGCAGGTCTAAACCTGTCTTCGGCCCGGGCGAGCGGTGGTCTCGCGGTCGACGGAACAGGCCGTATGTGCGCACTCTTGCGACCAATTGCATTCACAAGTTGGAAGCCGCCCCGGCATTCAGAAATGGTTGGTCAAAACGCGCGTGAAATCAGTCTGTTAAAACCTTTTGCCGGCTCGTCGGACAGCCCTGTCGATTCCTGCGCAAACCCGCCTTTTCACGCTTGCGGCTTTGTCCTGTGGCGGCTATAAGCCCGCGTCTGGTCACGGAGTGTAGCGCAGTCTGGTAGCGCACGTCGTTCGGGACGACGGGGTCGCAGGTTCAAATCCTGCCACTCCGACCAGTCTAACAAGCGGGTCGGGCTCATGCTCACGGTCTACCCGGTGGATATCCCCAAAGCTGCAACCGTTGTTGCCAAGGATCGGCGTGCTATCAGCCTCTTCGATCTTGCCAATCGATGGCCACCCGTCACATCGCGGGCAGCAGGACAATCCGCCAAGCCGATATCGAGATGTCAGGCACTTCAAAATTCGGCACCAACCTGAAGCCTGCGCCGAGTCATCGTTTTCATGAACTACCCGACAGGCATCCGCGTCGTCGTGCACAACTGTTCCGACCAACGAGTGGCGGCGCCAGTACAGCGACTGCGTTCAACTCCGCGCCGTCCGTTTGCCGGCTTGCGCGGGCGCCGCCTCGTCCGCCTCCATGGCTTTTGATATCTCCGCAACAGACTCCGTCACAGCCAAGGCCTTCGGCTTGACGACACCGTCCTTCTCGGAGGCTCCACCGGCAAAATTAAGTGTAGACCCACCTCCAGTTCGATGAAGTACATGAGATACCCTTGCCAAATTCACGAGAACTGGTTCCATATCCTTTTTCGTCAATTTTATCCACATAAATTGTCTCCCAAACTCCCGCCCGTTATCTTACCCAGAAGAATATTGCCCCATCTGGTATCACTATTTTGTAAGTCCCGTTAACGACAAATACAAGAGCGATTAACGACCCTACAAGGTAAGCGTCCGGTGAGGGCCGCGGTCAGGCTGCTTTCGCCATGACGGTGGATCGGCACCAGTTCCACGGCAGGAGATCGCTCAGCCGGCCCTGCGGCGTATCGGCGATGCGGGCGAGCACGTCGGCGAGCCAGGCCTGCGGGTCGACGTCATTGAGGCGGGCGGTTACGATCAGCGTGTAGATGACGGCAGCGCGATCGGCGCCGCGCTGGGAGCCGGCGAAGAGCCAGGACTTCCTGCCGAGAGCCAGGCCGCGCAGCGCCCGTTCGGCCGCATTGTTCGTCAGGCAGATATGCCCGTCATTGAGGAAGCGCGTGAAGCCTGCCCAGCGCTTGAGCATGTAGTCGATCGCCTGGGCGGCGGGCGCATGGCGCGAGAGTTTGGCCCGTTCGCCGCGCATCCATTCTTTCAGCTGAGCGACGCGCGGCGCGCTCCGCTCCTGGCGCACGGCAAGGCGTTCGGCTGCGGCAAGACCATTGATGTCGCGCTCGATGTCGAACAGGAGATCGATGCGTTTGACGGCCTCGAAGGCGATCGGCGAGATCGGCGGCGCGGTCTTTCCCCGACGGGTATTGGCGGCGATGTCGGCGAGCACGAAGAACTTGCGCCGCGCATGGCTCCAACAGAGCGCCTCCTTCACCGGACCGGGCTTCCGGTCGGGGAGGTAAAGTCCGTTGTAGCCGGCATAGGCATCGGCCTGCAGAATGCCGGCGAACTGCTTCAGGTGTCGCTCGGGATGCTCGCCGGACCGGTCGCGCGAGGCGTAGAACAGTGCCGCCGACGGCGCGGCGCCGCCGAAGGGGCGATCGTCGCGAACATAGACCCAAGCCCGGCCGGTGTCGGTCTTGCCCTTCGCCAGGATTGGCACCGTGGTGTCGTCGCCGTGAAGCCGCTCTGCCGAGAGCACATGCTCCTCGATTAGCGAATGCAGCGGACGCAGCACCGCCGCGCATGTGCCGACCTGATCGGCCAGCGTCGACAGGCTCAGCTCGACGCCTTCGCGGGCGTAACGTTCGCTCTGCCGGTTGAGAGGCTGGTGTTGGCCGAACTTCTCGAACAGCACCATGGCAAGCAGGTTCGGCCCGGCAAAGCCGCGCGGCGTGACATGGAACGGCGCCGGCGGCTGGCTGATCGCCTCGCACTGCCGGCAGGAGAACTTCTCGCGCACCGTCTGGATGACCTTCCACTGGCGCGGGATCACCTCCAGCGTCTCGGTGAGGTCCTCGCCCAGCTTCGACAGCTTGGTCGAGCCGCAGCAGGGGCAGCTCTCGGGTGCGGCGATAATGACGCGTTCGCGCGGCAGATGCTCCGGGAACGGTTTGCGCGATGGGCGCCGGCGCTCAAACGTACGAACCGTCTGTGACTGGAGGGCTGCCTGCTCCGCCGCCAACTCGTCCTCGGTTGCATCCGCCTCCAGATCCTCGAGCTGCAACTCCATCTGCTCGAGCAGCCTGGCCTTGCGCTCCGAACGGCTGCCATAGAGTTCGCGCCTGAGCTTCTCGATCTCCAGCTTCAGCCACCCAATCAGCGCCTCCGTCCCAGAACTGACCGCTGCCGCGCGGGCGGCAAGCGCTTCGGCCTCGACGCGTGCGGCGCGCTCCGCGAGGATCATCGCGTGGGCGGCGGCGAGGTCGGAAGGGAGCGTTTCAGCAGCGGGCACAGGGCGATGGAATCACATCCACCACCATGTGCAAGGCCAAATCGTCAGCCGGTCGCCGTCGGCCGCCAGGTCCTCTGCGGCATGCGCCAGTCGATGCCTTCGAGCAGATAGCCGAGCTGTGCCGGCGTGATGGTGATCACACCGTCGGCCGGTGACGGCCAGATGAAGCGGCCGCGCTCGAGCTTCTTTGAGAACAGGCAGGCGCCCTGGCCGTCGTGCCACAGAACCTTGATCAGATCGCCGCGGCGGCCGCGGAAGACGAACAGGTGACCGTTGTGCGGATCGCGCTTCAGCGTCTCCTGCACCACCAGGGCCAGGCCCGGAAAGCCCTTCCGCATGTCGGTGTGGCCGGTCGCCAGCCACACCCGCACGCCGTTCGGAACCGGGATCATCGCGACCCGAGCGCGTCCAGCACGCGCCGTAGCGCCTCGACATCCACGTCGCGATCGACGCGGACGCAACGCCCGCCGCCAAGTTCGATCTCGATGATGCCGCTCTTGCGGCGACGTCGGCCGGGAGACGCCGATGGCGCCGGCGCCTCAACGGCTGGCAGCGCAACAGCAGGAGCGATCTCGACCGGGACCAATTGCGATGAACCGGCATCGACCCGATCGCACAGGTCCTTGCGCCATCGAAAGAGCTGGCTGACGTGAATGCCCGCCGATCGTGCAACTTCCGACACCGACACGTCGGGCTCGAACGACGCCGCGACCAGGCGTTCCTTCTCCTCACGTGACCACCGCCGGCGCCTCTCAACCGACGTGATCACCTCCACCCGCGGCATCGTCATAGGGCTACTCCTAGGATTACCCCTAGGACTTCTGACGTTCGCCCTCAGCCTACAAGGCGGCTCTCACCGCAGGGATACCCTACAAGTGATGCGGGCCGTAGTCATCAGCCCACCCAGATTGCAAGCAATCGACACGGCCGCGTCCCACGGCGTGAAGGCGAACCTGCTTCGCCACAATAGTTTCCGCTCGATCGGCAAACGCAGCGCATATGCGGGACCGCTGTCGCCGACTGGATCGCCTCTCGGCCAGCCGACAAGCAGCGTCAGCGGTTCTGCCTAGCTCCGCCCGACCATTCCTGGCGGGACAAGGGCAGGCGCGCGGTCTCCTTCGGAGACGAAAGCGCAATCAGCGTCTCGGTGCGCTGTACGCCGGGAACGGCCTTGACGATGGAGTTCAGGAATGCCTCCAGGTCGCGCGTCGTGTGCGTCCGCACCTTGAGCAGGTAGTTCCATGCCCCCGTGACGTGATGGCATTCGAGGATCGCCGTCTCGTTGGCGACGCGGGCAAGAAAAACCTCCTCGGTCCCGGGATCGTTCCAACCGACGAACACGAAGGCAAGCAGATCGAGCCGCAACGCCGGCGCGGAGAGCGTCGCATGCACGCCCTCTATCACCCCGCGCTCATGCAGTTTCTTCACGCGCTCGTTCACCGAGGAAACCGCCAGCCCCACCGCCTTGCCGAGTTCGGCGTAGGAGGTCCGGCCGTTCTCCTGAAGGAGCGCGAGGATAATCCTGTCGGTGTCGTCCAGATCGTTCATGCCTTCGTCCCTGCTCCCAACCTGCCCGCCAGTCAATCGGGGAACTATGCAAGAATCGGACAGACTTTGGACCGCAGCGAACTTTATCCGGAATATTTGTTCCAACGCCATAATTTTTACGATAAATTCGATTTATTGTACGATTCCTTCTGGATTTTGTCGGAATCGTTCTCTATATCGCCACCCGAACGCGGCGCGCATTCCGCAACGTAAAGCATGTGGGCCGCACAACCCTACATCTCGGAAGGGCACTCCCGTGGCAACGATCACATACAAGCACGAACAAATTCTCGTACCCGTCGTTCTCAGCGACGCCTACACCGCGAACATCCAGGGCTCGCCCTCGATCGCAGTGCTGAAGGACGGCACGCTGGTGACGACGTTCAACCATTTCGGCACGACGCAGCTTGCCATGACGGCCTACAAAGCTGGCACGAATCCAAGCAATTCGACGCCGCTATTCGAATTTGGCCCGGTGAACTCGACCACCACGGGAGACCAGTTCAACAGCCAGACTGTCGGTCTAGCCGGCGGCGGCTTCGTCACGATCTTCAACGATATGAGCTCCGGTGAGAACCAGGTCCGCTACCGTATCTTTGACAGCAATGGCGTCGCACTCGGACCCGATGCGGTCGTCTTCGAAGGCTTCACGACCACCGGAATGGGCGGTGTGGCCGCGCTGAAGGACGGCGGCTTCGTCATCACTTTCGAGCCCAACAACACCGCTGGAGACGACGGAGACGTCGATTTCGCGCGTTTCGACGCCAGCGGCGTTCTGAAGAACGGCTACGCCGTCGACGATCTGCCGCAGAACAATACCACCACACCCTCCGTCGCGGCGCTGGCGAATGGCGGGTTTGCGATCGTCTGGTCCGAACACGACGGCCAGAAGTGGAACACATATGTCAGCCGGTACAGCGACGGCAACTCCTCGCTCACCGGCAAGATCCTGGTAGACGACACCGGTGGCAGCGTCGGCCACAACCCGCAGGTGATCGGCCTGAAGGACGGCGGCTTCGCGGTGGCCTATCTCAACCATGGCGGGGGCGCGAATTTCGACCTGAACATGCGAATCTACAATGAAAACGGCACGGCGCGCACGGCCGCGTTCACGATCAACCAAGTGACCGACGGCATACAGACCGTGCCGTCGCTCGCCTTGCTGGATAACGGTTTCATCGCGGTCACCTGGGAGACCAGCGCGCAGGGCAGCGCGAACGACGATGTGGCCGCTAGAATATACAGCGCCAATGGTGTCGCAATAACAGGTGAGTTCACGATCGCCGCGGGAGCCGTGGCCCAAAATGGCGGCGACGCAGTGGGATTGGCGGGCGGCGTTCTCGCCCATGTCTACAAGACGATGGATCCAAACTTCGACGGCAATGGAAGCGGGATAGCCTATACCGAAACGCTGATCAGCCGCACCACCGTCGGCAACGGCACCGACGAGACGCTGAAGGGCGACGAACTGGTCGACAAAATCTTCGGCGCCGGCGGCAAGGACACGATTACAGCAGGCGGCGGCGACGACATCGTGGAAGGAGGAGTTGGCGGCGACAAGCTGGACGGCGGCGCCGGCCTCAACACGCTGAGCTATGAAAGCTCGCTGGTCGGGGTCGAGATCGACCTTTTGGGCGGCACCGCGAAATACGGCGACGCGGAAGGCGACACCATCGTCTACAGTTCGTTCTTCAAGGTCATCGGCTCTGCAACCGGCGATGACACGCTGTACGGCACCACCGGCAACAACCGGCTGTACGGAGGTGGCGGCAAGGACACGCTGGCCGGAAACGGCGGCCATGACGTGCTGTCGGGCGAGGGCGGCGACGATTTCCTCGTCGCTTCGAAGAGTACGGGCAGCACGTTCGACGGCGGAGATGGCATCGACTGGATCAGCTATGAATCGGAAACGATGGGGATAACGCTCAATCTCGACGGCAGCGCCAATGCCGGCGGCGCCAGCAACGACAAGACCTACGCCGTCGAAAATGCCTTTGGGTCGTTTCACGACGACACGATCACGGGCACCGACGGCGTCGACAACGTGCTCGACGGCAGCGAAGGACTGGACAAGCTCTTCGGTCTCGGTGGCAACGATACGCTGAAGGGCGGGACCGGCAGCGACACGCTCGACGGCGGCAAGGGCACGGACACGCTGCAGGGCGGCCAAGACGACGACACCTTGATCGTCGACACGGCCAGCGACATTGTCTTCGAAGTCGCTGGAGGCGGCACGACCGATCGTGTCATGGCACGGGCGAGCTACACGCTGGCGGCGGATGCCGACATCGAGAAGCTGACGACAACGTCCTCGGCGGGCATGTCGGCGATCGACCTCACCGGCAACAAGCTCGCCCAAGAAATATTCGGCAACGCCGGCGAAAACACGCTGAAGGACGGAGGCGGCGCGGCCGACGTTCTGCGCGGGCTAGGAGGTGACGATACCTATCTCGTCTACAGCGTAGGCACGACCATCGTCGAAAGCGCCGCTCAGGGGGTGCTGGACAAGGTGTTGTCGAACATCGACTATGTGCTGGGCGCGGGCGTTCATGTCGAGCAACTCGCCACCACGAGTGGCGCCGGAACCTCGTGGATAGACCTGACCGGCAACGAGATAGCCCAGACGGTCATCGGGAATGCCGGCTCCAACATCCTCGATGGCAAGGAGGGATCGGATACGTTCAGCGGTCTCAGTGGCATGGACTTCTTCGTTTTCTCGACGGCTCTGGGCGCGACCAATGTAGACACGATCACCGACTTCAGCGTGGGGGCGGACACGATCCGGCTGGAGAACGCGATCTTTGCGGCGCTGACGACGACAGGGACGCTTGCGGCCGACGCCTTCCGCGCCAACACCACCGGTCTGGCGGCCGATGCCGGCGACCGCATCGTCTACGAGTCCGATACCGGAAAGCTGTTTTACGATGCCGACGGCAGTGGAGCCGGCGCCACCGGCATCCAGTTCACGACGGTCACCGACGGGCTGGCGCTCACCAATGCGGATTTCGTGGTGATCTGACACGCAAAGGGGGGGCGGCTGGACGGCTTCTCAAACCAGAGGGCGATCACGCTGGTCACCACGGCGGACCAGTCCGTCCTGCGTCACTGTCACTTCGTCGGTGTTGGCATAACCGCCTTTGCCGGCATCGCCGGCCACTGCGGTATCCTCCACGCCATCGACCGAACTGGCGTCGCCCTCGTCGCCCGTTCGGCGGGGCGGCAGCGGTTTGCCATCAGGCGTCAGCCGCTGGGGTCCAGATCTTCCGGTCATGGCATTTCTCCAGGCACGCCATCGAAACGCGAGGCAAAAGGAAGAGTTGCACCCATCAGAAAAGCAAACGCCCGCGCTTTCGGCGCGGGCGCACTCCGATCCGACGCTGGATCGAGATCAGCAGCGGGCGATGTAGCGACGTCCGTCGCGGCCACGATAGTAGCACTTGCCAGGCTGGTCGGCGACGTTGCCGATCAGCGCGCCCACCGCCGTACCAGCAATGCCGCCAATGATCGCGCCGCCAGCGTCGCCGCTTGCCAAGCCACCGATAAGCGCACCGCTCGCACCGCCGATAACCGCGCCCTTTTCCGTATTCGAGCAGCCCGCAACGCCCGCCACCACGGCCAGCAGGATCAGTATCTTCTTCATGAGTGGAAATCCCTCTCTCAGTTCGACGTGTCTCGTAACGTCCGCCCAAGGGTAACGTTCCCTCGATCCAGCCGCAAGGATCGTCGTCAATCTTGGCTAACCGCCTTGCCGTTACATTGGCGAGGCGCGCGGCATCCGGCGGTTACACAGGCTTCGTAACCTTCAATCATTCCAGATGGATATGCCTTAGGGACCCGGCCTCTTGCCCCAATGCCGGGTCTCATTTTCTTTAACAAGGCCCCTCGTCAGCCTGTCGCCCGGAACAGCGTTTCGTCGACTGCCGCCGCCATCAGGGTGCGGGTGTAATCCTCGCGCGGACGATCGAAAATCGCCTCGGTTTCGCCCTGCTCGACGATCCTGCCTTCCTTCATGACGATGATGTAGTCCGCCATGGCGCGCACCACCGAGAGGTCATGGCTGATGAACAGGTAGGACAGCTGGTGCGACTTCTGCAGATCGCGCAGAAGCTCGACGATCTGCTTCTGCACGGACCGGTCCAGCGCGGAGGTCGGTTCGTCGAGCACCACCACCCGCGGCTTCAGGATCATGGCGCGCGCGATCGCGATGCGCTGGCGCTGGCCGCCCGAGAATTCGTGCGGATAGCGGTTGCGCATGCCCGGATCGAGACCGACCTCCCGCAGCGCCTCGACCGCACGACGGTCGCGCTCCGCCTTCGACAAGCCCGGCTCGTGGACGAGCAAACCCTCGGTGACGATCTGGCCGATCGTCATGCGCGGCGAAAGCGACCCGAACGGGTCCTGGAAGACCAGTTGCAGTTCCCGCCGCAGTGGCCGCATCGCCTCGCGGTCCAGCCGGTCGATGTCCTTCATGCCGAAGCGGATCACGCCCCGGCTCGGCAGCAGGCGCAGCAGCGCCCGGCCGAGCGTCGACTTGCCAGACCCGGATTCGCCGACGATGCCGATCGTCTGCTCCTGGCGGAGCGCGACGGAAATCTTGTCGACGGCACGCAGGATCATCGGATCGCCAGCCAAAAACCCGCCGCCGATCTCGAACGTCACCTCGACGTTGCGTCCCTCCAGGATCACCGGCGCTCCGGCCGCCGGCGGCGCCTTGTGGCCGGTTGGCTCGGCGGCAAGCAGCATCTTCGTGTAATCGTGCTTCGGCGCGGAGAAGATCGCTGTGGTAGCCCCCTCCTCGACCACCTCGCCGTAACGCATGACATAGACCCGGTCAGCCAGCCTGCGCACGATACCGAGATCGTGGGTGATGAAGACGATCGCCATGCCGAACTTGCGCTGAAGCTCGGCAAGCAGCTTGAGGATCTGCGCCTGCACCGTGACATCGAGCGCCGTCGTCGGCTCGTCGGCAATCAGGATGTCGGGATCGTTGGCCAGCGCCATGGCGATCATGACGCGCTGCCGCTGGCCACCGGACATTTCGTAGGGATAGGATTTGAACCGCCGCTTCGGGTCCGGAATATGCACCAGTTCGAGCAGGCGAAGCGCCTCTGCCCTGGCATCCGCCGCGCTGAGCCCGCGATGCCTCCTGATCGGCTCCATCAACTGGCTGCCGATCGAATAGAGCGGGTCGAGCGAGGTCATCGGCTCCTGGAAGATCATGCTGATCTTGCTGCCGCGAACCTTGTTCAATTCGCTCTTCGACAGGCCGAGCAGGTTTCGGCCACGATACTCGACGGCCCCGGTGGCGGCACCGTTCGACGCCAGCAAACTCATCGCCGCCATCATGGTCTGGCTCTTGCCGGAGCCGGATTCGCCCACGATCGCCACCGTCTCGCCGGCGTTGACATGAAGGTTTACGCCTTTGACGGCTTCGACTGCGCCATCCAGCGTGCGGAAGCTGACGCGCAAGTCCCTGACGGCGAGGATTGGAGCTCCTTCTGCCATCTCAGCGGTCCTTCGGATCGAGCGCGTCGCGCAGACCATCGCCGACAAAATTCAGGGCGAACAGCGTCGAAACAAGGAACACCGCTGGAAACAGCAGCAGCCAGTTGGCGGTGCCGATGTTCTTGGCTCCCACGGAGATCAGCACGCCCCAACTGGTCATCGGCTCCTGCACGCCGAGCCCGAGGAAAGACAGAAAACTCTCCAGGATGATCACCTGCGGCACCAACAGCGTCATGTAGATGACCACCACGCCGAGCAGGTTCGGCACGATATGGCGCATGACGATGCCGACACGCGCGACGCCAAGCGCCTCCGCCGCCTGCACATACTCCTGCCTTCTTATCGACAGCGCCTGGCCGCGCACGATGCGCGCCATGTCCAGCCACAGCACCGCGCCGACGGCCAGGAACATCAGCACGAAGTTTCGGCCGAAGAACACAACCAGCATGATGACGAAGAAGATGAAGGGCAACGAATAAAGCACGTCGACGATGCGCATCATGATTTCATCGGCTCGGCCGCCGAGGAAGCCCGCTGTCGCGCCGTAGAGCACGCCGATTACCACCGCCACGACGCCGGCCAGAAGACCGATCGCCAGCGAGACGCGCCCGGCCATCAACGTTCGCGACAGCAGGTCGCGGCCCGTATTGTCGGTGCCGAACAGGAAATATTGCTGCTTGATCGCCGCACTCATGGTCATCGTCAGACCGTCGGCGGACTTCTCTTCCACTTTCGCGTCGTCGAACGTATCGGAACGATCGATATAGCGCGTGTTGCGCTCATCGATCTCGCGCGATGACGTCACCGTCACGAAGATGCGCTCGCCCTCCTGCCGCCAGTCCTTCAGGTCGACGCGCATGCGCTTCAGAACGTCGGTCAGCGCCGTCTCGATCATATCGGCTTTCGGATAGGCGGACAGGCTCGGCGGTATGCGCACGTAGTCGCTGTAGATCGTCGTGTACTGGTGCGGCACGAACCAGGGGCCGGCGATGCAGACGACGGCCATCACGCCAAGGTAAATCAGACTGACCATCGCAGCGCGGTTGGCCTTGAGTCGCGCCCAGGCGTCACCCCAGAAAGAACGGCCGGCAACAGCATTTTCCATCACCGCGTCAGTCATAGCGCACCCGGGGATCGACCACGGCGTAGAGGATGTCGACAATAAGGTTGAACACGATGGTGAAGATGGCGATCACCACGACGGTCCCCATCACCAGCGTATAATCGCGATTGAGGGCCGCATCGACGAAATAGCGGCCGACGCCGGGTATCGAAAAAATCGTCTCGACGATGATGGAGCCGGTGAGCAACGCCGCTGCCGCCGGCCCGGCGTAGGATACGATCGGCAGCAGTGCCCCGCGCAAGGCGTGGCGCACCACGACCGACCACTCCGAAAGACCGAGCGCGCGGGCCGTGCGGATATGATGCGAGCGCAGCGATTCGATCATCGAGCCGCGCATCAGCCGCGCCACGATCGCGATTTGCGGCAACGACAAGGTCAGCACCGGGCCGATCTTGTTCAGCAGCGCGCCGTCGCCCCAGCCGCCGATCGGCAGCAGGCTCCAGGTCAGGCCGAACAGCAGCTGGATCACCGGCGCGATGACGAAGGTCGGGATGGTGCTGCCGGCCGTCGCGGTGGCGATCACCGCGTAGTCGACAACCTTGTTCTGGTTCAGCGCAGCGACGATGCCCAATCCCGACCCGACGATAAGCGCCAGCACCAGGGCGGCGGCGCCGAGCTGGATCGAGATCGGCAGGCCGTTGGCGAAGAGTTCGCCCACGGTAAAATCCGGGAGATTGTAGCTCGGGCCGAAATTGCCATGCAGCAAGTTCTTGAGATAGTTGACATATTGAAGCCAGAGCGGGTCGTTCAACCCGAACTGGGCCTCAAGGTTGGCCTTGATCTCGGGGCTCAGCCCACGCTCCTGGTTGAACGGCCCGCCCGGCGCGACCCTGATCAGGAAGAACGCCAGCGTGACGATGACAAAAAGCGTAGGTATGGCCGTGAGAAGGCGCCTGACGACGTAGATCAGCATGAGCGCAAGACCTCGTTAACAGGCCCGCGAGCCGCTCCACACGCGTGGAGCGGCCATTTTGCGGACAGTCTTATTCAGTCTTGCTGATGAAGCGCGACGGATGGACGTCCATGACGTTGTCGTCGAAGCCCGTGAGCTTCGGCGAAACGATGTCCTTGTAGCTGTAGTAGAGCAGCGGGATTATGGCGACATCGTCGACGACTTGCCGCTCGGCTTCACCCAGAAGCTTCATGCGCTCTTCCGGATTGCCGCCGGCGGCGGCCGCCTTGTCCATCAACTCCTCGAACTTCGGGCTGTTGTAGTTGGAATAGTTGTTGCCGCTGGCTTTCCTGAGGGTGCCCAGAAATGTCTCCGGATCCTGATAATCGGCGATCCAGCCGATACGCGCCACATCGTAGTCGCCCTTCTGCTCCAGATGAGCGTAGTGTGTCTTCGTATCGGTATTGAGCAGCGTCACCTCGATGCCGAGCGGCTTCAACTGCTCCTGGATGGCGACTGCCGTGTTCTTATGGTTCTCCGACGTGTTGTAGCGGATTTCCATCTTCAGCGGCTTGTCGGGACCATAGCCGAGCTTCACGAGAACGGCCTTGGCCTCGTCCTCGCGGTCGATCTGGGATTTGTCGGCATAGCTTGCAATTGCCGCCGTATAGCCAACGGTGCCGGGCGGAACCATCGAATAGCCGGGGAACATAGAATTGTTCCAGACTTTCTCGGCGAGGAAATCGCGGTCGATCGCTTCCGAAATCGCGGTGCGCAGTTCGACATTGTCCCAGGGTGCCTTGTCGGTCTTGATCGCGTAATAATAGCTGCCGAGATAGGGCGCGACGCGGATCTGGTCGCCGAACTTGGCCTTGAGGTCGGGAAGCTGCTCTGTCGGAAGATCGTCGTAGCTGTCCAGTTCGCCTGCCTCGAAGCGCTTCATGGCCGAGGACCGATCCTCGGTCGGGATGAAGTTGACGACATCGATCTTGACGTTGGCGGCATCATAGAATTTCGGGTTCTTGACCATCTTGATGTGATCGTTCGGCACCCATTCGGCAAGCGTGAAGGCGCCGTTCGAAACCAGCTTGCCGGGCTTGATCCAGTCGGCTCCGTCCTTTTCGATCGATGCCTTGTTCACCGGATAGGCCGCCTGGTGCGTCAGCATTTCCAGGAAATAAGGCGTCGGCGCCTTCAGCGTCACTTCCAGCGTATTGGCGTCTACCGCCTTCACGCCCATGTCCTCCGGCTTCGCCTTGCCCGTGTTGACTTCCTCGGCGTTGACGATCGGATAGAGCATCGAGGCATATTCGGCGCCGGTGGCCGGATCCTCGAGGCGGCGGAACGAATAGAGGAAGTCATCGGCGGTCACCGGGCTGCCGTCCGACCAGGTCGCGCCGGCGCGCAGCTTGAACGTATAGGTCTTGCCGTCATCGGAGACCGTCCAGCTTTCGGCGGCGCCGGGGATCAGTTCCGCCTTGGCGTCCTGCATGACGAGACCCATGAACAGGTCGCGCAGCACATGCGCTTCATAGACCGTCGAGGTCTTGTGCGGGTCGACCGATTCCGGTTCCGCCGCGCTGCCGCGGTTGTAGACCACTTCGGCAAAGGCCGGTGCCAGCATCATCCCGCCGGCAGCCGTCAGGCTCACGGTAAATACCGTCGCCTTCAACAGGTTTCGCATCTTCATTTGTCTGATCTCCCACTTGGCCACGGCCCCTCAGCCGCGACAGGCGTCACGTGTTGTGCCGGACAGCGCCGGCACGGTGAATGCGGCCCGGATTGCCCGTGACCGCCCCGTGCCGCGACACTAGCACCGGCGAAGGCTAATTCAACCATCCCGACAGATCACGCAGAGGAAGATCAGTCCTGGCGGCCGTCCACTCGCAACCCCGTTTGCCTTGCAATCACGGGTGGCGCTCTGCTGCGGCGCCAGTCAGGCGATCCGGCCGACAAAGATGCCCACGGGCGGCAGGCGAAGGGTTTTGCCTTCCATCGTTCCCTCGGCATTGGGAAAACCGACCGCCGCCGCACCACCTAGCTCTGGCGGGAGTTCGGTATTGATCGCCTCATCCCCGAAATTGAAGGCGCAGAGCAGTTTTTCGTTGCCGGCGGCGCGAGCGAACAGGAGCACATCCTGCGGCCCGTCCAGCAGTTCGATCGATCCCTTCACCAGCGGCTGCTCGCCACGCCGGAATTTCAGCACCTCGCGGTAGCACGCCAGCACGGAATCGGCAGTATTGTCCTGCCGATCCACCGCCAGTGCCCGGTGAGCCTCCGGCACCGGCAGCCACGGTTTTCCGGTAGTGAATCCGCCAGCATGCGCCTCTGCCTGCCACGGCATCGGCGTGCGGCAGCCGTCGCGGCCCTTGAAGCCCGGCCAGAAGCGGATGCCATAGGGATCGACCAGATCCTCGAAGGCGAGCTCCGCTTCCTCCAAACCGAGTTCCTCGCCCTGATAGATGCAGATCGAGCCGCGCAGGCAGGCGAGCAAGGCGATTGCGAATTTTGCCGTAGCCGCCGGCGATTGGCCAGGTTTCGTCCAGCGGGTCACATGGCGGATCACATCGTGGTTCGAAAACGCCCAGCAGATCCAGCCGTCGGTCACCGACGTCTCGAAGGCCGAGATGCATTTTTTCACATGCGCGGCGGAGAAATCCGGGCCGAGCATGTCGAATGTATAGGACATGTTGAGCTTGTCGCCGCCCGATGTGTAGGCCGCGACCGTCTGCAGAGAACGCTGGCCGTCGCCCACTTCGCCCACCGAGGCGCGGTTGTCGTATTCATTCAGCAGAACCCGGAACCGCTTGAGGAAGACGAGGTTTTCCGGCTGCGTCTTGTCGTGCAGGTGGTTCTGGTACTCGTAGGGGTTGGTCTGTTTTTGCTTTGCCGCCTTGCTCATGCGCAGCGGTGGGTTGTCACGCAGCGTCTTGTCGTGGACGTAGAAGTTCACCGTATCCAGCCGAAAGCCATCCACCCCGCGATCCAGCCAGAAGCGTACGGCGGCTAGCAACGCCTGCTGCACGTCCGGATTGTGGAAGTTGAGATCAGGCTGCGAGGCCAAAAAATTGTGCAAATAATATTGCTTGCGCATCGAATCCCATTCCCAGGCCGGCCCGCCGAAGATGGACAGCCAGTTGTTGGGCGCCGAGCCGTCGGGTCTCGGATCGGCCCAGACATACCAGTCGGCTTTCGGGTTCTTGCGGCTCGCCCGGCTTTCGACAAACCACGGATGCCGGTCTGACGAATGCGACAGCACCTGGTCGATGATGATCCTGAGCCCGAGCCGGTGCGCCTCGGCGATCATTGCATCGAAATCATCGAGCGTGCCGAACATCGGATCGACCGCACAATAATCCGACACGTCGTAGCCCATGTCCGCCATCGGCGACTTGAAGAACGGCGACAGCCACACTGCGTCGACGCCGAGCGAGGCGATGTGCCCGAGACGGCGGGTGATGCCCTTCAAATCGCCGCTGCCGTCGCCGGTCGTGTCCTGGTAGGAGCGCGGATAGACCTGGTAGATCGCGCAGCCACGCCACCAGTCGGACAATGCATTCATTCGGCTTTCTCCAAAAACCAGGCGCATGTGCGGCCGGCTATCACCGGCGGACCGGCAGGATCGGATCGCTGCTCGGCCGTAAGGTTCGTCCAACAAAAGCCGGCGCGGTCCGGCAGCACAATCGCAGTCGCGCGACGGTCGCCGTTAACGACGGCGGCAATGCGCGAGCCGTCTTTCGCGGCAAGAACCATCATCAGCCGGCTGCGGCCGCCATCATTCCAGTCCTGCTCGGCCATCGGTCTGCCGGCCTCGGTCAGCCATTCGACATCAAGCAGGCCCGCTTCATTTGTCTCGCCAGTCAGAAACGCGTAGTCACGCAACGTCGGTAGTTGCTTACGGATCGCGGCAAGCGCGAATGCGAACTCTTCCAGCACGCGGTCACGATTGCTCCAGTCGAGCCAGGAGATCAGATTGTCCTGCGCATAGGCATTGTTGTTGCCCTGTTGCGAGCGGCCGAATTCGTCGCCGGCCGTCAGCATGATCGTGCCGCGCGAGAAAAACAGCGTCGCCAGCAGCGCCATCAGGTCGCGGCGGCGCTCGGCGAGGATCACCGCATCGCCCGTCGCGCCCTCGACACCGTTGTTCCACGAGAAATTCTCGTTGTGGCCGTCGCGGTTCATCTCGCCGTTGGCCTCGTTGTGCTTGCGCTCATAGGCAACGAGGTCGGCGAGCGAAAATCCGTCATGCGCGGCGAGGAAATTCACGGTTCGGGTCGCTGCGCCTTTGAACACGTCTGACGAACCGGCCAGCCGCGTCGCCAGCGTGCCGACCATGCCGCGGTCGCGGCGCCAGAAGCGTCTGATGTCATCGCGGAACCGGTCGTTCCATTCGAGGAAGGGCTGCCGAAAATTGCCGAGCTGATAACCGTCCGGCCCAATGTCCCACGGCTCGGCGATCATCACCCGGTCATTGAGAATAGCGTCCTCGCGCAGCGCCCTCAGCAGGGGCGCGTCAGGGTCGAAGCCGTCATCGTTGCGTCCGAGGATCGGCGCGAGATCGAAGCGAAACCCGTCCACGCCGGCGTAGCGAACGAAATGCCGCAGCGTGTCGAGAACCAGTTCCTGCACCACCGGATGGTCGCAGGCGAGCGTGTTGCCGGTGCCAGTGTCGTTCACCAGTTTTCCGGGGTCATCGGGCGCATGCCGATAGTAGGTGCGGTTGTCGAGACCTCGCAGCGACAGCGTCGGGCCGAATTCGTCGCTCTCTCCGGTATGATTGAAGACGAGATCGAGGATGACGCCGATGCCGGCTTTCCGCAACGCCGCCACCGTCTCCCGCAATTCGCCGATGCCACCTGGCGCGATGCGCGGGTCGAGCACCATGAAGGAGACGGGGTTGTAGCCCCAGGCATTGGTCAATCCGAGCGACCCAAGATGCCGCTCGTCGATCCATGCGGTTACCGGCATCAGCTCGATTGCCGACACGTTTAGTTTGACGAGATGCTCGATGATCGCCGGATGAGCAAGCGCGGCGATTGTTCCGCGAAGTTCCTCCGGCACATCCGGATGCAGTTTCGTGAAGGCCCGGACCTGGACCTCGTAGATCAAGCCGCCCGGTGAGAACAGCGGCGGTTCGGCCTTCACCGGCTCCGGCAGAACAGTGACGACCGCCTTTGGCATCAGCGCCGCCGTGTCGCCGCCCGCGCTACGCTTCAGCGCCAGCCGCGCGTCATACGCATAGGGCCGGTCGATTGCGACCGCATAGGGGTCCATCAGCAGCTTGTCGGGATCGAACCAGAGGCCGCGTTCAGGCTGATAGGGGCCGTCTGCGCGAAAGCCGTAACGTTGTCCGGCGCGAAGCCCCGCAACGCTCGTGCTGAACACGCCTCCTTCGCCTGCATCCATGTCGATGCGGGCAGTCTCGACGTCGCCATCGAAAAGGCAGAGCCAGACACGCTCCGCCGCGCCCGACCACACGGCGAAGTCAACGCCCGTTCCGGTCGGACGTGCTCCAAATCTCGGCTCCGCTGGAGCGGAGATTTTGTCACTCATCAGGTGATGACGCTCGGCTTGTTCCGTCCGGTATGGCTGCGGATTCCGGCGATATCATCAGCCGCGCCGATCAGATCGGCAAGCGCTTCCTGCGTGTCGAGATCAAGCCGCGACTGCTCGTAGCGCTCGACATAGAGCCGCAGTGTCGCGCCGGAGGTGCCGGTACCGGACAGGCGGATGACGAAGCGCGAGCCGCCCTCGAACAGCACCCGGATGCCCTGATGCTCGCTGATAGAGCCGTCGACCGGGTCGTGATAGGCGAAGTCGTCCGCTCTCTCGACCGTCAGCCCGCGCAGCTTCGTTCCGGGCAGCGAATCCAGCTTTGCGCGCAGTTCCAACACGAGCTGGTTGGCGGCGTTGGAATCCACCTCCTCATAGTCGTGGCGCGAGTAATAGTTGCGGCCGTAGGTGGTCCAATGCTGCTCGGCGATCGCCTTGGCGCTCTCCTTGCGCACCGCGAGGATGTTCAGCCACAGCAGCACCGCCCACAGCCCGTCCTTCTCGCGCACATGGTCGGAGCCGGTGCCCGCGCTTTCCTCGCCGCAGATCGTCGCCATGCCGGCGTCGAGCAGATTGCCGAAGAATTTCCAGCCGGTCGGCGTCTCGTACATGCCGACGCCGAGCTTTGCCGCGACCCGGTCCGCCGCGCCGCTCGTCGGCATCGAGCGGGCGATGCCTTTCGGCCCCGCCTTATAGCCAGGCGCCAGATGCGCGTTGGCCGCGAGCATCGCCAGCGAGTCCGACGGCGGAATGAACATGCCCTTGGCGATGATCAGGTTGCGGTCGCCGTCGCCGTCCGAGGCGGCACCAAAGTCAGGCGCGTTCGGTCCCATCATCTCGTCGTAGAGATGTTTTGCATGAACGAGGTTCGGGTCTGGATGATGCCCGCCGAAATCCTCCAGAGGCTTGAAGTTTCGCGCCGTGCCGTTCGCCGCGCCCAATCGATTCTCCAGGATTTCCTTAGCGTAAGGACCGGTCACGGCATGCATGGCGTCGAAGCGCATGCGGAAGCCGCCCTTGAACATGACGCGAATCGCGTCGAAATCGAACAGCGTCTCCATCAGTTCGGCATAGTCCTTGACCGGATCGATGACGTCTACGGTCATGCCGGCGACATCGAAAGTCTTCACCGTATCAATGTCGACCGCGCCGATATCGGCGATCTTGTAGCTTGAGATCGCCCGCGTCCGCGCGAAGATCGCATCGGTGATCTTTTCCGGCGCCGGTCCGCCGTTGCCGATATTGTATTTGATGCCGAAGTCCTCATGCGGCCCGCCGGGATTATGGCTGGCCGACAGGATAAGCCCGCCGAACGCCTTGTATTTGCGGATGACGTTGGACGCAGCCGGTGTCGACAGGATGCCGCCCTGACCGACGATCACCTTGCCAAATCCATTGGCGGCGGCCATGGCAATCGCCTTCTGGATCACCTCGCGGTTATAGAACCGGCCGTCGCCGCCGATCACCAGCGTCTTGCCGGCGAAACCCTCCAGCGCGTCGAACACCGACTGGATGAAGTTCTCCGCATAGTTCTTTTGCTGGAAGACCGGCACTTTCTTGCGTAAGCCGGAGGTTCCGGGTTTCTGGTCGGCATAGGGGGTGGTTTCGACGGTTCGCGTCATGCCTCAGGCCGCTTTCCTTGCGATCAGTGATTTGTAGAGTTCAGCGTATTTGGCGGCGCTCCTATGCCAGGAGACATCCGCTTTCATTCCCTGCTTCTGGATCGTGCCCCATGTAGCGCGGTCGGAATGCAGGTCCACCATGCGGCGCATCGCCTGCATCAACGCGGCGCCGTTCTCCGGCGCGAATTGCAGCCCGGTTGCCACGCCGGCCGCAACCGCGGCCTCGTTGGCGTCGATGATCGTGTCTGCCAGCCCGCCGGTGCGCGCCACCATCGGCACGCAGCCGTAGCGCAGACCATAGAGCTGCGTCAGGCCGCAAGGCTCGAAACGCGATGGGATGACGATCGCGTCGCAGCCGCCCTGCATGATGTGCGAGAGCGCCTCGTCATAGCCGATGACGACGCCCACCCTGCCCCGATGCCGCGCGGCAGCGGCGTGCAGCGCGCCCTCCAGCCCGGAATCGCCGGAGCCGAGCACGGCGATCTTGACGCCGGTGGACACGATCTGGTCGATCACGGCGGCAAACACGTCCATGCCCTTCTGCCATGTCAGCCGGCTGATGACGCAGACCAGCGGAGCCTTGTCGGCATCGAGGCCGAAGCGTTGTTCCACCGCCAGCCGGTTGGGCTCGCGGGCCTTCAGCGCCTTGTGTGAAAACCGCGACACGAGATAGTGGTCGCTTGCCGGGTCCCAGGTTTCAGGATCGATGCCGTTGACGATGCCATGCAGGTCGACGGCGCGGCTGTTGATCAGCCCGTCGAGACCCATGCCGAACTGCGGCGACCTGATCTCCTGCGCATAGGTCGGGCTCACCGTGGTGATCGCCCAGGCGGATTGCAGGCCGGCCTTCAGATAGCCGACGCCGCCATAATATTCGACGCCGTCCAGCGCCATCGCCTGCGGCGGCAGCCCGAGTTCGGGGAAGATCGCGGCGCCGAATTGCCCCTGGAAGGCCAAATTGTGAACGGTGATGACGGACGGCACGCCGACCGCCTTGCCGAAACGCATGTAAGCCAGCGTCAGCGCTGCCTGCCAGTCGTGAACGTGGACGAGGTCTGGTGCATAACCGGGAACCGCCCCGGCCGCGATGTCTGCGCCGACCTGGCTAAGCGCGGCGAAGCGTCGCCAGTTGTCCGGCCAGTCCTTGCCGCCAGCGTCGCCATATGGCCCGCCGATGCGGTCGAAGAGATGCGGCGCATCAAGCACGAACAAGTCGAGTTCGCCGACTTTCGCCACATGGATCGCCGCCTTGCCGCCCTGCAGTTCGGTATATTGATGGATCGGCTTCTTTTTCTTGAAGGCTGCCATGACGACGGGATAGCCGGGCACCAGCGTCCGCGTCGTCACGCCGTGCTTGCCCAATGCGATCGGCAGGGCGCCGGTCACGTCGGCCAGGCCGCCAGTCTTGATCAAAGGATAGATTTCCGGCGTGACGGCGAGAACCTGCATTCAGCATCTCCCATGCAAGCGCAGGGGACAGTTTACTTTTTTCCGCCCGCGCCAGCCTCGATGCGCTTCGGCCCTTCCGCGGAAAGAAAGTAAACTGTCCCCGGCACCCGACTTCATCAGCTCAACCTGTCGATCATCGGCTGGGTTATCAGGCAGATGCCCTTCTCCGAAACCCGGAACCGCTTGGCGTCAAGCACCGGATCCTCCCCGACGACCAGACCCTCGGGTATGACCACGCCATGGTCGAGCACCGCGCGCTTCAGGCGCGACTTGCGGCCGACGACGCAGTCCGGAAGCATCACCACCTCGTCCAGGGTCGAGTAGGAATTGATACGCGCGCCGGTGAAGATCAGGCTGCGCTTCAGCGATGCGCCGGAAATGATGCAGTCGCCTGAGACCAGCGACGAAACCGCCATGCCACGCCGCCCATCGTCATCGTGGACGAATTTCGCCGGCGGCTTCAACTCGGCATAAGTCCAGATGGGCCAGTCGCGGTCGTAGAGGTCGAGTTCCGGCGTCACGTCAGTCAGGTCGATATTGGCCTCCCAATAGGCGTCCACCGTT
The DNA here is from genome assembly GCF_052180275.1 of Mesorhizobium sp. KACC 23794. Lineage (NCBI taxonomy): Bacteria > Pseudomonadati > Pseudomonadota > Alphaproteobacteria > Hyphomicrobiales > Phyllobacteriaceae > Mesorhizobium > Mesorhizobium sp. KACC 23794. The sequence goes on from NZ_CP197465.1 coordinate 4,920,752, forward strand.
CCAACATCACGCCAGTAGGCCTCGTTCTCGGCGCTCGAGCGCACGCAGGATTTTGTGAAGCGATGCGCCACGGCTTTGCCGTGGTCGACGATGTAGGGGATGATGTCCTTGCCGAAATCGCGGCTCGACGAGGAATCGTTGGCGTCGCGGCGCAACTGGTCCATCAGGAATTTCGTTTTGAAGACGTAGATGCCCATCGAGGCGAGCGCGAAGTCGGGATTGCCCGGAATGCCGGGTGGTTCGGCCGGCTTCTCGATGAAGGCGACGATGTTGTCCTTTTCGTCGACATGCATCACGCCGAAGCCGGTCGCTTCCATGCGCGGCACTTCCAGGCAGCCCACCGTCACGTCGGCGCCGGCGTCGACATGCTGACGCAGCATCAGTTCATAATCCATCTTGTAGATGTGGTCGCCGGCAAGGATGACCATGTATTCAGGGCCATAGGCCTCGATAATGTCGATGTTCTGGAACACGGCGTCAGCCGTGCCCTCGTACCATTGCGTCTCCGAAACACGCTGGCTGGCCGGCAGGATGTCGAAGCTTTCGTTGCGTTCGGGTCGTAGAAAATTCCAGCCGCGCTGCAAGTGGCGGATCAGCGAATGCGCCTTGTATTGGGTCGCGACGGCCAGACGGCGGATGCCGGAATTCAGCGCGTTCGACAGCGCGAAGTCGATGATGCGCGTCTTGCCGCCGAAATACACCGCCGGCTTTGCGCGCCGGTCGGTCAGTTCCTTGAGACGGCTGCCGCGCCCGCCGGCCAGCACATAGGCCATGGCGTCGCGCGCCAGGGGCTGGTTTCTCTTGAGTTCCGCCATCTAGATCCTCCCAAGCTTGCTCATTCGCCGGCGAATTCCAGCATTATCGTCGAAAGCGGCGGCAGCAGCATCGTCACTTTCACTCCCCCTTCCGCGGCGCGCGCCTCGACGGCGCCGCCATTGCCTTTTCCCGAGCCGCCGTAGTCGGCCGCATCGGTGTTCATGATTTCGCGCCACTTGCCCGCCCGGGGCATTGGCACCTCGTAGAAATCACGCTGCACGGGCGTGAAATTGCAGACGACCACGATCGGATCGTGTTCCGGCGCATTGCGCGCCCAGGCGAACACCGAGTTCTGCCGATCGTCGACGATCAACCAGGTGAAACCTTCGGGCTCGCAGTCACGGGCATGCAGAGCCGGCCGCGAACGGTAGAGATAGTTGAGGTCGCGAACCGTGGAATGCACGCCGCGATGCGCGGCATGGTCCAGCATGAACCAGTCGAGCGCGCGCTCCTCGCTCCATTCGCGGCGCTGCGCGAATTCCTGCCCCATGAACAACAGCTTCTTGCCGGGATAACCCCACATGAACCCGTAATAGGCGCGCAACGTCGCGAATTTCTGCCAGTCGTCGCTGCCGGACATTTTCGAGATCAGCGTGCCTTTTCCATGCACGACCTCGTCGTGGGAAAGCGGCAATACGAAATTCTCGCTGAAGGCATAGACCAGGCCGAAAGTGATCTGGTCGTGATGATGTTTCCTGAAAATTGGCTCCTTGGCGAAATACTCCAGGGTGTCGTGCATGAAACCCATGTTCCACTTGAAGCCGAAGCCGAGGCCGCCCTCATAGACGGGTTGGGAAACCTTCGGCCAGGATGTGGATTCCTCGGCGATCGTCACCACGCCGGGATGAGTACCGTAGACCGCGACATTCATCTGCTGGAGGAATTTTACCGCCTCCAGGTTTTCTCGCCCGCCCTTCTCGTTGGGTATCCACTCGCCCTGCTTGCGCGAGTAGTCGAGATAGAGCATCGAGGCGACGGCATCGACACGCAGGCCGTCGAGATGGAATTTTTCAGCCCAGTAGATGGCATTGTTGACGAGGAACGACACCACCTCGCGGCGGCCGAAATTGTAGATCGCCGTGTTCCAGTCGGGATGGAATCCCTTGCGCGGATCGGCATGCTCGTAAAGCGCGGTGCCGTCGAACCAGACAAGCCCGTGCTCGTCGACCGGGAAGTGCGCCGGCACCCAGTCGAGGATGACGCCGACGCCGGCGCGATGGGCGCCATCGACGAAACGCGCGAAACCGTCGGGGTCGCCGAACCGTGCGGTCGGAGCATAGAGGCCGGTGGTCTGATACCCCCACGATGGATCGTAGGGATGCTCGGTGATCGGCAGGAACTCGATGTGGGTGAAGCCGGTCTCCACGACATAGGGGATGAGCCGGTCGGCAAGCTCGTCCCATGACAGGAAAGTGCCGTCGTCGCGCCTCTGCCACGAGCCGGCATGCACCTCGTAGATCGACATCGCCTCGCGCCGGGCATCGGCGCGCGCCCAGTATGATTTATGCGCCTCGTCGCCCCATTTGTGGGCGAGCGGCGCGGTGGTGATGGAAGCGGTGGCCGGGCGAAGTTCCGAATGGAAAGCGAAGGGATCAGCCTTCAGCGGCAGCCTCTGCCCCTTCGGCCCCAGGATCTCGTATTTGTAGGCGCGCCCTGCCCCGATGTCGGGCAGGAAAATCTCCCAGATGCCTGTATCCTGGCGAAACCGCATCGGATGGCGGCGGCCGTCCCAGTCGTTGAAGTCGCCGACGACCGAGACACGGCGAGCGTTCGGTGCCCAGACCGCGAAATGCACGCCGGACGCGCCTTCATGGTCGATCAGATGCGCGCCGAGCTTGTCGAAGAGCCTGAGATGCGTGCCCTCGGCGATGTAATAGTCGTCCATCGGCCCCAGTACGGGGCCGAACGAGAAAGGGTCCGTCAACCACCAGTCGCCGGTAGCGTTGCGGGCGTGATATCTGATCGGCTGGCGCTTGCGGATGGTAAGCTTGCCTTCGAAGAAGCCGGTATCATGCCGGCACGAAAGCTCGCCGATCTTCTTGCCCTGCAGAGTGTAAGCCGTGACGGATTCGGCATGCGGCACGAAGCAGCGCGCCACCAGCCCGGCTTCGATGTCCTGGAGGCCAAGCACCGCGAAGGCATCGCGGTGCCGGCCGGCGACAATGGCGTCGACGTCCCGCTGGGCGGCGGAAACCGCCGATTTCGGAGCCGCGACAGGTCGACGCGCCTGCTTCATCGTCCGACTTTCCTCCCTTCGGCGGAAACTGCTCTTGCGGCAGCTTTCCCGAATTCAGATTACAAGGGAACGCCCCATATTTCCTCGGCATATTGGCGGATCGTGCGATCCGAAGAGAACCAGCCGACGCGGGCGACGTTGTGGATTGCCTTGCGCTGCCAGTCGGGACTGTTGCGCCAGACCGCGTCGACCTCGCGCTGCGTGTCGGCATAGGCGTCGAAATCGGCCGCGACCATGAACCAGTCGCTCTGGAAGATACCGTCGATCAGCGCCCGGTAGCGGTCGGGCTCCTCCGGGCAGAACACGCCCGACGATATGGCGGCCAGCGCCTGCGACAGTTCCGGCGATTTCTCGATGACGTCGCGCGGCGCGTAGCCGTTGGCGCGACGCTCCGCCACTTCGTGGGCCTTCAGGCCGAAGATGAAGATATTATCGTCGCCGACGCATTCCTTGATCTCGACATTTGCGCCGTCCAGCGTGCCGATCGTCAAGGCGCCATTCAGCGCGAACTTCATATTGCCTGTGCCGGAAGCCTCCATGCCGGCCGTCGATATCTGCTCCGACAGGTCTGCGGCCGGCATCATCACCTCGGCCAGGCTGACATTGTAGTTCGGCATGAACACGACCTTGAGCAGGCCGCGTACAGCCGGGTCTCGGTTGATGACGCGCGCCACGTCGTTGGCGAGCTTTATGATCAGCTTGGCATTGTGGTAGCTGGGTGCGGCCTTGCCGCCGAAGAATTTTACGCGCGGCATCCATTCGCGCTCGGGATGCGAGCGGATCTGGTCATAGAGCGCCACAGCCTCGACGATATTCAGCAACTGGCGCTTGTATTCGTGGATGCGCTTGATCTGGATGTCGAACAGCGCCGACGGGTCGACGCGGATGCCAAGACGCTCGGTGGTGACGGCCGCCAGCTTCTCCTTGTTCGCCCGCTTCACCGCCGCGAATTTCTCGCGGAAGGCGGCGTCGTCGGCAAAATTGTCCAGTTCCTTCAACAGTTCGACATCGTCGAGGAATTTTTCGCCAATCGCCTCGCGGATGAGCGAGGTCAGGCCCTGGTTGCTCTGGAACAGCCAGCGACGCGGCGTGATGCCGTTGGTCTTGTTGTTGATGCGGTCGGGATAGAGCTTGTGGAGATCGGCGAACACCGTCTCCTTCATCAACTCCGTATGCAGCGCCGAGACGCCGTTGATCGAATGCGACCCGGCGAAAGCGAGGTTGCCCATGCGCACGCGGCGGTCGCCGTCCTCCTGGATCAGCGATATGCGGCGCACCTGCTCTTCGCCGAACCTGCCGATGGCGCGCGCCTCCAGCAGCACCTCGGCGTTGATCGCGTAGATGATCTGCATGTGGCGCGGCAACAGCCGCTCGAACAGCCGCACCGGCCAGCTTTCCAGCGCCTCGGGCAGCAACGTGTGGTTGGTATAGGCGAAGGTACCCTTGGTGATTGCCCAGGCCTTGTCGAAATCCATGCCGTGGACGTCCATCAGCAGCCGCATCAGTTCGGCCACCGCCACGGACGGATGCGTGTCGTTCATATGCACCGCGGCCTTGTCGGGCAGCGTCGCCAAGTCGCCATAGGCGCTGAGATGGCGCTGGACGATGTCCTGCAGGGAGGCGGCGGAAAAGAAATATTCCTGCCGCAGCCGCAGTTCCTGCCCCGCCTGATGCGAATCCGCCGGATAGAGCACACGCGACAGCGCGTCCGCCTTGTTGCTTTCGGAAAGCGCGCCGATATGGTCGCCGGCGTTGAAGGCGGCGAGCAGGATCGGATCGACCGGGAAACCCGACCACAGCCGCAAGGTGTTGACGCGAGTGCCGCGCCAGCCGACCACCGGCGTATCATAGGCCACCGCCAGCACCCGTTCCTGCGGTTTCCAGACATGGCGCTCCAGCCGTCCGGCCTTGTCGGTGATCGATTCGACCGTACCGCCGAAGCCGATCTCGAAGGCGCGTTCACGCCGCTCGAACTCCCACGGGTTGCCGTGGTCCAGCCATGTCTCCGGCAGTTCCACCTGCCAGCCATCATGGATTTCCTGGCGGAACATGCCGTTGACGTAGCGGATGCCGTAGCCATGGCCGGGCACGCCCACCGTCGCCATCGATTCCATGAAGCAGGCGGCGAGGCGCCCCAGGCCGCCATTCCCCAGCGCCGCGTCGGGCTCCAGCGTCGCGATCAGGTCGATGTCGACGCCCAGCGTCGACAGCGCTGTGCGCATGTCGTCCATCAGGCCGATGTTGGAGAAGGCGTCGCGCATCAGCCGGCCGATCAGGAATTCCAGCGACAGGTAATAGACCCGCTTCTTGCCGTGCTCGTAGGTCTCCTTGGTGGATTCGATCCACTGGTCGATGATGCGGTCGCGCACCACCTTGATCGCCGCGGAGAGCCAGTCATGCTGGGTGGCAACGGAGGGATCCTTACCGACACGGTAGCGCAGGACATTCAGAATGTCCGCTGACAGCGATTTCGGATCGGATTTAAGGCTCTGGTCTGGGATTTCGGCCGCCATAGCTTTCAACATCATACCCCACGGGTTGGCGCCCGCTCGTATCCGAGCGCCAGTTGATCGGCTACCTCCCATTCCCATGCTAACCGAAGCCGCAGGAACTTCAATCGATTAGGCAGGGAGGTCCAGCTTTTTTGTTTCAGGGTCTGTCTGGCTAAGCGGCAAGCACCGTTTCCGGCGGCGACTTGGCGCCGGTCATGAAGGCGACCGCGTCGGACATCGTGTATTCCTTCGGGTCGATCACCATAAGCCGCCGGCCGAGACGGTGGATGTGGATGCGATCGGCAACCTCGAAGACGTGCGGCATATTGTGCGAGATCAGCACGATCGGAATGCCGCGCCGCCGCACATCCAGTATCAGCTCGAGCACGCGGCGCGATTCCTTGACACCAAGTGCGGCCGTAGGCTCGTCCATGATGATGACCTTGGAACCGAAGGCCGCGGCGCGCGCCACCGCCACGCCCTGACGCTGACCACCCGACAGCGTTTCCACTGCCTGGTTGATGTTCTGGATGGTCATCAGGCCGAGTTCGGAGAGTTTGGCACGCGCGACCTTCGCCATTGCGGGCCGATCGAGCATCCGGAAATACTGTCCAAGTGCGCCGGGTTTCCGTATCTCGCGTCCGAGGAACATGTTGTCGGTAATCGACAGGGCCGGCGATAGCGCCAGATTTTGATAAACCGTCTCTATGCCCGCGTCCCGCGCCTCCATCGGCGAACGGAACTTAAGCACTTTGCCCTCGAGCTTTATCTCACCCTCGTCGGGTGTTATAGCGCCACAGATCGCCTTAATCAGAGACGACTTGCCGGCCCCGTTGTCGCCGATAACCGCCAGGATTTCGCCGGGATAAAGATCGAAATCGGCGTTGTTCAGGGCCGTGACGCGGCCATAGCGCTTCACCAGGCCACGAGCGGTGAGAAGAGGTTCGCGTTCCATTAGCCTGAAACCTTTCTGATCCATTGATCGATGGCAACCGCGGCGATGATGAGGACGCCGATCAGGAAATAGGTCCATTGCGGGTCGGTGCCGATCATGCGCAGGCCGAGTTGGAACACGCCGACGATCAACGCTCCGAAGATCATGCCGAGGATCGAGCCACGTCCGCCGAAAAGCGATATGCCGCCGATCACAACAGCGGTGATGGATTCGATGTTGGCGAACTGGCCCGACGTCGGCGAGACCGATCCCAAGCGGCCGATAAGCACCCATCCGGCCAATGCGCAGATCAAGCCGGACAGCATGTAGACCTGCACCAGCATTCGTTTCGTTCGCACGCCGGACAATTCAGCGGCGTCCGGATCGTCGCCGATGGCGTAGAGGTAGCGCCCCCACGCAGTATGATTGAGCACGTACCAGAGCAACCCTACCAGCAGGAACATGACGACGATGATCCTGTTGCCGGAGATGAGTTGCAGGATCGGCGCGGTCTGCGCGATGTCCTGGCTTCGGATCGTCTCATTGGCAGAATACAGGAAGTTGGTCGCAAGGATAACCTGCCAGGTACCCAGCGTTACAATGAATGGCGGCAGTTTCATATGGGCAATGAGAAACCCGTTCAGCCAACCACACGCCGCACCGCAGGCAAAGCCGAATAGAATGGAGAGGGGCGCGGGAATGCCGTAACGGAACGTAAACTGTCCCATGACCACCGAGGAAAGCACCATGATGGCGCCCACGGAAAGGTCGATGCCGGCTGTGAGGATAACAAGCGTCTGCGCGGCGCCGATGATTGCGGATATGGCGACCTGCTGCAGAATAAGCGGCAGCGCCACGAAGAACTTGGAACCCAGAACAGCGCCGAAGAGGAACACCGACAGCACGAGAACAATCAGCGGCACCGCCGCTGGATTGGCGTGCAGGAAATGCTGGGCCCGCTCGACTGGCGTTCGCTGTTTCTCGAAGGAGGCGACCGTGGTGTCGCTTTTGTCGAGAACCTTCTCGAATTCCTGTGCGGTCGACATGGACGGCTCCTCCGTTGCGGGACGCTTCTATGCGTCTCTCGTTTGTTGGAGGGCAGCCTATGGGCCGCTCCTCCAACTTGTCAGCAACTATCTTTGAGTGATCTTAACCCCAGCAGAGTTCCAGGCCCTTCTTGGTATCGACAGATTCGACACCCGAAGCGGGCTTGTCGGTAACGAGCGTTGCGCCCGTATCGAAGAACGCCTTGCCTTCGGTGTTGGCGGGCTTCTCTCCAGAGTCGGCAAACTTCTTGATTGCCTCGATGCCCATCGCCGCCATCAGAAGGGGGTACTGCTGCGAGGTCGCGCCGATAACGCCCTCGGCGACATTCTTGACGCCAGGGCAGCCGCCATCGACGGAGACGATCAAAACTGAAGACTCCATGCCAACGGCCTTCAGCGCCTCGTAGGCACCAGCGGCGGCCGGCTCGTTGATCGTGTAGACGACATTGATACCTGGATCCTTGGTCAGGCAGTTTTCCATCGCCTTGCGGCCGCCTTCCTCGTTTCCATTGGTCACGTCGTGGCAAACGTTGCGGGGATCGTCCTCGTCGCCGATCTTGTTCACGTCCTTGGTATCGATCCCGAAGCCCGTCATGAAGCCCTGGTCGCGAAGCACGTCGACAGTCGGCTGGCTGGGATTCAGATCCATATAGGCGATCTTCGCATCGGCCGCCTTCTCGCCAAGCGTCGCCTTCGCCCAGGCGCCGATCAGTTCACCGGCCTTGAAGTTATCCGTCGCGAAGGTCGAGTCCGCAGCATCGATCGGGTCGAGCGGGGTGTCGAGCGCGATGACGAGTATGCCCGCGTCGCGCGCCTTCTTAACCGAGTCAACGATGGCCTTGGAGTCAGACGGGACGAGCAGGATGCCCTTGGCACCATCGGCAATGCAGGACTCGATGGCCGCTACCTGGCTTTCATTGTCGCCGTCGATCTTGCCGGCATAGGCCTTCAGTTCGACGCCGAGTTCCTTTGCCTTGGCGGTGGCGCCTTCCTTCATCTTGACGAAGAACGGATTGGTGTCGGTCTTGGTGATCAGGCAGGCGCTGACGTCCGCCGCCGAAGCGGACGAAGCGAGGACCATCAGGCCGGTTGTGGCTGCAGCAAACACGGTGCTCTTCAAGAACGCAATCTTGGTCACGATTATCCTCCCAATGGAATAGACAGGACGCCCTCACGGGGCATCGAACGAACACCGCGACCGCGTTTTCGCCGCGAGTATCCTCCTTCAAAAAACAGCATCCAAACGCCTTTGTCAATAATTAAATCACTCTTATTTATTATTGACACCACCTCGCCTCGAAGTCATTCTGGCCGGGTATTTTCATATGCTGCGGGAGGAGGAACTTTGGAGACCGGCGGCCAAAAGCTCGGCTCCCAGGAATTCGGCGACAGCCGATTCCAATTGGGCACCAATCAGAGCGGCATGCGTGCGCACAACGAGCGCCTCGTGTTCTCGCTGCTGCGCCAGCATGGCAGCCTCGCCAAGTCCGATATCGCCCGCATGACCAAGCTTTCGGCGCAGACGGTTTCCGTTATCATGCGCGAGCTTGAGCAGGACGGGTTGCTGCTGCGCGAGGAGCCTATCCGCGGCAAGATCGGCCAGCCTTCGGTGCCGATGTCGCTCGACCCGGAAGGCGCCTTCTTCCTCGGCCTCAAGATCGGGCGCAGGAGCGCCGAACTGGTGCTGATCGACTTCGTCGGCACGGTGCGCGGCATGCTGCACAGTTCGTACCTCTACCCTGCCCCCGACGCGACCATGGCCTTCGTGCGCGACGGCATCCGTTCGCTGCGGGCCACACTTTCGCCCGAGCAGGACCGGCGCATCGCCGGGCTGGGCATAGCGATGCCTTTCGAACTTTGGAACTGGGCAGATGCGGTCGGCGCGCCGCGCGGTGCCATGGACCAGTGGCGGAGCCTCGATATCCGCACCGAGTTGCAGGCCGAATTCGGCTTTCCGGTCTATTTGCAGAACGACGCGACGTCAGCCTGCGGGGCCGAACTCGTCTTCGGCCGCAGCGGCAATCTGCGGGATTTCGTCTACTTCTACATCGGCGCGTTCGCCGGCGGCGGCGTGGTACTGAACGGCAGGCTCTATGGCGGACCGACCGGCAATGCCGGCGCGCTTGGCTCCATGCCGGTTCCGGGGATGGACGGCCGGCCGGCGCAACTGATTGATGTCGCGTCTATCGCGATTCTCGAAAAAGCGCTTAAACAACAAGGGTTTGATGCAACCTATCTGTGGACATCCCCGCAGGACTGGGGTGAGGTCGGCCCCGAACTCGACCACTGGATCGACCGTGCCGGCAATGCACTCGCCTATGCGATCGTCTCGGCTTCCGCCGTCATCGACTTCGAGGCGGCGGTGATCGACGGCTGGATGCCGTCCTCGATCCGCGCGCGGCTGGTTGCGATGGTTGCGGAGGCGCTGCGCAAGATCGACGTCGAGGGGCTGGCCGTTCCGCAGGTGCGCGAAGGGACCGTCGGCATCCATGCGCGCGCGCTGGGCGGCGCCAGCCTGCCGCTGTCGGAGCGGTTCCTGCTGGGCGGCTCGACGCCGTCCAAGGAGGCCTGACGCCTTGAAGCGCCGGCTATGACCATGGCCGTTGCGGCAGGCCGGGCGCGGTTGTATGGCGGCTGGGCAAGCCGGAAAAACGCAATGATTCCCGAGGGAGCGAACCGAACATGATCGTCTGCTGCGGCGAAGCGCTGATCGACATGTTGCCCCGCGAGAGCCGCGGCGGCGAGCCCGTTTTCGCTCCTTATGTCGGCGGCGCGGTGTTCAATACGGCGGTGGCGCTCGGCAGATTGGACATTCCGGCCGGCTTTTTCACCGGCATTTCAACCGACTTTTTCGGCGGCCTTCTCAAGGAGGCTCTGAGCGCCAGCAATGTCGGGCTCGACTATGTCAAATTCTCCAATCGCCCGACCACGCTGGCTTTCGTGCGGCTTCAGGATGGTCATGCCAACTACTTGTTTTACGACGAGAATACGGCCGGGCGCATGCTGTTCGAAACCGATCTGCCGGCGATCGGGGACGATGTGGAGGCCATGCATTTTTCCTGCATCAGCCTGATCCCGGAGCCTTGCGGCTCGACCTACGAGGCGCTGATGCGCCGGGAAAAAGACAAGAGAATCATGATGTTCGACCCGAACATCCGAAAGAACTTCATCACGGACAAGCCTTCGCACTTGGCCCGCATGAAACGCATGCTCGAAATGGCTGATATCGTTAAGCTTTCCGACGAGGACCTCGACTGGTTCGGCGAGGAAGGCACGACCGAGGAGATCGCCGCACGCTGGCTGGATCTCGGGCCGAAGCTCATGGTGGTGACCCGTGGCGGCGATGGATTGATAGCATTTTCAAAGCGTTGCAAGGTTTCGGTGCCAGCGGAACGGGTCACTGTGGTCGACACTGTCGGCGCCGGCGACACCGTGAATGCGGGCATTCTGGCCTCGCTGCGTGACCAGGGACTGCTGACCAAGGGAGCAATCGCGGCGCTGAGCGAAGAGCAGATACGATCGGTGCTCGCCTTCAGCGGCAAGGCGGCGGCGATCACGGTTTCACGCGCAGGCGCTAATCCACCGTGGCGCCGTGAGATGATTTAAACCGCTGAGAAAGCTGGCATTTTTGTTTAGAATTTGCGGTGGCGACAGCGAAAGCGCCTTCTGCAGAAAGCTTCGAAAAACGTCCGCTGGCTTCGCATGAAGTCCGGAATATCGAATATTTCCAGCACCTTGCCGTGAATGACCCGCGCAAATAGCGAGTCGGGCTTCACTTTGACGCCTTTTTCGGGCCTGCGCGCTGTCTTTTCAGCATTTTGGACCCACGCCACCGGCATTTCGGCGCGACGAAGTTCACACGATGCAGGATATCCGGCAGCGGCCCGAAGGATGCTTCAGATGCCGCCTCCGTCGTCGAACTGCGTGTCGGCTTCGTCGCGACGGTCGAGCCAGCGCTCGATCTCCTCGACCATGTCTTCCGGGGCGCGGCCGAGCGTCTTCAGATGCAGGTCCGGTTTGGCCGGCGCTTCGTAAGGCGAATCGATGCCGGTGAAATTCTTGATCTCGCCTGCCAAGGCTTTTGCGTAGAGCCCCTTCGGGTCTCGCCGCGCGCATTCCTCCAGTGGCGTGTCGACGAACACCTCGACGAACTCCCCTTCCCCGAACAGGTTTCGCGCCATGTCGCGCTCGGCGCGGAAGGGTGAGATGAAGGAGACGATGACCACCAGCCCGGCGTCGACCATCAGCCTCGCCACTTCGGCGACGCGGCGGATGTTTTCGACGCGGTCGGCCTCGGTGAAGCCGAGGTCGCGGTTCAGCCCGTGGCGGACATTGTCGCCGTCGAGGATGTAAGTGTGGCGGCCGGCGGCGTGCAGCTTCTTTTCGAGCAGGTTGGCGACGGTCGACTTGCCGGACCCCGACAGGCCGGTCAGCCAGAGCGCGGCGGGCTTCTGGTTCTTGGCCGCGGCGCGCGACTTCTGGGTTACGTCCAGCGACTGCCAGTGGATGTTGTCGGCCCGACGTAGCGGATGCAGGATCATGCCGGCGCCGGCGGTCGCATTGGTCATGCGGTCGATCAGGATGAAGGCGCCGGTTGTGCGGTTGGTGGCAAAGCTGTCGAAGGCGATCGGCGCCTGCAGCGCGATCTTGACCTCGCCGACCTCGTTCATGGCCAGCGACTTCGCCGGCTGATGCGCCAGGCTGTTGATGTCCAGCCTATGCTTGAGCTCGGTGATCGTGCCGCTCGCCTGGTCGGTGGCGGTGCGCACGATGTAGGAGCGGCCGGGCAGGAGCGCCTGCTCGTCGAACCAGACCAGCGTGGCCGCGAACTGGTCGGCCACGTCCGGACGCGACGCCGGCGTCACCAGGATGTTGCCGCGCGACACCTCGACCTCGTCCTCGAGCAGCAGCGTGACCGCCTGCCCCTCGACGGCGCGCTTCAGGTCGCCGTCTGCGGTGACGATGCGGCGAACCCGCGACTTCTGGCCGGACTTGGCCACAACGACCTCGTCGCCGGCAGCAATGGAGCCGGACGCGACTGTGCCGGCAAAGCCGCGGAAATCGAGGTTCGGGCGGTTCACATATTGCACGGGAAAGCGGAACGGCCGCTCTTCCGGCGAACCGTCGACATCGACGGTTTCAAGATGCTCCAGCAGCGTCGGACCGGAATACCATGGCGTGTTTTCGGAGCGCGCCGAGACGTTGTCGCCATAACGCGCCGAGATCGGTACCGGGGTCACGCTCAAGAAACCCAGTCCTCGGGCGAAGACCGCATAATCGGCGATGATGCTGTCAAACACCTTCTGGTCGAAGCCGACGAGATCGATCTTGTTGATCGCCAACACGAGGTGGCGGATGCCGAGCAGCGAGGCGATGATGGAATGCCGGCGGGTCTGCTTCAGCACGCCCTGGCGGGCGTCGATCAGCACGATGGCCAGATCCGAGGTCGAGGCGCCGGTCGCCATATTGCGGGTGTACTGCTCGTGGCCGGGCGTGTCGGCGACGATGAATTTGCGCTTGGGCGTCGAGAAGAAGCGGTAGGCGACATCGATGGTGATGCCCTGCTCGCGCTCGGCCTCCAGCCCGTCGACCAGCAGCGCGAAATCGACATCCTCGCCGGTGGTGCCGTGGCGGCGCGAGTCGCGTTCCAACGCGGCAAGCTGGTCTTCAAAGATCTGGCGCGTGTCGGAAAGCAGCCGACCGATCAGCGTCGACTTGCCGTCGTCGACGGAGCCGCAGGTCAGGAAGCGGAGCAGCGACTTCTGGTCCTTGATCAAGGGCTGCACGATCGGCTCGACGGCCATGCCGACCAGCGCCTCTGCGTTAAGGTGGCGCATTTGTCAGAAATACCCTTCACGCTTCTTCTTTTCCATCGAGCCCGCCTCGTCGCGGTCGATGGCGCGGCCCTGGCGCTCCGAAGTGGCGGCGGCCAGCGTCTCGCCGACGATGCTGTCGAGGTCGGCGGCATCCGACTCGACGGCGCCCGTCAGCGGGTAGCAGCCGAGCGTGCGGAAACGCACCAAGCGGTTCTCGACGACCTCGCCCGGACGCAGTTCCATGCGGTCGTCGTCCTTCAAAATAAGCATGCCGTCGCGCTCGACGACGGGACGCTCCTTGGCGAAATACAGCGGCACGATGGGGATCGACTCGCGCTGGATGTATTGCCAAATGTCGGCCTCGGTCCAGTTGGACAGCGGGAAGACGCGGATCGACTCGCCCGGGGCGACGCGGGTGTTGTAGATGCTCCACATTTCCGGGCGCTGGTTCTTCGGGTCCCAGACATGCTGCGCGTTGCGGAAGGAGAAGATGCGCTCCTTGGCGCGGCTCTTCTCCTCGTCGCGGCGCGCGCCGCCGAAGGCCGCGTCGAAACCGTATTTGTCGAGCGCCTGGCGCAGCGCCACCGTCTTCATGATGTGGGTGTGCGTGTTCGAGCCGTGGGTGAACGGGCCGATGCCGTCGCGCACGCCGTCCTGGTTGATGTGGACCAGAAGGTCGAAGCCGAGCTTTCGCGCCATCTCGTCGCGAAAGGCGATCATCTCGCGGAACTTCCACGTCGTATCGACATGCAGGAACGGGAACGGCGGCTTTGCCGGATAGAACGCCTTCATCGCCAGATGCATGAGCACGGACGAATCCTTGCCCACGGAATAAAGCATCACCGGCTTGGCGAAGGTCGCGGCGACCTCGCGAAAGATATGGATCGACTCGGCTTCGAGCCGGTCGAGATGGGAGAGTTTTGCCAGCATGGTGGTCCAATTGCGAGGCGGAAAGCCGCGCCCCGCATCGCGACCTGTCCTAAGAATCCGGATTTTGCGGAGTTTCGCAGAAAGCGCGGTTCTCTCAAGGAGATCGCTACCAAATTGTGTGCGTATCGCGGGCAGACGTTTCGGCCAGGCTTGAAAGCTTGGAATGTATTTTCGCCATTGCAGCGGCGACGTTGGAGAGTTGGAAAAAGCGTTCAGCGAAAGCGGAGCGAGGGCGCGCGACACCGACCGTGCTGGCGAGATGTATCCGGAGGATAGACAGGCAGCTTTTCACCCTGCAAATTCCGTAATGTTGCGCGCAACAGCGAGGGTGGAATATTGATGATCGCCATGACGCCTTCGCTGTTCAAGCGACTGGCTGTGGCCAATCTGGTCACTCCCTTCATCGGCCTCGGCTTCGATATTGCGCGATCACCGCCTGCGCCGTATGACGGGCCACTTACACCATGGGTAGGCGTCCAACTCGCGATTTTTCTCGTGTTCCTCGTCACCTTCGTGGCGTCGTCGATTGGGCTGTGCCTTTTCGCGCGATGGTCGAGGCCGGTGGCTCTTTGGTTCACGGCAGTTTCGGTCATTTGGTCCGCATTCGGCGACGTTCAATATACCGACCCGATCGCCAGAACACTTTACGATCTGTCTTCCGCTCTCACCGGGGCCACGCTCGCAGCCGCGTACTGGTCTCCGGTCAGCAGACTGTTCGAGCCGGGAACGGCCGAGGATGATCTGCGGGAGGTGTTCCGGTGACTGTCGTCACACCGCACAGCCGCGTATTCCTTTTCATCCGGGCATTGATAAAACCCGCTCAAAATAGGCAGCAAGCCCCGGCGAGCGCCAGGAAGGCCCACGCCAGCCTATATAGCCATCCGGACGAACCAGGACGGCGCGGGCGTCGTGTCCGTAGGCTTCCGCGAAATGGCCCTCGCCGTCGACAAGGGCCGTTAGGAAAGGCATCTCGGCGCGCGGGGTCCGACTAATCGCGGCGATCCGAACGAACGTTGGCCATCGCTGCTGCAATCCTCGCGCAAACGAGACGGCATCGTCCAGTTCGTCGGCCGTATCCGAATCAGCCAACTGGATCAGCAGGACGTGCCCGGTCCCTTGCAGGATGTCGAAGAGCCGCAGCGGGAAGCCAAGGCCGTTCTGGCTCAATCCCTGTACATCGGGTGCGTGGTCTCCAGCGACCGGACCAGTCATCGCTACGGATTGCTCGTCACCGACGTAGCGCGTGCCGCGATAGGAGACGAGAATCTGCGTGTCGGCGAGGCGGTCCGGCGCCTTGCCGCGCTCGCGGCCGTAATTCTCGCTCGCCGCCTTGGTGCGCTCGACGACGTCGGCGCCGACGGGGCGGCGCTCAGCCTCGTAGCTGTCGAGCAGTTCGGTCCGGGCAGCGCCCCGGATGACCAGGGCCAGCTTCCAGGCGAGATTGTAGGCGTCCTGGATGCCGGTGTTCATCCCCTGCCCTCCGGTCGGCGGATGAATGTGGGCGGCATCGCCTGCGATGAAGACGCGGCCAGTCCGATAGTGCGACGCCAGCCGCATGCTGATGCGGAAGACCGACGACCAGCGCAGGTCGGAGAGGCGCGGCTTGCCGGGAACGAGGTCGTCGGCGATGGCCTGCAGGTCGGCCAACGACGGCCCCTTCATCTCGGCCTGGATACCGTGTTCCGTGCCGCCGGAGGGAACGAGGGCGGGCGGCGCCAGCATCGAGACCCGATACCGTCCCGGTTCGGGAAGCGGGATCGCGATGAACATGTCCGGCGGACCGCCCTCGACCGGGCGCACAGCCCGGAACGCCATGCCATAAGACAGGTCCCAGCCGATGTGCACGTCGCCCAGC
The DNA here is from genome assembly GCF_052180275.1 of Mesorhizobium sp. KACC 23794. NCBI lineage: Bacteria > Pseudomonadati > Pseudomonadota > Alphaproteobacteria > Hyphomicrobiales > Phyllobacteriaceae > Mesorhizobium > Mesorhizobium sp. KACC 23794. Next base: position 4,936,877 of record NZ_CP197465.1, read on the forward strand.
ATGAACGGCCACGGATAGGCTTCGCCCTCGAAGCCGATGCCCAGGGCCTTGCGGACCGTGCTGTGGGCTCCGTCGCAGCCGACGACAAAATCGAACCGCGTGTCTTCCGACGATCCATCGCCCTTTCGGATCGTGACGGCGGCACCGTCGTCATCCTGTTCGAGCCTGGAAAGTTCGCAAGCGCGCTCGATTTCCACGCCAAAAGCTTGAAGATGCTCGGCAAGCACCCGCTCGGTCTCATACTGCGGCAAGCCGAGTTGCGCGAACGGCAGTCCGAGCGGCGGCGCCAGCATGTCCTGCGCGGGCTGATCGGCAATGACCGAGCGCAGGCCGGACAGCCACAACCCCCGCTCGATCATCTTTCGCGCGATGCCTATGTCCTCCCAGACTTCGAGCGTGCGCGGTGTGACGCCGACGGCCCGGCAATAGGGAAGCGGGCCGGGCGCACGATCGATCAGCCGGCAGCGGACGCCATGCCGGGCGAGTTCGGCGGCCATGGAGAGGCCCACGGGGCCGGCGCCCACGACGAGGACGGCCTTTTGGGTGATGTTTTTCGTCATTGTCGCGCTCCTCTCTTCCCGAGCCTTGAACAATTGCATTGCCTAGGGGAGAGCGACAGCAAAAGTTCCAGAAATTGGAACCTTTCTATTGTTCCACATATGGGAACGCGCTATACAGTCGTCATGCAGGTCGTGAGCCGCAGAACGCTGACAGATTTCTGGGAAAAGCACCCGAAAGCCGAAGCTCCTTTGTCGAATTGGTTCGTTGCCGCAAAAGCAGCGGAATGGAAGTCTCCGCAGGACGTCCGCAACGATTTCAATTCCGTCGATTTCGTCGGCGACAACCGGGTCATCTTCAACATCGGCGGCAACAATTACCGGCTGATCACGCATGTGAGCTACACCTACAAGAGCCTGCTCATCAAGTTCGTCGGCACGCATGCCGAGTACGACAGGTTAGACCCGGAGACAATATGATGGAGAACGTGCGCCCTATCCGCAGCGAGGACGATTACGACTGGGCGATCGCCGAGGTGACGAAATATTTCGAGAAGGAACCTGCCGTGGGCACTGCCGACGCGGACCGTTTCGTGCTGCTCACCGATCTTATCGAGGCGTACGAGGACAGGCACTATCCGATCGAGGCTCCCGATCCGATCTCGCTGATAGCCGACTACATCGAGCGAACCGGCAAGAAGCAGGCTGCGTTGGCCGAAATCATCGGATCGCGATCGAGAGCGTCGGAGATCATGAACCGAAAGCGCGCGCTCAATGTCGCGCAGGTGTTTGCAATTTCCCGCGCTTGGAAGCTTCCGGCCGACGAACTGGTCAAGCCATACCATCTCGATGTCGAGGGGCGTGAGCGCGCCTGAGACCAGAGGGCGCGCGAGGCGGGCGCTGGCTCTGGACGCGGTCCCCCGGGTAGTGCCAGCGAAACGAGCTGGCGAACGGCGATCGCAGTTGCCATGGCTATCTTCGAAATCACTGCCGGCGAGCCGGCGGTCGCTTCCGGTACGTTGGCTTCCGTGTTAAGCGGCAAACCGTTCTTCGGGGCAGCGCCCCGCAACGACGGAATGCAGTCCGATGGCGTTGGAATTCGATATGCGGTTCGACCCCAGGCACGGCGAGGCGGTCGAAGTCGCTGAAAACATTGTGCGCGTGACCGCGCCGAACGCCAGCCCGTTCACCTTCCACGGCACCAACAGCTACATAATCGGCAAACGCAGCCTGGCGGTGATCGACCCCGGCCCGGCCGACGATTCGCAACTGGCGGCACTGCTCAGGGCGATCGGCGGACGCCCGGTCAGCCACATCTTCGTCACCCACACGCATCGCGACCACTCGCCGCTGGCGCGGCCGCTGGCCGAGGCGACCGGCGCGACGATGGTGGCCGAAGGGCCGCACCGGCCGGCGCGCGACGTGCATGACGGTGAGGACTACCGGCTCGACGCCAGCAACGATGTCGACTTCCACCCCGACCATGCGCTTTCCGACCAGGAGGTGGTGGAGGGCGACGACTGGGCGCTGCGCACGGTGCTGACGCCCGGCCATGCCGCCAACCACGCGGCCTTTGCGCTGGAAGGCACCGGCATTCTGTTTTCCGGCGACCACGTCATGGGCTGGTCGACCACCATCGTCGCGCCGCCGGATGGCTCGATGCCCGACTACATGAATTCGCTCGACCGGCTGCTTGAGCGCGACGACAGCCGTTATCTTCCGGGCCATGGCGGGCCGGTCGAGAACCCGGCAGCCTTCGTGCGCGGGCTGAGGACACACCGCAAGATGCGGGAGCGCGCCATCCTCGAACGCATCGTGCAGGGCGACCGCCTGATCCCCGAGATCGTCGCGGCGATCTACCGCGACACCGACCCGCGCCTGTTCGGCGCGGCCGGGATGTCGGTGCTGGCGCATCTCGAGGATCTTGTCGCACGCGGCGCGATCTCGACCGACGGCCCCGCCGCGCTCACCGGCGAATTCCGCCCGGGCTGACCCGGACGAGCCTGTTCCTCCCCGACCGCGCCTCCGGCTATGCCTCGGTCGGCAGGCGGTAATCCTTGAATTGCTCGCGCAGCGTCATCTTCTGGATTTTTCCGCTCGCCGTGTGCGGGATCTCGCTGACGAAGGCGACGTCGTCCGGCATCCACCATTTGGCGATCTTGCCCTGCATGAAGGAGAGGATGTCGGCTTTCTCCGGCTCTCTGCCCGGCTTGCGCACGACAACCAGCAAAGGCCGCTCGTCCCATTTGGAATGGCGGATGCCAATCACCGCAGCCTCGGCGACATCGGGATGCCCGACCGCGAGGTTTTCGAGGTCGATGCTGGAAATCCATTCGCCGCCGGACTTGATCACGTCCTTGGCGCGGTCGGTGATCTGCATGTAGCCATTCGGGTCGATATGGGCGACATCGCCCGTGTCGAACCAGCCATTGTCGTCGAACTGCTCCTCGGCCGCCCCGCCATAATACGCGCCCGCGACCGCAGGCCCGCGCACCTTGAGCCGGCCGAACGTCTTGCCGTCCCACGGGTGCTCGCGGTCCTCGTCGTCGGTGACCTTCATCTCGACGCCGAAGGGCGCGTGTCCCTGCTTCTGCTGGATGGCGAGGCGCTCGTCGCCTTCGAGGCCGTCATATTCCGGCTTCATCGTGCACAGCGTGCCCAACGGCGACATCTCGGTCATGCCCCAGGCGTGGATGACTTCGACATCGTAGTTGCGCTGGAATTTCTCGGTGATCGCCAGCGGGCAGGCCGAGCCGCCGATCACCACCTTCTTGAGATAGGGCAGCTTCTTGCCCGTATCCTCCAGATATTGGAGCAGCATCAGCCAAACCGTCGGCACCGCCGCCGTGAAGGTGACCTGCTCGGTGTCTAGCAGTTCGTAGATCGAGGCGCCGTCCATCTTGCCGCCGGGCATGACGATCTTTGTGCCCACCATCGGCCCGGCCTGTGCCAGACCCCAGGCGTTGGCGTGGAACATCGGCACCACCGGCATCATGGTGTCGCGGGTGGAGATGCCCATGGCGTCCGGCATCGAGGCGATCATGCCGTGCAACACGTTCGACCGGTGGCTGTAGACGACGCCCTTGGGATTGCCTGTCGTGCCGGAGGTATAGCACATGCCGGCGGCGGTGTTTTCGTCAAAACTCTTCCAGCGGAAATCGCCGTCCGCCTCGGCCAGCCACTCCTCATAGGCGACGGCGTTCGGCAGCGAGGTCTGCGGCATGTGCGCGGCATCCGTCAGCACGACCACCTTCTGCACCGATTTCACGCCGGGGCAGTGTTTCTCGACGATCGGCAGGAATGTCAGGTCGACGAACAGCAGCCGGTCTTCCGCATGGTTCATGATCCAGACGATCTGGTCGGGAAACAGCCGAGGATTGAGCGTGTGATAGACGGCGCCGATGCCCATGATGCCGTACCAGACTTCCATGTGCCGGGCGCTGTTCCAGGCCAGCGTGGCGATCCGGTCGCCGAGGCCGTAGCCGTCGCGCTCCAGCCGCTGCGCGACCTTCAGCGCGCGGGCCCGCAGTTCCGTATAGGTGGTGCGCACGATCGGCCCCTCGACCGAGCGCGACACGATCTCGCGGCCCCCGTGCTGGCTTGCGGCATGGTCGAGGATCTTGTGGCAGAGCAGCGGCCAAGGCTGCATGAGACCGAGCATCAGGTTCCTCCCAACTTTTCTTGGCCATGAGTTTTGGGTCGAAGCCGCCGCGATGTCCAGAGCCCGCGACGAACCTCGTACCAATGGCCCGCATGACCCGCCGTCAGGCGGGAACGTCACATTCCGGCCAATGTCCGCGCCAAGCATGGCGGCGGGCGGCAGTATTGGTCGACAAGCGCGAGGTTTGTCATGGACGCGCAGAAAATCGTCGAGAAACTCGACAAATCGATCAGCGAGGAGACCCCGGCGGCTTCGGAAGATGCCGCAGCCGTCAGCGAGGAGCGCTTCGAGCAACTCGTATCGGCGGCGCTCGACGGCGTCGACGGCACCATGCTGTTCAGGATGCGGATCGACGAGGCGGGAGACGACCAGCACGTCGCCGCCGCCTCGGTCGGAGACGGGGCGACCCGCCACTTCCTCATCCTTTCGCTGCCGGTCGCAGGCGGCCAGCTTCGGGTCGAGCAGGCGGCGAACAGCAAGAGCCCCGTTGCCGGCATCGCCGCGTCCTATGCCGGTCTGGCGGAAGCGTTCGCGACGGCGGCATAGCGTTTTTTAGCGACCGGTTGAAACTTGCCGCTGTCGATAGGATGATGTCTTCTTCGCCCGCCATTCATTGGGATACGCCCAGGAAATGCTGAAAGCTGTGAAATGGATCGGCATCGGCATTGCAGGAATTCTCTATGCGCTGGCCGCTGGCTTCCTGCTGTTCGGCCGGGGAGAGTTGCCCTGGCAGGTCTATGCCGGCATGATAGCTCTGCCTCTCGGCCTGGCCGGGCGTTTCTTCTTTTATTACCAATGGGCGGCGGTGGCGCGGCAGCGCTCCGGCAATAGCCAGTATCAAGGGCCGGACTTCGATCTTCCGTTCGAGGACATGGACAGGCGCAGGGATATCGGCTGAACCCGGGCGATAAAGCCGATCGCACCCAATCGGCCTCGTTCAGCCGGTGACGGTTTGGACAACCTGCTGGGATGCCCGGGCTTGCGGCGGTCGACGCAAGAACCCACATCAGTCGCCCCGACCATCAGGCCGGCGTCTTTAGCCCGACAGCAAAGGTTGCCAGATGAAAGCCCCCAACCCCGCCCCCGGCTTCGCGCAGAACCCGTCGAAAATCATCACCATCGAGCCGCATCAAGGCGTGGTCACCATCAAGGCCGGCGGCGTCGAGATCGCGCGATCGTCGCATGCCAAGGTGCTGACCGAGACGCCATACCCCTCCGTCATCTACATTCCCTTCGCCGATATCGACTTCGAAAAACTCTCGAAGGCCGAGCATTCGACGCATTGCCCCTACAAGGGCGACGCCAGCTACTGGAGCGTCGAGCCGATCGGCGAAACCGGCAGGAACGCCATGTGGGCCTATGAGGCGCCCTATGACGAGACCGTCGCGATCAAGGATCATGGCGCGTTTTATGCGAACAAGGTGCAAATCGAAGTTCGGTAAGCGCTGAACGGCGGATATCCAAGCCTGTTTCGCGAGGCGCTGCCCTTACGCGAATCCGATGGCCGCTGGACTGGCGTCGAGGTGGGGGGCGGCTTTCGCTACGACATCCCTGAGAATGGCCGCGTTCTCGGGCGCCAGCATCGTTTTTCCGCGCGTGAGCGCCTCCTGCCATTTCGGTCCCCGTTGCCAGGCTTCGATCCAGGCGTCCGTCAGTTCCAATGCATGGAACGTCGCCAATGCCTCGATCAGAAAAGCAGATTGCCCGATGTCCTTGGCGATCTTCTCGCGATCTTTTCGGCGTGTCGCCACGATCAGCTTGTGAACGGCATAACGTTCAGGCGCGGGCACGGTGACCGATACGCCCCCGCCGTATAGCAGCACCGAGCGGACGGGGCTGCGGATGAGGAAATCCAGGAACCGCAGCGGCTGTGCCGCGGCGCCTCCCAATGCCGGCATCCGCGTCAGATCTCCCTGATAATCGTCCGAGCCGCGATTGGGAACAAGGAACTCGACCCTGTAACCCTTCGCATTGACGAAAACCGATGTCCTGCCGCCGCCCTGCATGCTGGGAACGGGCCGGAATGTCGGATCGATCTCCGTCATCTGATCAAGCGCGGGCTCCATCGTGTCTTCGATGGCCACCGATATTCCATGGTCCTGGGCAAGGTCCACGTCACCCGTCTGGAGGAACCTATCGGCTCGCGCGCCGACGAGGCCGGGATATGTCTGGAAGGCGATCGTTCCCACCAGAACACCACGCAGGCGGAAGAAGCCTGCCCTCGCAAGCCGGTCGACGATCGCGCCGGTCATGCCGTCAGGCTCGGGCAGTCCGGCGGCCCGCAACATGCGGACGGTTTCGAGGCGAGCCTTGAGCGCTGTTTTTGTCTGGCCGAAGGACTCGACCCTTGAAGTGATCGATGCATCGGCCACCGGCCCAACATACTTCCTGGATTTCTTGCCAGAGACCGGGTCGTAACCTTCGTAATACCAATAGGCTCTCCCCTTGACCGTGCTTTTCGTAAAGCTGCCGTTTTCCGGGAAATCCACGTCAAACGCCGCATCCATGAGGCGCTGATTGAGATCGGCGAATATGGTTTGGGTCGCCTGGTCGATCGAATGCATGACAGTTATAGGAAAATCTTGATTTTCCTATAACTAACCGCTGTCAGCAGATTTTGCAACGAAAACAGGCGTTATAGGAAAAGTGTCACTTTCCTATAACGCTCGTGGATTCGGGGCGCCATCGCCAATCCTCGGGCGGCACGCGCCAGTTACCCGGCATCAGATGGAAAGTCCTCAATTATCCGAAAAACGCCGTTTTCGGATAAGCCGGTCGATTTCAGCCTTAGCATCGTCAAGTCAATTCGCGAATTCGGCACGGTCGAAAGTAGCCCCGGCGGTCTCAGCCTAACTGCCGATCTCCTCGGCATCCTGTAGCCGCACAAAGGTCACGCCGCGCGCCTTCAGGTCGAGCAGCCCCTTGACCAGCCCGGCGCCGGCGCTGTGCGTCGGCTGGTTGATATGGGCGATGATGACGTCGCCATCCCTGGCGGCCGCCACGCGGCGTGCGGTCGTGGCGGCCGGCAGCAGCGAACCGCCGTCGGCATTCAGCGAATAGCCGGCGATGCGGAAGCCGAGCGCTTCGATCTGCTTCAGCGAGGTGGCGCTGTATTTCGCGGTCGCGCCGCGAAACCAATGGGGAGCCTCGCCGCCGGCTTTTTCGATCGCGGCCGCCCCGCCCTTCACCTCGGCATCGACCACCTCGAGGCTGCCGGCCGCCCTGATGCCGTAGACGCGGACGGCTGAATCCACCGCCGGGATGTGGCGGGCGCCGTGGTTCTCGATCTCGAACAGGTCGGGATGGGCACGCATGATGGCGAAGGCCACGGCATTGCGCTTCAGCCACAGGCCGGTGACGAAGATCGTCGCCGGAATCCTGTTGTCTACCAATGCCGTCAGGATGCGGCTGTCGGTGTGTCCGCCGCAGGCGTCGAGCGTCAGCGCGACACGGGTTTCGCCGGCCGCGGACTTCTTCAGATGCAGGGACGGCTCCTGCAGCCCGCCCGCCTGCGCGGTCGCGGAAACGCCGAGGACGACCGCGGCGGCGATGAGGAATTTCGAGAGCTGGCGCATGAGCCGGAGCCTTATGGAAGCGGCGGAACTCCAACGACCGCATCGCGTCGAATTTGCGGCAAATGGCATTTCCAACTTGCCGCACCAGGGCTTCCTGGCCTGACCGGAGCGAGGGTCACTTCGCCCAACGGTATAGCGTCATCGGCGTCCCGCGCATTTCGATGAACTGCCCCCTACTCCAAGTCCCGCCGCGACCTGGCTTCCCCGCGCGCAGACGCCGCGCCGAACCGCTGGAATATGGCCAGGCCGACCGTCATCGCCACGCCGACCAGAAGCAGCAGCACCGGATAGACCAGCAGCTTGATGTCGTCCTGCGTGGTCTTGAAGACCAGCACCAGGCCTTCGAGGAAGATGGCGATGGAGATGATGGAGATGAACTTTGGAAAATTCTCGCGGAAGCCGGACGCCGCGTCATGGCGGCCCATCACTTCCTCCTCGATCAGATGTTTTGCGACATCGATGATGGCAATGGCGATGACGACATAACCGATCGAATCGATGATCGTGTAGCCGAAGTCGCCCGAGGTCAGGATTTTCGGCAGCGTCAGGAAGGCCGCGCCGACCTGATAGGCGGCAAAACCCATCAGCGAAGCGGCGAGCAGGATCAAAAAACCCGCGGCAATCGCAAACAGATACCGGCTGAACCGCGCCATTTTTGCCCGCCCCCCGGCTGTTGCCACGAAACCGCTGACCGCGCGTATGTTGCGCATCCGGCCGAAGCTGCCAAGGGGCCTGCAGCCGAATGGCGGCCAAGCACGGAATCCGGCAAGGCCGGGAAATCCTCGCCCCGGCAGCGAAAGGGAACTCTTCAGGCGCTCAGCCCCTTGCAAAGTCTGTTTCCGGTCGCCCAGAACTGGCGCGCACCCAAGCCCGGACGCCGCGCGAATGAAAAAATACGGAAGAACCCATCACCTGCCGGTTTCACCTGGCGCAACGAGCGACGACAAGGTGATGCAGAACATCGACGCGCTCATCGCCGGCGATATGGTCGTCACGGAAAAGATGGACGGCGAAAACACGACCCTGCATCACGGCGGCACCTATGCCCGGAGTCCCGACAGCCGCCATCACCCTTCGCGCGACTGGCTGAAAGCCTTCGCAGCCGGAATATCGTCGCGGTTGTCGGAGGACGAACGCGTCGTGGGCGAATATCTGTTCGCCCGGCATTCCGTCGTCTACGACCGGCTGCCGTCCTACTTCCTGGGTTTCGCCTGGATTGTCGGCGATATCGTTCAAGCCTGGGACGACACGATCGAACGTTTTGCAGGCCTCGGCGTCACGCCGGTGCCTGTCCTGTATCGGGGCGCCTATCGCCCGCGATTGTTCGAGGACCTTGCCGCATCGCTCGACCTTCGCCGCCAGGAGGGTTTTGTAGCGAGGGTCGCCGACGCCTTTGCGGAAACCGACATGCCTGCGCGGATGGGCAAATATGTCAGGGAAGGCCACGTCCAGAGCGACACGCACTGGACGAAGGTGGAGATCGTCAGGAACGGCTTGGGCTGAGGCTGGCTCGGCCTACCCCTTGCCCACCGCCGCCTGCGCCGCCGCCAGCCGCGCGATCGGCACGCGGAACGGGGAGCAGGAGACGTAGTCGAGCCCGACCCCTTCGCAGAAATGGATCGAGGCCGGGTCGCCGCCGTGCTCGCCGCAGATGCCGAGTTTTATGCCGGGGCGTGTCGCCCTGCCCTTGTCGGCGGCGATGCGCACCAGTTCGCCAACGCCATCGACATCAATCGACACGAACGGATCCTTGTCGATGATGCCCTTCTGCCGGTAGCTCTCTAAAAACATCGCGGCGTCGTCGCGCGATATGCCGAAGGTGGTCTGCGTCAGATCGTTGGTACCGAAGGAGAAGAATTCGGCGCTTTCGGCGATCACATGCGCGCGGATGGCGGCGCGCGGCAGCTCGATCATCGTGCCGGTAAGGTAGTCGATGGTGGTGCCGCTTTCCTTCATCACCTCGGCCGCTACCGCGTCGATGCGCGCCTTGACGAAATCCAGCTCCGTCTTCAGCCCCACCAGCGGCACCATGATCTCCGGCACCACCGGCTTGCCGGTTTTTTCGGCCGCCTCCACCGCCGCCTGGAAGATGGCGCGGGCCTGCATCTCGGCGATCTCGGGATAAGAAATCGCCAGCCGGCAGCCGCGATGGCCGAGCATCGGGTTGAACTCGTGCAACGCCTCGGTGCGGTGGCGGAGTTTTTCGGCCGGCACCTTCAGCACCGCCGCCACCTCCTCGAATTCCTTCTCGGTCCTCGGCAGGAATTCATGCAGCGGCGGGTCTAGCAGGCGAATGGTGACGGGAAGCCCGGCCATGATCTCGAACAGCTCGACGAAATCCGAGCGCTGCATCGGCAGAAGCTTGTCAAGCGCGGCGCGCCTCCCATTCTCGTTGTCGGCCAAAATCATCTCGCGCATGGCGATGATGCGGTCGCCGTCGAAGAACATGTGCTCGGTACGGCAGAGCCCGATGCCCTCGGCGCCGAAGGAGCGCGCCATGCGCGCATCGGCCGGCGTCTCGGCATTGGCGCGCACCTTCATGCGCCGCGACTTGTCGGCCCATTCCATGATCGCGGCGAAGTCGCCGGAAAGCTCCGGCTGCAGCATGGCGACGGCGCCCTTCAGCACCTGGCCGGTGCCGCCGTCGATGGTGACGATGTCGCCCTTCTTCAGCGTATGGCCCATGGCGACCAGCGTGCCAGCGCGATAGTCGACGCGCAGCGTGCCGGCGCCCGAGACGCAGGGTTTTCCCATGCCGCGGGCCACCACCGCCGCGTGGCTGGTCATGCCGCCGCGCGTGGTCAGGATGCCTTCGGAGGCGTGCATGCCGTGGATGTCTTCCGGGCTGGTCTCGACGCGAACCAGGATCGCCTTGCGGCCGGCCTTCTTCGCGTCCTCGGCCTCGGCCGAGGAAAACACGATCTCGCCGGTCGCAGCCCCCGGCGAGGCCGGAAGCCCGACGCCGATGACGTCGCGTTCCGCCTTCGGGTCGATCGTCGGATGCAGCAGCTGGTCGAGCGAGGCCGGGTCGATGCGCGCCACGGCCTCCTTCTGCGAGATCAGCCCTTCATTGGCCATGTCCACCGCGATCTTCAGGGCGGCCTTGGCGGTGCGCTTGCCGGAGCGCGTCTGCAGCATCCAGAGCTTGCCGCGCTCGATGGTGAATTCGAGGTCCTGCATGTCGCGGTAGTGCTTTTCAAGCCGCTCGCAGATCTTGACGAAAGACGCGAACGCCTCGGGCATCAGTTTTTGCAGCGACGGCTTGTCGGATCCCGCGGCGATACGCGCCTTCTCCGTAATGTTCTGCGGCGTGCGAATTCCCGCCACCACATCCTCGCCCTGGGCATTGACGAGGAATTCGCCGTAGAGCGCCTTCTCGCCGGTCGAGGGATTGCGGGTGAAGGCGACGCCGGTGGCCGAGGTCTCACCCATGTTGCCGAACACCATGGCCTGGACATTGACCGCTGTGCCCCAGCTTTCGGGGATGTCCTGCAGCCGGCGGTAAGTGATGGCGCGCGCATTCATCCAGCTGGAGAAAACCGCGCCGATGGCGCCCCAGAGCTGCTCATCGGGATCCTGCGGAAACGGCTTTTCCAGTTCCTCCTCGACCTTGGCCTTGTAGAGCGCGATCACGCCCTGCCAGTCCTTTGCCGAGAACTCGGTATCGAGTTCGTAGCCGAGCCGGCCTTTCTCATCCTCGAGGATCTCCTCGAACACCTCGTGGTCGAGGCCGAGCACCACATCCGAATACATCTGGATGAAGCGCCGGTAGCTGTCATAGGCGAATCGCGCGTCACCCGAATCCTTCGCCAGCGCCTCGACGGTCACGTCGTTGAGGCCGAGGTTGAGCACCGTGTCCATCATGCCCGGCATGGAGGCGCGAGCACCGGAGCGCACCGAGACCAGAAGCAGGTTTTCGGGATCGCCGAAACGCCTGCCGGCAATGCGTCCCACCTCGGCGAGCGCCGCCTTCACCTCGCCGGCCAGTTCCGCCGGATGGTTGTTGCCGTTGGCATAGTACCAGTTGCAGGCTTCGGTCGTGATGGTGAAACCCGGCGGCACCGGCAGCCCGAGGCTGCACATCTCGGCAAGGTTCGCGCCCTTGCCGCCGAGCAGGTTGCGGTCGCCCGCACGCCCCTCGGCCGCGCCGTCGCCAAAGGTATAGACCCATTTGGTCATGCCAACTCCTCGCAACCGTTTCGCATGGATCGGACAGCCCCCCCGAGAGGCAGCGATAGGATGCTGCGCTGCGAAAGGCAAGGCGCGTCGCGATGGCGGTAAGTGCTACAATCGATTAGAAATTCCGGCATTCCTGCGGCTTGCAAAATAGCGGGTGCAGCTATAGAACATATCAGGAACGAGAGGTTTGCCATGAAACAGACTGGAAAGCTCGACTATCTCGAACTGCCGGCCGCCCACGGCACGCTGGACAGCGTGAAGGCTTTTTACAGCGCCGCCTTCTCCTGGTCCTTCACCGATTACGGGCCGACCTATTCGGCCTTCGACGAAGGACTTGAAGGCGGTTTCCAGGCCGACAGCGCCGAGGCGCCGGCAAAACCCCTGCCGGTGCTCTATTCGGAGGCGCTGGACGAAACCTTCGAGGCCGTGGAAAACGCCGGCGGCAAGATCGTCAAGCCGATCTTCCCTTTCCCCGGCGGACGGCGTTTCCATTTCCTCGACCCCGCCGGCAACGAACTGGCGATGTGGGGAGAATAGAGGGCGTTTTTCCATGCCTGTCCGCTAAGCGGCGAGGGATGGGAACGAGGCCGAACGCCGCGATATCCCAATTGCACTTCATCGGCACTCTGCCTATAAGGCGGCGTTTCCGGCGTTCGCGCCGGCTGCTGGGGCGTAGCCAAGTGGTAAGGCAGCGGTTTTTGGTACCGCCATCCCCTGGTTCGAATCCAGGCGCCCCAGCCAAGCCGACCGGCTCATTCTGGACGACTTCAATCCAGCCATGGATTGCGGATTTGCGCACGCGCCTTTTCATAATCGGCGGTGTCCCGCGTCACCAGGGTCAGGCCATGATGCAAGGCCGTGGCGGCGATGATGAGGTCGGGCTGCGAAAAGGTGTGGCGCGATTTGCGGCCTTCCTCCACCAGCAGGCGCCATTTGAGCATGATGTCCTCGGTGACCGGCAGGACGCGCCGCTCGAACATCGGTCTCACCTTGTGCGATAGCCAGTCGGTCAGTTCGGCGCGGCGGCCCGGATCGTCGAGGCGTTCGATGCCGAAGCGGATTTCCGCAAGCGTGACCGAGCTTATGAACAGCGCCTCCAGCGGCTGGGCCGCGACGAAGGCGATCACCTTCGGCTCGGGCTTCGGCCGCCGCAATTCGGAGAGGATGTTCGTGTCAAGGAGCCAGCCGCTCACAGGACGACGTCACGCACCGGCATGGGCACGCGGCTCGGCGCAAGGTCGAGGTCGGGATGGGGTGAGGCTTGCATGGCGGCAATCAGCGCCGCGCCCGTGGGAGCGCCCTTGAGACGATAAAACTCCTCTGCGGCAATCACCACGACCTCCTGCCGCCCATGCACGGTGACATGCTGCGGACCCTCGCTGTGCGCGAGGCGCACAAGTTCGCTGAAACGCGCCTTGGCGTCCTGCAAGGCCCATTGCCCGCCACCCGGCGCGCGCCTCTTGGCGGAAGATGCAGCTTTTCTAGTCATGTTGACCAGAATATCATGGGACGAACGGAGCATTCAAGCCCAGATGTGGTTCGCCGGTCGTTGGCAAGCGGCCGGCCAGGTACGGAAAGCGGGTTATTTCCGATAAACAGCGCTGCTTGCAGGGCAGTACTTCCAGCCCGCCCCGGACTGATGGGCGCCAGGGGTAAGGCAAGCAGGTACCGCGATCTCCTGCTTCTAGCCCAGGCGCCCCGGCCAGTTCCTGTCCTACGGCCTAACTCCCCATGCGATCCAGAAACTGCTGGCCGAGGGCTTCGTAGTTACCATCGAAATGATGGCCGCCGGAGGTTTTTACGACGGTGGTGTCTTTCAGCGCCGGGTCGGGACAGGCGCTGTCGTCCTCGTCCTCGCCATAGACGCATATGACATTGGCGGCCGGCAGCGCGGCGATCGCCGGCACGATCTGGTAGCCGCTGTCGTCGATGCCGAGCCAGCCGGAAATGGTGACCTGGAACGAGGTCGTCTGGCCCGGCGCCATCAGCGCGATCAGTTTCGTGCGGTCCTGCAAAGGTTTTGGCAGCAGCGGATAGGCGAAGGGGATCGTGTCGGCGCCGAACGAATAGCCGATCAGCATGACCGGCAGTTTCTGGTCCGGATCGGCTTCCTTCAGTATCTCGGCAATGTCAGTGGCGAGTTCCTGCGGCGTGCGTTTGGCCCAGAAATAGTGCAGCGCGTCGAGCCCGACGACATGCACGCCCTGGGTGGAAAGCCATTCGCCAATGGACTTGTCGAGGTCACGCCAGCCGCCGTCGCCGGAGACCAGCACAGCCACTGCCTTGGGCGTGCCTTCCGCCGGCAGGTCGACGGCGGGCAGGTCGCCGAACGGCTGTTCTGCATCGTCGATCTGCGCGACCGCGTCGGCGATCTGCGCCGGCTCGCCGCCGACGTCGACGGCATCGACGGTGATGTCCTGCCGGGCGTGGACGCGGTTCATCGCGTCGTCGAGCGCGTCGGACGGCACGAAAAGATAGGCGGGAGCGGGAACGTCGATGTCGAAACCGTAACTGTATCCGCCATCGTCACGCTTCTTGGAGGAGGCGCCGGGGCAGAAGGGCAGCTTCAGGTCGAGCCGGTTCACGAAGCCGGAGGCGACGGCGCCGCCCAGCGTGTTGGCCGGCGAATCGGCCAGCGCCGCATAGGCGAAGGTCGCCCCCTGCCCCGAGCCGGCGAGGATCGGCGGCAGGTAGGTCTGGATGTCGAGCTGCCGCTGCGCGGTCTGGGCAAGGTCGGTGATCTCGCCGACGACATAGAGGCATTCGCCTGTGTCGGCGTCGAGTTTTTCGGCATAACGCGCGAGGTCGACGGCCAGCACCAGGTCGCCTTGCGCCGTCAGCGCATCGACCGCCGCGTCGTCCGAGGCCTGCCAGCCGCCACGGTCCGACAGATAGACGACCAGCGCCGTGGGGGGACTGTCGGGCGCGTGGATCGGGATATTCTCCAGCCGTCCGGCGGAAACCGTCTGCGCGCCAGGCGCGGCCGCCTGGGCAAAGGCGGGGGCGGCCAGCGCCAGGCCTGCGCCGACCGCGGTAAGGACGACGGGAAGGAGAAGAATGTTCATCGCTTGAATATCCTGATCGGATTGCCGGAGATGAGGTTCGTCACGTCGACCAGCACCTGCGGCAGGGCGAGGCCGTTCGGGCAGGCGAGGTATTGCGGTGTCCAGACGGGGTCGAACTTCTGCTTGAAGGCACGCAGCCCTTCGAAATTGTAGAACTCGTCGCCACGCCTGTAGATGAAGGTGCCGATGCGGTTCCAGGTGGAGGCCAGCGGGTGGTCGGCAAGGCCGGCCAGCGGCGCGGCGCCGAGGTTGAACCAGCGATAGCCCTCGGCCTTGCCGTAGAGCAGCAGCTTTGCGAACAGCGCATCCATCAGGATCTTCGAGACGCCATGGCGGTAGCGCATGAGATCGACCGACAGTTCGCTCATGCTGCCGCTGCGCCAAAGATTGGCGAAGGCGACGATTTCCTTATCCCGGCGGATCACGGCGCAGTCGAATTCGCTGAGATAACTTTCGTCGAAGCGGCCGAGCGAAAAACTTTTCTCGCGGCCCGCCTTGGTGGCGAGCCAGGCATCGGAGACGGCGCGCAGATCCGGCAGGATGGCCCGCACCTCGCCCTTGGGCACGACGGAGAATTTTAGCCCCTCGCGTTCCGCCCGCTTCTCGGCATAGCGGAAATCCTGCCGCGCCGCGCCCTGCAGCGAGAATTGCGCAAGGTCGACGCGCGCCACTTCACCCGTCTTCAGGATCGCCAGGCCGAGGTCGAGATAGGTGGTGAGCAGGTCGGGGCCGATCGCATAGAAGACGGCGCGCGCGCCGGCGCGGTCGGCCGCCTCGGCGAACTGCCAGACCAGCCCACGCGCCGCCTCGGGCTCGCCGACCGGGTCGCACAGCGTGATCCAGCTGCGGCCGGCAATCCCATACATGACGAAGGCCTTTTCGTCCGGCGACAGCATGAACCTTTTGTCGCCGAGCAGCGCCAGAGCCGGATGGGTATCGCGGCTTTCGGCGATCAACCGGCGGACGGCATCCGGAACAGGCTGCGGCGCCCTGGCCGCGCGGGGCAAATGCGGCCGGTTGATCAGCGCGTCGCCGGAAAGGGCGGCTGCGACGATGACGAGGACCAGCGTGGCGCGCAGGAAACGCGGCGCGTCGCCGCCCCAGGCAAACTCCCACCACAGCGACGACTGGTACTCGACATGGCGATAGGCGAGGAAACCGATCAGCGTCAGCACGGCGAGCACGATGACGATCAGCGCCAGCCAGGTCGGCGTCGGCCGGAACGAGCGCCAGTTGCCTTTTCGATAAAACACCTTCGGGTATGCAAACAGGAGCCCGGCGACGAGCATGAGGATGGTCGCCTCCTCCCAGTCCAGCCCCTTGAGCAGCGAGAAGGAGGCGCCCGCCGCCAGCAGCAGGATCGAGACGATGCGGGCCAGTGCGATGCGCCGGTAGAGCCCGCGCGCCAGCACGATCAGCGCCAGGCCGACGAGGCTCGCCAGCAGGTGCGACGCCTCGGCGAAGGGCAGTGGCAGCACGTCGCTCAAAAAGCCGATGCGGTCGTTTTCGGCCGGCAAATTGCCCGAAAGCAGCAGCACCACCCCGCCGCAGAACACCAGGGTCGCCGAGAGCGGGGCCACGATCGGCCGCACGATCGAGGCGGCGCGGCCGGAGACCGAAAGCACGGCGGCGCGCGCCCGGTAGGTCTCGAAGACGAGCAGGGCGACGCCGGCGAAAGCGAGCGGGATCGCGTAATAAACCAGGCGGAAGACGATCAGCGCCGCCACGACATCCGGCCGCGTGCCCGCGCCCAGACCGACCAGGATCGTCGCCTCCAGCACGCCCAGCCCGCCCGGCGCATGGCTGAGCACCCCGGCGGCGATCGCCGCGACGAACAGCAGCAGGAATGTCGCGAAGCCGGGCGCGACATCGGCCGGCAGCAGCACGTAGAGCGCGCCGGCGGCGGCTGCGATGTCGACGGCGCCGACAAGGATCTGTGCGAACGCGCTGCCGGCGGAGGGCAGCGGCAGGCGCCATCCGAACAGCCCCACTTCCCGTTCGCCGCCGGCCAGCCAGAGCAGGAGGGCGGCGACCGCCAAAAGGATCGCGCCGCCGATCAGGCGGTCGGCGATGGGCGACAGGCTTTTCAGCAACGCGACGCCTGCCGGGTCGATGACCAGCGCCAGCCCGGCCAGTACAACGATGCCGGAGCCGAAGGTGAGGAAGGAGACGCCGACGATGCGGCCGACATCCGCCGCGTCCAGCCCGGCGGACTGGTAGATGCGGTAGCGCACCGGGCCGCCGATGAAGACGTTGAAGCCTATGGCATTGGAAATGCCGTAGCCGATCATGCCGGCGAAGGCGGCCAGCCTGTCCGGCACCCGGCCGGGGGCGACGCGCCGCGCCGCCATCACGTCGTAAAGCGCCATCGCCGCGAAGCTGACGACGGTCAGCGCCAGCGACTGGACGACCGCGCCGGGCATGGTCGCGGCCAGCGCGGCGGAGATGTCGTCGAGGTGCACGCGGCCGGTGATCTGATGGATGACCACGAGCGCCACGACCACGAGCGCCGCGCCGAACATCGGGCCGAGCACGCGCGGCTCCAGCAGGCCCACCAGGAACTGCTGGATGCTCCTCTGGCCGCGCGCTTCCTCGACGGTCGTCTCCGCCTGCTGCATGTCTTTTTCCAATCCCGATCGCGGGAGGCCGTTCAGGCGCGCGCCATGGCGGCGAGACGCCACCGCGGGCCGGAGCCCCTCGACGATGCAGAACCCTGCCGGACTGAAACGACGCCGGCGGCCGCTGCGATATGTGACATGACGTCCCCGATCATCGGCCGGGCGCCGCGCACGCGGTGCCAATCATCGCGGGCGAGGCCGGTTGACCGCATTGGCGCGGGTTCCCGCTGTCCGGCTTCCGCAATGAGAACTAGAGCCGTATCGGGGGCTTTTCAAATAACGGAAAAATAATGTGAAAGCCGCTTGAACAAGCCACAATTGCCGCAGGTCGGCGGCAATTGTGGCGGAACGTGCCATAAGCATTAACGAAAGGCCCGGCTTGCGGACCGGGCGGCAGTCTCCGACGGGCAAAACCCTATTCCAGCGCGAACGAGCCCTGCCTAACGTCACCGTCGCGCACATAGGTGCTGATGACCACGCCGGTGGTCGAGGCCTTGCTGTCGACGAGCTTCATGGCGCCGGAGAGCGAGCCCTCGCCGAACATGCGCTTGCCGCCGCCCAGCACCACCGGAAATATCCACAGACGGTATTCGTCGATCAGGTCATTCTTCAGCAAAGTCTGGATCAACTGGCTGCTGCCCTGGATGAGCAGGTCGGGACCGTCCTGCTGCTTCAGCTTCGTAGCGCCGGCAGCGGCATCTTCGCCGAGCCACTCGGAGTTCTGCCAGTCGAGAGTCTTCGGTGTCGAGGTGGCGACGTATTTGGTGATCGCATTGAATTTCTGGCCGATCGGATCGTCCTCGGGCACGCGCGGCCAGTGGGCGGCGAAAATGTCGTAGGTTTTTCGTCCGAGCAACAGGTCGAAGGGTTTGCCCATGGCCTCGCCCATCACGCCGCCCATCATCTCGTCCCAGTAATGGAAGGTCCAGCCGCCGAACGCGAAGCCGCCATCCGTATCCTCTTCCGGGCCGCCAGGCGCCTGCATGACGCCGTCGATGCTCAGGAAGGTGGCTGCGATAACTTTTCTCATCGAATTTCTCCCGAAAGGTCACGTCGCTTCACCTGACGCCCCTCGGCAATGCATTGGCATCCCGCCTCCCCTGTGGCCAGGCGGCGAACCGCAGGATTATCGCGGAAGTAGCGCAAAATGAAGTCGATCCGAGGACGAGGCAACGGACCGCAAACCGACAGCGATTGCGCGATTTTTTGCAGGCGTCGTGTTTACCCGACCTGGCTACCCGTCGGGCTTGTGTGGGATCGGTGTCGCATAAGGGCTACTCGCGAACAGCACGGATCATCCCCAGGCCGCGGAAAATCCGCGCTGGCGGTCGATGCTTCGCCTTTGGCGTCCGGGGTCGCGCGGTCAGGACGTGTTCGGTTTCTCCATCGCCCACTGCGCCAGCCCGTGAACGACCTCCAGAACGTCCTGAACCTCGTGGGTGGATTTTGGCCGCCAGCCCGGCGGCCGGCCCGGTTTTAGCGGCCATAGGCGGGGAGCCCGCGCCGCTTTGCCGGTTCGCTTGAATGGCGCGATTCCTGCGTCTCGGCGCTGCTTTTCCTTCGCGGCCGCCGCCGCGTTGCGCGCCCGCCAGCGAGCGAAGCGTCTGGCCTGCCCCGGCAAATCGTCGAGGGCGGCGGCCAGCGCCTGCAGCCGCAGGGAAATCCGCGTTGCGTCGACCGGATCGTCGCCGGGGAGGCGGCGGAACGGCATGCCGGACGGCGCGCCGCCGGCCGCCACCGGCCATGGGCGGACACTCCAGGGCCGCAGCGGATCGAACAGCGGCAGGCTGAGCTTTTTCGGGCGGGCGGCGCGGCGTTCGGCGGCACGCCGGGCAGCAGCAGCGCGCCTCAGTTCAGCACGCGACACGGTGACGGCGATGCCGAAGCCGCGCAACAGCGGCTCGATGGGTTTCGGCGTCGGTTTTCGCGGACGCGCTGGCGGCAAGGTCACCACCAGGCCGCGCGCGGCCACGATGATCAGCCGCCGCACCGCCGCTTCGGCTGGTCGCAGCAGTTTTGCGATAGCGCGATGCAGGTTTCGGGGAAGGGTGAGCGCCGGGGACAGTCTGCTTTTTTCCGCTTGCGAAAACCCTGAAGCGGCTGCGTCCTTCTGCCGAAAGAAAGGAAACGGTCCCCCATCGCCAAGCCCGGCCATGGCGACGAGCATGGCCAGCACGCGCTTCAGCGCTTCCCGGTTCTTGTCGATTGCTGCAGTCCAGTCCATCGCCGCTTCCTTCCAGCACAGGCGATTGGGATTATTGCTCGGGTTGGAAGGGGTGGGGGAATTTCTCGGGGAAATAGTCCTGACGGATGCTGACAACGACGGTGGCTGACTATCTGCTTGAAGAAGCTATCCCGTGCAATTCCAGCGTCTTGCCATGGGCGCTTTGCCTCGACCGTTGGCGCCGCCCCTCACTGTACTGCCGGACATCTCTCCCCGTGAGAACGGGGCGAGAGGGCCAGGCTTCACCGATTTCGCCAACCTTGACCGTTGGAGATTTGCGAAGAAGTTGCGGCAGGCCGTCCTCGCCCCGTCCTTCACGGGGAGAGGGTCCGAAGGACGCAGGCAGGTGAGGGGCGGCGCGGACAGTCAAGGCAAATACGCCGACATTCGCAGCCGATCCAACGGTGACATTCAATCGCACCGTGATCCGTTTGCGAAGGCGGGCCTGCTATCAAGTCTTCGACCCCATGCGCCGCCGGCAGAAGCCAAACCGGTGCGGTATCAGCCCGCCTCGCGCAAACGCTCGGCCGCCTGCAGGTCGACCGAGACCAGCGTGCTCACACCTTGCTCGGCCATGGTGACGCCGAACAGCCGGTTCATACGCGCCATGGTGATGGGATTGTGGGTGATGACGACGAAGCGCGTCTCGGTGGTGCGCGCCATCTCGTCCATCAGGTTGCAGAAGCGCTCGACATTGTGGTCGTCCAGCGGTGCGTCGACTTCGTCGAGCACACAGATCGGGGCGGGGTTGGTCAGAAACACCGCGAAAATCAAGGCCATGGCGGTCAGGGCCTGCTCGCCGCCGGACAGCAGCGTCATGGTCTGCGGCTTCTTGCCGGGCGGACGGGCGAGGATTTCGAGGCCGGCTTCCAGCGGGTCTTCCGACTCGATCAGCTGCAACTCGGCGGTGCCGCCGCCGAACAGATGGGTGAACAGCCGCTTGAACTGCTCGTTGACGACATCGAAGGCGGCCAGCAGCCGCTCGCGGCCCTCGCGGTTGAGGCTCTGGATCGCCTGTCTTAGTTTGCGGATCGCCTCGATGATGTCCTCGCGCTCGGAAACGATCGCCTCCAGCCGCTCGGAGAGTTCGCGCTGCTCCTCCTCGGCCCGGAGATTGACCGCGCCCAGCCGCTCGCGCTCGACCTTCAGCCGGTCGAGCTGGCGCTCCACTTCCGCGACTTCCGGCAGCCGGGCGTCGGGCTCCAGCCCGGTCAGCCGGATGACCAGATGCGGCGGCGTGTTCAGCGCGTCCTGGATCCGCGTCTCGATCTCGCGGCGGCGGTCGTCGGCGGCGGTCAGCCGCTCCTCCGCCCGGCCGCGATCTTCGCGCGCATTGGCAAGCATCTGGATCGCCTCGGTGGCTGCCTTGTCCAGCGCGACCTGCTTGCTTTCGGCGACCTGCAACGTGTCGGAAGACTGCTTGCGCGCCTCGTCGGCCTTGGCAAGTTCCGAAAGCAGCGCCCGGCGCCGCTGGTCGAGCTCGTCCGGTGCGTCGGCGATTTTCTCGCGCTCGGCATCGGCTTCGGCACGCCGGTCCGTCAGCGATTTTATCTGCATGTCGGCGTTTTCGGCACGGTTCTTCCAAGTGGTCCGCTCGACGGAAATCGCTTCCAGCCGGCGCACCCGCGCCGCCGCCTCGCGCTTCAATCCATCGAACACCGCCCTCGCATCGGCAACGGCGGCCCGGTCACGCGAAACGGTCTGCACCGCCTGGTCGAACCTTGCCTGCAAGGCGGAAACGTCCGGCTGCGCGGCGCGGCGCGCCTGCGTCTCGGTGACGGCGGCCCCGGCCTCGGCAAGGTCGGCGCCGACCCGCGCCTGCGCCTCATCCAGCGCCGCGCGCCGGCTGACCAGTTCGCCGGAGGCGCGCTCGGCCCGCGCCAGCGCGTCTCGTGCCTCGCCGACCAGGCGCTGGGCGTTGCGCCAGGCGTCGCGCGACTGCCTTTCGGCCTCGACCTTGGCTTTCACGGACGCCTCGGCGGCGGCGAGCGCGGCTTCCGTCGCCTTGACCCGATCCGCCGACTGGCGCGCCTCGCCCTCCAGTTCGAGCAGCCGGTTCTTCTGTGCCAGCCGCTGCGCGGCGGCGGTGGGCGCATCGGCGCTGGCGACAAAACCATCCCAGCGCCACAGCGCGCCCTTGCGGCTCACCAGCCGCTGCCCAGGCCTGAGCTGGCCTTGCAGGCGCAAGCCGTTGGCGTCCTCGACGATACCGATCTGCGCCAAACGGCGGGCAAGCTGCGGCGGGGCACGAACGACCGCCGCCAGGCTGGAAACACCCTCGGGCAAAGCCGGATCGCCTTCGGCGACCGCGCTCTCGCCCCAGTGCGCCGGCGCGCGGGCATCCAGCGGCGCGTCGAGGTCTTCACCCAGCGCGGCGCCCAAGGCCGTCTCGAAACCCCGGTCGACCGCGATCTGTTCGAGCACCGCGGGGAAACGCCCGCCGCCGCCGGCATTCAATATCTTCGCCAGCGTGCGTGCCTCGGTCTCGATGCGGGCAAGGGCCGCGCGCGCCTCCTGCACCGGCGGCCGCGCCGTGGTTTCGATCGTGCGCGCCTGTGCCACCGCCGTCTCGGCGGCGCCCGCCGTCTTCTCGGACGCATCGGCGGCGGCAATGGCCGCGTCGACCAGCTTGCGCTTTTCGGCGGGATCGGCCAGCGCGCCGATTCTTGCAGCGATGTCGGCCGCATCGCGCGAAATCTCGGCCAGCTGGCGCGTGAAACGATCGCGCCGCTCGGTGTGCTCGCGCAGCGCGCGCTCGATCTGGCCGATGGCCGCGCTGGCCTCGGCGCGCTCGGCGGTCAGCGCGGCGAGCGCGCCTTCGCTCAGCACAAGCACCGCCGACGCCCGGTCGAAGATCGCCTGCTTCTCGGCCTCGCGTTCGCCGGTTCCGGCCTCCTCGGCGCGCAGCCCCGCCTCCTCAGTGTCGAGACGGGCAAGCACGTCGGCGTTGTCGCTGATCATCCGCTCCTCGCGGGCGATGTCGGCGGCAAGCTGGTCGAGCCGGCGGGCAAGTTCGGCCTGACGGGCGCGAACACGCCCGGCCTCCTCGTCGAGCTGGGTTCGGGCGATCGACAGGCGCTGGAACGTCGCGGCGGCAGCGGCAGAGGCATCGCGTAGCGCGGGCAGATGATGGGCGCCGATGGCTTGCGCTTTCGCGGCTTCCATCTGCTGGGCAGCGCGCTCGCCGACCAGCGACGTCGCGACGGCAAGCGCGGATTGGGCTTCGCCTTCCTGCGCCTTGGCCGCGGTCCAGCGCAGATGCAGCAGGATCGCCTCGGCCTTGCGGATGTCCGCCGAGAGGTTCTTGAAACGCGACGCCTGGCGGGCCTGGCGCTTCAGGCTTTCGATCTGGGCTTCAAGCTCGCCGACGACGTCGTCGAGGCGTTCGAGATTCTGTTCCGCCGCCTTCAACCGCAGCTCCGCCTCATGGCGGCGGGTGTGCAGGCCGGAAATGCCGGCGGCCTCTTCGAGCAGCGCGCGGCGCGCCTGCGGTTTTGCCTGGATCAGTTCACCGATGCGCCCCTGCCCGACCATGGACGGAGAGCGGGCGCCGGTCGACTGGTCGGCAAAGAGAAGCTGCACATCGCGGGCGCGGGCTTCCTTGCCGTTGATGCGGTAGACGGAACCGGCCTCGCGCTCGATGCGGCGCGACACCTGAAGCTCGTCCGCATCGTTGAACGGCGCCGGCGCGGTGCGGTCGAGATTGTCGAGGAAAAGCGTGACTTCGGCGGTGTTGCGGGCCGGCCGCGTGCCCGAGCCGGAGAAGATGACGTCGTCCATGCCGGACGCACGCATGTTCTTGTAGGAGCTTTCGCCCATCACCCAGCGCAGCGCCTCGACAAGGTTCGACTTGCCGCAGCCGTTCGGCCCGACCACACCGGTCAGGCCGCGCTCGATGACGAATTCGCCGGGCTCGACGAAGGACTTGAAGCCGAGGAGGCGGAGGCGGTTGAATTTCATGCGCGCCAACCACCGGACGCACAAAAGCAGCGGCCGGCAGGCGCCGGCCGGAAGATACGATCAGAGCATGCCGTCGATGACCGCCGACATTTCCTCAATCGACAAAGCTCCCTTGTACTGCTTCCCGTTGATGAAGAAGGTGGGGGTCGAGTCCACGCCGAAATCCTTGGTTCCGCGCTCACGCACGGCCCTGATGTCGTCCAGAAGTTTCTGGTCCGTCAAGCAGGCCTCGAACTTCTCCTGTGTAAAACCGGCGAGTTTCGAGATCTGCAGCAGTGCGGTGCGGGCATCCTGCGCCCCAGCCCAGTTCTGCTGCTGCTTGAACAGCACGTCGACCATCGGGAAATAATTGTCGTTGGAGCAGCGCGCCAGCATGAAACCAGCCTCGGCGCGCGGATCGAACGGGAATTCGCGCAGGATCAGACGCGCCTTGCCGGTGTCGATGTATTTGGTCTTCAGCGCCGGCAGCGTCGTCTCGTGGAAATGCGCGCAATGCGGGCAGGTCATGGAAGCGTATTCGACGATGGTCACCGGCGCATCGGCCTTGCCCAGCATCATGTCCGGCAAGGCGCCCGGCTCGAGCAGCTTGGCCATGTCGACGGAGCCGGACGCTTCCGGTGCCTTTGCAGCGGGAGCGGCAGGCGCCGGCGTCGCGGGCGCGGCGGCATCCGCCGGGGCGGCAGGCTGAGCCGGTTCGGCGGGAACGGTTTCGGCCTCGGCCTTGCCGCTGTCGCTGCACGCGGACAGCACCACGCCGGCGGACAGCACCGCGAGCGAGGAAAGGACGGTTCTACGCGACAAGGACCGAAGCATGCGAATCACCTGAACTGTGTTTGGATGATGTGACGGGAATTCACGAAAAAGCGAGAGTTGGCGCGAAATAAGGCATTGCCAGTCCCAATCCAAGCGGGTTCGCAAGGGAAAGCTTCACGAAAGCGCGAGTTGGAGCGGTGCAAGCGGTTCCGGTCACGACTTTCCCGCCCCGGCAACCTCCGGCATCAGCGGCGCAGCGATCCTCTTACCGAGGCGCCGAGACGCTCCAGCGCGGCGCGCAGGCCTTCATCCTCGATCGGCCGAACCTTGGCGGCGATATCGGCCTTTTCGGCGGATGAGAGCGCACGCGGCATGCGGCGCGGCGGCTTGTCGGTCGAAAGCACCGGCTTCTGCACGATGCGGATGCGGTCGACCGCCTCGAAGCCGAGAAACGCATTGACGCGGCCGATGACTTCGCCGGTCTCGTGCTGGAGGTGCAGCGCCGCCAGCCCTTCGCAGGCGACGACCAGCGTCGCCGGGCGGAACGGATCGTCCTCGCCGATACGGCGCGGCCATTGCAGCCTTTCCGGGCGCGATTTCGCGGCGATGCGCGGGCCGACGATCTCTTCCCAGGACTGGACAAGGCCGGTCGACAGGCCGGCGCGCTTGCGCAACACGGGGTCGAGGATCGCGGCGGCGAGATCGCTCACCGGAACCGGATTGCCGAACGGCCTTTTCCCTGCCATGTCCGTTGCTCCAACCTGAGCCAGCCCCAAGCCACGTTCCCGATCGAATGGCAACAGCAAGCCGCAACAATGCACTACCTCGCCCCGTCGACGGGGGTGTCGCTGCGCGGCTGCTCGCCTGGTACGACGATCACCATCGCGACCTGCCATGGCGCGTCTCGCCGGCCGACCTGGCGCGCGGCGTCCGCCCCGATCCCTACCACGTCTGGCTGTCGGAGGTCATGCTCCAGCAGACGACCGTCGAGGCGGTAAAACCGTATTTTCGCGATTTTCTTGTCAAATGGCCGGATGTGAAAGCGCTGGCTGCCGCATCGAACGACGACGTGATGCGGGCCTGGGCCGGGCTCGGTTATTATTCGCGGGCGCGCAATCTGAAAGCCTGCGCCAATCTCGTCGCCACTCTGCCGGACAGCTTTCCCGACAGCGAGGACGGCCTCCGCGCCCTGCCCGGCATCGGCGCCTATACGGCGGCGGCGATCGCGGCGATCGCCTTCGGCCGGCCGGCGGCCGTGGTCGACGGCAATGTCGAGCGGGTGACGGCGCGGCTGTTCGACATCAGGACACCGCTGCCCGAGGCCAAGCCCGAGATCAAGGAGCACGTGGCCACGCTGGTTCCCGTCGCTCGACCCGGCGATTTTGCCCAGGCGATGATGGACCTCGGCGCGACCATCTGCACGCCGAAACGGCCGCGTTGCATGCTCTGTCCGCTGCGCGAGGACTGCCGTGCGGTCCTTTCCGGCGACCCCGAGCTGCTGCCCCTGAAGGCGCCGAAGGGCGACAAGCCGAAGCGGAGCGGCATCGCCTATGTCGCCGTCCGCAGCGACGGCGCCGTACTGATGCGCACGCGGGCAGAAAAAGGCCTGCTTGGCGGCATGACGGAAGTGCCGACGACCGGCTGGAGCGAGGGTCGCGGCGGTCTGGGCGGCGACACCAGGCCGCCCTTCGCAGCAGACTGGCGCAAGGCCGGTTCGATCGAGCACGTGTTCACGCATTTCGCGCTTGACCTCGAGGTCCGCCGGGCGGACCTCGGCCGGGCGGCCGCGCCCGCCGGTCATCGCTGGGTCGCCGCCGCAGACATTGCCGGCGAGGCTTTGCCGACCGTCATGAAAAAGGCTATCGAGGCCGCCATCCCCGGCGCGACCAAGAAGCCACGATCCGCAACCTGAGGTTCCTATGAGCGAAATCCGCCATATCGTGTTCGACATCGGCAAGGTGCTGATCCATTACGACCCGGACCTGGCCTTCAGCCGGCTGATACCGGACCATGCGGAACGCAGATGGTTCTTCGACAATGTCTGCACGCCGGACTGGAACATCGAGCAGGACCGCGGCCGCACCTGGGAAGAAGCGGAGGCGCTGCTTATCGCCAAGCATCCCGCACATGAGGACAGCATTCGCAGCTTCCGCCGCAACTGGCACGAGATGGTGCCGCATGCCTATGACGACAGCGTCGGGATCATGGAAGGGCTGATCGACAACGGCCACGACGTCACCATGCTGACCAATTTTGCATCCGACACGTTCGTCGAGGCTCAGGAGCGGTTCGCGTTTCTCAAGCGGCCTCGCGGCGTGACAGTTTCCGGCGAAGTGCGCATGATCAAGCCGGAGCGTGGCATCTACGAACACCATGCCGCGACGTTCGGGCTGGAGCCAATGGCCTCGCTGTTCATAGACGACAGCCAGAAGAATGTGGACGGTGCGATCGCGGCGGGGTGGCAGTCCGTGCTGTTTACGGACGCCGCAAAGCTGCGCAGTGACCTTTCCGAACGGGGTATTTCGGTATGAACGATCCGGTCGACGTGCTACGGCGCTTCCACGACGCCGTCAACGCCCAGGACTTTGTGGCCATCGAAGGCTTTTTCGCCGACGATGCGACCTACGGCTCGATCAAGGTCGGCGCGCTGCAAGGCAAGCCGGCGATCCTGGCGGCGTTCCGCAAATACTTTTCGGAGTATCCCGACCAGGTCGCGCATGACGACAGCTTCGAAAAACTCAGCGAGGCATCGGCCAGATCGAGCTGGCATCTGGATGCGACCAGCGCGACGACCGGCGAAAAGCTGATCCGCAAGGGGCAGGAGACGATTTTCCTCAATGCCGATGGGAAGATCGCGCGGGTCGATGTGGAGGATGCCTAGGAATCCGGGGACAGTTTACTTATTTCCGCTTGCGCAAGCCATTGAAATGCTTCGACGCTTCTGCGGAAATAAGTAAACTGTCCCCGGATTTCTACGCCCCTGCCCGCTCCATGCCGAGCCGGGCGATGCGGCGCAACTCGTCGATCGTCGTCAGCCCGCCATTGCGTTCGTAATGCCAGAAGGTCCAGCCGTTGCACGCGTCGAGGCCCTGCACTTCGGCGCCGATCTTGTGGATCGAACCGACGCGGTCGCCGGCCGCCACGGTGCCGTCAGCACGCACCTTCGCCACCCAGCGCTTTCGCGAATCGTAGAGGAACATGCCGGGGCGCACGATGCCGGCGTCGATCAGGCTGACGAAGGCGACGCGCGGCTCGGCGCGCTTGCCGGTCATGACCGAGAGGTCGCCGGCGGCCATCGGCACGACCGCGTCGATGCGCTCGCGGGCCGCATCGATATAGCTTTGCTCGCGCTCGACGCCGACGAAATGGCGGCCGAGGCGCTTCGCCACCGCGCCTGTCGTGCCGGAGCCGAAGAACGGGTCGAGGATGACGTCGCCGGGTTTCGTCGAGGCCAGCATGATGCGGGCCAGCAGCGCCTCGGGCTTTTGCGTCGGATGCAGCTTGTCGCCCTTCTCGTCCTTCAGCCGCTCCGAGCCCGTGCAGATCGGGAACAGCCAGTCGGACCGCATCTGCACGTCGTCATTGGCCGCCTTCATCGAGTCGTAGTTGAAGGTGTAGCCCTTGGCGCTGGCGTCGCGCGAGGCCCAGATCATGGTCTCGTGGGCGTTCTGGAAACGGCGGCCGCGGAAATTGGGCATCGGGTTGGTCTTGCGCCAGACGATGTCGTTGAGGATCCAGAAGCCCAGATCCTGCATGATCGCGCCGACGCGGAAAATGTTGTGGTAGGAGCCGATCACCCAGATCGTGCCGCTCGGCTTCAGCACGCGACGCGCCGCCAGCAGCCAGGCGCGGGTAAAGGCGTCGTAGGCGGCAAAACTCTCGAACTGGTCCCAATGGTCGTCGACCGCGTCGACCTTGGACTGGTCGGGGCGGTGCAGGTCGCCGTTGAGCTGGAGGTTGTAGGGCGGGTCGGCGAAGATCGCGTCGACCGATTTTTCGGGCAGCCGATCGAGCGCGGCGACGCAGTCGCCCTTGATGATCGTGTCCCGCCAGGCTGCCTCCCCCGCTTGAAAGGACGGGGCGGCAAAGGACTGCAAGGCTAGCATGCTGTTACCCGAAAACGCTGACTGTTTACTGACCGTTATGGTTACCGGTTCGCGTAAATTTTTAGTGAAGCGGGATAGCGATTTACGATTGCGGCGGAGCCGAATTTGCTGATCAACGGCGCTTAGTGTATGCCGCGCCCGCAAAGCGCAGACCGCGCGCCCCCTCCTTCGCAATCCGGACGTCATGACCAAGCCAGACCTCGTTATTTTCGACTTCGACGGAACGCTCGTCGATTCCGAGATCATCGCCGCCCGCATCGAGGCCGACCTGCTGACCAAGGCCGGCTTTCCGATCACCGGCGAGGAACTCAGCGAACGCTATGCCGGCCTGACCTTCAAGGACATCATGCTGCGGATCGAGGAGGAGTCGCATGTGCCGCTGCAGGCTTCGCTGATCGGCGAGGCGGAAGTGCTGGTCGACCGCCGCCTGCGCGCCGACGTGCGGCCGATCGAAGGGGCCGTGGCCGCTGTCGCCGGTCTCCAGTCGCCCAAGTGCATCTGCTCAAACTCGCGCACCGACCGCATCCGCTTCATGATGGAGAAATGCGGGCTAGACCGGTTCTTCGGCAAGGACGACGTGTTTTCCGCACTGAGCACGCCGAGCGGCAAGCCGAAGCCGGCGCCGGACGTCTTTCTTCACGCGGCGCAGCACTACGGCGCCGATCCGGCCAACACCTTCGTCGTCGAGGATTCAGTGCACGGCATCCATGGCGCCAAGGCAGCCGGCATGCGGGTGATCGGCTTTACCGGCGCCGCGCATTCCTATCCGGGCCACGCCGACATGCTGACCGATGCCGGCGCGGAAACCGTCATCCGGCGCTGGGCGGATTTTGCCGGCGTGGTGGCGGCGCTGTCGGAATGGTCGGACGCCTGAGACTTGGCTCCCGAGAGACGCCGCAGGCTATTCGGCGTCCGCCGCCTTCTTCTTCGGCGGACCTTCGTCGAAGCCTGCATAGATGCGGATGTTGCGGACCGTCGGGTCGGGCAGGCTGATGTTCGGGTCGTTGACGAGGAATTGCGTGGCGGCCGTGGGGTCGGTGACGGAAACCTGATGCTTTTTCAGTTCCGAATAGACGATCGTCTCGCCCTGGATGACGACCACCCGAATCGGCATGGTGATCGTGCCCGACACGCCGGCCGGACCCGGGACGACCTTGCCGGCCACGGCAACGTTGAGGTTCAACATGCCGTTGGAGCGCGTGCAGCTTCTGGTTACGTCCGCGATCGACGCCTGATAGGACAGTTTGCTCGGATCGTCCTGCCCGCCCTTGGCATAGCTGTTGAAGTAGGCAGTCCCGTCGCGCAGATTGACCAGCGGGCAATAGCCGCGCAATTCGCTTTCCAGCACCTTCTCGGTGGGAGGCTTCGGCGTATCCTTGCTGCCCCCTCCAAGAACCGTTCCGCTGTCGCCGGACTGGCAGCCCGCGACGGCGAGCATAAAGCCGGCAATCAACAGGCCCGGCAAGATATGACGATCAGCCAAACGAAACTCCCTCTGCTGCTCTTCACACGCGCAAAGCAGTTGCTCTATAGCAACCGCGCGGCCGAATTGCGACCGGCAGACTGGCGTTTTGCACAAACCGCCCCGATCCCGGGTAGCGGCAGGAGCATGTGACGATGAGATATGTCAGCACCCGCGGCAACGCTCCCGACCTCGGGTTTTCCGACGCGGTGCTTTCCGGCCTGGCGCGCGACGGAGGCCTTTACGTGCCCGCCGAATGGCCGGTGCTATCTGCCGATGAAATCCGTTCGCTGCGCGGGCTCTCTTATGCCGACATCGCCATCAGGCTGCTGACGCCCTATCTCGGCGGCGAGATCGACGCAGGAACCTTCGAGAAGATCGTGAGGGAAGCCTACGCGACGTTCCGCCACGAAGCCGTCTGCCCACTGGTCCAGACCCGCAGCGACACCTTTGTGCTCGAACTGTTCCACGGCCCGACGCTGGCGTTCAAGGACGTGGCGATGCAACTTCTGGCGCGGCTGATGGACCATATCCTCGCCGAGCGTGGCGAACGCGCCACGGTCATGGCCGCCACCTCCGGCGACACAGGCGGCGCGGCGATCGAAGCCTTCGCCGGCCGCGACCGCACCGACCTGTTCGTACTGTTCCCGCATGGTCGCGTCTCGCCGGTGCAGCAGCGGCAGATGACAACGTCCAGGGCAGAGAATGTCCATGCCCTGTCGATCGAAGGCAATTTCGACGACTGCCAGGGGCTGGTGAAGGACATGTTCAACGACCACCGGTTCCGCGACGGCGTATCGCTGTCGGGGGTCAACTCGATCAACTGGGCGCGAATCATGGCCCAGATCGTCTATTATTTCACCTCGGCGCTGTCGCTCGGCGCCCCGGACCGCCCTGTCTCCTTCACGGTGCCGACGGGGAATTTCGGCGACATCTTCGCCGGCTACGTCGCCAAGAAGATGGGCCTGCCGATCGACCGGCTGGTGGTCGCCACCAACGACAACGACATTCTGGCGCGGACCCTGTCGTCGGGCGAATACCGGATGCGCGGCGTGGTCGCCACCACCTCGCCGTCGATGGACATCCAGGTGTCGTCGAATTTCGAGCGGCTGCTCTACGAAGCCTCCGGCCGCGACAGTGCGGACGTCGTGCGCAGCATGAACGGGCTGAAGCAGTCGGGCGGTTTTTCCATCGGCGCCGGCGCGCTTGCCGCGATCCGCGCGGATTTCGACGCCGGGCGGTCTTCGATGGAGGAGACGGCGCGGACCATCGCCGGGACGTTGAAGACAGCCGGCTACCTTCTCGACCCGCACACGGCGACAGCGGTCCACGTAGCGTCGAAGCACCAGACCGGCAGCCCGATGATCGTACTCGGTACCGCGCATCCGGCGAAGTTCCCGGACGCGGTCAAGGCGGCGTCCGGCGTGCTGCCCGCCTTGCCCGATTGGCTGTCGGGATTGATGGAAGCGGAGGAAAAGTACACGGTACTTCCCTCCGACCTGAAAATGGTGGAAGATCATGTTAGCCGTCATGCACGGGCGGCGCGTCAGGGAGTCTGATCTACATGGATGTTGAGGTAAGCCGTCTGTCGAACGGCCTGACAGTCGCGACCGAAACTCTTCCAAGCATCGAAACCACCGCTTTAGGCATATGGGTCAAGTCCGGCGCGCGCAACGAGCGCGCCGAGGAACACGGCATGGCCCACCTTCTGGAGCACATGGCGTTCAAGGGCACTGGCGGCCGCAGCGCGTTCCAGATCGCTTCCGAGATCGAGAATGTCGGCGGCGAGATCAACGCGGCGACCAGCGTCGAGACGACGTCCTTCTACGCCCGCGTGTTGGCCGACGACGTGCCGCTCGCCGTCGATATCCTCGCCGACATTCTTCAGGATTCGAGCTTCGATCCCGATGAGTTGGAGCGCGAGCAGAACGTCATCCTGCAGGAGATCGGCGCCGCCCACGACACGCCCGACGACATCGTCTTCGACCGCTTCACCGAGACCGCCTATCGCGACCAGACCATCGGCCGCTCGATCCTCGGCACGCCGGATACGGTTCAGTCCTTCACCTCGCAGCAGCTGCGCTCCTTCATGGATCGCCAGTACAATGCCGAGGACATGGTGATCGTCGCAGCCGGCGACATAAAACACGACGTGTTCGTGCGCGATGTGGAAAAGAAACTCGGCGGCTTCCGCGCCAAGTCGCAGAGCACCGTGCCGGATACCGCACACTATGTCGGCGGCGACTACCGCGAGGAACGCGACCTGATGGATGCGCAGGTGGTGCTCGGCTTCGAGGGTCGCGCCTACCATGTGCGCGATTTCTACGCCTCGCAGGTCCTGTCGATGATCCTCGGCGGCGGCATGTCGTCCCGCCTGTTTCAGGAAGTGCGCGAGAAACGCGGCCTCTGCTATTCAGTCTATGCCTTCCACTGGGGTTTTTCCGACACCGGCATCTTCGGCATCCATGCCGCCACCGGCCTGAGTGACATCGGCAAGCTGGTGCCGGTCATCATCGAGGAATTGCAGCGCGCCGGCGAGCAGATCGAGCAATCCGAACTTGACCGCGCGCGCGCGCAGTATCGCGCCGGCCTGATCATGTCGGCCGAGAGCGCCGCCAGCCGCGCCTCGCAGATCGCCCGCCAGATCCTGCTGTTCGGCCGGCCTATCGCCAAGGAAGAGCTGATGGGCCGGCTTTCGGCCTTGACAATCGAGCGGCTCACCGACCTGTCGGGCCGCATGTTCTCCACCGTGCCGACCGTAACCGGCGTCGGGCCGGTGGGAACGCTCGCCTCCTACGACCAGATCCGCGACTCGCTTGCCGGCAGCGCCCCCGTGCTGCGGAAGCTCGCGGTGTGACCTGATGCATGATCGCGCTCCCGTTCTTCCGCCGCGACCTTCCGTCGCTGAAAGGTGAACGCGTCGCGCTGAGGATGCCGGTTGCCGGCGACTATCGCGAGTGGGCGGCGCTCCGCGCGGAAAGCCGTCGTTTCCTCGAGCCCTGGGAGCCTAGATGGTCTTCCGACGAGCTGGAATGGCAGGCGTGGCGCCAGCGGCTCGCGCGCTATCGCGATGATTTCAATCAGAGCACAGGCGCGGCGTTCTTCATTTTCGAAACGGCGTCGGGCAGGCTGATGGGCGGGATCACCATCGGCAACGTTCGCTACGGCGTCGCCCAGAGCGGACAGATCGGCTACTGGATCGGCGAGCGCTACGCCGGCATGGGCTACATGCCCGAGGCACTTCGCCTCGTCGCCCGCTATGCCTTCGATACGCTCAGGTTGCACCGCATGGAAGCAGCCTGTATCCCCGACAATGCACGCTCCATCCGCGTGCTTGAAAAAGCCGGATTCCGGCGCGAGGGACTGCTCCGATCCTATTTGAGGATCAACGGCATCTGGCACGACCATTATCTCTATGCCCTGATCGCGGATGATCCCGGCATGGCCACCGCGAAGGACTGATTTTTGCGTTTTTCTCTACGAACAGGTCCCCTGACCGCGTTCATCGCCGTGCTCCTGCTCGGCCTGTTTGTGGCTTCGCCCGGCCATGCGATCGAACCCATCAAGATCGCCCGCGACGACGTGGCGCTCGACCTTTCGGGAGCGGTGCAGATCTACCGGAACCAGGGCCAGAATTTCCAGGTTTCCACGGCGCCCGGCCCGGACGGCATCGTGCGCCGCATCGAGGTCGAGGCGAACGACACACGTTCCAGCGGCGACTGGGGCGTGTTCGCGCTGGCCAACACCACAGACCAGCAGATCGACCGGCTGATCGTCGCCCCGCATTTCAGATTGGTGAACTCCGGCCTGTTCTGGCCCGACCTCGGATCGAGCCGCATCGCCGCGATCACCCCCAGCGAGGGTTTTGCGCTCGACCGGCAGGTGAGCCAGGACGCCGACGTGTTCCAGGTGACGCTGGACCCCGGCGCCGTCGTCACCTTCATAGCGGAACTCTCGTCGCCGCGCCTGCCGCAGGTCTATCTGTGGGCGCCGGAGGCCTACAAGGATTCCGTCAATTCCTATACGCTCTACCGCGGCATCGTCATCGGCATCGCCGGGCTGCTGGCGCTGTTCCTGACCATCCTGTTCGTCGTCAAGGGAACGTCGATGTTCCCGGCGACGGCGGCGCTGTCCTGGGCGGTGCTCGCCTATATCTGCGTCGATTTCGGCTTCGTGAACGAGGTCATCGACATCGCGCCGGGAAACCAGCAGATCTGGCGGGCCGGCACGGAGGTGGCGCTGGCGGCGACCTTCGTGGTGTTCCTGTTCGCCTATCTCAACCTCAACCGCTGGCACGGGCATTTCAGCTACGGCGCGCTGCTGTGGATCGCCGGCCTGCTCCTGATCGCCGGGGTCGCCGTGGTCGATCCGGCGGTGGCGGCGGGCATCGCGCGGGTCTCATTCGCCGCCACCGCCGTCGTCGGCCTCGGCCTGATCATCATGCTCGGCTTCCGCGGCTATGACCGGGCAATCATGCTGGTGCCGAGCTGGGTGATGGTGCTTGCCTGGCTGACGGCGTCATGGATGGCGATCACCGGCGTCCTCAACAACGACATCGTGCAGCCGGCGCTCGGCGGCGGCCTCATCCTCATCATCCTGCTGATCGGCTTCACCGTCATCCAGCACGCCTTCGCGGGCGGCGCGCTGCACCAGGGACTGTTCAGCGACCTCGAGCGCCAGGCGCTGGCGGTGGTGGGCTCGGGCGACACGGTGTGGGACTGGGACGTGCTGCGCGACCGCGTGACCACCCGCCCGGATGTCAGCGCCCAGCTCGGCCTGCCGCCGAACAGCCTCGGCGGGCCGGCGCGCAACTGGCTGCCAATATTGCACGCCGACGACCGCGACAGTTTCCGCACCACGCTGGATGTCGTGCTGGAGCATCGGCGCGGGCGCGTCATCCAGAATTTTCGGCTGCGCGGCGCGGATGGGCACTACCACTGGTTCTCGCTCAGGGCGCGCCCGGTCGTCGGCTCGGACGGCGAGGTGATCCGCTGCGTCGGCACGCTGGTCGACGTGACGGAGCAGAAGAAGTCGGAAGAAAGGCTGCTGCACGACGCGGTGCACGACAACCTTACCGGCCTGCCCAACCGCGAGCTGTTCCTGACGCGCCTCGATGCGATCATCTCGGTGGCCAAGACCGAGGAAACGGTGCGGCCGACGGTGCTGGTCATCGATATCGACCGCTTCAAGCAGGTCAATGACGGACTGGGGATTTCGGCCGGCGACACCATCCTGCTCACCATCGCGCGACGCCTGCACCGACTACTGAAGCCGTCCGACGCGCTCTCGCGTTTCTCCGGCGACCAGTTCGCCTTCATGCTGCTCTCCGAGCAGGATCCGGCGCGCATCGCCGCCTTCGCCGACGCGATCAAGCAGGCGATCCGCGCGCCGGTGAATTTCGCCAAGCGCGAGATCGTGCTGACCGCCTCGATCGGCCTCGTCAGCTGGACGGCGGCGCAAGGCGCGGCCCCCGACATGGTCAAGGACGCGGAACTGGCCATGCAGCAGGCAAAACGCTTCGGCGGCGACCGGATCGAGCCATTCCGGCCAGCGTTCCGGTCCGTCGGCACCGACCGCGTGCAACTGGAATCCGACCTGCAACGCGCCGTCGAGCGAAAGGAACTGACCCTTGTCTACCAGCCGATCGTGCGGCTGGAGGACCGGTCGGTCGCCGGCTTCGAGGCATTGCTTCGCTGGGAGCACCCGCGCCGCGGCGCCATTCCGCCGTCCGACTTCATCCCCGTGGCGGAAAGTAGCGGGCTCATCGTCCAGCTCGGGCTTTTCGCCATGCAGAGGGCGGCCGAGGATCTGGCCGTCTGGCAGAAGCAGATCGGCGACAGCCCGCTATCGGTGTCCGTCAACCTGTCGAGCCGGCAGTTGCTGCGGCGCGACCTCGTCAGCGACGTGCGATCGGTGGTGGCGCGCGCCAACATCAAGCCGATCTGCTTCCGCCTCGAACTCACCGAGTCGCTGGTGATGGACAATCCGGAGCAGAGCGCGCATGTGCTGAACAAGCTGAAGAAACTCGGCATCGGCCTGTCGATCGACGATTTCGGCACGGGATACTCGTCGCTGTCCTACCTGACGCGCTTCCCGTTCGATACGATCAAGATCGACAAGAGTTTCCTCGATGATCCTTCGCCGAAGCGGGCCGTTCTGCTGAAATCCATGGTCAACATGGCGCATGAGCTCGGTATGTCGGTGGTTGCCGAAGGCATATCGGACGAGCGCGATGCGCTGGAACTGAGGCAGATG
Source organism: Mesorhizobium sp. KACC 23794 (assembly GCF_052180275.1). Taxonomy (NCBI): domain Bacteria; kingdom Pseudomonadati; phylum Pseudomonadota; class Alphaproteobacteria; order Hyphomicrobiales; family Phyllobacteriaceae; genus Mesorhizobium; species Mesorhizobium sp. KACC 23794. The sequence goes on from NZ_CP197465.1 coordinate 4,973,232, forward strand.
GGCTGCGAATACGTGCAGAGCTACATGTTCGGCGCGCCTATCCAGTCCGACGCCGTGCTGAAGCTGCTGAAGGATCAGTATCCCGCCGTTCAGGCGTGACCGGCGACCGGGCTCAAATGCGCGAGGTCAATGCCGAGCGAGGCGATGACGCGGTCGTATTTGCGGTCCATGTCGGCGTCGAAGAGCAAATCCGGGAGCGCCGGACAGGTGAGCCAGCCATTCTCCTGGATCTCGCGTTCGAGCTGCCCGGCGCCCCAGCCGGAATAGCCGAGCGCCATCAGCGCCTTGCTAGGCCCCCTGCCCTTGGAGATGGCGCGCAATATGTCGATGGTGGCCGTCAGGCAGATATCGGTCGACACCGGCAGCGAGGATTCGACCTTGTAGTCGCCGCTGTGCAGCACGAAGCCGCGGCTGCGGTCGACGGGACCGCCATTGCGGACCACGAAATTGCGGGCGGAATCGGGAAGGCGGATCACTTCCTTCTCGTCCATGATGCCGAGCTGGACGAGAAGATCCGGGAAAAGCATCTGCTGCGCCTGGTTGATGATCAGGCCCATGGCACCCTCCTCGCTATGGGCGCAGATGTAGATGACCGAACGCACGAAACGGTCGTCCTTCATGCCTGGCATGGCAATCAGGAAGTGCCCATCGAGGAAGCCCCGCTTGGTGGCCGAGGCTTTGTGCTTCAGAAGGTCCATACTGCAAGCTAACGTTTTTTTCGTCCGCTTGAAAGACGGCTTTGTGCGACGCGGCATCGAAGACAGGCATACTCTCACGCAAAAATGACCGGCACCAGGGAACACCACGTTGCAAAAGCCATCCAGCATCGGCAAATCACGCCGATGACACTTTGGCGGACGCTTCTTGCTTCGGCGACGATCGTCGCCGGCTTTTCGGGAACGGCCTCGGCGTCGTCCAGCCCGTGGATCAGCGTGGAAGGCGCCCGCATCCGCCTAGTGACCAGCGGCGCGGCCGATCCCGACGGCGTCCTGCGCGGGGCGCTCGAAATCAATCTCGTGCCGGGCTGGAAGACCTATTGGCGCGATCCCGGCGACGCCGGCGTTCCGCCGACAATCGATGCTGCGGCGAGCACCAACGTGAAGAGCGCCGAATTCGATTTCCCCGCGCCGCAGCGCCACGACGAGGGCGATTTTTCCTGGGCGGGCTACGACCGGCCGGTCAGCCTGCCGGTCAGCTTCAAGCTGGACGACCCTTCGAAACCTGTTTCGATCAGGGCAAGCATCTTCCTCGGCGTCTGCGAGACGATCTGCGTGCCGGTGAAGGCCGACATCGCGATCGATCCCGCCGCCGACCCCGACAATCCCGACGACGCGGCGGCAGTTTCGGCTGCATCGGCCAGCCTCCCGGTGCCGGCGACGGCGGATTTCGGCCTTCGGACCATCGGGTTCGAAGAGGACAGGCTGGTGGTCGAGGCAATCCTGCCCGACGGCGGGGAGGACGCCGATGTCTTCTTCGCCGGGGAAGACGGGTATTCCTTCGCGGAGCCGGCAAGGTCGCTGAAGGACGGGCGGACCTATTTCACAGTGGCGGCGACCAGGCCTGACACGCATCCGTCATCCGGCGGGCTGCATTATACGCTGGTGACGAAAGCGGGCGCGGTAAGCGGTATCCTGCCCTACTTCTGACGGCCGGCCGCCACGGCCGATTGCGGAACGGCTGGATAGCGGGTAATCCGACGCGAACTTCCTGAAACCAACTCCCGAGGAAACCATGACGATATCCGTTGGCGACAAGCTGCCCGAGGCAAGCTTCAAGGTTTTGACCGCGGACGGCGCGAAGTCGTTGACGACGGCGGACGTGTTCTCCGGCAAGAAGGTCGTGCTGTTCGCCGTCCCCGGCGCCTTCACGCCGACCTGCAGCAACAACCATTTGCCGGGCTACCTGGAAAACCACGACGCCATCCTGGCGCGCGGCGTCGACACGATCGCCGTGCTCGCGGTCAACGATCTGCACGTCATGGCCGCCTGGGCGCGCTTCACCGGCGCCGAAGGCAAGATCCTGTTCCTGGCGGACGGCAATGGCGACTTCGTCAAGTCGATCGGCCTCGACCTGGATCTGAGCGCCGGCGGTCTCGGCCTGCGCTCCAAGCGGTTTTCGATGATCGTCAATGACGGCAAGGTCGAGACGCTCAACATTGAGGACGCACCCGGCCAGGCCGTCGCGTCCGGCGCCGCCAAGCTGCTCGAACAGCTTTGAGATTATTCTATCGGCCTCAGTAACTCTGGCTTGAGCGCCGCGGCTTTCGCGGCGCGGGCCTTGCCGGGACGGCCTCACCCGTGGCGACAGCGGCCGGACGCGGCTTGGCAGGCGCTGCCACGGAGGACACCGTCTGCGAAGGCCGGAACGGCGCCCCCTTGAACGGCGCCATGCCCATCCGGGCGAGTTCGTCGGCCCGTTCGTTCTCCGGGTGGCCGGCATGGCCCTTCACCCAATGCCACGTCACCTTGTGGCGCTTGTTGGCCTCGTCCAGCCCCTGCCAGAGTTCGCCGTTCTTGACCGGCTTCTTGTCAGCCGTCTTCCAGCCGTTTTTCTTCCAGCCGTGAATCCATTTCGAGATTCCGTCCATGACGTATTTGCTGTCGGTGTAGAGGTTCACCGCGCACGGCTCCTTGAGCGCGTTCAGGCCCTCGATCGCCGCCATCAGTTCCATGCGGTTGTTGGTGGTCAGCGCCTCGCCGCCCGACAGTTCCTTCACGGTTTCGTTGAAGCGCAGAATCGCACCCCAGCCGCCCGGCCCGGGATTGCCCGAACAAGCGCCGTCGGTAAAAACATCGATCTGCTTCATAACCCGTACTCCGACGCCGAGCGGACCTGCCGGTGGAAACGCAGCCGGCGGATGAATTCGTGGGGATCGCGCTTCTGCACCAGCGCACCGTCGGGGATGGTCAGCCAGTCGTAAAGGCGCGTCAGCATGAAACGCAAAGCCGAGCCCTGCGCCAGCAGCGGCAGCGCGTCGATCTCGGCGGCTTCCAGCGGTCGCACGCTCCGATAGCCGGCCAGCAGCGCCGTGCTCTTGGTGAGATTGTAGGAATGGTCCTTCTCGAAGCACCATGCGTTGAGGCAGGTGGCGAGATCGTAGGCGAAAAAATCGTTGCAGGCGAAATAGAAGTCGATCAGGCCCGACAGTTTCTGGCCAAGGAAGAAGACGTTGTCGGGAAAGAGATCGGCGTGGATGACGCCCGACGGCAGGTTCTTCGGCCAATTGCGGTCCAGTTCAGCAAAGTCCCTGTCCACCTCCGCCACGAGGCCCGGCTCGACCTCGTCGGCGCGGTCGCGGGCGCCAGCCCAGAGTTTTCGCCAGCCGTCTATCTGCAAGGCGTTCGGCCTTGTCAGCGGGAAATCCGCACCGGCGACATGCAGCGCCGCCAAAGCCTTGCCGACCTCGCGGCATTGGGCGACGGTCGGGCGGCGCATCCACATGCCTTCGAGGAAGGTGATCAGCGCCGCCGCGCGCCCGGCAACCTCGCCGATGACGGCGCCGTCCCTGCGGTGCACCGGCAACGGGCAGACGATGCCCTTCTTCGCCAGATGATCCATCAGGCCGAGGAAGAACGGCAGGTCGTCGCGCTCCACCCGCTTCTCGTAGAGCGTCAGGATATACGGACCGGTGGAGGTGTGGAGCAGATAGTTGGAATTCTCCGAACCCTCGGCGATCCCCTTGTAGGAGAGGAGTTCACCGACCTCATAGTTCTTGAGGAAGGCGCCCAGTTCTCCTTCCGAAACGTCGGTGTAGACGGCCATCAATTGTTACCATTCACGAAGGCCATGTCGGCCGCTGTCAGTTCCACGTCGCGGAGCGCCCGCATCACCGGAAAGTTCTCGAGTTCCGTCGCCGTGATGGCGAGATCGACCGTCACGTCGAAGCGTGCCCGAAAAGCGTCGATGATCTCGTCGACGATGATCTCCGGCGCCGATGCGCCCGCCGACAGGCCGAGCGTCGCGATGCCGCCGATCCCATCCCACGGAATCTCGGAAGCCCGCTGCACCAGCAGCGACATCTTTGCGCCGGCGCGCTCGGCGACTTCGACCAGGCGCCTGGAATTCGACGAGTTTGGCGCACCGACGACGAGGAAAAGGTCGGAGCCAGGGGCTGCCTCCTTCACCGCTTCCTGGCGGTTGGTGGTGGCGTAGCAGATCGATTCGGCAGCGGCCGCGTGAAGCTCGGGAAAGCGCTGCCGAAGAGCACGGATCAGCCCGGCGGTATCCTCGACCGACAACGTCGTCTGGGTGACGAAACCCAGCGCCGACGGATCGGCGGGCTCCAAGGCGGCTACATCGGCCTCGGTCTCGATCAGCGTGACGGCGCCGGGCGGCAGCTGGCCCATCGTGCCGATCACCTCCGGATGCCCACCATGGCCGATCAGCAGCACATGGCGGCCGAGGCGCTGGTGGCGCATCGCCTGCTTGTGGACTTTCGACACCAGCGGGCAGGTCGCGTCGAGATAGAAGAGATTGCGCTCCACGGCATCCGCCGGGACCGATTTCGGCACGCCGTGGGCGGAGAACACGACCGGCGCATCGCGATGCTCGGCCGGGATCTCGTGAAGCTCCTCGATGAACACAGCACCGAGCTGCTGGAGCCCTTCGACGACGTAGCGATTGTGCACGATCTCGTGGCGGACATAGACCGGCGCGCCGTATTTCTTCAGCGCCAGCACGACGATCTGGATGGCGCGATCCACGCCCGCGCAAAAACCGCGCGGCTGGCAGAGCCGGATCGTCAGGGGGGGCTTGATGGCGGGTGCGAGCATGGTTGTTTTCCGGCGCCGACTTGAAGGGTCGACCCCTGCCCTGTCAAGGCGTGGCTGTGTCGCGCGGCTTGCGCCGGCCGTAGAGCCACAGGAAGACGACGCCGACCAGCGCCGCGGCCAGTCCGTACCAGGTCAGCGCATATTGCAGATGGTTGTTGGGCAGGTCGACGATGGTCACGCCGCCGATCGGCAGGCCGCCGGGATTTGGCGTTGCATCGGCGTCGATGAAGAATGGCAGCACCACCGCCCGGCGCGGCAGCCCGGCGGTCGCGGCCATGACGTCGAGGTCCTTCCAGTAGAATATGTTCTTGGCCAGGTCGTTGTCGGGCACCAGATAGGACGGCTTGACGTCCAGCCGGTTGCGGGACAGGCCCTTGACGGTCACCTCGCCTTCCACCGCCGAGGCCGGACGACTGGCAGGCTCCTTCAGTTCGTAGGGCACGAAGCCGCGATTGACGAAGACGAAGCGCCCGTAGGGCAGCCGCAACGGCGTGTAGATATAAAAGCCGGAGCGTCCCTCATAGGTCGCGAAGAAGTGCCGTTCGGCGCCGTTGACGAAAGTGCCGCTGACTTCAACGGGCCAGTAGTCGACATCGCCGCCTCTCCGGTACTGCGCTTCGATCGCGTCGACTGAGGACGGCGGCGCGGAAATCCGCTGCTGGATGGTGGCGATCAGGCCGTCCTTCCATTGCAATCTCTGCAACTGCCAGCTGCCGAGCGCCACCAGCGCGGCAAAGGCGATCAGCGCCAATACCATCAGCAGCCAAGGGACTGGTCTGTCGGCACGCTTTGCGTTTACGGCCATGCTCACTCCGGCCGGTCGAGCCGGCCTTCCGCCGCCTTGTTGCGGTATTGCAGCGTGATCAGCACGCCCTTGATCAGGCGAAGCGCCGTGAGACATAGGGCGATGGTCAGCGGAATCCACAGGAGGAAATGCAGCCATAGCGGAGGATTGAGCGTCACCTCCATCCACAGCGCCAGGCCGACGACGACGAAGCCGATGATGAGGATGACGAACACCGCTGGCCCGTCGCCGGCGTCCGCGAAGGAATAGTCGAGCCGGCAGACGCCGCAGCGCGGCGCGACCGTCAGGAAGCCGGAGAACAGCCGCCCCTCGCCGCAACGCGGGCAGCGCCCCTTCAGGCCCGCGCCGAAGGGGTCGACCGGCGGCCAGTGTACCTTGTCTTCATTGTTCATGGCGGTCTCAGGGATTGATCTCGATTGGTGTTCCGTCCTGAACCATATCCCAGATTTCCGCCATGTCGCGATCCGTCACACCAATGCAGCCGTCCGTCCAGTCGACCCACTGCAGCGCCCACGACCACCAGCCCCAGCCATTGGGCTGGCCATGAATCATGATGTCGCCGCCAGGGTCGACACCGCGGGCTGCGGCGGCGGCACGGTCAGCCTGGTTCGGATAGGAGATGTGGATGGATCGGAAGGCGATGCTGTCGGGGTTGCGCCAGTCGAGCAGGTAGCGGCCTTCCGGCGTGCGCTCGTCGCCCTGCTGCTGCTTGTGGCCGACCGGATTTGCGCCGAGCGCGAAATAGTAGGTACGGACGGTCCTGTCGCCGGCGATGAGTTCAAGCGTGCGTTCGGACTTGTCGGCGCGGACCAGGGTGACTTTTTCGGCGGCGGCAACGGCAGAATTCGAGGCGAGAAAAGCCGCGATCAGCAGACATGCCATGGCCGTCGGTACGGGGAGGAGTCGGTGTAAATCGAACAGAGCACGGCACCCGGCGGGAAAGTGCCAACGCTGCATGCGGATTGCGCCGAAAAAGCGAAAGGCGGCCGCAGCCGCCTTTGCAGAGATCGAGGAGATTTCGTGACCTCAATGGCCGTGCGCGATCGTCGCTCCCGACGAGGCCCAGACATAGATGCTGGCGAACAGGAACAGCCAGACCACGTCGACGAAATGCCAGTACCATGCGGCCGCCTCGAAGCCGAAATGCTGCTTCGGCGTGAAGTCGCCCTTCATGGCCCGGATCAGGCAGACCAGCAGGAAGATGGTGCCGATGATCACGTGGAAGCCGTGGAAGCCGGTCGCCATGAAGAAGGTGGCGCCGTAGATCGAGTCATGGAAGGTGAACGGCGCGTGGATGTACTCGTAGGCTTGGACGAAGGAGAACAGCACGCCGAGCGCGACCGTCAGCGCGAGGCCGTTGATCAGGCCCTTGCGGTCGCCGTGGATCAGCGCGTGGTGAGCCCAGGTCACCGTCGTGCCCGACAGCAGCAGGATGATGGTGTTGTAGAGCGGCAGGTGGAAGGGATCGAGAACCTCGATGCCCTTCGGCGGCCAGACGCCGCCGGTGAACTCGGCACGGGCATATTGATGCACCTCGTTGGGGAACAGGCTGGCGTCGAAGAAGGCCCAGAACCAGGCGACGAAGAACATCACCTCGGAGGCGATGAACATGATCATGCCGTAGCGCAGGTGCAGCGACACGACGCGGGTGTGATGCCCTTCATGGGCTTCCCTGATCGTGTCCGACCACCACGCATACATGGTGTAGAGCACCACCAGCAGCCCGATCGCGAAGATGAAGTAGCGGGCGCTGGACAGTTCGAGCCCGAAGAGGTGCAGACTCCCGCCCTTCATGAACTGCATCCAGGCAACGCCGCCGATCGCCATCAGCAATGCGCCGACCGAACCGATGAACGGCCACGGGCTGGGGTCGATGATGTGGTAGTCGTGATTCGGTTTCGCGTGCGCGTCTGCCATGTCAGCCCCCGATATTTTCGTCGGCAGTTTTACCGGACTTGCCGGTCGCGTCCACCGCCTTGGGGGCAGCGGGCTCGACCGGGAAGAGCGTGTAGGAAAGCGTGATCGTGTTGATGTTCTTCAGTTCCGGCACATCGTCTATCGCCGGATCGACGTAGAACACAACCGGCATATTCAGAGTCTCGCCGCCTTTCAGCGTCGTGTCGGTGAAGCAGAAGCACTCGACCTTGTTGAAATAGGCGCCGGCCAGTTCGGGCGTGACGTTGAAGGTCGCGCGGCCCGCCGACGGCCGGTCGAACAGGTTGGTCGCCCTGTAGGCGATCTGCGTGGTCTCGCCGATCTTCATGGTGACGTCGCGCTGCACCGGCTGAAAATCCCACGGCACGCCGCCGGACACGTTGGCGTCGAAGCGTATCGTCATCTTGCGGTCGAGAACACGATCGGAATATTGCGTCACCCGCTGGGTGGTGCCGCCATAACCCGTCAGCTGGCAGAACATCGCATAGAGCGGCACCGCCGCGTAGGCCGCGCCCACCATGCTGGCGAAGAAGGCGACGCAGACGGCCGCGACCATGCGGTTGGAGCGTTGCGTCTTGATATCCAGCGTGGGAATCGCGTCAGCCATCGTTCAGAAACTCCGCTCGATGACGGCGGGGCCGAGGCGCACGATGCTGACCACATAGACGACGACCACAAAGGCGCCAAGAGCCAGCGCGATCGCCAGCGATCGGCTGCGGCGCGCCTTGAGTTGGGCCGCGGTCGGCTTGATGGTCTCGAGTTCCATGTCCGCTAAACTCCCGGTATCGCCAGCGCGCGCTCTATGACCTTGTCGGCCAGGTAAGCGGCGAAGATCGCGAACAGATAGAGCAGCGAGTAGGCGAACAGCATTTTTGCCGGCCGCATCACGCGGTCGGCGTCGGCCATGCGCAGCACCTGCCAAGCATACCAGACGAACCCGGCGCCGAGCACCGCGGCCACAACGCCGTAGCCCGCGCCAACATAACCCAGCAGCCAGGGCAGGACGCCGACCACCGCGACAACGAGCGCGTAAGCGAATATCTGGCGGCGGGTGGACGCCACGCCGGCGACGTTCGGCATCATCGGGATGCCGGCGCGGCCGTATTCGTCGGCCTTGAACAAGGCCAGCGCCCAGAAATGCGGCGGCGTCCACAGGAAGATGATCAGGAAAAGAACGATCGGCTCGAGGCCGACTGAACCGGTCGCGGCCGCCCAGCCGATGACCGGCGGAAACGCGCCCGCGGCGCCGCCGATGACGATGTTCTGCGGCGTCCAGCGCTTCAGCCACATCGTGTAGACGACCGCGTAGAAGAAGATGGTGAAGGCAAGCAACGAGGCCGCCAGCCAGTCGACGAACACGCCGAGCGTCATCACCGAGAGCACCGAAAGCACGAGGCCAAAGGCCAAGGCCTCACCGGGTTTTACGCGGCCGCTCGGCACCGGCCGGCTGACCGTGCGCTTCATCAGCCGATCGATATCGGCGTCGTACCACATGTTGAGCGCGCCCGACGCGCCGGCGCCGATGGCGATGGACAGGATCGCCGTCACCGCTATGAACGGGTTTACGGCGACCGGAGCGGCCATGAGGCCGACGAAGGCGGTGAACACCACCAGCGACATGACGCGAGGCTTGAGCAACGCGAAGAAGTCGCCGGCCGTCGCTTCCGACATGCCGGCATTACCGTCTTCCAGTGCTGTTTTCTCGACGAAAGCCATGCGTAAGAAGTCTTTTCCGTTTGGCTGCGACCGCCGGCACGCGCCGGCGGTCAGCGATCTTTCAAGCGGCCGTCACTTGATTCTCGGCAGTTCCGACCACTGATGGTAGGGCGGCGGCGAGGGAAGCTGCCATTCCAGCGTCGTGGCACCCTCGCCCCACGGATTGGCGCCGGCGATGCGCTTCTTCGAGAAGGCCTCGAAGATGCCGTAGAGGAACACGAACACGCCGAGGAACGACAGGTACGAGCCGTAGGACGACACCATGTTCCAGCCAGCGAAGGCGTCGGGATAGTCGATGTAGCGGCGCGGCATGCCGGCGAGGCCGAGGAAATGCTGCGGGAAAAACACCAGGTTGACGCCGACGAAGGTGATCCAGAAGTGGGTGCGGGCGATGAGCGGCGAATACATGTAGCCGGTCATCTTGGGAAACCAGTAGTACCAGCCGGCGAAGATCGCGAACACGGCGCCGAGCGACAGCACGTAGTGGAAGTGCGCGACAACGTAATAGGTGTCGTGCAGCGAGCGGTCGAGGCCGGCATTGGCGAGCTGGACGCCGGTGACGCCGCCCACGGTGAACAGGAAGATGAAGCCGATCGCCCACAGCATCGGCGTGCGCATCGAGATCGACCCGCCCCACATGGTGGCGATCCAGGAGAAGATCTTCACGCCCGTCGGCACCGCGATGACCATCGTGGCGAAGACGAAGTAGCGCTGCGTGTCGAGCGAGATGCCGGTGGTGTACATGTGGTGCGCCCACACAACGAAGCCGACAGCGCCGATGGCGACCATGGCGTAGGCCATGCCGAGATAACCGAAGATCGGCTTCTTGGAGAAGGTCGAGATAATGTGGCTGACGATGCCGAAGCCCGGCAGGATCAGGATGTAGACCTCAGGGTGACCGAAGAACCAGAACAGGTGCTGGAACAGGATCGGATCGCCGCCGCCGGCCGGGTCGAAGAACGTCGTGCCGAAATTGCGGTCGGTCAAGAGCATGGTGATGCCGCCTGCGAGCACCGGCAGCGAGAGCAGCAGCAGGAAGGCGGTGATCAGCACCGACCAGGCGAACAGCGGCATCTTGTGCAGCGTCATGCCGGGCGCGCGCATGTTGAAGATGGTGGTGATGAAGTTGATCGCGCCGAGGATCGACGAGGCGCCGGCAATGTGCAGCGACAGGATGGCCAAATCCATCGCCGGGCCGGGCTGGCCCGACGTCGACAGTGGAGGATAGATCGTCCAGCCGCCGCCGACGCCGTAGGCGCCCGCCGCGCTCGGCACGAAGGCCGAGAGAATGAGCAGGATGAAGGCGGGCGGCAGCAGCCAGAACGAGATGTTGTTCATGCGCGGGAACGCCATGTCCGGCGCGCCGATCATGATCGGCACCATCCAGTTGGCAAAACCGCCGATGAGGGCCGGCATGACCATGAAGAAGATCATGATCAGCGCGTGCGCCGTGGTGAAGGCGTTGTACATGCTCTTGCCGCCGTCGATGGCCGCATCGCCGGTGACGCCGTAGACCATCTCGGCGAGGCCGGTGAAGATCTGGATGCCCGGCTCGGCCAGTTCCCAGCGCATCATCACCGACAGGAAGCCGCCGACGATGCCAGCCATGATCGCGAAGATCAGGTAGAGCGTACCGATGTCCTTGTGGTTGGTCGAATAGACCCAGCGCGTCCAGCCATACGGCTTGTGTTCGTGATGGTCGTCGTGAGCTGCAGCGCCTGCCATGTTCCGCTCCGTTCCCTAATCCTTGGTACTTGCCGCGCTTTGCGTCAGTTTCCGGCGACCGAAACCGCCTGCGGCCCGTCGACCTGGGCCATCAACGCCTTGTTGGCGCCGTTCATGTCGGTGCGGGCGGCCGCAAGCCACGTCGTGTACTGCTCGTCCGACACGACGCGGATGGCGATCGGCATGAAGGCATGGTCCTTGCCGCAGAGCTCGGAGCATTGGCCGTAGTAGAGGCCCTCCTTCTCGGCGTTGAACCAGACCTCGTTGATGCGGCCCGGCACGGCGTCGGTCTTGATTCCGAAGGCCGGCATGGCGAAGGCATGGATCACGTCGGCAGCCGTCACCAGCACGCGCACGGTGGTCTTCACAGGCACCACGACCTCGTTGTCGACGGCGAGCAGGCGCGGATACCTGGCCTTGTCCTCCTTGCCGGCAGCGGCGCGGTCTTCTTCCTGCAGGATCGCCGCATTGAAGGAAAGCGGCTGCTCGACCTGGTATTCGTAGTCCCAGTTCCACTGGTTGCCCGTGGCCTTGATGGTGAGCCTGGCTTCTTCCGGCGGGTTGTACTGGGCGGTGAGCAGCTGGAACGACGGGATCGCCAATGCCAGCAGCACGACCACCGGACCGACGGTCCAGATAACCTCGATCACCGTGTTGTGGCTGGTCCGCGACGCAACCGGGTTCACGCTAGCGCGGAATTTCCAGATACAATAGGCGAGAAGCGCCAGCACCAGCAGCGTGATCGGAACGATGAACCAGAGCGTGTAGCGCTCGAACCACTCGATCTGCTCCATGATCGGCGTCGCGGCTTCCTGGAAACGCCATTGCCACGGATGCGGCTGGTCGGCGAGCGCGGCCACGGCCGAACCCAGGATGAGTGCCGAAGCGCCGGCGCCGGTCAGGATTCTCTTCATCACCCTCTTCAACTCCCTTCGATGCCCGTCGCGCATCGACATGGTCCCGAGAATGGAATCCCGAGCGCCGGTTTTGCTGGTTCAAACCATACTCTGTTTCCGACCGCAAGGAAGGAGGGTGGGGCGGTCTGCGGCATTTTTGCGCGCGCCGCTCGACGCGGGATTGGCGAAATCCGCTCAAATCGGCGTCGGTGGCTGGTCGGACCTTGCAACTGTCCTATAGTTGCCATCATTGCGGCGGAAAGCGCCTTGATTCGCAACGGAGCCTCCATGAGACCCGGCCTTTCAAAAGCCCTGGCCACCCTTCTGGGTGCCGCGAGCCTGTTTATCGCCCTGCCCGCTTCTGCCCAGCAGAGCGGCAAGGTGAAGGAAACCCATGGCGCATGGTCGATCATCTGCGACACGCCGGCCGGCGCCACCGCCGAACAGTGCGTGATGATGCAGAACGTGATCGCCGAGGACCGGCCCGAGATGGGCCTGTCCGTCGTCGTGCTGCGCACCGCCGACAACAAGGCCGAGATTCTGCGCGTACTGGCGCCGCTCGGCGTGCTCTTGCCCAACGGCCTCGGGCTCAACGTCGACGGAAAAGACATCGGCCGCGCCTATTTCGTGCGCTGCTTCGGCGACGGCTGTTATGCCGAGGTGATCCTCGAAAAGCAGTTGCTCGACACGCTGAAGACCGGCAAGGCCGCGACGTTCATCGTGTTCCAGACGCCCGAGGAAGGCATCGGCATCCCGGTCGATCTTTCGGGCTTCGGCGATGGTTTCGCCGCCCTGCCCTGAGCGGCGGGATTCCGTACGCCGTTTTGTCGGTCTGACGACTGTGGCCGCAGGACCGCGGCTGATTGAATTGATCCACCAACCCGCAATCGAGAGAAAATTCATGACCGACATCTGGCTGCGTACCGGCGAAGCGACCGTTCTGGCCGCCGAAGGCCAGGCTACCGACGCCATGCCCGAAATCGTGATCGGCTCGATCCGTGGACCGGTCGGACAGGCCTTCGCCTCGATGATGGGACAGGTCAAAGGGCATACCCGCATGTTCGTGGTGCGCGACCTCAACCAGGCGGTCAAGCCGCCGACGATGATGACCACCAAGGTCACGATCAAGAACATGGCCTATGCGGAACTGCTCGGCGGCGTGGTGCAGGCCGCGATGGGCGACGCCATCGTCGATTGCCTTTCGGAAGACATCCTTCCCCGCGATCAGGTGGACGATCTGTGCATGATCATCACGGTCTGGCTCGATCCGCGCTGCGCCGAGGACGAGAATCTCGACCGCAAGGATCTCTACCGCACCAACTACGAAGCCACCAAGCTGGCCATCGCCCGCGCCATGAAGGGCGAGCCGACGGTCGAGGACCTGATCGCCAACCGCAAGACGGTCAAGCATTACGCGCTGGAGGGCGTGATCGATTATTGAGGACCCCCGGCTGAAGACAGCGGGCTAATCATCCCCTCCTGAATGGGCCCGGCTTGGCGTTCAGCTTAATCCAAGATTTTCCGGGAGCGGCCGCTCGACGTTGCGCCGCCGCCGGAATGAGTTAGGAACTCAAGTCGCCGGGACAGCGGACAGCCGCAGGCCTAGAGCCTTCATGACCTTGGCGACGGTCGCAAATTCCGGGCGGCCCTCCTCGCTCAAGGCGCGGTAGAGGGATTCTCGCGACATCCCCGTATCCTTGGCGATCTGGGTCATGCCGATGGCGCGGGCGACGTCACCCAAAACGGCTGAAATAAGTGCCGGGTCGCCATCCTCCATCGCAGCGTCGATGTAGGCGGCGATGGCCTCGGGGCTGTCGAGATGCTCCACAGCGTCCCATCTGGTTGTCTCGGGCGCCATTTTCATTCCTTCCATCCCCCTGCGATGACCTTGGCAGATGCAATATCCGAAACTTGGGTCGACTTGTCGCCACCGCAGAGCAGGACAATCAAGGCATTGCCACGTTTGAGAAAATAGATGCGGTAGCCGGGGCCATAGTCGATTCTGACCTCGCCGATGCCACCGAAAAATTTCGAATCTCCCAGATTACCCAGCGACATCCGCCTGATGCGAACGTCAATTCTCGCCTTGGCGTTGATATCCCGCAGCCTCGATTACTAGGTCGCATATTCGGTGGTCTGGCGGACTTCGAACATGACTATTTGTAGCCTATGGGCTACAAATAGTCAATGATACGACGACCTAACGCCAGGGTAGTGGGAATCGCTTGCGCTCTCCCCTATCTTTGCGTGAAGAAACACCCGCCACGGACAACCATCATGCAAGACAGCCTGCTCAGCCGATTCGACGTCGACGAAGACGACGTGAAATCGCTCGTCGCCAAGACGATCCGCGGCGCCGACGATGGCGAGCTTTTCCTCGAATACAGCGAGAGCGAAGCGCTGATGTTCGACAATGGCCGGCTGAAGACCGCCAATTTCAACACCGAGCAAGGTTTTGGCCTGCGGGCCGTGGCCGGCGAGGCGACGGGATACGCGCATTCCAGCGAACTGTCCCATGCGGCGCTGCTGCGGGCGTCCGACGCCGTCTCGGCGGTGAAGGGCGGCTATTCCGGCACCCTAGCCGACGCGCCGCCGCGCACCAACCGGCACCTTTACGGCGAGGAGAACCCGACCGGTTCGCCCTCCTTCGAGGGCAAGGCGAAGCTCCTGCAGGAAATCGACGCCTGGCTGCGCGCCGAGGATTCTCGCGTGCGGCAGGTTACCGCGTCGCTTGTGTCGTCGTGGCAGCAGGTGGAAATCGTGCGCGCCGACGGGCAGGTGGTGCGCGACGTGAGGCCGCTGGTGCGCATGAACGTATCGGTCGTCGTCGGCGAAGGCGACCGGCAGGAATCCGGCTCCTACGGCATGGGCGGCCGAAAAGGGTTCGGCGAGTTCCTGGTCGAGGATTCCTGGAAACACGCTTCGCAGGAGGCGCTGCGGCAGGCGCTGGTCAATCTGGCGGCGATCCCGGCGCCAGCCGGAACCTTCGACATCGTGCTGTCCTCCGGCTGGCCGGGCGTGATGCTGCACGAGGCGGTCGGGCACGGGCTGGAAGGCGATTTCAACCGCAAAAAGACCTCCGCCTTCGCCGGCCTGCTGGGCCAGCAGGTGGCGGCCAAGGGCGTCACCGTCGTCGATGACGGCACGATTTCCGAGCGGCGCGGCTCGCTCACCGTCGACGACGAAGGCACGCCCACCAACCGCACGGTTCTGATCGAGGACGGCAAGCTGGTCGGCTACATGCAGGACCGGCAGAACGCCCGGCTGATGGGCATGAACGCCACGGGCAACGGCAGGCGCGAGAGCTATGCGCACCAGCCCATGCCGCGCATGACCAACACCTACATGACCGCCGGCAACTATACGCCGGAGGAGATCATTTCTTCGGTGAAGAACGGCGTTTACGCCGTGTCCTTCGGCGGCGGCCAGGTCGACATCACGTCGGGAAAATTCGTGTTCGGCTGCACCGAGGCCTACATGATCGAGGATGGCAAGGTGACGCAGCCGATCAAGGGCGCCATGCTGATCGGCAACGGGCCGGACGCTATGCACCGCGTGTCGATGGTCGGCAACGACATGAAACTCGACACCGGCATCGGCATGTGCGGCAAGGCCGGCCAGGGCGTTCCGGTCGGCGTCGGCCAGCCGCATTTGCGCATGAACCAGATGACGCTGGGCGGGACGCGGGTTTAGCGAACACGGCTTCGGTGGTAGTGTCGTTGCGGGGCCTCCTGCGGGACGCGCCGATGGGCCAAGCCATGAAATTTCACGCGCTCGCCGCGAGTTTTTGCCTGTTTGCATTATCGGCCCCGTCGGCCTTGGCCGACGACGCGGCCGATATCCGCTCGCGGTTGCATAATTGGGCGGAGGATTTCAACGAAGGCCGCACCGACGCCGCCTGCGGGCTGTTCTCCAAGGATCTGGTTTCCGACACCCAGGGCCAGGGCGAGACGAATTATGAGACACGCTGCAAGCTCATCTCAAGGGTCATGCACGATCCGGCGCGCAAATTCCGCTATGCCGCCGACATCAAGGAGGTGATTGTCGAGGGCGACCTCGCGATCGTGCGGCTGCAATGGACGCTGACGGTCTCGCCGGGAAACGAGGCCTCGACGGAGTCCGGGCTCGATGTTTTTCGCAAGGAAGCGGACGGCGTCTGGCGCATCATCCGCTTCATGGCATTCCAGAACGAATAGGCCACCGCGGGCAGGCGAGGATCGGCCGCGGCGTCACCCGTCGTTTCATCCCAAAGGCGCGGCATCGACGGCCTGCCATTTTTCCTTAACCCTTTCCCCAATATCACTGATGCCCGGTAGGTCGACGGACGCTGGACATGCTTGCCCCCACTGCCAAGTGATGGCAGCCGTGCCGACGGGCCTGGGTTGCCAGCCGGCGTTGCGGATGGGGAAATGCTCAAACTGGCGTTCTTGCTGATCGGGCCGCGGGCGTTCCAGTCGCGATGGTATGTCGTGGCCGGCCTGGGCGCAGCGCTCATCGCGCTCGCCCTGCTCCTCGCGGTCAACGCATCCGCCGGGATCACAGGCTTCACGCGCGACGTGCTCGGCCTTGTGTTCATTGCCAACGGCGTCCTGTCGCTCGCGGCCGGTTTTCTCGGCCACATGAAAGGCACCGCAAGGCTGGCGACGATCCTGAAGGCGGCGGGTTTCGTGCTGATCGGGGCACTCCTGATAGGCCTTTCCGAGCATGCCGACGCGGCCTCAGCCATTCTGTTCGGCGCGGCATTCGGACTGGACGGGGTGTGGCGCCTGACGTTCGCGCTGGTCGTGCGCTACCCGCGCTGGCGCATGATGGTGCTGGTAGCGGCGGTGGAACTGCTGCTCGCGCTGGCGATCGTCGTCCAATGGCCCGTTTCGCACGACCGCGGCGTGCATCTTTCGATGGGGCTGCTGCTGGCGCTGTGGGGCTGGCTGCTGGTGCGGCTGGGCCTGATGCTGCGCACGCTGGAAAGCGAGGTGGCGCTGCTGGCGCTGCCGCTGTTCGCCGGCCGCGGCTGGTACGACAACGCGCCCGTGCTGGTCGATCCGGACGAGATGGAGGCCGTAGAACACCCGCTCACCGTCCGCGTGTGGACACCGGTCGGCTCGGCCTACAAGGCGGAACGCCGCCTGCTGGTCGACCGCTATATCGTCGCGATCGACGGCAACGGGGTCATCTCGACCGGCCATGCGGCGATCGAGATGCAGCCGGACCTCTACATCAGCCACTATCCCGACCACGAAGTCGACAGGTCGCGGAGCGATTTCCTGGCGATGCTTCGAGGCACGTCCGAGAACGACTTCAAGGGGCGGTTCCAGCCGAGCTACGAGCATGAATGCGGCGAGTGGTGCCCGGCGGACGCCTCGGTCGAGTTCAGGAATTACAATCCGCGCCGGCTCCGGGCCTTCTGGGCCGGTTACAAGCAGGACGATTCCTACAATCTGACCAACCGCAACTGCTCGGTTCTCGTCGCCTCGGCGCTCGACGCCGCGCTGGAGGGCGCGCTGGCGAGCAGGTTCGCCTGGATGCGTTTCGTCGGCCTGATGTTCAACCCGGATATGTGGATCGCCGCGGCGATCTGCCAGCGCGCCGACTCGATGACATGGACGCCGGGCCTCGTGCTCGACTACGCCAATACGATGGCCCGGATCGTCGAGGCCCGGGAAACGAACTGGACAGTACGCTTCGCAGACTTCGTGCGACGCGCCCGGCTGTCGGACGGAAAGGCGGAACAGCCCTCATGAGCGCAGATGCGGAACGCAAAAGCAGGTCGACCGTGGCCGGGCGCGCCGCGGTCATCGCGACGGCCACCATGTTCGGCCTGACCTACAGCCTCAGCGCGGCGCTGATCGCGCTCGACCTGACGGCGCGCGGGCTGGGTGAGGCGATTGTGGGCGCCAATGCGGCGATGCATGCCGTCGGCGTGCTGATCGTCGCGGTCATCCTGCCTCGCCTCGTCGCCATCGTCGGCATGCGGCGGCTCGTCGTCGTGGCGCTGGTGACGGCAGCGCTCGCGCTTCTCGCCTTTCCGGCCCTGCCGCTGGTCTGGCTGTGGTTCCCGCTACGCCTGGTGCTCGGCATGGCGTCGGAGATTCTTTTCGTCCTGTCGGAGACATGGACCAACAGCCTCAGCACGGAGGAGACCCGCGCCCGCTCCATGGCCGCCTACACGGCCTCTCTCTCCGTCGGGTTTGCCCTCGGTCCGCTCATCCTGTCGGTGGCGGGAACGAGCGGATTCGCACCCTATGCGATCGGGGCAGCGGTCGCGCTGGCATCGATCCTGTTCGTCATCTCGCCGCTGGCGGAGGAACCTGCGTTCGAGAAGCCGGAGGCCGGCGGCGTTCTGCGCTTCATGCGCCTCGCGCCGGTGGCGATGGCAGCCACCGTGCTCAATGCCGCCATCGAGACGGCGGGCCTCTCCTTCCTCGCGATCTACGCCATCAACCTCGGCTGGCCGGAAGGCCAGGCGACGCAGTTGATGTCATGCATGATGATCGGGGCCATCCTGCTGCAGCTTCCGATCGGCTGGCTCGGCGACAAGATGAACCGGGGGAGGCTTCTGGTCGCGCTCGCCGCCACGGCCGCGGGCGGAGCCCTGATCTGGCCGCTCGCGCTTCAGAACGAGATCGTCACCTATGCCGTGCTGTTCCTCTGGGGTGGCGCCTTCGTCGGCATCTACACGATCGTGCTGACGATCGTCGGCAGCCGCTTCAAGGGGACGGAACTGGTCGGCATCTATGCGGCCATGGGCCTGATGTGGGGCGTCGGAGCCCTCGCCGGCCCGCTGCTGGCCGGCGCGGCGATGCAGACGACGACGCACGGCCTGACCTTCTTCGCCGCCGCGGCCTGCGCCGCGTTCATGGTGTTCGCGATCCTGAAGGGCCACAGGGAAGGCTGAAACGGATCGGCTCATATCCACGAGGCCGGCGACTTCGGCAGCCTGCCTTCGGGGTCCACCACCTCCAGCCGAGCCTTCGACGGCTCCGCCCAGCGCCATAGCGCCACGCAGGTACCGCCGGGAGACATGAAGGACGGGTAGATCACGCCGTCCATCCCCGCGACGAGCAGCCTTTCGCGCAAGGCGTGGGTTTCCGGCACCTCGCCCGCATCCATGATCGCACGCCATTCGTAGCGGTGGATATCTGGCGAAAGTCCCAGCCGATTCATCTCCGCGGCATCGGTCAGGTCGGCGAGCGCTGCGCCGGTCAGTTCGAACCGGGCGATCAGCGCCGGATGCTGGACAAAACCCTGATTGTATTCCGCCCAGGCCGTCGAAAGCTCGCGGGCCGCGTAGATCGTCGGCGCGCCAACCGGGTTCCAGCGGCCGCCGAACCGCGCCGCCCCCTCGCCCGATAGCGGCAGGTAGGACCAGCGCGGGACGAAGGCCCGCCACAGCGTCAGGCCAGGCGCCGCCGGTTCAGGCATAGACGCCGGAACGCACGGCCTCCAGATAGGCGAGCACCTTGTCCGCCTTGCCTTCGCTGACCAGATCGTAGGCCGTCTTGCCGGCCCAGCCGGGGATCGGCTGGTGCTTGAACCAGATCGCCGCGCGGTCCTCGCCGCCCGCCATTTCGCTCGCCATCGCCAGGATGCGCACGACCGGGCTCAGCGCCGAATCGACTTTTCGCGCACCGGTCTTGGCGACCAGCGTGTTGCGGGCGACGCCGATCATGCCTGCCAGTTCGGTCAAGGTCACGCCAAGGCGCTCGGCGACGTTTCGCGCCGACAGGAAAGGTGTGTTTTCCGCGCCGAACCGTGCTGTCGAGGTTCCCAATGCCACGCTGCTCATGACATATTCCTTACACGAATTGATATCTTGGCGCTCAATATGCGATCAATCGGCGTCTTTTTCAAGGTTATCGCCTTCGCCTTGGCTTCTCCAGAAGCGCCACCGCCTCGACATGCGGCGACCACAGGAACTGGTCGACCGGCGTGACGGATTTCAGCGCGTAGCCTTCGTCCAACAGGATGCGCAGGTCGCGGGCGAGGGTGACGGGATTACAGGAGACGGCGACGACGTAGGGCACATCCGACTTCGCGATCTGCTTCGACTGGTCCTCAGCACCGGCGCGCGGCGGATCGAACAGCACGCCGTCGAAGGCGTTCAGTTCCTTGAAGGTCAGTGGCCGGCGGAACAGGTCGCGCTTCTCCACCGTCACGCGCCGAAGACCAGGCTTCGAACGGAAGCCGCGATCGAGCGCCGCAAGGGCGGCGGCTTCGCCTTCGACGGCGTGGACCTCGGCGGTTTGCGCGAGCCGCAAGGCGAAGGCGCCGGCGCCGGCGAACAGGTCGGCGATCTTTTTCGCGCGGCGCAGGTGTGCGGTCGCAATGCCGGCCATGGCATCCTCGGCCGCTTCGACAGCCTGCAGAAATCCGCCGGACGGCGGGACCACCGAGGCCGTGCCGAACTGAACGACGGGCTTCCTCTGCTCGACGACGATCTCGCCGTCCAGCGACAAGCGGGCGATGTTCTCGCGGATCGCGAAATCCGAGGCGCGGCGGCGGGCCGCATCGGGCATCTTGCCGGCGCCCTCGGCCGCGATATCCAGGCCAGTCGCTGTCCAGGTGACGGTCAGGTGGAACGCATCCCGCGTGTTCACGAGAATTGCCGCCAGCGCGCGCAGCATGCCCAGCGAAGACTCGATCTCCGGCAAGACGATCGGGCATTCCTCGATGTCGATGATGGTGTGCGAGGCGGCGCGGTTGTAGCCGAGAACCGCTCCCCTCTCCGCGCGCCGCGCCGAAAACACGGCGCGACGGCGCGAGCGCGGTGCGGCCGGCACGATGTCGGGGACAGGAACATCGATGCCGCGCGAGGCGAGCGACTGGACCAATTTGTCGCGCTTCCACGCACGATAGGGCACTGGCGCCAGATGCTGGATCGCGCAGCCTCCGCACTCGGTGAAATGCCGGCACGCCGGTTCGATCCGATCCGGAGAGGTTTCCAGCAGGGCCATCAGCGTGCCCTTGCTGCCCTCGATCGCCGCGTTGACGCGCTCACCCGGCAGGACGAACGGCACGTAGACCGTCCCTTGCGGCGTTTCGGCGATGCCATCGGCCTGCGCGCCGAGACGGTCGATGAGCAATTCGGTCATGGTCGATCCTTGATCCCGCCGAGCAGGAATTCGCGGTTGCCGTCGCCGCCCGCGATCGGCGAATCATGCAGGCCGAGCGCGCGCCAGCCGGGCACGCCATCAAGCCATGCCGAAATCGTCCGGGCGACCCGCGGGCCTTCTTCGGGATCCCTGAGGATGCCCCCCTTGCCGATCGCCTCGCGGCCTGCCTCGAATTGCGGCTTGACCAGGAAAACTCCCCTGGCGCCAGGCGGCGCCAGCGACAAGGCCGGCGGCAGAGCGAGCTTCAGTGAAATGAAGCTCACGTCGGAGACGATGAAATCGGGCGCGTTCCCGCCGAGATCGCCGGAGGTCAGGTCCCGCGCATTCAAGCCTTCTCGAACGGTCACGCGGGGATCGGCAGCCAGCGTGGGCGCGATCTGGCCGTGGCCAACGTCGACGGCAAGGACATGCTTTGCGCCCCGCTCCAGCAGAACCTGCGTGAAACCGCCGGTCGAAGCGCCGATATCGAGCGCGACGGCGCCGGCCGCGTCCAGGCCGAAATGATCGAGGCCGGCCACGAGCTTGAGCGCGGCGCGGGAGACATAGGCGCGAGCGGGATCGTCGACCTCAATCGTGACCGCGGCGTCGACCGCTGTGCCGGGTCTGGTCTCGGTGATGCCCCCGACCTTCACCGTGGCCCGCTCGACCGCGTCGCGGGCGCGCGAGCGGCTGGCGAAAAAGCCGCGCCGGACGAGAAGTTCGTCCAGCCGCATTCTCGTGTCCGTCGTGTTTTGCGCCGTCATGGCGTCTCCTTGGCGAATACAGCCGGCGATGGCAAGCGGAGCGGCCCGCGTCCACAATGCCGGGGACAGTTTACTTTTATCCCCTCGCGCCAACCCGTCCGGCGCAGAGCCTTTCCTGGGATAAAAGTAAACTGTCCCCGGCATGCAGCCTTGCATGCAGCCCTCCCCGTTGCCACGCCGCGGAAATCCGCCCTGGCCATTGTTGGGAGAAAACCCTCATTGGCGAGGGGGTCCGGGAAGTGGGGCGCGAGGCCGTGCCTCCTAATTTAATCAATACGTGGCGCTAATTCGGCCCTGCGCCTTCGCTACGGGCGTTCGTCATTCGAAAAGCCAAATCGTTGGCTTTTCGTCCGTTTCGCGGACCATTCCTCACCCCCGCCGGCGACTTTGGGCTCCATCCCGTCCTGCTTCGCGACAGCTCCGGCTCCGGCTTTCGCCTCGGCTGGCCGTGCTTAAGCGCGTCGTCCAGCGCACACCGCACGTAGTTGCGGAGGGAGGACCTTCGGACAAAGCCTCCCCGGCCATGCTGCTTCGTCGGCAACATGACGGAGGCGCCGGTCTCTCCCCGCTAACGAACGACTCCGGAAGCGTTCCCGGCGGGAGAAACTGACGGCATTATGCGGAAGGTGTCAGGGGCGGGGAAAAGAAAGATGGGGGAGGCAGGCAAAACGCCCGCGAACGAGGAACGTGCGTCAGCGATTTCAATCCGTTAGCGGAGGTTCAAGCCGCCCGCACAAAAATCATTCTGCCCGGCGGGAAATTTTATTCCCCAATTCCGGCTGTCCAACGGCTCAATCCCGAATGACGCGGGCTGGCCTTCGAGCTTCCAGTTCCGACCCATCGGGAGCATTCCAGATCGATCCGTTCGCCGCCGCCTGAGACTCGGGGTTGGATGAGAGAGCGCGCCAGGATGCGGCGCGCTCCTCCAAGTTTGCAGGACGGTCCGCTTGCATCACGAATATCGGTCTTTGGCCATAACCGAAGCCCGGCCGTATGTCGCCGATCTTGGCTGCGATCACGTCCATCGCCGCTCTCTCCAGCTTCAAATCGTATCTGGGCTGATCCATCGCGGCCGCCGACAGAGCCGGCAGCATCGCCGCGCCGAAAACCAAATATCTGCCAGTCATCATCGCCCTCTCGCCGGGCGGGACTATGCAGAAGACGCATGAACAAGCGGCCAAAAAACACGGTAATCAAAAGGGAAATCAATAATCGCCGAACTAAGACGATACCCAAGGCGCCCATAAGAAGACCGAAATCGCTTGATCCAGGAACAACCTGACCTCATCCATAGGCCATGGCGGTCACATTGCTCCAGCTGTCAACCGGACATCGTTCGTTGGAATTCGACACCGGCGACCTTCCCGCCGTTGCGTCGGCCATTCGCAAACGCTTTGGCGAAGCTGAAGCGCAACAGTATCCGACTTTGACCACGTACAGGTTTGGTGGATGCAGCTTCCTCTTTCAGAACGAATGGGATGATCCTTGCCTGATTTCAATCTCGGCAGAAGGAGATCAAATCCTTGAGGCTCTTTACATGACAGTCAATGCCGACCATTGACCGCCACATTCATGAACTCGCGGCCGGGTATCCGGCCTCGAAATGAGATGCCGGCATTTATCTCGCACCCTAACGGATGGGCTGGATCGCGCTAGGCCGATGCGGATTGTGCCGAACGGCCAAGCGCCTGAAAGACGGTGGACACGATGCCGTCACTGTCCAGCCCGGCATCGGCATACATCTTTTCCGGCTTGGCATGCTCGACGAAGGCATCCGGCAGGATCAGCGGACGGATCTTCAGGCCATGTTCCAGCATGCCTTCGCGCGCCAGGAAATGCAGGACCTGCGTTGCGAAACCGCCGATGGCGTTCTCCTCGACGGTGATCAGCACCTCATGCCCGGCCGCCAGACGGCGCACCAGATCCTCGTCGAGCGGTTTTGCGAAGCGCGCATCGGCGACCGTCGTCGACAAGCCAAGCGCGCCAAGCTCCTCGGCGGCGAGCAGGCAATCCTGCAGCCTTGTGCCGAAGGACAGCAGCGCCACCTTGGTGCCTTCCCGCAGGATGCGGCCCTTGCCGATTTCCAACACGCTGCCGCGCTCCGGCATGTCGACGCCGACGCCGTTGCCGCGCGGATAGCGGAAGGCGATCGGGCCGTCGTCGTAAGCAGCGGCGGTGCGCACCATGTGGCGGAGTTCCGCCTCGTCGGCCGCCGCCATGACGACGAAACCGGGCAGGCTGGCGAGGTAGGTCGTGTCGAAGGCGCCGCAATGCGTCGGGCCGTCGGCGCCGACGAAACCGGCGCGGTCGATCGGGAAGCGTACCGGCAGCTTCTGGATCGCCACGTCGTGCACGACCTGGTCGTAGGCGCGTTGCAAAAAGGTGGAATAGATGGTCGCAAAGGGCTTCAGCCCCTCGGAGGCGAGGCCGGCGGCAAAGGTGACGGCATGCTGCTCGGCGATGCCGACATCGAAGGTGCGCGACGGGAATACCTCGCCGAAGAAATCGAGGCCTGTGCCGGACGGCATCGCCGCGGTGATAGCAACGATCCTGTCGTCCTCGCGAGCCTCCTGGATCAGGCTGTCGGCGAAGACTTTCGTGTAACTCGGTGCATTCGCAGGGGCTTTTGCCTGCGCGCCGGTGATCACGTCGAACTTGTTGACGCCGTGATATTTGTCGCTGGCGGCTTCGGCCGGACCGTAGCCCTTGCCCTTCTGGGTGACGACATGGATCAGCACCGGCCCGTCGCCATTGTCGCGGACGTTCTTCAGCACTGGAACCAGGTGATCGAGATTGTGTCCGTCGATCGGGCCGATGTGGTAGAAACCGAGTTCCTCGAACATCGTGCCACCGGTGACGTAGCCGCGCGCATGTTCCACGGCGCGGGTGACGGCGCGGTCGACGCGCTTGCCGAGATAGGACGTCAGTTTCTTGCCGAAATCGCGGAAGCCCATATAGGTGCGGCCGGAGGCCAGCCGCGCCAGATAGGCGCTCATGGCGCCGGTCGGCGGGGCGATCGACATATCGTTGTCGTTGAGGATGACGATCAGCCGGGCGTTCAGCGCGCCGGCATTGTTCATCGCCTCATAGGCCATGCCGGCCGACATGGCGCCGTCGCCGATGACGGCGATGACGTTGTTGCGGCCGCCCTTCAGGTCGCGTGCCACCGCCATGCCGAGCCCGGCCGAGATCGAGGTCGAGGAATGGGCAGCGCCGAAAGGATCGTATTCGCTCTCGGCCCGACGGGTGAAGCCGGACAAGCCGTTCTCGGTGCGCAGCGTGCGGATGCGCTCGCGGCGGCCGGTCAGGATCTTGTGCGGATAGGCCTGGTGGCCGACGTCCCAGATCAGGCGGTCAGCGGGCGTGTCGAAGACATAGTGCAACGCCACCGTCAGCTCGACCACGCCGAGACCGGCGCCGAGATGCCCGCCGGTGATCGAGACGGCGTCGATCAGTTCCGAGCGCAGTTCATCAGCCAATTGCGGCAGATCGCTTTCCGGCAGGGCGCGAAGGTCCGAGGGTATACGAACCCTGTCGAGAAGCGGGGTTTTGGGCGGTTGGTTCAATTTCTCTGCGCCTGCGACCAGGTTTTGGCCTGGATATCGTCGGTGTTCAGGTCTGGCGGACCCTCGGTCTCAACTATCCTGACCGGAGATAAAGACTAAAGCGTGCCCTGTAAATGCGCGACGGCGACGCGGCTCAGCCTTCCGGCAGCGGAATGAACTCCTCGGCGTCGCCCGGCACGATGTCGAAGCGGCCGGTGCGCCATTCCTCCTTGGCCTGTTCGATGCGCTCCTTGGAGGACGAGACAAAATTCCACCAGATGTGGCGGGGCGAACCCAGCGACGCGCCGCCGAACAGCATGAAATGCGCGCCGCGCTCCGACGACACGACGATCTCGTCGCCGGGCCGGAACACCAGCAGGCGGTCGGAGGGAAAACGGTCACCGGATATGTCGACCTCGCCGTCGAGCACATAGATGGCGCGTTCCTCGGCATCGGCCGGGATCGATACGCGAGCGCCGGCAGCAAGCGAAATGTCGGCGTAGAGCGTGTCACTCGCCGTGCGCACGGGGGATTTCAGGCCGGAAAAACCGCCAACGACGACGCGGCCCGAAACGCCGGCATCATCGAAGACGGGCAGGACGGCGCGGCCGGTGTTTTCGAAGGACGGCGCCACTTCCTCCTTGTCCTCCGGCAGGGCGATCCAGGTCTGCAGGCCGGACATCGACATGGGCGCGCCGCGAAGCTCCTCCGGCGTCCGCTCGGAGTGCACGATGCCGCGGCCGGCGGTCATCAGGTTCACATCGCCGGGTTCGATCACCATCTCGGTGCCGAGCGAATCGCGGTGCCTGATCTTGCCGTCGAAGAGATAGGTCACGGTGGCCAGCCCGATATGCGGATGCGGACGGACGTCCATCGCCTGGTCGCCGCGCAGGATTGCCGGCCCCATGCGGTCGAAGAAGATGAACGGGCCGACCAGCCGGCGCTTGGCCGTCGGCAGGGCACGGCGCACCTGGAAACCGCCGAGGTCCTTGGCGTTGGGGATGACCATCAGCTCGATGCCGTCGCAGGCCAAGGCATCGCCGGGATGCGGGTCGTTTCCTGGGAAAAAGCTCATTCGAACACGATCTCCGGTTGCTTAGCGAAGCGGAGGGCCGAACGGGCGCGCGCCTTGGTGGCCTCTTCCTCGCGGTCTTTCGGCGGCTGGTTGGTTTCGAGCGAGACCAGCAGTTCCTTCGCGGCGAAGGCAATCCGTTCGACCGCGAGACTGAAAACGTCCTCGTTGCGCTTCGACGGCCTGTTCGATCCGCTCAGTTTGCGGACGAACTGAAGCGCGGCGTCGCGGATCTCCTCGTCGGTCGCGGGTGGATCGAAATTGAACAGCGTCTTGATGTTGCGGCACATGATTGCCTTCTCTCCCGACGCCTTAACCTAGTCAACGGGTCAGCATTGTTCAAAGCGGCGCGACGGGCGCTATTACGGGAACGATCGTGTCGCAATCTGGTGATCGAGGAAACCGGTTGCAAGGGTTTGCTGATGCCTTCGCAATCAAAAGCCGCTCAGCCGGATCGCTACGCACAGGCCACATCCTGTGCCAACTCTCCCAGAGGTATTTTCGCGATTGGGACTGCGCGTTGATACCCAATATCGGACACCTGGCATTTACGGTCATTAAATAATGGATTTCAACTTGCAGATACTCGGCCACTGAAGGTTAGCGAAGACTTCCGGCCACCTGGAATCTCGCCCAGGCTGCTGGGTTGACTACAGACGACTGCGCCAGCGGAGCTAAGCGCCATCCCAAAAAAAGACCGACCGATGCCGTTCGCAGTCTTGGCCAAGGTCATCAGATGTGCGATAGACCAGCACAATATGCTGACGTTTCCATACCTGCGTCAGATCAGAGGGGGCCTAGGTTGTGAACAGTATTGCAAAAGCAAACACTTTTAGCGCATCGACCGTCGACCAAAATGATTTGTATGATCGAGAATTCCATGAATGGTTGAAGAGCAATCCTGGCGGAGTATTCTCACAATATTCTGTGCAGGATACAGTTAATAAATTAAATAAAGGCGGAAAACATCACACCCTTGGAGGAAATTTGTATGGTGCCGAGTGGAGCACAGGCGGTATTTCTTTCTTCAAAAGACTTAGACGCTTAGCTGACATTCCAAGATATGCCAGAATATGCGACTACGGCTGCGGCAGTT
Source organism: Mesorhizobium sp. KACC 23794 (assembly GCF_052180275.1). Lineage (NCBI taxonomy): Bacteria > Pseudomonadati > Pseudomonadota > Alphaproteobacteria > Hyphomicrobiales > Phyllobacteriaceae > Mesorhizobium > Mesorhizobium sp. KACC 23794. The sequence goes on from NZ_CP197465.1 coordinate 5,000,650, forward strand.
TGCGAATCGGCATACATTTTATCAAACAACAAAATTCTGGATGCTACTATGGACTTGATGTAACTAGGGATTTTATTGAACAAGGTGTAGAGTTTGCCGGAGATGTTGTACAAAATCGATGCGCCAAGCTTGGAACAATCGGTAACGATCTTGAGAGCGCTGTCAAATTTGACGCCGACCTACTCTTTGCAGCAAATATAGTTTGCCATATTCACCCCGAAGAGGCTGAGACATTCTACGCAAACATCAAAAAGATTGTTCACCGGCCCAACGGCATCATTCTGTTACACGTTGTGGAACACCCATTCATGGTACGATACCAGAAGTCGGGATGGGCTTGGCCGCTAGATTTCTACGACAAGAAAATGCGACCGTTTCGGCGGGTCGGAACTGACTTCATGAAGCCTTTTCACAAGGCGGGATACTTTATGAATGGCTATGTTCTTGTATACGAACGGCCCGCTAAAAGCGTATCTATTTTGAAGAATCTTATTCATCTCGTAAAAGACAAATACAGAGAACAAAAATATCACAAAAAACTTCGATTGCAAGCTAGAAACAAAGACTGACCCGCCGATACACTATTCCAATTAAAAGAAGTCACTGAACAACCCTTGCCTGCAAGGCTAGGGGTTCGAAAGAAGCGCCGACTTGAAACCGACTGCTCTGTGGAGAGCGCTAGCCGGACGTTCGGTCAATTGCCCAAAACCGCTGCTGTTCTTAGTAGTTGTCGCTTCGCGGCTTCCTCGTCCTTCCCTTCGCCTGAAGGCGAGAGCCTTGTATCCCCGGTGAGGACCAGTAAATACAACCAAACTCATTCTCCATCCAGCGGCTCGACGCCGACCGGCTTGCCTTCGCGAGAAAGGCGAATCTTTTCAACCTTGTCCTCGGCGGACTTCAACAAGCGGTCGCAGTGCGATTTCAACGCCTCGCCGCGCTCGTAGATGCGGATCGACTGGTCGAGCGGCACGTCGCCGCGCTCGAGATCGTCGACGATCTTCTCCAGCGCGTCGAGCGCCTGTTCGAAGCTCATGGCCTTGATGTCGGCGTTGGGTTCCTCGGCCATTCTCATCCTCTCATCATGCGGCTGATATGGGCGGCGACGGAGGAAGACAGGCCCTCCAGGTCGTAGCCGCCTTCCAACAGGCTGACTAGGCGGTTGCCGGCGCTCTTTCCCGCACGGTCGAGCAACTGGCCGGTCGCCCAGTCGAAATCTTCCTCGGTCAGATAGATCTCAGCCAGCGGGTCGCGGTGGTGGGCGTCGAAGCCGGCGGAGATGATGATCAGGTCCGGCGAAAAATTGCCGAGTGCCGGCAGCACGCGGGCGCGAAACGCTTCGCGGAAAAGGTCGCTGCCGGTGCGCGGCGACAGCGGCGCGTTGACGATGTTGCCGGCGCCGGTCTCGTCCTTGGCGCCGGTGCCGGGATAGAGCGGCATCTGGTGCGTCGAGCAGTAGAGCACGCTGGGATCGTCCCAGAAGATGTCCTGCGTGCCGTTACCGTGGTGCACATCCCAATCGACGATGGCAACGCGCTCGGCGCCATGTTTTCTCTGCGCATGGCGGGCGGCGATGGCTGCCGTGTTGAACAGGCAGAAACCCATCGCCGTGGTTTTTTCCGCGTGGTGGCCGGGCGGGCGAGCGGCGACGAAGGCGTTGTCGGCCTTGCCGGAAAATACGTCGTCGACCGCTGAATTCGCCGCGCCCACGGCGCGGATGGCGGCCTCCCAGCTTTGGGGGCTGACGGAGGTGTCGGCGTCGATCGAGCGGATGCCGGTCTCGGGAATTGCCACGCGGATCTTGTCGATGTGGCGCTCGGGATGGGCGTAGGTCAGCGTCTGCTCGTCGGCTTCCGGCGCCTCGACGCGGATCAAATCGGCAAAGGCGTCGTCCTCAAGAACACGCTCGATGGCGCGAAGCCGATCGGGCCGCTCGGGATGACCGGGCGGCGTCAAATGTTCGAGGAAGACCGGATGCGTGTAGAGCTTGGTGGCCATGCTCCCGATATAGGCGCTGAGTCCGGGAAAGGCCACGTCTGGCGACGATACCGGACGGCGGCATCAACAGATTCGAGCCTTCGATGCCAATCTATTCGAGCCGCGCCGGAAAACCCGGCGCGCGCAAATCGGTGCCAAGCGCGTCCTCCAGCAGGCGCACGACGGCGGTGGACTGGGCATCGCCGCCATAGGCCTTTCGCGCCCGGCTGAAGGTTTCGAGTGTGAGGCCCGCGAGATCGAGTGGGACGCCGAACTCGCGACCGAAATCCGCAGCGAAGCCGAGATCCTTCATGGCAAGATCCATGGTGAAGGCGATGTCGTAGCTGCCGTTGAGGATCAATTGGCCCTCGGTCTCGTGCACGAAACTGTTGCCGGAACTCGCCTTGATCGCGGCCCAGGCCTGCGCGAGGTCGAGCCCGCCACGCTTCGCCAGCATCAGCGCCTCGCCGTCGGCCACCAGATGGATGAAGGCGAGCATGTTGGTGATGACCTTTATCACCGCCGCCGATCCCAGCGGCCCCATGTGGAAAAGCCTTCCGCCAAGCGCATCGAGTGCCGGGCGATGAAGCGCGACGAGGTCGGCATCGCCTCCGGCAAGCAGGGTGATTTCGCCGCGCGCGGCCAGATGCACACCACCGGTGACCGGCAGTTCCAGCGTCCTGACGCCATGCTCCCCGGCCATCGCTGCCAGCCTCAGGATCTCATCGCGGCCGAGCGTCGACATCTCGATCCAGGTCGAGCCTGCGGCCATGCTCGGTATAACTGTCTTCAGCACGCTCTCCGAGACGGCCGGCGAAGGCAGGCAGGTGATCATCGTGTCGCAAGCGGCGGCAAGGCTTTGCGGCGAAGAGGCCCATGTGGCGCCCGCCGACAAATGCCGCTCTGCGTTCACCTTATCGCGATCGTGAACGCGAAGGTCGAAACCGGCCCGGCAAAGGTTGAGCGCCAGCGGGCCACCGAGATTGCCCAAGCCGATGAAACCGTATCGCATGTCATCGTCCCGTTTGATCTATTGGCTGCCGGTTACAGGTCGGAGTGGTTGAAAAGATCAGGCCGCGCCCGGCGCCCTGCCCCAGGCTGCTCCGCCGACAGAGGCCTGCGCCTTTTCCTTCAGCTCGCGAAACTGCTTCGAGGCGCCGGAAAGCTTCCGATCCCATTCCGCATCGGGCACCTGGCCCTCGATGCGGCGGAAATAGACCTGCATCAGCGCGGCGATGCAAAAGGGTTCGATGAAGGCCGAACTGAAAGCCCAGGTGAAGACGATGGCCAGGACAAAACCCCAGCCGGCAAGCTGGCCCGGCATGTAATAAAGAACCGCTGCGGCGGGGGCGAGGGTTGACAGGAAAACGACGATGGCGATGGCCCACATGAAGATGGTCAGCCACAGCGCGTTCTTGACCATCGCCTTGCCGTTCTGCGCGTAGAGCACGACCGCCTGGCAGGCGGTGCGGAATGGTTCGGAACTGTCCTGGCGGATGTTGTAGCCGAGGATAATCTCGTCGACATAGGTCATCGACATGCGGATGACCGAGTTAACGAAGCTGACCAGCGTGCCGAGGCCGGGAATGGGAATGAAGGCGGTGATGCCGCCGATCAGGCCGGTGATCGCGAGGATCGCCCCCTTGATCAGCTGGTCGAGCACGAACAGCGTGTTGGCCTCGCCGAAGCGGGCGGTGACAACCTGTCGCGCGTAGGCGATCTGCCCCTGCCCGCCGGGAACGTCGCGCCCGTCGATCAGGTGCACCATGACGGCGATATGCCCAGCCTTGACGATGTAAAGGATGTATTCACGCGCCCAGTAAAGGATTGCGGAGACCAGGGTGAAGCCGGTGACGCCGCCCCAGAAGCCAAGGCTTATCGGCCCATCCGGGCCACCAAAGATGTGGCCGACGCCGTAGCCGACGCCTGCGGCCGTCCCGGTCACCAGGATGTAGGCCAGCGTGATGCCGAAATAGACGATCATGCGAAACACGACGAAAGGCCAGGTGCGCAGCACGATGCCGATCGTCCTGCCGATCCGGAAATCCCACATGCGAATCGCCCCCAGCCAGCGTTCGGCCGGACTATAATCGAACGCGCCGCCCCTGCCATGGCTGTAGGCGCAGCGGCGGGCTGACGAGGTGAGGAGCCCCCTGCGATCAAGCTCCGAGGGAGTGAAGAGGCTCGGCGGCGGGAATGTCGGACGTGGCGAGAAAGCCCTCCAGCATCGCCTTGAACGCCGCCACGGCCTTCTTCGAAGTCGCCTCCGGATCGTCGGCGTTGGCGATCCATTGCGATGCGTGCAGGGTCGCGCCGTTGACCAGACGGGCTGTCGCTTCCGGGTCGATGTTTTTCACGACGCCTTCTTCCTTCAGCCGTGTCAGGTTCGCCGTCATCGCCGCGATACATCCGTTGACATTGGGCCATTTCGAGGGGTCGCCGAGGACCGCCGGCCCGTCGCGCAGCACGATGCGCTGGATTTCCGGTTCGAGCGCCATCTGGACATAGGCCGAGCATTCGTCAACGAAACCTTGCCAGCGGGTAGGCGCCTTTGCCGACACCTCCTGGAGCCGCTTCGTCACCTCGGAATCGATCTGCAGCACGACCGCCAGCAGGAGGCCCTTCTTGTCGCCGAAATGGTGGTAGAGCGCGCCGCGCGTCAGGCCCACCTCGGCGGTGAAGTCGTCCATCGACGCTTCGGCATAGCCGACCGTGCCGAAGGCGTGACGGGCGGCGGCGACCAGCTTTGCCCTGGTCTCGGCGATCATTTCGCTGCGCGGCCGGTGGGCCATTCAAAATCCCTTCGCATACGTCACGTATGCCAATTGACATACATATCGTATGTCATTATCTGCGTTTGGCATACGCACCGTATGTAAGTGATACCGCGAGGTGTTCCAATGCCTAATCCCTATTCGGAGATCTTCAAGGCCCGCGGCGCCAAGGGTTTCGCCGCGGCCGGTTTCTTCGCCAGGCTGCCGATCGCCATGGCGCCGATCGGCATCGTCGCCATGCTGTCGCAGACCTATGGCGAATACTGGCTGGCCGGCGCCGTCTCGGCCACCTACGCGCTGACCAATGCCGTCCTGGCGCCGCAAATCTCGCGGCTCGTCGACCGGCTCGGCCAGACGAAGGTGATCGTGCCGGCAACGATGGTTTCGGTGATCGCCTTCGCGGCAATGATCGCGGCTGCCAACCAGGACTGGCCTGTCTGGACGCTGTTCCTGTCGGCGCTTCTGGCGGCGTTCATGCCCAGCATCCCGGCAATGCTGCGGGCGCGCTGGAGCGAGCTCTTTCGCGACCGTCCCGAGCTCAACACGGCCTTCGCCTTCGAATCGGCGGCGGACGAACTTGTATACATCGCTGGCGCGTCGCTCTCGGTCGGGTTGAGCGTCGCACTGTTTCCCGAGGCGGGGATGCTGGTGAGCACGCTGTTCCTGGCCTTCGGATCGGCGGCCTTCATCGTCCAGCGCTCGACGGAACCTCGTGTGAGGCCAATGGACCATAGCGGGCAAGGCTCCGCGATCCGGCAGCGCCCGGTGCAAATCATTACCTTCGCCCTGATCTTCATCGGTGCGATCTTCGCGACCGCCGAAGTCAGCGCCGTGGCGATCACCAAGGAACTTGGCCAGCCGGGCGCTGCCAGCCTCGTCATCGGCGTCTACGCGGTCGGTTCGTTCGTCGTCGGCCTGATCGTCGGCGCGCTGAACCTGAGGATGCCGATGCAGCGCCAGCTTGCCATCGCCATCGGCATCATCGCCCTGACGACGCTGCCGCTGCTGGTCGCCGATACCGTACCGCTGCTGGCGCTTGCCGTGTTCGCCAGCGGCGTGGCGATCTCGCCGACCTTCATCACCGCCTTCGGCCTGATCGAGCGGCGGGTGCCGGAGGCCATGCTGACCGAGGGCGTCACCTGGGTCATGACGGGCATCGGCATCGGCATGGCGCTCGGCGCCTTCGCGGCGGGCTGGGTGGTCGATACGTTCGGCGCGCAGAACGGGTTCTGGGTGTCGGTGGCATCAGGCGCCGTGGCGCTGCTGACCGTTCTGCTTGGCCAGAAGAGCCTCGCCGGTGAAAGGACCGGGAGTTTGTCCGCCGCGGTGCCGCAGCCTGCGGAATGATCTGACGCATGGCGGAAAAGGGCTCCGGACGAACGCCGGAGTCTTTTTGACGTTGAGGGACGATCCAGTCGAAGCCTGCATTTGCAGCCCTCAATGATCCGAACGTTTGCGCGGCGGCCAGCGCTGCGCTCCGTGAAGCAGGCGAAGGATCTGTACCTCCGCCACTTTCCCGCCGATACGATACACCGCCAGAAATGGCGTGCCAGTGATCACCAGTTCACGGGTGCCGCGCCTGCGGCCGGGACGTCCGATCTTAGGGAAGTCAAACAGTGTATCGGTCTGCCGCTCAATTTCTTCGAGCTGGGCCAGAGCTGCCTGCGGACTATCGCGGGCGATATAGTCGATAGCCTTCTGCCTCTCGATCCGCGCCCGCGTCAGCCAGACGACCTTCACTTCTTATCGGCCTCGATCCGAGCAAGGAGTTCGGCCCGCTGTCTCGCCATATCCTGCTTGACAACCTCGTGCGGGATCCATTCCGTGTTCGGATCGTCGGCCTCCTTCAGCGCTGCCTCGATTTCCGCGTCGAACCATTTGTCATAGTCGCGCCTGGCCTGCGACTGCTCGACCGCTTCGCGCATTAAGACGCGCAGAAGCTGGGCGGCCGTGCGGTCCTGTGCCTTGGCGGTCGCCGCAAATGCCGTCTTCAGTTCGTCATCGAGGCGAAACGTGAATGTGGTGTCGGTCATTGGCGCACCCGATGTGTTACATGCGGAGTACACGATAACACATGGATCAACGCCCGTACGCGGAAAACGGCTACAGGATCTCCGTCCGCACGATCCTGATCCCGAACCCTTCCAGGCCGACATAGTGACGTTCGCGCGAGGCGATGAGGTCGATCGACTGGACGCCGAGATCCTTCAATATCTGTGCGCCGAGGCCGATCTCGCGCCATTCGGCTTCGCGGCGGCGGGCTTCCTCATGTCCCTCCCGGTCCTCGCTGACCGGCCGGATGCGGCCGGTGTGGGCGACGCCGACCGAGCCTTCGCGCAGGTAGACGATGACGCCCCGCTTGCGCTCGCCGAAGGATGCCAGAAGGTCCCTGAGCGTGGTCCCCGTTCCAAACATGTCATTGACGACGTCCTCGGAATGGAACCGCACCGGAACGCTCTCGCCATCGCGTATGTCGCCGAAGACCACCGCCACGTGATGCATGACATCCCACGGAACCGAATAGGTGAAAACCTTCGCCTTGCCGCCGGGCGTCTCGATGTCTGAAGAGGCGAGGCGCTGGACGAGGGTCTCCTGGCGCTGGCGGTAGGCGATCAGGTCGGCGACCGACACCTGCTTCAGATTGTTCTTCTCGGCGAAGGCCATGACATGCGGCCCGCGCATGACCGTGCCATTGTCGTTGACCAGTTCGGAGATGACGCCGACCGGCGGAAGGTTGGCGAGCTTGCAGAGGTCGACGGCGGCTTCGGTATGGCCGGAACGCATGAGCACGCCGCCCTCGCGGGCGATCAGCGGGAAAATGTGGCCAGGGCGCAAAAAGTCCGACGCGCCGGCGTTGCCGTTGGCGAGGTTGCGCACGGTGAGCGTACGGTCGTCGGCCGAAATGCCGGTGGTGGTGCCGTGCTTGAAGTCGACGCTGACGGTGAAGGCAGTGGTGTGCGCCGAATCATTGTCGGCGACCATCGGCGCAAGGTTCAGCCGGCGAGCGTCCTCGCGGGTCATCGGCGTGCAGACGATGCCGGAGGTGTGGCGCACGATGAAGGCCATCTTCTCCGGCGTGCAATGCACCGCCGCGACGATCAGGTCGCCTTCGTTCTCGCGGTCGTCATCGTCGGTGACGACCACGATCTCGCCGCGCTCGAAGGCGCGGATCGCTTCGACGACTTTTTTCTGATCGTAGGGCATTGGGCTCGCTTCGCTCTTGTTAGAGCGAATAGGGAGTAGCGAATAGCGGAAAGCTCGGCTTCAACCCTATTCGCTATTCGCTACTCCCTATTCGCTCATCTTCCGGTTTGTCCTCGATGCCGCAGATAATGATCGGCAATCGCGCAGGCAACCATTGCCTCGCCGATCGGCACGGCGCGGATACCGACACAGGGATCGTGGCGGCCCTTGGTCAGGATGTCGACGTTGCGGCCTTCCCTGTCGATCGACTGGCGCGGGGTCAGGATCGAGGAGGTCGGCTTGACGGCGAAGCGCGCGACGATGGGCTGGCCTGTCGAGATGCCGCCCAAAATGCCGCCGGCATGGTTGGACAGGAAGATCGGCTTGCCGTCATTGCCCATGCGCATCTCGTCGGCATTTTCCTCGCCGCGCAGTTTAGCTGCGGCAAAACCTTCTCCGATCTCCACGCCCTTGACGGCATTGATCGACATCAGGTTTCCGGCGATGTCCTGGTCGAGTTTTGCATAGATCGGCGCGCCGAGGCCGGGCGGCACGCCTTCGGCGACGATCTCGATGACCGCGCCGACCGACGAGCCGGCCTTGCGGATGCCGTCCAGATACCCAGCGAAGACCGGCACGGAGGCACGATCCGGCGAGAAGAAGGGGTTTTCGGCGTCGTGGACGAAATCCCAATCCCAGTTGGCGCGGTCGATCTCCTTCTCGCCCATGGAAACCAGCGCGCCGCGAACAACCAGGCCCGGCACGACTTTTCGGGCCAACGCTCCAGCCGCCACGCGCGCCGCGGTCTCTCGGGCAGACGAACGTCCGCCGCCGCGATAGTCGCGCAGGCCGTATTTGACGTCGTAGGTGTAGTCGGCATGGCCCGGCCGATACTGTTTTGCGATCTCGCCATAGTCCTTGGAGCGCTGGTCGACGTTTTCGATCAGCATGGAGACCGGCGTTCCGCTCGTCACCATCGTGTCACCGTCGTCGTCCATCAGGACGCCCGACAGGATCTTGACCTCGTCCGGCTCGCGACGCTGGGTGACGAAACGCGACTGTCCGGGGCGGCGGCGATCGAGGTCGTTCTGGATGTCGGCGAGCGTGAAGCGGATGCCGGGCGGGCAGCCGTCGACCACGCAGCCGAGGGCGGCGCCGTGGCTCTCACCCCAGGTGGTGACGCGGAAGAGATGGCCGAAAGTGTTGTGCGACATGAACAGGCCCGAACCGACGACCGCCTTCTATTGGCCTTTGCCCATGCGGTCAAATCGGCGCGGGGGCAGAAATAGTTTTGACACATTCCCCCTGTTTCTGGTCTCCTGAATCGGGGGAAGATCCGCGCGAAGCGGGTGAAAATCACTGAAGAGGATCGATATGCGTACCCTGATCGGCGCCCTTTGCGTTGCCATTCTCACCACCGTTGCCGCATTCGCCGCAGAAGCCGAAGGCAAGATCAAGTCAATCAACGTGGACGACCAGACGATCACGCTGGACGACGGGAAATCCTACAAGCTGCCGGGAGAGTTCGACATGGATTCGATCAAGACCGGCATGGACGTGCTGCTCGCCTATGACGAGATCGGTGGCCAGAACCTTATCACCGACATGCAGTTGCCCGAGTAGCGCGGAAGGGCGTCAGAGCCAGTCCAGCCTGCCGTCTTCCAGGCGCAAGATACGATCCTGAAAAATTTCGAGTGTCGCGGCGCGCTTGGGCGCCGTGTCTTCCAGGATTCGAAATATCGTTCGCATGACGCCGCCATGCGTGACGCTGACGGTGGGCCGGTCTACGGCGTCGAGCCAGGGGCGGATGCGGTCGAGCAGCATCTGGTAGCTTTCAGCCCCCTCGCCCGGCGGGACGAAGTTCCACTTGTCCCGCTTGCGCGCCAAGGTGACGCCCGGCTCGGCCGCTTCGAGTTCGAGGAAGGTAAATCCCTGCCAGTCGCCGAAACTGACCTCGACCAGCCGCGGATCGGTACGGTAGCCGCCGGGCGCTAGGCCCATCGCGGTGCGCACCCGCTCCATCGTCTCACGCGTGCGGCGCATTGGGCTGGCGACGAAATCAAATTCCGAAGGATCGGCGATCAGTTCGCGCAGCTTGGCGCCGTTGCGGTCGGCCTGCCGGCGCCCGGTCTCGGTGATGTCGTTCTCGGCCTGCCCTTGCAGCCGCCCTTCGGCGTTCCAGGAGGTCTGTCCGTGCCGGACGAAATAGATCAGCGGATGCATGCCGGAAGCCCCAAAGCCGGCGACCGACAGCCGCCGGTCACTCCTTCACGACGCTGATGTCGGGCGCGTCGACCGCCTTCATGCCGACGACGTGGTAACCCGAATCGACGTGATGGACTTCGCCGGTCACGGCGCGCGACAGATCGGAGAGGAAGTACAGGCCGGCATCGCCGACTTCCTCCGGCGTCACCGTACGCTTCAGCGGCGCGTTGTATTCGTTCCATTTCAGGATGTAGCGGAAGTCGCCGATGCCTGAGGCGGCAAGCGTCTTGATCGGCCCGGCCGAGATCGCGTTCACCCGGATGTTCTTGCCGCCGAGGTCGACGGCGAGATAACGCACGCTGGCCTCGAGGGCAGCCTTGGCGACGCCCATGACGTTGTAATGCGGCATGACTTTTTCGGCGCCGTAGTAAGTCAGCGTCAGCAGCGAGCCGCCGTCCGGCATCAGCGCCTCGGCCCGCCTGGCGACGTCTGTGAAGGAGAACACCGAAATATCCATCGTCTTCTGGAAATTGGCGCGGGTCGTTTCGACATAGCGGCCGTCGAGTTCCTCCTTGTCGGAGAAGGCGATGGCGTGGACGACGAAGTCGATCTTGCCCCAGAGTTTCTGGACCTCGCCGAAGACCGCATCCAGGGTCGAAGCGTCCGTCACGTCGCAATGGCCGACGACATGCGCGCCAAGTTCGGCAGCCAGCGGCTCGACGCGCTTCTTGAAGGCGTCGCCCTGATAGGTCAGCGCCACTTCGGCGCCCTGGTCGGCGCAGGCCTTGGCAATGCCATAAGCAATCGACCGGTTGTTGGCGACGCCCATGATCAGGCCGCGCTTGCCGGCCATCAGGCCCTGTCCACCCGCCATCGAAAACACCTCCGCAAGGTTGTGCCCGCCCTATCGCATAGGCGTTTCGTGCCTTCAAGCGCCGATGCTGCCCTTACCATGACAGCCGGCCGGGAATTTCAAACGATTTGAAGCGAGCCTGAACTCAGCCGCGACGCTTGCGCGCCAAGGCTTCCAGATCAGGGTCGGGCGTTTCCGGCAGCATGACGCGCAGGTGCACATAGAGATCGGCATGGCCGCCGGTCTTGACCGGCAAGCCCCTGCCCTTCAGGCGCAGCACCTTGTCCGAACTGGACCATGGCGGCACGGTGACCGCAACCTTTCCGGTCGGCGTCTCGACGGCGACCTTCTCGCCGAGGATGGCGTCCTCGAGCGGTACGGGCTGGTCGACATGCAGGTCGCGGCCCTCGATGCGGTAGCGGGGATGCCTGCGGATATGGATCTTGACCAGCGCGTCACCCGCACCGCCCGGCCCCTGCTCGCCCTGGCCCTTGAGCCGGATCGTCTGGCCTTCCTCGACATAGGCCGGCAGCTTCACCGCCAGCTTGCGTCCGTCTGGGAAGATGGCGCTGACTTTCGAGGCCGCTGCGAGCTCCTCGATGGTGACGTCGAGCGTGGCGTTCAAATCTTCGCCAACGGGCGGCTGGCGCATGCCGCCGCGCCCACCTGGGAAACCCTGACCGCCGCCGGGAAAGCCACCCTGGCCGAAAATCTCGCTGAAAATGTCGCCGGCATCGCCGCCGCCACGGAATTCGAATCGCGTCGAGCCGGCGCCCTGCGGGCCGCGCCGGAACCCTGCAAACGGATCGCCACCGGCTTGCCCTTCAAAACCCTGGAACTTCGGCTTGCCCTCGGCATCGATCTCGCCACGGTCAAAAGCCCCCCGGTTCTTGTCGTCGCCGACGATGTCGTAGGCCTGGGTCGCAGCGTTAAAGCGCTCCTTGGCCTTCGGATCGTCGGGATTCTGATCCGGATGGTATTTCTTGGCCAGCTTTCGGTAGGCCGATTTGATGTCCTTGGCCGTCGCGGTCTTCGCAACGCCCAGCACCTCGTAGGGATCGCGCATTCATACTGCCTGCGGCATGGGGTTGATGTCGTCCCTTATATGCGACGAGCTAGGAACAAATTCCAGAGGCAGGAACGCAAAGAAGCGCTTCGGCAACCTTCGCCGTCAAGACGCGCCGAACCGCTCCATGCGCCATGTGCCGGGCGCCACCATGCAGGCCTGCCCGTTGTACAGCGCCACGCCATCGAATCTTTCGCGCGAGGTTATGAAACGGCGGCAAAGCACGCCGGCGCTCTTGTCCTCGACGACGCTGCTGATCGCGCCGCGCGCACCCGTATCGGCATTGGCCCAGGGGATCGGCGCGCCCTTCAGCGATTCGACATCGGCGGACGACACGGCGTCGCGGATGGTCGCCTCGTCGGACAGCTGTTCCGGGCTGGCCGCGACAGGAGCGGCTTCGCCCACGGCCCCGGTCAGGATCGTCGGGTCGACCTCGGCCTTGGAAAGATTGAAACCGCCGGCCGCGCAGCCGCCCAATGCGAGGGACGCCAGAACGGCTGCGAGGAGGCCGGCACGGCGCGCCGGACACGAATCAATATCCACAGAGGCTTGCGCGCCTCGCAACAATCGGCAATCTCCCCGCACTGCCGGAACGAATGGAAGCGGAGAATGAGCCAGAGCGGGTTAACAACAGGTGACTTCACCGAAAGCACCGAGCCGTTCCGGCTTTTCGCCGAATGGCTGGAGGACGCGACGAAGAGCGAGACGAACGATCCCAACGGCGTCGCGCTGGCCACCGTCGATGCCGACGGCCTGCCTGACGTGCGCATGGTGCTGCTGAAGGGTTTCGACGAGCGCGGCTTCGTCTTCTACACCAATTTCGAAAGCGCCAAGGGCCGCGAAATCCTGGGAAACATGAAGGCGGCAATGTGCTTCCACTGGAAGTCGCTGCGCCGGCAGGTGCGCATTCGCGGGCCGGTCGAGATCGTCAGCGATTCGGAAGCTGACGACTACTACGCCACCCGCCCGCGCGGCAGCCGCATCGGCGCCTGGGCGTCGAAACAGTCGCGGCCGCTGGAAAGCCGCTTCGCGCTGGAAAAGGCGGTCGCCGAATACACGGCGAAATATGCGATCGGGACTATTCCGCGGCCAAAACACTGGTCGGGCTTCCGCATCATGCCGTCATCGATAGAGTTCTGGCACGACCGGCCGTTCCGCCTGCATGACCGCGTGGTTTTTACGCTCGACGGAGACGGCTGGTCGAAGGCGCGGCTCTATCCGTAGGAACTGGTGGGGATGGACGACCCGTTCCGTCACGCGACCCTTGGCTCGGGCATCTTCTACAAGGATCCGCGCGCCGCGCTGGACTGGCTGGAGGCTGCGTTCGGTTTCCGGCGCAGCATGGTGGTGAGCGACGCCGCCGGCAGGCTGGTGCATTCCGAGATGCGCTTCGGCGACGCCTATATCATCGTCGATTCGGAATGGACGGAACGGGTCGCAAGCCCGGCCTCTGTCGGCGGCCGCAACACGCAGTCGGTGTATCTGCGGTTGTCGGAAGGCCTCGACGCGCATTGCGAGCGGGCGCGGGCAGCCGGCGCGGTGATCGTGAAGGAACCGGAGGACCAGTTCTACGGGGAGCGGACCTATCGCGCCGTCGACCCGGAAGGACATCTTTGGACCTTCGCGCAGACGGTCCGGCATGTGCCGAAAGAAGAAGCCGAGGCGCTCAGCGGCATGACCATCGACGGCTGGCATTTTCCTGAAAAATAGGGCCGTCGCCCGCGGGCGATTGAAATTGCGCCGCAATCCGCGACGTGGAGATGTCAGGCGCTTCTGCGCATCGCCCAGCGCAGGCCGGCGACAAACGCCAGCACAAGCAGCGGCCAGACCGCCCAGAACTGCCCCTGCCAGGTGAACATGTTGATCGCCACCAGCGCCACGGCGATCACGCCGGTCGTCGCCTGCGCCCTGTCGACCTGGCTGGTCCGCCGCGCCCAGGACAGGCCGGCCACGACGGCGATGACCAGCAGTGGCCAACGCGCCCAGAACACTTGGGAAGACGAAGCGAGGTTTATGCCCACCAGCCCGGCGCTGATCACCAGCAAGGTGGCGAACTTCCTGTCGATACGGATTCCCGCGACGCTGAACCAGGGCCGCGCGGCGGACTGCGCGCCCGGCCTTGGCAACCCTGGCGCCGCCCCGGCCGGCTGGCTGCCGAACTGCACCGGTGCCGCTACCGGCGCGCCGATGCGTACCGCATAGCTCGGGATCGCCTCGTCGATGTTCTTAACCGCGAGATTGCCGAGGAATTCGAAGCCGACCGACATCTTGTTGCGCACCTGATCGTAGACGGTGTTGGAAATCAGGATGCCGCCCGGTTGCGCCTCGCTCTGCAGGCGAGCGGCGATGTTGACGCCGTCTCCGTAGATATCGGTGCCGTCGACGATGACGTCGCCGAGGTTGATGCCGATGCGGAAGAACATGCGCGTGCCGTCCGGGCGCCCGGCATTGTGGGTGGCAAGCTCGTTCTGGACATCGACCGCCGCGCGCACGGCGGCCACGACGCTCGGGAACTCGGCGATGACGCCGTCGCCCCAGGTGTTGACCACGCGGCCATTATGCGAAGCGATCAGCCGCGACATCGCGTCGCGATATGTCTTCAGCGTGGCGAAGGTGCCTTCCTCGTCGACCTCCATCAGCCGCGAGAAGCCCTGAACGTCGGCGGAAAAAACGGTGGTCAGCTTGCGGTTGGCAGTGTCCATCGTCCTGCTTTTCCTCTCCAGCCATCCCGCCGCAGCCCCTGGAAAATAGGCGCTGCGGCGGTTGCGTTCAACACTTGTCGTGTCCGCCAGCCACGCATCCCGCTGTTTCGGTTCGTGCGCCCGGATTACAAAGATTTAATGGCAACCCGCGGGTTTCGGCGCCGTTGATTCAGGCGCCCCGCAGCGGGCGCCTGTCCTATGAGGTTCGAAATGAACAAGCTCCTGTGCACTGCCTGCGCGGCGGCGATGTCGCTCGCCGCAATGGCTTTCACCGCTCCGGCCCACGCGATGGGCGGACCTTCCCTCAATTCCGACCAAGCCTACGTCACCGATGTGCGCTTCGACCATGGCTGGCATGGCGGCGGCGGCTGGCACGGCGGCGGGTGGCATGGCGGCGGCTGGCGTCATCCCTATTATCGCCACGGCTGGGGCGGCGGTTATGGCGGCTGGTGGGTCCCGCCGGCAGCCGGTTTCGTCACCGGCGCGATCATCGGCAACGCGCTTGCCGCGCCGCCTGTGTATGAAAGGGTCGTGCCGGCCGGCAATGAGCATGTCCGCTGGTGCTACGAGCACCATGCCGGCTACAACCCCTACAACAACACGTTCCGGGACGGTTACGGCTACCGGCATGTGTGCTACGCGCCGGTGTGATCGCCTGAGCGTGACCGGACGCCGAGCGCTGCTACCCAGCGGCTTGAGGATCGGCTTACATCGTTACCCGGCGAACCGCGCCATAGCGGGGCCGGGTATTTCCTCAGGCGCTCTTTTTGCGCGCCAGGAACGCGGCAAAGGCGCTGCGCGCCTCGTCGGACTTCAGCCGGGCGCGAAAATGCTCGCCCTCCTCCTGGATGCGCGCGACGACCGCGTCGCGCGGACCGCGCATCAGGTCGCGCGCGATCCTCAGCGCCTGCGGCGGTTTCGCCGCGATTTTTTCAGCCATGGCGAGCGCCTCGGCCTCCAGCCGGTCCTCGGCAACGACGGCATGGATGAGACCGGCGGCCAGCGCGCTTTCGGCGGGCAGCGGCTCGCCGAGGCACAGCAGCGCGAAGGCCCGCTGATGGCCGAGCAGTTTTGGCGCAAGCAGGCTCGAGGCAGCTTCCGGCACCAGGCCAAGATCGACGAAGGGCGTGTGGAAGGCGGTTCGCGGCGTGGCGATCGTGACGTCGCAGTGCAGGTTGAGCGTCGCGCCGATGCCGACCGCTATGCCGTCGACGCCGGACACCAGCGGCTTTTGCGCCTGCGCCAAGGCCAGGAGGAAATCCCAGACCTCGTTGCCGCCCTCGCCGCCCATGGCAACCGCCATGAAATCGGCGAGGTCGTTGCCGGCGGAGAACGCGCCGGGCACACCGAGGAAGACATGGACGCGCACCGGCGGGTCGGCTTCGCCGGCGGCCAACGCGGCAGCCATGGCGGCATACATGGCGCGGGTGATGGCATTCTTCTTGTCAGGCCGGTTCAGGCGGATGATCTGAACCGCGCCGCGCCGTTCGATCAGGATGTGGTCGGTCATCGTATCTCCCCAGGCTCAGGCGAAAAGGGCCTTCGCGGCGGCTTCCAGGCTCGCGCCGCCGTCGACAGCGCGCTCGCGCAGCGCGGCGCTCTCACCGACAAGATTTTCGGCAAAGAACCGGCAAAGCGCGATGCGCTCGGGCGCGGCGGACGCAACCGCCGCCCGTGCCAGAAAAGCGCCGCCCGACGCCAAGGCAAACAGCCTGAGGTAAGGCGTGGCGCCGGCCAGCGCCGACTGCCCGCGCCCATCCGCCTGCATCGCGAGCAGATCGTCCGTCGCGGCGGCCAGATCGTCGATCGCTGCTTCGAGCTTTTCGGCACTGCGACCCAGCCCGGCGAAGTTGGACCCGCGCAGCGCATCGACGTCCCGCCGCAATTCCGCAAGATAGCCGCGCATATGGTCGCCACCCGACTGCGGCAGTTTTCGCGTCACCAGGTCGATCGCCTGGATGCCGTTGGTGCCCTCATAGATCGGCGCGATGCGGGCATCGCGCAGCAGGGCGGCCGCGCCCGTCTCCTCGATGAAACCCATGCCGCCATGCACCTGTACGCCGATGGACGCGACATCGACGCCAACATCGGTGGAAAACGCCTTGGCCACCGGCGTCAGAAGATTGGCGCGCTCCTGCCAGAAGGCCGCCCTGTCCCCGCCGGCCCGCGCCATGTCGATGGCATGGGCGCAGGAATAGCTGATGGCCCGCGCCACGCGCGTCAGCGCCTGCATGGTCAACAGGTTGCGCTGCACGTCCGGATGATGGACGATCGGCGCCATGCCGTCGCCGTGATAGGATGGCGCCTTGCCTTGCCGGCGCTCATTGGCATAGGCGAGCGCCTTCTGGAACGCGGCCTCGGCAACGGCCACGCCCTGCATGCCGACCGCCAGCCTGGCGTTGTTCATCATGGTGAACATGCAGGCGAGGCCCTTGTTCTCCTCGCCGACCAGCCAGCCGACCGCACCCGCGGGCCGATCCTTTGCGAAACCGTCGCCATAGATCATCGTGCAGGTGGGCGAGGCGTGGATGCCGAGTTTGTGCTCCAGCGACGAGCAGAACACGTCGTTGCGCGCGCCGGGCGATCCGTCCCCGTCGACCAGGAATTTCGGCACGAGGAACAGCGATAAGCCGCGCGTTCCGGCCGGCGCGTCTGGCAGGCGCGCCAGGACGAGATGCACGATGTTGTCGGTAAAATCGTGCTCGCCATAGGTGATGAAGATTTTTTGGCCGAAGATGCGGTAGGTGCCGTCGCCGGCGCGCTCGGCCCGGGCACGGAGCGCGGCGAGGTCGGAGCCGGCCTGCGGCTCGGTGAGGTTCATCGTCCCCATCCACTCGCCGGACACCAGTTTTGCCAGATAGGTCGCCTGGAGTTCGGGCGAGGCATGCTTGTGCAGCGCTTCGACAGCGCCCATGGTCAGGGTCGGGCCGATGCCGAAGGCCATGGAGCCGGAGTTCCACATCTCGATCGCCGCGACGGCAAGCATGGTGGGCAGGCCCTGCCCGCCGAACTCGCCGGGACCGGACAGCGCGTTCCAGCCGCCCTCGATCCAGCGGCGGTAAAGCGCCTTCCAGCCGTCGGGCATGCGTACCGTGCCGTCTTCGAGCACCGCACCCTGCCGGTCGCCAGCGGCGGACAGCGGGGCGATTTCCTCGGTGGCGAAACGGCCTGCCTCGGCCAGTACGGCGTCGACAACATCCTCGCTGAGGTCTCCTGGCAGGCCCGCATCCAGCGCAGCCTTCAGCCCGGCGACATGCTTCAGCGTGAACGCGATTTCCTCGACCGGCGCGCGATACATCGGTAGTCCCTCCTCGCGGGACACGACTGCCCCAATGCCTTTCCGATAGGTATTTTTGACGTATACGTCAATTGAAGAGGCTCGGCACCGGCGGGATTCTGCGCTAAGGGAGACGCTGTTTCGTCCGATCGACAGAGGCCGCAAAATGCTTGCAAGACCCGAGACCCGCCGCTGCATCGAATGCGGCCTGCCCTACACCATGCCGGGCTTCAACTATCACCACGGCCAGATCGAGAACGGCCCGGCCTACTGGTCGGATCGCGGCATATTGTGCTCGCCCGCCTGCTCGCTGACGCATTTCAAGCGCCGCGAAGCGGAGGGAACGCAGCCGTCGATGCCGGCGCCGAATCCGTTCGAGTTCGGGCGGTAAAGCGGCGACCAAGCGACGCTCTCCAAAAAGTAAGAGTCTGTCCGGTATCTTCATAAAGGATTACAAAGCCTTCTGATCATGAGCCGGATGGAAGCTAGTTTGAGGAAGGCGAGCGCCTTGGTATTGAGACATTCCCAATCCTTGGCTAGACGCCGGCAGCGGTTGAACCATGCGAAGGAGCGCTCCACGACCCAGCGTTTCGGCAGCACGACAAAGCCCTTTGCCTGATCGCAGCGCTTGACGATCTCGACGTTCAGTTTCTTGATCGCCTTCCCCACCCCTTCGCGGAACACCGCTCCCTGATAGCCGCCGTCGGCATAGAGTTTGAGCAGGAAGGGAAACAGCCCGAACAGGCTCGCCATCACCAGCACGCCGCCGTCGCGGTCCTGGACATCGGCGGCATGCACGAGCGCATGCATCAGGAAGCCTTGCGTATCGACGAGAATGTGCCGCTTCTTGCCCTTGATCTTCTTGCCCGCATCGTAGCCATGCGGGTCGTGTGCCCCCTTTTTCGGCGCTTTTGACGCTCTGGCTGTCGATAATGGCGGCGGTCGGGGAAGCATCCCGCTCCGCTCTCTCCCGACAGGCGACGTAAAGGGCATGATGGATGCGGTCGAGCGTACGGTCCCAGGTCCACAGATCGAAATAGTCGTAGACCGTCGAGCGTGGCGGCAAATCCTTGGGGATCGCCCGCCACTGGCAGCCGCTCGACAGCACATACATCAGCCCGTTGACCACCTCGCGCAGCACAACCCGCCGCCTGCCGCCGCCCGGCTTACCAGGCGGGACCAGCGGCTCGATCAGCGCCCATTCCTCGTCCGTCAGATCGCTCGGGTAGCGTAGATGATCACGGTTGTAGCGAGCGCGGTTCTCAACGGTCCACATCGGCGCCTCCTGTCGAATCACCGCCAATCAAGGAATCACAACCGATTCCAACCCCGCAACCCAAAATCCGCTAACCGATTCTACCGATTCACAAAGCTCCCGGACGGACACTAAGACAAAGCCTTCTAACGATGACTTCTTCCCTACGTGCAAGACGGTTTGGTGTTGAGACGGTCGCAATCCCAGGTCGGAGCGGCCGGTCTGGAACGACACTAATGAAGATTTTCGATGGCAATGTCCAGGTTGGTGAATACGAACGAAACTATCCCAGTTTTGGTAAAACGACGTTTGAGCCTTTTCCAATAGGCGACTCGTGGTACGCGCTGTATTCACAGGACTATACTGCCACACGAATAATGAGCCTTCCTGACTGCAAGGACATTGGTGGGGAAGAGCCTGCGTCTCACGGCTTCTGCCCTGTCGAACTCTATGTGCCCATCTACAAAAAGGTGACTTGGAAAATCAGGGAAACCGGCGAGGAAAAGGAGGATTGGCGGTTTGAGGAATTACTTGAAAAGGATGGCGAACCCAAGGACTCCGATTGGCACGAATTGATATCAGTAAGCCCGTGGCAATCTCTGTCGACCGGCTTTGTTGCCGGATGCGTTTGGGGCGACGACAATACATGGAAAGTCCAAGTTTTCGACCTCTCAAGCGCCGCAGAGGGTGTGCTTGAACGTTCGGAGCGGTTTGGCCATGTTGAACTCGTTAAGAATATGTCTTTGAGGGAAGCGCTCCGTTTTGACCGCTTCATGCCCCATTGGGAATTACGGGCAACACTTATACGTCGGGAGCGGCGGGATGTTGCTTCCGGCGCCCTCATTGATCCCTATGATGAATAGTGCAACTTGTCTCTCTTGATTGCGCGACGGATCGGACCGATGAGCGTTTATAATTATCTCTTGCTGCTGGTGCCTGTCATCGGTATCGCCGCCGTCCTGGTCGCTCTGCGTTGGCACGATGCAACGCTGAAGGACCGTTTGCATTCCGGCGAATGAGGCTATGCGCCAGAGGTCACCGCAGAAACGGCTTCACCTTGTCGCCCGGCCTCGCCAGAACCGTGCCCTTGGGCGTCACCACGATCGGCCGGTTGATCAGGATCGGGTGCTTCAGCATGAAGTCGATGATCTGGTCGTCCGTCCATTTCGGATCGGCGAGGTTGAGCTTCTCAAAAACCTTCTCGTTCTGGCGCAGCAGGCCGCGCGGCTTGATGCCGAGCGCGGCGATCAGCTCCTTCAATTTCTCGCGGGTCGGCGGCGTGACCAGATATTCGACGATCGTCGGCTCGATGCCGGCCTGCCGGATCAGGTCGAGCGCCAGCAGCGACGACGTGCATTTCGGGTGATGGTAGATCGTGACGCTCATGCGTTCTGCTCCCTTCCAATGGCCAGAAAGCCGATGTCGCGGCGGCAGAATCCTTGCGGCCAGTCGATTGCGTCGACTCCCGCATAGGCGCGCGCCTGCGCCTCGGTGACGGTCTTGCCAGTCGCGGTGAC
Organism: Mesorhizobium sp. KACC 23794; assembly: GCF_052180275.1. Lineage (NCBI taxonomy): Bacteria > Pseudomonadati > Pseudomonadota > Alphaproteobacteria > Hyphomicrobiales > Phyllobacteriaceae > Mesorhizobium > Mesorhizobium sp. KACC 23794. The sequence continues at coordinate 5,021,456 of NZ_CP197465.1, forward strand.
GTTCAACACGCGGCCGCCATTGGCGACAAGTTTTCCATCCTTCTCCGCGGTTCCGGCATGAAAGACCTCGACGCCTTCGGGGACGCGGTCCAGCCCGGAAATCACGCTGCCCCGCTCCGGCGTGCCGGGATACCCATTTGCCGCCATCACGACTGTAAGTGCTACCTCGTCACGCCAGCGTGCCGACAAATGCGCGAGCTGGCCGTCCGCCGCGGCCGACAGCAGCACGAGAAGATCGTCCTTCAGCCGCATCATCAGCACCTGGCACTCGGGATCGCCGAAGCGGACGTTGTATTCGATCAGTTTTGGCCCGTCGGCGCCGATCATCAGGCCGGCGAACAGCACGCCGGAAAACGGCGAGCCCAGTTCTGCCATGCCGCGCATGGTGGGCTCGATTATCTCGCGCATGGTGCGGTCGACCATCTCCAGCGTCATCACCGGCGCGGGCGAATAGGCGCCCATGCCGCCGGTGTTGGGGCCGGTGTCGCCCTCGCCCACCCGCTTGTGGTCCTGCGCGGTGCCGAACGGCAGGGCGGTCACGCCGTCGCACAGGCAGAAAAAGCTTGCCTCCTCGCCAGTCAAGAATTCCTCGACGACGACCTCGGCGCCGGCCGCGCCGAAACTGCCGTCGAAGCAGGCAGCCACCGCCGCCACGGCTTCCTCGACCGTCATCGCCACCGTCACGCCCTTGCCGGCGGCGAGCCCGTCGGCCTTGACGACGATCGGCGCACCTTGCTTGCGCACATAGGCGGCGGCATCTTCCGCATTGCCGAAGCGGCCATAGGCAGCCGTCGGAATGTCAAACCGCGCGCACAGATCCTTGGTGAAACCTTTGGACCCTTCCAGTCGTGCCGCCGCTTTCGAGGGGCCGAAAACACGGATGCCGACGGCGCGCAGATCGTCGGCAAGCCCTGCCACAAGCGGCGCTTCTGGGCCGACCACGACCAGATCTATTCGCTTTTCCTTGCAGAAGGTGGCAACCGCCGCATGGTCGCCAATGTCGAGAGCGGCGATCTCGGCTTCTCTTGCGATGCCCGGATTGCCCGGCGCGGCATAGAGTTTTGTCAGCATCGGCGACGCCGAAAGCTTCCACGCAAGCGCGTGCTCGCGTCCGCCGGAGCCGATCAAAAGAACATTCATGCCGAAACCACCTCGCAGTCGGTTGCGGCCCACCCGCTATTGGCGATGCGGCGGCGGGTCAAGCCTGATGCGGCGAAAGACCGATGCACATCACCGCCTGTAGTGGAAGCGGCACGAGGCGATCTCGATCGACTGGGTCTCACCGGTGCCGGCGACACGATAGACCAAGCGATGTTCGTGATTGATGCGACGTGACCACCAGCCCGACATTTCGTTGCGAAGCGGCTCGGGCTTGCCCAGCCCAACAAACGGATGACGTGTCGCGTCCGAAATCAGTTCGTTTATCCGCTCGGCGACAACACGATCCTGTTCCTGCCATTGCAGATAGTCCGACCAGGACGATCGGGAGAAGATGATCCTCACGGGTCGATCAGATCGCGTTCGGTTCCTTTGCCGGCATCAAGTTCGGCGATCGATTCCAGAAGGCGTTCTGCATTTGCCGGGCTGCTGAGAAGGTAACTTGTCTCCTTCATCCCCTCCCAGTCCGCAAGGGAAACGATCACGGCCGGCTCGTGGCCCTGGCGGGTCACGATGAGTTCGGCCCGGTCATTCTCAACTTTGTCGAGATGCGTGGCCAGGTTGTTGCGCAGATCGGTGAATGTGACATAGGGCAAGGGATATCCCTCCGCTCGTTTCTGTACATATATGCGTACAGATTTCGATCGGCAAGACTGAACCGGGATTGCCGATGCCGGAAACGAAAGCGCCCCGCGCCTAATTCGCCGACTTATCCGATTGCGGAAAACAACCGATCAGAACCTTTGCGCCGACCGCTGGTCCGGCAGGTGCTCGCAGCGGATTTTCATGTATTCGTCGGGCCGACGGCCGATCGCCGCCGTGCTGGCCACAATCGCCTGCCCCTGCATGGCGCAGGTCATGATGCTCGTCACCTGCGGGCCGCTGATCATGTCGAGCGCGGTCTCGCGCTGGCAGTCCTGCGGCGACACGTTCGTGGAACAGATGAGTATCAGAATGCGGAGCATGCACTTCACCCCAAGCCAGTGAATCTGCCTCCCGCTCGCAGACTGCATGAAATTTGCTGCAATGCAAAATGAAATTTTGCGTCGCAGCATTACTGAAAGTGTGCGGCAACGCGCTGCTTGACGGGACCCTCCCCCCCTGCCACTCAATCGGCCATGGAAACCATCCAGTCCCGTTCCGGCCAGGGCCGGGTTGCCGACACGCCGAGCCGCCATTGGGTCTATCGCCTGTTGCCGCGAGGGCTTTGGCCTTATGCGCAACTGGCGCGGTGGGACCGGCCGATCGGCTGGCAGTTGCTGGTGTTGCCATGCTGGTGGTCGGCGGCGCTGGCGGCCAGCGCCTATGCGCGGCCGGGCGACACGCTTGAGAGCCTGTTGCCGTCGCCCTGGGTGCTTTTCCTGTTCCTGGCGGGGGCGGTTGCCATGCGCGGGGCGGGGTGCACCTATAACGATATCGTCGACGAGGACATCGATGCGGGGGTGGAGCGCACGAGGTCGCGGCCGTTGCCGTCGGGCCACGTGAGCCGGCGGCAGGCCTGTATTTTCCTTGTTATTCAGGCACTTGCCGGGCTGGGCGTGTTACTGCAGTTCAACAGTTTCGCCGTCCTGGTCGGGCTCGGATCGCTCGTGGTGGTGGCCGCCTATCCGTTCATGAAACGAATCACCGACTGGCCGCAACTCGTTCTGGGGCTTGCGTTTTCCTGGGGCGCGCTGATGGGGTGGGCGGCCGAGTTCGGCGACATCGACGGGCCGGCGATCCTGCTCTATGCCGGCTCGATCATGTGGGTGATCGGCTACGACACGATCTACGCGCACCAGGACAAGGAAGACGACGCGCTGGTGGGCGTGCGTTCGACGGCGCGGCTTTTCGGTGAGAATACAAAGGCTTGGCTGATCGGACTGTACGCCGGGGCGCTGGCCTGTTTCGCATTGGCCTTCGCCGCGGCGGAAGCGCCCTTGCCGGCGCTGGCGGGGCTAGTTGCGGCGGGAGCGCATATGGCGCGGCAGGTGTGGGTGCTGGACATAGACGATCCGAAACAGTGCCTGGCGCTGTTCCATTCCAACAAAATCGTCGGATTGCTGATTTTCCTCGGCCTGATCGGCGGCGCGGTCTGGGTCGCGCTCAAGCCCGCGGTCGCTCTATACTAATTTATCGTAACGATTCAGCGACTTACCGGCGTCCACCGCGACAAAAGGAACACAGTCGTCGTCGTGCGATCACCGGCGCGGAAGGCGCCTCCCTCACGGCGTGAAGTCCACAATATGAAGTGATTTCAGAAGCCTGGCCGGCACACACCGCGAAAACCGCGTACTGGACTTCAAACACATGCCCAAAACTGCGGAACGACCCGCTTTTCGGAGCGATTCGGCGTGCCGGCGGCGCATTTCGCGTTGACGATTTTTATCTTGCCCGGACGGGCGGCGCCTGCGGGCGAAGGTCGCCCGCAAGGTCCTTGTGCGTTCAGGACGGAGAGATGATCTCCTCGCCCTCCACCACCAGCCGCAACCCGAGGTTGCCGGTCCGGCGGCGCATGAGGAAGCGAGGCCGGCGCTGGCTGGTCGACCTGCCCTGGCGGCGCATCTGCGGCGGCATCGGGCGGATCGCCTTGCCGAGCGATTCTTCCAGCGGGCGGGCGACGCCGTCGGCTTCGACCAGCAGCATGGGAAGACTGTAGGCCTCCGACCAGGCGCGCCAGTCGGCGGCGACGTCGTCGAGGTCGTCGGCCACCAGCAGCGGCACCGACAGCATGGGGTCGCCATGCATCAGTTCCAGCGTCACCGTGACGCTGCCGCGATCGTCTTCCAGAGCGCGCGCCGCCACGCCGCGGAAAGCGCGCGCCGGCAGAGCGACCGTCACCGGAAGGCCGCTCCTGTCGAGGATGCGGCGCAACACCGCGCCGCGATGGTCGATCGTGAAGGTGACATCGCCAAAGTCGTCGCGTGTCGCGTAGCTCACCATCTGCGGCAGGCGGGATGGGTCGAGGCGCATGTTGCGTCCCGCCCAGACTGGCTTCAGCCCGGTGCTCATGTGTTGCCGTCTCCTGTTACTCCCGAGAGCCGGTTTTCCGGTCTCCCTGCCCCGGTTGTCCCGGGCTCTTTATGGAGATGACGATAGCGCGGCGACCCTCCCCGCCCGCTTAAGAAAGTCGGTTAAATTTTGCTGATCCGTCCGATGGTTAGCGGAATCCAACCGGGTGCAAGGAAGCGGAAAGGTGTGTCTACGCACGGTAAATTGCCTTAGCTGCCGTAGCGCGACAATTCGAATGGCGCGGCGCAACAATTCGGGTTGCACGGGTTTTAAGCTTACAGTGCCGCCGGCTTCCTGGCGCCAGAGAAGGACTGGCCAACTCACACGTTGCATAAGCCCTGCCAACAAAAGACTGGCTTGTGAGCCCGGCTAAGTTCGGGCACGATCGTGCATGGTCAGGTCTGTACAGGTATGCAACTGCGAAAGAACGTTCGGCGGGACCTTTGACGTAGCCGGCAGCACATGATGGTCTTGCGACCATTCGAACGCGATCTTGAGGGGGTTCGTCGTGGCGACTTTTATCGTGACCAATACCAACGATTCCGGAAGCGGTTCGCTGCGCGAGGCGATCGGCCTCGCCAACGCCAATGCCGACCCGGACACCATCAAATTTGCCTCCGCGCTCGCCGGGCAGACGATCGCGCTGACGACACTCCGCCTCGACGTCTCGACCGATATCACCATCGACGGCGACGTGAACGGAGACGACAAGGCCGACATCACGATTTCGGGCAGCGACGCCTTCCAGATCTTCAATATCACCGGAGGTTCAACGGACGTCACGCTGGCCAGCCTCGACCTGACCAAGGGTCGCGTTGGCGGTAGCAATGGCGCGGCGGTTGCTTTTAATGGCGGAACCCTGACCGTGGTCGACAGCACGATCTCGGACAGCGTTGCCGCCTCCAACGGCGGCGGTATTGGGGTGATGTCCGGCACACTGGCGGTCGTCAAGTCCACGATCTCCGGCAACACGGCGGAGCTTGGCGGCGGCGTGTATGTCGCCAATGGCGTTCAAGCCATCTTCGTGAACGCGACCATCGTTGACAATCATACCCAATTCGCCGGCGGCGGCATCGCCGTCGAATTGGGTCTCATTGTCAACGAACTGACGATCCAGAGCAGCACCATCACCGGCAACAGCGCCGGCACCGGAGGCGGTGGGCTGTATTTTTCGAATAGCCTCGTCGCCATCACCAACTCGGTGATCGCCGGCAACACGGCGACAACCGACGCGGACGTGTATGCCGGAAGCGGCGATCTTGTCGCCGATCACAGCTTCTTTGGCACGACAATCTCAAGCTACACGGACAAGGGCGGCACCATCAACGGCGGCGGCGACCCGGTGCTTGGCGGTCTGCTCGACAATGGCGGCACGGTGCTGACGCTTTCGCCGCTCGACGGCTCGCCGCTGATCGGCGCGGGCGGCAACGCCGGCCTGCCGGCCGACAGCTTCGACATCGACGGCGACGGCGACATGACGGAGCTCCTGCCGCTCGATGCGCGCGGCGGAACGCGCGTGGTCGGCACCACGGTCGACATCGGCGCCGTCGAGCAGATCGTCGACGAGACCATCGGCGGCACGGCGGCGGCCGACACCATCGTCGGCGGATTGGGCAACGACATACTGCGCGGTGGCGCGGGCGGCGACACGATTGACGGGGGCCTTGGCGTCGACACCGCGGACTATTCGGGGTCCGCGCTCGGCGTCAGTGTCAATCTCAACCTCGCCATACCTCAGATTTCGTCCGGGGATGCCCAGGACGACATTCTGACCGGCATTGAAAACCTCAGAGGTGGCGGTCTGGTTGACCAACTGACCGGCGACTTCGGGGATAATGTGCTCGACGGCCGCGCCGGCGCAGACATTTTGAGGGGCTTCGGCGGCAACGATCTCTTCTACGTCGATAATGTCGGCGACATGGTCCTTGAAGCAGCCGGCGAGGGTTCCGACCAGGTCGCGGCGCGAGGCGACTATGCGCTTGGGGCGGGCCAGGACATCGAATGGCTCAGCACCACCAACTCCGGTGCGGTACGCAGCATCAACCTGAAGGGCAATGAACTTGCCCAGACGATCGTCGGCAACAACGGCAACAACTGGCTTCACGACGGCGGTGTTGGCGGCGCCGATAGCCTTTGGGGCCGCGGGGGCAATGACTATTACACGGTCTATAATTCGGCTGCCATCATCGTCGAAGGCAGGGGCCAGGGCGACTTCGACCGTGTGGCGGCAGGGGTGAACTATACGCTCGGCGAACGCGTGGCGGTCGAATCGCTGCGAACGACCAGCATGCATGCCACATACAGCATAGCCTTGACCGGCAACGAGTTCGCCCAGCAGATCATCGGTAACGATGGCAACAACCGGCTGGACGGCAAGGGCGGCAACGACACGATCCAGACCGGCCTCGGCAACGACGTTGTGGTGTTCTCGGCCGCGCTTGACGGCAGTGCCGACACAATCACCGACTTCATCGTCTCCGACGATCAGATTGCACTGGACGATTTTGTATTCACGGCGCTTGGCCTCGGCGCACTGGACACATCCGCCTTCAAGGACGTCGCCCTGGCGCCAATGGATGCGGACGATCGCATCATCTACAACTCCAACACCGGATCGCTGTTTTACGACGCGGACGGGCTCGGAGGAGCGGCGGAAGTCAAGTTCGCGTCTGTCTCGATCGGCCTTTCCCTGACCGCTGCCGATTTCGCGGTGACCTGAGTGGAAGCAGACATAGGCGTATGATCTGCTCCGTGCCGGCGTCCCTTGCCATAGCGCTGGCGGTCTGTCTGGCCTTCCCGCTGACCGGACTGGCGCTGGTGCTGTTCGCGGTCGTCGATTTCCTGCTCCCAAGACATCTCAAGGAAGCCGGCGGGGAAGCGGTCGGCATCCCGTAAACAGGCTGTCCAGGGAAACAGGCCGGGCCGCGCGGTTTGCGGTCCGGCAGGGTTCGTTGTAACCGGTACGACCGCCCGATGCTGGAGGAGACGCAGGCATGGACGAATTCACCGGCGGATGCTCGTGCGGCAATGTGCGCTTCGTGGCGTCGGGACGACCGTACCGGGTCGGCCTCTGCCACTGCCTCGACTGCCGCAAGCACCATGGGGCGCTTTTTCACGCCTCCGCGATCTTCCCGCAGGATGCGGTGACGATCGAGGGCGAGACGCGCGACTATGCCGGGCGGCACTTCTGTCCGCGCTGCGGTTCGTCCGTCTTCGGGCGCAGCGCGGACGAGGTCGAGGTGAACCTGGGATCGCTGGACGCCCCGGACCAGTTGAGGCCAACCTACGAAAGCTGGACCGTGCGCCGCGAATCCTGGCTGCCGCCGTTTCCGCTGGCGCGACGGTATGAGCGCGACCGCGATACTGGGAGCCGCTTCGAGGAGTAGGCGCGGACTGCGCGGGGCGCTTTTGGGCGGGCGGGATGCGTGCCTTGCCGAGCCCGAGCCTCACTCCGGCAGGCCGGCCTTGCGAAATCCCTCGACGCAATGCGCCAGCACCGCTTCGTCGCGAAAAGGCTCCGTCGCAGCCCAATGGCGGATGGAGAAATGTGGGTTGCCGACGAGGAAGAGTTCGGCCTCGGCGCGTGCCTCCTCGAGCCGGCCGAGTTGGGCAAGGCTTGCCGCCAGGAAGCGGCGCGAGCTTGTGCGATAGGTCTCGTCGCGGCGCAGCGTCTCGACGGCGGCCTGGTAGTCGCCGGCGGCGTATTGCGCCTGGCCGAGCGCCAGATAATACCAGCTCGCGGGGAACGGGTTCAGCCGGAACGCCTTCTGGATGTACTCCAGCCCCTCGGCGACACGCCCGGCCAGGACCGTGACGTCGGACAGCGCCGCGAAGGTGTCGGCCTCGTTGGGGTCGAGCTCGACCGCCCTGGCGAATTCCGCGTCGGCCTCGGCGAAGCTGCCGTCATAGGCGAGCAGGTAGGCCAGGATCCAGCGGCAGCCGGCATCGTTGGGGTCGATCGCAACGGCTTTTCGCGCCAGTTCCAGGGCGACGCCACGGGTGGGTTCCGTCGGCCCGCCCGAATGCACCCATCCCATCCAGTGGTTCACGGCCAGCCAGCGATAGGCCTCGGCATAATGCGGGTCGAGGGAAACGGCGCGCGTCAGCATCAGATGCGCTTCCTGCGCGGCCTGCGGCGTGTCGTCCATCAACCGGCGCGCCCGCACGCAGAGGTCGTAGGCCTCGAGATTGCTCGGCCGGTGGCGCGGCGGCGGGCTGCGCAGCCGGCCGAGCAGCGCCTCCACGATCCTGGTCGCGACCTCGTCCTGGACGGCAAAGATATCGTCCAGGCCGCGGTCGAAACGTTCCGCCCACAGATGCTCGCCGCTCGCCGCGTCGACCAGCTGGGCGTTTATGCGCACCCGCCCCGCGGCGCGGCGCGCGCTGCCCTCCAGCAGGTAGCGCACGCCAAGCTCCCCGGCGATCGCACCCATGTCCGCCGCCTTGCCCTTGTAGGCGAAGGCCGAGTTGCGGGCGATGACGAACAGGCCGGCGGTCCTGGACAGGTCGGTGATCAGGTCCTCGGTCAACCCGTCGGCGAAGGAGTCCTGCTCGGGATCGTTGCTGACATTGACGAAAGGCAGCACGGCTATCGACGGCTTGTCGGGCAGCGGCAACGGATTTCGCCCAACGCCAAGCCGTTCGATGGCGCCGGCGAAACGGTAGCCGACGCGCGGAACCGTGGCGATCCATTCGCCGGTCCCCTCCCCGGCCGGGCCAAGCAGCTTGCGCAACTGCGCGATCTGGACGGTGAGGTTGCCTTCCTCGACGGCCATGCCCGGCCATGCCGCGTCCATCAGCTCGGCCTTGCCGAGGATTTCGCCGGGCCGTCCCGCAAGCGCCGCAAGCAGCTCCAGCGCGCGGTGGCCGATGGCTACGGGGACATCGTCCCGAAGGAGCGTTCCCGCACCCGGATCAAGCACGAACGGACCAAAGCCAAGGCGCGATCCCTGCATGCGGCTGATATAGCCGGTTTGGAAGTTTTTAGAACTCTTTGGGAGGGCTTAATTACGGCGCCCTTCATGTCCGGCAGAATCCACCTTCTTTCAGCTCGAGGGCCTTCGGGCCTGCAAACCCATGGAGGTTGTCATGAACGATATTTTTGCACCGATCCTGCAGGCAACGCGACCCGGAATATCCGCGGGACCGAAGGCAGTGCCGCGTCGGCACGGCGGCCTGGCGACCTTGCTAAACCTGCTCGCGACCTGGGAGGAGCGAAGACGCTTCCGCTGGGAGCTGGAGCAGAAGTCGAAGGCCAGTCCGCATCTGATCGACGATATCGGGCTGACGGAACGGCAGGTCGAGGCGGAGGTCGCCAAGCCCTTCTGGCAGGCATAGGCCGGATGCCGCAAACGCTGCGTTTCGATCCGTGTTGGCGGGCAATCAGCCAGGGGTATGAGCGTTCACGTCCGCCCGGCATGGCAGGAACCGGGCGCGGCAAGAAACGTTGTGGCGCAAAGGAGCCTTGCCATGCACTCGATGCCGCCGCGGCCTTTTCCCGACCCCGACCCCGCGCCCGATCCTTCGCCGTCGCCGGTGCCGCCGACCGGACCGATCCCGGTGCCGCCGGTCCGCACGCCGGGCTGAGACTATCGGCGCCGCCTGCTGCCGACGCGCGTCAGATCACCTTGCCGGGGTTCATGATGCCGGCCGGGTCGAAGGCAGCCTTGATGCGCCGCATCAGGTCCAGCCCGACCACCGGCGCGGTCGCCGCCAGTTCGTCGCGCTTCAGCTGGCCGATGCCGTGCTCGGCGGAGATCGAGCCGTTAAGGTCGCGGACGATGTCGTGGACCGCCTTGTTCATCGGCCGGTAAAGCGACAGGAACGATGCCGGGTCGTCGCCGACCGGCTGCGAGACGTTGTAGTGCAAATTGCCGTCGCCCATGTGGCCGAAGCAGACGACACGGGCATCCCTGCTCACCGACGCCACTGCCACCGCGGCGCGTTCGATGAATTCCGGCACGGAGGCGACTGGGACGGAGATGTCGTGCTTGATCGAGCTGCCCTCCGGCTTCTGCGAATCCGAGATGTCCTCGCGCAGCTTCCAGAAGGCGCCGGCCTGCGCCAGGCTTTCGGCGATGACGGCATCGCCGACCAGGCCTGTCTCCAGCCCCTCGCCCAGCACCTCCTCGATGGTGGCGCGCGCATCCTCGGCCGAACGGCCGGATGAGATTTCCATCAGCACGTACCACGGCCAGTCGCCCGCCAGCGGCGCGATGGAGCCCGGCAGATGCCGCAGTACGAATTCGATGGGACGCCTGCCGATCAGCTCGAAGGCGGTCAGCCCGGCCCCGGCGCGGTCGAGGGCGCGGCCGAACAGCTCGAAAGCGGCCTGCGGTGAATCCAGTCCGGCAATCGCCACCTCGCGGCCGCGCGGTTTTGGAAAGAGCTTCAACACGGCAGCGGTGATGACGCCCAGCGTGCCCTCGGCGCCGACGAACAGGTTTTTCAGATCGTAGCCGGTATTGTCCTTCTTGAGCTTGCGAAGGTCGTCCAGAACCTCGCCGTTGGGCAGTACGACCTCGACGCCGAGGCAAAGCTCGCGCGCATTGCCATAGGCCAGCACGGCGGTGCCGCCGGCATTGGTGGAAAGATTGCCGCCGATCTCGCAGGAGCCCTGCGAGGCGAGCGACAGCGGGAACATGCGCTCCACCTTTTCCGCCGCGTCGTGCAGCGTCTGCAGGATGACGCCGGCGTCGACGGTGATGGTGTTGGAGAGTGGATCGACCTCGCGGATGCGGTTCAGCCGCGACAGCGACAGCACGATCTGACGGCCGCTGCCGTCCGGCACGCCGCCGCCGACCAGCCCGGTGTTGCCGCCCTGCGGCACGATCGCGGTCTTCGTCTCCGTGGCGAGCTTCAGGATGCGGCTGACTTCGTCGACGCTGCCGGGCCTCAGCACCAGCCGCGACAGGCCGGGATAAAGCCCGCGCCGTTCGGCGACAAAGGGTTTTATGTCGGTCTCGGCGCGCAAGGCGTGGTGCTCGCCGACGATCGCGACGAAACGGTCCAGCACGGCGGCGAAGGCGGCATCGTCGGAGAGCGGCATAACGTCAGTTCCCGTTGGCATCGGCGCCATCGCGCGGCGCGGCGGCGCGTTTTAGCCGGTCGTTGATCGCTTCGCCAAGCCCGTCGAACGGGATCGGCTCGACCGCGATGGTGTCGGCGCCGTGGCGGTCCAAATCCTTGAGGAAGGAAAAGAGATTTGCCGCGGCCTCGCGCAGGTCGCCTCGCGCCGACAGGTTTTTGATCGCCACCGCCCCTTCCGATCCCCCGGCCCGCCGCGGCCCGAAGGCGAGCAGCGCCTCGCCGCCTCTTACATCGGTAGCGTCGAGCCGCACTGCGGCCCCCGGTGCATAATGCGACAGCATCATGCCTGGCGCCTCGATCGCCGCGCCCGCCTGGCGTTCCACCGCGATGCCGGCGGCCGCCTCGATCTCGCCGGCGGTGAGACCGCCCGGACGCAGCAGGCGGAGCCGGCCGTCCTCTACCTTGACGATGGTGGATTCGACGCCGACCGGGGCCGGCCCGCCATCGACCACGAGGCGGATGCGGTCGCCCAAATCCTCGGCGACCGCCGCCGCCGTGGTGGCGCTGACGCGGCCGGAACGGTTGGCGCTGGGCGCGGCGAGCGGTCGCCCCAACGCGGCGATCAGGCCGGACGCGAAACCGCGCGGCATGCGCAGCGCGATCGTGTCCAGCCCCGCCGTCACCAGCGGATGGATGCCGGCGCCGGCACGCAGCGGCAGGACCAGCGTCAGCGGTCCCGGCCAGAATTTTCCGGCCAGAAGCCGGGACAGCGGATCGAAATCGGCGATGCCTTCCGCCATCGCCATGGAAGCGACATGGGCGATCAGCGGATTGAAGCGCGGACGGCCCTTGGCTTCGAAGATGCGGGCCACCGCCTCGCCATTGGTGGCGTCGCCGGCAAGCCCGTAGACCGTCTCGGTGGGGATGGCGACAACCGCGCCCGCGGCAAGCAGCGCCAGCGCACTTTCCAACGCCTGCGCCGCCGGTTTGACCTCAGCCACCAAAAATTAACCCTTTCGCAAAATACGCCGTTGGGAATCACGGCTTAACCTGCTTCGTGAGGTTTTCCTCAACCCGCCGATGCCATGGTCAGCCAGCATTCACGCATCGACTTCGACCGGCATAAAGTCAATCCAAGGTTTTCGGGGAACGGCCTTGCGGCTGAAAATTGCAACACTGGCCATCTGGGCCGCAATGGCGGGCGGGGCGCAGGCTTCGTCCTTCGCCCATGTCGCGCCGCCGCCGGCCGGCAAGTCGCCCTCCATCGTCAGGATCGGGCTGCCGGCGCTGGCGTCCGTCAAGCCGAGGCCGGATGCCGCCATGGCGAAAATGACGGCCAAGGGCGACATGCTGGTGCCGCTGGCCTATCCGCTGCCGGAAGGCGGGCGGGCGAAGGTTGTGGTCGTCAGCCCGTCCATACTCGCCTTCGAAAGCACTGTGCCGCCCGTGACCTTCGAGAAGGTCGCGGCGATCAGCGCTTCGCATCCGGCGCCGCAGCCGAAACCCCTGGTGATCCGCGGCGGCCTCGTCGGCGATGCATTCAGCCAGCGCACGGAGCCTGTGGTGCTGCCGCAGACGGCCTCGGCGGACGGCAAGCCCAACAGCGCGCGCAACCGCAAGCGCGAATACCGCAGGCAGCAGGAAGCGCCACCGCAGGCCGCGCCGGAGGCGCCGCCAGAGGCGACATCACGCCGGCAGTTCGCTGTGCCGGGCTAAACTCCATCTGGTTGACGCCCTGCCCGAATTCCGCCAAGCGAACCCGCGAGCATGGGTTTGGGGCTTTTCAGGCAGCGGGCACAATTATGAGATCTTTCCACCTGACAGTTGCGGCGAGCGCGCTTGCCGTATCGCTGACGACGATCGGCAGCGCATCGGCGGACGAGTTGCTCGGCTCCTACGTGGCGCGCATCTCGCAGGACGACAAAGCGGCGAGCGACGGCTTCCCGCTGGAATCCGCGGCCCAGATGGTGCGGCAGGATCGCGCCAACTGGCACAAGTTCGGTCGCGGCGACGCCGAAGACGAGAACGATGTGTGGTTCGGAACGGCGGCTTCGCGGGCGCGGCTGGAGAAGATGCTGCAAAGCAGCCGGGCGATGAGTTCCGCGACCAAGCGCGCCATCACGCGAGGCTATCCGGTGATCCAGGTGGATGTGTATCGGGCGAGCGTGGTGGTGACGGTGATTGGGCAGTAGGCAGTAGGCAGTAGGCAGTAGGCAGTAGGCAGTAGGAAAGATCACTGCTACGGGCATGTCTGCATAGCGGTCTTCGCTACTGCCGACTGCCTATTGCCGACTGCCTTATCCTGCGATCTTCGAGAAATCCGCCACCTGTCCCGTCGCGGCGCGGATGCGGGACAGCAGCGCCAGGCGGTTGGCGCGCACCGCCACATCCTCGTCGTTTACGAGGACTTTCTCGAAGAAGGAATCAACCGGTTCGCGCAACGCGCTAAGGGCGCGCATGGCGGCGGAAAAGTCTTCGTTCTGAATCGCTTCGCCGGCTTCCTTCTCAGCCCGGTTCATCGCGGAAAACAGCGTTTTCTCGGCGTCTTCCCGGAACAGGACCGGCTCGACGGCGGCGGCGACCGCTGTGCCTTTCTTCTCCTCGGCGGCCAAAATGTTCGCCGCGCGCTTCGTGCCGGCCAGCAGGTTTTTTCCGTCCTCGGTGTCGAGGAAGGTGCCCAGCGCCTCGACGCGGCGGACGATGGTGAGGAGGTCGTCGTTCTGGCTCCCACCCTCCCCCTTGTGGGGCGGGTCGGCGCGAAGCGCCGGGGTGGGGGGCTGAGAGGAAGGCGCCTGTTCAACCCCACCCGGACCTTCGGTCCGACCTCCCCCCAAAGGGGAGGTGCTGCCGCTTGCCAGCACGGCGTCGATCAGGTCGTGGCGGGCGCCCTTGTCGCGGAGGTAGACCTTTAGGCGGTCGTGGAAGAAGGAGAGGAGGTCTGGACCCAATTTGGCGACCGGAGGATAGATCGTCACAATATTCAAGTCCTCTGGCTCCGCATCGATCCGAGCAAAGCTTGACCGACGTCGAGTATGTGGCGGATTGGACTCACGAGCCACCAGAACTTCTGATTGTGGATCAGGATCGCCGCCGAACTCGGGTCCAGCAAAAAAGTGATTGATCGAAGCGAGGCCACCTCGCTTCAAATCACGTACCAAAACTTCATGATGGTCGTCCCGGAAATTACTCAAGACATGCACGTATGCTTGAGCCAAAACTTCAGAAAGGGTCGCTCTCACCCCATTCTCGACCAAAATCCTGATCACCCCCAGCGCCGCTCTCCGCAACGCATAAGGGTCCTTGCTGCCCGTCGGCTTCTCGTCGATCGCCCAGAAACCGACCAGCGTATCCAGCTTGTCGGCCAGCGCGACGGCGATCGACACCGGGTCGGCCGGCACGCGGTCGGACGGGCCTTGCGGTTTGTAGTGGTCCTCGATGGCGGCGGCAACGGACGGGTTTTCGCCTTGGAGCAGCGCATATTTGCGGCCCATGGCGCCTTGCAGTTCGGGGAACTCGCCGACCACTTCCGTCTGCAGATCCGCCTTGGCCAGCAGCGCGGCGCGGCGGGCGAGCGTGGCCGCGTTACCCTCCCCCCTTGAGGGGGAGGTGGCGGCGAAGCCGCCGGTGGGGGTCGCATCGGCAGTGCTCGACCTATTGGCGGTGCCTTCTGAGGTTACCCCCTCTGGGCTGCCGCCCATCTCCCCCTCAAGGGGGGAGAAAGCCTGCGCCACGATCGGCGCCAGTTCCTCGGCCAGCCGCGCAATGCGCTCGACACGTTCGCCTTGCGTTCCGAGCTTTGCATGGAACGTCACGCCGAGATGGTCGAGGCGGGCCATGCGCTGGTCGAGCGGCAAAAGCTTGCCGCTGGCATCGCGCTTCAGGCCGAGTTTTTCGGCCGATGCGTCGAGGCGGCCGAGGTCGGGCAGGTCGGCCTGGTCGGTCTTCCAGAAATAGAGGGCATCCGACAGCCGGGCGCGAACAACCTTGCCGTTGCCGTGGGCGATCTCGCGCCCGCCGTCCTTGGCGTCGATGTTGGCGGTGAGGATGAAATGCTGCGCCAGACTTCCCTCCCCCCTTGAGGGGGAGGTGCCGCCGAAGGCGGCGGTGGGGGTCGCCGCGGCAGTGCTCGACGTTCGGGCGGTGCCTTCTGAGGTAACCCTCTCTGGGCTGCCGCCCATCTCCCCCTCGAGGGGGGAGAAAGACTGCCGCGTGACAAAACACTTCTGGTTGGCCCTGATCGTCAGCCGGATGACTTCCGCCGGGATGTCGAGGAACGCCTCCTCGAACTCGCCCATCAGCACCACCGGCCACTCCACCAGCCCTGACACCTCCTCCAGCAGCCCCTCGTCCTCGACCAGGTCGAGCCCGTTGGCGAAAGCAAGGTTTTTCGCATCGGCGAGGATGATCTCCTTGCGACGGCCGGCGTCGATGATCACCTTGGCCGCTTCCAGCTTCGAGGCATAATCGTCGAAGCGGCGCACGGTGATGGCGCCCGGCGAATGGAAACGGTGGCCGTAGGTGATGTTGCCCGAGCGGATGCCGTCGATCTCGAAGTCGACAACCACAGGCTCCTCGGTCTCGGGCCCAAAGGTGCAGACGATCGATTGCAGCGGCCGCACCCAGCGCAGCGCCTCGCCGCCGCGCCCTTCGGTCTTGCCGTAGCGAAATCCTTTCGGGCCGGAGGCAGGCCCCCAGCGCATGGATTTCGGCCACGGGAAGGTTTTTATCACCTCCGGCACGAGTGCTGCGATGATGTCTTCCGCCGCCCTGCCCGGCCTGACGATGCGGGCGACGTAAAAATCGCCCTTCTTCGGATCGGTCTGGATCTCCGCCTGCGAGATGTCGGTGAGCCCGGCGGAGCGCAGAAAGCCCTGAACCGCCTGCTCGGGGGCCTTGGTGCTCGGCCCCTTGCGTTCCTCGCGCACATCCTTCGACTTCGCGGTCAGGCCGCGGATGTCCAGCGTCAGGCGGCGCGGCGTCCAGTATTCTTGGCAGCCCTCGTAGGTCAGCCCCGCCTCGACCAGACCGTCGGTGACCATTTTCCGCAGATCGACCGCCGCCTTGCGCTGCATGCGGGCGGGGATTTCCTCGGAGCGAAGTTCAAGAAGAAGGTCGGGCATCTGATTTCTCAATCGAAGTCGGACAGGACGGGCCGATCAGGCGGCGGCGGCAAAACCGCCCGCCTCGGTCAGCAAAAACGCCTCGCCGCAGGCTTTCGCCAGGTTGCGGACGCGAAAAATGTAGCTCTGGCGCTCGGTGACGGAGATTACGCCGCGGGCGTCGAGCAGGTTGAAGACGTGGCTGGCCTTGATCGCCTGGTCGTAGGCGGGAAGGACCATGCGGTGCCCGCTTACCCTCTCCTTGAGGGGGAGGGTCGGCGCGCCGGCGGCGAGCAGCGCTTGGCACTCCTTCTCCGCGTCCTCGAAATGGCGCAGCAGCATCGCGGTGTCCGCATGCTCGAAATTGTGCCTGGAATATTCCTGCTCGGCCTGCAGAAAAACCTCGCCATAGGTGACCTTCTCGTCACCCTCGCGTCCGTTGAAGTTCAGGTCGTAGACGTTGTCGACGCCCTGCACATACATGGCCAGCCGCTCCAGCCCATAGGTCAGCTCGCCGGAGACCGGCGTGCATTCGATGCCGCAGACCTGCTGGAAATAGGTGAACTGCGAAACCTCCATGCCGTCGCACCAGCATTCCCAGCCGAGCCCCCAGGCGCCCAGCGTCGGGCTCTCCCAGTCGTCCTCGACGAAACGGATGTCGTGCAGCAGCGGGTCGACGCCGATGGCCTCCAGCGAACCGAGATAGAGTTCCTGCAGGTTCGGCGGGTTGGGCTTCAGGATTACCTGGTACTGGTAATAATGCTGGAGCCGGTTCGGGTTCTCGCCGTAGCGACCGTCCTTGGGGCGGCGCGACGGCTGCACATAGGCGGCGTTCCAGCGGTTGGGGCCGAGCGCCCGCAGCGTGGTGGCCGGGTGGAAGGTGCCGGCGCCGACCTCCATGTCGTAGGGCTGCAGCACCACGCAACCGTAGGCCGCCCAGTAATTGTGGAGCGTCAGGATCAGCCCCTGGAACGAGCGGCGGGGGTCGAGCTGGGCGGGCGGGGTGGCGGACATGGGTGCTCCCTATGAGAAGTCCGTGCGCGAGCACGGACTTCCGCTATCCAACCAGCGTCCGGGCGTCAAGCGAAGGCGCCCGGCAAAGCTCCGTCATTGCGTGACCGTGAGGGTCGAGGCCATGCCGGCCTCGTAGTGGCTCTTGATGTTGCAAAAAATGAGATAGGTACCGGGCTTCAGGGTCACCTTCAACTCACCGGATTCGCCGGGCTTCAGGTCGGAAACCTCGCCGAGGCTCTTCAGCTTGGCTTCGTCGACGCGGTGTTTCGAGGCGTTGACCAGCACCTTCTGATCGGGCGACTTGAGCCGCACGACCAGCATCTCGTGCTCTTCCCCGACAGCGTCGTTCTTCACCTCGAAGGTCACCGGCCCGGCCTTGACGGTCGACGGCTCCAGTTTCAGGCTCATGGCGCCGCCGCCCTCGCCTGACTCGGTGACCTTGATTGTCCCTGCCGCCCATAGCGGGTTCACGGCGGCGCTCATGGCCAGGATCGATGCCACAGCACCGACACGCGCAAGTCTCTTCATATCATCGACCTTTCCAGTGGTTTCGACATGGAAGGCCGGGCTGAAGCCGGCTTCCCGCCGCTCGACTCGCATGGCCGGCTGACGGGAAGCTGAACGCTTTTCGAAAACGGGGGGCGGTGGGGTTCGCAAGGGATTTGGCAGCGGCCGGCTCCGGGGCGGGCCTGCTGCTTCGCAGCTCCCTGCCCCTCGGGCGTTCAAGTCCTTCGAAACGCCCACTGGGCGTTCCGATCCGCCCGAGGCGGATCGGGCTTTCACCGTTCGCAGCTCCCCGGCGTTCGCAGCTTTTCATCGTGCCACTGGCACGATGAATTCGCGTTCCGCGAACCGGCTGCTCACCCCTTCGTGTCGGGGGCGGCGGTCTTCGGGGCGGGGGTGGCCGGGGCTTCGAGCGCGGTCTTGCCTTCCAGCGGCGGCAGGCCTTCCCTGAGTTTCTTCTGCACGGACAGCAGGACGTCTGGCTCCGGCTTCAGGTCGCGGGCGTGGCTCCACTGGAAGGTCGCCTCGAGCCGCCGGCCGGCGCGCCAGTAGGCGTCGCCGAGATGGTCGTTGAGCACCGGGTCGTCGGGCTTCAGCGACACGGCGCGCTCGAGCTCGACCACCGCCTCGTCAAAACGGTTCAGCCGATAGTAGGCCCAGCCGAGGGAGTCGACGATGTAGCCGTCGCTGGGCCTCAGATCGACCGCCTTGCGGATCAGGTCGAGGCCCTCGGTGAGATTGACGTTCATATCGACCCAGGAGTAGCCGAGATAGTTCATCACCTGCGGCTGGTCGGGAAACAGTTCCAGCGCCTTGCGGAAATTCGGCTCCGCCTTCGGCCATTGCTTCAGCCGCTCATAGGCGATGCCGCGCTGGTAGAAGATGTTCCAGTTGGCGTTGGTCGGCTGCTTCAGCCGCTCGACGGCGCGGTCGTAATTTTCGGCGGCCGACTTGTAATCCTCCTTGGAGGCATAGACGCCGCCGAGCGCCAGATAGGCGCGCATGTCGTCGGGGTCGGCGTCCACCAGCTTCTTCAGATGGGTGATCGCCTCGTCCTGGCGCTTGAGATCGGCAAGGTTCAGCCCGAGTTGAAGCTCCGCGGCGCGCTTCAGCGGCGAGGCGGCCGGTATCTTCCGGTAGAGCGAGATCGCCTCCTCGGAATCCTGCTGCTGCTCGGCGACCGCGGCTAGCTGGAGCAGAACCGCGTCGCTGTCCGGCCGCAGCACCAGCGCCAATTGCAGGTAGAGTTTTACGAAAGGCTCGCCGCCGCCTCGGTTCAGAGCGCCGCCCAGGTCGAGCAGCACCTCGCTGGCGCCGTCGACCGGCGTCGCCACCATCGGCTCGATCTTCTCGCCCTTCTCAATCTTGTCGCGCAACGACATCAACGGCAGGCGGCCGCTCGCGAATTCGCTGGCCTTATCGAGGATGGCCAGCGCCTTGTCCTTGTCGCCGCTGCGCGCCAGGAAGCCGGCATAGGCCTCCGCCGCGCGCAGCCAGGTCTCGGGGGCGGCGCTGCCGGCCGCAACATTGTCAATCGTCGCCTGGAAGGCTGTGGCGGCCTCATCGTTCATGCCGGCGTTTTCGGCGATCAACGCGCGGTGGTAGGAGGCGAAAAGCTCGAACCATTCCGGGCCGTCGAGTTTCTGCAGGCTGGCGATGGCGCCGGCCCCATCCTTCTGCCCGGCCTCGGTCCAGGCCGACATCAGCCCGGTGATCAGGCGGTCCAGGTCGGATTCCTGGGCCAGCTTCAGCCAGATGCCGGCCTCGCGGTACTGCTTCTTGCGGATCGCATCGACGGCAAGCGTGACGCGGGAGAAACGCTCGACTTCCGGCACGGTCTTCAGCTTCTCGGCGAGCGGCAGCGCTTCGTCGAAGCGTCCGGTCGAGACCAGAACCAGCAACAGGCTCTGCTGGAGCTGCTGGTTGTCCGGGTCGAAATCCAGCGCGCGCCGGTAATAGTCGATGGCGCTGTCCATGTCGTTGTCGACCTCGGCAACGCGCGCCGCGAGATAGGCGCCGGTGAAGGAGCCGATGGCGACGGGCTGGACGGGACGGTTGGCCAGCGCCGGCGGGCCGACAAGGATCGCAGCGGTGAGCGCCGACACGCTTGCCAGCCAGACGAGACGTTTCCGCATTACAGTCCTTTCAGGCACAGCCGCGCCGCTCGGGATGAATCATCACCGCTTAAGCCGGCAAGCATGGCCTTTTTGCGGTCCCGGTTCAATCCGCCGCGATCGAAGATGATTCTCGCGACAGAGTGATCGGCCCAGATCAGACCACGCGACTGATGCAGAAATCGATAACGTCCAGCAGCGCGGCCTTCTGCAGCGTGGCGTCGAGCGGCGCCAGCGCGTCCCGCGCGATGCCGCCGAAATGCCGGGCGCGGCCGATCGTGTCGGCGATGGCGCCGTGGCGCGTCATCAGCTTCAGCGCCTTCTCAAGCGCCTCGTCGTCGGCGACGTTCTCTTCGATCGCCTGTTTCCAGAAGGCGCGCTCGGTCGCGGTTCCCCGGCGATAGCAGAGGATCACCGGCAGGGTCACCTTGCCCTCGCGGAAATCGTCGCCGACATTCTTGCCGAGTTTCTTGGAATCGCCGCCGTAGTCGAGCGCGTCGTCGATCAGCTGGAAGGCGAGGCCGAGATTCATGCCGTAGGAGCGCAGCGCCGCCCGGTCGGTGCGCGCCGCGCCGGCAACCACAGGGCCAACCTCGGCGGCGGCGGAGAACAGCGCGGCGGTCTTGGCCTTGATCACCGAGAAATACTCGTCCTCGGTGGTCTCAAGATTCTTTGCCGCCGAAAGCTGCATCACCTCGCCCTCGGCGATGATCGAGGCAGCCGTCGACAGGATGTCGAGGGCGTCCAGCGAGCCGACGTCGACCATCATGCGAAAAGCCTGGCCGAGCAGGAAGTCGCCGACAAGCACGCTGGCCTGGTTGCCCCAGATCATGCGCGCCGTCTTCTTGCCGCGGCGCAGATCGCTTTCATCGACCACGTCGTCATGCAGCAGCGTCGCCGTGTGCATGAACTCGACGCTGGTGGCGAGTTTCACATGCGCCTCGCCCGCGTAGCCGAACATCTGGGCTGCGGCCAGCGTCACCATCGGCCGAAGGCGCTTGCCGCCGGACGAGATCAGATGATTGGCGATCTCGGGAATCATCTCGACATCCGATCCCGCCTTGGACAGGATCAGCTTGTTCACCGCGGCCATGTCCGAGGCGGTCAGATCGATCAGTCCCTTGATCGAGACTTCGCGCTTTCCGTCTTCCAGGTTCAGTACGACACCCAAAACAAGCACTCCCGTCACCGGTCGGCCGCGTCCAACGGCCCATGTCCCGCAGACGATTTAGTGCGGCATATGGACCGAACTCAAGAGGCGAATTGGCGCGGGCACAGGCGAGGAGCTCGATCTGCCCTGCTTCCGCATCGCCATCCCTGCGATAAGATGCCCCGATTCCAGCAGAGGGGCGGGCTTGATGGTGCGAGATTGGGCGGTCAGGTTCGGGAAGTCCTTTTCAGCGGTGGGCCTGCTTCTGGGCACGCTGTTCTTCGCGGCGTCGCTCACGCCCAGCCTGATCCCGCGATCCTTCCTGCTGCAAGGCGTGCTCTCCGGCTGCTCGCTCGCGGCCGGCTACGGCACCGGCGTTTTCATACGATGGCTGTGGTCCCGGCTGGAACTGCCGAAGCCGGGCAGAAGGGCCGACCTCGTCCTCAAGGCCGGCGCGGCCGTTGTCTTCGCCGTCGTGGCCGTGCGGTTTCTGTGGAAAGCTGCGGAATGGCAGAATTCCATCCGCTCGCTGATGGGCATGGAGCCGGTCGACACGGCGCATCCCTTCGAGGTCGGCGTCATCGCTCTCCTGGTGTTCTGCTTGCTCATCGGCATTGGCCGGTTGTTCAACCTTCTGTTCGGCCTCCTGTCCCGGCGCATCGGCGGTTTCGCCTCACGACCGGTCGCCAACATCGTCGGCGCTGTCGTCGCCGCGACGCTGTTCTGGTCGGTCATAGACGGCGTATTGCTGCGGGCCGGGCTGCGCGTCGCCGATTCCTCGTTCCGGACGATCGACGAGCTTATGGAGGATGCCAGCGCCAGGCCCACCGACCCCAACAAGACCGGCAGCGAAGCTTCGCTGATCGACTGGGAGGGAATTGGCCGCGCCGGCCGCGAGTTCGTGGCGCAAGGCCCGAGCAAGGATGCGATCCAGGCGTTTCTCGGCCGCGACGCCGTCGAACCGATCCGCGTCTATGCCGGCCTGAATTCGGCGGACAGTCCGGACGACCGCGCAAAGCTCGCCCTGGAGGAATTGAAGCGCGTCGGCGGATTCGACCGCTCCGTCCTGATCCTCATCACGCCGACCGGAACGGGGTGGGTCGACCCGCCGGCCATGAACACGGTCGAATATCTGCATGGCGGAGACGTCGCGAGCGTCGCCGTTCAATATTCGTACCTGGCAAGCTGGCTGTCGCTGCTGGTGGAGCCCGACTACGGCAACGAGGCGGCGCGGGCGCTGTTCACGCAGGTCTACGGATACTGGACCACTCTGCCGAAGGACAAGCGGCCGCGCCTCTATCTCTTCGGGCTCAGCCTCGGCGCGCTCAACTCGCAGCGCTCAGCGGACCTGTTCGACGTGCTGGGCGACCCGCTGCAGGGCGCGTTGTGGAGCGGACCGCCCTTCCCCAGCAGCATGTGGAATTCTGTCACGCGACGGCGCGAGCCGGGTTCACCGGCCTGGCTGCCGCGCTTCGGCAACGGCTCGGTCATTCGCTTCACCGCGCAGAAGGATGCGCTCGACATCCCCGGTGCGCAATGGGGGCCGATGCGGATCGTCTACCTGCAGTATGCGAGCGACGCGATCACCTTCTTCGAGCCTGCCTCCGCCTACCGTGAGCCGGCCTGGATGGCGGAGCCGCGCGGTCCCGACGTGTCGCCGGAGTTGCGCTGGTACCCCGTGGTGACGTTCTTCCAGCTGCTGCTCGACGTGATGACGGCGACGACCACGCCGATGGGCTACGGGCATGTCTACGCGCCGCAGCATTACATCGACGCCTGGGTAGCGGTGACGGATGTGCGTTGGACGCCGGAGGAGATCGAGCGCCTCAAGCAGCACTTCAAGAAATGAGCAGCGGCAAGCGGCGTTCCCGGCGGCTGCATTTGCGGTTTACACCGTCCATGCAACCTGCAACCCTTTGTCCATGATCGAGATCATCCGCACCAACGACGCCGTCGTCCTCTCCTTCGCGCAATCGCTGCTCCGCGACGCCGGGATAGAGTGCCTGGTGGCCGACCAGAACATGAGCGTGCTGGACGGCTCCATCGGCATTTTGCCGAGGCGCATCCTGGTTTCTGAGGACGACGCCGAACAGGCGCGCCGCATCTTCGCTGACGCCGGCATCGGCAACGAGCTGCGCGAACGGTGAGAATTTGCCGTGACCGGCTTGGCATCCCCACCGGAGGGCGAGACTTTCACCATCGACGCTTTTCATCGCGGCCGCTTCACGTTGGTGCAACCGGCTAAGGGCGGGCATCGGGCCGGTATGGATGCGCTGGTGCTGGCAGCGGCCGTGCCGGCTGGCTTTGCCGGACTGGCGGTCGATTTCGGCGCGGGTGCCGGAGCCGTGGGTCTTGCCGTCGCCGCCAGATGCCCGAACGCCTCCGTGCTGCTGGTCGAGCGGTCGCAGGAGATGGCTGGCTACGCCGAACGCTCTCTGGCGCACGCCGGCAATTTCGTCCTGGCCGGGCGGGTTTCCCTGCTGGTGGCCGATGTAGTGCTGTCCGGCAAGGCACGGACCGAAGCGGGCCTGAAAGACCGGTCGGCCGACTTCGTGTTGATGAATCCTCCCTTCAACGACGGCCGCGACCGCGCGACACCGGACGCACTTCGGCGCGAGGCGCATGTCGCAGACGAACAAGTGTTCGAGACATGGCTGCGCAGCGCGGCTGCGATCCTCAAGCCGCGCGGCAGGCTGGCGCTGATCGCACGCCCGGCCTCGCTCTACAAAATCCTGCCGGCCATGGAAGGCCGCTTCGGCAGCGCCGAGATCGTGCCGATCCATGCCGCCGCCGACCGGCCGGCCATCCGTATCGTTGTCCGCGCGGTTCGCGGCGCGCGCGGTCTGTCGTCGCTGATGCCGCCGCTGATGCTGCACGAGACGGCCGACAACAGCTTCACGCCGCGCGCCGAGGCGATAAATGCCGGAGAAGCCTCGCTTTTCGGCGACTGATACCGGCAGCGCTTGCGCGGCGCGCGCCAATGCCTACATGCGTTGCAGAGACACCGAGAAACGGAGCCCATCCACAGTGACGTCATTCCTGCGCCGCCTGCTGCCGAAATCGATGCGGTCGGAGGGAGTCACGATCCCGGTGGTGCGGCTCAGCGGCACGATCATGGCCGGCGGCGGCCAGTTCCGTCCTAGCCTGTCGCTCGCCTCCACCGCCGGCATTCTCGAAAAGGCGTTCGCGGTGAAGGATGCGCCGGCGGTCGCCATCTCGATCAACTCGCCGGGCGGCTCGCCCGTCCAGTCGCGGCTGATCTACCAGGGCATCCGCGACCTGGCGACCGAGAAGAACAAGAAGGTGCTGGTGTTCGTGGAGGATGTGGCGGCTTCGGGCGGCTACATGATCGCGGTGGCGGGCGACGAGATCATCGCCGACCCGTCTTCCATCGTCGGCTCGATCGGCGTCGTTTCTGCCTCGTTCGGCTTTCCCGAACTGATGCAGAAGATCGGCGTCGAGCGCCGTGTCCACACCGCAGGGCGCAACAAGGCTGTGCTCGATCCGTTCCAGCCGGAAAAGGCGGAGGATGTCGAGCGGCTGAAGGTTTTGCAGCTCGAAATCCACGAGACCTTCATCGACCTGGTGAAGGACCGGCGCGGCGACAGGCTGTCGCAGGATCCCGACCTGTTCACCGGCCTGTTCTGGACCGGCCGGAAAGGCCTGTCGCTGGGTCTCGTCGATGCGATCGGCGACATGCGCGGCACGCTCAAGGCGCGGTTCGGCGACAGGACGCAGATGAAACTGATCACCCAGCCGCGCGGGCTTTTCGGCCGCCGGCTGGGTGTGTTCGGATCGAGCGCTGGCTTTTCTGTAGCCGACATCGCAAGCTCTGCCGCCGGGGGCCTGCTGGATGCGGCGGAGGAACGCGCGCTGTGGAGCCGATACGGGCTTTGAATGGCAAGCGGTTTACCGCTATGATGGTCGTATGCCGACCTGAACGGTCCTTCCGGCCGTTCGATGCAGGGAGGGAAATGTCATGCCGCAGCTCATCTTCTTCGCCGTTGTCGGCGTGGTCGCCTATTTCGGCTACCGCCATTTCGTGCGCGAGGCCGAGCGCGTGACCGCAAAGATCAAGCGCCACGAGCAGCAGGCAAAGACCCGTGCCGACGGCACGCTGGTGTTCGATCCGAAGACCGGCGAATACCGCCCTGCCAAGGACTGACGGTCCATCGTGTCGGAAACAGTTGCGGCGGTCGCCGAGGCGGCGCCGGCCAAGATCAACCTCGCCCTGCATGTCACCGGCAGGCGGCCGGACGGCTATCACCTGATCGAAAGCCTTTGCGTGTTCACCGCGTTCGGCGACCAGGTCGCCGTCGGCCCGGCGCCGCGCGACCTGTTCACGGTTTCAGGGCCATTCGCGCAGGACATCCCCGGCGGCGTGGACAATCTCGCCATCCGGGCGCGCGACGTGCTGCGCAAGGCCGCCGGATCGGCAGCCGTTTCGCCGGCGCTGATCTTCCTGGAGAAGAACGTCCCGGCATCGTCGGGCGTCGGCGGCGGGTCCAGCGATGCGGCGGCCGTATTGAGAGCGCTCAAGCGCTTCTGGAAACTCGATATCGATGCGGGCGTGCTTGCCCGTATCGGGCTGGCGCTCGGCGCGGATGTGCCGATGTGCCTGCATGCCCGGCCGCTGGTGGCGCGCGGTATCGGCGAGGTGATCCAGCCGCTCGAAAAGTTTCCGTCGCTGGCGCTGGTGCTGGTCAATCCGAGTGTGGCCGTCGCGACGCCCCAGGTTTTCGCCGCGCTTGCCCGCCGCGAAAATCCGCCGCTTCCTCCCCTGCCGGCCCGCAGGGATACGACCAGCCTCCTCGGTTGGTTGGCGACGACGCGCAACGACTTGATGGCACCTGCCTTGGACCTGGCGCCGGCGATCGGCGATACGCTGACCGCGCTGAGCGGCGCGGGTGCCGCCTTTGCGCGGATGTCGGGGTCCGGTGCTACATGCTTCGGTATTTTTAGCGACAACACCGCAGCCCAGCGCGCTGCCAACGCGATCTCGACGGCGCGGCCGGACTGGTTCGTCGCGGCGACGGAAACAACTGCTTCGGCTCCGCCCGGCACAGGGATTTGAGCATGGCGCTCCTTCACACCCCCCTCAGTCCTGCCGGACATCTCCCCCGCAAGGGGGGAGATTGGCAGCTTCAGTCCCGCCGCCCGTCCTGCATCGTCAGCGATTGGCGAAACCAGAGCGGCCGGCGAATCTCCCCCCTTGCGAGGGAGATTTCCGGCAGGACAGAGGGGGGTGCGAAGGAGCGCGGCATTTCAAAGTTTACGCGAGGAATCGCGCAGGCGAGGCACTGATGGCGCCCAACGACCGCCCCTTCATCCCCGTTGGCATCGCGGTGCTCACCGTCTCCGACACGCGAACATTGGTCGACGATAAATCCGGCCAGACGCTCGCCGATCGCATCGCCGAGGCCGGCCATGTGCTGGCCGACCGCGCCATCGTCACCGACGACAGGGAAAAGATCCGCGAAAGGGTGCTCGCCTGGTCGCGCGACGAAAAAATCGACGTGGTGATCACCACCGGCGGCACCGGCTTCACCGGCCGCGACGTGACGCCGGAGGCGCTGGAGCCGATCTTCGAAAAGCGCATGGACGGGTTTTCCGAAGTTTTCCACCGCATCTCCTACGACAAGATCGGCACCTCGACGATCCAGTCGCGGGCAACGGGCGGCGTGGTCAACGCCACCTTCGTGTTCGTGCTGCCGGGCTCGCCCGGCGCCTGCCGCGACGCCTGGGACGGGATCATCAAGCCACAGCTCGACTACCGGCACATGCCGTGCAACTTCGTGGAGATCATGCCGCGCCTCGACGAACATCTGAGGCGCGGCGCAAAACCGACCTGAAGGGCAACGCTGCCGGCGAACCGGTCGCGCCTCCCTTCGCAGTCTGCAAGTCCTCAGATTATGAGGAAATCGGCATTGGTCAGCGACAGCCCGATCGCGACGGTCGCGAATTGGATCGCCGCGCCCGCGCCGTTGCCATCGGCGTCGTAGCTGAGGTGGCCGGTATTCGCGTCATAGATGATGCGGTCCGAGGCGTCATGCGCCGCCGTTCCGGTCCAGAATGCAGCGGCGGACAGCGTGCCGGCCGCGCCGGCCTTGGCGAAGAAGGCATCGTCCAGCCACATCGTATCGGCGGCGGCGTTGAAGTCGGTGATGTGGTCGACATTCGACGCGGCGTTGAGCGCTGTGTTGAAGATGAAGGCGTCGCTGCCCGATCCGCCGGTCAGCGTGTCGTTGCCGTCATAACCCTTGATGAAGTCGTCGCCGGCGCCGCCATTGACGACGTTGGCGCCCTTGTTGCCGTAGACGCTGTCGCTGAACTTCGTGCCGGTGATGTTTTCGATCGAGCTGTAAATATCGCCGGCCGCAAAACCCGTGTTGATCGCCGCATTGGCCAGGCTGGCGACGACGCCGGTCACGGCACCGGAATAGCCCACGGTGTCCGTGCCTGAGCCACCGTTCAACTGATCGGCGCCATCGCCGCCAAAGAGCGAGTCGTTGCCAGCGCCGCCATTGATGACGTCCGCCTGGCTGGAGCCGACGAGCTTGTCCACCAAGCCCGTGCCGTTGACGGTAACGGTCCTGTTTCCACCGTCCCAGCCCGCGAAGGTGACGCCCGACAGGTCGACGATGTTGCCTGCAACCACCAGCTTCTGCGCGGTGCCTTCGTCGATGGTTACATGGTCGATCTTGCCGGCGCCGATCTGGTCGCCGGTCAGCCTTGCCGACACGCCGGTCCCGTAGAAACGCAGAATCTCGACGCCCGAGATGCTCGACGTGGAGAAGTCGTAGGTCCCCGCCTCATTGCCCATATAGATCGTGTCGATGCCGTCGCCGCCCTTCAGGGTCGATCCGGCGCCAACCTCCGACGGGGACTGATACCGAAAAAAGTCGGTGCCGGCGCCGCCGTCCAACGTGTCGGCGCCGCCGCCGCCGGAGAAGTAATCCAACTGGCTGGTGCCGATAATCGTTTCGGCGCTGCTGGTTCCGACATAGTTGAGCGTGTTCGACGCCTTCCAATTGCTGAAGGTCCAGCCCGCGGCCGAAAAACTGCTGCCCGCCGCGAAGTGGATATCGATCTCGCACGACTGGCCGTTGCCGTCGATGCCGAGCGAATTGGAGATATAGCCTCCGCCGAACTGGGCGCCGTCGAATATGGCATACATGTAGCCGGTCCCGCCGAATTCGAGAGCATTGACGTTGGTCACCGTTTCGCCGCGGAAGTTGTGTGACTCGGTAAGGATCAGGCTGGGCATTTAGAGTCGTTCCATTTCGCTTATTTTCGATTTCTGCCGTTTTGGCAGGAAATCGGTTTCGTTTTATCGACAACCGCAAGTAGGCGCGTCATGTATCCGACCGATGCTGCGGCCGTTGTTTTACGTAACGAGAAAAAACAAGGAGCCTGGGCAACCAAGGCGAGCGATGGTCAGTCGCCGGCCGACGGCGTCTCGTCTTCGTTGACGACATCGGCCAGCGCGATGCCCGACCATCGCATCCAGTCTGTCGCCTTGTCGGCCGTATATTTCTGGATCGCGCGTGTTTCAGCCGTGACCTGCTCCCTTGAGTTGCAAGGAGCCTTGGTGAAACCTCAACTTCAGTTCAGGTCAACGCCGAATGGGAACCGGTTGCCCGATCGATCATGGCGACGGCCGAGCGGCCGTCAGCGTTGCGGCTCCGCCACCCTGATCTCCGCGTCCAGCCGGCGCGAGGCGAGCCCGCGCGCGATCGCCTCGGCGCTTTGCGCCGACTTCGCGAGCGCGGCGGCTTGGCCCTTGCGGATGACAAGCCCCTCGGCAAGCGCGTTAGGGGCCGAGAACAGGCGCGAAAAAAACGGCTTGCGGTCGGCGCGGCTGCGCGAGAAGCGGGCCGGCATCGACAGTTTTCCGACATGGCCGACGACCGCCTCGGTCCAGCCGTCGACCAGGCGCGCGCCGGGCTCCAGCATCAGCAACCACTCGCCCTTGGCCTGCCGGATGCCCGCCGCGACGCCGCCTTCCGCCACATAGTGGCAGCCGGCATGCTCGGCGACGCGATGGGTCTGGTCGGTCGAGCCACGGTCGCAGACGATCACGTCGCGCACGATGCCCTCCACCGCCGCGCCGACCAGCGAGGCCAGGGTGCGGGCCAACGCTTCCTCGTGGTTCTTCGTCTCGATCAGCACGGTGAGCATCTGTTAGCCGAATAGCGGATCGCGCCGGCAAAGGCCAGTATCGCGGCGCAACACGGCGTTTTCCCTGGCGTTGACAGGTTCCCGGAGACCGCGCCATCGACGCGAGGGCGCCTCCGTGGAGAGAAAGTTCTTGCTTTGTTCCATTCGAACAAATAGGAATAGTTTCATGAACACCGCGATTCGCCATAGCTCCGACACCCCTTGGAACCGCGCCAAGATGGAACACATCGTGCGAGCCGACATTGCCGCCTTTGGAAGCGGCAGGTCGGACATGGCCAATGCGATGATCGAGGAAAGCGGCGTACGGATCGGCGAGGACCGCCGGCGCGGCCGCGCTGCGGGGGTCAATCCTTCCGGCCGTTTCGAGCCCGTCAGCCGCCATGTCTTCGACGACGGATGGAACTCGCTGGAGGAGCTTCCGCCTTTCAAGACGGAGGTGCAGGTCGAAAGGCCGCGTACCATCATCACCCGCAATAATTCACCGGACATCTCCTTCGACCGGTCGATCAATCCCTATCGCGGCTGCGAGCATGGCTGCGTCTACTGCTTCGCCCGGCCGACCCACAGCTATATGGGCCTGTCGCCCGGTCTGGATTTCGAATCGAAGCTCTTCGCCAAGCCGGATGCGGCAAAACTGCTGGAAAAGGAGCTTTCCAAGGAAGGCTACCAGCCGCGTACCATCGCCATCGGCACCAATACCGATCCCTACCAGCCGATCGAGAAGAAATACCGCATCATGCGGGAGATCCTCGAAGTGCTGGAAGCATTCGGCCACCCCGTCGGCATCGTGACCAAGTCGGCGCTGGTGACGCGCGACATCGACATTCTTGCGCGCATGGCGGAAAGGGGCCTCGCCAAGGTGGCGCTGTCGGTGACCAGCCTCGACCGCATGCTGGCGCGCACCATGGAGCCGCGCGCCTCGACGCCGACCAAGCGGCTGGAAGCGCTGCGCATGCTGAGCGACGCCGGCATCCCGGCCTCGGTCATGGTGGCGCCGATCATTCCCGGCCTCAACGACCACGAGGTCGAGCGCATCCTCGATTCGGCGGCGAACGCCGGCGCGCGCGAGGCGGGCTACGTCATCCTGCGGCTGCCGCTGGAAGTCAGCCCGATCTTCAAGGACTGGCTGCTGCGCCACTATCCCGACCGCTACCGCCATGTGATGTCGTTGATCCGCTCGATGCGCGACGGCAAGGATTACGATTCGGAATGGGGAAAACGCATGAAAGGCTCCGGCCCCTACGCCTGGCAGATCGGCCGCCGCTTCGAGATCGCCGCCAAGAAACTCGGCCTCAACCAGGAGCGGAGGCGGTTGCGGACGGATCTGTTCAAGGGCACGGAAAAGAAGGTGGAGCAGTTGATGCTTTTGTAGGGCAGTAGGGCAGTAGGGCAGTAGGGCAGTAGGGCAGTAGGGCAGTAGGGCAGTAGGGCAGTAGGGCAGTAGGGCAGTAGAAAGGGAGCGCGACCTTTCCAGACGGTCAACAGAAGTTGCGGCGCCTTCGCCTCTACACGAATTTCAATGCGAATGCCGGGAGCGGCTAGCCCTACTGCCCTACTGCCCTACTGCCCTACTGCCCTACTGCCCTACTGCCCTACTGCCCTACTGCCCTACTGCCCTACTGCCCTACTGCCCTACTGCCCTACTGCCCTACTGCCCTACTGCCTACTTCCTGTCCCCCGGGCCGCCCCAGCCCGGCGGCGCCTTCCCCGCCCCCGCCCCGATGGCCGGGAAGGCCTTGCGGAGAATCGGAGCGGATGCGAGTCTCGCCGCATCATGGCTCGCCCGTCTTCCGATTCTCCGCCCCTCTTCGATCTGGCGTTCAAGCCGGATTTTTCCTTCGAGCGAAAGGCGATGAAGCGTGGCCTGTGGCCGCTGGCCGGTCTCGACGAGGCCGGCCGCGGCCCGCTGGCGGGTCCGGTCGTGGCGGCGGCGGTGATCCTCGACCCCCACCGCATCCCCAACGGCCTCGACGATTCGAAGCGGCTCTCGGCGCAGGCACGCGAAGACCTGTTCGCCATAATTCTCGGCTCGGCGATCGGCGTCTCGGTCGCCTCGGTCAGCGCGACAGGCATCGACCGCATCAACATTTTGCGCGCCAGCCTCGAAGCGATGCGGCGGGCGGCATGCGGCCTGCATGTGAAACCGCTGCACGCGCTGGTCGACGGCCGCGACGTGCCGCCGGGGCTCCACTGCAGCGCCGAGGCACTGGTCAAGGGCGACCAGCGCTCGCAGTCCATCGCCGCCGCCTCGATCGTCGCCAAGGTGATGCGCGACCGGATGATGGAGAATTGCGGGCGCGTGCACGCCCATTACGGTTTTGAAAGCCACATGGGCTACGCCACGGTTCGCCACCGCACCGCCATCGGCGCCCATGGCGCCCTGCCCCGCATCCACCGCGTCACGTTTGCGCCGTTCCGGGTGGAAGCGGAGACGACGGTGGAAGTGCTGATCGAGGCGTGATCGGGCCAGCTTGTCCGATTTGGCCTGTCATCCCGCCAAGAAGGCGGACAACTGCCGAAGGCGAAATCTGTGCGACTGCTGCGGAATCAAAAAAGCCGCCGGAGTGCGGCGGCTTTTCGAAACTTTTGGAAATCAAGCCTGTCAGTTCAGGCGGGTCTTCAGTTCATTCAGCGAGGACTTGAACAGCTCGCCGCCGACCTTGGCGTCGACCTTGCCGGCAAGCACGGTGCGGGCCGCTTCGATGGCGATGTCGACGGCCTTGGAGCGGACCTCGTTGACGGCGTCGCGCTCGGCCTGGCCGATCTTCTGCTCGGCCAATGCGGCGCGGCGCGCCACATAGTCCTCGGTCTTCTGCTTGGCTTCGGCGACCAGCTGGCTGGCCTCGCGCTTGGCGTGCTCGACGATGTCGGCCGCGTCCTTCTCGGCTTCCTTGCGCTTGCGCTGGTATTCGGCCAGCAGCTGCTGCGCCTCCTCGCGCAGGCGGCGGGCTTCTTCCAGCTCGGCCTTGATCTTGACGGCGCGGGAGTCCAGCGACTTGCCGATGGTGCCCGGCACCTTCATGTAGAAGACGATGGCGAGGAAAATGACGAGGGCGATGAAAGCCCAGAATGTGGCATCCATGGTCGCCTCCTCAGCCCGCTGCCTTGACCGCAGCGGAAACACTTGCCTTGTCGACGGTGCCGCCGACCAGCTCGCGCACGATCTCCGTCGCCGTGTCCTCGGCAATGCCGCCGACTTCGCCCATGGCCTTGGCCTTGATCGAAGCGATGTTCGCCTCGGCCGCCTCGAGCTTCTGCTCAAGCTCGGCCTCAACGCGCTTGCGCTCGGCATCCGCATCGGCGCGGGCGCCGTCGCGGGCCTTCTGGCCGATCGCGTTGGCGTTGGCCTTGGCTTCCGCCAGTTCCTGTTCGTAGGCAGCAACCGCGGCGTCGGCCTCGCCCTTCATACGCGCGGCCTGCTCAAGATCCTGGGCGATACGGTCGCTGCGGACTTCGAGGATGCCACCGATGCGCGGCAGGACGACCTTCTTCAGGAACAGGTAGAACAGACCGAAGGTGATCGCCAGCCAGAGGATCTGGGAAGGGAAATGCGTCGGGTCGAACGGTGGGAACGCCCCGCCGCCGTGCTCGGCGCCTGCCTCTGTATGGCCTTCGAGACCCGGATGGGCTTCGCCCTCGGGATGCGCCTCGCCTTCCGGGTGCGCGCCGCCTGCCGCCGGAGCGGCCTCCTGAGCGTAGCCAGGTGTCACAAACATCTTCGTCCCCTGTCAGGAACCGGCCGCGGCATGCGGCCGGCAACATCTACCCGATGGATATCAGGTGAACAGCAGGAGAAGGGCGACGAGCAGCGAGAAGATGCCCAGCGCTTCCGTCACGGCGAAGCCGAAAATCAGGCGGCCGAACTGGCCGTCGGCAGCCGACGGATTGCGCAGGGCGCCCGCCAGGTAGTTGCCGAAAATGGTGCCGAGGCCGATACCGGCGCCGCCCATGCCGAGGCAGGCAATGCCTGCGCCGATCGCCTTTGCTGCATCTACTTCCATATCAAGCTCCTTAGTGGATCGAAATCCGGTTGAAATTCACGTGGGCCGCGGCAGCGCGCCGCCGCACCGTTCTCAGTGTCCGGGGTGCAGCGCGTCGTTCAAATACATGCAGGTCAGCACCGCGAAGACGTAGGCCTGGAGGAAAGCCACCAGGAACTCCAGCGCCGTGATGGCGACCGTCATGGCCAGCGGCAGGATCGCACCAGCGACGCCGACGGCGCCAAGCGCGCTCAGCGACGTCACGAAACCGGCGAACACTTTCAGCGTGATGTGGCCGGCAAGCATGTTGGCGAACAGACGGACGGAGAGGCTGATCGGCCGCGACAGGAACGAGATCACCTCGATCAGCACGACCAACGGCACCAGGATGCCCGGCACGCCCTGCGGCACGAACAGTTTCAGAAACCCGAAGCCGTGCTTCATGAAGCCGTAGACGACCACGGTGCCGATGACCAGCAGCGCCAGCATGAAGGTGACGATGATGTGGCTGGTGACGGTGAAGAAATATGGGAACAGGCCGATCAGGTTGGCGACCAGCACGAACATGAACAGCGAAAACACCATCGGGAAGAACTTCATCCCGTGCGAACCGGCGGCGTCGCGCAGCATGTTGGCGACGAATTCGTAGGACATCTCCGACAGCGACTGCATCCGGGTGGGGATCAGGCCGCGGCTCGACGTCGTGAGGTAGAGGAACGCGCCGCTGGCGGCGACCGTCGCCAGCATGAACAGCGACGAGTTGGTGAAGGAAAAATCCATGCCGCCGATCTCGATCGGAATCAGCTTCGCGATCTGGAACTGGTGGATCGGATCGTTGGCCATTCGGCCCCCCTCGTTCGCGGCGCGACGCGCCAGTCAATCTCAATTCCTGTCGCCGTCCTCCGGGCGCTTCTGCACCCTGATGCCGGCGTCGGCAACCATTCCGGCGGAGCGCATCACATTGAGGACGCCAGCTCCAAACCCAAGCAGCAGGAGCACGATCAGCCCCCAGGGCGATGTTCCCGCCAACCGGTCGAGCAGCCAACCAAGACCGGCCCCGACAGCCACTCCAGCGATGAATTCGCTCGACAGCTTCAGCGCCTGTCCGTAGCCGGCAACGATAGACTGCCTGGCTTTGCCCTCCCCGCCGCCCTCGCCGTGGCCCTTCGCCGCCAGCGATGCTTCGAGTTTCTGCCTGCGGCGCTCCAGCTCGTCGTCCGCAGCGCCCTGCCGACCGCCGTTTCCGGACCCGGTTTTTCCGGCTTCGCCTGGCAATTTTCCGCCAGCCACCGCAACCCCCTCGCCCGGATGCGACCAATCGTCGATCCGCTTCAAAGTCGCCGGCAACATAGTTAGAGGGCCCTCCCCCGTCAAGCCACGTAGCGGCTCGGCAGAAGATGTATTTTCTATTGATAAATCAATATCTTATCGAAGTGCGACATACTGACCCGCAGTTTGCGCGGCCCGACTCGGCGTCACGCCGCGGCACAGCCGTCCGCCGGAGCCCCCCAAGAGGCCGGTTAGTCAGCTCCAGCCGCCGCCGTAAGTGCGGTAGAAGATATGCAGTCCGATCTGGGTCATGCGCTTCATGGCGCGCGCCCAGCCGGGGCTGACATATTGCGCGTAATAGTGGGTGGAGGAACCCACCTCGGGGATGAAGATCTTGCCGGCGGTGACCGCCATCGCGATGTCCTGCGCGCGCTTGTAGTGCCCGGGGCTCAGCACGCGATCGGGGATGCCGTCGCAGGCGAAGGAGAACTGGCAGCGGTTCTTCCAGGAATCGTTCTGGTAGACGACGCCGCAGATCGTGTCGGGATAGGCCGGATTGCGGACGCGGTTCAGCACCACTTGTGCGACGGCCGCCTGGCCGCGCGACGATTCGCCCCGCGCCTCGAAATAAACCGCGTTGGCGAGGCATGTCTGTTCCGGCGCCGAGAACACGGATGCGGGCAGCGGCTCGCTCATCCAGGCGTGATCGCCCTCGGCGAGCGGCGGGATGAAGCGGCCATTGCTCTTGTCGAGTTCGTCCTGCAGCAGCGCCTCGAAGGGCGATGCGCTGGCGTAGTCCGGCTTGGGCGGCGCATAGGCGGTGGCCAGCACGTCGGCCTTGTCGCTGGTGATGAGGTCGGCGAGATAGGCGGGGATGGCGGGGTCGGGCTTCTTCTCTTCCTTCACGTAAAAGGCGGTGGCGATCTGGATCTCCTTGCCTTTGATGTCCGGCCTGGCAAAAGCCATCTTCAGTTCCGGCCCGATCGCCGGCCTCAGCAGCATCGACGTGCGCTCGAGGATCGACCCGGCGTTGAAGAATTTCGGCGGCGCCACCGGCATGATGTTGACGATGCGGCTCTTCTTGTCGGCGCGGTTGACGCGCTGCTCGTCGGGCGTCGTCGCGTCCGAGCCGCCCTTGCCGCGGAAGGCGACCTCGCCGATGCCCGGCGCCAAGACGCCGGAACCGGAGATCGAGCCGGTGCTGCTTGAATCGACGAAAGGCATCTCGGCGGCATGCACCGAGCCGGCGACGGATTTTTCGACAAAACCGTTCCAGCGGGCCGCCGGCGCCTCGATGCCGGAAACCATGCTGGCCATGTCCTGATAGGCGGCGACGGTCGGGAAACCGAGCCAGATGCCTAGGCCGACGAGTGCGGAAGGAAGCAGGGCGGCTTTGGGCCGCAGCACGACAACCAGCAGCCTCCAGACGAGTTGCAGCAGAAGGGTTGCCAGGTTCCGGCTGACGATCGTGCACACGAAGGCGAGACGCGCGACGCGGCGGAACAGCATGGCAGGGAGGGATTTTAGGGGAACGCGGGCAACGGAAAACCGTTGCGGCACAAGACGTCGAAACAAAGCTGACTCTCCAGGACGCAACAGCAACCCACTGGAGAGCGAGAGTGAAGCATTAACCTTGATGAGCGGTTAACGGGGGCGATGCGGCGGCAATGTGGCTAGCCATAAATCCTGCTCCGACACCCGTGAAGGAGGGCAGGACGAAAGAACGCACGCGGCGTCGCCTCCGTCCGTGTCGCTTGGATTTACAGACGAAACAGATTTCTGAAGCCAGCACGGCAGTAACTCGCAGATATACGGCACAGCCGCATAAATCATTGACGAACCATACGGCAATGCCGTATATATGGTCAGTGCAGACGGTCCTCCTGACGCCGACCTTCCAGAAGCAAGCCGATCGCGCCGGCCTTGCCGACGATGAGATTGTCGAAATCGCTGCCGCCATCGCAGCCGATCCTCTCGCAGGCGACGTCATGGTCGGAACCGGAGGAGCCCGAAAGATGCGTCACGCCGGACGCGGTCACGGCAAAAGTGGCGGCTATCGGACGATCCACTATTTCGGCGGCGACGACGTTCCGGTTTTCCTGCTTGCAATCTATGGCAAGGGACAAAAGGACAACCTATCGCAGAAGGAGCGCAACGCGCTCGCCACTATACTTCCGCAAATCGCGGACCAGTACAGGAGGGATAGATGACCAATTTTGGAAGCGAACTCGTCCAAAGTGCCAACGAGGCGCTTGCCATCGCCAAGGGCGAAATGAAGCCCGCCCGCGTGTTCGAAGGCTCCGGCATCGATGTCGCGGCCATTCGCAAGGCGATGAATCTTTCGCAGGGTCGGTTCGCCGAGCGATTCAATCTCTCCGCCGCTACGGTGCGGGATTGGGAGCAGGGGCGCCGCAAACCAGACAAGATCGCCGAAAACTTGCTGCGGGTCATTCGCCACGCGCCGGAAACGGTGGAAAGAGCCCTTGCCAATAAATGAACACCATCCGCCCTGACGAGGGCAAACGCCGGACGGGATGAGATCGGTCTGACCGTAGTTCAGGCTAGGCCTGCCGTGGACCTCTACCGCTTCTTCGCCTTCCCCGCATAGGGATTGTCCGACGCGCGCAGCGCGATGCGGATCGGCACGCCCGGCATGTCGAAGGATTCGCGAAGGCCGTTCGAGAGATAGCGTATGTAGGACTGCGGAACGGCATCGGGCCGCGTGCAGGAGACGACGAAGCCCGGCGGCCGCGCCTTCACCTGCGTGATGTATTTCAGCTTCAGCCGGCGGCCGGCGACGGCAGGCGGCGGGTGATGCGCCAAAATGCCTTCCAGCCAGCGGTTCAGCCGGCCGGTCGAGACGCGGCGGTTCCAGATGCGGTGGGTTTCGACCACCTCGTCCATCAGCTTGTCGAGGCCCCTGCCAGTCTCGGCCGAGATCGGCACGGCGCGCAGGCCGCGCACCTGCGGCAGAAGGCGCTCGGTCTTCTCGCGCAGCTCGGCAAGCGTGGCCTGCGGCGTGTCGATGAG
This sequence comes from Mesorhizobium sp. KACC 23794, assembly GCF_052180275.1. NCBI lineage: Bacteria > Pseudomonadati > Pseudomonadota > Alphaproteobacteria > Hyphomicrobiales > Phyllobacteriaceae > Mesorhizobium > Mesorhizobium sp. KACC 23794. The sequence continues at coordinate 5,058,975 of NZ_CP197465.1, forward strand.
GTCCCATTTGTTGAAGGCGATGACCAGCGCCCTGCCCTCGCGGACGATCAGGTCGGCGATCTGCAGATCCTGCTTCTCGAAGGGAATCGTCGCGTCGAAGACGACGATCACGACTTCGGCGAATTTCAGGGCGCGCAGGCCGTCGGAAACCGAGAGCTTTTCCAGCTTTTCCTGCACCTTCGCCTTGCGGCGCATACCGGCCGTGTCGAACAGCTTCACCAGCCGGCCGCGCCAGTCCCAGTCGACCGAGATCGAATCGCGGGTGATGCCGGCTTCCGGTCCGGTCAGCAGCCGCTCTTCACCGATCAGCGCGTTGATCAGCGTCGATTTCCCCGCATTGGGGCGGCCCACCACCGCGATCCGGAGCGGCTTGGTCTCGTCATAGGCGGGTTCGATCTCGGCGTCCGTCTCGGAGATATCCTCGCCGATCAGCACGTCGCTTTCGGCGGCAAATTCGTCTTCGGCGGCTTCCTGGGGAAAGCAGCGTTCCTCGCCGAGCGCCTCGACGATGGCGTCGCGCAGGTCGGGCATCCCTTGCCCGTGCTCGGCCGAAATCGCGATCGGCTCGCCGAGCCCGGCCTCCCATGCTTCCAGCAGCCCGCTTTCGGAGGCGCGCGATTCGGACTTGTTGGCGACGAGCACCACCGGCTTGCCGGCACGGCGCACGATGTCGGCAAAAGCCTTGTCGTCCGGCAAGAGGCCGGCGCGCGCGTCGATCATGAACACCACCAGATCCGCTTCGCGGATGGCGATGTCCGTCTGCTGGCGCATGCGGCCCTGAAGCGTCTCCGGGGCGGCGGTCTCGAAGCCAGCGGTGTCGACCACCTCGAAATTCAGGTCATATAGCTTTGCGGGATGGATGCGGCGGTCGCGCGTCACGCCCGGCGTGTCGTCGACCAGCGCCAGCTTCTTGCCGGCAAGGCGGTTGAACAGCGTCGACTTACCGACATTCGGCCGGCCGATGATGGCAACCTTGAAGCTCATCTTCGTCTCAAGACGCAGCGCCGGAGCCGCGGATGAGTTCCGCCATCAGCGAGGCGCGGTCGCGGGCATTGCGCGGCGCCGTCTCGTCGCCGTTGATCTGGTCGAAGAGGGCGAGCGCGTCCTTGGCCTTGCCTTCCTTCCACGCCGACAGGCCAAGCGCCTCGCGGGCGGAATGGCGCAGCGGATTGGTCTCGGCGGTCAGCGCCTCTACCCGCGACGACACGTCCTGGTAGGAGCCATTGTCGACGAGCACGTAGCCGGCGCGCAGCCGCGCCATGTCGCGGAGCGCCTGCGGTATCGAGGTGTCCGCCGCGACCGCGTCGAATTCCGTAACCGCGCCGGCGAAGTCGCCCTTGTCGGCGAGCACGGTGGCCGCACGCATACGAGCGAGCAGCGGATAGGCGCCGGAGCCGTCAGCCTCCAGCTTGTCGAGAGCGGCCAGCGCCTCGTCCTGCTTTCCGTCATTAGCCAGAGCCAGCGCCTGCGAGAAAGCGTCGCCCGAAGTGTTCGCCTTCGAGGTCTGCCAGTAGTCATAGCCGACCCAGGCCGCGGTGCCGAGCACGATCGCCACGGCGATCACCAGCCCGGCGGGGCCATAGCGGTCCCACAGCGCACGGGCTTGCGCCTGGCGGTATTCCTGGTTCACTTCGCGGATAAAGCTGTCGTCCGACATCGCCTGAAAGCCGTTCTCGCCCCGGAGGGCCGTTGAGCCCGCCTTGTAGCGTAATTTCGCCGGCATGGAAGGGGTTTTGCCCACATTCGGCACTGCGCGGCCAGCCGGTAGCCGGCGAAGCGCCGTTTCGACGTTCCAATCCGCGCCACATTCATGGCATAGCGGTCATGAGACCCCGCCCTGCCCGCCGCCCACGAGTGCCCATGTCCGCGTTGCCGCGTTCCATCGCTTCTGCTCTTGCCTTGATCTCGACGGCGCTTTCGGCCGGGCCTTCGACGGCCGAGAAGATTCCGGCAAAGCCGCATCAGGTCGTCATCATCTCCTTCGACAATTCCAATCCGGTGGAACTGTGGCAGCGCAGCCGGACGCTGGCGGCGACCACCGGCGCGCGCTTCACCTATTTCCTGTCCTGCGTCTTCCTGCTGTCGCCGGAGGCCAAGGGAATCTACCAGGCGCCGGGACAGAAAGGCGGCCGTTCCAATGTCGGTTTCGCACTCTCGAAGGACGACGTGAAGGCGCGGCTCCAGCAGATATGGCTGGCACGCTCCGAAGGCCACGATATAGCGAGCCACGCCTGCGGCCATTTCGACGGCGGCAAATGGACAGCTTCGGAGTGGAGCCGCGAGCTTCTGTCGGCCTCGACGATCTTGCGCGATGCCTGGCGCATCAACGGGCTGGACGGCGAGCCGCGCGGCTGGCGGCATTTTGCCGAGCACGAGATTTCGGGTTTTCGCGCGCCGTATCTCTCCGCCGGCAGGCACCTCGACGAAGCGCTCGCGCAGGCGGGCTACCGTTACGACGCCAGCGGTGTCTCGCGCGGCCCGGCCGCGCCGGTGGAGCATGACGGGCTCCTCGGCTTCGCGCTGCCGCAGATTCCCGAGGGGCCGGCGGGGCGAAAAGTCATCGCCATGGACTACAATCTCTTCGTCCGCCATTCCGGCGGCTTCGAGCGCACCGACAGCAACGGCGCCTTCGAGCAGCGGACACTGGCGGCGTTCGACGCGGCGTTCGACAGGGAATATCGCGGAGACCGCACGCCGCTGCAGTTCGGCTTCCATTTCACGCTGATGAACGACGGCGCCTACTGGCGCGCGCTGGAGCGGTTCGCCCGCGACGTCTGCACGCGCCCCGACGTCGACTGCATCAGCTATGCCGATTTCGTCGCGCGGCGCGAGAAGCCGGACAGCACTGTGGTTGGCGACGTGGGCGGGTGAGGCCTCGCGCCCGCGCTTCACTCTTCAAACCGCAACCCGCTCGGGCCGGCCGGCCTATTTTGGGTCCGCCACCTCCTGCCCGAGCGTGGTGCGGCGATCGAGATAGCGCTGGTCGATGTCGGGCAGCGGCTCGCCGCGAAGGGTCGCCTCGAAAGCGCGCAGGCGCTTATGCACCGATTGCAGTTCGACGATGGTCGACCAGGAATTGAGCAGGAACTGCAACGACGACGTCACGCGGCCGAAGGCATTCGAAATCTGGTTGAGCGGACCGAAGGTGATCTTGTGCGCGACCAGTGACGGCCCGAGAATGATGAAGGCGAAGATGTTGTCGGCCTGGAGGTAGGTGTAGCGGACAATATTGAAGTAGATATAGTGGGCATAGAGCCGGAAGTAATTCCGGCGCACATTGTCGAAGAGTTCGGTGGTGGTCACCGGCTGGGCGCGGTCGGCATGATCCTCGCCATAGACCAGTTCCTTGCGGTAAGCGGCCTCGACACGCTGGTTGCGGAATTGGAGGCCGGGCAATTTTACGCCGGCGAGCATCACCGAGAGTGTTCCGAACAGACACCAGCCGAGGGCCGCCACCAGGAGAGGATGCGGCACAGCCCCGATGACAGGCAGTTCGCTGATATGCTGTTCCAGACCGATGAGCACCGGCACGAAGGCGATCAGCGTCATGATCGACGTCACGAAACTGGATCCCAAATCCTCCATGATCTGTGAGAAGCGCATCGTGTCTTCCTGGATACGCTGCGAGGCGCCCTCGATGTGGCGAAGCTTTCCCCAGTTCTCCATGAAATAGCTGTTCATGGCCGTTCGCCAGCGGAAGATCCAGTGTTGGACGACGAAGGCGTTGACCACGGAGACATTCATCCCGACCAGCGCCAACCAGGCGAAACTCGACGCGCCCGCGTAGAACTCGGCATTGGTCGAATTGGTTGTTCCCCCCATCAGGCCCTGAACATAGTCGAAGAAGGGCCCGTACCAAGTGTTCACCGCCACGCTGACTTGAACGTTGAAGTAGAGCAGGAAAAGGATGATCGAGGTTACGAGGATCGACCATTCCATCCAGGGATGGGGGGAATACCAACGCCAGAAGGCGTAGAAAATCAGCGTGCCCGCGATAAAGTACAGGTAGAACCAGATAAAAGGCGCCGACCAGAAAACGCTGATGCCGATGATCGGCGGCGCATCAGGCGCGGCCTGCGGCAAGCCGAAAAGTCCGCCAAGGCGTGCGCCTCCAAGATACCACACGGTAACCAGTACCGCGCTCCACAGGACAGCCGAAATGAAAAACAACTTTGGTTTGGGAAAGAAGGAAACGAACACTTTGGAGATTTCCTTGCCGGGCGCAGACGCGCAGAGATCACACCGGCAGGAAGTCACATTTCATCGCGAAAGGGAAACGTGAATTACTTGCCGCGGTCCGTCAGAAATCCGCCAATCATGGCGATTTTGGCGCGATCCTCGAGATCATCGCGACCGTGCCCGCGACGATGAGCACCAGGGCGGCGCCGAACGATGCGATGACGAAATCGCCGGTCCATTCCGCTACAAATCCCGCCGCGATCGGGCCGAGGATCTGGCCGGTGCCGAATGCCGCGGTCATCAGGGCCATGACCCGCCGGCGCGACAGCGGCGCCAGTTGCCGCCCAGCCTGCAGCCCCAGCGCCGTCAGGCCGATAAAGGTCGCCCCGAGAAGAACACCGCCGAGCAACGGGCCGAGATAGCCGCCGAGCGACACGCTGGCTGCGACACCCACCGCCTCGACCGCGCAGCCCAGGCCGAAAGCCGCGGCAAAACCCATGCGCCGCGCCACCGCGTTCCAGAAGAGGGCCGACGGGATGGCCGCAAGCCCGGTCGCAAGCCAGACCACCGTCTCGAACAGGTGGCTCAAACCGCCGCTGCGGACGATGGCGATCAGGAAGGTCGCCGTGATGATGTAGCCGAAGCCGAACAGGCCGTAGGCGAGGATCATCAGCACCAGCGGCCGGTCGCGCGGCAGCGCCGGCTCCTTGCCCGGGGGGCCGTTGGCTGCAGGGCCTGCGTCGACCAGAAGCGTGGCAATCGCAAAACCGAGCACGGACAGAAGGGCAGCGCCGATCCAGCCGGCGCGCCAGCCGGCGTCGATCGCGATCAGCGCGGCCATCATCGCGGAGGACGCCGCTATGCCGATGCCGACGCCGCCGAAATGCACGGCCTGGAGGTCGTCGCGGCCGGCCGCCGACAACTGACTGAAGACGATGCTGGACACGAACACCATGACGAAGGCGCTGGCCATGCCGGCGAGGAAACGGACGAACAGGAACAGCGGAAAACTCTCGGTGACCGCCATGAGGGCGCAGAGCGCCGCGCTCGCCGCAAGCCAGCGCAAGGCAAGCAATCGTTCTCGGCCGTGCGCCCAGGCGCCGGCGGCAGCAATGGCGCCGACGAGATAACCCAGATAGTTGGCGGAGGCGATCAGGCCGGCCCCGGCGGCGGACAGGCCAAGTTGTTCCATCATGCCCGGCAGAATCGGCGTGTAGACGAAACGGCCGATGCCCATGGCGACCGCCATGGCGGCCATGCCGCCAAGGGCGTAACGAAGCGGCGAGGCGGAAATCGGCAGCATGCGCGGACATTAGATTTGTTGCATCGCAACACAATCCGCTTCGATTGGTCCAGCCATCCGATATCCGGCAGGCCCGGGTCGCCGCGCCGGTGGGACTGTCGGTGCAGGCGGGCAAGTCCCTTGAATGGCTCGGGCGGCAGCCGGTAACGGCGGTTGAACGGCAGGTCGGCCAGTTCGCGCGGCGACATGGCGGCAACGGCCGGATGCGCCAAAGGATCGCGCCACCACTCCTGGCTTTCGGACGGGCCGTCCGTCGGCTCGAACAGCATCTGCCCGAGAGCTTTAACGATTGAGAGAAACTTCATCTCTGTTCTCCTTGCAACGTTTCTGACATGATAGTTTGGCTGGAAGGCTGTTGGGTTCAATCCAGAAAGACCCACCCTCAAGTTTAGAAAAACTAAAACCATGAAGCTCAATTCGGTGCATCTCAACGGCTTGCGCGCGGTCGAGGCGGTGGCGCGCCTAGGCTCCTTGCAGAAGGCGGCGGAAGAACTCGGCGTGTCGCCCAGCGCGGTCAGCCAGCAGGTCGGGCGGACGGAGGCGCAGATCGGCCAGGTGGTTTTCGACCGGACGTCTTCTGGGCTCCAGGCGACCGGTTTCGGCCGGGATTTCACGGCACGGCTGTCGAGCGGGTTTCGCGAACTGGAGCGGGCGGTCGCCATGGCCGAGCGCGCGAAAGTCTGCGTGCTGGCCGTCTCGGTCGCGCCGGCCTTCGCATCGAAATGGCTTTTGCCAAGACTTTCCAAACACTTCACCCTCTATCCCGAAGTTTTTCTGCGCATCGACGCCTCGACGAAATTGTCCGATCTCGACCATTCGGACATCGATATCGCGATCCGAATGGGCGACGGGAAATGGCCGAGGGTGCGGGCGGAACTGCTGATCGCGCAGGAGATCTTTCCGGTCTGCTCGCCGGCGCTTGCCGCGACGCTGAAGACCCCGGCTGACCTCGCCAGGACGTGGGAGATCATCGACGAGAGTTCGATGTTCTCGTGGGATCAATGGTTTAGCGCGGCGGGCATCGAACCCGTGCGGATGCAGCCCGGCGCGCGTTTCACCGATCCGATGCTTTGCCTGGATTCGGCGATCGCCGGGCATGGCGTGACGCTGGCCTGGCAGTTGCTCGCCGCCGACGCCATGGCCGACGGCAGGCTGGTGGCGCCGTTCGGCGTGCGGGCGACGAGCGGGCTCGGCTACTGGATGGTGACCTCGGCAGCCGCGCGCGAGCCGAAAAAAGTCAGTCAATTCAAGGCATGGATACAGAGCGAGATCAGCCAGACCATCCAGCAGTTCGGCCCGCTGGTGTGCGCGCAATAGGAGCGGGAAGGCGCGGCGCGGGACCGCGTGAACTCCGGAAGAATCCATGTTTTCAAGACACTGTCTAGAAAACATGCGCCGAGCAGCGCAATTGGCTTCATTCGCGGGTGTTTTTTGCGTCGATTCGCTTCACGCAACGGCCCATCGCATTCATGGCGGGCCGAAAACGCTTCACGGCCGTGCCCCACGCTCGCCCGCTGCCTGACCGACACACACGCCGCCGCTTTGCGGTGGCGGGATCGGCTCGACCGGCCTATCTATGCTCAAGCCCATTTCAGAAAAGGTAATCGCCCATGACCTCGCACCCCGGCACCCTCTCCGCGTCGATCGATCCGGTAAAACTCGACCGGCTGGCCGAAGTGGCGGTGAAGGTCGGGCTGCAGCTTCAAGCCGGGCAGGATCTGGTGATGACGGCGCCGGTGGCGGCGCTGCCGCTGGTGAGAAGGATCGTGGTGCACGCCTACACGGCCGGCGCGGGACTGGTGACGCCTATCTTCTCCGACGAGGAGATCACGCTCGCCCGCTACCGCAACGGTCCCGACGAGAGTTTCGACCGTGCGCCGGGCTGGCTCTACGAAGGCATCGCCAAAGCCTTCGACAACAACGCGGCGCGGCTGGCGATCGTCGGCGACAACCCGATGCTGCTGTCCGGCGAGGACCCGGCCAAGGTGGCGCGCGCCAACAAGGCGAACTCGATCGCCTACCAGCCGGCGCTGGAGAAGATCGCCGGCTTCGACATCAATTGGAACATCGTCTCCTACCCCAGCGCCTCGTGGGCAAAACTGATGTTTGCCGACGACAGCGAGGACATCGCGGTGGCAAAGCTCGCCGACGCGATTTTTTCCGCATCGCGAGTGGATGTGGAAGATCCGGTCGCCGCATGGCGCGACCACAATGCCGCACTCGCCCGGCGGAGCAAATGGCTGAACGGCGAACGCTTCAGCGCCCTGCACTACAGCGGCCCCGGCACCGACCTGACGGTCGGGCTGGCAGACGGCCATGAATGGCATGGCGGCGCCTCGACCGCCAAGAACGGCATCACCTGCAACCCGAACATCCCGACAGAAGAAGTGTTCACCACGCCGCATGCGCACCGCGTCGAAGGCTATGTGCGCAGTACGAAACCGCTGTCGCACCAGGGCACGCTGATCGACAACATCGAGGTGCGGTTCGAAAAGGGCAAGATCGTCGAGGCGAAAGCCACGCGCGGCGAGGAAGTGCTGAACAAGGTGCTGGACACCGACGAGGGCGCGCGCAGGCTGGGCGAAGTGGCGCTGGTGCCGCATTCCTCGCCGATCTCCAAGAGCGGGCTCCTGTTCTACAACACCCTGTTCGACGAGAACGCCGCCTGCCACATCGCGCTCGGCCAATGCTATTCGAAATGTTTCCTGGGCGGCGACACGATCACGCCCGAGCAAATCGCGGCGCAGGGCGGCAACAAGAGTTTTATTCACATCGACTGGATGATCGGCTCCGGCCAGATCGACATCGACGGCATCCGCGCCGACGGGTCGAAGGTGCCAGTGATGCGCAAGGGCGAGTGGGCGTAGGGGCGCGGACGGGAAACGGGCGCCATCCGGCGCCCTGGCTGGCCGCCGCCGTGGCTCAGCCCAAGGCGGCACCCCTCTGTTTTCGCTTTCGTCGATCGCGCTTCGCGCCAGGACCGGATCGTCGCGCCAGCTGCGCGACCCGTGGTCATCCGCAGACTGCCAAACCGGTCTCGGGCGCGGTCATGTTCGCGGGCCGACCCCCTAAGCACGTACCTCCAAGTGGAAGTTCAGCTACCGTCCGGCAGGGGCACTTCGCTTCAATAGCGCGGAACCGGAGCGTTCATCCAGGCTCCGCGGGAGGCCGTGGGAGGCATGTCGCTCGAAATACACTAGGGCCGGTAAGGACCTTTGACGCGGCCGGCTTCGTCGTTTCGGAAGCATCATCTTGATTCCACGCCAGAGGCAGTAAATCCGTTTTAGCGCTCTGCTAAATTCTTTAAATTTTACTTAGTCCGTTTCGTCCGCCCATATGCCCGCATCGAACCGCGCCGCTGGCGCGCTGGCGGGAGGACAGGACCATGAATGCGTTTTCCAAAAATGCGTTTTCGACTGCCGCGTTTTCGCCACCCGCCCGGCTGCTGATGGGTCCGGGGCCGTCCAATGTCGCGCCGGAGGTGCTGGCCGCGCAGGCGCAAGCCACCATCGGCCATCTCGACCCGGCTTTCGGCGAGTTGATGGAAAGCATCAAGGACCAGTTGAAGGCGGCTTTCCGCACCCACAACCGCGTGACATTTCCGCTTTCGGCGCCGGCTTCGCTCGCCATGGAAATGGCGCTGGTGACGTTGCTGGAGCCCGGCGATACGGTCATTATCGCGCAGAACGGCGTGTTCGGCGCCCGCATGGCGGAGATCGCACGGCGGGCAGGCGCGGTCGTGAAACTCGTGGCCGGAGAATGGGGCCGGCCCGTCGACCCGCACGACGTGCGCTCGGCGCTGGCCGAGGCGCCGCACGCGAAAGTTCTGGCCTTCGTGCATGCGGAGACGTCGACCGGCGCGCTTTCCGACGCGGCGACGCTGTGCCGGCTGGCGCGCGAGGCGGGCATGATGACCGTGGTCGACACGGTGACCGGGCTGGGCGGCGTTCCGGTTTCGGTGGACGAATGGGGCGCCGACGTCGTCTATTCCGGCACGCAGAAATGCCTGTCGGCCCCGCCCGGGCTGGCGCCGGTCACTTTCTCCGACCGGGCAGTGGCGGCGGTCAAGGCTCGCAGAACGCCGGTGCAGAGCTGGTTCCTCGACCTCGGCCTGATCCTCGGCTACTGGGACGGCGAGGGTGCGCGCTCCTATCACCACACCGCGCCGGTGAATGCGCTGTTCGGCCTGCACGAGAGCCTGCGGCGGCTGTTGTCGGAAGGGCTGGAAGCGGCCTGGGCGCGGCATTGGGAGACGCATGAACTTCTGGCCGAACGGCTGGAGGAATTGGGGTTTTTCTTCGTCGTCGACGCGCCCTACCGTTTGCCGCAACTCAACACGGTTTGGATACCACAGGGCGTGGATGACGCGCCGACGCGGCGTCGGCTACTCGACGAGTTCGGCATCGAGATCGGCGGCGGGCTCGGGCCGCTGGCAGGCAAGATCTGGCGCATCGGCCTGATGGGCGAGACCTGCCGGGTGGAAAACGTCGAGCGGCTGGCAGAGGCGATCGCGGCGGTGCGAGGCTGAGGCGGGCGGATTTATGGCTGGGCAAGGTTCAACGACGGGAGCGATCTGCCGTGACCGTGCGCACCCGCCCCTCGCTGCCCTGCCGGGCATTAAGACCTCCGCTTACGCTTCGGGCGTTCGTTGCTGAAAAAGCCAAATCGTTGGCTTTTTCTCGGCCTTCGGCCGACCGCTCCTCACCCCCGCAAGCGGGAGAGAGACGACTGCCGCGCGGGTTTCCCCGTCGATCACCCGACAGCCTGCTCGTAAATGTCCGGCTTGAAGCCGACGGTGAGCTTGCCGTCGATGTCGAGCACCGGCCGCTTGATCATGGTCGGATGTTTCAGCATGAGGCCGACCGCCTTCGCCTCGTCGAGCCCGGCCTTGTCGGCGTCCGGCAGTGCGCGAAACGTGGTGCTGGATTTGTTGAGCAGCTTTTCCCAGCCGAGCTTTTTCACCCAGCCGCGCAAGGTCTTCTCGTCCAGTCCCTCGGCGCGATAGTCATGGAAGCGATATTTTTGGCCGTGGCCATCGAGCCACGTCCAGGCCTTCTTCATCGTGTCGCAGGTCTTGATACCGTAGATGGTGATGGGCAAGCGAGGCTCCTCGAAGTGTAACGATGCAGGGCGCTACTACAGCCCGACGGCCTTGCGCAACACATCGCCCATGCGGGTCTGCCAGCCGGGGCCGCCTGCCTTGAACCGGGCAATCACCTCGGGATCGAGACGAAGAGCGATCTGCTCCTTCACCACGTCCTGCTTCGGCCGTCCGCGCTTGCTCCGGAAGTGCTCGTCCCATGGCGGATTGTCCGGATCGGCCAGCGCGGCTGCGGTGATCGCGGCGTCTTCCTCGTCGGTCATCGACTTCGCGTCCGCGAGGGCGAGGCGTCGCGCCTCTTCAAGCGTTTTCGGCATAATGGAAGTTCTCCCCACGGTTTGCCTTTCGCAGCGATATCAGACGAAGCACGTCGCCGCGCACCGTGTAAACGGCGACATGAAGCACAACGCCGATGAAGCCGATGGCGACCTCGCGTGTCTCGCCGTATTCAAAGCGCTCGTCTGTTGCGACAATGGCCGTGCCGAACTCGAAACGCTCGATCTCCGAAAAGGCAACGCGATGAGTTGCGAGATTGTCTTTTGCCTTGCGTTCATCCCAAATGAATTTCCGCATGCCGCCCCGTCCCGCTCGGCATTTTCTGTATATGCGAAAATTCTGTGCTTTGCAAGATTTTTGCATATGCATTAAATAACGGGCAAGGGTGCAGCGGAACGTTATCCGGCCCCAATCGGCAGACTTTCTTGTAGCGGCCGGGCAAGCCGTGAGGCGCTGTTTAGGCGGAAGGGGATTGATCAGTCCAGCGACGCCACCGTCTTCAGCGCGCCGTCGAGCATATCCCCCTTCTCGTCCTTAAGTGCTGCCTCGCGCAGGCGGCGGAGCCAGTCGGCGGCATCGGGGCGGCCTTTGACGAGGTCGAGGCCGGAGAGGACCCGGTCGAACTTCGACTGGGCGCGGAGGTGGGTGTCGGAATAGCCCTTGATCAGGCGGCGGCACTCGAGGATTTCCACGGCGAGCGCATAGTCGGTCGCAACGTGATCCAGCGCGAGCGCGTACCAGCGCTCGAGATGGTCCGTCTCCACCGCATGGCGCAACAGTTTTCGGCGCCAGCGGCGCAGGCCGCCGATGACCCACAGCGTGGCGAAGCCGGCCATGCCGTCGGTGCGGACGTGGCGGCCGCGATTGATGCGGCGGTCGAGCCAGGCAGCGAGTTTCGGCCGAGCCTCGATGTAGCGGCCGAGGCCGGCCGGCATGGTGCCGCAGAATTCCTCGATGCGCGGGTGGAAATATTCGGTGACCTGGAGGATCGATCCGCCCTTGACGCCGACCTCGCGGCGGACACGCGCGCCGCGGGTGGAGCGGGTCTTCAGGTCGGCGACGCGGATCATGTCGTCGTAACACATGGCGTTTGCTAGGTGTTTTGCCGCGGCGATGGACAGCGTGTAGCCGTGGGTGGGGCCGTCAAAAGCGACGGCGCGGGCGAGGCGGTCGAGATAGTCGCCGCCATAGGCGAGATCCTGGTAGTCGACGACCTTTTTCAGGCCGCGCGCCGCCATGTCGCGGACGGGTTCGGGCAATTTCGCGACGCGGGCGATGAGGGATTGCCAGGCGGCGAGTTGCGAAGCGGGACCGGAGACTTTCGCTTCGGCGGGGTCTGCGGCTTCGCCAATCTTCAGCGATGCAGAAGAGACGGCCAGCGGGACCACAACTCCCTTCTCCCCGTCCTTACGGGGAGAAGGTCCCGGCAGGGGGATTAGGGGCTGCGCGGATACTTCAGGCTTGCTTTCAAATCGAGCAGCCGCATCGCCACCCCCCGCCCTCTCATACGCACCCGCAAACGCGGCAAGGCTTTGCTTGACGCCGCGCCCGCCGGCGCCGATCGCGGCCTCGTAGCTTTCGCGCGGGAACGGGAGCGCGCCGCAGCCGGCCAGTGCGCCGAGCAGGCTGGCGGAAACCACGGAGCCGGCCTGGACGGCGATCCTTTCCATGTCGAAGGTGACGAAGCGTTTTGACGCGGTCTCGGCGGCGGCGAGAACTTTCGGCGAGGAGGCGCGGCCGTCGCCGGGCTCGATCTTTTCGGATACGGCGGCGATGCGGTGCGAGGAGGCGATCAGCGTCGTGCGGTCGGGCGTGACGAAGCCGCGCATGATGGCGCGCCCGGCTTCCATCAGCTCGGCGGCGATCAGGATGTCGACGTCGCCTTGCGCCGGCGACAGCGCGAAGACCGGGCGGCGGCCGGTGTCGCGGCACATTTCGATGTAATAGATGGTGGCACCGGTGCGCTGGGCGACGCCGGCGACGGAGGTGGATTGGGCGAGGTAGCCGCTACGCTCGGCGGTGTCGACGATCCAGTCGCCGAGCACGCCGCCGCCCTGGCCGCCGACAGCCAGCAAGGCGAGCTTTATGATCTCGCCTTCTGCCGGCTCATGGGTGCCTTCGGGCAGCATGATGGCGGGCTCAGACATTTGCAAAGGTCAGCCGCCGGGACTCGCGGAAACGCTGCAGCACGCCGATCGCCTTGCGACGAAGCCGGTCGAGGAAACGATCCCAGCCGCCCGGATTGTGCACCGTGTCGGCGCGGTAGAAGGACGGGCAGAGCACGGCCGCGTCCGCCACCTCGCCGCAATTGCCGCAGCCGACGCAACTCTGGTCGATATGGGCGACCGGGTCGTCGCGAAGCGGATCGTCGAGCGATTTCACCGACAAAGACGGGCAGCCGGAAAGCCGCATGCAGGCGTGGTCGCCGGTGCAGATGTCCTCGTCGACGCCGAATTTCGGCTTCACGACCCGCTCACCGCCCTTGATCGCCTTGTCGAGCAGCGGCCGCTCGCGGCGCTGGCGATTCAGCATGCATTCGGACGAGGCGACAATGACTTTTGGGCCTTTTTCTTCCGTCGTCAGCGCCTCCTTCAGGGTCGCCTGCATCTTGGACACATCGTAAGTGCGGTCGATGTGGCGCACCCATTTGACGCCCATGCCTTTCACGGCTTGCGTGATCGGATGTTTGGTCGACTTGGTCTTGTTGCCGGCGCGCGAGGAAAGAATGTCCTGGCCGCCGGTGGCGGCGGAATAAAAATTGTCGACGACGACGATGACGCCGTCATTCTTGTTGAACACCGCATTGCCGATCGAGGAGGTCAGGCCGTTGTGCCAGAAGCCGCCGTCGCCGACGAAGGAGATGGAGCGGCGTTTCGCGTCCGGCGAGTTGAAGGCCGACGCCGAAGCTGGTCCCAAGCCGTAGCCCATGGTGGTGGCGCCGAGTTCGAAGGGCGGCATGATCGAGAACAGGTGGCAGCCGATGTCGGAGGCGATGTGGTGCTTGCCGAGTTCCTGCTCGACAAGCTTCGTCGCCGCGAAGATCGGGCGCTCGGGGCATCCGGTGCAGAAACCGGGCGGACGGCCGGGCACGACGCGCGACAGGTCGGGAATTTCGTGGCCGTTGCCGGCCTTGTTCGGCGCGCGCACGGCGGCGGGCAGCATGTGCGGCGCTTCGGCGCGCAGGAAGGCGCCGAGCCCGTCGAGCATCACCTGGCCGGTGTATTCTCCGGCCATCGGCAAAAATTCCTTGCCGACGAGTTTGGTGTCGCGCCGGGCCTTGTGCAGCATCGCGGCAAAAGCCTGCTCGATGTAGTTGGGCTGGCCCTCCTCGACGACGAGCACCGCGTCCTTGCCCTCGCAGAAGGCCAGAAATTCGTCGTCGACAAGCGGGTAAACGGCGTTGAGCACGTAGAGCGGGATGTCCGTCTCGCCGAAATTGTCGGCCAGCCCGATGCGCTGCAGGGCGCGGATGACGGCGTTGTACATGCCGCCCTGCATGACGATGCCGATGGAGCCGTCCTCGGCGCCGAAGAACTCGTTGATCTTGCGCGAGCGGATGAAGTCGACGGCGGCGGGCCAGCGCTTTTCCACCTTCTCCTTCTCGTGCAGGAAGGAGGCCGGCGGCAGGACGATGCGGCCGGTGTCGCGGCGCGGCGCGTCGAGCGCGTCGGCGACGGTCATAGTGGGACGCTTGTTGTCCTTGGCGATGAACTGGCCGTGGACGTGGCAGCAGCGGATGCGCACCTCCATCATCACCGGCGTGTTGGACGCCTCCGACAGTTCGAAACCGTCCTCGACCGCCTTGACGATCGACGGCAAATTGGGCCGGGGGTCGAGCAGCCAGACCTGGCTCTTCATGGCGAAGGCGTGGCTGCGCTCCTGCATGATCGAGGAGCCCTCGCCATAATCCTCGCCGCAGATGATCAGCGCGCCGCCTGTGACGCCGCCGGAGGCGAGGTTGGCGAGCGCGTCGGAGGCAACATTGGTGCCGACGGTCGACTTGAAGGTGGCGGCGCCGCGGATCGGGTAATGGACGGAGGCCGCGAGCATGGCGGTGGCGGTGGCTTCCGAGGCCGAGGCCTCGAAATGCACGCCGAGTTCGCCCAGAATGTCCTGGGCGTCGGCCAGCACGTCCATCAGATGGCTGATCGGCGCACCCTGGTAGCCGCCGACATAGCCCACGCCGCATTGAAGCAGCGCCTTGGTGATGGCCAAGATGCCTTCGCCGGAAAACTCCTCGCCGGCGCCGAGGCGGAGTTTTTTGACTTCCTCTGCGAAGGAACGTTCAGCCATGGGAATGGACTCCGTGACGTGCGCGTCTAGCTGGAACACCCCTCATCCGTCGCCTGATCTCGCACTTGCTTCGCAAGTCCGAGGGCGACACCTTCTTCCACAAGGGGAGAAAGTGGAGCGTTGCACTTTCCGCCTCTGCCAATTTCCAACGTTGGAGGTTGGCAGAGAACTCGATGCCAGGCTCCACCTTCTCCCCTTGTGGGAGAAGGTGCCGAGCGCAGCGAGGCGGATGAGGGGTGTTCCAGCTTGGCGCCTTCATGACCGTCAAATCTCGTGCTTGCGAATATTCTTCAGCATCTTCTGCAGCGTCACGATGAGGGCCGAATATTCGGCCTCGTCGATGTCCTCGAACATCGCCTCGAAGGCGGCATGCATGGCCGGCCAGGCGCGGCCGAACTCGGCGCGGCCTTCATCGGTGAGGAAGACTTTCCGCACGCGGCTGTCCGTGTCGCCGGATTCGCGGCGCACCAGTCCGTGCGCCTCCAGCGCGTCGAGGGTGCGCGACAGGGTGGACTGCTCGATGACGGTGTAGACGGACAGGTCGCCGACGGTGACGCCATCGCTGACCGACAGCACGGCCAGCGTGCGCACCTGCGGCACGGTGCGGTGCTGGCGGCGGAAATCCTCGCGCAGCGTGGCGTTGTAGCGGCCCATGATGCGGTTCATCAGATAGGGCGCGAACTGTTGCAGCCCGATCTGGCCCAGCGTCGAGATGCGCTCGCGGCGCTCCGTGACTTTTTGATCCATCAGAGCCTGCTCCCGAGAAGGAAGCCTGATCCGCCACCGAGGCCAGCGCCGGGATGTGTCGACGCGCCGATGTGATAAAGGCCCTTCACGTCGGTCTCGTGGTTGCGCGTGCCCTTGAAGGGGCGCCACAGGAAGGCCTGGTCGATGGTCGAGGAGCCGCCATAAGGGTCGCCGCCGACGAGGTTGATGTTCATGGCCTCGAGGTCCGCCGGCGAATAGCTTCTTCGTGCGATGACGGTTTCCCTGAAACCGTCGATATGGCTCGCAAGGATCGCCTCGGCGCGGTCGGCATAGGCTTCGCGCAGCTTTTCGGTCCAGCCGCCGTCCGCGACGACCAGCTTTCCCGCGGCGTCGCCCTTGATGTGGCGCGGCGCCTCGGGAAGTTGCAGCCAGAAGATCGCCTTGCCCGGAGGACAGCGCGACGGGTCGAGCGCGTGGGGCTGGCCAACGCAGATGGTCGGCACTTCGGGCAGCATGCCACGCGCGGCCTCGTTGCAGGCCTTCGACACGCCATCGAGGCCGGGCGTCAGATGCAGCAGCGCCACCTGGCCAAGACCTTCGCCCTTCCAGGCCGGCGGGCGGTCGAGCGCGTAATGGATCTGGAAATTGCCTTTGCCGTAGCGATAGTTTTTAACCGCGTCCGGTTCGCCGGCGGGTTTTGCGCCGGCGAGCAGGCGGTCGTAAAGTTGCGTCGGGGTGACCGAGCAGATGACGCCCTTGGCGGCCGAGATCGTTTCCCCGGACGCGAGGCGGACGCCGGTGGCGCGGCCGTTGGCCTGGACGATCGAGGCGACATCGGCGCCGGTGCGGATCTCTCCGCCGCGTTCTCTGATAAGCGCCTCGAAGGCGGCGAGCAGGTTCTTCGCGCCGCCCTTGACGATCGGCGCGCCGGCAGCCTCCAGCGCGAAGGCGATCACCTTGGCGATCTGGCCGGAAAAGGCGTCTTCCGGGCCTAGGCCGGCATGCAGCACCCATGGCGCCCACAAGGAACGGGCGGTTTCCGAACGGTAGGAGCTTTCGAGCCAGCCGCGCGCCGGCGCCAGCGCCTCGCCGAGGAAGGCGGCCAGCCCGCGCGGGCCACGCCGCCACGCTTCGCCGGCCAGCAGCTTGAAGGTCGGATAGCTCCAGAGATTGCCCCCGAGCAGGCCGAACAGCAGGCCGGCATTGCGCTCTATGCCGCCGACATCTGCTCCATGGCTGTCGCCGTCGCCGGCGGACAAAACGTTGAGAGCGGCGATGTTGGCGGCGCGGTCCATCTTCAGGATCGCGTGCCCGCCGTCCGGCGTCAGCACGCCGGTGGGGGTGGCGGTGTGGCAGAATTCCAGCCCGTGGCGGGCGAGATCGGCGGCAAGCGCCGCATAGGCCGGCGAGGTGATGAACAGCACGAAGGTGGTGGCCATCACGTCATGGACAAAACCCGGCGCAGTGATCTCCTCGGTGCGGATGCAGCCGCCGATGCGGTCGTTGCGCTCCAGCACAAGAACCTTGCGGCCCTTGCCGGAGAGGATCGCGGCGCAGACGAGGGCATTGATGCCGCTGCCGACGATGATGTGGTCGGGGGCGGTCATGGGCATGCGCCTACCACCCTCCCCCTTGTGGGGAGGGTCGATGGGCAGACGGAACGAAGTGAAGTCTGCGAAGCGGGGTGGGGGTACAGGTAAAACGCCAGCAGTTCAGGATTATTTGCGCGGGACTGCAATCCCTGCGCCCCTACCCCCACCCCGTCGCGCGGCCTTCGCTTCGCTTCAGCCGCTCGCCGACCCTCCCCACAAGGGGCAGGGTGAGCAGCGGTGCCTTCGGCCGCAACCATGATCTTCTCCGAAGACCTTGCTTTACCCCTTGGACACCAGCGCCATGGCGCGGATGGGGCTGCCGGTGCCGTGTTCGATCTTCAGCGGCGCGACGATCAGGATGGCGCCGCGGGTCGGCAGCTTGTCGAGGTTGCACAGGCTGGCGAGGCCGTATTTGTTGGCCTTGTGCATCAGCGTGTGGGCCGGGAACGGCGGCTCCATGCCGCCGGCCTTGCCGGCATCGGTGCCGATCGTCTCGGAGCCCCAGCCACGGACATCCTTGGAGATCAGGTACATGATCGCCTCCGCGGTCGGGCCGGGCGTATGCGGGCCGGTCTCGTTGGCGTTGAGGAACTCGGCCTCGGAGCCGTTGCGCTTATACCAGTCGGTGCGCATCACCACCCATTCGCCGGGATTGATGGCCCCGTGTTTTGCCTCCCACGCCTTGATGTGGTCGACGGTGAGCAGGAAGTCCGGGTCGGCGGCGGATTCGGCCGAGCAGTCGATGACGTTGACCGGGCCGACGAATTTCTGGACGGGAATGGTGTCGGTGGCGCCGTCGGCATAGTCCTTGCCGGAGATCCAGTGGATCGGCGCGTCGAAATGCGTGCCGGAATGCTCGCCGAGCTTCAGCCAGTTCCACGCCCACCAGGGACCCTGCTTGTCGTATTCGGAGATCTTGTGAATCTCGACCTTCGGCGTGTCGACGGCGAGATCCGGCGGCAGCTTGATCAGCGGGGTGTCGGGGCCGAGAACGGCGGTCAGGTCGACCACCTCGATGCCGCCCGAAAGAAGCTGGCCGGCGAGTTCGCCGAGTAGTTTCTGCGTGTCCATGGTTCAGTTCCCTCTTGATCGGAATGTCCGAAGGCTCGTGTCGGCCGTTAATATGCTACTAGACGAAAACATATGCATCTGCAATTATCTTTAAGCCTAAAACAAATTGGGTGGGGGCGTGAGCGAGTTCGACGCCATATTGGTCGGGGCCGGCCACAACAGTCTGGCCTGCGCCGCGCATCTGGCCCTCAAGGGCTGGAAAGTCGGCGTTTTCGAGCGCAATGCGACGATCGGCGGCGCCGTGCGCACGCAGGAGTATACGCTTCCCGGCTTCCGCCACGATTTCGGCGCGATGAATCTGAGCCTGTTCGCCGGCTCGGCATTTCATCGGATGTATGCAAATGAATTGAAATCGCACGGGCTGGAATTCGCGCCCGTGGCCGATTGTTTCGCCAGCGTTTTCCCCGACGGGAAATGGTTCGGAGTGAGCACCGACCTCGAAAAGACGGCTGCGCGCATCGCCGCTTTCTCGCCCCCCGATGCCGATGTTTGGCGCAAGCTGGTGGCGGCGTTTCCGGGCGAAGCGGAACACCTGTTCCGGCTGCTCGGCTCGCCGATGGGTTTTCGCGCGCTGGCTGGCATCGGCTGGAATCTTTGGCGCAAGAAGGGCGTGTCCGGCGCGCTGGATACCGCCCGGCTGCTGCTGTCTTCGCCGCGCGCCTGGCTGGACGAGACTTTCACCTCGCAACATGTGAAGGCGACGCTGGCCGCCTGGGGCATGCATCTCGACTTCGCGCCTGATATTTCCGGCGGCGCCGTGTTCCCCTACCTCGAATCCATGGCCAACCAGAGCTTTGGCATGGTGATCGGCAAGGGCGGCGCTGACACGATGATCCGCGCGCTGGAGAAGATGGTGACCAAGGCCGGCGGCAAGATATTCACCAATGCGGACGTCGCGGAGATCATTGTTTCCGGCGGCAATGCCACCGGCGTCCGGCTCACCTCGGGGGTGACGCACAATGCGGCGAAGGCGGTGATCGCCGGCGTCGCACCGGCAGCCCTGCCAGGCCGACTTTTGCCCAACGGGTCCGGCGATGCCGGCTTCGACACGGCGATGAAGAAATTCCGCCATGCGCCGGGCACAATGATGATCCACCTGGCGCTGGACGGACTGGCGGACTGGAGCGCTGGCGCCGAACTAAAGAATTTCGCGTATGTCCACATCGCGCCATCGCTCGACCAGATGGCGAAGACCTATCAGCAGGCGATTGCGGGAATGCTGCCCGACGAACCGGTACTGGTGGTCGGCCAGCCGACGGCGATCGATCCAAGCCGGGCGCCAGCGGGAAAACATGTGCTGTGGGTGCAGGTGCGGGCGCTGCCGGCTGAAATATCTGGCGACGCGGCCGGCGGGATCGAGCCGGGGCCGTGGGAGGCCGTGAAGGAGCATTACGCGGAGCGCGCGCTCGACATCATCGAGCGCTACGCGCCGGGGCTGCATGGAAAAATCCTCGGGCGCACGATCTTCTCGCCACTCGATCTCGAACGCGAGAATCCGAACCTGGTCGGCGGCGACCAGATTTGCGGCAGCCATCACATTTCGCAGAATTTCCTGTTCCGCCCAGCGCGCGGCTTCGCAAAGTGGAATACTCCGGTGGAGCGGCTGCATTTGACGGGTGCTGCGACCTGGCCCGGTGCCGGCACCGGCGCGGCATCGGGCTTCATGCTTGCCCGGCAGCTTGCGGGCGGTTGAGACGACAAACGAACAGGGACGCCGCCTCGACGGGCCGGCGAGAAACGACTGGAGGCGCCGATGAAACGCAAACCGATCAATCCGGAAACCATGTACAAGGCGACACCGTACGGGTTTTCCCATGCCGTGGAGCAGAATGGCGGTCGCACGCTGCACATGTCCGGCCAGGTGGCCTGGAACGCGGCAGGCGAACTCGTCGGCAAGGGCGATCTGGCCGCCCAGGCGCGGCAGGCGCTTGCCAATCTGAAGCAGGTCCTGGCCGAAGTGGGCGGCACGCCGGCCGATATCGTGCGGCTGAGGACCTATGTGGTCGGCCACACGCCGGACAAACTCGGCCCGGTCACCGAAGAGATCCTTGCCTTCTATGGCGACACCGTGCCGGCCGCCAACACGTGGATCGGCGTGCAGGCGCTCGCCATGCCCGATTTCCTGATCGAGATCGAGGCGACAGCAGTTCTAGACTGAAAATTCCGGCTCATAATCAACAACATGGGGAACATGATCATGACAATGAACAGACGCGAACTTCTCGGCTACGGCGCCTCAGCGCTGGGCGCGGCGGCGATCGGCATGCCGAACATAGCGCGGGCGCAGGCCAGCGAACTCACCATCGCCTATAACGTCAACCTGCCGTCCTGGGACCCGACGACCGGACCCTCGGCGGTCAACCCGACCATCCAGGGCATCTACCAGTCGGTGTTCGACCAGTACATTCCACAGGCCCCGGACCTGACCTTCGGACCCGGCCTGCTGACGCAGTGGGGCTGGAACCAGGACCGCACCAAGGTGATGATGACGGTGCGCGACGGCGTGACCTGGCATGACGGCTCGTCCTTTACAGCCGAGGACATCGTCTGGTCGCTGCAGCGCGCCGGCGACGAGAAGACCGGCAACCCGATCCAGTTCGTGTGGAAGAACGTCAACAACTTCAAGATCGACGGCAACACGATCACCGGCGACGTCGTCCAGTTCGACCCGACTTTGTTCAAGTGGATGTCGTTCCTGACCGGCTACGTGCTGCCGAAGGCCTATTACGAGAAGGTCGGCGCCGAGGGTTTCGAGGCCAAGCCGATCGGCACCGGGCCGTATATGGTCGACAAGTTCGAGCGCAACGCTTTTCTGCGGCTGAAGGCCAACCCGAATTACTGGGGCGGCAAGCCGGCCTTCGAGAACGTGACGATCAAGTTCGTGCCCGACGCGGCCAGCCGCGTCGCCGAGATCGAATCCGGCTCCTCGCAGGTGACGCTGGAAATCCCCTACGAGGAATATGACCGGCTGATCGCCAAGGACGGGCTGGCCGGCACCTGCGACACGGTCTCGGACATCGGCATGGTGTTCTTCAACGACATCGAGCCGATGCTGGACGCCAATGTGCGCAAGGCGGCTGTCATGTCGGTCGACAAGAAGCTGATCGTCGAACGCCTGCTGCGCGGCTACGGCCTGCCGATCGACACGCTGGAAACACCGGAATACGAAGCCTACGACCCGTCGATCAAGGTCGAGTACAATCCGGAAAAGGCCAAGGAACTGCTGGCCGCCTCCGGTTTCTCGCCCGACAATCCGGTGAAATTCACCATCCAGACGACCAAGGGCTTCAAGCCCAAGGATTACGAGATGGTGCAGGCGATCGTCGGTATGTGGCGCAAGGTCGGCATCGAGGCGACGATCGAGGTCTACGAGATCGCAAAACACTACGAGCTGCGCGCCGCCGACAAGCTGGCGCCCGCCGCCTTCTACAATTGGGGCAACGCCGTCGGCGACCCGACCACCTCGACCGGATTCGCCATGTACGGGCCGAGCCCGCATTCGGTGTGGGACGGCCAGGACGTGATCGACGCGATCAACCCGCTGTGGGGCGAGCCCGACGAGGCGAAGCGCGTTGCCGGCTGGAAGGCCGTCAGCAAGCTGATCGCCGACAACGCCTATGTGCTGCCGCTGATCCAGTATGCGCAGCCGATCGTGCACGCCAAGGGCGTGAAGGTCGTGCCGCACAAGTCGGGAGCGCTGCTTCCGGCGCTGATGACGCCGGCGTCCTAGGCGCGTTTCACCAAAAACCGTGCTGCCCCTCATCCGCCTGCCGGCACCTTCTCCCCGTGAAAAACGGGGAGAAGGGCACGCGGCGACGTGGAGGCCCCCCTCTCCCCGTTTTTCACGGGGAGAGGGTAAGGGTGAGGGGCAGCTCAAACTTCGAAGAACTTGCGTGGCCAAGCCGCGCAAGCGGCTGGTTGCATGATCCTCCAACGCTTCCTTCTCCGCCTGCTCACCATGGCCATCACGCTGTTCGGCGTGGCTGTGGTGGTGTTCGTGGTCATCCGCATCGCGCCGGGCGACCCGATCGCCATGATGCTGCCGCCGGGCGCGACGCAGGCCGACATCGATCGCCTGCGCGCGCTGTACGGGCTCGACAAGGGCATCGTGGAGCAATTCTTCATCTGGCTGGCAGGCGTTCTGCATGGCGATTTCGGCACGTCGATCTCGCTGCGCCAGGACGTACTCTCGCTCGTGCTCAACCGGCTGCCGGCGACGCTGGAACTGTCGATCGTGGCGCTGCTGATGGCGCTCATGATCGGCTTGCCGCTGGCGGTGATCGGCGCACGCGAGCGCGGCACGGCGGTGGAGGCCGGCATCGACGTCGCTAACGGCGCGGCGCTGTCGATCCCGGATTTCCTGTGGGGGCTACTGTTCATTCTGCTGTTCGGCGTGCTGATGCCGGTGTTCGAGATTTCCGGCCGCGTGTCGCCGCGTCTCGAACTGCCGTTCGTCACGCAGTTCTATCTGTTCGAAAGCATTTTCCGGCTGCGCTTCGATCTGACGAAGGATCTGATCAGCCACATGTTCATGCCGGCGCTGGCGCTGGCGCTGCCGCTGGCGGCGATCATCGCGCAACTCTTGAAACAGTCGCTGAAGGAACTGCTGTCGCTTGATTATGTCGTGCTGGCGCGGGTGAAAGGGTTTTCGGAGACGCAGGTGATCCTGCGCGAGGCGCTGAAGAACGCCGCACTTCCGGCGCTGACGCTGGTCGGCGTGCAATTCACCTTCCTGATCGGCGGCACCGTCATCGTCGAAAGACTGTTCTCCTACGAGGGGCTCGGCAACATGGCGATCGACGCGGTCGTCAACCGCGACCTGCCGCTGATCCAGGGCATCGTGCTGGTGTTCGCGCTGCTGTTCGTGCTGATCAATCTCGCCGTCGACATGCTCTACGCCGTGCTCAATCCGAGGCTGCGCCATGGCTGACGTGCGCACGGCGAAATCCTTCAACGCCCGCATCTGGCTGGCCGGCGGCTGGCTGCTTGTCGCGCTGCTGGCGGCCGTCTTCGCGCCGCTGCTGGCGCCGCAGGACCCGCTTTCGCAGGACCTGATGTACGAGCGCCTGCCACCGTTCTGGATGCAGGGCGCCGAACCGGGCTTCTGGCTGGGCACCGACAGCCTCGGGCGCGACCTGCTGTCGCGCATCATCTATGGCGGGCGGGTGGCTTTTCTCGTCGCCTTCGCGGCAGCCGCCGCCGCCTGCATCGTCGGCTCCACGCTGGGGCTTATCGCCGGCTATTTCGGCGGCTGGGCCGACCGCATCGTATCGCGCATCGTCGACATCTGGATGGCCTTCCCGCCGGTGCTGTTCGCGATCCTGCTGGTGGCCGTGCTGGGCACGGGATTAACTTCGGTGATCATCGCCATCGCCATCATCGACTGGACGCGCTTCTGCCGCGTGGTCAGGGCCGAGGCGATGGGCCAGGCGCGCATGGACTATGTCGAGAACGCCCGCATCGCCGGCTTCGGCCGCCTCGACATCATGTTGAAGGAAGTGCTGCCCAACGTGCTGCCGTCGATCGTGGCGCTGCTGTCGCTGGAGATGGGCATCGCCGTGATCGTCGAGGCGATCCTGTCCTTCGTCAATTTGTCGATCTCCACCGACGACCCGACCTGGGGCGGCATCATCGCCGAGGGACGGCTGTCGATCCACCAGGCGTGGTGGGTGCTGGTGTTCCCGCTGGTCACGCTTTTCCTCACGGTGCTGTCGTTCAGCCAGTTCGGCGAGGGGCTGAAGGCAAGGTTCGATCCGGTGCTGAGATGAACAAACAGTTTGCTCCACCGCCTACGGCGGCTCCCCTCTCTTCGACCGCTTGCGCCCCCTCCACCACGCTACGCGTGGTCCCCCTCCCCCGCTTCGCAGGGGAGGAACCAGCGGCGCCGCTTGATCCTCCCCCGTTCACGGGGGAGGGGGACCATGCGAAGCGTGGTGGAGGGGGCAAGCGACGCCTGGCAAGCAAGGGCACATCATGACCCCCACCCTCGAAATCGCCAACCTCAGCGCCACGCTCGCCAATGGCACGCGGGTGCTGCGCTCGGTGTCGCTGACGGTGGAACCCGGCGAGGTACGGGCACTGGTGGGCGAGAGCGGCGCGGGCAAAAGCATGATCGGCAAGGCGGTGCTGGGCGTGCTGCCGCCCAGCGTGCGGATCGCCGAAGGGCGGATCGGGCTGGAAGGCACGGACCTCGGCGGCCTGTCGCCCAAGGCGCGGCGCACGCTGATCGGAGCCAAGACGGCGCTGATCCCTCAGGACCCGCTGACGGCGTTGAATCCGTCGCGGCGCATCGGCCCGCAGACGACAGACCGGCTGACCAAAATTCTCGGCTGGGACGGCGCGAAGGCCGACACCCGCATCCGGCAGTTGCTGGACGAGGTGCAGATCCGCGACCCCGAGCGCGTGTTGCGCAGCTATCCGCACGAACTTTCGGGCGGCATGCGCCAGCGCGTGCTGATCGCCGCCGCCTTTGCCGCAGAA
The DNA here is from genome assembly GCF_052180275.1 of Mesorhizobium sp. KACC 23794. Classification (NCBI taxonomy): domain Bacteria; kingdom Pseudomonadati; phylum Pseudomonadota; class Alphaproteobacteria; order Hyphomicrobiales; family Phyllobacteriaceae; genus Mesorhizobium; species Mesorhizobium sp. KACC 23794. Next base: position 5,083,978 of record NZ_CP197465.1, read on the forward strand.
CCCCGGCTGATCCTCGCGGACGAGCCGACCACGGCGCTGGACGTCACCGTGCAGAAGCAGATTTTGAGGCTGATCGCGGCACTACAGCGCGAGCACGGCACGGCGATCCTGTTCGTCACCCACGATCTCGGCGTGGTCGCCAAGATCAGCCAGAAGGTTTCCGTGCTCTATGCCGGCAAGGTGGTCGAGGAGGCCGACACCCCTGCCCTGTTCGCCGATCCGAAGCACGCCTACACGCGGGCGCTGATGGCTGCGACGCCGAAATATACCGATCCCTTCGCCTCGCTGAAGCCGGTCGATGAAGCGGTGCTGGTGGGATTGGCGGCGGAGATCGCCGCGGTCGACCGCGACTGGAGGGCGCCGCATGGCTGAGTTCGCGAAAGCCGGGAAATCCGGGGACAGTTTACTTAATTCCCCTGATCTACACCTTGCGTTTGCGAGCCGGGCTCGAGGGGAATTAAGTAAACTGTCCCCGGATTTCAGGGCGCCTCATCATGGCTGACGCGCTGTTTTCCGTGCGCGGCCTGAAAGTCGCGTTGCCCGACATGACGCGCAAGACTGCCTTCGGCAGCGCGCCAAAAATCGAGATATTGAAAGGGCTCGATTTCGACCTGCCGCGCCATCAGGTGACGGGCATCGTCGGCGAGTCCGGTTCGGGAAAGTCGACGCTTGGCCGCGCGCTGGTGCGGCTGCTGGAGCCGAGCGAGGGCACCGTGACCTTCGACGGGCGCGACATCACGCATTTGCCGGAGGCGGAACTGCGGCCGCTGCGCCGCGACCTGCAGATGATTTTTCAGGACCCGATGTCGTCGCTCAACCCGCGCCGCACCATCGGCGCGATCATCGCCGCACCGCTCAGGCAGAACGGCATGGCCGACGATCTCGCCGGGCGGGTGGCGGAGGCGCTGCGGCGCGTCGGCCTGCCGGAAAATTTTGCAAAACGCTATCGCCACGAACTGTCTGGCGGCCAGCGGCAGCGGGTCGGTATCGCGCGGGCGCTGGCGCTGTCGCCGAAATTCGTGTTGGCCGACGAGATCGTGTCGGGGCTGGATGTGTCGACCCAGGCGCAGATCCTGACGCTGCTCGAAAAACTCGCCTCGGAAATGGGGCTGACGGTCGCCTTCATCAGCCACGATCTGTCGGTGATCCGGCGACTATGCAAGCAGGTGATTGTCATGCGCCACGGGCAGATCGTCGAGGCGGGACCGACCGACGAGATTTTCGCCGCGCCGCAGGACGCCTATACGCGCGAACTCATTGCCGCGATCCCGCTACCGGAGATCGATGACGGCTGGCTGGGCGAACGCCATGGCAGGGAGGCGGTCTGACGTTTTTCGAAGCGTCGGGCCTGCGGGCGCCCGGCGCGGCAAGGCAACCGCCCGCCAATGGGAGACGTGACATGCAGTATTTTCTTCGCGGCGCGGTTTTCACACTCGCGCTCACCGCCGGCGCCGGCATCGCCTCCGCCGATTCCATTCCCGGAATGCGCGGCCACGACCACACCGGCGTCACCGTGCCGGACATGAAGCAGGCGGTCGATTTCTTCACCGATGTGATCGGCTGCAAGAAGGCGATGTCGTTCGGCCCGTTCGCCGACGACAAGGGCACCTTCATGACCGACCTGCTGGGCGTCGATCCGAAGGCGGTGATCGAGGAGATCACGCTGGTGCGCTGCGGTTTCGGCTCGAATGTCGAACTGTTCAAATACACCGCGCCCGACCAGAAGGATGTGCAGGCGAAGAACAGCGATATCGGCGGCTTCCACATCGCCTTCTATGTCGACGACGTGGCGGCCGCGAAAACCTATCTGGAGGGCAAGGGCGTGGCCACCCGCATGGGGCCGCTGCCGGTCAACGAAGGGCCGGCGGCGGGCCAGACCATTCTCTACTTCCAGGCGCCGTGGGGCTTGCAGTTCGAGGCGATCAGCTATCCCGGCGGCATGGCCTACGAGAAGGACGCCGAGACGGTGCTGTGGAGCCCGAAAGAGCCGGCGAAGTAGGAGCGGGAAAGCTCGATTCAGTAACGAGACAATCGGCTGACGCCGATGCCGCCCCTCAGAGGGTAAGGGTGGCATCAGCGGCGGTCAACTTTGACCTCCGTAGGTATCAGAATGCCACAACCTTTATCGCCAAGCACGCATGGTGCATGGCGTTCGAACCTCCCAAGGACTTGAGCCGGCGTCCAGCGGTCATGACGTATCGATGGCCACACGGAAGGCCAAAACGCGCCGCGCTGTGATGAAACGGCCCCATCCGATCGCCGGCGCGGGTTGCGTATGACGCCCGTCAGGTCCGCCGCGAAAGAGCCGCCCGGCAAAATCCTGCAAGCCGCCGAAGATCGAGGCCAGCGCGCGCAGGCAGCGGGCGAGCCGCAAAGCCTCGGCGCGGCCGTCGCCGTCCGGCCCGTGGACCGTGGCCGGCGGCAAGGCTAGTGCGCCGCCTGCCCGCTCCGTGGCAAAAGCCCGCGCGACGGCCTCCGAGGATCGCATGAGCGGCAGCAGCAAGGCACGGAGCGAGAGCGGCAGAACGCAGAGCAGCTCGGCCAAGACGGCGAGCCGAAGCAGCATGAGCGCGATGCTCTTCAGCGTCTCCTGCTCGTCTTGGCTTTCGGCCCTGTCCATTCCAGCCTCCGTTCGGCATGGATAATAGCCGAGAAAGGAGAAGGATCAAGGAAATTTTTCCTATCCTCTTTCGGCGCGCATAGCATGACGTAGAAGAGGGCGGAGCCAGCGGCCGGAATCAAAGGCCTTCGGCATGAGAGGCGGCGCCGGTGTTCAAGAAGGTGGCCCCGTTTCCACCCGCGGACCGGATCAGGGTCGCAGGACAGAAGCCGCCACAATTATGGCTGGGTAGAAACTTTAAGCTTGAAATAATTTCTCCTCGCGCCGATACTCGATATCTGAAATCCAGCGGAGGTCGCATCATGAAGGTTGCGGTACTCGGCGGCGGTCCCGCCGGCCTCTATTTCGCCATATCGATGAAGCTGCGGAATTCCTCGCACGAGGTGACCGTGGTGGAACGCAACAAGCCCGACGACACGTTCGGCTGGGGCGTCGTGCTGTCGGCCGAGACGCTGGAGAACCTGACCAGGAACGACCCGGTCAGCGCCGTGTGGATCAAGCGCTATTTCGCCTATTGGGACGACATCGCCGTCATCCACAAGGGCGTGCGGACCGTCTCGACCGGCCACGGCTTCTGCGGCATCGGCCGCAAGCGGCTGCTGACCCTGCTGCAAAGGCGGGCGCGCGAACTGGGCATCAAGCTTCAGTTCGAAACCGAAGTGCCGGACCCAAAACCCTATATGGAGACGCACGATCTCGTGGTCGCGGCGGACGGGTTGAATTCGCGCTCGCGCGCGGCCTTCGCGGAAGTGTTCAAGCCGGACATCGACGTGCGCAAATGCAAGTTCGTGTGGCTGGGCACAAACCAGAAATTCGACGACGCCTTCACCTTCATCTTCGAAGAAACCGAGTATGGCTGGGTGTGGGCGCATGCCTACCAGTTCGATCCGGAGACGGCGACCTTCATCGTCGAATGCAGCCAGGAGACGTGGGACGCCTTCGGATTCGGCGCGATGACGCAGCAGGAATCGATCGCTACCTGCGAGCGCATCTTCGAAAAGCATCTCGGCGGCCACCCGCTGATGACCAACGCCAACCACATCCGCGGCTCGGCCTGGATCAATTTCCCGCGGGTGCTGTGCGAGCGCTGGTCACACAAGAACCTTGCGCTGATGGGCGATGCGTCGGCGTCGGCGCATTTTTCCATCGGCTCGGGCACCAAGCTGGCGCTGGAGAGCGCGGTGGCGCTGGCCGATTACGTGCATTCGGAGCCGAACCTGCCGGCGGCCTTCGAGAAATACGAAAGCGCGCGGCGCACCGAGGTGCTGAAGCTGCAATCGGCGGCGCGCAATTCGCTCGAATGGTTCGAGGAGGTGGAGCGCTACCTGCATTTGGATCCGGTGCAGTTCAACTATTCGCTGCTGACCCGCTCGCAGCGCATCAGCCACGAGAATCTCAGGCTGCGCGACCCGGAATGGCTCGGCGACGCCGAGGCATGGTTCCACCGGCAGGCGGGCAACACCGGCAATTTGCACCGCGCGCCGATGTTCGCGCCGTTCAAGCTGCGCGACATGGTGGTGCGCAACCGCGTCGTCGTTTCGCCGATGGCGCAATACAAGGCCGTCGACGGCTGCCCGACCGACTGGCATTTTGCCCACTATGCCGAGCGCGCCAAGGGCGGCGCCGGGCTGATCTATATCGAGATGACCTGCGTCAGCCCCGAGGGGCGGATCACGCCCGGTTGTCCGGGTTTCTATGCGCCTGAACATGAGGTCGCGTGGAAGCGGCTGGTGGATTTCGTGCACCGCGAGACCGACACGAAGATCTGTGCGCAGATCGGCCATTCCGGCCCGAAAGGCTCGACCCAGCTCGGATGGGAAGAAAGCGACGCGCCGCTGGCGGCCGGAAACTGGCCGATCATGGCGGCATCCGACGTGCCGTGGTCGCCGCGCAACCAGGCGCCGAAGCCGATGACCCGCGCCGACATGGATTTTGTGCGCGACCAGTTCGTGGCTTCGGCCGAGATGGCGGCGCGCTGCGGCTTCGACATGCTGGAGATCCACGCCGCCCACGGCTATTTGCTGTCGTCCTTCATCACGCCGCTAACCAACCGGCGCAGCGACGACTATGGCGGGTCGCTGGAAAACCGCATGCGCTATCCGCTGGAGGTTTTTCACGCAATGCGCGCCGTGTGGCCTCAGGAAAAGCCGATCTCGGTGCGCATTTCCGCCAATGACTGGGTGGGCGCCGAAGGCGTGACGCCGGCCGAGGCGGTTGAGATCGCGCGCATGCTGCAATTGGCGGGCGTCGATATCTGCGACGTGTCGGCGGGCCAGACCTCGATCCGGGCGCGGCCGGTCTATGGCCGCATGTTCCAGACGCCGTTCTCCGACCGCATACGCAACGAGACCGGCATGGCGACCATGGCCGTCGGCAACATTTTCGAACCCGACCACGTCAACTCGATCCTGATGGCGGGCCGCGCCGACCTCGTCTGCCTGGCGCGACCGCATCTCGCCGACCCCTACTGGACGCTGCATGCGGCAGTGACATTGAACGACCGCGACGTGAAGTGGCCCGATCCATACCTGCCCGGCCGCGACCAGATCTATCGCCTGGCCGAGCGCACGGCGACGATGGGGCTGAAGGTATGATCCTCGCCCTGCAACCTGAGCGCCGCCCCTCATCCCCCTGCCGGGACCTTCTCCCCGTGAAGGACGGGGAGAAGGGGGAAGCGGCGACGTTGCGGCCAGCCTCCTTCTCCCCGTCCTTCACGGGGAGAAGGTCCCGGCAGGGGGATGAGGGGCGGCGCAATCCTTGGGAGGCGGCTCCATGATCCCCTTCCGCCATGCATTGGTGACAGGCGGCGGGTCGGGCGTCGGGCGTGCCATCGCGCTGGCGCTGGCGAACGACGGGATCGATGTGACGATCTGCGGGCGGCGCGCGGCGCAGCTTGACGCCGTGGCGGCGGAGAACGAGCGGGTGCATGGCCTTGTCGCCGACGTGACCGATGAAACGTCGATGAAGGCCCTCTACGCAAAGGCCGAAGCCACGCGCGGGCCTTTCGACATCGTCGTCGCCAATGCCGGCATGGCGGGCAGCGCGCCGGCGCACAAGGTTTCGCTCGCCGACTGGCAGAAGACGTTGGAAGTCAACCTGACCGGCGCCTTCCTGTCGGTGCAACCGGCGCTTGCCGGCATGGCCGCGCGCAAAAGCGGCCGCATCGTCTTCGTCGCCTCGACCGCCGGTCTCAAGGGTTACGGCTATGTCGCGCCCTATGTGGCGGCCAAGCACGGAGTGGTAGGCCTGATGCGGGCGCTGGCCGCGGAAAACGCGAAGACCGGCATCACCGTCAACGCCGTCTGCCCCGGTTTCGTCGAGACCGACATGCTGGAAGAATCCGTGCAGAGGATCGTCGAAAAGACCGGCCGCAGCGTCGAGGAAGCGCGGAAATCGCTGGCCGCGACCAATCCGCAAAACCGTTTCATCCAGCCGGACGAGGTGGCAGCCGCGGTTCTGTGGCTGTGCTCGGATGCCGCGCGCTCGGTCACCGGGCAGGCACTGTCGCTGTCGGGAGGCGAGACATGGTGAGCGCGCCGCTTTCCGCGCCCGATATCTCGAAGGACAGCAAGGAGCGGCTGCGGCTGTGGATCCGGCTGCTGCGCGCCTCGCGCACCATCGAGGCCGAACTGCGCGAGCGGCTGAAGAAGGATTTCGACACGACGCTCCCCCGCTTCGACGTGATGGCGGCGCTGTACCGCGCGCCGGAGGGCATGCTGATGAGCGACCTGTCGCGTTTCCTGCTGGTGTCCAACGGCAATGTCACGGGCATCGTCGACCGGCTGGTCTCCGAAGGGCTGGTGACGCGGGCGCGGCGCAACGGCGACCGCCGCACCTCGATGGTGCGGCTGACGGAGTCAGGCACCTCGTCCTTCCGCGACATGGCGTCGGCGCATGAAGGCTGGATCGGCGAGCTGCTGGGCGGTGTGACAGAGGAAGAGACGCGGCGGCTGGCGGGCATGCTTAAATCCTTCCGCAGCAACTGGGAGGGACGCGAATGAAGGGTATCCAGATGGCCGGGCTGAAGCCAGACCATTTTTTGTGGCAGGTTGACGGCAGGATCGCGCGGGTGCGGCTCGACCGGCCGGAACGCAAGAACCCGCTGACCTTCGAATCCTACGCCGAACTGCGCGACACGTTTCGCGACCTCGTCTATGCCGACGATGTCGATGCGGTGGTATTCCTTCCCAACGGCGGCAATTTCTGCTCGGGCGGCGATGTGCACGAGATCATCGGCCCGCTGGTCGACATGGACATGAAGCAGTTGCTCGCCTTCACCCGCATGACCGGCGACCTCGTCAAGGCGATGCTGAACTGCGGCAAGCCGATCATAACGGCGGTCGACGGCGTAGCGGTGGGCGCGGGCGCGATCATCACCATGGCCTCCGATATCCGCATCGCCACGCCGGAAGCAAAAACCGCCTTCCTGTTCACCCGCGTCGGCCTCGCCGGCTGCGACATGGGCGCCTGCGCGATCCTGCCGCGCATCATCGGCCAGGGCCGCGCCGCCGAGCTGCTTTATACGGGGCGCACGATGACAGCGGCCGAAGGCGAGCGCTGGGGGTTTTATAATCGCCTAGTGGCGGCGGACGCGCTGGAGGCCGACGCACTGGAGATGGCGGCGCGCATCGTTTCCGGGCCGACCTTCGCCCATGGTATCACCAAGACGCAGTTGAACCACGAATGGTCGATGGGTCTGGACCAGGCGATCGAGGCGGAGGCGCAGGCGCAGGCGATCTGCATGCAGACGCGCGATTTCGAGCGGGCGTATCGGGCATTCGTAGCCAAGGAAAAGCCGGTGTTTCAGGGGGATTGAGGATTGGATCGCTTTGCGCCCCCTCCACCACGCTTCGCGTGGTCCCCCTCCCCCGCTTCGCAGGGGAGGAACCGCAGCGTCGCCGCCGGCACGACCTGGATCCTCCTCTGCGAAGCGGGGGAGGGGGACCACGCAAAGCGTGGTGGAGGGGGCGCTTGCATCAACAGGGAGGCGAACCATGCCTGACCGCTCCTTCCTCAACTGGCCGTTCTTCGAGGACCGCCATCGCGAATGGGCAGAGCGTCTCGAAGCGTGGTGCCAGAAGAACCTGCCGGTCGACCATCATGACGTCGACGCCGCCTGCCGGGAACTGGTAAAAATGCTCGGGCGCGACGGCTGGCTGAAACCCACGGCGCTCGACACGGACAATCCCGCGCCGCTGGACGTGCGCACGCTGTGCATCACCCGCGAGACGCTGGCCAGGCATGACGGGCTGGCGGATTTTGCCTTCGCCATGCAGGGGCTCGGCACCGGCGCGATCAGCCTTTTCGGATCGGACGAGCACAAGAAATGGCTGGCGAAGACGCGCGCCGGCCAGGCGATCTCGGCCTTCGCGCTTTCCGAGCCACGCTCCGGTTCCGATGTCGCCAACATGGACATGACGGCGACCCGTGACGGCGAGAGCTATGTTCTCAACGGCGAAAAGACCTGGATCTCCAACGGCGGCATCGCCGACCTTTATGTCGTCTTCGCCCGCACCGGCGAGGCGCCGGGCGCGAAGGGTATTTCCTGCTTCCTGGTGCCGGCCAACACCGCAGGACTTGAGGTCGCCGAGCGGCTGGAGGTGATCGCGCCGCACCCGCTGGCGCGGCTTGCCTTCAACGCGGTACGCGTGCCCTCCTCCGCAATGATCGGCAAGCCGGGCGACGGGTTCAAGATCGCCATGTCGGTGCTCGACGTATTCCGCTCGACGGTGGGCGCGGCCGCGCTGGGCTTCGCGCGCCGGGCGCTGGACGAAAGCATAACGCGGGCAACCGAGCGAAGGCTGTTCGGCGCGCCGCTCGCCGACCTGCAGATGGTGCAGGGCCACATCGCCGACATGGCGCTGGACGTCGACGCGGCGGCCCTGCTGATCTACCGCGCCGCCTGGACGAAGGACATGGGCGCGCCGCGCGTCACCCGCGAGGCGGCCATGGCGAAACTGTTTGCCACCGACAAGGCGCAGGAAGTGATCGACAAGGCCGTGCAACTGCATGGCGGCGACGGCGTGCGGCGCGGCCATATCGTCGAAAGCCTCTACCGCGAAATCCGCGCGCTGCGCATCTACGAAGGAGCTTCGGACGTGCAGAAGGTGGTGATCGCGCGGCAGGTGCTTTCGGAATTCAAACAACCATAAAAGGGGAAAGACAATGGCGAAGGATCTTGCGAAAGGCATTACGGCGAACGGCTCCGGCTTCGACGGGGTGAAGTGGAACATTCTCGGCCAGACCTATTTTCCGAAGGCGGTCTGCGAATCGACCTTCGCTTTCGAGACGAACAGTGCGCCCGGCCAGTTCGTGCCGGTCCACATCCATCCCGACCAGGAGGAATTCATCCTGGTGCAGGAGGGCCAGCTCGAACTGAAGCTCGACGGCGTGTGGTCTACGGCGAAAGCCGGCGATCTGGTGCGCATGCCGCGCGGCATCCCGCATGGCTATTTCAACAAGTCTGACAAGCCCTGCCGCGCTTTGTTCTGGGTGTCGCCGGCGGGCCGGCTCAGGGAATTGTTCGAGGAACTGCACGACAAGAGCGACATACCCACGATCATAAAGCTGTCGGCCGAGCACGACGTGGATTTCCTGCCGGAAGAAGCGAACGCGTAAAATGCTCGGGCCCTCCGCTCACACCGATACTTTTGCGCGGGACAACCTGCCGCCTCCAGAGGAGTGGCCGGACTTCCTGCTCGACGGCTTCGACTATCCCGACCACCTCAATGCGGCCGTCGAGCTGACGGACCGCATGGTCGAAAAGGGGTTTGGCGACAATACGGCGCTGATCGGCAACGGGCGGCGGCGCACCTACAAGGAACTGTCGGACTGGACCAACCGGCTGGCACATGCACTGACCGAGAATTACGGCGTCAGGCCGGGCAACCGCGTGCTGATCCGCTCTGCGAACAACCCGGCCATGGTGGCTTGCTGGCTGGCTGCCACCAAGGCCGGTGCGGTGGTGGTCAACACCATGCCGATGCTGCGCGCCGGCGAACTCACGCAGATCATCGACAAGGCCGAGATCGGGCTGGCGCTCTGCGATACCCGATTGATGGACGAGATGGTCGGCTGCGCCAAGGACAGCCGCTTCCTGAAAACGGTGATCGGTTTCGACGGCACCGCCAACCACGACGCCGAACTCGACCGCGTGGCGCTGGACAAGCCGGTTCGCTACGAGGCGGTGCGGACCGGACGGGACGATGTGGCGCTGCTCGGCTTCACCTCCGGCACGACCGGCGTGCCGAAGGCGACCATGCATTTCCACCGCGACCTGCTGATCATCGCCGACGGCTATGCGAAGGAGGTTCTGGAGGTGACGTCCGACGACGTGTTCGTCGGCTCGCCGCCGCTGGCCTTCACCTTCGGCCTCGGCGGCCTGGCGATCTTCCCGTTGCGCTTCGGCGCGGCGGCAACGCTGCTTGAAAACGCCTCGCCGCCGAACATGATCGAGATCATCGAAAAGTACCGGGCGACGGTTTCTTTCACCGCGCCGACCGCCTACCGGGCGATGCTCGCCGCCATGGACCAGGGCGCCGACCTGTCGTCGCTGCGCGTCGCGGTGTCGGCCGGCGAGACACTGCCGGCGCCGGTGTTCGAGGACTGGACGAAAAAGACGGGAAAACCGATCCTCGACGGCATTGGCGCCACCGAGATGCTGCATATCTTCATCTCCAACCGGTTTGCCGACGCCGCTCCCGCCAGCACGGGCCGGCCGGTGAGCGGCTACGAGGCAAAAATCGTCGACGAGGAGATGAACGAACTACCGCGCGGCGAAGTCGGGCGGCTGGCGGTGCGCGGGCCGACCGGCTGCCGCTACATGGCCGACGACCGCCAGCGCAAATACGTGCGCGGCGGCTGGAACCTGACCGGCGATTCCTTCATCCAGGATGAGGACGGCTACTTCCACTTCGCGGCGCGCTCGGACGACATGATCATCTCGTCCGGCTACAACATCGCCGGGCCGGAAGTGGAGGCAGCGCTGCTGGCGCATATCCATGTCAGGGAATGCGCGGTGATCGGCGTCGCCGATGTCGACCGTGGCCAGATCGTCGAGGCACATGTCGTGCTGGCCGAGGGCGTTTCCGGCGACGAACTGACGCGCAAAATCCTGCAGGATCATGTGAAGGCGACGATCGCGCCTTACAAATATCCGCGCTCGGTGAAGTTCGTCGATGTCCTGCCGAAGACGCAGACCGGGAAGATCCAGCGGTTCCGGTTGAGGGAGGAGGGATGATGGTCGCCAGTGTACACGCAGGGGACAGTTTACTTTCTTTCGGCAGAAAAGCCGCAGCGGTTCAGAAGTCGCGCGGGCCGAAAAAAGTAAACTGTCCCCGGGCTGCCCGCCGATGACCGACTTCGCCAAAACCCGCGCGCTGTTCCATCTGCCGGACGGCGTCGTCTACATGGACGGCAATTCGCTCGGGCCGCTGCCGATCGCCGCGAAGGAGCGCGTCGCGAAAATGCTGGCCGACGAATGGGGCGGGCAACTGATCAAGGGCTGGAATTCCGCCGGCTGGTACGTGCAGCCTCGCAAGGTCGGCGACCGCATCGGCAAACTGATCGGCGCTCCGGAAGGCACGGTCGTCATGGGCGACACGCTGTCGATCAAAGTCTATCAGGCACTGGCCTCCGCGCTCGAGCTCAATCCGAAACGAAAAGTCGTGCTGTCGGACAGCGGCAATTTTCCGTCCGACCTCTACATGGCGCAGGGGCTGATCGGTTCGCTCGGCAAGGATCATGTGCTGAAGGTGGTCGAGCCGGAAGAGGTCGAAGCGGCGATCGACGAGAGCGTTGCCGTGCTGATGCTCACCGAGGTCGACTACCGAACCGGGCGGCTGCACGACATGAAGGCGCTGACCGAAAAAGCGCATGCGGCCGGTGTCATCACCATCTGGGACCTCGCCCATTCGGCCGGCGCCCTGCCCGTCGACCTGACCGCGGCGCAAGCCGATTTCGCGGTGGGCTGCACCTACAAATATCTGAACGGCGGGCCGGGCGCGCCAGCCTTCATCTATGTCGCGTCGAAACATGCCGAGGCCGTCCGCCCTGCCTTGTCGGGCTGGATGGGCCACGCCGCGCCGTTCGCCTTCGACCTTGATTACGCACCCGCGCCCGGCATCGAGCGCATGCGCTGCGGCACGCCGCCGGTGATCGCGCTGACGGCGCTGGAGGCAGCACTCGACACCTGGGACGGCGTGTCCATACAGGACGTGCGGAAAAGATCGATCGAGCTGATCGACCTGTTCATTGCCGAGGTGGAGGCGCGGTGCCCCGACCTCGTGCTCGCTTCGCCGCGCGACGGGCAAAAGCGCGGCAGCCAGGTGTCGTTCCGGCATCCACAGGGCTACGCGATCATGCAGGCGCTGATTGCGCGCGGCGTCATCGGGGATTTTCGCGCGCCTGATGCGATCCGCTTCGGCGTGACGCCGCTGTATCTCGGGCGCGACGAGGTGGTGCGGGCTGCCGAAATCCTGGAAGACATCATGGTGAACCGGTTGTGGGACCGGCCGGACCATCTGCGCAAGGCGGCGGTGACGTGAGCGCAAAACCTTACGATCCGGCGCGCGAGGGCGCCGAAATGTCGTTCCAGGGGCGCATGTCCTACAGCGACTATCTGCGGCTCGACCGCGTTCTGGACGCGCAGGAGCCGCTGTCCAAGGCGCATGACGAGTTGCTGTTCATCATTCAGCACCAGACCTCCGAACTGTGGATGAAGCTCGCCATCCACGAAATCCGCTCGGCGATCCGGGCGATCCATGACGACGAGTTGCAGCCGGCGTTCAAGATGCTGACGCGCGTCGCCCGCATCTTCGAACAGTTGAACAGCGCCTGGGACGTGCTGCGTACCATGACGCCCAGCGAATACACGGAGTTCCGCGGCTCGCTCGGCCAATCCTCCGGCTTCCAGTCGTGGCAATACCGGGCGATCGAATTCCTGGCCGGCAACCGCAACCTTGCCATGCTCGGCCCGCATGCGCACCGCGAGAACCTGGTCGCGACGCTGGAGGAGATACTTTCTGCCCCCAGCCTCTACGACGAGGCACTGCTGCTGCTTGCCCGCAACGGTTTTGACATCGGCGAGGATGCGAGCCGCACCGAGTGGCGCGAGACGCGCGCCGAAAACGACAAGGTTCTGGCGGCGTGGAAGGCGGTCTACGCCGCGCCGCAAGAGCATTGGCTGCTCTACGAACTGGCCGAAAAGCTGGTCGACTTCGAGGATTATTTCCGCCGCTGGCGCTTTAACCACGTCACCACGGTGGAGCGCATCATCGGCCTGAAGCGCGGTACCGGCGGCACGGCGGGCGTGTCCTATCTGCGCCGGATGCTGGATGTCGTGCTGTTTCCGGAACTGTGGAAAGTAAGAACCGAACTTTAGATCGATCGATGCAGAAGAAGAATTCAAGGCGATAGGGAGACGAAATGCACACAATCCTGCAGCCGGAAGGCTGGGCGAAGCCGGTGGGCTACGCGAACGGCGTCTCTGCGCGAGGGCGGCAGGTTTTCGTCGCCGGCCAGGTCGGCTGGAACGGCCAGTGCCAGTGGGAGACCGACGATTTCGCCGGCCAGGTGCGCCAGACGCTGGAGAACGTGGTGGCGGTGCTGAAAGAGGCGGGCGCCGGGCCGGAGCATATCACCACGATGACCTGGTATTTCACGGACAAGGCCGAATATCTCGGCAATCTCAAAGGGATAGGCCAGGCCTACCGGGAGGTGATCGGTCGCAATTTTCCGGCGATGGCCGCCGTGCAGGTGGTGGCGCTGGTCGAGGACCGCGCCAAGATCGAGATCCAGGCAATTGCCGTGGTACCGGACTGAGGATGATCCGATCGCCGGTGCAATCCGGCCGGCGATTTCGAGCCTTGCAACGGAAGCTCAATCCACCACGGCTTCCGCTTCTATCTCGACCTCGTAGTCGCCGACCAATCCGCCGGCCTGGATCAATGTGTTGGCGGGCTTGATGTCGCCGAAGACGCGGCCATGGGCGCGGGACACCGGCTCCCATTGCGAGGCGTCGCGCAGATAGATGCGGGTGCGCACGACGTCTTCCATTTTTCCGCCAAGCGCCGAGATTGAAGCGGCGATCTTGTCCAGAATGTAGGTGGTCTGCGCCCCGGCGTCCCCCGGCGCAACACAGCGGTCGGCGGCGTGGGTAGCGGTGGTGCCCGACACGCGGATGGTGTCCTTGACGCGGACGGCGCGGCTATAGCCGGCGATGGGTTCCCAGACGCTTCCCGACGAGACCCGGCTGCGGCCGGGGCGGCCGGGTACAGGCTCCGCCGTATAGATCGACGGGATGGCGTCGAGGTGGTGGCTCAGATCGCCCGAGGCGGTGAGGTAGGGCGGCTTACGATACTCGTCGCCACAGTCGCCGGGAATGGATTTCGTGGTGGCGAAGGCGGTTTCGAGCAGCGCCCGATCCTCGGCGTCGAGGGAAAAACCGAACAGTTTGAGATTGTCGGCGCGATGTTCGCTTTCGCCGAGACGGGCGCCGACGATCGCGGCGGCGACGGCGTCGTGCTCGAGAACCCAGCGGGTGGCGACGTTGGAGACCGAAACGCCATGCTTTTCGGCAATCGCCGAAGCGGCGCGCAAAATTCCCTGAAAGGCGTCCCAGCCGCCGGCGGCGTCGATGAAGCGTTTGTATTTCGAGCGGCTCCAGTCGGCGATGGAAGTTGGTTCCGCTTGGCCGAGCCATTTGTCGGCAAGGAAGCCGCCACATAGCGTTCCGTAAGCCAGCAGTCTGACGCCTTTCGCGCGGCACAGGTCGGAGAGCGCGCCGGCGGCGCGGCGGTCGACCAGCGAGAAAGACACCTGATTGGTGGCGACCGGCACGCCGTCGGCCAGCGCCAGCGCCAGATGCGCAGCGTCGAAATTGGTGACGCCGATGGCGCCGATCAGCCCCTCCTCCTTCAGCCGCGTCATCTCGTGCAGCGCATCCAGCCAGGCCGGATGCTCGAACGTCCACCAGTGGAACTGCAGCAGGTCGACTTTTTTCACACCGAGCCTGTCGAGCCGCTCCTGGACCCCCTTGCGGACGATGTCGGCGGTCATCGGGCCGGGTTCCGGGCACCATTTGGTGAAGGCGATCGGCCTTTGGCCGTGCGGATAGCGGGCGAGCAGCCGGCCGGTGATCAGCTCGGCGCTGCCGTAGTGGTCGGCCATGTCGAATGTGTCGAAGCCGGCCTGCGCATAGGCCTGGAGCGCGTCGGCGCCCTGCCCGGGATCGAGCAGTCTGCCGCCCTTTTCGAGGTCGGCGACCTGCCAGAGGCCGCAGACGAGGCGGCTGATGGAAAGGTTTTCGCCAAGCGCGATGCGGTCAGGGATTGCCGGCACGGGACGTCTCCTTGTCGGTTGGTTTCGGAGCGGCGCGGCGGAGCGGCGACAACCGGCCGAGATGGCGCGAGACGACCCGTTCCTCGCCGAGAATGCCGCGCGGGCGAAGCAGTAGGACGGCGCAAAGTCCCACGCCGATCATCACGATCTGCAGGGCGGCGGCGCGCGCCTGCTCGCCCGGCGGGAACAGGCCTGCCATGGCACCGGCCGAGCCCGCCCAGAGCCCCCAGACGAGCACCGCGCCGAGGATGGCGCCGCGGTTGTTGCCGGAGCCGCCGACGATCAGCATCGCCCAGACCTGGAAGGTCAGCATCGGCACGTAGTTTTCCGGGGCGATGAAGCCGATGAAATGCGCCTGGGCCGCTCCCGCCAGTCCCATGATGCCGCCGCCTATGGCAAAGGCCTGGAGCCGGAATTTCGTGGCGTTCTTGCCCAGCGCGCGGGCTGCCGCCTCGTCCTCGCGGATGGCGCGCAGCACGCGGCCCCATGGGCTGCGCACCAGGCGTTCGAGCGCCAGATAAAGCGCTGCGACGACCGCCACCAGCAGGGCGAGATTCGACAGGCTGAAGGCAAGCGGATTGCCGGCGAGCTCGGCGAACGGACGTGGGATGAAGCCGATACCGAACGGTCCTCCGGTCAGCGGCTCGAGGTTGAGCGCGACAAGCTGCACGGTGACGGCGACGCCGAAGGTGGCGATGGCGAGATAGTCGGCGCGCAGGCGGATGGTCAGCGCGCCGATCAGAAACGAGACCAGCCCGGCGGCGAGTGCGGCACTCAGCCAGCCGACGGCGATCGGCAGGTCGAAGCCGCCGAAGCGTTCCGGCGTGTCGGGCGTGGTCAGCAGCGCCGAGACGTAGGCGCCGATCGCCACGAAGCCGGCGACGCCGACATTGAAGAGACCGGTCTGGCCCCACTGCACGTTCAGCCCCAGGCACATGATGGCGTAGGTCAGCGCCATGGTCAGGAAGAAGGCCGCGTAGGCGATCAGTTCGACGCTCATTCCGGCCTCCCGAAGATACCTTGCGGGCGCAAAAGCAGGACGAGGACCAGGATGACGAAGGCGATTGCCGCGCGCCATTCGGCGCCGATCAGTTGCACGGCAAAGGCTTCGGACAGGCCTACGATCAGCCCGGCGAGCATGGCGCCGGGCACGCTGCCGATGCCGCCGAGGATGGCGGCGGCGAACAGCGGCAGCAGGAGGTCGAGCCCCATCTGCGGGCGGACCTGGACGAGCAGGCCAGCTATGACGCCGGCGACGGCCGCCAGCCCAGCGCCGAGCAGCCAGACGACGCGGATCACCTTTCGTACCTCGATGCCGACGACGCCCGCCAGCGCCGGATTCTCGCTGACGGCGCGCATCGAGCGGCCGATGGCGGTGCGGGTCAGGAGCAGGTGGATGGCGACGACAAGGACCGCCGCGACGGCAAGCGACAGGAGCTGGTCGGGCGTGGCGCGGATGCCGCCGCCGAGCGGCAGCGCGATCTGCAAGGCCTTGGTGTAATAGGCGGGTTTCGACGTGAAGATGAATTCGAGCAGGCTGCGCAACGTCAGCGCCGCGCCAAAACTCGCCATGACCATGATGATGACGGTGCTGCGCTGGCTCCGCAGCCGGCCGAACAGCAGCGCGTCGACCACCAGCGCGAGGCCGCCGGTGAACGCCACGGCGGCGAGCAGGCCGATTGGCAGAGCCCAGCCGAAGGAGAACGGACCGATCGGCGCCAGGAACCCGCCGGAAATCGCGCCGAGCAGACCTGCGACGGCAAGCGCAAAATAGGCGCCCCAGGCGATGAACTCGCCATGCGCGAAATTGGCGAAGCGCAGGATCGAATAAGTCAGCGTCACGCCGACCGCGCCGAGCCCGATCATCGAGCCGGTGATGAGGCCGTCCATGATCGCCTGCGGATTCACGACGCCCTCCGCTCGTGGCGCGCGCCGAGATAAAGCTCGGCGACGATCGGATCGTCGGCCAACGTCGCCGCCGGACCTTCGTGGCGCACGAGGCCCTCGACCAGAATCACGGCGCGGTCGGCGATGGCGAGCGCGGCCTTCACGTTCTGCTCGACCAGGACGACAGTGACGCCGGCGCGGTTGATCGCCTTCAGCCGCGAAAACACCTCGGCGACGATCTTTGGCGACAGACCGGCCGACGGCTCGTCGAGGATCAGCACGGACGGCTCGACGATCAGCGCGCGGGCGACCGCCAGCATCTGGCGCTGGCCTCCGGAAAGCTGCCCCGCCCGCAGCGACGGCCGCGCTGCAAGGTCCGGGAACGTCGCATAGAGGTCGGCGATACGGCGGGCGCGCCTTTCCTTGGGCAAGATATCCGCAGCCAGCCGCAGATTGTCCTCGATGGTCAGCGTCGAAAAGATGTTTTCGGTCTGCGGCACGAAGGCCAGGCCGTGGCGTATCTTCTCATGCGCCGGGACGTGGGTGATGTCGTTGCCGACGAGCAGCGCGGTTCCGGAATGGATCGGCACCAGTCCGGCGATGGCCTTGACGAAGGTCGACTTGCCGGCGCCGTTGGGGCCTAGAACCACGACCAACTCACCGGTCGCGACCGAAAAATCGACGCCGCGCACGATCGGGAGGTCGCGTTCGTATCCGGCGACAAGGTTTTGCGTGGACAGGGCGATCGAGGCCGCGACCGTCATCCCGGCAGTTCCTGGCATGGATCGATGTTATCAAGCGCAACCGTCGTAGCCGAACGCGGAAGACCCCCACCCCTAGCCCCTCCCCACAAGGGGGAGGGGAACTCTGCGGCCGCTATGCCGAGCGATACCGTCAAGGGTTGGCATTGAACGTAAACGCCGCCGGGTTCCCCTCCCCCTTGTGGGGAGGGGCTAGGGGTGGGGGTAATCTCGATCAAGTTTTCCGCGTCTGGCAGCAGAATTTGCCCGATAAGCCCGTAAGGAGCCTTGTTCATGCCGCTGCCCCGCCGAGATAGGCATCCACCACCGCCGGATCGCGCGACACGTCCTCGGGCGCCCCCTCGGTCAGATGGCGGCCTGCCGCCATGACCACGACGCGGCCGCAGAGCCGCGCCACCATCTCCATATTGTGCTCGATCAGCAGGATCGATTTCCCGCGCGCGTTGAGCTCCAGCACGCGGTCGATGATCAGTTCCAGCAGCGTTGGGTTGACGCCCGCCGCCGGCTCGTCGAGCAGGATCGCCTCAGGGTCGGCCATCAGGATGCGCGCCAACTCGAGCAGCTTTCGCTGACCGCCCGAGAGCACACGCGCCGGCTCGCCTTCCAGATGCGACAGCGTCACGAAATCGAGCAGCGAACGCGCCTTGTCGACCGCCGCCCTCTCCTCTTGCGCCACGCGGCTCGGGCGCAGAAAATTCATGAAAATGCTCTCGCCGGCCTGGCGCTGGCCGCCCGCCAGGACGTTTTCCAGCACCGTCATTTCGGCAAAGGGTTTCGGGATCTGGAAGGTGCGGCCGACGCCGCGTTCGATGCGCCGTTCGGGACCGCGCCGCGACAGGTCCTCTCCACCGACGACGATGGTGCCGGCGGTTGGCTTCAGGCTGCCGGCGAGCAGATTGAACAAGGTCGTCTTGCCGGCGCCGTTCGGACCGATGAGGCCGAGCATCTCGCCACACCGGAGGGAGATCGACATATCGTCGACAGCCCGCAGACCGCCGAACTGTTTCACCAAGCCGCGCGCCTCGATCAGTGGGGGGCGCTCGCCGGCATTCGTCGAACCGTTTTGGGCGCCTGCGGATGACATCCGGTGACCGAGAAATTTTGATCGATGATGTTTGATCAAACTTTACATCATCGAATATTGCAACTAGAAAATTCGCAGTTGACGCTTTCTGCTCTCCTTGCCTCGAACGGTGGCGACCCATGCGCGATCGGGAAGACTGGCACGATCTCAACCGCGTGGCGGCGCGATGAGCCGGCGTGGCCCTCTCTCTCCCGTCGGACGCGAGACGCTACATGACCGCGTCTATTCGGAGCTTCGCCGTTCGCTGATCCACGGCATGTTCGACGCCGGCGACATGCTGCGCATCCAGGATCTTGCGGAAACCCTGCAGACCAGCACCATGCCGGTGCGCGAGGCGCTGGGGCGGCTGGTCTCGGAGCAGGCGCTGGAGGCGTTGCCCAACCGCTCGGTGCGCGTGCCTCTGGTCACCCGCGAAAGGCTCGACGACCTCGCCCGCGCCCGCCGGCTGATCGAGGGCCAGGTGACGGCACTCGCCCTGCCCCGGCTGACGCGCGACGACTTTTCGCGCCTGCGCCAACTGACCGAGGATTGCGAGGCGGCCTTCCGCAGGGAGGATGACGACAAGGCGCATCACACGTCGGAGCTCAACCACGATTTTCATTTCTACATCTATCGGGCAGCCGGATCGGCCGTGCTGATCCCGATCGTCGAGAGCCTGTGGCTGCAATCCGGACCCTATGTGCGCGCCGCCGCGCAGATCCATGACGAGCATCGCGATATTTCGGCCACGCACTATCACTGGGCACTGATCGAGGCGCTGGAGCGCGGCGATGAGGTCGCCGCGGTCAGGGCACTGACCGACGACATCACCCGGTCGTTCAACCTGGTGCGCAGCCGCCTCGATGCCGACGACACGGAAGAGAGGAGCATCGCCTATGGCTGAGCGCGACGATTCCTTCGACCTGTTCGATCTGCGAGTCGAAGTCGTGGCCGACGAAGGCGCGAAAATCTATTGCGGGGCCAAGGTCGGCGATCATTTCGAACTTCGCGGCGAGATGCTGCACCTGCCGCCCGGCCAGGGGATTTCGATCTATTCGCTGTCGTCGGTGCTGCCGCTGCTGGCCGCCAAGCAGCGGCCGACGCACAAGAACGACTGGATGACCACGGACGCCGAGATCGCCTGCCCGGACCCGCATTGCGGCTCGCGGCTCAAAATCACGCGGCTCGGGCTGCGCCGCTTCAGCCATGCCGAGACGACGGCCGTGCCGCTCGATGACGAATGAGGCGACGACCATGCAACGGATAAAACTCGCGCCGGACTACGAGATCTCGCGGGTCATCCGCGGCGGGTGGCAGATGGCGTCGGGCCACGGCGCCGTGCGCAGCGACGATCCCGTCGCCGACCTGATCGCCTTCGCCGACGCCGGCATTACCACCTTCGACTGCGCCGATATCTATACCGGCGTCGAAGACCTGATCGGCCGCTTCCGCCTTCGCTACCGCGAGTTGCGCGGACAGGAGGCGCTGGACCGCATCAAGGTGCACACCAAATTCGTGCCCGACCTCGAAATCCTGCCGCGCATAAACAAAAGCCAGGTGGAAAGCCTGATCGACCAGTCGCTCAGGCGGCTGAAGATGGAACGGCTCGATCTCGTGCAGTTCCACTGGTGGGACTATGCGGCGGACCGCTGGCTGGAAACGGCGGTGTGGCTGGAAGAGCTGCGGAAGGCCGGCAAGATCCACAAGGTCAGCGCCACCAATTTCGACACCGGCCGCATGCTGGCGATGATCGATGCCGGCGTGCCGCTGACCTCCATGCAGGTGCAGTATTCGCTGCTCGACAGCCGCCCGGCCAAACGCATGGCCGCCGCCGCGATGGAGCACGGCGTGTCGCTGCTTTGCTACGGCACGGTGGCTGGCGGTTTTTTGGGCGATCGATGGCTGGGCACACCTGAACCAGGGGAAGCGCTCGAGAACCGCTCGCTGGTCAAATACAAACTGATCATCGGCGAAATCGGCGGCTGGGATTTTTTCCAGGCACTGCTGAAGACGCTACGCGGCATCGCCGACCGGCACGGCGTCGACATCGCCACCGTCGCAAGTGCGGCGATGCTGACAAAACCGGCGGTGGCCGGCGTTATCGTCGGGGCGCGGACGCGCGACCATCTGGATTCCAACCTCGCCATTTCCGATGTCGCGCTGACAGAGCGGGACAATGCGGAGATCGCCGCCGTACTGGCGCAGGCCAGGGAACTCGAGGGCGATGTCTACACGCTGGAGCGCGACCGCCACGGCCGCCACGGCTCGATAATGAAATACAATCTGAACAAGGGAGCCGCCTGACGCCCGCGCCGGGTGGCCCGAACCGACTTTTGCCTGCAAATGAACCAACGGCCGCCGGGAGTCGGCCAGAACCAGAAGGGGAATACAACATGAAAAAACTGCTGCTCACCACCGCGCTGCTCGCCGGCGTCTCCACACTGCCGGCCATGGCCGCCGACTGCGACATCACCGTCGGCGTCGTCATGGAGCTGACCGGCCCGGCCGGCGCCTACGGCCAGGCCGGCGCGAAGTCGGTCGAGATGGCTTTTCGCGACTTCAACGACGCCGGCGGGGTCGGCGGTTGCAAGCTTGTGACCGATACGCGCGACAGCCAGAGCCAGGGCAACGTCGCCGTCGACCAGGCCACGCAACTGGTCAACATCAAGAAGGTGCCGGTGGTCATCGGCGGCATCATCTCGTCGGTGTCGATCCCGATCCTGACCTCGGTGACGGCGCCGGCCGGCGTGGTGCAGGTGTCGCCCGCCTCGTCCTCGCCGACGCTCACGCAGCTTGCCCGCGACGGCAAGACCAACGGCGTGTTCTTCCGCACCATCACCTCGGACGCGCTGCAAGGCACAGCGGCGGCGAAATACGCAATCGACCAAGGCCTGAAGAAACTCGCCATCATCCATGTCAACAACGATTTCGGCGTCAACATGATGAAGGAGTTTTCGGCGGCCTTCACCAAACTCGGTGGCACCATCACCTCGACCACGCCCTACAACGAGAAGCAGGCCAGCTATTCGTCGGAAGCCAGTGCCGCCATGGCGGGCGAGCCCGAGGCACTCTACCTCGTCAGCTATCCGGTCGACGGCGCGACCATCGCGCGCGCCTGGATCTCCGGCGGCGGCCCGGCGAAATTCCTGCTCAACGACGGCATGAACTCGTCCGAGTTCATCGACGCGGTCGGCGCGCAGTATCTCAACGACGCCTTCGGCACCTCGTCGGGCACCGCCAAGACCGCCTCCACCGACTACTTCTACGGCGGCTACGAAGCCTTCTCGGGCGGCATCAAGCCGGACGCACCCGCCGCCGACCGCTCCTATGACGCCGGCGCCATCGTGGCGCTCGCCATCGCAAAGGCCGGCAAGGGCGACGCTGCTGCGATCAAGGCGGCAATCCCGGAAGTCACGGCGGCCGGCGGCGAGCCGATCCATGCAGGCAAGGACGAGTTCGCCAAGGCGCTCGGGCTGATCAAGGAAGGCAAGCCGATCAAATACGAGGGCGTCATCGGCCCGGTCACCTTCGACCAGTATGGCGACATTACCGGCCCGTTCCGCCTGTGGCGGATCAAGGACGGCCAGGTGACCACCGTCGGCGAGATGAGCGCCGAGGAGGTCGACAAGGTCAAGGGCGAACTGGCGAAGTAGTTTTCTGCCAAGCGGCGGGGGCGGGATGCTGCTCGCGCCAGCTTCACCATATGCGGGCAAAGCTGCTGGAATCCCTTGGCAAGCCGGGATTTTCGGGCGCTATAGTGGCGTCATGAAAAGGCTCGCCGTCCTGGCGCTGATGTTTGCGGGATTGATGCTGCTGGGCGCTTCCGCGCAGCCGGGGCGGCGCGTGGCGCTGGTCATCGGCAACGGCACCTACGAGAATGCGGGCACGCTCGCCAATCCCGTGAACGACGCCGCGGACATCGCCGCGAAACTGCGCGAGGTCGGCTTCGAAGTGGTCGAGGGGCACGATCTCGGCAAGCGCGACCTTGAGCGCAAGATCGGCGACTTCTCCGACGCGCTGCAAGGCGCCGACACAGGCCTGTTCTTCTACGCCGGCCATGGGCTGCAGGTCGACGGCCGCAACTTCATCGTGCCGGTCGATGCACAACTCGACGTACCGGTCAAGCTGAGACTGGAAGCCGTGCCGATCGACGAGGTGCTCGACATCATGGAGCAGCAGGCCAGGACCAGCCTGGTGTTCCTCGACGCCTGCCGCAACAATCCGTTCGCGCGCAGCCTGAGCGCCAAGGCGACGACGCGCTCGGCCACCGCCCTGCCCGGCCTCGCGCAGTTCGACACGACGCGCGGCTCCTTCATCGCCTTCTCGACCGCGCCGGGCGCCGTCGCCATGGACGGCACGGGCCGCAACTCGCCTTTCGCGGAAGCGCTGCTGCGCCACATCGACGAGCCCGGCCAGAGCATCAACGACATGATGATCGCGGTGCGCCGCGACGTGCTCGCCGCTACCCGCGAATTCCAGCGCCCGTACGAACAAGGCTCGCTGCTGGAGCGCTTCGAATTCGTGCCGGCCGGCGGGCCAGCCGCCGCACAGAAGCCCGTTGCGAGCGCGCCGCAGCAGAATACCCAGGTGGCCGCGCTCGAACGCTCGGTCGGCGACGACGCCGCGATCGAGCGCATGCTGACCGACGGCTACCTCTCGCCGCAACCCGGCAAGATCGCCGAGGCGGCGCGGCAGATCTATGCCGACAAGGTCACGCTGCTCAGTGCGCCTATGGACATCGAGGCGATCGTCAAGGCCAAGAGCGACTGGTTCGCACAGTTCAAATCTTGGTCGCTGACGCTCGATCCCGGCAGCCTGAAGGTCACGCCGCGCGGCGAGAACCGCGCCGACGCGGTGTTCTCGATGGGCTACGATTATGAGCCGATCGGCGGCGGCGCCCGCATCGCCGGCAAGTCGCGGGTCTCGCTCGGGCTGGTGCTGAGCGACGGCGAATGGCGGATCGTGTCGGAGACGCTGGCGGCACCGTAAGTGATGGGTTAAGTGCTGGGGACAGTTTACTTATTTCCGCCCGCGCGAGCCTTGAAACGCCTCGTCTTTCCGCGAAAATAAGTAAACTGTCCCCGGGATCCCTTCCTTCTAGGCAGCGACCGCCGACGCCTTTTGTGCGACGCGGATGCCGCGCTGTTCAAGCAGCGGCAGGACGTGATCGCGGAAATACGGGAACTCCTCGACATAGTCGACGAAGGACAGCGTCGTACCCTTGAATCCCGCCTGATGCAGCGAGGCGATGCCTTCGGCCACCTGCTCCGGCGTGCCGGTGAGCGGAAAACCGCCATGGCCGGCCGCCATGCGGTCGCGGATCAGCGCCAGCAGGTCGTGCGGGAAGGACTGGGCGTGGGCGAATTGCAGGCGCACCAGATTGTCCACCGCCTGCCAGTCGGCATTGGTCTGGCCGAAATGCTGGAGATAGTCCTTGGCTTCCTTCTCGGTCGGGCGGCAGACGACATGGCAGAAGGTCAGGACGTCTATGTCGCGGCCGGCCTCCCTGCCCTGCTGCTTAAGTGCCGCAATCTCGTCCTTCGAGCGCGACAGGTCGATGGCCGGAGTGAACAGGAAATCGGCGTTGCGCACCGCGAATTCGCGGCCCTGTTCGGAGCCCGCGGCATTGAGGATCGGCAGCGGCGTTGACGGGCGCGGGTCGCCGAGCACGTTCTTCAGCTTGAAGATTTTTCCATCCCAGTCGAAGGCTTCGGTCCGGCTCCACAGCGCCTCGACGATGTCGAACCATTCCTGGGCATAACCGTAGCGGGTCTCGTGGTCGTCGGGGAGCGTGAGGCCGAGCGCCTCGTATTCGGGCTTGTTCCAGCCGGCGACAATGTTGAGGCCGATGCGGCCGCCGCTGATTTGGTCGATGGTGGCAAGCTGTTTTGCCACGACCACCGGGTGGTTGGCGGCGGTATGCGTGGTGGCGAACACCGTGATGTCCTGCGTATGCGCCAGCAGGCCGGCGGCCCAGGTGATGGTTTCCAGCACATTGCCGTGGAAATTGGTCTCGCCGCCGTAGCCGATCCAGCGGGCGATCGGCAGCATGAAGTCGATGCCGGCGGCGTCGAGCAGCTTTGCCAGCTTCAGATTGTTGTCCCAGGTGCTTTTCCAGCGCTCCGGAAGCTTGGTCACTGTCATGCCGCCCGAGCAGTTGGACGCGAAGGTGCCGAGCAGGAACTGGTCGCGGTCGAACATTCGGTTACGTGGCATCGCATTCTCCTCCATCTCAAAACCCCATTTTTATGTTTAATTTTATGATAGAAAGTCTATTTGATTTTCAAAGTGGACGCAAGGTCAAGGCTGAGGCATCTTCCGCCCGGAGGAGACCTTGATGACCCGCCGCGCCACGCCCGCCGATCAGCCGAAGAAAATGCTCGACCGGTCGTGGCATCTCGCCCGCACGCCGCAGGAGATGGATGTCGCGGAAATCGAATACGCGCTGATCCGCTGCTTCGAGGCGTTCGGCCACTGGCAGGCGGAATGCCTCGCCTCGGTGGCCGATTTTGCCGCCAGCGGGCCGGAAAACGCGCTGCTGCACATGATCCGCATGAACGACCGGCCGAAAAGCGTGCGCGACCTCGCCCATATGGCCAACCGCCAGGACGTTCCCAACATCCAGTACAGCCTGCGCAAACTGATCAAGGGCGGGCTGGTGGTGCGCAGCGGCAGCGGCCGTTCCGGCGTCACCTACGAAACCACCGAGTTCGGCCGCGACGTGTGCGACCGCTATGCCGACGTACGCGCCGACCTGCTGATCGACCCGGTGACGCGCCTGCCAGACCTCGCGGAGCGTCTTCAGGACGCGGCGCGGACGCTGGACACTATGACCGGCATCTACGAGCAGGCGGCGCGCAATGCCGCGACACACCGCCATCGGCCGAGGTGAACCCCTGCGAAGGCACCAAGGCAATTGCAAGGGAATCGCAGGGGACGATTTTTACTTTCTTTCGGCAGAACGGCGAGGCAGTTCAGAAGTCGCGCGGCCGAAACAGGAAACGGTTTCCGACATCATCACGGAGGAGGACACACATGCTGAGAATACTTTTGACCGCATTGTCGCTGGCGCTGCTGCCGGCAGCCGCGCTTGCCCAGGACGCGCCGGCCGGCATCAAGCGCATACCCCTGCAATCTGCGGACTTTCCGGCTGGATACGAGACATTGCTCGGCGTGACCGAAGTTCCACCGGGTGCGCAATCCAGCCCCAACTCGCATCCCGGCCTTGAAACGGGCTATGTCCTCGAGGGTGAGGTGACGATCTCCATCGCCGGCCAGGCGCACATGGTCCTGAAGGCCGGCGAGTCCTACACGATATCGGCAGGCACGGTTCACCATGTGAAAGCCGTGGGCGACAAAGCGGCCAGGATCGTTACGACCTACGTCATTGAACGAGGCAAGCCGCTGTCAACCCCGGCGCCTTAGTGCTCGGGCGTACGATCATACACTGGCCTGCCAACGCCACTTTCCGAGGAGGAAATCGCAATGCTGAGACTTGCTCTCATCGCTGTCTCGCTCGCCATGTTGACCGTGGTTTCGGCTGCACAGGACGCGCCCGTCGGCATCAAGCGCACGCCATTGCAGAAGATCGCCTATCCGGAGGGCTACACGGTGATGATGGGCACCGCCGAGATCCCGCCCGGGGGTGCGGCCGGGCGGCATACGCATCCCGGCATTGAGACCGGATACATATTGGAAGGCGAGGTGCTGATGTCGGTCGACGGCCAACCCGACCAGACGCTGAAGGCCGGCGATTCCTACCAGATCCCGGCCGGCGCCGCGCATGACGTGAAGGCGGTTGGTGACAGACCGGCCAAGGCGCTGGCGACCTATGTGGTGGAGGCGGACAAGCCGCTGGCGAGCCCGGCGCCGTAACCCTCGCCCTTGAAGGGAGGGTCGGCGAGCGCTCGGAGCGAAGCGACGAGCTGGCGACGGGATGGGGTCGCTTCAGGACGTAGCGCTTCATCACTGAACCACCCCGTGTCGAAAGACCTCGCGTACCGCTCGGTTTCCTCCGCGACCCTCTTCTCAAGGGGGAGGGTTATCCGCGATACCCCGCCTTCCTCAGCAGCGGCAGGACGCGGTCGCAGAAATAGGGCAATTCCCGAGTGTAGTTGACGAAGGACAGCGCGATGCCGTCAAAGCCCTGCCCGGCTATGGCGACCATCTCCTCGGCGATGCCTTCCGGCGTGCCGACCAGCGGATAGCTGCCCGCGCCGCCGGCGAAACGCTGGCGGTAGCGGTCGTAGGCATGTGTGTCGTGAGACTGCGAAAACTCCTTCTTGCCCGCCATGTGGGCGTCGACTGCCGCGTGATCGGCCATAACAACGGCGTAGCGGTCATAATAGGCGCGCGCTTCCTCCATTGTCTCGCGGCAGACGACGTGGGCCACCGTATAGCAGCCGACCGCGCGGCCGACCTTGTCGGCGCGCTCGCTGATGTCGGCGACGTGTTTTCCCGCATCGGCCAGTTCGGAAAAGGTGGTGAAGAGATAGTCGCAATGGGCAGCGGCGAAATCGCGGCCCGGGCCGCCGAAGGCCGCGTTCATCGTCACCGGGCGCGGCGCCTGCAGGCTGGCGGGGCGGCTGACGGCGTCCTTGAGATGGTAATAGGTCCCGTCATAGTCGAGCGGTTCGTCCGAAGCGTAGAGCTTTTCGACGATGTCGATCCATTCGGCCGCCTGGTCATATCCCTTCTCGACCAGCGGCGTGCCGAACATGCCGAATTCCTTCGGGTTCCAGCCGCAGACGATGTTCAGCCCCGCGCGTCCTTGACTGATGTGGTCGACGGTGGCCAGCGCCTTCGCGGCATAGAGCGGATGCACCAGCGGCACATGCACGGTCATGAACAGGCCGATATTTTCGGTCGCCGCCGCCAGCCCGGCCGCCCAGGTGAAGGTCTCGAAGGAATGCTCGCGCACCCTGTTCCTGCCGCCAAAACCCTTCCAGCGGGCGATCGGCAGGAAAAAATCCAGCCCGGCGCGGTCGGCGATCTCAGCGGCAGTGAGGTTGTCCGGCCACGTCGCCGTCCAGCGCTCCGGCACGTCAGTGATGGCAAGTCCGCCGTCGGCATTGGTGGAAAAGACGCCGAGCTTCAGCCGGTTGGGGCCTTTCAGCGGATGCGGTTTTGTCATGGAATTGCTCCTCCAAGGCGGCACGCTACGGGCTGGCGAAAATATTTCAAGCATGAAACGTCTGCCGGCTTCGCAGCGCAGGCGTCTGGGCTTATCACTCACCCGAGATGGACCGAGGGGAAGAGAGATGACCGGCTTTCGCG
This sequence comes from Mesorhizobium sp. KACC 23794, assembly GCF_052180275.1. Lineage (NCBI taxonomy): Bacteria > Pseudomonadati > Pseudomonadota > Alphaproteobacteria > Hyphomicrobiales > Phyllobacteriaceae > Mesorhizobium > Mesorhizobium sp. KACC 23794. The sequence goes on from NZ_CP197465.1 coordinate 5,111,924, forward strand.
AAAAATGCCTCGGCAAATCCTCCATGGTCGGAACGTTTGCGGCGATCCCGCACCCCGTCGCAGTGGAAGTGGTGGCGCAGGCGGGGCCGGATTTCGTCTGCATCGACTGGGAGCATGCGCAGATCGGACGCGACGGCGTCGAAAACCTCGTGCGCGCCGCCGACATCCACAAGGTGCCGGCGATGGTGCGCGTGCCGGGCCATGCGCCGGAGGAAATCGCCGCCGCGCTCGACAGCGGCGCGGCCGGCGTGCTGGTGCCGCGCGTTTCAACGGCCGAGCAGGCGCACGCCGTGGTCAAGGCGTCGCGTTATCCGCCGCAAGGCGAGCGCGGCGTCGGGCCGGTGCGCGCCGCCGGCTATGGCTACCGCATCTTCGACTATCTCGGCCGCGCCAATGCCGAAATCCTCGTCGCCGTGCAAGTGGAGACGGCGGAAGGTCTAACCAACGCCACCGAAATCGCCGCGACGGACGGTGTCGACGTGGTGTTCGTCGGGCCGGGAGACCTCTCCGTCTCGCTCGGCGCGATCGGTCCAGAGGGGGCCGAAAAGCTTGGCCAGGCGATCGGCACGATCATCGAAGCGACACTGGCGGCCGGCAAGGTCGCGGGCATCTTCTGCGGCAAGCCGGAGGACGCCGCGCGCTGGGCGGCCAAGGGCGCGAGCTTCTTCATCCTCGCCAGCGACGCGATGTTTTTGGGGGCGGCCATCGCGGCGGGGTGCGAATCCGCCCGCAATGAGGTCCGGCAAGCGCCCGTCCCTGGCAAGTCGTCCGGACGCTCCGGCACCGGGCACTAGGTTGCACGTGCACGCAATCCGGCCTGGAAGAACCAAAATCGGCTCTCATCTTTTTAAGCTTAAAACTTTCATCTTGAAAACCGCCGCACTTCGGATAAGCATTCCCTGGTCAGTCGCGTCAGCCGCGTGAGAACTTCATCCGACGGAAGCGACACGCGTCCCGTACGTTTGAAGGGTTTTGTCCTTGTCTTTCATGCCGCCTCAGTCGTCGTCCGTGGCCAAGGCGCGCTACGCATTCGACGGCATCCGCGCCCAGATGCGCGACCTGCACACCGAAACCATCGCCAACCTCGCCATGCGCGCCCGCGAAATCGGCGACGTCATTGCGCTGTGGTACGGCGAAGGCGACATGGTGACGCCCGCCTTCATCCGCGACGCCGCCAAGCAGGCGTTCGACGACGGCCTGACCTTCTACATCCCCAACATGCGCGGCTACGAGCCGCTGATCGAGGCGCTGTCGGAATACCAGAGCCGCCTGCACAGCCAGCATATCCCGATCTCGCGCACCACGGTGACGCCGAGCGGCATGCAGGCGCTGTATTTCGCGCTGGAACTGCTGGTCGATGTCGGCACCAACGTCGTCTACGTCGCGCCGCAATGGCCGAACATCCACAACGCCATCCACCTGATCGGCGGCGAGCCGCGGCCCTGCCATCTCGATTTCGACGGCGACTGGCGGCTCGACCTCGAAAAACTGTTCGCCATGTGCAACGCGCGCACCCGCGCCATCTTCCTGTCGACGCCGTCCAACCCCACCGGCTGGACGGCAAGCCGCGAGGAGATGCTGGCGCTGCTGGAGTTCAGCCGCCGCACCGGCATCTGGATCATTTCCGACGAGGTCTATGCGCGGCTTTATTTCGACGGCGAGGTGGCGCCGTCGATTCTGCAAGTGGCCGAGGACGGCGACCGGGTGCTGGCCGTCAACAGTTTTTCGAAGGCCTGGGCGATGACCGGTTTTCGGCTGGGCTGGCTGACGCACCCCTCCGGCGTCGCCGACCAGCTTGGCGCCATGACGCAATATATCAACAGCGGGTCGGCCGGCCCGATTCAGGCCGCAGCCAACGCCGCGATCCGCCAGGGCGAGCCGCTGGTCCATGAGATCCGCGAGCGCATCAAGACGGGCCTCGACCTCGCCTACGGCAAGCTGGCGCAACTGCCCGGCATCATCCTGCCCTCAAAACCGCGCGGCGGCATGTATGCCTTCTTCGCCTTCGAAGGGCAGGACGACTCGCGAAAGGTCTGCGCGGACATTCTCGAAAAGGCGCATGTCGGGCTGGCGCCGGGCTATCTGTTCGGCAGCTCGGCCAACGCCTTCCTGCGCATGTGCGTGTGCCGCGATGCCGGGCAGATCGAGACCGCGCTCGACCGGATGGTCGAGACGATGAAATGACGCTCCGCCAGAAAGCGGGACGGCAACAACCCGTGCGGGCTGAAGCCCGACCGGGCAACAACCAGGGGAACGAACAATGAGCTTTACACGCCGCAACCTTCTGATCCTCGCCGCCGCGGTCGGCTTTGCCGCCGGCCCGATCGCCGCGCACGCCGACGGCGTGCTGAACGTTGCCTCCTATCCGAACAACCCGCCCTTCGAATTCAAGGCCGAGAGCGGCAATTTCGAGGGTTTTGAGGTCGACATCGTCACCGAGGCGGCCAAGCGCATCGGCATGACCGTCAACATCGAGGGCTACGACTTCCAGCCGCTGTTTGCCGCGACAAGCTCCGGCCGCGTCGACGTGGCGATCTCCTCGATCACCATCACCAAGGAGCGGCTCGGCTCGCAGTCGTTCACCCAGCCCTACTACGATTCCGACATGGGCATCGCCGCCAAGACGGACGGCGCGGTCAAGGGCCTCGCCGACCTCAAGGGCAAGGTCGTCGGCGTGCTCTCGGGCTCGACCGGCGAGAAATACGCCAACGACAACAAGGATGCCCAGGGCTTCGCCGAGGTGAAGGGCTACAACACCCAGCAGGACGTGCTGCTCGATCTCGCCGCCGGCCGCGTCGACGGCGTGGTCAGCGACGTTCCCGGCATGGAATATGCCTTCACCAAGATGAAGGGCCTCGCCGTCGTCGAGCGCATCAAGACAGGCGAGCAATACGGTCTGATGGTCACAAAAGACTCGCCCCTGCTCGAAAAGCTGAACGGCGCGCTGACCGAGATGAAGAAGGACGGCAACTTGCAGGCGATCCACAAGAAGTGGTTCGGCACCGACGCGCCGGCCGATTCGTCGACGGTCGCCGAGGCGCCGCTTCCGAAGGCCTGAGCTTCCGGACCTTCTCGGGATAATTACCAGATCTTTGCCTTGACCGTCAGCGCTGCCCCTCACTGCCCTGCCCAGCATCTCTCCCCGTGAAGAACGGGGGAGAGACGCTCTCAATGCCGGCTCTGCCAATCGCCCATGCCGCAGAAGGCAAACCGAGTGCGGCAAGTGGCCTTCTCCCCGTTCTTTACGGGGAGAAGGTGCCGGCAGGCGGATGAGGGGCGGCGCGGACGGTCAAAATCAACAGCCGCTTCTATAAGTGGTGCCGGCTCCCGCCGGCACGATCGTTTGGGCAGTGCACTAGACTCGGATTGGACTGCCGATGACTTTGCTCGACACCTTCTTCAACGGCCAGGTCTTGCTGTCGGCCTTCCCGGCGCTGATGCGGGGATTCCTGAACACGCTGCTGCTCGGCTTCCTCAGCATCGGCATCGGCATTCCCGTCGGCCTGCTGATCAGCCTGGTGCGCCTCTATGCCCCAAAACCGTTCCGCTGGCTCGCCATCGGCTACATCGACATTTTTCGCGCCATGCCCGTGCTGGTCGTGCTCATCCTGATCTATTACGCGCTGCCTTTCATCGGCATCCGCCTGTCGTCATGGGTTTCGGCGACCATGGCGTTCGCCTTCATCATGTCGGCCTATTCGGCGGAGGTCTTCCGGTCCGGCATCGAAAGCATCCCGCGCGGCCAGTTCGAGGCGGCGAACGCACTCGGCCTGCCGTTCCTGCTGACGCTGCGCATGGTCATCCTTCCGCAAGCGGTTCGCCTCGTCATTCCGCCGACCACCAGCAATTGCGTGTCGATGTTCAAGGACACGTCACTGGCGTCGGTGGTCGCGCTGCCCGAGTTGCTGAAGGAGGCCAACAACGCGCAGGCGCTGTACGCCAATCCCTCGCCGTTGATCGGGGCGGCGCTCGCCTACCTTATTTTCCTATGGCCGATGGTGCGTCTCGTTGGCCTGCTGGAGCGCCGCTTCAAGGACGAAAAGGCGCGCTGAGATCGGCTTCGTCCCTCCCCATCTATCCGTCCAAGGACATTTGCATGAACCAGCATCAGACCGCGAAAGCGGACAGCGCCGCATCCTTTCCCGTCGACGATATCCGCGCCATGTTCCCGGCGCTGAAGCAGGCCGGCGACTTCATCTTCTTCGACAATGCCGCCGGCGCGCAGATCCCGCAAAGCGTGCTCGACGCGGTCACCGGCCACCTCGTCGGCCACAATGTGCAGCGCGGCGGCCGCTATGGGCGCAGCGTGCAGGTCGACCAGTCGGTCGCGCAGGCGCGGGAGAGTGTGGCGCTGCTCATCAACGCCTACAGGCCGGAGGAAATCTGCTTCGGCATGAACGCCACCTCCTTCATCCGCCTCGTCAGCCTCGGCATCGGCCAGATGCTTTCGCAGCGCGACGAGATCATCGTCACCGACATGGACCACGACGCCAACATCGCCACCTGGCTGGCGCTGGAGCCGATGGGCGCAAAATTCAAATGGTGGCGGATGCGCGAGGACGGCAATCTGCATGTCGACGACCTCGCGCCGCTGCTGTCGGAGCGGACGCGCCTCGTCGCCTGCACGGTGACGGCGCATTCGATCGGCTCGATCGTCGATGTCGCGGCCGTGGCGGCAATCGCCCACGCGGCCGGCGCCGAAGTTTTTCTCGACTGCGTGCATTACGGCCCGCACGGGCTGATCGACGTGCAGATGTGGGACTGCGACTATCTCGTCTGCTCCGGCTACAAGAACTTTTCGCCGCACATGGGTTTCCTGTGGGGCCGCTTCGAGACGCTGAAGCGGCTGCCGACTTTTCGCGAGGATTTCATCCCCGACGAGCCGCCCTACAAGGTCGAGGCCGGCACCTTCGTCTATGAGAATGTGTCAGGCATGGACGCGGCGGTGCGCTACCTCGAATCGATCGGCCGCAATTTCGCGCCTGCCAACAACCGCTCGCGCCGCGAAAACATTGTCGCCGGCATGGCCGAAATCCGCGCCTACGAGATTTTCCTCGCCCGCGAGATGCTGCGCGTGCTGAACGGCGTCGGCGCGACGATCTACGGCATCGGCGACGAAAAACGCGTCGACCAGCGCGTGCCGACCTTCTGCTTCAACATCGGCAATCTGTCTCCGCAACTGGTCGTGGAAGAAATGGCCGCGATCGGCATCGGCATCCGCGACGGCCACATGTACGCGCCGCGCCTGATGAAACGGCTCAACCTCTCCATGGACAGCGGCTGCATCCGCGTGTCGCTGGTGCATTACAATACGGTGGAGGAGATTTTGCGGTTCGAGGCGGCGCTGAAGGATATTATTGCGCGGAATGGGTAGGTTCGGCTTGAGTCCTGTGGAGCCAAGACAGCAACCGTAATGCGGCAGGCCCTAAGCGCATGAAGCGTCGACGGTTGTTAGGGGGAGTGGCTCCACCATCGGTTCTCGTTTTTTTGCTCCCTCCCTTTAAGGGCGGTTACCTGGACGCTCGAAACTGCCGTCGTCGGTGATGTCTCGACATTTTCAGCGCGCTTGATACCATACGCGACATGGACCCCAAACTGCTGAAGATTGGACGAGGCGCGGCAATTGGGAGCGCTCTGGGCCAAATAGTCAATACGGTCCTGCGCGGTGATAGCGTGCGCGAGATTGCGACCTCGGCCGCGCTGTCAATCTCTGTCACCATATGCATCATCCTTGTTATCGGGCAGGTGCATAAGCGGCTGGGTGCGAAGCGGCTTAACCCTTCAGGTGGTTGATGATGAAACACTCCTGCTTTGGGTTGGCTTTACTCGTTGCGCTCAGCTTGTCGAGTTCGGCCAGCGCCGACCAGCCAACTGGGACCGCCATACTTCGCCTTAAAACAGCGTCAGGCGCAGGGGCGCGTTCAATGATAGAGCAGCACTGCATCATGGTTGCGGCGAAGGCGGAGACTGATGCTCGTGCGAAAAATTCGGATGACCCTGTCGGCGTGGCCTACACTGCGCTTAACAATTGCCGAGCAGAAAACCGCCAAAATATTGGGACGATCAATCCAAAGCCCGCAAATTAAGGCGAGGTGAGTCGGGAGGGGGTGTTGCAAGTTACCGGTCTCTGCCTTCTCACCTCGGAAACAATATCTCCCCCAGCCCGAGCACGGCGTTGTCGCCGCCATATTTACGCGGCGCGCGGCCAAGCAGCGGGCGCTTCAAAATGCCCTCGGCGATCAGATGGCGGTCGAGCACGGCGGCGAAGCTGATGTCCGGCCCGCCGCTCTCGACGAAACTCGGCGACAGGTTTTGCGGCGCGCGGTCGAGCAGGATGGAGCCGCGCCGCATCAGATAACCCGGCAACTCGCCGACACCACCCACGACGACCAGCGTGCCCGCGATCATGCGGCAGCCGGCATGGTCGCCGGCGCCTTTCAGCACGGCGATCAGCCCGCGCCGCATGCGGTCGCCGGCGCGGGCTCCCGCCTTGCCGCGCACGATAAGCACGCCGCCCTTCATGCCGGCCATTTCGCCGGCCAGCGGGCCGCCAAGCTGGTCGCCCGCATCGCCTCTTATCTCCAGCCGGCCGCCGCTCATGCCCGAGCCGGCATGCGGCCCGGCGCCGCCCTCGACGATCAGCGAACCGCCCAACATCAGCCGGCCAGCCTGCGCGCCGACATTGCCGACGACGCGGACGGCCCCTTCACTCAAGTCCGCGCCGACGCGGTCGAAACGTGTGCTGCCGCCCTCGAAAACTATTTCTTTGAAATCCGCGCCGGACAGTTTGAAGACATCGCAGACCAGAAGCGCGCGCTTCGACATGCCGATGCGAATCTTTTCGATGTCGCCGCGCGCCATTCCACCAAGTTTCTGTGGGGTCAGCGGCGAGAGGTCGAGCCGCTCCGGCGGTTCTTCTCTCAGGCTGAAGGTCAGCGCTTTCACGGCAGCAGCTCCTTCAGGTGATAGTGGAATTTCCCGAGTTTTCCGCCGTAATTGCCGGCGCTGATGCGGCTTGCGCCCTTCCGCGGGCCGAGCCCGGTCACGGCGGCGATGCCGGCGCGCATGGCGGCGGCGACGGCGGCGCTGGTCTCGCCGTCGATGACGATCTCCAGCACGGCGTTGACGTCCGGCCCCAGTTCGCTGCGGGTCACGCCGCGCAGGGTCGGCGCGAAGGCGTCGTTGGTGGAGGCCATCATGCCCTTGTATTTGCCGCCGACTTTTGAGCCGGACCGCACGATGCCGCCCGGGAACGGCATGATCGCGCCCGGCACTTTTTCGATCGCTGCGACCGCCGCCTCGGCCGCTGCAAGAGCCTTCGCATTGCTGTCGGCGAGCAACAGAAGATTGCCGCCGCCGACCGCCTCCTTGGTCATGCCAGTGGTCGCCTCGCACAAAAACTCGCCGTCCATCACCGGCACGCGCCAAAAATGCTTGCCGCCGAGTTTTTTCGATATCTGCCAGCCGTCGCCAAAATAGCGCAGCGCCGAGCCCAGATTGAGCTGGTTGGCCCCATCCATGCCGGCAAAACAGGCGCTGCCGGGCGAGGTCAGCACGCATTGGCCGAGCCGGTTCTGCAACTGTTTTTGCAACTCGTCGGTGCTGACGGCGAAGATCATGACGCGGCAGCCGGGCCTTCCGTCAGGCGTCGCCGAGGCGGGAAGGTCGAGGTCGATCGCCGCCTCGCAGCCGCAGCCGATGACCGAGGTGGCGAAGCCGGTCATGGTCACCGCCGCCTGCCGCGCCCATTTGCGGTTCGGGCCGGTGATGACGATCGCCGTGGCGCGCATGCCGAAGGCTTCGGCAAAGGTGTCGTCGATCAGGACGCCATTCACCTCCAACTGGTTCATGCGACCTCCGCGAACGGTTTTTCGCGCCCGATTGCGGAGTCGGGGAACGAGAACCAGTCGAGCGACAGGCCGTAGCGATCCTGATAAAAACCCTCCATCCGCCGCACCATCGCCTTGTCCGGCGCGGGATTGAGCCTCAGCGCCCTGCCCCAGCGATAATGCGTGACCTCGCCGTCCTTCACGACCAAATCGCCGTTCTTGAACACCAGCGCCGCCGAGCCGAGCATTTTCGCGATGTCCTCGCCGCGCCGGTAGACCGCCACATCGGCCAGCGCGCCGGCGCCGAGATGGCCGCGATCCTTCAACCCCAGCAGTTTTGCCGGCGCCGCCCGCGTCATGATGGCGATCTCGTCAAAGGTGTACTCGCGGTCGATCGAGGCCAGCGTCGACAGCGCCATCGCTGATTTCGACAGCCCCGACGCCATGGCGGTGCGCGCGTCGCGGCGCATCAGCAGTTCGAACAGCTTTGGATAGGCGGTGAAGGGCGCGCCGTTGGGATGGTCGGTGGTGAAGAAGACGCGCCACGGATCGGTGATCAGCAGGAACAGTTCCAGCCCGATCGCCCATTGCAGCGTGCCGTAAAAATCCTCGCGGTAGCGATAGGGCACGATGCCGCCGCCATTGCCGTCGCCGTCCCAGATCACCCATTTTTTGGGATGCGCGGTGCCCCGCGCCGAGAACTGCCGCATCACGTCGGAGGAGACCGTGACGGTCTGGCCGAACATCACCTGGCCGATGTCGATGGTGACCTCCGGCGTGGCGTTCACCAGTTCGGCGAGGCGCGCCGCCTCCGACGAGAATTTTCGCTTGCCCTCCGTGCCGTAGCCGTAGAACTGCAGATGCGCGAGGTGCAGCGGAAGGCCTTCCGCGGCAGCGATGGTCGCGGCGGCGGTGTCGGCCGCGCCGGCGGCGCCCAGATTGTTGCAATGGACATGCAGCGGATGCGGCACGCCAAGCCGCCCGACCGAGGCCTGCAAGGCCTTGACGATGTTGCGTGAACTCACCCCGTAGGACGGCACGACATCGTCCAGCGAAAAATTGCGGACGTTCTCCTTGAAGGCGGCAGCCGCCCCCGCATTGATGACCTTCACGCCGAGCGCGCGGGTCGTGCCCACCGTCCAGGCGACATAGTCGTCGATCGCCTGCTCCGAGGCGCCGTCGCGGATCAGCGACAGCAGGAAATCATCATTGCCGAGGATCGCCAGCGTCGCCTTGTCGATGATCGGGATGTCGGCGAGTTCGAGATGTGTGTGCAGCGCCGCACCCGGATTCATCGCCGGCTCGACCACCGTGGTGAAACCCATTTTTGCGTAGAGGCAGCCGGTCTCGAAGGTCGACCAGCCGGCATTGGAAAGCGGCGTCTCAGCCGGCCGGGCAAGGTGCGCCGCATGCTGTTCGGGCAGCAGCAGCCGCGCCGTGTTCACATTGCCGCCGCCGATATGGGAATGGATGTCGATGGCTCCGGCCATGACGACGCAACCCGACGCGTCGAAGGTTTTGTCGGCCTTGCCGCCCGCCGGCGGCTCGACGATCTGCTCGTCGCGGATCCAGAGGTCGCCTTTTCCGGAGCGGCCGTTGACCGGATCGATGATGTCGCCGCCGGCGATTCTCGTCAGCATGGCAGCACCGCTCCGGCGGGAATTGCAGTTGCGATGGCGCGGAGGATGTCGGCGGCCGCCGAACGCTCCGACCGCGACCGGGCACCGGCGGCGATCAACGTGCCGACCTGCGCAGAATAAACCACGCCGTCATGATCGAGACCGGCCTGGCCGATGCCGATGGTGACGGCGGCGCCGGCAGCGGGTCCATCCGTCCGGGCGCACACGATGAGCGGCAGGTCATTCCTGGCCTTTGGCGGCGGCCGCTCCGGATCGCCGGAAATCCACAGATGGCAATCCGCCTCGCCGTCGGCAATCATGCGCGCCACGTCAAACCGCCAGGGATCGAATTCGGGAAAGCCGCGCGAAAAGCCGGTGCGCGGCGGAAAACCGGTCATCCAGCCGGAGGCCAGAGCCGCGCCCCAGCCGCTTTCGCTGGCGGCCAGCAGCAGGCCGGACGCGCGGCCGGAAGCGTTGAGGTCGGAGATCAACCCCTGCAGCATTTCCAGCGCGAGCGCATCGGCGGAATGGCCGGAATACAGGAAGACCGGATAGCGTGCCTTGGCAAGTGCGGCGGCGAAACGGTCGAAATTTTTCACCGGCGCGGTGACTTGGCGACCGGCGCATTGGGCACGGAGCCCGGCGAGCGTGGCTGAAAGCCCGTCGCCCTCGCAGGTGAGCGGCGTCGCCTTGCGCTTGCCGTCGAGCGCCGCCGCGGTGTTGCCAACTGAAAAGAACGCGCGCTCGGCGGCGGCGGGCAGGTCCGGTTGGGTCACGGCGAATTCAAGAAGGAGACGGCGGTGCGCCTCCGGCAATTCGCCGACGATCACCACGACATCGGCGCGCCGGCGCGCCTCGCCGGGCGCGACCGTCGTGCCGCCCCGGTCGGTCAGCAGCGCCGTCTCATGCGCCAGCGCCACGCCGTCGACATGGTCGTAGGCTGCGCCAACGCGCTCGGCGAGCGCTATCGCCGCCCGCGTGCCATGCACATCCGTATCGAAGCTGAAAACCGGGCACCGGCTCGATCGCAAAAGCGCCGCGGCTTCTTCCACCGCGCGCTGCAAAGGCGCTTCCCGGTTGCCTATCCACGCAACCGCCATTCACTACGCTACTTTCTGGTGCCGGCTATAGCCTAAACGAAAGCCGCCGAGCCGAAAACCCCCGCCGTCAAAAAGGATGCCGAAACCCGTCGCGGGGCGGCGAGCGCGAACTTGCCGGGCTGCGACGTGGCCCCGCTTCGATCTCGGACAGTTACGATTTGTCACCCATCCCGCACGATATGGAAGCCCATGAAGGTGCCTAGCCATATGGCCAACATCGTGAGGGCAAAGAGACACACCGCCAACGTCAGATTTCCGATTCCTTGGGCAGCGCTGTCCGATCGAAGATCACGAATACCTGTTTGCCATCTCTTTTTGGCTGCGGTGACCAGAACAAAACCTGCGGCAACGCCGGCAGCGATAGGCGGCAAACCCAGCAGCAAACGGGGCGGCGGCGGATCAATGACAAGGCCGACGATGGCCTTTCCGAAATCAAACACCATGACCGGAATGGCCGCCAGCAGGGCACCGGATGCCCCGCCAACGAGAGCATAGTAGTATAGTCTCGTGGTCGAACCCTTGGACAGCAAAGGCCGGCCGGATTGTTTACCAACCCGGTAATCGAGAACCAAAAAAGCCACGCTGCCGACCGTGGCCCAGAACCCGATCCACATTATCATTTTGGCAATGTAGGACGGATGTGTGAGCCCGTGTTTAATTCTCGCCCAAAACTCTAATCCGGTTTGCGGCGTGGCGTACGCGGCTTCAAACCAACCCCTCAATCGTACTTGATATACGCAAACCTCTGGTCGGTCGGCGGTGTGCCTTCCAGCGCCCCGCCGTCCTTCGCCGGCTGCCACAACACCACCTCGTCGATCTTCTTCGCCAGCTCGAAATCCTTGTCGGTGATGCCCTTGGCCGCATGGTTCTGCAGCTTGACCTCAACGAAGGCGTAGGATGCGGCGATGTCGGGATGGTGCCAGGCTGCCTCGGCCAGGTGGCCGACGGTGTTGATCACCATCAGCGTGCCCTTCCAGCTATGCGTCTTGTACTTTCGCCTGATCCAGCCGTTTTCGTAGCGCCATTTCGGCAGTTCCTTTTCAAGCCGCTCGGCGATCTCGGCCTCCGAATAGACCCGTTCTTTCGACGTTTCGCTCATTTCCGCCTCCCTGTTCGCTTACGTGCCTGATTCAACCGGCACCAAAGTAGAGGAAGCAGAAACGGTCTGCGCCGCTTGCTCCCCGGTCGAAAGCGGTTATCATGACCGCCAGGCACCTGAACTACCGTGATGCATGCATCATGCACCCATCGAGGGGTGGATGTCGAATTCTGTTACCATACGAGTGCCTGCCCGCCTTCATCTTGGCTTCCTCGACCCCAGCGGCAACGGTGGGCGGCGGTTCGGCAGCATTGGCCTGCCGCTGAGCGAGCCCGAAACCGTGCTGACGCTGTCGCGCGCCGCCGAGACTGTGGTGATCGGTCCCGAAAGCGAACGTGCTGCCTCGCATCTGGCGGCGCTGACCAAACGGCTCGGCATCCGCGCCCAGCACCGGCTGACGATCATGGACGCCATTCCGCGCCATGCCGGCCTCGGCTCCGGCACGCAGATCGCGCTGGCCGTCGCCGCCGCGCTCAGGACATTGCACGGCATGCCGCTCGACATCGACGACGACGCCACGCTCCTGGCGCGCGGCGGGCGGTCGGGCATCGGCATCGCCAGCTTCGACAGCGGCGGGCTGATCGTCGACGCCGGCAATGACGGCAGCGGCCGGCCGCCGCCGGTGGTGGCGCGGCTGCCGTTTCCGGAGGTCTGGCGGGCCATCCTCGTGCTCGACGACGCGCTCGACGGGCTGCATGGCGACGAAGAGATGCAGGCGTTCCGCACGCTGCCGCCCTTCCCCGTCTCCGGCACCGGCGAGATCTGCCGGCAGGTATTGACGGAGGTGATGCCCGCGCTGGTCGAGCACGATATGCAGGGTTTTGGCGCAGGCATTTCGGCGATCCAGCACCTGGTCGGCAATCATTTCGCGCCGGCACAGGGCGGCGTCTTCACCTCGAAGCGCGTCGAGGCCGTCATGCAGGCGCTGGCGAAGGCCGGCGCAGTCGGCATCGGCCAGAGTTCGTGGGGGCCGACGGGCTTCGCCTTCGCCCCGTCGCAGGCCGCCGCCGAACAGATGGTCGCGGCGGCCGCTCCGGCAGCCGGCGACGGCATCGAGATGAGGATCGTGCGCGGCAGGAACGCCGGCGCAACGATCAGCACGACCGGCCTGAACCTCGTCGGTAGTTGACGGTCCATCCCGCAGTCAGGGAGAAGAACATGGCGCGAAAACACATTCTTCATATGATCACGCCGCTCAAGCATATGAGCCCGTTCGACGTGAACATGGCGCTCGATGCCGGCTTCGATGCGGTCGTTCCCTATGTCGGCGTCGGCCTCGACGAGGTGACCGGCCTGGTGCAGGACGCGATTTTTTCGCGCCCGCCGGACGCCGGCGCCGACACCGGCATCTTCATCGCCGGCAAGGATGTTTCTCTGGCACTCGACATGTTCGACGCTGCGAAAAAATCCATGGTGCCGCCGTTCCAGGTCTCGGTGTTCGCCGACCCGGCCGGCTCGTTCACTACCGCCGCGGCGATGGTGGCCAAGGTCGAGAAGGCGCTGGCGAAAAAATTCGAACGGACCCTGAAGGATACGCGGATCACCATCTTCGGAGCCACCGGGGTGGTCGGCTTCTGCACGGCGGTGATCGCCGCCAGGGAGGGCGCGAAAGTCACCATCGTCGGGCACGATGGTGCAGAGCGTGTGAAAAAGGTTGCCGCCGAGATGAAGCGCCGCTTCGGGGTCGCGGTGGAGGCGGAAGACGGTTCGTCCGAGGCGAAGAAGACGGCGCTGGCGGAAGCCGCCGAGGTGATCCTGACTGCCGCCAAGGCAGGCGTGCAGGTAATCTCGAAAGCGCAACTCGCGGCCGCCGGCACATTGCTGATCGCCGCCGACGTCAACGCCGTGCCGCCGGCCGGCGTCGAGGGGCTTGGCGTGCATGCCAATGGCGAGCCGATCGACGGCAGCAGCGCCGTCGGCATCGGCCCGCTTGCTATCGGCAATGTAAAATACAAGGTGGAGGCCGGCCTGTTCAAAAGAATGATAGAAGCCGACAAGACCGTCACCTACGATTTCCAGGATGCATTCTCCCTTGCCCGCGAGTTCGCCAAATAGCGCCGGCGCCGTCATGATCGCCGCGATCTCGGGACGGGCGCTGGCCGCCGCCGCAAGGCGCGCCGGTTATCGCCCGCTCGTCGCCGACCTTTTTCGCGACACCGACACAGTGGCGCTTTCGGAGCGCGCAATCATGCTGCCCGGCGATCTCGCCCATGGCATCGACCACAAGCGGCTGCCCGACGCCTTGCTGGACCTGGCGGCCGGCGAACCGGTCGAGGCGCTGGTGGTCGGCTCGGGGTTCGAGCGCGAGCCGGCAATCGTCGATGATCTCGCACGGCATTTTCCGCTGGCCGGCAACAACGCCGCTGCAATCGACCATGTGAAGGATCCGCGGAAGCTCGCGGATGACTGCGCCGCACTCGGCATCCCGCACCCCAAATTCCGCTGGGAGACGCCGTCCGACCCGGAAAACTGGCTGGTGAAGACGGCGGGCGGCGCCGGCGGCGGCCATGTCGCCCGGGCGAATGGCGCAGCCGTGAAGCCCGGCCGCTATTTCCAGCTCTTCGTGCGAGGCAAAAGCGTCTCGGTGCTGTTCATAGCCGATGGGCGGACGGCTGACATCGTCGGCTTCAGCCGGCAGTGGACCTCACCCGCCCCCGGCGCGCCGTATCGTTACGGCGGCGCGGTGCGATTGCGCCGCTTCGACCGGAACGACTCCGCCAAGATCGGCCGCTGGCTGTCCGGGCTGACGCTTCGCGCCGGGCTCACCGGCCTGTGCAGCGCCGATTTCATTCGCGGCGACGGCGGCTACCATCTGGTCGAGATCAATCCCCGGCCCGGCGCGACGCTCGACATTTTCGACAGCGCCGAGGCGCCCCTCTTGAGGGCGCATATCGACGCCTGTCGCGGAAAGCCATTCCGCGTGCCGCGTTTCGACGACTGCATGGCGGCGCTCGTCACCTATGCCTCGCGGCCGGTCGAACGGTTTCCGAAAATCGCCTGGCCGGACTGGACGGCGGACCGCCAGCCGGCCGGCAGCACGCTTGCCGCCGGCGACCCGATCTGCACCGTTTTCGCGCGCGGGGACAGCGCCGGCGCAACACGGCGGGCAGCGCAGGCGCAGGCAAGGCAGTTGCAGAGCCAATGGGAAGGAGAGCGGACATGAAAAACGGATCGGCTTTCCTCAACGACAACGCCCAGCGCATCGCCGACGGCATGATTCGCGATGCCGAGCGGTTGCGGGTCACGGTGGCAAAAGGGCCGCTCGGCGAGACGCTGATCGACGCCGGTGCGAAGGTCGAGGGCAGCATCGAGGCCGGATTGCGCATGGCGGAAGCGTCGATGGGCGGGCTCGGTACGATCTCGGCTATGCTCGACCGCGCGTCGGAAAAATGGCCGTATACGATCGAAGTGCGCTCGTCGCAGCCGGTGATCGCCTGCCTCGGCGCCCAATATGCGGGATGGAACCTCTCCGGCGACGGCTATTTCGCCATGGGCTCCGGCCCGGCGCGGGCGCTTGCGCGGGTCGAACCGCTCTACGAGACGCTGGCCTACCGTGACACCGCGTCGTCCGCCGTGCTGATCCTGGAGACGGCGTCGCCGCCGCCGCCGCCGGTCGTCGAGAAGGTCGCCAAGGCGACCGGCCTGCCAACGGATAAACTGACCTTCCTCTACGCGCCGACACAGAGTCTCTCCGGCACGGTGCAGATCGTGGCGCGCTCGCTGGAGGTCGCCCTGCACAAGGCCAACGACCTGAAATTCCCGCTGGACAACATCGTCGACGGCATCGCCGCCGCCCCCCTGCCCGCACCGCACCCGGATTTTCTGACCGCCATGGGCCGCACCAACGACGCCATCATCTATGGCGGCAGCGTGCAACTTTTCGTGCGTGGACCGGCGAACGAGGCGCGGGCGCTCGCCGAACGCCTGCCCAGCCATACGTCGCGCGACCACGGAAAACCGTTCAAGGATATCTTCAAGCAGTTCAAGGGCGATTTTTACGCCATCGACCCGCTGCTGTTCAGCCCGGCGCGGGCGATCGTCGCGGCGCTCGACAGCGGCGAGACGTTTCGCGCCGGTCGGATCGATGCGGAGATGCTGGAACGGAGTCTTGGGTAGGGTGGTGCAGGCAGAAATCTCATTGTCGGCACTCTACGTTGCCCCCCTCTGTCCTACCGGACATCTCCCCCGCGAGGGGGGAGATTGGCCGGCCGCTAGGGTTTCGCCAATCAGCGACGTTGAAGGAAGAGCGGTAAGGCCAACGCTGCCAATCTCCCCCCTTGCGGGGGAGATGTCCGGCAGGACAGAGGGGGGCGCGACGAAACGCCGACCTCGCATTCCACTCATAGCATCCACCCCATGATCCCGCGCATCCTCATCGTCAACGACCGCTCCGGCCCACGCTCCAAAAGCCTCGCCTCGTGGCTGCGCAAGCGCGGTGCTATCGTGCGGAGCGTGCCGCTGGCCGCGATCGGCTTCGACACGCAGGCGCCGGCCGGGCTTGCCATTCCAGCCTTTGGCGGCGCGTTGCCGCATGCCGTGCTGGTTCGCTCGATTGAAGGCGGCTCGTTCGAGGCGGTGACGCGGCGGCTGGGCGTGCTGCATGCCTTCGCAAAACTCGGAGTGCCTGTCTGGAATTCGGCGCAGGCCATCGAGCGCTGCGTCGACAAGTCGATGACGACGTTCCTGCTCAAGAATGCCGGCCTGCCGACGCCGAAAACTTTCGCGGTCGAGGGGCTGGCTGCCGCGCAAATGGTCGCGGAACGTGAACTGCCGAACGGTCCGCTGGTGCTGAAGCCGCTGTTCGGCGCGCAGGGGCGCGGCATAAAATTGATCCGAGAGCTTTCCGACCTGCCTGCTTCGGAAGAAGTCGGCGACGTCTTTTATCTCCAGCATTACGTGCCGCGCCCCGGCCCCCCCTTCCGCGATTTTCGCGTTTTCGTCTGCGGCGGCGAGTCCGTGGCGATGATGAGCCGGCGCGGCGGCGACTGGATCACCAACGTCAACCGGGGAGCTACCCCCGAGCCGTTTGCCGGATCGGACGAGGCGGAACTGACTGACCTGGCGGTCGCGGCTACAGCCGCCGTCGGCGCGGATTTTGCCGGCGTCGACGTCATGCGCGCCGCCGACGGGCAGTTGACGGTGCTGGAGGTCAACAGCATGCCGGCCTGGTCAGGGCTGCAATCAGTGGTCAGCGTCGACATCGCCGACGCTATTGCCGCCGCGCTGCTGAAGTTCCTCGCCGACTGCGCCGAACACATGGCGACGCCACGCCCATACCGTTTCGCCGCGCCGGCGAATTCCTGACATGCTTTCGCGCGACGTTCTGCCAGGCGCCTACGAAGACGCCTGCCGTCTGGAGATCGAAGCGCTGAAGCCCGGCAACGTGCATGTCTTCGCCGACGGCCACCGCATGTCGGCCGCGCAGTTCCTGGAGAGTGCGCGCGTCTCGTCGCCGCCGCTGACCGATCCGGCATTGCCCGTAGGCCGTCGCATGCTGGAGGCGGTGCGCGCCACCCGGCAGGCGGTCGGCACCAACACCAATCTCGGCATCATTCTGCTCTGCGCGCCTCTGATCCGCGCTGCTGAAATGGACGGGACTATCGCATGCGAGATCACCCCTAACCCCTCGCCACAAGGAGGAGGGGGACCGGGTTACCCCTTCGACAACCGTCAATCGTCAACCAACTTACATGGCAGTGCGACACCGAAGTCCCCCTCCCCCTTGTGGGGAGGGGTTAGGGGTGGGGGTGCGCCGCGCGGCACTGCCTTCTGGTCTACCACATCCGATAGCTCTCCCGAAATCCGAAACCTGCGCGAAAACCTCCGGGCCGTGCTCGATGCCATCGACCTCGACGACACCGGGGCGGTGTTCGAGGCGATCGTCGCCGCTTCTCCCGGTGGCCTGGGCTCGACAGACGGCAGTGACGTGCGCGAGGCGCCGAAAGTGACGCTGGTCGAGGCAATGCGAGAGGCTGCCGGACGCGACCTGATCGCCCGTCAATATGCCAATGGTTTCGACGATATTTTCGAACTCGGCGTGCCGGCGCTGCAGGCGTCGCTGGAGCGCGGCGAGACCGGCATGTGGCCGACGATTGCCGTCTACATGGCCTTCCTGACAAGCTTCCCTGACAGCCACGTCACCCGCAAGCATGGCAGCGAAATCGCCCAAAAGGTGCTGGAGGAAGCGCAGGCCGTCCGCGCCGCGCTCGATGCGGCAACCGACGAGGTGGAGCGGGTCACGCTGTTGTCGGATTTCGACCGCGATCTCAAGGTGCGCGGCATCAATCCAGGCACCTCGGCCGACCTGACGGTGGCTTGTCTTTTAGTCCACATCCTCCTTCATCAACTTGCGCAATCGGGTGGTTGATGATTGAATTTTGGCAGCGAGGGACAGTACCTCGCGGCTATCTAGCCAACCGGTCCGGGCAAAAATCCGGATGCTGCCAACAAGGATAGTCGTCCATCGAGCGTCCGCTCGGTTGCGGCGTCTTGGACTCCATAAATTGTGTCTCGGAGGAAAACTGGCATGGCAAAGATCTCTAAAGTTCTGGTCGGCGAGTCGCTTATCGGCGACGGCAATGAAGTCGCCCATATCGACCTTCTGATCGGCCCGCGGGGGAGCGCGGTCGAATCGGCGTTCTGCAACGCGCTGACCAACAACAAGGACGGCTTTACCTCCCTCCTCGCGGTGATCGCACCCAATCTGCAGTGCAAGCCCAACACCGTGATGTTCAACAAGGTGACGATCAAGGGCGCCAAGCAGGCGGTGCAGATGTTCGGCCCGGCGCAGTTCGCGGTCGCCAAGGCGGTGCAGGACAGCGTCGCGGACGGCACCATTCCCGCCGAGGAAGCCGACGACGTGTTCATCTGCGTCGGCGTGTTCATCCACTGGGAAGCCAACGACGACGCCAAGATCCAGGACTTCAACTATCGCGCCACCAAGGAAGCGATCCAGCGCGCCGTGAGCGGCACGCCGACCGCCGCCGAGGCGACTGCCCAGCGGGACAAGGTGAAGCATCCGTTCGGCGCCTAGACAAGAGACAACCCCGCACAGGTAAAACCCCCAGCGGAGCCGGAGGGTCTGCTGCGCCGGTTGAAAAAGCTCTTGGGTCTCTGATACCGGGCCTCGAATGGCGACATTCGGGGCTTTCCCTCCCGAAGGCCCCGCGGCCTTTGGGCGGCTGGAGTTGTGGCTACCCCTCGCCCAGCGACGCCAGTTGCTGGGCGGTGAGAGTGTTGTCGTGCAGCGACGTAGCAACCAGCGCAGCGGTCACCCCGAGCGACGCCAGCGCCTTGATGTCGCCCATGTTGCGCACGCCGCCGGCGGCTATGATCTCTCGTTCGCCTGCCTTCGCCTTGATCTCCGCAAGCCGCGCCATATCCGGCCCGCCGGCGGTTCCGACCTTCGCCAGCGTCATGACGATCACGCGGTCCGGCCACAGTGCCGGATCGCCGAGAATGGATGGCGGACCGCGAAATCCATCGGCGAAGAAATCCAGCGACAGGATCAGGTTTTGGCGGTCGCAGAAGCGCCGCAGCAGGGTTTCGTCACGCTGCGATTCGGAGCCGAGCACCACGTATTTTCCCGGCATCGCCAAAGCCAAGGCAAGCTCGCCTTCGCCGGCGATACCGGCGTCGACCCAGAGTTCGGGCGGCTCCCGCATGGCGCGCAGCCCGGTCAGCGCGGCCTCGTTGGCCGGGCGGCCCTCTATGGCGTCGAGATCGGCGATGTAGAAAGTGGAAAACGGATGCAGCGTCCGCAGCCCGTTGGCGACCGCCACCGGGTCCGGGCTGGCGCTGAGCGGCGTGACGATCGGCCTGTAGTCCTCCCGCCGGCCGCGCACGGCGCGGACGACGACCCCGCCTTTCAAGTCCAGAACCGGAATGATACGCAACGCTGCCATTCGTCCACCCTTGTCATGAAAGCCTGAAGCTTGCCAAACGGAAAGACCATCATCGCCGGCTTCGATATCGGCGGCGCGCATCTCAAGGTGGCCCGCGTCGAGAACGGCCGCGTCGTGGCCGCCGCCTCCGTCGCCATGCCGCTTTGGCAGGGGCTCGACAAGCTCGACGCTGCCTTGCGCGAGACCGCATCGCTCTATGCCGGCAGCGACCTCAACGCCTTCACCATGACAGGCGAATTGGCGGACATCTTCCCGTCGCGCGACGAAGGCGTGGCGGCGCTGCTCGGCCAGATCTCATCGCATTTTCCGGATGGCGAAAAACTGATCTATGCCGGGCGTTCCGGCTTCGTCGGCGTCAATCGCGCCGCGGCGCTGCCGGGCGACGTCGCCTCGGCCAACTGGCATGCCACCGCCTCGCTGGCCGCACGGCTTGCCGGCAACGCGCTGTTCGTCGACATGGGCTCGACCACCACCGACATCATCCCGGTGCGCGACGGCGCCGTCGCCAGCCAAGGCTACACCGACGCCGAGCGGCTCTCGACGGGAGAACTCGTCTATACCGGCTTCACCCGCACCTTCCTGTTCGGCGTGGCCTCGTCGGCGCCGGTGCGCGGCCAGATGACGCCGTTGATGAACGAATATTTCGCCTCGATCGCCGACGCGCACCGCATCCTCGGGGTGCTCGACGAAGCCGACGACAAGCTTACTTCGGCCGACGGCCGGGAGAAGACGGTTGCCGGCTCGACCGCCAGGCTGGCGCGCATGGTGGGGCGCGACGCGGCCGATCTTTCGCCGCGCGAATGGCGCGACATCGCAGCGTGGTTCAGCGAGCAGCAATTGCGCATGGTGCATGACGCGGCGTTCCGGGTGGCCGGAACCCTGCCCGAAGACGCGCCCATCGTCGCCGCCGGCACCGGCCGCCGGCAGATCAAACGGCTGGCGGCACGTATGGGGCGCCGCTTCTTCGACCTCGCCGACATCATCCCGGCCGGCGACGCGGTTCGCGGCGAGGCGAGCAATGCCGGTCCGGCAACCGCCATCGCGCTTTTGGCGGGTGCCGTGTCATAAAAGCGGAACGGGCTTCGCGGCCGGGCGTTCATCCCCGAACTCCGGGAGGACTTCGCATGATGCGTTCCCTTGTCGCCCTGCTGCTGGCCGCGACGGCTGCTCCGGCGTTCGCCCAGAACGAAGGCCAGACCGCCTTCAACACCAACTGCCGCATGTGCCACACCATGAAGGAGGACGACAACCGCCAGGGCCCCAGCCTTGCTGGCGTGTTCGGCCGGAAGGCGGGATCGCAGCCGGGCTTCAACTATTCGCCGTCGATGAAGCAGTCCGGAATCATTTGGGACGAGGCCAATCTCGACAAGTTCATTGCCAATCCCGAGCAGGTGGTGAACGGCAACACGATGAAACCCTATGGCGGCATAAGCGATGCCGCGCAGAGGAAGGTGATCGTCGATTTCCTGAAGTCGGGTGGGTAGCTGCCGCCCAACTGCTTGTGCCAAGTCGCTTAGCTGTTCCCCGCCTCGTTGACGAAATGCTCGTCGACGCGCTGCATCAGCCAGCCCCACGCCTCTCGTTCCTCCGGCCCCGCAGTCTTGTCGATGCTAATGGTCAGGTAGCCGATCTCGGCCTCGATTTTTTCACGCGAAAGCATGGTCAGCCGGCTGACCAGGATCGCCAGTTCCAGCACCGCGGCTTTTGCGCGGTTGAAGCCGGTGAACGGGGCATGTACCCCTTCGCTCACGACGCGGCAGAAATGCCGGGGCCGTAGTGGATCATCCGAGACGTTCTCGACCTTGAGAACCGAATGAGCGAGAGCAGTTTCCAGGCGCGGCACCGGGCAGTTTTCGACCGGGACGGTCGGCCAATCGCGACGCCCGATCAGGCAACCGGCGAAGATGCGCACGTCGTCCGTGTAGCTGGCGACCGCGAAAGGTACGGCTGCGAGATTGTCGAGGGTCATCGAGGGGCGGAACGGAGCGATGACCCAGCCGTCGCGCTCGGCGATGATACCGATCGGCGCGATGTGGACCTTGCCGGCCGCATCGACGGTGGTGACGATCGACTCGCGAATGTAAGGCAAAACTAACGCTCCTTCTTCGCCTTCAGCGTATGGCCGGCCTCGGCTAGGCGCGTGCGGTCTTCCTGCGGCGCGGACGCGGCGACGCCCCAGGCCAGCGGCTCGTCCTGCACGTAGCGTTTTCCCAGCCGCCAGGCGATCTCGGCCTTCATCAGTTCCGCACCGAGATAAAAGGCATGCGCGCCGTCCGCCTCGACGCCAAGACCAGCGAACAATTCGAAGGCGTCTCTGGCGACTGCATGGCCGTTCTTGTTGAAGATGTGGATGCCGTCCTCAGCGGTGAGAATGCGGAAATTGGCGTCGCGCACGTCGGCGGCCAGCGCCTCGATGTCGGCGATGGTGGCCGGAAACGGCTTTCGGTCGTGCACCTGCAACAGGCCGGGATGGTAGCTGCGCGGCAGCGCACCGTCGCTCCGCGACGCGAACAGGATGCGGCGGGCGAGATCGTGCTCCTCGACGGTGCGCACCGTGTGCGGGCTGACGTGCACGGTCAGAACGTTGCCGATGTCGAGCTCGGAGCAGATGCCCGCCAGCACCGCCGTGATACCGGACGTGTCGGCGTCGGTCAGTTCGGTCAAATTGCCGGTGCCCATCATCAGATCGGCCTCCGGCCAGCGCCGGCGCGCCTCGATGAAGCGGCCGAGCGAGTCGGCGAAACCGAAATGGATCGGATCGAGCACCGGGTCGGCGATGAATTTTATGCCGGCCTTCTGTGCCGCCTCGATGGCGCGGCCGAGCGAATCAAGGTCGCCGGGAACCGCCGGGATCAGCACCGGCGTGACCGGATGCTCGAAGGCGAGCGGCAATGTGTTCTCATCCAGACTGAGCAGGAAATCCGCGCCCACCTCGGCGCCGGTGCGCAGTTCCTCGATATCAGCCGAATCGACGCTGACCGAAAGACCCTCGGCCTTCAGCATACGCACGGCCTCGCCAAGCTGCGGGAACGGCGTTTCCGGCAGGCAACCGATGTCGATCACGTCCGCACCGGCGGCGGCAAGTTGTCGCGCACGGATCAACAGGGCGTCGAGCGAAAGCCCCGATGCGTCGACGATCTCGGCGAAGATGCGCATGGCGTGCCGAGACAGGTCCGGCGGCTGGCCGGCGCGGCCCAGATAGGCCGGCAGGTCGGCGATCTCGTCCGGGCCGCGCACGAAAGGCACGCCGAAATGCGCGGACAGTTTGTCGAGATCGCCGCGATAGCGGCCTGGCAGGATGACACGGTCGGCGCCCTCCGGCAGTTTCAGACGGCGTTTTATGATCTCTTCCGTCATCAGCGCGGCCACCTTCACGCCGATGTCGACGATCTCCCACGCGAACGCCGTTTCGCCGAGGCCGGAAAGAAGCCGCTCCAGCCGCGCTTTGGCGAGATGGCCGGTGAGGAAGACAAGCCGCTCAGGCATGGGTGTTTGGAGAGGAAAAGCGCCGGGGACAGTTTACTTTCTTTCCGCAGAAAGGCGCGGCCGCTTCAAGGCTAGCTCGGGCGGAAAAAAGTAAACTGTCCCCCAGCACCGAGCGTCGCCTAACCATCGGCTTCCAGCTCCGCCCTGCGCCGCTCCACCGCCGCCCGCAATTCGGCCAGCGATTCCACCACCTGCGTGCGCTCGAACGCTTTCAGCCGCTCGGTGTTGTCGAGGTCGATCTTGCGCGGATAGACCTTTACCAGCCCGTGCGGGGCCATGGTCTCCAGTTCCGGCGCGGTGTCGCAGGCAAAGACGATCGACGGCACGCGGCATTTTCCGGCCTGCGCGAAAACGTTGGTGGCGAGCGTATCGGAAATGCCCCAGACACATTTCGCGACCGTGTTGGAACTCGCTGGCGCTATGACCACCGTGTGGTAGACGCCGTGATAGAACTCGCCGACGGGAATGGCGCTCGCCGTCTTGTCGTGCAGCACCCGCATCGTCTCGGGAAAATCGAGCTTCAGTTTGTACATGCGCAGGACTTCGTTCGCGGCCTGCGACACGAACACGTCGCAATGCTCCAGATCGCGGATCATCTGGAAGCTCTCGGTGAAAAAGTGGCCGGAGCCGGTCAGCACCCAGGCCCAGCGCGGGGTATGCAGTTTGGTCATGGCCTAAGCTGTCCTGCGAAGCCGGCCGGATGCAAGAGCGACCAAAGTGCCGGGCAATTTTCCCGACGCGAGATCCGCCGCGGCAGTCGCCGCATCGCGCGGACCGGCAAGACGAAGCGCCACGTTTTCCGGCATCATCGACGGCAGCGCCGCGTCGACCACGCCGCGCGCCGAAAGGCTGGCAACATCG
The DNA here is from genome assembly GCF_052180275.1 of Mesorhizobium sp. KACC 23794. Taxonomy (NCBI): domain Bacteria; kingdom Pseudomonadati; phylum Pseudomonadota; class Alphaproteobacteria; order Hyphomicrobiales; family Phyllobacteriaceae; genus Mesorhizobium; species Mesorhizobium sp. KACC 23794. The sequence goes on from NZ_CP197465.1 coordinate 5,135,822, forward strand.
TCCGAAGCGGAAAAACCGTCCGTCTGCTTGATCAGAAGCAGCGTCTCCGCCTCAAGCCGGCCGGCGAGCCAGGCGGCGAGCGAATCCGAGGTCACGTCCCATGAAACCGGGATTTCCGGCGCCGACACGGCCATCTCCGACGGCATCCAGACCGGGATGCGGCCGGTCGCCGACGCCGCCTCGATATCATCGACCGAGGGGGCCGGAACGAAACGCGGATGACGGTCGAGGATGACCTGCCCAAACTGCTCCATGGCAAGGATCGCCATTTTATGCGCAGCCGCATCGGAAAAGCCCATGGAGCGCTGTGCATCCCGGACCGTGTCAGCGAATGGACCGCCGCCGGGCACGACGACCAGCGGCGCGGCGCTTTCCATCAGCGCGGCAATCCAGGCGTCCAGTTCCGCCGTACGCGCCGTGCTGCCGCCGAGCTTGACGACAGTTGGCTTCACGAACCGATGCCCTTCTGGCCGAAGCCTGAGAACGTCTTGTCGTCGCCGGCAATGCCGCCCGACGTTCCGCCGGACGACAGGCTGGACGATTGCTGCTTGGCGCGCTTGCGTTCGATCTCGACGCCGACGCCGCCCGGTCCGAGCTCCAGCTTCTGCACGCTGACCGTCACCCGCATGACACGCGGGTCCTCCAGCACGACAGCCGCGACCTGTTCGGCCAGCGTCTCGCTCAACTCGACATGGCCGCGCGCCACGATGGTGCGGATGCCGTCGGTGATGATGTCGTAGGAGACGATGTGGCGCATGTCCTCGGGATTGCTGGTCATGCGCTGCACGTCGGCGGACACGTCGAACCGCACTTTTTGAGTGTGGCCGTGCTCGAAACTGTAGGCGCCGATCTGCACCGGCAGGACGAAATCGCGCACGAATATCTTGTCGGTGCCGAGCGCCGGATCGCTGGCGCCCGGCGAATAGCCGCGCGCCGCCAGCAGCCGGTAGTCCACGGTCGCCGACTGGTCGAGCTGCCGCTCTTCCGGAATCAGCGAGCGGATACCGGCCACCGCCTCCGCGTCGATTGCGGCTGACCGCCCCGACTGGCCGCAGAGCGCGCCGCGAAAACCGAGGAAATCCGGCGAGAACGGCAGCAGCCTCGGAATGTCCGGCGCTTCAAGCGAGCCGGCGAGGCCGACCTTCATGCCAAGCTCGCGCACTTTCGCCACGAAAGCCGGCATGCGCTCCGGCGGCATATGGTCGAGCAGCCGGCCGTTTGCCTTGTCGGCCGTATCGACCATCGCGGCATGGAAGCCGCTTTGCGCAAACACCGGCAGCAGGTTGAAATCGGGTTTCCGGTCAGCGAACAGCACGGCGACCAGTTTCGTGCGCCGGGCGAGCGGCGCCAGCGTGCGGGAACAGGCCGCCGCCTCGTCGGACGGGAAGAACCCGACCTTGACGTAGCCGACGCCGGTCGCCGCGATCTCCTCTGCCTTGGTGCGGATCGTATAGGGATGCATCGGCAGGTCGCCGCAGACGGCGCTCGTCTCGGCGCGCATGCCCACGGCTGAAACCGTCTCGCGGATCACATCCGTCGCCACGGCGCCGAGCGCGCCCGCCTTCGGGTCTTTCAAGTCAATGATGTCCGCGCCGCCGGAAATCGCGATCTCGGCTTCGGCGACGCCGGTGACGCTGGCCAGCATCTTGGTCATTTCTTGAACTTCTCCAGCCTTGCGGACAGCACGTTGCGATAGAGATAGCTGATGGCGCGCCGCCAGGATTCGTCGGTGTTCCCGCGCATGTCCACCACCGCACTGGTCAGCGGCGTGGACGTCGCGGCGTCACGCACCCGGACATTCATGCTGAGCACAAGTTCGGAGACCTTGTAGACGACACCGGTCACCGCATAGTCAGCGCCGAGTTCGCGCGCAAAATCGTCGGTGCAATCGCCGCAGGATTGCAGATTGGCGGCGGCAACCTTTGCCGCGACGGGCGCGGTGTCGATCACCTCGAAGCCCGACTTGGCCAGAGAATCGCGCAAATCCCGCGTCACCTCGTCCAGCCGCTTCTGCTCGGCCACATGCTTGTCCGGCGTGCCGGGCACGACATCGCCCTGCGCCAGTTCGAAGGGGAACACCGCGACCTTCTGCCCCGCGGCCGCCGCACCCGTCAAAACGCAGATGCCGAAAGCTGCCGCAAAAAGTGAACTTATAGGGGTTGCGATTGTATGAAGCTTGGCTAAGCTCATCATGGCACCGGAATTTCGTAGCGTTTTGCCCCGCTTAGGCGGGGCGGCGAGGCATTTGGATATGAAGAGCATGGTGCCGAATACTCTTGCCATCTTCATCGGACTTTTTTTGGCGAGCGTCAACGTATGCGCGGTTGTCGCCCAGGAAACCGCGCCGCAGCCCAAGGCGGAAGCACCGGCGAAGAAGCCCGAAAAACCGGCGGTCGACATAAAGCTCGGCTATCTCAGAGCCTACGAGCCGCAACTGGCGCTGTCGGTGCTCGACATCGCGCCGCGCGACGAGGGCGTGGCCGGTGCCAACGTGGCGATCGCCGACAACAACACGACCGGAAAGTTCCTCAACCAGAAGTTTACGCTTGACGTGACCGAGGTGAAGCCCGACGCCGACGTCGTTCCGGTGTTCAACGAGATGGTCGCCAAGGGCGATCGCTACGTGCTGACCGATCTTTCGGCAAAACAGCTTCTGTCGATCGCCGACATCGCCCGCGACAATGGCGTGCTGCTGTTCAATGTCGGCGCCACCGACGACAGTCTGCGCGAGGAAGAGTGCCGGGTGAACGTCTTCCACACCGCGCCAACCCGCAGCATGCTGGCCGACGGGCTGGCGCAGTACCTGATCTGGAAGCAATGGCGCAAATGGGTGCTGGTCTATGGTTCGCACGAGCGCGACCAGCTTTTTGCAGACGCGCTGCGCCGCGCCGCCACCCGCTTCGGCGGCGAGATCGTGGCGGAAAAGGAATTCAAGGACACCGGCACGGCGCGGCGCACCGATTCCGGCGTGGTACAGATCCAGCGTCAATTGCCCGTCTTCATGCAGGACCTGCCCGACCATGACGTCGTGCTTGTCGCCGACGAGAGCGAGGTGTTCGGCACCTACGTCCCCTTCCGCACCTGGATCCCGCGGCCGGTCGCCGGCACGGCGGGGCTCACACCTTCCGGCTGGCACCCGGCCAGCGAACAATGGGGCGGCTCGCAGATCCAGAACCGTTTTGCCAAGGCCAGCGGCCGGCGCATGCTGTCGAAGGACATGGCCGCGTGGACGGCGGCGCGCATCATCGGCGACGCCGCCACCCGCACCCAGGGCGGAGATCCAGCCAAGATCGAGGCGTTCATCCGCGACGACAAATTCTCCATCGCCGCTTTCAAGGGCCAGAAGCTGACGTTTCGCAAATGGAACTGGCAGCTTCGCCAGCCGATCTTTTTGGGCGACGGCCGCTCGGTGGTGACGACCTCGCCACAGGAAGGGTTTCTGCACCAGTTTTCCGAACTCGACACGCTGGGCGTCGACCAGCCCGAGACCAAGTGCGTGCTGAAATAACAATGACTAACGGGAGGAATTTGATGCGAACGAGCCTTTCCGCGCTCGCCCTGATGGCGGGGCTGGGATTTCTGGCCAGCCCGGCCTCGGCCTACACGGTCTACGTCTCCAACGAGAAGGACAACACCGTCACCGTCCTCGACTCGGCGACCATGCAGGTCACCAAGACCATCAATGTCGGCCAGCGGCCGCGCGGCATCACCATCTCGCATGACGGAAAGTTCGTCTATCTCTGCGCCAGCGACGACGACACGATCGAGGTGATCGACACGGCAACCTTGCAGATCGTTGACACGCTGCCCTCCGGTCCCGATCCGGAACTCTTCGTGCTGTCGCCCGACGGCAAGACGCTCTACGTCGCCAACGAGGACGACAACCTCGTCACCGTGATCGACCTGGAGTCGAAAGCGGTGCTGTCCGAAATCCCGGTCGGCGTCGAGCCGGAGGGCATGGGCGTCAGCCCCGACGGCAAGACCATCGTCAACACGTCGGAAACGACGAACATGGCGCATTTCATCGACGCGTCGACGCATGAGATCACCGACAATGTGCTGGTCGATTCCAGGCCGCGCTTCGTCGAGTTCAAGCCGGACGGGTCGGAGGCCTGGGTCAGCGCCGAGATCGGCGGCACGGTGTCGATCATCGACAATGCGACGCGCGAGGTGAAGCACAAGATCACCTTCGAGATTCCCGGCCTGCGTTCCGAGGCGATCCAGCCGGTCGGCATCCGCATCACCGCCGACGGCAAGAAGGCCTATGTGGCGCTTGGACCCGCCAATCGCGTCGCGGTGGTCAACACCGAGACCTACGAGGTCGAGAAATACGTGCTGGTCGGCCAGCGCGTCTGGCAGCTCGCCTTCACGCCGGACCAGAAGACCATCATCTCGACCAACGGCGTGTCCAACGACATCACCTTCATCGACGCGGCGACCGACGAGCCGGTGCAGTCGGTGACGGTGGGGGCGCTGCCGTGGGGCGTGGTCGTTTCCCCGAACTGAGAAAAAGAATCAGGCAACCAGCAAAAGGGTAGGAAATCATGAGAAAATTTCGGGCAATCGCTTTCGCGTCGCTGATCGGGCTGGCGTTCGCGCACGGGCAGGTGTGGGCGCAGGACGCGGACGACGATGACGACGACGACAAGCCCGCCGCAGCCGAACAGGCCGCTCCTGCCGCCGCCGAGAAACCGACGCGCGCCAGCAAGGATGTGCCGGAACTCATCCTCGGCTCGAAGGAAGACCAGTTCACCGTCAACCAGAAGGATTTCAATCTGATCGCCGGCCAGGGCTACCGCTGGAAGATCACGGCGGCGGGCGGGTTGGAATACAAGTTCAACACCGACCTGTTCCGCAACGTCTGGAACAACCAGATCGTCATCAGCGACCTCGAGGTCCACATGAACGGTGCGCCGGCCTGGCTGGAATTCGACGCCGACGGCACCATCCAGGTGCAGTTCACCACGGTGCGTCCAGGCATCTACACCTGGTCGGTGCCGGACCTCGCCGACAAGGGCATGAAAGGCACCATTACCATAAAGTAGGAACTGGCATGGGCCGCCTGCCGCGCTAGTTTCGGCTGCGCGGCGGGAGGGCGCACGAATGCAACAGATGACCGCCCTCGACCAGGCAAACGGCATCGCGGCGCTCGACGTCGCCGCCGTCAGCCATGCCTATGGCCCCAAGAAAGCGCTGGACAACGTCTCCTTTGCCATCGCACCCGGCACCTTCACCGTGCTGCTCGGGCTCAACGGCGCCGGCAAGACCACGCTGTTCTCGCTGATCAGCCATCTCTACGACACGCGGCAAGGCAAGATCCGCATCTTCGGCCATGACGTGACGCGGGCTTCCGGCGAGGCGCTGCGGCGGCTGGGCATCGTCTTCCAGGCGCGCACGCTCGACCTCGACCTCAGCGTCCACCAGAACCTTTCCTACCATGCCTCCCTGCACGGCATCGGCTCCGGCGAGGCCCGAAAGCGCATCGGCGCGGTGCTGGAGACCGTCGACATGGCGAGCCGCCTGCATGACAAGGCGCGCAGCCTGTCGGGCGGCCAGATGCGGCGCGTCGAGATCGCGCGTGCTTTGCTGCATCGGCCGCATCTGCTGTTGCTCGACGAAGCGACGGTCGGACTGGATGTCCAGTCGCGCGCGGGCATTTTGGCCGACATCCGCCGGCTGGTGGCGACGGAGGGCATCAGCGCATTCTGGGCGACACATCTGATCGACGAGGTGGACGAGCGCGACCATGTCGTGGTGCTTTCGGAGGGCAAGGTCGTCGCCAAGGGCGTCGTGGCTGATGTCATTGCTTCGACCGGATCGAAGACAATCGGCGAGGCGTTTTCGGCGCTTACGGGCAAGAGGGCGCGGGGATGAACTCTATCGCCCATGGAATTTATCCGCTCCGATCCGGCTTCGCCGGCTCGTTCCGGCGTCTCGCCGCAGGCGAGGCTTGGAGGATCACTCGCCCAAGCAAACAGCGCGCGGAGGCTGCCCCATGACCCTCTCCGCCGCGCCCCTGCCCGCCCCAGCCTTCGGCCTCTACAACTACCTGGTCTGCCTGAAAGGCGTCCTTGTCCGCGAGGGACTACGCTTCCTCAACCAGCGCGAACGCTTCATCTCGTCGCTGGTGCGGCCGCTGCTGTGGCTGTTCATCTTCGCGGCCGGCTTCCGCCAGGTGCTCGGCGTGTCGATCATCCCGCCCTACAAGACCTACGTGCTCTACGAGGTCTACATCACGCCGGGACTGTGCGGCATGATCCTGTTGTTTTCCGGCATGCAGTCGTCGCTGTCGATGGTCTACGACCGCGAGATGGGCAACATGCGCACGCTGCTGGTCAGCCCCTTCCCGCGCTGGTTCCTGCTGGTGTCGAAACTGCTCGCCGGCGTCGTCGTGTCGCTGGCGCAGGTCTATGTCTTCCTCGCTGTCGCCTGGTTCTGGGGCGTCAAGGCGCCGCCGATCGGCTATCTGATGGTGCTGCCGGCGCTGTTCCTCGCCGGGCTGATGCTGGGCGCACTCGGCCTGCTGCTGTCGTCGGTGATCAAGCAGTTGGAGAATTTCGCCGGCGTCATGAACTTCGTGATTTTTCCGATGTATTTCGCCTCGCCGGCGCTCTATCCGCTTTGGCGCGTGCAGGAATCAAGCCCCCTGCTCCACAGGATCTGCCAGCTCAACCCGTTCACCTACGCGGTCGAGCTGATCCGTTTCGCCTTCTACGGGCAAGTCGAATGGGTATCGCTGGCAGTGGTGGTCGGCTTCACGGCGATTTTCCTGGCCGCCGCAATCATCGCCTACGACCCGTCGCGCGGACTGGTCATCCGCAAACAGGATACGGGAGGAAACGGCTGATGCAAATGAATGCCCCCTCCACCGCCTCCGGCGGTCCCACTCCCCCGCTTCGCAGGGGAGGATCCAAGGTCGCGGCCGGCTGCAGCGTCGATCCTCCCCCGTTTACGGGGGAGGGACACCACGCGAAGCCTGGTGGAGGGGGCGTCACCGGTCGTCCCTCAGTTTACCGGCACGGTCTGCAAACCCTCATCGCTTACCTACTATTCCTCGCCCTCCCCGCCTCCACCCTGGCAGCCCAGAAACAGGACGCCGACTGGCCCTGCATCCAGCGAAAGGTGCCGGAACTGTCGCTCGGCCAGATCTGGAACGGCCCCGAATTGCCGGCCTCCGCCGCCGGCTGGTCGCAGGACGGAGACATCGACACGCTGGTGCGCGAACTGGCGGCACGGCGCGTGCCGGTCGCCGAGGCGGAGCAGGAGATCCGCGATTTCGCCGCTGCGCTGCCGAAGGACAAGGCACAGGAGCAACTCGCAAAACTGTTCCAGGGCCTGTTCGACCACATGAACGGCGAGCGCGCGCAGGTGATGTCCGGCATCGGGCGTTATGCGCGCAACCAGATCCAATTGGCGGAACGGCTGCGCAAGGAAGGCTCGGAGGTCGACGCCATGCGCGCCAAGGCGGATGCCGACCCAGGCGAGATCGCGCGGCGGACCGACCGGCTGGTGTTCGAAACCCGCATCTTCGACGAGCGCGTGCAGTCGCTGACCTATGTCTGCGAGGTGCCGACGCTGATCGAGCAGCGGCTCTATGCGCTGGCGAAGGTGGTGGCGGAGGAGATGAAGAAGGGGCAGTAGGGCAGTAGGGCAGTAGGGCAGTAGGGCAGTAGGGCAGTAGGAAAGAGATTGCGATTTCACGAGGCAGTCAACGGATCGCAGCTACAGCGCTTCTTTTGGACGAGTCTCAAGCCCAATGCCGAGAGCGGACATACCTACTGCCCTACTGCCCTACTGCCCTACTGCCCTACTGCCCTACTGCCCTACCCGTCTCCGGATACAGCTTCCCCAGCAGCGGCAGGTACATCGCGCCCTTGCGCATGAGAAAATCGTGAAAAGTCTGCATGGCCGGCGAGACCGCGCGGTCGGCGCGCATCACGCCGAACCATTGCCGGCGGATCGGCATGCCGGCCACGTCGAGCACCACTAGCCGCCCCCATTCCACCTCCGCCGCGATGGTGTGGGCGGAGATGAAGGCGATACCCAGCCCCGCCATGACCGCCTGCTTGATGGTCTCGTTCGAACCCATCTCGACGCCGAGATCGTCGATGCGGCCGGGAATCTCGCTGAAAAAAATCTCCAGCGAGATGCGTGTACCCGACCCCGGCTCGCGGATCAAAAAATCCTCTTCGGCGATGCGCTCCTTGGAGATGTCGCGCACCGTCGCCAGCGGATGGTCGGGCGGCGCGACGATGACCAGCGGGTGATCGCCGAAGGCCGAGGCGCGCACCGGCACGTCCTTGGTCGGGCGGCCCATCAGCACGACATCGACATCGTGGTTCTTCAGATTGGCGATGGTCTCGGCCCGGTTGCCGATCAGCAGCCGCATGTCGATGTCGGGATATTCCTTCATGAAGGCCGCCATCAGCCGCGGCGCGAAATACTTTGCCGTCGACACCACGCCCAGCCGCAGGCTGCCGGCGCGCAGGCCTTTTATGGCGTCGACCTGGTCCTCGAGCATGCGCAGCCGCTCGTCGATCACCCGCGCGGTCTCGACGAAGGCCAGTCCTGCGGCAGTGGGACGCATGCCATCCGTGGTGCGGTCGAACAGCGCCAGCCCGATTTCCTCCTCCAGTTGCCGCAACTGGATCGTCACGGCCGGGGGCGACAGGCCCAAGGCATTGGCGGCATTGACGATTTTTCCGCCGGAAACGATCGCCTGTACGGCGCGCAGATGCTTGAGGGTCAGGTTGCGCATGCGCAAGGCTAAGCAATTTTTAGTCTCAAAGTAAAGTTATTAAAGTTTACTTATCCCATACCGCCTGTTGTCATCCGCATGCCGGCCAAGAGGAGGTCGGCGGTCCGGGAGGACAATCAGATGACTGCGGCAACGCTCGACGCGTTTCTCAATTCCTATGCGGGAACCGAAAGCCCGATCCGTGCGGCTGTAGCCGAGACGGTGCGGCAACTGGTGCAGGCCGCGACCACGGTGCGCGGCACGATCAATCAGGGCGTGCTCGGCCATGCCTTTGCCGGCACCCGCGGCAGCGCCAATGCCGGTGGCGACGAGCAGAAGGATCTCGACGTCTTCGCCGACGACATTTTTCTCACCGCCATACGCCACGCGCCCGTGGCTCTCTATGCCTCGGAGGAACTGGACCAACCGGTGCTGCTCGACGCGGCCGCCCCACTTGCCATCGCCATCGACCCGCTCGACGGCTCCTCCAACATCGATGTCAACGTCTCGATCGGAACGATTTTTTCGCTCCTCCCTGCGACTGGCGCGCCGGACCAAAATCCGGCCGCCTCCTTTTTCCAGGCGGGATCGAACCAGCTCGCGGCCGGCTTCTTCATCTACGGCCCGCAATTCGCGCTGGTGCTGACGCTGGGCAGCGGCACGCATATCTTCGTGCCGTCGCCTCGGCTCGGCACTTTCGTGCAGGCCTATGAGAGCCGCGCCATCCCGGAGCGCACGCAGGAATTCGCCATCAACGCCGCCAACTACCGGCACTGGGACGAGGCCGTTCGGCTTTATGTCGACGACTGCCTCGAGGGCAGCGAAGGCCCGCGCGAAAAAGACTTCAACATGCGCTGGATCGCCTCGCTGGTGGCCGACTGCTACCGCATCCTGATGCGCGGCGGCGTCTATCTCTACCCCGGTGACCGCCGCAAGGGTTATGGCCATGGCCGGCTGCGGCTGGTCTACGAGGCGAACCCCATCGCCCTGCTGGTCGAGCAGGCCGGCGGCGTAGCCACCGACACACTCGGCCGCATCCTCGAAATCGTGCCGCACAGCCTGCACCAGCGCACGCCGCTGGTGTTCGGCTCGGAGCGCGAGGTGCAGCGCATCGGCCGCTACCACACCGACCCGTCGAGCATCGGCGAACGCGCGCCGCTGTTCGGCAATCGCGGCCTGTTCCGCGCCTGAGGACCGGACCCATGTCTGCAAAGCACCCCATCATCTCGATCACCGGTTCGTCCGGCGCGGGCACCACGTCGGTGAAGCGCATCTTCGAGCAGATCTTCCGCCGCGAGAAGATCGAGGCGGCCTTCATCGAGGGCGACGCCTTCCACCGCTACGACCGTGCCGGCATGAAGGAGAAGGTCGCGGAAGAGGAGAAGGCGGGCAATCCGAACTTCACCCATTTCAACGCCGAGGCCAACGAACTCGCCATATTGGAAAGCGTTTTCGAGGAATATGGCCGGCGCGGTTCGGGCAAGACGCGCTCCTATGTCCATGACGAGGATGAGGCAAAAATTTTCGGCGCGCCGCCCGGCACCTTCACCGACTGGCGCGCGTTCGAGCCCAGCGATCTGCTGTTCTACGAAGGTCTCCACGGCTGCGCCGTCACCGGCGAGATCGACCTGGCCAAGCACGCCGACCTGAAGATCGGCGTGGTGCCGGTCATCAATCTCGAATGGATCCAGAAGATCCATCGCGACCGCTCAACCCGCGGCTATTCGACGGAAGCGGTGGTGGACGTGATCCTGCGGCGCATGCCCGACTATGTCCGTTACATCGTCCCGCAATTCGCGCTCACCAACATCAATTTCCAGCGCGTGCCGATCGTCGACACGTCGAACCCGTTCATCGCGCGCTGGATCCCGACACCGGACGAGTCGATGCTGGTCATCCGCTTCGCCAATCCGCGCGGCATCGATTTTCCCTACCTGCTGTCGATGATCCACGACTCGTTCATGTCGCGGCCGAACTCCATCGTCGTGCCCGGCAACAAGCTCGATCTCGCCATGCAGCTCATCCTGACGCCGCTGATCCTGCAACTCATCGAGCGCAAGCGGCGGGTTTCATGAGGAGGATATGATGAATTTGCAACGGCTTACGCCCCCTCCACCACCTTCGGCGGTCCCCCTCCCCCGTAAACGGGGGAGGATCAACGGCGACGCGGGTTCCTCCCCTGCGAAGCGGGGGAGGGGGACCATGCGAAGCATGGTGGAGGGGGCACATCTTGACAGCCTCACGAGGAGGAACTCATGAGCCCGGCAGCCATAAGAACCGTCGCCGCGCCCGCCGTCTCCGAGCGCGACATGGCCAATGCCATCCGCGCACTCGCCATGGACGCGGTGCAAAAGGCCAATTCCGGGCATCCCGGCATGCCGATGGGCATGGCCGACGTCGCGACGGTGCTGTTCAACCGCTTCATCAGCATCGATCCATCCCGGCCGGACTGGCCGGATCGCGACCGCTTCGTGCTGTCGGCCGGCCATGGCTCGATGCTGCAATACGCGCTGCATCACCTCGTCGGCTACGAGGACATGCCGATCGAGCAGTTGAAGAGTTTCCGTCAGCTCGGCAGCCGCACCGCCGGCCATCCGGAATTCGGCCATGCGCTGGGCATCGAGACCACCACCGGCCCGCTCGGCCAGGGCATCTCCACCGCCGTCGGCATGGCGCTGGCGGAGCGCATGCTGGCCGCCCGCCACGGCGCCGATCTTGTCGACCATTTTACCTATGTCATCGCCGGCGATGGCTGCCTGCAGGAAGGCATCTCGCACGAGGCGATCGACCTTGCCGGCCATCTCGGCCTCAACAGGCTGATCGTGTTCTGGGACCACAATTCGATTTCCATCGACGGCCCGACCTCCCTCTCCACGTCGATGGACCAGCCGGCCCGCTTCCGGGCGGCCGGCTGGGCGGTTTTTTCGGTCGACGGCCACGACGCGGAAGCGGTGGCCGAGGCGATCGAACAGGCGCGGGGTTCGGAAAAGCCGTCGCTGATCGCCTGCAAGACGGTAATTGGCAAAGGCGCGCCGAACCTCGGCGGCTCAGAGAAGACGCATGGCGCGCCGCTGGGCGATGCGGAAATCGCCGCCACCCGCGAAAACATCGACTGGCCCCATGCGCCGTTCGAGGTGCCGGACGAGATCGTCTCCGCCTGGCGCGAGGTCGCCACGCGCGGCCGGGCCGCGCGGCGCGCCTGGGAGCATCGGCTGGCGACCTCGCCGCAGGCAAAAGCCTTCGAGGCCGCCATCGCCGCAAAGCTGCCCGACAGCCTGGTCGAAGCGTTGACCGCCTTCCGCAAGGAGCATGTCGAGAAGGCGACAAAAGTCGCCACGCGAAAGGCGTCCGAAATGGCGCTGGGCGTCATCAATGCGGCAACGGAACTGACCGTCGGCGGCTCGGCCGACCTCACCCATTCGAACCTGACGCTGACCAAAGGCATGGGCCGCATCGCGCCCGACGACTTTGCCGGCCGCTACATCCACTACGGCATCCGCGAGCACGGCATGGCGGCGGCGATGAACGGCATCGCGCTGCATGGCGGCTTCATCCCCTATGGCGGCACATTCCTGTGCTTCACCGACTATGCGCGCGGCGCGATGCGGCTTTCGGCGCTGATGGGCCAGCGCGTCATCTACGTCATGACGCATGATTCCATCGGCCTCGGCGAGGACGGCCCGACCCACCAGCCGGTCGAGCATCTGGCGATGCTGCGGGCGACGCCGAACATCGACGTCTTCCGCCCCTGCGACATCGTCGAGACGGCGGAATGCTGGGAACTGGCGCTGCTATCCGAAAACCGGCCGAGCGTGCTGGTGCTGTCGCGCCAGAACCTGCCGATGCTGCGATTGGCGCACACGGCGGAGAAACGCTCGGCGCATGGCGCCTATCTCCTGCGCGAACCAGCCGCCCGGCGCGACCTGACGCTGATCTCCACCGGCTCGGAGGTCGAGATCGCGGTCACGGCGGCCGAAATCCTCCTCGCCGATCACGGCCTCGCGGCGGCGGTGGTGTCCATGCCGTGCTGGGAACTGTTCGAGGAGCAGGACGCCGACTACCGCCGCTCCGTGCTGGGCGATGTACCGCGCGTCGCGGTGGAAGCGGCCGCGCGCATGGGCTGGGATCGCTGGATCGGCGAGACCGGCGCCTTCGTCGGCATGACCGGTTTCGGCGCCAGCGCGCCGGCGCCCGACCTCTACAAACATTTCGGCATCACGCCGGAGGCGGTCGCGGCGACCGCGCTGAAACTCATCTGAGGAGACTGGCCATGTATGGCGGTGAAACCGGAATTGGACGCCCCTCCCGGAATCAGCCCGAGCCTGCCGCCAGGCCGGACGGCCAGAGCAAGGATGCCGGCAAGCCGGGCGACCACGCGACACAGAACACGAACGGAAGGGACTGAACCGCCATGGCAAAAATCACGCTGCGCCAGTTGCTCGACCACGCCGCCGAACATGGCTACGGCGTGCCGGCCTTCAACATCAACAACATGGAACAGGGTCTTGCCATCATGGAGGCGGCGAAAGCCTGCGACGCGCCGGTGATCATCCAGGCGTCGCGCGGCGCCCGCTCCTACGCCAACGACATCATGCTGTCGAAGATGATGGACGCGCTGGTCGATATCTATCCGTCGATCCCGCTCTGCATCCACCAGGACCACGGCAACAACGAAGCCACCTGCATGTCGGCCATCCGCCACGGTTTCACATCGGTGATGATGGACGGCTCGCTCGAGGCCGACGCCAAGACGCCGGCAAGCTACGACTACAATGTCGCCGTCACCGAGCGCGTGGCGCGCATGGCGCATTGGGTCGGCGCGTCCGTCGAGGGCGAGCTCGGCGTGCTCGGCTCGCTGGAGAGCGGCCATGGCGAGGCCGAGGACGGCCACGGCGCAGAAGGTGCGCTACGCCAAGACCAGTTGCTCACCGATCCCGACCAGGCCGTTGATTTCGTGCTGCGAACCAGGGTCGACGCGCTGGCGATCGCCTGCGGCACCTCGCACGGCGCCTACAAGTTCACGCGCAAGCCGGATGGCGACATCCTGGCCATGCGCGTCATCGAGGAGATCCACGAAAAGCTGCCGAACACACATCTGGTCATGCACGGCTCGTCCTCGGTGCCGCAGGAATTGCAGGACGTCATCAACCGCTATGGCGGCGAGATGCCCCAGACCTATGGCGTGCCGGTGGACGAGATCGTGCGCGGCATCCGCCACGGCGTGCGCAAGGTCAACATCGACACCGATTGCCGCATGGCCATGACAGGCCAGTTCCGCAAGATCGCGTCGGAGACTCCAAAAGAGTTCGACCCGCGCAAATTCCTGAAACCGGCGATGGACGCCATGCGCGACCTCTGCCGCGACCGGTTCGAGCGCTTCGGCACGGCCGGCAACGCCTCGAAGATCAAGGTGATCTCGCTCGACGAAATGGCGAAACGCTACGCCGCCGGAAAGCTCGACCCGCTGATCGCCACCGCCAAAGCCGCCTGACAAGCGGTCCAACAATAAAAGGAAAGGACCCAGAGCAATGGCCAAGTCAATGACCGTGACAGGCGCCGCCCGCTACAGATCCGGCGTCATGGAATACAAGAAGATGGGCTATTGGGAGCCCGATTACGAGCCGAAGGACACCGACGTCATCGCGCTGTTCCGCATCACCCCGCAGGACGGCGTTGACGAGATCGAGGCGGCGGCCGCCGTCGCCGGCGAAAGCTCCACCGCCACCTGGACCGTTGTGTGGACCGACCGGCTGACCGCCACCGAAAAATACCGCGCAAAAGCCTACCGGGTCGACGCGGTGCCCAACGCGCCTGGCCAGTTCTTCGCCTACATCGCCTACGACCTCGACCTGTTCGAGCCGGGCTCGATCGCCAACCTGACGGCGTCGATCATCGGCAACGTTTTTGGCTTCAAGCCGCTGAAGGCGCTGAGGCTCGAGGACATGCGTCTGCCCGTCGCCTATGTGAAGACGTTCCAGGGGCCGGCCACCGGCATCGTGGTCGAGCGCGAACGACTCGACAAGTTCGGCCGCCCGCTGCTCGGCGCCACGGTGAAACCAAAACTCGGCCTGTCCGGCCGCAACTACGGCCGCGTGGTCTACGAGGCGCTGAAAGGCGGGCTCGACTTCACCAAGGATGACGAGAACATCAACTCGCAGCCCTTCATGCATTGGCGCGAGCGGTTCCTCTACTGCATGGAGGCGGTGAACAAGGCGCAGGCCGAGACCGGCGAGATCAAGGGCACCTATCTCAACGTCACCGCCGCCACCATGGAGGACATGTACGAACGCGCTGAGTTCGGCAAGGAACTCGGCTCCAACATCGTCATGATCGACCTGGTCATCGGCTACACGGCGATCCAGTCGATGGCGAAATGGGCGCGCCGCAACGACATGATCCTGCACCTGCACCGCGCCGGCCACTCAACCTACACGCGCCAGAAGAGCCACGGCGTGTCGTTCCGCGTCATCGCCAAGTGGATGCGGCTGGCCGGTGTCGACCACATCCATGCCGGCACCGTGGTCGGCAAGCTGGAAGGCGATCCGGCGACGACCAAGGGCTACTACGACATCTGCCGCGAGGACTTTAACCCGATGCGGCTGGAGAACGGCGTGTTCTTCGACCAGCACTGGGCCTCGATGAACAAGCTGATGCCGGTGGCCTCGGGAGGCATCCATGCCGGCCAGATGCACCAGTTGATCGACCTGCTCGGCGAGGACACCGTGCTGCAGTTCGGCGGCGGCACCATCGGCCATCCCATGGGCATCCAGGCCGGCGCCACCGCCAACCGCGTCGCGCTGGAGGCGATGATCTTCGCGCGTAACTCCGGCCGCGACTATCTGCGCGAAGGGCCAGAGATTCTTGCCGAAGCCGCCCGCCACTGCCTGCCGCTGAAGCAGGCGCTGGATATCTGGAAGGACGTGACCTTCAACTATGCCTCCACCGACTCGCCGGATTACGTGCCGGTGGCGACCGCGGCGGAATAGCGGGACGCTTACCCTCCCCCTTGTGGGGAGGGTCGGACGGCGGAGCCGGCCGGGGTGGGGGTATGTCCTTCACCCGAGCAGATTGACCCCCACCCCGACCGCTACGCGGTCGACCCTCCCCACAAGGGGGAGGGTAAACCAGGAGCAACCACCATGCGCATCACCCAGGGAGCCTTTTCGTTCCTGCCAGACCTTACCGACGACCAGATCCGCTCGCAGGTTCAGTACTGCATCGACAACAACTGGTCCGTCAGCCTCGAATTCACCGACGACCCGCACCCGCGCAATACCTATTGGGACATGTGGGGCCATCCGATGTTCGACAATCCGGACGCGGCGGCGCTCATCATGGAACTGCGGGAATGCCGGAAAGTCTACGGCGACCGCTACATCCGCGTCGTCGCCTTCGATTCCAGCCATGGCTGGGAGTCGGTGAAGCTTTCCTTCATCGTCAACCGCCCCGCGGAAGAACCGGGCTTCCGCCTGGCGCGGCAGGAAGGCGCGGGACGCGTCGTGCGCTACACGACAACGCCCTACGCGGCGGACAAGCCGGCTGGGAACAGGTACGCAAGCTAGCGCCCACCCTCCCCCTTGTGGGGGTGAGGCGTGTCCGGCCATAGGCCGGCGAAAGGCCCCCAAATGGGCCTTTCGAAAGACGAAAGCCCGGAGCGATAGCGAAGGGCTTTATCGATCCGCGTAGCGGTCGGGGTGGGGGCATCGCGTTCTATCGACACCCCCATCCCGTCTCAGAGTTTTCGCTTCGCTCAATCTCTTCGCCGACCCTCCCCACAAGGGGAGGGTGAAGGAGTTGCCATGTCCGCCCTTGCCGAAGCCGTCCCCACCGCCGTCGACCTGCGCGAGGAATTCGAATCCTCGGGCGTCAAGGACGTTCTGGCCGAGCTCGACCGCGAGCTTATCGGGCTGGCGCCAGTGAAGAAGCGTATCCGCGAGACCGCAGCCCTGCTCCTGGTCGAGCGCGCGCGAAAACGCATGGGCCTCGCCCACGACACGCCGACGCTGCATATGAGTTTCACCGGCAACCCCGGCACCGGCAAGACCACCGTGGCGCTGCGCATGGCCAATCTGCTGCATAGGCTCGGCTACATCCGCAAGGGCCATCTCGTCTCGGTGACGCGCGACGATCTCGTCGGCCAATACATCGGCCATACCGCACCGAAGACCAAGGAGATTCTGAAGAAGGCGATGGGCGGCGTGCTGTTCATCGACGAGGCCTATTACCTCTACCGGCCCGAGAACGAGCGCGACTACGGCCAGGAGGCGATCGAGATCCTCTTGCAGATCATGGAGAACCAGCGCGACGACCTCGTCGTCATTCTCGCCGGCTACGCGCAGCGCATGGACCGCTTCTTCGAGAGCAATCCGGGCTTTCGCTCCCGTATTGCGCATC
Source organism: Mesorhizobium sp. KACC 23794 (assembly GCF_052180275.1). NCBI lineage: Bacteria > Pseudomonadati > Pseudomonadota > Alphaproteobacteria > Hyphomicrobiales > Phyllobacteriaceae > Mesorhizobium > Mesorhizobium sp. KACC 23794. The sequence continues at coordinate 5,152,953 of NZ_CP197465.1, forward strand.
ACATCGATTTTCCCGACTATTCGGACGACGAGCTGTTCCGTATTGCGGAAACCATGCTGGGCCACCAGAACTACCACCTCGACAAGCCGGCCGCCGAAGCGATGACCGCCTATATCGAAAAACGCCGCACACAGCCGCATTTCGCCAACGCGCGCTCGATCCGCAACGCGCTCGACCGGGCGCGGCTGAGGCAGGCGAACCGCCTGTTCGAAACCTCGACGGGGCCGCTTGATGCCGAGGCGCTGTCGACGATCTCGGCGGAAGATATTAAGGCAAGCCGGGTGTTCTCCATGCCCGGCAACAAGGCGTCCGGCCTTGGGAAAGGTGACCAATGACCAAGACGATTATCGCCCCTTCCATCCTTTCGGCCGATTTCTCGCGCCTCGGCGACGAGGTGGAGACGGTGGTGAGGGCCGGCGCCGATTGGGTGCATCTCGACGTCATGGACGGCCATTTCGTGCCCAACATCACTTTTGGGCCGCCGGTGATTAAGGCGATCCGCAGCCGCACCGACAAAATCTTCGACTGCCACCTGATGATCGCGCCCGCCGATCCCTACATCGCCGCTTTCGCCGATGCCGGCACCGACATCATCACCGTTCATGCCGAAGCCGGCCCGCATCTCCACCGCTCGCTGCAGACGGTGAAAAGCTTGGGCAAGAAGGCGGGCGTCTCGCTCAATCCGGCGACGCCGGTGGCGGCGATCGAGAACGTGCTCGACCAGTTGGACCTGATCCTGGTGATGACCGTCAATCCCGGCTTCGGCGGCCAGGCGTTCATCCCGGAAATGCTGGAGAAAATCGCCAAGGTGAAGGCGCTGATCGGTCGCCGGCCGATCCACATCGAGGTCGACGGCGGCATCGCACCCGACACCGCGCCACTGGTGGTGAAAGCCGGCGCAAACGTGCTGGTCGCCGGCTCGGCGGTGTTCAAGGGCGGCACCGAGGCCGCCTACCGCGCCAACATCGAGGCCATTCGCGGCGCGGCGGACGGGGTTTTGAGCAAGGCGGCGTGAATCTGAGTTGATATCATAGGAAGAGCACCCCCACTCCGGCCCTTCGGGCCACCTCTCCCCCTTGCAGGGGTAGAGGAAACCGGAAATGCGGCAGTCTCCTTCCTCTACCCCTGCAAGGGGGAGAGGTGGCCCGAAGGGTCGGAGTGGGGTACTTGCCGCGCGAGAAAACATAGTTTCGTGGCCGTCTCGATGCCAATCAGTGAACGACCGCATGGGAGAAAGACGCATGGACGCCAGTACGCCGAAACCGATACGGACGCCGAAGGCCATCCTGTTCGACCTCGACGGCACGCTGGTCGATTCGGCGCCCGACATAGCGGCCGCCGTCAACGAATTGCTCGCCGCCCATAGCCTGCCGCCCCAGCCGGTCGCCGAGGTGACGACAATGATCGGCGGCGGGGTGCGCAAGCTGGTGGAGCGCGCCTTCGCCGCATCCGGCGTATCGCTCGCGCCCGCCACGCTGGAGCAGGCGCATCGCGACATGCGGCCGATCTACCTGCGCCATCTCACCGGCCTCACGAAACTCCTGCCCGGCGCGCGCGAGGCGATCGCCCATTTCCACGCGAAGGGCGTCCCGATGGCGGTGGCCACCAACAAGCCGCAACTCGCGGCGCGCACCATCCTGCTGCATTTCGGCCTGCTGGAGCGTCTTGGCGCGCTGGTCGGCGGCGACGCCGTGACCAACCCCAAGCCGGCGCCGGACATGCTGCTTTTCGCGCTGGAACGACTCGGCGTCGAACCGCGCGACGCGCTGATGGTCGGCGACAGCATTTCAGACGTGAAATCCGCCCGCGCGGCCGGCATGCCGGTGGCGCTGATCCGTGGCGGTTACACGGAGACGCCGGTCGAGGAACTCGGAGCCGACCTCGTCTGCGACACGCTGCTGGATCTGCCGGCGGCGCTGCAGCGGGTTTTGACGGCGGCGTGAGGCGCGGCGGCGGCCGAAGACCGCCCCACCCTCACGGAAACTGCTTGAGATAGGCAATCACGTTGGCGATGTCGTCCGGGTTCTTGAGGCCCGGGAACGCCATCTTGGTGCCCTTCACCTTCTCGCGCGGGTTGGTCAGGTAGTCGGCCAGATGCGCCTCGTCCCAGACCAGGCCGGCCTGCCCCGCCGCGATCATGGCGGGCGAATATTTGAACCCCTCATGCGTGCCGGCGGTGCGGCCGATCAGCCCCTTCAGCGTCGGCCCGACCTTGTTCTGGTCGGTGTCGGCGACGTGGCAGGCCTTGCATTTGGCGAAAACCTTCTCGCCGGCCGCGGCGTCCTGCGCCGAGGATTGGGCGGTCGCCAGCGCCACAAGGGAACCGGCGATCAAAACTGCGGTGAAGCGCATGGCATTTCCTCGTTGATCCTTAAAGTGCCCTGAGTGACCTGCGCCGAAGCTAGACGGGGCCGGTCGGATGTCAACCGTACGAAGGTCCAGTATACGATCCGTGAAACAGGCCGCCCTTCGTCGTGTTGACGGCTTCGGGGCGAGCGCGTAGCTTTTCCCGGCTTCCTGTTCGGGCACCTCCAGGAAGCGAGCAACGGCGGCCGCGTCTCCGGATGAAGGAGATCCGGATTGTCGCGATGTTTCGTCGAATGCGGCGGGAGGGGCTTTTATGGATCTTGTCGATCTCATCCTGACGGTCTGCCTGGTGACCAATCCGGCGAACTGCCACGACGAGCATCTTTATTTCGAGCGGCGCGGCGGGCTCATGCAATGCACGATGCTGGCGCCGCCCGAGATCGCCAAATGGTCGGAACAACATCCCAAACACAAGGTGATGCGCTGGAAATGCGCCTTCCCGGAACAAGGCAAGGCCATCTGATGCGCGGCTCCTCAAGCGCCATCCCGGAAGGCGCACGATGACGCTGACCCGCCGCCATGCATTGCAGCTTGCCGCCCTTGGCGCGGCCACGCTCGCCGGTATGCCCACGCGACAAGCCGCCGCCGCTCCAAAAATCCGCGTCGGCGTGCTGAAATTCGGCACGGTCAGCTGGGAACTCGACACGCTGAAGCACCACTCGCTCGACGCGGCAAACGGTATCGATGTGGAGGCCGTCTCCTTCGCTGGCGAGGACGCCACCAATGTCGCGATGCTGGCCGGCGACATCGACATGATCGTGTCGGACTGGCTGTGGGTGTCGCGGCTGCGCTCGGAAGGCAACGACCTGACGCTGGCGCCCTACTCCACGGCGGTCGGCGCCATCATGGTCAGGCAGGATTCGCCGATCCAGGCGATCCCCGATCTCGCGGGCAAAAAACTTGGCGTCGCCGGTGGGCCGCTCGACAAGAGTTGGCTGCTGATCCAGGCGCTGGCCAAGCGTGACCATGGCATCGACCTAGCGTCCGCCGGCGAGGTCGCCTATGGCGCGCCGCCGCTGCTGGCGGAAAAGGCGATGCAGGGCGAACTCGATGCGGTGCTGAATTTCTGGCATTTCTGCGCGCGGCTCGAAGCCAACGGCTTTCGCCGGCTGGTCGGCGCCAACGACGCGGCGCTGTCGCTCGGCGCCTCCGGGCCGGTCTCGGCGCTTGGCTATGTCTTCCACGAGAAATGGGCGGCGGAAAACCTCGAAGCGGTGCGCGGCTTCGTCAAAGCCTCGGCCGGCGCCAAGGCGCTGCTGGCGAAATCCGACGCCGAATGGCTGCGGCTGGCGCCCCTCGTTCGGGCCGAGGGCAAGGAGCTGGAAAAACTGCGCGACCGCTACCGCGAAGGCATTCCGACCCGGCCGATCGCCGAGGAAGCGGCTGACGCCGCGAAACTCTATTATGTGCTGGCCGAGGTCGGCGGCGAAAAACTGGTCGGCAAGGCCACCGAGATGGCGCCCGGCACCTATTGGACGGACCTCTTGAAATGACGGCCGATCAGGCCGGTACACCCGGCGGCACCGCCGGGAAACCAGCCGTCCGCGCTGGCGGCGCGGCGACGCTGATGCCGGCGCTGACGGTGACCGCCTCGCTGCTCGGGCTCGGCCTTCTGTGGGCGCTCGCCGCGACGATCTGGCCGAGCCGCGCCTTCCCGCCGCCTTCCGCCGTCTGGCAGGTGTTCGTCCACGACACGGCGAGCGGCGAGCTTCCCTTCCATCTCGGCATGACGCTGCTGCGTGTCGCCGCCGCCTTCGTCCTCGCCATGGTCGTCGGCACCGTCATCGGCGTCCTGCTCGGCAGCTACCGCCGCGCCGACCGGTTCTTCAATCCGTGGGTGATCCTGTTCCTCAACGTGCCGGCGCTGGTCGTCATCGTGCTCGCCTATATCTGGTTCGGGCTGAACGAGGTGGCGGCGATCGGCGCGGTGGCGGTCAACAAGATCCCCAACGTCGTCGTCACCTTGCGCGAGGGCACGCGGACGCTCGACCCACGCTATGGCGAAATGGCCGCGGTCTACCGCTTCGGCCCGCTGGAGCGCATTCGCCACATCCTGCTGCCCCAGTTGCAGCCCTACATCGCCGCCGCCTCGCGCTCCGGCATCGCGCTGATCTGGAAGATCGTGCTGGTGGTCGAACTGCTTGGCCGCTCCAACGGCGTCGGTTTCCAGATCTACCTCTATTTCCAGCTCTTCGACGTCGCCGCAATCCTCGCCTACACGCTGGCCTTCGTGGCGGTCATGCTCTTGATCGAACTGTTGCTGGTGCAGCCCTTCGAACGCCATGCCACGCGCTGGCGCAGGCGGCCGGCATAGCAAGATGCTGAATTTCAGCCACGCAGGCGAAGACGAAACGGAGGGCGATCCCAAAGCCGTCGCCAAAAACTCGCTCGCCGTCGACATAACCGACAAGACCTTCGTGTCCGCCGACGGCGTATCGCTGCCGGCCCTGAAAGACCTGTCCTTCGAGGTGCGCGCCGGCGAATTCGCTTGCCTGCTCGGCCCGTCCGGCTGCGGCAAGACCACGACCTTGCGCATCCTGCTCGGCCTCGACCGGGATTTTTCCGGCTCTTTCCGCCTGCCGGAAGGCGGCCGCATTGCCGCAGTCTTCCAGGAACCGACGCTGCTGCCATGGCGTAGCGTCGAGGACAATGTGCGCCTCGCCCTTCCGAAGGCGCTGCGCGGCAAGGATCTCGGGCCGCTGTTCGACAGCCTCGGCCTTTCCGCCATGCGAAAGCTGTTCCCCTCCGAACTGTCGCTCGGGTTGGCGCGCAGGGCCGCGCTGGCGCGCGCCTTCGCCACCGAGCCAGACATTCTCTTCCTCGACGAACCGTTCGTGTCGCTGGACGAACCGACCGCCCAGCGGCTGCGGCACTTGCTGCTGTCCGTCTGGTCGGAACGCCCGACTACGGCGCTGATGGTGACGCACAATCTGCGCGAGGCGCTGATGCTTTGCGACCGCATCATCGTGCTGTCGGAGCGCCCGGCGCATGTCGTCGGCTATTTCGACGTGCGCCTGCCCCGCCAGAGCCGCAACCCGACGGTGATGGCCGACCTGGTGCGGTCGTTCTACGAAAAGTTTCCGGGACGGGCGTGATGCCGAAATTCACTCGGTTGGGCCTTCACGTCCGCGGTTGGAACGCAGGTCGACCGTTATGATACGACCCGTCCCCATCGACCCGCTCCGCCGACGGCTCGTCGCCGGTTTCGCATGCCTCGGCGCCAGCGCGGCGCTGCTGCCCTGCTGCCCGCCACGGGCGAGGGCCGCCGGTACGCTCGATCTCGCGCTGGTGGAAATCGCTGACGGCGTCTTCGCCGTGCAGGGCGTCAACGAGTTGATGGCGCCGGAAAACCGGGGCACCATCGCCAATCTCGGCGTGGTCGTCGGCTCCGAGGCGGTCGCCGTCATCGACAGCGGCGGCAGCCTCGTCGAAGGCCGTGCGCTGCTGGCCGCGATCAAGGGCGTCACCCAAAAGCCGATCCGCTACCTGATCGACACCCACATGCATCCCGACCACATTTTTGGCAACGCCGCGTTCCGGACAACCGGAGCAACCTTGGTCGGCCACAAGAACCTGCCGCGCGCGCTGGAAGCGCGCGCCGCCTTCTACCTGCAAAGCTATCGCGAACAGCTTGGGGAAGAATTGATGCGGGGCATCGAGATCATTCCGCCGACACTGCTGGTGGAAGACCGCATGGACCTCGACCTCGGCGGCCGCGTCATCGAGCTGCGCGCCTGGAAGGCTGCGCACACCGACAACGACCTCACCGTGTTCGACCGCAGGACGAAAACCTTGTTCACCGGCGATTTAGTCTTCCTGCAACACCTGCCGACCCTCGACGGTTCGCTGCTCGGCTGGATGCGCCAGATGGACGAACTGGCAGCGATTGACGCGGCTGCAATCGTTCCCGGCCACGGCCCTGCCCCCTCGCCCTGGCCACAGGCACTGGCGGCAGAGCGTCGCTATTTCGAAGTGCTCTCCGCCGACCTGCGCAAGGCGATCAAGGACGGCGTCCCACTCGCCGAAGCCGTGCAGACAGCCGGCCTTTCGGAGCGCGCCAACTGGGCGCTGTTCGACGACTACAACGGCCGCAACGCGACGGCGGCCTATGCTGAACTGGAGTGGGAGTAGGAGGACGCTACCCTGGTTGCCCATCACCCAGTGGCGCAGGACTCAAGTGCCAATCGAGAGCAGTTCCTGCAGGTAACTTGGCGACACCACAAGGATAGCCGAGGGTTTCTGGTCCAAACCAACATCTTCGAACCAGGGACAGATGCCGAATTCGACGAAAGTGTCGCCCTGGTCATCACGCAACAGTTTACCGGGAAGTGTACTCCTCAAGGTCGTGCGCGAGCAACTCATCAGATCCAAGTCGCCACCCCCCTCCAGAAACAGCGGGCCTTTGAACACATTTATGGCTTGCAGACCGGGCCGCCACTTCACCTCATGCAACGCCAGCTTCATATCCGGTTTGCCGCCACCGTTCTGGAAGACCCAGTGTTCGGTTTCTTCGTCGCCGCCGCCCCTGTTCAGAATTTCCACCCGGCACCCCGCAACGCAAGCCAGCGCATCCGCCAACGGCATATCGAAGCGGAAGTCGCCGACACCCTTTAATGGCTGCACGATCATGCCGTAGTCCCTCTCGCCCTTGGAAACCTCGCAGCAGCGCGAAACCTACTTCCCCGCCACCCCTTCAGCCTCATACACCGGCTCGCCGTCGATCAGCGTGACCAAAACCTTGCCGGCGGCAATTTCCGTCGGCGCAATCTTCGTCACGTCGCGGTCGAGCACGACCACGTCGGCGCGCTTGCCGACCGTCAGCGTGCCGGATTCCGCCTCGTCGAACGCCGCATAGGCGCCGTTGACCGTATAAGCGCGGAGCATGTCCATCACGTCCAATTTATGCTGCGGCGTCAGCACTTTTCCGTTGGGATCGGTGATGTCCTGGCGGGTCACGCCGGTCTGGATCGCCTCCAGCGGGTTCATCGACGACACGCTCCAGTCGCTGGAACCCACCAGCGTCGCGCCCTCCTGCTTCAGCGCGCCGAACGGATAGAGCCACTCCGAGCGTTTTGGCCCGATCTTCGGCTCGGTCAGGTCGACGATGTAGGTGTCGGGATAGGCCCACAGCGCCTGGATGTTGGCGACCACGCCGAGCGGCTTGAAGCGGGCGATGTCGGCCGGGTCGACCAGTTCCAGATGGGTGATCTGGTGGCGGCTGTCGCGCTTGCCGTTGGCCTTTTCGGCGGCCTCGTAGGCGTCGAGCGCCATGCGCACCGCGCGGTCGCCGATCGCATGCGAATGCAGTTGCAGGCCTGCCTTGTCGGCGGCGACCGCGATCCCGTTCAACTGCTCGGAGGTGAACAATGGATCGCCGGCCGAATTCGAGCCGACATAGGCTTCCAGCAGCGCCGCCGTTCCCGTCTCGATCACCCCGTCGACGAACAGTTTGACGGACGTCACCTCGAGGCGCGGCGTCGCATAGTCGGTCTTGAGCTTGAGCACGCGCCCGACGCCGGCCGCGCCCTCCTCCGCGTCGATCTTGACCGCCGCCTCGACGCGCAGCTTCAGCTTGTCGGCGGCGTCGGCGCGCTGGTAGCCCTTCAGCATCCATTCTTCCGCCGAAGGGTCGATAATGGCCGTGATGCCAAAACTCATCGCCTCGGCCTGGGCCTTCGCCAGCCCGGCGTCGACCTGCTCGTCGGGGTATTGCGGCAGCAGGGACGCGACCAGGCTCATGGCATTCTCGCGCAGCAGGCCGGTCGGGTTGCCCTCGGCGTCGCGCTCGATGCGCCCGCCTTCCGGGTCCTTGGTGCCGGCGTCGATGCCGGCAAGTTTCAGCGCCGCCGAGTTGGCCCAGCCGGAGTGGCCGTCGACGTCGTCGAAATAGGCGAGCCGGTCGCCGGTGATCGCGTCCAGCGCCTTGGCCGAGGGGTTGAGATAGGTGCCGACGCTCCAGCCGCCACCGCGCAGCCAGGCATCCTTCGGCAGCTTCGCCATGGCCGGCTCGATCGCCGCGCGCAGGCCCGCCTCGTCGGCAACGTCGGCGAGGCTGATATCCTCGGCCTGCGTCGCGCTCCAGATCAGGTGGTTGTGGTCGTCCTGGAAACCCGGCAGCACCAGCGCGCCGGCCGGCAGATCATAGATTTTTGCACCCTTGAGGAACGGCTCCATGTCGGCATCCGACCCCACCGCCGCGATTTTTCCATCGACCAGCGCAATCGCCTGCGCCTCCGGTTTCGCCTCGTCCATGGTGACGATACGCGCACCGCGCAGCACGACGTTTTGTCCGTCGGCAAAGGCCGCGCCCGCGCCGAGCGGCACGGCGAGCAAGGCGAGAACAAGGCTTGTCTTTGGCGATATTCTTTTCACGGCCGTCCTCCCTCAGGCAGCGCTCTGTGGCGCCGGCTCAAGGTGACAAGGGACGGAAAAGCCGTCAAGGCGGGCTGGTTCCGGGAAATTGGCGCCTGCTACCTTCCCTCATCTGCCCTCTCACGCACCCCTGATTTGCCAACCGCCCCGCCAAGGCATATGATTCCATACAGCCTGGGCACCACCTCTCTCCTGGTGGAGGCATGACATGCTTTTTCATACTCTCGCGGACCGGCGTTCCGGTTCCCGCTGGCTTTCCTTGTTCGTGGCGATCGTGCTGGCGGTTGCCGGTTATTCCGGCGGCGCCCGGGCGCAGCAGACCATGGCGTCGTCGGAAAAAATCTGGTCCAGCCTCAAGGGCGACGTGTTCGGCGACCGGGCCATCCTGGCCGACACCGGGCTCATCCGCATCGAGGCGCCGAAGCGCGCGCAGGACGCTGCACTTGTGCCCGTCGACATCTATATCGACTCGGCCAAGGCGCCCGACGGCGTGAAAGCCGTCACCATGATCATCGACGTCAACCCCGCGCCGGTGGCCGCGACCTTCACGCTCGGCAAGGATGCCGGCGTCACGCATCTGTCGACGCGGGTCAGGGTCAACGATTACTCGTGGATCCGCGCCATCGCCGAGACGGCGGGCGGCGAGCTTCACATGGCGCAGACCTTCGTGAAGGCGTCTGGCGGCTGTTCGGCCCCCGCCGTCAAGAACACCGACGAGGCGCTGGCCTCCATGGGCAAGATGAAGCTGCGGCAGTTCCCCGAGCAGGAGACCATGTCGAAGGCCGAGGAATTGCAGCTGATGATCCGCCACCCCAACAATTCGGGGCTGCAGCGCGATCCGATCACCCAGTATTTCATCCCGGCGCATTTCGTCCAGAAGCTGACGATCTCCCAGGCCGACCGGCCGATCCTGTCGATGGAAGGCGGCATCTCGATCTCCGAGGACCCCAACTTCCGCTTCGACTTCGACGTGCAAGGCAATGGCGAGATCCGCGTCGAGGCGGTGGACACCGACGGAAAAGTGTTCAAGGACCAGTGGCCGCTGGAAGCGGCGGGGCTTTGAGTTAGGGGCATCTGCCTTGACCCCATGCGCCGCGCGTTAACGCTGTCCTGCCACGCCTTCAAACCAGGCGGCCACGCTCACCTGAATATCGCCATACCCTAAAAACACCGCACATCGGCTTCCGCCTGCGCCCGGCGAAGTTCGGAGCCTGCCGCCTTGGCCGGCGCGCTGTTGCGGAACAGGCCGCTGGCCTCGCCGCTCATCTGCGCCATGCGCCGGAACGTCTCGGCCCGTTCGTAGTCCTCATAGGGCATGATCGAGGCGATCACGTCGATCGAGCAGGAGCAGCGCTCCAGCGAATCGCGGGTCTGGCCGTTCACCTGCATGCAGCCCAGCACGTAATCGGCCAGCGCCGTCGTCGGATAGTCGCCGGCGGCCTTTGCCGGCCAAGCCAGGGCCGATGCGCCGGCGAGCAGCAGCCACAGGGAAAAATGTCCGGCAGGTCTCGTCATCATCGATCTCCGCTGCTTGCCGCCGGCACGCCGTGGGGCTTCTGCCGCATGAATCCGGCGCCCCGCGGCCGGCCGCCACGGCATCGCCCGATCATGTGGGCCTGATAGGACGAAAGCATATAGGACCAAAGGAGGAATGCGCTGCACAGCGGCAAAAGCGCCCTGCGGCGACCTTTTCCAGCCTGTCCGAGGCGGCGGTCCGGGTGGATTTTCATAGGATTCGAACTAATGGCGGCGGGTGTCGAAGCCATGCCGCCGCCCCCGGAGCAATACATGAAATAGGCGAAAGGAACCCAGTTTAGTAAAAGCCCGCGATAAGCTCAAACCACACTTCCAATATACACTTTCATGACAGACGAGAGCGAAAATACTAAATCATGAATCGATTTCAGGATATTTTCCTCTCACATCGCATCACATCCACTATTATATTGCACTGCAACATAGACGATGGGCTTTTTGCTTGCCTGCGGTGTCGGGATGACATAGGTTTTCCCTGTTTCCGGCTTCAAGGGCGTCACCGTCATAGGGAGCGGCGACCGTCTTTCGTAGGCCAAAGTGGGGTGGGCAGTAACGGTGCCCTCTGCGCATCTGGCTTAGGTCGTGACACGCTGCCGGAAATACTTCCCACCACATGAATCGCTTGGGCGAGCCCTTGTGGGCAAGACAATTGATTCCTGCTTGCGAACCCCGGGAGGACATTCGATGCGTGTACTCAAGAAAACCACCCTCATTCCATTGACCGCGGCGCTGATCACCAGCGCATCGGCCTTTGGTGCGTGGGCGAACGACGACTTGCAGAAGCTTGCCTCTGACCCCAAGAACTGGGCGATGCCGACAGGCGATTATGCCAATACGCGTTACTCGAAGCTCAATCAGATCAACAAGGACAATGTGAAGAACCTGCAGGCCAAGTGGACCTTCTCCACCGGCGTGCTGCGCGGCCATGAAGGCGGACCGCTGGTGATCGGCGACGTCATGTATGTCCACACGCCGTTCCCGAACATCGTCTATGCGCTCGACCTCAACAACGACGGCAAGATCCTCTGGAAGTACGAGCCGAAGCAGGATCCGAACGTCATCCCGATCATGTGCTGCGACACGGTCAACCGTGGCGTCGCCTATGGCGACGGCAAGATCATCCTCAACCAGGCCGACACCATGGTGACGGCGCTCGACGCCAAGACCGGCAAGGTCGTGTGGTCGATCAAGAACGGCGAACAGACGGACGGCGGCAAGGGCGAATCCGGAACGCACGCCCCGATCGTCGTCAAGGACAAGGTGATCGTCGGCATCTCGGGCGGCGAATTCGGTGTCCGCGGCTGGGTGGCTGCCTACAACCTCAAGGACGGATCGCTGGCCTGGAAGGGCTATTCGATGGGTCCCGACGCCGAAACGCTCATCGACCCGGAAAAGACGACGGCGCTCGGCAAGCCGGTCGGCAAGGATTCCGGCACCAACACCTGGGAAGGCGAGCAGTGGAAGACCGGCGGCGGCTCGACATGGGGCTGGTATGCCTACGATCCGAAGTCGAACCTGGTTTTCTATGGCACTGGCAACCCATCGACCTGGAACCCGGTGCAGCGCCCCGGCGACAACCGGTGGTCGATGACCATCTTCGCCCGCGATGCGGATACGGGCGTGGCCAAGTGGGTCTACCAGATGACCCCGCACGACGAGTGGGACTATGACGGCGTCAACGAGATGATCCTCGTCGACGGCATGGAGGTGAACGGCGCCAAGCATGACGTTCTCGTCCACTTCGACCGCAACGGCTTCGCCTACACGATGGACCGCAATTCGGGCGAGCTCCTGGTCGCCAAGAAATACGATCCGGCGGTGAACTGGGCGACGGAAGTCGTGATGGACAAGAACAGCGACCAGTATGGCCGCCCGCAGGTCGTCGCGAAATACTCCACCCAGCAGAACGGCGAAGACACCAACTCGACCGGCATCTGCCCGGCGGCACTCGGAACCAAGGACCAGCAGCCGGCATCCTATTCGCCGAAGACCGGTCTCTTCTACGTGCCGACCAACCACGTCTGCATGGACTACGAGCCCTACCGGGTGAGCTACACGGCCGGTCAGCCTTATGTCGGCGCCACCGTGGCGATGTATCCTGCGCCCAACAGCCATGGCGGCATGGGCAACTTCATCGCCTGGGACGCAGCCAAGGGTGAGATCGTCTGGTCGAAGCCCGAGCTGTTCTCGGTGTGGTCCGGCGCGCTGGCGACCGATGGCGACGTCGTCTTCTACGGAACGCTGGAAGGCTACATCAAGGCGGTCGATGACAAGGGCAACGAACTCTACAAGTTCAAGACCCCGTCCGGCATCATCGGCAACGTCAACACCTACGAACATGGCGGCAAGCAGTACATCGCCGTGCTGTCAGGTGTCGGCGGTTGGGCAGGCATCGGCCTCGCGGGCGGGCTTCTCGCTCCCGAGAACGCCGCTGCATGGCACGGCGCGGTGGACCAGGGCCGCGAGCAGGGCGACGAGGCCGCATCGGTCGGCACCGCTGGCCTGGGCGCGGTCGGCGGCTACGCCGGTCTTGCCGAGTACACGACGCTGGGCGGCCAGCTCACCGTCTTCGGTCTCCCGGACTGATTTTGAGGGAACCACGCGACCAGCCTCGGCCTTAAAAGGGTGAGGCCTGAAAACCGGAAGCCCGGCTCGACAAACCAACAGTCGGGCTTCCGATTTCGCCAACCACAACGCACCTGTCACCGCCGCATTGCGACAGCAAAGCTTTGTCCGTGGCGAAACCAACCAAGAGGTTCGTAATGACTTTTCGTGCCGCTGTTATCGCCTGCCTCCTCCTGCCCCTCGCCGGCCATGCATTCGCACAGAGCGCCAGCGATCCGGACACCAAGGAAAAGGCGGCGGCGGTAGGCGACGATGACGGGAAATACACGGACGCCAATGGCAACCCGACTTTCAAGATCTTGGATGACGGCACGGTCGACTGGTACACATTCAGCGGCTACCGGCGCTTCAACTCCGACTGCTTCGTCTGCCACGGGCCGGACGGCGTCGGCTCCAGTTACGCTCCCGCTTTGGCGGATACGGTGAAGACGATGGATTACGGCACCTTCCTGTCGATCGTCGCGGAGGGCCGCAAGAACCTCAGCGCCGGCAAGGAAAACGTCATGCCGGCCTTCGGCGACAACAAGAACGTCTATTGCTACATGGACGACCTCTACATCTACCTGCGCGCCCGCTCTGTCGGCGACCTGCCGCGCGGCCGCCCGGCCAAGAAGGCCGAGAAGCCGCAGGCCGCCAAGGACGCCGAAGCGTCCTGCATGGGTGGCTGAGATGATTTTTCGCCGCGCCCCCAGCCTTGTTGCCATGTTCGCCCTTGCCGGCGTGCTGGCCATGCCGTCCGTCGCCGCGATGGCGCAGGGCGCCGGCATCGGGGCCGCTGGCGAGCTTGTCGATCCCGACGTGCTGCGCGTCTGCGCCGACCCGTCCAACATGCCCTTCACCGACCAGAGCGGAGAGGGTTTCGAAAACAAGCTGGCCGAGTTCGTCGCCGCCAAGACCGGGCGCAAGTCGGTCTCCTACACCTGGTTCCCCATGGTCACCGGCTTCGTGCGCCAGACGCTGCGCGCCAACCGCTGCGACATCATCATGGGCTACGCGCAAGGCGACGAGCAGGTGCAGAACACCAACGCCTATTACCGCTCGACCTATGTGCTGATGTACAAGAAGGGCGGCGGCCTCGATGGTGTCGAGACCATCGAGGATCCAAAACTCGCGGACAAGCGCATCGGCGTGGTCATGAGCACGCCGCCGGCCTCCAACATGGCGCGCGCCAACCTGATGAAGAAGGCAAAAGTCTACGAACTGATGGTGGATACCCGCTTCACCGCGTCGCCGGCCGAGATGATGATCAAGGACATCCAGTCCGGCGAGATCGACGCGGCGGTCGTCTGGGGACCGATGGGCGGCTACTACGCCGCGAAGTCAGGCGCGGACGTCGCCGTGGTGCCGCTCACCAAGGAAAAGACCGGCTCGCGCATGTCCTACCGCATCACCATGGGCGTGCGCCCGTCCGACCAGGAATGGAAGCGCACGCTGAATCGGCTGATCAAGGACAACCAGGCGGAGATCAACAAGATCCTGCTCGGCTACGGCGTGCCGCTGATCGACGAACAGGACAAGCCGATCACCCAATGAGCCGGTCGATCGGAACGAGGAACGAAGGATGGAGGAAGGAAGCGTTTCTGCTGCTTGCGACCGGCCTTCTCGGCTGGACGGCTCCGTTATACGCTGCCGACGTTCCGGAGCCCGACGGCTACCGCATGGAAGAATACCGCGCGCCGGTGCCCGCGACGCTGAAGGGCGCCAAGGTGGTGACGACGGAGGAAGCCGAGGCGCTTTGGCGCAACAAGGAAGCGGTGTTCTTCGACGTCATGCCGAACGCGCCGAAGCCGGCCAATTTGCCGGAAGGCACGATCTGGCGGGACAAGGCGCGGAACGACATTCCGGGCAGCATCTGGCTGGCCAATGTCGGCTACGGCGAGATCAATGCCGAGACGGCGGCGTATTTCCGCGCCGGCATCGCGGCGGCGGTGGGGACAGACACGTCGAAGCCACTGCTGTTCTACTGTATGACCAACTGCTGGATGTCGTGGAACGCGGCCAAGCGGGCGGTGGAATGGGGCTACGCCCCGGTTCTGTGGTATCCTCCCGGTTCCGACGGCTGGGAGAACGCAAAGCTGCCGCTGGAAGAAAACCGGCCCTTCGTCTTGCCGAACTGAGTTTTTGAAACCGACCGATACCGACTGCTTTTTGATTTTCGCATTTTCAGGACGTTCTGCTTCATTTGTCCATTTTGAACTGATGGACGACCGGCTGTCGCATAACGGTGCCTTGCGACCGCCAAACGGCGAGGTCCGGCCTTGGGGCCGGGACAACAGGAGGAACGCATGAAGAAAAGCTGGACGAAGCCCACGATGTGCCAGGTGGCAGCTGGCATGGAAATCTCGCGCTATCTGCCTGCCGAAATCACTCCCAAGAAGTAGGCGACTGCCGCGGCGCGTCGCCCCGGAAACGGGACGACGCGCCGCAACTCAATGTTTTTGGTCCACTGGATTGCTCGCGGAGCGTTTCGCGGGACGATAGGGTGTTCGCCGCGTCACAAATCGCAAACGGATCGTGGCCATGCGCCTGAAGGTCATCGGATCGGCAGCAGGCGGTGGGTTTCCGCAATGGAACTGCAATTTTCGGCTGAGCCGTGCCGCGCGCGCCGGCCAACCGGGTGTTCTCCCGCGTACCCAATCCAGCCTGGCGGCATCGGCCGACGGGCAAGGCTGGGTGCTTTTCAACGCTTCCCCCGACATCCGCGAGCAGATCGCCCGGACGCCGGAATTGCAGCCCGCGCCGGACGCGCCCTTGCGCTCCACGCCGATCAGGGCCGTCGTGCTCACCAACGCCGATGTCGACCATGTCGCCGGTCTGCTCAGCCTGCGCGAGCGCGAACCCTTCGCCGTCTATGCCAGCCAGCGGGTGCTTGAAGTGCTCGCCGCCAATTCCATCTTCAACGTGCTCGACCCGAAAATCGTGCCGCGCCGGCTGCTGCCGCAGGACACCGCCATCCCGATCCGCGACGCGGATGACCGCGACACCGGACTCACCGTCGAAAGCTTTGCCGTGCCCGGCAAGATCGCGCTCTATCTGGAGGATTCGACGCGCGCCGACGCCGATTTCGGCTCGGAAGAAGGCGACACGATCGGCGTGCGCATTTCGGCCGGTTCCGGCCCTTCGGCCTTCTACGTTCCCGGCTGCGCCCGCGTCGACCAGCGCCTGCGCGCCCGCCTCGACAACGCTGCCTGCCTGCTCTTCGACGGCACCGTCTTCACCGACGACGAAATGCTGACCGCCGGCGTCGGCCAGAAGACGGGCCGGCGCATGGGCCACCTCGCGATGTCGGGCGAAGCGGGCTCGATCGTCGCGCTTGCCGGCCTATCCATCGGCCGCCGCGTCTTCGTCCACATCAACAACACCAATCCGGCGCTCGACGACGCTTCTCCCGAGCGCGCCGCCATAGCTGCGGCAGGCTGGGATGTCGCCCATGACGGCATGGAGATCGTGCTGTGAACGGTTTCCTGATGAGTTTTTCCCGCCCGGCCCGACAATCCGACATGCGTCCGGACGAAAGCGACGTCCGGCGGGGAAGCGCAGGGGACAGTTTACTTTCTTTCGGCAGAAGGATCGAAGCGGTCGCGAGGTCGCGCGGGCCGAAAAAAGTAAACTGTCCCCGGCACCTGCACCTGCCGAGGCGCATGCGGAGGCCTGCATGAACATCTTGACCATCGCCCCCCGCAGCTTCCACGACGCCGCAAAAGACGGCCTCACCCCCACCCAGCTCGAAGCCGTCCTGCGAAAAGTCGGCGCCGAGCGCTACCACAACCGCCACCCCTTCCATCACAAGATGACCTCCGGCGCGCTCTCCAAGCTGGAGATGCGGGCCTGGGCGCTCAACCGCTATTGCTACCAGGCGGTGATCCCGCGCAAGGACGCTACCATCCTGGCCCGCGCCGAGGATCCTGCGTTCCGCGCCGAATGGCGAAAGCGCATCGAGGACCATGACGGCGACGACGGCTGGAGCGGCGGCATCGCCCGCTGGCTTTATCTCGTCACCTCGCTCGGCCTCGACGCCGACGCGGTGAAAAGCGAGCACCTCGCCTTGCCGGCCACGCGTTTCGCCGTCGGCGCCTACCTCTCCTTCTGCGCCAACCGCACCCTGCTCGAAGCCGTCGCCTCGTCGCTGACCGAGTTGTTCTCCCCCGTCATCATCGGCGAGCGCGTGCCGGCGATGCTGGCGAAATACGACTACATCACCGAGGACACGCTGGCCTATTTCAAGAAGCGCCCCGAGCAGGCCTCGCGCGATTCCGACTTCGCGCTCAGCTATGTCATGCGCCACGCCGACACGCCCGAGCGCCAGCAAAGTGTGATCGACGCGCTGGTGTTCAAATGTGATATTCTCTGGGCCATGCTCGACGCGCTCGAACACGCTTATGGTGGCGCCGGCCACATCCCGCCCGGTGCGTATCGGGAGGATGCGGCGTGATGGACTTGCGGCGTGCGCCCCCTCCACCGCCTACGGCGGTCCCCCTCCCCCGCTTCGCAGGGGAGGAACTAGCGGCGCCGCCGGCACGCCCTGGATCCTCCCCCGTTTACGGGGGAGGGGGACTACGCGAAGCGTGGTGGAGGGGGCATGTAATTTCCAACGGGAGCCCCCTCCCATGATCCCCCAACAACCCTCTCCGCGCGGACGCGCCCTCGTCTCCCTGCACTCCATCCCTGCCCTGCCGCGCCACGTCCGCATCCAGTACGACCCGGTGCGCCAGGCCCATGCCGTGCTCTCGCCGGAAAAAATCTTCTGGCCCAACGACATCAGCCTCGACATTTTGCGCCGCTGCGACGGCAGCACCACGGTCGCGCAGATCGTAGCCGGCCTCGCCGCCGAATACGACGCTCCGGAAGCCGACGTCTCGGCCGATGTCATAACCTTCCTCCAGGAATGGTCCGACAAACTTCTGGTGAAGCTATGACCGAGCTCCTTCCCCCGATCGGCATGCTGGCCGAACTCACCCACCGCTGCCCGCTGCAATGCCCCTACTGCTCCAACCCCACGGAGCTCCTGAAAGCCAACCGCGAGCTCGACACGGACACCTGGCTCTATCTCTTCCGCCAGGCCGCCGATCTCGGCGTCTTGCAGGTGCATCTTTCCGGCGGCGAGCCGACGCTGCGCCGCGACCTCGAGCAACTGGTCGCCGGGCTTTCTTCGCGCGGCGTCTACACCAACCTCATCACCGCCGGCGTGGGCATCGCCGAAGGCCGCATCGAGGCGCTGGCCGAAGCCGGGCTCGACCACCTCCAACTCAGCTTCCAGGGCGCAAAACCCGCCACCACCGAACTGGTCTCCAACCATGCCGGCAGCCATGAGAAGAAGCTGGAGACGGCGCGCCGGGCGCGCGCCGCCGGCCTGCCGCTCACCATCAACGCGCCGATCCACCGCCACAACATCGAGGAGGTGCCGGCCTTCATCGAGCTGGCGCTGTCGCTCGGGGCCGAGCGGCTGGAGATCGCCAATGTGCAATATTCCGGCTGGGCGCTGGTCAACCGCGACGCGCTGATGCCCGACCGCGCGGCCGTCGACCGCCAGGCCGAAATCGTCGAGCAGGCGCGCGAAAAACTGACCGGCATCCTCAACATCGACTTCGTCACCCCCGACTATTTCGCCACCTACCCAAAGCCGTGCATGGGCGGCTGGGCGCGCGACGCCTTCATGGTGGCCCCCGACGGCACGGTGCTGCCCTGCCACGCCGCCGCTTCCATCCCACAGCTCACCTTCGAAAAATTCGGCGACCGCTCGCTCTCCGAGATCTGGCGCGATTCCCCCGCCTTCAACGCCTTTCGCGGCACCGACTGGATGCAAGCCCCTTGCAAAAACTGCGAGCGCCGCGAAATCGACTGGGGCGGCTGCCGCTGCCAGGCGATGGCCATCGCCGGCGACCCCGCCGCTACCGACCCCGCCTGCGCGAAATCCCCCCTGCACGCCCGCATGGCCCGCCTGATCGAGGAGGCGCAGGCCGCCGCGCGCGCCAATCGCGACGAGCCGTTCGTCTATCGCCGCATCGGGGCCGTCGCGCGGCAGCGGGAATTGGTGGGGTGAGGGCGCGGAGCAGCCGGCTTTACGAAGTATTTTGGTTCATTCATCTGAAATGAGCCCAAAGTAGTTACCTGCACCTCTGCGCCGTCCGAAAGCATTCGCTCACGATCAACTTTGCGACCGTCCGGGATTGAAAGCGGTCATTTCATCAGAGCGCCCGGGCACCAGGAACTAATCCTTCGACGGCATACACACACGCCTATGTAATTTACATAGCGCCGCCGGCCCGTCGGGAGTAGCGTGGCTCGCCAGGAGGATGGCGTGTGGCGCTATATAAGAGAAAATCAGACGAGAACTTGGCAAGCATCTTATAGGTGCTGCCTATCGCCGGCTGAGAACTTGTCTCAGTGCAAAGGCTGGCGTCCCGGCGAAATGCGAAACCAGAGGAGGAGCTTCATAAGTAGCGATCTTGGCAATGAAAATTGAGAGGAGGCGGCACTTGTCTGTTGCCTCGTTGGAAATGGGCACAGGGCTGCCGGCCCGTTTCGGGCAGCCGGAAGGAATTCTCAGATGAGTATGCTTCGGAATATGTGGCTAGGCGTGCCCGTATCGCTGGCAGTCCTTGCTGTATCAAACCTTCCATCCACTGCGCAGGATGCGCAAAGGCCCAACATCCTGTTCGTCATGGGCGATGATATCGGCTGGATGCAGCCCAGCATCTATCATCAAGGCCTGATGGTCGGCGAGACGCCCAACATCGACCGTATCGGCCAGGAGGGCGCGAAATTCATGACCTACTATGCCGAGCAGAGCTGCACGGCTGGTCGCACGGCCTTCATTACCGGCATGCAGCCGGTGCGCGTCGGCATGGTCCTGCCGGAAATTCCCGGGAGCCCTTCCTATCTGAGGGCCGGCACGCCTCACCTTGCCCGGTTCCTGAATGATCTTGGCTACACGACAGGCGAGTTTGGCAAGAACCATCTCGGAGATACCACCGAATCTCTGCCGACGGCTCACGGATTCCAGGAGTTCTGGGGCTACCTCTATCACCTCGACGCCATGCAGGGGGTAAGCTTCCCCGACATCAACAAGACCCCGACCGAGCAGGGGATCGCGCCGCCTTGCCGAAACACGCCGATCCCCGGCATAGCGCAAGACCCCGCCGCCGTGGATCCCAAGACAACGACCTGCCTGACGCCGCCGCGTCCGATGCTCGCCTGCGCATCCTCCGATGGGTCCCCGGCAAATCAGTCCTGCAAGGACGAGGGGCCACTGACTCTGGAGCGTTCGAAGACCATCGACGAGGAAATTTCCGCCAAGGTCATAGACTTCCTCGACAGGAACGATCCGGAAAAGACCAAGAAGCCGTTCTTCGTCTGGTACAACCCGGCTCGCATGCACATCACGACGGTGTTGCCCGACAAATATCTGAACATGGTCGGCGAGCCCGGCGGCAAGGACTGGGGCGTCAACGAAGCCGGCATGAAGCAGATGGACGACAACATCGGCTACGTCTTGAAGAAACTGGAGGAAATGGGCGAACTCGACAACACCATCGTCGTCTTCACCACCGACAATGGCGCCGAGACGATCACCTTCCCCGACGGAGGCGTGACGCCGTTCAAGGGCGGCAAGCTCAGCACGTGGGAAGGCGGCATGCGTGCCCCGCTGGTCGTGCGCTGGCCGGGGCACATCGAGCCCGGCACGGTTAAGAACGACATGTTCTCGGCGCTCGACTGGCTGCCGACGCTCGTGAACATCGCAGGCGGCCCGAAGGGCGACGAGTTGAAGAAAAAGATCGAGGCGGGCCAATATCCCGGTATCGTCAAGACCACGCTCGACGGGATCGACCAGCGCGACTTCCTGGAAGGCAAGGCACCCTCGGCGCGCGATTCCTTCCTGTATTACTCCGGCAAGGAGCCCTCGGCCGTCCGCTACAAGAACTGGAAGATGTATTTCGCCATGGTGTCGGACGATCCTGCCGGCTTCATCGCCGGGGTGATGCCCTACTCGTGGACGCAGGTCGTTAATATCAAGCGCGATCCGTTCGAGACTTCGGTCGGACAGCAGATCAAGACACTCTTTGGCATGGGCGGCGCCATCGCTTCACCGTCCACCGCCTACGTCTATGACTGGAACATACTGCCGATCGGTCAGCAATTGTGGCTGAAGCATCTCGAGACCTACATCACCTACCCGCCCCTTCAGGACCCTGCAAGCTACAATCTGGAGCAGGTGATGCAGCAGGTCCGCAGCATGAAGGCCGGCCACGACTGATCCGCCAATGCCGGACGCCCCGCCGAGGGGGCGTCCGGCCACACGAGGGCGTGTGGCAGCTTTGCGCGCCCGGCCACTGCCTGTGCTGCCGGCTTGCTGCGCTTGTGACACAGCCGGTCGCGCGCCCTTCATCGGCGGAACAACGCTGGCGGCGGCGGTGCTGATTTCCTGCGCCACCCGGTCGGTACCGCCCATGTGGCGGATAAGGATAATATCGTTGCAGATTTCGTGGCGCAAAAGCACACCCTCAAGTAACGTCCACCGAGCATTTTTTCGACGCCGACTTCGCGAAGCAATTGCAAGCTTGAGGCTTGAGACATGTCTTGAAACAAGGAGGGATCTACGATGATGAAATATCACTCGAAGCACGTACTGCTAACGCTTGCGATCATTGGCTGTGGTATGGCTCGGATCGGGAACGCGGCGGAAGAACCCCGCCTGGGAACCATAGTTCCCGAGGGCGAAATGACGATATTTTGTCAAAAGGCGGTAGCGGCGAAATTTGAGGCGCAGCCCGAGGACATTACGACCGATCCTCCAATTCGACGTGAAGGAAAGCTTCTGGTGTTGGGCACGGTGGACAGCGAAGACGACGACCGCGATGCCGGCTTCGACTGCCGTTTCGAAGAGAATGGAGCCTATCTCGGAATAATCGGCGCCCCCTCCGATTGAGAAATCAGGAGGCGGATCTTTGGCGGTGTTATGGCATCGATCGTCGCCACATGACCGCTGACTAAACCCGGGGAATCTTAAGGCGGCTTTGGAGCTGGCCGCTGATCTCCACCTGCTCCCAAATCTTCAGGGTCGGGTTATCCCGACCTGAGACATCGCCTCTAGGGATGAAGAGCCTCCCTCTCCACCATCGCATCCGCAAACGCCAGCGCATCCCGGTTCATCGCCACATTGTGCACCCGGAAAATCAGCGCGCCTTTCATGCGCAAAATGACGCTGGTGGCGACGGTGCCTGTATCCTGCGCCAGCCGGTCGGCGCCGGCCACGTGGCGGATCATGCGTTTGCGCGAGGTGCCGACCAGCAGCGGGAAGCCCAGCGTTTTCAGCTCACTGAACCGCGCCATGACCTGAAGGTTCTCCTCATAATCCTTGGCGAAGCCGAAACCGGGGTCGAGCACGATGCGGTCGTCCGGAATGCCGGCCGCCGCGGCGATCTCCAGCGAGCGTCTGAGGAAGAAAAACTGGTCCTCGATGACATCCGGCAGCTTTTCGCGGTCGCGGCCGGTGTGCATGATGACCAGTCCCGCCCCGGTGTCGGCCGCCACTTTTGCGATGTCCGGCTCGCGCTGCAGCCCGTGCACGTCGTTGACGATATGGGCGCCGGCCGCCACCGCCAGCCGCGCCGTCCCGGCGCGATAGGTGTCGACCGAGATCAAACACCCCTGCCCCGCCACAGCCGCGATGACCGGAAGTATGCGCGCCTGCTCGTCGGCCGCCGAAACCGGCGTGGCATTCGGCCTGGTCGACTCGCCGCCGACGTCGATGATATCAGCGCCCTCCTCCACCATCTTCCTCGCCTGGGCGATCGCCCGCTCCGGCCGGTCGAACTCGCCGCCGTCCGAAAAACTATCCGGCGTCACATTGAGGATGCCCATCAGGATCGATTTGTCGCCGAGGTCGAGGTGGCGTCCGTGGGCAAGCTGCCAGCGTCTCGTCATGGATAATCCGCCCAAAATCCTGTGCGCCCGCGCGCCATGAAACCGTCAACACCAAACGCCGCGCCGTCAAGCGAACTCGGCCTTTTCGGCAGTGCGAACCGGCAAAAACATGCCTTTCGTGAAGCCCGTCGCGGCATTTTGCCAGCGAGTTCCGCGCAAACCTTTGAAAAGGCTTGATCTTCCGGACTTCACGCCGGTTTTTCCATATGGCTGCCGAGCCAGGGGTGGAAAGCCCAAGTCCTTGTATTCGTTTCGTTTCCCAGGAAATTCGGCCGGCGACTACGCCTTCCGCCGCCACTTGGCCGGTTCGACGGCGCGCTTCTCCTCGGCGGCCTTGTAGGCGGCGTCGACCAGCGCGAAAGTCTTCAGATTGTCCTCGCCGGACGTGTCCGCCGGCACGCCCTTTTTCAGGCAATCCAGGAAATGCGCACAGGCGTTGTAGGCGCCTTCCTGGCTGGCGTGCCAGGGCTCGCTGGTCCATGGGCGCAGCGGCGATCCTATCGATTCTTCAAGCACTTGGCCGTTGCTGGTGACGGACATGCGCATGCCGATGTCGACCACGACCGCGCCGCGCTCGCCCTCGATCTCGACCAGCGTTTCGGGAAATGCGTCCGGCAATTTGCGCGAGCCGTAGGTGCATTCGACGACGCTGACGGCGTCGCTCTCGTGCCGCAGCATCATGGTGGCGGTCTCCTCCGCCCTCACCTTCGGGTTGCGGCGCTGCGCCTCGCAAGAAATGTGCCTGACCTCGCCCATGAAAAAGCGTGCGAGATCAAGCACATGGATGCCGACATCGGCGATAGCCAGGCGCTCCTCGTCGTAGAAATAGGGCTGCGTCTTGTAGATGTCGTAGCCGGTGCGGAAATTGATGCGCGCCCATGTCGGCAGGCCGATCGCGCCGCTGTCGATCACCCTTTTGACGTGCCGCATCGGCGTCTGGAACCGGAAATTCTCGTGCACCGCCAACCAGATACCGGCTTTCGCCGCCGCATCGACGATCGCCACGCAATCGTCCCAGCCGGTCGCGAACGGCTTTTGCACGATCGCCGCCACACCCCGCCCGATCGCCAGTTCGGCCAGCGGCCGGTGCGTCTCGTGGCGGGTCACGATATCGACCACATCAAGCCTCTCCGCGTCCAGCATCTTTGCCGCATCGGTGTACCAGGGGGCGCCGAAGCCGCGCCCGGCGGCCTGCGCCTTGGCCCGATCGACGTCGCAGACGGCGGCGAGCAGCGCCCCGTCCGGTTTCAATTCAGCCCATGAATTCAAATGGTTCTGCGCATAGAAACCGCAGCCGATGACGCCGACGCGAATGGTCATTTGTTTCCGATCCCCCCACAATCCCGGTTCGGGCATACCGAAACCGGATGTCCCGACCTCTACCACGTCGAAGGTTTTCATAAAGATCCGCCGACGGTGGGAACGCTCCCGGTTCAATCGGAAAAGCGCCATTCCTCCACAGGGTTATGGGTCGAAGCACCATAGGGACTGTGGATCAGCGTAAAACTCTTCGCCTTCCAGCCGACGGGTTCGACAGCCCGCTCCGCCAGAACCCGCGGCGAATACAGCATGATCACATGCGGCGTGAAGGATTTCACCACCGTCCGGCCCAGCCCGGCCTTCCGTATCTCCTCGCCCAGTGCGTGGTGAAAATCATAGAGCGAACCCAGCCCATCCGTAGCCCGCAGCACCAGCGGGTGATTGTTGCGTGGGTTGGCAAAACTCAAGGCGCGGCCGAATTCCACGTCGAAAGCCTGCATGTGGAGCGCCGCTGCCGCCTCAAGCGCCTGGGTCTTGATGCCTTCCGGCAGGCCTTCATACATGCCGAGCGCATGGATCGAGATGTGAAGGCAGTGGTCCGAGATCAGAGTTCCCTTCATTTCCGCCTCGCTCATCAATCTGGACCGGATGTCGCCAATAGCGGGGGCGACAGCGCATGGCACGCGGATGGCGAAGAACAGATTGTCGAGCCGTGTGATTTCAAGGCCGGGAATCGGTGGCTGCGGTTCTGCCGGCTTTCGCGGGCGGCGCGAATGCACAGGCTTGCGCTCGGGTCGATCCACCGCCTGTTCGGGTTCGTCCAGTCCCAGATCCAGCTGCATCCGCATAAAATAGAACAAACAGGAAACATTTTGAAGACAGCACGTGCCGAGGCCGGGACGGCGATGGCGCGCCGAACGGTGGCTGTTCGCACAGACACGGGATCGCTTCCACTTGCCGAGGCGGCGTTCCACGGTTTACGCAAACGGCAATCGATGCAAAGGTGCATCGTGGCCTGTCGGGTCTGAACAGGCCGGAGAGGCGACGGCGACGCCGCGACGGAATGCTCCGCGCCTCGTTTCGAGAAGACGGGGCGCAGTCGGAATGTACAAACTTCTCAAAGGCATGCGGATCGTCGAGGCGGCGTCGTTCATCGCCGCGCCATCCTGTGGGCTGCACCTTTTGCAGCTCGGCGCGGAGGTGGTCCGCATCGACCAGATCGGCGGCGGGCCGGACTTTTTCCGCTGGCCACGCGCAGCCGGCGCCAGCCTCTATTGGGAGGGACTGAACAAGGGCAAGAAGTCGATCGCCGTCGACCTCGGCAGCCCGCAGGGCCGCGAACTGGTGACCAGCCTGATCGCCGCGCCCGGCCCGGACCGGGGCATGTTCCTCACCAATTTTCCGGCTGCGGGTTTCCTCTCCTATGAGCGTCTGAAGGCAAAGCGCGACGACCTGATCGTGCTGCGTGTCATGGGCCGGCCGGACGGCACGACCGCCGTCGATTATACGGTGAACTCCGCCATCGGCATTCCGCAGATGACCGGCCCGGTCTCGATGGGCGACGAACCGGTGAACCATGTGCTGCCAGCGTGGGACCTTCTGGCCGGGGCCTACGCCGCCTTCACGCTGCTGGCGGCCGAGCGCCATCGGCGCGATACCGGCCAGGGCCAGGAGATTCGCGTGCCGCTGAGCGACGTCGCCATGGCGAGCCTCGGCCATCTCGGCCAGATCGCCGAGACTGCGATCACAGGGGCCGACCGGCCGCGTTACGGCAACGAGCTTTTCGGCGCGTTCGGGCGGGATTTCGTCACACGCGACGGCAAGCGAATCATGATCGTGGCGATCACCCAGCGGCAATGGTCGGGGCTTGTCGAAGTGCTCGGCATCGGCGAGGCGGTCGAGCGCGCCGAGGAAGCGGCCGGCGTATCGTTTGCCCGCGACGAAGGCGTGCGGTTCGAGCATCGAGAGACGCTCAATCCGCTGGTGGCGGCCGCGATCGCCGGGCGAAACCAAGGCGAACTGACCGCCGCACTCGATGCCGCCGGTGGCTGCTGGGGGCCGTATCGGACGCTGTCGCAGGCGCTTTCCGAGGACCCCGATCTTTCGGAAGCGAATCCGGTCTTCGCCAAGGTTCAGCACCCGAGCGGCCCGGCCTATCTCACGCCCGGCTCGGCGGCGAGTTTTAGCGGTCAAGAACGAGACCTGCCAGGACGCTCGCCTGTGCTCGGCGAGCATACGGACGAGGTGCTTGTGGACATTCTCGGCCTGTCGGAGACTGAGATCGGCGCGCTGCACGACAGGAAGATCGTCGCCGGGCCGGAGACGCAGAATTGAGCGCGACCGGACTGGCGTCAACGGCGGAGGCTAACACCCCTCCGCTGGTCGAGTTGCTGTCCGCGGCATCCTACGCCGCTGGCCGTTATCTCGCCGAAGCGCGCCGCGCTGTGGCGGAACGGGTCACCGTCGACGGACGCATTTCAAATGCCAGCCTCGACCGCGAGCAGCGCGCCGCGCATGGTTTTGCCTGGATTGCGACGACCGTCACGGCAATCGAGAAATCCACCGCCTGGGCCAGGCGTCTGGACGAAGCAGGCCGGCTGGGCGGGATGGAGGCGCTGGCGCTCAGGATCGGCATCGGCGAATATTTTTCCCAGCTCATCGGCGGCCTGCCGATGAGCCAGAACGAGATCGCCCGGCCGATGGATCTTGGCGTCGAGGCGGCGGCCGAGAGGCTTGCGCGCGATCATCACGTCGATCTGCTGATACGCGGCGGCAATACGGCGGAGAACCGCGCTGCACTGGTTCAAGGATTCCAGGCCGGCGGCGGCATCGCCGAGGATTTCGGCGACGAGACGCTGGATATGATCCGCGGCCAGTTCCGCCGATTCGCCGACGAGCGCATCATTCCGCAGGCGCAGAAATGGCATCTCGAAAACGCGCTGATCCCCGACGAAGTCGTGGCCGAGATGGCGGAACTCGGCGTGTTCGGCGTGTCGATCGATCCCGACCATGGCGGACTTGGCCTGGGCAAGGTCGCCATGTGCATCGTCACGGAGGAACTGAGCCGCGGCTGGATCGCCGCCGGCTCGCTCGGCACCCGTTCGGAGATCGCCGCCGAATTGATCAGCCTCGCCGGCACCTACGCGCAGAAGGCGCAATGGCTTCCCGGCGTGGCCAGCGGGGCGGTGCTGCCGACCGCCGTATTCACCGAACCGGATACAGGTTCCGACCTCGGCAATCTGGCGACGCGCGCGGCCCGCAACGCGGCCGGCGACTGGGAGGTCTTCGGCTCCAAGACATGGATCACCCATGCCAGCCGCAGCGATTTGATGACGCTTCTGGTTCGCACGAAGCCCGACGTGAAGGGCCATTCCGGGCTTTCCATGCTGCTTGCGCCGAAACCGCGTGGCACTGAGGCGGACCCCTTCCCCGCCGCGGGCATGAGCGGCAGCGAGGTCGAGGTTTTGGGCTATCGCGGCATGCGCGAATACGAGCTGTCCTTCGACGGTTTTGCCGCGCCGGCGGATGGGCTGCTGGGTGGCGTCGAAGGCGAAGGTTTTCGGCAATTGATGCGAACCTTCGAAAGCGCGCGCATCCAGACGGCGGCGCGCGCCGTCGGCGTGGCGCGGCGGGCCTTCGAGTTCGGCCTCGACTATGCGATGACGCGCCGGCAGTTCGCGCGGCCGATCATCGAATTCCCGCGTGTCTCCGACAAGCTGGCGCTGATGGCGGCCGAGATCGCCATGGCGCGGGAACTGACCTATTTCGCGGCGCGCGAGAAGGACAAGGGCAGGCGCTGCGACGTCGAGGCCGGCATGGCGAAACTGCTGGCGGCGCGCGTCGCCTGGAGCAATGCAGACACCAGCCTGCAAATCCATGGCGGCAACGGCTATGCGCTGGAGTTCGAGATCAGCCGCGTCCTGTGCGACGCGCGCATCCTCAACATTTTCGAGGGCGCCGGCGAGATCCAGGCGCAGGTGATTGCGCGCGGCCTGCTCGCCGGGTCGAATTGACGGCTCCATGAAAAAGTTTGCCGCATCGGCGGGCGCGGAGGTGACTGGCTTGTCGCCGAAGTCAGGCTGACGTCATGATTAACGGCTTCTCGGGCTTGCGCACGATGCCGACGGCCATGCGGCGTTCGAGATAGCCAGCATAGAGCGACAGCGGCCAGCATAGCGAGAAATAGATCAGCGACGCCGTGCCGAACACCCAGACCGGCTCGAAGGTCACCGTGTTGACCTGCACCGAGGCACGCGCCACTTCGGTCAGGCCGATCAGCGAGGCGACGGAGGTCGACTTGACGATCTGCACCATGAAGCCCACGGTCGGCGGCAGCATGAGACGCACCGCCTGCGGCACGATCACCAGCCGCAGCGTGCGGACGAAACGGAAGCCGAGCGCCGTCGACGCTTCCCACTGGCCCTTCGGGATCGCCTCGATGGCGCCGCGAAAGATCTCGCCGAAGAAGGCCGCGCCGTTGAGGCAGAAGGTGAGCGCCGCCGCCGTCCAGGGGTCGGGCCGAAATCCCAGCAGCGACGAGCCGTAATAGGCCATAAACAGTTGGATGAGCAGGGGCGTGCCCATGAAGAACTGGATGTAGCCGGCGGCCAGCCAGCGCAGCGGCCTGGCCGGCGCCACGCGGATGGCGGCGACGATCATGCCCAGCACACCACCGCCTACGAAGGCTATGACAGCGAGCAGGACCGTCCAGCGCGCCGCCATCAGGATGAACCAGAATTCGTTGAAGCCAAATTCGCGAAGGCTCATTGCTTCCACCGGAACAGCAGGCGTCCGGCGCCGGCGAGCAGCAGGCTCGCAGCCTGGACGACGACGAAATAGATGACGGCGACGATGATGTAGACCTCGAAGCTGCGGAACGTCTGCATGACCAGGTTGTTGGCGATCGCGGTGAGTTCCTCCGCAGCGATGGCGCCGACGATCGAGGTGCCCATCAGTTGCAGGATGAACTGCGCCGACAGCGACGGATAGACGGCGCGCACCGCCGGGACCAGCACGACGTGGCGGATAATGCGATAGGAGCTGAGGCCGAGCGATTTCGCCGCCTCGATCTGGCCAGCGGGGATCGACTCGACGCCGGCGCGCAGGATCTCCGTGGCGTAGGCGCCAAGATGGATGGACAGCGCGATGATCGCCGAGGTGCCCGGCGTGAACTTCATGCCGATCAGCGGCAGCGAGAAGAACACGATGTAGAGCTGGATGAGCAGCGGCGTGTTGCGGATCAGCTCGACATAACAGGCGATCGCCGCGGACAGCCAGCGCGGCCCAAAACAGCGGCCGACAGCGCCGAGGATGCCGATGGCCGTGCCGAACAGGATCGACAGGACTGCGTATTCCAGCGTCAGCGCAAGCCCCCACAGGAGCCTGTCGAGATGCACCAGAACCGGGCCGAATTGCAGGACGGTTGTCATGGCTCGCTTGGCAATGAAAACCGGGGCCGTCGAACGGCCCCGGCACTGAGGTCAGGAAAGCGATCCGATCAGAAAACCGGCAGCGTCGGAAGCGGCTGGTTGCGATATTTCATCGACAGATTTTCCAGCGTGCCGTCGGTCTTCAGGGTGAACAGCCAGGTGTTGATCCACTGGCGCAGATTGTCGTTGCCCTTGGCGACGCCGATGCCGAAATAGAACGTCTTCAGGATGTATTTCTGCTCGAAATCGTCGCCGTTCTGCGCCTTCTTCAGGTAGATCTCACCATAGTCGCCGCCGCCCATCGCGTCGATCTGGCCGGACACCATGGCCTGCAGCAGCGAGGAATAGTCGTCGAAACGCAGGATCTCGATGCCGGGATTGGCTTCCGCCGCCTTGGTCAGCAGACCGTCCTCGCCGGTGCCGCGCGTCAGCCCGACCTTCTTGCCGACGAGGTCGGCATGGCCCTTGATCGCCGTGCTCTTTGGCGCGATGACGACCGCCGATTGCCCCGCATAGGGGATCGAATAGTCGATCTGGATGGCGCGCGCCGCGGTGATCGAGAAGATCGAGACGACGGCGTCGACCTGCTTGGTGAGCAACGCCGGGATGCGGCCCGGCGAGGTGACCGTGACGAACTCGACCGGCACGCCCAGCGCCTCGCCCATCTTGTTGGCGACTTCGATGTCGAAGCCGGTGGGCTTCAGGTCCTTGTCGAGAAAACCGTAGGGCGGCGTGGTCGTGTCGATGGCGACGATCAGCTTGCCGCGCGCGATGATCTCGTCGACGGTCTGCGCGTAGGCCGGCGATATCAACGACGCCGCGGCAGTCAAGACGAGGGCGCCGAGCATGACGCCCAGTGAACCCCACTTCGATAAAGTCCTCATGAATTCCTCCCGATGCATGTGACGCGCCGACCGCGCCGTGCTCGAAAAGCGGCACGCGACAACGCGCTTGACCCGCCGATCCGATACGAGCGCCCTGCTCTCCGCAAGCGCGATAAAGCCGTTCCTCCCGCTTTATGAAAACTATGCTATTATAATCTAATGGGCTTGTCCACGCACGGCGCTACCGGTACTGCCTACTGTTAACAAAAAACATCAGTGACGGCAGGCGCGTGGCGGATAGCCGATTGCGGAACCCGACAATCATACTATAATGCTATTATAACATTAGGCGTCAGCCCTCGGGTTATGCACGCGAGCAGGTGGGGAAATGGCCAGTTCAAGCAGCGCCGTCGCCGGCAACAGTTCCGCTCGCGCGGGGCGCAATCTCGACATCCCGCTTCTGCTACGGCTCTACGAGCAGATGGTGCTGCTGAGGCGCTTCGAGAGCGTCGCGCAGACGGCCTGCCGCAAGGGCGAGACGCCGGGCTTCCTGCATCTCTATATCGGCGAGGAGGCGACGGCCGTCGGCGCCTGCGCGCATCTCAGGCCCACCGACTGGGTGACCTCGACACATCGCGGCCATGGCCACGCGCTGGCCAAGGGCATGCATCCCAACATCCTGATGGCCGAACTGTTCGGCAAGCGCGACGGCTGCTGCGGCGGGCGCGGCGGCACCATGCATCTCTACGACCGCTCGGTCGGCCTGTTCGGCACCAACGGCATCGTTGCCGCCGGCATCAGCCACGCGACCGGCGTCGGCATTTCCGCGAGGGCACAAGGCCGCGACGACATCGGCGTCGCCTTCTTCGGCGACGGCGCCACCAACCATGGCGGTTTCCACGAATCCCTCAACTTTGCCGGCATCCAGAAGGCGCCGGCGGTGTTCGTCTGCGAGAACAATCTTTACGCCACTGCCACCCCACTGAAGACCGCAACGCTCAATCCCGAGATCGCGACGCGCGCAGCCGCCTACGGCATCCCGGGCATCGCGGTCGACGGCAACGACGTGCTCGCCATGTATGACGCGATGCGCGACGCGGTACACCGGGCGCGGCGCGGCGACGGGCCGACGCTGATCGAGGCAAAAACCTACCGCACCGTCGGGCACCACGAGGGCGACCCCGTCACCGGCACCTACCGCACCCAGGCCGAAGTCGACGAATGGCTGGGCCGCGATCCGATCACAACCTTCCGCAAAAAACTGCTGGAGGAATTCGAGGCAGCCGCCGCCGCCGAACTCGACGCCATCGACGACCGCATCGACAAGGTCGTGCAGGAAGCGCTGGAATTCGCACGGCGCTCGCCCGAGCCGGATTCGGCGACCGCGTTCCATCACGTCTTCGCCGAGCCGCTGAACCCTGCCGACGCGCTGGCGGCAAAGCCGAGGACCGGCGGGCCGGTGACCAGTTGGCTCGACGCGGTACGCGACGGCATCGCGGAAGAGATGCGTCGTGACCAGGCGATTCTCTACTTCGGCGAAGGCACCGGCGAGCGCGGTGGCACCTTCGCCCACACCAAGGGGCTGTGGGCGGAGTTCGGGCCGAACCGCATGGTCGACACGCCGATCTCCGAACAGGGTTTTACGGGCGCCGCCGTCGGCGCCTCAGCGACCGGGGCACGCACCGTCGCCGACCTGATGTTCGCCGATTTCATGTTCGAGGCCGGCGGCCAGATCGTGCTGCAGGCGGCAAAGCTGCGCTACATGTCGAACAACCAGATGAGCGCGCCGATGGTGGTGCGCGTCGGCGCGGGCGCGGTGCGCAGCGCCGGGCCGCATCACTCCGGCGCCTATCATCCGGTCTGGGCGCATGTGCCGGGCCTGATCGTCTGCGTACCCTCGACGCCGGCCGACGCCAAGGGCCTGATGAAGACGGCGCTGCGGGCGTCCGACCCGGTGATGATGATGGAGATGAAGGCGCTTTTCGCCACCAAGGGCGAAGTGCCGGAAGGCGAACATCTCGTACCGTTCGGCGTGGCGCGCATCGCCCGCACCGGCAAGGATATTACGATCGTGTCGGCGGGCCAGCTCGTGCATCGCAGCCTTGAAGCGGCGGAAACGCTTGCCGCCCAAGGCATCGACTGCGAGGTGATCGACCTCAGGACCATCGTGCCGCTCGACGTGAAGACGGTGGCGGAAAGCGTGGCGAAGACGCATCGGTTGCTGATCGTCGACGAAGGCTGGGCAATGTGCGGCGTCGGCGCCGAACTCGGCCAGGCGATGAACGAGATCGCCTTCGACGATCTCGATGCGCCGGTCGGGCGGCTGCATACGGAGCCGGTGTCGCATCCGCTGGCGCCATCGCTGGAACGGATGATGCTGGTCGATGCGGCGAAGATCGTGGCGGCGGCCAAGGACGTGATCGCCGGCCGCGCGCCGGTGCCGTCGCATTGGCGCTATCCGGGTCTTGCGGCGGCTGCGGCCGCCACGGGCACGGCGGTCGCTGCCCCCGTCGCAGCTACAGCCGCCGCAGCAGCGGCGAACACCAATCTCCCGGCGCCGGCCGCAACGCCGGCACCAAGTTCGGCAGCGGCGGCCGGCAATGGCGGCGAGCCCATCACCATGCCGTTCGGCGACCTGACGGTCAGCGAGGGCACGATCATCCGCTGGGCCAAGGCCGAGGGCGAGGCGGTGAAGGCCGGCGAACTGGTGGCGGAGATCGAGACCGACAAGGCGGTGGTCGAGATCGAGGCGCCGTCCGCCGGCACGCTGACGATCGAACAAGCCGTCGGCACGGTGGTGCCGATGGGCGGCCGCATCGGCGCCGTGCACTAAGGGGCGGCGATCATGAGCACCGCCGCCCATGCCCTGCAGCGCCTGCGCTCCACGCCCTATGCGCGGCGCCTAGCGCGCGAACGCAACCTGTCGCTGTCGGCCATAGCGGGAACCGGCCCGGACGGCCGCATCACCGGCGACGACCTGATCCATTTCAGGCCGGCGCAGGTTGAAATCGCCCGACAGCCCGCCCCGGCGATTTCGGCTCCTGTCGCCGCAGATGCCGCTCCTGCGATTGCCGTGTCGCCAAAGGTGGCGGTTGCCTCCACGGCGGCTCCGTCGGCTGTCGTCGCTCGTGTCGTTTTCTCGGCGCTTGAGGCCTTGCTTGCGCAGATCGCCGAACTCCGTCCGGGTGTCTCACGAGAGGACATCTGCCTGAAGGCCGCGGCGTTCGCATCGGAAGCGGTCAAATCCGTTGCCCCAGATCGGGCGCTGCTTCTGCTCAGCGCTCCCGACAGGCGCCAGCGGCTGATAGACTTGGCCGACGCCTCTCTCAGTACCATCTCGAAAATGCGGCAGCAGGCCAATGACGCAGGCGAGGCCACACTCGCGGTCTCGTTCCTCGGCCGCGCCGGCATCCGTCCGGTCGCTGCACGGTTGATCGGCGGCGGCGTGGCAAGGCTGGTGGTCGGAGCCGGCGAAAAGGACGGGTCCGCCGAATGCCTGCTGAGCTACGATCCGTCTAGGGTCGGCGACGAAGATGCCGAAGAATTTCTTGGCGTGTTCAGGGACCTTGTCGAGACGCCGTTCCGCCTTTTGGTCTAGTTAAAAGACGGCAGCCAATGCCGCAACGGAATCACCGGGAGGATTTTTGAATGGCGATCGAGCCGATCGATGGGTTCTTATGTCCAGCGTCCGCGCTTTCGGCCTATGTGAGCGGCCTCTTGCATGCAGGCGGCGCAAGCACGGAAAGCTCGGAGGCGGTGGCCCGGGCAGTTGTCGACGCCTCGTCGCGCGGTGTCGACACCCACGGTGTGCGGCTGGTTCCCTGGTACATCCAGATGCTGGAAGGCGGACGCATCAACAAGACGCCGTATGTCACGTTCTCGAAAAAAGCCTCGGCGGTCGGTCATGTCGATGCCGATAACGGTTTCGGCCATCTCGCCAGCTTCCGCGCCATCGAGGAAGGCATCGCTCTAGCCAAGACAAGCGGCGTCGCGGCGGTGACGGTCGGACGCTCGACCCATCATGGCGCTTCGGGGGTCTACGCGCTTGCGGCGGCGCGTGCGGGTTTCGCCGCAATCAGCATGACGCATGCCGACGCCGCCGTCGTGCCGTTCGGCGGCACGAAGCCGTTCTATGGGACCAATCCGATCAGCTTCGCCGTGCCGGCGCCCGGCGAGGAGCCGATGCTGCTCGACATGGCGACGAGTTCGATCCCCTACAACCGCATCTTCCTGCGCCGCGCGACCGGCACCCCGCTGCCGCCCGAAGTGGCGATGACTGCGGACGGCGTGATGACTACCGATCCGTTCCAGGCGACCGCGGTACTGCCGGTGGGCGGCGCCGGCTTCGGCTACAAGGGCGCCGGGCTGGCAGCGATGGTCGACCTGTTGTGCTCGGCGTTTTCCGGCATGGGCCACGGCTTCACCATCCCGCCGCTGGCCGGAACCGCGACCAAATACGATAAGCCGATTCCCATCGGACATTTCTTCCTGATCCTCAACCCGGCGATCTTCCAGGCGCTCGCCGCTTTCGACGAGCGAGTCGGTGCCTTCCTCAACGACCTTCGTGCCCAGCCGGCGCAGCCGGGGCAGAAGGTGATGGCCCCGGGCGATGTGGAAAAGGCCGAGGCCGAACGCCGGGCGAGGAACGGCATTCCCATCGACCGCACAACGTGGGCGCAGTTGAAGGATGCCGCGTCGCGTTACGGCCGGGACGTTCCCGAGGCGCGCGAGACTTCCGGCACCGCAGAGGCAAAGGCGTGAACATCGACCTCGACGGCAAGATTGCACTGGTTGGCGGCGCCGAGGGCGCATTGACCTCGGCAGTGCGCCAGGCTCTTGCCGACAATGGCGCGAAGGTCGTCGAGAGCGATGTGGCGAGCGCGGCGGAAATCGTGGTGGGCGGAGCAGCTCAAGGCGATCCGTTCGCGCTTGTGCTGGTCAGCGAAGGCGCCAACGGCCTGCCCGATCTGGACACCGGATTTGGACCTGAGCGTGCCGATTTCATCGCCGCAATCCGGCAACTCGCCCCGAGGCTGAAGCGCGTCGTGCTGGTGTTTTCGGCGGCCGGCTTGGTGCCGGTAAAAGGTTTCGCCGACTTCTCCGCCGATCAGGCCGGGCTCTCCTCGCTGACGCGGACGCTGGCGATGGAACTTGGCCCCACCACTGTCGTCAATGCTGTGTCGGTCGGTGCCTATGAGGCGGACGGCGAGGTGCGGACGCAGCGCTTCCTGACGCATACCGGCGTCAAGCGGGCGGCCACGCTGGACGAGATCGTCTCCGCCGTGCTGTTCCTCGCCGATCCGGACAACGCGTACATGACCGGACACACGTTGAACGTCGATGGTGGCTGGGCGGCGGGCTATGCGCGGAATTTTTGAGAGCGCGGAGTGAGGATCAGTCGACCACCACTCCGTCTCGGGCTTCGCCCGAGCCACCTCTCCCCCGAACGACGTGGGAGAGGAAAAGCTCCGCGCTTTTCGCCCCTCCTCGCACAAGTGCTACGTAATAGTATGTCGCGCAGACGCGGCCGGCTTTCCTCTCCCCCGTCGATCGGGGGAGAGGTGGTTTGCGAAGCAAACCGGAGTGGGGGTCGACCATCCACGCAGAATTGTCGAATGGAGCCCTCCCATGCGCACTGATCTCACCGGGCAGGTGGTCTTCATCACCGGAGCCGCTGGCGGCATCGGCCGCGCCGCCGCGCATCGGCTGGCGGCGAACGGGGCAGCTATTGTCGTCGCCGACATAAACGCCGAGGGCGCCGAGCGCGTCGCAGCCGAACTGCCGAGCGCGCTCGCCGTTTCGATGGACGTGCGCCGCGCCGAGGACGCAAAACGCGCCGTCGACCTGGCTATGGAAAAATTCGGCAGGATAGACGTGCTGATCAACAATGCCGGCGTCAACACGTTCAAGGACCGCGTCGATATAGATCAATTCTCCGAGGAGGAGTGGCACCGCATCGTCAGCATCGACCTCGACGGGCTCTATGTCGTCAGCCATGCCGTGCTGCAGCCGATGGTCAAGCGCGGCCATGGCCGCATCGTCAACATCGCCTCGGTGGTTGGGGTCACGGCGATGCGGCTGCAGAGCGCCTTCGTCGCGGCCAAGGCGGGCATGATCCACCTGACCCGCTCGATGGCGCTGGAACTCGGGCCAAAAGGCATATTGGTCAACTCGCTGGCCCCCGGCTCGGTCCTGACCGAAGGGACAAAACAGCTCTTCTACGGCGACGACGGCTCGTTCCGCGCGCAGATGGCGGGATTCATGAACCACATCCCGCTTGGCCGCCCGGCCCATGTCGAAGAGATCGCGGAAGGCATCCTGTTCCTGAGCGCGCCGGAAAATTCCTACATGACCGGCCACCTGATGATGGTCGATGGCGGCTGGACGGCGGGGTACATGTTCTGACAGATTTGAGGTGCGTCCTTCGAGGCTCGCCGCGAAGGACTCTCACCTTTCTTTCAACGCGTTGCGGGCTCGCGCCTCAGGACGGGGGCCGGCGTGCCGGCAAGGCCACTCGCCAGCGCCGGCACAAGAGATATACATCCTGCCGAGACACCGACTTTTGCGATTGGCCTTCCCGGCACGCCGATCCTCATCCGGAGGCGCGAGCCTGCACGACATTGCAGATGGGAGGCGAACCCCAACGGGCGAGCCTCGAAGGACGCACCACCTACCGACCGTAGGACGACGCTCCGGGCGCCGCGAGCGTGGGTTCCTTGCCCTGATATTCCCGCCATTCCTTTATCATCTGGGTGATGCCGAGGCGATAGAAATAAAGCTCGCTGCCCCAGGCGATCATCGAAAACCCCTCGTCGAACAGCTCGATGCTGCTGCGGCCGACGCGCGGCACCGTGGCAAGCGGCTTTCCGGCCTCGCGCGCGGCGGCCATGGCGCGGCGGATCTCACGGTCGACTTCCGGCGCGCCGGTCTGGTTGGGAAAGCCGATGCTGCCGGAAAGGTCCGTCGGCCCGATGAAGATCACGTCTACACCCTCGACCCCGGCGATCTCGCGCGCGTTCTCCACGCCAGCCTTGGTCTCGATCTGCACGATGATCAGCAGATTGTCGTCGGCCTCTTGGTAGTAGCTGGGATAGAGGCCGAAGCTGGAGGCGCGCGCGGCATCCCAGGCATTGCCGCGCTTGCCGCGCGAGGGATAGCGCACCGCCTCGACGACTGCGCGGGCCTGTTCGGCGCTTTCCACCATCGGCACCAGCAGAGCGTCGCAGCCAGCCTCCACCAAGCGCCGCAGATAGACCGGATTGTCGGAAGGCACGCGGATGACCATGGTCGTGTCGGTACAGGCGGCGGCCCGCATCATGTCGACGGCATGGTGCAGTTCACCCGCCCCGTGCTCCTCGTCCATGATGATGAAGTCGAAGCCGGCCACCGCCGCCATCTCGGCAAAGGTGGGCGCGGCACTTT
Source organism: Mesorhizobium sp. KACC 23794 (assembly GCF_052180275.1). Lineage (NCBI taxonomy): Bacteria > Pseudomonadati > Pseudomonadota > Alphaproteobacteria > Hyphomicrobiales > Phyllobacteriaceae > Mesorhizobium > Mesorhizobium sp. KACC 23794. Next base: position 5,190,712 of record NZ_CP197465.1, read on the forward strand.
GCAGCCATGTGCCGATGGATTTTTCCCCGGCGCGAACGCGGGCTTTCAAGCGGTTGGGACGGAACATTTTTCGGCAATCCTGAGCTTTGGTTAGGAAGAACGGTTCGACGCGAAACGGGCGAGTTTCGCCTGAAAGCCAGGCCGGTCGAGCACTTGCGGGTTGACGACATTGTCGGGCACTAGACCCTGGGCGGCACGCAGGATGCCGTTCGACATCGTCACCATGGTCAGGCGCGCGGCGTCGCGCGTCGAGGGCAGCCAGTGCGGCGTCAGGATGACGTTCTCGAACCCGGTCAGCGGATGGTCTGCGGGAATCGGCTCGTGCTCGAAAACATCGAGCCCGGCGCCAGCGATGACACCGTCACGCAAAGCGTTGACAAGTTCTGGCTCGCGCACGACCTCGCCGCGCGCGACATTGATGAAATAGGCCCCGCGCTTCATGCGGGAAAAATGCTCGGCGCCGATTGTGCCGCGCGTTAAGGCGTCGAGCCTGTTGTGCAGGCTGACGAAGTCCGAGCGCTCCAGCAGTTCGTCCAGGCTGGCCACCAGCGTCACGCCGAGCGCCTCCGCATCCTCTGCGCCGGCGCGTGGCGAATAGGCGATGATCTCCATGCCCCACGGCCGCATGAGCCGCGCCAGTTCACGCCCGCTCGCCCCGAACCCGACGATGCCGAGCACTTTTCCCGGCAGATCGATGCCCATGGTCTGCGGCTGCAAATCCCAGCGGCCGCGATGCACCAGCCGCTCCTGTTCAGTCAGCCGCTTGGCCAGCGCCAGGATGAACAGGAAGGCGGAGGAGGCCGTGGCGTGGGTCAGCGTGTCCGGCGCGTTGAACACCGCAACGTCGTTTTGCGTGCAGGCGGCGAGGTCGAGCTTGTCGATGCCGGCCCCTGCCCTGCCGATCACGGTCAGCCGCCCGGCGCCATTGGCGAAAGCCGACGCGCGAACCCACGGGCGGAAGATGACGATCGCCTCGGAGCGCGCGACCTGCTCCGGCGTGACTTCCAGCGAATAGAGGCGGTCCCAATAGGTTGTGTCGCCGGGTTGTGGACTTTGCTCGGTGAGGAAACCGTGTGAAATGAAAGGCGCGGCGGCGTAAAGATCAAGCGCGATGTCGGAAACGCTGAGATTGCCGCGCTCGTCGAGATAGTCGCCGGTGTAGTTGACGGTGAAGGGGGTCATGCAGCGCACTCGTTGACGACTCGCTTCGAGGCTGACGCCCCCCTCCCCCTTGTGGGGAGGGATACAGGGTGGGGGTAACGCCGCGCCCATGCTCGACGATCTGCCTGAACAAGGGACAAATCCGGCAAAGGCCGAGACTGTCTCGACCCCCACCCCTGGAGGGGGACGTTGGCGTCGCGACTTCTCATCACCACACCTTCAAACTCTCTTCCGTGGTCCTCTCGATCCGCGCATTCGGCCGCGTAAAAAGATCCTCTCGAAGCTTCGTGCCCAATCCCGGTTTGTCGGGCAGCACAAGGTTACCCTCGATCACCTGAATGCGGTCCTCGACGACGTCGTCGTACCACCCGTCGACATAGCCGCGCACGATCTCCATGATCAGGCCGTTCGGCGCGTTGATCATCATGTGGGTGGCGGCCCACAGCGCGACCGGGCCGATCGTGTCGTGGCAGGTGAAGGGCAGCATCGCCGTATCGGCCATGGCCGCCACCTTGCGGCCCTCGGTGAGGCCGCCGCCCCAGGACAGGTCCATCATGACGATGTCCGTCGCCGCCTTCTCGATCCAGGGGCGGAAGCCGAAGCGGGTGAAGACGCGCTCGCTCTGGCAGATCGGCACGGTGGTCTCGGCCTTCAGCCGCACGAAGGCGTCGACATTGTCCGGCGGCATGATCTCTTCCAGCCACATCACGTCGAGCGGCTCGAGCGCCCTGGCGATCTTGACCGAGGACGGCAGGTCCCAGCGGCAATGGCCCTCTATGGCGATCTGCATCCTGTCGCCGACGGCCCGGCGGATATCTTCGACGATCGCCACGCCGGCCCGCAAATCGTCGTTGGAGATGCCCAGCCCGCGCGTGCCGGCGGCGGTCTTCGCGCCCCACACCATGGTGTCGCCGCGCTCGTTGCCTGGCCCGCCCAAACCCGTACCGAACTGGTCGAAAGGCCAGATCTTCATGGCTGTGATGCCCTGCTTCAGCAGGTCCTCGGCCAGTTCACCGGCCTTGCCGGTCAGCCAGGCGTCGAGGTCGCCCGCATGCCGGCCCGAACCGACGCAGGTGTTGTAGACGCGGATGCGGTCGCGGCTGCGGCCGCCGAGCATGGTGTAGATCGGCAGGCCGGCGATCTGGCCGAGCAGGTCCCACAACGCGACGTCTAGCGCCGAGATGGCGCGCATCTCCGCGCCCATGACGCCGCAGAAATTGGTCAGCGCGAACATGTTCTGCCAGTGGTTCTCGATGTCGCGCGGATCGCGGCCGATGAGCAGCGGCGCGTAGACGTCATGCACGATTGAAGCCACCGCGCGCGGCAGGTAATAGGTCTCGCCGATGCCGGAGAGCCCCGTATCGGTGTGGATGCGCACCCACAGATTGTTGGGAAGCGCCTGCCGCGCTTTCGGGTTCTGTTTCTGCCACTCCGCCGCCGGCAGCGCCTCGAACCAGATCGTTTCGATCCTGGTGATCTTCATTTTCCCTCCTCTCCCTTGACCGAACCGGTGGTCGGGCCGCGCAGCAAATGGTGTCCTCTCGACATGTAGAAAACCACCCGCAGCACCGAGCACACTACGCTGGCGACCATCCGCACAAACAGCGGCGTATCAAGCCGTGTCGTCAGCGTCGCCATGCCCAGCGAGGCCATATGGCGGCCGTCGTCAATGACCAGCGTCGAGGAAAGACATGTTGCGTCGAGAACTGTTTATTGTTTACAATCCTAAGCGTAGGGTTCGTGGCGGGCGCATGTCAAGGCGAGAGCGATCAGGAAGTCGAAGAAACGCGGCCGCTGGCCTGCAGGATGGCAAGCAGGCGGCGCTTGGCGCCGTTGATGTGGGTTTCGATCGTCTCCTGCGCCACAGCGAGATTGCCGGCGCGGATCACGTCGAGCAGCAGCACATGGTCGCGGTGCCAACTGTCCAGATAATCGTCGGGCAGTGCATCGCGCAGCATCAGGAACATCATCAGTTGCGAGCGCAATGTTTCCCAAGCGCGATAGAGCCGACGGTTGCCGGACGCACGGAAGATGGCGTCATGGAAGTCGATGTCGAGTTCGGCCACCAGACGGCGCGACACTTCGGCGCGCGGTACCGCATTGAAGCGCTCCAGCACAGCCTCGATCTCCGCCAGTTCCTTGGCGCCGGCCTTGCGGCTCGCCTGCTCGATGGCCAGCCGCTCCAGGGCGAGGCGCAGGCTGTAGATTTCCTCGACGTCGTCCTGCGAGACCTGCCCGACGGTCGCGCCGCGATGCGGCTCGTGGACGACAAGCCCTTCCTGCTGCAAGCGGAAGATCGCCTGGCGGACCGGGCCGCGGCTGACCTTCAGCGATGCGGCAAGGTCCTCCTCGATCAGCCGCGCGCCGGGACGGATTTTTCCGGACAGGATGGCGTTGCGGATGGCGTCGACCACCTCGTCCGTGAGGACGCGGCGCGGCGTCGGCGAGAAATCGAAGGAATCGTCGGTCATGTCATCTGGATACAGTCAACAATGGACAACTGCCAGCCTCTGCTGCCGGACGATAGAAGAGAGGGCCAATGCGCATTCTAAAAGTAAACACCTACGCACCGGACACGGCGCTCTACCAGGCGTTCGGGCCTGACGTGGTCTTCGACATCCACCGCTCGGGCGCGGAGGCGACGGAGCCGCCGTCGCTGGAGCGCTGCCGCGCCGCCGACGCGGTGATCAACTGCGCCGCGACCTTGCAGATCGGCGTCCCCGTCGAAGCGTTCGAGCGGTGCAAGATCGTCGTGCGCGAGGGCGTTGGCTACGACACGCTCGACCTCGCCGGCTGGGGCAGGCGCGGCGTGCCTGTCTGCAACGTGCCCGACTACGGCACCACCGAGGTCGCCGACCATGCGCTCGGCCTGCTCCTGTCGCTGACGCGCGGCACAACCAGTTACCAGGAAGCGGTGCGCGACCGCACCGACGGCTGGCACTATGCCGCCGCGCCCCTGGTGCGCCGCCTGCGCGGCCAGACTTTTGCCGTGCTCGGCCTCGGCCGCATCGGGCTGGCGACGGCGCGCCGTGCCGCCGCCTTCGACATGAAGGTGATCTTCTACGACCCCTATCTGCCGAACGGAACGGAACTCGCCGTCGGCTACGAGCGGGTGCGCACCCTCGACGAGGTGATGGCCCGCGCCGACATCCTGTCCGTGCACACCCCGCTCACCGAGGAGACGCGCGGCATGGTTGGCGGGAAGCTGCTCGCCAGGGCGAAACCGGAGCTGATCGTCATCAACACGGCGCGCGGGCCGATCGTCGATCTCGACGCACTCGCGGAAGCGTTGAAGGCCGGCCGCATCGCCGGCGCCGGCCTCGACGTGCTGCCGCGCGAGCCGGCCGATCCTGATCACCCGCTGATCAAGGCATGGAGGGCGCGCGAGCCATGGACGGAGGGCAAGCTTTCGCTCACTCCGCATGCCGCATTCTACAGCCCGTCGGCGCTGGAAGACATGCAGCGCAAGGCGATCGAGGTCATCGTCGCCTATCTCCGCGAGGGCGTTCTGATGAACTGCGTCAACCGCGAGTATCTGAAACAGACGCCGCGCGCGGCGTGACCATCGCGGCTTCGCTTCCAGCCACGGATACGGTCCGGCCACTTGGGCGGCGGGACGCCAGCGTCGCCGCGACTCACCCGTCCGGCCGGTCGCCAAGGATAGCCACGGCGTAGCCCGTTCAAGTCCAAGTATGGGCTATCTGTAGCCTAGTAACCGTCCGGTCGTTCCAAAAACCCCCTGCTGGAGCCCCAAACACCCAAAATTAAAGGAGATTTCCAGCGCTCCGATATGCCCGACTGTCTTGCGTTTCATGGGCCATTTGGCCCAAACAGATGCTCGGGGTAAGCCGCAAGGCCTCATGGGACTGGAAATGCGCGAGTTGAATTCGCTTCTCGAACTCTTCCCCAAGCGTACGCTCGCCCGCGAGGGTGGACCGCTGTACCGGCAGTTGGCCGACATATTGCGCCGCCCGATCGCAGAAGGGGCGCTGGCGGTGGGCGAAGAACTGCCGAAGGAAGCGAGCATCGCGGACCATTTCGGCGTCAGCCTGATCACCGTCCGCCATGCGCTGCGGGATCTGGAAGGCAGTGGCCTGATCCGCAAGCGGTCGGCCAAGCCGGCTGTCGTGGCGGCGCGCGAGACCGAGGCCGGGCCGGTCTGGCACATGTCGAACTTCACCGACATCGCCGCCTTCGCCCGCGACGCCTCGCTGCAGCTCGTCTCCTACAGGCGCGAAATGTCGCCCGTCCCGCAGCACTTCTTCGGGGCGCGCAAGGGCGAGGCAGGCTACTGCCTGCGCTCGGTCCTGTTCGCCGGCGACGAGAAGAAAGCCTATATCAGCACCTATTTCCCGGCCGATATCGGCGAGCGGCTGAGCCGCCGCGACTTCACCGACGTGCTGATCTTCGACACGGTGCAGCGCAAGTTCGGCCTGCGGCTGGCGGTCGCCCACCTCACCGTACGAGCCGAGATCGCCGACAAGCCGACCGCCGAGGCGCTCGACGTGGAAGCCGGTACGGCGCTGCTGACGGTGGAGATGCTCTACCAGTCCGCCGATGGCCGCAACGTCGAACTGTCGATCGCCCGCCACCCGGCCGATCGGTTTTCGATCACCTACGACGCGCCGAACGATCGCGGCTGATCACAACAGACAAGGCCGGTCGCGTTGCAATCCCTGCGTTTTCGCGTCTCATGCGCCCGCGAAAACCGCACCCGCTTCAGACCTTGCGCGCCCGCAATGCCTGCGCCTGCGTGTTGCCGATGATGCCCAGCCGCGTGCGATAGGTCCGCCGGTCGCCCGGCTGCAGGACGATCAATTCACCCGCCTCCTTTACCTGCCTGCGGCCAAACCCGTTGGTGCAAGGCTCAACACCGACGGCATACTGGCCTTCGCCCATCATCCGCCATTCGATGTAGCGCGGCATGGCGGCATGGTCGTACCGTATGCTGACGCCGGTGCCATGGAACAGTTTCGGGTTGAAGATCGCCACCTCGACCTGGCCGTCCGCGTCCGGCGCCATCCTGTGCTCGAACGTCTGCTGCACCCAGTCCTTCTGCGGTGCGATGAAACGCGACCAGCTTGCCAGGTCATTCACATCCGCGGTTCCGAACAGCAGGTCGGGCGCTCCTGCGACCGGCGCGATGAACTCGGAGCCGTCGTCGACGAACGGAAAACCGATGTTGATGTGATAAAGTAGCATGTGCTCGGTTGGCAGGAAGCCGCGATTCTCGACGACATCCTCCATGGTGAACCAGGACGCGCCCATTTCGGCGCGATAGGTGCGGGTGAGCACGAGATTCTCGCCGTAGGTCTGTGCCTGAGTCACCCGCCCCACCGCTTCGAGGATCAGTTTTCCATCCTCCCAGCGCTCGCCGAAGGAGACAAGTTCCGCCGGCAGCAGCGCGGCGCGGTCGTGGACGCCATAACGCTCGGTCGGCCGCGCCGGAAAATTGTAGTGGGCGACCGACGTCTCCTCCGGATTGCCGATATGGACGAGGCCGCAGGTGTTGTTGAGGCCGCCGAGGCCGGAGCGCAACCAGCCGAAACCGCTCTGATCCTCGAAGAACCAGGGCGCCGGCAGCATGGTCGGCGGGATCCAGCCGACCGACGCGCCGCGATATTCGCAGCGCCCGACGTCGAAGCCGCGATCGACAGCGATCTCGAAGATGAATCCGGTTCCCGTCCGGAACTCGATCAGCCGCACGCCGCGCGACGGGCCGTTGTCGGAGGTCAGCAGCCGAACGCCTGCCAATTGCGACATATGGCCGACGCGGCGGCGCAGTTCCTCCCCGTCATTGCCGAACAGCTGCATGAATTCCTCCCGTGTTATCGGTATCATAAAAGGCGTGCTGCTCTGGACGCAACCGCACGAGTGGAGTCTAATCGTCATCGTCGGGATAGAGGAAGCATCTGTGTCAGATAACGAGAGAGCCGGCCGTCCGGGTTTCGGCGCAACGATGGCGGAGGTGGCCGCACTTGCGGGCGTCACCAAGATGACGGTGTCGCGCGTGCTGCGTCATCCGGAGAAGGTGACGCCGGCCACCCGCGCCCGCGTTTCCGAGGCGATCGCCAGCCTCGGCTACGTGCCCAACCGTCTTGCCGGCAGCCTGACAGCAGGGGTCAGCGGGCTGGTCGCAGCGATCGTGCCGACGCTGCGCCATTCGCTGTTCGCCGACACGCTGGAGGGGCTTGGCGACGTGCTCTCGGAAGCCGGGCTCGACCTGATCGTTTCATCCAGTTCCTACCGCACCGATATCGAGGAGAACCAGATCCGCTCGATCCTCGAGCGCCGGCCGGACGCAATGGTGCTGACCGGCCTCACCCACACAAGCGGAACGCGCGACCTGCTGCGTACCTTCGGCGTGCCGGTGGTCGAGACCTGGGAGACCGGCGACGAGCCGGTCGACATGGTCGTCGGTTATTCCAATCGCAAGGCCGCGCATGCCATGACCGTGCACCTGCTCAACGCCGGCTACCGGAGGATCGTTTTCGTCAACGGACCGAGCGACAACAACGAACGCGCCCGGCACCGCGCCGAGGGTTATCTCGCGGCCATGCAGGAGGCCGGCATCGCGCCCCTGCCCGTCCATGTCGTGCACGATGAAGGCGCGATCCGACCGGAAACCGGCGCGCAGGCGTTGCGAACGGTGCGGTCCGAGATACCGGATGCCGATGCGCTGTTCTTCACCAGCGACGTTTTCGCCGTCGGCGCCATCCTCGCCTGCCGCGAAAGCGGCATCGCCGTGCCTGACCTCGGCATCGCCGGTTTCCACGATCTGGAAATCGGCCGGGTGGTCTTCCCTGCCCTCACCACCGTGCATGTGCCTGCCATGGAGATGGGGCGGCGGGCCGGCGAGATGATCCTCGCCAGGCTGTCGGGCAATGACATTGCCACCCGCGACGAACTCGGCTTCACTATCCTGCAGCGAGACAGCACGCGCCGCGTCGCAGCGTGAATTCCAGAAGCGCATCAAACCGCGATTGGTTGACACCCGCTAAAGTTACCGGTAACATTAATCAATCCGTGGGAGAAGCGGATGCAGCGCCACACCGGCTGGCGCACAAGGGAGGACTACATGTTCAAATCTGTTCTGGCGGCCGCCGCTGCGGTCGCGCTGCTGACGACGAGCGCTTTTGCGCAGGACAAGCCGAAAATCGGCCTGATCCAGATCGACCTTTCCAACCCGTTCCACCTCGGCGAGGTCGAGGGCGCCAAGGAAGCCGCGCGCCGCGCCAATTTCGACCTTGTGGTCACCAGCGGCGAAGGCGACGTGACCAAGCAGATCCAGGCCATGGAGAACCTGATCAACGAGGGCGTCGACGCGATCTCGATCAACTTCATCGATTCCGCCGCTTTTGGGCCGACAATGGCAAAGGCGGCAGCCGCCAACATCCCGGTCATCTGCCTGCACTCGAAGATCGAAGGCTGCGCGGCGATGCTCGGCTTCGACGAGCGCTACACCGGCAAGATCGTCGGCGAATACGCGGCCGAACTGTTGAAGAAGCGCTACAATGGCGAAGTGAAGGGCGAGGTCGCCAATCTGCAGGGCCTGCTCGGCCAGGGCCTCAACACCGACCGCTCGGGCGGCTTTACCGACGTCATGGCGCAGTATCCGGGCGTCAAAGTCGTGGCGCAGGAGCCGACAAGCTGGGATCCGACGAAGGCCGTGTCGATCGCCGAGAACTGGATGACCGCCTATCCCAACCTCGACCTGATCTACGGCAACAGCGACAGCCTGACCGTGCCGGCGGCCAACGTCGTCGACCGCGCCGGCAAGCAGGAGCAGGTGCTTATCGTCTCCGTCGACGGCACCGAGCCCGGGCTTCAGGCCGTGAAGAGCGGCGCAATGGAAAGCACCGTGATGCTCGCCCCGCAATATTCCGGCTTCTGGAAAGCCTATTTCCCCTTTTTGGTCGCCACAAAAAAGGACGACCGCAAGGAAGTGCTGATCCAGGGCGTGCTGGTGACCAAGGACAATGTCGACGCCGCGCTGAAACTCGCCGCCGACCAGGTCGGCAACATCGAGAAATTCCCGTTCGAGAAGCCGCTGGTCGAGATCGTCGCCGGCTATTGACCGGCGCGTGATGATGCATCGTCCCCGCGCCTGGCGCGGGGATGTTTTCTGGAAATCGATGACCCGCAAATGATGGCTCAGGCCGAGAAGACCCCGCCGCCGCGAGACGCCATACCGGCAACGTCAGGCCCGCTCGCCCTGGAGGTGAAAGGGCTGACAAAGCGCTTTCCCGGCGTGCTGGCGCTCGACGATGTTTCGCTGGCGGTGCGAGCGGGCGAGGTGCACGCACTCATCGGTCAGAACGGCGCGGGAAAATCGACGCTGATCAACATCCTGTCGGGAATGTATACCGCCGATGCGGGCAGGATCGCCATTGGCGGCGTCGCCGTCGAGATCGGTAGCACGCGGCACGCGTTGTCGCTCGGCATCGCCACGGTCTATCAGGAACTCAGCCTGCTGCTCAATCTGACGGTCGCCCAGAACCTTGCGCTCGGGCGTGAGCCGAAACGGTTCGGGCTGCTCGACGTCGCCGCGATGCGCGGGAACGGAACCGCGGTTCTCGGCCGGCTCGGCCTCGACATCGATCCCGATGCCAAGGTCAGCAGCCTGCCGCTGGCCCAGCGCCAGATGGTGGAAATCGCCAAGGCGCTGTCGACCGAGCCAAAGATTCTTATCCTCGACGAACCGACAGCGCCGCTCGGGTCGCGCGAAGCGAAGCAGCTTTTCGGCGCGATCGAGAAATTGAGGTCGCAGGGCGTCGCGATTCTTTATGTCTCGCACCGCTTCGCCGAAATCCTCGACCTTTGCGAGACGGCCACGGTGCTGCGCAACGGCAAATGCGTGGCGACGGTCGAGCTTGCGGGCTGGTCGGAGGCACGGCTCACCGAAACCATGATCGGCCGCCAGTCGCAACTTTATGAGGCAAGCCGGCGCGCCGCTGGCGACGTGCTCGTCAAGGCCGCCGGGCTTGGCTGGGGAAAGTCGGTGCGCGACGCGAGTTTCACCGCGCATCGCGGGGAGATCCTTGCGCTGACCGGCCTGCTCGGCGGCGGGCAGAACGAGATTGCTCGGCTGATCGGCGGCGACCTGCGCGCCGACGTCGGCACGATCGAAGTAGCCGGCAAACGCCGATCCTTCGGTTCGCCGCACGACGCGGTCGAGGCCGGCATCTGCCTGCTCACCGAAGACCGCAAGCACGAGGCGATCCTGCCCAACCTGCCGGTCCGCGAAAACATCGCCGTCGCCTCGCTCGGCGCTCGCGCCGGTTTCGGCGGCGTCATCAGGCGCGGTGATGAACGGAAGTCCACCCAAAGGGCGGCGGAGGATTTCGGCGTGGTCGCGGCGTCGCCGGAAGCGCCGATCCGCACGCTGTCCGGCGGCAACCAGCAGAAGGCGCTGCTGGCGCGCTGGCACCTGGCGGACGCCGACATCTTCGTGCTGATCGAACCGACACGCGGCGTCGATGTCGGCGCGCGGGCGGACATCTATCGCCGCCTCGACGCCCTGGCCAGGGCCGGCAAGGCGATCATCGTGGTATCGTCCGAACTCGGCGAAGTCCTGGCGCTGGCCGACCGCATCCTCGTCGTCCGAGACGGCAGGATCAGCGCCGAGACTACGCCGCAACAGGTCGACGAAGAGCGGCTGAACCTTCTCGTGCAGGGCGCGGCCCTGTCATGAGCGCCGCCACCGTCACCACTAGTGCAAGCGGCCGGCCGGCCCTGGCCGGCCTGTTGTCGCGACACGCGATGCTGGCGGCGGCCATCCTGCTGTGCCTGGTCTTCATCCTCACCTCGCCCGTATTCGGCACTCCCGGCAACGCCGCCAACATCCTTCGGCAGTCCGCGTCGGTCCTGATGCTTGGGCTGGCGATGACCCTGGTGGTGCTGGTCGGCGGCATCGACCTGTCGGTCGGGTCCGTCGTCCTGGCCTCGGCGACGCTCGCCGGCATCGGCCTTGCCGAGGGATTCCATCCCGCGGTCGCAGTGCTCATGGGCATCGGCATCGGCGCGGCGGTCGGGCTGCTCAACGCCGCGCTCGTCGAGGGACTGCGCATCAGCCCCGTCATAGTCACGCTCGGCACCATGATCATGGTGCGCGGCCTCAGCCTCGTAGCGCTCGGCCGCTACAATTCCTGGCTGGAGATCAAGGGGCCGGTCTTCGACGATCTGGCGCGCCGCACGGTGATCGGCGTCCCGCTCGACGCGCTGGTCGCGACAATCACGGCCGGCGTCCTGTGGTTCGTGCTGAGGCGGACCGTGTCCGGGCGCACGCTGCACGCGGTCGGCGACGCACCCGTCGCCTCGCGCCTCGCGGGGCTGCGCGTCAACCGCTTGCGGATATGGGCCTATGCCGGATGCGGCGCGCTGGCGGGCGCCGCCGGCGTGCTGGTCGCGGCGCGCACCGGATTGATCAGCCCGTCGATCGGCGGCGGGCTGGAATTCTTCGCCATCGCCGTGGTGGCGCTCGGCGCCGGCGGCCTGCCGGCTGGCCGGGTCAGCATCGCGCAATGCGTCGTCGGCGTGCTGATCCTGATGATGATCTTCAACTACATGACCATCCGCGGCGTGCCCGGGACATGGCAGACTACGGTCACCGGCCTGCTCTTGCTCGCCGCCATGGTCGGCGGACGCCTGCTGCAGCGGAACAGCGGCGGCGACGTGGCGCTCGGCGAAGCGTTCCGCGACGATTTCGCCGCCATGTCGAAAACCGGCGCCGCGATGGCGCGCGGCTCGATGGCCGCGGCAACCGTCGCGCTGATCGTCATCTTCGCCATGATCAGCCCGCGCTTCCTCACGGTCCCGAACCTGATTGCGATGGTCGAGCAGAACGCCGCCCTGGCGATCGTCTCCGTCGGCGCGATGATCGGCATCGTCTCGCGCGTCGTCGATATCTCTCCCGGTTCGGTGCTGGTGCTCGGCGCCGTGGTGGCAGCACTTGCCGCCGGCCACGGCGTGCCGGTGCCTCTGGCGCTCGCCGCCGGCATCGCAACCTGCATCGGCGTCTATGCCGTCAACGGGCTGATCGTCGGCGGGCTCGGCCTCGATCCGCTGATCGTCACGCTGGCCGCCTGGATCTGGGCGCGCGGACTGGCGGTGTCGCTGACCAATGCGACGACCGTCGCCTTCCCGATGAGTTTCGTCGGCGTCATGAACACGCCTATCGTCTTCGGCTTCACGCCGGCGGTGCTGTTCGTCGCGCTCGCCTTCCTCGCCGGCTGGCTGATCCTGACGCGGCTGCCGATCGGCATGCGCATCTACGCGCTGGGCGGCGATCCGCGCATGCTGCGCCAGGCCGGCGTCAACGAGAAGCGCCTGCGTTTCATCGTGCTCGTCCTGATGTCGCTGTTCACGGCCGCCGGCATGATCGTCATGCTGGGGCGCCTTGGCGCGGCGGCGCCGACGGCCGGTTTCGGGCTGGAACTCGACGCGATCGTCGCGGTGATCATCGGCGGCGCCTCGTTTCGCGGCGGCACCGGGCGGCTGCGCGACACGGCGGTCGGTGTGCTGTTCCTCGCGGTGCTCAACAACGGCCTGTCGGGCCTGCAGATGGGCGACGCCCAGTTCTTCCTGATCAAGGGCGGCGCGATCCTGGTGGCGCTGACGCTGAGAGCCTTGGCACAGCTCTATTTTTCACGCCCGGCGGTGCACGGGTGAGCCCCCTGCCCTCCATCGATTTCGGCCATACGCCCTACGAGACCGCGTTCGGGCGGGGCGATGTCTATGATGTCGGCATCAAGGCCGAACGTACGGCCAAGAAGCCGTTGAAACTCGCCATCGCCGGCTGCGGCGGCGTCGCGCAGGCGAAATGGATTCCGGCGATCCGACGGTTGCAGACGATCGGCGAACCGGTCGAGATCGCCGGCGTCGCCGACCCGGACGCGGCGACGCGTGCCAAGGCTGGCGCGATCTGCGGCGCGCCGGCCTTCGACAACCTCGGCGAAATGATCGCCGAAACGAAACCGGACCTGCTTCTGGTCCTGGCCTCAGATGCTTTTCACGCGCCGATTGCGAGCCAGGCGATCGACGCCGGCATTCCATGCCTGGTGGAAAAGCCGCTCGCCGCTACCCAGGCCGAAGCCGAGGCGCTGGTCCGGCTCGCCAGCGACAAGGGCGTGCTGCTCTCAGCCGTCGCCAACAAGCGTTTCTCGCCGCCCTATGCGCAAGCCAAGGCGCTGATCGAGGCCGGCGCGCTGAAATCGTCGCCGACCGTCTTCACCGGCAAGTTCACGCTCGGCTATCCCTATGTCGACCTGCTCTCGGGCGGCACCGTGCATCTCTTCGACCTCATGCTCTGGTTCATGGGGCCGGTGGCGAAACTCAATGCGCGCGGCACGTTCTTCGATGACGGCAGGCTGCAAAGCGCGGTGATCTCATGCGCCTTCCGCTCCGGTGCCGTCGGCACGGTGATGACCAGCGCCTCCGGGCTAAGCTTCGGCCCCTGGGAGCGCGTCGAGATTTTTGGCTGCAACGCCTTCCTCGTCGTCGACAACCAGTTCGAGTTGACGCTGCATGACGACGAGACCGGACCGGCGAAAACCTGGCGGCCGTCCATCCCAAACACGCTGATGTTCGACGAGAGCTTTGGCGGCTATTCCGGCCTGCTCGAAAATATCCTCGACGCGGTGCGCGGCGTGACGCCGCTTGCCGTGACCGGCCGCGATGGCGCTGCGGCCATGGCGCTCATCGACGCCACCCGGCGCTCGCTGGCGCAAGGCTGCGAAATCGACCTTATTGCTGAAAGGCCCCTTTCATGAAGATCAGGAAGCTCGAGACCTTCATGGCCAATGCGGGCCTGCGCAACTATCTGTTCGTGCGGCTCACCACCGACACCGGCCTCACCGGCATCGGCGAGGCGACGCTGGAGTGGCAGGAGAAGGCCGTCGAGGTGCTGCTCAACGAATGGGTCGCCTCGCGCATCGTCGGCAAGGACCCCTTCGACATAGAAGCAGTGGTCGGCGACATGATCCGCGACCAGTATCAGGGCGGCTCGACAGTCATGACCGCGATCTCCGCCGCTGAGATCGCCATGTGGGACATCATCGGCAAGTCGACCGGCGAGCCGGTCTACCGGCTGATCGGCGGCAAGGCCAAGCCGCAACTGCTGGCCTACGCCAATGGCTGGTATGGCGGCTGCGAACGGCCGCAGGATTTTGCCGCCCGCGCCCGCGCGGTCGTCGCACTGGGCTACCGGGCGATGAAATTCGACCCGTTCACCACGGCCTGGAAGATTCTTACACCGGAACAGGAACGGCATGCGTTGGGAGTTGTCGATGCCGTCGCCAAGGCGGTGGGGCCGGATATCGGGCTGATGATCGAGATCCATGGACGGCTGGCGGCCGGCGACGCCACCCGCTTCATCCGCAAGCTCGAAGGCTACAACATTCACTGGTGCGAGGAGCCGGTCGCGCCGGAAAGCCTCGACCTGCTGAAGTCGGTCAAGGATGCGAGCAACCTGCCGATCTCTGCCGGCGAGCGCCTCTACAGCATGGCCGACTTCGCCCGGCTGGTGAATCTGCGCGCCTGCGACGTGGTGCAGATGGACGTCGCGCATTGCGGAGGAATCACCGCCGCGAAGAAGATTGCTGCGCTCGCGGCAACGCAGGACATCGCCGTCTCGCCGCATTGTTCGATCGGACCGGTCGCGCTGGCGGCGGCGCTGCATTTCGCTTGGTCGACGCCCAACATGCTGATGTTGGAAAGTTTTGCCGAGTTCGATGTCGACTGGCGCAACGATCTCGTCAGCAGCTGGAACCCGCTGCGGCACGGCGCCTTCAGCCTGCCGGACAGACCCGGCCTCGGCATCGAACTCGACGCGGCGGCGATCGCCGCGCATCCCTACAAGCCGCTGGCGTTTCCCTCGCTGTGGGACACGACCTGGCGGGACGAATTCACCGGCACGGCAAAACTGGCGAGCGGCTGAGTGCGTCTCTGAGGCAGCCTGTGACCGTCTCTATAAACCGTTCGCCTGGCCTCCTATGATGCCGAGGTAAACACGGAGCGAGTCGTGGCGGAGAAACCGGGCAACGGCGGCGGGGACAAAAAGCCAGGCGAACGACTCGGCGTCCGCGAGATCGCCAGGCGCGTCGGCGTCGCGCCGATGACGGTTTCGCGCGTGCTCTCCAACCCCGACATGGTCTCGGCCGAAACGCGCGCCAAGGTTCTGCAGGCGATCGAGGAAGCCGGCTTCGTGCCCAACCGGCTGGCATCCTCGATGCGCGGTAATGGCCGCATGATCGGCACGGTCGTGCCGCCGCTGATCAATTCCGGCATCGCCGAACAGGTGCAGGGCATGTCGGACGAGTGCCACGAAGGCGGCTATTCCATGCTTCTGGTGCAGGGAGAATTCACGCAGGAGGCCGAGGAACAGGCGATCCGCACCCTTCTCGGCTGGCGGCCGGCCGGCATGATCTTGCAAAGTTTCGTGCAAAGCGAGACGGCTCGGGCGCTGCTGCTTTCCAGCGGCGCGCCCGTTGTGGAAATCTCGGAGATCAAGGGGCGCAAGCCACTGGACATGGTCGTCGGCGTGTCCAACTTCGAGACCGCCTATGCGATGACCATGCATCTCGCTGCCAAGGGCTACAAACGCATCGGCTTCGTATCGACGCCGATCCACGGCAACGACCGCTTGCAACAGCGCCGCACCGGCTATCACGCCGCGCTCGCCGAACTCGGCTTCGACAATTTCGGCGACATGGAGGTCGAAGTGCCGATCACTGCGCAGGGCGGCGCGGAGGCGCTGGTCACCCTGACGGAACGGCACGCCGACATCGACGCCATCTTCTTCTCCAGCGACACGCTGGCCGTCGGCGCCATCCAGGAATGCCACCGCCGTCGCTGGCCGGTGCCGGAACGCATTGCGATCGCCGGATACGGCGATATGGATCTGGCCGCGCAACTCGTGCCGTCGCTGACGACGGTCAAGGTGAACCGCTACGAGATGGGCCGACGCGCCGTGCGGCAACTGCTGGCGCGGCTTTCCGGCGACGCGAAAGTGCCGACGATTACGAGCCTCGGTTTCGAGATCGTCGACAGGGAGAGTGCGTGAGTAAGTGCCGGGGACAGTTTACTTTTTTCCGCCCGCGCCAGCCTTGAAGCGCATCCGCCTTTCTGCGGAAAGAAAGTAAACTGTCCCCTGACTTTACCCCTTTCTCGTCCCCAGCCGCTTCTCCCACCCCTCCGCGTGCACGTTCAGATAGGCATGCGGATCGTAAGGGTGCTCTCTGATCGCGTCGATGTTCAGATCGATGCCCAAGCCCGGCGCATCCGGCAGCGAAAGATGCCCGTTCGACGGATCGACGGCCGGATGCCAGGTCACCAGCTCGCGCGTCCACGGGTCGTTGAAGGCGTCGAAATGCTCCTGGATCAGGAAGTTGGGAACGGCCGCTGCGAGTTGCAGGCACACAGCCGTCGCCACCGGCCCGCCGCTCTGGTGCGGCGCGATGTGGCTGCCATGGGCGAAGGCGAGGTTGGCAACCTGTATCGACGGCGTGATGCCGCCGAGCGACATCGGCTCCGGCTGGAAGATGTTGACGCCGCCACCTGCCGCCAGCGCATAAAACTGGCCGACCGTGTCGTACATCTCGCCGGTGGCCACCGGAATCGGCAAGCGATGCGCCACCTCGTGCACCGTCTCCTGCCGGTCGCGCGAGGTCGGCTCTTCCCACCAGTAGATGTCGAGGTCGGCGAATTTTTGCGCCGCCTGCAACGCCGCGATCTCGGTAAAGCGGGCATGCACGTCGATCAGGATGCGCGTGTCCGCCGGCAGTTTGTCACGCAGCGTCCGGCAGATGTCGTAGGAAAGATCCAGTTCTTCCCGCGAGATAAAACCTTGCGCGGTGCCGAACGGATCGAGCTTGAAGGCCTTGAAGCCTTTGGCGAGGACGGCCTGGGCTGCATCGAGAAAAGTTTCGGGCGTGCGCTCGGTGCGATACCAGCCGTTGGCGTAGCCCAGCACCGTCTCGCGCACCTGCCCGCCCAGCAACTGGTGGATCGGCACGCCGAGGCTCTTTCCCAGAATGTCCCAGCACGCGACCTCCACCGCCGCGATCACCGTGCGGTGTATGTGGCCGCCGTCAAGCGAGACGCTATCCAGCATTCGCCTCGCCAACGCATTGATGCGGCGCGGGTCCTGGCCGATGGCGAGGTGCTTGAGTTCGTGCACGCCGGCTTCGGTCGTCCTGATGAAGCCGTTGAGCGTCCCCTCGCCGATACCGTGGATGCCCTTGTCGGTGTGCACCTTCACGAACAACCAGTTCTTCCAACCGGCTCCGACGGTGAAGGTTTCGATCTCGGTGATCTTCATATCGAACCCTACTGCAATCCGGCGATGGTCGCGACCACCGCTTCCGTCGTCAACCCGTAGCGCGCCTGCAGGGTAGGCACCGCGCCGCATTCGATGAAACGGTCCGGCAGGCCGATCCGCGTCACTTTTCGCGTGACGCCCGCGTCGAATAGCGTCTCGACGACAAGACTGCCCAGGCCGCCCACGACGACATGGTTTTCCGCCGTCACCACATGGCCGACACCAGCGGCGAATTCCGCGACCGCCTCGGCATCAAACGGCTTTATCGTCGGCACATGCAGCACCGCGACCGACACGCCGCGGCCCGCCAGCGCCTCGGCCGCGTCGAGCGCACGCTCGGTCATGAAACCGGTCGAGACGATGCCGACATCCGCGCCGTCGCGCAGTTTTCGCGCCTTGCCGATCTCGAATTTATAACCCGGCTCCAGCACCACCGGCACGACACCGCGCAGCAGGCGCATATAGACCGGGCCGGGATGGTCGGCGATCGCCTCGGTCGCCGCTTCGATCTCGATAGCGTCGCACGGGTCGATCACCGTCAGGCCAGGGATCATGCGCATCAGCGCCAGATCCTCGATCGCCTGGTGCGTACCGCCGTAACCGGTGGTCAGGCCCGGCAGGCCGGCGACGATCTTCACGTTGAGGTTCGAGTGCGCCAGCGCGATGGCGATGAAGTCGAAGGCACGGCGGCTGGCGAAGACGCCGTAGGTTGTAGCGAAGGGCGTCAGCCCGGTGCGCGCCAGGCCGGCGGCGACCGCGACAAGGTTCTGTTCGGCCATGCCGACATTGAAGAAGCGGTTCGGAAAAGCATCACGAAATGGCAGGATGTCGGTATATTTGCCGAGGTCGGCGGTCAGCCCGACGATGTCGGTTCGTGCCTGGCCGAGCCGCGCCAGCGCGCGGCCGAACGGCGCCTCGACCGTCGAACGCGCGCGCGCGGTCGCCTCGTCCTCGCCCATGGCGAGCGTGCGGCCCGCCTCCATCGCCTTGCCGCTCATGCCGCGCCTCCCGCACTTTGCTCGAAGGCTGCGATGATGCCGTCGCACTCCGAAACGTCGACGCGGAAGAAATGCGACTTCTCGCTGGTCTCGATGCGCGGCACGCCTTTTCCGGGCAGCGTGCGCAGCACGATCGCCTTGGGTTTGCGGTTCTTCTCGCGCGCACCTGCGAGTGCGGCGACGACCGCCTGCATATCGTTGCCGTCGATCTCGAACGTCTCCCAGCCGAAGGCCCGCCACTTATCGGCGACCGGCTCCATGTCGAGCACGACCGGCCCGTCGGCCTGGATGCCGTTGCAATCGATCAGCGCGACGAGGCGGTCCAGCCGGAAATGGCTCGCCGACATTGCGGCTTCCCAGGTCGAGCCCTCCTGCATCTCGCCGTCCGAAAGTTCGACGAAGACGCGCGCGTCCGACTGGTGAATGCCGAGGCCGAGCGCCTGGCCGACCCCCTGCCCCAGCCCGTGGCCGAGCGAGCCGCCGATCATTTCGACGCCAGGCGTGGTATCCAACGTCGACATCTCCAGCCGGCTGTCGTCGGCGCCATAGGTGACAAGTTCCTCGACCGGGATAATGCCAACTTCCGCGAGCACGGCCCACAGCGCGATCGAATAGTGGCCGGTGGACAGCAGAAAGCGGTCGCGGTCGGCCCAGCCGAGGTTTTCCGGATCGTAGCGCAGCTCGTGGAAATAAAGCGCCGCCAGAACGTCGGCAATGCCCAGCCCCTGGCCGATGTAGCCTGCGCCCTGGCCGCGCGCCATGGTGAGCATGTGGCGGCGCAGTCTTGTCGCCTTCAGCCGGAGCGCGGCGATGTCGGCCTCACCGGGGGGAGAATTCCGCAGCATCTTTTTCGTCAATCCTTGTCCAGGCCGCCGGACATGTTGAGCCGTTCGGCAGTCATGTAGGCGGGGGCGTCGAGCGCCAGCCAGACCACAGCCTCGGCGACTTCCGAAATCTCGGCGCGGCGACCGAGCGGGATGCGGCGGGTGCGTTCGTCGAGGAAGGCCTGGATGTCGTTGCGGCCGGCGACTCGGGCGAGGTCGATCTCGGTCGAGCGCTGCATCTCGGTGTCCATCATGCCCGGCGCCAGGCTGTTGACCAGCACGCCATAAGGCGCCAGCGCCACGGCGGCGGCGCGGGTGATGGAATCGACGCCGGCCTTGCTCGCCGTATAGGCCGTGTAATCCGGCAGCGCCATGCGCGAGCCCGGCGAGGTGATGTTGACGATACGGCCCGACCTCTGGTCGCGCATGACCCGCCCCGCCGCCTTGCAAGCCATGGCGAGCGCGGTGACGTTGAGCGCCAAGGTGCGCGTCCAGGATTTGAAACTGGCCTCCAGGAAGGGCTCGATCACGCCGTAGCCCGCATTGTTGACGAGGATGTCGATGCCGCCCCAGCGCTCGACGACCTTTTGCACGGCCGCTTCGGGTGCGCCTTCCTGCGTGAAATCGCCGACTATTTCTTCCGCTTCGACGCCGTGTCCGCGTACCAATACTGCCGTCTCCGCCGCGCCGGCAGCGTTGATATCGGCGATGGCTACGTTGCAGCCGCGTGCTGCCAGTTGCACGGCCACCTCGCGGCCAAGGCCGCCGGCGGCCCCGGTGACCAGCGCGCGGCCCCGCGCGCCAAAATCATTTCCAGCGGACAATACAGCGCCCTCCCAGCGGCGATCCTTGCAGGGGTGATACCGGTACCATATTGGCCTGTCAACGGGTGGGATTTGGAAATGAATGTGAGAATGTGGGCGCGCGAAGGGTCATGACATGCAGCCGACGGTGAACGGTCAGCGTCGATGCGACGCCTGCCACGACGCCATCAGCCGATCCTGCCCATAAAATTATAATAGCATTATATCTTGACTTGCTCTGCACCTGATTGCAATTTTGGGTTCCGGTCGAGGCTGCCTCTGCCAGCGGGGCCTTTGTTGGGTCCACGTCAAATTGACAAGGCATACTGGTACCGGTATCAATTCGAGCTATCGTCACGCAAGGCGGCGCAGTCCGCCACGGGCGAAACAGGAAACGCAGCAGGAGGAGACATCATGGGACTGAAGACTTTGTGCGCCGGTCTCGCGGCGCTCGCCACCGTGGCGACGATCGGCGCAATGCCTGCCCAGGCGCAGGACAAAAAGCCCTACGTCATCTATCTCAGCAATAATTTCGTCGGCAACGACTGGCGCCAGCAGATGCAGCGCGTCGCCCAGGTGTCGGTCGACAAGGGTCCGCTCAAGGGCCGGGTCGAGCTGCATATCGAGGTCGCCGAAGGCACCGTGCAGGCGCAGATCAATTCGCTGAACAACATCATCCGCGCCAAGCCGGACGCCATCCTGGTCGACGCCGCCTCCGATTCCGCGCTCAATCCGACCATCAAGAAGGCCTGCGACGCCGGCATCGTCGTCATCAGCTTCGACCAGGTGGTGACCGAGCCCTGCGCGCTGACGCTCGCCTCCAACTGGGAACGCATCCCGGCCGTCATGGCCGAATGGATGGCCGTGCAGCTCGGCGGCAAGGGCAATGTGCTGCTCGACCGTGGCCTCGCCGGCGCGCCGATCTCGGCCCAGCTCCAGCAGGGTTATGAGAAGGTTCTGGCCAACTATCCCGACATCAAGGTCGTCGGCTCTTACAACGGCGAGTACGCGCTCGGGCCGGAGCAGGCCGGCGTGGCCGCACTGCTTGCTGCCAATCCACAGGTCGACGGCATTTTGACCCAGGGCTATGGCTCCGGCGCGATCCAGGCGCTGAAGGATGCCGGCCGGCCGATGGTTCCGGTGGTCGGCTTCTCCTACAATGTCGCGGCGCTGACCTGCGTGGAGAGCGGTGCCAAGTGCATTTTGGGCTCCAACCCCGCCTATCTGTCGTCGGAGGCGATAAAACTCGCGGTCGAAATCCTCGACACCGGCAAGAAGCCGGAGAAGCGGTCGATCGAGGTCGAAGGCGACTTCGTCACCACGACGCCGTTCGAGAGCAAACTCTTCCCCGGCACCAAGATGCAGACCATCGAGGTCGGCAAGAACGCTTTCCCCGACCAGGCGCCGGGCCTCACCTTGCCGATCACGCCGGATTGGGTGGACATCACCGCCGCGGAAGCCGCCGGCACCAAGTAACGCAGATTGCCAATCAAGCCTCCCGGCATGACAATGCCGGGAGGTTTTTCGCAGCACGGCATCCGTTCGGGCACAATCCATGGACCTCGTCGTCGCCACCGGTCTGTCGAAGCGCTATGGCGGCATCGTCGCCCTGAGCGAGGCCGAGT
Source organism: Mesorhizobium sp. KACC 23794 (assembly GCF_052180275.1). Taxonomy (NCBI): domain Bacteria; kingdom Pseudomonadati; phylum Pseudomonadota; class Alphaproteobacteria; order Hyphomicrobiales; family Phyllobacteriaceae; genus Mesorhizobium; species Mesorhizobium sp. KACC 23794. Next base: position 5,212,441 of record NZ_CP197465.1, read on the forward strand.
TCAGCGCCCGCACCGGCGAGGTGCATGCGCTGCTCGGCGAGAACGGTGCCGGCAAGAGCACCTTCATCCAGATCCTGTCCGGCGCGGTGCGCCATGACGGCGGCTCAATCCTCGTCGACGGCCAGGATTTTCGCCCGGCCAATCCGGACGCCGCGCAGGCGCGCGGCATCGCCGCGGTGTTTCAAGAACTGTCGCTCATCCCCGACCTCAGCGTCGAGCAGAACATCTGGTTCCGCCGCGAGCCGCGCACGTTGATCGGCACGGTGGACCGCACCGCACTGCGGCGCAAGACGCTGGACCTGCTGCAGAAATACGATTTTCCGGCGCTCAGGCCCGATCACGAACTGCGCCGCCTAACGCTGGCCGAACGGCAGATCGTCGAGATCGCAAAAGGCCTCGCCAAGGAACCGCGCGTGCTGATCCTCGACGAGGCGACCTCCGCCCTGCCCGCGCGCGAGGCCGAATGGCTGCTGAACCTGACGCGGCGGCTGGCGGCGGAGGGCCGGCTGGTCATCTTCATCTCGCACCGTATGGCCGAGGTGCGCGCCATCGCCGACCGCCTCACCATCTTCCGCAATGGCCGCACCGTCGCCGCGCATGAGGCCGGCGCGGTTTCCGACGGCGAGATCGTCACCCAGATGATCGGCCGCAATCTCGACCGCCTTTATCCCGAGCGCGTCCCGACCGCCACCGACCGCATCGCGCTTCGCGTCCGCGACTTTTCCAGCGGCCGGCTCAATGGCGTCAGCTTTTCGCTGCGCGAGGGCGAGGTGCTTGGCGTCGGCGGCCTGCAAGGCCACGGCCAGCGCGAATTGTTCCAGGCGCTGTTCGGCGCGGCCAAGGCGAGTGGCGGCATCGAACTCTGGGGCAAGCCCGCCTCGATTAACAACCCGCGCGCCGCGCTCACCGGCCGCGACGGAATAGCGCTGGTGCCGGAGGATCGGCGCGGCCAGGGCCTGCTGCTGACCAAGAGCGTGCGCGAGAATCTCACGCTCGCCGTCATCAAGCGCTTCACCGACAAAGGTTTCCTCAGCGCGCGCAAGGAAGAGGCGCTGGTCAAGGAGATGGTCGACTTCCTGCGGATCAAGACCCAGACGCCCGAGCAACTGGCCGGCACGCTGTCGGGTGGCAACCAGCAGAAGGTGATCTTCGGAAAAATGCTGCTCACCGAGGCGCGCGTGCTGCTGCTGTTCGACCCGACGCGCGGCGTCGACGTCGGCACCAAGGGCGAGATCTTCCAGCTGATGCGCGATCTCGCAGCCAAAGGTTATGCCATCCTCTTCCATTCCAGCGACATGCCGGAACTGGTTCATGTCGCCGACCGTGTCATGGTGATGCGTAACGGTCGCATCGCCGCAACGCTGGAGGGCGAGCGCATCTCCGAAGAAGGCATTTTGGGTGCCGCGATGCTGGAAGGCGAGGCGGCGTGATGGTGGTGAATCGTCGTTGGCGGGAGCCAGTTTGTTCAGGCAAGTGCGTGGAATTCGGCCCGAACCGCGCTCCGTCCAACACCCCTCATCCGACCTCGCTTCGCGAGGCCACCTTCTCCCACAAGGGGAGAAGGTGGAGTACTGCCGCCTGGCCTCAGCCAATCACCAACATTGAAGATTTGCCGAGACGTATGTGCGAAACTCCCCCTTCTCCCCTTGTGGGAGAAGGGGGCCTCGCGAAGCGAGGTCGGATGAGGGGTGTTGGACGGAGTGCGACCGTCCCTCGATCTGACCGTGGCGAGACAACATGACCTTGCTCGCCGAGAAAGCGCCCACACACGCCGGCACCCACGTCTCCACCAGGGACTGGCGCGGCTGGGCGCTCGACCGCGCGCCATTCCTCGTCGCCTGCCTGATGCTTGCCGTCATCGTCGGCGTCTACGGCAGCTACCAGACCGGCGTGTTCACGCTGGACGAACTCAACCTCGACACGTCAGCCGCCATGACGCTGATGCTGGCGGCGACCGGCCAGACCATCGTGCTGCTGCGCGGCGGCATCGATCTCTCCATCGGCGGCATGATCAGCCTCGGCACGGTCATCGCCGCGACCCGCTTCACCGACGACCCCGCCACCGTTCTGTTCTGGTCGCTGTTCGTCCTGGCGCTGGGCGCAGCCATCGGCGCGCTCAACGGGCTGCTGATCTCGGTGCTCAAGCTCCAACCCTTCCTGGTAACGCTGGCGACCTGGTCGATCCTCAACGGCACTGCGATGATCATTTTGCCCACCGACGGCGGCAGCGTGCCGGGCTGGTGGCTGGGCTTTGGCTACATGACCCTGTTCGGCCTTTCCAGCCCCGTCTGGATGCTTCTTGCCCTGCTCGTCTTCTGGTGGTGGTTCCGCTGGACGCGGCTCGGCGTCACCATCCAGGCGACCGGCTCCAACGAGAAATCCGCGTTCCTCTCCGGCGTCTCGATCATCCGCATCAACGTCTTGACCTACGGGCTCTCCGGCCTGTTCGCGGCGGGGGCCGCGCTCTACCTCACCACCCAGACCGGCGCCGGCTCGCCAACCATCGGCAAGGATTACATCCTCCCCTCCGTCGCGGCGGCGGTGATCGGCGGCGTCAGCCTGTTCGGCGGGCGCGGGCATCTCGCCGGCACGCTGGTCGGCGCCTTCATCCTCACGCTCATCGGCAACCTCGTATTCGTGCTGAAGATCTCCAGCTACTGGCAGCCTGTCGCATCGGGCGTCATCCTGCTACTCTCTGTTCTGGCAAGCTCGATCGCCGAAAAGGCGGCGCGCGGGAGGTCGGCATGAGTTCCTTCCTCGCCCGCAACCGGCTGATCCTGCTCGCCTATGCCGGCATGGTGCTGCTGCTCGTCGTCACCGCGCTGTTCTCGCCGGGCTTTTTATCCGCCTCCAACATGCGCTCGACCGTAGTGCTCGCCGCCTTCGTCGGCATCGTCGCGCTCGGCCAGACCTTAGTCATCATCGGCGGCGGCATCGACCTGTCGGTACCCTGGGTGCTGAACTCGGCGGCCATCATCATGGCGCTGCTCTGCGCCGGCCAGGATTTGCCGCTGGTCTGGGTCGCGCCGCTGGTGCTCGCCGCCGGCGCCACGATCGGCCTGATCAATGGCGTCGGCGTGGCGCAGTTCGGCGTGCCGCCGATCATCATGACGCTCGCCGCCAACGTCATCCTGCAAGGCCTGATCCTGGTTGTCACCGGCGGCTCGCCCAGCCCGGCCGCGCCGGCCGTCATCAAATTCCTGTCCGTCGGCAGGATCGGAGGGATGCCGGTCATCGCCCTGATCTGGCTGGCGCTGACGCTGATCGCCACGCTGCTGCTCTCCAAGGCCGCGTTCGGCCGCCACCTCTACGCGCTCGGGACCAGCGCCACCGTCGCCGAATTTTCCGGCGTGCCGACCGCCCGCACGACGGTGCTCACCTATGTCATTTCCGGCACCACGGCCGCGCTCGCCGGCATGCTGCTCACCGGCTATTCCGGCGTCGCCTATCTCGGCATGGGCGACGCCTATCTCTTCACCTCCATCGCCGCGGTGGCGATCGGCGGCGCGTCGATCCTCGGCGGCAGCGGTCACTATCTCGGCACGGTGGCCGGCGCCATGGTGCTGACCATCCTGACCGGCCTTTTGCCGGCTCTCAACCTGTCGAGCGGCGCGCTGCTCGTCGTCTACGGCGCGGTCATCCTGATCACCGTTTCGCTCGGCAGCGAGGCCTTTGCCGGCCTCGCCGCCACGCTGCGCCGATCCACACGCAAGACTTGAGGGGCTGAACCATGGTCGAGATTACATGCGTCGTCGACGCGAAAGCCGAACTCGGCGAAGGCACGCTGTGGGACCCGAAGGCCGGCGTGCTGTGGTGGATCGACATCTGGAGCAAGCACATCCACCGCTACGATCCGGCAACCGACCAGAACGACACCTTCGAGGCGCCAAATTATCTCGGCTGCCTCGGCCTGCGTGAGAAAGGCGGGCTGGTGCTCACCATGACAAACGGTTTTCATTTCTTCGATCCAGAGACCGGCATCTTCGAGGCGATTGCCGATCCGGAAGCCTCCATGCCGGACACCCGCTTCAACGACGGCAAGCCGGATCGCCAGGGCCGTTTCTGGTCGGGCTCGATGTTCGAGGTGCCGGGCCGCACGGTCGAGTTCGTTGGCTCGCTCTACCGCATGGACCCGGACCTGTCGGTGCATAAAATGATCGAGGGCGTCGGCTGCTCCAACGGGCTGGCCTTCAGCCCCGACAGCAAGACCATGTATTTTTCCGATAGTTATTCCGGCCGCGTCGACGCCTACGACTTCGATCCCGCCACCGGCGACATCGAGAATCGCCGCACCTTCATCGACATGACGGTCACCGGTGGCGTCGCCGACGGCGCGACCGTCGACGCCGAGGGCTGCTACTGGGTCACCATCCCGGTCACGTCAAAAGTCTGCCGTTACGATCCCGACGGAAAACTGATGCAGACCGTGGTGCTGCCCACCGACCTGCCAACCTGCTGCGAGTTCGGCGGCACGAATCTTGACGTGCTCTACGTCACCACAGCCGTGCTGAGACGGCCCGCCGAGCATTTCGCCGGCCAGAAGAACCCCGGCGGCCTGTTCGCGCTGGACGTGGGCGTGAAAGGGCTGACCTTGCCGGCTTTCAAGGGGTGAGGTCGTTTGCCGTCAAAAGCTGCTATCGGAACAGGTCGGCAATGTCGGCCATCGTCCTAAACAGCCTGTTCGGGCGATCCGGTAAAGCTAGGAAACTCTCGCGCTCATAGAAGCGTCGTGCGTCATCATTTTTGGCATCTACGATCACGGCGAACGACGCGATTTCGCTTCGCACGGAGCGGTAAAGTGCGTCCGCCAGCATATATCCGCCATAACCCATGCCGCGAAAACGCAGGTCAACCGCCAGTCGGCCGAGCAGCGTCGCCGGAACCAGCGGATAGCGTGGCAATTTCCGTGTCACCTCGGATGGCAACTCGCCAAGCTTCACTGCTGTGGCCGAAAGCGTATAGAAGCCGCCAATCGTCCCCTCCTGAAGCACAAGGACAAACACCGCGGCCATGTTCTTGCGCGCATCCTGGCCTGCCTGGGTACGGAAATAGCGATCAAGCGGTTCGGCGCCGCAGTTGAACAAAGTACGATCGTGTTGAGAACCAAGGATCTCGATCCGCAGAGACCCGTCGCCAACCATCGGCGCCGATCAGACGCCGGTCGCTTTGCGATAGCGCCGCACGGTTTCACGCAGGCGATCGTTCACCGGTTGCGGATTGATCAAGGCATCCACAAACACCTGACTGTCTCGTATGGAAAGGTCCAGGCGCTGATGTTCGTCGATAGCCTGCCGCGCCGCCGCTTGTACGCTGGCGAGCACAAAATCCGTTACTGTTCGCCCCTGCAGCGCGGCAGCGTGCTCGATCAGTTTCTTCTGATCCGCCGTTATGCGCGCCTCGAGACGCTCGTTGCGTGCGCGGCGGTTAGACGATTGTGCAAGACTGCTGGACATGCCCTCATTGTACGGCCATTTGCCGGCCACTTCAAGCCTCATTTCGCGTGCCACTCACTCCCGCGAGAACACCCCGCCCTCGCCGAGATGCATGTTGGTCATCGTCCGTTCATTCGCCGAAAGCCGCCAGTCCAGCATCTTCTGAGCGTACTTCAGCATCACGGATGCATAGGCGGGGTCGGTCGCCATGTTCTTCGTCTCGTGCGGATCGGCCTCAAGGTCGAAGAGCAGCGGCGGCAAGGCGGCGAAGTGGATGTATTTGAACCGCTTGTCGCGAACGACCGCGTAGCAGCACTGGTCTGACGTGATGCCGAGCATGGTTTCCGGCCGCTGCAACCGCACATCGCGAAAATCCTGCTCGAAATAAACCGCGTCGCGCCAGTCCGCCGGCGCCTCGCCGCGCAGGAACGGCATCAGCGAGGCGCCGTCGCAGGTGCGCGGCACTTTCAGGCCGATCCAGTCGAGCACGGTCGGCATGATATCGATCGCCTGAGTCATCGCCTCGACCTGGCGGCCGCGCATCGCATCCGCCGCGGGGCGCGGATCGCGGATGACCAGCGGCAGATGAAAAGACTGGTCGAAATAGATCTCCTTGCCCCAGACGAAATGCTCGCCCAGCATCTCGGCGTGGTCGCTGGTGACGATGATCAGCGTGCGGTCGTACTGCCCGGTCGCCTTCAAATGCGCGACGATGCGTCCGAGGTGGAAATCGACCTCGTTGACCAGCCCGTAATAGGTCGCCCGCATCTGGCGGATTTCGAGTTCGTCGGTGGTCACGATGTTGAGCGGCGTATGCTCGTCATAGGCACCCACGCGGTTCAGCCGGTTTATTTCATAGGCGAGCATCGGGTGCTGGGCTGCCTCGGCTTGATGCGTCGCTGCGCGATACGGGAACTCGACATCGGCCGGGTGCACGGCGTCGTTGTAGGGCGCCGGCGCGATCAGCGGCGGATGCGGCCGGAAGAACACGAAATGCGCGAACCACGGTTTTTGCTCGCGCACCAGCAGCCATTTGAGGAATTCGTCGGTGAGATAGGCGGTCTCGCTCTCCTCCGCCGGGAACTCCGTCGGGATGTAGCGAAAGCCCCTGTCCGCCGGCTTCTGAAAACCCTTCTTCGGACGAAAGACATCGTCGCGGCCGTTGGGGAAATCGTAGCCCTTCCTGATAAGCTCGGCGACCCAGTCGCCCATGTCCTCCGGCAGATGGAGGGGCGCGCGAAAACCCGGCAACACGCCTTCGTCATAGGCGGTTAGCGCCGGATCGTTCGGGTGTTTTCCACGCGGATCGACGGAGTTGTCGGTGTAGCCGAACAGCGACGGGTCGTAGCCCGCCTTGCGCGCCTCCAGCGCGATGTTGGTGTGGCGGGCGTCCAGCGGCGTGCCGTTCTTTCCCGACCGGTGATTCATCAGATAGAGGCCGGTGAGAAGACTAGTGCGTGAAGGGCCGCAGGGCGTGCACTGGCCGAAATGGTTGTGGAACAGCACGCCGTCGCGCGCCAGCGCATCAAGGTTCGGCGTCTTGACGTTCGGATGCCCGAGGGATGAGATGCAGTCGGCCCGCCACTGGTCGGCGCAGATCAGAAGAATATTCGGCTTTTCGGTCATCGGAAAACGCTTCTGCCTCGAAATCGGGTCTCTCGCCTTCCCTGCCCGCAAGCCAGGCGGCGCACAAGCCGGGATGGACGCGCGTCGCGCAAAGGCGCGGCGCCGCCCATGGTTCTTCAAAGTGTCGGGATCGCGCCTTCCAGCCTCCCTGCATTCGCGGCAAGGTCGATGAAGGTGTAGCGGTTGCGGATCTCCCGGCAGTGCAGCAACGCGCCGTCGTAGAATTTGCGTGGAAGATGGATCGCTTGCGGCGTCAGGTCCGCACCCGCCGCTGTCAGCACGCCGGTCAGATAGGACGACTTCAGCAGCACGCCGGCGATGCGCTCGCGCATGTCGTGCCAGCGCTCGGCCAGGCGCGTGTTGAGCGTTTCCGCCTTGCGGCTGTCGATGCGCTTTCCCTGGAATTCTGCCCAGCACGAAGCGCCCAGTTCGTCGCCGTAGCGCGCCTTGAAGCCGGCTTCCGTCTCCGTATCCGGCCAGATCACCGGCGTCTCCTCCAGCATCCGCTCCTGCAGGCGCACCATCGACAGCGTCGTCACGCCGACCTGCTCGCCATGGTAGATCAGCGGCCGGCTCTCGTCGGCGAACATGTCGATGTAGTGGCTGATCAGGTGCTCGCCTTGCGACGCCGGCTGGCTGTGGCCGACGATCGCCGTGCCGAAGCCCGCAAGCACCAGCGTGTTCACCAGCCGCTCCATGACCTCAAGATCGCCTGCCATGAGCGCCGCCGCATTGTCGAACAGCGGCCCCTCGTCGTCCTCCAGCAGTTCGTAGGGAAGCTCGCGGAACGGCAGGCCGTGCAGCAGGTGCGCCAGCAGCCAGTCGGCCTCCGCGGTGGTGCGGCAGAGGCTGTCCCCCAAGCCGGCGCGGATGAGGCGCGCGGGCGCGGCCGACAGCACCGACAGGTCGAAGAACGCGCCTGCCGGCGCCTGTGCCGGCAGCGACATCTTGTGGCCGTGCTGGGTGATCGCGGCGTTGAGCGACGTGTAGCCGTTCATCGACGGCGCGGTGGCGAAGACGGCATAGGGCTTGCCGTCCTGCGCGCTGGCATATTTGCAGAGGTCGTTGATGCTGCCGGAGCCCACCGCAATGATGGCGTCGGCGGATGCCGTCTCGCGTCGGATCTCTTCGACCGTGACGTCGTCGGGATGCGGCGCGTCCGGAAACACCATGCTCCGCACCGCATGCCGGCCTTGCAGCGCTGCCTCGACCCTCCGGCCGAGCACGCTATGCGTGGTACCGTCGCTAACGACCGCGACACGCTTGCCGAAGCCGAGCGCCGCGACGAGTTCGCCCTCCATGCCTGCCAGCGACGGCTTGATCGCCAGCGACCTTGTCGCAACGCCGACCGGCTTGCCGGTGTCGGGGTCCACATAGGTTCCTTCGAGCAGCCGCTCGATCTTCTTTGCCCCGTCCATCCTTGCCCCCATGACCTCAGCAGCAGCTCGGCATGATGCGGCGTGCCCCGTCGTCGCCCTGGCCGTAGCTCTTGAATCGCTCCGCCACGTGCGCGATTTCCTCATCCGGCAGCACATAAGGCACGCCGATCTGCAAGGCGTGCCAGTATTGCGACGCCAGCGCCTCGATCTCGACCGCCAGCCACGCCGCCCGTTTCAGATTGGGTCCGACCGCCACCATGCCGTGATTGGCGAGCAGGCAGGCAAACCGGTCCTCAAGGGCGCCGAGGATCAGGTCGGCAAGCTCCTGCGTGCCCCAGGTCACGTAGGGAACGCAAGGCACGGTCGGGCCGCCGGCCACCGCCATCATGTAATGCACGGCCGGAATCTCCCGCCGCAGCATCGACAGCGACGTGCAGTAGCGCGAATGCAGGTGGATGACCGCGCCGACCTCCGGCTTCTTCTCCATGATGTCACGATGGAAGCGCCATTCGGTGGAGGGTTTGCGCAGGCCGACATGCGACGCATCGATATGCATGGTGACGATGTCTTCCGGCACCATTTCCGGATAGGGAACGCCGGACGGCGTGATCAGAAACCCTTCCTCGACCCTGACGCTGATATTGCCCGCCGTCCCCTGGTTGATGCCGCGATCGACCATGAAATTGCAAACCGTGATCATCTCCTGGCGAATTTCAAGGTGTCTCATTGTCAGGCAGTCTCCGGGCCGGTTTGGGCAATGGGTTGGGCGGGAATCAAGCGGTTGCCGATGAGCCATCGTCCGCTTGATTTGTTCGGTGGTTGGTACCACAATATATGTGGAAGTTACAACATTCAAATGCGTAAGCAATCAACATTTTAAAGCTCCCTCCGACGTTTGGACGTCGTTCAATCTGGAGACGGCGCCAGTCGGCAACCGGGTAACGTTCGGCGCTTCCGAGCCGCGGCCTTCACGCCTCATCGCCGCCAGTCTTTTGACCGAGAAAGCGCCTCGGCAAAACGGCCGCGCAGGGGAGCCGATGCGCCAGCCTCCAGTTGCGGATGGACCGTCGGCGGCAAGACAGACACATCCGCCGGCCCGGATGGATCACGACCGCCTGCAATCGCTTGCGCGAGATGCGCCGCGCCGAGCGCGGTCACCTCCGCCTCGCCCCGGCCGATCAGCGGACGCCGACAGACGTCGCCAAGGAATTGCATGAAATAGGCCGAGCGGGTCAGCCCGCCGTCGACCGAAATCGCGGCGCCCGCGGCAAAGCCCAGCGTGTCGACGACCTCGGCGATGCGGAACGCCACGCCTTCCAGCACCGCCTTGACCAGATCCTCGCGGCTGGTGGCCGTGTCCATGCCGATGAAGAGACCGGCGGCGCTGCGGTCCCAGTGCGGACAGGCGAGGCCAGCCAGCGCCGGTACGAAAAACACATGGCGGCTTGCCGCACTCGCGCCGGACAGCGCGTCGATCTCGCCGAGGCTGCCGAGCAAGCCGATCCGAATCAGCCACTCGACCGCCGCCGCCGCCGTATAGACGCCGCCGTCCGCGGCATAGGCGCGGCCCTTTGCGGTCGACCATGCAGCCGTCGGGACAATGCCGTCACCGAGCCTCACCGGCGGCTCGAACCCGGTCAGCATCAGCGCGAAGGCGCCGGTGCCGACCGTGACCTTGCCTTCACCAGCCATGCGGCAGCCATGGCCGTAGAGCGCCGCAACCTGGTCGACCACCGAGGCGAGCAGCGGCAACGGACCGGAAGGCGTCGCAACGACGCCGATCTGCTCGCCCTCCGCAACGATCTCCGGCAGCAGGTCGAGCGGCACGCCGAAGATTTCGCAGAGCGCCGGATCCCAGGCGCATGTGCCAAGGTTCATCAGCGACGTGCGCGAAGCGGTGGTGACGTCGGTGGCGTAACGCCCTGTCAGCCGCTCGATGAAAAAGCTGTCGGAAGTCCCTAATCCCAGGCGGCCTTCGTGCGCCAACGCCGCCGCCCCGTCGACATGATCGAGCATCCAGCGCAGCTTGCTTGCCGAGAAATAGGCGTCGAGCGGCAGGCCGCTGCGCTTGCGCACCGCGTCAGCGTTGCCGGTCGCAGCCAGTGCCTCGACCTCGGGCGCGGTGCGCTGGTCCTGCCAGACAATGGCGTTGGCGAGTGGCGCGCCACTGACGCGATCCCAGGCCACCACCGTCTCGCCCTGATTGGCGAGCGCAATACCTTGCGCGCCTTTGCCCGCGCCGGCGTCGATCAGCGAACAGACATTGGCGAGCAGGACGGCCGGATCGTGCTCCACCCAACCCGGCCGCGGCAAGATCTGTTCGTGCCTCACCGAACCGAGCGCCGTCTCCCGGCCGTTGCCGTCGACCAGGATCGCCTTGGTCGAGGTCGTGCCCTGGTCGATGGAGACGATGTTCATGCCCGCCCATCCCTGTCGAAGCCGATCCGGATTTCACCGACATCGCTAAGCGCAGGAAAGGACGGGCTCAAGAGTATCCTTCGCTCCGGCAGGACGGACATGCGGGCTGAGCGCCAGAAGATTTTTTCATCGGCAGCGAAAGTAAACCTGCCCCGCGCGGCGGCGCTCACGCGGATCGCGATGCGCAACGGTCCCATCGGCGATCCGGGCACGGCAACGAAGGACGGCGTCGAGAAGGCCACCGGCGCGTCGGCGCGAATCGGGATGCGGCGCCCGCCAAGCGGCGTCCCGCCGAAACGGTCCTCGGCGATCGCCGCCGCCGCCAGCGCGCCTTCGCGCGCCGACCAGGCGGCTGTCTCGACCGGACGAAGCACATTGCCGGCGGCATAAAGCCCGGGTTCGCCGAGCCTCCAGAACTGGTCGATCGCCGGTCCCCTGGAACCCGGATCGCAAAGGTCGCGGCGCCAGCCGAGCAGCGACGCTTCCGGCACGAAACCGCCGGTGAAGATCACGCCGTCGCACGCGATCTCGCTCAGGCCGCTGCCGGCATTCTCGACGATGACCGACGCCATCCTGCCGGCATCGTCGGGCGCCGCATTGATGCGGACGACCCGCTTGCCGTAGCGGATCGGCGTGCGCAGGACCGTGCGGGCGAGGAGATCGGCCGGCCGGCGTGCGACGATGCGCTCGCCTGCCTCGATCATGGCGACCGCGCGCACGCCCGCATCGCGCAGGCTGAGCAGCGCCGAAAACGACACCAGCTCCGTCCCGACGATCAGCGGATTGCGGAACGGCAGACGGTGGCTTTCGGCGAGCAGCCGCTGCAGGGCGCCGGTGGTGAGAATATTGCGCGGGCGGTCGCCGGAAACCAGCCGGGCGGAGCGCGGCGTCTCGCGGATGCCTGTCGCCAGCAGGACGCTTTTCGGCCGCATGACGAGTTCGCCACGCTCCGACGACAGATTCGTCTCCAGGCCCGGCCCCAGCGCCGTCACCGTCGTCGCGCCGGAAATCACGCGCGGATCGACCAGCGACCGCAGTTTCGCGGCATAGGCCGGGCCGGACATCGGCCGATAGAAATTCGCCAGTCCGAAGGTCGGGTGTGGACAGAAGCGCGGAATGCCGCCAGCCTCGACCTCGCGGTCGACGACGAGGACGTTGCCCACGCCGAGCCGCGCCAGTTCGCGCGCGGCGGAAAGGCCGGCGGGGCCGGCGCCGACGATCAGCACTTCGGGCTCGCGGTTCATGCCGCGGCGTCGGCCGCGGCCGTATCGAGCAGGTGCGGCGCCAGCCGGGCGAGCGCGCCGCTGCACCCAAATCCCTGGCAGCGGCCCATGGCGATGCGGGTGCGGCGCTTCAGCCCGCCCAGCGTGCCTGCCGGCGCGGGGCCGGCAAGCGCCGCCCGGACCTCGTTTTCGGTCACCCACTCGCAATGGCAGACGATGGGCGAGCGCCCGGCCTGCCGGTACGGACGGGGAAGCGCTTCCGAGATCGGCGGCATGCGCGGCCAGTCGAGGTCGTCATCCGGCGGCGCGGTGCGCGCTTCGCCGAAAATGTTCGAGCCTTGCTCGGCCGCCCATTCGCCAATGCCGAGCGAAGCCGACAAGCCGGTCGAGCGGATACCGCCAACCGTGATCCAGCCATTGTCGGCATCGGCCTTCAGCACGTAATCGCGATGCTCGGTCGCTGGGCGAAGGGCGGCGAAGGTCGCGGTTATGGTCTGTCCGGCAAGGTCGGGCAGCATCGCCTCCCCTTCCCCAATGATGCGCCTCAACACCGCCTCCTCGCAGGAGGCATGGATGCGGTCGTCCTGGTCCTCCGCGGTCGGCCCGAGCAGCAGATTGCCGAAGACGGTGCGGGTAATCAGCACACCCTTGGTGCGCTCGGTCGGCACGCGCAGGATGATCGCCTTGGCAAGGTCGTGGGCCGGCTTGTCGTAGACGACGAACTGGCCCTTTCGCGGCCGGATGGTGAAGCCCGGCTGACGGCCGGCAAGCGTCTCGATCCGGTCGCCGAACAGGCCGGCGGCGTTGACCACCAGCCTTGCCGCGACTTCGCCTTTGCCCGTCTCGATGCGCCAGGCGTCCTGCCTGCGCGAAAGGCCGGTCACCGCGGCGCCTGTGAAAAGTTCGGCGCCGTGCATCATTGCCTGCCGGATGTAACCCAGCGGCGCGCTCCACGGATCGATGATCGCCTCCTCGGGCACGTCGACCGCGCCAAGCGCCTTTTGCGACAGATGCGGCTCGCGCCGCCGCAGTTCCGCCTGGCCGATCACCGAGACGGCGACGCCGTTGGCCTGCGCGTGGGCGGCGATCCCGTCGAGCTTCTGCAATTGCTCAGCGTCCCAGGCGACGACGAGCGCCGCCGTCTCCACCAGCGGCAGGTTCATCCGCTCATGAATCCGCCGATAGGTCGCGCAGCCCGCCTTGATCAGTTTCAGCTCGGCGCTGCCCGCCGGCTCGTCGAAACCGGTGTGGAGAAGCGCGCTGTTGCCCTTGCTTGCACCTTCCAGAATGTCATCGGCTTTTTCGATGATGATCGTCTTCCAGCCGCGAATCGCGAATGAACGCGCTATGGCGCAGCCGACGACGCCGGCCCCGATGATCGCGACCTCGTAAGCTGCCTTGCGGGCAGGCGTGGGGACAGCGGCAGAAGCAGAGGCGGCGTGAGACGGCATGAGAGAAATACGCACTATGTTTGACCAAATGGTCATTTTAATGTCACATAGTGACCGAACAGGCAATGGTGGTTCTGCAACATGAAGCCGGAAGAACGCCGTGAGAAAATGACCCTGCTGGTCAAGGAAGCGACCAGGATCAGCGTCGACGAGTTGGCCGTGCTGCTCGACACGTCACGGGAAACGGTGCGGCGCGACCTGACGCTGCTGTCGGAACAGGGCCTGTTGCGCAAGGTGCATGGCGGCGCCGTGTTCACGCAGACGGCGCTGGAAAGCCCGCTGGGCGACCGGCGCGCCACGGCGCGCGCCGAGAAGATCGCCATCGGGCGGACCGCCGCCGGACTGTTCCGGCAAGGCGACAGCCTGCTGGTCGACGCCGGCTCGACCACCGCCTATTTCGCCGAGGCGCTGAAGAATGCCGGCAGTTTCACCGTCATCACCAACTCGCTCACCGTCGCCTCGGAAATGTGGTCGGCCCCATCGCCCAGCGAAGTCTATCTGCTCGGAGGCCGCTATTTCGGTGACGGAAACGAGGTGCTCGGCCCGCTGGTCGTCGACCAGATCCAGCGGTTGCATGCCGACCACGCCGTGCTGACAATCGGCGCCGTCGACCAAGGCGGAACCTTCATGGACTTCAATGCCGACGAGGCTTTCATCGCCCGCGCCATGATCGCCAGCGCGCGCCATGTCACCGTGCTGGCCGACAGCAGCAAGCTTGGCAGGCACGCACTCTTCCAGGTCTGCAAGGCCGACCAGGTGCATCGTTTGGTGACCGATCGCGCACCCGATGACGCCGTCGAGAACGCCTTACGGGCGGCAGGTGTGGAACTTGTGATCGCCGAGCCCGCGCATAGCGGCTTTCGATGACGGCATCATGACAATTCATGTGCTACCTTCAACATTTTAATGCCCGATCGGTCAAAACTGCGATTGACATACTGACCGATTAGTCATTCTATCACCCGGTTCTTGCCTGACGGCCGAATGCGCCGCAACCGGGGAGTTGAAGCATGAAGCTTTCTGACCAGCGACGGATGCAGCGCGGCGCCGCGCTTTGCCTGTCCACCCTTTCGATCTTCTGGCTGAGCTCAACCGCCGCGCTCGCCGCCGCCTGCCCCACGGTCGCCGATCCGCAGAACTTGAAGGGAGCGTTTCCCCATCAGGTCGAGATGGACGAGGCCACCGCCGCCGGCGCCAGCCTGACGCTCACCGAAAACCCGCTGTTTGCCGACGACGTGAAGGCGGGCAAGCTGAAGCCCGTTGCCGAGCGCCTGCCCGAACAGCCGCTGGTCGTCCTGCCCTATGTCGAATGCGGCAAATATGGCGGCACGATCGAAGGCACGTCGCGCGCGCCGACCTCGGGAACCTCCGACATATTGAGCTGGCGGCAGGCCGTGCTGGTGCGCATCTCCGACGATCTGCAGACCATCGTGCCGAACGTCGCGCGGTCGTGGAAATGGGCCGACGATCACAAGTCGATCACCTTCGAACTGCGCAAGGGCCACAAATGGTCCGACGGCACGCCCTTCGGCGCCGACGATGTGGTCTTCTTCTTCGAGGACATCATCCAGAACAAGGACTTGAGCGCCGAGACGACGACCGAGTGGGGCGTCAACGTGCATGCGAAGAAGATCGACGACCAGCACGTCGAGATATCGTTCGACGAGCCCTTCCCCGGCTTTCTGACCTACATGGCCACCAACGGTTCTTACTTCAGCACCTTCGCACCGGCGCATTTCTTCAAGAAATTCCTGCCGAAATACAATCCCAAGGCCAACGAGGACGCCAAGGCGGCGGGCTTCGAGGATTGGAAGAAGTGGTTCGTCAACTACTACAACAAGTATCATGACGACGCGACCGTGTCGCCCGCCGCTCTCGAGGTGCCGACGCTGGAAGCCCATGTCATCGAGATCGCACCCGACACGCAGCAGCGCGTGCTGAAGGCCAATCCCTATTATTTCAAGGTCGACAGCATGGGCCAGCAGCTCCCCTATATCGACCGGGTGCGCGAGCGGTTCCTCAACGCCGACCTGCAGGTGCTGGCGATCCTCAATGGCGAGGTCGACTTCAAGGCGCAGGGCAACGAGCTGAGTTCCTATCCGACCTTCAAGGAAAACGAGGCGAAGGGCGGCTTCACGGTCCTCCTGCCGCCCGGCTCGATCGGCAACGCGCTGGCCTTCAACATTACCCATGTCGACCCCAAGCTCAGGGCCGTCTATGGCGACCTGCGGTTCCGCCAGGCGATCAGCCACGCGATCAACCGCGAGGAGATGAACCAGGTCCTGTATTTCGGACTGGGCAAACCCAGCCAGGCGCTGCCGGCACAGCTCCCCTTCGCCACGGACGCCGACGCCAATTACATGATCGACTACGATGTGGCCAAGGCGAACGCGCTGCTCGACGAGATGGGCATGAAGCGCGGCGGCGACGGTTTTCGCACCCTCCCCGATGGTTCGCCCTTCACCATCCTGTGGGAATATTCGAGCCAGTTCGCCAACGCGGAATTCGTCAAGCTGATGACCGACTACTTCAAGGCGGTCGGCCTGAACGTCAATCCGAAGGAACTGACCAGCGAGGCGACGCGCGACAATGCCCGCACCAGCCGCTCCGACATCAACATGGAGTGGGACGTTCCCTACGAGCCGACGCTCATCGCCAATATCGGCCTCTATGTTCCCTACTATTCCGACCTGTCGCCGCTGTTCGGCGTGCAGTGGCGGGAATGGGACATGACCGGCGGCAAGCAGGGCGAGGAACCGCCGGCCTGGGCCAAGCGCATGTACGAGATCGCCCGCGAGTGGAAGACGGTTCTTCCGGGCACGGACCGCTATACCGAGCTCGGCAAGGAACTGATCAAGCTCAACCTCGAGAACATGACGATCATCGGCACCATCGGTGAATTGCCAAAACCCGTCGTGGTCAGCAACCGCCTGAAGAACGTCAAGACGGACATGAAGACGGTGCACTACAACTTCGGTTATCTTTATCCTTACCAGCCGGACACCTGGTTCAAGGAATAGCCTGACCAAGGCCGGGCGCCCGAAGCGCCCGGCGCCATTGAACCAACCTGGTATCCATCCAAGGCAGGGAGCGCGATGATCTCGTTTCTGTCACGCCGGCTTGCCTACACCGCCTTCACCCTGTTGCTGGTGTCGTTCGTTTCCTTCATCATCATCCAGGCGGCGCCCGGCGACTATGCCGAAATCGTCGCCGCCCAGCGCGCCGCGACGGGGGCCATCATCAGCGCGGCGGACGTGCAGGCCGTGCGCGTCGAACTCGGGCTCGACAAGCCGTGGCACGAGCAATACTGGCGTTGGCTCTCCGGAGCCCTGCAAGGCGACTTCGGCTATAGCTGGCAATGGCGGCGGCCGGTCGGCGAAGCCATCGGCGAACGCATGCCGCTGACGCTGGCCATCGCCTTCTCCACCTTGCTCTTCATGTACGCGGTGTCGATCCCGATCGGCATCTATTCGGCCGTCCACCGCTATTCCTTCGGCGACCATGCCTCCTCGCTGATCGGCTATCTCGGCCTCGCCATTCCGAATTTCCTGCTGGCGCTGGTGCTGATGTATCTCGGCCAGAGATACTTCGGCCAGAGCGTCGGCGGCCTGTTCTCGCCGGAATTCGCCAACGCGCCGTGGAGTTGGGCGCGGGTCAAGGATTTCCTGTCCCATCTGGTCATTCCCGTGCTGGTGCTGGGAACGGCCGGCACAGCGTATCTGATCCGCTCGATGCGCGCCGCCGTGCTCGACGAACTCGACAAGATGTATGTGCTCGCCGCCAAGGCCAGCGGCCTGTCGCCGATGCAATTGCTCATCCGCTATCCTGTCCGCATGGCGCTGAACCCGATCGCCGCGACGCTGGGCTGGCGGCTCACCTACGTCATTTCCGGTGCGCCGATCGTTGGCTACGTGCTGGCGTTGCCAGACACCGGCCCGCTCTTCCTGAATGCGCTGCTCAACCAGGACATGTACCTCGCCGGCGCGCTGATCTTCCTCTATTGCCTGCTCACGATCATCGGCACCTTCGTGTCCGACCTCCTGCTCGTGCTGCTCGACCCGCGCATAAGGCTGGAGTGACGGCGATGTCCCTGCTCGAAGGCCTTGCGCCCTCCCGCTTCCTCTTCCGCCGCAAACCCTACCGGCCGGATCTCGCCAGCCAGTGGCAGTTGATGTGGTGGAAGTTCCGCCGCCACAAGATGGCGATGGTCGGCATGGCACTGCTCGGCATGTTTTTGGCGATGACGCTGTTTGCCGAGACGATCAGCCCCTACCCGCCCGGCCAGCGCAATCCGAACTACGTCGCCGGCGCGCCGATGCTGCCGCGGATGATCGACGAGACCGGCGCCATCCACCTGCGGCCCTTCGTCTATGGCAGCAAGGCCGTGCGCGACATGGTCACGCTGCGCATGACGCATCAGGTCGACACCTCCCAGAAATGGCCGATCCGCTTCTTCGTCGAAGGCGCGCCCTATCGGCTGCTCGGCATCATCCCGACCGACATCCACCTGTTCGGCACCGACGAAGGTTTCATCCATGTCTTCGGCACGGATTTCACCGGGCTCGACCTGTTCTCGCGCTCCGTCCACGCCACGCGCGCTTCGCTCGCTGTCGCCTTCGTCGGTGTCACCGTCTCGTTCGTGCTCGGCGCCGCGATCGGTGGCATCGCCGGCTATTTCGGCGGCCGCATCGACAATTTCATCATGCGGCTGATCGAGTTCATCCGCTCAATCCCGACGTTGCCGCTCTGGCTGGCGCTGGCGGCATTGATGCCGCGCGACTGGGGACCGCTCGCCACCTACCTCGCCATCACCACCATTCTGGCGCTGCTCGGCTGGACGTGGCTGGCGCGCACCGTGCGCAGCAAGCTGCTCGCAACCCGCCACGAAGATTTCGTGCTCGCCGCGCGGCTTTCCGGCTGCTCGGACGCGCGCATCATCCGCCGCCATTTGCTGCCGTCCTTCCTCAGCTATCTGATCGTCGACGCCTCGATCGCATTCCCGGAAATCCTGCTGGCAGAAACCTCGCTGTCCTTCCTTGGCCTCGGCCTGCGCGAGCCCGTCGAAAGCTGGGGCGTACTGCTTTTCGCCGCGCAAAGCATCCGCGCCATCGACCAGGCGCCATGGCTGATGATCCCCGGCGTCTTCGTCATCATCGCCGTGCTCGCCTTCAACTTCGTCGGCGACGGCCTGCGCGACGCCGCCGACCCCTATTCAAAGTCATGATGATCACAACCATCGAAGCTTGGGAGCAGTTTGCATTCAGGTTCGCCCAATCTGCCGGAGGCGGTTTGGGCCAAGGTCGACGGCTTTGTCGCAGGCCGGGCTGGTGGCCCGGACAAGACGAAGCCCGAAGGATTTGGGTCAAACCGGCCCGGCAGAATGGGTTAACCTGAATGCAAACCGCTCCAATCCTCTCCGTGCGCGGCCTGTCGATCGCGCTGGACACCCGCGACGGCCATTCCGTGCCGATCACCCAGGACGTGTCGTTCGACATAGCGCGCGGCGAGGTGCTGGCGCTGGTCGGCGAAAGCGGTTCCGGCAAGAGCGTGACGGCATTGGCGCTGATGCAGTTGCTCGGCGCCAACCTCAAGGTCGCGCGAGGCGAGATCGCGCTTCAGACAAACGACGGTTTCCGCGCCGACGTGGCGAAGCTGGGGACGCGTGGAAAAGGCATCGAGGCGATCCGCGGCGCGCGCATGGGCATGATTTTCCAGGAGCCGATGAGTTCCTTCTCGCCGATCCACACGATCGGCCAGCAGATCGCCGAGGTGGTCACCGTGCACGAGGACGTCGGCCGCAAGGCGGCGCGGGCGCGGGCCGCCGAACTGCTCGGCAAGGTCGGCATCCCCGACCCTGTCGGCGCGCTCGACCGGTATCCGTCGGAGTTCTCCGGCGGCATGCGCCAGCGCGCCATGATCGCCCGCGCGCTCATCTGCGGGCCGAGCCTGCTGATTGCCGACGAACCGACGACGGCGCTCGACGTCACCATCCAGGGCCAGATCCTCGAACTGCTGCGCACCTTGCAGCGCGACCTCGGCATGGCGATCCTGTTCATCACCCACGATCTCGGCATTGTTGCCCAGATGGCCGACCGCGTGGCCGTCATGTATTCCGGCCGCATCATCGAGAGCGCCCCGGTGCGCGACATTTTTCGCAAGCCCGCGCATCCCTACACGCGGGCGTTGCTCGACGCCGTTCCGCGCCTCGGCGACATCGATCGCGGCCGGCGCATCCGCCCCATCGCCGGCTCGGTGCCCAACATATTCGACGTTCCGCCCGGCTGCCGTTTTCATCCGCGTTGCCCGGTCGCGGTGCTGCCGCGTTGCGCCGAGTTGCAGCCGCCGCGCCACGCCGCCGGCCGCCACGAGGTCGAATGCGTCCACGGCGAGAAGGTTTTGGCATGACGACCGAAACAGCGCCCAATCCGGTCTCGCCCGAAATTTCGGACGCATCGCCTCTTCTCAGGGTCAAAAACCTGTCGGTGCGCTTCCCCACCCGCACGAAAGGTTTTTTCGCCAAGCCGGCCGGTTATGTCAGCGCCGTCGACGACGTGTCCTTCGAAATCGCGCGCGGCGAGACGCTAGGTCTGGTCGGCGAAAGCGGCTCGGGCAAGACGACGCTCGGGCTGGCGGTGCTGCGCGGCGTCGAGCCGACCGCCGGCACGGTCGAGCTCACCGCGGGCGGCGGCACGCTGAATGTCACCAGCCTCGACAAGCAGGCGCTGCGCCGCTCGCGCCACCACATGCAGATGATCTTTCAGGACCCCTATGCGTCGCTCAACCCGCGCATGACGGTGCGCGACATCATCTCCGAACCATTGATCGCCGGCGCGGGCGACTGGGGCCGCCTGTCGCGCAAGGAGATCGACGACCGCGTGCTCGACATCGCGGTGAAATGCGGCCTGTCGAAGGACCAGTTGAAGCGTTTCCCGCACGCCTTCTCCGGCGGCCAGCGCCAGCGCATCGCGATTGCCCGCGCGCTGGTGCTCAATCCGGCGCTGGTGGTGTGCGACGAGCCGATCTCCTCGCTCGACGTGTCGATCCAGGCGCAGATCCTCAACCTGCTCGCCGACCTGCAGGAAAGCCTCGGGTTGACCTACCTGTTCATCGCCCACGACCTCGCCGCTGTCGCCTATGTCTGCAATCGCGTCGCGGTTATGTATCTCGGAAAAATCGTCGAGGTCGGCACCACCCGGCAAGTCTATTACACGCCAAGGCACCCCTATACCGAGGCGCTGATGTCGGCGGTGCCGGAGCCCGATCCCGACGCGCCGCGCCGGCCGATCCTGCTCACCGGCGAACGCCCCGACCCCGCCAATCCGCCCTCCGGCTGCCGCTTCCGCACCCGCTGTAGCTATGCCACCGCGCTCTGCGCGGAGCGCGTGCCGGAGCTTCGCGAGACGGCCGATGGCCAGATGGTCGCCTGTCATCATGCGGGCGGGCTCAAATTGCGTGGAGCGCTGGATTTCGCAGGTTCGGGACGGCAGGCGAGCGTATAGCCCGCCCAGCCCGCATCATCTCAAGCTCGAGAAAAAAGTCTGCTTTAGGTCCAGTGACGACAGTTATTGGTGGCTAACGGCGACCTGCACGATGGCGACGATCACACCACCACGAAATCGGCGGCGGTGAGCACCGGCGAGCCGACGATCGTCGCAAACCGGACATTGCCGAACACCGTGCCGGAGCCGTCCGCATCGTAGACCAGCGCGCCGGTGTCGGAACTATAGATGATCCGGTCGTCGGCATCCTTCGGTGCGAATGCGATGTCCTTGAACGCCGAAGGATCCAAAGCGCCGAGCGCTCCCAGGGCGCTGAAGATCGCGTTATCGAGCTGGATGGTGTCGGTACCCGCCTGGAAATCGCCGATCCGGTCGATATTGTCAGCGCCGAGCGCTGTCGAGAATCGGAAACCGTCGGCCCCGCCCATGCCGAACAGCACGTCTTTGCCGCCGGCTCCGTCCAGCACGTTGGCGCCGTCATTGCCGCGAACCAGTTGGGCAAGCTCGTTGCCGGTGAGGTTGACCGCATAGGTGGCGTGCAGCGATGTCGTGTTCAATTGCTCGACGCTGACCCCGCTGGCAAGCACGTAGTCCACGCCGGCGCTGACGCGGTCGCTGCCTTCGCCGCTGGCTTCGACGATCACTGCTCCGGCATTGTAGACCGAATAGCTGTCGTTACCGCCGCCGCCGATCAACGTGTCTGAACCGCCGACGCCGCCGTCGTTGAGGATGTTGTTGCCGCCGTCGCCGGTCAGCGTATCGGAGAAGCGGCTGCCGCGCAGGTTCTCGATGCCGGTGTAGGTATCGCCCTGCGCGTCGCCCGTATTGCTGCCCGCGTTAGACAGGTTGGCGGTAACACCCGCTCCAGCATGCTCGTAGCTTGCGGTGTCGATGCCCATGCCTCCGTTCAGGGAATCGAAGCCAGCCCCGCCCTCAAGCGTGTCGTTCCCGAGGTAGCCAAAGAAGCTGTCGTCATTGAGACCGCCGATAAACTGATCGCCGAAGTCTCCGCCTGAGAACGACGCAACCCCGGCTCCTCCAGTAATATCCAGATACAAGCCGGCGTTGGACGGCGTAAGGACAGCGTTGGCCGTGTCTCTCAGCGAGAAGGTGGTAACAGGGCCTGGCGAATAGTAGAACACATTGTTCATGCTCACTGGCGGCAGGTTCAGATCGCCATTGATTCCCACCGCGAGGGGATTGTTGATTTCGACTGCGCTCGCCATGGTCGTGGCATCGAAGCGGAGAATATCGGCAGAAGTCGCCGACCGGTAATCCCCGTTCGCAGTATAGCGGAATATGCCAGGCATGACTCGGTTCCCTTGAATTCAGCAGCGGAAAGCCCATCCGGGCTACCCTTGGCGACCTATCTCAAAATTGTAGTTTTTATCAGAGACAAGGAGGCTTCGGCGGACGGATACTATATCCGAGCAAGCGCGCATCGTATATTGCATCCAGTTGGAAACATCTGGAATTCTTTGTCTTTTCCATGGAAATTCCAGGCATTTCCACCTGACAATGATGAAGCGTGGGGCGGATAACGGGCTTATCACCGTGTAGCGTCGCACGACTATAATTCAGGATTTCCGCAGCCTCACGCCGGCCCCGCCGCTGGCCGTTCATGCGCTGGACCCTCGGCGCACCGACACCTCCTGACGCCGCCCCAGGGCCGAGCCGGCTGTTCTTGAAAAGCGATGCTTTCCAGCAAGCTCCCTGGCCAGGCGATCCGGTCATGACGACGATCCGTGCTGTCAGGACGCACCGTTGCTCGTCGGGTCGCGAAGCCGGCCGACATGCCTGGAGCGAGGTGAGATGATTCCCGGGAAGCCGTCACCGCCCCGCAAACACATGCAACTCCGACCCCACCTGCTGCATCGCCTCACGGAACCCGGCCGGCGGCTCGGCGTCGGTGACCACGTCGGAAATGTCGCCGAGCTTGCAGACGCGCTGCAGGCTGGCGCGGCCGAACTTGTCGTGGGTGACGACCAGTACGGTCGACATGGCCTGACCGATCATCGCCCGCTTCACCGCGACCGCGCCGGAAATCATGTCGTTGGGCCCGTCGACGGTTATGCCGGACGCGCCGATGATGGCGACGTCCGCGTTGTAGCGGCTGACATATTCGACGGTGTCCTCACCGAGCACGCTGCCCTCGCGGTTGTCATAGGTGCCGGGGCACAGGATGACGCGAAAGGTCGGATTGCCGCCGGCCACCGAGGCGACGCCGGTCGAGTTGGTGATGATCGTCAGGTCGCGGCTGAACTGCGCCAGGTTGCGCGCCACCTCGTAAGTGGTCGAGCCCCCGTCGATCATCACGATCTGGCCTTTCTCGACCAGCCCGACCGTGCCGCGGCCGATGCGCGCACGCTCCTCGACCAGCGTCAGGCCGCGTTCGGAGATCGCCGGCTCGCTGGTCACCAGCGAGATCGTGGCGCCGCCATAGGTGCGGTTGATCAGGCCGGCGTCGCCGAGTTCGATCAGGTCGCGGCGGATGGTCTCGCCGGCGACGCCGATGCGTTTTGCAAGTTTCGAGATGCGGATGGAGGCCGAGGTTCTTATCTCGGAAAGGATGAGTTCGTGCCTTTCCTTCTTGGTCAGCCTGCTGTTGTCCATTCCTGCCCCTTTGCCGCGATCAGCATGTCCGCGAGTTCGGCAAATCCGTCCGCGCCTCGACCCTTGGCCACATAGGCAGGAGGCGCGGGCAAATCATCCCCGAAATCAAGCACATTAGCGACACCGACGCTGTTGGGGAAGAAGCCGAACATGGGGGAATCGTTGGGACTGTCGCCGGCAAAGGCGATCCGGTGGGAATCGCGATCGATATCGATGCCGAAACAGGTTTTCAGGAACAGCCGGCTGGTCGACAGCTTGTCGTAGCCGCCGAACCAGCCGTTGACATGGATCGACGAGATTTTTGCGGTCGCGCCGAAGCGCTCGAAGATGCCGACGATCCGTTGTACGTCCGCCTTCGCTAGCGGCGGCACGTCCTCGCAAAAATCGATGGCGAGGTCGGCCTCGCGATAGGCCTGGTCGGCGGCGACGGCCGCGCCCGGCACTTCCGCCAGCACCGCTTCCCGGATACTTGCGAGCCGTTCGGCATCGCGCCGGCGCTCGTCCGCGCTCTTCGCGTAGTGGCGCGTCAGCCGCCGTTTTTCGTCCTCGTAACGGAAGAAGAAAGCGCCGTTCTCGCCCACCACGCCGTCCACGGGCCATTGGCGTGCGATCAGGTCGCACCATCCGGCAGGCCGGCCGGTGACGGGCGCCACGATGAAGCCCGCCTGCTTCAGCCGTTCCAGCGCGGAATAGGCCTTGGCCGGCAGCCGGCCGTGCTCGGTCAGCGTGTCGTCTATGTCTGTCAGCACCACCGAGATTTTTCGGCGGTCCTCGACCGGCGACTGGGAAAGCGGCCGCATGGTCACGCGCCCTCCCCGTAGAGCGGCGTCAGCGCGTCGAACAGGGTTCGATAGCGGCGATAACCGCGATCGTAGACCTCAGCCTTCGCGGGATCGGGATCGATCGTTTCCAAGCGGCGCGGAAATGCAGACGCCGCCTCGGCTACGCTTGTCGACTGCCCGGTCGCGACGCTGGCAAGGATCGCCGCGCCGATCGGCGAGGTGTCGGCGACATCGAGGATTTCGACCGGCCGCTGGCTGACATCGGCGCGGATCTGCGCCCAGACACGGCTTCTGGCCCCGCCGCCGCAGAGCCGGATGGCGTCGGTGCGAACCCCCAGCGCAGCGTAGCGATCGACCACGTCGCGCATAGCGAAGGCGCAGCCTTCCAGCAGCGCGCGGGCGCAGGCCGCCTTGCCATGGGCAGAGGTCAGCCCGTAGAAGGCGCCCCGCGCGCCCGCGATCCAGCGCGGCGCCATCGCTCCGTTCAGCGCCGGCAGGAACAGCAGGTCGTCGCTGCCCGGCGGCGCGCTCGCCGCCAGTACCGAAAGCTCCGCAGGCGTGTCGACGCCGAAGGTCGACAGGAACCAGGTCACCGCCCCGCCTGCCAGCCAGCCCGGATTGCCGAGGTAAAAGCTTTCGTCGAGAAAACCGTGCGTCTGCACCAGCCCTTCGCCGTCCAGCACAAGGCTCTCGGAAATCGCACCGATCACCTCGCCGGTGCCGAGACTGCACGAAACCAGCCCCGGCCTGACCACGCCCGCGCCGATCGCGTTGGCGAAATCGTCGCCGGTTCCGACCGCGACCACGATCCCGGCCGGCAGTCCAGTCAGCTCAGCCCCGGCCCTGGAAAGAACACCCGCCTGCGCGGACGCCTCCGCGATCTCCGGCAGGCTGTCGCTCTCGACCTCGAACAGCGCCAGCAGATCGTCGGCGTAACCGCGCTCGCGCAAGCCGTAGAGCATCGTCGTCGACGCCAGCGCATGGTCCATCACCGCCCGACCGCACAGTTTTTCGACCACCAGCGACACCGGTTGGTGCCAGGTGCGGCAGGCGCGCGTTTCAGGCCGGTTGCGTTTCATCCAGCGGATCTTCGCCGCCATATGCGAGGCGTCGAGCACCAGCCCCGTCCGCTCGCGGATATGGCCGGCGTCGAGATCAGCCACCTCCGCCTCGGCGCGCCTGTCCATCCAGATCACGCAAGGCGAAAGCGCCCGTCCGTCCGCGCCAACAGGCACGCAGCCGTCGAGTTGGCCGCTGACAGCAATGCCTTTGACGGCGTCCGGCCCCAATCCGGATTTCTCCAGCGCCTTGCCGATCGCCGGCCTCAGCGCGTCAAGCCACAGCGAAGAGTCCTGCTCGGCCCAGCCGGGTGCAGGAAAACGTGGCTGATAGGGCACGCTCGCCTCGCCGCGGAGCACAAGCCCGTCATCGACGACGATCGCCTTCAGGCTCTGCGTGCCGAGATCGACGCCGACGACCGCCACGCTCAGGCGCTCTCGCAGTCGGCCAGCACGTCGCGAAGCTGCGAGATGATCGAGCCCTTGGACGGCGAATAGGACCCGTTGAACACAGCGCTGCCGATGGTGAAGGCGTCCGCGCCCGCGGCCTTCACCGCCCTGATCCGCTCGGACGAAGTCACCGCGCCGGCAACGATCAGATACTTGTCGGGCCCCAGCCCCTTTCGGGCGGCGCGCACCAGGTCGATGGGATCCGCCTCGGTGGCGCGGTAGGCGAGGATATCGCACCCGGCACATCCCTTCTCGACGAAACCAGCGCAGTCGGCCTCCACATCCGCCGCCGTGCCGCCGAGCTTGGTCGGGTGGCCGATCGGCTTGCCGGGAAACGGAAAATACTCGGTCCGGCTGCCTTCGAGGAGGCGCAATATCTCGTCCACCTGCGTTCCCCCCAGCAGCCGCCGCACGCCAAGGTCGCGGGCGATGCGCGCCGAGTCCAGGCAGGCCTCGGCAGTCGTCGAAACCACCTCCATGTAGGAGACCGCGCCCGCCGCGTCGATCGCTTCCACCAGCGATTTCAGCACCGTAGCCGGCACCCCGATATCCTTGAAGCCGATGTGTTTCAAACCCACCGGCTCGATGAGTTTCATCAAGTCCAGGCTGTCTTCCACCGTGCGATCGTCGCGCGTCAGCATGAAGATAAAGTCCATGACGTTCCCTTGCATTTTTTTCGGCCGCACGTCGATCCGGCAGCGCTTTCGACCTCATAACACCGATGGCGAGAAATTTGCAAGTTGCCACATTTTTATTTGCGACATGGCACATTCTATGCCACAAAGCCTGCAGATAAGGGGAACGACATCGGGAGAATATCGATGCTTAAACTGACGGCAGGCCGACTCATCCTAGGAATGACAGCCTCAGTCCTGTTGCAGGTCGCACAGGCTGGGGCGTGGACTTTGGAAGAAGCAGCAAAACCCTATAGCGGCGCCACCATCCGCGTCGTCGGCGAGGCGCTGCCGCCGCTGGAAGCGCTGGCGAAACTCGCCCCCCAATTCGAGCAGGCGACCGGCATCACCGTCGAAGTCGAGATGTACGAGCACTCGGAAGCGGTGAACAAGGTGCAGCTCGACCTGAACTCTAAGCGCGGCCGCTACGACGTCATCATCCAGCCGCATCGCGAGATGGGCAAGTTCGCCACCAACGGCCATCTGCTCGAGATCGCCGGTTTCATGGCCGATCCGGCATTGCGTGACCCGACCTTCAAGCCCGAGGAACAGCTCTACCAGAAAGCCTGGAAGGAGATCTCCTGGTACGACGGCAAGGAATACGGCTTTCCGTTCACCGTGCTGAACCTGTTCATGTGGTATCGCAGCGACCTGCTCTCCGATCCCAAGGAGAAGGAAGGCTTCAAGGCCAAGTACGGCTACGACCTGGCACCCGCCCAGAACTGGGACCAGTATCGCGACATCGCCGAATGGTTCACCCGCCCCGACCAGGGTCTTTACGGCACCGCCCTGCAGGCCAAGCGCCACGAGGCATTGTGGTACGAGTGGCTGAACTTCCTCTATTCCTTCGGCGGCGACGTGCTCGACGTGAAGAGCGGCTCCGAATGCGGCCCGGTGATCGTCAACAGCCCACAGGCGATCGCCTCCCTCGACTATTACAAGAGCCTGCTCGCCTATTCGCCGCCGGACAGCCTGAACTATTTCTGGGACGACGTGATGGCGCTGATGCAGCAGGCCAAGGTGGCCGAGCTGATCATGTGGAACGATGCGACCTACGCCGTGTCGGTCGACGAGACCGCGTCCACCGTCGTCGGCAAGGTCGGCTTCGACATCACCCCGCAGGGCGCCGGCGGCAAGGTCGGCCAGATCGAGGGCTGGACCTACCTGGTGCCGACCTATTCGAAGAACCAGCAGGCGGCCTTCCTGTTCATGCAATGGATGATGGGCTACGACCGCCAGCTCGAGCAGCACCTGAACGGCGGCGCCACCGGCCGTCCGGACGTCTACGCCTCGCCCGAGGTGCAGAAGCTGCCCTATTCCAACGCCTCAATGGCGGCCCACGAAGCCGGCAAGCCGAAGGCGACGCTGCCGCAATCCTCGGAGATGACCGACATTCTCGTGCGCGAGCTGTCGTCCTCGCTCACCGGCGAGAAGACCTCGAAGGCCGCGCTCGACGAGGCGGCCAAGGAAATCTCGAAACTTCTCGGCTCCTGCGCGCCGATGACCTATCCGGCACAGTAAGGTCTTTTCGTCGCGCGACGGCCGCCTGCCGCGGCTTCGAAGATTGACTGTTCGCGCGGCCCCTCACCTGGCTGCCGCCATCCTCTCCCCGTAAGAACGGGGAGAGGAGCACCGGTTGCAACCACGCCCCTCGTTCTGCATCGTTGGCGATTGGCGAAAGCACCGGCAAGCGCATCCTTCTCCCCGTCCTTACGGGGAGAAGGTGCCGGCAGGCGGATGAGGGGCGGTAAAGCAGTCAACGCTTGGAGCCACCGGCGAGGCGGCCGTCCCCTCTTCCTGCACTCCCTCGGAACCGGCTAACCCATGACCGCCAACACCCGTGGAACGTTGCTGCTCGACCGAGGCGTCGGACCTTTGCTGGTCCTGCCGGCGACGCTGCTCGTCGTCGTGTTCCTGGTCGGCCCGTTCTACTACATGATGTATACGGCGCTGACCGACCTCAGCTTCGCCGACGCCAGCCGCAACGGCAATTTCGTCGGCCTCGACAATTTCCGCAAGCTGATGCGCGCCGACCCGCTGTTCTGGAACTCGTTCCTGCTCACGCTGAAATTCGTCGCCATCGCCGTGTCGATCGAGTTCCTGCTGGGTTTTTTGCTGGCCTTCCTGATCTTCAAGTTCGTCGCCCGCCAGCGGCTGCTGACGACGCTGCTGCTGATCCCGATGATGATCGCCCCGGTCGCCGTCGGCCTGATCTGGCGGCTGCTGCTGCAAGGCGATTTCGGCATGGTCACCTACTACCTGCGCGCCGTCGGGCTGCTCGCCCAGAACTCCGCCGTGCTGTCCTCGCCCGACCTGGTGTTTTCCGCCATCGTCGCCATCGACGTCTGGCAATGGTCGCCCTTTGTCACCCTGGTCATGCTCGCCGGCCTCATGAGCCTGCCGCGCTCACCGATCGAGGCGGCGATGATGGACGGCGCCGGGCCGTGGCGCATCTTCTTCGACGTCATGGTGCCGCTGCTCCGGCCGATCATCGCTCTCGTTCTGCTGCTGCGCGGCATCGACGCCTTCAAGGAGTTCGACAAGGTGTTCATCATGACCGGCGGCGGTCCCGGCACGCTGACCGAACTCGTGTCGATCTACGCCTATCGTGTGAACTTCCGGAACTGGGATCTCGGCTACGGCGCGGCGGTGGCCTTCATGGTCTACCTCGTCGTGCTCATCCTCTGCTCGATTTTCTACAAGGCGGTCTACTGGTCGGCCAACCGGCCCGCCCCGACCTTCGAAGGGCATTCCTGATGGACCGTCCTGCAAGCCGTCCTTGGGTCGCCTTCGCATGGGCGGTGCTTGTCGTCGCCGTCGTAGTGGCGCTCACTCCCTATCTCTGGATCTTGCTGGCGTCGTTCAAGAACCGCGTCGACCTATTCTCGTCGATCCCGAAATGGACGTTCGCGCCGACGCTGGCCAACTATCCCGCGGTCTTCATCGGCAAGGAATACTGGCCGCTGGCGATCAACTCGATCATCATCTCGACCTCGTCGACCGCGCTCTGCATTCTCATCGGCGCGCCCGCGTCCTACGTCTTCGCGCGCATGAGCTTTCCCGGAAAGGAAGACCTGTTCTTCTTCTTCCTGACGACCCGCATGGCGCCGCCGATCTCGATCGCCGTGCCGATGTTCCTGTTCTTCACCTCGCTCGGGCTGATCGACACGGTCTATGCGGTGGTCATCGCCCACACCTCATTCAACCTGTCGCTGGTGGTGTGGATGATGCGCGGCTTCTTCGCCGACATCCCCAAGGAGATCGACGAGGCGGCTGTGATGGACGGGCGCTCGCGTCTCGGCGCCTTCCTGTTCATCGTCGTGCCGCTCGCCGCCCCCGGCATCGCTGCGACCGCGGTGCTCTGCTTCATCCTGTCGTGGAACGAATTCCTCTACGCCTTCATCCTCGTCGCCTTCGAGGGCCGGCCGCTGACGGTGGGCATCCCCGGCCTGGTGACGCCGCACGGCACGCTGTGGGGCCAGGTCGCGGCGGTGGCGATCGTCGCCACGCTACCCATCATCGTCTTCACCTTCATCGTCCAGCGGCAACTGGTCCGCGGACTGACTTTCGGCGCCGTCAAAGGCTGATTTGATTTGAGCTTCGGCTCCAGAACCGGATTCACGCATGGGCATTGTTTTCGAGGGGATATCAAAGATCTTTCCGGACGGCACCGCCGCCCTGCACGGGCTCGACCTCGAGTTCGAGACCGGCGAGTTCATCGTGCTGCTCGGGCCGTCCGGGTCCGGCAAGACCACCGCCTGCCGCGTGCTGGCGGGACTGGAAGACCCGACCGGCGGCCGCATCCTGGTCGACGGCCGCGACGTCACGCAATTGCCGCCGCGCCTGCGCGGTATCGGCATGGTGTTCCAGAACTATGCGCTCTACAGCCACAAGACCGTCTACGAAAACATCGCCTACCCCCTGCGCGTCCGCAAAGTCGGGCGCGACGAGATCGAGCGCAGCGTCAAGGCCATGGCCGACCTCCTGCAGATCGGCCGTTACCTCCATCGCAAGCCCGGCCAGCTTTCCGGCGGCCAGGCGCAGCGCGTGGCCGTGGCGCGCGCGCTGGTCTGGCAGCCCGACATCTGCCTGATGGACGAGCCGCTCTCCAACCTCGACGCCTTGCTCCGGCTGCACATGCGCACCGAGTTGAAGCGCCTGCACCGGGAGTTGCGAAAGACCTTCGTGTTCGTCACCCACGACCAGGAAGAGGCGATGACGCTCGCCACACGAGTCGCGGTATTGCGTGACGGCAAGCTCGTGCAGTTCGACACGCCGCAGACCGTCTACCGCAAGCCCGCCACCCGCTTCGTCGCCGAATTCATGGGCCGGCCGGCGATGAACACGTTTGACGGCACGGCGAGCGCCGGCGTCTTCACTGCCGCCGGCTTCGCCTGCCCCGCGCCCGGATTCTCCGACGGCCCAATGACGCTCGGCATCCGCCCCGAGCAGATCGAGATCGTCGACGGATCGGCACCGGATGCCATCGCCTTCGAGGTCGACGTCGTCGAACTGGTCGAACCCGACATCCTGATCTTTGCCCGGCGCGGCAAGAACGCGATCATCGTGCGGGCGGGCGGCGACCGCCACTACGACCATGGCGCGCTTCTGCACCTGCGCTTCCCGCCAGCCGCGCTGCACGGCTTCGACGCCAGCACCGGGCAGCGCCTGCCGTGAGCGCTCTGATCGTGTTCCTGCCCTTCCCGGTCACCGCGCTCTGCGCCTGGCTGTTCTACCGCTTCAATCGCCGCCGCCGCTGGTTCACCATCGGCGAGATGATCTTTTGGGACATCATCCTGCTCGTCGTCCTGCAACTCATCTGGCTGATCTGGTTCTGAAGGGGTCTACGGGATCGACGTCCGCGTGGCCCTCCTCTGAAACAGCCTTCAAGCGGCAAGCCGCCGTCAACGCAAACGACGGTTGCGTCAACGCGAAACGCATCTGGATGAAGCTTGGAGCCGCAAAAATCGGGTCATCGTGAAGCGATTCAAGCGGCTTTCCAAGCCGCGTCCAGTCAAACCGCCGGAATCGCTCGATATTCCGAGCTTCACGCGACTTCCGGAAATACGGATTTCAAAGCCGCCTCACACCGGCCGATAGACGCGCTCGGCGGTGTTCCAGAAGATATTGTCCTGGTCTTTCAAGCTCTTGCGCGCCACCGCGGCCCTGTGCGCGGCGATCAACTCGGCATGGCTGGTCCACAATTTCTCAATCGGGAAGTTGGAGCCGAACATCAGCCGCTCGCTGCCCAGAATGTCGATCGCCGCATCGTAGATCAGCGCGATCAGCGCCGGGTCGTTCCGATGCTCGAACGTGCCCAGGCCGGAGAGTTTTGCATAAAAGTTCGGCGCCGCGGCCAGCGTGCGCAGCCCGGATTTCCATTCCTCGACGGTCCTGTCGTCGCTGGCCGTCAGCATGCCCGCATGGGTCAGGATGAAGTCGATTTCCGGATTCTCTCCAACGAGTTGCAGGCCGTCCTTCATCTGCGCCGGGAACAGCTGCAGGTCGAAGGAAAGGCCATAATCCTTCAGCCGCGCCACGTTTCTGCGCACGGTCGGATCGATCACCTGGTCCGCCGACTTTGCAAAACGAAACGCCGGTGTCTCATGCCAGTGCAGTTGCATGCGCACCCCGCGCAGCAAGGGATACTTCTTCAGCCGGTCGATCTGCGGGCGGATATCGTCGACGGTGAAATCCGTATATCCGACAATGGCATGCGGCCATCCGCTGCGCTCCGCCGTCTCGGTCAGGAAGGCGACTTCCTTCTCGAAATCCTCCTTCGCCCAGTTGGTCTGCACATAGACCGCCTTCTCGACACCCGCACCCTGCTGGTCGGCCAGAAACTCCTCGATCGGATAGTCGCGACGGATCGGCTCATAGGGTCCGAAGATGCGCGGAACCATCGGCCCGACCAGCCACGGCTGGTCCTTCTGCCGCCAGATATGGAAGTGAGAATCGATGATTTTTCGCATGGTTACACCCTTTTGTTCCACATATGTTCCGCATTCGGTGCAGGTCGGGCGAGGGACAGGATGAACTTGGTGAGTCCGGCCACGGACGAACCGTCGACCAGATCGTCGAGGACTGGCAAAATCGCTTTTAGCGCAGCGGTTTGCGGGCGGAAGCGCGAGTCGCCGGCCAGCGGCGTCGCCAGCGACAGCCGCCACGCTCGCGCCGCTAGCCGCCGCACCGCCGTCTCCATCTCGGCATGGTCCCCCCGCTCCAGCCCATCCGAAAGCATCACCACCGCCGCGCCGCGCGCAAAAGCCGAAAACCTCGGGACCGACAAAAAGGCCAGCAAAACCGGGCCGATACGCGTACCACCGTCCCAATCCTCCACCAGCGGCGAGGCCCGCGCCAGCGCCTGTTCCCGGTCGCGGATGCGCAGCGGCGCGGTGATGCGCGTCAGCCTTGTGCCGAATGTGAAGATTTCGGCGGTTGGCGCTGCCTGCACGACAGTGTGCGCAACCGCCAGATAATCCTCCGTCCAGAATTTCATCGATCCTGAAATATCGATTAGAATCAGTAGCTTGCGTTGGACATGTTGACGCTTGCGAAACAGCGGCGCCGGCACGTCGCCATCCGCCCGCACGATCTCGCGCAGCGAGCGGCGAAGGTCCAGTTTTCCACGCGCATGCGTGCGCACGCTGCGGAACGAGTGGCGCACCGGCAGCGCCGCCGGCAATTGGCGACGGAACAAATCCAGCGCGTCCTCGCCGCGTCGAAAATCTCGTACCCCGAGCCGCTCGGTGGTGGAAGCGCTTTCGCCGCTCTCGTCGTCCCGGCGGATCTCAACCTCTTGATTTTCCTCGCCACCATCGTCCTTGATGCCGGTCTCTTCCTCGCCATCGGCCTCGACAAGGCTTTCGATCTCGCCATGGAAGAAGGCGCGAAAATGCGCATCGAACTCGCCGCGTCGGTCGGGCGCGGGCGCCAGTGTCGCAAGTGCCGCCTCATGAATATCGCGCATCGACCGGGGACCGAGCAGCGTCACTGCCTGCATGAAACTTGTCACCTGTTCTGGTGAGGCAGGAAAGCCGAACTTTCGCAGGTGGCGGGCGAAGCCGAGGAATGGCGCGGCGGCGGGCGGAACGGTTGCGCCGCCGCACGTCGTGGCACCTTTGCCCCTCATCCGACCTCGCTCCGCTCAGTCGCCGCATTGCAAGTGGCATCAACTCTGGTGATTAGGATCATCACCCCAATGCCTCCTCGACGATCCGATCCAGTTCGGGCGCGATGTAGGTCAGATCCTCCTCGTCCTTGATCAGCACGCCGATGGCGCGGCGGAAAGCCAGTGGCCAAGACGATCCGGTTTTTTCCAACATGGTCGCGGCGTTGGCCCATTCGACCGCCTCCGCGATGCCCGGCGGTTTCGCCAGCGGCCGGGCACGAATACCGCCGACCGCCTTCGCCACCGCGCGCGCCGTGGCCTCGGCGACATCGCCGGCGCGCAGCATGATGATCGCCGCTTCACGTTCGGCGTCGGGATAGGCGATCCAGTGATAGACGCAGCGGCGGCGCAACGCCTCCGCCAGCTCGCGCGTGCGGTTGGAGGTCAGCACCACGACCGGCTGGCTGGCGGCCGACAGCGTGCCGCGCTCGGGAATGCTGATCTGGAAATCCGAAAGGAATTCAAGCAGCAGCGCCTCGAATTCGTGATCCGAGCGGTCGATCTCGTCGACCAGAAGCACCCGCCGCTCGGGCGCGCGCAGAACCTGCAGCAGCGGTCGGTCGATCAGGAAACGGTCGTCATAGATGTCGATCTCCTGGTCGCCGGCGTGGCGGATGGCAAGCAGTTGACGCTGGTAGTTCCACTCGTAAAGCGCATGCGAGGCGTCGATGCCCTCATAGCATTGCAGCCGCACAAGATCACGCCCGAGCACAGCGGCGATCGCCTTGGCGGCCTCCGTCTTGCCAACGCCGGGCGCGCCTTCCAAAAGCAGTGGTTTTCCCAGTCGGATCGCCAAAAAAACCGCCGTGGCAAGACCTTCGTCGGCGATGTAGCGGGCATTTTCCAGCGCCGCCGCGATGGCTTCCGGCGAGGCGGCTATCTGTTCAGCGGATGCGCTCATCGGACCTTGCTTCGGGCTATGCCGCCCGCTGTTCCTTCAACGCCCGGAGAATCCGCTCCGGCGTGATCGGCAGCATGTCGATGCGCACGCCGACGGCGTCAAAGACGGCGTTGGCCACCGCCGGGATCTGCGGGTTGGCGCACATCTCGCCCGGCCCCTTGGCGCCGTAGGGACCGTCCGCCGCCGGCCGCTCCAGCACGATGATCTCTGTTCCCGCGAGGTCGCCCGGGCCAGGCATCAGATATTCATTGAAGTCGGTGCCACCGTGGTCGCGGCTCGGATAATAAGGCTCGGTCGTCTCATAGAGCGCATGCGAAATGCCCATCCATGAGCCGCCGACAAGCTGCTGCTCGACCATCTTCGGGTTCAGCGCGCGGCCTATTTCGAAAACGTTCTTTACCGAGACGACCGTGACCTCGCCTGTCTCGTCGTCCACCTCGACGTCCGCCACCGTGCAGGCATGGGCGTAGCAGGTGGAGGGCTTCATGGCGCCGGTCTCGACCTCCGGATAGGAGCGCGGCACCAAAAACATGCCGCGGCCGGAGATCGAGCGGCCGAGTTTGAAATGCGCCATCAGCGCCGTGTCGAAGATCGAAATGGATTTCTGCGGCGCGCCCTTCACATGGATGATGCCGGTGCCGTCGGTATCAAGGTCGTCAGCATTCACCTCCAGCGCTTCCGCCGCCACTTCCAGCATGACCTGCCGCGCCTCCCGCGCCGCCTGCACCACGGCATTGCCGATGCGATGCGTGCCGCGCGAGGCGAAAGTGCCCATGCAGTGCGGGCCGGTGTCGGTGTCGGCGGTGTCGATGATGACTTGCTCGGTCGGCACGCCGATGGTCTCGGCGCAGATCTGCGCCATGACCTGCTTCAACCCCTGCCCCAGGTCGACGGAAGACAGCGTCACCATGAAATTGCCGGTCGGCGTCGAATGGACCAGCGCCTGGCTGGGATCGCCGCCGAGGTTCATGCCGGTCGGGTAGTTGATCGCCGCCACGCCGCGGCCACGCCGGATCGCCATCGCTCAGCCTCCCTTGTACGAGGACATTTGCAGGTATTTTTCGGCGACCGGCCAGTTGGCGGCGCGGGAGGCCTCCTGCATGCACTCGATCAGCGCCGCCCCGGTCGTCGGCTGGCGATGCGCCTTCATGTCGCCGTCGCGGTAGGCGTTGACGAAGCGGAACTCGAGCGGGTCCATGCCGATCAGCCGCGCCAGCTTGTCCATCTGCACCTCCAGCGCGAAGTCGGCGATGGTGACGCCGAAGCCGCGCATGGCCGAGGACGGCGTGCGGTTGGTGTAGACGCAGTAGGTGTCGATCCACACATTCGGCACCGTATATGGGCCTGGATAATGCGCGGCGCCCTTCTGCGCGCCATAGGGCGAATGCCGCGAATAGGCGCCGGCGTCGGTATAGCCCGTCACCTTGCGGGCGAGGAGCCGCCCATCCTTCGTGACGCCGTCCTTGATGATGATCTTTTCCGCCGCGCGCGGCGAGGAAATCTGCATCTCCTCGTAGCGCCCATAGATGAAGGAGACCGGCCGGCCGGTCAGTTTTGCCGCCAGGATGGCGATCGGCTCGACGATGACGTCGACCTTGCCGCCGAAGCCGCCGCCAACCGTGCCGCCGACCATATGCAGCTTGTGGCCCGGCATCTGGAGGATGATCGAGGTGTTGTCGAGCGTGAAGAACATCGCCTGCGTGTTGGTGTGGCAGGTGAAGCGGTCGTTGCCCTCCGGCACGACGACGCAGCCGGTGGTCTCGGTCGGCGCCTGCTCGATGGGCGACGACGCATAGGTCTGCTCGAGGATGTGATCGGCCTCGGCGAACCCCTTGTCGATATCACCGAACCGCACTTTGCGGTGGTCGCCGCTGTCATAGAGGTAAAAATTGCCGGGATGGTATTCATTGACCAGCGGCGCGCCAGGCTTCAGCGCTTCCTCCATATCAAAGACGGCGGGCAGCACCTCATAATCGACTTTGACCTTGTCCACCGCCTCCTGCGCGGCGCGTTCGGTCTCGGCGACGACGGCCACCACCGCCTCGCCCTTCCAGCGCACCTTGTCCTCGGCCAGTACGTGCTCGTCTTCCGGCCCGACCTGGATAAGGATCAGGATGGTATAGAGATTGTGCGGAATGTCCTTGGCCGTCAGCACCCTGACGACGCCCGGAAGCTTTTCCGCCTCCGAAATGTCGATGCTTCTGATGCGCGCATGGTGATGCGGGCTGCGCACCATCTTCAGGTGCAGCATGCCCGGAAAATTGCGGTCGGCGAAATAGGCGGTCTTGCCGGTGACGTGGCCCGGCGCGTCGGAACGCGGCCGGCTTTGGCCGATCTCGTGCAGATCGTCCTTGCGCTCGTCGGCGAAGTAGTTTTTGCGCAGTTCCATTGCGGAAAACTCCTCAGGCCGCGTGATGCGAGTTGGAACGCGCCGCCGAAAGAATCGCGCGGATGATCGGCTCGTAACCGGTGCAGCGGCAGATGTTGCCCGATATGGCGTCGACCACCTCGTCGCGTGTCGGGTTTGGCACGCGGTCGAGCAGCACTTTCGCCGCCATGATCATGCCCGGCGTGCAGAAGCCGCATTGGGTCGCGAATCCTTCCTGGAAGGCGCGCTGCAATGGGTGAAGCACGCCGCCTTCCGCCAGTCCGGCCGTGGTGGTGATTTCAGCGCCTTCGCAGGTCTCGGCAAGCGTGAGGCAAGAAAGCCTGAGTTCGCCGTCGACCAGCACCGAGCAGGTTCCGCATGTGCCCTGCTGGCAGCCGCCCTTCGGCGAGGTGTCGCCGAGTTTTTCACGCAGGACCTTCAGGAGCGTCGAGCCGCTTTCGACGAACTCGGCCTTTTCGTCGCCGTTGAGCACGAACTGGATCGGTACCTTCGCCATTCTTTTCTTCCTCCCGCGCCGGCCCGAAGAGGCGGCGCATTTCGGCGATTCCCTGGGCCGTCGATATTTGGAACAGACCTAAGACAACAGCAGCCGTCCCAGATGGACTGGCAGAACCTCGGCGCGATACCAGGCACTGGCAATGGCGTCGGTGATCGGCGACGTGCCTTGCGTGACGACGGCTAGCGCCGGCGCAATGCCCTCCGCCGTACGCTTGCGGCCGACCAGCGCCTGCTCGGCCGCAAGAGCGCGCATCGGACGATCCGCCATGCAGCCCAGCGCGATGCGCGCGGTGCGGATCGTCCCGTCAGCTGTCTCGTCGAGAAGGGCAGCAATGCTTAGCACCGACACGCCTTTCGGCTTGACCCGCGCCACCTTCACGAAGCGGAATTTTTGAGCCGCCGGCACATCGAACCGAACGGCGCTGACGATGCGGCCAGCGTTCGCGGCCCGAGCCTTCAAGAAGGCGTCGATCGGCGTTACCTGGTCTCCCTGCAGAACTTCCGCATCCAGCGCGAGCAGCGCCACGGCGAAATCGCCATAGGGCGCCGGCGCGAACAGATTGCCGCCGACGGTCGCCATGTTGCGGATTGCCGGCCCGCCGACAGCGCGCGCTGCCTGCGCGATCGCAGCAAGCTCCTGGTGGCGCGCGATGGCCGCCATGGTCACCGACGCCCCGATGGTGGCGCGGCCGCCTTCGACCGAGAGCGCCGACAGGACCGGATCGGTCGAGCGCACGAAGGTGGACAGCGAAACGTCGCCTTCGTTGGCGGCGCGCACAACCAGAGTGCCGCCACCAAGATAGCGCGCGCCTGCGGCTTTCAGCGCCGCGCCCGCGTCGTTCACATTGGCAAATGTCTTGAGTGCAAGCGGCATCGCATCCTCCCCGAGCTGGCCGCGAAACTTTCAGCCGTTGCCGGCGAAATGGTCCTTCAGCGCGTTGAAGCCGCCCTGAAAGACGTTTGCGCCCATGCCCTTGGCGATATCGTCGGCCTTGTCGGACGGCGCGTCGAACTCCGCCGTCCAAACCGCATAGGTACGGTCGCCGTCGCTGACGCGCTCCAGCCTGAGCGTGGATGCGTGATTGGTGATCGGCATGGGATGGGAGACGATCGAATAGGTGACGAGACGGTCTTCGTCCGAGAAAGCGACGAGCTTTTCGCGGACGGTCGCGCCTGAGGCCAGTTCGAAGTTGCGCACGGCGCCGATATCGGTTGCGGCCTTGCCGTCCTCGATATGGCTTTTAACCATGCGCGGATGCCAGCTTGGCAGGCCGTTGAAGTCGCGAATGCGCGCCCAGACCTTTTCGACCGGTGCGTCGATGACGCTCGAAATCCTGACACTGGCCATAAGGCGCTCCTCCCAGATTGCGTGTTAGGAGAAGCTTAGCCGGAC
Organism: Mesorhizobium sp. KACC 23794; assembly: GCF_052180275.1. Lineage (NCBI taxonomy): Bacteria > Pseudomonadati > Pseudomonadota > Alphaproteobacteria > Hyphomicrobiales > Phyllobacteriaceae > Mesorhizobium > Mesorhizobium sp. KACC 23794. The sequence continues at coordinate 5,251,398 of NZ_CP197465.1, forward strand.
GGTCAGCGGTCGCTTATCAATCAGTCTTGGACGCTTATCGATGCGTCTGAAAAAGTTCAGGCGGTCGCCCGCGCCGCTTCACGATAGATCGTCGGCGGCACGCCGGCATGGTCGCGGAAGAATCGGGTAAAATTGCCTTGCGAGGTGAAGCCGAGATTGCAGGCGACGGAGGTCAGCGAATCCTCCGACTGGAGCTGTTTCAGCGCCTCCTCCATGCGCAAAGTGTTCCAGTAGACGTTGGGCGTCAGGTTGGTCTGCTCCTTGAACAGCGCAAAGAAATGCGGACGCGACAGGCCGACGCTCCTCGCTACGTCGTCGAAGCAGATGCGCTCGCAGACGTTGGTCTTCATCAACTCGATCGCCTTGCGCACGCGGAAATCCTGCATGGCGCCCTGGCCGGCGATCCGCGCCTTGCGCGGTCGCGCCATGTCGGCGGCGTCGATCAGGCTGTCGATCAGCCGCTCGGTCTCGTAACCCGCAAGTTCGTCCCCTGCCCCGTCGTTGAGCTCGTCGTAGAGGCCGACGGCGGCGCGATAGAGCCAATTGTCGAGCGGCAGCGATACGACCGGAAACAGCGGCACCTTGGGCGCGAGGCCAAGCCGGCGGCGCGCCCATTCGGGATCGATGTATAAGGCCAGGAACTGACCGGGCGCGCCGTCGCTGGACAGCGCGTGGCTGTGCGGCTGGAACGAATTGATGCAGGCGGCCATGCCCGGGCCGAGCCGCACCGTCTGCCCGCCGATTGTCATCTCTCCCGCCGTGCCGTCCAGCCAGATGATGATGTGCGCCTCGGCATGGGCATGCGTAACGAAGTTGCTGGCGACGTTGAGAACGGAGACGTGCCCGAACGCGCCCCGGAAGAGCTTGATCGAGGTGGTCATGATTTCCTCCCAGGGTTTCGTTTCGCGTGGATGCGTGACCCTGTTGCCGAAATAGTGAGGCCGGGACGGCGGATCGTCAATACGGCGAAGGTTCGACACGCGGCGAGCAGATCATCGGAGGCGTGGAGAATTGATTGTGCAGCGCAGCACATTTTCCCCCTTGCGTGTTTAGTAAATTCTGTTTCAACTAAACAAAATTACTCAACACGCCGCGATGCGTGTGGGCGCCCTCGGGAGGGGCGAGAGGGTTCTTGAAACGGGTCATCCGGACACGTTTCGCAAATGGGAGGTAGGCATGAAATTGACATGGAAAGTGTCGCTCGGCCTGGCTGCGGGGCTTGCCGCCTCGACCGCCATGACGGGCGTTTCGCAGGCCGAGGATCTGACGCTTTGCTGGGCCGCCTGGGACCCGGCGAATGCCCTCGTCGAACTGTCCAAGGATTTTACCGCGCAGACCGGCATCGGCATGAAGTTCGAGTTCGTGCCGTGGACCAACTACGCCGACCGCTTCCTCAACGAGTTGAACTCCAAGGGCAAGCTATGCGATCTGATCATTGGCGACAGCCAGTGGATTGGCGGCTCCGCCGAGAACGGCCATTACGTCAAGCTCAACGATTTCTTCGACAAGGAAGGAATCAAGATGAGCGACTTCGTCGACGCCACTGTCGTCGGCTATTCACAGTGGCCGAAGAACACGCCGAATTACTGGTCGCTGCCGGCCTTTGGCGATGTGGTCGGCTGGACCTATCGCAAGGATTGGTTCGCCAAGCCGGAACTTCAGGCCGCATTCAAGGAAAAATACGGTCGTGATCTGGCCGTCCCCGCGACCTTTGCCGAGTTGAAGGACATTGCGGAGTTCTTCCAGGGCCGCGAGGTAGACGGCAAGAAGGTCTACGGCGCCTCGATCTATACCGAGCGGGGCTCCGAGGGCGTCACCATGGGCGTCATGGACGTGCTCTATTCCTTCGGTTTCAAATACGAGAACCCCGACAAGCCCTACGACATGGAAGGTTTTGTCAACTCCGAGAAGTCGGTGAAGGGCCTCGAATTCTACAAGGCGCTCTACGATTGCTGCACACCGCCCGGCGCCTCCAATAGCTACATGGGCGAAGGCATCGACGCCTTCAAATCCGGCCAGGTGGCGTTGCACATGAACTTCGCCTTCACATGGCCGGGCCTGCAGAAGGACGAGATGGTCGGGGGCGAGAAAGTAGGCTTCTTCGCCAATCCAGCGGGTCCGGACGGCGAAAAGCTCGCCCAGCTCGGCGGCCAGGGCATCTCGGTCGTTTCCTACTCAGACAAGCAGGACGCCGCGCTTCAGTACATCAAATGGTTTGCAACGGCCGACGTGCAGAAGAAGTGGTGGTCGCTCGGCGGCTTCTCCTGTTTGAAGGCTGTCGTGGAAGATCCTGGCTTCGCGGCCAGCCAGCCCTATGCGCAGACTTTCCTCGACTCCATGGCGATCGTGAAGGATTTCTGGGCCGAGCCCAGCTACGCCTCGCTGCTGCAGGCCTCGCAGAAGCGTTTCCATGACTATGTCGTCGCCGGCCAGGGCACGGCCAAGGAAGCGCTCGACGGCCTGGTCAAGGACTGGACCGAAGTGTTCGAAGACGACGGCAAGATGTAAGCCCGCGTCCTCCCAACTCCGCCCCGCGCCGTGTTAGTTTGGCGCGGGACGGAGATCGCTCATCATGCAAGACCTGCCCGGCAGAAAGCCCGTCGTGACCGACACCCACCCTTCCCTACTGGATCGGACCATGGAGGCCGCCGCCCGGGCAACGCCGGAGCCGCTGGCCAAGACGGTACGCGGGCTGTCCGACCGGATGGTCGCCTGGCTGTTCATCGCGCCGACCATCCTGCTGCTGCTTGCCATCAACATCTTTCCATTGATCTGGGCGATCCAGCTCTCCTTCACCAACTACCGCGCCAACCGCCCGAACGAGGCGGTCAAGAATATCGGCCTGCAGAACTATGAGCGCATCCTGACCGACCAGGACACATGGATCGCGATGCAGACGACGGCGCATTTCGTTTTCTGGACGATCCTGCTTCAGACGCTGATCGGTTTTTCGCTGGCCTATTTGATCGACCGAAAATTCCGCGGCCATGCCTTCTGGACCACAATTATCCTGGTGCCGATGATGCTGTCGCCGGCGGTGGTCGGCAATTTCTGGCGCTTCCTCTACGAGCCGCAGATCGGACTATTCACCTATATCGTGTCGTTCTTCACCGGCATCCCGACGACCGAAATCCTGATGCTGTCCAACGTAAAGTTGGCGCCCTGGGCGATCATCATCGTCGATACCTGGATGTGGACGCCCTACGTCATGCTGATCTGCCTGGCGGGGCTGCGCTCCATTCCGGATTACATCTATGAGGCGGCGGAGGTCGACCGCGCGTCGAACTGGAGGCAGTTCTGGTCGATCACCCTGCCGATGGCCCTGCCCTTCATCATGCTCGCGGTGCTGTTCCGCGGCATCGAGAACTTCAAGATGTTCGACATGGTCAACCTGTTGACCGGCGGCGGGCCGGGCTCGACCACGGAGGTCGCCTCAATCACGCTGAAACGCGAAGCCTTCGAGAAATGGCGCACCGGCTTCTCATCCGCCTTCGCCATCATCCTGTTCGTCGCCGTCTTCGGACTGGCCAACATCTATGTGAAAGTCCTGAACCGGGTGAAGAGCCGATGAGCGCCGCCGCCCATTCCGTCGTCGAGCCGAGCACGACCTCGAAGCGCGTCGCCGCCACGCTGGTGATCGTCTACGCGGTCATTTCGATGATCCCGCTGTTCTGGATCTTTGCCACCAGCTTCAAGACGCCGCCGGATTCGATCGCCTATCCGCCGAAGGTCGTGTTCACGCCGTCGATCGAGGGCTATTGCAACCTGTTCACGACGCGCACCCGCCAGACTGCGGAATACATAAACTCCCTGCCGCCGGCGACGAGCTTCTGCGACGAGACCACGCGCAAGCGAAACATGGTGATCGCCGGCCCGTCCAACTTCCTGCCGCGCTTCCTGAACTCTATCATCATTGCCTTCGGCTCGACATTCCTTGCCGTGTTCCTCGGCACGCTGGCCGCCTACGGCTTCTCGCGCTTCAAGGTGCCGCTGGCCGACGATCTTTTGTTCTTCATCCTGTCGACCCGCTTCATGCCGCCGATCGCCGTGGCCATCCCGATCTACCTCATGTACCGCGAGATTGGCCTCTCCGACACGGCGCTCGGCATGATCCTGCTCTACACCGCCGTCAACGTCTCGCTGGCTGTCTGGCTGCTCAAGGGCTTCATCGACGAGATCCCGCGCGAATACGAGGAAGCGGCGATGATCGACGGCTATACGCGGCTGCAGGCCTTCTGGCGCGTGGTGCTTCCGCAGGCCACGACCGGCATCGCGGCCACCGCCATTTTCTGCCTGATCTTCGCCTGGAACGAATACGCCTTCGCCGCGCTGCTGACCTCCGGCACCGCACAGACCGCCCCGCCCTTCATCCCGACAATCATCGGCGAGGGCGGGCAGGACTGGCCGGCAGTCGCCGCCGGCACGACGATCTTCCTCGTGCCGATCCTGGTGTTCACGATCCTGCTGCGCAAGCAGCTCCTGCGCGGGATTACCTTCGGGGCGGTGCGGAAATGAGCGGCCGTCGAACTCCGTCCAACACCCCTCATCCGTCTCGCCCTTCGGGCTCGACACCGCCCTGGGCGCTTCGCGCCCGTCCTTCGGACCCCACAAGGGGAGAAGGGGGAGCGCGGCACCTGCGCCTCTGCCAATCGCCGACGTTTGAGATTTGCCGAAGCGGAAAAGCAAGGCTCCCCCTTCTCCCCTTGTGGGAGAAGGTGTCGAGCGAAGCGAGACGGATGAGGGGTGTTCCAGCGAGGCGCGGCTATCCTGAAATTGCCGGAGGCGGGGCATGAGCAAATCCGTCGCCTCCAAACGCTCTTCCTGGCCCCGCGCTCTGCGGCGCGGTCTGCTTGAAAACATCGCCACCGTCGTGATCGGTCTCGGCTTCCTGATGCTGTTCCAGCCCTTCGCCATTGAGCTCTACACCTGGTCGTTCGTCACCATGCTCGCCGGCACCGTCATGTTCATTGTCGTCTCGAAATTCCCGGACTAGGACGATGGCCGAAATCCGCGTGCAAAACCTTCGCAAGGAATTCGGATCGTTCATCGCGGTCCAGAACTCCAACTTCGTCGTCCAGGACGGCGAGTTCTTCGTCATGCTTGGGCCGTCCGGCTGCGGCAAGACCACCACGCTGCGCATGATCGCCGGCCTCGAACTGCCGACCGGCGGAAAGATCCTGCTCGGCGGCGAGGACGTTACCATGCTGCGGGCGCGGGAGCGCGACATCGCCTTCGTCTTCCAGCTTTTCGCCCTCTACCCGCACATGAACGTCAGGAAGAACATAGGCTTCCCGTTGCTCGCCCAGGGCATGGCGCGAGCCGAAATCCGACAGCGGGTCGAGGAGACGGCCAAACTGCTGCGCATCGACCATCTGCTCGACCGGCCGGTGTCGGGACTCGCCGGCGGCGACCGCCAGCGCGTGGCGCTCGGCCGCGCCATCGTGCGCCGGCCGAAATGCTTCCTCATGGACGAGCCGCTCGGCACGCTGGACAGCGAATTCCGCGACGTAATGGTCCACGAACTGCGCGAGTTGCACAACCGCATCCGCGCGACAACCGTCTATGTCACGCATGACCAGTTGGAGGCCATGTCGATGGCCGACAAGATCGCGGTCATGAATCATGGCCTCATCGAGCAATTCGGCACGCCGAAGGAAATCTACGACCGGCCGGCCTCGATGTTCGTCGCCGATTTCATCGGCTCGCCGCCCATGAATTTCCTTAAGTTCGAAAACGGACTGCGAAGGGGTGCGAAAGAGATCGTCGTGCAAGGTGCAACCGTCTCCGTGCCCGAAATCCATGAGGATTTCGCTTCGGCGGGTTTCGCGCTCGGCGTGCGGCCAGAGCACATCCGCTTTGACGATGCCTCGAAACTGCGCGGCGCGATCTACGGCACGGAATATCTCGGCACGACGCAGATCGTCGCCGTCGAGACCGCCGACGGCATGATCAAGGCGCGCGTGCCGGCAGACATCCAGCTTCGAACCGGCGAGCCGGTCGGCCTCGCGTTCAATGCCGGGCGCGTGTCGCTGTTCGACCGCGCGTCGGGCCGCGCGATCCGCACCGGGTTGAACGAAGGTGCAGCGCATGGCTGACGTATCGCTCCGCAATGTCTCGAAGGTCTTCGGCGAGACGGAAGCCGTTTCCGAACTGAACCTCCACATCGCCAATGGCGAGTTCGTCGTGCTGCTCGGCCCGACCGGCGCCGGCAAGACGACGACGCTGCGGCTGATTGCCGGGCTGGAGCGGCCCGAGCAGGGCTCGATCGTGATCGCCGGACGCGACGTCACGAAACTGGAGCCGGCGGCGCGCGACGTGGCCTTCGTCTTCCAGCAATATTCGCTCTATCCGCATCTCACCGTCTACGAGAATCTTGCCTTCCCGTTGCGCTCGCCGACGCGCAAACGCTCCGAGGACGAGATCAAGGCACGCGTCGCCGAGATCGCAAAACTGGTGCGCATCGACCACAAGCTGGAGAACAAGTCGACACGGCTTTCCGGCGGCGAGATGCAGCGCGTGGCGATCGGCCGGGCGCTGGTGCGGCGGCCGGCGATCTACCTGATGGACGAACCACTTTCCTCGCTCGACGCAAAACTGCGCGCCGATTTGCGTCTGGAACTGAAGCGCATCCAGACCGAACTTGGCTCGACGATGCTCTACGTCACGCACGACCAGATCGAGGCGATGACCATGGCCGACCGCATCGGCATCCTTGCCGAAGGCCGGCTGGTGCAGATCGGCTCGCCGCGCGAAATCTATACGCAGCCCGCCAATTTGCATGTCGCGGCGCGGCTCGGACAGCCGGCGATCAACCTGCTGCCCGCCGGCCTGCTGCCGGATGCCGCGCCTGCGGGCACGAAGACGGTCGGCGCGCGCACCGAGCACCTGAAGATCGAGAAGGCGGCCAACGGCCACGCCGACGGCACGATTGACTGGATCGAGCATCTCGGCGACCAGAACCACCTGCACCTGACCGTCAGCGACCGCAGACTGGTGACCTTGACGGACCCCGATACGTCCTTCCAGAAGGGCGACCGCGTGACCGTGCGGTTCCGCGCGCCGCTCTATTTCGACGGCGCGGGCAACAGGATCGGGGGATGAGTGTGGATGAAACGATGAGCAGGATCGACCTCTCAGCCCTGATCGCCGCCGTCGCGGACACGATGTCGGCGCATGCCGAGGAACTGACCGCGCTCGACCAGGCGATCGGCGACGGCGATCACGGGCTCAACATGAAGCGCGGGTTCGAAGCGGTGCGCGCCGACAGCGCGGCGCTTGCCGAAAAGCCCCTGCCCGATGCGCTGAAGGCGGTCGGCACGAAACTGGTCATGACCGTGGGCGGCGCGTCCGGCCCGCTGTTCGGCACGCTGTTCCTCACCCTCGGCAAAGAACTGCCCGCCGAGCCCGACCGCGCCGAACTTGCCGCCGCCTTCGGCAAGGCCGTCGATGCAGTGGCCGCGCGCGGAAAATCACAGGCGGGGCAGAAAACCATGCTCGACGTGCTCTATCCCGTGCAGGCGACACTTAGCGCTGGCAGCGCCGGCGCCGAAATCGCCGATACTGCGGACGCTGCCGCCGAGGCCACCAAACCAATGAAGGCGATCCGCGGGCGCGCCTCCTTCCTGGGCGACCGCTCGATTGGCCATGTCGACCCGGGTGCGCGTTCCACCGCGCTCATCGTGCGCGCCGTCACCAAAACCCTGGAGCGCAGTGCATGAAGAATGTCGGCATCGTCATCGTCTCGCATTCGGCGAAGGTCGCCGAAGGCACCGCCGACATGGTGCGCCAGATGGTCGGCGACGAGGTGCCGCTCGCCTGGTGCGGCGGCAATCCGGAGGGTGGGCTGGGGACCAGCGTGGAGGCGATCATGCAGGCGATCGACGGCGCGTGGTCGGATGCCGGCGTCGCAATCCTGGTCGATCTCGGCGGCGCCGAGACCAACAGCGAGATGGCGATCGAAATGATTGGCGAACCCAGGGCGAATCGGATCGTTGTCTGCAACGCGCCGATCGTCGAGGGCGCGGTGATGGCTGCGACGGAGGCTTCGGGAGGAGCGTCGCTCAAGGAAGTCGTGGCAACGGCGCACGAATTGGCGCCGGCTTGAATGGATCGGAATTTTTGATGACGGCGCTTGCACTAAGAGCGGTTGAGATCACGCATGAGGTCGGCCTGCATGCCCGGCCTTCAGTGAAGTTCACGAAACTGGCGAAGTCGTTCCCGGCCTCGATCGAGATGGCGCTAGCGCCGGAGGGTCCGTGGTTCGACGCCAAGAGCATCGTGAAGGTGATGGCGGCCAAAGCGCCGAAGGGCACCGTGCTCCACCTGCGCGCCAGCGGCGAGGAGGCGGAACTCGCCGTGGATGCGCTGGTCGCGCTGGTCGAGCGCGATTTCGACGAGGCCGAAGCGCATGTCCGGACCGCATAGGCTTAGCGGAATCCCCGCTTCGCACGGCTATGCGAAAGGCCCGGTGTTCGGCCTCGACGCCGGCTCGAAGGCCTATGCCGCCAAGGGGTCGCCGACGGAGGAAGCCCGCGCGCTTGCCATCGCCATCGAGGGCGCATCCGAGCAACTGGCTGCGCTCGCAACACAGACTGTCGGCGAGGCAGCCGACATGCTCGAGTTCCAGCTTGCCATGCTCGCCGACGAATCGCTCGCGGCGCCCGCCTTCGCTTTAATCGAGGACGGCGCTCTAGCCGACCGGGCATGGCGCGACGCGCTCGATGCCGAGATCGCCGGCTACGAAGCCTCCGACGACGAGTATTTTCGCGCCCGCTCCGCCGACCTGAAGGACATCCGCCAGCAGGTCCTTGACGCGCTTGTCCCCGCCGGAGATCTCTCGCTACCGCCCGGCGCCATACTTGTCGGCGACGACATCGCACCGACGCGTTTTCTCTCGGTCGACTGGTCGCAGGGCGGCGGCATCGCACTGGCAAAGGGCAGTTCGGCAAGCCATGTCGCCATGCTGGCGCGGGCGCGCGGGGTGCCGATGGTGGTCGGTCTTGGGCCGGTGCCCAGCGATTTCGATCTTCCGGTCTTTCTCGACGCGGAGCACGGCCACGTCCTGCTCGGCCCGAGCGACGAGGCCGAAGAACTTTTCCATAGGGCGGCGGAGGCCTTTGCGGCGCGCCGGCTCGCGGCGGAGGCGAATTCCGCAAACCCAGCCTCGACCGCCGACGGCACGCCGGTGCGCGTTCTCATCAACGTAGCTGACCCGTCCGATGTCGAGCGTATCGATATCGCGACCTGCGATGGTGTCGGGCTGATGCGCACGGAATTTTTGTTCGGCAAGCCTGAAGGACTGCCGGACGAGGAGACGCAGTATCTCGCGTACCGCAAGGTGCTGGAGTGGGCAGCCGGCAAGCCGGTCACGATCCGCACCGTCGACGCCGGTGGCGACAAGCCAGTGCCGGGTTACACGGTCGAAGAAGGCAACCCCTTCCTCGGCCTGCGCGGCATCCGCCTGTCGCTGGCGCGCGCAGAAATTTTTCGCGTGCAGATCCGTGCGCTGCTGCGCGCCGCCGTCTACGGAAACCTCAAAATCATGTTTCCGATGATCGCCGTGCCGGAGGAATATACCCTTGCCGCCGCGCTTTTCGCCGAGGAGGCTAAAGTTTTGGCCACGGCCGGGATCGAGTACGTCCTGCCGCCGCTCGGCATCATGGTCGAGGTGCCTTCCGTGGCAATCGCGCCGGAGCTTTTCGCCGATGTCGCCTTCTTTTCCATCGGCTCCAACGACCTCACCCAGTATGTCATGGCGGCGGCGCGCGACAACACCGCGGTGGCGGCGCTCAATTCCGTGCACAATCCGGCGGTGCTGCGGCTGATCGCTTCCGTCGCCGCCTTCGGCCAGGCGAACGGCATTCCGGTCAGCCTGTGCGGGGACGCCGGCGGCGATCCGACCGCCATACCTGCCTTGCTGGAAGCTGGCCTGCGCGACCTTTCCGTCGTGCCCGCGCAATTGGCGCTCGCGAAAGCCGCGGTCGCCGGCGTCACGCTCTGACCATGGCGAAGAGCCCGCAGCCCGAGCCGAAAGACGCCGAGGCGGCGATCCGCGCCTACAAGACTGTTCTGTCCACGGTGATCGACCAGCGTCCGTCCGGCACCCGCCAGCGGTTGGCCGACACGCTCGGAAAACACCGCAGCTTCGTCACCCAGATCACCAGTGCCGCCTATTCGACACCAATCCCGGCGAAACATCTGCAGGCGATCTTTTCCGTCTGCCATTTCAGCATGCAGGAGCGCGACGCCTTCCTCGCCGCCTACCGCGCCGCGCATCCGGGCAAGGCCGCGCACGAGGCCGGGCTCAGGCGCAGCCGCCACATCTCTCTGGTGGTGCCAGACTTGGGCGACGACAGGCAGAACGCCGCGCTCGACCGCGCTATCAACGAATTCATCCACAAGATCACCAGCATCGCTGGCAAGGGCAGCTAGCTAGGCAGGAACGGGAGGAGGAAAAATGAAAAAATTCATCAACGCGGTCGACACGGTGCTCACCGAAACCCTCGACGGGTTCGCTGCTGCCCATTCCGACATTTTGGCGCTCGGCGGTGGCCACAAGTTCATCCGGCGCAAGGTGCTCAAACCCGGCAAGGTGGCGCTGATCTCCGGCGGCGGCTCCGGCCACGAGCCGCTGCATGGCGGGCTAGTCGGCTTCGGTATGCTCGACGCAGCCTGCCCCGGCCAGGTCTTTACCTCGCCGACCCCCGACCAGATGATGGAGGCGGCCGCCGAGGTCAACACCGGTGCCGGCTGCCTGTTCATCGTCAAGAACTACGAAGGCGACGTCATGAACTTCGAGATGGCGGCGGAAATGTCGGAAGGCGTCATGCAGGTCATCACCAATGACGACGTTGCGGTGGAGGATTCGCTCTATACGACCGGACGGCGCGGCGTCGCCGGTACGCTTGTGGTGGAAAAGATCGTCGGTGCCGCCGCCGAGGAAGGCCGCGCGCTGAAGGACTTGAAGACGCTCGGCGACAAGGTCAACCGATCGACCCGCTCGATGGGTGTGGCGCTCACCTCTTGCACCGTGCCGGCCGCCGGCAAACCAAATTTCCAGATCGGCGACGACGAGATGGAATTCGGCGTCGGCATCCATGGCGAACCCGGCCGCCGCCGCGCGAAACTCGCTTCCGCCGACGCCATCGCCGAGGAGATCTGCGAGGCCATCGCCGGCGACCTAGGCGCGGCCGCCAAGGGCAATGCGCTGCTCTTCGTCAACGGCTTTGGCGGCACGCCGTCGATGGAACTTTATCTCATGTACAACAGTGCACGCCGGCAGTTCGAGAAGCGCGGCATCACGATTGCGCGCTCCCTTGTCGGCTCCTACGTGACCTCGCTCGACATGGCAGGCTGTTCGATCACGCTGTCGATGCTGGACGATGAGGCGGCGCGCCTGTGGGACGCCAGGGTGCACACGGCAGCGCTACGCTGGGGCATGTGAGGCCGCGCCCTTCGACACGACGGGATCGGGCCGGAAGGGCTGCGACCGGGATATCTGGCGTGGCGACGACAGTTCCAGCCTACCTTGGGATGGGCGAGCCAAACCTTCGCAGCCGCGGGCGCAAAGCAGCGCCCGGCCTCTATTGCGACCTGATCCCGTAGCGCACCCATTCGCTGCGCGGGATCGGGCCTCCGACGCCGAACGCGAAGGACACTACCCTTGTCGCGTCGCTGTCCACTTCGCAGCGAAAGCCCAGATGGCGCCATTGTCCATTGCCGTCGAAGGCTGTGTCGGCATTTTCAATGACCGTGCCGGCTTTCAGCCCAAAAAGAGGCAATTGCTCGGCCAGATACGGGGGCGAGGCGTTTATCAATTGCAGTTTCAGTTCCGCGAAGCACAGTTCGCCAGCCCGTTGTCCGCGCGGCATGCCATCCATCGCGGTCGTGGCAATCGGATCGCCGGTTGCGCTCCGCGAAAACAATCTCTTTGCTTCCACAAGCTTCGGGGCTTTTGGCGCCTTGGCCTTATCCGCTGCCTTGGGCGCCCGTATTTTGGGTGCAGCCATTCCTGGTTCGCCGGGCGGCGCGATCTGATTTTTCGCCTCGGCCGCTGCCAGGACCGGCGGTTGCGCGGGATCCTGCTTATCCGGCGCATCCGGTGCTGTCGTTGACGCCGAGCCTTCCTCCGCGCTGCTACCATCGGAAGACTGGCGGGGACCAGCGTCCTTCTCGCCGAATCGGACGACTCGCCTCACGCCAGGTTGGGGTGCTTGCGGGGGGGCGGTATTGTTCGCCGGCGGAGGTTTCTCGGCCTTTACTTCCTGCGGCTTTTCGGGCTTGGGCTCTTGCCTGGGCGGCGACGGTTCCGCCCTGGGTTCCTCCGGTGGCTTGGGCGGCGGCACGATATCGACCTTTATCGCCTGCTCTTCCTGCGGCTGCGGCAGCGATGCGGGCAGTTCGAACATCAGGAGCGCGGGAATGAGCAGATGCAAGGCAAAGGAGGCAGGCAAGGCCCACCTGAATACCCAGTGCTCGTCCCACGTCTCATCCTTCATCCGGACGGATGTGGGCTGAAATCGAGGCGGCATCAAGCGCCAATGCTGCCGGATGTCGGGATGCTGGTCACCACCTTCGGAAATTGGTCGAGCCACCATGAACATCCAATGCCATAGCCGTTGCCGCCCTGACCTGAATTCGACACCCGGATGCGGCCAATCAGCCGTTGTCCCAATCGGGCTCGGAGCCCGATGTGACACGAGACGCCGCGAAACCGATCGGGCAGAAGTTGGGGGCAATATTCAGCCGCGCTTGCGACAGACCATCCAGCCGGCGAAGAAATACCACCTGCTCAAGCCAGCAGCAGCTCGATGTCTGCTTCCGTCATGGCCAGCGTCGGCACGCCTTCGGCGTCGAACAGGCCTGCGGCCAGCGCCCGCTTCTTGTCCTTCAGCGTCTCCATCTTGTCCTCGATGGTGCCTTGCGCCACCAGCCGGTACACGAAGACCGGCTTGTGCTGGCCGATGCGATGGGCGCGGTCGATCGCCTGGTCTTCGACCGCCGGATTCCACCACGGATCGTAGAGGATGACGGTGTCGGCCGCGGTAAGGTTCAAGCCTGTCCCGCCGGCCTTGAGGCTCACCAGAAAGACTGGCACGTCGCCGTCCTGGAAACGGGCGATGATCGCCGGTCGGTTCTTGCTGTCGCCGGTGAGCAGCGCATAGTCGATCCCGCGCTGTGTCAGGCGCTCCTCGATCAGCGCCAGCATCGAGGTGAATTGCGAGAACACCAGGATGCGGCGGCCTTCGGCGAGAAGTTCCTCCAGCATTTCCATCAGCCGTTCGAGTTTTGCGGAACCCGCCTTCGCCTGCTTGCCGTTCGCCAGCTTCAGCAGGCGCGGATCGCAGGTCGCCTGGCGCAGCTTCAGCAGCGCGTCGAGGATGATGATGCGGCTTTGCGCAAAACCCTTGGCGGAGATCGCGGCCTTGACCTTCTGGTGCATTGCGATGCGGATCGTTTCATAGACGTCGCGCTGGGCGGTGCCGAGTTCGATCGCCTCGGCCATTTCGGTTTTGGCCGGCAGTTCGGGGGCAACCTCCGCCTTGGTGCGGCGCAACGTGAACGGCCGCACCCGGCGCGCCAGCAGCCGCGCCCGCTCGCCATCGCCCTTTTTCTCGATCGGCGTGCGGTAAACCTGCCTGAAGCTCCTGGCGTCACCAAGGAAGCCCGGATTGGCGAAATGGAACAGCGACCAGAGTTCGCCCAGATGGTTTTCGAGCGGCGTGCCGCTCAGGCATAGCTTTTGACGGGCCGACAGTTTGGCGACGAGTTTTGTCGTGGTCGCTTCCGGGTTCTTGATCGCCTGCGCCTCGTCGAGCACGATCACGCTCCAATCGCGCGCGACGAGGGTTTCGTGATCGCGGGCGATCAGCGGGTAGGTGGTTATGACCAGGTCGGCCGCACCGATGCGGTCGAAATCCTTCCTGCGGTCCAGCCCGTGCAGCACCAGCAACGCAAGTTCGGGTGCAAAACGCTCCGCCTCGCGCACCCAATTGCCGACGAGGCTGGTCGGCGCAATCACCAGAGCCGGTCTGTCGAGACGGCCCGCCGCCTTCTCGACCGCAATATGGGCCAGAGTCTGCACCGTCTTGCCGAGCCCCATGTCGTCGGCGAGGATGCCTCCGAGACCGACCTGCGCCAGCAGTTGCAGCCAGGCGAGGCCGCGCGCCTGATAGGGACGCAGTTCGGCCGAAAACCACGGCGGCGGGGCGACATCGGCAATGCCGCCGTGCTCCCGCAACCGCCGCCCGAGCGCGCGCAGATTGTCGCCGCCGCGAAAGACGACGCCGGCCTGCTCCAGCGCGTCCAGCGCAACCGCATCGGCGGCGGTCAGCCGCGGCTTGCCCGAGCCCTGGTGAAGAAGGAGCCCGGCCAAGGTCGCCAGGATCGGCTGCATGCGTGCAGCCGGCAGGCCGAGCATACGGCCGTCGTTCAGCGGCAGATAGAACGGCAGATCCTCGTCGTCGGTCTGCAACGAATCAAGTGTGGCTTCGAAAGCCGGCGACAGGATCAGGGCGACCAGCGCCGGCACGAGATCGACGGTCTCGCCATCCAGCACCACGCCGAGGTCGAGTTCCAGCCAGTCGATGCCACTGCTCTCGCGCAGGCGGGCCTGAAGGCCGGTCTCCGGCCTCGCCAGCCGCACCGGAAAATCGGCAGCGATGATGACGCGCCAGCCTTCGGCCTCGAGCGTGGCCTTGTCGTGCCATAGAAAATCGAGCCAGCCGGCGTCTGCTTCGAGGGGCACAAGCGCCGAACCGTGCGTGCTGGCGGCACCGGGCCTGGCTTTCGCCACCGCCACCAGATCGAACTCCGACAGGCGCTTGAGACGTGCTACTTCCGTCCGAAGGTCACGCTTGACCTTAACGAGGCACCCGCGCCGCGCCAGGATCGGCTGCGGCCGGGTGTCTTCCGCGGCAAGTTCGATATCGTCATAAAGGAATGCGGCGCGCGCGACTCCGACCGTCTCGGTCGCGGGCGGCCAGGTCCAGCCGTAGCGAATCCCAGACCCGGTTAGCGGCTCGACCGGAAGCGTGGCGGCCTGCAACCGCAGCACCGGCAGCGGCGATCCGCCGAGCGTTTCTTCCATTTCCGGCACCCGCGGCGCCAGGGCGGCAAGATGTGCACCTTTTTTCTGGATGGCTTCGGCAAGCACCGGCGCATCACCCGGCGCGATCGGTGGCGCGGCAAGGACCACAGCGGCAAGCGTGCGATTCAACCCGGTTTCGATCTGCCCGATCTGTCCGGACGCCGGATCGACCCAGAGGGGCGGCGTTGCCCGCAAGGTGATCAGTCCATCATGATTCTCGCCGGCCAACACGATAACGGGGCGCTGCCGGGCATCCTCACCAAGCGACCAGTCGAGCCTGCCGTCGAGCGATGGGCCGGGAGACATGGCCGGACCGCCGAGGCTGCGCCAGCGTGTCCGGCCTGTCGCAAGGAGGAAAGGCAGCAAGTCGGCTCCCGCGGCGTCCGCGAGGAGAAAGGACGGCGTGCTGGAATATTCGCTGCTCAGCATCAACATGCGCTTTGCATTCGCCAGGTCCGAGGGCCTGACAAATTTGGGTGGGTTGGCTGACATTTTCCGCAGATCGAAAGGCTGCGAATCGTCTCCGAATGTGCCGTCCTTGCGCAGGCGCACCTTGAACACGCGGACGACGAGAACCGGGTGCCGGTCGCCGCTCGCATGGCTGTCGAGAAGATAGACGAGCCTGTGATGTACCTCCGCAGGATAGTCTTCGGAGTCCGCAAGCTCGGCCGCACCGAGGCTGTCCAGCCAGCCGACCAGGGAGGCGGACAGCAGCCCGGCTTGCGGCTGCGATGCAGGAGCCGATATGCGTTTGACGCCGGGGGGCGGCTCGATCGCGCGACGTGATGACTGTCCCCAGTCGGCAGCCCGATTTACCGAACCCGTTCTGCCGCCGACGTCGCGGGCGGCAACGATCGCGGCGGCGACGTGCTTGCAGTTGAAGCCTACCGGGCACGTGCATTCACCCGAGACCACGATCCGGCCGGGCGTTTTTTCCTCAATCGCGATCGTCTGGCGATACGGCCGCGTCTCGTTGCCCTGGACCCTCGCCGTAATCCGGCGTCCATTCTCCTCGACGACGACTTCGGTCACCCGCCCTTGCCGCTGATACAGCGTGCCTGCCTGCAATGCCCGGGGTCCGCAAGCCCCGGCCAGAACAGCGTCGTTGAGATCACGTGTCTTGACCATGCCGCAGGCGCTTATTCCAATCATCCCCGTCCCACCACAGAAACATATTGCAGCGCATATTGATTCGCACAGGGTCCTGATGATGGCCGTCAGGCAGAGCTGGACCATTCACTCGCCGCCCGGCCACGTGCGAAGCTGCGCGCGGGCGATTCGGGCTGCTGATAGGCCGAATTGACCTTCAAGAATCGGTCTTTGGCGAGGCGGGTCCTTGGTGCCAACGGTTTCGCCCGGACTCGGCGTGGACATCAACGCGCAAGCAGTAAAGCGGGGCGACGACCGCCTCTTCGACTGTGTCGAACAATCGCGGGAATAGTGGGGATGATCGCAACGCTATTCATTGACAGCGCCGGCGCCCTGGGTACTACATATTGACGCCATGGTTCTTCCGAATCGTCATCCGGTAAGGAAGCTAAGAGGGAAGCCGGTGTGATACCGGCGCTGCCCCCGCAACTGTAAGCAGCGAGCCTGCGTCGACAAATGCCACTGGTGTGTGAAGCACCGGGAAGGCCGACAAAGGTGACGACCTGCGAGCCAGGAGACCTGCCGCGGCGGAATGAACGTCAACAGGCGGGGTGTCCTGGTGGTGCATTGCGCCGGCTGGATTTTTCCCGTCGATCGCATGCGTCCGCAGCTGCCCCGTCGAAACGCCACGGGGAAAAGATGCCGGCGACCGTCCTTCACACCAATGGGACCCAACAGGGTTCGATCCATATCCAGCAGGAACAGAACGCGCCAGCCGAGCCTGGCTATCGCGTCATCCGCCGCAACGGCACGGTGACGCCGTTCGACGCGACCAAGATCACCGTGGCGCTGACCAAGGCGTTTCTGGCCGTCGAGGGTTCGACCGCGGCCGGCTCGCGGCGGGTGCATGATGTCGTCCAGGATCTGACCGATCAGGTGGCCTCCGCCCTTACCCGCCGGGTTGGCGACGGCCGGACGTTCCATATCGAGGACGTACAGGACCAGGTCGAACTGGCGCTCATGCGAGGCGAGCACCACAAGGTGGCTCGCGCCTATGTGCTCTACCGTGAGGAACGCGCGCGGGAGAGAGCCGCTGCAAAGACTGCAGATGCGACCGCGGCAATACCGGCCCTTAACGTCAAGACCGACAGCGGCAACCTTGTGCCATTCGACGAAGCGCGTTTCGCGGCCATTGTGAAGGAAGCCTGCGCCGGGCTGAACGACGTGGCGGCGGAGCCGATACTCGTGGAAGCGCGCCGCAATCTTTACGACGGCATCACGCTGGACGAGCTGTCGCTGGCGCCGATCCTGGCTGCGCGCACCCTTGTGGAGCAGGAGCCGAACTATGCCTTCGTGTCGGCCCGCCTGCTGCTCGACCGGCTGCGGCGCGAGGCGCTCAGTTTCGTCTCCGGCAGGTCGGAACAGGCCACCCAGGCTGAGATGGCGGCGCGTTACGCGACGTATTTTCCGCAATTCATTAGCGCCGGCATCGAAGCTGAATTGATCGACCCGGAACTCCGCCGCTTCGACCTCGCCAGGCTTGGCGCCGCATTGAAGCCGGAGCGGGACCTGCAGTTCCAGTTCCTCGGATTGCAGACCCTCTACGACCGCTACTTCCTGCATACGAAAGGCAAACGGCTGGAATTGCCCCAGGCGTTCTTCATGCGTGTCGCCATGGGACTGGCGGTCCGCGAGATCGACCGCGAGGCGCGCGCGATCGAGTTCTACGATCTGCTTTCGTCGTTCGACTTCATGGCTTCCACGCCGACGCTGTTCAATGCAGGCACGCTCAGGCCGCAGCTTTCCTCCTGTTTCCTGACCACCATCGGCGACGATCTCGACGCCATTTTCAAGGGCATCAAGGACAACGCATTGCTGGCCAAATACTCGGGCGGGCTCGGCAACGACTGGACCCCGGTGCGCGGTCTCGGCGCGCATATCAAGGGCACCAATGGCGAGAGCCAGGGCGTGGTGCCGTTCCTGAAAGTGGCCAACGACACGGCGATTGCCGTCAACCAGGGCGGCAAGCGCAAGGGCGCCGTCTGCGCGTATCTCGAAACCTGGCACGTCGACATCGAGGAGTTCCTCGACCTCAGGAAGAACACCGGCGACGACCGCCGCCGCACGCATGACATGAACACCGCCAACTGGGTGCCGGACCTGTTCATGGAGCGGGTCGAGGCCGATGCCGAGTGGACGCTGTTCTCACCGGACGAGACGTCTGACTTGCACGATCTCTACGGCAACCCGTTCCGCGCCGCCTACGAGGCCTACGAGTTGAAGGCCGCGCGCGGCGGTCTGAAAGTGTTCCGAAAAGTCCGCGCGGTCGACCTGTGGCGCAAGATCCTGACCATGCTGTTCGAGACCGGGCACCCGTGGGTGACCTTCAAGGACCCTTGCAACATCCGCTCGCCGCAGGGACATGTGGGTGTCGTGCATTCGTCGAACCTGTGCACCGAGATCACACTCAACACATCCAGGGATGAGGTGGCGGTGTGCAATCTCGGCTCGGTCAATCTCGCCAACCACGTGGCGGAGAAAGGGCTCGACTTCGATCGGCTGGCTCGCACCGTCAGTACGGCGATGCGGATGCTCGACAACGTCATCGACATCAATTTCTACACAATCCCCGAAGCACGACGCTCAAACCTGCAGAATCGTCCGGTCGGGCTCGGCATCATGGGCTTCCAGGACGCGCTGCAGGCGCTGCGGCTGCCTTATGCGACGCGGGAAGCAGTGGCGTTCGCCGACAGCAGCATGGAGGCCGTCAGCTACCATGCGATCTCGGCTTCGGTGGACCTCGCGGCAGAGCGCGGCCGCTATCCAAGCTTTGAAGGCTCATTGTGGTCGAAGGGTATCTTGCCGATCGATTCCATCAAGCTGCTCGAGGAGGCGCGGCCGGGCGTCGATATGGATGGAGCTTCAACGCTCGATTGGGAGACACTGCGCACGCGCGTGACGAAGACCGGCATGCGCAACTCCAACACGATGGCGATCGCCCCGACAGCGACGATCTCCAACATCTGCGGCGTGTCGCAGTCCATCGAGCCGGGCTATCAGAACCTGTTCGTCAAATCGAACATGAGCGGCGACTTCACGGTGGTGAACGCCCAGCTCGTCCACGACCTCAAGCAGCGCGGACTCTGGGACGAAGTCATGGTCTCGGACCTCAAATATTTCGACGGCTCGGTCGGGCAGATCGACCGCGTGCCGGACGATCTCAAGGCGCTCTATGCGACCGCCTTCGAGATCGACTCCAAATGGCTGATCGAGGCCGCTTCACGCCGCCAGAAATGGATCGACCAGGCACAGTCGCTCAACCTCTACATCGCCAATCCGTCGGGCAAGAAACTCGACGAACTCTATCGCTTCGCGTGGAAAAAAGGGCTGAAGACCACCTACTACCTGCGGTCGCGGTCGGCGACCCATGTCGAGAAATCGACACTCAAAGGAACCGACGGAAAACTCAACGCCGTGTCGGCAGCGGTGTGCGCCTCATCCGTCTCGGAGCCGATCGTGGTCAATGCCGAAGGAGCGTGGGGCAAGGCCTGCGCGATCGACGATCCTGAGTGCGAAGCATGCCAGTGAGCAGCAACAAGAAGGAGAAAATGAATGCTCGACTGGTCTGAACCGAAAACGAACATGTCCGACGCCGTCAAATTGGTCTCGCTGGAATCCGGGCAAGCAAGCACCGATGCCACCGGGCTCGGCGAGATCGATCGCGGCGCGGGGCGCGTGTCCGTCGATGACAAGCGCATGATCAACACGCGCGCCGACGTGAACCAGCTGTTGCCCCTGAAATACCGCTGGGCGTGGGAGAAATATCTCTCCGGCTGCAACAACCACTGGATGCCGACCGAGGTGTCCATGCAGGCCGACATCGCGCTCTGGAAATCGAAGGACGGGCTAACTGACGACGAGCGGCGCATGATCAAGCGCAACCTCGGCTTCTTTGCAGCGTCGGAGTCTCTGGTGGCGAACAACATCGTGCTCGCCATCTACCGGCATCTCACCAACCCGGAATGCCGGCAGTACCTGCTCCGGCAAGCCTTCGAGGAGGCGATCCACACCCATACCTTCCAGTACATCGTCGAAAGCCTGTCTCTGGACGAGGGCGAGCTCTTCAACATGTATCGCGAGGTGCCATCGATCACCGACAAGGCGGCCTGGGCGTTGAAGCACACCCAGCATCTCGACGATCCGGATTTTCGCACCGGCACGCCGGAGGCGGACCAGGCTTTCCTGCGCGATCTCGTCGCCTTCTACGTCATCTTCGAGGGCATGTGGTTCTACACCGGCTTCGCGCAGATCCTGTCGCTCGGCCGGCGCAACAAGATGGTCGGCATCGCCGAGCAGTACCAGTACATCCTGCGCGACGAATCCATCCACCTGAACTTCGGCATTGACGTCATCAACCAGATCAAGATCGAGAACCCGCACCTCTGGACCAAGGCGTTCCAGGACGAGGTGCGCGGGATGATCTCGAATGCCGCTCAACTCGAGGCAGCTTATGGCCGCGATACGATGCCGCGCGGCTTCCTCGGTCTCAACGCAGCGCTCTGCGAAGAGTACATGCACTTCATCGCCAACCGGCGCTGCGCCCAACTGGGCCTGTCACCAGTCTTTGCCGAGACCGACAATCCATTCCCATGGATGTCGGAAGCGATGGACCTGAAGAAGGAGAAGAACTTTTTCGAGACGCGCGTCATCGAGTACCAGAACGGCGGAGCATTGGCATGGGATTGAGGTTCGACCCGCCGGCGGAACAGCGCCCCCTACCCGCGCTTCCTCAACCCGAAGATATATTCCTGTCATGGCTGGTGGCGCTGCCTGACGCGATCGACCCCGGCCTTGCCGCCGATGCCGAAATCCTGCGTCTCGCCAAATATTCGGCGTCACATCCGGGACCGGCCCATCTGTTGACCCTGTTTAAGACTTTTCGAGCGTCACTGAAGCCCGTCTCCCGTCATCCGAGGGTTCAATGAGGCGCAAGGTGCTTATCATCGGTATCGGCGCCGGCAATCCGGACTTCGTTACGATCCAGGCGGTCAACGCGATGAACCAGGTCGATGTTTTCTTCATCCCCAACAAGGGCATCGAGAGGGAGGAACTGGCGCGGGTGCGCCTGGAAATCATCGAGCGCTGCGTTCGCGACCGGCCGTTCCGTACCGTCGAGTACAAGGCGCCCGTGCGCAGGCGAGGCGATGAGTGCTACGAGGGCGCGGTGTCGGACTGGCACGACGATGTCGAAGCGATCTATGGCAAGCTCATCATGGAGGAACTCGACGAGTCGGAAACCGGCGCGTTCCTCGTCTGGGGCGATCCCACCCTCTATGACAGTACCATGCGCATTCTCGATCGGCTTCAGGCGCGCGGGGATTTCGAGCTCGACTACGAAGTCTTGCCGGGGATCAGCAGCATCCAGGCGCTCGCAGCCCGTCACAAGGTGGCGTTAAACAATATCGGCCGATCGATCCTGATCTCGACCGGCAAGACCATGGCCGAAGGCTTTCCCAACAATGTCGACAGCGTCGTGATCATGCTCAATGCGGAGAAAGCGTTGCGGATAGCGGACGGCGATCTCGACATCTACTGGGGGGCCTATATCGGCATGCCGGACGAGGTGCTCGTGTCGGGCAAGCTCAGGGAGGTTGTCGACGACATCGAACGCATCCGCGAGGAAGCACGGCGCGGCAAGGGCTGGATAATGGACACCGTGCTCATGAAGAAGCCTTCGCAGGACCCGCTGTGAAACGGCATGATGACTGATCGCCTGCGTCGGGTAAAAACCCCGCTTGAACCGGCAGGCCACGCCGGCCACGTACTCGCCGCCGCAGCTTTCGTCCGACGTTTCCAGATAGCCGTTCATAAGACAGCGAACGTATGGACGCGGCCGCCACTCAAGTCTTGGCGGGGACGTCACCTGGCAATGATGCCTCAATCATATATTGACATAAAGATGTCGTTATGTGACTAAGCAGGTGTCGTGTCGTGAATGAAGGGCGTCGCAAATGGCATCTGTCGGTGACCTCTTCGGGCCGGTTGCATCAAAGCCGGACGGTGCCGAAATCCTTGCCGCCCTTCAGGCAGCGGCGCGCGAGCGTATCCTTATCCTTGACGGCGCCATGGGCACGCAGATCCAGGGCCTTGGCTTCGACGAGGATCATTTCCGTGGCGAGAAATTCGTCGGCTGCGCCTGCCACCAGCAGGGCAACAACGACCTGCTAATCCTGTCGCAGCCGAGGGCCATCGAGGACATCCACTACCAGTACGCCATCGCTGGCGCCGACATCATCGAGACCAACACCTTTTCATCGACGTCGATCGCGCAGGCCGACTACGGCATGGAGGACGCGGTCTACGCGTTGAACCGCGATGGGGCACGGCTGGTACGGCGGGCCGCGATCCGCGCAAGCCAGGAGGACGGCAAGCGCCGCTTCGTCGCCGGCGCGCTGGGGCCGACCAACCGCACGGCCTCGATCTCGCCGGACGTGAACAATCCCGGCTATCGCGCGACATCCTTCGACGACCTGCGCATCGCCTATGGCGAGCAGTTGCGTGGGCTGATCGATGGCGGCTCGGATATCATCCTGATCGAGACGATCTTCGACACGCTGAATGCCAAGGCGGCGATCTTCGCGGCCGAGGAGATATTCGCGGAGAAGAGCATCTGGCTGCCCGTGATGATTTCCGGCACGATCACCGACCTGTCCGGCCGCACGCTGTCGGGCCAGACACCGACGGCGTTCTGGAATTCCATCCGCCATGCAAAACCTTTCACGGTCGGCTTGAACTGCGCGCTGGGCGCCGCCGCCATGCGCCCGCATCTGGCCGAGCTTTCCGGTGTCGCGGACACCTTCATATGCGCCTATCCCAATGCCGGCCTGCCAAACGCTTTCGGCCAGTATGACGAAAGTCCGGAATTCATGGCCGCCCAGGTCGAGGATTTCGCACGCGAGGGTCTGGTCAACGTCGTCGGCGGTTGCTGCGGCTCGACGCCGGACCATATCCGCGCCATCGCAGACGCCGTCAGGCAGCACGCTCCTCGCCAGCCGGCCGAACACAAGCCTTTGATGCAGCTTTCCGGACTGGAGCCGTTTGCACTCACCAAGGAGATTCCCTTCGTCAATGTCGGCGAACGCACCAACGTCACCGGTTCGGCCAAATTCAGGAAGCTGATCACCGCCGGCGATTATGCCGCCGCTCTCGACGTCGCCCGCGATCAGGTGGCGAATGGTGCACAAATCATCGACATCAACATGGATGAGGGCCTGATCGACTCGAAGAAGGCGATGGTCGAGTATTTGAACCTGATCGCCGCCGAGCCGGATATCGCCCGTGTGCCGGTAATGATCGACTCCTCGAAATGGGAAGTGATCGAGGCCGGCCTGAAATGCGTGCAGGGCAAACCGATCGTCAATTCCATCTCGATGAAGGAAGGCGAGGAGGCCTTCCTTCATCACGCGAAGCTATGCCGCATGTATGGTGCGGCCGTTGTCGTCATGGCCTTCGACGAACAGGGGCAGGCCGATACCAAGGTGCGAAAAGTCGAGATCTGCACCCGCGCCTACAGGCTTTTGACCGAACAGGCCGGCTTCGCGCCGGAAGACATCATCTTCGACCCGAACGTCTTTGCCGTGGCCACCGGTATCGAGGAACACGACAATTACGGCGTCGACTTCATCGAGGCGACGGGCGAGATCACCTCGACACTGCCGCATGTCCACATATCCGGCGGCGTCTCGAACCTCTCCTTCTCGTTCCGCGGCAACGAGCCGGTGCGCGAGGCGATGCACGCCGTGTTCCTCTACCACGCCATCCAGCGCGGCATGGACATGGGCATCGTCAATGCCGGGCAGCTCGCCGTCTATGACACGATTGAGCCGGAGCTGCGCGAGGCCTGCGAAGATGTCGTGCTCAACCGCGTTCCCAAGGTCGGCGGCACGGCAACCGAACGCATGCTGGAGATTGCCGAGCGTTTCAAGGGAACTGCGGGCAAGGAGGCGAAGGAGCGCGATCTTGCATGGCGTGACTGGCCGGTCGAACAACGCATCAGCCATGCCCTCGTCAACGGCATCACCGAATTCATCGACGCCGACACCGACGAGGCGCGGCTGAGGGCCGAGCGGCCGTTGCACGTCATCGAAGGCCCCCTAATGGCCGGCATGAACGTCGTCGGCGACCTGTTCGGCGCGGGAAAGATGTTCCTGCCGCAGGTGGTGAAGTCGGCGCGCGTCATGAAGCAGGCGGTCGCCGGCCTGCTGCCGCACATGGAAGCGGAAAAGCTCGCCAACGCGGCCAACGGCATCGACAATGGCGAGCGCAAGACGGCCGGCAAGATCCTGATGGCCACCGTCAAGGGCGACGTCCACGACATCGGCAAGAACATCGTCGGTGTTGTGCTTGCCTGCAACAATTACGAGATCATCGATCTCGGCGTCATGGTGCCGGCGACCAAGATCCTGCAGACGGCGAAGGACGAGAAGGTCGATATCATTGGCCTGTCCGGCCTCATCACGCCGTCGCTCGACGAGATGTGCCATGTCGCCGCCGAGATGGAGCGCGAAGGCTTCGACATCCCGCTGCTGATCGGCGGTGCCACCACCAGCCGCGTTCACACGGCGGTTAAAATCCATCCGCGCTACGCCAAAGGGCAGACCGTCTATGTCAACGACGCCAGCCGCGCGGTCGGGGTGGTCTCGGCCTTGCTGTCGAAGGAGGCGAAAGACGGCTACATCGAGACCGTGCGCACCGAATACAGGAAGGTGACGGAAGCGCATCACCGCTCGGAAGCCGATAAATTGCGGCTGCCGCTCGCCAAGGCGCGCGCGAATGCGCACAGGATCGACTGGGCGAATTACCAGCCGCCAAAACCGGCGTTCCTCGGCACGAAGGTGTTTCAGACCTGGGACCTGGCGGAGCTTGCCCGCTACATCGACTGGACGCCTTTCTTCCAGACCTGGGAGTTGAAGGGCCGTTATCCGAAAATCCTCGAAGACGAGAAGCAGGGAGCAGCCGCGCGCCAGCTCTTCGAGGACGCGCAGGCGATGCTTGCGAAGATCATCGCCGAAAAATGGTTCGCGCCGAAGGGCGTCATCGGATTCTGGCCGGCCAATACCGCGGGCGACGACATCCGGCTGTTCACCGACGAGAGCCGCACCGGTGAACTCGGCACTTTGTTCACGCTGCGCCAGCAATTGGCGAAGCGTGATGGCAAACCCAATGTCGCGTTGTCGGATTTCGTCGCGCCGGTCGAGAGCGGCCAGCCGGACTATGTCGGCGGGTTCGTCGTTACCGCCGGCATAGAGGAAGTCGCCATCGCCGAGCGTTTCGAGCGCGCCAACGACGACTATTCCTCCATCATGGTCAAGGCGCTGGCCGATCGTTTTGCGGAAGCCTTCGCCGAGCGATTGCATGAGAAGGTGCGCAAGGATTTCTGGGGCTACGCGCCGGACGAGAACCTGTCGCCGGACGAACTGATCGGGGAACCCTATCAGGGCATCCGCCCGGCGCCCGGCTACCCGGCCCAGCCCGACCACACGGAGAAGGTCACGCTGTTCCGGCTGCTGGATGCCGAGCGGAACGCTGGCGTCAGCCTGACGGAAAGCATGGCAATGTGGCCGGGCTCATCGGTATCCGGCATCTACCTGTCGCATCCGGAGAGTTATTATTTCGGCGTCGCCAAGGTCGAGCGCGACCAGGTCGAGGATTACGCGCGGCGCAAGGATATGCCGGTCGAGGACGTGGAACGCTGGCTCGGTCCTATCCTGAACTACGTGCCGACGCCCTTCGCGGAAGCGGCGGAGTAGAAGCTCTGACTTTGATATGAGGACTGCCATTCCTCAATGCGTCAGCGCGTCTGTCGTTCTTCTATCCGAGAGGGCCTGTTCCAAAACTTCACGATTGGGACCAGCAATCCAAGCGTCGCTTGCGAAAGCAACGAAGCGGTTCACTGCTCGCGGGGTGACATTGAGCGGAAGGTTTCCGTAACGTCCAACGAGGGCGATTTTCGGAGTTAGAGGCGCGACGATTTGAGCGGTTCGGTCCCTCAGGGCGGAGGGTGGAGTATTTGCATATCCATCAACCATCCATGCAGCACCGCGATCGCTGATGATAAAGCATTCACCCTTGGGAGCGGTCAGCTTGAGCCAAGACAGTCGAGGGAAGTGCCGAACCTGAAAGTACCATGCCTGCATATGTATTGCTTCTAAGCGATCTTCGCTACGCAGCTTCCACTTCCAGCCTTTGCGGAGTAGTTGGTGAAATTCTTCTTCGCTGTCTACTTGGCGAAGTTCTCCGGCCTCCGGGGCTTCAACGCTCAGGGGACACTGCCGATCTGAAACTTTTTCGAAGCCAATAGGAGGTGATTCGACAGCCGTCGTATCCCAAAGTTCGTTCGCTGCGCGCTCGACGATTTCTATGAAGCCGGGTGTACGTGCTGCTTGCCACGCGACGAATCGCCAAACCTGTTGAGGAACGACTGAGGTTTCTTCTCCTTCCAAAGCCATTCGTCTGATCGCTTTGGCTGCCTCACGTTCAATTTTTGCCAAATGGACTTCGACTGAGGCATCGGTGCCCGAAAAGCCGCCGGGGCCGTCATAGAAGCCTCGAACGATCGAGACATTTTTGGGTGAACGGCGACTGATCTCTCCGGTCTTCAGCGATGCGATCCATATGGATGGCTCGTGGCCGATGGTCGTTTCGGGCGATGCAAAGCCGGCCAAAAGGAATTTAGGTACAGTGTGTGCTCGGATACTCATTTCGTTCCGCTCGAATGACAATCACCGCTGTCGTTAAAGCCAACGTCGATATCAATCTTAATTCATTCAGGAACCGTTCCCGAGGTATTCCGCCCCAAAATAGGATGCACGGCCAACGACTCTCGCCTTGTCGTCTTTACGCCCGGCTCGTGTCGCTTTCGTATGGACGGGACTCGCGCGGCGGTGGTTAGATCACATCGTTCAAGGTGCTCTTCGGTGAATTGGCCGAAGGGATAATTGGGAAGCCGGTTTGATGCCGGCGCTGCCCCCGCAACGGTAGCGAAGCGAAGATTCCGACGGGATACCACTGGGCCGGGAATGGCTTGGGAAGGTGTCGGAAAGGTCCCGCAAGGACAGCTTCGGAGTCCGGAAACCAGCCTCGAACCATTTGAACTCGACTGATCGCGGTGGGCGGTCAAGGGGGAGAGCGTTGCGGTCGGGTCAGGCCACCCTTCCCGCAGCCATCTATCCTCAAGCACCACCAAGTTCAGTCCTTTGCTTTGCGAGGACGGACATGGACATACGCAACGAAATGCTCTCGCGGCTGCGCAACCGCAAGGCCGGCTACAGTCTCGACCAGGCATTCTATATCGACCCGGCATACCATCAGCTCGACCTCGAGCACATCTGGTACAGGGACTGGCTGTTCGTCGGCCATGACTGCGAAATCCCAAGCCCGGGCAACTACTTCACTGTTCAGGTCGGCGCCTATGCCGTCGTGCTGGTGCGCGGCAACGACGGCAGCATCAACGCGCTGCACAATTCCTGTCGCCATCGCGGCTCCCGCGTCTGCCTCGAACATCGCGGCAGTGCGGCCAAGCTCGTCTGTCCGTACCATCAATGGACCTATGACCTCGACGGCTCGCTGCTGTTCGCGCGCCAGATGGGCGAAAATTTCGACACGTCGACGTTTGGGCTGAAGCAGGTCGCCTGCGAGAGCGCCGGCGGTTACATCTTCATCTGCCTCGCCGCCCAGCCGATGGATTTCGCGCCGTTCCGGGCGATGATGGAACCCTACTTCCTGCCGCACCGTCTGCGCGACGCGAAGGTCGCCTACGAGAGCACGATCATCGAGAAGGGCAACTGGAAGCTCGTCTGGGAAAACAACCGCGAATGCTACCACTGCGCGGGAAACCACCCGGAGCTTTGCAAGACGTTCCCGGAAGCACCGACCGTTACCGGCATCGACGGCGCAAAAGAAGATCCTGAAATCGCGGCGCATTGGCAGAAGTGCGAAGCCGCCGGCTTGCCCAGCGCCTTCGTCATCGATGACCGCGGCCAATACCGTGCAACGCGCGTGCCGCTGCTTCGCGAGGCGGTCAGCTACACGATTTCAGGCCGCAAGGCCGTTCAGATGCGCCTGTCCGACAATGTGAACATGGACCGGATCGGCTCCCTGCTTCTCTACCACTATCCGACCACGTGGAACCACGTTCTGTCGGACCACGCGATCACGTTCCGGGTCATGCCGATCAGCGCGACGGAAACGGCGGTAACAACCAAATGGCTCGTCCACAAGGACGCTGTCGAAGGCATCGACTACCGTCTTGACGAACTGACCCATGTCTGGACCGAGACGAACGACCAGGACCGCCAGATCGTCGAGGAGAATGCGCGCGGCATCCATTCGCCCGCATACGAGCCCGGCCCCTATTCGGAAATCCACGAGGGCGGCGTCGCCCAGTTCGTCGAATGGTATTCGAGTTTCATGGAAGGCCGGCTGACCGAGGGCGACCGCCCGGCGCTGCGCTTCGTCGCCTGATCCGAGGCCGCTTGCCATGAACATGATTGTCACCGGCACCGTGCCCGTGCC
This sequence comes from Mesorhizobium sp. KACC 23794, assembly GCF_052180275.1. Lineage (NCBI taxonomy): Bacteria > Pseudomonadati > Pseudomonadota > Alphaproteobacteria > Hyphomicrobiales > Phyllobacteriaceae > Mesorhizobium > Mesorhizobium sp. KACC 23794. The sequence goes on from NZ_CP197465.1 coordinate 5,280,148, forward strand.
GCTGCCGCTCGACGAGATGAAGCCGTGGAACTCGGCCAGGCAGATGCTTGTCTGCACCAGCGTCATCGACGAGGCGGCCGACGTGAAGACATTCACCTTCGTCGTCGAGGGCGGCGGCTGGTTCCGCTACATGCCCGGACAGTTCATCACCGTGGAATTGCGGGCCAAAGGTGGCGACCTCCACCGCACCTACACGGTTTCATCCTCGCCCTCGCGGCCGTATTCGATCTCGATCACCGTCAAGGCGCAGCCGACCAGCATCGGCACGCGCTGGATGTTCGAGAACGTCAGGCCCGGCTCGCGCGTTCGCGCCTACGGGCCGAGCGGGCATTTCACGCTAGCCCGCAATCCGGCGAAAAAATACCTCTTCATCTCCGCCGGCTCGGGCATCACCCCCATGATGTCGATGCTGCGCTGGCTGTCCGACTGCGATCCGGGCGCGGACATCGCGTTCCTCAATTCCTCGCGCCGGCCGGAGGAGATCATCTTCCGGGACGAACTCGAAATGTATGCCCGTCGCATGCCGAACCTGTCGCTTGGGTTCCTCCCGGAAGCGCGGTCGGCAGCCGCGCCGTGGGGCGGCCTGATGGGCCGCATCGACCGCCACAAGTTCGCGCTCCTGGTCCCGGACTTCATGAGCCGCGAGATTTTTTGCTGCGGTCCCGAACCCTTCATGAAAGCGGTGAGCACCATCGTGCGGGCCGAAGGCTTCGATATGGGCCGCTACCACCAGGAAAGCTTTGGCGCGACGTCGATCGCCGAAGCGGTCCACAAGCAGGCGCCGGACATCTCGCTCGATGGCACGGCTGCCGGGCTGATGGTCAGTTTCCTCGGCTCCGAAGAGCAGATCGCGTGCATGCCCGGCCAGACCATCCTGGAGACGGCGCGTGCGGCGGGCGTTCGCATTCCGGCCGCCTGCGAGTCCGGCATCTGCGGCACCTGCAAGGTGCTGAAGCGCGCCGGCGATGTCGACATGCGCCACAATGGCGGCATCAGCGCGCAAGAGATCGCCGGCGGCTATGTGCTTGCCTGTTGTTCCCGGCCGTTGTCGCCCGTGGAGATCGAGGCATGACCGCGCGCGACGGTTACGGGACGGCGATGCCGACCCATCTGATCGACGCAAGGAAGATGGCGGCGATATCGCCGCTGCCGCCGCCGGAGGAAGTGTTCATCGACTGGCTGATGTCGGTGCCGCCGGACGACTGCCTGGAGGCCGCGGCGCGTTACCAGATCGAGATCATCGACCGCTCCGCCCTGTTCCTGCACCCAGATGTCCGTCATCTGCGCACCCTGCTCGTCGCGGTGGCGGGCGATGCCGATTGGCCAAGGCCGATTTCAAGTCTCTGAGACAACCAGACAGGTCGCAGCCATGAGCATCGTCCCTCTCCAGCAGACTGAACCACCAGCCGATCCCATCGACCGGCTGGCCGCCGCGCACCGCGCCGGGCATGGCCTGGCTCGGCCGTTCTACATGGATCCGACCATCTTCGAACGGGACATGGAACGCATATTCCGGCGGCATTGGCACTGTCTCGCCCATGCCAGCGTCATTCCGAACGCCGGCGACTTCGAGTTGTTCAAGCTCGGTGACGAGCAGGTGATCCTGACGCGCGGTGCGGATGGCGCGATCCACGCCATGCTCAATGTCTGCCGGCATCGCGGCGCCGAGGTCTGCACGAAGCCCAAGGGCAACGCAAAATTCTTCGTATGTCCCTATCACGCCTGGACCTACACCAATGACGGAGCGCTGCGGGCAGCCCGGCTGATGCCCAAGGATTTCGATCGTGCCGCGCATGGCCTCAGGAAACTCCATGTGCGCGTCGCGTCCGGCCTCGTCTTCGTCTCGTTCGCCGAAACGCCGCTCGACTTCGACCCGATCGAGCAGTCGCTGCGCACCAGTTGCGGACAGTATGGCTGGGGCGAGGCCAAGGTGGCGCATCGCGAGCTTTACGCTGTGCAGGCGAACTGGAAGCTCGCGGTCGAGAACTACGTCGAGTGCTATCATTGTGGCCCGGCCCATCCGGAATATTCGCAAACGCACGCCCTCGAACAGCCGCTCCACATGATCGAGAAACTCAACGAGGCGATGGAAGCACGCACCTGCGCGCTCGGCATCGACGTCGGCAGCGGCGATCATTGGCGCAATTCAGCCGGTGGACACGAGGCGATCCACACTTTCCGCTACGCGCTTTACGACGGCGTCTCGACCGGCAGCGAGGACGGCAAGCCGGTCGCGCCGCTGATGGGCCGGTTCTCCGCATATGACGGAGGCGTCACCTCGATCCATCTCGGCGGCACCAGCTTCCTGGTCTGCTACCCCGACCACGGCATGATCTACCGCTTCATTCCGAAGACGGTCGACACATGCGAGATGGAACTGATCTGGCTCGTCCGCGGCGACGCCGAAGAGGGACGGGACTACGACCTTTCACGGCTGACCTGGCTCTGGAAGGTCACCACCGAGGAAGACAAGAAGATCATCGAGCACACCGCACGAGGCGTTCGCTCGCATTATTTCGTCCCCGGCCCGATCGCGCCGATGGAGCAGAACGAACTCCGCTACATCAACTGGTATCTGGAGGAAATCGCACGGGCCTGACCTACGTACTGCAGCTATTTGGGGACAGGTTGCGCGAATCGTTGACGCAACCACAAGCCAGGAGACACTCAAATGAACTCCCCCGCGAAATTGCGTGTTGGATTCATACTGGGCCGCTCGTTCACGCTGTCGGCATTTGCTCTTTTCATCGACACGTTGCGCCTGGCGAGCGATCAACTGGATCGATCGGGACGTGTAACCGCGGACTGGCATGTGCTGGCGAGTACGAAGAATCTCGTTCGGTCCAGCTGCGGCGTGCAACTCATTCCGACATCAGGTTTCGTCGATCCCACGACCTTCAGCCACATTGTCGTGGTCGGCGGGCTGCTTAACGAGGAGGAGCCCGTGGACGCGGAAACGATACGCTATCTGTGTCGCGCAGCCGCGGCCAAGGTGCCGCTCATCGGCCTCTGCACAGGGACGTTCATTCTGGCGAACGCCGGGCTGATGAGGAACCATGAGTGCTGTGTAAGCTGGCTGCATGTCCGCGATTTTCAGGACCGGTTTCCCGATCATGTCGTTCGCTCGGACCGGATTTTCCATCTCGACGAGAGCCGCGGTTCATGCGCCGGCGGCAGCAGTTCGGCGGATATGGCGGCACTGCTTGTGCGCCGCTGCATCAGCGAGGATGCGGAGCGGAACGCTCTTGAAGTTCTCCAGATCGAGCAAGCTCGATCTCCATTCCATTTGCAGGCGAGGCGAACCCTGGCCGACGGCGCGGACGATGTCCGTATCAAGGCAACTCTGCTGACCATGGAGCAACATATCAACGATCGCGTTCCCATCGCCCGATTGGCTCGGCAAGTAGGTGTAAGCCGTCGGCAGCTTGAGCGTCTCTTCAGGGAAAAGGCTGGCATGTCGCCGGCCAACGCCTACAAACGCGTCCGACTGATCCACGCCAAGTCACTTGTCACGAATACCGATGCCTCGATGCTGGAGATTGCGCTGGAAGCCGGGTTCGAAAGCGCGTCGCATTTTGCAAGGACGTTCAAGAAATTCCATGGTCGAACGCCGTCGGAATTTCGGACCAACACGATGCACGTCTGAGGCATCTTGATGCTTCAATGTGCTGCCGAATTGTTTGCAACTCATATGAACACGGCCGTCGGGGCCGCCGGGCAAGCCGGCGGCCCCGACGATTGTCATGCCGCTTCCGCCGTCTGGCGCAACTGCCGGGCCGCTGCGACCATGTTGACGAGCGCTGGCCGCACCTCCTCCCACTTTCGGGTCTTCAGCCCGCAGTCGGGGTTGACCCAAAGCTGATCGTCGCCGAAGCGCTCGCGGGCGAGGATCAGCAAGTCTGCCATTTCGCCGACCTCCGGAACGCGCGGCGAATGGATATCGTAGACACCGGGGCCGATCTCGTTGGGATACTTGAAGCTCTTGAACGCATCGAGCAGTTCCATGCGGGAACGGGAGGTCTCGATCGAGATGACGTCGGCGTCCATCGCGGCGATCGCATCGATGATCTGGTTGAACTCCGAATAGCACATATGCGTGTGGATCTGCGTCTCGTCGACGACGCCGCTCGAACAGATGCGGAAGCACTCCACGGCCCAGTCGAGATAGGTCTTCCAGTCCGCCTTGCGCAAAGGCAGCCCCTCGCGAAGGGCGGCCTCGTCGATCTGGATCATCTTCGCGCCGGCCTTCTCAAGGTCGACGACTTCATCGCGGATCGCCAGCGCGATCTGGCGGCAGACTTCGCTGCGCGAGAGATCGTTGCGTACGAAGGACCAGTTGAGGATGGTGACAGGACCCGTCAGCATGCCCTTCACCGGTCTGCTCGCCAGCGACTGCGCATACTGCCACCAGGCGACCGTCATGGGGTTGGGCCGCGAGACGTCGCCGAAGATGACCGGCGGTCGCACGTAGCGGGAACCGTAGCTCTGCACCCATGCATGCTGCGTGAAGGCGAAACCGGAAAGCTGCTCGCCAAAATACTGCACCATGTCGTTCCGTTCGAATTCTCCATGGACGAGCACGTCGAGGCCGATCTCTTCCTGCCAGCGGATCGCGGCCGCTGTCTCCTTCTTCAGAAACGCGTCGTAGTCCATGTAGCTCAGTTCGCCCTTGGCGTGCTTCGAGCGCGCCTTGCGTACCTCCGCCGTCTGCGGGAAGGAACCGATCGTAGTGGTTGGGAAAGCCGGCAGACGCAGTTTTGCCGCTTGCAGCCTGCGCCTTACAGCGAAGCTGCTCTTCCGCTTCTTCATGCCTTCGCCGATCTCGGCCATGCGGCCCTGTACCAGCGGGTCGTTCACCGTGAGCGATGACGCGCGCGAGGCAAGCGTGGCCGCCGACGCGTCGAGCTTTGCCTGCACGCTCGCCCTGCCATCCGCCAGGGCACCGGCGATCGTCGCCAGCTCTTCCATTTTCTGAACCGCAAATGCCAGCCAGGATTTCAGATCGGATTCCAACGCGCGTTCGAGCTCTACGTCGATCGGTACGTGCAGCAGCGAGCACGATGGCGCGATCTCGATCCCTGCCGCGCCTTCCCGCGCCGCCACAGGTTCGACCATGTCGAGGATCGAAGGCAGGTTCGCACGCCAGATATTGCGACCGTCGACCACCCCGAGCGACAGGACGAGGTCCGGCCGGGCCTTTTCAACGACCGCTGCAAGTTGGTCCGGCGCGCGCACCAGATCGATGTGCAAGCCATGGACCGGTACGGCCAGCGCGGCGTCAAGGTCAGCGCCAAGCGCGCCAAAATAGGTGTTCAGCATGATCTTGAGGTCGGGTGCCGCCTGGGCAAGTCGCCGGTATGCGAATTTGAACGCTTCCCGCTCGTTTGGGATGAGATCCAGCGCCAGCGCCGGCTCGTCGATCTGCACCCACTCAGCCCCGGCCGCCGCCAGCTTTCTCAGGAGCTCCTCGTATACGGGCATCAGCTTCGCCAGCAGCGCGATCGGGTTGAACCCCGTTTCCAGCGATTTGCCGAGCTTGAGGAAGGTCAACGGCCCGACCAGCACCGGGCGGTTGTGGATGCCCAATGCCTTCGCCTCAAGAAACTCGTCCACAGGCTTGGTGGAAGACAGGACGAAGCTCTGTTCGGTCGAGAACTCGGGCACCATGTAGTGGTAGTTGGTATCGAACCATTTGGTCATCTCGAGCGCGGTGACGCCATGATGGCCTTGATCATGCGCGTGGGCGTGGCCGCAGTTGGCCTCGGCGTCACCTTGACTGCCACGCGCCATCGCAAAATAGGTATCGAGCGAGACGTTGCCGCCGCTCCAGCCATAGCGCGACGGGATCGCGCCGACCATCACCGCCGTGTCGAGCATGTGGTCGTAGAGCGAGAAATCGTTGGACGGAATCGCGGTCACCCCGCGGTCGCGCTGCTCGAGCCAGTTCGCGACGCGGAGCTTCTTTGCCGCGTCGATCAGGTCAGTGGCCGAGCTTTTGCGCGACCAATAGGATTCGAGCGCGAGTTTGAGTTCGCGATGGCGTCCGATCCTCGGCACGCCGAGCGTTGCTACGGATATTTGGGAAGACATATGACACCCCGATATGGTTGTGGTGGGGTGATTGCAGACGCGAGGCGAGCGGCGTCCTACCGGACCAGCTCTCCAGCGTACACAACAGGACACCCCGCCCGTGGACGTTATCTGTCACGGCAGGTCTCCTGGCTCGCGGGTCGTCGCCTTCGTTCGTCTTCCCAAGGCCGATGGCCTCAGTGACATCAATGAACGTCAGCTCGCCGCTTACAGTTGCGGGGGCAGCGCCGGCTTTCCCTGTTTTGGGGCACCGGCTTCCCTCTTAGCCCTTGGACCACGAACGGCCCAAGGGAACCATGACGGCGTCAATGCACATCAACGCATCGCCAATGTCAATGGCGATATAAAGAAATGTTTATGTCTTTCTATCCTGCGTCACACTTGAAGGTGTTGCACTGTCGGCATTGGCGGGCGGGCCGGGGCAGGTAGCGCAACGCTTCTACAGCATATAGCCCAAATCCGGCAGAAGCGGAACGCCTGTCACGGCATCCTTGAAACCACGCAGAAGGGCATCTCGATACCACGCCCTGGATGGAGCGGGTCCGGTCTTTCGATGGCGCAACGACGACGACGCCCAGACCCTGAAGAAAATTGCCATAAGCGATAAACTTTGCGATTTTAGAAAATTGTTGTTGCTCTAAGGCCAAAGATAGCTAACCTTTCAGCTCGAAGAGCCGGCGACAAAGACCGGCCATAACAGGGGACGCGGGCCGTGCTGTCCGTTTCAGGCATTCAGAAATCTTTCGGCGGCGTGCGCGCGCTTGACGACGCGCGGATCGATTGTTCCGCGAACGAGATTGTCGGCCTCATCGGCCCCAACGGTGCGGGGAAGTCGACTCTGGTCAACGTCATCAGCGGCTTCCTCAGTCCCGACAGCGGTTGGGTCCGACTGGATGGGCGCGATGTCCAGGGGTTGGACCCGAGGGCGATTTCCACGGCAGGCATCGCACGCACCTTTCAGAATCTGCGGGTCTTCCGTGACCTGACCGTCCGGCAGAATGTCGAGGTCGCACATATTCGCTGCGTTCAGCTACGGCCAGACCGGGCCGCGACAGTCTCGGTCGACGCTTTGCTCGATACTTTCGGCCTGGCCGCATCGGCCGCCGCGGTGGCGGGTAGCCTGCCTTACGGGATGCAGCGCTGGCTGGAGATCGCCCGCGCCATGGCCTCTGCCCCGCAAATCCTGCTGCTGGACGAACCGGCTGCCGGTCTCAACGACGAAGAGACCGAAAAACTACACCAGGTCATCACCTTGATCCGCAACAGCAAAGGTGTCGGCGTGGTCGTTATCGACCACGACCTGCGCTTCATAAACAGTGTCTGCGCGCGGCTTTTCGTAATGGATCAGGGTCGGCTGATCGCAAGCGGCACGCCTCGGGACGTGTGGGCGGATCGACGGGTGATCGAGGTTTATGTCGGCCCTGGCGGGCAGATGGGAACACCGCCCCAGCACAACGCATGAAGAAACAAAACCAGTAACAGGAGGACTACAGATGAACGGAAGGACTCGGATAGGCTTGGGTCTGTTGCTGGCGATGACCTCGCCCGGACTTGCCGATGACCAGGAACTCAAGATCGGTATCGCCGCCTCGCTGACGGGAGCCTACGCGCCCTACGTCGAGGTCGAGGGCGCACGCTGCCTGGCCGACAAGCTGAATGTGGCAGGCGTCGGCCCGAAAGTCACCATCATGGCGGAGGACACAAGGTCCGAGCCGCAGCTCTCGGTCACCATCGCGCAGAAGTTCCTCGATCAGGGCGCGCAGGTCGTCACGGGCATTCCGTTCCCGGACTCGTTGATCCCGATCGCGCAGATCGCCGAGCCATATGGAGCGACCGTCTTCTCCGCACCGAATACGCAGGTGGAGATGCAGGTTGCCGGCTTCGAAAACTTCATTGCCGGTGCCGTTCCTGATCCGGTAAATGCTGCATCGAGTGCCGAAGCTGCCTACAAGAAGGGCCTGCGTACGGCGGTTCTCCTGAAGTCGGCCGACGCCGGCTCCTGGTCCGACATGCTGCCCGAGTGGTTCGGCCAGAGCTTCGAGCATTGGGGCGGCAAGGTCATCGGACGGCTGAACCATTCCATCGGCACGAACGACTGGTCGCCGCAGATCGCCCAGATACGAGCTATGTCGCCGCAGCCGGATGCGATCATGATCTCCTCGGTCCTGCCCGACATAGGTATCCTGATCCGCCAGCTCAAAGCCAACGGCTATGAAGGGTGGGTGATCGGTTCGGACGGTTTCGACGATCCCTCCCTTGAAGGCACGGTCGTGGATTCCGGAACGCTGGAACGTGTGATGTTCGCGACCCACGGTCCGACTGGCACCGGCGGGCCGATCGACGAGTTCCTTGCCGACTGCAAGGCCAGGGGCTTTGCGGTGCAGGGTATCTTCGACGCGCTCGGCGCCGACATGGTGCTTGAAGCCCATTCGGCCGCGGTGCGCGCCGGTTCCGTCGATCCGGCGGCAATCCGCAAGGCCCTGCGCGCCGAAGGCGGCAATCCGGGCGTGACGGCGAAGGTGATATCTTATGCCGAAAACGGCAGTGCGCCGGTCAAGACAGTGCCGGTCATCGGCTTCCAGGACGGAAAGCGCATATTGATCCAGGACACCATTCCGGATTTCGTGCCGGAATGGAAATGATCCGTGGCCGAAATGCTGCGCCTTGAATCCCTGTCGGTCCGCTATGGGCCGGTACGGGCGGTCCAGGACCTGACTCTATCGGTTGGCGAGGGCCAACTGATTGCACTGCTAGGCCCCAACGGCGCCGGCAAGAGCTCGACCATCGGCGCTATCACAGGGCTGGTTCCGTCAACAGGGCGCATCCTGCTGCGGGGAACCGATATCAGCCGCCTGCCAGTCGAGGATCGCACGCTGCGCGGTATCGCCGTCTCACCCGAGGGGCGCAAGGTTTTCGTCAACCTGACGGTGGCTGAAAACCTCCGGCTCGGAGCGGCCTCCCGGCGCGACGCGGCCGGGGTCCGCGCCGACATCGAACGCTATCTGGAACTGTTTCCGGTCCTCGGCGAACGTATCGACCAGCTTGCGGGCACGCTTTCGGGCGGTGAACAGCAGATGCTCGCGATCGCACGGGCGATGATGTCGCGCCCCCGGCTGCTGCTTCTGGATGAGCCATCCCTGGGGCTTGCGCCGATGATCGTGACACGGGTCTTCGACTTCATCGGCAAGCTGAAGTCCGAAGGACTGACCGTCGTGGTGGTGGAGCAGAACGCCGCGCAGGCGGTACGCTTCGCGGATGCCGTCTGCATTCTGGGTACCGGGCGCGTCACATTCCGCGGCACACCGGCCGACATCGCCGGAACCGACGTGATGAAACTCTACCTTGGGGGCTGAGGGTCCATGGAGTATCTGATCCAGCAGTTGCTGAACGCGCTGGCCTTCGGGTCGGAGTATGCGCTGGTGGCGCTCGGCCTGGCGGTGATCTTCTCGATCATGGGTCTGGTGAATTTCGCCCATGGCGAAGTGATCGGAGCTGCAGCCTACACCGTGTTCCTCGCGGTCGGAATGGGGCTGTCCTCCCCTGCCCTGGTCGTCCTTCTGGCCATCCTATCGGCTGCCCTCATCTCGGTCGCGCTCGAGCGGATCGCGTTCCGGCCGGTGCGCAACGCGCCGGTGACGACCGGCCTTCTGACCGCGTTCGGCGTCAGCATCATCCTGCAGAACCTGTTCCAGTTGCTGATTTCGCCCCGTCCCCAAGCCTTCCCTGCCCTCAACGCGTTTAATACGACCTGGCGCGTGGGACCTTGGGCTGTGTCCTCGCTTCAGGTTCTGGAACTGGTGGCGGCGCTTGTCGCGGTCACCGCACTTCTCCTGTTTCTGGGCCGCTCTACGCTGGGCATCGCGATGCGGGCGGCGGCACGCGATTTCTCCACGGTACGGCTCATGGGCATTCGCGCCAATCGCGTCGTGGCCGCGGCCTTCGCGATTTCAGGAGCGCTTGCCGGAATTGCTTGCGTCTTTATCCTGGCCCGACGCGGCGGCGTCACGCCCGATATGGGCTTCGGCCTCGTGCTGAAGGCGTTCGTCGCCTGTGTCATCGGCGGATTCGGGTCACTGGTCGGCGCGGCGGCGGGAGGGATGCTTCTCGGCTTCATCGAGGTCGGCCTCGTGGTCGCGCTGCCGCAGGAAATGGGCGGGCTGAAGGACGCACTGACCTACGTGATCGTCACGCTCATCCTGATCTACCGTCCGGAAGGCCTGTTCGGCGCGCGGCGCGAACTGGGCGACAAGGAATTCTGATTCATGGCAGCCAACCTGACAGACGCGATTTCGGGACGGTCAAGCCTCGGCAAACCCGCCCCCTGGTGGCAGCGAGGGCTGACCGGGGGATTGCTGACGGCCGTACCGATGGTGGTTGTCGGGCTGGTGATATTGGCCGTCGCGCCGACCTGGGTGCAGCATCTGACGGCGGCGACGGTCATCAACCTGATCATCGTGGTGGGCCTTCAGGTCTATACCGGCAATTCCGGTATCGTCCATCTTGGACATTCCGCCTTCGTCGGTTTGGGCGCCTACGGGATGGCGATCCTGACGACGCCGCTCGCCATGAAGAAGCTTTCGATCCCCAATGCGCCCTTCGGCCTGTCTCAGATCGAATTGCACTGGTTCCCGGGTATTCTTGCCAGCCTCCTCGTCGTGGCGGTGGTGGCGCTGATGTCGGGCCGCGTGATCTCGCGCCTTTCAGGGATCGCGGCAACTATTGTCAGTCTGGCCTTCCTGATTGTGGTGCATTCGGTCTTCTTGCACTGGCCAGCACTGTTCAAGGGCAATCAGGGCTTCTTTGGCATTCCCAAGCTCATCGACCTGCCCATGGTTCTGGCGGCAGGTGTTGTGGTGATCGTGATCGCCCGGTTGTTCCGCGAAAGCCCTAATGGCCTGCAATTGCGGGCAAGCGCGCAGGACTACAAGGCCGCGGAAGCGGTCGCCATCGACGCCAATTCCCTGCGGTGGCAGGCCTGGATATTGTCGGCGCTGATCTGCGGTTTTGCCGGGATTCTGTTCGCCCTGTTCAACGGCACCATCAGTCCGCGCCTGTTCTATTTCCAACAGGTCTTCCTCACCCTTGCAATGCTGATCCTCGGCGGGATGGGCAGCGTGACGGGCGCGGTGGCCGGCGCAATGATCCTGTCGGTGGTGCTGGAACTCATACGCACCGTCGAATCCGGAATCACGATCGGCGGCGTTACGACGCCGACCATACTGGGACTCTCGGGAGTGGCATTGGGCGCGGTCATCGTGCTGTGCATGTCGCTGCGCCCGCAGGGGATCTGCGGACGCCACGAAGTCGACGAGTTGCTCGTGAGCTTCTTCACGCGCAACCGTCGGCTATGAATACCTAACGGGAGAGTAAAAAATGAACCTTGCCGAACAGGCAGCGGCCTTCGCACAGGATTATGAAGAGCAGTACAAGAAGCTCAAGGAGGCCGGCGTCGCCTTCCTGCAGAGCCACATGGTCGACATGGCCGGCGGCTTCCGCTCGAAGATATCTCCGCTGAAACTCTCGGCTTCGGGCGATGCGCTGAACGGCATCCTTTATTGCGTCTCGCATGGCGACGGACAGCCTATAGGCGACACCGCCTTTGCGGCCCCTCTCGCCACCGGCAACAATGGTTATCCGAACATCCAGGCCGTTGCAGACCCGGCATCGATCCGTCAGCACGGCTGGCGACGCGATACGGCGTCGATCATCATGAACGGCTACCTGCTCGACGGCACGCCCTGTGAGGTCGACCCGCGCCATGTCCTGCAAAAGGCGGACCAGCGGCTGCGTGCGCTCGGCTACGAGGCGAAGGTGGCCCTGGAATATGAATTCGGTATCTTCCATGCCGATCACGCGCTGATGCAGGCCGGCCGGTATCGCGAGTTGCAGCCCTGGGGCCACTCGCTGGTCAACTACGATCTGGTGCGCAGCGGCGACTATCAGGATCTGGTCATCGAATTCATGAACCGCATGACCTCGCTGGGGATAGGCGTCGCTTCCTTCGTCACCGAATACGGCTACGGCATGTACGAGTTCGCCCTGACACCGAAGCCGGCGGTCGAGGCGGCCGACGACGCGATGCGCGCCAAGCTGCATCTGCGCGAGCTTTGTGCCGAGCGCGGGCTGGTCGCCACCTTCATGACCCGCTTCCAGCCGCCCGGCAAGGAAAGCGCCTGCGGCGCCCACCATCACCTCAGCCTATGGCAAGACGACAAGCCCGCGCTGGCCGCCGGGCTGAACAATCTTTCGCCCGTCGGCCAGCAGTTTCTCGCCGGTCTCCTGAAACACCTGCGCGACACGCATGTGTTCTTCCGACCAACGATCAATTCATACCGCCGCTTCGATCGTGGCGCGTGGTCGCCGACCGACGTGTCGTGGGGATACGAGAACCGTACCGCCGCGATCCGTGCGATTACCACGCCTGCCGCTTCGGCTTGCCGGTTCGAGCACCGGGTGCCAGGCGCGGACATCAATCCCTATCTCACGATCGCCGCCATGCTGGCCGCCGGCGCGGATGGCATAGAAAAAGGGCTCGCCCCGCTGCCGGTCTCGCCCGGAATGGCCGAGAATACCGTTCCGCTCCAATCGTCTCTGGCAGCGTCGGTGGAGGATTTCGCGGCTTCGGAATTCTGTGCCGAAGTTTTCGGGGAGACCTTCGTGAGCCACTATGCCGCCAGCCGCCGCAACGAAGTCGCAGCCTTCGACACCTGGGCTTCCCAGCGCATCACCGATTTCGAATGGCAGCGCTATTTCGTCTGATACCGACGGCGTTTGAATTTGACCGGAGCCGGCAGCCGGTACTGCCGGTTCTTCCTCGCTGACATCGTGCGATGTCGGGCGGGGAAGACGCTTATAGGAAAAATTTCCTTGCTCATTCCGACCACTCTGCTATTGTACCTTCGGGAGGCTGGGATGGGCAGGGCGGAATACGAGGAGGAGCAGCAGGAACTGAAGGGCATCGCGGCGACGCTGCTTTGCCTGGCCGTTCTGGCCGAGTTCCTTTGCATCGTGCCGTTGCGGGTTCGCGTCCTTGTCCTGTCGCTGCTGCGGCCGTCCGAGGCCGTGGCGCGGGCATTTGCCATGGAACAGGCCGGCGGCGCGCTCGCGCTGCCTCCGGCTACGGTTTGCGGACCAGATGGCGACGGCTGCGCCGAAGCGTTGCGCCTTGCTCTCTGTTTTCGCGTGCTGGCCGCCATCATCACGGCGGACTTGCAGGGTTCTGCCGCCGGGCGGCGACCGTTTCGCGGCGGGCCGGATCGGCCTCTTGCGCAAAGCGTGCCGGCGATTGCCTGGCAGAGCCACGCAAGGCAGGCGCGGCGCGCAACGGCCTTTCTCGGCACGGGGCGCATCGACACGTCATGACCGCCGGCCGGGTGTTTGCCGTCCGGCTTTCGGACTAGGCTCCAGCTTCTCGACAGTGCGAACGCCATCCGCACCGCGCGCTTGGCGGCGCTGGCGTTCCGATGCCGATGGCGGTCAAAGTTTACCGCCGCTGGTATGAGGCATGTTTGCGCCCTAGATGCAGAGGTCCGGCCGAAAGCCGGACCTTTTCATTTTGAGCGCGGCGCTCAGGCTCGGGACAGCGCCACGAAGCGACGCAGCAGCGCCGGTCCCTCGGCAGTCTCCGAAAGCCCGGCATCAAGCGCGGTAGGATCGAAGCCAAAGGCGGCGTGATCGTCCCACAGGGCATCCATCAGCATCTTCATCATGGCAAGGTCCAGTTCGGGATGGAACTGGACACCCCAGGCCCTTGGGCCGTGACGCAATACCTGATGCGGATCCAGCGCGGTGCGGCCAAGGATGGCCGCGCCCGGCGGCGGTGCCAGCACCACCTGATAGTGATGCGACTGGAACCGCGAGGACGACGGAACCGCGCCGAAAAGCGGATCGTCTTCCAGGCCCTCGTGCAGCGATACCGATACCGAACCGGCCTCTATTCCGGCGGGAAGCGGACCGACTGTCCCTCCAAGCGCATGGGCCAGCAATTGATGTCCGAAGCAGACGCCTAGCACCATCTGCTCCTGCGCGACCGCCTGGCGCAGCCACTCCGCAGTGCGCAGCATCCACGGCGCCTGCTCCGTCACCATGGCAGAAGCGCCGGTGACGATTACGGCCGCATGCTGGCCAACCGGCGGCAGAGCAACATCGCGAAACACATCGACGACCTCGACTTCGTCCGCGCCAAGCCCGGCGGACTTTATGAAGGTGTCTTCCGTATCGCCGTGGCGCAGGACGAATTCGTTGGAAACCGGGGCCAGCGTCCCGGCCTTGAGGATCAGGACGGTGCGCAATCATTCCCCTCCGGAAGGAAAATTCAACGGCATGGGCCCGCGCATCGAATTCGACATGAACAGGACCGTTGGGCCTTCTCCATGGCAGACATAGCCGTGCTCCATCTCGCCGTCGAACAGGATGCTGTCTCCTGTCTCGAGCAAGAGCGGTTCGTAATGCCGGGTATGCAGAACAAGACTGCCTGAAAGGATCTGCAGGAATTCCTCTCCGGAATGGGAGCGCCAGCCTCCCGTTTCCTCGAGGCTGCGCCCGGTTACGGTGACATTCCAGAACAGGTTGCTCTTGTCGCGGAAATCGCTGCTCAGGACCTCGAAAACCATTCCCTTCGTTTCATGCCGTGTGCCGGTCCCGGCACGCACGATCGACCTGCGCGCGAGCGGCCGTGTACTGGGCGCGGTGAGGAAAGAGGTCACCGGCACTTGCAGGACGCCCGCGATCTTCAGCGCCAGTTCGACGGAGATGCGCTGCTTGCCGTTTTCCAGTTTTGAAAGTTGCGAGACTGTCAAGCCGGAGCGTTCGCTGAGTGCGCGCAATGAGAGATTGAGCCGCTTCCTCGTGAGCCGGATGGCCGCGCCAAGGTCACTTCCAACACCGTCTTCCAAAGTCGCTCCTTCATTTCCTCAAAGCGCGTGCGACTATAGTTGCTGCGCCGGTGCATGTCAGCCGATCACCACTACGTCGCCTTGCCCTCGATTGCCTCGGCGAGAACCTCGGTCAACAGCATGTTCAGAAACGGCAGACGTTCAGGCTGCAGGAACAATGCATTGTTTACTTCGAGGTAAAAGCAGGGCAGCCCGCGATCCAGCCCATGCGTCCGCAGGCTATAGGCCTCGACCTCGCGCCAGTCGTACGGCGCGTTATCGCCAATGCGCAGCCCGAGTGCCGGAGCGCGCCGTTCAAGCCCTTCAAGAACGCAACGCACGAAGGGGTCCTTCTCTCGCCACAGCACCCCGATATCGACCGGCCGATGGTAGCCGGCCATCACGGGCGTAAAGGAATGTACCGATACGACGGCTTTGCGGCCGGCCAGCAGCGGCACGATCGCCCGGTCGAGCGGTTGCACCGCGATCGATGCGCGCAGCGCCCTGTCTTCTTGGCTGATATCCAGGTTGCCCGGCACCGGTATGCCGCCAAGATCGGGACGCATATGGTCCCAATCGCTGGCAAAGCGGTTGTAGTCGAGGAAGATGCGCGAATATCGGGCCAGAACCGCAGGTGCCTGCAATCCTTCGGACAACGCCCTCGTCAGGCCGTCCACCCCCGGATCATAAGCGTAGTGCGTGCTAAGAAAGGCCGGGGCCAGGCCGAGATTCCGCCACGGCTCCGGTATGACCGCTCCTGCATGCTCGCACAGCAGCAGCAGCGGACTGATTTCGCCGGCGCGCAGCACTTCGACAGCGTCGACGGCCAGCCGTTCTACGGTATCGGCATCCAGTTCCATGACCTCACCCCAGGGTGCGGATGTGGAAAGCCTTGGCTGCGGTGGTTTCAATCAGGCCAATGCGGCCGTTGGTACGGCCGAGGCCGGAATCCTTCACGCCACCCCAAGGCAGGTAAAGGTCAGCATGGTCGCAGCGATTCAGATAAACCGTTCCCGCCTCCACTTCGTCCAGCAGCGCGGTGCCGCGTTCGATGTCTTCGGTCCAGATGCTGGCAGCCAGGCCGTATTCGGAATCGTTCATCAGTGCGATCGCCTCCTCGTCGCCCGAAACCGACTGAATGCAGGCCACGGGGCCGAACAATTCGTCACGCATGATCGACATCGAATGATTCAGACCCGCAAGAACCGTCGCCGGAACATAGGCCGGTCCCAGATCACTGACGCCACGCAACAAGCCCTTGGCTCCGGCCGCCAGCGCCGCGTCCACCTGCCCGCGAATCCGGCCGGCAGCGCCGGCATTCACCACTGGACCAAGCATCGCCTTTTCCTTGACCGGATGGCCGATGTTCCACTTGGCCGCCTCGGCCAGCAGGGCCTCCGTGAAGCGCGTCTCGATCTTGCGGTCGACATAGATCCGCTCGACGGAACAACAGCTCTGTCCGGCATTCGAGAAGCAGCCCTCGGCGATATCCGCGACCAGCTTGTCGATATTGGCATCCGCGCGGATATATGCCGGATCCTTGCCGCCGAGCTCGAGATGCACTGCCGTCATGGTTCCACCCGCCGCGGCATGGACCCGCTTGCCGCCTGCGACCGACCCGATGAAGTTCACCGCACGAAAGGTGCCGGCCGCGATCAGCCGCTCGGCGTCGGGATGGGAAAGATGAAGGCTCTGGAACACCCCCACCGGACCTCCGGCTGCAAGCCATGAAGCTTCGGCGAGTTCGGCAATGCCCGGCGTCTGGGGCGAGTGCTTCAGGATCACCACATTTCCGGCCAGCAGCGGCTGGCTGACCAGATAGCCCAGCATGGCGGTGGGGTAGTTCCAGGCGCAGATCGACAGGTGCAAGCCGCTGGCCACCGGTCGCGTGAAGCGCCGGATGCCCGGATCGGATTCGAATTCGGTGTCCGACAGCGTGGCAGTCGCCGACTTCGTCAGCAATTCGCCCACAAGCGCCAAACGCGATGTCTCGTCAGCCTGCCACAGCGGACGACCGATGCCCCATGTCACGGCCTCGGCCAGTTCCGCGGCGCGCGCCTTCATTTCCTCGCCGAAGCGCAGCACAAGCGTGGCGCGCTCTTCCAGCGGGGTGCGCAGCCAGGATTTCGCAACAGCCTGCGCCACTGCGAGCTTGGCTTCGATCTCAGAAGCGGAGGCGTAGGGACGCTCCACGTAGATCGACCCGTCAACCGGGGAAACAACCGAGAAACCATTCAGAGACATGAAAAGCCCGCCATGATTGGAGAATTTTCCGAACCATAAGCGAAATTTCCAAACGGGCAACTTTTTTCCAATTCTGCTTGTAATATTTCCAAGACGAATTACGCTGGCCTCAATCAAGGCGAAGGTCCGACACGCGGCCTCTGGGAGTTGGAAGATGAGCACCTACAATTTTGCGGGCCGGCATGCCGTGGTTACCGGGGCAGGCGGCGGCATGGGCGAGGCGATCGCCAGAAACCTGCTCGAAGCGGGGGCCTATGTCAGCGCCATGGACCTCAAGCCGCAGCCCGAAAGCCTGAGCGGCTTCGGCGACCTGCTGACCTATTATGTGGGCGACCTGTCGGATGCCGACTTCATCCAATCCACCATCACCGCGGCCGGAACCGCCCGCGGCTCCATCGACTATCTCGCGAATGTTGCGGGCGTGCTTTGGTTCGGACGCGACAAGTCGGTGCTGGAGATGGATATGAAGACCTGGGACGAGGTTTTCGCCATCAACCTGACCGCGCCCGCACTGACTGCGCGGTTCGCGGTGCCCTTCATGCGCAAGACCGGGTGCGGTGGCGCGATGGTCCATTTCTCGACCGTGCAATGGTATCGTGGAGATCCCAATCCGCAGGACGCATATCAGGCTTCCAAGGCAGGGCTTTGCGCGTTGTCGAAGTCGTTGGCGATGCAACTGGCCGCTGAAGGCATCCGCTCCAACGCCATTTGCCCGGGCATGACTGCCACGCCGCTGCAGGCCCGATGGGACAATGACGAAACGCTGAAGGCGGTCGCGGCCTATGCGCCGCTGGGACGGATCGGAACGCCGCAAGACATGGCGAATGCGGCCCTTTTCCTGCTGTCCGACGCCGCCGGCTACGTCACCGGCATCGAACTCGCCGTCGACGGCGGCCTTCTGATGCGGATGTGATCTCTACAACGCCCCCTCCCCTTTGCGCGTCCGCCGCCGCGCATCGAGGCTCGAAGCCGAAGCCACATGACCGGCGGCGTGCTGGGAATTCCGCTGAAGGGTGAGACGGTTGGCATGGATGAACGCAAGCGACGCGCCGAGATCATCCGCCGCACCACGCTGGAGGTGCTGGAGCGCGGGGCTCAGGAAGACATCCCGCCCCATTTCGCCGCAGACCGCATGGCGCGCGAAATCATCGCCTCGCACCGGCAAAGGAGACGCTAAAGCCCACCGGTGCCCGACACTACCGCAACGCGACAAAGGAGGAGACCCATGCCGTTGCATGCCTATTTCGAAGAGTGGACCCTCCGGCCCGGCGATACCGCCCGGCTGGCGGTCAGTTCCGAGCAGGCCAGCGTCCGCGCAACGCTCGTCCGGTTTGTCGGAGGCCCCGGAGCCCGCAACGACAGGAAAGTGCAGACCCAGGCGCTCCCACAGCATCTCGACCACACGTTTGCCGGTCGAGTGCAGCAGACTGCGATCGGCTCCTATGCGCGACTGCCGTTGCCGAGCGGATTGCCGGCAGACATCGTGCTGCATTGCTGGATCTGGCCGACGGCGCCTAATGCGCAGCAGCCGCAGACACTCTGGACCCTCGGGGATTTCCGGCTCGAACTTTCAGGCGGACGGCTGCGGCTGGCAGGAGCGACCGGAAGCATCGAGACCGGGCCCGCCCTGAACGCCAAGCGCTGGTATTCTGTCGCCGTGCATATCGGCAATGGGCGCGCCAGCCTGGATGTACGGCAGTCCAAGGGTTTCCACGTCGAGGGAACAGGCCGGGCCGAAGGGGCCTTGAGCGGCTCGACCGCTGCCACGGAGCTTCTGCTTTCGGCAGCCGGTTTCGACACGGCCGGTTCGCCACTCTCCCCGTTCAATGGCAAGATCGACCTGCCGCGACTGTATTCCGCTCCGTTGACGGAGGCGGAATTGATCATGGCGGCCAAGGGCGAAACGCCGCGTGGCGATGCGCTGGTCGCCTGGAGCGTCGGCCCGGATTGGGGCACGGTCCGCATCGCCAACGTCACCGGCAATGCCACCGACGGCCGGGCCTTCAACGGTGCCGAAAAGGCGGTAACCGGCCGCAACTGGAGCGGCGATACAGAATCCTGCATCGACCGTCCGAACCAGTATCAAGCCCTCCAATTCCATGACGACGACGTCGAAGACGCGGGTTGGAACTACGACCTGCATTTCGTGTTGCCTGCGGGGTTGGCGAGCGGAATCTATGCCGTGCAGTTGGAGGACGGCACGGAAACCGTACATGTGCCGTTCTTCCTGGCCGCTCTCAAGGCGGACAAGGCGCCCATTCTCTTCCTGGTCCCGACCAACACCTATCTCGCTTACGGCAACGACCGGCTGGCGACGATGGACTTCACCTTCGCGATGGAGCACCAGCTCGACATCGACCCGGAGGTCTCGGAGGTGCTGCGGGATCCGCGCTTTGGCCGGTCTGCCTATGATACCCACGCCGACCGCACCCCTGCCCGCTATGCAAGCCGACGTCGTTCGCTGGTGACGATCCGGCCAGCCGCGCGCAGTTGGCTGACAGACAGCTACCGGCATTTCGCGACCGATCTCTACTACATCGAATGGCTGGAAAAGGCCGGCATTCCTTATCATGTCGCCACCGACGAGCTGCTGGAGACAGAAGGGCGTGCGCTGCTGGACAAATACCAGGTGGTCATCACCGGCTCTCATCCCGAATACTGGGAAGACGGGGCTCTGCAGGCGCTGGAATCCTATCTGGGTGAAAGCGGAAAGCTGATCTATCTGGGAGGCAACGGCTTCTACTGGGTCACCACCCGCTTTCCGGATCGCCCCTGGGTCATCGAGATTCGCCGGGACAACGGCTCCACCCGAAGCTGGGACGCTCCTTTTGGCGAGCGGCGTCATGCCTCCACCGCGGAACTGGGTGGCATCTGGCGCCTCAGAGGCCGTGCTCCGAACATGGTCGCGGGCATCGGGTTCGCCGCCGAAGGTTGGGGCCGCGCAGCCGCCTACAAGCGGTTGCCCGCTTCATATGAGGGTGAGGGCGCGCGCTTTTTCAAAGGAATCGAGGGCGAAATCTTCGGCGACCAGGGGCACATCCTCGGCGGAGCGGTAGCGGACGAGATCGACCGCTACGACGCCAATCTGGGCAGCCCGAACCATGCCGAGATCCTTGCGACGTCGACCGCTCTCGGCCGCGAATATCAGTTGGTCATCGAAGACACGACCCTGACGGCTCCCAATCAAGACGGCATCGACCGGCCGGATGTCGTGCGCTCGGACATCGTCTATTTCCGGACCGCCGGAGGCGGCGAAGTCTTCTCCGCCGGCTCGATCGCCTACATCGGCTCGGTTGCCTGGAACGATTTCGACAACCCCGTCTACCGGCTCACCACCAATGTCCTGCGTGATTTCGCAGGCCAGACCGCGGCCTGAGACGTCCCCTCACAGGGGTCCGCTCCCGGCCGGAATGCGAGGCCGGGACCAGGCGCCCTCTGTGATCTTGAAAGACTACGAAAACAAAAAAGCTCAACAGCCCCTTCCAGAGGAGAAAGACAGTGATCAGAAACGTGTTCTTCGCGTCAGCTCTTGCGACATTCTTCTGCAGCGCCGCCATGGCCCAATCGTCCACAATCGAAATGGTCGATCCGGCCGTCTTGCGCGAGACTTCGTCGACCGCCTGCGATGGCGGCAAATCCTATACGATCGCCTATAGCCATTCGGTGTCCGAAGCCGCTTTCGTGCGCCGCCTGCGCGACTTCGCTGATGCCCGCGCGGCAGAACTCGGCTGCGTGACCGTCATGCACGACAACACCCAGGCCAACAACCTCGAGACCCAGATCAACGCCGTTCAGGGATGGATCAATCTCGGCGTCAATGCGATCGTCGTTACGCCTATCGACGAAGCCGCGCTGAAGCCCTTGCAGAAACAGGCTCAGCAAAAAGGCATCAAATGGCTCACCTATGTCAGCCCGATGGAGGGCGCGGACGGCTTCGTCGGCTTCGACCATGCCCAGTCCGGCCAACTGATCGCGCAGGCCGCAATCGATTGGGTCAAGGCCAATGGCAATGGCGAGGCCAAGGCGCTGGTGACCACGCTGACCGGCCTGCCCTCGGTCTCGGCCCGCTGGACCGAAGTCGAGCGTTTGTTCGCCGACGCCGGCATAACCATCGTTTCGATGCAGGACTCCGCCGACCAGGCCTCCGGCCTGACGATCGCCGAGGCTGTTCTACGCCAGCATCCAGACCTGAACATCATCATCGGCCTGAACGATGACTCGGCGCTCGGCGCCAATCGCGCAGTGGTGATGGCAGGCAAGGATCCTTCCAAATTCTTCGTCGGCGGCCAGGACGGTTCCTACGAGGCACTGATCGAGATCAACAAGGGTGCCACCTATAGGGCTAGCTCAGCACTAATGGTCAACGACCTTGGGCACAACATCGTCAACCTCGCGCTCAACGCGATTACCGGCGCGGGTCCGAGCTTCGCGTATACCCCGACAGTGCTCGCCAGCAAAAAAGATCAGGCGCTGCTGGACAAGCTGATCGCCAATTTTGCCGACAAATGACCGACGAGGGGCCGTGGGCGCATGCCCACGGCCTGCGCAGCCGAAAGGAAAGTCATGTCTGATGTCGTCGAAATCCGCGGCCTGAGGAAATCCTACGGCACGAATGAGGTGCTGAAGGGCGTTGATCTCGACTTTCGCAGTGGAGAAATTCACGCCTTCCTGGGCGCCAATGGCGCGGGCAAATCCACTCTTCTCGGTTGCCTCTCGGGGGCGGTCACCCCCGGTTCCGGCACCATCACGATCGGCGGACGCATCAACAAGGCCCTCACCCCGCACCAGTCGAGCGAGCAGGGTGTCGCGATCATCTACCAGCATTTCCAGGTGATCGAAGGACTCACCGTTGCCGACAACATCTTCCTCGGCAGCGAACTCCTGTCCTGGGGACGAGTAAGAGCGGCCGAACAGAACCGCATTGCCTCGGAGTTGCTGGAACGGTTGGGTGTCCGTCTCGATCCGCGCGCGATGATTGAAACGCTGAGCGTCGGCGAACGTCAGTTGGTCGAAATTGCCCGTACCTTGCACCTGAAGCCAAGCGTTCTCATCCTGGACGAGCCAACTGCCGCGCTTTCCAGCCGGGAGACGGAGGCGCTGCACCGCGTCGTGCGGCATCTGGCCAAAAGCGAGAACCTGGCAATCATCTACGTTACGCATCTGATCGACGAGATTGCGATGATCGCCGACCGGGTGTCTATCCTGCGCGATGGCCGCGTGATCTGGAGCCGACCGGTCGCCGAGGCGTCCCATGCCGAAATCACGGCAGCGATCGCACCGAATATGGCGCGAGGCCACGCCCGCGCCAGCAACGCCCGTCTCGACGCCTTGCCGGTCCTGGAACTCGAGGGGTATCGTTCGGACTATACGGGCCCGGTCGACCTGAGCCTGCGTCCCGGCGAGGTCGTAGGGCTCTATGGCCTTCTGGGTTCGGGACGCACCGATCTGCTGGAAGGGCTGGTTGGAGCGCGGCGGCACCGCGGGGGCAAGCTGCGCCTGTCGGGCAAGGACACGCACCTGTCCGGCCCGCGTCACGCAAAGGCCGCAGGCGTAGCCCTGGTCGCTTCCGACCGCAAGGAACAGAGCCTGTTCGGCACGCTGGGGGCGCTTGAGAACGTGTTGATGCCCCATTTCGGCGGATTTGCCGGCGGCTCGCGGCGGCAAGCGCAACTCTTCGACGACATCGCCACGCGCATGCAACTGCACCCGCATCTGCCGCGACAGGCCGGGGAACTTTTCAGCGGCGGCAACGCGCAGAAGCTGATGATGGGACGCTGGCTATTTCCGGAGCTTGGCATCCGGGTCCTGCTGCTGGACGAGCCGACCCAGGGCGTCGACGTAGGCGCGCGTGCCGAACTCTACCGCCTGCTGCAGGATTTCACGGCGGCGGGCGGGGCGATACTGGTCGCCTCCTCCGCCCCGGATGAGATCGCGGCCCTGTGTGATCGCGTGCTGATCCTGGCCAAGGGACGGCAAGCCTTCGAAATGGACAAGGACATCACCGAGGAACGGCTGGTCGAATGCGCCCACCACTACTCTCACACGCTTGAGAGCGAGCAGGCGCGAGCCTCGCTCACAACGATCCAAGGATAGACGTCATCATGACCCTTCCCGCCTCTTCCACGCACGCCACGGGTGCCGGCCGCTCCGCCCTATTGGACCATGCAACCTCCGCTGCCCTGCCGTTGACGGTCCTTCTCCTGGGACTATTCTTCACGCTCGAGTCACCTGCCTTCCTGACAGTGGACAATCTCATCAGTATTTCGGTGCAGGTTGCGACACTGATGACAATAGCCGTGCCCTCCGCCGTATTGGTAATGGCGGGCAAGGTCGATCTTGGTGTCGGCTCTCTTCTGGCGCTTTCGGCCGTCGTGGCAGGCCTGAGTTTTCCGCATCTGGGCATAGGTGGAACGATCGTCCTGACGCTGGCTGTTGGCGCGCTGGTCGGGCTGGTGAACGGAATCCTGATCGGCGGCCTGGCCATGTCGCCGATCATCGTGACGCTCGGAGGACTGACGCTCATGCGCGGGATGGCACAATGGCTGTCACCCAACCCGCTTTTCGGCTTTCCGGACGCCTTCACCTATATCGGCTACGGACGGGTGCTGGGGCTGCCGATCCTGACCTGGATCATGCTGGCAGTCTTGGCGGCGGGCGTTGTCATCATGCGCTTTTCCGCCATCGGACGGCATTCGATTGCGCTTGGCGTGAACCAGCGCGCGGCCTTTCTCGTGGGCATACGGGTTCAGCGCACCACGATCCTGCTCTACGTCGCAGTGGGCCTTGCCACGGCGCTGGCTGCATTGATGAGCATCGCCCGGATCAACTCCGCCCCTTCAGGCACGTTGGGCGTCGGCATGGAACTGAGCGTCCTGACCGCAGTGCTTCTGGGAGGCGTGCCGTTTTCCGGAGGCCGGGGGTCGCTCCTGCGCGTCGCGCTGGGCGTCGTGCTCCTTGGAATGCTCGCCAATGGCTTGATCCTGATGAACGCACGCACTGAAGTTGGCCTCATGATTACCGGTCTTGTCCTGATTCTTGCCGCCGGGCTGGACATATTGCGCCGCTATCGAAGCTAAATCGGCGTCCGCCGGAGCGATCCGGTACTCACCTGAAATGCTCAGGCCCGCAGGCCACAAAAAAGCAAAGAGACCACTCTCCAATGAGCAAGGAAGAAGACGACGTGGCCGTCATCGTGCAATGATTCACAGGATTCTGGGGCAAGGACGTGAATTTTGCCGACGTCGATGAGATCCCAGCGCCCGACATGCTGCTCAAATATTCGCGGTACGAACCGCGGCGCGGCCGCGACGACATCAAGGCATTCATGACCGACTTCGGGGAGGGCAAGGGGACTGGAAAGGGACAATTCGGCAGTAAGCTGACATCTATCCGCCGAATCCTCGCGTCAATTCAGGCGGGGAAACGAAAAGCTCCTCGGCGGTTTCGCTATCATTTGCCATAGTCGCATCGACAACGGCGAGGCGCATCGCGCTTCGTTCGACCGCGTACTCGCTCTGCCAATCGTTATTTCGGCTGCTCTTTGGAAGAGGATGTTGGCGATCCCAGCAACTCCGCGACCCATCGGGTCGACGGCGATTGCGCGCAATAAGTCAGGATCGCGATGGTGATGGGAACGCCTATGAAGGCGCCGAAAACGCCCCATATGAACGACCAGAAGAATACCGAAAACAACACGACGAACGGGGTGATCGCCAGCGCGTAGCCGGCAACACGCGGTTCTATGTAGCTGCCGATGATGAACTGAATGACATTGAGTCCGGCGAAAATCAGCAGGGCCGATTGCGGCGATCCGAATTGCGCCAGGGCATACAAGGTAGGCAGGAGTGTTGCGACGAACGGGCCGATGAAAGGTATGTAGTTCAGCGCGAAGGCGATAGCGCCCCACTCGGCTGCGAACCGCAGGCCGAATGCGGTTGCGAGCACCCATACCATCAGGCCGGTCGCCAGGCTCATCAGAGTCCTCACCAGCATGTAATGGCGCAATTTCGCGGCCGTGAGCGCACTTCCATCGATCAAGACGGCCGCTGCCTTGGGGCTCAAGGCCTTACGGGCGTTTCTGCCGACAGTTTCCGTGTCCAGAAGACCCAACAGTACGTAGACAATCACCACGACCCAGAACGAGAACATAGTATTCAGGCGCAGGGTAACACCCTGAAGCATCCGCAATATCGAACCTGCGTTGAAATGCTCGGTCCAAAGCCCCCCTACCTCGACGCCATGACCTTCGAGCCAGGCGACAAGCTGACCGTAGAGCAATTGAAAGCGACCAATGTCCGCGACCGTCGACCGAACGACGCGGCCGAAGCCCCAACTCGTGATGAATGCGAACGCCAGGAAGGCGAAGGCTATGATGCAAACCACCATCGCCAAAGCCGCCAGTTTCGGGAGAAATCGTTGAAGGCGAGATTGCAGCGGCCACGCGAGCGCTACGACAAAAAAAGCCCCGGCGACGGGCGCGATCACCGTCGCCGCAGATTGAAGCACCCACACAAGCGCAGCGAACGCCAGGATCCAGAGGGGTGCTAAATTTCTTGGTTCCGTCATCAATGCACCGAGCCCTTGATACCAATCTTTCAGGGCTGAAAGCACATCAGACAGCCCGCAACAACCAACGATGTGCATTCATGGCTTGATTGCACAGACTATGATTTCCGGACGGATCTTCGCGCCGTTCGCCGTAACGGATTGTGGGAGCGGCTCGATCGTAAAGGTCTCGCCGTCTTGCCCGTGAAAGACGATGTCTTTGTCCGAAATCTCGATTCGCCAGCCCGGCTCGTTGCCGCGTGCCGTGAGCGTCGCGGCCTGCGTCGCGCCGGGCGCGGCAAGGGTGAGCAAAAGCACGGAAGCGGCTGTCGCGAACACCTCGCGGGCCTTGGCATCTGGTGTGTTGTTGTCACGGCTATGGGCGCCGGAATTCCGGCCTTAAGTCCACACTCTGCTTGAGAAAGCGCAGGCACACATCAAAATAAACGCGCCGCACAGTTTTTGGATATGTTGCATGTCCCATCTACGTCACTCGCACTATGCTTATGCGCGGCCGATGTCGTCAGTGGCCTTTAGCGCACCAGCGACTGGGCCACGACATGAGCACTAGCCTGGTCGTGCGCATGGTGGCAAGATTCGCGCTGCAGCCGTTCTCCGATCGTCTCGCTTTCCCGACCACACCAAGTGAAGCAGATATCGAGTATGATCGACGCCATCACCGGAACATGCGCCGGCGAAGGGAGCGTCCAGTTGCGGGAGATTGATGCAGAAAGAAGTTCGTCTTTGCAGCGCAACCGCCACGCACCGACCGCAGCTTTATTTATATCTGACAGGCTGATACATAACCCCGTGAGACGATGCGCGGGGCTTTATGGCGAATGAGATTATCGTTGTCGATCCGCTCGAACGGCTCGACCTGCTGAAAAGCCTCGCGAGCGAGGTTCGTGTGCGGATTCTCGATCTCCTGAACCGCAGGGGGCCGCGGAACGTCAATCAGGTGGCAGATGAACTTGGTCTTCCGCAATCGACGATTTCGGCAAATATTCAAGTTCTTGTCGATGTGGGTTTGATCAAAACAAAATCACAGAAGGCCCGAAAGGGCAGCCAGAAGGTCTGCTATTCGACATTCTCCGAATTGGTCGTCGCTTTCAAGGAGCGCAACCCCGGGCAAGATCTAAGCGCCATCGAAGTGGCAATGCCGCTGGGGCTCTATACCAGATGCGAAGTTTCGGCTCCGTGCGGCCTCTGCTCCAGGGACGAGGTGATCGGGCTTCTCGACGTGCCCGACACCTTTCTCGATCCCGGCCGCATGCGGGCCGGACTATTGTGGTTCACGCGCGGCTTCGTCGAATACCAGTTTCCCAACAACGCGACGCTTGCCCACGCCGAAGTCGGCGGGCTCGAACTCGCGATGGAACTTTCGTCGGAAGTGCCAGGCACGTCCAAGGATTGGCCGTCTGACATCACGATCGCCATCAACGGCCACGAGATAGATACCTGGACCGCACCGGCCGACTACGGCGACAAGAGAGGCAAGCATACGCCCGACTGGTGGAAGCTCGCAGGATCGCAATATGGCGACCTCAAGCACTGGCGCGTCACGAACAAAGGTACCTACCGCGACGGCGCCGAGGTCTCAAAATGCTCGCTGGCCGATCTGGAACTAGAGCGTCACCGCTCGATCCGGATTCGGATCGGCGTGAAGGAGGATGCGCGCCATCCCGGCGGCATCAACATCTTCGGCAGCGGCTTCGGAAATCACAGCAGAGACATCATTCTGCGGCTGCTAAGAGCGTAAGCACGCATTAGCACTTGACGGTCGCACTGACTCCGCCCTTAACTCACCCAAAATCCGGATATAGACCGCAAACGCGGATTTAATCCACAGTGGGGAGGTATCATGAAGGCGCGGGTCACGGCGAACGCGGCTTATGCCGTCGCGGATATCGACAAACGCCTCTACGGCTCGTTCCTGGAGCATCTCGGTCGAGCGATCTATACCGGCATCTACGAGCCGGGGCATCCGCAAGCCGACGCCGAGGGAATGCGCAAGGACGTGATCGACCTGGTGCGCTCGCTCGACACGCCGATCTGCCGTTACCCAGGCGGCAACTTCGTGTCCGCCTACAACTGGGAAGACGGCATAGGTCCAAAGGAGAATCGGCCGCGGCGTCTCGACCTTGCGTGGCGAACCACGGAGCCGAACCTGGTCGGCATCCACGAATTCGCCGACTGGGCCGAAAAGGCTGGGACCGAGATGATGCTCGCGGTCAATCTCGGCTCGCGCGGCCTCGACGAGGCGCGGGCCTTCGTCGAGTACGTCAACCACCCGGGCGGCAGCTACTGGTCCGACCTCAGAGCCAGGAACGGACGCGCGGAACCCTGGAACTGCCGCCTTTGGTGCCTCGGCAACGAAATGGACGGGCCTTGGCAAGTCGGCCATAAATCGGCAGCCGAGTATGGTCATCTGGCGAACGAGACCGCGAAGGCGTTGCGCGGGCTCGATCCCACCCTGGAACTGGTCGTCTGCGGCTCGTCTCACTCGAACATGCCCACCTATCCGCAGTGGGAAGCGACGGTGCTGGAAGCGACCTACGACCAGGTCGATTACATTTCTCTGCACATGTACTTCGAGAATTACGAAAAGAACACGTCCGAGTATCTGGCGCTGCCTGAGAAACTCGACCGATATATCGGCACGGTTTCCGGCATCATCGATTTCGTGAAGGCAAAGAGCCGCTCCAAGCGCGACGTCAAGATATCGTTCGACGAATGGAACGTATGGTACCACGAGCGCAGGCAGGACGCGGCGCGCATGAAGTCGTGGGACTGGCCCGAGGCCCCAAGGCTCCTGGAAGACATCTACAATTTCGAGGACGTGCTGCAGGTAGGCTGCATCATCAACACCTTCATCCGGCGTTCCGACGTGGTTCGGATTGCCTGCATCGCGCAGCTCGTCAACGTCATTGCGCCGATCATGACCGAGCCGGGCGGCAGTGCCTGGCGGCAGACGATCTACTGGCCCTTCATGCTCGCTTCCAGGCACGGTCGTGGGACCGCATTGCAGCTCGCCGTCGAGGTGCCGAGCTATAACGCCGACGTGGCCGACAAGGTGCCATGGCTCGATCTCGCCGGCGTGCATGATTCAAATGCCGGCACGATAACCTTCTTTGCCATCAACCGGCATGGATCCGAGGCCATCGAGGCCGACGTCGCACTTGAGGGTTTCAACGCCAAGGCGGTCGAACACACGCTCATCCGGCACGACGACCTCGAGGCCCGCAACACCAGGGAAGCGCCGGACAACGTTTCGCCCAGCAAAGGCAACGGCGCCAAGCTTGAGGGCAGAGCCATGACGCTGAAGTTGCCGCCGCATTCCTATTCCATGGTGCGCGTGACGCTCTGAGGCATTTATATCCGGATATCCGATATATACCGCAATATCCGTTGCAAGCGACATGGTTTGGTGTAGCATCGGGGGAGTGTTCTAAGGCGGGTTTAACCGTCGTATCGGGAGGAGACTGAGATGAGCTTTCGCAGGATGACGGCCGCGGCTCTGGTTGCCGCGGGAGGTTTGTGGGTCGCAGCAGCCCAGGCAGAAGAAACAGTCCTTTGGTGGGATTTCCTTGGCGGCGGCGACGGTGTGCGCATGAAGCAGCTTATCACCGATTTCAATTCCGCCCACGCAGGCAAGATCAAGATCGACGCCACGACGCTGGAATGGGGCACGCCGTTCTACGCCAAGGTTCAGACCTCGGCCGCCGTCGGCGAGGCGCCGGATGTCATGACATATCACGCAAGCCGCATCCCGCTTGCGGTAAGCCAGGATATTCTCCAGGAGATCACTGCCGCCGACATGAGCGCAATGGGCCTGTCGGAGTCGGACTTCGCTCCCGCGACGATGGACGCCGTAAAGGTCGACGGCAAGCAGTATGCCGTGCCGCTCGATACCCATCCGATCGTGCTGTACTACAATCGCGATCTTCTGAAGAAGGCAGGCGTGCTCGGCGACGACGGCCGCCCGATGGGATTGGGCAACAAGGCGGACTTCACGGCAACACTGCAGAAATTGAAGGATGCCGGCATAGAATTCCCGCTGGGCAGCGTCACCGCCGACGGCAACTTCATGTATCGTACCATCTACTCGCTGATGTGCCAGCAGGGAGGGGAGTTGCTCACCGGTAACGAGTTCCTCGCTGGAGACAACGCTTCGAAACTGGCGAACTCCCTGACCGTCCTGCAGGATTGGACCAAGGCGGGGCTGCAGTCGACCTATACCGACTATCCCGCGACCGTGGCCCTCTTCACGTCGGGCAAGGCCGCGATGATGATCAACGGTGTCTGGGAAGTCCCCACGATGACCGACCTCGCCAAGCAGGGCAAATTGTTCGACTGGGGAGCGGTGGAGATTCCGGTGATCTTCGACAAGCCTTGCACCTATGCCGACAGCCATACCTTCGCCATCCCGAAGAACAAGGGCAAGGAAATCGACCCGGCGAAGCGGGCTGCGGTCCTGGAAGTGATTTCGTGGATCGACAAGCACTCACTGTTCTGGGCGACAGCAGGACACATCCCGGCCTACAGGCCGGTCACCGAAACCGCCGAATATAAGGCGATGGAGCCCAACGCCGCCTACTCGACCCTGACGGCCAACATGATCTTCGATCCCAAGTCCACGAAGGCGGGTGTCGCCGGGCCGATATTCGACATCATGTCCAACTACTTCGTGCCGACCCTCAACGGAGAGATGGAGCCTGCCCAGGCTGTTGAATCCATCAAGGAAGAACTGAACAGCATGTAAGCCTCTGCGGCTGGGGTCGCCTTGATTGGTGATCCCGGCCGCATTTGAGAAGAAGCCATGCTTCGCAACCCCCGCACAGAATTTCTGGTCGCGCTGGTGCTGGTCGCCCCGTTCCTGGCGATCTATCTGCTGGTGTTCGTCTATCCGACGGTGCAGATGCTGCGCATCTCGTTCACCGATGCGCCGCTGATCGGAGCCGGCAACTGGGTCGGTCTCGACAACTATTTGCGCCTCGACAACGACCCCATGTTCCGCCGTGCGGTCTGGAACACCGCCTATTTCGTGCTGATGACGGTTATTCCCGGCACGATCGTAGCCCTGTTGATCGCGCTCGGCGTGTCGCGCCTGAAAGGCCGATTCCAGGCCATGGTCCTGGCGCTGTTCTTTCTGCCCTACATTCTGCCGGTCTCCGTCGTGTACCTGATCTGGGACTGGACGCTGAATTTCCAGTTCGGCATAGCGATGCACGTTCTCGACTGGCTGGACATCCCGCGGGTGCCGGTTTTCAAATCGCGCACCTGGTTTTTGCCCGCGGTCGCCTGGGTCACAATCTGGTGGACGGCCGGCTTCTCGATACTCCTTTTTCTCGCCGGACTGCGCGCCATACCGCCGGAGATCTATGAGGCCGCGGCGCTCGACAATTCAACGCGCTGGACCACATTCACGCGTATCACCTGGCCGCTGCTGTGGCCGATCACTTCGCTGGTATTCACCATCCAGCTCATCCTGCAGCTCAAAATCTTCGATCAGGTTTATCTGTTCTCGATCGGCGGCCGGCCCAACGACAACATGGTGCTCGTCTATTACGTCTTCCAGCGTGCCTTTCAGCAAGACCAGGGCGGCCGCGCGGCGGCGGCGGCGGTCGCGCTTTTCGTGCTGGTCGTCGTCGTCTCGGTCGTCCAGTTCCAGCTCCTGCGGCTCGCAGACGGGGGGCGGAAATGAACGCCTCGAATGCGCGTCGCTGGAATTTCTGGGGCGGAGTTATCACCGCCTTGACGCTTGCCGCCGCCGTCCTCTGGGCGTTCCCGCTCTACTGGGGCGTCATTTCGTCCCTCAAGCCCGACGACGAAGTCGTCCGGCCCTACATCGAACTCTGGCCCGAAACGCCGACGCTCGAAAACTACATCCACGCCCTGACCACCACGCAGATCGGCACCTGGTACATCAACTCCGTGGCAGTCGCCATCGGCGTGACGGTTATCTGCATCGTCACTTCCATGCTGTGCGGCTATGCGATCTCGCAGTTGCGTTTCCCAGGGCGGATGACGCTGTGGTGGCTGATCCTCGCATCCTTCATGGTTCCGATTTCAGCGCTCATCATCAATCATTTCGTTCTGGTCGCGAACCTCGGCCTGCTGAACAGCTGGGCCGGCATCATGTTGCCGCAGCTGATCCACCCCGTGATCATCATCGTCTACAAGCAGTTCTTCGACCAGGTTCCGCGGGACTTTCGAGAGGCCGCGGTCATGGACAATGCCTCCGAATTCGCAATTCTCTTCAAGGTCTACATGCCGATGAATTGGGGCGTGACGACCGCGCTGTCGATCGTCTGCTTCATCTGGACCTGGAATGCGTTCCTGTGGCCATTCCTCTCGGTGACCCGCACCGAGATGATGACGATCACCGTCGGCATCACCCAGGTCAATGACGCCTTCGGCGTCTACTACGCTCGCGAATTGTCGGCAGCTGTTCTGGCGGGACTGCCGGTGGCGCTGGCATATCTCCTGTTCCAACGCCGTGTGACGGAAGCCATCACGCTATCGGCCGGCATCAAAGGTTAGCTTCGGCACGTCTGCTGCCGAAGCGACCGGATTGGTCATTCAGACGCGTGCCAGGCGGAACCATCGGCGGCGAAAAGATGCAAGCCGGCCGTATCGAATTCCAGCTGGATAGTGCTCCCCGGTTCGACGCTCGTAATCCCACGATCCTGTGCCGTTACCTGCGTCCCATCCGCCAGCCGCGCATAGATGAGCGTGCGCTCGCCAAGCCGTTCGACAACGGTGGCCGTGGCGGATGTTTCACCGCCTTTCGCGACGACGGTCAGCGACTCCGGACGCACGCCGAGTTCTCGCCAATCCATATCGGTCGGCGCCCCCCTGAGTTCAACGAGCGATCCGTCAGTGAGGCGTGCATTGAGGCGATCGCCCGCGCCCGAAACCGCGACGGGCAGGATATTCATCGCTGGAGAACCCACGAAAGTCGCAACGAATCGCGACGCGGGCCGCGTATACACCTCAATGGGGGTCCCTACCTGCTCTATCCGGCAATTGTTGAGGATCACGATGCGGTCGGCGAGCGTCATTGCTTCTACCTGATCGTGAGTCACGTAGATCATCGTTGCCTGTAAACGCTGGTGCAATTCGGCGAGTTCGACACGTGTGCGCGCACGAAGCGCCGCGTCGAGATTTGAGAGCGGTTCGTCGAACAGGAAGGCCTTCGGCTCCTTGACGATTGCTCGCCCGATTGCCACGCGCTGTCGCTGGCCGCCCGAGAGTTGCGACGGCCGCCGGTTGAGCAGTGCTTCCATCTCCAGCATTCGCGCGGCTTCGGCGATTCGTTGGTCTATGACATCCGGCGCGACGCGAATGTTCCGAAGCCCGAACGCCATGTTCTCGGCGACGGTCATGTGCGGGTAGAGCGCATAGTTCTGGAAAACCATCGCGACGTTGCGCCGGCCCGGCGCGAGGCCTTCCGAGCGAACGCCGTCGATCAGCAGCGTGCCCTTGTCGATGCTTTCGAGACCGGCGATCATCCTCAGCAGCGTCGTCTTACCGGAGCCGGATGGGCCGAGAAAAACGACCAACTCTCCAGGCTCGATGTCGAGGCTCACGTCACGGATGACGTCTACCGAGCCGAAGCGCTTCCAGACGCGGGATAATGAAATTCCAGCCATTGGCGCTCCCTCTCTGTTCCATCATTTCGGATAAATATCCGCCGTCAAGGTATACAAGGCGGTGGCGTCATTTGTCGAGCAAACCATGAGCCGTCAGTGTTTCGCGATTTTCTGCCGTGCTCCAGGCCGCCCTGTCGGGGATACCCTTATCGCGGACGCGATGCGAGGCGTATGCGAACGCGACCGGCGATGGCACGTGCCCCTCTTCACCACACCGGCCAGCGTCTGGCATAACGATGTTCGCTACCAAACAAGGAGCCCGAAGAAACCGACGCGCCCGGCGTTCCGTTCGTCGGAAGGCTCGAGATAACCCGACACGCGACCAGAGTACTCGCGGACGGAGCTACTCCTTCAACCCACGCTCCGCCAGCCACGCCTCGTATTCCGGCCAGGCATCCTTATGCAGCGGGTAATAGCGTTTCAGCGATTCACCGGCGAGGAGCTTCTCGCGCGAGAATTCCTCCCAGCCATGATCCTTGTGGGCCTTCGCGATCATCGCTTCGGCCAGAGCGACAGGAACGCACACCGCTCCGTCGTCGTCGGCGACAATGATGTCGCCGGGAATCACGGTGACGCCACCGCAGGCTACCGGCACGTTGACCGCGAGCGGCATCAGCGCCGTCTGCGCGTGATAGTTCGGCGTGACCCCCTTCAGCCACATCGGGATGCCAAGCTGCTGCACCTTGGCCCAATCGCGCACGCAACCGTCGATCACCACCCCGGCGCCCTTCAGCCCCTTGAAATAGGTCATCATCATGTCACCGAAGATGCCGGAGGTCATGTCGCCGCGGGCATCCACAACCACGATGTCGCCTTCTTCGACCTGGTAGAGCACGTGCCGGTGCAGTTGCTTTTCAACGTCGGCATATTCGCCTTCCCCGAACAGGTCCTCGCGCTTCGGCATCATCTGCAACGTCACGCAAGGCCCGGCGACCACCTGGCCGGGTGAGCGCGCAACCGGGCCTTCCATGAAGCAGTTGCGGATTCCCATATGCGCCAGCGTCGCGCTCGCGGTGGCGGCGCCGACCTGACGAACCCTCTCGACCAGGTCCCTGGAGGGGCGTTCGATCTTGGCTATTTCCATGACTGTCTCCCTACCAGTTCGTGACCGAACCGTCCCTGCGCACCAGGTGGGGCGCTTCCCACTGCCTGTAGCTTTGCTTCGCGACAAGGGCCTCATCGACGTCGACGCCGAGACCTGGCTTGTCGCTGACGCGATAGTGAGCCCCTTCAAGCGCGAGCAGTCCGGGGAAGAGTTCGGGGTTGTCGAAGCCGTGATACAACTCGCCCGGCGATGCGCGTGTCTCGAGCCACGCAAAGTTCGGAACTGCGGCCGCAAAATGCACCGTCGCCGCGGTACAAATGGGGCCAAGCGGGTTGTGGGGCATCATGTCGATGTAGTGGGCTTCGGTCCAGGCGGCGACCTTCATCGCCTCGGTCAGGCCGCCGACATTGCAGATGTCGATGCGATTGAACTGCGTCAGATCCCCCTCGATGAATGGCAGGAACTGCCATTTGGAGGAGAACTCCTCGCCGATCGCGAACGGGACGTCGGTCAGCTTTCGCAATGCCTCGTAGGCGCCGGGCGTTTCATCGCGAATGGGCTCCTCGAGGAAGTCGAGAGTCCCGCGCGGCATCTTCTGGCAGTAGCTGGCGGCCTCGGCCACGCTCAGGCGATGGTGGAAGTCGATGCCAAGAACGACCTCGTCCCCCAGCGCCTCACGGCACTTGACCGTCCATTTGGCGGTCTCGGCGATACTCTCGCGCGGCTCGTAGATTTTCTCCGATCGCTGGCCTGCCGGGATGAGGCGGATAGCTTCCCATCCCTGGGCCTTGAGTTCGAGCACCTGCTCGATGACTTCCTCGCTCGATGCTTCCGAACGTGTGGTCGCGAACGTCGGAATGAGATCGCGCTGCTTGCCGCCGAGCAAATCATACACCGGTACTCCCAGCGCTTTGCCCTTGATGTCATGCAGGGCGATGTCGATCGCCGAGATCGCGGCTTGCAGGACGCGGCCGCCTTCGAAATACTGGCTGCGATACATCTCCTGCCAAATGCGGCCGGTCTGCATCGCGTCCTGGCCGATGAGAAATTCGCGGTAATGCTCGATGGCGCCGACCACCGCCTTCTCGCGGGACGACAGTCCGCTTTCGCCCCAGCCGAAGACCCCCTGATCGGTTTCGACTTTGACTATCAGTTGGTTGCGGATACCGACCCAGACCGGATAGGGCTTGATGGCTGTGATCTTGAGTTTCGGCAATGTCATCAATTTTGCAGGGCCAATTCGGTTTCGCCGTCGAAGAGATGCACGCGATCCTGGTCGAATTCGAGCCACACCTCTTCGTCGGGGCTGACGTCGAACGTCGGCGGCAGGCTGATGTTGACGACGGCTCCGGACAGGAAGACCTGCACGAAGGTCACGTCACCCGTCGGCTCGACCGTGTAGACTTTCGCCGGCACGCTTCCATCGACTTGCGATTTGTGTAGCCGGATCGTCGAGTGACGCGCGCCCAGCACGACTTTTCTGGACTTTGCGTTCCCGACTTTTCGCGCGTTCTGGTCGGCAAGCGTAAGAGTCCATCCCTCCGCACTGCCGAGGACCACTCGACCGTCGACAGTACCCGCTTCGAGCGGGATGAGGCTCATGGCAGGGCTGCCTATGAAGCTGGCCACGAACAGGTTCACCGGATTGGCGAAGACCTGCGCGGGCGTGTCGTACTGCTGCAGGTAGCCGCCATTCATCACAGCCATCTTGTCTGCCATCGTGACGGCCTCGAGTTGATCGTGGGTTACGTAGATGATGGTCGCGTCGAAATCCTGATGGAACCGCTTGATCTCGGATCGCATCTGCACGCGCAGCTTGGCGTCGAGGTTGGACAGCGGCTCGTCCATCAGGAACACTGCGGGATCGCGGACCAGCGCACGGCCCAGTGCGACACGCTGCTGCTGGCCGCCCGACAGCTCCCGAGGGAGGCGTTCGAGAAGGTGCGTGATGTCCAGCATGCGCGCGGCGTCACGCACCTTCTGGTCGATCTCGGACGACGACATCTTGCGCATCTGCAAGGGGAAGGCGAGGTTCTTGTAGACCGTCTTGTTGGGGTAGAGCGCGTAGTTCTGGAACACCATCGCGATGTCACGGTCCTTCGGATCGAGGTCGTTGACCACGCGATCGCCGATCACGATGTCGCCGCTGGTGATAGGAATGAGCCCGGCCACGAGGTTGAGGGTCGTGGTCTTGCCGCACCCGGACGGTCCGACGAGGGCGACGAACTCACCGTCGTTTACGGTCAGCGATACGTCCCTGACGGCATAGACTGCGCCATAGGTCTTGACGAGATCTTTGAGGATCACGTGGGCCATGAGGTCAGGTTCCTAATGTTTCACTGCGCCTTCCGTCAGCGCGCGGACGAAGTACTTCTGAAGGACGAGAAACAGCACCACGACCGGCACGCTCATCATGAAGCTCGCGGCCATCAGCCCCGGAAAATCGGTCGTGTTTTCCGAAAAGAATCGCTGGACGCCGACCGGCAGGGTCAGTTGGTCGTTCCTTGAGATAAACGTGTAGGCGTAGATGTATTCGTTCCACGCGCCGATGAACGAATAGATCGCCGTGGCAATGATCCCCGGCACCGAAAGCGGCATCACGATCAGGATGAAGGCCTGCAGCCGCGTCGCACCGTCGATGCGCGCGGCCTGCTCGAGTTGTATCGGAATGTTGTCGTAGAATCCCTTGAGCAGCCAGATGGCGAGCGGCAGGCCGAAGGTCATGTAGGTGAGCACCAGCGAACCGTGCGTGTTCACCAGGCCCAGCCAGCGCATCAGGATGAAGAGCGGGACAAGGAAGATCACCGCCGGGAACATGTTGCGCAGCAGCACCGAGAAGAACAGGAACTTTCGTCCCGGAAAGCTGAAGCGCGAAAATGCGTACGCCGCCGGCACCGCAACCAGTACGGAAAGGATCGTCGTCAGCGTGGAAACGATCAGACTGTTCCAGAAGAACTGCAGGAAGTCCTTGCCGACACTGTTCTGGGGATCGAGCAGGTTCTTGTAGCTCGCCAGTGTTGGTTCGCTAGGCCACCACTCGGGCGGATACGTCATGGCCGCAAACTGCGACTTGATGGACGTCAGCAACATCCATGCCATCGGCACCGCGGTGTAGAGCAGCATGAACAGCAGGAAGAATCGGCCGATCCAGCGCCAGCCATCGATCCGCCTGCGACGGGGCGTCGAGCCTCCAGCCGGCAAACTCATGCCCCCGGCTCCTTTCTCTCGCCCTGGCTGAGCGCGCGCACGTAGAAATAGCCCAGCGTCATCAGGATGATGAACAGCAGCACGGAGTAGGCGGACGCCACCCCCCAGCGCTGGCGCCCGAAGGCGAGCTCGTAGATGTGCGTGATCCAGATGTGGGAGGCATTCGAGGGACCGCCGCCTGTCATGATCCAGGGAATGATGAAGGAGTTGAAATTCGCTACCGCGAGCAGCAGGATCGTAACCGTGGACACTCCGCGCAGATGCGGAAAGGTGACGTGCCAGAAGCGCTGCCATGCCGAGGCGCCATCGACTTGCGCTGCACGCAGAAGCTGTTCGGGAACGGTTTGCAGCCCCGCCATCATCATGATCATGGCGAAGGGAAACTCGCGCCAGATGTTGACGACGATAAGCGAAGCCAGGACCGTGCTGACGCTGTCGATGAAATTCGGTGGCCGGTCGACGATCCCCAGTTGCACGAGCACCACTCCGATGATGCCGAAATCGGAGTGATATATCCACTTCCAGATGTAGGAGGCGGCTACCGCGCTGATCACCCAGGGGACGATGAAGATGGCGCGCAACATGGCGCGCCCTAGGAAGTCGCGATGCAGCGCAAGCGCCAGGGCAAAACCCAGAACGAAGGCGATTAAGGTGGAACTGAGCGTCCAGATCACCGTGTTAAGCGTGACGCGCCAGAACACGGCGCTGGTGAGGATGGTCGTGTAGTTTTCCAGTCCGATGAAACTCTTGTCCTTCAGTTGCAGCCCGGGCGGCGTTTTGAAGAAGGACAGGTCGATCGTGTAGTAGATCGGATAGGCGATGACGACGAGCATCACCACGATGGCCGGCATCACGTAAAGATAGTCGGCCCGACTGATCCATATCTGCCGGAGCAGGTCGGAACGCGTCGCGCGCGGCTTGCTGGCCCTGCCAGCCTCCCCTGTCACCATGGTCATCGTGGGCGAGCCCTTGTCGTGGTGCGAATTGGCCGGCAGCGTGGGGCTGCCGGCCGGGGTCTGGAGAGGCGGCTAGAGCCCGCCCATCAACTCCTTCACCTTGGCGGCCGCGTCGTCGGCCGCCTGGTCGACGGTCATGGCGCCGGTCAAGGCGTTCTGCAGCATGTCCGGAACAATGATGTTCATGATCTCGGGAGCTTGCGGCAGGGCCGGGAACGGGATGCCGTACGGCAGCATCGACGTGGTGACATCGAGGAACTTGATATTGTCGAGGCGTTCCTTCATCCACTTGGTCTTGAAGCCGTTGAGATTGCCCGGGTTGGAGCCGGCATAAGCCATCTTCAGCGACCATTCGGGGCTCGTCCAGAAGCAGATGATGGCCTTGGCGGCCGGCTCGTCCACCTTGCCGCCCTCGACATATTCGGGCTTGAGGATGTGGATGTTGGAGCCGCCGAAGACGACCGCGCGCTTGCCGTCCGGACCGG
The DNA here is from genome assembly GCF_052180275.1 of Mesorhizobium sp. KACC 23794. NCBI lineage: Bacteria > Pseudomonadati > Pseudomonadota > Alphaproteobacteria > Hyphomicrobiales > Phyllobacteriaceae > Mesorhizobium > Mesorhizobium sp. KACC 23794. The sequence goes on from NZ_CP197465.1 coordinate 5,319,247, forward strand.
TCGGGATCAGGCCGTAACGCATGTTGTCGATGACGGTCTGCGCCTTTTCCTTGTCGGCGCCCGTGGCTTTCTTCTGCAGGTCGAGCATGACGTTGTAGTCGGACGGGTGCGAGATCATCATGCCCAACTGGCCGGCGACGAACAGAGGCTGGTTGTCCGCCTGCTGGTTGGTGAGGGCTGAAACGGGGACCGACTTGTCGCGAACATACATGTCATACGACGCCTGCAGGGCTCGTTTGCTGGCTTCGCTGTTCAGCCTGATCTCGCCATAGTTCGGGGCCGGATCGGCTTCGTCGAAGACTCCGCCGCCGAAACCCCATAGCTGGGGCATGAAGCGGTAGGGCGTGTTGCCGGCGTTCTTGCGGGCGACGAGGCCGTAGCCGGCGATGCCGAGCTTGTCGTGGATCTGCTTGGAATAAGCGACGACATCGTCCCAGGTTGCCGGCGCCTTGTCCGGATCGAGACCTGCACGCTTGAAGATATCGGCGTTCCAGATCAGGGCCATGGTCTCATTGTTGGTAGGAATACCGTAGCCCACTCCATCCCAGGTCACGGCTTTCATGGCGCCGGGCCAGAAGTCGTCGGTCGACCAGCCGACGTCTTCGGGCTTGAGCGGCTCCAGATAGCCCTTGGAAGCGAATTCGGTTCCTCCCAGGATTTGCAGGCGGACCGCCATCGGCGCGGCATTGCCAAGGAGCGCGGTGCGGAACTTGTCGAGCAGGTCGTTGTAGGTGAGAGCCTGATCCTCAAGCTGGATGTTCGGATAGGTCTTGCGGAAGGATTCGAAGAAATCCTTGTAGTACTGGCGCAGCAAGTCGGGGTCGCCCTCGAACACGCCTTGATACCAGAACGTCAGGCGCCCCTTGTAGTCGAGCGGGGTGACCTTGCTGCAGGCCTGCGCCGTATCGAATTCCTCCGTGCCCGCAATGGAGCGCACGTATTCCGGCGACCATTTACTCAGATCGACGGGCGCACCGAGTGCCGAAGTCGACAGCAGCGACGCGATAAGGGCGGGGGCGATACCGCCGCGCACCAGGGCACCGCCGAATTTCAAGCGTGTCATAGGAATCCTCCCAATTCTTCTCCGCTGCCTCGATGGCGGCGGGCGTTTGGCTTCTGACCGTAGGGACGGGCTGCTTGTTTTTGTGTGCCCTCGGATAGCTGGCCACCGTCCCAGAAGAAGGATTGCGTGTCAATCTTTTTAGATCATACATTATTTGACGCAAACCGAAGACAATGTCAGAAGGATAGAACGATTATGAGGGTCAGTGGGCGATGATGGATTTCAAGGCCAGGCCGCCGATGGGCATCGACGCGACTGGCGCCTCTACCGAAGGGGCATCCGTTTATGAGCTCATCCGGGACGACATCATCGAAGGGCGTCTCAGGGCGAACGAACGTCTGGTCGTCGCTGACCTGGCCGAGCGGCATGGCACCTCCACCAATCCGATCCGCGAAGCGCTGCAACTGCTCAGGGGCGAGGGCTTCGTCATCTTCACACCCAACCGTGGCGCGCGCGTCCGGCCGATCGATCAGGATTTCGTGCGCGACATCTATGAGATTGGCGTTCTCATCGAACCGGCGCTTACCCGTTGGTTCGTCTCCAGCATGGCGACGCACGAGGACATCGTTGAACTCGAACGCATTCAAAGCCTTATCGAGGAGAACAACTTTGCCGACCAGTTTCGGCATAGTGAGCTCGATACGGCGTTCCACACCATCATGTATCAGCGCCATTACAACCGTCATGCGGCAGAGCTCTGGTGGAAGCATCGTGAGGTGCTCCGCGCCGTGAGTCGCCGCTTCAATTTTACGCTGTCCCGGCGCGCTCAGGTGCTGCGCGATCATCGCGAACTGATCGATCTCATCAAGGCGGGCGAAGCAGACAAGGCTGCCGAACTTGTCGCCCGCCATGTTGAGGGCTCGGGCAGGCACATCCTCGAGCAGATGCGCGCAGCCAATGCCGCACGCGCCAGCTAGGCTGCCGCCGGTCCGGCTGCGGCGCGAATTCCACCTCTGTATGGAGAGAGCAGATCAAAAATGAAGATAACGAACGTCCGACCCTGGCTGATAAAGTCGACCGCCTCGTACTGGGGTGAGTTCCTGTTCGTCGAGGTCAACACCGACGAGGGGATCATCGGTTGGGGCGAGATTACAACCACGACAAAGATCGCAAATCGCGGTCTGACCGCGATGCTTCGGCAGATCGGCTCGATGCTGATCGGCGAAGACCCGGCGCGTATTGAGCAACTCTGGCACAAGCTGTTTCGCGGCTTCACCTATATGGGCAGCCGCGGCGCCGCGGTAGAATGCGTGAGCGCGATCGACATCGCCTTATGGGACATCCGGGGCAAGAGCCTTGACAAGCCCATCTACGAGCTTCTGGGAGGCCCTGTGCGGGATGAAATCGCGCTCTACACGCATCCCGACCAGCGCAAGTTCACCAGCAGAGAGGGCGTGATCGCCGAGATCACGGACATCGTGAAGTCCGGACACACCGCGCTCAAATTCGACCCCTTTCCACAACAGGGCCCACATGTGGATGGCCAGGCCCGCGAGCAGCGCGACGGCTATCTCGACGGGTCCATGACGCGCAAGGACGAGCGCGAGGCCGCCGAACTCACCGCGCTCATCCGCGAGACAGCGGGCCCCGACATCGAAATCCTCATCGATGCGCACGGCCGGTTCGACGTCCCGACCGCGATCCGGCTCTGCCGTACGCTTGAGGATGCAGGTCAGATCGACTGGTTCGAGGAACCTGTTCCGCCCGAGAGTTTCAATGCGCTCAAGCAGGTTCGCGACAAGGTCAACGCCCCGATCTCCTGGGGCGAGCGCGGACACACCAAATGGGATTTCGTGCCGATTCTCGAGAACAAGCTGGCCGACTACATCATGCCGGACGTTACCTGGACCGGCGGCATCACCGAGCTCAAGAAGATATCGGCCCTGTGCGAGGCGTATTACATTCCGGTCTCTCCCCATGACGCGGCCGGTCCGATCAATGTCGTCGCCGGAGCGCAGGTGATGATGACCGTGCCGAACTTCTACAAGCTCGAGACATCCGAGTGGAACCTCCACAAATATGACGTGCTCATCGACACGCCGCTCGACAATTCGAACGGTAGCCTCAAGCTCAACCGGAAGCCAGGGCTCGGTATCGCAATGAACCGGGACTACCTGGAGGCAAACCAGGTCGAGTAGGTGCAGTTTGCCAGCGCTTAGGCCGGCTAAGCGGCTAATCCCAGGAGACGAGTGCAAAATGACAAGCCGCAGCACGCCCGCCGAGATGATCGAGAACAATGTCCGCACCAGCTCGCGGCCAGGCGACCTGCGCATCACCGATCTGCGTGTCGCCGAGATCGTCGGCGCGCCGTTCACCTCGGCGCTCGTCAAGATCTACACCAATCAGGGCATTGTTGGCCTGGGCGAAGTGCGTGACGGCGCAAGTGCCTCCTATGCGCTGATGCTCAAGAGCCGGCTCTTGGGCGAAAATCCCTGCGACGTCGACCGGCTGTTCCGCCGCATCAAGCAGTTCGGCGGCCATGGACGGCAGGGCGGCGGCGTATCGGCGGTCGAGATCGCGCTCTGGGACCTTGCCGGCAAGGCCTATGGCGTGCCGATCTACCAGATGCTGGGGGGGCGGTTCCGCGATCATGTACGTGTCTATTGCGACACCGACGCGGAGAAACCCAGCGGCACCGAAACCGGCAAGCGGCTCAAGGCGCGGATGGATCTCGGCTTTACTTTCCTGAAAATGGATCTCGGCCTGATGCAGATCGCCCACATACCGGGTGCGGTGGCCGGACCCGCCGGCGTGCTCGACGGGCTTCGCGGCAATCCTCGTAGCAGCGGCCGCTCGCTCGAAGAGCGCAAGACCCGCAATCTCGCTTACGACGCACAGAACGTGATGCATCCGTTCACCGGCCTGCATTTCACCGAGAAAGGCATCGACCTGCTCGAGCAATACATCCACGAGGTCCGTGAGGTCATCGGCTACGAGATCCCGCTCGCGATAGACCATGTCGGCCACATCTCGCTGCAAGACGGCATCCGCCTCGCCCGGCGGATCGAGAAATACGCACCGGCCTGGCTCGAGGACGTGATCCCCTGGCGGTACACCGATCAGTACCGGCAATTGCAGCAGGCGACGTCGGTGCCGATCTGCACGGGCGAAGATATCTATCTGAAGGAAGCCTTCGAGCCGCTGCTCGACGCCGGTATCTCGGTCATCCATCCGGACCTGCTCACCACCGGCGGCATCCTCGAAACCAAGAAGATCGGCGATGCTGCTCAGGATCGGGGTGTCGCCATGGCCATCCACATGGCGGAGAGCCCGATCGCGGCGATGGCCGCCGCGCATGTCGCGGTGGCGACGGAAAACTTCATGGCGCTCGAATATCACAGCGTCGAGGTGGACTGGTGGGACGATATCGTCACCGGCCTGCCCAAACCACTGGTCAAGGACGGGTTCATCACCGTGCCGGACAAGCCTGGCCTCGGCATCGACGATGTGGTTGATGACGTTATCGTCAAGCACCTCCAGGAAGGCGTGAAAGGTATCTGGCAGCCGACCGACCGGTGGGACGACGAATTTTCCTGGGATCGGGCCTGGAGCTGACCAGGGCCGTGCCATCGGAATGATAAACGCACAACAATTTCGGAAAGAACCATGATCTACGAGCTTAGAATCTACGAGTGCCTGCCCGGCCGGTTGCCAGCGCTGCTCAAGCGGTTCAACGACCATACGCTTAGCCTGTGGGACAAGCATGGCATCCGCCAGGCTGGGTTCTTCACGACTTTGGTGGGCGAAAGCAACCAGCACCTCACATACCTCCTCGCCTGGGAATCCCTGGCCGAGCGCGAGACGAAATGGACGGCTTTCGCTACCGACCCGGTTTGGCTCAGGGTGCGCGATGAATCGGAACGCGACGGACAGATCGTCGCCAACATCAGCAATCAATTGCTGGCGCCGACCGGCTTCTCGTCGGTGAAGTAGGGGCGACCATGAAAATCACCGACCTGCGCTGCGCTGTCATCGGTAAACATCCGATCGTCCGCATCGGGACCGACGAAGGCATATATGGCCTGGGCGAGGTGGAGTGGACGAAGCCTTATCTAAAACCCTTCGTCCTGCATTTCCGCGATGCGCTGATCGGCGAGGACCCGACCGACGTCGAGCGCGTCATGCTGAAGATCCGGCAGCGCGGCTCGTTCAAGCCCTATGGCGCGGCGGTCAGCGTCATCGAGCATGCGCTCTGGGACATCGCCGGCAAGGCGGCCGGCGTGCCGGTCTACAAGCTGCTCGGCGGCAAGGTGCGCGACAAGGTGCGGGTCTATAACGGCTCGATCCGCAGGAAGCGCACCGGCGACCAGCCCGAGGATTACGCCGCCGACGTCAAATGGATGATGGAGCTGCCCGAAAACTTCTTCATGGTGAAGCAGGGCATCAGCTTCCATTCGAACATGAAGGACACGATCGACGATTTCCACTACGGGGTGCGCCAGAAGGCCGCCGGCTATCACGGCGCCATGGACCAGGGTCAGATCAGCGAGCGCGGCATGGCGCATATGATCGACTGCGTCATCGCCATGAAGGAGGTGCTCGGCGACAAGGTTTCGCTGGCGCTCGACTGCGGCCCCGGCTGGTTCCTGCCGGACGCCATCCGCTTCGCCAAAGCCATGGAAAAGTACAATCTGATGTGGCTGGAGGACATGCTGACCGGCGACTACGTGCCGTGGGTCAATCCGCAGGCCTATCGCGAGCTCACGATGTCGACCTCGACGCCGATCCACACCGGCGAGCAGATCTATCTGCGGCATAACTTCAAGGAACTGATCGAGACGCAGGCCGTGCGTGTCATCGGTCCCGACCCGGCGGACATTGGCGGCATCGCCGAGCTGAAATGGGTGGCCGAGCATGCCTATATGCACTCGATCATGATGGCGCCGCACGGAACAGCCAACGGCCTGCTCGGCCTCGGCGCGCTGATCAATGTGTGCGCCACCCTGCCCGCCAACTACATCGCCTTCGAATATCCCAGCGCCTCTGATCCGTGGTGGAACGACATCGTCATAGGTCTGCCGAAAGGGCAGATCGTCCAAGACAGTATGGTCGATCTTCTCGAAGCGCCGGGACTTGGCGTCGATATCGATGCCGAAGGCGCGAAGAAATATCTCAAGGAAGAGGACGCCGGCTTTTTCGACTGAAGATACGGCTTGCCGGCAGGCAACAACCGAGCTGATCTCGAAACGAGAAAGTCCTGCATCCGCAACTCAGACGCCGGACTTTTGCCAAACAGGACGTCTATGACAACTCAGCAAATCGATGAACTAAACGGCTTGCCGTCTAAACCCAAGGCGCAGAGCGCGATAGATTCGGGCCGAAGCCCGACGAATTGGCAGGACCGGGGGGGCACTGTTTCTTCGTCTGTTCGCGCTGGCTCGGCGACATGTTTGCCACCACGATTTCCACCTGGGATGTATCCGGGAAGATGGGATCGGAATGACAGGATGGCGGTGGCTGGTCCCAGGCTCGCCGTACGCGGCGTCGGCGGCCTTACAATTACTAACGCCTGGTGACGCCGAGGATCGTTTCGGGCAACACCCACGCCGGGATGGTGATAGCCAAGCGTGCAGCCACCTATCCTATCCAATTTTAACTCGGGTCGGATCGTTGACGATCTAATTGCTGCGTGGACCCGCTACCCTCCCGAAGGACGGTAGCGGGTCCAGCGAGGCCGCTGATATCAGGCAGCGGCTTTTTTAACACTGCCAACCGTTGCGCCATGTCGAATCTCCGTGCCCAGCACTTTGAGACACTCGCGCATAAAGGCGGCGAGACCCGTCCAGCCCTTGGCCGAGACCATGGTGCCGTCGACATAAGCCTCGGTAGGCTTGACGTCGATATAGGTGCCGCCGGCGAGCTTTACCTCAGGTTCGCAAGCGCCGAGCGCGGCTACCTTTTTACCGCGCACGACGCCGTCAACCGCGACAAGGATCTGCACTCCGTGGCAAATCGTGAAGATCGGCTTTTCCGCGTCGTGAAAGTGCTTGACGATCGCCTGGATGCGCTTGTCGGTGCGGATATATTCCGGGCCGCGACCGCCGGCGCAATAGACGGCGTCGTATTCTTCCGGCTTTACCTCGGAGAATGTTTTGTTGATGTCGGCCAGGTGTCCGTAGCGCTCAATGTAGGTCTGGTGCCCCTCGAAGTCGTGCAGAGAGGTCTGGATTTTGTCTCCCGCCTTCTTGTCCGGGCAGATGACATGGACTGTATGTCCGACCGCCTCCATCCCCTGCTGGAATACGAAGATCTCGTACTCCTCGGTAAACTCGCCAGTGAGCATCAATATCTTTTTGCCGTTCATTTATTCCTCCGTTTGGGTGCTACAGGGCAGATTCCAGGGTTCAACATCCAATCCCCGGTATTCAATCAAGCAGGCAGCGGCGTCAGCACTTATTCAAATGCGGGCAACAGCCGGTCGCGCGAGCGTTCTATGTGTTCGCGCATCGCACGCTCGGCCGCCTTACCGTCTCCCGCCGCAAATGCCACGAGCAATGCCTGGTGTTCATCGAGCGCTTCCTCGGTGACGCGAGAATGGAACATGAGACGGAATATGTGAAAATGCGTGTGCTGGTGTGCCAGAGTTTGACGTATCAGGTCGTTACCCGCAAATTCCAGTATCCGGTCGTGGAAGATCGCATCCAGGCGGGCGAAGGACGAGTACCGAACACGCTCGTCGCCCCCGTGACCCCGAGACATAACGCCCGCGACTTCCTTTAATTCAGCAAGCCTCCTCTCATCCAAACGTCGTGCCGACCGCGCTGCGGCTTCTGGCTCCAGCAAAAGACGAAGATCATAGAGTTCATCGAAACGGCGGCGTGAAATCTGCGGCGCCGCGCTGTAGCCGATCAGATGCGTCTTGATCACCAATCCTTCACCCTCGAGGCGGCCGAGGGCCTCGCGGATCGGCGTCTGCGACACATTCAGTTCACGCGCCAGATTGTCGACGGTGATGCGGGAGCCCGGCGCAATCCTCAAGGCCATGAGTTGGGCGAAGATCGCCTCATAAGCCTCTTCAGCAAGGCCGTGATGCCTGTTGATAGCCTTGAACCCGCCCACTGTACCGGACTCATCGAGGAGGTCAGACGAAAGCTGGCTGATCATGTTTGCCTCTTGACATACCGGAATCCTATCGCGATGCTTCGGCTGCGTCAATCATATATCCTATAAGATTTCATATCGGAGACTCTTTTGAGCATGTTTGCGGCACTGCGGCCTCCCAAAGAAATTCTGTTCGGCAAAGGGCTTTCAACCACCACCGGTGTCGTCGCAGCGCGGCTCGGCGCGCGCGCCCTGATTTGCACGGATGCACGGTTCGCATCGACACCTGCCTTCGCCAAGATCGTCGACGCCCTGAAGGCATCCGGCCTCCAGACATACGTCCATGACCGCGTTGAACCCGACGTGCCATACGATAGCGTCGGGCTCTGCGCAGAGGAGGCCCGCTCCTTCGGTCCAGACGTTGTGGTTGGCATCGGCGGCGGAAGCTGCCTGGACATGGCCAAATGCGCCTCGCTTTTGCTGACACACGGCGGGGCGTTGCGCGACTACTACGGGGAATTCAAGGTCCCCGGTCCAACACTTCCAGTGATCGCTGTGCCGACCACAGCCGGAACGGGCTCTGAAGCGACCCCGGTCGCGGTTATCTCCGACGCCAGCCGCACGCTCAAGGTCGGCATTTCCAGCCCATACCTCATCCCTGCGGCGGCCATCTGCGACCCGGATCTCACCATCACGTGTCCTCCGTTCCTGACGGCGATTGCTGGCGCCGATGCGTTGACCCACGCCATCGAAGCCTTTACCGCCGCGCGTCGCGGCACAGACCCGCAGCTCGCGCAGAAGCACGTGTTTATTGGCAAGAGCGTGCTCAGCGACCACTTCGCGCTGCTCGCGATCAGGTTGCTCGGCCGAAGTCTCGTTCGAGCCTACACGGACGGAACCGACGAGGCTGCACGGGCAGACGTCATGATGGGCGCGCTCGCAGCGGGCTGCGCCTTCGGAACGGCAGGCACGGCAGCGGCACATGCCATTCAATACCCCGTTGGCGCCCTGACCAATACACCGCATGGTTTGGGCGTGGCGACCATGCTGCCCTACGTCATGACCTACAACCGCCCGGCGTCGCTTGCAGAAATGGCGGAGATCGCGGATGCGCTGAACCTTTCGACGGGCGGAGGATCGCCGGACGAAAAGGCCGACGCCGCAATCGCCGAGATCATTCGCCTTTTCGCGGCGATCGGAATCACGCCGACGTTGGCCAAGCTGGGTCTCCCGGAAGACAAGCTCGACTGGACAGCCGAACAGGCGGTCGGCATCGAGCGCCTGATCAAGAACAACCCGCGCGCGCTCGATCTCGATGCCATGAAGCGACTGATGCGCGCCGCCTATGACGGCGACCTGTCTGCCGCCGCTGACGCAGCAAGAGGATGATTTCGATGAATGTCGCCGCCCGCACCACCGCCCTGGATACCACGGGACTGGACCTCGAAACCTGCTCGAAAGGACTTTTTATCGGCGGAGAATGGCTGGAAGGCCATGGCGCGTACCGCATTCCTGTCGTGGACCCGTCTACCGAGGCAATCCTGACCCATGTCGCGAATGCGGACCTTGACGATGCGGCCGCGGCCGTGGATGCCGCAGCCAAAGCCGCGCCCGGCTGGGCAGCGACCGCGCCTCGGAAGCGTTCCGAAATTCTGCGGCGCTGCTTCGAATTGATGACCGAGCGTTCTGAGGCGCTGGCGCTGCTCATCTCTCTCGAGAACGGCAAGGCCCTGCGCGACGCGCGGGGAGAAGTCGCCTACGCTGCGGAGTTTTTCCGTTGGAACGCCGAGGAGGCGGTCCGCATCGCTGGCGACTTCGGCCGCGCGCCCGCAGGAGCCAACCATATCGTCGTCGAATATCAGCCGATCGGCATCTGCGTGCTGATCACCCCTTGGAACTTCCCAGCCGCGATGGCCACGCGCAAGATAGCGCCGGCACTCGCCGCGGGCTGCACTGTCGTGCTGAAACCCGCCACAGAGACGCCCCTCACGGCATATGCGCTGGCCGCGCTGTACAAGGAAGCAGGAGTGCCGGACGGCGTGGTGAATGTTATCACCACCTCAACCCCAGGTCCGGTAACCTCGGCGATGCTCGCTGACCCGCGCGTGCGGAAACTCTCCTTTACCGGCTCGACAGGGGTCGGCCGCACGCTTCTCGCCGAAGCAGCGAAAACCGTTCTTAGCTGTTCCATGGAACTCGGCGGCAACGCCCCGCTGATCGTGTTCGACGATGCCGATCTTGAAACGGCGATCGAGGGCGCGATGGTTGCGAAGATGCGCAACGCCGGCGAGGCCTGCACGGCGGCCAACCGCATCTACGTCCAGTCGGGGATTTATGACAGCTTCGTCGCGGCTCTGACAAAGCGCATGGAAGCCCTCGCAATCGGCGCGGGAAGCGATCCGGCTACCGAATGTGGCCCGATGATCACCGCCAAGGCTGTCATTAAGATCGACGAGTTGGTGAGAGATGCAGTCGACCGTGGAGCGAAGGCGCTATGCGGCGGCGCGAAGCCGGCAGGAACTGGATTCTACTATCCGCCGACCGTGCTGATCGACGTGCCGGCTGATGCCGAAATGACGCATGAGGAAATCTTCGGGCCTGTTGCGCCGATCACGAAATTCCACACCGAAGACGAGGTCATCGCAAAGGCCAACAACACGGAATACGGGCTGGCAGCCTATGTCTTCACCAAGGACATCGGGCGGGGCCTGAAGGTCTCGCGTCGCATCGAGGCCGGGATGGTCGCGCTGAACCGAGGCCTCGTCTCGGATCCAGCGGCCCCTTTCGGCGGCATGAAGCAGAGCGGACTTGGCCGCGAGGGCGGTCAGCATGGCGTACTCGAATTCACCGAGCCGCAATATATAGCGGTGACTCTGTAGGACCGCGGCATTGGCGACCGACCCGTTCCGCACACGCGATCACGTTCCCGATTTCGACGAAAAAGTGCTCGAATACAGGCGCCTCAGCGCCGAAACACGAAGCGAGCTTCAGGTGATCGGTGACCTGCCTTATGGCCCGGCGCCTGGCCAGAGGCTTGATATATTCATTCCATCCGACGGGCGTGACCATGGGAATGTTGGCCGCCTGCCTGTCCATATCTTCATCCATGGCGGCTACTGGCGGATGTTCTCCAAGGACGATTTCTCATACATTGCCAGAACTGTCGTCGACGCTGGCGCGATCGCAGTCTTGCTGGACTACGACCTGATGCCCTCCGTCAGGCTGGCCGACGTGGTGCGCCAGGTTCGCGACGCGAAGGCATGGGTGGCGGAAAACATTGCCCGGTATGGCGGAAACGCGTCGCGGCTGACAGTAAGCGGCCACTCGGCCGGGGCACATCTGGCGACCTTCCTTTTTACGGAGGGCGAAGAGAGCCCGCCTCGTGGCGCTCTCCTGCTCGGCGGGATCTATAATATTCGGCCGTTACGCGAATCTTTCCTGCAGCCACTCATCCAGCTGACGGACGACGAGGTGCGCCAATTCTCACCGATCGACGATGCTTTCCAGCCCCGTGTGAACTCAGTGATCCTGTATGGCGAGCGGGAGACGAAACCGTTCCATACACAAGCCGGCGGCCTCGCGTGGCAACTGAAACGTGCGGGCTGCGAAGTCTCGCTTTCCGCCCTGCCCGGCGCGGACCACATGAGCAGCGTCCTCGATCTAGGATTTTCCGACACCGAAGCAGGCAGGCACCTCTCCTCGCTGATTGCACGACACTGACTCGCCTTCGCCAGTGTGCCGTAACGTACATTCGGTTACGTTTGGATGGGCCAAAAATCATTCCCATTCGATCGTCCCGGGCGGCTTGCTGGTCACGTCGTAGACCACGCGGTTTATCCCACGCACCTCGTTGATGATGCGCGTCGCCGTCGCGCCCAGAAAACCCATGTCGTAGTGGTAGAAATCGGCGGTCATGCCGTCGACCGAGGTCACGGCGCGAAGCGCGCAGACGAATTCGTAGGTGCGGCCGTCGCCCATCACGCCCACCGTCTGCACGGGAAGCAGCACGGCGAAAGCCTGCCAGATGGCGTCGTAGAGGCCGGCCTTGCATATCTCGTCGAGATAGATCGCATCGGCCTCGCGCAGGATGTCGAGTTTTTCGCGGGTCACGCCGCCCGGGCAGCGGATGGCCAGCCCCGGGCCGGGGAACGGGTGGCGGCCGATGAAATGCTCGGGCAGGCCGAGTTCCTTGCCCAGCGCCCTCACCTCGTCCTTGAACAGTTCGCGCAGCGGCTCGACCAGCTTCATGTTCATGCGGTCGGGAAGGCCGCCGACATTGTGGTGCGACTTGATCGTCACCGAGGGCCCGCCGGTGAAGGAGACGCTCTCGATGACGTCGGGATAGAGCGTGCCTTGCGCCAGGAAATCGGCGCCGCCCAGCTTCTCCGCCTCCTCCTCGAACACTTCTATGAACAGCCGGCCGATGGTTTTTCGCTTTTTTTCCGGATCGGCCTCGCCCTCCAAGGCGGACACGAAACGGTCGGCGGCGTCGACCAGGATCAGCGGCAGGTTGTAGTGCTCGCGGAACATGGCGACGACGTTCTGCGCCTCGTCCTTGCGCATCAGCCCGTGGTCGACCAGGATGCAGGTCAGCTGGTCGCCGACCGCCTCGTGGATCAGCAGCGCCGCCACCGAGGAATCCACCCCGCCCGACAGCGCGCAGATCACCTTGCCCTTGCCGACCTGTTTTCGGATCGCCTCGACGGCCTTCTCGCGATAGGCCGCCATGGTCCAGTCGCCGGCGATGCCGGCCACGCCATGCACGAAATTGCGCAGCAGTTTCGCGCCGTCCGGCGTGTGCACCACTTCGGGGTGGAACATGATGCCATACATCTTGCGCTCGACATTGCCGAAGACGGCGAATGGCGAGCCTTCCGACCGCCCGAAGATCTCGAAACCCGGCGGCAGCGAGATCACCCGGTCGCCGTGGCTCATCCAGACCTGGTGGCGCTGGCCCGTCGCCCACAGCCCGTCGAACAGCGGGCATTCCTTCTCGACCTCGACGAAGGCGCGGCCGAATTCGCGATGGTTGGAGCTTTCGGCGACGCCGCCCATCTGCACGCACATCGCCATCTGGCCGTAGCAGATGCCGAGCACCGGCACGCCCGCCTCGAACACGATCTGCGGCGCGCGCGGGCTGCCCTCCTCCGTCGTCGAGGCCGGCCCGCCGGAAAGGATCACCGCTTTCGGACCAATGCGCCTGAACGCCGCTTCCGCCGACTGGAACGGCACGATCTCGGAATGCACGCCCGCCTCGCGCACCCGCCTGGCGATGAGCTGGGTGAACTGGCTGCCGAAATCGACGATGAGGATGGTGTCGGATGCGGTGCTTTTCATGGCGGGCGTTTAGAGAAAGTTGCGAGTCGATGCAATGGGTTGGCGCGCGAAGCTGTCACTTCGATTCCGGGTCTTCATGCGATGCATCCGCGTCCTCGCCGGTTGATTCCGATCGGCGTTCGTCGAGCGCCCGCAGCGCGTCCATGAGCGCCGCGAACCGCGCCGGGCCAAGACGCGCAATGTAACGCCGCTCGATCTCGCGCTTGATATGGTCGCCGTCCCGCAACGCGGCCAGGCCTTTCTGCGTGTAGCACACCAGCTTGGCGCGGCCGTCCTGCGGATCGGGCAGGCGCGCGACCACGCCTTCGGCTTCCAGCCCGTCGAGCAGTTGCTGCACGGCCTGCTTGCTGATCGCCATGCGTTCGATCAGCTCGGATTGGCGGGTGCCTTTTCGCGCGAGATGCCCAAGCAGCGTGGCGCGCGCCTCCGTGAACCACGGATGCCCTGCCCCGCGCATGGCGGCGGCAAAATCCGCCTGCCATGCCCGGCTGGCATTCCACAGCCGCCATCCGACGTGATCGGGCAGCTCTTCGGATTTTTCGTCAAGTCTCTTGACCATTTTGGGCAATCCTATATTGTCAAGCTACTTGACCAATACGCGCAGGTCGAGACCATTCCTCAACTTCCCACTATGGAGACAAAAATGTCCATTCTCGAAAAAGACACGCTGGCCGTCATCATGTCCGGAACCACCCACGTGCTGGACATGGGCGGCAGACAGGCGATCATCTACTACCAGAACGACAGCGACGCCCATATGCTGCTGCCGGACGGCGTGTCCTACAGCGGCAAATGGCGGCTGCTCGACGACGGCTACGCGGTCGACTGGAACGACGGCCCGAGCGGCAGCTGGAAACTCGACCACCGGCAGGGCTCGATCGCCTATCTCGACGGCGGCGGCACGCCGAGAGCCGACATCGCGGCAATCGAGTTCGGCAATTCGCGCAACCTGCCGCGCTAGGTCCGCCTTGACGACTTAGAGGGCGACCCTGCCCTCCACGATCGCCTTCTCCAGCAGCCCGACCGCCTCGGCCAGTTTCTCGTCGATGACGTGCAGATATTCGGTCCAGTCGCCGACATGGCGCAGTTCGGCCTTGCCGTCGGAAATGCCGCGCAGCGCCACCAGCGGCAGCGAAAAGGTCTGGCAGGCGCGCAGCACGGCGAAAGTCTCCATCTCGACCATGTCCTCGGCAATCGCGTCATAGGCGTTGCCTGAAATGATCATGCCGCCGGTCGACAGGCTCGCCTCGCGGATGCCGGGAATCCTGTGCGGCAGCGACACCGTCGCCGGCAGGTCGAGGAAGGGCGTCGTGCCCTTTTCAAACCCCAGCGGCGAGGCGTCCATGTCGCGATAGGTCACCGACACCGCCTGGTAGATCTCGGTCTGCTCCAGCGAGCGGCTGCCGGCCGAGCCCAGCGAGACCACGAGGTCGGGCAGCGTTCCCGCCGCCTCCAGCCTGGCCAGCGCCACGCCCATGGCGAGTGCGGCCTCGACCGGGCCGACGCCGGTCATCAGCGGCGTGAACAGGCGTTTCAGATGCGGACCGTATTCCGCATCCGCCGCCATGGCGAACAGCAGTTTTTTTCCCCCGACCGTCTCGATCATGCCGCCCCCTCAAGCGCCATTGTTGAAGTCATCCGCCTCTTGTCGAGGCGCGGCCGCCAAAAAGCAACAGGGGTGGGCAGCGTGGCCCGGGGATAAGGACGATCTGCCTCAGGCCGCTCCGGCGGCGCCGGAGAGCATGAAGGACGCCAGGACCACCGCGACCGACGCGACGGCCGGATAAAGCACCAGCAGGATGGTCAGCGCCGCGCCGCCGAGTTCGCCGCTTGCGTGCGCACGCTCGGCTTCGATGCCGAAGCCGAAATTCCGCTTGTCGGCCACCGCGACGGCACGCTCCGGCAAAACCTTGCGGTTCTTCGGTGCTTCCGGGATGTTTCTGACGAGGGCGGTCATGGTCCTGACTTTCGGTTCAACGATTGCGCCGCGTTTTGCCATGGGCCGGTATCCGGTCCATGCCGCGCGACCTGCGGTCGTGTTTCGGTATAGTTTCGTATCCGGCGCGAAATCGGGGCTGGTTTGTGGCGGCGCTGCGGATTGATCGCGGCATTTCCGCCGCAATGGTTAACAGACAAAACGCCAGTGTTATTGCCCGGGCGGGTTGGGACGCGAGGCGGACAAGGTCCGCGGGCGCCGGATGTCCGCGAAAAAGCTCGCAGAAGGGGGACCGGAAAAGCGTCTTTTTGTCGATTTTATTTTTTTGTTTTGCCCCCATCCCTGCCAAGCCATTGAAATGGCTAGCTCTCCGATATCGGGAGGTATACCGGCGCAGGATTTCTCAGGCTTTTTGTCCCCTGCCCCTGCGATCTCACCCATAATCCCTCCAGTTCCTTCCGCGGGAACGCCGGTCATGACGGTGATTTGCGGGGAGGGACCGGCGTCCTGGAGATAGCGGCTAGCGTGGCCGCGAAGGCCGGGGGCTGTCCCAAGAGTTCCCACATACACAACCTGGAGTATGTCTGCCAGTACGAAACGACATCGCAGGTGCAAGCCGTAAGGCGATGGTTTGCGTAGCGGAACGGGATGGCAAAAGCATGCGCCGGACGGGCGGCCGCAAGGTCGCATGTTTATACCCAGATTGGCGATCGAACGGCCGCCCGTCTTCCCGACTCCTCAATGGCCAGGGCGATTTTCGCAGCGTGGCGGCGGGGAAGTGCGCCGACTTCCCCTCCCCCTTGAGGGGAGGGTCCGGCCGCAGGCCGGGGGTGGGGTCACAGCGGCAGTGCTCCGACGCAAAGAGACGCAAAGAAAGGTCGGCGATTGGCCGCGACGACCCCACCCGGCCGCTTCGCGGCCACCCTCCCCTCAAGGGGGAGGGAAAACGCCCGAGCCCAAACCCTTGCCGCACCCGGCGCCATCCGCTAGGACGCAGGCGCCGCGAACGACCCTCAGCACAAAGCGAACGACCATGACCAGCTCGGAAAAGACGAAGGCGCGCCTGCCGCGCGGGTTTGCCGACCGCTTTCCGGATGATATCCGCGCCGTGGAAACGATGATGGCGAAGATCCGCGCCGTCTACGAACTCTACGGTTTCGAGCCGGCCGACCAGCCGATGATCGAATACACCGACGCGCTGGGCAAATTCCTGCCCGACCAGGACCGCCCGAACGAGGGCGTTTTCTCCTTCCAGGACGACGACGAGCAGTGGTTGTCGCTGCGCTACGACCTGACCGCGCCGATGGCGCGTTTCGTCGCCGAGAATTACGAAAAACTGCCAAAACCATTCCGCAGCTATCGCTCCGGCTGGGTGTTCCGCAACGAAAAGCCCGGCCCCGGCCGCTTCCGCCAGTTCATGCAGTTCGACGCCGACACCGTCGGCACGCCGGGCGTCGCCGCCGACGCCGAGATGGCGATGATGATGGCCGACGTGATGGAGGCACTTGGTATCCCACGCGGGCAGTATGTCATCCGCGTCAACAACCGAAAAGTGCTGGACGGGGTGCTGGAGGCGATCGGGCTCGGCGGCGCGGAGAACGCCGCGCGGCGGCTGATCGTGCTGCGGGCAATCGACAAGTTGGATAAGTTCGGTCCGGAGGGCGTGCGCCTGCTGCTGGGCGCCGGCCGCTGGGACGGCGGCAAGGAAGGCGAAGGGGATTTTACCAAGGGTGCAGGGTTGGATGACGAGCAGATTGGGTTCTTGCTATCATTCTTGCTTTTGCAAAATGAACTACTTTGGAAGCCAATCACACCTGAAAGTCCGGCACCAACCGAAGACGAGTGGACTCGACCAGGTTCAGAGATGTTTGGACAGGGAGGTCCGCCGGAACCCTATTCGGGTCTAAAGGACGCGGTTTGGTACTACGATAACCATCAGAACGCAGAGCAATACCGCCATAGGCTGGCATTTAAGAACGTCGATGTGAGCGGTGCCAACGAATTAATAGAGATGGCTAGCTTGTTTCAGGCTGCGGGGTACGGGTCCCGGCGCATCCGCATCGACCCCTCCGTCGTCCGCGGCCTCGAATATTACACCGGCCCTGTCTACGAAGCCGAACTGCTCGCCGAAATCCCCAATGACGAAGGCCAGATCGTGCGTTTCGGCTCGGTCGGCGGCGGCGGGCGTTATGACGGGCTGGTGTCGCGCTTCCGCGGCGAGCCGGTGCCGGCGACGGGTTTCTCCATCGGCGTCTCGCGCCTGATGACGGCGCTGAAGAATCTCGGAAAACTCGACACGTCGAATGTGCTGGGACCTGTGGTCGTGCTGGTCATGGACCGCGATACGGAAAGCCTCGGCCGTTACCAGAAGATGGTCGCCTCGCTTCGTCAGGCAGGCATCCGGGCGGAAATGTATCTCGGGGGCTCCGGCATGAAGCCGCAGATGAAATACGCCGACCGGCGCGGTGCGCCCTGCGTCGTCATCCAGGGCGGCGACGAGCGCGCCAGGGGCGAAGTGCAGATCAAGGACATGGCGCTCGGCGAGCAACTGTCGAAGGAGATTTCCGACAACGCCGCCTGGCGCGAAGGCCGCCCGGCGCAAATCTCGGTGGCGGAAAGCGAACTGGTCGAGGCGGTGCGAAAAGTGCTGGATGCGCAGGCGGCGGAGCGGTCGGGTCCATGATCACCCCCCTCTGGCCTGCCGGCCATCTCCCCCTCAAGGGGGGAGATCAGCAGCTTCGCCATGGGCGCTCCTACTGCGCCGTTGGCGATTGGCGAAAGCCAAGCGGCCAGCCAATCTCCCCCCTTGAGGGGGAGATGTCCGGCAGGACAGAGGGGGGTGCCTCGCGCGAGGCGTCGACGCCATGACCACCCTCCCCTCCGACATCCGCGCGCTGTTCGCCGCCCGCGCCGCCGACCTCGTCGACGTGGCGATCCTGCAGCCGGCCGATCCGTTCCTCGACATGGCGGGCGAGGATTTGCGCCGCCGCATTTTCCTGACCGAGAGCGAGACCGGCGAGCAGCTTTGCCTGCGTCCCGAATTCACCATCCCGGTCTGCCTCGACCACATCCGCACGCAATCCGGCACGCCGCGCCGCTACGCCTATCTCGGCGAAGTCTTTCGCCAGCGTCGCGAGGGCCGGGCGGAATTCTTTCAGGCCGGCATCGAGGATCTGGGCGATACCGATGTCGCCGGAGCCGATGCGAGGCTGATCGCCGACGCCCACGCTTTGCTGACACTCGCCCTGCCCCGCGTAGAATTGTCGGTGACGCTCGGCGACCAGTCGGTGTTCGAGGCCGTACTCGCCGCGCTCGGCCTGCCGCGCGGCTGGCAAAAACGGCTGGCGCGCGCCTTCGGCGCGCCGGAACAGCTTGCCGCGGCCCTCGCCGACCTCGCCAACCCGCAGCGCAAGCGCGGCCTCGGCCAGCCCGCCGCGCGGCTGGTGGCGGCGCGCGACGGCGAGGCGCTGGCCGCCCATATCGGCCAGACGATGGAAGACCAGGGGCTGACGCCCTCGGCCGGCCGCACGCCGGACGAGATTTCCCGGCGGCTCATCGAAAAGGCCGAACTTGGCGCCGTGCGCCTCTCCGACGAGGCCTTCGCCGCGCTGAGACAGTTTTTGGCGATCCGTGTGCCGCTTGCCGACGCCACCGAGACGCTGGCGCGTTTTGCCGACGACGCCGAGCTTTATCTCGACACGGCGCTCGACCTGTTCAAGGCGCGCGCGCAGGCTGTCGGCGACAAGGCGATCGGCGACGTGACCTACGACGCAGGCTTCGGCCGGCCGCTGGATTATTACACCGGCATGGTGTTCGAGATCGCCGCGCCGGGCGCCGCGCAGCCGCTGGCCGGCGGCGGGCGCTACGATCGCCTGCTGACTCTGCTCGGCGCGAAAGATGCCATTCCGGGCGTCGGTTTCTCCGTATGGCTGGACCGCATCGAAGCCTTGCGCGGGAGCGCCGCATGACGCTCACCCTTGCAATCCCCTCCAAAGGCCGGCTGCGCGAGCAGGCGCTGGAATTGATGGCGGCCGCCGGACTGCCGGTCAGCCTGCCCGGCGACGACCGGAAATACCGCGCCCGCGTCGAAGGCCGAGACGACATCGAGGTGGCGTTCCTGTCGGCCTCCGAGATCGCCGGAGAACTCGGCCAGGGCAATGTCGATCTCGGCGTCACCGGCGAGGATCTTGTGCGCGAAAGCCGCGCCGACTGGGAAGCACGCATGGAGATTGCCGCTCGACTAGGCTTCGGCCAGGCCGATGTGGTGGTCGCGGTTCCCGAAGTCTGGCTCGACGTCGACACCATGGCCGATCTCGACGATGTCGCCGCCGATTTCCGCCAGCGCCACGGCCGGCGGCTGCGCATCGCCACAAAATACTGGCGGCTGACGCAACAATTCTTCTCGCAGATGCATGGCATCCAGGTTTACCGCATCGTCGAAAGCCTCGGCGCCACAGAGGGCGCGCCAGCCGCCGGCTCCGCCGACGTCATCGTCGACATCACCTCCACCGGCTCGACCTTGCGCGCCAACCACCTGAAGATCCTGTCCGACGGGGTTATCCTGCGCTCGCAGGCGTGTCTTGTCGCCTCGCGGCGGCAGCGCGACGCGGCAGATCAGGCAGCGCTGGAGGACATCCTGGGGAAGGTGAGAGCGAGCGTGGGTTAAGTGCCGGGGACAGTTTACTTTTTTCCACAGAAAGGTCGAAGTGCGTCAAGGCTGGTGCTGGCGGAAAAAAGTAAACTGTCCCCTTCGTTCACGCCATCCCCTTCTCCCGCAATCCGCGCAAAATGCCGGCAAGCTCGCGGCACTCCTCCTGCCGCGGGCTGTTCCTGCGCCAGGCCAGGGCGATCTGCCGCGACGGCACGGGCTCGGCAAAAGGCACGATCTTCAGGTCACGGATCACCCGGCTGGATTCGGCCGCCATTTCCGGTATCAGCGTGACGCCCAGCCCATGGCCGACCATCTGCAACAGCGTGGTCAGGCTGGTCGCGCCGTAGCTCGAAAGCGCGGTCGGCCGCACGCTGCCGCAGATCTTCAGCGCCTGGTCGCGCAGGCAATGGCCTTCCTCCAGCAGCATCAGCCGCTCCAGCGCCGGGCTTTCCGGCGGCACCGGCGGCGCGACGAAATCCGCGTCCTCTTCCGGCACGGCGAGGAAGAAGCGGTCGTCGAACAGCGTCTCGGTCACCAACCCCGGATGGTCGAGTGGAAGCGCGGCGACAAAACC
Source organism: Mesorhizobium sp. KACC 23794 (assembly GCF_052180275.1). Lineage (NCBI taxonomy): Bacteria > Pseudomonadati > Pseudomonadota > Alphaproteobacteria > Hyphomicrobiales > Phyllobacteriaceae > Mesorhizobium > Mesorhizobium sp. KACC 23794. The sequence goes on from NZ_CP197465.1 coordinate 5,339,849, forward strand.
GTCGATGCGGCCCGCGGTGGTTTCCGACACCAGCGACATGGTGACCGCCTCGCGCAGTTCCAACTGGAGTTCGGGAAACCGCGTCTTGAGCTCCGGCAGCACCTGCGGCAGCAGGTAGGGCGCCACGGTGGGGATCATGCCCAGCCGGAAACGCCCCTGCATGGTGCGACGGCCTCGTCTCGCCAGCGTCTCGACCTCGCGGATCTGCGCCAGGATCGATTCGATGCGGGGCTGCAGGGCGGCAGCCTCCTCGGTCATCCGGACAGAGCGCCCGCCCCGCTCGAACAGACGGCATCCCAGCCGCTCTTCCAGTTCGGCGATCTGCGACGACAGCGCCGGCTGCGTCACGCCGGCAAGCTCGGCGGCTCGGCCGAAATGCAGAGTCTGCGCAAGAGCGTCGAAGTACAGCATCTGGCGGATGGTCAGGCTTGTCATAAGAGGAAATTATCGGAAAAATCAGGAAAGGCAATTTGTCATTATCGACACAAGGGCCTAATCTGGAATCGTTCCAGATTGCCAGGCCGGCGTCTGGTCGATCCTTTCAGCAAGAACCCACCATACGAGGGAGGCAAGAGAAGCCATGGACGCGAAAACGGATGACAAGGGCCCCGGCAAGTGCCCGGTAGCGCACAGCCCCAGGACCAACAAGGATTGGTGGCCGAACCAGCTACGCGTCGACCTGCTCAACCAGCATTCGTCCAAGTCCGATCCGCTCGGCAAGGACTTCAGTTACCGCGATGAGTTCAAGAAGCTCGACTACGAGGCGCTGAAGAACGACCTGCGCCAGTTGATGACCGACTCGCAGGACTGGTGGCCGGCCGATTTCGGCAATTACGGGCCGCAGATGATCCGCATGGCTTGGCACAGCGCCGGTACCTACCGTACCGGCGACGGCCGTGGCGGCGGCGGCCGTGGCCAGCAGCGCTTCGCTCCGCTGAACTCGTGGCCGGATAATGTCAACATCGACAAGTCGCGCCGGCTGCTGTGGCCGATCAAGCAGAAATACGGCCAGCAGATCTCCTGGGCCGACCTGATGATTCTCACCGGAAACGTCGCACTGGAGACCATGGGTTTCCGTACCTTCGGTTTCGCCGGTGGCCGTGAGGACACCTGGGAGCCGGATCAGGACGTGAACTGGGGCAGCGAGACCGCCTGGCTCGCCGCGAGCAACGACCCGAACAACAAGAACAGCCGCTATTCCGGTGAGCGTGATCTCGACAAGCCGCTGGGCGCTGTCCAGATGGGCCTGATCTACGTCAATCCGCAAGGTCCGGACGGCAACCCCGATCCGCTTGCCTCGGCGCGCGACATCCGCGAGACGTTCAAGCGAATGGCGATGAACGACGAGGAAACCGTCGCGCTGATCGGCGGCGGCCACACCTTCGGCAAGACGCACGGCGCGGCGGCTGAATCCCACAAGGGCGTCGAGCCGGAAGGTGGCGAACTGGAAGCGCAGGGCTTTGGCTGGACGAGCAACTTCGGCACCGGCTCGGGGGCCGACGCCATCGGCTCCGGCCTCGAAGTGACCTGGACGCAGACGCCTGCGCAGTGGAGCAACTTCTTCTTCGAGAACCTGTTCAAGTTCGAATGGGAACTGGAGCAGTCGCCGGCCGGCGCCCACCAGTGGGTCGCCAAGGATGCTGGCGACATCGTCCCCGACGCGCATGATCCGTCGAAGAAGCAGAAGCCCAAGATGCTGACCAGCGACCTCGCGCTGCGTTTCGACCCGGAATACGAGAAGATCTCGCGCCGCTTCCTGCAGAACCCGCAGGCCTTTGCCGAAGCCTTTGCCCGCGCATGGTTCAAGCTCACCCACCGCGATCTCGGCCCGCGCTCGCGCTACCTCGGCCCGGAAGTTCCGCGTGAAGAGCTGATCTGGCAGGATCCGGTTCCCGCGGTCGATCATCCGCTGATCGACGACGCCGACCAAGCCGCGCTGAAGGCCAAGGTGCTCGCCTCCGGCCTCAGCGTCTCGGAACTGGTCGGCACGGCCTGGGCCTCCGCCTCGACGTTCCGCGGCGGCGATAAGCGCGGCGGCGCCAATGGCGCGCGCATCCGCCTCGCCCCCCAGAAGGATTGGGCCGTCAACCAGCCGGAACAACTCGCCAAGGTGCTCAAGGCGCTGGAGCGCATCCAGATGGAGTTCAACCTAGACCAGACCGGCGGCAAGAAGGTATCGCTTGCCGACCTGATCGTGCTCGCCGGCAACGTCGGCGTCGAGCAGGCGGCGAAGGCTGCCGGCCACTCGGTTGCGGTGCCGTTCTCGGCCGGTCGTACCGATGCCAGCCAGTCGCAGACCGATGTCGAGTCGTTCTCCTACCTGGAGCCGGTTGCGGACGGTTTCCGCAACTACCAGAAGGGCCGCTATGCTGTGTCGGCTGAAGCGCTGCTGATCGACAAGGCCCAGTTGCTGACCCTCACCGCTCCGGAAATGACGGCGCTGGTCGGTGGCCTGCGCGCCATCGACATCAACGTCGACGGCTCCAAGCACGGCGTCCTCACCGACAAGCCGGGCGCGCTGACCAACGACTTCTTCGTGAACCTGCTCGACATGGGCACGGAGTGGAAGGCGACGTCAGACACCAGGGACGTGTTCGAAGGCCGTGACCGCACGACCGGCGCCGTCAAGTGGACCGGCACCCGCGTCGACCTCGTGTTCGGCTCGAACTCGATCCTGCGCGCCCTGGCGGAAGTCTACGCCAGCGCCGATGCAAAGGAGAAGTTCGTGAAGGACTTCGTGGCGGCCTGGACCAAGGTGATGAACGCCGACCGCTTCGACCTCGTCTGATCGGTCGCACCGCCGGCAACGCGGGAAGCGGCAGAAAGCAAGCCGCTTCCGCCCGTGCGGCGGCAATACAATCGTTGAAAAGGCCGGGCAATCGTCCCGGCCTTTTCCTTTGAATGCGGGTCTTACGTGCGCTCGCCGGCCGGCATGGCGCTCAGTTCCGCCCGCGCGTCGGCAATCGTCGCGGCATAGTCGACGTGCGGCGGCCGCACCCCATGGGTCAGGAGCATGCGCCGGACCGCCGGCGAAGCGCCGGTGATGAAGAAGCGGATGCCGCGCTTTTTAGCCTTGCGGGCGGATTGTTCGATGATGTTGGCGGCGGTCGAGTCGAGCAGGGGTACAGCCGAGAAGTCGAGGATGAAGCTGCTGTGGCTGTCGGCGATCCGGTCCAATGTCGTGCCGACCGTCGATGCGGCGCCGAAGAAGAAGGCGCCGGAGAGGCGGTATGTGACGATCTCAGGATCGCTCCCGGTCTCGGCGCGATAGGGTTGCCGGTCGCCATTCTCGCTGTCGGCGACATCCTGTGCGGCAAGGGGCGGCTGCGCCTCCAGGGCGACGCTCTTCGACATGCGGTCGATGAACAGCAGGGCGCCCAAGGCAAAGCCGACCACGATGCCCTCGGTAAGGTCGCGGAAGACCACCAGCCCGAACGTCACCAGCAGCACGATGGCGTCGCCCCAGGACGAGCGCAGGAGAGCCGCGAAGGCGTCGCGCTCGACCATGTTGAAGGCGACAACGGCGAGCACACCGGCCAGGGCCGACAGCGGGATGTAGCTGGCCAGCGGCGCGGCAAGCAGCATGAAGACCAGCAGGAAGGCGGAATGCGCCATTCCGGACACCGGGCTTTCGGCGCCGGAGCGGACATTGGTCGCCGTACGCGCGATCGTTCCGGTCACGCAGATGCCGCCGAAAAGGGCTGATCCGATGTTGGCGAAACCCTGCGCGACCAGTTCGCAATTGGAGCGATGCCGCCGCCCTGTCATCCCGTCGGCGACGACCGCCGACAGCAGCGACTCGATCGCGCCAAGAAGGGTGAAGGAGATCGCCGCCGGCAGCACGGCCATTACCTTGTCCAGAGAGAATGCCGGAAGCATCGGCGCCGGCAGCGTGCGGGGAATGCCGCCGAACTTGGTACCGATGGTTTCGACCGGGAGCGCCAGTGCCACTGCCGCGACGGACGCCAGAAGCACGGCGATCAGCAGGCCCGGCCACGCCGGCCGCCAGCGTCTCAACACGACGATCGTCACGATGGTCAGCACCGAGACGCAAATGGTCGCGACATTGGCGGTCGAGGCAACGCTGGCCAGCGCCTCCAGCTTGGGTATGAATTCGCCCGGCTCCGGGCCGGACAGGGTCAAGCCGAACAATTCGCCGATCTGGCTGGCGAAGATGATCACCGCGATGCCGGCGGTGAACCCAACAGTCACCGGATACGGGATGAATTTGACGAAGGTGCCGAGCCGGGCGTAGCCGATCGCCGCCAGCATCACGCCGGACATCATCGTCGCCAGGATCAGCCCGTCGACCCCGTGCGCCTGCACGGTGGCGGAGACGAGCACGATGAAGGCGCCTGCCGGGCCGCCGATCTGGAAGCGGCTGCCGCCGAGCAGCGAGACAAGGAACCCGCCGACGATGGCGGTGTAGAGGCCACGATCCGGCGACACCCCGGAAGCGATGGCAATCGCCATCGACAGCGGCAGCGCGACGATCGCCACGGTCAGGCCAGAGACGAGATCATGCCGGAGCCGCTCGCGGCCGTAGCCTTCACGCAGCACCGTCACCAGCTTGGGCGTGAACATCTCCCGGAAGCCTGGTCTCTGCTCCCGAGTCACCTGATTGGACATATGCACCATGTGCCGTGCTCTTTTTGGAAAAGTGATCAAAAGCCCTTCAACGTGATCGGCCGCGCCGCCGTACCGGATCGATCAGCCGGTTCCCGGCCGCGGCGGGACGGCGGAAACGCGCAGCCGGACGCCGCGGCCGCTGCCCTCGCTGCGTTGCTGTTCGCCGATCAGTTCAATGCCTGCCACGGCCAGCGCCTCCACGACCTTCGTCAGCGTATCGACCACGCCCCGCACATTGCCTTCGCTCGCTTCCATTCTCTGGATGGTTGCCAGCGAGACGCCGGACAGTTCGGCAAGGCGCGACTGGTCAATTCCGAGGAGGGCGCGCGCGGCCCGCATCTGTCCTGCCGTGATCAAATCCGATGCTCCAATGTGAAGCCTGATCATACCAACATGAAAAGCTATCACTCAAGTAAAAACCGTCAATAGTGCATCTTGAGATGGTACCACCGGCTCGTCCGGTTGTGCTCTCGATACGGATGCCAACGCGCACCGCCCGGAGCGCTCCAAGCCGGGATTTCCCCGGTTTCCGCCTTGCCCGCCTATGGCGCCCGGCTATGATGCGGTTATGGGGAGCACAATCAGGGTTCTTGTTCTGTTGTGGATGTCGGCAGTCCCCGCCTTGGCGCAGGACGACGAAGCCATGGAAGTGCAGCGCTGCATCTGGCGCTGTCTGGCGGATTCCAAGGGCGCCGACGATCCGGCCTATCACTCCTGTGTCGCCAGGCTGTGCAACGACGAGCCGGCGCCAAAGCAAAAAAAGAAGCCGCAATCCAACGTGCAATCCAACAGGAGCAAAGTGGCGGCCGTGGTGCCGGGCGTCTGGGCTTAAGGGTCGCATCCGAGGTTCGGAACATCCGCCTACGTGACAGTCGGCCACAATGCGTATGGGCTGTCCTGCAACACCGACCCCAATGTCGGCTACTCGGTCACCGTCAAGATGACGCCTGGTCTGGTCGTCAGCGCCCTTGAAAAGATGGAAACGACAAGCGTGTTCACCGGTCCCTTTGCGATCAAGGGCGGCGAGCGGTTCGAATACAACAGCGGCGGCTTCCTGCAGCAGCAGACCGACTATTGCATGGCAAATGTGGAAAGCCTGAAATACTCTCAAAGCCTTGTCTTCATGGACGCGGATGCCATGTCCCTGACCTACAGGGACAACGTCAATTTCATGGAAATCGAGCAGAACGGCCGATCCATCGTGATTTCCACCGCCGAAGACATGCAGAAGGTCACCGACACCGTCGAAGTGCCGCTGCAAGGCGCCTCGCAGGCACTCGACCTGCTCATCCAGTCCTGTCCCAAGATGATGCGGCAGATGGAAGAGGGGTGCGGCAGCAGCGACTGAGGTCGCGGCCACTGATTTTTGCGCTCACCGCCATTGACTGCCTGACCAAAAGACCGAAATCCCGCCGGTTGCTCAATGCCGCTCCGCCCTGTAGCAAGGCGTCGAACGGGCAAACCGAAGCGGGAAATCCATCATGCGACTGGGCGGAAGGCTGGCTGCGGCCATCGAGGTGATCGACGACATAGGGCGGCGGCACCGACCGGCGGCGGACGCGTTGAAGGACTGGGGCCTGTCGCACCGTTTCGCCGGCGCCGGCGACCGCGCGGCGATCGGCAACATCGTCTATGACGCACTCCGGCGGAAGCGGTCGGCGGCCTGGCTGTTCGGCGCCGATACGCCTCGTGCGCTTGGCTTCGGCGCCCTGCTGCTGGAGTGGACGCACACGCCCGAAGCGATCAACCGCGCCCTCGATGGCGATCGCTTCGGCCCCGCGCCGCTCGACCAGGCTGAGCTCGACGCCCTGGCGTCGAATAAGCTCGACGATGCGCCGGCGGTCATCCGTGCGGATTGTCCGGACTGGTGCGAACCGCTGCTCCAGCGGACGTTCGGCGCGGCATGGGCCGAGGAAGGACGCGAGCTCGCCGGCCGGCCGCCACTGGACCTGCGGGTCAACACGCTGATGTCGGACCGGACCCGCGTGCTCGCCGAACTGGAGCAGACAGCCGCTGCCGCGACCGCGCTTGCCCCGGAGGGCATACGCATTCCACCGATCGCGGCCGACGGCCGCCACCCCAACGTGCAGGCCGAACCGGCCTTCCAGAAGGGCTGGTTCGAGATCCAGGACGAAGGCTCGCAGGTGGCCGCCGCACTCGCCAGGGCAAAACCCGGCATGCAGGTGCTCGACTTCTGCGCCGGAGCAGGCGGCAAGACGCTGGCACTGGCGGCGGCCATGCAGAACACCGGGCAGATTTTTGCCTACGATGCCGAAAAGGCACGGCTGGCGCCGATCTTCGACCGCATCCGCCGCGCGGGCGCTCGCAACATCCAGGTCCTGTCGAAATTGCCCGAGGTCGAAAAGCTCGCCGGCCAGATGGACATCGTGCTCATCGACGCGCCCTGCACCGGCAGCGGCACCTGGCGGCGCAGGCCCGACGCCAAATGGCGGCTGACGACACGGCAATTGGACGTGCGCAAGGGCGAGCAGGCGCGTATCCTGGAGGATGCCAAGGCCTATGTGAAGCCCGGCGGGCTCATCGCGTACATCACCTGCTCGGTTTTCCGCGACGAGAACCACGACCAGGTCGCGCGCTTTGTGGAAGCCAATCCCGGTTTCTCGGCGGTCGATCACCGTGATCACTTCCAGCAAGTGTTCCCCGGCAAGTCGGCTACCGCTCTGATCGAGGACCAGCGTGGCATCGTGCTCTCGCCGCTGCGCAGCGGCACGGACGGCTTTTTCTTCGCCGCCCTGCGCCGGAAATAACTGACTTTCCCGCGACCGGCGTGGCCGGGTCGGCGTGCGTGCAATCTCGGCGAGACCGCCTACCCTTGCCCGACGGGCTCGCCGCGCCACATCACAAGGTCTGAGTCCTCAAACCCGACCGGGGCCTTTTGATGCCACGCCGCGCCATGCTATTCGCGTTCCTGTTGCTGGTCGTCGGCGGCGGTATCCTTATCGGCCTGCTGACGGCGCCCGGTCCGTGGTATGCGGGACTGGAGAAGCCCGTCTTCAATCCGCCGCCGTGGATATTCGGGCCGGTCTGGACCGTGCTCTACGTGCTGATCGCGATCGCTGGCTGGCGAGCCTGGCAAGATCCCCACGGCTCCCTCATGAAGGCCTGGATCGCGCAGCTGGTTCTGAACTTCGGTTGGTCGCCGGCCTTCTTCGGCCTCCACCAGATCGGACTGGCGCTCGTCATCATCATGCTTCTTCTTGCGGCAATTGTTTCATTCATCCTGCTCGCCTGGCGGCGGGATCGCGTTTGCGTATGGCTGTTCGTGCCCTATCTGGCATGGGTGGCGTTTGCGACGTTGCTCAACGCCGCGCTTTTCCTCCTCAATTAGTCCGTCATTTGTTGCAATGCAGCAAATGTCATTGCGTGGCTTCCGCCGCTTTGTCATAAGCGGCGATCGGAGGTGAGAAGCGATGTCGGCAAAGATTGTCCCCAGCGTGGATTTCGAGGAGCGGGTGCGCGCTTCCTTTGCCCGCCAGAACGCGATGACAACGCTGGCCGCCGAACTCACCAGCGTCACGCCGGGCATCGTCGAGATCGAGATGCCGTTCTCGGAGGCGCTGACGCAGCAGCATGGTTTCCTGCATGCCGGCATCATTTCGGCCGCGCTCGATTCGGCCTGCGGCTACGCGGCGTTCTCGCTGATGCCGGAAAACGCGGCCGTGCTGACCATCGAGTTCAAGGTGAACCTGCTGGCGCCCGGCAAGGGCGAACGATTCCTGTTCCGCGGCTCGGTCACCAAACCCGGCCGCACCATCATCGTCGCCGACGGTCAGGCCTATGCCTTCACAGCCGATGGCGAAGCCAAACTGATCGCCACCATGACCGGCACGATGATGACCGTCACCGGCCGTCACGGCATAGAAGGCTGAACGGCAGGCGTCCGGCTGTCAGCGCAGCGCAGGTCTTTTAAAAACCGCCCTCGCCTTCTCGATCGGCGCACGGCAATGGCAGCCCTCGATGTGGTCGTTCACCAGCCCCATCGCCTGCATGAAGGCGTAGACCGTCGTCGGGCCGACGAAACTCCAGCCGCGCTTCTTCAGTTCCTTCGATATCTTCGCCGAGACTTCGGTCTTCGGCATGGCGACGACCGCCGCGTGATCCACCTTCGCCGGACGCTCCCCAGCCCGCGGTTCGAACTGCCAGAACCATGCGGCCAGCGATCCCGCCTCGGCGATCAGTTCCTTGGCGCGGCGCGCATTGTTGATCGTCGATTCGATCTTGCCGCGATGGCGGATGATGCCGGCGTCCTTGAGCAGCCGCTCGACATCCGCCTCGCCGAACTCGGCGACCTTGTCGAAATCGAAGCCGGCGAAGGCCGCGCGGAAATTCTCGCGCTTGCGCAGAATGGTCAGCCAGGACAATCCCGACTGGAAACCTTCCAGGCAGATCTTCTCGAACAGCCGGCGGTCGTCGGTGACGGGCCTGCCCCATTCGTGATCGTGGTAGTGCCGGTAGTCCGCCAGATCACCCGCCCAGGCGCAGCGGATCACGCCATCCGAACCCTCGACCAATCCCGTCATGCCGCTTCTCCTCGCCGAAAGCCGTTGGTTAACGTGCATTTTCGCCCGTTGACCGCGCCTTTACCAAATCGCTGAACGCGCCGGTAACCACACTGAAAGGTTTACGGAAATCCCGGCTTTTTAAGCAACCCGATTCACTTTTCGGTTTCCGATTGCCGTCACGCTCCTGACATGACGGAGCCCACAAAGCCCCGCCGTGTCCAGTGTCGCGAGTTCTTGTTGACGAGTACGCGTAAAATGAAAAGCAGGTTCGTCCTTTTGACTTCGGCCATGTTTCTTGGCCTATGGGTGGCGCCAGCCGTCGCCAACGACCGCTACGCCCAGCGTCCGCCGGTGGTCGTCAGCCCCGATCTTTCGGCTCCCTGGGTGATACAACTCGGTCGCGAACCCGGCCGCAGGATCGTGCAACGCGAGGCCGGCTACGGTGTCCGCGTCCAGCCGGGTGTACAGCAGCGCCGCACGGTGCGCGGCGAACCGGCTCCGGTGCGGCGGGTAGCACGCCAAGGCTTCAACCTGTTCCAGCCCGACCCGGTGCGCACCGCCGCTGTGCCCGCCCCGCGCAAGAAGCAGATCCAGCCGCAGATGGACCCGATCTACCTGCCGCAGCAGGTTGAGTATTCGGGATCGGAGCAACCCGGCACCATCGTCATCGATACGAGCTCGAAATTCCTCTATCTCGTCCAGTCCGGCGGCAAGGCGCGCCGCTACGGCGTCGGCGTCGGCCAGGAGGGCATGGTCTGGACCGGTACGCAGAAGATCTCGCGCAAGGCCGAATGGCCGGACTGGCGCCCGCCCGGCGAAATGATCGTGCGCGAGCGCGCCAAGGGCCGCGACCTGCCCGCCTTCATGGCCGGCGGTCCGCAAAACCCGCTCGGCGCGCGCGCCCTCTATCTCGGCGACACGCTCTACCGCATCCACGGCACCAACGCGCCGTGGACGATCGGCACCAACGTCTCGTCGGGGTGCATCCGCCTGCGCAACGAGGATGTGGTCGATCTCTATGAGCGCGTTGGCGTCGGCACCAGGGTCGTCGTCATATAGCGGACCGGGGAGACCGCGCTCGCGGGGGGCGGCGCGGCTGAAGGAAGCGGTGGGGGCCGCTTCCTGACCGGGGGCAAGGGCAGCGTGGGAAACCGCGCTGCCCTTTCGTCTCCCTGCAACCGTTCATTGGCGTCGTGCCGCCGGGATGACGTGCACGGCCGAATCGGCCAGTGTCGCGTCTCCAAGCGCGTGGCGAGGCGATGCTCGAAACTGCCCTCTATCTGCCCGTGAAACAGTTCCTCGAGGGCCTCGGCTATTCGGTCAAGGGCGAGGTCGGCGGCTGCGATCTGGTGGCGCTCGGCCCCGACACGCCGCCGGTGGTCGTCATTTGCGAATTGAAACTGCAGTTCAATCTCGAACTGCTGCTGCAAGGCGTCGACCGCGCCGCCGCCAGCGACGAAGTGTGGCTGGCGGCGCGTCTGTCGGCGCGCGGCAAGGGGCGAGAGGCCGACAGGCGTTTCCGCAATCTGTGCCGGCGGCTCGGCTTCGGCCTGCTCGGCGTCACCGCCGACGGCGAGGTCCAACTCCTGCTCAGCCCGGCCGCCTTGCCGCCGCGCCGCGATCCGCGCCGCCGCTCGCGGCTGGTCGACGAGCATCGTCGTCGCCAGGGCGATCCGGCGACCGGCGGCGGGTCGCGCGCCCCGATCATGACCGCCTACCGCCAGCAGGCGCTGGCCTGCGCCGCCGCCCTCGCCGAAGGTCCGAAGCGGCCGCGCGACCTGAGGCCCGGCGCGCCGAAGGCCGCCTCGATCCTGCGCCGCAACGTCTATGGCTGGTTCTTGCGGGCGGAACGGGGCGTCTACGACGTCACCGAGGCCGGACGGCAGGCGCTGGAGCGCTGGCCGCAGAATGGCGGCTCTCAGCCCGCTCCGGACGAACGGTTCAGTGCGGAGTCGCAAGCTTGACCCCCAGCCCGGCAGCTTGCATTACGGTGCCATGCGACAGGCGGATTCGGAAGGTCAAGGCGACGCCATTTTGGAATGGCGTGAGGCGTTCGACAATGGCGAACTCAACGCGCTGCACGCCGCGTGTTTCGACCATCGCCTGTTCGACGACGACTGGTGGGCTCAGGTGAACCGGTTCAGTCTCGGCTGGGTCTGCATGCGCCAGTCGGGCGAACTCGTCGGCTTCGTCAATGTCGCGTGGGACGGCGGTGTCCACGCTTTCCTGCTCGACACCATGGTTGTCCTCCGGCTGCGGCGCCGTGGCCACGCCGCAAGGCTTGTGGCGGAGGCCGTTCGCCACGCAAAAGACAGCGGATGCGAATGGCTGCATGTCGACTTCGACCCGCATCTTCGCGACTTCTATTTCGACGCCTGCAAATTCGCGCCGACCGAAGCGGGCCTGATCCGCCTGCGCTGACAGGGGTTGCCGGCGCGGTGCAAAGTATCTTGGAAGCCCTGAAATTTGGCGCGCGTTTTATTCTACCGCCACTAACGGCCTGCCTTAGGATAAGTCGGCGGGCTTCGGCCCCCCATAGGCCCAGTCGAGCAGCGCTACCGTATGCACCACCGGCAGTTTCGCCGCCGACGCGATTTGCGTGATGCAGCCGATATTACCAGTGGCGACAAGTGCTGCGCCCGTCGCCTCGATATTCCTGACCTTGCGATCGCGCAGCCTCGCCGAAATCTCCGGCTGCAAAATGTTGTAGGTGCCGGCCGAGCCGCAGCACAGGTGACCCTCGCGCGGCTCCTTCACGACAAAACCGGCGCGCGCCAGAAGTTCCTTCGGCTGCCGCGTGATCTTCTGGCCATGCTGCATGGAGCAGGCGGAATGGTAGGCCACCGTCATGCCGGGCTTCACGCTGGGCTCCGGCAGATCCAATGTCACCAGATATTCGGTGACATCTTTCGCCAAGGCTGAGACCTTCACTGCCTTCTCCGCATAGGCGGTATCGAGCCGCAGCATAAAACCGTAATCCTTGATCGTCGTGCCGCAACCCGAGGCCGTGATGACGATGGCGTCGAGCCCGCCCTGTTCGATCTGCCGTGTCCAGGCGTCGACATTGCTGCGCGCGGCGGCGAGCGCGGCGTCCTCCTTGCCCATGTGATGGACCAGCGCACCGCAGCAGCCCTCGCCCTCCGGCACGACGACCTCGACGCCCAGCCGGTTGAGCAGCCGCACCGTCGCCTCGTTGATGCCGGGCTCCAGCACCGATTGCGCGCAACCGGTGAGCAGCGCCACCCGGCCGCGCTTTTCGCCCGTCGCCGCGTGACGGCCCGGCCGCGACATAGGCGAAGCCGCCGGCACGGATGCGGGCGCCAGCTTCAGCATTGCCGTCAGCGGCTTCAGCGCCGGAACACCGGCCAGTAGGCCGGCGAAGGGCCGCCCGAGTTTCGCCAGCGACAACGCGGCGCGGAACCGCCAGGGATAAGGCAGCGTAAAGGCCAGAACCTGCCGGATCAGCCGGTCGGCCAGCGGCCGCTTGTACGTCTGCTCGATATGGGCGCGCGCATGGTCGACCAGATGCATGTAGTTCACGCCAGACGGGCAGGTGGTCATACAGGACAGGCAGGACAGGCAGCGGTCGATATGGGTGACGATCTGCTTGTCGGCCGGCCGGCCGTTCTCCAGCATGTCCTTGATCAGGTAGATTCTTCCGCGCGGCGAATCCAGTTCGTTGCCGAGCGTCACATAGGTCGGACAGGTCGCGGTGCAGAAACCGCAATGCACGCATTTGCGCAGGATTTTTTCCGATTCCGCGACATGCGGATCGGCGAGCTGGGCGGGGGTGAAGGTGGTTTGCATGACGCCCATCACCCCCCGAATAACACTTCGGCCCGGCTCTTGCCGGACATCTTTGTGTAGGCCTGCAAAGTCGCGCGGTCGAACTCATGCCTGTTGACGCGATTGTCCCGGCCTCCCTGCAACGTTGCGAGATAGCGAAGTCTCCCGTCCTTTAACTCGAAGTAGCAGGCAAAACTGCCATCTACCTTTGTCCCCAAATAACCTGTTCCCGCCGTACGAAATTCATAAGCTCGTACGAGTGGAGCATAGATCGCGCCATCTCTAGCCACTCGCTGCAGACGCTCGGCAAAAGCATAAGTCAGCCCAGGGCTATAGATTCCCTGCTCTCCAACCGAAACTGTCTTTATGAACCGCTGCTCAGCCAAACATTGCTGAACCGTCTCGCCACTGATGATCGATGTCGTTGCAACGGATGGGGTTGCGGCTGAGACAAGTTGCGGATTTGGTTCTGTTGCCATGCACCCCGCAAGGAGGCCACAAATGATCAGGGGTGTGGAATTCCAACGAAACATGCTGCAGACTCGGCTCCTCTTCCGATCTTTTGTTGCTTCTCAGCTTGTGCGATACGGGAAATGACGTTTCAGCTCATGCAAGGCAACGGCAAGTACCGATTCAGCTCCGATACGCCCGATCGTTTGAAATTTGTCCAAAAATTCTTCGATCGAAAGATAAGAGAATAACGTGTCAACAGTCACGCGCGAGCCTTTAATAACCACTGCCCCAGACATCACTTCGCTATCGCAACTCAAAACAGCCTCGACGTCCATCGCTAATCTCCAAAATGAGACGACATATCTACCCCATCCGCCCCGGATTGAGGATATCTTGCGGGTCGAACTGCTCCTTCAGCCGCCGGGACAGCTCGGCCAGCGCCGGTGCTTGGGGCTCGAAGACCGGACTAACGGCGCGGTCCGTAGTGCTGGCACGCACCAATGTCGCATGACCGCCGCCGAATTTTTTGATCAGCCCGCGCAGCAACTCGGCTTCCGGGTCGCCTTCCATGCGCAGCCAGGCCAGACCGCCGGCCCAGTCGTAAAAAACCTCCACCGCCGCCTCCATGCGCAGCGCCATGACCGCCTTGTGCGCTTCGCCCGGCGCCATCGAGACGCGCCAGACCGGCTTTTCACTGCCATCGGCGAAGGGCAGGCAGTCCCTGACCACGCGCCAGAGCGCTTTGGACCCGTCACCGGAAATCTCCTCGAAATGCGCCTCGCGGCCGAAGGCATCGCGCAGATGTTTTACGCGATATTCTACGGACGGCCCGAAGCCCTCGATGCGCAGCAACGTCGCCGCGCCGCCCGCAAGCTCACCGTCGCCGATCCGCGCGGCAACCATCTCCGGAAGATGCGCGGCGCCGGAGACTTCCGCCGAAGACCCCATTGCAACCGCCATGGCCGCCACTGCCGCATCGTCCAGCAAGCCGGAAAGCACCAGCGTCGTCTCGGTTTCGGCCGCAGGCAGCACCTTGAAGGTGACATCGGTCGCTACGGCAAGCGTGCCCCACGAGCCGGCCATCAGCTTGGACATGTCATAACCGGTAACGTTCTTGACCACGCGGCCGCCCGACTTGAACGCCTCGCCACGACCGGAGACGGCATGGATGCCGAGGATATGGTCGCGCGCCGCCCCCGCCTTGATCCGTCGCGGGCCGGACAGGTTGGCAGCAAGCGCGCCGCCGATCGTCCCGCGCCCGGCCCCACCGCCTAGAAGCGGGCCGAAATCCATCGGCTCGAAGGCGAGTTCCTGGCCGTGCTCCGCCAGCAGTTTCTCGATCTCGGAGAGCGGCGTGCCGGCCCTCGCCGACAGCACCAGTTCCTCCGGCTCGTAAAGCGTGACGCCCGTCAGCCCCGACAGGTCGAGCGCATGTTGCGTCTGCGGCGGCCGGCCGATGCCGCGCTTCGAACCGTGGCCGAGGATTTCCAGTGGGGTGTTTTCGGCAGCCGCCCATTGGATGACGGACAGAGTTTCGTCGGCGGATGTGGGTGTAAAGGTGGTCATGGCGTAAAACCTTTCGTCGGCAGCGCCATGCCCGCTTCAAACCACTCCAAAACCACCCCTCCCCGCGGTGACAGCCGATATCCAACATCCAGGCTTTCGGTCAGACCAAGTTCCTTCAGCTTGCGAACGTCCTGCTTGAACTTCAGCTTCTCGACCCGGAGCGCCGTGGCCAGTTCGCCGGCGGCGACAGCCGGCTTCGTGGCGATCAGGCTCAGGATGGACGGGAAATAGCCTGGCGCGGCCTTTTCCCATCGCTCGAACCGGTATCTTAGATCGGCCCATTCCTGCTCGGACGGCTCGGAGGCTTCGCGCTTGGCCACCCGCCCGTCGGGGTCGATGCCGGCAAGCTCAATGCGATAGACAGAATCGCCGTTTTCCGGCCCAAGCATTTTTCGCAGCGCCGCCTGTGAGGCGAAACCGGATGCCCGCGCGTCCCGTTCCGTCAGGGCCGCCGCGTCCGTCAGGTCGATCGCGCCGATCCGCACGACACCCAGCGCGGTCCTGACATGTCCGCCAGATTTCACGGTCGTACGCTTCCAGCGGCGAAAGGCAAGCGTCACGTCGCCTCGCTCGATACCTTCCAAGGTTTCGCGCTTGAACAGCACCTAAAACCTCGGAATGTCCGGAAACGGTAGTTTTCCGCCGGAAATATGCATGCGCCCGAGCTCGGCGCAGCGCCGCAACTGCGGAAACACTTTTCCCGGGTTGAGCAGATGGTTCGGGTCGAAGGCGCATTTGACCCGCATCTGCTGATCAAGGTCGATCTCGTTGAACATTTCCGGCATCAGGTCGCGCTTTTCGACACCGACGCCGTGTTCGCCGGTCAGCACCCCACCAACTTTCACGCAAAGCCGCAGGATGTCGGCGCCGAATCCTTCGGCCTTTTCCAGTTCGCCTGGCTTGTTGGCGTCGTAGAGGATCAGCGGGTGCAGGTTTCCATCGCCGGCATGAAAGACGTTGGCGACCCGCAGCCCATACTGCTCCGAAAGCTCGCGCATCCCGGCCAGCACGCGCGGCAGTTCCTTGCGCGGGATGGTGCCGTCCATGCAGTAATAGTCCGGCGAGATGCGGCCGACCGCCGGGAACGCCGCCTTGCGGCCAGCCCAGAAGGACAGCCGCTCCTGGTCCGAGGTCGAGATCCGGCAGGTGGTCGAGCCGTTGCGCAGCGCGATCGCCTCGACCAGCCCGATCAGGTGATCGACCTCGACGCCGGGGCCGTCCAGTTCGACAATCAGCAGCGCCTCGCATTCCAGGGGATAGCCGGCGTGAACAAAATCCTCAGCGGCGTGGATGGCCGGCCGGTCCATCATCTCCATGCCGCCGGGGATGATGCCGGCGCCGATGATGTCGGCGACGCATTGCCCGCCCTGTTCGCTGGTCGGAAACCCGATCAGCAGGGCGCGCGCCGTCTCCGGCTTCTTCAGGATACGCACGGTCACCTCGGTGACGACCCCGAGCAGGCCTTCCGAGCCGGTCATCACGCCGAGCAGGTCGTAACCCTCTGAATCCAGATGTTTTCCGCCGAGCCGTACCACCTCGCCATTCATCAGCACCATCTCGATGCCGAGCACATTGTTGGCGGTGAGCCCGTATTTCAGGCAATGCACCCCGCCCGAATTCTCCGCAACATTGCCGCCGATCGAGCAGGCGATCTGCGAGGATGGGTCAGGGGCGTAATAGAAGCCATCATCCTCCACGGCGCGGGTGATGCCGAGATTGGTGACGCCCGGTTGCACCACCGCCACGCGGTTGAGATAGTCGATCTCCAGAATTTCGTTGAAGCGGCTCATCACCAGCAGCACCGCATCCTCCAGCGGCAGCGCGCCACCGGACAGCGATGTGCCCGAACCGCGCGGCACGACGCGGATGTTGCGTTCTTCGCAATATTTCAGGATTTTCGAGACCTGCCGCGTGGTTTCCGGCAACACGACGACCAGCGGCAGTTGCCGATAGGCGGTCAGCCCGTCGCTCTCGAAGGCGCGCATCTCGTTGACGGTCTCGACCACGCCCTCGCCCGGAACGATCTGCCTGATATTAGCGACGATCTCGGCGCGGCGCCGCAACGTTGCGGCATCGGGCGTCGGCATGGCTAGTCCGGACATTTTTGCACGGTCCTGGCGAGTGGTAAAAATCTTTTACCAGCAATTCCAGCAGTTCGCAAGTTGCAAATAGCCTTTTTACTTCAATAAGTTATACCTATTGCGGCCGGCCATGTTCGCTGTGCGCGCGGCGAATTCGGCGCACGCCCCACCACACGGCGGCGATGGCGACGGGCACCGAAGCAGCGGTCACGAGTTCGGGGGCGATGGCGTGGCCGAAGAGGGAGAGGCCTTTTGCCAGGTAGCCGATGAGGCCGACGACGTAATAGGAGACGGCGGCGACGGACAGGCCCTCGACTGTCTGCTGGAGGCGGAGCTGGAGTTTGGCGCGGTCGTTCATGGAAGCGAGCAGCGCGCGGTTCTGCGTCTCGACCTCGACGTCAACCCAGGTGCGCAAGAGTGTGGTGGCCCGGCTGAGCTTTTCGGAAAGGTTCTCCTGCCGGCTCTCGACCGACTGGCAGGTGCGCATGGCGGGGGCCAGGCGGCGCTGCAAAAAACCCTTCCACGTTTCGCCGCCGGCTAGCGCCTCCTCGCCCAGCGCGTCCAGCCGCTCCTGGATGATGACGTCATAGGCGCGGCTGGCGCCGAAGCGGTAGAGGCTGGAGGCGGCGTCGGCCTCCAGTTCCGCGGCAAGCTCGGTCAGTTCGGCCAAAAGTTCCTGACTGTTGCGGCGCGGGCTGGCCTTCATCTCGGCGGTCAGCGCAGCCAGCCGATCCTCGATGCGGCGCACCCGCGCCGACAGCGATTGCGCCAGCGGCAGGCCGAGCATGGCCAGCGTCCGATAAGTCTCGATTTCCAGCAATCGTTGCGCCAGGGCGCCGCTGCGCGCCGGCGTAAGGCCCTGATCGAGAACGACGATCCTGGTCAGCCCGTCGCCGTCCTGGCGAAAATCGGTGGCGATCGCGGCCCTGCCGCCTTCCACTGAGGAATAGCAGAGCGCCGACGGGTCGAAGCCGCCGGCAAGCGCCTCGCCGGCCTTGGTCCAGCCGCGAATCTCCAGCCTTATGCCGGAGATCACGGCTCCCGGCGGGCTGAAACCATTGCCGAAAGGCATGTCCTCCGGCTGGCGGCCGGCCTCGTCGAGCGGCCCTTCCCAGAGATAGGTG
This sequence comes from Mesorhizobium sp. KACC 23794, assembly GCF_052180275.1. Taxonomy (NCBI): domain Bacteria; kingdom Pseudomonadati; phylum Pseudomonadota; class Alphaproteobacteria; order Hyphomicrobiales; family Phyllobacteriaceae; genus Mesorhizobium; species Mesorhizobium sp. KACC 23794. The sequence continues at coordinate 5,358,011 of NZ_CP197465.1, forward strand.
GAGAATTCGGTGTGGCGCTCCCAGCGCAGCGTCCCCTGCCCCCAGTTCATGGTGTAGTGGCGCGCCTGGCGATCCGGCGCGGCGATGCCGAGGCGTCGCGAAAGCTCGCAGAGCACGGCATGGTCGACGGTGAAACCACCCTCGGTCATGAAGGCGAGCTGGATCAGGACACGCGGGTGGGCGAGCATCGGATGCGGGCGGGCATGCACCTCGCCGAGGGCCGCGGCCCGGTCGGCATGCGCGGGAAAACCCATGACCGTGCCGGTCAGGGACGAAACGAAGTCGGGCTGCTCGGCAGTCACAGGCTCGCTCCAAGGCCGCGAAACACCCTGTTATGGCCTCATGCAAAGACAAAATCCAACACGGAACGATGTTGCATCGCACAATAATCCTTTCGCGTTGCAATATCTGCGGATATCTCTTCCGCAAGCCATTGAATTTGCCTGTTTCCGTCATCGCTCCCATCGTCGCATCTCCCCGCGCGGCATCGAGCAAAGTGCCGCCGACGTTTTCGCGTGAAGTCCCGAATAATTCGCAGGAACAAGGGTTTATCCCGGTGGTCCGTCGAATTCCGCGCGATAGACTTCACTTTCGCGTCTTTTTCTCCGGCCGAGGCGGCCATTTCGCCGATAACGGCGTCTCGCAGGATCGTTTTCGCGTTGACGTAGAGGGTCTATCAGAACAGCTTTCGGAGCAGGCCCAGCGCCAGCGGTTTCACAGGCCGAAAAAGGCTGACTGGATAATTTATTTGACCAATTGCAAAACCAGCTCCTATGGTCGGGATGGCTGCCGAACGGGATCTGCTTTGGACGAAATTTTTTCCAGGATCGAGCATTCGCGGACCGCCGACGAGGTGGTACAGCAGATCGAGAGCCTCGTCCTCGAAGGCGTGCTGCGCAGCGGCGACCGGCTGCCCGGCGAGCGCGAGCTTTCGCGGCTGTTCGAAGTGTCGCGGCCGATCCTGCGCGACGCGCTGAAGATCGTCGAGGGTCGCGGCCTGATCCTGACCCGCCATGGCGGCGGCACCCATGTGGCCGACGTCGTCGGCCAGGTGTTCGCCCCGCCGGTGGCGGAGCTGATCGTCAGCCATGCCAAGGCGCGGGTCGACTATCTCGAGTACCGCCGCGAGATCGAGGGCATCGCCGCCGAATATGCGGCGCGGCGCATCACCGACGACGACCGCGCCCTGCTCGACCGGATCATGGCGCGCATGGCGGAGGCGCATGAGCGCGGCGATTTTTCCGAACAGGCGGAGATCGACGTCGAGTTCCATCATGCGATCGGCGAATGCGCGCACAACATCGTGCTGCTGCACACGCTGCGCGCCTGCTACCGGCTGCTTTCGGACGGGGTGTTCGAGAACCGGCTGATCGTCTTCACGCTCGCCGACGCGCGCGAAAAACTGCTTGAGCAGCATCGGGCCATCCATGCAGCGGTGGTGGCCGGCGACCCGGCTGGGGCGCGCAAGGCGGCGATGGATCACATCAGTTTCATCGAACAGGCGATGGCGCAGGCCGAGCGTACTGGCGAATGGCAGCGCGTGTCGAAGCTGCGGTTGAAACAGCGGCTGTCCGGCGAGGCCGGAACAAGGCGCGTGGTCGCTAGGCGTGGGGAATAACTCGTATTCGGAGCGGCTCTACCTTTGCTGTCTATTGAATTAGCTGTCGCCGGGGACCTTGCGCGAGATCGCACAGGACGGTTTGATAGGCCGGGCGACGCGAAAGGAGCTTTTGATCGATAAAGGCGTCGAAGGTACGGGGTATGCTACGGATAGCATTGGCATTGACGATATTTCTGCTGTGCACGTCTCTCGGCCACCGGGCTTCTGCGGCGACTGCTTGCGTGCTGGCTGTGGACGGCAAGTACTACGTTGAGGGGGATTGCCCGGTCTCGCAGAATGACAACACCATCATGGTGGGGTCGGATGGCAAGAACATATTACCCTATTTTGCTTACCTGATTTTGGAAAGTCAAAGCATCGCGCGGGGTTTCTGGAATGCCTCGCCCAATGCGCCCCACGCTCACGATGATCTCGGACGCCTCGAAAAGAGCGGGAACTGTTGGATCGGCGACCGAGCGAGGGTGTGCTTCAATCCTGCTCCCTTTCGGCGCTTTTCCCACGCAGGTTGGGTTGGTGCAGCAGAATCCGGCTCATGTTCTATGGTCCAGCGATTCTCTGATGGCAAAGCCGAAATTGTGGTCGAAGCTACAAAGGCCAATGATATTGGCTTGGGCATCAGATGGCTAGATGGGGGCCGTGCGAGCGTCGGGCAAGTCGTCCAGGCAACAATGTATTTTGACAAGGCACCGGCGCTGTCAGCAACTGGTACGTTCGTGGCCGACAATTATCTTAGGTTTCAGTCCGATCGAGCAGGCCTCTTGGATCATCTATTTGGTGCTTCGTCGGGCTTGCGCGTGGAATTCGGGGATGATGGATGGTTCACCCTCAACCTGCGTGGATCCTCAAAAGCCCTCGCACTCCTGCGCGAATGCCAGGCCACCGTGCAGTTCGCCCAATCCCAGAGCGAGCAAGTAACCTCAGCCAGTGCAGAGACGTTCAGGCTGAGCGAACGCGGCATTTTCCGAACCACCTATGGCACTTGGATCAATGTTGGTGACGAGTATTCGCGAGACCGGATTGCAAAATTTCTCTCCGGACTCGATGTCGAATATCAGTTCACCTACGGGGAGGACTGCATGGAGTGCGTGAATGTCGTGTCCGGCGACATCCAACTCTATTTCGAGAGCGGAGACGGGAAAACCATACAGTCGATCCAGGTAATTGGGGGATCGTTCACGACCGAGCGAGGCGACGGGATCGGAGACCTCATTTCACAGAAGGGCGATCAGCTACATTGCTCTGACGGGATGTACGAAGTGTGCTTTCGCTACGAGCGCGACAGTGTAGGGCTTATCGTTGACCGCTCAAAATGCGCTTCCGATGCCTTCAGAGAAGGCGTTAGGCAGGCTTCGGGCAACTTTCTGCGGGAATTTGGCCAGTGTGAGCGGATTGAGGCGCTTATTATACAAAAACCCGACAATGGTAGCCCGGATACCGGAACCAAATCGACGAACGACTAAACCAACGGACCTCACAGGTGATTATTGCGCGACGGTGTGTCGCATAACCAGATTTTTCGTCCTGTCTCTAAGTTCCTGACTCGTCACAAAAGCCTCATAGCGGAAGACGAAAGATTCCAGGACATCCTTAAGATTGGCCCATATCCACGCTGCACCCAGAGGGACGGTAGCGCGGGCCAGTAGCAACGGCACGATTTTCTGATACGGTTTCCGCCATCCGCGCTTCAGGCACCTATCATGGCGACACAATCGGCCTCGACTTCCGCGGCTCCGGCATTCTGGGCAAGAAGCCCGACCACCCTCGTTGCAATCGTCGTCCTCGTGATCCTGACGTCGGGACTGCTCTTTGGCTACGACCAGGGCGTGATCTCGGGTGCGTTGAGCGGCATCAAGCAGGAACTGGACCTCAGCCCTCTGCTGATCGAAGTCGTCACAAGCTGGGTCACGCTCGGCGCCTTGTTCGGCTCGCTGGCGGCGGGCGAACTCGCCGATCTCATCGGCCGCAAGAGGACGGTTTTGGCCGCGGCGGTTCTTTTCATTCTGGGCGCGCTGATCCAGGTGTCGGCCCCGCGCACGACGGTACTTGTTGCAGGACGGCTGATCGTCGGTTTCGGGGTCGGCGTCGCCGCTGTCGCCGCTCCCCTCTACGGAAGCGAACTGGCCCAGGCAGCCTGGAGAGGCCGCCTCGTCTCGGCCTATCAGATGGCCATCACCGTCGGCATCTTTCTCGCCTATCTGGTCAACGGCGCGCTCTCGGACGGCGCCGACTGGCGCCTGATGCTGGGTCTGGCTGCGGTTCCCGGACTATTGCTGGCCGTCTTTGCGCTCATGGCGCCGGAATCGCCGCGCTGGCTGATCAAGCAGGGCCGGCGGGAGGCCGCGGGCACCATTCTGGCGCGCCTTCTCGGCAAGGATGACTACCAGGCCGAATTGAGCGAGATCGAAAACGCGCTGCGCCTGGAGACCAACGCTGTTTCGTGGCGCGAGGTGTTCCAGCCGGTCTATCGAAAGCCGCTCGCGATCGGGATAGGGCTGGCCATATTCCAGCAGGTCACCGGCATCAACGCCATCATCTACTATGCAAACCCGATCTTTGCCGCCTCGGGCTTTGCGACGCCGCAGGCACAGGCCGCCGCGACAACCTGGGGCATTGGCGCCACGAACGTGCTGGCGACGTTGATCGCCATAGCATTCATCGACAGGATCGGGCGCGTGCCGCTGCTGCTGGCGGGACTGGTCGGCATGGGCGTTAGCCTGGCGACCGTGGGTTTCGCCTTCCATTTCGTCGAGACATCCGGCGATGGCGTCAGTTATGGCGCGATCATCACGGTCGTGGCGCTCGTCATCTTCATCGCGTCGTTTGCGTTTTCGCTCGGCCCCGTCGTCTGGACGGTCATCAACGAGATCTTTCCGAGCCGTATCAGAAGCCGGGGCGTTGCGATTGCGACGGCGGTGAACTGGGGAGCCGCCTTTTTGGTCAGCGAATTTTTCCTGTCTCTCGTCGAGGTGGCGGGCAGGCCGGCCACTTTCTGGCTTTTCGCAGCGCTTTGCCTGCTGGGATGGATATGGGTTTACCGCAAAGTGCCCGAAACAAAGGGGCGTTCACTGGAGGACATCGAGCGACTTTGGCGCGTTTGACCTACCCCTGAAAAAATCCACGAAGCGGACGAAATTTCAGGATATCAGTCTCCGAGTCCTAACGGTATGGCTGAACTCGATCGGCGCTGCGAACGGCAAGACATGGCCAGTGAACATCTCGACAGGTCTCCGGCGTCAAGGCCCGGGGGCGTGCATTTCCTCGACGCTCGCGGGCCGGACGGGATGCGCCTCTATGCCATCGGCGACGTGCATGGGCGGCTCGACCTTTTGGAGCGGATGCATGAGCGCATCGCCGGCGAGATCGCGCGGGACAGGGTCGCCGACTGGCGCATCATCCATCTCGGTGACTATGTCGACCGCGGGCCGCATTCGCGCGGCGTGATCGACTTCCTGATCGCGGCGCGCAAACGCGACGAGCGCAACATCACGCTGGCCGGCAACCATGACATGGGATTTCTGGAATTCCTCGACGATCCAGACGGCGGCGGGCTGTTCGCCCGCTACGGCGGTAAGGAGACGGCAAAATCCTACGGCGTCGACGCGAAATTCCACAGTCCGGATGCGCTGCGCCTGAGTTGGGCGGAACTGCGCTGCGAGGTGCCCGGAAAGCACCGGGCGTTCATGCTCGACCTCGGCTTTTCGGTGTCGTTCGGCGATTTCTTCTTTTGCCATGCCGGCATCCGGCCGGGTGTGCCGCTCAACCGGCAGGACCCCGACCACCTGATCTGGATCCGCAACGAATTCCTCGATTTTTCGGGCCTGCATCCGAAGGTGATCGTGCATGGACATACGATCACCGACCAGCCGGAAGTGTTGGCCAATCGCGTCAACGTCGATACCGGCGCCTATCACTCCGGCGTGCTGACGGCGCTTGTGATCAATGGCGCTGAAAAACGCCTGATCACCGCGCAGGTCTAGATTTTCTTGAAGAACCCGGCCGGGCCAGCCGGGAAGGATCAGTGCGTGGCGGCGACGACGCCGTAGCCGTCGACGACCACCTGGTCGCTGGCGTCCACCGAATAAACGCCAAGCCCGCAGAGGACGATGGCGACGAGCATTGCTAGGGACAGGAGAGCGGAACGCAAAGCGGTGATCTCGGTTGGAATTGCTTAAATTCTTACGCGTTGACGGTTACGATTGTGTTTCAGACCCCGTCGAGAGGCGGCCTTCTAGGCTGGGCAAACGCGCAAAGCCACGCAAATATCCATCATTGGCGCAGAGTGTTTTGAAGCGTGATTTTTATGTCACGGCGAGGACTTGGAAATGCGGGGACAGTTTACTTAATTCCGGGTTCCGCCGGTGATGCGGCGAGAGCGGTGATCGGAATTAAGTAAACTGTCCCCGCATTTCCGCATTTTCCTCAAATCATGCCCACCCAGGCGCGGGCCAGCGCCAGTCCGGCGGCGTCGGCGCCGGGGCCGTGGCGCGCCGCTTCCGCCTCGTAGAGCGCCGGCCACTGCGGCTGCTTCTGGGCAATGGTGTCGGCGAAGGCGGCGTTCCATTCGCGCACCAGTTTCTGGTCGGCCTCGAAATGGAACTGGACGCCGTAGGTGGCGCGGCCGACGCGGAACGCCTGGCTGCTGGCCACATGGCTCGATGCCAGATGCAACGCCCCTTCGGGAATCGAGAACGTGTCGTCGTGCCACTGGAAGATCGAGAAATCGCGCGGCGCATGCCGCAGCACGGGATCGGCCGCGCCCGCGTCGGTCAGGCTCACCGGACACCAGCCGAACTCTCGCGCGCCACCGATCTGGTTTTTTCCGCCGAAGGCGCGGGCGAGAAGCTGGCTGCCGAGGCAGATGCCGAGCACCGCCTTGTCCTTGTTCGAGAAATCGCGGGCCAGTTCCAGCAAGGGCGGGATGTAGGGGTACTCGTCGTCGGCCAGCGCGTTCTGGCCGCCGCCGAGGATCACCGCGGCATCGTAGCCGTCGGAATTTTCCGGCAGCGCCTCGCCATGATGCGCCATGCGCAGGTCGATCTCGGCGCCCGCCTCGTCGAGCGCGGTCGCCACCTGCCCCAAGCCGCTGCCGTCGTAATTCTGGATGACAAGAACCCGCATCGGTCTGCCTGTTTCGGAATGCATCGTTTCCGGCGTTCGATATCATGCGGCGGGATCGGAATGAATAGACCAGAACGGGACCTTGCCATGCCGCTGCAGAACCGCGTCGACCCGTTCGGCGAGATCCATGCGGTGGCGGCGCGCGGCCTGTTCACGGGAAACCGCGGCGTCATCCACGACCCGGCGACGAAGACGCTGCTCAGCCGCCGCTGGACGACAAAGGCGTGGCTGATCTGCGAATGCGATTTTCGCGGCCGCAAGCGCGAAGTGATGGGCCGCAACGCACCCTCCGGCAATGCCGGCTGGACGGAGCTTTTCTTCCTCGACGAGGTGACGGCGCTGGCTGCCGGCCACCGCCCCTGCTTCTACTGCCGGCGCGAGCGGGCGACGGAATTCTCCGACTGTTTCGCCGCCGGGAACGGGCTTGCGCGGCCGAAAGTGACTGAGATCGACGCGATCCTGCATGCGGAGCGGCTGGCATCGGGCGGGAAGCCGGGGCGGCTGACGGCGGACGAGGCGGCCGGATTGCCGGATGGGACGATGGTCGGCGTGGACGGACGGGCATTCGCAGTGCGCGAGGGACGGGCGCTGCGCTGGTCGTTCGAGGGCTACGCCGATGCGAGCCTGCTTGAAACGCTCGGCACACCTCTGCTGCTCACCCCGCCGGCGACGGTGGCCGCCCTGCGGCGCGGATACGAGCCGCTGTGGGGAGCCAGGAGATTATAGGCCGCCCGAACTGTCCGGCTTGACGCCTGCCGCTTCATGTATCATATGAAGTTACATGAGACATGACAGCAGGCTTTCGGCAACGCTGCACGCGCTGCTGCACATGGCGGAACACGAGCGGCCGATGACCTCGGGCGAACTGGCCGCCTGCATGGGCACCAATCCGGTCGTCGTTCGCCGCACCATGGCGGGGCTGCGCGAGGCCGGTTTCGTCAGCTCCGAAAAGGGCCATGGCGGCGGCTGGGAGATCGCCTGCGACCTGTCGGCGGTGACGCTGAAGGACGTCTACGACGCGCTGGGCGCGCCGACCCTGCTGGCGATCGGCATCCATCTGGAAAGCCCATCCTGCCTGGTCGAGCAGGCGGTGAACCGGGCGCTGAAGCCCGCCTTCGCAGAGGCGGAGTCGCTGCTGATCGGCCGCCTCGGCACCGTGACGCTGGCCGCGCTGGCCGAGGATTTTTCCCGCCACGCCGCTGCCCACAGGTTTCCCGGACAGGAGAAAGCTTGATGTTCGATGCGATCGTCATTGGCGGCAGCTATGCCGGCCTTTCCGCCGCGCTGCAGCTCGCCCGCGCGCGGCGCAAAGTGCTGGTAATCGACGGCGGCCAGCGCCGCAACCGCTTCGCCGCTGCCTCGCACGGGTTCCTCGGGCAGGATGGCCGCGCGCCCGGCGACATCGTCGCCGATGCCAGAGCGCAGCTCATGGCCTATCCGACGGTCGACTGGATCGACGGTATGGCGAAGACCGCGGAGGCAACAGGGCCGGTATTTGCGGTGGAGACCGAGGACGGCGAGAGCTTGGAGGCAAGGCGTATCGTGCTGGCGATCGGGGTGAGCGACGAGCTGCCGGAAATCCCCGGTCTTGCCGAGCGCTGGGGCAAAAAAGTGTTCCACTGCCCGTATTGCCACGGCTACGAGCTGGGGAACGGGCCGATTGGCGTGCTCGGCGTGTCGGCGGCCTCGATGCACCACGCGATGATGCTGCCGGACTGGGGAAGGACGACGTTTTTCGTCAACGACGCCTTCGATCTGGACGAGGATCGCCTCGACGATTTGAAGCGGCGGAACGTGACCGTCGAACGTGGCAAGGTGGTCGGCATTTCCGGCGGCGCCGATGTCGAACTCGCCGGCGGACGCATCGTGCCGGTCGCCGGCCTGTTCACCGCCACCCGCACCCGCCCGGCCGGCACGCTCGTGGAGCAGCTCGGCTGTGCGCTGGAAGACGGCCCGATGGGACCGTTCATCCGGACCGACGCCGTCAAGGAAACGACGGTAACCGGCGTCTTCGCCGTCGGCGACGCGGCGCGCGGCGCGGGCAACGTCGCGCTGGCGGTCGGCGATGGCGCAATGGGCGGCGCCGGAACGCACCAGTCGCTGATTTTTCGGGGAGCGTAGCACCTCGAACTATCCCAACTCGCCGAACCAATCCGGGCCCCGCCCACAGCATAGCGAGAGTCCGATTGCGCCGATTTCTGCAAGCACTGCCTCACGCGCCGTCGCCGCGCTGGATGTCCATCAGCAGGCGCTCGGTCTTGGCGTCCTCGACCCGGTTGATGAAGCGCGAAGCCTCTTCCGCATCGCGCAGCGTCTTGGTGATGGTGACCGAGGTGTGCACCAGCATGATCGCGGCCATCGCGTAAAAACCCTTGGCGGCGAAACTGGCCTCGAGGAAGTAGATGCCGCTGGCCATCATCGCGGCGGCAACGCCAAAACTCAGCATGGTAAAAGTCTTCCAGGCGCTGGAGTCTTTTGGGGTGTAGGAATTGACGGACATTTTCGTGGCTCCTCTCGGTTGATCGGTCGGGTTGGGCTCAAGATTCCGGGCGCTCGCCGGCCGCGCCGTTCATGCGTTTCGCCAGCCTTTCGAGGACGGCGTCGGCGCTGGTCCTGAGCGGCGCGCCGCAGCCCGCGGCGGCCAGCTTCTCGGTCAGCATGGCGGGATCGCCGAACTGCTCCATCCCATCCAGCGCATTGGCCGCCGCGTCGATTTGCGTCTGCCGCGCCCGCAGTCGCGACAGCGTTTCCTCGGCGTCGCGCAGGCTGGACAAGGCCGTGCCCGGGCCGGTCTCGCGCAGGCGCTGCGTCTTGTCCGCCGCCGAGGCGATGCGCTGGCCGCGCTGAAGGTCGCGCAGCCGGACCTCGGAAGCGGTGACGATGCGCTTCAGCCGGGCGATCTCGCTGCCGAAATTCTTCTGCGCTTCCTCCGACGCGGTGCGCTCCGCCTCCAGAAGGCCAATCGCCTCGGCCGCCTCGCGGGCAAGCTCGTTCCTGCCCTGGTCGAGCGCCGCGACGGTGCGGGATTCGAGGTTCTCGATGCGCGCCACCAGTTTTCCGTATTGCTGGGCCTCCTGCTCGTTCTGGGCGACCGCGATGGCAATCGCCTTGCGCGCCGCGGCGATCGCCTCGGCGCAGTCACGGATCTGCTGGCGCAGGATGATCAGCGCATTGCGGTCGACGATGTTTTGCCCGGCCTCATGCGTCGTGCCCCTTGCCAGCGCGAATAGCTGCTTCCACATGCCGTTTGCTCCTCATGAACACTGTTCACGAGATGCATCCTACATAACCATGAACGACGTTCAAGACAGAAAATGAACGTCGTTCAATTTTTTTTGATTGAAGGCCCCAACTTTGGAGCGCAGAACTCGCAGCCAGAACAACGGGAAACGGCTGGCATCCGGTGTCCGCACTGTCATCCGCCTGTTGCGGCACGACGAATGCGGTCGCGCCGGCCCCTTGACCCGCATCCCGCCCTGCCGCATTCCTCGGCCATGCGTGCCAATTACAAGATGCAGCGGCTTTTCGTCACCGACGACCTTGTGGCCGGCGGCGCCTTCGATGCCGGGCGGGAGCACAGCCACTATCTGCTCAATGTCCTGCGCATGGCCGAGGGCGGCGAGGTGCTGGTGTTCAACGGCCGCGACGGCGAGTGGCGGGCGACAGTGGAGGCGGCGTCGAAGAAGGCGGCGCGGCTGAGGCCTGTCGCGCAGACGCGCCCGCAGCCGCCGATGCCGGATCTGGTCTATTGCTTCGCGCCGCTGAAGCAGGGGCGGCTCGACTATCTCGTGCAGAAGGCGGTGGAGATGGGCGCCGGGCTGCTGCAACCCGTCGTCACCCAGCACACGCAGGTGGCCAAACCCGGCATCGACCGGCTTCTGGCGAATGCGATCGAGGCTGCCGAGCAATGCGGCGTGCTTGCCGTGCCCGAAGTCGCCGAAGCACAGAAACTCGACCGGCTGCTGGCCGGCTGGGACAAGCACCGGCGGCTGATCTTCTGCGACGAGGATTCTTCGACCAACAATCCCCTGCCCGCATTGCAGGCGGTCACCGAGAAAAAGCTCGGCTTGCTGATCGGCCCGGAGGGCGGCTTTTCCGACGACGAGCGCAAGATGCTGCGCGCCCTGCCCTTCGTGACCGCGATCCCGCTCGGCCCACGCATCCTGCGCGCCGACACAGCGGGGGTGGCGGCCCTCGCGCTGGTGCAGGCGACGATCGGGGATTGGTAACAGCCTTGCGGCGGCCCGGAAAAGGACCGCCGCATGGCTTCCAGCTTAGCCGTTCATGACCGCCAGTACCTCATGGCCGCCGCGCCAGATCATTTCGACCGACACGTAGAGGATGATGACCAGGCCGACATAGGCGATCCAGCGGTGGCGCTGCAGCAGGCGGGCGATGAAGCTTGCGGCAATGCCCATCAGGGCGATCGACAGGATCAGGCCGAACACCAGGATCTCCGGATGCTCGCGCGCAGCACCCGCTACGGCCAGCACGTTGTCGAGCGACATCGACACGTCGGCGATGACGATCTGCCAGGCGGCCTGCGCGAACGTCTTTTTCGGCGCGCCGCCGGCCACCGTCCCGTCCTTGTTCAAGTCCTTGCCTTCAAGCGCCTCGGCGCCCTCGACCTCCTCGGCATGCGAGGTGCGAAGTTCGCGCCACATCTTCCAGCAGACCCACAGCAGCAGCACGCCGCCCGCCAGCAGAAGACCCACGATCTGCAAGAGCTGCGTGGTGGCAGCGGCAAAGCCGATGCGCAGCACGGTGGCGGCGATAATGCCGATCAGGATCGCCTTGCCCCGCTGCTCCTTCGGCAGGCCGGCGGCGGCAAGGCCGATGACGATCGCATTGTCGCCGGCCAGCACCAGGTCGATCATGATGACCTGGAGAAGCGCGGACAGTGCGTCCGCGGTGAAATATTCCATCATTTTTGGCACCCATTTTCAAAAAATGGGGGTGCCGGCATGAGTGAAGAGCAGCGGGCAGCGGCTCCGGCGGCGTTTCGCCCCGGATAAAAAAGACAGGCTGTCGTCAGCTGAATTCCACGAACACCAGACCCCGGTTGGACTTCCAGTCCGACATCACAGCTGAGAGAGCTGTCAGAGGGGCCCGGTCTGGTGGCGCTCTTGTAGCGATCGGGCTCACAGAATTCAAGAGCGTCGGCGCTCAATACAAGGGTGGAAAGCGTCCTGCGGCCCGCGACGCTTCAGACAGCGCCAAACCTTGATCGTTGCTGCGAATACATGCTTTTCCGGCCTTGTTTCCGGCGATCTTCTGCTCGATAAATCCGGCCGACAAGCAGATAAGCCGCCTGCACCCACTGGCGGACCTGGTCGTCCAGGGGGAAAGAATCTTGAGCACGGCCACTATCGAACCGTCGACGACGGACAATGCCGACGTTACGCGCCGCGATGTCCTTAAAGGCAGCGCGGCGATTGCAGGATTGCGCATAGCAGGGACCGCAGGGCTTTCCGCCTTGGTCGCGGGAACCGCTGGCGCTGGGCAGGCGGTGGCTGAGCCGTCTCGTCCCAACATCGTCTACATCGTCGCCGACGACCTGGGCTGGGCAGATGTCGGCTTTCACGGATCGGATATCGCTACGCCGCATCTCGACAGGCTGGCGGCGGAAGGTGCGCCGCTGGACCAGTTTTATGCGCAGCCGATGTGCACGCCCACGCGCGCCGCGCTGATGACCGGCCGTTATCCGCTGCGCTACGGCCTTCAGACCGGCGTGATCCCCGGCGCCGGCGCCTATGGCCTGCCGACGGACGAATACCTTCTTCCGCAGCTTCTGAAAGATGCCGGCTACAGGACGGCGATGGTCGGCAAATGGCATCTCGGCCATGCCAAGGCCGAATACTGGCCTCGGCAGCGCGGGTTCGACAGCTTCTATGGGGCGCTGGTCGGCGAAATCGACCATTTCAAGCATGCTTCGCACGGCGTGCCCGACTGGTATCGCGACAACACGCCGCTGGAAGAGGAAGGTTTTGATAACACCCTGTTCGGCGACGAGGCGGTGCGGGTGGTCACCACTCACGACCAGGAAAAGCCGCTGTTCCTCTATCTCGCCTTTACCGCCCCGCACACGCCGTTCCAGGCGCCGCAGGACTATCTCGATCGTTTCAAGCACATCCCCGACGAAAATCGCCGAACCTATGCCGCCATGATATCGGTCATGGACGACGGCATCGGCAGACTGGTCGAGACCCTGACGGCGCGCGGCATGCGCGACAACACCCTCATCATCTTCCAGAGCGACAATGGCGGTGTGAAAAGCTCGCTTTTTGCCGGCGATTCAAAGGTCTCGGGCGGACTTCCAGCCGACAACGACCCGTACCGGGACGGCAAGGGCACGTTGTATGAAGGCGGCACGCGCGTTGCGGCACTGGTCAACTGGCCCGGCAAGATAAATCAGGGGGTGGCCGGCGGGATGATGCATGTCGTCGACATGTATCCCACGATCGCCGGACTTGCCGGCGCGCCGCTGGGCAGAAACAAGCCGCTGGACGGCATGGACGTCTGGCAGGCGATTGCCGAAAGCAAGCCGTCTCCACGCACCGAACTGGTCTACAACGTCGATCCGATGGCGGGCGCGGTGCGGCGCGGCGACTGGAAACTCGTGTGGAAAGCCGCGCTCCCGCCAAAGATCGAGTTGTTCGACCTGGCGAAGGATCAATCCGAAGCCGATGACCTGTCCGGCTCCAACCCTGAGAAGGTCTCCGAGCTGCAGGACCGGATCATCGAACTCGCTACCGAAATGGCGCCGCCGCTGCTGCTGATGGACGCGGTGCGGCTCACCTTCTTTGCGCCGATGGTCAGCGGCGATCCTTCTGCCCTGTTCAATCAAGGCGATTAGCACGCGGCTGCGGAAAACCGAACGCTTTTCCCCGGAGAGGCTCCGTTGGGGTATAGGACAATCAACTCTCCTGACAAACGGGTCAGGATTTTTCGCTTGATCGGCCATGGCAAATTCGGCCATCAAGCCGCGCGGCCATAGGGCCGCCGGAGACGACCAGCATGGCCCGCGACACCACCGACTTCCGGCCGATCGAAAGCAAGGACGAACTCGTCGACTATCTCGCGGCCGGCAACAAGCCGCGCGACAAATGGCGGATCGGCACCGAGCACGAAAAATTCCCCTTCTATGTCGACGGCCACGCGCCCGTGCCCTATGGCGGCGAGCGCGGCATCCGCGCCCTGCTTGAAGGCATGCAGCGCACGCTTGGCTGGGAACCCATCCTCGACGAAGGTCGCATCATCGGCCTGGTCGAGCCGACCGGCCAGGGCGCCATCTCGCTTGAGCCCGGCGGACAGTTCGAGCTTTCCGGCGCGCCGCTGGAGACGATCCACCAGACCTGCCGCGAGGGCAACGCGCATCTGGCGCAGTTGCGCGAGATCGCCGAACCGCTCGGCATACGCTTCCTCGGCCTCGGCGGCAGCCCGAAATGGACGCTCGGCGAAACGCCGAAAATGCCGAAATCGCGCTACGAGATCATGACCCGCTACATGCCGAAGGTCGGCACCAAGGGACTCGACATGATGTACCGCACCTGCACGATCCAGGTGAATCTCGACTTCGAGAGCGAAGCGGACATGCGGCGCAAGATGCAGGTGTCGCTGAAGCTGCAGCCGCTTGCGACCGCGCTGTTCGCCAACTCGCCCTTCACCGAAGGCCGGCCGAACGGGCTGAAATCCTGGCGCGGCGAGATCTGGACGGACACCGACAACCAGCGCTCCGGCCTGCTGCCGATCTGTTTTTCCGAAACCTTCGGGTTTGCCGACTATGTCGAATGGGCGCTCGACGTGCCGATGTATTTCGTCATCCGCGACGGCCGCTACCAGGACATGACGCACATCACCTTCCGCCAGTTCATGGACGGCGCCGCGCACAATTCCATCCCCGACGGCGTGCCGACCATGGGCGACTGGACGAACCATTTGTCGACGCTGTTCCCCGACGTGCGGCTGAAGCGCTTCCTCGAAATGCGCGGGGCCGACGGCGGTCCGTGGCGGCGCATCTGCGCGCTGCCGGCCTTCTGGGTCGGGCTGCTCTATGACGAGGCGGCACTCGACGCCGCCGAGACGCTAACCGCCGACTGGACATTCGAGGAGGTGCGCGACATGCGCGCCGCCGTGCCGGCCGAAGGCATCGCCGCGACGTTCCGGGGAAAGAGCCTGCGCGATATCGGCCGCGAGGTGCTCGACATCTCGCGCGAGGGTCTAAGGGGCCGCGGGCGCAAAAACCGCGACGGCTATGACGAGAGCACGTTCCTGTCGACGCTGGACGAGGTGGTGGCACGCGGCACCACCAGCGCCGACGAGATGCTCAGCGCCTACCACACGCGCTGGGGCGGCTCGATCGAGCCGGCGTTTCTGGAGTATGCTTATTAGGGCGCGTCGGTTGCCGAATTTGGGGCGCCCTCGCCCGGCGGATTTTGGTCGATTAGGGCGGCCGGGGTGATTATGGTCGGCAACGGTTTCGAGCGCTCGCCCTTTTTGTTGCGCCACCTGTATTTGCTTTGATATTCGCGCCTCTGCTTTGCGACTTCGTACAGAACGATCCCCGAGCTTGTCCCGAGGTTCAGGCTCTCGATCATTCCGAACATCGGAATTGAGACGCACATCTCGCTTCTTTCCACGGCGCGATCGCTGATCCCTATCGCTTCGCTGCCGAACCAGACCGCGAGTTTGGTGTGGGCGGTATAGTCGCCTTCGTGAAGGAAAATGCTGGCTTTGCCTTTCACATGCGGCGACGTGACGATCGACGTGAACCCCTTCTTTTCGAGGTGGTCGAAACACGCGTCGGTACTGTCGAAGCGCCTCACGAACGTCCATTTCACCGCCGAGACGGAGGTTTTCGAGATCGACCGTTTCTCGCGCAGGTCCTGCCAGTCGTCGGGGAGAGAATGGCGAGGATCGACGACATAGACCTTCTCTACGCCCAGCGCATTCACGTTGCGGACAACCGTTCCGATGTTCTTGATATCGGTCGGGTGCTCAAGGACGGCGATCAGGTTCTTGCAGCGAAACGAGCGGATTTCGTCGGCGCGCTTGCGGACGGATTTTTTAGATTCGACGATCTCTTCCATGGCCACACCCAATACTTCCGCGGGCATGCCTGTTTTATTCCAAGGATGCAATCCCGGAGGCCGCGCTCAACGCGCCGAGCCGGCGTTTTGGAGTATGCGTATTGAACGAGACCGGCGGCGGCTTTTATCGCCGGGTTGAACGCCCGATCAGGGCAACCCCTCGAACGGATCGATAAAGGCAACGCCGAGCGGCCTGAAATCCTTGACGTTGCGGGTAAGCACCGTCAGCCCGTGACACTTCGCGGTCGCGGCGATGGCGATGTCCTCGAAGCCCGGACTGATGCCGGCGGCGCGTGCAACGTCCATCAACCTGCCGGCGATGCTTGCTGCCTCCAGATCGACGGGCAGGATGCGGTTCGCGTAGTAATGCGCGATCGCCTGCCACCATTCCGAAAGGTCTTGCGCCTTGCGCGTCGCGCCGGTTCGAGAGGCTTTCGCAATCCCGTCCTCGATCTCGGCTGCCGTTATGACGGACAGCCAGAGTTCGTCGGAGTTCGACTCGATCCAGGCCGCGACCAGATCGTCGGCCGGAAACCGTTGCGCCCGTGGCGAGATGGCGGCGACGACGTTGGTGTCGAGGAGATACATGATCAGAAGGGATTTTCGCCCAAGGCGCGGGCCGGCCTCCGTTCGACCAAATCCTCATCTTCCAAGGGAGAATTGGCAAGCAGCCAGCCGAGCGACGGCACCTTGCTCAGCCGTTCATATTCTTCCCAGCCCATCACCACGGCCTGCCTGCGGCCGTGCCGTGTGATTACCGACGTCTCACCCGCCACGGCCTCGTCGACGACCTGCGAAAACCGCGCTTTCGCATCCTTTAGCTGCAGTTCTTTCATGCCGCCTCCTTATGACCAGAGTAGTCATATATAATGCCACGCGCCGAACCGGGCAACCGCCAACATGTCTGTGGCAGCACGGACAAGTTTCGGCTAGCCTTGCAACAACCTTTCAGGAGGAGGGAACCGCCATGCTCAACCTGTTCGACATGCTCAACCAATCGCAGAACGGCCAGGGCATCGACCAGCTCGCCCGCCAGTTCGGCCTTTCCCAGCAGCAGGCGCAGCAGGCGGTGGAGGCGCTGATGCCGGCGTTCAGCCAGGGGCTGAGACGCAACACCTCCGACCCTTACGGCATAGCCAACTTCATGAGCACACTGGCGAACAGCCAACACGCCAAATATTTCGACAACCCGCAGGCCGCCTTCTCGCCGCAAGGCATGGCGGAAGGCAACGACATTCTTGGCCAACTCTTTGGTTCCAAGGACCTTTCACGTGCAGTCGCGAGCCAGGCGGCGCAGGCCACCGGCATCGGCCAGGACGTGCTGAAGCAGATGCTGCCGGTCATCGCCTCGATGGTCATGGGCGGCCTGTTCAAGCAGTCGACGAACCAGCTTGGCGCGCAGGCCGGCGGTTTTGGCGGCGGGGGCAATCCGCTCGGCGAGATCATCGAGCAGATGATGCGCCAAGGTGGCGGAGGCGGGCAGCCGCGCCAGGCGCCCCAGAATCCATTGGATAATCCGTTTGGAAAGATCTTGCAGGACATGTTCGGCGGCAGCGGCCGCCAGCCGCAGTCCGGGCAGTCACCCAACCCGGCGGGTGACAATCCGCTCGGCAAGATGATCGAAGACATGCTGGGCGGCGGCGCGCAGCAGCCACAGTCCCGGCAGGCCCCCAATCCGACGGGTGACAATCCGTTCGGCAAGATGCTGGAAGACATGCTCGGCGGTGGCGCCCAGCAGCCGCAATCGCAACCCCAGCAGCAGCAACCCCGGCAGGCGCCTAACAACCCGATGGGCGACAATCCGTGGGGCAAGATTCTCCAGGACATGCTGGGCGGCGCGCAGAGCCCGCAGGCGCCTGCACCGGAGCCCGATCCTGCGCCGCAGCCGCGCGCCAATCCGAGCGGCCGGCCGAGCAATCCCTATGACGACATTTTCGGAAAAATGTTCGAGACCGGCGCGAAACAGCGCGACGATTATCAGAAGGGCGTCGAGTCTATCTTCGACCAGTTCAAGAAAGGCATGGACCGGGGACGCTGACACACAGGTGAACTTGTATATTCCCCGCGATATGATATCGTAGGGAATGGTTCGAGTGGTTGTCGATACCAACATTCTGATTTCCGCAAGGCGAAGTCAGGCTGGTGCGTCAAACGCGCTTCTTCGGGCAGCGGACAGGAACGCATTCCAGATGTTGGCAAGCGTCCCGCTGTTTCTGGAATATGAGGCTGTTTTAACGCGACCGGAACATCTGCTCGCAACGGGACTGACCACCCATGCCGTCGCGGGATTCCTTGACTACCTGGCAGGTCTGATCAAACCGGTGAAGTTGCATTATCTATGGCGGCCACAGCTTGGCGATGTGGCGGACGAGATGGTGCTGGAAACGGCAATCAATGGTCGAGCGGACTGCATTGTGACCTTCAATGTCGGGCACTTCATGCCAGCAGGGCGTTTTGGCGTCGAGATCATCACCTCCGCTGAATTGATGAGGAGACTTCAATGAGCAAGGCCAACTACGCGCTTCGTCTTCAGCCTTCGCTGAAAAGCGCTGCCGAGCGTCTGGCGGCGGCGGAGGGCACGAGCCTCAATCAGTTCATCAATGTCGCGGTCGCCGAAAAGCTTTCGGCATTGGAGACCGAAGCATTTTTCCGTGCCCGGGCGGCGCGCGGTGATCGTGAGGTGTTCCTGCGTTTCCTCGACGAGGCCGGAAACGAGCCCCCTCGCGCTGGCGATGTTCTCGAGCCGAAGAACTCATAGAGCGGCCCCGCCGGAAGCGCTTCCCATACACCATTGGAGCCCGATCCTGCGCCGCAGCCGCGCGCCAATCCGAGCGGCCGGCCGAGCAATCCCTACGACGACATTTTTGGAAAGATGTTCGAGACGGGCGCGAAACAGCGCCACGATTATCAGAAGGGCGTCGAGTCGATCTTCGAGCAGTTCAAGCGAGGCATGGACCGGCAGCGGTAAAAGACGCGCCTCAGGCAGGCCGACCATCACGCGTCCCGGCGTGGCGTTCAACGGCCTTGCGGAACCAGCATCACCAGCTTGTAGTCGGGGCGTTCCGCGGGGTTGAAGGTGTGCTGCGCGAAGGTCAGCCGCCCGTCGCGCGGGTGATCGAAGACGCGCAGGCCGCCGTCGCGGTGGCGTACGCCCTGCTCGTCCCAGGCGGCTGCGAACAGGTCGCTTTCGACGCGCAGCGACTCGACCAGCGCGCGCACACGACCGTCGCGAAAACCGTGGCCGTAGTCGGCACGGAACTCCGCCAGCAGCCGGCGTGCCCGCTCCTGCCACTCCGGGATCAAACTTCGGGCGGCGGGATCCAGGAAAACGAAGCGCAACAGGTTGCGTTCCGGGCCGTCGAGCCAGCCGGCGAACAGGCGGGCGGCGGCGGCGTTCCAGCAGCAGGCATTCCAGACGAGATCGAGCCCGTAGGCGGGATGGTCGACGGTGGCCACGGCCGCCAGCAAGGCGGTCGGCGCTCCGGCCCGCGCGTCCGGCGGCAAGCGCGGATCGAGGCGCCCGGCAAGCTCGAACAGATAGGAGCGTTCGGGAGGCGACAATTCAAGCGCCTCCGCCAGCCGGCCGAGCGCCTCCGGGGAGGCGCTGACGTCGCGGCCCTGCTCGATCCAGGCGCACCAGGTCGCGCTGATGCCGGCGCGCGCCGCAAGCTCCTCGCGACGCAAGCCCGGCGTTCGTCGCCGCCGCGCCACGCCTTGCTGCGGCAGGCGCTCGCGATGAGCGCGGACAAATTCCCCCAGAAGGCGCCTCTGATCGGATTCGAGCATGGTATCTTTTATACTAGAATAACATTCTGCCTTGTAACAGGTTAAATACGGCGCAATGTGATCGCCGAAAGGGAAGCGATCATGAACAAAGTCCACGAGAAGGCCGTCGAAGCGCAGTTCGGCCCGCGCGCAAGAGCCTATGTCGAAAGCGCCGTTCACGCCCAGGGAGCGGACCTGGAAGCGCTAGACGGCATCGTCCAGGCGGCGCGTCCCCCGCATGCGCTCGACCTCGGCGCCGGCGGCGGTCACGTCTCCTATGTGATGGCGCGGCATGCCGCGCGCGTCACCGCCGCGGACCTGTCGAGCGAGATGCTGGCGGCGGTCAGGGCGACGGCCCTGCAGAAAGGGCTGGGCAACATCGAGACCGTGCAGGCTCCGGCCGAGAAGCTGCCTTTCGACGATGCCAGCTTCGATTTCCTCGGGTGCCGCTATTCGGCCCATCACTGGCGGGATTTCGTGGGCGGGCTGCGCCAGGCGCGCCGTGTCCTCAAGTCCGGCGGTCGCGCGGTGTTTATCGATGCATTCGCATCCGGGCAGGCGCTGTTCGACACCCATCTGCAAGCTGTGGAACTGCTGCGCGACACCTCGCATGTGCGCGACTACACGGCCGCGGAATGGATCGGCGCGCTGGGGCGCGCGGGCTTCGCGCTTGCCGGCTGCCGGACCTGGCGGCTTCGCATGGATTTTCCGACATGGACCGCCCGCATGCGGACGCCCGACGAGAATGCGCGGGCGATCCGCATCCTGCAATCGGCGGCGTCGGCCGAGACCAGGGCCTATTTCGCCATCGAGGCCGACGGCTCGTTCCTGCTCGACGTCCTGATGATCGAGGCAACGGCCGGCTGAAGCCGGTCACGCCACCCGGAATGGAAAATGCCCGGTCCGTGGGGCGGACCGGGCAGCATGCAGGCATCCGGCGGGGTGTGCCGGGAAGGGGGAGCGCCTGCTGAAAAGGCGTTTGAGTGAATCCGGCGGCTCAGAGATGCTCGCCGCGGGATTCGACGAGGCCGCGCAGGCGCGTCGTCGGGTCGACGCCGAACGGCACGGCCACGGCGACATGCAGGTCGGCGCGGGTCAGGCCGATATCGCGAAGCTCCGCATCGGTCATCTCGCCGAGGCGATAGAAGGCGCGGCGGTTTCGCCAGGCATTGTAGAATTTCGAGACGGCGTTGAACCCGAGCGCCAAGGCGGACGGACTGCGCGTGATCCTCGTGGTCTCGGGAGCAAAATCGAGGGCAGCCATGGCAGTCTCCTTACATCCGCGCGCGATCGATGCGGCGGGACCCATTCCCGCCGTGTCAGCTTTCAGCCGCTTTCGTGGACACCCTCACAATCCCATAAGGAGATTGATTAATCCAACGAATGTTTTTAATCTTTAGGATCAACAACAGTGATGGATGACGTCGATGAAAGCGCCGCTCGACCTCGATCAGTTGCAGACCTTCATCATGATCGCCGACACCGGCAGCTTTACACGCGCCGCCGACGAGGTTCATCGCACGCAGTCGGCGGTGTCGATGCAGATGCGGCGGCTGGAGGAACGGATCGGCAAGCCGCTGTTCGAGAAGGAGGGGCGGCTCAACAAGCTTTCGGAGGAGGGCGAGCGGCTGCTCGGCTATGCCCGCCGCATGATCCATCTCAACCGCGAGACGCTGTCGGCCTTCGACGACGCGCGGCTTGAAGGCGTCATCCGCATCGGCACGCCCGACGACTATGCCGACCGCTTCCTGCCCGAGATCATGGCGCGGTTCTCGCGTTCCAACCCGAAGGTGGAGTTGACCGTGATCTGCGAGCCGACGCCGGGGCTGGCCGAGCACATCAAGCGCGGCAATCTCGACCTGGCGCTGGTCACCCACAATGACACGCGCGGGCAGTCGGAGGTGGTGCGGCGCGAGCCGCTGCTGTGGGTCAGTTCGGCCAACCACGCGACGCATGAGCAGGAAATCCTGCCGATGGCATTCGGCCGGCCGACCTGCATCTGGCGGCGCGCCGCCTGCGACCTGCTCGACGACATGAACCGCGAATACCGGGTGCTGTTCTCCAGTTTCTCGGCGACCGTCATCACGGCGGCGGTGCTGTCCGGCCTTGCGATCTCGGTGCTGCCGGAATGTGCGCTCAGGCCTGGCATGCGCGTGCTTGGCGAGGCCGACGGATTCGGCGCCCTGCCCGAATGCAAGATCGGCATCATGCGCGGCCACACCACGCGCCCGGACCTCGTCGACGCGCTTGCCCGTCATATTTCCGAAAGCCTCGACAATATTTCCGTGCCGGCAATCGAGGAGAACGGCTCGTTCGATTTCGCGGCCATGGCCTTTGCGCGCGTCAAGCGCACGAAGCCCAACTCAGTTCTCTCCGGATGGTAGAGAGTATCCTGTAGGGCCGGGGTTCGGCGCTACGGGGCGAAAGCCGACGGGCCGAGAGGCGGCGCGGCGAAACCATCGGTGCGGGGGGCGAGGAAAAACAGTTCCATCGGCCCCTTGCCCTTGACCTCGACGATGCCGCGCTCGACGAAACCGAAGGCCGGGCCGATCGCCTGCCTGGCCTCGGCGCTGACCTGGATCCAGCCCGGCTCGCCATGCGATTCCATGCGGGCGGCGACGTTCACCGTGTCGCCCCAGACATCGTAGAACTGCTTGCGTTCGCCGATGACGCCGGCCACCGCCGGGCCGCTGTGGATGCCGATGCGCACGGCGACATCCTCGCCATATTCCTCCGACACCTTGCGCATCACGTCGAGCATGTCGAGCGCCATCGCGGCCACCGCGCCGGCATGGTCCGGGCGCGGCTCGGGCATGCCGCCAGCCACCATGTAGGCGTCGCCGATCGTCTTGATCTTCTCCAGCCCATGCTCCTCGGCCAGCCGGTCGAATTCGAGGAAGATGCGGTTGAGGAAACGCACCAGCCGCCCCGCCGGCAGCGCGGCGGCGCGCGCGGTGAAGCCGACGATATCGGCGAACAGGATGGTCACCGACGGCAGGTCGTCGGCGATCAGCCCGTCGGGGTCGTGCTTCAACCGCTCGGCGATGGAGGCCGGCATCAGGTTGAGCAGCAGCTTTTCGGAGCGCTCGTGCTCGGCCTCGAAGGCGTCCTCATATTCCTCGGCGCGGCGGAAGGTGTAGAGCGCGGCAAGCAGGTTGAAGGCGGCGGACATGCACACCGACAGCAGGAAGGAGAAGGTGGTCATGCCCTCCGACATGGTCATGTAGGCGGATTTTGCCGGGAACGTCAGTTCGATCGCGGCAAAAACCAGGAGCAGGATCGAGAAATAGAAAGCGACAAGTTTCAGCCGGCGCGAGCCCATCACCATGACCAGCGTCGCCGGGCCGGCAAGCAGGAAATACTGGAAGCCGGCGTCGGTGCCGGCGATCCAGGCATAGGCCGCGTCGCCGGCCATGGCCGTCGCCCACAGATAGGTGCCGGCCGCCAGTTCGCCGAAGCGGTGCAGCAGCGGCGTCGCCAGCCAGACGAGGGAGAAGAAGAGCAGGGTCAGCACGAACGGCAGGAAGCCGCGGAAATCCAGCAGTGAAAACAGGATGGCGAAACCGGTGTTGGAGACGACCGTCGCCAGCGCCACGAAGTTGACGATCTCGCGGCCGCGGCGGCGCTTGCCGTCGACGCTGCTGACGCCCGTCTTCACATAAGAGGCGACGATGCCCTGCAAGCGCGCTGCGAGACTGTTGGCGGACACGGTTTTCTCCCTTCGCCCAAAACAGTCATAGCCGAGACAATGCTGCGAAGCGACGAGCTTGTTCAGCCGGTTCAAGGGAGTTCGGGGCAATCGCTCGAACCTGACAAGGATGGCTGCCGAGCGATTACGTGTCGCCATCCCCTCCGTTAAGATTCCCTGCGCCAGGCGGATGGTCGTGATCTGCCGACAGCAGCGAAGTTCGGGCAATCGGCGCGGGAGCGGGCGGCCAGGCCCTTGACCCCGGCGCGCGAAAGCGGATCAATCTTTCGATGGAAGACCTTTTGAGCGAATCGAAAACCAACGCCGCCGAATTCACGGTCAGCGAGATATCGAATGCGCTGAAGCGCACCGTCGAGGATGCGTTCGGCAATGTACGGGTGCGCGGCGAGATTTCCGGCTATCGCGGGCCGCATTCGTCGGGCCACGCCTATTTCAGCCTGAAGGACGACCGCGCCCGGCTGGAGGCGGTCATCTGGAAAGGCACGATGAGCCGCCTCAAATTCCGTCCCGAGGAGGGGATGGAGGTGATAGCCACCGGCAAGCTGACCACCTATCCCGGCTCGTCGAAATACCAGATCGTCATCGAAAACCTGGAGCCGGCGGGCGCCGGCGCCCTGATGGCGCTGCTGGAGGAACGCAAGCGGCGGCTGGCGGCGGAAGGCCTGTTCGACCCGGCGAGAAAACAGCTTCTGCCCCATATGCCCCGCGTCATCGGCGTGGTGACGTCGCCGACCGGTGCGGTCATCCGCGACATCGTCCACCGCATAAAAGACCGGTTCCCGCTGCATGTCCTGGTCTGGCCGGTGCGCGTGCAAGGGGATAGTTGCGCCGCCGAGGTGACCAATGCGGTGCAGGGGTTCAACGCCCTGCCGCTGGGCGGGCCGATCCCGCGCCCCGACCTGATCATCGTGGCGCGCGGCGGCGGGAGCCTGGAAGACCTGTGGGGCTTCAACGACGAGGCTTTGGCGCGCGCGGTGGCGGCATCCGACCTGCCGGTGATTTCGGCGGTCGGCCACGAAACCGACTGGACGCTGATCGACCTTGCCGCCGACGTGCGCGCGCCGACGCCGACCGGCGCGGCCGAGATTGCCGTGCCGGTGCGCGACGAGCTCGCGGCGCGGCTCGCCAACCTTGCCGTCCGGTTGCGCGGCTGCGTAGCCCGCTCGACGGAGCGCAAGCGAACGGCGCTGCGGGCGGCGTCGCGCGCCCTGCCCTCGCCCGACCAGCTTCTGGCGCTGCCGCGCCGGCATTTCGACGAGGCGACCAGCCGGCTCGGCCGGGCGCTTACGGTCAGCACCGACCGCAAGCGGGCGAGGCTCGCCGCCATCCGGCTGACGCCGGCGACGCTGTCCAGGCGGATCGGCGAGACCAGAAGACATCTGGACCGCGACTTTTCACGCGCGTTCGCGGCGTTTCGGAGCTTGCTCCGCCAGCGGCGAATCGACTTTTCCCGGGCCGCGGCGAGGGTGACGCCGGCGCCCATCGCACGCAGCAACACCTTGGCCCGGCAGGCTTTTTCAGCCTTCGCCAGCCGTCACGACAAGGCGATGACCGTGCAGCTCGAACGCGCCCGCGCCAAGCTGAACCAGGCGGACAGGCTGCTGTCGACGCTGAAACTTTCCGACCAGGCGATCCTCGACCGCGGCTATGCGCTGGTGCTGGACAGCGACGGCGCGGTGATCAGGCGCGCGGCGGAAGTGTTGTCCGGCGCGGCGCTGTCGCTGCGCTTCGCCGACGGCGAGGCCCAGGCGGTGGCGACTTCGGGGGATGCGCCGGCTGCAAGGCCTTCGCGGGCTAAAACTTCCGACAAGAAGCCTGCGCCGGGCGGGCAAGGGTCTTTGTTCTGAGCCCCGTTCCCGATGCGAACCAGCAGGATTTTTTCGACATGGCCGGGGCGACTGCGCTGGCCATGTCGGTAAAGTGCTGTGGCATCGCGGCGGGAGCGAACTGCCTCAAACGACCACGAAATCGGCCGCGGTCAGAGCCAGCCCCGTCGCCAGCAACGCGAACTTGATCGCCGCCGTCCCGCCAAGCCCATCCGCATCGTAGAACAACGACCCGGTGTTGGAGTTGTAGATAATGTGGTCGTCGGCATCTCTTGGCGACAGGAAATTGTCCTTGAAGGCCGATGCATCGAGCGCCCCAAGACCAAGCGCGGTGAAGATTGCGTCGTCCAGTGCTATTCGATCGTTGGCAACGTCGAAGTCGGCGATCTTGTCGATGTTGCCCGCGCCAAGCACGGTTGAGAACATCACCGTGTCGCTGCCGAGGCCTGTCTGGATAGTATCGCTGCCGCCCTTGCCGTCGATCCGGTTGTCGCCATCACTGCCGATTATCTGCTGGCTGAACTCGTTACCGGTCAGGTTGATGGCGTATGTGGCGTGCTGGCTGGTGGTGCGAAGGGACTCGACCGCAACACCAGCCCCGAGCGTATAATCCACACCTGCCGCGACGCGGTCGAGGTCGCCCTGGCCCCCGCCTTCGATGATCACCGCGAGGGAATTGTAGACCGTGTAATAATCGTTGCCACCACGACCCGCCAGCGTATCGGCCCCGCCTACTCCGCCATCGTGCAGCCAGTTGTTGCCGTTATTGCCGACGATGGTTTGGGCAAGCTCATTGCCCCTGATGTCGATGGAGCGCACCGCGTTGGAGTTGGTGGTCGTCAGCAGTTCGATTTCCTGGCCGGCGTCGAGCGCGAAGCTGGCCTGTGCCGCGACGCGATCGTTGCCGCCGCCGGATGCTTCGATTACCTTGTCGCCGGCATCGTCTACGTAGAAGATGTCGTCGTCGTCTCCACCCGACATTTCGTCCGCACCCCCGCCACCATCAAGGATGTCGTTTCCCGCGTCGCCAGATATATGATCGACAAGACGGCTGCCGACAATCTTATCGTTGCCCGCAAAGCCCCGAATTGTATTGAACAATGCTGGCACGCTTGTATCATAGATTTGGGCTATTTCTACATTTATCAAATTATCCAGCGAGTTTCCACTAAATTGCCCAAGAGCCCTGTTATCCTGAAGCAACAGATTCTCGACATTGTCGGCGAGATCAGCCCGTTCAAAGTTTAAGTTAACGTAAAGCTGTGTATCAATTCCTTCATTTGCATTTTCGAAAACGCTGATT
Organism: Mesorhizobium sp. KACC 23794; assembly: GCF_052180275.1. Classification (NCBI taxonomy): domain Bacteria; kingdom Pseudomonadati; phylum Pseudomonadota; class Alphaproteobacteria; order Hyphomicrobiales; family Phyllobacteriaceae; genus Mesorhizobium; species Mesorhizobium sp. KACC 23794. The sequence goes on from NZ_CP197465.1 coordinate 5,384,442, forward strand.
GCGAGACCGGTTCCTTTGATGCCTTCTTCGAAGACATAAACATCATCTCCTACACCCCCATAACATAAGTCTTGCCCGTACCCTCCCAAGAATGTGTCGTTTCCAATCCCCCCGGAGAGAGTGACCACTCCTCCCACACATCGCTCAGTCAAAACGTTGTCAAGGTCGTTGCCTGTCCCGGCCGCAGCGACCCCATCCATTTCACTCAGTGCGCCAACAGTTAAATTTTCAACTGTGGGCAGTGACGCGAGAGAATAGGCAAGATAATCCGTCAGGACGGCAAAAATAGAATCTGTTCCTTCATCCGTTCCTTCAATGATGGTATCGCCCAAGCTGTCGACTTCGTAGCTGTCGTCGCCGATACCGCCGACAAGTTCGTCAGAGCCAGCGCCACCGTTCAGGAGGTCATTGCCGGCGCCGCCGTAGAGAGTATCAATGCCGGCGCCGCTCTCGATAGCGTCGTCGCCCTCGAGCCCCCGAAAGACGTCGCCGTTGGCATCGATCAAATCGGCGATCGTGCCCCCGGTAAAACCGCTAAGGACAGAGTCCGTAGCGTCGGCCTTATCGACACCTGTCGTCCCGACAAACTCTGTCATTATCCCCGTCGCCTCGCTCTTGTCGAACCGCGCGTTCGATCTCTCATCCGAAAATGGGCTGGAATACAGACGGGGAGTTGCAGCCGCCGACGGCGAGGCACATCACCCACAAAAGGCGTGTTCTCGTTAAAGAGAAAGTCCGTGCTTGCTGATGCGAACCGGGCGCATCCTGCCATCCCCGTAGAAACGCCTGAAGAAAATGGCGTCCTTGTCCCCCAAGACCTTTCTCGCCTCTCGTACCATGTAGCGATGTGTTGTCATAGTGTTTGCGGACCAGGCGTTCATGACAATGCATTCACCCGCGATGCAATCTTTGGACGCCAATGCGCGTCGCCCGCCAAGCCAGTCTTCTGCATTGCTGCGGCTGGTCAGTGCCCATCCCGCAAACCCTTGAATTTGACGGGTCTGATCAACCACGAAAAAGTATTGGTCGCGATTAACGATCCCAGCCAATAGCTGCGACAGCTCTCCGAAACGCATCCTCATAAATGAGGGCTTCGTCATCAGATGATTGACCGCAAGACCCAACGCCAAGGCCCGCCATTCAGGTCGATACAGCGCCAGAGAGGGAGGTTGCGGTGCCGTCATGCCAGTCGTCTCATCTCGGGGCGGTACACCAACACGACTTCCCACCCGAGTAAACAACTTCGATCGGCTTGAGCATGGAAACAGGGCTGGTCGGAAGATGGCGCGACAGCGTTTCCGGCTTTACCGCGGAGAAGGCCGAATGGGTCAAGGCCAGTCTCGTCGCCCGTATGAAGTTCCTGAACGGCGGCGACGCGTTTCGGCTCGCGACGGTCCAGAGTTTTCGGGAGGGCCACGCCGGCATCATCGCGCGGTCGCGGGGGCAAATTCCTGCTATCGGCGAGTAAGGCCCCGATCTGGCGTCCTTCGAAAGCCGTGGCGGATTCATGCCACGGCCGGGCCGACCATTTCTCCCTCCACCATGTCGCGTTTCCTGTGGCGTCGGCTAGCCGAGTGCGCGCGAGAACCGTTGGCAATCAAGGGAACCCGCTTGCGGCACGGGCACGCGGCGAAAGGCGCGATGTCCCGCCATAAGCAACGGAAATCATTGAAAGAAGAATGGTACGGTTGGGTGGGCTCGAACCACCGACCTCCGGATCCACAATCCGGCGCTCTAACCAACTGAGCTACAACCGCACATGCGCCATCGGGCGAATTGCGATGCCTGCGACATCGCCGAACGGCGGTGCGTCGCTTGCGAGGTGTGAATAAGAGCAAACGCGCGGCATTTCAAGCCGCAAAAGAAAAGGCCGGCGGGAGGAGGTGCCGGCCTTTTCCTATGTCGCGCCAGAGGGAGGAGGTTCTGGCGGCATATCCCGCAGGACGGAGGGAGGAGGAACCGCCCCGCGGGTAACTCCGGTCAGCCAAATCAGGCGACCTTGAGGTCCTTGAAGGTCTTCTCGAAGACGTCCTTCAGCGGCTTGGAGACGTCCTCGGCGGCCTTGGTGCTGGCAGCCTGCAGGTCCTTGACCTGGGCGACGGCGGTCTCGACGCCCTTGCGGACGAAAGCGGTCTGCAGCTCGATCAGCTCGGAGATCGACTTGGCGCCGACCAGCGCTTCGAGGTGCGAGAAGCCTAGCTCGGCATTGCTGCGCAGCGCGGCGATGGTCTTCAGCGACAGGTCGCTGCCGGCAGCCTTGGCGGTCTCGACAGTCGTCTCAACAGCCTTCTGGGTGCTCTCGGCGCCGGTCTTCAGCTTGGCGTAGGCTTCCTTCGACTGCTCGACGCCCTTCTCGGCGAAAGCGCGGAACTGGTCGGTGGCCTTGGAGGCGTCGAAGGTCGGGAATTCGACGTTCTCGATGAATTCGGCAGTCTTGGTTGCGGTCTTGGACATTTTTCCATCCTTTTCGGGGGACGGCTGAAGTCGCCGTCTCGTTTCATGCGTAGCCAGCATATAGCGGGATTTATGCTGCATTGCAACATAAATATTGCGACGCAGCATAAATCCCTGTTAACGAAGCGAAAATTCCGGTTGAGAACCCCTTGGCGATTAACCAAATGCCCAGAAATTCGGGCTTCCCATCGCGGCGCAGTGGACGCGGAAGCGCCCAACTTTTATTAATAATGCGTTAACCCTCAAGGATTCCGCGCCGCGGAGGGCAAAGGTCCAACATGCCATCGGCCGCTTATTCGTTCATCGATGTCGCCGTCCTCGACGGCGTGCGCGAGCGATTCGCCGCTGGCGACGCCATCGTCATCCTGTCGGCCGACCTAACCGAGGTGGTGTGGGCTAACGGACCGGGCGCGGCACTTTTCGGCCATGCCGACATAGAGCAGATCGTCGGCGCCGAAAGCGGGCTGGGTTTCGCCGCCCGGCGGCAGATCATGGCGACGAAGGGTTTTCCGGATATCGGCCGCGACCGGACGATCATGGTGCGGCTGGCGCAAGGGATGAGCAGCCGGGCGGTGGCGTTTGCGGCGAGCGCCATCGCGCTGCCCGATGGCGAGGAGGCGATCCTGCTGGCGGTGCCGGCCGGCCTGGCGGGCGCGCCGGAAACCGAGATCGCGGCGCGTGCCATAAGCGGCTTCACCGAGCCCGGCCATATGGTCGCGTTCCTCGACGGCCAGGGCAAGGTCGAGGCCGCCTCTCCCGACTTTTTCGCACGCGGCGTTCCCGCGGAGGTGCTTGCCGCCCTGGTGGCGGACGTTGCCGGCGAAGACGATCGCCTAGTCAAGAAGATCATCTCCACCGGGCCTTCTCGGCTGCCCGCGGGGATCGCCCGCCTGCGCGACCATCCGGCGCGACACCTGCTGGTCATGATCGACGAGGATACCGTCGCCGAGGAAGTATCGGCAACGGCGGGTGAGACGCCGGCCGCAATGGCACAGGCAGAGCCTGCCGCTGCGGAAACGACTGCAACCGAGCTGCCCGACGCAGGCATTGACGATGCTCAGGCGGTCGCATCGCAAGCGGATGCCGCCGAGACGACCGCTCCCGCCGAGCCGGTGCTTGAAGCAGCCGAACCCGCTGCGACAGTCGTCGACACGGACCTAACAATCCTTGACGCGGCCCAGCCCGCCGAACCGGCAGCCGGGCCTGTGAACGCCGAGGTTGCCGAGGAAGCCACGGCCGTCGAGGAGACTGCGGCCGACGCCGCTGCAGACGACCATCCCGTCCCCTCCATCGACGATATCCGGGAACCGCAGGATCCGAACCTACCAGCGGAACCGGCCCAGCTTTTGACGCCCGCGGCGATCGACGCGGCTGCGGACGGCGTGACGCCGGAACCAATCTTCGAGGCCATGGCGCGGGAGCCGCAAGAGCAAGTCGCTGCGGAAGAATTGCGCGCCGCCTCGGACGCGGAGGCGGAGTTCCGACCGGCGGTAGACGCCGCCGAAGAGGAATCGGCCGCGCCGCGCGAGCCGGTGGTCGCAAAAACCGTGACGGTCGACCGCAATGCCGCGCCGGTCCGCTTCGTCTGGAAGACCGACGCCGCCGGGCGCTTCAGCGCCGTGTCGCCCGAATTTCTGGAGTCCGTCGGCGCAACCTCCGGCGACGTGCTCGGGCGGCCGTTCTCGCAAATCTCCGATGCGCTGAGGTTGGATCCGCAAAGGGAGATCGCCGGCCTGCTGGAGCGCCGCGACACCTGGTCCGGACGCTCGGTGTTCTGGCCGATCGCCGGCACCGACCTGAAGGTGCCGGTAGACCTCGCCGCGCTGCCGAGTTATTCGCGCGACCGGACTTTCGAGGGTTTTCGCGGTTTTGGCGTGGCGCGGCTGGCCGACAGCGTGGTCGACCTCGACGCCGTCGGGCTGACGCTCGGCGCCGCCGCCGCGCCGGCCCCTGTCGTCACGAAGCCGGCGGAACCGCCCGTTGAAATCGCCGGGCCGCAGGCCGAGCCCAAGGCCGAGGAGCCGCGCGGCGACGACCCCTTCCAGGGCGAGGTGCCGGCGCTGAGCGTCTCGCCCCGGCAGGATCGCCGGTCCAGCGACAAGATCATCCGGCTGGCGGAGCACAGGCCGGCTTCCGTCGAAAAAAGCCTGTCCAATGTCGAGCGCAGCGCGTTTCGCGAAATCGGCGAAAGGCTGAAGAAGTCCGGCGGCATCGAAGACCTGCCGCAAGCCGGCAATGCCAACGGCGCCCGCCAGTCGGATATCGCGGCCGACGTCGAGACCGCGGTGACGGCGGCGAACGATAGCGTTGCCGCGGCGGAGAAAGCATCCGTCAAGGCCGGGGAGACAGTTGCCGTCGAAGGGGCGGAGAGCGAGCTTCATGCCACCCTGCCCGAAACCGTATCCGCCGAGGCGGCGGCCATCGAGGCTACGGTCGACCTGACGACGGAAGAGACTGGCGCACCCACCTCACCCGGGCTGCATCCGTCTCAAACGGCTGTCGCCCATGCGATTGCCGAATCGACGGAGGAGCCGACCACCGACCTGGTGGCGACGGATGGGATTACCGCCGAGGCAGGTTCCGAGCATCCGGCCCACCCGGAGCAGTTGCCGGACCTCACGACGCGGCCTCAGGAGGCGCCTGAAGCGGTGGCGCCCGATACGATCGTGGTGAAGGCCGGCGAGCCATCGGTGCCGCTTCCCGATACGGGCAGGTTCCAGCCCGGAACCGATCCGGCCTGGCAAGAACTGCGCGCGCAGGAAGCGCATGCCGGCGCGGACACGGTTTCGGTCGGCGGCAGCCAGGCTGGATCGTCCGCATCGGCGGCGGGGCTTGTCGCCAGCACCGAAGCGTCATTTGGTGTGGAACCGGCACAACCGGCCTGGCAGGAAGCGCCTGCGCATGAGGCCGGCGCCGATACGGTTTTGGTCGACGCCAGCCGGGCCGAACCCTCCGAACAGCCTGCATCGACGGTGGAAATCGTCGACGGCAATAAGCCCTCGCTCGGTGCCGCGCCGCCGCAGGAGATTTTTGCGCACGACGCTCCGGCCGACGCCGATACGGTTTCGATCGACGGCGGCACGGCTACCCCATCGGATCTGCCCGTATCGGTGACGAAAATCGCAGGCGGTGATGAACCGTCGCTCGATGCCGCGCCGGCGCCGCAGGAGATTTTTGCACACGAAGCTTATGCCGACGCCGATACGATTTCGATCGGCGACAGCTTGGCGGAACCCTCAAACCTGCCCGCCTCGGTGACGAAAATCGTCGATGACGAGGAACCGACGCCGGAGCCGGCTCCGGTCTCCGACGCCGTCGAGGCGGACGTTCGGGCGATTTCGCCGGTTGCGGCGGCGCGAGCGGCGATTGCCGAGCTCAAGACCGCCGGCTTCATGCCCTCTGCCTTCTCGTCTTCGCCCGACAGCGGCAAGCGCTTCCAGGACACGGCGATCCTTTCGCGCCTGCCGGTGCCGCTGCTGATCCATTCCGGCGACGTGCTGCATTATGCCAATGACGAATTCCTGACCCTGACCGGCTATGCGTCGCTCGACGATATCCGCGATGCGGGCGGGCTGGGCGCACTGTTTTCCGACCGCTATGAGGAAGCGAAGGACGAGGCAGGCCGGTCACTGAGGATGCGGACCGCCGACGGTATGGAGTTTCCCATCGAGGCGCTGCTGCGCTCCGTTCCGTGGAGCGGCGGCCATGCGCTGATGCTGGTCGTGCGCCGCACCGGCGATGCGGTGGAGGTGTCCAACGAGGAGGCGCCGCAGCCCCAGCAACCGGACGTCGAGGCGCTGAAGGCCCGCGTCTCGGAAATGCGGGCGATCATCGACACAGCGACCGACGGCGTCATCCTGATCACCCATGACGGCATGATCCGCTCGATCAGCCGCCCGGCGGAAGCGCTTTTCGGCTTCGAGACGGACGAGATCAGCGGGAAACCCTTCATCTCGCTGTTCGCCATGGAGAGCCAGCGGGCGGCGCGCGACTATTTGAACGGTCTTTCCGACCATGGCGTCGCCAGCGTGCTCAATGACGGGCGCGAGGTGATCGGCCGCGAGTCGCAGGGCCGCTTCATCCCGCTGTTCATGACCATCGGCAAGCTGCCCAACGACAGCGGTTTTTGCGCGGTGGTGCGCGACATCACCCAGTGGAAGCGCGCCGAGGAGGAACTCACCCAGGCGCGCTCGGTGGCCGAACGCGCCTCCTCGCAGAAGTCGGATTTTCTGGCGCGCATCAGCCATGAGATCCGCACGCCGCTCAACGCCATCATAGGCTTTTCCGAACTGATGATCGACGAGCGTTTCGGCGCGATCGGCAACGACCGTTATCGCGATTATCTGCGCGACATAAACCGGTCCGGGAACCATGTGCTCGAACTGGTCAACGACCTGCTGGACATCTCGAAGATCGAGGCCGGGGAGCAGGAGATGGCCTATGAGGCCGTGTCGCTCAACGAGACGCTCGGTCAGACGGTGGCGATGATGCAGCCGCAGGCCAACCGCGAGCGGGTGATCATCCGCTCCAGCTTCGCCTCGCGCCTGCCCGACATCGTGGCCGACGCCCGCAGCGTCAGGCAGATCGCGCTCAACCTGCTCTCCAACGCCGTGCGCTACACGCAGGCGGGCGGCCAGGTCATCGTCTCCACCGCCTACGAGCCTTCGGGCGACGTCGTCATGCGGGTGCGCGACACCGGCATCGGCATGACCCAGGCGGAGATCGAGCAGGCGCTGAAGCCGTTCAAGCAGATCAACGCGCTGAAGCGCTCGCGCGGCGACGGGACGGGCCTCGGCCTGCCGTTGACCAAGGCCATGGTGGAGGCCAACCGCGCCCGCTTCACCATCAACTCGACACCCGGCGAAGGAACCCTGGTCGAGGTGACTTTTCCGTCCACGCGCGTGCTCGCCAACTGAAATCTTCGTGATGATTTTGTGGACGATCCGTCGCAGGCGCTGGCGGAAAGCCGGATTGTTTTGCTCAACTTATTGAAAAGCTGTCAGAATTCATCCAGTTTAGAATTCTTCTAAACTATTGAATTTGTTGGCATTTGTATTGACGGCGCGTCGTGTATCGCCAATAGGTCTTTTCGTTCCCGCATGGGAACCACAGAAAATCCGTCCCCGGGGCCTTCACCCCCTCGCTGATCAGGAGAGAACGATGACCAAGGGAAATGCCCGGTCGAAGATCGCCGGCTATGCCGCGCTTGCAATCGCCACGCTGTTTGCCGGTTCGGCATTGGCCGACGGCACGGTCAACATCTATTCGTATCGCCAGCCCGACATCATCAAGCCGGTGCTCGACGCCTTCACGGCGGAAACCGGAATCAAGACCGAGGTTCTTTTCCTCGACAAGGGTCTTGAGGACCGTATCCTCGCCGAGGGCCAGAACTCGCCGGCCGACGTGATCCTGACCGTCGACATCGCCCGCCTGACCAATGCCAAGGACAAGGGCGTGACGCAGGCGCTGGACGACGCCGCCGTCAACGGCAACCTGCCGGCCGAATACCGCGATCCCGAAGGCCACTGGTTCGGCGTCACCAAGCGTGCCCGCGTGCTCTATGCGTCCAAGGAGCGGGTGAAGGACACCGCCATCACCTATGCCGACCTGGCCGACCCGAAGTGGAAGGGCAAGATCTGCATGCGCTCCGGCCAGCACGACTATAATCTCGCCCTGTTCTCGGCGGCAATCGCGCATTGGGGGCCGGAGAAGACCGAAGAGTGGATGAAGGGCCTGAAGGCCAATCTGGCGCGCAAGCCGGACGGCGGCGACCGTCCGCAGGCCAAGGCGATCTTCGCCGGCGAATGCGACATCGCGCTGGGCAACACCTATTATGTCGGCCTGATGCGCACCAACGAGAAGGATCCGGCGGAGAAGGACTGGGGCAACGCCGTCAACGTCATCTTCCCGACCTTCGAGAATGGCGGCACGCATGTGAACATTTCGGGCGCCGCTCTCGCCAAGAACGCGCCGAACCGCGACAATGGCGTCAAGCTGATCCAGTTCCTGTCCAGCCATAAGGCGCAGCAGGTCTATGCCGAGCAGACCTTCGAATATCCGGTCGAGCCCGGTCTGGAGCCGTCCGAGATCGTCAAGTCGTTCGGCACGCTGAACGCCGACACGCTGCCGCTGGCCGAGATCGCCAAGAACCGCAAGGCTGCTTCCGAGATGGTCGACCGCGTCGGCCTGGATGACGGCCCGAGCAGCTGATCATTGAAATAGCTTGGCAAACGAGCCGGGCCGCGAGAGCGGTCCGGCTTTCGTCGATAAGGCGACCACCTGGAAACATGGATATCACGGCATCCGGAGGGACAGGCGTGGGGGTGAACCGGCTCCCGGTTCGGCGCGCCCGCCATCCGCTGATGCTGGCGGCGGCACTGGCCGTTTCGGCGGTCGTGCTGACCCCGATCGTCGCGCTGACCATCATCGCGCTTTCCGGCACGGGCGAGGACTGGCCGCATCTCGCCGCCAACGTGCTGCCGACCGCGGCCGTCACCACGGCGGCGCTGATCGCCATGGTGTCGGCCGGCACCGCCGTGATCGGCGTCACGGCGGCGTGGCTGGTGGTCGGCTTCGATTTTCCGCTGCGAAAACAGTTCTCGTGGATGCTGGTGCTGCCGCTGGCCGTGCCGCCCTATCTGGCCGCCTACGCCTTCGGCGAGTTCTTCCTGTTCACCGGGCCGGTGCAGACCGCTTTGCGAGCGGTCTTCGGGTTCCACACGCCACAGGACTACTGGTTTCCCGACCTGCGCTCGACTCCGGGGGCTGCGTTCGTGCTGACCTCGGTGCTTTACCCCTATGTCTACCTGACCAGCCGCGTGGTCTTCCTGATGCAGGGCCGCAACATCGGTGACGTGGCGCGCACGCTTGGCGCGCGGCCGTCCCGCGTCTTCTTCAAGGTGCTGCTTCCCGTGGCGCGACCGGCGATCGCGGCGGGTGTCGTGCTGGTGCTGATGGAGACGATCAACGACATCGGCGTCGCCGAATATTTGGGCGTGCGGACGTTGACGTCAGCGATCTACACGACTTGGATCAATCGCAGTAGCCTGGAAGGCGCCGCGCAACTGGCGATGCTGATGCTGGTTCTGGTGCTGATGCTTCTTGCCTGCGAGCAGTTCGCGCGGCGCCTGCAGCGCTTCCACAATACGCGGGCGACCCAACTCAAGGCGAGGCCGCCGCGCATACGAATCAAAGGGTTACGGGCCGCCCTGGCCACGCTGGCCGTCGCCGCGCCGGTCGTTCTCGGCTTCGGCGTGCCGCTCTTTGTGTTCGGCCGCTATGCGTCGCGGCGGCTGGATTACCTGGTCAATGCCGATCTCGGAAAAGCCTTCGTCAACACCGTGCTGACGGCCAGCATCACCGCGCTGCTGACCGTCTCGCTGGCGCTGTTCCTGATCTATGCGGTGCGGGTATCGCGTTCCGGCCCGATGCGGCTGGTGGTCCGCGTCGCGTCGCTCGGATACGCCCTGCCCGGCACGATCCTCGGCCTCGGACTGCTGTTCGCGCTGGCGCAGTTCGACAACCGGGTGGACGCTATCTTCCGAGAATATTTTAGCTTTTCGACGGGGCTGCTGCTGACCGGATCAGCGGCGGCGGTCATCCTCGCCTGCACGATCCGCTTCCTGGCACTGGCGGAAGGCGCTGTGCGCTCCGGGCTGGAGAAGCTGCCGGCGAGCCTCGACGAGGCAGCGCGCAGCCTCGGCAAGCCGCCGCTGGCAAGTGCCATGCTCATCCTCGCGCCGCTGCTCAAGCCGGCGATCCTGACGGCTTTGGTGCTGGTTTTCGTCGACACGGTGAAGGAGCTTTCGGCGACCATCCTGCTCAGGCCGTTCGGTTTCAACACGCTGGCGACCCTGGTCTACGAGAACGCCTCGCGGGCGGTGGTGGAGGACGGCGCGATCGCCGCCCTGCTGATCATCGCCACCGCAACGGTGCCTGTCATCCTTCTGTCGCGGGCGCTGGCTGGCGATCAGGAAGCCTCCTTGTAAGCACCTGATCGTGAATAGTTTTTAGCGAGGGCGGGCCGCCGGGAGCACGGCTCCTGGCTCGGCTGGGCACCCTCACGCCATTTGCGCGAAGTCCGGAAGTTCAAACGATTCCAATATTTTATCCGGATGCTGTCGCGGAAATCGCGCAACGGGCTTCAATCTACCCCTGAAAAAGGCCCTCCGCACTGTTCTTTCGGCGTTTCCGGCTTGCCGAACCGGCCGATGCGCTTGATTCACGCCACGATCCCCGATTCGGGCTTGCCTGTCGACGGTCGTCCGGAAACGTTCGGTCCCGTGCGTCCGATGCCGGTCGGGCACGCCGGAATGAGAGCACAAGAAAAAGGCGCCCTTTCGGACGCCTGAGATTTAGGATGCTGTCACAACGGGGGCTTGAGCAAGCAAGAGTCCTCCGAGGGCGTGGAGGACAGGGATCTCTCCCTCAAGTTGCATACGACTATCGCCGCCGTTCGTTAACAAAACCTTGCCAAGCCCGAAAAAGTTTACCGAAACGTTCCACCTGTGAAAACGAGGTAAATTCGGCATTCAGCGTTGGTTTACCATATCGGCCAAACCATCTCAGGTCCGAAGCTGCGGCAGATCACGATAGAGGTCGAGGGCTTCCGGGTTGGCAAGCGCCTCCTGGTTCTTGACCGTGCGGCCATGCACCACCTCGCGCACGGCGAGTTCGGTGATCTTGCCGGATTTGGTGCGCGGAATGTCGGCGACCGCTACGATCCGGGCCGGAACATGGCGCGGGCTGGCGCCGGTGCGGATCTTGGCGCGGATGCGTTTTTCCAGATCCTCGTCCAGGATAATCCCGGCCGCGGGCCGCACGAACAGCACCACCCGCACGTCGCCGTCGAAATCCTGGCCGATGCACAGAGCCTCGGCAATCTCCGGCAATTGCTCGACCTGGTTGTAGATTTCGGCTGTGCCGATGCGCACGCCGCCAGGGTTGAGGGTCGCATCCGAGCGGCCGTGGATGATCATGCCGCCATGCGCCGTCCATTCGGCGAAATCGCCATGGCACCAGATGTTGTCGAAGCGCTCGAAATAGGCGGCATGGTATTTCTTCCCGTCCGGATCGTTCCAGAAGGCGACCGGCATGGACGGGAAGGCTTTGGTGCAGACGAGTTCGCCCTTTTCGCCCTCAATGTGTTTTCCGTCGTCGTCCCAGACATCGACGGCCATGCCGAGGCCGGCGCCCTGAATCTCGCCGGCCCATACCGGTTCGGTCGGCACGCCGAGCACGAAGCAGGACACGATGTCGGTGCCGCCGGAGATCGAGGCGAGATGGACATCCTTCCTGATGCCGTCATAGACGAACTGGAAATCCTCGGGCGACAGGGGCGACCCAGTCGAGGAGAGGGTCCGCACCGTCGACAAATCGTGGGTATCGATGGGGCGCAGGCCGGCCTTGCGCACCGAATCGATGAATTTCGCCGAGGTGCCGAAATAGGTCATCGCCTCCTGGTCGGCGTAGTCGAAGAGCACGTTACCATCGGGGTAGAAGGGCGAGCCGTCATAGAGCAGCAGCGTCGCACCAGAGGCGAGGCCAGAGACCAGCCAGTTCCACATCATCCAGCCGCAGGTGCTGAAGTAGAAGACGCGGTCGCCATCCATGATGCCGCCGTGCAGTTGCTGCTCCTTCAGATGCTGCAGCAGCGTGCCCCCGGCCGAATGAACGATGCATTTCGGAATACCGGTCGTGCCCGAGGAATAGAGGATGTAGAGCGGATGCGAGAACGGCAGCCGCTCGAAAGCAAGCGGAGCAGCCTCGATGCCGGCCACCGCCGAAGCGATCGAGGCGGCGCCCGGGATCGCGGCGGCAGCCACGGCCGCGTTGCCGAGATAGTCGGCGATCAGCACCTTGCGCAAGGTGGACAATTGCGCGGCGATTGCCGCTACCTTGGCCGAGACGTCGATCGCCTTGCCGTTGTACCAGTAGCCATCCGTCGCGATGAAAATCGTCGGTTCGATCTGGCCGAAGCGGTCGAGCACGCCCTTCTCGCCGAAATCCGGCGAGCAGGACGACCACACCGCGCCGATCGAGGCGGCGGCGAGCATGCAGGCGACGGTTTCGGGCATGTTCGGCATCATCGCCGCCACCCGGTCGCCGCGCTTCACGCCCAGCGAGACGAATAGCTGCTGGAGCTTTGAGACCAGCGCCTGCAATTCGTCCCATGACAGGCGTTGCTCGGCCTTGTTCTCGCCGCGGAACACCAGCGCGTCGCCCTGCCCGCGCTTGCGCAACAGGTTTTCGGCGAAGTTCAGCGTGGCGTCGGGAAAGAAGGCGGCGCCCGGCATGTGGTCGCCGTCGGCCAAGACGCGGCCGCCCTTGTCGCCGACCACGCCGCAATAATCCCAGACGAGATTCCAGAATGCTTCTCGCTCGTCGATCGACCAGCGGTGGAGATCGGCATAGTTGGCGAAGCCGCGGCCGGAAACCTGTTCGGCCCGGCGCCTGAAGGCGGTCAGCGGCGACTCGGCGATACGCTCGGCGGAGGGCTTCCAAAGCGGTTGCGTGGTGGCCATGCTCATCTCTCCCAGCGATCCGGCGTTTATGCATATTGCGCTGCACAAGCGCAAGAAGCACGGGCGCCTGGACGAAGTGTCGAGTTTGAAACCGCCGCCATGCGCCCTCTCCTCGACATTGCGCTGTCAATCATCGGCTTGCACTCGGTCATAGGGATCCGCCAACAGACGCTGGAAAAGGGCCACGCCAAAGGAGGGCATAACCCCAAGACACCACGCTGAGCTTGACTTTTTGGTATCGCAGGTGATACCACTCATAGATGACGAAGGCTGACAAAATCCTCGCTCGGATGCGGAACAATCCGCGCGACCGAACGATAGAGGATTTGAAGGTACTGGCAAAACGGCATGGCATCGAGTGGCGTCAACCGGGCACGAGCCATGTGACGTTCAGCTATCCGGGGCTGACCCCATTGACCGTTCCTGCGCACAAGCCGGTCAAGCCGATCTACATCATGCGGTTTGTAGCTCTACTCGATCGTATCGGAGTGGCTGACGATGACTGATGCAATTGTTCTCCCGCGCTTTGAAATCCGCCCGCTTACGGTGGAGGAAGGCGGCGGCTATCTGATAGAGTTTCCCGATTATCCGGGCTGCATCGCCGACGGCGAGACGCCGGAAGAAGCAGTGCAGGAAGGGCGCGATGCCTTTGCCTCCTATGTCAACACGCTGGCCGAGATTGGCCGGACCATGCCGTCGAGCGGAGAGGCGTTCGGCGGGCAATGGCGACAGCGTGTTCCAAAATCCTTGCACGCGGCTTTGGCGCGGCGCGCGGAGCACGAGGGCGTATCGCTCAACATGCTCGTGACCACATTGCTGGCCGAAGGCATCGGGCGCCGCATCGGTGGTTGAACGGATCGCGCCTGATCTGCCGCAACGGATCGAATGCGGGAATCGAACCGGCCCTGCTCCGCTTCGTGTATTCTATTGTCCGCGATGGAATGATGGGGGCTCGGCCGGAACGTCCGAAACTGACTGCAGCCACCGGACCAGGATATAACTTCGCTCGCTCATGCAGCGACTGTGCCGGTTTTCCCGCGCGCCCGCAACGGGCTGACGAGCGGCCCTTCGGCGGGGCCTCGGGCACCGGGCTTTCATCGCCGGGCCTTCACGCACGTCGTCATCGCCGGGCCACAATGGCTTGAAATGGCTTGCCGGTCCGCTAAACCGGGGACGGCCCCGGAACGGGTCAAGTGGCAATGCGATCGGACGGGGTGAATGCCGGCAAGGAGCATGAGGAGGGGCATCTGCGCGCTGGTCTTGCTGGCCGCGCTCATCCTCGTGCTCGTCATTGCCGTCCCCTACATCGCCTCCACGCGGATCGTGCGCGACCGCATCGCGCAGGAGATCGGCGCCTGGAGCGGGTATCGGGTCGAGATCGGCGCCCCGCCGCGCATCGACGTCTGGCCGCGCCTCCGGGCCGTGCTGCATGACGTATCGTTCTCCGACGCAAGTGCGGCTGGCGGCAGGCCGATCGGCACCGCCGAGCGCATGGACATCGAACTTTCGGCGCTGGCCGCGATGCGCGGCGACGCCGTGTTCACGTCGGCGCGGCTGGTGCGGCCGACGCTGCTGGTGCGCGCCGACGCAGAGCAAGGATTTCTGCCGACGCTGCTGGGCAAGGGGCGCCTGCGCTCGGCCATCGACCGGGCGCGGGCTGTCGTCACCGGGGCGGCGGACAAGGCGACGTCCGCGGGCCTGCCTGCCGATTCGTTCGGCAGCGTGCGGATCGAGGACGGAAAGATCCTCCTCGACGGAGACGGGGCGGACGACCCGCCGCTGGTGACCGGCATCGCCGCGGATATCGACTGGCCGGCGCTGAACAGCGCCGGTAGCGTCAGCGCCAACGGCATCTGGCGCGGCGAGCCGGTCAAGCTCGACATCGAGAGCGCCGATCCGTTGCGGCTGTTTGCCGGCGCCGCCGCGCCGTTGCGGCTGACGGTGGAGGCGGCGCCGGGAAACGCCTCGTTCACCGGCACCGCAACGCTCTCCGCCAACCCCTTCGTCGACGGGAAGGCGACGCTTACGACCCCCTCCCTGGATCGCCTGCTGCGCTGGACGGGCATGGATTTGCCTGGACCGGAGAGGCTGCAGGCCGTCACGCTCTCAGGCGCCGTCTCGGGCGACGCCGGCCACCTGAAACTTGACGGCGCGGCGCTGCAGGTGAACGGCAGCAAGGCGGACGGCGCGATCGAGCTGGTTCTTGCTCAGGGCAAGGCATCGGTGTCCGGATCGCTGGCCTTCGACACGCTGCCGCTGGACGGCTTGTTCAAGGCGTTGCCGATGCTCGCCTCCGACAGAGGGACTGCCGCATCCGCGAAGGGCTGGCTTCCGTCGCTGCAGCTCGACCTGCGGCTTTCCGCGGCGCATGCTAGCGCAGTCGGGATCGACCTGGCCGACATGGCCGCGACGGTGGAGATCCAGGACCGGTCCGCGTCCTTCGACCTGCTCGACGCGACGGCGCTGGGCGGCGACTGGCGGGCCGACATCCGCTTCGACCGCGAGGCGGACGGGACGGTCATGGCTATCAAGCTGTCGGGTTCGAGCATCGAAGGCAGCGCCCTCGGCACGGCGGCCGGCATGACGCGGCTGGCGCCTGCCGGAAGCGGCTCGCTGGCGCTCGAGCTGAAGGGCCGCGGCACAAATATGCGCTCGGTCATGGAGAATGGCGACGGCAGTTTCTCGGCGCGTTTCGGCGCGGGAGCGCTGTCGGAACTGGATCTGGCGGCGTTTCTGGAGCGCTGCAGGCAAGGCGGCTTCTTCCCGCTCGACGAGGCGGCCGGCGGCAGCCTCGGCATCGACGGCCTCGACATCAAGGCGACAATCACCGACGGCGTTGCCGAAATCGGCAGGATGGAGGCGCGCTTCGGCGAACGCCGGATCTGGCTGTCGGGTCTGGCTTCCTACGCCGACCGCAGCCTTGCGCTAACCGGCGGCGTCGGCCCGCTCGAAGCGGCCGCCGGATCGAGCGTCCAGCCGCGGGATGAGGCAAGATTCTTCGTCGGCGGCTCGTGGAGCGCGCCATTCATCTCGCCGGTGAAGGCGGGAGAAAGCGGGAACTGAGGCAGCTACCCCCGCTGCGCTGCCTGTTCGTCGCGAACGCGCTGCACCTCGCGGCGCTTGTTGGCGACGGAAGCGGCGATGACGCCGAGCGCCACCACGGCGATCAGCAGCGTGCAGGCGGCGTTGATCTCCGGCGTCACGCCGAGGCGGACCTGGCTGTAGATCTTCATCGGCAGCGTCGTGGCGCCTGGCCCGGAGGTGAAGCTGGCGATGACGAGGTCGTCGAGCGACAGCGTGAAGGCCAGCATCCAGCCGGAGACGATGGCGGGCGCGATGACCGGCAGCGTGACCTGGAAGAAGGTCCGCGTCGGCGTCGCGCCGAGGTCCATCGCCGCCTCCTCGATCGACCGGTCGAAGGTCATCAGGCGCGACTGCACCACCACGGCGACGAAGCACATGGTGAAGGTTATGTGGGCGAGCGTCACCGTCATGAAGCCGCGGTCGAAGCCGATGGCGACGAACAGCAGCAGCAGCGACAGGCCGGTGATGACCTCCGGCATGACCAGCGGCGCGAACACCATGCCGGAGAATAGGATGCGCCCGCGAAAGCGCGTGTAGCGGGTGAGCGCCAGGGCCGCCATCGTGCCGAGGACGGTGGCGAAGGTGGCGGAGATGACGCCGACCCGGAGCGTCACCCAGGCGGCGTCCATCAGGCCCTTGTTGTTGAACAGCGACACGTACCATTTGGTCGAGAAGCCGCCCCAGACTGTGACCAGCTTCGATTCGTTGAACGAGAAGATGACCAAGAGCACGATCGGCAGATAGAGGAAGGCGAAGCCGAGGACGATCGAACTGATGTTGAAGCGGGACCAGTTGCTGCTCATGTCAACGCCCCTGTTCCTGGGCGCGGGCCTGCGCGTTCTGGAAGATCATGATGGGCACGATCAGCAGCAGCAGCAGGATCACCGCCACCGCCGACGAGACGGGCCAGTCCCGGTTGTTGAAAAATTCGTTCCACAAGGTCTTGCCGATCATCAGCGTCTGCGATCCGCCGAGCAGGTCGGGGATGACGAACTCGCCGACGGCCGGGATGAAGACCAGCATGCAGCCGGCGACGACGCCCGGCAGCGACAGCGGGAAGGTGATCTTCCAGAAGGCGCTGATCGGCGGGCAGCCGAGGTCCTTGGCCGCCTCGATCAGCGAATAGTCCATCTTCTCCAGCGCCGAATAGAGCGGCAGGATCATGAACGGCAGGTAGGAATAGACGATGCCGATGAAGATCGCGGTATGCGTGTTGAGGATGACGAGGGGTTCGTCGATGATGCCGAGCGTCAGCAGGAGCTGGTTCAGCAGGCCTTCCGGCTTCAAGATGCCGATCCAGGCGTAGACGCGGATCAGGAAGCTCGTCCAGAACGGCAGGATGACCAGCATCAGCAAGGTGGGGCGGATGCTCGACGGCGCCCGCGCCATGCCATAGGCGATGGGATAGCCGACCAGCAGGGTCAGGAAGGTCGAGACGCCGGCGATCAGAACGCTGGAGATGTAGGCGTTGAAATACAGCGGATCGTCGGTCAGCCAGACATAATTGTCGAAGGAGAGCTGGCGGATGCCCTCCCAGAACGTGTCTAGCCCGAAGACCGGCGTATAGGGCGGCATGGCGATCGCGGTCTGCGACAGCGATATCTTGAAGACGATGGCGAACGGGACGAGGAAGAAGACGAGCAGCCAGAGATAGGGCACCGCGATGACGACGCGGTTCGCCACCCAGCCAACCAGCGAAAACGGTTTTGCCGCGGGCGGCGCAGCGGCCGCGGCGTCGGATGGAGACAGGGCGGTCGTGGTCGCCATCGCTGCCCCCTATCGCGTCAGCACGACGCCGGCGTCCGGCCGGAAGGATATCCAGGCGCGGTCGTTCCAGGTCAGCGGGTCGTCGGTGAGGCGCGAGGCGTTGAGGGCGCTGGCCTTGACCACCTGACCGTCGTCGAGCTTGACGTGGTAGACGGTCATGTCGCCGAGATAGGCGAGGTCGAACACCTCCCCTTCCATGGCATTGGCGGCGCCTTCGGGCTTCCGCGACGAGACCTTGATCTTCTCCGGGCGGATGGCGAAGGCGACGGTATTCCCCGCCACCGCCTCGCCGGCATTCTCGACGGTGATCTCGGCGCCGCTGGCGCCGGTGATGCGCGCGGTGTTGGCGTCGCGCGCCGCCACCGTGCCCTCGAACATGTTGATGTTGCCGACGAAGCCGGCGACGAAGCGCGATGTCGGCGCCTCGTAAACTTCGGCGGGCGTCGCCACCTGCATGACCTGGCCCTTGTCCAATATGGCGATGCGGTCGGCCATGGTCATCGCCTCCTCCTGGTCGTGGGTGACGACGACGAAGGTGAGGCCGAGGCTCTGCTGCAGGTCCATCAACTCGAACTGGGTTTCCTCGCGCAGCTTCTTGTCGAGCGCGCCGAGCGGTTCGTCGAGCAGCAGCACCTTCGGCCGCTTGGCCACGGAGCGGGCCAGCGCCACGCGCTGGCGCTGGCCGCCGGAAAGCTGGTGCGGCTTGCGCTTGGCGAACTGCGTCAGCTTCACCAGCTTCAGCATCTCGGCGACGCGCTTCTCGATGTCGGGCTTGGGCATGCCTTCCTGCTTGAGGCCGAAGGCGATGTTCTGCTCGACCGTCATGTGCGGGAACAGGGCGTAGGACTGGAACATCATGTTGACGGGCCGCTTGTAGGGCGGGATGCCGCGCAGATCCTGGCCGTCGAGCAGGATGCGGCCGGATGTCGGATCGTCGAAGCCGGCCAGCATGCGCAGGAGCGTGGACTTGCCGCAGCCCGACGCCCCCAGCAGCGCGAAGAATTCGCGCTCGTAGATCTTCAGGGACAGGTTGTTGACCGCGGTGAAGTCCCCGAAGCGCTTGGTGACGTTCTCGACGGTGATGTAGGGTTTCGCGTCGGGATTGGTCCAAGGCGAAAAATCGCGGCGAATGCTACCCAAAGACTGCATGATCGGTCCCCTCGCTTGCCCCAGAAAAAATCCCGACGGGGTCGCCGCCGGGATCCTGTCGTCTCACTGACCGGTGACGACTTTCGTCCAGAGCCGCGTCACGACGCGCTGGTTCTTCGAATCGTAGGGCGACACGGTGAACAGCTTCTCCAGCGTCGCGGCATCGGGATAGATCGCCGGATTGTCCAGAATCTCCTTGTCGATGAATTCCTGCGAGGCCTTGTTGCCGTTGGCGAAATACACGTAGTTC
Source organism: Mesorhizobium sp. KACC 23794 (assembly GCF_052180275.1). NCBI lineage: Bacteria > Pseudomonadati > Pseudomonadota > Alphaproteobacteria > Hyphomicrobiales > Phyllobacteriaceae > Mesorhizobium > Mesorhizobium sp. KACC 23794. The sequence goes on from NZ_CP197465.1 coordinate 5,403,669, forward strand.
GTCGCCTTCGCCGCGATCTCCGGCTTCAGGATGAAGTTGAGGAATTCGTGGGCTTCGGCGACATGCGGCGCATCGGCCGGGATCGCCATCTGGTCGAACCACATCTCGGCGCCTTCCTTCGGCACGACATAATCGACGACGACGCCCTGGTTGGCCTCGGCGGCACGGTCGCGCGCCTGGAACACGTCGCCCGACCATCCGACAGCCAGACAGATGTCGCCATTGGCGAGCGCGTTGATGTATTCCGACGAGTGGAATTTGCGGATGGAGGGGCGGATCGCCAGCAGCGTCTCCTCTACCTTGGCGAAGTCCTCCGCAGAGGTGCTTTGCGGATCAAGGCCGAGATAGTTCAGCGCGGTCGGAACGATGTCGCTGGGCGAATCCAGCACGTAGACGCCGCAATCCTTGAGTTTGGCCAGGTTTTCCGGCTTGAAGACGACGTCCCAACTGTCGACCTTGTCGATGCCGAGGGCGGCCTTCACCTTGTCGACATTGTAGCCGATGCCGACGGTGCCCCACATCCAGTTGACCGAATAGGCGTTGTCGGGATCGTATTTCTGGACGCGGCTGGTCACCACGTCCCATTCATTGACGAGGTTCGGCAGCTTCGACTTGTCGAGCTTCTGATACACGCCGGCGGCAATCTGCCGGACCAGGAAGTTGCTGGTCGGAACGACGATGTCATAACCGCTGCCGCCTGCCAGCAGTTTCGTCTCGAGGATCTCGTTGGAATCGAAGACGTCGTAGACGACCTTGATGCCGGTCTCCTTGGTGAAGTCCTCGATGATCGACTGGTCGATATAGTCGGACCAGTTGTAGACGTTCACCACCCTTTCCTGTGCGCCGGCGCCCCCGGCGACGAGCGCCAGAAGGGCTGTGGCAACGGACGTCAACAGCGCCCTGCGGATCATGCTACTCTCCTTTTCCAGTGTTCCCGGCGGTCGGCCGATCGCATCGGCCGGCGCTGCTTTTCTTGAAAGACTATTGGCATTGCCGCAGTGCGACAAGCACCGATTTCGAATAGAGAAACCGGCAGACCGCAGCCGCGGGACGGCTGCATGAAACAACGCTGGAGCAAGGTGTGAAAGGGCGGCCGCGTCCGTCGCCGCCGTTGATGTGCGCCCTGCCGTCGCAGCGGATGCGACCGGCTCTCTGTCGTGAAACCTGCACGGCCCTCTGCGTGGCCCGCTGCGGTACCTGGCAAGATACGCCTGCTTGTTGGTTGCCGATGAAGGCAAGGTGCGCCCTCGCCCGCAAACCTGTCAATGGGGGGCTGGAATTCCGGTGACGCCGGGCCGCACGGGCTTCGACGACCGGCGAAACTGCATGCCGATATGGAGCAGCAGAGCGGCGAAGACCACCGCGCCGCCGAGCAAGGTGCGCGACGACGGAACCTCGCCATGCACCAGCCAGACCCAGACCGGGCCCGCTATGGTCTCGAACGTGCCAAGCAGGGCCGCCATCGACGCAGGCACCAGCCGGGCGCCGCTGGCGAACAGGGCCATGCCGAGGCCGAGATTGAGCGCGCCGAAGGCAAAGAGCAGGCCGAAATCCGCCCACGACACGGCCAGCGAACCGGACATCGGGAAGGCGACCGCCGCTGCGACCAGCGTGCCGAAGCAGACGGCTGATGTCATCCTAACGCCGGAGAAATGCCGCGTGATGACAGTGGCAAGCGCGAAGGAGACGGCGATCGTCATCGCCAGCATGTCGCCGACCGGCGAGATGCGGCCGTCGAACGAGCCGGAAACCATGATCGCCACGCCGGCGAGCACGGCGGCGATGGCAGCCCAGGTGGTTCGCGACACGGTGTCGCGAAACAGCAGCCACCCCAGCAGCGCCGCGAACAACGGCACGCCGGCGTTGATCAGCATGACGTTGGCGATCGTCGTGTGGGCAATCGCCAGCACGAAGCAGGTCGAGGCGGAGGCGAAGCACAGGCCGACCAGGATGCCCGGCATGCCCATCGCGCGGAACTGGACCGCGGCGCCCCGCGCGCCGTCGCGGAACACCAGGAAGACGATGAGGAAAAGGGCGGCGAAGACCGAACGCCAGAACACCACGGTCCAGCTATCGTCGGCCTCGAGGAACCGCGCGATGGTGCCGCCGGTGCTCCAGGCGAAGGCAGAGAGGAAGACCAGCAGCGCGCCAAGCCTCTCGTCGCGGTCGGATGTCGCCATCGCCGCCGCAGGGCCTGGTGTCGAGGTATCCGTCATCGGCGGGAAAGCCCGTCGCAAGAGTGCAGCCGGTCAATGCCGGCACGGTCCGCGCCTAGCCGATCACGATCCCGCTGGCGTGATCCAGGCCGGGCATCCGGTTAGGGCAATCCGGGGCGGGCTCCAAAGGAAATCGGCATGGAGAACCTCCGCCCCCGCTGCTCGCAGCTAAAGCCGGCGCCGGTCTCCTTCAGCATGCATCGCCCCGACCCGCCCGCCCGGAAGAGCCAGCAGAGGCACTTCGGCTGGCACGGGAATTTTCCTCGCCGCATCGGCATCGAAATACCAGAAATCATATTCAGCAGGAGAGTGCGGCCGGATATCCGACCTGGCTGCTTTCTTCGTCATGGCTTCCTCCTCACCACGAGGCGAATAAGACGGAAAAATCGTCCTTCCGGCAACATGGACCAAGGTCTACCGCAAAGGCGTCGATCGGCCCGTCAACTGTTCTATGACATCAGCGGCGACGCCGTCGGCGGCCCAATATTGTTCGCGGCACTGGCAGGGGGGCCGGCTACAACCAACTCGGACTTCTCATCGTCTGGCAAGATAAAAATCAGCGATCGTCGAATGCACCGTGCCTGTCAGGCCGCGCGGTCGACGACCGACTGCGCGCGGCAAGCATGTCCCGCGCGCTCGCAGACCCGACCGCAGGGACGCCGCATAGCCCCGGCGTGGCGTCCGCTTGCGATACCCTCGGTTTTTCACAAGCGCAGCAGCCAGGCCTCCACCTTGCCCTTGCCCTTGACCTCGATCTCGCCTCGATACTCGAAGACGAAATGGTCCTTGAGCTTGTCGTAGACCGGGCGCGTCACCTGGACGGAGTCCGGGATGCCGCCGGATTCCATGCGGCTCGCGAGGTTCACCGTGTCGCCCCACAAATCGTAGATGTACTTGCTCTTGCCGATCACCCCGGCCACCACCGGCCCGCTGTTGACGCCGACCCGCAGCCGCATCGAGACACCGTTTTCCATGGCGTGCTCGCGGGTGATGTGGACCATGCGGATCGCCATGCGCACCATGCGCTCGGCATGGTCGGCCACCGGCTCGGGCAGGCCGCACACCGCCATATAGGCATCGCCCACCGTCTTGATCTTCTCGATGCCGAGATCCTGGGCGGCGACGTCGAAGCGCGTGAACAGGCCGTTCAGCAGGTTCACGACATCCTGCGGCGGCATGTCGGACGACAACTGGGTGAAGCCGACGATGTCGGCGAACGCCACGGTGACCTCGGCGAAACCGTCGGCGATCCTCGCCTCGCCGCCGCGCAGCCGGTTGGCGATCGGCGCCGGCAGGACGTTGAGCAGCAGTTGCTCGTTCTCGCGGTTCTTGTTCTGGATCACGACGTTCTGCTCGCTCAATTCGCCGACCATGCCGTTGAAGGCCTCGCAGAGCTGGCCGATCTCGTCATGCGTGCGCACCGGCACGGTGGCTGCATAGTCGCCGGCGGCAAAACGTTTCACCCCGGCGGTTAGCTCGCGCAGCGGGCCGAGCAGGGCGCTCGACAGCCACGCGGCGACGGCCGCCACGATCAGCAGCGCCAGCCCGCCGACCAGCAGGAGATCGCGGCGGAGCTGGACGATCGGGGCGAAAGCCTCGGCGCTGTCGATTTTGGCGACGAGCGCCCATTTTACCCCGTCAATCGCCAGCGGCCCCCAGGACGCGAGCGTCGGGACGCCACGATATCCGACGGTCTCGCCAGTGCCCTCGACGCCCGCGAGCGCTGCAAGTGTCGCCTTCGTATCGATGCGCTGATGCAGCACCGGCGTTCCGTAACGCCGAATGGCGTCGATCTCATCCTGCGAGGTGCCGACGGATTTGAGTTCGGCGAAGTAGCCCTCGGGATTCTCGTAGAAGGCGCGCGGGGCCGAGCGCACCAGATGGTCAGGCCCGACGAGATAGGCCTCGCCCGTCTCGCCGAAACCGTCCTGCCGCCAGCGGCGGCCGCTGGTGACCACATTGTCGATCTCTTCGTTCGACAATTGCGCGATCAGCACGCCGGTGACGGCCCCGTTCTCGATGATCGGCGCTCCCATGAAGGCGATCGGCGCGCCCCCCGACGGTGCGTATGGCGCAAAATCCTCGATGCAGATGGCGGAACGGTCGGCCGTCTCGGCGCAGCGCGCCACGGCGGCGGCGACGTTGGAGCGGCGGTACGGACCGAACTGGAGGGAGGTGGCGAAATCCACCTCCTTCTGGACCGTGTAGATCAGGCGGCCCGACTTCGGATCGGCGATCATGAAGTCGAAAAAGCCGACCGTCGTGGCCGCCGCCCGCATGAGGGGATGATAGACGGCGTGCAGTTTCGTGTAGTCGCTCCCGTCGCCGGCGTCGTCCAGGAGCTTGCGCCGCTCACCCGGGTTCGGGTTCTTCACGATGTAGTGGTACTGCAGATAATAAGGGGCGCCGCCGACCGGCAGGTAGTCCGACACGGGCGGTTCGCGGCCGAGGACGGCCGTCATCTCCGGGATGAAGTTCGCGGCGTACCAGTCGCCGACCTTCTGGCGCAGTGCGGGTGGCGCGCCATTGCGGTCGTGCTGGTCAACCGCGATCTTGAACTCGCGTGTCGCGTCGACCACCATCTTGGAACTGGCAAGCAGGCGCAGTTCTGCCTGGATCGTGCGGAAATAGGTTTCAACCTGATGCGTCTTGGCCTGGCGCGCGGCGGTGAGCTGGTCGAACACCGCTTTTTCAAGCGCGTCCTTGGCGCGGAAGTAGCCGAGCACGCCGGTCACCAGCACCGCCGTCGCGCCGAGCAGCAACAGCGTCGTGAACAGTTTTGCGGCGAGGCCCCATCGCACGGGGCGGGACGAGCCTGTCGTATCCGCGGAGGACATGGCTCAAGCCTGACCGATAAGATGCGCCAGGCGGATATGGTCGGTGATGATGATGACAACCCCCGGCTCAAAACCGTCCAGTCCGGACGGGCGGCGGATGCTACCGCATTCGCCGGACGATGGGCAGCGCAATCTGTCGGCAGGCGGCTTTTGGCATGGACGTGGGGCGGGAGCAGGCTGGCAGGCGGCGGCCGAGCGGGCTCAGGACGTGGAGGATTTCCCGCGGATGACGCGCCACAGCCAGGCAAGCGGCACGATCAGCAGGATGCCGAATTTCTTCAGCGCGATGAGGGCGACGGCCAACAGCCCCGCCTTGGCCGCCACCTTGCCGGCGATGAGGCCGCCGACGCCAACCGCCGCGACCGTGTCGGCGCCGGGGATGAAATCGGAATAACGCTTGCCGGGTGCGAAGCTGGCGGTGGTGAGCACGTCGGGCAGGCTGGCCTGTATCTCCGGCAACTGGTCGATCGCGGCGATGTAGCTCATTATCAGCACCCCCTCGCGGCCGAGGAAGCGGACATCGTAGTTCAGCGTGTGTTTTTCGGCGGTGCCGAACTGCAGCTCCTTCGCCCAGTGCAACCGCTTGTTCTCGGCGTCGTAGACGGGAGGCGCGGCCCAGCCGATCAGGGTTATCGGGTCGAACCCGTCCTTGGTCCTCGCCTCATTGGCGGCCAGAGTGTCCTCCCGCATGGTCAGGAGCATGTCGTTGTAGTTGATCGATGCCGCGTCCTTGTCGTCGACATAGCCGATCTTGTCCGCGCTGAGCAGCACGCCCCAGCCGTCGCTCGCCAGGGGATCGTATTTGATGGGAAAGAGCATGCCGAGCGTGCCGACGAGCGAACTCGGCGGATTTCCCCAGGCTTCGGTAAGAACGATGCCGGCATCTTCCTTGTCGAGGAAATAGAATTTCCCCTTCAAATCGAGATGAACGCCGTCCGGCAGGTCGACTTGGCCGGTCCTTGGCTCGATCTTGTCGAGAAGGGCTTTTCCCTCATCGCCATACTGAGCATAGGTCGGAAAGAATTCGGACGACTTCTCCGCAAACGCGGGAAAAATAGAAATCGCGCTCAATATTGACGCGAAATATGCACTCTTTTTCATTATCACTGCCGTCGTCCCCGCATTCGGCAGTATTTTTCGAACTTCAACATACAGGAGTCAATACAATCGATATTTACGCAACGAAAGCAGGGGATACCTTGTCAAACATCGCTCACCGGTAATCGAAAGCGCTTAGCCCCGTCACCATCTCGTCCAGGCCGAGCGGGCGGGTGATCGGCGGTTCGGCACGCGACAGGCAGCCCGAGCGCTCGCAGAGCCGGCAGGCGGGGCCGATGGGCGTGGCGCCAATCCGGCCGGGCTTGCCCGGTGCCGCGCCGGAGGCGGGCGGACTGGCGGGCAGTGCGGCGGCGTAGACGATCTCGTCGCGAAAGGCGATGTCGCAGCCAAGCAGCATCGCGGTGCGGCGCGGCCGCTCGCCGAAGCCGCCCTGCGGTCCTTCCAGCGTGCGGGCGACGGTCAGGAACTCGGCCCCGTCCGGCATCTCCACCGCCTCGACCAGGATCTGCCCGGGCTGGGCGAAGGCCGCATGGACCGGCAGTTTTGGACAGCCGCCGCCGAAGCGGCCGTGCGGAAAACCCTGGCCCCCTGCCCTGCGGAACCGGTTGCCGGCGTGGTCGACCTCCATCATGAAGAACGGCACACCGGAGGCGTTCGGACGCTGCAAGGTGGTCAGCCGGTGCGCCGCCTGTTCGAAGGACACGCCGAAGCGCGAGCGCAGGACTTCGATATCGTAGCGGGCGCGGACGGCGGCGGTGTGGAAAGCCGCGTAGGGCATCATCAGCGCGTGGGCGGCGTAGCGGCCAAGCTCGAACCGCGCCAGCCGCCGCGCCTCGTCGGACGACAGTTTCAGCGCCTGGATCTCGGCGGCGACCGCCACCGACATGCGCAGCAGGCAGGCTTCGACGGCAATCTCGTAAAGCTGGTCGAAGGGCGACAAGCGCTCCGAGATGAACAGGCGCTGCGAGTGGCGGTCGTAGCGGCGGCGCCAGTTGGGCATGACCGCCGCCGGCAGCACGCGCACGACGATGCCATGTTCGCGCTTCAGCCAGGCTTTCAGTGCGGCCCTGAGATCCTCGCCCGGATCGAGCAGGGCCGAAAAGGCCTCGGCCTCGCCTTCCAGCGTAGCAAAATGGTTCGGCCGCCGCTCCAGCGCGTCGCGCACCGCGTCGAGCGGCATGCGCGCGGCGGAAATCGCTCCCGCCCTGCCCTCATGGGCCATGAGGTCGTTGAGGTCGGACAGCCGCGCCGCCTGCTCGCGGTACGCGCGGTAGAGTTTTATCACGCCGGCCGACATGTTGGGCGCGGCCTCCGCCATCTCGACCAACTCCTGCTCGCCCGGCAGTTCGGCGGCGAGCAGCGGGTCGGCGAACACCTCGCGCAGCCCGGCGATGGAGCCGCGCGCCTCGCCCTGCAATTCCTCCGGATCGACCTTGTAGACGGTGGCGAGTTTCAGGATGAGTTGCACCGTCAGCGGCCGCTGGTTGCGTTCGATCAGGTTGAGATAGGAGGGCGAGATGCCGAGCCCTTCCGCCATCGCGGTCTGGGTCAGACCCTTGGCGTTGCGGATGCGGCGGATGCGCGGGCCGGCGAAGATTTTCTGCTCAGCCATGGGAGACACCTGGCCGATTGGAACGCGGACAGGCTGGCGGGACAGCGCCCCCCTCTGTCCTGCCGGACATCTCCCCCGCAAGGGGGGAGATTGGCAGCTTCGACGTTGCGGCCAGCCAATCTCCCCCCTTGCGGGGGAGATGTCCGGCAGCACAGAGGGGGGCAACGTAGAGCGCCGACCCGCCCCTTCCTTTTACACCCTTTGACAAACCAAACGGCATTCGAAAAACATCATCCGCTTTTACAATCTTGACAAATTTACATCACTCCCCTGTCAAGCTCAACACCGGTTTTCCCTTTTTCAGCGATCATTTTGGCGATTTCCCTCGTCATTTCTGCACTGCAATGTAAATCCGATGACAGGCAAGTGACGGTGTTTTCAGCCGTCGGCCAGCGCACGCATCGCAAGACGGAGCAGACAATGACCGATTTTTACAACCTCGTTCCTTCCGCGCCGGAAGGCCGCTACGACGGCATCGAGCGGCCCTATTCGGCGGAAGACGTGAAGCGGCTGCGCGGCTCCGTCGCCATCCGCCATTCGCTGGCGGAGAATGGCGCGAACCGGCTGTGGAAGCTCATCCACGAGGAGGATTTCGTCAACGCGCTTGGCGCCATGACCGGCAACCAGGCCATGCAGCAGGTGCGCGCCGGGCTGAAGGCGATCTACCTCTCGGGCTGGCAGGTGGCGGCGGATTCCAACACGGCGTCGTCGATGTATCCGGACCAGTCGCTCTATCCGGCCAACGCCGCACCCGAGCTTTGCCGGCGCATCAACCGGACCCTGCAGCGCGCCGACCAGATCGAGACGTCGGAAGGCAACGGCCTGTCGGTCGACACCTGGTTCGCGCCGATCGTCGCCGACGCGGAGGCCGGCTTCGGCGGGCCGCTCAACGCCTTCGAGATCATGAAGGCCTTCATCGAGGCGGGCGCTGCCGGCGTTCACTACGAGGACCAACTGGCGTCGGAGAAGAAGTGCGGCCATCTCGGCGGAAAAGTGCTGATCCCGACGGCGGCGCATATCCGGAACCTCAACGCCGCGCGGCTCGCCGCCGACGTGATGGGTACGCCGACGCTGGTCATCGCCCGCACCGACGCCGAGGCGGCGAAGCTGCTGACCTCCGACATCGACGAACGCGACCAGCCCTTCGTCGATTATGACGCGGGACGCACCGTCGAAGGTTTTTACCAAGTGAAGAACGGCATCGAGCCGTGTATCGCACGCGCCGTCGCCTATGCGCCGTCCTGCGACCTCATCTGGTGCGAGACCTCGAAGCCGGACCTGGCGCAGGCGCGGAAATTCGCGGAAGGCGTACGCCGGCATCATCCGGAAAAACTGCTCGCCTACAATTGCTCGCCGTCGTTCAACTGGAAGAAGAACCTCGACGACGCGACGATCGCAAAGTTCCAGCGGGAGCTTGGCGCGATGGGCTACAAGTTCCAGTTCATCACGCTGGCCGGCTTCCACCAGCTCAACTACGGCATGTTCGAACTGGCGCGCGGCTACAAGGACCGCCAGATGGCGGCCTATTCGGAACTGCAGGAGGCGGAGTTCGCTTCCGAGGCCAACGGCTATACCGCCACGAAGCACCAGCGCGAGGTCGGCACCGGCTATTTCGACGCGGTGTCGATGGCGATTACCGGCGGACGGTCGTCGACCACCGCCATGCATGAATCGACCGAGCACGCGCAGTTCCGGCCGGCGGCGGAGTGATACTTCCGGGGACAGTTTACTTTCTTTCCGCGGAAAGACCGTGACGCCTGAAGGTTCACGCGGGCGGAAAAAAGTAAAATGTCCCCAGCACCAACCTACAGCGAGGAGAAAGAAAATGCTGGATACACCCGAAAACCCGACCAAGACCCCGAAGACCAGAGTCAAGGAGCGGGCGGAGGAGCAGTCGACCACGATGTCGGCATCGCAGCAGACTGCGATCCGCATGCTCGCCAACGACCTGCACAGGCTCAACCAGTCGGTGATGAAGGCAGTGGAGGCCGGCGTGTCGGTCGAACTGGTGCGCTCGGCCCGCCATCACGGCGGCGACGGCAACTGGGGCGACCTGCTGATCCCGGTGGTGGTGACGCAAGCCGGCCGATGAAGCGAGGATTGCGGGCCGCGCGCGGGCTTCCGGGCGCGGCTCTTGCCCTGCTGCGCCACAGCGGCGCATGCGACGATTAGACTGGCGGAACCGGACCGGACGTTCTAAGCTAGTCTTCGTCGGGGTTTGATTTTGTCTCGCCGGAAGTATAGGCGGGGAAAGTCAAAAATATCTGGTTTTGTGCATGGCTATTGGGAGCCCCGGATCCGAGACCGGGCCGGAAACTCTGAGACACCAAGTATTCGAGACGGATGGCGTCTCCGTCGATCCGCTGTTGGTGCTGGTCGTCGGCCGGTCGCGAATCAACGCGGTGGTGGTTTCCAGGATCGTCGAGCGGTCCGGCCTGCATTCGGTGACCGAGTTGCCTGAAAGGGCCTGGGCGGCGCTGCGCGGCACCTTGCCGGCGCTGGTCATCCTCGACGGCGGCGCCGCCAATGGCGATTGCGAAGCCCTGATGTCGCCGCTCGGCGAGATCCGGCAGAGCGTCGGCCGGCAGATCCCGGCGGTGATCCTGCTGTCGACCGGTAATTTCACCGAAGTCGATGCCGCCCATGCCGGCATCGTCGACGCCGTCGTGTCGAAACCGATCCTGCCGGAATTGCTGCAGCCGGTCGTCGACAGGCTGGTCGGCTGGGGCCGCGCCTGACCTTCTTGCGGTCGAGTCTCAACTCGACAAAATCCTTTGTGCGCGCACCGCGTTTGGGCGCATAAGTCGCCAGCCTTTCCAGCGGCCACCAGAACTCGCGGCCGCCGGTATCAGACGAGTTTTCCAAGCAGGTCGGCAAGCTGCGCCGCCTGGTCCTCGCTCAGCTTCGCGCCGAGATGCCGCTGGATCGCCGCGCCATAGACTTCCCACATGGCGGCGCGCTGGCTGCGGCCCTTTTCGGTGATTACAACCCACTGGCCGCGGCCGTCGTCGCTGAACGCCTCGCGCCGCACCAGTCCTTCCCGCTCCAGCCGGCCGATCATCCGCGACAGGTTGGGCTGCGCGAACAGCGTCCGCTTCTCGATCTCCATCGGGCGCAGCCGCCCCTCTTCCGCGCGGTCAAGTTCCAGCAGGACGTCGTACCAGGCAAGCGGCGGACAGCCGGCCGCGTCGAGGTCGCGCTCGATCGATTCGAAGACCCTGCGCTGGCTGCGCATCAGCCGCACCCAGCCGAGTTCCACCGCTTCGGTCAGAAGCGGCGGTTCGCGGGAGGAAAACGAGCGATGCACCATAGATGCATTTACATCTATATTGACAGAGCTCGCAACCCATCCTATTTAGATGCATTTACATGCATCTAAATAGGATATGATCATGACCCGAGAAAATCCGCTTGCGAGCACAGATGAAGTCCCCGAACGTAAGCCTGCGCTGACGCTAGTCAGCCATCACCTCTGCCCCTATGTCCAGCGCGCCGCCATCGCGCTCGCCGAAAAAGGCGTTGCCTTCGACCGGGTCCATGTCGATCTCGCAGCCAAACCCGACTGGTTCCTGGCGATCTCGCCGCTCGGCAAGGTGCCCCTGCTGATCGAGCGGCAAGACGACAACACAGATTCCGTGCTGTTCGAAAGCGCGGTGATCTGCGAATATCTGGAGGAGACGCAGGCTGGTGCGCGTCTTCATCCCGCCGATCCGCTGACGCGGGCGCGCCACCGCGGCTGGATCGAATTCGGGTCGTCCATCCTGGCCGACCTCTGGGGCCTGGAGACCGCGAGGGAGGCTGGCGGCTACGAGACGAAACGCGCGGCCTTGATCGAAAAATTCGTGCGCGTCGAGGCTGAATTTGGCGGCGGTCCGTTCTTCGGCGGCAATGACTTCTCGCTCGTCGACGCCGTCTTCGCGCCGATCTTCCGCTATTTCGACGTGTTCGAGGCGATCGGAATGCCGACGCTCTTCCGCGGCCTGCCGAAGGTCGGCCGCTGGCGGGCCGCGCTCGCCGATCGGCCGAGCGTCATCCAGGCGGTGGATCGCGACTATCCCGAGCGGCTCCGCAAATTCCTCGCCGACCATGACGCCCACCTCCTGCAGCTGGCCGCATGAGGCTGCGATGACCCAAGGCACGGCATGGCTCCTGTTGATCACGGCCGGAGTGCTCGACGCCGCCTGGGCCGTGTCCATGAAATATGCCGACGGCTATACGAGGCCCGGCTGGACCGCGGTGTCGCTGCTGCTTCTGGCGGCTTTCGTCTATCTGCTCGGCAGGACGCTGACGGTCCTGCCCGTCGGCACGGCCTACGCCGTCTGGTCCGGCATCGGGGCGGCCGGGACGGTGATGCTCGGCATCCTCCTTTTCGGCGAGGCCCTTGCGCCGGCGCGCATCGCCGGAATTGCACTGGTCGTCGCCGGCATCGTCGTGCTCAAGAGCGTGCCGGGATAAGCCCCCTTTCCTTTATGAATTGCGCGCGGCTATACTTCGGTCTTCGCAACCCTCTGGTGATTGATGCCGCCTGAAAAAAAGGAAGCCCGCCCCTCCGGTCGCGCGGGTCGCGCTCGCATACCCGCTTACGTGAAGAACCTCCGTGGCGTGAACAACTGGAAACAGGTCAGCGAATGGCTTGAGTGGCGCGGCATCGAGGACATCGAGTGCATCACGCCCGACCAGGCGGGCGTCGCCCGCGGCAAGATGATGCCGTCGAGCAAATTCACCTCCAACACGTCGCTGGCGCTGCCTTCGGCGCCGTTCATGATGACGATCTCCGGCGATTATCCGGAGGACGGCAACGGCTTCGAGTATCCCGAGGACGATGGCGACCTGAAGCTGGTGCCGGACCTGTCGACGCTCTGCCGCGTGCCGTGGGAGGAAGACCAGACGGCCCAGGTCATTTGCGACCTCGTCCACCAGGACGGCCGCTATGTCGAGTTCACGCCGCGCAACGTGCTGCGCAAGGTGCTCGCCGCCTACAACGCCAAGGGCCTGAAGGCGGTGGTGGCGCCGGAGATCGAGTTCTACCTCGTGCGCAAGAACCCGGACCCGGACTACCCGCTTCAGCCGCCGGTCGGTCGCTCGGGTCGGCCGATCGCCGGCGGCTCCGGCTATTCCATCGCCGGCGTCAACGAATATGACGAGCTGATCGACGACATCTACCATTTCTCCGAGGCGCAAGGGCTGGAGATCGACACGCTGATCCATGAGGAAGGTGCGGGGCAGTTGGAGATCAACCTGCGCCACGGCGATCCGATCGAGCTTGCCGACCAGGTATTCCTGTTCAAGCGCACGCTGCGCGAGGCGGCGCTGAAGCACGACATGTACGCCACCTTCATGGCCAAGCCGATCCAGGGCCAGCCGGGGTCGGCCATGCACATCCACCAGTCGATCGTCGACAAGAAGACCGGCAGGAACATCTTCACCGGCGAGGACGGCAGCGAAACCGAAGCCTTCCGCCATTTCATCGGCGGCATGCAGAAGCACGTGCCGAGTGCGCTGGTGATGTTTGCGCCCTATGTGAACTCGTACCGCCGGCTGACGCAGGCCGCCTCAGCGCCGGTCAATACGAAATGGGGCTACGACAACCGCACCACGGCGTTCCGCGTGCCGCGCTCCGATCCGGCGGCGCGGCGCGTCGAGAACCGCATCCCGTCGTCCGACGCCAATCCCTATCTGGCGCTCGCCGCATCGCTCGCCTGCGGGCTGATCGGCATGACCAAGAAGATCGAGCCCGACGCGCCGATCCTCACCACCGCCAACGAGGACGAGATCGACCTGCCGCGCGGACTGCTGGAAGCCGTCGACCTGTTCGAGGCGGACGAGGATCTGCGCGAGATGCTGGGCGCCGCCTTCGGCGCGACCTACGCGGCGATCAAGCGCGCCGAGTTCGAGACGTTCATGGAAGTGATCAGCCCGTGGGAGCGGGAGTATCTATTGCTGAATGTGTGAGAATGCCTGAGCCCGTGACGTTATTCCCAAACCGAACAGATAATGCGATAGATTATTAATGGCATCCAAGCTCGAAATCGCACCCGAACTGCGTGCTCGCGTCGATACGATCGCTGCTCGATCCAATCTGACCGCGGCAGAAGTGATCGCCGACGCTTTGGAGCACGGTCACTCGCTCGATTGGCAGGAGCAGTTCCTGGACAAGGTGGCCGAGGGGATCGCTGCGGCCGAACGTGGGGAATTTGCTGCGCCCGCCGATGTCCAGAGGATACGAAACAAATATCGCCCGTCGTGATGCTGGTCGTCTGGACGCTTCCGGCACTCAACCATCTCGACGACGTCCAGGATCACATTGCCAAGGAAAGTCCAAAAGCAGCCCACCGGTTCGTCAACAGCCTGATCGATCGCACGGAACAGATGCTGTCGATAAATCCCAACATCGGTCGCACGGGGCGTGTGGCGGGCACGCGCGAACTGGTGGTTGCTTGCACATCCTACATCGTCGTCTATCGGATACTCGACAGCGTCGAAATTCTTGCCGTTGTTCACGCCGCGCGCGAATGGCCAGAGAAATTCGATTAGCCATGCACCCTTCAAGCAAGACCCCGCAATGACCTACCAATCCCCCATTTCCCCCGGCTATTCCTGGTACGAGGCGACGGCCGGCCGGCGGACCGAATATCCGGCGCTCGACGGCGACCGGACGTGCGACGTGGTCATCGTCGGCGGCGGGTTCACCGGGCTGTCGGCGGCCGTGCATCTTGCCAAAACGGGTACGAATGTCGTGCTTCTGGAAGCCTGCCGCTTCGGCGACGGGGCGTCCGGCCGCAATGGCGGGCAACTCGGCACCGGGCAGCGGGCGGGTGCCGAGGAGCTTGAGGCCGAGTATGGATTCGAGCGCGCCAAGGTGCTGTTCGACCTCGCCGAGGAAGCCAAGGCGCACCTGCTGGAGTTCGCCTCGGTCAACGATATCGACATCGACTTCCGTCCCGGCCACATGAACGTCGCCCACAAGAAGCGCGAACTGCCGGAATTCCTCGAACACGCGGAAGCGATGACGACGCGTTTCAACTATCCGCACATGACCTACATGGACGCCGCCGAAACCGCCGAGCGGCTGGGGTCGACGCATTATTTCGGCGGGGTGCGCGACACCGGAACCGGCCATATCCATCCGCTGAAACTGGTGGCCGGCACGGCGCGGGTCGCGGCGGAGGCCGGCGCAAAACTGTTCGAGAACAGCAAGGTCAACAGCGTCGCGACCAATGGCGGCAAGGTGATCGTTTCGACCGCACGCGGCACCGTGACGGCGCAGAAATGCCTGCTGGCGATCGACGCCTATTCCGGCGACCTGGAAAAATCGACCGCCTCGCATATCATGCCGATCGGCTCGTTCATCGCTGCAACCGTGCCGCTCGGCGAAGACAGTCCGGTGCTGCCGGGCGGCGAATCGGTCGCGGATTCGCGTTTCGTCGTGCGCTACTTCCGCCGGGCAAAGACCGGCGAGTTGCTGTTCGGCGGGCGGGAGATCTATTCGGTCCAGGATCCGAAGGATATCCACATCCACATCCGCAAGCAGATCACCGAACTCTACCCGGCGCTGAGCGACGTCGAGATCACCCATGGCTGGGGCGGCTATGTCGGCATCACCGTGCCGCGCAAACCCTATGTGCGCGAGGTGATGCCCAACGTCATTTCGGCCGGCGGTTATTCCGGCCACGGCGTGATGCTGTCGAATTTCGTCGGCAAGCTTTATGCCGAGACGGTCGCCGGAAACCGCGACCGGCTGAAACTGTTCGAGGAGCTGAACATCCCGGCCTTCCCCGGCGGCCGGCGGTTCCGGGCGCCGCTGCTGTTCCTGGCGCTCAACTGGTACGCGCTGCGGGACCGCATCTGACCCCGCCTTTTGCGCTGTATCGCGGCGCGCAAGACCGCGTCTCCAAGGTCGGTTTGAGCACCTGATGCGCGCAAAATTGCGCCACAGTTGCGTTCCGGTGCCCAAACGGGCTATTCAGGCGCCATGTTTTCGGCATTTCGTGCCGGAAAAGTGGGACTTGGGCCTAGAGATGCCACAATCTTTGTCCAAGCTGGTAGGACCAGCCTGTTCCGGGAGGTGATTCAGGCTGGGTTCTCTGTTATGCCGGACCACGTTCGGCGTAGGTGAATTTCCAGAGCGCGAGACCGTACGAAGATCGGTAAGCGCGGAGAGGTTTGCGTTGAAGGGCTGGTTCGGATCCGGCAAGTCGAGGCCACGGCGCATGCCGCTGGAAGTGCGCTACGACGCGCGGCCTTCGGTCTGGCATGGGATCGCCGAGCGATCGCATCTGATCGTTGCCGGGATCGGTTCCGCCGTCATGCTCGGCCTTGCCGGAACGGCAATCTGGCTGGCCTTGCCTTCCGACACGACCGACCAGATCGTGAGCCCCGTGCAGGCCGCGCCCCGGGTCGCCTCCGCCGTTGCCGCGCCGGCTTCGCAGCCCGACGCCGCGCCCGCAGCCAATACAATCGCCGATCTGAAACCGGCAGCCGAACAGAAGCCGGCGCCGAGCACAGTCATGACCGTGGCGGACCCGCCCGCGCCGGAGGAAGCGACGACGGACGATGTCGAGCCGCTCGACCAGACCGACCCGCGATGGACGAGCACTGCCAAAACCGCGGCGGCGCCAGCCCGGGCGAAAGCCTCGGAAGGCGACAGCAAACCGGTCGTCACCGCCTATGCCGAGGATGACGGAACCGCCGACAAGGCCTCGACCGCCGCCATCCCTGCCGCGCAACCCGCGCAGGATGCCGACAAATCCGACCAGGCGGCCGAAACGCCGGCTGCCGAGGAAAAGGTCGCGAACGCCGGACGCGCGGGGCGGACCGCCCGCGCCGTCACCATGCGGGCTCGGCCGAGCAGCCGTGGCGGCGTGCTTGGCACCGTGCCTGGCAGCGCCGACGTGCAGGTGGTCTCCTGCGACCAGTGGTGCGAGATCGTCTACAAGGGCAAGCGCGGCTTCGTGTATCGAAGTTTTCTGCGCAACAACGGCCGCTAGGCGATCCGCCGGCCGGCCGTTCGGCACAGTACCCACCCCTCTCCCATTTTCCGAGAATCCAGTCGGGTGACGCGATGCGCGGCAAGTCTCTTGACATCTACAATTTCGGCATGTTCCGAGAACGCTCGGATCATCCGAGCATTCAGGGCTTTCACGACCGCAACGACCGCAATTTCACAACGGCCGAGCAGAGCGACGGTTTTGTCGCCCGGTCCGGCTATGCCGACGAGCCCGGCCCGGCAAGCTGGGGCGTGCAGGTCTATCCGCGCTTCCACGTGGACCACGGCGACGGATGGGCGCCGTCGACGCTGTCGCTGTGGCGCGACCTCGGCTCGCTGATGGCGTTCTCCTATGCGGGCTTTCACGCCGAGACGCTGCGGCATGCGCGAAAATGGTTCGTCGAGCCGCAATGGCCGCCTTATGTGCTGTGGTGGGTCGAGCCCGACCGCACGCCGCTCTGGGCGGAAGGCGTGGCGCGGCTGGAGTATCTGCACGACCACGGGCCGAGCGTCTTTGCGTTCGACTTCAAGCAGCCTTTCGACGAGCACGGCCAGCCGACGGCGATCGATCGCGCGGCGCTTCTCCAACGAAAGTCGGAGGACAGAGACCGAGCCGAATAGCGGTCACACGCAGCGGCCGCCGTCGACCTCCAGCGCCACGCCGGTGATGAATTCCGCTTCGTCCGATGCCAGCCACAGCGCGGCGTTGGCGATGTCGAGCGGCGTGGAGAAGCGGCCGAGCGGGATGACCGACTTGAACTGGGCGCGGCGCTCCGGCGTGTCCTCTCCCATGAACTGCGCCAGCATTCCCGTCTCGCCCGCCACGGGGCAGACGCAGTTGACGCGGATCTTCTTGGGCGCGAGTTCCACCGCCATGGATTTCGTCGCGGTGATCGCCCAGCCCTTCGAGGCGTTGTACCAGGTCAGCCCCGGGCGCGGACGCAAGCCGGCGGTCGAGGCGGTGGTGATGATCGCGCCGCCGCCCTGGCGCTCCATGATCGGCACGACGGCCAGCGTCGAGAAATAGATCGCCTTCATGTTGATCGCGGCGATCAGGTCGAAGGTCGCTTCCTCGACCTTCAGCATGTCGCCATTGTTGTGGGTGTAGCCGGCATTGTTGACCATGATGTCGATGCGGCCGAAGGCGCTTTTTGCGGCATAGACCATCTCGTCGACTTCCGAACGCAGCGACACGTCGGTGGTGACGGCGATGGCGTTCTGGCCGATCTCACCGGCGACGCGCTCGGCACCCCTGGCGTTGAGGTCGGCGACCACAATCCTGGCGCCTTCCTCGGCGAAGCGCTTTGCCATGCCTTCGCCGAAGCCGGATGCCGCGCCGGTGATAATCGCGACTTTGTCCTTCAGTCTCATTCTTCCTCCCTTTTTCCCATGTCGGTGGTGTGATCCCACATACCTCGACGATCGTACGTATCCCGGCCCGTCGCTATCGCTCCGGGCGTTCGTCGCTCGAAAAGCCAAATCATTGGCTTTTCGTCCGCTACGCGGACCGCTCCTCACCCATGATTGAACACCACCGTCTTGGTGGCCGACATGTCGTACAGCGCATCAAATCCCTTCTCGCGGCCGTGGCCCGACCTCTTGAAACCACCGAAGGGCAGTTCGATGCCCCCGCCGGCGCCGTAGCCGTTGACGAAGACCTGGCCGGCGCGCACGCGCTTTGCGACACGGTGCTGCCGCGCGCCGTCGCAGGTCCAGATACCAGCGACGAGGCCGTATTCGGTGCCGTTGGCGATGCGGATCGCGTCCGCTTCGCCGTCGAAGGACAGAAGGGTCAGCACCGGCCCGAACACTTCCTCCTGAGCGATGGTCAACATCGGATCTTTCGCCGCGATCAGCGCCGGTGCGTAATAGAAGCCTCCCTCCGGCGCGTCGGCATGGATCGAGCCCCGCGCCACGATCGCACAGCCGGCATCCTCGGCGTCCGACACCATCGCCGCCACCGTCTGCTTCTGGCGAGGATTGATCAGCGAACCGAGGTCGAGATCGGCATCGTGCGGGCCGGCGACCAGCTCCGAGAAGCGCACGGCAAGTCCCTCCGCGACCTCGTCATAAACCGCCCGCTCGACCAGCACGCGGCTGCCGGCCGAGCAGGTCTGGCCGCCATTCTGGATGATGGCGTTGACCAGCACGGGCAGCGCCGCGCCGATGTCGGCATCGGCGAAAACGATCTGCGGCGATTTTCCGCCGAGTTCCATGGTGACGCCGCGATTGTTCCCGGCCGCCGCCTTCTGGATCGCGGCGCCCGTCGCCGGCGAGCCGGTGAAGGTGACATAGTCGACCAGCGGGTGGGCGGAGAGCGCCGCGCCAGCGTCGCGGCCGTAGCCGGTCACGACGTTGAACACCCCTTCCGGAAAACCCGCCTCCAGCGCCAGTTCGGCAATGCGGATCGTGGTCAGGGAGGCGTCCTCCGCCGGCTTGGCCACCAGTGTGTTGCCCATCGCCAAGGCCGCGCCCGCAACACGGGCAAGAATCTGCAGCGGGTAGTTCCACGGGATGATGCCGGCCACGACGCCATGCGGCTCGCGCAGCGTCAGCGCCGTGTAGCCGTCGAGGAAGGGAATCGTATCGCCATGGATCTTGTCGGCCGCGCCGCCGTAGAATTCGTAGTAGCGCATGGTGGCGGTGACGTCCGCCCTGCCCTGCCGCACCGGCTTTCCGGTGTCGCGCGATTCCAGCGCGGCCAGTTCGGTGGCGTTCTTCTCCACGAGCAGGCCGAGTTTTGTCAAAAGCCTGCCGCGCTCAACCGCCGGCATGCGCGCCCACGGACCGTCGTCGAACGCCCGCCGCGCGGCCCGCACGGCCAGGTCGACATCGCCTTCGCCCGCGGCCGGAATCGACGCGAAAACCTTGCCGTCCGATGGGCAGACCACGTCAATCCGCTCGCCCGACAGCGAGTCTACCGCACGCCCGCCGACCAGTTGCATGAATGCACGGCCTTCGGCGATCGTTCGCGAAAGATGATGGCCCATTTCTTTTTGTTCCCAGATGGCCTCCCGGTGCGGCGAAGCCGTCTATTCCCTGAACAGGTCCGAATGACTGCCTGTCCGCGCAAGCTGCAGTTCATTGCCCTCTATTCGTTAGAGCAAGAGCCAGTCCGGTTCGATATGCAGGTCACGCAACCCATGCCATTCGCCTAGCAGCGGATGATCGCCGTGTTCGGCCGGCAGTGGGTGCTGCTCAATCAAAAGCAAGAGCACCCTGCGCAGCTTGGCCATGTCCTTGCCGCGCTTCTCAAGCCGCCTGATGTCCTTCTTGAATTTCGTGGATTGAACTGGAAGGCGAGGCACGGCGGAATTCCGATTGATCCGCTAAATACCCAGATCGTCGAACAGCGCATCGGCGCTGTCGGAACGCTTTCCCTTGCCCCGAACCAACTGCTTCATCGCTTTCTCGGTTTCGATGGTAGGGACGCGAACGTCGAACGGCAAGCGCTGCTCGTCGGCAATCCGCAACATCAGGAGCCGGATGGCATCGGACACGGAAAGGCCCATCGCCTCCAACGCCGCGCTTGCCCGCTCCTTGGTATCCGCATCGATCCTGGCCCGGACCACCGTATCGCTCGGCATGATGTTCACCTCGATCGTCGTAGCCCTATTGTAGCTACAGAGGTACGTGATCACAAGAGGATCATAAGTATGGGGTAATGTTGGCATCACGCATTGCCAGACTGCCGAGCCTTTGCCACCGGTCGGCGCTCTGCTAAGTGGATATGGCGAGGCAAAGCCTCCACCCTGGTTTTCCAGCGCATGTGACACCATGACGCTGGCGGGCTTAAATCGATTAGATTAAATGGTGGACAGCCACGGCTGTCGCCACGCACGGAATCATCATGACCAGCCAGATCATCCCCGTAGACCCGTTCGACTTCGTCATTTTCGGCGGCACGGGCGACCTGTCGGAACGCAAGCTGCTGCCGGCGCTCTACTACCGGCAGTGCGACCACCAGTTTTCCGAGCCGACCCGCATCATCGGCGCGTCGCGCGCGAAACTCTCCGACGCCGAGTTCCAGGAGTTCGCACGGAAGGCGATCGTCGAGCATGTGAAGGAGTCGGACGTCAAGGAAGACGAGCTGAAGAAGTTCCTCGAGCGGCTCTCCTACGTATCGGTCGACGCCATCAGCGGCGACGGGTTCTCGAAACTGAAGAAGGCGCTCGGCAACAGCGACACCATCCGCGCCTTTTACCTCGCGGTTGCGCCTGCACTGTTCGGCGAGATCTCGCACAAGCTCAAGGAAAACGGGCTGGTGACACCGAACTCGCGCATCGTCGTGGAGAAGCCGATCGGGCGCGACCTGACATCAGCGCTGGCGCTCAACGACCAGATCGGCGCGGATTTCGGCGAGCACCAGGTCTTCCGCATCGACCATTATCTCGGCAAGGAGACGGTGCAGAACCTGATGGCGCTGCGCTTCGGCAACATGCTGTACGAGCCGCTGTGGAACTCGGCGCATATCGACCATGTGCAGATCACCGTAGCCGAGACGGTCGGGCTCGAGGACCGCGTCACCTATTACGACAAGGCCGGCGCGCTGCGCGACATGGTGCAGAACCACATGCTGCAGCTGCTCTGCCTCGTCGCCATGGAGGCGCCGTCGTCGATGGACGCCAACGCGGTGCGCGACGAGAAGCGCAAGGTGCTGCATTCGCTGAAGCGCATCAACGGCGCGGAGGCGCCGAAATCGACCGTGCGCGGCCAATACCGTGCCGGCGCGTCGGCGGGCGGGGCGGTCAAGGGCTACCTCGACGAACTCGGCAATCCCGACAGCACCACGGAAACCTTCGTCGCCATCAAGGCGGAGATCGCCAACTGGCGCTGGGCCGGCGTCCCGTTCTATCTGCGCACCGGCAAGCGGCTGGCATCGCGGGTGTCCGAGATCGTCATCGAGTTCAAGCCGATCCCGCACTCGATCTTCGGCGAGGGCGCGGGCCGCATCCAGGCCAACCAGCTTGTCATCCGCCTGCAGCCCGACGAGGGCGTCAAGCAGTGGATCATGATCAAGGATCCCGGCCCAGGCGGCATGCGGCTGCGCCAGATCGCGCTCGACATGAGCTTTGCCGACACGTTCCACGACCGCAACCCGGACGCTTATGAGCGGCTGATCATGGACGTCATCCGCGGCAACCAGACGCTGTTCATGCGCCGCGACGAGGTCGAGGCCGCGTGGAGATGGATCGATCCGATCTTCAACGCCTGGGCCGACAGCCGCCAGGAAGTGCAGGGTTATACCGCCGGCACCTGGGGCCCGTCCGCGTCGATCGCGCTGATCGAGCGCGACGGCCGCACCTGGCACGAGAGCTGACCGGCATGGCGGGGCTTTCGGCGACACTGCGGGAATTTCCGTCGCGCGAGGCGCTGGCGGCGGAGCTGTCGGCGAAGATCGCCTCGATCCTGGGCACGGCGATCGAGGCGCGGGGCCGCGCGCTGCTCGCCGTCTCCGGCGGTACGACGCCGGCGCTGTTGTTCCGCACGCTGTCCGAGGCCGAGATGGACTGGGCCAAGGTGACCGTCACGCTGGTCGACGAGCGTTTCGTGCCCGACGATTCTCCGCGCTCCAATGCCGGGCTGGCCAAGGCGAACCTTATGACCGGCAAGGCGGGCGCGGCGCGTTTCGTCGGGCTCTATCGTGATGCGCCGGACGTGGAAGAGGCGGCGCGCGAGGCGGACGACGCCATAAGCGGGCTCGGCCTGCCGCTCGACGCCGTGGTGCTCGGCATGGGCGGCGACGGCCACACCGCCTCGTTCTTCCCGGATGCGGCAGAGCTTGCGCAATTGCTGGCGCCGGAGAACCCGAAGCTGGTGATGGCCGTTCATACGGAGAGCGGCGGCGAGCCGCGGCTGACGCTGACCATGCCGGCAATTGCCGGCGCCGGCTTCGTCGCCTTGCACATCGAGGGTGAAGCCAAGCGGAAAGTGCTGGCGACGGTGGTCGCCGGTGAAAAACTGCCCATCCGCGCCGTGCTGGAAGCCGCGCGGACGCCTGTCGAGGTGTTCTGGGCGCCCTGAAGACGACGATCATATCCGGTCGGCTCGCCTCCCACGATCAGGCCGGATGCGAAGAAGGAACGACCGCAATGACCGCCAGGAACGACATCCAAACCATCACAGAGCGGATACGCCACCGCTCGCAGCCGACGCGCGAACTGTATCTCGACCGCATCGGCCGCGCCGCCGGGCGCGCCGCCAACCGCGGCGTGCTCTCCTGCGGCAACCTCGCCCATGGTTTTGCCGTGTGCAGCCCGAGCGAGAAGCTTGCGCTGGGCGGCGACGTCGTGCCCAATCTCGGCATCATCACCTCCTACAACGACATGCTGTCGGCGCATCAGCCGTTCGAGACCTACCCGGCGCTGATCAAGGACGCGGCGAAGGAAGCGGGCGGTATCGCCCAGGTGGCGGGCGGCGTGCCGGCCATGTGCGACGGCGTCACCCAGGGCCAGCCTGGCATGGAACTTTCGCTGTTCTCGCGTGACGTGATCGCCATGGCGGCGGCGGTCGGGCTGTCTCACAACATGTTCGACGCCGCCGTCTATCTCGGCGTCTGCGACAAGATCGTGCCCGGACTGGTGATAGCGGCGCTCAGCTTCGGCCACCTGCCGGCGGTGTTCATCCCGGCCGGGCCGATGCCGTCCGGCATCCCCAACGACCAGAAGGCGAAAATCCGCCAGCTCTATGCCGAGGGCAAGGTCGGCCGCGCCGAACTGCTGGAGGCTGAGTCGAAGTCGTACCACGGGCCGGGCACCTGCACTTTCTATGGCACCGCCAACTCCAACCAGATGCTGATGGAGATCATGGGCCTGCACATGCCGGGCGGTTCCTTCATCAATCCCGGCACGCCGCTGCGCGACGCGCTGACCCGCGAAGCCGCCAAGCGGGCGCTGGCGATCACCGCGCTGGGCAACGCCTACACGCCGGTCGGCCGGATGATCGACGAGCGCTCGATCGTCAACGGCGTGGTCGGCCTGCACGCCACCGGCGGCTCGACCAACCACACCATCCACCTGATCGCCATGGCCGCCGCAGCGGGCATCAAGCTGACCTGGCAGGACATTTCCGACCTGTCGGACGCCGTGCCGCTGCTCGCCCGCGTCTATCCGAACGGGCTTGCCGACGTGAATCACTTCAACGCGGCGGGCGGCATGGGTTTTCTCATCCGCGAGTTGCTCGACGCCGGCTTCCTGCATGACGACGTGCAGACGATCTGGGGCGAAGGGCTGCGCGGCTATGCGGTCGAGGCAAAACTCGGCGCCGATGGCGGCGTGGTGCGCGAGCCCGCTCCGGCGGTCAGCGGCGACGAAAAGGTGTTGGCGCCCTGCGCTAAAGCGTTCCAGGCGAGCGGCGGCCTGCAGGTGCTTGAAGGCAATCTCGGCCATGCGATCATCAAGACTTCCGCCGTGAAGCCGGAGCGCCGCGTCGTCGAGGCCCCTGCCCTCGTCTTCGACACCCAGCAGGCGCTGAACGACGCCTTCAAGGCAGGCAGTCTCGACCGCGACTTCATCGCCGTGGTGCGCTTCCAGGGCCCGAAGGCCAACGGGATGCCGGAACTGCACAAGCTGACCACCGTGCTCGGCATCCTGCAGGATCGCGGCCGGCACGTCGCCCTGGTCACCGATGGGCGCATGTCGGGGGCTTCTGGAAAAGTGCCGGCGGCGATCCATGTGACGCCGGAGGCCCTGGACGGCGGGGCGATCGGCAAGATCCGTGACGGCGACCTGATGCGGCTCGACGCTGATGCCGGGGTGCTGGAAGTGCTGGTGCCGGAGCCGGAATTTTCCAGCCGCGACATCCCGGACGCAGACCTGTCCGACAACGAACACGGTTTCGGCCGCGAGCTGTTCGCGGGTTTCAGGCAGATGGTCGGGCGCGCGGACCAGGGAGCAAGCGCGTTCGCGGCATGATGCCCTGGCTTGAAAGTAAGGCAGCTTTGCCTTACTTTTGTCGATCATTAAACCAGTGGGTACTGCCATGGCTATCGCCACCATTACCGCAAAGGGTCAGATCACGCTTCGGAAGGAAGTGCTGAGGACGCTCGGCGTCAAACCGGGTGACAAGGTCAGCGTGGAAATCACCCCAACAGGCAAGGTGGAACTTGGAGCCCTCAGAAAAAAGCAAGGCCTCAACGCCTTTTTCGGTTCGCTCCACAGGCCTGGCGAGCCAACGAAGTCTCTTGAGGAAATCAATGAGATAGTCCGAAAGGGGTGGGCGGGTGAATTGTGAAAATTACACCCGACACAAACGTCCTCGTTCGCGCGGCGGTCAACGACGAGCAGGGGCCAACAGCGCGAACGGCCCTCTCCGAGGCGGATGTGATCGCATTGCCGCTAGTCGCCCTCTGCGAGTTCGTCTGGGTCATGCGCAGTTCGTACCGGCGTCCAGCATCGGAGGTCGCCGCATCCATCATCGCTTTGATCGAGGCCGGCAATGTCGAAACCAATGAGGCTGCGGTGAAAGCAGGGCTGGATATCATGGTCGCAGGCGGCGATTTCGCGGACGGCGTTATCGCTTATGAAGGCAGTTCGCTTGGCGGCGAAACGTTCGTGACGTTTGATCGGAAAGCCGCCAAGCTTGTTGAGAAGCTGAACGTACCCTCTTTGCTGCTGGAATAGTCGGCACCAAAGCTTCGCTACGAACTGGTCTCCGCCGATGTGGCCTCCCCTATCCAGCCTCCGCCACCGCAGCGAAAAACCCCTCCGGCCCGTCCACCTCGGTCATCCGCTTCCTGTCGATCAGCCAGAACCGGTCGCCGACCGAGCGAACGAAACTGCGATCGTGTGATACCAGCAGGCAACTGGCCTCGTGCTTCAGCAACTCGCCCTCCAGCGCCTCCTGGCCGTCTATGTCGAGGTGGTTGGTGGGCTCGTCGAGGAGATAGAAGTTCGGGTTGGTGAGCCGCAGCACCAGCATGCCCAGCCGTGCCTTCTGCCCTCCCGACAGCCGGCCGACGGCGCTCGTCTGCATGTCGATGCCCATGCCGGCGCCGGCCAGCAAGGTGCGGGCGCGCTGTTCGCCCAGCTCGAAACGCCGGGTGATCAGGCCGAGCGGCGTGTCGCCGTCCGGAAGGTCGGACAGGCCTTGGTCGCCATAACCCAGCACCAGCGAGGGCGTTGCCTTGACCCCGCCGACCGCGTTTTCGGGTGCGAGGATCGCCTGCCGCACCATGTTCACCAGCCGCGTCTTGCCAGTGCCATTGCGGCCGAGCAGCACGACGCGGTCGCCCTGGCGGATCCATTGTCTTCCGGTGCGGAACAACAGCGTCCCGTCCGGCGTGGTGACCGGCGCGTCCTCGAAAGTGACCAGCACCTTGGCGTGGGTGCCGCGATTGGCGAGTTTGACAGCGCCCGCCGACCGCTCCAGATGTGCAGGGCGCGCCGCATCCTCCAGTTTTTCGGCACGCTGCTTCAACTGCTTGGTCTTCACCACCAGAAGGTCGCTGCCCGAATTGATGCCGATATTGTTGAGTTTTGCGGCCTGCCGACGCAATTGCTGGGCGGTCTTCATGTCCTTCTGGAAACGGCGCTCGTCCGAAGCATCGATCTCGTCAAGGGCAGCGCGCGCCCGCGTATAGGGCAGCGAAAACACCTGGGAATTTTCCGGCCGCAGGAACAGCGTCCGGTTGGTCACGGCATCGAGGAAGGCGCGGTCGTGGCTGCAGATCACCACCGGCACGTCGCGCGGCAAAGCGTTCAGCCAGTTTTCGAGCTGGCCGATCCTGGCGAGGTCTAGATGATTGGTCGGCTCGTCGAGCAGCAGCATGTCGGGCTCGGTCACCCAGACGCGGGCGAGCATCGCCAGCCGCAGCCAGCCGCCGCTCAGTTTCGACAGCGGCCGCTCACGCATCGCCTCCGGCACGTCGAGCGAATCGAGCACGATGTCGACCCGCCAGCTCTCGCTTTCGGCCTGCTCGGCAGGGAGCGCGCCGAGGGCCGCGTGGTGGAAAGTCGCATCGAGAAGGCCGGCCGGAACATCCTGTTCGACATGGCCGATGCGCAAGCCACGCGCGCGGGTGACATCGCCGGATGTCGGCTCGAAAGCACCGGTGACGACCCGCAGCAGCGTGGATTTCCCGCGGCCGTTGGCAGCGACGATGCCGAGACGGTCGCCGGGTTCGACGGAAAGATTGAGGTTGGAGAAAAGCGGCGCGCCGAGCGTCACGCCAAGGGATCGCAGGTTGATCAGGGTCATCATCGTTCTCTGGTCTGTCCGCACCGACGCCCACATCCGATTTCAAGGCGGACGAACAGGTTCGGCTGATTGTCATCGCGCAGACGCACAAGCTCAAAAGCTCAGCGCTGCGTCACCACAAGGGGCAGACCGGAAGGAGATGCGAGGAAGCGATCGTCTCTGGTCAGCCCTGCAAACGCATTTGCAGGGCCTGGATCGGGCCACACTGGCGATTATGCCGGAAAAATATCATCGCGCAGCCCTCCTTTCTCGACGTGTCGTACGGGAGTCATAACCGCGTCGGTGGCAAGATGCAATCGTGGCTGTTGAAGCAATTCGGCTTGATACAAACCGGTGTTCCGAAGACATCAAAGTTAAGGTGGGGATGGCTAGGGTAGCGCCAGGCGGCCCGGCCCATGCTGCGGGCAGCGTCAACTTTGGCTGCGAGGAGGCCCATGGCGACAAGACTTGCGCTGAGCGAATCCGAGGCGAAGACGATCATCCAGCACTCGGAAAACAAGCCAGATCAGGAAGGCCGCAATGTCGGCCATACGATCCGCCAGCACATCAGCATCAGCAGGCTCGGCCTCATCACCCGAATGGAGGCAGGACCGGGACGGCACGACCGCAAGGAGGTGTTCTGGCGTTCGGCCTTCCTCAGCGTCGACAGCGCGGCGAAAGTGCTCAGCGACGCCGTCACGGCGATGGCCAATGCGCCATTCGTGGCGAATTTCTCGGAGCGGCCGGACGGCGAGTATCTTGTCGAGGATCCCGAGGTTCCGGCCTTCTGGTGCCGCGACCAGCGCGGACGGTTTCCGGCGGGGCAAGTCCACATCTACGCAAGAAAGATGGCGCAGCGGCCGTATGGCCTGCACCTGATCACCTTCTTCCCGGTGATCAAGATTTGAGAGGAGCGTTTCGCGCAAACGTTGCGCAAGTGACTACCGCCCCACGCGCCGGAACCGCTGCTCCGTCACCTGCTTGCCCCACTGGTCACCGACCAGTTCCTCGACCAGCGCGAACCCGAAATCTTCATAGAGTTTTCGCGCGGCGTCGAGCCCGCGCAACGTCCAGAGATCGACATGGCCGAATTGCCGGCGGTCGCAGAAGCCGATGGCTTCCGCCAGCAGGCGGCGGCCGATGCCGAGCCCGCGCGCCGCATCGTCCATGATGAACCAGCGCAGATGGCCGATGCCCGGTCCAAAGTCCTCGCCGTCTACCGCGACCGTGCCGACGATCTCGCCACCCCGCATCGCCGCCCAAAGACCGTTCATCGGCCGATCCAGCCGGCCCGAGAACTCGGC
Source organism: Mesorhizobium sp. KACC 23794 (assembly GCF_052180275.1). Taxonomy (NCBI): domain Bacteria; kingdom Pseudomonadati; phylum Pseudomonadota; class Alphaproteobacteria; order Hyphomicrobiales; family Phyllobacteriaceae; genus Mesorhizobium; species Mesorhizobium sp. KACC 23794. The sequence continues at coordinate 5,431,859 of NZ_CP197465.1, forward strand.
CATTCCGCCAGCAACCTTCGCCTCGAAGAACCGTCCGAAACCGTAGGGTTTTGCGTAATAGCGCCCGTGCATTTCTGCGACACGTCCGATGACGCCCGGCACATAGCCCGCCACGATCTCGACGTCCGGCGGCGCGGCTTCGCCTTGCCTACCCAGCCGCGCCGTTCGCAGTGCCTCGGCGTAAGCGTCGAGCCCGGCGACGACGACGCCCTGCCCCTCCGGCGACAGATGATCGAACGCGCCTTCGACCTGGCTGCGGCCGAAACCGTCGATCCGCTGCAGCATGTCGCGGCCGTGCGCCGTCAGCGACAGGAGTTTTGACCGGGCATCGCCGGGATTCTCCCGCTCCTCGATCTCACCGGACACGACCAGCTTGCGCAGCATGCGGCTGACGCTGGATTTTTCGAGGTTGAGGATTTCGCCGAGCCCCGCCGGCGTCAAGCTCTCGAGGCCGCCGATCTCGATCAACGCATGCACGGCCGAGATCGGCAGGCCGGTGGCGCCGACCGTGGGTTTCATGAAACCCAGTTCACGCACGATCCTGCGCGAGGAATCGCGAACCCGCTCGACCCGCGATCGGTCTTTCGTTTCAGTCATCGGCTTTCCTTTCGAGAATTTGGTTGTATCATACAACTTTCATGCTGCAAGAGGCATCGAACCGATCGGAGAGGCAAGGATGAGCGAAGCATCCCGGACAATGTCGTATCAGCGACGAGGGAGGATGGCCGGCCGGGTCTGCATGGTCACCGGCGGCGGCAGCGGCATTGGCCGGGCGACCGCGCTGCTGATGGCGGCCGAGGGAGCCGCGGCCGTCGTCGTCGCCGGCCGGCGCATCGACGAAGGCGAGGCCGTCGCTGCCGCCTGCCGGACCGCCGGCGCCGAAAGCCTTTTCCTGCGCACCGACGTCACGGTCGAGGAGGACGTTTCAAGGCTGGTACAGACCACGCTGGAACGCTTCGGGCGTCTCGACGTGGCCTTCGACAATGCCGGCCGGCAGGAGAAGAAGGGAGCCGTCGAGGAGCAGACCGGCGAGACCTTCGACGCCGTGTTCGATGCCAATGTGCGCTCTGTGTTCCTGTGCCTGCGCCACCAGATTCCCGCCATGCTTTCGCGCGGGGGAGGCAGCATCGTCGTCAACGCCTCGGTCAGCGGCGTGCGCAATCCCAATCCGGGCCTGGCGATCTACTCGGCCTCGAAGGCCGCCGTGATCTCGCTCATGCGCTCTGCGGCGATGGAATGCGCGCCGCGCGGCCTGCGCATCAACGCCGTCGCGCCCGGCCGCGTGGTCACCGACATGATGATGGCCGCCGTATCCGGCGTGGGCGGCACCGAGGCCGTCGCCGCCGGCCTGCCGCTGCGCCGCATGGGCCGGCCGGAGGAAGTGGCCGAGGCGGTGGTGTGGCTGGCGTCCGACCAGTCCGCCTATGTCGTCGGCCATGTGCTGGCGGCTGACGGAGGTTTTCTGAGCGCCTGACGCGGCGCACCGAAAGCAATAGCCTGCGGGGCGCCGTCAGCCGGGCTGCTGCTGCGATACTGTCACTTCGGCGCGCTCACCGGCCCTCACCGTCGCCGCCGCTTCGGATTTTCTGTCGGTTTCGGCATATCCGGCCGAGATGACATAGTCGCCGGCGGGCAGCGTCGTCAGTTCGCTATCGCCATAGGCCTTGCCGAAGGATTTCCGGTTGCCCTGGGCATCCTTGGCCACCGCGAAAATCTCGATCTCGTTGGCGTCGGGCGCCGAGATGGACAGCGTTCCCGCGTCAAGCACGACCGTCACGTCGGACGATTCGCCGGTCTTGACGCTCGCCAGGACTTCGGCTTCCGCCCGGTCGAGCCGCGCGACAATCCTGTAGTCGCCAGGCGACAGGTCGTAGCTGCTTTCCGAACCGTAGCCGTAACCGGCCTCGTCGCCCGATCCGCCGGCCTTGAAGACGGTTATTGCCAGCCCGGAAGCGCCGATCTTTTCGCCGCCAGCCTTGTAGAGGGCGTTGACCCGGACATGCCCGACGTCGACCGCCAGATCCCTTTCGACGGTCTGGCCGGCGGCGAGATTGATCGTCTCGCTGGCCTCGGCGCTGCCGATCCGCACGGTAACCTTCTGCTCCCCCGCCGGCAGCACGACCCTGGCTTCGCCGTAATAGGTCGCGGGGAACGGCGCGCCGGGATAGTCGATGACGACCGAAACCGCCCTGCCGACATCGCCGCCGCCACTGCCGCGCGGCCGCACGATCAGCGTGCCGGCATTGAGCACGTAGACGGGCTGGTAGGTCTTGCCCGCCTCGACCTTCAGCGGCTGCTCGACCGACGCCTCACCGAGTATCGCGCGCACGACATAGTCGCCGGGCGGCAGATTGCCCTTGTAGGGGTTGAACTCGATGCCCACCCGCTCGCCCGCGCCGCCATCGGCATTGGCGCGGTATATCTCGTAGGAGGGGCCTGCGTCGGTCAAAGGCGGGCCACCTTGCGCCATGGCCACGGACGGCATGAAGTTGAATTCGGGCTGCGCCGGGATCACGGCAAGCGCGGCTTCGGAGGCCGGTTCGCGCTCAGCCCCCACCGCCGGCGCGGGCTGCGGCGGTGCCGGCTCGGGCGCGGCGATCAAGGTCTGCCGCAAGGCTTCCGCCAGTTGCGCAGCGTCGCCGGCTTGGATGTATCTGCCGCCGGTGGTTTCAGCGAGGCACGCCACCTGCCTGCCCTGTTCCGCCGTCATCCCCAAGCCGACAACATGAACGGTCACATCCGCCCCGCCCCGCTCCAGTTCCCGGCCGAGCGCGCAGGGATCGGCATTGCAGCTATCGGGTCCGTCGGCGAGCAGCACGATCGTCGCCTTGTCTTCAGTGTATTTCAATTCCTCGGCGGCCTTGCGCACCGCCGCCGCCAGCGGCGTCTTGCCGAGGAATTTCAGCTGGTCGGCGACCGCCGTGATCGCCCCGGCCGACCCGGCGGCGGGCGGCACGACCAGTTCGATGTCCTCGCAGCTTGCCTTGTCGCGGTGTCCGTAGGCCATCAGCCCGACTTCGCGATCGGCGGGCAGGCTTTGCAGCACCGATCGCAACGCTTCGCGGGCAATCATCTGCTTCGGCCGGCCGCCGATCTGGCCCCACATGGAGCCGGAGGCGTCGAGCACGACGATGGTGCGGTCCGCGGCGGAGGCCGCCGCTACAGGCGCCAACGCCAACACGGCGCCGACAACGCACCGGAATATCACTGCCATCGACCGCTCCTCGTGAATGCCGGCGGAACCTAGGGAAGGGCGAGGTCGGTTGCAACACCAGACCGCGCAGGCCTGGTCGTCACGGCCTTCGTCATGGTCGGCACGGCGCGGGCATGGATGCGATTTTCCGGACCGGACCGGCGTACATAGGCCGACCGGAAGAGCGTCGGGAGCCGCCAGCCGGACACGCGTTTGCGATCGGTCACATGGCTGACATCAGGTCGCCTGTAAGGCTCCCCGCATCCAATCCGCAGCAGGATGAGACAATGAAGAGACGCGATTTCCTCGCCGGCACCGGCCTCGCTTTGGCAGCACCGGCCCTTGTCATTCGCCGCGCGATGGCACAGCCGCTGGCGGCCGACTTCCCCTTCTCCGTGGCAAGCGGCGATCCGACCTCGGATGCTGTGATCCTGTGGACGAAGCTTGCGCGGGCGGCCGACGACCTGACGCCGCTGTCGGACCAGGCGATCGAGGTCGAATGGATCGTGGCCTCGGACGAGCGGCTAACCGATGTGGTGCGCTCGGGAACGGGCATCGCCCGGCCCGAACTCGGCCATTCCGTGCATGTCGACGTCGAGGGCCTCCAGCCCGACCGCTGGTACTGGTACGCCTTCAAGCTGGGCAGGAAGATGAGCCCGATCGGCCGCACCCGCACACTGCCGGCCGCGAGAGTGGCGGCCTCGCGCTTCCGCTTCAACGTCGTCTCCTGCCAGCATTGGGAGAACGGCTATTTCGACGTCTATGACGGCATGGCCGATGACGACGCGTCGTTCGTCCTGCATCTCGGCGACTACATCTACGAGGTCGGTCGCGGCGGCGTGCGCGCGCATGAGACAAAGGCGGCGCCGCAGACGCTCGACGACTATCGCCGCCGCCACGCGCTCTACAAGACGGACACAGCCTTGCGCCGGGCGCATGAGCGCATGCCGTTCATGGTCACGCTCGACAATCACGATGCCCTGACCGACGATACAGACGATCTCGCTAGGCTGAAGCTGCGCGCCGCCGCCTATCAGGCCTGGTACGAATTCCAGCCGGTGCGGCATGCACCGGCGCCGTCCAGCCCAACCATGCCGATCCTGCGCGGGCGCGACATCGGCAACCTGATGCGCATCAGCATCCCCGACACGCGCCAGTTCAAGGATTCGGAAACCGTCTGCGCGGAGGGGTCGGACAAGAAATTCGCCTTCGGCGTCTTCCAGAAACCTTGCGCCGGGATCGAGACGCCGGAGCGCTCGATGCTCGGCATGGCGCAGGAAGCCTGGCTGGACGAAAGGCTGGCGAATTCCGGCGCGCGCTGGAACGTGATCGCCTCGACCGTGATGATGACGCCTTTCGACATGAGCCACGACGGCGACCTCTACCGCTATCTCCAGTCCTGGGACGGTTATCCGGCCGAACGAGCCCGCATCCTCGACCGGATCGCTGGCTCAAAGGTCGCCAATCCGGTCGCGCTCGCCGGCGATATCCATTCGAACCTGGTCTCGAACGTCGTACGCCGGGCCGGAGACGATCCGCGGCAGGCGCTGATGAGCGAGTTCGTCGGAACCTCGATCAGTTCGCTGTGGCCCGAGCCGCTGGCCAAGCCGATGCAGGACGCGCTGCCGGCCAATCCGCATATCCGCTATTACGAAAGCCAGAAACGGGGCTACCTGCGCTGCACCGTGACCGATGATCTGTGGACGACGGATTTGCGGACGATCGACTTCACCGACCGCGCCGGCGGCACGGTTTCAACCGACAAGAGTTTTGTCGTCGAAAACGGCGAGGTGGGCATCAAGCAGGTGTAGGCCGGCGGTTGCGCCGGAAGGCGGCCGCTACGATCCGGTCGTATCCAGAAAACGATGCATGACATGGGCATCGACGAGGCCGAGCCGCGGATGATGGAAGGCAGCCGGGATCGTGCCGACGATCGCGAAACCGAGGCGCTGCCACAGCGCCACGGCGCGTGAGTTGGACGACAGCACGAAGTTGAATTGCATCGCACGAAAACCTCGCGCCGCCGCGTGCCGCAGCGAATGCTCGCACATCGTGGTCGCCACGCCCTTGCCGGCGGCACTGGCGGCGGTCACGTAGCCGCAATTGGCGACATGCGCGCCGCCCCCGCGCTGGTTGGCCTGCAGGAAATAGGTTCCGCAAAGCCCGCCATCGGCTTCAGCGACGAATACCTCGTGTCCCGGCATGAACCAGTAGGCGAGCGCCTCGCCGCGCGTCCAGTCACGCGGCAAGGCATAGGTCTCGCCGGCCCGCAGCACCGGCTCCAGCATGCCCCAGATCGCGTCGGCGTCCGCGTCCGTGGCGGATCGAACCGTCAGCATACCAGCCTCAATACGTCGTCCGCCGCTCTTCGCTGGGCGGCCGACCAAATTGCAGTCTATAGCTCTGGGCGAAATAGGAATGCGAGGTGAACCCCGTCGCGATCGCCACGTCGAGGATCGGCATGTTGGTCTGGCGCAGCAGTTCGCGCGCCCGCTCCAATCTCAGCCGCATGTAGTAGCGCCCGGGCGTGACCGTCAGGTGGCGCAGGAACAGGCGCTCGACCTGCCGCACTGACAGGCCCGCCGACTTGGCGAGTTGCACGGCGGAAAACGGCTCGTCGAGATTGTCCGCCATCAACTCGACGATCTTCTTCAGCTTCTCCGACTTGCCGGTGAGGTCGCGCTCCGGCCCGACGCGCTGGCGGTCGCCGGCAGAGCGGATACGCTCGTGCTGGAACTGATTGGCGACGCCGTTGGCGATATTGACGCCGTGGTCTCGGCGCACGATCTCCAGCATCAGGTCGATCGAGGTGGTGCCGCCGGCGCAAGTGTAGCGTTTCCGGTCGATCTCGTAGACATTGCCGGTGCAGTCGATCTCCGGGAATTTTTCCATGAAACCGGCGCGGTTTTCCCAGTGGATGGTGCAGCGGTGGCCTTCCAGTTGCCCGGCCTCGGCCAGGATGTAGGAGCCGACCGAAAGCGCGCCGAGCGCCGCACCCCGCCGCCCGAGGCTGCGCAGCGCGCCCAACACCTTGCTCTTGCCGGGGAATTCGGTGGTCAGCCCGACGCAGACGAACAGCACGTCGACCGGCGGCAGGTCGGCGACGCTGTAGTCGATCTTCAGCGGCAGGCCGTTGGAGGCCATGACGGCGTCCCCGTCGGCCGAAACCGTGGTCCAGCCGTAGAAATCGCGGCCGAGCAGGCGGTTGGCCGAGCGGAAGGCATCGATGGCCGCGGCGAGCGAGAACATCGAGAACTTGTCGACCAGCAGGAAGCCGAACTGCCTGCCGGTTTGCGCATCGTCCATCATCAGCGACGTTCTACAGAAAGGTGTTTAGGGCGCAAGGCGGCGAGAGAGCGAATAGCGAATAGCGAATAGCGAATAGCGAATAGGGAATAGGGAATAGGGAATAGGGAATAGGGAAGAAAGGGTCCGAAAATCCCTATTCGCTATTCGCTACTCCCTATTCGCTTCAAAATGTTGGCCTTTCCAGCCCTGCCCTGAGATACGCCGACACCAGCGTGTTGGCCATCAGCAGCGCAATCGTCATCGGCCCGACGCCACCCGGCACCGGGGTGATCGCCCCGGCATTCGCGGCGGCTTCGGCAAAGGCGACGTCGCCGACCAGCCGGCTCTTGCCTTCGCCCTTCTCCGGCGCAGGCACGCGGTTGATGCCGACGTCGATCACGGTTGCGCCGGGTTTTACCCAGTCGCCCTTGATCATCTCGGGGCGGCCCACCGCCGCCACCAGAATGTCGGCGGTGCGCGCAAGCGCCGGGAGGTCCTTGGTGCGGCTGTGGGCGATGGTGACCGTGCAGTTGGCGGCAAGCAGCAGATTGGCCATCGGCTTGCCGACGATGTTGGAGCGCCCGACCACCACGGCGTTGAGGCCGGACAGGTCCTTGCCGCGCACGCGCTCGATCAGCAGCATCGAGCCGGCCGGCGTGCAGGGAACGAAGGCCGTCTCCAGCTCGCCCGTTCCGAGTTTTCCGACATTGACGAAATTAAAGCCGTCGACATCCTTGTCGGGCGAGATGGTCTGGATGATGCGCCCGGCATCGACGTGCCCCGGCAGCGGCAGTTGGACGAGGATGCCGTGGATCGCGGGATCGGCGTTGAGCGTCTCGATCAGCGAGACCAGTTCGGCTTCCTGTGTTTCGGCTGGCAGCGTGTGCTGGACCGAATGAAAGCCGCATTCCTTGGCCTTCTTGCCCTTGGAGGAGACGTAGACCTGGCTGGCCGGATCCTCGCCGACGATCACCACGGCCAGCCCCGGCACGATGCCCTTGCCGGCCTTGAGCTCGGCAGCAAGGCTCTTGACCTTGGCAACCACGTCCTCGGCCACGGCCTTGCCGTCGATGATGTCAGCCATGATTTGCTCCCCGGCGCGCTTGTCGGGTCGGCATAGTCACCAAAAATCGGGTGCGCAATCCTGCCACAGCGTCGCGCCGTGCCGCAAACCCGTCACTGCCCCGGAATTCGCGTCTCAGAAATAGCGGCGGCGCGAGCGCGACTCGGCAAGCTCGCGGATCGCTTCGCGGAATTCGCGCAGGCTGGCGCGGATCTCCTCGATCGGCGTTTCCTCGGCCGGAGCATTCTGCAGGCTCTCGGCAATCGGCCGCTGCGTCTGCGGGCTCACCGGCTGCTGCATGGTCATCGGCTGCTGCGGCTGGATGTGCTGCGGCATGGGCGCGTAGGGCGGCGGATACATGCCGGCCGGCATCGGCTGGGCATAGGGATGCGGCCCCGGCGCCGCCTGGAACTGCGGCTGCCAGTAACCCGGCATCGGCTGCTGATAGACAGCGGGCGGGACCGGCTGGGCGTAGCCGTATGGCTGCGCGCCGCCAGGCTGCTGCATCGGCTGTTGCGGATAATAGGGCGGCTGCGGTGCAAAACCGGAAGGCTGCTGCTGCCCGGCATAACCGGCAGGCTGCATCGGCTGCTGCGGCGCGTAGCCGGCGGGCGGCATCGGCTGCTGTGCGTGACCGGGGGCGGAGGCGTAGGGATAGCCTGTGGGCGCCTGCGGCTGGTTGGGATCGAACGGCGGCTGCATGTTGAACGGATGCTGCATTGTCGTGTCCTTCGGGGTTTCGGACGAATAGGCGAATTGGGAATCGGAAGGGCCGGGTTCCGGCGGAGGCTCAAGACCCTCTTCCACGCGGAGTTCCGCCGGACGGTCGGCAACGGTGTCGGCAGCAGTATCGTAGCCGGCGGCCAAGCCGTCGTCCTGGTCGAACATGGTCGCCACCGGCCTGCGCCGCAGCTTCCACGCCAGCTTCGGCGCACGGCCGCGCCCCCGGTCGCGCAGGCTCTCCAGCGTGCCGCGCACGCCGCCGATGCCGATGCCGGCCATCAGTCCGAGCAGCATTCCGGCAAGCGCGATGGTGCTGCGCGAGGGCGGGTTCGATTCCAGCGGCAGATAGGCCGGCGAGATGATGTTGATGTTGGCGCTGTTGAGGCCCTCCTGCTCGCCGGTCTCGCGGGCACGCAGCAGATAGGCCTCGTAGACCGCGCGCTTCGCCGTCGCATCGCGCTCCAGTTCGCGCAGCGTCACCATCTTCTCGCTCAGGCTGCCCTGCCTGGCCTTGAGCTGCGCCAGGCGCGAGTTCAACTCCTGTTCCAGTTGCACTGCCCGCTTGAGATCGGTCTGGATCGAAGCGACGATGCGCCTCAATTCGGCGTCGATCAGGCCCCGGGCGCCGCTGAGCTGGGCTTCGAGCGCCAGGCGCTGCGGATGTCGCGGCCCGAGCCGCACCGCCAGTCGGTCGGATTCGCCACGCAACGCCGAGTACTGGGCGCGCAGTTCCTGCATCGACGGCGACGACAAATCCTCCGGCAACGAGCCTGTCAGCACCGCATCGGCGCTGACGCCTCTTGTCGAGGCGGCTCGCGCGCTGAGCTCCATCTTGCGTGCCCGCGCGATGGAAAGCTGTTCGTTCAGCTTGAGAAGCTCGTCGTCGGAGATCAGCCTGCCCTGAGCGTCGACGAGATCGTTCTCCGACCGGAAGGCTTCGACCTTGCGCTCCGCCGCCTCGACGCCCTTGCGCAGTTCGTCGAGTTTGGATGACAACTCGCCCGCGGCCCTTCGGGCATTGCCCGATTGAAGATCGCCGTAACTCTGGATGAACACCTCGGCCATCGTTGCGGCGATTTCCTTAGATTTCTCCGGTTCCTGCGTGGTTGCGCTGATGGAGATCACGAAGGTCTTGCCGCCGCGTTCGACGCTCAGCGCGCGCCCGAGATTCATGGCGGCCAACGCATAGCGCCTGCCGGGGTCGTCCTCGCCGTCCTTGGCCCGGAACAGGGACAAAACCGGCGACAACAGGCCTTTCAACCCGGTTGCCGGTCCCTGCCCGTTGAACTCCGGATCCTCGGCGAGGTGCAACCGCTCGACCACCTTGCTGATGACGGTGCCCGAGGTGAGGAAGCGGACCTGATTCTCGATGACGGCGATCGTCGCCTCATTGGAGATGCCGGACTGGGTGAGTTCCGTGCCGATGGCGAGATCGCGCGGATCGGCGACCAGCTCGGTCGAGGATTCGTATTTCTTCGGCGTGCTCAGCGCGATCAGCACGCCGAGCAGGGCGCCGGCGATCGTCGTCGCCGCGATGATCCATTTCGAGCGGATGACGCCGGCAACCACGGTGCCTGGATCGATCAGCGGATTCCACACCCCGCCATTTTCATCACGCGCGCGCTCCTGGGCGGGAACGGCATAGGCGGCGCGGCGCTCCGGCGCGCGCCGTTCGAACGCCGGCTCGGCGATTTCCTGCCTGTGATCCGGCCTTGGCGGCGCCGGCGGCTGTTCGTCGGGGCGGCCGGCGTCCAAAGCCTCGCCTGCGGGCGGATCGGGCAGCGGAGGGGCAGCGTCCGACGGCCGGTCGACCGGCCCGGACGGTGCAAGCGCCTCCGGCCGCTCCTCGGCTTCGGGCGGCAGCGCCGCTTCCTCGGGTTCAGGCTCGGGCCGGTATTGCGGCGCCGGCGTGTCCGGCGCATTCCTCAGCGCGCTGAGCAGCGGCGTTTCGCGTGTGCTCCGGCGCGAACGCGCCAAGCGATGCCGCGCGGCCGCATCGTCCTTGCCGGCCCGGACATCGGCGATGGCCCTGGCAAGCCGCGACGATTCGTCGGCCGGCTCGCTGCGCAACGCGTCGCCCAGCGACAGCAGCGACCGCTCTCGCTCTACGGCGTCATTGTCGTCGGGGTGCAGCATGAAGTGCGCTTTTTCCGCTCGGCCGGCACGTGTGGGTTATCGATCCGTTAAGCCACCCTAAACCGACATGGGAAACAAAACGTTAATTCCGAACAACCCAAAATAGCGATGCGCATGAAATTGCACAACTTTTGGTTATCGCTCCACGGATGCCCGGAACCCGGGATTAATCATTCGCAATTAATGTCACGATCATGGCCGACCCTGCCCTTCCCTCGCGAAAACCACTGTTTTCGCGACTGACGGCGCTCCTTTCCGAGCGCCGCGGCCTGCTGCGCGACTACATGGCTGCAGTCAGCGGCGCGGGCGGGCGGCTGGTGTTCTCGCTCGCCTATTTCATCTTCCTCGCCAACACGCTTTCGCTGGCCGACTTCGGTGTGTTCGCAACGGCGTCGGCGGCCGGCGTCATGTTGTCGCGCATCCTGAGTTTCGGCTTCATATCGGCGCTCTACCGCGTCGCCACGATCCGGCCGCGGCTCATCGGCACCTTCACCGGGGGGTTCATCCTGCTCTCGGTGCTGTCGCTGCCGGTATTGGCGCTGGCGGCGTGGATCACCCATGCGCTGTTCTTCGGCGGGCTCATGCCGCTTCCGGTGTTCGCGGCGGTGATCGTCGCGGAGGCGCTGCTGTGGCGGCCGGTCGAACTGGCGATCATCGTCAACAACGGCCTCGGTTCTTTCGGAAAGGCCTCGGTGCTCACCATCCTGGGCACCGCGATGCGCGCCGGCGCGGCAGCCGTCTTCACGCTTCAGGCCGACGTCTCGCTGGCAAACTGGTCTCTCTACTATCTCGCGGCCAACGCGGCGGTGTTCGCGCTCGCCTTCGGCTTCTTCTATCCGCGCCAGCGCCTCAAATTCCGCCCGCGCCTGTACTGGCGGCGGCTTGCCGATTCGCTCTATGTGGCGGGCGCCGAAGTGCTGTTCTACCTGCAGATGGAGTTCGACAAGCTGGTGGTGCTGGCCATCGGCGGGGCGGACCTCGCCGGCATCTATGCCGTGATCATGCGGCTGGTCGACCTGACCGCCATCCCTATCCGCACCTTCACCATGATGCTGGTGCAGCGCATGATGCGGGCGCCGGCGATGCTGTCCAGCCTCAGGCTGCGCGCCGGCATAGAGGCCGGCGTCTTCGCGGTGTCGACCGCTGCCTTGTGCGCGCTGGCGCTGGTGCTGTACTTCTTCCCCAACGCGCTCGGCCGCAACATCGCCCAGGCCGCCGGGCTGGTGATCCTGGCGCTGGCCATACCCGGCGCGCGCAACCTCGTCGAATACCAGGCCGAACTGCTCTTTGCACGCGGCCAGACGGCGGTGCGCGCCCTCAACCTGGGGCTGCTGGCGGCCAGCAAGGCCATCCTGCTCGCTGTGTTGCTGGCCCATACGACCGAAGCGGCGGAGCTGATCTGGTCGCTCAACGCGGTCTTCGCGATCCTCTACCTCGTTTCGGCGGGACTGACCTATTCGGCGTTGCGCATGCCGCCAAAACGCATCTAGGACCAGAGCCTGGACGCGCCGGGATCGCGATCTATCCGCCTCGCCGTCAATGTCCTTGCGTTTCCACGGTCCATCGGCGGCAACCGGTGAACGGTCGCCACCGAAGACAAGGTGCGGGATGGCTCAAGCTCTACAGCTGAGCTTCAATAGCTGCCTTATCCACGATCGACCACACCTCCCAAATTTTCCGTCCCCGGAATTCGTAGAATACGTTCTCGGCAAACGAAACTTTCCGTCCATTCACAGGGAGCCCGAGGAAGCTGCCTTTCGGCGTACAGTCGAATTCCAGCCGGCTCGCCACATGGGGCGGATCGCAAATCAGCAGCCCTATGTCGAAATACAGGTCCGGGATCTGCTCAAAATCCTTCTCCAGCATCCGGCGATAACCGGACAGCCCAAGGCGCCGGCCGTTGTGTCGCGCCTCGTCGTCGACGAACTGTCCCAGCGCCGGCCAGTCCTGCTCGTTGAGGCAGGCGATGTAGTTCCGGTAGATGTCGGACAGGCCGGCCTTGTTCATAGCGATTGCTCCTGCGCTGCCGCGGCAGGATAGCACGCGGTGACGCCGCATGCCGACGACGCCTGGGATTATCGGTCGATGCGTATCCGGGCCGTCGACCCTCACGGGTTTCGACAGGCCCGCGGCAGGCTCAGGCCGACATGACCAGCCGGCGGATGCGCGCGACATCGGTGCCGATAAAGGACTGCATGCAGATCGCAACCTGCTCGGAGGACATGCCGGCGACGAAGGCATGGAACTCAGCGTCGCTCATCGGCTTTCCGTACCACAATACGTTGCAGAATTCCTGCGAGTCGTGGAAATGGCCTTTGCTATCAATTACTTCGTCGACGTAGCGGCCATAGATCAGGCATTCGGAGAACTTTCGCACCGAGCCGATGGCCGACACCCAATGACGATGGTTGACCGCTTCGATATGCCGGCACATTGCCACCACAGTCTCCCGGTCCCATGAGATCAGCGTCGTGATGTAATCGTTGCCGACATCGCCTTCCTTCTGCAATCCCAATACCTTACCGGCATTGGTCGACCAGATCCGCTGCAGGATATGCCCATCGAGCCCCTCCTCCCGCAGCGCATGATCCCGCCTGAACAGCCGCGTCCGGCCATCGCTGCGAAACGCCGAGAAGTCGAAAGGTCGCAGGAAGGCCACATCTGAATCGCAGAAAACCAGAACGTTTTCAGTGATATGCGCGGCAATCGCGATACGGCGCAACTGCTGCACATGCCATCCGCGCAGCGGCCGCGTGCGAAAACTCAGCCAGATCCGCCGCTTGAACCAGCTCAGCGGATCGTCGAAAGCGTGCAGCCAGGACGGTAATATGTCGCGTTCGTCCACCACCGTGCGCTTCGATGTTTCCAACTGCCTGAACAGGGCGACGTCGCGACCCTCCACCAGGATATAATGATGAGCCATTCCAGTGACATGGCGATCGGCAGTCTCGCACAGCAGCCTGCAGCGCTCGAAATCGAGCCCGAAGCTCGGCGTGATCATTGCCGACCGCGTTTTCGTCCCAGCCGCCTCGCGTCCAGCCGTCTCCGCTTCGCCGGGGGCGAACCGGCGGTTCACCGCTGAACTCCCGACAGCTTCTGCCGCAGCACCCGCAAGATGAACAGCGGATTGCCGATGACATAGCGGCGCCAAAGACGCCGCGGCTCCTGCGACAGCCGGTGCAACCACTCCAGCCGCAGGCGGCGCATCCACATCGGCGCACGCGGCACGGTGCCGCTCAAGAAGTCGAACAATGCGCCGACAGCGATCGGCAGCGTGCAATGGCGTGAATCGATCTTGTGCGCCACCCATTTCTCCTGGCGCGGCACACCCATCGCCACCAGCAGAATATCGAGGTTGAGCTCCTCGATTTGCCGGAGAATCGCTGGCTCTTCATCCGCCGTGAAGAAGCCGTCGCGCACGGCGATGAACTCGTGTCCGGGCGCCATCCGCTTCAAGGCCTCGGTAGCCGAATCGATGCTCTCCCGGCGCGCACCGATCAAACCGACACGCGCCCTGCCTGGCAGGGCTTCCAGAAAGGCAGGGATGAAGTCGGTGCCGTTGAGGTTGGCGGCGAAAATCTTCCCGTAGAGCAGTTTGGCTGCGATATCGACACCGACGCCATCCGGCAGGATCAGGAAATCCGCCAACGCCGCCTTGAAGGACGGATCGTCGGTGGCGAGGTTGGCGTTATGGGCGTTCAGGAATCCGACGCGCATGAAGCAGCGTTGAGCCAACAGCCGGCAAAGCAGGTCGATGGCTTCCTTCCAGCCAAGCGAAGCCGCCTCGATGCCCAGAATGTCGTAAGTTACGACCGCTTCTGACGGCGGCAGGCCGGTATGCATGTTCATGCCACCGCCTCGTTCTCGCGATAGCCGACCGTGGCGAGGCCGCGTTTGATCGCGGCGTCCAGCGCGTGCCGCTGGCGGTCATGGAACTGCGCACCGTCAATGTCCTCCGCGGCGCCGATCGCCGCCCGCTTCAGCGCCTCGGCGAATTCCACCGGATCGTCGGCGACGATGCAATTCGTCGGACGGTAGCCTATCCCGCGCAGCGAACTCGTCGTTGCGACGGAAGGCAGACCCAGTTCGAACGTCTCGATGGTTTTCAGCTGGACTCCTGTGCCGGCACGGCTGGTAAGTGGAATCACCTTTGCCCTCAATACGAAATCTTCGGCGCTCGGCACGCGCCCCACAAAACGGATGTTCGGCCGGTCGGACGTCAGGCCAGACGGCACGGTGCCGGCGATGCGGACCGTGAAGTCGGCGGGGAGATGCGGCGCGACGTCGTCGAGGAACCAGTCGAGGCCGATGCGGTTAGGCTGCCATGTCCACGAGCCGATAAGCGCCGCATCGTATTCGACGGCCCGCGGACGCGCCACCACAGGCGCCGTCGACCGCGTCACAAGCGGCAGCACCGCCGATCGCCCTTCGACTCCGAGAACCTTGCTGTCTTCTTCCGCCAAGGTGAATACGAAGCGCGCCTTGCGGCAGAGCCGTTCTTCCAACGCCTTCAGAAACCGGGCTTCGCGCCGGTAGATCAGCCTCTGCAACGCTCCTCGCGCCGCAGCCGAATTCTCCTCGGCCGAGCGATACTCGACGTTGTGCGCCACATATAGCGTCGGCCTGTCGTCGAAGAGCCCGTCAAAGGCGCCGGCAAGAGTCGCCGCGTTGAGCACATAGGCGTCGAACGGTCCTGCCTTGTCGACCGCGTTCCGCAGCGTCTCGCGCGTTACCACCGTCAGCTTGGCCGACGTAAATGTCATGCCTGCCAGCACGGCCTTGCCCAGCCATTGCAGCTTGCGCAGGAACGGCGCGCCATCGGTTTTCACGTCCACCTCGCCCATGACGATGGCGTTGTCGGGGTCGGCCGGCTTCCGGCCGGGCCAGACAAAGCCGAGGACCGTCACGCGCACGCCGGCGCGATGCAAAGCGTCGATGATCGCGGCATTGGCGATCTCGTATCCCGATCCCAGCGTTCCGTCCGGAATGATCGATGTGGCGAACAACAGATGCATTACACCCCCAGCCGGCATCGCTTAACAAGGCACGATGAACCGAATGTTAAGTACCTGTCGCATGGCAGGACAAGGCGGCGTCGATAGCGTAGTCCTGTTTCAGGTGTTTAACGGACACTTAAGGCCGCTGCACTACGAAATTGCATAACCAATCATCAGGAAGATCCCATGGCCTCACTACCCGCGAATGCGTCGATCAGCATCGTGGCCAGTTCGCCGAATCTCGACCACGATTCCATCGAGGCGGTGGTGACCGTGCCGACCTTCCGCAGGCCGCAGCAGGTCCTGGACACGCTGCAATCCCTGAGAAACCAGAAGACCAAGCGCCGTTTTGCCGTCGTCCTGGTGGAGAACGAGGCCGAGAAGCGCGAAGGCGCGGCGGCCGCGAAATCCTGGTTCGACGAGGGCCTGTTGCAGGGCATGCTGATCATCGCCCACGATCGCGGCAATTGCTGCGCCTACAACGCCGGCTTCCTCACCACGATCACCTATTTCCCCAACTTCAAATATGCGTTGGTTGTGGACGACGACGAACTTGCCGACCCCGACTGGCTCGAGAATATGTGCGCCACCGCCGAACGCTTCGGCGTCGACGTCGTCGGCGGCCCTCAGATACCGGTCTTCGCCAGGCCGGAGCACAACAAATGGGCGGCGCATCCGGTGTTCTCGGCCCACTACCGGCAGACCGGGCCGGTGCCGATCCTCTATTCATCCGGAAACATGCTGCTGAGCCGCAAGGTCATGGATACGATGGGGCCGCCCTATCTCGACCTGCGCTTCAATTTCATGGGCGGCGGCGACGCCGATTTCCTGAGCCGCACCAAGCAGCGTGGCTTCGAGCTCGCCTGGTGCGACGAGGCCATCATACGCGAGACCGTGCCGGAGCGCCGGGTCGAGGCTGACTGGATTCGGGCGCGCAGCCTGCGCAACGGGGTGATCTCGACGCTGGTGGAGAAGAAGAAGCGCGCCGGCACGCCGCTGGCCAACACCAAGGTGTTCGTCAAAAGCCTGCTGCTGCTGGCAGCCTCGCCGTTCCGCGGTTTTCTCAAGCTCTGCAAGACCGGATCGATTTCCATCGCCCTCTATCCGGTGTATATCGGCGCTGGTCGCGTAATGGCCGAGTTCGGATACGCCAATGAGCAGTACCGCCAGCCCGAGAAGAACTGACGGGCCGGCAGTCTTTTCGCCGTTCGACTCGGTGCATCTGCCGACGGTGGTCGCCACCGGCCTGTTCGCGATGCTGATGATCTCGTTCACGCCCTTCCAGCCTGGGGGGGGCGGCGAGCCGGAGACCGGTGGCAACGTCGTGAACCAGCTCGGCTTCGGCTCTCTCGGCGCGATCTCCATCCTGTCGCTGCTCTTCCTTTCCACGCCCAGGGTGGTGTCGGCGCTTTTCAGCTTCTCGTTCCTGCTGATGCTGTGCTTCGCCATGCTGTCGGTGGCGGACGCCACCGTTCCGTCCGCCGCCATGCGGGCGTTCTCCTTCACGCTCATCGGCATATTGGCGATGGCGACCGTGCTCGCCATCCCACGCGACGCCGACGCCTTCTCCACCGTGATCTCGGTCGCCGGGCTGACAGTCGTGGGCATCAGCTACATCGGTTTGGTACTCTACCCCAACGAGGCCATGCACACGGCCGCGTCGATGGAGCCCCAGCATGCCGGCCTGTGGCGCGGCGTGTTCTCGCACAAGAACGTCGCCGGCCCGGTCATGGCCTGCCTGTCCTTCTGCGGCCTCTATCTTTTCCGGCGCGGCCGCAAATGGGCGGGGGCGATCCTGTTCGTCTCGGCCTTCATCTTCATGGCCAACACCGGCTCCAAGACGACCGCCGGCCTCGTGCCCGTGGCGATGATCGTCGTTGCGGCGCCCGGCCTGTTCGGCGTCCGCCCGGTCGCCGCGGCCCTGTTCTGGATCGTCATGGCCGGCACCGCGGTGGCGACGCTGGGCATCGTCTTCATCGACCCGCTGAAGCAGTTCGTCACCTGGAACTTTCCGGAGATGACCTATACCGGCCGCACCACGCTGTGGGACTTCGCCGGCGAGATGATCAGGAGGCGCCCATGGGCCGGCTACGGCTACGACAGCTTCTGGGGCACACCGCTGCTGGAATCGATGAGCCAGCCCTTCGACCGCGACTGGGACATCCGCACCATCGTCCACGGCCACAACGGCTATCTCGACATCGCGCTCCAGATGGGCCTGCCCGGACTCGGGGTAGCCGTCTGGGCGTTCCTGATCACCCCCGTCGTCGATTACCTGCGCATCCCGCGCTACCGGGAGAACGTGCTGCTCGGCGACCTGTTCATGATGATCCTGCTGTTCACCACGCTGAACGCCTTCCTCGAGAGCTTCTTCTTCCGGCGCGCCGACCCGGTGTGGATGTTCGTCGTGTTCGCGGTGATCGGGCTAAGGCTCGCCGCCCGCTTCCCCGCTGTGAAGACGCGCCCCGAGGCAGCCGCGCCTCGCAAGCCCAATCCTGTCACGCGTCCGCAAGCGCTTGGCGCGGCAAGGAATCCCCGCTAGACGATGCGACGCCGCGCGATGGCGGCGCATTCCGGGCCGGCGGCCCCCACATCGAGGGAACGGCTTCATGACCATCCAGGCAGTGCTCGTCGGCTGCGGCAACATGGGCTACGCGATGCTCGCCGGCTGGCTGAAATCCGGCAGGCTCGCCGCCGCCGACGTTTTCGTCGTCGAGCCGAATGCCGAGCTTCGCGCCCGTGCGGCGGCTCTCGGCGTCCCGGCCGGCGCCGGCACTGAGGACCTGCCCGCCGATGCCGCGCCGCGCCTCGTCATCCTCGCGGTGAAACCCCAGGTCATCCGCGAGGTGACCGCCGGCTACCGCCGCTTTTCCGGCGGCAGGACGGTATTCCTCTCCGTCGCCGCCGGGACGCCGATCAGCACGTTCGAAGAAATCCTCGGACCGGTGCCGTTCGTGCGCTGCATGCCGAACACGCCGGCGGCCATCGGCAAGGGCATGATGGTGGTGTTCGCCAATCCGCGCGTGCCGGCCGCCGAACTCGCCTTCGTCAATGCCCTGCTCGCCACCAGCGGCGCGGTGGCGACCATCGACGACGAGGGGCTGATGGACGCTGTCACCGCCGTCTCCGGCTCAGGCCCCGCCTACATCTTCCATTTCATCGAATGCCTGACCGCCGCCGGCGAGACCGCCGGCCTGCCCACCGAGACGGCCAAGCTGCTCGCCATGCAGACGGTGTACGGCGCTGCCAGCCTCGCGGCCGAGAGCGGCGAGGAGCCCGCACTGCTGCGCCAGCAGGTGACCAGCCCCAACGGCACCACCGCCGCCGCGCTGTCGGTGCTGATGGGCGACGACCGGCTGAAGATACTGGTCACCGAGGCGGTCGAGGCGGCTCGCGCGCGGTCGGTGGAGCTGGGGAAGTAGTGATCGCGGATCATCAGTCTTCAATCCACTCCTTCGGATAGTCGCGTCCGCCGTACAGCACGCGCAAAATGCGGACAGTATTGTCGTCGATACGATAGATGATCACCGTCCTCCGCTCAAACGGCAGGATGCGGATGCCGGCGGCGAGATCGTCCCGACGCGGCCCGCGCTCGGGCATGTAAGCGAGTTTGGTGCAATGGTCGCGGATGCGACGCACGAAGGCGATCGCCGCAGGCGGACTGTCCCGAGCGATAAAATCATAGATGTCATCAAGGTCGGCGGTCGCACGCGGGCGGAAGACGACCTTGAAATTCACGACCGTGAGGTCTTGATGCGTCCGGCGTGCCTGCGCTCGAGCCGTTCGAAAACCTCGTCGGCGGGAACATCCGGCCCTGGCTCGTCCAGCGCCTCACGTATCTTCTCGCGCAGAATGGCATTGAGCGCCTCTTCCTCACGATCGAGCGCCCGAAGCCCCGCCCGGATCACCTCGCTTGCCGAGTTGTAGTCTCCGGATTCGAGACGATCGTCGACGCTGCGCTGCTGCTTTCCGAGCGTTACCGTGATGGGTTTGCTGGCTCGCATGGGTGAGAACTCCTATCGCTTTCAGCCTACCACATTATGTGACACTGTCATATCGGTTTGCGGATCGGCCAGCCGTCGTCGTGTCCTGCAACTTGCGTAGCGCATAGAGCCGCGTCGTCTCGTCGGGCAGCGGCTGACAGGAAGCTACCTCTGGTTCCATCTGCGAACCACCGGCTCGCTGAGATCGTGCTCATAGCCGAGCACGCTGATGCTCGCGGTGGCGAGAACGAAGCAGGCTCCGTCCTCAGGCGGCAGGCCGAGCCAGCGCGCGGCAAGCACGCGCAAGAAATGGGCGCTCGAAAATACCAGCACATTGGCCTCGACTTCGCGGAGATGGCTGACAATCCGGTCCGCCCGCGCGCCGGCGTCTGACGCCTGCTCGCCGCCCGGGCATCCGTCGCGGAAAAGACGCCAACCGTGACGTTGCGCCATTATCTCTTTCGTCGTCAGCCCCTCATAGGCGCCGTAGTCCCATTCGGCGAGATCATCCTTGCGCAACGCTTCAGCGCCAAAGCCGGCCAGCACGCAGGTGTCGAAGGCGCGCTGCGACGGGCTCGACCAGACGGCGGCGAATGACAGGCCTTGCAAGCGGCCGGCAAGTTGCCGGGCGGCTTCTTCGCCGGCGCGTGTCAAAGATATGTCGGTCCGCCCGGTGTGTTTTCCCAGCGCACTCCACTCGGTCTCGCCGTGCCGTACGAGATAGATCTCGGGAAAAGTGCTGGCCACTGCCGTACCTCAGCTCAACCTGGCCGCAGCCTCATACGGCATCTCGTCCTGCAGTTTTCGTAGCGCGTAGAGCCGCGTCGTCATGTCGGGCGCGGCGTTGTCGGTGGTCAAAAGCGCACCCTTTCGCACCGGCTTCAACACCTTGCCGCCTTCCAGCAGGCCAACCGGCACGGCGCCGTTCGCCCGCGCCTCGCCCGCCGTCATCGTCCAGGAACGGTAGCAGGTCTCGCCGATCGCATCGAAGGTCTCGCCGGCCTTGAGGTCGCGCTTGGCCACCGCGCAGACCTCGGCCACCGGGTATGGCAGCGGCACCATGTCCGGCTTGCCATGCAGCACGATCCGCGCCGCCGTCAGCGGCACTTCCAGCGAGGTCAGGTGATAGGGCCGGAAGAAGCTGTAATACGGCCCCTTGCCGACATGCAGATCGTCCATGCGCTCGATGATGCGCGGATGCGTAGCCTCGACGATGACGAAGACGCCGGGCGCCACCCCCTTGCCGATCGTGTAGTCGACCACGCCCTTCTTCGACAGGATGCCGCCATCCGCGCGCGGGATCAGCACCTTGACCATCTGGTCGCGGTCGGCGTTGGGGCCGTGCATGCCGGGAACGTCGGGCACCAGCCCGGTGGCGTTGGCGATCGCCGCCATCTCCACCATGGTCTTGGAACCGTCCACGAACTCGACAAGCATGCGCGGGTTCATGTTGCGGCGCTCGGCTTCGGCGCGATAGTCGTCGGGGACGGCGTCGTGGTTCAGCGGGTTATTTTTACCTTTGCCGGCGGACACGATGGTGTAGCCCAGCGCGCTGGCGAACTCGATCAGTTCCATGCAGGAGGACGGCTCGTCGCCGGCCCCGACTGAATAGACGACGCCCAGCCGGTCGGCGGCGCTCTTGAGGTAACGGCCGATGGTGACGTCGGCCTCGACATTCATCATCACGACGTGCTTGCCGTGCTCCATCGCCATCAGGTCGAAATCGGCGGCAACGCCGGGTTTTCCCGTTGCGTCGATCACCACGTCGATCAGCGGGTTTTTCACCAGCATCTCGTTCGAGGTGATCGCAATCTTCCTTGCCTCGATCGCCGCGCTGACCGCCGAGGCGGTATCGGCCTCCACCGCCATCGCCTCGTCGCCATAGGCGATGCGGATCGCCTCGCGCGCCGTATGCGGGCGGCGGGTCGAGATCGCGCAAACCTCGACGCCCTTCATCAGCATGCCTTGCGTCACCAGGTCGGTGCCCATCTCGCCGGAACCGATGACGCCGATGCGCACCGGCTTGCCGGCGTCGGCACGCGCCGCCAGTTCGCGCGCCAGTCCGGTGAGCGCGACATTGGTCATGGAAGGCATCCGGTCGAGATCGTCACTGTATGTCCCCTCCCCAAGCCTGAACGCTGCATTGGGCTGATAGCAGAAAAAAATGGCGGGATGTCAACCGATCGGCCTTCGAGATCAGTCCCTGACGCCTTTTGGCGCATGGCGAAAGACGCATCCCCGCACCGTCCCGGCGCCGAAGATCGCCTCTTGCCAAAAACCCAGCGGAACGCTAATTACATAGATACCTAATTATTCGAATCCTTACCATGTGTTCATTATGGATATCATGACCTCCCGCACCGTCTTCGTCGACGAATTGACGAAAGTGAACCGCAAGCTGCGCGCGATGTTCGACGCGCGGGTCAAGACCCAGGGGCTGACGCTGGCCCGCGCCCGGCTCCTCATGCATCTGGCCAAGCAGGAAGGGACCACGCAGAGCGAGCTGGCCGAGTTGCTGCAGGTCGAGCAGCCTTCGATGGTCGGCCTGATCGACGCGATGGAGAAGAAGGGGTTCGTCATCCGCCGCGCCGTCGAGGGCGACCGGCGTTCGAAAGGGATATTCCTGACCGAAGCCGCCCGCCGGGAGGCCGACACGATCCTCGCCTATGCGGACGAACTGCGGCAGCAGGTGATGGTGGGCATCGACGAAGCGGAGCTGGAAATAGCAACGCGCGTGCTGAAGCAGGTCGCGCGCAACATCGGCGCCGCTGCCTGACGTTTTTATCGTTCCGTCAGGTCTGTCTAGTATCGGAAGCGCGGTCGAGCGCTACGATCCTGCCGGCGAAGCGCTTGACCGGAGCCGGCCTTGAAGCCGGCGTCCGGATCGGCCGGCCATGTTCGGGATGGCCGGCGCGCCTATCTCCAACGCATCAGATGATCAGGAAATCCGCCGCGGTGATCGTCGGATGCCCGGTCAGCGTGGCAAAGTGGATGCTGCCGCCGGCCGCGCTGCCATTGGCGTCGTAGAACAGCCTGCCCGTATCGG
The DNA here is from genome assembly GCF_052180275.1 of Mesorhizobium sp. KACC 23794. Lineage (NCBI taxonomy): Bacteria > Pseudomonadati > Pseudomonadota > Alphaproteobacteria > Hyphomicrobiales > Phyllobacteriaceae > Mesorhizobium > Mesorhizobium sp. KACC 23794. The sequence continues at coordinate 5,454,288 of NZ_CP197465.1, forward strand.
TATCATAGATGATGCGGTCGTTGCTGTCGTGGGCAACGCCGGCCGTGCTTGCCCAGAACGCCGACGCCGCCAACGGGCCGGTCGCCGTCAGCGCCGTGAAGATGGCGTTCTCCAGCCGGATCGTGTCGGCAGCCGCGTTGAAGTCGCTGATCGTGTCAACGTTTGACGCGCCCAGCGCGGTGGAGAATGTGAAGAAATCCTTCCCTGCTCCGCCGCGCAGCAAATCGCTACCGCCCTTGCCGTCGATTTTGTTGGATCCGGCGTTGCCGACAATTTCCTGCCTCTGCTCATTCCCGGTAAGGTCTATGCTCGACGTTCCCGACGAAGACGTGGTCGTAAGCAATTCGATATAGACGCCAGCGCCAAGCTTGTAGTCGACGCCCGCCGAGACCCGGTCGGATGTGCCTTGGGAGGAACCCTCTTCGATGACATCGCCGGCATTATAAACGATGTACGTATCATTGCCGGAGAGCCCGCGAAGTATGTCGGCAGCCCCGACCCCGCCGTCGTTTAGGATATTCGCCCCCGCATTCCCGATGATCTCCTGCTTCAGAATATTGCCCGTCAGATCGACCCCCGTAGTCCCTGTCGACGATGTCGTGCTCATTACCTCAACGTACACGCCGGTTCCGAGCTTGTAGTCTACTGCAGCCATGACCCTGTCCGCAGCCCCCTGGCCCGAAGATTCAACGATTGTCGTGCCGGAAGTGTAGATCTGGTAGGTGTCGCTACCCGAAAGACCACGTAGCAAGTCCGCCATGCCGCTGCCGTCGCGAAGGATGTTCACGCCTGAATTGCCAACGATCTCTTGATGAAGAGCGTTTCCCGTCAAGTTTATGGCAGTTGTACCCGTCGAAAGCGTGGTCGTGAGGGTCTCGACATACACACCAGGTCCAAGCACATAGCTGACCATCGCGGTCACGCGGTCGGCAGACCCTTGCGCAGAGGTCTCAATGATCTTCGTGTTGGTATTGCCAATTCGATAGATATCGTTGCCGCTCAGGCCGCGCAGCGTGTCGGCGCCGCTGCCGCCGCCGTCGCCGATGACATTGGCCCCGGCGTTGCCGATGATCTCCTGCTTCAGCGTGTTGCCGGTGAGGTTGATCGCCGACTTGCCGGTGGAACTAGTCGTGGTCAGCAATTCCACATGGGAGTTGGCCGTCAGCGTGTAGCTCGTCGAGGCCAGAACCCGGTCGGTGCCTTCATTGGCATTCTCGAAGACCTGGTCGCCGACGTTGTCGACATACATGATGTCGTTGCCGGCCATGCCGTAGAGGTCGTCGGCGCCGCCCATGCCGTTCAGCGTGTCGTTGCCGTTGTATCCGGCGAGCTGGTTGCGGGCCTGGTTGCCGATGATCGAATCGTTGCCGCTGCCGCCCCACGCCGCCTCGATCAGCGAGCGCGGATCGCCCTGGAACTGAAGCGCGTTGGCGAGGTTGCCCTCGGCGAAGATGTTCTTGCCGAGCCTTGCAAGCTGCGCCGTGGAGAAGGTCGACCAGTTGCCGGGCCTGAGGTCGATCTCCATGTCGTTGGAATAATTGCGGAAGTCATAGACGTCGAAACCGCCGCCATCCCAGAGCGTCAGGAAGATCTTCGCCCGCAGCGAGCCGCCGGTCTGGATCACATCCGGCGCGGTGTCGAAATTGTTGACGATCGTCAGTTCGCCGGTCGTCGGATTGAACTGGTACTGGGTGTTGGCGTTGTTCGACGTCGGACCGAAATTGGCGCCATAGAGGTGCTGCAGCGTCAGTATGTCGTACTGCTGATACGCCCAGGGATAGTCGACGTCCTGGGATGGAAGATCGTTGGCCTCGAACTTCGACGGATCGTCACCGGCATAGACCTTGTAGGTCATGACGGAGTAATTCTGGCTGTCCTTTGAGGTGGGCAGCGCCGGATGGAACGCGCCATTGACCGTTTGGGTCTGATGGCCGTGCTTGAGCCCGAGCGCGTGGCCGAATTCGTGCCAGATGCCGGCCGCGTTCTGGAAGTTGCCGAACTGCGGCGATTCGTACTTGCCCAGCGTGAACCAGTTGTCGCCGAACGAATAGTTCTGGAATTGCGTCGGGTCCGGCGGTATCGCCTCGCCCGATCCGACGCCGCCCGGAACGTGCAGGCCCTGTCCGTCGGGATAGTCGATGCGCGAGGCCTGGGCGAACCGGAAAGTCGGGTCGAAACCCGGCCCGACCGGCGTGAGGGAGATCGGCAGGAACGTGCTCACATTGCTCAGCGCAAACAGCAGCTGCTGCTGCTGCGTGGCGTTGAACGGCTGGAACCCCTCGATGGCATTATAGCCCGCATATTCCTGGACGAATTGCGGGAAACGATATGTCCAGTTGTTGGTATCGATCTTGAAACCCCAGGAGAGCGCGTCGATGCGCACATCCCCTGTCAATGGCACTGCTGTCGGCATGGCTGTCTCGCCCCTTCATGAGGTCGACCGTCCATGCTGCTTCAGGGAAGCTGCCCGGCCGGTACGATCCTAACGCCCCAAGGTGAGCCGGATGAAATCCAGCCCGTGTGGTCGCCAGTCGTACTGCCGCGGCCCCATCGCGATACAGAACTGACGCAGGCGCAAATAGTGCGCCTGCAATCATCAGGATTACACCGCGCCGCATACAAGTCAACGACAGTCGTGTGACGAAGCCGCGGCCGTCGCCGCCAGAATTCGCCGAGCAACCACGCAGATCACCCGTCGGCAAATTGCGGCAACCGGAAAACTGCGCTAGCTGCTGTTTGCAGGCCATGCGCCAAACACACCGCAATCGTTTCTGAATCGCCGGACGGACATCCTATGGACAAGTTGCTGATAGAAGCGCGCATCGACTCGGTCCGCCTCGAGCAGAGCGCCGCCCTCGACCTCCAGTACAATGTCGACAGCTACCTGCCGCCATCCTGGACGACGCGGCAGCTGGTGCAGGTTACAAACGCTACGTGCTTTCCGGAAACACCGAGACCGACGACTACCACAATCTCAGGATCGCGTTCAGCGAGACGGAAGGCAAAAGCAACCGGATCTTTTCCGACGTGATCGCCTCGTACCTGCGCAAGGAAACCTACGATTTCTCCAGCACCATGTTCGCGCGGCACGATCTCAAGCTGCCGGAGAAGGCAAGGCCGCCGGAGGCCGAGTACTGGGACGGCATTCGCCGCACAGCGCTGCACCATCTTAGAAACCATGGCTTCTGGATCGCGAAATTCAACGCGCCGCCGCGCATCGTCGACAGCCTCAAGCGCAAGGTGATGGAGCGGTTCGAGACGGAACACGGCGCCGAAAAGCTGCAGGCCTCCATCGAGGCAAAGCCAGGCGCGGCGCGGCAATTCAAGTCGAAAGCCTCATGGCTGCTGACCTTCGAGGAAATGTACGAACTGGCCGCCGATCCGGTGCTGCTGGCGATCATGCAGAGCTATTTCGGCGTGCAGCCGATCTTCAACACGCCGGTGTCGTTCCTCAACTCCGCCGCCAAGGCAAGGACCGAAAAGGAACTCTCCGACACCGCCCAGCTCTATCACCACGACATGCAGCGGCTGGCCTTCGTAAAGCTGTTCGTCTACCTGACCGACGTCGGCCCCGGCTCCGGCCCGCACACGCTGATCCCCGGCACGCATGTCGAGCGGCCGGCGCCGCTGTGGAAGGACGGCCGGCACAAGGACGAGGAGATAGCCAAGGCCGGCCTGCTGGAGAAGGAAGTGCGGATCACCGGCAAGGCCGGCACGCTGTTCATGGTCGACACGCGGCTGCTGCACAAGGGCGCCGAGCCCGAGACCGACTGGCGGCTGATGGCGCAGGTCCAGTACACGAACTCGCTGTTCGGCTACCCGATCGCCGACAGCGATCACAAGCTGGCTGCGGCCGCAACCACGGCGAACCCGGAAGTGCAGGACGCCGCAGCGCTCGTGCGCAAATATGTCGGGAAGACCGGCATACGGTTCATGCAGAACTATATCTGACGGAAACCGGCGCCACGCCGCGGGCGAATGGTGCTGCCAGAGAGGATTGAATTGTAACTTATCTGAATAAAATCAATAACTTAATGGCATCTTTGTAACGTTGTGACGGACCATAAAATGGGCATTTCAGGCATTCTGGAAGAGGCTTACAGCCAAAAGATGACCGGGCCACGTCCGGTGACAAGGAATGCGTGCACGACACACTTGGCGGCAACGGATTTGCCCAGCTAGGATCGATAAGGCACCTCTGCAATCTTCAAACCGCGGGAGGTATCCGCAGTAGTGCCCCGGAGCAGATGACCATGGATATTTCGAACCAAACATCCGCGGTCGATTATCTCGTTGAGCGCCCTCGGATAGCCGTCTTCTTCGACATCAAAAATGTTCCCGCGTGGTGTGCAACTGGGGTGATCACCAGACTGTCAGACATGGGCAATGTTGTCTCGGCTCGGGCGTTCGGTGATTTCCGTCGAACCGATAGTGAAGCATGGTCCGCAGCCTGCACATTGCTGCAGGTGGAAACGAGACAGGTCGACCGGGTTATCAGCGGCAAAAACAGTTCCGACATTCACATTGTCATCGACGTCATCGACATGCTCCACGCCAGCGGCGTGAACGCCGTGGCACTCGTATCGGGAGATAGCGACTTCGTTCCACTTGCCGAGCGTGTGCGAAATGCGGGGTTGAGCTGCTACGGTTTCGGCGGCGACGAGGCCCCTGAGCGATTGCGGCGCGCCTATACGCAGTTCTACGCGATAGAACTCCTCTCGTCGTGTCGGGCAAGTTCCACTAAAGCCTCATCCCGGACTACCCTTTTGCGGCCGTCATTGGCTTCACGCCTACTGAAACACATTGTTATTAGCCTCGAGGACCAGACGGGTTGGGCAACAATCAGAGATGTCGAGATCGAACTCGCGGAGCGTCACGGCGGCCTCGATGCTCGCGCCTGCGGATACAGGAGCTTGTCGGCGCTGCTGAGTGATCTAGGCACCTTCGAAGTCGACCTCGGAGGGAAGAGGGGTGCCAGAGTTCGCCGCAAACCCAGCCGCCGCGCTGTTCGTAGGAAGACCCGGAAAGAGGAAGTGCGAGCAATGAGCCAACGCGGTTCAGGCGGGAAGGTGCTGCCCGAGCCGCCTGAAGAATCGACATGACGTGTTCTGCAGGCTTCTCACCATTGCGGAATCTCGTGGACCTTGACCCCGGAAACCACCCTTGTCGCGATCTCGCACAGATGGCGGTGGTGGGTCAGATAGACATCCACTCAGCGCGGTGAGTTCTCGCGTTCAAGGACGATCACCGTGTTCCTGTAGTGCTCGTAGATCAGCTCGATGAACTCCTTGAGCCTGTGACCGCGGAAGCCCGCCATGTCCTTGAACTCCCGGGCGAACTCAGGCGTCACCTTGAAATTCAGATCGCGGGTTTAATGCCGATCTTGTCGCAATTACATTTCTATTCTAACTTTAGCCCACGATAGCACGCGAAACTTGGCGCCCGTATCGAAACCACAACTCCGCGCAGACCTTTGCGCATCGCCTCGCTTTTTGGTTCTGGTTGCAAAATATTCAAGAAGGCGGCACAATACTTTTCGTAATTTATGACATGGAGAGCACGGGACGTGTCCGTGACTTCTCTAAGAGTGTTTCAGCTTTCATGCCTTCGCTCCTATTTGCAGGACCTTAGGCTCTAGAGCCGATCGATGAACGCGGACGGGAGATCTTATTTCGGGCGCCCTTGTGCGCTGGTGCCGTCCAACAAGTCAGTCGACGTCCAATTCAAGGCCATGCAAATGACGCGAAATGCATTACCGCAAGCAACATCCGGTGAGACCACGATGCCAAAGGGGCTAGTATCTGCTGATACAGGTGAAGCGGCCGTAGCCAAATCTGAAAGTGCCGAATCCAAATCGGCTATTTCGGAAGCAGAACTCCTCAGGAGAATAGTCAGCGACACGCACCAGAAAGGCGCGGTTGAGGAGCTGATTTCGAAGTTAAGGGGCCCCGGATATACACTCGTAGAGCTCTTTCGCGATGCCGCCGATCTGAAACAGAGCATCGCCGCCCTCAAACGGCCGTGGAGCCAGACAACCGACCTCTGGACGAGGCTTGACCGCACGGTCAGCGAGTGTGTGGTCCGCACGTCGGCGGCACACCAGAGTTTTATGGACAAAACTGCTCACGCGTTCTGCGAGATCGATCGCGAAGGAGTCATCGTTACAGCCAACGCGGCGATGCGCAAATTGGCCCCGAACTCTATCGGAAAGCCCTTGGCAAGCTACTTCGGCGAAATGGCGGAATTCGTTCGCAACGCGATCGAAAATTCACCGCGCCAACTTTTCCAAGTGACGTTCAACGGCGTGCGAAAGTATCCGGTGCTAGCCGAATTTGGCAGATTCGAGACCGGTGGCCGCAGCAGCGGCTACGCCCTCCTCGTTGATATGACAGACCTCGCCAACGCTGATCGGAAGATGTTGGATGCGGCACCGACCGGAATGGTCAAACTGGACGCCAGGCAACGTATCCTACACGCCAACACTGAGGCGCTCAGATTGCTTGAGATTTCCGAGGAAGCTGCAATTGGGCGCGATGCACGGACGTTTATTACAGATGCGAAAAGTAGACGGACGGTCGAGCGCCAAAGCGCTATCCGCCGCAAGGGTCGCGGCGGCGTGTATGAAGCCTTGTTCAGGACAGCGAAGAGCGGCAGAGAGATAAAGCTGAGATTAACCAGCACGCCATTATTCGACTCGACTGAAACCTTCTCAGGTTCACTTATTTCCCTCCAGCCGATCGACTATGAGCGCGCGCAGGAGGATATCGCTAGGCTTCTCGGCACAGAAACCGAAGTGGAGAAGCTCTTCGATGGGCTCATCGAAATTGTCCGTCGCTTCGTTGAATTTGATTGGGCAGATCTCGTGACATTCACGCCAAATCGCGACTATTCGCACTCTTTCTGCCGGTATCCGGTAGCGGGTCGTCCTGCTTACCACTCTCGCTGGTTCCCCATCCCAATGGAATATCGCGGTTGGGTTGAATTGCCCAGGTCGTGGATAGCTGACTATGAGAATTTCCTGTTGTCTTCCGAAGCTGGAAGATCCCTCCTACAAACCAATCACGACGTCCAGGACGCAATCGCACTAGGCGTTAAGGCCCTCATCACCGTCCCAGTGCTCTCCGGAGGCCGGGTATTGGGTGCTCTTTCTCTTCAATCAAATCAGATCGGCAAATATAATGCCGCGACCAAAAGGACGCTCCGCGATCTCGGCCTAGACCAGGTTCTTCAAGCTATCTTTCGAGAGCGAGAGCGATTGGAGGAGCGCTTCTATTCCAGTTTCTTGAAGAAGATGTGGGCGTCTACATCTCACACGGAACTTGCGCAGACTATAGTCAACGGAATTGTCGAGCACTACAATTTTCAAACCGTCTCGATATTCCGGGTAAACGCAATTCGCCAGCATTTCGAGCCGCTGGCGCTCGCGAGCCGTGGGGCGCGACGCCGCGCCAGCCCACCCGATTACAAGCAGCCTCTCGACATGGGTCTGAAAGGTCTCGCTTATCAGCGCGATGATCGGGTCATACTGCAGGATCCAAACGATGGCAGTAAAGAAGCCAACGCATTTCTGACCGCGCGGAAGGCCTTAAATGTGACCGACGCAACGATGTCGGAGCTCTGCATGCCGATCCGGACGCGCGGGCGCGCGCTGTGGATGCTAAGCATTGCGGATGACAGAGCGCATGCCTTCACCGACTCTGACTACGAGGCGATCAACAGAATTATCGAGCAAATCGGGCCTGCAATCGAATGCCTCTTTCAGGACCTCGTGCGCCGACAATTGGTCGACGCTTTCCCAGAGGCACTAGTCATCGCAGGAATCGAGGGCAATATCCTCGATTGCAACGAAAAAGCATCGCAAATGTTCGAACGGGGATCGTTGGCGCGTGCTAATTTCCCGCAATTCTTGCTCGATGCGGAAGGCCGTGCCGCATTCGAGGAGAGGAGATCGGTCCCTACATTGACCACTATCGTTGGGTCTCGCCGGAAGAAGACACCGGTTTTGATGTCCGTTTTTACCCTCCCGGAAGAATTCGATCACATCGTCATCCGGCTCCAAGATGTGAGTAGGCTGCAATGGGCTACGGATCATGAGCGGCTCAAGGTCGCGCTTGCGGAGGCAACGGGCCAGGTGCGCGTCCCGCTTTCTCTCGTCTCTAGCTTCGTCCAGCAAATTGAGAAGAAGACTACTGATGTCCGCCTCATTGACCTGGCGAGGAAAGCGAACCGTCAACTTGGACGCATCGAGCTCACATACGGTCGAGTGATGGCCTCTTATGGCGACAGGTTTCCAGGAAAATCCGGTCAGACCGAGGTTAACCGCGTCCTTAGCTACCTTCTTGGTGAACTTCCGATGGAGAGCCGGCGGGCCGTAACGCTCAACACCTCCAATCGGGAATGCTGGGTGTCGGCCGATGAATACGCTCTAGTGTTCTCGCTTGAATCCATGCTGGCATATCTCCTTCGGGCGCGCTGTGGAACACGTCCGATTACGATCACTGTTAGTGACGTCGGCGGGTCGGTGGACGTCTCCATGTCGGGTCCGGTCCAGCGAATCGACTCGAGCGGCGAACTGGCTGCTTTGGTGGAGGCAACCAGAGCGGATATTGCCCTCGGTGAGGCAGCGCTCGGTCGGATGGCCGCTCACTACAAGGGCGTGTTCCGCCGCCGCCGACAGCCACACGACTGCGATGAGCTGTCCATCCGGCTGCCAATACCTCCGAACGGGAGGAGCTAGGCAATGGGTTGGACCATCATTGTTGCAAGCGGGGATCCGGACCAACTGGGTGAACTCGCAGACTGCGCCAAAAAAATCATGGATCTCATGAATCCGGCCGATGACGGGCGCATCTTCACAGCACTGTCCGTCGAAGATGTCGAAATATTGCACGGACGAGTAGCGGAGCAAGAGAAAGAGTTGCTGATCATAGAGGCCGATCTCCCATCTCAACGATCGCGGGGCCAGGGAGGAGCCGGCTTCGACCTGCTAAAGAAGTTGCAAGAAAAGGATTCACCACCTGCGGCTATTCTTGTTTCGATTCACAGCGAACACGCTCTTGATGTCCAGCATCTGAAGCGTTCTGAGGTAATCCTAGTGGGCGCATCAACGGATTACGTCGGCTTGGCTACGAAACGTGCCTACGCGCTTGGTGTGACAAGTTCGACCAGTTTTCTGAAGCCTCAGCCTAACACTCCAATGCCTGTCCAAGTTCAAGTGGAATCACCAAAACGATATGCGTTGATCGAGGTTGATGTGCGAAAGGACATGAAGCATTCCATGGTCCGACTTCAAATAAACGATCCGGAGCGACGGCAGGAAGAAGCTGAGTGGCTTGACCTCAATGAAGCTGAGGTCACGGACTTTCTGAAAGAATCTCGCCGGTTCAGGGAAAATCTCTCTAATGCCTTTGCCGAAACCCCTCGGTCGCGGACCTTCCGTGACCGTTGGCACTTTCACTATACTTCGTTGGGTCAACGAGCCCACAAGATGCTCTGGCGTGATCCTTTCGACAAATATTACTTGAGAGCACAGGCCAGGGTTGGGCCGAATATTCGGGTGCGTTTTAATCTCGATCCATCCGTCTATGACGGTCTCTGGGAGTCCTTGCGCGACCAAGGCAATGAACGGTTCTTGATGATTGGCGACAGTTTGGCTCGCCGGGTAGCCCGAGAGCAGTTACCGGTCGATGAGCCTAGGCCCGAGATCGGGGGGCGGGGTGCTACGCTAAACGTGTTGGCCGTCGGCTCGGATGTATCTCGCAATTCGGTGCCGGAGGGGCCGGAGGACGTCGGCTGGAAGAACTATTGGGCGGACGGAGCTTTGCTCCGCAATCTTCCTCATGTCGAGAAGGAAATAGAAATGCTCATGGAGCTGAATAACCCGGCGATCAAAGTCAAGCCTCTAAAGTTCCGCGGCGGCGTCAAGCCCTCGTCGCTCGCCGATAAATTAGAAAGAGAACTCAAAGAGCACCCCCGACTTTACGATGTGCTTCATTTCGCCGGCCATGCGCTTTTCGCACCAGGGAAGCGCGGCAAGGATAGCAGGGGATATCTAGTTTTCTCCGGATCGCCAAGACCACGTGCTGTGACAATTGCCGAGGTCGCAAGTTGGTTGGCGGGAACGAGCGTCCAGCTCGTGTATCTCAGCTGTTGCCGGAGCAGCGCTGCGAAGGCAGCTATCGAACTCGCGAATATTGGTGTTCCCATGACGATCGGATTCAATTGGGATCTGGACGACGTGAAAGCGGTTGATTTCGCCAAGGAGTTCTATGAGGCCCTCTTAGAATCGCAATTGCAAGTATGCACCGCATTCCGGAAAGCGCGATTGACGCTCCACAACAGGCACGAGGTTTACGATGGGATTTGGGCCTCACCAGTGCTCGTGGCGCAACCGAGAAATTGGCCGCAACAGGTGGAAGACGTCCTGTGCCCTCCCGTCCGTCGAGCCTCCAAATCGCAGCAAGGTTTTTGACGAAGGAAGACTGTCGGGATGTTCAGATGAATCCGATGGATGGATAAGACGCCATCAGAAGTCTCCATGCGAGAACCTCTGACTTAAAGCAACTTGTGCGGTCGCCGTGAGTGCAGGCGTTATGGGCTCAACATAATCTCGAGACTGTGCATTCCGCGACGCAGGGTCTGCAACGTATAGCCGAAGGTGGAAGGCTTCAGCTTCCGACGAAGCTTATCGGTGCTCTCAGTTTCATTGGTCACCGCAAGCGTGATCGAGCGGCCCGCGTCGTGCGCACTTTCCACGATCCACTGCAGCGTCGAGAAGTCCGGGTTGCCTTGCTTACCATCCGCCGAGATCACATAGGTATCCGCGGTGACGGCCTCGAAGAAATCCCGTGTGGTGTTTCTGTCGCTTCCGTGGTGCTGCACCTTGAGAACGTCGACATGAAATCGACCGCCGTCGGTGAGCTTCGCGGCCTTCAGTCCTTGGCAGATGTGGTCGCCACGCGCGTCACCGGTCAGAAGGACCGTCTTCCCATCGCACTCGGCCAACATTACGATGCTGCTGAGATTAGGCACGCTCTTGTCGGCCATCGCGGCAACCTTCGGATTCGCGGCAAGTTTGTCAGACGTCTCCTCAAGCCAATTCAACCATTCGGCGCGCAACGCATTGAGATTGGCGGTGGTCGGGCCGGCTATCGTGACCTTAAGAGACCCCAGCGTGATCGCCTCGCCAGCGGTATCCGCTAAGATGAGCTCATTTTTGAAACCCTTATTTGCTGCGATCTCTAGCTTTTGCGCCATCAGTCGCAGTCGGTGCCCCTCCTTCACTCCGTGAACGGCACTAGCGGATAACGGCATGGCGACATTCATAGCACCTGCGGCCGCCATCAGCGATTGCAGAGTCAGAGTGATGATGCCGGTTGGGTCGATGGTCTTCGCAAAAGAGTTGTGCCATAGGCCGCCGACCCGCACGCGCGGCGGGCGACCGCTGACGGCATCATCCTCCATGGCGGCGAAGAGGTCGAGCAGACCGATCACATGATCATTGTCGATGTGGCTGAGCACGATGCGCTCTATTTTGCCGCCTTCTCCGATGATGCCGTTGAGCGCCGCATCTAGGTTGGCGGCGAAATTGCCCGGCGGGCCACCGTCCACGAGTAAATAGCGCGTCCTTGCCCTGGTGCCGAACTCAAGGATCAGGCTGTCGCCGAACTGCGCCTGTAGGACGTGCAACTTATACATGTTGGCCTCATATTTCGGGGAAGAGTTCGGAGACAAGTGAAGGGCGCGATTTCAGATCGCCGGTCACTACCAACGCAAAGGTCTGGGGTGGCTCCAAGAGGTTTTCGGCCAACACAACGATGGTGTGACCTCCCGACTTTGGCTTGTCGATACGAACGATCTGGATGTTGTTATTCCGATCATAACTCATCCCGGCGATGTTGAGGACGGCCGCTGCGTTGCCATTGCCCACGAACTTTTCGCCGGTTACATTATCTACGAGCAACAGCAGGTTATTTTGAAGACCCCGCGCCGCAGGATCCGTCCAAGCGAGGCATATCCGCATCGGTAACCTGTCGCCGACCGTAATCAGATAGCGAAACCGTTGTCCGGTGCGCTTGAGTATTTGGGCTGGCGTCTTCCAGGTGTCGACGAAGGCGAGCGACAATCCGGGAGCAGCCGAGCCGGGAATACTCGCAGCCATGTCAATTCTGCCGAAGCCCTGATGGAAGTTCGGCTCCCCTGGCAACGGAGCGACAGCGCAGGCACCGGTGATCCGCCGTGTTCCGTTGACCAGAGTGGCCTTCAGAAGAGCGGCACTCGGTTCCTTCCATTTGCCCTCTTTCTGAAAGCACTCCCTCACCAACGCCGCGCAACCTGCGACATAAGGCGCAGCCATGCTTGTGCCTCCCATGAAGGCGTAGTGCGGGTTGTTCGGGTAAGCGCCCCAGAACTTATAGAGCGCCGCCTGGCTCGATTTCGCCGCCGCGATGTCCGTCCCCGGGGCGACGATGTCGGGCTTGATTCTCAGATCGTCGGAAGGCCCGCGGCTGCTGAACGCAGCGATACACTCAGGATCGCCCGAAACTTTCTGACTGGCGATAGGACGTTTTGGATAATTCTCGCGCCAAGCTTCGCCCCAGGTGAGCATCGCATAGCCGCCGCTGGTGCGGCTGTTGCGGCTCGCTCCAACCGTAAGCCCGTTCTTCGCCGTCGCTGGGTCGGCGACAGAAGGCCAGTCGACAAAGCCAGAGTGCGCATTGACCTTTGCTCCTTGCTCACGGGGCACCGCAATCCCGTCGTTTCCCGCTGCAATGACGATGAGCATATCTGGGTGGGCCGCGACGAACCGGTCGACATCCAAGGACATCTCTGAGTATCGCGCATAGGCGAATGCGCCCCAGCTGTTGTTGTGAATGCGGACGCCCTTCTGATATGCCTCTGCGAAAAGCGTTTCAAGGTTGTGTGGAAGCCCGCCGAGCCCGCCATTGGCGTCGAGAATGGACTGGAAGAAGAGCTTTGCCTTTGGCGCAGCGCCGCACACATCGCCGTTCGACCTAGCCCCGTCGCCGAGCGCGCACCCTGCTACGTGGGTTCCATGCCCCTCGGGGTCGCTATGGTCGTTAGGCCGACCCAAGGCGCTGATACCAATCACGCGACCCTTGAAATCTGGATGGGAATCATCGATGCCTGTGTCGGCCACGCCGATGATCTGGCCCTCCCCCTCAAACCTGTGCTGGGGCTTGCCGGAACGTTCGATGCCTAGGATTTCTCGTGCCATCCGGTCGAGAAGCCGCGGCGGCTGCAGTTCTTCCACAACTGCGACCTCGGGCAGGCGGGAAAGCTCTATCAGGACGTCGCTACCCTGCCTCAGCGACACGCGCAAAGCGTCCGGATGGGTAACTACCGGTTTGGCACCTTCCTTCCTCAACCATCTCTCTACCCTTGGCAAGTCTTCGGCACGATGCATCCGCACCGCGTGTGGCAACGTGAATCGCGGCGACGCAGACACCGTTCCCTGGCCGCGAAATGTGTGCTCTCTCGAAAACGGCTCCCCACCTCGCTCCGCGTCTGCGACGCGCAACGTGTCCGCCCCTGAGTAAAGCTCGATGCTGTCAACGAAAGACAATTCCGCGCAGGCGCGCACTTCTCTCGGTGTAAGACGACACGTATACCTGTTGCTGCTCAACCGCTCAATCAGCCGGATATCATTCAGTTCGCCTCGTCGCTTCTCAGTCAGCGGACCGTTAAGCCGAACGATGTAGAACTGCGGGCGATGGGCATCCTCCGATATGATCTTCTCATCCGCACCCTTGTCGGCGATCGTGCTGGCCAAAAGGCGCGGGCCCTGCATCCGCGCAAGCCCGCGGGGAACACCAGCGGCTGGCCCGCCGCCCCGAACGCGCGTCCTCTGAACGGCAATCGCAGACGAGCTGGCGTCCGACCGTGATTCAATTATCTCGATTGGCTTTATCACGAGGCCATCTCGGGTGAGACGACTGACGTCCTTCGAATCGACCACCCCTATCACGTAACTCTCAGTCCATTCCGTCTCCGTGAGCGTCGCTTCGTTTTCAGCAGCGCTGGCGGCAGCTTCCTCCCTCTCGTGCATGAAAAAGACCTTGACGCGATACTTTGTCATCAGAATCCCTTCCGTAAACTAGCTCTCTGCGCAACGTATATCCTGAACGGTGGCTGAGTTAGATCATCACAGCTTCAATCGCAATTATAGCCTATTTTCGACTATGGACATCTAAAAACAGGTCTTGATATTGCTGTCGAAGGTAGACTTACAATGATTTTGCTGGAATCCGGCGACATTTTGTCGTTCGCGGCGGGAAGTCCCTGGGCAGCACACGCCAGGGGCAGCCAGCACGCAGCACGTTGAAGATCGCATCCATGATCTCGCGCATCGTCCACCGTCTCGGCCGGCCCGTCTTGGCCGCGGGCGCCATGAACGGCTCAATAATCCTCCTCTCTGCGTCCGACAGATCGTTTCCGTAACGCAGGTGATCGCGGCTATGCTGCCGCTAGGTGGTCGGCGTCCAGATGACAGGCTCCAAGCTGGCGTCGACAATCGTCTGGAATCACATCTGAACCCGACCATCCACCCCGAAAACCGAGCCTCAGGACGGCTATTAGCCGCCGATCCGGCTTTCCTATTGGACAGATTACAATTTGGCGTTCACACTCATTCGTGTCTTTTGTCAACACGAGAGCCTATCGTTTCGAGCGCGGACACGCAGCTCTCAACGCCAGGCAACGCGGTATGTTGCCATCTGGCCGAGACAGGCTGCAGCGCCAACTAGATCATGGCGATTTCTAGGCATCGAAACGTCAAATAAGCGTCCATATATACAGCCGGCTGATGGATAGCTCCTTGCCCAAAGCGCAAATGCCACTTTGTCAGCCTTCCCACCATTGGACGATGGGGAACGAAATGGGTTCATACCTGCAAGAAGGGTCTAAGAAGGGCATCCACAAACCACTGAAGTTGTTTGATGAAAAAGGAATGGTCGACCCGACGGATTGAGGTAATTGTATTATATCATAGGCTTACACGTTCAAACCATGCCATTTTCGATGCTTGAATTCATTTAGCTTTTCCAGCGATCTTCAAACCGGCGGAGGTATCCGCAGTAGTGCCATCGGAGGGAATGACCATCGATATTTTGAGCCAACCCTCCGCGGTCGACAATCTCGTTGAGCGGACGCGGTTCAGGCGGCGGGGTGCTGCCCGAACTATCTGAAGAACCGACATGACATGTTATGCAGGCATCTCACCACTGCGGAATCTCGTGGATCCTGACCTCGGGAACCACCTTTGTCGCGATCTCGCATAGATGGCGGTGATTGGTCAGGTAGATATGGCAGACGATGACCAGCATGATGCCACGCAGGCCGCGGCGCGTGAGCTTTCTGAGGAAGGCGGTCCAGAAGGTCTCGGCCTCGGAGGGGCCGCCCCCCTGCGCAGAACCTCGCGCCGTCTATCGCCGTTGACGCCGACCGCGATAGTGACGGCGACCGGGCCCGCGTGGCCGTTCTGGAGAACCTTCACATAGGCGGTATCCACCCACAGGTATGGCCAATCGCCCTCGATCGGCCGGTCGAGGAATGTTCTCACCCCCCGTCGATCTCGTCGCACAAACCGGCTCACCTGGCTCTTGGAGACGCCACTCATGCCCATCGCCTTGACCAAGTCGTCGACGGCGCGGGTCGAGATGCCGTGGACGAAGGCTTCGTGGATGACCGCGGTCAGCGCCTTCTCGGTCATACGCCGAGTTCGAGGAAACTCGGGAAGTTGGAGTCCTTCCTGGGCTTGGGAATGCGCAACTCCACCGTGCCGGCGCGTGTCTCCCAATCCCGTTCCCGGTAGCCGTTGCGCTGCGCCAGACGCAACGGGCCCTTCTCGCCATAGCCGGCCTCCGTTGCGGCGCCCAATTCCAGCCCCAGCAGCCGCTCGGCGGCAAAGCCGATCATCTCGCGCAAGACATCGGCGTCGGGCGTCTTCCCCACCAGCGCCCGCAGGTTCATCAGGTCGTCGGTCATCGGTCGTTCCTCGAAGCAAGTTGGTCTTGAACAACTCGACCCTAACCGCCGAACATCGATAACCACCGCAGAGCCGCTCGCTTCGCTGTAGAGCTGCATAAGAGCGCGCGCTCGCGGCTTTGCTGCCGGCGAACTACACCACTACTCGGGACACGTTCTGGTTCAGTCAAATTTGGTCAAAGGAGAGCCTACCCTCCTCATTGAACGAGACAAGCCACCGGAACGGTTCCCCGAGTGATAAACCGGAACTTGCCACGCGAGCCTGTGCTGAGATAGGAGGCTTGCAGTCCTTCACGGTGTCGCTATGATCGTTACAATCGATATCCCTCATGAGTCCGTCGCGGCCCTTATGGTGTTGTGCGCCGATCATGCCATCGACGTCTACGACCGCGTCGAGGAGGGGCCTGCCGGTGGCAACCCGCGCTTTCGGCTGGGTGTCCACAATTCGAACGCGCTGTCCGCGCTTGGTAGTTTCTACTGGGGCGACTGACCTAGCAAGAATCTCCGGACGGCAGGTGCGAGCGTGTCGGCATCTTTCGTCTGACACTCCCATATCGTCAGAACGCGCCACCCATCTTTTTCGAGAGCGGCCTTAGTCGAGATGTCCCGTGCCGCGTTCCGCCCCACTTTCGCCAGCCAGTATGAAGTGTTGGTCTTCGGCACCCTGGCGCCACGCGCGCAGCCATGCCCGTGCCAAAAGCATCCGTTGACGAAGATAACGGCTCGGCGACTTCGAAACACTAGGTCTGGCTTACCCGGTAAGTCGGCGGGATAAAGGCGAAAGCGAAATCCTAGGCGGTGAACGAGACGCCTTACAATCATCTCGGGTCGAGTGTCTTTCGACTTGACCGCCGCCATTGTGCGGCTGCGTAGTGGGTCAATGCTCATAGAAGCTCATGTCTATTGCGGCATGTGGAGAATCATCAACTCGATCATACTGTGATCTGATCCGTTGAGAGTCGCGAAGCGAGAATGCCATGATTCTGCGATTTTTTCTGTGGTGGAAGCATGTCACGACTCAGCCTCGGCGCTGCTTGGACATGCGCCTTCCAACGATAGTAGAAGTGGCTGCGGCTTGTGCTGCTCGGTGTCACCCAGTGCCGTGCTTCAATTCATGCATTCACACCCCACTTTCACGGTATTCATTCTGCGTAAACGATCTCAGAAATCTGTGACATCGAAGGACATGATCGATAAAACTCCGACGGGTTCGATCGAGACTGCTATAGATGCCACGATGAATGTCGGGGGGCGAGCTTGGCGTCTGAAAAGCTAAAGTATTACGAATTCTTTGCGGGCGTGGGAATGGCCAGAGCTGGCCTGGGCAGCAGATGGGACTGTGTATTCGCTAACGACTGTGACCGGCTGAAGCAAGCATCTTATGCCAATAACTGGTCCGGCGAGGTTTTTGATTCCCGCGATGTAGCGGATGTTTCTTCGACTGATCTAGGGGGCCTCGCCGATCTGGCGTGGGCATCCTTCCCCTGCCAGGATCTGTCACAAGCCGGATCGAAGGCGGGAATTGGTGAGGCAGGTGGAGTCGTTGCCACCCGATCAGGTGCGGTTTGGCCGTTTCTCGAAATCATCCACAGCCTAGCCAAGGAGAAACGCCATCCAGTTCTTCTCGCTGTCGAGAACGTCGTCGGCCTCTTGAACGCGAACCGCGGTGCGGACTTTCGCTCACTCTGCTCCACACTCGCTGAAATCGGCTATCGATTCGGTGCCCTCGTCGTGAATGCATCGCACTTTGTGCCACAATCCCGCCCGCGCGTGTTCATCATCGCCATTCGTCGCGAGGTGCCAGTCCCCGCAGCTCTGCAGACGGAGCTTCCCCAAGCGCCTTGGCATTCGCAAATACTTCTTCGCGCCCGTGCGGGGCTGCCGCCAGATGACGCGACGAATTGGGTCTGGTGGTCGCCGGGAGCGCCTCCAGTAGCGAAGAAGTTTGAGCTCACGGACATCATCAATCTCGGCGACGACGCCGAATGGAACTCCGACGAGGCGACCGAAAGGCTGCTGAGCATGATGACCCAGTCGCATCTCGATCGACTTGCGATAGCCAAGGACGAGAAGGGAGCGATGGTTGGGAGCCTCTATCTTCGCATGCGCCCCAGCTCCGAGGGCGGCAACGTGCAGCGTGCTGAGATCGCGTTCGGTCCGACGCTCGGTTGTCTTCGCACCCCGAAGGGCGGCGCGTCCAGGCCGCGCATCGTCGTCGTCCAAGGAGATCGTGTCCGGACCCGTTTGCTGTCAATCATCGAGGCGGCGCTCCTGATGGGCCTCGACAAGGACTTCAACTTGCCCGCGACCTACAACGAGTGTTTCCGCCTCATCGGCGACGGCGTCGTGCCGGCCGTGGTTCGGTTTCTCGCCGACAGACTTCTCGAGCCTTTGGCCATACATGCCAAGGCGTTCGTCATCCCCGCGACCGATCGGAAAGCATCCGCGTGACAATCGGCCTGCAGGTGTCGTCGTCGATTCCAACGACATTGCACGATTGGGAACGGACGCTCACGTGGGCGCTGCTACGAGCCGACGACGGGGACAGCGACGCCATCCGTTCTTTCGAGATCACGCCTGAAACCCTAGCGCATTATTGCGGCCTCGGGTCCGAATATTCCAATGCCGCCGAAGCAGCATTCAAGCACGCTCTCCGAACGGACCCTCACCTGACCTGGTGTCTGCAGCATGGCACCTACAAGATGCACGGTCCAGAGCAGCCGAACTGTTTGGCAATGCTCGCCCTCAGCCTTTTGGTAGATAGCCTGCTTGACGGTGTCTACGAGGACAAAGGCCAGTATCGAGCGAAGCTGTCTGAATGGCTGAACATCGACCGTTCGTTCATGGACCTTCGCGGGATTGCCACAATGTGGAGGGAGCTTGTTGCGTGGTTGGACGGTCGGATTGCTTCCGGCGCGCCCTTCCGCAAGCTGATTCTCCCCGAGATACCGGTCACCTGGACGCACATCGGCTACACCCGCTATCTCTCTTTTCCAACCAAGCGTGATCTGCGATTGCTCACCAAGCAGATAGGGCGCGCCCCGACGGCAGGCTTCGATCCGGCGACATTGGTGCTTCGACTCGATCCCGTCGTAAGGACGTCCTCTGCATCGCACGGAATGAAGGTCGCCTTCGAGGACTTCAAGAAGGCGCTCCGTTCGGGGGCGGCTTCGGTCGATCACCGGTTCTGGCGGTTGGTGATGCGCGCGCGGGAGCAGTGCGGTCACAACGCACCCGTTGTGTCTGCGACCCTGATCATGGAGTTCGACGAGGACGGTGACCGGCGTTACCGCGTCGGCGGGACGACGGATGATGGATCGGAGTTACTAGGGAACGTTGTCGCGTCTCCGCCGGTCGCCGACAGCTTGAACCTCGGCCCTTCTATCAGACGAGGCATCTTATTTTTCCGGTCGAGTGGCCTCGCGAGCTGGACGGCCACGGGCGAACCACCTCCGGGCAACGGTCCGTTCCATATCGCGATCGCGAACAGACATGCACGTCTCGCTGGCGGCTCGGTCATCGACTTCGTCGGGTCGGGCAACTGGTTGGTCTCGGTCGAGCCGGTGCCAGCTAGGACGATCATCGATGTGCTGCGGCGCATCGGCATCGGCGATGCCAAGCACACCATTCGGACGATAGGCCTCATCGACGGCATCCGCGTGGGTTCGGCCTGGCTGGGGCAGCCGAGATACCTCCCGTATCTTGAGGGTGCATCTGGCATCGTCGACGTCAACGCGCTAGACGGAGGCACACCGGGTAGGCTGGTCTGGTCAAACGGTGACCTGCGCGCCGATGCGCCGGTCGATGGCCTGTTCGCATTGGCGGACGTGTCCTCCCACTGGTCGCGGCGTGCCTCGTTCGTCTCGCTGGCCGAAGTTCATCCCGCGACGGACGCCGCTTCCTACGCCATTCCAGCGCAATCCGAGTGGAAGCTGACCAACAGCCAACCGTGCGCGCGCGCGGCAGCACCCTCGCTAGCATGGGACGGCACCCCCAATCCGAACCAAGACGTGTTCGAAGCCCTGTATGCCTCCTCGCGCTCAGGCACGGGCGAGGGTGACGCGGTCGCGATCATCGGGCGGGTCCACGGTAGACGCAGCTGGGAAATCCTCCGGGCCCTGCAGGAAGCGTCGTTCTTCGATGCACGCATGAGGGAACGTTGGAAGGGGCGCGTCTTCACGTTGCGCCGGCCCACCCTGACTCCGGTCCAAATCGGCCCGATCGTGGGTGTTGTCGTCTCCGGAGCCGTGCCGGTTCGGCTCGAGGCCGATTTCCGGGGGGCCGTCGAGTTGCAGGGCGGCAGCGCCTATCGTCGATGCACAGCTGAAAGCTTGGTCCCACCGCTGCTCGCCGCGATCAACATCGAGGCGCGCCGGCTTGCGGATGCCCTGGGGTGGACCGTGATCAACGCTCCTGCCCAGCCGGATGGATCGGTCGGCAGCAGGCTGCTCGAAACCAAGGTGCGCGGTCATGGGTATCAGGCGTCGTCGGCGTGGGATTGGACGCTCGGCCGCTTCCGCGTTGGGCCTGCAACACCAGGTCGCGTGACCCTGACGCGGTTCGTCCACCCAGGCGGGCGCGACCACGATCTCTATCGGGTTGTCGGTCGGACGGAGCGGTGCTTTCATTCGCGGTATGCGGCGATCCTTGACGCCCACGCGCAGGCGGGCCTTCCGCTCTTCCGGTATGAGAACGGTGAGATCGTCCGTCTCACGTCGGAGGGGGCGTTGCCGCTTGAGATTGCGGCGGCCCTTCGCTTGCGGACCCTGAGCAACGGCGGTGCCACTGTTGGCGGATGGAGCTACGTCGCAGGCCGAAAAGATCTCGATTGGCTAACGGATATTCTTCCCGGAATAATCGATGGCGTTTCCCTGGGGCCTGTGAACGATCCGGCGATGTCCTTCAGGCGTGGGCGTGGCAGCCGGCGGCCCCTATGGAACAACGGGATTATTGGGGCATGAAGGCCGATCTGGAGCTCAGTTACGATCCTTCCCCGACGACGGAATCGAAGCTGCTTGTCGGCCACTTCGTCCGTCGGCAGGGGCAGTTTGGAACCGTCGCAGTAGTGGGTCGGGTAAGCCCCGGCGGGGTGGAGACAATTTCTGAACCCAAGCGGCTCTTCCCGCGTGACGGCTTCGTCGAGACTCACGGGCCCGGACATCACGCGGGTTTGAACCCGGGCGACTGGGTCAACTTCGATGTCGTCAAGAACCCGCGGCCGAGGGCTCCTGAGTATAAGGTCGTTCATCTCAAGCGCCTACCTCGCTTCGCCGTTCTGCCAGAATCCACGATGCCGGCGTATCGCGCACTGCTCACCCGGGAAGGTTGGGCCGGAGACGCTCGGCCTGGCCTTTGGGCCTTTCGCCTGTCCAGCGACATGGTGCTCGTCGCCGAGTTGGAGGGCGCTAAGGACCGAAGGCTTCGCTTGACCCGCGTGGCGGCGCGGGAGGTGAAGTGCTACTGCTACGACGAAAACAGCATCGTCCGTCTCGGCACAGGAAAAACCTTCGACGACGTGTTTATCATGCCCGAGGACGGGCCGATGACGTCGTTCGACTGGTCTGATGAGGCCGACCACATCGGTCGCGTCATTCGCTCCCTGGCCGGGGCGAACGACCCTCGCTTTTCGGAGATCATGACCTGGCTCGACCTCCATCATGAGGAGGGAACGGGCAGAGTGTCCGCTGCCTCGGGCGACAAGGAGGCGGCGCTGGAGGCGCTGCGCTCGGGCGAGCTAGCGGCTAGGCTTCGCGCCGACCGCGAGCTCATGGACGTCTATCTCGCTGCAGCGCTTCAGAACGACGCAGTGCGTGAGGCGGTCGCGGCCTACGTGAAGGATGGGCACGGTGCCGAATGGAAAAGACTCCAGGCGGAACTCGCCGAAGAGATCGCTATCGAGAAGGCCGGCCGCCTCGAGGTGCTGTCGTCTGAGATTGATGCAGAACGCGCCGCGGGAGTCGCGCGCATGGAGCACGAGCTGGCGCAGCACGATGGGGCTAGTCGCGCCACGCAGGCCGCGCGGTTCGAACAGGCCGAACGGGATGTCGCAATTCGCATCAAGGGACTTGAGGCGACCTACGCCATACGCAGGGATGAACTGGACCGCGGCATCGCCGATCAGGCGGAGGCGCTGACCGATGCCAGGGCAGACGTTGTCGCGACCGAGGCGGAACTCAAGGGTCTTCGCGGCGAGGCTGATGATGCCCGCGGTCGGCTCGCCGACTTAAAGAGGGAGATCGATCGCCTTCTGGCCATCGCCGAGCGCCTGGGCCCAGCCGATCCCCTCGCGGCTTCCGCTTCGCCCCGTGCTGGCGGAATCGTGCGCGCCTTCCCGAACTACTTGAAATCGGGCGTTGTGGCGAAGGCGGAGATTATTTCACGCAACATCATGCTATCGGAGAACGGCAAAGAGCTGCTGAACAGCCTGCTGGTCATGTTCCTGTCGGGCGAAATGCCTATCCTTGTCGGCGAGCAGGTGGCGGACCTGCTGCTCGTCGCCGAGACGATTATCTGTCCGGGGCGATACGTCTCGCTCGAAGCCGATCCCACTCTCATCTCGCTGGACGATCTCTGGGCGAGGCCGGGTTCCGGCATGCCGACTCTGCTGGCGTCGGCCGCCGATGCCGCCAGCGACGGTGGCGCGGTGCTGATCGCAATCCATGGGATCGAGCGATCCGGCGCACGGTTCTGGATGCCGGCGCTTGCGGAAGCACTTAGACGTGGCGGCCTGCCGCGCAGCCTGTTCGTATGCTGCACGGTCCGGGACCGCGATCATGACGAAGTGCGTGCGCTTCCGAACGACGCACCGTGGATTGAGATCGCCGACGCCTTCCGGCCAGAGGCATACTCGACTGCACCCACGCTG
Organism: Mesorhizobium sp. KACC 23794; assembly: GCF_052180275.1. Classification (NCBI taxonomy): domain Bacteria; kingdom Pseudomonadati; phylum Pseudomonadota; class Alphaproteobacteria; order Hyphomicrobiales; family Phyllobacteriaceae; genus Mesorhizobium; species Mesorhizobium sp. KACC 23794. Next base: position 5,477,158 of record NZ_CP197465.1, read on the forward strand.
CTGAGCCAGTCGCGGATCATCCTCGAAACGCTCGACCCAGGGCCGATGCCGGCGGACCTCTCTGCGGTGTCCGCCATGACCCTCGGACTCGAACAGCATCGGAGCGTTGGGCTCGTGATGAGGGCCGCACGCATGTTCGCCGAGGCGACCATTCTGCTTGGCGACGAGCAAGAGGCGCGTCGTCTCGTTCTCAATCTCGTGAAGCCGCTGGCACCGAAGTCCAGCCAATAGGGGAAATCGATGCTGGATCCGATCGGCGGCTTCAACCGCATCAGGGACTTCTTCATTTCGTATGTGGAGACGAGCTTCCGCATTGCCGACCGAACGATCGCAGCGGAGCGGCGCCGTCTGCTCGAGACTACGAACGTCTTCGCAACCGCCTCGTTCCTCGAGCCTGTCCTACGCTACAAGACGCACGATCTGCGGATCGACCAGATGTTTGGAGTTGCTGACGGCCCGCTCGCCGAACTCCCGCACGAGGCTCAGCTGGCGTTTGTGGAACTCGTCCACTCGGGACTATTCGACGGGGACGATGCCATCGGCGAGGTAAAGCGGGTCGGCCGCTACGCGCCCTACAAGCATCAGATTGAGATGCTCAAGCGCGGCATCCGGTCTGGCAAACCCGGAATAGTCACGTCCGGCACCGGCTCGGGCAAGACCGAAAGCTTCATTCTGCCGATCCTCGCCGCACTGTCGCGCGAGGCGGTCGGCTGGGCGAGGCCTGACGCTGGATATCTCAAAACGGCTTGGTGGACGTCGCCGAAAGGGAAATGGAGCCCTCAGCGGAGCGGCGAGAACCGGCCGGCCGCCGTCCGCGCGCTCGTGCTGTATCCAATGAACGCCCTCGTCGAGGATCAGATGGTCCGCTTGCGTCGCACGCTGGACTCCGACGAAGCGCGGGCGGTGATGGACGGCCGGTTTGAAATGAATCGGCTCTTCTTTGGCCAATACACCTCGTCCACACCCGTGACCGGATACGAGGATCACCCTCGTATCGCGGGAGGCGACGTCGAGAAGAAGCGTCGCCAACGTCGTCAGCGAGAGCTGCGTTCGGCCATGAGGAAAGTCAATCAGGAGCAAATCGACGCGCGCGACCATGATTTGGCCGAGCGGGAGAGGGCCGAGGCGGAGCATACCGAGGCGCCTGATCCGACCCGCTTCATTTTCCCTTCGCTCGACGGCGGCGAGATGCTGTCGCGGTGGGACATGCAGGAGACGCCGCCGGACCTGCTCGTTACCAACGCCTCGATGCTGGGCGCGATGCTGTCGCGCGAGGTCGAGGAGCCGATCTTCGAAAAGACGCGGGAATGGCTCGGTGACAACGACGACGCCTACTTCTACCTCGTCTTCGACGAACTCCACCTCATCCGCGGCTCAGCAGGCACCGAGGTCTCGTTCCTCATTAAGTCGCTGATCCAACGTCTCGGGCTCGACGAACCCGTCCATCGGCACAAACTGCGCATCCTCGCATCGTCGGCTTCGCTGCCGATGGACGGTGAGCCCGGCGTGCAGTCCCGGCGCTATCTGCGCGACCTGTTCGCTCCGTTTGGAACCTGCGCCAAGGCCGGCGATCACGGATCGATCACCGAGGAGTTCTGGGCCGATTGCGTCGTCAGGGGCGAGGCCGACATTCCGCCATGGGACTGTGGTGCGATCGCGCCCGAGCCGTTCGTCCGCCTCGTGGATGCGGCGCGCTCGGGCGGCCGCGATTTCATCGCCAAAATCGTGAAGTCCAGTGCCGTCGACGACGCCATCGCCGAGGTGGCCAAGGCGCTAAAGGTGACCGCCGACGGTGAAGATCGCATCCGTGGCGTCGCCGAGGCGGCTGCGGCCGTGCTCACGCATGGGTGCCGGAGTGGTGACGGTGTTCGGGCGACTAGCATTGCGGAACTGGGGAAGCGCCTCTTTGGCGGCGTCGGGAATGCAGAAGGCGCGGTCCACGGCCTCATGCTCGCGCGCGCCCTGCCTGAGAGCGGGGAGTGGAATGCGCGCGTCGCGCAGGGCACGCCGTCGTTCAGAATCCACGCCTTCGTCCGAAACGTGGAGGGGCTCTTCGGAGCACCGACCCTCGTCGCGGACAAGGTCACCTTCACCGATCTCAGCGTGGAGCGCGGGCTATCCCATGGTCAGCCCGCGTCTGGCGACGTTCGTGGACGCCGCCTGTTCGAGATGCTCTACTGCGAGGCCTGCGGCGACCTGCTTCTCGGTGGACAGCGCGGCAAGCGTGTCGGGACCAGCTCGTTGACCGAACTTCTGCCGTCAACGGCGGAGCTCGAGAATCTACCGGAGCGGGGCGCGTCGGAATATTACGACCGCATGTCGTTCGACCAGTTCGCGGTCTTCTGGCCAAGTCGGCTCCCACCGAACTTGGACGGCAGGGGATGGGACGGATGGGAAGCTGCGCATCTGGATCCGGAATCGGGCGTGGTGTCTCTCGGCGAGGACGTGCCCGATGGCCGCATTGGTGGGCGACTCTACAATCAGTCGACGACTGCGTCGCCGAACGGGCATCGCACCGCTCAGCCGTTCTGCTGCCCCAACTGCGGGACCGACTATTCGAACAGGCTGGCGAGCTCGCGTTCGCGGTCCCCGATCCGTGCGTTCCGGACCGGTGTCAGCAAGGCGTCGCAGTTGGTGGCGACCGAGCTGTTCGAGCTACTCCACGCGGTCGGGGCCGAGGCAAAGAGCATCGTCTTTTCGGACAGCCGGCAGGACGCGGCGAACCAATCGCTAGAGATCGAGCGTCTCCATCTTCGCGATCTGCGCCGCGAGATACTCGTGACCGTTGCGAGGGACTACATCAGGCGCGCGGTGGCGGCGCAGGTCGACCCCAAGGTCGCCATGGCGGAGGCAAACAAGTTCCTCGATGCGGGAGACATGGAAGCCTGGTCCAAGGCGGTCGCTGCAATCAACACCCAGGCGAACGATTCCCACCTGTCGGTCAAATCGCGTAAGGTGCGGGTCAGCCGGCTCTTCGACTACAAGGACACGTCCGAAGGCGTCGGCTCGCTTATCGCTGGATACGTCAATCTTGGCATCCACCCGTTCGATGAGGTCGGCCGGAAGCCCTACAAGGGGCGGCCCTGGTTCCAGGCCTTCGAGAAGTCCGGCGACTTGGTCAGCTACGCGCCATGGCTCGACGACAACCAGCAGAAGGAGCTCGGTGTCTTGATCGAGCAGCAGCTGATGGAGCTCGTCGACGACGTCATCTTCGCCAACACCTTTTTCGCACTTGAGGAGACTGGGCTCGCGTATCCATCGATCAGTCGCGACTCTGGTCCCGAGATCGACCGCCTGGACGCATGGCTTCGCGTTTTCGCCAGCGCGACGCGGGTCCAGGAGAACAAGTTCTACGACACCAACCGCACGACCGATTGGGACCAACCGAGCAAGATCAGGCCCACCAGCCGCGTCTGGAAGTTCGCCGACGCGCTCGACGGCGATACCACCGATCACCTGCGGGACGTGCTCGAGGCGTTCGACAAGCATGGCCACGTCAACGGCATCGTTCGCGTGGGCCGGGTCTTTCTCAGGATCTCTGCACCCGGTGATCCCTACTGGCGCTGCAGCTCCTGTGAACGCGTCCACCTCCATCGGGGCGTGGGCAGATGCACGCGCTGTTATAAGCCACTGTCGGTTGAACGGAGCGGTGACGTCGAGGAGCTGTGGGAGTCCAATTTTCTCGGCCGTCGGATCGTCCGGGGGCAGGAGGATGGCGTCGCGCGTTTCCGTCTGCGGTGCGAGGAGCTGACCGGACAAACCGACGACTTCTCGGACCGGCTGCGCAAATTTAAGAGCATCTTCGTGGACGACCTCGGCGAGGTGGCCAGGCTGGCGCGCGAGATCGACATGCTGTCAGTCACAACGACGATGGAGGTCGGGATCGATATCGGATCGCTCCAGACCGTCTACCAGGCGAACATGCCGCCGCAGCGCTTCAACTATCAGCAGCGCGTCGGTAGGGCCGGCCGCCGCGGACAGGCCTTTTCCTTCGTCATCACCTTCTGCCGCGGCCGCAGCCACGACGCATACTACTTTGCACATCCTGCCGCGATCACCGGGGATCCGCCGCCCCCGCCGTTCCTGGCGACCGGACACGACCCGATCCCACGCCGGCTCCTCACGAAGGTCTGGCTGCGGGCCGCCTTCCAGAGAGTGCGCGCGGATTTCGTCGATGAGGGAGGAACCTACCCGGGGGACCTGCTCGTTCCTCCCGACGTCCATGGAGAATACGTTCCCACGGACGATTATTATGACAATCTGGACGGTTGCGAATGGCGGAAGCGGCTGAAGGGGGCCCTTGAAATGACGATCGCTGCGCGTGACGCCTATGTCGACGCTGCCTGCATTGATCCGGTGCAGCGCGAACGGCTGCGCTCGGCATCTACCGTTGATAAGCTGATCGAGGAGATCGACAAGCAGAAGGAGTTTAAACCGGTCAATCGGCAAGGCCTCGCTCAGTTTCTGGCCGAGCGCGGTCTTCTGCCGATGTATGGAATGCCCACCCGTGTGAGGCAACTCTATCTTGGCGTTCGCGCCGAAAGCGACGACAGCAACCCTGACTATTCGTGGTCGACCATGGACCGCGATCTCGACACCGCGGTGTTCGAGTTCGCGCCCGGAGCGGTGCTGACGAAGGATAAACAGCGGCATCAGGTGATCGGGTTCAGCGGCACTCTCTCGCCGCCGGAGCGCCGGGGGAAGGACGTTGTGATCGACAGCCTTTCGCGTTGGACGGAGTCCGAGCACCAGGTCGCCCTTTGTCCATCGTGCGGGTCCGCGCGATACAGCTCGCTTAGGCCGCTGAGCGCACGTCCGTGCGAGGACTGCGAATTCGACATCGAGCCGGGAGAGTTCAAGGATTACGTCACGCCCGCTGCGTTCCGGACCGACTTTAAGGCAGCCGAAACCGACCTTGATACCGTTGGGCGAATGGCAGTGCGCACGGTTGCGACGGTTCTGCACATGGGCGAGATTGCGGATGCTGGCACGCTCCGTGTTCGGCGCGGTGCTGGCGTCACCATCATGCAACTCAATGACGGCGCAGATAATGATACCGGGCAACCCACCCGATTTACAGTGCGCGAGGCCGAGGACGGCCATGTTCGCATCCCTAGGGCGGCATCGACGACCCTTCCAAATGATCAGGCGATCGACATCGACGAGCTCGCAGCTTCTTCCAGTCGCTGGACGGAGAAGCCTAATACCGAGCGCACCTTCGGCCTGATCGCCAAGAAGGAGACCGATGCGCTTTATCTCGAGTTGCTCGCCTTCGACGAAAGGCTGACGCTCGACCGGGTCGCCAGGAAGGGAGACGACAGTCACCTGCCGACGCGTTCGGCGGCGATCAGCGCGACGCAAATCCTGGTTCAGAAGGCCGCGTTGGATCTCGACGTGGCTTCGGACGAGTTCGAGGCGCTCGAGCCGCGGCTGCGCAAGGGGAAGCCGATGCTGCAGATCGCGGACTCACTGATCAACGGTTCCGGCCTTTGTCGTCGTCTCGGCGAGGATCGTAGCGATGGCACGCCGCACATCGTGCATCTCATCCACCAGACGCTTACGAATGAGACGATCTGGCCGCTGATCGACTTCCTGCGGGATGACGAGGATGGCGACCATGCCGCCCAGTGCCAGACTTCCTGTTATCGCTGCATCCAGCGATACGGGAACCGGTCCTATCATGGTCTGCTCGACTGGCGGCTGGGGCTCGCCTACCTGCGTTCGCTCTTGACGCCGGGCTACACCGCCGGGCTCGACGCGAAGGACCAGGACTTTCCGGAGACGAAGAGCTGGCACGAGCGCGCTTTCGCGCTCGCGAAGGCTGTCGCCGGCATGCGCCCGGACTCGCTCGTGGCCGACATCCATGGTCCGTCGAAGCTCCCCGCGCTGCGGGAGAGGCACAAGGGTGGCGACACGTTCCTGGTCGTCCACCCGCTTTGGCGCGTCGATGGCGACTTCGGTGACAAACTGAGTGGAGGGGGCGACGTGAAGTTTCTCGACACGTTCAACCTGGAGCGTCGGCCGCTGCGTGCGATTGAACTGGCGCAGATTGGCCAGGCGCAGGTCTAGTGGATGAAGACGTTGGCGCGATGGTGATGGAGGTAGGCTCGGCTATCGCCGCAGAGCGGACGCGGAGGCGGCCGCTGGACGATGTGCAGACCCAGCCTATCGGCATCCGTGTCGGTCAGCTGTGAAGAGAACATCGGCCGGCCGTCATCCTCGAAACCGAGCAGTCCGCGATCGAACAGGAAGTCGGCGTGCGGGGCCATCATTAGGCCGTTTGAGCCATCAAGTCGTTCGGCGGAGGTGCCGCACGCACGCCATGGCTTGATGTGGCTGGCTATGAGCAGGTTGGGCTTATCGATACCGGTGATCCGGCACACCGGCTCAATGTCAAGCACGCGCTTTCTAAAGATGCCTTGGCCACGACGTGCCTGGACCAGTTGCTCGCGGACGGTCTGACCGAGCGAGGTATCGTGCTGGATGGCGTATTCGACGATATCGTCCAACCTCGTAGCGAAGTCTGCCGCCGTTCGATCCGGGGCCGCAAGCAGCATAGCCGCGGGCAGATTGGCCGCGTAGAGGATAAGATCGACAACTGCCTGATCAACCTCGGCCAAATAGGCCTTCTGGTTACCGTTGCCGGTGGTCGCTTGGATTGGAGAGTGGGTCACCGGCAGTAGCGGTGCCAACCTGTTCAGCAGGTCCTTGGGGCGAACGGCCAGCGTAGCGTCGAGCCATTCGACAGGCAGGAGCCACCCCGTGGCAGACCAATACGCACCGATGCCGCCGAACTCTTCCGGCTTCGGCGCACTTATCGCGAAATCGGCGACGACACCGACACGACCGACACGGCCGTCTGCATAGGAGAGGATCACGTCGCCGGGGGCGGCGCGTCGCATGTTGTCGTAGAACCGGCTCCGCGCACCATTGGCTTCGGAAACCGGAGACCATAGATAGCCGCCGGCGAGTTCCTGTCGCATCGTCTGCGCATGGTTGACCCACCAGTATCGCACTCACTGATTATGGATCTAACTGCCAAAAAATTAAAGATGGACATTCGTTTGCACGGGTATCCAGATAGCTTCTGTGATCCTTGGCAGAGGGTCAGATTACGAACTGGCCGTCGTCCCCCTAAGTCACTTCAAATCCCGCGTTTTCACCTTGATCGAGGCAATGTGGAGGTCGGGAGCGTAGATGTTTCTAGTTTAGGCAGTTCGCGCCGGCAGACCTCGAGGGTCCTGTGGCGGGCGCCCGTGATGCAACCCATCGCGGCGACCATGGAGCGGTGGGAACAGATCATTTCGACTGCCGATGTTCGCGAGTTCGATGGACAGGACAGTGAGCTTGTTCACGGGTAGGTGCACCCCCCTCTCCCGCTAAATCGTGCGCGTCGCCCCCAATATGCCCTCGAGGATCATGCGTCGGTGTCCGGACCGGAGCGTTTGTATGGATTAGCTGTGGGTAAGGTGGCTACACTAATTCACAGGAAAGCTCACCGGATGATCCGGAACTTCTACATCACCTACGTTCCATTCTCCGATCACGGAAACTGATCGGCACAGCTGCACGACCCGGAATGGAGGTCCGGCCGCTGCAAACAGAGGCGATGCCTGCCATCTGATGTTGAGACGTAGCCATGGCTACCAAGTTGCGCAATCCTGTAGCCATGTCTAGGGCTATCGACAAACATACAGGGACGTGAATGGCGAAGCAGATCCGCGGAAACGACTACTACATCCGGCGACTCGAGGATGAGCATCCAGCTATCTTCGCGGACTGGAAGGCCGGGAAGTATTCTTCCGCTCGGAAGGCATTGGAAGCAGCAGGGCTGCGGAAACCCGGCACCCGGCTGAACACGCTCAAGAACGCCTGGGGAAAGGCAACGGCCAAAGAGCGCGCGGACTTCCTGATCTGGACCAATTCGTCAGCGCCATCGTCATTTCCCGTGACTGTGGTAGATGCGGACCGGCGTCTCGTCCCTGGAGTGGCTGCTCGGATCCAAACGATCATGAGCCGGCGAGGTCTGACCATGGGAAGTGTAATGCACGAGATGGGCTTTAAGCCGCTAGACCAATCTCTCGCATACGCACTCTCGAACGAAACCCGCATACGACCGGACGTGATCAAAAAGCTTCATAAATGGCTCGACGACAACAACGCGATTTAGCCGGGATCGTTCAAGTGACGTAGCCGCAACTACGGACCGAGTGTGCGAACAGGGACGGCGAGCGAGCGCACATGTGCCCTGCACGACTCATAGGCGCTTGCTGGCGAGTCTTCTTTCGATCGGGCTGCCAAGGATTCACAAGGCCAAAGGCTCAACCAGGGCGGCTCTACTCGCGCCAGAGGCATGCCGGAGCGTAGGAGCTAGAAGCGCCCGAATAAAGGGTGGTCCTTGTAATGGTCCTCTGAGTTGGAGGCCGCTCGATCCCGGATCAACTCTCGTGCCGCACGCGCCGGCCGACGGATCGCCGGTAAGGTCCAAGGCCGTTTCGTGCTCGTGAGGATTCCCCGCTGGTTGAGGACGTCGACCAGCTGCCGGTCAGTCATAGGTCGGCCGGCGAGTTCTTCGAGGACGGCGCGGATCTGATCAACCGTGTTGTCGGCGATCTCCTTTTTCCGCGCGACAGCGAGCCGACGCGCCTGTGGAAGATTGGTTGGATTGCCCAACTGCGCACCTTCTGCCTTCTTGCGAGCGAGAGCGTCTTGGGTGCGCTGTGAAATGAGTTCGCCCTCTCGCTGCGCTCGAGCAGACTCACTGGCGATAATGAGAGGATTACGCAACTTGCCATCGCCAGCGGAGATTACGGTGATGCCCTGTTCGTTGATGATTTCGTTGATCGTCTTCGCCTCTCGCGAGATGCGATCAAGACCGGACACCAAAATCGGCCGGCCGGTAGCCTTGGCTACCTCGATGGCTTTCTGCAGGCCGGGACGATCAACTAGGTTTCGCCTACCCCTCCCCGAGCCCACATCCTGGAAGCTGTCGGTGATCCGGAACCGGTCCAGGCTGGCATACGTCTCGATGGCCGCGAGTTGGCCGTCGAGCCCGATCCCGCTCTCACCCTGCTTGTCTGTAGAGACACGTCTATAGGAGATAGCGTCCGTCAACTTACGTCTGGCGATCTTCATATGCCGGGGTCCTAGGGGAGGATGGTTTGCGTTGGGGGTGAGCAGTGGTAAACGACGGGTTTTAGATTTGCTTAGTCTCGTCGTGGGTGAGAACTCGAAGCAGAAGCAAGGTTCGAGCGGTGACTTCGAACCTGGATACAAACGACGGGCGTTCGCGAACCGAGCCCGTCAACTCCTCACCCTCTACCTTACGGTCCATGGTGCCATCGCGACCGGGCGGGAACCCGGCTTCGAAATCCGCTGCGCTGCAACCACACATCCGGTTGGGGCCAAACACCAACTGCGCAATGGGTCTAAGTCCTGGAGCGAACTCGAGATTGCTCAACAGTTGGACGATCTCTTCGATGCGGATCGCGGGATCTGCACGATATCCAGCGCGCGGCATCGCACTTCGCGCTCAAAAGAGCCATCAAATCACTAAGGTCTTTACGTTCGAGCGATGGCCCCCAGATCGACGTAGGGTCTCGCTGGCATGCGTCGGCGCGATATGAACCGCTGACAGCAGGAATGCAGAGATCGTCCACCATAGGGCCTCGTTCGGGTGACGATCAGTGTTATGCGCCGCCAACGTGCATCAATGAGCGTGTCGTGGCCAGTGCGTGCCAGTAATACCGGTCCCAACCAAAGGCGCCGGCGCGCGCCCAACCGGTCAAGAGTTCGACAACTCCCACTGGCGGACGGCGGGCACAAGGTAGCCGGTAATGGCCGGCTACCTTGCTATGGCTGTTACAGGCGAAGGTTACGCGGCCAACCCTCCCTTACTCCAAAGATAGAATCCAAGGCGCAGATCATCCCTCTCGAAGCCGTTTGACGTCGACAGAAGTGCCCAGTCCTCCAACCAGCGGATATATTCGTCCTTCTCATAGATCTCTTCTGCGGCATCGGCGGGCTTGTTGTTGGAATACCCCAAGCGCTCGACGGCGGTTACGATGTCCTTGGCGATATTGTAAGGAGAATGCTCACCATCATCCTTCATTGCGTCGTCGATCAAAAACCCGATTTCACAAACCAGCGCTTCGCGAGAACCGAACTTAAAATCCTCAGTCGGAACAATCGCCATTATGCGACCTCCTTCACTTCGTCCATCGCCACCGCCAGCTTAGTAGTAAAGCTGGTCTCCGACTTCAGATCGGAAGGGGCTGCCGCTGCGGCGTTCCGAAGCTGACGCATCCAATCGCCGGCCGTCGCACGACGGAAAGAATTAATCGCCTTGCCGCGATGCTCCTTCGGCATCCCGAGCGTCATCAACCCTTCGCGTAGATCACGCGTCATCTTCCGGTCAGAGTTCCACATGAGGTCGAGCCCGTAACCGAGAGCGTCGACGTGCGGCTTACTGATCGACTGTCGAAGCCGCTCGGCGACTTCGCCCAAGGCACCCGGAATACCAAGGTTGTCTGCGTAGCCTTCGCGGATCTCCCGAAGATTGGCAACAACTGACTCAGCGTGGTCGATTGCTTCATCAATCGCGCTGACGATCCCTTCCGCGTCGGTTGCCTCGGCATCGAAGGGTTGGGAAATGGACGTGCTCAAGCTATCAGTATCGAGCTCGATCATGAAGATTCGATGCGAGCCCTCGTCGCCCTCGATGTAGGTGCGGAACGCCCGGAGCTCCGCATCAGCAGAGTTTGCCAGCGCGACGGGAACGATGGTAGTATCAAATTCCGACATGTAAAATCTCCAAATGATTGGTCGGACTAGAGGGCCGGTGCTGGTAACACCGGATCTTAAGGCGGCGCGGCTTAGGTCGCGCCGTTCGTCTTTGGGTCGTCTGGTTTAGGGTGTCTGCTTCGTCACTCTCCTTTCACCTTCCATTGCGCCAGCGTCCAGCGCACATCCTTTTCAAGCTGGGCGCGAATCTTCGTCAGCTCGACGATGTCGGCTAGTGCGCGCTTTTTCGCGGTGGGGTCGCCGAGGTCACTAGCTTCAATGTCGGCAATTGCTTTCGCAACCTGCTCGCGTTTGTAGCGGTTGACATAGATTGCCAATTCACCCGCCGCATCCAGTAAGCATCCAACCATCAATTCCGCCCGGCCGATCGAACTCTTGTATTGGTCGTAGTAGCCTTCGCTCGTGCCCCATTCATCAAAAACTGCGGTCACATCGGTTGCGCCACGATCATCAGTGAACGGCTCGATTTCAAAGCCGATCAGCCCAAGCGGGAAATTAACGTCATCCCACCCGCGACCCATCCATTCGAAAAACGGCTGCTGGAGATACGGATGAGTGGCGTCCACCTGCTTCCGCTTCTGCTCAGGCGAGTTGTCCTTTTCCTTCTTGCGCTCGCGATAGCGGCGCTGCTTCTCAGCGGGGGTCAGTGCCATGTCGTGAACCTCATGTAACGGTAACGGACTTATGCGTTACCGTTATCAGGCAGTCAAGCGGGATTTTCCGCCGCTACAAACAATTTCTCTCAACACTCCCTGCCGCCTGCCGGTCGTCATCGGACGCAGGGGCATCGGCTCCCGCGGAACGGCGCTGCCGGTCAGAACGAGTCGCTGGACGCCCTCAGGAAACGGCCGTGTAATCACGGACGTCCCGGCGAGCGCGAGTCCTGGCGGGCCCGCACGGCCTATCTAAGCCGGGCAGTGATGCGGGTGCCGTGCTCGCCGTCCCCGCTGGTGTCATCGGTGCCGGTATTGGGTTCGTTGGATGGGTGTGCGTATCCGGCCAGATGCGCCATCCTCCCTATCGCGGCGTCGGCTCGTATTGCGTAGGCTACCCCCGCTCGAGGGTTCGACAGGGATGGACGACGCGTGGTCGCCCAAATTACTCAGCCAAGTCGGCGCTGGCCGAAGGGCGGCCTTCGAACTTAGCTGTCCTCTGCGAGTCAGGGGAGGCCGCTGGCGCGCTCTGATGGTTCGAGCAGGTCGGCGCCGGAAATGGGCTCGGACTCACCAGCGAGGCTGTCTGAGGGATTTGTGGGCATGCCAGAGAGACGCGCGGTCACTGGGACGCCGGGCCGGGCTGCGCACCGGCTTTGAAGTGGGTCTACCGGTTCTCCGGTTCAGGGTGAGCCTCACTTGAGGATCAGGTCGCCGGCATAGGAGCTGGTGCGGTTGTGCTGAGCTCCGGGCTGAGAGGTGGTTGGGAAATGGGCTGGAATTGAATGTAGGTTTAGGGGCGCAGTTCCCGCAGCTATGGATGCACCCGTTCCTCGTTTAAGCCAACTCGCCGGCATTGACGCTAGTTCTGCTTCCCTACGCCTACGGAGCTACACTTCTCCTATTACGGTCTCTCTACCGCTCTATCGTGCTTTCGCTCTTAAGGGTTTGCAGGCCTTGGCGTCTGTGGAGCTGTGCGGTGCCTGGCGTTGGTGCTGCTCCGGTTCAGAGCTTATGCGGGCCGCCGTCTCGTTTGGCTATTTGCGGGTCGGTTTATGCGTCCGGATTGAAATCTTGCCGATTTGTCAACTTTGGGTGCGCTTTCTTGGCATCCCGTAAACCTTGCATCCGGGCCAAAAGCCGGATCTTGGCAAGAACGTGACAAGTTCTGGAAAGATAGCGCAAGGCATTCTCATCACGACTGATGAGAATGTCGGAAAATGTAAAGATCCAGGACCGGCCACGGAATCGTCGAGCAGCACAGGTTTGACCGAACTATCCGGAGCCCGCGCCCTTGGTGAGCCAGGTCGCATCGTCAGCACGGGATCGACCGCGGGGTAACACCCCGCCGAAACAGGTGGTCTGGATCGGAAACCATCGGCCGACAGAGGGCAAGGAGATCATCGGCAACGGCGTTTCCCTAGGACATCGCATCTCCGGGCGCTACCGCTCGATCAGCTTCGATCGGTTCCCGGATTTGGGCCCCGTCGACCGGTCCCGCTCGTCTCGGTTCCCCGTTCGATGCCGACGGCTGTGTTGGGGCACAGACTGCTTGCCGGATTTGTGGCCCCGTTCGCCTCGTCCCACAGGCACTCGTCAGCCACCGCAACGAGTGCGCAAAGACCTCGGTTGCGGATAACACGAGAACCCTGTGAAGGGGAGGATCAGCTGTCGCCGTAGGGGTCGCATGCTCTGCGTTCTTCAAGATCTTTCAACGCACCCAATCTGGTCGTTCTTATCTCGCGGGGCCATCCTGTGCTACGCTCTGCGTGGAGTTGCGGGGTGGGGAATTGGCTTTCGTCGTCTACGATTGTGAGACCTCCGGGGCGGACAAGCGCTTCGACCAGATCCTCCAGTTCGCAGCTGTGCTTACCGATGATGATCTGAACATCGTCGACCAATTCGAGATTCGTTCACGGCTGCTCCCCCACATCGTCCCGTCTCCCGGCGCGATGATCGTCACCGGCATGCATGTTGATCAACTGGTCGATGCGTTGGCTCCCTCCCATTTCGAGATGTGCAAGAAGATCCGCCAGGTCCTGTCTGTCTGGTCGCCCGCGACGGTGGTCGGCTACAACTCGCTGCGGTTCGACGAGGAGTTTCTGCGCCAGGCATTCTATTCGTCGCTGTTGCCGATCTATCTGACCAACACCGGCGGCAACTCCCGTCTCGATGCGCTGACGCTTGTGCTGGCGACACGATTATATAGGCCCGAAGCTTTGAACTGGCCGCTCGATGAGGAAGGCAAGGTCAGGTTCAAGCTGGATCGACTGGCGCCTGCAAATGGTTGTGCTCACGACAACGCGCACGACGCTCTTGCCGACGTCAGGGCCACAGTTCACCTGATACGACTGATCAAGGAGCGAGCGCCGGACGTATGGGCGGCCGCGATAGCCTACAGGACAAAGGCGGCCGCCACGAATTATGTCAAGCAGGAGAAAGTGTTTGTCGCGTCCCGCCTTCGCCCCGGCGCCCAGTCGTCGACCCTCGTGACAGCGCTGGCGGCAAATCCCGACCAGGCGAGCGAGGTGTTCGTATTTGATCTCCAGTTCGACCCTGCCGTGCTTACGACCATGTCCGATGACGAACTTACCGAACTGTTCGCAGGGACGCCCCGGCCTGTGACCTCAATAAGACTGAATACGTGTCCATTGTTCATGCCGGTCGAAACCGTCGGATCTTTGGCGCCCGGCTATAGGCTCGGCATGGACGAGCTGGTGCGGCGCGCAATGTCGGTGAGGAGCGACGCTGGCTTGCGGCAACGCCTGATCAGGGGCGCATTGGCTGGCCGCACGCCTTTCCCCGAGAGTGCGCACGTCGAGGATCAGATCTATGCCGGCTTCTACAATCGGGCTGACCAGGCGCTGATCGATGAATTTCACAAATCTGAGTGGATAAGGCGCTTCGAGCTGGCGGGATCGTTTGCGGATCAGCGCTTGCGGACGTTAGCCAGACGGCTGGTCTATTGCGAGGCGCCGGACATCCTGCCGGCAGGGGAACGGGAACGATATGCGCGTGCAATTGGGGTGCGCATCTCAGGCAATGACGGAGTGGATCGAGGTTGGACTACATTGCATCAGGCAATCGAGGAAGCCCGGAGGTTGCTACAGGATCCGGCAACTTATGAGAAGAGTTTCATCCAAGAACATCTCGATCATCTGACTGGCCGGCTCGAGGAAGCACATGCTCTTCTCGACCCGCGACGTCTTGCCTAACCAATTCCGGGCATCGGGATAAGGAGTTCGGTCACCACCACCCCGACTTCGGTTGGCGGAGTGGAACCCACTTCCTTAGCCATGCTACACGACCACGAAATCCGCACTTGTGAGCGAAAGCCCGACCGTCAGTTCGGCGAACACTATGCCGCCGCCCGCCGCGCTGCCATTGGCGTCGTAATAGAGCTCACCGGTATCGGTTTCGTATATGATGCGGTCGCTGGAATCGGTTGCAAGCCCCGTGGTGTTGGCCCGGAAGGCATCCAAGGCAAGTGTGCCCTTCGCTGTCAAAGTGGTGAAGACCGCGTTCTCGAGACAAACCGTGTCGTCAGCCGCGCGGAAGTCGGTGACGCTGTCGACATTGCCGGTTGCGCTAAGCGCCGTGTCGAAGACGAAGGTGTCTTTTCCCGAGCTGCCGCTCATCACGTCGTTGCCTAGCCGGCCGTTCAGCGTATCTTCGCCGTCGCCGCCGAGCAATGCGTTGACAAGGCTATTGCCTGTCAGAGTGTCGCCGAATCTCGAACCCGTCAGGTTCTCGATCGACGCATAGGTGTCACCCGCCGCGTCCCCGCTGTTGGCAGCTGGCCTGGTCAGACTGGCGACCACTCCGGCCAGTGCGGTGCTGTAGGAAGCTGTGTCCAGATTGTTGCCGCCGAAAAGGCCGTCTGGCCCAGTGCCGCCGTTCAGGATGTCGTCGCCTTCCTGGCCGAACAGAATGTCGTCACCCTTGAGGCCAAGAATGGTGTCGTTGCCGCCGCCGCCGATGAGAGTGTTGATGGCGCTGTTGCCGGCAAGCGTGTCGTCGAATTTCGAACCGGTGATGCTCTCGATTGAGGCGAAGCGATCCCCGGCGGCCTCGCCGGTGTTGGCGGCCGGACTGAGCAGCGCAATCACCACGCCGGCGCTGGCATCCTGATAGGTAACCCGGTCGGTCCCGAGGCCCCCGGAGAAGTGGTCGGCACCGACACCACCGTTCAAGGTGTCGTTGCCATTCTGGCCAAAGAGATGGTCGTCTCCGCCAAAGCCGACCACGGTGTCATCGCCGTCCCCGCCGATGAGGCTGTTTATGCTGTTGGTGCCCTTCAGCACGTCGGCGAATTTCGAACCCGTCAAATTCTCGATCGAGATAAATTTATCGCCCTTTGCTTCGCCTGCGTTTCCTGCCGCGCTGAGCAACAACGCAACGACGCCAGCCGTGGCATCCTGGTGAGTTGCACGGTCCTTTCCCGCGCCGCCGGAAAGCGTATCGGCGCCCAGGCCGCCGGAGAGAATGTCTTCACCATCGCCACCGCGCAGTTCGTCGGCGCCATCGCCGCCGTGTAACTCGTCAAGGCCAGCGTCCCCCCACAGAATGTCAGTTCCGTCAAATCCATACAGTTTGTCGTTGCCAAGCCCGCCGGCCAAGAGATTATTATTTGCATTCCCATTCAGTGTGTCGTTACCCTGCTCTCCAAGCGCTCCTATCCCGATGGTGCCGCCCGGCACGCCTAGATTGATTACGCTGCCGCCCACCACGAGGGCGTCGCCGATCGAGGCGGTCTGGTTACCGGGTTCTTCTGCAAAAACGTTAGTCAGAGGCGAAAAACCCGTCACCCAGACGGAATATTCGGCTCCCTCCAGTGCAGCGGACCGCATCTCGATGAAATAATCGCCTGTCTTTGTGGCGGTAAACTCGAAATAGGGATTTTGTCCTACGCCGCTGTTGTTATCGTATGCGACCTGCGTGACGCCGTCGGGGTCGAACAGACCCATGACGGAATCGCCCCTGAAGGTGTTGAAAGGGCGATCTTCCGATCCGTAGAATCGATATGTTGACCCAGCGGTAAGAGCCACACGGATCCAGTCGCTATCTCCGAATCCTCTTAACCCCGAATAGCTCCCGCCTGCAGTCAGACCGAAAACGGTCGAAATATCCAGCGTTGCTGTTGTCGTGCTGTTGTTTGGAACATCTGTCACTGGCCGCCCCTAAAACGATCGTCAAACGTCACCCGCGGACGGCCGCTTGTTAGCCGTCAAGCGTTGTCCAGCACAGTTATACTTCAGATACCTATACAATAGGTGTTCGACTTGGCAATCACGTCGCGATGCCAGGCACTTAGCGACACAAGCGCAAGTAAATTTGATACAATGGAACAGAGTTTACAGCGGGAGGATTGATATTTGTCAGCGCATACTTCGGACAAGTGGCAAGCCAGAGACGCAACCGGCTCCACGCCGGCCGATCTTCGCGTTCATGACATCGAGGCTCTATGTGCTGGAGCTACCAGCTGCGCAATTGCGGTCTTCCATGACCAAGTGATGGTTGATGGTCTTGAACACACTTTCCCCTGTGGTAAACGCTATAGGTGAGGCATCCATTTGAGATGAGCAGGTTTCACAAACCGCTCATCATCAACCAAGTCGCACGAGAGCGACAAAACGCGGGCAAGCAGAAGTCGCCAAGCTCCGCTACCAGGTTGGCGGGGGGAGACCGCTTGAGCCTTCAGAAGAAAGTCGGCTAAGCGAACTATTGATAAGCTCGGCTTCCAGACCGGTCACGCGATGCACCTAGGCGCCTTTGGATCGTCGCGATGTCACTGATGCCGAATTCGTGGGGCGTATAGGCGACCAGCAGACCCATGGAGACCAGTCGCTTGAGAGATCGCACAACCGTTTCCACCGTCAGCCCGAGATAACTTGCGATATCGGCCCTGGACATCTCAAGACGCACACGTGAGCCGTTGGTCTAAGCGGGATTCGTGCGCCGGCCCATCTCCAGTATGAAGTTGGCGGCGCGTTCGTCCGCCATCAGATGCAGCCGACGCAGGGTTTGGAATTGCACCGTCCACGGCTCGCTTTCCAAGCATGCCACGTATCTCTCGTGCATTTGATCATGAACCTGGTTCGCCTCGATATCTGTCCTGCTGCGCCGCCGAAAAAGGCAGTCGGACAAAGCTTCCGCCGAGCAGAGGTATCTGCCTCTGTGCGACATGTTGAAGACTTCGCCGGCTAAAGCGAATCCGCATATCACACGATGCTCCTCGGACATGAAGCGATAGAAAGCGACGGTTCCTTTCACCAGATGATAGACATTGTCCCCGTCATCTCCTTCGAAAAAGAGGGAATTGCCGGCGCGCAATTGCGACAGCGGCTTCGCGACTTCAGGTCGCTGCTGCCTGTTCGAGGCGCGCTGCAACGTTACTGCGGTCGCGTTTGACCGCGGATAATTGGAGTTGACTGCAGTCTGCACTACACCCACCCGTCAATGCGCGTGCTCGGCGCACTGCCCAGTTACCTTTTCCTCCCCTGACGAATTCAGCCGATAAATCGACATTGTGGAGGTGAGCCCGGTTTCGATGACCTGACCGGGACATGACGCACTGATCATGTCCCGGCGGTCTTGCCCGATCTGTCTTCCTGCATTGTGCCAAAATAGGCTGGCAAATTCATTCAAAGCAAAAGTCGTGCCAGTCCGCTCTCCTCATCACCATGACAGTTTGATCGGAGATCAGAAAAGCTTTTATCGCCTTGCGTCGACCTGTCGGTTTGCTTGGAGGAGCACGTGGTCCGCGTCAAGAATACCAGCTAGGGTTGCGATCACCTTGACGCTGTGCATCGAGTGATACATGAGGCTACCGCTATAGGAGAGCTCATCGACAGCACGCTTGTCTAAATCGGCTCGAGCCGGCCCCTAAGACGACAACATGCGGGTGCTCTGAAGCGCACCGCCCATCCCGTCACGATCGATCCGTCATCTTCCGTCGGATCTCGTTCAGTTTCTTCTTCGGCGGCCACGCCGTGAAGATCTGCCGCCCGTCGGAGACTACATAGACGCGCTCATGCACCCGCTCGATCCGCACAGAGTAGATCACCTTGCGCGGTTCGAGTTTCATGATCGGAAGGGCGGCGCCGTGCTTGATGTCCCTCATCATGCTCGCGAACTCGCCTGCCGCCAGCACGATGCCGTAGCGCACCAGCAACTGCCGATGAAAATGCCAGTCGCGCTTGGGGATCGATTTGCCATGCCAGCGCGGATCGAAGCCGACCGGCCACATTTCAGGGAACTTGTCTTTCATTTGCGAAACATCTGCTTCAACAGATGGACGCGTTCGAGCGTCGGACCGGGATCGGTATCGCGCGACGCGAGGCGGATGAATTCGATCCAGCCGCGCTCATTCTCCGTCAGATCGAACGGTTCCACGTAACAGGCATCGGGGTTCCGGATGATCTTCATTTGCCAAACAGCGTCCTGATCGCACGTCGGGCCTTGGTGGTGAGCGTCGGATCGGAATTGTTGGAGGCGTCGCGCAGTTCTTCGATCCACACCGCCTCATTGGCGGACACGGGGATCCTGAAGATCTCCCGCACAACCGCCGCCAGGGCGTTGTCCTGCTGTTCAAGTGCCAGAATGAACAGCCGCGCGGGATCGCATTCCAAGGACCTTGCCAAGGCCGGCACGCGATCGAGCGGCAGCCTCGTGGTGCCGGTCTTGATCATCGAGAGCAGGTTGGCCGACAGGAATGCCGCCTCGCCCGCGATCTGTCTCTGTGACTTTTTCGGCTTCAGTTCCAGGATGCGTTTCTCCAGGAACCTGGTGAGATTGGTGTTGGAGAAGGGTCGCCCTGCGATCTTGCTCATAAGTAGATTGTCCTCTAGCATTAAGTTAGTGTCTTATACTGCTAGATATAGCTACTTTGATTAGGCTGAGCGCTCTAAGTTCAATTTTCAGATAATAATAAAATTGGCATAAGTAATAAAATAGGGTGTATGGATTGTATCCAATTTCCTACTATCAAATTGCTGGAAATTGATCTTGAAAAATCATTCGTAGCGCCATTTCGTCTGACTACGATGCTTGCGGTCTCCAAGGGCTGTGAGCCTTCGGCAGAGCTGCCTAGAGTTTGTTATGGACATAAGAATGGATAAGATTCAAACGGTTGTGCATGAGCACTTGCCGCAAGCTGTATCCATCCGATGTGTCTGATGAAGAATGGTCGCTGGTTGCGCCGTATCTGACGCTGCAGCGGGAAGATGCTGGCCAGCGTGAGCACAGCCTTCGCGAGGTGTTCAATGGATTGCGTTATATCGTGAAGACCGGCGCGCCGTGGCGATGGATGCCGAATGATCTGCCGCCCTGGGCGGCAGTGTATCAGCAGACGCAGCGCTGGCTGGCAGCGGGATGCTTCGAGGCGCTTGTTGACGATCTGCGCGCGCTATTGCGGCTTGCGGCGGGGCGCTCGGCCGAGCCGAGTGCGGCAATCATCGACAGCCGGACCTTGCGATCCACGCCCGAGAGCGGCGCGCGCGCCGGCTATGATGGGGCCAAGCGCAAGAAGGGCTCCAAGCTCCACATGGCAGTCGACACGCTCGGCCATCTGCTCGCACTCCACGTCACGCCGGCAAGCGCGGAGGATCGCGGCGAGGTCGAAACCCTCGCCAGGACGGTCCAGGCCGTCACCGGCGACAGCGTTCAGATCGCCTGGGTCGACCAGGGCTATACCGGCGAACGCGCCGCGCAGGCCGCCAAACGGCACGGCATCACCCTTGAAGTCGTCAAACTGCCCGAGGCAAAGCGAGGGTTCGTTCTCCTGCCACGACGCTGGGTCGTCGAGCGATCCTTCGCATGGGCCACGAAATTCCGCAGGCTCGTCAAAGATTACGAACGATATCCCCACACTCTCGCAGGACTACATGTCGTCGCTTTCGCTTGTCTCATGATCAAGCAAGTCGCGGCTCTTGCCGCAGCTTCATAACAGACTCTAGCCTTGGCGGTGGGTTGTTCACCTATGCGCTGTCGCAGGCGATAGGCGCCGATCGCGCGAACGCCGACGCCAATGGAAACGGCCGTATCGAGGTTTCCGAACTCCGCCGGCATGTGAAGGACGGATCGGCGATTTCGCGCTCTTCTAGGCTGCCGCGCTCAGGCGTGGCGTGGTCGCCTCTTTTGGCCACGGCCCTTGCGGTCAGCGTCAGCTTAGCGACGCACGCTGTTGCGGCAACCTACGTCGTTGATCGATCGCAGCTTCATTTCCACATGCCGCGCATGCGGCTCCGGAGATCAACTGGCACGATCGGCTTGTTGGCTGAGTTTGCATCGTTGGTTGGAATTGACCACCCGACCCGTTCGAAGTCACCGAGGATGTGATCGGGAATGAAGCGCGTGCGCGAGGCGTAGACGTGGCGGTCCCCGCGAGACGCCTGGCCGCTCGTGTAGAAACGTTGCGGCGTGATCAGGTGAAGCGAATCCCTGGCTCGCGTCATTGCTACATAAAGCAGACGGCGCTCCTCCTCGATATCATCGCGCTCGCCGACGGCGAGGTCGATTGGGATGCATCCATCGACAGTGTTGAGCACGAAGACGTTCTTCCACTCCTGGCCTTTTGCCGAATGGATGGTGGAGAGGATCAAAAAATCCTCGTCGAGATGCGGCGGGCCGACGCGGTCGCTGGTCGCCTCCGGCGGATCGAGCGTAAGATCGGTGAGGAATTTTTGGCGTGACGGATAGCCCGTCGCAATCTGTTCAAGCTGCAGCAGATCGGCGCGGCGGATCGTGGCGTCCTCGTGAATGCGCGCCAGATGCGGCTCATACCAGAGCCGCACCCGTTCAAGATCGGCCGGCCACGCTGACTTCGAGCGCAAGCCGGCAAACAGGTCGACGAAGGCGGGCCAATCAATTTCGGTTCGCTGCGGCACACGAAACGCCGACAGGCCGAGCACGGCGTCCAGCGACGTGGCCATGGCCTCGATGATTGCCGCGGCTGTCGACGGACCGACGCCGGGCAGAAGCTGGAGCACGCGAAAACCGGCAACGCGGTCGCGCGGGTTCTCGGCGAAACGCAGGACCGCCAGCACGTCCTTGACGTGGGCCGCATCGAGGAATTTCAGGCCACCGAATTTGACGAAAGGGATGTTGCGGCGGGTAAGCTCGATCTCCAGCGGGCCGCTGTGGTGGGAGGCGCGGAACAGCACGGCCTGTGACTTCAAGACGGTTCCGGCCTCGCGCTCGGCCAGCACCCGGTCGCAGACATAGTTCGCCTGGTCCGCCTCGTCGCGCACCGTGACCAGAACCGGCTTCTCGGCCGATCTGCGCTCGGTCCAGAGGTTTTTGGTGTAGCGCTCGGCCGCTTCGCCGATCACCGCGTTGGCGGCGGCGAGAATGGCGTCGGTCGAGCGGTAGTTGCGGTCCAGCGTGACGATCTCGGCGGGAGCCGCAAACTGGGCGGGGAAGTCGAGGATGTTGCGAACCTCCGCCGCGCGGAAGGAATAGATCGACTGGGCGTCGTCGCCGACCACCGTCAGGCCGGCGCCGTCGGGCTTCAGGGCGAGCAGGATAGACGCCTGCAGCCGGTTGGTGTCCTGATATTCGTCGACCAGGATATGGTCAAAGCGGCGGCCGAGCCGTTCGGCCAGCGCGGGCTCGGCCGCCATCTCGGCCCAATAGAGCAGCAAATCGTCGTAATCGAGCACGTTCTCAGCCTGCTTGGCCTCGACATAGACGGCGAATAACCGCTTCAACTCGTCGTTCCAGTCGCGGCACCATGGAAACGCTTTGGCCAGAACCTCGTCGAGCGGCTTCTGGGCGTTGACGGCGCGCGAATAGATGGCGAGGCAGGTCCCCTTGGTCGGAAACCGGCTTTCGGTCCTGGACAGGCCGAGTTCGTGCCGGACGAGGTTCATCAGGTCGGCCGAATCCTCGCGGTCGTGGATGGTAAAGGCCGGGTCGAGCCCGATATCGAGCGCGCAATCGCGCAACAGCTTGGCCCCGACAGCGTGGAAGGTGCCGGCCCAGTTCAATCCATCGGTGAGAACGGAGGACTTGTCGCCCAGCACCTCGCCGGCGATCCGCTCGACACGCCGCGTCATCTCTGCGGCGGCGCGCCGCGAGAAGGTCATTAGCAGGATACGGCGCGGATCTGCGCCCTTGACGATCAGGTGCGCGACACGGTGGGCGAGCGTGTTCGTCTTACCCGACCCGGCGCCGGCAATGATCAACAGCGGCCCGGCAATCGTTCCGCCGCCATGCTCGACGGCAGCCCGCTGGCCCTCGTTGAGGGCGGCCAAATAGGCCGGCTGGAAAGACGAATCAGGAAGCACGACGTTCATGCCGCCATGGAGCAGTGTTTCTGGTTCGTTCGCAACAGCCACAGCTTGTCCGAGCGACAGAGCTCTAGGCAATTACCCTGACGAAGTCTGCCCCCATGTCGCTTGGCCTTCAGTCGCTACGGTCAGTGAAGCAGTGGTTTTGCAGGCGGGGTAACCCGAGCAAGCCAGGAACGGTTGATATGCTCCCCCCGAGCGAACGACCATCGATCCTTCGCCGCAAGTGGGACAGGTATCGCCGGCTGAGATCGGTCTGTTGATCCTGACGCGATTGGATGGTGGCGCCGGGTTAGGGCCGACCTCGGAGATATTGCGTTTGAAATCGCAACGAGGATGCATGCTGCATGCCTCAAACGCTCCATATTGCCCGTCGTGCCGTCTCATGGTGCCCTCGCCGCATTTCGGGCATGGCGTCAGGATGCCACCCGCTGTTTCGACCTCCACCCCACCCATCCGCGCCAGTTCGGTCAGGAAGCGGGAGGGCGAATCGGCCTGGGTGTAGATACGCACTTGGCGACGTGCTCGGGTGAGCGCGACGTAGAAGAGCCGCCGCTCCTCCGCCAGAGGATACGGGTCGGGCTCGGGCATTGCGATCTGAATGACTGGGTCGTCGGTGATCTGGCTCGGAAATCCCATCATGCCCTCAACGACATTCAACAACATCACGTAGTCGGCTTCCAAGCCCTTGGAGGAATGGACCGTGCGATACTCAATGTCGAGACGCTCACCGAAGCGTTGTCGCCAGCGCCGCCACCCCATAGGTTCATCACTATTGTAGCGGCCGAGCATCATGACGCTGATGCGGTGGCCGGCATCCGAACTCAGCCTCCCGTTCCGCGCGTAATCATACATCCTCTCGAGATCCTGCTCGAGGCGTTCCAGCGCGAGAGCCTGGGTCTCGGCGGCGAAGGCGTGAAGCGCCTTCTTCGAATAGGAGCTGATCGTCTTGACCGACTTTTTGATCTGTCGGGGATTGGTCTGAACGAAGGCGCTCGAGGCCTCGCATAGCCCCGTAGGACAGCGGAAGGTCGTGTTCAACATCAGTCTGGTCGAATGATCGAAAACCTTCTCGAACTCTGTCATCACGGAGATGTCGGCACCGGCGAACCGGTTGATGCCCTGCCAATCATCGCCGACGACACACAGATGCGCCTCTTCCCCAGCGTTCTTTAGCAAGGCTTTCAGAAGGCGCACCTTCGCCTGCGACGTATCCTGAAATTCGTCGGCCAGCACCATAAGATAGGGGCTGACGAAACGGCCGCTCTCTATATGGTCGATCGCCATTAGCAGCATGTCATCGAAATCGATGCAGTCGGCCTCACGCAGCCGGCGTTCCCACTCATTCGCGATTCGCTCGAAGAGCGCCAGGAACCGGGTCATGCGGTCCGCATGGCCCCGCGGATCCTTCGCCGCGGCATCCCGGAGTTGCTGGAAAGTGAGGCCATTGCTTTTGACGTGCTGCTGGAAAATGCGGATCGTCGCGGCAAGCTGCTCGGTGGTGACAGGCCGCTCGCCCTTGGTCTCACGGTCGGCGTTGTATTTTAGCGCGATCCCGCTGCGCTTCAGTTCCTCGGCGAGCATCTCGAACCCACGAGCGCTCCTGATTTCGTGCGAGGTAGTTTGAAAGAGCCGCGTGCCTTTTTCTACATGCAGCCCGCGCTTCCATCGGACCCCGCTGAGATAGTCGCCGCCAAAATGCGCGGGCGCCTGTCCCCGCTCGTTTAGCGCAAAATGTTCATGATAAAGCTCGATCTCCGGGTAGAAAAAGTCGGGACGATACTGCCGATGATGCTCGGTGGCGGTATCATACTCATAGGGTCGCTCATACTGGTAGCGGACGCCGTAGTAGAACAGCCAGTCCGCAATCATCCGCTCCTCTTCGCTTTTGACGATCTCGCCATTGGCAGTGAGGATACCCCGCCGACCGTCGCGATAGGCGTTGGCCTGGGCTGGTTCGCTCCACGAACCGATGTCCCGACCGAAAACGGTGCGGAATAGATCCCAGTCGTGCCGGAACTTGTCATCGCTTGTTCGCAAATCGTCGATGATCTCGACGATCATCGCAACATCGCGGCCAGGCTCGGCCCACTCCGCCAGCGAAGGCTTACGCCCTGTCGCCTTGCCTATCACACCTAGGCCAAAGGCGTTGAACGTCTTGACAGTGACAGCATCGAGGCCGTCGAAGTCCGCCAGCCGGGCCTTGATCCGCGACTGAAGCTCCTGGGCGACGGCGCGGTTGAAGGCGAGAACCAATATCTGCTCAGGCCTCGCCAGATGTTCGTGAAGTGCGTAGCCGACTCGGGCCACCATCGTCGAGGTTTTGCCCGAACCGGCTGCGGCCACGATCTGCACCGCATCGTCCATGCAGATACACCCGTCCATCTGATCGTCGGTCAGCGGGTCCTTCTCCACCGTGTCGAAGAATGGCTTCAGCCGCTCCTTCTGCCGCGCAAGATAGGCAACGTTGTGGGTTGCGAATTCGGCGAGCAGCTCCTGTTCGAAGTGGTCGCCTCCGTTAAATGGAGAAAAGAGGGCGGATCGCTTAGGTGGCGGAAAACACGCGACGATGCGCGACGCCATGCTCTTTGGAATCCAGCGCGATCGATCGAGCATCGGTTCCCAGTCAGCACGCCACTGCGTGACCTTTGCAGGGAAATCGTCGCGGAGGCTTGACGCCGAGGGGCTAGTCGGCTGTCGCTTCGACCTGCTGGTGCCGAATAGGCCACCAGCAACGAGCACCGCGCCGATGATCCATTCGATCATGCGCGTCGCCGTGCAGGGGCGAAGCCGGGCGCCCGCGCGAACGCATCACCGCGCGCCACGGCAAAGCCTGCTGACGCGGCGATACGTTTGAAATCAATGTCGTTTTGTGTTCGCACACGCTCATTTAGTCACAGCACAGTTCCAAAGTCGTTATCTCCCATCGTCGCCGGCATCATCCGATCCTTGATCGGCGACCCTCATAGTTAGCCCATCGATCGCGAGAATCGCGTCCATGAGCTGCCGACGGCCTCTGCGGCGATGGGGGGATTCAGTTTGCTCAGATCGGTCGGCTTAAGCCTCACACGCGCAGATTTCTCCGTCGCATAGTCATTGCCTCACCGAAAATCCCTCGGCTTCACCTTGATCATGGCGATCTGGAGATCGGGGATGTAGATGTCGCGGGCTTTAGGCCCTTTCGACGGCAGCGTGCGTGGATCGGGGCCTGGGCTACCGTGATGGAACTCATCGCCGCGGCCGTGCGGCAGCGGGAAAGCCGCGTCGCGACTGCCAACGCTGGCAAGTTCGGCGGACAGGTCCGTGAGTTGATGCGCAACGAGATGCACCACTTCGCCTTCGCGCTGGATACGGCCACGAACTGAGAACATGCTGGCGGACAGGATGATGCGGCGCTGGCGTTCGAACAGTTTCGGCCAGATGACCAAGTTGGCGATGCCGGTTTCGTCCTCGATGGTGATGAACATCACTCCCTTGGCCGAGCCTGGCCGCTGACGCACCAGAACGAGCCCGGCCGCTTCCAGCCATTGGCGGTCACGAGCGTTCATCGCCTCGCTGCAAGTGGCGATGCAACGGCGGCGGAGATCACCTCGCAGGAATGACATTGGATGGGCTCGCAGGGTCAGCCCGACATGGCCATAGTCCTCGACGACCTCGCTGCCGGCCGTCATTGGTCGCAGCGACACAGCCGGCTCGACGAGTTCGTGTATTTGCTCGTCCTGTCGCCGGGCTGCAGTGGCAAACAGCGGCAGGGGTTCGTCGCGAAGGCCCTTGATCTGCCATAGCGCCTCGCGACGTGAGACGCCGAGGGCTTCCAGGAATGCATCGGCTTCGGCGAGTTGCACAAGGGCTGCGATCGGCACCCCGGCGCGGCGCCATAGATCGTCGACCGATGCGAAGGGTTGATCGGAACGTGCCGCCAGCAGGGTTGCGGCATTGGCATTAGACAGGCCTCGCACCATACGCATGCCCAGCCTGACCGCAAAGGCTTCGTCCGCCATAGCCTCAAGCGTGCAGTCCCAGCGCGAGGCATTGATGCAGACTGGCCGCACCTCAACACGATGGTCTCTCGCATCGCGAACGATCTGCGCTGGCGCATAGAAGCCCATCGGCTGGGCATTGAGCAACGCTGTGCAGAACACCTCTGGGTGATGGCACTTCATCCATGACGAGGCATAGGCGATCAGCGCGAAGGACGCGGCATGGCTTTCCGGGAAGCCGTAGCTGCCAAATCCCTCAAGCTGTCGGAACGTCCTTTCTGCGAACTCCCGCTCGTAGCCGTTGGCCACCATGCCCTTGATCAGCTTCTCGCCGAACTTGCTGACGCCGCCTGTGTGCTTGAACGTCGCCATGGCTCGCCGAAGCTGATCAGCCTGCCCGGCTGTGAAACCGGCACATTCGATGGCAACCCGCATAGCCTGTTCCTGGAACAGTGGGACGCCTAACGTCTTGCCCAGCACCTTCTCCAGTTCGGGCTTGGGATAGTGGACGCGCTCCTTGCCTTCGCGGCGCCGCAGGTAGGGATGAACCATGTCGCCCTGGATCGGTCCCGGCCGCACGATGGCTACTTCGATGACCAGATCGTAGAAGCTGCGGGGTTTCATGCGCGGCAGCATCGACATCTGCGCCCGGCTTTCGATCTGGAAGACGCCGAGGGTGTCCGCCTTGCGGATCATTGCATAGGTCGGGCCGTCCTCGTTGGGGATAGTCGACAGGTCGTGTTGGACGCCCTTGTGCTCGGCGAGCAGGTTGAAGGCGCGCTTCATGCAAGAGAGCATGCCGAGCGCCAGGCAATCGACCTTCATGAAGCGAAGCGCGTCGATGTCGTCCTTGTCCCATTCGATCACCTGCCGTTCCTTCATGGCCGCCGGTTCGATCGGCACCAGATCGTCAAGCCGGTCATTGGTCAGCACGAAGCCGCCGGGATGCTGCGACAGGTGTCGTGGCGCTCCCATGAGCTGTCGGGCAAGATCGAGCGCCAGCCGCAGCCGACGGTCGCTGAGGTTGAGGTTCAGTTCCTCGACATGTTTCGGTTCGACGCCTTCCTCCGACCAGCCCCAGACCTGCGACGATAGCATCTTGATCAGATCTTCGGTCAGGCCGAGTGCCTTGCCGACGTCGCGTAGCGCGCCCTTGGAGCGATAGCGGATCACTGTGGAGCATAGTGCCGCGTGATCGCGGCCATAGGTGTCGAACACCCATTGCATGACGATCTCGCGCCGCTCGTGTTCGAAGTCGACATCGATGTCCGGTGGTTCGCGCCGCTCCTCGCTGACAAAGCGTTCGAACAGCAGATCGTTCATCTCAGGATCGATCGAGGTGATGCCCAGCACATAACAGACCGCCGAGTTGGCGGCCGAGCCGCGGCCCTGGCACAGGATGTCCTTCGAGCGGGCAAACCGAACGATGGAATTGACGGTCAGGAAGTAGGGCGCGTAGCCGAGCCGGTCGATCAGACCAAGCTCATGGTTCAGCGTCCCTACGACCGTGTCGGGCACGCCCTGCGGATACCGATCCGAAGCGCCTTCCCAGGTCAGCTTCTCCAGCGTCTGCTGCGGCTTGAGCGCCGGGTCGTCGCGTTCTTCTGGATATTGATAGGCGAGTTCATCAAGCGAGAACCGGCAGCGATCGGCGATCTCGACGGTTCGGGCGGCCGCCTCGGGATAGCGGGCAAACAGCCGCGCCATCTCTGCTGGTGGCTTGAGATAACGGTCCGCATGGCGCTCACGGCGGAACCCGGCATTGTCGATCGTGCAGTTGTGGCGGATGCAGGTAACGACGTCCTGGAGCATGCGGCGTTCGGGGACATGGAACAGCACGTCGTTGGTGACCACCGTGGGCACTTTCGCCGAAGCGGCCAGGTCGGACAGGTCATGCAGCCGCAACTGATCGTTGGGCCGGCGGCGCAGAGTGAGCGCCATGTAGGCGCGATCCGCAAACACCTCTCG
Source organism: Mesorhizobium sp. KACC 23794 (assembly GCF_052180275.1). Classification (NCBI taxonomy): domain Bacteria; kingdom Pseudomonadati; phylum Pseudomonadota; class Alphaproteobacteria; order Hyphomicrobiales; family Phyllobacteriaceae; genus Mesorhizobium; species Mesorhizobium sp. KACC 23794. Next base: position 5,505,853 of record NZ_CP197465.1, read on the forward strand.
CAAACGCCGCAGCCAACGTGAACAATCGTCATCGGGCTGATCGGGCAGGAAGACTGCTATCAGCCCCTCCGCATAAGCGGCCAGATCATCCCAGGTGAGCACACACTTGGCCTTGCCGCCCCGCTTCTTGCCGAGCGAGAGGAGCCGGCAAAGCCGCGAATAGGCCACCCGCTCGGTGGGGTAGACGAGGATTGAAATAGCTTCGACGAGATCGACCCGGCAACCAACGATCAGCCTGACGCCAGTGGTCTTTGCCGCCTCATGTGCCCGGACGATGCCGGCAAGGCTGTTGCGATCGACGATGCCAAGCGCCGGCATATCCAACACCGCCGCCTGGGCAAACAGTTCCTCGCATGAGCTGGCGCCGCGCAGGAAGGAAAAATGCGATGTGCATTGCAGTTCGACATAACCGGTCATGCGAAGATGCCATGCAGGAACCAGCGATGCGAGCCGGTGGAAAGGTTCTCGCCATCGCCGGCGCGATAGATCCAGAAGCGCTCGCCGGCATCGTCCTCGACCTGGAAATAGTCCCGCACGGCGGCAAGTTCGGCGTCGCACTTCCACCACTCGCCAAACACACGCTCAGGGCCGTCGGCCCGCCTAACTCTGCGGCGGATACCGCGCCAGGTGAAGCTTGCGGGCGGATGATCCGGCAGCAGCGCAACGGCATCGATCGGCTCCGGCGCCGAGAGAAGGCGAGCCGGGCGCGGCCAGTGGTCGGGCCAGGCGTCGCCGGCAGCCGGCGCGGTGGCAGCGATGCGTTGCACAGAACGTTCGGGCACATCGCTGGCGACCGGCGAGAAACGATAGAGCTGATCGGTGCCGACGCGGTTACCCAGAGTGTCGATCAGGTCGGAGATGTCGGCTTCCGGTTGTTCGATCAGCGAGGAAAGCGTCTGTTTCGGCAACAATGGCTCTGCCCACGATGCTGCCAGCCGCATAAGCTCGATGCCGAAGCCGGGATCGATCTTCTCGATCTTGTCGCGCAGCAGCCTGCTCAGCCGCTTGGCATCCCGCACCGGCAATGCTGTGCTGACGCGAACGGCTTCGACGGTGTTGTCGACGCGATGCATCAGCAGATCGAGCCGCTTCGCGCCGAGCCCCTTGTCCTCCAGTTCGCTGCACAGGCTGGTCACCAGCTTGCCGATGTATTTTGCGATAGTCTCGGCGGCGGCAATCGGCTCGCCAAAGCTGCGCCGGACCTCGACCACTTCAGCCGGCCGGATAGGGTCGATAGGCTCGCTTAGAACGCACAAAGCCTGATCAAGCCTTCGGCCGAGTTCCGGCCCGAAGCGCAGTGTCAATGGCGCCCTTGGCTGCGCTATCAGATCGCCGACCCGTTCGAAGCCGAGCACACGCAGGCCGTCCACTACACCACTGGAGAGCCGCAGTGCTTGCAACGGCAAGTCCCTGACGATGTCCGCGCTTCCCGCGGTGGGCACAATAGTTGTGGCTCGCTTCACATATCGGGCAACAGCATGGGCAGCACCCCAGCTATCGGCGGCGGCGGCGCGTGCCGATATGCCGGCGCTACCAAGACGCGTCGTCAGGTCGACCAGCAACGGCCGCTCCCCGCCATGCAAATGATCGGCTCCAGTGATGTCGATCACCAGGCCGTCGGGAAGGTCGACAGCGACGATCGGCGAATATCGGCGCAAAGCCCATAGAGCCAGCCGCTCCAGGGCCGCGGCATCTTCGTCCGGCCTCGCATCCTGAACGATCAGTCCGGGAACCAGCGCCTGTGCCTTGGTCGCTGGCATGCCGACCCGCAATCCCGCCGACTGCGCATTTAGGTCGGCGGCGAGCACGACCCGCCTTTGGCCATCACGGCCAACCAGCACCAGCGGCCGGTCAGGCGGCAATGATGCGGCGTCCGATCTCCTTCTCAGACGATCGGTTGACCACTGTGGCAGGAACAGCGAGACGACCCTTGGCATCGCATGCCTCCACTTCGAAGTCCGCGCTTTCGCCCCCGCGACAGCGGATCAGTTCAAGTTGCCAGCGGGCGCGCCCGATACCTGGCACCGGCAATGGCCGGGACGGCATCACGGAGACCCGCCATCGTGTTGCCGATGCGGTCGGCTGGCCGAAATCGGTGGCGTCCGCCTGGCGACGCCAGCGGCGAATGGCGATGCCGATCCCGCCAGATGTCTCGGCAGCCAGTTGCAGGCGTCGCGAAGCCGTCATTGGCAACCGCGCAACCTCGGCAACCACGGCCCCAAGCCCGACATGCCGAAGCCCTTCCTCGAAACAGGCAAGCACAGACTTGTCGTCGCCGGCCTCGACGTAGATCACCCGGTCAGGAGCAAGGCCGGCCTGGGCAAGTGCCGGCGCGAACAAGTCCTGCCGCGAGACGCACCACAGCACCTTGCCAGCGGTCCGCGCAGCAATGCCAGCTGCAAACAGCGCCGCCGCTGCTCCGTCGACAGCACCATTCCCGCCGCCCGCGACTTCGTGCAGCGCGCCGAGCGCAAACCCGCCGCCGGGCAATCGGCTGTCAATCTCGCGGACACCGAATGGCAGCACGCTTCGCTCGTGATTCCTGCCACCCTCAAGGCTCCGAATGCGCTCCTGCAACGCGGAAACGACGGCGCGGTCGAGTTGGGCAGGCATGGAACTGGAGCTTTCGCGTCGTCGACTGTTGTCTTCATTCGTCGATTTAGGAACCCTTTCCTGCGCGAGTCAATCGCCTCTTGACTCTTTTGTTCCTATTTCGTTCACTATGGACATCCGGTCGAATTTTCCGTGAGTAAGACCATGGCAGCCTTGACCAAAGAAGTGAATTTGGCAAACGCCCGCGCCTGGGCCGCGGCCCATTCTCATGAGGACGTCGATCTTGAGGCCGCCCAGCACCTAACGATGGCCCTATCAGACGCGCTCTCGCAGGCGCAGCGTAACCCGGAAACGATGGTGACTTCGCTGAAAATGCTTGTCGGCAACTTCATCTGGAACATGGCCCCGACGCCAGAACTCGGCGCGAAGCTGCTGGACAATTTCGGCCGTGGTGTCGCACAGGAACTGACCAACCTCTACGGCAGTGAGGACCAATCGGAGTTCGATGCGGCCGTTCCCCAACTGATCGAGGACATGATCGACGAAGGCTATTTCGGCGGCGAGCGCCTAGAAGACGTTGTCGCTCAGATGCTGCTGCATCGCACCGATGACCAGCTTACTCTCAGCGAGCGCGAGCTTTACGAGGAGAAGATAATGCCCGTCCTGAAAGCGCGGTTCGAAAAGTCGAAAGACTGGAAGAAGGTCTACCGCCGGCTGAGAACAGCCGCTTAGAGGCACGGCCATGGGCGAAGTAATTCCCCTGATCCCCCGTGGGAAAGTGCCGCCTTGGGACCCGCGGGCGGCCGACAAGGCTGCGGCGATCGAAAAGCTGCGCGATATAGCGAAGCGCTCGCCGCGCCTTTGGACAGATCAGGATCAGCAAGACGTGTCGGATTGGACCGACATGGTAGCTGAGGGCGCGGATGAATATTGCATGGCGCACTACGTCTGCAAGATCGCTAACACGGCCGGCGACATCCAATTCGCTCAGATGAAAGGCGAGGCATCAGACAAGCTGCTATGGTCGTTGGCCGTCGCCGTCGAGGCGCTCATCAAAGCCACCGAGATGGAAGAACCTCACCTCGTGTTCACACTTTGCGACCTGGTCTCGAACGGGCTATTCGCGGCAGGCCGATTGGAAGACCCGATCGCGCAGAAGCTCGCCAACAGCGCCGCCGCCGGCTTGGAAGACGACGAGTTCAGACTATTCCAGGCTCACGATATTCTGGATGAGGATGAGTTGCACATTTACCGGGAGCGCATCAGGCCTATTCTGCAGATCGCCTACGACAACTGGCAATCGCTCCCAGAGGAATATCTAAGACGGCGGGCACCGGGATTTTACGAGCGTCGAGACAGCGATCAGCGTCAGCTTTTCGACATGAACTCCCAACCCAAGCCGTTGCCCGTCGAGGATCTCGGTCTGTTCGGAGACCTTCTGAAAATATCGCCCTCCCGGCCGTTCTGCTCGACGGCAGCCTGGGACTGAGGCCTTTAGCGTGAATTTGTAAGGAGTGCTCCATCATGCAACCAATCAAGATATCGATACCGCGCGCCACGCCAGAAGAGCTTCAGCGCGGCGTTGCAGCGGCGATGCAGGTGTTTCGAGATGCCAGAGTTAAACCTGCCGCGGCTGCCGAAGGCCGGTTCCGCCGGGAAGCCTGGGACATCGGAGGCTTTCGAAACCGCGATATCACCAATGCGCACCTGGCAGCCGCTGCTGTCTGGGACCGCGCGGACACGGCCGCTCTTGAAGCGGCCTGCGCGGGGTGGGACGAAGACTGCAAACCCCAATCTGCTGACCTCGAAATCATTGTCGATCCCGAGGCGCAATTGGCCGATCGACCGACGGCAGTCAATGCGCTCCGGAAAATCGCCGAGACGGATCCGCGAAAGTGGTCCACGGATGAGGATCGTCGCTTAAGCATCTATGCCGGGATCATAGCGGGCCAGATCGAAAATCCGTTCAGAGTTCGCGACCTGATCGATCCCGTAACCATCGCTTTCCACAGCGTGACGTCGGCACAACATCGTCGCCAATCACTGGAAGCTCCGCGGGAGCATCTTCACGACGTGATCGAGACCCTCATCGAAGCATCTGAGCTTCGACACTAAAGGCGCGGGGCTATGGCCAAGATCGAACGCCTGAACCGCCGGCAGGAAGACGCTCTGCAAGCTGCTGCCGATCGCTTCGTCGATGCCCACGACGGGGACATCATGAAGGCGCTGAAGGCAATGATGCTGCTCAACAAGGATTTGCAGGAGCAGGTTGATGCCTTGCAGCCGGCGCAGACTGTCGGGAGACCCAATGCTGCGCCACCGCTGGCGAGGCAGAAGCAGTTCACCTTCTAGCCCCGCCGTGCCATCCTGCCCTCACTGGAAGCCTACCGGGAAAGCCGCATGTGCAACCTCTACAACATCACGACGACGCAGCAGGCGATCATTGACCTGGTCCGCGTATGGCGCGATCTGTCCGGCAACCTTGAACAGTCGATCGATGTTTATCCCGACCGGTTCGGCCCCGTGGTGCGCAATGGCCTCAACGGCCAGCGCGAGCTGGTGAGGATGCGTTGGGGTATGCCGTCGTCATCACAGGCCCTTATGAAAGCCGCAGGCACACGCGCCGACAAACTGCGGAAGAAGGGCAAAGACATCGACAAAGCCGCATTTGCCGAATTGCTGAAAATGGAGCCTGACAAGGGCACGACGAACATCCGCAACACTACCAGCAAACATTGGTTGCGCTGGCTTGGCGTTCCGAACCGATGCGTCGTGCCGATTACGAGTTTCGCGGAACCCAATCCCGGCGGCAAAGTCGAAGGCGAGAACACCCCCTATGCCTGGTTCGCCGGAGACGACAGCAGGCCGTTGATGTTCTTCGCCGGCGCGTGGGTTCCCGGCTGGACCAGCGTCCGCAAGATCAAGGAAGGGCTGACCACCCTTGACCTCTACGGCTTCCTGACGATCGAGCCGAACGGTGTCGTCGGGCCCATCCATCAGAAGGCGATGCCGGTGATCCTGACGACGGAGGACGAGATCGAGACCTGGCTAACGGCCCCTTGGGAAGAGGCAAAGGCGCTACAACGTCCGCTGCCCGACCATATGCTGAAACAGGTTCCGCCGCCGCCGAAGTTGGACGACATGACGCCGCCGCTGCAACCGGCTCTTCTATGATGAACGTTGAACCGCCCATCGCCTTGCCAGAGCCTCCCTCGACGCCGGCCGGGCTGTTCATCCATTGGTGCGAACATCAAGGGTGCCCGGAATGGGGGTGCTTCGGCTACGAGACACGCTACGGCACCCTGTGGGTTTGCGGCGACCACCGCGACGAAGGCGAGCGCATGCGTCGCGGAGCCTGACAGATGCCCGAAACCCTACTCCCGCAAAGCAAGATGCCGAAGCTGGTTGTCGTGGCGGCGTTCGATCCAAACGAGGCCGGGGATTTGCAAGCGGTGTTCAGGCCGGCCGAGCAGCAGAGCGAAGAGCGGGCGATCCGCACGGCCAAGGCGCTTGCCTTGAAATATGTCGGCGTAATCGCCTGGTCCCGAGAGGCGAATCCGGCGCTTGGCGAATACGGCCTGCCGACAGTGCTGTTTCAGCACGGCAACGTGCCGGAGATGGAGTAATGTTGCATAGCGCAAAGGCTGCTGACATTCTGACGCGATGACAAGCCGCATCGCCCCACCGAAACGCCCGCAAGCATACCCAGACCGGGACATCGACTGCCAGCAGGCGATGGAAGACGAGATGCGGGCCGTGTTCGACCGCATGCAGCAGGCCGGCTGGAATTTCGGGGAGACCGAGCACGCGGCCAAGACGCTGCTGTGGGCGCAGCGGCGGGCACTGGAGGAGAACGCCATGCTTGAGGCGAACCTTGCCATCATGCGCGCCATGAGACGGGTTCGGAGATGAGCGACGACGATCTGCAGGGCCGCGTCACCGAGTTCTCGACGGAGCTGATCCGGGCTGCAAACGAAGTCGATAAGCTGTCGATGGACGAGTTGCGCCGCCTGCTTGAGCGGGCGCGGGCCACGGTCGAAGACCTGCTTCAACTCATAGAGGAAGACACTTTCCCCGCGATTGAGCTTGAAGTCGATCCGGCCAAAGCACTCTTGGGCGCGTCGGCAGCTATCCAACAACTGCGGCGGCGGCTCGCAGAGCGCAAAGCATCGTGACGATGGTCTCCGGCTGGGACAAGAACCCACCTGAAAATGAGCCGCGCGCCAAGCCCTGGGAGCGAGTGCTACTCACTGCCGCCGTTGTGGCCTTGATAGTCGTCGTGGCAGGGTGGATTTTCGTCTAGTCGAACAGGATGTCAGCTTCCTTCTCGGTCCCAGAGGACGCTTTGCAAGCCTTCTCCAACAGCATCTGGTCGTGCGCGCAATCCATGGCGCTGGGGACCGCCTGGCGGGCCGCACGGTGCTTGGCGCAACCCTTGCCCGGCCATCGGTTGAATAGGATTTCAGCGGATTGGAGATTGTTGTTGACGTGGGGCACCGTCACACCGTGACCGAGCACGACGGGGATCCACATTGCGCAGTCGCCAATCAGGAAGGCGGCGGCATGGGCGCAGGCGATTTCTTCCGGCGGGAGCAGTAGCCCGGCCGACTTCACGTATTGAAGCAACGGAACGGTCAGGTAGCCGGCCGCCTGCGCGTCGCAGATCGGCAAGGCCACCATCTCCAGGAAACGTGAAGCGTCGGCGAGTCAGCGCGCAGGAGGCCACCAGCAAGTCCCGCAACAAGGATGGAGCCCTTGATACCGAGAGCATCCAGGATGTTATTCAGCATCGCGCGTGTCTCCGGCCCGATCACGATCTTCGCCAATTGGCCTTAAGCCACCAGGCGAAGGTCACGAGACCGATCAGCCCGCCGCTGAGTGCCTCGACATTCTGGGTGAGTTCCGGCGTCGCGGCCGGGTCGATGTAGCCCTTCGGCGCCTCCGCGCCAGATCAAACCAGACGAGACCGCCTGTTGCGTCGTGCGTCTACATCACTGCGCAGATGCATCCAGTGACCGATGGCGATAGGATCAATCGCGTGTGGAGGGGTATGATGATGATGATGAGAAGCATTCTAGGCGCCCTGATGGGCCTGGCGCTTTCGGTGACCTCGGCAAACGCCTGGTGGGATGGCGGTCACATGCGTGTCGCTGCGATGGCATGGGAGCAACTGACGCCCGAGGCGAAAGCGGAGGCAACAAGGCTCATTCGGTTAAATCCCGACTATCAGGAATGGGTCGCGGCAGTGCCCAAGAGGCCGGACGGCACCCGCGAGGATATCGATCGTTATACATTCATCCGTGCGTCCGTCTGGGCAGACGACATCAAGCTCAGGAAGGCCTACCAGGATGCGAGCAAAGGAGACAAAGCGACCAATCCCGGCGCAGGCGACAACAAATGCTATTCCGACCTGCTGATCCACGGCTACTGGCACTACAAGGACATTGCGTTCTCCGTGGACGGCAGCAAACTGGCTGATCCGGATCCCGATAAACGCGGCCACCCAGATCAGAGCCTTCGCTACGGACATCGCGAAAACCGCCGGCAATACCGATGATCAGCGATCATACGCTCTCGTTTGGCTGTTGCACATAGTAGGCGATGTGCATCAGCCCTTGCACGCCGCTGCTTTGTTTACCGAGGAACTCAGCCTTCAATGGCAGGTGAGGCCGGATGTCGACCTTGGCGATCGCGGTGGAAACGAGATCACTGTTATCCCAGCCTCGGGGCAGCAACTGAAGCTGCATAACTACTGGGATGGGATGTTCGGTGGCTACGTGACGGTATTTGGCGCGATCTTCGACGGTTTCGTCACGCGGAAGGTAGACGGTGCCCCAGTGAACATTCAGACCATTCTGGTAGCACCGGCCGCAGCGGCTTCGATCATTGACCCGGATGAATGGATCAAAGAGAGCTTCGAGCTTGCGATGAAATATGCCTATGCCGATCCGGTGTTGCCGGCAAAACCGGTCGCCTATCTGACACGGGAGTATGAATCCAATGCTCGCAAAGTGGCGGAGCGACAGATTTCGCTCGCAGGGGCGCGGCTCGCCCGCATGATCAACGAGGGCTTGGGCTCTTCAAACTAAAGGATTGTCGGCATTTTGCCGCCTAGAGTTCCCGCCAGCGCAATGGATGGAGGAAGTGCATCGGAAGAGCAGTCGATGAGACGTGTCGCCGACTGCCGCCATCGATCGAAAGCCTCATCTCTTGACCAGTCCGAAAAGCACAGCCGCCCCCAGCAGTGCGATCCGCGCGAGCACTCGGGCGATCGCAACGCGCCCAGCCGTAGGGCGGATGTCAAGCAAGCAGGCGGCAACACCCGCCAGTAGTGTAAGCGTGACAGCAATGATAATCGCGATGTCCATGATGGCCTCCAGTTATTAGAGGCCAGTTTCTCATGCTTTTTGCAGAAGGGGATAAAATTCCTATAGTGACGCAAGGGCATCAATGAGTTAGCAGACAATTTACCGCATTTCATCCCCGCTTTCTTCGAGGTTTCGCTTTGTCAATGACGCAGCGGAGGCCCAGCGCGGGCTTGACGTCCGGCATGAGCATGCTGCTGTCTCGTGTTCTCAACAAAGGCTCTCGCAGGGTATTCCGTCGCTGTCACGTCGAGCTTGCCGCCCCACGAGCAGTTCTGGAGATACCAGTTCGCCTCCTCACACGAGCTGATCTGAGTGCATTTCAGCCGCGGAGAACACGACCACGATTGAGCGACTGCCCCGTCGTTCCTCGTTGACCACGGAATTTCGTCCGACGCCGTAGCGACAAGCTCCACCGCCACGGCCGCAGCGACCAACAGAATTCCCATTCTCCCCTCGCGATGTTGACCCTACTTGCGTCTCGCCTTCCAGGGCTCGATGAACTCTCCCTGCCACATGCCCAGCCGGTCCCGGCGGGCCACCTGTTGGACGGCGGCAAAGGCGCCCTTGCTGTAGCGAGGCCAGTCGAGCGCATGACCGTTGCGGACCAACCAGGCTGCCACGCCAAGGCCGTCGGCTCGGAAGCAGTTGGCCACGGCGCGGCCGTAGCGGTCGGTGTCGACTTGCTCGCACGTGGTAGGGCGGGATTTGGCGAGAAATGCGTCGAGCGCGTCGGCAGAGTCTTTGCCGCATCGGTATTTGGCGCCGGACCGGTCGCTGCAGGTCTGCCAATTTTCTGGCGCATCGATCCCGTTGAACCGTATCCGCTGGCCGTGGATCTCGATCGTGTCGCCGTCGATCACTGAAGCCCGGCCGACGATCAGTGGCTCAGCTGCAGCCGGCGCCAACGACATCAGAGCAAACAGGGTCCCCAGCATCGACCAAACGGGGACAATGGATTTTGAGTTCCTGCGGCCCTGACGTTCAATGGCCATGACGCGGCTACTTGATACCGAGATCGACGCCTGCACGCTTGACCCTGCCTCCGATGCCGTCCTTCAACCAGCACGAATTGCTTTTGCGAACGTAGGCGAAGGATCGGCAACGATCGTCCTTCCCGCACGCGAGGAAGCACCCCACAAACGAGGATTGGGTCAAATGCAGATAGTCGCCGCCCGGTTGGTCCATCCCCGAGGAGACTGAGAACGAGGTCTGAAGGACGGTGGAGACGAGCCCGGCCGAGATGACCCCGACCGCATCGCGATTCCAGACGGTCAGGACGGCATCGTTCTTAAGGAAGCAGAAGCGCGCTGCCTTGTGGTAAGTGACCGCCTGGCACCGCATGTCGTCCCGGCATGCGGCGACGCACTCGTCCCGTGAAACGCGCCGCAACGTAGCGTAGTCGAAGCCGATGACGTCCTGGTTGTCGAAGTGCCGAAATGGTCGAAACGGCACAATAGCGGCCGGCGTGCTTGGTTCGGGTGGGGCCGCAGCGACAGTAGGTTCCAGCTTGGCGCCGTAGCACAGCAGTTGAACAACTGATGGCGATACCTTGTCAGCGAGGTCAGCCGTTGCGAGCGGCGCGCCGGCAGTTTCGGCAGTCTGGAAAGGTATGCTCCGGCTTTGCAGAAAGAGTTCCACTACGCTCGCTCGAATGGCGAAGTTGACGTTCTGTGGCGTGACCGATGCGTCCCCCGTCGCGCTGGACTTCAGCACCGCGCTCGTCACACCAAGAAGAGAGCCCGCCTTATCAACCAGCGGCCCGCCTGAATTGCCGGGCTGCACCGGAGTCGAGATTTGGAGATACCGCGTGTCGTCGGCCAACCCCAGCAGCGAATTCACATTTCCGGTGGTGATCTTGACTGAATTGGAAAGCACTTGGGTCAGGGGATAGCCGAGTGTGGCAACGTCCTCTCCGAGACGAGGCGGTGCACGGCGCAATGGAATAGGCGCCACTTGGGAGCCAGCGCTTCGGACAATCGCCAGATCGTTCAGAATATCCGATTTCCATTCGGCGGCATCACCACGGCCGGCAACAACCACCCGCGTGCAGCCCTCGATCACATGGGCGTTGGTGACAAGCCATCCATCGGCATTGATGAAGAATCCCGTCCCCGAACCAGTAGGTAGATCATCTGCATGGGCGACGGCAGCGGCGCCGCAAAGGAGCGCGTAGATCACGGAAGCCAATCGTAGCCAGACAATCACCCGTTCGCTCCTATTGTCCCGGCTTCACTGAGTTTGGTCCACAAACGTGCCATTCGTTCTGGTAGCCATACTCACCTATCCGGCCATAGCACCAGTCTGCCGCAGCCAGGGCAGCTTCAAATGTTCCCCTCGCTGCGCAAGCATAGTATGTGGCTGCCTCATTCCCGCTTCCACCGCGGCACGCAGTGTTCAAATCCCACCAGCGGGCCAACAAAGGCTCAACCGCGGGCTTCGCGCCCTTGCGGACACGTCCCGTCTCACTGAGGATGACAGAACGGCCGATGTCGACCGTCAGGTCAAACGTCGCAACTCCTCGAGCCGACCGATTTCGAGAAGGGCTCTTCGCGAACCAATCTACGACACCTGAAACCGAACAGATGGACGCCTGACAGGCAGCCATGAGCGTGTCGGGCTGAATCGCATAGTAGCGCATCGGCCAGCGCGCCGCGAACTTCCGCTTCTCAGCGAGGACATCGGCAACGGGGACCGCTTTGCCGTAGAAGTTGACGCTGTCGCCATACGCCATCGCCATGTAAGCAAGGGCAGCGTTGTTGGGGTTTGACCAGGCTGCATGATATGCAGCGACGAAGTTCTTCGCTGCTGTCACATCGGTTTGGGCCGCGCCCGGAGTTGCCGACTGGTCAGGCATTGCTGCAGCCGTAGGCGGCATTGTGGGTGCGCCGTAGCAGAGCACCTGAACCACTGCAGGCGCGACCTTGTCGGCGAGATCAGCGGTGGCAAGCGGCTGTCCGACTACATCAACGGTTTCGAACGCAATGCCCCGGCTTTGCAGAAACAGTTCGAGGACGCTGGACCGGATCGCAAAATTGACGTTCTGCGGGGCAGGGGAGCCCTCAGCACCGGACGGCGAGTTGAGAACTCCACTGACCACGCCGACCAGCGCCCCGGCACGATCGACAAGCGGTCCGCCGGAATTGCCGGGTTGCACGGGCGCCGACACCTGCAGGAAGCGCGAATCGTCTGCGATGCCGAGCAACGCATTGATGTTGCCGGTCGTGATCTTGATCGAACTCGAAAGCACAGTGGACAGTGGAAATCCCAAGGCAGCGATGTCTTCGCCCAACCGCGCCGGCGCGCGACGCAGCGGCACAATGGACACGGAAGGGCCAACGCTGTGAACGACCGCAAGGTCGTTCTGCCTATCCGCTTTCCATTCGACAGCATCGCCGCGGCCAGCCACGCCGACCCGTGCGCATCCCTCGACGACGTGCGCGTTCGTTACCAGCCAGCCGTCAACATTGATGTAGAAACCTGTTCCGGAAGCGCTCGGCGCCTCCTGGGCAAAGCCCGTCGTCCCGACAAAGGCCGGCAACGCAGCAATTATCGCAAAAACCAGACGGCGCAGCACCAGCCCATCCCCCAACGGCCCTAGCGTTGCGCTTGGCTGGGGGCGTCGTCAACAGGACTCTGTTGCGATCGTCTAGAGTTCGTAGCTCCTGAGCGACAAGTCGTGGACGCGCCTGTCAAGAATGGGTGCACGCAAGATCAGTGCGAATTGCAGAGCGCGCAGTAAAGTTGGCCCTCGATATGGCGCCCGTTCGCCCCGCCGCCACCAGACCGCTGCCCGAAACTCCTTCTGGAGGCGTTTTTCACAATGGTTGAAACCCATTGGTGGTCGCGGCCGGCGAACAATTGCCAACCGGAGTGTAGCGCAGCCTGGTTTCGGATCATGAAGGCGACGAGAGATCATAGGTCGGCATCCGGTTGATCGCCTTTTTGCGCGCGGCAATCGTCACGTCGCCGTAGTTGTCGCCCGCCGTCCTTCCCGCATGTCCCTGAATGGCGTCCGCGACCCTATCGGCAATGCCGATTTCGGTCGCCAGCGTCTTGAAGCGGTGCCGCCATCCGTGGTTCGGCTGCACTCCCTCCGGGATGACGCCGAGCGATCGAAGCCAGTCGCTCACGCGGCCAGACACCGTCCGAGATGCCTTCACGCTGTCACGGCCCTTCCCTGCCCGATAGAACAGCGGACCAGCCGCTGATGCGTTCACAAAATCCAGCAAGCCCAGATCGATCAGCTGCTGGTGCATCGGCACGTCGCGGTAGCCGCCGGCCTTCACGGTGCCGGCATCGGCGGTCACGCGCATAACGTAGGTGTCGCCTTCCCTGCGGATGTCTTCCTTGCGAAGCTGTGTGATTTCAGTGATCCGAGCGCCGCTAAAGGCGCACAAGATCGGTGCCCATCGCTTTGCGGCTGTTGTCTGCGGCAACTCATTGTTCGCTGGATTGTCTGTGATCTTTGGCTGGTAGTCGCGCGCGGCCCGAAGGACCATGATGGCTTCCGGCAGGGTGAAACCCTGTTCCCGCGTGCGGACTTTCTTTGCCTTTTCCTGCCGGACATCCTTCGCGACGTTGGTTGCTAGCCGCTTGTTTGCAACCGCCCACGATAGGACAGTGCGGACCGATGCGAGGTAAACGTCCGCGACCGTCTTGGCGGACAGGGTCTTCATGCGCTCATCGCGCCAGGCAATGAGGTTGTCATCGGTAAGGCGGCGAGCGTCATCGTGCTTGATGAACTTTTTCAGGTCGACGAAGACAGGTGCCCACCGCTTTTCAGCGCCCCTACCCTTCCCGACCCGCCTCTTTGCGGCGATGTAGTCGGCGAGCAAGCCGGTCAGCGATACGGGCGGCAGTTCATCTGCCGGGAGAGTCGCATTGGTAATGATTGGGTGTGCGGGTTGGCCGGTGAAGTCGCCTTCATTGCGTTCCGCGACACGGGCCAACGCCTCGTATTCCGAAACGCAAAGGGCGCGGGCCAGCATTCGCCATTCGTCGGTGCCATGCTCCGCCGTGGTGTTGCCGATCTCCCGAAATCGTTGAATCCGGTGCTCGACCAGTTCGGCGAGTTCATCGTCATGAAGCTGGCCGGCGATACCGCGACGAAGCTGCGCAACCAAACTGTCATCGATATACATGGACGCCCATGCCGGTGCCGTATTGCGGGCTACCTCGTCCTGCGCGAGGCGGTCCTGATAGCTGCGCAGGGCGATTTGGTCCGGTGCGAGCGGATAGCGTCCGACCGTCACCTTGCGCTCGCCGGCCTCGACAGCGCGGCGCTCGCCGAGTGCGATATTATGCTGCAGGGCGGCGACGGCACCCGGCAGCACCTTCAAGGCCGTGCGATAGTCCGCGCCAAGGGGTGTTCGGAGTTCCGTTTTGCCGTCCATGAACGGCCGAAGCTCTTTCGGGATGACCAGCCGGGCGAAATACCGACCGTCTCGATTGAGCAAATTGCGCACCTTGCCGGCCATCAGGCCACCCATTTTGTTACAGCTTTTGTAACATCAATATGGGCAGAAGGCCTTAGTTCGCAAGGGGTTCAACGATTTCAACGGGATGGAATGGTGCTGCCAGAGAGGATTGAACTCTCGACCTCTCCCTTACCAAGGGAGTGCTCTACCACTGAGCTACGGCAGCTATTCGAATGCGGCGCCTTCTGCCACATGGTGCCGGCAAGCGCAAGCGTCTGTGAATGCCTTTGTCCTGCCTGTGCAGCGCCATGGGCAAGCCGCATTTTTCCAGCCTTTGTCGATCCCGGAAATGCTAGGGACATCGCGAGACCAATCCATCCTGCCGGAATCGACCATGGCGGACGAAATACAGGACAAGACGACGGGCAAAGCGCGCCGCTCGGCCCGCCTCGCCCAGGAATTGCGCGCCAACCTCCTGCGCCGCAAGGCGCAGGCGCGATCGCGCGACGGCAATGACGGCAAGCCGGCGGAGGGCGAGGCAAGCGCCAAGCCGGAACCGACACCGGAGGAATGAGCCGGGACGCCGCGCCGATATGCATATCCTTGCGGCAACCCGAGCATTCGCCCAAACGGCGCATTTCTTGAACCGCGCACGCCTATCGTCTACATCGTGCGCTTTGAGCAACTCTACGAAATCCGGGTGATTCGCCGGGAAAGTGATCTTCATGGACCGCATCAGACTGGTCGGGGGCAACGAACTCAAAGGGCGCATCCCGATCTCCGGCGCCAAGAACGCGGCCCTGCCGCTGATGATCGCCTCGCTGCTCACCGACGACACGCTGACGCTGGAAAACGTCCCGCACCTTGCGGACGTGGAACAACTCATACGCATCCTCGGCAACCACGGCGTCGACTATTCGGTCAACGGCCGGCGCGAGAAGCAGCAGGAAGGCTATTCGCGCACCATCAGCTTCACGGCGCGCAACATCGTCGACACCACGGCGCCCTACGAGCTCGTCTCGAAGATGCGGGCAAGCTTCTGGGTCATCGGCCCGCTCTTGACGCGCATGGGCGAGGCGAAAGTGTCGCTGCCCGGCGGCTGCGCCATCGGCACGCGCCCCGTCGACCTCTTCCTCGAAGGGCTGGCCGCGCTCGGCGCAAAAATCGACGTCGAGAGCGGCTATGTCATCGCCAAGGCGAAGAACCGGCTCAAGGGCAACCGCTTTGTCTTCCCGAAGGTCTCGGTCGGCGCCACTCATGTGCTGATGATGGCCGCCACCCTAGCGCGCGGCGAGACCGTGCTGGAAAACGCGGCGCGCGAGCCGGAGGTCGTCAACCTCGCCGACTGCCTTAACGCCATGGGCGCAAAGATCTATGGGGCGGGAACCCAGACGATTACCATCGACGGCGTCGAGATGCTGTCGGGCGCCCGCCAGAAGGTCATCCCGGACCGCATCGAGACCGGCACCTATGCGATGGCGGTGGCCATGGCCGGCGGCGACGTGCTCCTGGAGAATGCGCGGCCCGACCTGCTGCAGACCGCGCTCGACGTCATCTCCCAGACCGGCGCCGAGATCACGCCGACCAATTCCGGCATCCGCGTCAAGCGCAACGGCCACGGCATCCACCCGGTCGACGTGACCACGGAACCCTTCCCCGGCTTCCCGACCGACCTGCAGGCGCAGTTCATGGGCCTGATGACCATGGCCAAGGGACGCTCGCGCATCACCGAGACGATCTTCGAGAACCGCTTCATGCATGTGCAGGAACTGGCCCGTCTCGGCGCCCACATCTCGCTGTCCGGCCAGACGGCCACCGTCGAGGGCGTCGACATGCTGAAGGGCGCACCGGTCATGGCGACCGACCTGCGCGCCTCGGTCTCGCTGGTCATAGCCGGCCTCGCCGCCGAAGGCGAAACCATCGTCAACCGCGTCTACCACCTCGACCGCGGTTTCGAACGGCTGGAGGAGAAGCTGTCCGGCTGCGGCGCGGTGATCGAGCGGCTCTCTTCGTAAGGCGCGGTCCGCCGGGCGCGATTGGGTGCGTCCTTCGAGGCTCGCCCACTGACGGTTATGATCTATTTTTCAGTGCCTTGCGGGCTCGCACCTCAGGATGAGGAAGGTCGTGCCTGCATCGCCAATCGCCAAAAACTCAACCCATTTCTGAGCAGCGTCTCGGCGTTCAGACAACGAGCGACACTCGGCATTACCAGCGAAATGGCCGTGCCCGAGCATTAACTCATTCCTGAGCATTGCCAGAACGCATACAGTGACGATTAGCGCAACTGGCACGACCTCCCTCATCCTGAGCAACCATTAAGTGCTGGCTTGTTTTGCGACCCATGGTGTTCCCCTTGCGAGGACGGTGTTGACGAAGATGACGAGCTTCCTTGCGCAGGCGACGAGGGCGACCCTGTGGGGTTTGCCGTTGGCGACGAGGCGTTTGTAGAAGGCGATGAGCTCGGCGTTCCAGCGGAAGGCGGCGGGCAGGGCGGCGGCATAGACGCTCCTGGCCAGGCGCTTGCGTCCGCCGGCGACATGGCGCTGTCCGTGGCGGCCGCCGCTGTCGTCGTCATAGGGAGCGAAGCCGACAATGGCGGCGGCGGCCTCGCGGTCGATCTGGCCGAGTTCGGGGGCGCGCACCAGGAAGGCGATTGCCGTGGGTTCGCCGACGCCGTCGACGCTCATGACCAGCTCGAGGCGGCGGGCGAGATCGGCATGGGCGCGCAGGATGCCGCCCAGCCGCTTGAGTTCGAGCGTGCGCCAGGCCACGAGCCGGGCGATCTCGCGGTCGAGCCTTCTGCGGCGCTGAGCGTCGCGCACGGCCTCGCGCCGGGTCTTGAAGCGGGCGATGTCCTCCCCGATCTGGTCGATCAGGGTAAGGTGCTCGGCAAGCGGCTCCAGCCTGGGATCGGGCGCGGCATGCACGGTGTCGACCGCCGCCGCGCAGGCCGCGATCAGCGCCGCGTCGATACGGTCGTTCTTGGCCCGCTGCAGCTTGAAGCCGGCATAGGCGCGCACCTGCGCCGGCTGGAAGCGGATGACCGTAAAGCCGGCCGCGCGCAAGAACGCCACGACGGCGCTCTCGTAGCCGCCCGACGCCTCGATGCCCACCCGCTCGGCCCCGTGGCCGCGCAGCCAGCCCGACAGCCGCTTATGCCCGGCCGCGTCATTGTCGACCACCAGTTGCTCCTCGACGCCGGTCAGCGCCACGTCGAGCTTCTGCTTGCCGGTATCGATGCCGGCCACCTTCATGCTAGACTTGTCCATCTTCCTCGACCCTGCCTTGTGATGCGAACCCAAGGTTCATTCAACCATCCGGGTCCGATGAAGAGCCGGCCGCGATCGCGCTCAGGAACAGCCCTCAAGGCTTGGGTGCGAGCGATCCGACGGCCGGCGGTGCGGCCCGGGTGGCCACCCGGGCCGCACCGTCCCCTTCACGGAACACCCAAACAATACACAATCTCGCTAATACAAGGTGCGAGCCCGCACAGCTGCGACAATCTTGGCATCAAACCTTCGCGGGCGAGCCTCGAAGGGCGCACCCCAACACCACAAACGCCGCCTCTGGCAGGTCGCTCACCCCGCCGGCAGCCCACGCTCTATCAGCCGCGCCAGCCGCTCGGAAAACGCTTTTGCGTCCGTCGGCTTGTCGCCGTCCAGCACCCGCGCCTCGTCGTAGAGCAGATGCGCGACGTCTTCCCGGAAAGCCTGCTCCCCGTCGCCAAGCTTGGCCAGCGCCACGATGCGGTCGTGGCGTGGATTGATCTCGAGAATCGGTTTTGCCGCGGCGTCCAGCCGGCCGGCCGCGCTCATCAGCCGCTCGAACTGCCGGTCGGGGCCGTTGTCCGGCGCTACGAGGCATACGGCGCTTTGCGTCAGCCGCTCGGACGCCTTCACATCGGACACAGCGTCTCCGAGCGATGACTTTACGAAGGCCAGGAACTTGTCGACTTCCGGCGCAGCCTGCGTGTCGCTCTTGGCTGCCTCGTCCAGAAGCGGGATGTCTGCAAGCTCGCTGCCGCCCTGCGTCACCGACTTGAACGGCTTTCCGTCGAATTCCGGCGCATTCATCACCCAGAAACTGTCGACGGGATCGGTCAACAGCAAGACTTCGAGGCCGCGTGCCTTGAACCCCTCAAGCTGCGGCGAGGCTTCCAGCCGCGCGCGGTCGTCGCCGGTCATGAAGAAGATCGCCTTCTGGCCTTCCTTCATCGCGGCGACATAGTCGGCAAGGCTGCGCCACGCATCGCCGGACGAGGTCGACCTGAACCGCGCCAGCTTCAGCAACGCGTCGCGGCGCTCGTAATCCTCGTAGATGCCCTCCTTGAGCACCACGCCAAAGTTTTCCCAGATTTTTGCGTAGGCATCCGCGTCGTTGTCGGCCAGCTTGGCGAGGTCGCCGAGGATGCGGCCGGTGACGCCCTTGCGGATCGCCGCCAGCAGCGGGCTTTCCTGGATCATCTCGCGCGACACGTTGAGCGGCAGGTCGGCCGAATCGACGATGCCGCGCACGAAGCGCAGGTAGCGCGGCAAAAGGTCGGCGTCGTCGGTGATGAACACGCGCTTGACGTAGAGCTTCATCCGCCCCTTGCGGTCCTGGTCGAACAGGTCGAACGGCCGCGAACCCGGCACGAAGGCCAGCACGCTGTATTCATGCCGCCCTTCGGCGCGGAAATGCACCGTGGCTGCCGGCTCGTCATACTGGCCGGCGACGCTGCGGTAGAAATCCGTGTATTCCTCCGGTTTCACCTCGCTCTTCGGCTTGACCCAGAGCGCGGTGCCGTCGGCGATCTCCTTCGCCTCCTCGCCGGGTTTCTCGACCACCGAGATCGGCACGGGAACGTGGCCGGACTGGGATTTCACCAGCCGTTCCAGCGTGTAGCGCTCGGTGTAGTTTTTGGCGTCGTCCATCAGGTGCAACACCACCCGGGTGCCGCGCTTCGGGGCCTCGTCTAGCGACGCCGGGCCGATCTCGTATTCGCCCTTGCCGTCCGAGGACCAGCGCCACGCTTCGCCGCTGCCGGCCTGCCGGGTGATCACGTCGACGCGGTCGGCCACCATGAAGGCCGAATAGAAGCCGACGCCGAACTGGCCGACAAATTGCGCGCCGTCCTTCGCGGCCTCAATACGTTCCATGAAGGCGCGCGTGCCGGAACGCGCGATGGTGCCCAGTGCCTCGGCCATCTCGTCGCGGCTCATGCCGATGCCGTTGTCCTCGACCGAAAGCTTCTTTGCTTCCGGATCGGCGGCGATGCCGATGCGCGTCTTCGGATCGTCGCCGAGCAGTTCGGGCCGGGTGATCGCCTCGTAGCGCAGCTTTTCGCAGGCATCGGCCGCGTTGGAGATCAATTCGCGCAGAAAGACGTCCCGGTCGGAATAGACCGAATGCACCATCATGTGCAGCAGCCGTGAAACGTCGGCCTCGAAGCTCTTTTTCTCGGTCGTTTCGATCGTCATGTGGTCCATCCGTGCTGCGGTTCGGCGCACCAGATGGCGGGCCGGAGGCGGATTTTCAAGATGATTCTGAAGAGTTGGACCCACGACGGGCGAGCGATCGAACCCGCCTCGCCACCCGGCATCAGCAAGAACGCGCGCAAAAGGGGACGGGCGAGGGAAATAAAACAGAGGATATTCCTCTAAACGATTGAAATTAAACAATTATAATTGCGTGAAAATTCGACTTGGCATGAAAATGTCCCCACCCCAAAAGACCGCAGCTATAATCCTGGCCAGTTTCTCCCGCCGGGAACGCTTCCGGAGTCGTTCGTTAGTGGGGAGGGACCGGCGCCTCCGTCATGTTGCCGACGAAGCAGCATGGCCGGGGAGGCTTTGTCCGAAGGTCCTCCCTCCGCAACTACGTGCGGTGTGCGCTGGACGACGCGCTTAAGCACGGCCAGCCGAGGCGAAAGCCGGAGCCGGAGCTGTCGCGAAGCAGGACGGGATGGAGCCCAAAGTCGCCGGCGGGGGTGAGGAATGGTCCACGAAGCGGACGAAAAGCCAACGATTTGGCTTTTCGAATGACGAACGCCCGTAGCGAAGACGCAGGGCCGGGGTCGCGCCACGTATTGTTTAAATTAGGAGGCACGGCCTCGCGCCCCGCTTCCCGAACTCCCCTCGTCAATGAGGGCATTCTCTCGACAATGGCCAGACGCGAAAGCGGGCGTGGCAACGGGGAAGGCATGCGCCATGCCTGTAGGGCTAAAAATCAACCCTGCCAGATGCCAGGCCGCCGGTTGCGTGCCCCGGCAAGAGCGCATAGTTAGGCAACACCTGGCCGCAACCGCAGCGATGGACCATGGATCAGCTAAAGCTAGTCGCCCTCGACAAAGAAGACCTGAACATCGTGTCGGCGCACGTGCAGGACGCCGTCATGCGGGTCGGCGACCTCAAATACTTGGCCCGCGAGCACCGTTTCGTCGTGCCGATGAACCGTTTTGCCTGGGAAACCCAGACCGGCCTGTTCCCCGGCAAGCCCGAACGGCGCAACAGCATCTTGCATTTCGAGCGGGTGAATTCCGCGAAGGCCGCGGGCCTGCCCCGCGACAAGCCGTTGGAGACGCTGTCGCTGCTGGCGATGCGCTTTTCTTCGGCTGACGCGCCGGCCGGCGCGGTCGAGCTGGTGTTTTCCGGCGGCGGCACCTTGCGGCTCGACGTCGAATGCATCGAGGCCAGACTCTCCGATCTCGGCGGCGCGTGGGAAGCCTCGTCGCGGCCGAAGCACCGCGCCTGAGGACCACACGTGGCCATCACCCTTCGCGCCTCCGACACCGATTTCGAGGACCGCTTCGCCCGCTTCCTGACGACCAAGCGCGAGGTATCGCCAGACGTGGACGCCATCGTGCGCGACATCATCGCCGCCGTCCGCGAGCGCGGCGACGAGGCGCTGTTCGACTACACGCTGAAATTCGACCGGGCGGATTTGCGCGCATCGGGGCTGGCGGTCGGCAAGGAGGATATCGAGCGGGCATACGCCGATGCGGACCCTGCGATCGTCGAGGCGCTGCGATTCGCGCGTGACCGCATCCTCGGCCACCACAGTCGCCAGAAGCCGAAGGACGACCGCTACACCGATGCGATCGGCGTCGAACTCGGTACGCGCTGGACAGCGATCGAGGCGGTCGGCCTCTATGTGCCCGGCGGCACCGCCGCCTATCCCAGTTCGGTGCTGATGAACGCGCTGCCGGCGATCGTGGCCGGCGTTCCACGCATCGTCATGGTCGTGCCGCCATCCGGCGGCGAGATCAATCCGCTGGTGCTGGTCGCCGCCGACCTCGCCGGCGTCCACGAGATTTTCCGCATCGGGGGCGCGCAGGCAGTGGCCGCGCTCGCCTACGGCACGAAAACCATCCGCCCGGTGGCAAAGATCGTCGGCCCGGGCAACGCCTATGTCGCAGCCGCAAAGCGCCAGGTGTTCGGCACGGTCGGCATCGACATGATCGCCGGCCCCTCGGAAGTGCTGGTGGTGGCCGACGGCGCCAACGATCCGGACTGGATCGCCGCCGATCTGCTGGCGCAGGCCGAGCACGACACGGCGGCGCAGTCGATCCTGATTACCGACGACGCGGATTTCGGCAGGGCGGTGGAGAGTGCCGTCGAGCGGCAGATAAAGCTCCTGCCGCGTGCGCAAACGGCCGCCGCGAGCTGGCGCGATTTCGGCGCGGTGATACTCGTCGGCTCGCTCGACGACGCCCTGCCGCTTGCCGACCGCCTCGCCGCCGAACATGTCGAGCTCGCCTTCGACGGCGCGGAGCAATTCCTCGGCCGCCTGACCAATGCCGGCGCGGTGTTCCTCGGCCGCCATACGCCGGAAGTCATCGGCGACTATGTCGGCGGCTCCAACCATGTTCTGCCGACCGCGCGCTCGGCGCGATTCTCGTCCGGCCTGTCGGTGCTCGACTTCATGAAGCGCACGTCGATCCTGAAGCTCGGCCCCGACCAGTTGCGCGCGCTGGCGCCCGCCGCTATCGCTTTGGCGAAGGCTGAAGGGCTGGAGGCGCACGGACGGTCCGTGGCGATCCGGCTGAACGGTTGAGCGGATCATGGGTGGCCCGGGACGCGACCGCCAGACATCCAGGCTGATCGACGTCGAGCTCGACGAATCGATCGGCCGCTCGACGCCCGACATCGAGCACGAGCGGGCGGTGGCGATCTTCGACCTGATCGAGGAGAACAGTTTCCAGCCGGTCAACGACGACGGCAGCGGCCCCTACCGGCTGAAACTGTCGCTGGTGAATGCGCGGCTGGCCCTGTCGATCGCGCGCGAAAGCGGCGAGCCCGTCGTCACCCACATCCTGTCGCTGACGCCGTTCCGGCGCATCGTCAAGGACTATTACATGATCTGCGAGAGCTACTACGAGGCGATCCGCTCCTCGACGCCGAGCCAGATCGAAGCGATCGACATGGGCCGGCGCGGCCTGCACAACGAGGGCTCGCAGACGCTTCTGGACCGGCTGAACGGCAAGGTCGACATCGATTTCGACACGGCACGGCGCGTCTTCACGCTGATCTGCGTGCTGCATTGGCGGGGCTAGGCGACGATTGAGCGCCCTCCCCCGGTCCATCCTGTTCATGTGCCGCATGAACGCCGTGCGCTCTCCCATCGCCGAGGCCGAGGCGCGCCGCATGCTTCCAGGCACGGTCTATGTTGCCTCCGCCGGCATCCGCCGCGGTGAGCGCGACCCCTTTGTCGACGCCATCCTCTCCGAAGACGGCCTGCCCGCCGAGCGCCCCCGCTCCAAGACGCTGGACGATCTGGAGGACGATTATTTCGACCTGATCGTGACCCTTGCGCCCGAGGCGCACCATGCAGCGCTTGAACTGACGCGCTCGCTGGCCGTCGACGTCGAATACTGGCCGACGCCCGATCCGACCACCGCCACCGGCACACGCGACCAGATCATGGCCGCCTACCGCGACGTCCGTGAGCGGCTCAAGGCGCGGATTTCAGCCAGATTCGGTCTGTGAAACATAGGCCTTTCACCGTGGAATATGCGTGTTCACAAAGACTCCATAATCATATAGGTTCCGCGCAATTCTCCGGACCAGAGTTCCGGACACCAACCATCCAAGCAAAGGTAGCGAATGCCGAAGGAAGAAGTCCTCGAGTTTCCGGGTATGGTCACCGAACTGCTCCCGAACGCCATGTTCCGGGTGAAACTCGAAAACGAACACGAAATTATCGCCCATACGGCGGGCCGCATGCGCAAGAATCGCATCCGCGTGCTGACCGGCGACAAGGTCCTCGTCGAAATGACGCCCTACGATCTCACCAAGGGCCGCATCACCTACCGCTTCAAGTGACCGGACCTGCTGGCTCGGCTCCGCGATGAGCACTTTCCAGAAGCTCGTGCTCGCCTCCGGTTCGCCGCGCCGGATCGAGTTGCTCCAGCAGGCCGGCATAGAGCCGGACCGCGTCTTCCCCGCCGATGTCGACGAGACGCCGCAGCGCGCCGAGCACCCGCGCTCGCTGGCCAAGCGCCTGTCGCGCGCCAAGGCGGAAAAGGCCTATGGCGCGCTGAAGGACGATCTGGATCTGGCGAACGCCTTCATCCTCGCCGCCGACACGGTGGTGGCGGTGGGGCGCCGCATCCTGCCCAAGGCGGAACTCACCGAGGAAGCCTCCAACTGCCTCAAGCTTCTGTCAGGGCGGGCGCACCGCGTCTATTCCGGCGTCTGCCTGATCACCCCGGCGGGCAAGATCCGCCAGCGCCTGGTCGAGACTCGCGTTCGATTCAAGCGGTTCTCGCGCGAGGAACTGGAGAGCTACCTCGCCTCCGGCGAATGGCGCGGCAAGGCCGGCGCCTATGCCGTCCAGGGGCTCGCCGGAAGCTTCGTGGTCAAGATGGTCGGCTCCTACACCAATGTCGTCGGCCTGCCGCTCTACGAGACCGTTGGCCTTTTGACTGCCGACGGCTTCAACGTGCATTTCAACTGGCTGGCGGGACGCCGCGCATGAGCTTGGACGGAAAAGTCACGCCGCTCAGGCCAAAACGCGCCTGCCCCGAATGCAGCCGGCCATCGGCGCGCGACACCTATCCGTTCTGCTCGACGCGCTGCAAGAACGTCGACCTCAACCGCTGGCTCACCGGCGCCTACGTCATCCGGGCAAGCGAGGACGAGGATGAAGACGTCGGGCCCAAGGACGAAAAAGACGCCGGCTGACGACGCCCGGACGACCTGGAATGCACCGTCCACACCCATGCATTCGCTACCCGGACGGGAACCGAAACAGGAAATTCGGCTAAGTTCGGTTCTGAACGTCACAGGTGCTGGACAGGCAGAAATCCCATGCTATAACCCAGCCGCTTTCGCCGGTTCGCCCCGGCGGTCCTGCGGGCCGGTATCTGATCCGGGTCGAGGGACAGATGCCCAGGTAGCTCAGTTGGTAGAGCAGCGGATTGAAAATCCGCGTGTCGGTGGTTCGATTCCGCCCCTGGGCACCATTCAATCTGAGCATCCGGCCGGATCAATTGGTTAAACCCTTTCAAGCCATTGCGCTCGCCGATGTGTGTCAAAAAGGTGTGCAACAATGGTCTTTCGACTGGTCCGCCCTATGAAGCGCAAGGGTATGTTCCGGCAGCAGTTCGCCAACGAATCCCGGCTGACCTTAGAACCTGTGCGGTGACGTTCGAGGACATCGGCCCGGCACCCGGCTCGCTGCTATGGGTGCACGGCCGGGCGATGGAGGAGACGGCGAAGCTTGATGCCGGCCTCGCCAACATGCGCATCATGATCCGATATTCCGGCCATCCTTCAAAAGGATATGCCGACCATCTCGCGCGGAATTTTGTGGACGAGGACGAGGACGAGTATCTAAAGGGACGCTATCGTAGGTTTGAGTTCGGAATTGGGCCGTCGCTCAGCGCAAAGCGTGCAGGCCTCTGCTCCGTTCAGAGCGAATCGAGGCTGAAAAATTGAGAGAAAGTAATGCCGACGTCTGTCAGTTCGAACAGCACCTTGGAAGATGGTACACCCAATTCCAATGAATCTGATCTCGCAAAACCTAGTTTTTCACTTCTTCGATCCAGAAATTCTGACAAGCTAGTCATATTTTTTTCGGGAACCAACCGAGACAACGGAAATTTTGATTTCTGGGGTTATGCGAATGAGGCTAGGGCCGAGTTCAATTGCTTGCTCGTCAACAATGGTGCGATGAACATATGGTACCAACACGGCATACCGGGATTAGGGGTGTCGGTAGAGACGACTGTCGAAAGCATCAAAAGGATAGCTGCTGACGTTGGCGCGCGCCATGTCTACTGTGTCGGGGCTAGCATGGGAGGCAGTGGTGCGATTTTGTACGGAAGCCTGGTCGGCGCGAAAATACTGGCGTTCTCGTTCGAGACGAAAGTGAGGGGAGCCGGCAGACGGAGTTCCCGATATATTTCCAAGGACGCCAACCTCCCATATCCGGATTTGCTGGAGTTGATGAAGGAGCGACCTTGCCCGACGACGGCGGTCTTCGGCGAAGCAGACGCCGTGGATTTGAGGGAAGCGCTCCGGCTTCGCCGAATGGCCCATGTCAAGTTGACCACCCTTCGCGGCGTGGATCACGCAATCCCCCGCTATCTCCGAAGGCGCAACCGCCTCAAGCCTCTCCTCGATGCTTTCCTCGCGGACGAGATTCTGCCCTCTTTCGAGGAGGCAGACGACGGTTTGGGATCGGACGAGTTCGTCCATGCGCAATTCAAGGCCCATTGCCTGCTGTTCGACCGGAGAGACCGCGAGAGCCTGGAGGCCGCGCAGATTGCAGTCAACCTGCGCCCAACCTCGGACCACGCCCGATTTCTCCTGGGCAAGGTACTCGTACGTCTTAAAAATTACCCGGAAGCACTGGGTCATTTGGGCGCGTCGCTCGCCATGAACTCGCAGCAGGAGGAGGCCCGTCATCTGTTTGGGGTATGTCTGCGCAAGCTTGGGCGCCATGCACACGCGATTGAATTTCACAGGGAGACCGCGCGCATGTGGCCCGGCTTCTCCAAACCGATCTATGATATCGGCCTTGCCTACCTGCAACAGAAGAACAAAACCGAGGCGATCGCGGCGTTTCGGAGGGCTTGTGAATTGGCGCCTAACGATCGTCGTTTCGCCGACACGCTCGCGACACTGACGCGCGGTAATTGAGACCCCGGCAGAAAATGGGTAGCGGCCATGCTGCCAATCTTTCTGTTCCAACTCGCCACCAGTGGACGGAAATCGCAATGCACGGGTTCTCGAGCGAAGGCTAAGAACTGGCCACATCTCTCGGCGCGGACCGTGAACAATGAACCTCGGCCCCCATTGCGCGCCACCATGATGGGGCCGCTTCTGCAGCCTGAGACTGCCCCCCGTCTGCCACATGCCGGCCGCCGCGTTTCGCGACATAGACCCAGATGACAAGCAAGACTTCACCGGCGCGACGGGTAGCGGTTCGCCGCGCGGTAGGACGAGTTTCACCCGGCTGCCTGCTTCCACGTGGTGTTCATGCTCCCGGTCGAGATTGCCGCAATCGCCCTCCAGAACAAGGCGGCAGATCTACACGACCCAGTTCAGGGGTGAGCCGCGAACGCCACCGGCCCGAGAGAAGGGCGAACGCCAGGACGCCGCGCGCGATCGCCGCGGATCCCAGGCATCTCGCCGCCGGGATTGGTCTCATCGCCGTGCTGCATATTTGGGCCGGCCCCTCGCCTATCATCCTCACACCCATGGCATCGTACCGGGCCGTGGCCTGGCGCTCGACAGTTCCCGCCGGTCTCCTGCCGACCCGGCTGCTCCATGCCGGCAGTGTGCTGGCGTCCCCACAACCCGGTTCTTTTCCGCGCGAGACCCCGCGGCTCTTCTCTCGTGGTTGCGACATGGGTGCCCGGTGCGCCGGAACTGGCGTCGACGGCTTCTTGCAATCGTCCGGAAAGCGATCCGGCTTGTGACAATCGCTTATGCCACGTCGGCGTGCCCGGATTGCCTATTTCATGTCGTCTCGTGCTGCATGTGAATCGGCGCCCAAATTGACTGCCTCGATCTGGGTAGAGGTAAGGCCTTGATTTTCGTGTGGTAAATAGAACGTAAGCGGATTCGCGGGCGGCGCCGACGATGATTCCGCCTGCGTTGCAACTCTTCCAACAAAATCTTTCATTTGTAGCCGTCTACCAAGAGTAATCTTTGGCGAAGATCACAAATTCATCTAACACTACAAGCAAATATTGACTATGAAAATGACGTTAGGTAAGAAGGTTTCGAGGATTAATAAGCGGCCCTAATGGAGATCGGTTAGGATTTACTGCCGCGAAAGCTTTCTCACACACCAAAAGCTCGTGCCTGGCACGGCTGAACAAGAATTCTATTTGGCATTCCGCCAAACGACTACCAGGACAATTTTTGACCGTGGACAGTGGTGCTCCTTGGTGGCGCACTTGCGTCCTCAGCTGCGGAGATTTCCCTATGCCTGCAACACCCGCGACGTGGCTCGACGATTTCGTCGTCAATACCAATCCGAATGGATCGCAGCGCGATCCTGTCGTCACACAGCTCGCAAGCGGCCATATTCTGGTTGTCTGGTGGGATCCGGATAACTCCTCGCCGGCAGGGTCGCCAGCCGGAGACGACATCATCGGGCGGATATTCGACCCGCTCGGCAACCCGGTCACCGACGAGATCCGGCTGAATACGCGCAGCACCGTCAACGATGAGTTCAATCCGTCGGTCACGGCGCTCAGCGATGGCGGATTTGTCATCGCATACGACGAACAACAACCCGGTAGCTACGACGATCTCAACATCGAGACCTACAGTTTCAACACTTCGACGAACACTGTTACGCGCACGGCGGACGCCTACCTCTACAACGACCCGACACAGGCCTCGGACGCCAACCCGGTCAATCCGGTGATCGCTTCCGCGTCCGCGACGTCCGTCATGGCGGCATACCAGACGCAGAATGCCAACGGCTCGGAAAACGTCATCATCCGCACCTACAACCCGACCACGGGCGTTGTCGGCGCCGAGATCAATATTTTTTCGGGAAACACCGGCACCGGCGAGGATGTTTCCGGCCCCGACATCACGGTGCTGAGCAATGGCAATTATGCCATTACCTATGTCAACCGGAACAACGCGCCGACCACCGACACCATGATCGTCGATATCCGCAATCAGGCAGGCGGCCTCGTCGCCAGCGCGACGGTGGTCAATTACAGCGAGTTGGACGACCCGCAGGTCGTCGCGCTGAACAACGGCAACTTCGTGGTCGCCTTCCATGCCAGCATCAACAATGGCGACACCATATTCCGGGTCTACGCCAATGATGGAACGCCGCTCACCAACGGAGGCCCGTTCAATGCCGGCACCGGTCCGAACGACCAGAACGAGCCGGTTATCGTCGCCCTTGCGGACGGCACTTTCATCGTGGCCCGCGATGAGGACACGACGGGCAATATCATCGGCGAACGTTGGGTCGTGTCAGGCCAGAACGTCAATGTCATCTCGGGCTTCGTCATCGACGACACCGGCGGCGGATCGATTACCGACATCTCGATGGCGGCCTTGGCCGACGGGCGCTTCACGGTCACCTGGGATGACGGCGTCGACATCCGTATGAAGATCCTCGACACACGCGACTTCGTCAATACTATCCCCGTCTACAATCCCGAGCCGAATTGGCAGGTGGGTACGGTCGGAGACGACTTTTTCACCACCGATCAGGAGACGGATATCGTACATGGCTGGGTGGGCAACGACACCATCACCCAGCACATCAGCAGCGGTCCGCCGAACCAGTATTTCGGCGATGCCGGCGACGATATGCTGCGTGTGACCACGGTCATCGACGCGGATTCGTGGGACGGCGGCGTCGGCGGCAGCGACACAATCGACCTCAGCCTCAGCACCGAAAACGGATTGGTGATCAACCTCGCCACTGGCACCATCGTCTCCGGGGCGAGCAGCGAAGTCG
Organism: Mesorhizobium sp. KACC 23794; assembly: GCF_052180275.1. Classification (NCBI taxonomy): domain Bacteria; kingdom Pseudomonadati; phylum Pseudomonadota; class Alphaproteobacteria; order Hyphomicrobiales; family Phyllobacteriaceae; genus Mesorhizobium; species Mesorhizobium sp. KACC 23794. Next base: position 5,535,119 of record NZ_CP197465.1, read on the forward strand.
CCACGAATTTCGAGCATGCCAACGGCTCGGAGCAGGACGACACCATCATCGGGACGAGCGGCGTCAACAATCTGGTCGGCAATGGCGGCAACGATGTTCTGGAAGGCGGGCTTGGCGCGGATTCCCTTTCGGGCGGCAACGGCTCGGATCGCGCCAGCTATGCCAACGCGGCGGCGGGCGTCATCGTCAATCTCGACAGTCCGGCGGGAAATACCGGCGAAGCCGCCGGGGACAGCTACAGCTCAATCGAGAATCTAACCGGCTCAGCGTTCGCCGACACGCTCACCGGCACGGGCGGCGGCAACAGTGTCATAGGCGGCGCCGGCGACGACAAGGTCGTTGGGCTGGCGGGCAGCGACGGCCTGTATGGGCAGGATGGCAACGACGTGCTCGATGGCGGCGTCGGTGGCGATTCTCTGTCGGGCGGGCTTGGCTCCGACCGCGCCACTTACGAGGCCGCAGCGGCCGGCGTCACGGCATCTCTGCTCACCCCGGCGAGCAACACCGGCGAAGCGGCGGGCGACACCTATTCGTCGATCGAGAACCTCACCGGCTCGGCCTTCAACGACAAGCTGACGGGAACCAACAGTATCAACAGCATCATCGGCGGCGCGGGCGACGACCAGGTTGCCGGCCTGGCGGGCAACGACAGCCTGTACGGGCAGGACGGCAACGACGTGCTGAACGGCGGCGCGGGCGGTGATTCCCTCTCGGGCGGTCTCGGCTCGGATCGCGCCACCTATCAGGATGCCGCGGCCGGCGTCACCGCGGCCCTGCTCACTCCGGCCACCAACACCGGCGACGCGGCAGGCGACACCTATGCGTCGATCGAAAACCTCACCGGCTCGGCCTTCAACGACAAGCTGACGGGCACCAACGGCATCAACAGCCTGATTGGCGGCGCCGGCAAGGACACGATTTTCGGTCTCGACGGCAACGACAATCTGTACGGCCAGGACGGCAACGACACGCTGGTCGGCGGCGCGGGAGGTGACGCCCTGTCGGGTGGCAACGACATCGACACCGCCTCCTACAGCACGGCGGCGGCCGGCGTGATCGCCAGCCTGGTGGCGCCTGCAGGCAATAACGGTGATGCAGCCGGAGACACCTATGCGTCGATCGAGAACCTCATCGGCTCCGCTTTCGGCGACACGCTGACCGGAAACAACGGCATCAACGCGATCGTCGGCGGCGCCGGCTCGGATATCATCGCCGGCGGATTGGGCAACGACACACTGACCGGCAATTCGGGCAAGGACCAGTTCCTGTTCAACACGACGCTCGGCGCCACCAACGTCGACACGATCACCGACTTCGTCTTCGTCGATGATACGATCCGGCTCGAGAACGCGATCTTCAATGCCATAGTCGGCACCGGCACGCTCTCCGCGTCGCAGTTCGTGGCCAATGCCAGCGGCACGGCAGCCGATGCCAATGATCGCATCATCTATGAGACCGACACCGGCAACCTCTTCTACGACACCAATGGCAACGCCGTCGGCGGCTCGACGCTGTTCGCCGTCGTCGGCGCCGGCCTCGGCATCACCAACGCCGACTTCCTCATCGTCTGAACCGCATTCCGGCCGCGGCCGGATCGGAGTCGCTGGCCGCGCCGGGGGCGAAAGCCCCCGGCGTTTCTTTTCGGCACCGCTCGTCCCGAAAATCGTCCGCGCCACGGGCGAACCGACTGGCGCTTCCCGCGCAAGACCGGCGCCGCCGACCAGCAATCGGCAGGCTCGGCTCGTTGAATGGATATGAAAGCCTCGATGCCGGCTGCCACCGCCCTCGAGGCTTATGCGCGTCGTGTTGTCAGTGCGGTGGTGGAGAGGCTGTGCCTGCCGTTCCCAAGTTTGCGGCAGAGGCATCAACCGTCGCCGCTTTCCCCTGCCGCCCGGCCATGCTAACCCGCTGTCGCAGGCGTCAGCCCGGGGAAAGACCGTTGCATCAGCAGAGATCGCGCAAGACGTTCGCCTTCGTCTCGTCCGGAGCGCCGGACGCAGAGGAAGCGGTGGCGATGCTTTCGGCCACCTATGGCGATGTTTCGGTCGAGGAGGCCGACGTCATCGTCGCGCTGGGCGGCGACGGCTTCCTGCTGCAGGTGCTGCGCGAGACGATGGGCACTGGCAAGCGGGTCTATGGCATGAACCGCGGCACCGTCGGCTTCCTGATGAACGAGTTCCGCACCGAGGGCCTCGACGAGCGCATCGAGACCGCGGATGCCGAGACGATCCGGCCGCTGGAGATGGAGACCGTCTCGGAGGGCGGCGTCACGTCCCGTGCGCTCGCCATCAACGAGGTGTCGCTGTTTCGGCAGTCCTATCAGGCGGCCAAGATACGCATCACCATCGATGGCCAAGTGCGCATGGACGAGTTGATCTGCGACGGTGTCATCGTTGCTACGCCGGCCGGCTCGACCGCCTACAATCTGTCGGCGCAAGGGCCGATCGTGCCGCTCGACGCGCCGCTTCTGGCGCTGACGCCGGTCTGCCCGTTCCGCCCTCGCCGCTGGCGCGGCGCGCTTCTGTCCAACCGCTCGACCGTGCGCTTCGACGTGCTCGAACAGCCGAAGCGGCCGGTCAACGCCGTCGCCGACCACACGGAGGTCAAGTCGGTCCTGTCGGTCACGGTGCGCGAGTCCGCGACGCTGACGGCCACCTTGCTGTTCGACGCCGGCCACTCCTGGGACGAGCGCATCCTCGCAGAGCAGTTCCGCTATTGATCGCGTGACCGTGTTGCAAAGCAAAAGCCACAACACCATATGTTGAATTACCGTTATCGGCCAAAAAACATCTGAAAATATTGACAAAAGCGGATTCAGCCCGTAACGGCATGCTCGGATCCGCAAAAGCGTGATCCATGCTGCGGTATGCCAACCGCGCCCTTGAACAGCTAAAGCAGCCGAAACACTTGTCCTCAGACACCACGACCGCTCAAGAAGCGATTACATTTGCCGATCTCGGTCTTTCGCCGAAGGTCCTTTCCGCAGTCACCGACGCCGGATACACGGTGCCGACGCCGATCCAGGCGGGGGCCATCCCCCACGCGTTGCAGGGCAAGGACGTGCTGGGCATTGCCCAGACGGGAACCGGCAAGACGGCGGCTTTCGTGCTGCCGATGATCACCCGCCTTGAAAAGGGCCGCGCCCGGGCGCGCATGCCGCGCACGCTCATCCTTGAGCCGACGCGCGAACTTGCCGCGCAGGTAGAGGAGAATTTCGTCCGCTACGGCAAGAACCACAAGCTGAACATCGCACTGCTGATCGGCGGCGTCTCCTTCGACGAGCAGGAAAAGAAGCTGGAGCGCGGCGCCGACGTGCTGATCGCCACGCCCGGACGCCTTCTCGACCATCGTGAGCGCGGCAAGCTGCTGCTCACCGGCGTCGACATCCTCGTCATCGACGAGGCCGATCGCATGCTCGACATGGGTTTCATTCCCGACATCGAGCGCATCTGCGAGATGATCCCGTTCACCCGGCAGACGTTGTTCTTCTCGGCGACCATGCCGCCGGAAATCACGAAACTCACTGAAAAATTCCTGCATTCGCCGGTGCGCATCGAAGTTTCGCGGGCGGCCTCCGCGGCCAGTAATATCACCCAGCGGCTGGTCAAGTCCGGTCCAAAGCCGTGGGACAAGCGCGAGACCCTGCGCAATCTCATCAAGGCCGAGGACGAGGGGCTGAAGAACGCCATCATCTTCTGCAACCGCAAGATCGAGGTTTCGGAGCTTTTCCGCTCGCTGGTGAAATATGATTTCGACGCCGGCGCGCTGCATGGCGACATGGATCAGCGGGCGCGCATGCAGATGCTGGCGAATTTCCGCGACGGCAAGCTGCGTTATCTCGTGGCCTCCGACGTCGCGGCGCGCGGCCTCGACATTCCCGACGTCAGCCACGTCTTCAACTACGACGTCCCGATCCACTCGGAAGACTATGTCCACCGCATCGGCCGCACCGGCCGCGCCGGGCGTTCCGGAAAATCCTTTACCATCGCCACCAAGTCGGACGGCAAATACATCGACGCGATCGAGAAGCTGATCGGCACCAAGATCGAATGGCACGATGGTGACCTGTCAACGGTGGTGGCAAGCGAGGAAAGCGACGAGCAGCCCCGCCGCGAGCGTGCCGGCCGTGGCCGCGAGCGGGACCGCAAGCCGCGTGATGCGCGCGGGGGACGCCGCTCCGACGCGCCCAAGCCAGTCGAACGGCAGGAGGCACCGCAGCCGGTCGCCGCAATCGCGAACGACGACCGCACCGCCCGGCGCGATTCCATCCGTCACGACAACGCCGCCCGCAAGGGTCCGGCGCCCGAGCGCCAGGAACCGCGGCGCGACACCCAGCGCGCCCGGCCGCATGCCGAAGACGACGATCGTTCGGTGCTGGGTTTCGGTGCCGACATGCCGGCCTTCATGCTGGTCGGCGGAAAGATCTGAGTCGTTTCGGCCGCGCCAACTCTTGCGGGCGGCTGCTTCCAACCTGGTATTCGTCGACGGATGCATATTGCTGCGCCGGGTGGTAAAATCGCGCGGACCGTCGATGAGGCACCGCTATGGCCGGCACTTTGCTTGTGTATGACGACGCATTCCCGCGCGCGCGGGTCGCGGCCGGGCCGATCCGCAACACGCCGAGTACCGACGAACTTCGCGCCAACAGCTATCCCGAACCCTACCGTCTGCTGCCGATCTGGGAGGCGTCCTCCCCGGATACCTATTTCGGTGCGATTGCCGACGCCGCCACATCGATCGGCCAGCTCGACCGGTTCATCATCTTCGGCCACGGCCGCGTGGTGAATGCGGCGGAAGGCGTGGGAATCGTCCGCGTCACCACCGGCATCGTCATTGGCGCAACCGACCTGACCGCCACCAACGCGACAGGCCTGCGCAGCCTGCGCGGCAAGTTCGCGCGACAGGGTCAGGCCGAGCTCTGGGTCTGTGAAGCGGCCGCCGCCGGCGAAGCCGGCGGGCAGTCAGGCCGCGTGCTGTGTCAATCGATTGCCGACGCGCTCGGCGCACCCCTGCTCGCCGCGACGATCACCCAGCAGTACACGACCACCAACCAGGCCGAAATTCCCAGCGGAGGATGGCAGTCGACGGCCCAGTTCCTGCCATGGGAAGGTACGACGGTGCGCTTCACGCCGCGCCGCGGATGATTTCAAACCTATCGGAGCAGGGACTGCACGCTTTCCCGGAAGATGCCATCGACGACCGTAGATGGGCGTCCCGAGCCGCCAGTTCCGCGCGGGAAGACTGCTACTCTGTCAGTGGCGAAAGCTGGATCTCGACGCGGCGGTTCTGCGCCCTGCCCTCCGCAGTGGCGTTGGACGCGATCGGACGTGTCTTGCCGAAACCTGTGACGGCAAAACGCCGCTGGTCGACGCCTTGGGAATTCAGGTAGTTGGCGACGGCAAGCGCACGGCGCTGCGACAGGTCGAAATTGTGGCTGTCGCTGCCGGTGGAGTCGGTGTGACCGTAGACGTCGACAATCGTCTGCTTGTAGCGCTTCAGGACCAGCGCCACCGAATTCAGAACCGGGTAGAAATTCGACTTGATCGCATCCTGATCGACATTGAAGGTGATGTCGGACGGCATGTTCAAGATGATCTGGTCGCCGACGCGGGTCACGCTGACGCCGGTGCCCTGCAACTGGGCGCGCAAATCCGCTTCGTTCTTGTCCATGGTCGCACCGATGGCGCCGCCGGCCAGCGCACCGATGCCGGCGCCGATCAGCACCGCGTTGCGCTGCGCGACCTTGCTGCCGCCGACGGCGAGACCGGCCAGCGCGCCGAGGCCGGCGCCAAGGGCTGCACCGCCCGCCGTGTTGGAGACTTTCTGCTCACCGGTATAGGGATCGGTGGTGCAGGCTCCGAGCAAGGCTGCGGCGGCAACCACGGCGACGATTCTGTTGCGCATTCTGTAATCCCTCTGAGGCCGCGACCATGGCCGCGATGCGAATCCCTTCGCACGCTTTTACCATGAATTGCGGCAAAATCCGGAATAGGTCCAGGCGCCGGGTTTTACCAAAGGTTCTTGCCGTCGATGACGATCACCTCGATGGCGTCGAGATCGAAATCGTCGAGGAGACGGGTGTTGACGCTGATGATCGGATTGTCGAAATCCGGCGCTCCCATGCTGAAATCAGGAGTGTCGGTAAAAGTCCCGCAGCCGCAGGTCGCGCAGAAATGATGTTTGGCTGTCCTTGAACTCCATTGGTAGGTCGAGACGTTTTCGCGGGGCGCCTTTAGCGTAAATTGCGAAGGCTTGTAGTAGCCCCATAGCGCGCCGCGCTTGGAACAGAAGGAACAAGTGCAGCGCGTCACCGTCGCCGGCGCCATCGTCACTTCGAAGACGGTTGCCTTGCAGTGACAGCTTCCGGTGATCAGCACCGGCGCCTCCTTCCGGCCGAAATCGGCCGCAAGGCACAGACTACCGTCTCTTTTCCGACGCGAAAGCCCGCGCGGAAAAGCTCCTGAAAGATCAGAAGCCTTTCGGCGGGACGAACAGGCAGATGGTCCGCGAATTGTTGGCTCCCGCCACCGAGCACCAATGGTATTCGCCGTCGGGAGAATCCTTCAGGCGCGCGTCCTGGTAGGAGAGCACCTCACCCGTCCCTTCGATCACGTAGCCTTCGGGGCGCTCGCCGATCGAGGTCTGCGGCACTTCACGGCAGTCGTAGCCCGAGCAACACGAGAACGGATAGCTCCAGCCGTTCGGCTTCGCCGCTGTCGGCTTGGCGTCATGCGCCGCCGCCGGCATTCCGCCCATGACCCCGGGACAGAAAACAATCCAGATGGTGGCGAGTGCGATGAAGGCGCACGCAAACCGCGTGCGGGCCGATTTGTGGCTGGCTGCGATGATGGGCATGGCTCATTCCTGTCAAAACGAGGCTCTCAAGCACTAGGCTTGCCCGTTACCGGAACGTGTCTTCCCTTCAGCCGGCTCCAATCTTCCAATATAAGCCGCGGCCGGCCTTCAATGCTTTTGTTCCCAACCCGCAATGCAGGGTGAGCCGATTCCTCAGCCGACGCAAGAAAAATGCTGCGATGCACAATGACGCAATGATTCTCGTCACGTCGGCCACAGGATGACGAAAAGTCTGCGCCGCCATGGTTAACGAAAGGTTACTGGAGCTGCACTGCGTCGCCAAGGGGCCGCCGCGAAGTCGGCAGCGGCCAGCCGAGCAGTGTCACTCGATATCCGCGACCTGTCCTGCCCCGCCCTCGATGCGGTGCGAGAGCGACGCTTCCATGAAATCATCGAGGTCGCCGTCGAGCACGTCGGACGGGCTGGTGCTTTCGACGCCGGTGCGCAGGTCCTTCACCAACTGATAGGGCTGCAGCACGTAGGACCGGATCTGGTGGCCCCAGCCGATCTCGGTCTTGGACGCCTCGGTGGCGTTGGCGGCCGCCTCGCGCTTCTTCAGCTCTTCCTCGTAGAGACGCGAGCGCAGCATCTCCCAGGCCTTGGCCTTGTTCTTGTGCTGCGAACGCTCGGCCTGGCAAGCGACCGCGATGCCCGTCGCCAGATGCGTGATGCGCACCGCCGAGTCCGTCGTGTTGACGTGCTGGCCACCCGAACCGGAGGAGCGGTAGGTGTCGATGCGCACGTCGGATTCCGACACATCGATCTGGATGGAATCGTCGACCACCGGATAGACCCAGATCGACGAGAATGACGTATGACGGCGTGCATTGCTGTCATAGGGCGAGATGCGAACCAGCCGATGCACGCCGGACTCGGTCTTGAGCCAGCCATAGGCGTTGTGGCCCTTGATCAGCAGCGTGGCGGACTTGATGCCGGCTTCTTCGCCGTCATGCATTTCCAGCACTTCGACCTTGAATTTCCGGCGCTCGGCCCAGCGGGTGTACATGCGCAGCAGCATGTTGGCCCAGTCCTGGCTCTCGGTGCCGCCGGCGCCGGCGTGGACTTCCAGATAGGTATCGTTGCCGTCTGCCTCGCCCGAAAGCAAGGTCTCGATCTGGCGCGCCCGCACTTCGCCGGCCAGCGAGCGGATCGACGCCTCGGCCTCGGAGATAACGCCTTCGTCGCCCTCTTCCTCGCCAAGCGCGATCAGGTCGACATTGTCGTTCAGCGCCTGCGTCAGCCGCTTGATGGAAGTGATGCCGTCATCCAGACTCTGGCGCTCGCGCATCAGTTTCTGCGCTTCCTGCGGGTCGTTCCAGAGGTCGCCGTCCTCGGCGCGGACGTTCAGATATTCCAGACGCTTTACCGCTGGATCCCAGTCAAAGATGCCTCCTCAGCAGGCTTATGGCCTGCTTGATCTCATCGACAAGTTTCTCGGTCTCTGCACGCATGGCAGTCTTCTAGCCTTCTGATGGGGCGGGAAATGGATCGGCGCGGACCATAGGCACCAGCCCATGGCCTGTAAAGCGGGCTGCGCCGGAATATCCCGGCGCCAACGAACAGCGTCAGTAAAGGCCGCCGCCGGAGCCGGTGCTGATCGCCTTGCTCGCCTGCGGCGAGAGTTTTTCCGCCGAGATGGATTCGCCCTCGTCCATGCCGATCACCCAATAACTGTCGGCGGGACCGGTGCCCGGCTTGAAGGCTTCCATGATCGTGCCCGCATCACCTTCGCGTGCCTGCATGCCGGTCTTGCGGTTGATGGCGATCAGCTTCATGCCTTCGGGCACCTGGAAGTCGACGATCGGCGTGTCCTTCAGCACCTCGGCCATGAACTCCTTGAAGATCGGCGCGGCGAGGCCGCCGCCGGTGGCGCCCTTGCCGAGGCCTTGCGGCTTGTCGTAGCCCATGTAGAGGCCGACCACGAGGTTCGGCGTGAAGCCGATGAACCAGGCGTCCTTCTCGTCGTTGGTCGTGCCAGTCTTTCCGGCGATCGGACGGCCGAGCTCCGAGATGGTCACGGCGGTGCCGCGCTGCACGACGCCTTCCATCATCGAGGTGATCTGGTAGGCGGTCATCGGGTCGAGGATCTGCTCGGAATTGTCGACCAGTTCCGGCTCCGGCTGGTTCTCCCAATCGGCCGCCACGCAATTGTCGCAGGCGCGCTCGTCGTGCTTGAACACGGTTTTGCCGTAACGGTCCTGGATGCGGTCGATCAGCGACGGCTTTATCTGCCGCCCGCCATTGGCCATCATCGAATAGGCGGTCACCATCCGCATGACCGTGGTCTCGCCGGAGCCCAGCGCCATGGCGATGTGTGGCGGCATCTTGTCGTAAACGCCGAAGCGCTCGGCATACTCGGCCACCAGTTTCATGCCCATGTCGTTGGCGAGGCGCACCGTCATCAGGTTGCGCGAGCGCTCGATGCCGGAGCGCAGCGTCGCCGGGCCGGCGGCCTTGCCGTCATAATTCTTTGGAGTCCACACCTCGTTGCCGATCCTGATGGTGATCGGGCCGTCCATGATGACGGAGGCCGGCGTATAGCCATTGTCGAGCGCGGCGGCATAGACGATCGGCTTGAACGATGAACCGGGCTGGCGGTAGGCCTGTGTGGCGCGATTGAATTCGGACTCGGCATAGGAGAAGCCGCCAACCATGGCGAGCACGCGCCCGGTGTGCGGATCCATGGCGACGAGGCCACCGGAAACCGCCGGCACCTGGCGCAGCGCATAGCCGCCGTCGGTTTTCTTCTCAACGAAAATAACGTCGCCCGGCTGCAGCACGTCGCCAGGCGTATTGGCCCGAACCTTCTTGCCCTCGACGACATGCTGGCGCATGGCGAAGGCCATGTCCTCCTTTGCGATCGTGCCCGTCACACGCTCTTCCACCAGGGCGCCGGATACCTGGCGGCCGGGCTGGAGGCCGATGGTCAGAGCGTCCTTGGACGAGTCAAGCACGACTGCGAGTTGCCATTCCGGAACATCGTCCAGCCTCTTGACCGCGCCCAGCGGCACGCCCCAGTCGCCGGCCATGTCGATATGCGTGAACGGCCCGCGATAGCCGCGCAGCGTGTCGTATTTCAGCAGGCCGTTCTGCATGGCGCGGCGGGCGACCAGTTGCATCTTCGGATCGAGCGTAGTGCGCACCGAAAGGCCGCCCTCGTACAGCGCGTTCTCGCCGTAACGCGAAATGATCTCGCGGCGCACTTCCTCGGTGAAATACTCGCCGGCGAACAGATACGTGCCGTTGCGCCGCGGCTTGACGCCGAGCGGCTCGGCTTTCGCCTTGTCGCCCTCGTCGCGCGTCACGTAGCCATTGTCGACCATCTGGTCGATCACCCAGTTGCGGCGCTCGATGGCCCGGTCGGTGTAGCGGAACGGATGATAGTTGGACGGGCCTTTCGGCAGCGCCGCGAGATAGGCTGCCTCGGCGACCGTCAGTTCATTGACCGACTTGTCGTAATAGGTGAGTGCGGCGCCTGCGATGCCGTAGGAGCCGAGGCCGAAGAAGATCTCGTTCAGATAGAGCTCGAGGATACGGTCCTTCGAATAGGCCTGCTCGATGCGGAAGGACAGGATCGCTTCCTTGACCTTGCGCTCCAGCGACCGCTCGTTTGTCAGAAGGAAGTTCTTGGCGACCTGCTGGGTGATGGTCGATCCGCCCTGCATCGGGCCACCCTTGGCATAGACCAGCGCCGCGCGGATGACGCCCTCGAAATCGACACCCGGATGCTTGTAGAAATTCTTGTCTTCCGCCGACAGGAACGCCGCCTTGACGCGGTCGGGAATGGCTTGCACCGGCAGATAGAGGCGGCGCTGGCGCGCGAACTCGCCCATCAGCGAGCCATCGACGGCGTGGACGCGGGTGGTGACCGGCGGCTCGTAGTTGGCCAGCACCTCGTAGTCGGGCAGGTCCTTGGCGAGGTTGCCGACATAGATCGCGACCGCGCCCGCGACCAGCAGTGCCATCAGCGTGCCGATGCCGAAGAAATAGCCGATGAGACGAATCATTTCCGCTCCAGTGCGAGGCTCGGCAGTTCTTGTTGAAACTCGGCGGTTTCGGCAACCTGAACCGGGCATTGCGAACGCGATATATTAACCCATGTCGCGCTCATGTGGACAAAATACGGCAGGACCGGCGCGCCGGTTTGCGCATTGGCAAAAACCGCATGCGTGTGGCGCGCCTGCAACGCCTCGCCGCGGGTTTCGCCGGGGCGTATCACCCGCCCGCCGCCTTCGACGCCGCGAATTCGGAGATGGCGCTGGCGATGGACGCCACCGCCTTGCCACGCCATTCGACGCTGCGCAACTGCGCTTCGTCCTTCTCGTTCGAAAGATAACCCAGTTCCACCAGCACCGAGGGCACATCCGGCGCCTTCAGCACCTTGAACCCGGCGAAGCGGTGAGGATTGTTGATCAGGCCGACCGAATTCGACAATTCGCCGACCAGCGTGCGGGCGAAACGGATCGAAAAGGCGTGCGTCTCGCGGCGGATCAGGTCAACGAGGATGTCGGCGACCTCATGGTTCTCGTCCTGGATCTCGATGCCGGCGAGCTGGTCCGACAGGTTTTCGCGGTCGGCCAGCGCCTGCGCGTCGGCGTCGGAGGCGGTATCAGACACCGTATAGACCGTCGCACCGCGAATACCCTTGAGATTGATCGTATCGGCATGCACGGAGATGAACAGGTCCGCCTCCTGCTGTCGCGCGATGCGGACCCGGTCGTCGAGCCGCAGGAACTCGTCCGTCGAGCGGGTCAGGCTGATGCTGTAGCGCCCTTCCGACTGCAGCTTGTTCTTGAGTTCGATGGCGAAGGCCAGCGTGATGTCCTTCTCGACCGTACCGCTGACGCCCCTGGCGCCGCCGTCGATGCCGCCATGGCCGGGGTCGATGACGATGGTGAAGGGTTTTGCCGGCCGGTCGACGGAAGCGCCGACGCGGTCGCCCTTCGGCGCGGCGGAGGTCGCGCCAGTGGTCGTCGCCTGGTCGGCAAGCGCCGCCTCGAACACGCTTTCGCCGGCTGCCGCGATGTCCACCGCCAGGCGGAAACCCGAGCCGTCTTCCTCCTTGATCACCTCGGCCTGCTCGACCTCGAACGGCCCCTTGGTGGCAAGGACCACCCGCGACTTGCCGCCGCCGATCGCGCCATAGCTGACATTGCGGATAAGGCCGCGCGCCTTCAGTGCCTTCGGCTCGAAGACGAAACGGGTTTCAGGCAGTTCGATCACCAACCGGTGCGGCCCGCGCAGCAGGAACCATCTCAGTTCAGGCTCGACGTCGAAATGCATGACGACGCGCATGCGGGTCGCGTCCCCCGCCATCTTGAAATCCCTGGCGTCGAGTTTGGCGGCGGACGCTGTGGAAAAGCTGGCAAACACCGCAAGCAGGGCCACCGCCAGCCCGGCACGGAGACGCGCGACCGGCGGGAACAGTCCCAAGGCTCTGCGAATGGCTTGGGCAGCGATACTCATTCTAAAACCCGCGATACACGTCTTCGAAACCGGATCGACCTTGCCGCGTGTCCCTCGGCACGAAACGCGTCGATTAACGATTGGTATCCGGATAAGGTTAACAAGCCTTTTCGGATGGCCGACCGACACCGCCACTCATTTTGTCGGCAACCGGAATACGGGGTTGCCTAAAAGACGGTCAAATCATAAAAGCGATGTCGGTACACCGCAATGCGCGGAGTCTGGCGTCGTTTTTGCAAGGGCGCGTCAGGTCGGGAGTAAGGTAAATGCGGCCGGACGCTCCCACCGCGCAGGCGTGACCACAATAGATTTCGTCCCGGAAGGCAATTCTGCGTCTCCCGGAACGTGAGGAAAACGGCGCGGATTCCCCTTCACGCCGGCTCGACGTGAGCAAATAGCTGGTCCGGGCTTCCCGGGCCTTGGTTCAAAGGATTCGCTACGCACGCAATGACCACAAGCGCACTTACGGAAAGGTCCGCACATTACCGCGCCGACAAGGCTGCGGGCGGAACCACCTTTGCGCGGCGGCGGCGGCAGGCGAACAACAATATGACCGAAGCGCGGTATCCGCTCGTCCCGAGGCAACGCCTAGCGTTGTCCCGCGGCGGAGGGCGTGCGCTCGGCAGGAAAAAAAATAATGCCCAACAAGATGCTAATCGATGCCTCCCATCCGGAGGAAACACGGGTTGTCGTCGTTCACGGTAGCCGTATCGAAGAATTCGATTTCGAATCGCAGGACAAGAAGCAGCTAAAAGGAAACATCTATCTCGCCCGGGTCACCCGGGTCGAACCGTCCCTTCAAGCCGCCTTTGTCGAATATGGCGGCAACCGTCACGGTTTCCTTGCCTTCAGCGAAATCCATCCCGACTATTACCAGATCCCCGTTGCCGACCGGCAGGCGCTGCTGCGCGCCGAGGCCGAGGCGGCCGAAGACGAGGACGACGAGAGCGAAGGCAAGGACCGCGACCGCGCCGGACGCGGCCGCCGTCGGCGTGGACGCAATCGCGGACGCAACGGCGAGGAAACGTCACGCGAGGCTTCCTCCGACGACAGCGCTGGCGGCGATGAAGCCGGCACCGATGGCGAACACGCCCCCGGCGCCGAGGATCTTTCGCCGGAAGGTCTGGATGAGGCGGTAGAAATCGCCACGGTCGAAGCCAGCGACACCGTCGAGGTCGACGAAACCGCAACCGGGTCCGTGCCCGCCGAAGATGTGCCTGCCCACGGCGAACAGGCCGGCAACGACGAGGCAGGGACCGATGAGACCGGTCGCGGCGGATCGGGCAACATGGCCGCGGCCATCGAAGGCGATGTCGTTTCCGAGGACGTCGAAAAAGTCCACGACGATCAGCCGGAAGCCCCGCCGCTGGAAAATCGCGGCATGGTCGAGGAACTGCCCGACTCCGCCAATGAAGAACACGAAATCGAATCCATCGGCGCCGACGATGCCTTCGAGGAAGTGCAGACACGACGCAAGCCGATGCGTCGCCAGTACAAGATCCAGGAAGTCATCAAGCGCCGCCAGATTCTTCTCGTCCAGGTCGTCAAGGAAGAGCGCGGCAACAAGGGCGCGGCGCTGACCACCTACCTGTCGCTCGCCGGCCGCTACTCCGTGCTGATGCCCAACACCGCGCGCGGTGGCGGCATCTCGCGAAAGATCACCAATGTGCAGGACCGCAAGCGGCTGAAGGAGGTCGTGCAGGACCTCGAAGTGCCGCAGGGCATGGGCGTCATCCTGCGCACCGCCGGCGAAAGCCGCACGAAGGCCGAGATCAAGCGCGACTACGAATATCTGATGCGGCTGTGGGAGAATGTGCGCACGCTCACGCTGCAGTCGACGGCCCCTGCCCTCGTCTACGAGGAAGGCAGCCTGATCAAGCGCTCGGTGCGCGACCTCTATAACAAGGACATCGACGAAGTCATCGTCTCCGGCGAGGACGGCTACCGCGAGGCCAAGGACTTCATGCGCATGCTGATGCCCAGCCATGCGAAAGTCGTCCAGCCCTACCGTGACAGCGTGCCGATCTTCGTACGTACGGGTATCGAGGCGCAGCTCGACCGCATGCTGCAGCCGCAGGTGACGCTGAAGAGCGGCGGCTACCTGATCATCAACCAGACCGAGGCGCTGGTCGCCATTGACGTCAACTCCGGCCGCTCGACGCGCGAGCATTCGATCGAGGAGACGGCGCTCCACACCAACCTGGAAGCGGCCGAGGAAGTCGCCCGTCAGCTTCGCCTGCGCGACCTTGCCGGCCTGATCGTCATCGACTTCATCGACATGGAGGAGAACCGCAACAATCGTGCGGTCGAGAAGCGCCTCAAGGATCATCTCAAGAACGACCGGGCGCGCATCCAGCTCGGCCGCATCTCGCATTTCGGCCTGATGGAGATGAGCCGCCAGCGCATCCGCGCAAGCGTGCTGGAATCGACCATGAAGCCCTGCCCGCATTGCGGCGGCACGGGCCATGTGCGCTCCGACTCTTCGGTCGCCCTGATGGTGGTGCGCGCCATCGAGGAATTCCTGCTCAAGGATTCGCGCAGCCACATCATCGTCAAGACGCCGGCGTCGACCGCCATGTATGTGCTGAACCACAAGCGCAGCACGCTGACCGAACTGGAAGCCCGCTTCGGCCTGACCATCACCCTCGAAGCGGACGAGACCGTCGCGTCGCAGAACTATGCGATTTTCCGTGGCGCCATCGCCGAGAAGCCGCTGACGCCGATAGCAGCCCCCGCCGCTCCGATCATAGAACCGGAGGACGAGGAAGAGCCGGTCATCGAGGAGGAAGAAGAGCAGGAAGAAGCCGTCGCCGCGCCGCCGGAGCGCCGCGAACAGCCGCAGAGGCAAGCCGAAGGCGACGGCGACCGCCGCAACAAGCGCAAGCGCCGGCGTCGGCGTGGCGGCCGTGATCGCGACCGCGATCATGCCGGCCAGCCGCATCCCCAGGACGCAGCGACAGGCGCGGCCGACGAGGACGACTCGGATGCCGAGACCGAGGCTGGCGAAGAAGCCGTCGAAGAGGTCGTGGCCGCCGTCGCGGAAATCGCCGAGTCGGGTGATGAGGCGGATCGCAAGAAGCGCCGGCGTGGCAAGCGCGGCGGCCGCCGCAATCGCGACGATCAGACGGGCGAAGCCTCAGTCGATTCTGCCGACGCCGACGACACTGTCGCCGAACCGGCTGAAAGCATTGCCGTGACCGTCGAGGAAGTGGTGACTGAAGCCGTCGCCGAGGAAGCGGCGGAACCGTCCGAGGCGCCCAAGAAGGCCCGTCGCAGCCGCAAGAAGCCCGAAGCTCCGGCGGCAACCGAAGCCACGGGCGAACCTGCCGCCGCAGAAGCCAAGAAGCCGGCGAAGCGCGTCTCCCGCAAGAAGGCCGCTGCAGTGGAGGCGGTCGGGGCTGAAGCCGTCGCGGCTCCGGTGGAAGCTGAGGCTGCATCGGAAGTCACTCCGGCGGCGGCCGAAGCAACGGCCGCGGTCGCTCCGGTGGAAGTCGAGACGGTTGCCGAACCGGTCGCGCAGGCGCCTGTCGCTGTCGAACCCGCCCCGAAGCCGGCTCCCGTCGCAGCAGAGCCTGCGCCGGACCTGCCAAAGAAGTCGGGCTGGTGGCAGCGCAAGAGCTTCTTCTGAGCGGAAGCCATTTCTAATCGGGGTGCATACCAGCATCCCGCAGCAAGCAAAAATCCCGGCGTAGCCACATCGGCTATGACGGGATTTCATTTTCAGGGCGAAAAGATCGACCAACCCATGGTGCGGGCGAGTTTTTCCAGGGCGATCGAGCCGAGATGCGAATTGCCGTTGGCGTTGAGCCCCGGCGACCACACGGCCAGCGAGCCGACGCCCGGCACGATGCCTAGGATGCCGCCACCGACACCGCTCTTGCCCGGTATGCCGACGCGGAAGGCGAAGTCGCCCGACCCGTCATAATGCCCGCATGTCAGCATCAGCGCGTTGATGCGCCTGGCTCGGCCGGGCGAGACGACCGAGTGTCCCACCACCGGATTGCGCCCGTCAAAGGCAAGGAACCGGCCGGCGAGCGCCAGTTGCCGGCAACTCATGGCGATGGCGCAATGATGGAAATAGACGCCGAGCGCCAGTTCGGCCGCATGATCGAGATTGCCGAACGAGCGCATGTAATTGGCAAGCGCAAAGTTGCGAAAGCCGGTGGCGCGTTCGGAGGCGGCCACGTCGCGGTCGATATAGATCGTATCGTCGTCCGCCAGGAACTGGATGAAGCGCAGGATCTCGCCGATCGCCTCGCGCGGTTCGTGGCCGGCAAGCAGCACATCCGAGACGACGATCGCGCCGGCATTGATGAACGGATTGCGCGGAATCCCGCGCTCCTGCTCAAGCTGCACGATCGAGTTGAACGGATTGCCGGAGGGCTCACGGCCGACCCGCTTCCACAACGCGTCGCCGACCTTGCCGAGCGCCAGCGTCAGTGTGAATACTTTCGAGACGCTCTGGATGGAGAACGGTTCGTCGGCGTCGCCGGCACTGATCACGCGACCGTCCTCCAGCGCCACGGCGATCCCGAATTTTGCCGGATTGACCTTGCCGAGCTGAGGGATATAGGTCGCGACGGCGCCGCGATCGGTGCGGACAGCCATTTCGGCGGCGAGGTCGCTGAGGACGGCATCGAGTTCGGGCACGGTCTTTTCCATCAGCGCAGCCACCGCCCGATGCGGTCCAAGGCCTCGGCCATGTCCTCGTGGCTACCGGCGTAGGAGAAGCGCATGAAGCGGTTCCCTTGCGCCGTATCGAAGTCGCGGCCGGGCGTCGCGGCGACATGCGCCTCCGCAAGCATTTTTCGCGCGAACGCCATGCTGTCATTCGTCAGCCGCGAGACATCGCAGAAGGCGTAGAAGGCGCCGTCCATGGGCGCCGCGAGCGCAAAGCCGAGTTCGGGAAGACGCCGCATCAGCAGGTCGCGATTCCTGGCGTAGCGCTGCTTGACGAGATCAAGTTCGACGCTGGCCCCGAACGCTTCGCAGGCAGCAATCTGCGACAGCTCCGGCGGCGAGATGTAAAGGCTCTGCTGGATGCGCTCGATCGGCCGCACCAGCTTTTCAGGAAGCACCATCCAGCCGATGCGCCACCCTGTCATGCAGTAATATTTCGAGAAGGAGTTGATCACGGTGACGGCATGGTCGAGCGACAGCGCGGTGACGTCAGGCCCGGCATAATTCAGCCGATGATAGATCTCGTCGGAAATCACCGAAATCCCGAGTTGCCTGGCTTCCGCAAGCAGCGCCGCCATTTCGGCTTGCGGCACGATCGCACCGGTAGGGTTCGCCGGGCTGGCGAACAACAGCCCGGCGAGTGGCTTCCGGGCATGGGCTTCGGCAAGCTGGCGCGCGGTCAGATACGGCGCCTCCTCCGTCTCCACCTCGACCACATCGAGACCGAGCGCCGCCATGATGTTGCGATAGGCCGGATACCCCGGCGAGGCGATGGCCACGGCGTCGCCGGCGTCGAACATGGCGAGGAATGCCAGGTTGAACGCCGCGGAGGATCCGGTGGTCACCGCGATGCGTTCGACCGGCACCTCGACGCCGTAGTGATCTTGATAGTGGGCTGCGATCGCCTTGCGCAAAGCCGCCGTGCCAAGGGCGTCGGTGTAGCCGATGCGTCCGTCGCGCAGTGCCTTCACGGCTGCTTCCCGCACCGCCGCCGGTGCCGGATCGGAAGGTTGGCCCACCGCCATCGAGATGACCGGGGCGCCCTGCGCCTTCAGACGGTTTGCCTCGGCGAGGATGTCCATGGCGTGGAAAGGTTCCACCTCGCCGCGCCTCGAAAGCGATACCATACTCGTATGTGCTCCATGCTTGCGGGCGCCGCCGCGCCGCACAAATGCCCGATTGATGTGGGGATCACAAGTTCATGAAAACCGGAGCGTCGCCTTTCCATCGCTCCATTGCTCGGATACCAGTGATTCCGGTCATGAGGATAACCCTGATAAAGACGGTCTTCTCCAGAACGGCGCGGGCTTTTGCGGGCGTTGTCGTCGCGTTTGCGATGGCGGTGCTCGCCTGCCTGCCGGCCTATGCCCAGGCCAATCTGCCGGTGGTGCGCGATGCCGAGATCGAGGCGCTGGTGCGCGACTATGCGCGGCCGATCTTCAAGGCGGCCGGCCTGTCAAAATCCGGCATCGACATCATCCTGATCAACGACACCAGCTTCAACGCCTTCGTCGCCGGACGCCGCATGTTCATCAATACCGGCGCGCTGATGCAGGCCGAGACGCCGAACGAGATCATCGGCGTCATCGCCCACGAGGCCGGCCACCTCGCCGGCGGGCACCAGGAGCGCCTGCGCGACCAGATCGCCCGTGCCCAGACCATGGCGATTGTCGCCAGCGTGCTGGGCCTCGGTGCCATCGCCGCGGGTGCGGCGGCCAATTCCGGCGAACTCGCGCAGGCCGGCGGCGGTATCATGATGGGCGGCGGCGAGGCGGCGCGGCGCGGCCTGCTCGGCTACCAGCGCAGCGAGGAGACCACCGCCGACCGCTCGGCGATCACCTATCTCGAAGCCACCGGCCAGTCCGCCAAAGGCATGCTGAAGACCTTCGGCCGTTTCCAGAATGCGCTCTCGCTGTCCGGCACCCGCGTCGACCCCTACCAGGTCAGCCATCCGATGCCGCAGGACCGCATCTCCAACCTGGAGACCCTGGCCAAGGCCAGCAAATACTACGACGTTACGGATTCATCGACGCTGCAGCAGCGCCATGACATGATGCGGGCGAAGATCGCGGTGTTCACGCAGGGCCAGTCGGCCGCCGCGCGGCTGTTCCGCAAGGATCCGAAGGGCATTGCCTCGCAATATGGCGACACCATAGCGACCTATCTGTACGGCAACCTCAAATCGGCACAGAAAAAGGTCGACGCCCTCATCAAGCTCCAGCCGAAAAACCCGTATTTCCAGGAGCTTCGCGGCGACATCCTGATGAAATCGAACAAGCCGAAGGCTGCCGCGGAAGCTTATCGCAATGCGGTCAGGCTCGACCCGGTGAAGTCCGGAATCCTGCGCATATCGCTCGGGCAGGCGCTGATCTCCACCGGCGATCCGGCCTCGCTGAAACAGGCCGTGTCGGAGATCAACGAAGGGCTGGAGCGCGACAACGAGAACTCCATGGGCTACCGCTATCTTGCGCAGGCCTATGGACAGCTCGGCCAGATTCCCGAGGCCGAACTTGCCACGGCCGAAGGCTATTATTATTCCGGCGCTTATCAGGACGCCAAGATCTTCGCGATGCGCGCGCAGACGAAGATGAAGCGCGGCGCGCCCGGCTGGGTGCGCGCGCAGGACATCATCAACTACAAGATTCCAAAGAAAAAGGGCTAGCGGCCGGTCGCGCAAGCGACGCCGCGGCGGGAGACAGATCGATGAACAAGGCAATCCTACTTGGCACGACGGGCGTCGCGGTCGCTTTCGCCATGCTGGCGATCGGCTTCATCGCCGGAAGACCGGCCGCCGTGGCGGACGCCGCGCCGCAGGCGATGATGTCGGAGGCCGTACTCGACCGGCCCGAGGTCGAGCGCATCGTGCGCGAGTACCTGCTGGCAAATCCGGAAGTGATGATCGAGGTGCAAGCGGCGCTCGAAACCAAGCAGAAGGAAGAGCAGCGTGTCGCCAACCTGCAGGTCATCGACGACGCCAAGGGCGACATCTTCAATTCGGCGCATGACGGCGTTGTCGGCAATCCCAACGGCAAGGTGACGATCGTCGAGTTCTACGATTACAATTGCGGCTTCTGCAAACGCGCCCAGGAAGACATGCTGGCGCTGACGGAAGCCGACCCCGACCTGCGCTTCGTGCTGAAGGAATTCCCGATCCTCGGACCGGATTCGCAGAAGGCGCATGTCGTCTCGCAGGCCTTCAACACGCTGATGCCGGAGAAATACGGCGAGTTCCACAACCAGCTTCTCGGCAGCAAGAGCCGCGCCACCGAGGCCGCCGCCATCAAGATCGCGGTGTCGCTCGGCGCGGACGAGGCGAAGCTGCGCGAGGAGATGAAGAACCCGGCGATCACCGATGCTTTCGCCAAAACCTACGATCTCGCCAACAAGCTCGCAATCACCGGCACGCCGTCCTATGTGGTGGGCGAAGAGGTCGTGTTCGGCGCGCTCGGCAAGGATGTCCTGATGGAGAAGATCGCCTCCGCCAAGGCAGCCTGCGCCAGCAAGGCGTGCTGAGGCCGCCTATCGACGCCAGCGGATTGTGGACAGCCAAACAACACGCTTGCGCTCTTTCCGGCGCCGGCTATGCCGTCTATAGAAGGCGCCGCGCGGCCGGGGTTTTTCGCGCGCGACTCAAGGTGTATTGATTGAAGACGGTCTTCGTCCTGAACGGTCCCAACCTCAACACGCTGGGCAAGCGCGAGCCGGGAATCTATGGCGGCAGGACGCTGGCCGATATCGAGGCCGATTGCGTGGCCGCCGCCGGGCCGCTTGGGCTCGCTGTCGACTTCCGCCAGTCCAACCATGAGGGCGCCCTTGTCGACTGGCTGCATGAAGCCGGCGACAAGGCCGTTGGCGTCGTGCTCAATGCAGGCGCCTACACCCACACCTCGATCGCCCTGCACGACGCCATCCGTGCGATGACGCCCCTGCCGGTCGTGGAAGTGCATCTTTCGAACATTCACGCCCGCGAGGCGTTTCGCCATAAATCGATGATCGCGCCGGTCGCGATCGGCATGATCTGCGGCTTCGGCCCGCTCGGCTACACGCTCGCGCTGCAAGCCATCGCTGCGCGGCTGTAGAACCGCGCGAGAACAAGGAAAAAGGTTTCGACATGTCGACAAAGAAAACGGATGTTGACCAGCAGCTCATCCGCGATCTCGCCGGGATCCTGAACGACACCAATCTTTCCGAGATCGAGGTGGAACTCGGAGACCTGAAGGTGCGCGTCGCCCGTCATGCCGCGCCTATCCAGGCCTACGCGCCGGCCCTGCCCGCGGTCTCGCCGGTGGTGGTCGCGGCTGCGCCGGTGGCGGGCCCCTCGCCCGCCGACCTGTCGAAGAATGCCGTCACATCGCCGATGGTCGGCACCGCCTATTTGTCGCCCTCCCCGGACGCCAAGGCCTTTGTCGAGATCGGCCAGGTGGTGCGCGAGGGCCAGACGCTGCTGATCATCGAAGCCATGAAGACGATGAACCAGATTCCATCGCCGCGCGCCGGGACTGTCACGGCGATCCTCATCGAGGATGCGCAACCCGTCGAATACGGCATGCCGCTCGTCGTGATCGAATAGGCCGTGGCACCGATGTTCCAGAAGATCCTCATCGCCAACCGGGGCGAGATCGCCCTCAGGGTGCTCCGCGCGGCCAAGGAACTCGGCATCAAGACGGTCGTCGTCCACTCCACCGCAGACGCCGACGCCATGCATGTCAGGCTTGCCGACGAAAGCGTCTGCATCGGCCCGCCGCCGTCGCGCGACAGCTACCTCAACATCCACCAGATCGTCGCCGCCTGCGAGATCACCGGCGCTGACGCCGTGCATCCCGGCTACGGCTTCCTGTCGGAGAATGCGAAATTCGCCGACATCCTCGCGGCTCACCACATCACCTTCATCGGCCCCTCGGCCGATCACATCCGCATCATGGGCGACAAGATCGAGGCCAAGCGCACCGCCAAGCGGCTCGGCATCCCCTGCGTGCCCGGCTCGGACGGGGCGGTCACCGACGAAGTCGAGGCAAAACGCATTGCCGCCGACATCGGCTATCCCGTGATCATCAAGGCGACCGCCGGCGGCGGCGGGCGCGGCATGAAGGTGGCCCGCACCGAGGACGACCTGATCGAGGCGTTGCAGACCGCGAGCACCGAGGCGGGAGCGGCGTTCGGCAATGATTCGGTCTACATAGAGAAATATCTGGAAAAGCCGCGCCACATCGAGTTGCAGGTGTTCGGCGACGGCGACGGCAAGGGCATCCATCTCGGCGAGCGCGATTGTTCACTGCAGCGCCGTCACCAGAAGGTCTGGGAAGAAGCCTTCTCGCCGGCCCTGAATGCCGAGGAGCGCGCCCGCATCGGCGACATCTGCGCTAAGGCGGTGGCTGATCTCGGCTATTCCGGCGCCGGCACGATCGAGTTCCTCTACGAGGACGGCGAGTTCTATTTCATCGAGATGAACACGCGGCTTCAGGTCGAGCATCCGGTCACCGAAGCGATCACCGGCCTCGACCTCGTGCACGAGCAGATCCGCGTCGCCTCCGGCGGCGGCCTTTCGGTGACGCAGGCGGAGGTGAAGTTCCAGGGCCACGCCATCGAGTGCCGCATCAACGCCGAGGACCCGCGCACCTTTGTCCCCTCGCCCGGCACGATCACACATTTCCATACGCCTGGCGGGCTTGGCATCCGCGTCGATTCCGGCGTCTATTCCGGCTACCGCATCCCGCCCTACTACGACAGCCTGATCGGCAAGCTGATCGTGCATGGGCGCAACCGCGTCGAATGCATGATGCGGCTGCGTCGCGCGCTCGACGAGTTCGTCGTCGACGGCATCAAGACGACGCTGCCGCTGTTCCGCGACCTGATCGGCAACATCGACATCGCCAATGGCGACTACGATATCCACTGGCTGGAAAAATACCTCGCGGAAAGCGATTGATGCAGTTCGGCCGATGACACGCCCGTTCGCGCCCGGCCACCGCATTCCGACCGACCTGTTGCTGAAGGCCTACGCGACCGGCGTATTCCCGATGGCCGAAAGCGCCGACGACCCGGAAGTGTTCTGGGTCCGCCCCGAGGCGCGGGGCATAATCCCCTTGAACGCCTTCCATGTCTCCAAAAGCCTGCGCAAGGTCGTGCGGCAAGGCCTCTTCGACATCCGCATCGACGCCGATTTTGCCGGGGTCATCGACGCTTGCGCGGAAGAGCGCGAGGGCCGCAATTCGACATGGATCAACGCGCCGATCCGCGAGGCCTATATCGAACTCAACCGCATCGGCCACGCCCATTCGGTGGAAGCGTGGCGTGAAGGCCGACTGGTCGGCGGGCTCTATGGCGTAACGCTCGGCCGGGCTTTCTTTGGCGAAAGCATGTTTTCGCGCGAGACGGATGCGTCGAAGGTCTGCCTCGTGCGACTTGTGGAACGCCTGCGCGAGCGCAAGTTTGTCCTGCTCGACACGCAGTTCACCACCGAACACCTGAAGCGCTTCGGCGCGGTCGATGTGCCGCGCCGCAAATACGAGATGCTGCTGGCCGAAGCGCTGGAATCGACGGCGACGTTCTATCCGTAGCTGATGGGCCGATTTCAGTTCGTCTTCGGCGTTTCCGGCGCCGGCACGTCGGAACTCTGCTTGCAGCTTTTCAGCCACACGTCGTAGACGGCGTGCTCGACGGCGTTGAGGCCTGGGCTTTCGGCGAACATCCAGCCGGTGAAGATACGCCTGATCTTACGGTCCAGCGTGATCTCGTCGACCTCGACGAAGGAGTCGGTCTTCGGCTCCTCCTCCTTCGCCCGCGAGTAGCAGACGCGCGGCGTAACCTGCAGTGCACCGAATTGAACGGTCTCGTTGATGTAGACGTCGAAAGTGATGATGCGGCCGGTGATCTTGTCGACGCCGGTGAATTCGGCGACCGGGTTGGCGATGCGCTCCGCCAAGGCAGGCTGGATAGCTGCAAACAGCGTCACGCCGGCTCCCAGCAATGCCGCCAGGCCCGCGCTGCTCCGTTTCATGGAAAAGATCATGCGGACGAATCCGGAAAGGGGTTGCCAGACGACCAATGGGCCTTATCGGGCCGTCATGGTCAACATGCGGTTAATTCCGGATTGTGGCGATAACGGACCCGGCAGGCAAACTCAACCGCCCGGCGTCCAAGCATCGTAGTCGCCGGTGACCTGCGGCCGGTGCGAACCGTTGGCGAGCGAACCTGGCGGACGGTACGCCGCGGGGCTGCCGGTCAGGTTTGGCTGATGCGGCTTCTGCCATTCGCGCGGCTTGTAGTTTTCTTGCGAAGGCGCGACGTCGACGCGATGGTGCATCCAGCCATGCCAGCCCGGCGGGATGGCGGACGCCTCGGCGAGCCCGTTGTAGATCACCCAGCGGCGCGTACGGCCCTCCGAATCCGTTCCACCTTCGTAGTAGGTGTTGCCGGATTCGTCCTGGCCGACCTTGCTGCCGTGCCGCCACGTATGGAAGCGCGTGCCGAGCGTCTGGCCGTTCCACCAAGTGAAGAACTGGACAAGGAAGTCTTTCATCGCATCCCTCGGCCGACCGGCACCGAAACGGCGCCTCGCGGAATTCGGCCCGTTATGACCCTGCCGGGCGCCCGTTGCAAGTGCGGGGCGATGTCTCACCCAACTTCTCCATGGCCCCGTGGCCGGCGCCGTCGATCTGTTGTGCTGATAGACATCCGGCTGACCGAGAAACCAGCAGAGCACGAGGTAGATGTCCGGCGGCAGCCCCGCCAGCATGGTTATGTAGCGTGCCTACCCCGCCCCCCTCAATCTCCGCACACAAGCAATACCGTGCATGATATTACAGGCCTGCCGCTGCGGAATGCATGCGAGAATCGGCGGACGGGCCGATTCGGTCGATGGAACGACGTGCAAACGAATGAACCGATCGACGAAGACCCCGCTTCGAAAAGGCTGCGCCGCATGAACGCGGAGGCGTCCTACGCTTCCCACACCGCCTCGGATGGCACCGGGCCCCCTGGGGCAGCAATTCCGTTTGCCGGACATGCCGGCGATCGATCCTTCTGGTTCGTTCATACGGTCGCCTGGCTGTTCATCGCCCTTTTCGGCTTCATATCCCGTATCGTGACCTTCGACAGCGTGCCGCTGGCCACCGCCCTGACGATCGGCCTCGACCTCGCAGGCTTCACCCTGACTGCCGTGGCGCACAAGACGTTCCTGACACATTCCAGATTGGCGCCGGCAATGATGGCAGTCGTCGTGCTGGCATGTTCGATCCTCGGCGGCTTGTTGCAGATGGTTTTCGCCGCGGCAATCAAGAACCATCTGTTCCCCCACTTCTCGTCCGCCATGGCGGAGGAGCCGGCGATCCCCGCGATCTACTACAGCGCGATCTTCCTGGCCTGGTTCATCGCCTATTTCTGGGTGCGCGCGGAAATGGCGGCGCGCACCGAACGGGCGCAACGCAGCGAGGCCGAGGCGACCGCCATGCGCGCCGAACTGCAGCACCTGCGGCTGCAACTCGATCCCCATTTCCTGTTCAACGCGCTGAACACCGTTGCAGCCGAAATTCCGGAGCGCCCCGAGGCTGCACTGGAGATGACCCGGCGCATCGCCGCCTATCTCCGCTATTCGCTGGAGCGCCACAACAGGCAGGTGTGTCCGCTGGCGGACGAGATCGAAGCCGTGCGGGCCTATGTGCGTATCCAGGAGCTTCGGTTCGAGGATCGCCTGCATTGTGCTATCCAGGTCGATCCGGCTGCAAGGTCGGTGGCGGTGCCGCATCTGGTCGTCCAGGGCCTCGTGGAAAATGCGATCAAGCATGGCCTCCGCTCTCCCGCCGAGACGCTACGGGTGCGTGTTTCCGTGCGCCGGACGAATGACGACACGACCCTGATCGAGGTCATCAATCCCGGAAGCCTGTCGGCACATATGGATGCCCGTCCGGCCGTCGGGCTGGCGAACACACGGCGGCGGCTGGAACTGCATTATCCGCAGCGCCACGAATTGTCGCTGACGCAGGACGGTTCGTCGGTGGTTGCCCGGCTAACGCTGAGGGGAGCGGCATGCTTCGTGTGATGCTTGTCGATGACGAGCCTCCGGCGCGGCGCGGACTGCGCCACCTGATGCGCGCGCATGCGGACGCCGAGATCATCGGAGAGGCCGGCAATGTCGAGCAGGCAAGGCAG
This sequence comes from Mesorhizobium sp. KACC 23794, assembly GCF_052180275.1. Taxonomy (NCBI): domain Bacteria; kingdom Pseudomonadati; phylum Pseudomonadota; class Alphaproteobacteria; order Hyphomicrobiales; family Phyllobacteriaceae; genus Mesorhizobium; species Mesorhizobium sp. KACC 23794. Next base: position 5,561,267 of record NZ_CP197465.1, read on the forward strand.
ATGGCGCTTGCGCTGCACCCCGACGCCCTTTTCCTCGACGTCGAGTTGGCCGACGGCCTGGGCTTCGAGGTGATCGAACAGTTGTCGCCGCCGCCCGCCGTCGTTTTCGTTACCGCGCACGACCTCTATGCGTTGAAGGCCTTTGACGTCGCGGCGCTCGATTTTCTGCTCAAGCCGGTCGATCCGGACCGTCTGGCCGTTACCATCGACCGGCTACGCCGGCGGCAGTCCGCCTTGAGCCCTGCCGAACCCCGGCGGCAAGCGGATTCGGTCGAGACGAACCGTTTTCAGGAACAGCGCCTGCATCTGCGCATCGACGGCCAGTCGGTGATCCTACCGCTTGGCAAGATCGCCCTGTTGAAGGCAGAGGAGGATTTTACCCGGATCTTCCTTAGTGGAGAGCGGGAGTATCTGGTCTGCCGGCTGCTGCGGCACTTCGAGGCCCAGTTGCCGACGCCGCCGTTCTTCCGCGTCGGCCGTTCGCTGATCGTCAATCTGTCCCTGCTGGATACGGTCGAATGGCTGGACGGCGGACGGTGCAGCTTTTCGCTCGGCAACGGCATCGCGCCCATATCGCTTGGCCGTGGCGCGACTCAACGCTTGCGACGCAGCCTGGATAGCCTTGGAATGATCGCCGGCTAGCCGCCTGCCGGCGGCAACCCCGATCGTCGGTTCTCCTACGTGGAAAAATGCTCGAGAAGGTGGCGTTCCAGCCTGTCGATGACCTGGGATTTCTTCAGGTGCGAGCGCTCGAGACGGACGGCGACATTGCTCAACACCGGAAAGCCGTCCTCTGGAAGGTAGGCCCTCTCGCCCTCGATGAGGCTGCTCTCGACCATCACGGACGCGCATAGTCCAGCGGTCATCGCCACATGCTTGCCGTAGACGCTTCGGCAGATGCAGGCGATGTGGTAGCGGCGGTTCATCCCTTCGAGCGCTTCGATCATCAGCCGATGATCGAAGGCGCGCTCGTCCCAGGCAGCGAGCGGTAGCGGATCGGCTTTGTGGAGGTCGCCCGTCGCGGGACCGGCAATCACCAGCCTGTCGTTGAAGACGACCTCACCGCGCATGGGCCAGTTGCCTTCGGTCAGGAAGGTCAGGTCGACGGAGCCGTCCGCGATGCGGCGCGCCAGTCCGGGTGAATCGTCGATGACGACATTGACGGTGGCCTCGGGATAGAGCGCGGTGAATTCGAGCAGCATCCCCCGCATGACCCGTTTCACGTAGCCGTCCGGAATGCCGAGAACCACCAGACCCTGGAACGATCCCCTGCTGAAGGCGGCCAGCGCCTCCGTGTGGGTCTCCACGATGTCCCTGGCGAAGCCGAGCAGGGACTTTCCGTACTCGGTCAGTTCGACATTCCCAGCGGCGCGGGTGAAAAGCGGCCTGCCGAGTGTTTCCTCCAGCCGCCTGATCTGCTGACTGATGGCGGATTGAGTGCGGCCCACTTCACGGGCGGCCCGTGTGAAGCTGCCCGTGTCGTAGATCGCAAGGAACGATTTGTAGAGATCAATGTCCATAAGGTTCGCTAATGTTATACATTCCACTTATTCGTTGGAATTCGCAACGTCAATGACGCAAAACCACGGCTCTTCAGCCGGGCTACTTGCCTGATTTGTCCGGCGATACCGGGCGCGACCCAACTCGTCGCGTGGATGTCCTGGCTACAATCAGGACGATCGGCTTTCGCGAGCGCTCCGGTGCGACGACCATGGAGACGACATGACCAGAAATTTCTCTGCGAAACCAATTTCTTGCGCGAACCTTGACTAGGTGAAGCGCTAAATCGGGACGGGGTTCCGTCAATACCAGGTACTGGAATGCGAGGCCTTTCCGCCCTCCGGTGGTGGATCGACCTCGGCCTGTGCGGCAAGCACATACTTTTCGAATGCATCTCTGGTCCCGCTGACCGACTTGCAAACTTCCAATCCACGCTGTTGTGGCCGTGCACCTGTGCGCCGGCAGATTAACTTTTTCGATAGGAATTGACCACGAATGGCAACCCTTGATCTCTCCAAGGCTCAAGCATCGGTCGACATGACCCATCCCGATCTCGTCGCTTACGGAACGGCGGACGGTGGCCTCACCCCGACATCCTGGAGCTGGCTGTCGCCGGCCGGCAACGATCTAGACCTGACCGGCGCTGGCCTGGAGTTCGACGGAAACGGCCGCGCGACGGGCGGTCTCGTCACAGAGATCGCGATCGATGTCGGCAACAACAATGCGGCCGTGCCCGACATCCTCATCAAGGGCGCGGCGATATCGGCTCCCCTTTTGGATGACAGTGCCGCCAGTTTCTGGAGCCTGCTCTCGGGCAATGACGTGATCGTCGGTGCCACCAACGCCTTCGCACCTGCCGGTACGAATTTTGTCCTCTTCGGTGACGGTTTCGCGGCCCGCGCCGGCGCAAGCAAGGGTGGCGACGACGTCTTCGACCTGGGCAACGCGAAGGTCACGGCCTATGGCGACGTGATCACTGTCGGCCGCGCCACCGCGGGAGCGCCAACCATCGAGTTCACCGGCGGCGCGGATGTCATGACGGCCAAGGCATCGGCGTTCGGACAGCACATCATCGGCGACGTCGACAAGGTACTGGCATCCGGAAGAGTGTTCGGCGGCAACGACACCATTGTTGTCAACACCACCTCCATCCAGTCCGGCGTGTGGGGAGACGTCATCAGCATCATCGGAGTTGAGGGTGACAACGCCGAAGTCAAGGGCGGCGACGACCGGATCGAACAGGGCGCAGGATCGGTCGCCCAGATCGTCGGCGATGCGGGGACCATGAATTCGTACTCCTTCCTGCGTGGCGGCAACGACGAGATTTATGGAAACGACCAGGGCGACCTCATCATCGGAGACGTGCAGAACGCCGGCGGCACAGTCATCGGCGGCAACGACATCCTTTCCGGCGGAGGCGGCAACGATTCGATCAGCGGCGACGTCCTCAACAATTCGACGAACAGGCTTATCGGTGGCGACGACCTGATTTTCGGCGGGGACGGAAACGACTCCATTACCGGAGAATATTCGGTCGATCCCGGCGCGAATTGCACAGGCGGCAACGATCGCCTCTACGGGGAGGCCGGAGACGATGTGATCTACGGCCAGACCGGAGACGATCTGCTCGAAGGCGGGATCGGCAACGATCAACTGACGGGCGGCGTCGGCAACGACACCTACTTCACCGACAGCTATGGCGATATCGTCACGGAACTGGCCGGCGAAGGCTACGACACGGTCATGACCACGCTGGACGACCTCATGCTCGCGGCGAATGTCGAGAAACTGGTCTACATCGGCAAAGGCAACTTCATCGGCAGCGGAAACACGCTGAGCAACTACATCATGGGCGGTGAAGGCAGCGACCGCCTCATCGCCGACGGCTCGGGCCAGGACATTTTCGACGGCTATCTCGGCTTCGACATCATGGATTTCAGCCGCCTGGGAGGCGCGATCATCAATCTCCGGACGCTTGCCACAGGCGGTTCCGCGGCGGGAGATTCCTTCTATCGCATCGAGTCCTTTCTCGGTTCGGACAAGGCCGCGGACAGCATGACCGGCGGCACGGAAAGCATCAGCTTCTCCGGGCTCGGCGGCAACGACACGCTGCGCGGCGGCGACAGCGCCGACACGCTCTACGGCGGCGTCGGCGACGACCGTCTCGACGGCGGCAACGGCAACGATATCTTCTTGGGTGGCGATGCCGGCAACGACATCATCTCCGGCGGCAGCGGCAACGATACGGCGGACGGCGGGGCGAACAATGACGCCATTCGTGGCGACGCCGGCAACGATACGCTGAGCGGAGGCACAGGCAACGACACGCTCCAGGGAGGCACGGGTGCCGACATGCTCCGGGGTGGAACGGGCGCTGATACCGCATCCTATTCGGGCGCTGCGGCGCGGGTCATCGTCAGCCTTTCCAATCCGGCGATCAACAGCGGCGACGCGGCCGGCGACCGTTTCGACTCCATCGAGAATTTGATCGGTTCGAACTTCAACGACGCCTTGAACGGGGATCGCGTCAACAACAGGATCACTGGCGGCGTCGGCAACGACGTCATCAAGGGTTATGCCGGAAATGACACCCTGACCGGTGGCTCGGGCAGGGACATCTTCGTGTTCAACTCGGCGCTGAACGCCAGCACCAACGTCGACACGGTCACCGACTTCAACGTTGCGGCCGATACAATTCAGCTCGACAACCTGATCTTTACCACCCTGGCCAACGGCGCGCTCGCCGCTTCAGCCTTCAAGGACCTCGCGGACGGCGCCAAGGATGCCAACGACCGCATCATCTACAATTCCGAGACCGGCGCGCTCTACTACGACGCGGACGGCTCCGGCACCGTCTATGACAATGTCCGGTTCGCGACGCTCACCGGAGCGCCCGACATCTCCCATCTCGACTTCATCGTGATCTGACGGGTGTCCATGACCCGTCAGGGCGTGGAGGGCGGCTTCCCGTTCCCGCCTTCCACGCCATCCTTCGGCCAGCCGATGCACGGCTGCCACCCGCCTACAGGCAATTGATCATGGATAGCCGCCGAATACCGAAAACTGAACGATCCGGCCGAAGCCTTCGATGTCCAAATTGATAATGGTGGTTGCCTTCCATCCCGACGAACACGGCAATCTTCAGCCGGTGTTCGGGCCGGCTGAACAGCAGAGCGAGGAATGCGCCATCCGAATGGCGATGACCCTGTCGGGACGATATCCGGATGTCGTCGCGTGGTCACGGCCAGCCAACGCGACAGGCGGATATGGCAAGCCGACAATCCTGTTCAGCACGGAAGCGACGTCCGGCAGCTCCAGTTCCCGCTGACATGTCAAATGAAATTGCCGAGGCTTGGCCGCGCTGTTAGGCTCGGGCATGGCAGAAATATACAGCATGATGGATCGGCTCGACGAGAGCACGGACTCGCGGCTCGCCGCGATCGTGGATTCATCGTTCGACGCGATCATCAGCAAGGACCTCAACAGCATCATCACGAGTTGGAACGGGGCGGCTGAACGGCTTTTCGGCTACAGCGCCGAGGAGGCGGTCGGGCAGTCGATCCTGATCCTGATACCCGACCGGTTTCAGGGGGAAGAAGCCGAAATCATCGCGCGCGTGCGCCAGGGGGACAGGGTCGCCAGCTATGAGACTGTGCGGCGGCGCAAGGACGGCACGCTGATTTCGGTATCGCTGACCATTTCCCCGATCCGGAATCGCAAGGGCGAAATCATCGGTGCTTCGAAGATAGCCCGCGACATCACGGCGGCGAAGGAAAACGAGCGCCGCATCCGCATGCTGATGCGGGAGGTGAATCATCGTGTCAAAAACCAGTTCGCGGTAATCCTCTCGATCATCCGCGAGACCAACAAGCACTCTGCCACTCCGGACGATTTCGAGCATCGCGTCCGCGACCGGATCATGGCCCTGTCGCGCTCCCACGATTTGCTGGTCACGTCGGAATGGACCGGCGCCAGCCTTTTCGACGTCATACAGGAGCATTTGAAGCCGTTCGGCCACGAGGACCAGATCTCGCTTTCTGGGCCGCTGCTGACGTTGCTGCCCAATGCCGTCCAGCATCTTGGCATGGCTTTCCACGAATTGGGGACCAACTCGTCGAAATACGGGGCGCTGTCCAGCGATGTCGGGCGCGTCTCGATCGGATGGCAGGTGACGACAAACCTTGCGGGCCGGCGTGAATTCCTGCTGACCTGGGAAGAAACCGCCATCCCTTACAAGGACGACAAGCGGAAGAGCGCTTCGCGAACCGGTTTCGGCACTGTCGTGCTGAAGCGGGTGGCGCCGCAGGCGCTCAACGGAGTTGCCCTGCTGGATCAGTCGCCCGGCCATGTCCGGTGGTCCCTGACTGCGCCTTTCGAAGCGGTCATCGTTTCGTCCGTCGCGGAAATGGACGACATCGATCGGATCCCCGACAGCGACGATTAAGCGGAAGAGTTATAGTCGCAGCCTCGGGGATCACTCATTGATGGCGACGCGATCTTTGCGAGTCGCGGAAAGTTGCTTCTCTCCGCCTATCTGTTTATGCGTGTCGACAGGATGATCGACGACAGCGTGCGCTCTACGCCGTCCAGTTCGCCGATGCGGTCGATCAGGAGGTCCAGTTCGCTTATAGACTGTGCCGCGACGATGGCGATCAGGTCGAAGCTGCCGCTGACCGAGTGAAGCGTCCGCACTTCCGGTATCGCCGCCAGTTCCGCAGTGACCCGCGCCACCGCCTTCGGGCCGGCCGTGATCAGCACATGCGCCTTGACGATGTTGCGTTCGAACTCGTCGGACAGCCTGACGCCGTAGCCGACGACCACCCCTTCCCGCTCCAGCCTTTCGATCCTGGCCTGAACAGTGGTGCGCGACAGGCCGAGGCGCCGCGCCAGCTCGGAGGTTGAGGCGCGGGCGTTCTCGCTGAGCAACGCCAGCAACTGGCGGTCTTTTTCAGTCGTCGTCATAATGCATAATCTTATCGGCGAATTGGATAATTCGATACCTGCAAATTGCACATTCTCCCGCTGTCATCCGACACGGATGAGCGGGATACTTGGCTCCGAAATTCAGAACGGCTCGCGGAGGCCATCCCATGAAAGACGTCATTGTCATCGGCGCCGGCAAGATCGGCTCGACCATCGCGCGGTTGCTGGCCGGCTCCGGGGATTACCGCGTAACCCTGGCCGACCGGCAGCAGGATCAACTGGATCGCGTCGAGCCTCACAAGGCGATCGCAACCGTCGAGATCGACATCGCCGACAAGGACGCGCTGGAAGCCCTGATGACCGGCAAGTTCGCCGTGCTCAGCGCGGCCCCGTTCCATCTGACGACGACCATCGCCGAGGCCGCGGCAGCGGCCGGCATCCACTATCTCGACCTTACCGAGGACGTCGAATCCACTCGGCGTGTCAAGGAGATCGCTGCGCGGGCGAAGAGCGTCTTCGTTCCGCAGTGCGGCCTCGCCCCAGGCTTCATTTCCATCGTCGCCAAAAACCTCGTCGACCGCTTCGATACGCTGGACACCGTCCGGATGCGCGTCGGCGCGCTGCCGCAGTATCCATCCAATGCCCTCAACTATAACCTCACCTGGAGCACGGACGGCGTCATCAATGAATACATCGAGCCTTGCGAGGCGATCGTCGAAGGCCGGCTGACGAATGTGCCGGCGCTGGAGGAGTGCGAGGAATTCGCGCTGGACGGCGTCACCTACGAAGCCTTCAACACGTCGGGCGGCCTCGGCACGCTCTGCGAGACGCTGGAAGGCAAGGTCCGCACGCTGAACTACCGCACCATCCGCTATCCGGGTCACGCGACGATCATGAAGGCCCTGCTCAACGATCTCGACCTACGCCATCGCCGCGACGTGTTGAAGGACATTCTTGAAAAGGCCCTGCCCAGCACCAACCAGGATGTCGTCGTCATTTTCGTGACCGTCACCGGCCGCAAGGACGGGCGTCTCGTGCAGGAGACCTACGCCAACAAGGTTTATAGCGAGGTCATCTCCGGCAGGCTTTACAGTGCGATCCAGATCACCACGGCGGCGAGCATATGCGCGGTTCTCGACATGCTTGCCGATGGCAAGTTGCGAGATCGTGGCTTTGTCCGCCAGGAGGAGATTTCCCTCGACAGCTTCCTCGCCAACCGGTTCGGCAGATATTACGCCGTACAGCCGCGCCTGAAGGCTGCCGGCTAAGGTCTTTCACCAGTCGCCGACACGAAAGGCGGAGGCACGACCCTCCGTTTCGCCAACTATAAACCTCAGAGGGAGGACGCCCACCACCGTGTTCCGCACGGTGGTGGGCGATACAATTTCGAGTTCAGTCAGGCCTGCAAGCCGAACAGCCGGTCGGCCCTCCCAGAGCGTGACCGGCCAGCCGGCGTGAAATCACCCCGCGGCAACGGCCTGCAGCGTCTCCACCACCTTGTCCACATCCGCCGCGGTCATGTCGGGATAGAGCGGCAGCGACAGGCAGCGCGCATAATACCGGTCGGCGCCGGGCAGTTCCGGAGAGGCTGAGGCTTCCACATAATAAGGCTGGCGGTGAATCGGGATATAGTGGACCTGCGTGCCGACGCCCTTCTCCCGCAGCCTGTTCATGAACTTGGCGCGGCTGATGCCGATGCCCTCGAAATCCACAAGCGCGACCATCAGGTGCAGGGCCGAGTTGCTGCCCTCCGGCGCTTCGACCAGACGCAGCGTGTCGCTGTTCAGCTTGGCGAAGGCCTCGCGGTAGCGGGCGGTAAGAGCCCGCCGGCTTTCGAGGAATGCGGGTAGGCGGCCAAGCTGCGACAGGCCCAGCGCTGCCTGGAAGTCGGTCAGGCGGTAGTTCAGTCCCAGCGTACGCAGTTCGTGATACCAGGGATTGGTCGAGCCGTCGGTATCGAATGCCAGTTCGGCATTGCCAAAACCCTCGCGCTCGCGCTCCAGGCCGTGGTTGCGCTCCAGCCGCATCTGGCGGGCCATCCTGTCGTCATTGGTGGTGATGGCGCCGCCCTCGCCCGTGGTGATGGTCTTGACCGGATGGAAGGAGAAGACCGCCAGATCGGAGTAGGTGCAGTCGCCGACGCTCCAGGGCTGCGTCTCGGTCGATTCGGTGCCCAGCGCGTGGCAAGCGTCCTCGACGATCTTCAGGCCATGGGCGCGGGCAATCGCCGCGATCTTGGCCATCGGCACAGGGTTGCCGCCCATGTGGACGACGAACACCGCCTTCAGCCGCTTTGGATCGGACCGGGCGATCGCGGCTTCCAGTGTGGCCGGGGTAATCAGCGCGGTGTCGGGGTCGACATCGGCGAAAATCACGTCGGCGCCCACATAACGCGGGCCGTTGGCGGTGGCGACGAAAGAGATGGACGGGACGATGACCTGGTCGCCCGGCTGCAGGCCGAGGGCGAGGCTGGCGAGATGCAGGGCCGCCGTGCCGTTGGCACAAGCGATCGCGTGTTTTGCGCCAACGGACTTGGCGAGCGCGTCTTCAAAAACCCCGACTGCGGGCCCGGTGGTGAGGAAATCGCCGCGGAGGACGTTGACGACGGCCTGGATGTCGTCCTCGCTGATAGACTGCCGGCCATAAGGTAACATTCAAAGAAACTCCGCCATGGTGTGGGCAAACTGTTTTGTCGGCTTCGCAAATGTCGAGCAGATTCGTCTCGACCGATTCGACAAGGAGATGAGCGTTTCGCCGGAATTGTGGCACGCTCGGAAAGCGGCCGGACTATTGCCGCACTATCGGCGCTCGTCAAGCGCCTCCGAAGCCCACAAAAGACGCAGATCGAAGGCTTTTGGAGGGCCTTGCTTTTCAACTTTCATCTTCTGCAACGCAACATATTGACTTTGGCGCCGGCCCGCTGTTGAACGGCGCCATTCGTCTCTCCGGGTTTTGGGGCACCCTTAATCAAAGTGAAGAATCGGAGCAAGCGGACGGTGAAAACGCCGGCGCTTGCCGAACCAGCGAGATAGAGAATGCAACTTGTCGACCTGAACAGCCGGAACATCCTTGTGACCGGAGGCACCGGCTCTTTCGGCAGGGCCTTCATCAACAGGGTTCTGTCCACCAACACTCCCGACCGGATCGTCGTTTATTCGCGGGATGAACTGAAGCAGTACGAGATGCAGCAGGCGCTGCGTCAGAAGTTCCCCGCCGACAAGCTGCATTCGCTGCGCTTCTTCATCGGCGACGTCCGCGACCAGGACCGTCTGCGCATGGCGATGCGCAACATGGACTACGTCGTTCACGCGGCTGCGCTGAAGCAGGTTCCGGCTGCCGAATACAATCCGATGGAATGCATCAAGACCAACATCATGGGCGCCGAGAACGTCATTGCGGCGGCGCTGGATACCGGAGTCGAGAAGGTCGTCGCTCTGTCGACCGACAAGGCCTGCAACCCGATCAATCTTTACGGCGCGACCAAGCTCGCTTCCGACAAATCCTTCGTGGCCGCCAACAACCTGGTCGGCCGCAACCGCAAGACCCGCTTCTCGGTCGTGCGCTACGGCAACGTCATCGGCTCGCGGGGGTCGGTGGTGCCGTTCTTCGCGGCGCTCGCCAAGCAGAACGCCGATATCCCGATCACCGACGAACGCATGACGCGTTTCTGGATCACGCTCGAACAGGGCGTCGACTTCGTGCTCTCCACCTTCCCGATCATGCAGGGCGGCGAGATCTTCGTGCCGAAGATTCCAAGCGTGAACATCATGCAGCTTGCCAACGTGATCGCACCGAACTGCAAGACCCACGTCGTGGGCATCCGCCCCGGCGAGAAGCTGCACGAAGTCATGATCTCCGTCGACGACGCCTACATCACCGTCGACCTCGGCAGCCGCTACGCGATCGAGCCGGCGTTCGACGATTTTGCCCGCAAGCCGCTCTCGGAAACGATGGGCGCGACCAAGGTGCCGGATCGCTTCACCTATTCCAGCGACACCAACCCCGACATGCTGGACGACAACGGCCTGCGCAAGCTGCTCGCAGAAGCCGGCTATTGATCCAGGCAGAAGGCGAGGCCGTTTCCGGCCTCTCAAGCTGACAATCCGGCCGTGCTCGCGCACGGCCGGATTTTTTTATAACGGACAAGGCGCACAAGACGAAGCGCCATGCCGAAAACAGAACGGCCCCGGAATACCCAGGCGACGCCTTGGATATTCCGGGGCCGTTCTGTTTTCGGCGACTTGCGGAGCTGACGAACACCGGCCGCATCGCGATCGGCCGATGCGGTGGTGCGCGGCCTTCAGGGCTGCGCACCACCGTGACACATCAGATGTAGTTCTGCATGAAGCGGATGCCCGAGCGCGCGGCGTATTTGCGCACATGGTCCGCGGCCATCTGGATATCCGCATTCTTGGACTTGGCCTTCTCGATCTTGTGATCCGAAGGCGCCAGCGGGCGACCGAACAACGAGTTTGTATACTGCACCTGAGCCATTAGGCGTGAATCGTTCTCCGGATGGGCGCCTTTGTGGAGCGCGCTGGTGTCCACCAGGAAGATCGTTCCCCGCTTGCCGGTGATCCTTACCTCGTTCTTGATAAGTCCAGCCTTGGTGACGGCCTCGTCAGTGTGCCGCCCATCAGCCCAGAGCGCATCAGGGCGCTTGCGATGGGTGCCCTTGATCAAGGTGTGCGGGCCTGACCCGAGTTCAACGTCGCTGAGATAGATGAACAGCTTCACGAAGCTCAACCGATGCATATCGTGATGATAGAGTTGGGCCGTGTCGGACAGTTGCTTCTCGGAGGTCACCTTGGAGCAGGAGTTCAGGAAAGCAATCGGCGACTGGAAGATCGGCGGAACGCCCATGTAAGCCTGCACGATCGACAGCAGGAAAGGATCCGACGAGAGCTCGTAGAGTTCCTCGAACGCCGCGCACCAACGCGAATCGCCCTTGATCTGTAGCGGCGCTCCTGATTTGCCGGCCAAGATCGCGTCGACCTTGTTTCCGTGGTCTTCCACCAGCTTGCTGAGCGTCTTCTTCTTCAGGCTTTCGACCATCCGATCCGGAATGGTGAACTTGGACTTCCAGTAGCCATGCTGCTCGAGGTGACGAACGGCACCCTGGATGACCTTCTCCCAGCCCTCGGACGTCGTGTCTTCGCCGTCTTCGCCATTAGCCATATTGACGGTGGTATCATTTGCGTCCGCGACGGCAGGCTTCCCCGCCGCGTCCTTCGGCAGGTATTCGCCAAACAACGTATCGGACATATCGTATTTCTTTTTGGGGATGTGAGCCGCGATGACGTCGCTGAAGACCTTGTTGCTCTTGCCCAGCGTTTCGGTGAAGGCGGCCCGCAAGTTCACGTATTCGTCGTTTTCGTTCAATCCGGTTTCGACGTAACGCGCGTATCCCTCGACCATGCGTCTGGTCCGCCAATTTGGAACCAGATAGCCGTCGATGTTCTGACGCAAATCCTGAACTGCGATTTTTTCGAGCCGAATGGAATCATCACGCGCTTCAATCAGAAGCCTATCGGGGTAAGCATAAGCACTCATATAATACCGCTCCTGTTCCGGGCCATCATTCGGCGGCCGTCTTCATAGCTCTATGGTTCTGTCTTGAATAGGCGCTTCCGAAAGAGTTGACCATCTTCGAGATAAGCTTAGCAATTGCATGCCATCAACTGGTAGGCCACTGCAGGCATGGTTTTGTCATATCCATCACGCATGGCACTTTCCCTTCCGCACATACGTTACGGATCTTTCGCACAACGCTTTGGGTAGCTCGACCATGGGTCTTGGCGTCCTGAGCCTCGTCTCTATTATCCTGAAAGATCGCCGATCTCAACCACGATGTACCCGCAGCCGCGGAGCATTGACCTGCAATAAGTAAGCCCGCAGCTACCGAGACGCGGGTTTGTTCAACCGAGCAAATCCCAGCTGACCGGCGTGCCTTTCTTGACGGCCTTGCTCACCCTGCGGCCGAGCAGCGTGTCATAGTATTTCGGCGCGAGGCCGAGGCCCGGCCGAATGCTGCGAATATTGTCGGCGGTGATCTCGCCGCCGGCGTCGATATCCTGGGTCACGTAGAGCGAACGGCGGCGCGTGCGGCCCTTCTGTTCCGACTCGGTTGCGCCATAGAAGACCGATCCCAGCGCGAGTTGCGCGACCTTCACGCCGTCGACAAGGTCCTTGAATTCCTGCGGCTCCAGCGAGAACGCCGAATCGACGCCGCCCTCGGCGCGCGACATGATGAAGTGTTTCTCGATCACCCCTGCCCCCAGGGCCGTCGCCGCCACCGCCGCGCCGAGGCCCAGCGTGTGGTCCGAAAGCCCTGCCTCGCAGTCGAACAGCTTTGCGAGGTGCGGGATCGTCAGCAGATTGGAGTTCTCCGGGGAAGCCGGATAGGAACTCGTGCATTTCAGCAGGACGAGATGTTTGCAGCCGGCGCTGCGCGCCGCCGTCACCGCATCGTCGATCTCGGCAATGGTCGCCATGCCGGTCGAGATGATCATCGGCTTGCCGGTCGAGGCGACCTTCTTGATGAGCGGTATATCGACGCATTCGAACGACGCCACCTTGTAGCAAGGCACGTCCAGCGTCTCCAGGAAGTCAACGGAGGTGGCGTCGAAGGCCGAGCTGAAGGCAAGCATGCCGTGGCTCTTGGCGCGGTCGAAGATCGGCTTGTGCCAATCCCAGGGCGTGTGTGCTTCCTTGTAGAGATTGTAGAGGTCGCGGCCGGCCCACAGCGACGAGGAATTGGTGATGACGAACTCGCCCTCGTTGAGGTCGAGGGTCATTGTGTCCGGCGTGTAGGTCTGCAGCTTCAGGGCGTCGGCGCCGGAGGCAGCTGCGGCATCGACGATCGCCAGCGCCTTGTCGAGCGATGCGTTATGGTTGCCGGACATTTCGGCGATGATGAAAGGCGAAGGATCGTTCGCCCGCTCGGTGCCGGCATGAAGAATTTCTTTCAGACGAGCCATGATCTCTATCTCTAATCGGGGGCTGGGAGGCGGTGGGAGACCGCCCGTTTTTCGGCGTCACCTATCGCAGGCTTTGTCGCGTGTCGCAAGAAAGTCCGAAAGACCTGCCGCCAGGCCATAGAGCGGCCGCCAGTCGAGTACAGATGCCGCGTGCGCGATATCCATTCGGTTTTTCCGTACCGGCGCTTCGTGCGACGCTTCCGTGACGAGGTTTCCGACATTGCCGAACACGGAATTGACCGTCTCGGCCATGTCGACCACCGTGTAGGCGTCGCCGCAGCCGATGTTGAACGTACCGCCCGGATTCGTTTCGCCGAGCGCCGCGACAATCGCGCCGACCGCGTCTCGCACGTAGAGTTGGTCGACGCTGATCAGACGGTTGCCCTGCAGGGTCAGCGTGCGCCCGGCGCTCGCCTCGTTGACGAAACGCATCAGCGCCGGCGTACCCTTCTCGCCATGTCCGTAGACGGCGGCGAAGCGCAGGTTGGTCAGCCTGATCCTGGCGTCCCGCGCGTAGAGACTGGCATACTGCTCGGCCATCAGCTTGGAGAGCCCGTAGGCGTTCAGCGGCTGCGGCACTTCGGTCTCGCGATAAGGCGCCTCGTTCCTGGCCGAATAGACGGCGATGGTCGAGGCGATCACGACATTGCCGATCTCCAGCGCCTTTGCCGTGCGCATCAGGTTCTCGGTCGCCAGCACATTCGGCTCGACGAACGGCGCCAGGCGGTTCGGCTCGTCCTCGCGGGTCATACGGCGGCCGGCGAGATGCACGACCGCCTCCACCCCCGCCAGGGCCGTCCCGAGGCTTTCCTCCGAATAGTCGGTTTCACGGACTGTCACGCGGTCGTCCGCCGCCTCGCCGCCTGCCGAGCCGGCGCGACCGACGGCGACTATCTCGTGGCCATCCGCCGACAGCGCCTCGACCAGATAACGCCCGATGAAGCCCGATGCGCCCGTTACCGCAATCTTCATTGTCGCCTCCGATCATTTGCCTGGACGGAAATCCGCCCGGGCAGGTGCAACAATCGCCGAAGAAAGGCGATTTTTCGACCGCCTTACCGTTTCCTGACGTAGTAGCCGACCACTTCCAGCCGTCCGTTCACGGGCACGACCGGCTGGCCCTGCTGGTAGCGGTATTCATGGTAGAGCGCGTCCTCCGGAACGGGAAACTGGCTCTTGTCGAATGGCTTTCCGGGCGGCATCTGCTGGAACATCAATTCGTAGACGGCACCCGGATCGTTGCGGCCGTTCTGTCTGGCCACCGATTCGCCGGTCAACCGCCGCACCGCGCCGTCGAGGAAATCGATGTCGCGCGCCGCCTTGATCAACCGCCAGACATGGCAGCCGTCGAGGCGCGGCGCGATCTCGACGATGCGCGGTCCCTCGGGCGTGACGATCATCTGGTAATAAAGCGTGCCATTCTTGATGCCCAGCGCGCGCGTCACGTCCTCGACCAGCTTGCCGGCTTCCCTGACGAAATGCTCCGGCACATGGACGATAGGGATCAGGTGGCCAGTCGGAATGCCGAAATTGGCGCCGGTGTGAACGAGGCGCTCCGAAAGCTCGGAGACGACCAGTTCGCCGTCGCTGACCAGTACGTTGCAGGAAATCTCCACGCCTTCGAGGAAGGCCTCAATGATGGCGCTCTTCGGCTCCTTGCAAGCATCGATCGCGATCTCGATCGCTTCGGCGAGATGCGCCTTGTCGAACACCTTCTGCACGCCGCGCTGGCCCTGCGCGTCGGTCGGCTTGACCACGCAGGGGAACACCGACCAGTCGCTCGCTTCATCGGCGGACTTCACTTCGGCGAAGGCGACGGGGCTTAGATTGCGGCTGTTGAGGAACGCGCGCAGCAGCGGCTTCTTGTTGAAGACGTCGATGAGACCGCTGTCGAAGAAATGCGGCAGGCCCATCTTCTCCGACACTTCAGTGGCCGCGGTGATGGCGATGTCGGAAGAGATGGAATAGACGATATCCGCCTTGTGTTCGCGCGCCAGCGCGGAGACGGCGTCGACATCCCTGATGTCGAGCTTGACGAAGCTGTCCGCCAGCGTCTCGCCGGGATCGCCGACCTGCCTGCCGGACACGGCCGTCACGTTCCAGCCGCGCTCCTTCAGGTAGCGGATCAAATCCGCCTGGCCGGCATTTGCGCCAAGCACGATGGCCGAGTTGTTCGTCATTTCTTTCGGTCCTTCAGCAAATGGTCGGCAAGCCGCCGGGCGCCCTGGCCATCCACGGCGTTCCTGCCGATCCGCGTCATCTGGGCACGGCACGGTCTGTCTGCAATCAGTGAGACGACGCGGTCGCCAAGCAATTCCGGCGTGAGGTCGGCGACACGTCCGAGGAAGATTGCCGCGCCGAGCTTTTCCCACGCATCGCATTGGCGAAGCTGGTTGTCGGCAAGCGCTGTCACGACCATCGGCAGCCCGCAGGCGGCCGCCTCATAAATGCTGATGCCACCGCCGAGGATGGCCAGGTCGCAACTGGCGAAAAGCCCGGCAATGTCCTTCGGCTCGACATGCAGCGTGACGCGATCCCCGGCGTGTTCCTCGATCCAAGCCTGGACAGCCGGGATATTGGGGTTGCGTGACCCGGACATGACGGCGAAGCGGATATTTTGCGCCGTCCGATCAAATAGCGCTTTCAAGGTGAGCAGAATGGCGCCCTGATCATGGCCGCCACCGAAGGAGACGAGGATCGTCCGGACCTCGCGGTCATCCGGCTGGAGCACGGGCGGCGGGAATTCCGGCCGCAGGACTGAATAGCTCGGCCCGAACAGCATTTCTGTGTGAGGGTTAAGCAGGTGGGGCCGCCAGCGCTCCGCGGTTTCCGAAGGGCTGCCATGGACGATCAAGTCGGCCCAGAACCGATTTGGCTTGCTGGCATCGAAATGCTGCATCCAGTCGAGGCCTTCGTCCCTGAGCACTTCCTGGAAACTCTCGTCGGTCCGATAGTCATCGAGCACCGCGCGGCGCGCGCCGTGGGAGCGTGCAATCTCCACGAAGTTTCGTGCATCGCCCGCGCCCGATTCCCATTCAGGCACAGCAATCCAGTCGTCGAACAGGACCTCGTCGTTGTCGCCGCGGTAGTCGAGCGACGGACCGACCATGATGCATTTCTGGCCGGCGTCGCGTAGCGCGCCGGCAAAGGTGCGCGAGCGCATCAGATGGCCGATGCCGATCGTCGGACTTACGTCGCAGCGAAATATAACCGAGGACCGGTCCGTCACCCCGCCGCTCCTCTGCCGAGCGCGGAAAACATCATCTCGGCGCGCTTCCAGTCGTCCTCGTTGTCGATGTCGTGAACCCGCCAGTTGGGGATCATGACTGGAGCCGCGAGCGGGCCGAACATCGGCTCGTCGCTCAGGAAGGCATCGCGCCTGCCCCAATAGAACTGCCCTGCATCATGAAAGACCTCTTCCAGGTCCTGCGTCCGGGTCAGGCGATGTTCGGGCTGGCACATCTCGACCCCTCCGCCGGCGGCAAGCCGCAAGGCGCGCTGGATCGGATAGGCATAACCCGTTGCCGAAAAGGCGAACTGATGCCCGGCCACCAGCCGCTCCAGCCCTTCGCGAAGGTCGTCCGGCTCGACGAAAGCAGCCGTCGCATAGATGCAGCAGGCTTCATCGACCGGACCAAAGGCGCGTTCGGCCTCCGCAATCGCATGCTGGATGACCTTGCGTGTGCCGGTGTGGTCGTCGGAGAGTTCGGCGGGACGCAGGAATGGCGCCTCGGCGCCTGCGGCGACGGCGACATCGCGAATCTCAAGGTCGTCCGTGGAGACCACGACATGGTCGAAGACGCCCGATTCGCGGGCTGCATCGATCGCCCAGGCGATCATAGGCTTGCCGGCGAAAACCCGAACGTTCTTGCGCGGAACCCGCTTGCTGCCGCCGCGCGCCGGAATGACCGCAACTCTCAAGGCCAGTTCTCCTGCCTGGTGATGCCCCGCCGGACGGGCGCGAAAGCCGTCGCCGAATTGTCGCAGGCGCCGGGAAGCAGCGGTCGCAACGGCGCGGCAGTCATAGTCCGGGCATAATCGGGCCGTCAAGTTCCGAAGAAGCGCATCGCGCACAAGTGGAAATGTTGGCCCAGGCTAACGTTCGGGCATATAGGATCGGATCGGGCATTGTTTGACTTTCGGCGAGATATCACTAAGCAGTCGCCGCGGGGACGAGGGATCGCTATAATGATCTCCGGAAGCCGTTCCGCCGGGAGACCGCGCGCCGCAGCGGAGGATCCGCACAGAACGTTTGGTCTTGAGGCATGAGATTGCGGCGGCGGCGAATAGCAACCCTGCTCGATGACAAGGGGGAGTATCGGGCTCGGCAATACGCCGGCGACGCGGCTTCTGGAGAAGTCGTGCCCGCCAGGCAGGGAATCAGATGGTAGCCACGGACGCCAGATCGAAACCTGCCAAGCTGCGTCGAGACTGGCACGCCCAGTTCATCGCAGCCAGGAACAGGATGCTGATCGACCTCGGCATCGAAAACCATGCGCTCACGGTCTATGAGGGATGGCGCTCGACGCACGAGCGCATTGTCCAGGGTGTTGCCGGACGCACGTATTCGCGCGCCGGCATCCAGTCCGCCATCCGGCAAGTGCTGGGCGCGCTGCCCTTCTCGCGCACACGAAAACTCTACAAGGCAAGCCTGACGGCGATTCGCGCTCTAAACGCCACCGGCAGCGAGGCCCTGCCGGCACTGCTGACGGCCATGGTCGAGTTCGAGACCATTGCCCGCGCCGCGCCGTTTTCGGCCGGAAGCAGGATTCTCGAATTGCTTTCGTCGGAAGAAGGCCGCACAGATCTGATCCAGGCGTCCGAGCAGGTCCTGTCGAAACACCCCGACAGTCCGTTTCTGATATACCTTCGAAGCGCCTCCCTGGCCAAGAATGGCAATATCCCGGAAGCCCATGATTTCGTCATGGCCGCGATCCGGCGTTGCCAGGAAGATGCCGCCTCGGGTCTGCTGACGGAACGGAACCGACGGCGCTACAACCAGTTGAACAAGGTCTGGCGGGTCATCGACACCATTTCGCGGGATGCCGCCACATGGTCGGATGGCAGCGGCGGAGACACACCGGCCTGGGCAAAGTCCGACGTTTCGGCGGATGCGCCGATGTCCGACATTTCGTCGGCGGATCGCGTCGACGACCAACAGTTGGTTTTCTCCGAACCGCTCCTCCAGGGCCGCCAGTACGATCGATACCTGGACGTCTGCAAACGTGAATTTCACAACGCGCGGCGGCTGCACGAGAAGTTCGGCGCCTTGCGGGACATGATGCGCGAAGGGCTGAGGCGGATCGCCGACTATCATGCGCCCTACAATCTCGCATCGGCCTGCTTCGAGGAAATCGGACCGCAATGGAGGAAGCTGACCGAACCTTCCTACATAGACAGCCGGAAAAGCTGGACCGCGATGCGGGCCACCGCGAAGCTGCTCGCGGAAGCGCTGCAGCTCGCACGGCAATTGCGCCGAAGTGAAGATGTCGTCTTGCTGGAGCGCTCGCTGCTCTATCTTGCGGGCAAACCGGCCGCCGCGACCGCCATATGGACGGTCTGCCATGCGCTCGTCGGGGACAATTCCAACGCCTATGTCAAGGAGACGGTGGACCTCGTCACAAACTCCCGGCGCGATCCGGAAGGCGACGCGGATATCCGCGAGTTCTTCATCTGGGCACGCAGGGTCCAGCGCTTCGACCTGGCGCATGCGATGTACGATCGGCTGCCGGCGCGCTGGAAGGCCTCGATAGGCGTCCCGCAATATGCGGCGATCCTCCAGCAGGAAGGGCAATTTGCCCGTGCTGCCGAGTTGATACGGACGGTGAATGCCAATTTGCTGCGGCAGCCGAGTTCTGTCGATGCCAACTACAGCTGGTCGCAGATCCGCCGGGCGGGCGAACTCGAATTCGCGGCCGAAACCGCGCAGCGCTACAGCAGCGTGCCGCAGCCCAAGGCACCACAGGGTGTGATCTTCTTGGCGCCGCGCGGCATCGTGCAGATGCGATTGTATCCGTTGGTCGTGCTGATGGAGATGAAGAAGAGAGGCTGGGCAGTCATACCGCTCACAAAAGGCGCTCTTCCGCTCGAGCCGACGGGGATCGCCGAGGTCGACCGCTTCCTGGGGTGCATGACCCTGGACGGACAGATCGACCGCAAGGTTGCCGAGCACTTTCCGGAAGTATCCGGTTTCGAGGCCGATGTCGTTCATGGGCGACTGCGCTGGAACGATCTCAACCTCGACCATGTCGTCTGGGAAGATGCCGCGATAAACCGCCGGCGCTACAATGTGGACTACACGTGCCCCTCGTTGCGCAGCGTTCTCGGGCGTCTTGCCCGATGGACCAAGATCCACTGCGCCGTCATCGAGACCGCCAAGAGCACGATCGTCGAGAAGGGGATGCGCTGCGGCTTCCTGATCCTCCAGCAGTCGCGATTGCCCGACGCCGTGGTGAATTTCCGCCTCCAGCAGGTCGGGGATCCCGATAATTTCTTCTGCGTGCTCACGGCCAACGGCTACGAGAACTACTTCCTGAATTTCAGTTCGGCTGTTTCCACCAGGACCGCGCTTCGCAACATCACCCGGCATCCCGAGACGCGCGCCGCAAGTTTCCCCCTGCCGGAGGAGTTCGAAGCATTTTATCGGGCCAATCACGCACGTGTTCCGGAAATGCTGCGTTCCGTGCAGGACATCGCGCGAATCCGTCGTTCCACCGGCGAGCAGGCGGAACACCCACCCGAGGCACAAGCCTGTCGGGAGCGGATTGTCGAATGGCGGAAAAGCGGCGGAAACATTGCCTGCCTGTTCGGCAAGGTCGTATGCGATTCGGGCGTGCCGTTCGACGGAGGCCCTGCCCATTCGAGCATGAAGGACTGGTTGAATCATGCAATCGAGTCGGTGCGCGGCAGCGATACCCTGCTTCTTATCAAGCCGCACCCGCATGAGATGCGAAACGAGATCGGCGTCTTCCTGACGGAACGGTTCCTCGATCTCATCGAAACGGACTTGCCGGACAACGTCCTTCTTCTCGGGCACCGCTGGTTCGACATCCATGATTTGGAAGGACTGATCGATCTTGGGGTGGTCTACAACGGCACCAGCGCAGCCGAGCTTGGCGTGCTGGGCATTCCCAGCCTGCTGAGCAGCCATTTCGCGCCGACCGACTATCCGATCGGTCACGTCCTGCCGCAGAGCCGGGACCATTTCCGGAAGCTCCTGCGCTTCGAGGAGCGAGCAATCGCCGTGCCGGACCTTCAGGAACGCGCCGCCGCCTGGCTTACGCTGATGAGCACTGGCGGCGCCTCGCGCGACTATCGATATCACGCGCGGCCCATCACCAACAAAATCGTCTATCCGCCATGGTGGTTCGTGGAGGACATCGAACGGTACACCGCGCAAGGCGACCCCAACATCGAATTGCTTGCCGAAGAGATTGCCGCCGCCGACAGCAACGACCCGCACCTGAAAGCCGCCGAGTAAGAGATTTGGGTCGAGGCGCGAACTCCCAGACCCTTGGATTGCCTGGTTCGGGGACCGAGTTCACTCATGCCGAACAGACGCCGTCCGATAATTCCTCGCCGGGACAGCCCGGGACGGAAAGCGGTCGTCCAAGGATCGGGCTCGCCTCGCGCCGCCTGACCCGGCTTGCCAGGATCTCGGAGTTCCTGCACGCCGATGTCTTCCACCTCAAACGTTTCAGCACGCCGCTCTGGCGCAGGAACGTCGAGACTTGCGACCAGATCGCAGGATGGGGCAGGAAGCCGACATCCTTGAAAGCGCAACGGACCGCGGCCGCGGCCGGCCTGCCGTTCGTCTGCCTGGAAGACGGCTTCCTGCGCTCCATGGGTTCGGGCAGCAAGGATCCTCCGCTGTCCGTCGTCGTCGACGATACTGGCATCCACTTCGACGCAACCGGCCCTTCGGCGTTGGAGCGGCTGATTGCCGTACCGCTCTCCGAAGGACAGGCGGAACGGGCGCGGCGGCTGATGACAGCCTGGCAGGAGGGGCGCGTCTCCAAATACAACAGCGCGCGCGACTATTCCGGCGTGCTGCCGGAGCGGTTCGTGCTAGTAGTCGACCAGACCTACAAGGATGATTCCATCCGCTACGGGCTTGCCGATGTCGCCAGCTTCCGGCGCATGCTCGATGCTGCCATCCGCGAGAACCCCGGCTGCACGGTTCTGGTGAAGACCCATCCCGACGTCCGCGCCCGCCGCAAGAAGGGCCATTTTGATCTCAACAAGATCGCGCGGCTGCCGCGCGTCGAGGTGTTGTCAGCCGACTGCCATGCCGCCTCGATCCTCGAAAAAGCCGAGGCCGTCTACGTTGTGACCTCGCAGATGGGGTTCGAGGCCCTGATCTGGGGCAAGCCGGTTCGCTGCTTCGGCGTCCCCTTCTATGCCGGGTGGGGGCTTACAACGGATGAGGCGCCCACGCCTGAGCGCCGGCGCGGTGCGAGCATCGAGCAACTGGTCCACGCAACGCTTGTCGCCTATCCGCGCTACATCGATCCGGAAACCGGCAAGCGCTGCGAGGTCGAGACCGTTCTCGACCATATCGCATTGCAGCGCCGGATGCGGTCGCGCTTTCCGCCAATCGTGCAGGCCTTCGGCTTCTCGCTCTGGAAGAGACCGGCGCTGCGCGATTTCATGGCCGGATCGCAGCTTCATTTTCCCAGCCGTGCAGCGTCAATCCCCTCGGGGGCGACGGTCGCCATATGGGGCAACGTTCCCAACGAACCCTTGCCGCAGGGCGCCAGCATCATCCGCGTCGAGGATGGTTTTCTGCGTTCGGTCGGGATCGGCGCGGAGTTGAGGCGGCCACTGTCCTTGGCGCTTGATGCGGAGGGTATCTACTACGATTCCGCCATTCCCTCGACACTGGAGAAAATCCTCGCCGCCGCGGAGTTTGACGACGGCCTGCTGCAGCGAGCCGCACGGCTGCGCGGGCGGCTCGTCGCCGAACAACTCAGCAAATACAATCTGCGCGCGGAACCTTGGCCCAGGCCGGACACACAGCAACGTGTGGTCCTCGTGCCGGGCCAGGTCGAAAGCGACGCCTCGATCCGTTTCGGCGCGCCCGGCATCCGGCGCAACATCGATCTGCTGCGCGCCGTACGCGAGGCGCTGCCCGACGCCCATATCGTCTACAAGCCGCATCCGGATGTGGTGGCCGGCCTTCGCTCTCCCGGAACGGACGAGGCGCGCGCCGTGGAGATCTGCGACGACCTGGTGACCGACGCTTCGATCGTGCAGATGCTATCGAATGTCGACGAGGTCCATGTGCTGACCTCGCTCACCGGCTTCGAGGCAATCATCCGCGGCAAGGACGTGACGTGCTACGGCCAGCCCTTCTATTCCGGCTGGGGACTGACGCGCGACATGCTGGAACTGCCCAGGCGCATCCGACGCCTTACGCTCAATGAACTCGTGGCCGGCAGCCTGATCCTGTACCCGAGCTATGTCAGCCGCAAGACCGGCCGGTTCATCACGCCGGAACAGGCGGTGGACGACCTGCTGGCTTGGCGGGAGGGAGGCGACGCGGCCGAGACATCGGCAGGCAAGGCCTGGCGCTTCTCCGCCCGCGTCGAGAGATTCTTCAAAAACGTCGCCACGGGCATTCCTTACGTTGGGCGATAGGCCCATCGCAAGGAGAGCATGAGCCTGCGAGCTGCAGGCCCGACCTCAAGCGGAACTGGACGACTCGTAATATTTGATCGCCTTGGTGAGGCTCGAGAACTCCAGCAGCCGACCGCCTTCGACCACGATTCCGTGCTGGCAGAATTCCTTCATGATCGAACTGCTGTGCGAGACCAGCAGTACCGTCGAATTCTGCAGCCTTTCCGACAGGACAAGCTTGCTCTTGCGTTTGAACGATGGGTCGCCGACCGCGATCACTTCGTCGATAAGGTAATAATCGAACTGGATCGACATCGAGATGCCGAAAGCCAACCGTGCTTTCATGCCGCTCGAATAGGTCTTGACCGGCTGCTTCATGTAGCTCCCGATCTCGGCGAAATCCTCGACGAAATCCAGCAGATCGGAATAGTTACGGCCATATATGCGTGCGACGAAAGCGAGGTTTTCGCGACCGGTCAGCGACGCATGCAGTCCACCGTTGAAGCCGAGCGGCCACGAGACGCGCGCCGACCGTTCGACTGTCCCGGAATCGGGCATTTCGGCCCCCGAGAGAAGCCTCATGAGGGTCGACTTGCCGGCCCCGTTGCTGCCCATGATGGCTATGTTCCTGCCAGGAGCAAAGTCGGCAGTGATACCCTTGATTACGGTCTTGCGTCCCGCCCACGTAGGATAGGATTTTGTGACGTTGTTCAATCGAATCATGTTTTCAACAAGCCGGTTCCATCGATGTGCGCGCCGCGCCGGAACGAAAGTGCCGTCGATATCGCAATATCCGCGATCAAGATCATTCCGCGATCAAATCGTGTGATCGCGGATGGCCTGGGCGATGAGATAACCGATAAGCCACACCACGCACAGCGCGAAGAAGGCAACCATCGTGTTGATCATACGCAACGGATGCAGGGCGATCTCGGGAACGTTCGGTTCGACGGCGATCGCGAAATAGCGGTCCTGCCGGCGCGCTTCGGCCTGCGACGTCTCCAGGGAAGACAGCGCTGTCGTATAGGCCTTTTCCGCAAACTCCTGTTCCAGTGCGAGCGCGTTGTACTCCGTCAGCTTCGTGGTCAAGGTGCGATCGCCACCGGTTGTGGCGACACCGCCGGATCCGATCACACGGCGCTTCGTCTCCAATTGGGTCGTGAGCGCTGCGATCTGGCGATCAAGGACCCTGACCGAAGGCGAATCCGTCGTGACGGTCGACAGCAAAGCTGCGCGGCGCGAATTGGCCTCGATGATCTGCTGTTCCAGCCCCTGGATGAGGGCGAGTTCGAGCCCCGCCTGGGCGGTAGGATCGGTGATCTGCGTCGTATCGCGAAACAGCGCCACGGACTGCCGGGCGGCGACGAGCCGATCCTCGGTTCGAGTCACTTCGCTCTGGGCGTTCGAGATCAGTTGAAGCCGCGCCTTCGTCGACAGGTCGTTGACAAGTTCGTTGGACACCTTCAGGACCGCGTCGGCTATCGCCGCGGCATCCTGGCCATTGAAGGCCGTCACCTCGAATGTGGTGATCGACGTCGTCGAATTGTAGCTCGCGTCGATCATCCAGCGCCAATAGCCGATGAATTTCTCAAGCGGCATGTTGGGATCGATGCGATAGGCGAAGTCGATGTCGGGCTTCGCAAAGAACTGGCGCACATCGATCCCCAGCTTCTGCTGCATGTCGAGCAGAATCTGCGTCGAATGGATATAGTCGATGACGATGTAGGCGTCGCCCGCCTGTTCGGTGGCACCCGGTATCGCATTCAGCCCAAGGTTCTCAAGCGTCGAGCGTTCGGTGCCGCGCACGGCGAAGCGCATCTCCGAGCGGTACTGGTCGGAGGAGATGAAAAGATAATAGAGCCCGATCAGGAAGACCGGCACCAACACAACAGCGATGAAAGAAAGCTGCGCCCCGCTGACTTTTTTACGAAGGCGCACCAGCAGTCCGAGAGGACTTGCTTCTTCCAAAGTAGGCACAAGCGGGGGGATGACCGGCGTCGGCAACACGGGTTCCGGAGCCTTGGCGACGGCCGGCGCGGGAGCCTTGGCCACAGCCGGCGCAGGGGCGGCCTTGGCCACAGCCGGCGCAGGGGCCTTGGCGACGACAGGCGCAGGAGCCTTGGCCACAGCCGGCGCGGGAACCTTGGCGACAGCCGGCGCGGGAACCTTGGCGACAGACGGCGTGGTCGAAGCCGATCTTATTGGGATTACAGCGGCCGACCGGACCGGAGCCGACGGAGCATTAGCTTCGATAGGCGTCGCCGGCTTGGCGACGATGCTAGGCGCTACCACCGCAGGCTTTGCAGCCAAGATTTCCTTCAACGCGATTTTGGCCCGTTTCCAAGTGACGTCAGCTTTCCTGACAGCTAGTTCCGCACGTTTGACTGATTTGGGATCAGAATTTCCAGCGGCAGCTTTGATTTGCCTGGCGTCTTCCTGCGCCTTCTTCAATGCCGTCTCGGTTTCCTTCACCACACTCTCGGCCTTTGCTTCGGCCGAGAGATCGAACACGCCTTCAAACGTTGGTGGTATCGTAGAGACGCTTGCCGTTTCGTTGCTCGGTGCCGAAACGGCAGGCTTCGCAGTGGTGAGCGGCAATGGAGTCGATAGCCGTTCCGCCGTTGCTGGTCGCACGTGCGCAGTTGCTTGCGTTGCGGGCACCCGAGCGGCAACCCTTGCTGCGGCGACCTCAGCAGCGATGCTTGCCAATCGCGAAAGCCCCGCAGCAGTTCGCGATGTGTCGGAGGCGGCCGGAAATGATGTAGGCGACCTCAATTGGGACTCGCGCCTGTCGATCGCTTTGGCTTCGTCCATGGTAGTCTCCACGACTGGCTTTGTCGGCATCAGGGCCGGCCTGTCGACCGCTGTCGGATGTGCAAGAGGTGCCGTGACGTTCCCCGATTGAGCGATCCTGGCGATAGGATGGGACTGCGACTGCACCGACATCGCCCCGGGGGGCAATTTGTCCCCGGGAAGTGGCGATTTCGTGACCGCATAATCTGGCAGCGGTAGTATCGGCGCAGACCTGTCAGCCGTCGGACGGAACATGTCGTTCGTGCGTCGAACTGCTTCGACCGAACCGAGAACGTTCGCGGAAGTTCCGGATCGTGGCCCCGCTGGGCCGCCTGCTGGCGTCGGCATCGGACTCCGGGCGACGGTCGGTATAACCGGTCTCGGCGACAATGGACCAAGTCCAGGCCCCTGCACAGGGACGCCTTGTGGCGCTTGCGGCCGGTCGGCGGCCGGCGGAATTTGCGCTGTCGTCTGCGTCCCGACGGGACGCGACAGGGGCGATGCCGGCGCTGCTGAAGTATCTATCCGCCTCGCAGTGGCGGGAATTGCGGACGATAGCCCGGCAAAAAGCTCCGACACCGGCTTCGGCGGGACAAGCTGAGAAGCGGGAGAAACCGGACCAGCGCCGGCTGACTCAACCGTCCCCAAGCGCTGACCCACATCGACAGCCGGCGTACGGGGCTGCGCGAAGGCTTCTCCGAAATCCGGATCGAGCCGCAACGCTTCAACAATCGCATTGATGGTGTCGTTCTCGTTCACGCGCCCACCCGCTCTTTGGACTTCAGATATATATTGCCGTTCGCATGGCAGCCAATGACTACCAAATTTGTCTAAATCCCGGCAATTAAAGCACAGAAACGCATCGCCCGCTACTTCGGCGGGCAACACCGCAAATCGCTCAATCGATATATACCCCGAAACGCTAACGGAATCATCCCCACCGCGGGGGTCAGCATGCAAGCCCATCTCGCGGACAACGAATGCATCACAACTCCTGACGGAGGGCCGGTTCAAAACGCACCATCCAATTGACCGCATCAATTGGATTTCCGTGGCAGTCTTCTGAACAACCCAAAATCCTTCGGTCAAAATGGCAGAAAAAGCCACAGTGTTTTATTGACAATCTGCCCGTGCCTGACTGAAAGTGCCCGTACCGACGGCGGCAGCTTCTTGCCATGGGCGACGTGGCTTGGAACTCGCGGTTCAAGAAAATAATGAGGGTGAACAGGAGACTCGACATGTTTCACGACAGGCGCGTGACCGCATCCGTTGCGAAAGCGCTGGCGCTTTCCGCGGCACTTCTTCTTTCAATGTCCGGCGCCTCCAGCGCGCAGGAATCAGCCGACCCCATAAAACTGACGCTGCATGACTGGACCGGGCAGTTGATCACCACCCAGATCATGGGCGAAGTGCTCAAGAAGGCGGGCTACAGCGTCGAATACGTGCAGGCGGACTATCTGGCGCAGTTCGCGGGGCTGGAGACGGGCGACCTTCATGTCGCCATGGAAATGTGGGAAACCACGGGCCGCGACGCCATGGATGCTTCCACTGCCACCGGCAAGACCGAGGTGTTCGGCCCAACCGGCATGCAGGCCAAGGAAGAATGGTGGTTTCCCGAATACATGAAGGAAAAGTGCCCAGGGCTGCCCAACTGGGAAGCGCTGAAGGACGAGAAATGCGCCGAAGCCTTCTCGACAGCCGAGACCGCGCCAAAAGGTCGCTATCTCGGCGGGCCGGTGACCTGGGGCGGGTTCGACGACGAGCGCGTCGAGGCGCTCGGCCTGCCCTTCGAGGTGGTGCATGCCGGCACCGACGCCGCGCTTTTCGCCGAACTGGAATCGGCCTACCAGCGGCAGGCGCCGATCCTGCTGTGGATCTACGCGCCGCACTGGGCGCCCGCCAAATACAAGGGCGAATGGGTAGCTTTCCCGGAATACACCAAGGAGTGCTACTCGGACCCGAAATGGGGTTCCAACCCGGACGCCGCCTATGATTGCGGCAAGCCGCATGGCGAGATCTGGAAGGTCGGCTGGGCCGGCGTGAAGGACAAGTGGCCGGGCGCCTACAAGGCGATCAAGGCGTTTTCGCTCAACAATGACGAGATGGGCCAGATGATCACCAAGGTCGATCTCGACGGCAAGAAGGTCGACGAGGTGGTGACCGAGTGGATCGGCCAGAACGAACCCCGCTGGTCGGAATGGATCAAGAAATAGGCGATCCATCCATCCGGACCCGATGATGCCCTGAGTGCGGACGGCTTTCCGGAGGGCCGCTCGCGGGGCTGGTGTTATCCTCCTCCCTGTACGGGCGGACGGAACAGAGGCAGCCGTGTGACGTCCCCGCAACCAAAACTCGTCTGCCGCAACGTCTGGAAGCTGTTCGGCTCCGGCGCGGCAGCGTTTTTCGCCAGCGGCCGACAGAGCGCGTCGCCGGAAGAGGTAGCGGCTGCGCGTCTGTTCGCGGCGGTGCGCGCCGTTGACCTCGCGGTCCATGAGGGCGAAATCTTCGTGATCATGGGACTATCCGGTTCGGGCAAATCGACGCTGGTGCGCTGCCTGTCGCGGCTGGTCGAGCCGACGGCGGGCGAAATCCTGTTCAACGGCGAGAACCTGCTCGCCGCCAGCGACAAACGCATGGTCGAAATCCGCCGCCACCAGATGGGCATGGTGTTCCAGAACTTTGCCCTGCTGCCGCATCTCACCGTGCTCGCCAACGTCGCCTTCCCGCTGGAAGTCCAGGGAATGGAGCGGACGGCACGGGAGACGCGGGCGAAAAAGATGGTCGAACTGGTCGGGCTTTCCGGCAAGGAGGCGTTTTTCCCGCGCGAGCTTTCCGGCGGCCAGCAGCAGCGCGTCGGCATTGCCCGCTCGCTCGCCGTCGAGCCGGAACTATGGTTCCTCGACGAGCCGTTTTCCGCCCTCGACCCGCTGATCCGCCGCGAGATGCAGGACGAGTTCATGCGCCTGCAATCGGTGCTGAAGAAGACCATCGTGTTCATCACCCACGATTTCGACGAGGCGATCCGGCTCGCCGACCGCATCGCCATCATGAAGGACGGGGCGATCGTCCAGGCCGGCACGCCGGAGGACCTCGTGCTGAGCCCGGCGACGCCCTACGTCGCCGAGTTCACCCGCAACGTGCCACGAGCCAAGGTCGTCAAGGTGGGCTCGGTGATGAAGCCGGCGCCAGCGGGCTTGAACGGCGCAGCCGTCCCCGCCCGCGCCACGGTTGCGGAGGCGGCGCCGCGTTTCGGCGCCGGCATCGATCTGCTACGCGTCGAGGACGGCGAGGGCCGCACCGCCGGCGCGCTGCACCGCGCCGATGTCATCGACATCATGATGCGGGGGTGAGGATGTTTGCGTTCCTTCGCACCCCCCTCTGTCCTGCCGGACATCTCCCCCGCAAGGGGGGAGATTGGCAGCTTCAACCTCACCTCTCCTCCTGCAACGTTGGTGATTGGCGAAACCAGAGCGGCCGGCCAATCTCCCCCCTTGCGGGGGAGATGTCCGGCAGGACAGAGGGGGGTGGGACAGAGCGCCTCCGATCTTTACGAAAATCAGACGGAGCGCTGCCATGAGCGCGCCCGGCATCGATACCGCTCCCATCGCCCCGCCGCGCATCGATGGCGGCATGCCATCCCTTCCGTGGCTCATCGCACTCGCTGTTTTCATCGCCTTCTGGCAATGGGGCGAACCCCTTGCGAAATGGGCCTTCGACTATCCGAAGGCTTGGCAAATTCCGGCGCAGCGCTGGATCGGCGCAGCCATGAAATGGCTGGTGAACGACGCCAGCTTCGGCCTTTTCAACTTCACCGACCTGACCCGCTTCGTTGCCACGATCATCGACCTGCCCTATCGCCTGGCGCTCAGCCTGCTGGCCACCGGTTTTCTCTCCGGCCAGGGCTCCAGCGCAATCCAGATCGTGCCGCCGCTGTCGTGGATCGCCGTGGTCGGCATCGTCGCCATGATGGGATTTTATGCCGGCGGGCGAAGGCTGGCGCTGCTTGCCGGCGGCTGTTTTTTGTTCCTCGCTATGTTCGGCCAATGGACCAGCGCCATGGTGACGCTGGCGTCCATCCTGGTCGCCGTGCCGATCGGCGTCGTGGGCGGGCTGGCGCTGGGTCTGGCCGCCTATCGCTGGCCGCGTTTCGAGGTGGCGCTCACACCGGTTCTCGACCTGATGCAGACGATCCCGGTCTTCGCCTATCTCGTGCCGATCCTGTTCCTGTTCGGCTTCGGGCCGACCGCGGCGATCGTCGCGACGCTGATCTACGCCATGCCGCCGATGACCCGCATCACCATCCTGGCGCTGCGCTCGATCCCGTCGGAAATCCACGACCTCGGCCGCATGATCGGCTGCACGCGAAGGCAGATGACCTGGCGGGTGCTGGTTCCCTCGGCCAAGGACAGCCTGATGGTCGGCGTCAACCAGGTGATCATGCTGTCGCTCAATATGGTCATCATCGCCTCGATGATCGGCGCCGGCGGGCTGGGTTTCGACGTACTGGCGGCACTGCGCCGCCTCGACATCGGCGCCGGTCTCGAAGCCGGTCTGGCGATCGTCGCGCTCGCGGTGGCGCTCGACCGGCTGAGCCAGGCTTTTGCCGCCAAAGCCGGCACGGCGGCCCATGCCGAGCGTCCGGCGGGCATCGTGGCGCGTGCGCCCTACACGGCCGGCGCGCTGGCACTGGTGGCCGCGACCTTCATCATCGGGCTGGCGCTGCCCGCCGTGCAGACCTATCCGGAGGCACTGCAAATATCGACCGGCACGTTCTTCTCGCGCGTCGTCGGATGGATAAACGTCAACTTCTTCGACGCCTTCGAGGCGCTGAAGAACGCTGTTCTGCTCAATATCCTCGTGCCGTTCAAGCGGCTGCTGGCCGGCCTGCCCTGGCTCGGCGTGGTCGGGATGCTGGCCTTCGCCGGCTGGCGGCTCGGCGGCACACGTCTCGCCGCGCTGGTGGGCGTGCTTGCCTTCCTGATCGCCGCCACCGGCCAATGGGAAAAGGCGATGGTCACCGTCTATCTCTGCGGCATCTCGGTGGTGATCGCATCACTGATCGGCGTCCCCATCGCCATCCTCGTCGCCGAGCG
Organism: Mesorhizobium sp. KACC 23794; assembly: GCF_052180275.1. Classification (NCBI taxonomy): domain Bacteria; kingdom Pseudomonadati; phylum Pseudomonadota; class Alphaproteobacteria; order Hyphomicrobiales; family Phyllobacteriaceae; genus Mesorhizobium; species Mesorhizobium sp. KACC 23794. The sequence continues at coordinate 5,592,174 of NZ_CP197465.1, forward strand.
TGAGAAACTGTGGCGGTGGGTGCAGGCGATCATCGACACGCTGCAGACGCTGCCGTCCTTCGTCTACCTGATGCCGGCGGTGATGCTGTTCCGCGTCGGCGATTTTACCGCCATGATCGCGATCGTCGCCTATGCCATCGCGCCTGCCATCCGCTACACCGTGCTCGGCCTGCAGAAGGTTGATCCGCGCGTCATCGAGGCCGGCCGCGCCATGGGCTGCACGCCCTGGCAGCTTCTCACCAAGATACGGCTGAGGCTGGCGCTGCCGGAAATCATGCTCGGCCTCAACCAGACGATCATGTTCGCGCTGTCGATGCTGGTGATCACCGCGCTGGTCGGCACGCGCGACCTCGGCCAGGAAGTCTATATCGCGCTGACCAAGGCGGACACCGGACGCGGTCTGGTTGCGGGACTGGCGGTCGCCTTCATCGCCATCATAGCCGACCGGCTGATCGCTGCGGGTGCCGCGCGGACACGCACGCGACTCGGGCTCGGCTGAGGCGCAAAACCTATGACCGAAAACAAAAAGATTCCGAACGGGATGAAACATCTATGACTTTCCCAACACACGCCCAGATCGTCGTCATCGGCGGGGGCATCATCGGCTGCTCGACGGCCTATCACCTCGCCCGCGACCACAAGGCCGATGTCGTGCTGCTGGAACAGGGCAAGCTGACCTCCGGCTCGACATGGCATGCCGCCGGACTGGTGGGCCAGTTGCGCTCGTCCGCCTCGATCACCCGCGTGCTGAAATATTCGGTCGACCTCTACAAGACCCTCAAGGGCGAGACCGGGCTGGAAACCGGCTGGAAGATGACCGGCTGCCTGCGGCTCGCCACCAACCAGGACCGGTGGACCGAATTTCGCCGACTCGCCACCACGGCGAAAAGCTTCGGCATGGACATGCACCTACTGGACGCGGCCGAGGTCAAGAGGATGTGGCCGCTGATGGAAACCTCCGACTTGGTCGGCGCCTCATGGCTGCCTACCGACGGGCAGGCCAGCCCTTCCGACATCACGCAGTCTCTGGCGAAGGGCGCGCGTATGCACGGCGCAAAACTGTTCGAGGAGGTGCGCGTCACCGGCTTCGACATGACCGACGGCCGCATCACTACGGTCAAGACCACGAAGGGCGACATTGCCTGCGAGAAAGTGGTGAACTGCGCCGGCCAGTGGGCGCGGCAGGTCGGCGCCATGGCCGGCATCGACGTGCCACTCCAGCCCGTAAAACACCAGTACATCATCACCGAGAAGATCGACGGGCTTGCCGCCGACGCGCCGACGATCCGCGACCCCGACCGCCGCACCTATTTCAAGGAGGAGGTCGGCGGCCTCGTCATGGGCGGCTATGAACCGAATCCGCAGGCGTGGGACACAGGGCTTGCCGGCGGCGACGTGCCGAACGATTGGGAATTCCGGCTGTTCGACGACGATTTCGACCATTTCGAGCAGCATATGACTCAGGCCATCGCGCGCGTGCCTGCGCTGGAGCGCGTCGGCGTCAAGCAGATGATCAATGGGCCGGAAAGCTTTACCCCGGACGGCAATTTTATCCTCGGCTCCGCGCCGGAGTGCGCCAACATGTTCGTCGGCGCCGGCTTCAACGCCTTCGGCATCGCGTCCGGCGGCGGCGCCGGCTGGGTGCTGGCGCAATGGGTTGTCGACGGCGAGGCGCCGCTGGATCTATGGGTCGTCGATATCAGGCGTTTTTCCGGCCTGCACCGCGACCGGCAGTGGGTGCGCGACCGCACGCTCGAAGCCTACGGAAAACACTACACGATCGGTTTCCCGCACGAGGAATATCTGTCCGGCCGCCCGGCTATCGTCTCGCCGCTCTACGACAGGCTCAACGCGCATGGCGCGGTTTTCGGGTCGAAACTCGGCTGGGAGCGGCCAAACTGGTTCGCGCCCCAGGGCACCAAAGCCAGGGATATCTACTCCATGGGCCGGCAGAACTGGTTTGCGCCGGTCGGCGACGAGCACCGGCATGTGCGCGAGCATGTCGGCATCTTCGACCAGTCCTCCTTCGCCAAATATGAAGTGAGCGGCCCGGACGCGGCGCGCGCGCTGGACTGGATTTGCGCCAACGACGTCTCGAAGCCGGCCGGGCGGCTGACCTACACGCAGCTTCTCAACACGCGCGGCGGCATCGAGGCCGACCTGACTGTGGCGCGGCTCGCCGACGATCTTTTTTACGTCGTGACTGGAACCGGTTTCCGTACCCACGACCGCGCCTGGATCGCCGACCATATTCCCGAAAATTTCGATGTGTCGATCGAGGACATCACCGAGAAATACGGCACGCTGTCGCTGATGGGGCCGAACGCCCGGAAAGTGCTGGCGGCCGTCACCGACGCCGACGTCTCCAACGCCGCCTTCCCGTTCGGCCATGTCCGCGAGATCGGCATTGCCGGAGCGATGGTGCGGGCGTTGCGCGTCACCTATGTCGGCGAGCTCGGCTGGGAACTGCACATCCCGATCGAGGCTACCGGAAAGGTGTTCGACGCGCTGATGGCGGCGGGCGCGGCGCACGGCATCCGCCCCGTCGGCTACCGCGCGCTGGAATCGCTGCGTCTCGAAAAAGGCTATCGCGCCTGGGGTTCGGATATCACGCCCAATGACACGCCGTTCGAGGCAGGGCTCGGCTGGGCGGTGAAGCTGCGCAAGAACACCGACTTCGTCGGCCGCCGCGCGCTGGAGAAGATCAACGGCGCGCCGCTTAATAAGCGCTTCGCCGGCTTCACCGTCGACGACCCGGACATCGTGCTGGTTGGGCGCGAGACGATCCTGCGCAACGGCGAGCCGGTCGGCTACCTGTCGTCCGGCGGCTACGGCTACACGGTCGGCAAGAACATCGGCTACGGCTATGTGCGCAACGCCGACGGCGTCGACGACGATTTCCTGGGTTCCGGCGATTACGAACTGGTCGTGGCGATGGAAAAAACCCCGGCACATATCCACCTCGAGCCGCTGTACGACCCCAAGGGCGACAAGGTGAAAGGATGAACATCGGCATCGTCTGCGCTTTTCGCAACACACCCATACCAGAGCACCCGCATGCCCTTCCGCGCTGACCGCCACGTCAAAATCCTCATCATTGGCGGCGGGGCGATCGGCACCTCGCTCGCCTACCATCTCGGCCGCGACGGCGCGAAGGACGTGCTACTGGTGGAGAAGGCGCAGCTTACCCACGGCTGTACATGGCACGCCGCCGGCCTCGTCGGCCAGTTGCGCGGCAAACGCAATCTTACGCGCCTGATGCAGAATTCGGTCGCCGTGTTCGACCGGCTGGAGGCCGAGACCGACCAGCATATCGCCTGGAAGAAGGTCGGGTCGCTGCGGCTCGCCGGCAGCCCGGCGCGCTGGAGCGAGATCCGCCGCTCGATGGGCCAGGCGAAAAGCTTTGGCGTCGAATGCCACTCGCTCACCGCCGACGAGGCGGAAAAACATTTCCCCTTCATCGTCAAGGACGGCATCGAAGGCGCCGCCTTCATCCCCGGCGACGGCTATATCGACCCCTATTCGCTGACCATGGCCTATGCCAAGGGCGCCCGGCAAAACGGCGTGCGCATCGAGGAAGGCGTCTGCGTCGAGGAGATCATCGTCGAGGGCCGCCGCGTCGTCGGCGTGTCGACCAACAGCGGCACGATCTCCTGCGACATCCTCGTCAACTGCGCCGGCCTGTGGGCCAAGCGGGTCGGCAAGATGGCCGGTGTGCCGCTGGCGGCCGGCATCGTCGAGCACCAGTATTTCCTGACCGAGAAGAAGCTGACGCTCGATCCCGGCCTGACCACGCTGCGCGACCCCGACCACAATTTTTATCTCAAGCCCGACACCGGCTCCTTCGCCATCGGCGGCTGGGAGGACGGCTCGGTCGGCTTCCATCGCGGCATGCCGCCGCTGGATTTCGGCCGCGAACTGTTTGCGCCCAACATGGAGCGGCTGGAACTGTTCGCCCTGCCCGCCGCAGAGCGCCTGCCGGTGCTCAACGAGATCGGCATCCAGACCGTCATCAACGGGCCGATCCCCGTATCCTACGACGGTGAACCGATCATGGGTCTCGCCCCGGAACTCGACAATTTCTACGTCGCCTGCGGCTTCACGGCCGGCATCGCGGCGTCGGGCGGCGCAGGCCTCGCGCTGTCCAACATGATCCTGCACGGCGACGCCGGCATGGACCTCTGGCCCTTCGACGTCAGGCGCTTCGGCGCCGTCCAGGCGCAGGGCCGCTATCTCGAGGAACGCGCCATCGAGGCCTACGGCGCCTACTACAAGATCCACTGGCCGGCCGAGGAAGCGCATGCCGGGCGTGGCCTGCGCCGCTCGCCGCTGCACGAGACGCTGCGCCGGGCCGGCGCGGTGTTCGGCTCGAAATTCGGCTGGGAGCGGCCGAACTGGTTCGCGCTGCCGGGCCGCGATGCCGTCGAACTCGGCAGCTTCGAGGGCAAGCCTGGCTGGTTCGACGCCGTCGGCGCGGAGGTGCGCGCCATCCGCGAGCGGGCGGCGCTGATCGACCAGACGTCGTTCTCGAAGTTCGAAATCTCCGGCGAGGGCGCGCTGGAGGCCATGCAGCGCATCGCCGCCAATGATCTCGGAGGCGCGCCGGGCAAGGCCGTTTACACGCAGCTCTGCAACGAGCGCGGCGGCATCGAGGCCGACGTCACCATCATCCATATCAGCGACGACCTGCTCTATCTCGTCACCGGCTCCGGTTTCGGCATCCGCGACGGCCATTGGGTCCGCCGGCACCTGCCGCAGGGCATAGGCTTCCGCGAGGTGACCGGCCAATACGCAACGATCAATCTCTGCGGACCACTGTCGCGAAAAATCCTGCAATCGGTCAGCGACGACGACCTTTCCAACGCGGCACATCCGTTCCTGGCGGCGCGCTGGATCGAGGTCGGCAATGCCCGCGCGCTGGCCGTGCGCATCGGTTATGTCGGCGAGCTCGGCTACGAGCTCTACGTGCCGCAGGAATTTGCCTGCCACGTCTACGAGACGCTGCTCGGCGCCAGCGAGCCGTTCGAAGTTTCCAATGTCGGCTATCGCGCAATCGACGCGGCGCGCTTGGAAAAGGGCTATCTCTACTGGTCGGGCGACATCACGCCCGACTACAACCCCTACGAGGCCGGCCTCGGCTTCGCCGTGGTGCTCGACAAGGGCGACTTCATCGGCCGCGCGGCGCTGGCGAAGATCAAGGCCGAGGGCGTCAGGCGAAAGCTCTGCTCCTTCACCATCGACGGTTTCGCGCCGCTGCATGGCGGCGAATCGATCCTGCTCGGCGGCAAGGTGGTCGGCTCGACCTCGTCCACCGGGTATGGCTACACGCTCGGCAAGACCATCGCCTTCGGCTACCTGCCGGCGGAATTTTCCGGCGAAAGCGCGTTCACGATCGAGGCGTTCGGCAAACCCTATGCCGCGACGCGCGGCCCGCGCGTGCTCTATGATCCCAAGATGGAGAGACTGAAGGCATGAGCGACGATCTTTCGCTCGCCCGCGAGGCGCTGCGGTCGATCCCGACGCTTGCCGGCCACGATCGCGAGATCGTCCGGCTGGGCGGCCTCACCAACCTCGTCTTCCGCGCCGGCAATGCCTGTTTGCGCATCCCCGGCAAGGGCACCGAGGAATACATTAACCGAGCCAACGAGGCGGTCGCAGCGCGCGAGGCGGCAAAAGCCGGTGTCAGCCCGGACGTCATCCATTTCGACGAGAAGACCGGCTTGATGGCGACGCGTTTCATCGACGGCGCCGTCACCATGTCGCCGGAAAAGTTCAAGTCACGCGCGGGTGCTCCCGCGCGTGCAGGCGAGGCGTTCCGCAAGCTGCATGCGTCCGGCGCGGTGTTCCCGTTCCGCTTCGAACTGTTTTCGATGATCGACGACTATTTGAAAATCCTGTCGACCAGGGATGTCGCGCTGCCGGACGGCTATCACGACGTGGTGCGCGAGGCGGAGACGGTGCGCGCCGCGCTCGCGGCCCGCCCGCTGCCGCTCGCCGCCTGCCACTGCGATCCGCTCTGCGAGAACTTTCTCGACACGGGAAGCCGTATGTGGATCGTTGACTGGGAATATTCCGGCATGAACGATCCGATGTGGGACCTTGGAGATCTCTCGGTCGAAGGCGGCTTGGACGCGGCACAGGACGAGGAGATGATTGTTGCTTATTTCGGCGGCGTCCCCTCTCCCGCCGAACGCGGCCGCATCGTGATCTACAAGGCGATGTGCGACCTGTTGTGGACGCTGTGGGGCTTGATCCAGCTCGCCAACCGCAACCCCGTCGACGATTTCCGCGCCTACGCCGACGGCCGCTTCGCCCGCTGCAAGGCGCTGATGGGCACGGCGGATTTCGGTCGGCATGTTGCAGCCGTAAGGGGTTGAAAACCATACGCGATCGAGCGGGGCGCCATTTCCGCCCCCGTAAGCAAACATCAATGCCGTCGCGCTAGCCTGTTCCCGAAAACAGGGAATACTTCATGACGGTTCTGGTGACGGGCGGCGCCGGCTATATCGGCAGCCACATGGTCTGGAAACTTCTCGACGAAGGCGAGGACGTCGTCGTCGTCGACCGGCTATCCACCGGTTTCCACTGGGCGATCCCGGCGGAAGCTGAGCTGGTGGTCGGCGACATTGCCGACCAGGACCTTGTCGAAGCCACCATGAAACGCCGCAATGTCGACGCGGTGATCCATTTCGCCGGTTCGGTGGTGGTGCCGGATTCGGTGGCCGATCCGCTCGGCTATTACCTCAACAACACGGTGAAATCGCGCGCGCTGATCGAAAGCGCGGTGCGTGCGGGCGTGCCGCATTTCATCTTTTCCTCGACCGCCGCGGTCTATGGCGGCAATCACGGCGCGGCCGTCGTCGAGGAGGCACCGACGCTGCCTGAATCGCCGTACGGCACATCCAAGCTGATGACCGAACTGATGCTGCGCGATGCCGCTGCCGCGCATCCATTTGTCTACACGGCGCTTCGCTATTTCAACGTCTGCGGCGCCGACCCCAAGGGGCGGACGGGGCAGTCGACGCGCGGCGCAACGCACCTCATCAAGGTCGCCTGCGAGACCGCGACGGGCAAGCGGCCGTTCATGGAAGTTTTTGGCACCGACTATCCGACCCCGGACGGCACCTGCGTGCGCGATTATATCCACGTCTGGGATCTGGCCGAGGCGCATCTGCTGGCCCTGCGGCGGCTGCGTGCCGGGGGGACCAGCCTGATCGCCAATTGCGGCTACGGCACGGGCTATTCCGTCCTGCAGGTGATCGATGCGGTGCGCCGTGTCGTTGGCCACGATTTCGACGTGCGCATCGGCGGGCGCCGCCCCGGCGACGCCGTGTCCATCGTCGCCAATGCGGACCGGGCGCGCAGCGAATTCGGCTGGCGGCCGCAGCTGGCCGACATCGACACGATCGTCACCCACGCGCTGCGCTGGGAAGAAGCGCTGAAAAGACGCAATAGCTGAAACCGTCCCTTTCCGGTATTGGCACGACCTGAACCATCACCGCGGCGCTTTGCGGCGCGACGCTGACAGGAGAACGGCCGCGTGAAAATTCTCGTGACCGGCGCCGCCGGCTTCATCGGCGCCGCCACCGCCGAAGCGTTGCTTGATCGCGGAGACGAAGTCGTCGGCCTCGACAACATCAACAGCTACTACGACGTCTCGCTGAAGCATGCCCGGCTTACACGGCTGGAAGGGCGCAACGGCTTCAGCTTCGTCAAGGCCGACCTCGCCGACCGCTCGGTCGTCGAGGCGGTCTTCTCCGAACACAAGCCGCAGCGCGTTGTCCATCTCGCGGCACAGGCCGGCGTGCGCTACGGCCTCACCAACCCGCACGCCTATGTCGATTCCAACATTGTCGGCTTCCTGAACATACTGGAAGGCTGCCGGCACGGCGGCGTCGAGCATCTGGTCTTCGCCTCGTCGAGTTCGGTCTACGGCGCCAACACCAGCCTGCCCTATCGCGTCGAGGACAATGTCGACCACCCGCTCAGCCTTTATGCCGCCAGCAAGAAGGCGAATGAGCTGATGGCGCATTCCTATGCGCATCTCTACCGCCTGCCGGTCACCGGGCTGCGCTTCTTCACCGTCTACGGGCCGTGGGGCCGTCCCGACATGGCGCCGTTCATGTTCACGAAGAAGATCATCAACGGTGATCCGATCGACGTCTACAATTTCGGGAAGCATGCGCGCGACTTCACCTATATCGACGATATCGTCGAGGGCGTCGTGCGCACTCTGGATACCGTCGCCGCGCCGAACCCGGAATGGAGCGGGGCCGAGCCCGACCCGAGCACGTCGGCGGCGCCCTACCGCATCTACAACATCGGCAACAACGACCCGGTCGAGCTGATGGATTTCATCCGCTGCATCGAGCAGGCGACCGGCCGCAACGCGGTCATGAACATGCTGCCCATGCAGCCCGGCGATGTGCCGCGCACGTTTGCCGATGTCGAGGCGCTGGCGGAGGCGACGGGTTTTCGGCCGCGCACGCCGATCGACGTCGGCATCGGGCGCTTTGTCGACTGGTACAGAAAATTCTACAAGATCGCCTGATTTTACGGCGGCATTAAAAGCCGCGATCAGCCCCAGCCTGTACCGGGGCTGAAGATGGCATTTTGGCCGAAATCTATCTCTTCGCGAGCAGGTCGCGGATTTCGGTCAGAAGCTGCACGTCGGCGGGCGGCGGGGCGGCAGGCGCCGCCGCCTTCTGCTTTTCGAGCTTGCGGCGCATGGTGTTCACGCCCTTCACTATCAGGAAGACGATCCAGGCGAGAATCAGGAAATTGATCACCACGGTGAGGAAGTTGCCGTAGGCGAAGACCGGCCCCTGCTTCTTTGCCTCCTCCAGCGACGTGGCGGTTACCGCATCGGAGAGGGGGTAGAAATAGTTGGAGAAGTCCGCGCTTCCGGCCATGCCGACGATCGGCATGATGATGTCTCCCACCAGCGAGTTGACGATCAGGCCGAACGCACCGCCGATGATCACACCGACGGCAAGGTCCATGACATTGCCCTTGGCGATGAACTCCTGGAATTCCTTGAGCATAACACCCTCCGTGTGAGTGCCGGCTGTCCCGAATCCTGCCGGTGCCTTTCACCATAGCAAAAAAGCGGAGATGCAAAACCCGCAATGCGATGAGACTTCCCGTCCCGGAAAAGAGCCGGCCCTAATGCACGGCGCGCAAAACGCGATGACGCCGAACCAGGCAAGCTGGCGACGGAAACGCCGGCTATCCCCGCTGCCGCCCCAGTTCCCGCACCTCTTCGCGCAACGCCTTGAGTTCGGCGAGGATGGAGTCCTGGTCGGCCTGCAGGGCCTGCCGCTCGGCGGAGACTTCCGCCTCGTGCTCCTCTTCCATCGCCGAGACGATGACGCCGATGAACAGGTTGAGCACGGTGAAGGAGGTGGCGACGATGAACGGGATGAAGAACAGCCAGGCGTAGGGATGGACTTCCATCACAGGCCGCACCACCCCGTCCGACCAGCCTTCCAGCGTCATCACCTGGAACAGCGTGAACAGCGATTCCCCCAGATCACCAAAGAGGTCCGGAAACTGAGCGCCATAGAGTTTTGTCGCCATGACGGCGAAGACGTAGAAGACCAGGCCGAGCAGCAATACGATCGATCCCATGCCGGGAAGCGCGGTGATGAAGCCGGTCACCACGCGCTTCAGCGACGGGACGATGCTGATCAGCCGCAGAACCCGCAGGATGCGCAGCGCGCGGAGCACCGAAAGGCTGCCGGTCGCCGGCAGCAGCGCGACGCCGACGACCACGAGGTCGAAGATGCGCCACGGATCGCGGAAGAAGCTGCCACGATAGACGGCGATGCGGGCCGCCAATTCGAGCACGAAGACAGCGAGGATCACCCTGTCGGCGATGAGAAGCAGGCCGCCATACGCCGCCATGACGCTCGGCGACGTCTCCAGCCCCAGCGTGATCGCATTGAGCAGGATGAGCACGGTGATGGCGAGTTCGAAACGCCTGGATTCGATCAGGTCTTTCAGCGTGTCCACCAAGCGTCCTCGTTGTATGCGGATGTATGCACATCTGCCCATCAAGGCGCGGTGCGTCAAGCGATTCGGGCAAGGCCAACGATTGGAGCGGGTAGCGGGAATCGAACCCGCGCGATCAGCTTGGGAAGCTGACAAGCTACCATTACATCATACCCGCACAACAGCCTCGTTACCATGACCGCACTGGCTTCGGCAATCGTCTTTGGAAGTGCCGATGCGGATGTTCGGCCTTGATGCCGCCGCCGCAAGCGACTATGCGGCGGGAATGCAAGGAGGCGAATCGTGTCCGGCCTGAATAGATTTCTCGGCGATTCGCCGTTGCGCGTGTTCCTGAAGCTGCTCGTCGTCTCGTTCCTCGTCGGCGTCGTCATGAGCGCTTTCGGCTGGTCGCCCTTCGACGTGCTCCAGTGGATCGAGGACACGCTGACGCGCATCTGGAACATGGGCTTCGCCACCGTCGACCGCTTCGTCGGCTATCTCGCCCTCGGCGCGGCAATCGTCATTCCGGCCTTCATCATCCTGCGCCTGCTGAGTTACCGGCGTTAGCCGGACGCGGCGACGATCCGGCCGTTCACGCGCGTTCCGGAGAACACGGGTTCCTGCCGGGGCGTCTCCCGCCATCCTTCACTGCACCTGTATCCGGCAGGCTTGATGCCTGCGGGACCGCCCCGCAGGAAGGCGGCCTGAAGGCTCGACAGGAACCGTAGCTGCCCGGCATCATTGGCACGCGGAGACATCCGGCATCCGGTTCGATCCTCGGATAACGCTCAAGAAAGCCAGCCTGCTATTCCTAGCAGCGAGCCGTGTAGATTGTGCCGTCGGCGCGTCGGAAACGACAATACTCGACACCTTGCGGGGCGGATGCCGTACCAACGACCGCTCCAAGAAGGGCTCCCGCACCAGCCCCGACCACGGTGCTGGCCGTGTTGCGGCCTATGGCTTGTCCGGCCAGCGCTCCCACCCCGGCTCCGACCAAAGCGCCCGTCCCTGCCCGCTGTTCCTGTTCGGTCGCGGCGCAACCGGCAAGGAAGGCGGCAGCCAGGCAGCACATCGTCCCTATCTTCATCACACTCATGGTCATTGCTCCTTCGGTAAGGTGGTTTTCCGCCAAGTCTGTTCCCGTCGCCCTGCGATGCTCGCCCCCCCTGCGCACATCCCGTCCCTGGTGAACTTAAGTCCCCGTGCGAAAGAGTCGTGAGCGCAGAATCCAAAACTTTCTCTCTCCGTCCCGAATTCAAGGGTGGGCACTGACTTTTCCCGACAATTCGACCGGCAAGGACGTGATCCCATCGGAGGCGTGCCGCCATGCTGAGCGTACGGCTGCCGGCTTCACGGATCTAATTCGCGCACGGGACGCGGCGTCTTTGAGCCGGCGCCGGGCTTGCGGATCCGCCGTGCCTTTTGTCAGAGCGGCCGCGCCGCCCAATGATCCGTGCGGGTGTCGCGCAGCGATGCGACGTTCGTTGCCCCCTCCTGCCGAAGCCGCTGGAGCATGTCCCGCAGGATTTTTCCGGGCAGCGAAGGCCCGCTGTAGATCAACCCGGTGTAGAGTTGGACGAGATCGGCGCCGGCCCTGACCTTCTCCAGCGCCGCCTCGGCGGAGTTGACCCCGCCGACGCCCATGATCGCGGTTTCTGGGCCGAGCAGGCGGCGCATCTTCGCAAGCACGATCGTCGAGCGCTCGAACAGGGGTTTTCCGGACAACCCTCCGGTCTCCCCGGCAAGGGCGGCATCGACGAGATTTTCGCGCGACAGCGTCGTGTTGGACACGATCACGCCGTCGATCGGATGCGCAAGCACTTCCGCAGCCACGTCCTCCAGTTCGGCGTCGACCAGATCCGGCGCGATCTTCAGGAAGACGGGCCGTGACCGATGCTCAGGATCGGCGAGCCCTTGCCGCGCGGCGACCACGCGCCCGAGCAATTCGCCGAGTTCCTTGCGCGCCTGCATGTTGCGCAGCCCCGGCGTGTTGGGGGACGAGATGTTGACCGTGAGATAGGATGAGAGCGGGGCAAAACGCCGGATACCGGCCTCGTAATCGGCGATGCGGTCCCTGCTGTCCTTGTTGGCGCCGATGTTGACGCCGACGATGCCCTTCCGTCCGCCGCGGGCTATCAGCCGCGCCGCGCAGGCCTCGTGGCCTTCATTGTTGAAACCAAGCCGGTTGATGACGGCGCTGTCGCGCGTCAGCCGGAAGATGCGCGGTTTCGGATTGCCGGGCTGCGGCAGCGGCGTGACCGAGCCGATTTCGGCAAAGCCGAAACCGAGCGACAGGATCGCGTCGGGAACCTCGCCGTTCTTGTCGTAGCCCGCCGCCATGCCGAGCGGGTTCGGAAAATCCAGCCCCGCCACCCGCACTGCCAGCCTTGCGTCGCGTGGTGCAGGCCGGGCAAGCGGCAGGCCGCATTTCAAGGCCCTGATCGACAGGCCATGCGCGGTCTCCGGGTCAAGCCCGAACAGGAGCTGCCGGCCGGCCTGTTCGAACAATCCCGTCACGCTTCGAGGTCCGGGAAGACATGGCCGCCCGCGCCGAGCGGCAGCGGCTTGACCCAGCGGACCGCCCCGAGATCGAGCGGGGCGTAGAGATGCGGAAACAGGTCGCCGCCGCGCGACACCTCGAATTGCAGCGCGTCGCCGAGTTTCGCGGCGTCGACCGCGACCAGCAGAAGATCGTCCTGTCCCGCAAAATGCCGCCGCGCGGTCTCCGGCGCCTGGGCGGCGGTGGAGAAGTGGATGAAGCCATCGCTCAGGTCGATCGGAGCGCCCGTGAACACGCCCGCCCGTTCGGCGTCTTGCCAAAGAGGCTTCGGGCAGATCTTGTAGACGGTGTCGTGCATCATTGCGCTATAAGCTGAAGCGGCGGCCCCGGAAAGGGACGTGCGGGCGCTTCGCAATTCCGGCACAAACCTGTGACAGGTTTTCCACTGCGAATCTGACGGAGGACGACATGCGCCTGCTCCCCACCATCGCGATACCGTTCGTGATCGCGCTCGTCTCCACAGGGGCACTTGCCGACGAGGATCGCTACGTCCTTGAAAAATCCGACGACGGCTTTGTCCGCATGGACCGCACGACCGGCGAGATGTCGGCCTGCAAGCTGGATGGCATCGCGCTGGTCTGCAAGCTGGCGGCAGACGAGCGCACGGCCTACCAGGACGAGATCGACCGGCTGCAGCAGGACCTGAAATCGCTCGACGAGCGGGTTGCGAAGCTGGAGAATTCGCTGACCTCAAGGCTGGAATCCAGCCTTCCCAGCGAGGAGGAATTCCAGAAGGGCCTTGGCTACATGGAGCGGTTCCTGCGCAGCTTCAGGGACACGGTGCAGGATCTTGACAAGGAACCGACGAACCAGGGCGGCTCGACAGCCCCGGACAAGACCTGACGGGCCGAACATTCGCCATTTCGGACGGGGCAGCCGGCCACAAACGGTGCATCCCGCCCTTTACCGCTTGAAATAGCGGATCACAGCCGCATAATCGCAATGCGCATTCCGCTTCAATCACAAGAATGTTCAGGCGGGGTCGGGAGGGATATTTGCCGGCTGGCTACAGGTTCGTCATCGCGGACGATCATCCGCTGTTTCGCGGCGCGCTGAAGCAGGCGCTTGCGGGTCTGGACGATGTCGCCGAAATTCTCGAGGCCGGCGACTTCGAGACGACGAAGTCGCTTATGAACGGCAATGACGATCTCGACCTGCTGCTTCTCGACCTGTCGATGCCCGGCGCTTCCGGGCTCTCGGGCCTGATCTCGTTGCGCGGCATCCACGCCTCGGTGCCGGTGATCGTCGTTTCGGCGCATGACGATGCCGAAACCATCCGCCGGTCGCTCGAACTCGGCGCGTCCGGCTTCATCTCAAAATCCGCAAGCATGGAGGACATCCGCGCCGCGGTGCGGACCGTGCTCGCCGGCGACATCGCCGCGCCGGTGGGGGTCGACCTCGGCACCGAGCAGGACCCGGAAATTTCCGAGCTCATCAGGAAGCTGCAGTCGCTGACGCCTCAGCAGACGCGCGTGCTGGGCATGCTCGCCGACGGGCTGCTCAACAAGCAGATTGCCTACGAACTCGGCGTTTCGGAGGCCACCATCAAGGCGCATGTCTCGGCGGTGCTGCAAAAACTCGGCGTCGACAACCGCACGCAGGCGGTCATCATGCTGTCACGCATCGGGTCAGACCCGCTGCCGTCGATAAGCTAAGCCCTTACTCAGCCGCGGGCGCCATGTGACGGAAGCGGCTCAGATGGGCGGTGTCTCGGTAGTGAATTCGGCTCCCGACTCGGTTACTGTCGCCCGCCTGGCGCCAATTGGCTCTCAGTTTCGGCATCAATAGCGCTTACCAAATCTCCGACAAACTCAATCACGCGCGCCGCATCCTCCCTTGTCACTGGGTTCGGTTCCACTGTTCCAGGCGAAATGTCAACCGCATGAGCAATCAAGTCTCGCCTATCTCCTATAAGCGCCAATTCGTCGCGTATGTCCTGCTCGGTTCGATGATAGTAACCTCCATCAACCTTCATTCTGGTCAGAATTCGAGCCCATTTTTCCTTCGCGGGGCAAGTCCAAATGTAGCTTAAGGCTTCAGAAACTTTCTCTGGTCTGTAAAAAGACTTATATTGTATGGAAGAAAATATGTGCTGACGGAAAAATAACAATCTCTCAGCTGGGCCAAGCTGATCTATATCTAAAACGTTGCCGAGAGGAACTTCAACTTGACGCAAATTGTGCGTTAAAATGCGCGGCGTCCGATCAATAAGCCTGAGACCTGCCTCTGAAACCAATTCAGTCAGATAAAAATCAAAAGCAGAAACACAAACTACCCAAACGTAGCGGAGAGAAAACTCATGGCCTGTCGCATCAAAATTTTGAAGGCATTTCATGCCCTCTAACAGATGAACATCAAAGCGATGGCCTGCATCAGTCATAGTTAACGATTGCTATAATTTTGTCACATACGGCATCGAATATCTTGTCAAATGTTTCCACATTTTGCTGAACGCTGGTTTTAACGTTGCCTCTGAGGTCAAGTTGCCGAAGGTCGCTATCGCTGACACTGAACACGGGCTTTCCTAGCTCCGATGCTATATGACTCGCCTGGGCGAAATCAGGTATCCTAGCCAGCGCGTAAAGCCTTATCCTCTCCGGATCTGCTGCCGCTTCCGGAAGTTGGATTTTCGCACCTTCCTCATAAGCCTGCTTTTTAAATACGCAGTTCGCAGATACTAATCTTGGTACGAATTCTTCCTCGATTCTATTGTCAATCTGAGTTAGGCGCTCATGGTATCGACCAGCAGCTTTGCTCTTGTGTCGATTAAATCTCGAGTGCAGCGCTCCTACAAATTTGGCCCATCCTTCAGGTAAAGGGTATGTCGCGTCGAAGAATGCGGAGCCAAATTTCTCTTTCCAATTCACCCATTTCTCGATTTCAAGTCCAAGGGTTTTCAATGACATCAAAGAAAATGGATCGGGATTTGTAGGCACGATAAATGCGCCGCTAATCATAAAAAAATTCTGATTGAGCGCGCCAAGGCCTGGATTAATATCAATTATGCTGTAATCTATATTATGAACACCTTCCAGAATAGAAATTATTCTATGAAGAGCTCCAGGAAGATTCTTTGTAACTGAAAGGGTCCCCCTCGTTTCCTGCGCCAAGCTTATTTGCCCTTCGAGGGCGGACAGGTCAGGATGCCCAGGAAGTATATATAAGTTAGGATTATTCTCTGCAGTTGGGCAGGTAAAACCTTCAATTGGTTGTGGCCTACCTTCAAAAACCGGACGAACTGCATCATAGATATTATTTAGCCGTGTATTACTGTTTTCAGCATAATAGTCCTCAAAACCCTCACCAAGTGCACGCGCGGTGAGATTAACCTGCGAATCGCCATCAACGAGAAGAACGCGGTATCCTTTTTGAGTCAATTTCCAACCGATATTGTATGCAGAGGTAGTTTTTCCAACTCCGCCCTTATGATTAAAAAGAAGTATGCGATGCGGCATTGAGTTTTCCTCATTTGGAATTTCGGTGTGCACGCCCAGAAACGGAAATTTGTGAACGAACGCAGTTGACGAAATCAATCAAACATAAACCAGACCATCGCGGTAACGGCAAGAGCGTAACCGAGGTTCCTCATTCGGCACATAGTCTGATCACGTGGGTTTGCACAACCTTTGGTGTTCCACGAACCGGGAAGTTGGCTTCAAGTCGACTCTGGGAAAGCCAATAAGAGTTCTTATTCGTGATCGATGTGGGCACAATCGCGTCAATTGGAAAAAAGCAACCCAGCCCTCACTCCGCCGCCGGCGCCATCCGCCGGACACGGGTCATCAGCGAGCGTAGCGCGGCCGGCTTGACCGGCTTGTTGATGACAGGCACCTCGATCGCATCGGCAGCGGCCCGAACCTCGTTCGAGCGATCGGCGGTCACCAGGATGGCCGGCATCCGCTCGCCCCAGCGGTCGCGCAGTTTTCGGATAAGGTCGAGCCCGGTTTCGCCGTCGAGGTGATAGTCGGCGAGGATGAGGTCGATCCGGCCCGGTCGCCACGAACTGCGAAGAATGCTCTCCGAGCCGGTTGCGGTCTCGACATGGCAGCCCCAGCCCTCGAGCAGCAGCCGCATGCCCTCGAGGATGCGCGCGTCGTTGTCGATGCACAGCACGGACAATCCCCCGAGCGCGGCGGAGGCGGCCGGGCGCGGCTTTGCTTCTTTCAGGGGGATCGGCTCGGACGCAGCCGATACCGGCAGGAGAACGGAGAAGCGTGTGCCCTTGCCGCGCCCCGAATCGATCTGGATTTCCAGCCGCAGCACGCGGGCGATACGGTCGACGATCGACAAGCCGAGGCCGAGGCCTTGCGCCTCGCGCGCGCCCTCGTCCAGCCGGGTGAATTCGCCGAAGACGCTGTTCAGCTTGTCGATCGGAATGCCGATGCCGGTGTCGAACACCTGGATTTCCGCCA
Source organism: Mesorhizobium sp. KACC 23794 (assembly GCF_052180275.1). Taxonomy (NCBI): domain Bacteria; kingdom Pseudomonadati; phylum Pseudomonadota; class Alphaproteobacteria; order Hyphomicrobiales; family Phyllobacteriaceae; genus Mesorhizobium; species Mesorhizobium sp. KACC 23794. The sequence goes on from NZ_CP197465.1 coordinate 5,609,139, forward strand.
GCTCGCCGCGCCGCCGGACACCGACAAGCACGCGCCCCTTGCGGGTATACTTGATGGCGTTCGACACGAGGTTCTGGATCAGCCGCCGCAAAAGGTTGCGGTCGGTCTCGACGGTCAGTGAAGAAGGCACGATGATGAGTTCAAGGCGCTTCTCGCGCGCCATCGGCTGGAAGTCGGTGGCGATCTGGCGAAGCAGCCCGTCCAGCCGGAACACGGTCTCGACCGGCTTCATCGCGCCCGCGTCGAGGCGCGATATGTCGAGCACCACGCCCAGAATGGTCTCGACCGATTCCAGCGAGGATTCGATGTTGCGCGCCGCCTCTCCCGTTGCGCCCTTGCCGGCGCGCTCGATGAGCGAGGCGCAATAGAGCCGGGCGGCGTTGAGCGGCTGCAAAATGTCGTGGCCGGCGCCGGCCAGAAAGCGGGTTTTTCCGAGATTGGCTTCCTCGGCCAGCATCTGCGCCTGCGCCAGTTCCTCGTTGACGCGGGTCAACTCGACGGTGCGCAGGCGCACGCGCTGCTCCAGCGATTCGTTCGCGCGTTTCAGGGCGAGGTCCGCCGCGACGCGGGCGGTGATGTCCGCATAGGTCGCGACGATGCCGCCATCGGGCATGGGATTGGACCGAAGTTCGATGATGCGCCCGCTGCGTTTTAGGTCAAGCTGCCACGGGCTGCCGAAGCTGGTGAAGCGGTTGAGGATGGCAACCGTCGCGTCGGCCGCGATCTCGCCGCGCGCAGCCAGCAGGCGCAGCACCTCGTCCAGCGAGACGCCGACCCTGCCCATCTCGTCGGGCAAGGAGAAAAGCGCGCGATACTGCCGGTTCCAGCAGGTCAGCCGGAAATCCTGGTCGAAGACGGTGATGCCTTGTTCCATCTGGTCGAGCGCGATCTGCAGCAGGTCGCGATTGTGCTGCAATGCTTCCGTTGCATCGTCGAGCAGGCGGAAGGCGTCACGCGACGACTTGTCGTGGCGCTGGAACAGCAGCGACAGGATCAGCCGGGCCGATGACGAGCCGACCGCCGTGGCCAGCAGTTGCTCGGAGAAGCGGACCACGGCCATGCTGGCCTGCTCGTTGCCGTCGAGCGGCGCGCCGCCGGCCGCCTCGAAATTCTGGAACGACCGCTCGGTGCGCTCGACGCCGAGATATTTGGCGATGGTGTCCTTCAGATCGTTGACGGTGATCGCCGTGCGGAACCGTCGCAGGCTGGGCATCGGGCTCGTGTCGCGCGGCACGAAGATCGCCGCCTGGATGCGTTCGAGCGGCACGGAGGCCCGAGACAGCGAGCCGAGCACGTAGAAGAGCAGGTTGACCGACAGGCTCCACAGCACGCCATGGTTCAGCGGCTCGGCGACCGTACCGAACAGGGCATGCGGTCGTAGCGCCTCGATGCCGAGCGGGCCTTCGGTCAGGATCGCCAGGTCGGGCGAGGCGAGCGACGGGAACAGCAGCGTGTAGCACCACACGGCGAGGCCCGCCGTCATGCCGAGTGCTGCGCCGCGCGCGTTGGCGCGCCGCCACACCAGCCCGCCGATGAAGGCCGGCGCGAACTGGGCGATCGCGGCGAACGACATGAGGCCGATCGAGGCCAGTCGAGCGTTGCCGGTGCTCTCGCGATAATAGAGGAAGGCGACAAACAGGATGATGAAGATCGCGCCGCGCCTGATGTTGAGGATGAGCGCCGACCAGTCTCCCGCCTCACTGGCCTCCGTCTTCAGCAGCCTGCGTACGAACAGCGGAATGATCAGATCGTTGGAGATCATGATCGACAGCGCCACCGTCTCGACGATGACCATGGCCGTTGCCGCCGAGAGGCCGCCGATGAAGGCGATCATCGCCAGCGTGTCGTGTCCGGTCAAAAGCGGCAGCGACAGCACGTAGAGGTCGCTGCTGGTTGCTGTGCCGACATTGGTCAGGCCGACGAAGGCGATCGGCAGCACGAACAGATTGATCAGGACGAGGTAGAGCGGAAAGATCCAGGTGGCGCGCCGCAACTCGCCGCCGCCGCGGTTCTCGACGATCATCACATAGAACTGGCGCGGCAGCATGATGATGGCGAAGCCGCTGATGACGGTCATCACCAGCCATGTTCCCAGCGACGTGCCGTAGCCCATCGCCGCGCCCACCGCCTCGTTCTCGGAGAGCTTGCCGATGAGGTCGCCGGGACCGTCGAACAGCACGAAGACGACGAGCAGGCCGATCGCCAGGAAGGCCGCCAGCTTGACCACCGATTCGACGGCGACGGCGAGGATCAGCCCGTCCTGGTGCTCGGTGGCGTCGGCATGGCGCGTGCCGAACAGCACGGCGAACAGCGCCAGCAGCAGCGCCACCGCCAGCGATATGTCGCTGAGGAACGGATCGAAGGACGGCGGCGCGCCAGTATAGTGCTCGATCATCAGGCTGACCGAGCCCGAGATGGCCTTCAGCTGCAGCGCGATGTAGGGGATGGCGCCGACCGTGGCGATGAGCGTGGCGATGGAGGCGACGGTAAAACTCTTGCCGTAGCGGGCCCCGAGGAAGTCGGCGATCGAGGTGATCTTCTCGGCCTTGGCGAGCCGCACGATGCGGCTCAGCAGCGGATAGCCGAAAAGGAAGACCAGCACAGGCCCGATATAGATCGCCAGGAACTCCAGCCCACGCTCGGTGGCGAGGCCGACCGATCCGAAGAAGGTCCAGGATGTGCAATAGATGGCGAGGCTGAGCGCGTAGATATAGGGGCGCAGCCGGCTCAAGCCGGCGGTGCGGGACCAGCGGTCGCCGAGGCTGGCGATCGCGAACAGCAGCGTCACATAAGCGACGGCGATGATGACGACAGACCAACCCTGCACGCGAACCTCCCGGCCGGCAAGGGATCACCATTCCGCCCGAAAATGCAATCGCGGCTTTTGGCGCAGGCCGGCGCCGCGGGAGACAAGGGCTAGCTTCCGAAGTCTGTCCCCGTCTCAGGATTTCCCGTCGTCCGACTTCCTGCCGATCGTGTCCGCCATATAGGCTCCGCGTTCGCCGATCGGCTGCGGCGCGCCGGTGGTCGAGTCGCGAACGGTCTGGTGTTCCATCTCGGCATTGAGTTCGGCGCCGACCAGCAGGATCACCACGGAAATCCACGTCCACATCATGAAGCCGATCACCGCGCCCAGCGAGCCGTAGGTGGCGTTGTAGTCGGCGAAGTTCTGCAGGTAGACGGAGAAGCCCCAGGACGCCAGCAGCCATACGATGGTGGCGATTGCCGCGCCGGAGGTGATCCACCGCCATTTTGCGCGTTCCCGGCTCGGCCCATAGCGGAAGATCAGGCAGATGCCTGTGCCGACCATGACCAGCAGGATCGGCCATCTCAACAGGCTGACGAGAAGTTCCGTCCATCCGTCAAGGCGCAGAAGCGCAAGCAGCGCCGGCACAACGCCGACCGAGAAGATCATCACGATGCCGACGAGCATCGCGCCTGCCGTGAAGCCGAGCGAGACGAGGTTCACCATCAGGAAGGAGCGCTTCTCGCGCTCGCCATAGGCGACATTCAGCCCGTCAAACAGGCTCTTGATGCCATTGTTGGCACTCCACAACGCGACGGCCAGGCCGGTGACGAAGCCCCAGCTCAGCGCCTTCTCGTTCTGCGACGCCAGCGCCTTCAACTGGTCGCGGATCAGGTCGTATCCGCCGGTCGGCAGGACACCGCCGAGGAAGGCGATGTGCTCGGCGATCGTCCTTGGATCGGCGACGAAGCCGTAGAGCGAGACAAAGGCGGCAAGGGCCGGGAAAAGGGCCAGCAGGAGGTAAAAAGTGGCGCCCGCGGCGATCAGGAAGATGCGATCCTCGTTGATCGCGTCCCAGATGCGCCAGGCAATGTCGCGCCAGCCCCGCGCCGGTATCTGCAATGGCGTTTCCGCGAACCTGCCCCTGCCCGGCTCGGCCGCGGCGATCCTTTGCTCCAGGTGAACGTCCGAAGGTCGCGCATCCGCCATCATGTCCCTCATCCGGCATCGACCGGATGAGAACGCGGCTTTCGGCGGATCGATCCGGCCTCAGCGAAAATGCTTGGACAGTTTCAGCCCTTGCGCCTGGTAGTTGGAGCCGAGGTCGGTGCCGTAGAGCATCTTCGGCCCCGCCAGCATATGCTCGTAGACCAGCCGGCCGACGACCTGGCCATGTTCGAGGATGAACGGCACCTCGTGGCTGCGCACCTCCAGCACGGCGCGGCTGCCGGTGCCGCCCGCCGCGGAGTGGCCGAAACCGGGATCGAAGAAGCCGGCATAGTGGACGCGGAATTCGCCGACCAGCGGATCGAAGGGCGTCATTTCGGCGGCGTAGAGCGGCGGCACATGCACCGCCTCTCGGCTGACCAGGATGTAAAATTCGTCGGGATCGAGCACCAGTTCGCCGGGCTCGCCGCGCCGGTACAGCGGCTCCCAGAAGTCGAAGAGATCGTGTGCAGCGCGCTTGTCGACGTCGACGATGCCGGTGTGGTGTTTTCCGCGATAGCCGACCAGCCCGTCGGCATCGCCCATGAGGTCGATCGACAGGGCGATGCCGCTGCCGGAAATGTTGGGTTCCTCCGACGCGACCAAAGTCTCCGTGTCGTGAAGCGCTTGCAGCGCGAACTCTCCGATCACCCCATTGCCGGTGCGGAAACGGATCTGCGACAGCCTCGAGCCGGTGCGCACGACGACTGGGAAAGTGCGCGGGCTGACTTCGAGATAAAGCGGCCCCTCGTAGCCGGCGGCAATCTTGTCGAACTCCTGGCCGTGGTCGGTCATGACGCGGGTAAAGATGTCGAGCCGGCCGGTCGAACTCTTCGGATTGGCCGAGGCGGCGACGTCGGCGGGCAGCTTCAGGCTTTCGAGAAGCGGCACGATGTAGACGCAGCCCGTCTCCAGCACCGCGCCGTTGGAAAGGTCGATCTCGTGCAGCTTCAGCCGGTCGAGTTTTTCGGACACGAGATGCCTGCTGCCGGGCAGGAAGCTGGCGCGCACCCGAAACGCCTTGTCGCCGAGGCGAAGGTCGAGGCTGGCCGGCTGGATCTGGTCGCCGTCCAGCGGACGCGCGGCCGAAAGCGCACCCGACTGGAACAGGTCTGCGATCTTATGATCCGGAAGGATGCCTTCTCCGCGCACGTGACGCTCCAGTTCGACGCTTCTGCTTTAGCCAACCACATGATTGACGCAAGCGCACGACAGGTCTAAGGGAAACTTATCCCGTGGTGATTTGGCCGGTCGGCTTGCAGCCACGTTAAACAAGTCGCTAAAGGACCGTCGGGCCGTGAGGCCATATGGACCGGTTGCGACTTTCGCGGCCGGTTTTTTGTTTATTGGGGGTTACCCATGGCGCACGACCATCAACACAACTGGAAGCCGGCGACCAGCCTCGTCCATGGCGGCACGCTGCGCTCGGAGCACGGCGAGACGTCGGAAGCGATCTACCTGACGCAGGGCTACGTCTACGAGACCGCCGAAGCGGCCGAGGCGCGCTTCAAGGGCGAGACGCCCGGCTTCATCTATTCGCGCTACGCCAACCCCACCGTCGACATGTTCGAAAAGCGCATGTGCGCGCTGGAAGGCGCCGAGGACGCACGCGCCACCTCCTCCGGCATGGCTGCCGTGACCGCCGCCATCCTGTGCGGCCTGCGCGCCGGCGACCATATCGTGGCGGCGCGCGCCCTGTTCGGCTCCTGCCGCTGGGTGGTCGAGACGCTGGCGCCACGCTACGGCATCGAGGCGACGCTGGTCGACGGCACGGACATCGCCAACTGGGAAAAGGCGGTGCGGCCGAACACCAAACTGTTCTTCCTGGAAAGCCCGACCAACCCGACGCTGGAAGTCGTCGACATCGCCGCCGTGGCCGCGCTTGCCAACTCGATCGCCGCGCGGCTGGTGGTGGACAACGTCTTCGCCACGCCGTTGCAGCAGAAGCCGTTGAAGCTCGGCGCGCATGTCGTCGTCTACTCCGCCACCAAGCATATCGACGGCCAGGGCCGCTGCCTGGGCGGCGTCATCCTGTCCGACAAGAAATGGATCGACGAGAATTTGCACGATTATTTCCGGCATACCGGCCCCAGCCTGTCGCCGTTCAACGCCTGGACGCTGCTGAAAGGGCTGGAGACGCTGCCGATCCGCGTGCGCCAGCAGACCGAGAGCGCCGGGAAAATCGCCGATTTCCTCGCCGACCGGCCCGAAATCGCCCGTGTCATCTATCCCGGCCGCGCCGACCACCCGCAGGCGGATGTCGTCGCCAGACAGATGACCGGCGGCTCGACGCTGATCTGCCTCGACCTCAAGGGCGGCAAGCGGGCGGCCTTCGCCGTCTCGAACGCCCTCAAGGTGATCCTGATCTCCAACAATCTCGGCGATGCAAAAAGCCTGATCACCCACCCGGCCACCACCACGCACAAGAACCTGACCGACGAGGCGCGCGCCGAACTCGGCATCGGGCCCGGCACGGTGCGGCTTTCGGTCGGTCTGGAGGACGCCGGCGACCTGATCGAGGACATCGAGCAGGCGCTGAAGGCGGCGTAACGCCGGCCGCGTTGGCGGCATAACGCGCTGCTGGCTTCGGAGCGCCGAGGGTCAGGCAGGGCGGGCCGCGCTGTCAGCCGATAGCCCGGCCGATGCGTTCTGTTGTCTTCCGTCGACAAGAACGCGGCAAACGAAGCTGCCGCCAAACGCTGCCCGCGTCGCGGAAGCTGCCGCGACACACTGCCCGCGCTCGCAGATGCTTCAGATATCGCCCCTGCGCGCCGCCCCTCACCTGCCTACCGGCATCCTCTCCCCGTAAGAACGGGGCGAGGACGGCCTGCGCCGCCCTCCCCGCAAATCTCCAACGGTCAAGGGTGGCGAAAGCGGTGAAGCCTGGCCCTCTCGCCCCGTTCTTACGGGGAGAGATGTCCGGCAGGACAGTGAGGGGCGCGCCAACGGTCGAGGCAACACGCCCATGGCAAGACACTGGAATTGCGCGGGAAAGCTTCTTCAAGCAGATAGTCAGTCACCGTCCTTGTCAGCATCCGTCAGGATTATTTTCCCGCGTCTTTTCCCCACCCCTCCGACCGGAGCGATAATCCTCCCCGCCTTTACTCGGAAGGAAGCGGCGATGGACTGGACTGCGGCAGTCGACAAGAACCGGGAAGCGCTGAAGCGTGTGCTGGCCATGCTCGTCGCCATGGCCGGGATGGGTGCAGGGCTTGGCGCTGGGGGACAGTTTCCTTTCTTTCCGCAGAAGGGTGCTGCCGCTTCAGGGTTGGCGCTGGCGGAAAAAAGTAAACTGTCCCCGGCGCTTACCCTTCCCCGAAACCTGCATCGCGCTATCGCAAAACTGCTGCGACCGGCCGAAGCGGCAGTGCGGCGGCTGATCATCGTGGCGGCGCGTGGGGTGGTGGTCGTACTGCCGCCAGCGCGTCCGCGAAAATCGACGCCGAAACCCATCGAGCCGCTGCTGCGCGGCTTCGGCATCGCCGTCACAGTGTCGCGGGACGAACTGAGGCGCATCGCTGCGACCCGGCGGGCCGCCGAAATCCGCGCCGCCCGCCCGAAAAAACGCAGCCTGCCGCTGTTCGATCCGCTGCGGCCCTGGAGCGTCCGCCCGTGGCCAGTGGCAGCCGATGGCGCGCCGTCCGGCATGCCGTTCCGCCGCCGGTCCGCCAACGATCCGGTCGACGCGACGCGGATTTCCCTGCGCCTGCAAGCGCTGGCCGCCGCCCTTGACGACCTTCCAGGCCAGGCAAGACGGTTTGCTCGCTGGCGGGCGCGCAACGCGGCGGCGGCCGCGAAGGAAAAGCTGCGCCAGGAGGCGAGGATCGCGCCGTTCAGGCGAACCGGCAAGTCGGTGCGGGCTCGCCGCGTATGGCCGCTGAAACCCGGCCGGCCGCCCGGCTGGCGGCCAAAATCCACCCATGAGGTTCAGGACGTTCTGGAGGTCGTCCACGGGCTGGCGCAGTGGGCGATGGAGAAACCAAACACGTCCTGACACCATTTTTGCCGGGCACAATGGCGAAGCATCGACGGCCGGCGCGGATTTTTCCACGACCTGGCGGCCATATGTGCTGTCCACCGTTGCCCGTCTGTTGGCTAATCCGGCCAAACCTGCTTAGGCTCCGTGCGGAACTTCCCCTTCCGATGGAGCGTCGCCTTGCGTGCCCTTCTGCCCATCCTGCTCGTCGCCGTCGCCACACCGACCGCGGCCCAGACTGTGGACGCCACGGGCGCCACGCAGCTCGGCGAGACGCTTGCCCGCTATGTCGGCAAGACCGCGCTGGAGAAAGGCATCGTCAAGGTTGCGCCCGACGGCGACGCCTACAGGATCGACTTCGATTTCAGCCGCATCGCCAGCCTGTTTCCACCCCAGGACATGGTCAGATATGAGGTGTCCCCTTACGGGCTGCGGGTGAAGCCGCTGGCTGACGGGACCTGGCAGGTCGACGGCGCGCTGTCCCCTGACGGCTGGGTGGAGATCAGCCAGCCGCCGATGAAGCAGCGTCTCCAGTGGACGGTCAGCGACGGCAAGATGAGCGGCGTCTTCGATCCCGCGCTTGGCGTGTTCTCCAGCGCCACCGGCTCGCATTCCGGCATCAAGCTGGTGACCGAGGCTCCGACGGGCCGAGGCGAAACCAGCTATGGCGCAGGCACGATCACGATGACCGGCACGAAGTCGGCGAATGGCGGCATCGACTTCACCTCGAAACAGGCCATGGCGGAGTTTGTCCAGAGCCAGAACGTCGTAGACCCCGAAGGCAAAACCAACTTCCCCATGGAAATGAAGGCCGCGTCCCTGTCGCTGGATGCAGACGGTACGGGCTATCGGTGGGGGAGCCTGCTCGACATTCTGGCCTTCGCGGTTGTCAACAATGACGAGGCAAAGGTCAAAGCCAACCAGGCCGAGCTGAAATCGCTGCTGCTGGCGGCGCTCCCCCTGTGGGAGCATGTGGCAGGCAGATACGCGCTTGCCGACCTGTCGGTGACCACGCCGGTCGGCATATTCCGGACCGGCGAAGCAGGCGTTTCGGTGGCCATGGACGGCATCCGCCAGGACGGCGCGCTGAGCTACAGCGTAAAACTGTCGAAACTGGAGGTCGCCTCGCTCTTCCTGCCGGGCTGGGCGCCGGCGCTGATCCCGACCGAGATCGACATCAACATCAACGGCACGAACCTCGACCTCGACGTTCCCGCGCGCAAACTGATCGAAGCGATCGACCTCGGCAAGGAGCCGCCGGTGCCGGAGAGCGTCGGCCAGGAGATCGCCGCCGCCTTCATGGCAGACCCGCCGAAGATCGTGTTCTCGAAAAGCACGATCCGTAATGCCGACGCCGAAATCGTCGCCGAGGGCGAGTTGACCTTTCCGGGCGGCAGGCCGGTGTTCGACATGACGCTCGAGGCGGCTGGCTACGACAAGGTGGTGGCCACGCTGCAGTCCGCCGCCGCCAGCGACCCGCAGGTCGCGGAAATGCTGCCGGCGCTGGCGATGGTCAAGGGATTTGCCAAGACGCTGGCGGACGGGCGGCTGCAATGGGCGATCAATATCCGGGCGGACGGCTCGGCCTTCGTCAACGGGACGATGGTGAAGCCGGCCGATCCGGTGCCGATGCCCGCGCCGCCGCAAACACCGGCGCCGCAATGAAGCCGCCTTCCATGCCTGGCGGAAAAACATCCGCCAAGGCCGTTTCGCCCGGAGCCGGCATGTACAAAGCCGTAACACACGACATCGAGGTCAGCGTCGAGCCGTTTTATCTGGCCGAACGCTCGGACCCCGCCGAGAACCGCTACGTCTGGGGCTACCGCGTCACCATCGACAACCAGTCGGACGAGCGGGTGAAACTCCTGTCGCGCTACTGGCACATCACCGACGGCAAGGGCCGCGTCGAGGAGGTGCACGGACCGGGCGTGGTCGGCGAACAGCCGGAACTCGGGCCTGGCGACAGCTACCAGTACATGTCCGGGTGCCCGCTGCCGACGCCGTCGGGCATCATGGCCGGCCACTACACGATGCAAACCGCCGCCGGCGCCACATTCGACGTCGACATCCCGGCATTCTCGCTCGACCTGCCGGACGGCAAGCGCACGGTGAATTGAGGTTAAGTGCCGGGGACAGTTTACTTAATTCCGCTTGCGTCAACCTTGAAGCGCCGCGTCTTTCCGCGGAATTAGGTAAGCTGTCCCCTGGAGCCAGCCCTCACGCCTCCGCCGAAAATTCCTCGGGCCTGAACGCGTAAGCCTTCGAGCAAAACTCGCAGCTCACCCGGATAACACCTTCTTCTGTCGAGTCCGTGATCTCCTCGGCGGTAAAACCTTCGAGGATGCCGCGGATCCGCTCCTCCGAGCAGGAGCAATTGTCCTCGACCGGCGTGCCCTCGAAGACGCGCACGCCGTGCTCGTTGAACAGCCGGTAGAGCAGCCGCTCGGAGCCCACCTTCGGATCGAGCAGTTCCTCGTGTTCCACGGTCGCGACCAGCGCCAGCAATTCGTGCCAGGCGGCATCCGCGATCTCCTGCTGCGTGGAGATGCTGTCGCCGTCGCCGCCGGGCAGGTCGGGCATGCGCATGCGCTCCGGCGCCTTGGGCAGGAATTGCGCCAGCAGGCCGCCGGCGCGCCACTCTTCGCGGCTGCCGCCATTGCCGGGGCGCACCAGCTTGCCGACCGACAGTCTTACGTCGGTCGGAATCTGCTCCGACTGGCGGAAATAGGTTTTCGCCGCCTCCTGCAGGTCGGTGCCGTCGAGCGGAACGATGCCCTGGTAGCGCTGCGTGTGCTCGCCCTGGTCGATGGTGAGCGCCAGCACGCCCTTGCCGAGCAGCTTTCCAGGCGTGGCCTCGCCGGCGGCGACGGCATCAGCAAGCTTCTCCGCATCGAAACGCGCATAGGCGCGCAGCGATTTCGGCGTCGAGAAATCGGCGACGACCATGTCGACCGGCCCGTCGGTGCGGGCCTGGAGGATGAATTTTCCCTCGAATTTCAGCGAGGTGCCCAGCAGCACGGTGACCAGGCAGGCCTCCGCCACCAGCCGGGCCACCGGCTCGGGATAGTCATGGCGGCTGAGAATCTGGTCGAGCATCGGGCCGAGCTGCACGACGCGCCCACGCACGTCGAGCGCGGCGACCTCGAACGGCACCACATCATCGTCTCCGGCAAAGCCGATCTCGCCAAGCTTGCGCTGCTCGCTCATCGCACCAATCCTTCCGGCTCCGCGGGCGGATTTTGGCCACTGCGGACACCGCTTACAACAGCATGTTCAGGGTGTTGGCGCAGAAATAGGGGCGCTGCCCCGCCGGTTCAAGCGCACAGGCACCAGGCAAGCACGGCCTTCTGGGCGTGCAGGCGGTTCTCCGCCTCGTCGAAGACCACCGAGTGCGGGCCGTCGATGACCTCGTTGGTGACTTCCTCGCCGCGATGCGCCGGCAGGCAGTGCATGAACAGGGCATCCGGATTGGCGTGCGCCATCAGCCGCTCGTTGACCTGGTAGGGCAGGAAGACATTGTGGCCGCGGGCGCGATGCTCCTGGCCCATCGACACCCAACAATCCGTCACGATGCAGTCGGCGCCCTCGACGGTCTCCTCGGCGCTCTTCGTGAACCGCACGGATCCGCCATTGGCTTTTGCCCAGCCTACATATTTCTCGGCCGGCTCGCTGCCGTCCGGCACGCCGACATTGACGTTGAAGGAGAAGCGCGCGGAGGCTTCGAGCAGCGAATGCAGCACGTTGTTGCCGTCTCCGACCCAGGCGAAGGTCTTGCCGGCGACCGGGCCGCGATGCTCCTCGAAGGTCATGATATCGGCCATGAGCTGGCACGGATGCGTGTCGTCGGTCAGGCCGTTGATCACCGGTACGGTGGCGTTCTCGGTGAGTTCGAGCAGCCGGTCGTGCGAGGTGGTGCGGATCATGATCGCGTCGACGTAGCGCGACAGGACTTTTGCCGTGTCGGCGATGGTCTCGCTGCGGCCGAGCTGCATCTCGGTGCCGGTCAGCATGATCGTCTCGCCGCCGAGCTGGCGCATGCCGACGTCGAAGGAGACGCGCGTGCGGGTCGACGGCTTGTCGAAGATCATGGCAAGCACCTTGCCGTCGAGCGGACGCGAGCGTTTTCCAGCCTTGATGTCGGCCTTGCGAGCGCCGGCATCGGTCAGCATCGAGCGCAGCTCGGCGGCCGGGACGGTCGACAGGTCGGTGAAATGCCTTATGCCGTTCTGCATTACGCGGCGTCCTATTCCGCTGCGGCGGGCGTCGAGAGTCGACCGGCGGCGGCGCGGATGCGGCCGAGCGCGTCGCGGATCTCCTCGTCGCTGACGATCAGCGGCGGCAGCAGGCGCACGACATTGTCGCCGGCGGTGACCGACAGCATCTTCTCGTCGCGCAACGCCGCCTGCATCCTGGTGTTGGGGATGCGGCACTTGAAGCCGAGCAGGAGCCCGGCGCCGCGCACCTCCTCGATGACGTCCGGAAATTCGTCGGCGATGGCCGCCAGCCCTTGCTTCAAAAGCAAGGTCTTGCGCGAAACCTCGTCGAGGAAACCGTCCGCCAGGATCACGTCCAGCACCGCGTTGCCGACGGCCATGGCCAGCGGATTGCCGCCAAAGGTCGTGCCATGCACGCCGGGGGTCATGCCGACCGCGGCCTCGTCCGTCGCCAGGCAGGCGCCGACCGGAAAACCGCCGCCGATGCCCTTGGCGATCGCCATCAGGTCTGGCGAGATGCCGGACCATTCATAGGCGAAGAGTTTTCCGGTACGGCCGACGCCGCACTGGACCTCGTCGAAGATCAGCAGAAGGCCGTTCTCGTCGCAAAGCTCGCGCAACCGGCGAAGCGTCTGCGCCGGCACCTCGCGGATGCCGCCCTCGCCCTGCACCGGCTCGATCAGGATCGCGGCCGTCTCGGGCGTGATCGCCTTCTCGACAGCCTCTATGTCGCCGAACGGCACCTGGTCGAAGCCGTCGACCTTGGGGCCGAAGCCTTCAAGATATTTCGCCTGCCCGCCGGCGGCGATGGTGGCCAGCGTGCGGCCGTGGAAGGCACCCTCGAAGGTGATGGTGCGGAAGCGCTCCGGATGGCCGGAGACGTACTGATAGCGCCGCGCCGTCTTGATGGCGCATTCCAGTGCCTCGGCGCCGGAATTGGTGAAGAACACCTTGTCGGCGAAGGAATTGGCGACGAGACGCTCGGCCAGCCGGCTCTGTCCCGGGATCTCGTAGAGATTGGAGACGTGCCAGAGCTTTCCGGCCTGCTCGGTCAGCGCGGAAACCAGCGCGGGGTGGCTGTGGCCGAGCGAATTGACGGCGATGCCTGCCGCGAAATCGAGATATCGCTCGCCCTTGCTGTCGATGAGCCAGCATCCCTCGCCGCGCTCGAACGCCAGGGGCGCGCGGGCAAAGGTCTCGTAAAGCGCCGATCCGCTCATTATATCGGTCCCCGATATCCCAGGAAATCAAAAAGCCGCCGAAGCGGCGGCTTTTGCGGCATATTGGATTTTTCGGCTGCGAAGTCAACGGAAACGTCGCCCGCGAGCGAATCAGTCCATTGGCCGGCATCGTTCCGGCCCGCAGGCAAGTTGGGGAAAACCCAATTTTCCGATTCGTGTTGCAAACGGGACTCTTGTCACGGAGTCAGCCGATACGGTACGTAGAGATCACGAGACAACTAGATTTCGTGCGGCGGCACTAACTGCACCTGTATATGTGGTGTTGACCCGGTTTGTGTGACCGGGATGGTAAAAGGATTCCTAGTCCCCCGCACACGGCGTCAGGAGATCGACCCATGCTATGGACGGACGAGCGCGTTGAAACCTTGCGCAAACTTTGGTCGGAGGGACTGAGCGCCAGCCAGATCGCCGCCCAGCTTGGCGGCGTCAGCCGCAACGCGGTCATCGGCAAGGTGCATCGGCTCAAGCTTTCGGGGCGTGGCCGCGCCAATCCCGCTCCGGCAAGGCAGAAGAAACCCGCGCAGCAGCCCGTCGCCGCGAAACCGGCACCGCGCCCGGCGCCTGCCGGACGCCCGGTTGCTCCGTCGATCGGGGCGACGGCCTTGCAGACGCAGTTCGATGCCCAGCCCATGCCGCGCCCCGCCGAGCGGACGAGCGACAATGTCGTGCCGATTTCGCGCAACCTGCAACTCATCCAGCTCAACGAGCGCACCTGCAAATGGCCGATCGGCGACCCGCTGGCGGAAGGTTTCCACTTCTGCGGAAACGATTGCGCGGAAAACGGACCGTATTGCCGCTACCATGCACGGATCGCCTTCCAGCCCGCATCGGAGCGCCGCCGGGTTCGGTAGTTCTGGCAGGGTAGCCGGCTTCCACAATCTGCGTCTCGACTGACCGATCGGGGCCGCGCGACCAGCATTGCACCAAGGTCACTCGGTTAAGCGTCCGCGCCGCCCCTCACTGTCCTGCCGGACATCTCTCCCCGTGAAGAACGGGGAGAGAGACGCCGTCACTAGCGGCGCTGCCAATCACCGAAGCCGGAAAAGCCGAAACAAATGCGGCCAGTAGTCTTCTCCCCGTCCTTCACGGGGAGAAGGTGCCGGCAGGCGGATGAGGGGCGGCGCCGACTGTCAATGATTAGGGCCGCTGGTATTACGGCTAGCTATCGCTTCGGGAAAGACAGCGTCTCGCCGTCCGCCGGAACGACCAGCCGTGAAGCTGGAATGCCTTTTTCGTCGCCAGCCCGGCGAAGATCCTGCCGCGACACGGTTGCATGGTCGAGCGCCTCCATGTGCGTCGCGACGATCACCGCCGTCGGGGCAGCCTCCCAGACGGCGATGGTTTGCGCCGCGTCCATGACGATGAGGTCGCCGTCCCAGCGCGCGCCGCAGGAATGGGTGACGACGATCTCCGGATGCGTCGCGGCGATGGTTTGCGCGACCGGTGCATAGAGCACGGTGTCACCCGCCCAATAGACGCTCGGCTCGCCTTCCGCCTCCAGGCTGAAACCCATCACGGAGCCCATCTTGTCGACCACCGGACCGAGGCCGTGGCTGCCTTCGCGCCGCGTCAGCCTGATGCCGTTCCAGTCGATGCTGTCGGTCAGCGGCGTAACCGAGGTAAATCCGAGCTCGCGGATCGTCGTCTCGTCGCCGGGCTGGCAGATCAGCGGAAGCGTCTTCGGCACGCTTTGCCTCGCGACCGTATCGAAATGGTCCTGATGCAGATGCGAGACGATGACCAGTCGACACTGCGCAGGATCGTCCCGATGCTTTCCGGAAGCTCGACCATAGGGTTCGGCGAGCGGCCGGTGAAGGAGGGCCGGCTGTGTTTTGGCCCGAAATCCGGGTCGATGAGCACGGTCCTGCCGGCGTAATTCAGCTTGAGGGTCGCGTTGCGCAGGAGTTGAAGGTGCATTCGCCTCTCCATCGGGAATTGGCTCCGGCAGTCCGGAGCCTTCGGGCGACGCTATAGCCAAGCACGGCCTGTCAGGCGAGGCTGGCTTCGTCCATACCTTGGGCTTTTGCGAGGAAGGAATGTCTTCTTCATCCGCGGATCGGAAAATTTCCGACTGTCGACGGCCGCGCGGGCGTTTTTCAGCAAGGAGGAACGGGAAGAACCAGCCGGCCGGATGCCTACGCAGGGACGCTCGCGGCGAGCGTGACTTCCGGGCTCTTGTCTTCCTTCGGCCGGTAGGGCGGCATCTGTTCGCCGGTGACGATATAATAGATCGCCTCGGCGATGTTGGTCGCGTGGTCGCCGATGCGCTCGATGTTCTTGGCGCAAAACAGCAGGTGGGTGCACGGCGTGATGTTGCGCGGGTCTTCCATCATGTAGGTCAGCAGTTCGCGAAACAGCGAGGTGTACATGGCGTCGATCTGGTCGTCACGGTCGCGCATGGCGGCAAGCCGGTCGACGGAGCGCGTGGCGTAGACGTCGAGCACATCCTTGAGCTGGGTGAGAGCGAGGTCGACCAGCGCCTGCAGGCCGCGGAACGGGCTTGCGGGGTCGAGCCCGTCGCCGACCGCGACGGCGCGCTTGGCGACGTTCTTGCCGAGGTCGCCGACCCGCTCCAGATCGGCGGAGATGCGGATGGCGCCGATGATCTCGCGCAAATCGCCGGCCAGCGGCTGGCGGCGGGCAATCATGGAAATCGTGCGCTCGTCGATCTCGCGCTGAGCCTCGTCGAGCATGAGGTCGTCGCCGATCACTTTTCGCGCCAACGTCAGGTCGGCATGGACGAGCGCCGACACCGCCTGGTCGACCATGCGCTCGGCATGACCGCCCATCGCCGCGATCTTGCGGGTCAGGTATTTCAGCTCGTCGTCATAAGCGCTGACGATGTGATGCGAAGGCATTGCGGTCATGATTTTACGACTTTTTGGACGCGCCAAACTAACTTCGCGCGAATCAATAGACCAGCCATGTTACAGATTGAAGAATTCACGGCTATTTGGTCGGCAGATGTATGGTGAAGGCCGCGCCTTCGCCCAGCTTCGACGTGATCGACAGCCGGCCGCGATGCCGCGTCGCAATATGCTTGACGATCGACAGGCCGAGACCCGTGCCCTTGTGCGAGCGGCTGCTCTCGACATCGGCCCTGTAGAAACGCTCGGTGATGCGTGGAATGTGCTCCTCGGCAATGCCCGGGCCGAAGTCGCGGACCTCGATGGCAACCTCGCCCTGGTCGGAGCGGGTCGCCGAGACCACGACACGGCCGCCTGACTGTCCGTATTTGCAGGCGTTCTCGACCAGGTTCTCGAAGACCTGGAAGAGTTCGTCGCGGTCGCCCGGCACTTCGAACTTCCCGTCGCCCATGCGGTTCTCGATGACGACGCCGCTTTCGGCGGCCAGCGGCCGGAGCGAATCCACGACGCTCTCGATGATCTGGCCGATGTCGACCCTGGCATTGCCCGCCGACAGCGCCTTCATCTCCAGCCGCGACAGCGACAGCAGGTCGTCGATCAGGCGGGCCATGCGCGACGTCTGGCTCTGCATGATCTGCAAGAACTGCTCGCGCGCGGCGGCGTCGTTCTTCGCCGGGCCGCGCAGCGTCTCGACG
Source organism: Mesorhizobium sp. KACC 23794 (assembly GCF_052180275.1). Classification (NCBI taxonomy): domain Bacteria; kingdom Pseudomonadati; phylum Pseudomonadota; class Alphaproteobacteria; order Hyphomicrobiales; family Phyllobacteriaceae; genus Mesorhizobium; species Mesorhizobium sp. KACC 23794. Next base: position 5,626,084 of record NZ_CP197465.1, read on the forward strand.
AAGCCGGCGATCGAAGCCAGCGGCGTGCGCAGTTCGTGGCTGGCATTGGCGATGAAGTCGGCGCGCATGCGGTCGATGCGGCGGGACTCGCTCTGGTCCTTGAAGACGATGACGAACAGGCCGGTGCCACGGCCCACGGCCGTCGCGGTCACCCGCAGCACCCGCTCGATCGGAACGCGCTCGGTGTATTCGACGGTCTTGGAGGGAAAGCGCCCCGACAGCATGCTTTCCAGCAGGTCCTGCATTTCGGGAGCGCGGAATTTCAGCGGCATCGATATGCCGGACTGGATGTCGCCGAAGGCCGACGCGGCCGCGCTGTTGGCGAGCGTGACGACGCCGCGCTCGTCGAAGACGATCAGCGGATCGGCGACGCCGGCCGCAAGGCTCTCCGCCGAGAGTTCCACGGTGGCCGCCGGCCGAACCGGCGCCGCCGTGCTGACCGGGCGTTCCGGCAGTATCCGCCGGGGCGCGAGCGAAGCGACCACCAGCAGGGCAAGCACGAGGGCCGTTGCTGCCAGCGTCGATCCGCCGCCGCTGGCGTGCAGGATGAAAACAGCGAGGACGGCTGCGACAAACAGCCAGCGGGCCTGCCAAAGGCGGCCCCACGCCAGCCGCGCCAGGCGGCGGCCGTTGGTTGCTTCGGTGGTGTCGGTCATCGATCCAGCCCGCCGGACCTGCCAAACTCCCCCACGGATTGCTTCTGGACCGGCGTCATGTCACCCAATAGCATGAATCGAAACAGGAATGCGTCCGCCATGAAAGCCCAGAAGAGTAAAACGCAGATGACGGCGAGCGGGGTCAAGATCGATGTCGGCGGCACGGAGCGGGTTTTCGACATAGCCGATCCGGTGCTGCCGGATTGGCTGGACAAACACGCGCTGACGTCGGGCGGCTATCCCTACGACAAGAAACTCGATGGCGACGAATATGACGAGACGATCGAGCGGCTGCAAATCGAACTGGTGAAGCTGCTGGCATGGATGCAGTCGACCGGCGAACGCGCGCTGGTGCTGTTCGAGGGCCGCGACGCCGCCGGCAAGGGCGGGACGATCGATGTGCTGCGCCAGTACATGAACCCGCGCACAGCGCGCAACGTGGCGCTGACCAAGCCGACCGAGACCGAGCGCGGCCAGTGGTATTACCAGCGCTACATCGCGCATTTTCCGACAGCCGGCGAGTTCGTGACTTTCGACCGCTCCTGGTACAATCGCGGCGGCGTCGAGCCGGTGATGGGGTTTTGCACCCCCGAGCAACACGTGCGCTTCCTGGAAGAAACGCCGCAATACGAACTGGCGATCGTGCGCGAAGGCATCCGCTTCTTCAAGTTCTGGCTGGACCTCGGCCAGGAGATGCAGCTCAAGCGGTTCCACGACCGCTATCACAGCCCGCTGACCAACTGGAAATTCTCCGACATGGACATGGCGGGCCTGGGCAAATGGGCAGAATATGGCCAGGCGCGCGACCAGATGATCGAGGCGACGCATTCCGACCACGCGCCATGGGCGATCGTGCGCTCCAACGACAAGCGCCGCACACGCATCGAGGTGATGCGGCGGATCTTGAAATCGATCCCCTACGCCAAGCGCGACGAGGCGGCGATCGGCAAGCCCGACAAGAAGATCATCGGGACGGGACCGGGGTTTCTCCGGGACAATTAGGCTGTAAATCGCTACCGCCGCCTGCGCTCTCCTGAAAGGTAACATGCCCACGGCTTTGCGCGCATATTCGCACCGTAGGTTGGCGGTCCTCGCATGTCGATTGGCGTTGCAAGATACCAAGGATTGCACGATTCCTGTTATTTGTTAGACTGACTGAGGGATCGGAGATCAGGTATGAACGTATCGATCGGAGAGCGTCTGGAGCACCTTGTGACGAAGCTCGTCGCGGACGGACGCTACGGCTCAAATAGCGAAGTGGTCCGCGAGGGATTGCGCTTGGTCGAGGAACGCGAAGCGAGACTGCAAGCCCTTCGCGAGACGATCAATGCGTCCATCGCGAGGGGGGGCCGCTTTTCGGCTGATGAAGTGGAGGCTGCGTCGGACAAGCAGCTCGATGCGTGGGAAGCCCAAGGCCAGAGCGCATAGTGGCGCGCCTTCATTTTACGGCCGATGCACAGGATGATTTGATCGGCATTACTGCCTATATCGCCCGGCAAAGCGGGAGTCGCGCGTTGGCGACGGCATTTCGCAGGCAACTTCGACAGAGGTGTGAGCAACGCGCTTCGTTGCCTGGCGTGATTGGACGTGAGCGGAACGAACTGGGAGACGGTCTGCGTAGCTCCGTGTTCAAGACCTACGTCATCTTCTACCGCTATCTCGGCGACGAATTCGAAGTCGTCAACATCCTCGAGGGCCACCGGGACATGGACGCCTTTTTCGGCGACGACGAATAGGCGACAGGGCCGCACGCAATCTGGTTCCATGTCGAATTTGGCGGCAAGCCGATCAGGCAGGCTCGCGCCGGACGGTCCTGAAATGCGGCGTCTTCTCCCAATGGTGAGGCCGCCGCCACAGATGCAGCAGCGAGCGCCAGGCGGCGAGCGACATCATCATCCAGTAAACCGGCGTGAATTTCACGACGCGCCAGAAACTTTTCCGCTCCGGCTTGCGCAGGCTGTACCAGCCGAGCAGCAGGAAGGAGAGGTAGCCGCAGACGATGTTGATCGTGTCCACGACCAGCAGCGCCACCATCCAGCCGAAGGTTGATTGGCCGACGACGATCTGAAGGCCGAGATAGAGGGCGGCGACGATGAGCAGCGGGTGGACGAGCGCCGACAGCACAAGGCCGGCATAAAGGATCTGCGCCAGGCAGAACGACCGCAGCCCGAGTTCGCGGAACAGCGCAACGGGATCGCGCATATGCACCAGCCACGTCTGGCACCAACCCTTGAACCATCTGGTGCGCTGCGGCAGCCAGATCGACAGGGTCTCCGGTGCGTCCTCCAGCGTTGGCAGGCTGATCGTCTGGGTGCGATAGCCGAAGCGAACGAGCCGCAGGCCGAGATCGGCGTCTTCGGTGACGTTGTACGGATCCCAGCCGCCGACCTCTTCGAGCGCCGAGACACGCAAATGGTTCGACGTGCCGCCGAGCGGCAGGATGACGCGGCGGCCGGAAAGCCAGGGCAGCAGGCCGCGGAACAGCGCCGAATACTCGAAAGCGAAGAGCAGCGGTATCAGCCCGCTTTCCTCATTCGATATTTCGAGCGGCGCCTGGACGCAGGCGAGATCCTCTCCGCCACGTTCGAAACAATGCCAGGCCTCCAGCAGTTGCAACGGATGCGGGCGATCCTCGGCGTCGTAGAGCACGACGTAGTCGCCCTTGATCAGCGGCACGGCGTAGCTCAGCGCCTTCGGCTTGGTGCGCGGCTGGCCGGGCGGCACCTCGACGATCTCGACGTGATGCGGCAAGCCGTGCGCGGCGATGGCACCGAGGGTCTGGCTGTCGTCGGCCTCGCAGACCAGCTTGATCTCGATCTTGCTTTTCGGCCAGACTAGGCGGTCGAGCGCTGCAAGCAGTTGCGGGACGACATCGGCTTCGCGATGCAGGGCGACAAGCACCGAATAGAAAGGCAGGTCTCCCGGCGGGGTCGCTTCCAGCCCGGGCGGCGGTTTTGCCGGCGCGGCCCTCGTCGCGGCAAAACGCAGTATGATGCAGGCGAAGAAGAACAGCGAGAAGAAGATATGCATCGCCAGCAGAACGGCCGAGGTGGCGAGCGTGAAAGCCAGCGCCAGGATGACCAGTACGGCGCCGAGGACGACGCCCTGCCACGCATTGGCGACGATGCGCGCGGAATAGTCGGGCATGCGCTCGTAGAGGCCGTTGCGGGCGTCGATGGCGAGCGACTGGCTGGTTCTCTGCAGAACGGCGCGCCGCAGGGCCTGCGGCGTGGTCATGCGGAGCAAGGGGAGCAGGTTTTTCTGCCGGTGCAACAGGCTTTTGAGCGTGCTCAGGCTCATTCCGGAAGGGGCGATGACGGCAAGCGCCCTGCCGTCGCGCTCCAGCACTTTCACATGCAGATGCTTGCTGCGGGTGCGCAGGAACAGGGCGCAATCCTCGGGTCGCATGACCAGACGCTCGGGATCGATCCGGTCGATGAAACCGACGCCGAACTCCTGGGCGACCGTCGCGAAAAGGTCGTTCTCGGTGACCAGATTGGAAGCGAGCAGTTCGGACTGGAAATCGGTGCGGTTTTCGCCGGCGCGCGCAGCGAGCTTGATCACCATGTCCGACGAGACCCGCAGCCGCGAGAGGATAGGACGCCAGATATCGAATTCGGTGAGGAAGAACTCCATCAGCGCACCCGGCGCCGGAAGGGAAGCCCGCGGTGTCCGCAAAGGAATGTGCGGCTCCGGGGCGCGCGCGAGATGGTCCTGGTCAGCCGGCGTCCAGTCCAGAAGCGTCATGCCGCACCGACCGGGATGCGGCGGGCGACTGAGAGAACGCATGGATGCAAAGCGATCGAGATGATGTCGGGGAGCAGGTTCGGCGCGGCACGATGGTCAATGCACGCGCGACCGGACGCCACTTGCCGTAAGGCAAGCGCTTCACACGCGAACACCTGTACAAACGCCCCCATGGCAACGTCCCCGGTTGCCAGTCTAGTTATTCGAATACTATTCAGATGCTTCGTTGATTTCCAGTGGGGTGTCAGGATTTTTACTGAACGACCGGAAAAACAGAGGATGATGCGCTCCCCCGCTGGAGTCGATGTATTCCTCTACCGATATTCAATTCAATTATCCGCTGGTATTTCAAGCTTATGATCGAGATTCAGCACCTGCCGCAGAGACGGTGTGCTGCTGCCAAATACCGGCTGGTTTTCGTCCGGTCGATGTTCGCGGCACTACTTATCTTTTTTGCCGGAGCACCGGCGGTCCGGGCGGACGGCGTACAGGTGCCGGTCCTGTGGGACAGCAAGGAGCGGCTGGCGAAACCCGATCTTTCCGACATGCCGCGCCTTCGTTTCCTGACGACCACCGACTTTCCCCCCTTCAACTATCTGGACGCCGAGGGAGGGCTGTCGGGCCTGCATGTCGATCTGGCGCGCGCCATCTGCGCCGAACTGGGGCTCGCCGACAAATGCCAGATCCAGGCGCTGCCCTGGAGCGAACTCGAAACCGCGCTTGCCAGAGGCGACGGCGAGGCGGTCATCGCCGGTCTCGCCGTCAGCGCGCAAAATAGGGCGAAATTCGCGTTCTCGCGACCCTATCTGCGGTTTCCCGCCCGCTTCGTGGCAACCAGATCGGCGATGCTCGGCGAGCCGATGGCCGAGCGGCTGCGCGGCAAACGTGTCGGCGTGGTCGCCGGCTCGGCGCACGAGCAGTTGCTGCGCGACAGCTTCGGCAGCGTGCAGGCCGTGGCTTACGACCGGCAGGAATTGCTGCTCGCCGATCTCAAGGAGGGGAAAGTCGATGCGGCCTTCGGCGACGGCATGCGGCTCGGCTTCTGGCTGGGAAGCGCGGATTCCGCCGATTGCTGCCGCTTTGCCGGCGGACCCTACATTGCGCCGGAATATCTCGGCGGCGGACTTTCGATCGCGGTCATGCCTGAGAACGAAAAACTGGCGGGAGCCGTGGACGCGGCCCTCCAGCAGATATCCGCCAACGGCACGTTCGCCGAACTCTACCTGCGCTATTTTCCGGTCAGCTTCTTCTGATCCAAGGCCTATTTCAGGAACGGATCAGGTCAGCGTCCTGTGGCGCGCCTTGGTGGCGCGCTCGATCGCCGCGACCGTCGCGTCATCGACGGTGAGGTGGCGGCGCAGAAGCTGCAGCACCCGCCGTTCCTCCATGCGCATTTCGAGGTCGGCGGTGGCGACCTCGAAGGCGAGCGAATAGGCGGTGTCGTGGAGATGCGTGGGGATCGCGGCGCGGGAAAGCGCCAGCACGCCTTCGAGGCCGCCCTTTTCCGCCAGCAGTTTCTGACAGTCCTGGGCGACGGCGATCAAACGATGCTCATCGAAATCCTCGAAGATCGGCCAGGAACGGATGACGGCGCCGATACGCGCCAATTCGACATCGGTCATGTCGCGGTCGGATGCCGAGGTGATCACCATCAGGTACACCAGGGCTTCGTGGGTGGTCGGCCTGCTCATCATGTCCCTCCGGTCAAGCGAGGCGGAACGTAGGCATCGCTGTCGCCAGCCACAAGCGAAATCGGCCGCGAAACGTTGACGCTCCCGCCCCCGCCGAATAGGGAGACGGTCTCTCCGGCGGCGCGCCGGCAATATCAGACGGCCCAGGAACGACACGATGTCGATATCCAACATCATCGATCTCAATCCCGAAGTGCTCGCGGCGGCAGCAGAGAGCAAGGCCTGGCCGTTCGAGGAAGCCAAAAAGATCGTCAAGCGCTACGAGAAAACGGATTTCCCGCAGACGGTGCTTTTCGAGACCGGCTACGGCCCGTCCGGCCTGCCGCATATCGGCACGTTCGGCGAGGTGGCGCGCACCACCATGGTGCGCCACGCCTTCCGCGTGCTGACCCAGGACAAGGTCAACACCAAGCTTCTGTGCTTCTCCGACGACATGGACGGCATGCGCAAGATACCGGACAACGTGCCGGACCGGTCGTTCCTGGAGCCGCACCTGCAAAAGCCGCTGACGGTCGTTCCGAACCCGTTCGGCGGCGACTATGAAAGCTTCGGCCACCACAACAACGCGATGCTGCGGCGCTTCCTCGATACGTTCGGCTTCGACTACGAATTCGCCAGCGCCACCGAATACTACAAGTCCGGCCGTTTCGACGCGATGCTGCTGCGGGCGGTCGAGCGCTACGACGCCATCATGAAGGTGATGCTGCCGACGCTGGGACCGGAGCGCCAGGCGACCTACAGCCCGTTCCTGCCGATCTCGCCGAAGAGCGGCCGCGTGCTCTACGTACCGATGAAGCATGTCGATGCGAAGAACGGCACAATCACCTTCGACGACGAGGACGGTATCGAGACGACGCTGCCGGTGACCGGCGGCCGCGTAAAAATGCAGTGGAAGCCGGATTTCGGCATGCGCTGGGCGGCCCTCGGCGTCGATTTCGAGATGTTCGGCAAGGACCACCAGACCAACGCGGCGGTCTACGACCGCATCTGCGAGATTCTGGGCGGACGCGCGCCGGAGCATTTCGTCTACGAGCTGTTCCTGGACGATATCGGCCAGAAAATTTCCAAGTCGAAGGGCAACGGGCTGACCATCGACGAGTGGCTGACCTATGCGCCGACCGAGAGCCTGGCGCTCTACATGTTCCAGCGGCCACGGCAGGCGAAGAAGCTGTATTTCGATGTGATCCCCAAGGCGGTGGACGAATATTATTCCTTCCTTGCGGCGTACCCGCGCCAGGAATGGAAGGAGCGGCTCGGCAATCCTGTCTGGCACATCCATGACGGCAACCCGCCTCGCATCGAACTGCCGGTGAGTTTCGCGCTGCTGCTCAACCTAGTCAGCGCATCGAACGCGCATGACCGTTCGGTGCTTTGGGGTTTCATCTCGCGCCACGCGCCCGGCGTGACGGCCGAGACGCATCCCGAACTGGACCGGCTGGCAGGTTACGCCATTCGCTATTTCGACGATTTCGTGAAGCCGACGAAGACGTATCGCGCGCCGGACGAGGTGGAACGCGAGGCGCTGGCAAAGCTTTCGGATGCGCTGGGCGCTCTGCCCCCGGGCGCCGACGGCGAGGTCATCCAGAACGCCTCGCTCAATGTCGCTCGGAAAATCGAGCGCTACCAGGACCATGCCAAGCAGAGCCCGGAAGGCGGGCCGGGCGTCTCGGTCGCCTTCTTCCAGATGATCTACCAGGTGCTGATCGGTCAGGAGCGCGGACCGCGCTTCGGATCGTTCGCGGCGCTCTACGGCATCGAGGAAACCCGCGCGCTCATTCAGCAGGCGCTGGAGGGGGCGCTGGCGGCGTAGGGAACGCACCGAGCGGCCCGTCCAGCGCCGGCGGCGGCGCGACGGCGTCCGGAGCGACGGCATCCGGGACGGGTTCGGTCAGCGGCGCGAGGATCGCGGTATCGGACGCCGGCGGCGCGGGAAGCTCGCTTCCTACCGAAGATTGGGCAGGCGCGCTGGTCGAGGGCGGCCGACCGAAAATGCCCTTGCGGGCTTGCGCAGCCACCTCGCCGAGCGCTGCGTATTCGCCATCTCCGGCCGCGCGCGCCCAGCCGCTTTCGACCAGCCATTCCGCGACATCCTGCTTGCCCACCATACAGGGCGCGACGATGATCTCCCTATCTGGCTGGGGCGGAAGGTCACAGGTGATCGACCGACCGCGCAGCCAGGCCCGGAATGCGGCGCGCGCCCACATGCCGCACGGCCAGGGTTTTCCGTCCGCATCGCAGGTTTCATCGGCCTGCAACGGCTCCACGCCGGCCACCGCGATGCGGTAACCCTTGGCCTCCATGAGCCCGGCGGCGACCGCGACCGGCTGGAACAGAGTGGTGCCTTTCCATTCGCCCGGCGCCTTCGGCCTGGGCGGCAGGGCCTGGCCGATGTCGCTCAGCGCGGAGCGCGGCTCGACCCGTTCCAGTTCTCCGCCGCCGGGCAAGGTCTCCGAAGCGTCGTCGGGTTCGGTCGCGCGCAACGCCGATTGACGCTTGGCCTCGGCATTGAAAGCGGGACGTTCCGTGGTGATCGGCTTGCGGGCGGCATCATCGCCGGCCGCCGGATCTGCGGTATCGATGGCGTCAATGGCCTCGACTGGAACCTCGGCTTTCGAGCGCAGCATGTTTCCGCCGGCGAGGATAAGCACCCCGGCGCCGAGCATGAATGCCGCAGCGCCAAGAAGAACGGCAGGCCCGCGCACCCTACTGGCTCGCCCAGACGATGCGGGCCAGCCATTCGACATCCGTCATGGCGATCTGGCGGACGGGATGGGCGGGGTTGATGGAGAGGAGTTCGATGTCGCGCGGGCTGCGGCGCGACAGCACCTTCGCCATCACCTCGCCCGTCGTCGTCTTGACGACGACGCGGTCGCCCTTGCGCACCGTTGCGCCGGGCTCGACGATCAGCACGTCGCGATCACGGTAGACCGGCAGCATGGAGTCGCCCTGCACCTGCAAGGCGTAGGCGGTGTCGCCGGCCCTCACCGGCAGTTCGATCAGGTCCCAGCCCTGCCCGGCGGGAAAACCTGCATCGTCGAAGAAGCCGCCGGCGCCGGCCTGGGCGAACCCGAGCAGCGGCACGGTCGATTTCTGCATGGGCAAAGCGCCGGCCGGCGTCCTGTCGGAACCCGACACCAGCAAGACGAACTCCTCGATCGAAGAGCTGGTAGCCTCGATGATCTTGGCGAGCGATTCGGTAGAAGGCCAACGCGGGCGACCGTCGGAGGACCGCCGCTTCGACTTGTTGAAAGCCGTGGAGTCCAGTCCGGCACGCTTGGCGAGACCCGAGGCAGACAGTGAATTGCGTTCGGCAAGGGCGTCAATTGCCGCCCAGACACGTTCGTGCGAAAGCATCGCGCGGCTCCGGCTTGCCAAGGAAAAAATACCTTGGCAGTTCTAGCGCCTGCCCCGCTGCTTGTCCATCGCGGAATTGTCTTCAGCCCTTTCGATAAAGGACATCGGGCCGCGCCAAATCCATCGACGAATGCAGAATGCGGACAATCTGGAGTTTTCTGGGCTCCGGACGGTAGAAAATTATGTACGGCGCTACCGTGAATTTTCTCAAGGCCGCGTCGCCCAGCCCCGGCGCTGCAGGTCCCATAAACGGCTTCTCCATAAGAAGACGAAGGGCTTTATCGAAGCGCGCCTGCATATCGGATGCGGCTTTTTTGTTTTCTGAAGCAATATAAGAAAGAACGCCTTCGAGATCACGTCTGGCTTGACGCGTAACGACAAGCCTAAGCACCATAGCGAGCCTTCAAGTCGGCAAGTACGCTCTCACCGTCTTCGACTTCGCCGGCATCGAGTTCCTTCAGCCCAATGTCGATCTCATCGCGCAGCGCAAGATATTTGTGGATATAGTGCAGCAGGTCGTCGCCAAGCTTCTCGCGAAGCTCTTCCGGCAGTTGCTCGGCTTCCTGGATAGCGCGTTCCAGCTTGGTCATCGCATCGTCTCCACGCGTCTCAAGATAGCAGCGTGCTCCTCGGGATAAAAGGGCATACGCATGGACAGGCGGGGCACCGGCGCAAGGATTCGCCGTGATGCCGTGAGTTCTCGCGCCGGCTCAGTTGCCGGCCTTGGCCAGGCTCCGCAGCATTCCGTGCGAGGCGACGAAGGCGCTTTCCACTTCCGTCAGCGGACGCGGCGAAGCGTCGTGCCCGAGCAGGCAGACGAGGTCGCCGATCGGCACGAAACGCCGCCCGCGACGGTCATAAATGCCCGCCGTGGTCAGGATGATCGCCGCCGTCGTGCCGTCGTCCAGGACGAAACGGTGCCGGCCGATCACCGCCGTGCCCTCCCAGGTCTCCAGCGAAGACATCACCTCGAAACGCCGCCACAGGCGTATCTCACGTGCGAAAACCGTTTGCAGGCCGCCGAGCATCGGCGCCCAGCGCCGCTCGCGCGCCAGCGCCCACAGGCCGCTGCGCAGGAAAATGTCGATGCGGCCGAGATCGGCCAGCATCATATAGCGCGCGTTGTTCAAGTGCAGGTTGAAGTCGATGTCGGTCGGCAGGCATCGAAACGTCAATGTGCTCACCGAGCCAAGGTTGTAGCGGCCACGACTCTTCGTCGTTGCCGCTACACGGGCAAACCGCGCCCAGACATACATGCTTTCAGGCCGCCGCCTTCTCCTCGCCCTTCGCGTAAGGGTCGAAACGCTGGTAAAAAGTCTCGCCCTTGGCCGCCATGTCGGCGAGCAGTTTTGGCGCCTTGAACTGGTCGCCGAATTTTTTGCGCAGCGTCTTCGACAAAGCGAGAAATTTGTCCACGCCGATGCCGTCGATGTAGGACAGTGCGCCGCCGCTGTAGGGCGCGAAACCGAAGGCGAGGATCGAGCCGACATCCGCCTCGCGCGGATCAGTGACGATGCCTTCCTCCATCACCCGCGCCGCTTCCAGCGCGATGGTGACCAGGAAACGCTGCTTCAGTTCCTCGACGTCGACCTTTTCCGGCGCCAACTGCGGATAGAGGTCCTTCAGCCCCGGCCATAGCTTCTTCTTGGCGGGCTTGGCCGGATAGTCATAAAAACCCTTGCCGTTCTTGCGGCCAAAGCGGCCATGGGTGTCGACCATGGTGTCGATCAGCGCCATCTGCGCCGGGTCGACCGCCTTTTCGCCAAGGTCGCGCCTGGTCTGGCGCATGATCTTCTGGGCGAGGTCAACCGCCGTCTCGTCGGTGAGCGCCAGCGGGCCGACCGGCATGCCGGCCATTTTTGCCGCGTTCTCGATCATCGGCGCCGGAACGCCCTCGATCAGCATGCGGTAGGATTCGGCCATGTATTGCAGCACGCAGCGGTTGACGTAGAAGCCGCGCGTGTCGTTGACGACGATCGGCGTCTTGCCGATGGCGCGCACGTAATCCATCGCGACGGCCAGCGCCTTGTCGCCGGTCTTCTTGCCCAAGATGATCTCGACCAGCATCATGCGGTCGACCGGCGAGAAGAAATGGATGCCGATGAAATTCTTCGGCCGGGCCGAGTTTTTCGCGAGCCCCGTGATCGGAATGGTCGAAGTGTTGGAGGCGTACACCGCCGTGGATTTGAGAACGGCTTCCGCCTTCTCGGTCGCCGTCTTCTTGACTTCCGAATCCTCGAACACCGCCTCGATGACGAGGTCGCAGCCGTCGAGCAGCGCATAGTCGTCGGTCGGCGTGATCAGCGACAGCAGCTTTTCCTTGTCCTCCGGCTTGGCGCGGCCCTTGGAGACGGCATCGGTGATCAGGCCTTCCGAATGCGCCTTGCCCTTCTCGGCCGACGGCACGTCACGGTCGAGAAGCACCACCGGGATGCCGGCCTTGGCCGTCACATAGGCGATGCCGGCGCCCATGAAGCCCGCGCCGAGCACGCCGATCTTCTTGAATTTGGTCGGCGCCACGCCCTGCGGCCGGCGCGCGCCCTTGTTGAGTTCCTGCAGCGACACGAACAGCGAGCGGATCATCATCGCCGCCTCGGTCGTCTGCATGATCTCGGTGAAATAGCGCTGCTCGATCCTGAGCGCGGTGTCGAACGGCACCAGCAGCCCTTCATAGACGCATTTCAAGATGGCAATCGGCGCGGGGTAGTTGCCGTAGGTTTCACGACGCAGGATGGCGATGGCCGGCGGCCAGAGGTTGGCGCCCGCCGCCGAATAGACCGGGCCGCCCGGGATCTTGAACCCCTTCTCGTCCCATGGCTGAACGGGCTTCAGCCCGCCCTTGATCATCGCCTTGGCGGTCTCGACCAGCTTTTCCGGTGCCGCGATTTCGTGGATCAGGCCCATGGCCTTCGCCCGCTTCGGCGTCAGCGTCTGGCCGGTGGTCAACATCTGCAGGGCATCCTGCGTCTGGGCCAGCCTCGGAACGCGCTGGGTGCCGCCGGCGCCTGGGAAGATGCCGACCTTGACCTCGGGCAACGCCATCTTGACCTTGTCGCTATCGGCGGCGACGCGGCCATGGCATGCGAGCGACAGCTCGAACGCGCCGCCCATGCAGGTGCCGTTGATGGCAGCGACCCAGGGTTTTCCCGACGTCTCCAGCTTGCGCCACAGCCAGCCCATGCGGCCGGTGCCGTCGAATAGCAGCTTTGTCGCGTTTTCCGGATCCTTCGCCTTCTCAGCATGAAAGATGCCCAGCATGCGCTTCAGCATGTTCAAATCGGCGCCGCCGGAGAAACTGTCCTTGCTCGAGGTCATCACCGCGCCCTTGATTGCCGCGTCGGCGGCGACCGCGTCGATGATCTTCTCCAGTTCGTCCATCACCTCCTCGGTGAAGACGTTCATCGAACGGTCCGGCATGTTCCAGGTGACGAGGGCGATGCCGTCGGCGTCTGTCTCGACCGTGAAATTCGTGTAGGCAGCCATGGTCGGCCTCTCAATACATAACTTGGTTGACTGTCAGGGAGACTTTTTCGTCGCCCGCATGGAATTCGGCTTGCGGCTCAAGCGCCAGCAGCCAGCCGTCGGCGCGCTCGAGCCGTACGGTGAAACCCGGCCGGGCCGCCTTTTCCAGATCGGCGCGCGGCACCTGCATCTCGAACGGCACGGTCTCGTCGCGCCCGCTGCTTTGCAATTCCAGCTCGGCGATAGGCTTTGCCTTCCTGTCGGAGACAATATTGCCCTCCAGACGGATCTTCAGGACGCCGGCCGGCAGAGGCCCTTTTTCGGAATAAGAAATGGTTCCGCTGAGATGCATCGTTTCCTCCAAGCCTGACGCGGCAACGGCGGACCAGTCGGCCGACGCAACGACGATCGCCGCGCCGACGCCAGCCAGGACGCCCCGACGGTTCGCGGTCATTACGCCCGCTCGATGATCGTCGCCGTGCCCATGCCGGCGCCGATGCAGAGCGTCACCAGCGCGGTGTTCAGGTCGCGGCGTTCCAGTTCGTCCAGCACCGTGCCAAAAATCATCGCGCCGGTGGCGCCGAGCGGATGGCCCATGGCGATGGCGCCGCCATTGACGTTGATTTCCTTCGGGTCGATCTCGAAAGCCTGGATATAGCGCAGCACGACCGCGGCGAAGGCCTCGTTGAGCTCGAACAGGTCGATATCCCTGAGCTTCATCTTGGCGCGCTTCAGCAGTTTTTCCGTGACGTCGACGGGGCCGGTCAGCATCATCGCCGGCTCGGAGCCGATATTGGCGAACGCCTTGATGCGGGCGCGGGGCTTCAGGCCCATCGACTTCCCGGCCTTCTTCGAGCCGAGCAGCACGGCCGCTGCGCCATCGACGATGCCGGAGGAATTGCCGGCATGGTGGACGTGGTTGATCTCCTCCAGTTCCGGATAGCGCTGCACCGCGACCGCGTCGAAGCCGCCCATCTCGCCGGGCATGACGAAGGAAGGGTTGAGGGAAGCCAGCGACTGCATGTCGGTCGTCGGCCGCATATGCTCGTCGCGGTCGAGAATGGTCATGCCGTTCTGGTCCTTGATGGCGATGACCGAGTTCTTGAAAAACCCCTTCTGCCAGGCATTGGCGGCGCGCTTCTGGCTCTCGACGGCATAGGCGTCCACGTCGTCGCGCGAAAAGCCGTATTTGGTGGCGATCAGGTCGGCCGAGACGCCCTGCGGCATGAACCAGCCGGGCAGGCCGACCGACGGGTCCATGAACCAGGCGCCGCCGGACATGCCCATTCCAACGCGCGACATCGATTCCACGCCGCCGGCAATCACGATCTCGTCGGAGCCCTGGGCGATCTTGGCCGCGCCGAAATTCACAGCATCGAGGCCCGACGCGCAGAAGCGCGAGATCTGCATGCCGGGGGCGGACATGGCGTAACCCGCCTCGAAAGCAGCCGAGCGAGGGATGACCGCTCCCGCCTCGCCGACCGGATCGACGCAGCCGAAGATGATGTCGTCGACTTGCCCCGTATCCAGCCCGTTGCGGTCGCGCACCGCCTCCAGCACTTTCGCGCCGAGCCGCACAGCAGGCACCTCGTGCAGCGAACCGTCCTTCTTGCCGCGCCCGCGCGGCGTGCGCACGGCGTCATAGACATAGGCTTCGGCCATCTTCCTGCTCCTTGCTATTTCGATCTGCGCGCTCAGAGAGAGCGGGCGATCAGCAGTTTCATGATCTCGTTGGTGCCGCCATAGATGCGCTGCACGCGGGCGTCGCGGAACATGCGGGCGATCGGATATTCGTTCATATAGCCGTAGCCGCCGAACAGTTGCAGGCACTCGTCAACCAGTTTTCCCTGTAGGTCGGTCAGCCAGTATTTGGCCATGGAGGCGGTCGCCGGGTCGAGGCCGCCGGCGATGTGACGGGTAACGCAATCATTGTAGAAGACGCGGCCGATGGTCGCCTCGGTCTTCAGTTCGGCCAGCTTGAACTGGGTGTTCTGGAAATCGAGGATCGGCTTGCCGAAGGCTTTTCGTTCCTTGACGTAGTCGATGGTAACCGCCAGTGCCCGCTCAATCATGGCGATGGCCTGGCCGCCGATCAGCAGGCGCTCCTGCGGCAATTGCTGCATCAGTTGGACAAACCCCTGCCCTTCCTCGTGGCCGAGCAGGTTCGCGGTCGGCACGCGCACATCGTTGAAGAACAGTTCGGACGTGTCGTTGGCCTTCAGGCCGATCTTGTCGAGGTTGCGGCCGCGCTCGAACCCATCCGCGCCATCGGTCTCCACCACGATCAGCGATACACCCTTGGCGCCCTGCGCCGGGTCGGTCTTGCTGACGACGATGACCAAATTGGCGTGCTGGCCGTTGGTGATGAAGGTTTTCGAGCCGTTGATTCGATAGTGGTTGCCGTCCTTCTCGGCGCGCGTCTTGACGCCCTGGAGGTCGGAGCCGGCGCCGGGCTCGGTCATGGCGATTGCGCCGATCAACTCGCCGGTCGCGAGCCTCGGCAGCCAGGTCTTCTTCTGCTCCTCCGAGCCGTAATACAGGATGTAGGGCGCGACGATGGCGTTGTGGAGCACGATGCCGAAACCGTCAACGCCGGCATGGCCGATCGCCTCGATGATGGCGCTCTCATGGGCATATGTACCGCCTGACCCGCCATATTCTTCCGGCATGGAGGCGCATAGCAGCCCTGCCGCGCCCGCCTTCTCCCAGGAGGCGCGATCGACCATCTCGTTCTTTTCGAACTCGTCATAGCGCGGCACGATCTCGTCCGCCATGAAGCGGCGCGCCATGTCGTAGAGCATGGCGACGTCCTCAACCGCCCAGGCGGGTTTCGGCAGGTCGAGAATTTCTGTCGGATCGGTCATAAGCGCGACTCCCCCTCCCCCTTGAGGGGAGGGTGGCCGCGAAGCGGTCGGGAGGGGTCGCTGCGGCAGTGCTCGGCTTTTTCCTTAACCACCTGCGCAACGTGCCAGGCATTGTTCATCACATCCGGCTCATCGATTCTGAAAATGGCATAGCCCAACGATCTCAAATAGGTGTCGCGATTCGCATCATGCCGCTTGCCCGCATCGGTTTCGTGAAGATCGCCATCCACCTCGACGATCAGCTTGGCAGACAGGCAGACAAAGTCCACGATATACGGCCCGATCGGCTGCTGCCGCCTGAATATCAGCCCCTGGGGTCTCAACACGCGCAGTTCGTACCAAAGCAGCGATTCCGCCTTCGTGGCCTGCAAGCGAAGCGCGCGAGCCTTTTGCTGCATTTCGAAGCTGACGCGGGTTCGCGGCATAGAATTCATCCTCCCGGCAGTTGGGCCGGACCGAGGTTGGCACGCGGCCGCACCGACCCCTCCCGGCCGCTTCGCGGCTACCCTCCCCTCAAGGGGGAGGGGGACGCCACACATCCTAGAACGCCTCCGCCGGCAGCGCCATCATGGTGTCGGCACCCGACGAGATGCGGGAGAGATGCGCTGATGTCTCGGGCATGACGCGCTCCATGAAATAGCGGCCGGTGACGAGCTTGTTCTCGTAGAAGGATGTAGCGTCGCCGGCGCCATTGGCCAGTTTCGCCTGCGCGGCCTTGGCCATCTGGCCCCACATATAGCCGAGCGACACCAGGCCGAAGAGATGCATGTAATCGGTCGAGGCCGCACCCGCATTGTCAGGTTTGGCCATGGCGTTCTGCATCAGCCACATGGTCGCGGCCTGCAGGTCGTTCAGCCCCTTCTTCAGCGCCTTGGTGTAGGGCGCCATCTTCTCGTCGGAGCGGCCTGCCTCGCAGAACTCGCCGACTTCTTTGAAGAAATTCTGGATGGCGCGACCACCATTGGCGGCGAGTTTTCGGCCGACGAGATCCAGCGCCTGGATGCCGTTGGCGCCCTCGTAGATCATGGCGATGCGGGCATCGCGCACGAACTGGCTCATGCCGTGTTCCTCGATATAGCCGTGGCCGCCGAACACCTGCTGCGCGTTGACGGCATGCTCGAAACCCTTGTCGGTGAGCACCCCCTTGACGATCGGCGTCATCAGGCCGAGCGCGTCGTCCGCGTCCTGCTTGTCCTTGTCGTCGCCGGAACGGTGGGCAACGTCGGAGCGGATCGCCGTCCACAGCACGAATGCGCGGCCGGCCTCGTTGAAAGCCTTCATCGTCATCAAATTGCGGCGCACGTCGGGGTGGACGATGATCGGATCGGCCGGCTTGTCCGCCGCCTTCGGGCCGGACAGCGAGCGGCCCTGCAGGCGCTCCTTCGCATAGGCCACCGCGTTCTGGTAGGCGGCCTCGCCGACAGCCAGACCTTGCAGGCCGACGCCGAGGCGCGCCTCGTTCATCATGGTGAACATGGCCTTCAACCCGGCATTCTCCTCGCCGATCAGCCAGCCGGTCGCCTCGTCATAATTCATGACGCAGGTCGAGTTGCCGTGGATGCCCATCTTCTCCTCGATGGAGCCGCAGGAGACGCCATTGCGCACGCCCGGATTGCCGCTCTCGTCAGGGATGAACTTCGGCACGATGAACAGCGAAATGCCTTTTGTTCCCTGCCGCGCGCCCTCGATGCGGGCGAGCACCAGATGCACGATGTTGTCCGCCATGTCATGCTCGCCGGCGGAGATGAAGATCTTCTGGCCGGAGATTTTGAAGCTGCCGTCTGCCTGCTGCACGGCCCTGGTGCGCAACAGGCCGAGATCGGTGCCGCAATGCGGCTCGGTCAGGTTCATGGTGCCGGTCCACGATCCTTCGACCATCTTCGGCAGGTATTTCTGCTTCTGCTCTTCGCTGCCGTGGACGAGGATCGCGGCGATCGCGCCTTGCGTCAGGCCGGGATACATCATCAGCGCCATGTTGGCTGAGATCATGAATTCGCCAACGGCGGTATGCACGCAATAGGGCAGGCCCTGGCCGCCGAATTCGGACGGCACCGCCAGCCCCATCCAGCCACCGGCGCGGTATTGGTCGAATGCGTCCTTGAACCCTTTCGGCGTGGTCACCGAGCCGTCATCGTGACGCTCGCAGCCCTGCATGTCGCCGACGCGGTTCAACGGCTGCATGACGTTTTCCGCGAGCTTGGCCGCCTCGTCGAGGATGGCTTCCAGCACGTCGGGCGTGGCGTCGGAAAAACCCGGCAGGTTCGAATAGCGCTCGTAGCCGAGCACCTCGTTGAGCACGAACAGCGTGTCCCGGACCGGCGCCTTGTAGGTCGGCATGCTTCCTCCTTGATCGCATGACATCGGCCGCCGCACGTATCGCGCGGAAACGACCGTTAGGGAAGGACTATGCAACCGATGTTAGTTGACGTTTGCGTAAACGTCAATTCCGGCCGACCTGTGGACATCGGTAAAAATGACACGGGCGGCGGACCGATGAGATCCGCCGCCCGTTGAAAAGATCGTGTAGCCCGGGACGGCGCAAGCCGCCCGTGGCAGTCAGTTCACATTGTTGTTGGCGGCAGCCACCGTGCGCTCGGTGAGCATCCGGCGCACCACGGACATCAGCGAGCCGAGTTCGTCGATCGCCTCGTCGAGCGCGGCGCGCTGCTTCTGCAGGCGGCCGAGCTGCTTCTCGGACTTGTCGAGCGTCAGGCGCAACTGCTTGGCGTTGGTGCCGCTCGGATCGTAGAGATCGATCATCTGCTTCACGTCGCGCAGCGAAAAGCCGATCTTGCGGCCGAGCAGAATGAGCTTCAGCCTCGCCCGGTCACGCCTTGTGTAGAGGCGGCTGCTGCCTTCCCGCTTGGGATGCAGCAGGCCCTTGTCTTCGTAGAAGCGCAGCGTGCGCAGCGTCACGCCGTAAATCTTCGCCATTTCGCCGATCTTGAAGAGCGCGTCTTCGCCATCTTCGATTTCCGGAAAAACGCCGGACACAACGCCGGCGTCCTCGCCGACTCTCATTGGTTTCATCATTTCTTCTTAGCTATACCCGGCTGGACATCGCGGCTTGGCCGGATGTCAAACGAAAGCCGTTCGGGTGTCACGACTTCCGCGCGGTTGAGACAAAAACGAAGGCGGGCCGCAAGGACCTACCTTTACGTTAACGTAAGTGAGCGGCCATATAGAGACCCTTCCCCTGCGTAGCAAGCGCCCAGAGGTTGAATTCTTGTGCAAACGGAAAAGCGCCGCACGCCGTCATTCCAGCGTTCCTTGCGCAAAATTAAGCTTGGTTAACACCTTGTTTACCACGATGGGCGAATTGTGCGCATGTCGGGCTCTCGTGATTATCCTGTAGCGAATTCTTCACGAACATTCGAAGCGGGCATGTCGCTGGAGACTGGTTCCATCGCCGCCGAACGCTTCGTTTCCCGAGGAGAGTGGGAGCAGGCCGGTCCAGCCGGCACAGGCGAATAGGCGTTTCGATGAACAGCAAACGGTCGTATCTCGATACCCTGAACGCAGGCCGGCAGCGCCGGCCGGGCACGACGCTCGATCAGATCACCCTGTCTTTGCAAAATCTCGAGAGCCGGCTCGACCGGTCTCGCGAAGCACTCGACGATTTCGGCAGGGATCGCGACGAGACGCCCAGACAATCGCGGACCGCACCCATCTACGAGAGCGGCCGTCCCTTTCGCGAAGCGCCCCGCCCGCAGGCGTCCGAACGCCCGGTGCGGCGCCCCGAGCCCCCGACGGAATACCAGTCGCTGGCCCGCGATCTCGATCGTGTCCGCAGCCAGGAAGAAGGCGTCGCCTCGGCCAGCCGCATCGCCAGCGAGTTGAAGGGTTTGCGCGAGGAGTTCCGCCAGCAGATGGCGTCGGGCATGCAGCGCGAGTTCGAGACATTGCGCGGCGACATCGGCCGGATGATGACCTCCAACGGAGGGGCGGCGATCGGTTCCGAGCTCGCCTCGGAGCTCGACCGCATCTCGAACAGCGTCCGCGAACTGTCCGAACGCACCGACGACAAGGGCATGAGCGCGCTTCGGGGCGATCTCGAACAGGTGCGCGGCGCGCTCGAAACGCTGGCGCGGGAAGACACGGTTCGGTCGTCCGACCGGCGCTGGGACGATTTCGACCGCCGCTGGACGGCTTTCGAGAGCCGCGTCGACGCCCGGCAAAGCGCGCGCGATCCCGAGATCGCGGCCTTGTCCGGACGGCTGCAGACGATCAGCGACGCCGTCAACAACCTTCCCGAATCGCTGTCGCTGCGTTCGCTCGAGGAGAAGGTGCGCACGCTGGCGGGAGCCGTCGACCATTTCGTGCGCCAGCAGGACAGCCAGGCGCCCGAAACCTTCCAGCTGATCGAGGAGCGCCTCGACGAGATTTCGCGCGCCATCGTGGCCTCCACCGCTGCGGCGCAGGTTCCGCATCTCGACCCGGAGCCGTTCCAGCGCATCGAGGCGCGCATTTCCGCGCTCGCCCGACAGATCGACGAGGTCGTGGAAGACCGCCCGACCGCCGAAGTCATCACCCGGCTCAACACGCTTTCGCAGCGCGTGGACGATCTTGCCGCGCAAGGCGGGCTGCCCACCGAAGCCATCAACCGGCTGACGCAGCGCGTGGACGACCTCGCCGCGCAGGGTGGCCTGCCCGCGGAAGCGATCGACCGGCTGTCACGGCAGGTCTTTGCCGTCGCCGAGAAGATCGACCAGGCGCCGGCCTCCGATCACGAGGCGATGCTCAACAGCATCGACCAGCGTTTCGACGTGCTCTCGGCGATGATCGAGCGACGCCAGGGCGACGCCCTCGAGCACGGCAACATGATGTTCCGTGATCTCGAACGGCGCCTCGACGAGGTCGCCGACCGGATGGATATGCGCACCGCCGACCCGCTCGACACGGCACGCGTGATGAGCGCGATCGACTCGCGTTTCTCCGACCTCGCCAACCAGATCGCCAGCACGCCGGTGGACACCAGCGGCGAAGCCATCCGCCATCTGGAAGACCGGCTGGAGAGTATTTCGGAGCGCATCGATGCATCGGCCGCCAAGTTCGCCGGGATCGACCCCGGCCTGATCCGCAGCCTGGAGAGCCAGGTGGCAGCGCTGTCCAGCCATCTCAACCGGCCGGCGGCGCCTTTGCCGGAATTCGAGGACATTGGCCCGCGCCTCGACGAACTCGAGCGGGCGATCGCCGGCAGCCGCGATTCCATCCTCGATGCGGCGCGCCAGGCCGCCGAGAATGCGGTCAGGACCCTCGACGGCTCACAGAATCATACCGCCGCCGTCAGCGGCCTTTCGCAGGATCTGCGGGCGCTGGAAACGCTGACCCGGCGCTCCGACGACCGCAACACCAAGACCTTTGAGGCGATCCACGACACGCTGATCAAGATCGTCGACCGGCTGAGCACGCTGGATGTGGCAGAGCCGATGTCGGCTCCCACTGCGAAATCCGCGGCGCCGGTCGCGCCGGCGCCACGCATGATGGAGATCGACAGCACACCGCCGCTCCATGCCGACCACGACGACGGCGGGCTTTCGGCGCCGCTGCAGACTTCCATCAAGCCGGCCAAGGCGGTTTCGGCCAACAACCGGACGCCTGCCGAGGCAGCCGCCGAGGCGGCCATGGCGGCGATCGACGCGGAAGCCGGTGAAAGCCGAGCGATCGCACCCAAGGCGCGGTCCCTGCTCGGCGGGCTTACCCGTGCTCTTGGCCGCAAGAAGGAGAGCGCCGCCAAGGCAACGCAGGAAGTCCCGGCGGAGCCGCGCATGGCGGTCGAGCCGGCCGTTGAGCCGGCGCTCGACGAACCGCTGGATCCGAAGATCGCCAACCGGCCGCTGGAGCCGGGATCGGGCGCGCCGGACCTCAATGCGATCATGCGGCGGGTGCGCGAGGAGCGCGGCCAGACGGCGAAAGCCGGCGACGGCGATGCAGCCAAGGCCGATTTCATCGCGGCGGCGCGGCGTGCGGCGCAGGCCGCGGCTGCCGAGGCCGAGGTGCACAAGCGCGGGGCGGGTACGCCGCGTGTCGTGAGCGGCTCGAAGATCGGCACCATCCTGAAGACGCAGCGCAAGCCGCTCCTCATGGCGGCGACCGCCATCATGGTCGTGCTGGCCGGCATGCAGCTCGGCAAGGCCTATCTCTCCGGTGACGAGCCGGTGGCAGCCGCTTCCATTCCGCTGGTCGCCCAGCAGCCCGTGCAGACGGCAACGGGCGAACAGACGACCCAGCCGTCGGCTTCCGAGCCGATGACCGCCGACGCGACGGGCAGCGCCGCCGCACCGCGCATGGCCGACGGTGCAGGCGAACAGGCGTCGATGGCCTCGGACACCGGAGCATTGGCGATTGAAGAACCGCAGGAGCCGATGGACACATCGGCCGAGGCGGATGTCCGTTCGGCCGCCCCCTCTCCTGCCGCATCCTCCGCGCCGGAAGAAGCCCCGCAGCCGGCGACAGCTGCCGCGCCTGCGGTGGACCAGCAGCCGATGCAGCCGGACGCAGCCGGCGAACCCGCACCGGCCCAGATCGCCGGGATTCCCGCCGACGCCGGCCCGGTCGCGCTGCGTGAAGCAGCGGCGGCGGGCGACGCCAAGGCGCTGTTCGAGATCGCTTCGCGCTACGCGGACGGCCGCAGCGTCAAGGCCGACATGAAGCAGGCGGCCACTTGGTACGAGAAGGCCGCCGAACTAGGCTTCGCCCCGGCGCAGTACCGCATCGGCAACCTCTACGAAAAGGCGCTCGGCGTCGAACGCGATATCGGCAAGGCCAAGATCTGGTATCAGCTCGCCGCCGAACAGGGCAATGCCAGCGCCATGCACAACCTGGCCGTGCTCTACGCGATGGGTGCCGACGGCACGCCCGACAACGAGTCCGCCACGCGCTGGTTCACCAGCGCCGCCGAACTCGGCGTCAAGGACAGCCAGTTCAACCTCGGCATCCTGGCCGCAAAGGGCGTCGGCATGCCGCAGAGCCTGGAGGAATCGTACAAGTGGTTCGCGCTGGCCGCCAAGGCGGGAGATCGCGACGCGGCCGCCAAGCGCGACGAGATCGCCAACACGCTGCGCCCGGAGCAGCTTGAGAAGGCGCGCGGAATGGTCGACCTGTGGAAGGCCAAGCCCGTCGATCCGGAAACCAATTCGGTCGAGATCCCGGAATCCTGGCAGGAGAGCCCCGCCACGACAGCCGGCATCGACATGAAGAAGGCAATCGGCAACATCCAGCGCATCCTCAACAAGAACGGCTACGACGCCGGCGGCGCCGACGGCGTGATGGGCGGCAAGACCAAGAACGCCATCATGGCCTTCCAGAAGGACAACGACATGGCGCCGACCGGCGAGATCGACGAGAAGCTTGTCCGCACGCTGCTCGCCAAGAAATAGGAACGCCGCTCCGCGCGGTCGGGACGGGTCCCCTCTCGCGAATTTAACCTGTTGAGATATTTTTTGTTTTCGGCTTTGCGGCGAAGTTTGACTTCGCCGCAATGTGGGCGCATGTCCTTATTAGTCACGAAGGTGTTTTTCGGCACGCTTCGGCGTACCGCATTTGCAGTTGAGTGTACCGGGTGGGCATTTATCTCCCGATCGCAGAAATGTCGGTCAACATTCTTGTCCTGCTCGCCATGGGCGCGGCGGTGGGTTTTCTCTCGGGCATGTTCGGGGTCGGCGGCGGCTTCCTGATCACGCCGCTGCTGATCTTCTACAACATCCCGCCGGCAATCGCGGTGGCGACCGGCGCCAACCAGGTCATCGCCTCGTCGTTCTCCGGCGCGCTTGCCCACGTCAAACGCGGCACGCTGGATTTCAAGCTGGGGACGGTGCTGCTTGTCGGCGGCATCTTCGGATCGACGATCGGAATCTATATCTTCTCGCTGCTGAGAAGCCTTGGCCAACTCGACCTCATCATCTCGCTGATCTACGTGGTGTTCCTCGGCCTGATCGGCGGCCTGATGCTGGTCGAAAGCGTCAACGCGATCCGGCGCACCCGCGGCGGCGTTCCGCCCTCGCTGAAGCGTTCCGGCCAGCACAACTGGATCCACCGGCTCCCGCTGAAGATGCGCTTCCGCGCCTCGAAACTGTTCGTCAGCGTCATCCCCGTCCTCGGCCTCGGCGCGGGCATCGGCCTGCTGTCCTCGATCATGGGCGTCGGCGGCGGCTTCATCATGGTGCCGGCGCTGATCTACCTGCTGAAGGTCCCGACCAACGTGGTGGTCGGCACCTCGCTGTTCCAGATCATCTTCGTCGCCGCCTACACGACGATCGTGCATGCCACGACCAACCAGACCGTCGACGTGGTGCTGGCCTTCATCCTCATGGTGGGCGGCGTGGCAGGCGCGCAATATGGCGCGAAGGCGGGGCAGAAACTGCGCGGCGAACAGTTGCGGGCGCTGCTGGCGCTGCTGGTGCTGGCGGTGGCGATCCGGCTGGCCTTCGACCTGTTCCTGCCGCCTCCCAACATCTACTCGCTGGCCCCGGGGATCTGACGATGCCTGGCCTGCGCCGCATATCGATCATCCTCCTCGCCGCTTTCTGCCTGTCCCGGCCGGTATCCGCGCAGGAGCAGACGGCGCAGTTGCCCGAAGGCATCCAGATCGGCCTCTCCACCGACGTCATCCGCATCACCGCCGACTTCGCCGGCGCCGATCTCACCATCTTCGGGTCGCTCGAAAATTCCGACCCGCAGATCAACCGGCAGGGCCGCTACGATGTAATCGTCGTGCTGGAAGGCCCGGCCCGCTCGGTGACGGTCAGGCGCAAGGAACGGGTGCTCGGCATCTGGGTGAACACGCAGTCCGAGACGTTCGTCAACGTGCCGGAATCCTATTCGATCGCAACCACGAAGATGCCGCAGGACATCACCGAACCGAACAGCTACAAACAACTGGCCCTCGGCGCCGACTACATCCACATCCAGCCGGACGAGAAGGGCGAGAACCCCGCGACGCTGCATGAGTTCCGGGCGGCGTTGCGCGAGCGCAAGAGGGCGGTCGGCCTCTACAACGAACGGATCGGCGGCGTGCAGTTCCTGTCCGCGAACCTGTTCCGCGCCACGCTGAGGCTGGCGCCCGACGTGCCGGTCGGCACCCACAAGGCGCGCGCCTTCCTGTTCCGGAACGGCATGTTCGTCAAGGAGACGTCGGCGCAACTGGCGATCGTCAAGTCCGGCTTCGAGCAGATGCTGTTCAGGCTTTCCAGCAACCACAGCCTGTTCTACGGGGTCTGCGCCGTCGCGCTGGCGATCGTCACCGGCTGGCTCGGCCGCATCGTCTTCCGCCGTGACTGACCTGGCCGACGATACGAAGGCGGCGGCCGGCGATCCCGATGGCCCGTTCCAGGCCGCCGGCCGTGTCGCCGGCTGGCTCGGGCTCACCCCTTTCATCGTCCTGTCGCTCTGGCTCTACGGCATCGCGCCGGACCATCCATGGCGGAGCGGCACCATCCTGCTGCTGCTGGTCTACAGCGCGGTCGTGCTGTCGTTTCTCGGCGGCGTCCGCTGGGGCGTGGCACTTACGGCGGAAGGCGCAGACAAGCGGCCGGGCGAGTTGTGGCTGGCGCTGCCGCCGGCGCTTGTCGGCTGGATAGCGGTGATCGTTCCCGTGCCGCTCTCCTTCGCGGTCCTGGCCGTCGCCTTCGCCGCGCTTGGCGCATGGGACGCGCTGGCGGCGCACAAGAACAGACTGCCGCAATGGTATGGACGCCTGCGAATGGTGCTCACGGCCTGCGCGGTCGCCATGCTGCTGCTCGCCTTCGCGTCGACCAGCTGAGTCTTCAGCCCGGCCGCAGCATCCTGCCGGCAATCGCGTAGGTGCGGTCGGCGCCCAGCATATAGGCCATCAGCCCGTCGCGGCGGAACAGGCCGGCGAAGGCGCGGTCGAGCACGTTCAGCGAGCCCGTATAACTGCCAAAGGCGGGCATGATCATCCGCCTGCCGTCGGCGGCGAAGCAGCGGCGGCGCACGGAGCGCCCGCGCTGGACGATGCGGGCGCAAGGATGCAGGTGTCCCGCAATCTCGCCCTCGCCGGCATCGAGCGAAGGCTCGTGCCGGAAAAGCAGCGAGCCAACCGACAATTCCCGCACGCTTTCGCCGCCTACGCCCTTGGGCGGATCGGGATCGTGATTGCCGCTCACCCAGAACCAGTCGCGGCCGGTCATCAGCGAGACCAGCATATCGCGAAAAATGTCCGGCATGCGGGCCGAGCCTTCGCCATCGTGAAAGCTGTCGCCGAGGCTGACGACGATCTTCGGCGCGAAATCGTCGATCGCCGATTTCAGCCGGGCGAGCGTCGCCGCGGTGTCATAAGGCGGCACCAGCGAGCCGCGGCGCGCCGCCGACGAACCCTTTTCAAGGTGCAAATCGGACACGGCGAGCAGGCCGAGGTCCGGAAAGAACAGGGCGCCGCGCCAGTCGCAGACAGCGCTTTCGCCGGCGAATTCGCCCGCGCCGTTCACATCCGTGTTCCTGAAAAGCTGTATCGCCGTCATGCGCCGCCCATGGCTTCCTCGACCAGCGACGCTTCTTCGAGCAGCGTCTCGTTGGCCTCGCCGGCAATGCGTTCCTTGCCGATCTCCAGCATGATCGGCACCGCCAGCGGCGAAATGTGTTCGAGTTGCTTATGCACGATTCGACCACGGATGCGCGAGAGCATCTCGGCCAGCCTCCTGACATCCAGCAAGCCGGTCGCGGCATCGGCCCGTGTCGCCTGCAGAAGGATGTGGTCGGGCTCGTGCGTCCGCAGCACGTCGTAGATCAGGTCGGCCGACACGGTGACCTGCCGCCCGCTCTTTTCCTGGCCGGGATGCCGCTTCTCGATCAGCCCGGAGATCAGGGCGCAATTGCGGAAAGTTCGCTTCAAAAGCCAGCTTTCCGCCAGCCAGTCCTCGAGGTCGTCACCCAGCATGTCCTCGTCGAACAGTTGCGACAACGGCAGGCGGCCGTTGCGGAACAGCGCGCCCATGTCGTCGAGCCCCCAGACGGCCAGCGAATAGTCGGTGGCGACGAAACCCAGCGGCCGCGCGCCGGCGCGGTCCAGCCGCCGCGTCAAAAGCATGCCGAGCGTCTGGTGCGCCAGACGACCCTCGAAGGGATAACAGACCATGTAGTGGCGATTGCCGCGTGGAAACGTCTCGACCAACAGGTCGCCACGCCTCGGCAGCACGGATTTTTCCGACTGCAGGCGAAGCCAGTCGGAGACCTGGTTCGGCAGCGCCTTCCACCGATCGGGATCGGCCAGCATGCCGCGCACCTGGTCGGCGAGATAGGTGGAGAGCGGGAATTTTCCGCCGGCATAGACCGGGATGCGCGGATCGTTGCCGACTGCGTTGGAGACAAAAGCCTCCGTCTCGCGGATGCCTTCAAGCCGTAGCACCTTTCCCGCGAACAGGAACGTGTCGCCCGGCGAGATCGACTCCAGAAACCCTTCCTCGATCTTTCCAAGCGTCGGTCCGCCGCGCGAGGACGCGCCACGGCCGGCGCGTGCATAACGCAACGTCAGATACGGCGCCTCGACGATGGTGCCGACGTTCAGCCGGTACTGCTGGGCGAAGCGCGGGTGCGAGATGCGCCATTTGCCCTCCTTGGTCAGCCGGATCTTTGCATAACGTTCATAAGTCCGAAGCGCGTAGCCGCCGGTCGCGACGAAATCGACCGCGCGATCAAAAGTCTCGCGCGGCAGACGTGCGTAGGGCGCCGCCCCCCTTACCTCCTCGTAAAGCTCCGTGGCATCGAAGGATTCCGCGCAGGCGCTGCCTAAAATATGCTGTGCAAGGACGTCCAGCGCGCCGTCCACCAGCGGCGGCGTATCCTGCGCGCCGAGATAGTTGGCCTCGACCGCTGCACGGCATTCCAGCACCTCGAACCGGTTCGCGGGAATGAGGATCGCCTTGCTCGGCTCGTCGAGCCGGTGATTGGCGCGGCCGATGCGCTGGGCCAGCCGACTGGCGCCCTTCGGCGCGCCGACATGCACGACGAGGTCGACATCGCCCCAGTCGATACCGAGGTCGAGCGTCGAGGTGGCGACGATGGCGCGCAGGCTACCAGTCTCCATCGCCTTCTCGACACGCCGCCGCTGGCTGACATCCAGCGAACCGTGATGCAGCGCGATGGGAAGCGTATCCTCGTTGACCCGCCAGAGTTCCGCGAACAGCATTTCCGCCTGGCTGCGTGTGTTGACGAAAAGTAGCGTCGTGCCGTGCTTCTTGATGGCGTCGTAGATTTCCGGGATCGCATAACGCGACGAATGCCCGGCCCAGGGCACGCGCTCCTCGGAATCGAGGATCGAAATATCCGGTTTGGCACCGCCCGATACGGTGATCAGTTCGGCCATCGCAGCGTTACCCTCCCCCCTTGAGGGGGAGGTGCCCGCGTAGCGGGCGGAGGGGGTCGCCGCGGCGGTGCTCGACGTTCTGGCGGTGCCTTCTGAGGGTACCCCCACCGCCGCCTCCGGCGGCACCTCCCCCTCAAGGGGGGAGGGTGACGATTGCGGCACCAGCCAACGTCGCAGTTCGTCCGGTTCGGCGACCGTGGCCGACAGGCCGATCGCCTGGAGGCCGGGCACGTAGCGCCGCAACCGGGCAAGGCCGAGCGACAACAAATGGCCGCGTTTCGAGGTGACCAGCGAGTGCAACTCGTCGAGCACCACATAGCGCAGTCCCGCAAAGAACCGACTGGCGTCCGGCGTGGCGATCAGCAGCGCAAGTTGCTCGGGCGTCGTCAGCAGGATATCGGGCGGCGACAGCTTCTGGCGCTGGCGCTTGTGCGCCGGCGTGTCGCCGGTGCGCGTCTCCATCGACAGCGCCAGCCCGATCTCGGCGACGGGTTTTCCCAGATTGCGCTCGATGTCCACGGCCAGCGCCTTCAGCGGCGAGATGTAAAGCGTGTGCACGCCGCGAAACGCCTCGCCGGGCTTGCGCTTCGGCCGAAGAGCGAGATCCACCAGCGCGGGAAGGAAGCCGGCCAGTGTCTTGCCAGCCCCGGTCGGCGCGATCAGCAGCACCGAATTGCCGGCCTGCGCCTTGGCCAGAAGCTCGATCTGATGGGCGCGCGGCGACCAGCCGCGCTCCGCGAACCATCTGAGGAACGGCTCGGGCAGAAGGGCTGCGGCATTCGCGGACAGGACGCGGCTCTGGTCGGTCACGCGCAAGAGGTAGCGCGGCGACCGTCAGCCGCCAAGCGAAATCTGGAACAAAAAGAGATCAGATGACTATGAGCAGGTCACACCTGGGCGCGTTGGGCCGGCTTCCCCAACGCAACGACGGGGACAGTCTGCTCAACTCCAGTTCCCGAATTGCCCTGTCAAAAGGGGATGGAATTTTCGTCTCGCCCGCAAATTTTTCTGAGTGGCGCCCTGCCAAATGTCCCAAGCTCTTGTTTTTGCTTGACCCGCCTTCTTCAACTCCACCCCTGAAACGCTGGAGAACACGATTCTTGTCCCCTCTCCGAAAACCTGCCTCATAGTTGCCGCTCTCGCGCGAACGCCGATGGCGATTGCGCGAGGAGGCGGTAGCGACTGGAGCGGCAAAGGATGGACGCGGCTGTGGCAATCGAGTGGAACCGGGAGGCGCTGAAGCGTATCCTGGCGATGCTCGTCGGGATGGCCGAACTCGGCGGCGGCGCGCCGACCCTGCCCCGCCGCCTCTACCGCGCCATAGTGCGGCTGCTGCGCCCGGCCGAATCCGCTGCCCGGCGACTGATCATCGCAGCGGCGTACGGGATCGTGGTGACCTTGCCGCACCCGGGAAAGCCGAAGCCGAAACCCGCGATCCGGCGAGGATCCCACGCCTTCACGCCGACAAAGCCGAAGAAACGGACAAGACCGGAGTCGCGCGTCTTGAGCCTGCCGCTGCTCGATCCGCTCAAACGTCCGTTCCGCATCCGTCGCCGCTACACACCCGCCCATGCCATGCCGCGCATCACTTTGCTCGATTTCGACGCGGAGCGCCGCCCGCTGCCTGCGCCACCGTCGCCGGATGACCCGATCGATGCTACGCGCCTGATGCGGCGGCTGGATGCGCTGGCCGCCGCGCTTGACGATCTGCCGGGCCAGGCAAAACGGTTTTCCCGCTGGAAGGCGCGCAATGACGCGGCACTTGCGTTGGACAAGGAGGCCCGCCCCGCCACGGTGCGGTTCCGGCGCGTCTCGCCGCTCAGGCGCGGGCGTCCGCCCGGCGGTCGGCTGTCGCACTACGACCCATCCGCCACCCATCCTCGCAGAATCCGCGAGGTCGACGAAATCCTGGCACACGCCCACGCGCTGGCAGAATACGCGCTGGAATATTCCGACACGTCGTGACCCCACCGCTCCCGACGCCACAATGGAAGGATTGACTGCCGGCGCTGACTTTTCCGTGGCCCGGCGGCGATCCGTGCTGTCAAAAAAACGGCGCTGCTCATCCGTCTGTGAGGCCGCCCGACCTGGCCTGCGCCAAAACGAACAGTCCGGCCACCGTCTCGGCGCGGTCCATGCGGATGGTGTCGGTGGACAGCACGACGAGTTCCATGCCCGCATTTCGCAGAGTCTTGCGCACATAATCCTCAGAATGGGCGTAACGGCGCGTCTCGCGCAGGATGAAATCCTCCGGGCCGTCATGCCTCTCCACCGAGAATGCAAAGAGGCCGCCGGGCAGCAAGGCCGAACTGACGGTTGCTGCGATGCGCTCCAGCGCGCCGACATAGATGAAGACGTCGGCAGCCGTCATGAGATCGGCACTTTGCGCTTCCAGGGTCAGGCACTGGAGATCGGACTTCACCAGCCGGTCGTAGATTTTTCGCGCCCGCGCTTTCCGGAGCATGGCGGCGGAAATGTCGTGTCCTTCAAGGTGGCCGACGAAGGGCCGCAGCCGTTCGCCCATCAGGCCGGTGCCGCAGCCGAGGTCGACGGCGCGGCCGAACATCCGTTCGGGCGCCGCGGCGTGGATGGCTCGCGCGATGCGCTCCGGTCCGCAATACCCCAGCGTGCCGACCAGCGCTTCGTCGAATTTCTCCGCATACTGGTCGAACAGGGCCTCGACGAAGGCAATCGGCGGGGCATCGGCAGCCGGCGCCGCGCCGATGAGTTGCAGCTTCAGCGCCGCGCCCGGCCGGTCCGCCGGCTCCAGTTTCAGCGCCATGCGCCAGGCCTGTTCGGCCGCATCGAGTGCGCCCGCCGCCTGTTGGAACTCGCCGAGCCGGAACCAGCCCATCGCCCATCCGGGCTCAAGCTCCAGCGTTCCCAGCATCAGCTCGGCCGCCGCCGCATGCTCGCCATCGGCGAACAGCATTTCCGCATAGTCGGCGCGGCGGTCGGCGATCAGGTCGCCGGATGATGCAGGATACGGTTTCATGGCAAGCGCGGGTCGGCGAATGTCGGGCCCGACATCTATGATCGAGTCAGGAGCCCGTTTCAACGGACTTCCCGCAGCCGAATAAACGCCTATCTTCGGCGGATGCGCGCCCGCGACCTGCTCCATCCCCGGCCGGAAGGCCTCTATTGCCCGCCCGGCGATTTTTTCATCGACCCGGTCAGGCCGGTCGGCCGCGCGCTGGTAACCCACGGCCATTCCGACCATGCGCGGGCCGGGCACGGCTCGGTACTTGCCACGCGCGAAACGCTCGACATCATGGCGCTGCGCTATGGCGAGGGCTTTGCCGGCGCGACACAGGCGACTGCTCTCGGGGAAACGATCGACGTCAACGGCGTTTCCGTGACCTTCCATCCCGCAGGCCATGTGCTCGGCTCCGCACAGATCGCGGTCGAACATGGCGGCATCCGCATCGTCGCGTCGGGCGACTACAAGCGCCGGCGCGACAGCACCTGCACACCCTTCGAGCCGGTCGCCTGCGACGTGTTCATCACCGAAGCGACCTTCGGCCTTCCCGTTTTCCGCCATCCGCCGGACACCGAGGAGATCGGCCGGCTGCTCAAATCGGTAAAACAGTTTCCCCAAAGCGCGCATCTCGTCGGCGCCTACGCGCTGGGCAAGGCACAGCGCGTGATGAAGCTGCTGCGCGAGGCCGGTTTCGAAAAGCCGATCCACATCCACGGCGCGCTGGCCAAACTCAGTAGCTACTACCAGAGCCGCGGCATCGATCTCGGCGACCTCCAGCCGGCGACGCTGGAGACGGGCGCCAAGGGCGACTTCGCCGGCGCCATCGTCATCGGCCCGCCTTCGGCTTTCGTCGACCGCTGGGCGCGGCGCTTTCCCGAGCCGATTTCCTGCTTCGCCTCAGGCTGGATGCGCATCCGCCAGCGCGCAAAACAGCGCGGCGTCGAGCTGCCGCTGATCATCTCCGACCATTCGGACTGGGACGAGCTGACCGAGACAATCCTGGAGACCGGCGCGTCGGAAGTATGGGTGACGCACGGACGGGAGGAAGCGCTGGTGCGCTGGTGCGAGCTTGTCGGTATCGCGGCGCGGCCGCTGCATCTGGTCGGCTACGAGGACGAGGGGGATTGATGGAGGCTTTCGCCGAACTCCTCGACCGCCTTGTCCTGACGCCGTCGCGCAACGGCAAGCTCAAGCTGCTCACCGACTATTTTGCCGCCACGCCCGATCCCGACCGGGGTTTTGCGCTGGCGGCCATCACCGGCGACCTCAACATCGCTTCGGTCAAGCCGGCGATGCTACGCACGCTGGTCATAGAGCGCATGGACCCAGTTCTGTTCGGCTATTCCTACGACTATGTCGGGGATCTCGCCGAAACCGTCTCGTTGGTCTGGCCGGATGCGGAGGCGCATCGCACGCCGAACCGTTCACCCAGCCTCGCGGATGTCGTCGGCGCATTGCAGGCGGCCAGTCGCTCGGACGGACCGTCGGTTCTGGCGCATCTGCTCGACACCGCGGGCATTTCGGCGCGCTACGCCATCATCAAGCTGGTCACCGGCGGCCTGCGCATCGGCGTGTCGGCGCGGCTGGCCAAACAGGCGCTGGCCGATCTCGGCAAGATCGAGATCGCCGAGATCGAGGAAGTGTGGCACGGGCTCGACCCGCCCTACATCTCGCTGTTCGCCTGGCTGGAAGGCAAGGCGCTCCGGCCGGAGAAGACAGCGCGGGCGCTGTTCCGCTCGGTCATGCTGTCGCACGCGGTCGAGGACAGCGATCTTGCCAGGATCGACCCGGCCGATTATGCCGCCGAATGGAAATGGGACGGCATTCGCGTGCAGGCGGTGTCGGAGGGCGGCTTGCGCAAACTTTATTCGCGCACCGGCGACGATATTTCGGGCGCCTTTCCCGATCTGATGGACGCCATGACCTTCGACGGCGCGCTCGACGGCGAGTTGCTTGTCGGCCACCCGCCGGACCACACCGGCACGTTCTCCGACCTGCAGCAGCGGCTGAACCGCAAGAGCGTGTCGCCGAAGATGCGCGAGCGCTTTCCGGTGTTCATGCGCTGCTACGACCTGTTGCAGGATGGAGCCGACGATCTGCGTGCCCTGCCCTTCCTCGAGCGCCGCGCCCGGCTGGAAATCTTCGCGGCAAAACTCGATCCGGCGCGCTTCGACCTGTCGCCGATCACCGGCTTTGCGGATTGGGCAGCCCTCGACCGCATGCGCCGCCATCCGCCGCATCCGGTGATCGAGGGTGTGATGATCAAGCAGAAAACCTCGCCCTATGTAGCCGGTCGGCCGAAAGGCCCCTGGTTCAAATGGAAACGCGACCCCTACACGGTCGACGCCGTGCTGATGTACGCGCAGCGCGGTCACGGAAAACGCTCCAGTTTCTATTCCGACTACACGTTCGGCGTCTGGGCCGGCCCGGAGGGCGGAGAGGAACTTGTGCCCGTCGGAAAAGCCTATTTCGGTTTCACCGACGAGGAACTGAAACAGATCGACAAATACGTGCGTGACAACACGATCGAGCGTTTCGGCCCGGTGCGCTCGGTACGCGCCGACCGCAGGAACGGGCTGGTGTTGGAGATCGCCTTCGAGGGGCTGAACCGCTCGACACGGCATAAATCCGGCGTCGCCATGCGGTTTCCGCGCATTTCGCGCCTGCGCTGGGACAAGCCGACTGCGGAAGCCGACCGGATCGAGACGCTGCAGGCGCTGCTCGACAAGCCGAAGCTGGCGGCGACCGGATAGCGATCCGGCCTGCCGTGCGCTTACGGTGAGACCGACACCTTGATCTCGTAGATGTCCACCGCCTTGCCCTGGTTGGCAAAGTCCGAAACGATGGCGATCGTGCCGCCGGCGCCCGGGCGCTTCGCGGGCAAGGTCAGTTCGAACAGGAAGTCCGCCTTCTCATAGCCAACCGCATACCGCTTGCGCCCGCAGTCGCCGAGTTCGCCGAAATTGCAATCCACGGCCATTTCGGTTTCCTGGCCCTCGGCGGCGCGCGCGACGATATCGAACGTCGCCTTCTTGCCGGCGATCTGCTCCAGGACGCCCTGACCGACATCGAAGACGATCGCCGAGCCGGAGTCGCCCGACCGGATGCGGAAGAAGGCTCCCGACTCATCTTCCCTCGCCTCGGCGGTCGTGTCCGTAGGCGCGCTGACCGAAGTCGCGTCGGCGGGCGTGAAGATGCCGACCCAGGCGCGATCCTCGCCGGGCTGGCTGGAAAGCACCGGCGGCTCCTCGTTCTCGGGAATGAAGTCCTCGCCTTCGGCGGTCGCCGGCGGGTTGTGCACGGACGTGTCGCGTTCGGAGGGCGACTTGAACAGCCCCGTCTGGAAGGCGAACAGGAAACCCATGCCGAGAAGGGCCGCCAGCGAGGCGACGATGAAGAATACCGCCAGCGGCCGGCGGCTGCCGCGCGAGCGCGTGGCGTCAGGATCTGGCGCGACCGACTGCTCACGCCGGTCCGCCGCGCCCGGTTGCGGCGACGCAAGCTCGCTGCGGACGTCGAACGCGCCGAGATCGCCGAAACCGCCCGGATCGCGCCCTCCATCGGCCGCGTCCAGCGCTATTTCCGGTATGGCGATCGGCGGAGCCAGGCCGGGCTCCATGCGCACCTCGAAGGCGCCGGCAAGCGGATCCGCCGGCAGGTCCGGCTCGATCGCCGGAGCCGCCGGAATGAACTCCGTCTCGATCTCGACGATCTTGGCCTGCAGGACCTTGCGGCGATTGATCGCCGCTTCGACCGTCAGGTTCGGATTGGCCTGGAGAGCGCGGTCCAGCGCCGCGAACGCCTTGCGGTAGACGTTCTCGCGAAACGTCCTGTCCTCGGCGTCGCCTTTTTCGAAGGCGCTGCGGATCGCTTTTTCGATCGGGTCCAAACCGTACTCCCCACAAACCACCCCGGATGATCGTTAAACGCAGCCGGCGTCGCAAGCAACGGCGGCGCAGACGCAAATAGGGCTCTGCGCTCTGGAAAACCTGTCCACGCACGAATTCCGGCAGTTTCGGCCAAGCTGGAAGCTGAACATTTCGCGCCCCGCGCCGGCTGACTGTGACCGACGCGGCATCCCCTGATTCTGTTCTTCACGCATCGCCGACGTGGAGGCGACCTGCAATCCCCTGCAATTCGACAGCAGGGCGTCTTGTATTTGCCGCGCAATGCGGTTATCAGGCCCACACCGTTCGGGGTCGCTCCCGAGGCCTGTCGCCGCTTTAGCTCAGTCGGTAGAGCACATCATTCGTAATGATGGGGTCGCGTGTTCGAGTCACGCAAGCGGCACCAAAAATTCTCAGAAAAATCAATAGCCTATATCCAACCGTCCGAGCCACCGAGTTGGAGACATTGCTTTCTGCCAAGCCTTTGTCTCCACGTTGTCTCCGGAAAAATGCTGGCTAACGGATAGGATGGCGAGTAGCGGCGGCGTTGCCGGGCTCGACGGTCCGCGCCAATCCCGATTCGGCGCGGGCGAAGCGGCCGATTGGAGTACGATTGGCCGTGCGATCGTCGGTAGGTGTAGCGCTTTCCTCGGCAAAGCCGATATTCCGATCATAGGAAAGCAAGATACGGATGCGACTTCTCTAGCAAGTGAGAAATCCGACAGTGACGCGATGCTTGGTGCCGATGCGAGCGCCCGGCCGGTGGTGAGCTAGGCGGGTCGCGCAGCCGATCGGGTGCGCGCCAGGAAACTACGTGGCCCGTCTCCGCAGCAGAACGAACAGGACGGCCACGAACAACACGTTCAGCAGAGCCACGACGAAGAGTGCGGCGATCGCACCGTCTGCTCCAAATCCGTCGATCAGAAATGCGCCTAGTGATGGCGACGCGGCTTGGATGATCAGGCTCGGCATGGCGATGCGGCCCATGATCGATGCGTACCGGTCCTCGCCGAAAACCGCCAGCGGCAGCGTGCCGCGCGCGATCGACTCGATGCCGATGCCTGCACCGTAGAATACGAGCGAGGCCGCGACGATCGGGAATCCTATCCAGAGCAGTCCCACGCCCGTCGCAACAAAGACGACCGAGGCGAACTTCGTCCAGATCGGGTGATGGAAACGGCTGATCGCCATCTCGATCGCACGCGCTCCGACCTGGGCTGGTCCCACGATCGCGCCGAGCGCGACCGCGGCAGCGAGAGCTATATCGCGGGCCTGGAGAATCGTCAGAAGATGGACGGAGATCAACGCGGAGATCATCGAGCTGACAGTAATGACCAGCGCGATCAGCACGAACAGCAGGCGCGACCCTTCGGGCACCGGCCGATCGACGGTGCCGCCGCCTTGCTCGATCCTCGTATGTGCGCTGCCGTAGATGTGTCGCTTCGGCTCCTTCGGCAGCGCGAACACGTACAGCGGGAGCAGCACGGCGAGATGAACTCCCGCATAGACCAGACATGCGCCGCGCCAGCCGAGTTCGGATACGAGCAGCGCCGAGAGTGGCCAGCAGACGGTGCTGGCGAAGCCTCCGAATAGGGTCAGGGTTGCGATCGCGGTGCGAGCCCGCTTTCCGTAGAGTCGGCCAAGTGTGGCGAACGCCGCATCGTACAGGCCCGCGCCCATGCCAATGCCGAGCACCAGCCACGAGACGATGTATAGCGGGAGATTTGGCGACAGCGCCAGGCCGATCAATCCGAGAGCCAGAAAGACGGCGCTGGCTGCGAGCACGAGCCGGCCGCCGAGCCTCTGGATGCTGTCGCCGACACGCGGCGAGATGACGCCGGCGACCAGGAGCCCGAGAGACAGCCCACACACGACCCATGCCAGCGGCCACCCAGTGTCGCCGGCGATCGGCTGTGCCAGGACGGCGAGCAGATAGTAGGACGAGCCCCATGCGAGGATCTGCGTGACGCCAAGAACGGGGATGACGGCAAGAAAGCTTGGAGGCCGATAGGTCGACGAGGTCGCGTCCAAAGTGGAGACGCTCACGCGGCAACCCCGCAGCCGCATCCCGTCTTGCCCTCATTCTTCGCCACGGCATCGGCGACACAGCAGGCGTCGGCCCTGTCCGGCGCGGGACCGCCGCAGCATTCGGCCGAAGCGCCCTCGACCTCGAATGAAGTGACACAAACGCCTGTCTCCGGAAGGACTAGCTGAACTTTGTCGGCCGTGACCATGTCGCCGGCGAGCGCGGCGGCAACGGAGCGGACCTGTTCGTAGCCGGTTAGCAAGAGGAAAGTCGGCGCGCGGCCGTAGCTCTTGATGCCCACCGTGTAGAACCCCGGCTCGAGGTGGGCGAGTTCGCGGTGGCCGTGGGGCGGAACCGAGCCGCAATAGTGCTCATTCGGATCGATCAGCGGCCCAAGCGCCTTGGTGCTTTCCAGCCAGGGATCGAGATCGAGACGCAGTTCCCGCGTCAGCGACAGGTCCGGCCGCTGGCCGGTCGCAGCGACGATGCGGTCGACAGGGCCGATCGTGCGGGGGCCTTCAGCCGTCTCGCCATCTACCATAAGTCGACCGCCTTCCTCGCGGATGGCGAGAATCGCGAAGCCGGCGATGAGGGGCACGCGGCCACTCTCGACCAGCTCGCGCGTGTCCGCACCGAGTTCGCCGCGCGCCGGCAACTGGTCGGCGTCTCCGCCGCCATAGATGCGCACGAGGTTGGTGCTACGTGTCACCCAGGTCGCCTTCGTATCCGGATCGGTATCCGAGAGCCGAACCAGGTCGAGCAAGGCATTTGCGGCCGAGTGTCCGGCGCCCACAACCAGTGTGGTACGCTTGGCATAGATGTCACGATGCCGACCAAGCACATCGGGAATGCCATAGGCGATGCGATCGGCAAACTCTTGTTCCCCATCGGCCAGCAGGCCGCTCGCGCCGAGCGGGTTCGGCGTAGACCAAGTGCCGGAGGCGTCGATCACGGCCCGCGCAAGGTTGCGGCGCGTGCCCGTGGCTGTCTTTACCGCCAGCATGAACGGCCGCTCGTTCCGGCCGTGGCTCACCACCTTGTCCATGCCGAGCCGCGAGATCGCGGTGACGCGAACGTCCGTCTCGATGACGGCGGCGAGCTCGGGCGTCGCAGCGAGCGGTTCGAGATAATTGCGGACAAGGTCGCTGCCGGTTGGGAACACGCCGGCGCGCGGCAACGTCCAGCCTTTACGTTCGAGCAGTTTGACCGACGCCGCATCGACGCAATAGCGCCATGGCGTGAACACGCGCACATGGCCCCAATCGCGGATGTTTGCACCAACCTGCGAGCCGGCCTCGTAGAGCTTCACCGGCAGACCGCGCTCAACGAGATGAGCAGCGGCCGCAAGGCCGACAGGCCCGCCGCCGATGACCGCGACGGGCAGAGATTCGATAGCTTGTGTCAGCATGTTCGGTCCTTCCGGGATCATCGAAATAACGGACAAAAAAGAGAGGCCCTCACGCGGCAGCCTCCTCCCTGCTCGCGACGCAACCGGCATCGGCGCAGCACTCGTCGGCCAAGAACCCGATGAGGCCATTCATTGCCGGATAGTTGGCGCGGCAGATCAGCGTAGTGGCCCGGCGCTCCTGCGTCACCAGCCCGGTCGCGATCAGCCGCTGCAGGTGATGGGAGAGCGTCGAGGCAGGGATGCGGAGACGCTCTTGCAGACGGCCGACCGGCAGCCCGCTGTCGCCCGCACGCACTAGGGTCCGATAGACCTGAAGGCGGATCGGGTTGCCGAGGGCTTCGAGTTGCTTTGCTGCTTGTTCGAGATTCATCGAAATAAGCTTGCACGGCTTGGCGCCTGTGTCCAGCGCAAAGTTCGACAATCATGGAAATAGCGACCCGCCGGTTTGCCCCGTCATGCTCGTCTCAGTGGAGCCGTAACCACTTCGCCATCCTCCTTCGTGAACGTTCCGATGTTCGGGTTCGGCAGGACCTCCAGCACCACCTCCGACGGACGGCACAGCTTCGTGCCGAGCGGTGTGACGACGACGGGGCGATTGATCAGAATTGGATGCGCGAGCATGAAGTCGATCAGTTCGTCGTCCGTCCACTTCGGATCCCCAAGACCGAGTTCGGCATAGGCCGTGCCCTTCTCGCGAAGCAACTCGCGCGGCGTGAGCCCTAGCGCCGCGATCAGTTCCGCAAGCCTTGCCCTTGAAGGCGGGTTCTTCAGGTACTCGATCACTTCCGGCTCTTCGCCGGATTGGCGGATCATCGCGAGGGTGTTGCGGGACGTGCCGCAATCGGGATTGTGGTAGATCGCGATCGTCATTGGGCTGCTTCCGGTTCCAGGTTGGCGGAGGTCTTGGGCTTCGGTTCGGCGGCAAGCCAGCCCGCCACGGCCATGGCGATGATTGCACCGACAAGCTGGGCAGCAATGAATGCCGGCACATCGATCGGGCGAATGCCTGCAAAGGTGTCGGTGAAGGCGCGGGCGATCGCCACTGCCGGATTGGCGAAGGACGTCGAGGCCGTGAACCAGTACGCGGCGGTGATGTAGAGCCCGACCAGCCAGGGAACGCCCTCCGGCCGGAAACGCAGGCCCGCAAGGATCGTGAAGACGAGGCCGAAGGCCGCGACGGCCTCGGCGATCCATTGGCCCGATCCAGTCCGCATAGTCTGCGAGGCCTGAAGGAGCGGCAGCTCGAACATGGCGTGCGCGAGCAGCGTTCCAGCAATGCCGCCGAGCACTTGCGCGGCGACGTAGGCAAGGGCTGCGTTCGCCTCGATCTCGCGACGGAGCGCAAAGACGAGCTTCACGGCCGGATTGAAGTGTGCGCCGGAGATCGGGCCGAGTATCGTGATCAGCACCACGAGGATCGCGCCGGTTGGTAAGGTGTTGCCGAGCAGCGCCAAGGCAACGTCGTTCGTCAGCCGGTCGGCCATGATGCCGGAGCCGACAACGGTTGCGACCAGAAACGCTGTGCCAAGCGCCTCCGCCGCCAGGCGCCGCGACAGGTTGAACGCCATGATCCTCAGCCCGCTTTGGGCAGGTTGCGGCCGATCTCGTCGAGCCGGCGCTGCAGGGCCAGCTTGTCGAGCGACGTCATCGGCAGGTTGATGAAGATCGAGATGCGGTTCGCGAGCATCCTATATGTGTCGGCAAAGGCAAAATGCTTCTCGGCTTCGGTTCCTTCGACCGGAGCCGGGTCGGGCACGCCCCAGTGCGCCGTCATCGGCTGCCCTGGCCAGACCGGGCACGCCTCGTTGGCGGCGTCGTCGCAGACGGTGAACACGAAATCCATCTTCGGCGCGTCCGCCGTGGCGAACTCTTCCCAGTCCTTCGAGCGGGCGAACGATGTGTCGTGGTTCATCGTCTTCAGAAGTTGGAGCGTGTAGGGGTGGACCGCTCCCTTCGGGTGCGAGCCGGCGGAGAAGGCTTTGAACCGCCCCTGTCCCTCCCGGTTGAGGATTGCCTCTGCGAGGATCGAGCGGGCCGAATTGCCGGTGCAGAGAAACAGGACGTTGAAGATCTGATCACTCATGGGTCGCCGCCTCCCTGACGGCGGTCTTCTTCGGAGTGCAACAGGGTGAAAGCTCGGCGACCAACGGCGCGCAAATCTCCGGATGGCCGCCGCAGCAATCCTTCACGAGGAAGCCGGTGAGGTCGCGCACCGCGTCGAGCTTCGCCCGATAGATAATCGACCGGCTCTGCCGTTCGGCCTCGATCAGCCCGGCGCGGCTAAGGACAGCGAGATGCGTGGACATGGTGTTGTGCGGAACCGCCAGATGCCGGGCGATCTCTCCCGCCGGCAACCCGTCGGGCTCATGCTCCATCAGCAGCCGGAACACGTCTAGCCGTGTGGCTTGGGCGAGTGCTGCCAAGGCGAGAATAGCTTTCTGTGATTCCATATGTCGAGACTAATCGACATATCTACAATGTCAAGGCCTTTGCCGACGCGGACAGCAAAGAGCTTTCCCGGGATTGCACCGCTACGAGGCTCGGGATCCGAACAGAATGATCATGGCCGCGACGATAGCCCTCGCGCCGCCGGTTGCCGCTGCTAATTTGAATCGGACGTCCTTCATGGATTGTCGGTTCGAGTCCCGATCCAAACACTTCGCCTTGAAGCTGTTTGATGCCCATCAATGCCGCCGGAGCGGCCGGGGCAGAGAATAGTTCCGCGCAACCATGGGAGTGGGCAGTGACCATCCGCAATCTCAATCATGCCTTCGAACCGCGATCGGTGACCGTGATCGGCGCCTCGTGCAGGGAGGGCTCAGTCGGATCCGTCGTTCTCGACAATATTCTGAAGGGCGGGTTCGAGGGAGAG
Source organism: Mesorhizobium sp. KACC 23794 (assembly GCF_052180275.1). Classification (NCBI taxonomy): domain Bacteria; kingdom Pseudomonadati; phylum Pseudomonadota; class Alphaproteobacteria; order Hyphomicrobiales; family Phyllobacteriaceae; genus Mesorhizobium; species Mesorhizobium sp. KACC 23794. Next base: position 5,667,350 of record NZ_CP197465.1, read on the forward strand.
GTCTGGCCGGTGAACCCGAAATACAGAGAGCTAAGGGGCCGTCTCTGTTACGCCACCGTGAATGCGCTCCCGTCCGTCCCCGACCTGGCAGTGATCATGACGCCGGCCGACACGGTGCCTACGCTGATCGGCGAACTCGGAGAGAAGGGAACGCGCGCGGCGGTCGTTCTCACGGCGGGCCTCACCAAGGCGAACGGGCTCAGGCAGAGAATGCTCGACGCGGCCCGGCCCCATCTCCTGCGCATCATTGGCCCGAACTGCCTCGGGCTCATCTTGCCACATGCCAAGCTCAATGCTGGCTTTTTCCACATGGCCGCGGCGCCCGGCGATATCGCGCTCTTATCGCAGTCGGGCGCCATCGCGGCGTCGCTGATCGACTGGGCGGCAGCCAACGGCGTCGGATTTTCACAGATCGTTTCTCTCGGCGACATGGCAGACGTCGACGTGGGCGATTGTCTCGACAGGCTCGCCGCAGACGGTCAGACGAGGGCGATAGTACTCTACCTGGAATCGATCCCCGATCCCAGGAAGTTCATGTCCGCCGCAAGAGCAGCTGCACGGGTCAAGCCGGTTATTGCCATCAAGCCGGGGCGACATGCCGAGGCCGCGAAGGCGGCCGCCACGCACACCGGAGCACTTTCCGGTGCAGACGAGACCGTCGATGCGGTGCTTCGCCGTGCGGGCATCCTGCGGATCCACGATCTTGCCGAGTTGTTCGATGCAACCGAAACCCTCGCCCGTTTTGCGCCGCTGGACCGCGCGCGTGTCGGCATCGTCACGAACGGTGGCGGGGCAGGCGTTCTGGCCGTCGACCGGCTGATGGATTTTGGCATCGAGCTTGCCGTCCTGTCGTCTCAGAGCTTGGCCGTGCTCGACCGAACGATGTCGGCAAACTGGTCGCGGGCCAATCCCGTGGACATCGTCGGGGATGCTTCCCCCGACCGTTATCGTGCAGCCGTCGAAACGGTGGCCGCCGATCCGGCCGTTGATGTGCTGCTGGTGATGAACTGCCCGACTGGAATAGCATCTTCGTTGGATGCCGCAGCCGCCATTGCAGCGCTCGCGCGGGAAGGACGGATCAACGGCAAGCCCGTGCTCTCATGCTGGTTGGGCGAGGCAACGGCGCGTGAAGCGCGGCATCTGCTGCAGACGGCAGGAATCACCACCTACGAAACACCGGACGCGGCTGCCACAGCGGTGTCCTACCTCACGAATTGGTCGCGGGCGCAGAAAGCCCTTCAGCGCGTTCCTGCGGCAGCCGCGGTGATCTCAGCCGATCGGGAGGCTGTCCATCAGATCTTCCGGCAGGTCGCGTCGGAACATCGGCGCATGTTGACCGAACTGGAAGCCAAGGCCGTGGCGAAAGCCTACGGGATCCCGGTGCCGGAGACCCTCGTGGCCCGAACCGCCGAAGAGGTCGAGCGAGCATCCATTGGCCTGCTGAGGGCTTCAGGAAAGGTTGCCGTCAAGCTCTTGTCGAAAGGAGTTTCGCACAAGTCGGATGTCGGCGGCGTGGTCCTGAACATTGAGACGGCCACCGCCGCAGGTGATGCCGCCCAAGCCATCAAGCGCCGCCTCCAACAGCATGCCCCGACTGCATCCGTCGACGGGTTTGCAGTACAGCCGATGATCGAGCGCAAGAGCGCGATTGAGCTGATCTTGGGCATCAGCCGCGACCCGCTTTTCGGGCCAGTTATCCTGTTTGGCGCCGGAGGCGTGGCCGTCGAGGTGATGAACGATACGGCCGTCGCCCTGCCGCCACTCGATGATGTCCTGGCCGGAGACCTGATCGACGGAACCCGCGTCGGCCGTCTATTGGCAGGCTTTCGCGATCGCAAGCCGGCGGATCGCGCCTCGATCATTCGCGCCCTTAGCGGCTTGTCGCAGATGATTACCGATTTCCCGTGCATTGTGGCCGCCGATATCAATCCGCTGCTGGCCGATCCGGACGGCGTGGTCGCGCTCGACGCTCGCATCGAGATCGAGCCCGACGTGGTTGAGCAGCCTGGTCCCAATCCGGCGCTGATCATCCGGCCCTACCCTGCCGAGTTGGCCAGGGACGTCGCGGTCGGGGACCGGAACTACCACATCCGGCCGATCCGGCCAGGCGATGCGGCCCTTTATCCGGCTTTCCTCGGCAAGGTCACGGCAGAAGATCTTCGGCTTCGGTTCTTCCGATCTGGCAAACCCATCTCGGACAAGTTGCTCATTCGCCTGACGCAGCTCGACTACGATAGGGATATGGCCTTCGTGGCGCTGGATAGTCGAGATGGCGCGCTGTGCGGCGTCGGGCGGCTGTCGAGTGATCCGGAGCACGAGACCGCCGAATATGCGCTTCTCGTCCGCAGCGACCTGAAAGGCCGCGGCCTCGGATGGGCAACGCTGCATCGGCTCATCGACTTTGCGCGCCAGGACGGACTGAAACGTATCGAAGGTATTGTCCTGCGAGAAAATACCAGGATGCTTGAAATGTGCCGTGAGGTCGGGTTCGAACTGGAACCGAATCCCGTCGATGTGCGCATCGTCAACACGTCCCTCAACCTCGCGAATATAAAAACATGATGCTCACGCGGGCGGCGGCCGGCGGCCAAGCCCATTTTGGGCCCTAGTGTGAGAGCAGAACGGGCATCGAGAGGTCGTTCAACACCCCTTCGGTAGCTCCGCCAAGGACGAAATCGCGGATACGCGAGTGGCCATAGCCACCCATCACCAGCAACCCGGCGCCTTTCTCGATCGCTGTTTGCTGGAGTGTCTCCGCGATTGGGCAATCCTGCGCCTTGACCGAAACCGATTCAGCGTTGAGGCCGCGTTCGCGAAGTGCAGTGGCCAACCGCTCGCCGGCGTCCTTTTCCGCCAATGGCTTTTCGTCGAGCACGGTGATGACCGATATGCGCGAGACGCGCCGCAGAAGGAAGCCGGCGTCGGCCACGGCGCGAGCCGCAACGCGACTACCGTCCCACGCGATGGCGACATGGTCGAGCGTGACGATGTCCGACAATTCCGGCAGCAGGACGGTCGGACGGCCCGAACCGAAGATCACGGCTTCAGCGGTCATACGCGAGGTCGCATTGCTCGCCTCCCATCCAACGAAACTCAGATCGAAGTATCTCGCCCGCGACGCCGCGACGTCGCCCAGCATCGCGATCGGTGCGGCGACGGTGGCCGTCGTAATCTCAACGCCTTCGTCATCGGCCTCTTTCTTGAGAAGGGCGAGCAGATGCTGGCCACGCTGCCGACTTGCGGACTCCGCTTGCTGGATGAGAGCGGGCGTGTCGAGCAACCACTTTGAAAGCGTGTTGGAGACGTCCGGGATATCGGCATTGATGGCAACGGCGTGGAGCCTGGCATCAATCTGGGCAGCGAGCGAGGCAGCGTGCGCCGCGAACGCGTCCGAATTGGATTCCGGATAGGTGACAAACGGGACGAAGACTTCGAGCTTCATATTCTCCTCCTATCCACTCATGATCGCGTGCGTTGGCCGGCGGCGCTTTGTTTGCCTCAAACGACGGCCCGACCGGGCTTTTCTCTCAGTGCGCCATGAACAATGGCACCGGCGGTTCGTCGAGAAGGGACTGGGTGAACCCTCCCAGGATCGCCTGCCGGAAGCGTGAGTGTACGAAGGCTCCCATGACGATCATATCCATGTCCTCGTCGGTGATGAATAGTCTCAGACGCTGGGCAGCGTCTCTCGACTGAGCGGCGAGTGTCGCGAGCTTGCACTCGACCCCATGGCGGGCAAGATAGCTGGCGAGGTCGGTCCCCGGGGCCATGCGAGAAAGATCCTTCTCGCCCTCCACCGTTACCGCCACGACTGCTTCCGCGGAAGCTAACAGCGGCAAGGCATCCTTCACGGTGCGTGCCGCGCGTGCGCTTCCATCCCAGGCGATTGCTATGCGGCGTGGCCTGACCATTCCGCCGTGGGACGGTATCAGAAGCAAGGGCCGGCCGCTGTCGAACAGGACGTCTTCAACACTTGTACACTGTGACGTATCCGAAATATCGGCCGCGTCCAGAATGGTCAGATCGTGGACCCTCGCCAGTTGCACGAAGCGCCCCGACCGCGATTCGAATGGCGAGTGCGGATGTTCGCTGACGACGTCCAGTCCCGCTTGGCCGACAATGTCCAAGGCGCGGCGGGTTGCTTCCGACGTGAACTTTTCGAGGCGTTCGGATTCCTTCGCCAGCCACGTCGATGCGGCTGCCGCGGACATTGGCAAAGGCTGGCGCAATCGTGGGGCGAAGACGTAGAGCGAAAGTGCTGCCTTTTCTGCCTGAGCAAGGTCGATGGCCTGGTTCAAAGCCGGTGTCGCTATGGCTTCACCCTCCGAGGAAATGCCAACAAGTATGCACCGGAAAGGCTCATGAATCGGGCTGGGTGATTTTACATCTGAACCTGTCATGGATTGATGCTCCGGATGTAGGCGAGGATCGCGTCGATCTGCGCCGGAGAAGCGACAAATTCGGGCATATCGGGATGACCGGTTGAGAGGCCTTCCGCCAAGGCTTCCGCGAGCGCTTCGATGGGACAGCGTCGGGAAAGCAGACGAAAAGCCGGTGCGTCCGCGTGCGGGCTGCGGTCGCTCAATGTCACGGCATGACAGCGTGAACAGTTCGCCTCGACCAGATCCCAGCCATAGGCAATCTGCCGATCGTCCGCTCTGGCCAAGGGCGTCGCAGCGAGTAAAGCGATGGTCAGCAGACATCTGATCATTGTCAAGGCGCCCAGGTGGACTGCTGGCTTTCTGCGCGGGAAAGCAGGACAGCGCATTGATCTGACGCAAAACAACGGCCGAGCCCCTGCGCCACGTCACTCCTGCAGCACGTAAACTCCGGGCGCCGGGTAGAGATTGTTTATCTCGCAATGGCGGCGTGATGCCGGCACGTCGCGACCCGAATGGTCCCTTAACCATCGGACCCATGCCGGCCACCATGATCCGTCCACCCGGGGCGCGTCGGCAGCCCAGCGGTCAGGGTCGGGATGGTGCGATGCGCGGCGATGGTCGAGCAGGCGATACGATCGCCTCGCATGGCCCGGCTCCGACACAATTCCGGCGTTATGGCCACCGCTCGTCAGCACGAACATCAGGTCGGTATCGAGCAAATGGGTAAGCTTGAAGACCGAGCGCCATGGCGCAACGTGATCGGTCTCGGTGCCGACGGCAAAGACAGGAACGTCTAGATCCTCGACCGAGACAGGATGACCGCCCACATCGAAACGTCCCTGTGCCAGGTCATTCCCGAGATAAAGCCGCCGCAAATACTCGGAATGCATGCGAGAAGGCATGCGCGTCGCATCAGCATTCCAGGCCATGAGATCGTTCGGCGGCGTCCGCTCCCCCAACAGATACTCGCGCACCATTCTCGACCATAGCAGGTCCTGCGACCTCAGCATCTGGAAGGCGCCGACCATCCGGCGCTGGTCGAGCGTGCCTTCGACCCACATCACATCCTCGAGCAGGGCTATCTGGCTCTCGTCGATGAACAGACCAAGTTCGCCAGGTTCATCGAAATCGACCAGCGCAGCGAAAAGCGACAGGCTGGCCAGCCGTGTGTCCCCGTCCCGCGCCATAGCGGAGGACGCGATGGAGAGCAGCGTCCCGCCAAGGCAATATCCCACGCCGTGGATTCTGCTGCTTCCCGTAGAACGCTCGACCACATCGAGAGCGGCCATGATGCCGAGCCTGCGATAGTCGTCCAAACCAAGGTCAGCCTGTTCGCGGCCCGGATTTCGCCAGGAGATGCAGAAGACCGTGAAGCCTTCCGCGACGAGGTGGCGGATAAGCGAGTTTTCAGGCGAGAGGTCGAGAATGTAGTATTTCATGATCCAGGCAGGAACGATCAGGATCGGCTCTAGCTTTACGGCTTCCGTCATCGGCCTGTAGCGGATGAGTTCGATCAACTCGTTGCGAAAGACCACATCGCCGGGAGTCGAGGCTACTTCGATACCCGGCCGGAACCTTTCTGTGTCCGGCGGCCGCGTACCCTCGACCAATCGCACCAAGTCGTCGATCAGGTTTTGCATGCCGCGCAACAGATTGAGGCCGCCTTCGTTCAGGGTCTTGTCGATGACTTCCGGATTGAGAGCAGGCAAGTTCGATGGCGAGACCATGTCGAGCATCTGGCGGCTGTAGAATTCGACCAGCTGCTCGTGTTTCCTCGTTACGCCCGGCAACCCGGTCGTTGCGTTGTGCCACCATTGTTGCGACAGCAGGAAGGACTGGTAAACGGCGTTGAACGGAAACGACTGCCATGATGGGTGGGCGAACCGGCGGTCCTGCGGCAAAGGCGAGATACAGGGGCGTGGCCCAAGCGCGCAGGCGGCAAGCAAGCGCTGGAGCCGGACCGTCTTCTCAATCGCCTTGATCTGAACCTCTCTTTGCTTGCCGGGCGAGATGGCAAGATGCAGGAACCAGTCCTGCCATGCCTGGAAGAGACTGATGGGAGAGATCCCGAACGTGCCAGCGGCCATCCACGCATGGAACAGCCTGTCGACATCGCGGAACACTTCTCCCGACGAAGTGGCGGCAGCAATTGCCGGCAATTCCCGAGGCGCTGGCTCGGCCCCAGGATCCACATCCGTGGCGCAAATCCTTGCCGCACGCCTTCTCCGCGTTTCCATCACTGGCTGGATCCAAAAGGGTTACGCCGCTGTGGCGGCAGCAAGGTCCTCGATCATGTCCCGTGCCTCATTGCGCGTGGACTTCGCGGTTTCGGAAGCGAGCCTTGAGCCGATGGACGCGAGTTTGGACACCTCCGTGGTGTATTCGGCTGCGGCATTCTGGACGAAATTGCTCACAACGTCGAAGGCGTCGTTGAATTCCTGGCTGTCCGCCAGGTCGTCCATGAGCTTGGCATCGGCTTCACAACGACGCTTGAGGAAGGACAGCGTTTCGATGTGGTAGCGCATTGCAGCTCTTACTGCGTATGCCTGGAGGCGCGCCCCAGCCTGAAACAGCTTCTGGTTCGCGGCCATGAAAGGCAGGGGCGGCGTGGTCGTCGGCGAAGATACGCGGCTTGAAGGCATGACATTCTCCTAGGGCAAACTGGTGACGGACTTGCCAGCATTTTCGCTGATGCGCTGTTTGAAGCATTGATCCCGGTCAAATCCGCGGGCCATTCGCTCACGAAGGAGCTTTTTGACCAGCGTCAAGGCGGCGCGAGGCCTCCAGGCGTCATGCTGTCTCGATGAAAGGGAGGTGAAAGCGATGATCTACAATACAATTATGGTTCAGCTCGACATCGACATGCGAGCTACGCCACGACTGACCTTCGCCTGGAACCTCGCGCAACGCTTCGAAGCAGACTTGATCGCATTTTGCGCAGCCGAGCCTTACCTACTAATTCCCGGCGATGTCGATGGCACCGCTTCAACAGACACGGTGGAGAGGCAGGTCGCAGATATTGAAGAGCGGCTAGAGGCCTTGAAGTCTGAGTTCGACAACCTCGTAAAGGACAAAAATCGCACGTCCTGGCGCGGGATAGTTGGAGATCCAACCCGACATTTGGCGTTGCATGCGCGATCGGCCGACTTGTTGATCGCCGGCTGCGGCAACTCCGGTTTCGGTCGTCTCCGCACCGTGGACCCCGGTGAGTTGATCCTTTCAGCCGGCCGGCCGGTTCTCTTTCCCGCGGAAGGTCAACGACCCGTCAAAGGCGAAAGTATACTCGTCGCCTGGAAAGACACACGCGAAGCTCGCCGCGCAGTTGTCGATGCGATGCCGTTTCTCACAGATGCCCGACAGGTCGTGGTGGCGACCATCGAGGAGGACGATCGGGACGGTGCCCGCGATAGCGCGGCCGACATCGTTCGCTTTCTCATGAAGCATGGCGCGAAGGCGCGTTCAGAGGTCGTTGACGTGGGCCGCGGTTACGCGAGCGAGGCGCTTGCCGAGATCGCGACCGAAGTTGGGGCCGACCTCATGGTCTCCGGTGGCTACGGACACAATCGTCTGCGGGAATGGATCTTCGGCGGCGTAACGCGCAGCTTGCTTAAAGACGAGTCGACGAACCGCTTCATGTCCAATTAGCGGAGGTCGGCTGCCAAATTCCCTGGATATATTCTCGGGGAAGAAAACTCCAACGGACCTAGATACCGCACGGTTGGTCCGTGCCAGTGGTTTGCACCGCAACGGGGCATTAGTCGTATTTTCTTGGAGAGCAATCAATGATCCTTGCCAATGGAACGATCGTCGCCGTCGCGGATGGCGCGCATGTGAGACTGTTTCGCAACCAGGGCCACGAGCCTGAGATCAGGCTCGTGCCTGAACCCGACCCTGATCTCGAGCCGGTCAACATCGGTTCCGGAGCGCGGCACCGCAACTCGACCGCCAATCCTGATCGATCGCGTCTGCGCGAGGACAATTTCGCCGCCGCTGTGGCCGGCTATCTGAACGAAAAGGCTCTCTCTGGCCAGATTGACCATCTGGTGATTGTTGCCGACGCGCGCACGCTGGGCGAGATGCGGCGCCACTTTCATGGCGCTCTCTCCGAAAAGCTGTCCGGGCAGATCGAGAAGAACCTGACAGGTTTTGCGGTCTCCGAGATACAGGACGCAATCCGCGCCGCATGAGAAAAGCTGATCCTCGCCTCTCGAGCCGTTATGGATCAATGCGCTTCCGCACATCGACCCGGCCAAGGCTCTTGCCTATCGGCACGTCGCATCGGCAGCGGCCGCGACAGCGCCTGAATCAGGTGCTGTCGTCCCCCAGCGCGGCCGGGTTACTTGCTGCCGGAGAGTTCCTTGCGAATGAGTATCAAAGTGGGATCGTCGGGGTAGGTCATGGCGACAAAACCCTGTTCCCGCTCAAGTTCGATAGCATCGTGATTTTCGCGGCTTTCGATCGATTCCAAGACTTCCACGCCTTGTGCCGACGCGTAGCGCGCAATGTGGCGCAGCAGCTCCCACGCGACGCCCTGGTGCTTGTAATCGCCGTGAACGGAGATGGCGACCTCCGCTTTCGTCATGGATGCGTCGCAAGCGACCATGGCCGTGGCAACGACCGCTTTTGCGCCGTCCGCAAAGGCAAGAAAATTCTCGGTGAGCCTGTGATCGACGTGGGTCATGGCGACGAGGCGATCGTGGCTGACCTCGCGAACGCCGCCAAGGAAGCGGAAGCGCAGGTCGGCCGGCGTCACATGCCTGAAGAACTCGGCCAGCAGCGCCTCGTCATCCGGCGCCGAAGGCCGCACATGGAGTGTCAGCCCGGTTCGTGTCACGAGGTCGCGACTCCAGTCGTCAGTCTTGGTGGCTCCTGACTTGCCGACTTCGATAATCACCTTCAATGCCTTCGTATTCGCAGCGCGCGAGAACGTATCGTAGGCGTCAAGGACCTGGCTGAGATCGAAGCGGTGCGTGATCAGCTTTTTCGGATCGATCTTGTGCGCTTGCACGGTCTTGAGCAACATTGGCGTCGTCACCGTGTCCACAAGCCGCGTCGTTATCGAAATATTGTGCGACCACAGCCTTTCCAAGTGCAAGTCGGCCTTGACGCCGTGCACGCCGACATTCGCGATGGTGCCGCCCGCTGCGACGATTTCCTGGCAAAGTTCGAACGTTGCGGGAATTCCAACCGCCTCGATCGCCGTATCGACGCCCTTGCCTCCCGTCAGATCGAGGATTTGCCGCTTCGCCCCTTCGCCGCCGGCCTTGACCGTCTGCGTGGCGCCGAAGCTTTTCGCCACTTCCAAACGGTTCTCGTCGAGATCCACCATTATGATTTCAGCTGGGGAATAGAATTGCGCCGTCAGCAAAGCCGCAAGCCCGATCGGCCCTGAGCCGACGATCGCAACCGTGCCGCCCGGCTGCACCTTGCCGTTCAGCACGCCGCATTCGAAACCGGTCGGCAGGATGTCGCTGAGCATGACCAGCGCCTCCTCGTCCGCGCCCTCGGGAATATGATAGAGGCTCGTATCGGCATGCGGGATGCGCACATATTCGGCCTGCGTCCCGTCGATCGTGTTGCCAAGGATCCAGCCGCCCGTCGCGCAGTGCGAATACATGCCGCGCCGGCAATATTCGCATTTGCCGCAGGACGAGATGCAGGAAATCAACACGCGGTCGCCCTTTTTGAACTGGGTCACCCCTGCGCCCGTCTCTTCGACTATGCCGACGCCTTCGTGGCCGAGAACGCGGCCAGGCGTGCAAGTCGGCACGTCGCCTTTCAAGATGTGCAGATCCGTGCCGCAGATCGTCGTGTTCGTGACCTTCACGATTGCATCCGTGGGCACTGAAATCGCCGGAACAGGCCGTTCCTGCAGCGACTTCTTGCCCGGTCCTTCATAGACGAGAGCTTTCATCATCATTCTCCTGTCGAGTGCACGTTTCGCTCATGACCTTGCCCGCATCCGGGTCGGCCGGCTTTGACGCCGGTCAATGACCCGGCGATGCGGACGGCCAACCTGGCCAAGACGTCGGGAGAATGAGTCGATGAAACAACTGCCGCTTGCGAAGGTCTACCAACTGATCGAACCAGATCCGGTCGTGCTGCTCACCACACAGGGAAAGCGCGGGTCAAATGTCATGACATGTCATCGCACACGATGGTCTAGTTCACCCCGCCGCTGATCGCCTGCATCGTTTCGAGCGGCGATTTCAGCTTTGCCGCGCTGCGTGCCACGAAAGAGTGCGCGATCGCCATTCCAGGGGTGGAACTGGCGGAGAAAGTGGTGAAGGTCGGCAATTGCTCCGGCAGGGATGTCCAGAAATTTGCCGCCTTCGGTCTGACGGCCGCAACCGCCAGCACGATCGAGGCGCCGCTGATATCAGAATGCTTCGCCAACCTGGAGTGCCGCGTGATCGATACCCGCATGGTGAACAAGTATTGCCTATTCATCCTTGAAGTGACGAAGGCCTGGGTCGATTCAAATCGGGCCGATGCGAAGACGACCCACCATCGCGGGTATGGCTCTTTTTCGGTCGATGGAGAGATCATTCACATCGCCTCGCGCATGCCTTGACCGGAGGTTTCCGGGCGCACGCGCGTGCGCAAGTCATTTGACGCGCATCAAAGCCGCATCGTCGGATCCGGCGCAGTCTCTGAGCAGATAACCAGACCTCTGGGAGCTGCATCATGGCCGCAACAGATATCTCTTCCGCATCCGCGAACTCCGCCTCTACCGCAGGAGAAACCAGGTTGCGTCTTGGAGCGCTGACAGCCCTTGTCATCGGCTCGATGGTCGGCTCGGGAGTATTCAGCCTGCCACAAAACATGGCCGCGGGGGCCGGGCCGCTGGCCATTTTGATAGGCTGGGGCATCACCGCCGTCGGCATGCTGGCGCTGGTGTTTGTCTATCAGTCACTTGCGACCCGCAAGCCGGAACTCGACGCTGGACCCTATGCCTATGCCAAAGCTGGCTTCGGACCGTTCGTAGGCTTGAACAGCGCCTGGGGCTACTGGATCAGCGCGTGGGTCGGCAATGTCTCCTACGCGGTCATCGTGTTCAGCGCGCTTTCCTATTTCTTCCCGGCTTTTGGGGATGGAAACACCTGGCAAGCCGTGATCGGCGCGTCGGTTCTGCTCTGGGCAATCCACTTCCTTATCATGGCCGGCGTGCGGCAAGCGGCGCTCGTCAATCTGATCGTGACCGTCGCCAAGATCGCTCCCATCGTGCTGTTCATTGGCATCGTCGCCGTGGCTTTCAGGATCGACATCTTCAACGCCGACTTCAGCGGTCTCGGCAATGCCAGCCTTGGGTCTGTCATGGACCAGGTGAAGAGCACCATGCTGGTGACGCTTTGGGTCTTCATCGGTATAGAGGGCGCCAGCGTATTCTCGGCCCGTGCAGAGCGGCGCAAGGATATCGCTACCGCGACCGTTCTTGGCTTCTTCACCTGCCTTGCGCTTTACGCACTAGTCTCGCTGCTGTCGCTCGGCATCATCAGCCAGCCGGAATTGGCGGGCTGAAGAACCCGTCGATGGCGGGCGTGCTCGAGGCCGTCGTCGGGCCGTGGGGTGCTATCCTGATCAACCTGGCGCTGGTCATGTCTGTGATCGGCGCATTCCTGAGTTGGACCTTGCTCGCCGCCGAAGTCCCGCATGTCGCCGGCAAGGACGGCACCATGCCGGCTTTCTTCGGCCATGAGAACGAGCGGGGCGTGCCGTCCACCTCGTTGATCATCACCAATCTTCTCGTACAGCTTTTCCTTATCATCACCCTGTTTGCGCAGAGCACCTATCAGGCGCTGTTCTACATTGCTTCCGCGGCGATCCTGGTGCCCTACATCTTCTCGGGCGCCTACGCGGCCAAGCTTGCGATCACCGGCGAAAGCTATGGGATCGGCGAGAATCGCAACGGTCCGATGCTCATCGGCCTGGTGGCGACGGTCTACGGCCTGTGGCTCGTCTACGCCGCCGGGCTGTCGTACCTGTTCATGTGCGCGATCCTCTACGCGCCCGGCATCATCTTCTTCGTCTGGGCGCGGCGCGAAAATCGCGCACGCATCTTCCATCCCGTTGAAGCCATCCTCGCTGCAGCCCTGGTCGCGGTTGCACTCTACGCCGCCTACGAGATGTGGACCGGGGCGGTGAGCGCGCTTTGATCCCGCCCAGCCTCGCGAAAGGGTCTGTCATGGCTGCACTCGGTGTTCATTCCGAAACCGGCCGGTTGCGCGAAGTCATCGTGCACCGGCCCGATCTCAGCCTGCGCCGGTTGACTCCCGACAATTGCAAGGCGCTGCTGTTCGACGACGTATTGTGGGTCAAGCGGGCGCGCCAGGAACACGACATCTTTGTCGATGCGCTACGCGAGCGCGGTGTCACCGTGCACCTGTTCGGGGAACTGCTGGCCGAGACGGTGGCGATCACCGAGGCACGCGACTGGCTGCTCGACCGGCGGGTCGACGCCTCGGTTGTGGGTTATGACATGGTGGGGGAGGTGCGCGGCTGGCTCGACGCGATGCCCGCCGACCAGCTTTCATCGCTGCTTGTGGGTGGCATTGCGCGTGCCGAACTGCCCTTCGAACCCGCCGGCCTGACCGGCAAGACACTGCTGCCGCAGGATTTCGTTCTGCCGCCGCTGCCCAACCAGCTCTTCACCCGTGACAGTTCATGCTGGATATACCGCTCAGTGTCAGTCAACGCGATGTTCTGGTCGGCACGCAAACCAGAGGCCGCGAACGTGGAAGCAGTCTACCGCTTCCACCCCCGCTTCAGCGAAGCAGGTCTTCCCTTCGTGTCGCCCGACAATCCCGGACCCGGCGTCAGCCTGGAGGGCGGCGATGTCATGCCGGTTGGCGGCGGTGTGGTCCTGGTCGGCATGGGCGAGCGCACCACACCCCAGGCGGTTGGCGGTCTGGCGCGCAGCCTGTTCGCAGCCGGCGAAGCGACCCGCGTGATCGCGGCGCTGATGCCGCGTGATCGGTCCTTCATGCATCTCGATACAATCTTCACGTTCTGCGACCGCGATCTGGCGACGATGTATCCCCCTGTGATCGAACGGCTGCGCACGTTTTCGCTGCGACCCGGCGAGGGCGAGGCGGCCGTCGACGTGATCGAGGAGACGAAACCATTCGTTGAGGTTGTGAGAGAGGCACTCGGGATTAAAACACTACGCGTCGTCGCCACCGGTGGTGACGCTTATGAGTCCGAGCGTGAACAGTGGGACGACGGCAACAACGTCATCGCCGTCGAGTCGGGCGTTGTCATCGGCTACGACCGCAACGTCTACACCAACACGCTGCTTCGCCGCGCCGGTGTCGAGGTCATCACCTTCGAAGGCGCGGAATTGAGCCGCGGCCGCGGCGGAGGCAATTGCATGACGTGCCCGATTGCGCGCGATTCGATCTGAGAGGACCCTGATATGCCAGTCAACCTGCATGGGCGTAACGTGCTGACGCTGGACGATTTCTCCGGCGCCGAGATTCGCTATCTGCTGCGCCTTGCCGCCGACTTGAAGGCGGCCAAGCAGTCCGGCACGGAAGTGCCCCGGTTGACCCGCAAGAACATCGCCCTGATCTTCGAAAAGGATTCCACGCGCACCCGTTCCGGATTCGAGGTCGCTGCCTATGACCAGGGCGCACACGTCACGTATATCGGCCCGTCGGGCAGCCATATCGGACATAAGGAATCGATGAAGGACACAGCGCGTGTCCTTGGCCGCATGTACGATGCCATCGAATACAGGGGCTTCAGCCAGCATCAGATCGAGTTGCTGGCGGCTTATGCCGGCGTGCCCATCTACAATGGGCTGACCGACGAAGCGCATCCGACCCAGATATTTGCCGACTTCATGACGATGCGCGAATTCACCCACAAGCATCTCTCGGACATGACCGTAGCCTTCGTCGGCGAGGGCCGGGACAATGTTGCCCAGTCGCTGGCCATAGGTGCAGCCAAGCTCGGCATGGATATGCGCATCGCTTCTCCCCGAACGCTGTGGCCCGACGAGCGTTTCTGCGCCCATGTCAAAGGGCTGGCTGAACGAAGCCGGGGGCGGTTCCGACTCGATGAAGATGTCAAGGCGTGTGTCGAGGGAGCCGATTTCATCTATACCGACGTGTGGCTGTCCATGGGAGAGGACGAGAGCGGTTGGGGCGAGCGCATAAAGCTGCTGACGCCGTATCGCGTAACAGGCGAGTTGATGGCCGCGACCGGGAACCCCTATACCAAATTCATGCACTGCCTGCCGGCGTTCCACGATGCTGAGACCGCAGTGGGCGCCGAAATCGCCCATGCATTCGGCATCGACTGCATGGAAGTCGAGGATGCCGTTTTCGAGTCCGAAGCTTCGATCGTCTTCGACCAGGCCGAAAACCGCATGCACGCGATCAAGGCCATCCTGGTCGCCACGATCGGCAATTGAGATGCGCATCGTCATGGCGCTCGGCGGCAATGCCCTGCTCAAACGGGGAGAGCCGATGACGGCCGACAACCAGCGCGCCAACATCAGAAAGGCCGCCTCGGCGATCGCCGAACTTGTCCGCATGGGCCATTCGCTGGTGATCACGCACGGCAATGGCCCACAGGTGGGGCTGCTCGCGCTACAGGCAGCAGCATCCCAGGAAGCGCCGTTTCCGCTCGACGTGCTCGATGCAGAGAGTGCTGGGATGATCGGTTACGTGCTCCAGCAGGAGCTCGGCAATGTCATAAAGGATCAGCTCTTTGCCACGCTCCTGACGCAGGTCAAGGTCGACCCGCGGGATCCTGCTTTCGGCAATCCGACCAAGCCGATCGGTCCGGGATATGACGAAGTCACGGCCCGCAGGTTGACTTCCGAGCGCGGCTGGCAGATCGCGCGGGACAACGACAAATGGCTCCGCGTCGTCGCCTCGCCGAAGCCGCTAGAAATCATCGAAGCAGACGTGCTCGCTTTCCTGATCGGACACGGGGTCATCGTCATCTGCGCGGGCGGTGGCGGAATACCCGTCGTCGAGCTGGACAATGGCAGCCTGGCAGGCATCGAAGCAGTCATCGACAAGGATCACGCCTCGTCGCTCCTGGCAAGACAGCTTCGCGCAGACATGTTGCTGATGCTGACCGACGTCGACGCGGTTTATGCTGGATGGGGCACACCCAGCGCACGAGCACTCACAGAGGCTGCGATTTCCGACTTGTCGACGGCGGACTTCGCTGTCGGTTCGATGCGGCCGAAGGTCGAGGCCGCGATCGAATTTGTCAAATCGACGGGGAAGACCGCCGCGATCGGTCGGCTCGAAGATGCCGCGGCGATCGTGGCCGGCGTCCGCGGCACACAGATCGTTCGGTAGGGCCAACCATCGCTCGACGCATCCTATCCCGGCGCGTGGCACACCACTTCCATGTTAAACTAAACCGCCCGGACTGAGAACCAAGGCATTTTCCTCGACTGAGGCTATTCGGTCACGAGCGCTCCCGCCAGCAGCGACGCAAGTCGCACAACATTCGTAGGATGGGGTACACTGTCGGTCGAAACGATCCGGACAATGCCGGAGGCACGTAGCGCAGCAGTGTCCTCATCGGAACTCAGCATGTGTGTGACATACAGGTCGGCGCGGACCGCTCCGGCATCAAGCAGCAGACGTGTAGCTTTGCGAACGGTCGAGCCGGTCGATACGACGTCGTCTACGAGCACCGCGATCTTGCCTTTCACAGCGTCGGCACGCTCGATCTCGATCTGCACATCACGGTCTGAGCTGCGGACTTTGCGGCCTACGAGACAGGAGCAGGCCACCGTTCTTGCCGCCGCCTCAACCCAAGGCCGTGATTCCTCGTCAGGGCCTACAAGAACCACTTCGCCTTCGGGGTTGTCGCTCGCGATGGCAGCGCCTAGGAGCGTTGCCGCGCTTAGTTGCGTGACAGGGATGCTAAAGACTGTCGTCAGGTCATGAGTGCGATGCAGATGTGGATCCACGGTCACAATCCGATCGAAGGCGTCCGAGAGCAGCCGTGCCGTCACCCTTTGGCTGACCGCCTCCCCCGGATAGAAAGCCACATCCTGCCTCATATAACACAGGTACGGCGCTACCAGCACGACCGGCAAGGCACCTGCGTCGTGCAGTGCTGAGGCTGCCAGCAGAAGATCAACCAGCCTTCCATTCGGATGATCGAGAGGACAGTAGACGACAGCCATACCTTTCTGAGGCACCACCCGCACCAGGCTTTCATCATCCGGAAATCTTCGTACGCTTATTGGACGCCAAGGCGAATCCAGTGCTGTCGCCAGCCGCCGCGCCGGTTCCTCGTGATCGGCAAAAGAATGGACTGAAGCGACCATTATTCAGAGATTATGAGCTTGATTGCTCGAGTCCACGGCAAATCCGGCATTGCGGACTGCCGCCTCGGTCGCCAGCCCGAGATCGCCCGCCCGGACCGCGTGTATCCGGTAGACGGCGTCACCCTTTTCGACATGATCGCCTGTCTTGCGAAGCAGGTCGATTCCGGCACCGCGATCAAGAGGAGCCCCGGCCAGTCGGGCGATCCGCGCCAGGCGATAGCAGTCCATGTCTTTCACTGTCCCAGTCGCCGGCGCCAGGATATTCTGGGTTAGATCACCAAGGCGAACGTCCATCGGCGGCGGGCCTTGTAGCGCTATGATCCTTTCCATTGTGCGCAACGCCGATCCGGTATCCAGCAACTCCCTTGCACGTGCGTAGCCGGTCCCACCCCGGCAGGCCGGATCGAGTTCGATGATGCGCGCGGCAAGCTGAAGCGACTTCTCGCGCAAATCCGCGGGCGCTCCAGATTCGCAACGCAAAACGGCCATCACGTCGCGCGCCTCGAGCACAGGCCCTATGCCTCGTCCGATCGGCTCGTTTGCCGAGGTGACCGCGACGTCGATATGAAGTCCAAGCTTGTCACCGACGAACTCAAAAAGCTTGCGCAGGCGCACCGCGTCCTCCTGCCCCCCGCACTTTGGCGGATGGTCCGACCGGAATGTCGACGACGAGATGCGTTGACCCAGCTGCCACTTTTTTCGAGAGAATGGACGCCACCATCTGCTCACGCGTATCTATTCCAAGCGGACGCTGCACTGAGATCATGATGTCATCGGCTGGCGAGAGGTTGACGCTGCCGCCCCAGACGATGCAGCCGCCACAAGCGGTCACGACATGCCGCATTTCCTCGACCGAAAGGTCGACGCGTGCCAGCACCTCCATCGTGTCCGCCGTCCCGGCCGGAGATGTGATCGATCGAGAGGATGTCTTGGGAATTGTCAGGCCGTAAGCCGCCACGATCGGGACGACGATCATCGAGGTGCGGTTCCCGGGTATCCCGCCGATGCAGTGCTTGTCGACGACCATCCGCTGGTGCCAGTCGATCCGGCTGCCGACTTCGATCATTGCCTCTGTGAGAGCCAACAACTCGTCCGTGGTCAGGAAACTCGCAGACCCGATCATGAAGGCTGCCAGTTCCATTTCGCTGTATCTGCGGTGGGCGATATCGACGACGATGTTGCGGATATCGTCAGATGAGAGCGTTTCGCCCCTGATCTTGGCGCGCACGCTTTCGAGGCTTCGGGGAGGAATCGCCGGTGCGATCGCGACGGGAGAGCCTTCCGGAAGGCCGAGGCTGGCGAATCCCTTCTCAGAGAGCCCCAACTCGTCATGCGCCACGATGCCCTTGTCGTCGGCTATGGCGAGCGAGCCGAGAATTTCGCGACCTCCTTCACCGGTGATGCTCACCTTCTTCAGCGCCCGGTGCTGGTCAGGCCTGAATATCGGGCAGTGCCTGTCGACATAGGCGATGCTCTCGTTGTCGGTATCGATCCCTATCCGCTTCAGCTTCAACAACTCGATCAATCCCGACAATGGGTGCAGCCTCTCGCGTCGATTGAAAGATGCCCCGATACAAGCTGACACAAAGAAACCTCAACAGACAGTCGCCCCCTCTGCGGAAGTCGATCTGCTTGCAATGAGCCCAACCGCCGGAAGGCGTGCATCACATGGCGCCGCAGTCCGCTCCGATCAGATCGTCCGCCACTTTTTTCTGCTCGCCGGTCAGAACCGCATACAATTCTTCCGTAGCGGGTTTCAGTGCCTTCAAAGTGTCCAGCATTTTTTCCATGCCCGCGATACGCGCATCCATCCGCTCGACTGCGGACCCATTCTGCATGGTCTCGAACATTTTCGAATGCATGTCCTGCATGAGGTCGACGCGCGCTCTTACGGCAGCGGCATAGACGTCCCACGCATTTGTCTGGGCGTCCGTGATGCCGAGTTCGACCTTCAAATAGGCCAAGCGTCCGTCAACCATGGCGCCCATCCTGGGTTGGCCCCTCATCATGCCGCGGCCGAAACCATCGTCGCTCCAACCACCGCGGCCCATCATGCCATACCCCATCATCCCCATTGTGGGACATCCGCCACCCATCATCCCTCGTCCGCCCGCAGGCTGTGCCAAGGACGGCAACAGCGCCGATACGCTTATTGCAAATGCCAGTGCGGTGGTGGTGACGAGCCGAGTCATTGGAAACCTCCCATAACGCCGAGCCGAAAAGACCAGCGAAGATTGCCTGCCCGCTAATGAAAAGTAATTGACCCGCATCAAATGAAGCATCGCAGATCGACTTTCCCGAGGCGGCAATGCAACAAGCCTCGAGACCCTTGCACCCCTACCCATGTGGTCGATCATCGCATCGCCGCCATGAGAAACCATCTCAGATGCCAGCGCATCGCGCGTCGAACAGGTTTGACCAACGTCAATGCTACGGTTCCGGCGCCGCCTAAAGTTCCTGAAGCAACCAATGCCTCAGGGAGATCCGCTGTGAGCTACAAATCCATCCTCGTAAACATTGATATCGACGGACCGATGGTCCCAATCGTGAAGGCGGCGATCGATCTTGCGCGACGGCACGAAGCGAAACTGATCGGCCATTGCGCGGCCGATGCGCCGCTGATCATGGCAGGGCCGGAAGGTGGAGCACTCGCCGCGGAAGCATGGCGGCAGATGCGGGATGACATCGAAAAGAGGTTCAAAGAAGTCCATGCCGAATTCGACCGGCTGGCGGCGGGAGAGGTGAAAGCCGAATGGCGCGAAAACCTGTCCAGTCCAACACCTGCGGTGGTCGAAGCAAGCCGATCGGCCGATCTCATCGTCATGGCCGCTTCCAAGGGCGCCGCCACTGGAGATTCCTATCGGGTCGCCGACCCGGCCGGTGTGGTTCTGCGTGCCGGCCGCCCGGTTTTCGTGGTTGGCGACAAGGTCGAGCGCATATGGACAGAAAAGGTCATCGTGGCTTGGAAAGACACGCGTGAAGCACGACGCGCCGTCGCCGACGCGGTGCCTCTGATCTTCGGGGCGGAAGAGGTTACGGTCGTGTCCGTCAACGCCGAGGCCGATCAATGGATTCGGGATGGCCTGAACGATGTCGTCGCTTTCCTCGCTGCGCATGGCATCAAAGCCGCGCCGAAACTGATCGAAGGTCCGGACGAGTATATCGAATTGTTCAATTTCATCGACGCCAGCAACGCCGATCTCGTGGTGTCAGGTGCCTACGGGCACAGCCGTCTGAGGGAGTGGGTATTCGGTGGCGTGACCCGCTCATTGCTGGATGAAAGCCGGCTCAATCGCTTCATGTCGAGCTGACGAGGAGTCGTCGACTTGTCACGATCGGTCGGCAGCACCGATGGACGAGCCTCCAGCGCGACGGATCGGACTGAGCCTATGCAGCCGCAAGCTTTGCAGACACTAGCACCCGAGGAGCCGGCCTATTGGTCCGTTCCCGCGGACGAGCTTTTGTCTCGGTTACAGACGCAACCGAGGGGCCTGTCTTCAACCGAAACGGAAGCCCGGTTGCGCGATACCGGTCCCAACGCCATCGGCCGCAAGGGCGGTGCGACGGCGTTGGCGGCTTTTGCGCAACAATTCCGCAGCCCGCTCGTCCTGATCCTCATGTTCGCGGCAGTGGTCTCGGTCTTTGTCGGCGAAGGCAGTGAAGCGGTTATCATCGGCATCATCGTCCTGGCGAGCTGCGTGCTTTCCTTCACGCAGGAATATGGCGCCTCCCGTGCCATGGAAGCGCTGACGGCACGCATCGCGCGCAGGACCACTGCGCTGCGCGACGGAAAGGAGAGCTCTGTCGCGGTGGAGGAGCTCGTCCCCGGTGACATCGTCAGGCTTTCGGCGGGAAACCTCATCCCCGCTGACGGCATTTTGCTCGAAGCGCGCGACTTCAATGTCAGCGAGGCGGCGCTCACTGGGGAGACGTTCCCGGTTATAAAGGGTCCCGGTGTCTCCGCTCCGGAGGCGCAGATCGGGCAGCGCGGCAATGCTGTCTTCACGGGCACGTCCGTGCGCAGCGGCACTGCGACCATGGCGGTCGTCCAAACCGGCGAGCGGACCGAGTTCGCCACCATTGCCGCCGCCATCGCCCGCAGTATCCCGGAAACCGAATTCGCCAGAGGCATCCGCCGCTTCGGCTATCTGATGACCGAAATCATGCTGGTCATCGTGATCCTGGTCTTCTTTGCCAATCTGCTGCTCGAAAGGCCAGCAGTGGATTCGCTGCTGTTTTCCCTGGCGCTGGCGGTCGGCCTGACGCCGGAACTGCTGCCCGCCATCATAAGCGTCACCTTGGCTCGCGGTGCCCGCGCCATGGCGGCAAGCGGCGTCATCGTGCGCCGGCTCGACGCCATCGAGAATCTCGGCAGCATGGACATCCTGTGCACCGACAAGACAGGAACGCTGACCGAAGGCACGATCCGCCTCGATGGCTGCCTGGATGCCAAAGGGGTGGAGTCGGATCAGGTCCGGCTATGGGCGCTGCTCAACGCGACCCTGCAATCCGGAATGGCAAATCCGCTTGACGAAGGGATCGCGGCCAGCAGGAGGGCGGACGACGATCTATCCGCTTACGAGAAGGCCGATGAGGTGCCTTACGATTTCATCCGCAAACGGCTCTCCGTGATCGTTCGGCGCAAAGATGCTGCCGATGAAGACCTGCTCATCTGCAAGGGCGCTGTGCAGAACATCGTCGAGGCCTGCTCATCCGTCCTCTCAGGGAGCGACATACAGCCGCTCGACGCAGACCAGGCGCACGCCATCGACAACAAGGTGCGTGACTGGAGCATGCAGGGCTTCCGCGTGCTAGGCCTCGCGGTGCGCCGGCGCCCGCGACGCGAGAGCTGGTGCCGTGAGGACGAAGCGGAGCTCGCTTTCGCCGGCTTCCTCCTGTTTCTCGACCCGCCCAAACCAGGCATGGCCGACACGCTCAAGGCGATGGCCGAGCGGGGCATCAAGGTGAAGGTCATATCCGGCGACAACCGTCATGTCGTCGGGCATCTGGCCGAGATTATCGGCTTGCCGCATCGCAATATTCTCACCGGCGAGGAATTGGCGAAGCTGACGAAGACTGCGCTATTTGCGCGCGCCGCACGCACCGACATCTTTGCCGAAATCGACCCGAACCAGAAGGAGCGCGTCATCGCCGCGCTACGGCGACGCGGCCATGTCGTTGGCTATCTCGGCGACGGCATTAACGATGCGCCGGCCCTTCACGAAGCCGACATCGGCATCTCCGTCGACAGCGCCGTGGACGTCGCGCGCGAGGCCGCCGACATGGTCCTGCTTCGGCGCGATCTGAATGTGCTGCTCCGCGGGGTCGACGACGGGCGCCGGACATTCGCCAATACGATGAAATATATTGCCATCACGACAAGCGCCAATTTCGGCAACATGGTCTCGATGGCGATAGCCTCGCTGGGTCTGCCATTCCTGCCACTGCTAGCCCCGCAGATCCTGCTCAACAACTTCCTGTCGGATATTCCCTCGCTGGCGATCGCCACCGACAACGTTGACGCCGATCAGGTGCGGACCCCGCATCGCTGGGATATCGGCTACGTTCGTCGCTTCATGATTGCTTTCGGCCTTGTCAGCTCGGCCTTTGACTTCGTCACCTTCGGCTTCCTTGTCCTGCTCGCCGGCGCGACCGCGCAGGTCTTCCAGACGGCGTGGTTCGTCGAATCCCTCATCACCGAACTTGCCATCGTGCTGATCGTGCGCACCCACAAGCCATTCTGGCAAAGTCATCCTGGCACCTTGCTCTCCTGGCTGACGCTGGCGGTCGCCCTTGTGGCTTTCGCCATTCCCTATCTTCCGGGAGCCGACTGGTTCGGCTTCGCGCCGCTGCCCTTGCCGATCATGGCCGGGCTCGCGGTTATCACGGTTGGCTACCTCGCCGCATCGGAGGTTACGAAACGCTGGTTCTTTGCGCGCGAGCATCGTCACGCCAAGCGCAAACGCGGCGTTTGACCGCCGTCAAGGCACGTGCCGGGAAAAACCGTCTCATGGCGCGGTCACGGGAGAAACTATCATGGCGCGTCGCATCCTCATCATCATTGGCCACCCGGATCCCGACCAAAAACGACTATGTAGGGCGCTTGCGGCTGCTTATGCCGAGGGCGCTCGCTCGGCGGGCCACGACGTGCGAATGATCGATGTCGCCACGCTCGACTTTCCATTGCTACGGACAATGGAAGAGTTTGGACAGCGTGCAGTGCCGGTTACGCTCGAGCATGCGGCGAACGCGATCAAGGATGCCGAGCACATCGTCTTTGTGTTCCCGCTCTGGCTCGGCACCATGCCGGCTCTGCTCAAGGGCTTCCTGGAGCAGGTGATGCGCCCGGGCGTAGCGTTTGCCTAT
Organism: Mesorhizobium sp. KACC 23794; assembly: GCF_052180275.1. Taxonomy (NCBI): domain Bacteria; kingdom Pseudomonadati; phylum Pseudomonadota; class Alphaproteobacteria; order Hyphomicrobiales; family Phyllobacteriaceae; genus Mesorhizobium; species Mesorhizobium sp. KACC 23794. The sequence goes on from NZ_CP197465.1 coordinate 5,690,405, forward strand.
CCCGAGCCTGGCAAGGGTGGCTTTGCCAAGACATTGCTCAAGGGAAAATCGGCCCGCGTGGTGGTGACCATGGGAATGCCGGCATTCTTCTACCGGCTCTGGTACCTCGGCCATGGCATCGCTGGCATGCGCCGGAACATCCTCAACTTTGTCGGCATCAGTCCCGTCCGGGAGACCCTCTTTGGAATGGTGGAGGGAGCCGCGGACACCAAACGCGGGAAGTGGATCGACAGGATGCGCGACCTTGGCAGGCGAGGAAGCTAGGTACTATCCCCCATGAACCTTCTCGATGCGGCGGTGCGACAACTGAAGCCGCTGAAGTCCTCCGAGGCGCTCCGCAACAACCAAACGCTGCGCGAGTTTGTCTGGAGCGCTAGCGGCCTTCATCAATTCTATGTCGGTTTGATCGCCGTTTGTGTATCGCTTCTCAACTTTCTTCCTATTGAGCTTCAGCGCCGTATCGTTGACGACGCCATCAGCAACAGAGACCTGCATGCGCTTATCCTGTTGGGTAGCCTCTATCTACTTTCTCTCGTCGTGTACTCCACCTTGAAATACGTGCTTATGGTCTACCAAGGCTGGGTTGGCGAAAGCGCGGTCAAGACAGCCCGCGATCAGTTGGCGGTCGTGGCTTCGAACAGATTGGGGAGGTTCAACCTCGCAAGTGACCAGACAGCCAACGTGATCGGCAACGAGATCGACGCGGTCGGAGGCTTCGTCGGGACAAGCATCTCAGAGTTCATCGTTAACATCAGCATGATTATTGCCGTGTTCTCCTACATGGTATACGTGCAGCCGCAGATCGCCGTGTTCAGTTCGTTTATGCTGGTACCGCAGGTCGTATTCGCTAGGTTTCTGCAAAAGAAGCTCAATACGCTGGTCGAGCATCAGGTGACCCTGGTTCGCGAGCTTGGCGACAGAGCCGTCGACAGTCAGTCCAGCAAAGCACACATGCTCGACACCACCTTGCAAGTGGTCGGGATGATTTTCCGCAACAGGATCGCGCTCTACCTGCTGAAATACGGGCTGAAATCAATTCTCAATATCGCGAATTCGATAGGGTCGCTCAGCGTTCTTGTTGTTGGCGGCTACCTCGTGATCAACGGCGAGACAACACTGGGGATCGTAGTCGCGTTCATCTCCGGATTCCAGCGCCTGGTTGAACCGATGGGGGACCTGCTCGACTTCTACCGGACCTACTCGCAGACCAAGGTGCAATATCGGCTGATCGTGGACTGGATAGCGACCGAGCCTGCTGCCGATTGACTCGTGCTGCGTGGCCGACCGGCGCGCCAGCCATGCTCACGGGACCAGTACCGCTGCTCCTTGCAATCGCCCTGCGCGTAAGTCCGAGAGCGCCTCGTTGGCGCGGATGAGCGGATAAGTGGTGGAATGAACCTGCACCCCGGCGACGCGGGCAACCGGAAAAAACTCCTCCGCATCGTTGCGGGGCAGATTGGCGACCGAGACAAGTTCGCGTTCTTCCCACAGAATGGAATAGGGCATCGCCGGAATGTCGCTCATGTGAATGCCACCGCAGACGACTCGTCCGCCCTTGCGCACGGCACGCAAGGCGGCAGGCACAAGTTCGCCAACCGGCGCGAAAATGATGGCGGCATCCAGCGGGGCCAGGGGTGGGACATCCGAGGCGGCGGCCCACGCCGCACCGAGAGAAAGTGCAAAGCGTTGAGCCTCGACGTCCCCTGGCCGGGTGAAAGCATAGACTTCCCTGCCCTGCCAAATGCAAACCTGCGCGATGATGTGGGCCGCCGCGCCGAAACCGTAGAGACCGATCCGTTTTCCCGTTCCCGCCTTCTTCAGCGAACGCCAGCCGATCAGCCCGGCACACAGCAACGGCGCCAAGGCGACCGGATCGGCCTCGCTGCTGAGCTCGAACGCGAAATCCGCATCGGCCACGACGTGGGTCGCGAAGCCGCCGTCTCGCGTGTAGCCGGTGAAGAGCGGATGGTCGCACAGGTTTTCGCTGCTCGTCTGGCAATAGATACAATTGCCGCAGGTATGGCCCAGCCAGGGGACACCGGCACGTTGTCCGATCCGCGAAGGATCGACGCCTGATCCCACCGCATCGACTATACCGACGATCTCATGTCCGGGAACCAGCGGCAGCTTGGGGTGATCGAGGTCGCCATCCACCACGTGCAGGTCGGTCCGGCAGACCGCACAGGCTTCTATCTTCAGTCTTAATTCACCTGGCGCCGGCACTGGATCCGGCCCATCGATCTGGACCAGAGGCGTCCCAAGCCGCTCGAGCACCATCGCTTTCATTGCAAGCTCCACTGTGCGGCACCCCTCGCAATCACGGGGTGGAAAGGCTGCCTTTCCACCCCGTGATTTTGGTGCGTATCTTGCGCATCGTCATCCGATCGTAAGCCGATCTTCGACGGTGATCACACCGGGAGCAGACCAGGCCGCACGTTCGGCTGCGCTGCGCTCCGACCAAGCATGAACCCGGCCTTCCAGCGTAACCTTGCCTCCATCGAGAACGTTGACCTTGATCGCTTGCGCCTCGATCTCGGCGTTGCGCTTCAGTGCGTCCTGAATGCGCTTCTTGACGTCGTAAGCCGATGCATGCGGCTTGATCTCGATCTGGTTCGAGACGCCGACCACGCCCGCAAGAATTCTTACGGCGTCGGCCGCAGCGGTCTTCTGGTACTGCCATTCCACCTTGCCGGTAAGCGTCACCCAGCCGCGTTGGACTTTCACCTGGACGGCGCCGTTCGGCACGGACGTGTTCCAGGTGATCGTGTTGACGGCGCGCTTGGCGATTTCGTCGTCCGCTGTCCGGTTGGTGCCGAAGGGACGAACCTCGATCTCCTCGGCAATACCCTTCACACCCTTCACTCTGCGCACGACATCCTCGACCGTCACCTTCTGGGCATAGGTCGGGACATGGCCCGTCAAGGTGACGATTCCGTTCTCCACCGCGACGCCGATATCGGCGGAATCGATGCTCGGCTCGAAGTCGAGTTCATCGATGATATCCTGTCAGAGCGTGCTGTCATTCATGGTCTTGTACCTCACTGTTTCCTCGCGGCGTTCGTGCACCGCTGGGCCAGCTTCTCTCGGTCCCGGGTGATCGACCTTGATCGGCGTCAAAACAGCTATGCTGAACCGGAGAAAACGAACGCTTGGCGGCTTCAGAGACGCAGGGACTTGCGCCAAAGCGGCTTCGCCAGTTCGAGCAGGATGAGCACCGCCACCCCCACGCCGAATGCCAACGCGAGATCGTCCCGATGCAGCGCACCGAAGTGGAACAATTCGCTGAGCCGAGGCACGAGCAGGCTCGCCGCCATAATCGCTCCGACCAAGAGCAATATCCACCGAAGTGCCGGGTTGGGGCGATGCAACGCTGCGATAAGGGAGGAACTGAACGAACGATTGACCAGGATCAGGCTGACGATCGCCAGCACCAGCGAGAAGAAGGACAACACTCGCACCTCGTTCGGCGGCAGGCCGTTGCGCAGCGCAAGAAGGTAGATGGTTGCCACCAGCATGAAGACGAGCCCGCCCTGCAGCAGGCTCCATCCGATCAGCGACCATGAAAACAGCGGTTCGTCCGGCTCGCGCGGGGGACGGTCCATGACATCCTTCTCTTCCGTCTCCGCCTCGAAGACCAGAGAGCATACCGGGTCGATGATCATCTCTAGGAAGGCGATATGGACGGGACTGAAAATGATTGGCAGGCCGAAGGCCAGCGGCAGCAGCGCGAGGCCGGCGATCGGCACATGTACGGCGAAAATGAAGCCCATCGCCTTGCGCAGGTTGTCGTAAATGCGCCGACCGAGCCTCACGGCCTCGACGATCGAACCGAAATCGTCGTCCAGGAGCACGATGGAAGAGGCCTCACGGGCGACGTCGGTGCCACGCCCGCCCATAGCCACTCCGATATGCGCTGCCTTCAGCGATGGCGCGTCGTTGACGCCGTCGCCAGTCATCGCAACGATGTCGCCGCCAGCCTTGAGGGCCTGCACGATGCGCAGCTTCTGCTCCGGCATGATCCTGGCGAACACATTCAGGCTTTTCAGGCGAGCAACGAGCTGAGCTTCATCGAGCTTCGCAAGCTCGCTGCCGGCAAGCACGTCTTCGCCTTCGATGCCCGCTTGACGGGCGATGGCTACCGCCGTGACCGGATAGTCTCCGGTGATCATGATGACGCGAATGCCGGCCGAGCGGCATCGGGCAATAGCAGCCGGTACGCTCGGCCTGAGCGGATCGGCAAGACCGACCAGGCCGAGGAACTCGAAGTGGAAGCTCCGCGGGGAATTGGGCAATTCGCCCTGCGCATGGAACGCACGGGCAACGCCGAGTACACGCAGGCCGTCGACGGCCATCCGGTCGACGGATCCACGGATCGCCTCTCGCTGCTGCGGATCGAGGCGACACAATCCAGCAATCGCTTCGGGCGCGCCCTTCGCCGCCACGATGAGGCGATCATTGCCCTCCGGCTGCCAGACCTGCGTCACGGCCAGGAGATCTGGCCTGAGCCCGTAGTTGCGCAGCAACCTCCAGTCCCCTCGCGAGAGTGTTGCAGCGCCAACAATCCGGTCGCGGGCCATCTGGTGGAAGGCCTTTTCCATGGGGTCGAAGGGTTCGGGCTCGCTTGCCAGGAGGCCGGTCATGCCCAACTCGTCGAAGCCTTCCGGTAACGGAGCACCGGGGTGTTCCCGCAGCCGGTAGGTATCGCCGCCGGCGCTGTGCAACTCCTCCACTGACATCCGATTTTCGGTGAGGGTGCCGGTCTTGTCCGTGCAGAGTACTGTCGCAGAACCGAGTGCTTCGATCGCGGCCGCGCGGCGGGTCAGCACGCGGGCACGCGAAATACGCCATGCTCCCATCGCCATGAAGACGGCCAATACGACCGGAAATTCCTCAGGCAGCATCGACATGCCAATGGTGATGCCGGCCAGGAAAGCATCCAGCCACCCGCCGCGGAACATACCGTACAAGACGATCGCCAGAAGGCTTACGAGGCCACCTGCCACGGCCGCGAGGCGCACCAGCCTGCGGGTTTGGGCCTGAAGGCGGGGTGGTTCCGCTTTCAGTTCGTGGAGCGACTGGCCGATCCGGCCGATCTCGCTTCGCGGTCCGGTTGCGATGACCTCAGCCGTCGCTCCGCCGCCGACGACCAGCGACCCTGAATAGACATAGGGCTGATCGGTTCCGCCCGGCCGCGGCGGACCTGCTTGTTCGAAACTCACCACCACGAGCTTGTGAACCGGGACCGATTCCCCGGTGAGCAGCGACTCGTCCACCTGAAGACTGTGGCTTTCCAGCAGGCGCGCATCAGCGGGAACCCGGTCGCCCTCACTGAGGACGATGATATCGCCGCGCACGACCTCTCTCCCGGCAATGCGCAACCTTCTTCCGTCCCGGATGACCAGAGCCCGGGGGCTGGTCAGATCACGCAACGCCTCCAACACGCGCTCGGTGCGCGTCTCCTGCACCACGGTGATTGCCACCGACAATCCCGCGAAGAGAAGCAGGATCAGTGCCTCCTGCAGGTCACCAAGGAGGAGGTAGATGGCGCCCCCTCCCAGGAGAAGCGCCAGCATCGGCTCGCGCAGGACATCTAGCAAGATCCGAATCGGTGTCCGATAATCAGACCTAGGCAATTCGTTGAAGCCTTCGGCTCTAAGCCTGGCGCTAACCTCGGCCTCAGCCAGGCCGGTGATCGATGAAAAAGGGGCAGTCGGAATGTTCATTACCTTCCATAGACCCTCGCGATCGCCGATCTCTTGATCGATCGCAAAGCGCAATGGCGATACGTCGAGGACCCTTGGCTATCGGCAAAAGAAAGCCGCAAGGTCCGGCTCATTGCGGAGTTGGAAGATTCGGAGTCCTGGCGCGGTCGTGCCAAGCACGCCAATGCGTCGGCGACAGGTCGACCCTCTCGCGACTCCCAGACCTAATCCATCCAGTCAGGACACGGCGGCAGGGAAAGACGAGCGGATGGGTGCCATCACGATCAATCACCGACAGTTCCAGATCCACCCCGAAGGGTGCGGCCGCTATCGGCTGCCACACAGATTCTCTCGAGACCGCCAAAGCGAGTGCCAAAAAGGTCAGGTCGCCATATCTTGAAGGATTTGCCATTTGACGATCTCGACGCTGCGCAGGGTCGGCAACCGGATGACGCCTTTCTGCTTGAGCCTTGAGAAGACACGGGAGACGGTTTCGATCGTAAGACCGAGATAATCCGCGATGTCCGTTCGGGACATGGGCAGCTCGACTTGCGGCAAGCCCCCCTGGCGTTCGGACATTTCAAGGAGAAATGCTGCCACTCGCTCAACCGAATTCTGGCGACCAAGCACCAGCAAGTGCTCCTGCGCCCGGACGAGGCTCTGCAGCGCCATCGGGAAAAGCTCAACGGCGAGATCTTCGTGAACAGACCTGGAACGCAGGATGCGAATTCCGGTTGCGCAGATGGCTTCGGCAAAGAAATGGTGGGTCTTGTCGGCTTCGAAGCCGAACGTCTCCCCCGCAAGGTGAAAAGCGGAGATCTGACGGCGTCCATCCGACAACAGCCGGTACACGCGCACGCCGCCGAATTCGACTTTGTAGAGGTTTCCGCACGTTTCACCCTGTGCGTAGATCTCCTTGCCGGCCGGAAAGAACGTCGGTGCCTGGAAGTTGCCGCTCGACGGTGTCGGGAACAAATCTCGTCCCGACGGCGTCCCGCCTGAGTGAAAGAAGGCCTTGGAAATCTCGTAGGTGTTCATGACTGGTTCCTCGGTGAACATGAAGGAACAGTCGCCTGAAACGCGGCTTGCCGAAATTCGGTTATGTCCGTAAGGGAATCCACGTACTGCTGTCAGACCCCCGCGATTGCATCACGCACCGTTTTGATAAGGGGTTCACCAAGAAACGGTTTGACCAGCTGCTTTAGAAGTGGACCATCCGGCACTTTCCCGAACAGGCTCACGAGGAGAATGATCGGCCTGCCGAACCGGTCGAACTGCAAAGGCGCATCCTCCCAGTTTTCGACAGCTTCGTCGTCGATCACTGCGCAAGCGGCATGATCTGCACGCGTCGATGCAAATGCGCCGGTGGCGTAACAGTGAGAATCCGTCTCCAGGCGCTCACTCGCCAGCAGAAAGACGATCGAGCGCCGAAAGGCCTCATTTGGGGCGGCCACAAGTACCACAGGCCCGGCCATCTCATCGGTCTCCACATTGTCGCGCACGTCTGGGCCAGACTTGTATTGCTAATATTGTCGGATGAGGTCGAGCATTGAGGCAGATCAAAGTTGTAGGCGGCACGCAAGCCGATGCAATCCCGGCTGGCCGGCTTTGAGTGCTCTGTTGGCAGAGGCCCAGCCATTTTCGCGGCAATCAGAGCAACGGACACCAGGCGCGGTATGAGAGAGGCCATCGCGAACAACTTATTGCAGGCATCACGCCTCGGTGGAACAATTGCTGGCCCATGGCGCTGGCTCATGGCGGATGGATGGTGCGCGGTGTCAGGTTCGATATGGCACGTCTAGCTGGCAAGCTGGCTGCTTGCATCGCTCTCTTATCCGTGGCGCTTGCGACAGCCGCATATTTCGTCACGCCTTGGCCAAGCGTACTTGTCATCCGCGCGATCTTCGACCGCGGCGCAGCTGAAGCTTCGGCAAAGCTGGAAAAGCACCTGCCGTCCGGAATCAGCGTGGACGGAGAGATACACTATAACCCATCTGACCCTGATGCAGTGCTGGACATCGTTCGCCCACCCGCCGGCACCGCGACCGGCACCACGATCGTCTGGGTGCATGGCGGTGGGTTTATCTCCGGACGACGCGCCGACGTGGAAAACTACGCCAGGGTTCTGGCTGGCGAAGGCTTCACACTCGTCAACGTCGACTACACGATCGCGCCTGAAGCGACGTATCCCACGCCGGTTCAGCAAGTGAACGAGGCACTGGGCTTCCTCTCTCGCGAGGCAGACCGCCTTGGTATCGATCCAGACCGGCTGATAATCGCTGGTGACTCTGCTGGTGCGCAAATTGCAGCGCAGGTAGCGAATTTGGTCACCGCGCCTGGCTACGCGCGGCAGGTCGGGTTTGCGGCAAAAATCAAACCTGAACAGCTATGCGGGACGATACTATTTTGCGGTCCTTACGACCTCGATCTCATGGGGCAGAGCTGGTTCATGCGAACAACGACATGGGCTTATAGCGGTCGGCGCAACCACCGAGAGGACCCATCATTTCAACTGATGTCGGTCGCAAAGTACGTGACATCGGCGTTCCCGCCAAGCTTCATCTCCGCCGGCAATGGCGATCCCTTGCTGCCGCATTCGGCCGCGTTGGAGGATGCCCTTCGATCACGCGGCGTTACAGTGGACACGCTCTATTTCCCCATGCACGAGCCGCCGCTTGGTCACGAATATCAATTCGATCTTGACGCCGAGCCAGGTCGAGACGCACTGCGCCAGATGGTTGCGTTCGCGCGCCGAGTAGGCTGAGCCACGTTTGCTTCGCACCGTCTCGGCCATACCGCATATGAACTGACGACGAGATCTTTCGACGTCTCAGGCGTCGAAGCCAAGTGATATTGCCATCCGTACAAGCTCGGGCAGGCTTCGGGCCTGCATCTTCGACATGATGTTGGCCCGATGGACCTCGACGGTACGCGGGCTAATCGAAAGGTTGTACCCGATCGTTTTATTGGGAAGACCCGACACGACCAAAGTCATGACTTGACGCTCCCTTTCGGACAACTGCTCGAGGCGGGTGCGTAGCACTGTGACATCCTCGACGCGTGTCTCGGAATCGCCAAGCCGGCTTGCCGCCTTTTTGATCGCCTCGACCAGGACTTCATCTTCAAATGGCTTCTCAATGAAATCAACGGCGCCGGCTTTCATGGCGGCGACCGCCATCGGAACGTCGCCATGGCCGGTAATGACGACAGCTGGTATCATCCCATTTTGCTGGTTTAGCCGTTCCAGCAACTCAACGCCGCTCATGTCCGGCATCCGCAGGTCGGTGACGAGGCAGGCCTTGCCGATATTGGACGCCGCGGCAAGAAAACTTGTCGCTGAATCGTGCACCCGAACCGTAAACCCCACCATCGTCAGCAGGAAGGCGAGCGATTTGCGGACAGGTTCCTCATCGTCGACTATGTGAACGACGTAGTTGCTATCGTGCATTGGAAGCCTCTTGCTCGACCACTGGCAGGGAGAGACTGAACGTGGCACCGCCGTTGCCATTTCGAGTGGCAACAATCTGCCCGCCATGGGCCTCTATAATACGCCTGGATATTGAAAGGCCGATGCCCATACCGTTCGCCTTGGTCGTGACAAAAGGCTGGAAAAGTCGAGAGGCTACCTCGTCCGATATGCCTGGCCCGCTATCAGCCACTTCGATCGTGACGTAGCGGTCACCGTCTCGAGCGGTCCGAACGAGCAGTTCCCGCTTGTCACTCTCCCGCATCGCCTCCATGGCATTGCGCATCAGGTTGATCAGCACCTGCTGGATCTGGACCCTGTCGACCAGGACATCCTCCGTGTTCGGTGCGAAGTCAAAGACCGAGCGCACGCCCAATTCCCGCGAACCGACCAGGGCCAACGCCCCCGCCTCTTCAATGAGCTTGCGGACATTTTCAGGGGATTTCTCTGTTTCGCCGCGCGTGACGAATTCGCGCAGGTGACGAATGATACCTCCGGCACGGAGCGACTGTTTTGCCGTCTCCTCGAGCGCCTCCCGGATATGTGCGGCCGCCGAGTCATCCATCTCTTTCAGGAAGCGGACACAGCCTTGTGAATAGTTCGCGATGGCGGCAAGCGGCTGGTTGAGTTCGTGCGCAAGCGTCGAGGCCATTTCTCCCAGTTCATTCAATCGTGCAAGGCGGGCGAGCTCGCTCTGCACTTCCTGTAGGCGAGCCTCTGATTCCTCCCGTTCTGTGAGATCGCGGATGAAGCCCGTAAAGAACCGGCCAGACGCCGATTTCATTTCGCCGACCGAGAGCTTCATGGGGAAGGTGGAGCCATCCTTCCTACGACCGACGACGACACGGTCGATACCGATAATCCTCTTCTCATTTGTTGCAAGGTAGCGGTGGATGTAGCCGTCATGCTCGCCATGATACGGCTCAGGCATCAATATGTTAACGTTTTGACCAAGTACTTCTTCTTCCGAATAGCCGAACTGGCGCACGGCTGCCGCGCTGAACGAGTTGATATTGCCGCGGTCGTCGATCACCACCGTTGCATCGGGTACGGTGTCGAGGATCGAGCGCAAATGCGCCTCACGGGCCTTGAGTACTTCTTCCGTCCGGTCTAGGGCGCGGCGCGCATGGTGCAGCATCTCTCCCATCCAGGCGATCGCAAGCCCCACCAGTGTGAAAATCGGCATCTGCAGCCAAAAAGAGCCATTCGCACCGGAGAGGAAGTAGGCACTCAGGAGCGATAGGGCTCCAGCCAGCAATCCCGGGCCGATGCCACCGGCCATCGCCGCAACGAGGATCGCAGGCGTGAAGATGACGAACACCGCGACGCCGCCAAGGGTATTCGTCAACGCCAGGCGAACGACGAAAACAACTGCGACACAGAATATCGCAAGCAAGTAGCCTGCAGCACCTTCGAAGCGGCTGGAAAAAACCGCCTGAATGAATCTCCCCTGCAGTCCGGGGATGTCCCTGGCCGGCATCGCCATCGCTCCGATGAAGCACCCTCACTGGCAAAAGCGCCTGACCGCTATCCCCGTTTCGTTGTGAACGCAGTGCCAGATCGGATGGAGCGCTTTGACCGACATCAAGGCTACATCTGCAAGGCAATGAAAGGAAGAGCGTCAAAAAGACTGCCTTTTCGGACCCTTGCCGTGGGCGGTCGATCGACGCCACCTCGGGTTTCACGCCGCAGCGTCCAACCGACAATCGCTTTCTCGTCACCACCAGCGAGTTGAAGGAACGCTTGACCGCGTTGCTCACGGGACGCGCGGCGGTGGCGATCGTCTTAAGGCGAAGTGTCAACCGGCGCCGACGACCTCGCAAAGGCGACCACCGTTGCCCGGGCGTCACGTGCTTTAGCTTGAGCGACAAGGTCGGCCGGGCAGTGCTCGATAAGCAGAGCAGCAATGGCTGGGCAACGACAGTCGGCTCCATCTTAAGGACTATGCGGAGGCGACCGCCCATGAAATCGCTCTGGCCGTGCGTGAGCGTGAATCGATGGGCCTATCGCGCCACCAAGGATCTGCTGCGTTCGCGTGTGGACGACCAGAAGCCGGCGCGCGTCGGCTTCTGGTATGAGATACTATTACGCCAGAAGATCTCCCACCGCTTCAGCGGCGGGAGAAGGCCACCACTTCCCGGAAACGCCCGTCGCGGCAATCTCACCTATGCGGAATCCTCCGAAGGCGCGAGCCGAGCAACGGGTCCTGATCTCGCAGAAAAGGCAGCGCGGATACGCGGGACGATTGTTGCTGTCGACGCAGCTGGTCTCAAGGAAGCGCGTGACGTCCTTTCCGCTTTCCTATCGATGTCGTCTTATCGGGTGCGCGGTGCTTAAAGAGGCTGACTACCTCTTCGTCTGAAAGCTGGGGAAAGTCATGATAGTGATAGCTCAGTGCAACGAAGCGGATGGGTTTGTTGAGGCAGATGATCCTGTCAGCTTCCTCTGCCAACTCCGTCAGGATATCGAACGGGGCCACGGGAAGCGCAACGATGACCTCGCGGGGAGAGCGCCGCTGGATGGCGCGGACAGCCACCTTCATCGTGGTTCCGGTTGCTGCACCATCATCGACGAGGATCACGGTCTTGCCTGCTGTGGACAGGGGGTGACGATCGCCGAGAAAGGCAATCCGGCGTCGCTCCAGCTCGGGGCGCTCACGGCTGACAAGAAAACGCAACTGCGCGTCGTCGAGATCGTAAGCTTCAACGATCTCGCGGTTCAGTACGATGTCGGGCGGGTTGCCGTCGACGATGGCAGCGACCGCCAGTTCCGAATTTCCCGGCGCTCCTACCTTTCGGACGATGACAAGATCGAGCGGCGCCTTCAGCGCGTCGGCGATCTCCGCCGCAACCGGAACCCCTCCACGCGGCAGGGCCAGTACAAGAGGATCGGCGAGCTTGAGCTTGACCAGTTCCTCTGCCAGTTTGCGACCGGCTTCCTGGCGATCCCGAAACATGGCGTTAGTCCACCGGCCACAACTCGCGCAGTGACTTCTTCATAGAATTCCGGACATGGACAATCTCGCCATGCGAGATATGCCGGTCCAGCAGGCGGAAGACCGCTGCGACCGCGGCATCAGGGTCGTTCAGGAGATCGTCGGAAAAGGCGTTCTGCACGCGCTCGATGAAATTACCCTTCTTGCGCTCCCAGACGGGCGTTTCAAGAGGCTTCCAGCCCTCGAAATACAGACCGCGGACGAGCACGGGAAGCTGTGCCGAAAGGTCTACCATCTCCTCCTGTGACAGCCAGTCGCGCAGCGCATGAAGAACGCATCGCAACAGATGATAGGCCCGTCGTTCATCCCAGTTGAGGTCATCTGCAAGCTCATTGACCCATTGCTGCGCCTGCTGTGCAGCCTGCGTGAAATTTACGATTGATGTGCGACGCATGTCGCATCTCCTGCTTTGTGCCGAAACACCATCACGCCGGTGCCTCGTGGTGCGCACCGGCGCTTGATGATGCATTCACGCCGCCTTAACCGTGATCTTCTTCTCCGCCTTCTTCGCCTCGGCGGTTTTCGGCAGCTTCACCGTCAGAACGCCCCTGGCGAAATTGGCGTCGATCTTGTCGGCGTCGACACCTTCGGGAAGCTGGAAGCTGCGCTGGAACGAACCGTAGCGGCGCTCGGACAGATAGTAGTCCTTCTGCTTGTCTTCCTTTTCCTCGCTCTTCTCGCCCTTGATCGTCAGCGTGTGATTGGACAGCCCGATCTCGACGTTCTTCTCATCGAGGCCTGGCAGTTCGGCCGTGATCTCATAGGCGTCGTCCTTCTCGATGAGATCCATCGCCGGGGCGACCTGCCATTCGGCGCGGGAGACGCGCGGCACTTCGAAACCCAGAACCCTAGACGGCAGACGCCAGTCGAACGGACGGAAGTCGTCGAACAGCCGGTCGATCTCGTGGCGCAAGCTTTCGAACGGCATCCGCGCTTCACTCTTTGCGGGGACGGCAGATTTCTTGACGGGTAGTTTGGTGGCATCTTCGGCCATGGCTGATCTCCTCGGAGTTGGACAAATGTTCGCATATGTCCCTGCCTCTACCCCTTCCACCTTCGGTTTTCCCCGGAGGCGCTAGGGCCGGAGGACAGCGGACCTGCCTAGCAGGACGTCTTCGCCGATCCCGGTTCGTCGCTTGGCCGATCGCGTTTGGAACGCTTCATTCGTCTCGCTTCGCCGGATGCAGCTCAATCGAGCAAGGACCTCATCAAACTCTTCTTGGCGACTTGTCTCATTGACGCGGATCAAATCCGTGAAAGACATATCGATCAGTGTCCTTCCATCCCCCCTACATTGCCATTTCTGGTGTCATTGACTGCGCCGGCTTCTCTTCCGGAATCTCGGTCATCGTCGCCTCGGTCAGCAGCAACGTGCTGGCAACCGACACCGCGTTCTCCAGCGCAACGCGGACGACCTTGGTCGGGTCGATGATGCCTGCCTCGACAAGATCAACATATCGCTTCCGACCGGCATCGAAGCCGAAATTGCCTTTGCCTTCCAGCATCTTCGCGATGACTACGCCACCGTCGACCGCGGAGTTCTCGGCAATCTGACGTACGGGCGTCTCAAGCGCCCGTTTCAGGATCTGCACGCCGGTACGCTCGTCGCCTTCAACAAGCTTCTCCTCCTCCTCGACGGTCGCGATGCACCTCAGCAGTGCGAGCCCACCGCCGGGAACAACGCCTTCGGCGACCGCCGCCTTCGTTGCGCTGATCGCATCGTCCAACGCTTCTTTCTTCGATTTCATCTCCGACTCGGTCGGGGCGCCGACCTTTATCACCGCAACGCCGCCAGCCAACTTGGCCAGCCGTTCCCGGAGCTTCTCGCGGTCATAATCGCTGGTCGTATCCTCGATTTCCCGCCGGATCTGCTCGATCCTTGTTTTGATTGCTTTGCGGTCCCCACCGCCGCCGACGATGGTCGTGTTTTCCTTGTCGCAGACGACACGCCTTGCACGGCCGAGCTGCTCGACCGTCACGTTTTCCAGCTTGATGCCCAGTTCCTCGGAAATGACCTGCGCGCCCGTTAGGATCGCGATGTCCTGAAGCATGGCCTTGCGCCTATCGCCGAAGCCGGGCGCTTTGACCGCGCAGCTCTTCAGTGTGCCGCGGATGTGGTTGACGATGAGCGTGGCGAGTGCGTCCCCTTCTACCTCCTCGGCTACGATAAGCAAAGGAGCAGCCGATTTGGCGACTGCTTCGAGAAGCTTGACCAGGTCATTGAGCGAGCCGATCTTGCGATCAACGACCAGAACAAGGGCATCCAAGCACGGCTTCCATCTTGTCCGGATCGCTCACGAAATAAGGCGACAGAAAACCGCGATCGAACTGCATGCCCTCGACTACATCGAGAACCGTCTCGGTCGTCTTGGCCTCCTCGACGGTGATGACGCCGTCATCGCCGACCTTCTCCATCGCTGCCCCGATCAATTCGCCGATGCCGGCATCGTTGTGTGCCGAGATCGTCGCGACTTGTTCCTTCTCCTGGCGGGTCTGAATCGGCTTGGAAATCGCCTTCAACGTGTCTACAGCGCGCTTCGCGGCGCGATCGAGACCGCGTTTGATATCGATCGCGCTGGCACCGGCCACGACATTGCGAACGCCATCGGCAAACATCGAGTGGGCGAGGATGGTCGATGTGCTCGTGCCGTCGCCAACCATGTCGCCCGTCTTCTCCGCTGCCTGCCTGAGCATGCGCGCCCCGAGATTTTCCTCCGGATTCTTGAGATCGAACTCCTTGGCGATGGTGACGCCGTCGTTACAGACGATCGGCGCACCCCATTTCTTCTCGATCAGTACAGATTTGGAGCGCGGCCCGAGCGTGACCCGCACAGCATCCGCAAGTTGCGTGGCGCCGCGCAGAATCTTCTCCCGAGCCTCAGAACGGAATAGCACTTGCTTATGAGCCATCTCTTTGACCTTTCAATCGGCGGCCTGATTGTGCCATCGAGTAGCTGAGTTGAGTTTGACGCGGATCAAGCCTGATAGTTGCGCCTGGGCTGTCGCCAAGTGCGTGGGCGCGATTGACACGCGTTACGGGAGCCGGAGGGTTGTCTCCCTTTCGTCAAAGCCGCTCAATCGAGATGAAAGCCGAAGGCATCTGAAACAATGAAACGTCCCGTGATCAATGGGATCTTCAGGACCGGACCAAGTTCTTTTCTGTCCTGAATCGGAAGTCCCGCGATGTAAGGATGCGGCCTCAGGACGCTCTTCCATATCGTCGGAAAGTCCAGGCCCGCTTCCCGAGCCGAATTGCAATCTTCAAGGAGGCGCGAAATGATATCGACCATCAGGTGGCGACACAAATTAACGGGTTGATTTTTCAAGTTGGTGCATTTGAAGGGCCGCTGATTTGATAGAGATCAAATGGCCCCATATATCCCAGGCGTTGTTGAAGGCTGCGCGGTAGATTTCCCGCGCATGGGCGAGCAGGTGAGTGGCAACCGCTTGCGGTAGATGCTCGATCGAGGCGTAGCGCATGATCGGCGGCGGCCTGACTGTCGTCTGGCCACAGCCGCCGTGCTCGCGGCCATAGGCCTCCTCCTGTTTGTATTCTCTGTTGCGGCGTTTGTTTTTGATCCCGCTCAAAGCGGGTTCGCCAGACGCGCGCGATGATGCGGTCGAACGCGGGTAAAACCTGCTTTCAGGGAGAACGCAATCATGTGCCGTGGACTGAAAAGTTCCCTTCTTTCGCTCCTTCCCTCCCTCAGGGCATACGCCTTGTGCCTGACACCGGACCGGTTGCATGCCGACCAGCTTGTTCATTCTGCGCTGCCCGAGATTTGGACCAGGCATCAAGGCGTGCGAGGTCTCGCGCTCAAGGTCGCTGCGTTCAGCGTCTTGCGTGGTGAATTCCTGCGACAGGGGATGGTTGCTCTGACCTTGCCATCGCTTGGGAAGCGACAGCCTTCAGGGGAAGACGATGACTTCCAAACGCGCTTCATGCGTCTGCCGCGGACCATGCGTGAGGCCCTGTCGCTCATCGAAGTGTGGCGATTCACCCCTGCTGAAGCCGCCAAAATCTGCGGCTGTGATGAGGAGACAATCGGTCGGCGGGTCGCCATGGCCTATCGAGATCTCACCAGCAAGACACCACGCCCCTTTCCGTTTGAGCTCGTCGAAATCAACGGCGCCGCCGGCTGTCGTTCAGGTCACGCATCTTGCGCAGCGTAGATGTGCGCACACCGACCCGATCAAGGCCGCCAACCGGGTCATGGAGCGCGCTGAGCAGGTGGAATCCGAAAGGAAGATATGATGCACGTCCGTTCATTGAGCACGCTTGAATGCACCAAGCTGTTGTCCGCAAGCCGGCTCGCCCATCTCGCCTGCGCGAAGGAGGGAAAGCCGTATGTCGTGCCCCTCTATTTTGCCTATGCGGACATACATCTCTACGCGTTCTCGATGCCAGGCAAGAAGATCGATTTCATGCGGGCCAATCCACACGTCTCGCTCGTCGTGGAGGAGCGAGGCCACGGCAGGGAATGGCAGAGCGTCGTCGTCGACGGCCGTTTCGAGGAACTGCCCGACCGGATTGGCCACAAGAAAGAGCGGGATCACGCATGGTCGCTGCTCAGCAGACATTTCGACTGGTGGGAGCCTGGCGCCCTCAAGCCGGTGACGCCACCGCAGTCGGGTCATTCAGAGCATGTATTCTTCCGCATCCTGGTGGAGCAACTCTCCGGGCGCGAGGCGAAGGAGAACTGAAGTTACACCTGCGCCTGGCGGCGAAACGCGTTCAGGCTTTCCGTCACACGACAATATCAGAAGAAGGGTAGCTCCATGACTTTCAAGACTATTCTAGCCGTTACCAGTCCCGACCGTGGCACTGGTGACCTGAAGCTCGCCGCAGCCCTTTGCGAGGAGATTGGCGCGCACTTGGCGGTGCTGGCTGTCGCACTCGCCGCGCCGCCGCCGATCGGCGAATATGCGGCGGTTATGTCCGACGCGTGGCTGCAAGAGCGGCAGGCCGACATGGACAGGCTGCAGAAATGTGCCGCATCCGCTACGGCTTTCCTCGCAACCAGTGCCGTCTCGTCCGATATTTCGAGCGAATATCAGGAGGAGACATGGGCAGACGAAGCGATCGGCCGTCGGGCGCGATATGCCGATCTGGTCTTTCTCGGTCCGGAGCTGTTTTCCAATCCCCTGCTCAAGGGCAAGGTGCTGGAAGGAGCACTGTTTTCCTCAGGAAAGCCACTGTTTCTGGTACCCGAAGGCGCTAAAGCGAGCCTGAGGCCGAAGCGCGTGATGATCGCCTGGGATTCGCGTCTCGAGGCGTCGAACGCCGTGTCACGCGCTATGGTTTTGCTGAGCGCCGCCGACGATGTTCACGTCGTCCTCGTCGACCCTGTCGAAGGCGACGGCGGACAGGGCGCGGAGCCAGGAGCTGACATCGCCACCTATCTGGCGCGCCATGGCGTCAAGGTAACGGTCGACCGGCTGACAAGCCAAGGCAGGGGCGTTGCGGATGCATTGCGCCAACACGCGGTCGACATGGCGGCAGAATTGCTCGTCATGGGCGCCTACGGTCATTCGAGGCTCCGTGAACGCATTTTCGGCGGCGTGACGAGATCGATGGTCGAGACGCCTCCGCTGCCCGTCTTCCTGGCTCGCTAATAGAGCCAACAAACTGCGTGATGAAGGCCCCTGCGCCAGTATTGGGGCACGAGTGGTCCACACCGTCTGGAGTCATGTCCTTGATTATATCTGACCAGAAGGAAGCCATCGCGCTGCTGTCTGATGCCGTCGAGCTGGGGGGTGCGGCCCCAGTTGAAACCATCGAGACGCATATTTCCAGGATATTCCTTGCCGGTGATCGCGCCTTCAAGATGAAACGGGCTGTGAAGCTGCCTTATGTCGACTTCTCCACGGCCGAACTGCGTCTCGCCGCATGCCGCAAGGAGGTCGAACTCAATGGCCCGACGGCTCCCGGCTTGTACCTCGGCGTGAGGAGGATCACGCGCGAGGCGAATGGTCGACCCGCGTTCGACGGCGATGGAGAACTGATCGACGCGGTCGTGGAAATGAAGCGCTTCGAACAGTCCCTCCTGCTCGATCGTATCGCCGAGGCAGGCACGCTCACACCCGATCTGATGACGCGAACGGCGCGCATGATCGCCTGCTTCCACGCTCAGGCCGCGATCATGCATTCTGGCGGAGGGGCGGCAAACCTCTCAGGAGTGCTCGATATCAACAAAGACGGCTTCGCCACCAGCAGCGTCTTCGATGATAAAGAGGTGGGGACGCTCGACGCAGCATTCAGGTCTGCACTGTCGCGTCACACCGACACGCTGAACGCGCGCGAATTGGCCGGCAAGGTGCGGCGCTGCCATGGCGACCTGCATCTGCGCAACATCTGCCTGCTCGACGGCCAGCCTTGCCTGTTCGACTGCATCGAGTTCAACGATCAGATCGCGACGGTCGACGTGCTCTACGATCTGGCCTTCCTGCTCATGGACCTGTGGCATCGCGGTTTCCCCGATTTGGCCAACCTGGTGACCAACCGCTACCTCGACGACACCGACAACGAGGACGGCTTCGCCCTTCTTCCCTTTCTGATGGCCATCAGGGCAGCCGTTCGCGCCCATGTCACCGCGACGCAAATTGCGGAAGGAGGAGATCTATCGGGATCCCTGCAGGCTGAGGCTCGTGCCTATTTCACCCTTGCCGCGGACCTTCTGAAAGAGCATCCACCTCGTCTCATTGCCATCGGCGGTCTGAGCGGATCGGGCAAGACCACCGTGGCGGAGGCGCTTGCCGCTCGTGTCGGAGCACCGCCGGGCGCGCGCATTGTCGAAAGCGACCGCATCCGAAAAGCCCTGCATGGCGTACCAGCCGAGACGCGTCTGCCGGACAAAGCCTACAGGCCGGAAGTCTCCGAGCGGGTCTATCGGGAGATGGCGTGGCGCGCGGGACTCATCCTCGCCGAGGACAGGACGGTTGTTGCAGATGCCGTCTTCGACCGTGCGCCGGACCGCGCGCGCATTGAAAAAGCAGCTATCGAACGGCGCACGCCGTTTCTTGGTGTCTGGCTGGACGTATCTCCCGAGGTGATGTGGCATCGCGTCGACCGGCGGCGCGGCGGTCCGTCAGATGCGACTGTCGACATCCTTTCTCGCCAGCTGAAGCGGGATGCAGGCATTATCACCTGGCACCGCCTCGACGCCGCTCGCCAACCATCCGAGATCGTTTCCGATATCCTGCTGTTCCACTGATGCATAGTGGCTTCGTTTGAGATGTTGGGAACACTACCGCCGATCAAGTGCCAAGCTCACGAGCTTTTGGAAAAGCCGCCAAGGCGAAGACGAGCGAGTCCGCCACGCCCTACCCCCTCCATCACGATCGGATCCACTTTGTGCTTCCACGGCCGATATGCCTGATGCACCGGCCTAATCTTGTGGCAGCTGCCACATGGTCGGTCCGTTCAGGGCCGTCAAGCACTTCTAGCGCTCGTTATACGGCAACCGAGTGGCGCGCGCCGCCCATCTCAAGGTACCTGTCGAACCGCGAGGTGACGGTGCGGACAAATGGCCGGTAGGCCGACGACACGACGAAACAGCGGCCCTCCTGGCGCAGCATCTCCGGATTGTTTCGGGCGATCGCGCTCGCCTTTGCCAGCATGACCGCGCCACAGGTTGGAAAGAGACGGGTCAACGCATCAGCCTGAAATCTGAAGTCGCACATGAGACGCTCTATGATCCACCCTGTCGCGGCGTCGAACTGGGTCAACTCGATGCCGCGCACCGTCGTCGGGCCGTCGGCCCGAGCAAGCCTTTCGTAATCCGCCATGGCAGGCGCGTTTTGGGCATAGCCTTGCCGGAAGCGGCTGATCGAGGACGGGCCGAGACCGATCAACGTTTCGCACTGATCGTCCGTATAGCCCTGAAAATTGCGACGCAGCCGCCCGGACAAAGCAGCTCGTGCGAGGGAGTCGTCGGGCACAGCGAAGTGATCGATGCCAATCGGCACATATCCGGCACTCTGGATGATGGCGGCTGCCAGCCGCGACTGCACCAGCCGCTCCTCGCCATCCGGCAACCATGCCTCGTCGATCATGGTCTGGTGCTTCTTGAACCAAGGCACATGAGCATAACCAAAAAGTGCAATTCTATCGGGGCGCATCGACAAGGCCTGACGCACGGTGGCGGCCACGGTCTGTTCGGTCTGGTGCGGCAGCCCATACAGCAGATCAAGATTGACCGAGACCGCACCGCGGCTACGCAAGCCATCGACCACCTTTTGCGTCAGGTCGAAGCTCTGATGCCGGTTGATGGCGTTCTGCACCCTGGGATCGAAGTCCTGCACGCCCAGGCTCGCCCGGGTCAGACCGGCTACGGCCAACGCATCCAGCTTTGCGTCTGTCATGTCGTTCGGATCGATCTCGACACTCATTTCTACGTCGCGATCCACATGGAATGATGCCCGGATCTGGCCCGCCAACCTCATGAAATCCTGAGGCTCAAGCATTGTTGGCGAGCCGCCGCCGAAATGAATGGCGCGGATGCGGACGTTCCCCGCAACCAGGCTGGATACCGCGCGGATCTCCTGTTCGAGTATGGCTAGATACGCAGCGACCGGTTCGTAGCGACGGGTGTGCTTGGTGTGGCATGCACAGAACCAGCACAGTTTGTCGCAGAAGGGCACGTGCACATAGAGCGAGATGGCGTCGCCTGCGGGCAATTGCGAGAGCCACTTCCGGGTTTGACTCGGCCCGATGCCGGCATGGAAGTGCGGCGCTGTCGGATAACTTGTGTAGCGAGGCACATTCTCGCTCAGAATTTTCTGCAGATGCGCTGTCATGGAGAACTCCTGAGCCGGCTTGTTGCCCGCCCGATCGAGGCGTGCGTTGATCTTGATCAAGTTCTCACCGGACAAACTGACACGGCGCGCGCGAGCCGAAGCTCTGCTAGACCAAATCGCGAAAGACCGCGGAAGAGAGCCTTGCGCAACGACATCCATACCAATGGTGCTCCGGTGCTATGCATCTCTTGCGAGGCGCGCGATCGTGGCGTTTGTGGCGCGCTCGAAACGAGCCAGCTGGTGGAGCTTTCGAAATCCTCGTCGCGGCATAGATTGGCACAGGGCAGCGAGGTTGTCGGTGAATGCGAAACGATCGAGGGTTATTCGAACGTGCTGTCCGGCGTCGTCAAGCTGACGAAGACCCTGCCCGACGGCCGTCAGCAAATCGTCGGGCTTCAGTTTGCCCCTGACTTTCTCGGGCGTCCCTTCGGGAAAGAAAGCGATCTCGGCATCGAGGCCGCGACGGAGGTTTTGCTGTGCTCGTTTCCCCGCAGTACGATGGAAAGGCTGCTCGAACAGTGTCCGGCGCTGGAAAAGCGGATCTTTCTGCAGACGCTGCGGGAACTCGATGAAGCGCGCCAGTGGATGCTCACGCTCGGCCGCAAGTCCGCCAGCGAAAAGATAGCGACTTTCTTGCTGCTGATCGCACGGAACGCCGATCCGACCGCTGCATACCAGCATCCAATTTGCTTCGATCTGCCGCTTTCGAGATCAGACATCGCCGACTACCTCGGTCTGACGATCGAAACCGTCAGCCGGCAGTTGACCAAGCTCCATGCCGACGGAGTAATCGACGTTCACAACCGGCGCGTTGTGATCAGCAGCCTCGAGCGGCTCTTATCGGTTGCCGGGAATTAGCCACCCCTATCGAGCGCCGGAAAAAGGTATTCCTGCTCGTATGCGATGTGGCGCCTGACGGTGCCGAAGAAGGCGCGCAGCATGAAACCAAGCGCTTCGGGATTGGCGACTTCGCCGCCGTGCCCGATATGCAAAAAAGCCTCGGTTATCTCTTCAGCGGCGCATTCATCGAAGATATGGTCGGACGTGAGTTGGGTGACCATGACACGCCCCGGCTTTCGCGCCGCGCGATCGAATGCGGGAAACAGAACCTGCTCCTCATGGCGATGTGATTCACGCATCACCGGCAGAAGTCGATTAGCGATCTGAAGGCAAAGCAGACGGTCGATGCGATCCGGCAAGGAATCCGCGACCCGCTCTAGCTGCTCGCACAGGCTGAGCTTCTCCGCATGTGCTTGCGCCATCCAGATGCACGGTTTTCCCTTGAGCGGCGAGCATTCGCGCACTGCCCAGCAAAGCTCTGCGCCGCTGCACTGTTCGCCAACCCTTCGGCTGCTCACCGCCATGATCTTCTCCTCATTGGCCGAAAGTAAGGCAGCTACCCATCGGAGCGTTTGATCTGGATCAAGGCTCTGCTTCTCTCGGTCGTGGATAGCTGAACCGGCCCGGCATTCGAATGGGGAACGAAACACTATGAAATACGGCACCGAGATCATCGGCATCGCCTTGCTTGCCTTCGTCGCCCTGCTTGGTGCCGGCTTCGCAGCCGACGAGCCATTCAGACAGCATATGTGGGTTTTGTTCTTCGTCCTGTCCGGCTCAGCAGTGGTGCTATTGCGCCGCACGAGCTTTGCTCCGGTAGCTCCGGTCGATCCTGATGCCTACATGGACGACCCGATCCGCTTCGGTTCGATCGCGACCATGTTCTGGGGCATCGTCGGACTGCTTGTCGGCGTTGTCGTCGCCCTGCAACTGGCTTACCCGGATCTCAACATCGAGCCTTGGTTCAACTTCGGCCGCATGCGGCCGCTGCATACATCGGCTGTGGTTTTCGCGTTTGGCGGCAACGCGCTGATCGCAACCTCGTTCTACGTGGTGCAGCGTACATGCAGGGCCCGCCTGTTCGGCGGCAACCTCGCCTGGTTCGTGTTCTGGGGTTACCAACTCTTCATCGTCATGGCCGCAACCGGATACCTGCTCGGCATCACCGAAGGGCGTGAATATGCGGAACCTGAGTGGTATGTCGACCTCTGGCTGACGGTCGTCTGGGTCGCCTACCTGGTGGTGTTCCTTGGCACGATCATCAAGCGCAAAGAACCCCATATCTACGTCGCGAACTGGTTCTATCTGTCCTTCATTGTGACGATCGCCATGCTGCATGTGGTCAACAATCTCAGCATGCCTGTCTCGTTCGTGGGCTCGAAAAGCTACTCGCTGTTTTCCGGCGTTCAGGACGCGCTGACCCAGTGGTGGTACGGCCACAACGCAGTCGGCTTCTTCCTCACCGCCGGCTTCCTCGGCATGATGTACTACTTTGTGCCCAAGCAGGTGAACCGCCCGGTCTATTCCTACCGGCTGTCGATCATCCACTTCTGGGCCCTGATCTTCATGTACATCTGGGCCGGTCCCCATCACCTCCACTACACCGCCCTGCCGGATTGGGCGCAGACGCTCGGCATGGTGTTCTCGGTGATGCTGTGGATGCCGTCCTGGGGCGGCATGATCAACGGCCTGATGACGCTGTCGGGCGCCTGGGACAAGATCCGCACCGACCCGATCGTGCGCATGATGGTGGCGGCAATCGCCTTTTACGGCATGTCCACCTTTGAAGGTCCGATGATGTCGATCAAGGCCGTCAACTCGCTCAGCCACTATACCGACTGGACCATCGGCCACGTTCACTCCGGCGCGCTTGGCTGGGTTGGTCTGATCTCCTTTGCCGCCATTTACTACATGGTGCCGAAGCTGTGGTTCCGCGAGCGTCTCTACTCGATACGTATGATCACCTGGCACTTCTGGTTGGCGACGCTCGGCATCGTTGTCTACGCGGCGGTAATGTGGGTGTCCGGCATCATGCAGGGCCTGATGTGGCGTGAATACGACAATCAGGGCTTCCTGGTCTATTCCTTCGCCGAGACTGTCGCCGCCATGCACCCATACTACGTGATGCGTGCCATCGGTGGAGCCATGTATCTCGCCGGCGCCCTGATCATGGCCTTCAACATCACGATGACGATCCTCGGTTACCAGCGCGAGGAAGAACCAATCGGCGGCACGATGCCCGCCCTTCAGCCTGCCGAATAGGAACCTGAGCCATGGCCTTGATGGACAAGCACGCCATCCTGGAGAAGAACGCGACGCTTCTCCTTGTCGGTTCTCTGTTGGTGGTGACGGTCGGCGGCATCGTCGAAATCGCACCGCTCTTCTATCTGGAGAACACGATCGAAAAAGTCGAAGGCATGCGGCCCTACTCCCCGCTGGAGCTCGCCGGACGCGACATCTACGTCCGCGAAGGTTGCTACGTCTGCCATTCGCAGATGATCCGGCCGTTCCGCGACGAGGTTGAGCGCTACGGCCATTATAGCCTCGCGGCGGAGTCGATGTACGACCATCCGTTCCAATGGGGATCGAAGCGCACCGGACCCGACCTGGCGCGAGTCGGCGACCGCTATTCGAACGAATGGCACGTCCAGCACCTCGAGGAGCCTCGGTCGGTCGTCCCTGAATCGATCATGCCGAGCTATGCGTTCCTGAAGGATGTCCGGCTCGACGCAAAGGACTTCTCCACCCATCTGGTCGCCAACGCCCGAGTCGGCGTGCCCTACACCGACGAGATGATCGCGAACGCGGAGACTGATCTGCGTACCCAGGCCGATCCGGAAGCGGACACGTCCGCTCTCGAGGCCCGATACCCGAAGGTGAAGGTCGGCGATTTCGATGGCAATCCGCAGGCTCTTACCGAGATGGACGCGCTCGTCGCGTACCTGCAGGGCCTCGGCACGCTGGTCGATTTTTCGACCTACGACGAAGCCGCTGGCGCACGTTAGGAGCCATTGATGGAAGCCTACACCGCAATGCGTCACTTCGCCGACAGCTGGGGCCTGCTGGCAATGACCCTATTCTTCATCGGAATGGCGCTTTTCGTCTTCCGTCCCGGCAGTCGCTCCGTCGCCGACGAGGCCGCGCAGATACCTCTCAGGGATGACTGAAATGAGTGAGAACCATATCGACGAGGTATCCGGGGTTGGCACGACCGGCCACGAATGGGACGGCATCAGGGAATTGAACAATCCTTTGCCGCGCTGGTGGGTTTGGACCTTCTATGCAACCATAGTTTGGGCGATTGGCTACTGCATCGCATACCCGGCCTGGCCGTTGGTTTCGTCAGCGACAACTGGGCTCCTGGGTTATTCAAGCCGTGCCGACGTAAAGAACGAGCTGGCCGCCGCCGAGGCAGCCAAGTCCGAATACGTGTCCGCGATCGGCGCGAAGACCGTCGACGAAATCCTCGCGGACGAAAACCTTCGAACGTTCGCAGCTGCCGCCGGCGCCGCAAAGTTCAAGGTCAACTGTGTCCAGTGTCACGGATCAGGCGCCGAAGGTTCGAAGGGTTTTCCCAATCTCAACGACGATGACTGGCTATGGGGCGGCCGGGCCGAGGAAATCCGCGTCACGATCGCGCATGGCGCGCGCTTCGCGGCAGATGCCGACACTCACATTTCCGAGATGCCGGCGTTCAGGGAAATTCTGGAGCCGGGGCAGATAGACGCGGTTGCCAGCTTCGCCGCCTCGCTGTCTGGATTGGAGGTCGATCCGGCGAAAGCCGAGGCAGGCAGGACCGTGTTTGCCGAAAACTGCGCGTCCTGTCACGGTGATGCTGGCAAGGGAAATCGCGAGATGGGCGCGCCCGATCTCACTGATGCGATCTCGCTCTACACGCGTTCCGAGGAGGACGTCGCCAGCCAGGTGCGGAATCCCAAGCACGGTGTAATGCCAGCTTGGGGTGCTCGACTGGGCGACATCAGCGTGAAGGAGCTGGCCGTCTACGTTCATTCGCTGGGCGGTGGGCAGTAGGCTGAAGCGGCTCTCGCCGTCCTGCCGTGCAAGTCCTCTGGCCATCGGGGGGCTAAGGGATCCTGCCGCTTTGACCCAAATCAACGCAAAGCCGACGGTGCCGTGAGAAGGTTGTCACGCTGAGCCCGGCAGGTCGGGTCGGAGATGCGACCATGCTCGATACCGCTGAGATTGAACGGCTGAATGCCGAGCCGGTCAACTCCGCACAGACGCGGCGGCCTTTGTACGAGGCGCGCAGGAAGATTTTTCCGAAACGCGCCGACGGACGGTTCCGCCGCTTCAAATGGATCGTGATGCTGGTCACGCTTGGCATCTACTATCTCACGCCGTGGCTGCGCTGGGACCGCGGTCCCTTCGCGCCGGACCAGGCCGTGCTTGTCGATCTCGCCAATCGCCGCTTCTACTTCTTCTTCATCGAGATATGGCCGCAGGAATTCTATTTCGTCGCTGGTCTGTTGGTCATGGCCGGTTTCGGACTTTTCCTGGTCACGTCGAGCGTCGGGCGTGCGTGGTGCGGCTATACCTGTCCGCAGACGGTGTGGGTGGACCTTTTTGTCGCTGTCGACCGTCTGGTCGAAGGCGACCGCAATGCCCGTATCAAGCTCGACCAGGCGGCCTGGTCGGCGAAGAAACTGGTGCTCCGCGTCACCAAGCACACGATTTGGCTGTTGATTGCGGTCGCGACCGGCGGGGCGTGGATATTCTATTTCGCCGATGCGCCAACTCTTCTGGTCGACCTCTTCACCGGTCAGGCGGCGCCGATCGCCTATCTGACGGTCGCCGTGCTGACGGCCACCACTTACACGTTCGGCGGCCTGATGCGCGAACAGGTCTGCACCTACATGTGCCCCTGGCCGCGCATCCAGGCGGCGATGCTGGACGAGCATTCGCTGACCGTCACCTACAACGACTGGCGTGGCGAGCCGCGTTCCCGTCACGCCAAAAAGTCGATCGCCGCCGGACAGAAGGTCGGCGACTGTGTTGATTGCAACGCCTGCGTCGCCGTCTGTCCGATGGGCATCGACATCCGGGACGGGCAGCAGCTCGAGTGCATCACCTGCGCGCTCTGCATCGACGCGTGCGACAGCGTCATGGACAAACTTGGCAAGGAAACGGGGCTGATCTCCTACGCGACGCTGTCCGACTATAATTTCAACATGCGCATCTCCACCAATGGCGGCGCTTGCGGGATTTCTCCCGATCTTGTCCGTACCACTAAGGGCAAGCTGTCGCCTGGGCTGGCGCATTTCCATCTCGCAAAGATCTTTCGCCCCAGGACACTGGTCTACTTCGCCGCGTGGTCCGCGGTCGGGCTGCTGCTCGTATACGGACTGCTCACGCGAGACCGCCTGCAGGTCAACGTCCTGCATGACCGCAACCCGCAATTCGTGAGACTGTCCGATGGTTCGATCCGCAACGGCTACACCGTCAAGCTGCTCAACATGATCCCTGAGCCACGCACGATCATCGTCACGCTTCAAGGGCTGAAAGGCGCACAGATGACCGTGGTCGGCATCGACCAGCCTGAAGATCGCGCGTTCGCTGTCGAGGTCGAGCCGGACCGCCTCAAGACCTTGAAAGTCTATGTGCGCCAGCCGCTCGAAAACGTCGCCGCACAGTCGCAGCCTTTCAACATCGTGGTCGAAGACAAATCGAGCTTCGAATCCGACGTCTACGCCGCGACATTCGAAGCGCCGGGAGGCACGAAATGAAGATAGTCCAACCAACGACCGGCTTTACGGGCCGGCACATGCTTCTGACCATGCTGGTCTTCTTCGGCGTCATCATAACAGTCAACGTCACCATGGCGGTGTTCGCCCGCACCAGTTGGACGGGGTTCGTCGTCGCCAATTCCTACGTCGCCAGCCAGGAATTCAACGCAAAGATGGCTGAGACGCGGGCGCAGACGGCGCTTAAGTGGAAAGGCACGTTGGCGATCCGGGACCACCTCGTTCGCTACCGGCTTGTCGATCCGGCTCACGCCCCGGTGCTGCTGAAAGGCGTGCAGATCAGCTTCAAGCGGCCAGTCGATGATCGGGAAGACCATGTCATTACACTGGCTCCGGACGGAGACGGCGGGTTCGCGCTGTCCCATGAAGTGGCGGACGGCGTTTGGTTGATCGAGATCAACGCCGATGCGGGTTTGTCCAAACCTTACCGCGAGACCCTGCGCGTGCACGTGATCGGAGGTATTGCGTCATGAGTTGCTGTGCACCCGGCGCCGAGGTCGCGCTTCAGCTGGCGAACACTGTTCCTTCGGCTTCAGAACTGGCTTTGGCGGCCCGTTCGCTCGGCAATGGCGTGCGCCAGACCGAGCTCTCGGTTCCGGACGTTCATTGTGCGGCCTGCATCCACACGGTCGAACGCGGCCTCCGGCACCTCGAAGGCGTTAGGTCGGCCCGGGTCAATCTGTCGACGAAACGGGTCACCGTACAGTGGGACGACGGGCCAGTGCCTCCGATTGGCGAGACGCTGGTCAAGCTCGGCTATCCTCCGCATCTGTTCGAAGAGGCATCGAACCGCAACGACAAGACCCTCGCCGAACTGATCCGCGCTGTCGGTGTGGCCGGGTTCGCCGCTGGCAACATCATGCTTTTGTCGGTTTCGGTGTGGTCGGGCGCCGAGGGCGCCACGCGCGACTTGTTCCACTGGGTATCGGCGCTGATCGCGCTTCCGGCATTGTTCTTTGCCGGCCGCATCTACTACCGCTCGGCGTGGGGCGCGCTGCGGCACGGCCACATGAACATGGACGTGCCCATCGCCATCGGCGTGACGCTTGCCTACGCCATGAGTCTCTACGAGACGATCAATCATGGCCACCAGGCGTTTTTCGATGCGTCGGTGTCGCTGCTGTTCTTCCTCTTGATCGGCCGCACGCTCGATCACGTCATGCGCGACCGTGCCCGCTCCGCCGTGCTCGGACTGTCGCGCCTGACGCCGCATGGCGCCCTGACCATGGACGACGGCGGCAACCGCGCATACCGCCCGGTCGGCGAGATCGAACCGGGTATGAGAATCATGATCTCGGCTGGAGAAAGAATCCCAGTCGACGCGGTCGTCCTCGAAGGCGTTTCCGAGCTCGACTGCTCATTGGCCACCGGCGAAAGCGCGCCGGTCCCCCTTTCGCCTGGCAGCGAGGTCCGGGCCGGCACACTCAATCTGACAGGAGCCATTACACTGAAGGCGCTACGCCCGGCGTCGGATTCCTTCCTTGCCGAGATGACCCGCATGATGGAGGCTGCCGAGGGCGGGCGCGGGCGCTACCGGCGCATTGCCGAGCGCGTCTCAGCCCTCTATGCGCCGGTCGTTCACCTTACGGCGTTTGTCACCTTTCTCGGCTGGATGGCAGTCGACGGCGACTGGCACAAGGCAATCACCATCGCTATCGCGGTCTTGATCATAACCTGCCCCTGCGCGCTCGGCTTGGCGGTGCCGATCGTGCAGGTCGTCGCGGCCCGCCGCCTCTTTGAGCAGGGCATCTTGGTCAAGGACGGCTCCGCGATGGAAAGGCTGGCCGAAAGCGACACGGTCATCTTCGACAAGACGGGAACGCTGACGCTTGGACGACCGCGTCTGTGCAATGCTGCAAAGATTGACCCGGCGAGCCTGTCAATCGCGGCTGAACTCGCGGCCAGGTCCCGCCATCCGACTTCGCAGACGCTGGCAAGCTATGCCACCTTGGACAACGACGGCTTCGAAACGATCGAGGAAACGCCGGGATGCGGCATGGAGGGCCAGAGAAAAGGCGAAATCTGGCGGCTGGGCCGCGCCGGATGGGTGCTCGGCCAAGCGGCACCGGCGCAAGTCGGCACCGTTTTGGGCTGCAACGGCCGGCTTGCCGCGGTTTTCGAATTCGAGGACTTGCTGCGCCCGGACGCAGAGGCCGTTGTCGATGAATTGACAGCCGGCGGCAAGTCCGTGGAAATGCTGTCTGGAGACGCCGAGCCGAAGTGCCGTGACATGGCTACCCGCCTCGGCATCGACACGTTCTCATCATCGCTGATGCCGGCGGACAAGACCAACCGGATCTCCGATCTTGTCGACCTTGGCCACAAGGTCCTCATGGTCGGTGACGGTCTCAACGATGCGCCGGCGCTCGCCGCCGCCCATGTATCGATGGCGCCCGCAACGGCAGCCGATATCGGCCGCAACGCCGCTGACTTCGTCTTCCTGCACGACAGCCTCGGCGCGGTCACTGCCGCGTTCCGGATCGCGCAAGATTCCGACCGGCTCATTCGCCAGAACATCGCGCTCGCCGTCGTCTACAATGCGTTGGCCGTGCCGATAGCAATCCTGGGATACGTAACGCCCCTGATCGCGGCGATCGCCATGTCGGCCTCATCCATTCTGGTGATTGCCAATGCACTGCGTCTCGGCGTCCGCGAGAGCCGCGTCGCTGACGCTGCGATCCGGCGCTTTGCGGAGGCACAGACGTGACGACACTCGCCTACCTTATCCCCGTCGCGCTGTTCCTGGGCGGGTTGAGCCTTGTGGCGTTTCTATGGGCTCTGCGAAGCGGCCAATATGAGGACCTGGACGGAGCGGCTGAACGCATCTTCATCGAAGAGACTGACAGCCTGCCGTTGGACAAAACAGCTGATCGGAAGCGTTCAGCTACGCGGTAAGGCCGGCGAGACTCATGGAGGAGAAATAGGCAATCAAGTTTGATCGAGATCAAAGATCGCCTGCCTTGGTTCGCCTAACGACGGATGGACACTTCACCGTCGATCTCCAACCCGAAAGCTCCCCCGTTATGAACCATACCATCGCCCTCGCGACCGCAGTTGTTTTGGCTGCCAGCGGCGCCAGCGCCGCGGATCACCAAGTTCTGATGCTTAACAAGGGTGAACACGGCACTATGGTCTTTCAACCGTCGCTCATCGTAGCGGCGCCGGGCGACACCGTGACATTCGTCCCCGTGGACAAAGGCCACGATGCCGAAAGCATCAAGGGCATGATGCCGACAGGCGCTGAGCCTTTCAAAGGCAAGATCAACGAACAGATTACCATCCCGCTCTCCGTCGAGGGGGTCTACGGAGTCAAATGTACACCGCACTACGGGATGGGCATGGTCGCGCTTGTCTTGGTGGGCAAGCCGGTCAACCTAGATGAAGCCAGGGCCGTAAAGCAGAGCGGCAAGGCCAAGAAGGCCTTCGAGGAACTCTTCGCCCAAGTTGAGGCGGGCGATTGAACAAGGGGGGTGTCTAATCCGTTGTTTGCCTCGCCGGCGGACGCACATCCGCCCGGCTGTCTTTTTCGCAAGGCGATCCCACTTGACCGACATCAAAGCAGTCAGCCCGCCAAGCGGCTATCGATGATCCGACGACCACCCGCATCCGATATCGGTCGCCAAGTGAGGCCGGAATGGACTATCGACGCTTTTTCGAGGATTCGATCACGCAATTGCATGCCGAGCGGCGGTACCGGGTGTTTGCGGACCTGGAACGCATCGTCGGGCGATTTCCGCAGGCCATCTGGCGCCACGATGGCCAGGTCGACGAAGTCACGGTCTGGTGCTCCAACGATTATCTCGGCATGGGCCAGCACCCCGACGTGATCGCCGCGCAGCAATTTGCTGCGGGAACGATGGGCGCCGGCGCAGGTGGCACCCGCAACATATCGGGGACCAATCATCCTATCGTCACGCTTGAACGTGAACTTGCCGACCTTCATGCGAAGGAAGCCGCGTTGGTATTCACGTCCGGCTTTGTCTCCAACGAGGCGTCGATCTCGACGATTGGCCGGCTGTTGCCCGATTGCCTCATCTTCTCCGACGAATTGAACCATGCCTCGATGATTGAGGGCGTGCGCCGCTCCGGGGCCGAGAAGAAAATCTTCCGCCACAACGACGTGGCACACTTGGAAAGCCTGCTGCAGGCGACCGGCCGTGATCGGCCCAAGCTGATCGCATTCGAAAGCGTCTACTCTATGGACGGTGACATCGCTCCCATCAAGGAGATCGCCGACCTCGCAAAAAAATACAATGCGATGACCTATCTCGACGAAGTCCACGCGGTCGGCATGTACGGATCTCGCGGCGGTGGCATCGCCGAGCGAGACGAGGTCGCCAACCGCATCGATATCATCGAGGGAACCCTAGCCAAAGCTTTCGGGACACTTGGCGGCTATATCGCCGGTGCAGTTCCAATCGTCGATGCCGTTCGCTCCTACGCACCTGGCTTCATCTTCACCACAGCACTGCCTCCAGCCATCGCAGCGGCGGCAACAGCATCGATTCGCCACTTGAAGACATCGTCCGCAGAACGCGAACGGCATCAGCGGCAGGCCAGGCAGACGAAGGATATTCTGTTGGCGGCAGGTTTGCCGGTGATGCCATCCGAAACCCACATCGTGCCGCTATGGGTTGGCGATGCCGAATTGTGCAAGGCGGCAAGCGACCGCCTGCTCGGCACGCATGGGATCTACATCCAGCCGATCAACTATCCGACCGTTCCCCGCGGCACGGAAAGGCTTCGCATCACGCCTACGCCTTTTCACGACGACGCCTTGATCGCAAGCCTGCGCGAGGCGTTGCTCGAGACCTGGCAGGCGCTGGGAATTGCGCGCAACACCAACACGCGTCCTGCCCTGAATCCTGGCGGGCGGGTGATTCCGCTTCTCGTTCCTGCGGCGGGCGGGTAGATGACGGGAGACATGGTCGTCTGCAGCGCTTGCGCCAGCGCTAATCGGCTCGTCGCGACGCGCCCCGCTCTGTTCGCGAAGTGCGGAAAATGCGGTCGCAAGATTTTCGCAGGCCATCCGCCAGACGTGGACGCGGCGACGCTCAGGCGACACTTGGCGCGGTCGACCTTGCCGGTGCTCGTCGACGTTTGGGCGCCATGGTGCGGCCCTTGCAAGATCATGGCGCCGGCGTACGAGGCTGCAGCAAAGCAACTTGAGCCGGACGTCGTCCTGATAAAGCTTAATTCAGACGATGCTCAAGCGACTTCCTCCGAACTTGGCGTCCGCAGCATTCCGACCATGATCCTTTTCCATGGTGGCCGGGAGATCGCCCGCCAGTCCGGGGCAATGACTACGGCGCAGATCGTTCGGTGGGTCCGCGACCACCTGCCATACGTCGCGGCATGAACACCGCGTCATGGACACGCTCCTCGCTCGTCTTGGCCTTGCCCTTGCGATCGGTCTGCTGATCGGTCTGGAACGCGGCTGGCGCGAGCGTGAAGCACCCGACCGTAGCCGGACGGCCGGTATCCGCACCTATGGAATTTCCGGTCTCCTCGGCGGTGTCCTCGCCGCGCTTGCGCAATCGCTGGACGCGGTCTCGGTTCTGATAACAGGGTTTCTCGGTTTCGCAGCCGTCCTAGCCTTCTACAAGGCGCGAGAGGCAGCTCACGACGAGGATTTCAGTGTTACCGGCGTCATGGCGGGCCTTGCGGTATTTGCGCTGGGGGCCCTTGCGGTCGCTGGGGATTATACGGCGGCCGCCGGGGCTGCTGCTGCTCTTGCCGCCCTGCTTGCGAGCCGCGAGGTCCTGCATGGACTGCTGAAACGCCTGACCTGGATCGAATTGCGCTCCGCACTGATCCTGGCCGTCATGACAGCGATGGTGCTGCCGCTGCTTCCAAACCGCACCGTCGATCCGTGGGGTGGACTCAACCCGCGGGAAATCTGGCTTTTCACCGTTCTGACGGCCGCTATCTCCTATCTCGGCTATATCGCGGTCCGCATGCTGGGCGAGACCCGCGGGCTGGCCATCAGCGCTGTTTGCGGGGCATTAATCTCTTCGACGGCGGTCACGCTCGCGCTCGGCCGCATGGCGAGGACGGCAGAAAGAAACCACCGTCTGGCGGGTGCGGCCGCGCTGGCAGCGACGGTTTCACTGGCGCGCATCGCCTTTATCATTGGCCTCGTCGAGCCGCGTGTGCTTATCGAAATCTTGCCTGCGACGCTTGCAGTTGCGGCTGTCTTCGGCCTTTGCAGCGGGCTGATGCTGGCCAGAGGGGTTGATGCGGGCAGTGTCGACACGTCCTCGCGCAGTCCGTTTGACCTTGGGCCACTGTTGTTGTTCGCGCTGCTGTTTGCCGCCGTCTCGACGCTCAATGCGGCTCTAGCTGGCCATATCGGGCCGGCGGGTCTGATCGTCGCAACCGCCGCTTCCGGCGCAGTCGACGTGGACGTCGCGGTGCTCAGCGTGTTGCGGCTGGTGGGCACCTCCATGACCGTCGAGGCGGCCGGGCGGGCGGTTCTTGCGGCTATCGCGGCCAACGCCTTGCTCAGGTTGATCCTGGCCATGGCTACGTCCACGCCCCGCTTCTGGGCGCCGTTGCTATTCGCCACAACGGGAGCCGGGGCACTGGGGGGTGTTGTCTTTGTCTTCTCGCCCTCGGTCTTGCCTTGATGCCGATCAAGGACGGCACTTCCTCGATCTGGCACGAGGAAAGCCGAAAGGAAGCACCCAATGAGTGAGACAATGACATTGCCTGCTAATTTCCGCCATGTGCGCCTGCTGCTTGCGCGCGAGAAGGCCCACCCCGAAGGTGCGCGTGACGAAGGCTATGACCTTCTCGTGCCGCTCGACAAAGAGGGTCGTCTCGATCCCCGAGAATGGAAGGCGCATCAGGCTTCGTGCAGGGTCAGGCGGTTCGACGAAAACGGGGACGTCAAGATCGGTCGACTTCGGCGCAAGCCCGGTGGGCAATGGTACTTCGATTACAAGGAAGGCGAAAGCGACGACGAGATCGGCTTTCGCCTCGGCGAGGAGCGTTTCCTGACCGGCGAGTATGTGTCGATCGGCACACATGCGTCCATGCACACCTATCAGGTGGCCCGCGTCGAGAAACCCTGACCGGCGATGGGACGCAACACACGCCTCGCGCTGATCGTCATTGCTTTGGCTGGACTTGGAGGTGGCTTGAGCACCTGGCTCTGGGGGACCCCATCCCTTGCGTTTCGCCTCTGGACCGCCGGCACCGTCCCGGTCGTGGCCGTCCTCGGCATTTCGATAGTTCGTGACTTGCTCGCTGGCCGAATGGGCGTCGATGCTGTTGCTTTCGTCTCCATGTCGGCAGCGCTCGCCCTTGGCGAAGGGCTCGCTGCCGCCGTGATCGCAGTGATGTATGCCGGCGGCAACGTGCTCGAGGAGTTCGCGGTGGCGCGGGCGGAGCGGGATCTCAAGTCGCTGGTGGATCGTACGCCGCGCATTGCGCACCGGCGCTCTGCCGGAAATGTGGATGACGTGCCAGTCGATGACCTTGCCATCGGCGACCTCCTTCTCGTGCGCGGCGGCGAGGTCATTCCCGTGGACGGCGTGATCGCGAGCCCCGACGCTGTGCTCGACGAGTCGGCGCTTACAGGAGAGCCTGTTCCGGTTCACCGCCGACAGGGAGAAGCGGCGCGAAGCGGCACGATCAATGCCGGCGAAATGTTCGAACTCGCCACGACAGCCACCGCGGGCCAGAGCACCTATGCCGGCATCGTACGCATGGTCACAGCGGCCCAGACGGCCAAGGCACCCTTCATTCGGCTAGCCGACCGCTTCGCAATATTGTTGCTGCCGCTCACGCTTGTCGTCGCCGGCGGAGCATGGTTGCTGTCCGGCGACCCGTTGCGGGGACTGGCGGTCATGGTCGCGGCAACCCCCTGCCCTCTGATCCTCGCTGCGCCCGTGGCGTTCATCTCCGGCGTGGCGCAGGCGGCTCGTCGCGGCATCCTCGTCAAGGGCGGCGCCCCGCTCGAGGCCCTGGCGCGCACGCGCACGGTCGTCTTCGACAAGACCGGTACGCTGACGGTGGGCGGCGCCCGTCTTGTCGCCGTCGAGACAGCGCCGGGTGAGGACGCCGATGATGTTCTGCGGCTGGCCGCCACGCTTGAGCAGGCTTCGCATCACGTGGTGGCCAAAGCGATCGTCGAGGCGGCCTTGGCCCGCGGGCTGCAACTCGATCTTCCTTCTCAGGTCCACGAGACGATGGGATCCGGCCTCGAAGGATTGATCGCCGGCAGGCGGGTCATGGCCGGCTCGTATCAGCTGGTTCACAGCGCCAGGAAGGCGGAAGACTGGGCCGCCCGCGCGCTGCGCCGCGCAGCATGGCGCTCTGCACTCAGCGTTTTCGTTGCGGTCGACGGCCGGACCATCGGCGCTCTTCTGCTTGGCGACGAGCTCCGGCAGGAAACACCACATGCCATTCAGGCGCTTCGTGCGGCCGGCGTCACCCGCATCGTCATGGTCACCCGCGACCGCGCCGATGCAGCCGAAACGATTGCCGCCGCTCTTGATCTTGATGCCGTGCTAGCCGACCGCGAGCCGGCCGACAAGGTGGACGCGGTGGCTGTCGAGCAGCGTATGCATCCGACGGTGATGGTGGGCGACGGCATCAATGACGCCCCCGCGCTGGCGACCGCGGATGTGGGTATCGCCATGGGCGCGCGCGGCGCCAGTGCCTCTTCGGAGGCCGCCGACGTCATTCTCCTGGTTGACCGGCTCGACCGTGTATCGGACGCGATCGTCATCGCGTCACGAACCCGCAGGATCGCCTGGCAGAGCATCGTCGCCGGTCTCGGCATGTCCGCCATTGCCATGGGCGCAGCGGCCGCTGGCTGGCTGACACCGGTCATGGGGGCGCTGACGCAGGAGGCCATCGATGTCGCCGTGATCCTCAACGCTCTGCGCGCACTCACGCCCGGACGCAGATCCGGCCGGGGCCGTCTGCCGGGAAGCGCAGCGCAAACCCTCCACGAAGACCACGAACGCCTGGCCGCGGCGCTCGACCGTCTTCGCTCCATCGCCAACGCGCTGGACGACGCAGAGCCGGCCGGGGCAGTGGCGCTCATCAAGGAAGCCAGCGGCCTGGTGGGCGAGCGCATCGTTACGCATGAAAGCGATGACGAAAGCATGGTCTATCCTCGCCTCTCGAAGTACCTTTCGGATGCGCATGGTCTCAACGCCATGAGCCGCGCCCACCGCGAGATCATTCATCAAGCCAGGCTCCTCGCCCGCGTGGCCCGAGACCTGGACGCAAACGACATCGACCGCCACCTGATCCGGGACGCCCAGCGTGTCATCGAGTCGGTGGAGGCGCTGGTGCGGCTCCACAACGCACAGGAAGAGGATATTTATGAACACGCCGCGGCGGCCTGAGCTGTTTGATTGTCACGCCGCCCGACCGACCAAACTATGCGGATACTCCAGAGATCACGCCGAGCGTGTGCCGGGCGATGATGGACTCCTCATCGGTTGCGACCACGCACACTTCGACAGTGCTGGTGGAAGCGCTGACCACCGGCTCATGGCGATCGTTGGCGTCCTTGTCGATCACGACGCCAAGCCAACCGAGCCTGTCGCAGATCGACCGTCGCACGCCGGCGGAATGCTCCCCGATACCGGCCGTGAAAACAATGCAGTCCAGACCGCCCAGGGTATTCGCAAGTGCCGCGGTCTCTCGCGCGGCGCGAAACACGAACAGCTCGACGGCCTCGCGAGCATGCTCCGCCTTGCTCGCCTCCAGGTCACGCATATCGCCGGAAGTTCCCGAAACACCAAGCAATCCGGATTCCCGGTAGAGCAAGCGCTCGAGCTCTTCCGTTCTCATCCCTTCGTGTTGAAGCAAGTAGAGCAAGACACCCGGATCGATCGTTCCGCAACGTGTCCCCATCACCAGCCCGTCAAGCGCGGAAAATCCCATGGTCGTGTCGACGCTGCGGCTGTATCGCATCGCGCAGAGGCTCGCTCCATTCCCAAGATGGGCGACGATCGTCCGGCGATCCGCCCTTCCCTCGTCATGGAGCTTTCCGGCGATGAATTCGTAGGATAGTCCATGGAAACCGTAGCGACGGATACCTTTTTCCTCATAGGGGCGGGGCAGAGCATAACGGCTAGCCGGCGGCTGCATCGTCCGATGGAAAGCCGTGTCGAAGCAGCCGACCTGCGGAAGTCCCGGCCGCAGTTTCGAAAGGGCACGGATCGGGGCGATGTTGCGCGGCTGGTGCAATGGCGCGAGCGGCGAAAGTGCTTCGATGGCGTCGATCCGCGCGGATGTCAGTAGCGAAGGTTTGAAGAACGTCGATCCTCCATGCACGATGCGGTGGCCGCAGGCGACGATACGGCGGTTGCCAAATTCGGTTTCAATCCAGTCCAACATTGCAGCGATTCCGGCCGGCAGTCCGTCACCCTGAACGGTAAGCTCAAGAAGGACCGATCCATCTCCAGCCCTGGCCACAAGGCGCGACGACTTGTCGATGTCCAGCATACCGCGCGCCACAGTCGTCAGATCGCCACCGCCGATGTCGAAAATGCCGAACTTGATGCTCGAAGAGCCGGCATTGAGCGCCAGGATCGTGGCCTGCATCAATCTTCGGCTCCGACCGCCGTTCCATATGGCCAAACCCAGTCGCGGATTTCCGGCATGTCTTCGCCGTACTCGCAAACATGGGCCTTGTGTTCGGCGAGCTTGGCCTTGATCCGCTCGGTCAGTTCGTGCCCGCGCTCTTCTAAACCGGGCACACGGCGCAGCACAGCCAAAGCCAGATGAAAACGGTCGAGTTCGTTTATCACCGCCATGTCGAAGGGTGTCGTCGTCGTTCCCTCCTCCCTGAACCCGTGGACATGGATGTTGTCGTGGTTGGCTCGCTTATAAGTCAGGCGGTGGATGAGATAGGGATAACCGTGATAGGCGAAGATGACCGGTCTGTCGCGCGTGAAAAGGTTGTCGAACGTCTCGTCGGTGAAACCATGCGGATGTTCGCCATGCGACTGCAGCGTCATCAGGTCGACGATGTTCACGACCCCGATCTTCAGACCGGGCATCCCCGTGCGCAGGATGTCGACGGCGGCCAAGGTCTCCATGGTCGGCACGTCGCCGGCGCAGGCCATGACGACGTCCGGCGTCTCACCAAGAGGGCAGTTCGAGGCCCACTCCCAGATGCCCGCACCCGCCCTGCAATGCGCGTCGGCGGCCTCGACCGGAAGCCACTGCGGCGCCGGCTGCTTCCCGGCCGTTATGACGTTGATGCGGTTGTAGGTGCGCAGGCAATGATCCGTGACCCAGAGCAACGTGTTGGCGTCGGGCGGAAAGTAGAGCCGGACGATATCGGCCTTCTTGTTGGAAACGAAATCGGCGAATCCCGGATCCTGGTGCGAGAAGCCATTGTGGTCCTGCCGCCAGACATGTGAGGTGAGCAAATAATTGAGTGAGGCGATCGGCTTGCGCCAGGGCAGTTCGGCGGAAGTCTTCAGCCACTTGGCGTGCTGGTTCACCATCGAATCCACGATGTGAATGAATGCCTCGTAGCACGAGAACAGGCCGTGCCGTCCGGTGAGCAGGTAGCCTTCGAGCCAACCTTGGCAGAGATGCTCCGACAGCACCTCCATGACGCGTCCCTCGCGCGCAAGATACACGTCGTAAGGCTCGATCCTCTCCATCCAGACGCGGTCGGTTACCTCGAAGACGGCGTCCAGCCGGTTCGATGCCGTTTCGTCGGGACCCATCAGGCGGAAATTCCGCGTCTTCTCATTGAGCCTCATCACATCGCGGAGGTAGGCGCCCATTAGTCGCGTCGCCTCAGCGACATTGCCGCCCGGCTTCGGCACGTCAACCGCAAAGCTTTTCCAATCTGGCAGGACGAGATCCTGCTTCAGCAGCCCACCATTGGCGTAAGGCGACGCGCCCATGCGCTTGCCGCCACGAGGCGCAAGGGCGGCAAGCTCTGGAAGAAGCCGCCCATCCGTATCGAACAGATCCTCCTGCCGATAGCTTCTCATCCAGTCTTCGAGAATCTTGCGATGCGCGGCATCACCGCGCGCATTCGATACCGGCACCTGATGCGAGCGCCAGAAGTCCTCGACCTTCTGCCCATCCACCTCTTTTGGCCCGGTCCAGCCCTTGGGACTGCGAAGCACGATCATGGGCCAGCGCGGTCGTTCCCCGGACCACCCATCTTCCCGGGCGGCACGCTGAATGTCCCTTATATGGTCCAGCACCTCGTCGAGTGTCCTGGCCATCAGGTCATGCATCATCCGGGGTTCGTGTCCTTCCACGAAGAATGGTTCGTAGCCGAGGCCACAGAAAAGATTGCGAAGCTCCTCGTCATCCATCCGTGCGAGCACAGTCGGGTTGGCGATCTTGTAGCCGTTGAGATGCAGGATCGGCAGCACCGCGCCGTCGATCCTGGGGTTCAGGAACTTGTTCGAGTGCCACGCGGCGGCGAGCGGTCCCGTCTCAGCCTCGCCGTCACCAACAACGCAAGCAGCGATGAGGTCGGCATTGTCGAGAGCTGCGCCGTAGGCGTGGACCAGGGCGTAACCAAGTTCACCGCCTTCATGGATGGAACCCGGTGTTTCGGGAGCGACATGGCTTGGTACGCCGCCTGGAAAGGAGAACTGCTTGAAGAGTTTCGTCATACCCGCCGCGTCGGGCGTGATATCCGGATAGATTTCGCTGTAGGTGCCTTCCAGCCAGGTGTTGGCGACCATGGCAGGCCCGCCATGTCCTGGACCGCAAATGTAGAGGACGTCGAGGTCTCGCTCGCGAATGATCCTGTTGAGATGCGCGTAAATGAAGTTGAGCCCGGGTGTGGTGCCCCAATGCCCAAGAAGCCGCGGCTTCACGTGTTCAGCCTTCATGGGCTCTCGCAGCAAAGGGTTGTCCATCAGATAAATCTGACCGACGGACACGTAGTTGGCGGCGCGCCAATAGCGGTCAATGAGTTCGATTTCCTTATCGTTGAGCATTGCTACATCCCTTCGTGGACCACAGCCTCAAACGCGCACCGGAACCAGCATGGATCGATCGCATTCCGGCAGCAAACATGTCCGGCGGTGGACCATGGGAACAGCTGAATCCCATCTCATGCCTTCAGCGTCGAGCGCATTTGCTAGCCGCCACAGACCGCATCGCTCCACCATATCCAAGCGTCGAAAACGCGACCAACAGAGACAAAGTGCGGGATCTAGTCTGCACGATCAAAGCCGGTCGGAATTGACGCCGGTCAAAGCAACGACCACGCTTGTCATGGAACCTGAGCAGATGACGCACCGGTGATGCTCATTGCAACATCATCTGCGCAACGTCATGGGGATCGCGTCGGTGCAAGCAAAAGAGCGACCGGCGCCTCCCGTGTTGGCGTCGAGGAAGGAGACCATGCACCCGATCCTACGGTTTCACGGCGCCGCCCACGGCGTCACCGGCTCATGTTACGAAATCGAGACCGGCGAGTGTCGCGTCCTTGTCGATTGTGGCCTATTTCAGGGTTCGAAATCCGAGAAAGAGCTGAACTACGGAGACTTCCCGTTCGATCCGAAGACTGTCGATGCCGTTATCCTCACGCACGCCCATATCGATCACAGCGGCCTGCTTCCCAAGCTCGTGAGGCTCGGCTTCGCAGGTCCGATCTTCGCGACACTCCCCACCATCGACCTGTGCTCGGTCATGCTGCCGGATTCGGCCCACATCCAGGAGATGGAGGTAGAGAACCTCAACCGCCGCAACGCGCAGCGAGGTCGCCCGCAAGTGTCTCCGATCTATGCGGTCGCGGACGTCGCCGCCTGCATGAGGCAGTTCCGACCCGTGCAGTATGACGTTTGGACAACCGTCGGGACGGGCGTGCGCACCCGCTACTGGAATGCCGGTCATCTCTTGGGATCGGCATCGGTGGAGATCGAGATCGACCGCGATAAAACCGACGCTCCGCTGCGTCTCCTGTTTTCTGGTGATATCGGACCCGGGCAGAAGCTCCTGCAGGTTGAACCAAACGGACCGAAAGGCGTCGACTATCTGGTCTGCGAATCCACGTATGGCGACCGCGACAGGCCCGAATTCTCGCGCGACCAGCGCCGTGCAATGCTGGGTGAGGAGGTCAGGCGGGCAGTAGCCTCGCAAGGCCCGCTCATCATCCCGTCCTTTGCTGTGGAGCGCACCCAGGAATTGCTGGTTGATCTTTTCCTGCTCGCTCGCAACGGCTCGATCCCGTCCGGACCGATCTTCGTCGATTCTCCGCTCGCCACTCGCGCCAGCGCGATCTTTGAGCGCCACGCAGGCGAGATAGAAAGTGGCGATACCCTGCTCGCGGCACTCAAGTCGGGCGACATCCGGTTCACCGAGACGGTCGAACAAAGCAAGTCGATCAACCGGCTGTCTGGCTTCTTCATCGTCATCGCGGCCAGTGGCATGTGCGACGCAGGGCGAATTCGCCATCATCTCAAGGCCAATCTCTGGCGAGCCAACGCCAGCATCATGATGGCCGGCTACCAGGCACAAGGGTCGCTCGGGCGGATCCTCATCGACGGAGCCTCGCGCGTGCGCATCCAGGGGGATGAGGTCAACGTCAAGGCGCGCATCGTTTCATTCGACCTATACTCGGGCCATGCAGACGCGACCGAGCTGGTTTCCTGGGTGGCTAATCGCTCACCGGTGCATGGGACCATCTTCCTGACCCACGGGGAGGACACTGGCCTCACCGGTCTGCGTGATCGCCTGTCGTCCACATTTGCATCCGAGCGCATCATCCTCCCGCTTATCGACGATGCCTATGAACTGGGACCTTCAGGCGCACGACAGGTCGACCTCAACAGACCTCGTCGGCTCACGCCGGAAAAGGTTGCGCGGCTCGACTGGCACAACGACCTGTCAAAGCTGCTCATCGAAGTCACCGATCAGGTCAACACGGCCGCCGACGAACGGGGCCGCGCGGCGATCATCCGGCGCCTGCGACGGGCACTCGTCGAGGACTGAGCGAAGCATCGCAACAGGGCTGCTCTGCCGTCGTAAGAAGGGACTGCAGTCGTGGATGCCATTGCGCACTTCGTCGTTACCCGGCCGCGGAATAGTTCATGTCACGTGTGGAAAACGTCTGTGGCTTCCCAACGCGAAGGGACCAAGCCAGTGCTCGGGGCGACCAAGGTTGGGGTCGTCAAAGATCGTGTTCTGGGCGAGGCTGGATCAGATTGCAGTGCCGAAGAGCGCGCCAATACCGGCTGTCAGCGCCATT
Source organism: Mesorhizobium sp. KACC 23794 (assembly GCF_052180275.1). Taxonomy (NCBI): domain Bacteria; kingdom Pseudomonadati; phylum Pseudomonadota; class Alphaproteobacteria; order Hyphomicrobiales; family Phyllobacteriaceae; genus Mesorhizobium; species Mesorhizobium sp. KACC 23794. Next base: position 5,733,177 of record NZ_CP197465.1, read on the forward strand.
GCCAACGCGCCCCAACATGTGACGCGCACGCTTGCTTTCAGCGCATTGGCGCCACCGGCCTTAGCCCCAACGGCACCGAGCGCCGCCAGGAACAGAAGCGAGGCAACCGACACAATTGCGACCAGATATGTTGTCGGTGCGATCAAAACCATCGCAAGCGGCATGGCCGCGCCAACTGAAAATGCAGCTGCCGATGCCAGCGCGGCCTGGATCGGCCTCGCTGTTGTGATCTCCGTAATACCGAGCTCGTCGCGAGCATGTGCGCCGAGCGGGTCTTTAGCCATCATCTGGTCGGCGACCTGCAGCGCTAAGACCTGGTCGACGCCACGTGCCACGTAGATTTGCGCGAGTTCATCGCGCTCGGAATCAGGCTGCCCTGCGAGTTCGGCCCGCTCGCGATCAAGGTCCGCTTGCTCAGTGTCGGATTGCGAACTGACCGACACATATTCACCTGCCGCCATCGACATCGCGCCCGCCACCAGCCCCGCGACTCCGGCAACGAGAACATCGGAAGCGGCGGCATTGGCCGCCGCAACGCCAACGATCAAACTGGCCGTCGACACTATGCCGTCATTGGCGCCGAGCACGGCAGCTCGCAGCCAGCCGATGCGCGATATAAGGTGGTTTTCAGCATGCAGACGACTCATCTTGTCAACTCATGCGCTGTTTCGCCGGCCGCAGCATCCGGACCAGCACATCCGATTTCACAAAGAAATGCTGCCACAACGCCGCGGCGGCATGGAGGCCGACGACGGCGATGATAATCGGCTTCGCGAACTCATGAATCTCCCCCATTGCGTCAAGGTCAAAGTACCATGCCAGTGCACCCGTAATCGGCATGCCGAAGATAAACAGATAGAGCAAAAAGTGGGTTGCCATCGCGATCCGCTTGAAGAGCATGTTTTCTTCCGGTGGAGGCGCCGGCACACCCCGTAGCAGCCGGATCGCCAACCGCCAAAGCGCTAGGAGCAGAACAAGCAGTCCGACATAAACATGAATGTTCGCATTGATCAGATCGTCATTCTGAGGCGAACTGTGTTGCGAAAATGCTCGGTAGGCGGGCTTTATGTCCTCACCGATCACCAGTTGGAAGAGAACCAGCGCCGCGATCACCCAATGCAACAGAATCTGCGTTGCTGTGTATCCGGCTGTCTCCTTGGCAACATTCATGACAACTGCCTCACAGTTACCTAGCTTGTTCATAGCGAACATAGCCACTGTCTTGCACGAATGTTTTGATCTACGACAAACCGCTTTACTGCGGCCAGCGAATGTCAGGAGCCTAGCGGAGCAGTGAGCATCATCATGAACAATGTTGCCCGACCCCAGCCCTTGCCGAGCGCCACATCAGGTCCCTAGGCCGTCGCGGCGAGCAGCCGAAACGACACCTCCAGGCCACCTAAATCCGAAACGGCAAAACGCGGCGTCGAACCGTACTCCGCAAGGATGTCGGCTACAATCGCCAGCCCGAGCCCAGCGCTGCCGCCGCTCTCGTCAAGGCGCGCACCGCGTGCGATCAGGTGCGCGATGGACTGCGGATCGACCGCAGGCCCGTCATCGGCCACAGCAACGAGTACGTCCCTGCCGTCCACGGTTGCGCGGACCCGGACACGGCGCGCAGCCACGCGTGCGGCATTCTCTATCAGATTGCCGAGAACCTCGTTCAGATCGTCAATGTCGGCGGTAACGGCGAGAGTGACCTCCACGTCGATGTCCCAGTCGATTGCCTCACCGGCGGGCGTTCGCGCCAGAGTCCGCGCGATGGCCTCGACCGCCGCGCGAACCGTCGTACTCTGGCCCTGCTGACGGTGGCGCTGGCGCGAGCGCGCAAGTTCCCGCTCGACGATGCGCCGCATTTGCCGGGCAACAGCCTCGATATCGTCGGCGACCGGGTTCTGACCGACCGTCCTGAGCTTCGCTATGTCCCCGGCCAACGCGGTGAGCGGCGTTTTCAGACCATGCGCGATGTCGGCGGCCCGGTGCCGAGCCTGGCGAAGCGCAGCCTGTTGTGCTTCCAGCAGGCTATTCACCTCGGCAACCAATGGCGCGATCTCCGTCGGTGCGGAGAGCGACAGGTGATCGGCGCGCCCCTCGCGCACCGCCGCGATTGCGGAGCGTATGCTGGCAAGCGGTTTCAGCCCCGCGCCTACCTGTAACCAGCCTGTCAGCAGCAGCAACCCCCCGAGCAGCGCGAGGCCGGGCAGGAGATCGCGCCGAAATCCTGCCGTTAGCGCCTCGGTATCTGCCTCGTTCACGGCAACGCTGATCCTGACGGACCGCTCGCCTGAGGGTGTGTCGATCACGACGCGCTTCTCATGCAGGATCGCGTCGCGCTGATCCGGTGCTTTCGCACGGTGTGTGTGGGTCGCGCCGGCATCCAGTTTGTCGTCAGGAAGGGAGAGCCGCGCGTCCCAGAGGGAGACCGAGCGCAGCGTCGTGCCCTCTTTCTCGTCGAGCACCTGCCAATAAAGACCGCCAAATGGTCGCAGGAACCTGGAATCGGCTGGCTCGCGCGCAAGAGACAACCGACCGTCCGTGCCGACGCGCAGATTGCCGGTCAACGTGTCGATGTAGGTGTCGAGTTCCTGCTCCACGCGCCGCTCGACATGGCGTCCAAACAGCGTGACGATGCCCGCACCGGCGACGGCAACCGCAACCAGCGTTCCGATCAGCGAGAACAACAGCAGCCGAAGCCTGATCGACCGGAGCAGCCTCATGGCCCCGATCTGTTCGCTTCAGCGATCAAATAGCCGAAGCCACGATGTGTTTCGATGATATCGGGTCCGAGCTTGCGCCGCACCCGACCGACCAAAACCTCGACCGCGTTGGACTCTCGCTCATAGACGTCGCCCTGCAGCTGCTCCGCCAGTTCCTGCTGCGGTACGACACGGCCAGGGTGGTGCATGAGATACGCGACCAGCCGGTATTCCTGGGGCGACAGGGCCAGCGGCACGCCGTTCCGCGAGACGCGCATCAGGCGAGTATCGAGCGTGATGCTGCCGATCCGGATTTGCGGGCTGGCAAGCCCGCTGCGCCTGCGCAGGATGGCGCGCAGCCGCGCTAGCAGCTCCTCCATTGCGAAAGGCTTCGGCAAATAGTCGTCGGCCCCGGCGTCGATCCCTTCCACGCGCTCGCTCCAGGAGCCCCGCGCGGTGAGCACGAGCACCGGGAAGTCGCGCCCGCTCGCCCGCCAGCGCTTCAGCACCGACATCCCGTCCATCTGTGGCAGGCCGAGATCGAGAATGGCGGCGGCATAGTCCTCGGTGTCGCCTTTAAACCAAGCCTCCTCGCCTTCACGCACCCAATCAACCACGTAGTGGCTGGCTTCGAGCGCGGCGATGATGTCGGCGCGAATACGCGTATCGTCTTCGACCAAAAGAATCCGCATGATCAATCGTCGTCGTCCTGCATGGTGAGATAGCGGCCATTACGGGCATCGACCTTGATCTCGATCAGATGGCCGTCCGGCTGCAGGATGTGGAACTCATAGTACGGCGTGTCGTGTCGGGATTCGAACTCGGTTTCGACGATCTCGCCCTGGTACCGCGCGCGAACCGCGGTGAAGATCCGCGCGAGCGGCACGAATTCGCCCGACTCGGCGCCGCGGCTCGCTCGTTCGGCGTCCTCATGACGGCTCTGATGGTCCTCGTCCGCATGCGCCCAACCGGTCATGGCGACAGCCAGCGCAAACGCGCACAAGACTCTCCGCACTCTGTTTTCCAAGCCCATCCGCACCTGTTGGCGACACCCCGATGACAAAACGCTGACAACGATGCTCAGCGCTCCGTCACCGAATTCCGCCGAAAACGCTGCCATCGCAACAAAGCGATATTTCGACGAAACAAGGAAACCAAAATGCGTACAATGATCTCAGCCGTGGCCCTCTTCACCCTGCTTGCCGGGGCAAGCGCCGCGTCCGCGGAAGACAGCCACAAATGCGGCACTGCCGCCGAGAGCCAGTGGATGAGCAAGGACGCGATCAAGGCCAAGTTCGCCGTCGACGGAACGGAAGTCAGGCAGGTCAAGGTCGAGGACGGCTGCTACGAAGTCTATGCTGTCACCAAGGACGGCAAGAAGACAGAGCAGGTGGTCAATCCCGTGACGGGCGAGGTCGTCGGTAGCGAGGACGACGAGGGATGAGCACCGGCGCCGAAACGCTCGATGCCGGCCGCGGCGACCGGCCGGCGATGGTCAAGGTCTGGGACCCCCTGGTGCGGCTGTTCCACTGGTCGCTGGTCGGGGGCTTCGCCTTCGCCTACTTCACCGGTGACGAATGGAAGGACGCACACATTGTCGCGGGCTACATCGTCGGCGGTCTTGTCGTGTTCCGCGTCCTGTGGGGGCTGGTCGGTCCGAGGAACGCCCGCTTCACGAGCTTCGTCCGCGGACCTTCGACGACCCTCGGTTATCTGAGGAGCGCACTGGCATTCCGGGCACCGCGCTACCTCGGCCACAATCCAGCCGGAGGCGCGATGATCGTCGCGTTGCTTGTGGCGACCGCAACGATTGCCACGACCGGATACATGATGACCACTGACGCTTTTTGGGGCGTCGAATGGGTGGAAGAGGTGCACACGACCACGGTCTATCTAACGCTCGGGCTGATCGTGCTGCATATCGGCGGTGTCCTGCTGGCCAGCATCGAGCACGGCGAAAATCTGGTGAGCGCCATGTTCACGGGCAAGAAGCGGGCGAATTAAGCGTGGCAGGCCGGTCGGAGTGCGGCCGGCCTGCGTCTTCGATGCTCGCCATTACCGATGTGGATTTGACGCCCTTTCCTTCAGCAAGCTCTTAGCTTACCTAGTCTTATGCCGTTCTGTATTGATGAAATCGGAGGCGCAGAGTTCGTAATGATGGGGTCAGGTGTTCGAGTCACCTAAGCGGCACCAAATTTTCTCAGTAAAACCAAGCGTATAGACTCAACCATCCGGTCGATCGAGTTGGAGACATCGCCTTTCGTAAGGCCTTTGTCTCCACGTTGTCTCCAGAATAATGCGGGCTGCCGGATACGGGTGGCGAACTGCGACGCCAATAAAGGCCTCGACGCTCCGCGCCAGTTGCGATTGGGCGAAGCCGAATCGGCTGATGGAGGACATTCTGGCCGAGGACGACGGCGGTGCTCGGCATTCCCCGTTTGCCGCAGCGGAACCAGTATCGCGGTCCTGCGGCTTTGCCCACGTTTCAAATCACCATTCAGTAATGCTGTTGGATCCGTGCGTGTGTCAGCACCGACTACCTTCTCTGTTGAACGCTGGCGACAGCTCCCCGCGCCGGTCGCTACCGCCCAACCCCTTGAATTTAGATTCCTTTTGACTCGGAACCATCGCGGCAGAGAGACTCTTATTGACTCGCATAAGTTGTATCGGAGTGCGAGTGCCATGGTCGCGTCACGGGCGAACTGGAAAGGTTTCATCAAATTTGGAGAAGTCGCTTGCGCGGTTGCGCTGTATACTGCGGCCTCGTCTTCGGAAAGAATCGCCTTCAATACCCTCAATCGCGCGACGGGAAATCGCGTCCGTCGCGAATTCGTCGACAGCGAAACCGGCGACCCTGTCGAGCGGGAAGCGCAGGTGAAGGGATATGAGACCGAGAACGGCGATTACGTCGTGCTCGAACCTGATGAGGTTGCAGCGGCGATCCCCGACAGCGACAAGACCCTGAAGATCGAGGCCTTTGTTCCGTGCAACGAGATCGATGACGTCTATTTCGACAAGCCCTATTATCTCGCGCCCGATAAGATGGGCGCCGATGCTTTCAGGCTGCTACGCGACGGCATGCGAAAAGCCAAGGTCGCGGCTCTGGCGCGCACGGTACTCTTCCGCCGGCTGAGAACAGTGTTGATCCGTCCGCACGGCGCGGGCTTGATCGGCACCACGCTGAACTTCGACTACGAAGTGCGTTCATCTCAGGAAGCCTTCGACGACATCCCCAGCACCAAGATCGAAGGCGAGATGCTCGATCTTGCCAAGCACATCATCAATACGAAAAAGGGCGAATTCGACGCCAAGACTTTCGATGACCGTTATGACGCGGCCGTCGCCGAACTGGTCAAGGCTAAAATCGAAGGCAAGGCTCTTCCAAAGAAGAAGGCACCGCCAGCTTCGAAGCAGAACGATCTATTGCAGGCGCTGCGGGAGAGCGCCGGTATGGCAACCTCGAAAAGCCCGAAACGTGCTGTGGCCAAAGCCGATGCCGGCCCCAAGCAACCGAAGCGTGTCGCCGCTGGCGCCAAACGCGCTGCCTGATAGTCATGGCGGTGCGCCCATACTGGAAAGGCTATCTCAAGCTCTCGCTGGTGACTTGCCCCGTGCAGATGATGCCCGCGACCTCGGAAAGCGAAAAGATCCGCTTTCATACGCTGAACCGCGAGACCAACAATCGCGTCGTCAGCCACTGTCGATGCCGTCACTGGCAAGGAGGTCAAGGACGAAGACGAGGTCAAGGGCTATCAGAGGGGTGAGAACGATTACGTCATCCTGGAAGACGAGGAGCTTGATAACGTCGCTCTGGAAAGCACGCGAACGATCGATATCGATGTCTTCTCACCGCGTGATTCCATCGAGTGGATCTGGCTCGACTCGCCCTATTACCTGTCGCCAAACGATCCGGTCGGCCAGGAGGCTTTCTCAGTGATCCGGGACGCCATGGCCGCGGAGGACATGGTTGGCATCTCCCGTCTGGTGATTTCCCGTCGCGAGCGCGCGGTCATGCTTGAGCCGCGGGGCAAAGGCATCGTTCTTTGGACTTTGCGCTATGGCGATGAGGTCAGGGATGAGGACGCTTATTTCGAGGGGATCGACGGTAAACCATCGGACTCGGAGATGATGCCTCTCATCGAGCAGTTCATCAAGAAACAGACGCGGCATTGGGACAGCAAGCTGGTGTCGGATCCCGTCCAGGACAAGCTGCTGGAAATCATCGAAGCCAAGCGCAAGAAGACCACGCGGCCGACGAAAGCGAAAGGATCCGAAGCGAAGGCGACTCCCAACAACGTCATCAACATCATGGATGCCCTGCGCAAATCCGTCGAGGCCGAGAACCGGCCGGCTAAGCGCTAGCGCTCGGCATGCGACGACCCTCCAAAACGGCGGCTCTGCTGCTCGCAAATGCCGAGCCTTTTATCCGGTCCCGCCCACTGCGCAAGCGCGATGCGCGGCAGCCGGATCTGCCGTTCGACTCGATACCGCAGCGCGTAGAACCTTGCCTTGCACTGTTGAAGCCGAGCGTGCCGACAGGCCCTGGGTGGATTTTCGAGATCAAATGGGACGGGTACCGCCTTGCAATCCACATCGAGCGGAAGGACGTTCGCATCATCACCCGTGGCGGCCACGACTGGACGCACCGCTTTCCTTCGATTGCCGCTGCCGCCAAGGAATTGAATGTCCACACGGCAATCCTCGACGGAGAGGCGGTGGTGCTCGACAGCAGCGGGCGGTCGGACTATGGCGCTTTGCAGAGGTCTCTCGGCGGGCGCGGCGGGAAGAGGGTTTCGACCGAATCCGTCTTGATGGCGTTCGATCCACTTTATCTCGACGGACATGATCTCACTGGGTCGGACCTGTCTATGCGCCGTCATCTGCTCGAAGACATCGTGACCCCTTCCGACAATCGCGCGATCCGCCTTTCCGAGGAGATCGAAGCGGATGGAGCCCATTTGCTAGAACAGGCCTGCCAGATCGGGCTCGAAGGCATCATCGCCAAGAAGTCTGACCAGCCATATCGCTCCGGCCGGACTGGCGACTGGGTGAAGATCAAATGCATCCGGAGCGAGAGCTTCATGATTGTCGGGTACGAAGCCTCAGCCGCAGCCCGCGGGGGGATCGGCAGTCTGCTGCTTGCGGGGAAGCTTGGATCTGACTGGATCTACGTCGGCTCGGTCGGCACCGGCTTTAGCAGCAAGGACGCGATTTTTCTCCGGACGGCGCTGGACAAGCTGAGAACGAAGACCGCTGCGGTACCGTTGAAGGGCAAAAACATCGTCCTTGCACAGCCTACTTTGATCGCAGAGATCGAATTCCGCGGTTGGAGCAATGACGGTAAATTACGCCATGCCTATAAGGGCCTGCGCGAGATCCAGGACAATGCGGCGGTATTCGATATGGCCGATCGCGAGACCTGACTCAGGCAGCGATCTTCATCGACTCTGCCAGTTGTTTGATCGCGGGCTCCAGCGGCCGGTGACCATCATCATAGTCCTTCCACGCCGTCGTCTTCGCTAGGAGTCCCGGCACGGTGCGAAGCGTGTAGCGCTTGGGATCGAGATCGGCTTTGACTTGATTCCAGGTGATCGGCATCGACACGGTGGCGCCGGGCCGTGCACGCGGCGACAGCGGCGCAACGGCCGTCGCCGTGCGATCATTGCGGAGATAATCGAGGAAGATCCGACCATGCCGCTGGTTCTTGGCCATCTTGATCAGATAGCGCTCAGGATTATCGCGCGCCATCTGCAGGCAGACATCGTGGGCAAATCCCTTGGCGTCTGGCCAGGTCAATTTGCTGCGCTTGGTGACGGCGAGCGGGGTAACGACGTGTAGCCCCTTGCCGCCGGTGGTCTTACAGAAACTGACGAGACCAAGGGCTGCGAGACGATCGCGCATCTCCCTTGCAGCTTCGACGACCCGAGAGAACGGCACATCCGGGCCTGGATCGAGGTCGAACACAAGGCGGCCCGGTACCTCGGGCTGCTGTGGTGCACAATTCCACGGATGCAACTCCACACCACCGATCTGGGCGACGGCAACCAGGCCTTCCACACGGTCGATCTGCAGATAAGGCTTCTTGTCGCCGAACACCGTGACCAACTCCAGCAAATTGGAGGTCCCCGGCATGGCATGGCGCTGGAAGAATTGCTCGCCACCGATCCCGTCCGGGGTTCGGATGAGGGAGCATGGCCGGCCCTTGATATGCTCGATCAGCCACGATCCGACGGCTTCGTGGTAGCGTGCAAGATCTTCCTTGGTGACGGCACTGCCGTCGTTGGCGTCTGGCCAGAGCGGTTTGTCCGGGTTCGAAATCAGAACGCCCATGACATCAACCTTGCCGCCCCGACGGACGGTTTTCGACGATGTCGGCGGCGCCGGCTGCGGCACCTCGGTCGTTGTCGGAGAAGCGGGCTTCTCTGCCTCGATTTCCGCGGCGGGCTTATCTTCGCGGAGTCCCTTGAAAGCGCCTTGGCGTACGAGCCCGTCGGAAGTCCAGCCAGCGAACTCGATTTCGGCGACCAGTTCAGGCTTAAGCCAGACCACCCCGGGCTGCTTCTTTGGAGCGCCAATCCCGGTGAAGGGCGACTTCGCGGCCTCCATTGCCTTCAGCTTCGGTAGCAGTTCCTTGACTTTGGCAGCCCCGTAACCCGTGCCGACGCGACCGACATAGACAAAGTGATCGCCGCGATTGACGCCGACCAGGAGGGAGCGGAACTTGCCGTTGGTCGTCGCATAGGCGCCGATCACCACTTCATGCCCGGCGCGACATTTGGATTTCGCCCATGTTTCCGTTCGGCCGGAGACGTAGGGAGCGTCGGCGCGCTTCGAGACGATGCCTTCGAGCGACAGGCGACAGGCCGAGCGCAGGACCGCCTCGCCGCCGGTCTCGAAGTGTTCGACGAAGCGAAGGCGGTCATTCGCGCCGGCGTCGGTGAGAAACTGCTGCAAACGCGCCTTGCGCTCGCCCAGCGATAGGGCGCGAAGATCCTCGCCGCCTTCGAACAGCAGATCGAAAGCGAAATAGACGAGCGCGTCGGTTTTCCCCTCTGACAACGCAGCTTGAAGGGCGGCAAAGTCCGGTGCGCCGTTCTCGTCGAGCGCACAAATTTCTCCGTCGATGATGGCGTCCGGCAGACTGCCGGCGGCTCGCGCGATAGCCGGATATTTGGCGGTCCAGTCGAGCCCCTTGCGCGTCTTCAACGTTGCCTCGCCGGCGGCCACGCGCATCTGTATGCGGTAGCCGTCGAACTTGATCTCGTGCAGCCATCCGTTTCCCGACGGCGGACGCGCAAGCGTCTCGCAAAGCTGCGGAGCGATGAAGTCGGGGAGGCGAGCGACCCTGCCGCTACTCGCTTTCTTCTTTCCCCGCGCCTCGGCCTGGCGCTCCTCGGCAGCGAGACCGGTGCGGCTGTCCCAGACGGCATCTGCCTCTACCTTGCCGCCCTGCAGCATGAATGGCTTCGGCTTACGACCCTTGCCGGCAGCGATGGCTTCCATGGTGCGGCGGGAAGCGACTGACGTGTTATTCTCTTCCAGAACCGCAGCCCCGTTTGTCTCTACGGCGAACTCATCGCGGTGTTTGATCAGCAGCCAGTTGGTGCGTTTGCCTCGTTCCCGGTCGTGGGCCATCCGGACCAACACGAAGCTGCCGTGCAGGCGCTCACCCTCAAGCGTGAACTTGAAATCGCCCTTCGCAAGAGCCTGCTCAGGGGTCTTCGTGCCTTCCGGTTCCCAATAGCCGCGGTCCCAAAGCATGACAGTGCCGCCGCCGTACTGGCCCTTCGGAATTGTCCCTTCGAAGTCGCCATAGTCGAGGGGATGATCTTCCACCTCGACGGCGAGGCGCTTGTCATGCGGATCGAGCGAGGGGCCTCGGGTTACGGCCCAAGATTTGAAGACGCCATCCAGTTCGAGGCGTAGATCATAGTGTAGTCGGGTCGCGTCATGTTTCTGGATGACAAATCGGCGTCGGTTGGAAGGCTTGATCGCCTCCCTGCCGCTCGGTTCTTGCGTGAGTTCGAAGTCGCGTTTGGCCTTGTAATTACTAAGCTTGTCCTGCGCCATCGCGTCCTCGATAGGGAAACAAGTTGTCCTCAACCAGAATGCTAGAGGGGGAGAACATGTTCCCCCCTTATGCCGCCGCCCTTGGTTCCCCTTGACCAGCGGAGTCACGACCCGAACGCGGTCGCCGGGGCTGAGAGGTCTCTAGATGGGCTGCCGGGAGGGCAAGATGGAAATCGCTACTCGGCTCGGCGAGCGAGGGAACCGTTGGCCGCTGCGGGGGTCGTTGTCACCCCATAGTCAAAGGCAATAGCTTGATATTGAACCGGAAGAGTCCGGGCGCGTTGTTGATGACTGAACTACGGACCCGGAGGACAAAATGGCAAACACAGGAACAACATCACGTGGCCGCAACCAAGACCGCGCAAGGGTCGCTGGTGGCCAAGATCATGAAGTCAAGTACGAGGCGGGCAAGACCGGCGCCAGCAAGGCCAACGTCAAGTCCGCCGTGAAGTCGGTCGGGAACAGCCGCAAGAAGGTAGAAGACAAGCTGGGGAAAAAATGAGCGTATGAAGTTTTCCGCGCTCGGAACAGAAATAGACCACTCTGCACTGGCTGCGTCCTCTATCTCTGCCGGTGTCGGCCGATGACCCGCATCGCGACCTTCAATGTGAACGGCGTCAACGGTCGGCTGCCAGTCCTGCTCAAATGGCTGGCAGAAACCGCCTATGACATCGTCTGTCTTCAGGAGCTAAAGACATCGGACGACAAGTTTCCTGTCGAGGCGATCCGGCAGGCCGGTTACGGAGCGATTTGGCACGGGCAGAAATCTTACAACGGCGTGGCCATTCTCGCGCGAGGTACAGCGCCGACGGAACGTCGGCGCGGCCTGCCGGGCGATCCCGACGATACCCATAGCCGCTACATCGAGGCCGACGTTGACGGTCTCGTAGTCGGATGCCTTTACCTGCCGAATGGAAACCCCGCGCCTGGCCCGAGGTTCGACTACAAGCTGCGTTGGTTTGATCGCCTAATCAGCTACGCCGGACTCTTGCGTGAAGAGGGGGCGCCGAGTGTTCTCTGTGGCGACTACAACGTGGTTCCGACGCCGATCGACGCCGTCGTACCTAGGCGATGGTTGAGCGATGCAGTTTATTTTCCGGAGAGCCGGCAGGCATATGGGCAAATGCTTGAGGACGGGTGGATTGACGCCGTGCGGCACGTTCATCCGGAGAAAGGTATCTACACATACTGGAATTTCTCGTATCGCGGCGGCTACGATCGCAGCTCCGGTCTTCGAATGGATCATCTCCTCATTGATCCCTCGCTCCTCGCTAAACTCCGTAACGCCGGGGTCGATGTCCACGTGCGCGGTTGGGAGAAGCCTAGCGACCATGCTCCGGCCTGGATCGAGTTCGATTGACCCGGAACACAGAGGGGCGCACGGAATTATCTGCCCATGCATGCACCGATCGATGGAATCGCTCTTCATGTAGAGGGCGGCTACAATGTGGTGGTCGAGACACCGCGAGGAAGCCGCACAAAATTCGCCTATGATAAATTCGCGTATGATAGCAGACGGGCCTGTTTAGAGCCAAGAAGTTGCTCGCCATGCGTTTCGCCTTCCCGTTTCCGTTTGGCTTCTTCCCATCGACCAAAGCTCAGGATGGCGACCCGCTAGATGTTTTGCTGATAACGGATGCAGACCTGCCAACGGGCTCGCTGGTCCGGTGCCGGCTATTGGGGGGATTGCGATGGAGGGGTCGAGCGAGGGAAATCCCCAGCGAAATGACCGTCTGCTGGCGGTCCCGCTGTTGCTGCATCAGGATCGTCCGCCCTATGCGCTCTCTGAAATCCCGTCGGCCGAACTCAAGGATCTCGAGGACTTTCTCGTCGCCTACCAAGTGGCCGATGGCAAGGAAGCCAAGGTCGTCGGTCGTATGAACAAGGCAGAGGCGGAGAGCGTCGTCAGGAAAGCTGCCCAGCCTTGACGAAATTGGAGGAAGGCCTGCGCTTTGGACCGCTTCGAGGGCACTGGGTTCACCTTTGCATCGACATGCAACGGATGTTCGCGGAGCCGACGGAATGGCACACTCCTTGGATGGAGCGGGTCTTGCCCAACGTCATCGCCGTTGTCGAAGTTGACCCCGCACGGACAATCTTCACTCGCTTTATTCCTCCACGTTCTCCGGACGATATCAGCGGCGCCTGGCGCCGGTATTGGCGCAAGTGGGATTCGATGACGCGTACTCGGCTGGACCCAGGACTGATTGATCTGGTCCCCGATCTGTCCCGCTTCGTGCCCCCAGCGTCGATCGAGGACAAATCCGTCATGTCGGCATGGCGTGGATCTCTGCATGCGCGACTCCAGTCGGCGGGGGTTGATACGCTCATCGTTTCGGGGGCGGAGACGGAGGTTTGCGTGCTTGCCACCGTCATGGGCGCCATCGACCTTGGCTACCGCGTCATCATTGTCGCGGACGCGATCTGTTCGGGGGCGGACTCTACCCACGATGCCATGCTCGGGATTTATGAGAGCCGCTTCGGCATGCAGGTCGAGACCGTGACCGCCGCCGATCTCGTGGCGGCCCGGATAGATGGAATGCTATAACGTCAGGAGCGCCACCGCATGACCGAACAGAAACTGATCATCGGTGCCTTGGGCGTAGCTCCAAGCTTTGATGTCAAACTGGAAGCGAATCGGCGCATCGACTTCCTCGGCACCTACCTGCGTGCCTCGGGTCTGGAGCCTACGTACTCGGGATTAGCGGCGGCGTGGATTCACTAGCTGCTGCCCTTCTTGCTCGACGCGCAGTCGAAGAATTGCGAGCGACGGGATATGAGGCCAAATTCCTGGCCGTTCGGCTGCCATACGGAATCCAAGCAGACGAGAGTGATGCCCAACGGGCCCTGGACTCGATCCGCGCCGACGAAGTGCACCGTGTCGACATCAAGCCGGCCGCCGACGCTATGCTGGATTCGATCAAGCGATCCGGTACAGATCTCGGTGACGCGGGACGCGAGGATTTCTTGCTCGGCAACATCAAGGCTCGTCAGCGCATGATCGCTCAGTTCGCGCTTGCCGGAGCCAACCGTGGCCTGGTCATCGGCACCTACCATGCGGCCGAGGCATTGATGGGCTTTTTCACGAAGTTCGGTGACGGTGCCGCCGACATCCTTCCTCTGTTCGGACTCAACAAACGCAGAGTTCGAGCCTTGGCGGCGGATCTGGGTGCTCCGCCGGGTCTCGTTGCCAAGGTGCCGACGGCGGATCTCGAGAACCTGGTTCCGCTTCGCCCAGACGAAGATGCTTATGGCGTTACCTATGATCAGATCGACGACTTCCTGGAGGGACGCGAGATCGACGAGGCGGCTCGCGCGCAGATACTTCGAACGCATTCGAGCACCGCACACAAACGCGCTCTTCCGGTAGCTCCGATGCCCCCTCGTTCGTCGGAAGAGTAGCTGCCTTGGTCCACAGTGCTGCCGGGCCGAAGCTCTCAGCCTTGGGCTGAGCGTGTATTGGAGGAGGGTTCCTGGCCCACCTCTGGTGTCTTGACCTTACTCTGCCGCAAAGTTGTCAGGGCGTCTTCTTCAAGATCAAAGTGTATATCGAAGCCAGCCTCTATTGCGGCGGCCGCCACCAGATCCTCCAATTCCCGGTCGCCAAGGGCGCAAAGAGGAAGAGCCGTCCGGATCGCGCGCAATGCCTGGCTGGTCGAAATGAGCCGAGATTTCGACCGCGATCCCACATACTCCTTCGCGACGGCCTGTGGTGAACGAGCGAAAAAGGACGCCATGATCTTCCTCCTTTTCTCCAGGCTACTATGCCGCGAACGGGGCAAAAGTGAACTCACAATTGCAAGAGGCCTCCCCCACCAAGCGGCCACATCCTTTGCTCTCCCGGGTTCATGACAAAGCACGTCGATCCCTCGCCGGTTTGCGCATCAAGGAACAAAAAGGGGGTCCGAAAATTAGAACCCTTATATTCAGCGAGAGGTTTCGATGCGCGCACTCACTTGGCACGGCAAACATGACATTCGTTGCGAGAGCGTGCCCGACCCCACCATTGAGTCGCCTACGGACGCGGTTATCAAGGTCACCTCCTGCGCCATCTGCGGCTCCGATCTCCACCTTTACAACGGTGTCATCCCTGACATGCACAGCGGCGATGTGCTCGGCCACGAAAACATGGGAGAGGTTGTCGAAGTTGGGTCAGACGTCTCCAACCTGAAAGTCGGCGACCGCGTTGTGGTGCCCTTCGTTATCGCCTGCGGCGAGTGCTTCTTCTGTAAGCGCGGCGCCTTCTCCGGCTGCGAGCGGTCCAATCCGCAAAAAAGCAAGGAAAAGGCCGAGACGCTTTGGGGTCATTCGCCAGCCGGGCTGTTTGGCTATTCGCACCTTCTCGGCGGCTTCCCTGGCGGCCAGGCGGAATATCTTCGTGTTCCATACGCCGATGTCGGCCCGATCAAGGTGCCGGCAGGTCTGAGCGATGAACAGGTGTTGTTCCTCTCCGATATATTCCCGACGGGCTACATGGCAGCAGACTTCTGCGACATCCAGCAGGGTGACACCATTGCTATCTGGGGCTGCGGACCTGTTGGACAGATGGCGCTCCGGAGCGCCTTCCTGCTCGGCGCAGAGCGCGTTATTGCCATCGACACGGTTCCGGAGCGCCTGGAACTGGCGCGGGCCGCCGGCGCCATTACGATCGATTTCCTCGATGAAGATGTCTACGACCGTATCCAGGAACTGACCAAAGGGCGCGGAGCAGATGCCTGCATCGATGCCGTCGGTACGGAGCCGCTCGCCAATTCCAGCTTCTACGCAATGGTTGATCGCGTAAAGGTCGCGACCTTTATGGGCACAGACCGGCCGCATGTTCTGCGTCAGGCAATCCACTGCGCCCGCAATTTCGGCACGGTCTCCATTGTCGGCGTCTACGGCGGATTTCTCGACAAGATCCCGTTTGGATCCGCCATCAACCGGGGTCTGACGATGCGGATGGGGCAGACACCTGTGCAAGGATACCTGCCGAAGCTGCTGGCTCACATCGAGAACGGCGACATAGACCCGTCCTTCGTGATCACCCACACGGCGAGCCTCGAAGAAGGCCCCGACCTCTACAAGATGTTCAACGATAAGAAGGACGGCTGCATCAAAGTCGTTCTCAAGCCCTGACTGCGGAAATCCATGTCTGAAACCTCACGCCCCCTCGCCATCGTCACGGGTGCCTCGAGCGGCATTGGCCTCGAACTAGCCAAGCTCGCCGTAGACCAGGGATATGATCTGATCATCGCGGCCGACGAGCCGGAAATCCACCAGGCCGCCGGGGCGATCGAGGCCAAGGGAGCCAAGGTTCGAGCCGTTCATGCTGATCTCGCTACACGGGGGGTGTCGACGAACTCTATGATGCCGCGCGAGAGTTGGGGCGTCCGGTCGAAATCCTGATCGCAAACGCCGGTCGCGGCCTTGGCCACGCATTCCTCGACCAGAATTTTGAGGAGGCAAGGCGCGTGGTCGACACCAACATCGTCGGCACGATTTATCTCGTGCAAAAGGTTGGGCGCGACATGAGGGAGGCCAACCGGGGCAAAATACTTCTGACTGGCTCGATCGCCGGTTTCATGCCGGGCTCGTTCCAGGCCGTCTATAACGGCACGAAGGCCTTCGTGAACAGTTTTGCGTTCGCGCTGCGTAATGAACCGAAGGACACGGACATCACAGTGACCTGCCTGATGCCAGGCGCGACCGAAACGCGCTTCTTCGAGCGCGCCGATATGCTTGATACCAAGGTCGGCCAGCAGGAGAAAGACGATCCCGCCGATGTCGCCAAGACAGGTTGGGACGCCATGATGCGGGGCGATGGCGATATCGTCAGCGGAATGAAAAACAAAGTCCAGTCCGCCGTTGCCAACGTTACGCCAGCGGGCGTGCTCGCAGAGCAGCATCGGAAGATGGCTGAGCCCGGTTCGGCTGACAAATAAGTGAGTGAGCGCAATCCTCCAAAACTCAGCATACCAGACGATCCGATCCACGACACGGTGTGCGACTGTCTTATAATCGGCGGCGGCCCAGCAGGCTTGACCGCCGCAACCTACCTCGGGCGGTTTCGTCGTCGGGTCATCGTTGTCGACGCCGGCGAAAGCCGCGCGAAGTGGATTCCCGTCAGTCACAACTGTCCTGGTTTTCCCGACGGTATCGCCGGGGTCGACCTGCTTGACCGCCTGCGGCAGCAGGCGCTGATGGGCAACGTTGACCTCGTCAGCGATACAGTGACGGCCCTCCGGCGCGACGGAGGTGACTTCGTCGCCACGGCTTCCTTTCCCATTCGGGCTCGCGCGGTGCTCATTGCCACCGGCATTGTTGATACGCTCCCTCCCATACCGGGTGTGACCGACATGATCGCAAGTGGTTCGCTGCGGCTATGCCCGATCTGCGACGCCTACGAGGTCATCGATAAACGCGTCGCGGTAATGGGCCCGGCAGACCAGGCGGCAAAGAAGGCCGTGTTCTTGCGGACCTATTCGAGCGACGTCACTTTGCTCGTGACTGAGCCGATATCTGACCTTGACCCCACCTCGAGCGAATTGCTCAACGGGGCTGACGTTACTGTTGAAGAATGTCTCCCGGATTCGGTGAGCGCTGAGGGTCATGGAGCTCTTGTAAGTCTTCCTGATGGAAGAACGCTCTCATTCGACACGATCTACCCGGCCATGGGTTGCACGATGCGCTCAAGGCTCGCCACCGATCTTGGCGCAGCTTTCGACGAAGCCGAGAATCTCGTCACAGACTCGCACCAGCGCACGGGCATAGCCGGCCTCTATGTTGCAGGCGACGTCGTCGACGAAATCAACCAAATCGCGGTAGCCTTCGGGCATGCGGCGATCGCCGCCGTCGACATCCACAGCTATCTTGCGACGACTGACTAACCGAACGCGCCTGTGCGGCTGAGCCGATTGCGGGTATACGGGACTCGGGCGTCGGCATGGCCGGTCCGCCTGTTTCGGGAACCTTTGATCCGCTGCGCGCTTGTTGAGCATGCGCTTCACGACCTCGTGAATGGCAGCGTAGCGAACATGCGCACCAAAGGAAAACTCCCATGGCAAAAGAAAAGACGCTGGAAGATCTCTTCCACGATACATTGAAAGACATTTATTACGCGGAAAGGAAGATCCTGAAAGCTCTTCCGAAGATGTCGCGCGCGGCTTCCTCACCGGAGCTCAAGGCGGCCTTCGAAAAGCATAAGGACGAGACTGAAGGACATGTCGAGCGCCTCCAGCAGGTGTTCGAACTGATGGGCAAGCGTCCTCAAGGCAAGACATGCCCGGCGATCGACGGCATTCTCGAAGAGGGCGACGAAATCGCTGAGGAGTTCAAGGGCACGGCGGCGCTCGACGCTGGCCTGATCTCCGCGGCTCAGGCGGTCGAGCATTACGAGATCACCCGCTACGGCACGTTGAAGCGCTGGGCGGAAGTGCTCGGTATGAGCGATGCCGCCGCGCTGCTCGAGCAAACGCTTGGCGAGGAGTCGATGACGGACGAGGCGCTGACCGGCTTGGCGGATGCGTCCGTCAACGAGATGGCCAAGGCCGCCTGACTAACACAGCCACCCGCCAACTATCGGGTGGCTGTTCAACTTGTATTCCTATTTTTGACAGGAGACCAACATGGGTCGCGGCATTCTGCTCTGGCTTCTCGGCATTCCAATACCGATCATCATCCTCCTCGCGCTGTTCATGCGATAGGTGAACACCATGGCTTCAACACTTTCGGCGACAGACGTCGCCGCCCCAGTGGAATCCTCCTCCTCGGCAGTCAGTTGGGGTCCAATCGTTGCCGGCGCTTTCGCTGCCGCAACGCTTACCTTTGTCCTCATGCTGCTCGGCTCCGGACTCGGACTAACGATGGTCTCTCCTTGGTCTGGCGAAAGCGCCAGCGTGACGACCTTCGCGGTCTCCACTGCGATTTGGCTCGTGATCGTGCAGTGGCTGTCGTCAGGCCTCGGCGGCTATCTCACCGGACGACTTCGCACCAAGTGGGTCGGTATCCACACGGACGAGACCTACTTCCGGGATACCGCGCATGGCTTCATGGCCTGGGCGCTCGCGACAATGCTGGTCGTTTTCGTGCTGGGCTCCGCGTTGTCTTCGGCGATCGGCACCGGCGTGCAGGCGGCTTCGACCGTTGCCTCGGGAGCCGCAATGGGAGCCTCCGCAGGTGCAGCTGCGAATGCTGGAGAAGGTGGCGGGGCTAATGCGACCTCCTATTTTGTGGACGCGTTGTTCCGGCCTAGCGATCCCGCGAGGCTCGCGGCGCCAGGCGCCGAGGGTGACGCGGCGGCTGCTGCCCAGGCCTCGCGCATTCTTGTTGCAAGTGCGGCTGCCGGCGAGGTTTCCGCGGACGACAAAACTTACCTTGGCCAACTCGTCGCGGCACGCACAGGCCTGTCCCAGGCGGATGCGACGGCACGGGTCGATGCGGTTCTCGCCCAAGTGGAGCAGGCAAAGGTTACCGCGCAGGAGGCTGCCGACACAGCACGAAAAGCCGGTGCAACCTTTGCCTTATTGGGTGCGCTCTCTCTCATAGTCGGCGCTTTCATCGCCAGTGCCGCCGCGGCCCTAGGCGGCAGGCAACGCGACGACGAAGAGACGCTCTACCTCACCGATCGACGCTGACTTGCAGATCGGCCGGCCCGCAGGGGCCGGCCGGCCGACCTCCCACTACGTCAGTCTCTCCCTTGTTATTGTGCAGTGCAGCAACGATATTGCTGCGAGTGCGTTGCACACACGCCGTCCAATCCGGGGCGTCAAAAAAACAAGGACGGCCCATTTGCGAAAAGTCTCCGATACGATCGCGCGCCTTGCGGCGTTGCGCGGGCTACAAAACACACATCCCACCTCCATCACATCCGCCGATCGCCTCTCCACCCTCGGAAAATTCGGCTCCAATCCCGGCGCGTTGCAGGCGCGATACTATCTGCCTGCTGACCTCCGGAACGGCGCGCCGCTCGTCGTCGTACTGCACGGTTGCACCCAGAATGCCGCCGGCTACGACCATCACTCGGGATGGTCCCAACTCGCTGACGAGGCCGGTTTCGCGCTTCTCTATCCCGAGCAGCAACGCGCCAACAACCCGAACCTCTGCTTCAACTGGTTCCTGCCGGCAGACACTGCCCGCGATTACGGCGAAGTCTCTTCGATCCAGCAGATGATCGAGGCGATGGTCGTTACCCACGGCCTGGACCGAAAGCAGATATTTGTCACCGGTCTTTCGGCCGGAGGCGCCATGGCCGCAACGATGCTTGCTACTTATCCCGAAGTGTTCGCCGGCGGCGGCATCATTGCCGGGCTGCCCTTCGGATGCGCGACAACCGTTCCCGAAGCTTTCGATCGGATGCGCGGCCATGGCGGTCCCTCCGAGCAAGAACTGCAGCGGCTTGTGCGAAAAGCTTCCAAGCACAATGGGGAGTGGCCCAGGATTTCGATCTGGCAGGGCTCTGCCGATCACACTGTGGCGTCTGCCAACGCGGAGTCCATCGCTGCGCAGTGGCGCGGCGTGCACAAACTCGACCAGGCGCCGACGCATTCGACGAGCGAGCGCGGACGAAGCAGGCAAGTCTGGGCTGACGAAGCAGGCGAAGCGAAGATCGAGATCAATATGATTGCGGGCATGGGCCACGGTGCGCCCATCGGCAACGGCCTCGGCACGGCCGGGCCTTACATGCTCGATGTAGGCATCTCGTCTACCCGTGAGATAGCGCGGTTCTGGGGTGTCGGTGATGCCGCTGACTCGAGCGGGGCAGCGAGGTCGAGGTCTGCCACGCCAAGGGGCGAGACGACACCATCAACATTTCAGCTTCGGGCCGCGTCTGAGGAACCTGCGAAGGCCAGGCCTGCGGAACCGCCTCGAAATGACATGCGGGGATCGCAAGCTGGAGCGGTAAAAAAGGCCATCGAGGACGCTCTGCGCGCCGCGGGCCTGCTGCCGTAGGAGCGCGCAAACCTCCAAGGTTCAGGGGGCACGGCTAAACGCAGCACAGGCCTTCAATCAAGGAACGCGGTAGGCTTTGCAATGGTTGACTGCTGTCAGCGAGTATAAATCATGCACCTGTTCCAGATCCTTCTCCCCCGAGCCGACAACGCCGGTCAGCCTTTCGCGCGGGAAGATTTCAATCGAGTCAAGGAGGAACTGGCGGCTGATTTCAAGGGCGTTACCGCCTATTTGCAGGCCCCGGCAGAAGGTCTTTGGCGGGAAGGCGGTCAAACCGACAATGACGACATCATTATCTTCGAAGTGATGGCGGAAGAAATCGATCTGCACGATTGGCGACGCCGACGCGCCGAGCTCGAATGCCGGTTCCGGCAAGACAAGGTCATCATCCGCTACATGCCCATGGCGCTCGTCTAGTCTAGGGCGACTCCATGCCTTCGACCTCGATCCGCAAGTGCGAATACGATCCCGAGAGGGAGGTTCTGTCCGTGTGGTTCGTTGCGAGCGGCAAGCGCTATGACTACGAAGGTGTTCCTGCGGAGGTCTATGCCGCATTCAGAGCCGCCTTCGCAAAAGGCCGCTTCTTCAATGAGCACATCCGGGAACGCTTTCGTTACCACCTGAACCCGGAGGAGTAGAGGACGCGCGGCGCCGGGACTAAGCGCCCGTCTCGGAATTCGCCGCCCCAGCAGGCTTCGATTCCGGAGAGCCCTTGTGTCTCAGAAAAATCGATAAGAGGACCAGCACTGCGGTCGACATGAATTCGGACTGCCAATTCTGGAAGGATTCGAACCATAGGTTGGCATCCATGAGGTAACTGGCAAGCGATTCTTCCTCTCCGCCGTGCCGAAGCGCTTCCGCGTTGGCGGCCGCCAGGCTCGCCCACCAATGAAAGGCAAAGGAGACGACGAACAACACGGCCAGCGCTATGCCCAAGGAGTAGGAATAGAGCCATGAGAGTACCGGGTCCCGCCTCCGGGTCGTAGCCGGTAATTCATCGTCAGGTCGGTCTGGATCGTCGGGATCGCGAGATTCGGCCGAGCCACGCTGGAACAGAATCGCGGTAAGCATGACGTAGGCCGACATCTGCAGAAATTCGCTCTCCCAGTTCTCGAAAAGGGCCGATAGGAAATCGCCGCTCATCAGATACGCTAGCAGGCCGATTGCTGGAGAGCCGTGGTGCTGAAGCTCTTCATTGTAGGCGGAATGACCGGACCAGATCATTCCCAGCCCGCTGAACAGGAACAGAGCCACCAGCGCAATCGTGAGGCCATTGTCCCGAACGAACGTTTTCACGGATCATTGCCTCAACTGGCGGGCAGCTTCAGCCTCTTGAACGTCGATCGCGCACAGCAATTCGCCACTGTCGTTGCGCACTCGCACAAGCCACCCTGTCAAAGCGTCGGTACCCGGCTCTAGGTCCACCAAAAGATCGATTGCGCAGCGAATCGCCTCCTCACGCGCCGCGTCGAAGCTCGGCATACTCGACGGCGGCACCTGCCGGCTGCCTTCGCCGTCACGATACTCGAAGATGTAGATCCCCTCGTTTCCATCGGTGGCCGCCGTGATGGCGACTTCGTCAAAATTGCCGTTGCTTCGCGTGTCGTAATCGTTGGCCGCCAGGCCGAAAGTAGCGGTTTGCACCAGGATTGCGCGTGCTCGATCAAGAGCTGCGTCGTCGCTTCCAGATTCGACGCTGGCCATGTCGACAGTCACGCAGTCCCCGCCTTCTCCGCAAAAGAGAACCCGCAGGACAGGCTCTCCGGTCAACGCGGTCGCACGAGAGACATCAGTTCGAACAATTTGCATTCGGCACTCCTCCGAGAGTATTCGCACCGGTCACAGCTTGACGGCCATTTCCCGGCTCCAAAGACGGAGCTTCCGACATGAGTCGATGAACTTGGCGACCGCCTTCGGATCCTCGAGCTGGATCAGGCCTTCGTCAGCTTCAGGATCGACACCGGCCTTCTGCAAGAGCGGGATGCTACCCGGCGTGAACGCGATAAACTTGCAATGAGCGAAGGCGTCGGCGACGAAGTCGCGGGCCGCAGCCTCACCAGTCAGGCGCTCAGCTCCCTCTTCAGAGAGGATCAGTGCCACGGCGTCGAACAGCACTGAAGGCCCGCCGTCGATCATGTGCTTTGCCGCGATCCAGCTGCCGTCAGCCGCCTCGACGCCGCCGACCTTTGGCGCGACGACCTCCATGACGGCGCCTTCTTTCTCGATCGCTGTTTGCAGCTTCTTCAGCAATGCCGCATCGGCGCCGGGACTGACAAGCACGCCAACCTTGCGGCCTGCAAAAGTTTCCGGGCCGTTTTCGATGATGCTGAGCGCTGGCGAGGGTTCGAGATCGTCGCGTGGCGCAACCGCGGCATCCGCCGGCTTGGGCAGTTCCTTCATGCCGAGCTTGTCGGCAACTGTCTCGGCGAGGCCCTCGTCGATGTTGAGCAGGTGCGCGACCATGCGCTCGCGAATGGCTACGGTCTCGACCTTGCTCAGTTCGAAGGTCAATGCCGCTGCGATATGGCGCTGCTCTGGCGCCGTCTGGCTGTTGAAGAACTGTCGCGCCTGGCTGTAGTGGTCGGCGAAGCTTTCCGCGCGCAAACGAACCTTTTGACCTTCCTCCGCGTCCGGAAACGACCTGAAACCCCGCTGTGGCGATTCCCGAGGGCCTTCGCCAAAGGAATTCGGCTGGTAGTTCACGCGCCCGACAGGGTTGCGCATCGCCATATGCCCGTCCTGCTGGAAGTGGTGGAATGGGCACTTCGGCGCATTGATTGGGATATGCGTGAAGTTGGGGCTACCAAGCCGCTTCAGCTGCGTGTCCAGGTAGGAGAAGTTACGACCCTGCAGCAGCGGGTCGTTGGAGAAGTCGATGCCGGGCGGAACATTCTGCGTCATGAACGCGACCTGCTCGGTCTCGGCGAAGAAATTGTCGGGCATGCGGTCCAGGACCAGTCGGCCGACCGGAACCGGCGGTAGGATTTCTTCCGGAATGAGTTTGGTCGGATCGAGGACGTCGAAGTCGAAACTGTCCGCAAACTCCTGGTCGAAGAGCTGCAGGTTGAGCTCCCATTCCGGGAAATCCCCGGACTGGATGGCATTCCACAGGTCGCGCCGATGGAAATCAGGATCGGCGCCATTGATTTTGACCGCCTCGTTCCAGACCACCGACTGCATGCCGAGCTTCGGCTTCCAGATGAATTTGACGAAGGTCGATTCGTCCTTGGCATTGACCAACCGGAACGTATGGACACCAAATCCTTGCATGAACCGGAAGGATCGCGGGATGGCGCGGTCCGACATGACCCACATGATCATGTGCATCGATTCCGGGGTGAGGCTGATGAAGTCCCAGAAATTGTCATGCGCCGATTGCGCTTGCGGAAAGGCCCGATCGGGTTCGGGCTTCACCGCGTGGATGATGTCGGGGAACTTGATGGCGTCCTGGATGAAGAAGACCGGGATGTTGTTGCCAACCAGATCCCAGTTGCCCTCCTGCGTATAGAATTTGACGGCAAAGCCCCGCACGTCGCGTGCCAAGTCGAAAGAACCTTTCGATCCCGCGACGGTAGAGAAGCGCACGAACACCGGCGTCTTGTCGCCGGCGCGCTGGAAGATGTCGGCACGCGTGTAGGCCGCGAGCGACTCGTAGGTCTCGAAGAAGCCATGCGCGCCATAGCCGCGGGCGTGCACAACGCGTTCGGGGATGCGCTCATGGTCGAAGTGGAAGATCTTTTCGCGGAAATGGAAGTCCTCGATGAGCGTCGGACCACGCTCCCCGATCTTAAGCGTGTTCTGGTCATCGGCCACCAGACCGCCTTGCGCGGTCGTCAGGACATCCATGTCGTCCTCGGCGATCTGGTGAAGCTCGCCTCCGTTCCCGCGCGTCAGCTTTTGATCATGGATCGTCGCGGGCTTGTCCGACGACTGTCTAGTGGTCTTGGCCATACCATTATTTCCTTTTGGAGAAATGGGACTTCAGATCACTCTCAATGCCGGCCTAAGCCCTTAAGTTCCTTGTGAGAGCGGCCCAGTTCCTCCTTGAGGCCAGACTACGGCGCGGGCGCACTGCAAGGGTATTTGCGGCCCTTTCGAGAGTGGCCACCCGAGAGTCTGGAACCGCTGCCTGGGGCGCGCAGTTTGTCGGAGACAAATGCGAGGACAACATTCTATGACAAGCGCCCAGGAAGCGGCCGAAGTCGTCGCCAGGCTTGCTCGCGAGCACGGCGTGTCCGAGGACGCTGTGAGGACGGTTTTCGAGGCCCTGCGCCGCGGCGGCGGGACCATGGCGCAGTTCAGCCATGCCGAGTTCGGCGGTATGTCGCAATGGTCTTCCGGCATGACCATGGTCGGCGACATGTTCAACGACAGCCTTAAAGCCAAGCTCGATGCCATTGCCGGTGAACTGTCGAGGTACCTGCGCGAGCACCCGGTGGAGCACCCTGACGCGGATTTTGTCGTCAGTTGTCGCTCTGGCGGCACTCTGCATGCCGGTTCATGGTGGCCCCAAGAACTCGGAAACCCTTCTTCCGTTGGATCTCAGAATGACATGCGCTACGCGGTGTTTCCACTGAAGCGTCGCCTGGTCATCGACGATCACGGCCAGACCACCTCCTACGACACCGGCGATCACCAGATTTCCGGTGTATCTCAAGCACAGAGCACGAATTCCACCCTCACTTTCGTCAGTCAGCACGGGGTCGTTCGCGTTTCGGAGCTAGCGCGGGCGGATAGCTCTGAGCCGGGTCGTTCCTGAGATGGGCTTTGCATCGATGGAAACGGTTACCATCGTCGGATATCTTGCAGCCATATGTTCCATGACCAGCTTCACGCCGCAGGCCTGGAAAATCATCAAGACGCGCGACACCAGCAGTATCTCGGCACCGATGTACGCGCTGACTGTTTTGGGTTTTGCGTTATGGCTGGCCTTCGGGTTGCTGAAGGCGGAGTGGCCCATCATCATCACCAACGGCGTCTGCCTCATCCTCTCTGCATTCATCCTAATGATGACCGTGCTTCCCGGAGCCAAGAAGGAAGCGATCGCGGACGCTATCGATCCGACGGGACGCGGCAGCGATACTAAGAGTTGATCTTACCGTCGAGATCGCCGAACTGAAGGATGAGACATGTGACGACCGTTCGATACAGATTGGGGTGTGAGCTCTCTTACGAGGTGAAAGCGCCCACCGTCTTCATCTTCAATCTGGAGGTGGCAAGGTTGCTCAGGCATCATGGCCTGGTTGAGCGGCTGACTGTCACGCCAGACCTTCCGCGTCGGACTTACACCGTTCCCGACATCCAGAATCGCTATGTGAGTGTCTCAGCGCAGCCCGGCCCGCTAGAGGTCGTCTACCAGGCCGATGTCACCCTCGATGTTTTTCGCGCCGACCCCGCGACGATCGGTGAAACTCCGCTCGACGCGATACCGCTCGACATCATGCCTTTCCTCTTGCCGTCGCGGTTCGTCCCCTCGGACAGGCTATCTGCATTTGCTTGTCGTGAGTTTGGCGATTTGCCAAAGGGGCACGGCCGCGTCACCGCGATCTGCAACTGGCTCTACGACAATATCGACTACCGTCGCGGCTCGTCGAACGAACAAACCACTGCCGACGAAAGCCTACTACTCAGGGCAGGAGTCTGTCGCGACTTCGCACATCTCGGCATCGCATTCTGCCGCGCGCTCAATATTCCGGCGCGCTTCGTCAGCTGCTATGCCTACGGGCTGGAGCCCCGCGATTTCCACGCCGTCTTCGAAGCCTATCTTGGCGGCCGCTGGTGGCTCTTCGATGGAACGCGGCAAGCAAATCTCGATGGATTGGTCCGGATCGGCGTCGGCCGGGACGCGGCGGAGATTGCGTTCGCGTCGCCCTTTGGCGAGATCGAGGCGGGCCCGGTCAAAATCACCATCGACCACGCCGATGGATCTCCGGAGTTGCCGGGCCGAACGACCGATGCAATCTCCACCGAGGAGCCGGCGCCACACGCTGGCGCGAATTGATCGAAGTTACCTTCGTCAGTGAGGGGGTTGGGAAGCCGCCGACTATTCTCCGGCCTCGCTTAGAAACCGCCGCAGCTCGGTCGCAAGTTCCTCGGGCGCCTCCTCCGCCATGTGGTGGCTACAGTCCAGACCGCGTCCTTCCAGCCGTGTGGTCCATGGTCGCCAGACGCCGAGCACATCGCCGTAAAGTCGTTCGAGATCGTCGCGC
The DNA here is from genome assembly GCF_052180275.1 of Mesorhizobium sp. KACC 23794. NCBI lineage: Bacteria > Pseudomonadati > Pseudomonadota > Alphaproteobacteria > Hyphomicrobiales > Phyllobacteriaceae > Mesorhizobium > Mesorhizobium sp. KACC 23794. The sequence goes on from NZ_CP197465.1 coordinate 5,760,082, forward strand.
AGCGACCAAAGCGCAAGCGTCGGGCATTGCACCTTGCGTCCGGCGCGTCGATCCGCTTCATCGTGTTGCCGATCAAGGCCGAGGCCTGCGCGATAATCCTCCAGCATGCCATGGATCGTTTCTGGATCGCGCGTTGCGGCCATGAAGTCGGCGTAGGCCTCTTCTCCCATCTGGTCCGGTGTGCCTGGATACCAAAGCTCGGGGTTTGCCAATATGGCGCGTTCGGGTTTTTCGGCTTGGGCGAAAAAGAACCAGTGCCACCAGGCCGAGGCGAAGCCGACGTCGCAGCGTTCCAGCGCTTCAAGGATCGGCACACCGTCCAGTACGGCCAGATGGGTGATGGCTTCGGGATGGTCCATCGCCGCGCGGAAGGCCGTGTAGCTGCCGCGGTCATGTCCCACGACCGCGAAACGCTCGAATCCGAGCTTGCGCATCAACGCGACACAATCGGCGGCCTTTGCGCGCTTTGACGAGCCCGCATGATCCGGTGTGTCAACCGGCTTCGATGACTGTCCAAAACCGCGCAGATCCGGGCAGACGACGGTGTGTTCAGCGCCCAGAAGCGGTGCAACGCGGTGCCAGGTTGCATGCGTGCGCGGATGACCATGCAAGAGAAGAACCGGATGACCGGAGCCCCCATGACGGACGCGCAGTACGGCCTCGCCCACATCGATGAATTCCGGCTTGAAGCCCTCAAACATGCCCGGTCGCCCGGAAGAAGTCCTCAACCAACTCCCTTGCCGCCGGTCACACCGTAGACCTCCCCATTGATGAAGCTTGCTTCTTGTGAGGCGAGGAGCACAAATACTGGCGCCAACTCGACCGGTTGGCCCGGCCGGCCGAAATCGCTGTCCTCCCCGAACTTCTCGACCTTTTCATCCGGCTGCCCGCCGCTAGGCTGTAGCGCCGTCCAGACCGGGCCGGGCGCGACGACGTTGGCGCGGATGCCACGTTCGATCAGTTGCTTCGCGAGCGCCTTGGTGTAGGCGACGATGCCGGCCTTGGTCGTGGCATAGTCGAGCAGGATCGGTGAAGGCTGATAGGCCTGGATGGAGGCCGTGGTGATGACAGAAGCGCCTGCCGCCATATGCGGGACCGCCGCTTGTGCGATCCAATGGAGCGCGTAGAGATTGGTCTTCATGGTCTTGTCGAAGTCGTCGGTCGTCAAATCCTCGATCTTGTCCCGGTACTGCTGGCGGCCGGCATTGATCACCAGGATGTCGAGACCGCCCAGGCCGGTGACGGTCTTTTCCACCAACGCCCGGCACCACGCCTCATCCTTGATGTCGCCCGGCAGTGGGATGGATGTACGCCCTTCCTTCTCGATGAGAGCGATGACTTCCTTGGCGTCCGCCTCTTCCTCCGGCAGATAGGATATCGCGACATCCGCGCCTTCACGGGCAAAGGCGATCGCCGCCGCGCGCCCTATTCCCGAATCTCCACCGGTCACCAGCGCCTTGCGCCCCTTCAGCCGGCCGGAGCCGCGATAGCTCTCCTCGCCATGATCGGGGACGGGGTCCATTTTTCGGGCAAGGCCTGGCATGGGCTGCCGCTGCTCGGGAAAAGGCGGTGCCGGATATTGCTTGCGAGGATCCTGAAGCGGCGGGCGATCGGTCATGGCGATATTCCATCATTTGGGAGATTGGCCGGACATCAGCCCGACAAGTCGCAACGATGGACGGAGGCAATCGTTCCTACAGCGCCCAGGCCAATGACGCACGCAGTTAGATTGGCCGGAACGGGCGTTCGGGCCGCGCGTTCTCAACAGACTCTTTTCCAAATCAAATCCAGGAGCGCACCGTGGGTCTGTTTACGAAAGACATCAAGACGATGGACGATCTGTTCCTGCACGTGCTGCAGGACATCTACTATGCCGAAAAGCAAATACTGAATGCTCTGCCCGATATGGTCGAAAAGGCGACCAACCGCGACCTGACGGCCGCCTTCAAGGCGCACCTCGCCGAAACAGAAAAGCATGTGCAGCGGCTCGAGCAAGCCTTCGAGCTCATCGGCGAGAAGCCAAAGGGGACGACCTGCCCGGCAATCGACGGCATCATCAAGGAAGCGAACGGTATCGCCGGCGAAGTTGCCGAGAAAAAGGTCCTCGACGCCGCATTGATCGCCGCAGGGCAGGCGGTCGAACACTACGAGATCACCCGCTACGGAACCCTGATCGCGTGGGCAGAAGAGAGCGGGAAAGAGGCTGTTGCCAGACTTTTGGCCACGACGCTCAACGAGGAAAAGGCGGCCGATAAAAAGTTGACCACCATCGCCGAGCGAAAAGTCAACGAGAAGGCTTCGAGTTGACCGGCTGCGGTCGGAGGCCCCTTATGAACGCGCGTGGTGCACAGACCCGATCGCTCTGGATGAAAGTGGAGGTCTATCCTGACGCGCCGAAATTTTCGGGCAAGACGAGCTGCGATACCGTCATCATCGGATCCGGTATCGCCGGGCTGTCGGTCGCCTACGAACTCGCCAGCATCGGACAGAAGGTGATCGTCATCGACCGCGGGCCGATTGCCGGCGGCATGACTTCGCGAACGACAGCACACCTGGCGCCGATCTGCGACGACGGCTTGAGCACGCTGATCAATCTTCGAGGCGTAGAGACCGCGCGGCTCTTCCAGAAAAGCCAGGAGGCGGCCGTCGCGCGCATCGAGGAGAACGTCGCTCAGCTTGGCATTGACTGCAATTTCCGCCGTCTCGACGCCTTCCTGTTCCCGGCGATGGGCGTCGAGCCAAAGGAAGCCCGCGATCAGCGCCAGAAGGAATTCGATGCGGCACGAAAGGTCGGGGCTGCCGCCGAGCTCGTGACCGGTGTGCCGCTCAATGGTTTTGAGAAGGCGCCTGTCCTGCGTTATCCGAACCAGGCCACCTTCCATCCATTGCGATATCTCCGTGGCCTAGCGTCAGCGATCCGCGACAAAGGCGGCCGCATCTTCGCCAATAGCCCCGTGATCTCCGTCGAGGAATTGCCTGAGGGCGGCGTGCGCGTCTCCACCGAGAACGGCGGTGTGATCCAAGCGGGATCGGCGGTCGTGGCGACGAATTCGCCGATCAACGATCGTTTCCAGCTCCATAGCAAGATGTCGCCTTATCGCACCTATGCAATGGCCTTCACCCTGCCGCGCGGCACCCTGCCCGACGCGCTGTTCTGGGACACCGGCGATCCCTATCACTATGTTCGGATGAATCCTGGTCCGGGATCGGTCGACTATCTGATCGCTGGTGGGGCCGATCACAAATCCGGCGAGGCCGACGAGGGCGACATCCGTTTCGAGGCGATTGAAGCCTGGATACGCGCGCTCGTGCCAAACTTGGGCAAGGCGGTCACGCGCTGGTCGGGACAGGTTCTGGATACGATCGATTACTGTGCCTTCATCGGTCTCAATCCCGGCAGCAAGTCCGTCTATGTCGTCACCGGCGACTCCGGCCAGGGCATGACGCATGGCGTGCTGTCCGGCCTCCTCCTGAAAGATCTGATTTCGGGCAAAGAGAACCCATGGACGGCGGTGTATGAGCCGGCGCGCAAGACGCCCTCGGGCGTGGTCAACTACGTCCGAGAAAATCTGTCCGCGGTCAGGAATCTCGCGGGATATGTGCTGCCCGGCGAGTTGAAGTCCGTGGAGGAGCTGCAACCCGGGCAAGGCGGGATTCTGCGCGATGGCCTGCGCAGGATCGCCGCTTGTCGCGATCTCGATGGAAAACTCCATCAGCATTCGGCGACCTGCACGCATTCTGGATGCGAGGTGGCCTGGAATTCTACAGAGCAGTGCTGGGACTGCTCCTGTCACGGCTCGCATTTCGCCCCGGACGGCACGGTCTTGAATGGCCCGGCAGTCTCTCCTTTGATGGCGGCTTGATCGGCAAAGGCACGGAACGGGCCGAACACCCTCCCTAATATTGGCAGGCGACCTCGTCGATCTCCGCACCTTCCAGAGTGGGAACGGTTCGCCAGCCTGTGAATTTATCTCCGAACTCAAAAGGAGAGCCCTGCCATGGATCACAGCAATCATGTTCGTCTGAGCGAAGCGGAATTGAATCCAGCCAACCTTGAAGGGGCCACGATCTACGGGCCGGACGACGAGAACCTCGGCTCCGTGTCTCACGTTCACGGCGCCGGCGGAACGGCGCAGGTCGTCATCGATGTCGGCGGCTTTCTCGGAATCGGCGCCAAACCGGTCGCTGTGCCTGCCAGCGAACTCGATTTCATGCGCGACGAGGACGGCGACATTCACGCCGTAACGTCCTGGACAAAAGACCAGCTGAAGGAGATGCCGGAGCACAGAGATTGAAACCGGGTTTCGTCTTTCACACCTCTCTCGGACCGAGGTGCTTATGATGTTTGGAGAGGTCAAACGGACCGGTGGGTGTCTATGTGGGGCAGTACGCTACACTCTGAACGGTGAGCCGCTTCGTTCCGGCATCTGCCATTGCCTGGATTGCCGCAAAGCCAGCGGCAGCCATTTTACCCCTTTCGGGGTGTGGCCAGCTTCAGCGTTTGAATGTTCCGGCGAGATGAAGGTCTTTGCCGAGCGCAGTTTTTGCTCCGCCTGCGGTGCCCGTATCGCGTGGCTTCGCGATGACGAGGCAGAGATCATGCTTGGATCTCTCGACGACGCGCCGACCGCAATCATCCCGGATTACGAGCTTTGGGTCGGCCGGCGTGAGGTCTGGATGCATCCGCTTCCGTGGGCCGAGCAGTTCGAGCAGGATCGAAATTGACCCAATAACATGATCGAGCAGACTTCAGAATTGTATTGTAGCCCATAGACCCGGAACTCGCTCAATCGTTCCCGTAACTTGACCGTGCGCGGCGGTGCGGCCCTTCATCACGGAACTGCTGTGCAGAGGCCGCGTTTGCATCGGCGATGCGAGGCCTGGGAAAGTAGACATGCCTATTCTCGAAAATGGAAAGAAACTCGTCGAGAAGGTGACCGGCTGGCAGAGGCCGTCGCAGAACGATCTGGAACGCCTCCGCCGCCCGCGCAAAGCCCATACATTTTATTTCAAGGACGACGGCTTTGTGCCCAATCACCCCTACTGGCCGCTGATCGTCTATCGAAGCGCCGCCGCTTTGCCGCCAGAGTCTGATCCTGCCGCCATCTTCGAAGATCTCTTCCGGCGGAATGATTGGAAGAGTTCCTGGCGGAACGGGATTTACGACTACGTTCACTACCACTCGCGCATCCATGAAGTGCTCGGCATCGCGCGTGGATCGGCCAGGGTACAATTCGGCGGCAAGCGCGGTCGTACACTGACGATAAAGGAGGGGGACGTTGCTGTGCTGCCTGCCGGTACCGGGCATCAGTGTCTTGGCGCAAGCGAGGATTTTCTGGTCGTCGGCGCCTATCCGCCAGATGGGAGCTACGACGAATGCACCAGCAGCGAGGATCATGCGCGCGCGGTTCAGGACATTCCAAGGGTCAGGAAGCCGCGAAAGGACCCAGTCTATGGCGGTAGGGGACCATTACTCGAACTGTGGGCGGTCTCGCGCCGTGCGCGGACCATGCGATGAGTGCTGCCGCCAAGTTTCTTCTGCCAGTCGACACGGCGCCCGTGGAGGCGAAACTCGCGACCACCATCCCTGATGAGGCGGGCCTCTGGCAATATGAGCCGAAATGGGATGGCTTTCGTTGCCTAGCCTTCAAAGCCGAAGATGCGGTGGACATTCGCGCCAAGTCCGGAAAGCCGCTAGCGCGGTATTTTCCCGAGCTTGTCGCGCACTTGCGTAGCATGTCTGTGCCGCAATTCGTCGTCGACGGCGAAATCCTGATCGAGCAATTCGGCGAATATTCCTTCGACGCTTTGCAGATGCGTCTGCATCCTGCTGAAAGCCGCATTCGCAAGCTGTCGGCGGAAACGCCTGCTAAGCTGATGCTGTTCGACATGCTGGCCAACACCGACGGAGAAATTCTGCTCGACCAGCCGCTCGCCGCACGACGTGCCGTCCTGGAGGCGTTTGTCAAATCATCGGACGCCGCAGGTCTCGAACTCTCTCCCGCCACGGTGGATGCCAAGCAGGCAATGAAATGGCTGAAGAGCGCGGGCAGCAGGACGGATGGCATTGTGGCGAAGCGGCTGGACGACCCCTACCGGCCCGGCGAGCGTGCCATGGTGAAGATCAAGCCGATGCGAACCGCCGACTGCGTGGTCGGGGGATTCCGCTATCTTGCTGACAGGCCCGAGGTTGGGTCATTGCTGCTTGGCCTCTATGACTCGCAGGGCAGGCTCGACCATGTCGGTTTCACCTCCACGATCTCCAACGCCGCCCGTCCGGAATTGACGCGCCGTTTGGAAGGACTTCGAGAATCTCCCGGTTTCACCGGCAATGCACCCGGAGGACCGAGCCGCTGGAGCACGGAACGAAGTGCTGCCTGGGAACCGCTTCGACCTGAACTGGTCGTTGAAGTGCGCTTTGACCATGTGACGAACAACCGGTTCCGTCACGGCACAAAATTGCTGCGATGGCGACCGGATAAGGCTCCTCGCCAATGCACGTTTGATCAACTGAGGTAGAGGTTCTGACACGGAGCCATATGGCCGCCTCCGCCGTTGAGGGTTGGAGGTCTGCCATGAACGAAACTGCCGTCATAACGCGCAAAATCGGACCCGAGGAACGCCGGGAAAGGCGCAGACTGCGACGAGAGAAGCAGCGCGCGGCTAACATCGGACGCGCTGAAAAGATGCACCTGGCCCGGCTGGCGGCGACGGCTCCGGAAGGCCGGTCTACCGCTTTGGCGGCATCGGCCTTTGTCGGCTGTTCCGGCTGGTTCTATTGGAAATGGCGTGGACCGTTTTACCCAGAAGCGCTTCCAACAAGCGAATGGTTCGGCCACTACGCCGCGCGCTTCGACACCGTTGAAATCAACGCCTCCTTCTATTCGTGGCCGACCGTCGCGAATGTGAAAAGCTGGCTGCGCCAGTGTGGAGCGCAAACTTTCCTATACACGGTTAAGGTTTGTGAGCTGATCACGCATATCCAGAAGTTCGAAGACATCCAGGTTCTGGTCAAAGACTTTGGGTTGATCGCCGACATTCTCGGTGAGCGGATGGGCTGCTTCCTCTTCCAACTGCCGCCCAGCTATCACTTCACCGAGGCCCGGCTAGGCGCCATTCTGAGTCAGCTTGACCATAGTCGACGCAACGTGGTGGAGTTTCGTCATGCCAGTTGGTGGAACGACACCGTTTATACCGCCTTCCGCGGGACGGGCACGGTATTCTGCTCTTGCAGCGGGCCTCGACTTCCGGACGCGCTGGTCCGCACCGCCGATGATGTCTACGTGCGGCTGCACGGTCCGAAGCGCTGGTACCGCCATGACTATTCCGACAGCGAACTGACTGAGTGGGCCGACAAGATTCGCACCAGCGGCGCGCGGAGAGCCTGGGTCTATTTCAACAACGACTACGAGGGGTTTGCCCCAAGGAATGCGCTGACGATGCGCGGCTTGTTGGAGGAAGTAGGGTTCAACCGACCCGAAGCCGAAACGGGCAACCCAAAATCGCTGGGTAGTTCCCGATGAGCATGCCAACTGCGACTTCTCATCTCCTATCTGCCAACTGGCCGCTGCCGGCGTCGGCCACGTTGGGCTCCTCGGTTAGAACCAGGCGCATCGAGCGCGAGATTCGAGCCCGGTTACCTTTGGCAGCGCGAAAATGCGTTTTCTTTGAAGCCGGGAACGTGGCGATGCAAATGGAGGAGCATGAGCGCGATCAGTTCGAGGCGGCCTCGGCGAAAATCGATCAGGTGCTTGAGCGGGTCGAAGCGCTGCCCGTCCTTCCCCGCGAGGCGGAGGACATCCTTTCCATTTCTTCTCGGGAGCGACAGAAATGGCTGAAAGATGGCCGGCTCAAGAGTATCGGGACGCGGACAGTCAAGATGCGAGGTCGGGCCAGGAAGGTTACCTTCCACATCTTCGATCCTCGCGAAATCGAAGACGTGCTTGATCGCGACCTCCCGACCCTATGGCGAGAGGAGGACGCGCTGGAGGTCGCAGGGAACAGACGGCGGGGCGCGGGCAAGGCGGCGCGGACGCGGTCAAGCGGGGCCCCGCAAGTCGTTCCTGTGGGGACGAAGAGGGCGCACAATGAAACAGGGAACAGTCTGAACGGATGGGACGCGTTCGATAAGGATGGGTTGTTGCGCGATCCTTAGCGGCCCGTCTTCAATGGCTATTGTATGAAACAGGGAGGAATAGCGACGCGCCGCGCGCTCTCGTGTTAGCGCGCAGCGATCCATCACAACTTGCTGCTTAGCCAACCTGCCTCGATCAACTTCTATGCATCCCTCGGACAACGAGACGAGAAAGTCGTTCCGAGAATGCTTTGGCATCCGCCGGCTTGTCGCCGTCGAGGACGCGGGCCTCGTCGTAGAGAAGATGTGCAATGTCCTCCTTGAAGGCCCGTTCATCCTTTCCAAGCTTTGCAAGTGCTGCGATGCGCTCATGCCGTGGATTGATTTCCAGAACAGGTTTCGCAGCCTTGTCGAGACGGCCTGCCGCATTGAGCAGTCGCTCGAACTGCCGATCGGGGCCATGCTCCGGCGCGACCAGGCAGACCGCGCTTTCCGTCAGCCGGTCGGAGGGCTTCACGTCGGATACAGCGTCACCGAGCACTGTCTTGACGAAGGCCAGAAACGTGGCGATTTCCGATGACGTTTCGGTGTCGGACTTTGCCATGCCGTCGAGCAAAGGGATGTCCGAAAGGTCAGCCGCGCCCTGCGTTACCGATTTGAACGGCTTTCCCTCAAACTCCGGCGCGATCGTCACCCAGAAGCTGTCGACCGGATCCATCAACAGCAGGACTTCAATGCCGCGTGCCTTGAAACCTTCAAGCTGGGGCGAAGCTTCCAGCCGGGCGCGATCTTCGCCGGTCATGAAAAAGATCGCCTTCTGACCCTCCTTCATCGCCGCCACGTAATCGGCGAGGCTGCGCAGTTCCTCGCCGAAGCCGGTCGACCAGAAGCGCGCCAGCTTGAGTAACTGTTCGCGCCGCTCGTAGTCCTCGTAGAGTCCTTCCTTCAGGACGACCCCAAAATTCTCCCAGATCTTCGCGTAGGCTGCGGCATCGTTTTCGGCCAGCTTGGCGAGGTCGGCGAGGATACGGTTGGTCACACCCTTCCGGATCGCGGCCAGCAATGGGCTTTCCTGGATCATCTCGCGCGAGACGTTGAGGGGCAGGTCGGCCGAGTCGACCAGCCCGCGGACGAAGCGCAAATAACGCGGCAGGAGGTCGGCATCGTCGGTGATGAAAACGCGCCGCACGTAAAGCTTCACACGCCCCTTGCGGTCCTGATCGAAGAGATCGAACGGACGTGAGCCGGGAACGAAAGCCAGAACGCTGTATTCCTGCCGGCCTTCAGCGCGGAAATGGATCGTCGCGGCCGGTTCGTCATACTGGCCGGCGACGCTGCGGTAGAAATCCGTGTATTCCTCCGGCTTGATCTCGCTCTTCGGTTTTACCCACAGAGCGGTGCCGTCCGCGATGTCACGCGCCTCCGAGCCGGGCTTCTCGATGAGAGATATGGGTACCGGCACGTGACCGGACTGCGACTTCACCAGCCGTTCGAGCTGATAGCTTTCGGTATAGGAGGCGGCGTCCTCCATGAGATGGAGCACGACACGGGTGCCGCGCTTGGGCGCTTCACCAGGTGCAACCGAACCGATCTCATAGGAACCCTTACCATCGGAGGACCAGAGCCAGGCTTCCCCGCTGCCCGCCTGACGGCTGATTACATCGACCCTGTCGGCCACCATGAAGGCCGAGTAAAAGCCGACGCCGAACTGGCCGATCAGTTGCGCGTCTTCGTTTGCTTTGCCGGCTTCGAGGCGCTCCACGAATGCACGCGTGCCTGATCGGGCGATAGTGCCCAGCGCTTCCGCCATTTCGTCGCGCCTCATGCCGATGCCGTTGTCCTCAACGACAAGCTGCTTTTTATCGGGATCGGCGGCGATCGTAATGCGCGGCTTCGGATCGTCGCCGAGCAGTTCGGGACGGCCGATCGCCTCGTAGCGCAGCTTTTCGCAGGCGTCGGCGGCATTGGAGATTAACTCCCGCAGGAAGACGTCCCGGTCGGAATAGACAGAATGCACCATCATGTGGAGCAGCCGCGAGACATCCGCCTCGAATGTTCTGGTTTCCGTCTCCTTGGTATCTGTCGTCATCTCGAATTTCCTACGCAATCGATCTACAACCGGCCAGCAATGGCAAAAAGCGCTTGATTTGCAAATAGGCCACCGACTTGCCCACGCCGGTGGCCTAACCCTGTCGTTTAAGTCCTGGTATTTGCGCTGGAAGACGATGCTGTCGATACTGCGGGCATCAGCGCGTCCATGTCCGGAACGAGTATGTCGTGGCGACGGGCAAAGGCGGCGAACGTTGATCGCACCGTCTCGGCATCTATCTCGCCGCCAATACCGGCCTTGCAGGCATTGAGAGCAATGGCATGAGCGCTGTTGCGGTTCGCAGCAGGCCAGTCCTGAAGCAGGGCGTATGCTTCCATCACAGTCTCGATCCTTGCGGGCAAGCCCATGCCGACCAGGACCGTGACGGGTTCCTCAAAGCGGTTGTGTTGCATGGTTCGAAACTCCCTTCCGATGTCCTGGCGGCGCGTGAAGTGCGGTAGTCGCGTGAGTGGCACGGCGTGGATAGGCGGACTGCACGATGATGCCGTCCTGCCCCGGATGCGTGATTTTCCGGGTGGCGATATCGACATCTGCCACCTTGATCGGTCCGTTGACCGGAGTGGATTTCGGGCTGCTTAAGCAGGGCGGTGGCAGAGGCCTGTGGGCCTTGACCAGTGCCTCGAGCCAGGCTGCTATTGCAATCGGCGCGACGGCCCGTCCGTCAAGCCAGGTAGTCACCTCGCTTTCGGGACAGCCGATTTGTTCGGCGAGGTCTGCCGCGCTCCATCTCAGAGTCTTCAGACATTCACGCAATCGTCCTGGAATCATGTCGAACCTCCCTGCGGTTCGGTGGAGCTCGCGCGGGCTTCCACCATCCTCAAGACCGGCAAGACCTCGCCCGGAAGCGAGGCCTGCGCTTCACGATCCGCTGCTCACGGATGTCGCCGATGCCGACACGTGCTGCGCGGCGAGGAACATCAGTGTCGAAGCAGCCGTCCGGCGGCTCCAACCGGCGGATTCGGCCATGTCGAGCAGTTCGTCCAGCAGCGGCTTCAGCGCGCTCCTGCACTCCGTTTCGTGGGCCAGATACTCTTTGGCCGGATGTGTCGGAGACGGAACGCTTCCAATACCTGTCATCATATTCATGGCATCCTCCGAAGTCGGTCTGACAGACGCCCGCCCCCGATCAGGGAGCGGGCAGCTTCATCGAGATCTCAGAAGTCCATTCCGCCACCGCCCGGCATTGCAGGAACCGGCGCTTCCTTCTTCGGCTTCTCGGCCACCATCGCCTCGGTGGTGACGAGCAGACCGGCGACCGATGCCGCGTCCTGGAGGGCGGTGCGCACGACCTTGGCCGGGTCGATGACACCCTGGCTGTACAGATCGCCGAACTCATTGGTCTGGGCGTTCCAGCCCCAGCCGAACTCGCTCTTCTCGCGCAGCTTGCCGACAATGATCGAGCCCTCGGCGCCGGCATTCTCGGCGATCTGGCGAACCGGGGTTTCGATGGCGCGGCGCACGATCTCGACGCCGGTCTTCTGGTCGGGATTATCGACCTGCACCGCATCAAGAGCCTTGGCGGCCCTCAGCAGTGCGACGCCGCCACCCGGCAGAACCCCTTCCTCGACCGCAGCGCGCGTTGCATGCAGCGCGTCATCGACGCGATCCTTGCGCTCCTTGACCTCTACCTCGGTCGAGCCGCCGACACGGATGACGGCAACGCCACCGGCCAGCTTCGCCAATCGCTCCTGCAGTTTCTCGCGATCATAATCGGAGGTCGTCTCCTCGATCTGCGCCTTGATCTGGGCGACGCGGCCCTGGATCTCCTCCTTGCGGCCGACACCGTCAACGATGGTGGTGTTTTCCTTCTCGATCACCACCTTCTTGGCGCGGCCGAGCATCTGCAGCGTCACGTTTTCCAGCTTGATGCCGAGATCTTCCGAGATCGCCGTGCCGCCGGTGAGGATCGCGATGTCCTCCAGCATGGCCTTGCGACGGTCACCGAAACCCGGCGCCTTGACGGCTGCCACCTTGAGTCCGCCACGGAGCCTGTTGACGACCAGCGTCGCCAGCGCCTCGCCCTCGACATCCTCGGCGATGATCAGCAGCGGCTTGCCCGACTGAACCACCGCTTCCAGCACCGGCAGCATCGCCTGCAGGTTGGACAGCTTCTTCTCGTGGATCAGCACATAGGGCTCTTCGAGCTCGACGCGCATCTTGTCCTGGTTGGTGATGAAGTACGGGCTGAGATAGCCGCGGTCGAACTGCATGCCCTCGACCACCTCAAGTTCGGTCTCGGCGGTCTTGGCTTCCTCGACGGTGATGACACCTTCGTTGCCGACCTTTTCCATCGCCTCGGCAAGGAAGCGGCCGATCTCGGCATCGCCATTGGCCGAGATGGTGCCGACCTGAGCGATCTCGTCGTTCTTGGTCACCTTGCGGGCATTGCTCTTCAGTTCCGCGACGACAGCATCCACCGCCTTGTCGATGCCGCGCTTCAGGTCCATCGGGTTCATGCCGGAGGCCACCGCCTTGGCGCCTTCCTTGACGATAGCCTGGGCCAGCACGGTCGCGGTGGTGGTGCCGTCGCCGGCAAGATCATTGGTCTTCGACGCCACTTCGCGCACCATCTGCGCGCCCATGTTCTCGAACTTGTCCTCGAGCTCGATTTCCTTGGCGACCGTCACACCATCCTTGGTGATGCGTGGCGCGCCGAACGACTTGTCGATGACGACATTGCGGCCCTTCGGACCGAGCGTCACCTTCACCGCATTGGCGAGGATATCGACGCCGCGCAGCAGCTTTTCCCGGGCTTCGGTATGAAACTTTACTTCCTTTGCAGCCATTGGATCACTCCTTCAAAGTTAGGCAGCTTTCATTGACTGGTTGACGTTCGAAGAAGCCGTCAGGCGGCCTTCTTCAGCGTGGCGGTCTGCTCGATCACGCCCATCACGTCGCTTTCCTTCATGATGATGAGGTCCTCGCGGTCGAGCTTGACCTCGGTGCCGGACCATTTGCCGAACAGGATGCGGTCGCCCGCCTTGACGTCGAGCGGCTGAAGCTGGCCGGCCTCGTTGCGGGCGCCTGGGCCGACGGCGACGACCTCGCCTTCCTGCGGCTTTTCCTTGGCGGTGTCGGGGATGATGATGCCGCCGGCCGTCTTTTCGTCGGCTTCGATGCGGCGGACCAGGATACGGTCATGCAATGGACGGAACGTCATGTCGTTCTCCTCATGGACAAACAGATTTTGAGGTTCCTCCGCACCCGGCCGGCAATATCGGTTCGATGCGGGGTGCGCCGACGCCTCTCGGGCATCGCGCGAATATCGAGCTAGTTTTGGAATTTTCCGGTTTCAAGAGGTCGGCACAAAAATTTTAGCACTCGCAACTTTTCAGGTGCCAACAGACTGTTATCACGCAGCTATTTCGTTCGAGCTGTAATTTTCCTGCTTGAAATTTCGCGGCGATCCAACAAAATTATCCGAGCCCAGTGCCGCCCCTGTGCAGCCGGAAACTGAACGCAATTGAGGAGTTTTTTGCAGACGGAGGACATCGATGAACCGACAGAAATTCTCGCCGATCATTCCCTCGCTCGCCCCCGAAACGTCCGACCTTTCGCTTGACCGCCTGCTGTCGCCGGCCAGGCACTTCAAGCACCCCGACGACGTGCTCAGCGACGCCACGCTCGAACTTCAGGAAAAGCGCGCAATCCTGTCGTCCTGGGCTTCGGATGCCTGCGCCGTGGAATCGATGCCGGCGCTGCGGCAGCCGCCGGGTGCTGAGCAGCCAATCTCCTTCGATCAGATCATGGATGCGCTGCGGCAGCTCGACAGCGATGCATCGGCGCGCCAATCCGCATCGTGCGAGTTCTCTCACAGCTTCGACAGGCTGGATGCCTGAGGTTCGCAAAAGGAGAATCATATGGTGACGAGGGTCAGCAGGGAGTTCCGCCTGCAGATGGAAGGCTACGGCCTCACGACAGCCGAGATCCACTATCATCTTCCGGATCACCCGAGCCTGTTGCAGCTCTATGTCTGGCAGGACTACGACCTCGCGCCCGAGTTTCCCGAGTTGAAGAGTTTCCTCAGCTATTGGGAACGTGAACTGGAGGGGGCACTACATTCGGTGCGCGTCGCGCACAATCGTCTGATCAAGCCGTCCGAGTGGAAGGCGATCGACGGGCTCATAGCGATACACTGAAAGGCGCTATTGACGCTCGTCCGGATCTGGCAGTTCGACCAGCGCAGCAACGATTCCCGGTACCGGCCGGCGTTCACCCATCAATTCTCGTATTCGTGCCAAGCCGAGGCCTTTCACAGTTCCTGAAGGAAGCCCGGTCGCAAATATCTCCGCGATTGCGGTCTCGTTGACAGGCCCGAGAACGGGTCGTCCGCCCAAAGCATCGCAGTGGCCACGCTGCCTCCGAGCGATGTTTCGCCCTGACAGTTTCCCGTTCGCTTTCAGCATCTCTTCGAGGTCTTGACGCAACAAAAAACAGTTCCCAAATCCAATTTGCCGGTCGCCAGACGGGGCCGGTACAGTCAGGGAGCGCCGGCTTCTTGGCGCTCCTCATGTCTATGTTGCTCATTGGAGGATATAGCTATGAGAACCGCATTCGACTTCTCCCCGCTCTACCGGTCGAGCATCGGCTTTGACCGGGTCTTCAACCTGCTCGAAAACGCGAGCCGGCTTCAGGCCGTCGATAACTGGCCGCCCTACGACATCGCTCGCACCGGTGAGAACTCCTATCGCATCACCATCGCGGTGGCGGGCTTTGCCGAGGGCGATCTCGACATCACGCTGGAGCCGAACCTTCTGGTCGTCACCGGCGAGCGGAACGAAGAGGAAGGCGCCGAGTACCTGCACCGTGGGCTTGCGGCGCTGCGTTTCGCCCGCCGCTTCGAACTTGCCGATCACGTCAAGGTCGGCGGGGCTTCGCTGGCAAACGGCCTTTTGATCATCGACCTGGTGCGTGAGGTGCCTGAGGAGATGAAGCCCCGGCGCATCGCCATAGCAGCCGGCGATGCCACGGCGAAGGTCGCGCAGATCTAGGCGAAGAAGCAGGCCGCGTAGGGCGCAGCTCACCAGAGACATGATGATCCCCCCGGCGCCGGCAGCATTGCCGGCGTCCAGGACCGTTCTGCTCTATGCAAGCACAAGGAGAAGATAGATGACCATTCGTGATCTCATCCCGTGGAGACGGGACAATAACCAGACGCCGGCCGTTTATCGCGATAACGACCGGGATCCTTTCATGGCACTGCATCGCGAGATGAACCGGTTGTTCGACGACGTCTTCCGCGGCTTCGATACGCGGCTGCCGCCGTTTGGCGGCTTTGCCGCGCGTGGCGTCAATTGGCCAAGCGTCGAGATTTCCGACACTGAGAAGGAAATCCGCATCACGGCGGAGGTGCCCGGCTTGGAGGAGAAGGACATCGAGGTCCTGCTCGATGACGGTGTGCTGACGCTCAAGGGTGAGAAGCGTTCGGAAACTGAGGACAAGGACCGCCAGTTCTCCGAGCGAGTTTACGGCCGGTTCGAGCGCCGCATCCCGCTCGGTTACGAGGTCGAGCAGGACGAGGTTGATGCACACTTCCGCAATGGCGTGCTGACGGTGATCTTGCCCAAAACCGCCAAGGCACAATCGCAGGCCAAGCGGATCGCAATCAAGGGCTGACGATAACAATCCAGGAGGCCGGAGGCGACCAGGACGGCCGCCTCCCACAATGTTTTTGACACTGCGCTGTGCGCGGCACGCGACGTCTTCCGCGGGTAGATCAATCAACATGAGGCTGCCTCTCTTGACTGTCCGTCGCCTGCCATTCGAGAAACAGGCTATATCCAACAGCCAACAGCACCGGGCCGAGGAATACGCCGATGAAGCCGAAGGCCAAAATGCCGCCGAGGAAGCCGAAGAAACTGAGCAACACGGGCAGACTGTTCGCTTGCGTGAGAAGATAGGGCCTCAACAGGTTGTCTATGCTGCTCACCAGCAGCAGACCCCAACCGGCGACAAAGATGCTCCAGCCAACCTCTCCCTGAAAGAACAACCACAGCGCGACAGACCCCCAGACCAGCGGAGGGGCGGCGGGCACGAAGGACAGAAGAAAGGTGATGAAGCCGAGCAGCAGGGCCTGGGGCACACCAGCTATCCAAAACCCGAGCCCGGCCAACAGTCCTTGCGCAATAGCCGTCCCGATTACACCGTAGACCACCCCGGTGACTGTTGATCCGGCAACCAAAAGCAGATGGCGGGCGCGAGTGCCACCGATCCGCTCGGAACTGCCGTGCGCGGAAGCTGCCATTTGGCGCCCGTACCGATAAAAGAAGAACGCGATGAACACGCTTAGGACCAGTTCGAGGAGTCCGACGCCCAGAACGGCACCGCTGGCTACCGCGATGTCGGTCGCGGGACGGATCAGCTTCGTCAGTTCGACGAGGAAGGCCGGTGCATTGTAGGCCAGGCCCTGCCAGTAGAGTGCCAGGCGCTCTCCTATGAACGGGATTTCGGCTACCCAGGCAGGCGGCGCGGGTGGGCCTTGCTCAAGAAGGCGGTTCACCGCCTGGGCTACGGTGGCCACACTATCGGCCAGTGTTGCCACCAAGATAGCAAAGGGAGCCACGACGACGGCTGCTACAAGGAGTGTCATGAGAAGCGCGGCAGGCGTCCTCCTTCCTCCCAAAAGTCCCTCGAACCAGATGTAGATTGGCCAAGTGGAGAAGCAGAGCACAGCCGCCCAAATCAGGGCAGAGAGGAATGGCCAGAGAACAACAATGCACCCGACGCCTAGAAGCACGAGTGCGCCAATTCCCAAGATCTGCTCAACTGGTCGGTCAAATACCATTATGCGTCTTGCAGCCCCATTAGGTCCTCAGCAGCCTCAAAATCCCTCCGGGAAATGTTGCCTTGAACCCACAAACCATATGGGTTGGCTGGTTGGCACGCCACTATTTCGGTCACCGCTGGCTGACTGGGTGTTAGGTTTGAGCCGCAATAAACAGGGGGCTTCGCCCAAGACAAAGACCGGCGTCACGGCGATCGGCCCGCTCAAGGCGACCGCGGCTTAAGTCACCTCGTCTGTGACAACCTCGAACCTTACCAGTTGCGATTGGCCAAAGCTGGTCGAAAGCGCCACGTCCGTGGCATCCCGGCCGGTCGCCATCAGGATCCGCCCGATCCTCGGCTTGTTGTGGCGCGCATCGAAAGTGTACCAGTTGCCGCCCAGATAAGCCTGGAACCAGGCACTGAAATCCATCGGATCGGGAACGGGCGGAACGCCGATGTCGCCGAGATAGCCCGTGCAGTAGCGTGCCGGAATGTTCATGCAACGGCAGAGCGTGATCGCAAGATGGGCAAAGTCGCGGCACACGCCTGTCCTGTCGGTGAAGCCGCTGTTGATTTTCACTGAGAACTGACCCGGCATTTTCACCGAGAAGTGACCCGCCCTTCATGTATGTTTTGGTTCTGCGGGGACGGTCAAGGTTCTAGCTTTCTCCTTTGCTCTTTTCGGCTCTTGGGCAGAGCTGTTCTTGAACCGGAAGCTGTCGTTCCCGGTCTCCAGGATGTGGCAGTGATGGGTCAGCCGGTCGAGAAGCGCGGTTGTCATCTTGGCATCGCCAAAAACGGTCGCCCACTCGCTGAAGCTGAGGTTTGTGGTGATGATCACGCTGGTGCGTTCGTAGAGCTTGCTCAGCAGATGGAAGAGCAATGCGCCACCTGATGCGCTGAACGGCAGATAGCCGAGCTCATCCAGGATAACGAGATCGGAATGCACGAGGCGATTGGCGATCTGGCCTGATCGTCCCTGTGCCTTTTCCTGTTCGAGCGCATTGACCAACTCGACAGTCGAGAAGAAGCGAACCCGTTTGTGATGATGCTCGATGGCCTGCACGCCAAGCGCGGTCGCAATATGGGTTTTGCCTGTGCCTGGGCCGCCGACGAGGACAACATTGTTGGCGTCATCGATGAACTCGCCACGATGAAGCTGACGCACCAGGGCCTCGTTTATCTCACTGCTGGCGAAGTCAAAGCCATTGAGATCGCGATAGGCTGGAAAGCGCGCCGTCTTGAGCTGATAGGCTGTGGACCTGACCTCCCGTTCCGCCGTTTCGGCCTTCAGCAGTTGCGACAGGATCGGAATGGCGGCTTCAAATGCGGGCGCCCCCTGTTCGGTGAGTTCGCCGACAGCTTGCGCCATGCCGTGCATCTTCAGGCTTCGAAGCATGATGACTATTGCGCCGCTGGCAGGGTTATGACGCATGGCGCACCTCTGCGGCCTTCCTCAAGGCATCGTAGCGCTCGACGTTTGCCTTCGTCTCATTGGTGAGCGTTAGGGCCTGAGGAGCACTGATGGTCGGGGGTGTGAGCGATTTGCCGTCGATCAGACGATGGAGCAGATTCAGCACATGGGTTTTGGTTGGAACGCCGGCTTCCAACGCCATCTCCACGGCACATAGCACGGCCTGCTCGTCGTGTTGCAAGACGAGCGCCAGGATGTCGACCATCTCGCGATCGCCGCCTGGCTTCTTGAGCAAGTGTTGTTGCAAATTCCTGAACGCATCGGGGAGTTCAGCAAACGGTGCTCCGTTGCGCAGCGCGCCTGGTTTGCGCTGAACAACAGCCAGATAGTGGCGCCAGTCATAGATCGTCTGACCCGGCCGATCATGCGAGCGATCGATGATGCGGCGATGCTCACAGAGGATCAAACCCTCCGCGGCAACAACGATGCGATCCGGATAGATCCGAACGCTGACAGGCCGATTGGCAAAGGATGCCGGAACGCTGTAGCGGTTGCGCTCTAAATGCACGAGACAGGTCGGGGAGACCCGTTTGGTGTATTCGACAAACCCGTCGAAGAGACGTGATGTCGGCATGAGGGCCTGGGATTCCTCTGCCCAGATATCGGCAATGGTGCCGCGCATCTTTCCATGCGGGGTCTTCTGCCAAAACTCCTTGCATCGAAGCTCCAGCCAGTCGTTCAGGGCTTCGAGCGAGGCAAAGCGCGGAATGGGTTGCCACAGGCGATGACGCGCATCCTGGACGTTCTTCTCGACCTGCCCCTTCTCCCAGCCTGACGCTGGATTGCAGAACTCGGGTTCGAACAGGTAGTGGCTGGCCATCGCCATGAAGCGGACGTTGACGTCGCGCTCCTTGCCGCGCCCGACCTTGTCGATCGCCGTGCGCATGTTGTCGTAGATGCCGCGCCGGGGAACGCCGCCAAAGACACGGAAGGCATGATTGTGGGCGTCGAACAGCATCTCGTGCGTCTGCAGCAGATAGGCTCGAACGATGAAGGCCCTGGAGTAGCTGAGCTTCGTATGCGCCACCTGCAGCTTGGTGCGCTCGTTGCCGATGATGGCCCAATCCTCGGACCAATCGAACTGGAACGCCTCTCCAGGCTCGAACGCCAGCGGCACGAATGTCCCTCGTCCTGTCGTCTGCAATTCCCTCTGAAGATTTGCCTTCCACTCCCGGGCGAAAGCAGCAACACGACCGTAAGACCCCTCATAGCCAAGGCTCACCAGATCGGAATGGAACTGCTTGACGGTCCGCTTCTGTTTGCGGTTCTTCTTTGCTTCCGCCCTCAGCCAGGCCGACAAACGGTCGGCAAACGGGTCAAGCTTGCTCGGCCGCTCCGGAACCTTGAACTGAGGCTCCACGCCATCAGAGCGTAGATATTTGCGGATGGTGTTCCGCGACAGGCCAGTCCTACGGCCAATCTCACGGATCGATAGATTCTCTCGAAAATGCCAGCGTCGGATTACGCTCAATAACGCCATGTCGATCACTCCAATGCCCCCACTGTCATGCAGGGGTGGTTCAAACATGGGTCAATTCTCGATGGAAATATCCTGCGCTGCCGGGTCAGTTCTCAAAGGCAATCAACAGGCAAAGCTCATCTGGTGCCGCGCGATGCGGCTAGCGCCGCGGTCACAGCCTTTACGACGAAGGTGCGCATTCTAGATTTCGATACGGTCGAGCTCGACATTGCGAGGGCGCTCGCGAACGCGGCGAACGATGCGGAAGACGCGGTGACCGCCGCCTGTTCGCTCTTGGAATCTGTCTGCCGCTCCATCCTGATCGAGCTTGGTCTTCCTCTGCCGCCGAAGAAGGACATCGACGGCCTCATCCGCGCCGTTCAGGAGCCGCTCAATCTCTCTCCGGGGCGCACCGACCTGCCTGCTGAGGTCGAGCAGGATGTCCGGCAGGTACTCGGTGGCCTGACATCGGTTGCAAAGGGAATTGGCGCACTGCGTACGCACGCCGGGGACGCCCACGGACGCGAGCGCGGCTTTAAACGCATCGACGCGCGCATCGCCCGCCTCGCAATCACATCGGCGAGTTCGCTCGCCCTGTTCCTAATCGAGACCTGGGAACAGCAGCAGCATCGTGCGCTGCCCTTGCGGGATTAGGACCAGCGCTTCGGATCGGGAAGAAGCTAAGTCACGCCGGACCTCATATTCGCGTCCTCGACCTAGCGCTGTTTCCTGGGTTGCGATGTGCGACGAACTCGCCCAGGAAGGGTACGATCGAGACAAGACATCCGCGCATCCGGAAGTACGACAACGCTGGAGTGCTGGGGAGACGATATGACGAAACCGGCGCGCAACCCGACAGAGCCATTGCGGACGCGGCACGTATTTCTGGACACCGAAGTCTATCGCAGGGCCGGCTTCAACATCTCGAACACATCCTTCGCGCTGTTGGCCAAAGAGATCGAAGCGGGACGGATCGTCCTGCACGTGTCGGATATTACCTTGGCCGAGGTTCAAAGGCAGCTCAAAGGAGCCGTACTCGAATACGCTGCCGAAGCAAAACGGCTGGCGCGAGACTTCAATCGGATCGCCCAAATCAGCGGTCGGAAGAACACAACGGTTAATGAAGTGGATGGCTCGGACGCTGCCGACGCTGCGTGGTCGGGCTTCCTTGACGGCCTGTTGAAGCGGTTCCGCGCCCACTCGATCCTGGCGCTCGATGTTCCAGCCCGGATAGTGTTCGAGCGCTATTTCGCAGCCCAACCGCCATTTGACGACCACGGCAGTAAGGAGTTTCCCGACGCTTTTGTGATCGAAGGCCTCGCGCGCTACTGCAAGACCAGTGAGATTCTAATGTACGTCGTTAGCCGTGACGCTGCTCTGCGCCGCGCCGCCGGTAACCACAGTGCTCTCATTCCGCTGCAGACGATCGAAGAGGTTCTTGCCGCTGCAACAGCGGCGAGCAGCGCCGACCTAGAAGCGATCGCGGATGATGTTTTGGCTGCGCCGGACTTCGATCATCAATTCACCGAGGCAATAGAGGCCGACCTGGATTTCGTTGACTTCGTCTACTACGGCACCCTGACGGAAGGCGCCGTAAGAGGGGCCGAGCTGGAAGAGATTGTCAGCGTCGATGACTACTATGTCGCCGCGTTCGACGAGACCAAGATCGGACTGATCGTGCAGGCGAATGTGATACTCAATGCGAGGGTGCGTTACATCGACGAGGAGGAGTTGCGCGATAAGGACGATGACGTGATCCCTACCGCGTCGGAAACATGGTCGCGTACCCACGCTCGGCTAAAACTATACATCTCGATCGATCTATCCACCTTACGCTTCAAGGAAACCGAGCTGCTGACGCGGGATGTTATCGTCGAATAGCCGCCCTCACGATCCCGGTTTCGGTAGTGCGAGCCCGAAACGCTCCTTCATTTCGTCGGCGCGTGCCCAGGCATCGCCCGGCAGGCGATCGATGAAGGTTTCATAGACTCGTTGGAAGGCGGTCAGCGTCGAGGCGTCAGTCAGGGCCTCGGCCTGCGCGGCCGGTAACAGCGGCTTCATGTCGAGCAGGAGCCGTGGTCGGGCGAGCTTGCCAAACATGCGTTCCTGCGCCTGTGCCCGCGAGATTGTCTGCCCCGACAGGGCGACGTACCTCCCGAAGAGGGTGGCCACCTTGGCGACGTCGATATCCGGAAACACGTCCAGCGCGTGATCGAGGTCGTACAGATCGCGGCCCTTGTCGCGCTGGAGCAACGCCCGCAGTTTTGTCGCCAGCATTTCCTCGCGGGAGAAGGTCGGCACGTCGCACTGGCCGCCAAACCAAGGGCTATCAACCGCGTACGGCAGCGCCAGTGGCGGATCGAACGCCTCGGTCTCGCTGGTGTTCGTTTCGACTTTGAGGCGAATGGGGACGCCGCTCCCGTCTTCGGCCTCGACGCGGAAGCGGAGCTTGGGTGCGACAATACTGGGGTCGTAGTTGGCCTGCCCTAACCAGGGCTGGAGCGCGGCGCGCAGGGCGTCGAGCACCGGCCCGATGGGGCCCGCCTGTGTGCGGACGAGGTCGATGTCCTCCGAGTAGCGCAGCGGCGCCGGGAAGTGCAGCTTGTTGAGCGCGGTGCCACCGCGAAAGCGCAACGCCTCGCGCAGGAAAGGATTCGCGAAGATGGCGACGATCGCCCGGCTGATGATAAGATCCTGCTCGACCTGGCGCTGGTCGGCCCAAGGGACGACCGTGCCCCAGGCGACGATATTCTGCGCGGGGATCATTCGTCGATCTCCGGGGCGCGACGGACGATGACGCGCCATCGGGAATCGCGCTCGAGCGGCGGCGGCGCGAAATCCGGATCGGCGGCCTCCTTGCGGTCGAGCTCCGTCCAGGCCTCCCCTCCCCGGGCTTGGAGGGCCGCATGCAGGGGGGCGGTCAGCCCCTCCTGTCCGAGCCGGTCGAGAAGATGCCCCAGCCGCTGCACGACCGGCCGCTCGGCGGCTGCTGACAGGGCAGCAAGCTGGTCGCCGTCTATCGAGGGGGCAAGGTCGGTGAGGACGGTGGCGACATTATCGAGCCCGCCTGCGGCGCGCGGATAGCGCAGCAGATCAAGCGCCGTAAGGGCAGGATCGGACACGCGCATCGTGCCGGTGTCCGTCTTGCGTTCCGCGACGCCCGCCGCAACCGCTTCCATGTTTTTGCGATAGTAGAAGACAATGAGATTGCGGCCCGCCCGGATTTTCGGGAGGCGCTTGGCGGTAACGACCTGGAACTCCATGACCGCCTGATGCGTCGCACCGTGAAGCTCGGCGGCCTTGAGGAGCCCAACGTAGTAGGGCTGGCTTTCGTGCTTCATGAGGGCGTCGATATACCACGGCGGCGGCGGCGCCCCCCATGTGGCGAACTGCGGCGGAACGATCACGTAGAAGTCCTGGCGTGGATTGAGAAGGTGTCCGCGCTTCTGGAGCCGCTCGGCGGCATCGAGAAACGCGCCGCGTGGAACGCCGAGCGCCTTTGCAGCCTCGCCGCCGGCAAAGACCACGCGGCCCGCAGACAACAGGCTGGAAACATAGGTGGACAGGGCGGAGCGCTGATCGTGAACCATGTCATATTATCCGCTGGAGGCGCGGATTTTTCAACATGAGTAGTGATTGAATGGTAAAGCGTTTCAGCATATCCGCGGAACAAGCGGAGATTCCATAACGATTCACTTCGCCTCTTTCCTGACTCTCCCTTGACGTGAATCCCTGTCCGCTGATACGCTGATCAGCGTATCAGCGTCACACTGGGAGAACGAATGGCACCGACCGACAAGACCTTCGGCAGCGCGATCAGCGACGCGCGCAAGGCCAAGGGATGGGCTCTGAAGGACCTCGCCGCAAAGGTGCTGCGCGAGGACGAAGAACCGATCTCGCCGCAATACCTCAACGACATCGAGCATGATCGGCGCAGCCCGTCCTCCGACCGCATGGTCCAGCAATTCGCCGACGCGCTCGGCATCGACCGCGATTGGCTCTACTATCTGGCCGGGCGATACCCCGACGACATAAGGGACAAGAAGCTATCGGAAAAGCAGGTTTCCGAAGTCATGGTCGCCTTCCGCCGCACGCTCGACAAAAAAGGCAGCAAGGGTGGAGGTTCCTGATAGTGCGCTACGTCGCCGACCGCACCGGGCGCTTCACGCAGCGTCCACACTACGAGCCGAAGGAACTCGACCGGGAGTGCGAGACCATCGTCGGCGCGTTCCTCAAGGAGCGCCACGGCGCGGTCGCCTATCCGCTCACGACCGACGACCTGACTGTGCTGATCGAACGTGACACCGAGTCGCTCGACCAGTATGCGGACTTGAGCGGCTACGGCCGTGATGTCGAAGGCGTCACACAATTCCAGCCAGGCCGTAAGCCGAAGGTGCTTATTTCGGAGACGCTCTCGGTGGCCGACAACCGGCAGAATCGCTTGCGCATGACGCTCGCCCATGAATACGGCCACGTGCGTTTCCATGCCCCTCTGTGGGACCTCGAACCTCCAAGCGCCGACCTCCTCAAGGCCAATCCGCGGGCCAATATGCAGGTCTGCTTCCGCGACAAGATTCTCGACGCGGCGCAGACCGACTGGATGGAATGGCAAGCGGGCTATGCGGGCGGCGCTCTGCTGATGCCGGCAAGCCGGGTTCGCGCCCTGATCGCCACCTATTGCGAATCGCACAAGCTGTTCGGTGTCATCGGCCAGGCCGATGCGCACGGCCGCGCGTTGATCGAAACCGTCCGCGCCGCCTTCGAGGTCTCGCCCGACGCGGCGCGCATCCGGTTGCGGAAACTCGGAATCCTCGGCTCCGCAAGCGCCGGCCCCTCCCTGTTCGACCTCGCCTAACAAGGAGGGCGCGTTGCCCCCGTTGACTCTCCGCGCCGTTTTGTTACGCTATTTAGCGGATCGGCGGATAAGCCGGTTCGCTTAACGCAAGAGGACCACGTCATGAGCAAAGGCCGCAACCAGCATATCGTCCCCCGCAACGGCGGGTGGGCGGTCAAGCCCGCCGGCGGCGGGCGCGCCTCGTCTGAGCACGACACGCAGCGCGAGGCGATCGATCGCGGGCGCGAAATTGCCCGCAACCAGAACAGCGAGCTGCTTATTCACGGCCGCGACGGTCGCATCCGCGAGCGCGACTCGCATGGCGGCGACCCGCACCCGCCCAAGGGCTAACCGCAAGACCGCTCACAGAAAGGAGCATTGCCATGACCGAGGCACTCACCGAACCCAAACCCCGCCCGTCCTACAAGATCATCGTCGACCGCAAGCCGCACGATTGGGCAGAGCCGTTTATAACCGGCGCGCAGATCAAGCGCATCGCCGGTGTTGACCACGCGACCTACGATGCCTGGCAGGACGTGCCCGGCCCCGAGGACCTCCTGATTGCCGACGACAAGAAGGTCGATCTGCGTCCTCCGCAGGTCGAGCGTTTCTTCACCGGCAAGAAAACGACGACGGAGGGGTAAAGGGCCATGAGCTTCCTGCCCGCCGCGGACCGCGCCTACCTTGCCGAGAAGGGCATCTGCTTCGAGGAACGGCAGGATGGCGCGGTCAAGGGCGTCATCCTGAAAGGGCGGCACCTGCCGGACGGACGGTTTGACAGCGCCGCTGCCGACATTCTGATCCAGTTGCCTCCGGGCTATCCGGACGTCGCGCCGGACATGTTCTATCTGCTGCCCTGGGTCAAGCTGCGCAGCGGTGGCCGTTATCCGAACGCCGCCAATGTCGCCCACGGCTTTGCCGGCCAGAGCTGGCAGCGCTGGTCGCGCCATAACAACGAGTGGCGCGCCGGCATCGACGGCATCTGGACGATGATCAAGCGCATCGAGGATGCGCTGGAGAAGGCGGCATGACGACCTACAGCCTGACGATGCGGGAGGACCACGCCGACCTGCTGCGCGCCCATCTGCTGCGCGGTGACGGCAATGAGCATGCCGCCTATGTGCTGTGCAGCCGCGCGGCAATCCGGCGTGACCCTTGGGACCGCGAAGCCCATGAGAGATATCACTCGGTGCGCGTCATCCCGGTGCCCGACGACCAGGTGCTCGCCTCCAGCCCCGGCCTCATCACGTGGAGTACCGCATCCTATGTGCGCGCGCTGCGCGAGGCGGCGGCGCAAGGCTACGTCGTCGCCGTCGTGCACAACCATCCAGAGGCAATGACCTGGTTTTCGTCGCAGGACGACAGCAACGAGCCTGACCTCGTCCAGCTTGCGGTCAACCGGAACGGCGATGGCACGAAGATGCTGAGTCTTCTGCTGACGGCCGACGGCCAGTGGGCCGGGCGGGTGTGGTTGCTGCCGCGCGCGGGTGCGCATGCACCGCTGCGAATAGTGCGCATCCTCGGGCGGCGCTTCGGGCTCCACTACGAAGGGCGAGGCGGCACAGCCAGCCTTCCGGCCTTCCACCGCCAGGCGCTTGCTTTCGGGCGGGCTCTCAACGACGACCTCGCGCGGCTGCGCGTCGGTGTCGTCGGCTGCGGCGGCACCGGGAGCGCGGTCGCGATGCTGCTGGCGCGCCTCGGCGTCGGCCAGATCGTCGTCATCGACAACGACATCGTTGACCGGACAAACCTGAACCGGTTGCACGGCGCGCGCCAGCAGGATGCCGACGCCATGCGGCCGAAGGTCGATGTGGTGGCGGAGTCGATCGCGGCCATGGGGCTGGGCGTTAAGGTCGTCGCGATCGAGGCGTGGGTGGGTGACCCGGAATGCCGGGACGCCCTGCGCTCGTGCGACGTCATATTCGGCTGCACCGACGATCACGAAGGCCGGCTGTTTCTGAATCGCCTTGCTTACTACTATCTCGTGCCGGTCATCGATGTTGGCCTCGCGATCGATGTCGACCGCGGCGCGCCGCCCGTGTTGAGAGCGCTCGACGGGCGCGTGTCGGTTCTAACGCCGCGCGAGACCTGCCTGATATGCCGCGACATCGTCAGCGCCGAGGCCGCCCGCGGGGAGGCGATGAAGCGCGCGGACCCCGAGGCCTATGAACAGCGGAAGGCCGAAGCTTATGTCGTGGGCGAACGCAACCCGGCGCCGGCCGTCGTGACCTTCACGACCGAGCTGGCGTGCATGGCGGTCAACGAGATGATCCAGCGCTTGCAGGGTTTCCGGGACCCGGACGGGTCGACCGCGCACCGGGTCAGGAAGTTTCACCTCGGCGAGGACCGCCGGCCGCGTCATGATCCGCGCCCGGCGTGCCCCATATGCGCAACCGAGGATGTCTGGGGCTGCGGCGATGTCGAACCGTTTCTGGGGCGCGTCGCGTGATGCGCACCGCCGCCGCCTTCCTCTGCTGGCTGTTCGTCACGCTGCGCCTTATCCCGCGCCCTGCGTTCACCGCGGCGTTCGTAGGCGACCACCCCGACCCCGAAACGATGGGCGACCACCGGCTCTACATCGTCGGCCGAAAGGCGTTCACGAAGTGGGCGTACTTCCGTTGCCCTGCCGATCGTACGGAGATCATTCAGCTATCACTGATGCCGTCGCGTCATCCCCGCTGGAGCGTCGCTGTCGACTTGCTCGGACGCCCGACGATCACCCCGTCCGTGCGACAGCTCGACGGGTCCCATGCGCACTTTTGGATCAAGAAGGGCGCGGTCCACTGGTGCGGCGACACCGGCCGCAAGCCCATCACGGAGGCGTAGAAATATATGACAGTGGGTAAAAGCCGAACGCGGTCCGGCTGCTGGCAGCGAGCTGACAACGCGTCTTCAAAATTGACCTCTGCGCCCGTGACCTGAGACGATATAGTCAATGTCATCTGATCTAGGTCGTGTCGCAGGGACTAACCGGCTACGATTTCAGTATTTTCGACCACCGTGTGGAGAAGTTTCTTGGGGTGCTCAATGGCCTTTCCGAATATGCAGGACCTGCTGCAAGGGCGCGTTATGCGCATGAGACGTCTTGATCGCGCCGCCCTCGAAACAGCTTGGGCTTGGCTGACTCCCATCTGATGAGGTGACATGTGAAGTGGGGGGAGGACAGGCTCGACAAGATCAAGGAAGGGAAAAGCCGCGCCGCGGCTGACCGCCAGAAACTTGTCGAACGACTGAAGAGCAATCGTGCCAGCGCGGCGGAGGCGTCTCGCGCTCCCGAGCCGCGACGCCGCCGATGTGAGCACCTCAGCGTTGACGCCGCGATGGCCGCGGCTGAACGCCTCCGTTTTATGAACCTGAGCCCAAGTGTCGACATCGATGTCGGTCCTCGAGAGGCGCTGAACAGGCCAACTCAAGTCCTGCTGCGGAGTTTCCTGACCACATTGGTGAGCGGCCGGTCCCACGTGGTCTTGCAGTGGCCGTTCGGGCAGCGCGACGTTTCAGTCCTCCACCCGCTCGCCATGCTGTCCTTGCTGTTCAGCCCAACGGCCCGAACGACCGACCATCACAGTTGGTGCGATGCCGTACCCGACTTTAGAACCCTGTATTTTCCGTGGCGCGGCGGGGGAACGGGGGTGGCGCAACGTGCAATCCTTGTCGACCGCATTGAAGTCATCCGACAGAACAGCCGCCACCTGACCCGACGACGTGTCGGTCAGCCGGAGGCCTCTCCCGAACTGGGGAAGCTGCATGAAACCCTGGGGCATCTTTCGCGGCTAAGCCTACGTGATTCCGACAAGCCTCATCTGGCGCACCCCACGCTTGCCGAGATCTATTCCACATTCATAGACGATGGCGCGTCGGGGCGGCTCCTTCAGCAACCTGCCGCTGAGCTGTTCGGTCGCGTTCGATACGGTGCTGCGCTTGACCAGTTGCGGGATTATCGGCCGGAAATCTGTCAACCCCGCACCGCGCCGTTTGCGCTCTTTGGCATCTCGTCGCGTTCCAATCTGAAGCAGGTACTGGCCAACCCGATTCTGGGTGCCGAGGAGCCCGACGGCCGCCGGCCCGACATAATCTTGCTCGATCTGGGTCCCCCCGCCCTAACCAGGCTCGGCCACGGTTGGGAGGAGACCACGGGGAGTTTTCTCAAAGAGGCCTCAGCCCGGTTTCCTGAGGTTCCGGTACTGGCGGTGACACAGGATGGCTACGTTCAAAGGCGCGTCACGCGGATGATCTCCGCCCTTAAAGGCCGCGACAGCGATGCCGTGGGGAGTTCGGTTCTCGTGCGGCTCAGCGACGATCTCCTCACCGCCGACCCGCCAATCGAGGCAGTGTCTCCCATCACTGCCCGAGTACATGCTGCCGCGGGCGATGCCAGCGAAGCTATCAGGGCGCTTTCAGACGCGGCTCGAGGTGCCACGGATTCTGCAATTGGCGGGCTCCTCCTGCGTGGCATCGGCAACATTCGGCGCGCGCTGGCACTCCCGTGTGGTCTCGGTGTTGCCTACGACATGTTGTGCGAAGCTGACGGCCAAGAGGCGGCAAACATATTTCTCGAGCGTCGCTCGGCGGCAACCGTGCTGGCTCCACTGCAGCGCGCGATCAGCAGCGGTGCGAGCGGACCGGAGCGAGGCCGCTTTATGGCCGCCGACGAGGCGGTGCGGCGTGCATTTGATGCGCTCGATCGGGAAACACCCATCGGTTCCCTTCTGGTCGAATTCATGCGGCAGTTGGTCCGCAAGTCGAGCCGAAGCATCATCGTGTTCGGTTCGGACACGGATCGTATGCTGGCTGAGCGGCGCCTCGCAGCGGACGACGAGCTCGGACCGCTGGCAAGCCAGCGGCTGCGAACCCGGCACATTGTATTTACGACTTCGGTCCAGCTCGAAGCGGAACTTCACACGATCGAAGCTCTGCCGGACCGAAACAGATTGAGGCGGTTGGTCTTTGTTGCGCCGACTTCGGAAGCGTTCGCTCGGGTGGTGGCTCGGCAATGGTTGCCCAATGAGCTTGTCTTGCTGTGCGATCGGAGCTTCGCCGTGAGGATCGCAGCAACGCATCGGGGCCTGGGCTCGCATCCGGACCTGGCCGGAGCGGATCGCATTGGCGGGCGGCTGGCGGCGATCGCGGCGGCGGCTCAAACGGAAGCCGACGCTCGTGCCGTGGGGGCGGTGGACTTGGAACTTGAGGCGCGTCCCGTGATGCTCCCCAGCGAAGATGTCGTCGACCTAACCGTTGGCGATGACGATGATACCCGCGAACTTGTCATCTTCAGCCTGCAGAGTGGTCGTACTCTTCGCGCGCGGCCAGGTTCCGTCATCGTGCGTCACAGGCGTGACGCCGAGATCAATCCGTTCGAGCGGTCGATTGCGCGGGACATAACCAAAGGAACCTCTATCCTCGTGCCGGACCAGTCGTTCGTAGAGGAAGCAAGGCGCGTCCTGCCGGTTGAGGTTCTCGCCCGGAGTTGGGTAACCGTCTACCACAATGCGGTCGAGGCCGTGTTGCCGCAAGTTGCCGGCGATACATTAGCCGCCAAGGCCCGGACATTGATGGCGGCGATGCGGCCGCTTGGCGCGCGCGACATGAGTCAGGCTGCAGTGGTCGACTGGATCAGAGTGGCCGAGCACAAACTACTGCCGCCAGAACGGCTGCGGCCACACGCGCCTCAACGAAAAAGGGAGTTTGATGCCTTCATGAGCGTCCTCGGGTTGAGCGGATTGGCCGACAAACTCTGGCTCGAGGGTGTCGAGCAACTCCGCAGCGATCGGCGGCAGGCAGGTGCCCTGATGGCCCGCGCATTCGTTTCGGTTCTTGTCGACCCGCATGGTGCTGCGTCGGGGTTGGATCCGGATACCAAGCGAAAGATCGCAGCACTGCGAAAGAAGGCACTCGATCACCTTGACGCTGTGATTGGTCGAGAAATCCATCAAAACAAGGAAGGCCAGGTCGCATGAGCGATTCAAGTGCGCCAACTGCTGGGATAGCGCCGCCGCAACTGACCGCCAACGCGGTCGATCTCGATTCTGTCGAGCGTCAGATGCTGCAGCGCGACGGTGTTGACCTGACTGAAGCCAAGGAAGCGATCGTCGACGCCTTGCTGGGACTTACGGTGGCCCGTTGCACCGGCGAGAGTGCGGAAGGCGACATAATATATGGGACACGTCCGTCCGCGCGGCTCGTGAGCGGCTTTCTGCTGCCGCGTTTCGACGAGACCGGACTCGAGGATGAAACCAGCGACATCCATCTCGCGACCATGGGCATCGATCTCCAGGTTGGCGCGGGTCAGCGGGCCGAGGTTGTCGTTCGGCCGAGAGCGTCGGTGTACCTCCGCGTGTTGCCCACCTGGGATGACGTCGTGGATCCGCGGCACGACATGATGCCTCAGGTTCAGCTGTCTCGTCAGACGCGGCAGGAGGTCGAGCGGCGCGCGAGAGACTACATCAACGCTGGCATCGCAACGCTAGCGCCGATAGCGGACGATGAGCCGGACGAGCGGCCTGGAGACGCAGTCGCGGCCGCCGAACAGGCGCACGATGTAGCGGACGCGGCGACAGAAGCTGCGGCGGAGCGACCTGACGACCCCGAGGCACGGGGATTGGTTCGGGCGACTGCGCAGGCGGCGACGCGGGCTGAAGAAATCGTTCAGACCCGACATGCGGCGCTCGATCGCCGCTCTGCGGCGCAGCGAGGGCGGATCGCGGCGGTCGCCGCGATACGACGTGCGGCGTTCGACCAGGCATTCGCCGATCTTGGCATCAACCTCATACCCGTAGGCGATGAGGGACAGTCTTCGCGTCCGGTCGGAGCTGCTGATCTTGCGGGGTGTGGACGACGTGGCGGCGCCGGATGGGGATGACGCCGCGGTCGATGAAATTCATGAAACAGCTGCCGAATCCGAAAGCGGCGGTCCTGCCCCAGGATCTGGCGCGGCTGGCGCTTTGCGCCATGGAATAGGCCGGATCGAAGATCATCACGCGCAGCCGCAGCCAATACCCCAGAAGTGGCGGAGGGTACGGCTTGATCTGACTGAGATCCGCTTTGCCGTTGACGACCCATCATCGATAGAAGCTGCTTCCGCTGCCTTCTCCGCCAATCTGCTTTCGTCTCTCGATGCGGTCGTCGCCGCCTGGATCGCCTCGGAGGAAGGGCAACGGGATGCTTACCGGCCCAGCGAGCGTGTCCTACCCAGTCACTTTGCTGATCAACCGAGTTGGCAAGGGTACCTGGCGGCGCTGCGGGCCCGTCGTCCTGCGGTGCTGTCGGATGTCCGCCCCAACCTCACCGGCGTTGCGTTGGTCGTCGATGCTGATGTCGACTTTGTTGACCCCTCTCGCCTGAACGTCCGCATCGCGATCGAAAACGGTGCATCTCGGCCCGCGGGTGCCGATGCTACGGCTTTCGAGCACGGTATTTTCCAAGTCGAGTTGACTGTGGCGGTTCCGGCGGCGGCTCATCGTTCGCTACGGCTGGACCGGATCGAGCCGTCATATCGGTTCCGCGAGTGGCTCGAATATCCTGCGATGGGTTTGAACTGCGGCGTCCGGCAAGTCGACGGAGCGCCGGATACGGTTAGCCTGAGCACGACTTGGGCGCCCCGCTACGTGCAGCCGCGGATCGACCCGCGGGTTATCGCCGGCGTGCCGACACGTTACGCCGAACTGGCCGACCCGGGAATGGATCTTGATCGCCTGCTGGCGTTGCCTGACGCCTACGATGATTGGATCAGAGAACAGGCAGAACGGCCGGTTGGGATCGAGGAGGACCAGAATTCGCGACAGATCGATCTGGAAGCCTATCGCCGCGAGAGTGGCTATATCCGCGCTGGGATTGAGCTTCTTAAGGAGTCGCGTCAAGCGGCTCGTACGTTGGAATCGCAAGGCGATACTGCGTCTGGCGCGTCAGATCTTGCGCGTCGAGCCGCGCCTTGGATGGCGTGGTTACGCACCAATGAGACTTTTGCGCAGTATGGGGGACGGAGATTCACGGACTGGCGCCTCTTTCAACTGGCCTTCATCCTGGCGCACATCCCTACATTGGCGTCACGCATGCCCGAGTTCGAGCACCGCTTCGACGCTTTTCGAGACGAGCTGTCGGCGAGCCTGCTCTATTTTCCGACCGGTGGCGGCAAGTCCGAAGCATTCTTCGGCCTGCTGATCTTTAATCTCTTTCTGGATCGGCTGCGGGGCAAGGTCCGCGGCGTTACGGCTTTGGTCCGCTATCCGTTGCGGTTGTTGACGCTCCAGCAGGCGCGCCGCCTCATGCGGGTACTCGTGCAGGCCGAGCTCGTCCGATTGCGCCACCGAATTCCTGGTTGGCCGTTCGAGCTGGGATTCTGGGTCGGATCTGGCAACACGCCAAATCGTGTCGCACAGGGCTTCGGTGGCGTCCCCCCGGTCACCGCGGCGGCACATCAGACCGATGCCACATTACTCAATCCGCCCGCCGGCGCATCGGAAGCGGCAGCCGCTGCACGGCGGCGATCAACCCGCTACCGCGAGGCATTGGAGTCGTTCGACAAACTTCGCTCCTGCCCTTGCTGCGGACAAGCGACCGGCATGCGGAAATACGCGGCGCAGTCAGGACGGATCGGGATCGTCTGCTTCAACGACGCTTGCGCATGGAACCGTGCCAATCCACCGGCTGCAAGTCGGGTGCCCCTGCCGTTCTTGCTCACCGACGACACGATCTATCAACGTGCCCCTTCGGTCGTGTTGGGGACTGTCGACAAGCTCGCGCTGATCGGTCAGCACGACCGGACGATCAACGCCATCGTTGGAATGTTCGGTTGCGCCCGGCGAATGGATCCGGAGAGCCGTCATCTGTTTATGCCGCGGGGCGAACGGGCGCTTGCAGCAGCCGACAATGATGGTCTGACACGGGTGCGCCCGGCCTATGCAGGCGGTGTGGAGGTCTTTCACGATCCATTCCCGAGCCTGATCATTCAAGACGAGGGCCACCTCCTGGATGAGAGTCTCGGCACGTTCTCGGGACTTTTCGAGACCACGCTCGAGCGGATCTTCTGCGAGCTCGGTTCCGGCGTCCTTCGCGACCTGGTGGTCACTTGGAGACCGGATCCGGGTTCGCAGGATCGGCGACCGCGGTTGGCCAAGGTAATCGCGGCGACAGCGACGATCTCGGATCCCGACCGACAACTCCGCGTCTTGTATCAGCGTGAGTCGCTTAGGTTCCCGTGTCCGGGCCAGGACCTGTACGAGTCATTCTATGCGGCGCCGCGGCGCCCGCGTCCCGCCTCCCGCCTTGACTACGCAGCCACGTTGCCCGAGCGCCTGCGGCCGGAGCTTTCGGCGCCCCGGATGCGTGTCTATGCGTCGATAATGACGAATGGCCGATCGCACACAATGACCACGTCTGCGGTGGTCTCTGCCTATCATCTTGCCATCACTCGTTTGTGGAACCTGCTGGTGGAATCCGGCCGGCCTGTTGATGCGGTCGAGATGATGATCTCTGCCTTGCCCGGCGATGATCCACTGACGCCGTTAAGGGCGGAGGCTCTTCGAGCTTTGCTTCCCGCTGCGGGCGCGACAGCTGACGTGCTGGCCACTCTTGTGGACCTGCATCGAATCTCGCTCACCTACGTCACCAACAAGAAGGGTGGCGATCAGATCATCGAGACCCTGCAGTCGCAGGTCGAGCGCGATCACCGCGCTGACGGGATCGGCGACCAGCCATTTGAAACGGCTCTGATTTCGGGTGGTGTCACCGTTGCGGAAATCCAGGATGTGATGAAAAAGGCCGAGGGGACTGTGCCGAATGGACAGTCTTTCCCGCAGCTCGGTTCCGGGCTGCGCAACATCGTGGCGACATCAGCAATCAGTCACGGCGTGGACGTCGACAAATTCAATGCGATGTTCTTTGCTGGTCTGCCTACCGATGTCGCGGAGTACATCCAAGCATCGAGCCGTGTCGGGCGGACGCATGTCGGCTTTAGCCTCCTCGTTCCGACGCCGCACAGTCGTCGAGATCGATATGTGGTTGAGACGCACGACCAGTTTCACAGATTCCTAGAACGCATGATCCCGCCCCCCGCTGTGCAGCGGTGGGCCGATCGTGCGATCCGCAGGATGATTCCGAGTGCGATCCAGGCCTACCTTTGCGCCGTCGTCGAGCAGGAGGATTTTGCAAGGGCCTCGGACGCCAGCAAGGGCACTGCCCGACACTTCACGACTGCGGCGGCCGTCAAGGCCTGGGCGGAAAGGTTTTCGGGTGGCTACCCCGCAGCGGTTCGGGCGGTCACGGCCTTTACCCTCGACGCTATTGGCCTCGACGGGCGAGGTGAAGGCAGAATCGGAGCGGCCACACACACCGAACATTACGGACGCTTCGTCGAAGACCGTGTGCTCGATCTCCTCAACGTCTTCACATCTCGCTCGGACAGCAGCCGTTTGTCGAATTTCTGGGAGAGTGTGCAGACGCGCGAAATTCGAAAGCCGATGACGTCACTGCGTGACGTCGACGCTGGGGGAGTGATCCAGGGCGCATGGCGGGACCCGTACCGCGGGCGGAACGTGAACCTGGAAACGGTGCGGCAGGTAATGCGCGTTATTCGCGGCCAGCGCATGGCGGTGCGCTCGGAGGTCGATGCTGATCCGCCGATGAATGATGTGGAGGACTGAAGATGTCGGATGAAGGGTCAGCTACGACCGGCGGATCGCGGGGCACCGGCGCGGTCCGCACGTATCCACCGACGATGACGCGGTCACAGCCTCAGCTGGCAACGGCATATGCACCGGGGTCGATGTTTACCTGGGAGGGCGGCAAGGGTGCATGCCTGTCTGTTCCGATCGACGGACCGGCGATCGACTTTTCGGCGCGACCCACCCGGCGTGATCAGATCGTCGAGAACCTCGAGGAATATTGTCAGAACTGGCTCGCACGCGGAATGGCGATCAACCGGCCCGCGCCGGTCTATGAGGTCCAGCTTCTCGATAGCTGCTTCTACAATCCGGTGCGTCGCTCCGTTGAGATCGCCCTTGATCGGTTTGAGTTCATGCGCCCCGAACGAATGGGCTATCTGCCCGGGCCACTCGTCTATCGCTGCGACACCTGCGGCAAGGTGAAGGAATACATCTCGCCGGCTCATCAGGTGGCCGAGCCGCTGAGCCATAGGTGCGGACAGGATGGGGCAGACACCCACGAATCGCGGTGGCGCCAACTCGATGTTGTCTACGTTCATTGGTCGGGCGGGCTCGAGGGCCTCTCGCCTTTCAGGTACACCGCTGACCAAGCGGGTGAGGTGCGAAAGATTCCGCGGTGTCAGTGCGGCTCGGAAGAGTTTGAACTGATCAAGCAAGGCAACCAGTTTTCCCGGTGGCGCTTCCGATGCACGGGCTGCCGTGCTGAGCGGGAGGTGTACCAGACAGATCCCTTCAGCCTCAATTTGCTCAAGCCCAGAATAGACCAACAGGTCCCGCACGAATGGAGCGAGATCAATATGATCCCGATCTCGTATCGGGCCTCACCGGTGTTCTACGTCCAGGCGGCGCGGTTTATCGTCTACAATGACCAGAACGTCGTTGCGCTGATGAAGCCGAGCCGGCGTGACGAGTTGATCTCGAAGGTTGCCACGCTGCACGGGTTCGGCGGAGTCGATCCGACCGACGATGAGATGCGGGAGCAACTGCAACAGGGTGGCCGTGCGGCGCTGTGGCCCGGATACAAGGCGATGCGGGATCAGGAGGACGCGATGCGAGCGGCGGGCAATTTGCAGCTTGCCGATGTGTTCGGTGAGTCGGCTCGGCTTATGCGCGAAGGCTGGTTGCAGTCGGATTTTGTGCGAAGGACGGCGCAGGCCAGCGCCGCGCTGATCGAGCGCGTTCATGAGAGGCTCAACTACGCGCGGCGCTACGATCCGATCCGGTCGACGATCGAACATGATGCTCTCCGACGCGAGCGAATAGACGCTACCGCTGCGTCGGCGGATTTGCGACGCGCTCACCCGGATCTATGTGCCGAGCACGGTATCGAGGAACTCGAGCGCGCCTACGAGGCAAGGGTCGCGGACGATCTCGACCGTGCCGGAATCGCCGAGGCTCGACTGGTGCGCAACCTCGACATGGTTGAGTTCTCGTTTGGCTTTACCCGCGTATCGGCGACGCCGGAGACGGTCCAAAAGGACCGACGCATGCCGGTTCGTTTGATGGGTTTTCCACCCCTGCCCAACCACAAACGGCCGATTTATGTCATCGAGCAGCAGAACGAGGCGATCTATGTGCGCCTGCAGGCCGATGCCGTCGCCGAGTTTCTGCGCCGGAACGGCGTCTTGCCTGTCGCACCGACCGCCCCGCGGACCCTAGGGTCGGTGGTCATAGAAAACTACCGGGATTTCGGATTGTTCCTCCGGGATTTCGGGGTGCGCGACGAGGCATCGCGAGTCCGTTCGCGCGACCCGGCGTCGGCCACTTACCTCCTGCTTCATACGATGGCGCACCATGTTATGCATGGTGTCGCCCGATTTTCCGGGCTCGACCTGGGCTCAATGAGCGAGGCGATCTTCCCCGCCGATCTGGCTTTCGTCGTGCACCGACGCGGGATGACTGAAGACCTGGGCAACATCTCGTCCATGTGGCGGGATCACAATGGGGCCTTCCTCAACTACCTCGTCGCGAGGCGTGAACTGCGGTGCGGTTCTGGCACGCTTTGCGACCATCGCGGTGGCGCTTGCCCGGCATGCGTGATGATCCCTGAAACCTCGTGCATAGCGGGCAATCAACTTCTGTCGCGTGCCGCTCTTGTCGGAGGGCGGGCGCCCCTCTGGGACATGGATCAGACCCCACTACAAGGCTACTTCGAGGTCGTTCGAGACCTGAGGGCAACGCGGCCGACTTCAGACACCGGCTAATGGCGCAGGATGTTGACGTCATACGATGCGCAGCGCCATGGCCGGGCCTGGCTGCCCGGCTCGTGGACGCTATTGCGACGCTCGGATTGGAGCCTTGGCGACCCGAGGACGTATGCAGCGCCGCGGCGATTGGCATAGATCCCGGCGATGCCGTCCCGGTGCTTGCGGGGTTGGCAACGGCCGGTCTTTGCGCAAAGTCGCCGGTCGCCGACCACTGGATCAGTCTGCAGGCGCCTGCGGAACTCAGCCGCTTGGCCGTCATGCTCCGGGGTGCTGAGCACTATCGCCGTCTCCGCCTTGAGGCCAACTCCGTCGAGCTGGCAGTGACCATGCCCATGGCACCGAGTCGTCTGGAGCCGGAATTGGGAAGTTCGCCTGGCCGACCGGGCGGTTATCTGCCGACGAATGACGCCTTTCTGAGGGTAGCACGGGCTGCCCGCGAGCGATTGGTGGTCATGACGCCTTTCCTGGACTCGCGCGGGTTTGGTTGGTTGAAAGCTGTCACGCAAGCGGCAGCTCCGCTTGTCCAAAAGGCCCTGGTGCTTCGTGACGCCGACAAATATGCGGTTGAGTTGGGAGTGCATCAAAACGATTGGATCGTGGCCGGGGCCATCGGCGTCTACGACTATCACTTGCCGCATTCGCACGGTTCAGGACGCGCGCTTCCAGTCGAGACTTTCCATGCCAAGATCCTGCTAGCCGATAATACGCTTGCGTATGTTGGTTCCGCCAACGTCTTGGGCTCCGGCGACGGAACGTCGTTGGAGACCGGCCTTCTAGTTGACGGCGCCGCGGCGCAGCAGGTCACCCGGCTCGTCGACGCCGTGATGCGTGTCGCCCGGCGTCTTTGAGGGAGCCAGGACGTGCGGTACCTGCGTGAACGCCTCGCGAAGACGCACTTCAAAAGCCTCATCGTTGCCGTCGCAGGAACGCAGCAACTCGGGATCCGGCAATGCCAGGCGGGATAAAAGCTTCGCGGACACGCTAAAACTGCCGGATACCGCTGAAAAGCGTTGATTGAGGACAGCCGAGTTCAAAAGCGACGCGACAGTTTGCGGCGAGACGGGCGGTGGCTCGGATGTGACCTCAAGAACAATCACATGGTTCTCGGCGACAAAGCCGCGTTTGGCATGCGCCGCGAGGAAGGATGGACTGACAACGGCCGCGTTCAGCCGCCGCGGCTGATCGCGGTTGCTGGTTCGTTGAACGAGTATCGAGGTTGCGCGGGTTGCATATGCTGGAGCGGGAGTTGGAGGCTCATACCACGGGCAGACCGTGGCGCGGCGGGCGGATGCGAACGAGAAGCTGCCATCTGGCCGTACGTCGGAGGCCCAGACAAGCGGCAGGCTCGTTTTTGATGGAGCGGCCAGCAAACGATCGCGCTCCCGTGTCGGGACGACCTTCCCGACCCGAAGCCGATAGCCATAATCGGCCAGCACGTAGCAGCGCGGGGATGCGTCGCTCCGCTTCGCGTCGTTGCTTTGCACGGCACCGACCCGAACTGGAAGCGTCCACGGTTCTCCGTCCGGGGTAGCCTCCGCGGATCCAAGCTCATGGCAGGCGCCAGCCGCGTCGATCCAACCGAGCTGATAAGGATTATCGATCTGTTCGCGAGACAGGGCGCGCCGTCGTAGCACGACAAGGCACACGTCCTGGACGGCATCGATGAAAAGGTCTTCGCGCTGCTCGTGGTGATCTATGCGGATGACCTGAGCCCGGGCTAGGATCTCCCGCCGCAAGCCCGAGAAGTACGGACCTGCAACAAAGCTCGTCGGCACGATGAAGACAAGGCCGCCCCCCGGCTTGAGCCAGTCGAGCGATCGAAGCAGAAAAAGCCCGTAGAGGTTTGTGTGGCCGCCGATATTGGCGAAACCAGCTCGCGACAGTATCGCGCCGTCGGCGCCTTTCCCGACCTTCCCATAAGGAGGATTCCCAATAATGAGATCGAAGCGCTCTTCGATCGCCACCGTGAGAGAGTCCGCCGCCCTCACGGCGACACTTGCTTTGGGCCGCTTGTAGCCAAATTCACGGACGAGCATGGCGGACAGCAAATGCTCGGACAGTGTCGCCAGGCCTGGATCGATCTCCAGTCCGCGCATTCGGCGGAGCACGCCTGCGCACAGTTCCTTAGTTGGCTTCTTGCCCTTCGCCTCCCGCCGGATGAGGTGCTCGGCAATTGGGACGAGAAAAGACCCCCCTCCACAGGCCGGATCCAGCACGAGCCCGTCGGGTCGCGCTGCCAGAAACGTCTCGGCTGCGCTGATCGCCGCCTTCGCGAGGGGGGGCGGAGTGAAGTAGGCCGACAGCGCCTTGCGGCGTGTGGAACCGATCAGCAGGGCGTAGCCGCTCGCGATCGCATAATCGCGAAGGTGGGGGGCCATGTCCACAAGATGGACAGCAGCTTGAGCACCGAGGCCAGATGGCGCGTTCCGGGTGGAAAGGGCTTGGCAGAACGCGAATGGAGTGTCGTAGGCCGCAAGTATTGCGGACCGCTCTCGTCGAAGGAAACTGAGGAATTCTTTCATACCACTACCCCCCGCTCGCATCGTAGCGTCGGAGGATGGTCCTGTCTGCAGGGATATCGTGCCCTAGTGCAAAAAGGCCCGGCCTTTTTGCACTCCCTGGCGCGATGATGCGTTTTGTCACGGTGCACTCACTTGCACAGAGTCATTCGGTTCGGGTGAGCAGGCGCCAAAGGTCGATGGCCCCCAGCCATCTCCCTGTAGTGTCGTCACGAACTCGCGGTCCCATCGCAATGATACGGTCGCCGCGCTCGCTGCATTCATTCGCGCGGCACGGTTCACGCGGCCAGAGGAATCGCTGCGAGCTTGTTGGCGCCCTGGGCCAGCAGCTTTTCAATTTCGTCGGATGTCATCCGGACGGCGAGCTTCAACGCTTCGTCGATGTGCACGTAGTCCTGCGTAACGTTTTGCGATGCGTGGCCAAGCATGGCGCGGATCGTCAACTCCGAGAAGCCGAGGTCCCCTGCAACACTGCCGAAGGTGTGCCGGAGAGTGTGCGGTGTCGCTCCGCTGATGCCGGCGAGCTTGCAGACGCGATCCAGGCACGAGCTGACCGCCGTAAAGGACCCGTCCGTCTCCGCGGACGGAAACACATGCGGATTGCCGATGGCGCAGGGTTGAGCTTCGATGACACGGACGGCCGCCGGACCGAGCGCACGGAGCTGCGCATCACCCTTGGTGTCCGGGAAGGCCACATAGCCGCCTTCCGGGTGAACCCATATGCGGTGCATGGCTTGCGCTTCTTCACGCCGATAGCCGGTCAACAGGAGTAGGCGCACGACACCGAGAGCCGTCGGGTTCTCACCGTTGCGTTCAGCATAGGCGATGGCCGTGCCGAGGGCTTCGATTTCCGCGACGCTCAAGCGGCGGTCCTTCTTCTTGCTCTTAAGCCTTTTCGCTCCCTTCGTCGGGTGCTCAGCGAGAAGTCCCTTGTGCTTGGCATGGCCGATGACGGCTTGAAGCGTCCCCACGCACCGACCTGCGACGCCCGCACCGCCAGAGGTTTTGCCGCCACGCCCTTCGGGGCGTGGCTTCGCGGTCTTTCCGTTCCTGACGTCGGCCTGCATCTGCTCCACATCTGCGACCGTCAGATGGCGGACAACGCGTTTTCCGAGGAGAGGCTTGATGTGGGTCCTGATGGAGCTTTCGTCCATGTTCAGCGACGATGCCTTGATCGGTCGGTTCTTTCGGCCGAGGATGTTTCCGGCACGCGCTTCTGTGAGATACCAGTCGCACATCTCCGCAACCGTCATGCCCTTGCGAGCCTGGCGTGCTTCGTCGGCGGGATCCTCACCGGCCACGACCAGCCCGAGCTTGATCTTGGCCAAATCTCGCGCCTGCTCAACGGTCATGATGCCGAACCGGCCCAGATTGATGCGGCGCTTGATCCCCTCGGAATTGCGGTACTGCAGGACGAACGTCTTGAGGCCCGATTTCAGGACGCGGACACCAAACCCGCGAATTTCGCTATCCCAGTAGACGATCTGCTTGTCGGACGCCGGCGCGAATGAGTCGACGGCCCTTTTTGTCAGCTTGGTGGTCGGCATGCCATTTTCTCCTGGAGACAAAACTCTGAGGACGGGCCAGTGTCTCCAAAATGTCTCCAAGAAAACTCGTTTCGTAGGTTATGGAAGGATAACCCCTCGTATGTTGATGTCAATAACTATCTGTAAAATCGACATTTTTCGTGTTGTTGCGTACCGTGGCGTACACTCTCCATGAAGTTCGTAATGATGGGGTCGCGTGTTCGAGTCACGCAAGCGGCACCAAACCACTTCAAAAATTACAATAACTTCAACACATTTGGCGACCACAATTCGCTTCAGTCTGGCTTTCCGCCGACCTTTCCTCCGCTAGCCTGGCCAATTGAATTTTGTCAAAAATGTTGCGCAGGGACTTCGTACGTCATTACGTACCCGCGACAGCGCCGTTTAATTTGCTGTCTCTCACGGCGCAGAGGGGTTCCATTGGACGTATCATCAAATTCAAAGATCTACGAAAATCTCGAAGTTTTTATCAGCTATTCGGCTATTGTTCGGCTGTGCGCAGGCGCGTCTCTTTTGCGCTCTGGATGCGTCCCCGTTTTTACCAGAATGATGGTGGTTGCATCTTAGGCGATACAGCCCCCATCCTACCGCCGAGAGCCGGTTGGACCTGCGATAGGTGAGGTTCAGATGCACCTCAGGCCGGCTGCGACAAGACACCAGCTAGTCGCCAATCGCGGCGGGTAGGAAAAAGAACGTGATCCCCAGAACCAGATAGACCGCGAGCAGTTGTACGCCCTTGAGCCAGTCAGAACGGCCGTCGCCAGCAATTTGGCCAGTGACCAGGATAGAAAGCAGGATTGTAAGTACCAAGCCTGCCGGCAGAGCCAGATCCATTACGGCAGGACCGGCAAAGAGACTTACCAAGACGAGCAGGGGCGCCACAAACAAGGCTACCTGCACGCTGGAGCCAATTGCGATCGACAACGAAAGGTCCATGCGATTCTTGCTCGCAGCCGTGATCGCGGTGGCGTGCTCGGCGGCGTTACCAAGGATTGCGACCACGAATACACCAACAAAGGCATTGCTGAGACCCAGCTTGTGCGCAGTCGGCTCGATGACGCTCACCAAGATCTCGCTCATCCAGGCGACGAAGATTGTTGCAACTGCCAGGATCATGACCGAACGCCTGATCGGCCACGGCTGGTGATCGCTCGTACCCCCGACCTCGTGCGAACCGGCAAACAGCGACGAATGCGTCACAAGCGAATAGAAGAGAAACAGCACATAGACGGCTAGGAGAACGATCGATATCGAAACACTCAACGCGCCGAGCGCCGGCGACGCGCCGGTGCCGAGCCCTGCCTGATATGCGGCGGGCAAGATGAGCGCGATTGCCGCCAGCGTCAGCATTGTCGCCTGCGATCGGGCGCCTTGGGCATTGAAGCTCTGTTCCGGATGGCGCAGCCCGCCTGCGAGCATCGCCGCACCGAGAACCAGCAGGATGTTGCCCACTATGGACCCGGCGATCGATGCTTTGACCACGTCGTGCAATCCGGCACGAAGCGCGGCGAGGGCTATGATGAGTTCAGCCGCATTGCCGAAGGTCGCATTGAGCAACCCTCCAACGCCTTCGCCCATCCGTTCCGCCAGTTGCTCCGTTGATCGGCCCATCCAGGCGGCGAGCGGCAGGATGGCGATCGCCGATCCGATGAAAATGAAGAAATGCTGCTCGGGGGCGAGATATTCCAGAGCGATGGTTAAGGGTACAAAAGCGAGCAGCCAGTTCAGCATTTGTCGCCCAACCTCAACAGTTGCCTTTTGGGATCGTCATCAGGCGTATCGGGATAGCCATGCACTGAAGCGCGAGCGGACGCGAGCATTTGAGCGTAACTTACTGTTGCCATCAGAGGCGGCTATCGGCAGCAAGCCCTGCCTCGCTCTGTGCAGAACGGTGACGAGCTGATTTGGGCGCTTGTAGATTGCCCGGAGCGCGGTACTTGATCTCGTATTGCGATGTAACTTCCGGCATCATGGGCATTTTCGAGGGCGAAAACGCGTGAGCATTCAGCAGGAATCCTCCAAGCGAGTCCTCGACCCGATCGAGCGGATATCAGAAGTGCTCTTCGGGCTGATCATGATCCTGACCTTCACCGGCTCGCTCAGTGCCGCCGAGTCAGGACAATCGGAGGTGCGGACGATGCTGATCGGAGCAATCGGCTGCAATCTCGCCTGGGGATTGATCGACGCCATCATGTATCTGTTGAACTCGCTTGCGCAACGGGCAACGGATATACGCATCAGTCTTGCGCTGCGACGGGCTACGAACACGGGAGAA
Organism: Mesorhizobium sp. KACC 23794; assembly: GCF_052180275.1. Taxonomy (NCBI): domain Bacteria; kingdom Pseudomonadati; phylum Pseudomonadota; class Alphaproteobacteria; order Hyphomicrobiales; family Phyllobacteriaceae; genus Mesorhizobium; species Mesorhizobium sp. KACC 23794. Next base: position 5,804,004 of record NZ_CP197465.1, read on the forward strand.
GCGGAGCGCATCATCGCCGAAGTCCTGCCGCCTGTTGTCCTGTCAGCGCTGAGGCGCGCGGACGTCGAGCGGATTCGCTCGGAAGTCGCACGAATGCCCGAGCCAAGCGATCGAGCAAGGTTGCAGAAAGAAGACTGGCTGGGTGCAATAGCCGTCTTCCTACTGGTATTCGTCGCCACCCTCCCAGTCATAGTGCCGTTCATGCTGTTCAGCGACATCGGGGCGGCGCTGCGGACGTCGAACGCCATTGCCGTTGCCATGATGTCCTGTGCGGGCTACGCATTCGGTCGCTTGGCTGGCTACCGGCCTTGGGTAGCGGCAGGGTGGTTCGTGCTGCTTGGCAGCTTGCTGGTGGGGTTGACCATAGCACTTGGCGGTTGAATTTGGCTTTCTGGGTCGCTGTCGAACGCTACAATACGACCGGCATGAGCAGGAAGCCCACAAGGCTAGCCTGCCAATCTTCTTTCGCCCTCGTTCCGCACCACCGACCGCAGGGAAGATCGAGCCGGCAAGCACTCTGAGTTCAAGCGGCGTCCGAATTCGCCAATTGCGTCGAAATGGACAGCGGTCGGGCAGACCCCACTTTTGGCTCAGCAGTTGCCCGCGTCTGCTAGCCTCGGCGTGCAGGAAAGACCCCCACCGTAGACGCGGTCATCGTAACCAGCCCGGTAGCCGTCGGCATAACCCCGCCGGTAGGAATATCGTGGTGGGTAGTAAACGCGCCGCTGGTATACGTCGCCGGCATAATAATCGCCCGGATAATACCCGCTGCCGTAGAAACCGCCGCCATAATAATAGCCGTTGTTCGCAATCGCGCCGCCAAGGAGAGCGCCCGCTATAAAGGCGCCTGCCGGAGCCGCCCAGTAATTGCCGTAACGGTATCCGCCTCCATAGTAGCGATAACCCCGGTAGCCCCCGTAGCGATATCCGCGCCCATAGTTGCGGTATCCGCGATAGCCATTGTGGCGCCATCTGACACCGTCCCGAACTTGAACGACGTCAGATTGAACGTCGATGGTCTTTTGAATGGGAAATGGCGCGGCATTGGCTTGCGTGACGCCGAGCACCGAAACAGCCATCGCGAGACCTGTCGCGGTCAATAGCATCCGAAACGTTTTCATGGTGATGTCCTCGCTGAAGGCGCGGTAACGGCGCTTTTGCACGAAACGACAGAATAATTGTCGCACGAGTGGCGGTGTTTGTCGATGAATTTCGGATTTTGAGAGCCCGACACCTCCCGGGGAAGGGGCTCAATCAAATGAGCGAGCCGGTGTCCCTTGCTGGTTCGCGCCGCATCCGAGAGACTTCTCTTCGATTTCGATATCTCTGAATATTGCCTCAGATCGTGCGACAGGCAGACGTCGTTGCTCATTCGGCCCAGGAAATATTGCCTGTGAACGCGATGGTCAGCCAACGGTCGTGCCCCTCCTCACCAACCGCCTGGCCTACCTCGTCGCGTATATGGTCCCATTCCTCGATGGCCTTTGGGGGCTGCCCTCGAGGAACGATGAAGTAGATCTCGATCTGGATCGCGCGCCCGACCCGCGCGACATAGGCCCGGTGGGAAAGAAAGCCATGCCGCTTGATGGTTTCGGCGGCCACCTGATCGACGTGGGTCTTCAGGTCGGTGGGGGCGATCAGCAGGATGTCGGAAAGCGCCTGCCGCACGGTGCCGATCGGCAAGGGGATGATGACGACACATACCAGCGCCAGGGCTGCCGGATCCACGTAAGGAGCGATCCAGTCCAGCGGTGTTCCCTTCACGGCATAGCCGGTGACGAAGGCAATCAGCAGAGCGAGCGTGATGCCGCCGGACATGATCCAGGCTCTGACATCCAGGGCGATGAAATCGGATTGCAGCCGACGGTTCGCCCGCCCCTCCAGCCAGGCCATGGTCAGGCAAATAACCACCGTGATTACGGCGTAGATGATGGCGTAGTCGAACCGAAGCTCGTGGCCTCCTTCCAATATATTGGCGATGGCATTGATCAGCGCGTAGACCGCGACGGCTATCAGCAAGGTGCCGTTGAGCAGAAGGACGATCGGCTCCAGGTGCCAGAAGCCCATGGTGAAACGACCGTGAAGCCTTCCATAAGGCTTCTCATGCTGCGCCGACCTCACGATCAGGCTGGAGATCCAGAGGGCAAGAGCGGTCATGCCGGCGTCGCCGAGAGAATAGACACCGTCGAAGACGATGGAGAACGAGCCGGACAGCAATCCCAGCACGACGCCGAATGAGGCAACGACGACGGTCGCATAGATGGAAATGCGCAGAAGGCGTTGTTCGTTGAGCATTTCATTTCTCGCATGTTTTCGCGGTCAAAGTATACTATCATAAACAGCAGCCGGCAGAGGCGGTGACTTCGCAGCGCGGGGACGGAGGCGACCATGGCTGCAGGAAACAACGTCAAGAGCCTGGGAATAGCGGCGTGCACGGCCATCGTGGTCGGTAATATGGTCGGCTCCGGCTTCTATCTGTCCCCTGCCGCGGTCGCTCCCTATGGCAATCTCGCGATCCTGGTCTGGATCGTCATGGGGGCCGGCGCGATCTGCCTGGGCCTCACCTTCGCGAAGCTGGCGCGACTCGCGCCAGCGACCGGCGGTCCCTACGCCTATACGCGCCTCGCCTATGGTGACTTCCCCGGCTTTCTCATCGCCTGGGGCTATTGGATATCGATCTGGGCGTCGTTGCCGGTTATTGCCGTTGCTTTTGCCGGCGTGGTCATCGACCTGTTCCCGGCTTTTCGAGGACGCGGTGCGGCCGTGCTGCTCACACTCGGCGCGATATGGCTCGTGGTATTCGTCAACCTGCGGGGCGTAGGCACAGCCGGCCGTTTCGCGCAGGTGACGACTTACGCCAAGCTGGTGCCCTTCGGCGCGATCGCGATCCTCGGGCTCTTCTACATCGACACCTCGCATTTCGGCGACTTCAACCCCAGCGGCGTCCCGCTCCTGCAAGCATGCGCCGCACTCGCGCCGCTGACGATGTTCGCCTATCTCGGCCTGGAGTCGGCCACCGTGCCGGCCGGGGACGTCCGTGACCCGGAACGGACCATTTCCCGATCAACCGTGCTCGGAATTGGCATCGCAGCGGCCCTCTATGTGCTAGGAACCATCGTGGTCATGGGGCTGTTGCCGCGCGAGCAACTTGTCGGGTCAGTGGCACCATTCTCCGACGCCGCCAATGTGATGTGGGGCCGCGGCGGCGAGATCGCCGTTTCCATCGCGGTGGTCCTGTCCTCGATCGGCGCGCTCAACGGCTGGACGCTTCTCATGGGCCAGGTGCCGATGGCGGCGGCGCGCGACGGATTGTTTCCACCCTTATTCGGCAAACTTTCTTCCAGGAACGTTCCTGCCACGGGAATTGTCGTTTCGGCGACGCTGGCGACGGTGCTGGTACTTCTCCAGGCTGCCGGCTCCGAGGGTTTCTCGGCATTCTACAGTCTCGTCGTCGGGCTGAGCACCATGGCGGCCGTTATACCTTATGCCTTCTGTGCCCTGGCGAGCGGTCTGGTCGCGGCGCGGGTCGGTAACGGGGCGAGGATACCGCGGGTGACGGTGGTGGAGATCATCGCGTTCGTATTCGCAATGTTCACGCTTTACGGATGCGGCGCCGAACCGGTGCTTTATGGACTGGTCCTCCTGCTGCTCGGTATTCCCGTGTTCGTCTGGCAGCGGCAGCATTCGGGTGCGCCGCCCGAACAGTTGTAAAATGACCTTGCTCCACAAGACCGGCGGTAAGGAGGACGTTTTGGAAACGTCTTCAGGACTTTGCATGGTGTCGGGCAACGAAAGGCGAGCGACAAATGCCGGCCTCGTCCTGGCAATTCTATTTCTCGGCAATCTCCTCAACTTCTTCGATCGCGCCGTTCCGGCCGTCCTGGTCGAGCCGATCCGTGCCGAATGGAACCTCGATGATCTGCATATCGGCTTGATCATCGCAGCCTTCACGGGCGTCTTTGCCATTGCCGGCATCCCTCTCGGACTTTTGGCCGATTCGATGGAACGCCGGAAGGTCATGGGATGGGGCTTGACGTTCTGGAGCGCCTTCATGGGCCTGGGCGCCGTTTCCTGGAGTTTCGGGGCGTTCCTGTTCACGCGCATGTGCGTCGGAATCGGCGAAGCAAGCTACCTTCCGGCGGCAAATTCAATGATCGGCGACCTGTTTCCCGCAAACAGGAGGTCGCGTGCGACCGGCCTGTTCATGCTCGGGTTGCCGCTGGGCCTGCTGCTTGCTTTCTTTACCATCGGCCACATCGTGGAAACCTTCGGATCGTGGCGTGCAGCCTTCGCACTGGCGGCGGTTGCCGGCTTTGCGATAGCCGGATTGATGTTTCTTATCCCCGAACCGGAGCGCAGCGCGGCCAAGACTCCTAACGAAATTAGCCGTTCAGCCTCGTCCTCCGTTCTCGGCATTCTCAACATCACCACGATGCGCTGGATCATCGTTGCAGGCATCACCTCCAACATATCGTTCTACGCGACCAACGGTTTCCTCGTGGCGCTGATGCAGCGGTACTTCGGCCTGGATCTTAAAACCGCGGCGATCTCGGCCGGAATCGTCGTCGGCGTGACGGGCCTGTTCGGTCTGACGTTTGGGGGATGGGCGGCCGATTATCTGAACCAGCGGATAAATGCCGGGCGGCTGGTGATGGGCGCCATCTGCTTTGCACTGGCCACCCCGCTGACATTGTTCGCGTTGCTGCTGCCGGCAGACCATGCTTCGTTGTTCGTTGCACTTTTTGGCTTTGGCTGGCTCTTTCAATACGCACACTACGTTTCCCTCTATCCGGCCATCCAGGAGATTGTCGAGCCAAAGCTCCGCTCGACAGCCATGGGCGTGTTCCTGGCGGCTCTATCAATTCCGGGAGGTGTGTTTGGCCCGATCCTAATCGGGTTTCTTTCCGATCACCTCTCCATTCTGGCGATGCAGCAAGCCGGCGTGTCCGAAATGACGGACCATTTCCGGGCGCTGGGACTGCATGACGCGATGTTCCTGATCCCGGCAACCTTGGCCATAACGGGCGTCGCGATCTTGATGGCTGCCCGATCGCAAAATCGTGCTGCTCAGTCTGTGACCAAGGATCTGCCCTGCGATGGCAGTCCGCAGGTCAAGACCATCGCCGTCCGCAATGGTTAGCCGACATATTTTTTCGGAATCAAGTGCGCCACAAACAGCTTCCGCGGCGGCGTTTCCGTGGCCGATCAAGTATTTCCGTTGCGTCTCCGCAAGCACCTGACCATTAACTGTAACTAACACGCCGACCGGTTGATGTGTCCCGCAACCGGCGCGACCGTCGTGTCGGCAGTATTCGTGCTTTGCCCACCAGCATGCGCGCCAGGTGCAGCAATAAGAACGAAGCCGCCTGACGCAGAGCGGAGGAACGGATGCGGGAAGTCCAGGCGTTTCCGATCGCCATCATCGACGAGGATTATGAAGGCAAGAATGCCGCCGGCCGCGGCATGCAGCAACTCGCCGCCGCGATCGAAAAGGAAGGGTTTCGCGTGGTGGCCGGCGTCACCTACAAGGACGCCCAGCGACTCGCCAAGATCTTCAACAACGAATCCTGCTGGCTGGTGTCCGTCGACGGGTCCGAAGACTCGGCGACCAAATGGCAGATCCTCGAGGAGGTGCTGGCGGCAAAGCGAAGCCGCAACAACCGCTTGCCGATCTTCCTGTTCGGCGACGAGATGACGGCCGAGATGGTGCCGGCGAGCGTGCTGAAGCACGCCAACGCATTTATGCGCCTGTTCGAGGATTCTTCGGAATTCATGGCGCGCGTCATCGTGCGCGCCGCGGAACTCTATCTGGATCGGCTGCCGCCGCCGATGTTCAAGGCGTTGATGGAGTATACCCTTCAGGCGAGCTATTCTTGGCATACTCCCGGTCACGGCGGTGGCGTCGCGTTCCGCAAGAGCCCGGTGGGCCAGCTTTTCTACGAGTTTTTCGGCGAGAACACGCTGCGTTCCGACATATCCGTGTCGGTTGGCTCGCTCGGTTCGCTGCTCGACCATACCGGGCCGATCGCCGAAGGCGAGCGCAACGCCGCGCGCATCTTCGGTGCCGACGAGACGCTGTTCGTGGTCGGCGGCACATCGACCGCCAACAAGATCGTCTGGCACGGAACGGTGGGCCGCGGCGATCTCGTGCTTTGCGACCGCAACTGCCACAAGTCGATCCTGCATTCGCTGATCATGACCGGCGCGACGCCGATCTACCTGATCCCGTCGCGCAACGGCCTCGGGATCATCGGCCCGATTTCGCGGGACCAGTTCACACGCGAGTCGATCGAAAAGAAGATTTCTGAAAGCAAATTCGCCAAGGAGACCAACGGCAAAGTCCGCCTGATGGTGATGACCAACTCGACCTATGACGGCCTCTGCTACAATGTGGACGCCATCAAGGAACTGGTCGGCGACTTGGTCGAAATCCTGCATTTCGACGAGGCTTGGTACGCCTACGCCAATTTCCACGAATTCTACGACGGCTATCACGGTATTTCGTCCGGCAATCCGGCCCGCCCGGAGAAAGCCATAACCTTCACCACGCACTCGACCCACAAGCTGCTGGCGGCCTTGTCGCAGGCTTCCATGATCCACGTGCAGCATGCCGAGACCAAGCGGCTGGACATGGCCCGTTTCAACGACGCGTTCATGATGCACACGTCGACCTCGCCGCAATACGGAATCATCGCCTCCTGCGACGTCGCCGCCGCGATGATGGAGCAGCCGGCGGGCCGCGCCCTCGTGCAGGAGACGATCGAGGAGGCGCTGAGCTTCCGCCGCGCAATGTCCGCCGTCAAAAAACAGATCGAGGATTCGTGGTGGTTCGACGTCTGGCAGCCCGACGCGATCGCCGAGCGGCCGGCGGAAACCAAGGCCGAATGGATCCTGAAGCCGGGCGAGCGTTGGCATGGCTTCGAGGGCCTGGCCGAGAACCACGTCCTGGTCGACCCCATCAAGGTGACGATCCTCAGCCCCGGCCTGGCCGCCAATGGCGACATGCAGGATTTCGGCATTCCCGCGGCGGTTGTCGTAAAATTCCTTTCTTCGAGGCGGATCGAGATCGAAAAGACCGGGCTCTATTCGTTCCTCGTCCTGTTCTCGATGGGGATCACCAAGGGCAAGTGGAGTACGCTTGTCACCGAGTTGCTCAACTTCAAGGATCTCTATGACGCCAACGCCCCGCTGAAGAACGTGCTGCCGTCATTGGCGGAGGCTCATCCCGATGCCTATGCGAATATGGGTCTCAAGGATTTGTGCGACATGGTGCATCGCACCTATCGCGAGGACAACCTGCCCAAGGCGCAGCGGGACATGTATACGACCCTGCCCGAGATGGCGATGCGGCCGGCAGACGCCTACGAATGCCTGGTGCGCGGCAACGTCGAGAGCGTCGAGATCGACCACCTGATGGGCCGCACGCTGGGCGTGATGGTTGTCCCTTATCCGCCCGGCATCCCGCTGATCATGCCCGGCGAACGGATCACGGCGGCGACCAAATCCATCCACGACTACCTGATCTATGCGCGGGACTTCGACAAGAAGTTCCCAGGTTTCGAAACCGACATCCATGGCCTGCGCTTCGAGCACACACCAAATGGCCGCCGCTACCTGATCGACTGCATCAGGGAGGGCGCGCGGAAATGATCCCTCGCGACGTCAAGGCTCCGACGGTCGCCATACCGTTCAATCATCTGCTGAAGATCGTTGCCATCGTCGACGAGAAGAACCCTCAAACCAGGGAGCTTCTCGACCACATCGCCGCGGAAAACTTCGAAATCGAAATCAGCGACAATTTTGCCCGTGACGTCTCCGAGGATTCGGAGGTTGGCGCATACATCGCCATGGTCGATGGGGATCGCTTGCAAAGCGCGCGCGAACTGGCGCTTGCCGTGCGCGGGATCGGGTTCCAGACACCGCTTTGGGCGCTGGCCGATTCGCGAAAACTTTCGGAAATGGCTGTGCTCGACCTTACCGGGCAGGTGGACGGCTACATCTATCTCGGCCAGCAGACACCGGCCTTCTACGCCAAGAAGGTCATCGCCAGCCTGATGATGTACGGGCGGACCCTGTTGCCGCCGTTCTTCGGCGGGCTGATGGCCTATGACGGCGAAGCCAACATCGCCTTCGATTGCCCTGGTCACCAGGGCGGACAGTTCTACCGGAAATCTCCCGCCGGCCAGCTCTTCTTCAAGCATTTTGGCGAGAGCATTTTCCGCAATGACCTTTGCAATGCCGATGTCGATCTCGGCGATCTGCTCATCCACGAGGGTCCGGCTGTCGAGGCGCAGCGCTATGCGGCAAAAGTGTTCGGCGCCGACAAGACCTACTTCGTGCTGAACGGCACGAGCACCTCCAACAAGATTGTGACGAACGCTGTGCTGAAGCGCGGCGATCTGGTCCTGTTCGACCGCAACAACCACAAATCCCTGCACCAGGGCGCCTTGGTGCAGGCCGGCGCCATTCCGATCTTTTTGCCGACAGCCCGCAACGCCTTCGGCATGATCGGCGCGGTCGACTGGGATGCCTGGGACGAGACCTATCTGCGCGACCAGATCCGCGCCAATCCCCTGCTCAAGGACAAGGCGCGCGCCGACGTCGATCGCCCGTTCCGGCTCGCCTGCATCCAGCTCGCGACCTATGACGGCACGGTCTACAACGTCCGCAAGGTGTTGGAGAAGATCGGCCATCTCTGCGACTACGTGCTCTGGGACGAGGCGTGGATCGGCTACAATGCGTTCCACCCGCTCTTCGAAGACCACAGCCCGATGCGGCTGGAAGCGCCGGACCCTGAGATGGCGGGGCTGTTTTCCACCCAGTCTGTGCACAAGCAGGGCGCCGGCTTCTCGCAGGCGTCGCAGATCCACAAACGAGACGACCACATTCGCGGCCAGCGCCGCTATGTCGAGCACAAGCGCTTCAACGAATCGTTCCTGATGAACGCCTCGACATCGCCGTTCTATCCGCTGTTTGCCTCCATCGAGGTCAACGCCAAGATCCACGAAGGCAAGGCCGGCGAGATGCTCTGGGACCGGTGCATCGCGCTGGGCATCGAATGCCGGAAGAAGTTCCGCGAATTCGGCCAGTACTATCGTGAGAACGGCCGGGACGAGCAGGACAAATGGTTCTTCGACCCGTTTGTGCCCGACAAAGTGACGATCCGTAAGTCGGCGTTTACGGAAGACGTCACCGACGTTCCCTGGGAAAGCCTGCCCACCGACGTGCTGAAGCGCGAACAGCAATGCTGGAATTTCCATCCGCAGGCACGCTGGCACGGCTACGCGGGTTATGTCGACGGCTATGCGATGGTCGACCCCAACAAGCTGGCCCTTCTCACCCCGGGCATTGATCGCACGACCGGCGACTATCTGAGCTTCGGCGTGCCAGCGACCGTGGTCGCCAATTATCTGCGCGAGCAGCGCGTCGTGGCCGAGAAGTGCGACCTCAACAGCGTGCTGTTCCTGATGACGCCCGCCGAGGATGAGAGCAAGCTCAACACGCTGATCGCCAAGCTGGTCCGTTTCAAGAACCTCTGGGACCGCGACGCGCCCCTGCCGGACGTGCTGCCGACGGTCTGCGCGGCCAACAGTGCCCGTTATGCCGGATACACGATCCGCCAGATCTGCAACGAGATGCATGACTTCTACCGCTCCGCCAACATCAAGGATCTGCAGCGGCGATGCTTCCGGGCCACGAGTTTTCCGGAACTCGCCATGTCGCCGGAGGATGCTTATGCGGCGCTGGTGGCCAACGATGTCGACTATGTCCCCTTGGACGACATCAAGGACCGCGTGTCGGCCACGCTCGCGCTTATCTACCCGCCCGGCATTGGCGTGATCGTGCCCGGCGAGCGCTGGGACGAACGGGCCCAGCCGATGCTGGATTATTTCCATGCCTTCGAGGAGTCGTTCAATCGATTTCCGGGCTTCAACTACGAGGTGCAGGGCGTCTTCCAGGAGAAGATCGACGGCCGCATCAAGTTCCACACCTACGTGGTCCGAGCGTGACCGGCCGGGGCGAGACACTGGGGAGGACTGGCTATGGCTGAACAGCCGAAACGCATGAACCTGATCCAGTTGACCTTCATCGTCGCGGTCAACATGATGGGCTCGGGCATCATCATGCTGCCGACCAACATGGCGAAGGTCGGCGCGATCTCGCTGCTGTCCTGGATCGTAACCGCGCTGGGCTCCATGGCGATCGCCTACGGTTTTGCGCAGGCTGGGCTATTCAATCAACGGCCGGGCGGCATGTCTGCCTATGCCGAAGATGCCTATGGAAAATCCGGCTATTTCCTCGTCTTCCTCCTCTATTTCCTGTCGCTGGCCATCGGCAACGTCGCGATCGGCATCTCGGCCGTCGGATACCTCGCATCATTCTTCCCCTGGCTTTCATCGACGCCGGTGGCCACCTGCATCGGGGTCATCGCCCTGCTGTGGCTGACCACGGCCGCGAATTTCGGCGGTCCGAGCGTCACCGGGCGCATCGGTTCCTTCACCGTCTGGGGCGTCATCATTCCGGTCGGACTACTCTCGATCATCGGCTGGTTCTGGTTCAGTTCGGCGACCTTCGCGGCCGCCTGGAACCCGCATGGACTGAGCCTGGCGGAAGGCATGGGTTCCAGTATCGCGCTGACGCTCTGGGCTTTCCTCGGCATGGAATCGGCCGCGCAAAACTCCGCCGCGGTCGAGAATCCGAAGCGCGACGTTCCGCTGGCATGCCTGTTCGGCACGCTCGGCGCGGCGGTCATCTACATCCTTTCGACAACGGTCATCCAAGGCATTGTGCCGAACGAGGAACTCGCCAAATCGACAGGTCCGTTCGGCTTGGCCTATGCCCACATGTTCAGTCCGGTCGTCGGCTCGATCATCATGATCCTTGCGATCGTCGCCTGCCTGGGCTCGTTGCTGGGATGGCAGTTCACCCTTGCCCAGACCGGAAAATCCGCTGCAGATGAACGGATGTTCCCCGCCTTCTTTAGCAAGGTCAACCGAATGGGCGCGCCTGTCACCGGGATGATCGTGCTTGGAATAGTCCAGACGCTGCTCGCTCTGTCGACCATATCGCCGACCCTGAGCGAGCAGTTTTCCGCCCTGGTCAATCTCGCGGTCGTGACCAATGTGATACCTTACATCATCTCGCTGTCGGCACTGATCATTATGATGAAGTCGGCTGGCGTCGGCGGCGCAAAGTACAATTTCAACGTCGCCATCGCCCTGGTGGCGATGCTCTACAGCACCTACGCGCTCTATGCGTCCGGCCATTCCGCTGTCATGGGCGGCATGCTGGTGACCGCCATCACCTTCATCATCTGGGGCTTCATCGCTCCTCGTTTCTCGGCACGAACGGAAGCGGCGAGCGGACGCAAGCCTGCCGTGCACGGGCTTGCGGCAGAGTAGGCGTCGAGAGGAGATCGGTCATGTCCAATGAACGGAACACCCACCGCCGCTATCGGGTCGTGGCTTGGCTTGCGGCAGGCTTTGCACTCAACGCGATGCTTCTCGGCGCCACCTCCGTGCAAGCGGCGGCCCTCGACAAGATCCGCCAGGCAGGCAAGGTGACATTTGGCTATTGGGCGGACGCACGCCCGTTTTCCTTCGCGGAAGGAAGCGGCGGGCCGGCCGGCTATTCGGTCGCCCTGTGCGGCAAGGTTGCAGAGGAGATCAAGGCCGAACTCGGCGTAGCCGAGTTGGACGTCGAGTGGGTGCCCATAACGCTCGGGGAACATTTTGCAGCGCTCGAACAGGGCAAGATCGATCTCGTGTGCGCAAGCTCTTCCGTCACGCTGGAGGCCCGCAAGCAGGCTTCCTTCTCCATCCCCATCTATCCGGGCGGCATCGCAGCGATGCTGCGGGCCGACTCGTCGAAGGCCTTGCAGGATGTGCTTGCGGGGCGTCCGGCGTCGGGACCGATCTGGCGCGGATCGCCGGCCCAGATCGTGACCGGCAAGACGTTCGCGGTGGTCAAGGACACCACGGGCGAAGCCTGGCTATCGGAGCGGCTCCAGCATTTTCAGCTCACTGCCACCGTTGTTCCGGTCGCCGACTACAAGGCCGGGGTGTCGAGCGTACTGGATGGCACGTCGAACGTCTTCTTCGGCGAACGTCCTACCCTGATCGAAGCTGCCGCAGGCAGTCCGTCGCCTGACGACCTGATCATCCTCGACAGGCTTTTCACATCCGAGCCCGTTGCCTTGGCGATGGCCAGAAACGACGACGATTTCAGGCTCGTGGTGGATCGCGCGCTGAGCGAATTCTTTCCATCCACCGACTTTCGGGAACTCTATACCAAATGGTTCGGTGCACCCGATGACAGGATCGTCACCTTCATCCGTCAGAGCGCCCTGCCGGAGTAGGTTCTTGAAGCTTCGCGCGGAATTGAACCACTTCACGGCAACAATGGTCAGGATATTTGGTATCGTACCGGCATCACCATGATTCGAAGGGGACGATTCATGAAACAGTTTTCGCTCTATCTGTCGCGCAGCGTGCATAGGACAATTGCCTTTCTCGCTGTACTTGTATTCTGCGGAAGTCAGGTGATGACATGCGCTTCGGCCGCGGAGCAGGATATCGCGCCCGGCGAGGAGTACGCCCCGCTCGCGACCACGCCCGGAGTTCCCTTCGACATCGCCTTTGGAGTCTCATTGACGACCGACTATGTCTCGCGCGGCATAACCAACAACAACAGCTCGCCGGCAATTCAAGGCTACATCGAACCTTATATCGAGCTGCCTACTATCGGCACGGCCTATGTGAATGTCTGGGCGTCCAACGTCGACTACGGCGAAGGGTTCGAGGGCGCGGAGATCGATGTCGCGGCGGGTATCAGGCCGCAATTCGGCCAGCTTTCCCTGGACCTCGGCTATGTCCATTATTTCTACTCGCCGAAGCATGTCAGTCCCGACTACGGCGAAATCTTCGCCAAGGCCGACTACAATTTCGACGACAAGCTCACGGTCGGCGCGCGCGTCTTCTTCGCGCCGGACTACAACCAGAGCGGAAACACAGCCACCTGGGTCGCTGCCGGCGTCAGGGTGCCGTTGCCCAATGACTTCTCGGTCTATGGCGGCATCGGATACCAGTTCTTCGAGGACCCCGACGCTTTCGAGCAGCTCGCCTGGACAGCGGGCCTGTCTTACAACTGGAAGGCCGTCACTTTGGATCTGCGCTACTGGGGCACGGATCTCTCGGATAACGAATGCGTCGCCCGCAGCGGTTTCTCGGACGGTTGCGACTCGCGCGTCGTCGCGACAATATCCTTTGACACGAGCTGGTCGGAAGCCAAGGACTGGATGACTGGCAAATAGGAAAGTGGCTACACGACATTTTGCCGGCCGGCTCCATAGGGCAGCCGGGACGATGTAGTGGGGCAGGCAATTGCCTTATCCCATTCCGATCGAGCCCCGGCGGACTCGAGGTTAAGGCGAGCATTTCTGATATTCGCGCGAGATCTCGGGAAAATCCGGGTCGATGCGATGGAAATGTTGAGCGTCGACCAGTTTGAGAGAGACCGAAATCTCGTCGAACATAATCGAACTGGCGCAGTTCAGGCTTACCTTATACAGGCCCTGGTTCTCGCTTACACGGCCGATGCTGCAAGTCGACATCGGTCCGATCATTGTTTTCCCTCGGATGATTATACCCGTGTTGACGGACGAACCCCTGTCGCGGAATTCCGGCTGGCCGTTGGAGAACTCGAACACTTGCGGGCACTCAGTGCCGACCATGCTCCACGCCCCTTGAAGCGCGCCCTCCGACTGAGCCAGCGCCTCGCCGCCCGTAAGCACAGACGCGAACACCACGAGGCTCGCCGATAGCCTCCAGCGATACACCAGAGATGCAGGCTTTCCACGCCTTTTGGTGTCCTTCAACGTTCGCATCGCGGCTAACCTCTCCCGAAAGACATTTTCTCCGAAACTCGCTCGTCGCCGGTTTACCCGCTCTGAAACCGGGAATATCGCCACTTGATCGCGACATGGATGGGGACGCCGGCAAGGATGAGCAGGAATCCGAGAAAGACCGTTTCGGCACCGGCTCCATAGACCGCCCATACCGCGTAGACGAAGCCCACGAGCCCAAGCAAGGCGATCTTCAGTTTGCCGGGACCGGGGGTAAATCGACCCGTCCGCAGCGCTATCATCATCTCGGCGAGCGAACAGAGCGCATAGGGCAGCAGGCTCGACATGACCGCGAGCAGGATGATCTTATTGAAGGCCCCGACAAGGCCATGTGCGAAGTTCATGATGACAAGCAGCGATGCCAGCGCATTCGAGAAGATCAGCGCGTTGGCAGGCGTTCCGTAGCGGCAAAGATGCCCCATGCGTTCCGGGAAGACGCGGTCGAGAGCCGCGCCGTAGGGGACCTGCCCGGTCAGCAGGGTAAACCCATTGAGCGTGCCGAAGGTGGAGATAATCGCGCCGATGGCGACCAGCACTCCCCCGACCTCTCCCCACATCCGACGCGAGACTTCGGCAAGCGGAGCCGATGAGGTCGCCAGCGTCGCTGAAGGCACCACGCCAATGGCAACGGTGGTGACCGCGATGTAGACCGCCGCTGCGATCAGCACACCTACGATTGTGGCGCGGGGAATGGTTTTCTCCGGATCGACGACCGAGCCTGAAGGAACCGTGGCCGACTCGAGGCCGAGATAGGCCCACAGGGTCAGCGCCGCAGCCGCCGAGATGGCGGCGAGATTGGATTGTCCGCTGGTGTTTAGCGGTGAAAAGTTGGCCGGTTCGACCCAGAAAAAGCCAACCGTCCCTATCAACCCCAGCGGAACCAGCTTCAATATGGTGGTCGCAATCTGAACGAGACCGGCCCCCGCCACGCCGCGGACATTCACCAGCGTAAGGGTCCAGATGGCCGCCAGCGCAACCAGGAGGCTGTAGGTGTTCGAATCCCTGATCGACGGAAAAAGATAGCCAACATATCCAGCCAAAGCGACTGCGACCGCCGCATTGCCTGTCCAAAGAGCGATCCAATAGCCCCAGGCAATGATGAAGCCGGCGAATTCACCGTAACCCGCTTCGGTATAGGCGTATGGGCCACCGGTCTTTGTCACGATCCGCGACAACCTGCCGAAGATGATCGCCAGAACCAATGCGCCAAACGATGTCACGACCCATCCGGCCAGCGATATCGGCCCGAAGGCTGCCAAGGATGCGGGAAGCAGGAATATGCCCGATCCGATCATGTTGCCGACGACCAAAGCCGTGCACGCGGCCAGTCCGAGCCCGCTGGATTTATCCTGTGCCGTTATCGAGGTCGCATTGTCTTGTCGCGACATCAAAACGGCTTTCGAGCCGTTGCGAGGAAGTATGGGATCGGAAGCATCGCCTGAGCGCCATGTTTGAATGGTTTGGCCTGCTTCACACTATCGCAAGATGGCGTTGGACCGAGGTAACTTACGGTCAACTTGGCCTTCGCCACATCCGGCAAAGAAAGCGGCAGGTCACTGACCGCGCTCCGCAAAAACGCCGATGAGGCTGAGGTTGTGGAGGATGATCTGAAGACCAAGCGCAACCTGCGTCACGCCAAGAACCACTCCGAAAATCTGCAGGATCGTACCAGCCCATTTCAGGATCGTTGCGGCGAAAAGCATCGAAATCCAATTGAGGGCGAGGATCAGGAGGACGATACCGATCACCACCGTACTGCCTTCGAATTGGCCGTCGGCAAGCGTTGCGAAGACGATTACTGCGGCCACCCCTTGAGGGGTGACGATGATCGGGTACGCGATCGGCATCAGGGCAAGCCCGACGGTCTGCTCAAAAACGTCGTCTCGATAGATTCGAGAAGGCGTTCCACCCTGCATCACCGTCTGCAGCGCCACCAGGAACAGGATCGTGCCTCCGGTCAAGGCGAGCACCGGCAGCGAAATTCCAAAATTTTCGAGCATGGTCCGTCCGAGGAGCCCCGCGACAAGCAAGGCTGCGGCCGAGAACAATATGGCCCGGCGGGCAATTCGGCGGCGCATGGCGAGGTCGAAACGCTGCGTCAGATCCTGGAATGGAACCAATATCTTGATCGGGCCAAGCACAAGGAAAAGCATGAGGAAAATCTTGAAAGGGCCGAATTCCATCCGATGGCCTCACTTGTCCTGGCTCCAAGCAAGGCGCGGTGGATGCAACCACATTGGAGGAACCTGCCGCCGTCTGCGGCCATGCCTGGAATGGCGTGGCATCGTCGGCTGACGGAGCTTTGTCCCTGTCACAACGATTGCCGCGCTTTCTGCAGAAATTGCTCTATCTCGGTCTCAAGACCAGGGATCAGCGCGCGAAAGTCAGCGACCTCGAGCCTGTTGGCTCCATCAGGAAGCGCTTCGAACCACGACAGACTCGCGCGAGCGAGCATGTATTCCTCGCAGATTCCGCGAAACGTCTCGTCCCTGAGTATCAGGCGGCGAATCAGCCCACCGTCATTCGGAAAGCGGGCGATGATCTGCGTAAGGTCAAGGCGTGCCGCATTCGCGCCAGCCATGTTGCTGCCTCCCGCGCTACCGCCTTCACGTTAGCGCATTCCCACGCGCCGCAGATGTTAATCACTGTTTCAAATAGGTTATTGTAGCTGTTTCAAGATCCATATCATTCCTGTATAGTGGTCAAACAAAGCAGAATGGCGGCGCGTTTGAACCGCCCCCCGATTGTTTGTGAGAACGAAAAATGACCGGGAGGGAGCTCGGCTGGGGGGAGAAGAAAAGCGAGCCTTCTCCGCAAGCCGTGCGGGAGGCTCTCGCCAGGATATTATCGTCTGAGGATTTTGATGCGACCGACAGGTTGCGCAATTTTCTGACTTACGTTGTCGAAGAGACGCTGCAGGGTCGGCCCTCGCGCATCAAGGGTTATAATATCGCAACTTCTGTGTTCGGACGTGACGACAGTTTCGATCCGCAGGTCGACTCGATTGTGCGGATCGTGGCCGGTCGATTGCGCCGATCTTTGGAGCACTATTATCTCACAAGCGGCCGCAGTGAGAGCATACAGATCCACATACCAAAGGGTTCCTACGTTCCGACGTTTGACCAAATGATCCAGGATCCTCCGGTTGCTGCGACGCCCCAGGAAGACAGGCGCCCGATCGCGGATGGCGGACCTTCGATATTCGTGGAGGCCTTCACGGAGGAAGGCGACCATTCGGCCTTTCCGCACTTCGTGACCGGATTGACCAGGTTGCTTGTGGTGGGTCTCAGTCGTTTCTCCGGGCTGCGGATATTCGGTCCGGAAGCGGGAACACTTGTCGAAGGCGCCGAGGCTATGAAGGCCGCCTATGTGTTGCGCGGCGGCGCAGCCATCACTGGCGAGCGGTTCTGGGTGGATATTGTCTTCGCCGAGCAGCGCAGCGGTCGAACGATCTGGGCGGACAGTTTCGAGCGGTCCATGAGCCCGGGCGAGATATTCTCCCTGCGCAATGAGGTGGCGAACCGTATCGTTCAAATGCTGGCCCAGCCCTACGGGATAATAAGCAGCGACCGCGCCAAGGACAGTGAGGGCTCTCCCCCCGACCAACTGGGCAGCTACGGCTGCGTTCTTCGTTTTCACCAGTATTGGCGAACATTCGACCCGCAATTGTTGCCTGAGGTCCGCAGATGCCTGGAACTTACGGTCAGGCGCGAACCCGGTTACGCGGATGCGTTCGCCTGCCTATCGCTGATCTACTCGAACACGTATCGTTTCCATGGCGATACGGTGCCGCCGGACTCCGACCTGCTTGATCGTGCCCTAGCCCTGGCCGACCGCGCGGTCGAGCTGGCTCCGAACTCGAGTTGGAGCCATTATGCGAGGTCGCTGGCTTACTGGTTCATCTACGATCTGGACTCCAGCATAGCCTCCCTTGAAGCTGCTCGGGCAATCAATCCCAACGATACGGCGATAACCGCCGATCTGGGCCAGAGGTATGCGATGCTGGGCAAATGGGATCGGGCGATCCCGCTTCTCGAGGAATCCTACGCACGGAATCCCGCCCAGCCTGGCGGCTACCGGATTGGCCTCTTCCTCTATCACTATGCGCATGGGCGATATGAGGAAGCACTGATGCAAGCCAGGAAGATGGGCAGCCTCGTGATTTACGGCCCGGTCGCTGTGGCGATGGCGGCCGCTGAGCTCGGGCGCGATGAGGAAGCGGCTCGCGCCGTCAGGCGCATCATGGCGATCGATCCAGACTACGGTGACCACGTCCTGATAGATCTGGAAAAGCGCAGCCTGCGTCCGGATCTCGTCGGGATGGTTGTCGACGGCTTGCGCAAGGCCGGACTTCCGGGGCGGGACCTGTCGAAAACCGTCAGCACGAAAGCCTTTGGCGAACGCCGTCGCAGACCCTACGGTGAAGGCCAATAGAGGGCAAAATTCAAAGCTTACTGTAATTTACGCGGCCACACTCGCTTCTGCCGTCGCCTTCCGTCTATACGGTATGTTTGGGGATTCCTGCGTGGAAAACGGGTAGCAGTGGCATGGACAACCAGATTCATCCGGTGGCTATCGATCACCTCCCTCCCTTCATAACGGCCCCGGGCCAGACCGACATCCTCTTCAACATCATGATCGTGGTCCTGATCGTGATGATCCTGCTTCTCGGCGCATTCTATTTCCGGCTTCATGCGTTGCCCGAACGCCTGGCGCATCGGGCGAACCGGACCCAGATCGAGATCATCGGCGTGCTTGCCCTGATTTCGCTTTTTACCCACAACCACCTGTTCTGGATCGCCGGCCTGCTCCTTGCGATGGTTCAGTTCCCGGACTTCAGGACGCCGATGGTTTCGATCGCGGATTCTCTCGGCCGCATCGCCAGCCGTTACGATCAGCCGCCCTCGCCGCCGCAAGCTGCCGTCCCCGCGGCGCCAGAAAATCCTGTTGTTGCGCAAGCGCAGCAACCTTCGCAAAGCGTTTCCGGCGAAAAGGCGTGAAGCATGGTCGAACTGTTCCTATGCTCGCTGCTGACGATCTTTCCTGATTTTCTGTTTCGGCGGTTCGTGCAGGGCAAAAGGATCGGTCGAGAGATCACGATCTATACGGTCTGGTACGAACTGCGGTACGGGATCACCGCGTGCCTTGTCCTCACCATCGCGTTGATCACGCTCATCTTCTACTTCCATCCCGCAAGCAGCAATGTCACGGCCGCCTTCCGCACCGTGACAATCCTGCCGGAGAAGAACGGGCGCGTTGCTGAGGTCTTCGTGAAGCTCAACGAAGAAGTGAAGGCCGGTACCCCGTTGTTTCGGCTCGACAGCAGGGAGGAGGAGGCCGCCATGGAGACGGCTCGCCGGCGCTCGGCAGAGGTCGATGCCCAACTGCAGGTCGCGAAAATGGAACTCGCGGCGGCGGACGGCAGGATCACCCAGGCCGAGGCCGCCTACATGCAGGCGCAGGACGAGCTGAATACGAAGACCGAATTGATGAAGCGCAACGCCAACGTCGTCACCCAGCGCGAATTGGAGCGGCTGAAGGTCGCCGCCGACGGGCGCGAGGGAGGAGTGAGAGAGGCCCTTGCCAGCAAGGAGGTGCTGCAGACCCAGATCTCAAGCCTGCTTCCGGCGCAGAAGGCAAGTGCGGAGGCCGCACTGGCGCAAGCCCAGGTGGAACTGGACAGGACAGTCGTGCGCGCCGGCGTCACCGGCGTGGTTCAGCAGTTCGCGCTGCGCGCCGGCGACGTCGTGAACCCGATGATCCGGTCCGCCGGCATCCTGGTCCCCACCGAGAACAGGCGAGTCGGACTGGTCGGGGGTTTCCTGCAGATCGAAGCGCAGGTGATGAAGGTCGGCATGATCGCCGAGGCGACCTGCGCCGCCAAGCCGTTCACCATCATCCCAATGGTTGTCACCGAGATCCAGGATGTGATCGCATCCGGCCAGGTCAGGCCGACTGACCAGCTTGTCGATGTGACCCAATTGGCTCGTCCCGGAACGATCACCGTCTATCTCGAGCCGCTCTGGCCAGGCTTGCTCGATGGCATCCCACCCGGCAGCAGTTGCATTGCCAACGCCTATACGAACAACCACGACGAGCTTGCATCGCCCGATATCAGCACAGGGCGCTGGCTCTATCTGCACCTGATCGACACCGTTGGGCTTGTCCACGCCCTGCTGTTGCGGCTGCAGGCGATTCTGTTGCCGATACAGACGCTCGTTCTGAGCGGTCACTGACAAAGCGGCGTGCCGGAGATGAAGCTCAATCTCCAGTCCTTGCCCTTCGCACCGAGCTTTCGTGGCTATCGCCTGCCATGGCTTCGCAACGATGTCTCAGCCGGCCTGGCGATCGCCGCCGTCGGCTTGCCGAGCGCGATAGCATACCCGGCGATCGCCGGGCTTCCCCCGGAAACAGGGCTCTACGCCAGCATCACGCCGCTGGTTGCCTACGCATTGTTCGGGCCCTCGCGGCAACTCATCGTCGGGCCTGATGCGGCCACGATGACGGTGCTGGCGGCGGCCATGGCGGCGGTGTTGGCGGCCGCGCCGGGGGCCGATCGCGTCGCCGTCGCAGCAACCATGGCGCTGTGCGTGGGCGCGCTCTGCCTTCTGGCGCGGGTGCTTCACCTCGGCATCATTGCCAGCTTTCTATCGCGGCCGATCCTCATCGGCTTCTTCGCCGGTATTTCGCTGTCGATCATGATCGGGCAGATCAAGAGGGTTACAGGCGTATCGGTCGAAGCCGACGGCCTGATTTCTCCTCTGGTCGAACTCATCCAGAAGGCAAATCTGATTCACTGGCCGTCCCTGTTGCTCGCGGCAGTCATGTTCGCCCTATTGCAGGTGTCGACGGCGTTTCGCTCGCCCGTTCCCGGTCCGGTGCTGGTCGTCGTGATCTCGGTCGCATTGTCCTTTGTCTTCGATTTCCAGGGACACGGGATTGCCGTTGTAGGTGATGTCCCCACCGCGCTTCCCAGCCTTCGTCTGCCGCCGGTAGGCGATCTGCCGTTCGATCTCATCCTGTCCGGATCGGCCGCGATCTTCCTGGTCAGCTTCGGCGCTGGCATCGTCACGGCGCGCAGTTTTGGCGCTCGCGGCGGCTACCGTGTCGACGCCGATGGCGAGCTTGTCGGCTTCGGCGCGGCCAATGTCGCGGCTGGCTTGTTCGGCACCTTCCCGGTAACGGCATCGGATTCCAGAACGGCCATCAACGCCAATGTTGGCGGACGCTCGCAGATGGCGAGCATCGTGGCGGCCGCAGCACTCATTGCCACCTTGCTCTTCCTCAGCGACGCGTTGAAGATCCTGCCCGTTCCCGCGCTTGGTGCGATCCTGGTCGCCGCCGCGATAAGCCTGATCGACCTGGGCGCGTTGCGACAGATATGGCGCATCAGCCCGATGGAGTTCGTGTTCGCGCTGATCGCGCTGTTCGGACCAATTGGCCTCGGCGTCCTGTACGGAGTTATCATCGCGATCGGCGCGACGCTGCTCTACGTGCTGCGCCAGATGATGTTTCCGCGTGAAGCAATGCTGGGCCGGATACCGGGGCGCGACGGTTTCTACAAACTGCATCGCAGCCCAGCCGCTCGCGCCGTTCCAGGGCTTGCCATCACCATCGTTCAGGGCAGCCTGCTTTTCTTCAATTCGGATTATGTCGAGACGCGGCTTCGCGCCATTGCCGAGACGCTGTCTGACGAAACCCGGTGGTTCGTGCTCGACGCCAGCGCAATCGCCCAGATCGACAGCACCGGCGCCGGCATGCTCGGCGATTTCGCCACCGATCTCGCCAACCGAGGAATAGCCGTTGGCCTGGCGGAGTTGCATGCCGACGCGCGCGCATTGCTCGAGCGCGCCGGTGTCCTGGCCAGCATCGGCCCGGCGATGATCTTCGACGATCTCGACGATGCCCTTCGCGCCTTCGAAGCCCGCAGCGTCGAGACGTCGAACTCACCAATGCCGTCATAGCACGGCTTAACAGGGAGGGAGCAGCGATGAGCAAGAAAAAGAACAGGAAGGCTGATCAGGAGCCGCACGAGAAGAAGACCGAAGCGGCCGATGCGCATTCTGCCTCAGATATCGGGCAAGAATCGGAAAAGGAAAAGTCCGGCGGCAAATACACCAGGGAGCTTGCCCGCCTGCAGATCGAGCTTGCCCATTTGCAGGCTTGGGTGAAATCCACCGGTGCGCGCGTGGTGATCATCTTCGAGGGACGAGACGCCGCCGGCAAGGGAGGACTTATCAGGCGCATCACGGAACGCCTCAGCCCTCGCGTATTCCGGATCGTCGCTCTGCCTGCGCCGTCCGACCGCGAGAAATCCCAAATCTACATGCAACGCTACATCCGCCATCTACCGGCGGCGGGCGAGGTCGTGATCTTCGACCGCAGCTGGTACAACCGGCCGGGTGTGGAACGGGTGATGGGTTACTGCTCCGAAAAGCAGGCTCAACGCTTTCTGGAACTGTGCCCCGCTTTCGAGGCTGCGATCGTCGAGTCCGGCATCACGCTGCTGAAATATTTCCTGACGGTCAGCGAGCACGAGCAGGAGAAACGCTTCAGACGACGCATTGAAGACCCGCTGCGGCAGTGGAAGCTAAGCCCCATGGACCTCGAGTCCTATCGGCGCTGGTGGGACTACTCCAAGGCCTATGACGAAATGCTCCGCCTTACCAACTCGCCTCACGCGCCATGGTGGATCGTGCAATCCGACGACAAGAAGAAGGCGCGCATCAACTGCATCACCCACCTTCTGAAGGCCCTCCCCTACGAGCCGCCGAAATTCGAGGAGCCGAAGCTGGGCAAGCGGCAGAAACGACCGGACGACTACGTCGAGGATTCCTCCCCGCGCAATTTCGTACAGGACGTCATGTTTTGAAAGGCGAGCCCGCCACGAGCGGGCTCCCACCTGTCATTTTGTCTCGGGAGCCCAGCTCAGGAAGAAGCCGACATCGCCCGGCATGCCGCCGGGGAAGTTGATGATCATCGCCTTGAGCTTATAGCCTTGAGGCTTGCCGAACGCCTGGTAGCGCTCGAAGAACTCCTTGGCTTTGCCCTGCAGGGTCTGCGGCCAGGCCGGGTCGTTGCTGTTGATCGCGCGTCCGCTGTCGGTGCAGAGTTCCGACGGGAAACTGTAGACCATCGCCTCGAGCTTGCCAGCTTCGACGGCGATCATGACCAAGCGTCGCACGGTCGCGATCTCTTCCTCGGTCACGTGATGGCCGAGGAACTCGTCCGTGAACTTGGTGAGTTCCTTCTGCTTGGCGTCTTGTTCCCTTCGATACTGCGATACTTTTTCCATCTCCTTTTCGAGCAGCTTCTGGCGGAGCTGGGCGGCGGATATGGGCGTCGCTGTCGGGTCGATCGATTTGTCCGAGGCCATGTCGATAGGTCCAGTCAAGGTTTCCGATCTCACAGATTACCATGGCAGGAGCGCCATTTTGCAGCAGTCCACCGAGGCCAAATCGAAGATACGGTAATATACCCAACGGGCATGCCCACGACAGGCCTCCTAGCGTTTGCTTCGGGCAAGCGCCGACTGACACCAACGGTGTTCACGATCAACGCCAAGTTGAGCAAGTAGTCGATCTATATCCGACCGACAGTCTCATGCCGTGGGGGTACTGGACCAATCCACACACGTAAAACCTAGTAATTAACCCTGCGCGACCTATGAACAGGCCATCCTCCGTTCAATTGTAGCCAACGGCGTCGCCGCTCCGCATGGGTCGACTATGTCCGTTGGCGTCTGGGCTTGAGGAGGCTGGTCTGACGGCGAGAGTAATCTGCTGCGACAAGGTGCAATCGGTCAGTTTTCTGAGGAGCCGCGATGGCTCCGCTCCAGATGAAGGGCGCCATGACGCCGGTATTTCTCACAAGGTTAGCCAATGGCTCCGATCGAGCTTTCCGCCGGTCGTCCCGATCACCTCGGCGTCGTTGTGACGATCTGGTGATCCTGTGTTCGTAGGCGGCAAGCCTGGAGGGGAATGATGCGAGAGTTCGGTGTGCATTCGGAAGTCGGCAAGCTGCGCACCGTGATGGTGTGCAAGCCTTCGCTTGCGCACCAGCGGCTTACTCCCGGCAACTGCCACTCCCTGCTCTTCGACGATGTCATCTGGGTGCACGAGGCGCAGAAAGACCATTACGACTTCACGCTGAAGATGCAGGAGCGCGGCGTCGAAGTTCTGGAACTTCACGATCTGCTGGCCGAAACGTTCCACGTCGGAGAAGGCCGCAGCTTCGTACTCGACCGGCTGATAACACCCAATTCCGTTGGCTTTCAGAACGCCGCCTTCATGCGGCCGTGGCTGGACGAATTGAATGCGAAACATCTTTCGGACTTGATGATCGGCGGCATTACCGTCGCCGATCTTCCCGAGAGCATCGGCAAGGGGATGATGTCCGAGGCGTTCGGCGACGCCGAATTTATCCTGCCGCCGATCCCGAACACGCTTTTCCAGCGCGACCCGTCCTGCTGGATTTATGGCGGCGTGACCTGCAATCCCATGTACTGGCCGGCCCGCAAGCCTGAAACGCTGTTGCAGCGTGCCGTCTACAAGTTCCACCCCTCCTTCAGCGGCGGGAACTTCAAGATCTGGTGGGGCGATTCCGATGAAGGGTATGCCCACGCCTCGATGGAAGGCGGCGACGTGATGCCGATCGGAAAGGGCGTCGTCCTCATTGGGCTCGGGGAAAGGACAACCCATCAGGCCGTCGGACAGGTGGCGCGCGAACTGTTCAAGAGCGGCGGCGCGACACGCGTCATCGGCTGCCTGATGCCCAAGAGCAGGGCGGCAATGCATCTCGACACGGTATTCACCTTCTGCGACCGCGATCTGGTGACCGTGTTTCGCGACGTCGTCGACCAGGTCCGATGTTACAGCATCTATCCCCTCGACGAGAGCGGTGCCTTCGAGGTTCACCGTGAGGAAAAGCACTTGCTGCAGGTGGTGGAGGAAGCACTTGGAATCGGCAAGCTGCGGACGGTGACGACGGGCGGCAACGTCTACGAGGCCGAGCGGGAACAATGGGACGACGGCAACAATGTCGTCGCGCTCGAGCCGGGCGTTGTCGTCGCCTACGACCGCAACCCCCACACCAATACGCTGCTTCGCAAAGCCGGGGTCGAAGTCATAACGATCCGCGGGTCCGAACTCGGGCGCGGGCGCGGCGGCGGACACTGCATGACCTGCCCGATCCTGCGCGACCCGGCCTACTGAACATCTGGAGGAGTGGACTGATGAGCCTGAACCTTCGCAACCGCTCGCTTCTGACCGTGCAGGATTACTCGCCACGGGAGTTCCGCTATCTGCTCGACCTGGCGCGCGACCTCAAACGCGCCAAATATGCCCGCACCGAGCAGGAGCATCTGAAGGGCAAGGAGATCTGCCTGATCTTCGAAAAAACGTCGACACGCACGCGCTGCGCCTTCGAGGTCGCCTGCCACGATCAGGGCGCGCATGTGACCTATCTCGATCCTGCCGGATCGCAGATCGGCCATAAGGAATCGTTCAAGGACACCGCGCGCGTTCTGGGCCGGATGTTCGATGCCATAGAATATCGGGGCTCCGCCCAAAAGGGTGTCGAGGAACTCGCCCGATATGCCGGCGTACCCGTCTACAATGGGCTGACCGACGAATACCACCCGACGCAGATGCTGGCGGATGTCATGACGATGCGGGAGTTCAGCGACAAGCCTGTCTCCCAGATCAAGTATGCCTATGTCGGCGACACGCGATCCAACATGGGCCACTCCCTCCTCATCGTCGGTTGCCTGATGGGAATGGATGTTCGGATTTCCGGGCCGAAGTCGCTCTGGCCTTCGGACGAATACATGACGATCGCCAACGACCTGAAGGAAAAATCGGGCGCACGGCTCACCGTCACGGAGGACGTCAAGGCGGCGGTCAAGGATGTCGACTTTATCCACACCGACGTCTGGGTTTCCATGGGCGAGGCTAAGGAGGTGTGGAAGGAGCGCATCAAGCTTCTTACCCCATACCAGGTGAATTCCGGCCTCATGAAAGCCAGCGGAAACTCCCAGGTGAAGTTCATGCATTGCTTGCCTGCGTTTCACGATACGCAGACGACGCTCGGCAAGCAGATCGCCGAGGACTACGGCATGAGCGACGGTCTCGAAGTCACCGACGACGTGTTCGAATCCGAGGCGAATGTCGCGTTCGAGCAGGCCGAGAACCGGTTGCACACCATCAAGGCGCTGCTGGTCGCCACGCTCGGGGATTGAGATGCGCATCGTTATCGCACTGGGTGGCAATGCGCTGCTGCGGCGCGGCGAACCGATGACGGCGGACGTCCAGCGGCGCAACATCCGCACCGCCGCCGAAGCGATCGCGCCGATCGCCGGCGACCATCAGCTCGTGATCAGTCACGGCAACGGCCCGCAGGTGGGCTTGCTGGCGCTCCAGGGCGCTTCGTACAAGCCGGACGAGGCCTATCCGCTCGACGTCCTTGGCGCCGAGACCGAGGGCATGATCGGCTACATGATCGAGCAGGAACTCGGCAATCTTCTGCCTTTCGAGGTCCCTTTTGCCACCTTGCTGACGATGGTCGAGGTGGACGGCGACGATCCCGGCTTCAAGAACCCGACAAAATTCGTCGGGCCGATCTATGACGAGGGCGAAGCAAAAAGGATCGAGAAGGAGAAGGGCTGGGTTTTCAAGCTCGATGGCGCGAAATGGCGGCGCGTCGTCCCATCGCCGGCGCCAAAGCGAATCTTCGAGATCCGGCCGATCCGATGGTTGCTGGATCATGGTACAGTGGTCATCTGCGCCGGCGGCGGTGGCATTCCGACCATGTATGCGCCGGGCAAGGATCGGCAACTGATGGGTGTCGAGGCCGTCATCGACAAGGATTTTTGTTCCGAGCTGCTCGCTCGGGAACTCGATGCCGATTTGTTCGTCATGGCGACCGACGCGGAGGCGGTTTTCACCGGCTGGGGAACGCCGGAGCAGAAGGCGATCCACCGCGCCAGTCCCGAGGCGATCTCCGCCTACAAGTTTCCCGCAGGCTCGATGGGCCCGAAAGTCGAGGCCGCCTGCCAATTCGCGGAGGCAACCGGGCGAACCGCGGCGATCGGCGCGCTGGCCGACATCGCGGCGATCGCTCGAGGCGAGAAAGGAACGCTGGTCAGCAAGGAGTTTCAGGGCGTAGACTGGCATTCGTGACCAGCGTCGGCCCTTGGGATGCGAGGTATTGGCAATTGCCGGTCCTGATCGGAAGCGGGATAGCGAAGCGCGAAAGCTGGAGGCTTGAGCCGGCGAGGGCCGGCTTGTCGACGCCGCGCCTACTGGCGATAGCCCTCGGGTCTCTCGTCCTTATGGCAGCGGCCAGCGAGAACGCCAGCCGTCGGGATATCGATGCGTGCACGCAGGAAGCCAGCCGGGTAACATCTGCCGATCCGGATGGCGTTGCGGTCAAACAGGCAGAGGCTTTGCCAAACGATCCTCTTCTGTTCGAGGCGGTTGCGGCGTGCCTGAATTCGAAGGGCTATGTGAGGGTGCAGGACATCGGCGGCGTCTGCGATGATTTTATTCTGCCCCAATGCTTCGAGCGAAACTGAACCCAGGTTGCAGCACTGACACAGGGGAGTTGAAACATGACCTTCAACACCATTTTAAGAGCGGCCGGCGCTGCGGCGTGTATGGGCCTGATGATATGCGCGGCCTACCCGACGGCTGCTCAGGAACAGAAGACGGCGGCCGCTCCAGCCGCGCCTGTGGCGCAGGCGCCGGAGCCATTGAGTGCCGACGAGCTTGAAGTGCTGGTGGCGCGCATCGCGCTCTATCCGGACGAGTTGATCGCGGTGATCACAGCGGCGTCGCTTTATCCGCTGCAGATCATCGAGGCGCAGCGCTATCTCGACGCCTACGCCAAGGACAAAAACCTCAAGCCGAAGGAAAGCTGGGACGGCAGCGTGGTGTCACTGCTCAACTATCCCGAAGTCGTCAAGATGATGAGCGACGATCTCGAATGGACGCAGCAGCTCGGCGACGCCATCGCCTACCAGCAGAAGGACGTGCTGATCGCCATCCAGCAGCTGCGCGAGGAGGCGGTCGCCAAAGACATCGTCAAGACCGACGACAAGATGAAGGTCGTGACGCAGGGCGACAACATCGTCATCCAGTCGGTGAACACCGAAAAGGTCTACGTGCCGCGCTACGAGCCGCAGATGCTCTACGTGGAGAACTATCCACCCGAGCCGATCACCTACTATCCGGAGCCCTACCCCAGCTACTGGTATCCAACGGCAACCTTCTTCGCCGGCGCGGTGACCGGCGCGATCTGGGCGGCGGCCGTCGACTGGGACGACTGGGGCGTCTGGGGCGGCAATTGGGACGGCGGCGACATCGATATCGACTGCAACAAGTGCTTCAACGACATCGATTTCGACGGCAAGCTCAATTTGAAGGACGTCGACTGGAAAAACATCGATCGCTCCAAGATCAACTTCGACCGGGATCAGCTTGCAAAATTCGACCGGACCAACATCAAGAACAGGGTCGAAGCGAACGGCAGGAACAACATCGGCAACCGGGCAGCCAACATCCGGCGCGACAGACCCACGAACAATCCGGCCCGCGCGGCCAAGGCCCAGGACATCCGCAAGTCCACTCTTGAAGGTCTCAAGAACAAGCCACAGGGCGACCGGGCACGAGCCGGCTCCGATCTACCAAGGCCGACGGCGCGGCCTGATGGAGCGAGGCGCGACGCTGCTCGGTCCGACGCCAAACGGCCGGCCAACGTCAACCGCCCGGCCGGCAAGCCGAAAGCCGGCGGCAAGGTCAACAAGCGGCCCAACAAGCCGTCCGGGCTGGGCAATGTCGATCGCGGCAAGGTCTCTAAAGTTCAATCCAATCGCGGTCAGAAATCAATGGGCGGCGGCCAGCGCGGCGGCGGACGAGCCATCCAGCATGGGGGCGGCGGCGGACGCAAAATACACGGTGGAGGCGGCGGGCGGTCGATGGGCGGCGGCGGCAGACCCCGCGGTGGCGGCGGCGGTCGTGGTGGCGGCGGGCGCAGGCGTTGAGCACGGACAAGGGAGCAGAACCATGAACGCGATCCTTCATCAGATCCTGCGCGGCGCCTGCCTGTCCGCCCTGGCGGCGGGGCTTGCGGCCATGCCGGCAGCCTCATTGGCGCAGGCCCAATCCGATCAGCCGGCGCAGGCGGCCGACGCCGGCGAGGATCCCGGCATCTTCGCGCTGGAGGCGGAAGAAGACCCGCCGCTGTTCGACAGCGCGGAGGCGGCCATCGACGCCTTCAAGAAGACGTTGGCCGACAACGACTTCGACGGGCTGGCAAAGCTGCTCGGCCTCGACGCGGCGAAGCTCAAGGTCGAGGACGGGATCATGGACACGTTTGCCCGCATTCGCGAGGCGACGGCCAAGAAACTGGTGGTTTCCGACATCGAGAACGGCAAGACCCTTCAGATCGGCGATAAGCTGTGGCCGTTTCCGTTCCCGCTTTTGAAGGGCGACGACGACGGCAAATGGGCTTTCGACAGCGAAGCAGGGCTTGAGGAAATCGTCAATCGGCGCGTCGGCGAGAACGAGCTGGAGGCAATCGCCACGGTGCGCGCCTATGTCGACGCGCAGGAGGAATATGCCGAGGACGACCACGACGGCGACGGCGTGGAAGAGTTCGCGCAGAAACTGATCAGCAGCGAAGGCGCGACCGACGGGCTCTACTGGCCGACCGATGCCGAGCACGGCCAAAGCCCGGCGGGCGACCTCAACCAGGCCGAACTGGAGGACGCGCGCAAGGGCGAAGGCTATTTCGGCTATCGCTTCAAGATCCTCACCGGTCAAGGCGACAATGTCGCCGGCGGCGCCTATGACTACATCATCAACGGCAACATGATCGGCGGCTTCGGGCTGTTGGCCTGGCCGGTGAAATACGGCGAGACCGGCGTGAAGACGTTTGCGGTCAATCAGCAGGGCATCGTCTACGAGATCGACCTCGGCGAGGCCACCGGCCAGATCGTCAAATACATCGACCGCTTCAACCCCGACGATACGTGGACGGTTGTGAACGATTGATCGCTGTATCTTTGGATAAAGGGCAGCGTCGGCTGTTGCGGCTACGGCCCGTGTCAGGGGATCTGACGTCCGGCGCGAGCTTTTTGGGAAGGGGGGTGGCTTTACGAATGGGGTCGATCATGCGGCCGCTCGTTTGCCGGCCGAGCTCCCGAACAATACCAGATCGCCGCCGGCGACGAATGCCCTGCCCGCAGCCGAAATGACAATCACCTTGACCAGGGCTCGCCGATGGCGCACTCGACTGCTGCAGCAAATCCCTGCGCCACTTCCACGTCCAGCGCGTTGAGCCGCGCGGGCCGGTTGAACCGGAACTCGACGATGCCACCGTTGCTTCCATAGTCCGCTGCAGGGTTGCCAACGGTCATTGCGCACTCTCCGCCTGCAAGCTCGATGTGCGGCATCGGGCACGAACGGGTCGTCCATCCGTGCCTGCATCGCATCGCGGTATTCCGCGATGAGCCGCGCGCAGAGATCGGCCGCGCCGGGCGTGTCGGCGACCGAACCGACGCCATGGCCTGCCGACCACACGTTTTTCCAGGCTCTTGCCTCACTCGCCATGTCGAGAGCGCCGTGGGACCGCAAATCGTCCGGATCGAGACCGGCGGCGACGATGCTTGGCCGCAGGAAATTGGCATTCACGCCGGAAATGGCTGACGTGTAGACGATGTCGGATGCGCCCGACACCATCAGCATGCTCTTATAGCCTTCATCCACCATCGCCTCTTTCCGAGATAGGCGAGATCGGCGCCCATCATCCGCGCGGCCGCAATCTGACGCCCGGTGCCGATGACACCGGATCGGCATACCTCGACGACAAGTTCCGGGCCGGAAGCGAGAAACATTGGCGCGGCAATGGCCGGCAGCTTCAGACGGCCTTGAAAAGCCTTGGAGATCGCCATCAGCGGGCCTCTCCGATCTTCCGAACAGCGTGGCCCGGCGGTTGGGCGGCGATGCCGCCCACGATGATGTCGATGCAGCCGTCGGCTATGGTTTCAGGCAACATCTCCCCGTCCGCATCGTACCAGCGCGCGATCCAGTTGAGGGCACCGGCAATGGTGAACGTCATCAGCCGTACGTCGCCTGCCCGGATCGAGCCATCGCGGATGCCGTCCTCGATAACGGTCCGCACGGTCATGTCTATCTGGCGTTTCAGTTGCCGAAAAAGGGCCCGGCTTTCCACTGACAATTCGTGGTCGGCGGTGCGCGTCACGCACATGCCGAAGTCGCGGGTCATGATCAAGGCATAGTCCCGCATCAGCGCCTTCAGCCGCTCCAGCCCGCTGCCGCAATTGCGCTCCACCGCCTCGGCCGCCTCGCTAATTCCCTCCAGCCCACGCCTTACGCACTCGAACAGAATGTCGTCCTTGTTCGCAAAATAGTGGTAGATCGTCGGTTTCGTGACGTTGAGCTGCGCCGCCACATCGTCGAGCGAAGTCGCGTGGAAACCCTTTTCGTTGAAGGACTTGACCGCCATGCGCAGCACTGCTTCGCGTTTCATGACACGCTCGCGTTCCCGTTCTTCGGGTTTCGGCCATGGCGAGACGCTGGTGCGCGATGCGACGGGCATGGATCCCTGCTTTGCGGATCAGTCATGAGAATTCGATTGCGTAACTGATTTACTCTTGAGTAAACATTTGTCAAACGGCCCGATTGCCGGAGGCCAGCGGCGAACGACTTCGCGATGCCTCGTCCGCGTGACGGGAAACGACCAATCCATCCGGCTACCGGCCTTGTCGGGCCGTAGCCTCAAACCAGGCAACACAGGATCACAGCGATGCAGATCGAAAACATGGTGGCTATCGTCACGGGCGCGGCATCCGGGTTGGGCGAAGCGACGGCGCGCGCGCTTGCGGCGCGCGGCGCGAAGGTCGCGGTGCTCGACTTCAACGAGGCCGGCGCCCGGATCGTCGCTTCGGAAATTGGCGGCATCGCCATCAAATGCGATGTGGCGAGCGCAGAAGGTGCCGAGTCCGCCGTAGCGACCGTTTCGGGCGAACTGGGCGCCGCCCGAATCCTGATCAACTGCGCGGGGGTGGCGCCGGCCCGAAAGATGCTCGGCAAGCAAGGCGTCATGCCGCTCGACGAGTTCCGTCGCGCGATCGAAATCAATCTGGTCGGCACATTCAACCTGCTCAGGCTGTTTGCCGATGCAGCGTCGAAGCTGGAGCCGCTGGAGACAGGCGAGCGCGGTGTCGTCGTCAACACGGCGTCCGTCGCGGGATATGAGGGCCAGATCGGCCAGACGGCCTATGGCGCGTCGAAGGCCGGCGTCATCGGCCTGACCCTGCCCGCCGCGCGCGAACTGGCGCCGCTGGGCATCCGCGTCTGCACCATAGCTCCCGGCATCTTCGAGACGCCGATGCTCAAGGGGCTTCCCGAGGCCGCACAGAAGAGCCTGGGCGAAATGGTTCCATTCCCCGCGCGGCTCGGCAGGGCGACCGAATATGCCAGCCTGGCGCTGCACATCATTGCCAACGAGATGCTCAACGGCGAGACCATCCGTCTGGATGGCGCCATCCGCATGGCGCCGAAATAGGATCTTATCGCCGCAAGCAAAGCATGGTTCGGACTTCAAACGACGTCGGATCGCGCGGTCGGAACGACAGCACAAGGCTGTTCATTCCTTGAACAGCAGATCCTTGTCGTTGGAATGTTTCACCAGAAGCGGAATGCTTGCCCCGCCGATCGCCGGGCCGAGATGGCCGAAGGCGCCTTCGAGCACGGAAAACGGCTCGGGCCGGTCGGCAGCACCCGCGCCAGCTTGCGGCGCGTCGCCTTTGCAATCTCCTTACACACAGCGGATGGGATCGCGCTCGATCACGATGTTGTCGATGTCGAGCAATCCATCGCCATCGCGCGATCGCTGACCGAACACGTCAAGCTGATCTGCCTTGACGAGCCAGCGGCGGCGCGGGCGTCAGGCAGACCGCGCAGGAAACCACCGCCGCCACAGAATGCATGTCGACATAGCCCGGAAAATGTCGGGTAATAAGCGCATCGGCAATCTCGCCCCAAGCGCAGAGAACACACATGCAGATCGGAATGATGGGACTGGGCCGGATGGGGGCGAACATGGTTCGCCGCCTCATGCGCGATGGCCATGAATGCGTGGTCTACGACATAAATTCCGAAAGCGTCGCGGCCTTGGTCAAGGAAGGGTCTATCGGTGCCGAGTCGCTTGAAGCATTCGTGGGCAAGCTGGAAAAGCCACGCTGCGTCTGGCTGATGCTGCCGGCGGCGATCACCGGAAGGGTCGCGGCACAGGTCGCCGACCTGATGGAGCCCGGCGACATCATCATCGACGGCGGCAACTCCAACTATCGCGACGCGGTCGACCAGGCGGCCCGGCTTGCCACGCTCGGATTGAGCTATGTCGATGTCGGCACCAGCGGCGGTGTCTGGGGTCTCGATCGCGGCTATTGCCTTATGATCGGCGGCCCCGACACGGCGGTGCGCCACCTCGATCCGATCTTCGCGACGCTGGCGCCAGGACCAGACGCCGGCGCGTCCCCTGCCGTCGGCGACACAGGAACGGCGCATCTCGGCTATCTCCACTGCGGGCCGAGCGGCGCCGGTCATTTCGTGAAGATGGTCCACAACGGCATCGAATACGGCGTCATGGCCGCCTACGCCGAAGGCATCAACATCCTGAAGGCAGCGAATTCCGGAAAGCGCCATCGCGAGGCCGACGCGGAGACCACGCCGCTTTCGGAGCCGCAATATTACCAGTTCGACGTCGATCTCGGCGCCGTTGCCGAGGTCTGGCGGCACGGAAGCGTCATCGGGTCGTGGCTGCTGGATCTGACGGCGGACGTCCTCAAGACCGATTCGGCGCTGTCGAAATTCGGCGGACGGGTGTCCGATTCGGGAGAAGGCCGGTGGACGCTGAAAGCCGCGATCGATACGGGCGTGCCCGCACCGGTTCTGTCTTCGGCCCTGTTCGACAGGTTCAGTTCCCAAGGCGAATCGGAATTTGCCGACAAACTGTTGTCGGCAATGCGCTACGCGTTCGGTGGCCATATCGAGAAGTCGAAATAGGCAGGAATCTGGACGATCCACCCCCCGTACGAGAAGTCGGCGTCGTTTCGCCAGATCACATTGTTGTCAAAGACGGGCCGTTCTTTCGCACTACGATGGTCCTTCCTTATTTTGCTCGCATATGCGAACAAGAGGATGGGGGGATCAAATCGGAAATGCAGGAACCATGTGGATCAAGCTTACCAAGGGCGATGAACTACCGGTGTTGGTCAACACCACCAAAATCAACGGCGCCTCGGCCACCAAGAAGCGTGGCTCGACCCTTACGTTCGATGAGAAATATACCGCTCCCGGCACGCGGCTGACGGTCGGAGAGCCGATCGAAGAAGTCGCGGCACTGATGGGCGCTGCCTCTGCAAAACCTGCGCGCGCGCAGCGGCGCTGATCGACCCGGGCCGAAATGCCGGAACAATGATGCAAAGTCGTATCGTTGTTCCGGAGTGGCATCTGGTGTCCGAACGGCATCAGGATACGCTTGCCACGTCGGTGATTGTGCCGGGATAGCGCATACGATGGATGCGCGCCGGTTTCTGAATCCCGTGCAGGGTCGAACGAAATGGGCGTGCCTGACCGGGATCGTATCGATCCCGTGACATCATCCGAAGCTGACGTGCTGGCGGGCCTCGCAGGCCTCGGCATTATGCGCCCCGGCGAACAGCCATTGCTGGAGCCGCTCGGCGGCGGCGTGTCGTCGGAGATCTGGAAGGTTTCGACCCGCGGCGGGGACCTCTGCGTCAAGCGGGCCTTGGCCCGGCTGAAGGTCGCGGCCGTCTGGGAAGCGCCGCTGGAACGCAGCCACTACGAGGCCGAATGGATGCGGGTCGCGGGTTCCATCCGCCCGGACAATGTGCCGGGGCTGATCGCCGAGGATGTCGGCCGCCATCTCGTGGTCATGCGCTTCCTGCCGCCTGAAAAATTCGGCCTGTGGAAGACGATGCTGCGCGACGGCCACGCCGATGCCGGCTTCGCCGCCAAGGTAGGCCGCGTGCTGTCGGCCATCCATGCCGCGACCGCCGACGATCCGGCGATCGCAAGCCGTTTCGCCACGGACGTCGCCTTCCACGCCATACGGCTCGAACCCTACCTCAAAGCGACCGCGCGGGTGCATCCCGCCGTTGCCGGCCGCCTTTTCGAACTTTCCGCAGCCACCGCCGCGACGCGGCGATGCCTGGTGCATGGCGATGTCAGCCCCAAGAACATGCTGGTCGGACCGGACGGCCCCGTCATCCTCGATGCGGAATGCGCCTGGTTCGGCGATCCTGCCTTCGATCTCGGCTTCGTGCTCAATCATCTCCTGCTGAAATGCCTGTGGACACCGTCGGCCAGCGCCGGTTTCCTGGCCTGCTTCGCGGCGCTGTCGGAGACCTATGCGGCAGGCGTCACATGGGAACCGGTGGCCGGGATCGAAGCGCGCGTTGCCGCCTTGCTTCCTGGATTGATGCTGGCGCGCATCGACGGAAAATCGCCGGCTGAATACATCACGGCTGAGGCCGAGAAAGAAAAGGTCCGGCGTTTCGCGATCCGGCTGCTTCATAAGCCGGTCGTCAGGCCGTCGGATATCGCCGCGCTGTGGCGCGAGGAGATTTCATGAAGAGTGCCATCGAAACCGTCGCCGCGCGCCGTGTCTGGGATTCGCGTGGGCGCCCCACCGTCGAGGTCGAGATCGGGCTCGCCGGGGGCGCACGCGGCCGCGCTATCGCGCCGGCCGGCGCATCGACGGGCTCGGGCGAGGCCGTCGACCTGCGAGACGGCGGCCCCAAGCAGGGCGGCATGGATGTCATCAAGGCGCTGGCCGGCATCACGGACGAGATCGTGCCGGCGCTGGCCGGCCTCGACGCGACCGACCAGGCAGGCATCGACCAAACACTGATCGAACTCGACGGCACGCCGAACAAAGGCCGTCTCGGCGGCAACGCGCTGATCGCCACCTCCATGGCCGCGGCCCATGCGGCAGCGGCCGGCCTGGATGTGCCGTTATGGAAATACCTTGCGGGCGATTCCGTGCCGGGACGCGTGCCCTTGCCGGAAATCCAGATTTTCGGTGGCGGCGCCCACGCCGGGCGGCGGATCGACATACAGGACCTGATGGTCATCGCGGTGGGGGCCGAGGATTTCTCCACGGCGCTCGACTGGACGGCGGAGGTCTATCGCGCCGCCGGCAAGCTGCTGGCCGAACAGGGCAAGCTTGCAGGCGTCGCCGACGAAGGCGGTTTCTGGCCGGTTTTCGATTCCAACGAACAGGCACTGTCTACCCTCGTGCAGGCGATCGAGCGCGCGGGATTCCGTCCAGGCGAGGATGTCGCGGTGTCGCTCGACATCGCCGCCAGCGAGTTCGGCAAGAATGGCCGCTATCGCCTGGACCGGGAAAACCGGACCCTGTCGCGCACAGAGATGATCGACATGCTGCTCGGCTGGACAAAACGCTATCCGATCGTCTCGATCGAGGACCCACTGGCCGAGGACGACGAAGCCGGACTGATCGCCTTCACCCAAGCGGCGGGAAGCAAGATGCAGATCATCGGCGACGACTTTTTGGTCACGAATGCCGCTCGCGTCCGTCATGCGGCGTCGGTCGGCGCCTGCAATGCCGTGCTGATCAAACCCAACCAGGCCGGCACGCTGACCGCGACTAAGGCTGCGCTGGAGGCAGCGCGCGCGGCAGGCTATTCGGCGGTCGTATCGGCACGGTCCGGCGAGACCGAGGACGTGACCATCGTTCACCTCGCCGTCGGCTGGGGCGTTCCGCAGCTCAAGGTCGGCTCCTTCACGCGCTCCGAGCGCATGGCAAAATGGAACGAAGGCCTGCGGCTTTCCGAAGTCCTGCCGACCGGCGGTACGCTACCCCCCCGGTCGTCACTCCCATGGGGCAAGACATGAACGTCCTTTTCCGCTTCGACAGCGCATCATGGCTTGCGGAACGCGTGGCGGGCCTTTCTGCCGAAAGCCTTTCCGTGCGGCTCTGCAGCGAGCAGGACGATTCCGACTATCTGTCGGCCCTGCCGGAAGCCGACGTGCTCTGGCATATCTTGCGGCCGGTGACCGCCGACGCGATCGGCCGCGCTCCCAGGCTGAAACTCATTCAGAAGATCGGCGTCGGGGTGAACACGATCGACCTCGAAGCGGCGAAAAGGCATGGCGTCGCCGTATGCAACATGCCAGGCACCAACAGTCGCGCCGTCGCCGAACTGACCCTGCAACTGATGCTCGCCTGCCTCAGGCGAACGATCAGCTTCGACGCCGCGACCCGCGCCGGCCAGGGCTGGTCCTGGCCACTGGAA
Source organism: Mesorhizobium sp. KACC 23794 (assembly GCF_052180275.1). Taxonomy (NCBI): domain Bacteria; kingdom Pseudomonadati; phylum Pseudomonadota; class Alphaproteobacteria; order Hyphomicrobiales; family Phyllobacteriaceae; genus Mesorhizobium; species Mesorhizobium sp. KACC 23794. The sequence continues at coordinate 5,841,275 of NZ_CP197465.1, forward strand.
TGGCAAGGCGGATTGGGCGAGATCGGCGGGCGCACCGTCGGGCTGGTCGGCTTCGGGGCGGTGCCGCGCCTTCTGGCGCCGATCCTCACCGTGATGGGGGCCGACATCATCTACACGGGACGGCGAAGCTATCCGGACGTGCATTTCCCCTATGTGACGAAGCAGGAACTGCTGGCGCGCGCCGATATCGTTTCGCTGCATGTGCCGCAGGACGGCACGACCGCCGGCTGGCTTGATGCCGCGTCCATCGCCGGCATGAAACCCGGTTCGATCGTCGTCAATGTCGCGCGTGGCGGACTGATCGACGAACCGGCGCTGGTTACAGCGCTGGCGAGCGGGCATATCGCCGCCGCCGGGCTGGACGTGTTCGCGACCGAACCGGCTCCCGCCGGAAATCCGATCTTCGCACTGCCGAATGTCGTGGTCTCGCCTCACATTGCCTGGCTGACGCGCGAAACGTTCGAGCGCAGCCTCGTCGTCGCCGTGGAAAACTGCCGGCGGCTGAGAGCAGGCGAAGCATTGCTGCACCAGGTCGCCTGACGCCGGGTCAAAGGCCCGTCTACTCGGCCCTATCTGCCCGCTAGGTCGTTCCGCCCCGCATCGACGAACGGCGCCCAATGGTCGACCGATTCCCGGATCATCTCGACCACCAGCCGGTCGGTCGGCTCGCGCTCGCGGAACGACAGCTCCAGACAGATTTCGTTATCGCTGCCGCCACCATTCCCGATAGTTCGCAACAGCTTCTCCGGAATTATGCGCCCACCCTCATTGTAGGCTGCCGTGAACGGCCAGTGGCCGCCCTTGTTCATCGACGATTGCTTTATGTGGATGATCGGCGATTGCGCGGCGAAGGTTTGCGCCCAGGCGTAGGGATCGGTGTCGGCCGGATCGCTCGAAGCGACATCGCCGTGATCGATGTCGATCATCATCTTCAGCGGGATCGCGAAGCCTGCCGCGTCGATCTCGTCCTGCAGCGCCTGGCACGCCTTCAGCGTGTGGCCGAACTCGCGCCCTACAGACATAGGCTCCCAGATCAGCCAGGCGAGGCCCGCCGCCTTCGCGTGCTCGGCCACCTCGCCCCAGCTGTCGATAGCGATGCTCTTCAGTGCCGCCTGCCTGGACGGATCGTCGAAATCGCGAAAGGTGAAGATCGCGAACTGACTGCCGACGCTTTGGGCGCCCAGTTCGGCCCAGATGTCGGCAAAAATCTTGAACCAGTCGATATAGTAGCGCCGCACGTCAGGATCGGGATGGCCGAAATGATTGAGCCGCCCGTAGGGTCCGGTCATGCCCGAGGTGACGCGCACGCCCGTCCTGTCCAGCGCCTTGCGGAACAGCCGTGTGTATTTGCGAACCGTCGCCGCTGGCCAGCCGGGGTTGACGAATTCATGCGTCAGTTGCACGTCGCGAATGCCGATACCATAGGCCAGCGCATCGATGAGATCGTCCGGTTCGGCGAAGCGGTTGACCAGCGGATTGGTGTTCAGCGAAAGCGTGAAGCCGGCCATCGATCCTCACCTCGCCGCCAAGGCAAACCGCGACACCACATGGTCCGGTCGCACGCCATGCTGCCGGTAAAGCGTTTCCAGCCCTGCGCGATCGAGATCGGCGAGGATGCCGGACCGCACCAGCGCCGAGGCGATGCCGGCATTTTTGGCGCCGACGACGTCGTGCTCGATGCTGTCGCCTATGCCGACCACGCGATCCAGCGGCGGATTGCCGACAAGATCGAGCGCTGCCTGATAGATCTCCGGATAGGGTTTTCCGATCCATTCGACCGTGCCGCCCAACTCGGCATAGATCTCGGCGATGCGGCCGGCGCCGAAGGTCGGACCCGACCTGCCGAGCATGATCCGGTCTGGATTGGTGCAGACCAGCGGCGCGCCGGCGCGTGCGGCCGGCTCAAGCAGCGCGCGATAATGATCGAGCGGAAAGCGATCCCCCTCGCTGCCGGCCAGCAGCACGATCTCGGCCTTCGCTCCATCCTCGACCAGGTCGAGATCGAGGCCGTCGACGGCGCTGCGGTCACCGTCGCGCGCGATCAGCAGGCATTTCGCACCGCGCCGCAAACCCGGCTCCGTGGTCTCGCCAGCGAACTTCCGCCATGCAACCTCGCCCGAACTGACAAACAGATTCCACGAACGCGGACGAAACCCCAGTCGCAGCAACCTCTCCTCGTTCGGCCTGGCGCGCCGGCCGGAGTTGGACAGCAGCACGACTGTGCCGCCGCAGGCCTTCAACTGCTCAAGCCCGTCGATCGCGCCCGGATAGGCTCTGCGGCCGTCATGCAACACGCCGAACTGGTCGACGAAAAACACGTCGTAGCGCCCGACGAGCGGGGAGAGATCGGCGACGTCGACGCTGTGGACCGTCATGGCCGCAACACTCCCGCATCGACGGCGCCCTGCAAGGCGAGGCGCGCCGCGCCGGCCGCCGCCTCTTCCGACCGAGCCGGCAGGAACGGAACGCCAAGCCGTCGCTGCCTTATGCCGGTCCAGACCGGGTTGGCTGCGCCGCCGCCAACACTGCGCAACGTCTTCAGCTTCGGTCCGCCAAGCTCGGCCAGCCGTCCGTATCCAAGCGTCTCGATCGCCGCGATGCCTTCGAGAATGCCATGCAGGAACCTTGCGTCATCGTCCGGCCGCGGCTCCAGGCGCGGCGCAAGATGGGGATCGGCGATGGGAAAACGTTCGCCCTTGCCGACCAGCGGATAATAATCGAGGCAGCTCGGGCGTGCCGGGTCGATCGCCTCCGACAATTCTGCGATGCGGTTGTCCGCAAAAAAATGCGCCAGCACTTTCCCGCCGGTGTTCGACGCGCCGCCAGCCAGCCAGCGGTCGCCGATACGGTGGCTGTAGAGCCCGTATTGCGGCGCGAAGATCGGTTCAGCGGACAGGACTTTCACTGTCAGCGACGTCCCGAGCGCGGTCACGCCCTCGCCGATTTCAGCCGCGCCCGTCGCCAGGAAGGAAGCACAGCCATCGGTGGTGCCGGCAACAACGACCACTTTCGGCGACAGGCCGTAGCAGCGCGCCGCATCCGCCCCGATCCGGCCGATCGGCGTACCCGGCGCAACCACGTCTGGCAGCAATGACCGGTCCGCGCCGGCCGCTTCAATCCAGTCGGGCCAGCACCGCGCCACCGGATCGTAACCCGTCTTCAACGCATTGTTTTCGTCGCTGACGCCGAACCGGCCGGAGAGTTTTCCGGCGATCCAGTCGGCCTGGTGGACGACCTTCCACGGCGCCAGGTTTTTCCGGAAATGCATCGCCTTGGCGAGGCCGGAGGTCGCGCCATGCGCAGCGCTGGTCGAGGGGGCAGCGGCGGCGATCGCCGTCAGGATTTCCGCATCCCCTACTGCATCGGAATACATCAAGGCGTCACCGAGCGGCCGGCCATAGCTGTCGATGGGCAGCATGGTGCCCGACGTTCCGTCTACCGCCAGCGCTACGACACGCTCCGCCTCGACCTCTGCGACCAGCCGGTCCAGCGCAACGGCAAGCGTACGCCACCACACGCACGGCTCGCGATGATTGGCGCCATGATCGTCCATCCTGGCCGACGCCTGTCCAACCACGGTCCCGGAAGCATCCATCGCCAGCGCGCGGGCGCCCGACGTTCCGATGTCGATGCCTACGACGAGATCGGTCATTGCAGCTTGGCGCCCATCCGGCGGGTCAGTTCCTGCCGGTATTTTTCGGCGTCCCAGTTGATCAGCTGGTGCGCGTCCTGGGCGCTCAGGTAGCGCAGGCCCGCCTGCCCGTCGATGCGCGCCGTCACGTCGGCGAGACAACGCGCCAGCGCCTCAGCGCCCGCATTGGCGTCGCGGCGCACCAGCACGCCCTTGCCGGGAAACAGGATTTCCACTGGCACGGCACGGTTTTCCGCCGATGCCTTCGCCGCAACGGTCGCGGCCGTGTCGCCCGGCGCGGCGATCACCGAGCCTTCGCCGAGGAAGATGACATGATCAGGGTAGAGCGTACCTGCGGCCGCCATCCGGCAGCTTTCCAGATCGGTCGCCGCGGCGTGTGCTTCCGGCATCGCCGGCAAGCGAAAATCGCTGCCGGCGGCAAGTCGCAGCAGTGCGTCGGTGTCGGCAGCCGGCGCCTTGCGCGGAGTCCGCGCCAGCAGTCCGCAGACACGGCCAAGCAGTGTTTCAGCCTCCGCCACCGTCTCGGCGGCAACCACCAGTCCATGGTTGCCGAGCACGAGGATGTCGGTTGCCGTCCCACGCCGCTCGGCAATGGCGCGCGCCAGCGGCAGGCCGGGGCGACAATAGGGCACGAACACCCAGTCCAGCCCGCGCAATCTTTCGCCGATGACCGCCTCGGCGTTCGCCTGCACGGCGAGCGATATCGTCTCGACGCAATGGACGTGGACGACAACGCGCTGCGGCATCAGCGCATGCACGGTCGTTTCGATCGACGGTCGCAAGCCGCCGGGATTGAGCTCGGCAATGGCGAACGCTTCGGCCTTCTCGGCGGCAGAGTCGATGTCGGCGACCGCCTGCAGCAGAGGCGCCATCCGCACCGGCACAAAAATCTCATCGCGCAAGGCATTCATCAGCCATGTGCCGGACGCCTTGATCCACAGGGTGGCGTCCTGCTTGAGTGACGTGTTGCCACCCGCCGCCTGCACCAGCAGCGGATCGGCCCCCACCCGCGCCGACAGGCTTCTTAGCGCCTCGAATTCCGACGTTTCCCGCTCCTGCCGATCTGCCATCATCCCGCCTTCGCCAGCCGTCCCCTGCACCAGTCCTCGAAGGCGGCGCGCTCCTCCGCCGAAAGATGCAGCCCATGCTTGGTGCGCCGTTCGAGAATGTCCTCCGCCGTCTCGGCCCATTCGGTCTCGAGCAGGAAGGCGGCTTCGCGTTCGTAAAAATCCGGGCCGAACGGGCGGCCAAGATCGCCAACCGATTGTGCCCGACCGACCAGCTCTCTCGCCCGCGTCCCGTAGAGCCGCGCAAAATGCTTCAGTAGAGAGAGCGGCATCCACGGCCATTCGGCAGCGAGCGCGCCGAGGAAGCGCTCGAAATCCGCATCGGGAATGTCGCCGCCCGGCAGAGGCGCTTCCGCTGTCCAATTCTTGCCCATGCTTGGGAAGAATGGTTTCAGCCTCTCCAGAGCGTGTTCCGAGAGTTTGCGGAATGTCGTGATCTTGCCGCCGAACACCGAAAGCAGTGGCGCCTCACCGGTCCGGGCATCGAGTTCAAAAATGTAGTCGCGCGTCACCGCGCTCGGGTTGTCGGCGTTGTCGTCATAGAGCGGCCGCACGCCGGAGAAGCTGTGGACCACGTCGCGGCGCGAAAGCTTGCGCTTGAAATAGCGGTTCACGACCTTGATCAGGTAGTCGATCTCGGTCTCCTCGGCCGACACGTCCTCGGGGCGGCCGGAATAGGGGATGTCGGTGGTGCCGATCAGCGCGAGATCATTTTCGTAGGGGTTGATGAAGATCACGCGCTTGTCCGTGTTCTGCACCAGGTAGGCCTGCCGCCCCTCCCAGAATTTTGGCACCACGATGTGGCTGCCCTTCACCAGCCGGACGTTGCGCGTGGCGTTGAGCCCGGCGACGCGGCCGACCACGTCGTTCACCCATGGCCCGGCGGCGTTGACCAGCGCCTTCGCGCGGAATGTGCGCTTCACGCCGGTGCGGCCATCCTGCGTCTCGATCACCCAGACGCTCTTATCGCGGCGCGCCGAGACGCAGGCCGTGCGGGTCAGCACGCGAGCGCCGCGCGTGGCGGCGTCGAGCGCGTTGAGCAGCACAAGACGGGCATCGTCCACCCAGCAGTCGGAATATTCGAACCCCTTGGTGAAATTGGGCTCGATCGGCGCGCCCTCGGGCGCGGTCTTGAGGTTCAGCGTGCGCGTGCCGGGCAGGCGCTTGCGGCCGCCGAGATGGTCGTAGAGGAAGAGGCCGAGCCGCACCAGCCAGGCCGGGCGGTCGTCGGGACTGTGCGGGAGGACAAACCGCATCGGCCAGATGATGTGCGGCGCGGAGGCCAAAAGCACCTCACGCTCGATGAGCGCCTCGCGCACCAGTCGGAACTCGTAATATTCGAGATAGCGCAGCCCGCCATGCACCAGCTTTCCCGAGCGCGAGCTGGTGCCCTGAGCGAGGTCGTCCTTTTCGCAGAGCACCACCGACAGTCCACGCCCCGCCGCATCGCGGGCGATGCCTGCGCCGTTGACACCGCCGCCGATGACGAAGAGATCGACTGTGTCGGGGTCAGTCATGGGCCTGGCCTAGAGAGGTTATGACCGGGCCTGGGTGCTGGACGGAGTGCGACATGGAAGAAGCGTCGCTCAACACGGATTGACCGGCGGCAGGCCGGCCAGATAGCGCCGCACCTCCTCGGCCGCCTTCTCTGCCGCGTAGGTCACCGTGCGCACCGAGGCGCCGGCGATATGCGGGGTCAGCGTCACGTTGGGCAGCTTCAGCAGCGGCCAGTCGGCCGGCACCGGCTCGACGGCAAAGGTCTCCAGCATGGCGCTGGCGATCTGGCCGGAAACCAGGGCCTCATAGAGCGCATCGTAGTCGACCAACGGCCCGCGCGCCGTGTTCACGAAGATCACGCCGGGCTTCATTTTCGCGATCGTCTCGCGATTGATGATGTGTTTCGTCTCCTCGGTCACCCGCGAATGCAGCGTCACGACGTCGGCGCGCGCAAGCAGGTCGTCCAGCGCCACCAGTTCGACGCCGGCGTTGCGGTCCTCGGCGCTGATTTGGACATAGGGGTCCGACACCAGCACCTTGCAGCCGAAGGCGCGCAACAGCTTGACCAGCCTCGTGCCGATGTTGCCGTAGCCGACCACGCCGACCGTCATCTCGTTGAGTTCGCGGCCGGTGCGGTCAGCGCGGTAGAGGTCGCCGCGCCATTCGCCCTTGCGCAGCGACTCGTGGCCGACGCGGATCAACCGGGTCTCGGCCAGGATCGCACCGATGGTGAACTCGGCCACGGCGCTGGCGTTGCGGCCCGGCACGTTGACGACCCGAATGCCGTTGCGGCGCGCCGCCGCCATGTCGATATTGACCGGCCCGCCGCGCGACACGGCCACCAGCTTCAAATCGGGCAGTCGCTTCATCATGCCGTCCGACAGCGGGGCGAGCTGCGTCACCAGAATCTCGGCATCGCCGATGAAAGCCACCACCTCGTCGGGATCGCCGAAATATTCCCTGACCATGTCGAGGCCGCGAGAGGCGTCGCCGAACTCCATTGGTTCGTCGGGCCAGGGCTGCTCAAGCATGCGGATGTCCAGCGCAGTGCCGCAGGCTTTCTCGATCTCGCGCCGGAACACCTCCGGCAGCATGAAGCGGTCGCCGATGATTGCAATCTTTCGTGTCATGTCAGTCTTTCCGCGATCCCGCCATGGTGCGCCAGACAGGCCGCAGGGCCTGCCACGCCAGCGCATAGGCGGGATAGGTTTCGTCGTAAATGCCGGCAAGCGCGGCGTCGGGTTCTTCCGCCGCTCCCAGCAGCGGCGTTACCCACTCCGCCGCGCAGGCGTCCATCGAAGCGTACTGGCCAATGGAGACGGCGGCGATCATGGCCGCTCCGGCGGCGCCCGCTTCCTCGCGCTTGCTGGTGCGGATTTTCGCGCCGAGCGATGCGCCGAGAATCTTTCGCAACGCGCTGCTGCGCGCCGCACCGCCGGTCAGCCGCACCTCGCCCGGCAACGAACCCATCACGGCGTAGCAATCGCGCCCGGCGAAAGCGAGCCCCTCGAAAACCGCGCGCACGAGATCACCGTAACCGTGCCGGCTGGAAATGCCGACGAAGCCGGCGCGGGCATTGGCGTCGACGAACGGGCCACGCTCGCCGGCCTCGGAGACATAGGGCTGGTAGAGCAGCGAGGCCGGCGCGGAGGTGGCGATCCATTCGTCGATCAGCGGGATCATCTCGGCGGAGGTGCGGGATATGCCTTGCGAAGCGAGGATGCCGGCGGCCAGCCCCAGCACCCAGTCGATGTTCAGCGTCGCCGCCATGTTCGACTGCATCTGCGTGTATACGCCCGGTGCCGGCATGCACATGGTGTAGCCGGTCTTGCTGTCGTTCAGGATCACGTCGTCGGCGCCGACGGCGAGCCGCATATGCATGCCGGTCGAGCCGACGATCGAGCAGCCGGGCCTTGCCGCCGTATCGTAGAGCCCTGCGCCGAGCGCCGTACAGGCGACATCGACATAACCCAGCACCACTGGCGTCCCGGCCAGCAGGCCGGTCATGCCCGCCGCGGCCGCCGACAGTTTTGCGCTTTGCGAGGCGCCGTCCACCATCGGCGGCAGCAGGCGGCGCAGATGCTTCAATCCAAGGACTTCGATCACCTCGTCGGAATAGCGCCGTGAGGCGAAATCGCCGAAGGTAAAGCAGCCTTCGGACGGGTCGGTGGCGCGCTCGCCTGTGAGCCGGAAATAGAGCCAATCCTTGCAATGGAAGGCGGTTGTCGCCCGCTCGATCCGTTCCGGGGTCATGCGCTCCATGAGCCGAAGCTGCGGCCCCTGCTGGCAGGCGGCAAGCCCGGAACCCGTCTTCTCGAAGCGCGGCCGGTCCTCCGGCAGCGCGCGGATGTCCTCGACGATGTCGGCGGCGCGGGCGTCCAGCCAGAGCCAGCCTTTTCCGACCGGCTCGCCGTCCCTGTCGATGAGCCAGGTGCCGTCCCCCTGCCCCGTCACCGCGATCGCCGCGACGCGCCTGGCCAGGTCCGGCACCTTGTCGGCCAGTTGCTGCAGCGTCGTCGCGGTATCCGCCCAGGTGCGAGCCAGATCCTGCTCGGCGCCGCCGCCCGGAATCGTCTCGTAGCGGTTCGGCATCGCCGTGAACGCGATCTGCCGGCCGGCGAGGTCGAAGGCCACCGACTTGATGACCGACGTGCCCGCGTCGATGCCGATCAATACGTCGCGCATGTCACGCGAGCTCCGTGCCGTGCGAGATCGCCGCGCCCGAGGCGGGATCGAAGACATGCAGGTTTTGCGGATCGATGCGCACGCCGATGGTCTCGCCGCGTTCCAGCCGGGTCCGATCGTGCTCGACCAGAACCAGAGAACCGCCGGCGAAGTCGGCGGCGATATGCGTCTGGTCGCCGAGCCACTGGTTGGCGGAAACCGTCGCCGGCACGCCGTCTTTTGCGCGGCGCACCGCATAGGGTCGCACGCCGATGACGACGCGCTGGTGTTGCAACAACGCATCGCGGACGCCTTGCGCGAAATTGCCCTGCTCGTAATCGAGCGACAGCCCGTCCGGCAGTTTCAGCCTGATGCGGTCGCTGTCGCCCGAGACAAAGGCCTCGAACACATTCATCGGCGGCTCGCCGACGAACGTGCCGGTGAACAGGTTCGCCGGTCGCTCCTTGATCATACTTGGCGTATCGAACTGCTGCAGCACGCCGCCTTCCATCACCGCGATGCGGTCGGCCAGCGCGTTGGCCTCGGTCTGGTCGTGGGTGACCAGGATCGCGGTCAGCCCGCGCTCCTTGATGAAATGTTTTATGCGGCCGCGCAGCACGGCGCGAAGCTGCGGCTCCAGTTGTCCCATCGGTTCGTCCAGCAGATGCAGGTTCGCATCGCGGACCAGCGCGCGGCCGAGGCTCGCCCGCTGCTGCTGGCCGCCCGAGATCGAGCTGGGATAGCGCTCGAGAATGTCCTCGATCTCCAGCAGTTTGGCGATCTCGGCGACCTTCTGGTCGACCGTCGCCCTAGGCAGCCGCGACGCCTTCAACGCGAAGGCGATGTTCTCACGCACCGTCAGTGGCGGGTAGAGCGAATAACCCTCGAAGGCCATGGCGACATTGCGTTTCACCGGCGGCAGCATATGCGCCGGCTTGCCGGCAATGGCGATCGTGCCGCGGGACACTTCCTCGAACCCGGCGACCATGCGCAGGGTCGAGGTTTTCCCGCAGCCAGAGGAGCCGAGCAACGCGACGATCTCGCCCTTGGCGATCTTCATGGTGAGTTGTTTAACCGCGTGGACGCCGTGGTTGACGGGTCCGTAGAATTTGTCGACGTTTTCGATTGACAGCGCAGTGTTCATGCCGCCGCCCCGCTCTTCAGTGCCACCACCTTGTTCACGCCGACACGCTCACCAGTCGCCCGGTCGAAAAGCAGCGCGCTCTTCGGGTTGACCGAAATATGCGCGTTGCCGGCGACAGGTCCGGGCGTTCCTGCCGGCCGCGACACCAGAATCTCGCGGCCGCGCACGGTGCGCACCAGCGTCACCGTCTTCTCGTTGAGCGGCGTCTCCGCCTCGACCGTCACGGGGATAGCCGCCGGTGCGTCGCCTCGCACGAAGGACAGCGCTTCCGGCCGCAGCCCGATGACGCAGTCGCGGCCGACCGCCTGTTCGAACGGGCCGGCGAGATGGACCTGCACGTTGGAGAGGCCGACATAGACTCCGCGTGCATCCTTCGACGGTTTTACATCCAGAAGGTTGATGGTCGGGTCGCCGAACAGCCGTGCGATCTCGATATCGGCGGGATCGAGATAGATCTGCTCCGGCGTGCCCAATTGCCGGATTTTTCCCTGGCTCATCACAGCGATGCGGTCGCCCAGCGCCATCGCCTCCTTATAGTCTTGCGTGACGTAGACCACTGTGGCGCCCTGGTCGTCGAGCAGGCGCGGCAGCTCCAGCCGCATCTCGAAGCGTAGTTTCGCGTCGACATTGCGCAGCGGGTCGTCCAGCAGCAGCACCGGCGGCGAACCTGCAAGCGCACGGGCGAGCGCCGTGCGCTGCTTCTGGCCGTTGGAGAGCGCGCGTGGCTTGTGCGTCAGCACATGGCCGATCTTCAGCAGTTTTGCGACGCTCTCCACGCCGGCCTTGATGGCGCCGGGCGAGGCGCGTTTGGCCTCCAGCGGCGTGGCAATGTTGTCGAAGGCGCTCATATGCGGAAACAGCGCGAAATTCTGGAAGGCCATGCCGATGCCGCGTTCCTCGGCGTCCACGTCGGTCACGTCCTCGCCGCCGATCAGCACGCGGCCCTCGTCGGGCTCGACGACGCCGGCGATCAGCCTCAGCAGCACGGTCTTTCCGGCGCCGGATGGGCCGAACAGCACGATCGTCTCGCCGTCGCCGACCGACAGCGTCAGATCGTCGAGGACGACCTTGTCCTTGTAGCGCTTGACGATTTTCCTCAGTTCGAGCGTTGCCATGCCGCTATCCCTTCACCGCGCCGAGCGACAGACCTTCGACCAGATAGCGCTGGGCGTAGAGCGCAAGCGCCAGCGTCGGCGTGATCGACAGCACGATCGCCGCCGCGATCTGACCATACTGGATGCCGCTGGCGGTGACGAAAGCCAGCGCGCCCACCGTCACCGGCTGCTTGTCGGCGGAGGCCAGCACCAGCGCGAAGACGAAATTGTTCCAGGCAAAGATGAAGGCGAGCAGGCCGGCCGCCGCGATGCCCGGCCCCGCAAGCGGCAGCGCGATCTTGCGGAAGGTCGCAAACCAGGAATGGCCGCCGATGCGGTAGGCGTATTCGATGTCGGCCGGGATATCCTCGAAATAGCCGCGCACGATCCACAGGATCAGCGGCAGGCAGATCAGTTGGTAGACCCAGATCAGGCCGAAATAGGTGTTCGCCAGTCCAAGCTGCTGGAAATAGATGGTGAGCGGCAGAAGCACCAGCAGCGGCGGCGCGAAGCGGAAGGACAGCAGCGTGAACGCGATATCCTCGGAGCCACGGAACTTGTGGCGGGCGAAGGCATAGGCCGCCGGCACCCCGAGCAGCAGGGCGAGTGCGACCGACGTCACCGACAGGAACACCGAGTTCCACAGCGTGCGCAGAAAATTGATCTCCAGCGTGCCCGCCGCCGTTTCCAACCGGCCGGAGATCAGCGCCGCGTAGTTCGACAGCGTCGGCTCGAACACGATCGACGGCGGTATGCGCAGGATCGTCTCGTTGGTCTGGAACGACATCAGGAATATCCAGAACAGCGGGAACATGAAGAAGATGACGACCAGCGCCAGCGCTATGCCGCGCAAGACCCGTTCGAGGGTGGAGGTATGTTCCATCTCGTCCTCCTCACGCCTCGCCACGGGCGCGTTCGCGCAGCCGCAGCCAGTTTTTTATGAAGATGTTCGACAGGAAATAGGTGATCGCCCACAGGATGATCATCAGCGCGGCCGAGCGCCCGACATTGGTGGACTGGAAGAAGTTCAGATAGGCCTCGACCTGGAAGACCGTCAGCGTATCGCCCGGTCCGCCCTGCGTCATCGCGTAGATAATGTCGAACTGCTGGATGGAATCGAGCAGGCGGAACAGTGTCGCGGTCAGGATGTAGGGCGTCAGCATCGGCAAGGTGATGCGAAAGAACACGAAGGTGCGCGGCACGCCGTCCAGTGCTGCCGCCTCGAAGGGCTGCGTCGGCAGCGAGCGCAGGCCGGCGAGCAGCAGGATCATGATGAAGGGCGTGTAGACCCAGATATCGACCAGCACGACGGTGAACAGCGCCGTCGACGGCGAGGAGGCCCAACGGAAATCCTGGAGGCCGATCAGGCCGGCAAAATAGCTCAATATGCCGAAGCCAGGATTGGTCATCAGCTTCCACATCAGCGCCGCCAGCGCCGGCGCCGTCATCAGCGGCATCAGGAGCATGATGGAGATGAAATTGTTTAGCGTCGTGCGCTTCTGCAAGAGCAGCGCGATGCCGAGGCCAAGCAGCAACTCCAGCACGACCGTCAGGCCGGCGTAAAGCAGCGACACCTGCAGCGTGTTCCAGAATTTCGGATCGGAGAAGAAGGCGAGGTAGTTGTCGAACCAGATGAACTTGTAGCCCCAGGGCTGGCTCAGCCGGTACCGGTGCAGCGAGTACCAGACCGCCGTCACGAACGGGATGAGGATGCCGATGCAGACCAGCAGCGCCGGCAGGCTCAGCACATAGGGCAGCACGCGCTTGCCGATGCGGAAGCGCGAACGCGGCCGGCCATGCGACACTACGGCGGTCATGAAAGCTCCGTCTTGTTCAGGTTACCACGGCCGGCCGCCGCAGGGAGTAGCGGACGGCCGGCCGGGCGCACGAGCGACGCTGAGGGGCAGCGCCGCTGATGACCTTTCATGCGGCCAAGGCAGGGCGTCACGCCGTGCCTTGGCTTGCCGCGCGGCCGGATCGTTGTCCAGCCGCGCTTGGTGCAGGCCGTCAGCCCAACCCGGCTTCCTTGAGCTGCCCGTCAATCGACTGCGCGAGTTGGTCGAGCCCCTCGTCCACCGGCACCTGCTTGGCCACCATCTTCTGCAGCGTCGCGGCCCACTCCGTCGTGAGGTCGAAGAACAGCGGCTGCGGCGTGAACTTGATCGAGGCGCCGGGCGCGGAAGCCGTGAACATCTCGAAGTAGCCCGGATACTTCTTGAGCTTCTCGATAAACATCTCGTCCTTCCAGACCGCACTGCGGACCGGATTGACGAAGTCCATCTTGGTCGCGCCGAAGATGGCGTGCTCGACGCTGGAGGCCCACTGCAGGAAATACCAGGTGGCATCCTTGTCCTTGGCGAAGCTGGACATGGCGAGCGACCAGATCCAGATGTTGGGCGTCGGCGCTTCGGCGGCCGGATTGGCCTTGAAGCCGTGGAAAGCCAGCTTTCCGGCTTCCTTGGTGCCGCCGTTCTGGAAGTAGCCGAGGATGTCGGCGTCGAAGATCATCGCCGACGCGCCCGCGCCGAGATCGGTGCCGACCTGATACCAGGTGTAGGTCGCCCAATCCTTCGGGCCGCTTTGCTGGATCATCTCGACCCACTTCTTGTGGAAGTCCTTCGACTCGGCCGTGTTCATCGCCGCCGAGAGCTTGCCGTCGGTGACGTTGAGATCCTTCTGGCCGAAATTGGCATAGGCCGAGAGGAAGCCCGGATGGATGGTCGCCCAGGAGCGCGAGCCGCGCACGCCGACGCCATAGACGTTGTTGCCGACGTCCTTGGTGAGTTTCGCGGCAACCGCGACGAGGTCGTCGAGATCCTTCGGCGGCTGCACGCCGGCCTTTTCGAACATCGCCTGGTTATAGGTGACGTTGTTCTGCTCGAATCCCCACGGAATGCACCACTGCTTGGCATCGTCGGAGCCCAGCGTGCCGCCAGGCTGGCCGTTCCAGGCGCAGGACTTGCGCACGCCCTCCAGCATGTCGTCCCAGGCATAGGTCGGGCTGGTCTTGGCCGGATCCTTGATCCACTGGTTGAGGTCTTCCGTCCATCCGGCCGGGCCGTAGGTCCAGGTCATATAGGCGCCGGTCATGAAGGCATCATATTCCGACGAGCCGGACGAGAGCGCCGCCGTCACCTTGTCGAAATAGACGTCCTCCGGGAACACGTCGTAGGTCACGTCCATGCCTGTCAGGTCCTTGAACGCCTGCAAATTGGCGATCATGGCGTCAGCATAGGGGTGCTTGTTGAGCAGCAGCTTCAGGCTCTTGCCCTTATGCGCCTGCCAGTCGAAGTCCGCAGCCATGGCGCGCGACTGGGCCATTGCGAGCAGGGAGCCACCGGCTGCGGCGCCGACGCCGAGCGCGCCGAGCCCCTTCAGCAGGCCGCGGCGGTCCACCTGCCCACGCAGGAAGGCACCAATCAGGTCTTTCTCTTTTTCATGCATTTCCATTCTCCTCCACAGGGTAGTTCGGTTGCATATTTTGCCGGCTACCCGACCGGCTTTTCCTCCACGAGCGACCGCGCCGTGCGTTCGTCGGTAATGAGACCGCCGAGATAGCGGCTCTCCAGCACCGACTTGATGGCGCGGGCCTTCACCTTGCCGCCGGCGACGGCGACAATCCTCCTGTTGCGCAGATCCTCCCGCTCGACCGCCAGCACGCGGCCCGACAACGACGTTTCGAACGGCTTTCCGGCTTCGTCAAAGAAGTGGCCGAGCAACTCGCCGACGCCGCCGCCGCGCTTGACCTCGGCCATCTCGGCCTGCTCCACCATGCCGGTGGCGACCAGCGACGCCTCGCGCTCGGTGGTGCCGATGCCGGCGAAAAGCAGGTCGGCCGCGCGCGCCAGATCGAACACCTCGCTGACGCCCTTCTGGCCGAGCAGCACAGCGCGGTCCTCGGCGGTATTGGCGAACATCGGCACGGGCATCACATAGGCTTCCGCGCCGGTGCGCTCGGCCAGCCGGTGGATCACGTCATGCGGATTGGCCGAAAATTTTCGGGTCAGGCCGCCGAGCAGCGAGACGAAACGGATCGACCCTGCCGACGTCCGCGGCAGGTATTCGACGCAGGCGGCGAGCGTGCGGCCATGGCCGACGCCAATCAGCGCCGGCTCGCCGCGCTCGATCTCGCGCTTGAGGAATTGGGCTCCGGAGATGCCGAGCGCCTTCAGCGGCAGCGCCTCGTCGTCGAACTCCGGCACCACCTCGCAATAGTCCAGCCCGTAGCGCTTGCAGAGCTCGGTCTCGAGCACCACGCATTCCGAGACTTCCCCGTCGATATAGACTTTTACCAGCCCGTCCTGATTGGCCTTGGTGATCAGGCGATGGGCCTTCAGGCTGGTGAGGCCGAGACGCTTGGCGACCTCCGATTGAGTCAGCCCACCGGCGTAGTGCAGCCAGGCGGCACGGGTCGCCATGCTGCTTTCATCGTCGCGAAGGCCGTTTCCAATCCCTGCCATTGATCCAAGCTCTTGAGGTGCGGCTTGATAATTTTTTCAAAGGTTGCAAAATTTTTCACACCTGTCAACGCGCGAAGTCGGGTCGAAGGCGTCTCCAGAGGCGAATTTATCAACCAACCAGTTGGTAAATATTGACTCCACAACCTGCCCGCTCCATCATGCGGGCCTGCAAGCCATCGAACCGGACGACCGCCATGCCCGATGCCGCGATTTCGAAGAGTTGGGCGAGCGCTGCGGACGTGCCGCCCGCCGAGCGGGTTGCCGACGCCGCCTTGCTCATCGTCGACATGCAGAACGATTTCGTGCGCGTCGGCGCGCCGCTGGAGGTTCCCGACGCGCGCACCACGATTGCGCCGATCCGCCGCCTCATCGATGCCTTCCGCACCGCCGGCCGGCCGGTCGTCTACACGCGCTTCTATGCCAGGGACACGCCGGAGCTGATGTGGCTATGGTCGAAACAATGCCAATCGGAAACAAAATGCTGCTGGCAGGGCGTCAAGCGCAGCTACCAAGACGCGGACGGCGAACTGGAATGCGGCGACGTGATCGCCGAACTGGCGCCGCTGCCCGGCGAAACGGTCATCGACAAATTCGGCTACGGCTCATTCCACGCCACCGATCTCGGCATCCAACTGCGCCGACTCGGCGTGCGCTCGCTTTTGGTGACCGGCACGGTGACGCAGATCTGCGTCGAGGAGACGGCGCGAGAAGCCTTCCATCACGGCTACCGCACGACGCTGATCTCCGACTGCGTCTCGTCCTTCGCCCCCGATCTCCAGGCCGCGACGCTCAAGAATTTCGCCATGAAATTCGGCTGGGTGGTCGACAGCGAAAAGGCGCTGGGATGGCTGGGGACAGCCGGAAGGAATTGAATTCGGGCTTGCGTACCGGCAACCGGCATAGCCAAGCTGATCGAGCAGCCGCAAGCCGGCTACAAGCGGAGCGGTGCCGCGCCGCCACTCATCGTCATCCCAGCCACCGCTCCAGATTTGCCTTCACGAAATCATCATCCGCCAGATCGCTGTGAACCCGGCATATCCGGTCGATCTCCGCCGCCTGTCCGGGGCTCAGTCCCTCCTCCGGATTGAGGCACCAGATGCCTTCCAGCAGCCCTTGCCGGCGCAGCACCTCGTGGCAACCGGCGATGCAGCCGTGGAAATCGTTGGCGACGTCGAAGAAGGCGGCATTGCAATCGGTGACGCGGGCGTCGAGCGCCAGAAGCGCGTCGGGCACCGCGCCCGCCGCGACCGCCGCCTTGATCCGGTCGAGCAGTTGCACCGCGCCGCGCGTCCATACCGACCAGTGGCCGAGAAGCCCGCCGCGAAATCGGACCGTCACCGCCTCTCCGTCGCGCATGACCGGAAACGGGACGGCAAGGTCGAGCACGATATGGTCGTCATTGCCGGTGTAAAGCGTGATGCGATCCTCCGCCCGCGCCTCGACAAGGCCGCGCACCACGTCGATTGTGCGGTAGCGGTTGAAGGGGGCCGCCTTGATCGCCACCACATTGTCGATCTCGCAGAAGCGCTTCCAGAAATTCGCATCGAGCGGAAGCCCGCCCACCGCCGGCTGAAGGTAGAAGCCAACCAGCGGGATCTCGTCGGCCACGCGCCTGCAATGCGCGATGATGTCGTCTTCGCTGCGGCCCTTGAAAGCGGCGAGGCTGAGCAGTCCGGCGTGATAGCCAAGGCCAACGGCGATGCGCGCCTCGCGAACCGCCTGCTCTGTCGGGCCAACGACGCCGGCGATCATCACCAGCGGACGTCCGGTCCATTCGCGCGCCGCCTGCATCGCCAGCGACAGCACCGGCTCATGGAGGCCGACGTCGCGGATCTCGAATTGCGTCGTATGCACGCCGACCGCCAGCCCGCCGGCGCCGGCATCGACATAATAGCGTGTCAGCGCCCGCTGGCGCCTCGGATCGAACCGCCGCCCGGCATCGAGCGCCAGCGGCTGGGCGGGGATAACGGTCCCTGCGCGAAGCAGGCTGCTCACATTGGCTGGCAGTTCGCTGCGGTGAAGCCCCATCTCTGCTCTGTCGCTCCAGTGTGAGTCGCTACGCTCCGTCGCGGTCCGGCAATCGGGCCACAGCATGGTCAAGCGGACCGTAGCATAATCACTCCCACAGTCAACCAACCAGTTGGTTTCTTAGGAAGGCTCTCCAAGTCGAGGCTCATTTTTAGGCCGCCGCTGCTCACCCCATTTGCAAGAAATCTCTCCGCGCACGCGGGCGAGAGACGACTCGACATTGGATCAAAGTGGCTCAAGCCGCTACCGCGACAAACTCTGTTGGGACTTTGATATCATCGAGGGCGAGGCATGGATTCCCGACACTCTCCGCTCCCTGCGGTCGCTCACGAGGTCGAGAATGACGACAGCCATCTGCGTTTCCGCCAGTCGCCAACGTTGGAGATTAGCCGAAGCAAACAGTCACTGTCGTCATTCTCGACCTCGTGAGCGACCGAAGGGAGCGGAGAGTGTCGGGAATCCACGCCTCGCCATTGCGGAAACCAGGGGCGGTCAAGGTGATCGACAGGTTTAACTTCTGTCCATGACATCTAGAGATATTGAACGCGATATATGAAAAACGGGGAGTGATCCGGCAGGACAGTGAGGGGCGGCGAATCGAATACCTGCATGACACCCGTAGTCAGGCTCGTAGCGCCGCCAGCGCGAACTCGATCACATGCACCCGCCGCTCCGCGATCGCCTCCGGCGTGTTCAGTTTCTTGCCGAAGATCGCCGACAGGGTCGGATTGTTGGAAAAGTAGAAATACGAGATGCCGGCGATCGAGATGTAGACGTTGACCGGGTCCATGTCGTCGCGGAAAACGCCTTGCGCCGCGCCGCGTTTCAGCGTCTCGCGCAGCAGTTCCACCAGCGGCCAGTGCATTTCCGTCAATTCCTCGGACTTCGCCGCATGCGGCGCGCCCTGGGCGTTCTCGTCACTGACAAGCTTGATGAATTCCGGGTGGTCGACGAGATAATCGAATGAATAGCCGATCAGCGTCCGCATCGCCTCCAGCGGCGACAGGTCGCCGAGATGCAGCGCCTTCTCCTTCTCGCGGATCTCGGAATAGACGGTCTCCAGCGCGACCCGGTAGAGGTCGTCCTTGTTGCCGAAATGGTGGTAGAGCAACTGCTTGTTGACGCCGGCGCGATTGGCGATCTCGTCGACCCGCGCGCCGGCAAAACCCTTGTCGGCGAATTCGCTGATCGCCATCGCCAGCAGCGAAGCGCGGGTCGCCGCAGAGTCGCGCGGCCTGGGCTGACGAGCCTCGGTCGTCCTCCCCGCCTTCTCGATAACCGCGCGTGTCGGATGTCCAGCCATGGGTTGTCCCTCCCGTCCGTGCTTTTCCGTGGTATCTTGCGACCCAGCGGATGGCTGACTATCCCTCCCCTTCCGGGACAATCCAGCTATTGCAAGGCGTTGTCCAGTGCGCGCAGCGTATATTGACCGGTCATCCACATCCGTGATAACCAACTATTTAGTTACTTTCGGGACAGAAAGCAAATGCGGCCTCCGGCCATCCGCGCCCCGGTTCATCAAAGACTGCCCCGCATCTACTGGGCGCTGGCCGCGCTCGTGCTGGTCGGCGTCGTCTCCGTGCCTCAGTTCCGCACCGCCTCCAACCTCGCCAACGTGCTCGACCAGTCGGCGACGCTCGCCATCCTGGCGCTCGGCCAGGCCTTCGTGATCGCCGGCGGCATGATCGACCTTTCCGTCGGCCAGCTTGTCGGATTGGTCACCGTCGTCGCCTGCATGATGTTCGAGGCGTTCCCCGGCATGGGTCTCGCGGTCGTCATCGGTTGCCTTACGCTCGCCGCGCTGATCGGCCTGCTCAATGGCGAGTTGATCAACCGCCTGCGCATGTCGCCTCTGATCCTCACCTTCGGCATGCTCAGCGTGCTGCAAGGTGTCATCTTCATGCTCACCGACCGCAGCATCGGCCAGGTGGCGCCGTCGATTGCCTTCCTCGCCAATGGTCGTGTGCTCGGCGTTCCGGTCTCGCTATTCCTCGTTGCTCTGGTCGCCGTCGCAGCCTGGTACGGATTGCAGCGCTCGATCTTCGGCTGGCACCTGCTCGCCATGGGCAACAGCGCCGACTCCGCCCGCAAGGCCGGGCTGAACCTGCACGGCCTGACCCGAACCGCCTATCTGGTCTCGGGCCTGTGCGCCGGCGTCGCCGCGCTGCTCGTCGCCGGGCGCCTCGGCACCGGCTTTCCCAATGCCGGCAACGGGCTCGAGCTCGACGCCATCGTCGCGGTGGTGCTGGGGGGCACGCCTCTCAAGGGTGGGCGCGTCAGTGTCGCCGGTATCCTCGGCGCCGTGCTGTTTCTCGGCGTGCTCAACAATCTGCTCAACCTGTTGCAGGTGCCAGCCTTCACCCAGATCGTGGTCAAGGGCCTGATCGTCATCGTCGCCATCCTCGCCGACCGGCCTGGCCGGGTGGCGCAGCCGGCATGAGCGCCGTGGCCTCGCCGCTGCCCCGGGGCATGCGCCTGCCCTCGCTGGAAAAGGCGGCGGTGTGGATCGTGCTGGCGGCGCTTCTGCTGCTTGCCGGCCTCGCCTCCGACGCCTTCTTCAAGCTGAACTACCTCACCAATCTGGTACGCCAGGCAGCACCTGTCGGTATCACCGCCGTCGGTGTCACCTTCGTCATGCTGCTGCGCGGCGTCGACCTCTCGGTTGGTGCGATCGTGTCGATGAGCGCCGTGGTCTGCGCGCTGGTCATGGACGGCAAGCCGGAGAATCTGTGGCTGGGCATCGCGGCCGCCAGCGCCTGCGGCGCCGCGATTGGCCTCGCCAACGGCCTCGTCATCGCCCACGGAAAAGTGTCGGCCTTCATCGTCACGCTCGGCATGTCGATCGTCGTCTATGGCCTGGTGCAGATGGGCACAGGCGGCACAGCGCGCGGCATCGTCTCGCCGGGTTTCCGCGAGGCGTTGAACAGCCGCATCTTCGGTGGCGTCCTGCCGGTGCTCGTCATCTGCCTGCTTGGCGCGGTCGCCATCGGCATCTTCCTGCAGTCACGCACCCGTTTCGGGCGCGGCGTCTATCTCGTCGGAGCCAATCCCGACGCGGCACGGATGGCCGGCCTGCCGGCCGCCCGCATCACCGTCATCGCCTACATCGTCTCAGGTCTGTTCGCCGGCCTCGGCGGACTGGCGCTGCTGGCGCGAACCGGCGTGTCGGGTACCAATCCCGGCGCCGGCATGGAGTTCGACGTTCTGGCCGCCGTCGTGCTCGGCGGCACCACCTTCGCCGGCGGCCGCGGCAGCGTCGGCGGCACCTTTGCCGGCGTCATGGTGCTGTTCATCGCGCTGAACCTCGCCAATGTCGCCGGGCTGCCCTTCGCTGCACAGCTCACCATAAAAGGCCTCATCATCATCGCCGCCTCGGCCGCTCATTCGTGGATCGGCAGCCGCAGCGGTGGTCGCAGTCGGGAATAGCAACCAGCAGGGGAGTTAAAAAATGCGTCACTATCTCAGACCCGTCATCGCAGCCGCGATGATCGGCGCCTTCACCACCGGAGCCTCGGTCGCGCAGGACATGGACCTGACCAAGAAGGAAACCTACGACCAGATCATGACCTGGGCCAAGGAGCCTCTCGACACCTCCAAATACAAGAAGGAGGGCGACCTGAAGATCGGCCTGTCGGCCGGCTACCTCAGCAACGCCTGGATCAACTTCACCGCGCAGTCGGTGAAGTACGAGGCCTCGCTGCATCCCGAGATCAAGGAGGTGAAAGTCACCGACGCCGCCTTCAACCCGACCAAGCAGGCCGCCGACATCGAGGATCTGCTGACCAGCGGCGTCGACGCCATCCTGTTCTGGCCGGTCGACGAAAAGGCCATCCTGCCGGCGCTGCAGAAGGCGCACGACAAGGGCGTGGCCACGATAAACATCGGCTACAACTTCATGCGCGATCCCGCTGTTACCTCCAACGCTTACGTCAACCAGTGGACCTACAGCGAGCAGGTGGCGACCGAATTCGCCAAGTCGCTGAACGGCAAGGGAAAAGTGTTCGCCATGCTGCCAATCGCCGGCTCGTCCGCCGCCGTCGTGCAGCTCGCGGTGCTGCAGGACGTGCTGAAGAACTATCCCGACATGGAGCTGATCAGTAGCGAATATGGCGACTGGGACCGCGCCAAGGCCAAGCAATTGACGGAAAACCTGTTGCAGCGTTTTCCCGAGATCGACGGCGCCTTCTCGCCCGCTGGCCAGATGTCGATGGGCATCTACGAGGCTTTCGACGAGGCAGGCCGGCTCGGCGAGCTGACCTTGTCTCCCGGCGACGACTACAACGGCTGGACAAAACTCGTCGCCAAGGAAGGCAAGTGGGGCTCGGTCACCAGCGGCCTGGAAGTCGGGCGCGAGGCCGTCAAGCAGGCGGTGAACATTTTGACCGGCAAGCCGACCACCACCGCCGTCGTCGTACCAACGCGCTACCTCGACCCGGCCGAAGCCGCCAAGCTGAACGAGCCGGACCGTCCCGACGACTGGTTCAAGACCGACCTGCCGAAGGAATTTCTGCCGCAGTAAGCAGATCTCTTCGTGCCGCTGCTCCAAACCCACGCACTGACACGCCGGTTCCCCGGCGTGCTGGCGCTCGACCATGTGGACTTCGCCGCCGAAAGCGGCGAGGTCCATGCCGTCTGCGGCGCCAACGGCGCCGGCAAATCCACGCTGATGAACATCCTGTCGGGCACCATCCACCCGACGTCGGGCACGATTGCCATCGCCGGCCAACCGGTCGCCTTCGCCTCACCTGCCGACGCGCGCAATGCCGGCGTCGCCATCGTCTACCAGGAATTCAGCTCGATCCCGGAACTCACCGTCGCCGACAACATTTTTCTCGGCCGCGAATTCAAGGGGCGTTTGGGGGTCGTCGACCGCCGCGCCGCATTAAGCGCCGCCGCCGAATTGCTCGACCGCTACGGCATCGCCCTCTCACCGGACGCTCCGGTCGGCACTCTCGGCGTCGCCGACCGGCAACTGGTCGAACTGGCGCGGGCGCTGGCCACCGACGCCCGTATCCTCATCCTCGACGAACCCACCGCCGTGCTGTCGATCGCCGAACAGGCGAAACTGTTCGCCGTCATCCGCACCCTGCGCGAAAAAGGCCTGCTCATCCTCTACATCTCGCACCGGCTGGAAGAGATCTTCGAGATCGCCGACCGCGTGTCGGTGATGCGCGACGGTGCGCTGGTCGCCAGCCGCGACAAGGCCGGCCTGACGTCGGGCGAACTGATCCGGTTGATGACCGGCCGCGAGGTTTCCGCCAGCATCGCCCCCGCGCCGCTGGCAGGCCGGGCGAAAACCGTGCTCGGCTTGCGCGGCCTTGGCGAGGACGGCGCCCCGATCGACATCCGCCAGGGCGAGATTTTCGGGCTCGCCGGGCTGGTCGGCGCCGGCCGCACGTCGATCGCCCACCGCATCGCCGGCCTGCGCCGTCGCGGCGGTTTCTCCGCCGATCTCGACGGCGCCCCGCTGCCGGACGATCCCGCGAAAGTGCTGGCGGCCGGCATCGTCTACATGACCGAGGACCGCAAGCGCGACGGCATTTTCGGGCCGCTGGCCATCACCGGCAACGCCACGGCCGCCTCCCTCGGCCGTTTCTCGCTCGGCGGCTTCCTGCGGCTCGGCCGGGAGCGCGCCGAAGCCGGCGAAATCCTGCGCGGCCTTCGCCTCGTCGCCGCGTCGCTCGACACGCCGATCGGCGCGCTGTCCGGCGGCAACCAGCAGAAAGTGCTGTTCGCCCGCGCCTTGCTCGCCCGTCCAAAAGTGCTGATCTGCGACGAGCCCACCCGCGGCGTCGATGTCGGTGCCCGGCAGGAAATCTACGCCGTGCTCCGCCGCCTCTCGGCCGAAGGCGTGGCGATCATCCTCATCTCCTCCGAACTCAACGAAGTTTTGGCGCTGAGCCACCGCATCGCCATCGTGCGCCACGGCGGCGTCTCGGCGGTGCTAGACAATGCCGGGCTCGACGAGCACGCTCTGCTGGTCGCAGCGACGGGAGCGGGCAAGGCGGCGGCTGTATAGATTGCGTGTCCGTCCAGATGGCAGCCGCTCATTCGGTAGATTGCCAAGCTGGAACACCCCTCATCCGCCTTCGCTTCGCTCAGGCACCTTCTCGCACACGGGGAGAAGGGGGAGCACAGCATTTCCGCTTCTGCAAATCTCCAACGTCGACGATTGGCCGACACGCATGCGCGAAACTCCACCTTCTCCCCTTGTGGGAGAAGGTGCCTGAGCGAAGCGAAGGCGGATGAGGGGTGTTCCAGCTTGGCGATTCCGCCAACAAAATCGTACTCTTACCCAAATTCCGGCCCGGCGGCGACCATCAGCGCCGCGGGCTGGCTTGGCAATCCATTGCGGCCGAGCACCATGCGCTCAAAACCTCGGAACGCATCGAAGCCGTGCTTTTCGAGAACCGGGTTCAGCCCTGCCCCGGCGTCGAGCACATCGAGAATGACCGGTCCGGATATCATCGCAAGCGCCGCCTCCAGCAGGTTTCGCGCCTCGGCGTCGGAACCGGCGATGAGCGGCCCGATCTGGGTGGCGCGCCGGCCTTGGCGCGTGATCACAAAACTCCCACCCTCTCCAATCGCCACCGTGCCAGGCCGGCCGAGGAAATTCTCCAGCAGGAACCCACGATCTCCGCCGAAGATCTGTCCGTCCCGCGCCAGAATATCGACGCGGTCGGTGGCGGCGATTGCTTCCCGTAACCCATCGCTTACGGCTTTCTTTGTGACGGATTGGCCGGACACCCCGCCCAAACCCATCCCCCGCCAGCGCGCCATGCCGCACTGGCTGCGGAAACCGAGCTGGCCGTAGACCAGCGCTCCTTCCGGCGTCGCATCCAGCAGCGCGGCACAGCCGCGCGCCCTCAGCGCCGCGATGCAGCGGTTCATCAGCCGCGACGCCAGCCCTCGCCGCCGCCAGTCGGCCGTCACCAGCACCATCGACACCCAGCCGAAGCCGCCGTAAGGCAGGATCGCCGCCGTCGCCACCAGCCGCCCGCCGGCGCGGACGCCAAAAACCTCGCCATGATCGACGAACACGGCCCAGTCGGCCGCCGTCTGGTTCCAGCGCGCCTCGTCGGAAAGCAGCAGCGCGTCGGCTATGTCGGCATGGCCGAGGAGGGCGTCAGCTGCCTCCTCAATAGGCGCCACTTCTCACCTCGAATTTTGTCGGCTTGCCGAGGCTGCGACGGCCGGCAAGCTGCCAGTCCGCCACCCAGTCCATCATCGTCGCCACCGGCACTTTCGGATAGCCGAAGAACTGCGCGGCGCGCGCCGTGTTGGTCAGCCAGGAGCGATCCGCTTCCGCGCCGAGGATTTCCGGCGCCTTGCCCAGCCGCTTGCCGAGTTCGGCCGCCAGCCAGCGCACTGGCAGGATCTCCGGCCCGCTGACATTGATCGGCATCGGCGGCGTGACGCAATGCGCCAGGCAGCGCAGCGCCTGCGAGCAGGCATCGCCCTGCCAGATTATGTTGACATGGCCCATCGACACGTCGATCGGCTTGCCGTCGAGGATATTCTTCGCGATATCGTGCAGCACGCCGTAACGCAGGTCGATCGCATAGTTAAGGCGGAACAGCACGCCCGGCGTGCCGTGGACCTTCGAATAATTTTCGAACATGCGCTCGCGCCCGAGACAGGTGATCGCATATTCGCCGGGCGGGTTCGGCGGCACGTCCTCGGTGCTGCCGCCCTCGCGCACGGTGGCGAAAGGATAGACGCAACCGGTCGAGAAGGCGACGATGCGCGAGGTCCGAAAAATGTCGGCGACGGTCGCCGGCACCTGCACGTTCATCGCCCAGGTCTGGCCGGGGTCGGCCTGCGCCCCGAACTTGAAGCCAGCCATGAACACGACATTCTCAAGTCGAGGCAGTTTTTTCACCGCCTCCGCGTCGAGCAGGTCGCAGGCGATCGTCTCGATGCCATTCTCCTCAAGCTCCTCGCGCAGACCTGGCGAGTTGAACCTCGCCACCGCGACGACGCGCTTCGAAGGCGCCGCGCGCTTGGCCATGCGCGCCAGCGTCGGCCCCATCTTGCCGCCGACGCCGAGGATCAGAATATCGCCCGGCAGGGCTTCCAGATCGCGCACCAGTTCCGGCGACGGCGCCGACATGAACTCGTCGAGAAGCGCCTCGCCGTCGAAGGATTTCGGCATCGGGTCTATGGGCGACATGGGCTGCTCTGACGTTTCCTGTCTTGTTCTTGGTGGCCCAGACGCCCCCTCCACCACGCTTCGCGTGGTCCCCCTCCCCCGTAAACTGGGGAGGATCCAAGGCGTGCCGGCTGCGGCGTTGCGGATCCTCCCCTGCGAAGCGGGGGAGGGGGACCATGCGAAGCATGGTGGAGGGGGCGCGAGCCAAACATCACGCCGAAACCGCCGGCTTCCGCCCCGCCCACGGCATCTCCTGCTCCAGCACCGTCGCCAGCGCCAAAATCGTCGCCTCGTCACCGTAGCGGCCGACCGCCTGCACGCCGATCGGCACGCCGCTCTTCGATTGCCCCACCGGGATCGACATGGCCGGCTGGCCGGACATGTTGAACGGAAACATGAACACCCCATCGGTCCACAGATCGTTGTAGGCATCCAGATCGGTCATCGACATGTCGTAGAAGCCGACAGGGCGCGGCAGGTGCGTCAGCGTCGGCGTGAGGAAGATGTCGTAGTCGTTGATATCGAGCGCGATCGCGCGGCCCATCTGGCGCACCGCCTCGACGTCCGAAATATGCCTTATGCCGCTGGTGGCGCGGCCACGCTCGATGATCGCCCAGGTGATCGGTTCGACGTCGTCCGCCGTCGCAGGCCGCCCCACCACCGCCGAAAGCCAGTCGAAGATCGCCGCAGTCTGGACACAGCTCATATGCGTGTAGGTCTTCCAGGCATTGTCGGCGTCGAGCGCCATATTGTGTTCCTCGACGCTGTGGCCAAGCCCTTCCAGCTTCTTCGCGGTATCCAGAACGGCCTGCCTGACCTCCGGGTCGATCGGCCGCCCGTCCGGCGGCGTCACCGAATAGCCGATGCGCAGCTTCGCCGGCGCCCGCTTCGACAGCTCAAGCCAGCTTTTGTCGGGCACTGGCGGCTGGTAGGCGTCGCCCGGCAGCGCGCCGGCGACCGCGTCGAGATAGGCGGCGGTGTCGCGCACGGTGCGGGTGTTGGCGAGAAAATACGCGCCGCCGTGCCACACGTCTGCATAAGGCGCCATGGTGATGCGGCCGCGCGACGGTTTTAACCCGAGAACGCCGCAACAGGACGCCGGCACGCGGATCGAACCCGCCGCATCGCTGGACTCGGCCACCGGCACCATGCGGGCCGCGACCGCCGCGCAGGACCCGCCGCTGGAACCGCCCGCCGTCAGGTCGGCGCGCCATGGATTGACCGTCGCGCCGTATAGTTTCGGCTCGGTCGAGATCGACCAGCCATTTTCCGGCGCGTTCGACTTGCCGACCAGCAGGAAACCCGCCTTCTTGATGCGGGTCACCACTTCGGCATCGAAGTCGGACACCACGTCCTTGAGGTAATAGGACGAATTGGTGTTGGGCGAACCCTTCCAGGAAGTCGCCAGTTCCTTGAGCAGATAAGGAACGCCGGCGAAAGGCGCATCGCCGGCCACGCCGGCCGCCGCCTCGCGCGCCATGTCGTAGTGCTTGTGGATCACGGCGTTCAGCGTCGGGTTCAGCTTCTCGATGGTGACGACCGCCGCCTCCACCAGTTCCAGCGGCGACACTTCCTTCTTGTGCACCAGTTCGGCGAGCCCCAGCCCGTCAGACTCGGCATAGGTGCGCAACAGGCTTTCAGTAACTTCGGCCAATTCTTCCTCCCTCACTTCCTTAAAAATTCCGCGCCGCGTTCGGCGATCATCATCACGGTCGCCATGATGTTGCTGGCGACCACGTCAGGGAAGACGGAAGCATCGCAGACACGCAAGCCCTCCAGGCCGTGCACCTTGAGCCTGGCCGGATCGACCACCGCCTCGTGGTCCACTCCCATCCGGCAGGTGCTGGTCGGATGATAGATCGATTGGCACTGGGCACGCACGAAGGCGGCGATCTCCTCGCGGCTCAGCGCGTCCGCCGACGGCGACATTTCCGTCAACCCAAGCTTGGCCAGCGTTTTGGTCGCCGCGATGCCGCGGCTTAGCCCGACCGCGTCGACCAATGTTCGCAAATCCTCTCCTTCGGGATCGGACAGGTATTTCGGATCGATCGCCGGATGCATGAGCGGATCGGCGGAACGAAGCGTCAGCGTGCCAACACTCTTCGGCCGCTGCAGCACGGTGAACATCGAGATGCCCGGCACGATCGACATGTAGCGCGCATGGTCGCGGTGCGGCGTCGCGATGCCGTAGATCTGGAGGTCCGGCTCGGCGAGATCCGGCCGCGATTTCGCCTGGCCGCCGCTGGTCGACCAGGGATTGGCCAGAGCGCCGGTGCGCCGGTCACCCCATTCCCCGGCCGCCTCTGCCCATTCCGCCTCGCTGATGCCGCCGATGCCGAATTTTTCACGCGTCGAAAAGGTGACGACGACGTTGAGATGGTCCTGCATGGATCGGCCGACACCGGGCAGGTCGTGCACCGGCGCCACGCCCTGCGCCTTCAACGCGTCTGCAGGACCGACGCCGGACAGCAGCAACAGGTGCGGGCTGTTCACCGTGCCGCCGGCCAGCACCACGTCGCCGTCCGCATAAGCCGTCTCGACCTTGCCGAAATGCAGATATTCGACGCCGCGCGCCCTGCCCTTGTCGATCAGGATTTTCGTCGCCGTCGCGGAAGTGATTACCGTCAGGTTCGGCCGCGACAACGCGGGATCGAGGAATGCGGTAGCCGGGCCGCAACGCTCGCCATCCTTCATGAAAACCTGGAAGAAGCCGCAACCATATTGATCGCCGCTGTTGAAGTCGTCATTGAAAGGCAGCCCGAATTCCTTCGCCGCCTCGACCCAGAGCTTTTCAGCCGGATCGTGATTGGGCACGTCGACCACCAGCAACTCGCCGGTATCGCCATGCATCGGCGAGCCGGCAAGCCGAGGGTTGTTCTCCGACTTGCGGAACCAGGGCAGCACATCGTCAAAACCCCAGCCGGCGCAGCCCTTGCCGCGCCAGCGGTCGTAGTCCGAAGGCGACCCGCGCATATAGACCAGCGCGTTGGTCGAGCCCGATCCGCCGAGCAGCCGGCCGCGCGGCCAGGCGATGCGGCGACCGAAACAGCGCGCCTGCGGCACGGTGTGGTATTTCCAATCGTATTCGGTGTCGATCAGGCCGATCCAGGCGCCCGGCATTCTCGCGCCGACCGGCATTCCCGCCGGGCCTGCCTCGAGCAGCAGCACATTTCGACCCGGATCGGCGCTCAGCCGGTTTGCGAGCACGCAGCCCGCCGCCCCCGCGCCCACGATGATGATGTCGAAACCGCCTGTCATGTCTTCCCACCGCCGATGCTCGGCCGTTTGCCGGCGTTTGTCCGGCCAAGCGACAAAACAACTGAATCGGATATGGATAGGGACATCGATAGGAGCCCGGCGCAACCTGTATCGCGAATACTAGGCGGCCTGCAGCAATTGTCAACCAACTGGTTGGTTTAATTCATTTGGGCGAACCTTCCCGAGCGGTCGTTATATATAAGAAACCATAATGATCGAGCGGTCCGACTCTGCGATCCGCTTTCGAACGGCGGATTTTCGGAAGATTTCGTTGGCTGCCTCAACCATAGACCGGTCGACGAAAACCGGCGGATCGGGTCACCCCAGCAACAATCAAAATGATCGCTCTGTCAGCCGGAACGCCCCCAAAAAGGCCGATCGACCGGCAAAAATCGGCGCCGCGTGAACGATACTGCGCGATTCTCGAGCGCCAGCCACGCCATCCTATTGGATTGCCTTGATATTCCGGACTTCATGCAACTCCGGAAGGCTGCCGGGGGCGGCCCCGGCAGGAAAATCGCGCCACGCCAAAATGGCCGTGCTGCTATTGTTCAGGGAAGAAATTCGGCCCGACCACCCGCACCGGCCGGTCGTCCGGCATCTTGGCGAGAGCCGGCGATTGCGGCTTTTCCTCGCTCAGCGCCATCAGGGGCGGAGTGTCTTCGGGCCGCTGCTTCGGCAACGGTATCAGCGCATTCTTCATGTCAGACGGCGTCACCGTCCGCGACCGCGCCTCCTCGACCCGGCGATAATAGCTCGGGAAATCACAGCCCTGGAAGTTTACGCTTTCCCGGTAGGCGAAGGCGGTCGGCAGTTCCTTGTAGGCCTTGCCTGTCTCCACCGACACCATCTCCTCGGTCTCCAGCGCCGCATCGTCGAGGCGATAGACCGAAGTCTCGCTGCCCTTGCAGATGTAGCCGCATTGGTCGACCGTATCCTTGTAGTCGCTGGAGTCCACAAACTGCGCGCCTGGTACAGGGAAGAAATAGCCGTCGCTCATGCGCACGCAATAGAGCATGGCGTTGCTGCCGACATACGGCCCCGACGGCTGGCGCTTCGCCACGGTCGTCGCCCGGCGCTTTTCGACTTGGCATCCCATCGCCGCCGCCCGTGCGCGCCAAACAGCGGCGCCGCCGCCCTGCGCCTTCGCCAGTTGCCGCTGGACCTCGGCCTTGCGGTTCTGCAGATCGGCGCAGGGATCGAAGAAGCCGCCTCGGCTCTTGCCCGCGCATTGGCGTTTGCGTTCAAGCGCCTGCAAGGCGACAAGCTGCCTGCTCAGCGCTGCGGTCTCGGACGTGCCGCCACCGCCTCGCGCCGCCATCCGCAACAGGTCGGAACAGCTTTGGGCATAGGCGGATGTGGCGAACACCGCCAGCAGGAGAACCACGACACCGAGGCGGGACGTCAAGCCATTCAACAAAGTTTTCAAGCCCGACTGCCACGGCACACGGCGGCCACTCTGCCCCATCGGCAGGCCTTGCACGCCAGCGCTCTCGAAAAATCTCCCACGCACCATGCCATTCCACCCAAGATTGCTATGGAAACGCGCCTCAAGCCATTGGCAGCAACCCCGGAAAAGGTCAATTGCTTCGCCTTCCAGCCCGCAAATAGGGTTAAAACGCCGGTCATCAAGGCAATCAAGCCATTACGCCGGATTCACCTCGGTACGGCCGCGCCGAAATCTCAAAAATGTGATTGTCGGCGATGCCGCAGGCGGCTCCCCGCCGCCGCGGAGCCGTTTCCACACCCGACGCGGTGGAGGCTCCGCGTCCGGAAAAACCGTCGCTCAAGCGGCTTTCTTGCGGGCCAGCCTTGCCTTGATGCTCTCGACATCGGCGCGCGGCGTCGCCGCGAACAGCGTCTTCGTATAGTTGTGCTGAGGGTTGGAGAACACGGCGTCGCGGCTGCCATATTCGACCGCCTCGCCGAAATACATCACCATCACGTCGTCGGCGATATAACGAACCACCGACAGATCGTGGCTGATGAACACATAGGTGAGCTGGAACTCGTCCTGCAGGTCGGCGAGCAGGTTCAGCACCTGCGCCTGCACCGAAAGGTCGAGCGCCGAGACCGGCTCGTCCAGAACCAGCAGGCTCGGATTGAGCATCAACGTGCGGGCGATGGCGATGCGCTGGCGCTGGCCGCCGGAGAACATGTGCGGATAGCGGTTGTAGTGCTCGTGTCCCAGCCCGACCTTCTTCAGCATCTTCATGGCGAGGTCGCGGCGCTCGTCGGCCGGCTTGCCGGTGTTGATCACAAGCGGCTCGCCGAGGATATCGCCGATCTTCTGGCGCGGGTTGAGCGAACCGTATGGGTTCTGGAAGACGATCTGCACCTTGCGGCGCATGTCTTTCGACAGCCCGTCGCGGGCGATGTCCACCTTGTTGCCGTCGATGAACAGGTCGCCGGCGGTCGCCGCGTCGATCAGCGTGATGATGCGGGCGAGCGTGGATTTCCCGCAACCACTCTCGCCGACGATCGCCAGGGTCTTGCCCTTCTCGACGGCGAAGCTGACACCCTTGACTGCATGCACCGTGCGCGCGCCGCGGAACATGCCGCCGCCCACATGATAGTCGCGGACGATGTTCTTTGCCTGGAGAACCGTCTCGGCCATCATGCGGCTCCCGGCATGGCAGGTTCGAACATCATGTCGGAGACGGTCGGCAGCCTGTCGCCGACAGCGTTCTCCGGCAGCGCCGAGAGCAGGGCGCGCGTATAGTTGCTCTTTGGACTCTCGAACAGGGAAAGCACGTCGGCCTCCTCCATCTTTCGGCCCTTGTACTGCACGATCACGCGGTCGGCAGTTTCGGCGACGACGCCCATATTGTGGGTGATCATGATCAGCCCCATGCCGTATTTGGCCTGCAGGCCGACCAGCAGGTCGAGGATCTGCTTCTGGATGGTCACGTCCAGCGCCGTGGTCGGCTCGTCGGCGATCAGCAGCTTAGGATTGCAGGCGATGGCGATCGCGATCATCACGCGCTGGCACTGGCCGCCCGACATCTGGTGCGGGAACGAGTTCAGCCGCTCTGCCGGCTCCGCGATCCCGACCAGCGTCATCAGCTCGATCGCGCGGGCGCGGCGCGCCGCCTTGTCCATGCCCATGTGGAAACGCAGCACTTCCTCGATCTGGAAGCCGACGGTGAAACACGGATTCAGACTGGCGATCGGCTCTTGGAAGATCATCGAGATATCCTTGCCGACGATCTTGCGACGGTCGGCCGGGCTGAGCCCGAGCAGGTCGACGCCGTTGAATCGCATCACATCGGCCTTGACCGTCGCGCTGGACGGCAGGAGCCCCATCACCGCCAGCATCGAGACGGATTTGCCGGAGCCGCTCTCGCCGACGATCGCCAGCACCTCGCGTGGCTCGACCGAGAGGTCGATACCCTGCACCGCCATGAACGGCCCGGTCGACGTATCGAACGAAACCGTGAGGTTCTTGATTTCTAGCAGAGGCATATCTGCATCCGATTGCTGGATTGCGTCGTCATCAGCTGCGCTTCAGCTTGGGATCGAGCGCGTCGCGCAGACCGTCGCCGATCAGGTTGATGGCAAGCACCGTGATCAAGATGGCGAGACCCGGGAAGGTCACCACCCATGGCGCGCGCAGGATGAATTCGCGCGCGGCGGCCAGCATCGTGCCCCATTCCGGCGTCGGCGGCTGCGCGCCCATGCCCAGGAAGCCCAGCGCCGCGGCCTCCAGGATGGCGTTGGAGAAGGACAGCGTCGCCTGAACGATCAGCGGCGCCACGCAGTTCGGCAGGATCGTCACCAGCATCAGCCGGATATGCCCGGCACCCGCGACCTTGGCCGAAACCACATATTCGCGGTTCTTCTCCGCCATCACGGCGGCGCGCGTCAGCCGCGCGAAATGTGGCTGCAGCACCAGCGCGATCGCCAGCATGGCGTTGAACAGGCCGGGCCCGAGGATCGCAACCAGAACGAGAGCCAGCAGCAGCGACGGGAAGGCCAGGATGACATCCATGACGCGCATGATCACCGTGTCGACCCAGCCTCGGAAATAGCCGGCGAGAACACCCAGGATGATGCCGCTGACCAGCGCAAAGATGACGACCACAAAGCCGATGAACAGCGAATAGCGCGCGCCGTAGATCAGCCGCGAGAGCATGTCGCGGCCGACCGCGTCGGTGCCGAGCAGGAACGTCCACTTGCCGCCTTCCTGCCAGACGGGCGGCGTCAGCAGCGAGTCGCGATATTGTTGGTCCGGCAGATGCGGCGCGATCAGCGGCGCCAGGATCGCCACCAGCACCAGCGCGACGAACACGACGAGGCCGATGACCGCGCCGGTGTTCATGGAGAAATAGTGCCAGAATTCGAGGATGGCGCGCTGGCGCGGACCGGTCGGAACGGTGCCGGCGGTTGCTTCGCCTGCTGTCTGGTCGGTCATGTCAATGCACCCTGATGCGTGGATTGATCACGGCATAAAGCACGTCGACGATCAGGTTCACCGCCATGACGATCAGCGCAATGATCAGCAGTCCGCTCTGCACGACAACGTAGTCGCGCTTGCTGATGGCCTCGATCATCCATTTGCCGATGCCCGGCCATGAAAAGATGGTCTCGGTCAGGATGGCGCCGGCCATCAGCGTGCCAACCTGGAGACCGATGGTGGTCACGACGGGGATCAGCGCGTTGCGGAAGGCATGCAGGCCGACGACGCGGCGCGGCGTCAAGCCCTTGGCGCGCGCGGTGCGCACATAGTCCTCGCCCAGCACCTCCAGCATCGCGGAGCGCGTCTGCCGCGCGATCACCGCGAGCGGGATCGTCGCCAGCACGATCGAAGGCAGGATCAGGTGGCTGACCGCGGAGCGGAACGCGCCGGCCTTGCCGGAGATCAGGCTGTCGATCAGCATGAAGCCGGTGGTCGGCCTGAAGAAATATTGCAGCCCGATGCGGCCCGAAACCGGGGTCCAGCCCAGGTAACCGGAAAAGAAGATGATGAGCAGCAGGCCCCACCAGAAGATGGGCATGGAATAGCCGGTCAGGGCGACGCCCATCGTCGCCTGGTCGAACCACGATCCGCGCTTGATGGCGGCGAATATGCCGGCGGGGATGCCGATGAGCACCGATATAATCAGCGCCACGATCGCCAGTTCGAGGGTCGCTGGAAACAGCGCCGAGAATTCCGTGACCACGGGGCGCTTGGTGGCGACGGAGACGCCGAAATCGCCGGTCAGCACCTGGCCGAGATAGCTGAGATATTGCTGCCAGATCGGCAGATTGTAGCCAAACGCCTCACGCAGTTCGGCATAGCGCTCGGGCGTGACCCCGTGTTCGCCGGCCATTGCCAGGATGGGATCGCCAGGCAGAAGGCGAACGAAGGCGAACGCGCAGATCGAAATCCCGATGAAGGTCGGGATGATCAGCGCCAGCTTGCGGAGGATATAGGAAAGCATCTGGGTATAGGGATGGCGGCGCCGGGCAGGCCCGGCGCCGCCTGCCTTTTATTCGGCGACGTCGACGTTGACGAAGCGGTGGTTGCCGAGCGGGCTCATGACATAGCCCTGCACCTTCTTGTTCATCGGCATGAACACCTTGGAATGCGCCAGCGTCAGAGCCGGCTCCTCGGCCTTGAACACCACCTGGGCCTGCTCGTAGAGCTTGGTGCGCTCGGCCGGATCGGAGGTGGTCTTGGCCTTCTGGATCAGGTCCTCGAAGTCCTTGTTGCACCAGGCCGAGTAGTTGGACACGCCGATGGCCGAGCAGGAGAAGAGCGTCGCGAAGAAGTTGTCCGGATCGCCATTGTCGCCGGTCCAGCCGATCTGGAACGGTCCCTTGCGGTCCTTCTGCTTGCCGCGCTCGCGATACTCGGTCCACTCGTAGGAGACGATGTTGGCGGTGACGCCGATCGCCTTCCAGTCCGCCTGGATCATTTCCGCGACGCGCTGTGCGTTCGGGTTGTAAGGACGCGACACCGGCATCGCCCACAAATCGGTGGTGAGCGAGGTCACGCCGGCCTCGGCGAGCAGCTTCTTGGCGCCTTCGACGTCATAGGTGTCGTCGACGACGCTGTTGTTGTACGACCACATCGTCGGCGGGATCAGGTTCTTCGCGACCTGGCCGGCGCCCTGGTAGACGGCGTCGATGATCGCCGGCTTGTTGATCGCCATCGACAGGGCCTTGCGGACCTTGACGTTGTCGAACGGCGGCTCGGTGACGTTGTAGGACATGTAACCGATGTTCAGGCCTTCCTGCTCCATCACGTTGAGATTGGTGTCAGCCTTCAGGCCCTCAATGTCGGCCGGGGCCGGATAGGGCATGATATCGCATTCGCCCGCCTTCAGCTTCTGCGCACGAACGCTGGCGTCCGTGGTGATGGCGAAGATGAGATCATCGATCTTGCGCTTGCCGCCCCAGTATTCCGGGAACGCCTGATAGCGGATGGTCGAGTCGAGCTGGTAATCGACGAGCTGGAAAGGACCGGTGCCGACCGGCTGGGTCGAGAACTGTTCCTTCTTGCCCTCGGCGGCGAGCTTGTCGGCATATTCCTTCGAGACGATCGAAGCGAAATCCATACCCAGGTTGGCGATCATCGGGGCGTTCGCCTCGGTGAGCACAAACTTCACGGTCAGGTCGTCGACCTTCTCGATCGCCTTGATGTATTTCGGCATGTCCATGCCCTGGAAATAGTCCCAGGTCAGGTTCGGCAGGTAGGCGTAATAAGGATTGTCCTTGTTGTTCTGCCGTTCGAACGAGAAGATCACGTCATCGGCGTTGAAGTCGCGCGTCGGCGTGAAATAGGGCTGGGTTTGGAACTTGACGCCCGGGCGCAGCTTGAAGGTGATCTCCAGGCCATCGTCCGAAACCGTCCAGCTTTCGGCGAGCGCCGGCTCGACGTCGGTGGTGCCGTCCTTGAATTCGACGAGGCGGTTGTAGATCGTGTGCGAGGAAGCGTCGAAATCGTTGCCGCCGGTCAGCGGGCCGGGATCGAAATGCGCCGGGGACGCCTCCGAACAGTAGACAAGCGTCTTGGCGTTCGCCACGCCGGTCAGCGCGGTCGCCGCCAGAAGCGCGGCCGCGAAAGTCAGTTTCCTTGACATTGGTTACTCCCTGTTATTCTTCCAAGCCCCTCTAACAGGCTCGCGAAGGCGGCATATAAGCATCGTTTTCCGGGGTTTGGAACACCCTGCTTGATTTCCCCTTGGGAAGGAAATGGCTTTCCGAAAGACCTGAGTTGCCAGGATGCACTTTCCAAGCCTTTAGAGCTTTTCCTTATATTCGGAGAATGGACTTGCGATCGAACGGCCTCTGTGTCGGCAAAAGACGGCACACATCCCTATGAGGACCGCAAGTAGCCACGGGACAGGCCCCTTGGATGCCGAAGGACATGGCGGCAAGGCTTGCAACCGGCAAAGCCGGCACAATACATAGGTGGAATTGAACGGTATCTCCTCAGGCGCCGGGAAGCGTGGGGGGCGGCCCGATACGGGAGGAACGAATTTGGCCATAGCATCGAGCGACACGGGCGTCCCGGTCGCGAAACCCTGGCTGAAAAGCTATCCGCAGAATGTGCCGGCTGAAATCGGACCGCTCGCCGACGCTTCGATCGGCGACCTCCTCGTCGACGCCTGCAAGCGCTATTCCGGCCGCGCCGCCTTCGCCTGCATGGGCAAGTCGATGACCTATGCTGATCTGGAAACAAAATCGGCGGCATTCGGCGCCTTCCTGCAATCGAAAGGCCTCGCCAAAGGCGCGCGCGTCGCCGTCATGATGCCGAACGTGCTGCAATATCCCGTTGCCATGATGGGCATCCTGCGCGCCGGCTATATCGTGGTGAATGTCAACCCGCTCTACACGCCGCGCGAGCTCGAGCACCAATTGAAGGATTCCGGCGCCGAGGCGATCGTCATCCTCGAGAATTTCGCCGCGACCTTGCAGGCGGTTGTCGCGCATACGGCAGTCAAGCATGTGGTCGTCGCCACCATGGGCGACCTGCTCGGCCTCAAGGGGCTGATCGTCAATTTCGTCGTCCGCAAGGTGAAGAAGATGGTGCCGGCCTGGTCCTTGCCTGGCCACACATCCTTCCCCGCGGCGCTGAGAAGCGGCGGCGGGCTGAAGCCGGTCAAGGTCGGTCTCGACGACGTCGCCTTCCTTCAATATACGGGCGGCACGACCGGCGTCGCCAAGGGCGCGACGCTCACCCATCGCAACATTCTGTCCAATGTCGAGCAGTTGAAGCTCTGGGTCGAAGACGCCTACAGCGTTAGGGCAAAACCCGAAAACCTCACCTTCATCTGCGCGCTGCCGCTCTACCACATCTTCGCGCTGACGGTGAATGCGCTGATGGGCATGCAGCAGGGGGCGCTCAACATCCTGATCCCCAACCCACGCGACATACCGGGCTTCGTCAAGGAGTTGCAGAA
This sequence comes from Mesorhizobium sp. KACC 23794, assembly GCF_052180275.1. Taxonomy (NCBI): domain Bacteria; kingdom Pseudomonadati; phylum Pseudomonadota; class Alphaproteobacteria; order Hyphomicrobiales; family Phyllobacteriaceae; genus Mesorhizobium; species Mesorhizobium sp. KACC 23794. The sequence goes on from NZ_CP197465.1 coordinate 5,878,681, forward strand.
GCAGCCCTATCATTTCTTCCCCGGCCTCAACACGCTGTTCAATGCACTGATGAACAATGAGGAATTCCGGAAGCTCGATTTTTCGGCGATGGTCTTGACGCTTGCCGGCGGCATGGCTGTCCAGAAAGTCGTCGCCGACCGCTGGCTGGACGTGACGAAAGTCAACATCACCGAAGGCTACGGGCTTTCCGAGACCTCGCCCGTCGCCACCGCCAACCGCGTCAACGGCGCAGCCTTCTCCAACACCATCGGCCTGCCGCTGCCGTCGACCGACATCGCCATCCGCGACGACGACGGCAACGACCTGCCGCTTGGCCAGGTCGGCGAGATCTGCATCCGCGGCCCGCAGGTCATGGCTGGCTACTGGAACCGGCCCGACGAGACCGCCAAGGTGATGACCGCCGACAATTATTTCAAATCCGGCGACATGGGTTTCATGGACGAAAGCGGTTTCACCAAGATCGTCGACCGCAAGAAGGACATGATCCTGGTCTCCGGCTTCAACGTCTATCCCAACGAATTGGAAGACGTGGTCGCCCGCCTGCCCGGCGTGCTGGAAGTCGCCGCCATCGGCGTGCCGGACGAGCATTCCGGCGAGGTGCCGAAACTGTTCGTGGTGAAGAAGGATCCGTCGCTGACCGAGGACATGATCCGCGACTTCTGCAAGGACAACCTCACCGGCTACAAGCGCCCGCGCTACATCGAATTCCGCACCGAACTGCCGAAAACGCCGGTCGGCAAAATCTTGCGGCGGGCGCTGAGGGGATAGGCGGAATCCGGCGACAGGGGCACATTCTCGCGGCCCGGTTAAACCGCCGTTCAGCATTCGCCGGCAAGTTCAGCCGACCGTGCCGCTCCGCGGCGACTGATTGGGGGACAGCAATGACGATCGATACCACGCCGCTCTTGCACAAGGCCTTGCGCCTGCCCGCCGCCCTGCTCTCGTTCTCGCTCGCCGCCACGCCCGCCCTCGCCCAATCCCTCCCCGTCCAGCTCGGCCCGACGCCGCCCGAGGATGTCATGCCGCTGGCCAACAACGGCCTGGCGATGGGCCTCGCCGCGCTTCCGGGCTATGTCTCCGACATCATGCAGCGCAGCATGGTGCCGGGCGTGGCGGTGGCCGTCGTGCATGGCGGCGAGACGGTGTTTTCGCAGGGCTTCGGCGTGCGCAAGATCGGCGATCCGGCGACGGTCGATCCGACCACCGTCTTCCAGGTCGCCTCCGTGTCGAAGTCGATCTCGGCCACCGTCGCCGCCATCCAGGTCAGCAGCGGCGTCGTCTCCTGGGACGACACGATCTCCAGCCGCCTGCCCGGCTTCACGCTGAGCGACCCCTATGTGACCCAACACGCCACGATCGGTGACTTCTTCGCGCATCGCAGCGGGCTCCCCAAGGCCGCCGGCGACGAACTCGAAGATCTCGGCTTCGATCGGAACCAGATCATCGCCCGCCTCTCGCAGGTGCCGCTGGACGCCTTCCGCACCTCCTACCACTACGCCAATTTCGGCACGACGATCGCCGCGGAGGCGGTGGCGGCGGCATCCGGTCAGGCCTGGGAGGATCTTGCCCAGAATGTCCTGTACCAGCCGCTCGGCATGACCTCGACCAGTTCGCGCCACGCCGATTACCTGGCGCGGCCGAACCGGGCTGTGCTGCATATCCTCCATGATGGCCGCTTCCAGCCACTCTACGACCGTAACCCGGATGCCCAGGCGCCGGCCGGCGGCGTGTCGTCCAACGTGCTCGACCTCGCCGAATGGCTAAAACTGTTGCTCAATGTCGGCCATTATCCGCGCCAGCCGAACATCGCGGCGAAGGATTTGCAACCGGCGATCACCGCGCAATCCTTCAGTTCCCCCGCACACGCAGCCGACGCGCGTTCGGGCTTCTATGGCTACGGTTTCAATGTCGGCGTCAATCCCAACGGCCGTACCGCGATGGGCCATTCCGGCGCGTTCCTGCTCGGCGCCGGCACCTATTTCCAGATCCTTCCCTCAGCCGATGTCGGCATCGTCGTGCTCACCAACGGCTCGCCGGTCGGCGCCGCGGAGGCCATCGCGGCCGAGTTCATGGACACGGTGCAATATGGCGCGCCGACGCGCGACTGGTACGCCGCCTTCAACGGCATGATGCAGGGCTTCTACGATCCCGAGGGCGACCTCGCCGGCCAGAAGCCGCCGGCCGATCCGCAACCTGCCGAACCGCTTTCGAGTTATGCCGGGCAATACCAAAACCCCTATTTCGGCGCCGCCGAGATCACGGTCGACGGCGACCGGCTGACCCTGACGCTCGGCCCGCAGGCAAGCCGCTTCCCGCTGTCGATGTGGGACGGCGATACCTTCACCATGGCGCCTTCCGGCGAGAACGCCCCCGAAGGCTCGCTGTCTTCCGTGCGCTTCTCCACGCAGGACGGCGTCGCCAATGGCTTCACGGTCAACTATCTGGACGCCAACGGCCTCGGAAGCTGGCGGAAATGAGCCGGTCCAGGTCGGAGGCATCGCCGCGCGACACGCCGGGCGGCGCCTCGCATCCGGCAAAACCGATGGAGCAAGTGCCCTTCGGTCGAAAGCGTGCCTATCGATACCCGGTCGCGTCAGCCGGTTTTCCGGCGTCCTGGACTTCGACGACGTAGCGCCAGGCGTCTGGCCGCGAGCCGTCGAGATCGGTGAAGCCATAGACCTGCGCCAATCCGCCGCTGGACAGCGACCGGCCGCTCCAGCGGGCCCGATCGGAATCGGCGGCGAGCGCGGCAACAGCGCGACCGACGAAACGCGGCGTTTCGGAAATGATGAAATGCGGCTCGATCTTCATCCCATCGCGCCAGTTTTCCTCGCCCACCCCATAGTGCTCCAGCATCATTTCCGACCGCAGCCAGCCGGGCGTCAGCGACACCGCCGTCGCTCCATGCGGCGCCAGATCTTTCGCATGCGCCCAGGCCATGCGGTTCACCGAGGTTTTCGCCAGATCGTAGAAGGGCGACAGCCGGTAGTGATCGGCGTTGTACTCCGCCGTGCCGTCGGTCACCTCGACCAGCAGCCCGCCCGGCCGCTCGATCATCAACGGCAGGGCGAAATGCGCGGTGATCAAATGCGTGTCGACGCCCAGCCGTAGCAGCCGCAGGCCGTTTTCGAGATGGTGATCCCACACCGGCTTGTTCCATTCGAACAGAAGTTCGCCGCCCCACACGTCGTTGACCAGGATATCCAGCCGGCCCTGTTCGGCGCGGATGCGCGCTACCAGCGCCTCGACCTCGTCGGCGACGAGATGATCCACCCGCACCGCGATGCCCTCGCCACCCGCCGCCGTGACCAGTTCCGCCGTCTCCTCGATGGTCTCCAGCGTCCGCCCATATTCGGAAACCTGGCCGCGCGTCGTCCGGCCCGTCACATAGACGGTCGCTCCTGCCGCCCCGAGTTCCACCGCGATGCCGCGCCCGGCGCCGCGCGTCGCGCCGGCCACAAGCGCGACCTTGCCTTGCAGTCGCTTTTTGTTCTCGCTCGCCATCGTTTTCTCCCGTTTCCGATCGCCGGCACTCTGGCTATCGGCGTCTAAATTATTTATAAATGATCATTCGTTTATAAATTGGAGTCAAGATGCCACGCAAGAAGGTATTGCCAGATGACCGCGTGCTCGACGCCGCCCTGGAGATCATCCACCGCGACGGACCGGAAACACTCACATTCGCGGCACTCGCCAAGGCCACTGGTCTTTCCGGCGCGACGCTGGTGCAGCGCTTCGGCGGCAAGGACCGGCTGAAGCAGGCCGCCCTGCTGCACGCCTGGGACGCGCTTGACGAAAAGACCGCGCGGCTCTCCACCGGGATGCCGCAGACGCCGGAAGGCGCCATCGCCATTCTGGTCGCGCTGTCCGGCAGCTATGGCGGCATCGAATCCTATGCCGAGGGGCTGATGGTGCTGCGCGAGGATTTTCGCGATCCGATATTGCGAGCGCGCGGCGCCGCCTGGAAGATCGCGCTGTGCAAGGCGCTCGACGCCTGTTTCACGGCAACGCCCGGCGTGCCAGAGGGCATAGGCCTGCTGTTGGCCTCGCACTGGCAGGGATCCTTGCTATGGTGGGGATTTGGACCGGAGCAGCCGGTACAGGATTTCGTCGCGGGCAGTCTGCGAGGCTTCGTGGCGGCGCTAGTCAAGCCAACTGCGGCCGCGGAACAATCTCATTAGAACCGACGCCTCGCCTTCCTCTTCCCGCCGCCTTATGATTTTCGCCGCGATACATTTACCGGGGGAGAAAAAGCATGGCCGAGGAAATCGACGCGATAAGGACACTGCTCACCTCGCAGCCCCGACCGGCGAGTCTTGCCGAGCGGCGGCAGCGGCTGGACGCGGTTGCATCCGTTTACGGCGTCGCGCCGGACATACGCTTCGAGCCGGCGACTGTCGGTGGATGCGCCGCCGAATGGTCGCTCGCGCCCGGCAGCGACGCGACAAAAATCCTGCTCTATTTCCATGGCGGCGGCTACTGCTCCGGCTCCATCAAAAGCCATCGCGGCATGGTGGGCGAGGCAGGCCGCGCAGCCAGGGTGCGCACGCTGGCGCTGGGCTACAGGCTGGCGCCTGAAAATCCTTTCCCGGCGGCGCTGGACGACGCCACCGCCGCCTTCGAATTCTTGCTCGCGCAAGGCTTTGCCCCGAACCGCATCGCCATCGGCGGCGACAGCGCCGGCGGCGGCCTGTCGCTGGCGCTGATGCAGCGCCTGCGCGACGCCGGGAAACCGCTGCCGGCCACGGCGTGGCTGGTCTCGCCCTGGGTCGATCTGGAGATGACCGGCGCCACAATGGACAGCAAGGCCGCCATCGATCCGCTCATCCATCGCGACTATCTCGAGCAGCTCGCCACCAATTACCTTGCCGGCCACGACCCGCGCGATCCGCTCGTGTCGCCGCTGCATGCCGACCTTTCCGGCCTGCCGCCGGTTCTTGTCCAGGTTGGGTCGGCCGAGACGTTGCTGGACGACGCCGCCCGCATCGCCGGAAAGCTCGGCACGGCCGACGTGCCGACAAGGCTCGAAGTCTGGCCGCACATGATCCACGCCTGGCACCTGTGGCAGGCAAACCTCACCGCCGGGCGTCAGGCCACGCAGTCGGCCGGCCGCTTTATCGCCGAGGCGCTGGGCGAATGATCCACCGATTGCAAGTCGCCATGACGTGAAGCACGTCATACGGTAGGCGCGTTCCACCGGTTCGCGGACGATTCGAGCGCGTAGACCCCGGATGCATTACGCGCGGCACCGTCGCCGACATCCGCCACCGCATAGTCGGCGAGGAGACGCAAGCGCACACGAGGCAGGTGGGCCCTGCCCGGGTCGCCGACGAGGACGGCGATCCCTGCTCCGAGGCATCGGTCGAGGACGGCAAGCATGCGCGCGGCCACGTCCCGGTCATAAAACACATCCCCCGCCAGCACGATGTCCACGGCGGGTGGCGGCCCCGCCAGCATGTTTCCCTCGAACAATTGCACAGCAACGCGGTTCTCGGACGCGTTGAGCCTGATCGCGGCATGGGCGTTGGTGTCGGCCTCGGCGGCGATCACATGCGCCGCGCCAGCCTTCGCCGCCGCGATGCCGACCAGTCCCGATCCCGCACCAAGGTCGAGCACGCGCAGGCCGGCAACCGTCTCGGGATGCTCACGCAGATAGTGCACCAATGCCAACCCGCCTGCCCATTGATATGCCCAATAGGGCGGCTCTCCCCGCCCGCCTTTCGCCGACAGCCGCCAAAGTCCGCTCGCCGGCGTCGCCGTGTAGAGTCGGATCTCCGGCATCGACGGAACAGGCACGAGCTGCAGTTGCGTGCGGATGAAGGCGGCCGGATCAGCAGGCGTTCGGACCGGCAAGCCTCGTCTCCGCTCGTTTGCGCCGATGCCCGGCCGACGGTTCGCACCCATGGGCAACGTCCGCGAACCGCAGCCTATCTCGCCGCCAGGAATCCCGGTAATTCCGCGATCGACCCCAGCACGACGTCGGCCATCGGCGCCAGCGTTTCCCGTGTCCCCGTGCCCGACAGCACCGCGACAGCCAACCCGGCGCCGCCGGCGCGCGCCATTTCGAGATCGTGGCGGTTGTCGCCGACCATGGCCACCTGCGACGGCTTCAGCCCGGTCAGGTCACAGAAGGCATGGATAGCGTCCGGCGCCGGCTTGGGATTGGCGACGCCATCATATCCGTAAGCCGCGTCGAACATTTGTGCGACCCCCAGCGCCAGCAAAGTCTTTTCCGCGCCGCCGGTGGAATCGTTCGTCGCCACGCCCAGCCGGAAGCCCGCCGCATGAAGGTCCGCGATCGCTTCGCGGCTGCCGGGCAGCGGCACCGACTGCGCCGCCCCCTCCTCTGCCGTAAACCGGTCGAAGCCGACCGTCATCACCGCGCGCTCGGCCGGCGGCACCTGCGGATACCACAGCGCCACGATGTCGGCATTTGTGCCGGCGGCAAACACGGAGTCCGCCTTGAAGCAGTGGCGCTCGAAATCGTAGCCGGCGACGGTCATCAGCGCGTCCGCCTTCTCCCGGTCGCCGCCCGCAGCCTGCATCGCCAGCCTGTCGCCAATGGCGAACCATGTCGCCTGGAAGTCCACCAACGTCCCGTCCTTGTCGAACAGGATTCCCTTTATGTCGTGCAAGATTGGCTTACCTTTCCCGATTGGCGAAAGCGTCGCGGCAGTCGTCCCTCTCCCCGTCTCTATACGGAGAGAGGATGCCGGCTGGCAGGTGAGGGGCGGCGCGGACCTTGACAAGGCAGCGCCGCCCCTCATCCGCCCTTCGGGCACCTTCTCCCCGTGAAGAACAGGGAGAAGGCATAGTCCGCGTTTGCCGCCCTACCCCCTCAACTTCCTGATATGCGCCACAAGCCCCGCCGTCGAGGCGTCGCCGGCGGCATCCTTCTTTCCCTCCACGACAGGCAGCAGCGCCGTCGCCAGTTCCTTGCCCAATTCCACACCCCACTGGTCGAAGGAGTTGATGTCGAACAGCGTGCCCTCGACGAATACACGATGCTCGTAGAGCGCGATCAGCTGCCCCAGCGTGCGCGGGTCGAGGACCTTGTAGAGGATCGTCAGCGACGGCCGGTTGCCGGTGAAGACGCGATGTGGCGCGATCTTTTCCACCTCGTCCGCCTTCATCCCCTTGCCCAGCATCTGCGCCGTGGCCTCCTCCAGTGTGCGGCCCTTCATCAGCGCTTCCGACTGCGCCAGCACATTGGCCAGCAGCAGATTATGATGGTGCTTCAGTTCCGGCTCGTGCCCCTCGGCAGCCGCCAGAAATTCGACCGGAATGAAATCCGTGCCCTGGTGCAGCAGCTGGAAAAAGGCGTGCTGGCCGTTGGTGCCGGGCTCGCCCCAGACCAGCGGGCCGGTCGGGGTCGTGGCCTTGGCGCCATCCAGCGTGACGCCCTTGCCGTTGGATTCCATGTCGAGCTGCTGCAGATAGGCCGGCAGCCGTGACAAATGCTGGTCGTAGGGAATGACGGCGCGCGCAGGGTAGCCGCAGACGACGCGATGCCAATAGCCGACCAGCCCCATCACCGCCGGAATGTTCTGAAGCAGCGGGGCGCTTCGGAAATGCTCGTCCATCTCGTGCGCGCCGGTGAGAAACGCGCGGAAATTCTCCGCGCCCACCGCGATCATGATCGGCAGGCCAATCGCGCCCCACAGCGAATAGCGGCCGCCGACCCAGTCCCAGAAGCCGAACACGCGGTCCGGCGCGATGCCGAACGCGGCCACCTTCTCCAGCGCCGTCGACACGGCGCAAAAATGTTTCGCCGTCGCCGCCTCGCCGAGGGACGCCGCCATCCATTTGCGCGCCGTCTCGGCATTGGTCATCGTCTCCACCGTGGTGAAGGTTTTCGAGGCGATGATGAACAGCGTCGTTTCCGGCGAAAGAACCTTCAGCGTGTCGTGCATATGCGCGCCGTCGATGTTCGAGACGAAATGCGAGCGTGGCCCGTCGTGATAAGGCGTCAGCGCCAGCGTCGCCATCACCGGGCCGAGGTCCGAGCCGCCGATGCCGATATTGACCACGTCGGTTATCTTCTTCCCCGTCGCGCCGGTTGCCGTCCCGCTGCGCACCGCGTCAGAAAAACGCTGCATGGCATCGAGCACCGCATGCACCTCGGGCATGATGTCCTCGCCGTCGACCACGACGGACGCGCCGGGCGGGTTGCGCAGCGCCGTGTGGAGCACGGCGCGGTTCTCGGTGATGTTGATCTTGTCGCCAGCGAACATCGCGGCGCGCCGTTCCTCGACCTTCGCCGCCTCGGCGAGCTCGGCCAACAGCCGCATCGTGTCGGTGTCGACCGCGCATTTCGACCAGTCCAGCAAAAGGTCGCCATCGGTCAGCGAGAATTTTTCGAAACGCTGCGGGTCGTCCGCGAAGGCCTTTCGCATATCGGCGGGTGAAGTCGTGCGGTGGGCTTTCAGCGCGTCGAGCGCGGTCTTGACGGCGGTGCTGGTCACGGCGGTGCTCCGGTTGCTCACGGGGTGGGGAGGAAATTTTACCAGACCTAGCACGCCTTGCACTGCGAGGGGACAGTTTTGCGCGAACAATTCAATCGATTAGCATCACGGGACGCGACATCCCGCATCGCTGGCCCGGCGTCCAAGCATCACTGGCACAAATCCTAGAGATCAGAATTTTTGATTGGCGCAACCCATTGGACCAGGAATAGCATTCTCTGGTCCAGAAAGATCGATGAAATCGATTCCAGTTTCGAGGAACGTCCGATGCCCCAGAGAAACGACGCGGCCATATGGTCCGGCCTGTTCCGCATCTCGGCCGAGTCCGGCCAGACGCTGCAGGCACAGATCCGCCAGGCGATCGTCGCCGCCATTCTCGACCGCCAGATCGCAGCCTCGATGCCGCTGCCGTCCTGCCGCATCCTCGCTGAAAAACTCGGCGTGGCGCGCGGCACGGTGGTGCTCGCCTTCCAGCAACTGGTCGACCAGGGTTTCCTCGTCGCCCGCGAGCGGCGCGGCCATTTCGTCAACCCCGAAGTGCTCGCCACCCCGGCCAAGCCCCACCTGAAGCAGCCGGACACCACCAGCGAAGTGGACTGGAAGGCGCTGCGCCAGTTCGCGCCGAGCGAGATGCCGCGCCCCGCCAAGCACGAGAACTGGATCAAGTCGTCCTATCCGTTCGTATACGGCCAGTTCGACCCGGCGCTGTTCCCAACCGCCGAATGGCGCGAATGCAACCGCATGGCGCTGGCCGTTCTGGAGATCCGCAACTGGGCCGCCGACATGGTCGACCGCGACGACCCGCTGCTGATCGAGCAGATCCAGGCGCGGCTTCTGCCGCGGCGCGGCATCTTCGCCAATCCCGACGAGATCATCGTGACGCTTGGCGCGCAGAACGCGCTCTACATGCTGTCGACGCTGCTGATGGCCAAGGGCACCAAGGTGGCGATGGAGGATCCCGGCTATCCCGACGCCCGCTCGATCTTCCGTCTGGCCGGCGCCGACATCCATGCCACGCCGGTCGACCGCTCGGGCATCGTCACCTCGTCGATACCCGACGACGCCAACTTCGTCTTCGTCACCCCCAGCCACCATTGCCCGACCATGGTGCCGATGAGCGCCGAGCGGCGGCAGGACCTGCTGGCCCGCGCCAGCCGCAACGACCAGATCGTCATCGAGGACGGCTATGACAGCCAGCTCATCGACGAGGCCCCGCAGCAGGCGCTGAAGAGCCTCGATCGCTCCGGCCGGGTTATCTATGTCGGCTCGATGTCGAAGACGCTCGCACCCGGCCTGCGCATGGGCTACATTGTCGCCCCTGCCCCGCTGGTGGCGGAGCTGCGCGCGCTGCGCCGCTTCATGCTGCGCCATCCGCCGGCCAACAACCAGCGCGCCGTGGCGCTGTTCCTGTCGCTCGGCCACCACGAGGCGCTGGTGCGCCGCCTCTCCACCGCCTTCGAAGAGCGCCGCAAGCGCCTGTCGCACGCGATCTCCGCCTTCCTGCCGGAATGGCGCTCGACGGACTCGGCCGGCGGCACGTCGCTGTGGCTGGAAGGCCCGCGCGGCATCGATTCGCGTGGTCTCGCCGAAGCCGCGTCGGCGCGCAGCGTCATCATCGAGCCCGGCGACCGCTTCTTCGACCAGACACCGAAGCCGACGCGCTTCATGCGGCTCGGTATCTCCTCGATCGCGCTTCAGCACATCGAGCCCGGCATCCGCGAACTCGCCACCGCCGCGGGGCGGAGGCCGGCGGCGGCCTGATACGAGATCAAGCCGCGGCCGGCTCGACCTCGATGGTCACGTGCGACAGTTCGTGGATGCGCGACAGCTTCTCGCGGTAGAAGGACGGCGGCCTCGGCTCGGCGGAGGCCAGCGCGATGATCGCGCCATGATGACCGGGTCCGAGCTGCCAGACGTGCAGATCGGTGATGCGGTCGGTGCGGGTTTCCACCGCCAGGCGGATTTCGTCCGGCAGATTCTCGCCGGACGGCACATAGTCGAGCAGCACGGCGCCGGCGTTGCGGATCAGGCCCCATGACCACCGGGCGATGACCAGCGCGCCGACGATGCCCATGGCAGGGTCGAGCCACAGCCAGCCATACGCCCTCGCCCCCAGCAACGCGGCGATCGCCAGCACCGATGTCAGCGCGTCCGCCAGCACATGGAGGTAGGCGGCGCGAAGATTGTTGTCGCGAACGCCCGTCGCATGGTGATCATGACCATGGCGATCATCGTCCCCTGCATGTGCATGCGGGTGACCTGCCCCATGGTGATGACGACCGTGGTCATGGTGATGGTCCTCGCGCAACAGCCAGGCGCTGGCGAGGTTCACCAGTAAGCCAAGCGTGGCCACGGCCAGCGCCTGGTTGAAATCGATCTGCACCGGCGCCCGCAGCCTCAGCAGGCTCTCCCAGGCGATCGCCATGGCAATGAGCGCCAGCACGATGGCGCTGGCGAAGGCGGCGAGGTCGCCCATCTTGCCGGTCCCGAAGGTGAAGCGCGGATTGTGGGCGTTCCGGCGTGCATAAAGATAGGCGAGGGCGGCGATCAGCATGGCGGCTGCGTGGGTCGCCATGTGCCAGCCGTCGGCCACCAGCGCCATCGAGCCGAAGACTGTCCCCGCCACGATCTCCGCCACCATCATGGCCGAGGTCAGCGCGATGACCAGCCATGTGCGGGTCTCGTTGCGCCGGTGGTCGCCACCAAGGAATACATGCTCATGGCCATCCCGCGGCCAGCCTGCGTGGACGGTGCTCATTTCAGATAGGTCCTCACGACGTCGATCAGTTCATCGGCTCCCCTGGAGCGCGCCACGCCATCGGCCGCCTCGACCACATGCTCGCGGATGTGATCCTCGATCAGTTCGGCCGTCAGCCCGTTGATCGCTCCGCGCACCGAGGCGACGAGATTCAATATCTCCCCGCAGGATGCCTCGGCTTCCAGGGCGCGCTCGACCGCCTCCATCTGGCCTTTCAGCCGTCGGATGCGCGCAAGCAGTTTCGGCTTTTCACGAACGGTATGACTCATAGGATAGGGGGTTACCCTATATTGAGCGGAATGTCGATTCGCCCGGTACATTTCTGGCCCATGCGGCCGTAGCGGCTGGTCCATCCGCGCAAAACGACGGCGCTGCATAGTCTCCCGCAGTGGGGTTAATCGAGGACCTGAATCCGGCTTGAAAAAATCTTAGCCGGCGCCTCGAATCGAGAGAAAAATCATGTCGGACACGGCAGAATTGCAGACTTCCGCACAGGATTCGGGAGCAGATGCGCGTTCGCGCCGCTCCGGTGGCCGCGAGGCGCGGCGCGCGCTCCGGGCCGCGCCGCTGGCCGACGACGTCAGGCCGATCCGGCCGGGCCTCGAAGGCGGCAGGTACAAACCATTGGTCCAGCAGGACCTGGAAAAGATCCACGGCGCGGTGCTGATGCTGCTCGAAACCGTCGGCTTCGCCAACGCCATCCCGAGTTGCGTCGACGCGCTGGTGCGCGCCGGCGCGACGCTCGGCGAAGACAAGCGCCTGCGTTTCCCGCGCGGCCTGATCGAACATACGATCAAGACAGCCGCCCGCAATTTCACCTTGCACGGCCAGGATCCCAAACATGACATGGTGATCCAGGGCACCCGCGTGCATTACGGCACGGCGGGCGCGGCCGTGCATCTGGTCGACGTCGAGAAACGCGAATACCGCGAGTCGCTTCTGCAGGACATCTACGACGCCGCCCGCCTCGTCGAGGGCCTCGACAACATCCATTTCTTCCAGCGCCCGATGGTGCCGCGCGACGTACCGGACCCGCTGGAGATGGATTTCAACACGCTCTACGCCTGCGTCATGGGCACCTCCAAGCATGTCGGCACGTCCTTCACCGTGCGCGAAAACGTCAAGCCGGCGCTGGAGATGCTCTACGCCATCGCCGGCGGCGAGGAGAATTTCCGCGCGCGGCCGTTCGTGTCGAACTCCAACTGCTTCGTCGTGCCGCCGATGAAGTTCGCCGAGGACGCTTGCGGCGTGCTGGAAGCCTGCGTCGAGGGCGGCATCCCTATCCTTCTGCTTTCCGCCGGCCAGGCGGGCGCCACCGCCCCGGCCGCGATTGCCGGCGCGGTGGTACAGGCGGTCGCGGAAGTGCTGGTCGGTCTCGTCTATGTCAACGCCATAAAACCCGGCCACCCCTGCATCTTCGGCACCTGGCCGTTCGTGTCCGACCTGCGCACTGGCGCCATGTCCGGCGGGTCGGCCGAACAGGCGCTGCTGACCGCCGCCTGCGCGCAGATGGCGCAGTTCTACGACCTGCCCGGCGGGTCGGCCGCCGGCATGGCGGACTCAAAACTGCCCGATATCCAGTCCGGCTACGAAAAGGGCATCACCAACGTCATGGCCGGTCTTTCCGGCCTCAACCTCGTCTATGAATCCGCGGGCATGCACGCCTCGCTGCTCGGTTTCTGCCTGGAAAGCCTGATCATCGACAACGACATGCTTGGCCACTGCCAGCGCTGCGTGCGCGGCATCGAGGTGTCTGACGCGGCCCTGTCGCTCGACACCATCGCCGAAGTCTGCCTCAACGGCCCCGGCCACTATCTCGGCAACGAGCAGACCTTGCGCCTGATGCAGACCGAGTATTTTTATCCAGCCATCGGCGACCGCTTTTCGCCCAAGGAATGGAACGAGAAGGGCAAGCCCGACATCCTTTCGCGCGCCATCGCCGAGAAGAAGAAGGTGCTGGCCGAGCGTTTCCCCCGCCACGTGCCAAAGGCGCTCGACGACCGCCTGCGTGCAAAATTCGGCGACCTGATCAAGCTGCCGCGCAGCGGCATGGGGCTGTAGTCCACTCTTGCCCATGCGGTGGACCACTTGCCTTGACCGTCGACGCTGCGCCTCATCCGCATGCCGGCACCTTCTCCGCGTGAGGACGGGGAAGAAGACTACTGCGGTCCCCGGCTTAGCCAATCGCCTGGGTTGAAGATTGGCTAAGGCCGCGAAGCTTGGTCTCTCTCCCCGCCTGCGGGTAGAGATGTCCGGCAGGACAGTGAGCGGCCGCAACGACGGTCGAGACAAACAGCCCCTCCCCTACTCCTTCACCGCGCCGGTCATCGACGACACATAGTGCTCGACGAAGAACGAGTACAAGATCACCACCGGCAGCGAGCCGATCAGCGCGCCGGCCATCAGCGCCCCCCACTCGTAGACGTCGGAACGCACCAGTTCCGTCAGCACGCCGACCGGCACGGTCTTGTTCTCCGACGATTGGATAAAGGTCAGCGCGTAGATGAACTCGTTCCACGACAGCGTGAAGGCAAAGATGCCGGCCGAGATCAGCCCCGGCACCGATAGCGGCAGCACAATTTTTGTCAAAATCTGCCAGCGGCTGGCGCCGTCGATCAGCGCGCATTCCTCCAGTTCGAACGGGATCGAGCGGAAGTAACCCATCAGCAGCCAAGTGCAGAAGGGCACCAAAAAAGTCGGATAGGTGAGGATCAGCGCGAACGGCGTGTCGTAGAGGCCGAGGTTGAACACCATCAGCGACAGCGGAATGAACAGGATCGACGGCGGTACGAGGTAGGCGAGGAAGATCGCCAACCCGACCTGCCGCGAGCCGGAAAACCGCAGCCGCTCGATCGCATAGGCAGCGAATACCGAGGCCAGCAACGACAGGAAGGTGGAGGCGGTCGAGATGATCACCGTGTTCAGCAGCCAGCCTGGATAGGATGTGTCGAACAACAGGTAGCGGATGTGCTCAAGCGTCGGGTTGACGACCCAGAACGGGCTGAAGTCGTTGAAATTGGTCATCTCGACATTCGGCTTCACCGCCGTGATCGCCATCCAGTAGAATGGAAACAGCAGCACGAAAACGAAGATCAGCAGCGGCAAGTAGATGGTGACGACGCGGCGCGGCACGCTTTGCAGGTAGCCCATGCCGCCTTCGTCGCCGGCGACCGGTTTTGTGGTCACGGCCATGTCAGTCGCCCCCGCCCTGCTGCCATTTGCGCCGCTGCAATCCGAAGTAGCTGAACAGGATCGCCGCCAACAGGAACGGGATCATCGCAACCGCGATTGCCGCGCCCTCGCCGAGTTGCCCGCCAGAGATGCCGCGCTGGAAGGACAAAGTCGCCATCAGGTGCGTTGCGTTTACCGGCCCGCCGCGTGTCAGCACGTAGATCAGCTGGAAATCGGTGAAGGTGAACAGCACCGAGAACGTCATGGTGATGGCGATGATCGGGGTGAGCAGCGGCAGCGTCACGTAGCGGAAGAGCTGCCAGCGCCCGGCGCCGTCCAGCGTCGCCGCCTCGTAGAGCGACTGCGGGATGGTTTGCAGGCCGGCGAGCAGCGTGATCGCCACGAAGGGGATGCCGCGCCAGACATTCGCGGCGATGACCGAGGCCCGCGCATTGGTCGGGTCGCCGAGGAAATTGATGCGGTGGTCGATGATGCCCATCTCGATCAGCGCCCAGGACAGGATCGAGAACTGCGAATCGTAGATCCACCAGAAGGCGATGGCCGAGAGTACGGTCGGCACCACCCAGGGCAGCAGCACGATCGCGCGGAAAAAGGATTTCAGCGGCAGATTTTCGTTCAAGAGCAGGGCCAGCCACAGACCGAGCACGAATTTCAGGATCGAGGCTGATATCGTGTAGAGCAGCGTATTGAACACCGAGAGCCAGAAGATGGAATCGTCCCAGAGATATTCGTAGTTCTCCAGCCCGATGAAGATGCCGGCCCGGCCGACACGCGTGTCGGTGAAGCCGAGCCAGACGCCGAGCCCCAGCGGGTAGGTCAAAAACACCAGCAGCAGCACCCCAGCCGGCAGCATGAACCACGCGCTGAGGAACCCCTTGCTCTCGCTCAGGCGAGGACGGGTCGAGACTTGCGGCGCGGTGGTGGTGACGGAGGCCATGGTTGGTTCCTGGTTCACGCACGTTCGGTGACGGTTGGCGAAACCGGCGAAAATAGCGTCTCTCTCCCCGTTCACGGGGGTCCGAAGGACGGGCGAGACACACGGCTCGCCCCGGCAAGTTGTCCGGCAGGACAGTGAGAGGCGGGAACACACCTACGCGGGCTTGGCGCCGCCCCTCATCTGCCCCTACGGGGCACCTTCTCCCCGTATAGAGACGGGGAGAAGGAAGTAGGCGCTACACCCGATAATACCGGTTAGCCCGCTTCTCGGCTTCCTTCATCGCATCCTCGGGCGTTGCCTGCCCGGTCACCGCCTTGGCGTACATGTCGACCAGCACGTAGTCGGCCATGGTGGCCGCCGAGGCGTAGCCCAGAGGCCCGGCATAGCCGTTCGGCCGCAGCGTCTCCGAGGCCTTGGAGTAGGCGACGGCATTGGGATCGGAGGTCCACACCGGATTGTCCGCATAGGCCTTCAGCGACTGGCAGCAATAGCCCAGCGATTTTTCGATCCAGTCGGCCATCTGCTCCTTCTCGAACATGAACTGGAGGTAGGCCTTCGCGGCGTTCGGGTACGGCGTGTAGTTGAAGATCACCGCCGTGGTGGTCTGGTGCAGTTCCACCGACTGCCCGACCGGACCGATCGGCAGGTTGGTCGTGCGGATGTCCTTGGCGATCTCGGCGAGCTTCGGATCGTTGTCCTTGTTGATCTGCGCGGTCCGGTAGGCCGAGATGCCGTTGGCGATCACGCCGAGTTCGCCGGCCAGGAAGGCGCGGTTGTTGTTGACGTCGAGCCAGCTCTCGGTGCCGGGGATGAAGGTCTTGTAGAGCTCCATCGCATATTCGATCGACTTCGCCGTCTCGGGGCTATTGATGACGACCTTGCCGCTCTCGTCGACCATCTTGCCGCCATGGCTCCACAGCAGCCAGTGAGCGTAATTGTTGCCGTCGCCGACGCCGTGGCCGTGGGTGAAGCCGGCCGGGTGGCCGATCTTCTGCAGCGCCTTGCACAGTTCGAGGAAACCCGCCGTGTCCTTCGGGAACTCGCTGAAGCCGGCTTCCTTGACCCAGCTGTCGCGGTAGACGATGGCGTTGCCGATCGCCGCCAGCGGCAGGCCGATGAACTTTCCGTCGCGGGTGGCGTAACCTTTGCCGCCCTCATACCAGCCGCCATATTTGCCGCCGAGGTAGTCGGCGAGATCGGTCACGTCCATCAGCTTGTCGGGATACTGGTGCGCGTCGTCGAACCACACCCACATGATGTCCGGGCCGGAGCCGACGTTGGCGGCCACCGCCGCCTTCGGGCGGATGTCTTCCCAGCTTTCCTTGTCGACGCGCACCTGTACGCCGGTGGCTTCCGTGAACTTCTTGGTGTTGGCCAGCCACGAATCCTCGTCGCCCTGCACGAAGGGAGACCAGCGCAGCACACGCAGCGTCGCCCCCTGCTCGGGCGTGTACTTGGGAGCGTCCTGGGCAAAGGCCGGCCGGCCCAGAAACTGGCTGCCGACAAGGCCGGCGGCGGCGCCCGCCGTGGTACGGATAACGTCACGTCTGGTGAATTTCATCGTCATTTCCTCCTTTGTGCGTTCCTTGCAAGTTTCTTCGTTCTTCCCGCGGTTCGTCCGGCTCAGTTCGTCAGTCGCT
Source organism: Mesorhizobium sp. KACC 23794 (assembly GCF_052180275.1). Classification (NCBI taxonomy): domain Bacteria; kingdom Pseudomonadati; phylum Pseudomonadota; class Alphaproteobacteria; order Hyphomicrobiales; family Phyllobacteriaceae; genus Mesorhizobium; species Mesorhizobium sp. KACC 23794. The sequence continues at coordinate 5,895,674 of NZ_CP197465.1, forward strand.
GCCCCGTCTCGCCGTTGAAAAGGTGGATGAGGTCGGCCGCCAGCCGTACCGTCTGGCCCGGCTCGAAATCATGGCGGTCACGGAAATTGGCGACGACGTCCTCGCCGCCCGGCGTGCGCCCGATGATCTGCACCTCCGCCCCGGTCGGCTCGACCACGGTTATGGTCACCGGGAAACCGTTTTCGGAAAGTTTCAGGTGCTCCGGCCTGATGCCGAGCACGACCGGTGTGCCGTTTGCTGCGCCGCGCGCACTGTTCAGCGGCACCCTGATGCCGCCGGCGCCGACAAAGGTCGGCGCGCCTTCGCCGCCGATGCTGCCCTTCAGCAGGTTCATCGCCGGCGAACCGATGAAGCTCGCGACAAAAAGGTTGTTCGGCCGGTCGTAGAGTTCCAGCGGCTTGCCGATCTGCTCGACGATACCGTCATGCATGACCACGATCTTGTCGGCCATGGTCATCGCCTCGATCTGGTCATGGGTGACGTAGATCGTCGTCGTCTTGAGGCGCTGGTGCAGTTCCTTGATCTCGGCGCGCATCTGCACGCGCAGTTTCGCGTCGAGGTTCGACAACGGCTCGTCGAACAAAAACACCTGCGGATCGCGAACGATGGCGCGGCCCATGGCGACGCGCTGGCGCTGGCCGCCGGAAAGCTGACGCGGATAGCGGTCGAGCAGCGGCGTCAGGCTGAGAATCTCCGCCGCGCGGCTCACCCTGGCGTCGCTGTCGGCCTTGGCGGCGTTCTTCAGCATCAGCGAGAACGCCATGTTCTCGCGCACCGTCATGTGCGGATAGAGCGCGTAGTTCTGGAACACCATGGCGATGTCGCGCTCCTTCGGCGCGACAGTATTGACGACCCGGTCGGCAATCGCGATCTCGCCGCGCGAAATGCCTTCAAGCCCGGCAATCATCCTGAGCAAGGTCGACTTGCCGCAGCCGGACGGCCCGACAAGCGTGACGAACTCGCCATCGACGATGTCGATGCTGACACCATGCAGGATTTCGACTGAGCCGAAAGATTTATAGACATCGCGGATCGCGACGGACGCCATCGGCTCCTCCCGATTGGTGTTTCCGGACGCCCAGGCGAGCGCGCTGATCGTGCGCGCCTCCGGTCTCCTCCCGTCAACCCGCAGACGAAATGGTAGCGCTACCAAAACGGGCTGTAAAGTGTGATACATTTGCTGACATCACAGCCTTTCGTCGTATGCGGCAAGGCACCGGATCCGATGCGGCCATGGCCAGCGTCCACGAACCCGGCGTTTCTTCCGGAGGTATGGGAAAGCCAGCACTTTCGTGCGGATGGACAGGCCTGCTCGTGTCGGATAGGCCTTGACCGACAACAGCGGAGGCTCCCATGGCACTCATCATCGAAGGCGAGGAGACCATCGCCGCCCCGATCGCGAAGGTCTGGGAGGCCCTGAATGACCCGGCCATCCTGAAGGAATGTATCCCCGGCTGCCAGAGCCTGGAAAAGAAATCCGACACCGAAATGGCGGCAACCGTGGTGCTCAAAGTCGGGCCGATCAAGGCAACCTTCGCCGGCGAGGTAACGCTGAAAAACCTGAACCCACCCCACTCCTATACAATCTCAGGCGAGGGCAAGGGCGGCATCGCCGGCTTCGCCAAGGGCGGCGCCGACGTGACGCTGACCGAGGCTGGCCCGAACGAGACCGTGCTGAAATACGAAGCTAAAGCCGATGTCGGCGGCAAGATCGCCCAGCTCGGCAGCCGGCTCATAAGCTCCACCTCGAAGAAGCTTGCCGGCGAGTTCTTTTCGACGTTCGGGGAGAAGGTGGGCGCCTAAATCCCCCCCTTGAGGGGAGGGTCGGCGAGCGTTCGGAGCGAAGCGGAGATCGCGAGACGGGGAGGGGTTGCTTCAGGTTGGAGCACTGCAGCAGCGCCCCCTCCCCGCGTCAAAAATCGCGCGTGCCGCGCGATTTGTTCCGCGACCCTCCCCTCAGGGGGGAGGGTTAAGAACGGCTCACTCGAACACGATCGCCGGCGTCGCGGCGGATGCCGACACGCTCTCTTCCTTCAATCTTTCCAGGACCTTGGCGGCGATGCCGCGATAGATTTTTGCCTCGGCGCTGTCGGGCTTCGACACCACCACCGGCGCCCCGGCATCCGAGGATTCGCGGATGCCCATCTCCAGCGGCACCTCGCCCAGAAACGTCACGCCCAGCCGCTCGGCTTCTCGCTTTGCCCCGCCGTGGCCAAAAATGTCGTAGCGTTTTCCGGTGTCGGGGGCGAGGAAGTAGCTCATGTTCTCGACGATGCCGAGCAGCGGCACGTCGACTTTCTTGAACATGTTCAGGCCCTTGCGGGCGTCGATCAGGGCGAGATCCTGCGGCGTCGAGACGATCACCGCGCCGGCCAGCGGCACAGCTTGAGCCATCGTCAATTGCGCGTCGCCGGTGCCGGGCGGCATATCGACGACCAGCACGTCGAGCTTGCCCCACTCGACCTCGCGCAGCATCTGCGTCAGCGCCGACATCACCATCGGTCCGCGCCAGATCATCGGCGTCTCCTCGTCGACGAGGAAACCCATCGACATCACCTTCAGCCCGTAATTCTCCATGGGAATCAGGATCTTGCCGTCGACCGTCTGCGGTCTGCCATGGATGTTGAGCAGGCGCGGCACCGACGGGCCGTAAATGTCGGCGTCGAGCAGCCCGATCTTCAGCCCCAGCGCCGAAAGCCCCAATGCAATGTTGACCGCGGTCGTCGACTTGCCGACGCCGCCCTTTCCCGACGCGACGGCGATGATCGCCTCGATTCCCGGCACGCCGCGCTTGCCGGTGCTGTGAGAAGCCGGGGCGTGCGGTGCGGGCTTCGCGGCCGGTGCCGGACGCTGAGCAGGCACTGCCGGAGGCGGAGGCGCCGGGCGCTTCACCGGTGCCTCCATGCCGCCGCCCTTCTTCTCGGCGGTCAGCGCCACGACCGCGCCGGCTACACCCGGGATACCCTTGACCGCCCGCTCGGCGGCGGCGCGCAGTGGCTCGAGTTCCTGTGCACGGGCGGCCGGAACCGTGATCGAAAAGAACACTTTGCTGTCCGCAATGAAGATTTCCGAGACCAGCCCGAGCGAAACGATGTCGCCCTCGAAATCGGGACCCTTGATGGTCTTCAGCTTGTCGATGACGGTTTCGCGGGTGACGGTCATGGCATTCTTCTCGGCTTTCGGCTGCGCCCCAGATAATGCCTTTCGCCGCGAACACCAAGGTGTCAGCAACTACGCCATTGAGCAGAACTCCACCTCGAGGTGGCGTTCCGTCTGCGAGACGATGCGGCAAGGCACGTCAATGCCGTCCGAGCGGATGACAAGGTTGAATTTTGCTGGAAGGCCATAGGAACTGGACAGGTCCAAGCCAGCGCCATCGTCGGCCAGCGTGCGGACGGTGCAATCCATCGTCGACGCGCGGCCGTTGAAGTGGATGAGCCCCGCCTTCAGCACGCGCCGGCGCATATGCCGCTCCAACGGCTGTTGACTGCGCCAGGCGACGACGCGGTTGCGTCCATCGGCTTTGGCCTCGTAGAGCGCCGAATCCGCATGAGCCAGCAGGTTGTCGATATCCCTGGTGACAATGTCCAGCGTCGAGACGCCGAAACTCGCGGTAACCTGTCGGCGCGATCCGTCCGGCTCGAAAGGCAGCCCCGCTACGACGCTGCGCAGTTTCTCGGCCACATCGACCGCTCCTTGCCGGTCGGTATGTGGCAACATGATTGCGAACTCCTCGCCACCAATGCGGCCGAAAATGTCGGATTGTCTGAGATTTGCCGAACATGACGCCGCGAACCCAGCCAGCACCTGGTCGCCGGCGGCGTGGCCATAGGCGTCGTTGATCGATTTGAAATGATCGATATCCAGCGTGATGAGGCTAAGATTGTATTTGTGACGTTGCGCGAGCGCCAGTGCGCGCTCGCCGCTGGTGCGGAAAGCGCGCCTGGACAAGGCGCCGGTCAGTGCATCGACGGTGGCGAGCTGCTGGAGTTCGATCCGGTCCATCGCGAGTTGCGCGAGGTCGCGCAGGATATCGACGTTGCGGCTGCCGAAAGGACGCGGCTTCATGTCGATCGCGCAAACAGTGCCGATATTGTGCCCATCGCTCGTTCTCAACGGCACGCCGGCATAAAAGCGCACATGCGGCTCGCCCAGCACATGGGGATTGTTCGCGAAACGCGGATCGAGCGTGGCGTCCGGCACAATTGTCGGCGCCTCCGCAAGGATGGCATGCGTGCAGAAGGTGCTGCGCCGGTCGGCCTGGTCGGCTCCTAGGCCCTCGCATGCCTTGTAGAGCTGTCGGTGGGCATCCATCACCGAAACCAGCGCGATCGGCACGTCGAACACATTCTTGATGACGCGTACGATACGATCGAAGGATTCGTTGCGCGGCGCATCGAGCACATCGAGGCGGTCCAGTGCCTCCAAACGCTCCATCTCACGGATGTCCGAGGACGCGACGGGCATCTGCATCATGGAATCTGGATCAATATCAAAGTTTTGGCTTTGTGTGCGGGGCAAATTGCTCTCTCCGCGGGCGATCGCCGAGTGCCGAGAATACGCGGGAAACTCGACCATGGTTCAATCCTCAGCGAGAGATTGACGCGATGGTTAACGCTTTGGACAACAGAACGAGCGCGAAAAAACGAGCGGGCGGTGTCGGACTTGTCGATCCAGTTACGTCCTCGGGCTGACCGACACAACAAGCCGGAAGGAGACGTCATGCACAAGATCACGACATGCCTGTGGTTCGAGACCCAGGCCAGGGAAGCAGCACAGTTCTACGCATCGGTATTCCGCAACGCCGAGGTCGGCGAGGTCGTCAAGGCGCCGGGCGGCGGCGAGCCGTACACAACCGAAGGCCAGGTGCTGACCGCCGAAGTCACCATAGAAGGCCATACTTTCGTCTGCCTCAACGGCGGGCCGCACCCGGGGGCCGTGCCGAACGACGCCGTCTCCTTCCAGATCTCGTGCAAGGACCAGGCGGAGGTCGACGAGTACTGGTCGAAGCTCACGGCGGACGGCGGCAAGGAGGTCCAATGTGGCTGGCTCAAGGACAGATACGGCTTCTCCTGGCAGATCGTGCCGGAAGTCCTGCCTCGCCTGTTCAAGGACCCGGACCGCGAGAAGGCGAAGCGTGTCACCGCCGCGATGATGCAGATGGTGAAGCTTGATGTGGCAGCACTCGAAGCGGCGGCAAGGGGGTGATACCCGCACGGGCTCCCGCTTGACCGGCGGAGCCCGGCTCGACACATGAATCGATGCTTGAGGCCTTTCGGGAGATTGACTCGCTTTCCCCGGCGCGGCCAGATTCGCCGCGACGCTTCGCGGTCCTTCTCGGGCGGCTGCGTTGTCGAAGACCAGGAGGGCGGAAGAAATGGCTGGACTGACAAGACGCGATACGCTTGCCGGACTTTTGGGCGTGGCAGCCGGAACAGTGATCGTGAAGCAGGCGGACGCGGCATCGCCGGTGACGCTGATCGAGCCCTTTGGCCCCAATTCCTCCACCGACGACGCGGCAGCGCTGTTGCGGCCGGCGTTGACCCGGCTGCTGGAGGCCCCTGTTACCGTCCGGGAAGTGTCCGGCGATGCCGGGGGACGCGCGCTCGCAGAGGTTTCCAAAAGCGTGCCGGACGGCAACACCCTGTTGGTGGCGCAATTGCTGAGCCCCTTCATCGATCCTGAGGCCGAGGCGCCGGAGCGCCCCAGCTTTCGCAAGATGACGCCGGTCGCACAGCTCACGACGGGCATCTCCGCCGCGCTGGTGGTGTCGCATGCGTCCCCGATCACCGACTGGAAATCCTTCGAAGAGCGTGTCAAAGCCGGCAGGCTGCGCGTGGCGCACAATCCGAGCCTGCTGTTCGCGCTGCCGCTCGCCATGATCGAGGCGCAGTTCGGCCAGCGTTTCGACGATGTGCTGGCAAGCACGCGCGCCGAGGTCATCGCGGCACTGGACGGAGGCAAGGCCGATGTCGGTTTCCTGCCCACCATCAGCCTGCTCACGGCGGACAACCGCCCGCCGCTTAGACCGATCGCCACCTTCGGCGGCGCGCGCAATCCACGGTTCGCCGGCGTTCCGACCTATCGCGAAGTCGGACAAGGTCTGCGCACGGCGATCACCGGACCGATCGTCATGTTCGGCCCGGGCGGGATGGCGTCGGGCGTGCAATCGGCGCTCACCCGATCCGTCCAGGACGCTGGCAACGATCCGGAAGTCCGCAAAGCTGCCACCGCTCTGCGCTACCCGCTGCAGGTCGGAGGGCCGGATTTGCTGCTGGAATCGATGGGACGCTGCACGCGCGTGTTGCGCGACATGCGGCCCTATCTGCGCACACCGGTCTGAAAGCCCTGATTTCGCACGGAAAGTCCCTCGCTGGAAATCAATGTCATAGCCTTGGCCGGAGAAAGGAAGCGGCAAGCCGGACTCGAATCCACGCAGGCAATCCCTCCAAGCGATTGCCTGCACATCCAGGCGGCATCGCTGGCGAACACCCGTGGCTCCGGCTACAAAGCCTTCGCATGATCGACAAGCTGGAATTCTTCATCGCGCTCGCAAAAGCCCAGCATTTCGGCCGGGCCGCCGAGGAGCTCGGCATCACCCAGCCGACGCTTTCCGCCGCGATCAAGCAGCTGGAGGACCAGCTCGGCGTCATGCTGGTCATCCGCGGCTCGCGGTTTCAGGGGCTGACGCCGGAGGGCGAGCAGGTGCTGGTATGGGCGCGGCGCATCGCCGGCGACGCTCGCACCATGCGCGAGGAGATGCGCGCCGCCCGACACGGCCTGTCGGGGCGCATCCGCATCGCCGCGATCCCGACGGCGCTCGCCATGGTGGCGCACCTCACCACGCCGTTCCGCGAAAAACATCCCGGTGTGACGTTTTCCATCCTGTCGCGGACCTCCATCGAGGTGCTGTCGCTGCTCGGCAATTTCGACATCGACGCCGGCATCACCTATCTCGACAACGAGCCGCTGGGCAACGTCATCAGCGTGCCGCTCTATTCCGAGCGCTACCAGTTGATCACCGCCGCCGGCAACCCATTCTCGGAACGGCAGAAGGTCACCTGGGCCGAGGTCGCGAAACTGCCGCTCTGCCTGCTGACGCCCGACATGCAGAACCGCCGCATCATCGACCAGCATCTGACGGAAGCCGGCGCGGTGACGCGGCCGACGCTGGAATCCAATTCGATGATCGTGCTGTTCTCGCATATCCGCACCGGCAAATGGTCGTCGATCATGCCGCTCAACCTGGCCGAGACCTTCGGCTTCGCCGAGCCGATCCGGGCCATTCCAATCGTCGAACCGGACGCCAGCCATCTCGTCGGCCTCGTCGCCACCCGCCGCGAGCCGCATACGCCGCTGGTCTCGGCGCTGTTGAGCGAGGCGATGACGCTGGCGGGCAACTTCGGCACCACGCGCTGAACTACCTTTGATCAGGATGCGCTTGATAGATGATTTCTATCAAGCCACGAGACCGCTTTATTGATTTCGGCGGTTTTGTCTGGTTTTGTAAATGCTTAGCGTCGTCTCGACGTGAAAAGCCGATCAGGGAGGGCGCTGCATCATGATGCAGCCTGCAAGTACCCAGGCCCCGCCGGACGTCGTCGCTAGGACGGCGGCGGTCATTGAGGGCGTGAACGGACTGGAAGGTCCGCTGCTGCCGATCCTGCACGGCGTCCAGGACGAATTCGGCTTCGTGCCGACCGAGTCGCTGCCGGTGATCGCCGAGGCGCTCAACATTTCCAATGCCGAGGTGCATGGCGTCGTCACCTTCTACCACGATTACCGGCGCGCGCCGGCCGGCCGGCATGTGCTGAAGATCTGCCGCGCCGAGGCCTGCCAGTCGATGGGTTCCGATGCCATCGCGGCAAAGATCCGGCAGTTGCTCGGCATCGGTTTTCATGAGACTGCAGCCGACGGGTCGGTAACGCTGGAGCCCGTCTATTGCCTCGGGCTTTGCGCTTGCGCCCCCTCGGCGATGTTCGACGGCGAGGTCATCGGCCGGCTCGACGCCGAAAAGCTCGACGAGATCGTCGCGGAGATCCGCTCATGATCCCGGTCATCTACATCCCCGGCGATTCCGGCGCGCTGGCGCTTGGCGCGGACAAGGTCGCCAAGGCGATCCAGGCCGAACTGAAGGCGCGCGGCAAGGAAGCGCGGATCGTGCGCAACGGCTCGCGCGGCGCCTACTTCCTCGAGCCGATGGTCGAGGTCCAGACCGAGAAGGGCCGCATTGCCTATGGCCCGGTAAAGCCGTCCGACGTCAAGTCGATGTTCGATGCCGGCTTGCTGACCGGCGGCTACCACAAGCGCTGGCTGGGCGCGCCCGACAAGATTCCGTTCTTCGCCAAACAGACCCGCCTTACCTTCGCGCGCTGCGGAGTCATCGATCCGCTGTCGCTCGACGCCTACCGCATGAATGGCGGCCTCTCCGGCCTGAAAAAGGCTGTGGCGATGACGCCCGCCGACATCGTCAAGACCGTCACGGACTCCGGCCTGCGCGGGCGCGGCGGCGCGGGTTTCCCGACCGGCATCAAGTGGAAGACGGTGCTCGATACCGCCGGCGACCGCAAATACATCGTCTGCAACGCCGACGAGGGCGACAGCGCCACCTTTGCCGACCGGATGATCATGGAGGGCGACCCCTTCGTACTGATCGAGGGCATGGCGATCGCCGGCATCGCCACCGGCGCCACCAAGGGTTTCGTCTATATCCGCTCCGAATATCCGCATGCGGTCGACAAGATGCGCCGTGCCGTCGAGGTCGCGCGGCAGGGCGGCGTGCTCGGCGCCACCGTGCTCGGTTCACCCAACGCCTTCGACATAGAAATCCGCGTCGGCGCCGGCGCCTATGTCTGCGGCGAGGAGACGTCGCTTCTCAACTCGCTGGAAGGCAAGCGCGGCGTGGTGCGGGCAAAGCCGCCGCTGCCGGCCATCCAGGGCCTGTTCGGCAGGCCGACGGTGATCAACAACGTCATCAGCCTCGCCTCCGTGCCGATCATCATGGACAAGGGTCCGGCCTTCTACAAGGATTTCGGCATGGGCCGCTCGCGTGGCACCATCCCGATCCAGATCGCCGGCAACGTCAAGCACGGCGGCCTGTTCGAGACGGCGTTCGGCCTGACGCTGGGCGAGATCGTCGACGACATTGGCGGTGGCACGGCGACCGGCAGGCCGGTGAAAGCCGTGCAGGTGGGCGGGCCGCTCGGCGCCTATTTTCCGCGCGCTTTGTTCGACACGCCGTTCGACTACGAGGCTTTTGCCGGCAAGGACGGGCTGATCGGCCACGCCGGCATCACCGTGTTCGACGACACGGCGGACATGCTGAAGCAGGCGCGCTTCGCCATGGAATTCTGCGCCATCGAATCCTGCGGAAAATGCACGCCTTGCCGCATCGGCTCGACGCGCGGCGTCGAGACCATCGACAGGATTTCCGCCGGCATCGAGCCGCAGAAGAACATCGAGCTGGTCACCGACCTCTGCAACACGATGAAATTTGGATCGCTTTGCGCTCTCGGGGGTTTTACCCCTTATCCGGTGATGAGCGCGATCAACCATTTCCCCGAAGATTTTCGGCCGCACGCGGTCGCCGAAGCAGCGGAATAGGAGAACCACCATGGGTCTCATCCAGGAAATCGACTTCGGCACGCCCGCCTCGAAATCCGAGAAGCAGGTCACGCTCAGCGTCGACGGTTTCACCGTCACCGTGCCGGAAGGCACGTCGATCATGCGGGCCTCGATGGAGGCCGGCATTGCGATTCCAAAACTCTGCGCCACCGACATGGTCGACGCCTTCGGCTCCTGCCGGCTCTGCCTCGTCGAGATCGAAGGCCGCAACGGCACACCGTCGTCCTGCACCACCCCGGTCATGCCCGGCATGGTGGTAAAAACCCAGACCGAGCGGCTTAAAACCATCCGCAAGGGCGTGATGGAGCTCTACATCTCCGACCACCCGCTCGACTGCCTCACCTGCGCGGCCAATGGCGATTGCGAGTTGCAGACCCAGGCCGGCGTGGTCGGCCTGCGCGACGTGCGCTACGGCTACGAGGGCGACAACCACGTCTTCAGGAAGAACGACGGCGCCGAAAACTTCCGCTGGATGGCGAAGGACGAATCAAACCCGTATTTCACCTACGACCCGTCGAAATGCATCGTCTGCTCGCGCTGCGTGCGCGCCTGCGAGGAGGTGCAGGGCACCTTCGCGCTGACCATCGAGGGCCGCGGTTTCGACAGCCGCGTATCGCCCGGCATGCACCAGCATTTCCTGGACTCGGAGTGCGTGTCCTGCGGGGCCTGCGTGCAGGCCTGCCCCACCGCGACGCTCACCGAAAAGAGCGTCATCAAGATCGGCCAGCCCGAGCATTCGGTGGTCACCACCTGCGCCTATTGCGGCGTAGGCTGCTCGTTCAAGGCCGAGATGCGCGGCGACGAGCTCGTGCGCATGGTGCCGTGGAAGGACGGCAAGGCCAATCGCGGCCATTCCTGCGTCAAGGGACGTTTCGCCTACGGTTACGCCACCCACAAGGAGCGCATCCTCAACCCGATGATCCGCGAGAAGATCTCGGATCCATGGCGCGAAGTGAGCTGGGAAGAGGCGCTCGCCTATACGGCAAAAGAGTTCCGGCGCATCCAGTATCAGTACGGCAGGGGTTCCATCGGCGGCATCACGTCTTCCCGTTGTACGAACGAGGAAACCTACCTCGTTCAGAAACTGGTCCGCCAGGGTTTCGCCAACAACAATGTCGATACCTGCGCCCGCGTCTGCCACTCGCCGACCGGCTACGGCCTTGGCCAGACGTATGGCACTTCCGCCGGCACCCAGGATTTTGACTCGGTGGAAGACACCGACGTCGTCATGGTCATCGGCGCCAATCCGGCCTCGGCGCATCCGGTGTTCGCGTCGCGCATGAAGAAGCGGCTGCGCCAGGGCGCCAAGCTGATCGTCATCGACCCGCGTCGCACCGAGATGGTCAAGTCGGCGCATATCGAGGCGGAGCACCACCTGCCGCTGAAGCCCGGCACCAACGTCGCCGTGGTCACGTCGCTGGCGCATGTCATCGTCACCGAAGGCCTGTTCGACGAAAAATTCATCCGCGAGCGCTGCGACTGGTCGGAGTTCGAGGATTATGCCGCCTTCGTCGCCGAGGAGCGTCATAGCCCGGAAGAGGTCGAAAAACTCTCCAGCGTGCCGGCGGAGGAAATCCGCGGCGCCGCGCGGCTCTATGCGAGGGGCGGCAACGGCGCGATCTATTACGGCCTCGGTGTCACCGAGCACAGTCAGGGATCGACCACCGTCATCGCCATCGCCAACCTCGCCATGCTCACCGGCAATATCGGCCGGCGCGGCGTCGGCGTGAACCCGCTGCGCGGCCAGAACAATGTGCAAGGCGCCTGCGACATGGGTTCCTTCCCGCACGAGCTTCCGGGCTACCGCCACATCTCCGGCGATGCGGTGCGCGACATCTATGACAATCTGTGGGGCGTGAAGCTCGACAACGAGCCCGGCCTGCGCATCCCCAACATGCTGGACGCCGCCGTCGAAGGCACGTTCAAGGGCATCTACATCCAGGGCGAGGACATCCTTCAGTCCGACCCCGACACCAAGCACGTCTCGGCTGGCCTCGCCGCCATGGAATGCGTCGTCGTCCACGACCTGTTCCTCAACGAGACCGCCAACTACGCCCACGTCTTCCTGCCGGGCTCCTCCTTCCTCGAGAAGGACGGCACCTTCACCAATGCGGAACGGCGGATAAATCGCGTGCGAAAAGTGATGGCGCCGAAGAACGGCTTTGGCGACTGGGAAGTGACGCAGAAGCTTGCGCAGGCGATGGGGCTTTCCTGGAATTATGCGCATCCGTCCGAGATCATGGACGAGGTGGCGGCGACCACGCCGAGCTTTGCCGGCGTCAGCTACGACCTGCTCGACCGGGAGGGCTCGGTGACGTGGCCGTGCAACGAGAAAGCGCCTCTCGGCACCCCGATCATGCATGTCGACGGCTTCGTGCGCGGCAAGGGCAAGTTCATCCGCACCGAATATGTGGCGACCGACGAAAAGACCGGCCCGCGCTTCCCGCTGCTTCTGACCACCGGACGCATCCTCAGCCAGTATAATGTCGGCGCGCAGACCAGGCGCACCGACAATGTGATGTGGCACTCGGAAGACCGGCTGGAGATCCACCCGCACGACGCCGAGAATCGTGGCCTGCGCGACGGCGACTGGGTCAGGCTGAAGAGCCGCGCCGGCGAGACGACGTTGCGCGCCCTGATCACCGACCGCGTGTCGCCCGGCGTCGTCTACACGACCTTCCACCACCCCGACACGCAGGCCAACGTCATCACCACCGATTTCTCCGACTGGGCCACCAACTGCCCGGAATACAAGGTGACCGCCGTGCAGGTCTCACCCTCCAACGGCCCCAGCCGCTGGCAGGAAGAGTACGACGAACTCTCCCGCCGCTCGCGCCGCATCGAGGGGCATCTGGAGGCGGCTGAGTAACCGGATACCATAAAGAAATGCGACCGCCGCATTCCTTCGCGCCCTCCTCTGTCCTGCCGGACATCTCCCCCACGAGGGGGGAGATCGCCATGGCCGCATGGCTTTCGCCAATGGCCGACGGTGTTGAAGACGCGCTGGCAACGAAGCTGCCAATCTCCCCCCTTGCGGGGGAGATGTCCGGCAGGACAGAGGGGGGTAACGTGGAGTTCCCACACTTCCTGTATGGGTCGTACCCATGACCCGCCCTCCCGTCACTTCCACCACCCGCATCGCCCGGCGCGCGTCCGGAACATCCGCCGCCAGCCGCATGGTGCCGGAAGAAACGCCTGTGGCGCTGTCCTATGCCGGCACGACGCATGCCGTGATGATGGCGTCGCCCGCCGACTTCGACGATTTCGCCCTCGGCTTCTCGCTGACGGAAGGCATCATCTCCAAACCGAAAGAGATCGAATCCATCGAGGTCGAAGATCTCGGCGCCGGCGTCGATATCCAGATCCGGCTGAAGGACACCGCCAACACCCGCTTCCAGGCGCGCCGCCGCCGCCTTGCCGGCCCGGTCGGCTGCGGGCTCTGCGGCATCGAATCGATCGATGAAGCCATGCGGTCGGCCGACCACGTCGACAAGTCGCCGCTCACGCTTCTGCCGGACGACATCGTCGGCTCGGTAAAATTGCTGTCGAAAGTCCAGCCGCTGCATGCCGAGACCGGCGCGGTTCACGCCGCCGGTTTTTACATCCCCGGAAAAGGCATCGTCGCCGCGCGCGAGGATGTCGGCCGCCACAACGCGCTCGATAAACTCGCCGGCGCGCTGGCGAAGGCCGGCGTCAATGGAGCAGCCGGCGCCGTCGTCGTGACCTCCCGCGTCTCCGTCGAGATGGTGCAGAAGACCGCTTCCATCGGCGCTTCCTTCATCATCGCCGTTTCCGCCCCCACCGCGCTCGCCATCCGCACGGCGGAAGAGGCCGGCATGACCTTGGTCGCGCTGGTTCGCGGCGAGGACTTCGATATCTTCACACACCCCGGACGGGTTTCAGCCGGAGCCGCTAGACATGTCGCATGACGAAACCCATACGACCACGGGCATCGAGAGAATCGTGCGCATGGCCAACCAGATCGGAACGTTCTTCCTGTCCAAACCGCATGACGAAGGCGTCGCCGGCACGGCCGAGCACATCAACAAATTCTGGGAACCGCGCATGCGGCGTCATTTCTTCGAAGTGTACGACGCCGGCGGAGAGGGCCTGCTGCCGATCGTCAAGGAAGCCGCCGCGAAGATCCGGCGTCCGGCGCCTGCGGAGAAACCGGCGGCATAGGCGACCGCCTGCCGGCACGGCAGTCCATCCGGATTGAACAACAACTCACTCGTCGATTTCACCGAACTGGTCCGACCAGATTACCTTTCCGTGTGTCGATCAGGTGTAGCGTGGCGTGAAGCGATTGGAAGCCGATTCAACACGGAAGCGGTCAAATGATGGCCGCGCGGCGGGTCTGGAAGCGGTTTTGTGAAGCGAATCGCCGCCTCGAAGCGGCGCATTCACCATAAGACATTGAGAAGAAGAGATATTACGGTCTTCACGCGCTCCCGCGCCTAGCCCCGCATAGGCTGCAACGCCTCGGCCCAGCGATGCAGTTCGTCGAGCATCGTCTTGGCTCCCGATGCGATCTGTTCGCTCGGGCGGAACACGCCGTCCTCGCCGACATACTGATTAACCATCTGAATCGGCACGCCTTCCGGGATCGGCATGACCTTCAAGGTGGTCAACAGAAGCTTCTCGGACTGCGCCGCCCGCAGCCCACCGGAGACCCCGCCATAGCTCACAAGCCCGGCCGGCTTGTAGGCCCATTCCTTGGACAGGTAGGTCACCGCGTTTACCAGGGCCGGCGGTGCGAAATAATTGTATTCCGGCGTCACGAAAACGAACGCATCGGCACCAGCCACGCTCTCCGCCCAGCGTTTCGTATGGGCATGCTCGTATTGCTGCAGGCGCGGATGCTTGGGCTCGTCGTAGACCGGAAGCTCGAAGTCGGCGAGATCGACCAGAACGGCGTCGAACTTACTGTTTTCCTTGGCAAATTCGTGAAACCAGGTCGCGACTTTCGGACCGATGCGGCCCGGCCGCGTGCTGCCGATGACGATGTTGAGCCTGAGCGCCAAGGTGAAACTCCATCCGCGAGGAAATGATCGCCCCGCAGATAGGACGTCGAAGCCCGCCCGGGCAAGACGGCACCTCAAGGTGCGTCGGTTACGCTATGTTCACCGGGCGAGACCACCGGTCGCAGGAGTGTCGCAACGCGGCAACGCCCGTCCTCATCTTGAGGTGCGAGCCCGCAAACCTTTGCAAATTCACAATAAACTTATGCGGGCAAGCCTCGAAAGACGCACGCCGCGGACATTTTCTACTTCTTGCCGGCCTTCTTCCAATGGTCGCGGATGTGGACGAAACCTTCCTTGTAGACGGCTTGCGGCGTCTCGGCGAAATCCCGCCAAACCTTTGTCGCCGCTGCCAGATCCTTGAGCCCGCGCCCGAACGCCTCGATCGTCAGCCAGCCGTCATAGCCGCTGTCGCGGATCGCCGAAAACGTCTTCTTCCACGGGATGTTGCCGCGCCCCGGCACGCCACGGTCGTTTTCCGAGATATGAACATGCACGATATGCCGCAGGCTCTTCGTGAAGGCGCCGATCGGGTCCTGCTCCTCGATGTTGCAATGGAACGTGTCGTACATCGCCTTGACGTGCGGATGGTCGACCTCGTCGAGATGTGCGCAGAGATCGTCCATCGTGTTGAAAAGATAGCATTCGAAGCGGTTCAGCGCCTCTAGTCCCACCGTGACGTTCCTGGTCGCGGCGTAGTCGCCGATGGCACGCTGCGACGACACCGAGCGCTTCTTCTCCGCCCTCGTCGGTCCCACGCCGGAGAAATGCCCGAGCGTCGAATGCATCGGCCCCGAGATCTTGTCCGCCCCCAGCGCATGGGCGCAGTCGATCGCCCATTTCATGTATTTGATGCCGGCCTTGCGCGCCGCCGCGTCGCCGATCAGGTTCAGCGCAGGGTCGCCCATGGCGGTCACCGAGGTGCGTTCCAGGCCGATCCTGTCCAGCAGGTCGCCGAGGCGCTTGTAATCGTCCGGCGTGCCCTCGAAGATCGGGATCTCGACGCCGTCATAGCCGGTCGCCTTGATATCCCTCAATAATTTCTCGTGTTTTCCCGTGACGTTGCTCGTCCAAAGGAACATGCAGAAGCCGATTTTCATGGTGTCCTCCCCTCATAATTTGGGGCGGAGCCTAACGTGAAAAATCTGGTCCGACCAGATGCCAACGGTGTGAAATACAGGCGTTTTTGCAGCGCGATCCAGCCTCCGACTGCCGCAGGAGGACGCGGCCGGCGCCTTGGCGCCGGCCGCAATCGACTGCTCAGTAGACAAGGAAACTGGCGTTGGTCAGCGCCAGATTTGCCGTCAGGGACGCGAACTGAACTGCATCCGCGGCGCCGGTCCCATCGCTGTCGTAGTAGAGATAACCGGTATCCGTCTCGTAGATGATGTGGTCGTTGGCATCCTGCGCGGCCCCGGTCGTATTTGCCCGGAAAAAGCCGGCGGCCAGTGCTCCCGTCGTCGTCAGCGCGGTGAAGATCGCATTCTCCAGGCGGATTTGATCCTCACCTACGACGAAGCCGGAGACCGTATCGACATTCGACACGGAATCGAGCGCCGTATTGAACTGGAACCGATCCGTGCCGGTACCACCATTCAGCGTGTCGTTGCCGAGCCCGCCGTAGAGATAGTCGACCCCATCCTCGCCCTGCAGACTGTCGTTGCCGCTGCCGCCCTGAAGGATGTCGCTGTCGGCGCCGCCGTAGAGATAGTCGTTGCCGTTTCCGCCGAGCAGTTCGTCATTGCCGGACTCACCCTGCAGATTGTCGTTGCCCGTGCCGCCGTCCAGCGTGTCGTTGCCCTCCTCGCCATACAGCGTGTCGTTGCCGTCCTGGCCGTAGAGACTGTCGTCGCTGAAATCGACGGTCGAATTCCCGTCGCCGCCGTAGAGGACATCATTGCCTTCCCCGCCGATGAGGGTGTCGACCTCGACGCCGCCATACAAGTAATCGGCACCTTCGCCGCCGTTCAGCTTGTCGTTGCCGACCTCGCCTCGGAGGCTGTCCGAACCCCCGGCTCCGGCGAGCTGGTCATTACCGGCGTTGCCGAAGATCGTGTCACTCCCGTCGCCGCCGTAGATCGTGTCGGCGCCGGCGCCGGCCCGATAGAGCATCTGCTCGATGTTGACCGCCGTGCTGCCGTCATTGCCGGCCGCGCCGTTGAGCTTGAAAACCTGTGCCGCGGATGTGGCGCTGCGGTCGAGTTCCAGATAGTCGAAGCCCGTGCCGCCGTCGATCGTCTTCTTGTTGATCGTGCCGTAGATGCGGTCGTCGCCGTCGCCGCCGTTCATCACATCGACGCCGGTGTCGCCGTAGAGATAATCATTGCCGGTTCCACCCAGCATGTTGTCGTTGCCGGATTCGCCGTACACATTGTCGTCGCCGCCGCCGCCGTCGAGGATGTCGTTGCCCTCTTCACCGTAGAGCGTATCGTTGCCCTCGCCGCCATAAAGCCGATCGTCGCCGGTCTCGACCGTCGAGTTGCCGAGGCCCCCGTACAGAAGGTCGTTGCCGTCCTGGCCGAACAGTTTGTCGGCGCCAGCGCCGCCGTAGAGATAGTCGTTGCTGCCGCCACCGTAACCGGTGTCGGTGCCGTCCCCGCCCTGGATGTTGTCGGCGCCCTCGTAGCCTTTCAGGGTGTCGTTGCCGCCATTGCCATAGAGGACGTCGTCGCCCGCGGCGCCGGAAATGTCGTCGGCACCGCCTCCAGCACGGTAGATCAGCCGCTCGACGTCGACGCTGCTGCTGCCGTCGCTGCCGGCCCCGCCGTTCAGGGCAAACACATGGCCGGTCACGCTCGTCGTGCGGTCGAAATCGAGCGTGTCGAAACCGCTGCCGCCGTTGATCGTCTTCTTGCCGAGCCCCGCGTAGAAATTGTCGTCTCCGGTACCGCCGGTCAGGATGTCCGTACCGATGCCGGAATAGAGGTTGTCGGAGCCGACGCCACCGTTCAGTTTGTCGTTGCCGTCCTCGCCATAGAGCGTGTCGTCGCCGTCGCCGCCGGCGAGGGAATCGTTTCCTTCCTCGCCATAGAGAACATCGTTGCCGTCACCGCCACTTATCGTATCGTTGCTCGGCTCGATGGTGGTGTTTCCATATCCGCCATAGATGATGTCGTCGCCGTCGCCGCCGTAAAGCTTGTCGGCGCCGCCGCGTCCATAGATGTAGTCGCCTATCGGCGAGCCAACGATGGTGTTAGGATCGTCATTTCCGTTAAAGGTCGGCATTCTTCGTCTCCTCGGTTGTGCCGGCGCGGATATGCGCCTGCTTCAACGCGACACGTGACGCCGAGCCCCCCGCCAGGAGCGAAATGCATGCCAATCGCAGGAAAACGCCCGCCTGTTTGAGCGGACGCTGAGACGAATGAGGCTGACTAGAATCCAACCATGTTCGTTCACCCGGACGATAGACGCACAAGCCCTGTCGGCGACGTTGTCGCACTTTCAGAGCCCAGGCCGGATGAACTGCCTCTTTCGAGGCCCACGTACTTCTGAGCTGGCGTTTTATTGCCGAAAGTTATGACGGGAACAAGGCACAGTCGCTTCGAATATCTACCCGGCCCCTGCGCTTTTCCGTCAAGCACCTAAAAAGCAAAGCTTCCTTGCGCGACAGATTATACCCAAGGGCGTCAGCTTTGATGCCAAGGCACCACCACTCCGGCCCTTTGGACTACCTATCTGCCTTATACGGGCAGAGGAATATGCTGCCGCGATGCCCGCGCTTCTCCAGCTTGGCTTCCCCTACTCGCAGATGAAGAAGCGGCGGCCCCGAAGGGCTGGTGTGCGGCTGAAGGCAGCCACCAGGGCCGTAGACATCAGGACCTCATCAAAAAGAGGTGCCGGCCGCATGCGGATGCGGCCGGCGCCTCTGGCTTGGCCGGTGCCCCCCCGGCACCGACCGTCGGCCTCGTCAGTAGATGAAGAAACTGGTGTTGCCGAGCGCCAGTCCCGAATCCAGCGTGGCGAAGTGCACCGCCAGGCCAGCGCCGCTGCCGTCCGCGTCGTAGAACAGCTTGCCGGTGTCGGTCTCGTAGATGATGCGGTCGCTGGCGTCGGCGGCAGCGCCGGTCAGGTTGGCAGCGAAAGCCGACGCGGCCAGCGTCCCGCCCGTCGTCAGCGCCGTGAAGATCGCATTTTCCAGCCTGATCTGATCCTGCGCCACGGAGAAACCGACGATGGTGTCGACATTCGCCACCGCGTCCAGCGCCGTGTCGAAAACGAACCGGTCGACATCGGCGCCGCCATTCAGCATGTCGTTGCCGAGCCCGCCATAGAGATAATCGATGCCGTCCTCGCCTTGCAGATTGTCGTTGCCGTTGCCGCCCCGCAAGATGTCCGTGCCGACGCCGCCGGTCATTGTGTCGTTGCCGTTGCCGCCGAGCAACGTATCGTCGCCCGCCTCTCCGTTAAGGTTGTCGTTGCCGGTTCCGCCATCCAGCGTGTCGTTGCCCTCTTCGCCATACAGGTAATCATTGCCTTCGAGCCCGTAGAGCACGTCGTCGCTCAGTTCCGCGGTGGAGTTGCCGAAACCGCCGTACAGGACGTCGTTGCCTTCACCGCCGATCAGCGTGTCGGCGTCAGCATCGCCATAGAGATAGTCGTTGCCTTCGCCGCCATTCAGCTTGTCGATGCCCGCATCGCCGTGCAGCGTGTCGTTGCCGTCGTAGCCGGCGAGCTGGTCGTTTCCGGCATTTCCATAGATGGTGTCGATGCCCGCGCCACCGGCGATCAGGTCGGCGCCGGCGCCGGCCCTGTAGTGCATCTGCTCGATGTTGACGGCGGTGCTGCCATCGTTGCCGGCAGCACCGTTCAGTCTGAACACCTGTGCGTCCGACTGGCCCGAACGGTCGATCTCAAGATAGTCGAAACCGGTTCCGCCATCGATGGTCTTCTTGCCGTTGGTGGCGTAGATGCTGTCGTCACCCTCGCCACCGCTGATGACGTCCACGCCGAGGTCGGAATAGATGTGGTCGTTGCCGTTGCCGCCGATCAGCGTGTCGTCTCCCGCCTCGCCATAGAGCGTGTCGTTGCCGCCACCGCCGTCGAGCCTGTCGTTTCCTTCCTCGCCATAGAGCGTATCGTCGCCCTCGCCGCCGAAAAGGCGATCGTTGCTGTTCTCCGTGGTCGTATTGCCGAAGCCGCCATAGAGCGTGTCGTTGCCGTCGTCGCCATACAGCGTATCGGCTTCAGAACCGCCATAGAGCTGGTCGCGGCTTTCGCCGCCATAGAGCTTGTCGGCGCCGGCGCCGCCCATGAGATCGTCGTCGCCGCCATAGCCGCGCAGGGTGTCGTTGCCGTCATTGCCGTAGATGACGTCGTCGCCATCGGCGCCGGAGATGGTGTCGCCGGCCGAACCCGCGCGATAGACGAGTTCCTCGATGCCGGTCGTGGTGGTGTTGTCATTGCTCGCGCCGTTGAGGGCGAAGACATGCGCGGTCGTGCTGGTCGAACGATCGAAGTCGAGCTGGTCGAAGCCGCTGCCGCCATCGATGATCTTGCGGCCGAGCGCGGCGAAGATGCGGTCGTCGCCGCTCCCGCCGACCAGCTTGTCGGTTCCGTTGCCGCTGTACAGGTAGTCGGCGCCGCTGCCGCCGTTCAGATTGTCGTTGCCGTCCTCGCCGTACAAGCTGTCGTCGCCGTCGCCGCCGAGCAGGATGTCATTGCCTTCCTCGCCATAGAGATAGTCGTTGCCGTCGCCGCCATCCAGCGTATCGGCGCTGTTATCGACAGTACTGTTGCTGAATCCGCCATAGATGTAATCGTCGCCGTCACCACCCTTCAGATTGTCGGCGCCGCCATATCCGTATATCGAGTCGCCTATTCCTGATCCGACAATCGTGTTGTCGGAATTATTGCCCGTATAGCTCGGCATTCCCGTTCCTTCTTATTTTCCAATACAATCGCAGTTCGGATGAACCGAACCGGCGATCGAAGGAATAGGAGGGAATGCCGTCCGGCTCATGCCGCCGGCGAGGAGGCGAATGTATCCATTCGTCTCCAGACGTTACACAGCCGTTACATTGGCTGCGCGAGGCCAGCATGGGAAATGATGGCCGGCATGCCATGCCGTCGAAAACAGAGCGGCGACGCGCGCGAGCGTTGCCGCCACATGTCCTCACAAGAGCTTAAGC
This sequence comes from Mesorhizobium sp. KACC 23794, assembly GCF_052180275.1. Classification (NCBI taxonomy): domain Bacteria; kingdom Pseudomonadati; phylum Pseudomonadota; class Alphaproteobacteria; order Hyphomicrobiales; family Phyllobacteriaceae; genus Mesorhizobium; species Mesorhizobium sp. KACC 23794. The sequence goes on from NZ_CP197465.1 coordinate 5,916,447, forward strand.
CGTCGGGAGCGTGCTACGCCAGCAGGTCAGCGGCCGACATTGATGACCGGATTGGACTCTTTTTCCGAGGTCATGACGACCAGCAGGCTGTTGATCAGGTCCGCCTTCTTGTCGTTGGAAATGGCGACGCCTTCCTGCTTGTCGAAGTGCAGCATCACCTCGTCGATGATGGCCAGCGCATTCTCGACCATGTAGCGGCGCGCCTGGAAGATCGCCACCGCCTGCTGGCGCTTGAGCATGGCCCCTGCGATCTCAGAGGCATAGGCGAGATGGCTGAGCCGCGTCTCCTCGACATGAATGCCGGCGATGGCAAGTTTGACCTGCAGCGTAGCCTGCAATTGTGCGGCGACGTCGTCGATATTGCCGCGCAGCGAACTCTCCGTCTCGGAATCATAGGGATAATGGGCGGCCAGAGCCCGGATGGCGATGTCGCTCTGGTTGGCGACGAAGGTCTTGTAGTCGTCGACATTGAAGGTGGCCTGGGCTGCGTCGGTCACCCGCCAGACGACGACGGCGCCGATCTCGATCGGATTGCCGTTGCGGTCATTGACCTTCAACTGGTCGGTGACGAAGTTGATCAGCTTCAGCGGCACGCGCGTCTTGGAGCTGAACGGGATCGTGTAGAGAAAACCGTTCTTGCGCAGCGTTCCCATGTAGCGCCCAAAGAAGGTGACGACGCGCGCCTCGTTCGGCTGAATGATGGTAAAGCCGCTGGCAAACAGCACACCGATGATGGCGATCGGAATGATCAAGGGCCACAGCAGAAGTGCGGCCGCCCCCATCAATGCAAGCCACAGGAAAAGCAGCGGGAAACCGCCGACGCTCCATGCTTGGTGATCGTTGACAGTCTGCATGCAGCCCTCCATGGAGCCGCCCCGGACGGCCTGGAAGGACCATACTATGCCGCCAACAGGAAGCCCATGGGCGACCTGCCATTGGCGAAAGCTCAGCCCGGAGGCGAAAACTACATCAGGCCGAGTTGCTTGTAAAAGCCCAACGCGTCGTAGTAGTCGCTCTGGCTGACGATCTTGCCGCCCTTGACCGTGAACATCGAGGCGCCGGTGAAGGAGAATTTCTTGCCGGTCGCCTTGGTGCCATCGGACCAGTCGCCTGTGTTGGTTCCGGAGAACTCCCACTCGAACGACACCCGGTCGCCCTCGGCGACGGGCGCGCCCTTGATCGTCCAGGCGGCGTCGGGCGCGGCGGCGAGAAAACCGTCGATGACGCCCTTGGCCTCGGCCATGCCCTGCGCCGGCTTGCCGACGGAGGCGTCGTAATAGACGACGTCGTCAGCGAAATAGCCTGCGGCCTTGGCGGAGTCATGCGCGTTCCAGCCTGAGACATAGGCTTCCACGACAGCCTTTGGGCTGTCGTCGGCGAAGACTGGCGCAGTGACAAGAAATGCCGAAGCCATTGCGGCGGCTGTCATGAAATGGCGGCGATGCATGTGCGTATCTCCTCCTGTTGATACTCCGGCAATCAGGCCTCCCCAACACGGAGAGGCCAAGCACTAACCGTGCGCGACCATCACATGGCGGACGGCGGTATAATCCTCCAGCGCGTAGAGCGACATGTCCTTGCCGTAGCCGGACTGCTTTACGCCGCCATGCGGCATCTCGTTGGTCAGCATGAAATGCGTGTTGATCCAGGTGCAGCCATATTGCAGGCGCGCCGCGGTTGCCATGGCGCGCGACACGTCCTTCGTCCACACCGAGGAAGCGAGGCCGTAGTCGCTGTCGTTCGCCCAGTTAACCGCCTCGTCGACATCGGAGAAGCGTGTGACCGAGACGACCGGGCCGAACACCTCGCGCCGCACGATCTCGTCTTCCTGCAGCGCGCCGGCAACCACGGTCGGCTGATAATAATATCCGCCGCCCTCTCCCGGCTTGCCGCCGGTGGTGATGTCGATGTGCTTCAACTCGGAGGCCCGCTCGACGAAGGAGGCGACGCGATCGCGCTGGCGTTTCGAGATCAGCGGCCCGATCTCGTTCTCGGTGTCATCGGGCTTGTCGTAGCGGATGGTCGAGACGGCCGAGGACAGATCGGCGACGAGCTTTTCGTAGACCTTCTTGCCGGCATAGATGCGGCAGGCGGCGGTGCAGTCCTGCCCGGCATTGTAGTAGCCGAAGGCGCGCAAGCCAGCGACGACGGCATCGATGTCGGCGTCGTCGAAGACGATGACCGGCGCCTTGCCGCCAAGCTCCAGATGCGTGCGCTTGACCGACTTGGCGGCCGCCTGCAGCACCTTCTTGCCGGTGGCCACGTCGCCGGTGATCGAGATCATGTTGATTTTCGGATGGTTGATCAGCGCGTTGCCGACGCTCTCGCCGCGCCCGAGCACGACATTGACCACGCCCTCCGGCAGGACATTAGCGAGGATCTTGGCGAGTTTCAGCGCCGTCAACGGCGTCTGCTCGGACGGCTTGAACACCACCGTGTTGCCGCCGCCGATCGCCGGTGCCAGCTTCCAGGCCATCATCATCAGAGGATAGTTCCACGGGGCGATGGAGGCGACGATGCCGATGGCGTCGCGGCGGACCATGGAGGTGAAGCCGGGCAGATATTCGCCCGCCACGACCCCCGGCATGGTGCGCACCGCGCCGGCGAAGAAACGGTAGCAGTCGACGATCGCCGGGATCTCGTCGTTGAGCACCGCGTTGATCGGCTTGCCGCAGTTAAGCGCCTCCAGCCTGGCGAATTCCTCGGCCTCGGCCTCGATACGCTCGGCGATCTTGAGCAGGTAGCCGGAACGCTGCCCCGGCGTCGTCCGCGACCATGTCGCAAAGGCTTTTTCGGCGGCGGCGACCGCCGCGTCGATCTGCGCCTGGTTCGCTTCAGGCAGATTGAGCACCGTTTCCCCAGTCCGTGGATTGAAGATCGGCTCCTCGGTCTCGGTGCCTTTTTCGAAACGCGCCCCGATCAGCATGTCGGTCAGCATGGATGTGTCTCCCTTTGTGCTGGGCGAATAGCGAATAGGGAGTTGCGAATAGCGGGCTGATCATCTGTGAAGCGCCCGTTTCCCACCGCAGCATTTTCCCTATTCGCTACTCCCTATTCGCTATTCGCTCTCTTTTTCATTTTCCCGCCCCAGCGATCTGATCCCCGTCCTTCGTCAGGTAATAGGCAAGAAGGATCGGCAGCGCGGTGACCAGCACCACGACCATGGCGACGACGTTGGTCACTGGCCGCTGGCGCGGGCGCACCAGTTCCTCCAGCATCCAGATCGGCAGTGTCTGCTGCTGGCCGGCGGTAAACGTGGTAACGATCACCTCATCGAAGCTGAGCGCGAAGGCGAGCATGCCGCCCGCCAGCAGCGCCGTGCCGATGTTGGGCAGCACCACGTAGCGGAACGTCTGGAAACCATCCGCGCCGAGGTCCATCGACGCCTCGATCATCGATCCCGATGTGCGGCGGAAGCGCGCCACCGCGTTGTTGTAGACGACGACCACGCAGAAGGTGGCGTGGCCGAGCACGATGGTCCAGGTGGAGAAGGGTATCTCCATCAGGCTGAAGGCGGAGCGCAGCGATATGCCGGTGATGATGCCGGGCAGCGCGATCGGCAGGATGACCAGCAGCGAGATCGCCTCGCGACCGAAGAATTTCGTCCTGCTGACGGCGGCGGCGCACAGCGTACCGAGGGTCAGGGCGATCAGCGTCGAGATCGACGCGACCTTGACCGAGAGCGCCAGCGCCTCCCAGACATCCGGCCGGTTCCAGGCGGCGGCGAACCACTGCGTGGTCAGCCCCGGCGGCGGCCACTGGTAGCTCTTCTCCTCCGTCGTGAAAGCGTAGACGAAGATCAGCAGGATCGGCAGGTGCAGGAACAGCAGTCCTGCTGCCGCAGCGATCTTCAGCGCAAGGGGGGCGGTGTTGCCTCGGTCAGAGCGCATCGAACGCCCCCATGCGCTTGGCGCCCCACAGATAAAATCCCATGATGACCACCGGCACCACGGTGAAGGCGGCGGCGAGCGGGATGTTGCCGGCGGTTCCCTGGTGGGCGTAGACGGCCTGGCCGATGAACAGCCGCGACGTACCGACGATCTGCGGGATGATGTAGTCGCCAAGCGTCAGCGAGAAGGTGAAGATCGAGCCGGCGACGATGCCCGGCAGCGCCAGCGGGAAGATCACGTTGCGAAAGGTCTGTCCGGGCGATGCCCCGAGGTCGGACGAGGCTTCGGTGAGGTTGACCGGCACGCGCTCCAATGCCGCCTGCACCGGCAGGATCATAAAGGGCAGCCAGACATAGACGAAGACGATGAAAGTGCCGGTCCAACTGACCGACAAGGAATTGCCGCCGACAATAGGCAGCGACAGCCACGCGTCGAGCACTGAGGTCAGATGCAGCTTGGCGAACAGCCAGCCCAGAATGCCTTCCTTGGCGAGGATCAGCTTCCACGCATAGACCTTGACCAGATAGCTCGACCACAGCGGCAGCATGACGCCGAGATAGAACAGCGCCTTCCATTTGCCGCGCGCGTAACGGGCGGCGAAGTAGGCGATGGGAAAGGCGATGGCAGCGGAAGCCAGCGTCACCAGGGCTGCCATCGTCACCGTACGGACGATGATGTCGATGTTGGTCGCCTGCAGCAGGTCGCCATAGGTCTTCAGCGTGAATTTCCGGTTGATCATCCCGGAGAATTCGTCGATCGAGAAGAAACTCTGGATCAGCAGCGCGAACAGCGAGCCGAGATAGACGATGCCGAGCCACAGAAGCGGCGGCGCCAGCATGATGAGCAGAAGCAGCCCCGGATTGCGCCACAGAGTGTCGGACAGCGCGCCGGCCCAGCCACCCTTGCGCGGCAGGATGGTCGGCGCCGGTACAACAGGCATGACCGTCCCGACGCTCATGCCGGCTCGTCCATCACATGCAGGTGCTCGCGGTTGAAGGTGAGCATCACCGCGTCGCCGGTCTCCGGCAAGGACGAACCTGCTGGCACTATGGCGTGCAGGCGAAAACCTTCGACATCGAGCGCCAGCCGTGTCGCGCTGCCGAGATAGTTCATGGCGACGACGCGGGCAGGAACACCCTCGCCGGCCGCTTGGCGCGCGATGCGGATCGACTCCGGCCTGAGACTGCCCCAGCGGTTCTGCCCCGACCAGCGCTGGACGAAATCCGGCGGCAGCACATTCGACGAGCCGACGAAATCGGCGACGAAACGCGAGCGCGGCTTCTGGTAGATCTCCTGCGGCGAGCCGATCTGCATGATCCTGCCGTCGTTGAAGACGGCGACGCGATCTGCCATCGACAGCGCTTCGCCCTGGTCGTGGGTGACGAAGACGAAGGTGATGCCCAACGCCTTCTGCAGGGTCTTCAACTCCTCCTGCATGTTCTCGCGCAGCTTCAAGTCAAGCGCGCCGAGCGGCTCATCGAGCAACAGCACTTTCGGCCGGTTGACAAGCGCACGGGCAAGCGCCACACGCTGGCGCTGGCCGCCGGAAAGCTGGCCGGGTTTTCGCGCGCCGTAGCCGGGCAAGCGGACGAGGGCGAGTGCCTCCTCCGCCGCCTTTTGGCGCTCCGGCTTGCCGATGCCCTTGACCATCAGGCCGTAGGCGACGTTGTCGAGCACGTTGAGATGTGGAAACAGCGCGTAGTCCTGGAAGACGGTGTTGACGTTGCGCCGGTAGGGCGGAACACCGTCGGCGCGTTCACCGAAAATCTCGATGGCCCCGCCGGTCGGCTGCTCGAAGCCGGCGATCAGCCTTAGGCAAGTGGTCTTGCCCGAACCCGACGGGCCGAGCATGGCGAAGAACTCGCCCGCCACGATATCGAGGTCGACCGCATCGACGGCGCGCACGCTGCCGAAATGGCGGGAGACTTTTTTGAAGGAGACGGCTGGGGTCATTGCAACGATCTGAGCGCGCGCGGAACTGAGCACCAATCACTGGCATCGCGACGGCCTACCTCCCCCTTGAGGGGGGAGGTCGCGCCGAAGGCGGGGGTGGGGGTGACGGCGCTGTTCACCCCACCCCGGACCTACGGTCCGACCCTCCCCCTCAAGGGGAGGGTAAGCACCGCTCACCGTCCCCCAATCACGCCGATGTAATCCGACACCCAGCGGTAATAGGGCACGCACTGGTCGTTCTGCGTGGCGCATTTGCTCACCGGCGTCTTCCAGAATTTTATCTTCTGGAAATCCTCGAAGCCATTGGTCTTGCAGCCTTCGTCTGTCAGCAGCGCATTGCCCTTGCAGGCGGCGGGGACCGCCGGGTTCGAGCCGAACCAGGCGGCGAGGTCGCCCTGCACCTTCGGCGACAGCGAATGCTCCATCCACATATAGGCGCAATTGGGGTTGGCCGCGTCGGTGGCCATCATCGTCGTGTCCGCCCAGCCGGTTGCGCCCTCCTGCGGAATTGTCGAAGCGACAGGCTGCTTCTCGGCCGCGAGCAGATTGACCTGGAACGGCCACGAACCGGACGCCACGACGCCTTCCGTCTTGAAGTCGTCGATCTGGATCATGGCGTCGTGCCAGTAGCGGCCGACCAGCGTGCGCTGGGTCCGCAACAGGTCGAGGGCCGCCTTGTACTGGTCCTCGTTGAGCTCGTAGGGATCCTTGATGCCGAGGTCGGGCTTGGCTGATATCAGGTAGTTGGCGGCGTCGGCGACGTGGATCGGCCCGTCATAGGCTTGCACACGGCCCTTGTTGGACTTGCCGTCGGGCAGGTTCATTTCCTCGAAGACGACGTTCCAGCTCTTCGGCGCTTCCTTGAACACCGTCGTGTTGTACATCAGCACGTTCGGCCCCCACTGGTAGGGAACGCCGTAATGCGCGCCGTCGACGGTGAACCAGGGCGCATCCTTCAGGCGGTCGTCGACCGTCGACCAGCTTTTGATCAGGTCGATGTTGACCGGCTGGACGCGCTTGCCGGCGATGAGGCGCAGCGAGGCATCGCCCGAAGCGGTCACGAGGTCGTATCCGCCCTCGTTCATCAGCGCGACCATCTCGTCGGAGGTGGCGGCGGTCTTCACGTTGACCTTGCAGGAGGTCGCCTTCTCGAAATCCGTGACCCAGTCGTAGTTCTTGTCGGTCTCGCCGCGCTCGATGTAGCCGGCCCAGGCGATGATGTTGACTTGACCCTCGCCGGCACCAATTTCCTTGACTTGCGCGACCGCCTGGCCGCTTGCGGAGAGCGCCAGCGCCAAAGCCGTACAGGACTTGAGAATTCGCTTCATTGTCACGTCTCCCATAAACGGGCGTCGCTCATGAGCGGCGACTTCAGCCCCATGTATGCAAAGTGACGTGAATGGCGCGCTTTCGCAAATTCATTTAGCAGAAAGCCGGTATCGGTTTTACCGATAAGTCTGGCGAGACACCGCAGCGATCTAAGCCGGCCTGGGCCGTTTCTTGAGTTGCCTAAATTTCTTCGAGTTCGGAGAGCGTCACGGCGAGCCCAGGCACTGCCTGAGAAACCAGTGTCTGGTCTTCCGAGAGCTTGACAATCTCGTCATAACCTTCCAGCGCCGGGCGCCTGTGGACATGCGCAACACGCGACACCGCCTCGACGACCCACAATTCCGGGACGCCGAAATTGGCGTAAATCCTCGCCTTGCGACCGAGATCCCACTTCAGACTTGAATCCGCAACTTCGACGGCGAGCAGCGCGGTACGGGGGTTGAGATTGGCCAAGCCGTCGGCTTTGCGGAAGAAGATGAAGTCGGGTTCGACGAAGCTGTCCTCGTCCAGACGAAAGGTGGTCTCGGATGCAACGCGGAACGCATCCGGCGCGGTCCTCACGAAATGATAGATGAGCATGTTCTTTAGACGCTCGTGATGTGCGCCCTTGGCATTCATCGGAACGATCTCCCCCCCGATCAGTTCGAAGCGCTCGTGCTCGTCTATGATACCCGTCTGCACCATTGCCTCGATCTCGGCCACGGTCCAGCGCCGCCGCATCAGTCCTTCCGCAGCCTGCGTGGTGGGAGAAAGCCCAGGAGATCGGAATTGCTGGTTCATGACGTAAGGATACCATCGACCGGCGGAGGAGCAAACAGGCATGCGAATGCTAACAGCTTCCAAAGTTCACGGCATTCCCATTGCCGAAGCGATACCGGATGTTCTGCTATGCTCGATCAGTAAGGGGCGTTAAGCCCGCGCCGTTGCCAGCCAACAAGCGGCGGTGAACCGTGCGAAGCCTGCATTGATGAAGGGAGCAAACGCTAGGCCCAACGCCGCGGTCACCTTTTCCTTCGCAGGCTCGTCGGCCTCCCGCAAAGCGTTGCCGACCGGCCCGAGCCGGGTGACATAGATCATCAGGTCGTCCTCGCTCATTTGGCATGCCACGTCCGTCCGCTCAAGCTCGACCGCCGACCAGCCACTCTCCTCCAGAATCGACGTTACCCGGGATTTGTCGGCAAAGGCGAACTGGCCTGGCGCTTCCGGATCTGGCTTGGGCATCGGCGGCAGGAACGGTGCGGCTGCACGAACCGCCGTCGTCATGAACTCGTTTTCGGCCGGACTGCGCCAGGCGACGAACGCGAGCTTCGCGCCGTTCCGCGCGGAACGGCGAATGTTGGCGAACGCGGTTGCCGGATCGTTGAAGAACATGACGCCGAAGCGCGAGATCACGGCGTCGTACTGTCCCGGTTCGAGCGCGTAGACCTGCGCATCGCCTTCGATGAAGCTCACATTCGCGACACCTTCCGCGGCGGCGCGCTTCCTCGCAACCGTAATCAGCGGATGCGAAATGTCGAGCCCCGCGCAATGGCCGCTCCCGCCGACGCGGCGCGCCATCGCCAGGGTGGTGGCGCCGCAGCCGCAGCCGATGTCGAGGACATGACTGCCCTCACGGGGACAACCGGCGTCGACCACGAGCCGCCCAAACGGCTCCAGAATACGGTCAAGCAGCGCCTGCATCTCGACCCAGGCTTCGCCGCTGCCTTTGTTCCAGAGTTCTGTCTGATCACGATTGGGCGAAATATCCGACATCAGCTCTGTCCTTTGAGGTTGATTGTCTTGACGGCTCGATGCAGTCTACGAGTTCAAGCGCGCTTGAGGTCAAGAGTGAAAGATCCGGATATCGTCGAGGTCGCGCGCCAGTCCGGCGTGCCGGCGTCCACGCTTCGTTTCTACGAGGAAAAGGGGCTCGTCGCATCGGTCGGCAGGCGCGGCCTCAAGCGGCTGTTCGACCCCGGCATCTTCGAGCGTCTAGCTCTGATCTCCCTGGCGCGCGCCTCCGGATTCTCGCTGGACGAGATCAGGGACATGCTGGCGGCAGACGGCAGGCCAAGCTTCGACCGCGCACGGCTGACGGCGAAAGCCGAAGAACTCGACCACACGATCCAGCGGCTGACAGCGATGCGCGAGGGGCTGCGCCATGCAGCGGCATGTCCGGCGCCGAGCCTGATGGAATGTCCGACATTCCGCCGCATGGTGCGGCTGGCCGGCGCCGGCGCCTTCGAACCGCCTCCGAAGCAGGCATTCAAGGCAGAGCAGGTTACCGCGCCTGCCCTCCCAGCCGCCGCATCATCCGCTGCCCCTGCGCGACGCCGATGAAGTCGCGGGCGGCCTGGGTGAGGCCCGACCCGCGCCGCCACACCATGCCGACCTGCACGACCGGCAGCGAGCCGGAAATGTCGCGCGACTCGATGCGGTCACCTTCCAGCGACCACGGCCGGTAGACGAGATCGGGCAGCAGCGCGATACCGGCTCCGGTCGCGACGAGGCTACGCACCGCCTCGACCGAGCGCGTGCGGAAGGCAACGTGTGGCCGGGCGCCGAGGGCCGCCAGAAGCTTGCCAGTGTTCTCCTCGATCTCGTCGACGGTCAACATGATCAGCGGTTCGGTGACAATATCGTTGATGCCGATGATGTCGGCGCTGGACAATGGGTGCCCGAGCGGCAGCCACAGGCGATAGGGCGACACTTCGAGGATTTCCGCCTGCAACGCCATGCGGTCGCGCAGATTGGAGATGACCATCACCGCGACGTCGAGTTCGCCGCCGACCAGCAGATGCTCCAGATAGTCACCATTGTCCTCGATCGCGCCGATCTCGACGCCCGGAAAACCACGGCGATAACGCGCCAGCAGGTCGGACAGCACGTACCCAGCGACCAGGGATGTGACACCGAGTTGCAGCCTTCCGCCGCCCCGCTCCTGATGTCCGGAAAAGGTGCGGCGCGCGTCGGAAACGTCGGCGAGGATTTTTGTCGCGTGGCGGAGGAACTGATGGCCCTTGTGGGTAATGGTGAGGCCACGCGGGTGGCGGTCGAACAGTTCGACGCCGAGGTCGCCCTCGAGTTCCTTCACCGCTTCGGTGACTGAGGACTGCGAAATCGAAAGGTTTTGGGCGGCACGCGATACCGAGCCTTGCTCGGCCACCGCCACGAAGAACTGCAACTGCCTGAGAGTGAACGCCATCCGCCGAATAGACACCGGCCCGCCCGACTTGGAAAGTCGGGAGGCTCCTACGGGCTTGCGATGGTCAGCTTCGCGCCGGCCTTGTCGATCGCGTGCCCCACGTCGCGCGGCGGAAGCCGGTCGGTGACGATTTCACCAAAACCGTCGAAGCCGCAGACCTGCACCAGCCCCTGCCGGCCAAACTTGGTGTGGTCGGTGACGACGACGCGGCGCGCGCCGCGCGTCAACACCATGCGCGCGAACTCGGCCTCCTCCAGGTCGTAATCCATCACGCCCATGACCGCGTCGACGGCACCGGTGCTGATCACCGCATGGTTGACGCTGAAGCGGCTGACGAAATCCACCGCCGAGCCGCCGAAGGCCGCGCCGGAATCGCTGCGCAGCTCGCCGCCGGCCATATAGACCTTGTTGCCGTTGACGGTGGCCAGCGTGCGGGCGATGTCGGACGAATTGGTGATGACGGTCAGGCGCCGGTGGCTGAGCAGCTCGCGGGCGAGGAAGCTGGTCGTGGTGCCGGTGTCCAGCATCACCGAATCGCCATCGCCGATGGTGGTTGCAACCGCCCTGGCGATGGCCCGCTTGGCTTCGGCGTTCTCGCGCATGCGGCGCTCGAACGGCGCCTCGCCCGCCAGCGCCGGCAGGCCGATCGCCCCATGCATCTTCAGCACCGAGCCGTCGCCGGTGAGCGGCTTCACATCGCGGCGCACGGTCTCCAGCGAGACGTTGAGCTTGGCGGCCAGATCGGCGATGGTGATGGTGCCGGCTTCCTGCACGAGGCGGAGGATTTCACCGTGGCGCTTTGAATGGTTCATGCTGGTCTCGCCGTCGCGAATTTTTCCCCTGACCGGTTCTTAGGCGAACAACCGCCTTATGACAATAAATTCGGCACGTTTTCAGGCAAAAACACAGAAATAACCACGCAGTTGATTGACTCAACTGAAACAGCGAAAGAAACTCGCGCCACGCAGCCAGAAAAGGACCGGCATGAGCGCCATCGAAGACCGCATCCGCGCATTGCCGCTGTGGAAGAGCCGGATAACGATCGAGCCCCTGAAAGGTGGCCTCAGCAACGAGAGTTTCCTTATCACCGAATCCGGCGGCAGGCACGTGGTGCGCATCGGCCGCGACTTCCCTTTCCACCATGTTTTTCGCGAGCGCGAGATCATGGCGGCGCGCGCTGCCCACTCGGCCGGCTTCGGTCCCGAGGTGCGGTATGCCGAGCCGGGCATCATGGTCACGGAATTCCTCGGCGCTAAGACTTTTGATGGCGGCGACGTGCGCGCCAATGCACCGCGCATCGCCGCGCTGGTGCGGCGTTTCCACGAGGAGATGCCGCGCCACGTTTCGGGCGCCGGTTTCATGTTCTGGGTTTTTCACGTGCTGCGCGACTATGCCCGCACGCTGGAAGCCGGCGGCAGCCGGATGAAGAGCGAACTGCCGCGTTTCCTGGCTCTCGCCGACGAGCTTGAGGCCGCGCAAAAACCGCTGCCGATCGTCTTCGGCCACAATGACCTGTTGCCAGCCAACTTCCTCGATGACGGCGAAAAGCTCTGGCTGATCGACTTCGAATATGCCGGTTTCAACACGGCGATGTTCGACCTGGCGGGCACAGCGTCCAATGCCGGCATGACCGAGACCGAGGCCGACGCCCTGCTCTCGCTCTATTTCGGCGCCGAGCCGGACGCAGCGCTTCGCCGCGCCCACGCCGCCATGCAATGCGCCTCGCTGCTGCGCGAGGTGATGTGGGGCCTCGTCTCCGAACTCCACATGCAGGCCCCCGGCGTCGACTACGGCGCCTACACGGCCGAGAATCTCGAAAAGCTGGATGCCACGCTGGAGCGCTATCGTTCGACGTTCGGATAGTCGCGCCGAATTGCGCTTAACCATCCGGCGCGCTGTGATAGCCTGCCTCTTACCAAGCTGAGGAGCGCACCCATGGCCACGCATTTCGTGGAAGGCGAGACGATCGACGTCGGTTTCGACGGCAAGAAATGCATTCATTCCCGCAATTGCGTGCTCGGGCACCCGGAAGTTTTCGTGCCGAACGCTCCGGGCGAATGGATTCATCCCGAAGCAGCGTCCGCGGAGGCGATCGTACGGGTCGCGGAAAACTGTCCCTCGGGCGCCATCACCTATCGCCGCAAGGATGGCGGGCCGGCCGAGGCGCCGCCGGTGGTCAATCTTGTCCGCATCCGTGAAAACGGGCCGCTGGCGATCAACGCCGAGATGGTGATCGATGGCGAGACGGTGCTGCGGGCGACCCTCTGCCGATGCGGTGCATCCGCCAGAAAGCCGTTCTGCGACGGCAGCCACACCAAGGCCGGCTTCACGGCCACCGGCGAACCGGCCATCAAGGACTCGCAGCCGCTTGCGGCGCGCAACGGGCCGGTGAAAGTCGCGCCACAGCCGAACGGACCGCTACGCCTCGACGGCAATCTGGAGATCGTCTCCGGCACCGGCCACACGATCGACCGCGTCACCCGCGCCTTCCTCTGCCGCTGCGGGCATTCGCAGAACAAGCCGTTCTGCGACGGCAGCCATAAAGCGGCAGGATTCGTCGGATAACGCCCGCCGCATGAAGAGTATTTCCGTCCATCGCCGCTGGTTCCTATCCGGAAGCGTCGCCATGCTCGGTCTTGCGGCAGCGGGCTGCCGCAGCACCGTGCAGGAGGTCGGCGAGGGCGCCGGTGCCTCGGTGGCCGGTCAAAGCGTGCTCGCGCAAATCCGTTCGTCGAACGGCCTGCCGCCGCTGGTCGTCGACCAGACACTGGAACAGGCAGCACTGCACCAGGCTGGCTACATGGCCCGCAGCGGGCGCATGGCGCACACCACCGGCTGGGGCAAGGATTTCGTCTCGCGCATGCGCGCCGATGGGGTCCGCGGCGCGGCAGCCGAGAATATCGCTTATGGCGACATGGACCCACCGGAAGTGTTTTCGCGCTGGATGAATTCCGCCGGCCACCGCCGCAACATGCTCGACCCGGCTTTTTCGCGGTTCGGGCTGGCCTATGTTCGCGATGCCGCCAATCCGAAGCGCCGCTACTGGGCGCTGGTGCTGGCGAGCTGACGAGTTCACCGGAAAGCCGCCAAGAACGAACTTCAATTCTGGGTAATCAATCGGCCTGTACCGGCACGAGCATCGGCCGGTAGACGACGATCGGACCATCCCAGCGGTCGAAATCCGAATCGTAGCGCCGCGCGGCGCTGCGGGCGAGATCGATGCGTTGCAGGCACTCGGCAAAGGCGTCAGTACGCGCCCGAAACCCATAGCCGCGGCATTTATCTTCGTCGGCGGCACGCTGCTGTTCCGCCGTCATACAGCCTGAGCACAGGGCGGCGATGCCCGCCACAATCAGGGCCTTGCGCCACATGGCTGCTCTCCTCATTCGAATCCTGAATTGAATAGTATACTTTATTCGGCCGAGGAAGAGGGACCGAAGCCGCTCTGCCGTCAGGCCGGCGGCGTATGCCGCCGCTCAACCGTTCCGGGTCTTCCGGCAAGCATCAGTTTCGTCGCCCGCTTCTCGCGCTCGGCGACAACCTTGCCGCGCGAAATCACGCAAAGCCGCTCGGCGCGCAGGCGCAGCGCTTCGACACGGTTGCCGGCGTCGAGCACGACGAGGCTGGCGCGTTTTCCCACCTCCAGGCCGAGATGGTCGAGGCCGAGGATTTCGGCGTTGACCTTCGTCACCATGTCGAAGCAATGCGCCATGTCGGCGGGGCTGGTCAGTTGCGCGACATGCAGGCCCATGAAGGCGACGTCCAGCATGTCGGCGGTGCCCAGCGGATACCACGGGTCGAGCACGCAATCCTGGCCCCAGCCAACGCGGATGCCATGCTTCAGCATCTCCGGCACGCGGGTCAGGCCGCGCCGCTTCGGATAGGTGTCGTGTCGGCCCTGGATGACGATGTTGATCAGCGGGTTGGGGATTGCCGAGACGCTCGCTTCGGCGATCAGCGGCAGCAGTTTTGAGACGTAATAATTGTCCATGGAGTGCATAGAGGTGAGGTGCGAGCCGGCCACCCTGCCCTGCAGGCCCAGCCGCTGCGTCTCATAGGCAAGCTGCTCGATATGGCGCGACATCGGATCGTCGGTCTCGTCGCAATGGACATCGACCATCAGCCCGCGCTTCTCGGCGATCTCGCAAAGCTCGGTAACCGAACGGCGGCCGTCCTCCATGGTGCGCTCGAAATGCGGGATGCCGCCGACCACGTCGACGCCCATGTCCAGCGCGCGCAACGTGTTTTCGCGGGCGGTCGGGTCGCGGTAAAATCCGTCCTGCGGGAAGGCGACAAGCTGCAGGTCGATATAAGGCGCAACGGTCTTCTTCACGTCGAGCAGCGCCTCGACGGCGAGCAGCCGGTCGTCACAGGTGTCGACATGGGTACGGATGGCGAGCAGGCCCATCGAGACCGCCCAGTCGCAATAGGCGAGCGCGCGTTCCGTCACCGACTCGTGGGTGAGCAGCGGCTTCAGTTCGCCCCACAGCGCGATGCCTTCCAGCAGCGTGCCCGATGCATTGATGCGCGGGATGCCATAGGACAGCGTCGCATCCATGTGGAAATGCGGATCGACGAAGGGCTGCGAGACGAGGTTCCCCGTGGCATTGATGACGCGCCCCGCGTCCGCCTCGATGAGCGGCTCGATGGCGGTGATCGTTTCGCCCGAAATGCCGATATCGGCGACGCGGCCATCGGCAAGCGTGCCATCCTTGACGATCAGGTCAAATGTCATCTCTCGCCCTTCTGGTACGGGATCATCAGCGCCCTCGGATAGGTCGCCCGGCGCGCGACGAGCACAAGCGCCAGGATGGACAGCACATAGGGCATCATCAAGAATATCTGGTAGGGCACGACGCCGCCGGTGATCTGCTGAAGCCGCACCTGGTAGGCATCGAAGGCGGCGAACAGGATGGCGCCGAGCAGCGCCTTGCCCGGCCGCCATGAACCGAACACCACCAGCGCGATGCAGATCCAGCCACGGCCGTTGATCATCTCGAAGAAGAACGAGTTGAAGGCCGACATGGTCAGGAAGGCGCCTCCGACCGCCATCAGCGCGCTTCCGGCCATGACCGCGCCGATGCGGATGCCACTGACGGAAATGCCTTGCGCCTCGACCGCCGAGGGGTTCTCGCCGGCGGCGCGCATGGCGAGCCCCAGCGGTGTGCGATAAAACACCCAGGCGACGACGGCAACGCTGGCGAAGGCCAGATAGGTCAGCGGCGTCTGCGAGAACAGCGCCTCGCCGAGGATCGGTATCTGCGACAGGCCGGGAATCGGCAGCGGCGAAAAAGGTTCGATCTTCGGCGGCGAGGTGACTTCGGGAAGCACCAGGCGGTAGGTGAAATAGGTGAGGCTGGTGGCGAGCAGCGTGATGCCGATGCCGACCACATGCTGCGACAGGCCGAGCGGCACGGTGAGCAGGCCGTGCAGCAGCCCGAACAGCGCGCCGGACACCGCCGCCACGGCAACCCCGGTCCACAGGTCCCCGCCGGAGTAGACGGTGAACCAGCCGGCGAAGGCGCCGACCGTCATGATGCCTTCGATGCCGAGGTTGAGCACGCCGGCGCGCTCGCAGATCAACTCGCCCATGGTAGCGAAGATCAGCGGCGAGGCGATGCGGATCGCGGCGACCCAGAACGAGGCTGTGAGCAGGATGTCGAGGGCTTGCATCGTCACCTCCACCGCACCCGGAACCGCGACAGCAGGATCGCGACCACCATGGTCAGCAACGCGGTGGCGACCATGACGTCGGCGATATAGCTCGGCACGCCGGCGGAACGGCTCATGGCGTCGGCACCGACAAAGATGCCGGCGACGAAGATCGCGGCGGCGACCACGCCGAGCGGATTGAGCATGGCAAGCATGGCCACCACGATGCCGGAATAGCCGTAGCCCGGCGACAGGTCGAGCGTCAGGTTGCCCTTCAGCCCGGCGACTTCCGAGAACCCTGCGAGCGCGGCCAACCCGCCGGACAGCAGCGCCGTCTTCATCAACACCCGGTTGACCGGAATGCCGGCAAAACGCGCCGCGTCGGGATTGTGGCCAACCGCGCGCATTTCATAACCCAGCGCGGTCTTCTTCATGATGATCCAGATCACGACCGCCGACACGATCGCGAGCACGAAACCGTAGTGCAGGCGCTTGCCCTGGATGATGCGCGGCAGTTGCGCAGCCTCGATCACCTTTCGCGATTGCGGCCAGCCGAGGCCGGTCGGGTCTTTCAGAACGCCTTCCAGCAGCATCGAGACGAACAGCAGGACAATGAAATTGAGCAGCAGTGTGGTGACCACCTCGTCGACGCCGAGTTTTGTCTTCAGCAGCGCCGGGCCCAGCAGCAGCAGCGCGCCTGCCAGCATAGCTGCCACCGCGATGACCGGAAGCAGCACATAGGACGGCCAAGGCAGCAGGCCGGTGCCGAGCACCACGGTAACGGCCCCGCCGATATACAGTTGTGCCTCGGCGCCGATGTTCCACAGCTTTGCCCTGAAGGCGACAGCGACCGCCAGCCCGATGAAGATCAGCGGGGTAGCGCGGGTCAAGGTCTCCAGCAGCGCGAATTGCGAACCGGCGGCTCCCCGCGCCACGAGCGTGAAGACAGACAGCGGATCAGCTCCGGCCGCCAGCACCAGCAGCGCCGCAAAACCCAGCGTGACGAGGATCGCGCCGACCGGATAGAGCAGCGTCGCGGCAATCGACGGCGCGGGCTTGGGCTCAAGGCGCATGGATAGTCTCTTGAGACAAGCAAGAGTATGGAGATGCTGGCGGGACAGTGCCCCCCTCTGTCCTGCCGGACATCTCCCCCGCAAGGGGGGAGATTGCCAGCGTCACCGCTGCCGCTCTTCCTGCAACGTCGACGATTGGCGAAAGCGGAGATGACAGCCAATCTCCCCCCAAGCGGGGGAGATGTCCGGCAGGACAGAGGGGGGCAACGTAGGGCGCCACCTCCCAACGTTTATTCGCCAAGCCAATCACGCCACCGCCTCCAGCCCATGCCCGGCCATCAACTCGCCAAGCTGCTGCATCGAACGCTGGCCGCGCTTGGTGACGGAAGAAATGCGACCCTTCGAGATCACCGCGATGCGGTCCGACAGCGCCATGATCTCCTCCAGATCCTCCGAGATCAGCAACACGGCCGCTCCACGGTCGCGCGCCTCGATCAGCCTTCCGTGCACGTAAGCCACCGCGCCGACGTCGAGGCCGCGAGTCGGCTGGTTGGCGACAATGATGCGCGGGTCGGGATCGAGCGCGCGACCCAGAATGAGCTTTTGCATGTTGCCGCCGGACAAGAGACGAATGCGCGCGTCCGGCGACGGGCATTTCACGTCGTACTCGGCGATGATTTCTTCCGCGAAGGCTCTTGCAGCGTTCCAGTCGAGGAAGCCGCGGCTGCAGAAGCGCGGCGAGCGGTAGCTTTCAAGGATGAGGTTTTCGGCGACCGTCATGTCGCCGATGGTGCCGACGGCGTGGCGGTCCTCGGGAATGCGGCCGATGCCGAGGTCGAGCGCCTCCAGCGTCGACCATGGCGCGCGCTGTTCGCCGGCCAACGTGATGGTGCCCGCGGTCGGCGGTTCGCTGCCCGACAGCAGCGCGGCGAGTGCCGCCTGGCCGTTGCCGGAAACGCCGGCAAGGCCGAGTATCTCGCCGTCCTTCAGGGTCAGCGAAGCCCGGTCCAGCGGCGCGCCGGAACTTTTGCCGGCGGTCGACACCTCTTCCAGCACAAGGACGCGCCCGCCGAACGGCACATCGACGATCGGCGGCAGCGACGGCTCCTGTCCCACCATCAGCGCCGCCAGATCGGAGCGCGTGGTCTCCGATGTGCGGCGCTCGCCGGCTAGCTTGCCGCCGCGCAGCACAAGCACGCGGTCGCTCACCGCCATCACCTCGTTGAGCTTGTGCGAGATGAAGATGATCGACAGCCCCTGCGCGACCAGCAATTTCAGCGTCTTGAACAGGGCTTCCGTCTCGGCTGGCGTCAGCACGGCGGTCGGCTCGTCGAGGATCAGCACCCGCGCCTCGCGATAGAGCGCTTTCAAAATCTCGACGCGCTGCCGTTCGCCGACCGAGAGCGCCGACACCAGCGCGCCGGGGTCGACCGCGAGGCCGAAATCGCCCGCCAGCCGGCCAATGCGCAACCGCGCCTCCGTGCGGTCGAAGCGCGGCCGCCACATGGACTGCGTGCCAAGCGCAATGTTTTCCAGCACCGTCAGGTTCTCGGCCAGCGTAAAATGCTGGTGCACCATGCCGATGCCGGCCTTCAGTGCAGCCCCAGGATCGCCGGGCGGCAGCCGCTTGCCGAAGGCCTCGACAGTACCCTCGTCGGCGACATAGTGGCCGAACAGGATGTTCATGAGGGTCGTCTTGCCGGCACCGTTCTCGCCAAGCAGCGCGACGATTTCACCCTTGGCTAGGTCGAAGGAGATGGAATCGTTGGCGGTCAGCGCGCCGAACCGCTTGGTGATGTTTTGGAGGTGGAGGACAACATCGCGGCCTTCCCCTCCCCCTTGAGGGGAGGGTGGCGGCGAAGCCGTCGGGAGGGGTTGCTGCGGCAGTGCCCGGCGTCCTTTTCTGAAATGTCCACGCCACAAAGGTCGCCGAGCGCGGCCGCACGGACCCGACCCGGCGGCTTCGCCGCCACCCTCCCCTCGAGGGGGAGGGATAGGCGCTAGCTCGACTTCGGCTCCTCGTCGTTGATGGCAACCGTGAACGAGCCGTCCTTGATCGCCTTTTCCTTCTCGGCGACCAGTTTTTTCGCCTCTTCCGGAACCTTGGCTTCGAACGTGCCGAGCGGGGCCAGCGAGCAACCGCCTTCCTTCATGAAGGAATAGACGCCGTAGTCCTCCGCCTTGAAGCTGCCGGCCTTGACCGCCGCGATCGCCTTGTCGAGCGTCGGTTCGAAATGCCAAAGCGCCGAGGCAACGACCGTCTCCGGATAGTCGGCCTGCGTATCAATGACGTTGCCGATGGCCAGAACCTTGCGTTCCTTGGCGGCATCGGACACGCCGAAACGCTCGGCGTAGAGCAGGTCCGCGCCGCCGTCGATCTGGGCGAAAGCGGTTTCCTTGGCTTTCGGCGGGTCGAACCAGGAGCCGATGAAGGCAACCTGGAATTTCGTGTCGGGTGCGACTTCCTTAACACCTGCCATGAAGGCGTGCATGAGCCGGTTAACTTCCGGGATCGGGTAGCCGCCGACCATGCCGATGTTCTTCGCCTTGCTCATCGCGCCGGCGACGATGCCGGACAGGTAGGAGGCGTCCTGGATGTAATTGTCGAAGGTCGAGAAATTGGGAAGTGCTGCTTCCGGCTTGAAGCTCGATCCCATCAGGAAGGCGACGTCCGGATAGTCCTTGGCGACGATGCGGGCGGCGTCCTCCACGCCGAACACCTCGCCGAGGATCAGCTTGTTGCCGGCCTCGGCATACTCGCGCATGACGCGCTCGTAATCGGTGTTGGTCACATTCTCGGTGGCAGCGTATTCGATGTCGCCGCGATCCTTGGCGGCGTTCGCCGCCTTGTGCAGCCGGCTCACCCATTGCTGCTCGAAGGGCACGGTGTAGATCGCCGCGACCTTCAATTTCTCCTGGGCGAAAAGCCGGGTCGGCAGGCCGGAAACGGCGGTCAAGGCCACGCCGGCTCCGGCGGCCTTCAACATGGTACGACGGGAGAGCCCGGACAGCGTCCGGGGCGAAATTCGACTAGGCATTCGACCACCTCTGGTTGGCAGGCTTCAGGTTGAAAAAACTGATCCCGTTTTTATCGTTTGGTAAAGGTTATGCGAATTTCGACATGCCGGCAATCCGGGCATTTCCGGCTTTCCCCACCCGATTTTCCGGCGCGGAGATCCAAGTTCCAGGAGACGCGCACATTGACGCAGGCCGTTGCTCCGCATCCTGTCGCGGCTCACTTATTGCACTGCAACAAAACGGCTGGACATAAGGGACATGTCCGCTCCAAACTGCTTCGGAACGGACGCCTGCGGATGCCCCACCGGTTCGCTTTCGATTCAAGAAGGCATGGACCGGCACGCCGCCGCCGTATAGGGTAACTAAGCGTTTGGGAGCGGAACGCCGCAAGGCAAGACCAAGGTGAACGGCATGATGCGGCGCTTCGAACATGCGCGTATCCTCATGTACAGCCATGATACGTTCGGGCTCGGCCATCTCAGACGGTGCCGGACGATCGCCCATTCGCTGGTCGAGGATTTCCGTGGCCTCAACGTGCTGATCATCTCCGGCGCGCAGATTGCCGGCGCCTTCGACTACCGGGCGCGTGTCGATTTCGTGAAGATTCCCAGCGTCATCAAACTGCGCAATGGCGAATACACCTCGCTGGAACGCCATATCGACCTGCAGGAAACGCTGGAGATGCGGCGTTCGATCATCCGCTCCACCGCCGAGACGTTCCAGCCGGACATCTTCATCGTCGACAAGGAGCCGATGGGCCTGCGCGGCGAGGTCGAGGACACGCTGGCCTATCTGAAGACGAGGGGTACCACGCTGGTGCTTGGCCTGCGCGAGGTGCTCGACGCGCCGCACCTGCTCGACGCCGAGTGGACCCGGCGTGACACGATGCGCAAGATCAGCCTGTTCTACGACACGATCTGGGTCTACGGCCCTCCGGATTTCTACGATCCGCTGACCGGCCTCGACGTGCCGCCCGCCGTGCGCTCCAAGATGGACTTCGTCGGTTTCCTGCAGCGCAGCCTGTCACATGAGGCCGAGGCACCCGGCCACCGGCCGGAGGGCGACTATATTCTCGTCACCACTGGCGGCGGCGGCGACGGCGCGGAACTCATCCACGACGTCATCCACGCCTATCAGCAGGATCCGACCCTGACCCACAAGGCGTTGATCATGCTCGGACCCTATATGCCTGTGAAGAAGCGGCAGAGGCTGATCGCCAAGGGCGCGACAATCCCATACATTGAGATACGAGAATTCGATAACCGCATGGAAGAGCTGATTGCCGGCGCCAAGGGCGTCGTCGCGATGGGCGGCTACAATACCTATTGCGAGATCCTGTCCTTCGACAAGCCGGCGCTGATCGTGCCACGCACCGAGCCGCGCGAGGAACAATTGATCCGCGCCCAGCGCGCCTCCGAACTCGGCCTGATCGACATGCTGATGCCCGAGGAGGCCGCGGACGCCAGTCGTTTCGCCACTGCGCTCAAGGCGCTGCCCAAGCGTCCTCCGCCGTCGAAATCACGTCCCGATCTCCGGCTCGAAGGCTTGGCCAACATCTCCGGCATCGTGCAGAACTGGCTGGGCGAACAGCCGCCGTCGCACCTGTCCGTGGTCGAGGGCTGACGTCAGACCCTCCATGCGTCGAAAAACCGTCGTCCTGCTCAAGGGCTATCCCCGGCTGTCCGAAACCTTCATCGCGCAGGAACTGCGCGGGCTGGAACGCGCCGGGCTCGACCTCGTGCTGGTTTCCATGCGCCGCCCGACCGACAGGAAGCGCCACCCGGTGCATGACGAGATCAAGGCACCGGTCGTCTATCTCCCCGAATATCTTCACGAAGAACCGCTGCGTGTGGCGAGGGGTTTTCTGCTCGTACTGTTCCGGCCAGGCTTTTGGGGCATGCTCGGACGGTTCGTCTCCGACCTTGGCCGAGACCGGACCCGCAACCGTTTTCGGCGTTTCGGCCAGGCGCTGGTGCTTGCCGCCGAATGGCCGAAAGGCGCAGAATGGCTGCACGCGCATTTCATCCACACGCCGGCTTCGGTGGCAGCCTATGCCAGCAAGATCACGGGCATAGGATGGACCTGCTCGGCGCATGCCAAGGATATCTGGACCTCGCCCGATTGGGAATTGCAGCAGAAGCTGGCCTGCGCCCATTGGGTGGTCACCTGCACACATTCCGGTTTCGAGCATCTGCAATCCCTAGCTGCCGAGCCAGAGCGTGTGCATCTGAGCTATCATGGCCTCGACCTGGACCGTTTCGGTCCGTTCGCCGGCGAGCGGTCGGACGCCGACGGATCCGATCCGGCAAAGCCGGTGACGATCGTCAGCGTCGGACGCGCGGTCGGGAAGAAGGGTTACGACATTCTTCTGGAAGCGCTGGCGCTGCTGCCCAAAGACCTCTCATGGCGGTTCGAACATATCGGCGGCGGCGAAAAACTGCCTGAACTCAAGGTCTTGGCCGACAAACTGGGGATTTCGCAGCGCATCGAATGGAAGGGCGCGATGGCGCAGGAAGAGGTGCTGAAACACTACCGCAGCGCCGATCTGTTCGCGCTGGCATGCCGCGTCACCGACGACGGCGACCGCGACGGGTTGCCCAACGTGCTGGTAGAAGCCTCCAGCCAGCGCCTGCCCTGCATCTCGACGACCATCTCCGGCATACCCGAACTGATCACCGAAGGCGAGAACGGGCTGCTGGTGCCGCCGAAGGACGCAAAAGCCTTGGCCAACGCGCTGGAGCGCGCCATCCGCGATCCGGACCTGCGCAGAAGGCTCGGCAACGCGGCGGAACACCGCGTGCGCGCGCATTTCGACCACCATACCAGCATCGACCAGCTCGTCGGATTGTTCGAGGGCGAATGGCGATAAAAGACGGCGTCACGCCCAAAATCCTGTTTTATGTCCAGCACCTGCTGGGAATAGGGCACCTCGCACGGGCCAGCAGGGTTGCCGCGGCTCTGCAAAATGACGGTTTTTCGGTCACGATCGTCACCGGCGGCCTGCCTGTGCGCGGTTTTCCACCTTCCCAGCTAGACCATGTCGCACTGCCGGCGGTGACCTCGGCCTCCGAGGCGTTTTCCGGCCTGATCGATGCCGATGGAAATGTGGTCGATGACGCCTTCAAAGAGCGCCGGCGCGAATTGCTGATCGACACGCTGCATGAGCTGCGGCCGGACATCGTCGTCATCGAGGCTTTTCCGTTCGGGCGCCGCCAGGTGCGGTTCGAACTGCTGCCGCTGCTTGAAGCGGTCGCCGGAATGAACCCTCGCCCAAAACTGGTGACGTCGGTTCGAGACCTGCTTCAGGAGCGGGTGAAACCTGGGCGCAACGAGGAGACGGTCGAACTGCTGAATGCACATTTCGATCTCGTGATGGTCCATGGCGACCCGAAATTTTCGCGACTGGAGGACACGTTCCCGCTGGCCGCCGAAATCCGCCCGCCGGTCGGGTACACCGGGCTGGTCGCGGCACCGCCACCCGCCCTGCCGAGCGAAACCTTTCAAGTGCTGATTTCGGCCGGAGGCGGCGCGGCCGGGGCCGATCTGGTCAAGGCGGCGATCGAAGCGGCCCGGCTTCTGCCGGATATCCGCGACTGGGCGCTGATCACCGGACCGAACCTTCCGCAATCTGCATATGACGCGGCCACCGCCGAAGCGCCGCCGGGCTTAAAACTGTTCCGCTTCCGCGAGGATTTTCCGAGCCTGCTGGCAGGCGCGGAACTGTCAGTGTCGCAGGCGGGCTACAACACCGTCTGCGACGTGCTGAGGGCCGGCTGCCGGTCGCTGCTGGTGCCGTTCAGCGCCGGCGGCGAAACCGAACAGACGGCGCGTGCCGAGCGGCTGGAAAATCTGGGGCTAGCGACGACGCTGCTGGAGCACGGCCTGACCGGTCGTCAACTCGCCGCAGCGATCACCGTGGCGCTGGCGCGGCCAAAGCCGCCGGCCGCAGCACTGGACCTTGACGGCGCCAACGGAGCGGCAAGACTTTTGATGACGTTGCTATAGGCAGCAGCGTGCTGGACAGTTCGGCAGGTCCGGTAGTAATCTTGCCTACCGATGTCAGCAGAGTCGAGCTGGCCTTGGGCCACCGCTTCAGAAAGGCGGCCTCATGTCGAACGTGGAAAAGATCAGCGTCGCCGTCACCCCGGAAATGGCAGCCATGATGCGCCAGGCAGTCGAATCCGGCGAATATGCTTCGGCTAGCGAAGTCATGCGGGAGGCCTTGCGCGACTGGAAGCAGCGCCGGCTTGAGAGGGAGCGTGCAATCGAGAAGATTGGCAGGCTATGGGATGAAGGAATCGCTAGCGGACCAGCAATAGATGGCGAAGAGGTATTTGCTCGACTGAGGCGCAAGCTTGACGACAAGATCGCCGGTCGCAAATCAAGATGACCGTTCGCTTCAGGCCGGAAGCTGAAGCCGATATCGAGGCGATAGTGCTCTATATCGCAGAAGACAACCCGTCCGCGGCGACGCACTGGGTTCATGAAATCCACGCCAAATGCGAGACGCTTGGGAAAATGCCCGGTATGGGTGTGGCACGATCGGAAATTCGACAGGGTTTGCGAACTTTTCCAGCTGGCAACTACTTGATTTTCCACCAACTGGTCGATGCCGGCGTGGAAATTGTCCGCGTCGTTCACGGCGCTCGGTAATGGCAGGATATGTTGTAGCCGGCGTCAAACCCGCCCGATCAGCATATATCGCGTATATTTCTTCATCGGCAGTTCGCCGGCGAAGTCGATATGCGACAGACCCGCCAGTTCGCCGAAAGCGTCGAGGCACGCCACACAGGCGATATGCGTCGGCTCGGCGAAATAATTGTTGGACTGCAACAGCACCCGCGTGCCCTTCGGCATCAGCGACAGCCACGACCGGATATCTGGGATATGCTCGCAGCTCGTGTTGACCACGAGGTCTGGCCGCCGGCCAACATAGTCGAGCCTGTACATGTCGGCCGTCACCGCCCGGAATCGTTCCTCATGCGCGTGGTTCAGGGTCTCGGCGATCTCTCCGACCGCGGGATCGATGTCGCTGTTCTCGATGAGGCCGATCTTGAAGCGCGGGTCGTCCAGCAGCATGGCTGCAAGCACGCCGTACCAGCCGCCGACGATCCATATTTCACCGAAAACGCCACCCACCCTTTCAAAAAGGCTGTCTCGCGCCCACATTTTGCAGGCGACCTGCTTATGGTTGAAGGCGTTGCCGATGTCGGCTTCCGGATGCTTGGCGATGACCCTCGACAGGCCTTTGACAAGCGGACTTCGGCAATAGACGGCGATGCCTCGCGTCAGGTCGAAAGCGTGTTCATGCCAATCTTCATCGGCGTAGCAAGGCTGGGTAGCGTCCATGATGCGGCTGTTGTAGGCTGGCATCGTTGGGGAAGCAATCGAAGACCTTCAGACGGAATTTCATGCATCTGCACAAGCCATTGATCGCGGCCGGCACCATCGATGCGGACCGTTCGCCTTTTCGGGCGGTCGAGCGCGGGGCTCGCTGACGCACGATGGAAAGAAGCCTCGCCCGCTACATCTGGACCCATACCTGGCGGCAGCAGCTCTGGATCGTCTTCGTCGTCGCTTTGTCGATGATCCCTTACTTCATGTCGTTCGATCTGCCGAAGCAGATCGTCAACGGCCCCATCCAGGGCGAAGGTTTCGAGACGCCCGGCGCCACGCAGCCCTTCATGGCGATCGACATCGACGTGCCGCTTCTCGGCTCGTTCCATCTGTTCGACGGATTCGAGTTCAACCGCACCCAGACGCTGGTGGGGCTGAGTCTGATCTTCCTGTCGCTGGTTATCATCAACGGCATCTTCAAGCTCTACATCAACACCTACAAGGGCCGGCTCGGGGAGCGCATGCTGCGGCGTATCCGGTTCGAGCTGGTCGACCAGGTGCTGCGTTTCCCGCCGGGCCATTTCAAGCGAGTCAAGGCGGCGGAAGTCGCGACCATGGTCAAGGACGAGGTGGAGCCGCTCGGCGGCTTCATCGGCGACGCCTTCGTCACCCCCGCGCAACTTGGCGGCCAAGCGCTGACCGCGCTGATCTTCATCATCCTGCAGAGCTTCTGGCTCGGCATGATCGCGGCGGTGATCGTCGGCATCCAACTCGTCATCATCCCGCAGATGCGCAAGCGGCTGATCCGGCTGGGCCGCGAGCGGCAGCTGACGGCGCGCGCGCTGTCCGGCCGCGTCGGCGAGATCGTCGACGGCATCGGCGCAATCCACATCAACGACACGTCCAACTACGAACGCGCCGACATCGCCGACCGGCTCGGCCTGATCTTCAAGATCCGCTACGACCTCTACCAGTGGAAATTCCTGGTCAAGTTCATCAACAATTTCCTCGCCCAGGTGACGCCGTTCCTGTTCTACCTGGTCGGCGGCTGGTTCGCGCTGCAGGGTCGGCTCGACATCGGCCAGCTGGTCGCCGTCATCAACGCCTACAAGGACCTTCCCGGCCCGCTGAAGGAACTGATCGACTGGGACCAGAACCGCCAGGACGTGCAGGTCAAATACGCGCAGGTGGTCGAGCAGTTTACCGTCGACACCATTCTGGATCCGAAACTGCAGACGCTGACCATTGAGCCGATTGCCCCGCTCGGCGGTGGGCTGAGCACCGTCAACCTGTCGCTGACCGACGATGGCGGCGCCAGGCTGCTGGATCGTGTCACCGTGCAGATCAATCCCGGCGAAAAAGTCGCGGTGGTCGGTACGGCTGCAAGCGGCGCTGAAGCGCTGGCCGAAGCCTTGAGCCGGCTGATATGGCCGGAATCCGGCCGAATCACCACCGGAGGCAGTGATCTGCTCGACGTGCCCGAATCGATCACCGGACGCCGTATCGCTTATGCCTCGTCGGAATCCTACCTGTTCCAGGGCTCGCTGCGCGACAATCTGCTCTACGGGCTGAAGCACGCGCCGCTGACCGAGGTAACCTACGAGGGCGCCAAGGCGGCGCAACGCCGCTGGGCTATCGCCGAGGCGAAAAACGCCGGCAACCCGCATTATGACATCAACAGCGACTGGATTGACTATGCTTCGGCCGGCGCGACCGGCCCGTCCGATCTCTACCATGCGATCCGCCCGGTGCTCGACGCCGTCGTGCTGTCGCAGGACATTCTGGATCTCGGCCTGCGGTCGCGCATCGATCCCCGCCTGCATCCGGAGATCACCAGCCGCATCGTCGAAGTGCGCGAAGCACTTCGCAAGCGTCTCGAGGAAGAGGGCTTGAGCGATCTGGTCGCCTCGTTCGAGCCGGGCGAATACAACACCCAGGCGACGATCGGCGAAAACCTCCTATTCGGCACGGCGACGGGGTCGGAACTGACCGGCAAGGAACTGGCGGGCAACGCCTATTTCCGTTCCGTGCTGCGGCAGGACGGTCTGGCCGAGACGCTCTACCAAATGGGCCTTCAGATCGCCGACCAGGCGATCGAGCTGTTTGCCGACCTGCCGCCGGACCACCCGTTCTTCCAGCAGCTCGCCTTCATGACGGCGGAGGACATTCCGGAATACACGCAGTTGCTGCAGCGGCTACGCGGCCGCCCCTTCGACGCTGCGTCGGATGACGACCGGGCCAAGATCATCAAGCTTTCCTTCGCCTATATCGAACCTCGGCACCGTTTCGGCCTGCTGACTCCGGAGTTGATGGACAAGATCGTGGCGGCGCGCCAGCGCTTCTATGACGGCCTGCCCAAGGAACTGGAAGGCTCGATCGAACGTTACGCCCCCGAGAAATACACGACCGCGGCGACGCTGAGCGACAACATGCTGTTCGGCCGCATCGCCCACAACCAGCCGGACGGGCCGGAGCGCATCCGTTCGCTGATCCGAGAACTGCTCGACACGCTCGGCCTGCATGACGAGGTGCTGGACATCGGACTTGATTTCAATGTCGGTGTCGGCGGTCGACGTCTCACGGGGGCGCAGCGGCAAAAGCTCGATGTAGCCCGGGCATTGTTGAAACACCCGGACTTTCTTATCTTTAACAGACCGCTTGCCGCGCTCGACCAGCGGTCGCAGGATGTGGTCACAAAGAACGTGCTCGAAGAGGCGACAAGGGACGGACGCAATCCGGCGATCCTCTGGGTCCTGCCGAACCCACATCTCGCGAACCTTTTCGAGCGTGTAATCGTTTTCCACGCAGGCGAACTTGTGGAGGACGGAACGCACGAGACTCTATCGACTAAAAACGGTACTTTCGCACGGCTGTTGGCATAACGGGGCAGGCTGTGCGATGATCTTTCGGGGTGAATGGTCATGCTGTTGAACGACGAAGTGGGAATGTTGCGGAAAGTTCCGCTGTTTTCCCGCGTTGCGCCGGCCAAGCTGAAGCTGCTAGCCTTCACCTCGGATCGGGTCTCCTACAAGGAGGGACAGACGCTGTTCCACCAAGGCGATGAAGGTGACGCAGCCTATGTCGTGCTTTCCGGGAAAGCAGACATCATCGTCGATTCCTCCACCGGGCAGATCAAGGTCGCCGAGGTCGAACCCAACGAGATCGTCGGCGAGATCGCCATCCTGTGCGACGTCTCGCGCACCGCCACGGTGCGCGCCTCGATGCCGCTGGAGGCTCTGCGCATCCGCAAGGACCACTTCCTGCGGCTGCTCACCGAGTTTCCCGAGATGACGGTCGAGATCGTCAAGGTGCTGGCCGACCGCCTCAGCCATACCACGGCTGAACTCACGGCAGCACGCAGCAAGGCGAGGCAGGCAAATTCCTAGCGCGCGCATAAAAGACCGTCCGGACATGGACACCAGCACCGCCGATTTCCGGCGGAAGGTTGAACTCGTGCCGAAGCCGCCGGCCGGCGGCATGGAAGGTCCGGTGCTGCATGCGCTGAAGACCAACACGGTTCCCGACCTCACCGAGATCCTGCGCAGGAAGGCGGCGATAGAACTCGGCAAGGATACCACGTCCGACAATGCCTTCCGCGTGAAGTTGTGGGGAACGCGCGGCAGCATTCCTGTGTGCGGACGGGAATTCCGGCGCCATGGCGGCAACACGCCCTGCGTCGAGATGCGCTGCGGCGACCACACGATGATATTCGACGCCGGCAGCGGCATACGACCCGCCGGCCTTTCAGTCATGCAGTCCGGCGCCAAGGACGTGCATTTGTTCTTCACGCATTTCCACTACGATCATGTGCTTGGCCTGCCGTTCTTCTCACCGCTGTGGGTTCCCTCGATCAACGTCCAGGTCTGGTCGGGGCTCGGCACCATATCGACGCATGAGATGTTGCATGAATTGATGCGCGCGCCGTGGTTCCCCGTGTCGATCAGCATCTGCCAGGCGACGCTGGCGACACGCGACTTCAAATCCGGCGACGTCCTCAAACCGTGGCCGGACGTGACGATCAGGACCGCCAATTTGAACCACCCGGGTGGTTGCGTCGGCTACCGCGTCGAATTCGGCGGCAGGGCCGTGGCGCTCATCAGCGACACGGAACATGTCGAGGGCGAACTCGACAAGAACATACTCGGCCTGATCGACAAGGCCGACCTCGTCATCTACGACGCCACCTACACCGAAGCCGAGATGGTGAAGAAACGCGGCTGGGGCCATTCGACCTGGCAGGAAGGTGTGAAGCTCTGCAAGGCGGCCGGCGCGAAAAAGCTGGCCCTGTTCCACCACGATCCGTTCCGCACCGACGCGGCGCTCGACGCGCTGCAGGCGGAAGCGAAAGCGGTCTTCCCCGGCGCGTTCGCGGCGCGCGACGGCCAGACCATCACCATGAAGATCAGGCAGGGCGCCGCGAAGCGAGCGTAGGTTTCGATATTTCTCGTTTGGACGGCACAGGCCTCGCGATTGCCGAGGCTTTTCCAACACCATCAAACCATCCCGCGACGTTACCCGTCCAACAGGTTGTCGACCGATCGCCAGCGGCAAACAGGCACAGTGACCTCGAACAGCCGGTCCAGAAAATCCCACGCCGCCTCGTCATGAACGAGATGATGCGTCAGCAGCCCGACCGGCGGATGCAGCGGATCGGCCAGCGCCGCCTCGAGTTGCCCGACAATCTCGCCGACGAGGACGCCATGATCGCGGCAGCCGCGCGTGCCGTGCCAGTCGATGATGTCAATCGTGCTGTTGATGACGCGGATCGACGCCCGTTTCGGCTTGCCGAAGACCGACAGGCCCCGATAGCCAAGCGCGGCCAGCGACGGAACCAAGGCGGGGTCAATACGATTCCATGGCGGGACGAGCACGGGCGATGCCTGTGTGCCAAACAGGTCGCCGATACGACGCAGCCCATGCGCCAGTTCACCAAGCACAATCTCGGCCGGACGATGCAGACCGAGTTCCTGCTTCTTGGTCTCCGGCGGCGCGTGGTTTTCATGCGACCAACCATGGACCAATGCCGAGACGTGCGGCGCATGCGCAAGACGGCGCGCCAAAGCTACCCGAGCATGGGCCGGGATGACGGCGAGCGCGAGCGGCAGATCATGTTTCGCCGTGACGGTGACCAGCCGGTCCAGCGGCGGAGACGGCTCGACGGCATCGTCGTCGCGTAGCCAGAAGCTTGGTCGCCGGCCGGCATCGCGCCATCGGGCGAGCGCTTCGTTCAACGGCTGCCAGGTCGCATCATTCATGGCTCGAACCTCGCCAGCAAGGATTTCAGGGTCGTCGCCGCTCTTTCCAGCGACCGCTCCTCAAGCACGAAGCACCGTGCGTCCGCTCCCATGGATCTGCGCAGGCCGGCATCGGCAAGCAGGCGGCGGATCGCGCCGGCATAGGCGTCGGCGTCGGGCGGCGTCAGCAGGCCGGTCTCGCCATCGCGCACGACCTCCGGCACGCCCGCTATTGCCATCGCGACAACCGGCAGTCCCGCTGCCTGCGCTTCAAGGTAAGCCAGCCCGAACGCTTCACCGAATCCCGGCCAGACATAGATGTCTCCGCCCGCCAGGATCCTCGGTATCTCTTCCGGCTTTCGTTCGCCGAACCATTCGATCCGTCCCGGCTCGAAGGCGGCGAACAAGGATCGCACCTCTTCGCCGGACGGACCGTCGCCGACAATGACGAGTGTCCACGGCAGGTCGACGCAAAGCGCCATCGTGGCAGCCAGCAACCGGTAGCTGTCCAGTTTGTCGCCAGGACGCATCATGGCGACCGTCACCAAACGCGGAACCCCGCCGTTGGGTTGTTGCGGCTCATATTCTTTTGAGAGACCCCTAACCCCTCCCCACAAGGGGGAGGGGGACTTTTCGACCGCCGCGCCAGCTAAGACTGTCGACGATTGGCGGATGACAGAGATGCCAGCCGGTCCCCCTCCCCCTTGTGGGGAGGGGTTAGGGGTAACTTCATCCGCAGCTTTTGAAGATGCCCTCAAGGCTGACGCGCCAAACAGCGACGTGTCGATGAACGGCGGCAGCATGGCGAGCCGATCCTCGCCAACGATGCCGGCAAGCCCTTCGCGATCACGTTCCGTAAAGCACAGGCTGAGCGCCGCCCGCTCCAACCCTTGCCGGACGACGCCTTGCGCCTCCGCCCACGGTCCGGCGTCGCGGCTGCGCGTATAGGAGGCCTCCGCTGTAACGTAAGGGATGCCGAACGCCTTGGCCAAGGGTGGGCCGAGATAGTCCGGCGCCTTGTAATAGGTGTGGTAGCAGAAGAAGAGGTCGGGCACTTCCCCTCCCCGCCAGTCCGTGGCGAGACGCGCGGCCTCGACCTCGCCTTCGCCACGCCTGATGGCGAAATCCTCTGGAGTCGAGGCATAGCCGCGAAACCGCGACGCAAGGGAAACCGTATGTCCGGACAGGCGCATCGCCTGCATCAGCAGCCGCGCCATCAAACGGTCGCCCGACGGCACCGGATGGTCCGGCGGCTTCAGCGGTGCATGAAAGGCGATGCGCATGATGCCATGCCTATGCCGGCGCGCGTATCCAAGTCAATTTGGCCGGGACGAACGAGCGGTTCGCACCCATATGAAAGGAAATGTGCTAGGAAAACACCAATGGACAGCAGCCGCGCCATCGATGACCCGTTCTTCGCGAGCATACCCGCCTTCTCGGAATTCGAAGGCGTGGTGGATACGCGGAACTACCGCCCTCTCCCGGATGATTGGGCGTTGGCGACCACCGATATCGTCGGCTCGACCAAGGCGATCCAGGAGGGGCGCTACAAAGCGGTGAACATGGCCGGCGCCAGTGCGATTTCGGCCCTTCTCAACGCCATCGGCCGTCGCGACCTGCCTTTCGTCTTCGGCGGCGACGGCGCCGTCGTGGCTTTTCCCGCCCGCGCCACCGCTGCGGCCGTATCCGCGCTTGCCGCGACACAGGCCTGGGTGGCCGACGAACTGGACCTCAGCCTGCGCGCCGCTCTGGTGCCGATGAAGGAGATCCGCGCACGCGGGCTCGATGTGCGCGTTGCCATGTTCCGCGCCAGCAAGAATGTCTCCTACGCGATGTTCATCGGCGGGGGCACGAGTTGGGCGGAGGCCGAGATGAAGGCCGGCCGCTTTGCTGTTCCCTCTGCGCCGAGTGGCGCCCGGCCCGATCTCACCGGACTTTCCTGCCGCTGGAATCCGATCGATGCGCGGCGCGGCGAAATCGTCTCGATCATCGCCGTGCCTGCCGTGGTCGGCAGCAACATGGCCGCCTTCCAAGAACTGGTGACCGATATCGTCGCGCTGGTCGGCGAGGCCGGGGATGACGGCCACCCGGCACGGGCCGAGGCACTGTCATTCGGCTTTCCGCCAAAAGGGCTGGAAGCCGAGGCCCGGGCAATGGCGCCGAAAGGCAAGCGGCTCTGGCCGAAACTGTCGATCTTGGGACAGGTCCTGCTGAGCAAGGCGCTTGTCACGACGGGACTTAATCTCGGCAGTTTCAACGCGCGTCGCTACGTCCAGGAAGTTTCGGAGAATTCCGATTTCCGGAAATTCGATGATGGATTGAAAATGACCGTCGACCTCGACGAGGCGCATTTCCGCAAGGTCGAGGAAAGGCTGAAACGGGCGGAGGAAGAAGGCGTCTGCCGTTTCGGCCTGCATCGCCAGAACTCGGCGCTGATGACCTGCATCGTCGTGACTCCCCTCGAACACGACCATATCCATTTCGTCGACGGCGCCGCGGGCGGCTATGCTATGGCGGCGGCGAACCTTAAAGCGAAGGCCGCATGACCGTACAGACCTGCCCGGATCGTCCGTCTCCCTTGCAGCTTCCGGCAGCGGCGCGACCATGAGCATCAACGCGCCCCTGTGCGGCGACCTGAAGACGACCGGCATCAGCTACGCCGGGCGAGTCGTGTCTCTGGCCGACCTCCCCGAATACCGGAAATTCTACAAAAAGCTTTCGGCTGGCCTGTGGGAACCGCGCACGCTGAAGACGCTGTCGTCCTATCTCGACCGCGACACCGTGATGATAGACATCGGCGCCTGGATTGGCGTCACGACGTTCTTCGGCGCGCAGATCGCCAAGTCGGTCGTCGCGGTCGACCCGGACCCGAAATGCATCGCGATCCTCGAGAGGCTTGCCGCCGATCACCCGAACGTCACCGTGCTGGAGGGCGCTCTGTCAACCCAGCCGTCGGTGGCGATCCACGCCGTCGACGGCTTCGGCAGTTCGGAGACCAGCGTGCTCGACATCGGCAATGGCGAATGCGCCGCGTCTCCCGGTCGCGGCCTGGACGAGATCATGCGCCACGCGGCGGGATCGCCCGCCTTCGTCAAGGTGGACATCGAGGGCTACGAATATGCGATGGCCGACGAACTGGCGAGGCTGAACGATTTTCCGGTGCGGGCGATCCACATGGCGGTTCACCCGCAGCTCTACGAGCGGAGCCTGGCCGGCAATCGTCTGTCGCGCCGGCTTCGCACGGCGGTGGCGACGTGGCGGCTGGGGCGCAGGTTCGGCAACCGCTTTTCCGGTCCCTGGCTGGTTAAATACCCGAACCTCGCAACCTATATAATTTTCGGAGTTGTCTTTCGCGTCACGCCTAGAGGCGCGGATTTCCTTTTCGAACCGAAACGATAACCGGAGAATCCGGATGACAAACGGCGCGCCCCCCGACGTGTCCATGATCCTGATGGACAAGGTCGCCGACTGGCTCACGCATTCATCGCTGGCGGGAGACGACCTCGAAACGATGGTGCGCGGCTTCTGCGAAAGACTTGCGGCGGCGGGCATGCCGATCGCCCGTGTCCATCTTTCTTTCTCGATGCTGCACCCGCTCTACGATGCCCTCGGTTTCACCTGGGAACGCGGCGCTGGCATGCGCATCGAGGGTTTTCGCCAGAAGCCGGGCGAAAAGTCGGACCGGTTCCTACGCAGCCCCTACTACCACCTGCTGACCAACAAGCTCGACCATCTGCGGCGGCGCATCGACTATTCGGGGCCGGCCGAATTCCCGATCTTCGACGATTTGAAAGATCTCGGCGTCACCGACTATCTGGCCTTCAGGCACATGTTCAACGCCGGCAAGGACCAGGGCATGATGGGCTCTTGGGCGACCGACGCGCCGTCCGGCTTCAGCGAAGGCATGATCGCGGCGCTGCTGCGCGTCCAGAACCACCTGGCGGTCGCCGCCAAGATGGCGGTGCTCAACCGTCTCGCCGACAACATGCTGACCACCTATCTCGGCAACGACGCGGGAAAGCGTGTGCTCAGCGGCAACATCAGGCGTGGCCAGGGCGACACGATCCGCGCGGCCCTGGTGATGGCCGACATGCGTGGCTCGACGATGCTGGCCGAGCAGGAAGGGCGCGAGGCCTATATCGACACGCTAAACCGTTTCTTCGACGCGATAGCCGCGCCATTCAACCGGCGCGGCGGCCAGATATTGAGTTTCCTCGGCGACGGGTTCATCGCCGTCTATCCTTGCGACCGCCACCACGAGCCCTCTGAGATCGCCTGCCGCGCCGCGCTCTCCGCCGCCTTCAAGGCGACGGGGCGCATGAACGCACTCAACGAGGACCGCAAGCGCCAGGGCCTGTCGGAGATTGGCTACGGCATCGGCCTGCACGTCGGCAACGTCATGTTCGGCAATGTAGGCCTCAACGACCGCCTGACATTCTCGGCCTTCGGCTCGGCGGTCAACGAGGTGCAGCGGCTGCAGACACTGACCAAGAAATATCCCCAGAACGTCATCGCCAGCCAGGACTTCGCAGCCTATTGCGGAGGCGGCTGGATCACGCTCGGCAGGGAGAAGCTGCGCGGCGTCAAGGAGAAATTAACCATCCTGCATCCAGATGCCGCCGACATCACCGAGCAGGACGACGACGGCTCGTTCGAAATCAGCTACGATGGGGTGTCGGATGCAGAACAGCTTATGCTGCTGCTGCGGGGCGACGGGGGCGTCGGACTTACTTCCGGCAATGGAAAGGCTTTGCAGTGAAAATTGGATCGGTACGGATGGCGACACTTGCGGCGACACTTTGCCTGGCAGCTCCGGTCGCCGCCGAATCCGGATCGGTCGTATTGCATGACAGCCTCGACGGGCCGGACTTTGCAGAGAGCGGCGGGCTCTATTATCGCGAGAACTACGAGCAAAGTGCCGGCAAGGTCGAGTTCCAGAGCGAGGTGAAGCGCAGCGGCCAGGGCGCGCTCAAGCTCAGCATAAAACCGCTCTGCGACGCCGACAGCGACGGCTGCAGCGAGCGCGCTGAGATCTGGGAAAAGACCGAACTGCGCGTGCCCTACAATGAAGGCGTCTGGTACGGCTTCGCGGTGAAGTTCGCGGACCCTGTCCCGCAGGACGACCACCGCTACCTGATCGCCCAGTGGAAACGCGAGATCGATGCTGGCGCCGAGGGCGATTTCAGCCCGTTCCTGGCGATCCGCCTGCGCAACGGAAAGCTGTTCGCCACGGTCGAGACCAACTACATCCAGCCGAAGGCGCAGCCGGCTTCGAACGCGACGGCCGGGCTATGCGAGGCCGGATCGACACCGGTCTGGCTGCGCCCTGAAACCAACCAGATGCGGGCGCTGGTCGCGACCGAAGCAGGCTGGACGGCTGAGGACGGCGCGATCTACGCCGCCTGCACGGACGCCATCCAGGTGGTCAACCACGGCAACCCGTTGCCGACGGCGGATTCCGGCTGGATCGACTTCGCCATCTACACGAAGCCCGGCCCGGACGGCTCCGGCCTCATCGAGATGTTCGCCAACGGTAAGCCGATCGTCACGGTCAAGGGGCATATCGGCCACGCCGACAAGGGCCTCGGCGAGAACCAGTACTTCAAGTTCGGCCCCTACCGCGCGGCGCACTCCACCGAGTGGACGCTTTATTACGACGACTTCCGGCGCTCCCCCGATTGCGCCGACGTGCTGGCCGGCGGAACCTGCCCGACACCGTGACAGCGGCAGGCCTTTTTCCCCATTGAACCCCGTCCGGCCGCTACCGGACAGGTAAAAGTGCAGTGGATCGTCGGCGGATCGAAAATCCGGCCGATCTCCTTCAGCAAGCTGTCACGAATTCCCGCTACGGCCACGCAACGTAATTCTGGCGTATCCAATCGAGCGCACGGCTATGCAGTTCATTTGCTGTCGGCTAGTGTCGTGCCGTTGGGGCAACGTGACGGCGTAGGGGAGCAGTTGCGATAAGATGAATGGGGCGACGAAAACTTCGGGAAACGACCTTCTCCGGATCGAGAATCTGGGGATTTCGTTCGCCATCGTCGGCGGTCCCGTGCATGCCGTGCGCAATGCGAGCTTCCGCATCCTGCCGGGCAAGGTGACTGCGCTCGTCGGCGAGTCCGGCTCGGGCAAATCGGTGATCAGCCAGGCGGTGATGGGCATCCTGCCCAATACGGCGCAGGCGCGCGGCTCGATCCTGTTCAACGATCCGAAGACCGGAAAATCCACCGATATCCTGCAACTCGAGCGCGACGGCAAGGAAATCCGCGAATTGCGCGGCAGCCGCATCGGCAAGATTTTCCAGGAGCCGATGACGTCGCTGTCGCCGCTGCACACCATCGGCAACCAGATCGACGAGTCGCTGCACATCCATTCCGATCTCGACAATGCCGAGATCAAGGAGCGCACCATCGAGATGCTGGGGCTGGTCGGCTTCCCCAACCCGGCGCGCGCCTACACCATGTACCCGTTCGAGCTTTCGGGCGGGCTGCGCCAGCGCGCCATGATCGCCATGGCCCTGCTCTGCCGTCCTGCCCTGCTGATCGCCGACGAGCCGACGACAGCGCTCGACGTCACCATCCAGGCGCAGATCCTGCATCTACTGCGCGACCTGCAGGAACGCCTGAACATGGCGATGCTGCTGATCACCCACGACCTCGGCGTGGTGGCCAACGTTGCCGACGAGGTGGTGGTGATCTACCACGGCGAGATCATGGAGGCCGGTACGGTTCAGGACATCTTCCGCCGTCCGACGCACCCCTATCTCAAGGGGCTGATGGCGGCGGTGCCGCATTTCGACATGAAGCCCGGCGAGCGGCTGAAGGCGTTGCGTGAAGTGCCGGTCAATGTCGAGAACCTGATCGGTGCCAAGAAGAAGCCAGCGCCCGAAGGCAAGACGGAGGTCCTGCTGTCGGCCCGCGACCTGATCAAGTCCTATACGACACGCCAGTCGGGCTGGTTCGGCAAGGGCGTCGAAAAGCCTGTCCGCGCCGTCGACGGCGTCAGTTTCGACATCAGGCGCGGCGAATGCCTCGGCCTGGTCGGCGAGAGCGGCTGCGGCAAGACCACGGTCAGCAAGATCCTGATGCGAGCGGTCACGCCCGACTCCGGCTCGATCACGTTCAACAGCGCCGATGGCCCGCTCGACCTGCTCAAGGCCGAAGGCGAGGCGTTGCGCACCGTCCGCACCAAGATCCAGATGGTGTTCCAGGATCCGGTATCGTCGCTGTCGCCCCGCATGACGGTGCAGAACATCTTGAGCGAGCCGCTGGAAATCCACAATCGTGGCGACGCCGCCTCGCGCTTGCAGAAGGTGACGGCGCTGCTGAAGGCCATCGGCCTCGATGAGCGAGCGTTGAACCGCTACCCGCACTCCTTTTCCGGCGGCCAGCGCCAACGCATCGGCATCGCCCGCGCCCTGGCGCTCGGGCCGGAACTGCTGATCTGCGACGAGCCCGTCTCTGCGCTCGACGTTTCGGTGCAGGCGCAAATCCTCAACCTGCTGAAGGATCTGCAGAAGGAGCTCGGCCTCACCTACCTGTTCATCTCGCACAACCTCGCGGTGGTCGACTACATGGCCGACCGCATCGCGGTGATGTGCGCCGGCCGCATCGTCGAACTGGCGCCGTGTGAGACGCTGATGGAACATCCGGTCCATCCTTACACGCGATCGCTGCTGGCTGCGGTGCCTTTCCCGGATCTCGACCGGCCGCTCGATTTCGAGACGCTGCATATCGCCGGCGCCACCGACCAGACGGCGTGGGGGCCGCAATTCCGATATGATGGGGACGAGGACGCGCTTTCGCCAACCGATCTCGGCGGCGGACATTTCGTGCTGGCGCGCGGCTCGGTCGATGCGAGGGAGCTCGTGTGATGCTGACACGCCGTACTGCCCTCGGCCTTTTCGCCACGGCGCTCATGCCGGGTACGCTGCGCGCCGCGGAAATCGAGCCGGAAGCGCTGAAGGCGCTGGTCGACGCCGGCACTCTGCCCAAAGTCGCCGACCGGCTGCCGAAGACGCCGCGCATCGTCAATGTCGCCGGCCTCGGCGGCCAGCCGGGGCGTCATGGCGGTAGGATCCGCACCATCATCAGCGGCCAGCGCGACATCCGCCTGATGACGATCTACGGCTACACGCGGATCATCGGCTACAATTCCAGGCTGGAGTTCGAGGCCGATGTGCTCGAAAGCTACGACATCGTCGAGGAGCGCATCTTCACCTTCAAGCTGCGCGACGGCCACAAATGGTCGGACGGAACGCCGCTTTCTACCGAAGATTTCCGTTATTGCTGGGAAGACGTGCTCAACGACGAGGACCTGACGCCCGGGGGCGTGCCGATCGCGATGCGCGTCAACGACGAGCCGCCAAAATTCGAAATCCTCGACCCGTTGACGGTTCGCTACACCTGGAATGCGCCGAACCCGGACTTCCTGCCGAACCTCGCGGCCGCGCAGCCGATCAACCTCGCGCTGCCGGCCCACTATCTCAAGCAGTTCCACAAAAAATATCAGGATGAGGATAAGCTCAAGGAGTTGATGAAGAAGAACAAGGCCAAGAAGTGGAGCGGCCTGCACATCAAGATGTCGCGTACTTATCGGCCGGAAAATCCGGAACTGCCCATGCTCGACCCGTGGATCAACACGACCCAGCCGCCGGCGGAACAGTTCGTGTTCGAGCGTAACCCTTACTACCACCGAGTCGACGAGAACGGCTTGCAGCTTCCCTATATCGACAAGTTCGTGCTGAACGTCAGTTCGTCGGCGATCATCCCGGCCAAGACCGGCGCCGGCGAAAGTGACCTCCAGGCGACAGGCATCGACTTCGCCGACTACACCTTTCTCAAGGATTCCGAGAGCCGCTACCCCGTCAAGGTCAGCCTGTGGAAGAAGATCCAGGGGGCGCGCTTCGCAATTCTGCCGAATCTCAACTATGGCGACGAGGTGTGGCGGACCATCCTCCGCGACGTGCGCTTCCGCCGGGCGCTGTCGATCGCCATAGACCGGCGCGAGATAAACATGGCCTGCTTCTTCGGCCTGGCCAAGGAAAGCGCCGACACCCTGCTGCCCGAGAGCCCGCTCTTCAAGCCGGAATACGCCAAGGCGTGGTCGAGCTTCGACCCTGCCAAGGCCAACGCGCTCCTGGACGAGATGGGCCTGACCGAGCGAGACGACGACGGCATCCGCATCCTGCCCGACGGACGCACGGCGCAGCTCATCATCGAGACACCCGGAGAAAGCAAGCTCGATACCGACGTCCTCGAACTCATCACCGACCATTGGCTGAAAATCGGCCTTGCGGTCTTCATCCGTACTTCGCAGCGCGACATCTTCCGCAGCCGCGCGTTGGCCGGGCAGATCATGCTGTCGCTGTGGTCCGGCATCGACAACGGCGTGGCAACCGCCGACATGAGCCCGGACCAACTGGCGCCGACCGCCGAGGACGAACTGCAATGGCCGCTCTGGGGCGTCTATTACGTGACCCGCGGCGAGCAGGGCACGGCCCCCGACATGCCGGAAGGCGCAGAACTGGTGCGCCTGCTCCGCGAATGGAGAAGATCGGCGACGACGGAAGAGCGCGCCGACGCATGGAGACAGATGCTGGAAGTTTTCACGGATAACGTCTTCTCGATCGGCATCGTCAACCAGACGCTGCAACCGATCCTGCGCTCTGCGCGGCTGCACAACGTGCCGGAGGAAGGCCTCTACGGCTTCGACCCAACCTGTTATCTCGGTGTCTACAAGCCCGATACCTTCTGGCTTGAGGAAGCCTGATCGTGCTGAGATACATTTTCTGGCGTATCGCCATCATGATCCCGACGCTGCTGCTCATTTCAGCGCTGGTGTTCACCATCATCGAACTGCCGCCCGGCGACTATTTCGAAAGCTACGCCGCCGAACTGCGGGCGCAGGGCGAAGGCGTCGACATGGACAAGCTGAACGCGCTGCGCGCCGAATACGGCTTCGACCAGCCACCGATCGTCCGCTATTTCTACTGGGTCGGCGGCATGCTGCAGGGCGATTTCGGCTATTCGTTCGAATACGAACTGCCGGTATCCGATGTGGTCGGCGACCGGCTCTGGCTAACCGTTCTGGTCTCCTTTACCACCATCATCTTCACTTGGCTGATCGCGTTCCCGATCGGCATGTATTCCGCAACGCACCAGTATAGCTGGGGTGACTACGGGCTGACCTTCCTCGGACTGCTCGGCATAGCCATACCGAACTTCATGCTGGCGCTGATTCTGATGTATTTCGCCAACATCTGGTTCGGCACCTCGATCGGCCATCTGATGGACCAGCAATATTTCGGCCAGCCGATGAGCTGGGCGAAGGCCAAATCGATCCTCGAACATCTGTGGATACCGGTGATCATCGTCGGCACCGCCGGCACCGCCGGCATGATCCGGCGGTTGCGCGCCAACCTTCTCGACGAGTTGCAGAAGCAATACGTCATGACGGCGCGCGCCAA
Organism: Mesorhizobium sp. KACC 23794; assembly: GCF_052180275.1. Lineage (NCBI taxonomy): Bacteria > Pseudomonadati > Pseudomonadota > Alphaproteobacteria > Hyphomicrobiales > Phyllobacteriaceae > Mesorhizobium > Mesorhizobium sp. KACC 23794. The sequence goes on from NZ_CP197465.1 coordinate 5,957,525, forward strand.
GGGCCTGCATCCGTTCAAGACGCTGATCAAATACCCGCTGCGCATGTCGCTCAACTTCTTCATCTCCGACATCGGCTCCATCTTGCCGGCCATCATCTCCGGCGCCGAAATCACGGCGATCGTGCTGTCGCTGGAGACCACGGGTCCGATGCTGATAAAGGCATTGCAAAGCCAGGACATGTACCTTGCAGGCTCCTTCCTGATGTTCCTCGCCTTCCTCACGGTGATCGGCGTGCTCATTTCCGATCTCGCCCTCGCGCTGCTCGACCCGCGTATCAGGCTGCAGGGCGGGAGCACGAAATGACGTCTTCATTGCCGGCGCCCGGCGCGCCTCTCGATCATTTTGTTTCCACCGCGCCCTTCGACCCCTTGTCGGTCGAGGCGATGACGGAGGAGCAGACCAAGGTCTACCAGGCCTCGCAACTGCGGCTGATGTGGTGGAAATTCAAGCGCCACAGGGTTGCCCTGTGGTCGGCGATCTTCCTGGCCGCCTTCTACCTGATGATCCTCATCTGCGAGTTCGTCGCGCCCTACAATCTGCACACCCGCAACGTCGACTTCATTTATACACCGCCGCAGCGTGTGCATCTCTTCCACGAAGGAAGCTTCGTCGGTCCGTTCGTCTATGGCCGCACCATGACGCTCGACATGGACACGCTGAAGCGCGACTATGCCGACAACCCGAACGACGTGCAGAAGCTGCGTTTCTTCTGCTCGGGCGACCCATATAAGTTCTGGGGCGTCATTCCGGGCACTTTCCATTTCGTCTGCCCGGCGGAAGGCGGCCAGTTCTTCGCACTCGGCACCGACCGGCTCGGCCGCGACGTGATGTCGCGCATCATCTATGGTGCGCGCATCTCGCTGACCATCGGTCTGCTGGGCGTCGCCTTCTCCTTCCTGCTCGGCATCGTCATTGGCGGGCTCGCGGGCTATCACGGCGGCGTCTTCGACCTGATCGTGCAGCGCATCATCGAGGTACTGCAATCGCTGCCGAGCATTCCGCTGTGGATGGCGCTGGCGGCGATCATGCCGGTGACGTGGAGTCCGATCGTCATCTATTTCGGCATCACGCTGATCCTCGGCCTGATCGACTGGACGGGACTGGCGCGCGCCGTCCGCTCGAAACTCCTGTCGCTGCGTGAGGAAGACTATGTGCTCGCCGCGCAATTGATGGGAGCAAGACCCAGCCGCATTATCGGCCGCCACCTCGTGCCCGGCTTCATGTCGCACCTGATCGCCTCGGCGACGATCGCCATCCCCGGCATGATTTTGGGCGAGACCGCGCTGTCCTTCCTCGGTCTCGGCCTCAGACCGCCGATCACAAGCTGGGGCATCTTGCTCGTCGAGGCCCGCGACGTCAGCGTCATCGCCTTCTATCCGTGGCTGCTGTTCCCGATGATCCCGGTGATCCTCGTCATCCTCGCCTTCAACTTCATGGGCGACGGATTGCGCGACGCGGCGGATCCGTATCGGTAGCCAACGCCGGAGCGCGGCCTCCTTTCGAGGCCGCCCTCACATCCGGGGTCAGCCCTTCTTGCTGGCCTCGTCATAGGCCTCGGCGAAATAGGCGAGGAAGACGTCCAGCATGCCGTTCTCGTGCGGGGCTGTCTTCTGCTCCCAGCGTTCCTCGAACAGATCCCACGAACGGCTCTTCTTGGACAAGAAGGCCGACGTGCCGACCTTGGCCGAGATCGCCTCCGGGGAGATATCATCGAGCAGCCGCGACAGCGCTTTCTGCATGGCCGAATAGGTCGCGAGTTCATGCCGCTTCAGATCGGCGAAGCCGGCGTCGAGGCTTTGCTTGCCTCCGAGGAACCCCGGGCGGCGGCGCGTGAACATCACATCGATGATCTCCGGCGCGCCCGGAATGAATTTCAGCGGGTTGTTGTCGGTGGCGCCGATCATGGTGCGACTGGAGCTTTTGGTCATCGCCTTGGCCGCCGCACGGGCACGCAGCAATTGCGCGAGATGCTCGACGGTGACCCGCAGGAACTCGCCAACCTCGTAGCCGACCTCCGCCGGGTCGCGCGTCGCAAACGTCTCGGGCGCCACCCCTGCCCCGGCCGCCAGCCCTTGAAGGAACCGGGCGAGGCCCTGCTGGTCGCCGCCGGCAGCGGGCGCGGCGGGCTGTGGCGGCGGAAACGGCTGGGCCGCAAACGGCATCCCGGGGTTCACCGCGCCGGGATTGAGAGATGCGGCCGGAGGGCCGGATCCGAAAGACTCTCCCGTGACAGGCGCGGGCCGGGGACGCGGCGCAGGCAAATCGGCAGCCGGCGGAAAGCCGGGGGCTGGCGGCGCGTAAGCCGGTGCGGGACCGGGCAATGGCTGCGATGCGGCCGGGCCGAACGGCGATTCCTGGCGGGAAGGAACCGGCGTCGCGGCAGGCATGGCGAACGGATCGCCGCCGCGCGGCGGCTGTTCCGAACCGCCGGCCGGCCGCATGTCCGGAAACTCGATGAACTGGTGCGAGAAATCAGCCGCACGCCGGCGTCCCGGCGGCTCGGGCGTCAGTTCGCGGCGGTCGATCGGCGGGGGAGCCGGCGCGCCCGTACCCCAGATATCGTCGGAGGGCGTGGAGAAGGACTGGCGCGACGGCGCGTCCAGATCGTCTTCGGTCGATGTAAAGCGGGGGGCGCCGGCATCGTCGATCTCGACACGGACGATGTAGTTGCCGATCGTCAGCCGATCGCCGGTCGACAACCGGTACGGGCTCTTCATCCGCGCCGTCGAGCCGTTGAGGAACGTGCCGTTGCGCGACACGTCGTAGAGCCAGTAGCCGCCCTTCTCGAACCGCACCTCGCAATGCAGGCCGGAAATGTAGCGGCTGGGGTCCGGCAGCGTCCAGTCGAGATGCTGCTGGCGGCCGATCTCGAAGCCGCGATTGCGCGCCTGGAACTGGATCGGGCCGCCATCCGGCAGGGAATCGACACTGTCGATCGTAAGCGTGATGGTCATCAGGCCGCTGCAAATGCCTCAATTCCGCGCCGGGCGCAACGCGGCAGAGACTACCGGCCAACCTGTTCCCTGTGCAATAAAATTGCTTGATACCGGCTGCGCTTTGTCGACGGCGGAATGGCGCATCGCGCGACGCGCCGCTCAACTTTCCGTCATCTGGATGCCCATCGACACGCAGGCCGAAAGCACCGCGGCCCGCTGCTTGAGCGGCACGCGGGCGATCGCGCTGAGGACGGCGGCGTTCACGGCGCGCGCCGTCAGGAAAGGCGGCGGCACGACGGGAGCCATGCCGGACGGCGCCATGGAGCCTCCGCTCCATCCGGCCGCCAGCGCGATCCAGGCGCCCGGCGTCTTGACCGGGGCCGCCATGCCCGCATCCAGCGCGGCATAGCGGCGATCCTCCTCGGGCTCGCGCACCCAGTCCTCGGCGACCGCCAGCAGCCCCTTGTCCTGGGTGCTCAGGCCCTCCGGAAGGTTGACCAGGCACTGGTGCCCCCACCAGACGGCGACCCGCCGCGGCAGGAGATAGGCGCAGAAGGTGACTGCGTCCTCGGGCGTCGGGCTGGTGACCAGGTCGCGCAGATACTCGATGGACGGACGCTCGGCCGGAACGGCGGTCATGTCCTCGGCGGCGGTCGGGAACGTCTCGAAAAGTTCCCGGGCGGTGTTGAAGCGGAGGCGGGTGCTCATCTGTCGAGGCCTTCGCTCAATTGATCTTCACGATGGTGCCGTTGATGATCATCGTCGCACCGGCCTCGTGCTGCGACAGCAGCTTCGAATTCGACTTGAACTGCAGGCTGGTGCTGATCTCGACGCTGGGCGACTCGATCTTGATCGACATCGGATCCATCGTGATGACACTCTTGCCGCAGGTGATCGTGATCTTGGTCTTGGCCGTTATCTTGAGTTCGTTGCCGACATCCAGCGTATCGTCGTTCTTGATGGTCGTTTCGCGGTCGACCTTGACCAGCCGTTTCTCGTTGTTTTCGATGGTCGAATCGAGATCCTTCTGGCCATGGAACCGGACGAGCTCCGATCCCTTCGAATCGTCCATCACAAATTCGTTGTAGCCGCCTCCCCCCGTGGTCGAGTTGGTCTTCCAGCCGGAAATGTTCTTCTTTCCGGGCAGTTCGAAGGGGGGCATGTTGTCGGCGTTGTAGACGCCGCCGACGACGATCGGCTGGTCCGGATCGCCTTCGAGGAATTCGACGAGCACCTCGTGTCCGACCCGTGGCGTGAAGATCGCGCCAAAATTCTGGCCGGCGAAGACCTGCGCGACGCGGACGCGCCGTGACTCGTCGGATTTGCGGTCCCAATGGAAACGCACGAGGATGCGGCCGTATTTATCGCAGTCGATCTCGCCTTCGCCCACCACCTTGGCGGTCTGCGGCCCGCGGATGAACGGCTTTTGCGTCACCGCGGCCGGCGCGAAGGGCTGGTCGGAGCGCATGAACTCGTATGCGCCCTTGTAACCTTCGCCGCTGCCCGTACCGGAGCGATAGCTCTCGCCTTCAAAACTGTGGGAGGCCCGCAGCACCAGATACTGCTCGTTCTGGTCGTCCTCGGGATGGCCGACGAGGTTGACCAGCGCGCCGGGATAGAGGCTGGCGCAATCGCCTTCCGCATGGAAATGGCTGTCCTCGGCACGGTTGCGGTCGAGCTGGACCTGGGCGTAGTCGTTGCCGTCCGACTGTTCCACATAGCGGCCGGGGAAGACGTAGCTCTCCAGCGTGCCATGCTCGTATTTGGCGTCGCCGGTCTTCTCCGCCTTCATGTTGGCCGACGGCTTCTTGAAGTCGTAGTCGGTCATCGCGACCTTGCCGGTGGTGAATTTGCGTTCGGGGCGCCACAAAGCGAGATGTTCCGTCTCGCGGCGATGCTGGGCATCGACGGAGATGAACGGCCGCGATCCGCGCGCCACCGGGATGTAGGCGGAGCTTCCGTCGCCCATGATCAGCTTGTGGGCACCGTTCGTATGCCGGAAATGATAGCTTATGCCGTGCTCCTCCATGAGCCGGCAGACAAAGTCCATGTCGCTCTCGCGGTACTGCGCGCAATATTCCAGCGTCGGATAGCCGCGCGACAGCGATGGCTGGAAATCGGCAAGGCCGCCATGGTCGCCGAATATCTTCTCGATGATCTGCGGCGCGGTCATCTCGTGGAAGATCAGCGAATTGACCCGCTTGGAGAGCATCCACAGCCAGGGGCGCAGGACCAGTTCATAGATGTTGCCTTCCACCCTGGTGCCGGTCCACCGGGCTTCGGCCAGCATGCCGTCGAAGACGCGCTTGTCGCCGTCCACCGTCGTCAGCGTCAGCGTGCAGTGCTTGCCGATCGCTTCGTCGAAGCGGAGGACCTTCTTTTCGTCGTTGACGGCTTCGATGCGGTATTCGAAGAGCTGGCTCAGGCCCTCGCTGCCTTCGAACGAGATCAGCGCCAGGCGGTCGCCGCCGAGCGGCGTCTCGAGCTTTCCTTTCCGCTGGTCTTGGGTATAGGGACTGGCCATGGCAGCGAAATCTCCTTGAAGCCGAGGCGCCGGTTTCACGGCGCTTCCCTCCGACCGACGGACGCCCAGGAAAGCAGGCGCAATATCGACGATACGGCTGCTTCTTTTCCAGCCGATGTCTCAACGCCGGCGATTCGTATCCAAACCGATCTTCTATAAACCAGTGTAAGTGTTCAACAATCGACCAAACGAACGCCGCAGGAAAACGGCGTCGTCAAGTTACGGCCTTAGTTTCGTTGACACAATCTACCCTAGCTCCTATCATTTTTGTCTCATCACTATCACTCGCCGTTGTCAAAAGGGATCAAGGTGCTATGCGCAAGGTAATTTTCGCATCGGTCCTCGCTGCCACAAGCTTCTGGGGACTGGCGGTCGCAGCAGCCGATCCGCAGATGAAATCCGAGCAGATCGTCAAGTATTTCGCCAATACCGCGGATCTCGGCGCAAAGCGTGGAATCTGCATCGGCACCATGGACGAATGCAACAAGGATCAGCCGGCGCCGACCGGGCTGGACATGCTGATCAACTTCGACCTCGACTCGGCCGACCTGACCGAGCAGGCACGTGCCAACCTCAACGAGTTCGCCAAGGCGCTGAAGGACGAGCGTCTGCGCGCCGCGACGTTCGTCGTCGAAGGCTACACCGATGCGTCAGGCGACGAGCAATACAATGATCAATTGTCGGCTCGGCGCGCCCAGTCGGTCACGGCGTTCCTGCTCGCCAATGGCATCAGCCGGGATAAGGTGGAAGCGATGGGACTGGGCGAGAAGAACCCTCGCGTCCCCGATCCCTATGATCCGGTCAATCGCCGCGTCGAGATGAGAATCAAGATTCAGTAACCTCGGAACTGAAGCCGCGACACGAAGCGGAAACGCAACGCGCGGTATGGTCCATACAGGCGCTCAGTTCGGTGGGCGCCAGTCTTGAGATCAAATACCGCGATGCGATTCGACAGTCTGCTCACCCCCGTCTCAGAGACCGAGCCTTGCGGCCCGGATCTCGACGAGGTCGGCGACAACCAGTATCTCAACTACATGCTCGGCGCCGAAAACCGGATACCGCTCAGGTATCTCGACCCGGTAACCGGCGCGCCCGACAACACCATCAAGATCGACCTGAAGGCCGAAACCAAGTCGATCGGCGAATTCCTCCAGCAGTCGCGCGACCTGCGGCTGCTGACCCTGGAGGCCCGCTTCCAGTCGCTGGCCGGGCAGTTGACCGGGTTCTCCGAATGCCTGCAGGCGATCGCGGCGCTGATCGAGAAATACTGGGAAGACGTCCATCCGCGCGGATATGAGGGCGATTTCACGCTGCGCCAGAACATGATCGGCGTGCTGGAGGATCGCAAGACGGTGATCTTGCCGCTGCAATACGCGCCGATCATTCGCGACCAGCGGGCCGGGGCGATCAGCCTCCGCAGCCACGCGGTCGCCACCGGCGCAGCCACGCCGCTCGAGGACGAGCGCAACCTCGACATCAACCAGATCATCGAGACGCTGCGCAGCGAGTCGCATCGTGCGGAGATCGACGGGGTCCACGCCTCGGTGGCGGCGGCACGCAACGCCATCACCACCATCCAGTCGGCTTTCGACCAGGCGACCAACTACGAGTATTCGCCCAATTTCGAACTGCTCGGCGGCGTCCTTGATCAATTGCTGAAATTCATCGAGAGCGCCCGCCCCGAGCTTGGCGGCGCAGGCGCCGAACCGGAAGAGACGGCGGTCTCGACGGGCGCGGACGGAGAAACCGGCGCGGCGGAAGGATCGTCCCCGGCACCCCTCGGCAGGGCACAGGCGAAAGCCGAGGCGGTCACGATTGCCAGCCATGCATCGGCAGCCGCCGCACTTCTCGCCGCGGAGCAATATTTCGGCCGCTCGGAGCCGTCGTCGCCGGCGCTGATCCTCGTTCACCAGGCACGGCTGCTCGTCGGCAAGCCGCTTGTGGCGGCGCTGGAAGCGCTGCTGCCGGACAATGTCGAATATGCCTCGATCGTGGTCGACTCCTCGGTCGGGTTTGAGTTCAACATGGCCAAGATGCGGGCGATCACCGAGGACTACGCCTCGACTGCCGAGGAGGCTGCCGAGAACAGCGATCCGCCCCCCGATTTCAAGGCCGAAACACGCGCCCAAGCCGTCGCGCTGATGAACGGGGTCGCGGGCTTTTTCCGCAGCGTCGAGCCGTCGAGCCCCATACCCATGGTGCTTGGCCGAGCCGAACGTTTTACGAGCCAGAACTTCCAGTCGATCATTGCCGATCTGATGCCGAAGAAGGCCAGCGAGTGAGCAAAGATTCGGGCGTGAAACAGTTTGACAAGCCGCCGCAACTTCGTGTTCCATGCGGCACAAAGAGGAGCTGAACGATGTCAGACAGCGGTCAGAAATTCATCAAACGCAATCGTCCTCCTCGTGTTCAAATCTCGTATGAGGATCCGTACAACGCCGAAAAGCAGGTTGAACTGCCTTTCGTCATGGGTATACTGTCCGACCTCTCGGGCAACGCTTCAAAGGCTGTAAAAGCGCCGATGGCCGAGCGGAAGTTCTCGAATGTCGACATGGACAATTTCGAAGACTACATGTCGAGCGTAGAGCCCGCAGTGACTTTCCGGACGCCGAACAAGTTGAGCGGCGACGGCAACGAGCAGCTTGGTGTCAGCCTCACCTTCAAGCGCATGGAGGACTTCACTCCCGGCGCGATCGCAAGACAGGTCCCTGCCCTGCGTGCGCTTCTCGAGGCGCGCGAGCAGCTTGCCAACCTCCAGCGCTACATGGACGGCAAAGTGGCGGCCGAGGACCAGCTCAAGAAACTGCTTGCCGATCCGGAGCTCATGAAAGCGCTCAAGGAACGGCGCGACGCCGCCGTCGCGGCCAGCCCGCCTGCCGAAACCGAAGACAACGCGTAACGTTTCGTCGCAAGGCAGCGCAACACAGCGGAGGCAAAACACGTGGCGACCAAACTTAACCCGGACAAGGCCCAAAGTGGCGGAACTGCCGTTCAGGAGACCGAGGATTTCTCGGCGCTGCTGAAGCAGAGCTTCAAGCCGCGCAGCGAACGCGCCGCGACGGAGGTCGAGAATGCCGTCAACACGCTGGTCCAGCAGGCGCTTGCCGACACGACCCTGATCAAGGACGATGTGCTCGACACCATCGACGAGATGATCGCGCGCCTCGACGAGAAGCTGTCGGAGCAGGTCAACGAGATCCTGCACAACGAAACCTTCCAGCAGATCGAGGCCGCCTGGCGCGGGCTTCACTACATCGTCTACAATTCCGAGACAGACGCCACCCTGAAGCTGCGCGTGCTCAACGTCTCCAAGCAGGAACTGTACCGCGACCTGCGGCTCTATCCGGATGCGAAGTGGGACCAGAGCCCGCTTTTCAAGGCGGTCTACGAGCAGGAATTCGGACAGCTCGGCGGCCACCCCTACGGCGCACTGATCGGCGACTACCATTTCGACCATTCGGCAGTCGACATCCGGCTGCTGCGGGACCTGGGCAAGATCGCGGCGGCGGCGCATGCGCCGATGATTTCGGGTGCGGCTCCCGGCCTGATGGGCATGGATTCCTGGACCGAGCTCTCCAATCCGCGCGACCTCAGCAAGATCTTCGATACGCCTGACTATGCGGCCTGGAAGTCGCTGCGCGACTCCGAGAACTCGCGCTATGTCGGCCTGTGCATGCCGCGCGTGCTTGCCCGCCAGCCCTACGGCGCCAAGTCGCTGCCGGTCGAGGAGTTCAATTTCGAGGAACAGACCGACGGCCATACCGGCCAGAAGTATTCCTGGATGAACGCCGCCTACGCGATGGCCGCCAACATCAACCGCGCCTACAAGGAATATGGCTGGACGGTCCGCATCCGCGGCGTGCAGTCGGGTGGCGAGGTCATCAACCTGCCGACCCACACCTTCCCGACCGACGATGGCGGCGTCGACCTGAAATGCCCGACCGAGATCGCCATCAGCGACCGGCGCGAGAACGAGCTTTCCCGCTCCGGCCTGCTGCCGCTGATCCATCGCAAGAACACCGACAAGGCGGCTTTCATCGGCGCGCAGTCGCTGTACCGGCCCAAGAAATACGACAAGGAAGAGGCCACGGCCGCCGACAATCTGTCGGCCCGTATCCCCTACATGTTCGCGATTTCGCGCTTCAGCCACTACCTCAAGTGCATGGTGCGCGATCAGATCGGCGAGACCAAGGAGCGTCTGGAACTGGAGCGCTGGCTGCAAGGCTGGATCAACCAGTATGTGGACGCCGATCCGGCAAACTCGTCGAACATAACGAAAGCGCGCAAGCCGCTCGCGGCGGCCCGCGTGGACGTTTTCGAAGATGCGGAGAACCCCGGATTCTACGGGGCACGTTTCTATCTACGCCCGCATTTCCAACTGGAAGGCATGGATATCGGCATGAGTCTGGTCTCGCGACTGCCCGCAAAGGCGGAATGATCGCAATCCCTTCGCCGGGATCCAGAGCACTCACAACAACGAACAGCCGCTGACGCGCTGTTTCAACTGTCAGGAGGACTGCTATGGCGCAAGACATGTTTATCAAGATTGGCACGCTCAAGGGCGAAGGCCAAGACAAGGAATTTCCAGGCTGGATCGATGTCCTCGCCTGGTCGCTCGGCGGTTCGCAGAGCGGCACGGCCAGCCAGGGCGGCGGCATGGGCGGCGGCAAGGTGAACCTGCAGGATTTTTCCTTCACCAAGTACACCGACATCGTCACCCCGAAGCTCTGGGGCAAGATGTGCACCGGCGAACACTATGACGTCGTCGAGTTCAAGGCGCGCAAAGCCGGCGGCAAGCCGTTCGTGTACCTTGAGATCAAGATGGAAGACGTGATCGTCACCAGCGTGTCGACGGGTGGCAGCGGCGGCGAAGACCGCACGACCGAGAACGTCACTCTGAACTTCAAGAAGTTCAAGAAGAAGTACAATCAGCAGTCGAAGTCCGGCGGTCTGGAGACCAGCGACGACTTCACGTTCGATATCGCCAAGAACGCGCAAGCGTAAGGTTCGCAATAGCCTGTCCTTCGCAGCGTGCGCGTATCCGCCTCCCCCCTCCGGGGAGGCGGAACTGCCGGCCCGCAGGGACCGGCAGTTGCTTTTTGGTGATGACCCCGTCGACCCAACGGATGAGTGGGTATGCGAAAAGCCAGGAATGAGGGCCACTACCAGGCTCCTCTGATGTCTGCATTCCGGGAAGCCTTCGAGGCTCACGACGCAAGGGACAACGCCGTTCGCGTCGTCGATGGCGAGCGGGTAATCGAGGGCCGCAACTCGCGGCAGCGCCGCAGCGACGAGCCGGCGCTGAAGCGCGACCTTTCGGTCGATCTCGTCGCCTTGCTCAACACGATCAACCTTGCCTCGACCATCCCGCTCGACGGGCTGGACTACGTGCGCGATTCCGTCCTGAACTACGGCCTTCCCGACATCACCCACCTGACCAGCGAGGAAGTCGGCGTCGACGGCATCCGCGACCAGCTCGCTCACGTGCTCACCACCTTCGAGCCGAGGCTGATCTCCGAGACGATCAGCGTCGACAAGGAGATCCGCACCAACGAGGTCGACCAGCGTGTGCAGTTCACCGTTGCCGGCGAGATGTTCTGCACGCCGGTCGATGTCGCCGTGAACTTCGTCGCCGAACTGGAGATCAGTTCGGGCAAGGTCAACCTGACCCGGCTTCCGGCGTAGACCCGCGATGAACCGCGACTTCCTCGATCTCTACCAACTGGAGCTGAAGCAACTCTACGAGAAATCGAAGCAGTTCGCGGAAGAATATCCGGGCGTGGCCCGCCGTCTCGGCGGACTGATCGAGGACAAGATGGACCCCGGCATCGCCGGCCTGCTCGAGGGCGCGGCTTTCATGGCGGCGCGGGTCCAGCTCAAGATCAAAAGCGAGTTTCCCGAATTCACGGCCGCACTGCTCGATCAGGTGATACCCGACTATCTGGCGCCGATCCCGTCCGCCGCCCTCGTCGAGGTGGCGCCGGCCTTCGATGACGGCAACCTCAAGGGCGGCATCAATTTCCCCGCCGGCTCCTATGTCGACGCCGTCTATGTCGAGCAGCAAAAGCGCATCTCCTGCCGCTTCCGCCTGTGCAATGCGCTGACCATCTGGCCGCTGCATCTGGAAACCGCGCAGTATTTCGCCGCGCCGCCGCCCCTGCAGGCGCTCGGCCTGGAAATCCTTCCCGGCATCGCCGCCGGCTTGCGGCTCGGTTTCCGCCGCAGGACGACGAAACTCACCGACGACCGGCCGGGCATCACGCCGCCCGGCGCGCCGGTCAGCGCCCTCCCGCTCGATGTGCTTCCCGTCCATCTGGTCGGCACCGAGGTCGATTCCGTTGCGCTCTACGAACAGATCTTCGCCAACTGCCGGCGCGTGACGCTGCGCTATCTCGACGAGTTCGGCGACCCGCGCTTCGTGCCGCTGCCGCCCGACCTGATCCAACAGATCGGCTTCGAGGAAGGCGATTCATTGTTCGGCCAGCATGGCCGAGTGTTTGCCGGCTTCTCGCTGCTGCGCGATTTCTTCGCTTTCCCTCAGAAGTTCGTCGGCTTCCGACTCGAGGGGCTGCGCAAGGCACTCGGCCAGGTCAAGGCGAACGCCTTCGACCTCCTCTTCGAGTTCGACGCCTCCATCCCGCGGCTGGCCTCGGTGGTGAAGCCGCGCAGCTTTTCGCTCTACACGGCGACCATCGCCAACCTGTTCGAGATGCAGTGCAGCCGCGTGCCTATCCGCCGCAACGAGGCGGAGCATCATGTCGTGGCCGACCGCAGCCGTTGGATGGACTACGAGATCTACCGCGTGCTCGACGTCTTCGCCCACTACAGCGGCAGCAGCGAGAAGGTGCGGACATTTCCGCTCTACAGCCTGCCGACCGACAACACGCCGCTTGCCGACGCGCTGTTCCACACGACGCGCCGCCTGCCCCGCCGTGAAACCGTCCAGGAACAGCGGATCGGCGCCAGGACCAGCTATGTCGGTTCCGAGGTCTTTCTCTCCCTGCGCGAGCCGGTGAAGATCGACGAGAAGGACCGGGTGCGCGAACTCAGCGTCCGGGCGCTGGTGTCCAACCGGCATCTGACCGAGCAACTGCCGGTCGGCGAGGCCGGCACGGACTTCCACCTTGCTGACGACACGTCGCTGCCGCTGCGCTGCCTCGCCGGACCGACGGCGCCGCGCGAATCCGTGCTCGCCATCGAGCGCCGCCACCGCACGGGTGCGCCGCCCGGAGCAATCGCCTGGAAGCTGATCAACCTCCTGTCGCTCAACCATCTCGGCCTGACAGATCGCAATCCGCAGGACCGCGCCGGCGGCCTGCGCGAATTGCTCGGCTTGTTCGCCGATATGTCGGACGTGGTGACAGAGCGGCGCATCCGCGGCGTTTTGGGCGTGTCGAGCCGGCCGATCACACGGCGGCTCAGGCAAGCCAATGGCTTCAACGCGGCGCGCGGCGTCGAGATCACGGTCAAATTCGACGAGCGCGCCTTCGAGGGCAACGGCATCATGGTGCTGGGCGCGGTGCTCGACCGCTTCTTCGCCGAATACACCTCGATCAACAGTTTCACCGAGACGGTGATCGAGTCGGCGCAGCGCGGCATCGTAAAGCGCTGGCCGCGCCGCGCCGGCAATGGCGAGCCGCTATGAGCTATCGCGACGATCTGCGTGCCGATCCCTACGCCTTCGACTTCTTCTCGACCATGCGTGAGTTCGAGCGCTCCAGCCCGGATAAGCCGCGCATCGGCGAGAACAGGGTGCTCGCCGAGGAGATCGTCAGTCTCGGACAGGATCCCTTCCTCGAATTCCCCGCTTCCAACCTCAGCGGCTATGAGGTTGCGCCCGACGGTTCGCCGAAGATCAGAACACGTTTCCTCGGCTATTTCGGCCCGCAAGGCGCGCTGCCGCTCAGCACGACCGTCGAGGCGCACCATTGGTCGTCGCAGCGCGACCAGTCCTACGTGCATTTCACCGACATCATCTCCAACCGCTTCCTGCAACTGTTCTTCCGGGTGTGGGCGGATGCGCGGCCGATCGCCCATGCCGACCGGCCTGAAGACGACCGCTTTTTCAACTATGTCGGCTCCTTCGCGGGCGTCGGGACCGATGCGTTCCTCGGCCGCGATTCCGTCGAGGACATCGCCAAGGTCTCGTTCGCCGGTCTTACGGGGTCGCGGATCAAGAGCGGGGTCCGGCTTCGGCAATTGGTCGAGAGCATATTGCAGGTCAAGGCCGAGATCGAAGAGCGGATCGGAAGCTGGCTGGTGTTCGAACCCTCCGACCAGATGGCGCTGGGTTCACGCCATTCCGGGCTCGGCGTCGATGCAGGGCTCGGCGTGCGTTCCTACAGCATCAACGACAAGATCCGCATCAAGATATCAGCCACCAGCCTGGAGCAATACAAAAGACTGCTGCCGGCCGGAGAACTTTCCGAAATACTGACCGATCTCGTCTTCTATTATCTTGGTCACCGGTTCGATTTCGACGTAGAGCTGGGCCTCGATGCACGCTTGGCGCCGCCGGTCCGCCTCGGTGTCTCCGGCGAGCTGGGCTGGACATCCTGGATGGCGCCAAAAAAGCCCGACGAGGGCGAAACGATCTATCTCAGCGACGCCCGCTTCGATCCGATGGAGCGGCGACGCGAGGCAATGTCACGAGACGCGAAAACAGCGGCGCGGAAATAGAGCCTGCACGGGAGGACGCCAATGAGCGACATCAGCCTTGAAACGGTGACCGGAAAGCTCAACCGGGTCGGCTACGACGCCTTCATGCAGGCCCTGCGGCAGGCGAAGGGCGCCGGCAACCGCAACCTCGAACTGGCGCACTGGATGTATCACATCCTCGCCAACGACCGCTCCGACATCTCGCTGACCGTCGACCATTTCAAGCTCGACAAGGCCAAGCTGCTGAAGGACCTGGCCTCGGCCATAGACGGTTTCCGCAAGCAGGAAACCGAGATGCCCGGCATCTCGACGCAGATCACCGACAGTCTTGACCGCGGCTGGTACTACGCCACCCTGTTCTTCGGCGAGACGCAGATCCGCACCGGCCACCTGCTGATCGGCATCCTCAAATCGCGCGAACTGCGCCGCGCCCTGCAACAGCTTTCGGCGCAGCTCAGCCAACTCAACGACGACATCATCGCCGCCGAATCGCGAAAGATCTGGGGGCAGTCGGACGAGGAGAATCTTCGGCCGATGGACGGCTCGGGCCTTTCCGCGCGGCCGGCCGGCGCTCCCGCCGGCGACACGCCGGCTTCGCGCGGCACGACGGCGCTCGACCGCTTCTCCGTCGACATGACGGCCGCCGCGGCAGCCGGCAAGATGGACCCGGTCGTCGGCCGCGACGACGAGATCCGCCAGATCATCGACGTGCTGATGCGCCGCCGTCAGAACAACCCGATCCTCACCGGCGAGGCGGGCGTCGGCAAGACGGCGGTGGTCGAGGGCTTTGCCCAAAGGCTTGCCGACGGCGACGTGCCGCCGCAGCTCAAGGGCGTGCGGCTCTGCGCGCTCGACATCGGCCTGATGCAGGCCGGAGCATCGATGAAGGGCGAGTTCGAGCAGCGCCTGCGCTCGGTCATCGACGAGGTGCAAGCGTCGCCGACGCCGGTCATCCTGTTCATCGACGAGGCCCACACGCTGATCGGCGCCGGCGGCGCGCAAGGCACCGGCGATGCGGCCAACCTGCTGAAGCCTGCGCTGGCGCGCGGCACGCTCAGAACCATCGGTGCCACCACCTGGGCCGAATACCGCAAGTATTTCGAAGGCGATCCGGCGCTGACGCGGCGTTTCCAGTCGGTGAATGTCGACGAACCGTCGATCGAGAAATGCACCTACATGCTGCGTGGCATTCTGGAGCCGATGGAAAAACATCACGGCGTGCGCATCTCCGACGAGGCGGTGGTCGCGGCGGTGTCGCTGTCGGCGCGCTACATCCCCGCCCGCCAGCTTCCCGACAAGGCGGTCAGCCTGCTCGACACCGCCTGCGCGCGCGTCGCCATCAGCCAGTCGACCACGCCGGCCGCCGTCTCCGACGTGAAAGCCTCGATCGAATCGCTGCGCAAGGAACTCGTCGCGCAGGAACGCGAGGCCGAACTCGGCCGCAACGACGCCGAACGCATCGAGGAGTTGAAGGAAGAGATCAGGGAGACCGAGGCGAAGCTCGCCGACCTCGATGCGCATTTCGCCCGCGAAAAAGGCATCGTCGACGAGATCATGCAGTTGCGGGCGAAGCTGGCGAAAGCATCGGAACCGGCCGCCGACTCCGTCCACGGCGCGACCGCCAACGATAACGCCGAAGCCATCGCCGCGAACGACGATTCGTCCGTCGCCGCGCCGACTGACCCGAAGGCGGAACTCGGCGGAAAACTCTCACAGCTCGACGAAATCCATCCCGACAGCCGCATGATCTATGCCCATGTCGACGAGCAGGCCGTGGCGTCGGTGGTCTCCGACTGGACCGGCATTCCGGTAGGCCGCATGGTCAAGGACGAGGTGCAGACGATCCTCCAGCTTGCCGACATCATGGGCAAGCGCGTCGTCGGCCAGTCGCACGGCCTGTCGATGATCGCCAAGCGCATCGAGACCAACCGCGCGAAACTCGACAATCCGAACAAGCCGATCGGCGTGTTCATGCTTTGCGGCCCCTCGGGCGTCGGCAAGACCGAGACGGCGTTGGCGCTGGCCGAGTCGCTCTATGGCGGCGAGCAGAACATGATCACCATCAACATGAGCGAGTTCCAGGAGGCCCACACCGTTTCCGCGCTGAAGGGCGCTCCTCCCGGCTATGTCGGTTATGGCGAGGGCGGCAGGCTTACCGAAGCGGTGCGTCGAAAGCCCTACAGCGTGGTGCTGCTCGACGAGGTCGAGAAGGCCCATCCTGACGTCCACGAACTGTTCTTCCAGGTCTTCGACAAGGGCCAGATGGAGGACGGCACCGGCCGGCGCATCGACTTCAAGAACACGCTGATCATCCTGACGTCGAATGTCGGCACCGAGGTGATCATGCAGATGGCCGAGGAAGGCAAGACGCGGCCCGACCCGGAAATGCTGAACCAGGCGCTGCGCCCCTCGCTGCTGCAAGTCTTTCCGCCGGCCCTGCTCGGCCGCCTGGTTACAATCCCCTATTTCCCGTTATCCGGAGACATGCTTGGCGGCATCGTTCGGTTACAACTCAATCGGATAAAAAAGCGGATCGAAGAAAACCACGACGCAGAGTTCACCTACACGGACGCCGTGGTCGAGCATATCGTATCGCAATGCAGGGACCCGGATTCGGGGGGACGCATGATCGATAACATCATCACCAACACGCTCCTGCCCGAACTCTCCCGGCATTTCCTGAACCGCGCGATGGAGAAGCAGGAGATTTCGCGCGCCGCTGTCGACATCAAGGACGGCGACTTCGCCTACGAGGTCGGGTAACGCCCGGCTTCGGACAGAGTTTCAGTGCATGGATCGGGCAAGGCCCGCGCTTCTGGTGCGGGATGGATAGGTCATGGCTTGAGAATGGCGGCATGCGCGTCGAAACGCGCTGCCCGGGAGCGGCTGGAATGAGAACTTGGGTCGCGATCGCCGTTTTCTGCATGAGCCTGCTCGGAGGCATCAACGGATATGGAGGCGTCGGCATGAACCAGGCGAGCGGCGGCGAGCACGCATCCCTCAAATATTATCCCGACGCCGTGTTGTCGGCGACCGACGGCGCGACCGGGGTGACACTGTCCGTGGAACCGGACGGTCGCACGCTGGTGGCCAAGGACAGATCGGGAAAAACGCTGTGGCAGACCGACGTTCTCGCCGCGGCAGGAAAACCAGGCACCGGGTTTCCAGCCATTCGAAGCGTCGCTGTAGACGCCGGCAAGGCAAGCCTCATCGTCGGAAAGACCATGACGGTGGAAGTCGACCTGAAAACCGGAAGCGTCACCGTGCTCGGCGAAAACTGAGCACGGACATTCGCGAGGTTCGGACTTTTGCCACGACCGTGGATCGCGATCCCCGGCGCGCGAGGAGGATGCCATGTATTATGAGGACGTCAAGATAAAGCCCCGCGACACGATCTCGGAGCTTATCGAAAAATACGGTCACAAAGGCTCGAAATGGCCGACCATCTGGGACGACCCCAAGAACAGCGCGCTCAAGGCGAAGCGTGGCAAACCCGAGCGCATCCAGGCCGGCGATGTGTTCAACATACCCATTCCATGGAAGATCACCAGCAAATCGGTCTCGGTCGTTCCCCGCACGCGGGTCAAGTGCGACGCCGAACGCGACGGCGTCAGAGGCACGCAGCTGGGTTGGGTGCAGACGGTCGATCAGAGCAATCAGCCCATCGGCGGCACGACGCAACAATGCGTCGACGCCTGTCCGCCTGACGACGCCGATCCGTTTTACTGGACAAGCGCCGAACTCGTCACGGACCCCACCTTGCACAAGCGTTTCGTAGACACGCCGTCCCGCCCCCCGCCGACTGTGGCGCAAGGTACGACCAGGTGGCGCGCAATCCTCTCCTTCGTGGTGTTCACCGAACAAAGAGTGACGATCGTGGAGTCCTTCCTGTGGGGCTTTGACCTGACGCCCGCCGGTGTCATCACGGCGGTAGCGCCCCGGGCGATCACCGCCGCGGAAGAGACGTCGCATCTGGCCCTGCTGGCTGCGGGCACCGGCACCGGCGGCGCCTTCTCCGGCGCGGGATGGACATTCCGAAAAGCGCCTTGACATCTCGGCCAGGTTATCTGGAACCAGGGCGGACTGCGGGCTGGACACTCCCTGCCGCTTGTTCGATACGCCCGAAAACTCATCGTGGACGGCCCAAAAAAGGCTCCGTGCGAAGCTCACAACGCGCTCTTCGCGGCGCATGCGCGACAACTCCATGAAATTGCGTCGCCTTTCGCGCTTCACGCGAGATCGGATGGGGCAAGTGTAAGGGCCTGCCGTCACGTCTGGTCGGCGGCCGCGATCGCCGCGACCAGCGCCGTGATCGCCGCCTTGTAGGCGACGAACTCCGGCGACGTCTTGGCGACGTTCCTCGTCTCGACCACGGGCGCTGAAGGCACCGCCGATGCGCCGCGGCCGCGCATCTTCGCCTCCGCCCAGGCCTTGACGTAGCTCACCGTCCTGCCGGTCAGGAACGGATTCGCTGATATCACCGACTGGCCGAGCACCACCACGAGATCCTGGTCTTCGCCGGCCGAAAGCACGGTATTGGCCCCCTCCATGCCGAGGAAATGGCAGAGATAGAGCCGTCCCGCCGTGATCTCGTGGCCGCGGGCGCGCAGATAGGCCTCGCCCTCCTGTGCCAGCCGCCGCACCATCTCGCGCGAGATCGTCGGGTCGAAGCGCAGCGCCAGCACCTCCGCCCGCGACAAGGAACGAGCCAGATCGGGCCGATAGGTGTTGATCATGCGGATCCAGGTGCCGTCGATGAACTGGCCGAGACCCGTTGCCGACGACAGCGGGTTCTTGGCGGTGGCGCTGCCGCCGCTCTCCACCCGGATGATGCGGTCAACCAGAAGCTCCACCGCCGCGTCGCCTGTGCCGGCGGCCACCGCCACCGCTGGCGTCTCCAGCGGGTTGATCGCCTCGTTTCCCGCATAGAGCTCGAAATGCAGGTGCGGTCCGGTGGAAAGACCCGTCGTGCCGACATAGCCGATCAGGTCGCCGGCCTTGACCGCCATGCCTTGCGACAGCTTGGCGGCGAAGCGGGAAAGGTGGGCATAGCGCGTCTCGCGCCCGCCGGCATGGGTGATGCGCACGACGTTGCCGTAACCCTCGCCGTCGCCGTAATAGGCGATGGTGCCGTCGAAGGCCGCGAAGACCGGGGTGCCGACGGGCGCCGCCCAGTCGACGCCCTTGTGCACCCTGACCTCGCCGAGGATCGGATGCTTGCGCGGGCCGAAAGTGGAGGTCATCACGCCATTCACCGGCGTCACCATGCCGTTTGTCACGGTCAGCGAATAGACCTGATCCTCCTCGGTCACGCAGGCGAAATCGTTCGACCCGGAAGGCCGAAAAACGAAACACTCGATGTTCTTCTGGTCGCCGCGCACCGCCGCATAGAGCACCCGGCCGGAAGATCCGTCCACGCCGCGCCCGCTGGCCGAATAGACAAGCACCAGCCGGTCGCCCTGGGTGGCGAAGGCGTTCAGGTCCTGTCCGCGCGACAGGAACATGATCGCCTCGCCGATCACGCTGGTGGGAACGTTGTTGCGCACCGCGGTCGAATAGATCGCGTCGAGCAGCCTGTACTGCCGTTTCAATCCCGCCTGCTCGTCCTGCCCTGAATAATGCAGCAGGTCCTCGCGCACCCAGGGGTCGGTGCCCGCCACGAACTTGCCGTCGTCGGCGCGTGCCAGCGTGCCGATATATTGGGCATCGGCATAGATGGAGACCTGCATGAGCGACAGGCCAGCTGATTTGGGACCAGTCTTCAGCCCGCGCATGGCAACGACATAGCCGGCATCCAGCTGTTCCTTGCCGAACAGCGCCTTCAAGGCTTCGCCGGCAAGTTTCGCGTCGTCGGCGCTGAAGCGGTGTTCGAGCACGAGGCTGTCCAGCGTACGCCGCCCCAGCACCTTGTCGACGAAATCCTCGGTGGCCGCGGCGCGCTGGCTCTCCGGCGTCACCGTCGCCACCATCGTGTTGTTCTCGATGCGATTTTTCTTGAAGGCCGGAAGGTTCTCCTCGCCGTCGCTGATCGTCTCGCCCCAGCCGGCCGCCGGGTCGGAGAACGCCGCCTCATCTGCCGGTGTCTCGACATCCGGCGGCGGCTCGGCGGGTTGCCCGGATGCTGCGCCGGAAGCATCGGCTGCCGGTTCGCCCGCCGCCGGACCGGCGGGCACGTAAGCCGTGCGCTGCGCCTGGAAAAACGCAAAATCCTCCGGGCTGGACGGGATCGTCGTCATCAGCCGCTCGCTGCTCGACAGCATGACGTCGGACAGGATCTCGATCGTCTCGGGGACGCCCGGCTCCACCAGGTCGGCGGGCTTCGGCACCTCGCGCACGCGCGGTAATTGCGAAGGGTCGGTGCCGATGGTGATCGACATCGGATCGCCGGCAAGGTCGACGATGGCCGGTACGAAGACCGGCACGTCGGCGTCGGTCTGCCCGGTGTCGACCTCGACAAGGTCGTTGTCCAACCCGTCGATCGTCCATTTGTCGGCGGTGAGATAGACGCCAACGGCGATACAGGCCGCAGCGAATACCCCCGCCACACCGGCCAGCTTGACGAGGCGCAGCTTTCGTCGCCTGGCGGCCGCCGCCTCCTTCTTCTTCCGAAAGCTGGAATCGATGTTGTGCATCGCGAACTAGGCGCCGCATCCGGACGACGCGGTCATTGCAGGCCGCCCGTTCCGAGGAACAGCGTCCAGCGCTCGGTCTTCTGCGTGTCGACCTCGAAGAACGGCGCCGCCTTGTGGCCGCGCGTCCAGCACTCCTTGTCGCCGCGTATGATGAAGCGGCGCGTGCCGATGCACATCGAGGTCGAGCCGTTGAGCAGCGGCTGGCCGAACACATCGGTGGCGTAGATGTAGATATATCGGTTCGTCAGTTCGTCGCGAATGACATTGACGCACTGGTTGGCGCCGACCGTCCACCAGCCCTCTGTCTGCCAGAAGGCGTCGGCCGCCTCCTGCACCTCCTGCCCGACCGCGAGATTGACGACGTCGAGCGTCTGGTTGCACACCGTGAACTCGGCCCGGGCAGTTCCGCCGAGGAACAGGGTCAGGAAAACGGCGAGGAAAGCTGCCGCGAACCAGTTTGCCTTGTGCGCACGATCCCGTTCCACCTGCAGCCTCGCAGCAATACCTGGCAACCCTACAAGCCGGTAAAGGAATATCCAATCGGCCGGACTTTTTTTTGACATCGACCGCCGTCTTAACTTCAAATGGTTTCGGGCACGGCTTTCCTTCCATCCATCGGCGCTCGATGCTGGACTAATCCACGCGAGGGTTTAATTTCGCGGACGGGTTGGCGCAAAAGGCGCCAAGGACTGGCGGAGTGAAGAATCATGGCGTCGAAGACGACGGGAAAGATCATTTTGGCGGCAGCGGCTTTCGGGCTGTCCGCCACCACGATGGGATGGGCGCAGGAACGGTCGATCTCGATCGAACTCAACGACGCGAGCAATGTGGACGGCGCCTGCCGCCTGGTGTTCGTGGCGGTCAACAAGAGCGGCGTCGTGCTGGACAAGACATCCTATGACGTCGTCACGTTCGACGCGACCGGAAAGGTCGGCAAGTCGCTCACCTTCCAGTTCGGCCGGCTGCCGGTCGGCAAGACCAAGGTGGTGCAGTTCGACCTGCCAGGGCAAGCCTGCGACACGATCTCGCGGCTGCTGGTCAACGACATCTCCGAATGTTCGGTCGACGGCAAGGCGTCCGACACCTGCATCGACGCGCTGGCGACCACCACGCGCACCACGATCGAGTTCGGCCTGTGAGTTTCACGCAGGCCGACACTGCCGGCGCCGGGCGAGCCAGATGATTCAGGTGCTCACCGAACAGTTGTCTTCGTCGGGCGGGCCGGTGCTGGTCGCGCTGCTCGCCGTTTCGATCGCGGCCGTCACCATCTCGATCTTCAAGGCGCTGCAATTCGCGCGCATGGGCGTGGGCCGCACCGCCGGCACGGAGGCGGCGCTCACGCGCTGGGCGAATGGCGAGTTCGACGATGCCGTCCGCCGCGCCCGCGCCGACAAATCGCCGGCTTCGGCGGCAGTCGCCGGCGCGATGATCTCGCTGCTCAACTATCCGGCCGACCGCGACAGGGCGCGCGAGGTCGCGGCGCATGTCGCGCTGCACCATCTCAACACCATGTCGAAGCACCTGCGTTTTCTGGAAACCGTGGCGCAGGCCGCCCCCATGCTCGGCCTGCTCGGCACTGTCATCGGCATGATCTCGGCCTTCGGCGAATTGTCGGCTAAGGGGGGCGCCATTGATCCGTCGGCGCTCGCCGGCGGCATATGGGTGGCGCTGATCACCACCGCGGCCGGGCTTTCGGTGGCGATCCCGGTGTATTTTCTGTCCATGTGGTTCGAGGCGCGAGTCGACCACGAGCGGTCCTACATGGAAGCGGCGATCGCCAAGACGCTGTTCAGCATCGCGCCTGTCGAGCCGACCGAGGTGGAGCCGGTCGCCGAGATCTCCTACGGCCTGCCGCGCGCCACCGTTCCTGCGTCGCTCGGAGGATAGGCCTTGGCCGATCACACGGGCACCATCCTGCCGAAACATGTCCGGCGCCGGCGCCCGTCCTTCGTGCTGACGTCGCTGATCGACGTGATCTTCCTGCTCGTCATCTTCTTCATGGTCTCCTCGCAGATCGTGCCCTATTCGCTGCTGCCGCTCGGCCCGATCGCCGCCGAGGGCGGCCAACGCGAGCCGGCCGCGGCTGAAAGCGCGACGCCGCCCGTCGCGGTCCGCATCCTGGCGGGGCGCATCATGATCGGCGGCGAGAGCATGCCGCTGTCGGAGGTCGCCGAGAGACTGAAATTGCTGAAGTCGAGCGGCATCACCGCGGTCCTGCTGACGCCCAGCGCCACCGCCACCGTCCAGGACGTCGTGACGGTGCTGGAAGCGAGCAAGGACGCCGAGATCGCCAGCGTGACCGTGCTCGGCGGGCGGAGCCCCGCTCCATGAAGATCATCCCGCTTCCCGCGCCGAGACGGCACAACGATTTCACGCTGGCGATGATCAACATCGTCTTCCTGCTCCTGCTGTTCTTTCTGACCACCGGCAGCCTGATCAATCCCGAGGAAAAGCAGTCGACCATTCCCTTCACCCGCAACCTGCCGCTGGAACGGCTGCCGCGTCCCTTGCTGCTGATGGAGGGCGATGGCTCCCTGTTCCTCGACGGGCGCGCCATTTCGCGGGACGGCCTGGTCGAAGCAGCCCGCGCGGCCATCGACGCGACCGGCCGACCCGAAACGCCGCTCAGCCTGCTGGCGCAGCGCGACATGGCGGCCTCGGGACTGCTCAATATCGCCGAAACCTTGCGGGCGGCCGGACTGGGCCTACAGATCGTCACGCTCCGCGAGCCGGCCGAGGCCGGCGCGGTACCATGAGCGCCGCCTCGCCCTTCAGCTTCTGGGCGATTGCCGCTGCCGGCTCGGTGGCGCTGCACGGCGCGCTCGGCATGGCGCTCTACGCCATGCCGATGCCGGAGAAGAAGAAACCCAGCTATACCGAGATCGACATCGCCACCTTGGCCGCAGGCGGCGCTCCGCAACTCGCCACGCCGGAGAACGTATCGATCATCGACGCCGGACAACCTGCCCTCCTGGTGCAGCCTCAGGCTTCGACACTGGCAGCGAAAGAGGCAGGCACAGCGGCGGAGGCTGTCCGCGCACAGCCTGTCGAGGCGCGCGCGCCGGAGACCTCTCCCAGCGAGAAAGCTGCGCCAGAGGCAATTGTCCCGCCGAGCCTGGGTGGCGATGTGATTGCGCCCAAAATAGATACGGCCGCGACGCCCATCCCCAATGCCGCCGAAATGACCGTCGCAGCCACCGAAACCGCCCCGGACACAGCGGAAAATGTCCAGGAAACGGAGGCTGCGACGGCGAGCGATGCCGCGCCGGTCATGCCGGAATCACCCTCGGACACAACAGTCGCCGCCTCGCCGGCGGAAACCAGCGAGAGCGCGGCGAAATCGACCCGCGAAACAGTGGCCGTCGCGGGCGTCGAGCCGGCGGCACCGCTCTTGCCCACGGTTTCGGAAGCCGCGCCGAAAGCGTCCGAGACCATCGACGCAATAGCCTCGATCAATCCCGCGACGCCGTCGATCGCGGCCAACCCCACGACGGAAACCGTCGAGACTGTCAGTCCGATTGCGCCGCAGGTGGGAACGCAGCCGCTTTCAGCGCATGCGGAATATGCTGAAACCCCGACCAGTGACGCTCTCAGCGTGTCGAATACAATTGCCCCGACGGCTCAAGCGGCCCCATTGGCCGCGACCAACCGCGTGAGCGAAGCTTTGAAGACCGCCACGCCGGCGGTTCCGCTCGTGAAGACGCCACCACGTTCTGAACAGCCCGTGGCGACGTCGACGGGCACCCCAATCGTCGCGGTAGCGCCGGTTGCAACGCCCTCCGGCGGAACGGCAACCGGAGCGGCTGGCGTTGCCAGCGCAATACGTCCAACCGAAAGCGCTGCTCCGCTGGGATCGACAGGCGTAGCGGGCGTGACGAACAGTCCCGCGGTCGCGCCGGCAGCGACCGTCGTCGCCCTGCTTCCGCGGCCTGATGTGCTGACCGACGGAGAGGTCACGGACGGACCGACATCGGGAACGCTGCGTGTCGCCGAGTTCCTTGTGACCCACAAAGGCGACGATTGCATGCTGGCGCTGCCGGCGAGCATCAGCCCGACACAGGCGTCGATCCAGGCCTACGCGGTCGCCCCCGAAATGGTGGCGAGGCTGGGCACGGAATATGAGCGGATCTCCGGCTTCACGCTCGAGGCGGATACGCGGACGGTGTCGGCGGCCCAATGCGGAGCCCTGGCCTTCGCCAGAAACCTCGCACAATATCCGAACTTCCCTCTGCGCGTCACCCTGGACGAGCCCTCGATCGAAAGCGGGCATGACCTTTCCGGCATTATCTCCGGCCTGCGCAAGGACACGCTCTACCTGATGGTCGTCGACGACGATGGCAAGGCCGAACTCGTCGGCTCCTATTCCGGCCAGCGCGGACCGCTGATGCCCTTCGCCGCGCCGATGACGCTGACGGACGGGCCGGTCTCCGCGGTGCAATTGCTCGTCGCCATCGCCTCGGACGGCCCGTTGAAAACCATCCCGACCCGGCCAGGAATGCCGGCGGAACAATATTTTTCGAAGCTCGCCACGGAAATCATCACCGGCAACCGCTCCATCGCCTACGGCATAACCTCGTTCGTCGTGCGGTAGAGCGAGAAATAATCTTATATCGCTCTTGCTACCCGCGGATGCGAAAATAGCGGGCTGTGGCGGCCGCATCCATCTGCTTCGAGCCCACCTCGTCCACGATGCGCGGCAGAAGTTCGGAGGCCGGGATCGGATCGGTGATCTTCATCGCGTCGAGCGGCTGGGACGTCGCGAAGGCGAGTAGCACCTCTGGAACCGGGCTCTTGTCGCCATCCTTGTCGGCGCCGAGGCCAAGCGCGATGCTGAACTTCGCGATGTCGCCCTGACGCTGCAGGATACGGTCCAGATTGTGCGCGATGCCGTCATGGTCGATCAGCAGCAGATAGGTCTGCCGCGAGGGCAGCATCTGTACCTCGCCGCTCATCGGATCGCGGTCGACGAGCTCGTACTTGACCAGTGAAAGGTTGGGCGGATTGCCCGAGCCCTGCGCCATCCGGCTCAGGAACGCGGTGACCGGGCATTGCTTCGGCCGGATCAGGCGCACGCCGATATCGGGTTCGCTGCGGAAGCGGCCTGTGAAGTCGTTGAGCAGGCTCTTGAAGGCATCGACACGCTCGCCAAAACCTTCGATCGCGGTCTTCTCGCCATTCACCGAGGTCGCGGTCGCATAGAAACAATCCCCGCCGGAATAGTCCTTCAGCCAGGCAAGGCGCTCGGCGGCGACATCGACGCCCACCGGCCCGATCGGCGTGTCGGGTTTGATGTCGGGCTTGTTGTCCGGCTGCTGCCCGCTCTGGCCGGCGTCCTGCTTCTGGCTGTCATCGGTCGTTTCGGGTTTCTGCGTCGTGCCCCCGTCCACCGGCGGTTTTTGCTCCGCATCGGGCTTGGTGGTCACATTGTCCGGCTTTTTCTGAACCGTGTCGTCGGTCTTTGGTACGGTCGTGTCCGTATCGGTCGTCTTCTTGTCTGCGTCGGGTTTTCCGTCCGGCAGCTTTTCCTTGTCTTCGAGCGGCGGCAAGGCCGGCCCTGGGCGAAAGCCGTCGAGGAGACCGCCATACCAGGCGCCGCCGGCAGCACTCGCCACCACCGCCAGCACGGCGACGGCGATCAGGCCGCCGCCGGATCGGCCACGGCGATGCTCGGTCGACGACGGCGCCTGCGCCCGCGGCAGCAGTTCGGGTATCGCGATCTTGGCCGGCCCGAGATAGGGACCGAACGGGCTTTCGCTCGACGGCTCGCTGGCGGCAGGGGCGATCGCCGTCGCCACGGCCTCGGGCGACGGACCGGCCCGCGTCAGCGACGGTATCTCGGTTTCCCCGCCGATGCGAACCGCCGGCGCCACCGGCGGGATGGTCGCCGTGAATGTCGGCTCGCTCGGCCACGTCGCTTCACGCCTGGGTGCGACAAGCTCCCCCAGCTCGGCCATGCCCGCCGGCCGATTGCGCGGGTCCGGCTGCAACATCGCTTCCAGAACGGCCCGCAGACCGGGTTCGACCGCCGACAGATCGGGAACGACGCGCCGTTTTTCGATCACCTCGACCTGGCTGCCGCTCATGTCGAGCGGCCGGCCGAGCAGCACGGCCGCCATCACCAGGCCAAGGCTGTAGATGTCGGATTTCTCGGTGACCTCCGCCCCGTACATGCCAAGCTGTTCGGGGGAAACGAAATTGTATTTTCCGGCGAACACCCCGCCGAGCAGCGTCTCGCCACCGACCGTCGCCGAACGCGCGATGCCGAAATCGATGATCTTGGCCCGTTCGACCTTGCCGCCAGGTAGGATGATGTTGTCGGGCGAAAGGTCGCGGTGGATGATGCCGGCCTCATGGGCCGCGGCCAGGCCGGACGCAAGCCTTGAAAGCAGCACGCGCGCTTCGGCTGGTGCCATCGGACCTTGTTCGAACATGTCCACAAGCGACAGGCCGTCGACGAACTCCATGGCGAGATACGGCCTGCCGATCGCCTGGTCGATCGCGAAGACATGGTAGCGGACGATCGCCGCGTGCGAGAGGTGGTTGAGGATCGACGCTTCCTTGCGGAACAGCGACAGGATCATGGCGTCGCGCGCGAACTCCGGCAGCACGATCTTGATCGCCACCGGATCGCCGGTCTGGATGTTGTGGCCCCGAAACACCTCGCCCATGCCGCCGGCGGCGATGCGCTCGTCGAGTTCGTAAGTGCCGCTGAGTTGGGTGCCGACCGCGACGCTTTCCGGCAGCGCCATCAGCATGGTCTTCTCGTCAGCCGCCATTGGCGATACCCGCTCCGGCGCGCGGCGCAAAGATGCGGCCGTCCTCCGCGAAGACCGACGCCTCCTGGCACCTGACGACGATGACGGTCACATTGTCGGTGCCGCCTCGCTCCAGCACCATCTCGACCAGCTTGCGGCACGCGGCCTCAGGCTCGTCCGATATGACCGCGTCGCGGATTTCAGCTTCGCTGGCATGCGCGGTCAGCCCGTCGCTGTTGACGACGAAGACGTCCCCCGGCTGGATGCGGCCGAGTTCGATGTCGACCGCCACCTCCTCCTCCGCGCCCACCGCCCGCGTGATCACGTTGCGTCGTGGCCAGACGCGGGCTTCCGCCGGGGTGATGACGCCGCGATCCAGCAGTTCCTGCACTTCGGTATGATCGTGCGAGAGCTGTGTGATCTGCCCGCCCCGCACCAGGTAGACGCGGCTGTCGCCGATCCAGATGCAGGCGAACTGCCGCTCGAAGGTCAGGAGCGCGGCCACGGTCGAGCCGATCGTGGTGCCGCCACGGGATTGGGCGATCGACCATATCTGCGCGTTGGCGCGGCCGATGCGGTCCTCGAAGCGGGCGCGCAGGTCCGGTGCGGAACTGGCCACGCCGATGGTCGCCAGATGCTCGACGATGCAGGAGGACGCCACCTCTCCGGCATCGTGGCCGCCCATGCCGTCGGCCACCAGCCACAGGCCGCTGCGCGGCGCCATCAGCAGGCGGTCCTCGTTGAGCTCCCGCACCTTGCCGGGATTGCTCAGGCCGAAACTCTCGAAGCGAATGCCGGGGTCGTTCACGTGTCCTCACCCGCGCTGAGCGCTCTCGTCATTCTGTCACAATACGCAGCATGCGCGTATGAAAATAGGGGTCGGGCAGACCGTTGCGCGCATGCAGCACCGGCCCCCGCTCGTCATTGCCGGGCACCCACCAATAGCTCCTGCCGCGCGCCACCTGCCGATAATCATCCTCGAATATGGCGGCAAGAAAGCTCGGCGTGTCGGTGTCCTGGCCAGCGTTCCACAAAGGCCCGCCCTTGAACACGCTACGGCGGGCATTGGGCGCCAGCCTGTCGAGCGTCGGCGGCGGCAGGCCGGCCAGGACGGAGTCCACGGCGGGCGCAGCACCCTCCTCCAGTACCCCCAGCAGCCTGGCCTCGACGGCCGAAAACCATTTTTCCTGCGGCGCATAGGAGGGCGGCGGCAGGCTCTCGCCCGCTTCGCAGATGTAGATCGCAAGCAGCGGGAAAAACCGCCCGATGCCGTCGACGGAGGGCATCAGCGCGCCCGCGCAGTTCGCTCCCAGCACCTCGGCCCCGATCCAGAAGCGCCAGATCGGCGCGACCAGGTAAAGCTCCTCCCAGCCGCGCCCCAGTTCGCTGCGGCTCGCGGCAACCGCCGTCTGCAGCCAGGTCTCCAGCGGCGAAAGCACGTCTTCGGAAATACCGAAAGAGATGAAGTCGCGTTTCTGGGGGAGCTTTCCGAACAGACCGAAGCCCATCTCGCGTCAGATCCCCGCTGGACAGGAGAACTGCGTGAGGGCAGGCAGGAAGAACGGATTGTTGGCCGATCCGACCTGGATCGTATAGGCGACGTCACGGCCACCGATGACGAAGCGCGCCCGCATGCCGTCCGAGGTCTGCGATACCGAGCCGTATTCGAGAAGCCGCATGAACGCCCAAGGCCCCTCGGTAAGCACGGCCGAGACGCGGCCGGGAATTTCCGGCGTCAGCGTGACACTCACGGTGCCACCCGCCATGCTGCCCGGCCACTGCATCGATACCGGTAGCCCGCCGGCCTGCTGGCTCTGGACGATCTGGCCGTTGACGTTCATCAGCGCCATATCCGCCTCGCCATTCAGCGAAAACGGCGTGATTGTCAGGCTGACGGACGGCATCACGCCGCCCTGCGCGAAGAACGCGTCGCGGATCTCGGCGGCGCGCTGGAAGTCCTTGAGCGTCGTCTTCGACAACTCGCGGCCAAGCCTTGTGTCTTCCTTCCACACCCAGTCCTTGCCCGACATGTCGGCCAGCGGCGCCAGGTTCTGCGCGAAGAAGCGGTCGATGACGCCGTTCGGCGCGAAGATGCGGGCGAAATCCTGCATCTGCACATCGCGCTCGCTGTCCTTGGCAAAGGGATAGCGGTTGGAAATGACGGAGTCGCAAGCGCGCGTCACCGTGCTGTTCAGCATCTGGTTCAGCTGCGCCAGCGAATTGCCGGCGGCATCGCCCTCGAAATCGTCGACCGCGGCGTTGACCATGCGCGCCACCGGACGCGGCAGCCGCGAGGCGTTGGCGCGCAGATTGACCACCTGCATCTGCATGTTGGCGTTGGCGCGATCGGCCTGCGACGGGTTGGTCGCCGCAAGCACCAGGCTCTGGTAGACCTCGTAGAAATTCTGGATCAGCGCGTCGATCGGCCGCTTTCCGGGATCGCCCTTGACCAGTTCGTGGAACGGCCGGAACTGCGCCTCGATGTTGGCGCCAGGCACCTGACGCGCCGAGCTATTACCCGCGAACGTGTCCCCTGCCCGGCTCTGCGACTTCTTCATCGCCAGCTCGATGCCGATGCGCGCCAGCCCGGTCGCCCGCGACGCGGCGCGGTCGGCGGCATATTTGGCGATGGTCTGCGCCGCGTCGGCCGCATCCGCGTTGATGGTCGGCAGGTCGCCGGCCAGTTCCCCTTCCGCCGGCTCGCGGGTCAGCTGCGTCTCCAAGCTCACCGCCTCGAAAAGCTGCCTTATCGGCGAGTTCGGCGACGCGGCGGCCGAGAGCGAAACATATTGAGGCTTGTCCGCCGACATCGACTTCAGCTTGAGATTGTCGAGCACCGCGTTCCAGGCATCGACGAAATCCTTGCCGTAGCGTTCGATCAGCACCGGCCCGAGCTGGCCGAACTGCTCATCGATGCCCTTCTGCTCGGCAAGCTCTCCCATCACCCATTTCTCGCCCTCGATCTTGTCGGCGACCGCGGCGAGTTGCGGAATGAAGAAGTCCTGGAAGCCGGCATAGGTGTAGAAGCCGGGCACGACCACCTTGTCGAGTTCGGTGCCGTCGACCGTCTCGAACACCAGCGCCGCGTCCGGCCCGCCACGGTCTACGACCGAGAAATTCTCGATGGGCGCCGAATAGGAGGCCGTCTTGATCAGCGCATAGGCGCGGTCGGCCATGTTCATGCGCGCCAGCGAACGCTGCGCCGATTCGACCAGCGGGCCGTTCAGGTCGAAGGTCGGCTTATGGCTCGCTCCGAGGTCCAGCATGGCGCGCAGATGCTGCACGAGATCCTCGCGCAGACTGCGGTTGTTGGGGCCGGGATAGAGGTTCTCCTCCCAGTCCTTGCGCATCCAGGTCACGACAAGGTCGTCGTCGACCTTCGGCGCCTTGCCGCCGAGCATCAGATAGACCTTCAGTGTTTCGTACAACGCCAGCGGGTCGTTCATGCCCGCTTCGATCTGGCGTTCGAGGCGAAGGATGAGACGCGAGCGGAACATGCGCTCCAGCGCCTGCCGGTAAGTCGTCTCCGCCGCGGAGACCAGGCGGCCGCGCTGGGCGAGGCCAAAGCTCTCGCGCATCGGCGTCGACTGGTCGCGGTTGTCATAACCGACGGGCATGGTGCGCAGGATGTCGAGCACGCCGGCGACATTCGACAGTTCGACGTCGGCGACGGTGTTGGTCTTCATGTAGCCGGCGGCATTGACGCGGTACTGTTCCGCGGCGCTGTCGGTGGACGCGATCAATGACTTGTTGCTGGCGAAGCTGATGCCCCAGGCGCTGAGCAGCCCGACCGCGACGATGCCGATCGCCGCGAGCGCGCCGTACCGCAGGATCGCAGCCCGGCGCACCGCGCCCATGTCGCGCGACACCCAGCCGGCCTCGGCGAAGATCACCTTGGTCAAGAGGTCGCGCAGGAAGAAGCTCTTGCCTTGGCCGGACAGTTGCGAGGCGTGCGCCGTCTCGCCAAAACTGCGGCCGATCGAACCGAGCACCTGGTCGATCGGCGTTCCCTCCTGCGTGCCGGAGGAGAAATAGAAGCCGCGCAGGTTGGCGTTCACCTGATAGCGCGTCGGCTCGAAGATGCGGTTCAGGAAATCGGCGACACGGTCCTTGAGCAGCGCGAACTGCGCCGGAAACCCGAAGATGGCGATGCGGGCGATCGGGTCGGGCTCCTCGTGCAGCCGATCGGCCTCTTCCTCGGTCAGGCGGCGAACGAGAAGGTCGAACTCGGCCGGCACCTCGCCGACCATGTTCTTCTTGCGGTCCTCGGTCTGGAAGGTGGCGCCCCACACCTTGCGGCGGCGCGATTCCGTGAAGTTACCGAAATATTCGGCGAAACCGGCGATCAGGTCGGCCTTGGTGAAAAGCGCATAGACGGGGAAGTCGATCTTGAGTTCCTGGTGAAGTTCGAGCAGGCGCTTGCGGATCGCGGTCGTGTGCTCGGCGAGTTGCTGGCCGTCGAGTTTCAGCAGGTCCTCGACACTGATCGCCAGGATGACGCCGTTGATCGGCTGCTTGGCGCGCTGGGCCTTGAGCAGCGCCAGGAAAGACAGCCAGCTCTTCTTGTCGACCTCGCCATCCGAATCCTGCGTCGTATAGCGGCCGGCCGTGTCGATCAGCACCGCTTCCTCGGTGAACCACCAGTCGCAGTAGCGCGTGCCGCCGGTGCCTGCCACCGCCTTGCCGCCATCGGCGCCGGCCAGCGGAAACTTCAGGCCGGAATTCACCAGCGCCGTCGTCTTGCCGGCGCCGGGAGGTCCGATGATGATGTACCAGGGCAGGTCGTAGAGGTAATTGCGCTTGCCGCTGGAGCGTTTCAGCGTCTCCAGCGCCTCGGTCATGCGCTCGCCGAGAATCTTGCCGTCGCCCTGCCTGCCCTCGCTTTCGGCAAGCGCCGCCTCAAGCGCCTTCGCCGCCCGGCGTCGCAGCCAGTAGCGGATGCCGTAGAAGCCGCCGACAATGGCGAACACGATGAGGATGATAAGGAGCCGCACCCAGACCGGATCGAACGGGCGGATGTCCTCGTAGCCGATCAGCGGGCCGACAAACCAGACGATCGCCGCGAATGCCACGAGGCCGATTACGATCGCTGCCCTGAGGAGCCACTTCTTCATGCGCCGCCAGCGCCTCGCCCAAATCCCGCCGGCACCTCTATTCCTCCGCCTTCGGGATCATGACTTCCACCCGACGGTTCTTCGCGCGGCCTTCGGGCGTCTTGTTGTCGGCGATCGGCTCGTCCTCGCCCTTGCCTTCGACGCTCACACGCGCCGGATCGGACAGTTTCGGCCCGACAATCTTCTCCACCGCCTTGGCGCGCGCCACCGACAGGTCGAAGTTCGACTTGAAGGCGCTCGACGGCTTCGGCTTGACATTGTCGGTGTGGCCGATGACGTGGATCGGCCCCGGTTCCTTGTCGAGCGCGCCGGCGATCCGCTCGGCGATCGGCGCGAATTCCTTGCGCACCTCCGCCCTGCCGGAGGCAAAGAGCAGCAGGTTGTTTACCTGCACCACGATCTTGTCGCCGACCGGTTCGACCGCCAGGCCACCCGCCGCTATGTCGTCCTTCAGGGCGGCCCGAATACGCTCCAGTTGCGTGCTCTGGACCGGAAGATCAGGCATCGGTTGGAAGGCCGCGCGCTCGATGGTCACCGGTTCGGTCGGGTTGAGGGCGACCAGCCGCGCCGCCAGCCCGTCGCCGTCGGCGCTGATGATGAAGCGCAGCAGGAAATAGACGCCGACAAGCCCAGCCCCGACCACGCCGGCGATGACCCACAGCGGGATCGCCGCGCCGGCATTGCGCATCAGCTTGACCATGCCCTGCCAGCGCGGCGAGATGTCGTCGTCGCTGCGGGTGCGCAGGCTACGCAGCGTCTGGTAGACGTCGCGCCGCCAGCGCTGCAGTTGCACATCGCCGCCGGCCGCGCCGCGATACTGGCCCTCGAAGCCGAGCGCCAGGCAGGCATGCATCAGTTCGAGCAGATTGTAGCGCGGCGCCGGATTGGCGAGAATCTTCTTCAATTCCTCGAAGAAGCCGACGCCCGAGGTGCGCACCTGGAAGAATTGCGCCAGCATCGAATATTGCATCCAGACGTGACGGTCGGTGCCCGGCAGGTTCTGCACGATGTCGTCGGCCGTTCCGCAAAGCGCGTATTTGGCGACCATGACGTCTTCCGGCGATGCGCCCGACTCGCCAGCCCGCTTCTCGAAATCCCGGATCTCCTGGGCGACATGCGTCATCAGCGGCACGGCCTGCATGTCGACGATCATCAGCCGCAGCCGGCCGAGCAGGATGAGCAGAGGCGCCGCAGCCGCCGTCAGCGGGTTCGAGGCCGAATATTCGCCGCCGTCGCGGGCATTGAGCGCGACTTCCAGCGGTATTTTCTCGCGCGGGGCGGACGGCGCCTGCTGCGGTTCGGCATTGGGAAAGAAGACATTCGCCCGACCCGAGCGCATCCAGTCGTCCGAATCGGGCATGCCGTAGCGCGCCGCATCGTTCTGCTGCGGCATCGGCGAATAAGGCGCGGGGTTCGGCGCGGCTGGATAAGGCGAACGACCGGGCACTCCATAGGGCGACTGCGGCGGCGTGTAGGCTGGAGGCTGGGAGGACGACGGCGCGCCGAATGGCGATTGCGGTGGCGCTCCGGGCATCGGCGTGCCGGCGATGGTGGCGTTGGACGGCTGCGGCGGTCCTCCGGAATCGGGAGCGCCGGCCGGAGGGCCAGGCATGGGACGCACGCGGCCAGCCGGGTTCGGACGGATGACCGTCTTGCCGCCAGAGCCGAATGGGTCGTCCTTGCCGCTCATCTCCTCTCTTCCACGATCGCCCAGAGATCAAGCACGAGCCCCGGCCAGTCGCCGGCGAAATGCAGGCCCATGCCGCTCGCCACGCTGAACTCCGGCCACAACGCTGACGATTTGTCGAGGTAGAAGTAGACGTGGTCGGACACCGCGCGGATCTGGCGCGGCGGCGTCGGCATGTGCACCAGTTCGATGCCCGGCAGATGGGTCTGCACGATCTCGTTCATCTTGGTATTGGGGCCGACCTTGCACAGCGCCGGAAACTGCTGCTGCACCTGCGACAACGGCTTCGAGGCTGCCACCTCGACGACGAAGGTTGCGTTGCGGAACAGCGCCCGGTCGGGCACGGTCGCCACAAAGGCGTTCGGCGCCTTCTCGACCAGATTGAGGCGGATGGCGCGGCCGATATCGAGGCTGAGCAGCCGCTGGATGTCGGACAGCACCGGCTCGAACACGGTGTCCAGCGAATCCTGGTCGTAATCGGCGTATTCCGGCGCGAGGCGCTTGGCCGAGAAGGTCCAGAGTTCGCCGGATATCCGCAGCAGCTCCTTGTAGAACTCGACCGGATGGACGAACTGCGAGGCGCGCATGTGCTTCACCACGTTGATCTCGCGGTTCAGCATCTGCAGCATGAAATAATCGAAGGTCTGCAATCCGCCGCCCGAACTCGGATCGGCGGCGTAGCGCGACAAGGTCTCCAGTTTCGTGTCCATCCAACCG
Source organism: Mesorhizobium sp. KACC 23794 (assembly GCF_052180275.1). NCBI lineage: Bacteria > Pseudomonadati > Pseudomonadota > Alphaproteobacteria > Hyphomicrobiales > Phyllobacteriaceae > Mesorhizobium > Mesorhizobium sp. KACC 23794. The sequence continues at coordinate 5,992,549 of NZ_CP197465.1, forward strand.
ATCACCCGCTCGATCCAGCCGGCGACGACGGGATGCGCCTGCGTCGCGATCACCGGCGGTGCAAAAGTCTCGTCGAAGATGATCGTCTTGTCGCGCACTTCCAATATGCGGGCAACGCGCAGGCAGTTGGCGCCCGGCTTCGGCGTCTTGCGCACTTCAAAGGTGGCGCGCGGGTGGGCGACCTCGATCTCCTGCTCGACATGCATCCCGGACGAGGAATCGATCACCGTCTCCAGATCGCGCACATACCGGCTGCCAGACGTTCCCTCCGCCATGTCGACCTCGCGGCCGTTGACCACCGCAGCGGGAAGCACCAGCCAGACAATCTGCTTGTCGACCCCGGCCGGCACGTCGATCGGCAACGGCAGCGGGCTGGAGCCCGGCATGTCGAACGGCGTGCCGTCCTGGAAGATTCCGCTGGCGCGCCTCAACGCGAACTTGTTCTGCTGGGCGAGATCCCTGTCGATCTCGATCTGCGCGAAGCCCCAGGGATAGGCGCCAAGTTGCCGGACGCGGTTTTCGAGCAGCCGTTCGAAGTAACGGTCGTTCTGCTGGAAATGATGCTGGCGAAGAAACAGCCCTTCCGACCACGCTACCTTGCTATACCATGACATCTTCGCGGTCTGTCTCCGGTGGCCTTGTCATCGGCAAGGTATGATCTGCTTGCGCAAAGGAATGCTAAAGCATTGTGTCAATGATGCAAACCGTTCTTCACATGATAACCGGACATTGCCCGGACCTCCGGTGTCGCCTGAAACCAGTTCCGCCATGACCGTGCCCGATGCCCGCCGGGTCCCCCCTGCCAGCATCGCATCCCACCGCAATATTATGGCGGAAATTCCGCCGCTCAGAGCCTGGCGAAGCCCGCCGAGAACCCGCTGAGCGACAATTGGAGGATGATTTCGTTGCCGGCGAATGCCGTGATGGCGACGTTCAGTAACTTGCCCTGTTTCATCGCGGCGATGAACGTGTCCTTCAGCGCGATGATCGCGTAGCTGCCCTTCTGGTCGGCAGTGACGATCGGAAAATTCTGCCTCGCCGCCTCGTCGATCCAGACATCCACACCCTTGGACAGGTTGAGCCCGTGCGGCAGGCCGAGATTGAGCAGCGGCTTGCCGTCATTGTTGGTCACCACTGCGGTCAGGACGCGCTGGCCCTTGTCCTTCATGATGAGGGTCTGGGTAAGCGTGCAGGCCAGCTTGGCCTGGCTCGCGTCACCCGAACAGTTGACCGTCCAGGTCGGCGCGGGCGGAGTGGCCGCGGCATCCTGCGCCGGCGACTGCTGCGCGGCAGCCAGCAAGAGACCTGCCGCACAAGCGGCCATGGCAAGCGGCCGGCTGCCGGGCGCCGGAAAAACCCGAGGCAGGAATTTCACCCTAGAATCTCGCTTTCAGGCCGATCTTGCCGGCATAGGTGCTGCTATCTTCCGAGAATTTTGCACGGGCCTCGGCGCTCACCGTCGTCACCTTGGACATCTGGTAGTTGAAGCCGCCGGCGATCGCCCCGGAGAAATCCGCATCGTCGAAGTCGAATTCCGTCCCCTGGACGGAGCTCTCATTGTTGTAGGAGAAGCGCTGCTGGATATCGAGCCTGAGATAAGGGCTGAACACCTTGCCGTTCTCGAGCGGATAGAGGCCGAAGATGCCGGGCTCGAACTTCAGCGCGCCGAACGAGATGCGGGACTTGCCGAAGTTGACGCCTTGGCTGTCCTCGAAGGAGTCGCCCTGGAAGGTCACGCCGAGCAGGCCGCCGCGCAGGTCGAAGCGGAGGTTTTCGTTGATCTGGTAGACATGGCCGACGCTTCCGGTCACCGCAAAGCCGGCCGTATCGTAGCTGCCGGTCGAGTTCAGCACGCCGTTGTTCAGGTCGGTATTGCCGAAGAAGCCGGTCGCCGAGACTAGCCCGTAGCTGGTGCCGGTGCGGTAGAGGCCATAGCCGCCCACCATAATGCTCTTGTTGTCGCCGTCACCAACGTCGGGGAACAGGTTGGTGGAGTCGAGATCGACCGACGAAGACGCATAGCCGCCGAAAAGGCCGATATCCAGGCCAATGGACTTGTCGAGCCCAAAGTATTCCGCCGCGTTGAGTTCCAGGCTGGCTGCCAGCGAGAAATCGTCGGCGGTGAAGGACGGGCCGGCCGCCCCGGAGAACCCGCCGCCCGAAATGCTGAAGCCGTCGTGATTGACACGCGCCGCCTGGCCGGAGGCGTAGATGCCGAAGCCCGGCGCGCCGTCCGGCCGGTTGGCGCTGACCAGCAGGCCGAAGTTCGAAAGCACGCTGTCGTTCAATATGTCGTAGACGGCCGCGGTCACCGTCTCGATCGGCTGGGAATCGATCGCCGCGCGCACCAGCAGCGGAGCGGACGGGTCGATCGGCGCAACCAGCAGGTAAAGGCCGCCATCGCCACCGGTAATCACATTGTAGGTGAACAGCGCGCCCGGCGTGGACGGGATGCCCGCAACGTTGAAGAACGGCGAGGCGTCTCCGCCGGTGGGGGCGACCTCGCCGTTGACCGGCGCGATGGCGATGACACTGCTCACCGCAAGTTGCGGCGTGCCCACGAGATTGACGAACACAGTGTTGGCGCCCGCTGCCGTGAAGGCGCCGGCCGCGTTGATCAGGTCCGAGACGCTTTGCTCGGCATTGACGTCAATGGCGATCGTCGCACCGTCGAGCGCGATGTCGCCGACATTGAAGACATCGGTCGGATCGTTGTTGACCATGTTTATGGTCGCATTGGTGAGGGTCACGTTGCCGGAGCCGCCGGCCTGCGACTGAAGGTTGACCTGGCCGGAAACGAACACCGTCGAGCCGGCCAGCACCGAGAGAGCGTCGATCTGCTGGGTCCCCGTCACGAAACCGAGGGTCGATGCGCCGTCGAGCGCGAGGCTTTGGAAGCCGGAAAAATTCTGACTTTGCGTTCCGGCCGCCCCCGCCAGATTCGTGCCGGTGATGGTGCCTACCGCATCGGTGCCCTGGAACAGCACGCCGTTGCGCAAGGTGAGGTCCGCCGCGTTGATGACAAGTGTGGTGTCCGAAAGGCCGGTGACGTCGCCGCCGACGCTTCCACCGAGCAATGTGACGGACTCCGCGTCGATGCCACCGGTGATCGTGCCGCCGCTGACAGTCACCCTGTCCTCGCCCGCGTTGCCGAAGATCGAACCGCCGATCGTGCCGTCGCTGACCAAGACCTGGTCGTCGCCTGCGCCGCCGGTCACCGGTCCGTCGACCTGCCCGCCCGAAAACGACATCACGTCGGCGCCATCGCCGCCATCGACATTGCCGGCGACTGCTCCGGCGGTCATCGCCAGGACGTCGGCATCAGCACCGAGATCGACCGCGCCGCCGATCGTGCCGCCGCTGATGGTAACGGTGTCCAGGCCGCCATTGCCCAGCACCGAGCCCGCGATTGCTCCTCCGCTCACCCCGATCTGGTCATTGCCGGCGCCGCCCGCCACCGACTGGTCGACAACCGCGGTGCCGGCAACCGAGATCACGTCGTTGCCGATGCCGCCGTTGACCGAGCCGTCAACGGTGCCGCCGGCAAGACCGATCGCATCGTCGTCGTCGCCGCCGTTGACGTCACCCGTAATGGTGCCGGCGTTTATCGCAACTGTGTCGACGCCTGCGCCCAGATCGACGGACCCGCCGATCGCGCCACCGGCGATGGTCACCTGATCGATGCCGTCGTTGCCGAACACGGAACCGGCGACCGTGCCGGCGCTGACGACGATCGTGTCGTCACCGTCTCCGCCAGCCACCGATTGGTTTACGACCACGGTGCCTGAAACCGTGATTTCGTCATTGCCGGCGCCGCCCGTGGCCGAGCCCTGCACGGTGCCGCCGGAGAGGCCGATCGTGTCGTCGTCGTCGCCGCCGTCGACGTCGCCGCCGATCGTTCCAGCATTCACCGCCACGACGTCAGCGCCTGCACCTAAATCAACCGATCCACCGATCGCGCCGCCGGCAATCGCCACGGCATCCACGCCGGCACCGCCGATCACGTCGCCGGCGACATTTGCCGTGCCGGATACGTCGATCGTGTCGTCGCCGTCCCCGCCATCCACCGACTGGTTGACGATCGCAGTGCCTGAAACCGTGATTTCATCATCGCCCGCGCCGCCCGTCGCCGAGCCTTGCACCGTCCCGCCGGCGAGGCCGATCGTGTCGTCGTCGTCGCCACCGTCGATGTCGCCGCCGATCGTGCCGGCATTCACCGCTACCACATCCGCGCCGGCGCCCAAGTCGACCGAACCGCCGACCGCGCCGCCGGCGATCGTCACCGCATCCGCGCCCGCACCGCCGATCACATCGCCGACGATGTCGGCCGTGCCGGACACGTCGATCGTGTCGTCACCGTCACCGCCATCCACCGACTGGTTAACGATTGCAGTGCCGGAAACCGTGATTTCATCATCGCCGGCGCCGCCCGTGGCCGAACCCTGGACACTGCCGCCGGAGAGGCCGATCGTGTCGTCGTCGTCGCCGGCATTGACGTCGCCGCCGATCGTTCCGGCATTCACCGCCACCACATCAGCATCGGCGCCGAGATCGACCGAACCGCCGACCGCGCCTGCGGCGATGGTCACCGCGTCGACGCCTGCACCGCCGATCACGTCGCCGACGACATTTGCCGTGCCGGACAGGTCGATCGTGTCGTCACCGTCGCCGCCGTCGACGAAGGTTCCGACATCGCCGGCGGAAATCGCGATATCATCCGCGCCTGTCCCGCCGCTGACCCCGCCGGCCAGTGCTCCGCCTGTCATGGTGTACTGATCGTCGCCATCTCCAAGCGCCACGGAATCGGTCCCGCCGGCCGCAAGGCCGACTTGGCCCGTGCCGGATACGGCCACGACGTCGTTGCCGCCGCCGGTCACGATATTACCGCCGACCGAACCGCTCGAAATGTCCACGCGGTCATCGCCTTGCGCGACGCCCGCGTCATCGGTCAGCACCGAGCCCGTTATGGCGCCCCCGTTGATGACGATCGCGTCGTCGCCAAGGCCTCCGCCAACGTCGCCTCCGACGGTTCCGCCGGAGAACGTCATCGTGTCGTTGCCGTCATTGCCGTAAACGAATTGCCCGACCGAACCGCCGATCATGGCGACGGTATCGTTGCCTGCTCCGAGGTCGACAAACGTGCCGATCGCGCCGCCGCTGATGTTGACGACATCGTCGCCGTCCTCGGCCGTGACATGCGCAACGATGTCCGCGGTGGCCGAAATGCCGATCGTGTCGTTGCCGGCGCCGCCGGCCACGAATCCGCCGACCTGGCCAGCCGATATGTCGAGGAAATCATCGCCATCCCCGGCGCTGACGGCCCCGGCCAGCGTACCGCCGCGCATGGTGAACCGGTCGTCGCCGTCCTCCAGCGCGACCGAATCGCCGGCCGTCACGCCGATTTGCGCGGTTCCGGAAATCGTCACGTCATCGTTGCCGCCACCGGCAAAGACCGAACCGCCGATCGTGCCTCCGGAGATCACGAATACATCATTGCCGACGGAAGCCGCATCGTCGCCGAGCACGGAGCCCGAAACATTGCCGCCGGTCATCGTGAAGCGGTCGTCGCCGGCGCCCATCTCGATGCCGCCGAGAACGTCGCCGGCCGAGATATCGATCTGGTCGTTGCCGCCGAGCGTCGAAAAAACAGTGTCGCTGGCGTCGAGCGTGAAAACCTGCCCATCCGAGTCCGTGACGGTCAGGACAGGGGGCAAAGGGTTGGCATCGCTGATCGTGCCGCCGCCGATGGTCACGATATCGGCAGCCTCGCCGTCATAAGCGAGATCGTTGTCGGTAAATCCGTCGAAGAAAGTCGCGTCGAAGCTGGTGAGAAAAAAGTCCGCCTGATCGGCCGGAGCACAATTCACCGAGACCGAAGTCACGGTGTAACCGATGGACGGGTCGCCGATGATGGTCGGCGTGGCATCGCAGGCTCGTGCCTCTGTCGCCGACAGCATGCCAGCCGCGAGGATTGCAATCGTCGAGGCACCAGCCAGGCGCGCCGCTCTAAGCCTATCCCTCATCAATCCCCCTTCGGCCCGCCGCGAATGCACGTCACGTCGCGAACCTGGTCAAAAAAGTCGGACGGGAGCCCTCATTCTCCAGCACGAAGATTGTGATCAACCGGTAGTCCACCCGACCGCCTTACGCAACGCAATCCTGACGGCGCCGAGCGAACGATCGTCGCATGTGATTCGATTGCAACAATAAGTGCATCAATCCATGGCGTTGGTTAATGCTCTATTTCCGGAAAACTGCGCGAAGCTTGCGAACGACAGAGGTCGCACCTTCGGAGGATTTCGCGCGATGTGATTGATATTATCCCGGCGCACCATAAAATGGCCCTGTTCGCGCCGCCAGAAATACCGTGCATAGTGCACGCCGTTTGAGTTCAACCCATGCTGCCCGGTGGGTGGCGCCAAAGAACGGTCGAGACATGACGCCTGTGTTGCGCCTCGTCAAAACGCTGATTTTATTGGCAATCGCCCTGCTTGGTCCGGTCACGGCGATGGCTGCGACCGAGCCCGGGAATCCCCAGGACCAGCGCGGCCGCCTGGCTATCGTCATCGGCAATTCCAACTATGTCAGCCCCCGCTACGAGGACCTCGCCAACGCCTCCAACGATGCGACACGGCTGTCCGATGCGCTGAAGCGGCTGAATTTCGAGGTGGCGACCGGCATCGACATGACGGCCGGCCAACTCGACGAACTGTTCAAGCGCTACGAGCCGAAGCTTGGCAACTACAGCGCCGTGCTCATCTTCTATGCCGGGCACGGCGTGCAGTTCAACGGCGAGAATTTTCTCCTCCCGGTGGACACGCTCGATCCGGAGAGCGTCGGCAAGCTGACCGAGCGAGCCGTGAAGCTGAACGATGTGATCGCCCGGTTCGCCAGCCGCGACCGCCAGACCTTCATCTTCCTCGATGCCTGCCGCAACAACCCGCTGGGGTCTCGCGATCCGGGCGCCGGAAACGGTCTGGCGCAGGTCGAGGTCGGCGAAAACACCTTCGTCGCCTTCGCCACGCAGCCCGGCAACGTGACGGTGGACGGCTCGGGATCGAACAGCCCGTTCACCGCCGCCCTTCTGCAAAGCCTTGAGATTCCTGGCCTTTCCGTATCGGACATGATGATCCAGGTGCGCAACGAGACGGAACGGCTGACGCTCGGCAGGCAGGTTCCGTGGGACCAGTCCAACCTGCGCGAGCAGTTCTATTTCACCGAGCAGCAGGTGATCGATTCCAAGGAATTGAGCGCCACGCTGAACCGCATCCTCGAAGTGCCGAGCATGAAGGAGAAACTGCTGGTGCAACTGGCGTCCGCCGACACCGACCTGCAAAGCACCGTTCTGCTACTCGGCAAGGAACTGCCCAGCACGCGCTCGGTTGAAGTCGGAACGGCCGGCCAGCAGGTCGCCAGCCTTGAGCTCGACGGAACGCGCAAGACGGTGGCTTCCGACATCCAGTCGCTGCTGGTACTCGGCAAGTCGCAGGACGGCGAGGACAAGGCGCCGGCCTTCGACCTGAACCACCGAATCCAGACCGAGCTTTCGCGCGTCGGCTGCTACCGGCAGGCGATCGACGGCGTCTGGGGGCCGGGATCGCGCAAGGCGCTGGGCGAATATCTGCAGCGCACCAACCAGAACCAGGACATCCTGGAGCCGAATGTCGATCTCCTGGGCGATTTGTTCCTGCGCGCGGGCAGAATCTGCCGTCAGCCGGTGGCCGCGAAACCGGTGAAGACCGCGACGATCGATCGGGAATCGGCTGGAAAATCAAAGGCCAAGGCGACCGGCCGCGGCAACGACCGCAAGCAGAAAGCTTCCGGCGGAACCGCCCGCAGCAAGCCCGCCGCCCCGCCGCCGGACATCGGCGCGGGCATCGGCATCGGCGGCGTCTTCTGAGTGAAGCGCAAAAGCGCGAACGCGGCAAAACGTTTTGATTCCAGCCGCTTGCCCGCCCGCGATGCGCGAAAGCCGCCAATGGGCTTCACCGTGGCTCCTTACGCGCCGACATACGGGCCTTCCCGAGCGTTCCACGCTTCCTGCAAGCACCGTTTCAAGCACACGGATTGACGACGAAAACGACGCCGTCGCCTCGTCAAGTCAGCAGTCGTGAGTTTTGCCAATCCAGCCTTCGGACCGCGACAGGCAAGCTGCCTTACGGTCCGATGATGACCGTTGGCTCGCCCATCACGATCATGTCGGGCGGACCGAAGGCTTCGAGAATGGTGTCGCCGGCGCGGCAGGCGGGAAGGCCGTTGATGAGCACGGTCGGCGATCCGGTGATGACCACGCCGGGACCATGCGGGGGCGGCAAGGGAACCGGCGCCATGTGGACGCAGGCATGGATGTCGGCGCCGCCGGCCGCCCCGGTGATCGCCGCGCTCATGGCGGCCGCCTCCGCCGCCTTGCCGACTTCCTCGGCAACCTTGGCCGCCGGCAGTCCGGGCGTGCCGGCGGCAGCGATGGTCGCCGCCTGGTAGGCGACCACCCGCACGTCGGACGCGGCCTTCGCGGCCTGCAGCCCGGCGGCCGTGGCCATCGGTATGCCGCGCCAGGCCGGCTTCATGCCGATCAGCACAGTTAACGCGCCAGGCCCGGGCATGAGCATGCCCGGGATGACGTGAAGCACGGGATCGAGGATTCGCGCGGCAGGTCCCATCGGCATTTTTCATGCGCTCCTTGACGGCGCGGATAGGCTTGGGCAATCGCGTCTCAAATCAAAGGGTAAGCTGGGATAAGAATCCCATGGCCGTCGGCATCAGCCCCAGCCGCCTGGGCCGTCACCGTCACCCCCGCCGCCGCCACCTCCGCCTCCGCCGCCTCCACCACCGCCGGCGCCTCCACCACCTCCGCCTCCACCAGAGCCAGAGCCACCGCCAGAGCCACCACCTCCGCCGCTCGGGCCGCTACGCTCACGCTTGGGCGCGTCCTGGACGGGTTGGGCCGTCGGCGCCCGGCGAACCACCCGCTTGAGCCTTGGTCCGGCCGTCGGCCCCACCGTCTCCTGCGACGACAAAGCGGGTTTCCTGGCGGCAGTCGTATTCGGCCCCATCTTGCCGTTGGCATATTTCAACGGAACCAGCATGGTGCTCTCGACGCTGGCGCAACTGGCCAGCGCGCCGGCCGCCACGCCGAGAAGGAGCAAGGTGAGATATCTGCGCATCGGAACTCGTCTCCAATCAATGCCGTACGCTGGTCACAGCATGTCCAGCCGTGGGGTCGACTCAATCCATTCATGCCGGACGATCTCGACGTAGAGATCGACCGGATCGGACGGCGCCTTGCGGCCGAGTATCTCGGTGGCGGCTGCGCGGACCCGCGGCCCGAGCTTGCCGTCAGCCTCGACGCCCGTAGCGCCCAGCCGGATCAGCGCCTTCTGCACGTCTGTCACCAACTGCGCCTTCGGCATCGCGGCAAGCCGTTCGCGGGCGTTCTGCGAAGCCTTCCCGGCCTTGCGGGCAACCGCCATGCCATAGAGCCGCACCGACTCCTCCGGATCGGCGGCCAGCGAAGGCTCGGCGCTGACGATCTCGGCCGCATAGAAAGCGCCCCAGCCATCGCCGCGCACAGCACTTTCGCGGAATAGCTTCAGCAGCGCCGCTTGGTCGGTCTTGCCGGCCTTGCGGTCCATCAGGGCCATTAGCCTTGCGGCATAGGGGTGAAGCTTTCGATTCGCTTCCTCGAACAGTTGGTAGGCTTTCGCCTCGTCCTGTTTCACGAAAGCACCGTCCCGGTACATGATGCCGAGATTGACCTCGCCCCACACGTCGCCGCGCTCCGCCGACTTCTGGAACATAACGTAGGCGCGCTCCATGTCCTTCGGCACCTTGTTGCCGTAAAAATATTCGGCGCCGAGCTGGTTCAGCGCGTAGGTATGGCCGGAATCGACCGCCTTGTTCATCAGCCCGATACCGCGCTTGACGTCGGGTTTGACGCCGTTGCCCTCGATCAGCGCCTTGCCGAGCGAATACTGACCGTAGGGATCGCCCTTGCGCGCCGCCGCCTCGAACAGCGGGATCGCCTTCTTCGGGTCGAGTTCGACCGCCGCGCCAAGCTGGTACAGCCGGCCAAGGAACTGGCCGGCACGCACATGGCCGCCATCGAGGGCGGCGCGCACCATCTTCAGCGCCGCATCGAAATCGCCCTTGGCGTAGAGCACGCGGCCATATTCGTACTTGAAGCGCGGAATGTCGGGGAAATCGGCAACAGCCTTGCCGCAGGCGGCAAGCGCCTCGTCGATCTTGATCGCGTTCGGCAACACGCCTTCGGTGACCGCCTGGATGTCGAGCGGTTCCGCCGCCATCTGGTCACAGGCGTTGACTTCCGCATCGATGGCGATGACCACCGGCTTCGCCTCGGGCGCCGCCGCGACCGGCGTCAGCACCACCTGCGCTTCGCCATCCGTCTTGTGGATCGCCGGGCGTATCCTGACTTTCGGCAGGTCCTCGGCCTTCACCAGGTCGCCAAGCACCAGCAGTTCCGGTCCCACGGCGACTTGGGCGGATGCGTCGCGCGTATCGACCCGCAGCCAGCCGGTGGGTCGGCCGGCGCCAAGCTCGAGCGTCGGCACCGGCGTGAAGCCTGTCCCGACATCGGAATTCAGCGTCAGCTTGACCGGGACCACCGCCTTGGTGACTCCAGCGCTTTCATCGTTGGAGGCGACGACGACCGGGGCGTCCGGCTTCTCGGGGATGCTCGGATCGAAGACGATCGCCACCGCGCCCTTGGCGGTCTGGCCGGTGTCGGAATTGATCGTGTAGGGGATGAGTTCCACCGGCTTGTCGCCGGCGTCGGCGGCATAGACGATATCGCCGATGCGGTTGGCGTCGATCGGCGCGCCGGGGCCTACGACCTGATCGTCGAGCAGCAGGATGCCGGATTTCGGCGCCTTGTCGAAACGCGCCGTCAGCTTCATGCCGCCGCTGGCGATCGGCGACTGGATGTTCAGGTTCACGCGCGTTGCCGACGCCGGGGCGCGGACTTCGGTCACGCTTTCGCCGAGCACAAGGATTTCCTGCTCGGAGACGAAATAGAACTGCGAGGTCAGGCTGGAGACGTCCCACGGAACCTGCCGGCCGCCGGTGCTGTCGATGACCGCCGAGCGCACCATGGTCAGGACTTCTCGGACTTCCTTGTTGGGGCTGAGCACCTTGTCGGCGAAGGCCCCGGCAAACGGACTGATGTTGCCGCCGCCATCATAGGCGACCTGCCCCGGCGCGGTCGAATAGACGATCAGCGAACCCTGCTTGGGCGTCAGCGAGGCGAGGCCCCTGGTGCCCGCAACGTCGACCTTCTTGTCGCCAAGATAATAATACTGGTTGCGGAAGGGGTTGTCGCGGCAGGCGTCGAGCACCAGGATCTGCATGCCCGACGAGGCGCGCATATATTCCAGCAGATTGTTGACGTTGTAGGTCTCGACCTCCAGATCATAGGAGGACGACAGGCTGGCATTGACCGGAATGATGAAATTCTGGTCGGCGACCTGGACCGCATGGCCGGTGTAATAGAACAGCGCCACGTCGCCGTCGTTCAGCGTCTGTAGGAACTCGCGGACGGTCCTCTCCAGCCCGGCCTTGTCGAGATTCTCGCCGACGGTGACCTCGAAATTGGCGTCGCGCAGCACGCCGCTGATGCGCTCGGCGTCGTTCACCGCATTGGGCAGCTTCGGCAGGTTTTCATAAGCCGAGTTGCCGATGACCAGCGCGGCGCGCCGGCCCGAAACAGCATGATCGGCGGCCAAGGCAAGGCCGGCGGAAAACGTCAGGACCAGAACCGACGCAAAAAGCACCGGAACCAGACGAAGCAGCGCCACGACCGGCCCGCACGGAAGGGAGACGAACTTCATCCGATCACCTCAGTCCGCCAAGCCCCTGGAAACGCCAGTGCAAGGTCGCACAAGGATGATTCAGGATGGTGTCGCGATGAAGGCGGCTCGGTTACGAAAGGCGAAGCACGTTATGGCGACACGAAGATTTGATCTGTCGAGCGCCGCGTCATATCAGGTCCACCCGAGAATCCGAAAATCGGTGCGGGGAGTCCGCGGCCGAGACGGTGCGAATGCCGGGGACAGTTTGCTTAATTCCGCGGAAGGACGCGGCATTTCAAGGTTGACGCAAGCGGAATTAAGCAAACTGTCCCCTGCCGTACCCCTTTCGGCGTCGGCCTTGTGCCGACGTTTTTCGGGTTCCTTGGTGGACCGGGTACAACTCAGGCCGGAACCGCCTTTTTCGCGTCCAGCCGGTCGATCGCCTCGACATTGCCGGCGGACGGCCCCTTGGGGTCGAATTCCGAGGCGAGCCAGGTGTCGGCGATGGCCTTTGCCAGTTCCGGCCCGATGACGCGTGCGCCCATGGTGATGATCTGGGCGTTGTTGGATTTGGCGGCGCGTTCGGCCGAATAGGTGTCGTGGGTCAGTGCCGCGCGGATGCCCGGCACCTTGTTGGCCGAGATGCTGACGCCGATGCCGGTGCCACAGAACAGGATGCCGCGGTCGAACTTTCCGTCGATGATCTCCTGGCCTACCTTGCCGGCGAGATCGGCGTAAAACCCCGACTGGCTGAGATCGGTCAGTTCGATCCCCGGCTTGGTCCTCAGATGGGCAGCGATCACGTCGAGCAGCGGCTTCCCGGCGCTGTCGGCTCCGATGACGACTTTCATGGGGTTCTCCTCAAATCCGATGCCATCCAGGACGTTTGCATTCGTAGTCGAGATATTCCGGCGCCAGCCAAGGTTCAATAGGATAATGGACGGCACTGCGCCATTGAATGGCGAACCACTATGCAATAACTTACAATCGTCTTACTTCAAGAAAGGGTGGAAGATGGCCCCTGTGGAAAAGCTCACCACCACCCTCTCCACGAAGGGGCAGATAATCCTGCCCAAGGCGATCCGCCAGCGGCGGGAATGGGATGCCGGAACGCGACTTCTGGTGGAGGAAACGCCCGAAGGCGTACTCCTTAAACCTATGCCGATCTTCGAGAGAACGAGGCCCGAAGACGTATTTGCCTCGCTTCCTTACAAGGGCAAGCCGAAGACGCTGGAAGAGATGGACGCCGGCGTTCTTGCCGAGGCCCGGCGTCGGCATGCTCGCGGTTGATACCAATCTGATCGTCCGCTACCTGACCGGCGACGACCCGGAACAATCTCCGCGCGCCCGCGTGCTGATCGACGGGCAACCGGTTTTCGCCACCGCAACCGTTATGCTGGAGACAGACTGGGTGCTGCGCAGCACCTACAAACTACGCGGGCCAGACATTGTCCGAGCGCTGAGATCTTTCGCCGGCCTCCCCACGGTGACACTCGAAGACGAAGCGATTGTGGCCGCAGCTTTCGATCTGGCGGAGAAAGGAATGGATTTCGCGGATGCCTTGCATCTCGGCAAATCCGCGCATTGCACAGGCTTCGCCACCTTCGACCGCAAATTCGTCAGGGCCGCGAAAGCGGCCGGCTACGATGGCGTGCGGGAAGCCTGATCCCGCGGCTCACCCGCCAAACCCCGTCAGGAACGAGCTCAGATTATCGCCCAGCGCGTCACAGAGATAACCGCCCTCCTGAACGATGACCGTCGGCAGGTTCAGCCCGGCAATCGCGCCTGCGATGCGCGAGAAACCGGACGTCGAGACCGACAGCCCGCCTAACGGGTCGCCCTCGAAGGCGTCGAGGCCGAGCGCGACGACCAGCGCTTCCGGCGCAAAGGCGTTTATACGACGGAAGGCCGTCTGGAGAGCTTCGAGAAAGGCTTTGTCGCCGGACTTGCGGGGCAGCGGCAGGTTGAGATTGTAGCCAAGCCCCGGCCCCTCGCCGCGTTCGTCGGCATGACCCCAGAAGAACGGGTAGAAGCGCACCGGATCGGCGTGGAGGGAGACCGTCAGCACATCCGGGCGGGCATAAAAAATGCCTTGCGTGCCGTTGCCGTGATGCAGGTCGACATCGAGTATCGCGACGCGGGCGGCGCTGCGGCGCAGATGCTGGGCGGCGATGGCAGAGTTGTTGAGGAAGCAGAAGCCGCCGGCGACATCGGCGAAGGCGTGGTGCCCCGGCGGGCGGCAGAGTGCGTAGGCCGAGGGCGCGCCGGCCAGCACAGCGTCGCTGGCAGCCACCGCCGACCAAGCGCTCCAGCAGGCACTTTCAAAGGTTTCGGCCGAGATCGGACAGGCGGTGTCGGCCATGTGGTAGCCGGCCTGGCCGACGGCGGAGGCGGGATAGGAGCCGGTGCGCACGATCGGGTGGATGTTGGGGATCACCTCCTCCGACGCGCCTTCAATGCGCTGCCACCGTGGATAAATGTGTTTCAGGAAATCGACATATTCCGGCGTGTGGATGGCGGCGATCGGCCCGAGGCCGTAGTCGTTCGGCCGCTCGATCGAACAGCCCGCCTTCCTCGCGCCCGCCAGCAGCCGTTCGACGCGCTCCGGCTGCTCCGGGTTCGGCTGCGGCGCGCCGCTCGACAGGAAGGCTTTCGGGTCGTGCCGTTTCTGCTCGGCGGCATAGAAGGCTTTCATGGCGTCCCCTTCGTCAAAGTTCCGCCCGGCGGGCAGTCGGCGGCGGCGAGGTTCAGGAATGCGTCGTCATAAGCCGCATGGACCTGCTCGGTGTCGGAGAATTTCATATCGAGCCGTGTGTAAAAGCCCTGGGCGGCGAAGTTCTCGGTATCGACCGACAGGCGCATATAGACGCCGCCGCGGTCGCGCACGATCGCCGCGACGCGGCGCAGCAGTTTGGCGCCGATGCCCAGCCCGCGGAAGCGATCCTCGACATAGAGATCCTGCACATAGGCGCCCGGCCTCCCGAACCAGGTCGAAAAACTGGGGAAGAACAGGCACATGCCGGCCGGAACGCCGTCCACCTCGGCGATGACCGCCTCGAAATGCGGGGCCGTGCCAAAGCCGTATTCGATGAGATCGGCAACCTCGCAGCGCACCTTGTCGAGTTCGTCGACGGTGCGGGCGATGCCGAGCAGCGCGGAGTGCATATAGGGCGCGTCCGCCACGGTTGCGGGGCGGAGATGGATTTTCCGGGGACTGGATGGAGGCGCAGACATCAAGCGATCATCATGGTTAGAACGCCACCCTGTCGCCGCCCTTCAGCGACAGCATTTCCCGCGCTTCGGCTGGTGTCGCCACGTCGAGGGACAGTGCTTCCAGGATACCCCGGATACGCCGCACCTGGTCGGCGTTCGAACGGGCGAGGCCGGAGCCGTCATAGAGGCTGTCTTCCAGCCCGACGCGGACATTGCCGCCCATCGTCGCCGCCATGGTGATCAGCGGCATCTGGGCGCGGCCGGCGGCCAGCACCGAGAAGCGGTAGTCCTCGCCGAACAGCCCGTCGGCGATCCGCTTCATGTGGGTGAGGTTGTCCGGATCGGCGCCGATACCGCCAAGAATGCCCAGCACGAACTGGATGAAGAAGGGCGGCTCGACAAGTTTCCGGTCACGGAAATGGGCCAGCGAGTAGAGATGGCCGACATCGTAGCACTCGAATTCGAAGCGCGTGCCGAAACCCTTGCCGAGGCGGACGAGAATGTCCTCGATATCGGCAAACGTGTTCTTGAAGATGGTGGAGCGCGTCGCCTCCACCAGTTTCGGCTCCCAGTCGTGCTTCCATTCGCGCGGGCGGTCGAGCATCGGGAACAGGCCGAAATTCATTGAGCCCATGTTGAGCGAGCACATTTCCGGCTCAGCCTGGATCGAGGCGGCCAGCCGCTCGTCCAGCGTCATCAGCGAGGAGCCGCCGGTCGAGATGTTGATGACCGCGTCGGTCGCCTGCTTGATGCGCGGCAGAAACTGCATGAACACATCCGGGTCGGCGGTCGGGCGCCCGTCCTTCGGGTCGCGGGCGTGCAGATGCAGGATCGACGCGCCGGCCTCAGCCGCGGCGACGGCCTCGGCGGCGATCTCGTCGGGCGTGACCGGAAGATGCGGCGACATGGTCGGCGTGTGGACCGAGCCGGTGACGGCGCAGGTGATGACGACTTTCCGGGCCGGCTTTGCCATGATCGCGACCCTCAGCCTTCGACCGGCAAACCGAGGTCACGCGCCACCGCCTCGATCGAGTCGCCGAGAATGGAAATAATCTCGCCGACCTCTTGCGCCGTGACGATGAGCGGCGGCGCGACCATGGTGTAGTCGCCCTGCACGCCGCCCTTGACCCGGCGCGAATAGACGATCAGGCCGCGCGCATAGGCGGCATCCAGCACGCGCTGGCCGATCTTCCAGTCGGCGCGCAGAGGCTCGAACGTCTCCCGGTCGGCGTATTCGACCGCAGCCATCAAGCCCTTTCCGCGCACGTCGGCGATGAACGGGAATCGCTGCGCCAAGCCGCGCAGGCCGTCCAGCACCAGCTCGCCCATGGCAGCGGCGTTGGCGGTGAGGTCCAGCCGGTCCATCTCGCCCATGATCGCCAGACCGGCCGCGCAGGCCAGCGGATTGCCGGCATAGGTGTGGCCGTGCTGGAAACCGCCCATCTTCAGCACCGGCTCGACAATGCGGCCGGGTGCCGCCAGCGCGCCGAGCGGCACATAGCCGGAGCCGATGCCCTTGGACAGCGAGACGATGTCCGGGCGGCAGTTCCAGTGGTCGCCGCCCAAAAATTTGCCGGTGCGGCCGATGCCGCTCATCACCTCGTCATGAATCAGCAGGATGCCGTAGCGGTCGCAGATCTCGCGGATGCGCGGATAGTAGCTGTCGGGCGCCACCAGCGCGCCGGTGGCCGCGCCGCCGATCGGCTCCATGATGAAGGCAAGCACGCTTTCCGGTCCCTCGGCCAGAATCCTTTCCTCCAGCATGTCGGCGTAGCGCAGGCCGCGCTCCTCCAGCGAGAGATTGTCGCGGTCGCGATAGGCGGTCGGCGCCGGCACGGTGGGCATGACACGCATCTGGTCGGCGAAGGTGTCGGTCAGCAGCCCGTCGCCGGTGACCGCCAGTGAACCATAGGTGCCGCCATGATAGGACGGCATGCGGGCGATCACTTTCCAGCGGCTGGCCTGGCCGGTGGCCACCGCCCATTGGCGGGCGAGTTTCAGGCAGGATTCGACGGCTTCCGACCCGCCCGAGACGAAGAAGATGCGGTCGAGCCCGCCCGGCATCCGCTCGGCGATGGTGGTGGCCAGTTGCTCGGCCGGCTCATTCTCGAAATGCAGGCGGTAAGCAAAAGTGGTCTTTTCCATCTGCCGGCGCATCGCCTCCAGCACCGCCGGATTGGAATAGCCGAGATTGACCGCGACCGGGCCGCTGGAGCCGTCGATGAAACGCCGCCCGTCCTGCGTCCACAGGTAGATGCCCTCGGCACGGTCGACCACCGGCCGGCGCAGGCTGGCGAGGTAGAAGAGGTTGGAGGGGCGGGTCTGCTGGTCCATGAGAGGTTTCCTGTGCCGCAAATGGCGGTCTGGGCATGTGTGGTAGCCGAGTTCGTAAGGCGGGTCACTGAGCCAGCGCGCGGTGCTGAAGGTTGCAGCGCTCCCGGGAGAGGGCCGTGGGCCTCGGGCAGCCTTGGGTTCGAAACCTACCGCTTAGCCAGGATCAGTCTGCGAGGCGCGCGCGAAACAAGTTAGAGCCGCCCGGCAGGCGCGACCGGGAGATATCGCGGAATCCGGCCTCCGCCATCCAGGCGCGATACTGGCCTTCGGTGTAGGATTCGCCGTGGCGATAAAGGTTGAGGAAGGTAAGATTCAGAAAGACTCCTTCGGGCGGGCCGAGGCGGTCGTCATCGACGACACCTGACCCCGCGATTGCGATCTCGCCACAGGGTGTGAGGCAACGCGCAGCGTTCAGGATAGCACTGCGCGCCTGATCCGGCGGAAGAACCTGGACGACGGCCTTCAGGATCGCCAGATCGTGCCGGCCGATCGAAGGCGCGACCGTTATATCCCCCTCTTCGACAACCACGTCGTCTGCGCCATATTCCGACAGGATTTTTGGCGCGACCGCCGCGACCGTCGGGAGTTCCATCAGCGTCGCCGCAAGGTGCGGCCACCGCTCGCGAAGTCCGACCAGAATGGTCCCGGCGCCTCCGCCGATGTCGATCACCGAACCGATCGCCGAGAGATCGATCTCTCGAGCCAGATGTCGACCGAAAATCAGCCCGCCCGGTGCTAGCATGCGGCTGAAGGCTGCCGCCGACTCTGGCCCCGCTTCGGAAAAGTCGTGCAACGCGGCCGGCCGGTTCTGCCGCAGCGAGTCGGCGGTCAGCAGATCGGCTCCCCAAAGCTCGCGCAGAAGCGCATGATCACCGCCGCGATAGGTCGGCTTGGACGCGTCGAGAAAGGCCGACGCTTCGGCTCCGTTGCGAAATTGACCATCCTTGACTTCGAGCAGACCGATGCTGGCCAGCGCGTAAAGAAGCCGCGAGAGCCGATCGGGCTCGACTTTGAGCGCGGCCCCAAGGCTGTCGGCAGTCATCGCACTGCCGCCTAGCCGGGTGAAGATGCCAAGATCCAGCCCGGCGCGAAGCGCCAAGGCGGGAGGCACCGCAGCGATCAGTCTGTCGATCCGATCCGAATCCACCATGTCACATCCCCGTCCGTGATCCGGGACCGACTTTGAAGCAGAGCCGTCAATCGTGTAGCGAGCCGAAACGTTCGAGAAGATTCGAAGCGGCAGGCCACTCGCTGCACCCCTAGCTTACCTGCCCAGATACCGGTCCAGCACGTTGCGGGTCACCTGCTCGACCATTGCGTCCTTGCGCAGCAGCCCGGCGACCCATTCGCAGGTGCCGGCATGGAAGACCTCGCCCTTGCCTTTCGAAAAATTGACGATCATGCCGTTGCCGCGCTTGACCTTGTCCATCGCCTCGGGCGTCGCCTCGCCATAAAGCGTCTCGGCGGTGAAGACAGCGTCCTCGTCATTCAGCCAGCCGGGCGGCACGTCGGCGTTTTCCTCGACCAGCGAGGCCATGCCGAGGCCAAGGATCTGGATACCTTCGGGCGGATTGCCCTCGCCGGTCGGATAAGGCAGCCCGCGCTTCATGGTGAAGTCGAGGCCGTCGACCTCGTAGCCGTAGATGTGGCTCTCCTGGCCGAGCACGTCGCCATAATAGAGCCCGGTGTTGCGGAACGCCCAATGCTCCGGCCGGTAGATCGGGAAACCGCGCACGCCGCGCGGGATGCAGCCGCCCCAGCCGGCATAGACGCCCGCCATGGCGTTGAGGCCGAAAGTCGAGGTGCCGGGGCGCCCGACCTCGGGCGCCTCCCAGGCATTGCTGGTGCGGCTGGTGTCGGCGCCGCGATAGACCGGGTCTTCGGCGCGGGCGCGGTACTTGTAGCAGATCTGCGCGCGGCCCTCGTCCTCCAGCCGGGTCTGCCACAAGAAATTGCCGGCGAAGCGGGCGGCGCGCCCGCCCCGCTCGACGAAATCGTCGACCGCGTCGCGCATTTCCCAGGTCCAGTATTCGTCATGGCCGACGAAAACCGCACAGTCATAATCCTGCAAAATCTCGGGCGCGAAATGCAGCTCGTGCTGGGTGGCGAGATCGATCGCATAACCCTGCCGCTCGGCCCATTTGAAGAACAGCCCGTCATAACTCGCCCAGCCGGCGGAGGCGTATTTCTTCGAATGGCCCGTCGCGAAAGCCCATTCCATATGCGGATAGCGCGGTTCGGTCATTGGCGGCAGGTTGACCTCGATCGGCACACGCGGCGCGTCTTCCGGCAGCATGATGAAACCCCGGCACCAGGGGCGCTGCGTGCTCGCCCTTGTGGCGAACTGGTTGCGCTCCGGGCCGGTGATGCCCTGGTAATGGTTCGACCCGCCCCAGGTGTTGTAGGCCGTCCACGAGCCGGTGGCGGCGATATGCAGGATGCGGCCCGTTTTTTTCCCCGCAAGTGGGCGGACGATGAAAAGATGGTGGCTGACGATCGGCTGCCCGTCTCGGCCTTCGGCGGTCAGCGTCATGCGATAGGCGCCGGACGGCCAATCGGCACCGATGGCGAATTCGAATGTCGGCTGCCATCCGCAACCCTCTACCGAGCACTGGTCGGGCGTGTCCTGCCAGCGCGAGGCGAGACCGGACTTTTCAAAAACCTTGACCAGTTCCGCGCCGTCGCGCGCCAGTTCCATGTCGAAGCGGTCGGCCGTGGAACTGACGAACAAGGTTACGACGTCGCCCGGCGCGTAGGAAAAGCGGTCGGTGTAGCCCCAGATCTCGCCGCGCTCGCCATCCATGCCGGGATATTCGTAATAATGGCCATAGACGGCGTGACGCCGCTGCTCGGGCGTCAGGCCGAAATCGGGATATTCGGTCGGCAAATGCGGCATCGCTGGCTCTGGCTGTGTCGATTTAGGCAGCGGATCGTCGGGCGCATGATCCCGACCGCGTGTCGCCGGTCAAGCGCCTCGAATGTGGAAACCGCCAATCTTTGTTTGGTCCAGCCCTCGCAGTCCCGGCGAAACTGGGTAGTATGCGCCGCCGGCCAGAGGCCGGGCAATTCACGACGGGGAGAGACCATGACCGATCTGCTGCAACTGCCCGGCGAGGGTGTCTTTGTCGGCCGGGCGCGCGCGGCCGGAACGCCGCATCCGCTGGTGGTCACGGTGCGCGGCGGCGAGGTCGTCGATATCACCTCGAAGGAGGCGCCCCTGGTACGTGATATCTGCGAGATGGATGATCCCGCCGGCTATGTCAAAGCAGCGACGGGCCGGCCCCTCGGGCCAGTTGCGCAAATTGCCGAAAACAGCATCGAGGCCGGCCGTGACGCGGCAAAACCCTACCTGCTCTCTCCTGTCGACCTGCATGCGGTGAAGGCTTCAGGCGTGACTTTCGTCGTCAGCCTGCTGGAGCGCGTCATCGAGGAACAGGCGCGCGGCAATCCTGAAAAGGCCGATGCCATCCGTGCCGATATCGCCACGCTGATCGGCCACGATTTGTCGAAGCTGAAGCCGGGTTCGCCCGAAGCCATGGAGATCAAGCGAAAACTGATCGAGCGCGGCGCCTGGTCGCAATATCTGGAGGTCGGCATCGGCCCGGACGCCGAGATTTTCACCAAATGCCAGCCCATGGCCTCGGTCGGCTTCGGCGCGGATGTCGGGCTGCACCCGGTTTCGACCTGGAACAATCCGGAACCGGAGATCGCGGTGATCGCCGCCAGCAGCGGAAAGATCATCGGCGCCGCCCTCGGCAACGACGTGAACCTGCGCGACGTCGAGGGCCGCTCGGCGCTGCTGCTCGGAAAAGCCAAGGACAACAATGCGTCCGCCGCGCTCGGGCCTTTCATCCGCCTGTTCGACGAGACCTTTTCGATCGCCGACGTGAAATCGGCCAAGGTCTCTTTGAAGGTCGAGGGCGAAGACGGGTTCACGCTCGAAGGCTCAAGCTCGATGGCCGAGATCAGCCGCTCGCCGGAAGAACTGGTCGCCGCCGCAATGGGACGCCACCATCAATATCCGGACGGCATGGCGCTCTATCTCGGCACCATGTTCGTGCCGTCGAAGGACCGCGGCGAGAAAGGCAAGGGCTTTACGCATCACGGCGGCGACATCGTTACCATCACCACGGAAAAGCTCGGCGCGCTGACCAATCGCGTGCGGCTTTCGACCGAATGCGCGCCGTGGACTTATGGGGCAAGCCGGCTGATGCGGGATCTCGCGGGGGCCGGGTTGATTTAGAGAGGCTTGAGGGTGCGTCCTTCGAGGCTCGCTCGCAAAGGCTTTCACCATTTCTGGAACGTTGTGCGGGCTCGCACCTCAGGATGAGGACAGGCGGAGCTGGGCCGCTAATCGTCGAGGCAGAACTGTTCATTCCTTGGCGCAGAACGGTTCGTTCCTTGGCGCTGCCGAAATAATAGCCGTTGGTATCTGATGAGTGTACGTGCGCGTTCGGTGCAGATGAGCGTTGCAGCCCCGCCCGTCCTCATCCTGAGGTGCGAGCCCGCACGATGTTGAAAATGTGGAACAATCGTCAACTGGCGAGCCTCGAAGGACGCACCTATTCAGCCACCTTCCCGAACTCATACGCCTCGATAGAATCCGGCTTCATCTCGATGGAAAAACCCGGCAGCTTCGGCGGCATGTAGGCAGCGTTTTCGATCACGCAGGGTTCGACAAAATGCTCGTGCAGATGGTCGACATATTCGATCACCCTGCCCTCCTTCGTGCCCGAGACAGCGACATAGTCGATCATCGACAGGTGCTGCACATATTCGCAGAGCCCCACGCCCCCCGCATGCGGCCACACCGGCAGGCCATATTTGGCGGCCATCAGCAGTACCGCCAGCACCTCGTTCAAGCCGCCCATGCGGCAGGCGTCGATCTGCACGATGTCGATGGCGCCGCCGGCGATCATCTGCTTGAAGATGATGCGGTTCTGGCACATCTCGCCGGTGGCGACCTTGATCGGCGCCACCGCCTCGCGGATGGTTTTATGGCCGGCCACATCGTCAGGACTGGTCGGCTCCTCGATGAAATAGGGCTTTGCGAAAGCCAGCTTCTTCACCCAGTCGACCGCCTGCCCGACCTCCCAGACCTGGTTGGCGTCGATCATCATGTAGCGGTCGGGACCGAGCACCGCGCGCGCGATCGTTAGCCGGCGAATATCGTCCTGCAGATCACGGCCGACCTTCATCTTCACATGGTTGAAACCCGCGTCGACCGCCACCTGGCAGAGCCGCCGCAGCTTGTCGTCGTCGTAGCCGAGCCAGCCGGCCGATGTCGTGTAGCAGGCGTAGCCCTCGCGCTCCAGGATGGCGATGCGCTCCGCCTTGCCAGGTTCGGCGCGGCGCAGGATTTTCAGCGCCTCGTCCGGCGTCAGCGCGTCGGTCAGGTAGCGGAAGTCAACGATTTTCACGATCTCTTCCGGGCTCATCTCCGCGACCAGCCGCCACACCGGCTTGCCGGATTGTTTTGCCAGCAGGTCCCAGACCGCGTTGACCACCGCGCCGGTCGCCAGATGCATGGCGCCCTTGTCCGGGCCGATCCAGCGCAGCTGGCTGTCGCCCGTGACATGCCGCCAGAAGCGGCCGGGGTCTTCGCGGATCCAGTCCAGTTCGAGGCCGACCAGCAGATGCGTCATCGCCTTGATGGCAAGGCAGCAGATGTCGTTGCCGCGGCCGATGGTGAAGGTCAGGCCGTGGCCCTCGAAGCCGCCGTCGGTTTCCAGCACGACATAGGCGGCGGAATAATCCGGATCCGGATTCATCGCGTCCGATCCGTCCAGGCTCTGCGAGGTCGGGAAGCGGAGGTCGTGGGTACGCAGGCCGGTTATGCGGGTCATTTTTTTGTCCGTCAGTCTTGCTCTCGCCGGAGTGCCGGCGTCCTAACTCAGATCGTCCAGCCGCCGTCGATGGCATAGGCCTGCCCGGTCGTGTAGGTCGCGCCGGCGAGGTAGACGGCGAGGTCGGCGATCTCTTCCGGCGCGCCTAGGCGGCCGATTGGCTGGCGCGAGATGAAGGCGGTGCGGGCTGCGTCATAGTCGCCCTGGGCGCGCAGGCGGTCCTGCAAGGACGGGCTTTCCACCGTGCCGGGGCAGATCGCGTTGCAGCGGATGCCCTTGCCGACATAATCGGCGGCGACCGACTTGGTCAGCCCGATGACGGCTGCTTTGGTGACGCCGTAAGCAAAGCGGTTGGGCACGCCCTTCATGCTGGAGGCGACCGACGCCATGTTGACGATCGCGCCGTCGCCGCGCTCCAGCATGCCCGGCAGCACGGCGCGGATGGTGCGCACCATGGCGCGGACATTGAGGTCGAAGGCGAAGTCGAGATCAGAGTCCGGCATCTCAAGGATCGAACCGGCATGGACGAAGCCGGCGCAGTTGAAGAGCACGTCGACGCGGCCGATCTCGGCCACCGCCGCGCTGACGGCGGCATCGTCCAGCACATTGAGTTTGCGGATCGAAATATCCGTCTCGCCCGCGAGTTCGGCGAGCGCCTTCTCGTTGATGTCGGTCGCATGCACGATTGCGCCGGCGCGGGCGAAGGCAAGCGCCGAGGCGCGGCCGATGCCTTGCGCGGCGGCGGTGATGAGGACGATCTTTCCGGTGAGGTCTGTCATTGTGTTGGCCCTTTGAAATGTTCGGCGCCGGTGTTGGTGAATGGTGAATGGTGAATGGTGAATGGTGAATGGTGAATGGTGAATGGTGAATGGTAGAGGCCGGTTGGAAACCGGCTGGTCAACTAGGCAAACGCGGCAGTGATACTTCTACCATTCACCATTCACCATTCACCATTCACAAGACCCATCGCGCACCGCTCCTATTGCACATCCTTCGGCCGCCGCTCGACGACATAGATATGGTCCGCCGCCAGAACGACCTCGCCGCGCTGGTTGATCACTTCGTTGCGCTCGATCACGCGGCCGGCGTCCGGGCGCTTCGGATCGTCCTCCTTGGCGGTGATGGTGGCGCGCGTCTTGATCGTGTCGCCGATGAAGACCGGCCGGATGAAGCGCAGCCGGTCGTAGCCGTAGGAAAAGGCGACCGGATTGATGACGCTAGCGGTCAGGCCGACGCCAATGGAAAACACCATGGTGCCGTGGGCGATACGCTGCCCGAACGGCGTCGTCTTCATGTATTCGGCGTCCATGTGGTGCGGAAAGAAGTCGCCGGTGTGCCCGGCATGGACGACGAAGTCGGTCTCGGTGATGGTGCGGCCGAGCGTGGTGCGCGAGAAGCCGATTTCATAGTCCTCGAAATAGGTAACCTGCTCCATTTCAGGGCCTTTCAGCTATCGGCGTAGCCGGCGCGGCGCTCGATTGATAGGCGGCCTCAACCAGCGCCATGGTCGACCAGGAATCCTCAACCGAACTCACCAGTTCGGCATCCTCGCCGGCGACGAAACGCTGCAGATTGGCCATGCGGCCGACGAAACCGTCCGGGAACCAGGTGCCCGACAACGGCACGTTCACCCAACCGTCACCGCCCTTCGGATAGATTTCAAGAATGTCCGGCTCGCCCCTGGGATAGTCGAGATTGACGCCGAGCTTGAGGTAGGCCGCGCCCTCGGTGCCGCAGATGCGGAACTCGCAGGCCTGGTATTTGCGGCCGAACTTGTGGTCGTGGTTGATCGAGAGGTTGCAGCGCAGGCGATCGCCATAGTCGAGGATGGCGCTGGTGCGCGTCTGCGCCACCGTGTGGCTGGGATGGCCGAGCGTTTTCGCGTGCACGCCCTGCGGGTCGCCGAGAAGCTGGCGGATCAGGTCGAGATAATGGATCGAATGCAGCGCGATCTCGACGCGCTGCGCCTTGAGCAGGAATTCCCACAGATGCCAAGGCGTGTCGAGCGCCAGAAGCGCATCGAAATCGACCACCTCGCCGAGCCAGCCTTTGGCGATCGCGTCCTTCAAGGCGAGCATCATCGGCGCGAATCGAAGCTGGAAATTGACGGCCGCGACGAGCTTCTTTTGCCGGCAAATCTTCAGGATCTCCGTGGCGCCGGCAAGGTCGGCGCCCATCGGCTTCTGGATCAGCGCGGCGGAGCCGTCCGGCAGCGCGGCAAGCACCTTCGCATGGCGGTCTGGCGGCGTAGCGAGGTCGAAGATGGCGTTCTCGACCGCCGCCGCCTCGGCGACCGAGGCAAACGCTTTTACGCCCCAGGCGGCGGCGAGTTTTTCAGCCTTGGCGCGGTCGGGGTCGTAGAGCCCGGCGATCGGCACGCCGCTCTTCCGGTAGGCGGGATAGTGCGCATCGCCGACGATCGAGCCGGCGCCGAAGGTGACCACCGGGCGCGGGTTTGAGGGGGCGGGCCAGGATTGGGCGAGGGAGGATGGGGAGAAGGTCATGGCGCTTTCCCTCCCCCTTGAGGGGGTCCGAAGGACGGCCCGAAGGGCCGGGTGGGGTCCACGCGGCCGTACGCCAACCTCCTCTCCCCCCTTGAGGGCGAGATGGACGCGAAGCGGCCAGAGGGGGTCCGTGCGGCCGCGCGCCGACCTTCTGACTCGGCGGTGCAAGAAGAGGCGCCGAGCACTGCCGCGGCAACCCCTCCCCCGGCCTTCGGCCGGACCCTCCCCTCAAGGGGGAGGGGGACGTCAGCGCTAATCCACATGAAACACATCTTCCATCTGCGCCCACCACTCGCCGTCCTTGCGCGTCTCCAGCGGGGCCTGCATGGGCATGCAGATCGACCACCATTCCTGGGTCTTCGGATCGGCGGCCATCTTGGCGGAGTCGGCGGCGAAATCCGTGCCGTGATATTCGAAATAGGCGAAAAGCAGGTTTTCCGGCTCCTTCAGGAAGATCGTGTAGTTCTTGATGCCGCAAGCGGCGATGGTCGCCAGAACCTCCGGCCAGACGTCGGCGTGGATGCGCTTGTATTCGGCGATCGCCTCGGGCTTGATGCCCAGAATGCTTCCCATGCGCTGCATGTCACTTCCTCCCCAAAATCTCTCTGGTGAACTCGGAAACGCTCAGGCGCTTCAGCGCGTCCCAGTCCCAGTCGATGCCGAGGCCGGGTTCGGAAGGGGCGAGGGCGTGGCCGTCGACGATCTCCATGTGCTTGCCGGTCAAATCATCGAGTTGCGGAATGTACTCGACATATTTGCCGTTCTGGATGGCGCAGACCAGGCTGACATGCAGTTCCATGAGGAAATGCGGGCAGACCGGCATGTCGAAGGCTTCCGCCACATGGGCGACCTTCAGCCAGGGCGTGATGCCGCCGATACGGCCGACATCGACCTGCACGATCGAGCAGGCGCCCTTCTGCATGTACTCGCGAAAATGTCTGATAGAATAGAGCGACTCGCCGACGGCGATGGGCGTGGAAGTGGAGCGGTTGAGCCTGATATGGCCGTCGATGTCGTCGGCCGGCAGCGGTTCCTCGATCCAGGCAAGGTCCAGCTCGCGCAGCCGCCCTGCCCGGCGGATCGCCTCGTCGACGGCAAAACCCTGGTTGCAGTCGGTCATGATCTCGTAGCCGTCGCCGACCGCCTTGCGCACAGCAGATAGACGAGCAAAATCCTCGGCGCCGCTCGGCTTGCCGATCTTGACCTTCGAGCCGCGGAACCCCTTGGCCTTGGCCTCTACCGCGTCGTCGACCAGCGCCTCCGGCTCGATGTGCAGCCAGCCGCCCTCCGTGGTGTAAAGCGGGCAGCGGTCCCTGGCGCCGCCGGCCAGCTTCCACAGCGGCAGCCCCTGCTTCTTCGCCCGCAGATCCCAGAGCGCGGTATCGATGGCGCAGAGCGCGATGGCCGTGATCGCGCCGATGGTGGTGGCGTGGGTGGCGAATTCCAGTCTGTGCCAGATCGCCTCGATCATGTCGGCATCGTCGCCGATGATGCGCGGGGCGAGGTGGTCGGCCAGGAGCCGCATGACCGACGAGCCGCCGGTGCCGATCGTGTAGGAATAGCCGGTGCCGGTCGCCCCATCGGAATCGGTGATGGTGACGATCGGCGTTTCCTGGCTGACAAAACTCTGGATGGCGTCGGTGCGCACGACCTTGGGAACAAGGTCCACCATCCGCAATTCAACTTTTTCGATCCGTGCCATCCTGTCGCCCTCCCTTAGCGCCTCAGCGTCCTGCCCGTCGCCGCATCGAACAGATGCGCCTGGCTCAAGTCCAGACTCATGCCGACACGGTCCCCCGGTTTCAGCGGCTTTGGGTTCAGCATGCGCGAAACCCATTCCCTGCCGTCGAAGGATGCGAACACCAGCGTTTCGTTGCCGAGCGGCTCGGTTATCGCCACCGGCAGTTCGATCGCATGGACCTCGGCCGCCTCGCCCGAATGGATGCCGTGGCCGGTGGGATAGATGTCGTCGGGGCGCAGGCCGAACACCACCTTCTGGCCCGCGGTGACGCTGTTCTTGAACTGCACCGGCAATGGCAGGGTCGCGCCTCCCGGAAAGGCGAGCGCACCGTCATAAACCACTGCCTCCTGCAAATTCATCGGCGGCGAGCCTATGAAGCCGGCAACGAAGCGCGTCGCCGGACGCTTGAACACCTCGTCCGGCGTGCCGACCTGCTCGATATGGCCATCACGCATGATGACGATGCGGTCGGACAAGGTCATCGCCTCCACCTGGTCATGGGTGACATAGATCATCGTCGTCTGCATGCGGGCGTGCAGCTTCTTGATCTCGGTGCGCACCTGGCTGCGCAGCTTTGCGTCGAGATTCGAGAGCGGCTCGTCGAAGAGAAAAACCTGCGGGTTGCGCACGATCGCCCGGCCCATGGCGACACGCTGGCGCTGGCCGCCGGAAAGCTGCGACGGGCGGCGTTCGAGAAGCTGTTCCAGGCCGAGGATGCCGGCGGCTTGCGCGACGGCCTTGTCGATCTCCGGCTGCGGACGCCCTGCAATCTTCAGCGAAAAGCCCATATTCTCGCGCACCGTCATGTGCGGATAGAGCGCGTAGGACTGGAACACCATCGAGATGTTGCGCGAGCGCGGCGGCAGGTCGTTGACCACCTTGCCGCCGATCCTGATCTCGCCGCCCGAGATCGGCTCCAGCCCGGCGATCATGCGCAAAGTCGTCGACTTGCCGCATCCCGACGGGCCGACCAGCGCGATGAACTCGCGGTCGGCGACTTCGAGGTCGATGCCGTGCACGACCGGCGTCGCGCCGTAGCGTTTTTCGAGTTTCTGAAGGGAGACGGTGGCCATCAGGCTGTTCCAATAGTTTGGATTTGCAGGCTTGCGCCCCCTCCACCGCCTACGGCGGTCCCCCTCCCCCGTAAACGGGGGAGGATCAGGGGCATGCCGGCGGTGCCGCCGCGGATCCTCCCCTGCGAAGCGGGGGAGGGGGACCACGCGTAGCGTGGTGGAGGGGGCCTATTGTGCAACATCATCACCCCTTCACCGCGCCCGACGTCAGGCCGCCGACGAGATGTTTCTGGACGATGAAGGTGAGGGTCAGCGCCGGCACGATCATCACCACGGCCAGCGCGCACATGCCGCGCCAGTCGATGGTGAACTCGGACGTGTAGTCGAGCAGGCCGACCGGCAAGGTCTTGGAATTGACCGATCGCGTCAGTTGCGAGGCGAGCGCGAACTCGTTCCACGAGGTCAGGAAGGCGAAGATCCCCGCCGAGGCGATCCCCGGCCCGGCCAGCGGAAACTCCACCTGCCAAAAAGCCTGCCACGGCGTGCAGCCGTCGATCTGGGCGGCCTCCGCCAGATCCTTCGGCACCTGCCGGAAGAAACCGTCGATCAGCCAGATGGTGAAAGGGATGTTCAGCGCCACATAGGCGAGGATCAGGCCGAAATGCGTGTCGATGATGCCTAGCCGCGCGTAGACGAAGAACAGCGGCAGCGACAGCGCGATGCCGGGCACGGTGCGCGTCAGCATAAGGCCCAAAAACATGCCGGACTTGCCGCGAAACCGGTAGCGGGCGAAGGCGTAGCCGCCGGCCATGCCGATGGCGACGGCGATCGCCGTCGAGGTAACCGAGATGATCAGCGAGTTGCGGAAATAGTCCAGCACCGGAATGCCGCCCTTGCCGATGCCGGAAAACATCGAGACATAGGCATCGAAGGACAGTTCCTGCGGAATCCAGACCGGCGGCTTGGCCATGATCTCGACCGTCGGCCGCAGCGACGACAGCACGATCCAGACGCCGGGCACGCAGATAAAGAGCATGGCCAGGAACAGGCCCGCGAGATGAGCAACCTTAAGGATACGGCGCTTGAGCGCGGCGGAAGCGTTGTCCTCCATCGTCACCACTCCGCTCCGATCTGGCTGCGCGCGGCGGCGAGCTTCCGGAAGAAATACACGGTAAACAGGATCGACAGCAGGATCGAGAAGTAGGCCATGGCGTTGGCAAGCCCCATGCGGGCGTCGCTGTAGGCGGTGCGGGCGACCAGCGTCCACAACAACTCGGTGCGGCCGGCCGGGCCGCCATCGGTCATGATCTTCACGATGTCATAGGCGCGCGCCACGTCGAGCGAGCGGATGGTCATGGCGATGTAGGCGAACGGCATGACGAAGGGCCAGATGACATAGCGAAAGGTCTGCCATGGCGTGCAGCCGTCGACGCGCGCCGCCTCGATCGGTTCCTTCGGCATGGCGAGCAGGCCGGCAAGGATGAGGATCGCGAAGACCGAGGTCGACGACCAGATCTCGGCCGTCAGGATGGCAATGAAGGCGAGATGCCCCTCGATCAGCCACGGGATCGCCTGATCGGTCAGGCCCAGCGCCTGCAGCGCGTTGTTCACCAGGCCGATATTGTCGTTGAACATGAACTTGAACTGGAAGCCGACGAGGATCGGAGAGAACATCATCGGGAACATCATCAGCGTGCGCAGCACGCGCTGGCCGCGCGTCGCCTTCTCGACCAGCAGCGCCAGCCCGAGCCCCAGAAGCATTTCGAGATTGAGCGCCACCGTCAGCAGCAACACGGTGCGGCCGAAGGCGACCCAGAAATTCCAGTCGGAAAGGATGGAGACGTAGTTGCGGAAACCGACGAAGACGAAGAACGTCTCGGGCTTGGTGAGGCGGAACGACGTGAAGCTGGAATAGAAGGAGAGCAGCAGCGGCACGACGACCACCGCCGCCAGCACGATGATCGCCGGCAGGAGAAGCAAGGTTGGTGCGGAGGGTCTCCAGCCTTTCATCGTGGTCCTGTTTTGCATGACGTGGATGAGGCTCGGTGTCACCCTCCCCCTTGCGGGGAGGGTCGGCGAGCGATCGGAGCGAAGCGAAGATCGTGAGACGGGGTGGGGGTGAAACCGGAATAAGGATACCTTTAGACCCCCACCCGGCCCTGCGGGCCACCCTCCCCGCAAGGGGGAGGGTAAGCGTGAGGCTCACAACTCCCCGGCGTCCTCAAGTATCTGCGTCGCCTTGGCGGCCGCGTCGTCAAGCGCCTGCTTGGAGGTCTTGTCGCCGAGGATGGCAGCCTGCAGTTCCGGATAGACGGCGTTGGAGATCTCGATCCAGGACGGCGTCTGCGGCACGGCGAAGGCGTTCGCGGCGGCTTCCTGGAAAGCCTTCAAGACCTCGGTCTTGTAGGGATCGGCCTTAGCCTGTTCGATGTCCCACTCCCAGACGGCGGTGCGGGTCGGCAACGGGCCGGCGGCGGCTTCCAGCTTCTGGCTGTCTTCATTGGTCAGCCACCAGACGAGCGAGGCGGCGGCCTCCTTGTTGGCGCAGCTTTCGGTCACCGAGAAGCCGTGATGGCCGGCCCAGCCGGTGCGCTTGCCCGACGAACCTTTTGGCTGAACCTTGACGCCGACATTGCCGGCGACCTTGGACGCTTTCGGGTCGTTGAAGAAGCCGGCCCAGCCCGGCCAGTCGAGGTTGAGCGCCACGGTGCCCGAGGCAAAGCCCTGGCCGAGATCGTCCCACAGATAGTTGGTGGTGCCGGCCGGAACGGCCTTGGCCTTGTAGAGGTTGACGAACCAGTCAAGCGCCCGCACGCCGGCTTCCGAATTGAAGACCGGCTTCTTGTCCTTGTCGAGATATTCGCCGCCCTCGGCAATCACCATCTCGTAGAAGCGGCCGTTGATCGCCTCTTCCTTGCCGGCAAACTGCGTGCCGTAGAAATCCGGCGGCGAGGCGAAGAATTCCGCCTGCTTGGTCACGTCGGCCCAGGTATCCGGCGGGGTCAGCTCCTCGCCAGTCTTCGCCTTGTAGGCGGCCTTCTTGGCTTCGTCGTTGTAGAGGCTCTTCTGGTAATAGAGCGCCGACACGTCGAACTGGGCGCGCGGCAGCATCACCAGCTTGCCGTCGATGGTGGACGCCGCGATGTTGGTGGGCACGAAGGCGTCGATCTCGGCCTTCGGCAGAAGCGCCGTCAAATCGGTGTAGATGCCTGGATATTGCGGCGCGAAGGACGAGTGGTTGGAGCCGACGCACCAGCTTATCGAGCCGGTGGCAATGTCGGACTTGATCTCCTTGTCCAGCTCGAAATGGTTCTTCTTGGAGATGACGTTGACTTTTGCGCCCGTCGCCTTCTCCCAGTCGGCGATGCGCGCATAGAGCGCCTCATACTGCTGGCCGCCGATCAGTTTTGCATCGATGGTGACGCCGTCGAACTTGCCCGGCAGGTCCTGCGCGAACGCCGCGCCTGCGCCAAGCGCCAATGCAATCACCCCGGCTGACACGCCGGAAAGCAGTCTCTTCATCCGATCCTCCCTTGGGCGCGGCCACGCCGCGTCAAAACCTGAAACGCCCATGAATGAGTGTTTCATTCATATACAAAGATCATTTTCATGGATCGGTCAAGCGCGAATTGCTTTTGGCGATTGCTTTGTGCGTATATGCAGGCGAGAATTCACAGGGGAGGATGTGCGCATGGAAGACGAGGAATCGGACCGCTATCGCGCGCCGGCGCTCGACAAGGGCCTCGACATCCTGGAACTGCTGGCCGGCGTCGACGGCGGGCTGACCCAGGCGGAGATCGCCAAAAAACTCGGCCGCAGCCCCAACGAGTTCTACCGCATGCTCGACCGGCTGGTGAAACGCGGCTACGTGACCAAGCCCGACGGCGACCGCTATTCGCTGACGCTGAAACTGTTCGGCCTGGCCCAGCTTCACGCGCCGGTGCGCCGGCTGGTCTCCTACGCCACCCCGCTGATGCGTGAACTGGCGGAAACCTCGCGGCAGGCCAACCAGCTCGTCGTCTTCGACCGTGGCTCGGCCGTGGTCATCGCCCAGCAGGAAGCGCCGGGATACTGGGGAATCTCGATCCGCGTCGGCTCGCATATCAGCCTGTTCGACACCGGCTCAGGCCACGTCCTGCTTGCCTTCCGCCCGCAGGAGGAGCGGCAGATGATGATTTCCGAACAGCTGCGCAGCACAGAAAAGCCGGCGCAGCCGCCCGAATTCTTCAACCGGCTCGACCAGATCCGCGACCGCGGCTACGAGATGATGGCCAGCCTGCAGACCGCCGGCGTCTACAACCTCTCGGCCCCGGTGCTCGGCCCCGATGGCAAGGCGATCGCGGCGCTCACCGTGCCCTATATCACGCTGGTCAACCTGGCCTCGGCGCCGGATATCACGCAGACCATCGAGCTCTTGCTGGCGACCGCCGAGCAGCTTTCGCGATTGGCCGGCTCCGATGTGGCACAGGCCTTGTAGAGCCGGCAACTCCAGTTTCTTATTTGAAGGCTCAATTCTTCTGTGAGCGAAATATCTAAAGGTCGGGGAGGACCAGAATGATCATCGACACCCATCTGCACATCGTCGACCAGTCGGCGCTACGCTATCCGTGGCTGGCAGGCGCTCCGGCGCTCAACCGCACTTTCTCCTACGAGGAATACGCGCGGGAGGCCAGGCGCGGCGGCATCTCGCAGACGCTGCACATGGAAGTCGACGTCGCGCCGGAGGACATCGAGTCCGAGATAGACTATGTCGTCGCCAAGGCCAAGGAGCCTGGCAGCCTGCTGGTCGGCAAGATCGCCGCCTGCCGGCCCGAGGACGACGGTTTCGCCGCTTATGTCGAGAAGGTCCGCGCCAATCCGTTCGTCAAGGGTTTTCGCCGCATCCTCCACACACTGCCCGACGACCTGTCCGAGGGTGCAACGTTCCGCCAGAACATCAAGCGCCTTTCGGGCACCGGCCTGACCTTCGATCTCTGCGTCTTCCCGCACCAGCACGAACGGGCGATGGCCCTGATCGACCTCGCGCCCGACGTGCAGTTCGTGCTCGACCATTGCGGCGTGCCGGACATCAAGGCCGGCGACATCCATGCCTGGCGGCAATCCATGACGGAGATCGCGCGCCGCCCCAATGTCATCGGAAAAGTTTCAGGCGTGGTCGCCTATGCCGATCCCGAAAACTGGACGGTCGAGACGCTACGCCCCTATGTCGAACATACGCTCGGCGTGTTCGGCTGGGACCGCGTGGTCTGGGGCAGCGACTGGCCAGTCTGCACGCTGGGCGGCGGGCTGTCGACCTGGCTGGCGGCAACGCAAGCGCTGGTCGCCGGCGCCAGCGCGGAAGAAAGGACAAAGCTGTTTTCGGGCAATGCGAAGAGGGTGTGGGGTTTGTAGGGTTCTGCAAGCACAATCAACTTCGGCCTAAGAGGGTCACCGTTCAGATGTTCGAAATCGCCCAGACGGCGGAATTCGTAGCTTGGGTGGGTGATCTCGCCGATAATCGTGACAGAAACCGCATCTTGCAGCGAATCGACCGGGCAAGGGCGGGATTACTCGGCGACGTGAAATATTTCGACGGTATCGGCGAGATGCGCATCGACCACGGACCAGGATACCGCCTTTACTTCATTCGCCACGGGAGTAGACTCATTGTCCTGTTATGCGGTGGCGACAAGTCCACGCAACAACGCGATATCCGACGCGCGCTGATGCTCGCCAAGGAGGTATGAATGCCACTCAAGACATATCCATTCGACAGTTCGCAGTATCTTGGCAGCGACGAGGCGCAGCGCGAATTGCTGGCCGATGCGATGGAAAGCGGACACCCTCCCTACATTGCCCATGCAATCGGCGTCGTTGCGCGCGCTCGCGGCATGACCAGCATCGCGCAGGAGGCAGGCATACCGCGCGAGAAGCTCTACGAAGCGCTGGTCGACGATACCGAACCCGATATCGAAACGCTCCTCGACGTGCTGAAGCGGCTTGGCATCGAACCTTCCAACTTGGCGGCGGAATAATTCCGCTGAGCGGTGTCGGCGACCGGCAAGCCGGCGAAATCACTCCTTCGAATGACCAAACAACACCTCGAACAAGCGCTCGGATTGCCTCAAGCCTTCGTCCGTCAAGACGACAGACTTCGCCTTGTTCGCCGGATTGTGGATCAGCCCCTTCTGGTAGAGCCGATCCATCACATCCCAATCGTGCCCCTTCCAGGCGCGGTTGCCGTCGTGCAGCGTCAGTTGCAGCAGCGCCAGGACGGCATCGTCAATCTTGTCGGTGTCGATGTCCATGGACGCAAATTATCGCGGCGACTGCCGAAGTACCAGACTGATCACCGCGCGGTTCGGGCTAAATCGTCGTGCTGACATGCCGCTCGCGGCCGTAGAGCGAGACCAGCAGCACGATGATCAGCCCGAGCGCCGCCTGCACCGCCGCCGGCTGAAAACCCAGGCCGATCAGCAGCGTGTTGATCTCGGTCAGGACAAGCACGCCGGCGATGGTGCCGAGATAGCTGCCGCGCCCGCCCACAAGTGCTGCGCCGCCCACCACCACCGCCGCGATGGTCTGGAACAGATAGGGCTGGCCGACATCGCCATAGGCCGAGCCGGTGAAGCCAAGCAGCAGCACACCGGCCACCGCCGCGAAGAAGGCGCTTGCCGCATAGGTCATCGCCCACATCTTTACGGGATCAATCAGCGCCAGGGGTGCGGCGCCCGGATTGCTGCCCAGCACGTAGAGCCGCCGCCCATAGGGCGTTCGCGCCAGCACGAGCGCGATAAGCGCCGTGAGCAGCGCGACGCAGGGCACCAGCCACGGCACCGGCAGCGGGCCGACCGAGCCGCCGATCGACACGAAGGCCGAGACGGCGGGCGGCGCAGAGCCCGACGGAAACCCCTTCGTCCACAGCAGCACCAGCCCCTGCACGATCATGCCGATACCCAGCGTGACGATCAGCGGATGGATATCCAGCCCGCGCGAGATCAGGCCGTTGAGCCCGCCTATGACGATCGCCAGCACGCCGACCACCGCGCACACCAGCACAAAATGCCAGCCCTGCCCGTAAAGCTGCGCCGCCACGACATTGGCGAAGCCGATGACGAAGGGGATCGACAGGTCGATGCCGCCCAGGATCACCACCAGCGTCTGGCCGATCGAGGCAACCGCCAGCAACGCGGCCAACACCAGGATGGCGCGGATGGCGAAGGGCGCTGAATATCCCGGGATCAGCAGCGTACCGACGACATGCAGCAGGATGGCGACCGCGAAGGCGCCGGCGATGCGGCCGTTGGTGCTGGCGAAAAAGGCGCGGTCCAACCTCATCGCGCGGCCCTCCTGGCCGACAGGCGTTCCTGCACCGCGGTCAGCATGACGGCGGCCACCAGGATCGTGCCGTAAGCCACCTGCAGCACATAGGTCGAGACGTTGAAGGCGGTCAGCAGGCTTTGCAGCAGAAAAATGTCGATGGCGCCGATCGCCGCCCCCACCAACCCGCCCTTGCCGCCGGCGAGGCTGACGCCGCCCAGCGCCACCGCCGCGATGGCGATCAGCGTGTAGGTCGGGCCGATGTTCGGGTCGGCCGAGCCGATCAGCGCGGTCAGCATCAGGCCGGCAACCGCCGCCAGCATACCGGTCATCACATAGGCGATGAACCGCACTTTTGTGACCGGCACGCCGGCCGTATAGGCGGCGCGGTCGTCGCTGCCGACGGCCATGAGTTGGTCGTAATAGGGCGTCTGCCGCACCAGCCACCAGGTAAAAAAGATCGCGGCCAGCGGCAGGATCGACAGCGGCCCGGCAAGCGCCTTCAGCCAGGCCGGCGCCGGCCCGACCGGCGCGGGCAGGATGGTCAGCGTCACGCCGGCAAGGATCAGGTATGTGCCGAGCGTCGCCACGATCGGCTGGATGCGCAGCACCGTCGCCATGAAGCCGTTGGCAGCACCGACCGCCGCGCCTACCAGCAACGCCGCCGGCAGGATGATCCACGGCGAGGAGATGCCGGCCTTCAGGAACAGCATTTGGATGACGATGGCGTTGACGAAGCCCATCAGCGGCCCGACGGAAATATCGATGCCGCCCCGGCCCGCCAGGATCACCGGCGCCGAGGCCGCCGCCGCGCCGATCAGCGGCGCCGCCAGCCCGATCAGCGTGCCCCAGGCGGCCGGATGAAACCGCGCCGGGTTGAGGACCAGGTTGATCGCCAGCAGCACCACCAGCAGGATCAGCGCGAAGCCGGCGTTGCGGAAGAGCGAGCCGATCATGCGGGCTCCCGTTTATTGCACGGATTAAAGCGAGCGCCCCTTCGCACCCCCCTCTGTCCTGCCGGACATCTCCCCCCTAAGGGGGGAGATTGAGCCGACCGCTCGGCTTTCGCCAACCGCCAACGTTGCGGGAAAAGCGGCAAGGCCGACGCTGCCAATCTCCCCCCTTGCGGGGGAGATGTCCGGCAGGACAGAGGGGGGTGCGACAAAGCGCAAAATGACGTCATCACGCCGCCCGCCCGAACATGGCAGCAATCACCGCATCGGTGGTCATGGCAGCACCTGACATTTCCGCCGCCACCTCGTGCTCGCGAAAAACCAGGACGCGATGACAAAGCACAAGAATCTCCTCGATCTCGCTGGAGAGGATGACGAGAGCCATGCCCTCGGCCGCTAGCCCACGGAACACGTCGTACAGCACGTGCCGCGTGGCGACGTCGACACCGCGCGTGGGATCGTTGAGCAGAA
Source organism: Mesorhizobium sp. KACC 23794 (assembly GCF_052180275.1). Classification (NCBI taxonomy): domain Bacteria; kingdom Pseudomonadati; phylum Pseudomonadota; class Alphaproteobacteria; order Hyphomicrobiales; family Phyllobacteriaceae; genus Mesorhizobium; species Mesorhizobium sp. KACC 23794. The sequence goes on from NZ_CP197465.1 coordinate 6,029,730, forward strand.
GCACTTTCGGCTCCAGCGCCAGCGCGCGGGCGAGAAGTACCTTTTGCTGGTTGCCGCCTGAAAGGGTTGTGATCGCCGCGTCCGGCCTCGGTGCCAGGATCGACAGCTTTTCGCGAAAGGTCTCGTAGCGGCGGCGGCGCTCGGCCGTGCTGATCAGCCCTATCCGCGCATCCTTGCCGACCGTCGAGATGGCAAAATTGTCGAGCACCGACTGGGTTGGAAAGATGCCCGTCGCCCGCCGGTCGCGCGGCAGGTAGGCGATGCCGCTCGCGACCGCCTTGCGGAAACCGGTGACCGGCACGCGCCGGCCAGCAGCCGTGTCGATCGAGATCGCGCCCGCTGAAGGCGCTTCCAGCCCGGCCAGCATTTTTAGAAAAGTCTCCTGGCCATGGCCGTCCAGACCGGCCAGACCGACGATCTCGCCGCCCGCGATGGTCTGCGAGGTTCTGGCGCTGCCCGGTTTCAGGCCGACGCCATCGATATGCAGGACGGTGCGGTCAGACATGCGCCAACTCCGCCGCCGTCTGCGGCGCCATGGCCTTCAGCAATTCGGCCGGCGTCGAGGCGCCGCGCTCCTCGGTGCGCACCACCTTGCCGCCGCGCAGGATCGAGATGCGGTCGGACAGGCCCATCACCTCGTCCATGCGATGGGTGATGAACAGGATCAGCGTGCCCTGCCCCGCCAGCTCGCGCATCAGCGAAAACACCGCCTCGCGGTCGGCGAAGTCGAGCGCCGCGGTGACCTCGTCCAGGATCAGGATTTTTGGAACGCGCACCACGGCGCGGGCCAGCACGACCAGTTGCTGCGCCGCCAGTGGCAGCAGGCCCGCCGGCGCATCCAGCGGCACCTGCGTGCGCGCGAACCGCGCAAGCACGGCTTCGGCCCGCGCCTTGCGCTGGTTGCGCGGCACGTTGCGTTTCAGGAGGCCGTCAAGGCCAAGCAAAATGTTGTCGGTCACCGAGCGGTCGGGCGCGATCAGCACTTCCTGGAAAACCGTGGCAAAGCCCGCCGCCTGGAAGGTCGCGGGGTCGCGCCCCGAAAACGGCTTTCCGCCGAGCAGGATTTGGCCTGCGTCCGGCTGCACGATACCGGAAAGCAGTTTCACCAGCGTGCTCTTGCCGGAGCCGTTCTCGCCGAGGATGGTGTGGATCGTGCCGGCGCGGAAGCCGATGGAAGCACCCGACAGCGCGACGGTCTCGCCGTAGCGTTTGGAGATGGCGCGGACTTCAAGCATGGGCAAGTCCGGACGTTGGAGAAAGATCGCTACGATCCTCGCTCTGTAGCACCCCCCTCTGTCCTACCGGACATCTCCCCCTCAAGGGGGGAGATTGGCAGCTTCGCCATAGCCGCTCTTCCTGCAGCCTTGGCGAGTGGCCAAGCCAGATCGGCCGACGCAATCTCCCCCCTTGGGGGGGAGATGTCCGGCAGGACAGAGGGGGGTGCGAAGGAGCGCCCGGCATATCAAGATACCTCATGCAAACACGAAGCCGGCCTTTGATCAGGCCGGCTTCGTCAAAGCTGTGATCAGCCTACTTCGCGCAGGCGTCGGGCACCTTCGCATAATCCCAGCCCTTGGTCGGCGCGGGGTTGGCGAAATACGCGTCGAGCCACTCTTCCGGCATCGGATCGGTCGGCGGCACCGGGAATACCGACACGGCGTCCGCCGTCATGCAGTCCTTGTACCATTTGTCGAGATCGGCATTGTGGACCGGCGGGATCGGGATCAGCAGCGTGTTGAGTTTTGGCTTCTGGCCTTCAAGCGTGCGCACGCCGACGCGGAACAGCGTCTGCGCGGTCCAGCCCGGCAGCACGGCATGGCCCTCGAAGCGGTATTTTTCCGGATTGGCCTTCCAGTAGCCGAGCGCGTCGCCGGTGATCGAGCCGGTGATCAGCGGCGCCGGGCGACCGGCCTCCGAAAACGCCTCGGCGACGACGCGGCTTTCGCTGCCGGTGGTCCACACGGCGTCGATCGGCGCCGGGTTGGTGGCGATCGCCTGCAGCACCACGGTCTTGGTGACGTTGGCCGTCCAGTTTCCGTTGACCGAGCGGGCGACCTTGAGGCCGGTGTTTTCCGCCAGCGCCTTGTCGCCGCCCTCGCGCTCCTGCACGACGATCGGGTGGCCGGCGATGCCCTCGACCAGCAGGATGCTGGAGTCCGGCTTGGCCTTGGCGATCGCCGTCATCATGTCATAGCCCCAGCGGGCATAGTTGGAATCGACGTTGATGGCGTTCGGGCTGGTGACCGAACCGGCCGCCGTGATGAACGGGATGCCCTTGGCGGCGGCGGCGTCGATCGCCTCGTCCAGCGCGGTGGCCGAGCCGGGGATCGAGGTGATGATCGAGCAGCCCTTGTCGATGAAGGCGCGGATCTGGTTGATCTGCTGGGCGGCGTCGTTGTTCGAGTCCGAGACCTCGAAGCTCGCAACCGTGCCGTCGGCGATCAGGCCGTCAACCAGGCGCTTCAGCTCGTTGGTCACCGAGACTCGCCACGGATTGCCCTGGTAGGATTCCGAATGGCACCATTTCCAGGGTTTTGCCGGCGGGGTGAAATTGTCCCAGGCGGAAGGCAGCACCTTCTGCGGCGCGCCGTCGTATTGCGCTTTCAAATCGGCCGGCAGACCGCCGATGACACCCGACACATCTTGCGCGCCGGCGGCAGTGGCAAGCGAAACCAAGGCAGTTGCGGCCGTAAGGCCGCGAAGCAGTCCATTCATCATCTTCTCCTCCATTGCAGTCCACCGCCCAGCGAATGCCGGCCGGCTATTTTTCGAAACTTTTCCGGAACAGTTTGTTCAGATCGGCCACCACCGTCCGCGCGGCGTCCCCCGCCACGAGGCCCGCATTGATGCGGTCCGACGCAGCCTGCTGGAAACCCATGTAACCGTCGTGGCGCGGCCGAACCCAGGCGCCCTCCAGCGTCTTTCGCGTATTGCGATAAAAGCCGTGGGTCGCGGCGTTGACCGCCTCGTCCTCCCAGGCTTTTGCATGGCCGGGCTGCCCGCCGGCCGCCGCATAGGGGCCGCGCTGGACGTCGCCGCTCGCCACCCAATAGGCGAAATCGATCGCCGCGTCCTTCGCCTTGGAAAAAGCCGAAACGGCGATGCCGGTGCCGCCCAGCGCCGAGCCGGCGAGGCCCGCCTCGCCCGCCATCGGCATGTCGGAAAAAGCCAGCCGGCGCGGCCGGAAACCATCCATGGCATAGCTGACATAGCCATAGATCAACGGCGCGCAGAGATAGGGCGAGTTCCCTTCCGCCATTTTCTCGGACACTGCGATGGGGTCCATCGACAGGCAGGCGGGGTCGAGCAGCGCGAAGAACTCCCGCATCATCTCGTACACTCGCTCGCCCGCGGCCGTGTCGATCAGGTCGCCGGGGCCGGTCACGGCGCAGGGCGTTCCCAGATTGGCGGCGAGCGTGAAGAAGACCATCAGCGAATGCGGCGCCCGCAGCGATTGCAGCACCTTGCCCTGCCGCGCAAGATCCAGAACCTCGCTCCAGCGCTCGACCGGGCGTTCCAGTCTATCCGGCCGGTAGGCCTGCACGGGGCTGGCCGCATCGATCGGAAAGGCCCACTGCCGGCCCTGCCACAAATAGCTCGGACAGGACTGGCCGACGCTCGCCTCGGCCATCGCCTCGCGCTCTGCCTCGCGGCCGGGCACGTCCAGCGGCGCGAGGCAGTTTTCGGCAGTGATCTGGCCGACATGCGGATGGTCGATGACGATCAGGTCGTAAGCCTTGGCCAACTCCTCGACGGGGAAGGATTCGAAATCCTGCAGCGAGCGCTTGTCCCAGTCGATCGAAACGCCGGTCTTTTCCAGCCATAGTTTCGCGCAGGCGACCATCGGATCGTAGCCGCGCGGATGGCTCCAGGTCATGCCTTTGAGGGTGATGCTCATGGGAATGTCTCCCCATGGTTTTCAGAAGGAACGACATATGCCGCACTCCGTCCAGCACCCCTCATCCGACCTCGCTTCGCGAGGCCACCTTCTCCCACAAGGGGAGAAGGGGAGTTTCGCGCCGGCCTCGCAACTAATCGCCAACGTTGGAGATTTGCAGCGGCCGTGCGGCCGCGCTCCACCTTCTCCCCTTGTGGGAGAAGGTGGCCGAGCGAAGCGAGGTCGGATGAGGGGTGTTGGACGGAGTGCGAGTTCGACCACCTTCCGCCTTCCCGTCCTTCACGGGAGGCAGACAAGCAGGTGAGGGGCAGAGCCAGCCTCACAGCCCGAACTCCGCACGGATTTTTGCGCTGTGCTCGCCCACCAGCGGCGCGGCACGATCCACCTTGGGGCGCACGCCGTCGACACGCAGCGGCGAGCGCGTGGTCAGGATCGATACGTCGTCCTCGCGCGTCACCGTCTGCAGCATGTCCAGAACCTTGAAGCCGTCGCTCTCGAACAGTTCCGGCCAGTTGAGCACCTTGGCGCACCAGATGTCGGCCGGCTCCAAAATGGCCAGCCATTCGTCGATCGTCTTCGTCGCGATCTTCTGCGCAATGATCGCCTTGATCTCGTCGCGCGCCGTGAACCAGGTCGCCGGCTGTCCGCTATAGGCCGACAACTCGTCCTCCAGCCCCAGCAGCCCCGCGAGTTTCGGGATCGGCGTCATGGCGATCGCCAGAAACCCGTCCTTCGCCGGATAGACGCCATAAGGCGCCGACAGATAGGCGTGCGCGGAGCGGAAAGAGGAGCGGCGCGGCAGGCGGTTGCCGTCGTTCAAATGCGTGGTCAGCACCTCGAACTGGAAGTCGACCAGCGCCTCCAGCAGGCTGGTCTCGACATGCCCGCCCCTTCCGGAAATGCCGCGCCGCACAAGTGCGGCCAGAATGCCCTGGCAGGCTGCCGCTCCCGCCAGCATGTCGGCGATCGCCAGGCCGAACGGCACCGGCCCCTGGTCCTCGTCGCCGTTCAGCCACATGACGCCGGAGCGCGACTGCGCCAGCAGGTCCTGTCCGGGTCGTTTCACCCACGGTCCTTCCTCGCCATAACCGCTGATCGAGGCATAGACGATGCGCGGATTGAGCGCCTTAACCGCCTCGTAGTCGAGGCCCAGCCGCTCGATCACGCCCGGCCGGAAATTCTGGATCAGCACGTCGGCCTTGGCCAGCAGGCCGCGCAACGCCTTCAAATCCGCCTCGTCCTTCAGGTCGACGGCAAAACTCTCCTTGGCGCGGTTGATGGCGTGAAAGATGGTGGAATCGCCGCCGATCTCGGTGTCGCTGAGGTAGAGCCTTCGCGACAGGTCGCCGCCGTCCGGGCGCTCGATCTTGATCACCCGCGCGCCGAGGTCGAGCAGGCGCAGCGAACAATACGGCCCCGACAGGAACTGGCTCATGTCGACGACGACGAGGCCGGCAAGCGGGAGTTCGGATTCGCTCATAAAAATTACTTCTCGGTCTTGCCGGCGAAATCCGCCGGGTTCTTGTATTTCACCGTCTGCAAATGCTCGCAGTAGAGCACCAGTTCGCCCTCGCCCTTGAACACCTCGTAGCTGGCGCGGATCAGGCCGAGGTCCTTGTATTTCGGGCGTTTGTCGAGGTTGGTGCGGATCGAATAGATCGTGTCGCCGACGAAGACCGGCTTGATGAAGCGGAGCTTGTCGTAGCCGTAGGAAAAGGCGTTGGTGCAGTTGGTGGCGACCAGCCCCAGACCGGCCGAGAACACGAAGGCGCCGGCAATCAGCCGCTGGCCGAAAATGCCTTCCTTCTCCGCGAACATCCGGTCCTGCACATAGGGATGGATGTCCAGTACCAGCGTGTTGAACAGATGGCTGTCGCCCTCCGCCATGGTGCGACGCAGCGAGCGGATTTTCTGGCCGACCGGCCAGTCCTCGTAGAACCAGTTCTCCGCGTTCCACACCGGTATCTCGGCGTGGCTTTCGGGCATGTCGGACGGATGCGTCGACGAAACGCCGACGGTCGGCGCGAAACCTGTCATTGCCTAAACGAGGCCGCGCGTCATCGATGCGAGATGGGTCACGGCTCCTCCCTGCGATCTTCTCTCATGAATATGTTTTTCACATATGGGGCTTGTTTGCAAGCCTCGTTGTCGTCATTCTGCCTACGAGAACATGCGACGGGCGACTGCGGGCAAAAGATTTCGGCAGCCGCCGAAATCGTCGCGATCGGGGGAGGGAAAGATGGCGGAACTGCTGGTTTTCGTGGGCTCGCTGAACCGCGAGGCGCCCTATTTCCAGGGCGCGCGCGGCGTCGGGCTGTCCGTCTACAGCTTTGACGAAGACACGCTCGCCATAACGAAACTGGCGGAGACGAACGAGGTCGACAACCCGTCCTTTTTGTCCGTGACGCCCGACGGCAGCCGCATCTTTGCAAACAGCGAAGTGTTCGCCTGGCGCGAGGGTGTCGTCACCGCCTATGGCTTCGACCGCGAAACCAGCGCGCTCACCTACATCAACAAGCAGCCGACGCTGGGCTCGATCACCGCCCACAATTTTGTCACCCGTGACGGCACGAAACTGCTGGTCGCCAATTACGGCATGGGGTCCGGCGGGCCGGACCAGTCCGTCGTGGTCTACGGTATTCGCGACGACGGCGGGCTGACCGCGCCACTGGCCAGCGTCGCCCACGAAGGCACCGGCCCGAACCAAGCCCGGCAGGAGCGCAGCCACGCCCACAGCGTCACCGAGGCGCTCACCGGCAACATCGCCATCGTCGCCGATCTCGGCATCGACTGCCTCGTCACCTACCGCATCGAGACCGACGGTTCGCTTTCGCCGCTGCAGGAAACGGCGTTGAAGCCCGGGGCCGGGCCGCGCCACATCGCGCTGCATCCGAACGGCAAATTCGTCTTCGTCATGAACGAACTCGATTCCACGGTCGTGTCGCTGGCGCTCGACGCCGAGACCGGCGGTTTTGCCTTCATCGACGCCAAACCCGCCGTGCCGGCCGAAGCACGCGACCACAACCATTGCGCCGACATCCAGATCTCGCCGGACGGCCATTTCCTCTACGGCTCCAACCGCGGCCACGATTCCATCCCGATGTTCGCCGTCGACCAGGACACCGGAAAACTGACGCTGGTCGACTACACGCCTTGCGGCGGCGCGACCCCACGCAACCTCTGCCTGACGCCCTCCGGCAACCATCTGCTTTCCGCCAACCAAAATGCCGACCGCATCACGATCTTTGCCCGTGATGCGGAGACGGGGCGACTGGCCGACACAGGCCATGCGATCGGGATCGGCACGCCGATGTGCGTGAAGATCGTCGTTTGACGAACCCGCGATGCCGCGCGGGCGACAGACAAGGGCGGGTCCGTAGTTGCCGGCGCAATCCCGCCACGCTACGCATAGGGCAAACAGGAGCCACCCATGTCGCATCACCTTAACTTTTTCATCGACGGCAAGTGGGTCGATCCCGTCGTGCCCGCCACGCTCGACGTCATCGATCCCTCCACGGAAGAGGCCTACACCAAAATCTCCGTCGGCTCGAAGGCCGATGTCGACCGCGCCGTGGCGGCCGCCAAGGCGGCGTTCCCGAAATTCGCGCAGACCACGAAGGCCGAGCGGCTGAAACTGCTGAAGCGCATCCTCGAAGTCTACAACGACCGCTTCGAGGACATCGCCCAGGCGGTCAGCCAGGAGATGGGCGCGCCGATCACCTGGGCGCGCGAGGCGCAGGCCTGGGCCGGCCGCGCCCATATGGAATCGACCATCAAGGCATTGGAAGACTACGAGTTTTCCGAACAGCGCGGCGGCACCATGGTGGTGAAGGAGCCGATCGGCGTCTGCGCGCTGATCACCCCGTGGAACTGGCCGCTGAACCAGATCGTCTGCAAGGTGGCGCCGGCCATCGCCGCCGGCTGCACCGTGGTGCTGAAACCCTCCGAGATCGCGCCGATCAGCGGCATCATCTTCTCCGAGGTCATGGAAGCGGCCGGCACGCCGAAAGGCGTCTACAACATGATCAACGGCACCGGCCCGGACGTCGGCCAGGTCATGGCAGGGCATCCGGACGTCGATATGGTGTCCTTCACCGGCTCCACCCGCGCCGGCATCATCGTCGCCAAGACCGCGGCCGATACGGTCAAGCGCGTCGCCCAGGAGCTCGGCGGCAAATCGGCCAACATCATCCTGCCCGACGCCGACTTCGCGCACGCTGTGAAGAAGGGCGTCGAAGGCTGCTTCGGCAATTCCGGCCAGTCCTGCGACGCGCCGACCCGCATGCTGGTGCCGGCCAGCCGCCACGACGAGGCGCTTGCCATCGCCAAGGACGCCGCGGAGGCTTTCAAGGTCGGCGATCCGCGCTCGGAAGACACGCAGCTTGGCCCGGTGGTCAGCCAGATCCAGTTCGACAAGATCCAGGGCCTTATCGAAAGCGGCATCGCCGAGGGCGCAACCGTCGTCACCGGCGGCAACGGCCGCCCCGGCCATCTCAATCGCGGCTATTATGTCCGGCCGACCGTGTTCGGCCACGTGCGGCCCGGCATGCGGATCGAGAAGGAGGAGATCTTCGGCCCGGTGCTGTCGGTCATCTCCTATGACGACGAGGACGAAGCCGTGAAGATCGCCAACGACACGGTGTACGGGCTGGCGGCCTACGTCCAGTCCCAGGACATCGGACATGCCCGGAAAGTGGCGGGGCAACTGCGCGCCGGCCAGGTTTCGATCAACTACCCGGACTGGGACACATTCGCACCGTTTGGCGGCTACAAGCAGTCCGGCAACGGCCGCGAGTACGCCGACTGGGCGATCCACGACTTCCTCGAGACCAAGGGCATCATCGGCTACGGTGCGTGAGGCATCCGCGTCCTGCCGGATGCGGCGATGCCGGCGATCTGCCGGCACGTCACCTCATTGGCGGTAGCCGAGGCCGGTAACATGCGCTAGATGTTTGGCTTTCCCCCGTTCGCGAGGAAAGTTATGGCAACGACCGCCGACGACCTCATCGATCGCCGCAGGCTGCGGCGCAAGCTCACCTTCTGGCGCGTCTGCGCCCTTCTTGTCGCCGCCGTCGCCATCATCGGCGCGGCGGTGGCGCTCTTTGGCAAGGAGTTCGGCGGAAAATCCGTCGACCACATCGCCAAGGTGAAGATCGAAGGCACGATCCTCGAGGACGAGGCGCTGCTGAAGGTGCTGGACGACGTCAGGAAGGCGTCGAGCGTCAAGGGCGTCATCCTGTCGATCGATTCTCCCGGCGGCACCACCGCCGGCGGCGAGGCGATCTTCGACGCCGTCCGCTCGCTTGCCGCCGCCAAGCCGGTCGTGGCGCAGGTCGGCACGCTCGCGGCGTCCGCCGGCTACATGATCGCCAGCGCCACCGACCACATCGTGGCGCGCAAATCGTCGATCGTCGGCTCGATCGGCGTGCTGGCGCAGTTCCCGAACTTCACCGGCCTCATGGACAAGCTCGGCATCACGCTGGACGAGGTCAAATCCTCGCCGCTGAAGGCCGAACCCTCGCCCTTCAACCCGACCACCGAGGAAGAGCGGGCGATGCTGCGCTCGATGATCCTCGACAGCTACGACTGGTTCGTCGGCATCGTCGCCGACCGCCGGCCGCTGACGCGGCCCGAAGTGCTGGTGCTGGCGGATGGCTCGGTCTTCACCGGCAGGCAGGCGCTGGCGAACAAGCTGGTCGACGGGCTGGGCGGCGAGAAGGAGGCGATCGCCTGGCTGTCGAGCAAGGGGGTGACGGGCAGCCTGGAAGTGATCGAATGGAAGCCGAAGAAGGAGGATGCGGGCTGGCTGTTCAGCAAGTCGGCTGCGCAAGCGGTGGGCCAGGCGATCGGACTGCCGGGAGCCGGCGCGGATATCCTGAGGGAAAGCGGTGCCGACCGCTTGTTCCTTGACGGTCTCGTATCAGTCTGGCACCCTTGAGGCGGCTCCGGCCCGATTGAAAAACACGAATAAAATCATCCGCCTACTCTTTAGAACAAGTTAATTGACGGGGACAGCGCTCATGATCAAGTCCGAACTCGTGCAGATCATCGCCACACGCAATCCGCATCTTTTTCTCCGTGACGTCGAAAATATCGTCAGCGCCATATTCGACGAAATCACCGACGCGCTCGCCGAGGGCAACCGCGTTGAGCTTCGCGGCTTCGGCGCCTTCTCGGTCAAGAACCGCCCTGCCCGCACCGGCCGCAACCCGCGCACCGGCGACGCAGTCGAGGTCGAGGAGAAATGGGTGCCGTTCTTCAAGACCGGCAAGGAGCTTCGAGAGAGGCTGAACGCCGAAAAATAGCCTGTTTGGCCGGTTTAGGGCTATAGTCGGACAGGGCCGGGCCGAACACGGCGTGTTTCGGAAGTCCCGGCCTGCCGGTCATCAGCTTTGGAAAGATCATGTTCAATCGCATCGTGCTCATCGTCGTGTTCGTGCCGCTCGCCATCATCCTGATCGCGCTGGCCGTGGCAAACCGCGCGCCGGCGGCCTTCACCTTCGATCCGTTCAATCCCGGCAATCCGGCGCTGACCGTGCAACTGCCGCTGTTCTTCCTGCTGTTTGCAGCACTCGTCGTCGGCATGATCGTCGGCAGCCTCGCCACCTGGTTCAAGCAGGGCCGCTACCGCAAGGCTGCCCGGCAGCGCGGCATCGAGGCGCAGGCGGCGCGCGACGCCGCCCAGCGCCAGAACCGGGCGACTGTTTCCAGCACGGCGCTGCCAAAACCTTCCACGTGAGGGCACGTCCCGCCCCGTGACGCATACGGATTTGCATGCATTCCGATTGAAAAGGGGGAACCATGGCCGGAAAACTGTCTTTCGACGCGATACCGAAACTGCCCGACAACTGGTGGGACAGCACCGACGCCCAAACGGTCTGGACCGTGTGGGACAAGGACACGTTCTACCTTTGGGGCGCAAATTCCGGCAACCAGTTCGTGCCGCGCGGCCAGCCGCTGAACGGCGGCGGCATGGCGAGCGTCGACAAGGGGCCGACCCGCGGCATAGGCCACCCGCACTATGTCGGCATCGACACGATGGCGCTTTCGAAGACGGTCAATGACGGTGTTTTCGCCACGCTCAAATCGGAGTTGGGAAACGGCAAGAACATCGTCGTTCCGGTCTATCTGAAGCATGGCGACCACAACAACGGCTGTTACGGATTGGGCACCGGCTACGGGCTGGATGTCACGGACCACGTCCAGATCCACGCCTATGTCTGGGAGAAGCTGCTGGACCTCGCTTCGGTTGCCGCCGACACCTCGATCCCGGCTGAGATGTGGACTCCCGACGTAATTCAATACAAGCCGCTGCCGGCACATACCCCGCGTGTTGCGCTGCCCGACATGGCGACGGTGAAGGCCTGGGCCGCCAAGCTTGCCGCGGCGGGCTGAGGATTGGCGGCTCTGATGATTTTTTCCGCCAGGTGCCGGTCCTGGCCCAGGCCAGCGCCGCGAGGGTATGCATGAAGATGATCGATGCCGCCGCCGTGGACGGCGCGCTGAGCTTTCCCGGTCTCGTGGAGACGTTGCGCGAGACGTTCCACAAGGGCGCGGTGCAGCCGGTGCGGCATCATCACACGATCGAGCGGCCCGACGGCGCCGCGTCGACACTGCTGCTGATGCCGGCCTGGACCGACCTCAACGCCGCCGGCACATCGGATGGCGGGCATGTCGGCGTGAAGATCGTCACCGTCTCGCCCGACAACAATGCGATCGGCAAGCCGGCTGTCATGGGGCTTTATCTCCTTCTCGACGGCAGGACCGGCGAGCCGCAGGCGCTGATCGACGGCCAGCGGCTGACGCAATGGCGCACGGCCAGCGCCTCGGCGCTCGCCGCAAGCTACCTGGCGCGCGAAGATGCCTCGAAATTGCTGATCGTCGGAGCCGGCGCGCTCTGCCCGTTCCTGGCAAAAGCCCATTCCGCGGTGCGGCCGATCGACGAAATCCGCATCTGGAACCGCACGGCGGCCAATGCCGGAAAAGCTGCGGACCTGCTCCGCCGTGACGGGCTGACGGTCAGCATTTCCGACGACCTCGACGAGGATCTCGGCTGGGCCGACATCGTGTCCTGTGCGACCATCTCGATCCACCCGCTCGTCAAGGGCGACAGGCTGCGGCCGGGCACGCATGTCGACCTCGTCGGCGGCTTCACCCCCCACATGCGCGAGGCCGACGATGCGGCGATTGTCCGCGCCCGCGTCTATGTCGATACCCGCGCCGGCGCGACCAAGGAGGCCGGCGACATCGTCCAGCCGCTGGCATCCGGCGTGCTGAAGCCCGACGACATCGTCGCCGATCTGCACGAACTGGCGCGCGGCGAGAAGCTTGGCCGGCAGGGCGCCGACGAGATCACGCTGTTCAAATCGGTGGGCGCCGCGCTCGAGGATCTTGCCGCCGGCATCGCCGTATACGAGGCTCATAAGGACTGATGCTGGCGGGCGGTGCGTCCAGGTGTTAACTGGAAGCTAAGAACCGCCCAGCACTAATGCTTTTGGTACGGAACGCCTTGGCGGCTTGCGTTTGGATTGTCTGCGGATGAAGGACGCAAGCGCTTATCGACAGTCGCCGGTGGCGCTCTGCTGGACCGACACACAGTCCAGGATCGTGGCCGTCAACGAACAGTTCGAGCGATTGATGGCGCGGTCGGCGAACGATTTGCGCGGCCGCCCGATCATCGAAATCATCCCGCTCGCCGTCGATGCGATCAACAACGCCGTCACGGCCCGCGGCGACCCGCTGGAATTCAGGCTGCCGGACCGGCGGGAGACTTTCCAGCTCGCGGCGGCGGCCGTTCAGGAAGCCGACCGGACGCCGTCGGGCCTGTCGCTGGCGATCATCGACGTTTCCAGCCAGAAGAAGATCGAAGAAAAGCTCTCCACCTTCGACGAGCGCATCGCCTTCGCCCTCGAAAGCGCCGGCCAGTGGATCTGGGAACTCGACATCGCTTCTGGCCGTGTGTGGCGCTCGCGCGGCTGGAAAGCCATCCTCGGTTTCGCGGAAGACGAACTCCCCGACGAGAACGTGGCGTGGAGCATCGTCCATCCGGACGACCGCGAGATGGCGAAGGCGGCGACGCAACGCGTGTTGAATGGCGAGGAAAGCCTGTTCGAATCGACCTACCGCGTTGGCCACAAGGACGGAAGCTGGCGCTGGATCCTCAGCCGGGGCAAGATCGTGCATGGTCACGACGGCAGCAACTCGACGCGCCTTCTCGCCACCAGCGTCGACATCACCGGCCAGAAGGAAATCGAGCAGGCGCTGGAAGCGGCGATCGCCGAGAAGAAGCAACTGGAGCAGGATCTGCGCGATGCGAACCGCAACCTGCAGCGGCTGACGGAAACCGACTTCCTGACATCGCTGTCGAACCGGCGCAAATTCGACATGGTGCTGGAAGACGAGGTGCGGCATGCCGCGAAGAGCGGCTCGACGGTCGGGCTCCTGATGATCGACGTCGACTTCTTCAAACCCTACAACGATCTCTACGGCCATGTGGCCGGCGACGCCTGCCTGCGGATGATCGCGGCCGCGTTGAACCAATGCGTGCACGCGAACTCCGCGCTGGTCAGCCGCTACGGGGGCGAGGAATTCGCGGTGGTGCTGACCAACACGACGCAGGCAGACGTGACCGGCCTGGCCGGCAGGATGTCCGACACCATTCGCCGCCGGGAGGTACCGCACGGGGGCAGCCCCTTCGGCGTCGTCACGGTCAGTATCGGCATCGCCGCCCTGAACAGCAGCGACGGCACGCGGCAAGCAGCGCAGCAATTCGTCCGGCAGGCCGACCAGGCGCTCTATCGCGCAAAGGCGTCGGGCCGCGGCACGGTCATGTCGTAGGGCCGCCCGGCATCCATTCCAACGGGTTCAGTGGATAAGGGCGGCACGGCAGGGGACAGTTTACTTAATTCCGCGGAAAGACGTGGCGTTTCAATACTGGCGCCAGCGGAATTAAGTAAACTGTCCCCGGCATTCGCGCCGGCCCGGCCGCCAGCTTCCGGCGAACCGAATTCGGGTTTTCAGGGCAGACAGGGTAAAACGACAATTGGTATTAGACTGCCCGGAACCATTTCCCTCCGGCCCACTAGAGACTCAACCGGCAATACTTTCCGTCGCACCCATCGCCTCCGCGATCAGCCGGAAATCCTTGCCGTCGATCTTCAACAGCCCGAACCGGAGCTGATAGCCCCAGTTCCGCTTGCCGGCTGTAAGTTCGAGCCGGTCGAGCAGCGGCGCGATCGGCGCTTCCATTGCATCCGCCCAGTCGACGTCGCGCCGGGAGGGGAAGAAGCCTCCGCCCATGTCGCCCTGGTACGGCTCTCCCTCGCGCACCACGCCGATCGCGGTGAAACTCTGGAGCCCGTCCTTCTCGTGGTAAACCGCGCTCGGCGAGTAATAGACGATCCCGTCGCCGGGGCGGACGCGGACAAGCGGAGCGCGCTTGCCGTGCGAGACCTGCATAAACCCTTCCCGGCGTCCCCGGCGCACATGATCGGCGGAAGCGACCGCCAGCCAGAACGATCGTTCCGTCATCATTCGCTCCCCGGATAGAAGACGCGCAGGCGGTGGCCGTCGGGATCGAGCGCGACGAAGGTGCGGCCGAAATCCATGTCCAAGGGCTGCTGGAGGATTTTCAGCCCGCGTCCGGACCAGTCGGCATGGGTCGCGTCGACGCGCTCTGCCGCATCGACGGTGAACGCGATCTCTCCACTGCCGCCGGCCGCTTCCGCGCGGGGCTCGACCGTATGCCGCGACCACAGGCCGAGCTTCAGCCCGTTGGGCAGCACGAACAGCACGAAGGTCGGCGAGGTTTCGACGGGATCGAGCCCAAGGAGGCCACGATAAAACGCGCCGCTTTTCGCGGGACTGTCGACATACAGGATGATGAAATTCGGGCTCGGCATCGGTCTGTCTCCGTTTGGATGTGGAGACCTTATGCAAAACCACTGTCAGTTTCCGGCAGCAGCCGTCACATCAGGGCAATCGCATATGAAGGTCCCCCTAACCCCTCCCCACAAGAGGGAGGGGGACCGGCTTGCGTCTCCGGTAAACGCCAGTCGTCGATGATTTTGCTCTGAAGAGCGGCCGCAAAGTTCCCCTCCCCCTTATGGGGAGGGGCTAGGGGTGGGGGTATAGCGCCGCGCAATCCTCCATCGTTTTTCATATACGATTGCCCTGGCCGTCACATCAGGTCGGTCAGGTCCTGCGCATGCCGCCATTCGGCAAGCAGGATGCGATGGCGTTTCGGCATCCGCTCACCCGTCGGTTCGGCGGAGGCGATGCGGTCCAGCCGGAAATGGCGGAAATCGCCGCGCGTCTCGCACCAGGCACCAAGCATCTCGGCGGTGTCGAAGAAGCCGACCAGCACCGGCCAGACGACGCGCTTCGTGGCGCGGCCCTGCTTGTCGGTATAGCTCAGCCGCAGCTTCTGCTCGGCGCGGATGGCCCGGCGGATCGTCGCCAAGGTACCCGCCTCCCGCGACGCCGAAGGACCGGCGAGCAGGCCGCTCGTCGCCGCCGCATCGCCCATTTCGGGCGGCAGGACCGCCTCGATCTTGGCCAGCACATTCGCCGCGGCGCGGGCCAAATCGTCGTCGCCGCGCTGCGACACGAAGCGCAGGCCGAGGATGATTGCATCGACCTCGTCCTCGCCGAACATCAGCGGCGGCAGCATGAAACCCGGCTTCAGCACGTAGCCAAGCCCCGCCTCCCCCTCGATCGGCGCGCCCTGGCCCTGCAAGGTGGCGATGTCGCGGTAGAGCGTGCGGATGCTAATGCCAAGCTCTTCGGCCAACGCCCGGCCGCTCACCGGCCGCCGATGCCGGCGCAGCGTCTGGATCAGGTCGAGCAGGCGTTCGGAACGGGACATGGCATGGTTTCGCGAGGCGACCGGCCATGCATAGCCGGCCGGCGCTCAAAGGTGAAACATCTTCACCGCATTGCCGCGCTCCAGCGATTTGCTGGCGCCAAACAGTTCCTCCCGCGTGGCATCGGTCTCGCGTTCGGCAAGCAGCCGCAGCATGCCTTCCAGCCGCCGCAGCGCGAGCGCCTTGTTGCGATGCTGCGAGCGTTCGTCGCGCGCCATGACGACGATGCCGCTGGGCAGGTGGGTGGCGCGCACCGCGCTGTCGGTGGTGTTCTGGTGCTGCCCGCCCGGGCCGCCGGCCCGCAGCGTCTCGAACCGCACGTCGCGCGGGTCGATCGGCGCCTGTGGCCGGTCCAGGCCCGACAGGTCGACCCTGCGCACGCCGACGAACCAGTTCTGCCGCTTGTGCCCGGCGCGGACCGGACTCTTGAACACGAATTTCACCGTGCCCTCGAACTCGCGGACAAGGGCGGCGGATGCCGCCCCCTCGAGCGAGACGATCGCGGATTTGGCGCCGTGGCGATCCGGGCTCGGGCCGTAGGCGATTTCCACGGCAACCGCCCGTCGCACGGCTTCCGCCTCGATCACGGCAACCAGTTCGATCAGCGCGATCCGGCATTCGACCGGGCCCCTGCCGGAGGTGATCAGCAGGTCAGCGGCGCTCATGAGCGGACCTCCTGCCGGCACGGTCGAGAGACGGCTTTTCACGCGAGCGGTCGGGCGGACCGTCGAACGCCTTCTTGTAGGTGACCAGCGGCTTCATCGCCGCCAGCGGCCGTACAAGCCCGGCCTCCGCAAGCTCCCGCACCACGTGCCCGGCGTCCTTGTAGGCCGACGCCGCCTCCTCGACGACGAGGTTGCGATCGTCGCAGATGACGTGGCCGCCCCATTCGTTGCGCAGCAAGGCATCGCGTTCCGAGCGGTTGCGTCCAGCCCGGCCATGCATGGTGGCGCGGTCGTATTTGCGCCCGGCCCCGTGCGAGATGCCGCCCAGCGAAGCGTCCGTGCCGTCCAGCGCCTGCACGACATAGCTGAGGCTGGCGCGCGAACCGGCGATGGGCGCGATGCCGCCGGGCCGCACCGCCGCCGCGCCCTTGTAGTGGACAAACCCCTCGCCGCTCTCGCGGACCAGATTGTGCGGCACATCCGTCACAAGCCTCGCCTCGCAGCGCAGCGCGCTTGCGGCGCGCGCCGCGATCATGCGGCGGTTGAGCGACGCCCAGGCGACGCAGAGATCGTGCTGGTGGCGCCAGTAGAGGCCCTCGGCCGACAGCGGATCGAGCCCCGGCCCGATCACCGGGCCGATGTCCAGCGTCTGCCCGAAGACGAAGGCGCCGAGGCCGCGCGAGCCCGAATGCACCAGCAGATGCAGTTTTCGGGCATCGACGCCCGGCGCGCCCTCTTCGCCGATCGTCCGCTCGACGGCCTGCAGCTCGCAGAAATGGTTGCCGCCGCCGATGGTCCCCAGCGCCTGCGCATAAAGGTCGCCGGGCAGGCCGAGCGCCGCCAGCGCCTCGCCGGGATCGAAGGCCGGCTCGGCCTCCATGCCGCGCAGCCGCTCGACCGCTCGGTCGAGCTTCAGCCTGTGCGGCGCGAGGTCCAGCTCGAACAGCGCCATGCCGCAGCCGATGTCGTTGCCGATCAGTTGCGGATGCAGCCGACGCGACAGCACCGCGATGCCGGCCGGCCCGTATTTTCCGGGATGCAGGTCCGGGAAGGCGGCGACCGCGTCCACGCCGCGCAGGCCGGCGACGTGGTCGAGCTGCGCCAGCGCGGCGCCCTCGATCCACATGTCCGGTGAAAAATAGTGGGTGATGGGCACGGCTGCGCCGTGCGTCGAAAGGAGGCTTTCGCCCCGAACGGAATTGCCCATGACGGAACACTTCTGGATGCAGGTAAGCGGTCGGACACCGTCAGGCGTCCGGATGAACGGCCCTGCCCCAGCGGGAAGGCTGGCTTAGGCCGAAGCGCCCCAGGGGCGCGCGACGAAGATGTCTGTCATCTTGCTGCTCCCGTTCCAGAATTGCGAACCGCGCCCGTCTAGGGACTGTTTGCGGAAAAAGAAAGGCATTTCGCCACGCCGCCCCGCCCTTTTGCCGCGGCAATGAACCGGCATGTGGCCCATATGCCTCATTTCCGCCGTGGCAGGCGAGTTGCGCAGCCCGTACCCCTATGCCAAAAGCGGCACGACCGCCGGAGACCAGTTTGAAATCCACGCGCGACCGACGCCGCGATACCCGTCCGCCCCGCCCACAGGCGGCGGCGCCTGCTCGCCCGCCGCAAGGCGGGAAGGCGGAGCCCACGGCAAGCTCGTCGCCGGAGCCGGCCTCCGCCCCGCGCATACTCACCCGCCGCGACGGCGCGCTCCCGGCGGAAAAACTGCCGGTCATCCTCGAAGTGCTGCCCAACGACGATTATGCGCTGCTCGACAGTGGCGAAGGCCAGAAGCTGGAGCAATACGGCGCCTATCGCATCGTGCGGCCCGAAGGGCAGGCGATCTGGCAGAAGGCGCTGCCGGACACGGAATGGCGCAAGGCCGACGCGATCTTCACCGGCGACACAGACGAGGAAGGTCTCGGCCGCTGGCGCTTTCCAAAACAGCCGCTCGGCGAGACCTGGCCGATGCGCCACGACGGCATCGACTATCTCGGCCGCTTCACCTCCTTCCGCCATGTCGGCGTCTTCCCCGAGCAGGCGACGCATTGGGACCATATGGCCGGGCTGATCGAAAAGGCGCACAGGCCGGTAAAAGTGCTGAACCTGTTCGGTTATACCGGCCTCGCCTCGCTGGTCGCGGCAAAAGCAGGCGCCGAGGTCACGCATGTCGACGCCTCGAAGAAGGCGATCGGCTGGGCGCGCGAAAACCAGGAGATGGCGCGGCTTGGCGACAAGCCGATCCGCTGGATCTGCGAGGACGCGATGAAATTCGCCGAGCGCGAGGAGCGTCGCGGCAGCCGCTACGACATCATCCTGTTCGACCCTCCCGCCTATGGGCGCGGACCGAAGGGCGAGGTCTGGCAATTGTTCGACGACCTGCCGAAGCTTGCGGACATCTGCCGCTCCATCCTGACGCCGAAACCGCTCGCCGTGGTGCTCACCGCCTATTCGATCCGCGCCTCCTTCTTCGCCATCCACGCCCTGATGCGCGACACCTTTGCCGGCATGGGCGGGCGCATCGAATCCGGCGAGCTGGTCATTCGCGAAAAAGCCGCCGGGCGGGCGCTTTCCACCTCGCTGTTCTCGCGCTGGGTGGCACAATGAACGAGCAGCGCAGCGGCGCGCCGGGTCGCGTCAAGGAAGTCACCAGTCTCGCCAACCCGCTGGTGAAGGATTTGAAATCGCTGGCGCTGAAGAAATTCCGCGACCAGCAGAACGCCTTCATGGCCGAGGGGCTGAAACTCGTCATCGACGCGCTCGACCTCGGCTGGCGTGTGCGCACCATGGTGTTCGCGAAATCGGCGCTCGGCAATCCGGCCGTCGAGAAGGTCGCCGCCCGCGTGCTGGCCAAGGGCGGCGACATCCTCGAAGTGTCGGAAAAGATCCTGACGGCCATCACCCGCCGCGACAATCCGCAGACGGTGGTCGGCGTATTCGAGCAAAAACTGACGAAACTCGCCGACATCCGCCCGGCTGCCGGCGACGTCTGGGTGGCGCTCGACCGGGTGCGCGATCCCGGCAATCTCGGCACCGTGCTGCGCACCGTCGACGCCGTCGGCGCGAAAGGCGTCATCATGGTCGGCGAGACCACCGACCCGTTCGCGCTGGAGACGGTGCGGGCGACGATGGGCTCGATCTTCGCCGTGCCGGTGGCGCGCGCCACGACGGAAGCTTTTCTCGCCTGGCGTAAGTCTTTTCCCGGCCTCGTCGCCGGCACGCATCTGAAGGGCGCGGTGGACTACCGGACGGTCGACTATGCGGCAAAGCCGGTGCTGCTTTTGATGGGCAACGAGCAGCAGGGTCTGCCCGATGCGCTGGCCGACGCCTGCGACCGGCTGGTGCGCATCCCGCAGGCCGGCCGCGCCGATTCGCTCAACCTCGCAGTTGCCACCGGCGTCATGCTGTTCGAAATCCGCCGCGCCGCGCTGAAGCTGGACTCCTGATGAATTTTCGTTCCTGGACACCCTATGCCGCGCTGGCAGTGGCTGGCGTGGCGCTCGACCAGTGGATCAAATGGCTGGTGGAGACCCGTCTCGTCATGCACGAGGCGGTCGACCTGCTGCCGTTCCTGGCGCTCTACCGCACCTACAACACCGGCGTCGCCTTCTCGATGTTCTCCTGGGTCGGCGACAAGGGGCTGATCGCCGTTTCCATCGCCGTCATCGCCTTCGTGCTCTACCTCGCCGCGAAATCCGACCCCCGGCACATCCTGGCGCGCATCGGCTTCGCGCTGATCGTCAGCGGCGCGCTCGGCAACCTCATCGACCGCGCCGTCTACGGCCACGTCATCGACTACATTTTTTTCCACACACCGGTCTGGTCGTTCGCCGTCTTCAACCTCGCCGACGCCTTCATCTCGGTGGGCGCGGCGGCAATCGTGCTGCAGGAATTGATCGGGTGGCGAAGCGCTCGCAAGACCGCGCGCTTGGACAATTGATCCACCTGTTTCATCCGATCAGCAGGCGGGCTTCCAGGGATTGCCCTGCACGGTGGTGTGTGGAAGCAGCGCTGTCAGCTGCGTAGGCGAGACCTGTGATCGCGAACAAAAGATCACGGTAACAAGCCAGAATTTCCTTCGCGGCGCAGGTCGAAAGCAATTTGAGCAATTCGTTCGGGAGAAATCATAGCTTTCTCTTAGCAGGCCCGCCCGATATCTGTGATGGTTAGGAAGCGGAAGTGATTGACTGTGTTTGCCGAGCCAGTTCTCTTGTGGCGCCTGCAACTTACTTCGGCTACGTTGCCACTTGGACGGGCGACGACGGAGGATTGCAGATGAAATCTATGATCTTCGCAGGGTTAGCGGTGCTAGCCCTTGCTGGCTGCGAGACTAGTGGAAATGACACGGGCGGCGGTTGCCCCGCCGATGTTTCCCAGGCGGATCGATACAAGTATCCCGCATGCGATGCGCAACCAGCGGCGGCAGCTACATGCCCAACCGACGTTTCTGAGGCGGATCGCGCCAACTATCCTGCTTGCAATTAATGAGGGTTCAGATGCGAAAGCTTTTTGGTTCGATCTTCGTTGCGATGCTGGCGACACCTGCCTTGGCTAATGCGCCGGCTGATATCGCTGATCTAGTCGGAGCGCGTGCAGCCGGTGCTGAAAGTGAGATACAGGCGCGCGGCTATGACAACGTGAATAATAATGTGTGGTGGAACGGTGCCACCGGCACATGCGTGAAGGTGCATGTTAGCAATGGCAAATATTCGAAGATTGACACCCTGAAACCGTCCGACTGCGGCCAAGGTGGCGACGCAGCGGGAGGTGGTTCATCGGGCGATGTTCCCCAGGCGGCGCTGAATGCCTGTTCCAAGCGTGCAGACGAATACCAGAATGCGGCAAGTGGAACGTCAGTCGTAAATGGTGCAGAGCGCGCGGGAGCAAACTGGCTGCTCACTATGTCGACCGGCACCTACACCTCAAAATGCACCGTGACCGGATCGGGCAAGGTGGTGAGCATCGATCCTGCCTAGTAAGGAGCCGGTCGGTGCCGAGCTTTCCATTGCGGACATTTTCATCAATGTCCGCAATGGGGTCGGAACCGGACTCTCAAACCGACACACCGTCTGGCCGCGCTTGATTGTCCCGCAACGGTGCGGATATCGCGCTCGAATTGGCGCAGATCCGGCAACTCATGCCAAGGCTCGCCTAGCCCCAATCTCATAGAGGAT
This sequence comes from Mesorhizobium sp. KACC 23794, assembly GCF_052180275.1. Taxonomy (NCBI): domain Bacteria; kingdom Pseudomonadati; phylum Pseudomonadota; class Alphaproteobacteria; order Hyphomicrobiales; family Phyllobacteriaceae; genus Mesorhizobium; species Mesorhizobium sp. KACC 23794. The sequence goes on from NZ_CP197465.1 coordinate 6,051,319, forward strand.
TATTTTCCTAGGATTATTTACACCCCTCTTGCTCCATGCGATAGTACCGCCGCCCGTGATGGAGGAGGCGTCGATGGACGGGAGCGTTGCGATCGAGAAAAACCGCGAGGCGCTGAAGCGCATCCTCGTCTCGCTGGTGGCCATGGCCGGGCTTGGCGCTGGGGGACAGTTTACTTTCTTTCCGCAGAAAGGTGCGGCCGCTTCCGGGCTGGTGCAAGCGGAAAAAAGTAAACTGTCCCCGGCATTTGCGCCGGCACCGCCACTGGCATTCACCCTTCCCCGCCGTCTCCACCGCGCGATCCTGAAGCTGCTGCATCCCGCTGAAGCCGCCGCCCGGCGGCTGATCATCGCGGCGGCGCGCGGGATCATTGTGGTGTTGCCGCCGGTTCGTCCGCGCAAGCCAAAACCGGTTGACCCGGCGCCGATGCTGCGCCGCTTCGGTATCGCCGTCACCCAGTCGCGCGCCGATCTTGCTCGCGCCGCCGCAGCGAAGAGAGCCGCCACCCTCCGCGCCGCCGGCCCGCACAAATTCAGTCTGTCGCTGCTCGATCCGCTGAAACGTCCGTTCCGCGGTTTTCGTCCCCTTGTGCCTGACCGCGTCGCCCCGCGCATCCTGTTTCCCGGCGTCAGCGAGCCATCGTATTTCCCAGCACCGCCCTCACCCGACGATCCCGTGAACGCAGAACGCCTCAGCCAACGGCTTGCGGCACTGGCCGAAGCGCTCGACGACCTGCCGGGCCACGCAAAGCGTTTTGCCCGCTGGAAAGCGCGCAACGACGCAGCACTGGCGCAGCAACACTCCGCCGCCGCCCGCTTCCGGCGCGTCACGCCGCTGCGGCCAGGGCGCCCGCCCGGCGGCCGGCTGTTGCGCTACGAGCCGTCCGCCGATCACCCCCAAAGAATCCGCGAGATCGACGAGATCCTCGCGCACGCCCATGCGCTGGCCGTTTACGCGCTGGAATTTCCCGACACGTCGTGACGGCGCCGGAACATGTTGGGCGGCAGACAATGGAGAAGGATCGATGGCCACGGCGGATTTCTGCCGCGTGGGGCAATCCGTGCCGTCGGCAAAGACCTTCGCCCGCCGGTTGGCGAAGCCGATCAAAACTGCTTAGGTTGGGCAACGCTGGATAGCGGACCGATCCGGCGATGAGGACGCAAAAATGCCCGAAACCTTCAAGGCCATCCTCATCTCGCGCGGCGAGGACAGGAAGCAGTCGGTCACAGTAGCCGAACTCAGCGACGCCGACCTGATGGAGGGCGACGTCACGGTCGCCGTCGAATGGACGACGGTGAACTACAAGGACGGGCTGGCGATCACCGGCAAGGCGCCGGTGATCAGGCGTTTCCCGCTGGTGCCCGGCGTCGATTTTGCCGGAACGGTGATTTCCTCGTCCAATCCCGACTGGGAGAAGGGCGACAAGGTCATCCTCAATGGCTGGGGCGTCGGCGAGACGCATTTTGGCGCCTATGCGGGCCGGGCGCGCGTCAAGGGCGACTGGCTGGTGCCGCTGCCGGACAATATGACCGCGCGCCAGGCTATGGCGATCGGCACGGCGGGATACACGGCGATGCTCTCGGTGATGGCGCTGGAACGCCACGGCATCACGCCGGACCGCGGCCCGGTGGTGGTGACGGGCGCGGCCGGCGGCGTCGGCTCGGTGTCGGTCGCGCTGCTGTCGCGGCTCGGCTACCATGTCGTCGCCTCGACCGGGCGCCCCGCCGAAAGCCGCTACCTCACCGACCTCGGCGCAGCCGAAATCATCGACCGCGCGGAACTCTCCAGCCCGGCAAAACCGCTCGGCAAGGAGCGCTGGGCGGGCGGCATCGACGCGGTCGGCAGCCATACGCTGGCAAACGTGCTGTCGATGACCTCCTATGGCGGCGCGGTCGCCGCCTGCGGGCTGGCGCAAGGCATGGACCTGCCGTGCAGCGTCGCGCCCTTCATCCTGCGCGGCGTGTCGCTGCTCGGCATCGACTCGGTCATGGCCCCGAAGGAACTCAGGCTCGAAGCCTGGCGGCGGCTGGCCGACGACCTCGACCATGGCAAGCTTGCGGCGCTGACGACGGCGATCGGCTTCGACGGCATCATCGCGGCTGCCGCCGACATCATCGATGGCAGGATCAGGGGCCGGGTTGTCGTGGAGATGTGATAACGTGCCTGACTGAAAATCCGCAGGACGACTAAAATACGACCTATTTGGGGAAAGCTTCGGGAAGAAGGTGGTGCCTAAGGTCATGGGTATGACGGCGCCGGTACCTCACAGTTCCCTTGACGGGAAGAATATCGTTGCCGGCGACAAGACGCCGGATATGCAAATGCATCCCGAGCCCGACCCGCTGGTCGAACTGCTGCCGGCCAGACCGAAAACACTGCTCCTGCAGGTCGGCGGCATCGTCGCCGTGCTGCTTTCTTCCGGCGTCGCCAATCTCCTTCAAGCACCGCCGTGGGTGGCGCTCGGATTTCTGGTCATCGGCCTCGTCGGCATCCTGGTCCTGTATCGCGGGCTCGGCACGGTACCGCGACGTTCCGGCGAGACCGGCGCGGCCGAGGTTCCCGCCGCCCGCGTCGAGGCGCTCGCCGACCGCATGTGGGAGCTTCACGAGAGCGAGGAGCATTTCCTCGGCCTCATCGATGCGCTCGGCGACCTCGTCATCCACCGCGACCGCGATGGCCGCATCGTCTATGCCAACAAGGTGTTCGCCGACCTGATCGGGCGGCCGATGAACGAGTTGATGGGCCTGCGGCTCGCCGACCTCGGCATCGAGGTCGGCGTCGTCCCCGACGCCGCCTTCGCCGACGGCGAATGCCTGAGTTCCACCGACGTCGCCGTGCACACGCCGGGCGGCACCCGCTGGTTCTCGTGGATCGAGCTTTCGGTGCGCGACCTTGCCAGCAAGGCGGTGTCGCACCGCGCCATCGCCCGCGACATCACCGCCCGCAAGCGCGCCGAGACGGCGCTGATCGGCGCGCGCGAGCGGGCCGAATATGCCAGCGTCGCAAAATCGCGGTTCCTGGCGACCGTCAGCCACGAGATCCGAACGCCGATGAACGGCATCATGGGCATGGCCAAGCTGCTCGCCGACACCAGCCTGTCGGCGGAGCAGAGGACCTATGTCAGCGCGGTCTCCACCTCGGCCAGCGCATTGCTGGCGCTGATCGAGGACCTGCTCGACTTCTCCAAGATCGAGGCCGGCCGCTTCGTGCCGGAGCCGCAGCCGATGTCGCCGCGCGAACTGGTCGAAAACGTCGTCGAACTGCTGGCGGCGCGCGCCTTCGGCAAGGGCATCGGGCTCGGCTGCCATGTCGCGCCCAACGTTCCGATCGCGATCACCGCCGACCCGGGGCGCGTGAGGCAGGTGCTGCTCAACCTCATCGGCAACGCCATAAAATTCACCGATACCGGCGGGGTCCTGGTCACCGTGGCGATGAAGCCCGGCGACGACCTCGACCACGTGCGGTTCGCCGTGGCCGACACCGGCCCCGGCCTGCGCAAGGAGGACATGGAGCGCATCTTCGAGGAGTTCGAGCAAGCAGACGGCAGCCTGACGCGGGCGCATGGCGGGGCCGGCCTCGGCCTTGCCATCTCGCGGCGCATCGTCGAGGCGCTGGGCGGCTCGATCTCGGTGGTCAGCGACCTCGGCCTGGGTTCAGAATTCGCCTTCGACATCCCCGCACGGGAAGCGGGTTCGAGCCTCGGGCGCGGCGCGGTGCTGGACGGCCACCGCTCGATCATCCTGTCCCAGAACGAGATCGAATGCGATGCCATCGCCCGCACGATCCGCGCCTGTGGCGGCAAGGTGGACATCGCCTATTCGATCGAGCAGGCGGAGGAACTCACCGGCCATTGCGACGCGCTGCTGATCGACGCCTCGCTGGAGGCGACCGACGGCAGGGCGCTGAAACGGCTGAAGCAGGCCGGCTTCTCCGGCAGCCAGGCGATCACGCTGATCGCGCCGACCGACAGGGGCACGCTCGGCGACTTCCGCGCCAGCGGCTACGTCACCTTCCTCGCCCGGCCGGTGCGGGGCGAAACGCTGCTGCGCGTGCTGCTTTCGGGTGCCGCGAGCAACGTCATCGCGTCCGCGCCCATGCCACGGGCGACATCCAGAGGGCGCAGCGCCAGGGTGGCCGGGCTCTCGGTGCTGATTGCCGAGGACAACGAGATCAACGCACTGCTGGCGCGAACCACGCTGCAGAAGGCGGGGCATCGCGTCGAGGTGGTCAGCAACGGCAAGGCCGCCGTCGAGGCCGTCATCGGCCCGCGCAAGGAGCGCCACGACGTGGTGCTGATGGACCTGCACATGCCCGTCATGGACGGGCTGGAGGCGATCGCCCTCATCCGCCGCCACGAGGAGGAGAACGACCTGCCGCCGGTGCCGATCATGGTGCTGTCCGCCGACAGCCAGGAAAAGACCCGCCACGACGTCCTGGCGCATGGGGCAAGCGGCTTCGTCACCAAGCCGCTCGACCCGGACGCGCTGGTGCACGCCGTCGAGGAGCGCCTCGCGTAGCAGTGGCCTTCCCTGACGGCAATGTGAGGTCCCGCATCGGCATTGCGGGTTGAGCGGCAGTCTCCGTCACGTTAGGTTCATACGACTGTTGCACACCATCAATATCCCCGCGCCATGCTCGGCTGTTCGAAGGAGAATCACCCGTGCAAACAGCGATTACATCAGGCGATATTCGCCTTGAGGCCAAGGTCGGCATGATGCCTGGCATCGAGCCGGCTATCGGCATCGCTCAAAAGACACTTGGCCGCATCGGCGCGCTCGAGGCGCGGCTGGCGCGCAACGACGCCGAGATCGAGGCCGCGCAAGAGGTCCGCTACCGCGTCTTCTACGAGGAACTCGGCGCAAGATCGAACCGGCTGGAAGCGCTCGACCGCCGCGACGCCGACCGCTTCGATGCGGCCTGCGACCACATCCTGGTGTTCGACCACGCGCTGCCCGGCCCCGAGCACAACCGCATCGTCGGCACCTACCGCCTGCTCAACCAGGACGGCGCGGCGATGGCCGGCGGCTTCTATTCGGAGGACGAGTACGATCTCGGCTCGCTGATCCGGCGGCACCCCGGCAAGCGTTTCCTGGAGCTCGGCCGTTCCTGCGTGCTGCCGCAGTATCGATCGAAGCGCACCATCGAAGCCTTGTGGCAAGGCATTTGGGCCTATGTGCTGCATCACGACATCGACGTGATGGCCGGCTGCGCCTCCTTCCATGGCACCGTTCCCGCCGCGCATGCGGAAGCGCTGTCCTTCCTCGCGCATAGTTTCCGCGCCGAGCCGGATTTCGACGTGAAGGCCCTGCCCGGCCGCTATCATGGCATGGACATGGTCCCCTGCGAGGCGATCAACGCCAAATCCGCCTTCCTGCGCATGCCGCCGCTGATCAAGGGTTATCTCCGGCTCGGCGCGCGCATCGGCGACGGCTGCGTCATCGACCACGATTTCGAGACCGTGGACGTGTTCATCGTGCTGCCGGTGAAAGAGATCAAGCAGCGCTACATCAGCTATTATTCCGGGGATGCCGGCCGCTTCGCCGCCTGAATCCGGCGACGCATTTGCGCCCGCCGCCGAGCGGCTGCGCAAGGCGATGGCGCCGCTGCCGGGCGTGATCGAGGGCACCTCCTACGGCACGCCGGCGCTGAAGGTCGGCACGAAGCTGCTTGCGCTTGTCAAGGATGCGCGGACCCTGGTCGTCATGTGCCCGCTGGAAGAGAAGGCGGCACTGATCGAAGCCGCACCCGACATCTATTTCGAGACCGACCACTATCGTGGCTGGCCGGCGGTCCTCGTCCATGTCGATGCGATCTCCGACGCCGAACTCGTCCACCGGCTGGAATGCGCCATACGGCTGGCGGCGCGATCGACATGCACCAGCAGGAAGCGCTGAGCCCGGATCAGGGAATGTCTTCGGGACGCCGCCCCGGCCGGCCCCGGTAAGGCTGCAGCGTCCAGCCGAACCACAGCGCGCCGCCGCGCACCGCCAGCGCGACGACAAAGGCCATGATCGCTGACACGCCCGGCGCCGCCAGCAAGGAATCCGCCACCACATAGGTCGCCGCGCCGGCGCCAGCCGCGGTTATGTAGATCTCGGGCCGCAACAGCACCGATGGCTCCTGCGCGACGATGTCCCGCAAGATGCCGCCGAACGTCGCCGTCAGCATGCCGGTAATGATGCCGACGACAGGCGAGCCGGTGATCGTCATCCCCTTGGCCGCCCCCATCGCCGCGAACGCCGCCACCCCGACCGCATCAAGCCACAGCAGCCATTTCCAACGCGAACCGACCAGATGGGCGGTGAAGAAGACGAACGCCGCGACCGCCACGCAGATCAGCACATAGACGGTGTTGCCGATCCAGAAGACGGGGATGTTGAGGATCAGGTCGCGCAGCGTCCCGCCGCCAATGCCGGTGATCGACGCCAGGAACAGGAACCCGACGATGTCGAGCTGTTTTCGCGAAGCAGCAAGCGCCCCCGTCGCCGCAAACACCGCGACACCGGCGTAGTCCAGGAGCAGCAGCGGATTCATGGCGATCCGATGGTGAGGCAGTAGGCAGTAGGCAGTAGGCAGTAGGCAGTAGGCAGTAAAAGCAATCAGAGGCCGGCAGCGAAAGCAAACTCTTTCCGACTGCCGACTGCCTACTGCCTCATTCAAGCATCCCTCTCGGCCTCGTCGTTGACCGGGCCGGGCTCGGCGGGCGCATCGTTTGCCGGAGAATGCTTCGGGCCGCCCTTGGCGACGCCGACCATCGCCGGCCGCAGGACGCGCTCGCCGATCGAGTAGCCGGGCTGAACCACCTGCACGACCGTGTTCGCGGGAACCTGCGGGTTCGGCACCTCAAACATCGCCTGATGGAAATGCGGGTCGAACTTTTCGCCCTCGGGATCGAGCTTCTTCACGCCGTGACGCTCCAGCGTCGACAGCATCGATCGCTCGGTCATCTCGACGCCTTCGACCAGCGCGGAAAGGCCGGCATCGACAGCCGCCCGCGTCTCGGCCGGAATCGCGTCAAGCGCGCGGCGCAGATTGTCGGAGACCGACAGCATGTCGCGGGCGAAATTCGCCACGGCATAGGCGCGGGCATCCTGGATCTCGCGCGCCGTGCGGCGGCGGAGGTTTTCCATCTCCGCGGCCGCGCGCATGGCGCGATCCTTAAGATCCTCGTTTTCCTTGAGAAGCTTGACCAGCGCCTCGTAGTCGCCTGCCTCGCCGGCAGCGGCCGCTGCTGCCTCGCCCGCGGCCAGGTTTTCTTCAGGCATGCCTTCGTCCTTCGCCTGATCGCTCATCGTCATTTCCCACATTTCCAGAATTCATCGGAGTTGGGCCGGATATCGATGCTATGCGCCTAAAAATCAAGGGGCGTAGGCGTTTCATTCACGGCCGAAGAGCCGACGGAACGGTTTGCGCGGCTGCCCGGTGGGCAGCCATTTCCTTCGAATTTTACTTAAACTTTACCATGGCGTCGGCTTGTCCCCAGCTTTGCAGGAACCATTCGCCTCGCCTCGGGTTTTTTGGCCAGCAACAGGTTTCGAGGAAATGACCGACGATGAAAGAGTTACGGGCGGAAGGGTGGATGCCGAGTTTCGCCGCCAGATGAGAAGCGGCCAGATGAGCCGCTTCGTCTCGACGCTGCCGCACTACGCCGTTAATGATGACCTGCCAGACAGGTTTGTCAAACTGCTCCGCCAGATTGACAACCCGCATGATAACGAGCGTCATCCGTCCCATACAGATTCCGCCCTCAAGCGGCGGAGCCGATGACCGGCATTTATGATGCCAGTCATCGGCCTTGGGCGCTTGCGAACCACAATTGACGCTCAAGCATCACATCGTGAAATGCAGCGGTAAACAGGAGAAGCCGGAAACCCGAAATGGCCTGACCAGATTTGTCCAGGCGCCACGGCGATTTTCATGATATGGTTCAAACCGCGCCGATGAATTCGAGGTCGCGCCGATGGTCGCCAGTGACAGGGTCTTTGCAGGGTCGATCCCCGAAATCTATGACCGTCTCATGGTTCCGCTCCTGTTCGAACCATACGCGCGCCACCTCGCGGACAGGGTCGCCCGGCTCAAGCCAAGCGATGTGCTGGAGACAGCCGCGGGAACAGGCGCATTGACCCGGGCCATGGCATCGCGGCTTCCCGCCGACGCGCGCATCATGGCAACCGATCTCAACCAGCCGATGCTGGATCGGGCCGCCGCCACGGCACCCGGCAACGATCGCATCCGCTGGCAGCAGGCGGATGCGATGGCCCTGCCCTTCGAGGACGGGCGCTTCGACGTGGTGGCGTGCCAGTTCGGCGCGATGTTCTTTCCCGACAGGGTCAAGGGGTACAGGGAGGCGCGGCGCGTGCTCAGGCCGGGCGGCACATTCGTGTTCAACGTCTGGGATCGGCTTTCCGAGAACGCCTTCGTGACCGTCGTCTCGGCGACGCTGGCGCGACTGTTTCCGGCCGATCCTCCCACCTTCATGGAGCGGTTGCCGCACGGCTATCACGACAAGGCTGCGATCGGCGGGGATCTGAAGGCGGCAGGCTTCTCCTCGATCGAAACCGAAACCATTGGCCACATGGCCAAAGCCGCAACGCCACTCGACGCCGCGACCGCCTACTGCCAGGGATCGCCCCTCAGAAGCGAAATCGAGGCGCGCGGGAACCCGTCATTGCAGGACGCTACCCAGGCCGTGGCCGACGACCTTGAAAGGGCGTTCGGAAGCGGACCAATCCAGGGGCCTATCCGCGCCCATATGATCACCGCCTCGCGCTGATCGTCGCCTGATATCGGACCGAAAACCGCCTTTGCGCCTCGATCCGATATCTCAGCGCGAGCGGCGCCAGGAATAGGTTGCGCCCTTGGAGGGTTCAGCCTCCGGCTTGGCCGTCGGCTGGTAATAAAGTCCGAGACCGCCGACGCGGCCTTCCTCCAGCCGGCGGATAAGCACCGGATTGACGATCTCGAATTCGTCGAAGCCGAGCCTCAGCATATGCGGCAACTGGTCGACGAGAACCTGCCCGGTCGCGCGGACAGCACGGTCAAAACCGTGGCGGCTGCGCAGCAGCTCCGCCTTGGAGAAGCTGCGGCCGTCGTTGAAGGCCGGGAAGGCCAATGCCACGAGCGACAGGTCGTCAAGCAGATCGGCGATCTTCTCGACCGGATCGGCCGGCAGCAGCAGCACGCCGAGCCTTTCCCTAGCCGATCGGCGCACAACCGGGTCGAGGTCGAGAAAAACCTGCAGCGGCAGAATGAAGCGGCCGTTGCCGCTTAGCGCCTCGGCACTTTCGGCGTGCTGCCACTCATCCTCGCGAAAACCTTCCGGCGTCCACAGGCGCGGCACTGGCGGGGTGGTCTCGTTCTTCGCTTCTGACATGAGGGCGAGCATATGGCTTATTCTTGTGTCCGTTTCCAGTGTGAAGCTATCGGTGCGTCCTTCGAGGCTCGCCCTTCGATGGCTTTGCTTCGTCGCTAATGTTGTGCGGGCGAGCACCTCAGGATGAGGGAGGTCGTGCCGGCACGCCAATCGCCGAGGTCTCCGGCGCAGTTCCCAAAATGGCGAGGGCATGGCGGCAAGACGCCCGGATGCAACGCCGATGATTGGCGTGCCGGCACAACGGTCCTCATCCTGAGGTGCTCGCCCGCACAGCGCTGTCAATTGGAGCGAACCCGTCTACGGGCGAGCCTCGAAGGACGCACCGATAGGCACGATTTCGTCTCAATGGGCGGCGCCCGTCAGCGCCTCGCCGAGGCCGGGCAGGTGGATACCACATTCGGTCTTGGCCAGGCCGGCCCAGCGGCCGCTGCGCGCGTCCTCGCCCGGCTTGACGATCGAGGTGCAGGGAAAACAGCCGATCGACAGATAGCCGTAGGCCACCAGTGGATTCTCGCGCAGCCTATGCGCCCGCATATAGTCGGCGAGGTCGCTGGTGCCCCACTTCGCCAAGGGATTGATCCTGATGCGCGGGCCGACCGCCTCGAACACCGGCAGGGCGGCACGGGTGGATGCCTGGAAACGCTTGCGGCCGGTGAACCAGGCGCGGAACGGCGCCACGCCGCGTGCCATCGGTTCGACCTTACGGATCTCGCAACACCCATCCGTGTCGGACTGGTGCAGTTTTCCACTGGGATCGAGCCGGTCAAGCGCGGCCTGGTCGGGCGTCACGACACGGATGTCGGTCAGGCCGAAATCGGCGGCCAGCGCATCGCGGTACTCCAGCGTCTCGGCGAAATGTTTTCCGGTGTCGAGGAAGACGATCGGAAGCGCCGCGTCAACCTCGGCGATCATGTGCAGCAGCACCGCCGAATCCGCACCGAAGGACGACACCGCTGCGATGCCGTCCTCAAACGACCGGCGCGCCGACTGCTCGATGACCTCCTGGGGCGTCAGGCCACCGAAGCGCGCGTCGAGTTCGGCGGCCTCGTCGGCCGCCTGCGCGTCGGCGTCAGGCTGCCTTGGCTTCGCCGCCATAAAGCGCCTCCTTGAACGGCGCGGGACCCAGCCGGCGATAGGCGTCGAGGAAATTTTCGGACCGATCCTTGCGCTTCGCCAGATAGGTCTCGACCACCGTCTCGATCGCGTTGGTGATCTCGTCCGGCCCAAAACCGCGGCCGATGATCTCGCCGACCGAGGTGTTTTCGTCGGCCGAGCCGCCCAGCGTCACCTGGTAGAGTTCGGCGCCCTTCTTCTCGACGCCGAGAATGCCGATGTGGCCGACATGATGATGGCCGCAGGCATTGATGCAGCCGGAGATCTTCAGCTTCAGCTCGCCGATGTCGCGCTGGCGCTCCAGCGAGGCGAAGCGGTTGGAAATCTCCTGCGCCACCGAGATCGAGCGCGCATTGGCCAGCGCGCAATAGTCGAGGCCGGGGCAGGCGATGATGTCGGTGATCAGTCCGGAATTCGCCGTCGCCAGGTCGATCTCAGCGAGCGCGTCGTAGACCGCCTTCAGGTCGGCGCGCGCCACATGCGGCAGGATCAGGTTCTGCTCGTGGCTGACGCGGATTTCGCCGAAGGCGTATCTGTCGGCGATGTCGGCAACCGCCTCCATCTGGCTATCGCTGGCGTCGCCGGGCGCCTCGCCGATGCCTTTCAGCGAGATGGTGACAGCGGCATAGTCGGGATTGCGGTGGGTGATGACGTTCTGGTCTACCCATTCGGCGAAACTTTTCGAATCGAGCCGCGCCAGCTTCACCGCCTGGTCGCCGTCCGGCCGGGCCGCCAGCTCCGGCGGCGCGAAATAGGCGTTGATGGCCTTTATGTCGGCTTCCGGCAGCGTCAGCTCGTTGTCCTTCAGCTCGGCCCATTCGGCCTCGACCTGGCGCGCAAACTCTTCCGTGCCGGTCTCGTGCACCAGGATCTTGATGCGCGCCTTGTATTTGTTGTCGCGCCGTCCGTAGAGATTGTAGACGCGTAGGATCGCCGTCGCGTAGGAGAGCAGATGCTTTTCCGGCAGGAAATCCTTGATCTTCTTGGCGATCATCGGCGTGCGGCCCTGGCCGCCGCCGACATAGACGGCAAAGCCAAGCTCGCCCTCGGCGTTCTTCTTCAGGTGCAGGCCGATGTCGTGTGTCTGGATGGCGGCGCGGTCGCGCTCGGCGCCCGTCACCGCGATCTTGAATTTGCGCGGCAGGAACGAGAATTCAGGATGCACCGACGACCATTGCCGCAAAATCTCGGCATAGGGGCGCGGGTCGGCGACTTCGTCGGCGGCCGCTCCCGCGAAATGGTCGGCCGTCACGTTGCGGATGCAATTGCCTGATGTCTGGATGGCGTGCATTTCGACGCTGGCGAGATCGTCGAGGATCGCCGGGATGTCCGACAGCGCCGGCCAGTTGAACTGAATGTTCTGGCGCGTGGTGAAGTGGCCGTAGCCCTTGTCGTATTTGCGGGCGATGTGGGCCAGCATCCGCAGCTGGCCCGAATTCAGCGTGCCATAGGGAATGGCGATGCGCAACATGTAGGCGTGGAGTTGCAGATAGACGCCGTTCATCAGCCTCAGCGGCCGGAACTGCTCCTCGGTGATCTCGCCGGCGAGACGCCTGTCCACCTGGTCGGTGAACTCGGCGACGCGGGCCTTCACGAAATCCTGGTCGAACTCATCGTAGCGGTACATGGTCGTGCTTCCGTGGGCTTTTTCGCCCTCTCAAGCGGCCGTTCTGGCCTGTTTTCCAAGATCGAGGCGATTGGTGGGGCCGGCGGCGCGGATGCGCTCGCGCAGGCGCAGCGGGCGGATGGCGCCGTCAACCAGTTCGATTTCGATCAGTTCGAGGTCGACGACTTCATTGTTGGCGTAGGATGCCTTGCCAGCGGCCTCCAGCTCGGCTTCCGCCGTCTTGTCGTTGACGATTTCGGCTTCGTCGATGGTCTCGGCCCAGACGCGGGCTGCCGAGAGCCAGACGGCTTCGCCATCGGTCAGCCGGTTGGCGGTCAGGACCTTCATGCCTGCGTCTCCTTGGCCTCGGCCGGCGACGGCGCAAACAGGTGCGCCGAAAGCGGCTCCGAGCGCGAGAAATCCGCGCCGGCGACCGCATCGCCGATGATGGTCATCACCGGGCCGCCGAGATCGTCGCGCGATTGCAGCGACGGCAGGTCGGCCAGCGTGCCATGAAAACGGCGGCGATTGGCAAGGCTGGCATTTTCCACGACAGCGACCGCGGTATCCGGCGACAGGCCTGCATCCATCAGCCTTCCGGCCACGTCCGCAGCGACCGAACGGCCCATATAGACCGCGACGGTCGCGCCGGAGATGGCCAGCTTCGCCCAGTCAGGCAGCGAACCGCCCTTGAGATCGTGGCCGGTGGTAAACACCATCGAGGATGTCACGCCGCGCAAGGTCAGCGGAAGCTGGAAGTCGGCAGCGGCGGCGAAGGCGGAGGTCACGCCGGGCACCACCTCGAACGACACGCCGGCATCGCGGAGCACCTGCATCTCTTCGCCGGCGCGGCCGAACACCAGCGGGTCGCCGGACTTCAGCCGTACGACGCGCTTGCCCTCGCGCCCGAGCCGCACCAGCAGCGCATTGATCTCGATCTGGGTTTTCGAATGGCAGCCCTTGCGCTTGCCGACCGGCAGACGCTCGGCGTCGCGGCGACCCATGGAGATGATCTGTTCCGGCACCAGCGCATCATGCACGATGACGTCGGCCTCCATCAGCAGGCGATGCGCCCTGAGCGTCAGCAGGTCTTCCGCCCCCGGCCCGGCGCCGACCAGCGCGACATGGCCCATACCCTTGCCCTGCTCGGCCAGGAGACGGCCGACGGCAGCGCGGGCCTCGCGCTCGCCGCCCGCCTCGAACGCCCGGGCAGGCGCCCCTGAAAAGAAAGAATGCCAGAAGGAACGGCGCGCCAGCCCTTTTGGAAACAGTTTTTCGGCCGCGTCGCGGAACGAGTTGGCGAGCGCCGCCAGCAGGCCGAGCGACGGCGGCAGCATGGCGTCGATGCGCGCCCGCACCATCTGGGCCAGCACCGGGCCAGAGCCCTCTGTGCCGATGGCGACCGCCAGCGGCGCACGGTTGACGATGGCAGGCGTGTAGAAATCACAGAGTTCGGGGCGGTCGACAGCGTTCACCGCAATGCCCAGACGCCGCGCATCCTCGGAGATGCGGCGATCCAGGGCCTCATCGCCGCTCGCCGCAAAGACCAGCGCGGCGCCTTCGATCAGCGACGGATCGTACGCAGCTTCGACAAGCCCGATCTCGTTCCCGGCCAACCAGCGGCGCAACGCCGGTTCGGCGGCGTCGGCGACGACAATCAACCGGGCGCTGGACTGCGCCAGCAACCGCGCCTTGGCCAGCGCCTCATCGCCATTGCCGACGACGACCACGCTCCGTCCCTCGACCCGCAGGAAGACGGGGAAGGCGTTGAGCTTGGTTGACGGCTGCGGCATGACGCGGTTGGCTTCCTGGCTGGAAAGACAGATATTTAATCGCGGACGAGGCTTTTCAGAAGGAACGCACTCGCGCGCCAGTTTGCAGGACGAAATTGCTTTTCCGCAAGTGCGAAGAGCGGAAGAAAATTTTTCCGCAGCGCCGTTTCTTGGCACGTTTTTATCGCGAGGAACCCCGGACGGCCGGCTTGCGTTAGCCCAGCGAGGCATCGCCCGATGCTTCACGTCCGACGGGAAAGAAGGAGATTGCCGCATGGCCGCGAAACTCAAACACGGCATATGGGTCGTGGTTGCCGATGGCGAGAAGGCGCTGTTTCTGGAGAACAAGGGAGACGGGCTTTATCCGGATTTCGAGGTCGTGCGCGAACTCTCCGAAGAGAATCCGCCAACGCGCGAGCAGGGCTCGGACAAGCCGGGCCGCTTCAATGACGGCCCCTCGCCGCATCGCAGCGCGGTCGCCGACACCGACTGGCACAAGATGGCCAAGGAACGGTTCGCGGTGGAGATCACCGAAAAACTCTATAAGGCCGCGCATCGCGGCGACTTCAACCAGATCATCCTGATCGCACCGCCCGTCGTGCTCGGCGAGATGCGCAAGAACCTCCACAAGGAGGTCGAAGCGATGGTGGTGGCCGAATATCCGAAGACGCTGACCAATCATCCGGTGCCGGAGATCGAGAAGATGCTCATGGCAGCGTGATGGCGAAGCGGATCAGCGAAGGCACATCTTTTCCGACACCAGCGTAATATACAGTGAACGCTTGTTCGGAACCGTATCCGCGGCTGTATCGTTGGGCTCAAGACCCAACCAACCAGGAGGCAGCGATGAAAACGCTTTTATCTGGGTTGATGGCCACTGCGCTGGCAGCCTCGGTTGCCGTGGCCGTGCCGGTGCCAGCCAATGCCGCTCCGATTTTCGTTCCGCAGGCAGAGCAGGGCCGCACGGACGTGCAGCAGGTCGCCCACACCTATCGTCATTGGAAGCGGCAACAGCGCCGCGCGGAGCGCCGCGCCTACCGGCGATACGCACGTCAGCAGTGCTACTACTACGGCGACTGCTACCGTGGCCGGCACTACGGCCGGTATTACGGCCGAAGCTATGGTTTCGCACCGCGCTATTACCCGCGATACTATCGGAGCCCCGGCATCTCGCTGCGCTTTGACCTCTGACGAGCAGCGGTCTGGCTAGGGCCTGTTGAGATTCAGGATTCCACTTTTGGCTTGGTTGTAATTCAAGCTTTGGATGGACCGATTTGTGTTGACGGACGCCCAATGGGCGAAGATGGAACCGCATTGCCTGGGTAAGCGCACCGATCCGGGACGAAGCGGAAGGGATAACCGGCGTTTCTTTGAAGCTGTGTTGTGGATTTTGCGAACCGGCAGCCCATGGCGTGACCTTCCGGCTTTGTTCGGCAACTGGAACAGCGTTTTCAAGCGATACCGCGATTGGGTCAAAGCCGATGTTTTCATTCGGCTTTTCGAGGCTTGTTCAGAAGCGCCCGACATGGAATACGCCATGGTCGACGCCACCATCGTCAAGGTCCATCGCCACGGCCAGGGCGCAAAAGGGGGACTCAAAGCCAGGCCATAGGCCGCTCCAAAGGCGGCATGACCACCAAGATCCTGGCCCTTACCGACGCGCTGGGCAATCTCGTGCGCTTCGTCCTGCTGCCGGGTCAGCGTTTCGATACGGTCGGTGTCGATCCGCTCATCAAGGGCCTCTCCTTCGACGCCTTGATCGCCGACAAGGCCTTCGACAGCAACAGCATCATCGCCGACCTCAACGAGCGTGGCGCCAAGATCGTCATCTCCCAGCATCCGCGCCGGACGAAGCCCATCCTGATCGATATCGAAATGTACAAATGGCGTCATCTGATCGAGAACTTCTTCTGCAAACTCAAAGAATTCAAGCGCATCGCCATGCGTGCCGACAAAACCGACCAGAGCTTCAGCGGCATCATCCATCTCGCCGCTGCCATAATAAACTCAAGATGAATCTCAACAGGCCCTAAACCAACATGTGGGAAGACACTCGAGCCGCGCAACAGTGCCGTTGCGCGGCTGCGACCGACGAACCAAGACGAGTGGGCAAGCAGGGCGACTGAGGCTGAAGCCGGAGATCAGAAGATACGGATGACGGCTTGATAGCCTGTCGAAGCCAGTATTTTCGCTACCTCACCCGAGGGCTGAAGACGAACTCGGAAAACTCTACGATTATATCGAGAAGCGCGCATCTCCGACCATTGCCTGGACATTCGTGAGCGGCCTTCGCGACTATTGCCTCGGCTTTTCGACGTTTCCGGAAAGAGGCACTGTGGGGTCCGAAGGACCCCGCGCCATTCGGTCGTCGGCTATCGGCGCAGGGTCAGCATCGTCTTTGCCATCGAGCAACAACGGGTGATGATCCTCGGAATCTTCTACGGCGGCCAGAATATTGATCTCGACCTGCTCGAAGAGCGCTCCTGAAAGCCGGTTTCCTTCGATCCATTTTGCGTCGTCAAATCGACAAACATGACCGCCAAGGGTTGCGCGCGCCCCACCCAATCCACCATATTGGAAAGACAGCGCTTTCGCGCTTCCCAAAAGCTCCCGGACCTGAAAGGCGACACCTGAACGATGCCGCATGAAACGCCCCTTATCGCCACCATCGTCGCCGGTCTGGGGCTGGCTTTCATTCTCGGCGCGCTCGCCAATCGTTTTCGCATTCCACCGCTGGTCGGCTACCTGATCGCCGGTATTCTGGTCGGCCCGAACACGCCGGGTTTCGTCGCCGACCAGGAACTGGCGCTGGAACTCGCCGAGATCGGCGTCATCCTGCTGATGTTCGGCGTCGGCCTGCATTTTTCGCTGAAGGACCTGCTTTCGGTACGCGCCATAGCCGTGCCCGGCGCGGTCGTGCAGATCGGTTTCGCCACCGCACTCGGCGCGGCACTTGCCTGGATGCTCGGCTGGTCGCCCGGCGCCGGCCTCGTCTTCGGCCTGGCCCTGTCGGTCGCCAGCACGGTCGTGCTGCTGAAGGCCTTGCAGGACCGGCGCATGATCGAGACCGAGCGGGGGCGCATCGCCGTCGGCTGGCTGATCGTCGAAGACCTCGCCATGGTGCTGGCGCTGGTCATCCTGCCGGCCATCGCCGGGCTGCTCGGCGGCGTCGAGCCGGGCGTCGAGCGCTCCTTGCCGCAGCCTGCGTTCCAGTTTGACTTGGGCGTCTGGGGGGTGCTCGGCGTTACGCTGGCCAAGGTCGTCGCTTTCGTGGCGGTCATGCTGGTGGTCGGGCGGCGGATCATCCCGTGGCTCCTGCACTATGTCGCGCATACCGGATCGCGCGAATTGTTCCGGCTGGCTGTGCTGGCGATCGCGCTCGGCGTCGCCTTCGGCGCGGCAAAGCTGTTCGGCGTGTCGCTGGCGCTGGGCGCCTTCTTCGCCGGCATGATCATGAGCGAATCGCCGCTTTCGCATCGGGCGGCGGAAGAGTCGCTGCCGCTCAGGGATGCGTTCTCGGTGCTGTTCTTCGTCTCGGTCGGCATGCTGTTCGATCCGACCAGCCTGCTGCGAGAGACCTGGCCGATCCTGGCGACGCTGTTCATCATCGTCATCGGCAAATCGGCGGCAGCCTTCCTCATCGTCGTCGCCTTCCGCTATCCGATAGGCACGGCGCTGATCATCTCCGCCAGCCTGGCGCAGATCGGCGAATTCTCGTTCATTCTCGCGGAGTTGGGCGTCGGACTCGGGCTATTGCCGGAGCAGGGCCGCGACCTGATCCTCGCAGGTGCGATCCTGTCGATCGTGCTCAATCCACTCGTGTTCGCAGTTGCGGAACGGCTGAAACCGTGGGCCGAAAACCGCTTCGGAAAGGGTACGGCGGCAGCGGAAATCAAGGCGGCCGGTCCGGCCACCGAGGCCGGCGTACTGGCGACGCCCGCCCCTTCCGCCAAATCCGCGCACAAGGAAGAGGACGGCCCGCCGCCCCCGACCACATTGACGAACCACACGATCCTCATCGGCTATGGCCGCGTCGGCAGCCTGGTCGGGGAATCGCTCAGCAAGGCCGGCCTGCCCTTCCTGGTGATAGAGGACGGCGACAAGACGATCGCGAAACTGCGTGCCGACGGGGTCGAGGTGGTCGAGGGCAACGCCGCCAATGCGCAGGTCTTCGCCGCGGCGAACCCGACGGGTGCGAAGCGGCTGGTGCTGGCCATCCCGAACGCTTTCGAGGCGGGACAGGTCATCCTGCGGGCGCGGGCCGCCAATCCTTCGATCGTGGTCATCGCCCGCGCCCATTTCGACGCGGAAGTCGAGCATCTGAAAGGACTTGGCGCCGACACGGTGATCATGGGCGAGCGCGAGATCGCGCGGGGCATCCTCGAATTGATCATCGACGAGACGGTCAAGTCGCCGCAACCGCCGCTGCCGGACGAAGACGGCGTGAAGTCCGGAAAGGACAGCGGAAACAACGATCTGACGCCGAAGGCTTCGGATGCGGGTGCGACAAGCTTCAATCAGCAGCCCAAAACGCCCGGCAACTCGCCCTCGCAGGGAGAAAACCAGCCGTCACCATCGGCTTAAGCCTGGTTTTCGCCGGCCCTATATGGCGATGGTCTTGAGCCGCGCCGCAATCAGGTCGGCCAGCCGTCTCGCAACCTCGGCCTTCGGCATATCGGCCCATTCCTCGACACCGGCCTTCGAGACGATCCGCACACGGTTGCGGTCGCCGCCCATGGCGCCGCCCTCCGCGCTGACATCATTGGCGACGATGAAGTCGGCGCCCTTGCGCTTCAGCTTGGCCTGGGCATTGGCGATCAGATCGTTGGTCTCGGCGGCAAAACCGACCACGAGATACGGCCGTCGGGCATGGTGGCCGACGGTCGAGAGGATGTCGGGGTTTTCGACCATGCGCAGCACCGGCGGCCCTTCGCCCGCCACCTTCTTGATCTTGGCGCCTGCCTCGCTGTCACTGCGCCAGTCGGCAACCGCTGCCACGAACACCGCCGCATCGGCCGGCAATTCGGCTTCAACGGCGTCCTTCATCTCGCGAGCGGTCTCGACATGTATTGTTTGGACGCTCTTCGGATCGGCCACATTGACAGGTCCGGAGACCAGCCGCACGTCTGCGCCAAGCGCAGCCAGGGCAGCGGCGATGGCGTGGCCCTGCTTGCCGGAGGAACGGTTGGCGATGTAGCGGACCGGGTCGATTGGCTCGTGGGTCGGGCCAGAGGTGACGATTATTTTCCTGCCGGACAGCGGACCTGGCTTCGGCGACAAGGCCGCCTCAATCGCCGCGACGATCTCCAGCGGCTCGGCCATCCGCCCCTCGCCCGCCTCGCCGCTTTCGGCCATCTCGCCCTTGTTGGGGCCAACGAACAGAACGCCGTCCTTCGCCAGTGTTGCACGGTTGCGGCGCGTCGCCGGATGCGACCACATTCTTGGGTTCATGGCCGGCGCCATCAGCACCGTCTTGTCGGTGGCCAGCAGCACGGCGGAGGCGAGGTCGTTGGCAAGGCCGTTCGCCGTTTTCGCCATCAGGTCCGCGGTGGCCGGCGCGACGATGACAAGGTCAGCCTCGCGCGACAGCCGGATATGGCCGACGTCATGCTCGTCGTTCCGGTCGAACAGGTCGCTGAAGACGCGATCGGCAGTCAGCGTGCCGACCGACAGAGGCGTGACGAATTCCTGCGCGGCGTGAGTCATCACCGCCCGCACCGAAGCGCCGCGTTCGCGCAGGCGGCGGATCAGGTCGAGCGTCTTGTAGGCGGCGATGCCGCCGCCGATGATCAGGAGGATGCGCTTGCCGGAGAGGGTCACGGTAGTCCCCTATAGCGGTTTCAACGCGGGCTCAACGTCCGTATGGACGAAATCGTCGCCCTTAAAAAGCAGCGGCAGATTACGGGTCTTGGCCAAGGCATAGGAGAAGCAATCGCCCATGTTGAGCCCCGCCTTATGTCCGGAGCCTCGGCCGAAACGGGAATAGGCGGACTTGGCCACATCCAGTTGAATGGCGTCGAAGGCGACGACGTCGGCGCCAACCAGTTCCACGATTTGTTCCAACCTCGCCGCTCCGTCAGCTATGGCGGCGCGACGCGACACGCAGAAACTTTCATGCAGCGTCGCGGCGCTCACCCGGCACGAGGCATCCCGATCAAGGAATATCTTGAAGTCGTCGACACCTTCCTCCGCGTTCAAGATGGCGATGTAGACCGAACTGTCGATGACATATCCGCTCAACGGATTCCCTCGTCCCACATTTCATCGGAGACGGATTTCTGGTCGAAGGGTCGCACCGGCTTCACGCCGAGGCGGGTAAGAGCGTCGAATATGGATGTGTTCCTGCGGGGCGTCGCGGACCTTTCCTTTATGATTTCACGCATTTCCCGCTCCATCGAAACACCACGCCTTGCAGCGCGCTCCCTGAGTCTTTGCTTGACGGCGTCATCCAGATTGCGAACGGTTAGGGTTCCCACAACGCTACCTCCGAATTGCGCCGCCGGGCCTGTCGCCAATTTCCTGTCCTACCGGCGGGAAACCGCGACGGTCGAAACCCTCAGCGGTCGGCATACCAACGGACGCCGCAAATACGTCGCGCGCCTCCTGCTCCATCGATACGCCACGCCGCGCACCACGCTCCCGCAGCCATTGTAAGGTACTGTCGTCAACGTTGCGGATAGTAAGCCTAGCCACGGAACGCTCCTGGTCTGATCGACCTTTCGGATCATAGCGCATCATTGACATCAATGACAACTTTGATGTCATTGATGTCAGGCATCGGCCGCATATGCTTGCGTAGCTTCGGCGTGATCGCTTCCAATGAAAGACGACGGGAACGCGCCGATATATGCTTCCTAGCTGGCTCCTGGTGCTCGGGATCTCACACCAGCTTCCACGCAATCCAGACCACCGCCGCCGCGATCACCCAAAGCGCGATGCGGCCGGAGCGGGTGTGGCGGGCCTCCGCCTTGCCGATCGCCTGCGCGGTCGTCTCGTCAAAGCGCAGGCCGTGTTCGGCCATCTTGTCTATTTCGCGCGAAAGGCGCTCGGTGCGGGCGGCGAGGTCAGGCGCCTGGCGGGCCAGCGACAGCAAAGCGCTGACACCGTCGCGCGCGTCGGTCAGCAGGCCGCGTGGCCCGAGATTCTGCCTGATCCAGTGGCCGACGACCGGCTCCGAGGTCTTCCACATGTTGAAGACCGGGTCGAGCGAACGCGCCACACCCTCGACCACCACCATGGTCTTCTGCAGCAATACGAGTTCGGGCCGGGTCTCCATGTCGAACAGTTCCGTCACCTCGAACAGCAAGGTCAGCAGCTTCGCCATGGAAATCGTCTCGGCCGGCTGGCCGTGGATCGGTTCGCCGATGGCGCGGATCGCCTGGGCGAAGGACGCGACATTGTGCTGGCGCGGCACGTAACCTGCCTCGAAATGCACCTCGGCGACGCGCACGTAGTCGCGAGTGATGAAACCGAACAGGATTTCGGCGAGGAAATGGCGTTCCTTCTTGCCGAGGCGGCCCGATATGCCAAGGTCCACCGCGACAATGGTGCCGTTCGCCTCGACGAACAGGTTTCCCGGGTGCATGTCGGCATGGAAAAAACCGTCGCGCAGTGTGTGGCGCAGGAAGGACTGCACGAGGTTTGCGGCGATCGCCTTCAGATCGTGGCCGGCGGCGCGCAATGCCTCGATGTCGTTCATCTTGATGCCGTCGATCCATTCCATGGTGACGACGTCGCGGCCGGTTCGCTCCCAGTCGACCGCCGGCACGCGGAAGCCGGGATCGTCGCGCGTGTTCTCGCCGATCTCCGACAGAGCGGCCGCCTCCAGCCGCAGGTCCATCTCGATCCTGGTGGTCTGGGCGAGCGTCTGCGTCACCTCGACCGGGCGAAGGCGGCGCGAGGAGGGAATGAATTTTTCCTGGAGGCGCGCCGCGAGGAAATAGCTTTCAAGGTCGCGGAAGAAGGCGCGGCGCACGCCAGGGCGGATGACTTTTACCGCGACTTTTCGCACCTCGCCGTTGCGCATGACCTCGGCGGGATGAACCTGGGCGATCGAAGCGGCGGCGACGGGCTCTTCGAAGGTCACGAACAGGTCGGACATGGAGCGGCCGAGCGAGCCTTGGATCGCCTCGACCGCCTGCGCGGTCGGAAAGGTCGCCATGCGGTCCTGCAGCTTGGCGAGGTCCAGCGCTATGTCGTTGCCGACCACGTCCGGCCGCGTCGCCAGGAACTGGCCGAGTTTTACATAGGACGGCCCCAGCCGCGACACGGCGCCGGCCAGCCGTTCCGAGCGCTGGCGGCGCATGGCGCGGGGCCGCGCGAGGAATTTCGTCAGCCGCCAGGCGAGGCGCGGGGCGCCGGAAAGCTCCTCGCCCGGCAAAGCCGCGAAGACGCCTTCGCGCGTCATGATCCAGCCGGCCCTGACCAGCCTGAAGCCCGCTCCGATCGAGGTCATGCGAGCGTCAAAGCTTCCAGCCGGAATGCAGGGCCGCAATGCCGCCGGAATAATTCCGCCAGGTCACGCGCTCGAAACCGGCCCGCCTGATCATATCGGCGAAATTCGCCTGGTTGGGAAATTTTCGGATCGATTCCACGAGGTAGGCGTAGGGTTCGGCGTCGCCGGTCACCATCTTGCCGATCGGCGGGATAGCCTTGAACGACCATTGTTCGTAGACTCGGTCGAGGATCGGCATGTCGACCTCGGAGAATTCGAGGCAAAGGAAGCGTCCACCGGGCTTCAGCACACGGAAAGCTTCGGCAAGCGCTGCGTCGATATGCGGCACATTGCGGATGCCGAAGGCTATGGTGTAGGCCTCGAACGTCTCGTCTGGAAAAGGCAGTTCTTCCGCGTTCGCCTCGACGAAATCGACGTTGTCCTCCAGACGGCGCTTCACCGCCCGCTCGCGGCCAACGGCCAGCATGGAGCCGTTGATGTCGAGCACGGTTGCCTCGGCGTTGCCGGCCGAGGCATCGACGATGCGGAAGGCGATGTCGCCTGTGCCGCCGGCAACGTCCAGTGAGCGCCAGCCGGCGCGGCGCGGCGGATTGAGCCAGGCGACCATCGCGTCCTTCCACAGCCGGTGCAGGCCGCCCGACATCAGATCGTTCATCAGGTCGTAGCGGTTCGCCACCCGATGGAATACGGCGTCGACCAGCGGCTGCTTCTCGTCATCCGCCACTTCGCGGAAGCCGTATGAGGTTTGCATGCCGCCCGCAGCGGTTGTCCGTTGTTCTGTCATAAACGTGACCCGTTCTCCGGCGATCAAGATACCCGATGCACGGCGGGGACGCTATTGTCCAGCATTGCCGTGAAGACCCGCGATTCGTTCGAAGGACCGCCCATGCCGCTCACTGCCGAAATCCACTGCCATGTCGAGGGCGCGGCCGACCCGGAACTGGTGATCCGGCAGGCGCGCAAATACGGGGCGGACACCTCACCGTTCATCCAGGACGGCTCCTTCGTCTGGAGCGATTTCACCACCTTTCTGCAAGCCTATGATTTTGCAGCCGATCTGTTCCGTACCGAAGAAGATTATGCGCGGTTGACCGAGCATTATCTCACCAGCCTGGCGCGCGACGGCGCCATCTATTCCGAGGTGTTCACCTCGCCCGACCATGCGCGCCGCGCCGGCCTGTCGCCGCAAGCCTATACCGAGGCGCTGGGCGAAGGCATGATCCGCGCCCGCGACAAGACCGGCATCGAAGGCCGGATGATCGTCACCGGGGTGCGGCATTTCGGCGTGGAAGCCGTAGAAGCCGCCGCGCGCTTCGCCGCCAAATGCGGACATCCGCTGGTGACCGGCTTCGGCATGGGCGGCGACGAGCGGATGGGCGACATCGAGGATTTCGTGCGCGCCTTTGAGATCGCCCGCGAGGCGGGGCTCGGCATCACGGTTCACGCCGGTGAGTTCGGCGGCTGGGAGAGTGTCGCCGGCGCACTGGACCATCTGAAGCCGAGTCGCATCGGCCATGGGGTTCGCGCCATCGAGAACCCGGACCTGGTGAAGCGCATCGCCGACGAGGGCATCGTGATGGAGTGCTGCCCGGGCTCGAACATCGCGCTGAAAGTGTTCCCGGATTTCGCCAGCCATCCGTTCCCTGCCCTGCTCGCCGCCGGCTGCAAGGTGACGCTGAATTCCGACGATCCGCCCTATTTCTGGACGACGCTGCGCAATGAGTACGACCTCGCCGCGAAACATTTCGGCATGAGCGAGAAGGCGCTGACTGCGGTGACGCGCACTTCGATCGAGGCGGCGTTCGTCGACCGCAAGACGCGGAGCGCTTTGCTGGCGCGGCTGGAGAAGAAGCGGTGAAGACCGTTCTTCTCCCGGTTTCTCCCGCCGCAACTACGGGGAAAACCCCCCAACCACTGCCTCACGGCATTTCGCCGGCCGCCAAGCCCGGATAGGATGCCGAGACACAATAAGAAGCGGAAGGTCAGGCCATGGGCGTCACAGTCGTCGATCACCCCCTCGTGCAGCACAAGCTGACCATCATGCGCAACAGGGAAACGTCCACCGCGAGTTTCCGGCGGCTGCTGCGCGAGATCTCGCTGCTGCTGGGCTACGAGGTGACGCGGGACCTCGAACTCACCACGACGACCATCGAGACGCCGATGGAGACGATGGAAGCGCCGACGCTTGAGGGCAAGAAACTGGTGTTCGCCTCGGTGCTGCGCGCCGGCAACGGCCTGCTCGAAGGGCTGCTCGACCTCGTGCCGGCGGCGCGCGTCGCCCATATCGGTCTTTACCGCGACCACGAGACGCTCGAAGCCGTCGAATACTTCTTCAAGGCGCCGAGCGACCTCGCCGACCGGCTGGTGATCGTCGTCGACCCGATGCTCGCCACCGCCAATTCGGCGATCGCGGCGATCGACAAGCTGAAGGGACGCGGCGCCACGAATTTGCGCTATCTCTGCCTGCTGGCAGCGCCCGAAGGCATCCAGCGCTTCACCACCGCGCATCCCGACGTGCCGGTGTTCACCGCCTCGATAGACCGGCAGCTCAACGAGAAGGGTTATATCGTGCCCGGCCTGGGCGACGCCGGGGACCGGCTCTACGGCACGAAATAGCGGAGATTTGCGGCCGCCGTTAACCCTTCGTTTACACAGGTTTCGAGTAGAAGCCGGAAAAGCGGAACCGTTAAGGCTGCCTCGTTTTTCCGGCGGTATGTATGGGTGCAGCAAGACGGGTCTCAAATGCTGCGCAACGCCATCCTCATCGGTATCTGTATCGGGGCATCGGCCTCCGTGCCGCTGCTCTACCAGGCGAATCCGGATGCGCTGGAGGCGTTTCTCGGCCCGAGCCAACCCGACCAGACGCTGGTGGCGGCGGTTCCTCAGGCGGAGATCAAGCCGGCGACTGCATCCGCCAGCCCTTCGCTCAGTGGCCGCAAGGTGGAAATCCCCGCGGACGACCGGGGTCATTATATCAGCGACTTCAAGATCAACGGCCGCAAGGTCGAGGCGATGATCGACACGGGGGCGACGGCGGTGGCGATCAATCTGTCAACGGCGCGGCGTCTTGGGCTGCGCATCCAGTCTGCCGACATGAAAGGCACGGTCAGCACCGCCAACGGCAAGGCGCGCGCCGCCGTGGTGATGATCGAGCGGCTGGAGATCGGCCGCATCATGGTGCCGAACGTCGAGGCGCTGGTGCTTGACGACCAGTCGCTCAGCACCACGCTGATCGGCATGACGTTCCTGAACCGGCTGAAGAAGTTCGAGGTCGGCGACGGTACGCTGCTGCTGGTTCAGTAGGTTTCCGTGGCCGAAATCCGCCGCACCACCGGATCCTTGGCGGCGGGGCGGACCTCGCCGATCTCATAGGCGGCGGCGAGCGCCTTGCCGGCAATGTCGGCGGCGGCATCGTCACGGGCGTGCACCATGGCCAGCGGTTCGCCGGGTCGCACTTCCGCGCCGAGCGGCAGCAAGTGCGTAAAGCCCACCGCGAGGTCGACGCTGTCGCCGGGGCGCGTGCGGCCTCCGCCGAGACCGACGACCGCCAGCCCGATGTCGCGGGTGGCGATGTGGGTGACGAAGCCGGCGCGTCCGGCACGCACGGCGCGCTCGACCGGCGCCTGCGGCAGATGGCCGGCCGATCGCTCGATGAAATCCGCCGGGCCGCCGAGGTCGTGCACCATGCGGGCGAAGCGCTCCGCGGCGCGGCCGGTGTCCAGCGCCTCCCGGGCCTTGGCAAAGCCGTCGGCGTGCGAAGCGGCAATGCCGGCGGAAAGCAGCATCTCGGCCGAGAGCGCCAGCGTCACCTTTTCGAGGCGCGGACCGCGCACGCGGCCGGTGAGGAAATCGACGGCGTTGACGACCTCGACGGCATTGCCGGCGGCCGAGGCCAGCGGCTCGTTCATGGCGGTGATCAGCGCCGACGTCTTCAGGCCTGCGCCGTTGGCGACCTCGACGAGGCTTTTGGCAAGCGATGCCGCGTCGCGTGATTTTTCCATGAAGGCGCCGTTGCCGACCTTGACGTCGAGCACCAGCGACTGCAGCCCAGCCGCCAGTTTCTTCGACAGGATCGAGGCTGTGATCAGCGGGATCGATTCCACCGTCGCGGTAACATCGCGGATGGCGTAAAGGCGCTTGTCGGCGGGAGCGAGCGCGGCGGTCTGGCCGATGATAGCGCAGCCAGAGGAAAGTACTGCCTTGCGGAAGAGCGCAGTGTCGGGCTGGCTGACATAGCCGGAGATGGCATCCATCTTGTCCAGCGTGCCGCCGGTGTGGCCCAGGCCGCGTCCGGAGATCATCGGCACATAGGCGCCGCAGGCCGCGACGATCGGCGCCAGCATCAACGAGACATTGTCGCCGATGCCGCCGGTCGAATGCTTGTCGGTGGTCGGGCCGGGCAGGTCGGACCAGTCGAGCACCTCGCCGGAATCGCGCATGGCGAGCGTGAGCGCCACCGCCTCCTCACGGCGCATGCCGTTGAAGAAGACCGCCATGGCGAACGCCGCCGCCTGTCCCTCCGAGACGGCGCCGGAGGTGAGGCCGGCGATGAAGGCGGCAATGTCGTCGGACGGCAGGGCTTTGCCGTCGCGCTTTTGCCGGATGATTTCCTGGGGAAGCATCAGTCTTTCCCTCCCCCTTGAGGGGAGGGTGCCGAGCGAAGCGAGGCGGGAGGGGTCGCCGCGGCAGTGCTCCGACGCAAAGGTGCGTTGGCGTTTGGCCGCGAGGACCCCACCCGGCCGCTTCGCGGCCACCCTCCCCTCAAGGGGGAGGGAAGAACCGCGCCGCTCATATCCCCTCCTCGAACATCTTCTTCAGCACCGCCGCCAGCCTCC
Source organism: Mesorhizobium sp. KACC 23794 (assembly GCF_052180275.1). Lineage (NCBI taxonomy): Bacteria > Pseudomonadati > Pseudomonadota > Alphaproteobacteria > Hyphomicrobiales > Phyllobacteriaceae > Mesorhizobium > Mesorhizobium sp. KACC 23794. The sequence goes on from NZ_CP197465.1 coordinate 6,078,471, forward strand.
GCCCGCCGAGCGGCGCCATGTCCTTGGTCTCCTGATGCGAGAGTTCGTTCCCTGTCATGCCAGCGGCGAGGTTGGTGATGACCGAGCAGGCGGCGGCGCGCAGGCCAAGGAAGCGGGCGATGATGACTTCCGGCACCGTCGACATACCGACTGCGGTGGCCCCCATGATGCGGGCCATGCGGATTTCGGCCGGCGTCTCGAAGGACGGGCCGGAGAACCACATGTAGACGCCCTTGTGCAGCGGCGTGCCGGTCGCCTCGGCGGCCTTGACGATCGCGGCGCGCAGATCGCGGTCATAGGCTTCGGTGAGCCCGACGAAACGCGCGTCGGTCGGCTCGCCGATCAGCGGATTGGCACCGGCGAAGTTGATATGATCCTCGATCAGCATCACCGATCCCGGCGGCATCGCCGGATCGAGCGAGCCGGCGGCGTTGGTGAGGATCAGCGTGGTGACGCCGATCGCAGCGAGGATTTCCAGGGCCGGGCGCATGGCGGCGGCGTTGCCGTGCTCGTAATAATGCGAGCGGCCGGCAAGCAGCAGCACTTCCGCGCCGCCGAAACGGCCGCTGACCAGCGTGCCGGCATGGCCGGTGACTCCGCTCTTCGGAAATCCCGGCAGGTCGGAATAGGGAATGCGGATCGCGTCCTCGACCTCGTCGACCAGCCCTCCGAGGCCGGAGCCAAGAACGACCGCGACCGTCGGCATGCGGCCGCCAAGCCGCTCGACCAGCGTGGCGACGGCATCGGTCATCTCAGGATCTTTCCTTCAAAGCCGTAAGGAAGCATCTGGCCGATGGTGACCGTCTCGACGACACCGGCATCGTCGCAGAGATAAAGCTTTGCATCCGGGCCGGCGAACTCCGCCAGCCGCTGGCGGCAGCCGCCGCAGGGCGTGATGCGCGCCATGCGCTCCGCCACCACGGCGATTTCAGCGATCTCGCCGCCGCCGCCCATGATGTAGTGGCCGAGCGCCGTGGTCTCGGCGCACCAGCCTTCGGGATAGGACGCCACCTCGATGTTGCAGCCGGCGAAGACGCGGCCGTCGGTCGTGCGGATCGCGGCCCCCACCGGGAATTTGGAATAGGGCGCGTAGCATTTCGCCATTGCCTCGCGCGCCGCGAGGAAGAGATCATGCATGATCGGACATCCAGCCTGTTTTCCCGTCGGCGCCGGAGGCGCTGGACCGGATCCGGTCCGACGGCGGTTCGCTTATTCGTCGGTCGAGGCCGCGCATAATTGCGTGTTGACCTTCCAGATCGCCCTTGGCGACTGCTTGTCGTCCAGGACACAGACCTGGACGTGGCCGTCCGCCGAACACATGTCAGCTCCCAGCGAATAGAGATTGCTCTCGTAGACGCAATAGAACTTCATGTAGTCCTTCTCGAAATCGGCAGCCACGTTGACCGTCGTGTCGGCGAAGGTCGCGGCCGGAGCGACACACAGGGCGGCGGCCAACAAAAAGCGTCTCATCAATCTTCCTCCAGCATTTTTCAGCACCTCACCGCTCCTTCACATAGGGCACGCCGCCGGCGCGCGGCGGGATGGCCTTGCCGATGAATCCGGCAAGCAGGATGACGGTGAGGATGAAAGGCAGCGCGTTGACGAGTTGCACCGGCACACGCACCGGCGCCGGGCCGTAAGGCTGGAGCACGACCGCGAGCCCGTAGGCGACAAGGCCGGCAAGCACAGAGCCGAGGATCACGGCGGGCGTTTTCAGCTTGACGTAGCCGAGCAGCACCAGCGCGCAGACCAGGATAGCGAGCGGCGGCAGCCAGGTGGCGATGCCGACCGGGCTACCCTGGATGCGGATCGACGCCGCGTCGAGGAAACCGAACAGCAGGCAGGCGAACATGGCCGGCACCGGCTTCCATTTCGCGAAGATCAGCGCCGCCAACGCGATGTAACCCTTGCCGGCGGTCATGTCCTTGACGAAGCCGGCGTTCTGGGCGACCGACAGATAGGCGCCGGCCATGCCGGTCAGCACGCCGGTGATGATGACGGCCCGATAGCGCAGCCAGGTGACCGAGATGCCGGCGGTGTCGACCGCCGCCGGGTTCTCGCCGACGGCGCGCAGGCGCAGGCCGAAGCGGGTGCGGAACAGCACCCACCAGGTGAGCGGCACCATCAGGAAGGCGACATAGACCAGAATGGAATGGCCGGAGATAACGTCCGAATAGATCGGCCCGAGGATCGGCACCCCGCGCACGGCGTCGGCGCCCGGCAGGATGATCTCGCCGAAGCGGGCATCGCCGGCCAGCGACGGCGTGCGGCCTCCTTGCCGGAACCACGCCTGACCGAGGATGATGGTGGAGCCGGCGACGACGAAATTGATGGCCACGCCCGAGACGATCTGGTTGCCGCGATGGGTGATCGAGGCGAAGCCATGGACCAGCGCGAGGGCGACGGCGGCCAGGATGGCGACCAGCAGCCCGACCCAGGCCGAACCCGAGACGGCGGCAGCCGATGCCCCGGCGAAGGCGCCGGCCAGCATCTTGCCCTCGAGGCCGATGTCGAAGATGCCGGCGCGCTCGGAATAGAGGCCGGCGAGGCAGGCAAGCAGCAGCGGCGCGGACACGCGCAGCGTGGCGTCGCAAAGCTGGATGGCGGTGTCGAAGAACATCAGGCGCCCTCCCCTTTCGCGGCCGGCACACCCATGCTGCGCGGGCTGAGCGAGGCGAAGACGGTCTGCACCGTCGGGCGGAACATGTGCTCCAGCGCGCCGGCGAACAGGATGACGAGCCCCATCATGATGACGATCATGTCGCGCGAGACGTTCGGCATCTCGAAGGCCAGTTCTGCGCCACCCTGATACAGGGCGCCGAACAGCACGGCGGCGGCGATGATGCCGGCCGGATGCGAGCGTCCCATCAACGCCACGGCGATGCCGACGAAACCGGCGCCGGCAACGAAGTCGAGCTGCATACGGTGCTGGTCGCCCATGATCGGGTTGAGCGCCATCATGCCTGCCAGCGCGCCGGAGATCAGCATGGCGACGATGATGATGCCACTTTCCGAAATGCCGGCGTAACGCGCCGCCTTCGGGCTGTGGCCGAAGGTGCGCATGTCGAAACCGAGTTTCGTGCGCCAGATCAGCACCCAGACCACCCAGCACATGAAGAGCGCCAGCAGGAACGAGATGTTGAGCGGCGCCGAACGGATCGACAGGCCGAAGGCCTCGAACAGCCAGCCGAGCTTCGGCAGTTGCGCGCCTTCGAGGAAATCGCGCGTCTGCGGCGCCATCGAGCCGGCCGGCTTGATGACGTTGACCAGCAGGTACACCATCGCGCTGGCGGCGATGTAGTTGAACATGATGGTGGTGATGACGATGTGCGAGCCGCGCTTGGCCTGCAGATAGGCCGGGATCAGCGCCCACAGCGCGCCGACGACCGCCGAGGCGACGATGGCCAGCGGGAAGGTCAGCCACCACGGCAGGATGCCGTCGAAGGTCAGGCAGACCAGCGCCACGCCGATGCCGGCGATATAGGCCTGGCCCTCGCCGCCGATGTTGAACAGGCCGGCATGGAAGGCGACCGCCACGGCAAGGCCGGTGAAGATGAAAGTGGTCGCGTAATACAGCGTATAGGCGAGGTTCTGGCCCGAACCGAACGCGCCGTCGACCAGCACGACGGCCGCCTTCAGCGGGTTTTCGCCAACCAGAAGCACGACGATGCCGGCGACGATGAAGGCCACCAGCAGGTTGATGACCGGGATCAGGCCATAGTCGGCCCAGCGGGGGAGCTTTGCGAAGGGGGCGCTCATCGGCTAGGTCGTCCTAAATTCGTCAAGAGAAATCGCTAATTCGTTCGCCACAACCAACTCTAGGAGATATTGCTCCACATCATCGCTTGTTTGCAGATAACGCAGGTGAATGCCCCTTAGCCATTCTATTGTCCTATCAAACTCCAATTTGAAATAAGCTCTCGAAAAAAGCTCCTTTCTCGACCCTTCTGTCTTGTACGACGCCTTCAAATAGGAATCATCGCCTTTGTCGTGTGCGACTCTTTCTCGCGTTCTCTTGAACGCGAAACTTGATGACCAAAGCGTCCCGGAACATTGCCCATTAATCCGATCCCGCAATTTACGGCACCTTCCGACGTGGACAGGACAGCTATCGTCATAGAATACATAAATTGCGGGGATTTGCGGCAGCGTAGCCCGACTAGTCACCGGCACCAATCGTTGACCTGCCAATGTGCGGCTTTTTGCAATCGCGAGGTCCAACTTCGCATGTAGATCGAGGCGCTCAATCATTCCGCCGCCTCCTGCTTCTCCACGCCGGCCATCAGCAGGCCGAGTTCGCCCTCCGTAGCCTCCGGTCCGCGCTCGCCGACGACGCGACCGGCGAACATCACCAGGATGCGGTCGGACAGCGAGCGGATCTCGTCGAGCTCGACCGAGATCAGCAGCACCGCCTTGCCGGCGTCGCGCATGGCGATCAGCCGCTTGTGGATGAATTCGATGGCGCCGACATCGACGCCGCGTGTCGGCTGGCCGACGATCAGCACGCCGGGGTCTTGTTCAATTTCTCGCGCGAGCACGATCTTCTGCTGGTTGCCGCCGGAGAAATTCGCGGTCTTCAGCCGGTCATTGGCTGGGCGGATGTCGTATTTCTCGATTTTTTCCCGCGCATCGGCATGGATGGCTTCGATGTTCAGGAACGGCCCGCGCAGATATTGCGGCTTGTCGTGATAGCCGAGGATGGAGTTCTCCGCCTCCTCGAAGGCGAGCACCAGGCCGACATGGTGGCGGTCCTCCGGCACATGCGCCAGTCCGCGGTCGCGCAGTTCTCCGGGGTCGGCATGGCCGGTGACGTCGATCGGCTTGCCGTCGAGGAGCACCGTGCCGGACACAGCCTTGCGGATGCCGGAGATCGCCTCGATCAGTTCGGACTGGCCGTTGCCGGCGACACCGGCAATGCCGACGATCTCGCCGGCCCGCACGTCGAGCGAGACGCCGTCGACCATGACCACGCCGCGCGAATCCCTGACGACGAGATCCTTCACCGAGAGTTTTACTGCGGCGGGTTTCGGCTCGCCCTTCTCGACGCGCAGCAGCACGCGGCGGCCGACCATGAGTTCGGCCAGTTCCTCGACGGTCGTCTCCGAGGTCTTGCGGGTGGCGACCATCGTGCCCTGCCGCATCACCGAGACCGTGTCGGTGATCGCCATGATCTCGCGCAGCTTGTGGGTGATCAGCACCACCGTCTTGCCCTCGTCCTTCAGCATTTTCAGGATGCGAAAGAGATGGTCGGCCTCGGCCGGCGTCAGCACGCCGGTCGGCTCGTCCAGGATGAGGATGTCGCAGCCGCGGAACAGCGCCTTCAAAATCTCGACTCGCTGCTGAAGGCCGACGGGAAGCTCCTCGATCACGGCGTCGGGATCGACCTCCAGCCCGTATTCGCGCTCGAGCCGCTGCAGTTCCGAACGCGCCTTGGAGATCGAGGCGTTGAGCAGGGGCTCACCTTCGGCCCCGAGGATGACGTTTTCGATGACGGTGAAATTCTCCACCAGCATGAAATGCTGATGGACCATGCCGATGCCGGCGGCGATGGCGTCGTTGGGCGTGTGGATCGAGGTGGCCTTGCCGCCGACATGCACCTCGCCGCTGTCGGCCTGGTAGAAGCCATAGAGGATCGACATCAGCGTCGATTTGCCGGCGCCGTTCTCGCCGATGATGCCGTGGATCGTGCCGCGCTCGACCTCAAGGTTGATGTCGCGGTTGGCGCGCACGGCACCGAAACTCTTGTTGATGCCGATGAGCTGGATCGCGGCTTGCGCCATGCACTTGTCCCACTCTTCTTTTTATCGTTTGGTCAAAACCGCTAGCACGCAGGCTTTCCCCTGCCAATCGTCCCGGCCCGGCTACTCTCGACAAATCCACCGGTGCTTGTCAATTTCGATCGCGGGTGCGAAGGGCGCTGGCGTCCGCCTCGCCTTCCCGGCGAACCCGCACAGGAGCAATTGCATGGTCATGCCGGCCGATCGCCTGACGACGCTGGAAATCCGCGCCGCCGAACAGGAGAAGACCATCGAGGAACTGTCCGGCCAGATCGCCGAGCAGTGGAAGGTGATCGACCGGATGCAGAAGAAGCTCGATGCGCTGACGGAGCGGTTCCTCAGCCTGGAGGAACAGGTGCAGCCGGACATGCCGGTGACCAAGCCGCCGCACTGGTGACGCCACTCGCGGCCGGGGAAAAGTGTCGACCACGTCCCGCCGAAACCCTCGCTCCCGCTGTACAGAGGCGCCGGTTCGCGGCATTATTCGCGCCGGGGACTTTTTCGATGAACGACACCGACCGACTTGCCCGGGCGGGCAACTATGTCTTCGGCCTGATGGACGAAGCCGAGCGCGAGCGCGCCGAACGCGACCTTGAGCGCGACACCTCGTTTCGCGACGCGGTCATGGAAATCGCCGAGCGGCAGCGGCTGGCGAAACTTCGCGAGACGCCCGAACCGGACGGGCGCTGGCAGGCGGTGTCGGCGCAACTGGCCGGGCTGCCGCAGATGCACGCGCTGCAAGGCGAAAGCCGGCCGCTGACGGCGCCACCGCCAGCGGCGGAGGAGTTGGCTTCCGGCACCATGGTTTCGCGCCTCGACCGACCGGCGGTGCTTCGGCTTGCTATGCTGGCGACAGCGCTTCTGACCGCCTTTGTGCTGGGCTACGTCATGGGCGCTTCGAGATAGGTCGGGCGGTCGCGCGCTGCTCCTTGACCCGCCGTGGTGCTCATCTTGGACGGTCTACGCAGATCTTAAAATGACCGGCGCTCAAGTGTTGGCAGCCGCTCACGCCGGCGTCTCGACGCCCATGCCGGCAGCGTTCAGCCCCGCCATCATGCCGTCCAGATCGTCGATACGGAAATTGATCATCCATTGCTGCCCGATAGGGTGCGCGCGGCTTCCTCGCCCGGCTTGCCCATCGCCTGCACGGAGCTGCCGACGAAAAACGGCAGCAGGCACACCGCGCCCGCCGCAGACAGCGCCGCAAGATACCAAGCGAAGCCCGTCCAGCCGTGGCCGTCGATGACAACGGCGGCCAACGGCGGACCGACCACCGTGCCGATGCCGCCGGCCTGGCAGACGAGGCCGATGGCCACCGCCGCCGAGCCGCCACGCGGGACGATGGCCGGGATCGCCGCGAACAGCGTCGAGGCTGTCAGACCGCCTGCGACGGCAAAGACGATCACGGCGGCGGTTGCGGATGTGCCGTCCGCGCCGGTGAAGGCGGGCCATGCCGCAAGCGCCGTGACGCCGAAACCGGCGGCGGCAAGCAGCAGCGACAGACGTGCGCTGCGGCGCACCAGCAGGCTTGCCAGGAAATTGCCGAGCAGAACGGTGAGCGAAATCGTGCCGGCCGACACGAGAAGGGCCGAATCCGGTCCCTGCAGGAAACTCGGCAGGAAAGTGAAGAAGCCGATCGAGACCACGACATAGACACCGAACGCCAGGGACACGAGGACGACCGGTATTGTGAGCGTCGCCGCGAAGCTGCCTGTGGATGGCCCCGACGATTGCCGCTCGTCTCCGGCGTCGCCGATCCGGCCGAGCAGCAGGACAGCAGACACGGCGAAAAGCAGGAAGAGCACGACCGCCGTCATCAGAAAGAAACGCGGATTGGCCGGCGCGTCGATGCCACGCGCCAAAAAATCGTCGATGGCGAAACCCATCGGCACGAAGCCGCCCCACACCGCCAGCGCCGTCGCCCGCCAGCGTGGCAATGGAACGCTGTTCAGCAACGCCGGAATGGCGATGACCAGGATGAGATAACCGAGGCCCTCGACCAGCCTGGCGACGAAGATGGCGAAGGCCGATTGCAGCAGCGCCAGCGCGACGCCGCCGGCGGCCAGCACCAGGGCCGAGACGAAGAAGGACTTTCGCGCCCCGACACGCTCGATGGCCCAGCCGGCCGGCAGCGCCGCAAGAGCGACGAAAATGCCGATCATTGCGGTGAACCACCCGGTCAGCACCAGCGAGAAGCCGACCTCGGACTGGTACCAGCCGATCAGCGGCGCGACCTTGCCGAGTTGCGTGCCGGCCAGGATACCGGCCACCAGCAGGACGATGATCGTCGTCAGGCGCATGTTGTTGTCGGTCATCGGCGGCATTTGCTCTCAAAACGGCGCATCGCCCCTGGACACGCAGTTCGCATTCATCGGTCACGAATGTTTCCGGATGACGCCGCCGACGCACCTGTTTGCAATAAAAATCGCGATTTACCTTACGCAGCGTCAGTATTTATTGACCTATATTCATTTCGGAAAGGAAGCACATTGCAAGCAATCAAACCTTGCTCGCCTGGAGGCTGCATACCGGGCCTGGAATGACAAGAAGGGCGACAGCCAAGGATAATGGCAGGACCGATAGACGATCGGCGCTGGATCGCCAGCATACATGAAGACCCTCCGGCGCTTTCTTTTGCCGAAGACCACAATTCCAGGCAATGATGTCTCGACTATATGGGTGGAGTTATCAACGATTGGACGATGGTCCACGTCACGCCGAGACCTATGTTTGCGAAGGCGACAACATCACGATGTTCGGGAAATGCCGATAGACAAGCAAGGCGACCGCGGAGACGTCGAATGCCGGGCCGCCAATCTCTGGCGTTTCAACAGCGCCGGCAAGGAGCTGCAGATGACCGAGGTGTTCGACACCGAGGCCGCGGCGCCGCGCCAGTAGCGACCGGGAAATGCAGTCGGGGCGGGATGAAATGGCGAAACGAAAAGGGCCGCCGAACTGTGCCCGGCGGCCCCTTTTTCGCGTTGCGTTATATGCCGATCAATACGGGCAGGCGTTGTCCGACATGTAGTCGTGCACCTTGACCGTGCCCGCGATGATATCGTTCTTCGCCTTCTCGGCCGCCGCCTTCATGTCGGCGGTGACGAGGTCCTTGTTGTTGTCGTCCATGGCGTAGTCCACGCCGCCCTCCTTGAGGCCGAGGTCGTTGATGCCGGCGGTGAATTTTCCGTCCTTGGCATCGGTGAAGGCGTTGTAGACGGCAACGTCGACGCGCTTGACCATCGAGGTCAGGATTTTTCCGGGCTGCAGGCCGTTCTGGTTGGAGTCAACGCCGATGCCGAGCTTGCCGGCATCCGCCGCCGCCTGGAGGACACCGACGCCGGTGCCGCCCGCCGCCGCGTAGACGACGTCCGCGCCCTGGTCGATCTGCGACTTGGCGATCTCGCCGCCCTTGGTCGGATCGTTCCAGGCCGCAGGCGTGTCGCCGGTCATGTTCTCGATCACGTCGGTCGCGCCGGCCGCCTTGGCGCCGCCGACATAGCCGCAGCCGAAGCGGCGGATCAGCGGGATGTCCATGCCGCCGACGAAACCGACCTTCTTGGACTTGGAGGCCAGCGCCGCCAGCACGCCAACTACGTAGGAGCCTTCCTGCTCCTTGTAGACGACCGAGCGGACGTTCGGCTTGTCGACGACCATGTCGATGATGGCGAAGTTGGTGTCGGGGAAGTCCGCCGAGACCTTCTCGAGCGTCGCCGCCCAGGAGAAGCCGGCCATGACGATCGGGTTGTTGCCGTCCTCGGCGAACTTGCGCAGCGCCTGCTCGCGCTGGGCGTCGTTCTGGATTTCGAAGTCACGGTATTCGATGCCAGACTCGGCCTTGAATTTCTCAGCGCCGTTGAAGGCCGATTCGTTGAAGGATTTGTCGAACTTGCCGCCGAGATCGTAGATGATCGCCGGCTTGATGTCCGCGGCGAATGCCGGGACGGTGAACACGGTTGCGGCCAGGAGGCCGAGAACGAAACGCTTCATGTGATCCACACCCTGTCGGTTCTTTTTGATCGGCGCTCCCGGCTCGTCACCACACGGGCGATGAGCGGAGCACGGCAGGCGGCGTTCACCGCCCGCTCTGGACCACTCTTGCATGCCAAAAGACAAAATTCACGCGGAATCTTGACCGTTTGGAAAAGCCCGGGCGTCGCCCTCAGGCGGCGGACGCGGCTTGCGGCATCGGGCAGGACACGCCGGTGCCGCGCAGGTTGCAATAGCCGTATGGGTTCTTCGCCAGGTACTGCTGGTGGTCGTCCTCGGCGAAATAGAACACCGGCGCCGGCTCGATCTCGGTGGTGATCTTGCCGCGCCCGGCCTGCTTCAGCGAGTCCTGATAGGCATCCCGGGAGGCAAGGGCTGCGGCATGCTGCGCTTCGCCGAACGTGTAGATCGCCGAACGGTACGTCGTGCCGACGTCGTTGCCCTGGCGCATGCCTTGCGTCGGGTCGTGATTCTCCCAAAAGGCCTTCAGCAGGTCCGAGTAGGAGACGATCTTCGGGTCGAACACGACCAGCACGATCTCGGTATGGCCGGTGAGACCCGTGCAGGTCTCCTGATAGGTCGGATTGGGCGTGAAGCCGCCGGCGTAACCCACGGCGGTGACCCATACCCCCCGCATCTGCCAGAACATGCGCTCGGCGCCCCAGAAGCAGCCGAGGCCGAACATCGCGGTCTCGAGCCCTTCCGGATACGGTCCCTTCAGCGGGCGCTTCGAGACGAAATGCCTGCTGGCCGTGGCAATGGCCTTCTGCCGGCCCGGCAGGGCTTCCCCAGGCTTCGGCAGGTTGATCTTCCTGTTCAGCATGTCACTCAGGAAAAACATCTTTCATCCTTGTTGTGATCGTTCTTTCGGGCGGCCGGTCAGGCCGCCGGCTGACCGGCAGCCGGTCCGGGCCGATGGCTTATCGCATAGAACATCAGGGCAAGCGCTGCGAAGACAACGAAACCCGGGAGGCCGAGGATATTCGCGACGACGTCCCAGGCGAGCGGGCCAAGGCGAGTTGAGACCGTCTCACGCAGCAAAGCCAGAGTGCCGGGCGAAACCCAACCCCAACTGACGGAAAGCGGCGTCATCACCAGGGCCGACGCCGCAACGCAACGCGCGGCGTCGACCACCGCCAGGACGACGGATGCCGACAGCGCGACGATTGAAAGCAGGCGAGAGACAAAGCGTACCATTCCGTTCCAGGTTTCGCTTGCGACACAGCAATATTGCGGGCCGCGGCGCAGTTCAACCGGCCGCCCGTGAAATCGAGGCTTTGCGGACGGCGCGACCAGAGTTCCGGTCATTGTGACTTTTGTTTGAAGGGAAACGCGGCCGCCTGAAAGAAGATCCGCGATGCGCCCCTACCCTCGGCCGCGTCGGGAACTCTCGAAAACATCGCCGGGGCGCCGCCCCCGCTTCGGCCGCCGCCAGCGCCGAAACCCGGGCGGCGGCAGCGAGGCAGCCGCTTTTTACCCGGCTATCGTCGCATCCCGTCGCGCCGCCTCATCGACGCCAGTAAAAACCTTCGCCACGATCGCACAGAACACGGCTTGGCACGGCGCATAAGATCGACTAGAGGAGCCCGGCACCCGACCGGCTTGCCGGAACGGCGCGGAGAGGTGGCCGAGTGGTTGAAGGCGCACGCCTGGAAAGTGTGTTTACGGGAAACCGTAACGCGGGTTCGAATCCCGCTCTCTCCGCCAGTCAACTTATGCAATTCTATCTAACTGATTTCGTTGAACTTTCTCGCCAGTCGGCGTCGCTGGGTGCCCCAGGGCGGTGCCCCAAAATTGAGTTTGCGTTAACCTGCCAAAGCCTATCGGCTCAAAGTTGACTTGGTCATTTGATGGACGCGACCGCCGCCAGCATAAACCTGGCCCCTGCATAGAGGGCGAACAGGAGGGCAGTGGCGCTGAGAATTGCCACCTCCTTTGACCGGACGAAGTTGATAGTCGGAGTGCGAGTCGGAAGGGTAGCTAATGCGTATAACGCGGCCCCAAGGGCAAGAACGGCCCATATAGAAGCCCACTCGACGTGAGGAGCGGCTGCGCCAAGCCCGCTCGTATTGAGTGCGATAAAAGCACCCACCCCGGCAATAATGATTGAGCAGCCAGTGATCACTCCGTTCAACTGCGCGAGAATGACAGTAGCGCCCAGATTGCGTTCCTCAGCGGCATCCGGAACGGTCGGGGTGGGCACACCACGCCAAGCGTACCAAACGCTGCCAAGCCAAACAAACGCCACGGCAGTTTCGACAATCGGCCAACGTGCAAGGGAGGAACAAGCGTTGACCCACCATCCAGACATTCACTGCGCTCCAGGCAATTTGTTGACGTTGAAGACCTTATCAAAATATTGGTCACTGGTAGTCGGCAGGCCTTCGAACGCGGTAGGGTACGCATCCGGCCCACTTTTTTCCAGTTGAGCAGGCAATGCGACGGCCTCAGGGCCCACCGCCGCCCGAATGGCATTTCGAACGCCCTCATTGTAGAAAGCAGGCACTTGAGCAGGCCATGAACTCTCCACAAGCGGAGGCTTGTTTGGCGGGAATATGCATTGTATTCCGATTGCCGCTACGAAGTCTTCGTCGGATGGAGCGCTACGATTATTCTGCTTTCCAATTTCTTCAGCTACGACCGCTACAGATGCCAAAAAGCCCAGATAACGTCCTATATCGTCCGGTTGGGCGTTGTTCCAATTTATATCAAGACGATCTGCGATTGGGTATTTGAACGCTAGTTCTTGTAGTCTCTCAGGAATGATAATTGGCATATTGCCCTCCGCATTTGCAAACCTGGGGACTGTCATGGCAACAAAAATAGCTGCAAAGACGATGCGCTTGCTTATCATAGAATCCCCCCGAATGACAAAACGTCTTTCCGACAGCACTGACACAACGCAACATTGGAAACAATAGGCGCTAAAAAAACAACTGACCATCGGTATTCGTTTCCGTCGATTCACCGCCGTTAGCTTGTGCCAGGCTCAACGCAGAGACTGGGGTTGCAAACCCTCCTCCCGCTCCGGTGGTATCACTTGATACTTCGCCGTGCTGTCGCAATAGGGGTGCAGCCACTGACTATTTTCGATATCGGCAAGGCCACCGGAGGACTTCTCGACAACGTGGTCTAGGTGCATCGACTTCTTGTCAATTCGCGCTCCGCATATCCTGCATCTGTTGATTTTCACTGAGAACTGACCCGGCATTTTCACCGAGAAGTGACCCGCCCTTCATGTATGTTTTGGTTCTGCGGGGACGGTCAAGGTTCTAGCTTTCTCCTTTGCTCTTTTCGGCTCTTGGGCAGAGCTGTTCTTGAACCGGAAGCTGTCGTTCCCGGTCTCCAGGATGTGGCAGTGATGGGTCAGCCGGTCGAGAAGCGCGGTTGTCATCTTGGCATCGCCAAAAACGGTCGCCCACTCGCTGAAGCTGAGGTTTGTGGTGATGATCACGCTGGTGCGTTCGTAGAGCTTGCTCAGCAGATGGAAGAGCAATGCGCCACCTGATGCGCTGAACGGCAGATAGCCGAGCTCATCCAGGATAACGAGATCGGAATGCACGAGGCGATTGGCGATCTGGCCTGATCGTCCCTGTGCCTTTTCCTGTTCGAGCGCATTGACCAACTCGACAGTCGAGAAGAAGCGAACCCGTTTGTGATGATGCTCGATGGCCTGCACGCCAAGCGCGGTCGCAATATGGGTTTTGCCTGTGCCTGGGCCGCCGACGAGGACAACATTGTTGGCGTCATCGATGAACTCGCCACGATGAAGCTGACGCACCAGGGCCTCGTTTATCTCACTGCTGGCGAAGTCAAAGCCATTGAGATCGCGATAGGCTGGAAAGCGCGCCGTCTTGAGCTGATAGGCTGTGGACCTGACCTCCCGTTCCGCCGTTTCGGCCTTCAGCAGTTGCGACAGGATCGGAATGGCGGCTTCAAATGCGGGCGCCCCCTGTTCGGTGAGTTCGCCGACAGCTTGCGCCATGCCGTGCATCTTCAGGCTTCGAAGCATGATGACTATTGCGCCGCTGGCAGGGTTATGACGCATGGCGCACCTCTGCGGCCTTCCTCAAGGCATCGTAGCGCTCGACGTTTGCCTTCGGCTCATTGGTGAGCGTTAGGGCCTGAGGAGCACTGATGGTCGGGGGTGTGAGCGATTTGCCGTCGATCAGACGATGGAGCAGATTCAGCACATGGGTTTTGGTTGGAACGCCGGCTTCCAACGCCATCTCCACGGCACATAGCACGGCCTGCTCGTCGTGTTGCAAGACGAGCGCCAGGATGTCGACCATCTCGCGATCGCCGCCTGGCTTCTTGAGCAAGTGTTGTTGCAAATTCCTGAACGCATCGGGGAGTTCAGCAAACGGTGCTCCGTTGCGCAGCGCGCCTGGTTTGCGCTGAACAACAGCCAGATAGTGGCGCCAGTCATAGATCGTCTGACCCGGCCGATCATGCGAGCGATCGATGATGCGGCGATGCTCACAGAGGATCAAACCCTCCGCGGCAACAACGATGCGATCCGGATAGATCCGAACGCTGACAGGCCGATTGGCAAAGGATGCCGGAACGCTGTAGCGGTTGCGCTCTAAATGCACGAGACAGGTCGGGGAGACCCGTTTGGTGTATTCGACAAACCCGTCGAAGAGACGTGATGTCGGCATGAGGGCCTGGGATTCCTCTGCCCAGATATCGGCAATGGTGCCGCGCATCTTTCCATGCGGGGTCTTCTGCCAAAACTCCTTGCATCGAAGCTCCAGCCAGTCGTTCAGGGCTTCGAGCGAGGCAAAGCGCGGAATGGGTTGCCACAGGCGATGACGCGCATCCTGGACGTTCTTCTCGACCTGCCCCTTCTCCCAGCCTGACGCTGGATTGCAGAACTCGGGTTCGAACAGGTAGTGGCTGGCCATCGCCATGAAGCGGACGTTGACGTCGCGCTCCTTGCCGCGCCCGACCTTGTCGATCGCCGTGCGCATGTTGTCGTAGATGCCGCGCCGGGGAACGCCGCCAAAGACACGGAAGGCATGATTGTGGGCGTCGAACAGCATCTCGTGCGTCTGCAGCAGATAGGCTCGAACGATGAAGGCCCTGGAGTAGCTGAGCTTCGTATGCGCCACCTGCAGCTTGGTGCGCTCGTTGCCGATGATGGCCCAATCCTCGGACCAATCGAACTGGAACGCCTCTCCAGGCTCGAACGCCAGCGGCACGAATGTCCCTCGTCCTGTCGTCTGCAATTCCCTCTGAAGATTTGCCTTCCACTCCCGGGCGAAAGCAGCAACACGACCGTAAGACCCCTCATAGCCAAGGCTCACCAGATCGGAATGGAACTGCTTGACGGTCCGCTTCTGTTTGCGGTTCTTCTTTGCTTCCGCCCTCAGCCAGGCCGACAAACGGTCGGCAAACGGGTCAAGCTTGCTCGGCCGCTCCGGAACCTTGAACTGAGGCTCCACGCCATCAGAGCGTAGATATTTGCGGATGGTGTTCCGCGACAGGCCAGTCCTACGGCCAATCTCACGGATCGATAGATTCTCTCGAAAATGCCAGCGTCGGATTACGCTCAATAACGCCATGTCGATCACTCCAATGCCCCCACTGTCATGCAGGGGTGGTTCAAACATGGGTCAATTCTCGATGGAAATATCCTGCGCTGCCGGGTCAGTTCTCAAAGGCAATCAACAGACTTGAGCCTTGTAAGCGGCTGAGCGGCCCCGGAGATTGTTTGCCGGGTCTACAGGCCCCGCCATCGCCAGCCGGACGTTAAGGTCCTGCCAAACGGGGAAAACCATCCGGTGACCGTCATTGGCATCAAGCCAGCTTTCGGCGCACTTCACGTAGGGATGGAGGTCAGCAGCACGATAGCCGGGGTGCCAATGCGAGCCGTGCCGGGCCTTGCGCTGGATGTGGTAGACGCAATGGAACTGGACAACATTCCGGTGCTTGGGGGCGCTTGCGGGACGGCCGCAACCGGGAATGGGGCAAAGTCGGGTATCGGAGCGTGTCGGCATCGGCTACCCACTATTCCCAAGGTCTCGACGCAGCCTCACACAAAGCGTCCCATTCGGCGTCACCAAGGCCATCCTCGTCAAAGTGGAACGGCGCGGATCGACCAGCTACTTGGGCTAAATGCAAAGCCCTCTCCGCACCTTCCGGCAATGGCGCACTGTCGGAATTGGCAAAATGAACTGCATTGCGATCTAAGCGCGGCCCTATCTTTCTCAATATATCAAGATTTTTCCTCTTTGGCTCCTTCAGCCACGTCTTGATGTTCCTGCCAAGCCATCTGTATATGTACTCCGCACGAGAAAATACTATCGACCTAACAGACGAGAATTCGTTCGCTTCTATGAATTCAAGCACGGTCAGCGTCGCACCTAACTCACCCCTCATATTGTCCGATTGCTTTGACCGTGATCGAAAGAGAATTGAGCAGAGTTCATTTCCATCTTTATCTGTCACCAACACACAGAATCCGTGGGTATGCCCGCCACCCGCTAGGCCATGTGCCGACGCGGCGACGAAGAAAGTCAGTTCACCGCCTTTGGGTATCGACCCGGATAGGATCGGAATCTCTGGTCCGGAAGCACCTTTGGACTGCTCAGTCATCGTCGCTGCAATTCCTGCTCGCTATGCTCGCCCGGTTCCCTATGAAGTTCTCACACGTAGGGGAACAGCGAAATGTGACGTATTAGTCGCAGGTGCTAACCGATCTTCGCCACAAACGTTCGCCGATCGTCGTTGCCTTGCCGGGAGTTGCAAATCGGCCCGCAGCAATTCATTGTTCGAAACGAGCGCAGACGCGGCGTTCCGGGGCGTGGAAACCCTGAGCCTAGCGGTACGGTGTCAACCGGAATGGCATCGATCCTCGACTTTTGGTCGGGGAGCCTGTGGCGTATGTCCAGGTTCTCCGAACTAAAGGCCGCAGGGACCAGCCTAGGCTCGGTTTTCCAACTCCCCGATCAGGGTCAGGGAGGCAGGCTTGCGGGGGCGTACCGCAGGCATTTGCCTCATCGGGGGCTCCAATGTCTGAGGACCAATTCAACCGTCCGTTCCCGGCGAATGAGGAGGAGCGGCAAATGATCCTTGCCAAACTTAGGGGGAAGAGCGAGCAGGATTCAGTGACCAATGACACAAGGGAGTTGTTCGAGACGGCAGCCCTCCATGTTTCCATGGTGGCAGTTGCACTGGTTGTGGGAAGCGCGGTCGATTGGATACTGCCGGAAGTGCTCCCATCACTCGAATGGAAATGGCGGATAGGCATCGGCGTCGTGTCCTTCCTCGGAACGCTAATGGTGATCAACCAGAGTTTTGACGGGCCAGAGGGTGTTCACCGCCGCGCAAAGGCGGAGCGTCTTGCCCGCCGCTATGGCTACCCCGTTACGCTTGCGGTTGGCCTCTGGGGCGGCACATTGCTTCAAGAGCACTGGTCCACCACCTCCGGCCTGGGCGAGGCAAAGGATGCTGCGGTTCTGGCCTGCCTACAGGTGCCGGAATGTCTGGACCTTGCGAAGGTGGGCAACAACGGCGATGAGGTGCAGTGGATCATTGGCCGTCCCTAGGTTTGTGATGGACGTTGGGGTCATGTTTTTGGTCTGCCGCCGCAGAATTTCGCCTTAATGCCAAGCTGCGCCGGTATCGCCCTGCGGCCCTGAACAGATGCTGAGCAGTAAAACTTGGCGGAATGGGGTTCGCTTAAATACGCTTGCGATCAGATAAACTGGAGCCATACCGCGATTGAAGGCATTGCGAGTTGCGGTTTGTGAGCTAGTATCGACCTTGCGGCGACGTTGACGTCTGTCTGTTTGCTTCTGATTGCAGGGGGTCACCAAATGAGAAATTTAGCTCTTCCCATCTTTCTGTTTTTATCGGCAACCGCCGGGGAAGCGGTGGCGCAAGATCGGTGCGGAGATGTTTTAAGAGAAGGGACTTTTCAAACAAGTCAATACCGTGAAAACAATTATTTCCAACAAATCATACGCAGTCGATTTGCAAAGGCTACTTACGATGAGGCGAAGTCTGATACTTCTGGTGGATTTGGTATACCGCTAGGCGAGATAGTGATTGGTGGCGATTTCTCGCAATCGGATTTTGAAAAAAAGCAGCAGTCGATCAGAGATGAACTCGACGTCGATGTGATATCGCGCCAAGAGATTGATGTTGCATTGAGTTCAGGCGACCCAGAAATTGTAAGAGCTTGGCGGGAGTGCATGCGGGGAAGGAACGGTCTCACCGCCCGGTTCGAAGTCTTTTCGGCCAAGGAAGTTGTCTTGAAGGTAGAGTGGCTTGGATTTGCGGGAGTTCCAGCAACCGAAATTCTTAGTAATTTGATGTTGCCTGAAGGCGTTACAGGTGATGTTGGCTGCCTTGCGCAAGGTGCCCAACTAGATCGCGATATAGCGTGCGATGTCGTTCTCCAGCTTCCTGACGCCTTTACGACAATGGTTGTTGCCGTCAGGACAAAAAATGGAGCTACAACGGCGTATCTTCCAAAGCGTATCAAGCTTTCTAAGGAGGTTATTCCGTATGATTTTGGTGCCGATTCCGAAATAGAAACCGCAGGGGAAGGCGGAAGTTCTCGGCCAACCATTTCAAAGAGATTGACGGACGATCAAATTAGCCAGGGTTGGCGACTTGATCCCAGATCGGTGACTGGCTCAATTGAGTTGAAACATGCGGTCGATAACGGATTCTGCGATGATATGAGAGTCAATGCGGATGAATACCAGCTTAATATTGATTACCGATGGCTCAACAATAATGGGTTGGGTATGCACTGCGTGTTTCGACCCAGAGCTAACTTGGTGCGGTCCAGATGGGTACATATGGATTAGCTTGAAGAAACTCCAATCAAAAGCAGACGGACTAGGGACCCGCTGAAAGCCGACTTCTCCTAATTGCTCGACTCGCCACGTCTTCCCGGCGTTTGGTATATTTGGAACTGATTTGGAGAATTCCGATTTGCCAGGGAGAGCCGTGGTTAGGAGATGACTCGTCACCATCGCCTGCGCGGCCGGCTCCGGTAGTGTCCCCTCACATACGTGCCGTTCTTGCGGAAGTATCCCCGCACTGCAACCGTCTTGGGGCGTCCGGTGAGATTGCTTACGTCCCCGTAGCAACTCCCATTCTCCGCGCAACTGCCGTAGGTCGGCTTATAGGGCGGCGAATAGGTGGGCTGATATGCGGGCCGATAGCCCGCGCCACTCGCTGCCTCTGCGGAATAGCAGGCTGGCGAGCGTCCGCCGGGCCGCGAATAGGCACTTGATGCCCCGCATGAGCTTCCGTCCGAACGGGTGTCATATGGGCAATCGCAGACCCCGCTGTATGGTGCTCGCGTCGGGACATTTGAATAGGTGTTTGCGGCATAGAGGGGTGGCGTCTCGCTCGGCACGGCGCTGGGGCTTATCGGATGCGCTGGGGAGCCAAATGCGGGGTCAGTTGCGGGAGGGAGTGAATTGGCAGCGAGGGCATCCGACTGGTCCAACACGTCCGGTGCAACTGGCAGCGCGGTGGCGGGAGGCGACGGTGGGAATGCTGAGACACTTGTCGGCGCTTGTGGCCCGTAGGCGCTACAGGCCGCCAATAGCAGGACCAGCACTAGCGCAAGAGGGTGCGCTCCCCTTTGCATCTCTCCGCCCTCCCAGTGGCAATTGGGCTCCCTTGGGCGGCGGGAGTCAATGGGGGCGTCTTATGCGGCGGCTTCCTGCCCGCTCTCGGCAACGATGCGGAAGTAGCTGGCGCGGCTAATGCCCAATGCCTGCACGATGTCATTCGCGGACTTACCCTCTGCCCGCAACCTCATCACCTTCTCCGCCTTGGCACGGGCCGTAGGTTGCCTCCCCTTGTACTTCCCATCGGCTTTGGCCTTGGTGATGCCCTCGCGTTGGCGCTCTAACATTAGCTCCCGCTCAAATTCCGCTATGGAGGCAAGCAGGTTCACCATAAGCTTCCCGGTAGGTGTCCCCGTATCGAGGTTCATGGCGAGGATGCGAAGCTCTACCCCCTTCCTCCTCAGTTCCCCGGTGATGGTGATGAGGTCGGCTACAGACCGGGCTAGGCGGTCAAGCTTGGTCACTACCATGATGTCCCCCTCCCGCACCCACTCAAGGGCGGTTTGAAGTTGAGGGCGATTGGTGGCGACTGAGGACAGTTCCTCGCGGAATATCTTCGTGCAGCCTGCGGCGGCTAGGTCGCGAAGCTGGGCTTCAAGTCCCGCCTTCTGGTCGGCGGTCGAGGTTCGGGCATAGCCGATGAGGACGGGAGCGGACATTGCGAAGGTCTCCATTAAGAGGCGTCATGTGAGACCATTATGAGAGACTTTGAAGCGAAACGTCAAGAGACTATTTGTGTGAGACTGATTTCGATGCCCTAGTGCGGACTCACACGAGCTTGGTCATGTGAGACGGCGAGCATCGGACAATTTGCACCATCGTGCTGTTCCAAACCTTCATCTCGCTCCTCCCCCCTCCCTCGGCCCCACTAGAAGTCTGGGCCTTCGCGTCGATGAGGGTAGGCAACGCGGCCCGCACAAGACAAGCTTTTGATGGGTAGGGGGTGGCACGGGGGGAATGCCGCCGCGCCGTTGCATGAGGTGACCTCTCGGATGGGTGACCCACTTTTCAGTTGACGAGGCTCCGGCCAAACGCTGTGGCAACAATTAATCGGGAGATTCGCGGTGCTTCTCACGTGGGCTTGCTCTGCCGTGGCATTTCATCGACGCCTGCTTAGCGGCGGTGTAATCGGAATTGCGGCTTGGGGTCACAATTCAGAGCTTTGGTCACACCGGGCGCCGGAACGATTTGTGTGCCCCTACTACAGAGTTGATCTCGCGCAAGCGACCCGTTTTTCATGACAGGCCGCACTAAGTCCGCCCGATAGCAAGGCTCACAATAGCCGGCAAGAGGAAGACATTCGGCGGGGCAAGAAGTGCTAAGCTATCGAGAAATCGGAATGGGTAAGGGACAAACCCACTGTAACCTTCGCAAATAAAACCCCTTCCCCGGCGGCACTCCCATTGCCGTCGTAAAAGATTTCGCCTGTGGTGGTGTTAAAGATGATTCGGTCGGTGCCGTCCTCAGCAAGCCCTGTCATATTGGCGCGGAAGGCGGAGGCGGAAAGTGTCCCGGTGGACAAGGAGGTGAAGACGTTGTCCGACAACAGGAAACGGTCGTCGGTGGGATTGAAATCAAGGATCGTGTCCACGTTGTTCGCGCCAAGAGTGGAGGCAAATACGAAAGTGTCGTTTCCACCCAGTCCCCGGAGCGAGTCGCTACCGCCTTTGCCCTCAAGTCTATTGGCCCCCGCGTTCCCGGTAATCGTCTGCGCAAGCCCGTTGCCGGTAAGGCTTATTGGCGAGGTGCCTCCCGCAGAGGTGGTAGCCATCTGCTCAATATGGACGCTTGATGCCAGCACATACGATACGGCCGCCGCCACCTTGTCGTTGGAGCCTTCGGAGGCTGCCTCCACTATGATATCTCCCGAGTTGTAGACGGCGTAGGTATCGTTACCGCCCCTCCCCTTGAGCAAGTCGGGTAGCCCTGCACCACTCTTAAGAACATTTTCCCCAGCGTTGCCTACTATTTCCTGATGCAGCGAATTGCCGGTGAGGTTTATAGCTGTCGTGGCTGAGGAGGCTGCTGTCGTCAGCAGTTCCACTTCTACACCAGATTCAAGCGTGTAACTGGCACGAGCCATTACTCTGTCGGCGCTGCCAAATCCGACCTCCTCTGTAATCACATCCCCTGCGTTATCGACTAAATAGACGTCACTGTCTGCACCGCCCTCCAGGGCGTCCGCGCCAGTTCCGCCATCAAGCCGATCTACGCCGTCGCCGCCAATCAACGTATCGATCCCAGATGACCCGGAGAGCGTGTCGTCGCCTGTACCGCCCGAAATATAGTCATTACCCGCATCACCCGAGATTTGGTCATTGCCCCCCAGGCCATAAACAACGTCACTGCCGCCGAGTGCAGCGATTACGTCTCCGTCAGCGGTTCCATAAACCAGGTCCGCCCCCTGAGTGGGCAGGTCTGGTCCCTCAAACACGTCTGTTACTTGAAGTGTCAGGTCCCGCTCGTAGGCCCGCCCGGTAGAGTCCACCGCCCGAAGCCTGACAACATAGCTGGCTTGCTGCTCAAAATCGAGTTGCTCTCCCTGCCGAAGACGCAGGGTTCCCGACAGAACTTCGAACTTACCGCTTACGTCTCCTACCAGGGCGAAGTTGCTATAGTCGCCGGCGTCAGGGTCAACTGCCGTGATGACCCCAACGCCAGCACCGGGATCATTTTCTGCAACGGTATACCCGGAAAGTACTATATCACGAGGAGCATCGGGACTCGACGTTACGTTTATGTCGTACTCGAAGTACCTAGTTGATGGGGTCGTATTGGACGTAAATTCATTAACGGCGAGGCGACCTGCATATCCGGCAAAGTCGGCATATGGCCTGAAAAATATGGCGACGCTGTCGAGGGTGAGGTTGCTTTGCCCTTCGTAAAAGCTAATTGGGGTTGTGATTTGGACAAGCTGGTTCGTCCAACTCGGTCTGTACCAGAGTTCTCCGCCGCTGGGCAACCCTGTGATATTGATGCGAGACGGATTGCTCGAACTAGATTCGGAGAACCTCGCAATTTCAAAGAGAGGGTCATCTTCTGCAAACGTAACGTTGGTGACCATTGCCCCGTCCCCATTATTTCCTACAATCTAAGGTGGATGTCTGATGTTACGACGTCAAGCCCTGCAAACTGAGATTTAATTGCTTATTAAGGATGCGTCGGGAGACGAAGTTTGAGCACTGTCGCGGTCTGGACGCACTACTCTCACCTCAGTGATCCATTCTTCACAGCGGCGGCAATAGCAATCGGCAGCTTCACAGCCTCCACCAAGGCCCGCTTAGCCTTTTCTGCGTCAACCCCAGCGTAGCCATGTTGGCTAACGTCCAGCGCCTCAGGGCGGTCACTGTCGATGTGTCCGACCACCCACGTTAGGGTCCACTCATCGAAGCCTTGCAAGCCGCTGAGCCGGGCGTCGCGGACCCTGTGGATGAACCATCGGCGACAGGAGGGGGAGGGGGGAGCGACACCAACGCAATCAAGATATGGTGTCTCGAATGAGTGCCGGGAAAAATAGCAGGAGGTTTGCTTGAATTCCGAGAGTGAGGGAGACGCGAGTCTAGGCCCTTCGCCCGAGAGGAGCCCAGCGCCAGATTTTCTGCGGGTTGCCATTAAGCTCAATCCAAATGGTGTTGCAGCGCCGGCTAGGAGGGCGGTGAGCGTCGCAAGTTTGGCGGTAGAACGATGTCTCAAAGCATTGTCGCAAGAGGATCAGACGCCTCCCGATATGAGGGGGGACTTCATGGGGTATCGCTTCGATCCGATACCGGGGTCAGCCGATGAGATAACAAACACACTGCAAAACTGGGTGCTCGGCAAGGGTTTTCAGGACCTGACAAGAGGTATTCGTGAGACGCTAGAGGAGGCTATGCTCTATCTTGATGTGTTTCGTTGGGGCGGCGGGAAGACAACTATGGCCGCCTACGAGGCCATGGTCGCAAGCCATCGGGCAAATGCACAGAAGTTGAACTTTCCAGTTCTATTGGCTGAGGTAAACAAGGGCCTTACCCAACCAATGACTTTTGCAGAAGAGTTCAGTTCACTGCAAAAAGCGCGAAACTGCCTTGAGCATCGTACTGGCGTCGTTGGCCCCAAGGACGTTGACCCCGTGACAGGAATGCTCACATTGAGTTTTCCGCGCATACGAGTGTTTTACAAACGCGGGGGCGAGGAGGTTGAACTGGCCCTCGGCGAGATACTCGACACTCACGAAGTTGATGACGAGACGGCGGCAACCGGAACTTCACTCTATCTCGGTCGCGCGACAAGATTGCGTCAATACGCGCTAGGCGAAAAACTATTGGTTAGCCCACCTGATTTCTATGAAATTTCCATGGCTTGCCACCTGTTCGCGGTCGATGTGGCCTCTAAGCTTCCTACTGCCCCTCCTGCCGGAGCTTCTACCACCATAGGCCAACCTGATCGAGAAGCTGGCCCCGGCGTCGTTGAGTGATTGCTACGGGACTGTGTTACAGCCCCTCGACAAAAGGCCAAATTTCCATTAGAAATCAATGCGAAGAGGCGTCACGAGCGCAATCCTCTTCTGGGCACAGATGGGGTCGAATGTCAGGCCAGCATCAGGGTGAGATTTTGCAGAACCATGAGGCGGGAGTGGGGAAAAGAGCTGTTGCAGTTCGCGAAGCTACGCAGCAGTAAAGATGTTGCCTTTTCGTCGGAGCCTAGGTTTGGTGTTGGGCTGCCGTGTCGGCAGAGCACCCTGAGGCAGCTTAACGGCCTCCACTAAGGCTTGCTTAGCCTTTTCAGCATCAGCCCCCGCATAGCCGTGCTGACTGAGGTCAAGAGATTCTGGACGGTCACTGTCTATGTGCCCTACCACCCACGTGAGGGTCCACTCGTCAAACCCTTGTACCCCTGCAAGCCGGGCATCGCGGACCTTACGGATGAACCATCGGCGGAAGGAGTGGAAATCCACATTGGACTTCTTCTTGTCGTTCGGTCTCTCATCAACGCCTACGTCACGGCGGTATCGCGTGAAGCGCTTCACGGCGGGGTCGGAGCGGGTCTCACGGGATTTTGGGATTGGCGGGAGTTCGTCAAACAGATAGTCCCCAGGAGCCTTCCCCTTGGTGCGCCTTTCAATGAGCGCAACCAGGGCGCTATGGATTGGGACGGTGCGGCGGGCACTGTCGGTCTTGCCGGCCCACACGTTGAAACTGCCGTCCGTGCAGTCAGATACGTAAAGCTGGCATATCTCTTCCACCCTCATCCCGCTCAGCGCCGCAAGCGGCATTAGGTCAGCAAGCAAGGGGTCCGCATCGCCGGATAGCAGCGTCACCACCTCCGCATCCGTGAAGGGGCGTTTACCTCCATCACGCAGCGCATCGCGGCGACCACGCGGCGACGTTGGGAGGCTTTGGCCAGCCCATGGGTTTTCGGTAGCGTGCCCCTTCTCGACCATCCATTTCCAATATTGGCGGAGGAAGCCGAGATAGGAGGTTGCCTTCTTCGCGCTACGGCCGACCGTGAGGCTTTCCGCTATGAACCTTCCGGCCTCCTTGCGGCCCACGGCTTCGATGGCCACCGCAGCATGGCTATCGCGGAGCCAAGCGGAGAGCCAACCCAATGCCCGTGTGAAGTCGCCCTCCGATTTCATCCGGTAGGCTTGGTGGCTCACGAAATCGGCCTGATGGTGGTCTAACGGGGTCACCCTGCCACTCGCCAAGTCTGCAAACGCCGTCGCCGCAGCCAAACCCTGAGCCTGTTCGATTTGCTCCGCCCGGAGGCCGATTGCATAGACGGTGCCCTCATCGCTTGCGCTGAGCCGATGCAATAGGGCTTCTGCCTCAATGGGGTCTTTGGCGGTGACAGCGCGGTCGGCGGTGGCGATGATTGCCTTGAGCCGGTGCACTTGCGCCCATTTGCGCTCGTTGGCTTCCTTGAGGTTGGCCGTATGCAAGGGCACAATGAGCTTGCCGCGACCAATGACGGAGCGGAGCTTGGCGGGGACCTTAACGCGAACACGCCATTGCTGTCCGTGCCACTCAAGGAATTGCGTTTGGCTTGCCATTTCGACCCCCGGTGCCCCACGTTGGTGCCCCAGAGATCGGCCTAGAGTGCCTGAAAGTCAAGGGATACAAGGGGTCTAGCATGATGGGAGAGAGTTTCCCGCTCTCTCCGCCAGCATAAGCTGCTATGCTGCTGCAATTATTGGCGCTTTTAGGATTTATCGGTGTATGGCCCCGGCGTCAACGACGGGCGGCCGCCAACCGTTTCGCCCTATTTGACAAAGCGCGCGATCTAGCTGCGCGATGATGCGCCGGCGCGCGAGGCATATCGCAATCCGTCGGATTTCCTGGATCGACCAGCAGATCATTTGTCGCTCCAGCGTTTTGGTCTGCATATCGTTTTTTGGGTTCGCAGAACACGCATTTGCGCGACGGCAGGTCGCGACCATCATCGCGAAGTCGAGTATGACCCGCGAGACGTGGCGATGCCAGCCATGGCTTGAACGGGTTTTATTGTGATCGAGGCGCAATTCGTTCTTGGCGGCTTGAAAGCAATCCTTTTTTCCCGATTTGGTACATCAAGACCAAAATGGGAATTGAAAAACGCCTTCATCAGGCTTTCGCGTCAGTTTATTCTCGGTCCGTTCGGTTTCGGCAACGCCTCGAAATTCGGCTTGCCGGTGTCGAAAAACGACTGCCAGACCGCCATGGTCTGCTGCCGCGAGCCATCGCGCGGCATGGCGTCCAGGATCGCCCGCTTCATCTCCGGCGGAATGGCTCCCGCCTGGGCGCGGCGCGCGAGCTCGGAGCCCAGTTCCTGCGGAGACAGCATCTCCTGTGCCATGGCGAGCCATTCGAACCGCGCCTTCGCCTGCTGGTCGGGCAAGTAGGTGGCCATCAGGAAGCGGCGCGCCGCCAGCGCATTCCGCTCCACGGTAAACAGGCGCGCCGCGAAAACCGGCCTGATCAGCAGGACGCGCGGGCCGATGGCATAGCGGAACGGTGCGATGCCCACGTAACCCAACTGATCGTACATGGTCTGGGCAAAGCTCGCCTCGACCTCGGGAGAACCATGTCGCGCCATGGTCGTGAGCAAATCGCCAAAGAGCCTGTTGCCCGCCCCCTTGGCGCGGGCAATGTTGACAACCTCCGCAAGGTAGGCGTCAAGCTGGTCGACCGGCAGCTTCTGGGCATAGGCAAGCCATTCCCGCACGACCCGCTCGACGAGGTCATACCGGCCGTTGTCGGAGAGGAGCTGGGCAACGCGCGCCATCAACTTCGCGTCGTCGATGGATTCCCGGCTGGTCGCAAGCCGGAGAGCCTCCTCGTCGGCGCCCGTGCGCAGCAGATAGCCGACGAAGACGTCCTGCAGTGCCAGGCGCTTCTTGTCCTTCTGCCATACGAGCGCCCGGTCCACGGCCTTGGTAAATTCCCCCCGGTCGAGCAGCGCCGTAAAGAGCTGGATGCGGCCCTCATCGGAAAGTCCCGGCGCCTTGCCGTCAAGGGGTCCCAGGATGCCGGCCACCTCGGACGATCGGCCCCGCACCGCGAGCAGATGGGCAAGCCGGATCGCATCGGCCTCGGCGAGGCCCGCTGCCTCCGGCATGCCGAGCACGCGCAGTTCGTTTTCATCGTCGCCGCGGAGACGATAGATGGCCGAGAGCTGGCTGGCTGAGGCCGAATCGCGTGTCAGTCTGACGACATTCTCGAGCGCGTTCCGGAGTTGCTCGGACTGTCCGGACGCCTCGAAGGCCTCGGCCAGCGCCCGCCACGTCACGGCGTCGTCGGGACGCTGTTTCAGATAGGCGTCGAGGATCTCGGAGGCGCGGTCGTATTCGCCGGCGCGCTGGTTGAGAAAGAATGCCTGGAGAAGCAGTGCCGGATCGCGGACGCCGCGTGCGAACAGATCGTTGGCCTTTTCCAGCGCTATTTCGCCCTGGCCGTCACGCACCAGCATGGCGAGCCGCTCGCCCTCGCCCGGGACCATGAAGTAGCCGCCGACCGCGGCGCCCATTGCGCAGACAAAAGAAGCGATGACCGGTAGCCTGTTCATGACGCCTTCTCCGGCGAAGGCTTCACGCAACTTACGGTGAAGTCCAAGGGGCCCATTCCGAGCCCGGGAGGCTCGATTTTCAGAGTTTCGTCGCCATCGACAGTCACTTCGGCCTGCCACACCACGTCGGTGCCAAACTTGGCCTCGATGTGGTAGCCACCCTGCGCGATGTCCTTCCACAAGAACTGTGGGGCGCCGTATCCCCTGGCGGAATAGCTCAGCCGGCACGTCTCGCGTTCGACATCGCGCACCATCCAGTTCGCTTCGTCGAGTTGAGCGAGGGTCGCGTCCGCCACCGTGTCGTCCACGGCTTGTGCGGGCCGTAGCGAAACCAGCGCTTGCGGAACCGCTGCGTCGAGCGCCACATAGATCGAGCCTTGGTAGCGCGTGCTGCCGACCACTCCGGTACTGTTGCCAATGTCGACCGATCGGCCGGCGACATTGTCGAAACGCACCGTTTGCAGTCCATCCCGGTTGGAAACCAGCCACCTGGCTGGGCCGGCCTGCTCCAGGCGAGTCGAGAAGAACCCGTCGGCGATCGCCGCATACTGGGACGCGGTGATGGGCGCGAGATCGGCTCCGCGCGCCCAGTCGAGATGGCCGCGCACCGCTTTCAGCGATGCCGGCGTCTTCGCGGCGAAGGCATGATAATAAAGATCGACACCTTTCAGCCGGACCGGGCTTTCCGTCGCTTCCAGCGTGGCCTTGAGTGCCGAGAATGCACCGAAGTTTGCTTTGGTGTCGTCGACAAAGCCGCTGTCGGAGGCGTCGACGGCATAGATCTGGCGCTCGGCCCCAACCTGCCGTCCGATCGGGGTCACATAACTCATCGATGGATGATCGGTGTCGAAGCGGGAGCCGCCGCCATTGATATTGCGGAGTCCGGCGAGCCGCGACGCCTTCACGGCCGCCTCGAACGGCATGGCATCGCCGGTCCAGGTATAGACCGTCGCCTGCTTGCCTTCGGGAGCGAGCCCGTTTGCCGTTTTGGCGGCACCCAGCACCTCCGTCCCGAGCGAGAAGGGATCGCGCAGATAGGCGCGAGGCAGCGCGCGCTCACCCGAAAGGTACAGCGCGCGGTTGCGCTCGATGTCGGAGGTCGTCTGGACGATGCCGAACGCCACTCCCACGGCGCTCAGCCAGTTGTCGGAGCCGCCGGCGTCCGACGTGCCGGCCATCAGCCTCTCCTCTTCGGCGCGGCTGTAGTTCTCATAGAAGGACCACACCAAAGGACTTGTAGCCGAATGACTCGCCACCTCCACCTGGGGAAGCGATAGGATGTGGCGCGCCGCCGCGGCCGCCCGTTCGCCGTCTCCGAAGGCGGGATCGAGATCGGACGCGATCAGCCCGACCGTGACGGGCAGGTCTGGATAAGGCTCGATGAATTCCTTGGCCATGACTTCCGCCGCGAGCGCCTTCGATTTGCGATAGCGGTCCATTTCGACGTCGTCGTTCCATCCCTCCCCGTCCACATGGCTGAAGTAGAGGCGGCGTCCCGACACGGTTGTCGTGTCCGGGACCGGAAAGGGGCTGGCGCCGAGCACTTTCCTGAAAATCGTGAAGGGATTGACGATCCACTGCGTCCGGCCGTGCGAGGGATCGACATAAAGATTGAAACCCGATGGAATGAACGCGCCTTTCGGGCCTGCCGTCACGAGCGCGCTGCGAACCTGCCGCTCGCGCTCCGGCGCCTGGACTTCGAGCAGCACCCCCGCATGCGCCGCTACGCGGCGGATAATCGGATAGCTCGGGAATATGGCTCCCAGCGGACGCTCGTATCCGATTGCCGAAGCGTCGCTGACCAGCACGCTCGTCCCGCCCGTCGCTTCGACGAAATTGGTCGTATAGGCGATGCCCATAGGGCCGAGCAGCTTGTTGATCGATGACAGGTACCGAGGCGTGGCCGGTGCACCCGCCTGGCCGAAGATGATGAAGGGAACACCCCTTCCGGCGGCCCGCCTTGCCCAGGCCATATATTCACCTGGGCGGCTTACGTCATACGTGAACCAGGTAAAGACCGCGGCATAGCCCGACAGGCTTTCCGGGTCCGGCAGGGGTTTGGTCGCATCGACGTAGTCCAGGATATAGCCGAGATGGTTGAGCGGCATCTCCGCCTTCGAATGGACGAGCGTCGCAGCCGACGTCGTTTCGAAGGTGCTGTCATAGACCACGAGAATGCGGCGGTTGACCGCCTCCGCGGCGGCCGTTCCCTGGACCATCAGCAAGCCGGCAACAACGAGCAAGGCCAGTTGCACGCTCCTGAACGCGAGACCGAAAACAGCTATGCGAAGGGAGTTTGCCATGCTCGCGTCAAGTCCTGGAGGTCGCATCCTGGCCGGGCAGACGGTCCAGCCCGAGCGTGCCGAAGAAAGGCTTGAAGCCGAGCTCGGTCAGGCGCTGCGCGGTCTCGGTCCGTAGCTCGGGCTTCGTTATGTATTCGGTGGCGAATGTTGGAATGCCCAGTCCCTGCAGGGGCTGCAGATATCCAAGGCTCCAGTCGACGTCTTCCTGCCGGTTCAATGTGTCCGGCCCGGAAAGGCCGGTGAGCAGGCTTTCCTTGCTGTGCGCGTCGATGGCCTCGACCAGATTGGCGTGATGAAGGATGTGCTCGGCATTCTGAGTCATCAAGATAAACGACGGATCGCGCTTGCGCGCTTTTTCTCCGAGGCTGGCGACCAGCTCGGCCATCGCGTCCAGCGCCTCCGGCTTCATCCCCCAATCGCCGTAGCCGTCGACGCGATCCAGGAATACCCCGTCGAACCCGACATCCATGATGCGATCCAGCATGGAGTCGCTGCCGGCGAACACCAGGTCCTGCCACCCCGCGTTCCAGTATTGGACGCTGCGTGCGCCGGCCCAGTTCGGGTTTTCCGGTCCTACCCAGTCGGGCACGTTCTTGCGCCAGGCCGAGGGCCAGTACCAGCGGTTGGTACCGACCTCGCCGACGCAGAGATAACCAAGTACGACGCGCCGGGAACCGTCGCTTCGCTTCTGGATCGACCGGCACTCCCTCTGGGTAACGAAGCGGCCGAGATCGTCATTGAGACTGGGATCGAGGACGATCAGGTCGAGATCGGATCGGGCCACGGCCTCCAGGTCGACGTTCTGATACTGGCAGCCCCAATGGGTGACCTTCATCAACGCGTCGCGTGATTTCTGCCTGGCTGCAGGAAGGGCACGCATGGAGGCGTCGCCGCTCCGCGCCAACCCCACGGGGAGGAGCAGCCCGGCCAGGACTGCCCGCCGCGTCAAGTTCAGCATATGTCGGAGCTGCGTCATCACGGTGTCAGAGCGCGCTGGCTGATTCGATCGCCGCGTCGCTTCCCGACACGACCTCGACCTTCACGACGTCGCCCGGGAACAAATCCGTCGTCTCCTCGGCCTTCATGATTTCGGTCTTGCCGGGCGTGCGGCGCAGTATGCTCACACGCAGCGGCTCGCCCATCCTGGCACCAGAGGTGGCCGTCTCGAGCGCCGCGATCATCTTTTCGGACGCGTCGACGATGGTCTGCTGCTGATTGATCTCCTCTTCGATATCGGCCAGCTCGCGCTCGATCTGCACGCGGCGATCCGTTACCAGCTTTTCGCCTTCGGCTTCCGCCTGGACCACGTTGTGTTTGGCGGACGCGAATTCGGCGACGAGACGTTCATGCTGCATTTGAAGATCGCTCACGTCCTTCTGGGCATTCCAGAGGGTTTCGAGCGTCGAGAAACCACGTCCCTGCACCGTTTGCAGAACCCGCAGCCTTTCGGATCGTACGTCGATCTGCCGTCCCAGCCGATCCATGAGTGTCTTGAGTGTCTCCACCTGGCCATGGGCGTAGGCAAGCCTTGCCTTCTGAAGACCGTCGGCTCCCGAATTTGCAGCCAGTTCCGCATCCAGAAGGCGTAACTCCCCCTCCATCGCCTTGTTGATGTCCTCGCCGTCGTTTGCGTTCGTCTGCTTCTCCGGTACGCCGTTCCCCGTCGCATCGTGTTGCTGCATGAGGCGGGTGCGCTTGGCGATCAGCCACTGCAGACGGTCGACCGCCTGGGCGTGGCGCTCGCGCTCGCGCTGCGCTTCGAGGAGACGGGCCGCCGCCTCGGCGCCCCGGTCATAGCCGCCGGCCAGGGCGATGACCTGGAGCACCACCATGCCGG
This sequence comes from Mesorhizobium sp. KACC 23794, assembly GCF_052180275.1. NCBI lineage: Bacteria > Pseudomonadati > Pseudomonadota > Alphaproteobacteria > Hyphomicrobiales > Phyllobacteriaceae > Mesorhizobium > Mesorhizobium sp. KACC 23794. Next base: position 6,109,996 of record NZ_CP197465.1, read on the forward strand.
GCTCGAAGCGGAAGGAGCCCGGCGCCTTGACGATCCCGGTCACGAACACCGGTTTGCGCTCCAGTATGGCTATATCGACCTGGCCTGTTCGGCCCATGATTTCGTCATAGGCCTGGATGATCTTGGCGCTCGCTTCTTCGGGTGTTTCCTGAGCCACCTTGAAGCGGCCGAGCAGTGGAATGCTGATCTCGCCGTCCGCGCCGACCACATGCTCGCCTGTCAGGTCGAGCCGCTGATAGAACGTCCTGGCGTCGGTGGTTAGCCCTGCATCGGCCCCCTGTCCCAGGTCGAACTGCTCGAAGAAGCTCACCCGGACCTTGTCGCCGATCATGAGTTCCTCGCCCGAGACAGCTTTGGCGGCTGATTCCCCAACGCCAGTTCCCCTCGTGGTCGGTGTGATCGCGCCGACCGTGTCGGAAGCGACCGTGCCTTCGACCGGGGCAGCCTGCGGTTCCGCCGCGCGAGCTGGGGGACAGAACAGCAGCAACGCCGCCGCAGCAGCGGCGCATATGGAAGTTGAAGCCGAAAGTTGAGTTTTGAAATTTTTCGATACGGTAGTCATGTTGAATCCTCCAAGGTTCGTTATGGCCGCAGGAGCGGACCAGACTGCAGGACTGGCAATACGGGCACTACTTCTTCTTCAAGCCTGATGGGATTATTGGCCACTTTCTTCCTTGCCGTAGCGGGGATAGTGGCGCCGTTTGGCCGCCGGAAAGCAGTGGCGAAAGAGAGGAACACGACATTGCCGAGTGTCCGGTCGAGGACGGCCATGGCGAGGAAGGCGCTGAAGGCACAGGCCAGAAGATGCCCGTAGCCGAAATATTCCTGGCCAAGGATGATGGTCATGAGCGTGAAGCCGACCTGTGTGGCGAAGAAGATGAGCTGAAGCGTCAGGAATCTCGCCTGACGGTCGAGAAACAGCACGATCGACGTGGCCGCCACGAACATGAACTGGAAGAAGACCGCCAGGATTCCCAGCCGGAAAATGCCGAGCTGATGATACTGCAGCCCGACGATCGGAACGAGCACTGGCGACAGCAGGATGGACACCGCGCAGAAGGCAGCCAGCGTCATCAGGACGCGGTAGACCATGCGGTAGGTCTGCTTCTCGAGGTCACGCGCATACCGTTCGATACGCCCGAGCGGGGCCTGGCCCTGGATCGCGTCGAAGAGACGCCGGCTGTCCTCGAAGAAGGTTGTTTCAATTGCCGTCACGAACAGGCCGAGGGCCGGGATCATGACGAGATAGGCCAGGAACATCGCTCCGTCATAGGCAGGCGCGCTGAACAGCCCGTTGGACAGGACCACCTGGTCGGGCCCGACCCACATGATCCATTTGTCGGCCCATATGGCCGCGATGGCGAAGAGAGAGCCTGCGGCGAGCATCCAGTGCTGGCGCAAGCCCGTTACCAGTTCCAGTAAATTCGTTGCCAGTCCTCCTACCTGATCGGGGAAGGCGAGCAGGATGCGGCTGGCAAGGGCGAAAAACACGATCGCCAAGCCGAGCAGGAACATGCCGATCATGGCCGCGGCGCCAAAACCCTGGCGCGCGATCCAGATCGTGCCAAGAATCGAAACCAGCATGCCGACGCTGAAGCCGGTCGTGATGCCCTTGTAGTCGCGAACAGCACCGCAGAAGGCCAATGTCGGCCAGATCAGCGCGACGATCGCGGTTGAACAGACTGCAAGGACAAGATCATTGCCCTTGAGCCCGAAGATTAAGATGTGAATGGCCAGCGCCGCCGCCGCCGAAGCCAGGCTGCCGACAAACAACGCCGCCAGGAAGCGAGCCCTGACGCTGGTGAAGGTTTGCCGATAGATGTCATCGGAGGCGAGCCGGATAGCGACGTTGACGAAAGGCGCCGTCGCCAGGAGCGATATGGCGAAGGCGTACATGACGAGGCTTCGGAAGCCATAGCTCTCATCCGACGTCAGCGCCGTCGAAGTGCCGCGATGAATGAGGGCGAGCGACACGACCGTGAAGAGCCACGGGCCGGCCGCGACGATCATTCCGTGACCTGCCGAGGAGATCGATCCCGTAATCGTATCCCGCCGGTCCAGCTCCCGAAGAACGAAGCCTATGCCTGCCATCTTGCCGCCTCCCGGCCCTCAGCCTGTCCGTAGAGCCTTGCGTAGGCGTCGCGGGAGAGTTCCGAGGAATAGAGATTGTGTACGCGCGCCCGCAGGTTCTCCCCCATTTGACGCCGCAATTGGTCGTCGCGCAGCAGCTTGATCACGCCCTCCGCAATCTGGTCCGGGGCAACAACATCGGTGACGATTCCGCCCATGCCAAAGGCGGGATTCTCGTCCGCCGTTCCGTGCAGGATCTCGCGGCAGGAGCCTACGTTGGTGGTCACGCAGGGGATTCCCGCGGCGCCTGCTTCGAGTACGGTAAGGGGCTGCGCTTCGCTGAGGCTGCTCAGCACCATGACTTGAATCTTCGGCAGCCACTCGAGGACATTGACCCGGCCGGCCAGGACGACCGTCTCCTCGAGGTCCATGTCCTCGATCATGGCCCGGCATTCGTCGGCGTATTCCTTGTCCTCATCGAGCGGCCCGAGGACCAGAAGGCACACGTCAGGAACGGCGTCACGCACGGCCTGGGCCGAAGCTATGAAGGTCTTGACGTCCTTGATCGGAACGACGCGCCCGATCAAGGCCACCGTCGGCCGGGCCGTCGGCTCCGGTGTCAGCGAGCCGAAGCGCTTAAGGTCGATGCCATTCGGGATGACCGTCAGCTTGCCATACTCGGCGCCCATGTCGAGTTGAAGCTTCTGGTTGTCGCTGTAGAGGGTGGTGATCTTCTCGCAGGCATCGTAGCAGGTCCGCGCATAGCTCTCGAAAGTATCGATCCAGAGATCGCGCAGATCCTTGCGCCTGTTCTCGACCGCCAGGCCGTTGTCAATCGTGTCTTCGATCCAATCCGCGGTCAGGATTTCGATGCGGCGTTCATTGGTATAGATGCCGTGCTCGGTAACGATCGCACGCGCGCCCCTTTCGACCGCCGCCCGGGCTGCCAGCAACCCCGCATAGCCGGTGGAGATTGCGTGGTAGTTCCGGGCTGGAGGCAGAGGGAACAAGAGCGTCGAGAAGAGGCCGCCCACCAGAGATTGCCACGCCCAGAAATAGTCGATGAACGATGCTTCCGGCATCATCCGCCGGTACATGCTGCAGACAACCTGCCACGCGAATTCGGAGCGGGTCAGGTTATGGTATGTCGGGCAGCGCGGAAAGCGATCCAGAATAGAAAGCACCTCGCCAAGCACGTCGGCGCCACCCTGCTGGAGCAACCGGGTAAGCTGTTCGGCGAAGGCTTCCGCCAGTTCGGCGTTCGCTTTAAAATGACCTGCGAACGCCTTTTTCGGCGGCCCTTTCAGATTGATCTCGGCAAAGCGCAGCAGATTTGGCGGGAAAGTATATTTGCTCGCCCTCACCTCGTCACCCGAAACCAGCGATACGACGGAGAAGCTGCATTGCGGCAGATTGCGCATCAGCCAGTCGAGCCAGGAAGAAACGCCGCCGGTAATGTGCGGGTAGCACCCTTCCACGATCAGGCAGACGTCAGTCTCCTGCCCCGGGATTCGGTCGAACGCAGGTATGCCAACGGCCGTCATTGTCCGTCTCCATGCCCAAGGGACAATAACGCGTGGTCGCCCTCCGCACGCCGCGACAGGTTCAGCCGCACCGAGTTCCCCTGGCGGCGCCGGATCACCTCAGCCGCTTCCGTCATCCGTCCGGCCTTCATCAGCAGGCGCGCATGCAGACTGCGAAGGACTGCAGACTGTCCGGTGTCAATTGCCGTCAGGCGCTCCTGCAACGCGTCGTGATGCCCTGCTTCAAACAGCAAAGTGCAAATCACCTCTTCCAGTTCGTCGGCGTCTGTCGCGCGAGGACGGGCGCGCTGGAGCAGGTCAAGGCTTTTATTACGTGCGGCGGTGAGATCCGCAGGGTCGAGCAACCCGCTTTTGACGCCGCGCGCCAGGGCAATTCCTCGATCTTGCGCCTCCTTGGGAGTCAGCACATCCGGCAGCGGCTTGCCGGCTCCCATCTGCAGCCGGTTCTTGTCGCGCAATTTGGAAAAGACTGCCGCCGCCGACACCCTGACGGCGGCCTCTTCGCTCCTCAACTCTTGCCGCAGAATCTCGCTGAAGCCCGGATCGAACCGCTGGGAAACCAGCCCCAGCATCGTCTGGCGCTGCGCAATCGATCCGTATTGGGAGACGTCCTGAAAACTCGCAGGGTTGGTAGCGCCCGGTTCGAGCATACGGCCTTCGCTGATCGCCTGCGAAAGCCGCTGGGACAGGTCGACCTGGGACGGTTTCGCAAGTTTGCTGTGCCAGTCTGCCAGCGAACTCGCGGGAGACTTGCTGCCGGCCAGAGAAGCGCAAAGCAGCAGCGTTCCCAACGCGCCTACCGGCCCCATAGCAAGGTTGGCGATGACGGCCATGGCAGACAGGGTTGGATCGCAATTCCGGGTGGCCAGCCAGATGAAAGGCGCGATGCCTATATGCAGTGCCAGGAGGACCGGCAGCGGCGCCAAATTCTGCAAACCGGCCGCGATCAGCAGGATATCAGCGGACGCCGACGCCAGGACGGCGCCTACGAGTATGAAGATAGACCCGCGTGCTTGCGGGAGTTTGATTTCACTGTTCCCCTGAATATTCATGACTGCGATTGGCCCCTCGCGCCTTCACTGTTCACGACCTTCAATTGAATCTTCGGATGTGTACGGCTTTCCTCCAGAACAGGCGTCTCTGTCTCGAGATAGCGGGAGCCGAGGATGAAATTTCCGAGTGAAATTGCTGCCTCTCCCGCGCTGGTCATGCAGGCAGGGTCGACCTCGCCGATGAAGACCACGCCGACCGGCCGGCCGTCCTTGCCCCGGACACAGGCGGCCATCGCCCCATATCCATTCAGCAACTCGGCATCGGCGGGACGGAGAGAGGAAAGCACGTTGGCTGATGATGCGACGGCGTCGCAAACCTCTCCAGGCACGACCTCCGGGACGATCTCCCCCGAGTCCGGCAGGGCAATCCAGCCAGACCCGTCCGGGACATAGATGTCTATTTCCTTGGCGCCGATCAGCAGATGAAGCGCCTGTTTGTAACCATCGATGCTTCGCTCACCGGAAAGCCGCAGCACCTTCTGGAAGACTTCCAGGACAGAGCCGGCGGCCGATGCGCCGGAAGAAGCGATGCGGCGCTCGAGATCGGCCGCCTCCCGCGCAAGCGCACGGCACCGCTCGGCCAGGACACGCGCTTCTTCCGTGCGCTGGTCGCGAGCTTCTTCGGCCTCTCTTCGGCGCTCTACCTGCCGCTCGCGGAAGCGGCCAAGCACGGCAGCGGCAATCAGCCAGAGAATGGCGTTCCTGGAACTCGCCACCAGAAAATCATAGAAGTCCGGATGATCGGCAAATTGGAACCAGTCGAGGATGGTAGCGCAGATTGCGACGAAATACCCGGCTGGCCGACCGTAGCAGGATGCGGCCAGAACCACCGGAATCCAGTACGGATGCGGCTGTAGTTGTGTCAGTCTGAACGGAAGCCAATGAGCGTGATCGACAGCGGCCATCGCGAAAAGCAGAGCGGTCATCTCCAGCGTCCCGAACCACGCCCATCTGGAGAAGTACCTGTGAAGTCTCGCTATTCTTGAAAACTGGATCTGCATCGTTCCAGTTCCGATCTGATATGTCTGTTGTTAAATCATTCTTTACCAAGCGCGCTCGCCCATTGGTTGACAAACGTCAACTGCGCCGGCCCCGTCGGTCCGTAGTTGAATTCGTGGATGGAATTCGATCATCACGGACAGAAAAACTTGGGCGGGAATTCCGGGAACAGGCATGGCAGGGAAAAATATACGCTTCGGCAAAGCGATCCGAACAAAGTTTACATCCACCTTTCGAATTCAACCCTAGGTGGGAACGGATAATTCCCCAAGCGAGTGCGGGGCTTGTACTTATTTCGTGCTCGTTTTGCTGCCGAGCGCTCGACTTTAAGGTTATCAAACTATTCGTTTCGCAGTGGACGAGTTGTAGTGTATTATATTACGGGTTGTTAGAGGAAAAAATGGCGACGGCGACTATCGTCAGCCCAAGCGCGCTTGTTGTGGCTGCCCTCGACGAGGCTGTTCGGGAGCACTTCGACATAGTGGTCAGAAGCCCGAATCTTGGCGGTATAAACCTCCCGGTAACGGACGCTGACGTTGTCCTGTACGACATGCAGTCGCCCCAGGCGGAGGTCGCGTCCCTGTTGCAGTTTGGTGCAACTCACGAGCGATTCCTGCAAAGGGTCGCTGTCATGACCCACGAGGACACTGTCCTTGCCGACCTCATTCCTGTCATCGGGGCAGTCGGCGCGATCCTACCCTCATCGAGCACCGCCCAGGAGATCGCTATGACCGCCAGGGCGATGCGGACCGGTTTGGTCATTCTTCCGGCAGATATCCTCGCCCTGTGCAAGGCCGTGACTCCCGACGCTTCTACTCCTGATCTCATTGCCGAGTTCGGACTTACCCATCGCGAAACGGAGGTCGTGAACTTTCTGACGGAGGGGCAGAGCAACAAGATGATCGCCCGGGAACTCGGGATCAACGATACAACCGTACGCGTCTATGTTCGTTCGATCCTGCAGAAACTCGGGCTCCAGAATCGGACGCAGGCCGCCCTGTTCTTTTCGGACAAGAATGGGGCCGCTAACCGGCGTCGTTAAATCGCGAAGCCGCCTTCCGCGACATCGCGAACCAAGGCGAACAGCTCTGCTTTTATTCACTTTGCCATCGCGCCCACTGGCGCGTGAGTGCATCCGTTCCGCGCGTCAGAAAAACTGTGCCCTTACCAATTTAGGCTAAGCGAACTGTTTAGATGCAGTGCAATTTCCTACCGAATTTTCAGTATCTCTTATGAATAAAATAGCAATTTTCAAGCGATGCCATAGCAAAGTAATGTTACCGTGGGGTTAATGGGTAGCTGGGGACACCGCGTCGAGCAGACGCGGTGACGGGTGATGTAGTGCATACTTTCAGTAATTCAAAATATTTTCCATCGATCGCGGAACATGTGGTGCTGCAGGGTTCCGTGCACGCGCTCCGGTCGGCGGGTGCGAAGCCGCTGTTGCAATTGCGTGCCGGCAACTCGCTCTTTTTCGAAGACGATGAGGGAGACAATGTCTTTCATCTAGTGAGGGGCACGGTCGCTTTCTATCGCTTCATGTCCGACGAACATCGCGTGATATGTGGATTCGCTCTTGCAGGCGAAGTCTTCAACATGTCCCACAGAGGCAGATATCTCTGCTCGGCGGAAGCCCTGTCGGACTGTCTCTATCGCCGGCGCAGTTGGCAGGATGTCGAGGCCAACCAGCTTCAGGACGAGATGCAGGAGAAATATCTGACCTGCCTGCACAGCGAGCCGTGGACGATGCAATTCCAGACCTTGCGCCGGCTGCACCTGTCGGCCGACGAAAGCGTCGCCAACTTCATCATCGAGATAGGCCGGCGCACCAATCCCGGATTGACCAACGGCTCCCGCGTGCATCTGGAAATGTCCAGGGCCGATATCGCCAGCTACCTCGGACTGACTGTGGAAACGGTCGTGCGATCGCTGAAGCGCCTGACGTCCAAGGGGCTGCTTATCGCCTATACGCCTCACGAGTTCGGCATCTCCGACATCGCGGGCATCTACAGGCATTTGCGCGGATCGCGCGACTAGCCTCGAAATCTCAGTTGAAGTGCACTGGCATTCAGGGAACTATTTCCTCAGATGCCGGTGCACTTCTGCTGGATTGATGGTTTGCGCCGGCGGTCTGGTCGACTGTCTTGGCAGTCGTTTCATGGATGGCGCGATCAGGACCTGGATTCGACACGAGATTGAAGACTTTGCGCGAGCCGACGGCGGTCGTCATTGCGTTCCGCTACGAGGACCTGAACGACCACGAGAAGATGGACCGCGACCCGGTGGCGGTCGAAGCGTGGCCTTCAACGGTGCCGTGTTCGTCGCCTATCAGGGACAAGTACTGGTTCAGGCCCTGGCTCAGGGACCTGTCGTGTGATTGAAAACCCGCGGGCGCGCAAGCGGCCGGCAGAGTTGCCCCGGCAGATCTACACCGGAAGGTCGAGTAAGATTGTCCGGACCTGTTGGCCAAAGTCTACGATTTTTCTCCAAAAGCACTTCTACCAACGCCGGGGACAGTGTGCCGCCCCGTCAGGGGAGCATCCTCTGATCCCCAAGCTGTTTGCGCCAAAAATCCACATTCGGAAGCGTTGATGAATATCAAGGAAACCGGACTTCAACTGGATATACTTGAAAAACCTTAGAGCCAGATGAATGAACATCTCGGCCATTGCTATGCATTGGCTCTAATTTCTCTCTTTTTGGAGCACGCAATTGACAGTGCTGATCAGTGGTGGGGCCGGCTATATCGGAAGCCATATGGTCCTCGGCATGCTGGACAAGGGCGAGCAGGTGGTCGTGCTCGACGATCTCTCGACCGGCTTCAGGTCGGCCGTGCCTGCCGAGACTCCCTTCTACGACGGTGACGTCGCCGATTCCGACATGGTGGCAAGGATCATCCGGCATCACGACATCACCGAAATAGCCCACTTCGCGGCACGGACCGTCGTCCCGGATTCCGTACGCATGCCTCTCAGCTATTACGAGGCCAACACCGTCAAGACCCGGTCTCTGATCGAGACGGCAGTCCTTCACGGCGTCAAGCGATTCATCTTCTCTTCGACCGCCGCAGTCTATGGCGAGCCGGACGTGGTCGAGGTGGACGAGAACGTCGCTCCCGGTCCCATCAATCCATACGGCCGCTCAAAGCTGATGAGCGAATGGATGCTCGGCGATGCAGCGGCTGCCACGGGACTGAGATATGCGATCCTGCGCTATTTCAATGTGGCCGGCGCGGATCCGCAGATGCGGGCAGGACAATCCACCGAACATGCAACCCACCTGATCAAGGTCGCATGCCAAGCTGCACTGGGGTTGCGGCCTTCGATAACCGTCTTCGGCACCGACTTGCCAACGCCCGACGGAACCGGCGTGCGCGACTACATTCAGGTTAGCGACCTGGCTGATGCGCATGTCTGCGCGCTCTCTTATCTCCGCGAAACGGGCACCAATCTGTTGCTGAATTGCGGCTACGGCCGCGGCTACTCCGTCCTGGAGGTGCTCGACGCGGTAAAGCGCGTTTCGGGCGTGGACTTTCCGGTCATCTTCGGCAGCCGGCGTCCCGGCGATCCTGCGGCGCTGATTGCCAAGGCGGACAAGATCCGATCCCACCTCGACTGGCGGCCGCGATTCGACAATCTGAAAGACATTGTTTCGCAAGCGCTTGCCTGGGAACGGTACGAGGCAGTCAGGCGTCATGCCGCCACCAATGGCCATGAGGCGACATCTTCAGCCTCCACGCGACAACCAAACTGAAGGAGATTGGGCCATGTGTGGCATTGTCGGCATAGTCTCGCGCGAACCCGTGACGCCGAGGATCGTCCTGGCGCTTAAGCGGCTGGAATACCGCGGCTACGATTCGGCTGGGATCGCCACTTTGGACGATGGGCGCCTGACCCGCAGGCGCGCCGAGGGCAAACTGGCGCGCCTTGAGGAAACCCTGCGGACGACGCCGCTGGAAGGCTACATCGGAATTGGCCACACGCGCTGGGCAACGCATGGCAAGCCGACAGAGACCAACGCGCATCCCCATGCGAGCGACGTGGTGGCCGTGGTCCACAACGGTATTATCGAAAATTTCCGGCAGCTCCGCCGCGGCCTCGAGGCGGAAGGGGTCGTCTTCGAATCCGAAACGGATACGGAGGTGGTGACACATCTGGTGAGCCGGCAGATGCGCTCCGGGCTTTCGCCGAAGGAAGCGGTTCTATCGGTACTTCCCGGCCTGCGCGGTGCGTTCGCGCTCGTGTTCCTGTTCGTGGGCCATAACGACCTTCTGATTGGAGCCCGCCGAGGGTCGCCGCTCGCCGTCGGACAAGGCCCCGGCGGCGCTTTCCTGGGTTCCGATGCGCTCGCGCTCGCTCCACTTGCCGAGACCGTCACCTATCTCGAAGAAGGCGACGTCGCAGTCGTCCATCACGAAATGGTGGAATTCCTGGACACTGCCGGTCAGCCCGTCCAGCGAAAGTCGCAGGCTCTCACACCAGACTCCCTGCTCGTCGAAAAGGGCCACTACAGCCATTTTATGGCGAAGGAAATCCACGAGCAGCCGGAGGTCATCGCGAAGACGATCGCCGCCTATGTCGATTTTGCCGGCGGCCGCCTTAATCCGCTCGAAACGCCTTTCGACTGGCATACGCTGGAGCAGGTGACGATCTCCGCCTGTGGCACGGCCTATTATGCCGGGCTTGTCGCCAAATACTGGTTCGAGAAGATCGCCCAGTTGCCGGTCCAGATCGATGTGGCATCGGAATTCCGTTACCGCGAACCGCCGATGCCCAGAAACGGGCTGATGCTGCTGATCTCGCAATCCGGCGAGACAGCCGACACGCTGGCCTGCCTGCGCTTCGGCAAGAGCCGGTCGCAACATGTCTGCTCCGTGCTCAACGTGCGCACATCGAGCATGGCGCGCGAAAGCGAAATGGTCGTCCCGATCCATGCCGGTCCGGAAATCGGGGTTGCCTCGACCAAGGCATTCACCTGCCAGCTCGCGGCTCTGCTGGCGCTCGCGCTGCATGCTGGCTGCGCACGCGGAACCGTTGCGGCCGACGACCTGCCGAGCCTTCTCGACGAGTTCGCGGCGCTGCCGGGGCTGGTCCGCGAGGTTCTGCTGCGCGAGCGGGAGGTCGAGGCGATCGCGGGCGAGATCGCCGGCGCCACGACCGTCCTCTATCTGGGCCGGGGCACCTCGTTCCCCCTTGCGCTCGAAGGAGCCCTCAAGCTCAAGGAAATCTCGTACATACACGCGGAAGGCCTGGCGGCAGGCGAGTTGAAGCACGGCTCCATTGCGTTGATCGACCAGCACGTACCCGTGGTGGTGCTCCTGCCCAACGACGACGTGCTGGACAAAACCATATCCAATCTGCAGGAAGTCGCCGCTCGGGGCGCCAAGGTTATCCTGATCGGCGACCGGCGCAGCATTGAGAGTTCGGGCGTAGAGGCTGCGGCACAATTCATCATGCCGAAGGTGGCATCGACACTCGCGCCGATCCTTTACGCAGTCCCGCTCCAACTCCTTGCCTTCCATGTCGCCCTGCAGCTTGGGAGGGACGTCGACCAGCCCAGGAATCTGGCGAAGTCGGTGACCGTCGAGTGAGCATCCGGAACGCAGCTTTGCTGCGGAACAGCAAGGCTAATGTCGTGAGCTTGGCGCGGCAGGCTGCGGCGTATCCAATCGGCAGCGAACCATGACAGTGATCGGCCGGCCTAAAGTGTGTCGCGCTCAATATGTCGGGCCGGTTTGGGTCAAGGTCGAGGGCTTCGCCGTCGGTCGGGCTGGTAGCCGGACAAGACGAAGACCGAAGAATTTGGCCAAAACCGGCCCGGCAGAATGGGCGCGGTAGGTTTTAGTTCTTGGGCAACCGCCGCATCACCTTTCCCCTTTCTGTCCTGGTTGACAGTTGTCAACCAAGACCGGGAACAACCAAAGTAATGCTGCGGTTGGAAAATCACTTAGAGCATGGACGCTTGATCCATGCCTTTCGGGGACCGTGTCTTCTCCGGGAATGAGGATATGTGGGGCATTGGGTATCAACCAGCGCCGGTAAAGGCGTTACTTTCGGCAGGAGAGGCCGCGGCGTTTACGACGCACGACGCCTCCACCGCTGCTCCTTCCCACACCCGGTCCTGTGGGTACGCGTTTCAGGAGCTCGGCGTCGGCCTGCCGGAGGACCGTGCCTGCGACTTCCTGGTCGCAGACCATCCGCCGGGCGGCTCCGCGGGACGGTTGTCTTTTCTGAAGCTGCTTCTTGCGCGGGGCTTCGCGCCTCCGCCGGCGGCGGCAGAGCCGGCGCAGTCTGACGCCATTTTCAAACCAGATTATGAACAGGAGTCATCACCATGACGATCGCAATCGACGGATCGCTCCTAGACTGGACGCAGGACGATCGTCTGGAGACTTCAGCCACGCAAGTCGCGGGCTATCAGATGTACGGGCGGGTCGAAGGCGACACGTTCTATCTCGCCCTGCTTTCAGGCGAGGCAATCGGCACGAACACGACGTTCTGGCTCAACACGGACGGAAATCCGACGACTGGCTACCAGGTGTTCGATCTATATGGCGGCGCGGAATTCTATATCAACTTCGATATTGCAGGTGTGCCGCATCTCTATAACGGCGGTACCGGCCAGCTCGTCAGCAACATCAGCTACGCCCTGAGCCCTGACCACCTCTCCCTCGAGATTGCGTTGCCTAAGTCGCTTCTCGGTCCATCGGTGACGTCGCTCGGCATACTGGCCGACGTGAACGACCACCAGTTTTTGCCGGGAGCCTATGCAAGCGGCTACTATTCGCTGACCGATCCTTCAGTTCCGTCGCAATTCGATGGCAATCTGAACGACTGGTCGCAGTCGCAGCGGCTCGACCACGGCACCAATGTTCAGGCCGGCTACGAGGTCTACGGAAAGTTCGCTAACGACGCCTTCGTGTTCGGCGTGAAGAGCGCGATCGATATCGATGTCGGCACGACGTTCTGGTTCAACACGGACGGGAACAATTCTACCGGGTATCAGATCTTCGGCAATACGCTCGGCGCCGAGTTCAACGTCAACATCGGCGGCGACGGCGTGGCCCGCCTGTATTCCGGCAGTGCCGGCCAGACCTTCATCGGCAACATCGACTATAAGATCGCCGTAGACGGCAAGTCGATCGAGTTCGAACTGGCGAAGTCGCTGATTGGCAACGGCGTCAACACCGTCCAGATGCTCGCCGACATCAGCGACCAAAAGTTCTTGCCGGAATTCTATTCCAACCAGCCTTTCACCGTGACCGACCCCGCGTCGATCCCGCAGCCGGCCGGCGACGGCTACAAGATCGCCATCGTCTACTCCGCGACGACGGCCCAGAACTACTTTTCGGAGACGGCCTATTCGCAGCTCTTCATGGCCGCGCAAAGCCAGGCCATGGCTGCCGGTATTCCTTTCGACGTGCTGTCCGAAGCCGACCTGACCAATGCTAATCTTTCGACTCTGGCCGGCTATGACGCGATCGTCTTCCCGTCGTTCCAGAACGTGCCGGCAAACTATGCCGAGATCGAAGCTGTACTGAACGACCTCGTCTTCGATCATCATGTCCCGCTGATCAGCGCCGGCAATTTCATGACAAGCGATGCCGAGGGCAACGCGCTGCCAGGCAACGCCTACGCACGCATGCAATCCCTGCTCGGCGTTACCGTGAACGGCAGTGCGACCGGAACCGTCAACCTCATCGCCGAAGACCATCAGATCACCGACGGCTATGGCGACGGCCAGTTGATCCGCTCGTACACCGGCTTCGAGGGGGGTGGCGTCGGAACTTCCTTTTTCGAAGCCTTCGGCAGCAACTCATCGACGGTCATCGCCGAGCAGACGGTGAATGGCGGCACGGCCCACAATGCCGTGATCGGCACCGTTACCGGCGGACGCAACGTGCACTTTGCGACGGATGGCTTCCTTGCCGACAACAACCTTCTCGGCAAGGCGCTCGACTGGGTGACCGAGGACGCCCATGACGGGCCGCAGCTTTCGCTGCACATGACCCGAAACGAGTCAGTCGTGGCTTCCCGCACCGACCTCGACCAGGCGATGGAAACCGAGGATGTCGGAAGTAACGGCGGCATTCTGGCGTCGCTCGTCAACATCCTCCAGCAGTGGAAGACCGACTACAATTTCGTCGGGTCCTACTATGCCGATATCGGCCTCTACCCTGCAGACGGCCAGCAGACGAACTGGACCGTTTCCAAGCCCTTCTACGACCAGATTCTGGCCATGGGCAACGAGATCGGCTCACATTCAGTCTCGCATCCGGAAAACACCAACCTGTTGTTCCCGGACACCTTGACCCAGGCTGTTCTGGATCAAATCAAGGCCGCCTACGCCGATCCGAACATCGTGCCGGGCAATCGGCCCGGCAATTTCACGCCCTACGGCATGCGCGAGGACGCCAGTCAGGCGATCATCAACCAGCTTGCCAACATGTCGCTGACCGAGATCAACAATCGGATTGCCGCCGCAAAGCTGGTGGCCGATCCGACCACGCTGGACACCGTGGACAAGGCTCTGCTCGAGGCCACGTTCCAGTTCCAGTTCGAGACATCGAGGCATATTCTCGAAACACAGCTCGGCATAACGATCGATGGCGCAGCGGTGCCCGGCATGCCGGAATCGCACACCACCTCCAGTGAGATCCTGCAATATTACCAATACCTCAGCGGTGGCGCCTCCCTGGTTGGCGCCGGTTATCCAGGCGCTATCGGTTATCTTACCCCCGGTGAGAACGACAAGGTCTACCTCGCGCCGAACATGTCCTTCGACTTCACCTTGGTCGGCTGGCAGAACCTGACGCCGGAGCAGGCTGCGGCCGCATGGCTCTCCGAATTCAACGCCCTGTCGAAGAATTCGGACATGCCGATTGTAGTATGGCCCTGGCACGATTACGGCCCGACCGAGTGGATGATCGATTTCCCGACGGCATCGGAATACACGCTCGCGATGTATACGAGCTTCATCCAGGCCGCATTCCAGGCCGGCGCCGAGTTCGTGACGCTTGCCGATCTCGCCCAGCGCATCGAAACCTTCGATCACACGACGTTCTCGTATTCCGTGTCGGGCAACACGATCAACGCTACGGTGACGCCGGAAGCGAATTCGCTCGGCACCTTCTCGCTCGATCTCGACGAACTCGCCGGAGGGCAGAAGATCAAGAGCGTCGCCGGCTGGTACGCCTATGACGAGGACAGCGTCTTTCTCGACGCTGACGGCGGCAGTTTCCAGATCGAGCTCGGCACTGCGCAGGACGACGTGACGCATATCACCTCGATCGGTCAGCGCGCAAAGCTGGTCGGCCTGACCGGCGACGGCACCAGCCTCAGCTTCACCATCGCCGGCGAAGGGAAAGTGGTCGTCGACCTGAAGAACCTGCCCGGCTACGGCCTGACCGTCACGGGCGCGAGCTACACGCAGACCGGCGAGATCCTGACGCTCGATCTCGGCGGCATGGGCAACCACGTGGTTTCCGTCCAGCAGACCGCGCCCACCAACACCGCGCCTACGGACATTACGGTCCAAGGCCTGACCGGGTTGCTGGAGGAAACGGCAGCGCTCACCAAGGTGGCAACGCTGGCAGTCGTCGACAATGATGTCGATCCGCTGATGCGAAACAACACCGTGACCGTCAGCGACACTCGGTTCCTCTACGACGCAAACGATGGCGGGCTCTATCTCAAGGCCGGCCAGAAAGTGGATTTCGAAACGGAACCGACGATCTCGTTGACGTTGACGGCGACCGACGCCGGCAATCCGGCGCTCACCTTCTCCAAGCCGCTGACGATCACCGTCCTCGACGGCAACGATGGGTTAGGTCTCCTGCCGACCAAGATTGTATCCATGGAGCGTGCATCGACCGATACGCCGTTGAACCTGTCGGTTCAGGCCGATCCAAATGGGGATATCCAGACATTCATCGTCGCCAGCCTGCCGAGTCTCGGCCAGGTCCTCCTCAACGGAGTGGCCATCGCTAACGGGCAAAGCCTGACGCTGGCCGAGTTCCAGTCCCTCACCTATTCGTTCCCGGATGTGGCGCCGCAGGATATCAGCCTCGGATTCCAGGTGGACGACGGCCATGGGCATCTGGACCCGTTCAACGTGACTCTGCGAGTGACCGCAGGTGTGAACAACACGTTCAACGGCACTCCGGACCCCGACCGGCTCGACGGCGCCTGGGGCGACGACAAGCTCAACGGGCTTGGCGGCAGCGACATTCTGATCGGTGGGATCGGTGCGGACACGCTGGACGGCGGCATCGGCACCGATGCCATGTTTGGCGGCGCGGGCAACGACAAATTCTACGTCGACAATGCTGCCGATCAAATTATCGAATTGACCGGAAACGGCGACGATATCGCTTACACGACCGTGAACTACACCCTTGCCGCGGGTCAGGAAGTAGAGACTCTATCCGCACACAATGCGGCCGCGAAGAATGCGCTGAACCTCACCGGCAATGAGCTTGTCAACAAGCTCGTCGGCAATTCCGGCGCCAATACGCTGGATGGCGGTGCGGGCAATGACAAGCTCTACGGGCTTGACGGGAACGACAAATACTATGTCGACAGCGCCGGCGATCAGGTGTTCGAAACAACCGGCGCCGGCGACGACACGGTGTACGCAACAGTGAACTACGCCTTGCTGGCGGGTCAATACGTCGAAACCCTGAGCGCCAAGGACGTCAACGGCACGACGGCCCTGAATCTCACCGGCAACGCCTTTGCCAACAGGCTGATCGGAAATGCCGGCAACAACATCCTGAACGGCGGCGCCGGTGCCGACATCATGGAGGGCGGCGGCGGCGATGACACCTATGTCGTAGACGACGCCGGAGACCAGGTGATCGAGGCGGCGAATGCTGGGACAGACACTGTCCAGAGCTCCATAAGCTTCGCGCTCGGTGCCGATTTCGAGAACCTGACTTTGACGGGCAGCGCCGCCATCAACGCCACTGGGAATGCAATTGGAAATACGATCGCCGGCAACTCCGGCAACAATACCCTGGACGGCGGTGCTGGCGCCGACAAGATGTCCGGCGGCAGCGGCAACGATATCTATGTCGTGGACGACGCGGGCGACCAGGCGATCGAGGCGGCGGGTGCGGGAACCGACACAGTCCAGAGCGCGGTCAGCTTCACGCTTGGCGCCAATGTCGAGAACCTGACGCTGACGGGCAGCGCCGCCATCAACGGCACCGGCAACACGCTCGCCAACGTGATCAACGGCAATTCCGGTGACAACATCCTGAACGGTGGCGCCGGCGCCGACACCATGACGGGCGGTGCCGGCAACGACACCTATTTCGTCGACAACGCAGGAGACTCTGTTGTCGAGGCCACCGGAGCCGGCAGCGACGTTGTTGTCGCCAGCGTCAGCTACACGATGGCTGCGAGTGCCGCAGTGGAAACCCTGCGCACGACCTCCGAGGGCGGCACCAGTGCGATCAACCTGACCGGCAATGCGCTCGCGCAGGAGATCATCGGCAACGCCGGCGCGAACACGCTGAAGGATGGCGCCGGCGCGGGCGACGTGCTGCGCGGCCTCGGTGGCAGCGATAGCTATCTCATCTACAGCGCCGCCACGACCATTGTGGAGGGCCCGACGCAAGGCGCGACGGATCGCGCCCTGGTCAATGCCGACTACACACTGGGCTCGGGCGTCTTCGTCGAATGGCTGGCCACCACCAGCGGCGCGGGCACATCGAGTTTCGACCTGACCGGCAATGAGATCGCCCAGCAAGTCGTCGGCAATGCCGGCGCCAATCGGCTCGACGGCAAAGGCGGCGGCGACACGCTCACGGGCCTCGCCGGCAAGGACATGTTCGTCTTTTCGTCCGCGCTCGGGCTCGACAACGTCGATACGATTACCGACTTCAGCACGGTGGACGATCGCATCGAGCTGGAAAACGGCGTGTTCACCGCGCTGACCGCGACCGGCGTGCTTGCTGCCTCCGCCTTCCGCGCCAACACGACCGGCCTCGCCGGTGATGCCGACGATCGCCTCATCTACGAGAGCGATACGGGAAAACTGTTCTACGACGAGGACGGCACCGGCGTGACTGCCAGCATCCACTTCGCCACGTTGACGGTCGGGTTGAACCTTTCATATGCTGACTTCGTGGTGGCTTGAGGTCGGTAGGGCCGCCATATACGGCCGGAAGCGTCCCATGATGGCCCGGAGAAAGAAGCGTTTGGGCAGATTCTCTGCCTGCATGAGAGGCTTGCCGCGCGGCATTCACGCTTGGGGATGATCCCCCGGTGACGCCGTCATGAGTCCGCCGGTGAACAACATCAATTCATTGATCTTGCGGGACGATCATCGGAGCTTAAAGTTTTGAGATCGCAAGCTTGCGGACCATGAAAGGGCGCAAGCTTGCGATTTCGATTTGGGATTGAGCGGGACAGGGAACGCCTCCACGGCGCCGCCCCTCCCACACCACCGGAATAGACGGGGCAAGCCGAGCGATTCGAAGTGGCGGTTGCGTGGCGCCTGTTGAACCACCAGCACAGCGCCTTCGCTGACGCCGCCAATGTGCGTCCCGCCGCCAGGAGATACAGCGTTCGGCAGCCAATCTTCAAATCGCTTGTCCAGCCGGATCCGACACAATCCCTATAACACCTGGCCTTCCCACGGCTTCGTTCAATCCGGCTTGCAATAAGGTCCGACGCCGAGACCGCGCCCTTGTCGTCCATGCGGACCTCCCAGAAGCTTCGAGATTCTTGGGCGGAATCGGTTCTGCTTCATGGGCTTCCGATTGAGCCGGAGATAGGAAGCCATGTCGACACGGAGGGACGAAGCGGATTGCGGCCATGTTGAAAATATTCCGGGCCTGCCTGCCGCGGCGTGGACGCAAGGCGTCGAACGGCCGGCGCTTCCCGCAAGGCGCTTCACTTCTTCACGCTGCACCGGTGACCGTACCGGAGTTGATCGGACCGTGGAACTCGGTTTGGAGCGCGTCGGCCGGCTGAGCAAGGTGGGGTTGTTCGAAAACTTCTTCGAGACGCTGGCATCGATGAGCCGTTCGGCACATCTCATCCAGGTGTTCGATTCCACGATCGTGCGCGCCCATATCCCGGCGGCGAGCGCCAAAGGGGGGCAGAAAAGTCAGGCGCTCGATCGCTTCCCGCACGCGTTCACGACGAAAACCGACGTTAAATCAGATGCGTCGGCACCATCATCGCCTTAAACCTGACCGGCGGCGAGAAGTCGGGTGCTCCACATCTCCCAACATCGGACCCGACATCTCGCCTCGAACTGGCGATCGCCAAGCTCTCCGAGAGCCAAGCTCGGCTTTGTCTTCTTGCCAAGATGATGGATCGTCGAACGATCCTTCAACTCGGCGATCTGCCCCAGAAGACTGGTCCAGGACTACAAACGATGCCCCCGAACACTCCAAGGTCTTAACTCTTCGCCTTCGTCTGCATCATACTCAAACAGAGCGCTCAACTCGCAAACAGTTCAAAAAAGCCTCCAGGGCTGGACCCACGGAACGACGCATTCAGGCTATGGACCGGTAATTTGCAATTGCTACAATCAGAACGCGAGACGGATTCAATAAATCCGTCCCGCGCCCTGGGTAGGGGATATTCTGCCTTGTCTGTTTATCCGCAGACTGGCCCCGCTGTTCCCTAGAGCAGCGGGGCTAAATTCCCCAAACGAGGCGAGCAGTATAACTTTTTCTAAGAAACCCTCGACCAATTCGACTTTCATCAAAATGCGGCAAGGGGCTGTGCGCTTTCGCTTAGGGGTTACTTTGCCTGGTACGAGCGCGACTCAACTTTCGATATCGGCACAAGCACCAAGCTGTGCTTCGCTGCGCCCACCCTGCCGGATTCGACAGGGTGGGCGTTTTGGTCTCAGCTACACCACGAAGAAATCCAGGTTGGTCAGTGCCGTGAGCGGTGTGACCTTGGCGAATGCAATGGCCGCATTCGCACCTGTTCCGTCGCTGTCGTAGCTCACGATTCCCGTGCTGGAGTTGTAGATGATGCGGTCCAGCGCATCGGCGGCCGCAGCGCCGACGACGAAAGCGGTGCTGGCGAGCGTGCCGGTTGCCGTCAGTGCGGTGAAGAAGCCAGTATTCTCCAGCCGGAAAGTGTCGTCCGCGACGGAGAAGTCCGTGATCGTGTCGACATTGGTGCTGCCGTTCAGCGCGGCGTTGAAGAAGAACGTGTCGGTACCGGCGCCGCCTGTCAGCGTGTCGTTCCCCAGCCCTCCAACGATCAGATCGGCGCCGTTTCCACCGTTGAGGATGTTTGCCCCGTTGTTGCCCGTGAGCGTGTCGGCAAAGGCCGAACCGGTCAGGTTTTCGATGGAGTTGTAGGTGTCGCCTTTTGCATCGCCCGTATTGGCCGCCGGAGACACTAGGCTTGCGATGATCCCGGCGGTGGCATCCTCGTAAGATGCGGTGTCTGATCCAACGCCTCCGCTGAAAGCGTCGGCGCCGATCCCACCGACCAGGACGTCATTGCCATCCTGGCCGAAAAGGTTGTCACTGCCGGCCAAGCCGAAGACCTTGTCGTCGCCGAGACCCGCAATGATGCTGTTCGTGCCGGTAGTGCCTGTCAGGATGTCCGCAAATGCCGAACCGGTCAGGTTCTCGACCGAATTGTAGGTATCGCCCAGGGCATCGCCTGTGTTGACGCCGGGGTTCGTCAGGCTGACAACAACGGCCGCTGTTGCCGTGTCATAAGACGCACGGTCGCTGCCATTGCCGCCGCTCAGGGAATCTGCACCAGATCCGCCAACCAGCACGTCATTGCCGTCCTGGCCGAACAGGCTGTCGTTTCCGCCCAGTCCGAAGACGGTGTCGTCTCCGGTTCCGGCGATGATGCTGTTGGTCGCATCCGAACCGGTGAGGGTGTCATTGAAGTTCGAACCTGTCAGGCTTTCGATCGAGTTGTAGGTGTCGCCCGCGGCATCGCCCGTGTTGCCCAGCGCGTTCACCAGGCTGGCGATCACTGCCGCTGCCGCAGTCTCATAAGATGCCCGGTCGCCTCCCGCGCCACCGTCCAGCGTATCGGCGCCTGCTCCACCCGTCAGCACGTCGCTGCCGTTCCCGCCGCTGAGGATGTTTGCGCCGTTGTTGCCGGTGAGCGTGTCGGCAAACGCTGAACCCGTCAGGTTTTCGATGGAGTTGTAGCTGTCGCCTTTTGCATCGCCGGTATTCGCCGCCGGAGACACCAGGCTTGCGATGATCCCGGCGGTGGCATCCTCGTAAGATGCAGTGTCCGATCCAACGCCTCCGCTGAAAGCGTCGGCGCCGATCCCGCCGACCAGGATGTCGTTGCCATCCTGGCCGAAAAGGTTGTCACTGCCGGCCAGGCCGAAGACCTTGTCGTCGCCGAGACCCGCAATGATGCTGTTCGTGCCGGTCGTACCCGTGAGGATGTCTGCAAACGCCGACCCGGTCACGTTCTCGATCGAGGCGTACGTGTCTCCCAGGGCGTCGCCTGTATTGGCGCCGGCGCTCGTCAGATTGGCGACTACGCCCGCCGTTGCCGTGTCGTAAGATGCACGGTCGCTGCCATTGCCGCCGCTCAAGGCATCTGCACCAGCTCCGCCAACCAGCACGTCATTGCCGTCCTGGCCGTACAGGCTGTCGTTTCCGCCCAGTCCGAAGACGGTGTCGTCTCCGGTTCCAGCGATGATGCTGTTTGTCGCATCCGAACCGGTAAGGGTGTCGTTGAAGTTCGAACCGGTCAGGCTTTCGACCGAGACATAGATGTCGCCTGCGGCATCGCCCGTGTTGCCCAGTGCGTTCGCCAGGCTGGCGATCACTGCCGCTGCCGCAGTCTGATACGATGCCCGGTCGCCTCCCGCGCCACCGTCCAGCGTATCGGCGCCTGCTCCGCCCGTCAGCACATCGCTGCCGTTCCCGCCGCTGAGGACATTTGCCTTGCTGTCGCCGGTCAGGGTATCGTTGGCGGATCCGCCGATAACATTCTCGATGTTCCTGACCGTATCCTCCGCGACGCCGCCTACAGAGGCTGTCGCGTTGGTGCTGCCGTTCAGCGTGAGGACGACAGATGCAGTCTTGTCGCTGTAATCGGCCGTGTCGGAACCATTTCCGCCGTCGAGGATGTCTTTGCCGGCCCCACCCTTGAGAACGTTTGCTTGGCCGTCGCCCGTCAGAGTGTCATCGCCAGATCCGCCGATTATGTTCTCGACGTTTTTGACCGTGTCTTCTGCAACACCGCCCACAAAGGCCGTCGCATTCGTGCTGCCGTTCAGCGTGAGGACGACGGCTGCCGTCTTGTCGCTGTAATCGACCGTGTCGGAACCACTTCCACCGTCGAGGGCGTCCTTGCCCAACTTGCCTCTCAGCAGGTCGTTGCCACCCAGTCCGTTGATCGTGTCCTCTTCATCGGTTCCGATCAGGACGTTGTCATTGTCGTCGCTAGGGACGTTGCCGGATACATTGGTGACCGTAACGGCGATCGCCTGGCTGTCCGTCAGCGTGCCGTCGGAGACTTGCACGACGACATCATAGACGTTGTTGGCGCCGACATCGCCGGGTATTTCGAAATCCGGTGCTGAGACAAAACTGAGCACGCCCGTCGAGCTGATCTGGAACTTGCCCGCATCCGCGCCGGAGAGCGAGTAGAGCAACGTCGTTCCTGCGTCAGGGTCCGTCGCGGCGACGGTCGTCACTGCAGTGCTGTTCTCAGGCACCGAGATTGCGGCCGTGGCCCCGCCGCCATTGGAGGTGATGACAGGAGCCTGGTTGAGTACGCGCAGATAGGTCTGGGAATCTTGCGCGACGGCAGTATTTCCGGCCGCGTCGGTGGCCGACACGCTGGCGTCGATCGTGCTGTCGGCATCGACCGCGAGGTCGCCTCCCTTGACGTCGATGCTGAAACCGCCGTTGAGCGCCTGTCCGGTATAGTTTTGGCCGTTCACCGTCAGAGTGATGGTATCGCCATTCTCCACATCACCACCAACCGTGCCGGTGATCGAGACGTTGCCAGCCGCTTCAGCCGCACTGAGCGTGTTGTCCGCCGTGACCAGGTCGATGGCGATCGTCGCTGTTGCCGTGGTGTCGAGCACGGTCGCGCCGGATGTGCCGGCGGCGGTGTTGCCAGCCGCGTCGGTGGCCGAAACGGAAGCCGTGATCGGCCCGTCGGTCAATCCCGACAGGTTGGCGACACCGTTGACGCCGACAACTGAGTTCTTGCCGTCAGAGAAGGTGACGGTCGCGGTCGCATCGCCATCGAGGCCTGCAACGGTATAGGCGACATTGGCCCTTTCGGTATTGTTGACGAGATTGTCCGTAACTGAGACGGCAAGGTCGCCGCCCTGGTCGGCCGTGGTGTCGAGCGCCGTTGCACCGGATGTGCCGTTGGCCGTGTTGCCGGCCGTATCTGTAGCCGAGATGGAGGCCGTGATCGGTCCATCGGTCAGCCCTGACAGGTTGGCGACGCCATTGTTGCCGACAACCGAGTTCTTGCCGTCAGAGAACGTGACGGTTGCCGTGGCGTCCAGATCGAGGCCGGTCACGGTATAGGCGACGTTCGTCTTCTCGGCATTGCCGACGAGATTGTCCCCGACCGAGACGGCAAGGTCGCCGCCGTTATCCGCCGTGGTGTCGAGCACCGTTGCGCCGGATATGCCGGCGGCGGTGTTGCCGGCCGCATCGGTGGCCGAGACGGTGGCGGTGATCGGCCCGTCGGTCAGCCCCGACAAGTCGGCGACGCCGTTGACGCCGACAACCGCGTTCTTGCCGTCAGAGAAGGTGACGGTTGCCGTGGCATCGCCATCGAGACCGGTCACGGTGTAGGCGACATTGGCCTTCTCCGCAGCGCCGATAAGGTTGTCTGTAACCGAGACGGCAAGGTCACCGCCCTCGTCGGCGATGGTGTCGAGCACGGTCGCACCGGATGCGCCGGCGGCGGTGTTGCCGGCCGTATCGGTGGCCGAGATGGTGACGGTGATGTTTCCATCCGCCAGGCCGGAGAGGTTAGCCGAACCGCTGCTGGTAATGCCCGTCAAGACGATCGGCGCGCCGCCGTTGCTGGACGTGAAGGTAACAATTGCCGTTGAGCCGACATCAAGGCCTGTCACGGTGTAGGCGACGTTCGCCTTCTCGGCATTACCGATGAGGTTGTCCGCAATCGACACGGCAAGGTCGCCGTCGGCCGTGGTGTCGAGCACGGTAGCGCCTGGTGCGCCAGTTGCCGTGTTGCCGGCCGTATCTGTAGCCGAGATGGAAGCCGTGATCGGCCCGTCGGCCAGCCCCGACAGATCGGCGACGCCGTTGACGCCGACAACCGAGTTCTTGCCGTCGGAGAAAGTGACGGTTGCCGTGGCGTCCAGATCGAGGCCTGCCACGGTGTAGGCGACATTGGTCTTCTCGGCATTGCCGATAAGATTGTCTGTAACCGAGACGGCAAGGTCGCCGCCCTGGTCGGCGGTGGTGTCGAGCACGGTCGCGCCGGACGCGCCGGCGGCGGTGTTGCCGGCCGTATCGGTGGCCGAGACGGAAGCCGTGATCGGTCCGTCGGTCAGCCCCGACAGGTCGGCGACGCCGTTGACGCCGACAACCGAGTTCTTGCCGTCGGAGAAGGTGACGGTTGCCGTGCCGTCCAGATCGAGGCCGGTCACGGTGTAGGCGACGCTGGTCTTCTCGGCGTTGTTGACGAGCTTGTCCCCGACCGAGACGGCAAGGTCGCCGCCCTCGTCGGCGATGGTGTCAAGAACGGTTCCACCGGACGCGCCGGCAGCGGTGTTGCCGGCCGTATCGGTTGCCGAGACAATGGCGGTAATCGGCCCGTCGCTCAGTCCCGACAGGTCGGCGACGCCGTTGACGCCTACAACCGAGTTCTTGCCGTCGGAGAAGGTGACGGTTGCAGTGGCGTCCAGATCGAGACCTGCCACTGTGTAGGCGACGCTGGTCTTCTCGGCGTTGCCGACGAGGTTGTCTGTAACCGAGACAGCAAGGTCGCCGCCCTGGTCGGCGGTGGTGTCGAGAACGGTTGCACCGGACGCGCCAGCGGCGCTGTTGCCGGCCGTGTCGGTGGCCGAGATGGAAGCCGTGATCGGCCCGTCGCTCAGTCCCGACAGGTCGGCGACGCCGTTGGCGCCGACAACCGAGTTCTTGCCGTCGGTGAATGTCACCGTCGCGGTCGCATCGCCGTCGAGGCCGGTCACGGTGTAGGCGACACTGGCCTTCTCGGCGTTGCCGACGAGATTGTCCGTAACCGAGACAGCGAGGTCGCCGCCCTTGTCGGCGGTAGTGTCGAGCACCGTCGCGCCGGATGTGCCGGCGGCAGTGTTGCCGGCTGCATCGGTGGCCGAGACAGTGGCTGTGATCGGTCCGTCGGTCAGTCCCGACAGGTCAGCGACGCCGTTGACGCCGACAACCGAGTTCTTGCCGTCAGAGAAGGTGACGGTTGCCGTGGCATCTGGATCGAGGCCGGTCACGGTGTAGGCGACACTGGCCTTCTCGGCGTTGTTGACGAGATTGACCCCGACCGAAACGGCGAGGTCGCCGCCCTCGTCGGCGATGGTGTCGAGCACCGTCGCGCCGGACACGCCGGCGGCGGTGTTGCCAGCAGTGTCGGTGGCCGAGACGGTAGCCGTGATCGGCCCGTCGGTCAGTCCCGACAGGTCAGCCACGCCGTTGACGCCCTGGACCGAATTGGTGCCGTCGGTGAACGTCACTGTCGCGGTCGCATCGCCATCGAGACCTGCCACGGTGTAAGCGACACTGGTCTTCTCGGCGTTGCCGACGAGATTGTCGGTAACCGAAACGGCAAGATCGCCGCCCTGGTCGGCGGTGGCGTCTACCGTATAGGGCCGGTCAGCCGTCGCCGTTGCCGGATTGCCGGAAGAATCGATCGTCGAGACGCTGGCGTGCACATTCGTGTCGAGGGCCAGGTCGGTCCCGAGCACATCGATGCTGAAGGTACCGTCCGAGACGAAGCCGACATACTCGCTGCCATGGACCGTCAGGGTTACGAGGTCGCCGTCCTGGACGTCTCCGCCGACGGTACCGGTCAGGGTCACCAAGCCGGACTCTTCCGCTGCGTTGATGATGTCGTCGCCGGCGATGGCGTCGAGCGTGATGCTTGCCGCCCCCGAAAGGTCCACGGCGTAGGCCAGATCTGCCGTCTCGGTCGCCTCATTTCCGAACGCGTCCGTAGCGGTGACGCTGGCATGGACCGAGCTTCCGAGCGCCAGAGCGCTGCCGGGTACGTCGATGCTGAACGTGCCGCCGGAGGCTTCACCGGTGTAGTTTACGCTGTTGATGGTGAGCGTGACTGTGGTGCCGTCCGCGACATCGGGGCCGAGCTGGCCGGTCACCGCGATAGTCTGCCCCGCCTCTTCGGTATTGATGATATTGTCGTCAGTGATCGGATTGATGACGATCCACGCCTCGACGGTCGTATCGACGGTGTAGGCCTGGCTCGAGGTCAGCGCTGTGGTGTTGCCGAGGTCGTCGGTTGCGGCCACACTGACATCGACCGTGCTGTCGGTATCGGCCGCGAGGTCGCTGCCCTTCACGTTGATGCTGAAGGCGCTGTCCGACACCGTCCCCGTGTAGCTTTCGCCGTTGACGGTAAGGGTTACGCTGTCGCCGTCCTTGGCGTCGCCGCCGACGAAGCCCGTAATGGCGATGTTCGCCGTTGCCGCCTCGGTGGCGTTTATGACGTTGTCGTCGGTGATCGGGTCGAGGATGACGAACCCATCCGCCTGTGTATCGAGCAAGGTCGCGCCGGGAGCGCCGTCGGCGTGGTTGCCGGCCGTATCGTTGGCCGTGATGGTGACGGTGATGTCGCCATCGGCAAGGCCGGTCAGGTTGGCGATGCCGCTGCCGGTGACGCCGTTCAGCACGATCGGCGAGCCGCCGTTGCTGGAAGTGAAGGTGACGGTTGCCGTGGCGCCGGCGTCGAGGCCGGTCACGGTGTAGGCAACATTGCCCTTCTCGGCATTGTTGACGAGATCGTCCGCAACCGAGACCGCCAGATCACTGCCTTGGTCGGCCGTGGTGTCGAGCACCGTCGCGCCGGACACGCCTGTGGCGGTGTTGCCAGCGGCATCGGTAACCGACACGGTGGCCGTGATCGGCCCGTCGGTCAGGCCGGTCAGGTCGACGACGCCGTTGGCGCCGACAACCGAGTTCTTGCCGTCAGAGAAGGTGACGGTCGCGGTGGCGCCGGCGTCCAGGCCGTTCACAGTATAGGCGACGTTGGCCTTCTCGGCATTGTTGACGAGATTGTCCCCGACCGAGACGGCAAGGTCGCCGCCCGCGTCGGCGGTGGTGTCAACGCTGTAGGTTTTCGTGTCCTCCGCCGTTGCCGGATTGCCCGCGGCATCTGTCGCTGTGACACTGGCATGAATGTTCGTGTCGGCTGCCAGGTCGGCGCCGCCCACGTCTATGCTGAAGGTCGAGCCGCTGACCGTGCCATTGTAGGCGTGGCCATTCACGGTGAGCGTGACGGCATCGCCGCTCTTTGCATCGCCGCCGACTGTGCCGGTGACCATCACCGTTCCGCCGGCTTCGGCAGCGTTGATGACGTTGTCGGCGGTGATGTCGTTCACCGCGATCGTTGCAGTGGCCGCGAGATCGACCTGATAGGCATGATCCGCAGTGCCCGTCGCCGCGTTGCCGGCGGCGTCAGTCGCCGAGACGCTTGCATGGACGTTCGTGTCAAGCACGAGATCCGCGCCGTCCACGTTGATGCTGAAGCTCGTGCCACTGACAGTTCCGTTGTAGTTGTGCCCGTTCACGGTCAGCGTGACGGTGGCGCCGTCCAGCACGTCGCCGCCGACCGTACCCGTGACGGCCACCTGGCCGCCGGCCTCCGCGGCGTTGATGATGTTGTCGGCGGTGATGTTGTTGACCGCGATGATGGCCGAGGCCGCGAGATCGACCTGATAGGCATGGTCGGCAGTGACCGTCGTCACATTGCCGGCCGTGTCGCTCACCGTGATGCTGGCGTGGATGTTCGTGTCAGCCGTCAGGTCGCCGCCGCTCACATCGATGCTGAAGATTCCGCCATTGACCGAACCGGCGTAGTCGTGCCCGTTCACGGTCAGTGTGATGATGTCGCCGTCCTGCGCATCGCCACCGACCGTGCCGGTGATGGTCACCGTGGCGAGGCCGGATTCCGTGTTGTTGATTGTGTTGTCGGCGGTCACCGGATCGATGCTGATCGGGGCGGAGGCTGCCGTATCGATGGCGTATGGGTTCGAGGTCGTCGACCCAGCAGGCGGATTGCCCGCCGCGTCAGTCCAGGCCGTTCCCACCGTTATCACGTTGCTGCTGTCTTCGACGCCGGCATTCGGGGTCAGGATCGCGGTGAAGACAAGCGGATTGCCGGTCGGGCTAAGCGACGTGATAGTGCCGTTCTCGACGGTCACGTCGGCGTCGGTGAAGTTCGAAGGAACCTCGCTGAATGTAAACGTGACCGTTGCCGTACCGCCGGTGATGAGCGTCGTATTGTCGACCGAGACCGAGACCGTCGGCGCAGTCGTGTCGGTGGTGACATGGAACGCAGCGGAAACGCCGCCCTCGTTGCCTGCGGCGTCTGTCGCCTTGGCAGTCAGGGTGTGAACACCTTCGCTCAGCGCCGAGGTGGTTATTGTGTAGGTGCCGCCGGTTGCGACTGCAGAGCCAAGGACGGTGATGCCGTCGGTGTCGAAAATCGTGACGGTGCTGCCGGCTTCGGCCGAACCGCTGATCGTGAGCGTGGCGTCGTTCGATGTACCATTGTCGCTTACCGGCCCGGTAACCGTGGCGACATCGTCGGAGACGGTGGTGATCGTCGGCGCGTTGGGAGCAGTCGTATCGATGATGACATTGAACGCTGTCGAGGCGGTGCCCTGGTTGCCGGCGGCGTCGGTGGCCCTGGCGGTCAGGGTGTGAGCGCCCTGGCCCAGCGCCGACATAGTGATCGTGTAGGTGCCGCCGGTGGCGACGGCGGTTCCCAGCACCGTGGTGCCGTTGGTGTCGTAGATGGTGACTGTGCTGCCTGCCTCGGCACTGCCCGTAATGGTCAGGGTGGTGTCGTTGGAGCTGCCGTTGTTGGACACCGTGCCGGTGACGGGCGCCACGTCGTCGGAGACGGTGGCGATCGTCGGAGCGGTCGGCGCGGTCGTATCTATGGTGACGTGGAACGCGGTCGAGGCGACGCCCTGGTTGCCTGCGGCGTCGGTGGCCCGGGCGGTGAGCGTATGAGCACCCTGGCCCAGCGCCGAGGTGGTGATTGTGTAGGTACCGCCTGTGGCGACCGCGGTGCCAAGCACGGTCGTGCCGTTGGTGTCATAGATCGTGACCGTGCTGCCGGCCTCGGCCGAACCGGAGATCGTGAGCGTCGTGTCGTTGGAGCTGCCGTTGTCGGACACCGTGCCGGTGACGGGCGCCACGTCGTCGGAGACTGTGGCGATCGTCGGCGCGTTCGGCGCAGTGGCGTCGACAGTAACCGTGCGGGCGGCGGTGGCCGTGCCTTCGTTACCGGCCGCGTCGGTGTAGCGGGCCGTGAAGCTGTGGCCCCCGTCCGTCAGGGCGGCCGTCGTGAACGACCAGTTTCCGCCAGATACAACGACCGAACCGAGGAGCGTGGCGCCGTCATAGATGGAGACCGTGTTGCCGGTCGTCCCCGTGCCGGAAATAGCGAGGGTATTGTCGTTGGTGGTGCCGCCGTTGGCGACATTGCCCGTCGTCGGCGCCACATTGTCGGTCACTGCGCTGATCGTCGGTGTCCCCGACGGTACGGTCGTGTCGATGGTAATGTCCCAGGCGCCGCTCGCGGAGGAAGCGCTGGTGTTCCCGGCCGCATCGATCACAGCCGCGCGGAAATTGTAGGCGGTGCCGTTCGTCAGCGCCGACGTCGTGATATCCAGGAAGCCGTTCGATATGTCGGTAGCGGTCAGCGTTACCGCCGTGCCGAGTGTCGTTGTATTGTTGTAGAGTTGGACCCGGTCGCCGGAGACGGCGTTCGTGCCGGTCAGGTTAATACGGATAGTCGGAGTGGTGTCGTTGGTGCTGCCGCCATCGACCAGCGTTCCGGTGATCGGCGAGACATTGTCGGTGATCGAGGTGATGGACGGCGCGTTCGGAACCGACGTATCGATCGTGAATGGCCCTTGGGTCCTTTGCCCGGAAGCCGAAATCGCGGTCGATGTTGTGACGCCAGTTGAAGCGGTATCGTTTAGCTCAAAGACGGTGCCAGCTGGCCAGTTGACGGTCGCAGGCACACCGTCGGTGACGACGACGTTGCCGCTGTTCGACGAAGTGGCCGCGATAACATCGCCTTGATAGATGCGAATATAGATTTGTCCCTGATATCCCCCCAGCGCCGCTGTGGGAATCGTGAGATCGATGTCCGTGCTGCTTTGTGTCAGCTGATCGCCATTGCTGGTGATCCAGTAGATTGGCGACGTTGCGGAGCTGCTCGTGAAGACCGCTACGAGGAAGCCGTTGCCTGGAGAACTCGCACTGCGCGAGATGTTGTCGATCGTCAATCCGCCGGCCAGTTCAGAGGCGTTGAGGAAGCCATCGGCACCTGCTGTAACCGTGCCGTCATCAATGCTCATAACGCCCGAATAGGCCTCCATACCCTCCGCCGTCAGCGGCGAGCTGGCATACCGCGGTCGTGTCTGCACATCGAGTTCCCAGGTGCCGCCCTTGTCGGCTGCGCCGACAAGACCTGTCGAAGCCGCCACCGAGGCGCCGGTGGCACCGGCCAGCGCGGCAAGGAAGGCAACACCCTCCGCACCGCTAGCCGTCTCGCAGGTCCACAGCCTGATCTCGCCGCCGTCGAGCGATCTGCCGATCGCCGCGAGGTCGTCCGCATGGAGGTCCAGTGCGTCCGCGCCGACAGGTCCCGCGGCAAATTCGATGCTGCCCGGCCGGCCATGGGCGATGATGTGGATCGCCTCGATGTCTCGATGGCTCTTGATGCCATCGGCGATCTGAGCCAGCGCGGGCGCGTCGCGCGACAGGACGATGGCGTACACTCCGTCCTTGAGGTGGGCCCTCAACTGTTCGATGGCGGAAATGTCGGCATCCAGGAACGCAACTTCACGAGCCATAGGTCTTCCTCCGGAACGGCAGGCTTACGTGATGGTCCATCACAGCCCGCAGGCACGGAGCAGCCGGATTTTTTGGCAAAAGGAGGAGTCTCTCGAAGGCGGCGTACCGGAAGGCTACGCCATTTCGATCATGCCAGTGGCCCGGACACCTAAGCTGGCGCAAGGCCCCTGCGGGCTTGATTAGAGATCCGTGATATTCCTCGTTCCTGCCTTAAGAACCCACCTGCCCCAGACAAATTAACCCCTCGTTCACCTTTAGCCACGGCGAGCCCAGCGGGATTGATATTTGTCAGCGGAGCATGGTGTTTCTGGCGCAAGCCGGAATCGCCTTCCGCTATACTTAATTCTCTTGATTGCTTTGCTGCCGGACTGCGCGCGACAGCGGGTGGCTTGCCGCCGTTTAGCGGACCGCAGCGACGGATCCGCCGTATCTTCGTTCGCGTTTCACGGCGTGATTCGACCCGCCGCGCGCCACATTTCGAACGCAAATCCGCTACTCATGCGCGACTTGCGGACCGATCTGCCGGCTGCCGCAGGTAATCCCGTCGCCGGCACACAACCCAGTTTAGCAAAAGCTAATTAAGTAAAATCAAAAACTTAGCTCTTGGAAATGGCAATACATTTGCCAGCAGGAAATGCTGCTGTGGAAAGAGATGATTCTGACATGAAATAGCCCGCAAAGTAACTTGCTTGGCACGCGGTGGGACAAATCATTTCAGTGGCTAAAGGAGGGACTCTATGGCCAACCCACTCGATGGTGTGACCAGCTGGCTCTATCATCTTGGCAATGTGGACGCGACAGAAGCAGCGAGAATTGGCGCCGACAATGCCGGGCTCGTGGTTATCGACTATGCCGTCGACGCAAGCAACGGGACACGACCTCACACGCCCGCCGAGCTGAACGTGATGCGCGGCGGTCAGGACAAGCTGATCGTCAGCTATCTCAGTATCGGCGAAGCGGAGGACTACCGCCCCTATTGGCAGAGCAGCTGGGATTCCAACCCGCCAGACTTCCTGTCGGGCGCCAATCCGGAATGGCCGGATAACTACAAGGTCAAATATTGGGACCCGGCCTGGCAGACCATCATGTTCCAGTATGTCGACCAGATCATCGCCTCCGGGTTCAACGGCGTCTACATGGATATCATAGACGCCTATCAATACTGGGAAGACATCGATCCCGTCCCGGGAATGGACTA
Source organism: Mesorhizobium sp. KACC 23794 (assembly GCF_052180275.1). Classification (NCBI taxonomy): domain Bacteria; kingdom Pseudomonadati; phylum Pseudomonadota; class Alphaproteobacteria; order Hyphomicrobiales; family Phyllobacteriaceae; genus Mesorhizobium; species Mesorhizobium sp. KACC 23794. The sequence goes on from NZ_CP197465.1 coordinate 6,141,913, forward strand.
CGCGCAGGAGATGGCTGATTTCGTGGCAGCCATCCGCGCCCATGCGGAAGCGAAACTGGCTTCGCTCGGCGACACGCGCGACTTCGTCATCATGGGCCAGAACGCCGAGGAACTGATCGAGAATGCGACCTACCGCAATGCGATCGACGGAATGGGCAAGGAGGACCTCAGGTTCTACTACGAAAACGGGCACGAGGACGATTTCGCCCCCGCCCCGAACGGCTGGTACGAGGGTTCCAAGCCGTATCTGGAACTCGCCGAGGAGAGCGGCGTGCAGGTCTTCGTGGTCGAATACATGACGCAAGCCCGCCAGACGCAGTATGCGAGCATGCTGCAAACCGAAATCAAGTACCTCCGTGACAACGGCATTCCGATCTATGTCTCGGAAGACCGCGACCTGACCGACATCTACCCGCAGCCGCCGGGCACCGACCTGCCCCTCTCCGGCAACGGCCTGGCGAACACGCTGATAGGCACCGCTCTGGCCGACATGATCTATGGACTTGGAGGCAATGACACGTTGAACGGGCGCGGCGGCGCAGACACGATGTTCGGCGGAGCCGGCAACGATTTGATGTATGTGGACAACGCCGGAGACCGTGTCGTGGAGAATGCGGGGGAAGGCAACGATCGTGTGTTCGCCTCGGTGAGCTACAAGCTGACGGCCAATTCGGCGGTCGAACTGTTGACCACGACGAGTTCCACCGGCAAGTCGGCGATCAACCTGACCGGCAACACGCTGAAGCAGGAGATCATCGGCAACGCCGGTAGGAACGTCATTGGCGACGGCGGCGGCAGTGGTGCCGACACCCTGCGTGGGCTGAGCGGCAACGACGTCTACGTCGTCGGCAATGCAGGTTCAAAGGTGGTGGAGACGTCCGCCCAGGGCGCGGCTGATCGTGTAGCGGCCTCGGTCAGCTACGTGCTGGCGGCAGGTGTCTATGTCGAACAACTGACGACCAATCTCTCGACGGGCACGACGGCGATCAATCTCACCGGCAACGTCCTGAAACAGGAGATCATCGGCAACTACGGCGACAATGTGCTGCGCGACGGCGGTGGCGCGGCCGATCATCTGCGCGGGCTCGCGGGCAACGACACCTATCAGATCTACAGTTCCGGCACGACCATTGCCGAGGGTTCCTCGCAGGGCACTGCCGACAAGGTGATGGCCGCCGTCGACTATGCGCTCAAGCCGGGTGTGTACGTCGAGATCATGACGACGAATGGAGCGTCCGGCACCGCGGCGATCAATCTCACCGGCAACGCGCTGAAGCAGTACATCACCGGCAATGCCGGCGCCAATGTGCTGAGCGAGGGCGCTATCGGCGCGGCGGACAAGTTGAGCGGGCTTGGCGGCAACGACACCTACCGCATCTACAATTCCGGCGCGGTCATCGTCGAGACGGCGTCGCAGGGCAATGCCGACAAGGTCTTCACCTCGACCGACTACAGGCTCGGGGCCGGCGTCCATGTCGAGCAGTTGCAGACGAACAGTTCGTCCGCCACCACAACCATCAGGCTGGTCGGCAACGAGATCGCTCAGAAGATAATCGGCAATGCCGGTATCAACATCATCGACGGAAAAGGCGGTTCAGACACGCTGTATGGCGGCGCCGGTAGGGATTATTTCACCTTCTCCACCGCGCTGGGCGCTTCCAATGTCGACACGATCGTCGACTTCAAGACACCCGACGACACGATCCGCCTTGAAAACGCGATCTTCAAGGCATTGACAGCGACCGGCCCGCTGGCGGCGTCGGCCTTCTGGGCGAGCACGGCCGGCGTTGCCCACGACAGCAACGACCGCATCATCTACGACACCGATACGGGCAGGCTGTTCTACGATGCCAATGGCAGTGCGGCCGGCGGCAGCATCCACTTTGCCACGCTGACTGGGCATCCGACGATCACCGCGGCGGATTTTGTGGTGATCTGAAATTCGCCTTTGCGCGCCCCACCGCTGCCAACTCAAATACACGGGCCGGCTTGGCAGCCCAGTTCACCAGCTTCGCCTTCACGACGACGTTGAAGGACGCCGGCATCCTCACCTCCATGGACGGGTGCGGCCGCTGGATGGACAACGTCTTCATTGAGCGGCTGTTGCGTAGCCTCAAATACGAATACGTCTTCGTCAATGCCTTCGAGACCGGCAGCGAGGCGAACAAGGGCATCGGTTCCGGGATCGATCATTACACTCGTCGACTGCCGCACTCATCCTTCGGCGGCAGGACATCGTATAAGGTCTATGCCACAGCAGCAATCACGCAGCAATTCAGTCAACGCCTCCTTCCCAAATCGGCACAGTGCAAAGCTTCCTCCGCGAAGAGGAAGTTCTTGACGACGTCCATCAGAATTGAAGGTAGCTCACATAGACCACGCTGCAGCCCACGAGAAAAACCCAAAGCCAAAGCACCCATGCCCAAGGGTGCGGCTCGCTGCCCGGCCCGTTCATCTCACTCTCCCAGAGAAAATCCCCTTACAAGTTAAACAACTTGACTGCCCGCATGCTGACAAATGTCAGGTACCGTCGAGGACCGTATGCGTTCCTCCGCCTCGTGTAAGAAACCAACTGACAACCGTGGATCGGCAAGAGCATTCAGCTGAAAGTCGGTGCCAGGATCATGCAAGCCGGCGTTCCAGCCGTCGCGGTTGCGTCCAGTTTTCTATAATCCTCTGAACCGTGTCGTTTCCAAAGCCATGACGTTCAACCCCTCCGCCATCTCCGCCAGACCGGAACCGTGGCGCTGTACGCTGCCTCGAACGCCTTGGCACGACAAATGCATTGATTGAGGTGGCCGGCTCTCAGCCGGCGCCCGATGTACCAAATCGGGAATGAAGCATCGCCGGGCCATGGGCGGGTGGGTTGATGGCCGGGCGAGCTTAGCAGGGGTGACCGGGCTCACCTCAACACCGGCGATATGTTGCCTGAGTTCGCCGAGTGATGGTGTGCAGTGAGCCCGGCCAACTCCCACAATATCTGAGTCGTGGAAGTACGATGATATAAATGCAGAATATCTAATTCAGAACATAGTTAACCTTCTCTTAACGAGACAGGTTCCGCGACGCAGCACCCCAACGATGTGGCGCACCACCGGACCGCCATGGACGATTGGCGGGAGGCCACGGGGATTTAATCACCCAAGATAGGGTGGCTTTGGCCGAATGATTCACGCTGCCGACGCTGAATCAAGTTTGGTATCGGCGGCAGACATTTATCAACCAGCCCCGACGAATACGTGCAATCTTCTGGCGGAGCGGTTCGGGAGGGAAAAAACCAAATCCGGCCGTTCCGGGGCCGCTGGCCCTGCCGCCCGTACCCACCGCACGGGCCAGCGGCCTGCGTAAATTGAAATGACTGGACCGAAAAGCGGGTCCGACGGCGCAGTCCATCGGGCGACTAGGCAGGAACATATGTCAGCCTTACCGTGTCCTTGCCGACGAGATCGGTGGAAACAAGGCGGAGCGGCGGCCGGGGGCCAGCGAAGAATGGCTTGCCGCGACCGAGCACGACGGGGTGGAAGTAGAGGCGATACTCATCGACAAGGCCGAGGCCGGACAGGCTTTGCGCCAGGTCCGGGCCGGAAACTGCAATCTCTCCGACAAGCCGAGCCTTCAGGCCCCGTATCACCGCCTCGATATCATCCTCGATAAGTGTGGCGTTGGGGCCGACCGACTTCAACGAGCGCGACACGACCCACTTCGGTTGGCGCCGCCACGCCGCCGCGAACTCGTGTTGCTCCGCAGTCCACTCAGGACGGTCTTCGTCCCAATAACGCATGACCTCGTACATGCGCCGACCGTACACACTGCCGGCCAGGTCGCGCACGTGCTCTATCCAGTGACGAAAGAGCGCTGGACTTGGCGCAAACCCCTGATGATCGACATAACCGTCCAGGGACTGGTTCATTCCGAAGACAATCTTTGCCATGCTGCCAAATCTCCATCCCAGAAGCTTCACGATAGTATGAACAGGGTGATGCAGACAGTGGCGTTGGCTGCAGACGGCATGCCGCGTTGCCGGCTCGACGCATAACCGGATGCCCGCTTGCCATCTGGCATTGCCATTCGCCCATAAGTCTATCCGGAGGGAGTCATGGAGGGCGATGGCGCAGACCCAGTTCTCCGTTTCATCGTTCTCTTTCCTGCAGATTCACGTGCAAGTCCCTGCAACTTCATTTTTCAATACGTATACGTCGAACGCCGGTTCCGCTGGCCGCGGGCCTGCACGGATAAGGGAGCCGCCGCGCGATAGGGCCGGCGAGGCCTGCGTCGCTTCACCCCTGTGCAAGCCGCTCGCATTCGGTCTATGCTGCACTGCCGCATGGATAGTTCAATCCAAGAGTTGCACACCGTATGACCGTACAGCACCCGCCGAAAAGCCGGCCTCACCGCCTGAGCGAGCGGCCGGATTTCGAACGTATCACCTTGTTGCTGCAGGGCGGCGGCGCGTTGGGCTCGTATCAGGCCGGCGTCTACCAGGCGCTGTCCGAATCGAACATCCATCCGGACTGGGTTGCCGGGATTTCCGTCGGCGCCATCAATTCCGCACTGATCGCCGGCAACGCACCGGAGAAGCGCGTGGAGGCTTTGCGCGCGTTCTGGGAGCGCGTCACGACGGCTCCGAGCGGCGTTCCCGGTTTCGTGACGTCATGGCTGGATTCGGTAGGGTCGAGGAGCGATTTCGGGCATGGACTGCTTAACCAGGGCCGGGCCTTTGCAAACATGATGGCCGGAGCTCCGGGCTTCTTCACGCCGCGGACGGTGCCGCCGTTCCTGCTGCCGGCTGGCAGCGTCGATGCGGAAAGCTTCTACGACGTCAGCCCTCTCAAGGCGACGCTGGAGTCACTGGTCGATTTCGACCGCATCAATTCGGGATCCATGCGCTTCAGTGTCGGCGCGGTGAATGTGAGAACCGGCAATTTCGCCTATTTCGACACCACCACGCATGTGATCGGCCCCGAGCATGTGATGGCCAGCGGCGCGTTGCCGCCCGGTTTCCCGGCTGTGACGATCGACGGCGAACAATATTGGGACGGCGGCCTGGTATCCAACACGCCGCTGCAATGGGTGCTCGACGACCGTCCGCGCAAGGACACGCTCGCCTTCCAGGTCGACCTGTGGTGCGCGCACGGGGAATTTCCGCGGGATCTGATGAGTTCGGACCTGCGCCAGAAAGACATACGGTTCTCCAGCCGCACGCGCGCGGCAACGGACCAGTTCAGGAAGATGCAGCGCATGCGCCGGGCGCTTGCCAAGCTCCTGAAGCTGATGCCGGAGCACGAACTGAAGAATGCCGACGCGGACACCGAGCTGTTGATCAGCGAGGCCGACGAAACTGTCTACAACATCATCCACCTCATCTATCGGGCAAAAAGTTATGAAGGCAGCTCCAAGGACTACGAATTCTCCCGGCTGACGATGGAAGAGCATTGGGCGTCCGGCTACGAGGACGCCATCCGCACGCTCAGCCATCCCCGCGTGCTGAAGCGCCCGAAGACAGCGGACGGGGTGGCGACCTTCGACCTTGCGCAGTTGCCGCCCGAATAGGAAGCGCTTACCCCAATCCAGCCGAAAAGCGAGCAGACACATGAACATTGCCGACGTGCGCGCCAAGGCCTTCGCGATGCCGCTCAACGATCCGGCCTATCCGAAGCCGCCGTATAAATTCTACAATCGCGAATTCGTCGTCATCAATTACCGCACCGACCCCGAGATCCTGCGCGCAATGGTGCCGGAGCCGCTGGAGGTGGTGGGCGATACCGTGGCGTATGAGTTCATCCGCATGCCCGACTCGACCGGATTCGGCGACTATACCGAGACCGGGCAGGTGATCCCGGTGCGCTTCACGACGCCGTCGGGCGAAGTGCAGGATGGCGGCTATGTGCACGCCATGTATCTCGACGACAATTCCCCGATCGCTGGTGGACGCGAGATCTGGGGATTTCCCAAGAAACTCGCCACGCCGAAGCTGCGGCACGAGCAGGAGACGATCGTCGGCACGCTGCATTACGGCTCGGTGCTCTGCGTCACCGCCACGATGGGCTACAAGCACCGCGAACTCGACCTGGCGCCGCTGGCCAAGGCGATGGCCAAGCCTGCCTTCATGATCAAGATCATCCCCCATGTGGACTGCACGCCGCGCATCTGCGAGCTGGTGCGTTATTACATGGAGGACGTGACGCTCAAGGGCGCCTGGTCCGGCCCGGCCGCCCTGCAGCTGTTCGAGCACGCCATGTGCGACGTCGCCCGTTTGCCCGTGCGCGAAGTGATCTCGGCCAGCCATTATATCGCCGACCTGACGCTCGGCCTCGGCGAGGTCGTGTTCGACTATCTGAAGAAAGACTGATCCCGGAAACCTCGAAAGGTTCGAACCATGTCGCGTTTTGATGGAAGGGTAGCGATCGTCACCGGAGCCGCGAGCGGCATCGGCAAGGAGATCGCGTTTCGCTTCGCCGCAGAGGGCGGCATACCGGTCATCGCCGACCTCAACCTCGATGCGGCCAACGCAACGGCCGCCGAGGTCAAGGCCAAGGGCGGCGACGCCTTCGCCGTGGCGATGAACGTGACTGATGAGGACGCGGTCAACAAGGGCGTCGCCGATGTCATCGCCAAATATGGAAAGGTCGACGTGCTGGTCAGCAATGCCGGCATCCAGATCGTCAAGCCGCTGGTCGACTTTCCGTTCGCGGATTGGAAGAAGCTGCTGTCCATCCATCTGGACGGCGCATTCCTGACCACGAAAGCCTGCCTCAAATACATGTACGAGGCCAATTACGGCCGCGTCGTCTACATGGGCTCGGTCCACTCCAAGGAAGCGTCGAAGCTGAAGGCGCCCTATGTCACCGCCAAGCACGGGCTGGTCGGCCTCGCCAAGGTGCTGGCGAAGGAAGGCGCCGAGCACAATGTCACCGCCAACGTGGTCTGCCCCGGCTTCGTGCGCACGCCGCTGGTCGACAAGCAGATCCCCGAACAGGCGAAGGAACTGGGGATCACCGAGGAGCAGGTGATCAAGACCGTCATGCTCAAGGACACGGTCGACGGCGAATTCACGACGACAGACGACGTGGCCGATGCCGTGCTCTATTTCGCGGCGGCAAAGTCCAATGCGCTGACCGGCCAGTCGCTGGTCGTGAGCCATGGCTGGTTCATGCAATAAGTCGGCTCGCAGACTGCGGGAAACTCTTTCGGCGGATGGCTCGTGATCGATGGCCACGAGCTGCCTCGTCGGAATCCAGCGCCCGGTGGCCCCGTGAGAATCGCCGCGCTCGCGGCAAACCCCCACGAAGGAATTGGTGGTCAATTCCTTCCCTTCGATGTGACCGCAAAGATGGCAGCTTAGGGAATTTAAGAACACTTCCGCGCCGCTCAAGGACGCCGAGGACTTGGCAGAGCGTGCGGCCAGCTATCGCCGGCAGGGACGACAGCGCCGACGTTCATAAACGAGCAGTTCCATAGACATAAGAATTCCCTTCCTTGCGTCTGCATCCGCGCGCCTGCAATTTGCTTCCCGCGCCCTCCTCGTTGAACGCCGTTTCCTTTGATCGCCGCTACCCGCATGGCACTGTTTGTGCATCGATTTCGCAGTGATCGCGAACGGTTTGCCGCTGCGGCCGCATGGCTCGTCGCCGCAGCCGTAAGGGTCGGCTTTCCCGGCCTGATGCCTTTGGGACGGCCGGAATGTGTTCGCCTGGCTACTCAGGCAACACAAGACTTGGAGGCGGACGATGACCAGAATTGTTCCCGTGCTCGATCTCTCCCGCCTTGAACAGGGCGCGTCGGAGCGGCGCACCTTTCTTGCAGACCTGCGGTCGGCGGCGCGCGACGTCGGCTTCTTCTACCTCTCCGGCCACGGCATCCCGACCGGCCAGATCGATGTCGTGCTCGCCGCCGCGCGCCGCTTCTTCGCGCTGCCGGAAGCCGACAAGCTTACGATCGGCATGGTCAACTCCTCGCAGTTCCGCGGCTATACCCGCGCCGGCGGCGAACTGACCAGGGGCAAGGCCGACTGGCGAGAGCAGTTCGACATCGGCGTCGAACGCGAGGCGATCGAGCAGCGGCCCGGCCTGCCGGCCTGGACCCGCCTTCAGGGACCCAACCAGTGGCCGGCAAGCCTGCCCGACCTCAAGCCGGTGCTGCTGAACTGGCAGGGCCGGGCCACCGCCGTGGCGATCCGCTTGCTGAAAGCCTTCGCGCTCGCCCTCGAACAGCTGGAAGGCGCATTCGACGCGATCTATGCCGAGCAACCCAACCATCGCATGAAGATCGTCCGCTATCCCGGCCGCGACCTGACCGGCGGGGAACAGGGCGTCGGCGCCCACAAGGACGGCGGCTTCCTCACGCTGCTTCTGCAGGACGCCAACAAGGGCCTGCAGGTCGAGTATGCTGGCGGCTGGGTCGATGTCGATCCGATCCCCGGCACGCTGGTGGTCAATATCGGCGAACTGCTCGAACTCGCGTCCAACGGCTATCTGCGCGCGACCGTGCACCGGGTGATCACCCCGCCCGCCGGCGTGGAGCGCATCTCGGTGCCGTTCTTCTTCAGCGCGAGGCTCGACGCCACCATCCCCTTGCTGACGCTGCCGGCCGAACTGGCCGCCGAGGCGCGTGGGCCGGCGAGCGATCCCGACAACCCGCTTTTCCGCGATGTCGGCACCAACGTCCTGAAGAGCCGGCTGCGGTCTCATCCCGACGTGGCGCGTCGTCACTACGCCGACCTCGCAGGCCAGAATTCCGCCTCCTCGCCCACTCCGTCCGCGCTGGTGAGGTGAAGCAGGCCGGTCCACGAAGCAAGCCGTGGAGGGGGAACTGAGGGCCGGGAGGGCCGAGTTCACGAAGCTCTGGGCTTCTCGATCATCCGCCGCAGGCTGCGATACGTTCCTTCCAGCCGCTCGAATCCTCCTTCGGCGAGCGTGATCGGCGCCGCATTGTCGGCGATCGCCGCCAGCAGCAGCGCCGCGTCGGCGGGCTGGATGTCGGGCGCAAGCTCGCCGCGCTGTGCGGCAGCCGACAGAGCGGCGGAAAACAGCGCCGACAGTTCCACGCCGAAATGGCCGAGAATCCGGCGTCCACCCGGGCTGAGAAGACCGGCGTCCTGCCGCAGCCGCGCGATCAGGCTCCAGTTCTGACCTTCCGTGCCAGCCGGATTGAAGCGCAGGAAGCGGGCGCGGCTGTAGTCGATCATCGCCTCCACCTGGCCGGCTAGGCTCGCGCCCTCGGCCGACCACACCGCCCGCAAGGCGGCGAGCGTCGTGTGAACATAGTCGTCCAGCACCTCGTCGACGAGCGCCTGCTTGTTGCCGAAATGGTAGTGGATGTTGGCCCGCGTCGTGCCGAGCGCCGCAGAAATCTCGCCGAAGCTGGTGCCGCGATAGCCGTGGCGCACCAGAAGCTCCAGCGCGGTGTCCTTGATCGCCTGTCTCGTGCCGGTCTCGTCCATGGCGCATCATAGCTCAATGCGCGCGGCCGGAAGGTGGACGCTTCATCACATCCCCAGCATTTGACGGAATACTGACTTGCAGGTAAGTAAGTCACAAAATGACGCTTGGAGCGCTTTTATGACAAAGCAGATATTTTGGGATGGCGAGAGCCTCGAACCGCAGGCAGTGCGCGCCGGCGATCTTATCTTCGTCGGCGGGCTGATGGCGACGAACGGCGACGGCGAGATCGTCGCAACCGACGTCGCCGGGCAGGCCCGCGCCATCTTCGACAGGTTGTCGGCACTGCTCCGGCAGGCGGGCGCCGGCATGGCCGACGTGGTCAAGCACAACATCTATTTCAGCTGCGACGCGGATGCCGTCGGCACCTTACTCGAAGAACTCGATTCTGTCCGAGCCGGCTATTTCACCGCGCCCGGCCCGACGACGACGGAAATCCGCTGCGGCCTCGACAAGAAGGGCGCGCGGCTGATGGTCGATGCGTGGGTGGTGACCGGCGGCAAAGGCGAACTGCTCGACCCGCCCGGCCACTGGCGCTGGGCCAAGGAGTTGCCCTTCGTGCATGGCTGGAAGGTCGGCGACATGCTGTTCGTCGGTGGGCAGCGTTCGCTCGACGCCGACGGCAAGGTATTGGGGCTTGGCGATATCGAGGTGCAGACCGACGAGGCCTTCCGCAACCTCGATACGATGCTGCGGCAAGGCGGCGGCGACCGCAACAGCCTGATGCGCCAGAACACCTATTTCCGCTTCTTCGGCGAGGGCCGCGAAGTTACCGACTATTGGGAGAAGATGACGAATGTGCGCCGCCGCTACATGTCGGTGCCCTCGGCCGCCGGCGCCGGGCTGCGCATCCAGGGCATGGGCGATGCCGACGAACTGATCCAGGTCGAGGGCATCGGCATGCTCGGCGACGACAAGCAGCGGCTGCAGCCGTCCAACCACTGGGACTGGAGCATTCCCAACACCCAGTTCACGCAGGGCTGGAAGATCGGCAAGCTCGCCTTCATCGGGGGCCAGATCTCTGCCGACGACAAGGCGCAGGCGGTCGGCAGCGATATTGAGACGCAGACCCGCAACGTCTTCGAGTTCATTCGCCGCACGCTTGCCGAAGGCGGGCTCGACGAAAGCGACGTCGCCAAGCTGTACATCTACTACCATGCCGAGGGTAGCTGGGCCGAGATCAAGGCGACCCGCGCGGTGATTGCCAACGTGCAGGGCGAATTCTATCCGCAGCCCGGTCCAGCGGTCACCGCGATCCGGGTCGCCGGCTTTGCCTTCGAAAACCTGCTGATCGAGATCGAGGCGATGGCGGTGACGCGCGACTGATGTCGAAGAACGATTTCACCGCGGAAGAGTTCGCCGGACGGCTGGCCCGCGTCCGCGCCGCCATGGCGGTACGGGAACTCGACTGGCTGGTTGCGGTCCACCCCGCCTCCATCCACTGGCTCACCGGCAGCGATGCCAAGAGCTACCAGGAATTCCAATGCCTGCTGGTCGGGGCCGGCGACGCACCCCTCGTTGTTCTCACGCGCCAGGGCGAGGTCCACGAATTCGAGACCGACTCGCTGGCCGACGCGGTGCATGGTTTTGGCGGCGGCGAGAATGAGGACCCGATCGCGGCTTTCGCCGAGCTGGCGCGCCGCCACGGCCTGCCGGGATCTCGCGTCGGCCTGGAGGTGCCGGCCTATTATCTCCATCCGCATCACTATCTGGCGCTGCGCGACCTGCTGGGCGAAGCGCTGGTCGGCGAAGCGACCGATTTGATCGCCGGGCTCAAGCTGGTGAAATCGCCGGCCGAGATCGACTATATCCGCCGCGCGGCGGCACTTGCCGATCTCGGCATGGCGCGCTTCGCCGAGGACCTTTCGGCTGGCGTCTCCGAACTGGCGCTGGCGGGCGGCGTCTACGAGACCTTGCTCAGGAACGGCAGCGGCATCGCCGCCAGTCCGATCAATCTGGTCTCCGGCCCGCGCTCCGCCTACAGCCATGGCGCACCGACCGCGCGGCTGCTCGAGCGGGGCGATTTCGGCAGCATCGAGTTCGGCGCCACCTCCGGCCGCTACACCGCCACCATCGGCCGGCAGTTCGCGCTCGGCGCGCCGACGCCGCGCATGCTCGAACTTCATGATGTCGTGCGCCGCGCCTGCGATGCGATGATCGCCACGATCCGCGACGGCGTGCCGGCGACCGTGCCGCATGCGGCGGCCCGCGCCATCATCGGCGAGGCCGGACTGGGACCCTACCGCGTCCATACATCGGGCTACTCGCTGGGGCCTGGCTTCCCGCCGAGCTGGGCCGAACCGCTGCACATGATCGGCGACAGCCCTTATGTGTTGAAGGCCGGAATGGTGGTCACCATCGAGCCGCCGGTGTTCATCGGCCCGGAGGGCCTCGGCGCCCGCATCATCAACAATGTGCTGGTCACGCCGACCGGCGCGGAGCTTCTGAGCCGGATGCCGCGCGATCTGATCGTAGGGGAGTAGGGGAGTAGGGGAGTAGGGGAGTAGGGGAGTAGGGGAGTAGGGGAGTAGGGGAGTAGGGGAGTAGGGGAGTAGGGGAGTAGGATGATGCCAATCCGTCAGAATGCTGCAAGTTCTATTTGAACCCAATCCAAGACTTGCTCACTCGGTTGCGAGCAATCCTCTTCCCCTACTCCCTACTCCCTACTCCCTACTCCCTTACTCCCCAATTTCACCCACCCAGTTCATGCGCGATCTCGGCGCAGGCGAGCTTTAGCCTTGCCAGCATCGCCTCGAAATTCGGCGCGGCGCTGCGCCGGCTGACGGCCGCCACCGTCACGCAGGCGACGGCCCGTCCGCCACTGGCGATGATCGGGCAGACCACGTCCGTCACCCCGATGATGTCGCGGCTTTCGTGGATGATGGCGCCGCGCTCGCGCACCTCGTCGAGCTCGGCGGCAAGGGTCGTCGGATCGGGCGGCTCGCGCATCAGCATCAGGCATTCGGCGATCATCCTGTCGCGGATCGGCTTGGGCTGGAAGGCCATCAGCACCAGCCCGGAATGGGCATCCGCCAGCGGCCGGCGATAGCCGAGCTTCAATGAGAAATTCATGTCCGCGCCGCCCGAAGCGGCCGCGATGATCACCGTCTCGCCGCGATGCGCGACGACCAGATGGGCGGCCTGGTGCACCTCCTCGGCGAAGCGCTCGACGATCGGCGCCGCGGTGCTGACCAGGTCGCGGGCGCGCGCCGTCTGCATGCCCAGCCCGAAAAGCTTGTTCGACAGCATCAGCCCCTCGCCACTCTCGTCGCGCTGGATATAGCCGCGCGCCAGCAGCACATGGACCATGCGGAAGATCTCGTTCTTTGAACGCCCCAGCTCTTCGGCGATCTGACGCGTGCCCATGGACTGCCCTGCATCGGCCAGCAATTCTAGGATGTCGAGGCCCTTTTCCAGGGCCGGCGCGCTATAGCTCAGCTTCTCGTCGGTCATTTCATCTCGTTTCATAGATGACGCTTGACGCCACATATGAAGCGGCGATAGCGTAGTGTCCAGCAAATCCGAGCGGAAAATAGCCCATCTCAGCGCGATTGCAAAAAGGCGCTCTGCATCCATGAGCTATAATTTCAAATTTGACGTCCTGCTGCGCTACACCGACGAGATCGCGAAAGGCGTGCTGCTCACCTTGCAGTTCTCGGTCGCCACCATGGTCTGTGGCCTTGCCATCGGCCTGGTCGTCGCCATGGCGGCCATCAGCCCGTTCCGGCTGCTGCGCGGCTGTGCCCGCGTCTATGTCGAGGCGCTACGCAACACGCCGCTGCTGGTGCAGCTGTTCATCGTCTTCTTCGGGCTGCCCTCGCTCGGCATCAAGCTCGCGCCCAACACCGCGGCCTTGATCGCACTGTCGATCAACATGGGCGCCTATGGCGCCGAAATCTTGCGCGCCGGTTTCGAGTCGGTGCGCCGGAGCCAGATCGAGGCCGGCCGCTCGCTCGGTCTCACAGCCGGCCAGACGTTTCGCCATGTCGTGCTGTTCCAGGCGGTCAAGTCCATCTATCCCGCGCTGGCGAGCCAGTTCGTGCTGATCATGCTGACCACCAGCGTCGTCTCCTCGATCGGCGCCACCGAACTGTTCCACCAGGCCGCCTTCATCGATTCGCGCACCTATCGCTCGTTCGAGACCTATACGCTGATCACCCTCTCCTACCTCGTGCTGACGCTGGGCTTCCGTGCGATCTTCGCCGGGATCTACTGGGCGGTCTTCGTCAGGAGGCCGCGCCGATGATCCGCGAATTCGCCGGGGCCGACATCGTCTACCTGATCGCCGCGGCGCGCTGGACAGTGCTGCTCGCGCTGACCGCCGTCATCGGTGGCGGATTGCTCGGCGTCGTCGTCGCCGTGCTGCGCGTCGTCCCGCTCAGGCCGCTCAACTGGCTGGCGATCGGCTACATCAACCTGATCCAGGGCACGCCGCTGCTCGGCCAGTTGTTCGTCTTTTTCTTCGGCCTGCCGCTGCTCGGCCTCTCGGTCGACGCGTGGACGGCTGCCGCGCTCTCGCTGTCGATCTACGCCTCGGCCTTCTTCGGCGAGATCTGGCGCGGCAGCCTGCAATCCGTGTCGCAGCGGCAATGGGAGGCAGGCGCGGCCCTCGGCCTCACCTATGCGCAGCGCCTCGGCCATGTCGTTCTGCCGCAGGCGGTCCGCATCAGCATAGCGCCAACCGTCGGCTTCCTGGTGCAACTGGTGAAGAACACGTCGCTCACCGCGCTGATCGGCTTCGTCGAACTGACACGGGCCAGCCAGATCATCAGCGGCGCGACCTTCGCGCCGCTGCCCGTCTATCTCAGCGCCGCCGCCATCTATTTCGTCATCTGTTTTTCCCTCTCCCAGCTCGCCCGCTCGCTGGAAAGGAGACTTCATGTCGCTCGTTGAGCTCGCCGACATCCGCAAGCGCTTCGGAGCGGTCGAGGTGCTGAAGGGCGTCTCGCTTACCCTGGAGAAGGGCGAGATCGTCGCCGTTATCGGCCGCTCGGGTTCGGGCAAGTCCACCATGCTGCGCTGCATCAACGGACTGGAGAAGGTGCAGTCCGGCCGCATCGTCGTCGACGGCATCGACGTCACCGCGCCGGGTGCCGACCTCAACCTTTTGCGCCAGCGCGCCGGCATGGTGTTCCAGAGCTACAACCTGTTCCCGCACCTCAATGTCGAGCGCAACGTCATGCTGGCGCTGACGCTGGTGCGCAAACTGGAGAAGCCGGCCGCCCGTGAGGTGGCCCGGCAGGTCGTCGCCAAGGTCGGGCTGGCCGACAAGCTCCTCGCCTATCCCGACGAACTCTCCGGCGGCCAGCAGCAGCGCGTCGCCATCGCGCGCGCATTGGCCATGCAGCCGACCCTGATGCTTTTCGACGAGATCACCTCGGCACTCGACCCCGAACTGGTGGGCGAGGTGCTGCGCGTGCTCGAGGGCGTCGCCAGCGAGGGCATGACCATGATGCTCGTCACCCACGAGATGAACTTTGCAAAGAACGTCGCCGACCGCGTGATCTTCATGCACGAGGGCCGCATCCACGAGGACGGACCAGCGCGTGAGACCTTGCTCGAGCCTCGTACGGCCGAACTCAGGAACTTCCTGAGCGCCGTCCTTCACTAAGAAAAGCAATCCAAGCAGCCAAAGGGGAAGTCTTATGTTGAAGCATCTAACCAGGATCATCACAGCCGTGCTGCTCGCCGGCGCCATGTCGGCGCTGCCGGCCAAGGCTGCGGACCTGCAGAAAATCCTCTCCGCCGGCACCGTGCGCATCGGCGTGCCGGTCGACGTGCCGCCTTTCGGTTCGGTCGACGCCAAGAACGAGCCGGTCGGCCTCGATGTCGACATGGCCAGGAAGATCGCCGAGGCGCTGGGCGTCAAGCTCGAGCTTCAGCAGATCACCGGCGCCAACCGCGTGCCCTACCTCGTCACCGACCGTCTCGATATCGTCATCGCCGCCATGGGCGCGACGCCGGAACGCGCGCTGCAGATCGCCTTCACCTCGCCCTACGCGGCGCTTTCGATCGGCGTCTTCGGCCCCGACAGCATCGCCGTCACCTCGCCGGCCGAGCTGAAGGACGAGACCATCGCCGTTGCGCGCGGCACGACGCAGGATCTGGAACTAACGAAGGCCGCTCCCAACGCCAAGATCCTGCGCTTCGACGACGACGCCACAGCGGCGGCCGCCTTCACCTCGGGCCAGGCACAATTGCTCGCCACCGCCGACGTCGTCGCCAAGGACCTGATGGACAAGGATCCGAAGGTCCAGTTGAAGCCGAAGTTCATCATGCAGTTCTCGCCCTGCTACATCGGCATCCAGCAGGGCAGCCCGGAACTGCTGCGCTGGCTCGACACCTACATCCATCTCGGCCTGCTCGACGGTTCGCTGTCGGCGCTCTCGCAGAAATGGATCGGCACGTCGCTGCCCGCGAACTTCCCGCCGATCTGAATTTTCGGCGGCGGGGCTTACCGGTCCCGCCGCCGCCCCGCGCTTTCGTTCCCGAATACCCATCCTTCAAAGAGAACATGGCCCGCATGTCCACCGCCCGCACCACCATCGACTTCTGCCGTTCCGGAAAGCAGGTCGGCTTCGTCGATATCCCGCATTCGCCGCATGACGACGCCTGGGGCGCCACCCGCATTCCGCTTGCCGTCATCAGCAACGGCAACGGTCCGACGGCGATCCTCCAGGCGGGCAACCATGGCGACGAATATGAGGGGCCTATCACGCTCGGCGAACTCATCCGCGAGCTCGATCCGGGCATGGTCAGTGGGCGCATCATCTTCCTGCCCGCGGTGAACACCCCCGCCGTGCTGGCCGGGCAGCGCACCTCGCCGGTCGACGGGCTGAATCTCAACCGTACCTTTCCCGGCGATCCCGCAGGCACCATCACCCAGCAGATCTCGGCCTATGTCAGCGACGTCGTCATGCCGCTCGGCCATGCCTATGTCGACCTGCACTCCGGCGGGTCCTCCCTCAACATCCTGCCCAGCGCCATCATCGAGCCGGCGCCCGACGCCGCACACCGCAAGCGCAACATGGAAGCGGTGCTGGCCTTCGACGCGCCGCTGACGGTGGTCATCGACAATCTCGGCGAACCCCGCACCTCCACCGCCACCTCGGTTCGCGCCGGGTTGACGACGGTCGGCACGGAAATGGCGGGCGCCGGCACCGTCTCGCTCGATGCGCTCGACATCTGCCGTCGCGGCGTGCGCAACGTGCTCAGCCATCTCGGCGTGCTGCCGCCCACCGGCAAGCCGCCGGCGGCGAGGCCCGAGAACATCCTGCGCATTCCCGGCCATGACGGCTATGTGCTGGCGACGACGAACGGCGTCTTCGAGCCGTTTCATGCGCTTGGCGCCACGGTCCACGCCGGTGAGGCGGCCGGACGTATCCACAATCTGGGCGATCCCGGCCGCGCGCCGGAGACTTTGTTTTACGCTGCGGACGGCATCGTCTATGGACGCCGCCAGCCGGGACGTGTCGTCGTCGGCAATTGCTGCGTAACCGTTGCCGCGCGCTATGAGGGAGAACTGGCTTGATCACGCTCGACGACATCCGCGCCGCGGCCACCCGCATTGCAGGCAACATACGGTCCACGCCGATGATCGCCGCCACCAATTTCAAGACGCCGCTGGCTGGCGGCGTCGACCTGATGCTGAAACTGGAACTGCTGCAGGTCACCGGCTCGTTCAAGGCGCGCGGCGCCACCAACAAGTTGCTGTCACTGGACCGCACCGCCCTGCGCTGCGGCATCGTCGCCGCTTCGGGTGGAAACCACGGCATCGCCACCGCGCGCGCCGGTTTCATGGCCGGCGTGCCGACCACCATCTTCCTGCCCTCCAACGCCTCGCCCGCAAAGATCGAGAAGCTGGAAGCCTGGGGTGCGGCCACCCGCATCGTCGGCTCCGCCTGGCATGAATCCAACGAGGCGGCGCAGGCGTTTGTCCGCGAAACCGGAGCAACCTATTTCCATCCCTTCGCCGATCCGGCGGTGGTGGCCGGGCAAGGTACGGTCGGTCTCGAAATTCTGGCGCAGATGCCGGACGTGACGACAATCCTGGTCGCTATGGGCGGCGGCGGCCTGATCAGCGGCGTATCGACGGCGATCAAGGCGCTGGCGCCGCATGTCCGCATCGTCGGCATTGAGGCGACGGGATCGCCGGTGCTGCTGCGCTCGCTGGAAGCCGGGCGGAATATTGCCTTGGACAAGGTGACGACCTCGGTGGCCACCATGGCTTGCGCCAAGACCGACGACGCCATCTTCGACATCGTCCGCCGCCACGTCGATGAGATCGTGCTGGTCGACGATGCCGAGATGCTGCGCGCCGCAAAAAGCCTGTGGTTCGAGATGGGCCTTGCCGCCGATCTCAGCGGCGCCGCCTCGCTTGCCGCGCTTGCCGAGGGTCGGGTGCGGGTCAAGCCCGGCGAACGCATCTGCGCCATCGTCTGCGGCGCCGGGCCGGACGCGGTCATCGACAAGGGATAGTCTTCTGGAGGATTCGCAGTCGTCGGCCAGCCTCGGAATGGCCGCTGCGTCCGCATGGCGTGCCGCGCCAGCCTCGGTTGCATTCCACCAAGAATCCTCAGGCTGTTGCGTATTCGCGTCCGACTGCATCGAGGAACGCCTTCATCGCGGCCGGCGATGTCAAGTGGTGAACCCGCTTCGACGCCGGTGCATCGGCGACAAGCTGCCTGTATCTGGGTGTCATCTCGCGATCGCAGAGCCGGACGACCCGGTAACTGTCCATCGTGCTGCGCCAGATCGGACTATTTTCAGGCCAGCCCTCGGGCGTGACGAACAGGCCTTTGAAAAGACGCTTCGTCACCCACCAATAATGTACGGGAATGGGGAGATCGATGTAGACCAGCGTGTCGGCGACGGCGAACCGCTCCCAGGCCGAAACTTCATTCCCATAGCCGTCGATGATCCACTCGTCCCCGCGCAGCAACCTGGCATGCGCCTCCAGATAGTCCTCATGCGGAACTTCCCCGCCTCCGGCCCGAAACTGGATCATGTCCAGCGGATACAACGGGAGTCCGGTCAGGCTTGCCAGATGTCTGGCCAGCGTCGATTTTCCACCACCCGCATTTCCGAACACCGCGACCTTTTTCATGGCGCGCTCGTCCTGCTTCCGTGTCCCCGCCACCAACCCCTCCCGAATATGTCATGCACGACCGGCGCAGAACAATGAATCCAACGCAGGTCCGACAGCGGAATTGCGCGACATGGAATTTTCAACAACGCCGCATAAGTTGGAATAAACTAACTCTACAGGATTTATCGAATTAGGCATTGTAGATCGGTATTCTCATCGCGGCAGAACGCTCGGATCGCGGGTTTCCGCCGGACATGAGCGGAACTGCTGCCCCAACTCGATGCGCAACTCCTCCCAAGCGCGCACCGGCCCGTCCTGGCACATCGTCATCCCTGCCAGGACGGGCCATTTGGTTTTATCCGAGGTTAGTTAGAGTCTCCGATGTTTGATCTGATCCGGCTTATCGAAACGGCGCTCGTGCCGTGGGCTGGCCGCGAATGAATATCCGGTTGGAACCACATCCGGTTCGAGCGCATCGTCCAGACAGGAAGCCGCCTGGAGACGAAGGAACCGTCATGCCGGAAACCGGACCGCGCCGAACGCAAGAGCAGGCATGGCGGTCACCCGTTACGCGGACCGCTCCCGATCCGTTGCCGCCTCGCGAGGGCAGCATCGGCGAGTTGCCCGCCGTCGGCACGGACCTCGTCCGCCTCGAAGCCGTCTCGAAGACCTTTCCGGCCAGCGGCGCCAGCACCGAAGTCACGGCGCTTGACGGTATCGACCTTTCCGCGCCGCAGGGGTCCGTCACGGCGATCATCGGCCGCTCGGGCGCCGGCAAATCGACGCTGATCCGCCTCGTCAACGGCCTGGAGAAGCCGACCGCCGGCCGCGTCCTCGTCGACGGAATCGATGTCGCGCCGCTGAGCGAAGCGGGCCTGCGCGATATAAGGCGATCGGTCGGCATGATCTTCCAGCACTTCAACCTCCTGTCGTCGCGCACGGTGTTCGGCAACATCGCCCTGCCGCTCGAGATCGCAGGGTTGTCGCGCGGCGCGATCGAGACCCGCGTCGCTCCGCTGCTCGACCTCGTCGGCCTGTCGGACAAGCGCGACCGCTATCCCTCCGAACTCTCGGGAGGCCAGAAGCAGCGCGTCGGCGTCGCCCGGGCGCTTGCGACGGAGCCGAAGCTGCTGCTGTCCGACGAGGCCACCTCGGCGCTCGATCCCGAAAAGACCCGTTCGGTCCTCGACCTGCTCAGGCGCGTCAACCGCGAGCTCGGCCTCACCATCCTGCTCATCACCCATGAGATGGAGGTGGTGAAGCGCATCGCCGACCATGTCGCGGTCATCGATCGCGGCAAGATCGTCGAGCGTGGCACGGCGTTCGATATCTTCAGCGCGCCGCGCCACGAGACGACGCGGGCGTTGCTCTCCGGCCTGCCCGGATACCGCCTGCCTGAGGCGCTGGCGCTAAGCCTGAAGCCGCATCCATGGAACGGCTCCGCGCCGGTGCTCCGGATCACCTTCGCCGGGGATGCGGCACGGCAGGCGCCGCTGTCGCGCATCGCCGATGTTGTCGGGCCGGAC
Organism: Mesorhizobium sp. KACC 23794; assembly: GCF_052180275.1. Lineage (NCBI taxonomy): Bacteria > Pseudomonadati > Pseudomonadota > Alphaproteobacteria > Hyphomicrobiales > Phyllobacteriaceae > Mesorhizobium > Mesorhizobium sp. KACC 23794. The sequence goes on from NZ_CP197465.1 coordinate 6,161,964, forward strand.
TTTTCCATTCTCGCCGGCGCCGTCGATGAAATCGGCGGCCAGCCGTTCGGCTCGTTCGTCGTGTCGCTTGCGCCGCACGGGCAGCAGATCGACCGGACGCTCGCCGCACTCGACGCGCGGGGCTTTCATGCGGAGGTGCTCGGCCATGTCGCCTGAGATCATGTGGCTCATCGTCAAGGCAACCGGGCAGACCCTGCATATGGTCTGCATCGCCACGTTCGCCGGCTCGATACTGGGCGTCCCGCTTGGCGTGTTCCTGGCGACCAGCGGCCGTGGCGAGTTGTTTGCGGCTCCCGTCGCCAACCGCATCCTCGGCGCGATCGTCAATGCGACGCGCTCCACCCCCTTCATCATCCTCGTCGTGGCGATCATCCCGTTCACCCGCCTGGTCGCCGGCACCTCCATCGGCACGAACGCCGCGATCGTTCCCCTGACCATCGCCACCGTTCCATTCGTCGCCCGCCTCGTGGAATCGGCGATCCGCGAGGTCGATCCCGGCCTGATCGAGACGGGTCGCGCCATGGGCGCCACGCCGTTCCAGATCGTCTGGAAGGTGCTGCTCGCCGAAGCCAGGCCCGGCATCACGCTGGCGTTGACGCTCACCATCGTCAGCCTGATCGGCTACTCGGCAATGGTCGGGGCGATCGGCGGCGGCGGGCTGGGCGACCTCGGAATACGATACGGCTACCAGCGCTTCATGCCCGACGTGATGGCGGCGGTGGTCGTCGTCCTGATCGTCCTGGTCCAGGCCGTGCAGTCGGCCGGAGACCGGCTGGCGCGTCGTTTCGACAAGCGCATCCGGCCGCGCTGATATCCATCCAACCCGCAGGAAAACGGAGACTATCCATGTTAACGAAAATCACGCTCGCGCTCGGCCTTGCGCTCGGCCTGTCCGTCGGCGCGGCGTCGGCGCAGGCGATAAAGATCGGCGTCACGCCCGGTCCGCACGCCCAGATCCTGGAGAAGGTGAAGGAAGTCGCCAAAGCCGACGGCCTCGACATCCAGATCCTCGAATTCTCGGACTATGTCGTGCCGAACCAGGCGCTGAACGACGGCGAACTCGACGCCAACTCGTTCCAGCACAAGCCATATCTCGACAACCAGGTCGCCGACCGCAAATACGACATCGTCGACGTCGCCTGGACCGTGAATTTCCCGATGGGCATCTATTCGAAGAAGGTGAAAAGCTTCGATGAATTGCCGGAGGGTGCGACGATCGCCATCCCTAACGATCCAACCAACGGCGGACGCGCCCTGCTCATCCTGGCCGACAATGGCTACATCAAGCTGAACCCTGAAAAGGGTCTGAAGGTCGGCCCGGCCGACATCACCGAAAACCCGAAGAAATTCAGCTTCATCGAGCTTGACGCCGCCCAGCTTCCGCGCTCGCTGGAGGACACGGATGCGTCCGCCGTCAACACCAACTATGCGATCGAGGCGGGCCTCAACCCGGCGGCAGACCCGATCCTGAAGGAAGGCGCCAAGGCGCCCTACGTCAACCTGATCGCCGTGCGCACCGCCGACAGGAACGCGCCCTGGGTCGCCAAGCTGGTCAAGGCTTACCACACGCCGGAAGTGAAGGCATTCGTCCAGGAGACCTTCAAGGGCGCCGTCATCACCGCCTGGTAAATTAAACCAGCGGAGCGGCGTCGTTTCGCCCGGCTCGACGGTGCGGGGACAAGGAAACTGAACTGGGGGTCCCCACACCCTGCCCCTGCGCCACCAAAGGCGGCCGCCCCGCTTTCGCCCCGCGACCTGCTTACGCCGTTAAAAAGATGCGGGCGCAAGCGCCCTGTCGATGCATGACATCAGGATCGCGGCGTCAAAAGGCTTGCTCAGAAAACCCAGCGCGCCGGCGGCTTCCACCTGGCGGCGCAGGCGTTCCTCCGGGAACGCAGTGATGAAGATCATCGGAACGCTGCAGCCGCGCTCGATCAGCGCGCTCTGCAGTTCGACGCCGCTCATGCCGGGCATCTGGACGTCCGTTATGAGGCACGCGGTCTGGTCGACGAGCGGTGAATTGAGAAAATCCTCCGCCGAGGCGAAAGTATGGGCGTTCAGCCCGTGGGACTGGACGAGGTTCTCCGTCGCGACGCGAACCTCGTCGTCGTCGTCGATGATGGTGATTGTCGGCACTTCTGGTACTCTTTCGCAGCTTCGCCGGTGCCCGTGCACCGGTCCGGGCCTCGCTGGCCTTTCATAAAGAGTGCCGCAATTTCCGCGCTCGCGAAACGTATACACTGGTTTGTTGCCATCATTCCCGATGGATAGCGAGGCTCTCGGCCATGCGGACGAGATCGGCCAGGGAAGTGGCGCCCATCTTGCGCATCATGTTGCCGCGGTGGATCTTCACCGTGATTTCGGCGAGATCCATTTCGCCGGCGATCTGCTTGTTGAGCAGGCCCTTGGTCACGTGTTTCATGACTTCCGCCTCGCGCGGCGTCAGCGCGTCATAGCGGCCGCGCAATGCTCCGGCCGTCTGGCGTATCGCGCGGCGCTCGCGGTCGCGATCGATCGCGATGGCGACGGCGTCCAGCATATCCTGGTCGCGGAAGGGTTTTGCGAGGAAATCGACGGCGCCGGCCTTCATGGCGCGCACCGACATCGGGATGTCGCCGTGGCCGGTCATGAAGACGATCGGTAGGTGGATGCCAAGCTTTCCCAACTGGCCCTGGAAATCGAGGCCGCTGATGCCAGGCAGGCGGATGTCGAGCACAAGGCAGCTCGGCACCTCCGGCAGCCTGGCCCGCAGCAATTCCGGCGCGGAGCCGAATACCGAGACCTCCAGCCCCACCGACCGGAACAGATTGTCGAGCGCATCTCGCAGGTCGGCGTCGTCATCGACGACGATCACCATCGAGCGGATCGGCTCCTCGACCTTGGGAGTTTTTTGCGAAGATGGCATCATTGATCTCCGGCGGGGGGTGAGGGGATGCGGACCGTGAAGGTGGCGCCAGGCCCCTCGTTGGCGGACGCACTGATCTGGCCGCGATGTGCTTCGACGATGGATCGGCTGATCGACAGGCCCATGCCCATGCCGTCGGGCTTGGTGGTGTAGAAGGCGGCAAAGAGCTTGCCCGCCTTGTCCGTATCGAAGCCCATGCCGGAATCCGTCACCTCGAGGACCGCGCCGCCGCCATTCTCCGGCGTCTCGCGGCGGGTTGCAATGCGCAGCCTGCGCTGGCCGCCGGCATTGTCCATGGCCTGCAGCGCGTTCATCACCAGGTTGATGACGACCTGCTGCAGTTGCACGCGGTCGCCCAGCACTTCGGGCACGGACGGATCGAAGGACAGGTTGAGGTCGACCCGGCGCTCGGCCAGTTCGCGCTGCACCAGCAGCAGCGTGTCGTCGACGACGTCGTTGAGATCGAGCGGAAGATGCTCGGCTTCAGACCGCCGCGCCAGGGCGCGCAGCCTGGCGATGACGTCACTGGCCCGCCGTGCATTGCCGATCATCTTTTCCAGCGACATCCGCGCCGCGTCGATATTGGGCGGTTCCCGCGACAGCCAGCGCAGCCCTGCGTCGCCATTGGTGACGACGGCCGCCAGCGGCTGGTTGGTCTCATGGGCGATCGACGCGGCGAGTTCGCCCAGCGTGGTGACGCGGGAGACATGCGAGAGCTCCGCCTGCGCCCTGTGCAGGGCGCTCTCGGCCTCGCGGCGCTCGGTGATGTCGCTGTTGATCTCCATGGTCGCCACCGGCCTGCCGTGCGGGTCGCGGTGCAGCGACCAGCGGCTCAGCACCGTGAGTTCGAAACCGTCACGCCTGGTATGGATGAGTTCGCCCTCCCAGCGTCCGGTTTCCAGAAGGTCCGCCTGCAGCCCCGCCAACTCGAGGGGGAACCTCGTTTTCAACAATTCGGTCGCCTTGCGCCCGACGGCGTCCTCGGCCGGCCATCCGTAGAGCCGCTCGGCGCCGCGGTTCCAGTAGGTGATGGTGTCCCCGGCGTCGCGCACGAAGATCGCGTCATGGGTCAGGTCGAGCAGCGCCGCCTGGTCCTTGAGCTGCAGTGTCGCCTCCTGGTTCCTCAGCGACAGCAGCGTCGTCACGACGATGGCGCAGAGACTGATCGCGCAGCGGATCGCGGCGTCGGTATCGAAGCTGTCACCGTGGCCGAACAGGAAGGCAACGAGCGTGAAGACCACGCACAGCACCGACACCACGATCAGCCCGCGCCGGTCGAGCGACGCGGCGCCGAGGATGATGACCAGCGCGTAGAGAACGGCGATCGCGATGCCCAGCGAGGTCAGCGCATCGATCACGAAGATGGCGATGGTCAGCAGGATCGCCGCCACCCCCTTAGCGGTGGAGCCGGCATGCACGGGAACATGAATCGGCATGCGGCTCTTCCTGCGTTTCCCCTCCAACAAACGCGATATCATCCTATCTCGCAAGGCGGCCACAGACAGTCACTCCTTTCCGGAGGATCGGATTGTTCGCGAACCGGACCCGCCGGCCGGTGCGTTCACCGCGGCACTGCCTCCGTCGCGTTCGACCTGCCTTTTCGACGCCCAGCGCGAAACGTCTTTCGCGAAGGCACGGCCTTGCCCAGTCCCCTGCCCGACACGCCTTGGCAGAGCAGCCATCATACCAAGGTTTGGGGTGCTCCAACCCATCGGATGGACCGCAAAACCCCGGTATAATTGAGCAATCCGGCCCCCGACATATTGTGAGACTGCAATCGCCGGGAATTTCCAAACAGGGTCCGCAGACAGGCGTCTTCGCCACCCAGGTCGGAAAGATCCAAGAAATTCAACTCAGGATCATTGGGGGATCACGGAAATGCCCATCAGTTCATTCACCAGCATCTCGACCGGTTCAATCCATTCCGTTCCAGCCGGCCTGTTGGCTGCGAATGCCCCCGCCGCGGACGACACGCCGTCCACGCCCCGCACTTCCCGGGCCTCCGTCAAGGTCGGCCTCCCGCATATGGGTGTCGTGCTTTCGCTTTCGGCCGATGCGGTGAATGGCGGCGGCCTCGACTTCGTCGTGCCCGCGACTTCAGAAGCCATGGCCTCCGATCCCGTCATGAAGCGTCTGTTCGATCAACTCGGCCGCTCTGGCATCGAGGAGAGCGAGGACGACGACGCCTATGCTGACGCCATCCGCGTGGCGCTTGCCGCCCGCTGGCTCAAGCTGCGTTCGCGTGAGCAGGAAGAATCGACCGAGGCACTGCAGAAGTGGCGGCTGAAGCGCGTGCTCGCCTATATCGACGAGAACCTCGGCGAAACCGTCTCGCTGGCCGATCTCGCCCACGCCGCCGGCCTCAGCCGCATGTATTTCGCCGCCCGCTTCCGCACCGCGACTGGCCTGCGCCCGCACGACTACCTGCTGCAGCGCCGCATCGACCGCGCCAAGGAACTGCTCTCGCGCACCGAAGAGACGCTGGTCAACATCGCCCTCGACGTCGGCTTCCAGACCCAGGCCCACTTCACCACCGTCTTCAAGAAATTCGCCGGCAGCACGCCAGCCCGATGGCGTGCCGACAACCGCTGCGCATGAGCCGCGCGGTTCAACGCCAGCATTCGCATCCACGCAATTCAGCAAACAATGGGGAAGTTCCATGAACGTCGTCATTCATCCTGCGAGCCTCAAGGCGGGCACTGTTGCGCCCGCTCCTCCTCCGCCCGTGCAAGCGCCGCCGCGGCGGCTGCGACGCATCCTGCTCGGCGCGGCTGCCGCGCTGGCGCTCTGCGCGGCAGCCTATGCCGGCGAGCAATACTGGACCGTCTGGCGCTTCCAAGAAGCGACCGACGACGCCTATGTCCAGGCCGACGTGGTCGCCATAGCCCCGCAGGTAACGGGCTATCTCGCCACCGTGTCGGTCGGCGACAACCAGCCCGTGAAGGCCGGAGACGTCCTGGCGATCATCGACCAGCGCGACTACCAGGCCGCCGTCAACCAGGCCAAGGCCGATGTCGCGGTCGCTCAAGCGGCGATCGGCAGCATCAAGGCCCAGCTCGACGAGCAGAACGCGCTGATCGACGAGGCGAACGCCACGATCAAGGCCGATCAGGCCACCGCGGTCTATGCCGAACAGAACAACCAGCGCTTCGGCTCCCTTGCCAAGAGCGGCTACGGCTCGGTCCAGGACGCCCAGCAGGCCGCCTCGCAGATCGCGTCCGCCAACGCGCTGGTGGCTAAGGACAAGGCGGCGCTGGAAGCGGCGCAGACGGAGATCGAGACACTCGACGCACAGCTGGCCGAGGCCAACGCCACGCTCCAGCACAATCAGGCCGCGCTCGACCAGGCCGAGCTCAACCTCGGCTACACGGTGCTCCGCGCGCCTGTGGATGGCGTTGTCGGCGCGCGCGAACTGAGGGTCGGGCTTTATGTCCAGCCAGGCATGCAATTGCTCGCCGTGGTGCCGCTCGCCCAGACCTACGTCGTCGCCAACTACAAGGAGACCCAGCTTGCCGACGTCAAGCCGGGCCAGCCGGTCAGCATCGACGTCGACACCTTCAACGGCGTCTCGGTGCGCGGCACGGTCGACAGCGTCGCGCCGGCCAGCGGCCAGGAATTCTCCCTGCTGCCGCCCGACAACGCCACCGGCAATTTCACCAAGATCGTCCAGCGCATACCGGTGAAGATCGCCATCGACCGCACCGACCCGCTGGCCGGCCGGCTGCTTCCCGGCATGTCGGTGACGGCGACGATCGACATCAAGCCGCCCGTAGAGACTGCCTCTAGATAGTCCGGAGCACGGCCATGGCTGACACGACATATTCGGCCGCGCCTCCGGCCCAGGACGGAGCCAGCCTGAAGGCATGGATATCGGTGTTCGGCTGCATGGTCGGCGCGCTGATCGCGGTGCTCGACATCCAGATCACCAATTCCTCGCTGCCGGAGATCGAGGGCGGCATCGGCACGGGCACCGACAACGGCACATGGATCTCCACCTCCTACCTGATCGGCGAGATCATCATGATCCCGCTGACCGACTATCTCAGCCGCGTCTTCACCTTCCGCCGCTTCCTGATCGGCAACGTCATTCTGTTCCTGATCTTCTCCATCGCCTGCGCCTTTGCCGAAAACCTCAGCCAGATGATCCTGCTGCGCGGGCTCCAGGGCTTTAGCGGCGGCGTGATGATCCCGATGGCCTTCACGCGGGTGCTGACGACGCTGCCACCGCGCCAGCAGCCGATGGGGCTCGCCGCCTTCGCCCTGACCGCGACGTTCGGACCGTCCATCGGCCCAACCATCGGCGGCTACCTCACCGAGAACTATGGCTGGCAATACATCTTCTTCGTCAACATCGTGCCGGGGGCGCTGATGCTGGCACTGCTCTACCCAACCCTCGAACGGGCGAAGATGAACCTCGCCTTGCTTAGGGAAGGCGACTGGTGGGGCATCGCTTTCATGGTGGTCGGTCTCGCCAGCCTGCAGACAGTTCTCGACGAAGGCAACAAGGACGACTGGTTCGGCTCGCCATTCATCGTCAGGCTGTCGATCATTGCGGCCGTCGCCCTGTCGATCTTCGTGGCGATCGAACTGACGATCGAGAAGCCCGCCGTGCAACTGCGCCTGCTCGCCCACCGCAACTTTGCGCTCGGCACAATCGCCAACGTGACCGTCGGCTTCGCTTTGTTCGGTTCGGTCTATGTGCTGCCCGCCTATCTCGACCAGGTGCAGGGCTACAATGCCGAGCAGATCGGCCTCGTGCTCGCCTGGGCCGGCCTGCCGCAACTGCTCATCATCCCGTTTGTGCCGCTGCTGCAGAAGCATTTCGACGCCCGCCTCATCGTCTGCACCGGGCTGGTGATCTTCGCGACCAGCTTCTTTTTGAACACCCATCTCAGCCTGGACAATGGCGGACCCCAGTTCATGACCACGAACATCGTGCGCGCCCTCGGCCAGGCCGTCGTGCTCGCGCCACTCGCCGGCATCGCCACCATCGGCATTCCGAAGGAGATGTCTGGCGCCGCCTCGGGTGTCTTCAACATGATGCGCACCCTCGGCGGCGCGGTGGGCACGGCGATGCTCGCCACCATCATCAGCAAGCGCGAGCAGTACCATTCCAACATCATCGGCCAGTCGGTCACGCCCTATGGCGAGAACGTCCAGCAGTTCCTCACCAAGATGCAGGCCTATTTCCTGTCACACGGCATTTCCGACCATGAACTTGCCCACCATCAGGCTGAAATCCTGCTCGGAAAACTCGTCGCGCAGCAGTCGCTGATCATGGCCTTTTCGGACACGTTCTACATCATGGGCCTGGTGGTGCTGGTGGCGGCAGTGGCCGTGATGCTTACACGCAAGCGGCCGCTGGCATAGCGTGCACCGCGGAAGGGCCCGACGCTGCCCGCGCCGTGACCTCGATCCCGGTCGGCGGACCTGGCAGGCCGCCGTGTCAGGTGGCGGGCCGGCATTGCAGACGCGCATTGCGAACGATACGCCGGAATCCGGCTATCCCTCGGCCTCGAACACCTGCCCCTTGTCGACCGTCAGAAACTGCGCCCTACCGGCGAGGCTGGAGAACAGGGCGCTTTCGGTGCCGGTCATGAAGGCCTGGCAGCCGATGTCTTCGAGGATCGAAAACAGCGCGGCGCGGCGGCGGACGTCGAGATGCGCGGCGATCTCGTCCAGAAGCACCAGCGGCACCTGGCCGGAAATCTCGCCGGCGAGCCGCGCATGCGAAAGCACGATGCCGACCAGCAGCGCCTTCTGCTCGCCGGTCGAGCAGTATTCCGCCGCCATGTCGTTCTGCCGGTGGCGCACCAGCAGGTCGGACCGGTGCGGGCCTTCCAGCGTGCGGCCCGACGCGCGGTCGCCGGCGCGGCCTTCGGCCAGCCTCCGGCGGTAGGTCTCCTCGACCTCGGTGGCGGCGCTTTTCGAAACGGCGCCCTCGACGGTTCCCGACAATGCGATGTCGGCCTGCGGGAAAGGCCCGTCGCCGGGCATGCGCTCGATCATCGCCGCGAGCAGCCCCAGCAGTTCGACCCGCGCGGCGGCGATCGCCACGCCGGTCTCGGCCATCTGCGCCTCGATCGCCGACAGCCAGCCATAGTCGCGGCTGTCTTCCGCCAGCAGGCGGTTGCGGCCGCGCATCGCCTTCTCATAATCCAGCGCCCGCTGGCCGTGGCCGGGATCGATCGCCAGCACGAGGCGGTCAAGGAAGCGCCGGCGGTCCGCCGCCGGGCCGGTGAACAGCGCGTCCATGGCCGGCGTCAGCCACACGACGCGCACCCATTCGAGCAGGGCATCGGCGCCTTTCGCCGGCGCACCGTTGATGCGGATTTTTCGCCCGCCCTCGGGTGAAAGCGAGCCCGCCGTTCCGGTGCCGATCTCGGACGTTCCGAAAGCGCCGTCGAGCACCGCATACACGGCGAAGCCGCCGTCGCTGCCCTCGCGCGCGATCTCCTCATAAGTGGCGCGGCGCAGGCCGCGGCCCGGCGCCAGCAGCGAGATCGCTTCCAGCAGGTTGGTTTTCCCCGCGCCATTGTCGCCGGAAAACACCACCGGCCGCGGCTCGAGCGCGAGGTCGAGCGACGCATAATTGCGAAAATTTGTCAGGCGCAGCCTGGTGAGGCGAACCCGCGCCGGTTGGTCGGACATCGTGTTCGGCGGTCGGTCCCGCTCAGACGCGCATCGGCATGAGCACGTAGAGCGTATCCTCGTCGGCCGTGTCGTGGATCACCGTCGGCGAGCCGGAATCGGCCAGCATGAAGCGTGCATTCTCGCCGCCGAGCTGGGCGGCGACGTCGAGCAAATATTTGGCGTTGAAGCCGATCTCCATCGGATCCGACGAATAGTCGGCGGCCAGTTCCTCGGTGGCGCTGCCGGAATCCGGATTGTTGACGGCAAGCGTCACCAGCCCGTCGCCGATCGACAGTTTCACGGCGCGTCCGCGTTCGGACGACACGGTCGACACGCGGTCGACAGCGCGCGCAAAACTTTCGCGGTCGATAAGCAGGCGCTTGTCGTTGCCGGTCGGGATGACGCGCTGATAATCGGGGAAGGTGCCGTCGATCAGCTTCGAGGTGAGCACCACGCCGCCAATGGTGAAGCGTATCTTGGTGTCGGAGAGTTCGGTCGCCACCGCCATGTCCGGCACGTCGACCAGTTTCTGCAATTCGTTGACGGTCTTGCGCGGGATGATGATGCCGGGCATGCCCTCCGCACCCGCCGGTGCGTCCATCTCGGCCCGCGCCAGGCGGTGGCCGTCGGTGGCGACGGAGCGCAGCTTCAGCTTGCCGCCGCTCTCGACCGCATGCAGGTAGATGCCGTTGAGATAATAGCGTGTCTCCTCCGTGGAGATGGCGAACTGCGTCTTGTCGATCAGTTTCTTCAGCGCCGCGGCGTCGATCCGGAAGATGTGGGAGAACGAACCCGCCGTCAGCTGTGGGAAATCGGATTGCGGCAGGCATTGCAGGCGGAAGCTGGAACGCCCGGCCGCCACCGTCATGGCGTTGCCGTCGTCGTCGGTGCGCAGCATGACCTCCGCGCCCTCCGGCAGCTTTCGCACGATCTCGTAGAGAAGGTGCGCGGGCACGGTCGTGCCGCCGGCGCGCTCGACCTGCGCCGGGGTTGCCTCGGTGATCTCTAGATCCAGGTCTGTCGCCTTCATCTCCAGGCTGTTGCCTTCGGTCACCAGCATGACGTTGGAGAGGATGGGGATGGTATTGCGCCGTTCCACCACGCGATGCACGTGGTTCAGGGACTTCAGCAGATTGGAACGTTCGAGGATTACACGCATGACGAAACAGGCTCGAATTTCTTATCAACGGCACGTCGGTGGAAACATCCCCCACGCCATCCGACTTTGGCGGGAATCTGCTTCAAACTGACAGCAAAAGACCTGCAAAGGCAAGCCCGCGAACCGGCTTGCAGGCCGATCCGCGGGCTCTGTGGAAAACCTTTGCCGGATCGGCCGTTCCGCCGGTCAGGCCTGGTCGCTGATAAGCCGCCGCAGCAGTTCCAGTTCCTGGGCCAGCGAATTGTCGTCGCCTGACAGGCCCTCGATCTTGCGGACCGCATGCAGCACGGTCGTGTGGTCGCGGCCGCCGAACCTTCTGCCGATTTCCGGCAGCGAGCGCGGGGTCATCACCTTGGCCAGATACATTGCGATCTGCCGCGGCTTGACGATGGTGCGGGTGCGCCGGTTGGACAGAAGCTCGGTCTTCGACACGTTGTAGTGGCGCGCCACGATGCGCTGGATGTCCTCGATGCGCGGCCGCTTCGGCTCGCTCGACCGGTACATATGGCGCAAGATGTCGTCGATCTGGTCGATCGAGATGTTCGGCTCGAAGCTTTGCCGGAACAGCAACTGGTTGAACGCGCCCTCGAGTTCCCTGCCGCTGCCGGTCACCGTGCGGGCGATATGGTCGAGCACGTCGTCGGCGATGTCGACCGCCGGATCTTCCGCCTTTGCCGCGGCAAGCCGCATCTTCAGCATGCCGAGCCGCATGGCGAAGTCCGGCGCCGACATTTCGAGCGCAACGCCGCCGATGAGCCGCGAGCGGACGCGCGGTTCCAGCGATTCCAGTTCGGCCGGTGGACGGTCGGCCGCGACCACCACCTGCTTGGCGCTATCGAGCAGCATGTTGATCAGATGGCAGAACTCGTTCTGGATCGACTTGCCCTGCAGGAACTGCATGTCGTCGATGATCAGGAGGTCGATGTCGCGCAGCTGCTCCTTGAGCGTCAGCGCATTGTTGTCGCGGATGGCGGTGGCGAAACGCCACATGAAATATTCCGCTGTCAGATAGACGACACGCGACTTGCCGTTCTGGCGCACCGCTTCAGCCGCGATCGCCTGCAGCAGATGGGTCTTGCCGAGGCCGACCGACGCATGCAGGAATAGCGGGTTGAAGCGTGACGCCGATTCCGCAACGGCCTTGGCAGCCGCCAGCGCGACGCGGTTGGACGGACCCTCGACGAAGGACTCGAACGTATAGCGCGGATCAAGCGGCGAGCCGAGCACGCTGCTCTTCACGTCGCCATCCGCCGGGGCCACGCGCTTGCCGGCGTCGCGATCCATGATGTTCAGGCTGGTCGTGCCGGCCGACAGGGTGGAATGCACCTGGCGGGCCGCCTTGCGCGATCCGCCAGCCTCGCCGTCGGCCAGCGCCGGCGCCGTACGCGTCGCCGTCCTGATCACGAATTCGACCTTGAGCACGTCCGGGTCTTCCTGCTTCCAGAGGTCGAGCACCAGGTCGAGATAATGGCCGTTGATCCACGAGCGCAGGAACGCCGTCGGCACAGAGATGCGCACGATCCCCTTGGACGCCTCTGCAACCTTCATGCGAGCGAACCAGCTCGAATAGACATCGCTTCCCAGCCGCGCCTTCAACTGCGTCTTCACTCGTTCGAACACGCCGTCCACGCCGCTGGATGCAGTCATCTTGTTCCCCTCGATGAGATTTATGGGCAAAGGAAAGCCGGTCTTGGCCTTCCCTTCGACGCTGCTGTGCATTTGATCCACCTCGTCTCCTTCGCTGCCGTGCGTGGACCCTCACCCACACGGCGCTCCTCGTAAGGTCCGCGCGCCGCCGCGCTTACCGCTTCTTCTCCGCCGCCGGGGCCCGTGGCCCCGCCGTTCCGCGCTTTCACCACGCGGCAATAAACACCTCCCTCCGGCCAGGACCGGAGCGAACTCGTCTGTGACGCCTGTGCAACCCACTCGTCAGTCGTTCGAAAGACGCACACCTTCCCGGCCCACGAAGAACACCCGTGGCACAGTCCCGCCGCTTCTGTCAGGATTGGTTGGCTATGAGCCCGTCTTGTCGATGGGCAGACATTACCGAACCCAAGGGGGGGCTCGCAAGGGACGGCGTAACTGTTTTTTAAACTTTGCCGGCAACGAAAACTCCGTTTTGGGGCGCTATCAGGTGGATTGTCGAAACCAATGCCTTGTGATTCAAAATCTTATCCGAATCGATCTGCAAACAGCGCGCCGGCGAAATATTCTGAAATAATCTTCTTGACAAAAACGCAAGCCCGAAAGCCGGCTCGACAGATACGGACAACCTGTGGATAACATCTGCCCAAATAATTGATTTTCCTTAAAGATCGGCCTGTTTCATATTTGTGAACGGGCCTGCTGGAACAGGCCGGCGCAGGAAAAATCGAAACGCACGAAGGCACTTCCCGGGCATGCCGCTGGGGAACCCCCGGCACATGCGAGCACCAGCACGGCGCGGCGTTCGGAACAAAGAAAAACCCGGCCTGAAAGGCCGGGTCGGATCGTCGATCGAAAGGATGACTTTATGTCAGGCGGAGAGAGCCTTGACGCGCTGCGCAAGGCGCGAAACCTTGCGCGATGCAGTGTTGCGATGCAGCACACCCTTGGTGGCGGCGCGCATCAATTCGGGCTGCGCCACCTGGAAAGCGGCGGCCGCGGCAGCCTGATCGCCGGAGGCCAGCGCCTCTTCGACCTTGCGCACGAAGGTGCGGACGCGCGAGCGGCGGTTCTTGTTGATCGCGGCCCGGCGGGCGATCTTGCGCGTAGCCTTTTTGGCCGAAGATGTATTGGCCATGATGCCTCTTTCGTGTCTCAGTGATGAGCGCCCGAGCGAGATCGCTCGAAGCACAAAAAAATTCCGGGCAGCCATAGGCCGTCCTGACTGGCGCGGCTTATAATCGAGCTTTCCAATTCCGTCAACGCCGTTTCGGCTCGTTCTTCAGGCTTTCCGGAAACCCGCACGTTCACCGGTTCTGGAAGTTTGCCGAGCGCTTTTCGGCGAAGGCCGCCATGCCTTCCTTCTGGTCCTCGAAGGAAAACAGCGAGTGGAACAGCCGCCGCTCGAAACGCAGCCCCTCGCCCAGCGTCGTCTCGTAGGAGCGGTTGACCGCCTCCTTGGTCATCATCACGGCGGGCAGCGAGAAGCCGGCGATCTTCGTCGCAGCCTTCAGCGCCTCCTCGATCAGTTCGCCCGCCGGAACGAGGCGCGACACCAGCCCGCAGCGCTCCGCCTCGGCGGCGTCCATCATGCGGCCGGTGAGGCACATATCCATCGCCTTCGACTTGCCGACGAAGCGGGTGAGCCGCTGCGAGCCGCCCATGCCGGGAATGACGCCAAGCGTGATCTCCGGCTGGCCGAATTTCGCGGTGTCGGCGGCGATGATGAAGTCGCACATCATGGCAAGCTCGCAGCCGCCGCCCAGCGCATAACCGGCCACCGCCGCGACGACCGGCTTGCGCAGGCGGGTGAAATCCTCCCAGCCGCTGAAGAAGTCGGCGAGATACATCTCCACATAGGTGCGGGACTGCATCTCCTTGATGTCGGCCCCTGCCGCGAAGGCCTTTTCCGAGCCTGTCAGCACCAGCGCGCCGATCTTCGGATCGGCCTCGAACGCGCGCGCCGCGGCCAGAAGTTCCGAGAGCACCTGGCTGTTCAGCGCGTTCAGCGCCTTGGGGCGGTTGATGGTGATCAACCCGACCTTGCCGCGCGTCTCGACGATGAGGGTCTCGTAGGCCATGGTGGTTCTCCGTTGGTAAGGCTGGCAGTCTACTTCTGGCAGGTTCGGCAGTAAAAGGTCGATCGCCCGGACTGGACGATGCGCTCGACGTGGCCGCCACAGCTTTGACGCGGGCAAGGTTCGCCCTCGCGGTCGTAGACAGAGAAGGAATGCTGGAAATATCCGAGTGATCCGTCCGTCTGGATATGGTCGCGCAGCGACGATCCTCCTGCCTCGATCGCCTCGGCGATGACCGCGCGGATCGCCGTGGCCAGCGCCTCGCCGCGCGCAACCGCCTGCTTGCCCTTCACGGCGATGGTGCCCGCGGCGCGCATCGGCGACAGTCTTGCCCGCCACAGCGCCTCGCAGACATAGATGTTGCCGAGGCCGGCAATGGTGCGCTGGTCGAGCAGGGCGGCCTTCAGCGGGGCGATCCGTCCCTCAAGCAGTTCGCGCAGCAGCGCGCCGTGCAGCGCGTTGCCGGTCGGCTCGGGTCCCAGGCCGGAAAGCATCGGATGGTTGGCGGCGCCGTCCTCGGCGAACAGCATGAAGCCGAAGCGGCGCGGGTCGTTGTAGATGACGCGCGCGGCCTGGCCCGAAGGCGTGACGAGGTGGAATACGACGTGGTCGTGCAGCGCAGATTTCGAGCGCTCGTGATGGAATTGCCCGGGCACGGCCGCCGGGTCGCCGTCATGCTCGATGCGGAACGAGCCGGACATGCCGAGATGGCAGATGAGCGACGGGCCGCCATCGATATCGACGACGAGATATTTGGCCCGCCGCCCGAGCCCCTGGATGGTCCGGCCGGCCAGCCTTTTGGCGAAGCGATCCGGGAAGGGAAAACGCAAATCCTTGCGGCGCAGTTCGACCCTGTCGATCCGCGCACCCTCCATGACCGGCTGCAGCCCACGCCGCACCGTCTCGACTTCCGGCAGTTCAGGCATGCGCGGCGATCGTCCCCGCGAAAGAGGTGCCGTGACGGCCCTCGGCCAGGCCGAGATGCGCGGCCACCGTCTCGCCGATGTCGGCATAGGTCTTGCGCAGCCCCACCGATCCGCCGCGACCGCCCGGCACCATGCCGAAGATCGGCACGCGCTCGCGCGTGTGGTCGGTGCCGCGCCAGGTCGGGTCGCAGCCGTGGTCGGCGGTGAGCAGCAGCAGGTCGCCCTGCCCGAGTTTTGCAATCGCTTCCGGCAGGCGGCGGTCGAAAGCCTCGAGCGCCGCCGCATAACCGGCGACGTCGCGCCGGTGTCCGAACTCGGTGTCGAAATCGACGAAATTGGCAAAGATGAAATCGCCGTCGCGGGCGTCGTCCATGGCGACAAGCGTCTTGTCGAACAGCCGCAGGTTGCCGGCCGCCTTTCTCACCTCGCTGACGCCGCGATGGGTGAAGATGTCGCCGATCTTGCCCATGCACAGCGTGCGGCCGCCGGCAGCCACGACGCGGTCCAGAATGGTCGGCTCCGGCGGCGGCACCGCAAAATCTTTTCGGTTGGGCGTGCGCTCGAACGTGGCGGCGGTTTCGCCGAGGAAAGGCCGGGCGATGACGCGGCCGATATTCAGCGGGTCGACCAGCTTTCGCACGGTCTTGCAGAGCTGGAGGAGACGTTCGAGGCCGAAATGCTGCTCATGCGCGGCGATCTGGATGACGGAATCGACGGAGGTGTAGCAGATCGGCTTGCCGGTGCGCACATGTTGCTCGCCGAAGCGCTCGATGACCTCGGTGCCGGAGGCATGGCAATTGCCGAGGATGCCGGGAAGATCGCCTTCCCGCACGATCGCCTCGACGAGTTCAGCCGGAAAGGCAGGCACGGTATCGGGAAAATAGCCCCAGGCGAAGGGCACCGGCACTCCGGCGATCTCCCAGTGCCCGGTGATCGTGTCCTTGCCGTTCGACAGTTCCTGCGCCGAGCCGTGGAACGCGCCGTCCGCGAGGTCGACATCAGTCGCCGCGAACGGGTCCTCGCCGGTGGCGACGCGGGCCGCATGGCCGAGGCCGAGCGAGGCCATGACAGGCAAGGCCAGCGGGCCGCTGCGCAGGCCCGCGCGGTCGGCGCCGCCGGAAGCCGCGGCCCGCGCGATATGGCCGAGCGTGTCCGAACCGGCGTCACCGAAGCGCCCGGCATCGGCCGCGCCACCGATGCCGAAGGAGTCGAGAACGAAAAGGAAGGCACGCGCCATGATGTGTTTCGGCCCGGAGGAACTTGGCCGCAAGACATAAGACCGGGCGCGCGGAATGGCAAATGGCGGTTCCGCGAGGGTGTTCCGCCGGCCGGAACCGCGTGGAGCGGGACAAAAGCATTCGATTTAACTTTTCATAAAGGTGTTTAAACCGAGGCTGAACGGGCCGGCCGGCCGCGGTTCAGGTCCGGTGGCGAAAATAAGGCATGTCCAATTCGAGGGAATGCCAATGTATGCCTTGCGTATCGGCGCGGTCCTGATGATCGTGATCTGCTTTGGCGCCATCCTGTCGATGGTCGTCAGTCTCGACCACCGCCAGGCGCGGTCGACGGCGATGAACCTCTGCGATTCCGGTGTCCGCAGCGCCTGCCTGTGAGCGGAGCCCGGCCAGGCCTTGTTCCTTTCGGCGGCCCTGCGTCCGCCACCGGCCCCTGGCGTCGCGGGGATGTGAAAATCGATGTTGCCGCGTCTCGTTTGCCGCTTGCAAGCCGGCCCAATCTCGTGAACATCCTGCGGGCCTTGGCCGTTCGCGGGCGAGGCAGGGAGAGAGCGTCGCCGTAGAGGCGACTGGCGCATCGCGCCGATCGCAACAGCAAAGGGGGGACCATGGCCGCCGCCGACTATTACGAAATTCTCGATCCGCGCTTCGCGCGCCTCTTCAACGGTACCGCGCAGGTGGAGAAACTCTACACCGGATGCCGCTGGGCGGAGGGCCCGGCCTACTTCCCGGCCGGCCGCTATGTCGTGTGGTCGGATATCCCGAACAACCGGATGCTGCGCTACGACGAGACCGATGGCAGCGTCAGCGTCTTCCGCGAGCCCTGCGGCAACACCAACGGCAACACCGTCGACCGGCAAGGCCGGCTGGTGACCTGCGAGCATGGTGGCCGACGGGTGAGCCGCACGGAGTTCGACGGCTCGGTCACAACCATCGCGGACCGGTGGAACGGCAAGCGGCTGAATTCGCCGAACGATGTGGTGGTGCGCTCCGACGGCTCGATTTGGTTCACCGATCCGGCCTACGGCATCGACACCGATTATGAAGGCGACAAGGCCGAGAGCGAGGTCGGCGCCTGCCACGTCTACCGCGTCGATCCCGGCACTGGCGCGGTCGAGGCTGTCATCACCGACATGGTGCGGCCGAACGGCATCGCGTTTTCGCTCGACGAGCGCCAGCTCTACGTGGTCGACACCGGCCGCACCCACGGTGCGCACAACCCCGCGCATATGCGCGTCTTCGACGTCGACACGGCCGGAAAGGTCTCCGGCGGCCGGGTCTTCGCCGAGTGCACGGCGGGGTTGTTCGACGGTTTTCGCCTCGACTCCGATGGCCGCATCTGGACCAGTGCCGCCGACGGCGTCCACTGTTACGATCCCGACGGCACCCTGATCGGCAAGGTCAAGGTGCCCGAGATCGTCGCCAACTGCGTGTTCGGCGGGCCGAAGCGCAACGTGCTCTACATCTGCGGCACGACCTCGCTCTACGCGGTCCGCCTCATGGTCAACGGCGCCAAGACCTTCTAGCACTATCGCCTTGCGGCGGCGGCCCGCCGCTACGCGACATTGGACGCGGCGCGGTCGATGTGGATCTGGCCGCGGCCGTTCTTCTTGGCGGCGTAGAGGGCGAGGTCGGCCCGGCTGAACAGCGATTTGAGGTCGTCGCCGGGACTGGCCGAGGCCACACCGGCGCTAAAGCTGTAATGCACCGCCGGATGCGCCGGCGTCTCCTCATAGGGCCGCAGCGAGCGCATGAAGAGGTCGAGGAACTGCGCGGCGCGCGACGGCGAGGTCTCCGGCATCACCACCAGGAACTCCTCGCCGCCAAGCCGGCTGACCTTGGCGCGAGAGCCCATGTTGCCGACCAGCGCCTTGGCGAAATGCACCAGCACCTCGTCGCCGATCACATGGCCGTAGGTGTCGTTGATGAACTTGAAGTGGTCGAGGTCTATAATGGCGAAGGTCAGCGGCAGCCGGTTGGCGCGAAACTCGTTCAGCGCCGCGTCGGCCGTCGCCATGCCGCTCCTGCGGTTGGGAAGCCCGGTCAGCACGTCGGTCTCCGCCGCGTGCAGCGCGTCCGCATGCGCGTCGCGCAGCCGGCTTTCCTCGTTCTTCAACGTCGTGATGTCGGTAGCCACCGCCAGGACCCAGCCATTGTCGAGCCGGCAGTCGTTGACCCACCACCATGACCCGTCGACGATATCGACCGAGAAGTTGAAGCGCGGCGCCCCGATCCGACGGCGCTGCTTTATGCGCGGGACAAACACATCGAGGGTCATCGACTGTAGCCTGATGCCGCGGCCGGAAGCGATGGCTTCGGCCATGGCGTCGACGAAGTTGACGGGCAACTCGCGCAGGTCGGGAAAGAACGTATTGCGGAACGTCTCGTTGACGTAGCGGATGTCGTCATTCTCGTCGCACAGGCAGACGCCCGCCTGCCCTGCTCCGAGAGCAGCCGTCAGCATGCGCATCAGCCCGGGGTCTATCTCAGCGTCCGAGGTGTTCACCCGTGCCTCATGGAGCAAAAACGAGCCGCGGCGGAATGCCGGAACCTATCCTGTCGGCCCCTTAACATCTGCTTAAAAATCAACCGCCGTGAGGCCTCGTCCCCTGGAGACTACATCGCCTCTCCGGCCGTTGTTTGACAATGATCGCCTGCGGCGATTTGGCATAGCGAGGCCGGCCGGCACTGGCAGATCGACGACCTTTCGCCGGGAAACAGAATAAATCCCCCGCAAGTCGGGTTGCTCCCGGAAACGCCTTGTTGTACGGTCGTTCAACAAGGCGTTTCCGGGACATTCCCGCCGTGGTGCGAACCGAATTCCCTTTTGAGGTCGAGACGACCGATCCACACTGGATCGTGCTGGCAGACGGCACGCCGATCGCCGCCACGCTGTGGCGCCCGGTCACCGAGGCCAAGGTGCCGGTGGTGGTCGAAATGGTGCCGTATCGCCGCCGCGACGGCACCGTGGCCCGCGACCTGGACATGCATCCCTGGATGGCCGGGCACGGCGTCGCCTATGCCCGCATCGACATACGCGGCGCCGGCGATTCCGGTGGCGACCTCGCCGACGAATATCTGCCGCGCGAGCAGGAGGACGCGGTCGAGATCATCGGTCATCTCGCCGCTCAAGCGTGGTGCAACGGCAATGTCGGCATGACCGGCATTTCGTGGGGCGGTTTCAATGCGCTGCAGGTGGCGGCGCGCCGGCCGCCGGCGCTGAAGGCCATCATCACCCATTGCGCCACCGACGACCGCTACGCCGACGACATCCACTACATGGGCGGCGCGCTGCTGACCGAGCAGGAGATGTGGTCGAACTTCATGCTGGTGAAGAAGTCGATGGCGCCCGACCCGCAGATCGTCGGCGGCACCTGGCGCGGTATGTGGGAAGAGCGGCTGAAGACGACGCGGTCGCTGTCGGAGATCTGGCTTACCCACCAGCGTCGGGACGCCTATTGGAAGCAGGGCTCGGTGTGCGAGGATTTTTCAGCGATCGAATGCGCGGTCATGGCGGTCTGCGGGTGGGAGGATTCCTACAAGAGTTTTGTCGCGCGGCTGTTGGAAAACCTTCCCGGCCCAAAACTCGGCATCGTCGGGCCGTGGTCGCACGCCTATCCCTGCCGCGGTGCACCCGGTCCGTTGATCGGCTATCTCCAGGAAGCACTGCGCTGGTGGAAGCACTGGCTCGGCGGCGAGGACACCGGCATCATGAAAGAGCCGCTCTATCGCGCCTGGATCACCGGCGAGGAGCGGCCAAGACCCTTCTACCTGCCGGACCACGCCGGCTCCTGGGCGGGCGAAGAGGAATGGCCGTCGCCGCGCATCGAGCGCCGGACGCTGCATCTGAACGCTGCTGGCCTCGAGATAGAGGCTGTGGCGGGCGGAACCCGCTCCATCCGTTCGCCCGCCACGGCCGGGCGCGATTGCGGCCGCTGGGGCGGCTATGGCGGAAGCTGCCCGGACATGGCGACCGACCAGCGCCGCGAGGACGGGCTGGCGCTGTGCTTCGACACACCCCCGCTCGACGCGGATTTGACGCTGCTCGGCGCGCCGGAGATTGACCTCCTCGTCACGGTCGATGAGCCGCATGTCAATCTCGCGGCCCGATTGTGCGACGTCTATCCCGACGGTACCTCGGCGCTGATGACCTATGGCGTGCTCAATCTCAGCCACCGCGACAGCCATGAGCATCCGACGCCGTGCCCGGTCGGCACCCCGTTCCGCGTCCGGCTGAAACTCAACGATCTCGGCCGCACGATCCCGAAGGGTCACCGCATCAGGCTGGCGCTGTCCAACCAGTACTGGCCGATCCTCTGGCCGCAGCCAAAACTCGCGACACTGACGGTCATGGCCGGAGAAAGCGCGCTGACGCTGCCCGTCCGTCCACCATCGCCGCGCGACGAAGAGGTTCGCTTCGAAGGAGCCGAGACCGCCCCGCCGGTGCCAACCACCGTTTTCGAGGAAGGCTTCGACCGTCGCATCGTCACCGACGACGTCGGCAGCGGCCTGCAGACGATCACCCTGACCTCCGATCACGGCCGAACGCGCTATGACGACCGCGGCATCACCGTGGCCTCGGCCAACACCGACGTCATGAGCATCCATGCCGACGATCCGCTTTCGGCAACGCTGGTGACGGAGTACCGTTGGGCCATCGCCAGCGGGGAGGCCGACACGGAAAGCATCGCGCATACCGAACTGACGGCCGACGAGACGCATTTCACTCTGAGCTGGCGTCTGGAGGCCCGAGAACGGGGCAGACTGGTGCACAGCGCCTCGGCGACGAAGCGCATCAGGCGCGACTTCGCCTGAAGGGAGCGGGAGACGATGCTCACCTACGCGGTCAAGCGCATCGGCCTCGGTCTCCTGATCCTCGTCTTCGTCATGGTCGCCATGTATGCGGCCGTTTTCCTCGTCCCCGGCGATCCGGCGACCGTCGCGCTCGGTCCTCGCGCCACGCCCGAACTCAAGCAGATGCTGACCGAGCGCATGGGCCTCGACCAGCCGGTCTGGGTGCAGATCTTCCAGTTCTTCCGCAACGCGCTGACCGGCAATCTCGGCTATGATGTGTGGTCGAACCGGCCGGTCTCGACACTGGTGATGGAGGCGCTCCCCAACACGCTGATCCTCGGCGTGGCGGCACTCGCAACCGCGCTCATCATCGGTGTGCCGCTCGGCTGCCTGTCGGTGATGCGGCGCGGCACCGCCGCCGACACGGTGATCGGCGTGGCCTCCGTCGCGGTCATCGCCGTGCCGTCCTTCCTCGTCGCTATCTATTCGCTGTTGCTCTTCGCCGTCACGCTGCGCTGGCTGCCGGCGATTGGAGCGGGCGAAGCCGGCAACTTCGTCAGCCAGGCCAAGGCGCTGATCATGCCGGCGCTCGCCATCGCGCTCGGCTGGATCGGCTACATCGCACGCATGGTGCGGGCCTCTATGATGGAGGTGATGGGCGAGCCGCACATCCGCACGGCGCGCTCCTTCGGCCTGCCGGAATGGAAGATCGTCTCCAAATATGCGCTGCGCATCGCCATCATCCCAACCATCTCGCTGGTCGCCGTCGGCCTCGGCGCCATCCTGTCCAGCGCGGTGTTCGTCGAGGCGGTGTTCGCGCGGCCGGGCATCGGCAAGCTGATCACCGATGCCGTCAACACCCGCAACTATCCGGTCGTGATGGGCACGGTGCTGATCATGACCGCCATCTACGTTTCGATCACCATCGCCGCCGATCTCCTGATCGCGCGGCTCGACCCGAGGGTGCGCGATGTCTTCCGTGGCTGAGGTTGGCGCCTCCTACAGCGGCCGGCGACGGTTTCCGGTGCTGCGCGCGCTGCTGGCCGATCCGATCACCGGCATCGCGCTGGTCCTCGTCGTCGCCTTCCTGGTCACCGCAGCCTTCGCGCCATGGCTTGCGCCCTATTCGCCGACCAGGATCGACGTGTTGCACAAGCTGCAGCCGCCGTCGGCAGCACATTGGTTCGGCACCGACCATCTCGGCCGCGACCTGCTTTCCCGCGTCATCTACGGCGCACGCACGGCGCTGCTGATCGCCATGGTCTCGGTGGCGATCGCCGGCATGATCGGGCTGCTGCTCGGTCTGATCGCCGGCTACGGGCCGCGCTGGCTCGACGCGATCCTGGTGCTGACCTTCGACAGCCTGAACTCACTGCCGACGATCATGTTCGCGCTGGCCATCATCACCGTGCTCGGCGCCGGCACCGGCACCTTGATCATCGTCATCGCCGCGACCTCGTTCCCAAACTACGCCCGGCTGATCCGCGCCCAGACGCTGGCGCTGAAGAACAGCGACTACATCATGGCCGAACGGCTGCTCGACGCCGGACCGGCGCGCATCATCTTAGTCCACCTGCTCCCCAATGTCGTCGGCCCGCTGATCATCCTTTTGTCGATGGACATTCCCGTGGTGATCATGGTCGAGGCCGGGCTGTCGTTCCTCGGCCTCGGCGTGCGGCCGCCGACGCCGTCCTGGGGCTCCATCCTCTATGACGGCTACACCTCGATCCACTCGGCGCCCTTCATGGTCATCTTCGGCGGCCTGCCGCTGGTGCTCGCCACGCTGGGCTTCACCTTCCTCGGCGAAGGCCTGCGCGACTATCTCGACCCGCGGCTGAAAGCGGGGCGGCCCGCATGACCGCTTCGCTCGCCGCCCGCGACCTCAGCGTGCGCTACCATACGCCCAACGGCGACGTGCATGCGCTGCGCCATGTCGACATCGCGGCCAGCCCCGGCGAGGTCATCGGCATCGTCGGTGAGAGCGGCTGCGGCAAGTCCACGCTCGTAACCGCGCTGGCAAACCTGCTGCCGGCCAATGCGCGCGTCGACGGCTCGATCCTCTACAACGGCGTCGACCTGGTAACGCTCGGCGCCCACCGCCAGCGCATGCTGCGCGGCGACGAGATCGCGCTGGTCGGCCAGGACCCGATGACAGCCTTCAACCCTGTGCTGACCATCGGCGACCAGCTCGTCGATTTCCAGCATCACCGCCGCGACCTGAGCCGCCGTGAGAAGAAGGCCCGCATCGCCGACATGCTCGGCAAGGTGGGCATATCGGACGCCGAGCGGCGCATGGCGAGCTATCCGCACGAACTGTCGGGCGGTATGCGCCAGCGCGTCGCCATCGCGGCCGCGCTGCTCACCGATCCCGGCCTGCTGATCACCGACGAGCCGACCACGGCGCTCGACGTCACCATGGAAGCGCAGATCATCCACCTGCTGCGGGAGCTCAGGCGCGCCTTCAACGGCATCATTATCGTCGTCTCGCACCATCTCGGCGTGATCGCCGAGCTCTGCGACCGGGTCTATGTCATGTATGCCGGTGAGGTGGTGGAAGGCGGCGACGTCGACGCGATCTTCCACGACGCGCGCCACCCTTATACGCAGGCGCTGCTCGCCTGCGACCCGGCGCGCTTTCACGACAGGCTGGACAGGCTGCCGACCATCCCGGGCTCGCTGCCGAGCCTGATGGCGCCGCCCGCCGGATGCGTCTACGAAGCCCGCTGCGACCGCGCCTTCGCGCCGTGCCGCGCAACACCGCCGCCCAACGCGATCGTCTCGCCGGGGCACGCCGCGCGCTGCCATGCGGTGATGCGATGAGGGCGCCAGCGTTTCCCTCCCCCTTGAGGGGAGGGTCCGGCCGCAGGCCGGGGGTGGGGTCGGTGCGGCCAAACTCCAACGTCTCTTTGCGCCGAGCACTGCCGCGCGGACCCCACCCGGCCGCTTCGCGGCCACCCTCCCCTCAAGGGGGAGGGAAAAAGCCATGACCCCGCTTCTCGCCGTCGAAGACCTGTCGGTCACCTTCACACGCACCAACTGGATCAGCCGGCTGCTCGACCCCGTCCCGCTCCCGGCCTTCAACATCATAGACGGTGTCACCCTGTCGCTCATGCCGGGCGAGACGCTGGGGTTGGTCGGCGAATCCGGCTCCGGCAAGACGACGCTGGCGCGCACCATGCTCGGCATCGTCAAGGCGGCGACCGGGCGGATCGTCTTCGAGGGCAAGGAGGTGCGGACGCCGGCCGATTTCTGCGCCATGCGCCGCCAATCGGCGATGATGTTCCAGGATCCTGTCGCCTCGCTCAGCCCGCGCCTGCGCATCGGCACGCTGCTCACCGAGCCGCTGGTCATCCACGGCGAGCCGATGCAGGATCGCCGCGCGGTCGCCAAAGCGCTGCTGGCGCAGGTTGGCTTGCCGGCATCCTTCGCCGACCGTTTTCCGCATGAACTCTCCGGCGGCCAGGCGCGCCGCGTCGGCGTCGCCCGCGCGCTTTCGGTGAAGCCGCACCTGCTGCTTGCAGACGAGCCGACCGCCGGCCTTGACGTGTCGGTGCAGGGCGACGTGCTGAACCTCATCGCCGAACTGAAGCGCGAGCTTGGCTTCGCCGCGATGATCGTCACCCACAATCTGGCTATGATCCGCCACGTCAGCGACCGCCTCGCCATCATGTATCTCGGGCGCCTGGTCGAGACCGGGCCGACGCAGGACGTGTTTTCCGCGCCGATGCATCCCTACACCGCGACGCTCATCCAGTCGGAGCCGGTGCCCGACCCGCGCCAGCGCCGTGCCGAACTGGCGATCAAGGGAGAGATCCCGAGCGTCTTCAGCCGGCCGCCGGGCTGCGAATTCCACACGCGCTGTCCGATCGCGCGCGCGCCGTGCCGGACCGAGGCGCCGGCCTATCGCCGCATGGCCGGCGGCCGCATGGTGCGCTGTCATTTCCCGCTCGAAACGGGCGGGCAAGAACGGGAAGCCTTTTCACGCGCTTCCCCCAACATCAGGGGAAACAGACATGATCAGATGGAACACCGACCGGCGTAGCTTTCTGAAAGCCGCGGGCGCGCTTGGCGCCGCCGCGATGATGCGGCCGGGCTTTGCCTGGTCGGCGGACGGCGACACTTTGCGCATCCGCGTCGACGGGGACATCCAGTCGCTCGACCCCGCCTTCATGATCGGCGGCATCGAGGACATCATCATGCGCGGCATCTATGTCTCGCTGAACCGCCTCGGCGATTTGCGGGACGGTGCGCCGTGGTTCCCGTGGGGGGCGGAAAAGCTCGAGCAGAAGGATCCGCAGCAGATCGCCTTCACCCTGATCGACGGGCTCAAATGGTCGAACGGCTTTGGCCCGGTGACGGCGGAGGACGTGAAATTCTCCTACGAGCGCATCGCCGATCCCAACAACGCCTCGCCCTGGGCCTATCAGTTCGAGCAGCTCGATCGCGTCGAGGTGATCGACCCGCGCAACGGCATCATCCACCTCAAGAAGCCCTACCAGCCGATCTATGTGGTGACGCTGCCCTATTATGGCGGCCACATCATTTCGAAAACCGGGACGGAAAAGGCCGGCGGCAAGTACACGACCGAGGTTCCCGCCACTTGCGGGCCGTATTTGTTGACCAGCTGGGAGCAGAAGCAGAAGGTTACACTGACCGCCAACCCGGACTGGCCGGGGCCAAAGCCGGATTTCGGCAAGGTCGAGATCTACATCGTCGCCGACGACCAGGCGGCACAGCTCGCCTACGAGGCGGATGCCTTCGATTACACCAAGATCCCTGTATCGGCGGCGGAAGCGGTGCGCAAAAGCCCGCCGGCGGCGACCAGCGTCATCGAAGCGCAGTCGACGCGCTACCAGTGGCTGTCGATCAACATGCTGAGCCCGCGTCTGCAGGACGCCAAGGTGCGGCAGGCCGTGCAATACGCGCTCGACGTCAGCCAGATTCTGACCGGCGTCTATGACGACCTCGTGCCGCGCTCGACCGGCGTGCTGCAGCCCGGCACCAAATTTGCCCGCGCCAAGAACCTGATCGATGCGCCGGACTACGAAAAGGCCGCGGCGCTGCTGTCGGAAGCGGGCGTGAGCGACCTGTCCCTGACGCTGACGGTGATGAACGATTCCACCCGCACGGCGGTGGCGCAGATCATCCAGGCAAGCCTCGAGCAGGCCGGCATCAAGGTCGAGATCCAGCCCTATGACGAGGCGGCCTACTGGGGCGTCGGCGACAAGACGCAGGGCGACGGCTACAAGAACATCGATCTCGCGCTGATGGATTTCGCGGGCGGCGTCGACCCGTCGGAGAACCTGGTGTGGTTCCGCCCCGACCAGATCGGCGTCTACAACTGGTCGGGTTTCGACAGCCCGGAATTCGAGAGCAGCTACCAGCAACTGGTCACCGAGACGGACGAGGCGAAGCGCGTCGCACTCTCCAACCGCATGGAGGATTTGATGGAGGAATCCGGTGGCTTCATCTTCATCTGCCACCAGCCGCTGGTGGTGATCCACAAGGATACGTTCACGCCGGTGATCTATCCCGACGGGCATCCCAATCCCGTGCTTTTCAAGAAGAAGGCATGATGCGAGAAGTGACAGCCGGGCCGGCATCGGCTAGCTGGAACCCGTGACCGAAGACGAACCGGCAATCGAAAAGCGGAAACGAGGCGCCAGGAAACCGGCGCCGCGCTTCAGCCGCGAGCAGGCGGATGTGCGGCGCGCCATGCTGATCGAGGCCGCGGCGCGCTGCCTGTCGCGCGGCGGCATCGGCGCCTTCACCATCAACAGCATCTGCCGCGAGGCCGGCGTGTCGCGCGGGCTGATCAACCATCATTTCGACAGCCTCGATGCGCTGCTTGTCGAAGTCTACAAATCCTCGCTCTACGCCAGCGTCAACGCGCATATCGCCGAGGCCAGGCAGCGCCGCGCCATGAATGCCGACTGGCCGCCGCAGCAGGCGCTGGTGGCGCTGGTGCGTTCCAACTTCTCGCCGGTCTATTTCAGCCGCGCCAATTTGCTGCTCTGGCTGTCGCTGTGGGGCGAGATCGCGGTCAACCCGCGCCTGCAGGCCGCCCACAGCGAACTCTACAACGCCTACCGGGCCGAACTGGCGGAAGACATCGCCGCCGTCGCCCGATCGCGCGGCAGAAATGTCGACGCGCCGGCGCTGGCCCGCAACTTCATCGCCCTGGTCGACGGCCTCTGGCTCGAATGGTGCCTGGATGCCAGCGTCGTGACGCCGGAAGACGCCGAAGCCGCCGGCTTCGAGATGCTGGAAGCGCAGGTCGGGGCGTTGCGGTGACTCCGTTCTACAGGAGGGACATTCAGTTCAGCGGCGAACCGCCTTCCAGCTTGCGGCGCGCCATGTAGTCCCTCAGGGCCTCGTCGACGCCTGGGTCGATTGGCGGCTGCTCGTAGTCGGCGACCATGCGCTTCCAGATCGTGTTGGCGCGTTCGCGCGCCGTCACCTGCCCGCGCTCCATCCAGGTGTCGTAATTGTCCCAGTTGGAGACCAGCGGCGAATAGAACGCCCGCTCGTAACGCTGCATCGTGTGCGCCGCGCCGAAGAAATGGCCGGCGGGGCCGACCTCGCGCACGGCGTCCAGCGCCAGCGTGTCGACGTTGACGACCGGTGGCTCGAAATAGGCCGCCATCATCTGCAGCATCTCGCAGTCGATCACCAGCTTTTCGAACGACGCCGTGAGCCCGCCGCCGAGCCAACCGGCGGCGTGCAAAACCAGATTGGCGCCGCCCATTAGGCAGCCCCACAGCGACATGGCGCTTTCATAGGCGGCCTGCGCGTCGACGGCATTGGCGGCCGTCACGTTGGAGGAGCGGAACGGCACGCCGATCAGCCGGCAGAGCTGGCCGGTGATCTGGGCGGCTTGCGTGTATTCCGGCGTGCCGAAGGCCGGCGCACCGGTCTTCATGTCGACGTTCGAGGTGAAGCCGCCATACATCACCGGCACGCCGGGCCGGACGATCTGTGTCAGCACGATCCCGGCCAGCGCTTCCGCGTGCTGCTGCGACAGCGCGCCGGCCAGCGTTACCGGGCTCATCGCGCCGGCCAGCGTGAACGGCGTGATGACGTTGACCTGGCCATGCTCGGCCAATGCAATCAGCCCCTCGGCCATCGGCTCGTCGAGCTGCAGCGGCGAGTTTGTGTTGATGATCCCGGTGAACACTGGCATCTCGTTCCACAGGTTTTCGCGCGTCGTGCCGAGCGAGATCGCCACCATCTCCAGCGCGTCGATGGCGCGGCCCTTGCCCAGCGTCTGCGGCTGCCAGTTTTTGTCGAGCAGCGTGATCTCGGCGTAATAAAGATCGAGATGCCGGGTGTTCTGGTGCAGGTCGAGCGGTTCGAACGGCCCGCCGCCTTCCTGGTGCAGCACGTTGAACGACTGGATCAACTTGAGGTAGTCGCACATCTCGGCATAGGTGCCGGGCCGCCGGCCGCGGTCGTTGTCCATGACGTAGGCGGGGCCGCCGACCGACGACAGGATGCAGTGCGGCCCGCCCACCCTAACGTTCTTCTCCGGATTGCGGGCGCGCAGATCGAAGGACGATGGCGCAGTGGCGATGCGCTCCATCACGAAAACCCGGTCGAAACGCACGCGCATCTCGCCCTCATCGACGTCCGCGCCGGCCTCGCGGTAGAGCCGCCGCGCCTGCGGCTGCAGCACGCGCATGCCGATCTCTTCGAGGATGGTGAGGCCCGCCTCATGGATCACCCGCACATGGTCGGCCGACAGCGGTTCGATCGGCGGATAGGGCCGCGTGAGTTGCTTCCAGGGACGCTGCTGGATGCTGCCCGCCTCGCGCAGCGGACGGCCGGGCCTGCGACGTGGCGAACTGCGTTCCATATCGCTCCCCTATTCGGCTGCTGTTCGTATCTCGAAACCCGGCTCGGCATCGACGATCGGCGTGTCGCGGCGGTAGGGCTGTACAGCCGCGCCAAG
Organism: Mesorhizobium sp. KACC 23794; assembly: GCF_052180275.1. Taxonomy (NCBI): domain Bacteria; kingdom Pseudomonadati; phylum Pseudomonadota; class Alphaproteobacteria; order Hyphomicrobiales; family Phyllobacteriaceae; genus Mesorhizobium; species Mesorhizobium sp. KACC 23794. The sequence goes on from NZ_CP197465.1 coordinate 6,191,289, forward strand.
TTCACGCGCGAACTTGTGGCCGCTGTGCACGGCATGGACGATCGCGCCCGGTGCCAGCGCGTCGCCGATGCGGTCGACGCTGCGGATGCCGACGGCGGCAAGATCGCCGGCGCGCGCCGTCAGCGCCTCGTGCAGTTCGTCGCGCGGTAGCCTGAGCCCGACGATCAGCACCGAGCGGCAAGCCACGCGCGTCTCTTCGCCGGTGAAGACATGCGCCAGCGTAGCCGCCCCGCCGTCGAAGGATTTGAGCAGGTGCAAGGTCGTGACCGGCACATGGCGCTTGGAGAGCGCGCGATGCACCAGCGGCAGCTCGTTGGTCATTATGGTCCAGGCCGATGCCTGGCCCGCAGGCGTCACATAGATGACCGGAATGCCTTGCGCGGCAAGGTGCTCGGTCAGCACGCCGCCCATGTAATAATTGTCGAAGTCGAAGACGAGCGTCGGTCCTTCGGGCAGCCGCCCGGCGGCGATGTCGTCGGGGGTGAAGACTTGGCGGTCATCGAGCTGCCCGACCGGGATTTCGATCGCCGAATAAAGCATCCTCGTCCAGCGCGCCCCGGTCGCCAGAACGATACGGTCCGGGGACAGATCGATGATCTCGTCCACCCCGAGCGCGCTTTCCAGATAGAGCGAGACGTTCGACATCTTATTCAGCCGGCCGAGCCGATAGTCGACCACGCGGTTCCAGGCAGACAGACCGGGCAGCGTCTTCTCATAAGCCAGCCTCCCGCCGAAGGCGCGCCCCGAATCCGCCAGCGTCACCTCATGGCCGCGGCGGCCGAGCGTCAGCGCGCATTCCAGCCCCGCCGGCCCGCCGCCGACGATCAGGATCTTTTCCGGCTTCGCGGCTGGTGCAACCCGTTCCGGATGCCAGCCGCGCCGCCATTCCTCGCCGGCGGTGGGGTTCTGCGTGCAGCGCACCGGCACGCCGTCATGCCAACTCGAAATGCAGATGTTGCAGCCGATGCACTCGCGGATCTCGTCCTCGCGGCCCTCAAGAATCTTCTTCGGCAGGAACGGATCGGCGATCGACGGCCGTGCGCCGCCTATGAAATCGAGCACGCCCCGCCTGATCTGCGAGACCATCGTGTCAGGCGACGTGAAGCGGCCGACGCCTACCACCGGCTTCTTGGTCAACGACTTGACGAAATCGATCACCGGCTCGTGGCTGCCCTCGCTGGTGAAGCGCGATGCCGAACAATCGGTCGGGCTGGAATCCATCTTCACGTCGAACAGGTCCGGCACATCCGCCAGCAGCTCGATCAGCTCATGCGCCTCCGACGGCTGGTTGCGCCCTGGCCGAGCGCGCAGTTCTTCCAAACTGACACGCAACGCCACGCCGCAGTCCTTTCCCACGGCGTCCTTCGTCACCTCGATCATCTCGCGCACGAAACGCGCGCGGTTTTGGATCGAGCCGCCATAGTCGTCGGTGCGGTGGTTGTATTCCGGCAGCAGGAATTCGTAGCCGAGATACCCCATGCCGGCATAGACATAGATGACATCGAAGCCCGCCGTCCGCGCTTTTCGCGCGCCTTCCGCCTGCCACCTCAAAACGTCGCGAATATCGGATTTGTCCATGGTCTTCGGGCGCAAATTGCCCATGAAGCCGACATGCGTCGCCATCCAGGGGATGCCGGACGGCGACAGCGGCAGCAGCCGGCTGGTCCTGTTCATCACCGAGGCGCCCCCGTGCCACAACTCGACACCGGCCAGCGAGCCATGGCGGTGCACGGCCTCGGTCATCAGCGCATGGGCGCGGATGTCGTTGTTGTCCCACATGGTGGCGAAAGGCAGCGGCGCATCGTCGGAACTCGGATCGATGGAGCAGGCGCCGGTGCAAATCACGCCCCAGCCCCCCTCGGCCTTGGCCTCGCGGAAGGCGGCGCGCACACGCGGCAGCGTGTTGGTCATGCCGCTGGCGTGCGGCACCTGGTAGAAGCGGTTGGGCGCGATGACGGGGCCGATCCGCACCGGCTCGAACAGGATTTCGTAGCGGGGATTGCAGCCCATCGAACCACGCGAAAATGCTTGTTGAACGATCGTATAACAAGGATTTTGCGAACACAATGGGCCGCGACGCGTGACTATGGGGACGGCGGCTGGCAAGGGCCGCACCATCCAGCCCGAACGCGCGCTCTCGCGACGGCTTCCCGCAGCCAAATCCTTTGGCATTCGCGAAGCCGGCGCCATGCTGGTAAACCTGCCTTGGGTGATTCGCGACGGGGACCGCGCATGGAGCGCCTATCAGGGCGGATAATCTTGCTGTGGGGCTGGCGCCGGTCCCTGGCTGCGTTTCTCGCCGGCGCCTTGCTCGTGCTGACGCAGGCGCCCTACGATTTCTTCGCTGCCGGCTTCGTTTCCTTTCCCGTGCTGGCCTGGCTGCTGGACGGGGCCACAGCGCCGACATCGGCCAGCGTCTTGGGCCGCCTCCGGCCGGCCTTCGCGGTCGGCTGGTGGTTCGGCTTCGGCTACTTCCTCGCCGGACTGTGGTGGATCGGCAGCGCACTGCTGGTCGAGGCCGACAGCTTTGCCTGGGCCCTGCCCTTCGCCGTGCTCGGCGTGCCCATCCTCCTCGCCTTCTACTACGGATTCGCGACGGTGCTCGCCCGCCTGCTGTGGAGCGACGGCATAGGCCGCATTGCAGCGCTCGCCTTCGGCTTCGGCGTCGCCGAATGGCTGCGCATCTTCCTGTTCACCGGCTTTCCGTGGAACGAGATCGGCTACGCCGCCATGCCGGTCCCTCTGCTGATGCAGAGCGTTTCCGTCGTCGGCCTGATCGGCATGAACGCGCTTGCCGTCTTCGTCTTCGCCATGCCGGCCATGCTGTCGTCCGCCCGCCACCGGCGCGCCGGTCTGGCGGTTGCCGCGATCCTCTGCCTGCTGCATGCCGGCTTCGGCTTGTACCAGCTGTCGCGGCCCGCCGGCGACGGCGAACGCAGGCTCGCGGTGCGCATCGTCCAGCCATCGGTCGACATGTCGCAGAAATGGAACCCGGCGGAAGAGGAAAGGGTGTTCGGCGACCTGATGCGCCTCAGCGCCGAACCGCCGGCGGCAGGCCACACCAAGCCGCAGCTCATCCTCTGGCCGGAAACCTCGGTGCCGTTCCTGTTCACCGACCGCCCCGACGCGCTGGCTGCCATCGGCGCCATGCTGACCGACGGCCAGATGCTCATGGCCGGGGCGGTCCGCTCCGAAGGAGACGGCTCGCAGCGGGCGACGCTCTACTACAATTCGGTCGTCGCGATCGATGCAGGCGGCGAGATCGTCGACGCCGTCGACAAGATTCACCTCGTGCCCTTCGGCGAATACCTGCCGTTCGCGGATGTCCTCGAACGCATCGGACTGAAGCAGTTGGTAGCAGGACCCATGAATTTTGCCGCGGGAACTCTTCGCAAGGCCATCGCTTTGCCCGGCGGCCTGCTTTCCACACCTTTTATTTGCTATGAAATCATCTTTCCTGACCTTGTCGCCATTGACGTTGCATCCAGTGATATTATTGTGAATGTCACAAACGACGCATGGTTTGGAAATACGCCTGGTCCCTACCAGCATTTCCGTCAGGCGCAGGTCCGGGCCGTTGAGACAGGACTGCCAGTCGTGCGCGCCGCAAACACGGGAATCTCCGGTGCCGTCGATCCGAATGGCCGCGTCATCGACGCGTTGGCGATCGATGCACGAGCCTTCATCGATGTCGACCTCCCGGTACCGGTGCGCGCCAGCCGCCAGACGTTGCCGTATGGCGCGGTCGGCCTTGCCATCGTCGGATTGTTCGGCCTGATCGCCGCCGCTTCCATCGCGATACGGCGTATCAAGTCGAATTGACAGAGCGTATATTAGAAACTCATACTGTAATGACATCCGGGCATGGCTTCGTCCGCATGGCATGGTCCGGAGACCGCCAACAAACACAAGCCGCGGAACGGCGAGGAAGACATGGACGGCAAAGAGAACAAGAAAAAACCGAACCCGACGGACATCCATGTCGGTAGCCGGATTCGCCTGCGCAGGAACATGCTGGGCATGAGCCAGGAGAAGCTGGGCGAAACGCTCGGCATCACCTTCCAGCAGATCCAGAAATACGAGAAGGGCACCAACCGCGTCGGCGCGAGCCGGCTCCAGGCGATCTCCGAGATTCTCGGCGTGTCGGTATCGTTCCTGTTCGAGGACGCGCCCGGCCACGAGAGCGCGGCGCGCGGCTTCGCCGAGGACTCGGCGGCCACGCTCGCCCTCGACTTCGCCACCAGCACCGAAGGCCTGCAGCTCAACCGCGCCTTCGTGCGGATCACCGATCCCAAGATCCGGCGCAAGGTCATCGATCTGGTCAAGGCGCTGGCGGCCGACGATCCAGAGTAGCGGCGCGAGCAGGCGGCGGGGATCGGACCATCCGCACTACTCTGAGCGTCGCGCGGATCACGCGCAATGACCGTCCTGTGCGATGGACAAATGGCTTCTCACGCACCTATCCTCCTCGCCGCTGTAAGCGGCGAGGAGGGGTTTTGAAGATCGTAATGACGCCGTCGGTATTTCGGCAACTGGTTGTGGCGAATCTAGTCGTTCCGTTCATCGGCCTCGCCGTCGAGATCGCACACTCACCGGGTACGCCGAATGCCGAACCTTTCACGATGTACCAGGGCATCCTTGCCGGGATATTCCTGCTGCTCATCGTGGCCCTGGTCGCCATGACGATCGGCCTTTGCCTTTTCACCCGATGGTCCAGACCCACGGCTCTATGGCTGACGATAGCCGGGCTTGCCATGTCTGTTTTCACCGACAATTCCTATCCAACTGCTCCCCTCGCGGAAGCGATCTATGAACTGTCGACCCTGCTGACGGGCGCGGTCCTCGCAGCCGCCTACTGGTCGCCCGTCAGCCGGCTGTTCGAGCCAGGAAGCGTCGAACAAGATTTGGCTGATGTGTTCAGCTAGCAGCGGCGCCATCGAGTTTGGCCGGCTGCGGCATCGCTGTCTGGCGTCGGACCAAGCCGAGTATCGGGCAGCGCGATGGCCCCGACGAGCCACCGGCCATCCGGGGCCACCCGTGGTCAGATCACCACGAAATCGGCGGCGGTAAGGCTGAGGCCCGCTGCCAGCGAGGCGAACTTGACTGCGGTGAAGGCGTTACCCAATCCGTCCGCGTCGTAGAACAGCGAGCCGGTGTTGGAGTTGTAGAGGATGCGGTCGTCGGCATCCCTCGGCGCCAGGAAATTATCCTTGAAGAAGGCCGCTGAAAGCACCCCGGTCGTGGTCAGCGCGGTGAAGATGGCGTTTTCCAGCCGTATCGTGTCGTCGACCACGGTGAAGTCGGTGATGCTGTCGATGTTGGTCACGCCAAGCGCCGTGTCGAACAGGAAGCTGTCCTTCCCCGCTCCACCGGTCAGCACATCATTGTTCAGCCGGCCGTTCAGCGTATCGTCGCCATTGCCGCCAGCCAGCACGTTGACGCCGTCGTTGCCGGTCAGCGTGTCGCCGAACCCGGAACCGGTCAGGCTCTCGATCGACGAATAGATGTCGCCTGCGGCATCGCCGGTATTCGCGGCTGATGTGGTCAGGCTGGCGACGACGCCGGCCGCAGCCGTGCTGTAGGAAGCGGTGTCCAGGCCGTTGCCGCCGGAAAGCGTGTCCGCGCCGGTTCCGCCGGCGAGGATGTCGTCGCCATTCTCGCCGAACAGATTGTCGTCGCCGCCGAGGCCGAAGATCGTGTCCTTGCCGGAGCCGCCGATCAGGCTGTTGATGCCGTTGGTGCCGGTCAGCTTGTCGTCGAAGGCCGAGCCGGTCAGGTTCTCGATCGACGTGAAGGTATCGCCGGCGGCCTCGCCGGTGTTGGTCGCCGGGCTGAGCAGCGCCGCGGTGACGCCCGCCGTCGCGCTCTCGTAGGTCGCCCGGTCGGTCCCCGCGCCGCCGGACAGCGCATCGGCGCCGGTGCCGCCATTCAGCACGTCGTCGCCGTCCTGGCCGAACAGATTGTCGTCGCCGCCAAGGCCGAAGATCGTGTCCTTGCCGCCCCCGCCGATCAGGCTGTTGGTGCTGTTCGTCCCCTTCAGCGTGTCGTCGAAGCCCGAGCCGGTCAGGTTCTCGATCGAAGTGAAGGTGTCGCCGGCGGCCTCGCCGGTGTTGGTCGCCGCGCTGAGCAGCGCGGCAACGATGCCGGCCGTCGCATTCTCGTAGGTCGCGCGATCCGAGCCGAGGCCGCCCGACAGTGCGTCCGCCCCGAGACCGCCATTGAGCATATCGTTGCCGTCCTGGCCGAACAGATTGTCGTCGCCGCCAAGGCCGAAGACGGCATCTCCGCCCGCGCCGCCGATCAGGCTGTTGGTACTGTTCGTGCCCTTCAGCGTATCGTCGAATGCCGAACCGGTCAGGTTCTCGATCGAAGTAAAGGTATCGCCGGCGGCCTCGCCGGTGTTGGTCGCGGGGCTGAGCAGCGCGGCAATGATACCGGCGGTTGCGTTCTCGTAGGTTGCGCGGTCCGAACCGAGACCGCCCGACAGGGCGTCGGCGCCGGCGCCGCCATTCAGCACGTCGTCGCCGTCCTGGCCGAACAGATTGTCGTCGCCGCCAAGGCCGAAGATCGTGTCCTTGCCGGCGCCGCCGATCAGGCTGTTGGTGCTGTTCGTGCCCTTCAGCGTGTCGTCGAAGCCCGAGCCGGTCAGGTTTTCGATCGAGGTGAAGGTGTCGCCGGCCGCTTCGCCGGTGTTCGTCGCCGGGCTGAGCAGCGCGGCGGTGACGCCTGCCGCGGCATTCTCATAAGTAGCGCGGTCCGAGCCGAGGCCGCCGGAGAGCGCGTCGGCGCCAACGCCGCCATTCAGCACGTCGTTGCCGTCCTGGCCGAACATGCTGTCGTTGCCGTTCAGGCCGAAAACCGTGTCGTCGCCCGCTCCGGCGATGATGCTGTTGCCGGCATTGGTGCCGGTCAGATTGTCCTTGAAGGCCGAGCCGGTCAGGTTCTCGATGGAATTATAGGTGTCGCCCGCCGCTTCGCCGGTGTTCTTCGTCGGGTCCGACAGGTTGACGGTCAGGCCGGCCGCGGCGTTCGCGTAGCTCGCCCTGTCCGTTCCGAGGCCGCCCGACAGCACGTCGCCGCCCAAGCCGCCGTTGAGCGTGTCCGCCCCGTCGCCGCCGCTGATGAGGTCGCGGCGGGACGAACCGGTGATCGTTTCATCGGCGATCCCGCCCAAAATCCTGATGCGGTCGGTGGCGTTCCAGCCGCTGGAAATCTTGACGCCGGACAGGTCGAGAACGTTCCCGCCGGCCATGTCGAAGGTCACCGTATAGATGTTGCTGGCGCTGTGCGCATCCGTCATCAGTTCGACGAAACCGGCATCGTTCCACTGCCCGGCGGTCATGCGGACTTCCAGGCTGCCGGCGCCGTACAATTTGAGATACTCAAGGTCCACCAGGGTGGCGTTGGTCAAATCTCTCAGCCCATCGCTATACCCAAACTCCAATCGGTCGTCGCCCGAGCCGCCGTCATAGGTCTGCCCGGCGTCATCATCGTCATCATTGTCGCTCAAAATGTCGTCGCCGCCCTCGCCGTAGACGGTGTCGAGCCCATACCATGCATTGATGAAGTCGCCCCCGTCGCCGCCGCGGATGACATTGTCGCCAGAACTGCCGAAGAGCACATCCCCGTGCGCCGATCCGATGGAATTCTCGAAGTTGCTGATCTTGTCGCCCTGCGCATGGCCGCCGCTCACCGTCGAGAGATCGAGATCGACGGTCACGCCAGTGTCCGACCCGGCATAACTCACGGTGTCGATGTCGTCGCCGCCGTCGAGCGTGTCCGCACCGGCGCCGCCCTCGATCGTGTCGTTGCCGGCCGCGCCTTCGATCAGGTCGCCGATAACCGTGCCGGCGATCGTATTGCCAATTCCATCGCCGCGCACGATGACCACGTCGCCGGGCTCATCGAAGCCGGTGACGGTCACCTTCGAAAGGTCGAGGTCGATCTCGCCCTCCATGAATATCTCGACGATCGTCGACTGCCCGGCCTTGGCGTTGGACACGAATGCGTCGAAGCCCGTCTTGAACTGTGTCGCCGACATCTGCACCGTGGCCCCGCCGCCGAAGGAGCTGGAGAAGCCGAGATTCTCCAGGTCGTTGACGGTCACGATGCGCAGGTCGAAGACATCGTCGCCGTCGCCGAAGACCGACAGGCGGTCACGATCCGCGCCACCGTCATAGACTTCGCCGGCAAAGAACTGCCCCGCGGCAAACCCCAACTCGTCAATACCGGCTTCGCCATACGTTTTGTCCACGCCCTTGTAGCCGAAGACAGCATCGTTGCCGGCGCCACCTCGCAACTCGTCGTCGCCCCCCACTCCGGAGAGGACGTCATTGAATGCGCTGCCGACGAGGATCTCGAAGTTCTTCAGCGTGTCGCCCTGGGCATGGCCGCCGCTCGCGTTGATACCGAGGGTGACGGATACGCCCGCATCCGAGCCGGCATAGCTCACGGTGTCGATGTCGTCGCCGCCGTCGAGCGTGTCCGCGCCCGCGCCACCCTCGATCGTGTCGTTGCCGGCGCCTCCGCTGATACCGTCATTCGTGGTGGAGCCGACGATCGTTTCATCGGACCCGTCGCCTTCGACGAGAACGGAGTCCTCGGCAACATTGATCTGCTCGAACTTGAAGCCGGAAAGGTCCACAAAATTGGCGCCTTCCATGAAGATCTTCAGCGTCTCGCTCACACCCGCCAGGTTGGAGAACACCACCGTCGCCTTGGAGTCGATGCCGGCGCCGATCTGCCCGGCGACGATCTGAATCTCGCCGCTTGCCGGCGCGCCCTTGTCGTCGAACTTCAGCACCTCCATCGAGTGGAATTGAACGCTGGTGACATCGGCGACGTAGTCGCCGCCATTGCCGGTCGCGAAGATCGTGTCGGTGCCGCTGCCGCCATTGGCGTATTCGGAAAAATCGCCGTCGAAATTGGTGAAGACGAAGGTGTCGTCGCCGCCATAGCCCGACATCTGGTCGTTGCCCGCGCCGCCGATCAGCGTATCGTTGCCGCTGACGGGGTCGGCATTGGTGACCGCCTGTCCGGTCAGCGAGACGTTGAGGATAAAGTCGTCGTCGGCCTCTAATGTCTCGTTCACGCCGTCATTTAATTCCCGCACCTTGATGATGTACGTCCCGGCGTCGGCGAATGTGTGCTGCAGGAACGAGTCCAGACTGCTAAGCGAACCGATATCGGCAACGCCGTCGTCGTTGCTCGCCAGAAGCGTCTTCCCGTCCGCTGAATAGATCTCGACGACCGTGTCGGTGCTGCCGGTATTTTCATCATCGCCGAAATCGATGTCGAGGGTGATTTCCGCGCCGGCGGCCACGTCGACGGACCAGAACGCCTGGCCGCCATGCTGGCCGGAAAACAAGATGGAGGTATGCGGGATTGTCGTGGAATTGACGATTTCGGAATTCTCGGCCGTGCTCCAGGGCAAGAGGTTACCGGTGATTTTAAAGGCGGCGCCGGCCGTTGCGCCGAAATCACCATCGAACGAGCTGAAGAAAAAGTCCTGATCGGCCAGAATCAGATCGTCGCCGCCAAGGCCGGACAGCGTGTTGTCAGGGGCATTGTTGGGAGAGTCGATGATGACATCCGCGTCCTCGGTCCCGGTCAACGGATTGCCAATAAATACCAATGCCATGTGAATTCCCCCTCAAGACGATCGTCTGCTGGCTGCCCCTCGCGCCCCTGCGGCGCACGGCATGCGAAGTAAGGTCAAACTTAAACGTGCCAGAAATTTCCAGGGCGCCCGGAACGCCGGTCTAGACGAAATAAGAGCCGGATACAGTCTGTCCCAGCCGGAATAAACCAGCCCGACCAACTCCGCGTTCGCGGCATTCGCCAACATCACTGGAAATACATGCACCCCCAAAGGCCAAAACCGGCCGGCACACCCCGTATGAATATTGCAAATAATCATAGGATCGGCAATGAACAAAATTAAGGATGTTTTGCTGCATCCGTAACTAGCGGCAAGGTCGTCTGCATGCGCAAACGGTTCTCGCGCAAGAGTGGCAGTCGATCCAGCGCCGGCATCCCGATGCATTCATAGGTTTGGGGACTCACCGAAGCCGATTTTCTTGGTCTGCCGATTGGACCGTCTCCCCGGGGCGGCGGTCTCGCGCGCTTCGGCGTCGGTCCTGTTCGTTTCCGGCCGAGTCAAGGCATCTAATTTCAAGCTGGCCCACTTCGCCAACTCCGCGCGGGCTTGACGCCTTGCGTCCCGCTTCGCTATCGGGTTGCGGCTCCGGCATCCTGCCGGACCGGCCTTTCTAGAGGGGACACCCGTGGCGCGCCAGAACTATCTCTTCACGTCGGAATCCGTTTCGGAAGGACATCCCGACAAGGTATGCGATCGCATCTCCGACGAGATCGTCGATCTGGTCTACCGCGAGGCCAAGAAGTCCGGCATGGACCCTTGGGATGTGCGCGTCGCCTGCGAGACGCTGGCCACCACCAACCGCGTCGTCATCGCCGGCGAGGTTCGCGTGCCGAAATCCCTGCTCAAGCAGGACAAGGACGGCAACGTCCTTGAGGACGCCAAGGAATTCCCGATCATCAACCCGTCGAAGTTCCGCTCGGTCGCCCGCAAGGCGATCCGCGCCATCGGCTACGAGCAGAGCGGTTTTCACTGGAAGACGGCCAAGATCGACGTGCTGGTGCACGGCCAGTCCGCCGACATCGCCCAGGGCGTAGACAACGCCGCCGACAAGCAGGGTGAAGAGGGCGCCGGCGACCAGGGCATCATGTTCGGCTATGCCTGCACCGAGACGCCAGACCTGATGCCGGCACCGATCTATTATTCCCACAAGATCCTGGAGCTGCTCGCCGCCGCCCGCCACGAAGGCAAGGGCGAAGCCGGCAAGCTCGGCCCCGACGCCAAGAGCCAGGTGACCGTGCGCTACGAGAACGGCAAGGCGGCGGAAGTCACCCAGATCGTGCTCTCGACCCAGCATCTCGACGACAGCTGGGATTCCAAAAAGGTGCGGCAGGTCGTCGAACCCTACATCCGCGAGGCGCTCGGCGACCTGAAGATCGCCGACGACTGCAACTGGTACATCAACCCGACCGGCAAGTTCGTGATCGGCGGTCCCGACGGCGACGCCGGCCTGACCGGCCGAAAAATCATCGTCGACACCTATGGCGGCGCGGCCCCGCATGGCGGCGGCGCCTTCTCCGGCAAGGACACCACCAAGGTCGACCGCTCGGCCGCCTATGCCGCGCGTTACCTCGCCAAGAACGTCGTGGCCGCCGGCCTCGCCGAACGCTGCACCATCCAGCTTGCCTACGCCATCGGCGTCGCGCAGCCTCTGTCGGTCTATGTCGACCTGCACGGCACCGGCAAGGTGGACGAGGCGAAGCTCGAGGACGCGCTGCGCCACGTCATGGACCTGTCGCCCTCCGGCATCCGCAAGCATCTCGACTTGAACAAGCCGATCTATGCCAAGACCAGCTCCTACGGCCACTTTGGCCGCAAGCCCGGCCGCGACGGTTCGTTCTCCTGGGAAAAGACCGACCTGACCAAGGCGTTGAAGCAGGCGCTGGCCGCCTGATCGCGACCTGAAGGACATGACCGGAGCGGAACGGCCGAGCCGCGCCACCGAGGGCTTTTTCGGGCGGCGCCGCGGCCGGCCGGTCGGGTCGCAGCAGGCTGTTGCTCTGGCCGACGGCTTGCAGCGCTACCGCCTCGACCTGTCCGCCCCCTGCCCCGCCAATCCGGCCGCGCTCTTCCCGATCCCGGTCTCGGCCATCCGGCTGGAGATCGGCTTCGGCGGCGGCGAACATCTCCTGCACGCGGCCAGCACCGAACCCGGCGTCGGTTTCATCGGCGTCGAGCCCTTCGTCAACGGCATGGCAAAAATGCTGGCGCGGATCGAGGCCGAGCCCCGGCCCAACCTGCGTATCTATGACGACGACGCCATCCGGGTGCTGGAGTGGCTGCCGCCGGACTGCATCGACCAGATCGACCTTTTCTATCCGGACCCCTGGCCGAAGAAGAAACACTGGAAGCGGCGTTTCGTCAGCCCGGTCAATCTCGACCGCTTCGCCCACGTCTTGAAAAGCGGCGGCCTGTTCCGCTTCGCCTCCGACATCGACACCTATGTCAACTGGACCTTGCAGCACTGCCGGGCGCATGCGGATTTCGAATGGCTGGCTGGCGAGGCGTCGGACTGGCACCAGCCTTTCGCCGGCTGGCCGGGCACCCGCTACGAAGCCAAGGCCATCCGCGAGAACCGGCGGCCGGCCTATCTGCGTTTTCGGCGGAGATGATTTTTCACGTCCGACGCGCGCATCGAAACGCCATAGCCGTCAACGCAAAACACCGGAAAAACACGGTCAACCCGCATTTTTGACGGTCGACGTGAAGCCCACCACGCTCCTTTCGCGTTGGATTTTCCATAACCATCTGAAATATCTCAATCTTCCGGACTTCACGTGCTTCGCGGCACAGGCCAGCGCAGCCGTTCATGCGACACCGCCGGTATCGCCGGCCATTGTACCGGCCTCCGAAAAGACCTGTGGAAACAACACCTTGACGCTCAGCCCCTTGCCTCCAGAGGCTTTCGACAGGTTGAGCGACCCGCCGAAAAGCGTTGCGATTTCCTCGACAATCGGCAGACCGAGGCCGGCCCCCGGTTTCGCCTTGCCACCGCCTCTGGCGAAGCGCCTCCGCACCAGCACGATCTCGTCGGCCGTCAGTCCCGGCCCGCTGTCCTCGACCTCCAACACCACGGAATCATTGGTAAAAACGCGCACCGTGATCTCCGCGCCGCCCCACGCATAGACGATCGCGTTGTCGATCAGGTTGCGGATGAGTTCGCCGACGAGCAGTGCATCGGCGCGGATGAAAAGCGGCTCGCCGCCTTCGAAACCGAGGTCTATGCCGGCCGAACTCGCCCTCATGATCTGCTCGGCGGTGATGTCCCGCGCCAGCTCGGTCAGGTCCAAGCCATTGAGCGCCTTGAGCTTTTCCGACATCGCCTCGTCGATCTTCGCCAGCAGCAGCAATTGCGCAAGGACCCGCTCGGCATGCGCCACCGCCTCATCGCCGGCCTTCGCGGCGTGTCGTGCTTCGTCCAGCGAGCCGGCCCGCGAGGCCAGGGCAAGCTGGGTGCGGATGATCGCCATCGGCGTCCGCAACTGGTGGCTGGCATTGCCCGTGAAGTGCCGCATCGCCCCAAGCGCGGCGTCCAGCCGGGCCATGAACGAGTTCACCGTGTCCACCAGACCCTGTACTTCCTGTGGCACAACCTGTTGAATTGGTTGCAGATCTCCGGGATTGCGCTCGGCGATCGCATCCCGCAACCGGTACAGCGGCCGCAGCGAGGCGGTGACCGCGAACCAGACGATCAGCGCCGCGCCGGCGATCAGCGCGGCAAGCCTCAAGGTCGATCGCAGCAGGATCGCCCGCGCCAGCTGGGTCCGGGCGATCGTCGTCTCGGCTACGGTCACGACGAAGGGAATGGAGTTCACGCCGGTCGAAGCCGACCGCGCTAGCACAGCCAGTCGGATCGGGTCCCCGCGAAACGTCGCATCGCCGTAAACTGTTGTTTCTCTTGGTACTCGGTCGATCGTCGGCAGTGTCTCGTAGCCGGTGATAAAGGTCCCCGGCGGTCCGTCAACCCTGTAGAAAACCCGGTCCTGAGCTGCAGAAGTAAGCATTTCCAGGGCCACATAAGGGATATCGACCTCCAGCGCCCCGTCCTCGCTGACGACCACCCGCTCGGCAATCGCCAGCGCCGAGCCGGCGAGCACCCGGTCGGATACGGTGTTGGCCGTGACCACCGCCTCGCGATAAGTGTCAGCGAGCGCCAGCAGGCCGGCCAGCACGAGCGGCACGAGCAGCCAGGCAAGCAGCCGGCGGCGAAGCGAATAGGCGGCGGACGGCCTCATCCGGCAGGTTTCGACCGTTCGAGGTAATAACCGATGCCGCGCGCCGCCCTGACCGTGAGCCCATATGGCGCAAGCCTTTTTCGCAAGCGGCTGACATATTGCTCGATGGCGTTGGCGCTGAGATCGTCGTCGAAACCGGCGAGCGACTCGATGATCGCCTGTTTTGGAACGACCTTTCCCGAGCGCAGGAACAGCGTCTCCAGCAAGGTCCGCTCGCGCGCCGGAAGATCGATCGGCGTGCCGCCGGCCGAAAACGAGCGCGCGTTGAGATCCAGGGTCACCTCCCCAACCGAGACGGTCGTCGCCTTGAGCCCGACCCGTCGGCGCAGCAGTATGCGGACGCGGGCTTCCAGTTCGTCCACGTCGAACGGTTTTGTCATGTAGTCGTCAGCCCCGAGGTCGAGGCCACGCACCCGGTCGTCCAGTTGGCCCCGCGCCGAGAGGATCAGCACGCTGGCGCCGTTCTGGCGCGCGCGCAGCGCGCGCAAAACGTCGAGGCCGTCCATGTCCGGCAGGTTGAGATCGAGGATGACCAGATCGAAGCGTTCGGCGACCAGCACGGCCATCGCCGCCGCTCCGTCGCCAACGGCATCCACCGCGTAGCCGCCGCCCTTGAGCACGGTCACCAGCCCGCGCGTCAGGGCTGCATTGTCCTCCACTACAAGAATGCGCATCCGGCCTCCCTGCCACATCTTAGCCAGCCACGTGAAGGTTGTGAACAAGGCCGCCCTGATGCATGGTTCGCCCCATGCGCGCCGCGACCGGCATCGTTGCCCTTCTCCTCAGTTGCCTGCCGGCTTTCGCCGAGGCGCTTGTGTTTCCAGCGCTCAACGGCGACGCGGGCGCCCGCACGCTCACCGTCTATTCGTCGCTGGACATGCCGATCGCCAGGCCGATGATCGCCGGCTTCCAGAAGGCCAATCCCGAAATCGCCGTGCGCTACGAGGAACTGCTGACGTCCGACATTTACGACCGCATCGTCGCCGAGACGGACGCTGGCAAACGCACTGCCGACTTTGCCTTCTCCTCGGCGATGGATTTGCAGATCAAGCTCGCCAATGACGGCTACGCGCAGCAGAGCGACCTTGCGATGAGCGCGCGCTGGCCGCGCTGGGCGAACTGGCGCAACACCGCCTATGCGCTGACCTTCGAGCCGGCCGTCTTCGTCTATCACAGACCGAGTTTCCGCGACGCACCTCCGCCGGCGACGCGCGGCCAGTTCGTGGATTATCTGAAGGCGCAAGGCGACAAGGCGTTCGGCCGCATCGCCACCTACGACATCGAGCGCTCCGGCGTCGGTTTCATGTTCCTGTCGCGCGACCAGGAGCAGTTTCCCGACATATGGTCGGTGGTGCGGGCCATGGGCGGGGCCGGCGTAAAGCTCTATTCGACCAGTTCCGCCATCCTCGAGCGCATCGCCGACGGCCGCTTCGTGCTCGGCTACAATATCCTCGGCTCCTACGCCGCCGACTGGGCCGCCCACAATCCAGATGTCGGCATCGTGCTGCCGAAGGACTATACGATCGTCATGTCGCGGATCGGCCTTGTGCCGAAGGCGGCCAACGCGCCCGACCTCGGCCGCAAATATCTCTACTATTTCATGTCGGGCGAAGGCCAGAGCATCATGGCGCGCGAATTGCAGATCGCGGCTGTCAATCCCGACGTTTCCGGCGACAATACCGCGAACTCCATGCAGGCCTCGATGGGCGCACAATTGCGGCCGGTTCCGGTCACGCCGGGGCTGATGGTCTATCTCGACCAGGTGAAGCGTACACGGCTGATCAAGCGCTGGAACGAGGCTTTGCGCGAACAGTAGAAATGCCTGGCGATGTCGGGCATGATATCGCTCCGGCGTCAGTTAAATGACAGCTTGGCACTATAACGTGACCTCTATGCGGCCGTGGAGGCGGCAGGCTGAGGGGTCTGCGACAACTATTCGACGGCACAGGGAGTTCGGGAGGACTTCGGACATCGATCGCGGGCAATCGCCCTGCAGTGCGGGACCGGCGCAGGACGCCGGTATCGTTCCATTCCATCCATGGGGCGTGACCGTGTCGGCCGGGCGGCCGCCCCAAAACGCCATTTCGGCGCGGCCGCGCATCGCGGTCGCGCAACACAAAGGAGGAAATTTTCGTGAAACATTTCGTCTACGCAACGCTTCTGACCGGGCTGCTCGCCCTGCCGGCGCAGGCCGCGGACTACAAGATTCTGGCGCCTGCCGCTCCCGGCGGCGGCTGGGACCAGACGGCGCGCTCGATGCAGGCGGCCCTTCAGGACGAAGGCATCTCCAGCAACGTGCAGGTCACCAACGTGCCCGGCGCCGGCGGCACGATCGGCCTCGCGCAGTTCGTCAACCAGGCGAACGGCGACCCGACCCAGCTCATCGTCGGCGGCTACGTCATGGTTGGCGCGATCCTCACCAACGCCTCGCCCGTGACACTCGAGCAGGTCACGCCGATCGCCCGCCTGACCGGCGAATATGAGGCTATCGTCGTTCCCGCCGCCTCCGACATCAAGGACATGGCCGGCCTCGTCGAGAAGCTGAAGGCCGATCCGGGCGCGGTCTCCTGGGCCGGCGGCTCGGCCGGCGGCACCGACCACATCACGGCCGGCCTGATCGCCAAGGCCGTCGGCGTCGACCCGACCAAGGTCAACTACATCGCCTTCTCCGGCGGCGGCGAGGCGCTCGCCTCGGTGCTGGGCAACCAGACGACGGTCGGCATCTCCGGTTACGGCGAGTTCGCCTCACAGATCCAGGCAGGCACCCTGCGCATCATCGGCATCTCCAGCGACGAACGCGTCGCCGGCATCGACGCGCCGACCTTCAAGGAAGGCGGCGTCGACGTCTCGATCCAGAACTGGCGCATGGTCGCCGCCGCGCCCGGCATCTCCGCCGAGCAGAAGGCCGCGATCCTGGCCGACATCGAGAAGCTGAACGGCTCGGCCGCCTGGACGAAGACGCTTGCCGACAAGGGCTGGGCCAACACCTATCTCGCCGGCGACGCCTTCACCGAACAGCTCAAGAAGGACACCGCGGCGACCGGCGCGATCCTCAAGGACATCGGCCTGGTGAAATGAGCCTCGGCGGCCAACCGACTGGAGAGCGCCGTCCCGACCGGGCGGCGCTCGTCATTGCCATCGTGCTGATCATCGCCGGGCTCGGCATGGGCTGGGGAACCTTCACATCGGGCGGCGTCTCGATGAGCACGCCGGTCGGGCCGAAGACCGTGCCCTATATCATCGCCGGCGCGCTTGTGATCTTAGGTGCCTTGACAGCGGTTGCGGCCATGCGCGGCGATTTCCCCGAGCGCGAGCGGCAGGATTTTCCGCCCATGCTGTGGATCATCGGCGGGCTCGCAGTGCAATTGCTGACGATGAAGAGCGTCGGCTTCTCCATTGCCACCGGCCTGCTGTTCGCCGCCACGGCAAAGGGGTTTGGCAAGGGGCCGCTGTGGAAGACGATCCCGATCGGCATCGTCTTTTCCTTCGTGGTCTGGCTGCTTTTCGCCAAGGGCCTGCAATTGACCTTGCCCGCGGGCCCGCTCGAACGGCTCTTCCAGTGAGATCAAAATGAACACGTTCGAACTGCTTGGCCAGGGTCTGCTCACCGCCCTGCAATGGTCGAACCTGCTCTACGCCCTCATCGGCGTGACGCTGGGTACCGCCGTCGGCGTGCTGCCCGGTATCGGGCCGGCTCTGACCGTGGCGCTGCTGCTGCCCGTCACCTACAAGCTCGACCCGTCCGGCTCGCTGATCATGTTCGCCGGCATCTATTACGGCGGCATGTATGGCGGCTCGACGACGTCGATCCTGCTCAACACGCCGGGGGAAAGCGCCTCGATCGTCACCGCGCTGGAAGGCAACAAGATGGCGCGGGCCGGCCGTGGGGGGCCGGCGCTGGCCACCGCCGCGATCGGCTCCTTCGTCGCCGGCCTACTGGCTACGCTTGGCCTCGCCTTCATCGCGCCCTCGGTGGTGAAATTCGCGCTGTCGTTCGGCCCGTCCGAATATTTCGCGCTGATGCTGCTCGCCTTCATGACGGTGTCGGCAGCCTTCGGCGATTCGACGCTGCGTGGCCTGACCTCGCTGGTCATCGGCCTGGCGCTCGGCCTCATCGGCATCGACCAGTTGACCGGGCAGGCGCGGCTGACCATGGGCCTGCCAAATCTCTTCGACGGTATCTCGGTGACGACCCTGGCGGTGGCGCTGTTCGCCATCGGCGAGACGCTGGCCGTGGTGGCAACGCACGCCTTCGGCGGCGAGAAAATCGAGACGATCAAGGGGTCGGTGATGATGACCCGCGAGGACTGGAAACGCTCGTGGATGCCGTGGCTGCGTGGCACGGCGATCGGTTTTCCGATCGGCGCCATGCCGGCCGGCGGCGCGGACGTTTCGAGCTTTCTGTCCTATTCGGCGGAGCGGAATTTTTCGAAACATCCGGAAGAGTTCGGCAAGGGCGCCATCGAGGGCGTCGCCGGGCCGGAAGCCGCCAACAATGCGTCCGCCGCAGGAACGCTGGTGCCGCTGCTGACGCTCGGTCTGCCGACCACGGCGACCGCCGCGATCATGCTCGCCGGCTTCCAGCAGTTCGGGCTTCAGCCCGGCCCGCTGCTGTTCGTCACCAGCGCTCCGCTGGTCTGGGGCCTGATTGCCAGCCTGCTCGTCGCCAATTTCATGCTGCTGGTGCTGAACCTGCCGCTGATCGGCCTGTGGGTAAAGCTGCTCACCATTCCACGCCCGTGGCTCTATGCCGGCATCCTGGTGTTCGCCACGCTCGGCACGATCGGTGCCGATGGTTCGACATCCTATATCGGGCCGGTGCCGATTTCGTTCGGACTGGGATTGCTGCTCGCCTTCGGCGTGCTGGGTTATCTGCTGAGAAGGTTCGGTTATCCGATCGCGCCGGTCGTCGTCGGTATGATCCTCGGGCCGATGGCTGAGAAGAGCCTGAGACAGGCTTTGCAGATCAGCCAGGGCGACCCGATGACGCTGTTCCATTCCTGGATCGCCATCGTGCTCTGGCTGCTGGCGCTGACAGCGGTGTTGCTGCCGCTCTATCTCCGCTATCGCGGCAAGGGCAAAGTGCTGACGCAATTCGGCACGGACGAGGACTGATCCTCGTCCGCAGCAAGTGATTAAGTGCTGTTAGCGACGAATTTCGCGGAAGCGCTCGGGATCGATGCCAAGGGCTCGGAGATCTCGCGCGTTCGGCTGGCGGCCATGGTTGACAGCCGAAGCAGCGGCGATCGCGCTGCCGAAGATGCCAAACAATTCGCCAATGGTGGCGCGGGTGCGGGTCGACATTGTCTTGTCCTTTCGCATTGTGCGATGCAGCAAAAGTAGGATCGCAACTGCGAAAGCGGTAGGGGCAGCACCGCACGGCAGGCATGCAAGGGCAGCACAGCTGTATGAGACTGTAGGACGCGCCGTCCTTCCGGCGGTGGCGAGCAGAATCCCGCTCAAGGGTAAATGGCTCGAAGCCTCGACAAGGGCGGGCAACGAATTATTGCCGACGCTCCTGATCGCTGACAGCACGGATCGCCGTCACGGGGCGGAAAAACTCCGCACCAGCCGCCAATCCTGGGCTTTTTCGTGTCTGGGCGCGCGGCGTCTTCATTGCTTGGCCCAGCCACGCAATCGCCGGCACGCGGTGCGCGAGACGCCCGTTCGGCCCGCGGCGAAACAGCCGCCGCCTAGCGGCAAAACCCTGCAAGTCGCCGAAGACGGCGGCCAATGCGCGGAAGCAGCGGGCGAGCCGCAATGCCTCGGCGCAGCCATCATCATTTGTTCCGGGAACCGCTGCCGGGGGCAAGGCAAGCGCCCCGCCGGCCAATTCGACGGCAAACGCCCGCGCGACAGCCTCGGCCGGCCATAGCAGCGACAGCACAGACAAGCGCACCCGGAACGGCAGAACACAAAGGAACTCGGCCAGAACGGCCAACGAGAGCAGCGTAGATGCTATGCCAATCAGAGTCTCCCGTTCACCCTGGCGTTCTGCGCGGTCCATTCCAGCCTCCGTTCGGAGCAAACAATAGCAAAGAGCTGGAAGCAACTCAAGGAAATAATTCCTATGACGGTCCGACGTCGTGTTGCATAGGTGTGGAAGGCCCCAATTCCAAGCCTATTACTATGCGCGGTTAAGCCAAATCGAGCGAGCTTTCAGCGCAAATCCGAGTGACCGCCTCGGGGCCGGAAGCGGCCATTCACAATCTGACGTGTCGAAGTCGCCCTCCACCGCGCCCTTGCATTCCCCCGTCATTCCTTCTATATCGACTTCAAATTCTTGGTCGGTATGACGAAGAGTGGGTCCACCCGGTCCCGCTCTTTTTTATTACCCGGACCGCTGGAGACCGAATGACGGCCGAACAAAGCGAACGTCCGATGGACGACCGCATCATCCGCGAGAGCGGAACGGAAGCGCGGGTCGCGGCGATCATCGCGCCGGTGATGCGTGCGACCGGCTACAGGCTGGTGCGCGTGCGCCTGATGAACCAGAACGGCCTGACCTTGCAGATCATGGCCGAACGCGAGGACGGGACCATGACCGTCGAGGATTGCGAAGAGGTCAGCCGGGCGATTTCGCCGGCGCTGGACGTGGATGATCCGATCGACAAGGCGTATCATCTGGAAGTGTCGTCGCCCGGCATCGATCGCCCGCTGGTGCGCAAGTCGGATTTCGTCACCTGGACCGGACATCAGGTGAAGATGGAAACCTCCATCATGGTCGCCGAGCGCAAGCGCTTCAAGGGCAAGATCGCCGAGGCGGGCGAGACCGATGTGCTGATCGAGCGGGACATGCCGGCCTATGGCGTCGAGCCGACGGTGCGGGTGCCTTACGAGGCCATCGCCGAGGCGCGGCTGGTGCTGACCGACGATCTCATCCGCGACGCGCTGTCGAAGGACAACCGGGCCCGCAAGGAGGCGCGCAAGCGCCGCGGCGAGACCGACGAAGAAGACACAACGGAAAGTGAATGAGCGCCCGGCATAGCCGGCGAGGTTCAGGGAGATAAAAATGGTAGTCAGTGCGAACAGGCTCGAGCTGCTGCAGATCGCCGATGCGGTCGCGCGCGAAAAGTCGATCGACAAGTCGATCGTGATCGCCGCAATGGCGGACGCGATCCAGAAGGCGGCGCGCTCGCGCTACGGCCAGGAAACCAACATCCGCGCCGACATCAACGCCAATACCGGCGAGATGAAGCTGCAGCGGCTGATGGAAGTCGTGGAAAAGGTCGAGGACTACGCGACGCAGATTGCGCTCTCCTCGGCCCGCGAGCGCAACCCCGACGCGGAGCTCGGCGACTTCATCGCCGAGCAGCTTCCGCCGATGGATTTCGGCCGCATCGCCGCCCAGTCGGCCAAGCAGGTCATCGTCCAGAAGGTGCGCGAGGCCGAGCGCGACCGGCAGTTCGACGAATACAAGGACCGCATCGGCGAGATCGTCAACGGCACGGTCAAGCGCGTCGAATATGGCAATGTCATCGTCGATCTCGGCCGTGGCGAGGCGATCATCCGCCGCGACGAACTGATCCCGCGCGAGAACTACAAATATGGCGACCGCGTCCGCGCCTATGTGTATGACGTGCGGCGCGAACAGCGCGGCCCCCAGATTTTCCTCAGCCGCACCCATCCGCAGTTCATGGCAAAGCTGTTCACCATGGAAGTGCCGGAGATCTATGACGGCATCATCGAGATCAAGTCGGTCGCCCGCGACCCCGGTTCGCGCGCCAAGATCGCGGTGATCTCGCGCGATTCGTCCATCGACCCGGTCGGCGCCTGCGTCGGCATGCGCGGCAGCCGCGTGCAGGCGGTCGTTGCCGAACTGCAGGGCGAGAAGATCGACATCATTCCGTGGTCGCCGTCGGCGGCTTCCTTCATCGTCAACGCGCTGCAGCCGGCCGAAGTCGCCAAGGTGGTGCTCGATGAAGATGCCGAGCGCATCGAGGTGGTGGTTCCCGACGACCAGTTGTCGCTGGCCATCGGCCGCCGCGGCCAGAACGTGCGGCTGGCCTCGCAGCTCACCGGCTGGGACATCGACATCCTGACCGAGCAGGAAGAGTCCGAGCGCCGCCAGAAGGAATTCGTCGAACGCTCCAACCTGTTCATGAGCGCCCTCAACGTCGACGAGATGGTCGGCCAGGTGCTGGCGTCGGAAGGTTTTACCTCGGTCGAGGAAGTGGCTTACGTCGATGCCGACGAGATTTCGTCGATCGACGGTTTCGACGAGGACACGGCAAGCGAGATCCAGTCTCGTGCCCGCGACTATCTTGAGAAGATCGAGGCCGAGCATGACGAGAAGCGCAAGCAGCTCGGCGTCCAGGATGAACTGCGCGAGATCCCCGGCCTGACCACCGCGATGATGGTGACGCTCGGCGAGGACGGCGTGAAGACGGTCGAGGATTTCGCCGGCTACGCCGTCGACGACCTCGTCGGCTGGAAGGAGCGCAAGGACGGCGAGACCAAGATGTTCCCCGGCGTGCTTGCCTCTCATGAGGTGTCGCGGGCCGATGCCGAGCAGATGGTGCTTGCCGCCCGCCTCAAGGCCGGCTGGATCACCGAGGACGAAGTCGTCGCCGAAGAGCCCGCCGAGCCGGCGGATGCGTGAGGTGACCCATCGCCAGCCAGTCCCTCACAGACGAGATGAACGATCGCACCTGCATCGTTTCGCGCGAGCGGCGCGAGCCGGATGAACTGATCCGGTTCGTCGTCGGTCCCGACGGCGCGGTCGTTCCAGACCTCAAGAGAAAACTGCCCGGCCGCGGTTGCTGGGTGAGCGCCGACCGCCTACATGTGGAGAAGGCTGTCGCGAAGAACCTGTTCGCGCGCGCCTTCAAGCGGCAGGTCGACGTTTCCCCTCACCTTGCGGACCAGATCGACCAGATCATGGTGAAATCCGCGCTGGGCGCCGTCGGGCTGGCGCGCAAGGCCGGAGCGGTTGCATTGGGCGCCGCGAAGGTCGACAATGCGGTGCGCAGTGGCGAGGCGCTCTGCGTCACCCATGCCATGGACGCCTCGCAAGACGGCGTCCGCAAGATTACCCAGGCCAGACGGGCGACCGCCCATCTCGGTGGGCCGGAAATCCATGCCTATAAACTTTTTTCGGAAGCCGAATTGAGTTTGGCATTGGGCGGGACAAATGTGATACATGCTGCCGTTCTCGCGCAGGAGGCGGGAAAGGCGGCAGAAAAGCGCCTTATGGCGCTCGACCGCTACCGGGGCGGCTCCCCGGAAGATCAGGCGATGTTTGCGGCGATCGCCGAAGACGAGACAGCCGCAGAGGATATGGAATGAGCGATACGAAATCCGGCGACGACAATACGTTGACCGTCAACACCAAGAAGACGCTGAGCCTGAAGCCGGCCGGCGTCACGCAGGGCATTGTGCGCCAGAATTTCTCGCATGGCCGCACCAAGCAGGTCGTCGTCGAGACCAAGAAACGCAAATTCTCGATGCCCGGCGATCGCCCGGAGTCTGCACCGGCCCCGGTGTTGGCACCGCGTCCGCCACAGCCGGCGCCTGTTCCGGCCCCAACCGCCGCGCCCCAGCCCACGGTCGCGAGGCCGCAGCCCGCTCCGCAACCCGTGGCGGCCACGCCGCAGCCAACGCCTGCGCCGACGCCAAGGCCGCAGGCTCCCGCGGCTCCGGTCGCCGCCGCCCCCCAGCCGGTGGCCGCCAGACCTCAGCCAGCCCCTCAGCCTGCCGTGGCAAGGCCGCAGCCGGCCCCGGCGCCCGTTGCCGCCCGACCGCAACCGGCGCCGCCGCGCCCGCAGCCTGCTGTCGGCAGGCCGCAGCAGGCACCGCGCCCCGAGCGCAGCGGAATGGTGCTGAACGAACTCTCCACCGGCGAGATCGAGGCCCGCCGCCGCGCGCTCGAAGGTTCGAAGGCGCGTGAACAGGAAGACCGGCAGCGCGCGCTCGTTGAGGCCAAGCGCCGTCAGGACGACGAAGAGCAGCGCAAGCGTGAACGCGATGCGTCCGCCCGCCGCCAGGCCGAGGAAGAAGCCCGCCTGCAGAAGGAAGCGGAGGCACGCCGCCGCGCCGAGGAAGAGGCGCGGCGCAGGGCTCCGCAGCTCGAGGTCGCCACCCGCGACGATGAATCCGAAGCCCGCCCGCGCGGCAGCGTCGGCGCATTGCGCAGCACTCCCCTGCGCCGGCCGGCGACGCCGGAGGTCGCCAAGCCGACCAGGACGCGCGGCGACGAGGACAAGCGCCGCGGCAAGCTGACGGTAAGCTCGGCGACGGGCGACGAGGACGCGCGCGCACGCTCGCTGTCGTCGATGCGCCGCCGCCAGGAGAAGTTCAAGCGCGCCATGCACCAGGAGCCGCGCGAGAAGATCTCGCGGGAGGTCGTGCTGCCGGAAACCATCACCATCCAGGAACTGGCGCAGCGCATGTCCGAGCGCGCCGTCGATGTCGTCAAGTATTTCATGAAGCAGGGCCAGATCCTGAAGCCTGGTGACGTGATCGACGCCGACACCGCCGAACTGGTGGCGTCCGAATTCGGCCACACCGTGCGCCGCGTCGCGGAATCCGACATCGAAGAAGGCTTCTTCGGCGGCCCCGACAATCCGGAGGATCTGCGTCCGCGCCCGCCGGTGGTCACCATCATGGGCCACGTCGACCACGGCAAGACGTCGCTGCTGGACGCCATCCGCAACGCCAACGTCGTTTCCGGCGAGGCAGGCGGCATCACCCAGCATATCGGCGCCTACCAGGTCGAGAAGAACGGCCAGAAGATCACCTTCATCGACACGCCCGGCCACGCCGCCTTCACGGCGATGCGCGCCCGCGGCGCACAGGCGACCGACATCGCGGTGCTGGTGGTCGCGGCCGACGATTCGGTCATGCCGCAGACGATCGAGTCGATCAGCCATGCCAAGGCGGCCGGCGTGCCGATCATCGTGGCGATCAACAAGATCGACAAGCACGAGGCCGACCCGCAGAAGGTGCGCAGCGAGTTGCTGCGCCATGAAGTGTTCGTCGAATCGATGGGCGGTGAAGTTCTCGACGTCGAGGTTTCGGCCAAGACGGGAGCCGGCCTCGACAAGCTGCTGGAAGCGATCCTGCTGCAGGCCGAAGTGCTCGACCTGAAAGCCAACCCGGACCGCACCGCCGAGGGCGTCGTCATCGAAGCCAAGCTCGACAAGGGCCGCGGCCCGGTGGCCACCGTGCTCGTGCAGACCGGCGACCTTCTGGTCGGCGACATCATCGTGGCCGGCAACGAATGGGGCCGCGTCCGCGCCCTGCTCGACGACCGCGGCGAACAGCTCGAAGGTGCCCTGCCCTCGCAGCCGGTCGAAGTGCTCGGTCTCCAGGCCACGCCAATGGCGGGCGACCGTTTCGCCGTCGTCGATTCGGAAGCCCGTGCCCGCGAGATCACCGAGTACCGCCAGCGCAAGGCGCGCGACAAGGCCGTAGCCAAGCATGTCAGCCAGCGCGGCTCGCTGGAACAGATGATGTCGCAGCTTCAGGCGACCGGCATCAAGGAGTTCCCGCTGGTCATCAAGGGCGACGTGCAGGGTTCGGTCGAGGCGATTATCGTCGCCCTCGAAAAGCTCGGCACCGACGAGGTGCGGGCTCGCATCGTGCACAGCGGCGCGGGAGCGATCACGGAAAGCGACATCTCCCTGGCCGATACGTCGGGTGCGGCGATCATCGGCTTCAACGTGCGCGCCAACCCGCAGGCAAAGCAGGCGGCCGACCAGGCCGGGCTGGAGATCCGCTACTACAACATCATCTACAATCTCGTGGATGACGTGAAGGCGGCGATGTCGGGCATGCTGTCGCCGGAACGCCGCGAGACCTTCATCGGCAATGCGGAGATTCTCGAGATCTTCGACATTACCAAGCTCGGCAAGGTCGCCGGCTGCCGGATCACCGAAGGCAAGGTGGAACGCGGCGCGGGCGTGCGCCTGATCCGCGACAACATCGTCGTCCACGAGGGCACGCTGAAGACGCTGAAGCGGTTCAAGGACGAAGTGTCCGAGGTTCCGGTCGGCCAGGAGTGCGGCATGGCCTTCCAGAACTACGAGGACATGCGCGTCGGCGACGTCATCGAATGCTTCCGGGTCGAGATGGTGACCAGGTCGCTGTAAGACTCGACTTGGATGGTTGTCGACAGCCTCCCATCGGACTCTGATGAAGTCCGATGGGAGTTTCTATATGAATCCAATGAGCGTGAACGTGAAGAGGCAGCAGCGAGCTTTCGGAAGATCAGCCCCCGAAACCGTACTTATCGATTTGGATATGCCGTCGGCCTGGTGCTGGCGGTGGCATTCTGGCCTATCGTATGGTGGATAAGCGCATGGGCAGGCAAGCTTTCCGAACGACTGCTTCCGGACTCTTATTCTCAGGACTTCCATTGGAGCCTGTCGGCCGCGTCTTCAATTCTTGTAATTCTGTCTATTTTTCTCTCATTGAGATACTTATATTTAGCTCGCCTGAAAACTAAGAAAAACAAGATTATCCAGGGCTTAGTTAGAATATACACAAATAAAGATGTATCCTTTGTCGATGCAACCAAAATATCGAGACGACATGTTGAGGGCGTAAAATTTAACTCCGCCTATCTTTTTATGATGATTGAAGAAGAAAAGAGGTTCGTGTATTTGCCCAGAAGGGTTGTCGATCATGTGCAATTCGATGCTCTTGTTGAATTCATAAGCTAGATAAAATCGTCCATTGTCGGGTCCTCTCTGGTTCGCGATGGGCGTATAGAGTTTGACCAAGGATCTGGGCGATACGCAATAATATCCACAAACCCCTTGCCGTCTACCGCTACCGCCTGACACTCGTCGATGCCCTGGCCTATGAACGCCTGCCGGGCGAATGGTCAGGCCGGCGGAAAATCGCGGCCCTTGTCCCGCTGATCGCCATCGGTGCATTTTCCGGCCTGATCGAGGATTGGCCGCGCGCTTGGTGGTGGCTGTCGGTCGGTGGCCTCGTGCTGCTGTGGGCGATTGCCGGGCTGTCTATCTACAACTGGCAAATGCACCGGCGCGCCCGCGGGCTCGCCGCGCGGCATGGACAGACGGAGATCGAGGAGTGGGGCGACCACCTCGTCATCCGTTCGCTAGCCGGAACCCGGCATCTGGCCTACGAGCAGATAGGCAAGGTGATTTCAACCGACAGCCACGTCTTCATCCTGTTTCATGACGGCCCGGCGATCGTGCCGTTGCGGGCGTTCGAGGACGCCGAGGAGATGCAGGCCTTCGGCGCAGAAATAGACCGGCGCAGCGAGGAAGCGGTCACATGATTTCCGAGCGCACCACGTCCGCACGACGCCAAGAAATCGGCCACGGGGTAGCCAAGCCGGCGCAACATCGCTATGGAGCGGCCTGGCGCGGTTCGAACCCGCATATAAACACGAGTTTTCCATGTCCAAGACACCCTCGGCTGGGCCTTCCCAGCGCATGCTTCGCGTCGGCGAACAGGTACGCCACGCACTGGCCGACGTTCTGGCGCGCGGCGAAGTGCGCGACGACGTCATCGAATCCACCGTGATCTCGATCTCCGAGGTGCGCATGTCGCCTGACCTCAAGATCGCCACCGCCTTCGTCTCGCCGCTGGGTGCGGCCGACCACGACGCAGTGATCAAGGCTCTGGCGAAAAACGCAAAGTTTATCCGCGGCCGCGTCTCGGGCGCGCTGCGCCAGATGCGCTCGATGCCGGAGTTCCGCTTCCGCATCGATACCAGCTACGACAACATGTCAAAAATCGACCAGCTTCTGCGTTCGCCCGAAGTGGCGCGAGACCTGGCAAAAGACGAGAAAGAAGAAGACTGATGGGCCGTCGCGGCAAGAAAAAGGGCCGGCCGATCTCCGGCTGGCTGATCCTCGACAAGCCGGTCGGCATGGGATCGACCGACGCCGTCTCCAAGATCAAGTGGCTGTTCCAGGCCGAGAAGGCCGGTCACGCCGGCACGCTCGACCCGCTGGCGTCCGGCATGCTGCCGATCGCGCTCGGCGAGGCGACCAAGACCGTCCCCTATGTGCAGGACGGCGCAAAGGTTTACCGCTTCACCATCGCCTGGGGCGAGGAGCGCTCGACCGACGACCTCGAAGGGCCGGTGACCAAAAGCTCGGACACGCGCCCGACGCAAGCCGACATCGAGGCGTTGCTGCCGAACTATACCGGCGTGATCATGCAGACGCCGCCGCAGTTCTCGGCGATCAAGATCGCCGGCGAGCGCGCCTACGATCTCGCCCGAGAGGGCGAGACGGTCGACATACCGGCCCGCGAGGTCGAGATTGGGCGGCTGGAAATCATCGAGCATACCGGCGACCACACCGTGCTGGAGGTCGAATGCGGCAAGGGAACCTATGTGCGCTCGCTGGCGCGCGATCTCGGCCGCGACCTCGGCTGCTACGGCCACATAGCCGAGCTTCGGCGCACCGAGGTCGACCCGTTCACGCCCGAGGATTTCGTGCTGCTGACCGACCTTGAAGCCGCCGCGCCGAAGCGCGAGGAAGCCGAGGCCGAAGGCGAGGCGCGCCCCTTCGTCTCGCAGGCCGAGCGCTACGCCGCGATCGATGCCTTCCTGGTGGATACGGGCGCTGCCCTCGACTGCCTGCCGCAGGTGGTCATCACCGACGACGCGGCGGCAAAACTCAGGCTCGGCAATTCGATCATCCTGCGGGGCCGCGACGCCCCCTTGCAAGCCGAGGAGGCCTGCGCCACCGTGCGCGGCAGGCTGGTGGCGATCGGCGCCATCGAGGCCGGCATGTTCAAGCCGAAGCGGGTTTTTGCCGGCTGACCGGCGCTGAACGAGGGCAGCATGGCCGCGCAGCCAGTCAATCCGGCGTCCTCGCGGTCAAAACGCTCGCCAATCGGCGCGCCGCCCGGCACACTGATTGCCGACCCGGGCGCGCTGCCGTCGCGGCTCACCCTGACGCTTATCGCGCCGGACACGCATCACGTCATCGCGGATGCCGCTCTGCAGGATGTGGCGACCAATCGCGCTGAATGGCCGCTGGTCTGGCTGGACTGCGTCGGTCTGGCCAATGTCGAATTGATTGCGGCGATCGGAACCTGTTTCGGCCTGCATCCGCTGGCGCTGGAAGACACGGTCAACACCAGCCAGCGGCCAAAGGTCGACTTCTTCGACGACCATGCCTTCGTCGTCGTCAGCATGATCGACGACGCGGCGACGCAGCGCTACGAGCAGATCTCCGTTCATTTCGGCGAAAATTTCGTCATCACCTTCCAGGAACGCGAAGGCGATCCGTTCGAGCCGGTGCGCAAGCGCATCGCCGCACCGACCTCGCACCGCATCCGCAACCGCCGCGCCGACTATCTCGCCTACGCGCTGGTCGACGCCATCGTCGACAGCTATTTCCCGATCCTCGACATCACCGCCGACGCGATCGACCGGATCGAGGATGCGATGCTCGCCGGACCGCAAAAGGGGCAGGTCCGCCAGATGCACGAATTGAAGCGCGGCATGATCAATCTGAAGCGCGCGCTGTGGCCATTGCGCGACGCCGTGGCCGGCCTGGAGCGCGCCGAGGTGCCTTTCGTCCACAAGGAGACGAAGGTCTTCCTCAACGATACGCTCGATCACTGTATGCGACTGATCGAAAGCGGCGAGACCAATCGCGACATGCTGACCGGCCTGATCGACATGCACCTGTCGCTCAGCCAGGCGCGCACCAACGACATCATCAGCTTCCTCACCATCGTGTCGGCGATCTTCATCCCGCTGACCTTCCTCGCCGGCATATGGGGCATGAATTTCGATCCGGAAAAGTCACCCTGGAACATGCCGGAACTGCTGTCCTACTACGGCTACCCGTTGGCGCTCGGGCTCATGCTGGTGATCGCCGTCGCATTGGTGCTGTTCTTTCGCTGGCGAAAATGGCTTTGACGTCTGATGTTGCGCAGGCTGGCGGCGCGAAACGGAATGGGATAGAAGCCGGCACGCAACGAAGCGGGCATCGCCTTGCAAAGCCCGCCGTCCTTCCCTGCCGCGCGACCGATCGCCCCTGATGTCCTTTGTCTCCCGTGTCGTTCCGATCCTCGTGCTCGCCCTTCTCTGCGCATTGCAGGCTGGCTGTGCGGGGAAGACGCCCGACCCGGCGCCGACCGGAAACGTGCCTGTCGCTCAGGGTGACGCGCCTGAGGAGAAACCCGAGCCGCTGCCGCCCGGCGTCAAGCCGCTGACGGTCGAGCAGGAAGAAATGATCGCGCAATGACATCGACGGCAGCGCCTGCGCTCTATCTCGGCATCGATACCGGCGGCACCTACACGGACGCCGTGCTCTGGTCGGAGACGACCGGCGTCGCCGCCAAGGCCAAGGCGCTGACCACCCGCCACGATCTGGCGGTGGGAATCGGCGGCGCGGTCGATGCCGTGCTGGAGAAAGCCAAAGCCGATCCGAAATCGGTCAAGCTGGTTTCAATGTCGACGACGCTTGCCACCAACGCGCTGGTCGAAGGCCAGGGCGGCCGGGTGGCGCTGCTGATGATCGGTTTCACGCCCGCCGACCTGGCGCGCGACGGGCTGGAAAAGGCGCTTGGCGGAGATCCGGTGATCTTCTGCGACGGCGGCCACGACGTCCATGGGAATGCCAGGCCGCTGGATCTTGCCCACCTCGAAGCCGAGCTTCCTGCGCTGTCGGCCACGGTTTCCGGCTTCGCCGTCTGCGCCTACTTCGCCACACGCAACCCAGCCCACGAGATTCTGGCGCGCGACCTTATCCGCGAGCGGACCGGCCTGCCGGTCACCGCCAGCCACGAGCTTTCGTCGAAGCTCGGAGGACCGCGCCGCGCGCTGACGACGCTGCTCAATGCACGGCTGATCTCGATGATCGACCGGCTGGTGGCGGCCACTGTGGGTTTTCTGGACGAGCGAGGCGTTGTCGCGCCGTTGATGGTGGTGCGCGGCGACGGCGCGCTGGTCTCGGCGGCCTTCGCGCGGCAACGGCCGATCGAGACGATTTTGTCCGGGCCGGCCGCCAGCCTCGTCGGTGCTCGCCACATGACCGGCCTCGACAATGCCGTCATCTCCGACATCGGCGGCACCACCACCGATGTCGCGGTGCTGGACAAGGGCCGGCCGCGGCTCGACCCGGAGGGCGCCACGGTCGGCGGTTTCCGCACCATGGTCGAGGCGGTTGCCATGCGCACCTTCGGCCTCGGCGGCGATTCGGAGGTGCGGCTGGAGGAAGGAGCCCTCACGCCGAAGATATTACTTGGACCGCGCCGCCTCGTGCCGCTGGCGCTAGCCGGGCAGGCGCATGGCGAGGCCGTCACGAAACATCTGGAGCGACAGCTGCGGGCGCCCAATCCCGGCCGCATGGACGGCCGCTTCGCCATGCGCACCGGCGTGCCGGAGCGGCTGGCGGCGGGGCTGACCACACCCGAGCAGAAACTTTACGACGCAATCGGCATGGCGCCTCTGCCGCTCGACCAGTTGCTGAGTTCGACGGCGCAGATGGCGACGCTGAACCGCCTCGTTTCGCGCGGCCTGGTCCATGTCTGCGGTTTCACCCCCTCGGATGCCGCCCATACGCTCGGGCGGCAGGCGAACTGGGATGCCGTTTCGGCGCGCCTTGGCGCCGAACTTTTCGCCCGCCGCCGCGATGGGCGTGGGCAGCCGATCGCCGAGACGCCGGAGGCGCTTTCGGAGCGGGTGCTGGCAGCAGTGACCCGGCTTTCCGCCGAGGTGATTTTGGAGACTGCCTTTGCCGAGGACGGTCTTGATGGGGCGGCGACGGTGGCGCATGCGCTGGTACAGCGCGCCGTGGACGGCCGCGACGGCATCGCACGGTTCAGCGTGGCGCTCGACCGTCCGGTGATCGGGCTCGGCGCGTCGGCACCGCTGCATTATGCGGATTTGCCGGGCCTTGTCGGCAATCGCTGCATCGTGCCGGAGGACACCGATGTCGCCAACGCGCTCGGTGCCGTGGTCGGCCAAGTGCGCGTCTCGGCGGAAGCGCTGGTCAGCCAGCCGAAGGAAGGGCTTTTCCGGTTGTCGGCGGGGGACATCATGCGTGATTTCACCGACGAGAATGCTGCGCTCAACGCAGCAGTGATTCGTGTGCGGGAATTTGCTGCACTGCGCGCACTTGCCGCCGGCACCGATGCCGCAGAAATCGTTGTTTCGCAGGACATCCGTACGTCGACCGTCGAAGGTCAACGAATGTTCATAGAGGCGCGCGTTGTGGCGGTTGCCAGCGGCCGGCCAAGGATCGCGAGCTAGCCTTGGCCGGCGTCACCATGTGGAGTTCCGACAAGTGCGTGTCGTCTCAGCAGAATGCGGCTTGCGGTTACTGCTGCTCGCCGACGTGTTGATCGGGTCGACAGCCTGTGCGTCGCGCAGCGTAGATTCATCCGCGGCCCGCGTCGTCGTGGGGGTTTATGCGACGCTTGCGGACGGCAAAGGTGCTGCCATGACCGTTTCAAATCCAGCAAATCGGAAAATGACCAAGGGCCAGTGCGAGCATTTTCGGCGCTCGCCACGGTTCCATGACATCCTGGTATCGTCCGTACCCCAGGTGACAATCGCAAAAATCGACAAAACGCAGTGCGTGTACATATTCAACGACCCGCACTGATCTCATGGCGCCAGCACGTCAACCGCTTGGTGAATTGACCATCCGGTTGCGGCGTGCCAAAGCCCGGAAACCCAAGACGAAAACGGACCGTGAGGACTTTTTGAGATGACGGATTTCATCCCGGTCGCCGGACTGCGTGTCGACCGCCTTCTGCACGATTTCGTGGCTGACGAGGCGCTGCCGGGTACCGGCGTCGAGGCGGGCGCGTTCTGGGACGGGTTTTCGGCGCTGGCCAACGATCTCGCGCCGAAGAATCGCGCGCTGCTTGCGAGGCGTGATGCGTTTCAGGACAGGATCGACGCTTGGCATCGCGACAATGGCGCGCCGGCCGACCTTGCCGCCTACCGCGCCTTCCTGACCCATATCGGCTATCTGCTGCCGGAAGGACCGGATTTCAGCATCTCGACCGGGAACGTCGATCCCGAGATCGCCGAGATCGCCGGGCCGCAACTGGTCGTGCCGGTGATGAACGCGCGTTATGCGCTGAATGCCGCCAATGCGCGCTGGGGGTCGCTCTATGACGCGCTCTACGGCACGGACGCCATTCCCGAGACGGACGGCGCGGAGAAGGGCAAGGGTTATAACCCCAAGCGTGGCGCCAAGGTGGTCGCCTGGGCGCGGGCGTTTCTGGACGAGAGTCTGCCGCTTGATGGCGCAAGCTGGAGCGATGCCAAGGCGTTTGCAGTGAAGGATGCCAGGCTCGTCGTGACGTTGCTGGACGGCCGCGTCACCGGCCTGAAGGATGCGGAAAAGTTCGCGGGCTATCTCGGCTATCCGGCCGCGCCTCATCAATTCCTGCTCAGGAACAACGGCTTGTTTATCGAGGTGCTTGTCGATGCAACTTCGCCGATCGGCAAGGACGATCCGGCGCATATTTCGGATGTCTGGCTGGAATCGGCGCTGACGACGATCCAAGACTGCGAGGATTCCGTTGCCGCCGTCGATGCCGAGGACAAGGTTTTAGTCTACCGCAACTGGCTCGGCCTGATGAAGGGGGACCTAGCCGAAGAGGTGACCAAGGGCGGAAAGACCTTCACCCGGAAACTCAACCCGGATCTCGATTACACCGCGCCCGACGGATCGAGTTTTTCGCTGAAATGCCGCTCGCTGATGCTGGTGCGCAATGTCGGCCACCTGATGACCAATCCGGCGATCCTGCTTTCCGATGGCCGCGAGGTTCCGGAAGGCATGATGGACGCAGCCATAACCGCGCTCATCGCCCTGCACGACATCGGGCCGAACGGCCGCCGCGCCAACTCGCGCGCTGGGTCGATGTACATCGTCAAGCCGAAGATGCACGGGCCGGAGGAAGTCGCCTTCGCCGTCGAGATTTTTTCGCGCGTCGAAAAGCTTCTCGGCATGGCCGAAAACGCCATCAAGATGGGCATCATGGACGAGGAGCGGCGCACCACCGTCAACCTCAAGGAATGCATTCGCGCGGCGAAGGACCGCGTCGTCTTCATCAACACCGGTTTCCTCGACCGCACCGGCGACGAGATCCATACCTCGATGGAAGCCGGGCCGATGATCCGCAAGGGCGACATGCGGCAGGCGCCATGGATTTCGGCTTATGAGAACTGGAACGTCGATATCGGGCTGGCCTGCGGGCTCGAAGGCCGCGCCCAGATCGGCAAGG
Source organism: Mesorhizobium sp. KACC 23794 (assembly GCF_052180275.1). Taxonomy (NCBI): domain Bacteria; kingdom Pseudomonadati; phylum Pseudomonadota; class Alphaproteobacteria; order Hyphomicrobiales; family Phyllobacteriaceae; genus Mesorhizobium; species Mesorhizobium sp. KACC 23794. The sequence goes on from NZ_CP197465.1 coordinate 6,225,372, forward strand.
GCATGTGGGCGATGCCCGACCTGATGGCGGCGATGCTGGAGCAGAAGATCGCGCATCCGAAGGCCGGCGCCAACACGGCCTGGGTGCCGTCGCCGACGGCGGCCACCCTGCACGCCACGCACTATCACAAGGTCGACGTGCATGCCGTGCAGGAGATTTTGAAGAGCCGGCCGCGCGCAAAGCTGGACGACATCCTTTCGGTGCCGGTCGCCGTTCGCCCGAACTGGACGCCGGAAGAAATCCAGCACGAGTTGGACAACAACGCGCAAGGCATTCTGGGCTACGTCGTGCGCTGGATCGACCAGGGCGTCGGCTGCTCGAAGGTACCCGATGTCAACGATGTCGGCCTGATGGAGGACCGCGCGACGCTGCGCATCTCGTCCCAGCACATCGCCAACTGGCTGCATCACGGCGTCTGCTCGCAGTCGCAGGTGATGGCGACGATGAAGCGCATGGCCGGCGTCGTCGACCGCCAGAACGCGCATGATCCGCACTACCGCCCGATGGCACCTTATTTCGACGAGTCGATCGCCTTCCTTGCCGCCTGCGACCTGGTGTTCAAGGGTGTTTCGCAGCCGAACGGCTATACCGAGCCGGTGCTGCATGCGCGGCGGTTGGAGTTGAAGGCGAAGGCTTCAGCCTGAGCGAGACCTTATCGGCGGGAAACATATCCCGTATCGTTGTACCGATGGCATTCCTTCGCACCCCCCTCTGTCCTGCTGGACATCTCCCCCTCAGGGGGGGAGATTGGCCGACCGCTTTGGTTTCGCCAATCGCCAGCGTCGTAGGGAAGGCGCCGGGGTCGCAACCGCCAATCTCCTCCCTTGAGGGGGAGATGTCCGGCAGGACAGAGGGGGGTGCGAAGGAACGCCGGCCTACCCACCGAAGGGTTGGCTCATATCGGCCGCATGTCAAACTGGCCTGCCGCCCATGATCGTCCTCGCAATCGACTGTTCAGCCAGCCTCTGCGCCGCTTGCATCTACGACACTTCGGCGAACCGCGAGCTTGACCGTTCGGTACTCGATCTCGGCAAGGGGCACGCCGAGCACCTCATCGGCGTCATCGACGCGGCGCTTGCCGCCGCCGGCAAGACCTATGCCGACCTCGGCGCTATTGCCGTCGCGGTCGGGCCTGGCTCGTTCACCGGCATCCGCGTCGCGGTGTCGGCGGCGCGCGGTTTCGCGCTGGCGCTCGGCATTCCGGCGATCGGCGTGAACACGCTGGAAGCGCTGGCAATGGAGGCAAGGGCGGAAGCCGGCGCCGGGACGGTCATGGCGGTGCTTGGTGGTACGGCGGGAAATGCCCCGGCGACAGTCCAGACGGCCGTTTACGATGAATTCGGACACGAGGTGTATGCTCCTTCGATCATGGGTGCGGGGGAAGCAGCGGAACTGGCATTGCGGAGCGGGGCGGCGCTGGCCGGCACTGCCGCGCGGGCGGTCGCTGACCTCTCGGAGGGTCGTCTAGCCATAGCGCTGGAAAGCGCTACCGCCGACATCGCCACCTATGCGCGGATTGCGTCGGCGAAAGGCGCTTCCGGCGGCAAGCCGAGCCCGCTCTACCTCCGCGAGCCCGACGCAAAGCCGCAGGCGGGTTTTGTCCTGCCGCGGCGGGAGGAGTGATGCGTATCCCGTTCCTGGCGCCACGCCAGCGCGAGTTCTCGATCGCGCCGCTTTCGTCCGCGGATCTGGCCGCCGTCGCGGCGATCCATCGCGAGGATTTTTCTCGTCCCTGGGGTGACGGCGAATTTGCGGGGCTGCTGGCGCAGGATACCGTCTTCGGCTTTGCCGCGCGCGAAGTTGGTCATGGGGCAGAGGGTCCGGTCGGCTTCGTGCTGGCGCGGCTGGCGGCCGGCGAGGGCGAGATCCTGACGGTGGCCGTCGCACGCTCCCACCGGCGGCTCGGCCTCGGCTGGCAGTTGATGGACGCGGTGCTGCGCGAGCTTCATGCGCGGCGCGCCGATGCGCTGTTCCTGGAAGTCGATGAATCGAACGCGGCTGCCATCGCGCTCTATCGCCGGCTGGGTTTCCTGCAGGTTGGGCGCCGGCCCAACTACTACGCCAACGAAAAAGGCCCCGCCGCGGGTGCGCTTGTCATGCGCCGTGATCTTCGTTAAGCCTTCCAACGCCGGATCGGACACAATTCTGTCGCGTTGGTTCCTGTCAGGACTTTTGGTCTCAGCCGCAAAACCCGCCTCCGGGCGTCGTCAAAGCCGAGGCCATCATTCCTGACCTGAAGCTTTTCGACACAAGCCTTTCTTGGCCGGGTTTTCTGCCTCGCGAATGGTTTGACGACAGCTTCGGCTAGGCTCTGCACCGCCCGCATCGCATTTTTCCCGGCCCTGGATCGTCGAATTGCGTCCGGTCCGGTACCGGGCTTCCAGCCGCTGCGGCTGCAATCCGACGGAGCAGCGGCGTGCTATGATCGGGACGGTCCGGACGGTTCTGGCGCTGGCGGTCGTGGCGCTGACGACCATTGTGCTTGCGCCGCTCCAGATGCTCTGCCTGAAGACCGGCCTTTGCCGTGGACGCCGCGTCTTGCGGCATTGGCACAAGATAGCCACCAGGATGCTCGGCGTGCGCATCCGCGTCTTCGGAGGCCCGGCGCCCGGCCGGCCGCTGATGATTGCTGCCAACCACGTCTCCTGGCTCGACATCACCGTGCTCGCCGCGATTGCCGACGTTTCCTTCATCGCCAAGTCGGAAATGTCGGCATGGCCGATCTTCGGCTGGTTCTCGCGCATGCAGCGTTCCGTCTATGTCGAGCGCGAACGCCGCCGCAAATCCGGCGACCAGGCCAGCGAGATCGCCAGCCGACTGGCCGAAGGCGACGTGATGGTGCTGTTCGCCGAGGGCACGACCGGCGACGGCAACCAGATCCTGCCGTTCAAGACCACGCTGTTCGGCGCCGCGTCGATGATGCTGTCGGCGAGCAAGCATGACGAGATGTGGATCCAGCCTGTCGCGCTTGCCTATACGAGGCTGCAGGGTCTGCCGATGGGGCGGCAGTATCGCGGCCTGGCGGCCTGGATCGGCGACGAGGATCTGGTGCCTCATCTGAGCGCGGTGCTGCGCGAGGGCGCGATGGATGTAGAGGTGCATTTTGGCGAGCCGGTTTCATTCACGGCCAAAAGCAACCGCAAGGAGGTTGCTCGCTTGGTCGAGGCGCGGGTGCGCGAAATGCTGTCGGCGGCGCTGACCAATCCAGCGCCGCGACCCTGAACCACCAGCGCTTGCGGTCTGTCCTTCGTCACGAAAAGGCGCTAGAAGCCGGGCAATGGAGCATATCGAGATCGACCGCGCGGCCGAACCGTTAACCGGGGCCGACGCGAACGCGCAGGGCGGCAAGAAGGTCTTCGTCAAGACCTATGGCTGCCAGATGAACGTCTACGACTCCCAGCGCATGACCGATGCGCTGGCCGCCGACGGCTATTCCGCGACCGACCGCATGGAGGACGCCGACCTCGTCCTGCTCAACACCTGCCATATCCGCGAGAAGGCGGCCGAAAAGGTCTATTCCGAACTTGGACGCATCCGCGAGGTCAAGCGCGAGCGCGAGAGAGCGGGCGGCGAGATGATGATCGGCATCGCCGGCTGCGTCGCCCAGGCCGAAGGCCGCGAGATCATTCGCCGCGCGCCCGTCGTCGACCTGGTGATCGGGCCGCAGACCTATCATCGCCTGCCCGACGCCTTGCGCAAGGCGCGATCCGGCGAGAAGGTCGTGGAGACCGACTACGCCGTCGAGGACAAGTTCGAGCATCTGCCGCAGCCGCGCCGCGCGGAAATCGCCAAGCGCGGAGTCACCGCGTTTCTTTCTGTGCAGGAAGGCTGCGACAAGTTCTGCACCTTCTGCGTGGTGCCCTATACGCGCGGTTCGGAAGTGTCGCGCCCGGTCCGGCAGATCGTCGCCGAGGCCGAAAGACTGGCGGCGGCTGGTGTGCGCGAGATCACGCTGCTCGGCCAGAACGTCAACGCATGGCATGGCGAGGGTCCGGACGGCGCGGAATGGGGGCTTGGCCGCCTGCTGTTCCGGCTGGCGGAAATCCCCGGCGTGGCGAGGCTGCGCTACACCACCAGCCATCCGCGCGACATGGATGACGAGCTGATCGCCGCGCATCGCGACCTGGCTGAACTGATGCCCTATCTGCATCTGCCGGTGCAGTCGGGATCCGACCGTATCCTGAAGGCGATGAACCGCCGCCACAAGGCATCCGACTATCTGGCGCTGATCGACCGTATCCGCACCGTGCAGCCAGACATCGCCATGTCGGGCGATTTCATCGTCGGCTTTCCCGGCGAGACCGACGCGGATTTCGAGGCGACGCTCGATCTGGTCCGGTCGGTGCGCTACGCGCAGGCATTCTCCTTCAAATATTCGCCGCGCCCCGGCACGCCCGGCGCCGACATGAAGGGGCATCTGCCGGAGCATGTGAAGGACGAACGGCTGCAGCGGCTGCAGGCGCTGCTCGCCGAACATCAGCAGGCGTTCACCGAAAGCCGCGTCGGCATGCGCTTCGACGTGCTGATCGAAAAGCCCGGCCGCCGGCCCGGCCAGAAGGCCGGCCGGTCGCCTTGGCTGCAGCCGGTCATTGTTGATGAAACCGCCGGCGAAATAGGCGACATTGTTCCGGTGCGAATCGCCCGGATGGAAGGCACCACGCTTTTCGCCGAGGTTTTGTAGGTTCCAGAGAGGAGAGACGTTTGGTCGCCACCGCAGATCTGAAGCAGGCGCCTTCCGGGGCGTCGGATATGGCGCACATCGTCCTGACCTTCGACAACAACAAGCTTGCCAGCGCGCTTTACGGCCAGTTCGACGAGAACCTGGCTCGGCTGGAACAAAAGCTCGGCGTCGACATCCGCTCGCGCGGCAACCAGGTTGCCATCAAGGGCAGTGCTGCCGCCGCCGAGCAGGCACAGCGGGCGCTGGATAATCTCTACGGCATCCTGCAGAAGGGCGCCAACATCGCCCAGTCGGACGTCGACGGCGCGATCCGCATGGCGATTGCCGGCGACGACCAACTCACGCTGCCGACACTGGAGCGCAAGGGCAAGATGGCTGCCGCGCAGATCGCCACCCGCAAGAAGACGATCTACGCCCGTTCGCTCAACCAGGATGCCTATATGCGCGCCCTGGAGCGCTCGGAACTGGTGTTCGGCATCGGGCCGGCGGGCACGGGCAAGACCTATCTGGCGGTGGCGCATGCCGCGATGCTGCTGGAGCGCGGCATGGTCGAGCGTATCATCCTGTCGCGGCCGGCGGTCGAGGCCGGCGAGCGGCTCGGCTTCCTGCCCGGCGACATGAAGGAAAAGGTCGACCCGTATCTTCGGCCGCTCTACGACGCCCTCTACGACATGATGCCCGCCGACAAGGTCGAGCGGGCGCTGACCGCGGGCGTCATCGAGATCGCGCCGCTGGCCTTCATGCGCGGCCGTACGCTGGCGCATTCGGCGGTGATCCTCGACGAGGCGCAGAACACCACGCCGATGCAGATGAAGATGTTCCTGACCCGTCTCGGCGAGGGCTCGCGCATGATCGTAACCGGCGACCCGACGCAGATCGACCTGCCGCCGCAGACGAAATCCGGGCTCGTCGAGGCGCTGCGCATTCTCGACGGCGTCACGGGGTCGGTCATCGTCCGCTTCAACGATGTCGACATCGTCCGCCATCCGCTGGTGGCGGAGATCGTGCGCGCCTACGACCGTGACGCCAAACTGTCGCGCGGTCTCGGCGTCGGCGAGAACTGAGCCGTATCCGATAGCCCCATGGCGAAGACTGCCAAGCAAAATCGGACGGAAGTCGCAATCACCATCGATGTCTCCATCGAGGCGGGAGGCTGGCCATCCGAGGAACTGCTGGGCATGCTGGCGGCGCACGCTGCCGAGGCGGCGATCGCGGAAGCCGGCGGCCATGCGGCGCAACCGGTCGAGCTCAGCCTGATGTTCACCGACGATGCGCATATCCAGGCGCTGAACGCCGAATGGCGCGGCAAGGACAAGCCGACCAACGTGCTGTCCTTTCCAGCTTTTCCGGCGAAGATAGGCGCTGCGCTGCCGCCGATGCTCGGCGACATCGTGCTGGCCTTCGAGACGGTGAAGAACGAAGCCGCGCTGGAAGGAAAACCCTTCGAGCACCATATCACCCATCTCATCGTCCATGGCCTGCTGCATCTGATGGGGCACGACCATGAGACGGACGGGGAAGCCGAGGTGATGGAGGAGCTGGAGCGCCGGGTGCTGGCGAGGCTTGCCATTCCCGATCCCTACGCGTAACAGAAAGCGTCCAACGACCGGAACGAGATGAACGACACCCCCGAGACTGCCGCCGGCCCCGAAACGGGCAGCGTCAGGAAGATTTCTGACCAGGCCGACGAAAGCCCGAGTCCGAGTACCACCGCGCCGGCGCCGCCGGAACGCACCTCCTTCATAGAATGGCTGTCGACGCTGTTCAGGCAACGCAACGGCAACAGCCTGCGCGACGACCTGACCGACGCGCTTGCCGAGAGCGAGGCCGACGCCGAGGCGTTCTCGCCGGCAGAACGCGCGATGCTCAACAACATCCTGCGGCTGCGCGAGGTTCGCGTCGAGGATGTGATGGTACCACGCGCCGACATCGAGGCGGTCGAGATATCGACCACGCTCGGCGCACTGCTGAACATATTCGAGCAATCCGGGCATTCGCGCATGCCGGTCTATTCCGGGACGCTCGACGATCCACGCGGCATGGTCCACATCCGCGACGTGCTGGCGCATATCACGCGCTCGGCCCGCGCCAAGAAAACCCGAACAACACGAAAGCCGCCGGTGGCAGCCGCCGGCCCGCTGGACCTGGCGAATGTCGAACTCGGCCGCTCGATCGGCGAACTCGACCTGATCCGCACGGTGCTGTTCGTGCCCCCCTCGATGCTGGCTTCCGACCTGATGGCGCGCATGCAGGCGGCGCGCACCCAGATGGCACTGGTGATCGACGAATATGGCGGCACCGACGGGCTCGCCTCGCTGGAAGACATCGTCGAGATGGTCGTCGGTGACATCGAGGATGAGCACGACGAGGAAGAACCGCTGATCACCCAGGCCGGCGAAGGCGTCTATGTCGTCGACGCCAAGGCCGAGATTGATGACGTCGCCAAGATGATCGGCAGCGATTTCGCGCCGGGCGAGCATGGCGAATATGTCGACACGATCGGCGGCCTGATCTTCAATGCGCTTGGCCGTGTGCCGGCGCGCGGCGAGGTGGTTCAGGCCGTGCCCGGCTACGAGTTCCACGTGCTCGATGCCGATCCGCGCCGCGTCAAGCGCGTGCGCATCGTTGAAGTGAAAAGCGAGCGCCGTCGGCGTGCCGCGAAGACCGAGCCGACCGAGTAGTCGATCGGTTTTAATCCTGCCAGCGCCGGTCTATCTTCCACCGATGACCCCAGCAGCCTTCACGCCCGACGAACTCGAACGCTACGCGCGCCACATCGTGCTGCCGGAGGTCGGCGGACCCGGGCAGCAGAGACTGAAGCGCGCCCGTGTGCTGGTGATCGGCGCCGGCGGGCTGGGAGCGCCGGTGCTGCAATATCTGGCGGCGGCGGGCGTCGGCACGCTGGGCGTGGTCGACGACGACACGGTGTCGCTCTCCAACCTGCAACGCCAGGTCATCCACGACACCGGCTCGGTGGGCGAGGCCAAGAATGCAAGTGCGGCGCGCTCCATCGCCCGCATCAATCCGAATGTGGCAGTCGAGGTCCACGATTTCCGTATCACAACGGACAACGCCCGCGAACTGGTGCGCCGCTACGATGTCGTCGCCGACGGCTCGGACAATTTCGACACGCGCTACGCAGTGGCCGATGCCTGCGCGGCCGAAGAAAAGCCGCTGGTGCATGCCGCTGTCGGCCGGTTCGACGGCTCGCTGACGGTGCTGAAGCCATTCGAGAGCGGCGGCGACGGGCAGCGCAATCCATCCTACCGTGATCTGTTTCCCGAGCCGCCGCCCGCGGGCATGGTGCCTTCCTGCGCCGAGGCTGGCGTGCTCGGCGCGCTGACTGGCGTCATGGGAACGCTGCAGGCGGTGGAGGTGATCAAGCTAATCACGGGCATCGGTGAGCCGCTGGTCGGCCGGTTGCTGCTCTATGACGGGCTGGCCGCGCAGTTCGACACGATCCGCTACAAAGCTTCTCAATGAGCGGCGACATCACCGTCTCGCAACTGCCGGCGGATTTCGGGGATTGGCAGGGCCTGCTGGCGCTCATCCGCCGCGCCTTCGCCTATATGGACGGTGTTATCGACCCGCCGTCTTCGGCGCATCTGCTGACACCGGCGCTGCTACGCAAGAAGGCGCAGGCCGAGACAATTTTCCTCGCATTTCAAGGCAAGCTGCTCGTCGGTTGCGTTGCGCTCGACGATCGCGGCGACCGTCTCTATCTCGGCAAGCTGGCGGTAGAACCCGATTTTCAGGGCCGTGGCATAAGCCGCCGCCTGCTGGATGCCGCAGAGCAGTTCGCCTGCGCCCAGAGCCGGCCAATGATCGAGCTTCAAACGCGCGTCGAGTTGACCGGCAACCACAAAACCTTCGCGCGGTTGGGTTTCGTCGAGACCGCGCGCACCGCCCATCCCGGATACGACCGCCCGACATCGATCACCATGCGCAAGACATTGGCATGAGCCTGGTCCTGACCGACGAAGAACAGGCAATCGCTGTCGGGCGGAACGGCGAAGGTGCCGCGATGGCGATGCGCATCGTCGCCGAAAGCGCCCGTCTGCTTGGCGCCCCGCGCCTTATCCCGATTGCCTCGGCCCACATAGACGGCGCGCTCTATCACGGCGATTCCGGCACATTGTTCGCGGAAAGACTGGTGGAGGGCGATGCGAAAGTCACGGTGCGTTCGACCCTGAATGTCGGCGCGCTGGACCTCATGGGCTGTTCGCGCGTGCGGCTGGAAGAGCCGGCGCGCGGCATGGCGCGGCGCATGATGAACGCCTATCGCAGGCTGGGCTGCGAACCGAGCTGGACCTGCGCGCCCTATCAGGCCGGACATCGGCCGGCCTTCGGCGCGAATGTGGCATGGGGCGAATCAAACGCCGTGGTCTTCTGCAATTCGGTGCTCGGCGCGCGCACCAATCGGTATGGCGATTTTCTGGACATCGCCTGTGCGATTGCAGGCCGAGCGCCGGATTGCGGGCTACACTGGGTGCAGAATCGGAAGGCACGGCTGGTATTCGATGTCGGCGGGCTTTCGCCGGCATTCATGAAGTCGGAAATCGCATGGCCGGTGCTGGGCAGCCTTTATGGCCGCGAAGTCGGCAACACGATCGGTATCGTGGCCGGCGTCGAAGGTCATCCCGGCGAGGACGCGCTGAAGGCGTTTGGCGCGGCGGCGGCTTCGACCGGCGCTGTCGGACTTTTCCACATCGCCGGCGTGACGCCCGAGGCGCCTGACCTTGCCAAAGCACTGGGAAATATGCCTGCAGAAACGACCATCGTTGTGACCGAACAGATGGTGCGGGCGGCGCAGGCGCGACTCTCGACGGCGGCCGGTGCGGATCGCGTTGACGCGGTTGCGATCGGTAGCCCGCATCTTTCGGCGGCCGAAGTCGAGCGGCTTGAAGCGCTGATCGCCGGGCGAAAACTCGCCGTGCCGCTCTATGCCTGCACGGGTCGCCACGTGCTCGCCGCGCTGGAAAAGGATGGCCGCCGCAAGGCGCTGGAAAAGGCAGGCGTCGTTATCGTCGCCGACACCTGCATCGTTGTCACGCCGATCCTGCCAGACAGGAAGGACGGCGTGCTGATGACCAATTCCGGAAAATTCGCGCAATATGCGCCGGGCAATACCGGTTATGCCGTGCTCTACGGCTCGATGGCCGATTGCGTCGAAAGCGCCGTTGCTGGCCGGCCGGTGTTCGGGTTCCGATCATGACGCCGCCGCGCGAGAAGATTTTCGCTCGTGGTCAGGTGCTGGTTGCCGGGTCCGCCGGCCAGGGCGAGGCGCTGCTTCTGACGGCGCCGATCAGTTTCTGGGGCGGCGTTGACCCGGCAAGCGGCCGCATCGCCGATGTCCGCCATCCCCAGCATGGCCTGTCGATCGCCGGGAAGGTGCTGTTCCTGCCGGGCACGATCGGTTCGTCCTCGGCGTCCGCCGTGCTGCTTGAACTGGTGCATGCCGGCTACGAGCCGGCGGCGATCGTGCTGCACGAACCCGACGCGATCCTGCTGCTCGGGCTCATCGTGGCGCGTGAAATGGGTTGGGAAACGCCAATGGCGGTCAAGCTGGAGCGCAAGCGGTTCGAGGCGTTTCGCGGCTTGATAGTCTGTGTCGGCGAAGACGGCGTGATTGCAGCCTGATCGTCGTGACCTGAAGGGCCGCAGACCCCTCGCCAATCTCTCGCGCCTTCCTCAGAACCGCCACTTCATCCCTTGCTCGGGAATGATGAAGTTGACGCCGAGATCGTTCTCCGCCTGGAGTTCCCTCAGGATATCCTCCTGCGGCAGCGGTCCCTTCTTCAGCGAATATTTGATGTGGCTGATCACCACGGGCAGGTCCTTGAGGCTGCCTTCTCCAGCCTTGTCCTCCAGCCCGCGCAATGACTTCAGCAACCATGCCGGCGTCAGATGGCCGAACAGAAACTTGTCCGGTTGGGCATTGGTATAGGACACTTCGATGATGATGGCCCTGAGCTGTTTCTGCCGAACCTTGTCGGAGACGGCGGCCCAGACATCGGCGATCTTCGACGACTTCTCGACCTCGTCCGGCCCGGTGTCGCCGAAGCAGAGCAGCGCGTCATTGCCGCTCTCGATCAGGAAGGCCGTCGATTCCACACCGCCATGGCTGAGGGGAAAGGCGGTGACGCTCATGCCTGTCCCTGTAATCTCGACCTTACCGGCGGCCGGCAGGTCGCGATATTCGTATTTCTTGAGCTGCGGTTGCTTGCCCCGGTTGCCGAAATTGGGCCAGGCTTCCCAGTTGAAATAGGTTTGCTCGATGTCTGCGTTGACCGAGGGCAGCGCGTAGATCGGCTTCTTGCCGTCGTCGGGCGACGCCGCGATCAGGCCGGCGATGTGGTCGAGATGGGCATGACTGATGAGATAACCCTTGATCTGCTCGACCAGCGCGTAGCCGACCTTCGTATACGGCGAATCGTCCGGCACGGTCAGACCGTCCAAGGCGCCCTTGGCGTCCGCGACACGCAGCCCGGCGACCAGTGCGCCAGCATCGCAAGTCACGGCGCGCGGATCGCCATGCGGCGCGATCAGGTAGGCGCTGAGATTGCCGTCCTCGATCCCGCCGCGCGCTCCGAGCGTCACGACGTCGAAGCCTTCGTCGGCCTGCGCCACTGCAGAGAGCGCCAGAAATGCCGCGAGGGCGGGCAATGCCGTCCGTTTCATCGAGACCTCTTCCCGGTTGTGATGCCGCGCACATAGCGCGCGTTCATGACGCGATGGTGTAGGGCGGCGGCAAATGACTCCGACGTCAGGTCCGGTTCGGCAGCACGCGGTCCGGCGGGCGATGGCCGTCGATGAAGGCCCGGATGTTGATGATCACCTTCTCGCCCATGTCGATGCGGCCCTCGATGGTGGCCGAGCCCATATGCGGCAGGATGACGACCTTTCCCTTGGCCGCGAGCTTGACGAGCTTGGGATTGACGGCGGGCTCGTGCTCGAAGACGTCGAGCCCTGCGCCGGCGATCTTGCCGTCGTGCAAGAGCTTGATCAGCGCCTCCTCGTCGATCAGGTCGCCGCGCGCGGTGTTCACCAGATAGCTGGTCGGCTGCATCAATGCGAGGCGGCGCGCCGACAGCAAGTGGAAGGTCGCTGGCGTCGACGGGCAGTTGATCGAGATGATGTCCATGCGCGCCAGCATCTGGTCGAGGCTTTCCCAATAGGTCGCCTCCAGTTCGTCCTCGATGCTTTGCAGTGCGCGGTGGCGGTTGTGGTAGTGGATCGAAAGGCCGAATGCCTTTGCGCGGCGCGCCACCGCGGTGCCGATGCGGCCCATGCCGATGATGCCGAGCCGCTTGCCGGTGAAGCGTCGGCCCAGCATCCAGGTGGGCGACCAGCCGGCCCATTTCGCCGGATGCTCCAGAATGTTGGCGCCTTCGGTCAGCCGGCGCGGAACGGCCAGCATCAGCGCCATGGTCATGTCGGCCGTGTCCTCGGTCAGCACGCCGGGCGTATTGGTGACGGTGATCCCTTTTCTGGTCGCAGCCTCCACGTCGATCTTGTCGACGCCGTTGCCGAAATTGGCGATCAGCTTGAAATTCTTGCCAGCCTGCTCGATCAGCGGTGCGTCGATGCGGTCGGTGACGGTCGGCACAAGCACGTCCGCCTCCTTCATCGCCGCCACCAGTTCCGCTTGCGTCAGCGGGCGATCATCGACGTTCAGCCGCGCGTCGAAAAGCTCGCGCATGCGCGTCTCGACCTGATCGGGCAGCTTGCGGGTGATCACGACGAGAGGCCTTTTCTTGCCCGCCATTGTTTCCTCGAATCCGGATCCTGTTGAGACCTCTTTAACCAAGACGGGCGAAACTTGATGCCGGTCGAGGCGCTGCAGCCTGTGTAACAAGCGGTCGGGCCGATGACAAAGAAAAAGGCGCCGCGCGGCAAGCGTGCCGGCGCCGCATGCAGAGGTACGAGAGTGTCTGGTCCAGTGTCGTTTCGCGCCGCCGCCGTGGCTGCACTGCTTGCCTTGTCTTTGCTGCCGCCCGCAGGCGACACGGCGCTGGCGCAGGGAGCCGTCCTTCAAAGCGCATCGCAGGGCGCCAGCGGCTTGCCGTTGCCGCGATTCGTCAGCCTCAAGTCCGGGCGGGTGAATTCCCGTATAGGACCCGGCGTGAACTACCCCGTCGACTGGATGTATCTGAAATCAGGCCTGCCGATGGAGATTATCCAGGAATACGACAATTGGCGGCGCGTCCGCGATTCGGACGGCTCCGAGGGGTGGGTCAACCAGTCGCTGCTTTCCGGAAAGCGCACGGCGATCGCCGCGCCGTGGCAGCGCGGCAAAGACGCGACGATCGACCTGCTCTCCGAACCGAGGAATGACGCGGGCAAGGTGGCAGTGATCGAGCCCGGCGTGGTCGGCATCATCAAGGAATGCAATGGCGACTGGTGCCGGATGACGTTTGCCGGCCATACCGGCTGGCTCAACCAGACACTGGTATGGGGCGCCTATCCCGGCGAGACGATCAAGGATTGACCGTCGGGTTCAGCCCCGTCCGATTCGGCCGAGATGTGTGTCCTGAAATGATGTCGGCAACTTGAGGCCGTAGCCGAGCGCGCGGTCCACGGCGATGTGGAATGCCCAGATCAGCGTGATCTGCTTGGCGATGACGCTGTCCGTTGCCCAGGCGAGGGCGGCAAGGATGAACGGTCCTATCAGAATGTGCACCAGATTGTAGGCGAAGGCGCCGATGCGTGGCCCCGCCAGATAGAAGAGCATGGAAAGGTCGGGTACCAGCACCAGTACCGCGAACAGCAGCCATGCCCCGCCCACGATCGCGAAGACCACGGCCGCCGCCAACGCCACTCACACCCACTCGACCCTGAGCGTGACGTCCATCCAGCGGGGAAGCTGCATTTTAGAGGCTAGGCGTCGCTTTTCCGGCGCAGGCGCACCACCACGTCGACGTTGACGATCTCCATGCCTTCCGGCGGCTCGGGAAGATCGCTGACCTTGATCGGGCCGGACATGATGTCGAAGACGGTGTTCTCGCCTTCAATGAAGAAGTGGTGATGGTCCGAGGTATTGGTGTCGAAATAGGTCTTCGACCCTTCGACGGCGAGGATGCGGAGCAGCCCGGCCTCGGTGAACTGATGCAGTGTGTTGTAGACTGTTGCCAGCGAAACCGGGACTCCGACCGCGAGCGCTTCCTCATGGAGAAGCTCGGCGGAGAGATGGCGATCACCCTTGGCGAACAGCAGATCGGCAAGCGCGACTCGCTGTCGCGTCGGGCGAAGACCTGCCCGTCGCACACGTTCATCTACGCTTATTGTGCTGTTCGACGACTTCATCGTCCCGCCAATTCTACCCCGGTAATCCACGCATATTTCGCGAAAGTGGCTGATATGCGCACAAATCCCTTAAGAGCATATATTCGGTTGTCCGCGTTCGATCAATAGCCGTGCATTGACCGGGCAAAGCCGGCAGGCTAATCGCTAACGTCGATTTCCGGGTTGAAACGGTTCGTGATGCCGCTTCTGTAAACGACAAAGGTGCAGCCGGGCGCCAGAGATGAGTAAGGGCGGAAACTGATGGCAGCGGCGAAATCCAGCTACGACTATGATGACCTGCTGGCCTGCGCGCGCGGCGACCTGTTCGGCCCGGGCAACGCTCAACTGCCCTACCCGCCGATGCTGATGTTCGACCGCATCACCGAGATCAGCGAGACCGGCGGCGCATTCGACAAGGGTTTCATCCGCGCCGAATTCGACATCAAGCCCGACCTGTGGTTCTTCGCCTGCCATTTCATCGGCAATCCGATCATGCCAGGTTGCCTGGGCCTCGACGCCATGTGGCAGATGACCGGCTTCTATCTCGGCTGGCTGGGCGAGCCCGGCAAGGGCATGGCGCTGTCGACCGGCGAGGTCAGATTCAAGGGCATGGTCACGCCTTCGGTGAAGAAGGTGGAATACGGCGTAGACTTCAAGCGAGTCATGCGGGGACGCCTGGTGCTAGGCATCGCCGACGGCTGGTTGAAAGCCGATGGCGAGCCCATATACGCGGCAACCGACCTCAAGGTCGGCCTGTCCAAGCAGTCCGCCGCCGCCTGATCGGCCGGACGCATTAGGTTTAGCGAGGATCGCATCATGAGACGTGTCGTCGTCACGGGCTTGGGGATCGTCTCCTCGATCGGCAACAACGCCAATGAAGTGCAGGCATCGCTGCATGACGCGAAATCCGGCATCAGCTTTTCGGATTCCTTCGCCGAACATGGATTCCGCTGCCAGGTCTGGGGCGCGCCGACGCTCGATCCGTCCGAAATGGTCGACCGCCGCGCCTTGCGTTTCCTGCACAAGGGCGGCGCGTGGAACCATGTGGCGATGCAGCAGGCGATCGTCGATGCCGGACTGGAAGAGAGCGACATCACCAACGAGCGCACCGGCATCATCATGGGCTCGGGAGGGCCGTCGACCAAGACGATCGTGGAAGCCGCCGAAACGACGCTGAAGAACAACAGCCCCAAGCGCATCGGCCCGTTCGCCGTGCCGAAGGCGATGTCGTCGACGGCGTCCGCCACTCTCGCCACCTGGTTCAAGATCCACGGCGTCAATTATTCGATCTCGTCGGCCTGCTCGACCTCGGCGCATTGCATCGGCAACGCCGCCGAAATGATCCAGTGGGGCAAGCAGGACGTGATGTTCGCCGGCGGCCACGAGGATCTCGACTGGACCATGTCCGACCTATTCGACGCCATGGGCGCCATGTCGTCAAAATTCAACGACCGCGCCTCCACCGCCTCGCGAGCCTATGACGTCAACCGTGACGGCTTCGTCATCGCCGGTGGCGCGGGCGTGCTTGTGCTGGAGGAACTAGAGCACGCCAAGGCGCGCGGCGCGAAGATCTACGCCGAAATCGTCGGTTATGGTGCGACTTCGGACGGCTACGACATGGTCGCACCGTCCGGCGAAGGCGCTGTCCGCTGCATGAAGCAGGCGATCGCCACGGTCAGCGGCCCTATCGACTACATTAACACCCACGGCACATCCACGCCGGTCGGCGATTCCCGCGAGATGGGCGCGATCCGCGAGGTGTTCGGCACAGAGATGCCCTACATCACTTCGACGAAGTCGCTGACCGGGCATTCGCTCGGCGCCGCAGGCGTGCAGGAATCGATCTATTCGATCCTGATGATGCAGGGCGGCTTCATCGGCAAGAGCGCCCATATCGAGACGCTCGATCCAGAATTCGAAGGCATGCCGATCGTTCGCGAGCGCATCGACAATGCGAAGATCGATACGGTGCTGTCGAATTCCTTCGGCTTCGGCGGCACCAACGCGACGCTGGTCTTCCAGCGCTACAGTTGAGCGAATAGCGAATAGTGAGTAGCGAATAGGGAAGAAATTGCGATTCTATTCGCTACTCCCTATTCGCTATTCGCTATTCGCTTTATCGAGGATCCTTCACGATGACCCCACTTATGCAAGGCAAGCGCGGCCTCGTCATGGGGGTTGCGAATGATCATTCGATCGCCTGGGGCATCGCCAGCAGCCTTGCCGCACATGGCGCCGAACTTGCCTTCACCTATCAGGGCGACGCCTTCGGAAGGCGCGTGAAGCCGCTGGCGGAAAAGGTGGGCGCATCGCTCGTCCTGCCTTGCGACGTCGAGGACAGTGTATCGGTCGCCAGCGTGTTCGAGACGCTTGGCAACGAGTGGGGCAAGCTCGATTTCGTCGTGCATGCAATCGGCTTCTCCGACAAGAACGAGTTGAAGGGGCTCTACGCGGACACCAGCCGCGAGAACTTCATCCGCACCATGGTGATCTCCTGCTATTCCTTCACCGAGGTTGCCCGTAACGCCGCTGCCCTGATGTCCGAAGGCGGGTCGATGCTGACGCTCACCTATGCCGGGTCGGTCCGCATCATGCCCAACTACAACGTCATGGGCGTGGCCAAGGCCGGGCTTGAGGCGAGCGTGCGCTATCTCGCCAACGATTTTGGCCCGCGTGGCATAAGGGTCAACGCGATCTCGGCCGGGCCGGTGCGCACACTGGCCGGCGCAGGCATCTCGGATGCCCGCTACATGTTCGCCTACCAGCAACGGAACTCGCCGCTGCGGCGCACGGTGACGCTCGATGAGGTGGGCGGATCGGCGCTTTATCTTCTCTCCGACCTTTCGTCAGGCGTCACCGGAGAGATTCACTATGTGGACTCAGGCTATCATATCGTCTCGATGCCGACGCTCGACGAGTTGAAGCAGGGTGACACCGGGCGCGAATGACGGCAAGCTGACGATCAGCGCTTGATTCTGCCAAACACGCTAAAATACCATCCATAGGCGGAAAGGCGTCTTAAGGACATCCAAGGTAGATCTGCCGGCAACCGAGGACTTTCTGCGCATGGCGTCAGCCGTAAATCCAAGACGCGGCCCCATGTTCAGGCTGATCACGATCGGCGCGTCCGGGCTTTGCAGCTTCATCCTCGGTCTCTGGGGCCTGAATTACGGCTTCGGGGAAGACATGGCAGGCCTCTCCGGCGACACGGTGGGGGCGATCGTCGCTGCATTGTGCGCGCTCGTCGCTGCGGGCTCCGCCCTGTCGTTCTTCGCGGGCGTCGATGAGTCGGCCGGCTACGTCTACAACGAGACCCATTTCGACAAGTTGACGGGCCTGCTTGCCCGCACGGCGATGGTCGGCAAGATCGCAGAGGCGGCATCGGCGGCCGTGCGGACCGGGGAACCGATCTTCCTGGTCGACATCGATATCGACCGCTTCAAGCACATCAACGATTCGATCGGCTACAGCCAAGGCGACGACCTGATCCGCGCCTTCACCGCCCGGCTGAAGGAAAATCTGCCGCGCGGCGTGACCATCGGCCGGATCGGCGCCGGCGAATTCGCCGTGCTCGTGCCGGACCGCGTCGCGAAAGACCGCCTGGACGCACTTATCGACACGCTCATCGAGCGCATGACCGAACCCTATCAGTTGAAGACCCATCTTCAGACGGTCAACCTGTCGGTCGGGATCGTCGCCATGCCGAAGGACGGAGTCGATCCGGTGCTCATCCTGCGGCGTTCCAGTCTTGCGCTGCAGAATGCGCGCGCCAGCGGCATCGGCGAATGGGCAGTCTTTCAGCCGGAGATGGGCCGAGTTGCAGAATATCGCCAGTGGGTCGAGTCGGAACTGCACACAGCCTTCCAGCATGGCGATTTCCATCTCGACTATCAGCCACAGCTCGACCTCGCCAACGGCCGCATCGTCGGCTACGAGGCGTTAATCCGCTGGAAGCACGCAGAACGCGGCATGATCCCGCCGGTCGAGTTCATTCCGATCGCCGAGGAAACCGGCATGATCGTGCCGATCGGCGAATGGGTGCTGCGGCAGGCCTGCGAGGATGCCAGACATCTGCCGAACGACTGCGTCATCGCCGTCAACATCTCGCCAGTGCAGTTCATGGCTCGCGACTTCCTCGATGTGGTCGCCGACGCGGTGCGGACGTCCGGCATCGATCCCAGGCGCCTTGAACTCGAAGTGACGGAATCGGCGATGATGCAGGATCGCGTCTACGCAGCGGTCCTGCTCAGGAAACTCGGCGACATGGGAATTTCGGTGGCTGTCGACGATTTCGGCACGGGTTATTCGAACCTCAGCTATCTGATCGATTTCCCGTTCCACAAGCTGAAGATCGACCGTTCGTTCATCAGCCGCATCGAAACCGATTCCAGCTCGAACGCCGTGGTTTCGACCATCGTCAGCCTGTCTCACGCACTTGGCGTGAAGACCATCGCCGAGGGTGTCGAAACCGAAAAACAGGCGACGATGCTGCGCGCTGCGGGCTGCCAGGAAGTGCAGGGTTTTCTGTTCGGCCGGCCGGCTCCGTTGGGGACGAGGCCGGCTCTGTCGGTCGTTCAGGGCGGACTGGCCAGCGCGCGTCAGGTCGCCTGAAGTATTCTCAGCGTCTTGCTGCCAAAACCTTGAAAGTGCCGTTGCCGGTGATCTCCCGCACTTCGGAAACGGCGTCGGCCATGGTCTTTTCATAAGGCAGCTGGCGGTTCGCCACCAAAAACAGCCGCCCTCCGGACTTCAGCGAAGAGATGGCGGTGCGGATGATCGCCTGCCCAAGCTCCGGCTCCGCCCTGCGCCCAAGATGAAACGGCGGGTTCATGACGATCGCGTCGTAGCGCTCCGCCACCGGTTCGCCGGCCAGATCGTGCCAGAAGAAACGCACCGGCGGTGATCCGATTTCGGCGAGATTGGCCTTCGCGGCTTCGAGCGAGGCGAAATCGGCTTCGTAAAGATCGAGCGCCTTCACTTTCGGGAAGCGTCCCGCGACCTCATGGGCGAGATAACCCCAGCCGGCGCAGAAATCGGCGACGCGGCCCGCAAGATTGTCGGGCAGGCTTTCGGCGAGCAGTTTTGAACCAGCATCGATGCGGTCGTGCGAGAACATGCCCGGGGCGGCGCGGAAGCGGCCTTCGATGCTCACTGTCTGCGCACCGGCCCGCAATTCCCCTGCGATCCGGGCTGCATCCTGCGGGCGCCGGAACCAGAAGGCGGTCCCATGGTACTTGGGGAGATGCCCCTCGATATCCACGATGTCGGCCATGCGTTTACGCAAGGACGCGATACCATCGTCCTTGCTGCCCGCAACCACGATCTGTCCATCCGACCTGGTTCGGACGAGCGCCTCGGCGATGCGCAATTCGTTCTCGCCACGATGCCGGCCCGTCAGCACGAGCGCCGCATCGAAGTTTTCGCCTTCGGCTTGCGGCGTTATTGCAAAACCGGTTCGTTCAAGCGCGCGGAAATACGGGCGAAAGCCCTGGATGAGATGCAGGGAAGCCTCGAACCCGTCCGGTAATCGAAAGCCGGGTTCGGCGCCGAAGAATACGACACGGGTTCCATTTCCGGGTGGGACGAGAACGCCAGCCTCAAAAGGATAAAACAGCGTCTTCATCGGTTCGGTCGACATATCGGATCATACCCGGCTGATTGACGGAGGAACAAAAGAAAACGGGCGCGCCGCAGCGGCGCGCCCGTTTCAGATTCCTTGGTGAAGCTGCTTACGCGGCGTCTTCCTCGGTCTTCTTCTCGCGCGCGAGTTCCTTGCCGGTCTTCTGGTCGACGACCTTCATGGAAAGCCGCACCTTGCCGCGCTCGTCGAAGCCCATCAGCTTGACCCAGACCTTGTCGCCTTCCTTGACGACGTCCGTCGTCTTCTGGACGCGGTCGCTGGCGAGCTGCGAGATGTGGACGAGACCGTCGCGGGGCCCGAAGAAATTGACGAAGGCGCCGAAATCGGCGGTCTTCACCACGGTACCCTCGTAGATCTCGCCGATTTCCGGCTCAGCCACGATGGTGTGGATCCACTTCTTCGCCGCCTCGATCTCCTTGGCGTTGGAAGAGGCGATCTTGACCGTGCCGTCGTCCTCGATGTTGATCTTGGCGCCGGTCTTCTCGACGATCTCGCGGATCACCTTGCCGCCCGAGCCGATCACTTCGCGGATCTTGTCGGTCGGGATGTGCATGACCTCGATGCGCGGCGCGAACTCGCCGAGTTCCTTGCGGCCTTCGGACAGCGCATGGGCCATCTCGCCGAGGATGTGCAGACGGCCGTCCTTGGCCTGGCCGAGCGCCACCTTCATGATCTCCTCGGTGATGCCGTCGATCTTGATGTCCATCTGCAGCGAGGTAATGCCATTGGCCGTGCCCGCCACCTTGAAGTCCATGTCGCCGAGGTGGTCCTCGTCGCCGAGGATGTCGGAGAGCACCGCGAAACGCTCGCCTTCCTTGATCAGGCCCATGGCGATGCCGGCGACCGGACGGGTCAGCGGAACGCCGGCGTCCATCAGGGCCAGTGAGGTGCCGCAGACCGTCGCCATCGACGACGAGCCGTTGGACTCGGTGATCTCGGAGACGACACGCAGCGTGTAGGGGAACTGCTCCGCGGACGGCAGCATCGGATGCACGGCGCGCCAGGCGAGCTTGCCGTGGCCGATCTCGCGGCGCCCCGGCGAACCCATGCGGCCGGTCTCGCCTACGGAGTAGGGCGGGAAGTTGTAGTGAAGGAGGAAGGTCTCCTTGTACATGCCGGTCAGCGAATCGACATACTGCTCGTCCTCGCCGGTGCCGAGCGTGGCGACGACGATCGCCTGCGTCTCGCCGCGGGTGAACAGCGCCGAGCCGTGGGTGCGCGGCAGGATGCCGACTTCCGAGACGATCTTGCGGACCGTCTTCAGGTCGCGACCGTCGATGCGTGAGCCGGTGTCCAGGATGTTCCAGCGGACGATCTTGGCCTGCAGGTCCTTGAACACCCCGCCGACCTCTTCCTTGGACCAGACGGTGTCATCGGCGCCTTCCGGCAGAAGCGTTGCCTTGACCTTCGCCTTCGCGGCGTCGACCGCGGCGTAGCGGGCCTGCTTGTCGATGATCTTGTAGGCGGCGCGCAACTCGTCCTCGACCAGGCCGAGCATCGTCGCTTCGAGTTCGCTGAGATCCTTGACCTTGTGGTCGCGCGGGTCCTTGGCGGCCAGTTCGGCGAGTTGGATGATCGCGTCGAGCACCGGCTGGAAGCCCTTGTGGCCGAACATGACGGCGCCGAGCAGGACGTCTTCGGACAGTTCCTGCGCCTCGGACTCGACCATCAGCACGGCATCGCCGGTACCGGCGACGACGAGGTCGAGCTTGGATTCCGGCATCACGTCGATATGCGGGTTGAGAACGTATTCGCCATTGACGTAGCCGACGCGGGCGCCGCCGACGGGGCCCATGAACGGCACGCCCGACAGCGTCAGCGCGGCCGAGGTGGCGACGATCGCCAGAACGTCCGGATCGTTTTCCAGGTCATGCTGCATGACGGTGACGACGATCTGGGTGTCGTTCTTGTAGCCGTCGGCGAAGAGCGGGCGGATCGGGCGGTCGATCAGGCGGGAGACCAGCGTCTCCTTCTCGCTCGGACGGCCCTCGCGCTTGAAATAGCCGCCCGGGATCTTACCGGCGGCGTAGGTCTTTTCCTGGTAGTTGACGGTGAGCGGGAAGAAGTCGAGGCCGGGCTTCGGCTCCTTCATCGACACGACGGTGGCGAGAACCACGGTCTCGCCGTAGGTGGCGAGCACGGCGCCGTCGGCCTGGCGGGCGATCTTGCCGGTCTCGAGGATCAGCGGGCGGCCAGCCCATTCGATTTCTATTCTGTGATGGTTGAACATGTCTTGTCCTTGCTGTGCGGGCAGCGCCGGACCGGCCTCATTGCCGTCGGCGCATCCCTATTGGCTGCGGGTCGGACGAGCCACGGGCAAGACAACGGGAGGTCCGGATCATCGACGCGGGCGTGGCGGCGTCTCCGGGCGTCCTGCAATCCTGCCCCATGACCTGTCCATGAGCGGTTTCGATCCTGCCCTCGGGATCGAGCCGGTGGTGGACCTCGACGCCTCCAGCCCTTGCGGCGGCTGCTTCACGGTCCGGCGGGGCACGAACGATCGTGTCCCGAATGCGCGACCGGCGGGCTTTCGCTGGGAAAGCCCGCCGGTCAGTTCGTCAACGGCGCAAGCCGAGCTTTTCGATCAGGGTCGCGTAGCGGCCTTCGTCCTTGCCCTTCAGATAGTCGAGCAGGCGGCGGCGCTGCGACACCAGAGCGAGCAGGCCGCGGCGGGAATGGTTGTCCTTCACATGGCCCTTGAAGTGCTCGGTCAGGTTCTTGATCCGCTCCGAGAGAATGGCGACCTGCACTTCGGGAGACCCTGTGTCGCCCGACTTGGTCGCGTATTCCGTCATGAGTTCTTTCTTGCGATCAGCAGTGATCGACATCGCGTTTTTCCTTTATCATTTGAGGAAACAGGATGCCCACAGCCGGGATGTCGTCCAGCAGGGGCCGTTATCGTCGCTCGTTTTCGTGCGATGCGGCGCATATAGGGCAATTCCTTTGCAAAAGCCATACCCCTTGCATTGCGCGGTTTTGGGAGCCTTTAGGCGAATTTGCATGGCTGGCCGATAGAGACGGCGGCGGCCCATGGAGCCGCCTTTGGTTCGCCGGCGCCGGAATATGAAGGGGCGAAGTCGGGCGGCTACGCAGCACGCCGCCCGGTCGCCTCGATGCTCCTTCCGACCCGGCGGAGAATGCACGCCTTTCAGGCAAAAACGGAATATGTTAGCGCTACCCGAGCGCTGTTTCGCCTTGCGCCGATTGAGGAATGAGAAAGATTTTCCCATGAGGAGCCGGTCCCGCCGCGGTGGCGGACGCCCGACCATCGCCGATGTCGCCAAGCTCGCCGGCGTCAGCGCCATCAGCGTGTCGCGGGCGTTGCGCGAGCCGGGGCGCGTGTCGGAAGAGTTGCGGCGCCAGATCGACGCCGCCGTCGAGACGCTGGGCTACGTGCCGGATCCCAACGCGCGGGCGCTGGCCTCGGCCCGCGCCGACGTGATCGGCGTGCTGGTGCCGTCGCTCACCAACAACGTCTTCGCCGACGTGGTGCGCGGCATCTATGACGGACTGGGCGACCGCAGTTTCCAGATCCAGATGGGCAACACGCATTATTCGGGCCTGGAGGAAGAGCGCCTGCTGCAGGTCTTCCTCGGCCAGCGTCCGGCGGCGCTCATCGTTTCGGGACGGGACCAGACGCCGGGCGCCCGCAAGCTGCTGGAAACGGCGGGGTGTCCGGTCGTCCAGATCATGGATATCGGCGACGAGCCGATCGACATGATGATCGGCTTCTCGCATTTCGACGGCGGACGAACTGCGACCCAGCACATGATCGACCGGGGCTATCGCCGCATCGGCTTCATCGGCGCACGCATGGATCCGCGTTCGCAACGCCGCCTTGCCGGCTATCGCGCCGCCGTCGAGGCGGCAGGGTTCTACGATCCCCGCCTGATAACCACCACGCCGGCGCCCTCCAGCGTTTCGCTCGGCTGCGAGTTGCTGCGCGACGCGCTCGCCCGGATGCCGGCGCTCGACGCCATTTTCTGCAACAATGACGACCTGGCGCTCGGCGTGCTGTTCGAATGCAACCGCGCCGCAATCGATGTGCCGCGCCGGATCGGCATTTGCGGCTTCAACGACCTCGAAATGATGCATGTCGCCTTCCCGTCGATCACCACCGTGCGCACCCATCGCTACGAGATCGGCCGGCGCGCGGTGCGGCTTGCCCTGGAAAGACTCAGCGGAAACAACGTGCAGCCGGGTTTGCTCGACCTCGGCTTTGAATTGAAGATCCGCGAAAGCACAGCCGGCCCAGGATAAGTCGTTACATCTAAAATGTGACTTTACAGGCGAATGTGGTAGCGCTAACATCTTCATTGATGCTGGCTTTCGGGAGGAACCATCGGCCGGCATCCGACCAAGGACTCGTCGGCGACCCAAAGCAAGGCAGGCGATGAGAATGCCTCAAGGCATCCGTCCCCGGCAAGGCGCATGGAACGCGGACGTCTCCCGTCGTGGCCGTTCATCAATTCTGGGAGGAATTCTATGATCAAGTCACTCGTCGGCGGCATCGTCGCTGCCACCGCGCTTATGCTTGCCTCGACCGTCGCCTTCGCCGAGCCGGAAATCGTCAGCGGCCCCGCCGCCGATGCCGGCTGCTTCGCACCTTGGTCTGCCGATACCAAGTTCTTCAAATTCCCGAAGAAGGATGGCCCCTACCGCATCGCACTCGCCAATGGTTACATCGCCAACACCTGGCGCATCCAGATGATCCAGACCGCCAAGGCCTATGCAGCCCAGCCGGACGTCGCGGCAAAGCTGAAGGAATTCAAGGTTGTGTCGACCGGCGAGGACGTGCCGGCACAGATCTCGGCGATCAACAACTTCATCGATTCGGGTTATGACGCCATCGTCGTCAACGCGCAGAACCCGACGGCCTTCGCGCCCGTCATCAAGCGCGCCAAGGACGCCGGCGTCATCCTCGTCGCCTTCGACAATATTCTGGACACCGAGGACGCGATCAACGTGAACGTCGACCAGAAGGGCCTTGGCACGCTCTGGGGCGACTGGCTCGTCAAGCACATTCCGGACGGCGGCAAGGTTCTCGAAGTCCGTGGCGTCGCCGGCACGTCGGTCGACACCGACCGTCACAACGGCATCCACGAGGCGCTCGATGCCTCGGGCAAAAAGTGGGACGTCGTCGAAGTGCTCGGCAAGTGGGACGATCCGACCGCGCAGAAGGCGACCGCCGATGCCATCGCCGTTCATAAGAAGTTCGACGGCATCACCGCGCAGGGTGGCGACACCGGCGTCGTGCAGGCGATGATCGACGCAAAGCATGCCTTCGTGCCGTTTGGCGGCGAGACCGAAAACGGTTTCCGCAAATTCTGCGCGGCGCATGCTGTCGACGGCCTGAAATGTACGTCCGCAGGCACCGGTCCGGCCCAGGTTGCGGTCGCAATCAAGACTGCAATCGCGGCGCTTGAAGGCGAAGTCGTTCCCCAGTCGGTCAAGCTGCCGCTGGCCATCGTGTCCGATCCTGACTTCAAGGAAGGCCAGGATTTCTTCCCCGACCAGTCCGATAACTTCTTCGTCGGCAACTCCTTCCCGACCTGCGGCATCAACTTCACCGCGCAGGAGATCATGGGCCAGTCGAAGGAAAACCAGTAAGCTTTCGAAGCTGTCACGCCGCGGGAGATTTCCCGCGGCGTTACTTCCGGCTGGAACATCGGGGCGCAAATGGAAGCCGAGTCTGAAGGCGGAGCCGGGCTGCTCTTCCGCATGGAAGGCATTTCGAAACGTTACGGTGGCGTTCGCGCGCTGGAGAATGCCGATCTGCCGGTCACCGCCGGCCGCATCCACGCTATCCTGGGCGAGAACGGCGCCGGAAAATCGACGCTGATCAAGGTCATGGCCGGCGTCGTCGCCCCCGACGAGGGGCGCATAATGCTCGACGGCCGCGAGGTGCGTTTCGCATCGCCCGCCGAAGCCAATGCGGCTGGCATCGCCTGCATCTTCCAGGAACTGTCGCTCATCCCTGACCTCAGCGTCGCCGACAACATCGCGATTTCCGACCCGCCGCGCCGCTTCGGCCTGATCGACCGCCGCGCCCAGCGGCGTATCGCCATGGAAGCGCTGGCGCGCGCCGGCGCCGGCGACATCCATCCGCGCACGCTGGTCAAGGACCTGCCGCTGTCGCGGCGCCAGATGGTCGAGATCGCCAAGGCGCTGGCGCGCAACCCGCGCATCCTTATTCTCGACGAAGCGACTTCGGCCCTCACGGCGGCGGACGTCACCAAGGTCTTTTCCGTTCTGAAGCGCCTGCGCTCGGAGGGTCTGGCGCTGCTCTACATCTCGCATCGCATGCACGAGATCGCCGAACTTGCCGACGAGTGCACCGTTTTCCGCAACGGCCGCAAGGTCGCGACCTACGAGGCCGGCACAAGGACCGACACCGAAGTCATCGAGATGATGATCGGCCGCGAATACAGCAACGTGTTTCCGCCCAAGCCGGTTCGTTCGGCATTCGGCGAGACGCCGATGCTGGAACTGCGCAAGCTCGGCTGGACCGACCGGCTGCGCGACATTTCGCTGACCATCGGGCGCGGCGAGGTGGTCGGTCTCGGCGGTCTTGACGGCCAGGGCCAGCGCGAACTGCTGCTCGCCCTGTTCGGCGTGCTGCGCGGCTGCTCCGGCGAGGTTCTCGTCGACGGCAAGCCGGTGTCCATTTCCAGCCCGGCGGAGGCCCGCAAGAGCGGCGTCGGCATGGCGCTCATCCCGGAGGACCGCAAGACCGAAGGCCTGATGCTGCCGATGACGGTGCGAGAGAACCTGTCCTTCGCCGTCCTCGACCGGATATCGCGCGCCGGCATCATCGACCGTGACGAGGAAAACCGGCTTATCGACGAGATGGTGAAACTGCTCGCCATCAAGACCGCGGGCGTCGACATTCCCGTCGGCGCGCTCTCCGGCGGCAACCAGCAGAAGGTGGTCATCGCCAAATGGCTGATGCGCCAGCCGCGCATCATCCTGCTCAACGACCCGACGCGCGGCATCGACGTCGGCACCAAGCAGGAGATTTACCTGCTGCTGCGCCGCCTGGCCGACGCCGGCGCTTCGATCCTGTTCTACTCGACGGATTATGACGAGTTGATCGGCTGCTGCGACCGGGTTCTGGTGCTCTATGACGGCCGTGTGGTGCGTACGCTGGAAGGCGAAGGCATCACCGAGCACGCGCTGATCGCCAGTGCGCTCAACATCGACGGATCGGTTACCAAGGGAGAGGCGGCGTGAAGGAGTGGCGCTATATCGTCGCCGAGCACCGCGGCACGCTGCTCGCCATCGGCATCTTCGCGCTGATGTTCATGATCTACCTGCTGAACCATCCGGCGATCGAGGGCAACGGGTTCACGGCCAAAGCTGTCTCCAATGTCAGCCAGACCGCGGCCAACAAGGCGGTGCTGCTCGCCTTCGTCGCCATGGCGCAGACGCTGGTGGTCATCACCGCCGGCATCGACCTGTCCGTCGGCATGATCTTCATCCTCACCAACTGCCTCGCCTCGTGGCTGGTCGTCGGCACGCCGCTGGAAACCGCCTTCGGCGTGATCGTCGTGCTCGGCGTCGGCCTGTTGTGCGGCGCGCTCAACGGGCTGATCGTCATTGTCGGGCGACTGCAGCCGATCGTCGCCACCATCGCCACCGGCTCGATCTATTTCGGCCTGGCGCTGATGCTGCGGCCCTATCCCGGCGGTTCGGTCAACGAGGATTTGGCGGACGCCCTGACCGGCCGGCTGTTCGGCTTCATCCCCTCCAGCCTCGTCGTACTCGCCGTCGTGGTGCTGGTGGTCTGGGTGCCGTTCAGCCGCTCGCTGCTCGGCCGCACCGCCTACGCCTCCGGGTCTTCCGAACCCGCTGCCTATATGTCGGGCATACCGATCGGAAAGGCTAAGTTCCTCGCCTACACGCTTTCCGGCCTGCTCGCGTCGATCGGCGGCCTGTTCCTGACCTTCTTCACCTATACGGGCGAGGCGGCGCTCGCCAGCGGCAACGCGTATACGCTGTTTTCCATCGCAGCCGTCGTGCTCGGCGGCGTGTCGCTGTTCGGCGGCAAGGGCAGCGCCATCGGCGCGATCTTCGGCGCGCTTGCCTTCCGCACCATCGGCGACCTGCTGTTCGTCTTCGATTTCGATCCGCTGTGGCAGCCGCTGTTCCAGGGCGTCGTCCTGCTCGTCGCCGTCAGCCTCGGCGCTTTCGCACTCTTCCGGGTCCGCAACCGGCTGGAGTGGTTCCAATGAGCGAGATGACAAGGCCGGCCATGGCGCGCCTCCCGAAATTCTTCCGCGGCGTCGATCCGGCCGTCGCCACCGCCTTCGCCTGCATCGTGCTGCTGCTGGTCTTCGGAAGCTTCTATTCGACCAGCTTCCTGTCGCCGGAATATCTCCTGCAGCAGTTGAAGGTGGCATCGTTCCTCGGCGTCATCGCGACTGGCATGATGATCGTTATCCTGTTGGGACAAATCGATCTTTCGGTTCCGTGGTCGGTCGCGGTCGGCGGCATGATGGCCTGCGCCGCCGCGGCTTTCGGGCCGATGGGCGTGGCGCTGGCCATTCCCTTCGGCATCTTGTGCGGCGCGCTGATCGGCGTGGTCAACGGCATCGGCGTCGCCTATCTGCGCATCCCGTCGATGATCATCACGCTCGCCACCAACGCCGTCGCTCAAGGCTTGATGGTGGTTTACACAGGCGGCTTCTCGCCCCAGGACTCGGCGACTGCCGCCATGCGCGAGATCGCCACCGGCGAACTGATCCCTAGCGTGCCCAACGCCGTCATCATCTGGGCGGTCATCGGCGCCGGCGCGGTATTCCTGTTGACCAGAACCACCTTCGGGCGTTCCGTTTACGCCATCGGCAACCGGGAGCGCGCGGCCTATCTGTCGGGTGTCGACACCCGTCGCATCGTATTGATCGCCTTCGCGATTTCCGGCGCGCTTAGCGCTTTCGGCGGCGTGCTGCTCGCCGGCTACGCCTCCAAGGCGGCGCAGTCCATGGGCGACACCTACCTGCTGCCGTCGATCGCCGCGGTCGTGCTCGGCGGCACGTCGATCCTCGGCGGGCGTGGATCGTATCTCGGCACCATCGCCGGCGTCATCCTGATCACGCTCTTGCAGTCCATCCTGTCGGTGATGCAGATGCCGGAGGCCGGGCGCCAAGTCATCTATGGCGTTGTTATTGTTGGCATGTTGCTGCTTTACGGCCGCAGCCCGGCGAGCCGCTGAGCGATGGGGAAGGAAGAGGCCCTGCCCGGTCGGCCAGGACCGGACGGACCCGTCGCGGCAATCGTCGTGATGGGCGTCGCCGGCTGCGGCAAGACGGTCGTCGGCGAAGTGATAGCGGCGCGTCTCGGCTGGCATTTCATCGAGGGCGATCGCCTGCATCCCCCTGAAAACATTGCGCATATGTCGAGCGGCCGGCCGCTGACCGACGCGCTGCGCGAGGGCTGGCTGGACGCCATTGGCGCGTCAATCGCGGAAACGCTTGCCGGCGGCCACGGCGCGGTGGCCGCCTGCTCAGCCCTCAAGCGAAAATACCGAGACCGGCTCCGCACGTTCCAGCCCGACATCCTCTTCGTCCATCTGAGCATCGACCGGGAAACCGCCTGGCAGCGCGTCAGTAGCCGCAAGCACCATTTCATGCCGGCGAGCCTCGTCGAAAGCCAGTTCGCCGCGCTCGAACCGCCACAAGACGACGAGGACGCCATATCGCTGGATGGGAGCGAGCCCGTCGACAGTCTCGCCGAGCAGGCCGTCATACAATCATACCAACGGGCCTAGACCTGTGTCCAGTTTCGCGAAGTGATGGAAACGACAAGCGCGTAGTCGCATCCATTACTTCAAGACATTGGGCGCAGGTCAGTTTCCAGGGCCACTGGCATAACGCCCCCACCGCCAGGCGCACCAGGCGGATGGCGTTCGAATCCTCAACCAGTCAACCCGACATACCGTCGGGCGGTCATGACGTATCGATGCACCCCGCGGCGCCGCAAGCCATTGCGCGCCGTGCTCCCATTGCGTGATACCGCCACGCCATCGCTGGCGCGCGGTGCGCAAGATGCCCGTTCGGCCCGCCGCGAAACAGCCGCCACCTGGCGAAAAAACCCTGCAAGCCGCCGAAGACGAAGGCCAGCGTGCGAAAGCAGCGGGCAAGATGCAAAGCCTCGGCGCAGCCATCACCGTCCGCCCCGCCGACCGCAGCCGGGGGCAAGGCAAGCGCGGCGCCGGCAAGTTCAATGGCAAACGCCCGCGCGACAGCCTCGGCCGGCCGCAGCAGCGAAAGCACCGGAACGCGAATCCAGAGCGGCAGGACGCAAAGGAACTCGGCCAGAACGGCCAGCTTGAGCAGCACCGCTGCGATGCCCTTCAGCGTCTCCTGCTCATTTTCGCGTTCCGCGCGGTCCATTCCAGCCTCCGTTCGAGGCACACAATAGCAGACAGGCGGAAAAGAACAAGGATTATTTTCCTAGTTCATTTCCCCTCCAGCATCGCATCGTATCAGCACGGAAGACCTGGCAGCCCGATATCGGCGGCGGTCAAATTCAAACGCCGTTGGTACTACGGGCCGGCCAGCAGCAGGAAACCTGATACGCCGAGCAAGCAGGATCAGCTTCCCGTCAGCGCCAGCGGCAGAGCCTCTTCCGGCTGATGACGGACGATGCCGGAATGGCTTTCCGCATCGCCGTTCGGAAACACCTTCCAGCGGCGCGGGCGAAAGGCGACGCGGTTCTTGTTGGCGGCGGGGTGCTCGATGGGCAGCTCTATTTCAACGCGGTGCCTGTCGCCGCCGATCTCCAGTTCGACGCGCCTTGTGCCCGCGACCCGGCGGCTGGCGGCAACCGTGCCGGCGATGCAGCCGCCGCAGCCCTCGACCAGATCCACCTCGTGCGGTCGGAAATAGAGGGTGGCCTCGCCATCCGGAATACCTGTCGTTGACAGCCCGAGCGCACGGTCCTGCAGCCAGAGCTGGCCGGCCTCGACGCGCACCGGCAGCGCGCTGGAGTCGCCAATGAAGCCGTAGACGAAGGGCGAGTTGGGCGTGTCGTAGACCTCGTCGGCGGTGCCGACCTGCTCGATGCGGCCCTGGCTCATGACGACGACTCGGTCGGCAAGCTCCAGCGCCTCCTCCTGGTCATGGGTGACGAAAACCGTGGTGTGCTGGGTCGTGTCGTGGATCTCGCGCAGCCAGCGGCGCAGTTCGCGCCGGACCTGCGCGTCAAGCGCGCCGAACGGCTCGTCGAGCAGCAGCACTTTCGGCTCGATGGCCAACGCCCGCGCCAGCGCCACGCGCTGCCGCTGGCCGCCGGAAAGCTGGTTGGGATATCGCTTCTCCAGTCCCGAAAGCTGGACGAGGTCGAGCAGTTCGGTGGCGCGGCGGCGGATCTCCGACGTCGCCGGGCGCGACGCGCCGGGCCGGACCTTCAGGCCGAACCCGATGTTGTCGGCGACCGTCATGTGGCGGAACAGCGCATAATGCTGGAAGACGAAGCCGACATTGCGCTCCTGCACAGACCGATGCGAGGCATCCTCGTCGCCGAAGAAGATCGCGCCGTCGGTCGGACGCTCCAGCCCGGCGATCAGCCGGAGCAGCGTGGTCTTGCCCGAGCCGGACGGCCCCAGCAGCGCGATCAGTTCACCCGAGCGGATATCGAGCGAAACGTCGCGCAGCGCCGGGAACCGGTCGAACTCTTTTCGGACATGGCGGATGGAAACGTCCATGGGCTCCTGGCTCTGCTTTGTGTCACGCAGACCTTATTCGAAAAGTATGCAACTTTTCGGGGTCATGCTAATGCTTGGCGGTCGCGGCGATCTCGTCGCCATACCGGTATTCGAGGATGGATTTCAGCACCAGCGTCACCAGCGCCAGCGCGGCGAGCAGCGTCGACACGGCGAAGGCGCCGACGAAATTATATTCGTTGTAGAGGATCTCGACATGCAGCGGCATGGTGTTGGTCAGGCCGCGTATGTGGCCGGAGACGACCGAGACCGCACCGAACTCGCCCATGGCGCGGGCGTTGCAGAGCAGCACGCCGTAGAGCAGCCCCCACTTGATGTTGGGCAGGGTCACGTACCAGAAGGTCTGCCAGCCGCTGGCGCCCAGCGAGATCGCCGCTTCCTCGTCGCCCGTTCCCTGCTCCTGCATCAGCGGGATCAGTTCGCGCGCCACGAAGGGGAAGGTGACGAAGATGGTGGCGAGCACGATGCCCGGCACCGCGAACAGGATCTCGATGCCATGGCTCTTCAGCCATGGGCCGAGCACCGAGCCAGCGCCGAACAGCAGCACATAGACCAGACCGGAAATGACCGGCGAGACCGAGAAGGGAAGGTCGATCAGCGTCGTCAGGAACGCCTTGCCCTTGAACTCGAACTTCGCGATCGCCCAGGCCGCCGCGATGCCGAAGACCAGGTTGCAAGGCACCGCGATAGCGGCCACGGTCAGCGTCAGGCGTATCGCTGACAGCGTGTCCGGCTCGGCCAGCGCCTCGAAGAAGGCGCCGCCACCCTTGCGGAACGCCTCGACGAACACCGAGACCAGCGGCAGGATCAGGAACAGCGCCATGAAAATCAGGGCGACGCCGATCAGCACCGCCTTGGTGGCGGTGGTTTCCGTCGTCGCGCGCACGGGCCTGCTCACGGGGCCGACAGTACCAGCCCTTGGCCGGCCCCGCAAAGGGCCGCTCAGCGCCTCAACCGCCATAGCCATACCTCCTGCGGCTCCACGCCTGGATCAGATTGATGACGAAAAGCATGAGGAAGGAGATGACCAGCATCAGCGCCGCGATAGCCGTTGCGCCGGCGTAGTGGAACTCCTCCAGCCTGATCACGATCAGCAGCGGCGCGATCTCCGAGACATAGGGGATGTTGCCGGCGATGAAGATCACCGAGCCGTATTCGCCGACGGCGCGCGCGAATGCCAGCGCGAAGCCGGTCAGCACGGCGGGCGCCAGCCCCGGCAGGATCACCCGCGAGATCGTCTGGAAGCGCGTGGCGCCCAGCGTGGCGGCGGCCTCCTCGACCTCCTTGTCGATCTCCTCCATCACCGGCTGCACGGTGCGCACGACAAAGGGCAGGCCGATGAAGATCAGCGCCACGACGATGCCGAGCGGCGTGAACGCCACCTTGAGACCGAGCGGCGCCAGCAACTGGCCGATCCAGCCGTTGGGCGCATAGATGGCGGCCAGCGCGATGCCGGCCACCGCCGTCGGCAGCGCGAAGGGAAGGTCGACCACCGCGTCGACGATGCGGCGGCCCGGAAAACGATAACGCACCAGCACCCACGCGATGATCACGCCGAAGACGACATTGACCAATGCGGCGATGAGCGCCGTGCCGAAGGATATCTTAAGGGCGCTGAGCGTGCGCTCATCCATGGCGATGGCCCAGAAGCCAGCCCAGCCCAACTCGCTCGTGCGCCACACCACGCCGGCCAGCGGGATGAGCACGATCAGCGTGAGGTAGGCAACCGTAAAGCCGAGCGTCAGCCCGAATCCCGGGATGACGCTCGGCCTGCGGAAATGCCACCCCGACCTTGTCGCGGTGGTCAGGCTCATCAGTTCGACGATGCCGGCTTGTAGATCTGGTCGAAGATGCCGCCGTCACCGAAATGGTAGGGTTGCGCCTTGGCCCAGCCGCCGAACTGCGGATCGTCGATCGTCACCAGGTTGAGTTTCGGGAAGCGCTCCAGTTCCGCCGCCGGCACGAGCTCCGGCTTGGAGGGACGGTAGAAGTTGCGCGCCGCGATCTGCTGGCCCTCTTCCGAATAGAGGTACTGGAGATAGGCTTCCGCCACCTTGCGGGTGCCCTTGGCGTCGACATTGGCGTCGACCACCGCCACCGGCGGCTCGGCCAGGATCGACTGCGGCGGGATCACCGTATCGAACTGGTCGGCGCCGAATTCCTTGCCGACGAGGAACGCCTCGTTCTCCCAGGCGAGCAGAACGTCGCCAAGCTGGCGCTGCGCGAAGGTCGTGGTCGAGCCGCGCGCGCCGGTGTCGAGAACCGGAACGTGGCGGAACAGCTCGCCGATATATTCCTTCACCTTGGCCTCGTCGCCGCCATATTCCTTGTTGGCCCAGGCCCAGGCCGCCAGATAGTTCCAACGGGCGCCGCCCGAGGTCTTCGGGTTGGGCGTGATGACCTCGACGCCGTCCTTCACCAGGTCGCCCCAGTCCTTGATGCCCTTGGGGTTGCCCTTGCGCACCAGGAAGACGATGGTCGAGGTGTAGGGCGAGGAATTGTGCTCGAACTTGCCGCGCCAGTCCGCATTGATCTTGCCGCCGTTCTTGACGATGGCGTTGATGTCGCTTTCCAGCGCCAGCGTGACCACGTCGGCGTCGAGCCCGTCGATCACCGCGCGGGCCTGCTTGCCGGAGCCGCCATGCGAGACCTGGACGTTGAGCGTCTCGCCGGTCTCCTTCTTCCAATGGGCAGCGAAGGCGGCGTTGTATTCCTTGTAGAGTTCGCGCGTCGGATCGTACGACACGTTGAGGATCGTCGTATCGGCGAAAGCGAATCCAAGCCCACCGAACTGGACCGAACCTGCGATAAGCGCCGAAAGAAACAGGGATCTGCGATTGAGGTTCATGTCTGCCTCCGTTTGATAACGAACTTACTCTATCTGCTGGGTAGACATTACGGGCGTAGCAAAATCCCCAAACTTGGATTTCGTTCCGCATTTTTCACGCTGTCGTCGGAGAAATGTGGAAATTTTTTTCTCCGGCGGTCAAATCCGGTCCGTACCTTGGGCGAGCGGTTTCGGGGCTAAGGCGGGGCTAAGGTTGGCGCGCCGGTGGTCAACCTGCGGGAGCACGCCGCCCGCGACATGGCGCTGCTTGTCGGCCTGACGCGGCATTTCCTCAAGCACGGGTAAGCCGGCCCCTTCGCGGCGGCAACTGAAGCGGACGCGCCCCGCCGCCGGCCGAGGCGACGATTCTTGGGACCATCGGCGCCCGCTGTTGTCACCGCCGCGCCTAGCAGCCATTATCGCGACAGGACAGGGCGCAGACGCCGTCCATCGCATGCGGAATGGATAGGGTCGGCATATCGTGAACAGATCGGCAGTCCGCGCCGCGGTGCATGTCGCGGCGGTCTTCGCGATCTACCTGTCGGTCGCCATGCTCGCGCCGGCGCTGACCGATCTTTATTACGGCAATCCCGACTGGAAGGCCTTCGCCTTCTCGGCGCTGTTCGTCGGCGGTTTCGCGCTGGCCGTGGCGCTGGCGACGCAAGGCAAGCCGCCGACGGTGACCACCCGTTTCGGTTTCCTGCTGGTCAATCTGCTCTGGGTGACGATGGCGGTGGCCGGCGCGGTGCCGCTGATGCTGTCGTCGATACAGCTCAGCCCGACGGACGCGTTCTTCGAGGCGGTTTCCGGCATCACCACCACCGGCGCCACGGTCATCAACGGCCTCGACAGCGCGCCGCCCGGCCTGCTGCTCTGGCGCTCGCTGCTCTGCTTCATGGGCGGCCTCGGCGTCATCGTGCTCGGCCTGTTCCTGCTGCCGTTCCTCAACATCGGCGGCGTCAGCTATTTCAAGATCGAATCCTCCGATATCGAGGACCGGCCGTTCGAGCGGTTCCAGACGTTCACCATCAGCCTGATCGGCATCTATGGCGCCCTCTGGGTGGCCTGCACCATCGGCTACGCGGCGGGCGGCATGGAGACGTTCCATGCCGTCAACCACGCCATGTCGACAGTGGCGACCGGCGGGTTCTCCACGCACGACACCTCGTTCCTGCGCTATGCCGACATGCCGATGATCCTGTGGACGGGCAACATCTTCATGTTCATCGGCAGCCTGCCCTTCTCCATCATGATCCTGTTCGCGGTGCGCGGCCGGCTCGACGCGCTGCGCGATCCGCAGATCCGCGTCTTTGCCGGCTACTGCATCGTCTTCTCGGTCGCCGTGGCGATCTATTTGCGCGTAAAACTCGACATGCCGTTCGGTGACGCCATTACCCATTCCACCTTCAACTTCATGTCGATCATCAGCACCGCCGGCTTCGCCAGCGACGACTACACACTGTGGGGGCCGTTCGCGGTGGCCTGCATCTTCGTCGCCACCTTCCTGGGTGGCTGCTCGGGCTCCACCACCGGCGGCATAAAAGCGTATCGCTTCCTGATCCTGTTCGAACTGCTGGGCAACGGCCTGCGCCGGCTGATCTATCCGCACACCGTGCTGCCGGTGCGCTACGGCGACCGCACGGTGTCGTCTGAGATGCAGCACATGGTGGTGCTGTTCATCGCCTCGTTCTTCGTCATCTGGGGGATCGGCACGATCCTGCTCGGCGCCACCGGGCTCGACTTCGTCACCGCCACGACCGGCGCGCTGACGGCGCTGACCAATGTCGGGCCGGGGCTGGGGCCGATCATCGGCCCGGTCGGCAATTTCTCGTCGCTGCCCGATATGTCGAAGTGGATTCTTTCGTTCCTGATGCTGCTCGGCCGCCTCGAAATCCTGGCGGTGCTGGTGATGTTCACACCGGCTTTCTGGACGCGGTGAAATCCGGGGACGGCTCGCTGTCAGGTCGTCTCAATCGGCAAGTTTCTCGGCCCCACCGGGTGGAATGCGGATTAGGATCGTGCTCGGCATCGACGAACTCTGACCGAATCCGCTTCCGTCTGTTGTAGGGTGGAAAGCGGCCCAGCAGGTCTCAGGTAGCTGCGTGGGGAAAGCTGCCGTTCACGCTTATCAAGCACCGCATATCACTGAAAGTCGTAATCCGAGGGGACCACGCAATAGGGTCGCGCGGATCGCTTCTATGCCAGTCCAAGCGCACGCGCTTTTGTCGCGGCCTCCAGGCGCGACGACACGTCGAGCTTCCCGAGAACTGCGGAGACGTGATGATCCACAGTCTTTGCAGAAATCGCCAGCTCCCGGGCGATGGCCTTGTTGCTAAGCCCCTGGCACAGTAGCAACAGGATGTTTAGCTCGCGAGTGGTCATGCCATGCGGGTTATTGCGGGTGGTCTTGGCCGGACCGCGCGGCGGGCGCCCGGATGCTGACAGGTTTGTGCCGAGCCGTCTCAGCACTGCGTCGGCACCAAGTCGCTTCATCAAGGATGTTGCGACGACCCGATCGTCCTCTGCCCCGTCCCACAGTTCTACCGCCCGCTCGAACTGCATGTCTTCGGCAGCAAAGGGCACGGCGGCGTGTGCGCCGGAAGGAAGGCCACCGAACTTCTCGTGCCAGAAGAAGAGTTCGGGCATGAGCTTGCCGTTCGGCAACATGGCAATGGACTGTTCGAGGAGCTGGAGCGCCTCGACGTGGCCGCTGCCGGCGATCCAAGCCGCTTCCGCCCGCAGCACCGCGTAGGGCGCGCAGCGCTGGAGCTCACTCCCGCGGACGAGGTAACTTTCGAGTTGCCGCAAGAGCGCGTCTGCGTCGTCCCCACGCCTGATCCGCAGGCGGGCCAGCGCAACCGCGGCCGGGAACCTGGCCAGCGGAGTTGCCTGCGGATTGTCGAGCACGGCGATGGCGTTGGAGCCGGCTTCATCCCAGCGGCCGGTCCTCAGGAGGAGTTCGGCCCGCCATGCCCGCATGTAGTCCCGCCAGGTATCGAGATCGCGTTCCATGCAGTAAGCGATGCCGGCATTCAGGGTTGCCTCGGCTTCGGCATGCGCGCGCCAGTTGATCAGCACGCAGGCCAAATTCGTGTATGCGCGGGCAACATGCTCCTGGAGGTCGAATTCGAGGGCCAGACCAAGGCTTCGAGACAGGAGATCGCGGGCCGATCCGAGATCGAGCCACTGGTGGACGGCGCCCAGATTGTTGAGGCTGTGGGCGACGATGTCGTTACGGCCCAGTGCCGTGGCGAGGTCAATTGCCGCCTGTCCAAAGCGTACGGTGTCGTCGATCCTGTCTGCCAACATGGCGAGCTGGGACTGGTTGGACCGCGCCATCGCAAGCTCCGGACCCGGCTTGCCTAGCGACAGCAGATCGACCGCGGCCGTGGCCTGCTGCTCTGCCGAGACACGGTTTCCATCAAGATAGTTCAGGCGCGAAAGCCAGCGCAGACAGTCACCCTCCTGAAGGATATCGCCTTTTTGGGCGAAGCCGACGCGTGCTTCTTCAAGGCGATCCAGTGCCGCCCTTGTTCGACCGAGCAGATAGTGCTCGATGGCGAGCCTCACCAACAGGTCATCCCGCTCGGGGAAGTCAGAGCCGTCCTGGTCTTCGAGAATCGCCGCGAGCATATCGGCGGCCTCGTGGTGGGCGCCGAGCGCCGAGGCTTCGCTCGCGGCCTGCGGCACAAGCGCTCGAAGCACTGCGACGTTTCTTGCCTGCCGGGCATGGTGGACAAGACGGGCAGCCGGCACCGATGCCAGCTTGCGCAAAGCCGCAAGCACCCTTCCGTTGATGACGCGGCGATCACGCTCCGACATCGCGGCCTCGACCGCGCGGCGAGCGATTTCGTGGCGAAACTGCACGTATTCTTCCGTTGCGTTCAAGAGGCCCGCCCCGAGAGAGTCCGCAAGCGCTTCAACGCCCTCGGCACCAGCGATTTCCAATAGTACCTCCGTCTCGCAACGCCGAGGGAAAACGGCGGCGATGTTGAGGAAGTGCCGTGCTGCTGGTGCAAGCCGCTCCACTCGGCGCAGGACGGCATCCGTGACACTCACCGGCGGGACATCGGCGACTCCGGCCCGTATCAGTTCGCTGGTGAAGAACGGATTGCCGGCCGTAAGGCGAAACAGGGAACGGGGATCTAGTCCGGCGGATAGCGCGAGACCCGCGACGGCACCTTCGCTCAGGAGTGGAACCTCCATCCGGACCAGCGACTGGGTGGGTATCTCGGCTAGCGCCCGCCTAAGTCGGCGCTGTCCGTCGGTGGCGTCGTTGCGGGCAGTGAGCAGCAGCAATACGTGCGTTCCGGTGATCCGCCGTCCCAAAAACCGGATCAGATCGAGGGTCGCATCGTCGGCCCAGTGTACATCATCGATGAGGAGGAGGGTCGCCAGTCCAGCCTTGTCGAAAAGCTGCAGCGCTTCCGAAAACAGCCGTAGACGTGGGACCTCGACACCGGCGACAGGAAGCAGAGGGCCGAGAGCGCGGCTTAGGTCGTACAGCGGCCCCAACGGCTCCGGAATAGAGAGGTCCTCGCATGCGCTGCGCAGCACGCGCGCGCGTCCCTCTATCGTGGCGGCAAACGATTCCACGAGGCTGGTTTTACCAACACCCGCTTCTCCGACCAAGGCGACGACAGAGCCCCGACCAGCGCTCGCTTGGGTGAGCAGCGTCCGGAGGCGTTCTATCTGGTCCTCACGTTCAAGGAGCAAGGTCGGCATCTCCTTCAGGTGAAACCACCTAAGCGCAGGAGTCAAATATAGGGATTCAACGCACCATCCTTGGGGAACTCCTCCGATGCGGCAACTGCGGGATCGCTGCAACCTCGCGATGTCACCCAACCGAAGGAGCTTGGAATGCCACGATACCTCGTTGAAAGAACCTTCCCGAACGGACTCGCGATTCCCACCAACCCGGACGGCGCAGAAGCCTGTGGCGGCGTTGTTTTGCGCAATGCCGAAGGCGGCGTGACCTGGGTGCACTCCTATGTGTCGCCCGACAAGAGGCAGACCTTTTGCATCTACGATGCTCCGTCGCCGGAGGCGATCCGCAGCGCAGCCAAGCGCAGCGATCTGCCCGTCGACAAGATCACCGAGGTCCGTGTGCTCGACCCCTATTTCTACCACTGAGGGTTGACGGCGTGGCGGGCCGTCCTCGGGTCGCCCGCCTATCTGGGACCGCATCTTCGCGGCAACATGTCAGACAGCGGCAAGCCCTGACTCTGTCGATTGGCGGGACCTGAACGAACGGTAGGCTTCGGGTAACCTTGGAAGTACTCCGAACGGCGAGAATGGAGTCGAAACCTGACATCAATGGGCCGACTACTCCTCATTCCATTCACCTATCCGCAAGTTCGATCGTGCATGGTTGCCAAAACGCCGTACAATCCCCGGCGGATCGAGAGGAGCCGGGTTGAAATCCGAAGCCGCAATCATGCTCTGCGCCGGACAGCGGCTCGACGCCGCTTCGGCCGGTGTGGTGAGCCCGGAGGCGTTGGCGGCGCTGCGGGAGGAGATCCGCGACGAACTGGCGCGGCACGAGATTGCCGTCGGCTATGTCTCGGCGTCGGCGGGGGCGGACATCATCTTCGGCGAGGAAGTTCTGGCGCGCTCCGGCGAACTGCATGTCTTCCTGCCCTGCCCGCGCGACGATTTCGCCGAACAGTATGTCGCGCCGGCGGGCGAGGAATGGATGGCGCGGTTCCGCAGCCTCGTCGCCTCGGCCACGGAAGTCGAAATAAGCTGCGAGGAACGGCTGACCGGCGACGACACGCTGCTGCGTTTCAACAACCAGGTCCTGCAAGGCATGGCGCGCATCCATGCCGAGCGCCTTGGCGGCCATGCGAGGCTGCTCGTCGTCTGGAGCCCGGAGGCGCCGGCCGATCCGGGCAGCCCGGCGGATTTCATGGACCAGTGGCCGGAACTCGAGCATCTGTCGCTGATCGATCTCGACGACATCCGCCAGCGCACCGGGGATGACAGCGGCGGCCTGGCCGCCGACCTGTTCGGCGGGCTCGATGCACTGGCGATCGGCCTGAGCCCGCTCGTCGTGCGGGCGATCCTGTTTGCCGACATGGCGACCTACACCTCCTTCAGCGACCAGCAGGTGCCGCTGCTCTGGGATTTCCTGGCGGAGGTGCAGCAAGAGGTGGAGGCGCGGGCAAAACCGCCGATCCTCATCAACACCTGGGGAGACGCCGTGCACGCGGCGGCCGAGACCGCGCTGGACCTCGCCGGCTATGCCCTCGCCCTGGTCGACGCCATCGCCACGCTCGATCCCGAGCCTTTCGGGCTGGCGAACCGGCCGCGCTTCCGCGTCGCGCTGCATGCCGGGCCGGTCTATGTCGGGCTGCATCCGCTGACCGGGCGCAGCATGGTCTACGGTCACCACGTCAACCGGGCGGCGCGCATCGAGACGGTCGCCGCACCCGGCGAGGCCTATGCCTCGCAGCATTTCGTCGCCCTGCTATGGGCCGAGATGGACTCTCTTCAGCATGAGGCGAGATTGACGGGCTCGGACTATCGACGGCCTTACCGGGTGGAGTATGTTGGCCGCGTGAAACTGCCGAAGCATTTCGGCAGCGAAGCGCTGTATCGAATCCTGCCCGCCGCCGACGCCGAGCGATAGAACGCCAAGGATGTCCCGCCTGCCCGCGCTCAACCTCACCATCGCCAACGATCTTTCCGAGATCGGCCGCATCGCGACCGTCATCGAGGATTTCTGCGCGAGGGAGGGCGTGGGCGAGGAGATCGCGCACGCGATCAATCTGTCGCTCGACGAGCTTCTCACCAACACGATCAGCTATGGCTACGAGGACGGCGCGCGCCATTCGATCGACATCGTCGTAAAAGTTTCGGGCGACCGGGCGACGGTCACCGTGCGCGACGACGCGATCGCCTTCGATCCGACGCAGGCCGGAGACCCCGATCTCGATCTGGACCTCGACGACCGGCCGATCGGCGGGCTCGGCATCCATATCGTGCGGGCGATGATGGACGAGGTCCGCTATGCCCGCGTCGACGGGCACAACCAGCTGACATTGACGAAATTTTCCACGCGCTGAGCGTGGCGCAGCACAGGAGAGCACAGTGGACATCCGCAAGGAGACGATCGAGGGGACAACCGTGCTGACGCCGGTCGGCCGCGTCGACAGCAATTCGGCGCGCGAGGTCGAGGACGCCCTGCTGCCGTTGTTCGACGCAGGCCAGCCGGTGCTGGTCGACTTCGCCGAACTGAACTACATCTCCAGCGCGGGGCTGCGCGTGCTGCTGCTCGCCGCGCGGCGAAGCAAGGCCACCGGCCTGCCGCTTTCGCTCGCCGGCATGAGCAAGCCGGTGGACGAGGTGTTCAAGATCAGCGGCTTTGCAAAGCTTTTCCAGATCCACGCGGATCGCGCCGAGGCGCTGGCGGCTGGAAAGGCGTGACGCGGCACATCAATCGTTGAAATAGACCCTGCGGGTCCCCGCGCCGATCTGCGTCAACAGCACGTTGGGGGCGCAATCGAGGCGCTCGGCAAGCGGTTCGACCGGCTGGGCGCGGTCGAGGAACACCGCCCTCGCCCCGTCGACGATGTCGCCTTCGGGAACATCCGTCAGGTCGATCATGGTCATGTTCATGGCGATGCCGCCGACCAGCGGCACCGGCATCCCGGCAAAGCGCACCGTGCCGATCTCGGCGAAGCGCTGCGGCAGGCCGTTGGCATAGCCGATGGCGATGGTGGCGATGCGCGACGGGCGCTTCAACTCCGTCGTGCCGCGATAGCCGAGATGACGTCCCGCCGGGAATTCGGCGATGCGGATGACCGGCGCGCTGAGTTCGTAGCAAGGGATCAGCCCGTCCTGCCAGACCGCTGACGTCTGCACGCCGTAGAGCGCGCTGCCGACGCGCGCCATTTCGAAATGCCAGTCCGGCGGCATGAACACGCCCGACGAAGCGGCGAGGCTGACCGGCGCATGCGGCAGGGCCGACACCCAGTCGCGCAGCTTGCGACGCTGCTCGGCGTTTTCCGGGTCCTCCGGCAGGTTGTAGGCGGCGAGGTGCGAGACCCACAGTCTTATGTCGAGATGCGCCAGCATGTCGGGCTGGCCGGCGAGGAAGACCAGTTCCTCCTCGCAGAGGCCGAGCCGGCCGAGCCCGGTATCGATCTGCACGGCGACCGCGATCCTGCGCCGGTCGAGCATCGCGTGGCGCGCGCAATGTTCCAGTTCGGCAAGGGTGGCGACCGCCGGCACGGCGCCCAGCGCCTCGAAATCGCCGATATGGGCGCCGGCGAGGCCCATCAGCGTATAGGCAGTCGCAGCCGGGGCGTTCAGCCGGACACGCGCCGCCTCCTCAAGGTCGTTGACCCAGAAATCGCGGCAGCCGGCGGCGGCCAGCGTGCGCGCCACCGGCTCCAGGCCGACGCCATAGGCGTCGGATTTGAGGACGGCGGACAGCACCTGGCCGCGATAGCGCCGCCGCATCTCCAGATAGTTGGACCGGACGGCGGCGAGGTCGATGCGCAATGACGGTGCGTTCTCGGGCGACGTGGCGTTCACCTCCCTGGGTCTTGCAAGCTTCGGAAGCGGGTTCACGCCACGCCCCGGTAAAAGAGATCGCGCCCGCCGTCGGCGCGCCTGCGCCAGCGCATGCCGGCGGAACCGGCGGCGATCAGCGCACGCTGGCGCCCGATGTCTTCGACCGGGCACCAGGCGCCGCCGGTCTCTTGCGGCCCGGCGGTCTCCAGATCGCGATGGAGGATGTAGCGCAGGTGTCCGCCGTATTTCTCGACGATGGCGCGTACCGCGAAGCCGGCATCCACCAGGTTCGGCCAGCTGCGCAGATTGCCGGGCGCCGAGGTCGCATAGAGATGGCGGATGCCGGCGCGGCGCGCCTCGTCGACGCGCAGATGGATCAGTTCGTCATGCAGCCCGCCGCCCCAGGCCTCCGGCAGGACGGAAGCGCCCGCAAGCTTCGCCAGCCGGTCGCCGGCGCCGAGGCCGAGCAGCGGGCGGGCGTCCTCGGCAGGCGGCAGGTCGAACTGCAGCACGCCATAGGCGATCAGCGCGTCGTCGCTGACGAAGCCGACGATGCTGCCGCCGCCGCCGAGAATGCGCTCAAAGAAATCGCGCGATTCCGGCTTGATCAGCTCGGGACGG
This sequence comes from Mesorhizobium sp. KACC 23794, assembly GCF_052180275.1. Classification (NCBI taxonomy): domain Bacteria; kingdom Pseudomonadati; phylum Pseudomonadota; class Alphaproteobacteria; order Hyphomicrobiales; family Phyllobacteriaceae; genus Mesorhizobium; species Mesorhizobium sp. KACC 23794. Next base: position 6,268,672 of record NZ_CP197465.1, read on the forward strand.
CCGACCGCGCCCGTCGCCGCCAGATGCAGGCGGTAGACGGCATCGAGGTCCGACACGGAGAGGCGGACCTGGCGCCCCTTCGTGCCGGGCGCGTCCTTGATCTCTATCATTCGGCGACCCCCCGGTCCCGGATGCGGTTCATCGTCTGTCGATCGTCAGGTTCCGAAAGCCGGCGGCTTCTTGAGTTACAGGCCTTCGGAGCGCGAGTAGCGAGAGACCTTAGCCCGTAAGGACTTCCGCATAGTTCAACATGTCGATCGGCGGATACAGATCGAGTTTTTTTGCCACAGGCATGTTAATAATCAGCGAAAAGCGCTTCAGCGTCTCGATCGGGATTTCGGCTACCGGCGTTTCTTTCCTGAGGATTTTCACCGCCTTCGACGCGGCCAACTGGCCGACCGAATAATAGCGGCTGATCAGCGCCACCAGCGCACCGCCCTGACGGATCGCCAATTCGGCCGCGCCGAATGTCGGCAGCGCCTGGGCCATCGCCGCCGGAGTCACCTTGTCATACTGCGTGCCGAGGAAGGTGTCGGGCAGCAGATAGAGCCAGTTGGCGCCTTCCTGCTTGATCTCGGCGATCAGGTCCTCGATGCCGTCCGGCACCGGCCGCCCGTCCGCGCCGGCGCGGAACTGCCGCTCGATCAGGCTGTAGCCCATCGGCTGCTGCAGGCCCTGCAATTCCTTGACGATCGACACCGAGTTCTGCTCGGTCGCCGTATAGAGCACGCCGAGTTTTGTGATCGGCCGATACGAATGCATGGCGCGCAGCTGGGTATCGGTCGGAACCACATGCACGGCGCCGGTCAGGTTGCGGTTCGGCGCCATGCGGTCGGCCACCAGCCCGGCCGCCATGGGCGAGGCCACCAGCGCGAAGACGATGGGGATGTCGGTTATGAATTTTGCCTTGTCGGGCGCGTCGTAGCGGCCGGCGATGCCCAGCGTCACCGGCGTGCCCCAAGTGTAGACGAGGTCCGGCTTCAGCGCGCGGATCTCCTCGACGAAACCCGGCAGCTTGGCCACGCCGCGCTCGGCATCGCGCTCGATGAACTCGGCGGCGATGCCGTTGCTGGCCAGATAGTCGTCAAAACCGTCCTCCACCTCGGTGCGGCCGCGATAGGTGATGCGGTAGATGCGATAGGGTTTTGCCTGGGCGCCGGCGAGGCCGGGCGCCAGCACGCCGGCGACGCTGCCCGCCGCCATTCCGAGAAACGTGCGCCGTCGCAGCATATCAGGCCCCCCTGGCAGGCAGTTCGAGTTTCGGCTGGCGCCGCGACCCGAGCATTGCGGAAAACAGCAGCGCGCAGAACGCCATGCCGCCGCCGATGATCATCACCGTCGTCGAGAAACCGTATATGCCGAGCAGCACGCCCCCGACCAGAGGGCCCAGCGCATTGCCGGTGCGCTCGACCAGCCGGAAGATGCCGTAGACCGAGTTCTCGCTGACATTGCCGGGCAACGCCCGTCCCATCTCGCCGACCAGCCCGGAGAGCGGCGCGATGCTGATCGCCTGCCCCAATCCGAGACCGAGCAGCATCAAGGCGATCGGCATGATCTGGCTGCCGCCGAAGAAGACGACGAAGGCGCTGACGCCTGCCACCAACCCGCCGAAGGCCACAAACTGCGCGCGCATGTTCCAGCGGTCAGCCAGCGAGGCGAAGAAGGGAACCAGCAGTACCATGGCGATCGGGTAGATCATCAGCATCCGGCCCGTCGTCGCCTGCGTCGCGCCGATCGTCTCCATCTGCAACGGGACGAGGAAGAAGCAGAAGGCGACGAGGATGATTTTTGCCGGCATGGCACACAGGAACAGCAGGCCGGCCAGCGGCGGCGAGGCGATGATCGGGCCGAAGTCGCGCCAGCGGATCGCCGGCCCCTGCGACAGGCGCGACGCCGTCGCCGGCATGCAGAGCCAGGCGAGCACCAGGCTGCAAAGGGCGAACAGGCCGGCGATGACGAAGGTGCCGGGAATGCCGATGCGATCGGCCAGGATGCCGCCGATCGGCGGGCCGCACAGGCCGGCGACCAGGATGGCGCTGATGAACATCGCCATGCCGCTCGACCGCTGGCGGATGTCGGTGGAATCGATGACGAACCCCTGCGCGCTGACGAAGACCAGCGCGAAGCCCAGGCCTGAGATCGCCCGCGCCAGCGTCAGCCCGATCAGGTCGCCGACGAAGGCGGAGGCGCAGTAGCCGATCAGTCCGAACAGTGCCCCGGCCATCAGGCAGTTGCGGCGGCCGATGCGCTCGGTGAGGTTGCCGAGCAGCGGCTGCGACAGCGCCACCACGACGAGAAAGGTGATCATCGGCAGGCTGATGACGAATTCCGGCGACAGGCCGGGGATCGGCGTCGCCAGCGAGCGGATATAGACCGGCAGGAACGGCCGGGTCAGTTCCTCCGCCAGCATGAACACGAACAGCGGCGCGCGCATGGCGATGACCTGCACCGGCGCCGCGATCACCCCCTCGCCCAGCCCGAAACGCCCGCGCATCATGTCCAGCGCCTGCTGGGACATCTGGTCGCCGCGCTCGGCTATGGTCTGGCGCATCGTCGCGTAGGTGGAATGCAGCCGCCCGAGCCGCTCGTCGAGCGAGCGGGCGAAACTGCCGAACTCGCTGCCGGTGTCCACCGGCGGATGCAGCCGCAGATCCCCCTTGCGGATGGTCTTCAGCCTTCTCTCGACGCCCTCGATCGCGCCGTAGAGCCCCGCGCCAAAACCGACATAGACCAGTTCCAACGCCACCACCGCCGTCACGAACATGACGATCACGAGATCGATCCAAAGCGTCGAGACGACCTGCCGCGCATAGGCCGGGTCGAGGCCGACGACGAGCGTTTCCGTCTGGCCGCCCTGCACGGCGATCGGCACGCTGACGCTCTGTGCCGCATCGGCCGTGGCTGCCGCCCCCGCCGCCGTGTCGCCGGTGGCCGCCTGATAGAGCGTCGCGCCGCCGGCGTCGCGCACGGCGATGAAGGACAGGTCCGGGTTGCCGGCGAGGATGCGCTGGAGATAGGCGTCCAGCCCTTCCAGCCGGTCGAGCGGGATGCCGACCTCGAGCGCCCGGCCGATCAGCGAGGCAGTGGAACCGGCGACGGTCGCCGCCTTGCGCTCGAGCTCCGGCTGCAGGATCGACTGCGCCCGCTCCGCGGTCTGGAACGACAGGAACACCAGCGCCACGATGAGCACCGCCAGCACGGTGACCGAAAGGCGGACGCGCAAGCTGTTCATGCGTTGGTTTCCGGCTGCAGTTTTTTCATCTCGCGCGCGGCGCGGCCGATCGGATCGTCATCCGACTGGCCGAGTGCCGATCGCCGGGCGCGCCGGTGCAGATTGGTGAGCAGCAGCAGGCAGATCAGGCTTCCCGCCGCGACGGCGAAAAGGCCGGCCGGCACCGCGCCGTTGAGGATGTCGAAGCGCAGCCGGTCGATCTCGGCATCGATCGCCGAGCGGTTCAGCCGTACCACGACCGTGCCCACCGGCGCGCCGATGTCGTTGACGATGTGGTCCTCCTGGCGAAAGGCGCTGGCATCGCCGCCGGCGGCGTCGTTCGCGCCGACCCGCTTGGCATCGCTGCTGAACACCACCGTGCCGTCGTCGGAGGCGACGTCGATCGACAGCGTCAGCGGATCGGTCGCCGCCTGGCGCGCCAACAGGCCCGGCAGAGTGGTCTGCTCGGTCAGCCTGATGCCCAGTGTCGAGGCGGTGGAAATGTCGTTGCCGATGCCGTCGGCGGTCATTGCCATGCGCGAGCGGATGAGGTCGAGATAGGCCGAGCGCACGCCGCTGAAATTCATGTAGGCGGCGAGGAACATGGCGAAGCCGATGATGACGGCAAAGACCGGTACTGTGCGAAGCGCTAGCCGTATCATCTGGGAATCACTGAGAGATCGGTCGCCCATTGGAGCACCGCGAGATTAGCAGAATATTATTATAATCGATAGGTTTTGTCGGATGACAGTGGGGTATGGCTCGAATACCGTTGCCACACTCCATTCCGACTCATACAACCCGCCCATGGCTCCCGGTACGAGGATCATCCTGGCTATCCTTGGCGTCACGTGCGCGGGCCTCGCCCTGTGCGCGGCGCTGGTTTTCGGCAGCCTCGACCGCGTGGCGCTGCGGACCGCCGAGGCCAATGTCGACTTCCTGCTCACCCAGCTTCGCGACACGATCGAGGCCAATGCGGGCCTCGGCCTGCCGCTCTCCGACGTGCGCGTCGTTCAGGACCTGATCGAGAGGGCGAAGGCGACGGACCCGCAGGTGGTCGCCGTCGAGGTCTTTTCTCCGGACGGCGTCTCGCTGTTCAACACCGACCGCGGCAGTATCGGCGAGACCATCTCGTCGGCCTGGCAGACGGCGGTGCGCTACCGCGTCGAGAACGAACGCTGGCGCGTCGAGGAGTTCGGCAACATCGTGGTGGGGCAGGTCATCGGCAACGATTTCGGCGAAACGATCGGGCATCTCGCCATCACCGTTTCCGGCGAGGGGCGCGCCGCCCTCGCCCGCAACGTGCTGGCCGGGCTGGGCTCGCGCGCCGCCTGGGTCATCCCCGGTGCGCTGCTGGTCCTGCTGATCGTGTCGGTCGCGCTGCTCGACCTTTCGGGCCGCCCGTTGAAGCGGCTGGCGGACCGGCTCGCGCCGGAGGCGCCGCCGGCAGGCGACGGCGTCATGCCGGCGCGCTATCTCGCCGGCGCGGACGGGGTGAAACTGTCCGTCGACCGTGCCGTCTCGGATTTCGACAGGGCCACCGCCGCGGTGCTGAAAGTCGACGAGAGCGACGACCGCAATGCAGCTTGAACGCGCCCGGGCCTGGGTTCCGGCAGCCATCATCGCGGCGGTGGTGGCCGTGGCGGTCGGTCTCTCGGCCTTCCTGCTGCTCGACGCCGGGCTGAGGCGCAGCGCGCCGACGCTGGAACAGGCGACGCGAACCGGCGCCGCCGCGGTCGGCATGGCGGTCGCCGGACAGTTCTCGCACGCGCTGCAACTCGGCATCCCGCTCGACAAGCTGCCCGGCATCGAACCCTATCTTCACCGCATCGCCGACGATTCGCCGCAGGTGCTCGGGCTGGAGATCATCGACAGCGCCGGCAAGACGGTTGCCACGACCGGCGGAAACGTAACGGGCGAACGTTTTCCGATCGGCGGCGGCGGTGTGTCGGCTACGCTGGTCGTCGAGGGCGAATCGCCGTTGATCGAGCAGGCTGTTTCGCAGGTGCGGATCGCGCTCGCCATCACGGCGCTTCTTGCCGGGGCGGTGGCGGGTGGCATCGTCGCCTTCTTCGTCGCCTTCAACCTCTATCCGGCGCAGGCCCGGCTGCTCGGCGACATGGAGCGCGTCTCGGCGGGCGACTTCAGCGCACATCCGTATAGCGAGGATCGCGGCCCGCTGTTTTCGGCGTCGCGGGCCCTCGCCCGCAACATCGAGCGGGTCAAGGCGGCGCGGCGCAACCTTGTCGAGGCCGTCGCCACCATCCGCGCCATCGACTTCGACGGCAGCCTCGGCCGCCGCGTCGACGCCATCCTGCTGCCGATCGACCGCCGCTACACCTTTGCCGACGCCGGCGACGACGCGCCGGCGGAGGCGTTTTCGAACGGCAGCGGCGCGGCATGGCGCGTCGCGCTGCTGCTGGCCATCTACGCGGCTGCATTCCCCTATGTCGCCAATTTCGCGATCGACCGCGAGTCCGAGGTGGTGGCGCTGCCCTGGGTGCCGGTCATGCCGCTGCTGGCGGAACTTGCCGCGGCACTTGCCGGCGCCATGCTCGGCACCGGACGGGCGGGCCGCTCCGGCGCGCTGCTGGCGCTGGGCGGCATAGCGCTCGCCGTGGCGCTCGGCGCGACCTATTGGTGCCGCACCTATGATGTCTTCGTGATGCTGCGTGCCTTGGCCGGCCTCTCCGGCGGTTTCATGGCCGCCGCGCTGCTCGCCCACCGCCGCATCGACCTGGAGCCGCGCAGCCTTGCGACGCTGCTGATCTTCTCGGCGCTGTTCGCCGCCCCGCTCGCCAGCGGCCTCTATGCCGAGGCGATCGGCCGGCGCTCCGGCTTCCTGGTGCTCGGCATCGCGGCGCTGCTGGCCACGCCCTTCCTCGCCTACGGCGAAACGATATCGGCCGGAAAGACCGTGACGCCGAAGGACGCGACGATCGGCTTGCCCGACCTGCTGCTCGGCCTCGCCGTGCTTCCGGCCGCCGCGATGGTTCTGGTCGGGCTGCCGGCCGGTATCGGCTTCGACAATTATCTCGTCGGCACGGGCGCCGCGGCGATCCTTGCCATCGCCGCCCTGGCCGCGCCGGCGCTGCCGCCGCTGGCCTGCGGCGCAGCGCTGCTGGTCGGAGCCGCCGCACTGTACGATCCGCTGTCCAGCATGACCCTGTCGACGACGGTCGCCTGCGCGGCGCTCGGCTTCGCCGCCGGCGGCGCGATCCGATCGTTCTGCGGGGCAGCCGCCCGGCCGTGGCTGGCGCTCGGATGCACGGCCGCAGCCGGCCTCGGCCTGGCGGGCGCGACCGGGCAGACCGGTGTCCCGTTCGCCGCTGTCATCGCCGCCCTCGCACTGGCCGTCATGGCCGGCCATCTCGCCGGCCGCCGGCCGGCCACGCCCGTCCCGGCCTGAGGAACAATCATGCTCCTCAGCACACGCATCGCGGTTTTCGTCTCGCTGGCCTTCATCCTCGCCTTCGGCACGCTGGCGGTCATCGGGGCGCAGCGCGAGACGCTGGCGGCCCAACCCTACACACGCATCGCCATCGCCGGCCAGGAGGCGCTGTGGCGCGAGATCCTGCATACCGAGACGCGGCGGCTGTCGATGCTGCGCGAACGCATCGCCACCGATGCCGGCGTCACCGATGCGTTCCGCCGCGGCGACCTGCCGACGCTGCGGCGCATGGCGCTGACCTGGACGCAGCCATGGCTGACGTCCGGCGAGCTTTCCGATCTCCAGATCCTGGACCACCAGGGCCGCATCCTCGTCGCCAGTTCGGCGCAGGCAGAGCCTCCCCGGCTGCTCGACATCAGCACGATCGGCGCGATCCTCGACGGCCAGGAACCGGCCGGCATCCGCCAGGTCTCGTCGGATGCGTTCCGCATCGTCGCCGCCAAGCGCTTCGAGACCTGGGACGGCTCGCCGACGGTGCTCGCCATCGGCTCCAAGGCCGGCGGGCCGCTGAAAAGCTTCGCCGAGGCCATGGATGCGGAAAGCTACCTCGTCAGCACGCGCGGACGGCTGGTCGAAGGCACGGAAGCGCAGTTGTGGCAGGATATCGAACTGACCTTCCCGCAGCGTATCGGCTCGGTCCAGCAGGCCGAGGTCGACGATCGCCTCTACGCCGTCACCGCCATCCCGCTGGCCGACATCTCCGCCGGCTCGGCCGGCCTGCTGGTCGCCGCGCAGGACGCCACCGAAAGCCTGCTGGCGCTGGACCGGCTGACGATGCTCACCATGGTCATCATGGCTGTCGTGGCGATCCTCACCGTCGGCGGCCTCTATCTCTACCTGCGCTACAGCTTCAACCCGCTGCGGCGCGCCGTCACCATTCTGGCGGCGCTGGCGCGCGGCGACACGTCGGCTACGCTGGTGCGCAGGAGCGACGACGAGATCGGCCAGATCGCCTCGGCGATCACCGAGCTGCGCCACAACCTCGTCGCCCTCAACGAGGCCAGAAGGCAGCGCGAACTGCAGCGCCGCCGCCAGGAACGCTTCGTGCGCCGGCAGATGGAATCGCTTGCCGAGACGCTGGAGCCCGGCGCCCGCGAGGAGGTGCTGGGCGATCTCGGCCGCATCGTCGCGGCGACCAAGGGCGGCGCAGCGACCGCCGAGGACGTCGACCCGATCGCCCGGCTGATCCGCGAGGACGACCAGCTTGGGCCGATCGCCGCCGTTCTCCAGCAGATGTCTGGCCGCGTCGTCGACCAGCACCGGCGGCTGTCCGAACTGGTGGCAAGGTTGCGCGAGGCGCTGGTGCGCGAGACGCAGCTCGCTACGCTGCAGCAGGAACTGTCGATCGCCCGCGACCTGCAGCGCTCCGTGCTGCCCGCCGATTTCCCCGAGCGGCCGACCTTCGGCGTCAAGGGCCTGATGCAGTCGGCCAACGAGGTCGGCGGCGATTTCTACGATTTCTTCGAGCGCGGCGACGGCAAGCTGGTGTTCGTCATCGCCGACGTGTCGGGCAAGGGCGTGCCGGCCGCCTTCTTCATGGCGATCTCGCGCACGCTGCTCAAGGCCATCGCGCTGTTCGAGAACGATCCCGCCGTCTGCGTGCGCCAGCTGAACGACCTGCTGGTCGTCGACAACGACCAGATGATGTTCGTCACCCTGGTGTTCGGCGTGTTCGATCCGAGGACGGGCCATGTCGACTTCGTCAATGCCGGCCACAGCGCGCCGATCCGCATCAGGGCCGACGGCAGCGTCGAGACGGTTCCCGGCGACAGCGACATGGCGGTCGCGGTCATCGACACGGCGGAGTTCAGCAGCCGCTCCATCGACCTCGCGCCGGGCGAGATGATTGTGCTCTACACCGACGGCGTGTCGGAGGCATTCAACGCCGAAGGCGAGCAGTTCGGCGAGGCCCGCCTGCTTACCAGCCTCGAAGGCATGCGCGACGCGGACAGCCCGGACGCCATGGCGCAAGGCATCCTGTCGACCGTGAAGACTTTCGAGAACGGCGTGCACCAGTCGGACGACATCACCTTGCTGGTCGTCCGCTACACCGGTCCGGACACATCGTCGGCGCCTTTCCTGCCGGAGCCGATTGGCGGCGAAGGGTAGCCGGCACGCCCGAAGCGCCGGCACGGCTGTTCCGGCACAAGCCTTCAGAATTTACGGCTGACGAAGCGGGAGCCGGCGAGCCCGAATCGCCATGGCAGTTCCATCGCCCGCGTGATCCCGACGCGCGGGCCGGCGACCGTCTCCGCCGTGGAAGTCGGCAGCACAAGCTCGAACGGCGCCCAGTCGAGCGGCAGCGCGTTGAGCGAAAGGTCGATGCCGAGCGCCTGGCACAGCCGGCCTGGCCCGGAGCATAGCAGCCTGACGTCCTCCAGCCCGCGCCGTTCGCACATCGACGCCAGCCCGTCGCTCGGCTCCAGCGCCCGGATCAGCACGGCGCTGCCGGGCAGGCAGACGAAATTCAGGCACCAGTGGATGCCGTAGGAGCGATAGACATAGGCCCGGGCGGGCGGTCCGAACATGGCCTGGTTGCGCGGCGTCGGTCCGCGGAAGGCGTGCGAGGCCGGATCGTCCGGCCGGTAGGCCTCCGTCTCGACGATGATGCCGCCGACGCCGGCCACCAGCAGCCTCGCGCCGATCAGTGCCTTGCCGACCTCGACCGCGCTGCGGGAAAAGAATTCTGCCAGCATGCTCCCTCGCCCGCCGTCTCCCGGCGGAATTTCCTGTCCGCCGGAGCGTTTCTCAACGCCGGGCGTTTGAAATGCAAGCAACGGAGGATCGGACCATGCCGAACGACACGACCAAAAAATCCGCGCTCGACGCCGCCAAGGAAGCGCCGGAACTCGAAGAGACGGATTGGGACGACATCGAAGCCGCCGACCCATTCGCAACGCCGCTGGAAAGCGAGGATCTTGAAGAAGATGAAGGCGAGATGTCCGGCGACCTGCCGGAGGAAGACGACGACAACGCCTACCAGGAGAGCGACGAGGCACTGCCCGACGATCTTGAGGAGAGGGTGATCGAGCACGATCCTTCCCGCGAAGGCAGCCGTTTCGACGAGATCTGATCGGATGATCGGCGTATCGGCGGAGGTTCGCCCGGGAGGCGGTTGCGGCGATCCGCAGGGCACGGCTTGGCCAGGTGAGAACGGTATTCGCGGGCAGCACGGATCGCCGCCCGCCGCGAAAATCCGCGCTGGTTGTTGATACTTCGCTGTGGCTTCGGCAGGTACGGCGTCAGGTCGTGTTGGCAGGCTCCAGCGCCCATTGCGCCAGCCCGTGGACGACCTCCAGCACGTCCTGCACCTCATGGCTGGATTTTGGCCGCCAGCCCGGCGGCCGGCCGGGTTTCAGCGGCCATATCCGCTGGAACCGCGCCGGCTTGCCGGCCTGCCTCGTTTTGGCAGCCGCGTCGCGAGGCCGCTGGTCCTGAGCCACCGCGCCGCCGATTTTTCGCTCTCGCGCCAGCGCAGCGTCGGACCGAGCCCGCCAGCGGGCGAACCGTCTTGCCTGGCCCGGCAGGTCGTCGAGCGCCGAGGCCAGCGCCTGCAGGCGCAAGGCGATACGCTCCGCGCTAACCAGATCGTGTGGTGATGGCGGAGGCGGCAAGGGGCTGAGCGTCGCGTAATCATCGAGCGAGGAGATGCGCGGCACGGTTCTGGCGATGCGCCCGGCAGGACCGATCCAGCCGCTCCAGCGCCGGGGCATGCGCAGCGGATCGAGCAGCGGGAGCGAAGGAGGGCGCGGGGGATCGGCTTCCGCAGGCGTCGCGACGCCGGTGCGGCCGGTTTTGCGCCGGAGCTTGCGCAGCGGCTTCGGTTTTCGCGGACGCAGCGGCGGCAAGGTGATCACCAGGCCGCGCGCGGCCACGATGATCAATCGCCGCACGGCGGCTTCGGCCGGGCGCAGCAGCTTTGCGATGGCGCGGTGGAGGTTTCGGGGAAGGGTAAGCGCCGGGGACAGTTTCCTTTTTTCCGCTTGCGTCTCGTTCTGAACCGCCGCGTCCTTCCGCGGAAAGAAAGGAAACGGTCCCCCAGCGCCACGCTCGGCCATGGCGACGAGCATCATCAGCACGCGCTTCAGCGCTTCCCGGTTCTTGTCGATCGCCGCAGTCCAGTCCATTGCCGCTTCCTTCCGACACAGGCGGGAAGATTATCGCCTAGGTCGGAGGTGGTGGGGGAATTTTACGGGAAAATGATCCTGACAGGGGCTGACAGTGATGGCAGTCTTAGAGCAGCTTGGCGCGATTTTTCCTTGTAATTACAGCGTTATAGAAAGGACGCCTTGCCTGGATCGTCTGCGCTGCCCCTCATCTGCCTGCCGGCATCTTCTCCCCGTAAACGGGGAGAAGGGGGCTGGGGCGACCGCTTTCGCCAGCCGGGACCGTTTCGGATTCGCGAGGAGGGTGCCGCCAGCGTCTCTCTCCCCGTTCACGGGGAGAGGGTGCCGGCAGGCGGGTGAGGGGCCACGCGGATGGTCGAGGCGGATATGCGGACCGTCGCTTCACGGCCGTCGTCAAGGCGGCCCCGGTGAAGCCTTCGGCCTTGGCCAAAACCACCGCCGGCAGGATGAAGCCGACCGGCTGCCACGCGCTCTAGTGGCCACCGCCTCCGCCGCCGCCCGCCGGGGCCGGCTTGCGCATCATCAGGGCGAAAAACGCTAGCGAGGCGAACAGGATGGTCAGCAGATAAAAAACATCCATGAACGACAGGACGGACGCCTGCTGGCTGACCATGCCGCTCAGCTTGGACAGCGCGGCGGTGGGGCCGTCAAAACCGTGCGACTGAAAATTCTGCGTCATCTGGTTCAGCTTCTGCATCGCCTGCGGATTGCTCCAGGTGACGTGCTCGGCCAGCCGCTCGTAGTGGAAGGCGTTGCGGTCGATCAGCACCTGGTTGATGATAGCCAGCCCGACCGCGCCGCCGAGATTGCGCATCAGATTGAACAGGCCCGACGCATTCTTCATGCGGTTGAGCGGCAGCGTGCCCAGCGCCACGTTGTTGATCGGCACCATGCACAGCATCAGCGATACGCCGCGCAGGATCTGCGGGACGAGCAGCTCATAAAAATCCCAGTCGGCGGTTAGATATGTCATCCGCCATGTGCCGGCGGCGAAGCCGAGGAAGCCGATCATCATCATCTTGCGCGGATCCATCTTGCTGGAGAGGAAACCTGCGACCGGCGCGGTGAGGAACATGGCGAGCCCGCTGACGAACAGCGCCTCGCCGATCATCAGCGAATCATAGCCGCGGATGCGCCCGAGATAGACCGGGTAGAGATAGGTCAGGCCGTAGAGGCCGATGCCCAGCACGAAGGAGAACAGTGAGCCGAAGGCGAAATTCACGTTGGTGAAGGCTTTTAGATCGACGATGGGCTCCTCTTGGGTGAAGACCCGGTAGAAGAAGACGATGGCGCCGACAACCAGCACGATCGAGAAGATGAAGACGGCCTCGTCCTGCAGCCAGTCGTTGGTTGGCCCCTCCTCCAGCACGAATTCCAGCGAGCCGAGGAAGGCGGCCATGCCGGCGAGGCCCCACCAGTCGAACTTCTTCAGCAGCCCGGGTTCCGGCTTGTCGAAATCGATCAGCATCCATGTCGCGGTGGCGACCATGATGCCCGGCACGACGTTGATCAGGAACAGCCAGTGCCACGACATGGCGTTGGTGAGATAGCCGCCGACAGTCGGGCCGATGGTCGGCGCCAGCGTGGCGACAAGGCCGATCATCGGCGACACGATGGCGCGGCGCGACGGCGGGAAGATGGTGAAGGCGGCCGCGAAGACGCTGGGGATCATGCCGCCGCCGATGAAACCCTGGATGGCACGGTAGACGATCATCTGGTCGATGTTGGTGGCGGTCGCGGCAAGCGCGCTCGCCGCCGTGAAACCGGCGGCCGAGACGGCGAACAGCACGCGGGTGGAGACGAGGCGCGCCAGAAAACCCGACAGCGGGATCATGATGACCTCCGCGATCAGGTAGGCGGTCTGCACCCAGGAGATCTCATCCGAGCTGGCGGAGAGGCCGGCCTGGATCTCGGCCAGCGAGGCCGAGACGATCTGGATGTCGAGGATCGCCATGAACATGCCGAACACCATCGCCAGGAAGGCGACGATGCGGCGCGTGCTGGGCATGGCGTCTCGCGACGGCATGGCGGCGGTCATGGTTGCGGTGGCGGCGGCCATTGTTTTCGTGCCTCCGGAAGGCCTGTCGCGTCGATCTAGTTGATGCTGCCCGTCGTCAGCGGCGGCGCGGTGCGGTTGTCGACGTCGACGATCACCGAGAGACCGGCGCGCAGCTTGCCGGACTCAAGTGCTGCCTCCGACACGTCGATGCGCACCGGCACGCGCTGCACGACCTTGGTGAAGTTGCCCGTGGCGTTTTCCGGCGGCAGCAGCGAGAACACCGCGCCGGAGGCCGGGGCGAGCGACGACACCGTGCCCTCGAACGCGCCGTCGTCGACGGCGTCGACCGAGAATTTCACCTTCTCGCCGGGCACCAGTTGCGCAAGCTGCGTCTCCTTGAAGTTGGCGACGATGTAGAGCTTGTTCAGCGGCACGACGACGGCAAGCTTCTGGCCGGGCGAGACAAGGTCGCCGACCTCGACCGCGCGGTTGCCGACCACGCCGTCATAAGGCGCGCGCAGCACGGTGAAGGACAGGTCGCGCGCCGCCTTGTCGCGGGCGAGTTCCAGATTGCGCATCGAGGCCTGCGCCTCCTGGTACTGCGCGTCGAGCACGCCGATATTGGCTTTTGCGCTGGCGATCTGCGCATCCGCGCCGACGAGGCCGGCATTGGCCTGGTCGAGCGCCGTCTGGGCGTCGTCGACCTGCGCCTGCGTGGCGACCTGCGTCTTCAAGAGCTTGTTGGCGCGGTCGGACGAGCGCCTGGCATTCTCGGCCGAAGCGATTGCCGATGTCTTCTGTGCCTCGGCCTGGCCGAGGGCGGCGCGCGCGGCTTCCGTCTGCGCCTTGATGCGGTCGAGCGTCCTGGTCTGCACGGCGATCTGCGCCTCCGCCTGTTCCAGCGCGATGCGGTAGTCCCCGTCATCGATCGTCACCAGCGGGTCGCCGGCCTTGACGTGCTGGTTCTCGTCCGCATTGAGCTGCGCGACATAGCCGGTGATCTTCGGCGCGACGAAGGCCATGTCGGCCTGCACATAGGCGTCGTCCGTCGAGATCATGAAGCGGCCTTCGGTCCAGTATTGATGACCGTACCAGCCGGCGCCGCCGAGCAGGGCGAGACCGATTATGGGAAGCAGGAACGATTTCGCCGACCGCTTCCTAGGGGCCGGCGCATCGGCAGGCGGCGGCGCCGCGGGCTCGACCTTTTCGGGAATCGGGCGCTCGGCATCCGGGACGGCCTTCATGGCCGGGAACGGATGCACGGACGCATCGGCGGGCGTTTCGGACACGGGCTTTGCGGTACGGACGGACATGACTACAGGCCTTGAGATTGAACTGAACCGTTCGGTTCGAACTTGACATAGCGCAGCGAAAGAGGCATATCAAGATGAAATCGAACCGGGCGGTTCGAATAATTTCCGAGGAAACGATGTCTGCTGACACAGGTCTGGCTCTTCCCGCGTGCACCGAGACTCCGGACAGCCTGCGTCGCGGCCGCCCGGCCGCCGGTCACGACCCGGTCAAACGCAAGCAGATCATCGACGGCGCGCGCCGCATCTTCATCAATATGGGCTTCGACGCGGCGTCGATGAACGACATCACCCGCGAGGCGGGCGTCTCCAAGGGCACGATCTACGTCTACTTCGCCAACAAGGAAGAGCTGTTCGAGGCGCTGATCGAGGACGAGCGCAACACCATCTTCGCCAATCTCTACGATGCGCTGGAGGGCGATGGCGACGTGCGCGAGACGCTCATCCGCTACGGCATCGCGCTGGCCCGCAAGATCACCTCGCCGACGGTGCTGAAGGCGCAGCGCACCGTGATCAGCATCTGCGAGCGCATGCCCGAGATCGGCGTGCGCTTCTACGAGCGCGGACCGAAGCGCGGCCACGACAAGCTGGCGGCCTATCTGACGCGCGCCGTCGAGAAGGGGCTGCTTTCCATCCCCGACATCGACCTTGCCGCCTACCAGCTCGGCGACCTCTGCATGTCCCGCATCTTCCGCCAGTGCCTGTTCGGCTACCGCAGCACCACGCCGAGCGAGGACGAGATCGGCCAGGTGGTGACGGCCGGGGTGGATCTTTTCATCAAGGCGTATGGAGTGGGGAGAGACAGGTAGAAGTCAGTTTGCCGGGGGCTGGCGGCAGAGCCGGAGAAGATTTGCTTGATTCCGCCCGCGTCAACCTTGAAGCGCTGCGCCTTTCTGCGGAATTAAATAACCTGTCGCCTTTAATTCCTCTTACGACATCCGCCAGATCGAGCAAAAAATGGCTCCAAAATATCTCAGGGATCGCTACGACGTTGAAGAAATGAGGCTGATCCCTGAAAGGGACAGGCTATTGATAGAGGCCATGTCCTCGCTTGGGATACATGGCACAGTTTTCCATGTTTTGAGAGCTATCCCGGAGGAATACGAGGACGAGTACACGATCCTCGTTGACGCAAAGCTCGTGGTTGATTTCGAGCTTTCAAGGGAAGTCCCAGACCCTAGCCCGGCGGCCGTCAAAGTGTGGTTCCTTGAGGAATACCGACGCGATATAGGGCAAGGCCGGCGTCGAATCCTGCTCGACAGGGCAGCCGATGCGGCACGCAAACTGATCGGCCAATAGGCTTACTTGTTCGAAGGGGATAATTGCCAGTAACTATCCGGGGGACATTCTACTGCGTCGCGGCCAGCGCTATCGCGGCGCGCAACTCCTCGAGGCCTTCGCTTTCTTCCGACGACGTGGCGATGATTTCCGGAAAGGCGGCCGGGCGTTTTTTCGTCTTCTCGGCGGTTTCCGCCAGCAGGCGCGGGACGCCCGCGGCTTTGATCTTGTCGATCTTGGTCAGCACGATCTGGTAGGAGACGGCGGCCTTGTCGAGCAGGGTCATCACCTCCGCGTCGTTCGTCTTGATGCCGTGGCGCGCGTCGATCAGCAGGTAGACGCGCTTCAGCGTGACGCGGCCCCTGAGATAGTCGAGGACCAGCTTGGTCCAGCGGTCGACCTCGGTCTTTGGCGCCTTTGCGTAGCCGTAGCCCGGCATGTCGACCAGCGCGATGGGCGGAAGATCCGCGCCGGCGCCGGAATAGCCGTCCGGCACGAAATAGTTCAGTTCCTGGGTGCGGCCCGGCGTGTTGGAGGTTCGCGCCAGGCCCTTCTGGCCGACCAGCGCGTTGATCAGCGACGATTTGCCGACATTGGAGCGGCCGGCGAAGGCGATCTCGGCCGGCCCTTGCGGCGGCAGCAGGTCCATCGAGGGCACGCTGCGGATGAAGACCCATGGCCGCGTGAAGAACGGCGTCCCGGCCTCGGGGACGTTGACGGGCGTGTCGTTCATGCTGCGGCCTCCAGTGCCGAAAGGTCCGCGCCGCGAATGGCGTTCAGGTTGCGGGCTATCTTGTCGACCGGCCAGTCCCACCACGCGATCTTCAGCAAGCGCGCCACCGTCCTGGCGTCGAAACGCTTCTTGATCACCTTGGCAGGGTTGCCGGCCACGATGGCGTAGGGCGGCACGTCATGGGTGACGACCGCCTTCGCACCGATTATCGCGCCGCTGCCGATGCTGACGCCCGGCATGATCACCGCGTCCATGCCGATCCAAACATCGTTCGCGATCACCGTGTCGCCGCGCACTTCCCGTTCCCAGGTCGTCACGTCGAACCCCTGTTCCCAGCCATGGCCAAAAATGTTGAAGGGATAGGTGGAGAACCCGGACAGCGCGTGGTTGGCGCCGTTCATGATGAAACGCGCGCCCTCGGCGATGGCGCAGAACTTTCCGATCACCAGCCTGTCGCCGATGAACGGATAATGGTGGAGCACGCATTTTTCCGCGAACCGGTCGGGGCCGTCGGGATCGTCGTAATAGGTGAAGTCGCCGATCTCGATGTTCGGCACGTCGACCAGCGGCTTCAGATAGCCGACGCGCGGATGCATCGGGATCGGGTGTTTGATATTCGGATGGGGTCCGTGCATGGCGCGCTCGCTCCGTTGGTCGGAAGCATCTTCCTGCGCCGGTCGCCCGCCCGCTTACCGGGGCGCGTGCTTCTCAATCGCCTCGGCTCATTGCACGGGGCTGAAAACCGTTCAAGCGGAAATGGCCGCGCCGGACGACCATCCCTCGGCTGGCGGCCTGTAAGCTACCGCAACGCCAAGATATAGGAAACGCAGGCGGCGATCCCCGCGACGGTGCGGACATGGTTCCACGCCGTCCAGTTCGACAGATAGTTCGTCCAGAACGATGCCCCCTCCCCGCTCACCGGATCGACGGCCATGAGCGCGTTGTTCATCGGCACGTTGAAGACGACGGTCACGGCGATGATGCCGATCAGGTAGAATGCAGCGCCGGCGTAGATCGCCAGCGAGCCGCCGCCGTGCCAGCCGAGCAGCGCGGCCGCCGCGAGCACCAGGCTGAGCAGCGCCGGGCCGAAGAAGGCGATGAAGAACACCGGGTTCTGGATCACCACGTTGACCGCCTGCATGGCGGCGATGCCGCCGCCCGGCGCGATGCGGCCGAGCGCCGGCATCACCGAGGTCGAGAAGGCGAAGAACAGGCCGCCCATGACGCCGGAGCCGACGGCGGCCAGGATGATGAGGGTCTGGAACACACGCTCGCTCATCTCACTCTCCCACCGCCCGGCGCGCACGACGCGGCGTCCAGATTCCGGTTTCGGCGGTTTCGCGCGCGTAGGCGGAGAAATCGCGCGGCGGCCTGCCCAGCGCCTCGAATACGCCATTCGCCAGCGATTCGTTGCGGCCGTCGAGCACTTCGGCGAAAAGCATCAGCAGCAGGCCGATGAGACTGTCCGGAACGCCCTCCGCCACCAGCAGGTTTGAAAACTCGCTCGCCGATATCTGCTCCAGCCGGATTTTTCGGTCCGTCGCCGCCGCGATCTGGGCCAGGGCCTCGCCGAAGGTCAGCAAGCGGGGCCCGGTGAGTTCATAGAGCTTTCCGACATGACCGTCCTCGGTCAAGGCGGCTGCTACAACATCGGCGATGTCGCCGGCATCGACGAAAGGCTCGCGTACATTGCCGACCGGCAGCGCGACCACGCCGGCCAGGATCGGGTCGAGCAGGAAGCTTTCGGAAAAGTTCTGGTTGAACCAGGCGCAGCGCACGATCGTCCAATCGGCGCCTGAAGCCTTCAGTGCCTCCTCCGCCTTCCGTGCCTCCTCCTCGCCGCGCCCCGACAGAAGAACGAGCTGCCGGACGCCGGCCTTCAGCGCTGAGTCGGCGAATGCGGCAACTGCCCCGGCGGCGCCGGGCATGGCCAGGTCGGGATAGTAGGTGACGTAGGCCGCGCTGACGCCTTCCAGCGCCCGGGCCCAGGTCGTGTCGTCGTTCCAGTCGAATGCCGGCTGTGCCGAACGCGAGCCCGCGCGAACCGGCACGCCGCTGATTTCCAGCCGTTCGGCGACGCGCCGCCCGGTCTTGCCATAACCGCCGACCAGCAGGACGGGCAGTTCGAGAGAATTTGCGGTCATCGAAGCCTCCAATTAAATATGAGTAATCCTCATATTTGCAAATGTGATAGATCCTCATATTATGGATGTCAAGCGACATTCCTGCGAAGGACGAACGGGACATGGAGAAACCGACAGGTACGGCGGCGCCAGAAAGCGACGAGACGCCGGCGCCGCGAAAGACGCCGACCCAGCAGCGCAGCCGCGAGCGCGTGGAGCGGATGCTTGCGGCGGCGCGGGAGCTGATCGCCGAACAGGGCAGTGACGCGCTGCGCATGAGCGAGGTGGCCGAGCGGGCCGGCGTGTCGATCGGCTCGCTCTACCAGTTCTTCCCCGACAAGACGGCGATCGTCGGCACGCTGGTCGAGCGCTACAACGAGCACGGTCGCCGCTGCATCGCCGACGGCCTCGAGAAAGTGGCCAGCGAGGAGGACATGCGGCAAGCCTTCGCGGCGCTGATCGACATCTACTACCGCATCTTCCTGGAGGAACCGGTGATGCGCGACATCTGGTTCGGGGCGCAGGCCGACAAGGCCCTGCGCGACGCACAGCTTTCCGACAGCCGCCGCAACGGCGCCATCGTCGCCGAAGCGCTGAAGCGAATCCGGCCGGACGCCGACCCGGAAACGCTGCAGACATCGGCCTTCATCGCCATGCATCTCGGCGAGGAGGCGATGCGGCTGGCGATCTCCGTACCACGCGCCGAAGGAGATGCGCTGGTCGAGGCGTACAAGCGCATGGCACTGGCGGAGCTGCTACGGGCGCAGGACGGGATCGCCGCCGCCCGGTGAAACTCAACCGGAAATCTGCGTCGCCGGCTGAAGAAAGACGCCCGGATCGAGAAAGAACATCTTCTTCCAGCCCTGCACCGCCGCGCCGTCGTAGCGCCATACATGCGGCAAAAGGGCGAGGATCGTATAGTGGAGATGCGGCGGCTTGCCTTTGGCGTTGCCGCTGTCGCCGAGCGTTCCGATCCTCGTGCCGGCCGACACCATCCCGCCGCCGGACGCGGACACGGTCTCCAGATGGGCATAATAATGGAGCCGCCATTTCGATCCGAGGACGATCACGACATTGCCGCCGCGTCCCAGCTCGCCGGAATAGACGACGATGCCTGGGGTGGCGGACAGGATCGGGGTTCCCGTCCTGCCGAATATGTCGATGCCCTTGTGGACCCCCGACACGCCCCAGGGATGATGCCAGAAGCTACCCTTGTTGAAGTCCTTCGTGCCGCCGCCATGGACCGGAAAGCGTTTCGTTTCCTGCATGGCGAAGCCTGCCAGGATCAGAATCCCGAAGAGAAGCAGAATGGCCCTAGTCATTCGCACACATCCACAAGCCGAAATCTCCGAAACGAAGTCTCCGGCCGGGAAGATGATGACGCTTCTGGTCGATAAAGAGGCGCGACCTGCGCGAGACTGTCGCGGCAAAAGAAAAAGGCTCGCCGAAACGAGCCTTTTCTTGCGATCGAGGACTATTCCGCCGGCGTCGGTTTTCGCTTGAACAAGGCGGTAAGGTTGTCCCAGAGCTCGATCTTGGCGCCCTGGCGCTTCATGATGACGCCCTGCTGGATGACCGACAGAGTGTTGTTCCAGGCCCAGTAGATCACCAGGCCGGCCGGGAACGAAGCCAGCATGAAGGTGAAGATCAGCGGCATCCAGTTGAAGATCATCGCCTGCGTCGGATCGGGCGGCGTCGGGTTCATGCGCATCTGCAGGAACATGGTGATGCCCATGATGATCGGCCAAACGCCGAGCATCAGGAAATGGCCGAACACCGGCACGGTGCTGGGGTCGAAGGGCAGCAGGCCGAACAGGTTGAACAGCGAGGTCGGATCGGGTGCGGCAAGGTCCTGGATCCAGCCGAAGAACGGCGCGTGCCGCATCTCGATGGTGATGTAGAGAACCTTGTAGAGCGCGAAGAACACCGGGATCTGGATCAGCACCGGCCAGCAGCCGGCGATCGGATTGATCTTCTCGGTCTTGTACAGCTCCATCATCGCCTGCTGCTGCTTCATCTTGTCGTCCGCGTATTTTTCGCGGATTTCCAGCATCTTCGGCTGCACCTTCTTCATGTTCGCCATCGACGCATACGACTTGTTGGCGAGCGGGAAGAAGACGGCCTTGACCAGCACGGTGGTGGCGAGGATGGCCAGGCCGAAATTGCCGAGCAGCTTGTAGAGGTTGTCGATCAGCCAGAACATCGGCTTGGTGATGAAATAGAACCAGCCCCAGTCGATCAGGAGGTTGAACTGGCGAATCTGCCGGTCCTGCTCGTAGGCGTTGATCTTGCCGACTTCCTTGGCGCCGGCGAACACCATGGACTCGACGGTGGCCGACTGGCCGGGCGCCACCGAGATGGCATCGGTCAGGAAGTCGGACTGATAGCGCGGACGCCCGTCGGGGAAAAAGGCGAAGCGCGGCTGGAACGGCTGCTTGGTCGAAGGCACCAGCGTCACGGCCCAGTATTTGTCGGTGATGCCAAGCCAGCCGTCGGTCGACTTGCCGGGCGACACCTGCTTCTCTTCCTCGATCTTGGAATAGCCGATCTCCTGCAGGCCTTCCTCGCCGGTCACGCCGATCAGGCCCTCATGCAGCACATAGGCGGCCGCGTGCAGCGGCTTGTCGAAGCGGGTGACGCGACCGTAGCTCGACAGGCTGACGGGCACCGTGCCGGCATTGCTCACCGTGTCGGTGACCGTGAACATGTAGTCGGCATCGACGCCGATGGTGCGCTTGAAGGTCAGGCCCTTGTCGTTGGTCCAGGAAAGCGTGACCGGCGTCGAGGGGGTCAGCGTCTGGTTGCCTTCGGGCGTCCAGACGGTATCGGGGCCGGGAACCGCGCCCGTCTCCGCATTGCCGACGAAGCCAATCTCGGCGAAATAGCCGTTGGGCAACGCCTGCGGGTTCAGCAGTTCGATGATCGGCGAATTGGGATCGACCGTCAGCCGATAATCCTTCAGGCGAAGGTCGTCGAGCCGACCGCCGGTCAGGTTGATCGATCCCGTCAAGCTTGGCGTATCGATCGGCAGGCGCTGCGTCTTGGCGAGCGCCTGGTCGCGGCTGGCCTCCGACGCGCCAGCGGTCCCGGGAATGCCCGGCACGGCGCCCTGCGCAGGCACGCCGGCATCGGCTCCGGCGGCTCCCGGCTGGGCCGGCTGCGCCGCCTTCTGCTCCGCCGCCTTCCTTTCCAGTTCCACCTGTTCCGCCTTGCGCTGCAATTCGGCCCGCGGCAGCACGTAGAAATATTGCCAGACCCCAAGGATCAGCACCGACAAAGCGATGGTGATGAAGAAATTCCGGTTGTTTTCCATCGGGTCCTAGATCTCAACGCTTTGGGCGGATGCGCCGCGCCAGTTCATCCGCAAGCTGAGCGAAGGGCGCCGTCAACACATCCTCGCGCCCGACGATGACATAGTCATGGCCGGCCGCCATGTCACGGGCCGCATGCACGCGCACCGCCTCTTTCAGGCGCCGACGCACCCTGTTGCGGACAACGGCGTTGCCCACCTTCTTGGTCACCGTGAAGCCGGCGCGCGGCGGCGCGCCGTCACCACGGTCGAGGACTTCCAGCAGGAAAAGCCGCCCGCGGCGCTTTTCGCCACGCCGGACGGCAAGGAACTCCTCCCGCTTGCGCAAGCGCGCGGGAGATATCGGCAGAGAGATGCCGGAAACCGGCAACGCGCCGGCCGCCTGTTCAGGCGGACAGACGCTTGCGGCCACGGTTGCGGCGGGCGGCGACGACGCCGCGTCCACCCTTGGTGGCCATGCGCGCGCGGAAACCGTGCCGGCGCTTGCGGACGAGTTTGGACGGCTGATAGGTACGCTTCATTTGTTTTAATACCGCGGGGTGCGGCCCTTCTTGGTTCTGTCACCAGGTAACAGGAGCTTTGCCAGGCGATTGCGAGACGCGCAAAACTGCGCGCCGGACGACGGAGCCCGAGCGTGGCGGGCTTATAGGGGCACCGCCATTTCAAGTCAATCGGCGGGATCGGCGGCGAAAGTTTTCGCGCAAGCTCCCTCCCCCGATGTATTGCCGACCGCCATGGTTCAGGCTTGTCGGCTCCTTCCATCGGCCAGTTTGGCAAACGCGGCACAATCACCTATCTTGACGATGCTGCCCGAATGTCGCCGGCATGTCGCATTCATTGCTTTGCACATGCCGCCCTTCAGCCCGAAGAGCATTGCGCGGCCGCTGCACAGGGACGATACGGCCGCATGAGCGACCGGGAGATCGCGCAAGACAAGGAAAACGCCGCCGGCGCCACGCGGACCGTTTCGCTGGCGCGCGGGCTTTCGGCGAAACTGCTGGTGCTGACCGCCTGTTTCGTGCTGATCGCCGAAGTGCTGATCTTCGTGCCGTCGGTCGCCAATTTCCGCCTGAGCTGGCTGGAGGAAAGGCTGGGCACAGCGGCGGCGCTCTCCGTGGTGCTGGTCGAGGAAGACGCCAACAGCCTGTCGCGCCAGGTGCAGGACAACGTGCTGATGGCCATCGGCGCGAAGGCGATCGCCGTGCGCGACGACGGCATGTCGCGGCTGCTGGTGGTCACCGAGGTGCCGCCGGAAGTCGACGAGCACATCGACCTCGGCAACACCGGCCTCGTCGAGGCGATGACGGGCGCGGTCGACACGCTGGCCTTTGGCGGCAACCGCATGCTGCGCGTCTTCGGCAAGGTCGGCGACAGCACCAAGGAATTCGAGCTGATCATCCCCGATAGCCGGCTGCGCATGGCGATGCTCACCTATTCGCGCAATGTCGCGCTGCTGTCGCTGCTGATCTCGCTGATCACCGCCACGCTGGTCTTCTACACGATCGACCGCATCATGATCCGGCCGATCCGGGCGATGACGCGCTCGATGCTGGATTTTTCGCGCCGGCCGGACGATCCCGGCCAGATCATCCGGCCGGAGGACCGCGGCGACGAGATCGGCGTCGCCGAGCGCGAGCTGGCGGGCATGCAGCAGCGGCTGCAGAAGACGCTGGGCGAGCAGAAACATCTGGCCGATCTCGGCCTGGCCGTCTCCAAGATCAACCACGACATGCGCAACATCCTCGCCTCCGCGCAACTGATGTCGGACCGGCTGGGCACGGTGAAGGACCCGACCGTGCAAGCGCTGGCGCCGCGCCTGCTGCGCGCGCTCGACCGCGCCGTCTCCTATTCGGAAGGCGTGCTCGCCTATGGCCGCACCCAGGAGCCGCCCCCTGCCCGCCGGAGGCTGCGCCTTCGGCAGGTCGTCGAGGAGGTCCACAATCTGCTCGGCATCGAGCCGGAGAGCGGCGTCGAATTCGTCAACGGCGTCGATGCCGCCTTCGAGGTGGACGCCGACGCCGAGCAGCTTTTCCGCATCCTGACGAATCTCTGCCGCAACGCGGTGCAGGCGATGACGGCCGAGACCGAGGCGGCCGCCGTCAACCGGCTGAGCATCACCGCCGACCGGCAAGGCAGCGTCAGCCGCATCCTGGTGACCGACACCGGCCCCGGCCTGCCGAAGAAGGCACGCGAAAACCTGTTCGCGGCGTTCCGCGGCGCGGCGCGCAGCGGCGGCACCGGGCTCGGCCTCGCCATCGCCCACGAACTGGTGCGCGCCCATGGCGGCTCGCTGGAACTCGTCGAGAGCCACGGCGGCCGCACCGTGTTTTCCGTGACCATCCCCGACCAGCCGGTAAGGCTGGACGAAGCCCGCGGCGGCCTGCGCCGGCACGGCTGACGCGCCGGCAGCTCCAGGCCGCGACACGCAAGGCCCTCGACCAACGAGGCCCCTTCCGCGAACGAGCCCTCGCAAATCCCGCCGCCCTCCTGCCAGATGCCGGCAAAAGTTTCAAAGGGCGCTTGCTTTTCCGAAAGCCAGGCTTTAGGGAACGGCCTCGCTTGCGGTCGGCCTGCCGGCCAACCCTTGCAGGTCACCTGTGTGTGGCCATTGCGCGCCCGTAGCTCAGCTGGATAGAGCACCAGACTACGAATCTGGGGGTCAGGAGTTCGAATCTCTTCGGGCGCGCCATTTAACTCGCTGAATTTCTTATCTTATTGGGATCCGTAGGTGCTAGCCTTCCAGTCGCGTTCCCGCAACATGGTTTTTCTATCGTTCTGGCCGCCCCGGTGACGGGGAAACGCGGATCGAACGTGGCTTCATCCGTCCCGGAGACCAGGCCCCGAATTGGTCGCAGGGCGCGACAACGGCGCCCTTAGAGGGGCTGGCCAGCATGTCACGGGATGGCGCATGGCGGCCTGCGCGCCGAGGCTTTCGCAGGCCAACGAGCGGTGAGCACGGCGCGCTCGACAGCAGCCTGGTCGTCCAGCCCGATCGAGAGACCGGCGGCTAGAACGCCTGCGAAGGTGCCGCCCAAGGGGCAAAGACGTAGATCACCTGGCGCTCGCCGCGATCCTGGCACGGACAGCCTCTGCTGCGGAGTTGATATGGTCCAGCAGCGGGTCGACGGCCCAGACGCGCTCCCGCAGGTCGGTCGTGCTCACGCGGCAGCGGATGGAAGCGAAGGTGCCGATGCGCTGGTGGTAGAGCTTCGCCAGCGCCGGATAACCATACGCTTCCGACATCGCAGCGAGCGACAGGACGGACGCCACCTCTTCTGAAAGAGCGTCCGGTGCGGCCGCCTTGCCAAGCAGCCATTTGTAGAGGTCGGGATGAAGATTGGTCATGACGCCGCAGAAACCGTCGAGCCCCGCCTTCATGGCGGCGAAAGCGACAGCGGCGTTGGCATTGACGATCGTCAGCGGAGAACCTGCGACCAGCGCCTTGCGGCGCTTCAGCACATCGAGGTCGCATGATACGTCCTTGATGACGACGAAGCGGCCGCTGTTGGCGCAGAATCTCAGCTCATCGTCCGTCATCAGGCGACGATAGGGCGCCGGGCATTCATAGAGCCCCAGCGCCGTATCGGCTGGCAGCGCCGCAAGGATGCGTTCGATCGAGGCGCGCGCCGTATCGCCGCCGGCGTTCGACGGGTCGAGATGGTTGGTGACGAGGACGAGAACGTCGGCGCCGACACGCGCCATGGCGTTCAATTCCTCAATCTGGGCCTCCATGTCGTCGGAGATGTGACCCGACACCAGTACCGGCACGCGGCCGGCGGTGTGCTCGACGACAGCCTTGCCGACTGCGACGCGCTCTTCAAGGCTGAGGAACTGCATCTCGCTCGACTGGCAGACGGCGAAGAGCGCGTCGGCTCCATTGGCGATGTACCAGTCGGTCAGCTTCCGCAACCCGCCATAGTCGACCTCTCCGCTGTCCAGAAACGGCGTGAGCATGACGGGGATGATGCCGTTCACGACCTTGGTCATGGCTTAACCTCGAGCGATTTTAAATCTCTGACCTTCCTTATAATTGCAGCGTAACATGTCAATCATCACATTCTGGAATTGGCATTGATTTTCATGTTCGTATGGAAGCAGGATACGCTTGTTGGATACACGAGACGGGCTGCTTCGCAGATGCAGGAAGGCCGATGCTGAATTCGCTGAAACCCAGCGCCAGGGTCTATGACCGGATCACCGACGCGATCGTTCGGCGGCGGCTGGTTCCGGGCGCCTTCGTCACGCAGCGCGAGCTCGTCGAGATCAGCGAAATGCCGCTCGGTTCGGTGCGCGAGGCCATTCCGCGGCTGGAGGCGGACGGCATATTCACGTCCACCCGGCAGCGTGGCCTGCAGATCGCCAGCATCAGCCCGAGCTTTATCCGCAACGCCTACCAGCTGCGCATCGCGCTGGAGAAGGAGGCGTTCGGGGCCCTGCTGGAACACATGTCCGACGAATCGATCGAGGAGATGCGCCGGCAGCACCAGGAAATCCTCGACGACCTGACCGACGATGTCTCCGACGAACTGCTTGAACGCGCCCAGCATACGGATTGGGAGCTTCACGACCGGGC
The DNA here is from genome assembly GCF_052180275.1 of Mesorhizobium sp. KACC 23794. NCBI lineage: Bacteria > Pseudomonadati > Pseudomonadota > Alphaproteobacteria > Hyphomicrobiales > Phyllobacteriaceae > Mesorhizobium > Mesorhizobium sp. KACC 23794. The sequence continues at coordinate 6,294,787 of NZ_CP197465.1, forward strand.
AATCGACTTCCTCCACAACGACGTGATCTCGGAAGTCTACCGGATCAACACCGTGAAGATCCGCATGGCGATCCAGCCGCAGTTGCGCATCACCGCCGGCAACCTGCTGCGGGTGATGAACGAGCACATGGCGATCATCGACGGCATGGCCAAGCGCGACACGGGACGGACCATGGAGGCGCTGGAGCGGCATCTGCGCAACTCGAAGGCGTTGGCGCTCGGCCAGGAAGTGGAACGCCGCCGATGAAGCTGCGCGAGCAAGCCTATGACGCGTTCACGCAGCATCTGCTGGAGCGCAAGCTGATGCCGGGACAGTTGCTGTCCCAGCGCGAACTGGCGGAGATGACCTCGATGTCGCTCGGCGCGATCCGCGAGATGATCCCGCGGCTCGAGGCGGAAGGACTGGTGACAACCATCGCGCAGCGCGGGCTTCAGGTCGCCGACATCGACCTGAAGATGATCCACGACTCCTTTACGGTGCGCGAGATCGTGGAAACGGCGGCGCTTCGCCACTACATCGCGACCGCGTCGGACCGTGCGATAGCCGCCTTCGAGACCGAGATCGAGGACTTCAAGACGCGGGCGCGCCACGGCATGTCCGCGCAGTTGCTGGCTGAAGCGCAGAAGGCCGACTGGAAGTTTCACGACGCTCTGGTGAAGGCGATGGACAACCGCATCATGTGGGAAATCCACCGCGTCAACTCGATCCGGATCCGCATGGTGCTCGGCGCGCGCATCGGCCTCTCGGCCAACCGCCTGCCGATTGCCCTCGACGAGCATCTGAAGATCATCAAGGCGATGCGGCAGCGCGACGTGGAAGCCAGCGTCGCCGCCCTGCATGATCATCTGGCCAGTTCGCGCCAGCGCGCCCTGATGGCCGATTTCACGACCGACTGACTACCAGGTGAGGTCGGCGCGGGGCAGCCAGACGACGCTGCCGTCCTCGATGCCGACGAGGATGTCGAGCGTGCCGTCGCCTTGCCAGTCCACGGCCTCGACGCCGATTTCGTGCATGCCTGCCTGGATCGGCTCGCCCTTGTATCTGACCGCTACGGGCGGCGCGAACCGCCTGTCGCCGAGATTGCGGAGAAGGACGATGCCGGCCTGCCCTGTCGTGTGGCGCGGCATGCCCGCCGGTCCCGGAGGGATCGATGCACGGCCGTGCGTGCCGACCAGCAGATCGACCCTGCCGCTGCCGGTCCATTGGCACGCGGCCAGCTTCATGCGGCCCATGCCGCGGCCGATGTCTTCGGTGAAGCGGATCGGCTCGCCGTTCTCCCAGAGCAGAATTGCCTTGTTCGTCAGTTCCGTAGTCGACACGCGATCGTATGACGCCAGCACGCCGTCCTCGTCCAGCGTGACATAACTCACCTGCCCCGAGCCGTCCCAGTCGGTGATCGCCGGTCGCACGCGCCATACGGTCTTCAGCGGCGCGGCATGGTTTTCCAACGCGCCACGGGAAGCATCAGCCGCGAGGATCTCGAAGTCACGATGCACGTCACGCGCAGGCTCATCGACGATCTGCGCGCCCATGGGGAAAGCGACTCGCCGCAACCCTGACGATGGGCCGGTCGGCCGGTGGGTGGTCGCGACAGTGGAAGCACCGGCAGCATTGGCGCGCCGCAAGGCTTCTAGCGACCAGCGACCGAGCACCCGACCATCCAAGCGCCCGGGGCAGACTTGCGGAAGGTGTTACGCTGGCTCCGGTACGATCGTCGCGACGATCGAGGCGTCGAGGGCCTCGTAAGCCGCAAGCTCGATGGTTTCGTAGAGTTCCGCCTGCGTCTGCATCTCGGCAAGCATAGCCTTGGTCGAGCCGTCTTGGCTGAGCGTTGCGTAGAGCTTTTCCTGCGCGTTGTTGGCGACACGAAGCGACGAGACCGGCCAGATCACGATCTGGTAGCCCATCTCCTCGAATTCCTTCGCGGTGAAGAACCGCGTTCTGCCGAACTCGGTCATATTGGCCAGCAACGGCACGCCCTGCATGCGCGCTGCGAACTCGCGGAACATCTCGGCCGTGGTCAGCGCCTCGGGGAAGATCGCATCCGCACCTGCCTCGACATAGAGCCTGGCGCGGGCGACCGCGCCGTCAAGCCCTTCGCTTGCGGCCGCGTCGGTGCGCGCGATCAGGTGGAGGTGCCTTCTCGCCTTCGCGGCCGCCGCCACCTTGGCCGCCATGTCACGCGCGTCGGCAAGCTTCTTGTCGTTGAGGTGACCGCATTTCTTGGGCAGAAGCTGGTCCTCGATGTGGACCGCGCCAGCGCCGGCCTCCTCGAACGTGCGAACCATGTGCATGACGTTGAGCGCCTCGCCGTAGCCGGTATCGCCGTCGACCAGAAGCGGAAGCCCGCTCGCGCGCGCGACCTGGCGGATGAAGAAGGCGACCTCGTCAACCGTGATGATGCCCAGGTCCGGCAGCCCCATGGAAGCCGTCATGGCCGCGCCCGAAAGATACAGTCCCTCGAAACCGGCGGCTTTCGCCTGGAGCGCGGCCATCCCGTTGTGAGCGCCGGGAAGCTGGAGAATCTCCTTGCGGTTCAGCAGATCGCGAAAGCGTTCGCCGGCATGGCGGCCCGGAAGATCGTCTGAAACGAGATAGGGCATGTCTGGTCCTCAAGCCGCCTTCTGGCCGACGGCCTGTCGTCCGCGCTGGTCGAGCGGCACGAACTCCAGGTTCTCGGGGCCGATGTAGTTGGCGGAGGGGCGGATGATCTTGTTGTCCTGGCGCTGCTCGATGATGTGAGCGGCCCAGCCGGAGGTGCGCGAGATGACGAAGAGCGGTGTGAACATCGCTGTGGGAACGCCCATCACGTGATAGGAGACGGCGCTGAACCAGTCGAGGTTCGCAAACATCTTCTTCGCGTCCGCCATCGTCGCCTCGATACGCTCGGCGATGTCGAACATCTTCGTCGATCCGGCCTCGACCGACAGTTGCCGCGCAACACTCCTGATGACGCTGTTGCGCGGATCGGCGACCGTATAGACGGGATGGCCGAAGCCGATGACCACTTCCTTCGCCTCGACGCGGCGGCGAATATCGGCTTCCGCCTCGTCCGGATCGGCGTAGCGCTTCTGGATCTCGTAGGATACCTCGTTGGCGCCGCCATGCTTGGGCCCGCGCAACGCGCCGATCCCGCCCGTGACGGCCGAATAGACATCCGACCCGGTGCCGGCGATCGAACGGGCGGTGAAGGTCGAGGCGTTGAACTCGTGCTCGGCATAGAGGATCAGCGAAACATGCATCGCCTTCACAAGCGACGGCTTTGGCGCAGTGCCGTGCAGGAGATGCAGGAAATGCCCGCCGATGGAACCGTCGTCGGTCTCGACCTCGACGCGGCGGCCATTGTGGGCGAAGTGGTGCCAGTAGAGCAGCATCGAACCGAGCGAGGCGAGGAGCCGGTCGGCAATGTCGCGCGCGCCGGCATGGTTGTGGTCCGGCGCCTCCGGCAACACGCATCCGAGTGCCGAGACGCCCGAACGCAGCACGTCCATCGGATGCGTTGCGGCCGGCAGCAATTCCAGCGTGTGCTTGACGGCCTGCGGCAGCCCGCGCAGTGCCTTGAGCTTCGCCTTGTACGCGGCCAGTTCGGCAGCGGTCGGCAACGTGCCATGGACAAGGAGATGGGCAATTTCCTCGAACTCGCAGGTCTCGGCCACGTCGAGAATGTCGTAGCCGCGATAGTGCAGATCGTTGCCGGTGCGCCCCACCGTGCACAGCGCCGTGTTGCCGGCGATCACGCCGGACAGCGCGACGGACTTCTTCGGCTTTGGTGCGATCATGTCATCCTCCCTCAATCGCGCTTCCAGTCGAAGACGCCGGAAGCCGCGGCCGGGCCAAGCTTCTCCAGCCCCACCGTGAAGGTCAGGCCGGCCAGCTCGGCCGGTTTCAGCTCAAGCAGCCGTTCCACGGTCGCGAGGAAGCGATCCTGCTCGGGCTGTGCGACGATGCCTTCGGCCAGCGTGCGGAACTTCTTCACGTAGTCGGGTGGGGTGAAGGACCGCGCGCCGAGAGGATGCGCGTCGGCCACCGCCAGTTCGTCCTCGATCACGGTTCCGTCGTGCAGCGTGACGACGACGCGGCCACCGAACGCCTTCTGTTTCGGATCATGGCTGTGGTAGCGCTCGGTCCAGGCCGGATCCTCGACGGTCCTGATCTTGTGCCAGAGCGCGACGGTTTCGGGGCGCCTGGCACGCTCCGGCGCATAGGAGCGCTCGTGGTGCCAGCCGCCGTCCTCCAGGGCGACGGCGAAGATGTACATGATAGAATGATCGAGCGTCTCCCGGCTCGCCTTCGGGTCCATCTTCTGTGGATCGTTGGCGCCGGTGCCGATCACGTAGTGGGTGTGGTGGCTCGTCTGGATGACGATGTCCTTCACCTGGGAGAGATCGGCGATCCTGGGACCCATGCGGCGTGCCAGGTCGATGAGCGCCTGGCTCTGGTACTCGGCCGAATGCTCCTTGGTATAGGTGTCCATGATGGCACGCTTGGCCTCGCCCTTTTCAGGCAGCGGTACGGCGTACTTTGCGGCGGAACCGGAAAGCAGCCAGGCGATGAAACCGTCCTCGCCCTCCCATGCGGGCGACGGCGCACCTTCGCCACGCATGACGCGGTCGACGGCCTCGACCGCCATCTTGCCGGCGAAGGCCGGCGCGTAGGCCTTCCAGCTTGAAATCTCGCCCTTGCGGGACTGCCGCGTCGTCGTCGTGACATGCGGCGCCTGCTGCACGGCCTGGTAGGTCGTCTCGACCGGCAGGCCGAGAGCCGCGCCGATGCCCGCGGCGGCCGACGGCCCGAGATGCGCGATGTGGTCGATATTGTGCTCGTGCAGGCAGATGCCTTTCACGAGATTGACCTGAATCTCGTAGCCGGTGGCCAATCCCAGGCCAAGTTGTTCCCAACGCGCATTTGCTTCGGTGACCAAGCCGTTGCTGGTCGACGAGACAAAGAGCCTGCTCTCACCCTATTCCTCGACCTGACATCGGTTGCCTCTTGCCATTCCACCCGGTTGGTTCCGACGGGCTGGCAGTCTCGAATCGCCTGGATAAGCTCCCCGACAGGACAGATCGCTAAGCGGCCCGCTGCCTGGCGGTCCGCTCCTGTTTGATCAGGTCGGCGCCCTTTTCCGCGAGGCAATAGGTGGCGGCGACGGTGTTGGCCGAGACGATCGTCGGCATGATCGAGGCATCGACCACGCGCAAGCCGTTGACGCCGTGCACGCGTAGCGTTTGCGGGTCCACCACCGCCTCCGGTCCTTGCCCCATGGCGCAGGTGCCGACTGGGTGGAACAGCGTGCCGACGCTCTGGCGGATGAAGGCGTCGAGCGCGCCGTCGCTTTCCACCTCGGGACCAGGATCGACCTCTGCGTCGAGATGCGGCGCGAAGGGTTTTTGCGCCATGATCTTGCGCGCCAGCCGGATGCCGGCGCGCAGCGTATCCATCGTGCTTTCGCCGCGGAAGAAATTGTAGAGGATCGACGGCCGCTCGTCGGGATCCGCGCTTTTCAACGCAACGCGGCCGATGCTGCCCGGCCTGAGCTGGCAGATATGCATGAGAAAACCGTGGCCGGTGAAACCCGAGGCGGCCTGCGTGTTGGCTCGTCCGGTGCAGAAGAAAAGCTGGATGTCGGGCCGATCGCTTTTCGGATCGGTGGAGATGAAGCCACCGCCTTCGCCCGTCGTGGAGGAAAACAACCCACGTTTGCGAATAATCCAGTCGAGCACATGCAGGACGTTGCGCGGCAGCGCCCTCCAGGAGATGCCGTAGGGCGCGGTCGACTTTGCCCGGTATTCCAGCGTCACATCCAGATGGTCCTGAAGATTCTCGCCGACGCCGGGCAGATCCCGCACCAGCGGAATGCCATGTCTTGCCAACTCTCGCGCCTTGCCGACGCCCGACAGCATCAGCAGTTGCGGGGAAACGAAGGCGCCGGTCGCCAGGATTGTTTCCCGGGCGGCAATCGTGCCCGTTTCGCCGCCGCGCTTCCAGGCGACGCCGGTCGCCGTCTGGCCCTCGAACCGCACTTTGGTAACCTGCGTGTCCGGAATGATCGTCAGGTTCGACCGATGGCGGACGGGATCGAGATAGGCGCCTTCGGCAGTCACCCGCTGCCCGTTCTTCTGCGTGAAGGTGTAGAGGCCGACGCCATTCTGACTTGCACCGTTGAAATCCGGATTGAGCTCGTGACCGGCAAGCTGCGCCGCTTCGAGATAGGCGTGCGCCATTGGGTTCACGCTCCGCAGCGGCGCGATGTTGAGCGGTCCGTCAGTGCCATGGAAGGCTGCGTCGATCTGCTCGGAAAGCGGACGCTTGCCGAAGCGGATGTGATTGCCGGAGCGCGGCTCTGCCAGCAGTTCAAAACGCTCCAGCTTGCGGAAATAGGGCAGGAGATCGTCAAAACCCCAGCCGGGACAGCCGCCATCCCGCCAGCCGTCGAAATCCTCACGCTGGCCGCGCATGAAGATCTGGCCGTTGACGTTGCTGCTTCCTCCCGTACCCTTGCCGCGAGGCAGGGCTATCGACCGGCCTTGCAGGCCCGGCTCCGGCTCAGTCTCGAACCACGACATGAATTTCGGCCCGCCGAGAAAGGCCAGAGCCGGCGCCATGAAGGTGACCATGGCGAGCGGAATGCGCACGATGGCTTTGCGCGCGTTGCGGTCCGGTCCCGCCTCGACCAGCGCGACGCGGACGGCCGGGTCTTCCGTCAGCCGGTTGGCGAGCACGCAACCGGCCGGCCCGGCGCCGACGATGACGTAGTCGAACGGCTCCAAGGGTTTAGAGCCCTTCTGAAAATGTGTCAGGGCGCGGCGAAAATGGTGGATTTCGAGAACCGGAGCGCAGCGTACATTTTCGTACGTGAGCACCGGAAGCGCAGAAAGCCACCATTTGCAGCCCGCCATCACGCATTTTCATAGGGCTCTCAGATGTCCTGGTTCTGCGGCAGGATGACCAGGTCGCGGATGGTGACGTTGGCCGGGCGCGTCAGCATGTAGAGGACGGCGTCGGCGACGTCTTCCGAACGCAGGCCCTCGCGGCTTTCCACCTTGGCCTCGATCGCCGCCGGATCGGTGTAGCCCCACAATTCGTTGAGCACGACGCCCGGCGCAATGGCGCCAACGCGGATGTTGTGCCGGGCGACCTGGCGGCGCAGGCCATGCACGAAGGACTGGATGGCGTGTTTTGAGGCCGAATAGACCGGCTCCCAGTGTAGCGCCTGGTGACCGGAAATCGATGAGGTGACGAGGATGTGGCCGGCCTTGCGCTCGATCATGCCCGGAAGCACCGCATGGACCAGCCGGAAGACGCTGTTGACGTTGATGGAAAGCAATTCGTCCCACGCATCCGGCTTGCCGTCGACGACGTCGCCCGGAATATAGAGCCCCGCGTTGGGCAGGAGGATGTCGATCCGCCCGAACCGGTGAAGCGTCTTCTCGACTACCCGGTCGACCTCGCCGGCCTTCGTCAGGTCGGCGGCCAAAACCAGGGCATCCCCCCCGACTTGGGCGGCCACCGCATCGAGGCGCTCCGCCGAGCGCCCGACAAGGGCGAGTTTCACACCTTCGGCGGCCAGCGTCTTCGCCATCGCCCGCCCGATGCCGGAGCTCGCGCCGGTCACCAACACCACCTTGCCGGATAAATCCTGTCCCATAATTCTGTCTCCTCCCCTGCCGATGCTTGCGCATCCTTCAATGTCCAAACGCTATGGCCTACCCTTCACTTCGTCAATAAAGGTTTTTACCCGCGTAAAGAATATTTCGCTCGGTCTTCGCGGTTTTCGGCGCGGTTCAGAGCGCGTGCAACCACCGCATGCGGGCCGCCAAATCCTCCGCCCCGAAAGCCAGCGAGCCCATGACGACGGTTTCCGCGCCCGCGCCGCGCAGCAGCGGCACGGTGTTTTCGCGGGTGCCGCCATCGGCGGCGAGAACGATGCGCCTGCCGGTCTCCGCCACATACCGGCCGGCCTCCCGCAGGCGATCGGTGGCTGTTGGATCGAGCCCCTGCCCTTTCACGCCGATCGCCGTACCGAGCAGCGTCAGGAAATCGACGCGGTCGAGAAAAGGCCGGGCAGCAGCAACCGGCGTCTCGACGCGCAGCACCATTCCGCAGGCAAGCTCATGCCCCTTGATGCGCGCCAGCGCCTCGCCGGCATTCTTGTTCTCGGCATGAACGCTGATCAGGTCAGCGCCCGCCTTGGCGAACTGGTCGACCTGATCGAGAAGAACGGCGTCGGCGACCATCAGATGGACATGGATCGGCAGGGCGGAAGCTTTTCGCATGCGGGAGACAAGGTCCGGGAAGAACAGGAGCGCCGGCGCGAAATGCCCGTCCGCAACGTCGATGTGGAGCACGTCGGCGTGACCCTCGATGCGCTTGAGATCGTCGGCAAGATGGATCAGATCGGCCGACCACATGGAGAATTCGGCAAGCAGGCGATCGCGCGGCAGATCGTCGAGCCAGGTTTTTTGGCTTGGCATGGTCAGATATCCTTGAGGAAAGCGCCGAGCGCCGTATGGAAATCGGCGAGATAGGCCGGCTTGTCGACGCCTTTGGGCGTCAGGGCTTTCAGGACCGCGCCCGGGATGAGCCGCGCCAGCAGTTCGGCGTGGCCAAGCGGGTGAATGAAATCCTGTCCGGTCGCCAGCACGAGTGTCGGTATGGCGAGATCAGTCAGATCGGCTTCCGCGATCCCCGGCCCGTCGGCGGAAATCGCCGTCAGCAGCGCCGAGCTGACGGCAACCGGCTGGCGGTCGAAGAAGCCCAGCAGCGAGGCCAGATTGTCGGGCGCCTCGCGGGCGAGCAGGGCGTGCGTGGAGCTTGCCTCGAACGCCGCCCGCGCTTCGTCCGCCGACAATCTTGCGAGCAGTTCGCCAATCTCCAGATTCGGCCGCATGTTGTTGGGCGCCGGTTTAATCACCCAGGCGGGCCGGGCAAGGACCAGTCCGCGCACGAGTTCGGGGCGCCGGACGGCGATGCGGCTGGCGATTGCCGCACCCATCGAGATGCCGCCGATGACGACGGGCGGCAGGCCGAGATGTTCGATCAAGGCGGCGACGTCGTCGGCAAAGGTGGCGATAGAGAACACTTCCCCCGATTGCGAGGCGCCGTGGCCACGGCATTCCAGCGTGATCAGCCGAAGGGCGGCATCGTCGGGAAAGGCTTCCGCCGTTTGCCGCGCATCGCCGCAGAGACCGTGCTGGAAAACGACGGGCAGCCCGTCGCCACCGGAATCGTAGGCGGCGAGCGTCAGCCCGTCGCGGATGAAATCGAAGCGCCGCAGACGGTCGAACTTCATCGCAGCAAGCCGCCGAGAAATGCCGCGACGGCAGGAGCCTCATGCGCGGCAAGGCCGTGGGTCACCAGGTCGCCGTCGAAGCCGGCTGCGCGAAGGCAACCGAGATAGTGGGGATAGTCGAGCACGCCCCGACCCGCCGTCGCGAACGCGCCCGAAGCAGTACGGTCCTTTGCGTGGCCCATGACGATGCGGTCGGCCAGCAGGTCGATGGCCTCGGCGACGATGCGGCGTTGTTCCGAAAGCTCCGTGCGCTCGAACAGGTTGGCCGGGTCGAGGACGATGGCGAGGGCCGGGCTGCGGATCTCGTCGAGCAGCCGGCGGGCCTTTGCTGCGCTATCGACGATGTTGGCGAGTTCCGGCTCGATGCCGAGCCGCAGTTCGTATCGCTCGGCAATCGCGACTGCCTTTTCCATCTCGGTCCGCATGTCGCGCCAGGCTTCGGGCGAGCTGTTGTCGGGGTGGCCGCGCCACTGGTCGTCGGGATCGCGCGTGCCGGTGCAGAGCGTAATGAGGCTGGTCCCCATCGCGGCACAGGCGGCGGCAATGACTTCTAGCCGGCGCAGTCCGTCGGCGCGCACCGCCGGATCGGGGTGCGCCATATTGTAGGTGCCGGAGACGGCGCAGAGCGAAACGTCGTTTTGTTTCGCGGCGTCGGCAACTGCGGCGGCAAGCTGAGGCGGAATTTCATCCGGCATGGGCGGCAGGCCGGAACAGGCCATGTTGTATTGCGCCGTGGCGAAACCGGCGGCCCTGACCTGCGCTAGAACCGTCGCCGGGTCGGTTCCCGGAAACGTCTTGGAAAAAATGCCGAGGTGCATCAGACCTCTCCCGACACTTCGTCGAGGCGGATCGGCTTGCCGCTGCGCACCGACTGGGCGATCGCCACCATGGCGCGCACCGAGGCGATGCCGTCATCGATGTCGGCGCCACGCATCGGCGCGCCGTCGAGGATGACATCGGCGAAACCTTCGAGCTGGCGGCGGTAGAAATGGCCGTCGGCGCCGAGCACGCGGCGCGACCCGCCTTCGGATTCATGGAAAATATCAACTTCGCTCGACTTGTAATACCAGGGATTAAAAGTCTTTCCGAGGATCGACCCGTTCTCGCCGTAGATCTGGAAACCCTCGTGCCAATCCATGCGGACGGCGACCGTCAGGTCGAGATGGCCTAGCACGCCGTTTGAAAATTCCACGTCGACGAACCAGCAGCGCATGCCGCCGCGCTGGCTTTGGCGCGCGTCAACGGCAACGATCCCGCCGGCAAAATAACGGGCCGTATCGACGAGATGGCTGCCATGGGCGAGCATGTAGTAGCGATCGAGGTTGCTCTTGGGGTCGACCGAGGGCTTTTTCGCCGCCTTGCTGGCGATCATCAGCGGCTGGACGGCGTCGGTCATCGGATAGCGGTGGGTCGAGTCGCAGTACCAGGCTTTCAGCGCCACTATCGCACCCATGCCGTCGTCGATGAAGTCGCGGGCCGCCTGCAAGCCGGGATCGAAGCGCTTCATGTGGCCGACCTGAAGCACGAGCCCGCTCTTCTCGACCACAGCCTTCAGTTCCTCGACCGCCTCGACGCTGGTCGCAACCGGCTTTTCGCAGAGCACGTGCTTGCCGGCGTCGAGCGCCCGGATCGCCGCCGGAACGTGGAAGGCGTCGGAGGTGGCGATGATCACCGCCTCGAGATCGGGATCGGCGAGCATGGCGTCATAGTCGGCAAAGCTTTTCTGCGGCGCGTGCGTCGCCGCCATGCGATTGCGCAGATCGTCGGCGACGTCGCAGATGGCGTAGAGGTCGGCGTTGCGTGCCTTGGTGCAGCTTTCGAAATGTGCCGCCTGGGCGATCGGGCCGCAGCCCAGCACGCCGACACGCAGGCGCCGGTCCTGTTTCACTGGCACGAAAACCTCCTGAAAAATGCCATTCGATCAATCCCCGGCCGCCGCGCGGTATTTGCGCACGACATCGCCGACCATGGCGTCGATGACGCGGCGCGGCAGGCCGGCCGTCTCGCCCCGTGCCTCGACCAGACCGCCAGTGAACTGCGCGACCAGTCCGGGCTCCGGCCGCGCGGATGCGATGTTCGCGTAAAGTTTTTGCAGCGCGCCCTGGACGACAGGACGCGGCCAATAATAGCGGACGCGATCGGACAGGCCGTAGAGCATCATCGTCGCCTCGCGGTCGCCGGTGGCGACATAGGCGCGCCAGTCACGCGGGTTAGCGCGCATCTCGGCAGCGATGACGTCGAGGATGCGGGAAGGCTCGGCGAGGTTCAGCGTGGCCTCGATATGGGCCAGCGCCGTCACCGCCTGGCGGAAGGCGAAGGTGAGTTCCGGCCCGACCTTGAGAATGGCGAAATGTGCGGCGACCAGTTCGGACAGCGCTCTTTGGGGCTGGTAGTCGGTGGAATGCGCCTCGAAGACGAGGCCCGGCAGCGCTGCGACCGACCGCGACAGGGTTTCGGCTTTTTCGGGCGCGAAGGCGAAGACCTGTGCATTGCCGAAATCGACGCCGGGCTGGACGACGATGCCGATGACGCGCTCGAACGCCGCTTGCAAGCCCCGCGCGCTGAACGCCTCGCGGTGAAGTTCGTATGTCCGGGCGGCAGCTTCCGGCGCGGTCACGCCGAGCGTGTCGAGAATCTCGGTCTCGCCGCCGGGAATCGGCACCTCGGTGCCGATGACGTAGCAGAGATCTGCCCCACCGGACGCTTCCGCCACCGCGCAAAGCTCGGCCGCGCGCGCGGCCATCGTCGCCTCGTCGAGCGCTGCATCGTCGGCGCAAGCGATCGAGGCATCAAGGTGTATCTTGGTGAAGCCGGCGGCGACATAAGCCGCGACCATGTCGCGTGCCTTCGTCATGGCGACTTCGCCCGGCTCTCCCCTCCACGGGTTCGGGCCGAGATGATCGCCGCCAAGGATCAGCCGCGCCGGGTCGACACCTTCACGGCTTGCCAGATTCTCGACAAAGGCGCGGAACCCGGCCGCGTTCATGCCGGTGTAGCCGCCGAACTGGTTGACCTGGTTGCAGGTGGCCTCGATCAGGATCGGCGCTGCGTCGTTGCGATAGGCGGCGAAGATAGCGCTCAAGGTCTCGGGATGGGCGGTGCAATAGGAAGGGATGCCCCGCAGCAGGCCGGCGCGGTTGGCGCTGACGATGTCAGCAAGCACATTCACGAGCGGCCCTCCAGGAAAGTCTCGATCTCGGCGAGCGTGCTGTTGCCTTCCATGGGACCGATCCTGCCGACGGCGAGTGCCCCCGCCGCATTGGCCCGTTCAAGCGCCTCGCGGAATGAGAATTGCCCGTAGACAATCAGGGCAACGAAGGTAGCGCAAAAACAGTCGCCGGCACCTGTGGGGTCGACGACATCGACCTGGTGCGCATCGAACGCTTCGACCGGCCCATCGGAACCCGAGCCAATGCAGCCTTTGTCGCCACGCTTGAGCACGACGTAGCGGGCGCCGTTTGCATGAAACCGCCGGGAGAAGGTTTCAAAACTCTCGCCGGGGAAAAGCACCTCGGCATCTTCCACGCTCGGCAGCACGAAGGTCGAGATCGAAAGCAGCGACCGCACGGTCTCCATGTAGGACGGGTCGGTCAGCAGTTCCTTGCGGATGTTGGGGTCGAAGGAGATGGCGACGCCGGCTTCATGCAGCGCCCGGCAGATGCCGAGAGCGGCCTTCGCCATTGACGGATCACCGAGCGTCGAACCCGAGATATGAAAGGCTGCGAGCCCGAAGCCGCGCAGCGTTTCGATCGCGTCCGCGTCCCTCGGAAAATGCGCTGCTGCGGAATGCGCGATGTTGAAGACGAAATCGCGGCTGCCGTCGGTATTGTAGCTGACGAAGGCTGAGCCGGTCGGAACGCCCGGAAACGTCCTGATGAGCGCATTCGACACGCCCGCTTCGTCGAAGCGCGCGCGCAGCACGTCGCCGAAGGCGTCGTCGCCGACCGCGCCAGCGAAGATCGCCCTGGCGCCGACGCGTGCCGCCTGATCGATGAAGATGCCGGGCGCGCCGGAGGCAAACGGCCCCACATAGGGGGCCGCGCGGCGGTTGTGGCTGTCCTTCTCGGTGCAGACGAACTCGACAAGCAGTTCGCCAAGCGAGCCGATCCCTCCAGAGCCCGATTCTTTCCCGTTCATTGCCGGCGCTTCCAAATGTTGTTGATGCATGTAAACATACTGGTTTTCGCGCGCTAACTCATATTAGAATTGGTTTTTGCCGGCCGGCAAGATTGCACGTTACGAAGACTGAGCGCGAGGCAAGCCGATGAAGCAAAAACCCGTCCGGACGATGGAAGCTTTCGCCGAGAGCGTCGGCCTGTCGCGCCCGACGGTGTCGAAGTATTTTCAGGACGCCGCGTCGGTTCGTCCGAAAGTGCGCGAGAAGATCGAGGCGGGGCTGAAGGCGACCGGCTTTCGCCCCAATCTTTTTGCCGTCAACCTCAACCGCCGGCGCTCGAAGATTCTCGGCGTGATCTTTCCGACCTCGCTCGACCCCTTCTACATGGGCTTGCGCCGCCGCATCGAAACGGAAGCCACGGAGAGCGGCTACCTGCCTTTTGTCTTTTCTTCCGACGGCAAGGCCGAGCTGGAAGCCGAGGCGCTGGAGACGCTGACCTCGCTGAACGCCGCGGGCGTCATCATGGTGCCGGTGGGGGGAGACGCCGCGCATCGCAGCAAGGTCAAGACGCTGGCGCGCAACATCCCGGTGGTCTTCATCGACGCGCCCTTCGACGAGGAGGAGGCCTTCGTCGGCACCAACAACGAGCAGTCGATGGCGCTTATCACCGACTATCTGACCCGGCTCGGCGACCGGCCGTGCTATTTCGACATGCCCTGGGTCAATTCCAATGCGCGCGGGCGGCGGGAAAGCTATGTCGCGACGATGCGGCGGCGGGGGCTGGAGCCGGAGGTGATTCCGGTTCAGCATTCGACGACCTGGGATTTCGAGCGCTACGCCTTCGACGAGACGAACCGCATCCTGCGCGAGGGCGGCTTTCCGACCGGCATCGTGCTGTGCGGCAACGACCGCGTCGCCTTCGGCGTGCTTGCCGCCGTAAACCAGGCCGGCAGGAAAGTCGGCATCACGCCCGATTGCGATCTGAGAGTAGCAGGCCACGACAATCAGCCCCTGTCCGAATACATCTGGCCGCCTCTGACGACCGTGCAGCAGAACACGGCCGAGATGGGCAGGCTGGCGATCAACCTTCTGCTCTCGCGCATCGACACATCGCGGGTCTTCGACGAGCCGCGCGCGCACGGCGCACATGTTCTGGTCAACGCCGATCTCGTCCTGCGCTCTTCCGCCTGAGTAACTGTCTCCAAGCGGCCTCAGCCGCCGACCATGAGCTTGACCACCTCGTCATGCGTCGTCTCGGAGATTTTGCGCTCGCCGGCGGTGACGCCGCGGCGCAGCACGATGATGCGGTCCGACACAGCGAAAATGTCCTGCAGATTGTGGGAGATGAAGATCACCCCGCGCCCCTGCGCCTTGAGCTGGTGGATCAGCGAGATGACCTTGCGCTGCTCGGGTACGCCGAGCGCGGCGGTCGGCTCGTCCATGATCAGAATCTGCGCGTTCCAGTAGACGGCGCGGCCGATGGCCACCGCCTGGCGCTGGCCGCCGGAAAAGTTGCTGACCGGCGCTTCCATGCGCGAGACGTGGAAATCGAGCAGCGCCATGGTGTCGCGCGCCGCATCGGCCATCCTCTTGCGGTCCAGTACCGGCAGGAAGCCGAACGCCTTCTTCATCGGCTCGCGCCCGAGGAAAATGTTCGCCCCGATCGACAGATTGTCGGCGAGCGCAAGATCCTGGTAGATCGTCTCGATGCCCCGGTCGCGCGCTTCCTGAGGCGTCGAGAAGCTCACTGGCTCGCCCTTGAGCCGGATTTCGCCGGAAGACGGACGGTAAACGCCTGAGATCGCCTTGATCAGCGTCGTCTTGCCGGCGCCATTGTCGCCGGCAAGCGCCACGACCTCGCCGGGGCGCACGACCATGGAGAAGTCACGCAGCGCCTGCACCGCGCCGAAATGTTTCGAGAGATCGTTGATCTCGAGAAGGGGCAGGGCCGCGTTATTCATCCACCCGACCTCCGCTGAAGCGACGCTGCGCCTGGTCGATCAGCACCGAGATGATGATGACGACGCCGACGCTGATGAACTGCCAGAACGGCTCGACATTGACGAAGACCAGGCCGTACTGGATGACCGCGATGACGAAGGCGCCGGCGACCGTGCCCAAAATGGTGCCGGAGCCGCCGAACAGGCTGGCGCCGCCGATCACCACCGCGGCGACGCAATCGAGCAGCAGCGGCTCGCCTGCTTGCGCCGCACCCGCATTGAAGCGCGCCGAATAGAGCACGCCGGCCAGCCCCGCGCAGCCGGCCGACAGGATATAAAGCCGGAGCAGATGCGACTTGATGTCGATGCCGGCGCGCCGCGCCGCCTGCACATTGGCGCCAATGGCGTAATTATGCTGGCCGAAGCGTGTCTGGCTGAGCACATAATGCATGATCAGCACGAACACCGCCGTGATGATGATGATGTAGGGCACGCCGAGGACGCGGCCGTTGCCGATCAGCGCGAAAAACGAGTTGTTGACCGGCACAGTCGTGCCGCCGGCCAGCAGGAACGCCACCCCGCGCGCCACGCCGAACATGCCGAGCGTGCCGATGAAGGGTGGGACGCGCAGCCGCGAGACGAGCAGGCCGTTGATGACGCCGGGGATACCCGCGACCAGAACGGCGATCAGGAAGCCGAGCAGCACGGCGACCGGCATGCCGAGCGACGGCGTCACGGCGTTGATGACATGGGCGGCGACCACGGCCGCGAGGCCCATGATGAAACCGAGCGAAAGATCGATGCCGCCGGAAATGATGACGAAGGTCTGCCCCATCGCCAGCAGCAGCGGCGCGACGGCAAAGATGGCGATCGACTGCACATTGAACGGATTGAAGATGAACGTGCCGCCGAAATCGAACCTGGCCCAGGCCTCGAAGACAAGGATGAGCGCCAGAAGGAACAGCCAGGCGCGCAGGTCGGCGATGCGCTGCACCACCGTCTTAGCGCGATCGGCATGGTCGGCCTGCGGCTTTGGATGCGTATCAACGGCCGACACGCCGGCCTTGCTTGTCGTCATGGCTGCACCTGCTCGGCGGCAGCCCAGAGGCTGGCTCGCAAGAATGGGTCATGCGAAGAAGATCGGCTCCCCGGAAATGCCCGGGGAGCCGGCTCGCGCTCAATCGGAATAGACGTATTTGGCGACGTTCGGATCGGCGACGTTGGTCTTGTCGATTACGGTGAAGCCCGTGCCGATGGCGACCGGAATGGATTGGCCGCTCAGATGCGCGAAGGCAGACACCACGCCGTAGTAACCGATCTCGGCCGGATGCTGGGCGATCGCCACGTCGACGAGGCCGGTGTTGATGTTGTCGACGATCGAGGTCGGCGCGTCGAAGGCAACGACCCGGATGTTGCCGGTCTGGCCCGCCTGCTGCACGCCGTTGCCGGCGCCGAGCGCCGAGAATAGGTTCGCGCCGAACACGCCCTTCAGGTCGGAATTGCGGGCGAACACCGCCTGCAACTGGCTTGCCGCCTTGTTGGCGTCGTTGTCGTTGAACTGCGTCTCGAGCACGGTGACCTTCGGGAATTCCGCGGCCATCGCGGCCTTGAAGCCTTCCTCGCGCTGGTCGGTGGTCGAGATGCCCGGCTTGACGTTGGACACATAGACCTTGCCCTCGCCGCCGATCGCGGCGGCCAGCGCGCGGGCGGCCATCTTGCCGCCGAGCACGTTGTCCGAAGCGATGTAGGAGAGCGGGAAGTCGGCGTCGCCAGCGCCGGTCTGGTACATGCCGGTGCCGATGAAGGTGTCGACGGTGATCACCGGAATGCCGGCCTCGTTCGCCTTGCGCAGCGGCTCCACTAACTGGGTCTTGTCGGTCGGCGCGATGAGGATTGCCGAAGGCTTCTTGGCGATCACGGCGTCGAGCACGGGAACCTGGGTGACGGGGTTGAAGTCTGGCGCACCCTGGAACACCAGTTCGACGCCGAGCGCGTCGGCGGCGGCCTGCGCGCCCTTGCGCATGGTGATGTAGAAGGCATCGGTGGTCAGGCCCGGAATGAGGGCGATGGTGTATTTCTTGTCCTGCGCGTTGGCCGAGGCTGTTCCCAGCCCGATTGCAGCGGCAACGCCTATCAACGCGGTGGCCTTCAGAATTGAACGACGCTCCATGGTTTCCTCCCTGATGAGCTGTTCTGATAAATCCTTCACTGAGCCTCGAACCCGTTCGCTCAATGGACATATGATTGGGTCGACTTGGTCTTTCGTCAAGTAATTTTTTGCTGAAAACAATTTCACGAGAAGATCGGCGCCAAAATGATGCGGTTGATACAAAGCCGCCAACACCCTCGCTCGTGCTGCTGTCAACGCTGCGCGACGCCCGGCGTGCGCGCAAAACCCCTCCCTGTCTCGCTCCTCTGCCTCGTTCAAATAACATGCCGAGGTCGCCCGGCTGTCAATAGTTTTGTGCGCGGAAATCTGAATTTTTCCGCGAAGAAAAATTCGAGGCACATCGCTTACGCCCGATCGATCACCGCTTCAGCCGTGCGTGTGTCGGTGACGAGCGCCGAGATCAGGCCGGCACGCGCCGCGCCAATGATTGCCCCGGCCTTGTTCTCGCCGACAGCGACGCCGACCACCAGCGGCGCGCGCCGAAGCTGTGCGGGCGACGCGGCGATCATGCGGTTCTCGCCCTCCCAGTCGATAAGCCGACCGGCAGCATCGAAGTAGTGGCGGATGACATCGCCCGCCGCGCCGACCAGCGCCTGCTCGCTCGCGGTCGCCGCACTTGCGTCAGGGGTGTTCGCCGCATGCGGCAGTCCGACGCCGACGACCGCCACGTCGATACGATCCCAAAGGGCGACGCTGTCGGCGATGACCGGATCGGCAAGGAAGGCGTCACGCGAGCCGGACGAGGGGAGATAGGGCGCGTGGACGAAATGCGGCACCCCGCCCGTCTGCTCGGCAGCCAGCCGGACGAACTCGTTGACCTGGAAATGTGGCGCATGCTGCTGCATGCCGCCAGTGGCCGGAACGACGAGCACGCCCGGGATTGCCGGCAGGCCGGCCTCGACCACGGCGCGCACCGCCCTCCCCCAACCTATTGCCAGGACCGAACCGGCAGGCAGCCCGGCCTGAAGCAGCATGGCTCCCAGTGGCTCCGACAGTGCCCCGAGAATGCCGGCGCTCGGCGCCTCGACCACGGCGGCGCGCTTCAGCCCGAGTTTGTCGATCAGATCGCCCGTCAGCGCCTCGGGGGCGGCGAGGTCACGAATCTCGATGCGCACGATGCCTTCGGCACGCGCCCGCTGCAGAAGCCGCGAAATCGTCGCGGTCGATACGCCGAGACGCTTGGCGATATCGACCTGGCTCATTTCGCCCTCGTAGTGCAGCTTGGCGACGGCATGCAGCGTGGCGCGCGAATTTAAATCCGATGTGGGTTGAGGACGCAGCTTGCAATTCCTTTCAGCAATATGTTACATACTAATACCAACGAGATCGCGACGCAATGACCAATCCCCGGGCGATTATGCCAAGGATTGACGGTGCGTGAACATCAAAGACGGAAGAAAACGCCCATGGCACGCATGACCACGGCCGAACTGCGCGGCTACCACCAGATTTGCGGCAGCGACGGCGCCATGATGGTGATCGCCTGCGACCAGCGCGGCAGCATGCGATCCTTGCTCACCAGCGACAAGGACGAGCAGGCCAAGATCAGCAACGACATGCTGGGCGACATCAAGGCCGATATCACCCGGTATCTAGCAAGCAAGGCGTCCTGCGTGCTCGTCGATCCGGTCTGCGCGGTGCCGAACCTCGTCGACAAGGGCCTGATCGACCGTGGCACGGCGCTGCTGATCGGCATCGACGCCTCCGGCTGGGACACCACGCCGGAAGGCTACAGGTTGTCGAAGCTCGTCGATGGCATCACGGCGCGGCGCGTGCGCGAGCTTGGCGGCACCGGCGGCAAGATCATGGTCTATCTGCGCTCCGACACGCCGGCCGCCAACACCCATAACATCGCCATCCTCGACCAGGTCGTCGCCGATTTCGTCAGGGAAGACCTGCTGCTGGTGGTCGAGTTCCTGACCTATGCGCTGGAAGGCGAGAGCCCCGAAGCCTATGCGGCCAAGATACCGGAGTTGATCCAGGGCGGCTCGAAGATCTGCCTCGAGCATGGTGCGAAGGTGCTGAAAATCCCCTATCCCGGTTCCGCCGAGTCCTGCGCGGCGGTGACGGAAATGTCCGGTGACGTGCCGTGGGCGGTGCTGTCGGCCGGCGTCAACCATGAGACTTTCCTCGGCCAGGTCGACATCGCCATGGCGAACGGCGCTTCGGGCGTGATCGCCGGCCGCTCGCTCTGGAAGGACTGCATCTCGCTCGACCGCGCCGTCACCCGGCAGCGGCTGGAGACGGTCGCCGTGCCGCGGCTGCGCGAGATTCAGGCAGTGATCGCCCGGCATCGCGCGCCGGCCGTGAAAGTCGCCTGATCCAGCCGCCATGAGCAGGAGCGCGATTGGCGTCGACATCGGCGGCACACATCTTCGTGCGGCGCTGGTTACGGACGACGGCGTGATCCTGAAACGCGCCAGGGCGGCGAGTTCGCCCGATCCGCAAGTCGTGCTCGAACGGATCGGGGAGTTGATTGCCGGACTGGACACCCCCACGGCGTCTGCAATCGGCATCGGCGTCCCCGGCCGGGTCGATTTCGCCAGCCGCCGCGTGTTCTCGGGCGGGTTCGTCAATCTCTCCGGGGTGGCCCTGGCCGAGCGGATCGAGGAGCGTTTCGGACGTGCGGTGACGGTCGACAACGACTGCACGATGGCACTGGTGGCGGAAGCCGCGTTCGGCGCGGCGAAGGGGCTTCAAAACGTCGTCATGCTGACCATCGGCACGGGCATCGGCGGCGCGGCGATCGAGGCCGGGCGGGTGGTGCGCGGCCGGGCGACGGCAGGCCAGCTCGGCCACATCGGCATCGATCCGCATGGGCTGACTTGCGCCTGCGGCAAGCGGGGCTGCGTCGAGACTACGAGTTCGGGCACCGCGCTCGGCCGGCACATCGCCGAGGCAGGCCTTCCCCCCGGCACGACGGCGGCGGAACTGCTTTCGCGCCGGGACCAGGGCGACGCGGCCGCCACGAAAATCCTGCATGCCTGGGCGGCGCCGCTGCGCCTCGCCATCGACAATCTGGTGACGACCCTCGATCCTGAAATCGTCGTGCTCGGCGGCGGCCTTGGCGAAGCCGCCTGCGCAGCACTTGCCGCAGTGCCGGAGACGAAGTCGTGGTTCAAAACGCACCTGGCGCCTGCCATGCTCGGCGACGACGCCGGCGTGATCGGCGCCGGCATCGCGGGGCTGCGGGCGGCGACGCCCGCCAGCAAGCGGCTGGTGATGGTCAACGGCGTGCCGGCAAGCGGCAAGAGCCGGGTCGCGAAAAAACTGGCTGAAGCGACCGGCTGGCCGTTGCTGTCGCTCGACACGGTGAAGAACCCGTTCCTCGAAGAGATCGAAGGCGTCGACCGGCCGTTCAACCGCAAGCTCGGCCGGGCGAGCCTGAAGGCGATGTTTTCGGTCCTCGCCGCTGCCCCGGCGGGTACGACTTTCATCATGGATGCCTGGTTCGGCTTCCAGCCGCGCGAATTGCTGGCGGAGCTGATCGCCAAATCCGAAGTCGATGCAATTGCCGAAATCTGGTGCGCAGCGCCTCCAGAGTTGATCGGCGCGCGTTATGGCGCCCGCGTCGGCAAGCGCCTGCCCGGCCATCCCGGCGCCGATTACGTCCCGGAGTTGATCGCACTCGCTGCCCGTGCTGATCCGATGCGGTTCGGACCGGTGCAGACCGTGGATACGACGAAGAAAAAGGTCGACGCCGAATCGCTGCGGGAGTGGCTCGGCGAAGCGCTGACCTCAGCGTCCGCCAAGCAAAGTCACTGATCCGTTCCCGCGCAAGCCGCGGGTGACGCTGCCGATCGGCGGCACGAGCGGGATCAGGCACGCCTGGAAGGCATGGTAGAGATCGGGCTTGCCGACGAAGACCCGGCTTATAGGCTTCAATTCGCTGTTCAGCTCCGGATACCAGCCGCCGCGTTCATGATCGATGAAATGATCGGTCACGAAACCCCAGACGCGGCGATACCACTCCTCGAAGCGCGGATCCTCGTCCACAGACCCCAGCACGGCCGCCGCGCCGATGCCTTCCGCGCAGGGCCACCAGAAGCGGTCGGATTGGTCCGGGCGGTCGTCCCAATCGAGCGTATAATAAAACCCGCCGGTCTCGCGGTCCCAGCCGATCGCCGTGGTGGTGAGGAAGAGTTGCTTCGCCGCCTCTTTCATCCAGCCATGCTTGCGGCCGCCGAGTTCCCAGAGCTGAACGAGCAGGCGGCTCCATTCCAGCGCGTGCCCGGGCGTCGTGCCCGACGGCCGGAACATCGGATCCCCGACGTAGTTGCGGTCGACCTGCCAGTTGCTGTCGAAATGTTCGGCGACGCGCCAGCCCTGCTCGCGCGCATGCCGGCCGATGATCAGCGAAGCGATGCTTTCGGCCATGTCGAGATAGGTGCGGTCGCCGGTCGCCTCGAAGGCGGCCATCGTCGCCTCGGTCAGATGCATGTTGGAGTTCTGGCCACGATAGTCGCCGAGCGGCTGCCAGTCGGCGGCATATTCCTCGGTCGTCGCGCCGACGGTCTTGTCCCAGAAGCGGGTGTGCAGCACTTCGGTGATGTCGGCGAGGAGCCGGTCCGCATCGGGATGTCCGACGACCTTGGCCGACGAGGCGGCCAGCAGCACGAAGCCGTGTCCGTAGGCCTGCTTGGTGGCGTTGGTCGGCCGTTCGTCGTCGACGCCCCAGAAATAGCCGCCCGCCTGCTGATCGCGGTGGCGCTGCCAAAGAAACGCCATGCCGTGATCGATGATGCGGTCGGCGCCGGGCAGACCGAGCATGTGGGCGATGGCGTAACAATGCACCATCCGCGTCGTGTCGTGGATCTGCCGCTCCGCCCCCGCATGGCCGGGTTTTGGCGGCAGGGGGCGGCCAAAATCATCAAGCGGAAAGAACCCGCCGGATGGGTTGAACAGGTTGCGGCTGAAGAAATCGAGCAGCGCGGTGGCTTGTCCGAGCAGCCAATGCCGATGCGCCGCACGCTCTACGAATCTCGGGCCTTCGATCCCGACCCAACGCGCTGCATCCCCCGCCATCGCTGCCCTCTCTCCTCATCATCGCGAAACACGACTGCCGACGCTCTCTAGACGATGGCGGACCTGTCTGGAAGCGTCTCTCAAGTCCGTGATCGCGCCGAAGCTACGCAGGACCGTCTCCAGCTACCAGGGAAAGCCGGGCCTCGGCATCGGCAACGACAACAGCCTTCATGAAACCCTCACGTGATGAGATAGCCGCCGTCGATCACCAGCACGGCGCCGGTGACAAAACTGGCGAGCGGAGACGACAAGAAGAGCACGCCGCCGGCGATCTCGGACGGCTCGCCCCAGCGCTTCATGGCGGTGCGGCCGGTGATCGCGGCGTCGCGCGCCGGATCCTCGCGCAGCGCCTTGGTGAGCGGCGTGGCGATCCAGCCGGGAGCGATGGCGTTGACCCGGATTCCGTCGGCCGCATAAGCGATCGCCAGCGATTTCGTGAGTTGCGCGATGCCGCCCTTGGATGCGGAGTAACCGGGAACCAGCCCGCCGCCGAAGAACGCCAGCATGGATGCCGTGTTGACGATGGTGCCGCCGCTTTCGGCCAGCCGGGGCCGCGCCGCGGCGCAGACGCGCATGGAGCCGTTGAGGTTGATGTCCACCACGTCGGCGAAGACGTCCGGGTCCAGTTCGGCATTGCGGCGAATGACGCCCGCGCAATTCACGACATGGTCGAGGCGCGGCAAGGCGGCGACCGTCTCGACGACAGCTTTGCCGTTGCGAACGTCGAGCGTGGTGAAGCCGGCGCCGGCCAGACCGGGCTGCGCCCTGGCCGCCTCGACCTCCGCTTCGGTCACGCCGGTCGCGAGGACGGCGGCTCCGAGCTTCAGGAATGCCTCGCCGATCGCCGCGCCGATGCCCGACGTCCCGCCGGTGATCAGCACCTGGCGGCCTTGGAAGAGACCGGGGCGCAGATGGTCCGCCGCGTTGGAGAACATGTTAGCGGATGAACTGGTCAACGTAGTCCTCGCCCAATCCGACCTTCGCGTAATGCGCGCGGCACATGTCTATCTTGGTGAACACGTCCTCGAAGCCGAGGGGCTCGCCGAAGGCGTCGACGTAGTACATGATGCCGTTGACCTGGAAGAAGGTGATCATCTCCTCGACGTCATCCGGAACGACCAGCGTGTGGGTCTCGCCCGGCGGCTCGAAGACGTAGCCGCCTTCAGTGGCGACCCAGTCATGCTCCAGATAATGCCAGCGTCCCTTCAGCACGAAACCGTGCACCGCCTGCGGATGCCGGTGACGGCTGAGCACGCCGGACTTGCGCACCTTGAGCAGGTTCATCCAGTAGCCCTGCGAGCGGTTCAGGCAGAGCGGCCGGAACCAGACGTTCTCGCCCTGCGGCACCCAGACGCGGTCGTCCGAGGGGATGGCGTCGGGAATGACGATGTCCGCCAGCGTCTCCCGGGGCATCGGAAGCTGGTAGGGCATGCGCGGATTGGGATCGGCCTTCATCGGGGGCATCGTCGGTGTCCTATGCTGACTTGAGCCGCGAGGGCTCGATCTGGTTGGCTAGAACTGCGCGTTTGCGGCGGGCGCGTCCAGTGATGAATTCGACCGCCTTGTGGGCGACGACGAGCACGGCCGCATTGGTGTTCGGCCCGGTCGATTCTCTTATCAACAATGCCGGCATCTCGCGCCTGGCCCGGCTCGACGAACAGGACCCCGAGCAATGGCGCGACCTGATCGACATCAACTGCCTGGGCGTGCTCAACGGCATGCATGCGGTGGCGCCGGGGATGAAGGCGCGCCGGCGCGGGACGATCATCAATCTGTCGTCCATCGCCGGCCGCAAGGTCTATCCACACCACGACGTCTATGACGGCATCAAGCATTTTGTGCACGCCGTGTCGGAAGGCATACGCCAGACCATGTCGGCCTACCATGTCCGCGTCATGGTCATCTCGCCCGGCGTCACCAAGTCGGAAATCGACAAGACGATCACCTACGCCAACGCCTATGAATTCTGGAACAAGGGTCGCGAGGCGATGGACGGCGGCATCGATGCCAACGACGTCGCGCACACTATGTTGTTCGCCTACCAACTGCCGCAGAATGTCATGCTGCAAGAAATGACGATCACCCACACGCGACAGGAGTTCTGACCATGACCGAACCGATTTCAGATATGCTCGACTTCTCCGGCAAGACCGTTCTGATCACCGGCGCCGCCACCGGCATCGGCCGGGCCATCGCCGAAGCCTTTGCCGGCAAGGGCGCGCGCGTTGCGCTGACCGACCGCGATCCGAACGTGATTGCCGTCGCCGCCGATCTGGGCAGCCGGCATCTCGGACATGTCGTCGACGTCAGGGACGAGCCCGGCATCGAGACGATGGTCGCGGCGGTGAAGGCGGCCTTCGGCCAGATCGACATACTGGTGAACAATGCCGGCATCGGCCCCCTCGCCCCGGCGGAGAGCTATCCGACGTCCGAGTGGGACCGGACGCTCGACATCAATCTCAAGGGCCCCTTCCTGGTGGCGCGCGCGGTCGCGCCGGACATGCTCGAACGCAAGTCGGGACGCATCATCAACCTGGCTTCCCAGGCTGCGCTGATCGGCATCGAAGGGCACGTCGCCTATTGCGCCAGCAAGGCCGGCATCGTCGGAATGACCAATTGCATGGCGCTGGAATGGGGACCGCGAGGCGTCACCGTCAACGCCGTTTCGCCGACAGTGGTGGAGACCGAACTCGGCCTGACCGGCTGGGCCGGAGAGAAGGGCGAGCGCGCCCGCGCCGCGATCCCCACCCGCCGCTTCGCCAAGCCGTGGGAGATCGCCGCCTCGGTGCTCTATCTCGCCAGCGGCGCCGCGGCCATGGTCAACGGAGCCAATCTCGTGATCGACGGCGGCTACACGATCGCCTGAGGCCGGCGGAGGTCGCGGAAAAGTTCTTCGACTACACGATCACCAGTCTCGACTGGGTCCGCAATCACCTCGACCCGGCAGCGATCGGACGCGCCGTCGCCATCCTCGAAAATGCCAACCGGATCGAGTTCTTCGGCTTCGGCGCCTCGGGCATCGTGGCACGCGGCCCGCAGCAGAAATTCCCGCTTTTCGGCGTGCCGTGCGGCGCGGAGCCAGACGCCCACCAGCAGATCATGGCCCCTGGCCTCCGGTCTAGAGCTCGCGCCCGGCCACTGTGCGGTCGGTCGCGGTAGGGCTTACGCCTCCACGCGATGGCCGAGACGGCGCTTACAAGCCGTCATCGACATGGCCGTATCGAAACGCGGCCGAGGTAACGTCTTCGCACATGCGATACATATTTTGTGCATTGCAATATGCAGGACTGTCGGTATTATCCCTCTTGTCGGCCATCTACTCCTCCCAGATGCGATGCCGACGCTGAAAGCGGCGAACCTCCTCCCTCGCCGCAATCAAATCGAGCCCGCTGCCACCTCCTCCCGGCAGCGGGCTTTTTCTTGGCTAGCGGCAGCGGTTCCCGCCCATGGTCAACGCAGGGGCCTCTAGGCGAGGCGAATGCTGCGAACTTCCGGGCCTTTCTTGCCCTGCCCGCATTCGACCAGCACCTTCTGCCCCTCTGCCAGCGCCGTAAGCCCCGAGCGGGTCAGTGCAGTGGCGTGAACGAAAATATCCTTCCCCCCATTTTCCGGCGAGATGAAACCGAATCCCTTCTCGGAATTGTACCACTTCACCGTGCCCTCGCTCTCCCCCTGCGCTTCCGGTCCAGCCACGGCCCCTCCCGCATGGCGCGCTGGCGCTTTCGCGATCTCCTCGGCGACCTCCATCACCTGTGAGACCTGACGGCCCCTTGGACCGTCTTCGACCGCGACCTTGAGACGCGTTCCCTCGGAAACACCGCTGCTTCCGGCCGCCTCCAGCACGCGGATGTGCAGATAGGCTTCCGTGCCGTCCGACACCTTGACGAACCCGAAGCCTTTGGTGGCGTTGAACCACATCACCTCGGCGTCGACAGTCTCGACGCTCGCAGCGCGCGGCCGCTGAAAGTAGCTCGGCTCGGAGGGCCTCTCCGAAAAGGAAGCGGAATCGTCGTCGTGGCGGCGCCGGCGTGGCTCGCGGTGGTCTCGATATTTGCCCATAATCGTCCCGATTGGCATTTGGCGTGGAAAACGCTTCGCGCTTCCGTCAAGATAATCTCCATCGGACGACGCGTTTGTGTCAAATGGCCATGATGGTGCATGGCTCGCTTTTTTGACGATCTTCGCTTTTTTCTGTCAAGTCTGAGCGAGCCTGCGGCATCCGCACGGAGTGGACGCCAACGGGGCCGATGGCAACACCCGGCAGGCTGGTCGCTTCGGCGCTTTTGCCGTCGCCCTCAATCTTTGCGACGGAGCCACTCGCAGACTGTCTCCGCGAAATAGTCCGCACTTTGATACGGTACGAAGTGTGCGGCGTCCTCGGCGATCAGCAACTCGCTTTGCGGCAGGAGCGCTTGAACGGCGCGGGCATTTTCCAGCGGCAGCAGGACATCGTAGCGCCCGGCGACGAGCAGGGTGGGGCAACGGACGGCTTTCAGGCAATCGGTCGCATCGGCGTTCGCCGCGCTGAGCGTCGACAGCGCATAGGCGCGTGCGTCCTGAGCCTCGAACTTGCGGTAGTAGCGGTCGTAGCGCGCATCCATCGGCTGGCTGAGGAAGGCGCGCTCCACGGCGGCGGGCAATATGGCTGATATGCCGTCCCGTGCGACGACAGCGGCCCGCTCGGTCAGCATAAGCCTAGCCTGCGGCGAACTGCGCGGGGTCGGGTTGGCGAGGACAAGGGCGGCGGTCGACGCAGGATAGCCGCCGGCATAGGCGGCGGCAGCCATGGTGCCGACCGCGCAGCCGACCGGGACGACACGCCGGATACCGAGATGCAAGCGCAGGGCTTCGAGATCGCCGGCATAATCGGCAAGGGACGGCGGTTCCGCCGTTGCGAACGACTTGCCGCTGCACCTCAGGTCGCAGGCGACCGTGGTGAAACGGCCGCCGATCTTTTCCACGAAATCGTCCCAGAAGCTGAGATCGGCGCCAAGCGGATGGATCAGGAGCAGCGCAAGATCACGGTCCCCACCCTTGACCTGGTGATTCAAAATTTCGGTCATCGACGAGGCCGTCTCTTCGCTGCTGGAATGGAAGGCCTGCCGGCCCTGCCCTCCTTAGTGGGTCTCGCTTTCGATCGGAACCAGGATACGGCCGTTGTCGATGCGCTTTACGCCGTCGACATAGAGCGTCGGCTCGAGGATGACACCGTCCATGTGGATCTTCGACATGATGGAGCCGCCGACATCGACATTGGTGCCTAGGCCGAAATGCAGCGTGCCCATGATGTTCTTGTCCTCGCGCTGGATGCCGCGGATGACGGCCTTGGCGTTGACGCCGACCGAGGCTTCGGCCGGGCACATATAGGCGTTGTCGTCACCGTAGGTGGCGAGGAAGTCGCGGAGGATGCGGGCATCCGAGCCGCCTTCGATGTCGGTGACGCGGCCGTCCTTCACGGTCAGCTCGATCGGGCTGCTGAGGCGGCCGAGATGGTGCATCGTCAGGTCGATGACCAGCTTGCCGTTGCCGGTGCCTTCGGTCGGGGCGACATTGAACTCGCCGGTCGGGTAGAGATAATAATAGAGCTTGCCGGCCGGCCGGTTCTCGTCCTTCTGGAAATTGATGATCTTGTAGGGATCGAAGCTGTCGGACGGCAGCGGCGGGATCCAGATCTTGTTCTCTACGCTGTAGGTGAAGTCGGTGCCGTGTTTGGAGGTCACCCGGCACATCTTGGCGTCCTCGCCGAAGACGCGCTTGCCGACATAGTGCTTGCGCACCGCGATCTGCTTCATGTCGTCGGTGATGGCGCCTGACTGGAGCCATTCGAGCTGCATCCCGCCGTCGAGGCAGATGGACGGAATGCCGGCTTCCATCGAACGCAGGCTGGCCGCGCAATGCAGCATGCCGGTCGACGAGACGAGAATGTTGACGTCGGACTTCATCATGGCTTCGCACACCGCGGCCGGCGGGTCGTAGTAGTCCGCCGGACGCCGCGGGAAGAGGCAGAGCGTCGCATCGGCGCCGATATCCGCCAGGATCGTCATGATCGCCTGCCAGACGCGGGGGTCATGCTCGGTATCGGAGAGCACGAGGACGCGCTGGCCTTCCTTGATGTTGCGGACAAGCGGACGGCGCAAATGCTCCAGGGTTCCGCTGATGAGACCACTTGATGCAGCCGCCATTGGTCGTGCTCCTTGATATGATCAAAATTCGAGTTAGTGTCGACATTTAGCTTAGGAGTGTCAAGCGACGTTTGGATTCGCATTGAGAAAAATAGTCGTTTTTCTCTTACCAAACATCGTCTTACAGTATCCGAGCGCAATCAACGACTTCCAATATGGGATAATCTGTCGACTTTTCTCTGATCGAAAATCGACAGAAACCGCGCCGGAGTAACCAGGCACCGGTGACGGACCGACAGTTTGCGGTGCGTGGAGAAGACTAGGCCGCGGCCTCTCCGATCGTTTCGCCCGAGAGAAACCTCTTTATCGCGTCGGCAAACAGATGCGGGCATTCGACCTGCATCATGTGCGGCGTATCCGGCAGCACGAGGAGCCGGGCGTCGGGAATGCGCCGGGCGATCTCGGCGAGTGTGGCCGGCGGGGAAGCCGGATCGAGCGCGCCGGCGATGCTGAGCGTCCGCAGACGGATTTCATGCAGGCGCGGCGCGGTATCGATGTGGCTGATCGCTTGCCAAGCGCTGTTCCATGCCTGCGGATCGGTCGTCAGCAGCCGGTCGCGGATCGCGTCCGCGCCGCCGTCGGCGATGAAGCCCGGCGTGAACCAGCGTTGCAATGTCTCGGCGACCTGGGAGGCCATGCCATGCTCCACCGCCGCCCGGCCGCGTGCCGAGAGCGCAATTCTGCCGGCATCCGGCAAGGTGCAGGGGCAGCCGGCGAGAACAAGGCTGGTCATGCTTCGGGGATAGGTGAGCGCGAAGGCCTGCGCCACCATACCGCCGAAGGAGAGGCCGACCACGGCGGTCGGCGCGAAATCGAGCTTGGCGACGAGATCATGCACATCGGCGGCGTAGTCGGCCAATTCCATTCCCGGATTGACGGCTGGCGAGGCACCATGTCCGCGCAGGTCCACTCTCAGCACCCGAAAGTCGGGGGAAAGTCGTTCCACCACCGCATCCCATGAGGTCAGGTCGATGCCGACGGGATGCAGCAGCAGAACCCTGGCGGCGCCGCTCGCGCCTTCCAGCACATGATTGAGCCTCACGACGATCTCCCCGGCTGCCGTCAGGTGCTGTAATTCGTGAAATTGGCCGTTCCCGAGCGGGCGCGCCAATCTGTCACCACATTGACGATCGCCGTCTGGCCGCGTTCGACAGCCTGGGCGGCGCGTTCGAGCGCCGGCCGGATGCCGTCCGGCTCCTCGACATATTCGCCATGGCAGCCGAAGGCCTCGCCCATCAGGTCGAAGCGGGTGTAGCCGAGGTTGCGGCCGGGCTTCTTCTGGTCCGGGTCGGCGGTCCAGCCACCATTCAGGCTGATGACGATCAACAGCGGCAGCTTGTGGCGCACCGCGGTGTCGATCTCCATCGCGTTGAGGCCGAACGATCCGTCGCCATGCAGCACCAGCACCTTGCTGTCCGGGCTCGCCGCCTTGGCCCCAACGCCAAAGGGCAGACCGACGCCCATCGTGCCGAAGGGGCCGGAATTCAGCCGATGGCCCGGCATGAAGCTTGGGATCGACTGGCGGCCGTAATTGAGGATCTCCTGACCGTCGACGCAGAGGATCGTATCGCGATCGATGAAGTCGCGGATCTCCTTGCAGAGGCGCAGCGGATGGATCGGCACCTGGTCCGTGGCCAGCGAAGCCTCGTGCTTGGGCAGCTTGGCCTTTTCGGTGGCGGCCAGTTTTTCGCGCCATTCGGCATAGTTGTCCGCGATGTTGCCGCCGATCGCGTTGCCCAACTGTTCAAGCGCCGTGCGCGCATCGGCGACGATACCGAGGGCGAGCCGCAGCGAACCCTCGATTTCCGCCGCATCGATGTCGATCCGCACCAGTTTTGCGCTGGCGGAGAAACGCGGCGGCTCGGCATGGGAGACCACATAGTTCAGCCGGGTGCCGACGACGATGACGAGGTCGGCTTCCTTGAAGGCCTGCGAACGGGCCTGGGCGAAGAAGAACGGGTGATCTTCCGGAATGACGCCGCGTCCCTGCGGCGTGGTGTAGAAGGGAATGCCCGACGCATCGACGAAGCGATGCAAGGCCTCGGACGCTTCGGACCAGAGTATGCCGCTGCCGGTGACCAGCACGGGACGCTTGGCTTCCCGAATCATGCCCGCGAGCTTTTCGATGCTGGCCGGATCGGCGCCGGGGCGCAGCGTCTCCGGC
Organism: Mesorhizobium sp. KACC 23794; assembly: GCF_052180275.1. NCBI lineage: Bacteria > Pseudomonadati > Pseudomonadota > Alphaproteobacteria > Hyphomicrobiales > Phyllobacteriaceae > Mesorhizobium > Mesorhizobium sp. KACC 23794. Next base: position 6,325,675 of record NZ_CP197465.1, read on the forward strand.
TGCGGGACCGGGCGGAAGATGCCTTCCTCCTCGACATCGGCGTAAAGCACGTCGCCGGGCAGATCGAGATAGACAGGACCCGGCTTGCCGGAGCGCGCCATGCGGAAGGCGCGGGCGACATATTCGGGAATGCGCCGCGCGTCATAGACGCGCTCGGCGAATTTTGTCACCGGCTTCATGATCTCGAGCTGGTCGACCTCCTGGAAGGCGCCCTTGGCGTACTGGCCGACGGGCGCCGCGCCGCCGAAAGCCACGACCGGCGCGCAGTCGACCAGCGCGTGGGCAAGGCCGGTGGTGAAATTGATGGTGCCGGGGCCGGAGGCGGCGATACAGAAGCCCGGCTTCGAACGAACGCGCGCATAGGCGTTGGCCATCATCGCCGCCGCCTGCTCGTGGCGGACGTCGATCATCCTGATGCCCTGGGCAATACACGAATTGATGGCATCGTTGGACGGGCCGCCCATGATGAAGAAGCCGGTGTCGGCGCCTTCCGCCGCGACCGCCTCGCCGAAAAGCTGATATCCCTTGATTGTCATTTCCCTCTTTCCATCGGTAGGTCGCCATGACCCGCGCCGGCCAGCGACTGTGGCCGCCCGCTGCGAAGATACCGGCCGCGCGATGCCGGGATCGATCCAGCCCCTATCGGGGTCAGATCGCCCTGTCCGCCTTCAATGCCGCAAGCTCTTCCCGGCTGTAGCCGAGCAGACCGCCATAGACCTCGTCATTGTCCGCGCCGAGCAAGGGGGCGGCCGCCGGCGTCTGCGGCGAGCCGGACATGCGCACCGGGCAGCCCGGCATGGTGAACTCGCCGCGATCGGCATGCGGCAGCGTCACGAAAGTCCCCTGCTTGCGCAGGATCGGGTCGTCGTAGAGCTCCATCGTGTCGAAGACGGCGCTGGCCGGAACGCCGGCCTCGCCGAGGATTCGCATGCATTCGTATTTGTCGCGCTGCAGCGACCATTCGGTGATGAAGGCGTTGATCTCTTCCGAATGGTTGAAGCGTAGCTGCGGCGAGGCATAACGAGGGTCCGCGGCGAGGTGCTCCTTGCCCATGACCTTGAGCAAGCTTTCCCACTGATGGTTGCCGGCACGGCTGGAATAGATGAGGCAGTAGTCGTTGGGGCCGCCGCCCTTGCAGGGGAAGACCTCGCAGGGCGCCGCCGCGCCCATGATATGGGCATTGCCGCGGCGCGGCACGGCGCGGCCGAAGATCGCCTGCGCCGCATAGAGGATGCGGCCGAAATTGATCACCACTTCCTGCATGTTGATGGAGATGCGCTGGCCCGTGCCAGTGCGCTCGCGCTGATGCAGCGCGGCGAGAATGCCGACCGAGCAATGCAGGCCGGCACCAGTGTCGCCGACATTCACGCCCGGCGTCAATGGCCGCCCATCGGCGTCGCCGGTCACCGAGAGGCTGCCCCCGGCGGCCTGGGCGATGTTGTCGAAGGAGAGAAGGTTGGCGTAGGGGCCTTCGGCATCGAAACCCTTGATCTGGGCGTAGACGATGCGCGGATTGATCTTGCTTACTTCCTCGTAGCTGAAGCCCAGCCGTTCGATGACGCCCGGCCCGAAATTCTCGATGAAGACGTCGGCCGTCTCGATCAGCGCGCGCAGGATCGCCTTGCCGCGCTCGTCCTTGAGATTGCAGGTGACGCTGCGCTTGTTGGCGTTCAGCAGCATGAAATAGACGGAATCGACATTCGGATCGTCGGTGGAGGCGCGCCGGCCCTGTTCGCCCTTGCCCGGCGGCTCGACCTTGATCACGTCGGCGCCCAGCCACCCCAGCATCTGCGTGCAGGACGGGCCTGCTTCGAACTGCGTCAGATCGACGATCCTTATGTCGGAAAGAGCCTGCCCATCCCTCGACCTCGTCGCCCCACCGGCTCCGGCATTCACGTCAACGTCCAACATCGTCCTCACCAGGTTGCTGCTTTCGCCGGCCCGCTCCGCAGGGACTGGCCCTGGAACGCAAGGCTGCGCTTCTTTTTCGACTACTAGCGACGCAATTTCTAAATGTCGACAGTTTTTTGATACTTCTCAGCGATATTCGATTTCTCGGTCAGTTTTTCCTCTTAAGCGTCGACAGATATGCTCGACAACATCATCCGCCGATATCGTAGGGTGCGTAGATGTTGACCATGTCGACGCTCTCTGCGAATTGGCCAAGATCGCCGAGGTCGATCCGCTCATGCGGCGGCGGGGTCATTTCGACCAGGCAGAAATAGTCGACGCCCTCGGCTTCGTCGGCCCGGAACACCCGCGGGCCCCGCGTTTCCGGCTTGCCCTCGAACGCGGCGCGCAAGGCGGCGACGACCTGGTCTTCCCGGCCCGAGCCGACGGCGCGCAAGCGCAGCAGCACGACGCGCGACGAACGCCGGGTCACCACGTCGCCGGGATAAACCTGCTCGCCGACGATCCGATAGACCTGCACGCGGCTGGTGACGCGCTTCGTCCACGGGCTGAAATTCGGGCCGGACACCGCCTGATACTCCGGCGAGTCCAGGGTTTCGACGGAATCGAGATCGTAGATCGCCATGTAGCGGGGATAGCCCGACAGGGTGACATACCGCAGCGCCGTCTTGAAGCCCGGCAGCGCGGCGCGCTCGGGCACGTGCTCGGTATCGTACCAGGCCGTGAACTCTTCCTCGAGCGCCGACGGCGGCTGCATCAGCACCAGCAGCAGCCCGTTACCCTTCTTAGCCATCCGATTTCCCTTCCATCAATTCCCTGTCAGACGCCGCCGATGCGGTAGGCATCGTCGACGATCTTCATCACATTGGCCATGTCGCCGAGATCGGCGACCGGCCTGCCGCCGTTGCGCAGATGGTCGATGACCTCCGCGACGAACAGCGGATAGATCGGCATGTTGGTGGTCGAGCCGTCGATCGTCTCGCGCCGGCCCTTCATGTCGGAAATCTCGATGACGCCGGGGCCGGTCGTCCTGAAATAATGCGCTTCGGTCCGCGCCGAGAAGTGCATGTCGAAGACGCCGCCCGGCGCCGGATACAGATAGGCGGTCTCGACCCGGCAGAACCGATCTCCGTTCGCCAGCGTCAGGCTGGCGTAGTCATCGACATCGCCCTCGCCCTGCAGGTTCGCCAGCCGCGCGTCGGCGCAGCGGACACCGTCGACGGAGGTCAGGCGCTGGAAAAGATCGATGAAATGCACGCCGAGATTGACCAGCACGCCGCCGCCGGATTGCCTGCGATCAAAAACCCAGCCGCAGCCCGCGTCGTGATAGCGCGAGGGCAGGCCGGCGATGAACTTGAAGTCGGCGTAAAGCAGCTTCTCGCCCTGCGCACGCCCGCGGATCGCCGACATGAAGCCCGACGACCGGAACACAAGCGGCACAGCGTTGAAGATCTCCGCAGCACTCGCCTTCGCGGCAAGGTCGCGCACTTCGGCTTCGGTCAACCCCGCCGGCTTCTCCACGACGAACGGGATCCCTTCATCAATGAGCGCCGCGACCTCCGTCGCCATGTCACCATGCCGGCCGAGCACGAAGGCGAGGTCCGGTCTCTTTCCCGAACGCAACTCGCCGGGGCTGGTCGCATAGGCGCAGCCCAGTTGCTCGCCATAGCGCCGGGCCACCGCGATATCGGGATCGGAAACGCCTGAAATCTCTATGCCCGGCTGCTCCAGCAAGGGCGCGAGATAGAGCGGCGTATGCCAGTGGCCGACGCCAATCAGCAGGATTCTCATTGCGGGCAACCTTGAGCGGCGGCGAACAAGTGTCGACTTTAAAACAGGAAAAGCCGGTTATCAACACCGTTCGATCCCGCCATTCCCGAAAATCGAGATCGACAGAACTCCTCTAAAGTTGATTATTTTCAACGATTGGTGATTTCCCCGGATGAAATTCCATGCATTTTTGACTTCGGCATTTTCGACCGAAATGACGATATAAAAGTCGACACTTTTACAGTTTCATTCTAGAAGGAAGTTACGGAAACTGACGCGTTTAAGATCAGGATCGACCACGTGACCGAAACCGACTTTTCGTCCATCCAGACCCGCCGGCACGGCGCGACGATCCACATAACGCTCAACGAGCCTGGGTCGCTCAATGCGCTGGCGCCTGCGATGGTCGACGCTTTGCATCAAAAACTCCTCGGCGGGCGCGACGACGCTTCGATCGGCTGGATCGTGATGGACGGCGCGGGCGGCAAGGCTTTTTGCGCCGGCGCCGATGTCCGGGCCATGTGGCGGCACGCCTCGGCGGGCCAATACTCATCGATCGAATGTTATTTCTCGCGAGAGTACGATGTCGACCTGCTGCTGGCGCAATACCCGAAGCCGGTCATCGCCCTGGTCGACGGCATTTGCTTCGGCGGCGGCATGGGGCTCGCGGTCCACAGCACATATTGCGTGGCGACGGAGGCAGCGAGTTTTTCGATGCCGGAAACGCTGATCGGCTTTTTCCCGGATGCCGGGGCGACGTGGTTCCTGTCGCGGCTTCCCGGCGCCCTCGGCCTCTATCTCGGGCTGACCGGCGCGCGTGTCTCGGGGCCGGACGCGGTGCGTCTCGGCCTCGCCAGCAACTTCGTTCCGCGCGCGCATTTCGCGGCGGTCTCAGCCGAAATAGCAGAGCACGGGCCGGCGAAGCTCAAGGACCTCGATTTCCCGTTGCCTCCCTCGGCGCTCGAAGAGATCAGGCCCCAGATCGACAGATGTTTCGGCGCCGGCAGCCTGAAGGAGATTTTCGCCCGGCTGGCAGAAGATCAGAGTTCATGGTCGCGCCAGACCGCCGAGGTGCTGTCGAGCCGTTCGCCGGCCTCGCTGGCCTGGACATTCGAGAGCCTGAGAAATCCCGGCGACACGCTTGCGGACTGCCTGGAAAACGAGCGCCGGCTTGTGGCGATCTCGACACGGCATCCCGACTTCCAGGAAGGCATCCGCGCAGCGCTGATCGACAAGGACAAGACACCCCGATGGCAGCCGGCCAATTGACCGCCAGATCGAACCGCGTGGCGGCGTCCGGGAGCGTTCGGCGTTCGAGTTCCCGCCTCGCAGTGCCGAGCGGCGCTGTTTCTATTGTCGACAGAGCATGCTAATTTTCTTCCCGGATACCAGCTTCCGCAGGAGACATCTTGTCTGTTGAATACACTTCGACCGAAGCGATGGAATCTCCCGACGCCGCGCCAGTCCTGAATTCGTGGCAGCGCGCCGAGGCAATTGCCGCGCGGCTGGTCACCGACCAGCATGATCGGCCCTCCCTGGTTTCCAAGATCGCCCGCGAGATCGCCGCGGAGATCATCGAGGACATCAGGCGTCCGGGCGACGATTTGAACTCGGTCGAGCTGGCTCGTCGCTACAAGACCAGCCGCACGCCGATCCGCGAGGCGCTGATGCTGCTGGAGAAGGAGGGGATGGTCGAGATGCCGCCCCGCCGCCGGCCGCGCGTCGTCAACCTGACCATCAAGGAAATCCGCGACATCTATCGCGCCCGCGCCAATCTGCTCGAACTGATCGCGGCCGACATCGCGAAGGAGGCTTCGGCTGAGGAGATCCACTCGCTGCGGGTGCTGCTCGGCGGGATGGAGGCTGCCAGCAAGACCAACGACATCACCGCCTTTTTCTGGGCGAATGTCGACTTCCACGAACGGAACACCGAGTTGGCCCGCAACAGGATCGTCAAGAAGATCATCGACTCGCTGTTGCTGCGGACGCTGCCGCTGCGGCGGGTCGGTCTTGCCCAGCCGGGGCGGCTGCTGAAATCCTACGAGGATCACGAACGGCTGGTGCGCGCCTATGAGGATCGCGACTCCACGCTCGCCTCGGCCCTCATCCGCTCGAACCACATCAGCGGTCTCACCGTGCTCGAAGGTCTCTATTCGTAGAGCATCGGCCGCGCGGCTGTCCCTATCACCGTCGGCAAGACGAAGGCCGATGGATTTGGTCCAGACCGGCCCGGCAGAATGATTTGGTGCGACACACTTCAGATACTGTCGGGCTCTTGGAACACGTCCTCGCGCTTCCTGCGCAGCATCGGCAGCACCATCAGCACCAACGCGAGCGCGGACACCGCCAGCAGCATGGCGCTGATCGGGCGGGACAGGAAGACGGTGGCGTCGCCGCGCGAGATGACCAGCGCCCGGCGGAACTGCTCTTCCAGCAGCGGACCGAGCACGAACCCCATCAGCAGCGGCGCCGGCTCGAAGGCGAAGCGAACCAGAAAATAGCCGAGCAGGCCGAACCCGGCCACCAGCCAGACCTCCACCGTGCTGAGCGAGACCGCGTAAACGCCGGTGATGCAGAAGGCGACGATGGCCGGGAACAGATATTTGTAGGGGATGAGCAGCAACCGCACCCAGATGCCGATCATCGGCAGGTTGAGGATGACCAGCATGATGTTGCCTATCCACATCGAGGCGATCAGCCCCCAGAACAGTTCGGGGTTGCTGGTGATCACATCGGGACCGGGGCGAATGCCCTGCAGGATCAGCGCGCCGATCATCAGGGCCATGACCGGGTTGCCCGGCAGGCCGAGCGTCAGCATGGGGATGAAGGACGTCTGCGCCGCGGCGTTGTTGGCCGATTCGGGGCCGGCGACGCCCTCGATGGCGCCGTCTCCCACCTTGACCGGGCCACGCGCGAGCCGTTTTTCCATCGCATAGGAAGCGAAGGACGACAGCGTCGCGCCGGCGCCCGGCAGGATGCCCAGGAACGAACCGATCGCCGATCCGCGCAGCACCGGCGCAACCATCAGCTTCAGGTCCGCCTTGCTGGGAAACAGGCCCTCGATCCTGGACATGTGCAGTTCGCGGCCCTGCGGAGCATCGAGGTTGCGGATGATCTCACCCAAACCGAAGATGCCGACGGAAATCGCCACGAAGCTGATGCCTTCGGCCAATTCCCTGAAACCGAACGTCAGGCGGCGGGCGCCGGTATAGATGTCCGTGCCGACGACGCTCAGCATGATGCCGATGACGATCATGCACAGCGCCTTGGTGACGGAGCCGCTGCCGAGCATGGTCGACGCCACCAGTCCCAGCACGATCAGCGAAAAATACTCCGGCGCGCCGAATTTCAGCGCCAGATAGGACAGCGGCACGGCAAACAGCGCGATCAGGAAGGTCGCGACCGTGCCTGCGAACAGAGAGCCCAGGGCGGCGGTGGCCAGCGCGACGCCGGCGCGGCCCTGCTGGGCCATCTTGTAGCCGTCGATCGCGGTGACGACGGAGGAGCCCTCGCCGGGGATCTTGACGAGAATGGCGGTGGTCGAGCCGCCATATTGCGAGCCATAGTAGATGCCGGCCAGCATGATCAGCGCCGGCAGCGGCTCGAGCGTGAAGGTGATGGGCAGCAGCAGCGCAATGGTCGCCGTCGCACCGATGCCGGGCAGCACGCCGATCGCCGTCCCCAGCACAGCGCCGATCAGGCAATAGAGCAGGTTCTGCAGCGACAGGGCCGCGGCAAAGCCGAGGCCGAGATTGGCGATCAGATCCATCGGACCATCCTAGGAGGCAAAGGGGAAAAAGGGGCCGAACAGGACGAGCGGCAATCCCAGACCCCAACCGAACAGCCCGACGCAGAAAACCGTCATCACCGTTGAGACCGCGGCAGCCCCCGGCAGCGTGGTGTCGCGGCTTGCCAGGGCGCTCAGAAAGACCGCCACCCACAACGCCGGCACGACGCCCAGCGGCGCAATCAGCAGTGCGAATGTGACTGGCGACAACGTGACGAGGATGATGCCGCGATAGGGGATCGGCCCCTGATCGTCCTGCGGGACGGTAACCCGTTTGCCCCCGAGCGCCTGCACTGCCACGACGGCGCCGAGCAAGGCGAGCACGCCGGCGAGGATCATCGGAAACAGCCCCGCCCCGATACCCAGGGAACTCGTCAGGCTGAGATTGCTGGCCGAAAGCGCATACGCCCCGGCGAATGCCACGATCACAAGCCCGCCGATAAGCTCTTTATTGTTCATGCACCCAAATTCTTCATAGGCTTGCACTTCCGAAAACGATCTTCGGGATCGGAGGGGAAAGGTCAGTCTGGCCTGCCCCGCTCCTCAAATCCATTCCCTGTTTCCGGCTACTCGAGCTTGATGCCGGCCTTCTTGACTAGGTCGCCCCACAGGATGGTGTCCGAGGCAATCAGGTCGCGCAACCCTTCCGGCGTGGAGGAGACGGGCTGCATGCCGTTGTCGGCATAGGCCTTGACCACCGCTTCGCTGGCCATCGTCGCCTGCACAGCCGCGCTCAGTCTGTCGATGACCGGCTGCGGGGTGCCGGCGGGAGCCAGCAGTGCGCCCCAGGCAGCAGTCGAATAACCGGGCAGGCCGGCCTCGATCATGGTCGGGACGTCCGGCAGGCTGGCATTGCGTTTGGCGTTGGTGACCGCGATGGGCACGAGGTCCCCCGACTGGATCTGGGCGATCGCCGACGGCACCGAATCCATCACCATGTCGATATTGCCGGCGACCACGTCGACGCGGGCTTCCGCCGATCCCTTGTAGGGAACCTGGCGCATCTGCGTGCCGGCCATCATGTCCAGCATCACGCTGAACATCTGGACCGAGGAACCGATGCCGGCCGAACCATAGGTCATTTCCCCCGGATGCTGCTTGGCATAGGCGATCAGGTCCTTGAGATTCTTGATGCCCAGCGACGGGCGCACGACGAGAACATGGTCGACCTCGAAGGTCTTGGAGATCGGCATGAGGTCGGTCGCGATCTTGAACTCCTGCTGGTAGATGTGCGGGTTCGTCGTCAGCGTGCCCATGGTGGCGAACACCAGCGTGTAGCCGTCCGGGGGAGCGTCCACGACATAGGCGATGCCGATGTCGCCGGCCGCGCCGGTGCGGTTCTCGACGACTACGGACTGCCCGACCTCCTTGCTCAATCCTTCCGCGACGATGCGCGCGGCGACGTCGGTCGCGCCGCCGGGCGCGAACGGCACAACCAGGGTGATGGGCTTGGATGGATAGTCCTGCGCCAGTGCCGGCGATGCGCACAAGCCTGCGGCCGCCGCCAGCAGCAGCCAAACGAAACCACGGCGTCTGATCATATTTTCCTCCCTGAAAAACGGTTACCCTGCGCACCGGACCTCTCGTCGGCGCGCATCTCCACCGAAACCCATAGTCCAACCCTCCTCTATTGTCGACACTATAAGCTCATTTTTCAATTTATAGCGATGGAATCGGCTTTATCGCGCTACACTGTCGCCATTACGCCAACGTGAATGTCGCCAGCCGGTGAGGCAGGCCTTCGATAGCGGGCGATGCGTTCGGGGAACGCAGATCCCCAACCCGCTCGACCTCGGCCAAGGCGGGATGGGATCAGGATTTAAGCACCCCTCCAAGGCTCTATCGACGCCTGAACCCGTCAAAAGACTTGTTCCGCTATACCCAATTCACTTCCCCCCTCCCGAGATAGCGCGACGCAAGCGCATGTTAGCGCTCGCTAAAAATCCTGCTTGTGTCGACATAATTTGCGAATTTCCCGGATTATTCGCGAAATTATAGGCATTCGTTGACAAAGAGTCGACAAGATGCCAGCCTTGCGAGGCTAAATGGGAGGCAGGAATGAAATTTTCGACTATCGCCGCAACCGGCGCGATGATGGCTGCGCTGTTCCTCGGCGCGTCCGCCGCGAGCGCCGACCAGCTCGCCGACATCAAGGCGGCGGGCAAGATCGTCTGCGGCCTGACCATCGTGCAGCCGTTCGCCTTCAACGACCAGGCGACGCGCAAGGTTGTCGGCTACGAGGTGGATCTGTGCCAGATGCTAGCCGCCGACCTCGGCGTGACGATGGAATCCAGCGTCGTCGCCGCCGACGTGCGCGTCCCGGAATTGCTGCAGGGCCGCATTGACGTCCTCGACGCGCTCATGAGCTACACCGCCGAGCGCGCCCAGGTCATCGACTTCAGCAATCAGTATGTTTCCGACGGCTTCTATTTCATCGTCCAGAAGGACTCGCCGATCACCGATGTCGAGCAACTGGCCGACAAGCGGATTTCCGTCGCCAAGGGATCGCTCTACCAGACCGCCGCGTCGCGCCGTTTCCCGAACGCCAACGTGATCTCGTTCGACGACGGCCCGCTGGCCTTCCTCGCCATGCAACAGGGCAAGAGCGACGCCACCGTGCAGCGTGGCGCCGCCGCCGTGGGCCTGCAGTTGCGCTCGCCGGCGGGCAGCCCGGAGATACGCCTGCTGGAGCCGCCGCTGGTGCGCCAGGGTTCCGGCTTCGGCGTGCGCAAGGGCGAGCCGGAATTCCTCGCCTACCTGAACGACTTCCTCGGCCGCCTGGAAAGCTCGGGCGAGGCCCAGAAGCTCTGGGACAAGTGGCTGGGCAAGGATTCCGAATACAAGCTGGAACGGAAGTTCGTGGTCGGCACGCCGCTCGGCGGCTAGCGCTTGCGGGCAGGCTTTCGGGCCTGCCCTTTTCCCGACGGCTCTCTCCGTCCCTCGATATGCGGAGCCGCTTTGCCTCGCCTGGCCATTGACGCGACGAGCTTCGGATGAACTACCAGCTCAATTACGACCTGATCTTTTCCGAATACTATTTCGGGCGCCTCGTCGGCGGCATCCAGACGACCATTGTCCTGTTCGTCCTGGTCCTGTCGCTGGGCCTGGTGCTGGCGATCATCCTGGTGGCGCTCCGCTCCTCGCCGTTCAAGCCGCTGCGCTGGCTCGTCGCGGCGTTCATCGAATACCAGCGCAACGTCCCGCTGCTGGTGCATCTGCTGGTGTGGTATTTCGGAATTGCCGCCGTGCTGCCCAAGCCGGTCAGCGACTTCGCCAATCAGCATGGCGGCGAATTCTTCTACGGCGCGGTCACGCTCACGCTTTACGGCGGTGCTTTCATCTCCGAGGAACTGCGTGGCGGCCTGCGCGCCATCCCGCGCGCCCAGTACGAGACCGCGCGCTCGCTAGGCCTGTCCGGCCTGCAGGCGCTGCGCCTGGTGATCGTTCCGCAGGCCGTCCGCAACGCACTGCCGCCGGTCGTCAGCCAGGCCCTGTCGCTCTACAAGAACACCAGCGTCACCGCGGCGATCGGCGTGGCCGAGATCATGTACCGCGCCCGCGAAATCTCGACCGAGACGTTCCGCGTCTTCGAGGCGTTCTCGATTGCCACGCTCGTCTATTTCACCGGCTCGATGGTGGTGCTCGCCGCCGGCTCGCTGCTCGCCCGCCAGATGCATATTCCGGGCCGCGAACGCCAATGATCCAGATCATCCGGGAAAACGGTCTCTACCTGCTGATCGGCCAGTATCCGGACGGCCCGCTCGGCGGCCTGGCCCTCACGCTGCTGTTGTCGCTGCTGTGCATGGCGCTGGTGTTCCCCTGCGCCATCCTCGTCGCGCTGGCGCGCACCAGCGGCAAGCGCTGGCTCAGCCTGCCGGCCACGGCCTACGTCAATTTCGTACGCTGCATACCGGTGCTGCTCATCATCTTCTGGGTCTACCTGTTCGCCCCGGTCGTTCTGGGTTTCCCGCTCAGCGGCTTCGTCACCGTGGTGGTCGCGATCACGCTCTACCAGACCGCCTTCCTGTCGGAAGTGCTGCGCGCCGGCATCCTGACCATTCCCGTGGGCCAGACCGAAGCCGCACGGTCGCTGGGGCTGCCCTGGGCGATCATAACCTTCCGCATCGTCCTGCCGCAGGTGCTCTACAATGTCAGCCCCGGCATCCTCAACGTGCTCATCATCATCGTTAAGGAAACGTCGCTGGGCTACATGGTCGGCCTCACGGAACTCACCCTGACCGCCGGGCACATCAACAGCCTGACCTTGACGAAGCCGTTCCAGGTCTTCGCGATCCTGGCCCTGACCTATTTCGTGATCTGCTATGGCCTCAGTCAGTTGGTCCGCTATCTGGAACGGCGCGTCAAACACCCCGTGCAGGTCGGGTAGGCTGTCGCGGCCCTGCAAACAGGGTCGGCCGGGCCTGGTGCATCGGATCGGTTACGGAAAGAACCGGTTCCGCGGCCTCGAGAGGCCCAGGTTCTCGCGCAAGGTCGCGCCTTCGTATTCCGTGCGGAACAGCCCCCGGCGCTGAAGCTCCGGCACGACCAGGGTCACGAAATCGTCCAGGCCGTCAGGCAGATAAGGGAACATCACGTTGAAGCCGTCCGATCCTTCCGTGTGCAGCCATTGCGCCATCTCGTCGGCGATGGTGCGCGGCGTGCCGACGAAAGCCAGGCCGGAATAGCCGCCGAGCCGCTGCGCGAGCTGCCTAACGGTCAGGTTTTCCGCGCGCGCCAGTTCGATGACGCGCTCGCGGCTGCTCTTGCTGGCGTTGGTTTCCGGGATGTCAGGCAACGGCCCGTCCGGATCGAAGGACGAGGCGTCGTGCCCGAGCGCGATCGACAGCGAGGCGATGGCGCTTTCATAATAGACGAGACTGTCGAGTTTCGCCCGCTTGGCGCGCGCTTGCTCGACCGTATCCCCGACGATGACGAAGGCGCCGGGCAGGATCTTGATCGCGTCGCGCGAGCGCCCGAGCTTTTCGGCGCGCGCCTTCACATCGGCGAAGAAGCGCTGCCCCGCGGCAAGGTCGGCATGGGCGGCGAAGATCACCTCGGCCGTCTCGGCGGCAAGCTGGCGTCCGGCTTCGGAAGCGCCGGCCTGCACGATCACAGGCCAGCCCTGCACCGGCCGCGCGATGTTGAGCGGCCCGCGCACGGAGAGATGCTCGCCCTTGTGGTCGAGGACGTGCAGCCGGGCGGGGTCGAAGTATAGCCCGCTTTCGCTGTCGCGGATGAAGGCGTCGTCTGCAAAACTGTCCCACAGCCCCGTCACAACATCGTAGAACTCGCGGGCGCGACGATAGCGCTCGTCATGTTCGACATGGTCGTCGAGGCCGAAATTGAGCGCCGCATCCGGATTGGACGTCGTCACGATGTTCCAGCCGGCACGCCCGCCGCTCAGATGATCGAGCGAGGCGAAGCGGCGGGCGATGTGATAGGGCGCGTCGAACGTCGTCGAGGCGGTCGCGACCAGCCCGATACGGTCGGTGACGGCCGCCAGCGCCGAGAGCAGCGTGAACGGCTCGAACGACGTCACGGTGTGGCTTCGCCGCAGCGCCTCGACCGGCATGTTCAGCACGGCCAGATGATCGGCCATGAAGAAGGCGTCGAACTTCGCGGCCTCCAGCGCCTGCGCGAAATACTTCAGATGGGCGAAATTGAAATTCGCATCAGGGTAGGCGCCGGGATAACGCCAGGCGCCGGTGTGCAGGCTGACCGGCCGCATGAACGCGCCGAGGCGGAGCTTGCGGTCAGTCATGGCATGACCTCGCACCGAATGAATGAGGCACGGCAGGAGCGCTCATGAGATCGACCTCGGCTGGAGCGAACTGGGACATCATTGCGCATCGAAACCTCGGAAACCACCAAGCCAGGCGGCTTGGGCATATGAGGTTCGAATACCTCCGGAGGGAACATCGGCCGAAACGACGGAAAATCCAACACCGGCCGAAGCTGCAAGTATCCGACGGCCTTTCGGCGCTTCATACGAATCCCATGCCAATTTCATATGGCTTTCGTGAAAATCCGTTTCGTCCGCAGGCGTGAACAGGTGGCCCGGCTTCGCCGAGGAATGGCCCGGCCGATGCAGGTCAATGTTGCCCGTTGGACGGGACACGAATGTCCGCGTGGTGCCGACGGCTGTTTGCTTCGACCGTTCGCGCCGCCCCTCACTGTCCTGCCGGACATCTCTCCCCGTGAAGGACGGGGCGAGGACGGCCTGCCGCAACTTCTTAGCAAATCTCCAACGGTCAAGGTTGGCGAAAGCGGTGAAGCCTGGCCCTCTCGCCCCGTTCTTACGGGGAGAGATGTCCGGAAGGACAGTGAGGGGCGGCGCCAACGGTCGAGGCAAAGCGCCCATGGCAAGACGCTGGAATTGCACGGGAAAGCTTTCTTTAAGCAGATAGTCAGCCACCGTCCTTGTCAGCATCCGTCAGGATCATTTCCCCGAACAATTTCCCCGTCCCTCCGATCACAGCGATAATCCCCATCGCCTGTGCTGGAAGGAAGCAGCGATGGACTGGAATGCGGCGATCGACAAGAACCGGGAAGCGCTGAAGCGTGTGCTCGCCATGCTCGTCGCCATGGCCGGGCTAGGCGCTGGGGGACAGTTTACTTTCTTTCGGCAGGAAGGCCGAAGCAGTCCAGAAGTCGTGCGGGCCGAAAAACGTAAACTGTCCCCGGCACTTACCCTGCCCCGAAACCTGCATCGCGCCATCGCAAAACTGCTGCGACCGGCCGAAGCGGCGGTGCGGCGGCTGATCATCGTGGCCGCGCGCGGCCTGGTGGTGACCTTGCCGCCAGCGCGTCCGCGAAAACCGCAGCCCAAATCCATGGAACCGCTGCTGCGCGGCTTCGGCATCGCCGTCACCGTGTCCCGGGACGAACTGAGGCGCATCGCTGCCGCCCGGCGGGCCGCCGAGATCCGCGCCGCCCGCCCGAAAAAACGCAGTCTGCCGCTGTTCGATCCGCTGCGGCCCTGGAGCGTCCGCCGGTGGCCGGCGGCGGCCGATGGCGCGCCGGGCGGCATGCCGTTCCGCCGCCTGCCCGCCGACGATCCGGTCGACGCGACGCGCATCGCCTTGCGCCTGCAAGCGCTGGCCGCCGCCCTCGACGACCTGCCGGGGCAGGCAAGACGGTTTGCCCGCTGGCGGGCGCGCAATGAGGCGGCGGCCGCGAAGGAAAAGCTGCGCCAGGAGGCGGGAATCGCGCCATTCAGGCGAACCGGCCAGCCGGCGCGGTTCCAGCGGGTCTGGCCGCTGAAACCCGGCCGCCCGCCCGGCTGGCGGCCAAAATCCACCCACGAGGTGCAGGACGTTCTGGAAGTCGTCCACGGGCTGGCGCAGTGGGCGATGGAGAAACCCGATACGTCCTGATGCCGTCTCGACGGATGTCACAATCGAAGCATCGACGGCCAGCGCGGATTTTTTCGCGGCCTGGCGACGATCCGCGTTGTCAAAAGATATCGTTGCCCACCTGTTGGCGAATCCGGTCAGACCTGCTCCCGCGTGCATCCCGTCATCCCAACGCCCGCACATCAGCCAACGGGCATTCCAGCATCGTCATTCCCACCCAAAATGTCATTTCTGCTGCTCCCGCCTGGCCGCCGCCTCGGCGATCGCCATGTCGCGGGCGCGGAGGAACACGCTCTCCATCCGCCAGTGCTCGTTGGGGTATTGGCCGGCCCATTCGTCCCAGCCGTGGTTGCGGCGGAATTCGCCGAGCAGGCCGGACGCCAGGATCTCGTCCTTGTCGACGGGCGTCGGGTTCTCGCAATCGGGCGCGACATAGATCGCATCGCCGCGGCAATAGAGTTCGCACATGAAGCAGGTCTGGCAGTCCTCCTGCCTGGCGATGACCGGCGGCCCGGCCAGCGACGGCTCGAGCACGTTGGTCGGGCATATCTCCACGCAGGCGTTGCAGCCCGCGCAACGCTCGGCGACGATCAGTTCGATCACGATGCAAGCTCCAGAATCCGGTCCTGGTCGACGCCCGTCCAGACCTTGTCCAGGCCACCGACGAGGATGCGATGGTTGAAGCGCGGGTCGGTTTCGGGCCGGTCCTCGCGCCGATGCATGCCGCGGCTTTCGTCGCGCGCCAGCGCCGAGGCCGCGCACCAGCGCGCCGTCGCCAGCATCGCCGCGGTTTCCCGCGTCCTCAGGAGCCTGTCGCCGACGCCCTCAGCGCGCGCATCGAACTCCGCCCACGCATCCTCGAGCAGTTCGACCGATTTCCCGAGCTTCTCGCCGCTGCGAAAAATGTTGCGGTCATACCCGAGCATCTCGCGCTGGATGGTGGTCAGCGTGGAGCGGAGGTCGACCTCGCGCGCCGCCGCCGCCGGGCGCAGGCCCGCCTGCCCGATCGGGCGGCTGCCGCCCGGCGCTACGCCGTTGGCCACGGCATGGCGGGCCGCCCCGGCACCCGCCCACTGGCCGGATGAGACCGCCCACGCCGAATTGACGTTGCCGCCGCCGGAGATGGCGCCGGCGACAAGTTCCCGCGTCGCCGCGTCCCCGGCCGCATAAAGCCCCGAAACGGACGTCCGGCAGTCCTCGCCGGCGATCCGCAGGCCGCCGATCCCCCGGATCGTACCTTCGCCGTGCAGCGTCACCTCGAAGCGGTCGCGATAGGGGTCTATGCCCCAGCGCCGGAACGGCAGCATGAAGTTGGGCGAGATCGTCGGCACGCGGGCGCGTATGTCCTCCGGCGTGCGGGAGAGATCGCAGAACACCCCCCCCTTCAACATGGCCCGTGCCAGCGGCCGCGTCGTTTCCGGCCCCGGCGGCATCGGGATCACCGCGCCATCCTCGTCGTAATAGGTGGCGAAAGCATAGGACATCGACCGCGTCATCGTCGAACGGATGGGCGCGACCGTATAGTAGGTGGTGAACTCCATGCCGGAGAGTTCGGCGCCCGCCTCGGCCGCCATCAGATAGCCGTCTCCCGTGTTGGCGTGCGAGCCCAGCAGCCGCGACAGGAACGAGGTGCCGCCGGTCGCGATCACCACCGCACCGGCATTCACCCGCCAGTCGCCGCCCTTCTGGCGCCGGATGCCGCGCGCGCCGGCGACGGATCCGTCCCCGCGCTGCAGCAGTTCCAGCGCCGGGCTATGGTCGAGCACGGTGACGCCGAGGCTGTCGACGAGTTTTCGCAGCGCGCGCATGTATTCGGGACCGCGCAGCGCGCGATACTGCGTCTCGCCGTTTTCATCGCGGGAAAAGTCGTAAAAACCTTCAAGCGTCGGCAGGCTTTCCCAGGTCAGCGCCAGCGTGCGCGCCATCCACGCCGGGTCGTTGATGCCGAAGCCGGTCTTGAACCGGTTGCGGATCGTGGCCTCTCGCAATTCGGACGGGTCGGGCGGCACCCACCAGTGGCCGGGGCCCGCCGTCGCGGTGACCCCGCTGGTGCCGCAATACCCCTTGTCTACCAGGATCACCGAGGCGCCGGCGCGCCGCGCGGCGGACGCCGCCCAGGTTCCGGCAAGCCCGCCGCCGATGACCAGCACGTCGGCGGTCAGGTCGAGGGTTTCTTCTTTCGCTTGGCTCATGGCCGAAAATCTCCTCGCTGGCGGCACGCGGGTGCGCGATGCGGCTCAGGCGTTTCCATGGCTGCCATGGCGCACGCCCAGCCAGTCGAGAAGGCTGCCGCGTATTCGGGCGAAGGACGGATCGGCGACGTCGCGCGGGCGCCGCAGATCGATCCGCTCCTCGTGGGCGATCACCCCGTCCTTCATCACCAGCACGCGGTCGGCGAGAAGCACCGCCTCCTCCACGTCATGGGTGACCAGCAGCACGGCACAGCCATGCCGCTGCCAGAGTTCGCCGACGAGATCCTGGGCCTTGATGCGGGTCAGGGCGTCGAGCGCGGCGAAGGGCTCGTCGAGCAGCAGCAGGTCGGGCTGCCGGACCAGAGCGCGGGCCAGCGAGGTGCGCTGCGCCTCGCCGCCGGACAGAACTTTTGGCCATTGATCGGCGCGGTGGCCGATGCCGACCTCGTCGAGCGCGGCAAGCGCCCGCGCCTTGTCGGGCCGGCCCGGCAGGCCGAGCACCACATTGCGCCAGACCTTCTTCCACGGCATCAGGCGCGGCGCCTGGAAGGCGACGGCGCGGCGCACTGGCACTTCCACCTCGCCGGCGATCTCACGGTCGAGATCGGCCAGGATGCGCAGCAGGGTGCTCTTGCCGCATCCGCTGGCGCCCAGCAGCGCCACGAATTCGCCCGGCGCGATGTCGACATCGAGATCTTTCAGAACCTCGCGCTCGCCGAAGCGGCGCGTCAGGCCACGGACCCTGACCGCGGGCGCTACCGCCCTGGTCCGGTCCGGCGCCCGGCGGAACGCCACCGGATCGACCATGTTCAAGTTCCGCTGAAGGCCGGCCGCCATGCCAAAAACACCTTTTCGAGAGTGCGGACAGTGAAATCGACGCCGAGGCCGAGCAAGGCGTAGACGGCGAGACAGACCACGATGACGTCGGTCTGGAACATCTCCCGCGCATTGGCCATCAGGTAGCCGATGCCGGCGGTGGCGTTGATCTGCTCGCCGAAGACCAGCGCCAGCCAGGCGATGCCGAGCGAATAGCGCAGGCCGACCAGCGAATTCGGCAGGGCGCCTGGCAGGACGACATGCCGGACCATCGCCGCGCGCGACAGGCCAAGCGTGCGCCCCGCCTCGATCAGCGTCGAATCCACGTTGCGGATGCCCGCATAGACGTTGAGGTAGAGCGGAAAGGCCGTGCCGAGCGCGATCAGCGCTATTTTCGGTGCCTCGCCGATGCCCAGCCAGATGATCAGCAGCGGGATCATCGCGACATTGGGGACGGTGCGCAGCATCTGCATGGTGGCGTCGACGAGGTCCTCGCCGAGCCGGAAAAGCCCGGCAACCACGGCAAGCGCCACCCCGATCGAGCCGCCGATCGCCAATCCCGCCAGGGCGCGGCCAAGCGAGATCACCATCGCGTCCTGCAACTCGCCGGTCTCGATCAGCTTGGCGGCGCTGCCGATCACGGTCGACGGGCCGGCAAGCACCTCGCTCGGCAGGACGCCGGTCTTCGAAGCCACTTGCCAGAGAAGGACCAGCACGACCGGGCCAGACATTCGGCGCAGCCAGCGGGGCACGCCCCGTCCAGCCACCGAAACCGGCTCGATGCGCTGCCTCGCCAGCGGGCCGCGATGCCCTGCCGGTTCATCGGCCGGGCGCCTTTTTGCAGCGCCGGGCCGGATGGTGACGGTCGCGATCGCGCTCATCTGAAAACTCCTCGCGACCCCGCTCAGTTGGTCGGCAGGTCGCGATAGACGTAGTCGGCCAGCTTCAGGTCGCCGGTAAGCACGCCGGCCTCCTTCCACGTGTCGAAGACGGTCTGGAGCGAGGCCGCGAAATCATCGTCGATCGGCTCGCGCTGATAGGCGGCCTCGATCGGGTAGATGTACTCCACCGTTTCCTTGTCCTGCTTGGCGAAGCCTGCGTAGAAATCCACGAAGGCGTCCTTGTTGGTGCGCGTCCAGTCGTATCCGCGTTCGACCCGCGCGGTGAAATCGGCGATTGCCGCCACCTTGCCGGGATCGGCGAGCGCGCTGTCCGTGGCGCTGAAGACGAAGTTGCCGGTGTTGATGCCGGTCCCTTCGATCAGCACTGTCGCCTTGAGCGTGCCGATCGAGCGCGCGAGATAGATGCCCCACGTCCCCCAGGCGTCGATGCTGCCGGCCTGGAAGGCGGCGCTGGCGTCGGCCGGCGTCAGGAAGGCGAGCTTGACGTCGTCCTGGGTAAGGCCCGCCTTCTTCAGGACTCCGAGCGTCAGGTAGTGGGCGACGCTGCCGCGGGTCGTCGGCGAGATCGTCTTGCCCTTCAAATCCTCGATCGTCTTGATCGGGCTGCCTTCCGGAATGATCAGCGAACTGCCCAGGCCGCCATTCGAGAAGTTGGCGACGACCTTGATTTTTGAGCCGCCGGCGATGGCGCTGACGGTCGGCGAATCCGCCGCCTGGCCGAGGTCGACCGCGTCGGCCTTCAGCGCCTCGTGCAGGTTGACGGCGGCAGCATAGACCGACCACTCGATCTGGTAGGGCACGTCCTTGAGCAGACCTGCCGCTTCCAGCTTGGCGCGTGTCGCGCCGGTCTGGTCGCCGACCCGCAGCACCACCTTGCTGAGATCTTCGGCCGCGAAGGCCGCCGGCGCCATGCCGAGGGATGCGATGGCGGCAAGCCCGCCCAGGATAAGATTGAAGCTGCGACGCGAGAGCGTTGTCATGGAATTCGAACCTTCTGTTTGAGAGGCGAAAAGTCGGAAGGCGATCACTCGGCGGCGACGGACAGATCGCGCCGAGCGTAGCGGTTTGGCGGCACCGGGATGCCGAGATTGCCGCGGAATGTCTCCGCCTCGTACTCGGTGCGGTAGATGCCCCGCGCCTGCAGGATGGGCACGACATGCTCGACGAAGACCTCGAGTTCGCGCGGCAGCGACACGTTGACGACGAAACCGTCCGAGCCGCGCTCCTCGAGCCAGCGCTGGAAGGCGTCGGCGACCTGTTCCGGCGTGCCGACGAATTCCGTTTTCGGGGTGGCGAAGCGAAGCGCCGTCTGGCGAAGCGTCAAATTCTCGCGGCGCGCCGTTTCGACGATCTTGCCGGACGTGCTCTGGTTGCTGTTTGCGCCATGCGCCGAGACGTCCGGGAACGGCGCATCGAGATCGTGCCGGAGGAAGTCGTAGTCGTTGAACGGCCGGCCGAGCATCGACAGCGCATTCTCGATCGACGTGAGATTGGCGAAGTCCTGGTATTTGCGCTCGGCCTCTTCCTCGGTCGAACCGATGACCGGGCGGATTCCGGGCAGGATGAACAGCTCGTCCGGATCGCGGCCGTAGCCGGCCACACGCTGCTTGGTGTCGCGGTAGTAGGCCTTGCCTTCTTCCAGATTCTCGTGATGGACGAAGATCGCATCGGCGCGGCTCGCCGCAAAATTCTTGCCGTCCTCCGAGGCGCCCGCCTGGAAGATGACGGGCTGGCCCTGCGGTGACCGCGCGATGTTGAGCGGCCCCCTGACCTGGAAGAACTCGCCCTTGTGGTTGAGCGGATGGAGCTTTGCCGGATCGAAGAAAACACCGCTCGCCTTGTCGTGGACCAGCGCGTCGTCCTCCCAGGAATCCCACAGGCCCTGCACCACATCGAGATATTCGGCCGCCAGCCGGTAGCGCGTGTCATGCGCCAGGTGCTTGTCCTTGCTGAAATTGGCGGCACTTCCCTCCAGCCAGGAGGTCACCACGTTCCAGCCGGCGCGGCCGCCGCTGATATGGTCGAGCGAGGCGAACTGCCGGGCGACGTTGAAGGGCTCGCTGTAGCTGGCGGTCAGCGTGGCGACGAGCCCGATATGCGAGGTGGCGCCCGCAAGCGCCGACAGGATGGTCAGCGGCTCGAAGCGGTTGAGATAATGCGGGCTCGACTTCTCCGTGATGAAGACGCTGTCGGCAACGAACAGGAAATCGAATTTCGCCGCCTCGGCAAGCTGCGCCTGCCGCTTGTAATATTCGAAATTCGTGCTGGCGGTCGGATCGGCATCCTTGTGCCGCCAATCCCCCCATCCCATGCCCACGCCGTGGAGCATGAATCCGAGCTTCAACTGTCGCTTGCCTGACATCCCAATCTCCTGGCGGGTCGGCGCGGCCGGGCGATGAATGAAACCCTGAGGCGGCGGCCGATCTGTGCAGGAAGCCTATTGTCTATCTTTTTTATAGACTAGATCGATATTTGCGATTTCGTCGCTCGCAGCGGAGTGGATTGCTCCGGAAAGACGGCGTGGCGGACTGGAGCCACTGCCGTCGCCCCGGAGAGCCGGCAAGGCGCGAGAGCCCAGGTCGGTGCGCCGGTTTCATCGGGCTCCGTTTCGGACATCGAAGACTTCCACCAGCGGCACGGACCGAAACTCGGAGACGAGGACCGTGACGCGCACGATCCAGAAACCGTCCAGCGGCAGCACGAAACCATCGGCGACGTAGGCGCCCTCGCCCGTCCCCCGCGCCTCGCGAGAGAATGGGCCGATGCCGTAGGACGGCTTGTCCAGATCGACGCTGACGCCGACCGGGGAAAGCGGTTTGCCGTCGAGCGTCAGATCGCGAATCTCGACCCTGACCGGCCCGACGATCGGCGGATGGATCGACAGCGTCGCCGCGAC
This sequence comes from Mesorhizobium sp. KACC 23794, assembly GCF_052180275.1. Taxonomy (NCBI): domain Bacteria; kingdom Pseudomonadati; phylum Pseudomonadota; class Alphaproteobacteria; order Hyphomicrobiales; family Phyllobacteriaceae; genus Mesorhizobium; species Mesorhizobium sp. KACC 23794. The sequence continues at coordinate 6,347,304 of NZ_CP197465.1, forward strand.
GCCGTCGTTGGCGGCGCGGATTTCCTGCACTTCGAACAGCGCCGGATTTTCGGCCATGGCGCGAGGCGGCGGGGTAAAGCGCCACAGGCCGAGGACGGCGATGACGGCGGTGGCGAGGACGATTTCGGCGGCGATATTGCGTTTGAGGCGACGGGCGGCATGCGCATCGCCGGCGATTGCCGGCAGGGTCAGGCGGTAGCGGTTGAGCACGGCCAGCGCCAGCATGACGGCGACCAGCGCGAGCTTGGCCAGCAGCACGCGGCCGTAGCCGGTCGACCACAGCGCCGGGATCGTCTGCACCTGCACGGCGGCCAGCAGAAGGCCGGACATCACCAGCACGCCGACGATCGCCGGGATCACGGAGGAGAAGCGCCTGATGAGAACGGAGGCCGGGGGACCGCCCCGTGCCAGCGCCGCGGCGAGCGGCAAAAGCGCGCCGATCCACAGCACGACGGAAACCGCGTGGAGAAACACCGCGGGAACGGTTAGGAGCCGCGGCGGCGCCGTCGACGCATGGCCGGCGCCCGCCACCGCGATGCCGACGACAAAAAGGGCGGCAACGGCGAGCGGCAGGCCGAAGCGGGTCGACCGGACCAGGCCCCCGGCATAGGCCAGGAACAGCGCCGTCGCCGCCAGCAAGGCCGAACGCCCATAGGTGGTGGCCCACAGGCCGGCGCTCCAGACATCGGGCCTTGCCAGCCCCCCAAGAGACTCGCCAAGCGCGTCGAGGCCCTGGAAGCCTATCAGCACGGGCGTCGCGGCAAGGCCGAGAAACAACGCCGCCGTCACGATCCGGCTTTCCCGGCCAGGGCCGGACTGTCCTATCAGCGCGTTGAAGGCGACGCTTCCGATGCCGACGACCAGGCCGAGCATCAGCAGGAAACGCGCGGACCACAGGCCGACGCGCACGATGGGATCCGATTGCTCGACGGCGACCGGTGCGCCCGCGCTGGGCGCGCCGACCGAAAACACCAGGCCGCCGCCGATCGGATGGCCGTCGGACGAAGCGACGCGCCACGACAGGACATGCGTTCCGGTCTCCAGCGCGGACGGCAGGGTCAGCACGATGACCGAACCCTTCTCGCCGATCTCCCTGAGGACTTCGGCGCGCCCGTCCGGATGGATCAGGCGGGCGACGAGCGGCCTGGCGGGTTCGGAGAATGTGAGCGTGACTTTTTCAGGCGCTGCCGCGAGCACAGTCCCGTCGCCTGGATCGGCGCCGATCAGCTGGGCATGGGCCGCAGCGGGGGCGATGGAAAGCGCCAATGCGAAAACGGCGGCGCAGAGCGCCGCCGAAAACCGCAACAGCCTGCGTTGAAGGCCGTTCACGAGCCGGGCAGGATCTTGACCGACGGTGCCGGGAATTTGAGGTCGTCCGACGAGCCGCCATTCGACGGGATCTCGATCCAGCGATCGATGCCGACCTCGCATTCCTGGATGATCGGGAAATAGATGTCGGCCACGGCTTCCTTGCTGATCGAGGCGCGGAATACGAACTCGTCGTAGTGGGCGTCCTCCAGCTTGCCGCCGGACCAGGCGATTTCCTTCACCGCCGCGCCGTGGTTGCCGTGCGACTCCACCGAACCCGTGTGCTCTTCGTCGGTCACCACGGCGAGGTCCCAGCCGGGCTTCGGTTGCGGCTTGGCGTTGGCGATCCCTTCGGGAATGGCAATGCGGACGGCGGTCGTCGGCGAGCCCGCGCAGCCGTGTCCGACACGCAGCACGAATTTCACCGTCGTGCCGGCCTTGGCCTCCTTGTTCTCAAGCGTGATGTGGGCGGCGGCAGGGAAGGAAACCGCCAGGACGGCTGCGCCTAGAAGGGCGCGGGCGCGGAGATTCAGCATGGTCATGTGTTTCCAGGGTTTGAGGATCACCAGGTGGCGGCAAGCCCGAGATGGCCGAGCGCTTCGCGCCGCAGTTCGGCAAGCCGCGGATCGCCGCGGTGGCGCGGATAGGGAAGATCGACCTCGATATCGGCGACGATCCGCGCCGGCCTCGGACCGAAGATCAGCACGCGCTGCGTCAGGAACAGCGCCTCCTCGACATCGTGGGTGACGAGAACGGCCGTCAGCCCCGCCCGCTGCCACAGACCGACGAGCTCGGTCTGCATGGTCAGCCTCGTCAGCGAGTCGAGCTTGCCGAGCGGTTCGTCGAGCAGCAGCAGGCGCGGCTGGTTCACCAGCGCGCGGGCAAGCGCGACGCGCTGCGCCATGCCGCCCGAGAGCTGATGCGGATAGGCCTTGTCGAAGCCGTTCAGGCCAACCAGCTGGATCGCGTCGTCGACACGATGGCGCGACGACTTGAGGATGCCCTGGGCTTCGAGGCCGAGCGCGACGTTGTCCCACACCGTGCGCCAGGGAAACAACGTCGGATCCTGGAAGACCAGGATGCGTGACGGGTCCGGATCGCCGACCGTCTCACCGTCGACTTTCAAATCGCCCTTGGTCGGATGGTCGAGGCCGGCAAGCAGGCGCAGCAGCGTCGACTTCCCGCAGCCGGACGGTCCGAGCAGCGCCACGAAAGACCCCGGCTCGACGGAGAAGTCGACATTGTCGAGGACCGGGAGGGGCTCGCCCTCCAGCTCGAACTGATGCGACACGCCGTCGATGTCTATCCTCTGGCCGGCGGCGATCGGCGGCGACGCGGCTGCGATATTCGTTGCGAGCGCTACCATCTGACGAGGCCTTTCTGCCAAGACAGCGACCAGTCGCGCACCCGGAACAGGATGGTGATCAGCGCCGAGCACATCAGCGCCATGACGAGGAGTGCCGCATACATGTTGGCGTAGGCCGCCCAGCCCTGGGCCCATTGGAGGTACCAGCCGAGACCGGCCTTGACGCCGAGCATCTCGGCGATCACCAGCACCGCGAACGAGGTGCCGAGGCCCATGAACAGCCCGACGAACACATGCGGAAGCGCGGCCGGTATCGCCACCTTGAGGATCAGGAAGGATGGCTTCGCGCCTAGCGTGCGAGCGATGTCGTAATAGTCGCGGTTGACACTGGCGATGCCCGACCAGGTGAGGATGGTCACCGGGAAGGCCGTCGCCAGCGCGATCAGGAACACGCTGGCCGAGCCGCTGGTCGGAAACAGGAAGAAGGCGAGCGGCAACCAGGCCGTGGCCGGCAGCGGGCCGATGAGGCGCAGCACAGGATGCACCCAGTAGCTCGCGACACGCGACCAGCCGATCGTCACGCCGGTCAGGAAGCCGGCGAGCGCGCCGAAGAAATAGCCCTTGGCGAGCAGCGCCACCGAATAATAGACGCTGACGCCGAGTCTGCTCCAATCGTCGAAGAACACTTCCAGGATGCTTTGCGGCGAGGAGAAGAACGGCACCGGCAGCAACCCGGTCTTGGCCGTCACGATCTCCCAGGCCCCCAAACCGACCGCCGCGGCGATCGCCCAGGGCCCGTAATAGCGGACGGTTGAGGCGACGGTTCCGAGGAGCTTTCCCGTCGCGGCGACGACGATCAATCCGAGCGCGATCACCAGCGAGATGATCGCCAGTTCCCAGCCGTAGGGCTGCGGAATGATTTCCGGCCACAGTTCGATCAGCGCCGCGACGCCGATCCAGCCTGCCGCCGCCACCAGCCCGACCACCCAGATGCCCGCCCCGGCCCGCGCGGGGGCATTTTCCACAGCGGGCGTTTCGGCGCGCTCGGAAAACGCCGGATCGATCGAAGTCATCGCCGTCCTCCTTATGCCGTCAGCACGTCGGCGTAGACGCGGTCCGCGAACTCGTTCGGATCGGTCGAGTTCTTGAACACCTGCACGTCGCGCAGTTCCTGGGCGTAGAGTGCGATCTCCTGGCGAAGGTCGGCGCCGGTCGGATTGTGATCGTGCGTCTGGTCCTTCAGCACGCCGACCAGTTGCTCGATCGTCTTGTCCTTCGGCGCGTTGGGCAGGAACGCCTTGGCGGCGATTTCCGGCTTCGCCACCGTCAGGTCCTGCGCCTCGAGCAGAGCGCGGGTGAGCGCGGTGGCGGTCGGCTTGTCGTCCCGCACCAGGCTGCCGGTCAGGCCGACGATGCAGCAGACACGGTTCTCGAAGCCATGGTCGAGATTGGAGGCGATCTGGATGTATTTCGGATCCTGGAGCCAGAAATAGGCCTTGGGGTCACCGTCGGCGATGGCGTCGATCTCGCCCTTCTGGGCGGCAAGCTCCAGCAGCTCGCCCGGATACTGGCGCCATTCCACGTCGGCGACCGGATCGAGGCCTTCCTTGTGCAGCAGGATCGAGAAGAAATTCTTGCCCGGGCTGGCGAGATCGCTGATGCCGATCGACTTGCCCTTGAGCTGCTTGAGATCGGTGATGCCCTTTTCCTTCAGGGCGACGAGGCGCGAGCAGCCGCCATGGGTGCCGGCCGTGATCTTGACGTCAAAACCCTGTTCCAGCGCCTTCAGCCAGCGCAGCGCCATGCCGACGCCGCCATCCGCCTTGCCGGTGGCAATGGCTTCGAGCAGCGCTTCGGTCGAGGCGCCGAAATTCACCAGCTCGACGTCAAGGCCGTATTTCGTGAAGATGCCATTGTCGAGCGCCACGAAAACCGGGGCGAGGCAGATTGCCGATGCGTTGGTGGCGAACTTGATCTTCCGCAACTCGGCGGCCGGCGCGGCCGTCTGGGCCGCGAGGCTGCCGATCGACAGTGCGCCGAGCGGCGCAGCAAGCCCGAGCGCGCCTGCCGTCTTGAGGATCGAGCGGCGGTCGAGGCCGCCGATAAGGGAGCCGCTGCGTACCGATGCAAAAGTCTTCCAGGTCATTGTCGTCTCTCCTGAGCTTGCCATGTTGGATTGATGGGAATTCGCTATTCGGCCGCCTGCGGGTGGAGCGCGACCTCTTCCCTCGCCGCCACGAGCGCGCGGACGCGGGGCAGAAGATCGCGGCCGTAGTGGAAGGCGTCCTCCAGCGGATCGAAGCCGCGGATCAGGAAGGTGGAAACGCCGAGATCGTAATAGTCGAGCATCGCCTCGGCGACCTGGTCCGGCGTACCGACCAGCGAGGTCGAATTGCCGGAAGCGCCGGTCAGCGCGGCGATCTCGGTCCACAGCCGCTTGTCGAGACGCGCCCCTTGCGCGGCGGCGGCGAGCAGGCGGCGGGAGCCTTCGTTCGGAGGCTGGTCGGAACCGCCCTTCGCATTGACGTTGATCAGGCGTTCGCCCGACGCGCTGGCCCGCAAGGCCCTGGCGCGCTGCAGGATGCGGTCTGCCTTGGCCCACGCCTCGTCTTCGGTGTCCGCGAGGATCGGCCGCAGCGACAGGCTGAAGCGCGGCGAGCGGCCATGCGGCGCGGCTGCGGCGCGGATGCGCCGGATCGTCTCGCCGACCTGGGCGTAGGTCTCGCCCCACAGCGCGTAGATGTCGGCATGCTTGCCGGCGACCGCGATCGCCGCCTCGGACGAGCCGCCGAAATAGACCGGGATCTTGTCAGGCCCCTGCGGCCTGACTTCCGAGAACCCGCCGGCGACACGATAATATTTGCCGGCATAGTCGAACGGCTTTTCGCTCGTCCACTCCCTGCGCACGATGTCGAGATATTCGCTGGTGCGGGCGTAGCGCTCATCCTTGGTCAGATGGTCGCCATCCTGCGCCAGTTCCTGGTCGTTGCCGCCGGTGATGATATGCACCGAGACGCGACCGTCGGAGAGATGGTCGAGTGTCGCCAGTTGCCGCGCGGCGAGAGTCGGCGCGGTGAAGCCCGGCCGGTGCGCGAGCATCAGTTTCAGATTTCGCGTGATGCCAGCCACGTACTGGCCGACCAGGATGCTCTCGGGCGAGGTGGAATGGAAGGCGAGCAGCACCCGGTCGAACCCGCCATTCTCATGAATGGCGGCGGCCGCCGCGATATGGTTGCGGTCGATGACCGGGCCGGACCGCGCAATCGTCTCCGAAGCGTTGAAATTGCCGATGTAACCGATGAACTCGACTGGCATGGGACACTCCGTGCGTTTGCTGATCAGATGCCGAGGGCAAGCTTGCCGGCGCCGAGGCGCACCGTGTCTTCCTGCGGGCTGTGGATGCGGCCGCACAACACGTCTCGGTGATGGCGCTCCAGCGGGTTGTTGCGCGAGATGCCGTGATTGCCGGTGAGCTTCAGCGCCTTCTCGACCGCGGCGATCGCATTCTCGGTGGTGACCACCTTGATCAGTCCGCCTTCGGTGAGGCTGAAGGGACGGCCCTCGTCCACGTCGCGCGCCGCCGACGCGATCAGCCGGCGATTGACGGCGATCAGTTCCTCGATCTCGCCCACCGCCTGCTGGATGCGCGGCACCGTGGCCAGCGATGCGCCGAGATTGGTCGGCACGCGCTCCTTCAGGAAACGCACCAGCCAGTCGCGCGCCGCTTCCGCGACACCGGTGTAGAGGGCGCCGGGCAGCGTGCCGAACCATGCCGCCTGGCCTTCGCCGCGCGTGTCCCATTCCGAGGGAAGGCGGATGTCGGCCGCATGGTCCAAAGGCACATGCACGTCGTCCAGAGCGACGTCATGGCTGCCGGTGGCGCGCATGCCGAGCGGGTTCCAGGTCTTCTCGATCCGCAGCCCCGGCGCATCCATCGGCACCAGGAAACCGCCGACGCGCGGCTCGGCTTCGTCGGTGCGCGCCCAGACGATCGCCCACGTAAGCCCCTCGGCGCCGGTCGAGTAGATCTTCCGGCCGCTGATCGACCAGCCGTCGGCGGTACGCCTCGCCGTCGTCGCCGGCAGGCCGCCGCGGATCGGCGTTCCCAGTTCCGGCTCGACACGAAAGGCGTTGACCAGGGCGCCGTTCCTGACCGCGTCGCCGATGACTTTCCGAACGAGATGCTCCGGCCAGCGGCTCTTGGGCAGCGTGGCGAGATTGATGTACTGCATGATCAGGATGAGCGCCGTCGACGGCTCGCCGCGGGCGATTTCGCGAATGACTTCAGAGGCTTCGGCAAGACCGGCGCCACCGCCGCCGAGTTCGGCGGGAGCCGTCAGCGCCGCAAGGCCCGCTTCGTGCAGCAGGCGGATGTTGTCATGCGGGAACGCCGCGTCCGCATCGTAGCCGGCGGCCGTCAGCGCGAAGCTGCGCGCCAGGTCGGCGGCGATTTCCGCCGGTGTCCGGATGATCGTTTCGGATTTCGAGCGAAGCGCGGCCAACGACATCGCCGTCATTCCGCCGCTTCGACGTGGCGCAGCGGTTGCGGGAAGAAGGCCCCCAGTTCGGCAACGGCCTGCCCCACCCGACCGCGAACGGGTTCGGAAACAAGGCGATAGTCGAGAAAATCCCGGTCGGCCGCATAGATCGCGCTCGGCAATGTGTGCGCCATGAAGAAACCGAACAGCGGCCGAAGCTGGTGCTCGACGATCAATGCGTGCCTTTCACCACCCCCTGTCGCGGTGAGGATCACGGGCTTGCCCTGTAAGGCGAGCGGATCGATCAGGTCGATCACATGCTTGAACAGACCGGTATAGCTGCCCTTGTAGGTCGGAGTGCCGATGACCAATGCGTCGGCCGAAACGATGTCGCGGATGATTTTTTGCGCCGTCGGGTCGAGATCGCCGTGGCGGCGCGCATTGCCCAGCGACGGCCCGAAATCGGTCAGGTCGTACACCCTAGAATGAAGGCCGTAGCGGTCGCTGGCAAGTCCGGCGACGGTTTCGACAAGAGCATACGACTTCGAGGGGCGGCTGAGATTGCCGGCCAGGCCTACCAGCTTTCCAAAGGACATCCGTGCATCTTCCCCTTTGAATTTCAAAGCTTTTTCGAGCACCCTGCATGTCGCGGCGGATTGCATCGGCATCTCGGCTTTCAATGTCTATAATAATTATAGATTTTATGGATTGGAGTCGCACACGTTTCGAATGTGCGCGTCGGGTTAGAAAATCATGCCCGGGGTGGGGCCGCTGACGGAACTGCGGCGCGGCCGCCCTCCGGCTCGCTCTTCATGTATCCGGAGCCTGCCGCAATCGCGGTCCGGTTCCGCGTGAAGTCCTCAAAATCGATGTGAATCAACAGTTTGTCCTGCCAGCGAGACGAAAATCGCACGACAGGTTTCACGCGAACCCCTTTTTTGCCGGTCCAGACGCTATTTTCGGCCGTTTCAGCCCGTCGCGCGGCTGTTTCAACGCGACGACGTCGATGCAGTCCAGACGTTGCCGAGCGGCCGGATTTATCTCGCTCAGACTATGGGTTCGGCCCCGAAGGCCTCAACGGTCGACGTGCCGCGAGGACTATGCGGGCGAAGGGGCGCTCTCACCGGAGCTCCGATATTAGACAATTCGTTGCACACCGAAATCCTGCGCGCAAATTTTTGTCTCGCCGCGCGAACCCACGAACCTATCCTGAACGGGACGGAGCGGCCCGGACCCTGCCGGGTCCTTTTCTTGCCGCTTCAACAACCAATTCCTACGGACGGAGGTAACCGATGACACAAGCGCAATCGCTCGACCGCACCCTTGCCGAATTCCAGGCCAAGCGCGCGGAGACGATGCCGGCCGACAGGCTGAAGATCAATGTCGACCAGCGCCGCCTGCTGGTCGAGACCGCCGACCGTGCGGCCTTCGTCAAAGTTGGCGACACGGTTCAGCCTTTCACGCTGACGGAAGTCGATGGCGAGGCGCTCGGGCTGGAGACGCTGCTGCGCGACGGACCGCTGGTCCTTATCTTCTTCCGCTTCGCCGGCTGCCCCGCATGCAACGTCGCCCTGCCCTACTACAACCGGCATCTCGCCCCCGACCTGAACCGGCTGGGCGCGACACTGATCGGCGTCAGCCCGCAGGTTCCCGGAAAACTGCGCGAGATCAAGGAGCGGCACGATCTCGATTTCCTGATCGCCACCGACGCCGACAATGCGCTCGCCCGCCGCTTCGGTATCCTATATTCCTTCGACGAAGCCTCGCGCCGGGTCTCGCTGGAGAGCGGCAGCCCGATCGGCGAGGTCACGGGGACCGGGACTTGGGAATTGCCGATGCCCACGGCGGTCGTCATCGACCGGTCGGGCACGGTGCGGTTCGCCGATGTCAGTCCCGACTGGCTTGTGCGGACGGAACCGGCCGATATCATCGCGGCCGTCCAGGCGATCACAACCCGCGCCGCAGCCTGACCGGCCAGGAGCGCGGCACAGAAACGGACGAGACACATTGAGTAAAGATCACAGCCACGACGGCCACCATCACGATCATGGTCATGACCACGATCATGAGCACCACCATGCCCCGATCGACTGGCGCGAGAACGGCGTGAAGGTCATTCCTGGCAATTCGCTCGACCCCAACACCGCGCAGACGCCGGGCATGAACCGAGCCACCGCCATCAGCAAGGCGCGGGCGGGCGCGGAAAAGATCTGGGCAGGCACGGTGACCATCCATGCCAATGCCAAGACGGGCGCCCATCACCACGGCGATCTGGAAAGCATCATCTACGTGGTGAAGGGCAAGGCCCGCATGCGCTGGGGCGAGAACCTCGAATATGTCGCGGAAGCCGGCCCCGGCGATTTCATCTTTGTGCCGCCCTACGTGCCGCACCAGGAGATCAACGCCAGCCGCGACGAGACGCTGGAATGCGTCCTCGTGCGGTCGGGCCAGGACCCCGTGGTCGTCAACCTCGACATCGAGCCGGTGGAAGCGCCGGAGGAAGTGCTCTGGATCGATCCGATTCACCGGTAGGTCTATCGAGGCCGGGGCATAGACGCATCCGGCCGGCGGACTGCGCCCGGCGCGAAGCCGCACCCGGGCGGAAAATCAAAAATTCTCGACCCATGGCCTGAGTTCGAGTTCCCAGGTCCATGCACTGCGGTGCTGCCTGTGGATCGCGAGATAGGCCTCGGCGACCGCGTCCGGCGACAGCCAGCGATCCGGCGGATCGGACTGGGCCGAGCGGCCGGCGGCGCCCGACGCTATCCCGCCGTCGATGACGAAATGCGCGACATGGATGTTCTTCGGCGCGAGCTCGCGGGCCATGGACTGCGCCAGTCCGCGCAGGCCGAACTTCGGCATTGCGAAGCCGGCCGATCCTGGAAATCCCTTGACGCTTGCCGTGGCGCCGGTGAACAGGATCGATCCGGAGCCGCGGGCGAGCAGACGGCTCGCAGCCTGCTGGCCGACCAGGAACCCGCCGAAAGTCCCGACCAGCAACGCCTTTCTGACGTCATCGGGATCGAGATCGGCAACCGCTCCGCGGACACGCGCTCCGGCGTTGAAGACCGCGAGCGACAACGGCCCGATCCTGTCGGCAGCCTCGAACAGACGTGCGACCGAAATCGCGTCGGAAACGTCGGTCGCGACGGCCGTGGCGCCGGTCTCGGAGACGAGTGCGTCCAGCTTGTCCACGTCCCGCGCCGCGAGGACCACGCGAAAACCTTCGCGGGCGAGTAGCCGGGCGAGCGAAGCGCTCAACCCCGGTCCCGCACCCGCAATGACGGCAACGCCAGAAGTCATCGAGATTCTCCATGTTGGCAAGGTTCGGCAGTGTTTGCGGCCTTCGTCGACCGCCGAAGGTTGTAGCACGAACGACGCGGACCCGATTCCAGTCCGGTATGGGCAGCGCCCGCTGTTTGAAGAGTATCTTTCGAATACGACAGAGTCGCGCCTCCCCGATGATCAAGCAAGGAAGTGCATTGCCGTACCTTCGGAACGCATGAATCTCGATGCCAAATATTCTACCGTGCGAAGCATAAGGTGCTGCATCCTGTCTTCGGAATGGAATTCAAAGTGGCATCCGCTGCGCAGCATGCCGGGAACCGCGTGACGTGATGTTCACTGTCGGGGTTTCCGGATGCAAAGATGGCCGTTTTCTTTTGCCGCTCGTCCAGCCAGCATTCGCCGCGGGATTACCCCGGCAATGCAGCGCAGCGGAGACCACAGTGCAATGGGACCGTGCTTGCCGCTTGATTTACCCTGGCAGGACTGCGAATGGGGGAATGGGGAGGCAAACACGAAACAAATCGAAAGCAGGCCAAATGCCCGAAGACATTGCTTATCCCGGAACAGACCTTTTGGAGCTGACCGCGGAGATTGTTGCCGCCTATGTCAGCAACAACCCTCTTCCCTCGTCCGAGATCGGCCGCGTCATTGCCGATACCTATGCCGCAGTCAGCAAACTGGAGGTGGCCGCCGCGCCGCAGATTGAAGAGAAGCTCGTTCCCGCAGTACCGATCAAGAAATCGGTGACGCCCGACTTCATCATCTGCCTGGAAGACGGGAAGAAGTTCAAATCTCTGAAGCGGCACATCGGCACAGACTTCAATCTGACGCCGGACGAATACCGCGCGAGGTGGGGCTTGCCGGCCGACTATCCCATGGTCGCGCCGAACTACGCGGCGGCCCGTTCACAGCTGGCGCTGGCCAGCGGCCTTGGAAGAAAGGCCGCGAAGCCCGCACCCGTGGCGCCTCCGGCGCCGGCAAAGCGCAGGAAGACCGGCCCCAAGCCCAACTGAGTCTCGCAGGGCTCGTCCAACACAGACGTTTCCCTGACACCGCTTGTCAGAGATGCGCCGCCGCCAGCAATGGCGGCGGACAGTGGAGCAGGGTATGGCCGTCCAGCCGATCGTGAAATTTCCCGACCCGCGTCTTCGCACCGTCGCCGAACCCGTATCGGTCTTCGACGACGACCTCCGCAGGCTTGCGGCCGATCTCGCCGACACGATGCGTGCGGCGCCCGGCATTGGAATCACCGCGCCGCATATCGGCGTCCTGAAGCGGCTGGTCGTGCTCGAACCGTCGCCCGGCGCCGGGATACGAACCTACGTCAATCCAAAAATCCTCTGGGCTTCGACCGAAACGATCCGGCACCCGGAAGGCAGCATCTCGATGCCGGGCGTCACGCAGGAGGTCGAGCGCCCAGCGCGCGTCCGCGTGAGCTATCGGGACCTGGCCGGCGACGAACGGATCGAGGAGTGCGACGGCCTGCTGGCGGTATGCCACCAGCACGAGATCGACCAGCTCGACGGGCTGTTCTGGATCCAGCGCCTGTCGCGGCTGAAGCGGGATCGGCTGATCAAGCGCTACGAGAAACTGCATCCGCTTCCATAGCACCGGAACAGCCGGACTTTCCAAGGAAGCATCCCGCCTTGACCGGCCGAGCGCGCTGCGGGCACTCGCCAAACCTGTTATGAGGCGACGTCTTCCTGATTCTCGCCGTAGGCCGAAGTGACCGCCGATCCCGCCCATATCCTGAAAACCGTCTATGGCTACGATGCCTTTCGCGGCCCTCAGGCGGAGATCGTCGACCATGTGATGGCCGGAAACAACGCCTTCGTGCTGATGCCGACGGGCGGCGGCAAGTCGCTGTGCTACCAGATCCCGGCGATGGCCCGACCCGGCCTCGGCCTCGTCGTCTCGCCGCTGATCGCCCTCATGGCCGACCAGGTGTCCGCCTTGCGCCAGGCGGGGGTGCGGGCCGCCGCCCTCAACTCCGACCTCGCCGGCGACGAGCGCCACGCTTTATGGCGCAGCATATCCGGCGGCGCGCTGGACCTCCTCTACGTGGCGCCGGAAACCCTGCTCAGGTCCGATGTGCTCGAGCGCCTCCGCCAGATACCCCTATCGCTGATCGCCATCGACGAGGCGCATTGCCTGTCGCAATGGGGGCACGATTTCCGGCCCTCCTATCGCCAGCTCGATGCATTGGTGACATTGTTTCCCGGAACGCCGCGCATGGCGCTGACGGCTACCGCCGATGCACCGACGCGGGCCGAGATCCTGGCGCATCTCAAGATAGCGGAAAGCGACGCCTTCATCGCCGGCTTCGACCGCCCCAATATCCGCTATGCGATCCAGGAGAAGGACAATCCGCGGGCGCAGCTGAAGCGTTTCCTGAAGCAGCATGAGGGCGAGAGCGGCATCGTCTACTGCCTGTCGAAACGCAAGACGGAGGAGACGGCAGCCTGGCTGTGCGAGCAAGGCTTCGACGCGCTTGCCTATCACGCCGGCATGGACAAGGCGGCGCGCGAGGCCAACCAGGCGCGCTTCCAGCACGACGAAGCCGTGGTCATGGTCGCCACCATCGCCTTCGGCATGGGCATCGACAAGCCCGACGTACGCTTCGTCGCCCATGCCGACCTGCCGGGCAGCATCGAGGCCTATTACCAGGAAACCGGGCGCGCCGGGCGCGACGGCCTGCCTTCCGACGCGCTGATGCTCTATGGTTATGAAGACATCGCGCTGCGCGGCCGCTTCATCGAGGAATCGAACGCGCCGGAGCAGCGCAAGCGCACCGAGCGGCAGAAGCTCGATGCGCTGCTTGGGCTGGGCGAGACGGCAGGGTGCCGCCGACAGGTGCTGCTCTCCTATTTCGGCGACCGCTGCGAGCCTTGCGGCAACTGCGACACCTGTGCAGAGCCCCCAAAACTGTTCGACGGGACGATCGCCGCGCAAAAGGCGCTTTCCTGCATCCATCGGACCGGCGAGCGCTTTGGCCAGGCCTATATCGTCGAGGTACTTCTCGGCGCCGAGGACAAGCGCATCGCCGACTTCGGCCACGACCGCATCTCCACCTACGGCATCGGCAAGGAGCACGACAACCGTACCTGGCGCGCCATCCTGCGCCAGTTGATCGCCCTGCGGCTGCTCGAGGTCGACCTGTCGGGCCATGGCGGGCTGTCGATCTCGGAGGCGGGGCGCCAGTTCCTGCGGGAGAAGCCGAAGCTCATGCTGCGCGTGCCGCAGGGGCCCCGCGCCGGACGGGAAAAGGCCTCGCGCAACCAGGCATCGGCCGTCCTGCCCGACGCCGACCGCGCGCTGTTTCAGGCCTTGCGCGGAAAACGTCTGGAAATCGCCCGGATGCAGAACGTGCCGCCCTATGTGATCTTCCACGACCGGACACTGATCGAGCTGGCCGCCGCCCGGCCCTCCTCCCGCAGGGAGATGGCTGGAGTTCCGGGTGTCGGCGAGGCCAAGCTGGACCGTTACGGCCCCGCGTTCCTGTCGGTGATTGCCGAGCACGCCGAATAGGCGGGGCGGCAATGGGTCTCGCCGAGGCGTCGGGAGGCGCACGGCATCCAAAACCCCTCCTGCACGCCTTTGCGTCGCCGGCCCCGGATTTGACGTGGCGCGCCGGCGCTTCAATCCCTAGATAGCGCGAAACGCCTTTCACTCGAACGCGGCATCTTCATGAAAAAGATCGGTTTCCTGTCATTCGGGCATTGGACGCCCTCGTCCCAGTCGCAGACGCGATCGGCCGCCGATGCGCTGCTGCAATCCATCGACCTTGCCGTGGCGGCCGAGGAACTGGGCGCGGACGGGGCGTATTTCCGCGTCCATCACTTCGCCCGCCAGCTCGCCTCGCCCTTTCCGTTGCTGGCGGCGGCCGGCGCGAAGACCAGCCGCATCGAGATCGGCACGGCCGTCATCGACATGCGCTACGAGAACCCGCTCTACATGGTCGAGGACGCCGGCGCGGCCGACCTGATCGCCGGAGGACGCCTGCAACTCGGGATCAGCCGTGGTTCGCCCGAGCAGGTCATCGATGGCTGGCGTTATTTCGGCTACGCTCCGCAACAGGGCGAGAGCGACGCAGACATGGCGCGGCGCCACACCAGCGTGTTCCTCGACGTGCTGCGCGGCCAGGGTTTTGCCCAGCCCAATCCGCGGCCGATGTTTCCGAACCCGCCCGGCCTCCTGCGCGTCGAACCGCACTCCGCTGGCCTGCGCGACCGGATCTGGTGGGGTGCTGCCACCAACGCCACCGCGGAATGGGCGGCGAAGCTGGGCATGAATTTGCAAAGCTCGACTCTCAAGTTCGACGAGAGCGGAAAACCCTTCCACGTTCAGCAGGCCGAGCAGATCCGGGTCTTTCGCGCGGCGTGGAAGGCCGCCGGGCACGAACGCGAGCCACGGGTGTCGGTCAGCCGCAGCATCTTCGCCCTCGTGGACGACCGCGACCGGGCGTATTTCGGGGGCAATGAGAGCGACGACCACTTCGGCTACATCGAAGCGGACAGGCTCGCCGTCTTCGGCCGCACCTATGCCGCCGAGCCGGACCTGCTCGTCGAACAGTTGAAGGCCGACGAGGCGATTGCCGAGGCGGATACGCTGCTGCTCACCGTGCCCAACCAGCTCGGCGTCGACTACAACGCCCATGTCATCGAGGCGATCCTGAAGCACGTCGCTCCCGCGCTCGGCTGGCGCTGACGGTTCTTGCGCAAACGCCGAAGTGCCGTCGCCGAAAGCCCGTGACCGAAGTGAAGCGAGACGTCAGGCGAGAGGCATCCCCGCGATCGGCAGGGCCGCCGGCGCAGCAACCGTCGGCGTCACGTAGCTGCGCATCGCGACATCCATCATCAGCCAGCCCCAGTTGATGAGCGCTGCCTGCTCCCCTTCCGAGAAGGGGTTGAGGCGGGTCCGCATGTGCGCCAGCCGTGTGATCGTCGCAGGGCTGGCTTTCAGGATCTGCGGCGCCGGATAGGCGGTCGGATCGCCGTCGATGGCCGCGAAGGCTATACCCCGTTTCTCCGCGCCGGACGTCGCGAAGAGCAGCCGCTTGCGCAGTCCGCGCGCCTGGTCGGTCGCGATATCGAGGGCGCGCAGCGCCTGCCTGGGCCACAGGGCGCTGCTCGACTCTTCGGTGCCGAAGGGCGCCCCGGCGTCGCTGACGATGACCGGATTGAAACCGTCCACGGTTTCGAGGCCGAGATTGTCGTACACGCCGCCATCGGTCAGCGACAGCGTGACCGTGTAGTTCCGGTCGCCGTGGTGGATTGCCCCTTCGCGTTTCACCCAGGCGTTCGGGTCCACCACTATGTCGACCGGCGACAGCACGGGCGGGAAGGCGCTGGACGCCGCCACGGCGACCGCCAGCCGGATGTCGGGATTGCGAATCTCGCCGATCGTATAGTCCGCCAGCCGCACCTTCTGCATGCGCACGAGGCGGCCTGTCTGCAGGTTCGTCGCATTGAAGACGAATTGCGGAGTGTCCGGCAGATCCTGCAGCGTCTTGCCCTGGAACAGATCGTCATAGGTGTCGGCCAGAATGTCGCCGATGGACTTGCCGGGCAGAAGGCTTCCCAAGCCGACGGACATCGTATCCACCGAACGGCGGCAGAAGGCGCGCAGCGGCTCGATCACTTCCGGCTGAAGATTGGTGAAGCGATCGCCATCCCTCTGCAGGCGCGGCCAGGCCGCCGCGAGCATGCCGCTGGCGATCGAGCCACCGGACACGCTGGAGATGCGGCTCAGCTTCGTCAGGTAGCCGAACTCGTTCAGGCGCATCAGCGCACCGCAATGGAACAATGTCGCCCTGAAGCCGCCGCCGGACAAGGCGAGCGCCGGAGTCTTGCGGTCCACCGTCTCGGACGCCTGCGCCATTGTCCCTCTCCTCATGAAACGATGTTGACCAAGGGATCGCCGGGCATCCCGGCCTCACCCGCACTGCCCAATGCAAGCATGCCATTGCTTCCGCAGAGGGCGTCTATCGAAACCTTCAATTCCAGGACGCCCCTGCCCGGAGCGCTTTTTCCAGTTTTAACCACCGTTCAGGCGTCTCAGGCCGGCGAAACCCGGCACAC
This sequence comes from Mesorhizobium sp. KACC 23794, assembly GCF_052180275.1. Taxonomy (NCBI): domain Bacteria; kingdom Pseudomonadati; phylum Pseudomonadota; class Alphaproteobacteria; order Hyphomicrobiales; family Phyllobacteriaceae; genus Mesorhizobium; species Mesorhizobium sp. KACC 23794. The sequence continues at coordinate 6,363,764 of NZ_CP197465.1, forward strand.
CGGCGAGCAGGATCGTGATCCGGGCGGGGCTTCCCGCGGCGGCGCACGGTGCCGGCATCGAGCGCCGCGAGAACCCGTCGGGTCCGGACGCCAGTATATGCGCGCAGGCGGATGGAACGATCCGCGCAGGTCCTGATGCATCGCGTTCCTCCTTGTCTTTCACGGTAACCGGCGCCGTATGAAGTGCGGACGAAGCCGCCCGGGCGTTGGGGCACGCCCGAACGGCTCCGTTGCCGCGCGACCGGGAATGGGAGAACCGAAGTCGCGCTAAGCCGTGAAACCGGATGACCTGCGAACAGGCCGTCCGGCCTTCGAATGAAGGCAATTCCGGTCCGATACACCGGCGCCGCCTTCGTTCGAAGCAGCTTGGGGAAACTTTAAAATCCCGCGCGTGAATTCACCGTGAGTTGGACCTTGCCGCAGTCATGCGTTCCGGTTTCACGATGGCTTCACGCAAGGGATCGAACAATGCTGGAAAGCAGGGGTGCAGGGTCGGGAAGGACTTGGACATACTCGGCATCGGCAAGAATTGCCGCTGCCGCAAGGGTGCCGTGCAGCCTGGCCAAGCTGTCGCTGTCGGCAATGTCGATGACTACCCGCCTTGATTGTTGAAAGTTCCGGTCACTAGACTGTTACGGCTTTGCGTCGACGCGAAATTGCATTCACTATCGATAATTCGGTTCGGAGGGGAACATGGGTGAGCATGGCGGTGTGATGGGCGTCAGCCTTGCAGGGCTTGGCCGGGCGAAACTGGAGACCAAGGGCGTCGCCATGATGGCCATGGCGCGGGAGCGACCCGAGGCCCCCGAGCCCGTGATGCCGCCCGGCTTCCGCAATTTCGGCAAGCCTGGCGCAGCCAATCCGGGCGATCTCTATGCAGGGTTGGACAGCGCCTGGGAGACCCAGACGATGTTCGCGAAGCTGGCGCGGCGTCTCGCCAAGCGGCATCGCTTCAAGGACGGGGTCCTGTCGGACAATGCGACGAACTTCAATCCGAATATCCCGGCGGGCTACACCTATTTCGCGCAGTTCGCGGCGCATGACACCATCCGGAACTCGTCGCTGACGGTGAGCCTTTCCGGCGCGGAAGAGGATCGCCGCAACCTTCGGGAACGCAGCCTGCTCCTGCACACGCTTTATGGCGGCGGTCCGGGGTTCAGCGAATTCCTCTATCAGGTGCCGAAAAAGGGTGAAGGCTATCGGACCATGTTGAGGACCGGCCCGATCGGCAAAGCTCCTGCCAACGCAAAACCGCCTCCCAAAGGCACTTGCCCCTACCCGCATCGCGACATCCCCAGGCTTCAGCAGGCCGATCTGAGCGACGCCGTCCAATCCGGCCGGCCGGACATCCTGCTGCCCGATCAGCGCAATGACGACAATGCGCTGGTCGCTCAGGTTACCGCCCTGTTCCACCACATTCACAACGCGGTCGTCACGGCCCTGCGGGCTTTGCCCAATATGCCGGTTTCCGGCCAGTCCGGCCCCAAGGGGCTGTATCTGTTCGAGAATGCCCGCCTCGTCACCACGGCGCTCTATCGCAGCGCAGTCAGAAACGACCTTCTCGAAAAACTTCTGCTGCCCTCGGTGGCGGAGCGCTATCGCGCCAACGGCTTCAAGCCGCTCGCCGACGTGAAAGGCCTCGGCATACCCGTTGAGTTCTCGCACGCCGCCTTCCGGCTGGGGCATTCGATGGTGCGGCTTTCCTACGAGTTCAACGACGAGCACGTTGGAGGAGAGGGCGTCCGCGACGTGCTGCGAACCACCTCGTCGCGCCGGTCGAACAAGCTGCCGCCCGCGACGAACTGGATCGCCGACTGGTCGAAATTCTTCAAGATCGGCAGCGCCGACCCGCAGTTCAGCCGTCGTATCGGCCCCTGCTTCAACGATGTGATGATCGGCAACGGCGATTTCGCCAACGGTCTTGTCGGCCCGAACGGGCTCGGACCGCTCGGGCCGGCTGAACTTGCCAAGCTGTCCGCTGAAGACCGGGCGAAACTTCCGGCAGCCAACCTTTCCGGCCTGTTGCTGCGCGATCTGATCCGCGGCGCGGTCGGTGGCCTGTTGACCCTGGACGCGATCGTTCGCGTTCTGCCTCCCGGCATCCGCAAGACGGCGCCGCTGCTGGTGAACCCCAACGAACGCGCCAAGGTGCTGCGGAAATGGCTCGCCGATACGGATGTCGTCTTTTCCGACGAGGAGCTCGATCATCTGTCGACCAATCCGCCGTTGATCCTGTGGTTGCTCTTCGAAGCCGCCGAAGAGGCCAACGGGTGCAGTCTCGGCACGCTTGGCTCGATCATTATCGGCGACGTGTTCGCCGCCGGCCTTTCCGAGTCCGACGATGAAATCGAATCGAACCCGATGACGGCGACGCTGCTGGGGCTGCTTTTCCCCGACGGCGCCCCGCGAACGATGCCAGGCCTGATCAAATTCACGGCCAAGACCCTTCAATTCGAAAACGTCATGCCGCGTTTCCTCACGCTGCCCGATCAGATTCCAACCGCATAGGAGCCAGACATGCCAGATCCAGTCGACAATCCCGACGTTCTTCCCGAGCCGATGAAGATCCTGAACTTCAAGGAAGCGGGCATGAAGGTGGTGCAGTGGGCGCAGGACCCGAGCACGCGCCCGCGTGACCTCGCCGAATTCAAGCAGCAGCTCGCCGGCCTCGTCCACGTCCCGGACCGGTTCCAGGAAATACAGATCATGCAGGGCTATGACCACGTCTTCTTCCTGCGCCTGCCGCCCAAGAATCAGGTGACCAAGTCCCACGAGCAGCTCGCGAACGAGACCGACGACATGAGCGAGTACGGGATTCCCGATTTCTATTTCGACGCTTTCGAGCACCCCGAAAATTTCAACCGTGAGGATTTCTTCTTCTCACGCATCGCTGACTATACGATCCGGGGCTGCCGCTGACTGGCGCTTGCCGAGGGACCTGTGGCTGTCGGGCGGCACCGGCAGACCTGCCAGTGCCAGTCCGCGGCGCAGGCTCGCAGCCACACCCGCATTGACGATCGGGAAGCAGTGCAGCAGCCATTGCGTGATTTCCACGTCGTCCGGCTTTCCGGCGGCGAACCAGTTGGCGCGGACCAGCGCCAGAAACGCCTGCGCCTCGAAACGCGCCGCCTCGATATTGCCGAGCAGGGCGCAGGCGGCGGCCTTCCATGCCCTGATGTAGAAGACCACGTCCTCCGCCTGGTCCGCCGCCTCGATGCATCCGCTGAAATCGTCGAAGATGAAGCGGACGCCGGCCTGATAGCTCCAGTGCAGTTTCGAAACGCCGAGACCGATGTCGAGCGCCATCCTGGACAGCCGTTCCGCATTGTCGAAATCGTCGCAATAGGCAAGACCCAACGATGCCGAGACCAACGTCCACGGATCGTTCGGATTGAGTTCGCAGGCGAGCAGGAAGTTGAGGCCCGCCCGATCCGGTATGCCGTTCATGGCGTAGGACCAGGCGAGGTGGAGCTGGGTGCGCGAGTCGATGGGGTCGATCTGAACCGCCATCTTGGCGAGCCGGAGCGCCTCGACATGGTTCTCGGGCGTGCGGAAGATGCCCGGGAAGATCAGATGCCTGGAGTTCAGGATGCCGGCCACGCCGGAGTAGGCAGGCGCGAAATGCGGCGCCTCGGTGATGATCGAACGGAACAGCGCTTCCGCCTGGGCCTCGTCCTGCGGACGCCAGCGGAAGATCAGTTCCTGTCCCTTGAGCCATTTGTCGAACTGGTCGAGCGAGAGGTCCGGGATGCCCGAGATCCGGGTCAGGCTTTCAGACGACATGCTCACATCCAGCGCGATCGCGATCCGCCGGATGATGCGCTGCTGTGTCTGAAACCAGTCGGCGGCCTCGATCGAGACCTGCTCGCTCCAGATGTAGCGGCCGTTCGACGTATCCTTGAGCGTCAGGATGAAGCGCAGGGAGTCGCGCTCCTCGAAGGCCGTCGCCTCGATCAGGAATGCCGGCCTTCGCACGTCGGGAGGCAGCTTGCCGTCGAGGTCGAGGACGGCCCAGTCGCGGAAGCGAACAAGCGAGGCGACGATCTCGCGGCGAAGGATCCGCACCGAGGCCGAGGCCGCCGCCGTGGTGACGCCCGTCGCCTCGAACTCGCCGACGAACAGGAAGAAAGCCTGGCTCTGCTGGGGTTGCGGTTGCGGCTGGGGACCGGGAATGGCGATAAGATTCAGCGCGGCCGCCCCACGCTCCCTTCCCTGGCTCCATGTGTCCGCGGTGCCGGCATCGCGCGACGGGCCGATCTGCCCCATCTTGATCTCGAAGACGAGATCCTGCGTCTTCTCCGACGGCTCGCTGTCGAACTCCTCGTCGAGGATATCCCACAACGACTTGTAGAGGCGCAGCGCGCCCGCCGAATCGCCGAGCCGGGCAGATGCCTCCATAGCCGCCCGGCAACCGGTTTCATGCGTCGGATCGAGATTGAGCAGCGCCAGGCCGGCCCGTTTCAGCCGGGTCATGTCGGTCTCCCCGACCGTCATACCTTCGAGAGCGCCGACGAACTCGTTGTGGATGCACTGGCGCTGCACCATCAGCCAGGCACGGAAAGCCGGGTCGAGATCCTCGAAACCCGCCAGGAAATTTTCAGAAAGCCGCTTGCTGTCGAGCAGGACGGGATCGGTGGAGCCCGATCTCAAAGTCTCGCGGACGGAGCGCAGGTCGACGTCGACATCGGACATGCGCAGCGAGACGTTCAACCGGTCCGCCGCGAAAGGGCTGTTGGCGTGGACGGCCATGCAGTTCTTCAAATCGCTGATGGTCTGGCGCAGCGACGCACGCGCCCGCTCCTCGGTGGATTCGCTCCACAGAAGACCCGCCAGCCTTTCGCGGCTTTCCGATCCATGGGTGGTGTTTGCAAGGTAAGCGCACAGCGCCATGGACTTGCGATTGACGATCGGCACCTCGGTGCCGCCGAAGGTCAAAGCCGGCTTGCCGAATGTCGTCAGGCGAAACATCGCCGCCCCGCGCGACAGGCGGAGCGGTCCAGTATCTCCCTGCACGATCTGGCGCTGCATTTCGTCCCCAAGTAAACCGATCAGATTTTCAGAACAACTCGATACTGTCGGCAGGCACGGCGTTTTGCAACGATTCCCCGACCGCGTCGGCCAGCCGCCGGCTGACGAATCGGGCGGGATATGGCTGCAGGCCTGGCACGACAACCCTTGCTACCGGAACGCCGAACGCCGCGCGCGTCAAATCGACGGCGAAAGCATGGAAGCCGTGCTCCGCGAGGCGCCGAAGCGTTTCCGACACGGCTTCCTGTGGCGTGCGGGGGCCGGCCGCGCGTAGGGATAGGGCGCCGAGCAGCCCGCCGGCGAGGCGGGGGCCCGCGATCGAGATGGCGGACATCCGTTGCTCGACGGCCAGATCGGCCTCGCTGAGTTCACCGACGCCCAGCCTTGCGCGCTTGGCCGAGACCAGTTCCTGGCCGAGTTCCATCTGGCACATTTCGAGGATGGCGGCCCGGCAGGCCCGCCCGGCGTCGGGATTGCAGGCATAACCGCCGGCGAACCGTCGTCCGCCCGCGTCGAAGGAGATGGCCGCGACACACGGAATTCCAAGGTCGCCCGAGATGTCCAGCAGCGACGTGACGCGCTCCCGCGAGCCTTGGCGGATATCGGCGAGCAGTTCCGGCACACCCAGTTCGGCTAGGACCTCCAAGGCGATCGGGCTGCCCCGGCTGGCGCCTTTCCACCACATCGCCACGGCGTCGCGCTCCAGCAGTTCGAACAGGGCCGAGGCGACCGCCGCGGTCCAGGTCGGGCCGGCCGCGCACCCGCTGCTCAGGGCAAAGCGTCTTGCGTCCTCGTCGCCGCCTGCTTGGTCCCGCACGACGATGCTGGCGGGCAACCATCCCGCCGTGTCGTCCGACAGGCTTCGGGCTGCGATCCAGTCGATACGGTCCGCCGCGTCGTCGCCGGTCAGCTCGAGCAAGGAATTCGTGACGGAGGCATCGCCCCAGGGCTCGACCTCCGCGTATGAACCGGTCCTCATCCGGTCGGAATCGTCGCGGAACTGCGAGAGATATTCGACACCCTCGCCGACGCAGGCCTCGAACGCCTGGCGCGCCGTCGCGCCCGCCCCGACAAGGCTCGCAGGCCTGCCGGCCGCTCCGCGGGCGTCGCCTCGCGGACGCGCGGTGGCACCGAAGAACGTAAGCCCGGGCGCGCTGCGGGACCGCAGCCGGAAGATGCCGAATTCCGCCGCCGCCCGCAGCAGGGCGACACGGTTGTCCAGCATAGCCGAATCGTCAGGCCGCGAAGCATCCGCCGATGCATAGTCGAAGACCTTCAGGAATTTCTCGACCCGGGCCTTCGCCGCGTCGTCGAGGTCGCGTTCCCCGGCAAGATGGCGTGCCGCCTGTCGGAAGATGCCATCGTCATCTTTACTGTCCGGTTGCATATCCATCAGCGATCAGTTCCGGCCATACATTCTCGAAGACATCGCCGAACCCTTGAAGAAAGGGCATATAAATCACTCTTTTCAAGACCAATCCGCTTTTGATTTCTGCCGACCGCCCGAAAGTCTCGCAAAGACTTGCGACATCTATTGCGGTGTCGTCACCGCTTTCACGCTGGCTTCACGCGGTCTCATCCAACATGCATTCAATCACATCGGGTGGGCTGCGGTCGACGATTTTCGATTGTCTGGTGCGAGATATCATCATGACGGGGCGGCGCGCCGGTCTTCCCCAGGCGTCTCGCAGGGCAGAATCGAAGAGGCAAGTCGGCAACCCGGACAAAGGCAGGATCGGCTATGTGGCGTTCCAAGCGAATCGGCATTCTCAACGGCTTCATCCTGGCTCTCGGCCTGTCCGCGGCGACCGCACCGGCTGTCGCGAAAGACCTGGTCGCAAAACCGCTGGCGTGTTCGGGAGATGGACTCTTCGACTGGTCCGCCCACAAGGACGACGACAACGCGCCGGCCAACAACATCAGCGGCATCGATTGCGAAGCGACGGGCCAGGGCTGGCATTGCGTTGCGGTCGCCGACGAAGAGGTTTCGATAACCCTCTTCGATCTGCAGCGCGGCGACAATGGCGGCCTGGCATGCGTGCCCGGACGGCAATTCAGCAGCGCAAGCACGAACCCTGATCACGACTTCGACTGCTTCGGCTCGGATTCGAATAAAGAGCGCGATTTCGAAGGCGTCACCCTGGACAAGGGCGCCATCGTCGCGACGGGATCGTGGGGGATGAGCCGCAAAAAAGCGGAACTGAGGCCCCGAAACTGGACAGTCTACAAGAAGGAGAAGGACGACGGCTCGGACTGCGTCCGGCGCAAGCGGGGAGACCTCAAGGCGATCGTCGAATCGGCGCACGAACCCGTCCTCGACGGGGCGGTCGATCGCAGCCTGCAATGCGGCGGCCTCAACATCGAGGGCCTGACGAAGCATTCCGGCGGTTATCTCTTCGGCCTGCGCAGTCCTGCCGATCGGGAGGGCGGCGTTGCCTATGTTCTCAATGCTTCCGAGAAGGTCGTCTTTGACGGACCGGACCAGGACAACAGGGCATCGCTTCACGCCATCGCTTTTGCCGGCGCCGACGGCAAGCCGGTCGAAGGGATCGGCATACGCGGGCTCGACGAGATCGGCGGCAAGGTCGTCATCCTGACCGGCAATGCCGGGGTGGACGGAGCCAGCGATGCGCTGGCGGTGTCGCTCCAGCCTGAAAATGGCTGCCAGGACGCGATGCAGGCCGATCCGCCCTATCCGAACCGGGAACTCGCCGGCCTCGCTCCGATGCTCTGGTCCTGGGTGCCGGGCGAGGCATCCGCGAAACTCATCGGGAAGGTGGGGGGAGATTCCGCGACGCGCAAGCTGGAAGGAGTCGCCGTGCTGGAGAGACCGGACGGGAAGACCGACATCGTGCTCGCGATCGATTCGCCAAACGAGACAGACGGTCCGCTGGCGGTGATCTCCGACCTGACCATCCCCTAAGTCCAAACAGGAACAGAGTCTTCGACCGTACCCGGCGCTCAAGCCGGCCGCCCAAGGAGGAAGTCCATGCCCCAATTCGCTAGGAAAGTGCTGTGGGTCGTCGGCATGACCACCGCCGCACAGGAGAGCCGCCTGCTGAATCACGCGCAGGCCTGCCGTGCCGACGCCGTCTGCATCCGCACCACCAATTCCCGATTGAGCAATGCCATCGGACGGTTTCATGCAGCCGGGATCAAAGTCTATGGCTGGCGGTGGCCAGCGGTGCGGCCGACGACCGCCGCGGCCCACTATTTCGCGATCGACGAGGCGAACCACGTCGCACAGGCACTGATTCCGAATGGCCTGGACGGCTATATCGCGGACCCCGAGGCGGACAGCAATCCCGCCGCCTTGAACTACTGGAACAACCCGGCGCTCGGCCCGCTCGCGCGCAACTATTGCGCGATCATCAAGACCGCGGCCGGTGCAAATTTTGCCTTCGGCGTCACCTCGGGATGCATCTATCCCACCAACCGGCCCAATATCCCCTGGGCCGAGTTCGTCAATGCGAGCGACGCCCTGTTTCCGCAATCCTACTGGCGGGCGAATATCGGCGGCCACTCGACGAACATCAATGGCGGCAATCCGGTCGCCGCCGTCAATCGTGGCCTGAACAGTTGGCAAGCGATCGCAGGCGGCAAGCCGATCGTGCCGATGGCTGGAGAGATAGACCTGACGACGGCCGTCGAACTGGGCCAGTACGGCGCCCATCTCCAGCATTTGAACATCGACCAGTTCCACTTCTACGCCGACAGCAGCAGCGTCTCCGCCGCCCGGCTCGCAGCCATAGCCGCGATCTGAGCGTCGGACGGGCCTGTCGGCCTACCGCAGCGGCAGATCCTTCGAACCGGGCGTGAATTGTGACCATGTCTTTGCATACGAGCCTATCGCAGGCGGCAAGCAGGAGGAATTATCGCCATGCCGACGACCAGGGAACTCAGCGGCCCCGCATGGGTGACGCGCTTCCCCGACGCGGGAACGACCGACGCCCTGGCCGACGCCTTCCGTCCGGGATGCGAAGCCTTCATCGCCGCGATGCGCGAAGCCGGCGCAACGGTGACGGTCAATTCGACCCGCCGTCCCAAGGAGCGCGCCTACCTGATGCATTATGCCTGGCGCATTCACATGAAGACGCTCAACCCGCAGAACGTCCCGGCGATGGCGGGCGTCGGTATCGAATGGCAGCATCGGACGGGTGGCGGATCGGTCGACCTGACGAAATCCCGTCAGGCGGCTTCGGCCATGGTCGCGGCATACCATATCGCCTTCCAGCCTGCGCTGAACAGCCGCCACGTCGAAGGGCTCGCCATCGACATGACCATCCGGTGGTCCGGCACGCTCAAGATCAAGGCGAGCGACGGGACCGAGCGGACGATCACCGGGGCGCCGCGCGACGGCGGCAATATCACGCTTCGCAAGGTGGGCAAGAGCTACGGCGTGACCAAGCACCCCACCGACCCGCCGCACTGGTCTACCGACGGCAGATAGGCGTTCGGCATGGGCAGGCGACGAACGGATTGCTGCGGTGCTGCGGACATGGCGACGGCCGGCCGCGGCCCGGAACTTCGCATCGAATGGCTCTGAAACCACACGCTAGGGGAGGTTTCCATGGCTGCTTCCGAACGATGGCCGGTCCTTGACGAGGACACGGTCCACCGATTCGTCACCCAGACCTTCGGCCGTGCGCGGCGCACCCAGGACAGTCCGGTCGCACCCGACGTCTGGATTGCCCTGATCGCCCGCGCCGAACAATCCGCGCGGGCACGCCATGCGAAGAAGGCGGCCCCCGACGGCAAGGTCGACATCCTGCTCACGCCCTGGAACGGCGCGTCGCCCGGCGAAATTGCCGCCTATCTGCGCGCAGGTTCCCAAGAACGCCGCGATGCGCAGGCCGAGATGGTTGCGCTCAACGGCGGCTTCGTCGTTGCCGCCGCCGATATCGGCGCAATCGTCCAGCTGATCATTCCGATGACAGAATGGTGGCAGAAGCTCGACGAGCGATTCTGGTCCGGGGCGACGGACTACAGTTCCTACTGGGAAATGTCGAAGTCTGACGACAGGCTTTCGGACGTGCTGGGCAAGTCGCAGAACGGCGCGATCCAGTATTTTCGGTTCGCCGCGATCGGCGGCTTCATCGAGGCGCTGCGGACCGCCGACATCGCCACCGCGCGCGACCTCGTCGCCACCGTGAAGAAGTTCGCGGCGCTGTCGCGCCGCAGGACCGACCAGTCGGCGCAGGGGCTGGACGCACCGGATCCGGCCGACCCCGGCGGCAAGCCGGTCGAGCCGACGGCCGCCGACCTGGTGAAGCTGATCCGCCCGTTCGAATACGCCTATGCCGGCGAATTGAACGGCAATCTCAGCTATGCTTCCGATTTCGAACCGCTCAACCAGACGGCGGACAGGCAGGTGGGCGAAAGAGGACGGCGCAAGGCGCTGCGCGAACCGCACATCTATGCCGTCAACCTCAATCGGCCGGCCGCGCCCATGCTCGTCGATTCGCGGCGCACGGTGAAGGCGGATGCCGCCCAGCGCCTCTTCGACATCGACACCGGCGACCTCGCCGTAGCCGTCATCGACGGCGGCATCGACGCGCTGCATCCCGGATTTCTCGATTGGTCGGTTCCGGACCTGGCGGCGACCCTCCAGAAACTGAACGTCGCCGATGCGGACGCGGGCCAGCCGAGCCAGGGTGCTCCGGACTACGGCCCGACCGAGAAGCAGGAGCGGCTGGCGCGGTCGCGGATCGTCAGGACCTACGACTTCACCCGCTTGAGGAAGATCCAGAACGCCGCCTTCCAGGATGACGCGGCAGCCACTTCGCCCGACATCGCGGCGATCCTCGCCGATCCGGCCTTCGCCGACAACATCGCCCATTTGCGGACCAGGGGCGAGTTCGCACGCGATCTCGACTGGACCATCGTCGAGCCGCTGATCCAACTGCGGCACGACAAGGCCGACACCTACAAGGTGCCGCTGAGCGGCCACGGCACCCATGTAGCAGGCATCCTGGCCGCGGACCTGCGGGAGCCCGAGGACATCAGGACGCCGCTGCAGGGCATGTGCGCCAATCTCAGGCTCTACGATCTGCGGGTGTTCGACGACGACGGCGCCAGCGACGAATTCACCATCCTCAGCGCCGTCGAATTCGTCGGCTGGCTGAACCGCAACCGCGACCACCCGGTCATCCACGGCGTCAACCTGTCGCTGGCGCTGCGCCATTACGTCGACAGCTACGCCTGCGGGCGGACGCCGATCTGCCAGGCCTGCAACCGCCTGGCGGATTCGGGCACCGTGGTTGTCGCCGCCGCCGGCAACACCGGCTTCGACAGCGAGGCACGGCAGCAAAGCATGGGCTCCGGCTATCGCCCGATCACCATTACCGACCCCGGCAACGCGGACGGCGTTATCACGGTGGGCTCGACGCACCGGCGCGATCCCCATGCCTATGGCGTCAGCTATTTCTCCAGCCGCGGCCCGACCGGCGACGGCCGGCGCAAGCCCGATCTCGTCGCACCGGGCGAGAAGATCACCTCTACGGTGCCGGGCGGCAAGACGGAACGCATGGACGGAACCTCGATGGCCGCCCCTCACGTCAGCGGCGCGGCGGTTCTTTTGATGGCGCGCAATCCGGAACTCATCGGCCGGCCGCTGGAGATCAAGGAGATCCTCATGCGGACGGCGACCGACCTGGGGCGGGAACGGGATTTCCAGGGTGCGGGACTGGTCGACGTGCTGCGCGCCCTCCAGTCTGTCTGAAGACGAAGAAGAGTCAGGGAGAAACTCAATATGATCGTGTTCGAAGCCTTGAATGCGCTTTACGGCGACTGTCTGATCCTGCGCTACGAGGACGCGCAGGGCGGGAAGCGCATGTGGGTCATCGACGGCGGCCCCCGCAGCGCACAGGTCGGCGGAAGGCCGCTTTCGGTCTGGCGCGACGTCCTGCTGCCCCGGCTCGCAGAGATCGACCCGGCGCGTCCCTGCATCGTCGATCTGGGCATGGTCAGCCATATCGACGACGACCACATCAACGGCATCGAACGGCTGACGGCGGACCTTGTGGCCAGCCTGCCGCATCCGGGCAACGTGCAATTCAGGCGTTTCTGGTTCAATGCCTTCGACGAGATAGTCGGACCGGCGCCCGCCGGCTCCGCCCAATCCAACGGCGCCATCGCCTTGCAGCTCTCCAACCCGACCGCCGGCCTGCTGCCCGAAGGCGCCCTGGGCCATGACGGCGACGCCGTCACCCAGAGTATCCCACAGGGCAACAAACTGGCGGCGAACCTTCGTTCGCTCGCCCTGCAAGGCAACCATCCGGTCAACGGCGTTGTCGCCGCACGCCCGGGACAGGCCGCGCTAGACATCGACGGGGCCAAGGTGACGATCGTCGGGCCGCTTCAGAACCGGCTCGACCGGCTGCGCGACGAATGGCGCGAGGCCCTTGCCGCGACCACCGAAACGGCACGCGCCGCAGCACTCGCCGACCTCTTCGCCACAAGGCTCGACATCTCGGTGCCCAACCTGTCCTCGATCGTCGTCCTCGTCGAGATCGGCAGCACGAGCATGCTGCTGACCGGCGATGCGCGCGGCGACGACATCGTGACCGCGTGGAAACAGCTCGGCCTTCCGCAGCCGCCCTGCAGGATCGACCTGCTGAAGATGCCGCATCACGGCAGTTCCGCCAACAGCCCGGAAACCTTCATGCGTTTCTTCGAGGCAACGCACTATGTTTTCTCGGCCGACGGCCACCATGAAAATCCCGACCCGCCGGTCCTGGAAGGCCTCGTGAGCATCCACGGCCAGCGTCCCATCATCCTGCATTTCACCAATGCGGATATCATTTGGAAGAAGCCGTATCGGCTGGAACGCGGCGGCGCCGAGGTGAAGACCTTGCCCGAAATGCTGGCAGCCCTCCGCGCCGCCTATCCCGGTCCCTGGACATCGCAGGCGCGGCCGGCCGACAGGCACTCCCTGGAAATCCCGCTGTAAGGTGCGCGCGGAGGCTTTGGCCCGGTCGAAGCCGGACGGACGTCACGTGGTCATCCATCGGCATTTGCAGATCGCCGTTTACATTGGCATAACATTGCTCGGTTATTGCGTTGGTCAAGTCGCAGGAACGGGTCGGGGGTTGCAGATGGAAAATCGGCTTTTCAGGACATCGGCAGCGGCAGCTGCATTGTTCGCCATGTGCGCCGGCGCAGGCGCCACCACGCTGGAGGACGCGCAAGGCGCCTGGGTGATGACCGGCACGAAATGCGCCGACACCTTCAAGCTGGTCGGGAATAATTTCGAATTCCTCGATCGTGACGCATCCGTCAGCACGGGCGTCATCATTTCGGGCAAGAAGATCACCGCGCCCGAGGAGAGTTGCACGGTGGAGAGGGTGAAGGCGGAGAAGGATCACTTCACCGCGCTGCTCGCGTGCTCCGACTCGGTCATGCTCAGCAGCGCGTCCGTGTCGTTCAAGATATTGCCTGACGGCACGCTGGAGCGCTCCGATCCGTCGTTTCCGGACGTGACCTATACCTACGCAAAGTGTGAAGCTTCAGACATGAAGCAATAGACCGGTGGACCGTTAGCCTGCCGGGAGCGATTCTGCGGCAACTAGCTTGTGGCTGCGGCGATCGGAGAACGCTTCGGTCAACGGCGACATCGTATGTCATTCGAGGGGCGGGTCATGGGGTTGCAGGTTCTCGTGGCGGGTGCCGGGCCGGTCGGCCTGACGATGGCATCGGAATTAACGCGCTTCGGTATTTCGGTGCGCGTGGTCGACAAGGCGGCTCAACGCACCGACAAGTCGAAGGCGCTCGTGGTTTGGCCGCGCACGCTGGAACTGCTCCAGCAACTGGCGCCGGTCGACGACTTCATCGCCGCGGGACAGAAGGTGGTCACGGCCAATATGTGGTCCGGCGACGCATCCATCGCCCACATCCACCTCGATGTCGTCGAGACACCCTATCCCTACGCGCTGATGGTGCCGCAATCCGAGACGGAGCGGGTTCTGGAAGAGCGGCTCGGAAGCCTCGGTCTCGTCGTCGAGCGCCAGGTCGAACTGGTGCGGTTCGAGGAAAAAGGCGAAAAAATCGTCTCGGTGCTGCGGCACGCGGACGGACGCGAGGAAACCGTCGAGAGCGATTGGCTCGCCGGATGCGACGGCGCACACAGCACGACACGCCACGGGCTCGGCATGGAGTTCGAGGGCGATACGATCCAGAACGATTTCGTGCTGGCCGACATCCATGTTTCGGGGATGCGTACCGGTCCGCTCGAACTGGACATCCATCTGCATCGTGACGGCGTGCTGGTGTTCTTCCCGATCACCCCCAATCGCTACCGGGTCATCGCCGATCTTGGCGAGGCAAAGGGCACGCGCCCGGCCGATCCGACCCTGGACCAGATCCAGGCGATCATCGACCGGCGTGGCCCGGGCGGCATCACCGTGTCCGATCCGATCTGGCTCTCCGCGTTCCGGATCAACGAACGCAAGGTGCGCGACTATCGCAAGGGCCGGGTGTTCCTGGCCGGCGACGCCGCCCATGTGCACAGCCCCGCCGGCGGCCAGGGCATGAACACCGGCATGCAGGACGCCTTCAACCTCGCCTGGAAGCTGGCGCTGGTCTGCCGCGGCGCCTGCCGGCCGGACCTGCTGGACAGCTATTCGAGCGAGCGCAGCGCGATCGGCGACCAGGTGCTTGCCGACGCGGGCCGGCTTACAGCGATCGCGACGCTGCGCAACCCCCTCCTGCAGACGGTGCGAAACACGGTTGGCCATATGCTGCTCGGCCTGAGGCCGTTGCGCGAGGCGATGGCGGAAAAGCTCACCGAAGTCTCGATCGGCTATGCCGGCAGCCCGCTCAACGGACCGGACGCCGGCGGCCTTGGCGGACCGGGTCCTGGCGAACGCATCCCGCCAGCGGCGGACGGAGCGCGGTGGACCGTCGGCGACGGTCCCCGCTTCGTGCTCTTCGCACCAGAGGGAGACGCCGCGACGGCCCTCTGCCGCGACTTTCCGGACCTGCTCGAGCCGGTCGCGCGGTCGACGCTGGAGCAAGGCGGCATATGGCTGGCCCGGCCGGACGGCTATGTCGCCGCCGCCACGCGCGAAGGCAATATCGCGGTGCTGACCGACTATCTCGGCGCGCTCCGGTCCGCCAGAAAGGGCGTTCCGGGCTGACCGGCACGACCAGGTTTCACGGAACTGATGGACGCAGCTTGGATGACAGGCGGGCAGGCGCCTCGCCTCGCGCCACGATGCGCAAGCCTTAGGACCAAGGCCATCCCGACCTCGACGCGGGCGGCATCGGCAGCCATAAGGGGCTTTCGACCGACGCAGTTCCGCCTGGCCCTGGGCCGCGGTCCGCACAATTCCGGAGTTTCATCCATGCTCGATCCGTCCAACGAACGCACCGCCTGGGATCGCGACCATTTCTTCCACCCGTCGACCCATATGGGCATGCATGCGCGCGGCGAGACCCCGACCAGGGTCATGGCCGGAGGCGAGGGCGTCTACGTCACCGACGTGACCGGTCGAACAAGCCTCGATGCCTTCGCCGGCCTCTACTGCGTCAATGTCGGCTACGGCCGCCAGAAGATCGCCGACGCGATCGCCGCGCAGGCGAAGGAACTCGCCTACTACCACGCCTATGTCGGCCACGGCACAGACGCCTCGATCCGGCTCGCGAAGATGATCGTCGACCGTGCGCCGAAGGGCATGTCGAAGGTCTATTTCGGCCTCTCCGGCTCCGATGCCAACGAAACCAACATCAAGCTGATCTGGTACTACAACAACGTGCTGGGCCGGCCCGAGAAGAAGAAGATCATCTCGCGCTGGCGCGGCTACCACGGCTCCGGCGTCATGACCGGGTCGCTGACCGGCCTCGCCCTCTTCCACAACGCCTTCGACCTGCCGCTGGCGCCGGTCCTGCACACCGAGGCGCCCTATTATTTCCGGCGCGAGGATCGCTCGCAGAACGAGGAACAGTTCTCGCAGTTCTGCGCCGACAAGCTTGAAGAGATGATTTTGGCCGAAGGCCCGGACACGATCGCCGCCTTCATCGGCGAGCCGATTCTCGGCACCGGCGGCATCGTGCCGCCACCCGCCGGCTACTGGCGGAAGATCCAGGCGGTGCTCGCGAAATACGACATCCTGCTGGTCGCCGACGAGGTCGTGACCGGCTTCGGCCGCCTCGGCACGATGTTCGGCTCGGACCACTACGGCATCGAGCCCGACCTTATCACCATCGCCAAGGGCCTTACCTCGGCCTATGCGCCGCTGTCCGGCGTCATCGTTTCGGACAAGGTCTGGCAAGTGCTCGTCCAGGGTTCCGACAAGCTCGGGCCGATCGGCCATGGCTGGACCTATGCCGCGCATCCGATCTGCGCGGCGGCCGGCGTCGCCAATCTCGAACTGGTCGACGAACTCGGCCTGGTCGAGAACGCCGGCTCGACCGGCGCCTACTTCCGCGACGCGCTCGCGCAGGCCGTGGGCGGCCACGCCAATGTCGGCGACGTGCGCGGCGACGGCATGCTGGCGGCGGTGGAATTCGTCGAGGACAAGGACGACCGGAAATTCTTCGACGCCTCCGAAAAGATCGGGCCTCGTGTCGCGGCGGCGCTGCTGGAGCGTGGCGTCATCGGCCGCGCCATGCCGCAAGGCGACATACTCGGCTTCGCGCCGCCGCTCTGCCTGACGCGCGAGGAAGCCGACATCGTCGTCGGCGCGACAGCCGACGCGATCAATTCAGTGTTCGCCGCCGCTTAATCCGCGACGGCACGGGACCTGACCGAAACCGACCACGAAACCCAGGCGCCGACCTTATGGCCGGCCCTTCGGCTCACGCCTTGCCCTGGGCGTTGCGCCAGGCAACGTATTCGTCGTGCGCCGCCTCGGTGAGCGGGTAATATTTCCGCAGGTCGCCGCCTTGCGACAGGCGGAAACGCGAAAATTCCTCCCATTCGGCGTGTTCGCTCGCCCGCTCGATGAGCTGCGGCGCCAGCGCCACGGGCACCACCACCACGCCGTCGTCATCGGCGACGATGATGTCGCCGGGCATGACCAGAGCGCCGCCGCAGGCGACCGGCACGTTGACCGCGAAGGGGATGAGGCTGGTCTGCGCGTGATAATTGGGCGTGACGCCTTTCACCCAGATGCCGAGGTCGATCTCCCTGGCCTTGGCGGAATCACGGATGCAGCCGTCGACGACGACGCCCGCGCCCTTGCGGCCCGCAAAGAAGGTCAGCATCATCTCGCCAAAGATGCCGCTCGCCATGTCGCCGCGCGCATCGACCACCACCATGTCGCCGGCCTGCGCGGGATAGAGCACGTGGCGGTGCAATTGAAGCTCCGGATTGTCGTATTCGCTGGCGCCGTAGAGGTCCTCGCGCTTCGGCATCATCTGCAACGTCAGCGCCGGGCCGGCCACCGAGTGACCGGACTTCAGCGGTGTCGGCCCGTGGATATGCGGGTCGCGGATGCCCATCAGGCTGAGTTCGCTGCTGGCGGTGGCGGTGCCGATCGCGGCAAGCGCGTCGGAGAGATGACGCGGCGGGCGGACGATGTCCTTGATGTCTGCGGGGGATTGCACGGAAGAACCTCGATGTTGGAGAAAATAGTTTGAGCTGAGCCGGCCTCAGTTCGCCGCAATGCGCTGGCCGGCGCCGTCGAACACGTGCAAATGGTCTGTCGCCATCGACACCCGGATCGTCTCGCCCGGCTTCTGCCGAATGCGCTCGCGGAACACGCCGACGATGTCGTGGCCGGCGAGCCGCATCAGCACCTGCGTCTCGGAACCCATCGGCTCCACCGTCAGGATTTCTGCCGCCAGCCCGGTCGCATCGAGCGAAAGATGCTCCGGCCGCACGCCAAGGCTGACCTTCTCCCCTTCGCGCCCGCTCCCAAGCGAAGGCACCGGAATCGACACGCCGTCCTCCGGCACGAAATGTCCGCCGGCGATCTTGCCGGAAAGCATGTTCATCGCCGGCGAGCCGATGAAACCGGCGACGAACAGGTTCGCGGGAAAATCGTATAGCTCCAGCGGCGTGCCGACCTGCTCGACGATGCCGTCATGCATGACGACGATGCGGTCGGCCATGGTCATGGCCTCGATCTGGTCGTGCGTGACATAGACGGTGGTGGTCTTCAGCCGCTGATGGTTCTGCTTGATCTCCGAGCGCATCTGCACCCTGAGCTTCGCATCGAGGTTCGACAGCGGCTCGTCGAACAGAAAAACCTTCGGGTTGCGCACCATGGCGCGGCCCATGGCGACGCGCTGCCGCTGACCACCCGAGAGCTGGCGCGGATAGCGCTTCAGGTAGTTTTCGAGGCTGAGCATCTGCGCCGCCTTCGCGACGCGCTGACGGATTTCCTCCTTGGGCGCGCGGGCGAGTTTCAGCGAAAAACCCATGTTCTGCTCGACCGTCATGTGCGGATAGAGCGCGTAGCTCTGGAACACCATGGCGATGTCGCGTTCCTTCGGCTGGACGGTATTGACCACCCGCCCGTCGATGGCGATCTCGCCCGAGGTGATGTCCTCCAGCCCAGCCAGCATGCGCAGCAGGGTCGACTTGCCGCATCCGGACGGGCCGACGAGCACGACGAACTCGCCGTCGGTTATGTCGACCGAAACCCGATGCAGCACTTCCACCGCGCCGTAGGCTTTCCGGGCGTCCCTGATCGAAACTGATCCCACGAAAAATCTCCTGATTGGGGCGCGACGAAATCAATCGTCCCAGCGCGGCGATTTTGCCGGGTTGATGCGGCGGTCGCCCCGGTTCAGGGCGCGAACCTGGTCCATCTCGGCGTCGGTCAGACGGACTTTGAGAGCGGCGAAGTTCGCTTCCAGATTGGTTTTGCTGGACGAGGCGGGAATGACGACGTGGCCCTCGCCCATCAGGAAGGCCAGCGCCGCAGCCGCCGCGCTGACGCCATGCGCCTTGCCGATTGACGCCAGCACCGGGTCGTCATGCACCTTGCCCTTGACCAGCGGCTGATAGGCGGTCAGCGTCAGCCCACGCGAGCGCGCATAGTCCCGCAGCGTCGGCGTCTGCATGTAGGGATGGATCTCCACCTGATCGGTCGCGATGGCGTCGTCGCCGAGCAGCGCGCGGGTGCGCTCAAGATCGGCGATGGGAAAATTCGACACACCGATCAGACGCGCAAAACCCTTCGCCTTGGCCTCGGCCAGCGCCAGCATGTAGTCTTCGAACGGCACAAAATCGTGCTGCGACGGCCAGTGGATCAGCAGCAGGTCGACCCGGTCCATACCAAGTGTTTCGAGGCTTTTCTCGACGCTCGGCATGAAGCTGGCCTTGTCGAGGTTGGTGTCGGCCACCTTGGTGGTGACGAAGAAATCGTCGCGCGGCAGGCCGGAGCGGCGGATCGCGGCCCCGACGGTGCTTTCGGTGTCATAGCTTTGCGCCGTGTCGATATGCCGGTAGCCGACCTCGATGGCGGTGAGGATCGCCGCAACGCCGGCGTCGCCCGTGCGGCCAAACGTGCCGAGGCCGAGTTGCGGGATAGGGGATGCGTAGGTCATGTTTCCTCGATCAACCTTTGGTGGCGCCGGCGGTCAGCCCGCCAATGAAAAGCCGCTGCATGGACAGGAACAGCAGCGCGATGGGCAGCGTCATCACCACCGAGGCCGCCATGACCGCGCCCCAGTCGGTGTTGAATTCGGTCGAGAACTCCGCGAGCCCGATCGGCAGCGTCTTCACCGAGGAATCCGTGGCGAAGCAGAGCGCGAAGATGAACTCGTTCCAGGTGGTGACGAAGGCGTAGACCAGCACCGAGACGATGCCCGGCAGCGACAGCGGCAGGGTGATGCGCAGCAGGCAGCCGAGCCGGCTCGCCCCGTCGATGATCGCTGCTTCCTCAAGCTCGACCGGGATCGCCTTGAAATAGCTGGTCAGCATCCACACCGAGAGCGGCAGGGTGATGATCATGTAGACGAGGATCAGACCCCAATAGGTGTTGACCAGGCCGAGCACGCGCAGCGTGACGAACAGCGGCACGATGATCGCCGCCGTCGGCAGCAACTGCCCGACCAGCACGAAGGACTGCAGCAGCGGCTTGCCCCTAAAGTTGAAGCGGGCGAAGCCGTAGGAGGCGAACACCGCCAGCACCAGCGCCAGCGCGGTGGCACCGATCGAGATCACCAGGCTGTTCAGGAAATAGCGCGGGATGTTCGATTCGAGCAAAACCTTGCGGTAGTTGTCGAGCGTCGGCGCCTCCGGCCACCAGACCGGCGGGATCGTATAAAGCTCGCGCAGCGTCTTCACCGACGACAGCGCCATCCACCAGAACGGGAACAGGCAGACGAACACCACCAGCAGAGAACCGATGACGATCAACGGACGGCCAAGGCCGGGGCGCTTCAGGGTTTCCGCCTTGGCACTCATGGCTGGTCACCGCTGGAAGCGAGGGTCTTGATGTAGACGAACACCACCACGATGGCGACGCCGAAGAACATCACCGAAAGTGCGGCCGCCTGGTTGAACTGCACGCCTTCGAAGGCGGTGCGGAAGATCTGGATGGGCGTGATCAGCGTGCGGTTGGCGGGGCCGCCCCTGGTGATGGCGTAGATGATGGTGATGTGGTTCAGCGCCCAGATCACCAGCAGCAGGGTGACCGCGACGATCACCATGCGCACCTGCGGCAGCATCACGTACCAGACCTCTTCCCAGAAGCTCGCGCCGTCGATGCGCGCCGCCTCGTAGAGGTCGTTGGGAATCGATTGCAGGGCCGCCAGCACCATGATGGCGACGAAGGGGAACATCTTCCACACGTTGATGGCGATCATCACCGGCATCACGGTGCTGCCGTTGGTCAGCCAGCCGACCGGCTCGTCGATGAGGCCGGGCGCGGTCAGCATGTAGTTGATGATGCCGAACTCGGTGTGCAGCATCCACGCCCAGGTGGTGGCCGCGACGATGCCCGGCACGACCCAGGGTACCAGGGTCACCGAGCGCACCAGCGCCCTGCCCCGGAAATTCTGGTTGAGCAGGATCGCCGTCAGCACGCCCAGCACGACCTGGAAGACGATCGAGCCGAACACCCACCACAGTGTGTTCCAGAAGGCGATGGGCGTGGCGCGCGCCGCAAGCACGCGGCGGAAATTCTCCAGCCCGACATACTGGCCCTGGTTGTCGGTGACGCTGAGCAGCGCCGTATAGGCGACCGGATAGGCGATCAGCATCGCCAGCAGCAGCAGCGCCGGCAACACGAACAGGTAGCCTGTCGATTGTCTTAGCATTGTCGGTTACCCGATGAGGGAGCAGCACCCCGGCGGCGGATAGACACCGCCGGGGCACCGGGGAGGAGCGCTCTACTTAAAGCAGCGGCTCGATTTCAGCGGCGGCGCCGTCCATGGCCTTCTGCACGTCCTCGTCGCCCAGCAGGATGCGCTGGATGCCGTCGAAATAGGCCTGGCTGATCTGCACCCAGTTCGGATGCGACGGCACCGGGCGGCCGTAGGGCAGCATCTCCTTGAAGACCTGCAGGATCGGGTCGTTGAAGCGCTCCGCCTTCATGGCCGAGATGCGCGCCGGGAACGTGTCGGTCAGAACCGCCTGGCTGTCCGACTCGGCGAGGAAGGCGATCAGCGTCTTTGCCTCTTCCGGGTTCTTGGCCGAGGACGGCACGACGAGGCTCCAGCCGCCGAGGATCGCGGCGGTCTTGCCGCCTTCCGGATGCGGGATCGCCATCACCCCGACGTCGATCTTGTCGTTCTCCTTGCGGATCGACGGAACATCGAACTGGCCCGACTGGTACATCGACACCTTTTCGGCGATGAACAGGCGGCGGTTGGCCGTGCCGTCATTCTCCAGCGTCGAGGCGGGCGACAGCTTCTTCTTGAAGAAGTCGGTGTAGAAGGTCACCGCCTTGACGCTCTCCGGCGTGTTGACCAGCACCGTCTTGCCATCGTCGGAGATGATGCCGCCGCCCACCATCCACATGAAGGGCAGCGAGCGGAAGATGGTGTTGCCGACCTCGCCGCCGCCGGTGATGGCGAAGCCCGACTTGCCGTTGGCGGAGAGCTTTTCGGCGGCCGCGACCAGTTCGTCCCAGGTCCGCGGCGGCTTGTTCGGATCGAGACCGGCAGCGGTGAAGTCGCCCTTGTTGAAGATCACCGCATGCGTCTCGATGCGGTAGGGGACGCCCCAGAGCTTGTTGTCCCACGTCACGTATTGAAGTGCGGC
This sequence comes from Mesorhizobium sp. KACC 23794, assembly GCF_052180275.1. Classification (NCBI taxonomy): domain Bacteria; kingdom Pseudomonadati; phylum Pseudomonadota; class Alphaproteobacteria; order Hyphomicrobiales; family Phyllobacteriaceae; genus Mesorhizobium; species Mesorhizobium sp. KACC 23794. Next base: position 6,385,950 of record NZ_CP197465.1, read on the forward strand.
CGGGATATAGTCTTCGCGGTCCTTCAGCACGTCGTCCAGCGGCAGCACCAGCTTGTTCTGCGCGTAGCCGTTCACCCAGCCGTGCTGCACGTCGACGATGTCGGGCGCCGCGCCCGACTGCAGCGCCGTCAGCACGCGCTGCGGCAGGCCGTCGGTGGTCGTCACTTCGAGCTTCACCGTGATGCCGGGATTGGCGGCCTGGAATTTCTCCACCAGCGTCTTGGCCCGCGCTTCGTTGAAGTTCGGCGTCCACCACGTCACCTCGCCGGCGAATGCCATGCCGGCCGAAAGCGCTGCGATGGCCACGCTCAGCAATGCTGTCGTCTTCAGTCTCATCGTCATTTCCTCCCATGCGACACAAGCGTCGCGCCCGGCCCGCCGGCCGGATCGTCGTCACCGCGCCACGGCGGCGATTGCAGGATTGCGGACAGGTGCTGCCGGGGGCGTCGCCGACAGCGCGGCGGCGTGCGCCACCAGCGCCTTCATGTAGCCGACCGTATAGGCATGGCCCGCGTGCCAGGGCGCGGCGCAGTCGAGGTCCGGCACATGGTCCGGCACCAGCACGCCATCAAAACCCTCCTCGTGCAGCACCCGCACGATCTCGGCCATGTCGACATCGCCATCGTCGACGAAGGTCTCGACATAGTTCGGTACCTTGCCGCGCACATTGCGGAAATGGACGTAGGCGATAGCGCCCGACCGTGCGAAACGCCGCGTCGTCTCGTAAATGTCGCCCTCGCGCATCTCCGCCAGCGAGCCGACGCAATATTCGAGCGCATTGGCCCGGCTCGGCGCGATGGCCAGCAGCCGGTCGTATTTGGCGTGGCTGTTGACCAGCCGCGCCGTGCCGCGCAGCCGCACGACCGGCGGATCGTCGGGATGGGAGGCGAGCCGCACGCCCGCCTCCTCCGCCACCGGCACCAGTTCCTTCAAAAACCATTCCAGCCGCGCCCACAACGTCGGCTCGTCCACCGTCTGCGCGGCCGCGCCAGCGACCGCGTCGCGGTAGCGCATGTTGCCGACCATGCCGTCCGGCAGCGGGCTGTCGATGTCGATCTCGTCGGCAGCGAACACGGCCGTTACCGCGCCGCCACGGGCGATCGGCTTGCGCTGCCAACCCCAGACGCCGGCCAGCGAGAAATTGTACCCGATGACCGGGATGCCGGCGCGGCCGGCGTCGCGCACCAGTGCCTTCATCACTTCCATCTGCTCGTGCTTCTTCGGCCCGTCGAGCAGGATGTCGGACCAGAAATTCGGCGAGATGTTCTCCATCGCAGCAATGCTCAGCCCGTGGCGGGCAAGCATGGCGATCATGCCGGCCATGTAGTCGTAGCTCCACAGCGGCGCGTCGATACACTCGCCGTTGATCGGCCCGACGCCACCGGCGAGATAGGACGAGCCATCGGCATAGCGCGTGTAGTCGGTGAAGTGGACGACCACGTCGCGCACGCCGAGCTGGGCGGCGAAACGCGCGCCCTGTTCGCTCAGCGAAGCGCCATGCAGCGAAAGTCCAACCCGCAACGCCATCCTCCTTCCGTCTCCTCCAGATTGACGCCGGCTCTTTGTCCGTTAGTTCATATTTGAACTACGTAAATTCTATGGATAACTATGACGGCAGCGGCCTCGCCTGTCAACCGTGCAGTTGCGGTGGTAATGTCAGTTGGAAGTTCGATACGCCGCCCGCCTCGCAGACCGTTTGAAAACGGGTTGGCGATGTGGATTGGAACGACACCTCGGAGACCGTAAAACATGGCGCTCAAGCGGATGGACAACGTCGGAATCGTCGTCGAAGACCTCGCAGCGACGATTGATTTCTTTCGCGAACTCGGCCTCGAACTCGAAGGGCGGGCCACGATCGAAGGAGAATGGGCGGGACGCGTCACCGGACTGGGCGATCAGCATGTCGAGATTGCCATGATGCGCACACCGGACGGCCACAGCCGGCTCGAACTCTCACGCTTCGTTAGGCCGGCGGTCGTCGCGGATCACCGCAACGCCCCGGTCAACGCCCTGGGCTATCTCCGCGCCATGTTCACCGTGGACGACATCGACGACACTTTAAAACGGCTCCGAGCGCACGGCGCTGAACTCGTAGGCGAAGTCGTCAAATATGAAGAGGCTTATCGGCTCTGCTACATCCGCGGGCCGGAAGGACTTCTCATCGGACTCGCCCAGGAACTCGGTTGAGGGCGATACGAAGACAAATGGCTAGGAGTGACCGATACCGGCGAGCGCGTCCGAAGCCGAACCGTCTGCTTCAGGTCCATCCGCAAGGTCGGCCACATTTTCGCAAAATTTGGTCGGAGAGTGTATGGCACAAGCGATGCTGGCGCATGCCATTGGAGAAAATTAGTGATGAGGTTGATAAGTATTCGCAATACCATCTATGGCTTATTATCTATAGTTGCACTCTTGCTTTACAGTGAAGGTTCATACTCCGGTGACATGACAATGGAGGAAAAAGATAATTTTAAACGGGCGATGGAATTAGCGGGAAATAACAAATGTGGAGAGGCTTGGGACTTGATATCCTCCTCTGTGACATCTGACGATAGAACTGCCGCCATGTTTGCATCAGTTCTTATCATATTTACGGGGCTTGTTCCGCCTGGCTCTCCGAATGACGTTCTCGCCCTCCATCGTCATGCTCTTATATTGGCACTGCATGGAATGAGCCGAAACGAACCTGAATCCCTTAAACACACGAAAGGATTGCTTATGGTGATGCCTGACGAAGGTATCGCTGGGGAGATATTATCTTGCATCGATGGGAATGGAGATTTATCTATTTGCGAATCTATCGCAGTGGGAAATGGACTTATTCCGAAGTTTCAATCGTATCTTGGAGAAATAGACGGCACTAACGCAAAGAATGCGAAGGCGTATTGCGTAAGTCCATCTGTAATTCCGCGGTAATTTGATGTGAAAGCCAGAACCAGGCTGCGACTCTGGCGTTGGAGCCACTCAGTTCTCAGTCCCGCCTGACAACGTCTGCGCGCCGGTCGCCACGCCGGTGGTGTTCATCGATCCGTCGAACAGCGGCACATTGGTCGCCTCATAGGGGAAACGCGCGCAGGCTTCCTCGATCAGTTCGACGCCCAGCCCCGGCGCGGTCGGCGCCAGAATCGTGCCGTCGCGGAACTGAAGCGTCTCGCGCACCAATTCCTTGCGCCAGGGCACGTCGACCGACACCGTCTCGAACACCGAGAAATTCGGGATCGCCACCGACATGTGCAGCGTCATGGCGTTCATCACCGGGCCGACCGGATTGTGCGGCGCCACCGGGATCAGGTGCGAATGCGCCATGTGGGCGATGCGCTTGGTCTCGCCCATGCCGCCGGCATGCGACACGTCGGGTTGCAAGATGTCGACCGCCTTCTTCGACAGCGCCTCCAGGAACTTTCCGGGTTCGTAAAAACGCTCGCCGGCGGCGATCGGCACCGGGCTGTGGGCGCGCACGTCGGCCAGCGCGTCGATGCTTTCCGGCGGCGTCGGCTCCTCGATCCAGGTCAGGTCGAACGGCGCCAGCGCCTTGCACATGGCGATCGCCGTCGGCACGTTGAGCCGCCCGTGGACGTCCAGCATAAGGTTGACGTCCGGCCCGACCGCGTCGCGAACCGCCTCGACGATCTCGATCGTCTGCCGCCGCTGTTTGCGGTCCATTTCAAGGTCGGCGACGTCGAACGGGTCCCATTTCAGCGCCTTGTAGCCCATCGCCACCCCGGCACGCGCCTTGGCGGCATATTCGTCGGGCGTTGTCGCGCCGAAGAACCAGTGGTTGGCGTAGCAGTCGACATGCTCACGGAATTTGCCGCCAAGCAGTTCGAACACCGGCACGCCCAACGCCTTGCCCTTGATGTCGAGCAGTGCGGCCTCGATCGCCCCCAGCGCCGTGCGGAACACCGCGCCAGTGCGCCAATAGCTGTCACGATGCAGTTTTTCGATGATCGCGTCGACCGCGAAGGGGTCGCGGCCGATCAGCACCCGCTCGAGTTCCTCGAGCGCCGACACCACCGTCCTGGTCTTCCACTCCAGTGTGGCCTCGCCGACACCCTCTATGCCGTCATCCGTGTAGAGTTTTACGAAGACGAAGTTTGTCCGCGAGACATTCGCGATGAACACCTTTTGGGCGACGATCTTCATGGCACGTCCCAGCCGGCGCTCTCGGCAAACGCCTCTTCCAGCATGGCGCGATAATCCTCCGACGAGGCGACGCGCGGGTTGGTGGCATGGCTGTGGTCGGCCAGCGCTCGCTCGATCACCCAGTCGAAATGCGCGCGCGAGACGCCCATCGCCGCGAGGCCGGGCGGCAGGCTGAAGCGCTGGTTGAGCGCTTCCAGTTCCGCCGCCAGATCGGCATCCGCCGGCAGCCCCATGGCAGCCTTCAGCCGCACCAGCTTGTCGCCGACATGAGCGGCGTTGAAGCGCACCACGATCGGCATCAGGATCGCGTTCAGCGTGCCGTGGTGCAGCTTCAGATCCTTCAGCCCACCCAGCGCGTGGCTCAGCGAATGCACGGCGCCCAACCCCTTCTGGAACGACAGGCCCCCATGCAGCGCGCCCATCATCACCTCGCTGCGCGCCGCGAGATCGGACCCGTCGGCGAAAGCTTTCGGCAGGTAACGCCAGAGCCGTCCGGCGCCGTCCAGCGCGATCGCCTCGGCCGGCGGGTTCAGGCGCGGCGAGAACAGCGTCTCGATGCAATGCGACAGCGCATCGAGACCGGTCGCGGCGGTGAGATAGGGCGGCAGGTCGAGCGTCAGTTCGGGGTCGCAGATGGCGCGGCGCGGAATGAGATGCGGGCTGATGAAGCCCAGCTTGCGGCCGTCGTCCAGCGTCAGCAGCGAGGCGCGGCCGACCTCCGCGCCGGTCCCCGCCGTCGTCGGGATGGCAATCACCGGCGCGACCTTGGCCGAAATGCGCTCGATGCCGCCATAGATGGCTGCGTATTGCTCAAGCGGTCCCTCATGTGTCGCGAGCAGCGCCACACCCTTGGCGAGATCGATCGGCGAGCCGCCGCCGAGCGCGACGATACCGTCGCAGCCGCCTGCCCGATAGACGTCGAGCGCCGCCTGCACGGCGCTTTCGGGCGGGTTGGTCGGCGTGTCGAGAAAGACCGGTGCGCCGGTGGGCAGCATTGCAGTCACGGAGCCGACGAGGCCCGAGGCGGCAAGTCCATGGTCGGAGATCAGCAGCGGCCGCGCGATCTTCAACTCGGCCAGCGCCGCCGGCAGCGACTTCAGTTCGCCCGGTCCGAAATCGATTGCCGTCAGATAGGTGATGCGCGCCATGTCAAATCCCCTTCAGCCGCTCGATCGCGGCGGGTTGCATGGCATCCGGCATCATCTGCATCAGTTCGATGCGATGTCCGTCCGGGTCCTCGATCCAGATCTGCCAGTTGCCGTCGGCGCCCAGCACTTTCGGCCGGATCATCTCGACGCGCGCGGCGTCCAGTTCGCGCACCGTCCGCTCGATATCCGGCACCGAAAGGCACATGTGGTTGAAACCCACCGCCTCACGTTCGGCCGCACGCTCGCCCTCGCCGTCCGGGAACACTTCGAGATACTGGTCGTCGGTGATGCGCAGGTAGATCAGCCAGAGTTCGCCGTCCCGCTCCAGCCGCAGCATCTCGGCGAAACCGAGCTTGTTGATGTAGAAATCGAGCGTCCTCTCCACGTCCTTGACCCGGATGGCAACGTGGGCGATCGATGAAACGGTCAGCATATGATTGGCCCTATGGGTGCTGTTCGAGATGAGAAGCCAGCTTATGGCATGGTGCCACACATCGCGAGGAGCGAGAACCGCGCCATGTCATTGGCCAACACTCCTCCCGGCTCTGTCATACCGCACTGGATAGGCGTTTGACTTCTATCCAAATATGAACTTTGACAGTTCAGTTTCTTATGGTAGTGACAGGCTGGGGATTGTCAACCGCAAGGGCGACGCATGAATGACACCGCCGAGGACGCAGCCAGCAAGCACACCATACCGGTGATCGACCGGATGATGGACGTGCTTGGCGAGCTTGCGCATCACGAGGCCGGCCAGACGATCAGCGAACTCACCCAGACCTTGCGGCTGCCGCGCACCACCATCTACCGCATTCTCAATTCTCTCCAGCAGCATAGCATGGTCCGCCGCGATGAAGGCGGCGCCTATCATCTGGGGCGCCGCTTGCTGTCGCTCGCCGCGCATGTCGCCTCGCGCGCCAGCGAAGTTGACCTCGCCGCGATCGCCCAGCCCTTCCTCGACAGGCTGGCGGCCGAGCTCGGCGAGGGGATAAAGCTCAGTGTCATCGACCAGGACGGCATATTGGTGCTGGCGGCGGCGCAGGGCCGCCGCGAATACGCGCTGACCGTCGCGCCCGGTCAGCGCATGCCGATCCATGCCGGTGCAGCAAGCAAGCTGCTGCTGGCGCACTTGCCGTCGGACGACCTCGAATACTGGCTGGCCAAGCCGCTGACCGCCTACACCAGCAAAACAGTCACCGACCCAAAACGGCTGCGCACCGAGCTTGCGAAAATAAAACGTCTCGGCTGGGCGCAGGACAAGGGCGAGAACGCGCCCAGCATCCACGCCTTCGCCGCTCCCGTGCTGACCGGCAGTGGCAAGATGGTCGGCGCACTCAGCGTGCCCTTCCTGGCCGGAGCCGAGCCGAGCCGCATGGAAGAAATCCGCATGGCGGCGATCGACATGGCAAAAACCATTTCGCAAGCCATGCCGGACTGAAGGGCGGCCTGGGAGAACAACCATGAAAATCGTCGACCTGAAATGCGCCATCATCGGCACGAGCCCGGTCGTGCGGATCGTCACCGACGAGGGGATTTCCGGCTTCGCCCAGGCCGAGACGTGGAAGCCCTACCTGAAGCCGCACATCCTTGCCTTCCGCGAGGCGCTGATCGGCGAGGACCCGACGCTGGTCGAGCGCGTCATGCTGAAGATCCGTCAGCGCGGCGGCTTCAAGCCGTGGGGCTCGGCGGTCAGCGTCATCGAAATGGCGCTGTGGGACGTCGCCGGCAAGGCCGCCGGCCTGCCCGTGCACCGGCTGCTCGGCGGAAAGATCCGCGACCGCGTGCGCGTCTACAACGGCTCCATCCGCTTTCCGTTCGCCGGCCACCGGCCGGAAGACTATGCCGACGACATCGCGAAGATGATGGCCCTGCCGGAAGGCTTTTCCATCATCAAGCAGCCGATCGGCTTCCACTCCGCCATGAAACGCGAGGTGCCGGATTTCTACTATGGCGAACCCAAGGCCAGCCCTTTCCACGGCGCGCTCGACCGCGGCGCGGTGACCGAAAAGGGCCTGCGCCATATGGTCGATTGCGTTGCCGCCATGAAGGAAGTGACCGGCGACAAGGTCGGCCTCGCACTGGATTGCGGTCCCGGCTGGATGCTGGGCGACGCCATCCGGCTTGTCCGCCTGCTCGAACCCTACAATCTGATGTGGGCGGAAGACTTGCTTTCGGGCGACTACACGCCCTGGGTCAATGCCGGCCTCTACCGCGACCTCACCAACAGCACCACCACGCCGATCCACACCGGCGAGCAGATCTATCTCAGGCAGAATTTCAAGGAGCTGATCGAGACGCATGCCGTGCGCGTCGTCGGTCCCGATCCGGCAGATGTCGGCGGCATCGCCGAGCTGAAATGGATCGCCGAACATGCCGACCTGCACGGCATCACCATGGCCCCGCACGGCACGGCCAACGGCCTGCTGGGCCTCGCCGCCCTCATCCAGGTTTCGGCGACGCTGCCCAACAACTTCATCGCCTTCGAATACACGACCGGCGACCCGGACTGGTGGTACGACATCGTGGACGGCCTGCCGAGCCCGATCGTCAGGAACGGCATGATCGAGGTGCCGGACCGACCGGGCATGGGCGTCGAACTCGTGCCCGAGCGTGCCCGGCGCTATCTCTCCGAAGACGATAGCACCTTCTTCGACTGAAACATTAAGACCTGGCCGGCGCTTCAGATCTCCCTGATGTCCGCGCCGTCGACACAGCGGCGGTCGGCGCTTTCGGATGGATCCTCGATCATCGCGGTGAAGGCTGCTCGCTGGCTCCCCGACAAATTCTGCCCCGACCGCGGACGATCTGCCCGCACGAGGTCTACCGCTTGTCACAAGCCTGTCCTACAGTCGCGACTCCAAAGGTTTGTTAACCGCCTGCCGTCATTGCAGTATTTGGACTCGTTTCAGGGGGACCGAAATCGTGCTGTTGTCCGGATTGCGTTCGTCGCTCGTGGCGGCCCTGTTGTGTTGCACGGCCGTGGGAACGGCGTCGGCGCAGGAAGCCGCGGAAAAGCCGCCGGCAGCCGTCGAAACGGCGGCCGTGAAACTCGGGGAGGTGACGCGCCAGAGCAAGTTCGTCGGCACCGTGCAGGCGATCCAGCAGGTCAATTTGATGGCCCGCGTCGAGGGTTTCCTCGATTCGGTCGACTTCCAGGAAGGCGGTTTCGTCAAGGCCGGCAGCCTCGCCTTCGGCATCGAAAAGGACACCTACCAGGCCGCGCTCGACGGAGCGAAGGCCACCCTGCAGTCGGCGCAAGCCAGCGTGACCGGTGCGGATGCCAACCTCAAGCAACAGCAGATCACGCTCGACCGTCAGATCGCACTGCTGAAGACCAAGGATGTTCCGCAGTCGACGGTCGACCAGGCGACCGCCTCGCGCGACACCGCGTCCGCCCAACTCGGGCAGGCTCAGGCGCAGGTCGCGCAGGCGGAATCGCAGGTCAAGACCGCCGAACTCAACCTCTCCTACACCGACGTCACGACGCCGATCAGCGGCCGGATCGGCAAGGCGCAGATCACTGTCGGCAACCTCGTCTCGCCGTCGAGCGGCACGCTCGCCACCGTCGTCCAGACCGACCCGATCCGCGTCGTCTTCTCCATTTCCGACCGTGAATATCTGCAGGTCGTCCAGGCCCTGAAGCCGGACAACCAGGGCCTTGTCGCCGACGCCGGGAAATACCGGCCCAGCCTCACGCTCTCCGACGGCACCGCCTACGACCAGATCGGCAAGATCGCTTTCATAGACAACGCGATCGATCCCACCACGGGCACCATCGCCGTCTACGCCGAATTCCCCAACCCTGCGCTGCAGCTCGTCCCCGGCCAGTATGTTTCGGTAACCGTGCAGGTCGGTCAATCCGTGGAACTGCCGCTTGTGCCCGCCTCGGCCGTCCTGCAGGACAAGGACGGCGCCTATGTCTTCGTGCTCGGCGACGGCAATCGCGCCGTGATCCGCCGCGTCACGCTGGGGGAACGGGTCGGCGTCGACTGGTCGGTGCAGTCGGGACTTGCAAGCGGCGAGATCATCATAGTCTCCGGCATCCAGAAAGTGCAGGCCGGCGTGGTCGTGAACCCGACGCCGGCCAAGACGGGGAACTGAAACAATGTTCGCCGACATCTTCATCCAGCGGCCGCGCCTGGCGATGGTCATCGCCATCCTGATGACGCTGGCCGGCAGCATCGCGCTGCTCAACATCCCTGTCGCGCAGTATCCCAACATCACGCCGCCGACGGTGCAGGTGACCGCGACCTATCCGGGCGCCGACGCGCAGACGCTGGCCGACACGGTCGCCATCCCCATCGAGCAGCAGGTCAACGGCGTCCAGGACATGATCTACATGGCCTCGACCGTCAGCTCGACCGGCACCTATACGTTGACGGTGACCTTCGCCGTCGGAACCGATCCCGACATCGCCCAGGTCAACGTGCAGAACCGCGTTGCGCTGGCCACGCCGCAACTGCCCTCCGCCGTGACGCGCCTTGGCGTCAACGTGCGTGCGCAACAGCCCAACTTCCTGCTGATCATCAACGTGTTCTCGCCCAAGGGCACGAATGACGGCCTGTTCCTGTCGAACTTCGCGCAGATCAACGTCGTCAACCCGCTGTCGCGCGTCAACGGCGTCGGCTCGGCCACGCTGATGGGTCCTCTCAACTATTCGATGCGCATCTGGCTCGACCCCGAGCGCATGGCCGCACTTGGCATCACCACCGACGACGTCACCAACGCCATCCAGCAGCAGAACGTGCAGGCCGCGGCGGGCCTCATCGGCGCACCGCCGATCCCCGACGACCAGGTGCTGCAATATTCGATCACCGCGCTCGGCCTGCTCGACAGCCCCGATGAGTTCGGCAGCATCATCGTGCGGACCAGCGAGGCCGGCGGCATTGTCCGGGTCCGCGACATCGCGCGCATCGAGCTCGGTGCGCAGACCTACAGCTCGGTCAGCCAGCTCAACGGCGCCCCCGCCGCCACCATCGCCATCTACCAGTCGCCGGGCTCGAACGCGCTCGGCGTCGCCGCCGGCGTAAAGGCCGAGCTGGAACAGTTGCAAAGCCGATTCCCCGACGACGTCTCCTACCAGGTGATCTACGATTCGACCGACTTCGTGCGCGCTACTGTCGACGAAATCATCCACACGCTGATCATCACGGCGGTCATCGTGCTGATCGTCGTGTTCGTGTTCCTGCAGGACTGGCGCGCCACGCTGATCCCGGCGGTGACCATCCCCGTCTCGCTGATCGGCGTCTTCGCTGTGCTTCTGGCGTTCGGCTTCTCGGCCAACACGGTCACGCTGTTCGCGCTCATCCTCGCCATCGGCCTTGTCGTCGACGACGCCATCGTCGTGGTTGAAAACGTGCAGCGCGTGATGGAGGAGCAGCCAGGAATCACCCCACCCGAGGCGGCCAGCATCGCCATGCGGCAGGTGACAGGCCCGATCGTATCGACGACGCTGGTGCTGATCGCGGTGTTCCTGCCGACCGCTTTCCTGCCCGGCATCACCGGCCAGCTCTACCGTCAGTTCGCCATCACCATCACGGCGTCGGTCACCATCTCGGCGATCAACGCGCTGACGCTCAGCCCGGCGCTCTGCGCGGTTCTGCTGCGGCATCCCAAGCCGGCGCGGGGACCGTTCCGCTGGTTCAACAGAGGGCTCGACGGCACCCGCAACGGCTACACCAGCATCACCGGATTCCTGGCGCGCCGCTCGCTCGTCGCCGGCCTGCTGGTGGTGCTGGTCGGCGGCGCAGCCTACTGGATGTTCACAAAGACCCCGACCGCCTTCATCCCCAACGAGGACCAGGGCATCCTGTTCGTCAACGTGCAATTGCCGGACGCCGCCTCCCTGCCGCGCACGCAGGCCGTGCTCGACAGGGTCAAGGACATCGGGCGAAGCATCGACGGCGTCGCCAACGTCGTCACGGTCTCGGGCTACAGCCTGCTCACCGGCGCCTCGCAGCCCAATAGCGGCCTGGCGCTGATCGTCATGAAGCCGTGGGCAGAACGCAAGACGCCGCAGACGCAGCTGCGCGGCATCTATGCGAACCTCACCCGACAGTTCGCCGGGCTTTCGGAAGCCAATGTCATCGCCTTCCCGCCGCCGGCGATTCCCGGCGTCGGCAACGCCGACGGTTTCGATTTCCGCCTCGAAGCGCTCGGGGGCCAGTCGCCGCAGGAACTCGCGCAGGTCATGCGTTCCTTCATCGTTGCGGCCAACGCCGATCCGTCGATCGGCTCGGCCTACTCGACCTTCTCGTCCGAGGTGCCAGGCATCTTTCTCGATATCGACCGGGTGCGCGCCGAGCGGCTGAATATCCCGATCTCGACCATCTTCAGTACCTTGCAGGCGCAGCTCGGTTCGGCTTATGTGAACAATTTCAACATCCTGGGCCAAGTCTACCAGGTCAATGTCGCGGCGGACCAGCAGTTCCGGCGCACGCCCGAGGACATCTTGACACTCTACGTCCGCAGTTCCACCGGGGTGATGGTGCCGGTGCGCGCCTTCGCCACCGCCACCACCACACTGCAGCCGACACTGCTCACCCGCTACAACCAGTTCACCAACGCGACCATAAACGGAACACCGGCGCCGGGCGTCTCGTCGGGCCAGGCGATGGACGCGCTGGCCAAGGTGGCGGCGCAGTCGCTGCCCGCTGGCTATGCTTTCGAATGGTCGAGCCTGTCCTATCAGGAAGCGCTGGTCAGCAACCAGACGATCGTGGTCTTCGCCCTGGCGATCCTGTTCGGCTACCTGTTCCTCGTCGGGCAATATGAAAGCTGGACGATACCCTTCGCAGTCATCACCTCGGTGACGGTGGCCGTGCTCGGCGCCGTGCTCGGCATCAAGGCGATGGGGCTGGGCCTCAACATCTACGCCCAGATCGGACTGGTGCTGCTGATCGGACTGGCGGCGAAAAACGCCATCCTGATCGTCGAGTTCGCCAAGGAAAGCCACGAATCCGGCAAGCACATCGTCGAAGCGGCGATCGAGGGCGGGCATATGCGTTTCCGCGCCGTGCTGATGACGGCGCTGGCCTTCATCCTCGGCTCGGTGCCGCTGGTCATCGCCACCGGGGCGGGTGCTGCCAGCCGCGTCTCACTCGGCGCCACCGTCGTTGCCGGCATGCTCGCCGCCACCTGCGTCGGCATCCTCGTTATCCCCGGCCTCTACGTGCTGTTCGGCCTGCTCGGCGAGCGCACCAACGCGCTGTTCGGGCGAAAGAAGCCCAAGGAAACGGCGGAGGGCGGCCACGCCTGACAGTGCATTCAAAGCGCCTCTTGAAACAATTGCGAAACACCAAGGGCGCTAAACGAAATCGAATCGAAACAACCCGGACGCCATAGATATGGTGCGGCTGGAAATCTCCAGCTGCCTGACATTCGACGTGTGGCCCTGCGCCTTTCGGGGACGGCGGTTCCCGCCACGACGCCGATGCCCGAGTGGAGTGTGGCGACGTGGGCAAGGACCAACCGAGATTCTTTTGCAAGCGCGAGCCTTGCGGCAAATGGGCCGTGTGGGATTCCATCCAGAACATCCCGGCCACGCTGGGTGGCGGACCGCTGCGCGGACGCGAGGAAATGCGCGCCCGCTCCGCCTGCAAGATACTCAATACCATCTACCGCAGTGAACTTGACGCTCACTCCGTGCGTGAGCGCAATTGCGTGCAGGCACGATCCGGCACCGCGAGTGACGGGGCACGACACGCTCGGTCACATGCCCCGCGTATATCGGAAAATACCAGCGACCGCACTGTCGAGCTACGCCCCGGCCACGGCCTGGGCGGCCACATCCGCAACGAATTCAGCAATTTGAAAGCCGCTGGCCGCGACCGTGCGTGAGTCCGGCGACGCCGGCAAAATATCCACGAAGTCCCGGCGATCCCGCGGTCAGGCAATCCTGGCGAGCAGCCTCACCAATGTGGCCGCTTCCTTGGCCGAGAGCGGCGCCAGCGTCTCGGCGGTGATCTGCTCCGCCTGCGGGATCAGTTCCTCGACCGCGCGCCGGCCCTCCTCGGTCAGCCGCACCATCAGCCGCCGCTTGTCGGCATCATGCTTGCCGAGTTCCACCAGCCCGCGCGCGTTCAGCCGGTCGATGACGCCCTTCACCGTGGCCGCATCCATGGCGATCAGCGCGCCCAGCTGGTTCTGCGAGGTCTCGCCGATGTCGCGAAGCCGTGCGAGTGCTGCAAATTGCGGCGGCGTCAGGTCGGCGATGCGCGCCGAGAAAATCGAGACATGGCGCTGGTGCGCCCGCCGAAGGATGAAGCCGACCTGTTCCTGCAAGCGGTAGCCTTCGGGCGCCGGCTCGTCCGCCGCCACCAGCTTCAGCACGTTTTCGTCGCCGCTCACCGCTGGCCGTCCCAGAGCTTTATGTCGGCCGCCGCCAGCCCGCCCATGCGGTCATGGATGCGCCCGCCGACCGCCATGGCCAGCACGAAGACGATCTCGTCCGGGCGCGGCCCGTCGACCGCGCAAACCGTGATCGCGTCGAAATGGCTGCGCACATAGGCGGCGTTGGTGTGACCGAGAGGCACGTCGAGCGAGGCGCCGAAGCCGCCGACCTTCATCGCCGACGGCACGATCGCCTTGGCGCCGCCCAGCCGCTCGCGCATCGCATAGCCGCCCGGCACATGCCACAGCGCCCCATGCTCGATCTCGCCCTCCGTGCCGACGATCGCACCCTTGCCGTAGGAGTCGATCGCCTTCACATCACCGCCCAGCGACGCGATCAGCCGGTCGGTGAGCAAAAGACCGAGCGGTTTCAGATCCTCCATCGCCGGCTGCAGCTCTTCAGCATAGCGCCCGGCGAAGGGGTTTTTCGCTACGGCAAGTGCTGCCGCGCGCAGCCTCGGCTTTTGCGCCGCAGGCCCGCCGTCGTGGACGATTTCTTCGGCGATCACCGCGATCTTGCGGATGGGGAAGTCAGGCATGCGGGAAGTCCTTTGGCGATCTGATTGCTTGGCCATGCGCGAACGCGCCGGGCGGCACCGGCGCAGGTGTGCGCTCTACGTTGCCCCCCTCTGTCCTGCCGGACATCTCCCCCGCTTGGGGGGAGATTGGCAGTTTCGCGCTGTCCGCTTTACCTGCAACGTTGGTGATTGGCGAAACCAAAGCGGCCGGCGTAATCTCCCCCCAAGCGGGGGAGATGTCCGGCAGGACAGAGGGGGGCAACGTAGAGCGCGAGCTTTCACCACAAGAGAAACCCGGCTGAATATTACCGCATACTCTTGCTTCTCCCGCGAGGAACAGCGCCGCCGCCTCGATCAAGCCGCGCCGCTGCAAACCCTCGGCAACCGCGAGCCCTGCGTCGAGTGCCGTGTCTATCTCACTCGCCGTCAGCGCGCCCACCCCTACTGTCACCCGCCGCTCGCCAAGATCGCTGTCCGGCGCCAATTCCTGCGCCGGCCGGCGTTCGATGGCCTGATGTCCTGGCAAATCGACGGCATTGGCGATCACCGTCGCCGCCGCGTCGGCCTGTGCGCCCGTCCGCGCCAGCACGGTCACCGCGTCGGCGATGCCCAGCGAAAAACTGCGCCCCCGCCAGCCTGACGTGGCGATGCCGCGCGCCGGATCTTCCGATCGCACGACGATGCGATCGCGAAGCCCATGGCCTGTGCCGGCTACCGCCACCGCAATATCGTGACCCGCCGCGATGTGCAGAGCGATGTCGCCGCCATTGTTGACATAGGCGCGCTCAAGCGTGCGCCCGGAAACCAGCGCGGCCAGTATTTCATCGGCTACTGAACCCGCCACCGCTGCCATCGGTGTCAGGAATTTTTCAGCCAGCGGCGCCACGGCTGCCTCCATGCGGCGCGCCGTGCTCCCACCGAAAGCGCGTGGGCGGCCGAGCGTCGCCGGCTGACGAAGCGCCGCCAGTTCCTCGACCAGTTCGCCCAAAACCGTCTCAAAGCGCGCCACCGCCTGCTCATAGGCCGCCCGCACCTCGTCCGGCGCACCGAACGCCTCGAGGATCAGGTCGATCGGCCCATGGTTGAGATGCAGCCGCTTTCCATCCGGCAACCAATGTGCCTGCGCCGCCTGCATCACGCCGAGCCCGCGCGATGCAACTGCGCCAGCGGCGGCCACGGATTCGCGCGCACCGCAAGCGCGGTGCGTCGCTCGTTGAAATACTCGCCGCCCTTCGCCAGCACGTCCTCGACGCTGCGGATTTCCGCCTCGTAGCCGCTCAGCCGCACATAGTCGTCGCGCCGCAGCGTGAACTCGATCGGCGCCACCAGCGCCGGCGTCGGCACGTAGCCGAACGCGCCCTCCGGCACGCGCATGACGTCGACCATCAGCGTGATACCGCCGCCCGGCCAGACATAGACCGGCGCCCCGCCCACCGTCACATAGGTTTTCAGCCCCTGCACCGAGCGGGTCAGGTTGACCGGATTTTCCGTCACGCCAGCCCGCAATGAGCCGCCGGCCCCGCCCACAAACAGCACCGTGCACAGCGCCGGTTCGCAATTGTCCTCGATCAGCCGGACCGACTTGCGCAGCCGTTCCGGAAAAGGCTTCTCCACCGGCTTCAGCGCCTCGTCGAGCTCGAAATAGGCGAACTGCTCGCCGGTGGTCGACACCATCAGCAGCGACAGACCCGGTCGCGCGCCCTTTTTGGCGTTCCAGTCGCCGAGGATCGACAGCGGGTCGGAGATCGTCGTGCCGCCCCAGCCAAGGCCCGGCTCCGACACCTTGAAGTAGCGGCCTGGCGTCGAGCGCCGGCCAAGGATTTTTATGCCGGTATCCTCCCAGCCCAGCACCTTTCCGGCCTGGTGTTCGGAGACGACGCCGGTGATGTGGTCGTCGACCACCACCACCTCGTCGACCAGCCCGCGCCATTGCGTGGCGAACATGCCGATGGTGGCCGAGCCGCAGCCGACGCGCATACGGTTCTCGACCTTTCCATCGATCAGCGGCGCCTTGCCGGCCTCGACCACCACCGTTGCGCCGCCGTCTATCGAAAGTTCCACCGGCTTGCGGTTGCACAGATTGAGCATGGCGTCGCAGGTGGCGCGGCCCTCCTGTTTTGAGCCGCCCGTCAGATGATGGACGCCGCCCAGCGACAGCATCTGCGAGCCGTATTCGCCTGTTGTGACATGGCCGACCGCCTCGCCCTGGCTGCGCACCGTCGCGGTCTCCGGGCCGATATGGCGATCCGTATCGATTTTTATCTTCACGCCGCAGTAGGAAAAAATGCCCTCGGTGACGACCGTCACCAGATCGACGCCCTCGACCTCCTGGCTGACGATGAAGGGGGCCGGCTTGTAGTCGGGATAGGTGGTGCCGGCACCGATCGCGGTGACGAAGCGGCGCTCGGTATTGACAAGTTCGCCGTTCCACGCCTCGCGCTCCGCCCCGAACGGCACCACCGCGCCGCCGCTCTCCGCCACATGCGCCAGAACGGTCAGCGGGTCGCAGCGCACGATTTTTCCGCCGAAATTGCCGTAGCGGTCGCAGGCGCCGGTGCGGCCCTCGGCGATGTAGCACATGACCGGACAGGCGTCGCAGCGGATCTTCTCCGCCACCTGTTTTGCGCCGGGATCGTGGGTGTCGAAGCGTTCGGCGAGTTCGCTCATGGCCCCAACTCCCGCCCCTCCCTCGCCCGTATCGCCGCCCGCAGCCGGCTCGGCGTTGCAGGCACCTTGTCGACCATCACGCCCGTAGCGTGGCGGATGGCGTTGAGGATCGCCGGCGCGGTCGGGATAAGCACGTGCTCGCCCAGGCCCTTGGCGCCGAACGGCCCTTCCGGATCGGGCACCTCGACCAGAATGCTTTCGATCGGCGGCACGTCGCCGAAGGTTGGGATCAGATAGTCGTGCAGGTTTTCGGTGCGGCCGGGGATGTATTCCTCCATCAGCGCCATGCCGATGCCTTGCGCGATGCCGCCCTCGATCTGGCCTTCGACCAGCAGCGGGTTGATCGCCTTGCCGACATCGTGCGCCGCGGTGATCTTTATCAGCCGCACCGTGCCCAGCCGCATATCGACCTCGAGTTCGGCGATCTGCGCGCCCCAGCCATAGACGGCGTAGGGCGTGCCTTGCCCCTTCTCGTCCAGCGGCAGCGTCGGCGGGTCGTAGGTTTCCTCCGCCGCGAAGACCAGGCCGCCTTGGTCCGCCGCGAGACCGGCCAGGTCGATGCGCCGCGATGCCTCGCCCTCATGGATCAGCAGGCACGGCCCGTCGAGCACAAACCGCGCCGACGCCGACACATTGGCGAAGCGCAGGATCTTTTCGCGCAACGCCCGCGCCGATTTCTCCGCCGCCTTGCCGGTGACGAAAGTCTGCCGCGAGGCCGAGGTTTTTCCCGCATCCGGCGTGATGCCCGTGTCAGCGCTGCGCAGCCGGATTTTTTCCAGCGGCAGGCCGAGTGCGTCGGCGGCGATCTGCGCGATCACCGTGTTCGAGCCCTGGCCGATATCCACTGCGCCCTGATGCAGCACCACCGCGCCGTCCTGCGAAATGCCGATGCGGATGGTCGATGGATTGGGCAGCGAGGTGTTGCCGCAGCCGTACCAGCACGAAGCCACGCCGACGCCGCGCCGCACGCCGTCACCCGATCCGTTGAAGGTCTTCGCATCGGCCAGAGCGCGCTCCCAATGCGGCTGAAGTGCTTCCAGACAGACGACGATGCCGACGCCACTATCCAGCACCTGCCCTGTCACGGTGGCAGAACCGTCGCGCAACGCGTTTTTCAGCCGGAAGGCCAGCCGGTCCTGGCCGAGCTTTTCCGCCAGATCGTCGTAGAGCGCTTCCTGCAGTATCGTCGATTGCGGCACACCGAAGCCGCGGAATGCGCCGGAGATGGGCCCATGCGTGTGGACGGCGGCGCCCGTGGCGCGATAGTTCGGGGTCAGATAAGGGCCGGATGCATGCACCGGCACGCGGTTGGCTACCGTCGGCCCCCAGCTCGCATAGGCGCCGGTGTTGAACTCGCCGGAAAACACCATGCCGGTGATCAGTCCCCCGGCATCCGTGCCGATCGTAGCCTCCATGACCGCCGGATGGCGTTTCGTCGTCGAGATCATCGATTCGGTGCGCGTGTAGGCGAGCGCCGCCGGCCGGCCTGTCTTCAACGCCACCAGCCCGATCAGCGGCTGTACCGACATGTCGAGTTTCGAACCGAAACCGCCGCCGGTCGCCGCCGGCACGATCCGCACTTTTCCCGGTGCCAGCCCCAGCACCCTGGCCGTATCGTCGCGGTCGAGATAGGGCGCCTGCGTGCAGGCAGTCACCACCAGCGTATCGCCGTCCATCACCGCAGAACCGGCCTCCGGCTCGATATAGGCGTGCTCGACATAGGACGTCTCGATACGCCGCGTCACGGTCACGGCAGAACGCGCCAGCGCCGCGCCGGGATCGCCGCGCTCGACCAGGCCGGTGGTCAAGACGTTGCCGGCACGGCTTTCATGGATCGGCGCGCCGGTCTTTGCCGCGCAGGGTTCGAGCATATGCGAAAGCGGCTCCCAGGAGACCGGGAACTCCGAAGGATCGAGATCCAATATCGCCTCGCGCTCGCCGGCGATCACCGCCACCGCCTCGCCACGAAACCGCACGAGGCCGTCCGCCAGCGCCGGCTGGTCGGCGAAGGCGGGGATGGTGCCGAACCGGTTCTCGCCCGGTATGTCGCGCGCGGTGAACACGCAGGCGATGCCGGGACGGGCTTTGACGAAACCGTCGATATCGCCCAGCGTAAACCGCGCGTGATAATGCGGCGAGCGGACAACCGCGACCCACAGCGCATCCGCCGGGAAGCCGTCCGCACCATAGGCCTCGGCGCCGGTCACTTTGGGAATACCGTCGAGGCGGATCGGCGAGGAACCGACGGCATGGCCGGTAGCGATGGTTTTGGTGGAAGTGCCGATGCCACCATTCGAGCGACCATGGTTCCGGGTCGGGCTTGGCGGTGGGCGCGAGGCACCCCCCTCTGTCCTGCCGGACATCTCCCCCTCAAGGGGGGAGATTGAGCCGGCCGCTTGGCTTTCGCCAACCGCCAACCCTGCAGGAGAGGTTGCATCGCCGAAGCTGCCAATCTCCCCCCTTGAGGGGGAGATGTCCGGCAGGACAGAGGGGGGTGCCTCGCGCCGACTTTCACATAATATCAATGGAGGTACCGAGCCCGTCCGTCCCACCGCCATCACCGCCGCGACGATCTTTCGATACCCGGTGCAGCGGCAGAGAATCCCGCCCAGCGCGTCGCGAACCTCGTCCTCGCCTGGCGAGGGATTGCGCTCCAGCAGCGCGGTGGCGGCGACCAGCAGGGCCGGTG
The DNA here is from genome assembly GCF_052180275.1 of Mesorhizobium sp. KACC 23794. NCBI lineage: Bacteria > Pseudomonadati > Pseudomonadota > Alphaproteobacteria > Hyphomicrobiales > Phyllobacteriaceae > Mesorhizobium > Mesorhizobium sp. KACC 23794. The sequence continues at coordinate 6,405,506 of NZ_CP197465.1, forward strand.
TGCAGATGCCGCATTGCGCCGCGCCGTGTTCTAGGAACGAGGCCTGCAGCGCCGACAGCTTTCCGTTGGCCAGCCCCTCGACCGTGCGCACCGCTGCGCCGGCCGCACCAGCCGCCGGCACAAGGCAGGCGCAGACCGGCTCGCCGTCAAGCAACACAGTGCAAGCGCCGCAGTCGCCTGCATCGCAGCCGACTTTCGTTCCGGTCAGCCGCAAATCGTCGCGCAGCACCGCCGACAGCCGCCGCAGCGGCGGCACCGACACGGCAACCGGCCGGCCATTGACCTCGAAAGCGATGTTTTGGCGCTCGACGCTCATGCCGCCAGTGCCCCGGAATGCCCCGGTCCGGCCGCCGCCAGCGCCCGCAGAACGATCTCGCGCGCCGCCTCGATGCGATACTCCGCCGTGCCGCGTACGTCATCGATTGGCGCGAGTTCAGGGAGCGGCGCGGCGCGAACCGCCTCCAAGAATTCCGCGCCCGGCCGAAGTCCCGCCAGCGCGGCTTCCAACCCGGCCAGCCGCCGCGCCACCGCCGAACACGACCCGACCGCAATCGCCGCACGCGCCACGGTTCCGTCGGCGCCGAGTTCGAGGCGCGCCGCCGCCATGGCGATGGAGATCACCAGATAGCGCCTGGCGCCAAGCTTGACGAAGGCCGACCTGCCGGCAACGGAGCGTTTCGGCACGCGGATCGCGGTCAATAGCTCGTCGTCGCGCCGCGCCGTCTTGCGATTGCCGAGCACGAACGCCGCCAACGGCAGATGCCGCGCGCCGTCCAGCGACATCAGTTCCACCTCGGCGTCGAGCATCAGCAGCGGGGGCATCCCGTCGGCCGCCGGCGAGGCGTTGCAGAGATTGCCGGCGACCGTGCCGACATTCTGGATCTGCACAGATCCGACCTCGCGCGCCGCCTGCCGAAGCGCGTCGAAGGCCGGCGGGAGTTTTGCACGGACGACATCGGTCCAGGTGGTGCGCGCGCCAAGAACCCAATGCTCCGCCGTTTCGGCGATGCCGCGCAGTTCAGCCAAAGCGTTGATGTCGAGCACATTGTCGCGCACCGGCCGGGCACCCTGTGCGGGGTAAAAATCCGTGCCACCAGCCAGCATCCGCCATCGCTCCTCCTTCAGGAGGCCAAGGGCTTCCCCTACCGTTTTGGGTTTCGCGTAGCGGCTCACGCAATGCCTTTCCGGCGGAAGGACCGGCGAAATTCATTCGTATGCAAACGATATCAGGACGCGCGCGATTGTCAAAGGCGACGATGGCGTGAGGCCACTTCCTGACAATTCACGGGAACGTCAGAAGGCCGGGGCCAAATCCTCGCGCGCAGGGTTGACGCCGGCCCCCGTTTCCGCCGACTTTCGCCATAGCTTGTCGTGACTTGCGGTACGGGTCGCTTCGAGTTGCCTGCTGCTTATCGGAGGGGAAATGAGCCAGGAAGCACTGGTCGTCATCGATGTGCAAAACGACTTCTGTCCGGGCGGCGCGCTGGCCGTGGTGGATGGCGACAAGATTTTGCCTGTCATCAACGAACTGATCTCGACCTTTGACCATGTCGTGCTGACGCAGGACTGGCACCCGGACCAGCATTCCAGCTTCGCTTCCGTCCACACGGGGCGCGAACCGTTCCAGACCGTCCAGATGTCCTATGGCGAGCAGACGCTGTGGCCGGACCATTGTATACAGGGCTCGGGCGGCGCCGCCTTCCACCCGGCACTGCGCTGGACAAAGGCCGAACTTGTGGTGCGAAAGGGATTCCGCCGCGACATCGACAGCTATTCAGCCTTTTTCGAGAACGACCGCGCGACGCCGACCGGCCTCGCCGGCTATCTGCGCGAGCGCGGCATCGGCACGCTGACGCTGGCCGGACTGGCGACCGATTTCTGTGTCGCCTATTCGGCGCTCGATGCCGTTCGCCTCGGCTTCGATGTCACGGTGCGGCTGGAAGCCTGTCGGGCGATCGACCTCGACGGCTCGCTGGAAGCGATGATGGAGCGCATGCGCGAGGCCGGGGTGGCACTGGCCTGACGTCTGCGGCCGCGCAGGGTCGGAGAACCCGCGCCGTCCCATATCCGCCGAAGCGGCTAGAAAAGCCCGGCCGCCATTTCCGGCGGCCCTTCGAGCGCGTGCGCCATGAATTCCAGCCCGCGTTCGAGCTGTGTACGGCTGACCGGGCCGCCCAGCCCAACCCGCACTGCCTCCGGCGGAGGCCCGGATACGGTGAAAACGTCGCTGACGACGATGCCTATGCCGGTGCCCCGCGCATGGCTGGCGAATGCAGAGCGGGTCCAGCCATTGCCCAGCGGCAGCCAGATGTTGAACGAGAGCGAATCCGAGAGATAGGTACCGGGTTCGAAGAAACGCATGGCGATGCGTTCGCGCGCCGCGGTCTCCGCTCGGATGAAACGCAGGATCGTATCTGCCGTGCCGTCCTCGATCCAGCGCGTCGCCACCGCCGCCGTCAGCGGCGAGGTCATGACGGCGATCGCCCGCATGGCGCTGCCGAAGGACCAGGCGGCGCGGGCGTCCGGCGCCACGACATAGGCGAGCCTCAGCCCCGCGCCGATGCATTTGGCGAGACCGGCGATGTGCCAGCATATGTCGGGCGCGATCGCCGCCAGCGGCGCCGGCCCATGCTGGGGGATGAAACCATAGGCGTCATCCTCGACGATCGGCACCTTCAGCCGCCGGGCGATGGCGCAGATCTCGCCCCGCCGCCGCTCCGGAATGGTGATGGTCATCGGGTTCTGCAGCGTCGGGTTCAAATAGATCGCCTTGGGGGCGTGGCGCCGGATCGCCTCCTCGAGGGCTTCGGGAATCACGCCGTCGCGGTCCATCTCGACGCCGACCAGATTGAGGCCGAGCTGCGCGGTGATCGAGCGCACGCCCGGATAGGTGATCGCCTCGGACAGCACCGTGTCGCCGGACTTCGCCAGCAGGCTGAAGATGCCGACCAATGCCGGATGCGCGCCCGGCGTGATGAAGATGCGTTCCTGCGCCGGCACCAGCGCCCGCCGCCCCAGCCAGGCGGACGCCGCGTCCTTGTCGAGCGGCGAGCCGCCAAATCCCTGGTAGCGCAGCAGCGGCAGCAGGTCGCGCGCCACGCTGACGTAGCCCTCACGCATGCGCTCCAGCAGCACGGGGTCGTCCGGCTCCGGCGGCATGTTCATGGAGAAATCGACGGCCTGCTGGCGGCGCGGATCGGCCGTATCGCGCGGCGCCGCGCCTCGCTTCACGAACGTCCCCCGGCCGATGGTCGATTCGACCAGGCCGCGCTTGCTCGCCTCGACATAGCCCCGCGCCACCGTGGTGAAATCGATGCCGAGGCGGTCGGCCAATTGCCGCTGCGGCGGCAGCCGGTCGCCCGGCGCCAGCCTGCCTTCGGCGACGTCGCGGGCGATGGCCTCTGCTATGGCCAGATAGCGAGGCCCCTCGCTCGCATCGATCGCCAGCGTCCAGTCCTTCATGGCATCCCTCAATTCCGCTGAATGACTGTATATTGTTGCAGAAACGGTCTGTCACGCATTTTCTTCGCAGATTGACCCCAGATTGTTGCGAGAACCGTTGTCGTCCATTTTTGCATGGTTTTGAGCATAATTGCAGCGCCGCGTGTCGGCGATTGACGGCTTTATGCGCAGGATTGACTGGAGATTTAGGCTGTATCGACGTCAATCATTCAGAAAATTGACTGCAATCCATTTGGCACAATGATTGCAACACCATTCGCGTGCCTCGACACGGCAGCCTCACGCGAAAAGGAGTTCCCGCAATGCCAGCCGTCACCCACCCGCCGCACAAGAAGGGCGATTTCTTCGTCGACTACGAACAGAAGCTGTTCGAGGACGTGAAGGCCGATCCCGGCGAAAAGGCGCTCGTCACTTTCCACACCGTCGCCTTCGAAGGCTCGATCGGGCTGGTCAACCTGCTGCAGGCATCGCGCCTGATCCAGAAGGGGTTCGAGACGTCCGTGCTGCTCTACGGGCCGGGCGTCACGCTCGGCATCCAACGCGGCTTCCCCAAGCTCGGCGACGAGGCCTTCCCCGGCCATCTCAACTTCAACAACCGGCTGGAAAAGATCATCAAGGACGGCGGGAAGGTCTATGCCTGCCGGTTCGCCTTGCAGGCGCTCTACGGCCACGGCGAGCCGTCGCTGATCGAAGGCATTGTGCCGATCAACCCGCTTGATGTGCTCGACCTCGTGCTGCTGCACCGCAAGGCCAACGCCTTCATCCTCGACACCTGGACGCTGTGACGGAGCGCGGCGGGTCCGCCCGCCGCCAGCCGGAAAGGAGAAACGATGCCGACCAGTCCGACCATCCGGGTCGCCGCCGTGCAGATCGCCCCGGACCTCACCGCGCGCGCCGGCACCATGGCAAAGGTGCTGGCGGCGATCGGGGAGGCGGCGGACAAGGGCGCAAAGCTCGCGGTCTTCCCCGAGACGTTCGTGCCCTGGTATCCGTATTTCTCCTTCGTGCTGCCGCCGGCGCTGTCCGGCAAGGAGCATGTGCGGCTTTACGAAAACGCCGTCTCCGTTCCCGGCCCGGAAACGGACGCGGTGTCCTCCGCGGCGCGAAAGCACGGGGTCGTGATCGTGCTCGGCATCAACGAGCGCGACCACGGCTCGCTCTACAACACCCAGCTTGTCTTCGACGCCGACGGCTCGACCCTCTTGAAGCGGCGAAAAATCACGCCGACCTTCCACGAACGCATGATCTGGGGCCAGGGCGACGGCGCGGGACTTGCGGTCGTCGACACGGCGGTCGGCCGGGTCGGCGCGCTCGCCTGCTGGGAGCATTACAATCCCCTCGCCCGCTACGCGCTGATGGCGCAGCACGAGGAAATCCACATCGCGCAGTTTCCCGGCTCGCTGGTCGGCCCGATCTTCGCCGACCAGATCGAGGTGACCATTCGCCACCACGCGCTGGAAAGCGGCTGCTTCGTGGTCAATTCCACAGGCTGGCTCTCGGACGAGCAGATCGCCTCGATCACCCCGGATCCGGGCCTGCAGAAGGCGCTCACCGGCGGCTGCATGACGGCGATCATCTCGCCCGAAGGCAAGCACATCGTGCCACCTATCACCTCCGGGGAAGGCATTCTCGTCGCCGACCTCGACATGAGCCTGATCGTCAAGCGCAAGCGCATGATGGATTCGGTCGGCCACTACGCCCGCCCGGAGCTTCTCAGCCTGTCGCTTGATCCCCGCCCCGCTTCTCCCATGCATCTCACCGCGCCGTTCATGGCGCAGCCCGAATTCAGGAGGTTCCAGGATGCTGAACCAGCCGACGCTGCCGACCGAGCAGCTGATCAACGAATTGCAGTCGTTCGGAGCGCGACTGGTTGATCCCAGGGCCGGCGCCGACAGCCGGCGCGGCGGCGCCGGACCGTCCGACCACAAGGCAATGACGATCGACGGCATGACCGTCATGGTGCCGGTGCACACAGCGCCGGCCTTCGAAAGCTCATATCTGGTCGAAAAACCCGACGCCTTCGGCAGGAGCCGCATCAGCCGCGAGGGCCGGCATGTGGGCGACGTATCTTTTCCGCTGCGCCCGCGCTTCTACGAATTGAGCACCGAGGACGGCATCCCCTATTCGCAGATCGCCGTGCTGCATGGCCGCGACGTGCTGGCGACCACCGTGCTGCAGACCTGCATCCGCTACCAGAGCCGAGCCAAAACCTGCCAGTTCTGCGCGATCGGCCAGTCTCTGGCAGCCGGACGGACCATCGCGCACAAGACGCCGGCCCAGCTCGCGGAGGTGGCGAAGGCCGCCGTCGAGCTGGACGGCGTCAGGCACATGGTGATGACCACCGGCACGCCGCGCGGCAGCGACCGGGGCGCATCGGTCTTGGCGGACAGTGCCGCAGCCATCAAGGCCGCGGTCGACCTGCCGATCCAGGCGCAGTGCGAGCCGCCGGAGGAGGATTTCTGGTATGGCCGCATGCGCGACGCCGGCGTCGACGCCCTCGGCATGCATCTGGAAGTGGTCACGCCGGAAATCCGCCGCCGCATCATGCCGGGCAAGGCGCAGGTGCCGGTGGAAAAATACCTGTCGGCCTTCCGCGCCGCTGTTCCCGTCTTCGGGCGGGGCCAGGTCTCGACCTATATCCTTGCCGGCCTTGGCGATACGCCGGAGGCCATCCTCGGCGTCTGCGAGACGCTGGTTTCGATCGGCGTCTACCCCTTCGTGGTGCCGTTCGTGCCGATCTCCGGCACGCCGCTCGAAAGCCATCCGACGCCGGCGCCCGCTTTCATGCACTCCATCCTCGGCCCGCTGTCGAAAATGCTGGTTGCCGGCGGATTGAAAGCCACCGACATCAAGGCCGGCTGCGGCAAATGCGGCGCCTGCTCCGCCCTCTCCACCTACGAAAGGACGCTGGTCTCATGATGTTCGAGCCCTTCCCTTCCTTCATGCCCAGCGAGTTCCAGGTAAAATTCGCCGCCTCGCGCTGGGAACGCGAACAATCACATGTGCTGCGGCGCGCCGTGTTCTGCGAGGAGCAAGGCATTTTCCACGGCGACGACCGCGATGCGGTCGACGACTACGCCATTCCGATCGTGGCGCTCTCCATGCTCGGCGTCGCGGCGGACCGCGTCGTCGGCACGGTGCGTATTCATGAAGAGGGGCCGGGCCTGTGGTGGGGCTCGCGGCTGGCCGTCGACGCCGACTTCCGCCGCATCGGCGATCTCGGCGTGACGCTGATCCGCCTGGCGGTCAGTTCCGCCCACGCCATGGGCTGCCGCATCTTCCTCGCGCATGTGCAAGAGCAGAACGAGCTTCTGTTCCGCCGGCTCAACTGGGAGGTCCTCGACCGCGTCGACTTCCACGGCCGGCCGCATCTGAAGATGCGGGCAGACCTTGCACATTATCCGCCCTGCTTCTCGCCGGAGCACGGGTTTGTCGCGCTGCGGCGCCGGGCCGCCTGAGATGGACGGCGTGGCTCTCGAAACGCTTGCCGAAACACTGCGCGCCAGCCGCGGCATCGCTGCCAAGGCCGACATCGGCCCGGTCGCGGCGCGGCTGGGGCTAGACGGCATGGCGATTGCGGTCGGCGACGACTGCGCGGCGATCCCCGATGGCGACGACCATCTGCTCTTCGCCATCGAAGGTTTTATGAACGAGTTCGTCGCCGCCGATCCGTGGTTCGCCGGGTGGTGCGGCATCATGGTCAATCTGTCGGACATCGCCGCGATGGGCGGCCGCGCCATCGCGGTGGTCGATGCCGTCTGGGCCGACGGCGACGGCAAGGCCGCACCGGTGCTTGACGGCATGCGCGCGGCATCCGCCGCCTATGGCGTGCCGATCGTCGGTGGCCACACCAACATCCGCACCCCGCAGGGTCAGTTGGCCGTCGCCATTCTCGGCCGCGCCGGCAAGACCTTGCTGACCAGCTTCGATGCCAGGCCCGGCGACGTGCTGATCGCGGCAATCGACCATCGCGGCGCCTATCGCGAGCCGTTCAACAACTGGCAGGCCGCGCTCGATGCCCCGCCGCAGCGTCTGCGCGGCGATCTGGACCTGATGGCGGAGATCACCGAACGGGGCTTGTGCCGCGCGGCAAAGGACATCAGCCAGGGCGGCATTCCCGGCACGGCGATCATGCTGGCGGAATGCTCCGGCGTCGGCATCGACATCGATCTCGACTCAGTGCTCTTGCCGCCCGGCGTGGCGCTCGACCGCTGGCTGGCGACGTTTCCGAGCTTTGGTTTCCTGCTGTCGGTCCAGCCGGACAAGGCTTCGGAAATACTCAAACTCTTCGCCGCGCGCGGCATCAATGCCGCGACCATGGGCTCGGTGACCGAAGGCAGCGAGGTCGCAATCCTCTCCGAAGGCCGCAGGGCGGTGATCCGCGACTATGGCGTCTCCGTGCTGATGGGTCTCGGTCCGCCTCCAGCCGAAGCGCCCCTCGCCGATCGCGAGCAGGCGGCATGACCGGCCGGCCGCTCAGCATCGCCATGCTGGCGCATTCCACCAATCCGCGGGGCGGCGTGGTGCATGCGATGCAGCTTTCGGAAGCGTTGCAGGATCTTGGCCATGAGGTCGTGCTGCATGCGCCGGACGCCTTGGGCGGAGGCTTCTTTCGCGCCGTGCGCTGCGGGACCGCCGCCTTTCCGGTCGCGCCGGCGGCTCCCGGCATGACCGCGATGGTCGAGCAGCGCATCGCCGACTATGTCCGTCATTTCGAGCCGGCTGCGGCGCGGCGCTTCGACATCTTCCACGCGCATGACGGCATTTCCGGCAATGCGCTCGCCACGCTGGGGGAGCGCGGCCTCATTCCAGGCTTCGCGCGCACGGTGCATCATGTCGACGACTTTGCCGACCCGCGCCTTGCCGAGTTGCAAGCCCGTTCGATCAACGCCGCCGACCGCTGCATCGCTGTCAGCCGGACCTGGCAGACCCGGCTGGCGGCGGACTGGACCATAACCGCCGACCTGACCGGCAACGGGGTCGATACGGAGCGGTTCGGCCCGAGAGGGACCGGGGCCGAAGAAGCCCTGCGCAAAAGGCTCGGCCTCGGGCCGGGGCCGGTTTTCCTGTCGGTCGGCGGCATCGAGGCCCGCAAGAACAGCGTCCGCATCCTGGAAGCGTTCCTGCAACTGCGCATCTTGTTTCCCGACTCGCAACTGGTGATCGCCGGCGGCGCATCGCTGCTCGACCACGGCGCCTATCAGCGGGAATTTGCGACGATACTGGCCTCCGCCGGTCCCGCCAGCGCCGGCATCCATGTCACCGGGCCGGTGGCCGATGCCGACATGGCGCCGCTCTACCGCCTTTCGCACGCGCTGGTCTTCGCCTCCGTCAAGGAAGGGTTCGGGCTGTGCGTGCTGGAAGCCATGGCCAGCGGCATTCCGGTCGTCGTCTCGTCGATCGCGCCCTTCACCGAATATCTGTCGCCCGACGATGCGCTGTGGTGCGACCCGTGGAAGCCGGCCTCGGTCGCCGATGCCATGGCGCTGTCCTTCAACGAGACGCTGCGCCGACGGCTGGCGGAGCGTGGCCCCCGGATCGCCGCCGCGCACGGCTGGGAGCGTGTCGCAAAGGCGCATCTGCCGGCCTATGCGCGCCTCGCGGAGCCCGCCCATGCCTGAGATGCGTTTCGTCATCGTCTGGCCGGACGGCCAAAGGGAAAGCTGCTACTCGCCCTCGCTGGTCGTCAGGGACTATTTCTCCGAAGGCGAAACCTATCCGCTCGGCGACTTCATGGAGCGCAGCCGCGCCGCGCTCGGCACTGCCTCCGAAAGGGTACGCGCCAAATATGGCCGGCCCTGCTCGCTGGCGCTCGGCCAGCTGGCGCGTCTTGAAAGCACCGCGGCGCGTTTCGGCGGCGATCCGGATGCAAGGGTCGCCTGCGAGACCTTCCTCCTCGACAATTGGGAAACACGATCATGACAGCGCCAGCATCTCTCGCGCCGCATTACGGCGCCGTCGTCGTCGGCGGCGGACAGGCCGGCCTTTCCGCCAGCCACTACCTGTCCACCCATGGCATCGACCATGTCGTCTTCGAGAAGAACACCGTCGTCCACAAATGGAAGGACGAGCGCTGGGACGCCTTCTGCCTGGTGACGCCGAACTGGCAATGCCAATTGCCCGGCCATCCCTATGACGGCAACGACCCGCACGGCTTCATGGTCAAGGACCAGATCATCGCCTATGTCGACGGTTTTGTACACAAGGTCGCCGCGCCGGTCGTGGAGCACACCGCGGTCATCATGATCGAGCGCGCCGGCGACGGTTTTCGCGTGACCACCACCGCCGGGACGGTGACGGCCGATGCGGTCATCCTGGCGACCAGCCTCTATGGCGCGCCCTTCATTCCCGCTGCCGCCGCCCGCCTGCCGGAAGACATCGTCCAGATCCACACCGCCGGATACCGCAATCCCGGCCAGTTGCCCGACGGCGCGGTGGTGGTGGTCGGCTCCGGCCAGTCGGGCGCGCAGATCGCCGAGGACCTGCATCTCGCCGGCCGAAAAGTGCACATGGTCACCGGCAATGCGCCGCGCTGTGCCCGCTTCTATCGCGGCCGCGACGTCGTCGACTGGCTGTGGGACGTCGGCCAATACGAGATCACGGTCGCGGACGACGGCATGGGCAAGAAGCGCCACGACACCAACCACTATCTCACCGGCCGTGACGGCGGCCGCGACATCGACCTGCGCGCCTTCGCCCTGCAAGGCATGGCGCTCTATGGCCGGCTGTCCGGTGTTGCCGGCGGAAAAATGCTGTTCGAACAGAACCTTCGGGCCAATCTCGACAATGCCGACCGGGTCTACAACGGCATCAACGCCCTGATCGACAGGCACATCGCCGCCAACGGCATCGACGCGCCGGCCGGCGAGCCCTATCGCCCCGTCTGGGAGCCCGAAAACGAGCCCGCCGAACTCGACCTCGAGGCGGCAGGCGTCAGCTCCATCGTCTGGGCCACCGGCTTCAGCGCCGACTGGTCCTTCGTCGGCCTGCCGATCTTCGACGGCACCGGCTATCCCGTCCACCGCCACGGCGTCACCGATATCCCGGGCGTCTACGTACTCGGCCTGCCCTGGCTGTGGACGTGGGGTTCCGGGCGCTTCCTGAGCGTCGGGCGCGACGCCGAGTTCGTCGTGTCGCACCTGGCCGCGTCGCGCATCGAGGCAACCACGCCGGCGCTGAAGCGGGCCGGATGACACCTCGCGGCTGATCCGGGCCAATTGCCAGCCGAACGATCGCCGAACTGCATTCGCACAGCAGCGCAAGCAGCCGCGGCAAATACCGGCTCGTGCGCCACACGGTCCGTCGCCGATCGCAGCGTTTGCAACCGGCGATTATTCGAACCTGTTCCCTCATTGGCGATTGCCCTGCCATTGGCGGGAAGCTATCGGCTGGATGACGATCGCAGGTTACCGGCGCGGCGGCCGGAACGCGCGGTCGGCCGACATACCGTTGAGGGGGACTTCATGCGATCCTTGCTCCGCGCAGTGCTGGCGGCCGCCCTGCTCTGCCCCACGGCGGCCTTCGCGGCGGAAGGCTTGCCGGGCGACGCCATGTCGCTGATGTGGGCGCTGCCTTTCGCCGGGCTGCTGCTGTCGATCGCAACCGGTCCCCTGCTCTACCCGCATCTGTGGGAACACCACTACGGCAAGATCACCGCCGGCTGGGCCGCGCTCGTCGTTCTGCCGCTGATCGCCACGCAGGGCTGGCCCGTCTCGGCTGAAGCGCTGCTGCACACGCTGCTGCTCGAATATCTTTCCTTCATCATCCTTCTGCTCGCGCTTTACACCATTGCCGGCGGCATACTGGTGGCCGGCAACATCCATGGCACGCCGCTGACCAATGCCGGCCTGCTCGTCATCGGCGCGCTGCTCGCCTCCGTCGTCGGCACCACCGGCGCATCCATGATCATGATCCGTCCGATGATCCGCGCCAACGACAACCGCCCGTTCAACGCGCATGTCATCGTGTTCTTCATCTTCCTGGTTTCCAACATCGGCGGCGCCCTCACCCCGCTGGGCGACCCGCCGCTGTTCGTCGGCTTTTTGCGCGGCGTCGATTTCTTCTGGACCACCGCCAACCTCTGGAAGGAAACATTGTTCGTCGGCGGCATCGTGCTGGCCGTCTTCCTGGCGCTGGATTTCTGGCTGCATGCCCGCGAGGCCGGCATGCCGAAAATCAAGGACCCGACGCCGAACAGCGCAGTGCGGGTGCGCGGCCTCGTCAACCTGCCGCTGCTGGCCGGCGTCATCGGCGCGATCCTGCTCTCCGCCGCATGGAAGCCGGGCGTCGCCTTCACGGTCGCGGGCGTGCAGCTCGAAGGGCAGAACCTTCTGCGTGACGCGATCATCCTGGCGTTGGCTCTGGCTTCGCTGAAACTCACGCCCCGCCCCATGCGCCATGCCAACGGTTTCACCTGGGGGCCGATCGTCGAGGTGGCGAAACTCTTCGCCGGCATATTCATCTGCATCGTGCCGGTCATCGCCATCCTGCGCGCGGGCTCGGAGGGTGCGCTTTCCCCGCTGGTCGCGATGGTCACCAATGAGGCCGGTGCGCCTAACGACCTGGCCTATTTCTGGCTGACCGGCGCGCTCTCCTCCTTCCTCGATAACGCCCCGACCTATCTCGTCTTCTTCGAGCTTGCCGGCGGCGACCCTGAGCACCTCATGACCGGGCTGGCCACCACCCTCGCCGCCATCTCGACGGGCGCGGTGTTCATGGGCGCCAACACCTATATCGGCAACGCCCCCAACTTCATGGTCTTCGCCATCGCCAAGCACCGCGGAGTCAAAATGCCGAGTTTCTTCGGCTACATGCTGTGGTCCGGCGCGGTGCTGATCCCGACCTTCCTGCTGGCGGGCTGGGTGTTTTTCGGAGGGTAGCGTCAGGGGACAGTTTACTTAATTCCGCCCGCGCCGACCCTGAAACGCAGCGCCTTTCCGCGGAATTAAGTGAACTGTCCGCGGCACTTCGCTCTCAACCTACCCCGACATACCGCTTCACCATGTCCGGATCAGCGCGCACTTCATCAACGCCGACAGTGGCGCGGACTCGGCCATTCTCGACGAAGGTGACGCGGTCGGCGACAGGCAGCACGGCATCCACCCGCTGCTCGACGAGCAGTGTCGAGACGCCGCGCTCGCCCAATTGCTCCACCGTCTCGCGGATCTTCGAGATCATCGACGGCATCAGCCCTTCGGTCGGCTCGTCGAGCAGCAGCACGTCCGGCTCCAGGCAGAGCGCCCGGGCCATCGCCAGCATCTGCTGCTCGCCGCCGGACAGCGTGCCCGAGCGCTGCTTCAGCCGTTCACGCAGGATCGGAAACAGCGCCAGCACGTTTTCGCGCGTCTCGGCGCCCTTGCCGCGCGCCATCAGGCCGATCTCGATGTTTTCAGCAACGCTCATCTCGGCGAACAGCCGCCGGCCCTGCGGCACATAGGCGACGCCAGCCTTCGGCACTTCATGCGCCGGCAGATCGACCAGGTTTTTCGCACCGAGCATGACCGTTCCCGCCCGCGCGGGGACCAGCCCCATGATCGCCTTGAGAAGGGTCGTCTTGCCGGCGCCGTTGCGCCCCAGCAGGCAATGCACCTCGCCGCGCCGGAGCTCCAGCGACAGGCCATGCAGCACCTGCACTTCGCCGCAGAAGCAGTCGAGTTTTTCGATCCGCAGCACGGCGGTCATGCCACCTCCGCCCCGAGATACGCCGCCTGCACAGCGGCATTGGCGCGGATGTCCTGCGGCGCGCCCTCGGCCAGTACTTTTCCGGCGTCTAGCACGGTGATGCGGTCGGCCAGCGCCATCACCACCGGCATGTTGTGCTCGATGATCAGAACGGTGGCGTCGCGCGCCACCTCCCGCACCAGCGTAACGAAATTCTCGATCTCGCCGTCGGAGAGGCCCTGCGTCGGCTCGTCGAGGATCAGCAGGCGCGGCTTCAGCGCCAGCCCCATCGCGACTTCCAGCAGCCGCTGGTGGCCGTAGGCCAGCGACCCCGCCGTCTCGTGGGCACGCGCAGCAAGGCCGGTGCGCGACAGCGCCGACATGACGCCGTCGCGAAGGTGGCCACCTGCCCGTCCGTCGGTCAGCGTACGCTGCACCGCCAGCGCGACATTGTCGTAGGCCGAGAGGTTGGAAAAAACGCTGGTGATCTGGAACGTGTAGGCGATGCCTGCCCGCACGCGCCGGTGCGCCGGCAGTTTTGTGATGTCGCGCCCCTCGAACAGGATCACACCCGAGGTCGGCTCGATCCGCCCGCAGATCAGGCTGACAAAGGTGGTTTTTCCGGCGCCGTTGGGACCGATGACGGCGCGTATCTCGCCGGGCATCACCGAAAAATCGATGCCGTCGACGGCGCGCAACCCGCCGAAATGTTTCTTCAGCCCGGAGGTGGCGATCAGCGGCGTCACGGCAGCCATCGCACCCACCTCTGGCGCACTGTCCCCAGAATGCCTTTCGGGAAGAACAGGATGAGCAGCACCAGCGCCACCCCGACGATGCCGAGATAGCTGACGTTCCAGTCCGGCAGCCAGGCTTTCAGCAGATCGCCCGAGCTGTCGATCAGGTAGAACATCAGCAGCGTGCCGACCAGCGGCCCTAGCGTCGTCGCCGCGCCGCCGAGCAGCACCCAGAGCAGTGGCAGGATGGAGTATTGCACCGACGCGAAGGTCGCGCCGACATAGCCGAACAGGATCGCATAGGCCGCGCCCGCCGCCGCGCAGATCGTGCCCGAAACCACCGTGGCCGCCAGCTTGTTGGCGAAGGTGTCGAACCCCAGCATGCGGGCGCGCTCCTCGTTCTCGCGGATCGCCACCAGCACCCGGCCGAAACGCGAGCGCACGACCGCCAGCGTGATCATCAGCACGACCGCGAAGAGGGAGAGCGCCGCGAGATAGCGGAACGAGGGGCTGGTCAGGTCGAGCGTTGCGCCGGCAAACGATATCCTCCGCTGCGCCTGGGCTATCACCAACCCCTCGTCGCCGCGCGTCCACGCGCCAAAATAGAAGATCACGAGATAAAAAACCTGCGCGAACATCATGGTGACGATCATGAAGGCGACGCCGGTGGTGCGCAGCGCGAGAAAGCCGACGGCAAGCGACAGTGCTGCGCCGGCTGCAAGCCCGGCGGCGAAGGCTGGGACGACACCCCAGCCGAGATGCACCATCGTCAGTCCCGCACCATACAGCCCCGCGCCGAAGAACATGGCGTGCCCCAGGCTGAGCAGGCCAGCATAACCGAACAGGAGGTTATAACCCATGGCGAACACCGCCAGCACCATGACCCTGGCCAGCACGCCGTGATGATAGTCCGGCAGCACGAAGCCGAGCGCCAGCAGGAGCGCGATCACCGCGGCATGCAGCAGGTAGGCCTTTGCCGGCGAAGCGCTCATCGCGCCGCCGTGCCGAACAGGCCCTGCGGCCGGAACACCAGCACCATGGCGACCACCAGCGTCGCGATGATCTTCGCCAGCGTCGGCGAGAAGAAGACGGAGATGATGCCGTCGCCGAGCCCGACGATCAGCGCGGCGATCACCGTGCCGCGCAGCGAGCCCAGCCCGCCGATGATGACGACGATGAAGGACAGCAGCAGCGGATCGCGGCCCATCAGATAATGCGCCTGGCTGATTGGAACGATCAGCACCGCGGCCACCGCCGCCAGCATCGCACCCAGCGCGAACACGCCGGCATAGACGCGGTCGACCGGAATGCCGAAGGCTTGCGCCGTCTCTCGGTCATATTGCGTGGCGCGCATGACCAGTCCGACCTTCGTCTTCGTCAGCACGAACCACGTCGCAGCGAGCAGCAGCGCCGAGGCGGCGATCACCGACAGCTTGTAGCCGGAATAGCCGAACCACGGCAGCAGGATACGGTAATTGAACGGCGCCTCGACCGGCCGCGCCTCGGGGCCGTAGAAAGTCAGCGCCGCCTGCTGAAAAATGTAGAGCAGGCCGATGGTGGCGACGATGGTCGATTCCGGATTGTACTCCAGCCTGCGCAGCACCAGCCGCTCGGAGACGAGCGCGATAGCTCCGCCGATCAGCGGGCTTATGACGAGCGCGGCCAGAAAGCCCA
Organism: Mesorhizobium sp. KACC 23794; assembly: GCF_052180275.1. Taxonomy (NCBI): domain Bacteria; kingdom Pseudomonadati; phylum Pseudomonadota; class Alphaproteobacteria; order Hyphomicrobiales; family Phyllobacteriaceae; genus Mesorhizobium; species Mesorhizobium sp. KACC 23794. The sequence continues at coordinate 6,421,036 of NZ_CP197465.1, forward strand.
GCGCCGGATGGCCGGTCACCAGCGAGGCCACCCACCAGGCCAACACGGCGCCGAGCATATAGAACTCGCCATGCGCGACATTGACCACCCGCATGACGCCGAACACCAGCGACAGGCCAAGCGCCGTCAGCGCCAGCACCGCCGAATTGACGAGACCTTCGAGTGTGGCGAGCAGCAGGTGAGGACCGAAGGCCATTCAGCCGTCCTCGTCGGCTGATTCCGGCGGCCATTGGCGGGCGGTGTGGAGGACAGCATGAACATAAATCGCGTCGTCCTGAATTTCGTAGACGAGGCGATAGTTCGGATGGGGAATCAGTTCGCGCGTTCCCGGCAACTCGCCCGGTCGGCCCATATGAGGAAACTTGGCCGCTCTTTCAGCCGCGGTCTTGAAGAGAAGGTCCATTCTCGCAGCGGCAACAGGATTGTCAGCCTCGATGAAATCAAAAAATTCGTCACGGTCCTTTTCGGCATCCTTGGACCAGCGAACCTTCACGCATTGTCCTCGCTTGCTTTACGCAGGATTTCCTCGCGACGGCGCTGAAACTTCGCTTCCACCTCTTCTCCGGAAAGCCATTTGCCGGCCGCAATGGAGGCGCGGGAACGCTCCACCTTTCGGCGCAGGAATTCGACATACTCCCGATCCTGATTGACAAAATCGCGCATGAATTCGCGGACGATCTGCGACGCCGGGCGGTCGTCATGCTTGGCGGCCGCCATGAACGCATCGCGCAGTTCCGGCTCCAGTTTCATCGTGAAGACGGCTTCCTTGGCCATGGTCATCTCCGATCGAGGTACTGACGACGTATATACCACGTCAGTACCTCCGTCACCAGACCGGTCACATTCGGATGCCGTCCTCACAGCGGCTGGATCGTATAATCTCCTTCCGGCTCGTAGAGCCCGTCCTCGATCGTCGTGCGGTGCACGACCTTGAGCTTGCCGCCTTCGACTTTGGAAATGTTCTGGTGGCCAAAGCACTGGTGAATCTTGCCATTGAAGGTCTTGTCGCCCTGCGGATGCTCGGGTCCTTCGGCGAAGGCGGTCAGCGCCTCGGTCGCCTCGACAAGCTTGGCGCGATCCTCAGGCCCCTTGTAGCCGGAATCCTCCATCGCCTTCTTGATGACGTAGAGCGTTTCCCAGCAGCCGAACATGTGGGCGGCCGTCGACACGTCCTTGGGATCGCCCAGCGCCGCGCCGTTCTCGTCGATGCCGACGGCGGCGCGATAGGCTTTCTGCGCCTCGCTGTCGTTGTCCTGCGCGTAGCGCGGCGAGCCTTCCCAAAAATGGCTGCCGTCCAGAAATTCCAGGCCGGGGCTGTTGATGTCGACCGCCTCGAGACTGTCGATGAAGCCGAAGAGCTGCGGCCGGTTGGTGCCGTAGAACTCGCCGAGTTCCTTGACGAAGGTCAGCACCGCCGGCCCGACCATGACGTGGTAGAGCACCTCGGTGTCGGCCGGAATCTGCGGAAAATACTTTGTGAACGAGCTTTCCGTCGGCGGAATGGCGATCTGCGCGATGACTTCCGAGCCCTGCGCCTTCAAAGCCGGCGGCAGGTAGTCGCGATGGTCGTAGCCGAAGGCGAAGTCCGGGAAAATCTGCGTGACCTTCTTGCCGACATTGCCGGCGATCCACGGCGCCATCGCCTGAATCTGGCTCTTCACGTCGGTGATGCCGGGTTGGAAGACGTAGCGGTTGAGTTTGGTCGAGGCGACGTGGTGGCCCTCGCTGACGACGAAATAGGGCAGTTTTGCCTCGCCCGCCGCCGGCGCCGAGCCGATCACCACATGGCTGAACAACGTGCCGTAGGCGACGTCGACCTTGTGCTGGGTAGCGAATTTTCCGATTACCTCGGCGCCGCGGCCGGGGTCGGTGCCGTCGTCCTCGATGATGATCTCGACCGGGCGCCCGTTGATGCCGCCCGCATCGTTGATCAGCTTGATCGCAGCGGCGGTCGTCTTCTCGTACCAGCGGCCATAGGCGGCGCCGATGCCGGTGCGGTGCGACTGGAAGCCGATCTTGATCGGCGCCGAACTCTGCGCCTGCGAATAGCGCACAAACCCCGGAGCCGCCACGAGGCCGGCCGAAGCCGCAATCCCCTTGAGGGCGGTGCGGCGATTGAGACGCGTGCCGATGAGGCTGGAAGCCTTGCTTGTGGTCATGCCTGTCCCCTCTGACGATCTGTCCGGAGCCGCGTGGCGCAGGTCCCCGGCGCCCGAAACGCATTGATGCGGAAACTAAATCATCAATCCTTGGGTGCCGCAAGGGCAGGCTGGCGCGACAATGCTGCGACGCACAAGCTTCACGCCTACCCGGCTGTCGGCGTCGACAAAAGCCAGAGCCCGAACACCGTGTAGCCGATCATCAGCAGCGTCAGCGGCACCTGTGAAAACAGCGCTCCTCGCGATCCGGCGTGCAGCCGCGAGGCCAGACCATGCGCAACCAGCACCGCCAGCACATGCCCGCCGATGATTGCAAAAGCCTGGGCGTTCCAGATGAGCACGGCCTGCTCCGACCCCATGACGATACCCGCGGACACCGGCATATAGGCGGTTCCGAAGAGGTTCCAGCCAAGCCCGAACGGGTCCGAAAGCGCCACCGCCGCATATTGCGCGTTGACCAGGAAGGCGGTCAGGTAATGCGAGAAATGATAAGCGAGCGCGATCGGCACGATCGACCACACCAACAGCCCCGCCGCGCGCCGCGCCGATCCTTCGCCGGCCAACCGTTCACCGAGAGAGACGCAAATCAGGAACACCCCAGCAAGCGCGGCAAACATCCCGGCCAGGCCAAGCGTGTTGATGGCCTGCAGCGCGGAGCGTCCGGGAAACTCCAGCGGGTTGATGCCGTTCGCGCCCAGCCACAGGAACGTCTTCGAAAATCCGTCGAAGGACACGGATGCAAGCGCCAGCAGCAGGAACAGCGTGACGGACAGCGGCAGCGGCTGTTCGGCCCAAAGCTTTGCGCCCGGCAGGCAGAGCGAGACGGGTCTCCGGTTGCCGTCCGTCGCAGAATGAAAAATGCCGAAGCGGGAAACCATTCGGAAAAACACGGACAGAAACTCGCCACGTCCACTCCAGACATCATGGCCGACCACCAGCATGATCGCAAAGGCCAACATCCAGTAGCCGCCGACGGCAAGTGCCAGCCGGTACGGATCGTCGGGCGCAACATCGATCAGTTCGAACCATGCGAAGGCAGCAAACAGAATGACCGCCGGCCAGTAGCCAAGCCATTCGGGATATTTCAGCCCGGCCTCTTTCGGAATTACTGCGCCGGCTAATTTTAGTGGCGCATACCAAGGGTCGATCCAGCGCCAAAGGTTGCCGAACGCGCCCTGAACAAGTGTCAGGCCGATCCACAGCAGCGTCCACACCGTCAGCGGCAGCGGGTTCGACAGCGGGTCGCGACTGCCGAAGATGCCGGCGGCAATCAACGCGCAGAGGATCAGGAACGACACGAGGCTCGTCCAGAACCGCAGCCTGTCCGGCACGGCAAACAGGGGCAACCGCCACGCAGCCAGTTTCTCCAGCGTCGTTTGCGGGACGAAGAACAGCGCCAGGAAGCTTGCCGCCACCACGACCGCGCCGCCGAACAGATAATAGCCGGTCGGCAACAGCAGCACGTAGCCGCGATCGGAGGCATGGGCGAAGGCGGCGGTCGGGGCGAGAGCGAAAGCCGCGCAGCTGAACGCGACGATCCTCGCGGTTGGCCACCTGCCGTCGTCGCCCGCATGGCGTTCCTTCGCACCCCCCTCTGTCCTGCCGGACATCTCCCCCTCAAGGGGGGAGATTGGCAGCTTCAGCATTGCCGTCTGCACTTCAACGATGGCGATTGGCGAAAGCCGAGCCGCCGGCGCGATCTCCCCCCTTGAGGGGGAGATGTCCGGCAGGACAGAGGGGGGTGCGAAGGAATGCGACGGCAACGATCCGGGCCCGTATGATCGGCAGAGCCTAGCAGTCGTGCGCTCCGTTGTCCGCAGACAACGCTGTCAAACCTTCACCTTCTGCTCCACCCGCTCCTCATTCCCGAACACCCGCAAATACCGCGCGATCTCCGCGGCTTCGCCGGTGGCCTTGGCGGGATTGTCGGAGAGTTTGACCGCGGGGCGGCCATTGGCTTCCGTCACCTTGCACACCAGCGATATGGCGTTCATCCGGTCGGTCTCGATCGGCGCGCAGTCCTCGAAATCGTTGGTCAGATTGGTGCCCCAGCCGAAGGCCATGCGCACCTTGCCGTCGAAATGTTTGTAGGTCTCCTCGATGGCGTCGACGTCCAGCCCGTCGGAAAAGATCAGCAGCCGGTTGCGCGGGTCGACGCCCTTCGAGCGCCACCACGCCAGAATCTTCTCGCCGCCCTCGATCGGCGGCGCGCTGTCGGGGCGGAAACCCGTCCAGTCGGCTACCCAGTCCGGCGCGTCGCGCAGGAAGGAGGCCGTGCCGAAAGCGTCGGGCAACACGATCAGCAGATTGCCGCCGTAATAACGCTGCCAGTCCAGCAGGACGTGATAGGGCGACTGGCGCAACGCCTCGTCCGTCCCGGTCAACGCCGCGAACACCATCGGCAGTTCGTGCGCGTTGGTGCCCAGTGCCTCCAGGTCGGTGTCCATGGCAAGCTTGACGTTGCTGGTGCCGGTGAAAGCGTCGCCGATGCCTTCCTTTAGCGCCTCGACGCACCAGCGCTGCCACAGAAAACTGTGGCGTCGACGCGTGCCGAAGTCGGACACCTTGAGGTTCGGGAGCTTGCGCAGCCGCTCGGTCTTGTCCCACAGCTTTGCCTTGGCGCGGGCATAAAGCACGTCGAGCGAGAATGGTCCAAAACCGCTCATCGCGGCGCGCGAGCGCAACTCGTTGATGATGGCCAGCGCCGGGATCTCCCACATGGAGGTGTACATCCACGGCCCGTGGAAATGCAGCTCGTACTGGCCGTCCCGCTTTTCCAGCTCGTATTCGGGCAGTCGGAAATTCTCCAGCCAGGACAGGAATTCCGGCTCGAATATCTGCTTGCGGCCGTAAAAACTGTTGCCGGCCAGCCAGATCATCTCCTTCTTGCCGAAGCGCAGCGTGCGCGCATGGTCCAACTGCTCGCGCAGCGCACCCTCGTCGATCTCTTCCGCCAGCCGGGCGCTGGTGGTGCGGTTGATCAGCGAGAAGGTGGCGTCGACTTTCGGATACATGCCCCAGATCATCTGCAGCATGAGCAATTTGTAGAAATCGGTGTCCAGCAGGCTGCGGACGATCGGATCCAGCTTCCAGGCATGGTTATAGACGCGCCTGGCGATATCGGTCTTGGTCATCGACCCAAAAAACCCCGCTTCTTCCTGCCGGGCCGGTCAGGACCCGGAAGCGCCTATAGCATCGAAATTTTCCGCGTGCTGCAGCTTTCCTTTGGTCCTGCCCGGCGCAGGCCGGCGCCGGTCCGGCCCTATGCGACTGCGCCTACCGCGCCACGTAGCCGCCGTCGGCAGAGAGGATGGCGCCGGTGATGAACGACGACGCGTCGGAGGCCAGGAACGCGATCACCTCGGCGATCTCTTGCGGCGAACCGATGCGGCCCATCGGATGCGCGGCCTTGATGGCGCGCTCGGCGGCGACGGGGTCCGGCTGGCTGTCCAGATAGCGCGTCAGGAACGGCGTATCGACCGAGCCCGGCGCCACCGAATTCACCCGCACGCCATGTTCCGCATAATCCACCGCGAGCTGCCGCGTCAGTTGCACGATCGCGCCCTTGCTGGCGCAGTAGGCCGCCTGCAAGGGCAGCCCCACCAGGCCGGAGATCGAGCTGACGCTGACGATCGAGCCGCTCTTTTGCTTGATCATTTCCGGCAATACGGCGCGGCAGTGGTGGAACACGCCGGTGACGTTGACCGCCATCAGGTCGTTCCACTCATCCTCCTCGGTCGACAATATGTCCTTGGTGATGATGACAGCCGCATTGTTGACGAGGATATCCAGCCGCCCGAAGCGCGCCAGCGCCACCTCGACCGCCTTGCGCGCCGTTCCGGCTTTCCGCACATCGCCCGCCACCGCCGCGACGTTCGGCGCTTCCAGATTTGCGACATTGGCGTCGACGTCCTCGGCCACCACCGAGGCGCCGCGCCGCGTCAGCAGTTCGACAGTCGCCCGCCCAACGCCGCCTGCCGCCCCCGTGACGATCGCAACCTTGCCGTCGAGCGGCTTTGCCTGATTCATCCGATCCCTCCCGATCTGCCTTGCCGACTCGCCTCGGCGCCCGTTCCGATATCACATTTGCAAGCGTCCGCCTGCCGCCGCCTACATTCCGCGCTTCGATTGCTGCTCCTGTGGGGCTGATGAAGTGACCGCAAGTCACCGGTGCGCGTTTTTTTCACCGTCGAAAAATGACGAACGGGAATCCGATTTGCAAACGCCTTGAGGATGCCGGAATTCAACGACAGCTGACATCCGGGCGCAGTACATTTCAGCATGTTGCGCTGCGCTCTGCCATGAAGTTCCGGATAAGGGGGGATGTGTGACTGAGGCGCGCGCGCAAGGCGATAGCCTTCACCAAGGGGCCGGCGAAAACAGTACCGGCCTTACCGTATCCGGGCCTGTCCGGCGGGATGTGCCGGCCAAAACCAGCGAGGCTGGGATTCTCGGTATTTGGTGCGCGCTGGTAACCGCCTTCCTCGTCTGGGCAGTCTATCCAAGTTCCTATCCAGGATGGAAATCCGCTGGCTTCCTTCACCTGTTGTGGTTCGGCGGCCCGTTGATCGTCTTTGCGGTATCGGGCTGGGCACTTTTGTCCGGAAGACCATCACGACTGCTGATGGCTCGCGCGATCCTGGTTCATTTCATCATCAGCCTGATCGGCCCTCCGATCTTGCTGGCGATATCGCTTTTCAACCCGGCTACCTGTTGCTCATCTTCTTCGGAGGATTGATCGACATCCCGATCGTCGTGCTGACATGGCTGAGGAGCGGCAAGCTGAGCGAGACACGACGCTCCAATGCGTTGATCGCGCTTTCGATCCCCGGAACGGTCGCTGCGCTTTTCTTTCTGTCCTACGTCAATATTTCGATCGTGAAATGGCGCGCACTCTCCACAGCGGGCATCATGCCGTTCTGCCTGCAAGTTCCGGCCGACCATATTGGACGGTATCGGCCTGTCACGCGATCGAGCGAGCTTACCGGTTTCGAAATGCAGGCGCTTTTCACCAATGGAGGCGGATCCTCCGACTACCAGTTCGCCTTTCATGCCGTTCTGGTCGTCGAACGAGACCAATCGACGGAGTTCTACAACTGGTCGTATTACACGATGAACTTCGTCCGCGTTGAGGACAAATCCGTACGCGCCCTCCACCTGAACGCGGTCTGCAAACCATCGTCAGACCATCTGGCGAACCTGGGGTGACGGTCTTGAAAATCGCCGGGGCAGGCGCCCGGAACTTCATTGTGCTCGATCCGGACGGGAATCTGATCCTGTTCGCCAGCCCCGCGGACTGAGGCCGGCTAACCCTCCCCCTTGCGGGGAGGGTTACAGAGAAAACTGAGCGACACGCGAGGTTTTTGAAGCGGGGCGGGGGTCGGTGGCAAGGTGCTCCGAAACAGAGCAAGGTCGGAGCTTGTCCGCCACGACCCCACCCCGGCTCACGCACTTCACTGCGTTTCGGTTGTTCACCGACCCTCCCCACAGAGGGCGAGGGTGTTCCAGCGCTTACCAGCACGCGTAGGCGTATTCGCACCAGCCATTGTAATAGCAATAATACTGCCAGTAGCAGACGGCCTTGGAGTTGGCCGCCGCCGTCTCACGCACCTGCCCGGCAACCTTGGTGATCAGTTCGTCGCCCTGGGAGAGGTCCTCGGCCTTCTTCAGCACGCCCTCGATGTCGAAGGGCGCGCTCTTGTCCGCGCCGCCCTCGCCGGTCTGGCCGTCGGCCAGCACCTTGCCGGGAACGCTCGCCATCATCTTGGCGGCGGTGACCAGCGCCAGCGCGTCGCCCTTGGTCTCGCCATAGCTGACGAGATTGCGCGCCGTCTCCAGGATCAGACGGCCTTCCGCCTGCTGGGCGGTGCTCAGCGTCTGCTTGTCCTGCGCCACCGACGCGCCGGCCGTCAGGCTGGCCGCGGCGAAGACCGCCGCTATCAGAAGTTTCTTCATGGTCATCGTCCTCTGTTGTTGACAGTTCCCGCGCAGGACGGACCCCCGCCACGCGCGACCCGACTTTATCGAGGCCGCCACACCATCCGCGGCTGCGCCTCGAACCTCACCGGCGGATGCTCCGCCCGGTGTTTCCGCCCTGCCTGCCCGCGCTTGGCGGATCGGTCGGGGGATCGCGATGGGGCATTCCTGCCCCCAAAATCGTCCGCTCTCAGTCTCCCTTTGCCTGGGTCGCCCGGAACGGCCTGATGTCGATCGACATCTCCTCCTCGAGCCGGGGCGGCTGCGTCGCGACCGCCCGGTTCATGTCGTTCAACCCGACCGAAAGCAGGTCGCGCACCGCCGCCGCGCCCGGCGCTTCCACGCCCGGCATGGCGCGCAAGCCGTCCTGCCCGAGGTCGGTGAAGGCCGTATGCGCGCGGTTGACGCCCGGCACCGCGAGGAACACCAGCCGCTCCTCGGCGGAGGCTTTCGGGTTGGGCTCCATCTGCAATATGTCGACCGTGCGTTTCTCGCCGATATGGATGCGGTTGGAATTGCCGTTCGTCGGCCACACCGGCGTGATCGAGAAATCCGCGCCGATCAGGAGCACGGTGACGTCGAGCGGCTTGCGGCCGATGTTCTCCATCTCGATCGACAGGATGTCGCAATCGGCAAGGACAGGGTTTTCGCTGGTCGGCTTGGCCGCCGCATAATTGCTCTCGCCGTCGGGGCAGGGCGCGCCCTTGCCGGGTCGCACCGCACTGGCGCGCGCCAATATCCTTGGCGTCAGGCCGAGTTTTTCGGCCGCCTCGCCGCGCGGGTCCAGCCGCTGCAAAGCGGTGGCGCGTGCCATGCGGCCGATCGCGTCCGCTACGGCCTGCGCCGCCGCCTGCGGCTCGTCCGGCAACGTCAGACGCGGCGACCGCCCGTCCCGGTCGATCAGCCCGCCGGCCGGCGAAAACGCAATCGTGCCATCGACGAGACCGACCGCAATGTCATATCCCTCGCGGCGCAGCGACACGCGCGGCGCAAGCGCGGGCATCGCCGTCGCCTGCCGCAGGGCGGCCACCGCCGCCGTATAGTCGTGGCCGTCATCCGGATCGACGCGCACCGGCTCCGACAGGACCAGGCCGAGGTCGACGCCGCGCTCGACCAGCCGGGCAAAGCGGCCTTTCTTGAAGGCCGCCGCATCCACCCCTGCGGCGCAGGCCGCGGCGTCGCTCTCGCACGGCCACATGACTGGCGCCACCACGCTGCGGCTGGCGCCCGCCGTCTCGACCACGCCATGCGCGACGGGCCTGTCGTCGGGAGTGGTCGCATCCTCGTAGAGCGCCAGCACCGAGCCGGCCGAGATGCCCTCCAGAGCGCCCGCCTGCAGCTTGCCGGAAAAGACGGGCCACTGCTTTCGCGCCGTGGCCGCGCTCAGCCCCAGCACCGGCTCGTCCAGCAATTCGCCTTCCAGTTCCGGCGTCTGGGTGGCCATCAGCGTGTTGCGCTTGATGTCGGCCATGACAGCCTGATGCAGCGTGCGATAGGTCAGGCCCGGCGTGGCGTTCAGCCGGCCAAGCAGCGTGTAGGTGAAGACGCCGAAACTCTCGCCGGGCGCAGCGTCCTTCGGCGTCTTTTCCAGCGCCTCCTCGATCTCCTGCGCAGCGTAGAAGAAGGCGGCGCGGCCCCGGCCGGGTTTTTGCTCCATCCTGGCGGCGATCAGCCCGCGCCCGCTGCTCGCGGCCGCCGGCACGCCAAGTTCCGCCGGCTCGACACCCCGCGCCCGCACATCGTCGCCGGCCAGGGCGCGAAATCCGGTGGCGGAGTTGCAGGCATCGATCACGCCGAAGAAGTCGGCGCCCTTGTCGAGGATTTTTCGCACGCGCGCATTGAGTTCGTCGTCGACCAGCGCGTTCTCGACGCCCTTGCCGGTCCAGTTGCCGACATCATAGGGCAGGAAGATCTCGTCGTTACCGCCCTGCTCGTCGCTGTCCTGGTCGGGCTGCTGCGAGCCGTGACCGGAGAAATAGAAGACGACGAGGTCACCGGCCTTTGCCGTCTCGGCGAGCCGGTCGAGACCCGCAAGCACCGCTTCACGCGTGCCCGGCCCCGGATTAGCGATACCTTCGGCGAGCCCGTCGACGCCGTCCGCCAGCACCGTGATGTCGGCCGGCGCGACGCCCAGCCGCGCAAGCGTGTTGGCCATCTCGCGAGAATCGTTCTTCGGCCCGACGAGACGCAGGCTTTCCGCCAAATTCGGATATCCGGAAACACCGACCACCAGCGCGCGCGTCGCTGCCTCGGCGGAGCAAATGCCAAAGGACAACGCGACGGCTGTAATTGCTACAACCCCGAAGCGCAAAACCGCACCCAGCCCAAACCTTGCCCCAGCGCAGAATTGCAAGATGCGCTGTCCATGTCCAGTCAAAAGCAGGATTAGGGCGTCACTTCGTCCGGCTGATGCCAGCGCAATGACATGATTGTTGCAATTTGGTGTCCGGCGTTACAGTGCGGTTACATCGGATGTTGTTTCGCCGGCATCCGGAATCCTTGCAACTGGCCCCCCGCCGAACGGAACGGCAGCAGCCTTCCTCAGCCTCCCGCCCCCCGTCCCGCGCCGCGCCGCTTGCGGATGCCGATCTGACCCGCCACCGCCGTCTCCCCGCGCGTCACCGAAAGATCGCGCTCGGCAAAGATCCAGTCGATGAAAGCCTGCACCACCGGCGCCGACCGCATCTGGCCGCGGCAGGCGACGTAGAAGGAGTCCACCGCCGGCACGGCGAGGTTGAAGGGCGTCACCAGTTGCCCGCGCGCCAGAAGCCCGCTGGCTGTCACCGAATCGCCCAGCGCCACGCCGTGGCCGTGCAACGCCGCCTCGGTCGACAGCCGTGCGTCGCTCATCTGCAACTGCGGCCCGCGCGCCAATTCCAGCGCATCGGCCGCCGCCAGCCAGGTGTGCCACTCGCGCCCGTCGTCGCCATGCAGCATGACGTGGTCGGCAAGGTCGCGCACCGTACGGATCGGCCGGTTGTTGATCAGTGTCGGGCTGACCACCGGGAACAGTTCGAGATCAGACCATTTGCGGAACCAGCAGTCGCCCCAGTCGCGGTCGCCGTAATGCACGCAGAGGTCGATCTCGGGCGAGCGCAAATCCTGCGGATCGTTGGAGGCGCGCAGCTTCAGTCTGATGTTCGGATATTGCGCGACAAAACTGCCGATGCGCGGGATCACCCACAGCGACAGCAGCGCCGCCACGCAGCTCACGGAGAGCTGGCCCGCTCCGGTCGGCCGCATCAGCCGCGCGGTCGCCGCCGCTATGCCTTCGAAGGCGCCGGAGACGGCCGGCAGCAGTTCCGCGCCCTGCGGCGTCAGCTTCAGCCGCTGGCCGGCGCGCTCGAACAGTCTTACCTTCAACGTCGCTTCCAGCGCCTTGATCTGGTGGCTGACCGCGCCGTGGGTCACGCTGAGTTCGGCCGCCGCCTTGGTCAGCGACCCATGCCTGGCCGTCGCCTCGAAGGCGCGCAGCGGATTGAGCGGAGGCAGGCGACCGGACATGGCGAACCTTCGGGCGTCCAGGGACATTTCCGATATGCCGGGATCGCCGGAAAGCCGCCATTTCAGGCCGGCTTTTCCAGATTTCCCGACATGTAACTGTGAGAAAAATTCACATGGAACGCTACAACAATATCAATTGATCTTTCAACGGATTCCGGGCAGTTTTATCGAAATCAAGAAAAAGCAGGTTTGGGAACATCGAAGGGCATACGATCCGCCGGAGCAAGGCGGGCGTGAATGCCCTCGAACAGCATATCGGCGCATCATTCGCGCCGCAGGAGGATTTTCATGGGTTTCGACGCCGAAAAGCTGGAAGCGCTGCGCCGCCGATACGCGGATTTGCCCGGCGGCGACATGTATGATCCGAAATTCCGGCGCGTGGCCGAAAAGATCTTCAAGGGCGGCACCCGCGTCGCGCCCTACGCCGGCATGCCCACCTTCCTCGCCGCGCCGCACATGCAGGTCGACAACGACAATCCGGATTTCGGCGACCTCCAAGTCGCGATGGTCGGCATGCCGATGGACCTCGGCGTCACCAACCGCACCGGTGCGCGTTTCGGGCCGCGGGCGCTGCGCACCATCGAGCGCATCGGTCCCTACAACCACGTTCTCGACTGCGCGCCCGTGCAGGAATTACGGGTCGCCGACATCGGCGACGTGGCGTTCCGCAGCCGCTACCGGCTGGAACTCTGCCATGACGACATCGAAAAGCGCATCAACCAGATCGTCGATGCCGGCGTACTGCCGCTCTCGGTCGGCGGCGACCATTCGGTCAGCCACCCGATCCTCAAGGCCGTGGGCAAGAAGGCCCCCGTCGGCATGATCCACATCGATGCGCATTGCGATACCAGCGGCGCCTACGACCTGACCAAATTCCACCATGGCGGGCCGTTCCGCAACGCGGTGCTCGACGGCGTGCTCGACCCGACGCGCACCATCCAGATCGGCATCCGCGGCGCATCGGAATATCTGTGGGAGTTCACCTACGAATCCGGCATGACCGTCGTGCACGCCGAGGACGTCACCGGCATGGGCGTCCCGGACATCATCGAGAAGGCGCGAAAAATCGTTGGCGACGGCCCGACCTACATCTCCTTCGACGTCGACAGCCTCGACCCGTCCTTCGCGCCGGGTACGGGAACGCCGGAGATCGGCGGGCTGACGACGCGCGAGGTGCTGGAACTGCTGCGGGGGCTGAAGGGCCTGAACATCGTCGGCGGCGACGTCGTTGAGGTCGCGCCGCAATACGACGCCACCGCCAACACGGCGCATGCCGGCGCGCAGGTTCTGTTCGAGATCCTGTCGCTGATGGTGTTCAGCCCGGCGATCACCGGCAAGACGAAGTGAGAACAAGCAACGCGCCGGAAACCGGCCGACACAGAGGAGAACCACGATGACGATAAACCTGACCCGGCGCACGGTGCTCGGCGGCGCGCTTGCCGCAGGCGGCGCGCTCGCCATGCCGTCGATCCTGCGCGCGCAGGACAAGTCGCTGAAGATCGGCGTCTATGGCGGCTATTTCCAGAAATCCTTCAACGAGAATATCTTCCCCGAATTCACCAAGTCGACCGGCATCGCCGTGGAATCCGTGGCCGAGCCGACCGGCGAGGCCTGGCTGGTGCAGCTCGAGCAGGCGGCCAAGGCAGGGCAGGCGCCCGCCGACGTGTCGATGATGTCGCAGACATCGACACTCAAGGGACAGTCCACCGAACTCTGGGTGCCGATCGACGAGAAGAAGATCAAGAATTTCGGCGACCTGCTGCCGCAGTTCGTCAACAAATATCCCGACGGCCGCGTCGCCGGCATCGGCGCGGTGGCGTGGTACATCACACTGGTCACCAACACCGACGTCTACAAGGAGGCGCCGACCTCGTGGCAGGCGCTGTGGGACCCGGCTAACGCCGACAAGCTCGGCCTCCTGGCGCTGGTCTCCAACTCCTTCCTGCTGGAAGTAACCGCAAAAACCTTCTTCGGCGGCACCAACGCGCTCGACACCGAGGAAGGCCAGATCAAGGCTTTTGAGAAACTCGCCGAGGTGAAACCCAACGTCCGCCTCTGGTATCGCGACGAGGCGCAGTTCGAGCAGGCGCTGAAGTCGGGCGAGATCCCGATGGGCCAGTATTACCACGACGTAACCGGCCTCGCCGCCGCCGACGGCCAGCCGGTGCGCTCGACCTTCCCGCAGGAAGGCGGCATCCAGGACAGCGGCAACTGGGTCATCTCGCGCGCCTCGGAAAAGGCCGAAGAGGCGCTGGTGTTCATCGACTATATGAGCCAGCCGTCGATCCAAGGCCTGATGTCGCGCAAGGTCGGAACCGCGCCGACGCTGAAGAAGGAAAAACTCGACCTCACGGCGGAAGAATTCGGCGCCGTGTCGTCGGAAATCCCGCCGATCATCCCGCGCTACGACCTCTACACCACCAAGTCCGACTGGCTGAACCAGAAATGGACGGAGATGATCGCGGGTTGAGACGCGGGAACGCGGACCTTGTCTGTGTTCGCGCTTGGCGTTATCTTGGAGGCTGGAGTGGGAGCCAGGCTTTCGCCTGGCCCCCTTTCCTAGATCCTGAAGCGGACCCGGAACGAGACTTGCCAGCCTGTCCGGGTCCATTTCAGTTCCAGGGTGACGCTACATGGTCGAAACCACATGGCGCACCTCCAGTTCGAGAGCGAGGCGGTCGGGGTGGCCCATCCTCCCCGATGCGCCGGCTGGCTCGGCGCCGCTGCTTCCGCCCTCGAATTCTTTGCCGCGATCGATCCAAGCGTGAATTCCTGCCGCCTGCCAGCAATATGATCGCCGGCTGGCGCCGCGGCCTCCGCATAGCGCCTTGAACCATCGGGATGCGCCCATGTCCGGACTAGCGATACGCAACGTCACCAAGCAGTTCGGCGATTTCAAAGCCGTCGATGACGTGAGCCTGTCGGTGCCGCACGGCACCTTCGTCTGCCTGCTCGGCCCATCCGGTTGCGGCAAGACCACGCTTTTGAGGATGATCGCCGGGCTGGAAGAGCCCAGCGCGGGCGATATCGCCATAGACGGCGAGGACATTACCAGGACGCCAACGCACAAGCGCAATTTCGGCATGGTGTTCCAGTCGCTCGCGCTGTTCCCGCACCTGACGGTCGGCGACAACATCTCCTATGCGCTGCGCATCCGCGGCTCCTCGAAGGACGAACAGAAGGCGCGCGCCGACGAGTTGCTCAAGCTCGTCCACCTGCCGGGTTTTGCCGACCGTCCAGTGGCGAAACTCTCCGGCGGCCAGCGGCAGCGCGTCGCCATCGCAAGGGCGCTGGCGCTGTCGCCAAAACTGTTCCTGCTCGACGAGCCGATGTCGGCGCTTGATGCAAAGCTGCGCGAATCCATGCAGGTCGAGTTGCGGCAATTGCAGCAGCGGCTCGGCATCACCACCATCGTCGTCACCCACGACCAGCGCGAGGCCATGACTATGGCCGATCTCGTCGTCGTCATGGGTCAGGGAAAAATCCGCCAGGCGGCAGCCCCCATCGACATCTACCGGAAGCCGGCGGACGCTTTTGTCGCCGACTTCATCGGCTCGACCAACCTGCTTGAGGCCAGCGCGGACGGCACAGGCCGCGTCTCGATCCTCGGCACGGTCATCCCCGGCCTGTCTCTGGCCTCCGGCACAGCGAAATCCTCCGTGTCTGTGCGGCCCGAGGACGTGCATCTCGGCCCGCCGTCCGCCGGCGCCATCGACGGCACGGTCACCTTCGTGCGCGACCTCGGCGCAACGATAGAGACCTATATCGAAGCCGGCGGCTCCACCATCGTCGCGGTGACGACCCCGCGCGAGCGCATCGATGTCGCGACCGGGGCCAAGGTCGGCGTGACCCTGCCGCCGCAAGCCTGCGTGGTGGTGAAGTCATGACATCTGCGATTCTCTCCGTGCCCGCTTGCGCGCCCCCTCCACCGCCTTCGGCGGTCCCCCTCCCCCGCTTCGCAGGGGAGGAACAGCGGCGGGGCCGCCGGCACGACCTAGATCCTCCCCCGTTCACGGGGGAGGGGGACCACGCGAAGCGTGGTGGAGGGGGCGCGGCTATCGCGGAATCCCTCCCATGAGACGCGAGCCGCCGCAAAAGCTCGCCGATTACACGCCGCTGGTATTCCCCAGCCTGATGCTGATCGTCTTCTTCGTCATTCCGTTCTCGACGATGATCGCCGTCAGCTTCTTCCAGCGCGACCCGGCCGGCTTCTACAAGACGGCCTTCGTATTCGACAATTACGCGCGTTTCCTGTCGCTGTTCTTCGGCCGTGTGCTCGGCTTCTCGCTGCTTCTCTCCGTCCTGGTGGCTGTCTGCTGCGTCGTCATCGCCTTCCCCTTCACCTACCTTTTGACCAAGCAATCCCGAAAAGTGCAGACGGTGTGGCTGGTCTGCCTGCTGTCGGTATTGTCGCTGTCGGAGGTCATCATCGGCTTCTCCTGGTCGACGCTGTTTTCGCGCACCGCCGGCATCACCAATCTGTTCGTCTGGCTCGGCCTGATGAGCGCCCCTCTCGCGCTGTCGCCGTCCTTCGGCGCGGTCATGACCGCCATGGTCTACCAGGCGCTGCCCTATACGATCCTCGTCCTCTACCCCGCTTTGGTGCGGCTCGATCCGACGCTGCTGGAAGCGGCGCGCACGCTTGGCGCCTCGCCGGTAAAAGCCTTCTTCAACGTCGTCGTGCCGGCGCTGCGCAACACCATCGTCGCCACCATCATCATGGCCTTCGTCTTCGCGCTTGGCTGCTACCTGCTGCCGCAGATTCTTGGCCGGCCGCAGCACTGGACGCTGTCGGTGCTGATCACCGACCAGGCGATCTACCAGTCGAACATGCCTTTCGCGGCGGCCATGGCGGTGTTCCTGGTGCTGATCTCGCTCGGGCTGGTCGGGCTGACGCTGCTGGTCGGACGCAAGGAGAATGCGGGATGAGCGCCAAAATGCTTCGCCGGCTGTATTTCTTCGCCGTTGCCTTCTTCCTGGCGCTGCCGCTGGTGGTGGTCGCCGGCGTTTCGGTCAACGTCAAGCAGGACCTGACCTTCCCGCCGGTCGGCTTCTCGCTCGCCTGGTATGCGCAGATCTTCTCCGATCCGGAATGGCGACGCGCGCTGATCGCCTCGCTGCTGCTCGCCGTCACCTCGGCGGCGATCGCGGTGGCCATCGCGCTGCCGCTCGCCTGGTTCCTGTGGCGGCGCATCGCGCCATGGGCGAACATTTTTCAACTGCTCGGCGTCGCGCCCTTCATCCTGCCGCCGGTCATCACCGCGCTCGGCCTGCTCACCTTCTGGGCCTCCAGCGGCCTTTACGGCCAGCCGTGGACGGCGGCGATCAGCCACGGCATCTTTTTCGTGACACTTCCGCTGGTGACACTGTCGCTCGGCTTCGCCTCGATCGACCGTTCGCTGGTCGAAGCGGCGTCCACCATGGGCGCCGACGACCGCACGGTGCTGAAGACCGTGGTACTGCCGCTGATCCTGCCCTATCTCGTCTCGGGGTACGCCTTCGCCTTCGTGCTGTCGCTCAACGAATACATCGTTGCCTACATGACGGTCGGATTCACGGTCGAAACGCTGCCGATAAAAATCTTCAACGCGCTGCGCTACGGCTACACGCCGACCATGGCGGCGGTGTCGGTGTTTTTCGTGGCAATCGCCGCCCTCGTGTTCGGGCTGATCGCCCGCTTCGGCGACATCCGAAAACTGCTGGGAGCCATGTGATTGTCGCAGGGCGTCTGATGGCGCGGCCTCTCGCGGCGATCTGGCAGTTGGGATAAAGACGGCGCACGACGAATACGAATGAGACCGCACCGATGCGCTTAGCCATCCTGCAAATGCAGGCGAAAGCCGGCGACACCGCCGCCAACCTCGCCCGCATCGAACGCGCGGCGGAAGATGCGGCGGCGCAAGGCGCGCATCTGCTTGTTGCACCGGAACTTGCCGTTACCGGCTATGGCGCCGGCGCAGCCATGACGACGCTGGCCGAGCCGGCAGATGGCCCCATCGCCCAACGCCTGGCGGCACTGTCGCAGCGCCTCGGCATCGCGCTTGCCGTGGGCTTCGCCGAACGCGACGGCGGCACAGTCTGGAACAGCGCGCTTTACATCGACGGCGACCGGCCGCCAATCGTCTACCGCAAGGCGCATCTCTACGGCCCCTATGAACGCGGCCTGTTCACGCCCGCCCTGCCCACCGCAACTCTGATCGAGCATCGCGGCATCAAGATCGGCATGCTGATCTGCTACGACGTCGAATTCCCCGAGACCGTGCGCCGCCTGGCGCAGGCGGGTGCGGCACTCGTCATCGTGCCGACCGCGCTGCCGGTCAGCGACCATTCGGAACTGATCGCGCGAAAGATGATCCCGGTGCGGGCCTTCGAGAACCAGGTTTTTGTCGCCTATGTCAATCACAGCGGCGCCGACCCGCTGTTCTCCTTCGCCGGCCTGTCGGTCATCGCAGCGCCCGACGGCTCGCTGCTTGCCGAAGCCGGCGTCGAGGGCGAGGCGCTGCTGGTCGCCGACATCGAGCCGGCCGAATTTGCGGCGTCGGCGGAAGCGAATACGTATCTCAGGGATTTGCGGGTGTAGGGGGCACGGCGGCGGACCACTCCCGCCGCTATACCGCCCCCTGACTTTAGGGACGGTCAAGTTCTTCGAGGCGCCAAACTCGCACTGCCCCTGGCCCTTCGCTATGGCTCCGGGCGTTCGTCGCTCGAAAAGCCAAATCGTTGGCTTTTCGTCCGCTGCGCGGACCGCTCCTCACCCAAAAGCCCGCCTCTCGTCCATCAGCCCCAGCCGCCCCCGCCGCAGCCAGCGGGTGAGCAGCAGCGCCGCCACCACGACCAGCCCGGCCGACAGGCCGATCCAGATGCCGTTGCCCTTCAGCCCCAGCGGGAAGGCGAGCAGCACGCCGAGCGGCAGGCCGACGCCCCAATAGCCGATGGCCGCGTAGACCATCGGCACCTTCGTGTCGTGCAGGCCGCGCAGCATGCCGGAGCCGACCGCCTGCGCGCCGTCGGCGATCTGGAAAAGGCCGGCGAAGGCGAGGAAGGTGACCGCCAGCGCGATCACCTCGGCATTCTCCGGCGCGCCCATGTCGATGAAGGCGCCGATCAACAGGTTCGGCACGGTAATCATGGTCAGCGCCATCAGCGCCATGAACCCGACGCCGATGACGTAAGCCGTCCAGCCGGCGCGGGCGATCCCGTCAGGATCGCGGGCGCCAAAAGCCAGTCCGACCCGCACCGTCACCGCCTGGTTCAGCCCAAGCGGCACCATGAAGGAGATCGAGGCGATCTGGATGGCGATCGCGTGCGCCGCCAGCGAAGCCGGCGAGATCAGCCCCATCAGCAGCGCTGCCGCGTTGAAGATCGTCACCTCGAAAGCCAGAATGCCGGCGATCGGCAGGCCGAGCTTCAGCAGCGCCTTGAAGCGCGGCCAGTCGGCCCGCCAGAAGCGGCCGAACATCCTGTAGCGGCGGAATTTCTTCTCCAGCGCAACCACACAGGCCAGGCCGACGAACATGAAGGCGCTGGCCAGCGAGGTCGCCAGCCCGGCGCCGGCGACGCCCATCGCCGGCAGGCCGAGATGGCCGAACATCAGGCACCAGGCCAGCACCGCGTTCAGCACCACCGCCAGGAAGACGATGACCAGCGCCCAGCCCGGCCGCTCCAGCGCCGAGATGAACGAGCGCAGCACGATATAGCCGTAGAAGGGCAGCACCGCCCACTGCAGCCAGCGCACATAGGTGCCGGCCTGCGCGGCGAGCTCGGGTTCCTGCCCCATCCATTTCAGCAGCGCCTCGGCGTTCCACAGGAAGATCCAGATCGGGATCGAGATCAGCACGGCCAGCCACAGGCCCTGGCGCACGGTGCGGCGCACGTCGCGCACCGAATGGCGCTTGCGGCCGAGTTCCGTCGCGATCATCGGCGAGGTCGCCAGCATCAGGCCGAGGCCGAAGATCAGCGGCATGAAATAGAGGTTGACGCCGAGCGCGCCCGCGGCCAGCGCCTGCGCGCCCAGCCGGCCCATCAGCATCACGTCGGTGGCGTTCATCGCCGTCTGGCCGAGATTGGTGAGGATCATCGGCCAGCTCAAAGCCAGCATCGCCTTCACTTCGCCACGCCACGGATTTTCCGACGCTCGCGCGCCGGCCTCGATCGCAGTCATTTCCGTCGTCTTTCAGATCGCGGCGCGTCGGCATTTTTCTGCCGGAAGCCGAAGTTTCGGCACGGAATTCTTCAAATTCCACGCTGCCGAGGCGTTTTGTCTGAAAAACCCGAAAATGGCAAGAAGGGAAGAGGCCGGTTCGGTTGAGCCAGGCGGCTACGCGAAGCAGATCGCGTTCGGATTCACGTTCCTTCGCATCGCCTCGCCGACCTGCCCCTCATAACATGCACATCACTCCATCCCCTCGATCACCTGCCGCTGCCGCTGCATCTCCAGGAAAATCCGGTAATCGCGGTCATAGCGCCCTTTCGCCGCCGCGTCGGGCAACCGTTCGCGCTCCTGCGGGCGCATCGCCTGGGTCGCCTTCGCAAGTCCTTGGAACATCCCCGCACCCGTCGCCGCCGCCATCGCCGTGCCGAGCAGCACACCCTCGTCGAGCGCCGGCTCGACCAGCCGGCAGCCGGTGGCGTCGGCGTAGAGTTCCATCAGCAGCGGGTTTTTCGTATGACCGCCGGTGACATGCAGCGTGTCGATCGGCTGGCCGGCGGCCCGCATCGCCTCGACGATCTGGCGCGCGCCAAGCGCGATGCCGACGCAGGTGCGCCAGTAAAGCCGGCAGAGCCCGTCGAAGGAGGCGTCTAGCGACAGGCCGGAAATGACGCCAAGGGCTGCCGGCTCCGCCAGCGGCGAGCGGTTTCCGTGGAAATCCGGCACTATGTGCAGCCGTCTCGCAAAATCCTCGCCCTCGGCGGCGCGCAATTCCGCGACGCGCGCCGCGATCGCCCGATGCCGCTCGGCCGTCGGCTCGCCGCCCGCGCCATGCACGCGCACCACATGGTCGAGCAGCGCGCCGGTGGCCGACTGCCCGCCCTCGGTCATCCAGAAGCCCGGCAGCATCGGTCCGAAATACGGTCCCCAGAACCCGTCCAGCGCCAGCGGCTGCCGCGACATGGTCATTACGCAGCTCGACGTTCCCGCCACCAGAACCGCCCGGCCCGCAGCGGCCTGCGCATCGAGCGCGCGGGCGCCGAACACGCCGAGCGCCCCGGCAAAGGCATCGACCATTCCCGAAGCCACCCTGCACTGCGGCGACAGGCCGAGTTCCGCCGCGGCCTCGGCCGTCAGCGGCCCCAGATCGGCGCCGACAGGCGTCGGCCACACCGGCGGCCCGCCTTTGTCAAGAAGATCGGACAGGCCGACCGCGTCGAGGAAATCGCGCCGCCATCCATCGGCCTCATGCGCAAGGAAGGTCCACTTGCAGGTCGTGGTGCACAGCGAGCGCGCCGTCGACCCGCTGGCCCGCCAGGTCAGGAAATCGGCGAGATCGAACAGTTGGCCGCTTGCGGCCCAGATGTCGGGCAGATGCCGCTTCAGCCACATCGCCTTGGGGACCTGCATTTCCGGCGACATCACGCCGCCGTGGAATTTCAGAACCGGGTGGTCCGTTGCCGTGCATTCGGCGGCCTCGGCAAGCGCACGATGATCGAGCCAGGCGATGGTATCGCGGCCGGGCGCACCGCCGGCCGAGACCGGCAAAGGCAAGCCGCCCCGGTCGCGCACGACAAGCGAGCAGGTGGCGTCGAACCCGATTCCCGCCACGTCCCCGGCATCCGTGCCGGCTCTTTCCCGCGCCTGACGCACCGCCGCGCAGACCGCGCTCCAGATCTCCTCGGACGAATGCTCGGCGCGCCCCGCCGCCGGCTCATGCAACGCAATGGGATGTTCGCTGCGCCCGAGCAGCGCGCCGCTCGTGTCGAAAATGCCCGCCCGTGCGCTCTTCGTCCCGACGTCGACGGCGCACACCAGTTTCGGCATCAGGCGGAATGCTTTCGCGGAGCCCGGCTCGTGCAGCCGCAAATCGTGCGAGCAGATGTTGCCGCTGGGCTGGAACACCTCTTATTGGATCTCGCTTCGCGCGCCCGACATTGCCAAGCTGGAACACCCCTCATCCGTCTCGCTGCGCTCGACACCTTCTCCCACAAGGGGAGAAGGTGTCGAGGCGAAGCCGAGACGGATGAGGGGTGCTTGGCAATGCCGGTCGAGCGACGGGTGCTCCAACCAGGCAAAGATATCGCGCTTGCCTGCCCCGCCCTCAAAAGGAGCTGTCCGGCTTCGATCCCTGGAGGAGAGAAAACCAAATCCATTGCGCGCTTAGCCGGCTCTCGCTTGCGATCCGGAGCGCGCGACGAGCTCGGGCAGCCGAGCCATGTCGTCGAAGACCAGATCGGGTCCCAACGCTGCCAGCGCCGCCGCCAACCCAGCCTTGCCGGCGTGCGAACCGCCGGTGAAGCCGAAGACGCGCATGCCGGCGGCCTTCGCGGCCTCGACCCCGGCGGGGCTGTCCTCGACGACGATGCAGGCGGCAGGCGGCGCGCCCATGTCGCGGGCCGCATGCAGGAACAGGTCGGGGGCCGGCTTGCCTCTCTCCACCATGGTCGCACTGTACAGGTTCGGCTCCAGCAATTCCAGCAGCCCGGTCGTGGCGAGAGACAGCCGGATACGCTCCAGCGTGCCGGAGGACGCGACGCAGCAAGGCATGTCCAGCCGGCGCAGCGCATCGGCCATGCCGGGCATGGGCTGCAGCTCCTCGGTAAACCGCCGCCGCATCTCGCGGCGCGCGATCAGAAGGTGGTCCTCGGTGACGGTGAAGCCGAAATCGCTAAGCAGGACGGCGCGCACGCTGGCCATCGAGCGGCCGAGGAAATGCAGATAGGCCGCCTCCTCGCTCACCGCGCCGCCCGCGCCGGTGATGACGCCGAGCAGCACCGACATGGAGATCGGCTCGCTGTCGACCAGAACGCCGTCGCAGTCGAAGATGATCAGCCTGGGATTCATGCCGACTTGCACTGTCCGCGCGGGTCGGCTCTTCGGCGAAACACCACGACGGCTGGCCGCCTTTCCGGAAGGGCGTAAGAGAATCCAGCCTGCCGTCGGCGCCACATGACCATTCTACCCCTTGAGGAAGGCAAACTTGGACGTCAGTTGCCCCGTGCGGATCAGTTCGTTCACGTCGTATTGCGTGATGCGCCCGTCGGCCACGCCTGCCGCCAAACGCTCGCAAAACACTTTTGCAAGCCCTTCCCGCCGCACGCCCATGTAAGTCATCGCGTGCTCTTTGAACTTGGCATTCGCAGCCTCAACCTGCCGCACGCAGCTGGCCATCATCCTCTCGGGTTTATTCTTCAAATCGTCCTGGAGTGTCGAGCATCCGCAAAGCGTGGCGGATACTGCAATCAGAATAAGGCTCTTCGAATTCATCCCCAACCCTCTAGGCCGGTCGCGGCGGTGATCGACCGGCAAACGTGATTCCCCACCACCTCTCAACCTAGCCGCGAATTTGAACCAACGTCCACAAGCGCCACGGCCGCGGACCGGACCTCATACCGTCTTCAGCATGCCGCCATCGACGTAGTAGGTCGCGCCGACGGAATAGCTCGCCCGCTCCGAGCACAGGAACACGAAGAAGTCAGCCAGTTCCTCGACCGTGCCAAACCGCTTGATCGGTGCGAACTCGTCGGCCACCGATTGCAGGTAGCCCTGCCAGTCGCCGCCGGAATTGGCCGTCAGCTTCTTCGCGGTGTTGACCCAGTCGGGCGTGAGAATCAGGCCGGGATTGACGGTGTTGACGCGGATGTTGTCCTTGATCACCTCGTTGGCGAGGTTTTTGGAGAACATCAGAAGCGCGGCCTTGGTGACGTTGTAGATCGGCTCGTACCACAGCGGCTGCACGGCGCAGATCGAGGCATTGTGCAGGATCGCGCCGCCGCCCCGCGCCTTCATCATCGGCACGAAACCGCGCGCCAGCCGCACCGCGGCCATGACGTGCAGTTCCCAATAGGCCTGCCATTTCTCGTCCGGCGCCTCCATGATCGTTTCGTTCGATCCGGTCCCCGCGTTGTTGACCAGAATGTCGGCGCCGCCGAAATTCTCGTTCGCCGCCGCGATCAGTTCCTGCGCCCCCTCAACGGTCGCCACGTCGCAGGTGACGGGCACGGCGGTCACGCCATAGGTCTCGGCGATCCGTCCGGCCTCCGCCGCCAGCCGCTCGCCCTGGCGCGCAGCCAGCAGGAGATGCGTGCCCTCGCGCGCAAACGCCTCGGCGACCCCCAGCCCGATGCCGATCGACCCGCCGGTGATCGCCGCCACCTTGTCCTTCAGTCCGAGATCCATGAAATCCTCCCCGCTCGTCGACCGGCGCGACGCTATTTCAGCCCCGCGATTCTGGAAAGCGTTGTCCAAGGGCAAGAGGCAACGGCCAACATTTTGGATGGTCAGCGCCCTACGTTGCCTCCCTCTGTCCTGCCGGACATCTCCTCCTCAAGGGGGGAGATTGGCCGTCATCGGCGCCGCTTCCAATCTCCCCCCTTGAGGGGGAGATGTCCGGCAGGACAGAGGGGGGCAACGTAGAGTGCCGACGGCCGCGATACCCAAGACTTTGCGAACTCTCAGATACCGCCCAGATACCGCCTCAGCGTCTTCGCCGTCCCATCCGCCCACAGCGCCTTCAGCGCCGCAGCGAACTCCCGCGCAAAAACCCCCGACTTTCCGACCGCTCCATAAATATCCTCCATGCCCAGCCAGACCCCCGGATCGGCCTTCGCCGCCTTCGACGCGGTCTGCAGCCGGTCCCAGTTCGGATCGTTCGGCTCGATGACCTTCCCGCTGTCCGTCGTCCCAAAACAGTAGCGGCACCACAGCGCCGATTCGAGCGCCAGGCCGGCCACGCCCTGCCCCGCCTCCAGCCGGTCGGCGATGGTCGGGATGATGAATTTCGGCTGGCGGTTGGAGCCGTCGAGGCACAGCCGGCGCACCGTGTCGCCGATCTTCGGATTGGAGAACCTTTTGTCGATGAGCTGGAAATACTCCTCCAGCACGACACCCGGCACCGGCGGCACGGTCGGGATGATTTCGTCCCGCTCAAGCTTCGCCAGGAAGCCGCGCACCAACTCGTTCTCCATCGCCTCGTGGACGAAGTGGATGTCCATCAGCCCGGCCGGATAGGCAATGGTGGCGTGGCCGCCGTTGAGGATACGTATCTTCATCAGTTCGAACGACGACACATCCGCGACGAACTGCACGCCAGCCTTTTCCAGCGCCGGCCGGCCCAGCGGAAACTTGTCCTCCAGCACCCATTGCCTGAACGGCTCGCAGAACACCGGCCAGCCGTCCTCGATGCCGAACGCGCTCCTGCCGATCTCGCGCTCGCGGTCGGTTGTGGCCGGGGTGATGCGGTCGACCATGCCGTTCGGAAAGGCGACATTTTTCTCCACCCAATCGGCGAAGGACGCATCCGACAACCTTGCCAGCCCGCAGACAGCCTCCCTGGTGACGTGGCCGTTGTGGGGGATGTTGTCGCAGCACATGATGGTGAAGGGCGGCGTGCCCTCCGCCTTGCGCCGCTTCAGCCCGGCGAGGATCAGCCCGAACACCGTCTTCGGGCTGCCCGGCGCCTTGGCATCCGCCGCGATGTCGGGATGCGCCGTGTTGAAATGACCGGTTGCCGCGTCGATGAAGTAGCCACCCTCGGTGATGGTCAGCGACACGATGCGGATATTTGGATCGGCCAGTCTTGCAACGATCGCCGCCGTGTCGCCGGGCACCAGGAAATCGACCATCGCGCCGGTGACGCGGGCCTGCATGTGCCCCGCATCCTGCTCGACCACCGTGGTCAGGAAATCCTGCGCCTTGAGAACATCGCGCCCGCGCTTCTCGCCCTCGAACACCCCCGCCCCCACCAGCGCCCAGTCATGGTCGAGCCCCATGCCGAACAAATCGTCCAGATACACCGCCTGGTGCGAGCGATGGAAATTGCCGACGCCGAAATGCAGGATGCCCGGCGTCAGCGCCGCGCGGTCGTAACCTGGCCGCGCCACCTTTGCCGGCAGCTTGTCGAGCGTGGCGAGGGAGAGTTTCGTGGTCATTGCAGGACGCCCTTCCTTGAGGCGGCGCCGGCGTCCCCTTCTCCCCTTGTGGGAGAAGGTGGATCGGCGCGCAGCGCCGAGACGGATGAGGGATGTTGGACGAAGTGCTCCGCTGGAACACCCCTCACCCGACCTCGCTTCGCTCGGCCACCTTCTCCCACAAGGGGAGAAGGAAGATTCAACTCATCCAGTTGCCGCCGTCGACATTGTAGGTCTGGGCGACGATATAGTCGGCCTCGGCACTGGCCAGGAAAACCGCCATGCCGCTCAGATCCGCCGGCGTCGCCATGCGGCCGTAGGGCACCGCCTCGCCGACCAGCTTCTTCTTCTCGCCCGGCTTGCGGTTCTCGTATTTGGCGAACAGGGCGTCGACGCCGTCCCAGTGCTCGCCGTCGACGACGCCCGGCGCGATCGCGTTGACGTTGATCCCGTGCTTGATCAGGTCCAGCCCGGCCGACTGGGTGATCGAGATCACCGCCGCCTTGGTCGAGCAGTAGACGGCGACCAGTCCCTCGCCGCGGCGGCCGGCCTGGCTTGCCATGTTGATGATCTTGCCGCCCTTGCCGCGCGCCACCATGGAGCGCGCCGCCGCCTGCAGCGTGAACAGCGTGCCGAAGACGTTGACCGCATAGAGCTTGTCGTAGCTCGCCTTCGATATCTCGACGATCGGCGCGGCGTCGAACAGCGCGGCGTTGTTGATCAATATGTCGATGCCGCCGGTGCGCTCGTCCACCGTCTTCACCGCCGCCTCGATCGAGGCCTGGTCGGTCACGTCGAGCTTGACCGCATAGGCGCCCTCGCCCAGATCCTCCGCAGCCCGCGTCGCCGCCTCCATGTTGATGTCGCCGATGGCGACACGTGCGCCTTCCCTTATGTAAGCTTCGGCGAACGCCTTGCCGATGCCTCGCGCCGCGCCGGTGATCAGTGCGGATTTGCCTCTCAGTCTCATCGCATTACCCCTGCATTGCCGTTCCGTCGTTGCCGAACTTGTGCAGCCTGGCAAGATCGGGGGTCAAGTAGACCGTGTCGCCATGGCTGAGGCCGATCGCGCCGTCGGCGCGCACCGTCAGCGGGCCGACGGTATCGGCGTTGACATGCAGGAACGTGTCGGAGCCGAGATGCTCGGCGACGCTCACCGTCGCCTTCCACTCGCCGCTCGTCTTCGACACGTTGAGATGCTCCGGCCGGATGCCGATGGTCCTGGCGCCATATTTGGCGGCCGGCGCGCCCTCGATCAGGTTCATCTTCGGCGAACCGATGAAGCCGGCGACGAACAGGTTCTTCGGCTTGTTGTAAAGCTCCATCGGCGAGCCGACCTGCTCGACATTGCCGGCGTTGAGCACGACGATCTTGTCGGCCATGGTCATCGCCTCGACCTGGTCGTGGGTGACGTAGATCATCGTCGTCTTCAGCTGGTTGTGCAGTTCAGAAATCTCCAGCCGCATCGTGCCGCGCAGCGCCGCGTCAAGGTTGGACAGTGGCTCGTCGAACAGGAAGGCCGAGGGCTGGCGCACGATGGCGCGGCCGATCGCCACGCGCTGGCGCTGGCCGCCGGAAAGCTGGCCGGGCCGGCGCTCCAGATAGTTGGTGAGGTTCAGCACGCGCGCCGCGTCCGCCACCTTGCGGTTGATGACCTCCGGCGTCTCGCCGGCCATCTTCAGCGGAAAGCCGATGTTCTTGGCCACCGTCATGTGCGGATAGAGCGCGTAGCTCTGGAACACCATGGCCAGCTTGCGCTTGGCCGGCGCCTCGCCGGTCACGTCGCGGCCGTCGATATTGATCGTGCCCGAGGTCGTGTCCTCCAGCCCGGCGATCAGGCGCAGCAGCGTAGATTTTCCACAGCCCGACGGGCCGACGAAGACCACGAACTCGCCATCCTCGATGTCGAGGTTGATCTTCGGAATGATGACCGTCGCCCCGAAGGACTTGTTGACGTCTCTGAGAGCGATCTTGCCCATTTTTCGTCCTCCCTGGGATTGGATGCCGGGGACAGTTTACTTTCTTTCCGCAGAGAGGCCGCAGCAGCGGAGAGTTCGCGCGGGCGGAAAAAAGTAAACTGTCCCCTGCGCTGCTACTTCACCGCGCCGAACGTCAGGCCGCGCACCAGCTGCTTCTGCGAGAACCAGCCCATGATCAGGATCGGCGCGATCGCCAGCGTCGAGGCCGCCGAGAGTTTCGCCCAGAACAGGCCCTGCGGACTGGAGAACGAACTGATGAAAGCGGTCAGCGGCGCGGCCTCGGTGGTCGTCAGCCGGATCGTCCAGAACGCCTCGTTCCACGCCAGGATGATGTTGAGCAGCATGGTGGAGGCGATGCCGGGCACCGCCATCGGCGTCAGCACGTGGACGATCTCGTTCCACAGCGAGGCGCCGTCCATGCGCGCCGCCTCAAGAATCTCGCCGGGAATCTCGCGGAAATAGGTGTAGAGCATCCAGATGACGATCGGCAGGTTGATCAGCATCAGCATGACCATCAGGCCGATGCGGCTGTCGAGAAGGCCGGTGTCGCGGAAGATCAGGTAGATGGGAAACAGCACCGCCACCGCCGGCATCATCTTGGTGGACAGCATCCACATCAAAATGTCCTTGGTCCGTCTTGTCGGCGAAAACGCCATCGACCATGCCGCCGGAATGGCGACGAGCAGCGCCAGGATGGTGGAGCCGACGGACAGGATCACCGAGTTCAGGAAGAAGTGGAAATAGCCACTCTGCGCCTGGACCTCCCGGTAACTCTCGGTCGTGCCCGACGGGATCAGGCTGAACCCCTGGATCGCCTCCTGCTCCGATTTGAACGAGGTGATGATCGTGTAGAGGATCGGGAAGAAGATCAGCAGGGCGACGATCCAGGCGGCTGCCGTTGCGATCGTCTTGTGCCGGTTGGTGAAAGCGCGCGCCATGGTTTCCTCCTCACTTGTCGAGATTCTTGCCGACCGCGCGCATGGCGAAGAAGGCGACGATGTTGGCGAGGATGACGGCGATCACGCCGCCGGCCGAAGCCTGGCCGATTTTGAATTCCAGCAACGCCTTCTGGTAGACGAGGAAGGGCAGGTTGGTGGAGGCGTAGCCGGGACCGCCATTGGTGGTGACGAGGATCTCCGCATAGACGGCGAGCAGGAAGATCGTCTGGATCAGCACGACGACGGTGATCGCCCGCGAAAGATGCGGCAGCGTCAGATAGATAAAGCGGCTGACGAAGCCGGCGCCGTCCATCTCGGCGGCTTCCTTCTGCTCGCCGTCGAGCGACTGCAGCGAGGTCAGCAGGATCAGCGTCGCAAACGGCAGCCACTGCCAGGCGACGATCAGGATGATCGAGAAAAGTGGATATTGTGCGAACCAGTCGATCGGCTGCCTGCCGAAAAACCGGGCAATGTCGGCGAACACCCCGTATTCGGGGTGCATGATCATGTTCTTCCACACCAGGGCCGCAACCGGCGGCATGACGAAGAAGGGCGAGATCACCAGGATGCGCACGATGCCCTGGCCCCACATCGGCTGGTCGAGCAGCAGCGCCAGCAGGATGCCGCCAATGATGGTGATCAAAAGCACGCTGACGACGATCAGCAGCGTGTTGAGAATCGCCCAGAGGAAGGCCGGGTTGTTGAAGAACAGCATGTAGTTCGCCAGCCCGACGAAGCCGTCGCGGATCGGGTTCAGCGGGTTGTATTGCTGGAACGAGAACCACAGCGTGAAGGCCAGCGGCACGATCATCCAGACGAACAGCAGGGCCACCGACGGCGCCAGCATGAAGCGTGCGAGGGAACCGGTCTGTTTGGTAGCCATGATGTCCTCCCGGAGAATATCGGTGCCTCAGCAAGGCATCGGCGGGCCGCAGCTTCCGCTTATAATCACCCCCACTCCGGCCCTTCGGGCCACCTCTCCCCCTAAGAGGGGTAGAGGAAGCAGGCTGGAGAAGCGCCGGCACGCGGCAGCGCCTTTCCTCTATCCCTCTTAGGGGGAGAGGTGGCCCGAAGGGCCGGAGTGGGGGTGCTTTTTCGAAACGTCCGGCTGTCTTGCAGCGGGTTGGATCAACGTCCCTCTTGAAACAGTCACCGCCTCCCCGGCGCTGCCTCTCCCCCGCGGTCGAGGGAGAGGCGCCGATCGAAGCACCCGCTGAGGGGCAGCGGGTGCTTCTGCCGGGGTATTCCTTGAAGGTGACCGCCCGGTTTTACCCGGACGGCCAAGGCACTGGGAGGCGCCTTATTGGATGTAGCCGCCCTCGGTCATGGTCGCGGTCGCCGCGTCCTGGGCCTGCTTCAAGGCTTCGTCGACCGTCATCTGGCCGGCGAGCGCCGCCGAGAACAGCTGGCCGACGGTGGTGCCAAGCCCCTGGAACTCGGGAATGGCGACGAACTGCACGCCGGTATAGGGCACAGGCTTGACAGTCGGCTTGGTCGGGTCGGCGGCGTTCATGGATTCCATGGTCATCTTGGCGAAGGGCGCGGCCTTCTCATACTCGCCGCCGGCGGCGTAGAGCGAGCTGCGCGTGCCGGGAGGCACGTTGGCCCAGCCTTCCTTGGACGCGACGAGGTCGAGATAGGCCTTGTTGGTCGCCCACGAGACGAACTTCTCGGCCGCCTCGGCCTTTTTCGTGCCGGCCGGAATGGCCAGCGTCCAGGCCCACAGCCAGTTGCCGCGCTTGCCGAGCCCCTTGTCGGGCGCGAGCGCAAAGGCGACCTTGTCGGCGACGGTGGAGTCCTTGCCGGTCACGAACGAACCGGCCGACGTGGCGTCGATCCACATGCCGCACTTGCCCTGCTGGAACAGCGCCAGGTTCTCGTTGAAACCGTTGGAGGACGCACCCTGCGGGCCGGCATCCTTCATGAGGTCGACATAGAACTGCAGCGTGTCCTTCCACTCCGGCTGGTCGAACTGCGGCTTCCAGTTCTCGTCGAACCAGCGCGCGCCGAACGAGTTCGACATGGCGGTCAGCAACGCCATGTTCTCGCCCCAGCCGGCCTTGCCGCGCAGGCAGATGCCGTTGATGCCGTTGGCGCGGTCGGTCATCTTGCGGGCGGCGTCGGCCACGGCGTCCCAGGTCGGCGCTTCGGCCATGGTCAGGCCGGCCTTCTCGATCAGATCCTTGCGATACATCGTGAACGACGACTCCCCGTAGAAAGGCGCCGCGTAGAGCTTGCCGTCGACGGTAAGGCCGCCACGGATCGACGGGATCAGGTCGTCCACGTCATAATCGGCGCCGAGATTGTCGAGCGGCAGCAGCCAGTTCTGCTTGCCCCAGATCGGAACCTCGTAGGTGCCGATCGTCAGCACGTCGTACTGGCCGCCCTTGGTGGCGATGTCGGTGGTGACGCGCTCGCGCAACACGTTCTCTTCGAGGGTCACCCAGTTGAGTTCGATGCCGGGGTTCTTGGCGGCGAAGTCGTCGGTCAGCTTCTGCATGCGGATCATGTCGCCGTTGTTGACGGTGGCGATGGTGATCGACTCGGCATGCGCGGCGAAAGCAAGCAGGCTCGCGGACGCGCCCAGAATGAGCGTTCTCAAATTCATGTCGGTACTCCTCCCATATCCCAAGGTGAGCATTTGCCTTGTTCTCGGGCAATTACTCATTCTCCATGATTTATGTCAAGGCGGAATCGTTGCTGCACTGCACACGAGCCTTGCTCGGTGGAAACGATCGATTGATGGTTCGAGAGA
The DNA here is from genome assembly GCF_052180275.1 of Mesorhizobium sp. KACC 23794. Classification (NCBI taxonomy): domain Bacteria; kingdom Pseudomonadati; phylum Pseudomonadota; class Alphaproteobacteria; order Hyphomicrobiales; family Phyllobacteriaceae; genus Mesorhizobium; species Mesorhizobium sp. KACC 23794. The sequence goes on from NZ_CP197465.1 coordinate 6,452,408, forward strand.
CGCGCCCTGCGGCAGGAGCGAGCCCGCCAGCGGGCTCGAATCCGTGAAACTTGAAACCGCCCGCGTGAGGCCCAACGCGCTCCAACACCGGACACTTTTGTCCAAGCCACTGATTTAGCTTGCTTTTTCGAGGTTCACGCGATTTGCCGTCGTGCGACAGCCACTTTCAAGAGGCAATTTTCCAATCAATATCAGGAACTTATCATGGAGATTGAGGCGGCGCGCAGCCATCCCGGCGGGCAAAAATACGGGTTCCGACGGGATTGAACGCGATTGCGTGAAGCGCAAAACGGTCTTTTCGCTGCTGCGGATGGATAAGCTTCTCATTTCAAACGATCTTCGGAGCTTCACGCGATTTGCGAGGCGGCGTGCCGACATCGCCCAGCGCCTTGAGAGGACGGCGATCGTCGGCGCCATCTCCGCCCGTTGCAACGCCCAGTTCCTTCAATATCCACTCCCGAAAGGCGCGGATCTTCGGCGTGTTGCGGCGCTGCGTCTGATAGACCAGCCAGTAGGCATGGCCGTCGTCGCCGACCAGGTCGAAAGGCTGGATCAGGCTGCCATTGGCAAGTTCGGAAGCGAAAAGCGGCCGCGTCAAAATGCCGACGCCGACGCCCGCCACGGCCGCGCGGCCCTCAAAAGCCTGCGATCCCAACTGGTTACGCGGCCGCGCCGCGAGGTTTTCATGCGCCTCGACGCCGGCCGCCGCGAACCAGATCTCCCACCATGGATCGCCCGCATCCAGGATCGGCAGCCTCAGGAGGTCGGCCGGTTCATGGACGCCGCCGATGCTTTCGGCGAGTTTGGGGCTCAGCATCGGCGTGAAGTCGGCGCGCATCATCATATGCGAGGTCAGGCCCGGCCACTCGCCCTTGCCGCTGGTGCGGATGCCGATGTCGAAATTCTCCAGCCCGAGGTCGACCGTGCGGTCCGACGTTTCCAGCCGGACCGCGACCGCCGGGTGCGCAAGCTGGAAGGAGCCCAGATTCAGCGCCAGCCAATTGGCGGCGAAGGTCGGGATCGTGCTTATGGACAAGGTGCCGAGACCGCCTGTGCGGGCCGTCTCGTAGCCTTCCGCCAGCAGCCGGAACGCCTCGGTGGCCGCAGCCGCCAGCGTCTGCCCGGCCTGGGTCAGCGCCACCTGCCGCGCCTGCCGGGTGAACAACGGCGTGCCGACGCGTTCCTCCAGCACCTTGACCTGGTAACTGACCGCCGCCTGGGTCATCGCCAGCTCCTCGGCGGCGCGCGTGAAGCTCGAATGGCGGGCCGCCGCCTCGAAGGCGCGGACGGCGGCAAGCGGCGGAAGGCGCGTCGTCATGCATAAATCCTCCTTATGCATACTAGGTCAGCTTCGATTGGCGGACAAGCGCCGTATGCCTCATATTGCAGGCATGGAAACCAACCCGTTCACGGGAGACCCGAAATGGAACGCTCTCTTCTGACCACAACGATGCGCAGCCTCCGCAACGTCGCAAGGATGCTCATGAACCAGCAAAGCCGGGCCGAACGCTTGACCAACCCAAGTCTCGACCTACGCCTTCTGTCCGACTCCATGCGCCGGGACCTCGGTCTGATCGACGGCCAGCAGGTTCGCCTCGAACGCCGCCCTTATTCAGAACGGCAGCAGCCGGAAGAAGAGAGCACGCTGGTCAGGCTTCTGTTGACGCCGCACGCTTCATAAGGCCTGCTTGGGGATGGATATTTTCCGGCAGAGATTGACGCCGGTCACTCAGTCGCGGCGTGGCATCCTGACAGGGGAAGCGCTCGCGGACCGCAAATGATCCGGCACCGGCTTTGCTACCCCGCCGCGAGCAACGCGGTGGCGGTGCGCTCGTCGGTGATCAGTCCATTGACCAGGCGGCGCGTCACCGCCGCCTGGATGCCCGGCAGCTTCAACTCGCCCATCGCCAGCGCCACCACCAGCGAGCGCTCGCGCGACGGCAGCGGCGCCGAGGCGACGCGGTCGTTGGTGATGCCCTCGATCAGCTTGCCGTCGCGGTCAAACACCCAGCCGACGATCTCGGCCACGCCCCCCGCCTTCTGCAGCGCCTTCAGTTCCGGTTCGGTGATGAAGCCGTCTACATAGAGCGGCGCTTTCGGCCCGAGGTCGCCGATGCCGACAAAAGTGACGTCGGCGCGCGCCGCCAGCGCCAGTGTCGGCTGGATCATCGGCTGACCGAGCAGCATCTCGCGCTCCTCCGGCGAGGAGGCGATGACCGGCAGCGGCATCGGGAACGAGCGCGCCTTGATGCGGTCGGCCATGGTGAAGATGACGTTGTAGAACGCCGCCGAACCGTCCGGCGAGATGTTGCCCGTCAGCGAAACCACCTTGTGCTGCGGGCATTCCATGGCCGGCAACTGCTCGATCGCCGCCTTCAGCGTGCGCCCGGTGCCGATCGCCATGACGACGGGTTCGACCGACCGCAGCCGCCGTTCGATCTCCGCCGCCGCCGCTTCCGCGATGCCCAGCGTCGTCGACGGCGAGTCCGGGCTGCTCGGCACCACCTCGACCAGGTCCAGCGCGAACCGCGACCTCAGCTTGGCAGCCAGATCGAGGCACGCCGCGATCGGATGATCGACCCGCACCCGGATCAACCCCTCCGACATCGCCAGCGACACCAGCCGCTGCGCCGACTGCCGCGAAACCCCGAGCTTCGCCGCGATCTGGTCCTGCGTATTCCCCGCAACATAATACAGCCAGCCGGCGCGCGCCGCGTCGTCGAGCCGTGCGCTGCCGGTGTCCTGGCGGGAAGCCATGGCATTCTTCTCCTTGACCCGGCCTTGCCGGAGCGGGCGGACTTTTGCAAGTTTTTTGCAAAAGCGCAATTGTCGCCCGCATGAACATTTGCCCGGCCCGGACTCGTACGAGGAGCCTGCGCCATCAAGGACGGTTTATCTCCCGCCGCAAACATCCTAAGACAAGGAGCAAGCACGGAGATGAAATGATACCAAAGGCGGTCTACTGGGACATGGACGGCACGCTGATCGACAGCGAGCCGCTGCATGAGGAAGCGCTGGTGGTGGCGTTGCGAGGGCTCGGCATAAAGCCGCCGCCGGACCTGCACGAGCGCGTGCTCGGCGTCGCCGCATATCCCGTCTACGAGATGCTGCGCGACGAATTCGGCCTTGATCTGCCGTTCGACGACTGGATCGTCCACAAATACGCGCACTATCTTCGCGAGGCGCCTAGGCTGAAGCCGCGGCCGGGCGCGCTGGAGATTTTTCGCGACCTCAAGGCGCGCGGCGTCGAGCAGGGCGTCGTCTCGAATTCCGACCGGCTGATCGTCGACGCGAACCTGCGGGCGCTGGACATCCACGAGGCCGGCATGCGCACCGTTTCCCGCAACGACGTGCGCAACGGCAAACCGGACCCGGAGCCTTACCTACGCGCCGCCTGGCTGACTGGCATCGACCCGGCCGACAGCGTGGTCATGGAGGACAGCCGGCCAGGCGCCACGTCCGGCCTGGCGGCAGGCATGCGGACGATCTTCTGGCCGGAGGCACCGCAATCCGGCCCCGCCGGCGCGCTGAATGCCGACAGCGCGGAGGCGGTCCGCGCCTATCTCGGGCTGAAGTAGAGTTTTTCCGGCGGCCCCAGCCGCCCGAAAAGCAAGCGTTTCAGTTCCGGTAGGCTGGCTCTTCCTCGTCGAGGATCGCCTTCAGTTCGGCAAGATGCCGGTCGGCCTGGCCGGGATAGTCGTCCATCTCATCCGCCACCTTCTCCGCCACCGCATCGGACAGGGTGCGCAAAGGCCGGCCAGTCCACAGCGCCTTGATGTAGGTCTCCGCCGCGCGCTCGAAATAGAACATGCGGTTGAACGCCTCGGCCACCGTGTTGCCTATGACCAATATACCGTGGTTGCCCATGATCATGATCTGGGTCTTCGGGTCGGCCAACAGCTTTGAGCAGCGCTCCCCTTCCTCCTCGAAGGCCAGCCCGCCATAGTTCTCGTCGACCACCTGCCGCTTGAAGTACATCGCCGAGTTCTGGTCGATCGGCGGCATCAGCGAATCCGCCAGAGAAGCCAGCACGGTGGCATGGATCGAATGCACATGCATGACGCAGCGCGCATGCGGCACGTTGCGATGTACGGCGCCATGCAGGCCCCAGGCGGTCGGGTCGGGCGCATTCGGCCCCTTCATCGTCTCCGGGTCGTTGGCGTCGATCAGCAGCAGGTCGCTCGCCTTGACCCGAGAAAAATGCACCTGGTTGGGGTTCATCAGGAACTGCGTGCCGTCATCGTTGACGGCCAGCGAGAAATGATTGGCCACCGCCTCGTGCATGTTAAGCCGCGCCGTCCAGCGAAAGGCGCAGGCGAGGTCGACGCGCTCTTCGTAGTGGGGGAGATTGGTGAGTGCTTCCTTACGCAAGCTGGTGATTGACATGATGGAGGCTCCAGTTTCGCTTAGAATGCAGTGCGCCCGAACCACCTGCAACCAGTTTCCTTGATGCCTGTCGGTCCATTATTGTCGCGATCAGCCGGGCCAATCTGGGAACCAATCTTTCACGGCGTCTTCTTTCAGGCCGCACCAGCCCCTCCACCATTGAACAGGGAAGGGCCAGTCGTCCTTAGCATAGCCTGTGTGTTCGCGTTCTACATACGGGACAAACTGCTTCCTAAAATCCGGTTTTGAGTTGTCTATCAGGATACCGCAGTAGCCAAGAATGCCGATCAGCGTGCGGCGCTCTGCGCTGTTGGAAGGGACTACCGAAGCTAGAGCCTTGTCGAGATCCTTGAGCTTTGCCGTAGGTGGCATCGAGCGCGCAATCTCGACGATATGCTTCAGCATCGAATGGTCTTCGTCTTCTGGTTCGTTCGTCGGCGTGCTCGCCAATCGGGATAGGTCGAAGCCGATATAGCTCGGTTGACTGTGCCGCACACCGCCCCATTTGATGCGTTCAACACTCAGGACGTTCAGATCAATATCCGAACTCTCGTACCCTCCGCAAATGGCACAGGCGCGACTTGACTGCTGGCGCATAAGCTCATGCTTCACCAAGTGGCGAGCGACTGCGTAACTTCCCAGTCCCGATCTAAGGTCTAGACGACGCGACCTGAGGCTGGCGATGAATGCACCCACAACGTGAGTCTTCGACAAGGCATCCCTTGCAGCTATCGCGGATTCCACTGCCTCGTCGTGCGACAGGCTAAGGGGGTCGAACATGAGCCCCCCTGCCTTGGCATAGTCGAAGTCTTCAGCCGATACCGAGCGCTCTCGCCGCCATCCCGCAGCGGTCCAGAATGTATTGGTCAGTATCTGGACAGCGCGCCGATCGAGGGTCATCAGCCCCCCCTCACGCCGCCGAAAGACCCATCCTCAACCCGCCCTGCTCGACGATGAACTCGATCACCTCGCCCAGCCCCTTGCCGCGCGACAGATCGGTGAAACCGAAAGGCCGCCGGCCGCGCATTTTTCCCGCGTCGCGCTCCATCACGTCGAGGTTGACGTTCACGTAAGGCGCGAGGTCACTCTTGTTGATGACCAAAAAGTCCGAGCGGGTGATGCCGGGGCCGCCCTTGCGCGGGATTTCTTCGCCCTGGCAGACCGAGATGACGTAGAGCGTCAGGTCGGCGAGGTCGGGCGAGAAGGTGGCGGCAAGGTTGTCGCCGCCGGATTCGATGAAGACGATGTCGAGGTCCGGGAATTTCTTGTTCATCTCGGCGATCGCCGCGAGATTGATCGAGGCGTCCTCGCGGATCGCGGTATGCGGGCAGCCCCCCGTTTCGACCCCCATGATGCGCTCTTCCGGCAGCGCCTGGAGGCGCGCCAGCATCATGGCGTCTTCCTTGGTGTAGATGTCGTTGGTGACGACGGCGATGGAGAATTCGTCGCGCATCGCCTTGCAGAGTTTTTCGGTCAGCGTCGTCTTGCCCGAGCCGACGGGCCCGCCGATGCCGACGCGAAGGGGTCCGTTCGAATGGGTCATGATGCCTCTGCCAGTCGTTCGATCAGTTTCAGGGTCATGTGGTCGTCCGCGATTGCCACGTCATGCGTCCGAAAAACGCCGATCGGCTCACCCACCGAGCCCGTCGGGGCTTCGGCGGTCGGCGGGGTCGCGCGCCTGACGAGAAGCGGCGACCCGGAAAGCAGCAGTTCGCGCCATCTAGCTTGGCCGGGATCGTTCCACCATGGACGCCCGAACTGATCCGGATTGCCGCTGAACAGCACCTGCTTACCCCACACCCATTGTCCATCGCGGAAATCCCGCATCACCGGAACGACGGTCGTTCCCAGCAAGGTGGCGCAGAGCGGGTCCGCGCAATACGCGATCCATGGGCCGCGCTCCTGAACGAAATGGAAGCGCGGCAGACCGGTCATGACCGGAACAGCCTGGAATATTGCGTCTCGTGCCGCATCGCCGCCACGTCGGAGAGCACGGCGCAAGCGCCGAGATCATCCAGCGACGAATTTTCCGCGCAGGCAGCGACCTCGGAAATCGTCCGTTCCAGCCCAGCGATCAGCGCAACCGCGCCCTGCTGGCCTGTGACGCCGAGCCTTATGCCGGCCTGCACGAGGTTGGTGGCGAAGGCTTGCAGGAAGGCGCCGAGCGCATCGGCGAGTGGAACGCCGTGCGCGCCGGCGACCGCGCCAATCGCGACGCAATAGGCGCAATCCTCAGGCAGGCTCGACAGCCCGGCTACTGGCCATGCCTCGACCGCCTTGAGGAAGGCGGCGCCTTGCAGCGTCGATTCCATGTGGCGCTCTCGCGAGCCGGCCAGCGCGGCCGCGAGATCGGCAACCTCGTCAAGGTTTTCGCTTCCCCGCGCCCGTCGCCAGGCCTCTGCGAACAGCACCATGTCGTTCCAGCCCGAGCCGCGCCGCAGCAGCGTCTCAAGCCAGTCGCGCAGATCGTCGGCGTCGGCAACAAGGTCATCCTCGATCGCCCGCTCCAGGCCATGGCTGTAACTGAACGAGCCGACCGGGAAGGCAGGCGACAGCCAAAAAAGCAATTTGAGGAGCGCCTTGCCGCCGGCGGCTTCAGGCATGGTTGTGGCCGTAGTGCGGGTCGCCGGGGCGGCGTCCAAAACGGTCAAGCTCGCCGTGCTTGTGATCGTCATGACCATGATGATCATGGTCGTGTCCATGATGACCATGATCGTGGTTATGATCATGCGCGCCGTGATCGTGGTGGTCGTGGTCATGATCATGGTGGTGCCCGTGATCATGATGCTCGTGGCCGTGATGACCGTGATCGTGGCCGCCGGAATAGGCGCCGCGAACCGGATCGAACGGCGCCAGCACCTCCTTCACGGTCGCGCCGATCCCTTCCAGCATCTTTTTGATGACATGGTCGCGCAGGATAAAAATGCGGTCCGAGCGGATCGCCGCCGCCAGATGCCGGTTGCCGATGTGCCAGGCGAGTTCGGCCAGATGCACCGTATCGCGCGGTACGATTTCGTAGATCTCCTCGTCGGCGGCTGCGATCTCGACGCGCCTGCCGTCGTCGAGCACCAGCCGATCTCCGGCGGCAAGCTGGACGGGTTCGGCGAGGTCGACGAACACGCGGTCGCCGCCGGTCAAGGTCAGAACCTTCCGGCGCAGGTGCCGCTCGTCATGCGGCAGCGTGACGGTGCCGGCGAGCGCCGCAGGTCCGGCTTGCGAGCCGGCGCGCTCAACCGAGCCGGCGCGCGGGAATTTCGTGAAATCGGTGGTGATATTGAGCTTCATGGTCTGCTCCTCAGCGGGTTTCGACCTGTTCGGGATGGATGATTTCGACCTTGCGCGCGCCCAGAAGAGGCGTGCTGGCGCGTGCCTTCGATGCAGGCATGGCCGGGCCGCGCAGCGCCTCCATCGGGCTGGGCTTGATGGTGAGCGTCGCCACCACATAGATCGGTTCGGTCAATTTGCGATTCCCTTGTTAGCCACTGCCAAGCCTTGCGGTCACGCGATCGTGTCGAACAGCCGCCATATCCAGGAGGCCTGATAGACGAGGGCAAAGGCCACGAAGGCGCGGTGGAAGGTCTTGTTGTCGGTCACGATAGCAGCCAGGCAGAGAATGACAAAGAGCGGCGTTCGGATCAGATATTCGTTGCCGAACTGGGCGAAATGCTGTTCGCCCTTCAGCAGCGTATCGATCACGTCGAGCAGGTAGGTGACCGCGAGCAGGCCGAAGAACCAGGCGCGCTTCGACAGGAAATAATCCTCGTAGCCCTGGTAGTCGTGCATGCTGTCGGGGAACAGCAGCGCGCAGAGTAGGAACAGGATGACGGCGTAGCCGATGATGAACAGGTAGATGCCGAAGGTCCAGAGCGGGATCTGGTAGAGGCCGAACTGCCACCACCAGAAATGCACCAGCATCAACAGCACCGACGCCACCCAGGCGAGATGCACGCCAAAAAGCCTGTACTGGCCGGGATGCTGGACGATGCGCGCCACGCCCGACAGAAGCCGCGTGACGCCGAGCCCGATCACCATCCCCATGACGATGCGGATGTGGGTAAATTCCTGCGCGGCGACGGCGGTCTGTTCGGCAGCCATCAGTCGCCACGCAACTCATCGGGCGACCAAGGCCGGCCCGGCATGAAGCTATAGAAGTTGCGTTCGTAGAAAGGCGCCCCCGGCTTAGGCTCAGACTTTGGCAATTTACCGCTCTTCGGGGAAGAAGGCCGCGTCGAGAATCTGCCCTATAGCGAAAGGACACGACTCAGGGAAAATTGCCTCCGAAAGACCGGTCTCGCCGGCTGCACGCAAACGGGCTGTAACATATTCCTCATCAAGAACGCTTGCTGGATAGTTTTTGAGGCTGGGACTTGCCTTAAGTCGCTTTGCGATTCGCATACGCTGCTCGATAATCGTGGCTTGCCAACTCGGCGTGCGTCTTTCGGCCTGATAGCGCCATTTAAGCAAGTGCATGACGAGCACGTTCAACCTGCTTTCGATTTCGTCTTCCTGGCTCCGCCCCAAGCTCTCGATCTCCTCGGCAAGGTTCTCGCGGTCGATGTCGGAAAGCCGCCCCTCGCGCAGTATCGCGCCCTGCTCGGCGCACCACAGAGCATAGTCCGCCTCATAGGGCGTCAGCTGTGATTTCCACAAATGCTTGTTCATGGGATAATCATGCACCCGATGTAGAACAATGCCAAGTCAACCGGGGTTTGACGCCTGCATTGGAGCCCTCACGTTAAAAATGATCGGGCAACGCAGCGGGACAAACCGCATGCGGTTCGGTTGACCAATTTCCGGCCATCAAACAGAAAATACCGATACGCCATCGGCAGCACGGTCGCCGGTTCGCACTTCGCCCTAGGCGGCAACCTGACGGGCTTGGTCGGCATAAATCCACGTTGATCAGTCTCGCAAAACATCCCAAGGCTGCAACGCTTCTCCCGGCCAAAACCTGTCGTCCAGGGCTTCAGCGATTGAGAACGGTGGTTCGGTGGGAAAGGTCTTTGCGGAGAGGCCCGTTTCATTGATCACCTTGCGCCTACCCTCCGCATACGCTTTCTCGAAGATTTCCTCCGGATAGTCTTTCAAACTCGGACTGTCCTCGATGCCGGATGGAATCCAGGTCCTCTGCTCGCTGATCGTAATGCGCCAGCTTTCGCTCCGCCGTCCGGGCTGGAACTGCCATTTCAACAAGTGATGGATCAGGAGCGCCAGGCGCGTTCTGATTTCTTTCCTCTCGCTCCTCCCCACGCTCTCGATCTCCTCGGCGAGATTCTCCCAGTCGATGTCGTTGTGAGTGCGCGCGCGAAGCTTCGCCGCCTGTTCCTGCGTCCAAGCGTAAAAATCACGCTCGTAGAGCGAGTCTTGTGGTTTCCCGAGGACCTTTTCCATGCGCCGAGTCTAGAACAGAAAATACCGCTGCGCCATCGGCAGCACGGTCGCCGGCTCGCAAGTCAGCAGCTCGCCGTCGGCGCGCACCTCGTAGGTCTCCGGGTCGACCTCGACATGCGGCGTGGCGTCGTTGAGCTTCATCGAATGCTTGCCGATGCCGCCCCGTGTGTTCTCCACCGCGATCATGCTCTTGTCGACGCCAAGCCTGTCCCGAAGGCCGGCATCCAGTGCAGCCTTGGAGACGAAAGTGACCGAGGAATTGGTCATCGCCTTGCCGTAGGCGCCGAACATTGGCCGGTAATGCACTGGCTGCGGCGTCGGGATCGAGGCGTTGGGGTCGCCCATCGGGGCGGCGGCGATCATGCCGCCGATGAGCACCATATCGGGTTTCACGCCGAAGAAAGCGGGGTTCCACAGTACCAGGTCGGCGCGTTTTCCGACCTCGACCGAGCCGATCTCCTTCGACAGGCCATGCGCGATGGCCGGATTGATCGTGTATTTGGCGATGTAGCGGCGCACCCGGAAATTGTCGTTGTCGCCGCTCTCCTCCTTCAGCCGCCCGCGCTGTCGCTTCATCTTGTCGGCGGTCTGCCAGGTGCGGATCAGCACTTCGCCGATACGACCCATTGCCTGGCTGTCGGAGGAGATGATCGAGAAGGCGCCGAGGTCGTGGAGGATGTCTTCGGCCGCGATGGTCTCCTTGCGGATGCGGCTTTCGGCGAAGGCGATGTCCTCCGGGATCGATGGCGACAGATGGTGGCAGACCATCAGCATGTCGAGATGTTCGGCAATCGTGTTTTTCGTATAGGGCCGGGTCGGGTTGGTCGACGACGGGATGACGTTGGGCAGGCCGCAGACTTTTATGATGTCCGGCGCATGCCCCCCGCCGGCGCCTTCGGTGTGGAAGGCATGAATGGTGCGGCCCTTGATCGCTTTCACCGTATCCTCGACGAAGCCGCTTTCGTTCAACGTGTCGGTGTGGATCATCACCTGCACGTCATAGTCGTCGGCGACCGAAAGGCAGCAGTCGATCGCCGCCGGCGTCGTGCCCCAGTCCTCATGCAGCTTCAGCGCACAGGCGCCGCCGAGGATCATCTCCTCAAGTGCTGCCGGCAGCGAGGCGTTACCCTTGGCCGATAGTCCGATGTTCATCGGAAAGGCGTCGAAGGACTGGATCATGCGCGCCAGGTGCCACGGGCCGGGCGTGCAGGTGGTGGCCAGCGTGCCATGCGCCGGGCCGGTGCCGCCGCCGAGCATGGTGGTTATGCCGGCCATCAGCGCTTCCTCGATCTGCTGCGGGCAGATGAAGTGGATATGCGCGTCGAAGCCGCCGGCCGTCAGGATCTTGCCTTCGCCGGCGATCGCCTCGGTGCCGGGGCCGACGATGATGGTGACGCCGGGCTGCGTGTCCGGGTTGCCGGCCTTGCCGATCGCGTGGATGCGACCGTCCTTAAGTCCGATGTCGGCCTTGTAGATGCCGGTGTGGTCGACGATCAGCGCGTTGGTAATGACGGTATCGACCGCGCCGCCGGCCCGCGTCACCTGGCTCTGGCCCATGCCGTCGCGGATCACCTTGCCGCCGCCGAATTTTATCTCCTCGCCATAGGTGCAAAGGTCCTTCTCGACCTCGATGAACAGTTCGGTGTCGGCCAACCGCACCCTGTCGCCGACCGTCGGGCCGAACATCTGGGCATAGGCGGAGCGGGAGAGTCTTGCGGGCATCTGTCAACTCCGTGCGAGTGTGAATCCGGTCTTGCGCGCGGCTTTAGCGTCGAGCGTCAGGGTGGTCGTGCAGCCCGCGGCCAGATTGTCGCGCGCGATCAAAAAGTCGCCAAAGTCGGCTCCGCCGCGGCCGTAATCCTCGAGCGCTGCGTTGACGGCCTCGGGCCGGTCGAGCTCGACGTTCGATACGGAAATCAGCCGCTTGATCGTGGCGACGGTCTTGTCCTTGGGATAGCCAAGTCTAGCCGAAAGAACCCATTCCAGTTCAAGCAGGGCAACGTGGCTCACTCGATACTGCTCTGACGGTGGCAGAAGACCTCTATCCCCGTTTTCAAGCCAGGAGACGATCACGTTGGTGTCGAGCCCGATCATTTTCGATAGCGCTCAAGCTGGTCAAGCACTCGCTGGCCCATCTCGGCTCGAGCTTGGTGGACCATCTCGACGATCTCTTCGTCCGTCAGCGGAGGACCGTCACGGCGCAAGATACCCGCCAGATCCTCAAGCCTCTCGGTTCGCGCGACCAGTTCCACCTTGCCGTCGCGGTTACGCTCGAAATCCAGCCGGTCGCCCGGCTTGATCCCAAGTTGTTCGCGCAGTTTGGCCGGAAGGGTAATCTGACCCTTTGACGTTACCTTTGCGGACGCTATGGGCATCTTGGAACTCCTTACTTCCTACCCGGAAAGTAAGGCGCACTATGGCTGAAAGCAATCACGGCGAAATCTTCCTTCATCGGCTTCTCCCGTCAAACTTCGTCGGACTGAACGCGTCGGGATCGACGCCGTCGAGGCAGCGGATGTTCAGCGCGACCATCTTCGCGCCGTCCGGGCGGCTCGCCCGCGAGAACGGCTGGATGCCGCAGACCTTGCAGAAGAAATGATGGATGACGTGCTTGTTGAACAGATATTCGGTCAGGCTGTCCTCGCCGGATTTCAGCGTGAATTCGCTTTCCGGCGTGAAGGCCAGGATGCTGCCCAGCCGGCCGCAGCGCGAGCAGTTGCAGGTGACCGTGCTCGACAGGTCGGCATTGGCGGCAAAACGCACCGCACCGCACTGGCATCCGCCTTCGTAACTTTGAACGTTCATCGTTTCCTCCGTTTCTGCTGATCGCACCCTTGTCGGGGTGCGGTCTTATCGTTGCTCCGTGCCAAGTTTACGCCGCGCCGCAGCGTCAGGCAGCAAGCGCGCACGCCAGATTGTTGCTGACGCCAGTCAAGTTTTGACGATGGATAACCAAGGTTCGAAAAGTATTCTTCGACAACCTTCCCGAACCGCCAAGCATATTGACGGCGGCAAGACGGCGCGGCAACGTGCCGCGCATCGTCGCAGCGCCCTCCATCCCGTCTTCCCCGAAGGAATCGCCATGGCCAGCCTGAAGCCAGCCCTTGCCGCGCTTTCGTTTTTGTCCTTCATGACGGCGGCCAGCGCCGAAACCTTGCTGGAGCGCGGCGAATATCTGGTTCGCGGTCCGGCCGGTTGCGGAAATTGCCACACGCCGCTCGGACCCGATGGCTTCGCCGCCGAGCAGGAACTGGGCGGGCGACTGGTCGACGACAATCCGCTGTTCACCGCCTATGCCCCGAACATCACGCCCGGCGGCGAGGTGTCGAAATGGAGCGACGCCCAACTCGCCAAGGCGATCCGTGAAGGTATTCGCCCCGACGGCAGCCTGATCGGCCCGCCCATGCCCTTCAGCATGTACAAGGGTCTCGGCGACGAGGATCTCGCGGCAATCGTCGCCTTCCTGCGGACGGTTCCGGCGGTCGACAACAAGACCCCTGCCTCGGTCTACCGCATCCAACTGCCGCCGGCCTACGGTCCCCCGATCGAGAGCGTCAAGGCGCCGGAGCGCGGCGTCTCGATCGAATACGGCGCCTATCTGGCCGGCCCGATCTCGCATTGCATGGAGTGCCACACGCCGATGGGGCCGCAAGGGCCGATGGTCGATACCGCGCTCGGGCGCGGCGGTTTCGAGTTCCACGGCCCCTGGGGCACGTCGGTCGCCGCCAACCTCACGCCGAGCCACGACGGAATCGCCCGCTACAGCGACGAGGAACTCAAGGCGATGATCACCAAGGGCGTGCGGCCCAACGGCTCGCCCATGCTGCCGCCGATGCCTTACCCTTTCCTGGCCCAGGCGACGCCGGAAGATATCGACGCCATCGTGCTTTATCTGCGCAGCCTTCCGCCGCTCGACGACCAGCCGTAACACCCGCCAAGCAGACCCCGGCGCAACGCGTCGCCGGGGAAAATTGAAACCAAACCTCCCCCGCCGCGTTGGGTAGTTAGCCGGATTCTTGCGTCGTGCGTATCGCAGGGGAGATTTAGAGTGACCATTCGCAAAAACTGGGAAGTACCCGGCAGGGTGATCCTGCTCTCGGCCACCATCGCCTTTGGCGGCGGCGAGGCGCTGGCTCAGGGACTGAACGACCCTGCGGCCGTCGAAAAGATCATCGGATCGCAGGTCGATGAAGAGCAGGTGAGCGCCGAGGCGGAACCGCAGCGTATCATCGCCGCGATCGAAAAGACGCCGGAGAACATAGCGGCGGTGCGCAAGGCATCCGCGCTGGACAGCGTCGACATCGTCTTCCTGCCGGATGCGTCGCTGACGGAAGGCGGCCCTCCACCGGAGATCGAGGCGAAGATCAAGGCCAATCAGGACCCTATCGATGCTCTTCGCGGTGAGATCGAGGGCAATGCCATGATCTATCATGCGATCAATTCGCGTCAGATCATGCCGCGCGACGTGCTGGCCGTCGAGTTCAAGGAACCGGCAAGGCTGATCATCTATGCGGCCGCCAAACCACCCGCCAACTAGGCGGACCATGGCCGCGCGCCGGGGAGATTTTTGTGCCCCTTGCCGCGTGGCGGGATAAGTTGGCGGAAGGCCGTCCCCGGGCCTCACAGCTTGCCCATGACCTTCTGCTGAAAGCCGAAAACCTCGCGCTTGCCGCCGAGCGCCACCAGCATCACATCGCGCTCCTGCCCCGGCTCGAAGCGGACCGCGGTGCCGGCGGCGATGTCCAGCCGCATGCCGCGCGCCTTGTCGCGGTCGAAACGCAGAGCCTCGTTGGTCTCGAAGAAATGATAGTGGCTGCCGACCTGGATCGGGCGGTCGCCGGTATTGGCTACCTTCACCGTCACCGTGGCCGCACCTTTGTTCAGCTCGATGTCGCCAGGGGCGGTGATCACTTCGCCGGGGATCATGTCGTCTCCTTCGGTCGGTCAGGCGGCTTTGCCGACAGGCTGGCAGCCTTCGGCCTTCAGCACGCGTTTGGTAGAGGCCGGATATTTTTTCAGCATTGCCGGCGGACGGATCGGCCGGGCCGAAAAATTGCCGCCGCAGTTCGGGCAGACGCCGCCGAGCACGTTTGCAGCGCAATCGGAGCAAAAAGTGCATTCGAAGGTGCAAATGCGGGCGCGGTCAGAATCCGGCGGCAGATCGCGGTCGCAGCATTCGCAATTGGGGCGCAATTCCAGCATTTCACCTCCTACCGGATCGGTTCGTGAACGGTTACCAGCTTCGTGCCGTCCGGAAACGTCGCCTCGACCTGCACGTCGTGGATAATCTCGGCGATGCCTTCCATGACCTGGTCGCGGGTGACGACATGCGCGCCGGCCTCCATCAGGTCGGCGACTGAACGGCCGTCACGCGCGCCTTCGACCACATAATCGGTGATCAGCGCGATCGCCTCCGGATGGTTGAGCTTCACGCCGCGCTCCAGCCGCTTGCGCGCGACGATCGCCGCCATCGCGACCAGCAGCTTGTCCTTTTCCCGAGGCGTCAGATTCATGCCTGCGAATTTCCCCTATAGTGACCAGCATTTGGGCAGGCCTGCCCGTCCGTTGAGCAGGCCGAGAAGCGGCACCAGCCGCTTTCTCAAGCCATATCCGTTCCCGTCATGGAGCCTCGCAAGAAGCTTGCCAGTCCCGCCGACGCTCCAGGCGCTGGCGCCGCCGTCATCACCGATGATTTCGCGCACGCGGTCAAGCCAGCTTTCGGCATCGACGCCGACGACAAGCACAGTCGCCATCGCCGCCGATTCGCCAAGCGCGGCGCGTCCGGAAAGCGCCGAGCGCACATCCGGCCCAACCGCGAAATCCTCGGCGTGGATGAGACGGCCGGCGCGGGAGACCCGCCAGCGGTCGCGGAACATGCCGCGCTCGACGGTCTCGCCCATGGCGCTCCGGCCAAACACCGTCGCCTCGGCGATCAGCGCCGTCGCCCCATCGGCCAGATCGACGTCGAGGCGGCGCGAAAAGGCGGCGCGGTCGAACATTATGGTTTCCTGCGGCAACCAGGCGATTCGGCCGCTCTCGCCCACCGAAAGCCGGACAGCGACCTCGGCATGCCCCGAGGATGCGCGATAAACCTTCTCCGACGCCTGCGTCGTGACGACCATCGAGGCATCCGTCCCGGCTTCCGCGGTCCAGCCCAGGCGGTCGCCGCCAGTCAGCCCGCCGGCGGTGTTGATGAGGATCGCCTCCAGCGGATCGGCGTCGGCGCGCGGCATCCTTATCTTGGCGGCCCCCTCCTGCGCGAGATTCGCGAGGCGGGTGCGGCCGTCGCGGAAGTGCGCTGAAATCGCCCCGCGCGCCGAGACGCGCTGCGATTTCAACCGGTCCGCCTCGTCGATCCTCGGGGAAAATGCGATGGTCATGACGCGCGAGCTTAAGCAGGGCCGCGGCAAAGTCGAGAGCGCCGATTCAGACTGCCGTGTTGCCTTGCAGGCGTCGGTTCCTATAGAGGATGAAATTCGTGCCACCGAAGCGGTGACTCTCATCGCGGACAGACTTTTCAAAGGCACTCAGGCACGCCAGCGTCCGATACAAGGGCGCACGGGACGGGAAGGCTCTATGGATCAACTTGCTCAGGACATCATCGGCAAGATCAAGGCTCATGCGGACCCCGAGATCGGGACCATCACGCCGGAGACCGATCTCAGCGACCTCGGCATCCACTCGCTGGAACTCACCGAGATCATCTTCGACCTCGAGGAGGCCTACGACATCGAGGTCGAGATGAACACGGCGGAAGCCTGGAGCAAGCTCTCCAATGTCGGCGACATCGTCGAGGCCGTCCGCGTCCTGATCGCCAAAAAAGGCTGACATGCCGCGGCAGCGCATCGTCATCACAGGCATCGGCGGGCTTTGCGCGCTGGGCACCAACGTGCCGGCCATGTGGGAAGCGATGCGCGAAGGACGCTCCGCCATCGGCCCGATCACGACGGTCCCGCTCGACAATCTGAAGAACGGCATCGGCGCCGAGGTCAAGGAACTGCCGCCGCACGATCTCGACCGCAAGCAGGTCGCGACCATGGATCGTTTCAGCCTGCTGGCAACGATCGCTGCCGGCGAAGCGATCCGCTCCGCTGGGCTGGAGATAGACGAGGCGCGGGAACCTCGCACCGGTGCGGTGATCGGCACCGGCATCTACGGGGCTGCGACCGCCGACGATGCTTATTACCAGGTCTACGCGGAAAAGCGTAACCGCGTCGGCATCTTCACGGTGCCAAAGATCATGCCCGGAGCGCCCGCCGGCCAGGTGAGCATGGCCTATCGGCTGCGCGGACCGGTGTTCGGGGTCACGTCCGCCTGCGCGTCCTCGAATCACGCATTTTCCACGGCCGCCGACCAGCTCCGCCTCGGCCGCGCCGATATCATGCTGGCAGGCGGCACGGACGCCTCTCTGGTCTTCGGCGTGCTCAAAAGCTGGGAATCGCTGCGGGCGCTGGCGCGCGACACATGCCGTCCCTTCTCCGCCGACCGTGACGGGCTGGTCATCGGCGAAGGCGCCGGTGTGGCGGTGCTGGAAACCTACGAGCACGCCAAAGCGCGCGGTGCGCCCATCCTGGCAGAACTCGCGGGCGCGGGCATGTCCGGCGACGCCAACGACATCGTCGCGCCGACGGTCGAAGGACCTGCCTCGGCGATGCGGCTCTGCCTTGCCGACGCAGGGCTCGCCCCGGAAGACATCGATTATGTCAACGCGCACGGCACAGGCACGAAAGCCAACGACCAGATCGAGACACAGGCAATCCGCCGGGTTTTCGGCGCGCATGCCGACAAGCTCTCCGTCTCGTCGACCAAATCCATGCATGCGCATTGCATGGGAGCGTCGGGCGCGCTGGAGTTGATCGCCTGCGTGATGGCGATCCGCGACGGCATCATTCCGCCCACAGCCAATTATACGACGAAGGATCCCGACTGCGACCTCGATGTGACGCCAAACGTGGCGCGCGAGCGCAAGGTCCGCGCAGCGATCAGCAACGGCTTCGCCTTCGGCGGCACCAATGCCGTCATCGCCCTGAAGGCAATCTGAGGCACCTTCGCGCGGATCGCCTCAAAAGAGACGTCGGCGGCTTCTCGACAGGCGCTGTTCCGCTTCCTACTTTCCGCGCGACCCAGCCGCCGCCGGCAGCCGAACGACCTTGCCATTTACGGAGAATTTCATGACCGACCTGTCTCCCTTCCCGATCACCGCCCGCTGGCCGGCGCAGCACCCGGAACGGCTGCAGCTCTATTCGTTCCCGACGCCGAACGGCGTGAAGGTGTCGATCGCGCTGGAGGAGATCGGCCTGCCCTACGAGGCGCATCTGATCAACATCATGAAGAATGAGACCTGGACGCCGGATTTCCTGTCGCTCAACCCGAACGGCAAGATCCCGGCGATCGTCGATCCTAATGGACCCGGCGGCAAGCCGCTGGCGCTGTTCGAATCCGGCGCGATCCTGCTCTATCTCGCCGAGAAGACCGGCAAGCTGCTGCCTGTGGATGCGGCCCGACGCTACGAGACGATCGAGTGGGTGTTCTTCCAGATGGGCGGCATCGGCCCGATGTTCGGCCAGCTCGGCTTCTTCTACAAATTCGCCGGCAAGGACATCGCCGACAAGCGCCCGCTAGAGCGCTATCGCGACGAATCGAAGCGCCTGCTCGGCGTGCTGGAAACCCGGCTGACTGGCCGGAAATGGATCATGGACGACGACTACACCATCGCCGACGTTTCCATGCTCGGCTGGGTGCGGACGCTCAAAGTGTTCTACGAAGCCGGCGAACTGCTGGATATGGACAGTTTCGCCAACGTCAACCGCTGGCTCGACGCCGGGCTGGCAAGGCCGGCAAGCCAGAAGGGCCTGAACATTCCGGCCAGGCCGTAATACCCGGAACGGCTCCTGCACGAGGTGCGGTAGCCGGTCCCTCTGCCTCAGAGCGATCCCGGACGGCGCCCGGCTAATGTTTGCCGACGCCGACGACTGATCCCGCTAGCGAAACCACCTCACCGGCCGCCGACTTGACCTTGCGAATCACACGCTTGGCAATCGATGGCTTGGCGGCGGTCTCGGTGGATTTCGTTCGCGCCGCCTTGGGCGCCGGCGACTTATCCGATTTGGCTGATGCCTTTGTCGTGGAGGGCGTCGACCTGGCAGTGGCGGACTTGCTGGCACCGGCTGCCTTCGTCCCGGACTTGGTGTCCGGCTTCTTGCTGCCCGCCGCATCCTTCGACCGCGCGGCGATCGCCGCGCCGGCGCCGGTCTTGGCCTCGAGCGGCTTGCCCTCCGACTTCGCGGACGACGCCTTCGATCCCTTTGCCGGCTTTGCGGCGGAAGTCTTTGCTGATGTTGCCATGTTCATTCCCTCCGATACGATTGCGGCTAAATGCCCCTGACGGCATTCGGTTCCGCGGAAGCGCGCAAACGCAGGGATTTCGGACGAAACGCGGTTAAGGACGAATCACCAGATCGGCGGCACGGCGGCGCGACAGCACGCGGTCGATGTTCGGCATATCGTTGGAATCGATCCAGGCGCGCGCATCGGCCTGCGTCTTGCCGTGCTCGTCCCACCGCTTCTGGAGCCGGCGGTCGAGTTCGTCGCGCTCGACATCGACATAGATCGAAAAGTCGAACAGGCCGCCCAATCTGGTCCAGGGCTCCTCGTCGAGCAGCAGGTAGTTGCCTTCCACCAGCACGAACTTGACATCCTGCGCGATGATCGCCGCGCCGGCGCGCGACAATTCGATCGACCGGTCGAAGACCGGGATGGCGATCTCCGACCTGTTGTCGCGGATGCGTTTCAACAGCGCCTCGAAACCATGGAAATCGAAGGTCTCGGGAGCGCCCTTGCGCGGGCGCAGCCCGCGCTGGTTGAGCACGATGTCGTCGAAGTGGAATCCGTCCATCGGCACCACCACGGCGCTACCCTCGGGGAAAAGCTCGCCAAGCCGCTCCGCAAGCGTCGATTTTCCGCTGCCGGGCGGGCCGGCGACGGCCACGACGAAGCGTTGCCGGCCGCCGGCCCGCTTGAAGATCGTGGCGGCGAGCTTGGCGATTTCCGACATGCAACCCTCCCAGAAATAAATACTCCGATGCACCTCGCCAAAGTACCGCATGTCGAGCCAGACCGGAAAGAGGTCTTCGTCAGCGCGAACGCATGGCAATTTGCATCGCCCGCATTCGCTGATACGAAGGCGCAGGTTTCAAACTCTCCGGAAGCATCGCATTCATGATCGCGCGCCTGCGCAAGGCCTTGAGGGCCCAGCTTGTTCCCTTGGTCGCCGGCTTCGCCGTGCTTGCGGCCGTCGTGGCAGCGCGGTCGGTGCTGATCGAGAGACAGCGGCAGGACAACGCCGCAGTGTTGCGAACCTTCGAGTTCGAGCGCCATATCGTAACCGTCCTCAGCCTGATGCAGGATGCCGAGACCAGCCAGCGGGGATACCTGCTTACCGGCGAGCGCCCGTATCTCGATCCCTACGCCGTAGCGCTCGCCTCGCTGCCGAAGGAACTCGATTCTGTCCGCACGGCCGCCGCATCCAGCAAGGCGCGCAGCGAACAGGTCGAAGCCCTGAATTCGGCTATCCGCGATAAGCTGACGGAGATGTCCGAGACACTTGCGTTCTACGACCGACGCAACGCGACGAGCGCCATGGAGATCGTGCGCAGCGACCGCGGCAAGCTCGCCATGGACAGGGTCCGGTCGATCATCGCCGACATTCGCCGCGACGAGAATGCCTTGCTGCAACGGCGCCTGGGCAACGCGGAGAGGCTGGACGACTGGATGCGGCTCGTCTCCATCCTCGCGCTGGTCGGCGTCTTCGCCATGGCCGCCTTCGGCATCCTGACGGCGCGGCGCCGGCTGGAGGATCTGGTCTCGGCGCATACGCAGGTGACGGAGACCAACGCCAGGCTGGAGAAAGAAATCGCGACCCGCCAGGCGGCGGAAGCGCAGATCCGGCAGATGCAGAAGATGGAGGCCATCGGCCAGCTGACGGGCGGCATCGCGCATGATTTCAACAACATGCTGGCCGTGATCATGAGCGCGATGAACCTTGCGCAGCGCAAGCTGAAGCGCGGCGAGACCGACATCGAGAAATTCGTCGAGGCGGCGACGGATGCGGCGAGCCGCGCCGCCAACCTCACCGCCCGGCTGCTCGCCTTTTCGCGCCAGCAGCCGCTGGCGCCGCAGGTGATCGACGCCAACCGTCTGTTGACGGGCATGTCGGACATGCTGCGGCGCACGCTCGGCGAGCCCATCCACATCGAGACTGTGCTGGGCGGCGGGCTGTGGCGGACCTTCGCCGACACCAGCCAGCTCGAGAACGCGATCCTCAACCTTGCCGTCAACGCGCGCGACGCCATGCCCGAAGGCGGGCGGCTGACCATCGAGACGGCCAACTGTCATCTCGATGAACGCTACTCCGAGCAGCATGCGGAGGTGCCGACCGGCCAATACGTGCTCGTCGCGGTCACCGACACCGGCACCGGGATGCCGCCGGAGGTTGCCGAGCGTGCCTTCGACCCGTTCTTCACCACCAAGGAGGTCAGCAAGGGCACCGGCCTTGGCCTCAGCCAGGTGTTCGGCTTCGTCAAGCAGAGCGGCGGCCATGTAAAGATCTATTCCGAGCCGGGCGAAGGCACGACGATCAAGATCTACCTGCCGCGCTATTTCGGCGAGCAGCAATTGGCGGAGCAGCCGAAGACCCCGGCCATGGTCAAGCAGCCGACCGAACTGGTGCTGGTGGTGGAAGACGACGAGCGCGTCCGCGTCGGCACCGTCGCCGCGTTGCGCGACCTCGGCTACACGGTCATCCATGCCGGCGGCGCCGATCAGGCGCTGGCGCTGCTGGCCGACAATCCCGGCATCGCGTTGCTGTTCACCGACGTGATCATGCCGGGCACCAATGGCCGCAAACTCGCCGAACTGGCGCGCCAGACCCGATCCGACCTGAAGGTGCTGTTCACCACCGGCTTCACCAAGAATGCGGTGGTCCACAATGGCGTGCTCGATCACGGCGTCGACTTCATCGCCAAGCCGTTCACCATCGACGAACTCGCCGTCAAGATGCGCGAAGTCCTTGACCGCTGATGTGCGCTCACGCGGGATGGGCGGCACCGGTGACAGCCCGACGTGGCCCGAATACCGGCATGAAAGCCGTCGGCAAACAATCCCGTGATGCGCGTTGCGGGAACGGCATGAGTTGCGGTAGTTTCCGCGCGGCTGCTTCGCGACGCGGCCGGCGGTCGGGCAATCGGTTTCAGGCAGGCAGTTGAGAATGTCGATCACGGCGCCGTTCCGGGCAGCGGCGATGCTTCTGTTCATACTGGCGCTCGGCGCCTGCTCGACAACAAACACATTGGAGGTCGCGCCGCCGTCGCTCGCGCCGATTACGACGCCGATGTCGGCCAAATATGCGGCGATCGTCGTCGACGGCAGCACCGGCAGCGTGCTCTACGAGGTCGATTCAAGCGCCCCGCGCTATCCCGCGTCGCTGACCAAGATGATGACCCTCTACCTGCTGTTCGAGGCGATGCAGCAGGGGCGCGTGACGGCCGCAACCGAGATTCCCGTTTCCGAATACGCCGCGCGGCGTCCACCCACAAAGATCGGCTTCCGGCCAGGCGACACGATCGACGCCGATTCGGCGATCCGCGCGCTGGTCACCAAATCCGCCAATGACGTTGCCGTCGCCGTCGGCGAATATCTGGGTGGAACGGAAGAACAGTTTGCCGAGATGATGACCGCCAAGGCGCGTTCGATCGGCATGCGCAACACGACCTTCCGCAACGCCTCCGGCTTGCCGGACGCGGAGCAGCGGACCACGGCCCGCGACATGGCGCTGCTCGGATTGACGCTGCGCAAGCGTTTCCCCGCGCAGTTTGCCTATTTCGCCGATCAGAACTTCATGTATCGGGGCCGCCTGGTGCGCGGGCACAACGACCTCATCGGCCGTGTGTCAGGCGTCGACGGCATCAAGACCGGATACGTCCGCGCTTCCGGGTTCAACATCGTCACCTCGGTCAACCGCGACGGCCGCAAGCTCGTCGTCGTGGTCATGGGCGGCGAAACGGCCCGCAAGCGCAACGACCATGTCGAGGAACTGATCGAACGCTACCTGCCGCGCGCGGCGCGAGGTGGGGTGTAGCCAGACGATGATTATTTCCACGAGGAAGACATTTCCGGCGGCCCGCATGCCTGGAGCACGCCCATGAGCCGCCTCGAAAGCTTCATCCGCCGCATGACGGCGCAGCGCCTCGTGCTCGATATGGTCTGCGCCGAGGTGGAAAGCATGCAGGGGCCGATCCTCGAACTCGGGCTCGGCAACGGACGCACCTATGACCATATCCGCGAACGCCTCCCGGGCAGGCGGATCATCGCCTTCGACCGGGCATTGGGCGCTCATCCGAGCTCGGTGCCGCCCGAAGGCGACCTCGTGATCGGCGAGATCCGGGTGACGGCCGCCGGCTTCTCCGGCATCGGCGCCGCGCTCGTCCATGCAGACATCGGCACCGGCATCGAAGAGCTCGACCTGAAGACCCAGGAATGGCTGCCCGGCCTTGCCGTCGACCTGCTCCAGCCCGGCGGCATCGTCGTCAGCGGCCTGCCGCTCGACCATGCCGCGCTGCTGCCCCTGCCGCTTTGCGAAGGCGTGCCGGCCGACCGCTATTTCCTGTATCGCAAGATGGGCTGAGGCCACGCGCGAGCCGGGCGCGCCCTATCCGCAAGCCGTGCATCGCGCTATTGGTCACTCCATGGGTCGCGGCAGCAGGCGGCCACGCAGACGAGGACGCGTTCATGACCGCCCTGCTTCCCGCCGAGCTCGCCTGGTATGCCACCGGCCGCTTCTACCAGGCCAGTGTCGACGATACTCTCGCCGATTACGGCTATTTCCTGCATCTGCCCTTCATCAAGGCGCCGCTCTTCAACGACAGTCCCTCGGAGAAGACGGCGCATTTCACCTTCGCCGCAAAACCCTTCAAGGCACCGGAAATGAAAAATGGCGCGCTCAAGCTGGGGCTCGATCCCGTGGGCGCGTTCTCGCTGTACCTGCAGCGCCAGCCGGCAGGAAGCTATCGCGATCCGACCTCGTTCGCCGAGGGCGAATGCATCGCCACCTTCCGCCGGACCAGCATGGTCGTGGGCACGACCGTCGACGCCACCGTCGGCAGGAAGACCGCATCGGTGGTGGGCACCAACGTGTTCTCGGCGCGACTGGTTGCCAGCACGCCGTTCGAGTTCGGCGGCCGCAGCTACGATCTGGCACACCATCTCGGGCTGGGCGTCACGCAGTTCGGCACCGCCGCGGCCACACCGATCACCCCACCGCCGAAGGGTTATAAACTGGTGCTACCGTTCACGGGATCCGCTCTTGCGCTGGGCCGTGCGAGCTAACACCAGAGGCTTCTGATTCCGACCACCGGTTCCGCCCTCGTCCAAGGCGATGCAAGACGACACCAAACGAGATAGGAATTATTTCCTTGATTTTTTCCGTCTCTTTGCTATTGTGTACGTTGAACGGAGGCCGGAATGGACTACGCCGAACGCGAAAAGGAGCAGGAGACGCTGAACCGCATCGCGCTCGTGCTGCTTCGCCTTGCCGTTCTGGCCCAGTTCCTTTGCGTCCTGCCGCTCCCGGTTCGCGCTTTTGTGCTGTCGTTCCTGCGGCCGGCCGAGGCCGTGGCGCGGGCGTTTGCCAGGGAGCAAGCCGGCGGCGCGCTTGCCTTGCCCCCGGCCACGGTTCACGGACTCGGTGGCGATGGTTGCGCCGAGGCTTTGCGGCTCGCCCGCTGTCTGCGCGCGCTGGCCTTCTTCTTCGGCGGCTTGCGGGATTTTGCCGGGCAGCGGCTTTTTCACGGGCGGCCGGACGGGCGTCTTGCGCAACGGGCGCCGGCGATCGCATGGCCGGGCCATTTCATGACGGCGCGAGACGTGATGGTCCTCCGCGAGGCGGGACGCATCGATACGTCGTGATTGCCGGCCCTGCCGGTCAGGCTCCGACCCGTTGAGAATTCGAACGTCATGCGCCATGCGCGCTTGGCGGCACAGGCTTTGGCTGTCTAATGCCAACGGAGGTCGAAGTCGACCGCCGTTGATAGAAGCCCGCGCAACTCGGGCAAGCGGAAGCGCTAGTCGCCCTGCAAGGCAACGCCCTCCGCCGTCCTGTTTTCGGCCAGTGCGAAGCGGCCGCCGCTCTTCAGCGTGCGGGGGATCGAGAGCGGTCCCTTGATGGGCTGGCCGGCGAATATGCTGTTCTGCAATGAACCTCCCAGGGCGCCCTCGTTGACGCTGACGTTGTTGACGATGCGGCCGCTATCCTCGAAGCGGATGCCGCGTCCTGCGAACAAGGCGTTCTCGGAAACCGCGATGTCCCTGGTCGGCAAGGTCGCATCCTGCGGCAGAAGGCGGCGCAAGCCGTTGTTGGAAAAGATTGTGCCATCGACGGAAACCTCCGCGCCCTCCCCCACCAGCATCCCATACTGCCCGGCGTCGCGCACGCGCCCGCCCTCGAAGGCCACGGCATTGCAATTGCGCATGTCGATAGCCCGGCTCGATCCGCTGACGTCGCAATTCTCGAAGCGCAAGTTGCGGCTGCGCCGTTCCAGCGCCAGCGCGCCGCCGGCGCGCATCGACGCCGGCGCCGGCGTGACCTCGATGTTCGCGGTGTTCGCCGGCGCATAGCGGGCAACGTAGAGAACGCCGCCGTCATAGGAGATCTTGTCGCCGATCTTGACCGCGCGTGGAAAGCCCGGCCTCGCTCCTTTCGACGAGACGGTGATCACGGTTCCACCTGCTTCCAGATCGGCGCCGAGCGACGCGCCCACCGTCTCGCCGTGCACGGTCAACGTCGCGTTGGACTGGGTTGCGATCGACACGATCCGGCCGCGCACGGACCCGACGAGATCCTCGCCTTCCACGAAGGGAGCCCAGTTCTCGATCAGTTGCACGTTGAGCGTCGTCTCGTCCGGGATTGCCGCGATCCGGCCGACCACGCCGGTCTTGCCGCCGGTTACCCGCTCGCCGAGCATAAATCCCTTGCTGGAGTTCAGCTTGATCGCAAGCACCGGCAACATCGAACCGACCAGCCGGCACTCCCGCATCGCCACCCCGTCGCAGTCGTTGATGAGCGTACGGCCATTGACGGTGCAATTCTCGAAACGAAGGTTACCCTCGCATTGCTGAAGGCTGAACCCACCCTGGCTGACCTTGGCGATCGCCTGGACATCGCGAAAGGTGATGTCGCCCAGGAAGTTGCGCACATTGATCAGTTCGGTGGTGTCCGAAAGATCGGACTCCATAAGGACATTGGCGATCTCGATGTTTTTCCAACGTGGCTGCTCCAGATACCGCGCACCAGTGTTCGGATCGTTCGCCTGTTTCGACGTGCCGAAGCCGGAAACGTCGATGAGCGCGCGAGCGTTGATGCCAGAGCCGGCAATGTTGTAGGCGATGACATCGGTCAGGCTTATGTTGGAAAAGACCTTCCCCTGGTCGTCGGGATGCGCATAGCGATCCCCGTCATCGCCGACCACGAGGTCGAGAAGCTGGGCGCCGTTGCGTGCCACGCCGTCGTCCAGTCCGTCGTAATCGACCTTGCCGATCTGCACGGCATAGGCGGCGGAGATTGCTGTCAGACGACCGGTGTTGCGGACGCGAAGGTTTTCGAACCGTATGTTGTTGGGATGGTAGGTGAACGCCTCCGGATCCCTGCGCATCACCAGCGGCTTGACGGTGGTGCCATCTGGCTCGAGCGGAAAATCCTCGCCCGACGACCCCCAATGCACGAGGACGGCATCGCCATGCGGGTGCTTGGGCGAGGCTCCTTCGATGAGCAGGTCGTTGCCGACGACACCGGAAATGCGCCCGACACAAGCGATGGCATGCCCGACGGCGGACCCTTCCGCGCGCGTCAACTTCAGCCGGCTCAAAGCCGTTGCGGTAACAAGCTCCGGCGCCACCAGCTTGCCGTCTTTCCTGACAGGTTCGTAGATCACCTTGCCGATGGTGATGCAGGTTCCATAGCTGCCTTGCCCGTTCTGGATGGACTTCGGGATATGGGTCCGGATCTCGATGTCTTCGATCGTCACCCCGGACGCGAGGATGTTGACGCCTTCAATCTCGCGATTGATCGCCAGATAGAGCCCGCAGCCGCCCCTGCCGATGCCGCGGATGGAGATCGGCTGGTCCAGCACCAGCTTTCCGACATGTGCGAAGTAGGCATCGATCAACATCGGCCGGCCTGCCGCGACGCAGAAGTCCCTCGTCGCCTGCACGGACGCGGCATCGTCCGTCTCGCCGTCGCCGACAGCGCCGAGCATGAGCGGCGAGGCCGGATTTTCGTCGAGAAGGAAATACCGGCCATTCGCGCTGCTGAACCATGCCGCCTGCGGATGGCGCGCGGTCTCGTCGGCATCGCTCAGACGGTAGCGTGCCCCGCCCCGTGTCGGATGTTGTGCGGCATCGTAGGCGAATGTCACGAGGCGATTGACGCCTTCCGGCACGGATTTTTCCGTCGCGGTCACCTTGTCTGCCAGCACCGTCAGCCCGGAAGACCCATCCTGGGCGCCAGCCGACCGCACCGCCACCACCGCCGCGCCGGCGCCAATCAGGAAACTGCGTCGATCCATGGAAAACCTCTTTGCCAATCCGACCAACATGGCAGTTGGCCGAGGACACTCTAGGGCGGCGTGTCGGGTTTTTATACGGCGCAGAGGTTTGGCGGCGTCGAAGGCCGATCACAGCAGCGCGAGGATCGCCTCCGCCGCGCGATCGCGCCCCGGCCGGGCAGCCATCGTCGCGGCATTGTCGCGCAAGCGCCGGCGCATCGCGTGGTGGCCGAGCAGGTCGAGCACCGCCCCGCCGAATTCCGCACTGACGCCCTGCCCTTCGGCGGCTGGAAGGCTTCCGGCCTCGGGCTCCAGGCCCTCGACGCCTTCCGGCGCTCGAAAAGGGTGGCCATCGACCACAAGCCGGTGAGGCAGGACGGGTGGTATCCCTACCCGGCGACTGGTTTCGTGCGGCCGGCGGCCGCAAGCACGTCTGATCCTGCCGGCGGAACGTCCGGGCGGCTCGCCAGCCATTGAAGCTATTCTCCCACCGCACCCGTAGTTCTGTACGGGACGGCTCGCAAAATAATCGGCTGTGCCTGTCGGAACCGCTGTGCGCCGGCAACAGCGAACTGGTGCTGACCCGCATCCTCGATGCGCCGCGCGAAAACGTCTATCGTTGCTGGACGGACGCAAACCTCCTGCCGCTGTGGTTCGCGCCGAAGCCGTGGACGACGCCCAAGGCCGAGCTCGACGTGCGGCCGGGCGGATCGAACCTGATCGTCATGGCCGGGCCGGACGGCAGCGAGTTTCCGAACCGTGGCGTCTATCTGGAAGTCGTGCCGAACGAGCGTATCGTCGTCACCGACGCCTTCGTCAAAGCCTGGGAACCATCTGAAAAGCCGTTCATGACGGTGATCCTCACCTTCGAGGATGCGGGGCCTGATAAGACGAAATACACGGCGCGCGTCCTGCACTGGACGGCCGAAGACCGCGAGGCGCACGAAAAGATGGGTTTCCACGCAGGCTGGGGCCAGTGCGCCGACCAACTCGCGGAAGTCGCCGCGAAACTCTGAGCAAAAAAACGTCTTATGGCCGCCCGATCACCCAGGCGGCCTCAGCAACGAGCGAGATCAGGAAGAGGATTATTTCTTTTCCTTGATCTTCATCGCCGGCACGGCGGGTGCATGCAGCAGCGGCGCCGCCGCCGGCTTCTTGGCGTCTTTCTTGGGTTTGCGGGCTTCCTTGCCCGGTCGCATGGAACCTTTGGCCATTTCCAATCCTCCTGTTGATCCTGTCCCAAATGAATCAGGAGTTTTGCCGCCGCGCAAGATGCTCCGCGCCGCGCAGTGAACTTCGGATCACACCGAGCCGTCCTCTACCACGCGCAGCCGCAGCTGACCCGTCTTGCTCTCCGCCCCGCGTGGGCGCTCCGGCTCGATCGGCACCGCAGCCGGTTGCGGCGGATCGCCGAACTCCAAGGCTTCGATCCGTTGTCCGCGCTTGGCGACCTTGCCGGCCGAAACGAGGATATCGTCGATATCCCTGCTGGCCTGGCCGAAATGCGCCTGCAGTTTTCGCACGCGCTCGTCCATGCGCGAAAGATCTTCCATCAGACGCACCACCTCACCCTGGATCAGATGCGCCTGCTCGCGCATCGAGGCGTCTTTCAGGATCGACTGGATCACCTGGATCGACAGCATCAGCAGCGACGGCGAGACGATGACGACGCGCAGCTTGTGGGCACGATGGACGATCGCCTCGAAATTCTCATGGATCTCGGCGAAGATCGATTCGGACGGCACGAACATGAAGGCCGTGTCGTGGGTCTCGCCCGACAGCAGGTATTTTTCCGAAATCGCCCGGATGTGCACGTCGAAGTCGCGGCGGAACGCCTGCTGCGCCGCCCTCTGCGCCTCCCCGCTCTGGTCGGCCTCAGCCGCGGCGCGGATCGCATTCCACGCCTCCAGCGGAAATTTCGCATCGATGACCAGCGGCGGCGCGCCGTTCGGCATCTTCACCGTGCAGTCCGGCCTATTGCCGTTGGACAGCGTGTCCTGGAAAGCATAGGCGCCCTGCGGCAGGCCGTCGGCGACGATCGCCTCCATGCGCGACTGGCCGAAGGCGCCGCGTGTCTGCTTGTTGGACAGGATCGCCTGCAACTGCACGACCTGCCCGGCCAGCGACTGGATGTTGTTCTGCGCGGTGTCGATCACCGCAAGCCGCTCCTGCAGGCGGGCAAGATTCTCGTGCGTCGACTTGGTCTGCTCCGCCATGGTCTGGCCGATCCGGCCGGTCATGGCGTCGAGGCGCTGGCCGATCGACTGGTTGAGCTCGGCCTGCCGCGCGCCGAGCACGTCGGCCACGGTGCTCATGCGGCCCTGCATCTCGGCCTGCGCCTGCAATATGCCGGCCATCCGGAACTCCGTCCGGCGGGCATGGTCGGCAGCGTCCGCCGAGGCCAGCGCCCGCGCCGAGGCCGAGCGCCACAGCGAGACGACGAGCGCCACCAGCAAGACCAGGAACAGGAGCCCGAACCCGGCCAGCGCATGGGCGAGGGTCACCACCGTCGCGCCGAACTGGGCTACCGGCTGGTCGAGGATTTGTGCGAGGTCGGTCATCCCTGCGAGGATAGCCGATTCGCCGCCCGCTTGCAGATCAAAGCAGGAACGCTTGTCGAGCCTCCCCCGTTGACGCCTTCCGCGCAAGCCATTACCTGAAACCAACCCCCATCAAGACCTGAAGCTCATGTCGATCAAGCCGCTGATTATCCTCCCCGATCCGGTGCTTCGCCTGGTGTCGAAACCTGTCGGGCGCTTCGATGCGCCGCTGCGCAAATTCGCCGACGACATGCTGGACACCATGTACGACGCACCCGGCATCGGGCTTGCCGCGATCCAGGTCGGCGAACCGATCCGCATGCTGGTCATCGATCTCGCGAAGGAAGACGAGCCGAAGGCGCCGCAGGTCTTCATCAACCCGGTCATCGTCGAACGCGCCGACGAGCGATCGGTCTACGAGGAAGGCTGCCTGTCGATCCCCGACTATTATGCCGAGGTGGAGCGGCCCGCTTCCGTCCGGGTTCGGTATCTGGATCTCGACGGCAAGGAGCACGAGGTCAATGCCGAGGGCCTGCTGGCGACCTGCCTCCAGCACGAGATCGACCACCTCGACGGCGTCTTGTTCATCGACCATATCTCGCGGCTGAAACGCGACATCGTGGTCCGGAAATTCCGCAAGCTCGCCAAGGACCGTCCGTCAGGTACGATGGTGGGCTAGGCCGGTCCTGGCATCAGAAAGTGGCACAACCGCCTTGGATGCCGCGCATTGCGCTGACCGACGGTTAGCAATGTCAGGAAAAACTGTCGATGCCCCCGGTTTCCGGCGCCAGGGAGGGCTGACAATCCGTTCAAAGATGACCATATTGCGCTGATGTCCGCGCACTGCGACAAGCTTGCCGCCGGTGCGTACGCAAGATCGAGGGCCGGCCGCAAGCCTGCAAACGTTCGGATGAAGTCCCCGCATCGGTCCGTTCCGCGCTTGCGGAAGGGGGAGGGCCGAAACGGTATCAAGCAGTTGGCCATAATTTCGTGGCTTTCGGCACGTTGATCGCGGTCAGTCAATTGGCGATCCGGCGCGACGGGCACGGTTTGCGCCGCGACACGAGACAGGTACGCAATGTTGGCACGATCGCCAGACACGACGGACGCATCCACGCAGGCCATCGTCGCCCCCGGCGGGTCGGCGGCCGAGCGTTCGGCCATGTTCCACAATGCCGCCCGCCATTCGCGCATCGTCGGCGTCCTGAAGATCGCCTTGCCGTCGCTGGCGCTGATCATGGCCGCGATCTTCATCTTCCAGTCGTATCGCTCGACGCCGTTGGCGGAGATCACCGCCGAGGACACGGCGGTCTCCGAGGGCAAGCTGGTGATGGCCAGCCCCAAGCTCGAAGGCTTCACCAACGACAACAGGCCCTATTCTGTCAGTGCGCTTCGCGCGGTGCAGGACATCGCCAACGACGCGGTCGTCGAGTTGCAGGAGATTTCCGCGACAGTGCCGGTCGACGCGACCAGGTCGGCGAAGATCGAGACCGCGCGCGGTTTGTTCGATCGCATGACCAACATTCTCGATATCAAGAGCGAGATTAATATCACGACGTCCGACGGCGCCGTCGCCAGGCTGGCCTCGGCGTTGCTGGACATGGGTGCGGGACGCATGTCCAGCGACCAGCCCGTGGAGATCCACTACAAGGGCGGCTCGATATCCTCCGACACGATGTCGGTCGAGGATCGTGGGAAAGTCGTTGTTTTCGACAAGCGCGTCCGGGTGCATATAGTGCTGCCGAAGAAAGACATGGCGAGCCAATGAGGGTGGGTAAGGGCATGACCGGGAACCATTTCAGACTGTCCGCTTGCGCGGCGCTCGCATTGCTGGCGCTGCCGGTATTGTCGATTCACGCACAGGAAGCGGCGCCCGCGCCTAAGACGGCAACAGGGCGGCTGCAAGGCCTCAGCATCAACAGCGGGCTGCCGATCCAGATCGAGAGCGACCGCCTGGAGGTCATCGACGGCGAGAGCAAGGCAGTGTTCGTCGGCAACGTCAACGTCACCCAGGGGCCGACCTTGATGAAGGCCGGCAAGATGACGGTGTTCTACGCCAATGACGGCACCGGCTCGGCGGCGACCGGTTCGGCCGCTATCGACAGGCTCGAGGTTCAGGATAAGGTGTACATAAAGTCCAACGCTCAGGTCGCCACCGGCGATAGCGGCACGTTCGACATGGCGAGCCAGATTCTCGTGCTTTCGGGTAAGGAGGTCGTGCTTTCCGAAGGCAAGAACGCGCTTGTAGGCTGCAAGCTCACCGTCGACATGAAGACCGGCCGCGCGCAGGTCGACGGCTGCAACAACCGCGTCCAGATGACGATCACGCCCGGTACGCAGAAACCCTGATGACATCTGGAGACTCGTTGCTGTCCCGCTTGTCGGGACGGCTCCGCTTTGCGCCCGCCGCACCCGCGGTGAGCCGGCATGCTGCCGAACTGAAAGGCACGCTGATCGCCACGGGGCTCACCAAGAGCTACAAGGGCCGGCAGGTGGTGAACGGCGTCTCGCTGGGCGTGCGCGCCGGCGAGGCGGTGGGTCTGCTCGGCCCCAACGGCGCGGGCAAGACCACCTGCTTCTACATGGTCACCGGCCTGGTGCCCGTCGACAAGGGCAAGATCGAGATCGACGGCTTCGACATCACCTCGATGCCGATGTATCGCCGCGCCCGTCTCGGCATCGGCTACCTGCCGCAGGAAGCGTCGATCTTCCGCGGCCTGAATGTCGAGAACAACATCCGCGCCGTGCTGGAAGTGGTGGAGACCAGCCGCAAGGAGCGCGAGAAATCGCTCGATGCGCTGCTCGAGGAATTCCACATCTCACACCTGCGCAAGGCCCCGTCCATGTCGCTGTCCGGCGGTGAGCGGCGACGTCTGGAGATCGCCCGCGCGCTGGCCAGCCGGCCGCACTACATGCTGCTCGACGAACCCTTCGCCGGCATCGACCCGATCGCGGTGGCCGACATCCAGCAACTGGTCCGGCATCTGACGACCCGCGGCATCGGCGTACTGGTCACCGACCACAATGTCCGCGAGACGCTCAAGCTCATCGACCGCGCCTACATCATCCACAGCGGCGAGATCCTGAAGCACGGCAGCGCCGACGACATCATCGCCGACCCGAACGTCCGCCGGCTCTATCTTGGCGAGAGCTTTACGCTCTGATTGTAACGCGCTGCGCAATTTTCTGCGATTTCGGCGGCTCTTTTCAGAAAAATCCGGCGTTCGGGCCTGCCGATAAAGGGTTTCCTTACCTGTTCTGCTTGACAAGCAAAAGCCGGGCCAGTTTCATTGCCCGGCTGTCCCGTCCCGCCGCCGTATGCGGCGGACCTCCGGGCGGCGTATCGGCGAGGAGCAAGACGACCGGACATGGCATTGTCGGCCAAATTGCAGTTGCGGCAGTCGCAGTCGCTGATCATGACGCCGCAACTGATGCAGTCGATAAAGCTGCTTCAGTTCACGCATCTCGAACTCGAACGCTTCGTCGACGAGGAGATCGAGCGCAACCCGCTGCTCGAGCGCATCGAGGAGCCGCAGGACGACGCCGCGACCGACCAGGTCCTGAAGGACCGGGATGACGGCGCGGCGGATGACAACTGGTACGAGGCCACCGGCTCCGTCACGGCTGAAACCATCTCGGAGCGGCTTGATACGTCGCTGGAGAACGTCTTCCCGGACGACCCCGGCACAAGCGAACGGCTCGGCCCGGATCTCGCCGCGCAATGGAAATCGGCGGGCACCGGCGGAGGCGGCGACGCCGAGGGTTTCGACCTCGAGGATGTTGCGGCAACCAGGCTCACCTTGCGCGATCATGTCGGCGAGCAGATCTCCTTCGGCTTTCCCGATCCGGCCAGACGGCTGATCGCCTATGAGTTGACCGACGATCTCGACGAGGCAGGATATTTTCGAGGCGATATCGCCGAGATCGGCCAGCGGCTGGGGGCGAGCGCCGGCGAAATCGAAGACGTGCTGTCGGCATGCCAGTCCTTCGACCCGCCCGGTCTGTTCGCCCGCGACCTCGCCGAGTGCCTTGCCCTGCAGCTCAGGCGGAGGGACCGCCTCGATCCCGCCATGGGTTCGCTTGTCGCCAATCTGGAGCTGCTGGCGCGACGTGATTTCCAGGCCTTGAAAAAAATATGTGCTGTCGACGAGGAGGATCTCCTCGACATGCTGGCGGAGATCCGCGCGCTCGACCCGCGTCCCGGGCTGGCCTTCTCCGGCGGGGCGATGGACACGATCGTCGCCGATGTCGAGGTGAAATCCGCCAGCGACGGCAGCTGGACGGTCGAGCTCAATCCCGACACGCTGCCGCGGGTGCTGGTTGACCAGATCTATTTCACGCAGGTGTCGCAGCGGGCCAAAAGCCAGGGCGACCGCGAGTTCCTTGCGGAATGCCTGCAGAACGCCAACTGGCTCACCCGTAGCCTCGACCAGCGGGCACGGACCATCCTCAAGGTCGCCACCGAGATCGTGCGGCAGCAGGATGCCTTCCTGCTCCATGGCATCCGCCATCTGCGGCCGCTCAATCTGCGCAACGTCGCCGACGCGATCGGCATGCACGAATCGACCGTCAGCCGGGTGACCAGCAACAAATATATGCTGACGCCGCGCGGTGTGTTCGAGCTGCGCTATTTCTTCACCGCATCGATCGCCGCGTCCGGCGGCGGCGACGCACATTCGTCCGAATCCGTGCGCGACCGCATCCGGCAGATGATCGACGAAGAAAAACCCGACGACGTGCTTTCGGACGACGCGCTTGTGGATATCCTGAAGAAGGACGGCGTCGACATCGCCCGCCGCACGGTCGCCAAGTACCGGGAAGGCATGAACATTCCGTCCTCGGTGCAGCGCCGGCGCGAAAAGCGGGGACGGCGTCGACATCGCCCGCCGCACGGTCGCCAAGTACCGGGAAGGCATGAACATTCCGTCCTCGGTGCAGCGCCGGCGCGAAAAGCGGGCGATGACCACGGCGGGCCGCTAGGACGGCGCGGCGCCCTTGGTTCGGGCGGCGGCGATCCACAGCTTCCGTTGCGGCGGTCGTCCCTTCATTGACAAGGCATACCGAACTCACTAGAAGCCCGCGCCCATGGGCCGGACGGATTTCCGTCGGGAGACGGCAAGTGGCTAACCTGAAGTTGAGAAGGCTGCCCGTCGCTAGAGCGCTGTCATGCTTGTGCGCCACCGGAACCGGTATAAACTCACTCCCGTTGGAAGACTGAACAGGAAGGTCGGCGATCTCATGAGCCTGCGTATTTCAGGGAAGCAGATGGATATCGGCGATGCGTTCCGCACCCGCATCGAGGCGCGGATCGGCGAAACCATCGACAAATATTTCGACGGAGGTTTCGCCGGGCATGTCACCGTCGCCAAGGCCGGCTCGCGGTTCACCGCCGACTGCATGATCCATCTCGACAGCGGCGCCGCCTTGCAGGCGACCAGCGACGCCCAGGATCCGGTC
The DNA here is from genome assembly GCF_052180275.1 of Mesorhizobium sp. KACC 23794. Lineage (NCBI taxonomy): Bacteria > Pseudomonadati > Pseudomonadota > Alphaproteobacteria > Hyphomicrobiales > Phyllobacteriaceae > Mesorhizobium > Mesorhizobium sp. KACC 23794. The sequence continues at coordinate 6,487,776 of NZ_CP197465.1, forward strand.
ATCGCCTTCGACGGCGCCGCCGAGCGGCTGGAAAAGCGCATGCGCCGCTACAAGCGCCGGCTCAAGTCGCGCAGCTTCGGCACGGCCGGCGACGACCGGAGCGATGTCGCCTATACGGTCATGGCGGCAATCGCCGAAGACGACGAAGCCGAAGTCGCCGACGATTATTCGCCGGCCATCGTCGCCGAATCGAGCATGGCGCTGAAGACCATGTCGGTCGCCTCCGCGGTGATCGAGCTCGATACCAAGGAGAGCCCCGTCTTCGTCTTCCGCAATGCCGGGAACGACCACGTCAACATCGTCTACCGCCGGCCGGACGGCAATATCGGCTGGATCGATCCGTCGACCACCAGAGCTGCTCAGGGCTGAAAACGGGGAACACCCGGCTTGGCCGCACCACGCGGCCGGCCCGGGCTAGAAGAGGACTTTGGCATGGATCTCAGCGATCTCGTTCAGGTGCCGGCCATCCTGCCGACCCTGAAGGCGAATTCGAAGAAGCAGCTCCTGCAGCTGCTCGCCGAACGGGCCGCGGCCATCACGCATATTCCGGAGCGTGAGATCTTCGATACGATCCTGCAGCGCGAGCGGTTGGGCTCGACCGGCGTCGGCAACGGCATCGCCATCCCGCACGGCAAGCTTTCGGGGGTCAAGCAGATCACCGGCGTGTTCGCCCGCCTCGAGCAGCCCGTCGACTTCGAGGCGCTGGACGACCAGCCCGTCGATCTCGTCTTCCTGCTGCTGGCGCCCGAGGGCGCGGGCGCCGACCATCTCAAGGCGCTTTCGCGGATCGCGCGGGTATTGAGGGATAGCGACACCGTCGCCAAGGTGCGTGGAGCGCGGGACGCCACCGCCATACATTCCCTGCTTGCGTCGGCGCCGACGTCGCACGCGGCCTGAAATCGAATCGGGTGAAGGCGGACACGGGCGGCCGATGCCGCCCGATCCATGTTGGAAAAATCAGTGCAGGGCGACCGGAACCAGATCGTTTTCCATGGCGCCCGCCAGCGCGCGCTCGCGCTCGTCGGAGAGCAGGATCGGCCGCCCGTCGGCGGCAAACAGCGCCCACAGCTTCAGTCCCGGCTGAATCTCGGGAAGGCCGGGAAACTTGCCCTTCAGCTCTTCCGAACCCATCTCGCGCAGATACGCCACGGTGCCTTCGCCGAGATGGGCGAGATCGGCCTGGCTCACGGCGGTTCTGGTGTCTGTACTCGTCATTTCAGCCTCCTGTTGGCGGGGCGTCCTCATGACCAACCCGCTTTAGAGCTTTCGGTTCCAGCGGACCTTAAGTCAGTCTTTCACCGAAATGTTTATTTTCCGTACCAGCCTCTCGGGCTGGGGGCGGTCGAGATCGATCGCCAGAAGCCCGTTCTTCAGCTCCGCGGAAATCACCCGCATGCCGTCGGCCAGCACGAACGTCCGCTGGAACTGGCGCGCGGCGATACCGCGGTGGATATAGTCGCGCTCCGTATCGTCCCTTTGCCTGCCACGCACCACCAGCTGGCTTTCCTCGATCGTCACTTCGAGATCCTCGTCGCAGAAACCCGCGACGGCCAGGGTTATGCGCAGACGCTCGGGACTGCCCTCGGCGCTGCATATCCGTTCGATGTTGTAGGGCGGGTAGCTGTCCCCGGATTTGGCAAGACGTTCGATCGTCTTTTCCATGGCGTCAAACCCGAGCAAAAGCGGGCTCGAGAAAGGCGGCATCCGGCTCATGTTACTTTGTCCTCATCGAGCGACATACCCGGGAAAAATCCAGATGGCATTCTTCCCGGTGATCTGGATATGGTTCGCGCCGCGACAGACTTCAAGCCTTCATAAAAAGACCCGATCCAAGGAAGTGAAATGCCCGCCAGACGCAAGATCATCATCGACACCGACCCCGGCCAGGACGACGCGGTCGCCATCCTCCTGGCGCTGGCCAGCCCGGAGCTGGATGTGCTCGGCCTGACCGCCGTCGCCGGCAACGTGCCGCTGCACCTCACCCAGAAGAATGCGATGAAGATCTGCGAGCTTGCGGGAAAGCCGGACACAAAAGTGTTTTCCGGCGCGATCCGGCCGCTGGTGCGGCAGCTGGTGACGGCGGAGGAAGTACACGGCAAGACCGGCCTCAACGGCCCGGACCTGCCCGAGCCGACGATGAAGCTGCAGGGCCAGCACGCCGTCGACTTCATCGTCGAGACGATCATGCGCGAGCCGCCGGCAACCGTCACGCTATGCCCGCTCGGGCCGCTCACCAACATCGCGCTGGCGATGTCGCGCGAGCCGCGCATCGTGCCGCGCATCCAGGAGATCGTGCTGATGGGCGGCGGCCTGTTCGAGGGCGGCAACGTCACGCCGACCGCCGAGTTCAACATCTATGTCGACCCGCACGCCGCTGATATCGTGCTGAGATGCGGCGCGCCCATCGTCATGATGCCGCTCGACGTCACCCACAAGGCGTTGACCACGGCCAGGCGAATCGCCGCGTTGCGCGCCCTGGGCACGAAGGTCGGCATCGCCACGGCGGAACTGCTGGAATTCTTCGAGCGCTTCGACGAGGACAAATACGGCACCGATGGCGGCCCGCTGCACGACCCCTGCGTCATCGCCTACCTGCTCGAGCCAGAACTGTTCACCGGCCGCTTCATCAACGTCGCGGTCGAGACTGCGTCGGAACTGACCATGGGCATGACCGTCGCCGACTGGTGGGGCGTCACCAAACGCGAGAAGAACGCCACCTACATGCGCGACATCGACCATGACGGGTTCTTCGCGCTGCTGACGGAACGGCTGGCGCGATTGCCCTGACGACGCGCCGGGTGCGTCCTTTCCGAGCGCGCAACGCGCTTTGACATTTGATGTCCATGGCGGCAAGCTGGCGGCCCGCGCACCCTTCAACGGGATTGTCGGCCTGCCATTTCCGCGTGCGCGGGCGACTTCGCATGCGCATCCTTCATCACTGCTTACCGGCGGGATCGTAAGCGGTCCCGGCATCGACAAATCTCAGAGGAGATCGACATCAGATGGAATACAGGCAACTGGGCCGTTCGGGCCTTCAGGTTCCCGTCCTCAGCCTCGGCACGGGCACGTTTGGCACATCCGGCGATTTCTTCGGAAAGTGGGGCGACACCGATGTCGCCGAGGCCACCCGGCTGGTCGACATCTGCCTGGAATCAGGGCTCAACCTGTTCGACACGGCCGACGTCTATTCGCAGGGGAGCTCCGAGGAAGTGCTCGGGCAAGCCATCAAGGGACGCCGCGACCAGGTCCTGATTTCCACCAAGGCGACCTTCCAGAAGGGAGAAGGCGTCAACAATGTCGGCTCCTCGCGCTTCCACCTCGTGCGGGCCTGCGAGGCCAGCCTGAAGCGCCTCGGCACTGACCATATCGACCTTTATTTCATGCACGGCTTCGATGCGCTGACGCCCGTCGACGAGACGTTGCGGGCGCTCGACGACCTGATCACCGCCGGCAAGATCGGCTATATCGGCTGTTCCAATTTTTCCGGCTGGCATGTGATGAAGGCGCTGGCCACCTCGGAAAAATACGGCCTTGCCCGCTACGTGGTCTATCAGGGCTACTATTCGCTGGTCGGCCGCGACTATGAATGGGAACTGATGCCGCTCGGTCTCGATCAAGGCGTCGGCCTGATGGTGTGGAGCCCGCTCGGCTGGGGCCGTCTCACTGGAAAGATCCGCCGCGGACAGGCTTCCAGGGAAGGCCGCATCGCCAATGGCGGCGCCCAGGGCGGACCGAAAGTCGATGACGACTATCTCTACGGGGTCGTCGATGCCCTGGACAGCGTCGCCGCCGAGACCGGCAAGACGGTGGCGCAGGTAGCGCTCAACTGGCTGCTGCAGCGTCCCACCGTATCGAACATCGTGATCGGCGCCCGCAACGAGGAACAGCTCAGGCAGAATCTGGGGGCCGTTGGCTGGAACCTGACCAAGGAGCAGGTCGCGACGCTCGATGCCGCCAGCGCGCGCGACCGCACCTATCCCTACTGGCACCAGCTCGATTTCACGAACCGCAACCCGCTGCCGGTCTGACGATCGGCATCGAATGCATTCAGGGCCGGCGGAATCCCGTCGGCCCGCCATACAGATAGCCGATGCGGCCGATGGCGTCCTTCAGCCCCTCGCGAGACACCAGCATGGTATGGCCGTTGGCGTGGATCATCGTTTCCGCGTCGGTCATGATAGCCACGTGGCCCTTCCAGAAGACCAGGTCGCCACGGCGCAGACCGTCATAGGCGGGACCCGGATCGAGCGGCGTGCCCAGCGTCGCCGCCTGCATGTCGGAATCGCGCAGCACCTGCCGGCCCGCCATGCGCATCGCCAGTTGCACCAGCCCTGAACAGTCGATGCCGAAGCCGGAGACCCCACCCCAGAGATACGGCGTGTTGATCAGCGCCTCGGCGACGGCGACATAGTCCGCCGCCGCGGCGTCGATGCCGCAGAGATGCGCGGCGATGACCGCTTCCCCCGAAGGCAGCAGCGCATAACTCGTGCCGCGTGTCTCGGCATGGCCGACGACGGTAACTGCCGCTCCCATCGACAGCATGCCACTGCGCGGCAGCCTGAGATCAGGCCCGGGATAGAGGAAGGTTCGCGGGGCCGCGACCTTGTTAGTCGGCGCCGGATCGACCGGTCCGAGATCGCTGTCGGCGACGTAGCCGACATAGCCGTCATCGGCCGCCTGGACCCAGGCGAAACCCTCGGTCTCCTCGAACACCGTGACGGAAGCCCCCCGCAGAAGCTGGGTGTTCATGCCGGAATCCGGCCGCGGCGCGGCGCGCAGGTCGGCCACCGACGCCGCTATCCTGGCAGGACGGCCCTCGACGAATCGCTCGGCGTCGACCTCACCCTGAAGGCGCGAATCGGCGAGATCGGGTCGGAAGGCGTGGAGGCGTTTGTCTCTGACGGTCAAATCGGAAGCTCCCTGGCACCGGCGATGATAACATCGCCGAACCGTTCGACATAGAGCGCGCCCTCGACGGTGCGACGCACCAGCACATTGCGGCGGTCCTGCTCGTCGCGGTGGCGCGTGATCAGCTTCATCGCCCCCATCGTGTCCAGCGCGCGCGTGATCACCGGCTTGGTCACGCCGAGCTGGCCGGCCAGGCCGCGCACCGTATGCGGCGGTGGATCGAGATAGACGGTGAGCAGGATCGCCATCTGCCGCATCGAGAGGTCGGGCATATCAGCCTGGACCTCCGACAGGACGACATACTGCCAGAGCCGCAACGCCTGGGTCGGACGCATCGAGATCGACATGCCCCATACTGGCAACCAATCGTTTCGGATGCGTTATGATGACGCTGAATATAGCCGGAGCACCGTCCGCCGGTACGGCGGTGCTCCCGCGATGCGGAAGTCGTGAGCGCCATACCACAGATATGACCAAGGGGGACGGCTTCCCGTCTTTTCGCGGAAAACGCCGATCCCCGCGATTTCTTGTGAGCAGGAAAAAGATAAATATCCCCGGTACTTACCCTGTTTCAATTCGCAGCAGGAAAATTTCAGCGCCGCATTTTTCGCCCGATTTCATCCCCGCCTCCGAAAACGCCCTCATAATGCCCGTCAGTTTCTCCCGCCGGGAACGCTTCCGGAGTCGTTCGAAAGTGGGGAGGAACCGGCGCCTCCGTCATGTTGCCTACGAAGCAGCATGGCCGGGGAGGCTTTGTCCGAAGGTCCTCCCTCCGCAACTACGTGCGGTGTGCGCTGGACGACGCGCTTAAGCACGGCCAGCCGAGGCACAAACGCCGGAGCCGGAGCTGTCGCGAAGCAGGACGGGGCGGAGCCAAAAGTCGCCGGCGGGGCGCGAAAGTCGCGCCATGTATTGTCTAACTTAGGAGGCACGGCCTCGCGCCCCGCTTCCCGAACTGCCCCTCGCCAATGAGGGTTTTCTTCGACAATGGCCAGGGCGGATTTCCGCAGCGTGGCAGTGAGGAGTGTTGGCCAAAGGCCAAGAAAAGCCAACGATTTGGCTTTTCTAACGACAAACGCCCGGAGCGACAGCGGAGGGCAGGAGGCTGTATGCAGGGGACAGTGCGGCCCGGGGCAGGTTGGCGCAAGGGGATAAAAGGAAACTGTCCCCGGCGGTTGCCCCGGACATCTTGCTACTTACCGAATCGCCCGGAGATCACTCTTTCCAGCGCGCGGATCGCCTGTGCCTCGCCGCCGGTCGGCCCATGCGGGCGATCCGAGGGATTCCAGCCGAAAATATCGAAATGCACCCAGCTTCTCGCCTTCTCGACGAAACGCTGAAGGAACAAAGCCGCAGTGATCGAACCGGCAAAACCGTCGGTGGTGACATTGTTGATGTCGGCGATCTTGGACGACAATTTCGCCTCGTAGGGTTTCCACAACGGCATGCGCCACAGCGGGTCCTCGACCCCGGCGGAGGCGCGGGCGATCTCGTCGGCCAGCGCGTCGTCGCCCGTGTAGAAGGGCGGCAGGTCCGGCCCCAGCGCCACCCGCGCCGCGCCGGTCAGCGTCGCCATGTCGATCAAAAGGTCCGGCGCCTCCTCGTCCGCCAGCGCCAGCGCATCGGCGAGGATCAGCCGGCCCTCGGCGTCGGTGTTGCCGATCTCGACGGTCAGCCCTTTTCGGCTCTGCAGCACGTCGCCCGGACGGAAGGCATTTGCCGAAATCGCGTTCTCGACGGCCGGGATCAGCACCCGCAGCCGCACATCCACCCCGGCCGACATGAGCATCGAGGCAAGACCAAGCACGTTCGCCGCGCCGCCCATGTCCTTCTTCATCAGCAGCATGCCGCTCGACGGCTTGATGTCGAGCCCGCCTGTGTCGAAGCAGACCCCCTTGCCGACCAGCGTCACCTTCGGCGCGTCCTTCCGCCCCCATCCGATATCGATCAGTCGCGGCGCCTCGCTCGAAGCCCGTCCGACTGCGTGGATCATCGGGAACCCTTGTTCGAGCAGCGCTTCGCCGACGATAACGGAGACGCTCGCCTTGTGCGCCTGCGCCAGCTTGCGCGCCGCATCCTCCAGCGCCTGCGGCCCCATGTCGTTGGTCGGCGTGTTGATCAGGTCGCGCGCCAGGAACACGGCCTCGGCGGCGCGACCGACCAAATCGCCATCCGCATTTTTCGGCAGCGTGAGGCGAATCGCCTTGCCGGGCTTCTTGCCGTAGCGGGTGAAAACATAGCCGCCGAGCACCAGCCCGAGCACCGTAAGCGTCGCCTCATCGGGCTCCCCGGCAAAATGCCAGTCGCCTTCCGGCAGCGACCTGGCCAGCGTTCCGGCGGCGAGCACGCCCTCCTGCCCGTTGCCGAGTCCGAACAGCGCCTCGGCTATGCCGCCTTGGGCATTTGCCACGACCAGCACGCGGCCTGCCTCTCCCGAGAATCCGTTGGCTTCCGCCCAGGCGCGGGTTTCGGCGGGCAGCGCCATCTCGGCAAAACCGGCGCTGGTGACCAGCCGGAGCGGCCGGGAGTTTTCGGGACGCTGTTCGAGCAGTTCGACGGGCATGCAGGCAGTCCATTCATGGAAGTTAAGGCGTTTAACGATCCGTTAGGGTTAACAGAATATTTCTCGCAGGGAAGACAGAGGGCCAGGGGAGGCCGTCGTATCGATGGAGACTTCAGCGTCGATGGGTACCAGCATTCGGCCAGCCGCGAGCTGGAGACGCCTTGCCGGCGCCGCGATCGTCCTTGCCGTCGCGGCAAGCGCGGCCGGTTGCGCCGGCGGCGTATCGCGCGAGACGACGGGATCGGTCTCGCGGGCGTCGGGCAAACCGGTCGATCAGCTCGCCGCCAGCGAACTGCCCGGCGCGGCCGCTTCGCTCGGCAGTGCCTACGCGAAAGACACGAGGAACAAGGATGTGGCGCTGCGCTACGCCAACGTCCTGCAGATGCAGGGCAACCAGGAACAGGCGCTGGCGGTCATGCGCAAGCTGGTCATCGACCTTCCAAAGGACCGTACCGTGCTCGCCGCCTATGGCAAGGCGCTGGCCGGCGTGGGACAGTTCGAGCCCGCCCTGGACGCCATAAGGCGCGCCCAGACCCCCGAATATCCGGACTGGAAGCTGCTGTCGGCGGAAGGCGCCATCCTCGACCAGATCGGCGAGAAGGCGCAGGCGCGCGAACTCTATCGCAAGGCGCTGGACATCAAGCCGAACGAGCCGTCGATCCTTTCCAACCTCGGCATGTCCTACATTCTCGACGGCGACCTGAAGACTGCCGAGACCTATCTGCGCAACGCCGTCGGGCAGCCGGGCGCCGACAGCCGCGTGCGCCAGAACCTGGCGCTGGTGGTCGGATTGCAGGGCCGCTTCGACGAGGCCGAACAGATCGCCAGCCAGGAACTCTCGCCCCAGCAGGCGCAGGCCAACGTCGCCTATCTGCGCAGTATGCTTTCCCAGCAGAACGCCTGGAAGCAGCTCAAGGCCGAGGACAAGAAGAAGCAGGCGACCAACTGAGCGTCGCCTTCCGACCGCCGCTATCCCGGCTTCCGCGCCACCAGATAGGCGTCCACCGGGCGAGCATTGGCCGGCAGCGCCTTGATGCGGCTCGCGATCTTCGCCAGCGCATAGGCGATCATGATGCTGGCATGCCAGCTCCAGCGGTGGGCGACGTAGCGCTCGTTCGGCGCCTTGTCGGTTCTCACCGGCAGAAGCCGGTGCAGCCAGTAGATGACACCTTGGTGCGGCGACGGCGCCAGTGTGCCGGCTTCCACCACATCGAGACCGAGTTCGGCGGCAAGCGCCCTGTAGGCGCCGGGATTCCACCACGTCACATGATGCGGCGGGAGATTGATCGGAAAGTTGGGGATCTCGGTGAGCGGCGACGGGTGCAGCGGCGCGGCAAGGATCAGCATGCCGCCCGGCCTGATCAGCCTGACCATGAGTTCGGCATGCCGGCGCGGGTCCGGCACATGCTCGATGACATGGAAGGCGCTCGCCACGTCATAGAAGCCCGGCCTCTTCTCCGCATGGTCTTCCAGTGTCTCGCGGATCACCACGTCGTCCACGTCCGGCCCGGCATACGGATCGAGGCCGGTGTAGTGGGCGTGCGGCAGGTGATGGCGGAAGACACCCGGACCGCAGCCGACATCGACCACCTTGGCGCCCGGCGGGATGAAACCGGCGGAGCGCTTGTAGTCGACACGCGAGTGCGAGACGTTGTTCAGACCCGCATGCACGTCCCATTTCTTGTAGTATTTCTCGTAGAAATCGCCGTCGCCGACGATACGGGGCTCGAAGAACACCAGGCCGGTCGGGGATTCGTAGAGCGTCACCCGGTCGACGCCCTTGAACAGGTGCTTGACGTCAACCCCCTGCCCCACCCGCCAGATATCCTCGATGGTGCGCGCAGAAACGCCGTGGATGCGCCGCAAAGCAGGCTTTCCGGTGATCGGGCACGGCGGCAGCGCGTTGTTGTCGGCCTCATGGCTCAATATGTTCTCAGCCATTTGTCGACCCTTGCGCAGTGCGGCTCCGCGCGTCAGGGACGCCGTTCGGAGACGCTCAAGATGATTTCCCGATCGGGCCGCGAGGTGAGATTGCCGAGCGGTTTCGGCCGGGTTCCGGGCAGCAGCGATAACCGAGTGCGGGTGAGAAGTCCACGCAGGATGACCGCCATCTCGACCGTCGCGAATCGTGCGCCGGGACAGCCCCGAGCCCCCATGCCGAACGGCATGTAGCTGGTGCGGGCCGGCGCGGGCACGTCGTTCAGCCAGCGCTGCGGATGAAATCCGTCCGGGTTTGACCACAGCTTGCGATGCCTGTGCAGCGTCCATGGCGAGATGACGAAGAAACTGCCGGACGGGATCGGCTTGTCGCGAAAAGTCACGTCCTGCTCCGTCTCGCGCAGGAAAAAGCCGATCGGCGGGTAGAGCCGCAGCGCTTCCTTCGACAGGGAATCGACAACCGCTTCAGGCGGGCTCTGTCTCCATATGCCCTTGCCGTCGACCGCGTCGCTGACCGCCCGCGCGGCGGCATCCTGCAAGGCGATATGTCCCGCGAGTTCGAAGCTCAGCCAGGAAAGCGTCGACGCGGTGGTCTCGTGGCCGGCGAGAAGCATCACCGCGATCTCGTCGAGCAGGGCCTCCTCGCCCGCCTTCTCCGTCGTGAAGCGGCCCGCTTCGGAGAGCGCCAGGGCGAAGGGCGCGCTTTCGAGGCTCTGCGTGCCGTTCACCAGCGGCCGGACGAAGCGCTCGCGCATCAGCGTCCGCATCTCGGCGCCGATCTGCTCGAGGCCCATGTCTTTGACGATGCGCGCCCTTGCCTTCGGATCGCGCCCTGCCAGCATCAGCACCATGGGCGCCGCCTTCTGGTGGAAGGCAAAGAACAGCCGGGTGAAACGCACCGATTCGGCCGCGTCGAAACGGTTGCCAAGGGTGCATTGCGACACGATGTCGACGGTCAACCGCGACAGTTCCTCGCTGATCGGCACCCGGCGCTCGGGCAATTTCAGCCAGCGGTCGATATAGTCGGCCGTAATCGTCTCCGCGACGTCGTGCAAATGCGCGTCGGGTATCGTGGCCAGCGAACGCGAGAAAATCCGCCGCGTCTCCTTGACCTGCGTTCCCCCCGGCTGGCCGAACACACCGCCGCCGATCAGCGGCCGCAGCAGGTCGTGGACCACCGTGCTTTTCGGAAACTGCTCCTTGCGGTCCAGCATGACCGTCTCGACGATCGTGCGGTCATTGGCGAGCGCCAGCTTGCGGGCGGGAAGGTCGATCACCATCAGCCAGCGTTCCAACGGCTTTCCGGCGACAAATCGCATCGGATCCGGAAAGACGCGGCGGACGAGCCTGCTGCTGTAGGGCAACCGGCCCAGCATCCAGAACAGGAAATTCAGGTAGCGGAGAATGGAAGACGCTCCTTCACCTCAATCGAATAAGGACCGGCGATCTCATAGACGACATGCCCCCAGGTGACACGCCGCGTCGACCCAGCGGCGATAAGGACGGCGAAATGAAACATGTCGACCAGCGGCTGGGCAAGCCCGAGCAGCCATTGCACGAGCCTCACCGGGAGCGGGTCGGGCATGTCGATCCGGCGGGCCACCTCGCCGACGAGATACTGCTTCAGGATGGCCAGCATCGCGAGTCCTGCGGCGGCCCACGCAAAGGTGCCGAGAACGAGCAGATGATAAAGGACCACCCCCCATATGGCGAGCCGCAGGCCGATGCTGAGGACGGCAAGCCGCCACAGCCACGGCCGATAGATATGCCCGATGCGGTATTGGCGGACGGCGAAGCGCCAGGCGGAAGCCAGGTCGAGCGCCGTGGGCGAAGGGATGAGCAGGGCGCCGCGCGTCAGCGTTCGCAGGCCGGCCGCGGTCGCGTATTCGGCGAGCGACAGGTCGTCCGACAGCGTCCGGTCCAGGCTACCGGCCAGATCCATGCTCGTCGCCGCCGACCGCGATATGCCGACGCTGCCGCCCCACACGACGCTGGTCGACGCGGAGCCCGGCCGCGGCATCAGTGTCAGGGCGCGGTCGATCGCCGTCACAAGGTGCGCGCCGAGCCGATGCCGGGCCACCTGCTGCCAGCGGTGACCCGTGACGAGATCGGAATGGCCGTCGACCAGGGGCGAGACAAGTGCACTCAACCACCAGGATTGCGGTACGATATCGTTGTCCATCAGCACGATGGCGGCGTCTTTCTCGTCGACAAGCGCCAGCGCGGCCTGCTGGTTGCGGCATTTCTGAGCCTGATGGGTGGCTTCGCCGGCTACCACGACCTGGACCGGGAAACGCGCCAGCGGGACCATCGCTTCCGCCCGCCGGCAGGCGGGATCCTCGCGGGACTCGACTGAAATGAGCAGCCGGCGCGGCGGCAGCGTCTGGTCGTTCAGCGTCCCGATCAGCGCTTCGAGGCCCGGCGACGCCCCGGTGATCGGCAGGATGACCGTCGTGACCGCCCGGCGTTCCGAGCGCGGCTTTTGCAATGTCTTGAGCCTCAGCACGACGCTCGCAACCGAGAGCGCGTTGACCGCGAACCCGAAAAAGGCCAGCACATGGACCCATGAAATGGACATCCGCCCCCTCTAAGCGATGAACGCCGGGGAGACCAGCCGGAACAATCGGAATGGGAGGTGGATTCTCGGCGGCTATTCGCTCGACGACTGCTTGTCGCCAAAGATGCCGCGCTGGCTGACCTGGATTCCGGCCGGTCCGAGGATGATGGCGAAGAGAACCGGCAGGAAGAAGAGAATCATCGGCACCGTGAGCTTCGGCGGCAGCGCGGCCGCCTTCTTTTCCGCCTCGTTCATGCGTATGTCGCGGCTTTCGCTGGCCAGCACGCGCAACGCATGGGCGACCGGCGTGCCATAGCGCTCCGCCTGGACCAGCGCCTGGGTGACCGACTTGACCGTTTCCAACCCGGTGCGGTTCGCGAGGTTCTCGAATGCCTGGCGCCGCTCCTGAAGATAGGAAAGCTCGGCATTGGTCAGAATCAGTTCTTCGGCGAGCTCGACGGATTGCGCGCCGATCTCGTCGGCGACGCGCTTCATCGCCGCTTCCACCGACATGCCGGCCTCGACGCAGATCAGCATGAGGTCGAGCGCATCCGGCCAGGCGCGCTGAATGGATTGCTTGCGCTTGGTGGCGCGATTGCTGACGTAGAGAACCGGAGCGTAGAAACCGGCATAGGCGACGACCACGGCCACGAACAGCTTGATGAAGGCTGCCTGCTCCGGCAGGCCGCCCAGGAGGAAGAGGTAGACGAGCGCGGCGGCGAAGAAGACGAAAGGCAGGACAAGCCGGAAGAACAGGAACTTCGTCAGTGGGTTCTGGCCGCGGAAGCCGGCGACCTTGAGCTTGTTGAGGGTGTTCTCGTCGACCAGCGCGCGCCGAAGGTCAAGCCTGTCGACGATGTTGCGCATTCCGACCGACTGCTCTTCGCGCAGGCCTTTGCGGCGCCTTTCCGCCTCGGCAGCCAGCCGGGCGCGCTGCTTGGCGCGCAACTCGTCACGCTCCAGCGCGACGGTCTTCATGCGCGACTTGAGCGGGTTTCCGCCGAATGCCGGCAACACGGTGAAGACCGTGGCGAAAACGGCGATGCCGACCAGCAGCGCCATCAGGAAAGACGGGTCGGTGAGCGTCTTGGCGACTTGAGCGGTCATGACGGTCTAGACCTCGAAATTCATCATCTGTCGCATCACGAAGATGCCGATTCCCATCCAAAGGCCGGCGACGCCGAGGATGATGTTGCCGGTGGTGGTGGTGAACAATGGCATGATGTAGCTGGGGCTCGACAGGTAGACGAGGCACGCCACGATGATCGGCAGGGAGCCGATGATGGCGGCGGACGCCTTGGCTTCCATAGACAGGGCCTGCACCTTGGCCTTCATCTTCTTGCGGTCGCGCAAGACGCGGGAGAGATTGCCGAGCGCTTCCGAAAGATTGCCGCCCGCCTGGCTCTGGATCTGGATGACGATGCCGAAGAAACTGGCCTCGGTACAAGGCATGCTCTCGGGCATGCGCATGGCCGCGTCGGGTATGGACATGCCGAGCTGCTGGGACTCTACGATCCGGCGGAATTCGCTCTTCACCGGCTCGGGCGAATCGCTGGCGATCAGCCGGATGCCGTCATTGAGCGGCAGGCCGGACTTGACAGCGCGGACGATGATGTCGAGCGCGTTGGGAAACTCGTTGAGGAAGGCCTTGACCCTGCGGGCCCTGGCGAAGGACACCACCCAACGCGGCAGGCCCAGCGAGCCGGCCAATAGCACACCGGGCAGGATCAGCAGCGGCAACCCCGCCAGAAAGGCGACCGCCGTAAGCGCAATGCCTGCCAGGGCCGAATAGACATAAAAGCGCTCGACCGAAATGCCGATACCGGCCTGCTTGAGCTGAATGCGCAGCGGCGGCTTCTTGACGTTGTGGTCGCGAACCTTCTGCTTCTCGTCGAGATCCTTCAGCGAGTCCTGCAGCGATCTGCGGCGCTTGGCGACTTCCACCTGCCGCTCACGCGACGCCTTGACGAGCGCGCGGTCCGTATCGGCACGCTTCACCGTGCCGAGGCGCCTGTCAACGGCCTTTTCCGTCGCGATGCGATTGAACAGGAAAGCATAGGCGACCGCCCCAGCGCTTAGGCCGGCAAGCACGACGAACGCCAGTATCGTTGCATCCAAGCCGAACATGACGGCCCTTTCCGGCTATTCCGCCCGCTTTTCCATTGCTTCGAGTGCAGCGGCGAGCCGCTGTTCCTCGCCGAAATAACGGGCGCGGTCCCAGAAATGGGGGCGGCCGATACCAGTTGAGACATGCTCGCCCGTCAGCTTGCCCGACGCATCCTCGCCCTTGATGTTATAGAGGACGAGGTCCTGGGTGATGATGACGTCGCCTTCCATGCCTATCACCTCGGTGATGTGGGTGATGCGGCGAGAACCGTCGCGCAGGCGCGCGGCCTGGATGATAACGTCGACCGAACCGACGATGATGTCGCGCACCGTCTTCTGCGGCAGCGAATAACCCCCCATGGCGATCATCGCCTCCATGCGGTTCAGGCACTCGCGCGGGCTGTTGGAGTGGATGGTTCCCATCGAACCGTCGTGACCGGTGTTCATCGCCTGCAGCAGGTCGAAGACTTCCGGTCCGCGCACCTCGCCGACGATGATGCGCTCAGGCCGCATGCGCAGGCAGTTCTTGACCAGGTCGCGCATGGTGATCTCGCCTTCGCCCTCGAGATTGGGCGGGCGGGTTTCGAGGCGCACTACGTGCGGTTGCTGCAGCTGCAGCTCCGCCGAGTCCTCGCAGGTGATGACACGCTCGTCGCGATCAATATAGTTGGTCAGGCAGTTGAGCAGCGTGGTCTTGCCGGAGCCGGTGCCACCCGAAATCACGATGTTGCAGCGGACGCGGCTGATGATCTTCAGGATTTCCGCACCCTGCGGCGATATCGCGCCGAACTTGACCAGCTGGTCGAGCTTCAGCTTGTCCTTCTTGAACTTGCGGATGGTGAGCGTCGTGCCGTCGATGGACAGCGGCGGCGCGATGACGTTGACACGCGAACCGTCGGGAAGGCGAGCGTCGCAGATGGGTGAGGATTCGTCGACGCGCCGGCCGACCTGGCTGACGATGCGCTGGCAGATATTGAGAAGCTGCTGGTTATCACGAAACCGGATACCGGTCTGTTCGACCTTGCCGTTGACTTCGATATAGACGCTCTTGGCGCCGTTCACCATGATGTCAGCGATGTCGTCGCGGGCAAGCAGCGGCTCGAGCGGTCCGAAACCGAGAACATCGTTGCAGATATCGTCGAGCAATTCCTCCTGCTCGGCGATCGACATCACGAAATTCTTGATCGCGATGATGTCGTTGACGATGTCGCGGATTTCCTCCCGCGCACTCTCGGGATCGAGCTTGGCAAGTTGCGACAGGTCGATCGTATCGATCAGCGCCGAAAACACCTGGGACTTGGTGTCGTAATAGGTCTCGCTCTTTTCGCGCTGGGCCTTGCGGACCTCGACGGGCGGAGGAGCTTCCAACCGGCGGGGCGGAGCGATCGGGGCGGATGGCCTTGCTTCCGCTTGCCGCGGCGGCAAAGTCGCCGTGTCGCCCGCCGGCGGAGGCGAGCCCATCGGCGCGGGAGCGCGGAATTCGGGTTTGCCCCGTATTCCGTCGTCATTGCCTCGTCTACCAAACATGATCTTCTGCCGTTCTGTGCTTCGGAAAGATTACTTTTTCTTCTTCAGCTTGAGTTTCCCGAGGATGCCGGAAATGCCGGGCTTGGCTCTCGCCTTGATCTCGCTGCGGCCGGTCAGCACATGAGCGATCTCGTTGATCGCCTGGACGATCGCATGCTTGGCGTCCATTTCGCCGAGCATGCGGCCGTTGTTGGCGGCATTGCCGAATATCTGCGGATCGAAGGGAATGACGCTGATCGGCGTGAGACCCAATGGGTCGGAGAAATCGGCGACCGAAATCTCGGTGCGCTTGGGCACGCCGGCCTGGTTGATGATCAGTTTCGGCGGCGCATCGTTCGGTCGCATCCTCTTCAGCATATCCACGAAATTCTTCGTGTTGCGCAGATTGGCGAGTTCCGGCGTGGCGGTGATGACGATCTCGTCGGCCTGCGTGAGCGTCCGCTTGCTCCATCCGGTCCAGACATGCGGCATGTCCAGCACGACGAGCGGTGCGCTGCGCTGGGCGGTCTCGATGATGTGCGAGAAGGCGTCGGTGTCGAAGTCATAGACCCTGTCCAACGTCGAGGGGGCGGCCAGCAGCGACAGGCGCTCGGCGCATTGCGCAAGCAGGCGGTCTAAATAGACCTCGTCGATGCGCTCGGGCGAGAATACCGCTTCGGCCATGCCTTGCGCCGGGTCCTGGTCGAAATTGATGTTGGCCGTGCCGAAGGCGAGATCGAGATCGGCCACGACGACTTCGGAACTGAAGAGGTTGGACATCGTCCACGCGACATTATGGGCGATCGTCGAGGAGCCGACGCCTCCCTTGGCGCCGATGAAGGCGATCGAACGGCCGATGGGATCGGCCTCGGGGTCGACGAAGATGTTGGTTATGACGCCGACGATGTCGGCCAGCGAGATCGGTGCGACCATGTATTCCGAAACGCCGGCCTTGATCAGATCGCGATAGAGCGCGACGTCGTTGTAATGGCCGATGACGACGACCTTGGTGCTCGGATCGCAAAGCTCGGCAAGCTCGCCGAGGCTGCCGAGCAGTTGGCGCGGCTCGCTACGCGATTCGACGATGATCAGGTTGGGCGTCGGCGCGCTCTGGTAGAACTCGACGGCGGTGGGGATGCCACCCATGTGGATTTTCAGATGCGCCTTGGACATGCGCCTGTCCTCGCCGGCCCGCTCGATCGGCACGGCGATGCCGTCCGTCTCGCAGAAGGCCTGGATCGAGACACGAGGCACCGGGCGCAAGGCATACATCGCCGAGGCGTCGCCTTCCGATGAGTGCCCGCTGTCGAGGACCGAATCGTAAGCCAGATTGCTCATATGAATGCCCCCTTGCGCCCCAACCGTTAATACTCGACTTCGCGCACGGCACTATCGACCCAGACCGGTGCGTTGCGGTAGGCGTCGATGACATTGCCGCGGCGTTCTGCGTCCACGTCCGTCATCTTGCGCGGGCCGAGCAGGTCGGCAGGATTCTCGATCTGGGCGGCGAGGTTATTCTGATAGGAACAGCCGAAATCCGCGTAGTGCTTGTTTTCGCTGGTGTTGGCGATGTCTTCCGGCCAACGCCCGCATTTGTTGGTCTGGGCCGTCATGGCGGTATACATCACCCGTACCGGCGCGGATGCGTCGACCGACGTCGCCTGATACGAGGATACGGCAATCCGGCTGCCCGGCACGCCATGCCTCTTGGCAAACTGCGCGAAGTCAGCGCCTGCTCGTGATGCCGCGGCTTCATTGTAGGAGCCTATCGGCACCAGGATGTTGACGACGGGAGCAGCGTTGCGGTCATAATCACTGAGGAAGCCGCCAAGCGCGGTGCGTTGCATCTTGGTCATGCCGCGATCGCTGGCGCCGACCGGCAGGTCGATGACCTGTTCCTTTTCGGCGATGAAGATGGGATGATTGGTCCTGTAGTCGTCGGGCACGGACCCGACGGTCACGCTGTCGGTCTTGGCCGCGCAGCCGGCCATCAAGGCCACCGCGATCGCCGCTGTCAGCGCCATTGCCGGCCTTCGCAGGATGCTCGCGCCGGAACGCATTGGGAGCGGTCTCGTCTCGTAGGTCTTCTTGATCATGGCCCGTTTCCCGATCATTTGTAGATGAACCCGACCATGCCGTGGTACTGGCCGTTCGGCCTGTCGGTCTTCATGGTCCCGTAGACGCGGTTGACGCGGCCGAGGAACATGCCCGCGCCGTCGCTCGCGGCATTGAAATTGTCGTCCGGCTTGGCAAGCGCGTTGCGCGCCACCGGCTTGGTCAGGTACGGCGTGATGATGATCACGAGTTCGGACTCGTTGCGGACGAAGTCGCGGCTGCGGAACAGCGTGCCCAGCACCGGGATCTTGGAGAGGCCAGGCACACCCTGGATCGCCTGACGCACGTCGTCGCGGACCAGGCCGGCGATCATCATCGAGCCGCCGGAAGGCAGCTCGACCGTGGTGTCGGCCAGGCGCTTGCGGATCGACAGCATGTTGGTGCCCTGCAAGTTGCCTCGCGGCTCGAAAATTCCACCGAGCAGGCCCGGACTTTTGCGGGCAGGGCCTGCTTCGAAGATTACTGAACCTTCGGTTGTCGGCTCCGAAACCGAGGTTCTCACTTTGAGGCTGATGCGGCCCGGCGAGAGCACGACCGGAATGAATTCCAGCCCTATGCCGTATTCGAGCTTCTCGACTGTGTAGGTGGTCTGGCCGGTCTTGTTGTCGTCGGAGACCGCACTGCTCCGCCCGGTGACCAGATTGAACTCGCCGCCGACCTTGAACGTCGCCTTCTCGCCGGACACGGCCGTCAGCGTCGGCTCGGCCAGCGTTTTCATGATGCCGGCCTGCTCCATGGCGTTGACGTAACCGTCGATCAGCGAACTGCCGAACGCCAAACCCGTAGCGGACAATGGCTTACCGAGGCCGAAGGACGATTCCGCGATCGCGCCCCAGCTGATGCCGTTGGAGTCGCCGCCGGCGATTAGGTTCACGCCGAGTTGCTTGAAGACTGTACGGCTGACCTCGGCCACAGTCACCTTGAGCGTGACCTGGTCCTCTCCGATGATCTGCAGCAGGTTGACGATCTGGCTGACGCGGCGCGACGCGTCCGGGTTGTCGATGGCGACGCCGCTGTCGCTGGAGCCGCCGGACGCGGTCTGGGAGTACTGACCGGTCGTCGCTTCGCCACCGCTCACGAAGATGGTCGCGAGATCCGCGGCACGCTTGGAATCGAGCGGCGTATCGACCGTGCCGGTCAGGACGACGTTGTCGTTCAGCAGTTCGACCGTGATATCGGACGTCGGGATGAAGCGCTTGATGTAGTCCTCGAGGCCAGCCACGTCGCGTTCGATCTGGAGGTCGAGGCTGGCGATCTGCTCGCCATTGGGTCCGAACACGAAGATGTTGGTTTCGCCCACAGCCTTGCCGAAAAGGTAGATGCGGCGGGCGGTGCGCGTCACGGCATCGGCGACCCCGGGGTTCGCGACGAGAATATCGTAGGCATCAGTCGGCAGATCGATGACCACCGACTTGTTCAGTCCAAGCTTGATGCGCTGGCTGTCGCGCTGCGTCGGGCCAACGGCAACCAGGTTGGAACCGGCATTCGCCATTGTTATGCCGGGCAACCCGGTGCCCGGCATGAGAATGGCACACGCCGCCGCGACCGAGGTCGCCTTTCTAAGGATCGTCATGGGAACGCCGCGCGCGGCTGCCTTCGCCGCCGGTTCCATCTGTGAGTTCATTTCCTTGCTCCCACTTCGGAAACTTCGCCGGATTTGATCAGGCGGACGGTTCCGCGCTTGCCGTTGCCGGTGACGAGGTAATCGGCTTCATCGGCGGCCGGCTGCTGCGCGTCGGCGACGGAGCGCAATGCCAGCGTCAGCCTGTCCGCCATCTGCTGGGCGACCGTGATGATCTCCGCCTGCTGCTGCGTAAGTTCCAGCGTAGCGGTTTCGCCGACTTTGACCTTCTTGCCTTCCTCGTCTTCCTGGATGGTCTGATCGATCGCCAGAACCTTGATGTTCTGCAGGATCGTCTCGGTGATGAAGCCCGTTGCCGAGCCGGCTTCGGCGCGGCGCGTCATGATGACGTCGACAAAATCGTTTGGCAGGATGAAGCCGCCGGCCGAGGTGTCCGCCGAGATCTGCGTTGCGATCGCCCGGTATCCCGACGGCAAGATCGACGACATGAAGCTCTGGCCCTCGCCGACGAGCTTGGAACGGCGCAGCGGCTCGCCGGCATAGATCGGGACACGCGCTATGGCGGTCTTGAGTTCGTCGAGCGCATTCGGCTCGGTCTCGCGGGTGATGAACTTGTCGTTCGTCCCGGCTGACGGCCATTCCTGCCAGGACAGCTGATCGCCGACACTCGCTCCCATCGGCACATCGCCGGAAACCACGAGGACCTCCGTCACCGCGACCGCTGGCTGGGACGGTCCCTGCTCGACGACGATCTGTGCCGGCGGCGCTGCCGACATGTTCTTCGCAACGTATCCCGCACCACCCGCCGCGGCCACAGCCACGCCCAGAATGATCAGTCGCGATGCTGCCATCTGTTCCAACCCCGCACTTGGAAATTCCTTCAAGCCAAGGCGGAACTTGCAGCCGCAATCGTCAAATTACGGTTAACGCTATGCAAACGATCATGATTAATTTTAAGTTTCTTTAAACACGACTGAACGGAACCCTAAGAACGCAAAGGGCGGCCGCAGCCGCCATCGTCATTCGCCAGTTGAGGCGATGCTTGCTCAGTTACCGGCAAGCCGGCCGATGGCCCAGACCATGAGGGGCGAGCCGGGATAGGCCAGCAGACCACCGGCTCCCAGCGCTATGCCGTAGGGGACGCCCTTCTGGGCATCCGTGAAATTTCTCAGGAACAGGTTGCGACCTGTATAGACGGACAGCGCGGAGCTGCGAAAGCTCAGGATAGCGATGGTCAGCAGCCCGCCCAGGAAAGCGGAGACGACCAGATACTGAACGAGTTGTATGCTCATGCCCATGTAGAGGGCGGTCGCCGCGAGCAACTTGGCGTCGCCGCCACCCATGCCGCCCAGGGCGAAGAGCGCGAAGGTCACGAGTAACACCGCAAAGAGTGCAGCAAAGTGCCAGGCGTAGGTCGTCCAGTCCATTCCGGTCAGGGGAGCCAAGATCGCGAAAGTCGCGACGAGCACGATAGCCACACGATTGGCGATGGTCATCGACAGCATGTCGGATATGGCCGCAAACGCCATGCAGAACGGAAACACTACGAATATCGCGGCCTCAAGCATACGTCCGGCAACCGTTGTCTTCAGGTCCAGTCATAAGTCCGCTGCGTTAACAGCAATGAAACGATGCGACTGCGGGCGCTGTACGTTCAACGGCAAAGGCCGCCCCAAGCGGGGCGGCCCTCACTGACCTACAGCAGCTTCGTCACGCAAGCTCCAAAGAGCTTACGGGTTCAGCTTGGTGGAGATCTCGTCGAACTTCGCGTTCAGCGTATTGCCCAAGGTGCCGGCACCGACGATGATAGCCAGAGCGATGAGAGCGGCGATCAGACCGTATTCGATGGCGGTCGCGCCGGATTCGTCCTTCACAAAGCGGGAAAAAAGCTTCGACATTTTAGAGATCCTTCACTCCACGTGTTACAGCACTTCCGTCAACTTTTCTGGTGGTTGATCGGATGATTGCAATCTACGGGGAAGCTCTTTCAATGCGCTTAATAAACAGCCTTACCGAATTGTTTCGCCGGCGCTGCGCCCCGCGTGGTTAACCGCTGGATAAGTGAAGAATTGTAGTAAAATTTTAACGCGACTAAGTCCTTGCAAGTTTTTCAGACATCAAGGCGTCCCCTGCCGATGAGCTCGGCCTCGGGCCTCGCGGCGCCACTTAACGCTTGGTTCACCAATATCGTTCATTTTCGGTAAGGAATCCGTATCGTCTGGAGAACCCGATGCCCGTTTTGAAGAACTCCCTGCAGATCCTCGGCGTGCTGGCAACACTCGCCGCCTACGCCGTCATGCCGGCACAAGCCGATGGCGGCATCGAGGTGGTGATGAATCAGGCGAAGATCGTCAAGCTGGCGCGCCCCGCCGACACGATCGTGGTCGGAAATCCGGGCATCGCAGACGCGGCGGTGCAAGATTCGACAACCATCGTTCTCACCGGCAAGGGATTCGGCGTCACCAATCTCGTGGTGCTGGACAACGAAGGCAACCCGATCGTCGACGAGATGATCACAGTCGCCCGCCAGACGGCATCGTCCGTGCGCGTATACAGGCGCGCGGAGATACAGACCTTGTCCTGCACGCCTTTCTGCGAGAGTTCCTACAAATCCGACGCCGAGCGCGTATCGGAAAGCGAAACCAACTCAGCGCAATAACCATCATAGCATGCAGTACACGAGGCGCTAGCGACTTAGCGCCGGCAGCCCGTTCGAGCACACCCCACACGGCCGCGTCATAGGTTACGCGGCCGTGAACGTATCCGCATCTATTTTAGCGGTCGGAAGAACGGGGCCTCAACGGGTTTGCGCTAAGCTCTGCATATGATGAAGCGTATGGGCAACAAAGCGATGGGCGCCGCTATCCAGATGGAAAAGACCTTCGGGAGAGGACCGTTCAGAAGGCTGTTCCAGCGTTTCTTCGTGGATGCACGCGGTGTGACTGCCATCGAGTTCGCCGTCCTGGCGGGCCCCTTCCTGATCATGATCGTCGCCATCATCGAAAGCTGCATCTCCTTTGGCGCAGGGCAGGTTCTTGCCAATGCCACCGACGACGTGGCCCGGCAGCTCCGTACCGGGCAATATAAAACCGCCGAAGTGAGCAAGGATAAGCTGAGGCAGATGCTTTGCGAGAAGATTGAAATCATGGTCGGCGACGATTGCTCGGAAACAGACCTCTACTTTGACCTTCGGCAATACACTACCTTCGCCTTGGCGGCCCAAGAAGTGGCGAAGATCAAATCTTCACGGAATGCCTCGTTCAGCCCGACCGGCTTTGATAGCCTCCTAGGTGCCGCCGGTACAATAAACATGTTGCGTGTATATTACAAATGGCCAATTTTAACCGATTATTTGAAATATAGTATAAATAACACCTCCGACGGCGAGATGCTCCTGATGTCCGTCGCCGTTTGGCAGAACGAACCCTTCAACAACTAGCCCTTTGCGGGAGGATATCGACAGTGAAGCTGTTTGGGCAATCGACGGCAATGACTATACGCGAAGCGATATGCCGCCCGGCATCCGATCTGCGTCGCATTTTCGTGAGGCTGCTGTCGGACAGACGCGGCGTCGGGGCCGTGGAATTTGCCCTCATCGCGCCGCTCATGATGATCATGTATTTCCTCACCGTGGAAGCGACACAAGGCATCGAAGTCAACAAGAAGGTTGGGCGCATCGCCAGCATGGTGGCGGACCTGATCACGCAGCAGGACACGATCACCGCGGCGCAACTGGACGCGATCATGGAGATCGGCGAATCGACACTCCAACCCTACAATCGGAGCGATCCGATCATCGTCGCGACCGCAATCGAGATCACACCCGCCCCCAATTCCCAAGTGAATGTCCTGTGGTCGCGAACGCGGACCGGGACAGCTTGCGAGAAGTTCAAGGACGACGACAAAAATGCGATCGTCGTCCCGCCGCTGCTGAACATCCCGGGCACTTTCCTGATCCGTGTGGAAAGCAAGCTTTGCTACACGCCGATAATTGCCTGGGCCGCAGACCAGGAACCTGTGCTGGGAATAACCTCCGCGTTCAGCGATATCGCCATGCGCGAGGTCTATTATCTCAGCCCACGTGTTGCGAGTACCACCATTCCCTGCACCGGCTGCTGAGGTCGCGACAGCTTCGGCAGGGATTTTCAGCCGCTGCTGCCGCCGTGTCTCAATAGCCTGCCTGCCTGTCCACCAGTTCCCGCAGCGCCTCCCCCCGGTCGTGCGCATCCATCTGCGCAAGCATCGGCGGCACGAGGAAATTCGGGTCCGACGTGGCGGCCGCGTGCGGCGTCACGAACACCTTCGGATGCCCCCAAAGCGGACTGGTCTTCGGCAGCGGTTCGACCTCGAATACGTCAAGGCTGGCCTCCTTCAAGGTTCCGTCCTCCAGCGCCCGCAGGATGTCGTCGTCCTTCTGCAGCTTACCGCGCCCGGCATTGATCAGCACCGCGCCGCCGAGCCCGTTGCGCTTGCGCAGTTCCTTCAGCAAGCCATAGTCGACGATCCCGCGGGTTGCCGCAGTCAGCGGCAGCAGCACGACCAGAATGTCAGTGGCGTTCAGGAAAGGCCGCAGTCCTGCATCGCCGGCAAAGGTCGCGACGCCATCCACCGGACGTTCCGAACGGCTCCAGCCGTTGACGCGAAATCCAAGGCCAAGAAGGGCGCGTGCCGCCGCCCGGCCGAGGCTGCCCAGCCCCATGATGCCGACCGATACATCACCGGCGGTGCGCTGTGGCGGTTCGCGCCAGATCTTGCGCTTCTGCTGCGCGCGGTAGAGTGAGCCGAAGCGATGATGGTCGAGCACGCGCCAGACGACATATTCAGTCATGTGCTGCGCCAGATTGGGGTCCACCACCCGCACGATCGGCACGTCCGGAACCGTGCGGTCCGCGAGGATATGGTCGACGCCGGCGCCGATCGAGAAGATCGCCTTGAGATTGGGAAGCGCCGAAAGGATGTTCGGCGGCTGCTTCCATACAACGGCATAGCTGATCGACGGATCGGCCGGCCCCTCCGGCTCGACGACGACCTGCCTTCGCGCCGACAGCAATTCGTGCCAGCGCTGCGGATTGAATCCGGTTACCGAGAGCAGGACCTTGCCCTTTTCCATGCGGCTACTCCTCCTGCCGGATTCGATTAATATCCAATGGTGAGTTCGCGCAAGGGGCTAAGCGGCTCCGCTGCCCGCATCATTCGCTGACAATGCCGGTGGGTGCGGTCTCGATGCGGAAAGCAGCCGAGATCAGGGCTCTCGTATAGTCGGTCTTTGGGCGCTCGAAGATATCGACCGCCGGTCCGTGCTCGACGATCTGGCCGTTGCGCATGACGATCACCTCGTTGGCCAGTGCCCTGATCACCTTCAGATCGTGGCTGATGAACAGATAGGCGAGATTGTGCTTGGCCTGCAGGGCGCGCAGCAGGTCCACCACCTGCGCCTGCACGCTCATGTCCAACGCCGAAGTCGGTTCGTCCAGCATGACGAAGCGCGGATTGAGCACCATGGCGCGGGCAATCGCGATGCGCTGGCGCTGGCCGCCGGAAAATTCGTGCGGATATCGGAACCGGGTCTCCGGATCGAGCCCGACCTCCTTGAGCACGTCGACCACCCGCTTGTCGCGCTGGCCCGCGCTGAGGGCTGGCTCATGAACCTTCAGCCCTTCCTCGATGATCTCGGCGATCGCCATGCGTGGGCTGAGCGAGCCGAAAGGATCCTGGAAGACGATCTGCAGTTCCCGCCGCAGCGGCCGCATCGCCTTGAACGACAGCTTGTCGATGTCCTGGCCATTGAAATTGATCGTGCCTGTGGACGAGATCATGCGGGCGAGCGCAAGCCCCAGCGTCGTCTTGCCCGACCCCGATTCGCCGACCACGCCAAGCGTCTGTCCGGCGCGGACGGTTACGTCGATGCCGTCCACCGCCTTCACATGGTCCACGGTCTTGCGGAAGAACCCCTGCTTGATCGGGAACCAGACCTTTATATCGTCGCCGATCATGACCGGTTTCGCCGCGAGATCGGCCACCGGCGGCTTGCCCCTCGGCTCGGCGGCGAGCAGATGCCTGGTATAGGCATGCTGCGGATTGGCGAAGATCTCCTGCGTCGGACCATGCTCGACGATCTTGCCCTGCGTCATGACACAGACGCGGTCGGCGATTTTTCGGACGATGCCGAGATCATGCGTGATGAACAGCATCGACATGCCGTTCTTCTGTTTCAGTCCGGCCAGCAGTTCGAGAATCTGCGCCTGCACGGTGACGTCGAGCGCGGTGGTCGGTTCGTCGGCGACAAGAAGTGCCGGCTCGTTGGCCAGCGCCATGGCGATCATGACGCGCTGGCGCTGTCCACCGGATAGTTGGTGCGGATAAGCGTCCAGGCGCTTCTCCGGATCGCGGATGCCGACCTCGTGCAGCATTTCGAGCGTCCGGGCACGGGCAGCACGGTCGCCCATTCCCTTGTGCAGTTGCAGGATCTCGACGATCTGCCGCTCGATCGTGTGCAGCGGATTGAGCGAGGTCATCGGCTCCTGGAAAATCATGGTGATCTTGTTGCCGCGAACCCTGCGCAGTTCCTTTTCGCTCAACGCCAGAAGGTCCTGGCCGCCGAACAGAATCTGCCCCGACGGATGGCTGGCCATCGGGTATTGCAGAAGCTTCAGGATCGACAGCGCCGAGACGGACTTGCCGGAGCCGGACTCGCCGACCAGCGCAACCGTCTCGCCCTTGGCGATGTCGAAGGAGATGTGGTCGACCGCCGTGGTGACCCTGGCGCCCTGGGCGAACGCGACCGAAAGATCGCGCACGGATAGGAGAGGGGCGTCGCTCACTTGAACGTCTTTCTCGGGTCGAAGGCGTCGCGCGTCGCCTCGCCGATGAAGATCAGCAGCGACAGCATGATGGCGATGACGAAGAAGCCGGAGAATCCCAGCCAGGGAGCATTGAGGTTGCCTTGGCCCTGCTTCAACAATTCGCCGAGCGAGGGCGAGCCGGGTGGCAGGCCGAGGCCGAGGAAGTCAAGCGAGGTGAGGGTCGATATGGAGCCGTTCAGGATGAATGGCAGGAAAGTGAGGGTCGCCACCATGGCGTTCGGCAAGAGGTGGCGCAGGATGATGGTGCGGTCGGGCACGCCCAGAGCGCGCGCTGCGTTGACATATTCAAAATTGCGGGCGCGCAGGAACTCGGCGCGAACCACGCTGACCAGCGAGACCCAGGAGAAGACCAGCATCAATCCGAGCAGGATCCAGAAGCCAGGCGGCAGGATCGCGGAAATGATCAGCAGCAAATAGAGAACCGGGATCGCCGACCAGATTTCTATGAAACGCTGGAACAGCAAGTCCGTCCAGCCGCCGAAATAGCCCTGAACGGCGCCGGCCGCGACACCGATGACGGACGAGCCGATGGTAAGAATCAAGCCGAAAAGCACGGAGATGCGGAAGCCGTATATGCTGCGCGCAAGCACGTCTCGCGCCTGGTCGTCGGTTCCCAGCCAGTTCCAGTTGCCGAGCGTGCAGTTCTCGTCGTCAACCCCTTGCGGATAACGCGCGCAACGCTCTTCCTTCGACAACAGCCATGATGGCTTGCTGGGCGCGGCTTCCGGAATCTCGTTGTTCACGGTGCCGTAGGAGTAGCGGATCGCCGGCCAGATCATCCAGCCATTGGCCCTTATCTCATCCTGGATGACCGGATCGCGGTAGTCCGTGACGGCGTAGAAGCCACCGAATTTCTCCTCCGGATAGGCGACAAGGACGGGGAACAGGATCTCGCCCTTGTAGGAGGCGAGGATCGGCTTGTCGTTGGCGATAAATTCCGCGCCCAGCGACAACACGAACAGGATGAGGAATATCCACAACGACCAGTAGCCGCGGCGGTTCGCCTTGAAATTGTCCCAGCGCCGCAGATTGAGCGGCGAAAGCCATGGCCTTGCCGACTCTTCACGCATGGTCTCCACCCCGACCTTCAGCTGGATATCGCTCATCAGACATCCCGCCGTTCGAAATCGATGCGCGGATCGATCCAGGTGTAGGTGAGGTCGGAGATCAGGCCGACGAAAAGCCCTATGAGGGAGAAGATGTAGAGGGTGCCGAAGACCACCGGATAGTCGCGTTGAAGGATGGAGAGGAAGCCGAGCCGCCCGAGCCCGTCCAGCGAGAAGATGTTCTCGATCAGCAGCGACCCGGTGAAGAACACCGAGATGAAGGCGCCGGGAAAGCCGGCGACGACGATCAGCATGGCGTTGCGGAAGACATGGCCGTAGAGCACCTGCCGCTCCGACAGGCCCTTGGCCCTTGCGGTGACGACGTATTGCTTGCGGATTTCGTCCAGGAAGGAATTCTTGGTGAGCAGCGTCGAGGTGGCGAAAGCCGACAGCACCATCGCTGTCAGCGGCAAGGTGATGTGCCAGAAATAGTCGATGATGCGGTCCGGCCAGGAAAGCTGGTCCCAATTGTCGGAGGTCAGCCCACGCAGCGGAAACCAGTCCCAGAACGAGCCGCCGGCAAACAGCACCATCAACAGGATGCCGAACAGGAATCCCGGAATCGCGTAGCCGATGATGATCACGCCACTGGTCCAGGTGTCGAAGGCCGACCCGTCCTTGACCGCCTTGCGGATGCCGAGGGGGATCGAGATCAGGTAGGACAGGAGCGTGATCCACAGCCCGAGCGAAATCGAAACCGGCATCTTCTCGAGGATCAGTTCCAGCACCCCGATGTCGCGGAAATAGCTCTCGCCGAAGTCGAAGCGCATGTAATTCCACAACATCAGGCCGAAGCGTTCCAGCGGCGGCTTGTCGAAGCCGAACTGCTTTTCCAGCTTCTTGATGAACTCCGGATCGAGGCCCTGCGCGCCGCGATATTTCGAGGAAGAATCGCCGCCGGCGTCGAAATTGTTGTTGCCGCCGCCAAGGTCGCTGCCGCCGCCCGACAGGCGGTCCGCGGCGTCGCCGCCCTGCCCGGTCAGCTTGGCGATCACCTGTTCGACCGGACCGCCGGGTGCGAACTGGATCACGGCAAACGAAATCGCCATGATGCCGAACAGGGTCGGGATCATCAGCAGGATGCGGCGGAGGATATAGGCGCCCATCAGGCCAAACCTGCCTTCCGGATTTTCGTCCGACGCGCGCCGCCCAGCAATCGGCCTTGCGCGATGCCTATCGCTCCGGAAGGTATCTCAAGCTTTCCCAATCGCCGCCGCCTTGTCCTTGTCGAACCACCACAGCGACTCGACGGGGAAACCGTAATCCGGCTTCGGCTCCTTGTAGCCGAACATGTCCCAGAAGGCGGCGCGGTGATTCGCCGAATACCAGTTTGGAATCCAGTCCTGCCGCGCGCGCAAGACCCGGTCGAGCGCGCGCATCGCGACAATGAGACTTTTCCGGTCGGCGGCCTTGCCGACAGCCGTGACCAGAGCGTCGACCGCGGGGTCGGCCGTACCCGGCAGATTGCGCGACGAGGCGAGTTTCGCCGATCGCGAATGGAAGATCGTCTCGAGATCATCCATCGTCGGCGTCGCGTTGAAGGACAGCGCCATCATGACAACGTCGAAATCGAAGTCGGACTTGCGTGCCTGGAACTGGGGCGAATCGACAAGGCGTATCGACGCATCGATGCCGATCGCCCGCATGTTCTCCACCCAGGGTGAAAGGATGCGGGCCAGACTGTCTTCGTCATCGAGGAGTTCCAGCGTCAGCGTCTCGCCCTTGTCGTTGACGAGAAGCGTCCCGGAGCGTTTCCACCCGGCGTCGGCAAGCAGTTTCGAGGCCGCCCCCAGCAATTTCCGGTCCCTGCCCGACCCGTTGGAAACAGGCTGGATGACAGCCTCGCCAAAGACTTCCGCTGGAAGCTTGTCGCGCAACGGCTCCAGCAAGGCGAGTTCGTCCGGCGAGGGCAGGCCTTCTGCCTTGTAGTCCGATCGCTCGAAGCAAGATTGTGAGCGCTCGTATGAATCATAGAACAGGTTGCGTCTCGTCCATTCGAAGTCGAAACACATGGCGATCGCCCGGCGCACGCGGACGTCCTGGAAGCGCTCGCGGCGCTGGTTGATCGCCATCGCCTGCATGGACGGACGCTTCTCGCCGGCAAATTCACGCTTGACGACCTTGCCCTGGACGATCGACGGAAAGTCGTACGCGGTCGCCCAGGTGCGAGACACGAATTCCTGGCGGAAAAGGATATCGCCCTTCTTGAACGCTTCGAACGCCGCCTGGCGTTCGCTGTAGAACTCGATGCGCAATCGATCGAAATTGTAGACGCCGCGATTGACGGGCAGATCCCTGCCCCAATAATCGGGCACGCGATCGTACTCGATGCTCTGGCCGGCAACGACGCGGCCGGCCTTGTATGGCCCGGAACCCAAAGGCGCCTTCAGGCCGGCGCCATCGAACTTGTTCTCGGTGAAGTATGCCTTCGAGACGACCGGAAACTGGACCGCGTTCAGGATAACGCGCTCGGAGTGTTTTCCGGAAAAGGTGAGCTTCACCCGCCGGGAATCCAGCGCCACCGCCTCGGTCATCTCGGTGAGCGTCAGCAGCAGGTCGGGATGTCCATCCGCCTTGAACAGACCGTAGGTGAAGGCGACGTCCTCGGCAGTCAAAGGCGAGCCGTCATGGAAACGGACGCCGTCCCGCAGCGTGAATTCGAAACTGTTGCGGTCATCCGAGATGACGACGCTCTCGGCAAGCAGACCATACACCGCATCCGGCTCGTCGAGGGCCATGTTCGACTTGTTGGTCATCAGCGAATCGAAACACATCTCCATGCGCGGCGGCGCATCGCCGCGTGCAACGAAGCTGTTCAGCGTGTTGAAGGTCTGGACATTCTGGTTGTAGACCCAGTTCGGCGGCTGAAAATTGAACGTACCGCCCTTCGGAGCGTCCGGATCGACATAGTCGAAATGCTGGAAATCCGGGCCGTATTTCAGATCGCCGAAGGCCGAAAGCCCGTGCAGCGGTTTGCCCGTCGGACTGGCCGCGAAGATTTTCTTCGGCAGCAATGGGACGGCGAGCGCCGCACCGGCGCCCGCCAGAAAATCGCGGCGCGAAGCGCACATCAATTGACGCCCTTGTACTTTGCTGCCAGCGCCTTTTCCTTTTCCGGATCGATCCACCAGGAATCGATATCGGGGCCGACATAGGTCGGCTGCTTTTCCGGGATGCCGAACTTGTTCCAATAAGCCAGCCAGACAACCGGACGGGTGTATTGGGGGACGACGTAGAAGTTCCACAGCAGTACACGGTCGAGTGCGTTGGAGGCGGCAACAAGGTCCTCCCGGTCGGTCGCAAAGATCACCTTGTCCACCAACGCATCGACGACCGGGTTCTTGATGCCTGAGAGATTTCGCGAACCAGGCGTGTCGGCCGCCTTGGACGACCAGAAGTCCCGCTGCTCGTTGCCCGGCGATTCCGACTGAGAAAGAACGGACGTCAGCATGTCGAAATCGAAATTGTTGACCCGGTCGACATATTGGTTCGGGTCGACAATCCGCAGCGTAGCGGTCACGCCCACCTTCTTCAGCATGTTGATATAAGGATTGGCGATCACGCCGTCGGTGTCATTATTGCCGAGAATCTCGAAGCTGAAAGGTTGGCCGGTCTTTTCGTTGACCATCTTGCCGCCCTGGATCTTCCAGCCGGCTTCGGCAAAAAGCCTGACGACTTCGCGCAGATGCGCTCGCTCCGGCTCCGGCGGGCTGGCAGGCGTCGGCTGTGGCCGATCGTTGGGCTGTGCTTTCGGCTGCTCGTAAACCGGCAACCTGTATTCGGTGGTGAACACTTCGGGAGGCAGTTGGTCCTTGTACTGGTTCAGGATTTCCAGCTCCTTGCCTTTAGGCAGACCGCTCGACGCCAGTTCGCTGCCAACGAAGTAGCTGTTCACCCTGGTGTTGAAGCCGAAAAAGATGGTCCGGTTCATCGTCTCGAAGTCGAAGGCATAGGTCAGAGCCTCACGCACCTTCCGGTCCTGGAACAGTGGCCGCCGCATGTTCATGACGAAGCCCTGCATCGACGCCCGTGACGTCGCCTCGAACTCCTGCTTGATGACGTCTCCGGCCTTGAACGCCGGGAAGTTGTAGAAGGTTGCCCAGCGCCGCGAGCTGTTCTCGGCCTGGATGTCCTCCAAGCCACCCTTGGTGAAGGCCTGCCAGGCGGCATTGTCGTCCTGGATATAGATGTATTTACGCGTGTCGAAATTCTCGCGCCCGACCTTCACAGGCAGCTTCGCCGCCCAGTAGTCGTCGACGCGTTTCCAGATGATCTCCGAGCCCGGTTTGAAGCTATCGATCTTGTATGCGGCGGAGCCGAGCGGCGGCTCCAGCGTCGGCTGGGATATGTCACGCTTCTTGCCGCTGGCGTCCGTGCCTTCCCACCAGTGCTTCGGCAGAACAACCATATCGCCGATGATCTTAGGCAGTTCGCGATTGCCCTTCTGGTCAAAACGGAACTCCACCTCGCGGTCGTTGAGCGCCACCGCCTCGGTCACGTTCTCATAATAGCGGTTGTACATCGGGCTGTTAGCCTTCAGCACGTTGAAAGACCAGATGACGTCGTCGACGGTGATCGGTTGGCCGTCGTGCCACTTGGCACGCGGATCGAGCCGATAGGTCGCGGAAGAATAGTCGGCGGGGTATTTGTAAGCGTCTGCAATCAGCGGATGGCTGACGCTCGGTTCGTCGATCGCCTGCTCCATGAGCGTATCGTAAAGCAGGCCGCCGCCAAATTGCGCGAGGCCGGCCGCCGGCGCGCCGCGCACGATATAGGAATTGAAGCTGTCGAACGTTCCCGAAGCGACCAGATTCAGCGTGCCGCCTTTCGGCGCGTCTGGATTGACGTAATCGTAGCGCTGAAAATCCTTGCCGTATTTGGTTTCGCCCATCAGCGAGGACGACGTCTGCCACTCCTGGGCCTGGGCCGCCGTCACGGCGAGCAGGATCGCCGTCAGCGCCGGAACCAGTTTTCTCGCAAGCGGCAACACCGTCATCCACACTCTCCCTGATCGTCTTCGGTCACATCACCACGCCACGAAACGCCAATCAAAACATGGCGCCTCGTGTCAGCGTATCCTTGATAGCAAAAAAGCCGGGCAGAACCCGGCTTTTTCATGATTTTGCGAATTACAAATTTGTCATTGGGCCGGCGCTGGTGCAGGCGCCGGTTCGGCTGGTTTCGGAGCCGCTTCCGCCGGGGCCGGCGCGGCAGCTTCGGCCGGCGCGGCAGCTTCGGCCGGCTTGGCGGCATCGGCCGGCTTGGCGGCATCGGCCGGAGCCGACACATTCTCGGCGGCAGGAGCCGCCGGGGCGGCTGATGCCTCCGGCAGCGGCGCCGGGCTGTCGGCGGTGGTGCGCAGATAGGCGATCACGGCGGCGCGATCCTCGACCTTCTTCAAGCCGGCGAAGCCCATGGCCGTGCCCTTCACCAGCGCCTTGGGCGAGGCGAGGAAATGGTCGAGATGCTCGTAGTCCCAGACCGTCTTGCCGCCGTCCGCGAATTCCTTCATCCCCGCCGAATAGGCGAAGCCGGCATGCGAGGCGACCGGGCGGTTGACCACGCCCCAGAGGTTCGGGCCGACCTTGTTGGCGCCGCCGCTGTCGTCGGTGTGGCAGGCCGCGCACTTCTTGAACACCGCCGCACCCGCCTCGGCGCTGGCTGTGGCCAGCAGCGGAAGCACCGACTGCTCGGCCGCCGCCGCCTCGCCACCGCCGCTCGGCGCTTCCTCGGTGGCCTCGATGATAAAGCCGGGCTTTTCCGGCGCGGGAGCCGCGAAGATCGCATCCGAAACCAATGAGATCGAAAAGACGATGAAGACCGCCCCCAGCAATCCGCCGATCACCTTGTTGAATTCGAAAGAGTCCATCCGCTCCAGGCTCCTGATCTGCCCCTCTCGGCCGTGCATTTCCGGCACGCGGGCACGATGCCGCGACCGGGAAGCCGCCCGGTCAGGTCGGCGGGAAACTAGGTCTTTTGCTTGGTCGTTGCAACTCCTATAAGGGCGCTCGCCGTGAGACCTTTTGCCACTTTGGACAACCCTTTCGCATCGCCCCCCGGACCATGACCAATCTCATCCTAATCCCTGCCCGCATGGCCTCGACGCGCCTGCCGGGAAAGCCGCTTGCCGACATCGCCGGCAAGCCGATGATCGTGCATGTCGCAATGCGCGCGGCCGAAAGCGGGCTCGGCCGCGTCGTGGTGGCGACGGACACGCAAGCCGTAGCCGAATCAGTCCGGGCGCATGGCTTCGAGACGGTGATGACCCGCACCGATCACGAATCCGGCTCCGACCGGATCTTCGAGGCGCTATCGGCGCTGGATCCTCAGGAGCGCGTCGATATCGTCATCAACGTGCAGGGTGACCTGCCGACCATCGAGCCCGCAACCATCGCCGCTGCGCTCTCGCCGCTCGACGACCCGGCGGTCGACATCGGCACGCTCGGTGTGGAAATCGTCCGCGAAGAAGAACGCACCAACCCGAATGTCGTGAAGATCGTCGGCTCGGCGCTGCCGTCGGCTCGGCTCAGGGCGCTGTATTTCACCCGCGCCACCGCGCCCTGGGGCGACGGACCGCTCTATCATCATATCGGGCTTTACGCCTATCGCCGCGCGGCGCTCGCCCGCTTCGTCACCCTGCCACCCTCTCCGCTCGAAAAGCGCGAGCGGCTGGAGCAGTTGCGGGCGCTGGAGGCGGGCATGCGCATCGATGCCGCGATCGTCGGTGCGGTGCCGCTCGGCGTCGACACACCCCAAGACCTCGAACGGGCGCGTGAAGTCCTTAGCGGGAAAGTCTGACCATGGCCGACAAGACCAACCGCATCTCGTTCCAGGGCGAGCCCGGCGCCAATTCCGACACGGCCTGCCGCAACATGTTCCCCAGCATGGAGCCGCTGCCCTGCCCGACCTTCGAGGATGCATTCAACGCGGTGGAGACCGGCAAGGCCGACCTTGCCATGATCCCGATCGAGAATACGATCGCCGGGCGCGTCGCCGACATCCATCATCTCCTGCCCGAATCGAAGCTGCATATCGTCGGCGAATATTTTCTGCCGATCCATTTCCAGTTGATGGTGCTGCCCGGCGTGTCAAGAAAAGAGATCAAGACCGTCCACAGCCATATCCACGCGCTTGGCCAGTGCCGCAAATACATCCGCAAGAACGGCTGGAAGCCGACTGTCGCCGGCGACACGGCCGGCGCGGCGAAACTCATCGCCGAGATCGGCGACCGCAGCATGGCCGCACTTGCGCCGAGGCTGGCCTCCAGCCTCTACGGGCTCGACATTATCGAGGAGAATGTTGAGGACACCGACAGCAACGTGACGCGCTTCGTGGTGCTGACCCGCAGCAAGCAGTGGGTCGAGCGCCCCTCCGCCGATGCCCGCATGATGACAACCTTCGTCTTCCGCGTCCGCAACGTGCCGGCGGCGCTCTACAAGGCGATGGGCGGCTTCGCCACCAATGGCGTCAACATGACCAAACTGGAAAGCTACCAGCTCGGCGCCTTCACCGCGACGCTGTTCTACGCGGACATCGAAGGGCACCCGGACGATGCCAGCGTCAAGAACGCACTGGACGAGTTGCGCTTCTTCTCCAAAGAAGTACGCATCCTCGGCGTCTATCCGCGCAGCGATTCGCGCGAGGAGTGGAACGTTGCGGACTGAACCGACCTCCGGGAGCGGTCTTCCTCTTCCGGAGTCCCGCTCTCACCCCAGCGGCTCGTAGTCGATCTCCAAAAACTTCTCTACCTCCGGCACCCAGCGGTCGCGCACGAAGGCGACGTGGAAAGGATGGTCGTTGTAGCCGGAATAGGCGGCCTGGTCGGCGAACTCCATTGAGAAGCCGAAGCGAAAATCGTTCTTGGGGCTGACTTGGCGAAGCTGCTCGAACTTCTCGACGCCGGGAATATCGGCGAGTTTCTTCGCCTCAGTCAGGAAAGCGCCCTCCTCGGACGAATCCGATTCGTGCCTGAGCGTGAACACGACGGTATGGCGGATCATGCGATCTCCCCTTTCGGCATGATAATGACGCTCAAGGGTTTTCGGCCCAGAAGCGGATGAGATGATAGGCGATCGCGCCCGAGGGCGGCACGAAGACGCCGCCTTCATGGCTCTTGGCGAGTGCTGCCAGCACCTCG
This sequence comes from Mesorhizobium sp. KACC 23794, assembly GCF_052180275.1. Taxonomy (NCBI): domain Bacteria; kingdom Pseudomonadati; phylum Pseudomonadota; class Alphaproteobacteria; order Hyphomicrobiales; family Phyllobacteriaceae; genus Mesorhizobium; species Mesorhizobium sp. KACC 23794. The sequence goes on from NZ_CP197465.1 coordinate 6,523,157, forward strand.
TTTCGGGAAAACCAGCGGCAGTCTTCCAGTTCCGCCTCGTCGCGTACGATATCCTCGTTCAGCGCCTCGCCGAAGCAGCCGATCATCAGCGAATAGGGGAACGGCCAGGGCTGGCTTGCGTGATAGACGACGCGCCCCAGTCTTATGCCCGCCTCCTCCAGCGTCTCGCGGCGAACCGCCGCCTCGATGGTCTCACCTGGCTCGATGAAGCCGGCCAGTGCGGAATACATGCCCGGCGCAAAATGCGCGCCACGCCCAAGCAGGCATTTTTCGCGCGTCACCGTCAGCATGATGGCGACCGGGTCGGTGCGCGGAAAATGCTCGGCGCCGCAATTGGGGCAATGCCGCTTGTAGCCGCCGGCGCGGATTTCCGTCCTGTTGCCGCAGCGCCCGCAGAACTGGTGGTTGGCGTGCCAGGCGAGCAACGAGGCCGCCTGCGCCAGCGCGCCGATCTCGGAGGGGCCGAGAAGGCCCTGCGTATAGACCGAGCGATAGTCGATCGCCTTGATGGTTTCCGGCAGTTGCTCAGGTTCGACACCTGCGGTGACCGCAAGAACCGGGCCGCGCTCGTCGACACCGAGCAGGATCGCTTCGGCAATTTCCGCGCCGAGAGCTTCGGCCTCGCCTTGCGCGAAATAGATTTCGAACCCGCCGCCGTTAAGCTTCAGATACGAACGTCCGCCGCGCACCAGCATGATGCGCGCGACCGGATCGGCAAGCGTCTGCCGGACGGCCGCATCGCTGCGCTTTTCAGCTTGGCGGTCGATGCGATTGCCGGCGAAACCGACAAACTGGCTGGGCTCGCGCTCGGGCGCGTCGAAAAGGCGGAAGGTCATGGCTGAAACAGAATGACTAGCGGAATGAGTCGGGGCCTCAACCCTACAGCGCCGCCCGGACCTTGTCGATGAAGCTGTGCTTCTCGTGCGGCTTGTAAGGTTCGCGCGTCCCGAAGCCCCATACGGGACCCGGCCAATTCGGGTCGCCCTCGGAGCGAGCCACCACATGGACATGCAATTGGCGAACGATGTTGCCGAGCACACCGGAATTGATCTTGGTGCAGCCGGTGGCGCGCTTCAGTCCTTGCGCGACCATATTGGTCTCGAAGGTCAGCATCGCCTGGTCGAGAGGGGTGAGGTCGTGCAATTCCTCGATGCCCGGACGCTGTGGAATGAGCACCAACCAGGGCCAGCGCCGGTCGTTCATCAGCCGAAGTTCGCACAGGCCGAGCCACATCAGCGACACGCTGTCGGCATCCAGCCGGGCGTCGAGTTCAAAACCGGCCTTGAGGCCAGGCAGCATCGGCGTTTCCCCTGTGTTTCGGAGGAAGCTAGATGCAGCGCCGTGTGCCTGCAAGCGAATGATTGGCGAGCACACCGGCAAAACATCCGGCAGGCGTTCCGCGATCATATGCACGGTCGACTTTCGACAGTTTCGGCGGTAGATTCTTCAGAACGAAATTTCACAATCGCGACATTAAATTTCTTCCTCGTGCTTAACCGGTCCTTAATGTCGTGATAGACGGATTTAGTAGTTTTCGCACTGTTTCCGTGTGCCGGGGATGAGGAGAACCTGAGAGTGCCGAAGACGAACCGACCTGCGGCCCCCGATGCAAAAGCAGGATTGCTGTTGAACCGTCTGCTTTTCGAACGGAAAGGGGACGAGTTCATTGATGCGCTGGCCGAAATGGTCCGCAATGAAAAATGGGTCATCGGCGACGAACCGTTGCTTCACCTTCTCGAGGTTGCGCGTTCCGTACGGTCTTCCGTCGGCATACAACATCGAGACGAACGGCCATCCGGCTGCGTTTCCGACGACCGGTAGTCACTCTAGCTGACCAATATGCCTGTCGAGCGGCGGGCTATTTGCCTTTGTTTGACGTCGCGCGGGGGGCGGAAGACCAATGAAATCCGCCGGAGCGCGGCGGGCGCAGACCTCGCAGGATATCGCCCGATTCCAGATAGGCCATCTCGATCAGGTGGGCCAGCATGTCGCAACGCTCCACCTCCACGATGGCTTTCAACTCCCGCAGCATCGAATGCACGTGAACGAGTTTTTCCCGGGTATCCTGGCAAATAGGTGTATTCACGTCTGACACCTCATGCATCGATTGCTGCTTTTCGTCTCCGGACGGCTACAGCTTCCCGTCGTAACCCGCACAAATCGGAATCGCATCCGTACCTAAAACCAGGGCCGCCATCGATCCGGCATTTCCATTCCATCGAAAGACAGCGTTCCAGAGAGTGTCTCCCAGATCATCCACAGTCACACTCACACCCCCATAAACACCGCTTTCGCGGTCGGCCCCGGGAAAGTCCGCCGACCAGGACGTATAATCGACAGGCGTATGGGCCACCCATTGACATAGTCGTCCCCAAGCCGCACGTCGCACATCCGCGACACCAAAGCCTTTGCTCATTTCAAGTAGCTTTGCAAGCCATTCGGTCAAGTCGCATTCGAGCGGATACGATGCTATCTGGCGATCTTTTTTCATGCTTGACGGCTACGGAAGATCAGGGCGGATACCGATTCGTATATCGGGATAGTTGTAAAATAATTTTCCGCCAAGTCCGCCACCCTGATCACGCTTTTCTGCGGATCGAGACATTTTTTGTACCTAAGTACAATTTACCTGAGCCCTAAACTCCATTTTTTTACATCATGATGTTTATATACTGGAATTCTATCAAGCTATAAAAAATTGTTATATATTCGCAATCGGAAATACAACTGCCCACAATCCCTGCGTGCATTTTCAATATCGGATATCGTCATTGCCATGACAGCATCCCTGCGGCGATAGCTACCGGAGATTGTCATGGCAACATTCAACGGAACTGCCGGCAAAGACACGCTGCCCGGCCTGCTGGGGATTCTCACCGGCCTTGGCGACGACGAGATCAACGGCCTCGGCGGTGCCGGGAACGACGTGCTGATCGGCGGCGGGGGAGCCGACTCCTTGCAAGGAGGGGCAGGGACAACGGATACGGCGGACCATTCCGGCTCCGCCGCACCCGTGACCGTCAACCTCACAACCGGAACCGGCAGCGGCGGCGACGCCCAAGGCGACACGCTGACCGGCATCGAGCGCCTGATCGGGTCGGCAGGCGATGACGCCCTCACCGGGTCCGCCGGCATCGGCACGGGCGGTGATGCCCAGGGTGATACGCTGACGGGCATCACCAATGCCGTAGGCTCGGCGTTCAACGATGCTTTGACTGGAAATGGCACCGGCACTCTGGACGGCCTTGCCGGCAACGACACTCTCAGCGGCGCGGCGACGCTGAACGGCGAGGACGGCAACGACACCTTGATCGGCGGCGCCTTGATCGAGACGCTGAACGGCGGCGCCGACAACGACACCGTCAGCTATGCGGGATCGGCGGTTGGCGTGACCGTCAATCTCAGCCTGTTGGGGCCGCAGATTTCGCTTGGCGATGCTTCCGGCGACACGCTGACCGGCATCGAGAATCTCAGGGGCTCGCTCTTCACCGACGTACTGACCGGCGATGCCGGCGACAACATCCTCAACGACGGCGGCGTCGGCGGGTCCGACACGCTGGCCGGAGGCGTCGGCAACGACAGCTATTCGGTCTACAACGCCGGGGCGGTGATCGTCGAAGCCGGCGGCGAAGGCAACGACCGCGTCAGCGCCGGCGTGAGCTATGTCCTGGCTGACGGCGTCAGCGTCGAATATCTGAACACCACCTCGCTCAACGCCACCTACGCGGTAAACCTCACAGGCAACGATCTTGCCCAGCTTGTGCGCGGCAATGCGGGCGCCAACGTGCTTGATGGAGCCGACGGCAACGACGTCCTGTTTGGCATGGGCGGGGCCGACATCTTCCGTTTCTCCACCGCGCTTGGCGCCGGCAACGTCGACCGGATCGGCGACTTCAGCGTGGGCGACGACAAGATCCAGCTCGACAGCGCGATCTTCATCGCACTGGGGATCCGGCCCGTTGGACGCTTCGGCGTTCGAGGACAATTTCCTGGCGCCGAGAGATGCCGACGACCGTATCTTCTACAATTCGAACACCGGCTCGCTGTTCTATGACGCGGACGGCACGGGCACCGGTTTTGCGGCTGTCAAATTCGCCATGATCGCTCCCGGCCTCGCCCTCACCGCCGCCGATTTCGTCGTGATCTGAAACGAGAGCGCTTCGGCGCGCCTGGACGGGCGACCGTGGCCGTGGCCTTTCGGGTGAAAGGGCCACGGCGATCGCGATCGATGGCTGGCATCGACGGTGGGCGCCATCCAGGCGTTGCGCTTCAAGTACCGCGCGCAGACCGCGCAAGCGTCGGCTAAACTATTGATTTCAAAATGAGACGAATTTTCACAATTTAACGGCCCCTTAAATCGCCGCATTTAGTCTTCACCCGATTGCCGCTGAGCAAAACGGGACACAAGTCGCAGGCAATGGCAAAGGGGAACGGAACGCGGATCGAGCCGACCTTCGACGGGCCGCCGCGTGGCAAATCCTCCGACGATTTTTCGCTGGACGAGGACGACCGGGTCATCCCCTCGCCACGCAAGCGCCCGCCCGCCGGCCGCAAGACCACCCAGCTGGCGAAGACCAGGGTTGACGCCAAAGCCCGGACCTCGACCAGACGCCGCGGCTTGCGCCTCGGACGGCTGGTCTACTGGTGCTGCGTTCTCATGCTGTGGTGCGGCATAGGGCTGGCCGGCGTCGTCGCCTGGTATGGCGCGAAATTGCCCAGCGTCGCCGACTGGTCGGTCCCCGACCGGCCGCCCAACGTCAAGATCGTGTCAACCGACGGCTCGCTTGTCGCCAACCGCGGCATGACCGGCGGCGAAGCGATCGGCCTGCACGAGATGTCGCCCTATATCCCGCAGGCGGTGATGGCGATCGAGGACCGCCGCTTCTATTCGCATTTCGGCATCGACCCGATCGGGCTGGCGCGCGCCATGGCGCAGAACGTTGTCCGCGGCCGCTTCACGCAGGGCGGCTCGACGCTGACCCAGCAACTCGCGAAAAACCTGTTCCTGAAGCCCGACCGCACGCTGGAACGCAAGGTGCAGGAGGTGCTGCTGGCGCTGTGGCTGGAGCACCAGCACAGCAAGGACCAGATCCTCGAAATGTACCTCAACCGGGTCTATTTCGGCTCGGGAGCCTATGGAGTCGAGGCGGCCTCGCGCCGCTATTTCGGAAAGTCGGCGCGCGACGTGACGCTGGCCGAGGCGGCGCTGCTTGCCGGCCTGTTGAAGGCCCCCTCGAAACTGTCGCCCGCCCGCGACCCGCAGGCCGCCGAACAGCGAGCGCAGCTGGTGCTCGGCGCCATGCGCGAGGAAGGCATGATCGGCGACAAGGAACTCGTCAACGCCATGAGCACGCCGGCAACCCGCGCCGCGGCCTTCTGGACCGGCTCGGAAAACTACGTCGCCGATCGTATCATGGGGGAGCTGCCGGCGCTGATCGGCGACGTGCGTACCGACATCATAGTCGACACCAGCATCGATCTTGGCCTGCAGAAGCGCGCCGAAGATTCGATCCGCCGGCTGATCGACGAGAACGGCAAGAAGCTGAATGTCAGCCAGGGAGCGCTGGTGGCTATCGACGATGCCGGCGCGGTGCGCGCCATGGTCGGCGGCTACGACTATGCCAACAGCCAGTTCGACCGCGCCTCGGAGGCCCGCCGCCAGCCGGGCTCTGCCTTCAAGCCGTTCGTCTATCTCGCAGCGCTCGAGCAGGGCAGCCGGCCCGACAGCGTTCGAAACGACGCGCCGATCCGCATCGGCAAATGGACGCCGGAAAATTACAACGGCAAATATTACGGCCGGGTCACACTGGCGACGGCATTGGCCAAGTCGCTGAACTCGGTCGCCGCGCAGTTGGTCATGGAAGTCGGGCCTGGCTCGGTGGTTGAGGCTGCCCAGCGCATGGGCATCGAATCCGATCTTTTGTCCAATAATTCCATTGCCTTAGGGACTTCCGAGGTGACCCCGCTGGAGCTGACGGCGGCCTATGTGCCCTTCGCCAATGGCGGCTACCGGCCCGACGTGCATTTCGTGCAGCGGGTGACAAGTGCTGCCGGCGACGTGCTTTACGAGCACAGGGAAGGCGGTGCGCCGCGTGTCGTCAGCGCCGAAGTGGTCGGCATGATGAACGCCATGATGGCGGAGACGCTGTCGGACGGCACGGCGCGCAAGGCGGCGTTCGGCTGGCCGGCGGCGGGCAAGACCGGCACCAGCCAGAATTCGCGGGACGCCTGGTTCGTCGGCTACACGGCGAAGCTGACCACGGGAGTCTGGTTCGGGAACGACGACGGCAAGGCGATGAAGAAGGTGACCGGCGGGGCCTTGCCGGCGATCGCCTGGCATGAATTCATGGCGGCGGCGCATGAAGGGCAGAAGGTGGCGAAGCTGCCGGGAAGCTGGCAGGCGGCGCCGGACCTCGTCGACCAGAGCGTTCCCGATACGGCGACGCTCACCGAGCCCGCGGCGCAAGTGCCTGAAACGGCTGCAGTTTCGCAAGCGGCCAAACCGGTCCCGGCGACGCGTGCCGAACCTGAGACCGTCGAGCGGGCACCGCGTGCCCAACCCAGGACGGTCGAGCAGGCAGCCCGCATCGAGCTTGAACCAGCCGACGAGCCAACGGCGTCGATCCCGGGACCGAGGCCGAAGGCCGATGTCGGCGGGCCGGCGGTCAAGAGCCAGACATCGATCCTCGATATCATCCTCGGCAATGGCGGCTGACGCGTAGCCGAAGGCCATCGGAACGGCTTGCGCGGAGCGGCACGGGCGGGCATCATCCGGCCCGGACGGGTAGGGACGAATAATGGCAGACACACTCCATATGGTGACGCGTGAGCGGCACACCTACAAGAAGTGGTTCCGGTCGCGCGACTACCACTTCGCCTCGGCGTTCAACATGATGCCGGTCAGCGCCGCCGAGATGATCCATATGGCGCGGGCGTTTCCGCTGGCTTTCGTGGAGATCGAGGGGGCGCCGATGCTGGTGGCGCTGTTCAGCCTGAAGGCCGGCAACAACCTTTTCGTGGCGCCGGACGGGCGCTGGCTGGCCTCCTACGTGCCGGCGGCGCTGCAGTTCTATCCGTTCAGCCTGGGCAAGAAGGCGGATGGCACCTTCGCCCTTTGTGTCAATGAATCCAGTGGGTTGTTGCGCGACGCCGCGGTCGGCGAGGAGGGGTTTCCGTTCTTCACGCATGACGGAACGCCCACCCGCGAGACGCAGGAGGCGGTGGACACGCTGTCGAAAGTGCGGCTGGGCCTGCAGACCGTGCAGACGGCGGGCGCGATGCTGGCCGAGAAGAAGCTGCTGGAGCCATGGCCGATCACCGCGCAGGAGGAGGGCGGCAACCGGAAAATCGACGGCGTCTTGCGCATTTCCGAGCCGGCGCTGAACGCCATCGGCGGCGAGGATCTGCTGGCGCTGCGCAACACCGGCGGCCTGGCGATCGCTTATAGCCAATTGTTTTCCATGGGAAATCTGGCGACGCTGGGGTCGCTGACCGGCGCCCGCGAGCGCGCCGCCAAGCAGCGCATGGCGATTCCCGCCAACAGTTTCATCTCCGAGGACGACGGCAATCTGAAGATCGACTGGGCGACGTTTTTGAAGGACGACTGACCGGATTTTTGCCACGCCACAGCCGCGTGAAGTCCCGAATACTCTTTTCGATCAACGGCTTGTGCCGCGCGCCCGGCCAAGACAGCGTCAGACAGCGTCTTGGGCTTCAAAAGAGCGCCGAAAACACGGGTTCGGCGTTGCCGAAAGCCCGTTTTGGGCTCGTTCGAGAGCAAAAAGACTTCACGCAGAGCCGATGCGCGGCAAAAATCCGTTCATCGTGCCTTATGTCCGGCCGGCGTCCCCTTGCGGGCGCGGGCAAAGTTCGACGGCGCAAACCCCTCCTGACAGAAAGGTGTCAGGAGGGGTCAGCTATGGTGCGTCATCCACAGAGGGGGTTTCATGAGCGGCTTCGGCGATTTCGATTTCCTGATCGGGGAATGGACCATCCGCAACGCGGTGTTGCGGCAGAGGCTGGCCGGCTCGACCGAGTGGGAGGCGTTCGACGCCACCTCGAAGGTCGAGAAGGTGATGCCCGGCATGGACGGCGTGTTCAGCGGCAATCTCGACCAGATGTTCGTGCCGGCGCGCGGGTTCACCGGGATGACGCTGCGGCTCTACAACCCTGAGACGCAGCTGTGGTCCATCTACTGGTCGGACACCAAGAGTTTTCGCCTGTTCCCGCCGACGGTCGGCCGGTTCGACAACGGCGCCGGCACATTCTTCGGCGACGATGTCGAGGGCGGGCGGCCGGTGAAGGTGCGCTTCGACTGGACGGCGGGCGACAGCCCGGTGTGGGAACAGGCCATGTCGGCCGACGAAGGTGCTACCTGGGAGAAGAACTGGGTGATGCGGTTCGAGCGGAAGTGAGCGCCCTCTTCCTTCTCCCCTTGTGGGGTGAGGAGCGGTCGGCCGAAGGCCGAGAAAAAGCCAACGATTTGGCTTTTTCAGCGACGAACGCCCGGAGCGAAAGCGGAGGGCGGTGGATCGGCGCGCAGCGCCGAGACGGATGAGGGGTGCTGGACGGAGTGCCACCGGACCGAACGGATGTGGAAAGCACCGGTTGAGCAGGTTTTCGAAAGCCGCATTTCTTCCAACACCCCTCATCCGTCTCGGCCTTCGGCCGAGCCACCTTCCCCCACAAGGGGGGAAGGGAGAAGCGCGCAACCGCTCAGCCCTTGTCCGCCGGATCCGCCTCCCCGCCCGCGCCAAGCCCGACCCCCATCCCGCCCATCATCATGCCGCCGCCGCCCCCTCCCCCGCGTCCGCCGCCCCCCTCGCGGCCGCCCCGGCCGCCGGCGGCGGAGGGGCGGGCGGGGCCCTGGTTGGGGATGACGACGGTTTGCGGGACAGCTTCGAGGTCCAGCACCTCGCGGATGTAGTTGCGCAGCGAGACGACCAGCGCGTGCACCTCGACCGGCCGGCCGGCGGCCATGTCGCGCATGGCGCCGGCGGCGAGTTCGACCTGGGCTTCCGTGCCGAACAGCACGATGTCGGAAAGGGCGGCCTCCACGGCGTCGCGTACCCGGCGCGCCCGCTCGGTGCCGCCGCCCGCCGCTTCCGCGCCCTCGGTCTCACCAGTTGCCCGCTTGAGATCGCGCAAATGCAGCGGGCTGACGGTGAGCGTGCCGGTGAAGGAGCCGCCCAACACCTTGTAGGCTGATATCAGCGCCTTGAGCCGCTCGTTGATCTGGCGGTTCTGGCGCTCGCGCCGCTGCTGCAGCGTCATCATCATGACCAGCCGGATTCCCATGCCGATCAGCGTGACCAGCAGCAGCCCGGCGATCGAGGTCAGGATCGTCTGCCAGGAGGAAAAGTCGAAGCCGCGCATGAGAACAATCCGGTTGCGCGCGGAGGGTAGCATTGGGAGGGGGTGGGGGCGAGGGCGTTAGGGCAGGATGCGCTTCCTGTAAGGGTGGGCTACCGCCCGGTGTGAGAACAGGCGATGTCGGTCGATGGCGGCGAGACTTGCAGGAAGAGCTGGCGGCGCCGAACTGATCGAGAGTGAATGACTTTCTCGCTTCTCACTAATAGGATCGGTCGCCGGCCAGCGCGGGTGAAGGTAATCTGTGCAAGGCTGCAACGCGGGACTGTCACCAGCCACTCGGGCATGACACCATTCAGCGTCACAGCAGCGGTTGCTCCATATCATTGACGAATGGGGTTACACGGTCGTAAATTAAGTATTGGAAAAGTCGTTCAGAACTACAAATTGAAATGGAGGGTTTATGTCCGACTCGATTGATCCAAGTTCAATCACCGCCGCCGTCTTAACCGATCTTATAAAATCCTCGTTTCACGCAGCATCTCAAGGCGCCTCGTCTACAATAAAAAGCGCGTGGGAAAAAATTTTTGGAGATTTCTCGCCCTATATGGAGGACACCTATACAAGGAATCGAAATGTTAGAATACTATGCAAGAAGGATGCCGACGTAGATTTGTATGATATATATGTGAATTCCAATTTTAAATCGGCAGGGAAAAACATAACTGACGGCGATCTTATCTCTTCATTTATTGAAGGAAATAATATTGTTATAAATGGAAATGGAGGGGCAGGTAAAACCTTTTTTATGCGCCACCTTTGGTTAACAATATTCTCTAATCCTGGGCGATTTACCCCGATATTTGTGGAACTTAGGCAACTAAACGATCTTTCCAAGATAGACCTTAGAACCTTTGTCAGGAGAACCATATCAAACAAGAAGGAGCTGACCGAAGATTTATTTAACTATTTTTGCGACGGAGGGCGATTCGCATTTATGCTCGACGGATTCGACGAAATCCCTCAAGAACATCGGGACGAACTTCAGAAGCAGATACTGACATTCTCTTCGTCATTTAAGAAGTGTCCAATCGCGGTATCGAGCCGATTTGAAGAAAGATTTTCTGGCTGGCAAAATTTTACCATATTTGAATCGTCTCCATTTTCTTTGGAACAGGTTACAACATTAGTCAAGAACGTTCCCTTCGACGAGGAATCTAAGAATATTTTTTTGCGCAAACTTAATATTTCATTTTTTAGGCAAAACGAGAGCTTCTTGTCAAATCCACTCCTCGCCATCATGATGATGATGACGTTTAGGGAGAATATGGAAATCCCGAGACGTATGAATATTTTTTATGACCAGGCATTTAACACTTTATATCAATGGCACGATGCTACAAAATCATACAAAAGAAATAAATCGATGGATATTGAAGAATTTCAAAGATCATTTGGGATGTTTTGCCTGCTGTCGTACTACAAACAAGTTTTTGAGTTTACAAAATCAGACATTGTACACTTTATAAATATGAGTAGTAGGTTTTGCGGGCACACCCATTCGGCCGATGATGTACTGGAAGACTACGAGAAGTCCGTTAATCTTATTAAACAAGATGGCCTGAAATATACATTCATACACAGGTCTTTCCAGGAATACTTTGCTGCATATGCCTTAGTCAGAATAATTCCAGACAAGTTTCATGAATTTATCGATGAGATTCGAAAACGAACTGGCGACTCGGTCATACCAATATGTTATGAAATGAACCCGCGTTTGGTTATTGATAACTATATTCGGCCTGAATTTAGTAAATGGAAATCAAAAGGAATATTCAACTTTAAACGAAACTCCCCATTCTACCTTTTGAATAAAATTGCGGCCGAGTATGCCTTTATGGTTTCTTTTCACCAGAGAGATTCACTTAAGGAGGACCGTCGGCCAATTGTAGGCATTTCTATGAACGCGGCTGACGAAGTTACCTATTTTATCGAAAGTATAAGGATGATGATGGGCGGAAAGCCTTCATCTCACGCCAAAGAGTACACCCGTGAACTCCTCTTCGAACATGAAATGTTCGACATGTTTCATGAGGTCAACGTCAGATCAACCGTTGGTGGCAGGTTTGTTCGAGTCCGTGTGACATTTGGCCCAGCGACGGTTGATCCGAGTATTGAATTTGAGGATGGTCCATCGGTCGCATCTATAACGGAGCGCATTTTCAAGGACGTTGGTGGAGCGCGTGACTGCTTTTCAAAGGTAGAAGCTCGGCTTCGAGCCGAAATCAAAGAAATTGCAACTTGGTGTTCGGCGGAGATTTCCAAGGCCGAAAATGGTGGTAAGTCGCTAAACGAGATACTCGGCATTGGGTAGCATTTCCAAATTCTTTTGGGCAGCGACAGTCCTTTCAAATCTTGAAAAGCTAATGTAAGCGAAACTTCGCCCCAGTCACCTATTCTAGACACGTGGATAGGCGCCTCCTGTGGGACGTGAACCTTGCGGAACCGGCGCATGCGCTGCTCGCCTTCCTTTTACGCCTCCCGAAGCTCGCGCTTACGGACAACGTCACCACCTAACATTTCATCGTCGTGGACGGTTCTCCGCGAATCGCTTATGTTCTGCTTATGTTCGACAGGAGACCAACATGGCTAAGAACACAGGTGACGATTACCGCCGAGGCGCAGTAACCGGCAGGACGCAGTTCCAACACGAGAACGGCGACTGGCAGAAACGCAATGAGCGCAACGGCCAGTTCATGGAGCGCAAGCAGAGCGAAGGGCCATTCAAGGGCGTGGCGAAAGAGCCGGATGGTCGGGATACGGAGAACTCCTGATCTCCTACCGCGCTCTATTCTGAACCGTGCAGCTTCGGCGCTGGCGCTTGGGGCGGTTCCCGCTGCCTCCGGCAGCTCCCGCCCTTTCGAAGCCTGCCGTCGATCCACCGGATCGACGGCTTGCCGTCTCGCTGCGCTCGACGGCAAGCGGCTTCTCAATCCCCCATCTTCAACGCCTGGATAAACGCCTCCTGCGGGATGTCCACCTTGCCGAACTGGCGCATGCGCTTCTTGCCTTCCTTCTGCTTGTCCAGCAGCTTGCGCTTGCGGGTGATGTCGCCGCCGTAGCATTTGGCCGTCACGTCTTTGCGCAGCGCCGAAATCGTCTCGCGGGCGATGATGCGGCCGCCGATGGCCGCCTGGATCGGGATCTTGAACATGTGCTGCGGGATCAGCTCCTTCAGCTTCTCGCACATGACGCGGCCGCGCTTTTCCGCCGCCGTGCGGTGGACCAGCATCGATAGCGCGTCGACCGGCTCGTCATTGACCAGGATCGACATTTTGACCAAATCGCCCTCGCGGTAGTCGGTCAAATGGTAGTCGAAGCTGGCGTAGCCCTTCGAGATCGACTTCAGCCGGTCGTAGAAGTCGAAGACGACCTCGTTGAGCGGCAGGTCGTAGACCAGCATGGCGCGCTTGCCCACATAGGAGAGGTCGGCCTGGATGCCCCGCCTGTCCTGGCAGAGTTTCAATATGCCGCCGAGATAGTCGTCGGGGGTCAAAATGGTGGCGCGGATCCACGGCTCCTCTATGGAGGTGATCTTCATCACGTCGGGCATGTCGGCCGGGTTGTGCAGCTCCTTCTGGGTGCCGTCGAGCAGGTTCATGCGGTAGACGACCGAGGGAGCGGTGGCGATGAGGTCGAGGTCGAACTCGCGCTCCAGCCGCTCCTGGATGATTTCGAGGTGCAGCAGGCCGAGGAAGCCGCAGCGGAAGCCGAAGCCGAGCGCGGCCGAGGTCTCCATCTCGTAGGAGAAGCTGGCGTCGTTGAGGCGCAGTTTGCCGACCGCGGCGCGCAGGTCCTCGAAGTCGGCGGCGTCGACCGGGAACAGGCCGCAGAACACGACCGGCTGCGCCGGCTTGAAGCCGGGCAGCGCCTGGGCGGTGGGGCGGCGGTCCTCGGTGATGGTGTCGCCGACGCGGGTGTCGGCCACTTCCTTGATCGAGCCGGTGATGAAGCCGAACTCGCCGGGGCCGAGCTCGTCGGCGGTGATCATCTTGGGCGTGAAGTAGCCGGTGCGCTCGACCAGATATTTGGCGTCGGCCTCCATCATGCGGATGGTCTGGCCCTTTTTTAAGATCCCGTCGATGACGCGCACCAGCACGATGACGCCGAGATAGGCGTCGTACCAGCTGTCGACCAGCATGGCCTTGAGCGGGGCTGACGCGTCGCCCTGGCGCGGCGGCGGGAGTTGCGTGACGATCGCTTCAAGCACGTCCTCGATGCCGATGCCGGTCTTGGCCGAGATCAGCACGGCCTTGGAGGCGTCGATGCCGATGACTTCCTCGACCTGCTCGCGGATGCGCTCGGGCTCGGCGGCGGGCAGGTCGATCTTGTTCAGGACGACCACGATCTCGTGGTTGTTGTCGATCGCCTGGTAGACGTTTGCCAGCGTCTGCGCCTCGACGCCCTGGCTGGCGTCGACGACGAGGAGGGAACCCTCGCAGGCTGCGAGCGAGCGCGAAACTTCGTAGGCGAAGTCGACATGGCCGGGCGTGTCGATGAGGTTCAGCACATAGTCCTGGCCGTCCTTGGCCTTATAGTTCAGGCGCACGGTCTGCGCCTTGATGGTGATGCCGCGCTCGCGCTCGATGTCCATGTTGTCGAGCACCTGCTCCTTGCCCGCCATCTCGCGCGCGTCGAGGCCGCCGGTCATCTGGATGAGGCGGTCGGCCAGCGTGGATTTGCCATGGTCGATATGGGCGACGATGGAGAAGTTGCGGATGTTTTTCAGCGGTGTCGTCATGGAGGGCGGCTATAGAGCATTCGCGGCCAAAACGGAAAGCCCGTTTTGTGGGCGGCTTGGCCCCGACCCGTTACAAACAGCATGGATGGGGTTCGGCGGGCCGCGACACCAGCGAGCGCGGGCGGTCTCCATGCGCGTCGCCAGTTGTCGACGGGACGCTCTCGTTGCTCCGAGAGTTCAGGAGGTCGGGGTGTCATCCGACGCACTGCCGGAGACCAGGCGGACGACGCTTTCGCCATGGGCGGCGAGGTAGTCGCCGTCGCATCGGCTGAGGCCCAGATCCTTGAGCAAATAGTCCGGCAGCGCAGACAATTCACGGCGGCCTTTGCGGACGGCGAGGATGTGCCTGGTGTCCGCCAGGATGCTGGCGGCACGCCGCCATAAGCCGGCTCGCCCGGTCTTGGTGCGGGGTCTTGCACCCCGGAGCTCGACGGTCGGATCTGTCATGAGGGTGTTCCAACTCGGATCAGGCGGCCGGCGGATGGCGAGCCAGATGTCCGCATGGGTGTTTGGGAGAGGTTCCAGCCGGCAGCCTTGCCGGCCGCCCGGCGAGATGCGGCTCGCCGGCAAGGCATCGCCGAAGCCGTTATCCGCCCGTCGCCAGATCGCACGAGACATCGGGGTTCATGTCCGCGAATGTGCCGGTCGGGTTCGGCTTCCAGGCCCAGACGTGCAGTTCGTAGAACGCGCCGAGCCCGTAGCGGTTGGGTGTGCTGTTGAAGTTGAACAGATGCCCTTCGAGCGCCGCAGGGCCTTTCGAGGTGATGTACTCGACCGCCACCAGGGCCAGCGATCCGCCGGGCATCGGCTCGTACATCACGGCTTCCGGGCGGGCGAGGTCGATCTTGTCGTCGGCAAGGTAGGCGGCATTGACGTAGTGGATGCCCATGGCGCCGCTGCCGGCCGGACTGCTGGCGCAGGGGATAGGCGCATAACCCTCCGCCGTCGCCTTCGATACGTCCAGAAACCGGCTGTTGGCGGCGCGCACCTTTTCGGACAGCGGATTATCCGTGTTCATGGCCGCATTGTGCGCCTCGACGAAGGTGGCGGTAGCGTAGAGGGCAAGGATAGCGGCTATGCCGCCGGCAAGTATGTTTTTCGTCATTTTGTTTCCATTGGTTTGGGAGCGCGCGACGCGTGGCTGGGCCGGCGGACAGCCGCCGCCACACCCGCGGCGTCGATTTGACTTTGATCGTGAGGGGGCGGGTCTTGCCCGTCCCCAAAAGTGCGAAGACGCGCACCCGGCGATCCGCCGGACGTGCAAAACATCAGGTGCCGCGCGCTGTCGCCGGGCCGATGACGGCCGCGACTTCCGTCACCTTGCTGGCCGGGAAGCCGCCTTCTTCGGCATGGCGCCGAACGACCTCGGCGCTCTGCGCCTCATGCACGCAATAAATCTTGTCGCCAGCCACATAGCTGGTGATCCATTCGTAGGGTTCGCCAAGTCCGGCGACGACTTCGTTGGATTTTGCGGAAATCTCCTTGAGTTCGCTAGCGCTCAGCTTGTCCGCGCCGGGTATCTCCCGCTCGATCACGTAGGTGGGCATCGTCAGTCTCCTTTTTGTTTGAACGATGCTTCACCATCGGCTGCAGACGTTGTACCGGATGTGGTAGGCGCCACTATTTTGCGGAATTCCGGTCACACGCTTGGTCACACGCCTGCCGCTGATGACATGGGCGCCAGCGGCAATTGCCTGGGAGGAGCAATCGACGGCCATGAAGATCAAACTCCTCGGAGAACCCGCCATCCTCGATGACGGCAGCGTGAGCCAGCCTGTCCGGGGGCACCAGGCATGGGCGCTGCTGTTGCGCGTGGTGCTGGCGCCGGGTCCGCTCGACCGGCGCGTGCTGGCGGCGGAACTGTTTCCCGATACCGTCGATCCGCTGGGTTCGCTGCGGTGGTGCCTGGCCTCGCTGCGCAAGGCGCTGGACTGCGCGGACAGCCTGTCCGGCGATCCCATCAGGCCGAATTTGCCGACTGATATCGAAGTCGATGTGTTGCAACTCGACCGGGACGAGTTCGACGTCGAGGGCGTGGGGAGGTTGCTGGGCGGGATCGAACCACGCTGCAGCCCGGAATTCTCGACCTGGCTCCTGGTCGAGCGCGAGCGCATCGCGGCGGTCGTCGAAGCCAGGATTAGGCAGGAGACGATGCGGGCCATATCCGTCGAGGATTATGAGCGCGCCATCCGCCTGGCCGAGTTCGGCGTGAGAGGCGATTCGTTCAATGAGGGCGCCCATGTCCTGCTGGTGAAGAGCCTGGCGCTGGCCGGGCGCTACGACGCGGCGATGGCACATGTCGAGGCAACGGAAAGCCTCTTTCTTGCCGAACTGGGCGAGAAGCCTTCAATGGCGCTGCGAAGTGCCGCGCGCCGCTCCATTTCGTCGCCGCCCGGCGGCATCTCGCCGGAAGCCTTCGTAAACTCCCTGATACAATCGGGTCTCGCGGCGTTGTCGGCCGGTGCGGTGGACGCGGGGATCGATTGCTTGCGGCGCGCCGTCAACGATGCCGAGAAGATCAGGGACAGCCACCTGCAGGCGAAGGCCACGTTCGAACTCGGCACGGCGCTCGTCCATGCCGTCAGGGGCTATGACGATGAAGGCGCTATCCTGCTCCGCCAGTCCACGGAGCTTGCCCGGCAAGCCGGCAGCGCAAGCATCGCCTCGGCTGGATTTCGCGAACTGGGCTATGTCGACGCGCTGGCCGGCCGCCGGCCGGCGGCATCGCAATATCTGGTGAGCGCGACCAGCCTCGCGCCCGATGACGACAGCCTCGCCGGGATTCACGGCGTGATCGGATTCAACCTTGTCGACTGGGGCAAGGTCGACGAAGGGCTGGAGCAGTTCGCGATGTCGCTCGACCATGCGCGAAAGGCCGGCAACCGCCGCCGGGAAATCTGGTCGCTCGGCATCGGCGCCTGGGGCCTTCTCGCGGCCGACCGGCTCCACGAGGCCGACGCATGGCTGGAATTGTCGCTGGCGCTCAGCGACGAACAGCGCTGGATTGCTTTCCGGCCGTGGCCGATCGCGCTTCTCGGCGAATCCAAAATCCGCCAGAAGCAGGACCCGGCGCCGCTGCGCGCCCGCCTCGAAGAAGCGTTTGCGACAAGCTGCCAGCTCGGTGACCCATGCTGGGAAGCAGCCGTTGCCCGCGCAATGGCCCTGACTTACCGCGCCGCCGAAGACCTGGCGTCCGCTTCATACTGGCTGACCGAAGCGCATCGACGCTGCGGCCGCGAGACTGACGCCTATGCGGCGCTGCAGGTCGAGATCCTGGCCAGCCAGGTCGAGCTTCATGCCAGGCAGGGCCGGATGGAGCAGGCCGACGCCATCGCGCGGGAATGGGTGTCTCTGGCGGCAAAGACACATTCCAATACGCATGTGGGACGCGCGGCGCAGTTCATCGGGCGTTGACACGAGGCGGCGACGCCCCGTGCTTTTCACTTCAATCGAAAGCCGAGCCGCGGGACCGCCGAGCCGCTTGGGTGGAGACTGGCCGACTTCCGACGGCGGCAGCCCTACCCCCCGTTCAGCAGCGAGATGATCAGTTGCTGGACATTGCCGCCGTCGCCCATCTCGACACGGTCGAAGTCGCGGCCCTTGCGGCGCTGCTCCTGCGAGAGTTCGGAGAGGCGCGCGGTCAGCACGGTGCGGATCTTCTTGCAGCCGGGGTCGTCCTCCACGGTGAGGCCGACGCTGTAGGCCACGATCTGGCGCACCATGTCGATGATGTATTGCCCATGCACCTTCTCATGCGCGGCAATCCCGGCGAAAAAGGGCTCCCAGCGGGCGCGGGTGGCGGCGGGCAGCTTTTGCGACGGTTTTGGCAGCGTGTAGGTGATGATCAGCTTCGGCTTGGCGGAAGCGATCACGCAGGCGTTGCCCCGGCGCTGGTAGTCGCGCTGCCAGGTGAGCTTGAAGTTGGTGAAGGCAATCGTCCGGCGGCCTTTGCTGATCTCCGGCCCATGCTCGCCCATCGAAGCGTAGAGTTCGGCGGGCGTCGTGCCGGATATGGCATAGGGCTCGATTTTTTCGACCGGCTGCCAGGCATCCTGGGCGGCGGCTGGCGAGAGGCAGAACAAGGCCGCCAGAAAGAATAGCCAGATGAATGTCCGCACGCCCGCTCCGTCGATGATTGACGGCGGCAACATTATGGGCGGCGGACAGGCGTTTCAACCGCGAGCGGACGGTTTCCTGCAAGCCATTCCGACGGTTGCAAGTTCCGATACCGTCCGGCGCCAGGCATTCCACCCCGGCCCTTCGGGTCACTTCTCCCCCTTGCAGGGGTGGAGGAAGGGCGCTGCCGTAACGCCGGGCGTCAGGTCAGCATGTCCGTGAAACTGTCGCGCCGGACTTCCTTGGTACGCTCGCGCGGGGCGTAGTGCAGGCCTACGACGCCGTTCTCATAGGCGCAGGAACCGAGCAATTGCAGGTCCATTCCGGCCGGCAGTTTCGCGAACCAGGATTTTCCGGGCGACACAGTCGGATAGACGAAGAAGCGGAACTCGTCGACAAGGCCGAGCGCGACGACCGACTGGGCGAGGCCGGCGCCGCCGGACAGGTGGATGGCGCCACCGGGTCGGGCCTTCAGATCGGCCAGGTGTTTTGCGAGGTCGCTGTCGGTAGGGACGACGATGTGTTCAGCATTGGTCCATGGCGTCAATGGCGAGGCGCCGGAGCGTGAAAACACCAGCTTTTTGATGGCGTTCATGCGGTGCGCCATGCGGCGGTTGGTCTCGGTGCCTTCGGCAATCGCGCCGGGCCAGTAGCCGGCCATCTCCTCATAGGTCGTGCGGCCGACCAGCACCGTGTCGAAACCGGCATAGATCTGGTCGATGTCGCGGTATTGGTCGTCGCTGACGCCATGCAGCCAGGCCATCGGATCGTCGAGGCGGCCGTCGAGCGTGGTCATCATCTGCAGGACGATCTTTCGGCCGGCACCGCTCACGGCTGGCGCTCCACCAGCCGCGCGAGTTGTCCGATGACGGTGCCCCAGCCGTCGTAAAAACCCATCTCGGCATGCATGTTCCGGTCGGTGTTGCTTTTGTGCATGACATGGGCGGCGTAGTCCGTGCCATCGGGATGGTCGGCCAGCGTGATGACCGCGGTCATGAAACCCTGTTCGGCCGGCCGCCAGCCTGCGGTGAGCGCATTGGTGAAGACAATGCGCCGGCTTTCGTCGACGGCCAGGAAGCAGGCGCTGAGATGCGGCGCGAAATTTCCGCCCTTCTCGCTGATCTCGGTGACCAGCCCGCCGCTGGGCCGCACATCCATCTGAACCACCCTGCACAGCGCCGGCTCGGGGATCCACCATTTCTCGAATTTCTTCGGGTCGGTCCAGGCGCTCCAGATGGCGGCGCGCGGCGCCTTGATGACACGCGAAATGGTGAGGTCCAGGTTCGGATCGAGGGGCGGGTTCATCTGGCGTCTTCCTCTTTGGTGACGAATTGTTCCAGGCGATCGGTACGGGCTTCCCATAGCGAACGCTGTTCGGAGAGCCAGGATTCGACGGCCGCGAACTGCTTCTTCTCGATGGCGCAGGTGCGCACCCGGCCCTGCTTGGCCGTGCGGATCCAGCCGCTGTCCTCCAGCAAGCGGATGTGCTTCATGAAGGACGGCAGCGCCATGTCGAAGGGTTTTGCCAAATCGCTGATGCTGGCCGGGCCCTGGCCCAGCCGGCCCAGCACGGCGCGGCGGGTGGGGTCGGCAAGCGCCTGGAAGACGTCGTCGAGAGGCTGATAGTGTTCCATATGGCTAAGTATCAGGACGAAATAGTTAGTGCAAGAGCTAACTAAAGCCGGCGACACGGCATTGCCATCGCGACCATTTCGTCATGCGGCAGCAGGGCGAAGGTCGGCGGTTCGGCTGATGCAGGTCGTCGTGCCCGACGGCGGCAGCGATCGACGCTTGCAGGCCGGGTTTGCGGGGCATTCCCCCTCCCGCCGATTTCTTCTTGCAGGCCAAATGCCCACCCACTATAGTCGCCGACAATATCTGAAATTAAATTCCACCAATGGAAAGACGGGCAGGTCGTGGGGTTGGAATGAACGTGCAGGGGGAGGCCGCCGTACAAAGTCAGCCGGTTGAGAGGGTGGTGCCGGTCGACATCGACCGTCCTGAAGCGCGCAACGCGCTGAATTTTAAGACTCGCGAAAAACTGGCCGCGGCAGTCGGGACTTTTGCCAGCCATCCCGGCATCGTCATTACCGGTCGTAACGGCGATTTCGTCGCTGGATCATACACCAGGGCTTTCGAGAAACTCGGATTCGCCGGCGTCCTCGCGCAGCGCCCCCACCGTTCCGGGGAGACCATCGCCGGATGTCCGAAGCCGGTCATCGCACCCGTCGAAAGCTATGCGCCCGGCAGCGGACACGCACCGCCCATACATGCCGACATCATTACGGCAACCAGGACCGCGATGTCTGGTCAGCCGAAAATCAAGCTGGGCCTGCATTGCCGGGCTGTGGCCGAGACGGCGGGCAGAGCTCGGGCTAGCGCTTGCGGCATGAAATGAAATGGAGAACGGCATTTGGCCCGCAAGCATGACCTGATCCCCTCGGCGCCCTGGTACAGGATCGAAACGGACGAGTCCGACTGGGCAGCGCTGCCGGAACAGACCCTGGTTCAGCTGTACAGCCAGATGAAGCTCATCCGGCGCTTCGAGGAGAAGATCCTCGATCTGGAGAA
This sequence comes from Mesorhizobium sp. KACC 23794, assembly GCF_052180275.1. Taxonomy (NCBI): domain Bacteria; kingdom Pseudomonadati; phylum Pseudomonadota; class Alphaproteobacteria; order Hyphomicrobiales; family Phyllobacteriaceae; genus Mesorhizobium; species Mesorhizobium sp. KACC 23794. The sequence goes on from NZ_CP197465.1 coordinate 6,543,954, forward strand.
GGCGGGCCTGGTCCATGGCCCGGCGCACGCCAGCATCGGGCAGGAGGCGGCAGCGGCGGGCGCCACCTTGCTTCTGCGTCCAGTCGACCAGATCAACGGCACGCACCGCGCCCATCATCAGGTGCTGACCAAGCTCGTCAATGCACAGACCGAACCGGACTTCGACATACGCACGCAGGCCTTCACGCCGCCTATGAGCGACGCCGTGTACAGGCTGATGGCGGAGATCATGGGATTGACGCCCGGCTATTGCGAAGGTCGCGGCGGCTCCATGCATATGCGGGACGCCGAATCCGGCGTCAGCGGAACCAGCGCCATAGTCGGTGGCAACATCCCGCACGCCGCCGGCTACGCGCTGGCGGACAAGGTGCTCGGCCGCGACGGCATCTCCGTCAGCTTCTTCGGCGACGGCGCCTCGCTGCAAGGGGCGGCCTATGAATCCATGAACATCGCAGCCGCCTACAAGCTGCCGGTGATCTTCTTCGTGGAGAACAATCTCTACGCCGTTTCGACCCATATCGACGACGTCACCGCCGAACCAAGAATTGCTTCCCGAGGCCCGATGCTGGGCTTTACCGGCATCGAGTGCGACGGCATGGACGTGGTCGCGGTGCATCGGGCCGTATCCGATGCCATCGGCATCATCCGCGAGGGCCGCGGCCCGGTCATCATCGAAGCCAAGTGCTACCGCTACTTCCACCAGAGCGGCAGCAAGACCGGCAGCGAGTTCGGGTACCGCAGCCGCCAGGAAGAGCAGGAATGGATCGTCCGCGATCCGCTGCGTCTGGCGGAAGCCCGTCTCACCAGCCTCGGCATCCTCGACAATGCCGGCATCGTGCTGATCGACGAGCGCATCTCGGCCACGGTGCAGTCCGCCGCCGACCGGCTGACCGAGCCGGTTGCCGGAAGCAACCAGTTGCGCATACCGGATCGCCTGTGGCCGTCCGCCCAGACCGTCGACGACGGCATCCTGGCGAATGCCTCCGAAACGGACGGTTTGAAATACCGCGAACTGGAAGACTATGCGCCTGACCGGCTGGAGAAGGCGCGCTTCGTCACCGCGGCCGGCGAGGCGCTCGCCGCGGCCATGGCCCTCGATCCCACGATCGTCGTGCTCGGCGAGGACGTCCACCGGTTGCGCGGCGGCGTCAGCGGCTTCACCCGTTCGGCACTGGAGCAGTTTCCCGGCCGCGTGCTGGCCATGCCCATCGCCGAGAACGGCTTCACCGGCGTGGCGCTGGGCGCGGCCCTGCGTGGATTGCGGCCGGTCGTGGAAATCATGTTCGGCGACTTCTGCCTGGTGGCGGCCGACCAGATCGGCAACGGCATCGCCAAGGTGCGCCACATGTTCGGCGACGGCTTCCCCGTGCCGGTGATCATGCGCGTGCGCGTTTCGCCCCATACGGGATACGGCTCCCAGCATTCGGGCGACCCGGCAGCGCTGTTCAGGTTGTTTCCCGGCTGGCACGTCGTTTCGCCGACGACGGCCTTCGACTATGTCGGGCTGCTCAACACCGCGCTGAAATCCAACGATCCGGTCGCCATCATCGAGCATGTCGAATTCTACCAGCGCGAGAGCCTGGTTCCGCGCGACGAGCGCGACTTCTGCATCCGCATCGGCAAGGCCAAGGTCGTTCGTTCCGGCACCGCCTGCACGGTGCTCGCCACCTCGGCCATGGTTCCCATCGCAGCGAAGGTAGCGGAAGAGACCCGCATCGACGCCGAAGTCATTGACATGCGCAGCATCGGCCAGCTTTCCACCGACTGGCCGCTCATCCTGGCGTCGATCGCAAAGACCAACCGGGTCATCATCGCCGAGCAGGTCGCCAGCGGGTTCGCGCTCGGCCGCCACTGGATCGCCGAAATCCAGGCGCGCGCATTCGATGACCTGGATCACGAAATACTTCACGTCACCGGCAGTCTCTCGGCGCCCGTGGTGTCGGCCGTCCTCAACAAGGCCGCCCTCGGTTCCGCGGAGAAACTGCGGGAGGCGATGGAGTTGATCACCGAGAACGCATGAATCAGATCAAAACAGGAAGGGACATGACAATGAAAATGGGGAACTTTGATCGCCTTTCGAGACTGAAGGGTCTCGCGGCGGCGACTATGCTGATGGGTCTGGGCGCCATCGCGATTCCAGCCGAAGCCAAGACGCTGGTCATCGCCCGCGACATGGACGTCAACTCGCTGGATATCACCCGCGGCTGGTGCGACACCTGCATGATCTACAATGCCGCGGTCTACGACGCGCTGCTGACGCTCGACGCCGACAACAAGCTGGTGCCGCTGGTCGCCGAGAGCTGGGAAGCCAACGCGGACCAGACGAGCTTCACCTTCAAGCTGAACCCGAAGGCGACCTTCGCCGACGGTTCGAAGGTGGAAGCAAAGGACGTCAAGTGGTCCTGGGAGCGCTTGAAGAACATCAAGGGCAGCCCCTCCGGCCTGACCGAAACCATCGCCTCCGTGGAAGCCCCCGATGCCGGCACGGTGGTGGTGAAGACCACCGTGCCGAATTCCGAGCTGCTCAACCTCCTAGCCGCCAGTTACTTCGGCGTCGTCAACAGCGATGTCGCCGAGGCCGAGGCCAAGGCGGTCGCGGGTGAGGACGCGGCGCAGTCGGACCAGGCCGAGCCCTGGTTCATGGCCCACTCCGCCGGCGGCGGTGCGTTTGTGCTCGATTCCTATCAGCCGGGTGCGGAACTCAGGTTGAAGCGCAACGAGAATTACTGGCGCGCGCCGGCGAAGGTCGACGAGGTCGTCATCCGCCAGGTCGGCGACGCGGTCGCCCAGGCGCAACTGCTGCAGAACGGGCAGGCCGACGTGGCGCTGAACATCGACCCGGAGACGGCCAAGACGCTGACCGGCACGGACGTGAAGGTCGAGTCCGCACCGTCGAACAACTTCGTCTACCTGACGATCAGCCCCGGAGCCGTCGCCAACCCGTTCCCGATGACGAACGATATCCGCGAGGCCATCTCGATCGCCGTCAATCGTGCGGAACTCATCGAGTTCACGCTGGGCGAGGGCAACGGCCAGTTGATCTCGGTGCCGTTCCCGCTGGCCTTCCCGGGCGGCGCCAATCACCCGATCCCGGAATACAATCCGGAAAAGGCCAAGGAGATCCTGGCCAAGGCGGGGCATGGCGACGGCTTCACGCTTGACGCCACCTATCCGAACCTCAACGTCTATGGCGTCGACTTCAACCTGGCCATGCAGAAGATCCAGCAGGATCTGGCCAAGGTGAACATCAAGCTGGACCTCAAGCCAGTCGAGTTCCCCAACTGGCGCGAACTGGCGACGAAGGATCACATTCCGATCTCCTTCGTGTTCTTCGCACCCGACTATTACGGCACCTCGCAATATGTGGGCTATTTCGGCCTGGCGCCGGATTCGCCTTGGGCGAAGCGTGGCGGAGCCGAGCGCGACCCGTCCTTCCTGCTTCCCGAAGTACCGGGATTGCTGGCCGACGCGCTGAAGTCGACACCGGAAGAGGCCGAGAAGATCTACTTCGACATCGGCGAGAAGATCCGGCAGCAGAACGTCCTGATCCCGATGATCAGCCCGAACACCATCCTCGCCTACGGCAGCAAGGTTCACGGCGTCCGCAATTCGCCGAGCTCCAACATTCCGCTGTACGAGATCTCGATCGACGATTGAGGTCAACGCCAACGGATGCTTGCCCGAGGCCCCGCAAGGGGCCTCGTTTCCATGCGGCCGCGACAGGCCTGGCCCCTGAGGCCGGCCTGCCGCGGCGCGCAACGCGGCGGCGGCAAGGCATGGACCGCCGGCAAGAAATGCGAGATGCACAGCCCAACCACCTTGCAGGCAAGAACCCTGATTATCCTCGATAAATCAGTCACTTGAATTCACGGTTCAGCAACCGACAAGATCGGCTTCAGCCAGGAGAGCCAGGTGTCCTACACCGACTTCATTTTCAACGACTACCGCAAACGTGTTGGCGAGCTGGAAGCAGGCACCAATCCGCTGGCGCAGGGCGTCGCCTACATCGACGGCGATCTCTATCCCCTGCATGAAGCGAGGATCCCGATACTCGACCAGGGTTTCCTGCATTCCGACCTGACATATGACGTCCCTTCCATCTGGGACAGCCGCTTCTTCCGCCTCGACGATCATCTCGACCGGTTCGAGCGAAGCATGAAGCTGCTTCGGCTGCGCAGCCCGCTTGACCGTCACAGCATCCGCCAGAAGCTCGTCGAAATGGCCGCGAAAAGCGGCATCCGCGACGCCTATGTCTGCATGATCGTGACCCGCGGCCTCAAATTCATCCGCCAGTACAGCCCCGAGGAAATCGAGAACAATCTCTATCTCATCATGCAGCCCTTCCTGTGGGTGATGGGCGAGGAAATGCAGAAGACCGGCGGTTCGGCAATCATCGCCCGCGACGTCCGCCGCGTCCCGCCCGGCGCCATCGACCCGACCGTCAAGAACCTGCAATGGGGCGACTTCGTGCGTGGCATATTCGAGGCGCGAGACCGGGGCGCGAACTATCCGATCCTGACCGACGGTGACGGCAACCTCACGGAAGGGTCGGGCTTCAACGTCTGCATCATCAAGAACGGCGTGTTGCGTACGCCGAAGCGCGGCGTGCTCGAAGGCGTTACCCGCAAGACCGTGCTCGAAGTCGCCAGGGCGCAGGGCATCGAGTGCCATGTCGAGGACGTACCTGTCAGCGCCGCCTATGATTGCGACGAGTTGCTCTTCGTCACCACGGCCGGCGGCGTCATGCCGATCACAAAGCTGGACGGCGTGCCGATCGGCAACGGCGAGGTCGGCCCGCTGAGCAGGGCGATCTGGAAGGCCTATTGGGAAGCCCACTACGATCCGATGCTGAGCTTCGCCATCAACTATTGATGTGCTCCATGCCGGCGGCGCCGTCCGCCGGTATCGGACGGCAGTACGCGACCATGTGGCCGAAGCGGCGCGATCCGCTCCGCCGAACCGTCTATTTCAGGTCCTGCTGGCCGTAGGTCTTGTAGCGGCTCTTGACCACGCCCAGTTCGTCGTCGCTGAGCATCACCGGGCGGCCGACGCTTTTGGCGAGCAGGTACTGCCTGGCCAGCGTCTCCAGCTTCTCGGTCCGCGCCACGGCGGTGGCGAGGTCGGGCCCATAGGCAATCATGCCATGGTTGGCCAGCAGGCAGGTGTTGCGCGCGGCCAGCGCACGCACCGCAGCCTCCGCCAGCTTCGCCGTGCCGAACGGCGCATAATCCGAGCACGGAACATCGTCGCCACCGAAGGAAGCGATCATGTAGTGAAAGGGCGGCAGGGCTTCGCGCAGGCACGACAGGGCCACACAGTGGTCCGGGTGGGCATGCACCACCGCCTTGGCCTGCGGAAAGGCCTCGTAGATGGCCATATGCATGTTCCATTCGCTGGAAGGACGCGTGGTCCCGCTCCAGCTGCCGTCCGGCGCCACCTCCACCATCATCGAAGCGTCGAGCACGCCCGGCGCAATTCCTGTCGGCGTTATCAGCATGCCGCTTTCCAGCCTGACGCTGATGTTGCCCGACGTGCCGCTGTTGAGCCCCTTCGAGGCGATATGGCGGGTGGCGTCGACCAGAGACTGCCGCGTCTGTTGGTGAAGGGTCATAGCATTCCCGCTCGAGGTGGCCACTGATCGAGATAAGGCGGCGTACTGACCGGCCGACGCATTTCCTCAAGCACCGTGGAGAAGATATCCAGTCCGCCGAGTTTTCCGGATTTGAGCATCATGGCGACACTGAACGGCATTTTCGCGACCATGCGGCCGGTGCCGAGCCCCTGATACGGGCCGAGCAGGAAACGGGAGATCGGCAGCTTGGGAACGATGGCCCCAGCGGTTTCGCCCCCGGCTATGATCAGCCGCCGGACGCCGCAGTCGAAGATCAGCCGCTGCGCCACAGCGGTGAGGAAGTCCTCCGCGGCCCGCGCCACGACGTCGCGTCCGCGCTGCTGCTGCAGGCGCGCGACCTCCTCCTGCGGAGCCATGGTGGCGATCGCGATCGGCCTGCCCCGATCGATCGCCCGCCTGGCTGTCGCCAGCGTCGCGCCGAGCACATCGACGCCCGCCAGCACTTCCGACAGATCGATCGTCACGACCTCGTTGTCGCGGCCGAAATCCGCCAGCTGGTCCGCCGTGCGCGGCGCGACGCTGCCAGCCAGAATCGCCGCCGGCCCGTCGACGCCCGGCAACTCCGCAACGTCGGCGCGGGTCAGGCGACCGGCACGCCTCCATGCCGGAGGGAGATGGGCTGCGACCGACGCGTTGCCGGTCAGCAGCGGCATGTCCGACGCCGCCTCGGCAATGGCGGCGAGATCGCGCTCGTAGATCGTGTCGGTTATCGCAAAGTGGATGCCCTCGGCGGCAAGCCTGTCACAGCGCTCGCGGATCGCCTGTGGCCCCCGGTCGACCACCGGATGCGGGACAAGGCCGACGGCGCGACGGGTCTGCGCGGCGAGAACGCGGACGAGGTTGGAATCCGTCATCGGCGTCAGCGGGTCGAAGCGCTTCGGCGATTCGGCAAGGATCTGCGCACCCCCGAACATGTAGCCTTGGAAAACCGTGCGTTCCGTCTCGCAGAGCGCCGGACAGAACAATGTGAAGCGCGCGCCGAGCAGATCCGCCAACGCCTCGGCACAAGGGCCGATATTGCCGTCCGGTGTGGAATCGAAGGTGGCGCAGTATTTGAAGAAGATCAGCTCGCAGCCCGCTTCGAGCAGCTTCCTGGCGGCCGCCAGCACCTGTTCCACCGCTGTTGCCGCCGGGACCACCCGCACCTTCAGTGCGATGACATGGGCGAGCGAAAGACGATCGATATCGCTCTCGACGCTGGTGGAAAATCCAGTCGGCATGCCACGTGCGACCATCATCGCCGCCAGTTCCGCACCGCCGGTCAGGTCATCGGCAATCGCGCCGAACAGCAACGGGCGTTCTCTCTCCACGGCCACTCTCGTCAGCTCCCAAACTCGCCGGACGACATCGCCCGGCCTCGACCACGCCAGACCCGCACCAGCAACGGATCTGTCGCATCGTCCGCCTGCGTCGCGACACGTTGCCCGGCCTCTCTAGACAACAAACGCCCCGGCCGCCACCGTGCCATGCCGCGACATCAAAGCCCCAGGAACGCCCGCAGCAGGGCCAGTTGGCCGTCCATCATCTGGCGGCCGTAGAGCAGGCGGCATCCCTTCCTTTCGGCGGCCTCAAGCAACCTGGTCTTCTCGGGGACCATGACGATGTCGGCAACAATCATTCCGCCCGAAAGCATTTCCAAATCGACCGGATCGCCGCCATCCTTGCCGCGCATTCCGAGCGACGTGGCGTTGAGCACCATGTCGAAGCCGGTGGGATCGGCCTCCCCCGCACGCAGGGACGCGGCGGGGTAGGCAACTGATACCGCCGCAGCGAGGCCCCGCGCCTTTTCCACGTCGCGGTTGGCAATGACGAGTTCGCGAACGCCCGCCTCGGCCAGGGCGAAAGCCAGGCTGCGACCGGCACCGCCGGCGCCAACCATGAGCACGCGAAGGCCTGCGAGATCGATACCCGCTTCCCTGGCGCCCTGCACGAAGCCGCTGCCGTCCACATTCTCGCCCGTCAGCCTCCCGTCCGGATCGCGCCGGATGTAGTTGACGCTGCCGATCAGGCGCGCCCGTGGCGTCAGATCGTCGAGTAAGGCGGCGACGGGTATCTTGTGAGGAATGGTGACACCGGAACCGACGCAGTTCTTCAGCTTGCGCAAGGCGTCGATCATCAAAGGCAGGTCGTCCGCGCCGACATGGGCGGGCACGCAGACGAAATCGTGGCCGTGAGCGCGCATGAAGGCGGTGATGCTCTCCGTGCCGACGACGTGCCCGACCGGGTCCGCCATGAGCAGCATGATGCTGGTTTGCCCGGTAATGCGTCGAGCGTCCATCCGCGTCCTCCCACCATGCCTTCGCTATTAACATGATCAATATCGGTTAAATCAAGCAGTCCATGGTGATCGAACCATCAAAAGGCCAAGCACCGGCTAGCCGCCCCGGTCCCGGCAATCACCTATAAACACGGCCATATGCACTGGATCAGGGAAAGAGGCCACGCCTCGCGCCGGCAGCCTACAGAAGTCAGTTTATAATGGATAAGTTTATTTGTAAGCCTATCCGTAAACGAGTGTATTCCTTCCCCTCAAGAGGACCATGCTCCATGTCAAAACGGCAAATGCATCTGGCCTGGGCGACCGGCCAGATGACGCCGCAGCTCGTCAGCACGCCCACCATGATTGCCGACCATCTGCAGAATTTCTTCGAAGCGGAATGCTGCGACGGCTTCATGATCTGCCTGTCGCTCCAGGCTACGGCGATCGCGGCCTGTTCAGCCAGCCAATTCGCGCGGCGGAATGATCTCCGGGAGATAGCAGCGAAGGTAAGCGACGCCCGCCAGATGCGCTTCCGCGATGTAGTCGTCGCGGATGAAGCCGTTCTCGATGTAGGAGATGGAAAAGACGCCGTCGATTATGGCGAAGTAGGTGGCGAGGCGGCGCTCCCAGTCCGGAATGACCGGCATCTGGAAATAGTCGTTCAGCATCCGTGACCGGGCATCCACGAGACGGTGGTATTGCGATACGTCGGCGCTCTTGATCTCGACGCTGATGTTGGCGCCGAAAAACAGACGCAGCGCGGCGGGGTGGGCGTTGTGGTAATGCGCGGCGGCCGTCATCTTCTGGCGGAAAAGCTCCTGCCAGCGTGTCGGACGCTGTGGCAAGGGCAGGTTCGAGAGTTCCAGAAGGGCATTGTGATGCACTTCGGCAAGCGCCAGCAGCGCGGATTCCGCGCTCGGGAAGAAGTGGTAGACGGACGCGTTGGGAACCTTCGCCTGCGCGGCGATCTGGTAAAGGCCGATGTCCTGCACCTGATTGGTTTCGAGCAGCTGATCCACCGCCTCCAGCAGCTTGCGGAACCGCACCTGTCCGGGCCTGCGCTGCGGCTGTCTGGCGACGATGCGTTTTGACGGCCGCTCGCCGGCCGGTGCCTCGTCCATGTCGTCGTTCATGATCATCTCGCAATGGCAGCCGGAACCGAAACAAATCCAGTCCCCCGCAAAGGTCAAGTCGGCGATCCGGCCCGCATGGCCCGTGCCGGGCCGCGTGCGCAACCGGAAACCGTCGGCTTACGTGTTTCTCCGCGGCGTCTCCACAAGCAGCCGTTCATTGTCGTTGAGGGCGGCGTCGCGGCTGACGCGGTCGTAGAGCGAGTCACAGAAACGTCAGGAGTCCTACGGCTGCCCCTCGCTTTCACCGAAGGCGGCGGCGACGCGACGGTGTTTCCCGCATGCGTCAGTCCGCCGCCGGCGCGGCCGGATATTGCTGGACGACGCCGCCGCGGACGAGTTGCTCGACCTCGTCGGGGCCGTATCCGAGCACCTCGCCGAGTACCCGCGCCGTGTCCTCGCCGAGCATGGGCGGCGCCTTGTAGCGAGCGTCGCGCTGGGCGCTGAGACCTTGAGCCGGACGGACAAGCGAGACCGGGCCGAGATGATCGCTCTGCAGCGTCTGCACGACGCCGCGCGCCTGGACGGTCGGGCTTTCGAACGCTTCCGGCACCGATTTGACCTCGCCGGCCGGGACGCCATGGCGCAGGCACGCCTGCATCCAGTGGCCGCGCGTGTTGCTGCGGAAGACCTCTCCCAGCATGGCAAGCAGCCCGTCGCGATTGACGGCGCGGGCTGCCGCCGTCGTGTAGAGCGGATTCTTCGGCAGTTCGGGAAGATCCAGGATGCTTTCGCACAGGATCGCGAACTGCTTGTCGTTGCCCACCGCCAGAGCGAAGCTGCCGTCCGAGCATTCGCAGATCTGATAGGGAACGACGTTCGGATGAGCATTGCCGTAACGGCGCGGAATGACGCCGGCGTTGAGATAGCCGCTCCCCACATTGATCAGTGTGTTCAACGCGCATTCCAGCAGCGAGATGTCGACATACTGGCCCTGCCCGGTCTGCTGCCGCTGGTAGAGCGCCGCCAAAACGGACTGCACCGACACCATGCCGGCGATGATGTCCGTCATGGCGACACCGATGCGCTGCGGCTCGCCGTCGACCGGGCCGGTAATCGACATCAGCCCGCTTTCGGCCTGGACAACAAAATCATAACCCGGCCGGTCCCATTCCGGGCCGGTCTGGCCGTAACCGGAGATCGAGCAGTAGATGATCTGAGGATTGAGAGCCTTCAGGGTCTCGTAGTCGATCTTCAGGCGCTGCACGGTGCCGGGGCGGAAGTTCTCGACGACGACGTCGGCCTTCGCCGCCAGGCGATGGATGATCTCCAGCCCCCTCGGGTCCTTGAGGTTCACCGCGATGCTCGACTTGCCGCGATTGGCGCAGAGGTAGTAGGTGCTGACACCCTTATAGCTTGGAACCGACCAGGCGCGGGTATCGTCGCCGCCGTCGACGTTCTCGATCTTCCAGACCTCGGCGCCGAGATCCGCCAGGCTCATGGTTGCCCAAGGCCCGGCCAGGACGCGCGAGAGATCGAGCACCTTTATCCCGGCAAGCGGCAGCCCGGCGGATAGCGGAGCGCCGGCATTGCCTCCATCAGCGATATTCGACATCGGTCTTCGGATCCTTGCATAAAAGGTATCGGCCCGCGGTCAGCCCGCGAGCGCGCTGTCGACCGGTCCTGGAAAATGGCATGCGGCGTGATGCCCCGGCTCGATCTCGACGAGGGGCGGCTTTATCTCGGCGCACTTGTCCTGCACCTTGAAGCAGCGCGTGCGGAACGGACATCCCGACGGCGGGTCGATGGGGCTGGGCACGTCGCCCTGCAGCAGGATCTGCTTGCGATTGCGCTCCAGAGCGGGGTCGGCGACGGGAACGGCCGACATCAATGCCTGGGTATAGGGATGGAGCGGCCGGGCGTAGAGCTTGCCCGCCGGAGCGACCTCGACGAAGCGCCCGAGATACATCACCGCGACCTGATGCGAGATGTGCCGCACGACGGACAGATCGTGGGCGACGAAGACATAGGCCGTCCGCATCTTCTCCTGTATCTCGCGCAGCAGGTTGAGCACCCCCGCCTGAACGGAAACGTCGAGCGCCGAGACCGGCTCATCGAGCACGAGGACTTCCGGCTTCAGGGCCAGCGCGCGGGCGATGACGACGCGCTGCCGCTGACCGCCCGACAATTGGTGCGGATAACGCTCGCCATAGGCGGCAGGCAGGCTGACGAGATCGAGCATCTCCAGCACCCGCTCGCCGCGCTGCGCGCGCGTCATGTCGGTTATACGCAGCGGCTCGGCGATGTTGTCCTTGATGCGCATGCGCGGATGCAGCGAGCCGTAGGGATCCTGGAACACCAGTTGCAGATGGCGGCGCATCTGGCGCATCTCGGCCGCGCCGAGCGCGACCACGTTCACGCCGTTCACCTCCACGCTGCCCGCGGTCGGCTCGATCAGCCGCAGCAGGCAGCGCCCCAGTGTGGACTTGCCACAGCCCGATTCGCCGACAAGGCCGAGCGTTTCGCCACGCTTGAGGTCGAACGACACGTCGTCGACGGCCTTGAGCTGGCCGACTTCGCGACGGATCACCGCGCCTCCCATTATGGGGAACACTTTCCGCAGGCCCCTCACCGAAAGGGCGACCTTCTCGCCCGCAGCATCGGGCCGACTATCCATCGTCTCAGCCATTGTGGGCGGGTTCCAGCGTTTCGGCGGCCCTTGCGCCGCCCGTCCATGCCGGCAGGTCTGCAGCGAAATGGCAGGCCGAGCGATGCGCACCGAAGCTGATCTCCGGCGGTTCCACCTGCCGGCAGATATCCTGTGCGTAACTGCATCGCGGATGGAAGGCGCAGCCCGGCGGGAGTTGCCCCAGCGCGGGGGCCGTGCCTGGAATCGAATAGAGTTTGCCCTGCGAACCCCGCAGATCGGGGATCGAGGCGATGAGGCCGCGTGTGTAGGGGTGCCGCGGATTGGCGAAAAGCTCGCCAACCTTCGCCTCCTCGACGACCCGGCCGGCATAGATGACGGCGACACGATCCGCGTGGCCGGCGACGACGCCGAGGTCGTGCGTGATCAGGACGAGGGCGAGCCCGAGCTTTTCCTTGAGTTCGCGCAGCATGAGCATGATCTGCGCCTGCACGGTGACGTCGAGCGCCGTGGTGGGCTCGTCTGCAACGAGCAGTTCGGGATTGTTGGCGATCGCCATTGCGATCATCACGCGCTGGCGCATGCCGCCGGAGAACTCGTGCGGATACTGCGCGAGCCGCCGATCCGGCTGCGGGATGGCGACGAGTCGCATCAGTTCGATCGCCCGCTCGGTGGCCTTGGCCGTGCTCAGCCCGCGCTGGTGCAGGAACAACGCCTCGCGGATCTGGTCACCAACGGTCATGACCGGATTCAGCGACGACAATGGATCCTGGAAAATCATGCTGATCTGCGATCCACGCAGCCGCCGCATCTCCTTGCGCGGGCTGCCGACCAGTTCCTTCTGCTTGAAGACGACCGATCCGCTGACCACGGCGCTGCGCGCCTGCAGTCCGAGCGAGGCCAGCATGGCCAGCGACTTGCCCGAGCCGGACTCGCCCACGATACCCAAGACCTCGCCGCGTGAAAGATCGAAATCGAGGCCGCGCACCGCCTCCAGCAGGCTGCCCCCCGCTCCCGCAAACCCGACCCTGAGGCCGCGAACGCGAAACAGCGGCTCGCTGCTCGTTTCTGCAAGCCTGGTGGCGTGGGCGATCATTTCGAGGACCTCGGGTCAAAGTAGTCGCGCAGGCCGTCACCGATGAAATTGAAGCCGAGAACCGCCGTCAGGATGGCCAGGCCCGGTCCGAGCGCGATCCACCAGTTGTAGAAATACGTGGCGCCATCGGAAATCATCGCACCCCATTCCGGAGTGGGCGGCGTGGCACCCAGACCGATGAAGCTCAGCGAGGCGGCAAGCAGGATGACCTGCCCCAGATCCATCGTCGCGCTGATCAGCACCGGGGTCCAGCAAAGCGGGAGAATATGTTTGGTGAGGATGCGAAAGTTGCCGGCGCCGGCCGCGACGGCGGCCTCGACGTGCTCCCGCTCGCGCACCTCGAGGACCTGCGCGCGCATCAGCCGCGCATAGACCGGCCACCATACGACGACCATCGCGATCGCGGCGTTACCGAGGCCGGGGCCGAGCGAAGCGGCGACAGCCATCGCCAGCAGGATGGGAGGAAAGGAAAGCGTGACGTCGACAAGCCGCATGATCGCGGCGCCGACGAGGCCGCCTCTGTAGCCGGCGATTGCACCCGCCGCCGAGCCGATCAGCACGGCGCTGACCACCACGATGAAAGCGATCGGCAGGGAATGCTGCGCGCCATAGATTGTCCTCGACAGGACATCGCGGCCCAGCGCATCGGTGCCGAGCAGGAAGGAGGAATTGGGCGGCTGCAGGCGGCGACCTGCAAGACTAAGTGGATCGTGCGACGCGATCAGCGAGGGGAACAGCGTTGCGACCAGCCAGAAAAGCAGCACGACGACGCCGATGATGAAGCTTGGCGTGGCCCATGACGGAAGGCTGAACCGGGTCGATACTCTTTGAGCGATGGCCACTGCGGTCTCCGTCAGCTCAGGCGCACGCGCGGATTCGCCATCACATAGGCGATGTCGGTGAGCAGGTTGGTGACCAGGAACATGACGCCGCCGACGATGGTCACGCCGATGATGGCCGGAAAGTCCAGCGACCGCGCCGCGGTGACGGCATAGCTGCCGACGCCCGGCCAGGCGAAGACGGTCTCCGTCAGGATCGCGCCGGTGATCAGATAGGCGAAGGAGTAGCTGATGACCGTCAGCACCGGCACAAGGATGTTGCGGAACGCATGGCGCAGGACGACGCGCAACTCGCCCGCACCTTTTGCGCGCGCGGTCAGGATGAACTCGCGCTCCATGACTTCCAGCATGTAGGCGCGAACCAGGCGGGAAATGGTTCCCGCTACCGTCCAGCCAAGAACGGCCGCGGGCAGGACGAGATGGGCCAGCGCATCACGAAACGCGGCCATATTGCCGGCCAGGAGCGTATCGATCGTCATGAAACCCGTGACGACCGGCGGCGGGGTCATGCGCGGATTAATGCGCCCCGGCCCCGGCAGTATCTGATACTGGACCGAGAGCAGGTAGAGCAGCGCCAGGCCCAGCCAGAAGATCGGCACGGAGGAGCCGAACAGCGAGAAAAGGCGTGCACCCTGGTCGATGGCCGAGTCGCGATAGTAGGCAGCGAGAAGCCCGAGGGCGATGCCGACGACGCTGCCGATGACCATGGCGGAAATGACCAGTTCGAATGTCGCTGGCAGGCGCGCCATCAGGTCGGTCGAGACCGGGCGGCGGGTGACGAAAGACGTCCCCATGTCGCCCTTCAGCAAGTTGCCGACATAGATCACATACCGCTCCGGCAGACTGCGATCGAGGCCCCAACGCTGCCTCGCCGCCGCAACGATCTCGGGATTGTTCATCTGCTGCTCGCTGACGATGGCCGTGAGCGGATCGCCCTTGGTAACTGTCGTCAGCAGAAACGCCATCGTGACGATGCCCAGCAGGATGAAGGGCATCGCGATGCTGCGGCGGATGACGTAGTTCAGCATCGATGTCCCATCGGTTGTTGCCCTCTGGCGGAGCAATGCCTCGCAACAATATTGACAAGGCCGGTAACGCGCGTCAATAGAAATGAAATTAAGTTCCAAATTTGAGCAGCGTCGAGATTCGACCTGACGGAACCAACAGGGTGAGCAAGGCCCAAAGGCCTTGAGTGTCGGAAGGGAGGACCATGCGTAAGCGTAACAGCCCCGTCGACGTCACGTCCGACCAGGATGGCGGCAAGCACTCCGTGGCGCTGCTGCGGGGGTTGCAGATCCTGCGCGCCTTCACGCCCGCCGACGCGTCTCTCGGCAATCAGGAACTGATCGAGCGCACCGGCCTGCCCAAGGCTACCGTATCGCGCCTGACATACACGCTGCTCGGTCTCGGCTATCTCAACTACGATTCGGCGCTGGGACGCTACAGCATCGGTCCCGCCACGGTCTCGCTCGGCTATTCCGGGCTGAGCACCAGCGCGGTGGTCTACATGGCCAAGCCGCTGATGCAGGCGCTGGCCGTCGAGACCGGCGTAGCCGTCGCCATGGGCATGCGGGACGGCCTCGAGATGGTCTACGTCGCAAATCAACGCCCGGAAACGCCGGTCACGCTGCGGCTGAATGTGGGGTCGCACCTGCCCATCTGGAAGACCTCGATGGGACTGGCCTATCTGGCCGCCATGAACGAGGGGGCGCGCGACATGGTCATCCGCAGGCTCGTCGAAGCCAATCCCGCCACCAGCGACACGATCCTGCGCGCCATCGAGCGCGGCCTCGAAAGTTATGCCCGCCACGGCTTCGTCACCTCGTTTGGCGACTGGTACAGCTACATCAACGCGGTCGGCGTGCCTTTCATGCCGACCGACGGCTCGCAGCTGGTGGCGTTCACCTGCGGCGGCATCAAGGATCTCGCGCCGGTCGACGAATGCCTGTCCAGCTTCGCGCCCAAGCTCAAAAACCTGCTGGCAGAGCTTCAGGGTCGCCTGACGGGCGCTATTCCGCCATCCGGTCAACATCAGATAACGCGGGCGGCCCAGTAAGGGATCGCCGGCGCAGGGTAATCGTCCAATGCCTATTGCCGTCATCTTTCCGAAGGTCAGCTTGGAAACGGACATGGGCTCCATAGCCCGCTGGCTCAAGGATGACGGCGCGCCGGTCAAGCAGGGCGACCCGCTGTTCGAGATCGACAACGACAAGGCCGCGGTGGAGGTGGAAGCCACAGCATCCGGCATCGTGGTGCATGGCCGCCAGGCCGGCGACGAGATCCAGGTCGGCGAGGTTGTCGGCCAGATCCTCCTGCCCGGCGAACAGCCCGTCGGCGAGGCCAGCCCGCCCCAGGTGAAACCCGCGGCCTCCCGCACCGGCGTTGCGGTGCGGGATGTGGCGCCGCCGGCGCCTGCCGCCACATCCTCGCGCGTTATCGCCACACCGCTGGCACGCCGCATCGCCGCACGGCGCGAGATCGACCTCTCTGCCATTCGCGGCTCCGGCCCGCGCGGACGCATCCAGAAGCGCGACCTCCTCGACCTGCCCACCCCGGCGCCGAAGGCATCTGCCACCCACACCCCGCATCTGCACGCCGCCTGGCTGCAGCGGGAAGGCACCAGGACCGTCACCGCCCTTCACGGCTTCGCCTCCGACCACAATGCCTGGCGGAGCCTGCTGGCCGCCGGCCGGCCCGGCGGGCGCCTGCTTGCCATCGACCTTCCCGGCCATGGACGATCGCCGCTGGTCGTGCCCGAAGACCTGGACGCCATCTGCGAAATGGTCGAGGCGCAACTGGCGCTGGAGGGCGTGGACGCGACCACGCTCGTGGCACACTCCTTCGGCGCTGCGGTCGCCGCCAGGCTGGCCATCCGCGGCTTCGTGGCGGTGCGGTCGCTGCTTCTGCTGGCACCCGCCGGCCTCGGCCCGGAAATCCGACTGGAGTTCCTGAAGGGCTTCGTCGCCGCAAAACAGGCGTCGAGCCTGCTGCCCTGGCTGAACGAACTCGTCTCCGATCCGAACGTCATCTCACAAGCCTTCGTCCGGGTGGTGGAGGAGCAGCGCAGGAACGAAGACCTTTCGCGGACGCTGAACCAGTTTGCCCAGCACTATTTCTGCGACGGCACGCAGACCTTCTCGATCCGCTCCGACCTGGAGCGGCTGCGGATACCGGTGCGCATGATCTTCGGCACCGAAGATCGCATCATCCCATTCACCCATGCCCGCGCGCTGCCTGGCCGTGTCGGGCTGCACGCATTCCCGCGATGCGGGCACCTGCCCTATGTGGAGCAGCCGGAACTGACCCTTTCGATCCTCAACGAGATGCTTACCCTCGGCTATGCCGAGACGTGAGGCGGCCCGCGCGTGCCGGCTGCGATCCTGCGGACCGGCGCGGCAGCCAAAACGATCCCTGTAGCAGGCACCAGCCCATGGCACTCGACGCAGACATTTTCGACCAGCTTCTCCACACCATCCGCCGCTTTGTGAAGGAACGCCTCGTTCCGCTGGAATTTGACGTCGCCCGCAACGACCGCATCCCCGACGGGATCCGGCAGGAGATGCGGGATCTCGGACTGTTCGGCCTCTCCATCCCGGTGGAATTCGGCGGGCTCGGCCTCAACATGGAGGAGGAAGCCCGCATCGCCTTCGAACTCGGGCTGACCTCCCCGGCCTTTCGTTCGGTGATCGGCACCAACAACGGCATCGGTTCGCAGGGCCTGGTGATGGACGGAACGGAGGCGCAGAAGACGGCTTATCTACCGCGCCTGGCGACCGGCGAGATCATCAGCTCCTTTGCGCTGACCGAGCCCGAGGCGGGCTCGGACGCCAGTTCCATCCGCACCAGCGCCCGCCGCGACGGAGACGGCTATGTGCTGAACGGCACCAAGCGCTTCATCACCAACGCACCCTATGCCGGCCTGTTCACCGTGTTCGCCCGCACCGAGGCCGAGGGCAAGCCGGAGGGCAGCGTGACCGCGTTTCTGGTGGAGGCCGGAACGCCCGGCCTGTCGCTTGGCAAGGTCGACAAGAAGATGGGGCAAGCCGGTTCGCACACCTGCGACGTGATCTTCGAGAACTGCCGCGTGCCGGTCTCCGCGGTCCTCGGCGGCAAGGAAGGCCAGGGCTTCAAGACGGCGATGAAGGTCCTTGATCGCGGCCGGCTTCACATTTCCGCCTTTTGCGTAGGCGTGGCGGAACGGCTGATCGCCGACAGCCTGGCCTACGCCGTGCAGCGCAAACAGTTCGGCCAGCCCATCGCGGAGTTCCAGCTGATCCAGGCGATGCTGGCTGATAGCCGGGCCGAATCCTATGCGGCGCGCTGCATGGTGCTGGAAACAGCGCGGGCCAAGGATCGCGACGAGAATGTCTCGACCGAAGCGGCCTGCTGCAAGATGTTTGCCAGCGAAATGGTCGGGCGGGTGGCGGACCGCGCGGTGCAGATCCATGGCGGCGCGGGATATATGGAGGAATACGGGATCGAGCGCGCGTATCGCGACGTGCGGCTGTTCCGCATCTATGAGGGAACGACGCAGATCCAGCAGATCCTGATCGCGCGCAACATGATCCGGGAAGCGGCGGCTTCGGCCTGAGGCCCCTGCCGCGCGACAGAACCATTCCCGCCGGCATTGCGCGCAGGCTCAAGGCCGGGCAGCCGGATGTGGCTGCCCAAAGGAATCGGTACCGCTGCAGTGAAATCGAATAAATTATCATTTGCAAAGCACCGCCTGCCCGCCGTACCGTGACCTGATTGCAAGCATGGAGGCCGGCCCGATGCAGGGCGAGCGGCAGATGAGGAACCGGGGCATCAAGCGCGTCCATGACCTTCTGGACGCGACCGAGTTCCTGCTGGCGGAGAAGAGCAACGAGGATGTCAGCCTCGCACAGATCGCCGATCACGCCGGCATACCGCTTGCATCCGTCTACCATTTCTTCCCCAACAGGAACGCCGCCTTCGTCGCTCTCGCGAGGCGCTTCAACGAGCATTTCTACCGCCTCGCCATCGAGCCGATGAACCCGCCGCCCGCCTCATGGCAGGAGGTGGTCGCCACCAAGCAGCGGAACGGAGCGGCCTTCCTGAATGCGCATCCGGCGGCCCTGCGCCTGTTCCTGGGGGCCGGCGTAAGCGTCGACGTCCGCGCCACGGACTGGGCCGGCAACGAGGCCGTGGCCCGCTCACGCGTCAGGCTGCTGGAGGCCTATTTCCACCTGCCCTACATACGCGACTTCCAGACCAAGATCGCCGTGGCGCTGGCCCAGCAGGACGGCATATGGGCGTTTTCCTATGGCCGCTTCGGCTGTATCACGCCCGAGATGGTCGCCGCTTCGGCGGAAGCGTCCGTCTCCTATCTGCGCATCTATCTTCCGGGACACCTCGAACCGAGGGATGCCGACCCGCAGTCCCTGTCGGCCATAGATGTACTGGCGGCAGACGACTCGAACAGCGAAGATTGTCGTTGAAAATCGAATTTTCTATCAATAGGATTTGACCATCTCTCTCCCAGCCAGCCGATGGGTCTCATCATGCCGTCCAATATGACCGATACCAACGCGACGGATCTCGCGTATCACCTGCACTCCCAGACCAATCCGCAGGCGCTGTCGCGCGAAGGCGCCTATGTCGTCGTCAAGGGCGACGGGCCTCACGTCATCGACGAAAGCGGCAAGCGCTATATCGACGCCATGGCCGGGCTGTGGTGCGCGTCGCTGGGCTTTAACAACGCACGGCTCGGACGGGCCGCGGCCGCGCAGTACGAGCAGCTCGGCTATTATCACAGCTTCTACGGGCGCACGAACCCGCAAGCCGCGGCGCTTAGCAAGAAGCTTGTCGAAGTGACGGGCATGAAAGACGGTAAGACGTTCTTCGTCACCTCCGGGTCCGAGGCCAACGAGACGATGGTGAAGCTTGCCTGGCTCTACCATGCCGGGCGCGGCAAGCCGACAAAGCGCAAGATCATCGCACGCGACCGTTCCTTCCACGGGTCGACGATCGTGGCCAGCTCGATGTGCGGCCTGGAAATGATGCACCGGGAGTTCGGCCTGCCGCTGTCGGGCTTCCTCCACACGCTGCATCCGAACAGCTACCGCGTCCGCCAGAAGGGCGAGAGCGAAGCCGATTTCGTGACGCGTCTGGCGGCCGAGCTCGAGAACATGATCGTCCGCGAGGGACCCGACAGCATCGCCGCCTTCATCGCCGAGCCGGTGATGGCCGCTGGCGGCATCCTGCCGCCGCCGCAAGGCTATTTCCCGGCCATCCAGAAGGTTCTGGCGAAGTACGACATCCTTTGCCTCGACGACGAGGTCGTGTGCGGCTTCGGCCGGACGGGCAACTGGTTCGGTCGCGAGACGGTCGGCATGGTGCCCGACATGATGTCGCTCGCCAAGGGCATCACCTCGTCCTACTTCCCGCTCGCCGCGGTGGTCGTCTCGCCGAAAATCGTCGAGGCGGTCGAGCGCTACAACGAGGCCGGCACGTCCTTCGGCCATGGCTTCACCAATGCGGCGCACCCGGTGGGCGCGGCGGTGGCCGCCGAAACCGTGGCGATCTACGAGGAGGAGGATATCGTCGGCCGCGTGCGCAAGATGGGGCCGCTCCTGCGCGAACGGCTGAAGCAGGCGACGGACGGCTCGCCCATCGTCGGCGACCTGCGCGGGGTGGGGCTGATGTACGGCGTCGAACTGGTCGAGGATCCTTCCACCGGCGCGCCTTTCGCGCCGGCGCGTCTGATCGGCGCACAGCTTGCCGCCAGAGCCTACGAGCACGGCCTGGTAGTTCGCGCCATGCGCGATACGATCGGCTTCTGCCCGCCCCTCATCATCGATGAGAAGGACATAGAGGAGATCGGCGGCAAGCTGGAAAAGGCGCTGCGCGACACCGAAAAGGCCGTCAGAGAAAAGAGCATCTAGAGCCGGCCGGCGAAGGCCAAACGCGGTTTGCGCGCCGTTGAACCGCCAGGGACAATGACAAAAAGCGCTTCCCGGGTCCGGTATAGACCCGGAGCGCCACCGGCGGCCTCATCCGGTGCTGCCCCTCCCTGCCCTCATCCTCCCTGGAAGCGGTTGCCGCACGGGCCGCTCTCCGATCGAAGGCAGCACGCATGCAGACCCGGCAGGCCGTCCTTACGAATGTCTATGCCTGCGCCTTCACGGCCTATGCCTGCTTTTCGATGTCCGATGCGTTCACGAAGGCGCTGCACGGTCCGCTGACCGTCTTTGAAATCGGCCTCTTCGAAAATCTTTTCGCGGCGCTGGTGGTGCTGGCGAGCCGCCACGAAAACGAGCGCTGGGTCGACTTCTGGAAGATGAACCGCCCCTGGCTGGTTCATTTCCGCGCCATATGCGGCGTGGTGACGAGCGTCTGCGCCATATACGCCTTCACCACCATCCCCCTCGTCGACGCCTACTCGCTGCTTTTCCTCGCGCCGTTCTTCGTCACCATCATGTCCGTTCTGGTCCTCCACGAATATGTGGGGCCGTGGCGATGGCTGGCGGTCATCCTCGGCTTCGGCGGCGTGTTGCTGGCGGTCAAGCCAGGTTTCCAGGAACTGCATCCGGGACATGTCAGCGCCGCGATCGCGGGATTTGCGACCGGCACATCGATCATCATCATGCGCAAGCTCGGATCGACCGCGAAGAAGACCAGCATACTGGGAACGCTGTTCGTCTACCTCATCCTGCTCAATGCGATCGGAACGGCGACCTGGGGGTTCCATCCGCCCTCCGCCCGCGACCTCCTCTTCATGGCCTTGTCGGGGTTGTGCGTGGGCCTCGGCCAGTTGGCATTCGTCACGGCCGCCCGCAGCGGCAATGCCAACCAGATAGCGCCGGTCGCCTATTCGCAACTCGGCTGGGCGATGCTGTTCGGCATCCTCCTGTTCAACGAATATCCCGACCTGCTCGCGATACTGGGCATTGCCGTCATTGCCGGCGCCGGCCTGCTCACGGTCCTGCGCGAACGCGCGCGGAAGATCAAATCCGCGAATCCGTCAGGCATACGCTGAGGATCTCGGCCGGCTAGGGTGTTCTCATCTTCGCCAGCGCAGCAGAAAAGACGTCCGCAGCCCCGATCTTCCCCGGCTTCAGGAAGAGCGATATGCGCCTTTCGTCCAGGGAGATGCAGGATCCCGCACCGAGCTCGTCGAACGGCAGCACCTGCATGCGCTGGATGCCCAAAGCCTCCACCACCGCGCCGGAGGTCTCGCCGCCCGAAACCACGAACTTGCGCACGCCGCGCTCCGCGAGACCTTTGGCAACCGTCGCCAGGATCGCCTCGGCCTTGCGCGCCGCGCCCATCACGCCGAACAGCGCCTGTGCCTGCGCAACCTGTGCGGGGTCGCCCGCCACGGACAGCCCCACAGCCCTGCCCTCTTCGAGGTGCCGGCCCGCCCAGGCGAGCGCCTGACCGGCCAGGCGGACTTCGTCGGCTTCGCGGATATCCAGGTCCAGCACCGGATTGGCACGGGCGAAGTGGTCGTGTTGAACAATCGAGATCTGGCTGCAACTGCCGACCAATACCGCCGCTCCGCCGGCACCGCGAACGGCTTGCGCGCGAGTATGGGATACGAAAGCCCGCTCCTCCTGACGCCACTGCATCGCCAGTTCGACGGCCAGCGCGTCCGCACCAGTAGTGACACGATCGTGGCGGAAGATCGCGGCGCCACAGGCGACGTCGTCATTGTCGACGCAGTCCATCAGGAAATAGCGGACGCCCCTGTCCTGCTGCTCGCGGACAAAGCCGCGCGCCGCGTCCACACCGCCATGCAAGACCCGGTGCGGCAGGAGGCCGACGGTTTCGCGCGTCTGACGCTGCAGCACCCGCACCATGTCGGGATCGTTCATCGGCGTGATCGGATCGAAGCGCTTGATCGACTCGGAGATCAGCCGGTCCTTGTAGAACATATAGCCTTCATGCACGTAGGTGCGGAAATCCGGATAACCCGGGCTGAACACCAGCCTTTCCATGCCATACCGCCGCATCAGGAAGTCGGCGCACGGGCCGATATTGCCCGCATCCGTCGAATCGAAGGTAGAGCAATATTTGTAGAAGATCCGACGCGTCCCGACAGCGTCGAGCGCGGTGGTCAGAGCATCCAGCCTGGCCACCGCTTCCGTGCTCGACAGGAAGCGCAGCCGGGTCGCCACGACAACGACCTCCTGGTCGCCGATATCGGGCAGAACGTCGGCGTCCGAGACATAAACGACGGGGATGCCGCGCCGCTCGAGCTGGCTGGCAACAAACAGCCCCCCGGTGAAGTCGTCGGCGACGACGGCAAACCTGAAGCTCGTGTGCCCCTCCTCGCGCCGGCCGGAACGGCACGCTCCATGTGCGGGGTCGACAGTGCCGGCCCCGCCCGGCCAACTTTGCCGGTCTATTCGGCCCGCAGATGCGTGACGAACTTGGTGTTGAGATACGGCTCCAGAGCGTCGGCGCCGCCCTCCGTGCCATAGCCGGAATCATTGATGCCGCCGAACGGAACCTCCGGCAGCGCCAGACCCAGATGGTTGATCGAAACCATGCCCGAACGGACTCCGCTCGACATCCTCGCCGCACTGTCGGCCGATCGTGTGAAGCCGTAGGCTGCGAGGCCGTAGTTCAGCCTGTTGGCCTCCTCCAAGGCTTCGTCCAACCCGCTGACGGGCACCATCAGCGCCACGGGACCAAACGGCTCCTCGTTCATGATGCGCGCCGTCCTCGGAACGTTGGAAAGAACGGTCGGTTCGAAGAAATATCCGGAATTGCCGATCCGCTTGCCCCCCGCAACCAGTTCAGCACCGGACTGCACGGCGTCCTGCACCAGCGCGCCCACGGCTTCGATGCGGCGCTCGCTGATCAGCGGTCCCATCATCGTGCCTTCGGCAAGGCCGTCGCCGACCTTGACCGCCCTGGTCAGCGCCGCAAAGCTGTCGACGAACTCGCCATAGACATCCTCGTCGACCAGGAAGCGCGTCGGCGCAACACAGACCTGGCCGGCGTTGCGGAACTTCGAACCGACCATCAATTTCGCCGCGCGCTGGATATCGGCATCCTTGAGTACGATCACGGGGGCATGGCCGCCGAGTTCCATCGTCACCCGCTTCATGTGCTGGCCGGCGAGGCCTGCGAGTTGCTTGCCTACCGCGGTGGAGCCCGTAAACGAGATCTTCCTGATGACGGGATGCGGGATCAGATAGGCGGAGATTTCGGCCGGCACACCGTAGACGAGATTGACGACGCCGGCCGGGAGCCCTGCATCGGCAAAGGCTCGGACGAGTTCAGCGGGAGACGCCGGCGTTTCCTCGGGAGCCTTGATGATGATGGAACAGCCGGTGGCGAGAGCCGCCGACAGCTTGCGGACCACCTGATTGAGCGGAAAGTTCCACGGCGTGAACGCCGCCACCGGACCGACCGGCTCCTTCACCGCGATCTGGCTAACGCCCCCGAGACGGGCCGGGATGGTGCGGCCATAGGTGCGGCGGCCTTCCTCGGCGAACCAGTCGATCAGGTCGGCGGCGGCGAGCGTTTCCATCCTCGCTTCCGCAAGCGGCTTGCCCTGCTCGGCCGTCATCGCGCGAGCGATGACGCTGGCGCGCTCGCGAACGAGTTCGGCCGCCTTCCGCATCAGCTTGTAACGGTCGAAGGACGACGTCCTGCTCCAGACGGCAAAGCCCTTCTCGGCCGCTTCCAGCGCCTCGTCGAGATCCGCGATTTCGGCGTGCGCGAGCCGACCCAGAACGACTTCGTTCGCCGGGTTGATGATAGGCAACGTCTTGCCCGACGCGGCAGGCTTCCACTGCCCGTTGATATGCAGCAAGACTTGTTCGGGGTAAGACACGATCACCAATCTCCTTGAGGCGCGGAATTCAGAACATGGATGGAGGGCCGCCCGCGCTATCGGCGAGGTTCGGGCCGTTTCGAGACCCTCCGCCGCGAAGCGAAGGCGAGGGTTGGGCTACTCCTGCAGGCTGGATCCGACAAGCATGGAGCAGCATGTCCCGTTGCGATAGCGACCCTACCGCTCCGTCCGATAGTCGATTTATTTCGCACTTTGCGTGCTATCATCCCGGAATGACGACTTCAATATTCGATGCCGCAAAACAGGCAGGCCAGCCCGCGACGATTTCGATCGATGTGTTTCAGCGTGGAACAAGCTGCCGAAGAAGAGCTGTAGTTTGGCTGGACGAAAACTCGCAATAGAACCACCTCCGCCCGCGGCGCAAGCAGCATGCGCCGGACCGCACCCCGATGGATCGCTTCGGCAAGCTGGAAGAGATCGTCAGACCAGCGCCGACCGCCCGCGCGGGACAGATGGCGCCGAACAGATAGGCGCTCTCGTAGCGCAGGTCGACGGGCTGGCACAGGTGGCTGCCGTGTCTTGCCTACCGCCGAACAATGCCTTTTTTCTGGTCGATGCGCGCCTCGTTCTGGAACCAGACCACCACCGGCATGCCACATTAATCTGTCATCCGCTTTTGCTACCGACGACCAGCACCTGATTGAGCACGCCGATCCCTTTCAGCGATGGAGGCGCAGCCGGAACTCGCCCTCGGCACCATGACGACACGTCGAGGCGGATTGGCCTACCACCTCAACAGTCGCCCACCCGCCGCCGCGCCGACCAACGCCAGAAGCGTGACAGCCAGCGTGTACCAGGTAGCGACGAAGAGCGGCGAATCGTCGACGCAGTGGGCGGCGTAGAAGGTGGCGGCGATGCCGCCTGCCAGCAGGCCGGCCAGCGCGCCGGCAGCACGGGGCCTTGTCGGCGCGCCCTGGCGCATCGCCCACAACAGGATCGCCAGGGGAGCGAGGGCGATCAGCGGGATGAAGGTCATGCACAGGGCCGCATTGGTGCCGATCCAGCGCGTCTCCCAGAGGCTGGAGGGCATGACGAAGAGCTCGACAGCGACGGCGGCAAGCAGCAGCAGCGGCGCGGCGGCCAGCAGGCGCGAGGCCCACGCGACGGGCGCGCCGGGACGCGACAGCGCGGCGAAGGCACCTGCGGCGGTGAGCGCCAGCGCGAGCGTGACGACGAACTTGAACAGGAAACGCGGCGTCTCGGCAGCGGCGGCGATGTCGGGACGCGGCCCGAGCATGGCGAAGAACGCCAAACCGCCGGCAACGACGGCAGCGCCAAAAGCACCCGCAAGCACCATCGACAGGCGTGGCGCCGATGGCGACGTGTCCTTGGCCAGTCCCCTGATGAGGCTTTCCGTGTCCATCATTTCTGTCCCTTGGCGATCGCCGCCAGCCCGCGATGCAGGGCGACACGCACCGCCGTCTCGTTCATGCCCAGCGCCTGCGCGGTCTCCGCGATGGAGCGGCCCTCGACCGAGATCGACGACACCACCTGCCGTTGGCCGGGCGGCAGGCGCTCCAGCGCCCGCTCGACTTCGCGCTGGCTTACGCTTTCCTGCTCCGGCTCGGCCAGCGTCTCGGCGAAATCGGCTATATCGACCTCGATGCGGCGACCGCGGCGGCGGAAGGCGTCGATGATCTTGTAGCGGGCGATGGCGAAAATCCAAGGCCGCACCGGCGCGTCGTCGCGCCAGGTATGGCGCTTGGTATGGATCGCCAAAAGACACTCCTGCACCACGTCCCCCGGGTCGATGCCATGGTCGATCCTGCGGCGTGCGAAGCCGCGCACCAGGGCTGCCACGCGCGACAGGAAGACGGCATAGGCCTTCTCGTCGCCCGCCAACGCGGCCCGGAACAGCCTTGCCAGTTCGGCTTCCTCGGCTGCCGTCACCGCGTTCTCACGACACTTCGCGGCGCGCACGAAATTGTTACACCGCCGGCTATTGAAAACGGGAGCGGAGCGGATGCGGTCATCACGAAACCATTGAGGGGTTGATGTAGCGCGGTCTGAGGCGACGGCTTCGCACTCCGCCGATACTCCGTCAACCGAACAGTGACGCCGGCCGGCTTTGGTGCACTTGGACATGCGCAGCTCTAAGCCAGGCCGGCAGTGCGGGCGCGACGTGCGGCTGACGCTGGCAATGGTGCCGGCCGCACTGTCCCGCAAAACGGGAAAGTTGTTCCCCGAGCCAGCGGCTTATCGTGGGGCACGGTCCCGCTAGGCTGCCCCACAGCACGGCATGGGGAGCGCGCAATGGACGTTTCGAACCCGGAATTTGCGGACACAGGCGTCAGGCACTACGGCCGGAGGACGGATGGCCGCCCGACCGATGACGACGGGCGAGCGGCCGGGGCGGCGTCGCTATGCGGCGGCGATTGCGAGACGTGCCCCAGGCGGGTGCTGCATGGATTGGGCATTCAACCGCCGCCCGGCGACGGTTGAATGCCTGCCGGCAAGGCCCGGCGGTTGCGCCGCCCCTCAAGTCCCGCCGGCACCTTCGCCCCACACAGGGCGCGGCGAAAGCTCGGGATGTTCCGCTCGCCGGCCGCTGGCGGGCGGCTTCTTCATTGGGGCGAGTCGAAATCCTTCCAGGCTCAGGCCTGCTCCGCCAGCCAGGTCTTCTCGAAATGCTGCTCGTAGGCCTGGTGCATCTGGTAGCCCATGACGGTCGGCTTCATGTGGCAGAACAGCTTTCGCCAGAACGGCTGCACGATGACGCCGGAATCCTGGAGGATGCGCTCGAGATCCTTCATCAGCACACGGCGCTTGTCGGCGTCGGGGATGGCGTTGGCCTCGCGCAGCTTGGCGTCGAAGTCCGGATCGGAGAAGGCGCTCTCGTTCCAGGCGCTGCCGGTCTGGTAGGCAAGCGCCAGCGTCTGGATGCCGAGCGGGCGGGCGTTCCAGTTGGTGGTGGCGAAGGGGTATTTCGTCCAGTCGTTCCAGAAGGTCGATTCCGGATAGATGGTGCGTTTCACCTTGAAGCCGGCATCGCGCATCTGCTGGGCGATGACGTCGGAAGATTCCTTGCGGTAGTCGGCGTCGACCGAGATCAGCTCGAACTCGAAGTCGGACTGGCCGGCCTCGGCCAGCAGTGCCTTCGCCTTCTCGGGGTCGCGGCGGATCGGCGGCAGCTCGGCATAGTCGGGATGCATCGGGCCGACATGATGGTTCTCGGCCACCGTGCCCATGCCGTCGGCACCGAGCTTCAGCACCACCTCGTTGTCGACGGCGAGCTGGATGGCATTGCGCACGCGCTTGTCGTCATAAGGTTTGTTGGCGACGTTGCTGCGCGCCACGATGGTGGTTGCGGTGACGATTTCCGACTTCTTGAGACCAAAGCCGTCGAGGATGGAGACATCGGCGGTCTGGGTCTGGCCGTTGAGGTCGATCTCGCCGGATTCGAAGGCGTTGACCGTGGCGCTGGAATCGGTGCCGTAGTCGGTCCAGTCGATGCCGTCCAAAAACACCTCACCACCCCACCACGACCCTTCGGGACGGCGGCGCACCGAGGCCTTCACGCCGACATCGAAGGCGGTGAGCTCGAACGGGCCGGTGCCGATCGGCTGCTCGGCCAGCGTCTTGCCGGCGGCGTCGAAGCCGCGATGCACGATGAGGGCCGGATAGTCGGTCATCGCCGGCACGATGGTGATGTCGGGGCGCGACAGCGTCAGCACCACGGTATGGTCGTCCTTGATGGCGATGGCGCCGCTGGCGGCCTTCTTGGTGTCGGGGTCGATCAGCGCGCCCATGCGGCCGGCCATGGAGTTGCCGGCGGCGTCCTTGTCACACCAGCGTGTGATGTTGAAGGCGACGTCCTCGGCGGTGAACGCATCGCCGTTCGACCATTTTACGCCCGGGCGCACTTTCAGCACATATTGCTTGGCGTCCTCGCTGATCTCCCAGCCTTCCAGCAGCATCGGCTGGAAGGTGAAGTCCTGGTTCCAGCGCACCAGCGGCTCGATGAACTGCATGGCGACGTTGCCCATCTGCGAGACGCTGAATTTTCGCGGGTCGTCGATGGCCATCACCTGCATGCTGACCTTGAGCACGCCGCCCTTCTTCGGCGCGCCGGCTTCCTGCGCGCCGGCTGGTTGCGGCATGCCGATCATGCCGTAGGCGGCGGCAGCGCTTGCGCCGAAGATGCTGGCCAGCGCCAGGAATTCGCGGCGGTCGAGTTTTCCGTCGCGCGCGGCCTGGGCGTAGCCCGGGATAGCCGGATGCAGGTCCTTGGATTTCATGTCAGTTTCTCCCATTGTTCTGAAGGTTTTAGGACGGACTTGATGCGGCCGGCCGTGGCAAGCAGAGCGGCGATAGTTTCGGGCGAGGAGCGGCGATGAATCTTCTGGCGGCGATGAAGGTGTTCGACCGCACCTGCGCGCTGGGCAGCCTGTCGGCGGCGGCGCGCGACCTCAACATGTCGACCACGGCGGTTAGCCGGCTGATCAAGGAGCTTGAGGACGACCTCGGCGTCAGGCTGATCAACCGCACGACGCGCCGCCTGGGTCTCACCGAGGCCGGCCGCGAATACAGCGAGCGCACGCGCATATTGCTCAACGAGATCGCTGAATTGCAGGATTCGACACGCGGCCTGCACAGCGCCACGCGCGGGCTGCTGCGCATCTCCTGCTCCAACGTGCTCGCGCAGACGCGCATCACGAGGCTGCTGCCGAGATTTTTGGACGAGAATCCGCAGGCCTCGATCGAATTCAACCTGACCTCGCGCTACGTCGTCGGCATCGTCGAGGAAGGCTACGACGTGGCGATCCGCTTCGAGGCGCAGACGGATTCGGCGCTGATCGCGCGGCAACTCGGGCAGGTGCGCAACTATGTCTGCGCCACGCCGGGCTACCTCGAAAAGCATGGACGGCCGAGACATCCGCAGGAACTGGCGGCGCATTCCTGCGTGCTCAGCAATTTTGCCCGGCGCATCGGCACCTGGCCTTTCGTCGGACCGGAAGGGCCGTTCAACGCGGCCGTCGGCGGGCGCGTGTCGACCAACAGCGTCGAGGCCGCCTACCAGATGACGCTGGCCGGCTTCGGCATCGGCAACCTGCCGAGCCTCTTGGTCGACAGGGCGATCGCGGCGGGCGAGCTGGAAGTGCTGCTCGACGAATTCCGGCCCGGCTCCAGCCCGATCTACGCGGTCTATCCGCACCGCACCTATGTAGCGGCCAAGGTGCGGGCTTTCGTCGAGTTTCTCGGTCGGGAACTGTCGCCGGATCTGGTGTGAGGGCTTGGTAGCGAAACTGATCAAGCAATAGCGCCCCCTCCACCGCCTACGGCGGTCCCCCTCCCCCGCTTCGCAGGGGAGGATCCGCGGTGGCACCGCCGGTACGCCCTGGTTCCTCCCCTGCGAAGCGGGGGAGGGGGACCATGCAAAGCATGGTGGAGGGGGCTTGAGTGGCAATATTAAACGCGCGCCGACGGCGGGCGCCGAAGAGCACCCACCTTCGGGATTTGCAGATTGAAGCGCGGTTTGTGGCACTACTTCCACCACTGCCGCGTGTCGTAGAGTGGCCCCGGCTCCTCGTGGAGCTTTTCGTATTTGCAGAGTTGCGGCGTGTCGCCGAGCGGGGTCGAGACGCCATCGCGAAAAGCCCATTCGCCGCGCTGGGTGGTATCGGCGCGCACGTAGCTGGACAGGGCAAAGGCGCGGTCGTGTTCGGACTTGTTGGGTGCCGAGCCGTGGACGGTGAGCAGGCCCCACATTGCGAGGTCGCCCGGCTCCAGTTCGAGGCTGACGATGGTGCCGGGATCGATGCCGACCGCCTTCAGTTCGTCCTCCGCCGTAAGACCCTTCATCAACTCGCCGGTGCCTTCGTCCGACAGGCCGAGATAACCGAGCTTATGGCTGCCGGGCACCACCTGCAGGCAGCCGTTCTCCCTTGTCGCGCGGTCGACGGCCAAGCCGGTGGTGACGGTGGCTTCCGCAATGTTGTCGAAGGCGCTCTGCGTGCGGAATCGCAAATCCTGGTGGAAGCGGTAGCCGGTGAGGTTGGCGCCCGGCGGCTTCCAGTGCAGTTGCTGGGCGATCTGCTTAATGTCGCGGCCGATCAGGCCTTCCAGCAGCATCAGGTAACGCTCGTCGCGGCGGAAGCGTTCGAAATAGGCGTTGATCCACGAGAACCAGTAGGCCTGCAGCACGTAACGCTTGCCGAAGTCGGCTTCCGGCAGGATCTGGAAGTTCAAATTGCCGTGCCGGTAGGTGGCGTGGTGCTTCAGTCCTTCTTCGTAGACGGCCTGGGTTTCGCGCTTCAACTGTTCCAGTTCGTCGCCGTCGACGAAGCCGCGGACGATGGCGTAACCTTCCTCGCGGTATTGCTCCACGGCGTCGCGCGCCTGCCCGGCAGTGATCATCGGCCTGTCCTCGTCCGTCTCGATTGCAGCGATGATATCGGCGCGGGCAAAACCGATAAGGCGCGGAATGCGGGAACGACTTTCCCGGAAATCGGCAAAATCGAAGTTGCCGCCGCCGCTGGCACAACGGCCGCAAAATCATGGTGCAGCGCAAAAACCTTTGACGGCAGGGCTTGTCCTCCTTGTTTCGTGAGCATGCTCATTATATATGGCGCTTATGAATTATGGAATCGACAGACTCGGCTTCCTCATCCACGACGCGGCGCGCGTGCTACGCAAGCGCTTCGAGGAGCGTGCCGGCAGCCTCGGGGTTTCCGCCGCGCACTGGCGGCTCCTGGTGCGCGTCGTCAAGGAAGAAGGCATCACTCAGGCGCGGCTGGCGGAATTGCTCGAAATAGAGCCGATCAGCGTCTCGCGCCTGCTCGACCGGATGGAGGAAAGCGGCTGGATCGAGCGCCGCGCCGCAGCCAACGACCGGCGGGTGCGCACCATCTTCCCGACCGCCAAGGCGCTCGATGCCTACCATGTCGTCAAGGGCATGGCCGGCGAGGTCTACGAGGAAGCGCTGGCCGGTGTCTCGCCGGACGAGCGCCGCGACCTGATCCGAGCGCTGGAAGCGATCACCCTCAATCTTTCCGACGGCGACCCCGCCGCCGCGACTGCGACGACCACAGACAATCGGAAATACGGATAGCAGACATGAACGCGATGGCGAAAGCGGACGGAGACGCCCGCAAGATTGAACTCGCGCCGGAACAGGCGATGCCCGCTCTCCCGGCGGCCCTCAGCCCAGTTCCCGCCCCGCAGCCGAAGAAGCGCCGCAGCCCGCGGCTGGTGCTCATGCTGGCGCTGCCGCTGCTGCTGGCTGTCGGCGGCAGCTATGTCTGGGTGACCGGCGGCCGCTACCAGGAGACCGACAACGCCAATCTGCAGCAGGCGGTGGTCACCATCGCCGCGCAGGTGGCGGGACGCGTCGTCCAGACCAATGTCGTCGATAACGGCTTGGTGAAGGCCGGCGACGTGCTGTTCGTCGTCGATCCGCAGCCCTCGAAGATCGCGCTGGAACAGGCAGACGCATCCCTCGCCGCCGCGCGCATCGCGGTCGAGCAGTTGCGCGCCAATTACAGCCAGGCGATCGCCCAGCAGCATATGGCCGCCAACGAGGTCACCTTCATGCAGGCCGAATACGACCGGCAGAAAGACCTTTCCGCCAAGGGCATCAGCTCGCGCGCTTTGCTCGACGAGGCGCAGCGCGACATCGCCAAGGCGCAGGACCAGGAACAGGCGGCGCAGGAAGCGGTGACCGGCGCGCTGGCCGCGCTCGGCGGCAAGGCCGACCTAGAGACCGACAGCCATCCGAGCGTGCTTACCGCCCAGGCGGCGCGCGACAAGGCCGCATACGACCTCGCGCAGACCACGGTGCGTGCGCCGGCAGACGGCATGATCTCGCAGGCCGCGTCCTTCAAGCTCGGTGAGTTGGTCAGCGAGAACACGCCGCTGTTCAGCCTGGTCGAGACCGACGAGGCATGGGTAGAGGCGAATTTCAAGGAAACGCAGCTCACCAACATGAAACCCGGTCAGACCGCCGAGATCGAACTCGACACCTATCCCGGCCGGCCGATCAAGGCGACCGTCGAGGCGATCGGCGCCGGCACCGGCGCGGAGTTCTCGCTGCTGCCCGCCCAGAACGCCACCGGCAACTGGGTGAAGGTCACCCAGCGCATCCCGGTGCGGCTCAAGGTCGATCCGACCACCGACCTGGCGCTGCGCACCGGCATGAGCGCCGACGTCACCGTCGACACCGGCGTCAGCCGCGGCCTGCCGAACTTCGCCGGGCTGACGGACAACGTGGCCGGCCTGTTCGGCGCGGCCAGCGCGGCGGAGTAACAACCGCACAAACTTCGAATGAAGGGCTCCCGCGAGGGGAGCGTCCCGTCATGGCCCAAACACCTTTCCAGGAAGTCCCGCATCGCGGCCTGATCACCGTCTCGATCATGCTGGCGACGATCATGCAGGTGCTGGACACCACGATCGCCAACGTCGCGCTGCCGAACATGACCGGCGACCTCGACGCCTCGCGCGACACGATCAACTGGGTGCTGACGTCCTACATCGTCGCCGCCGCCATCATGACGCCGGTGACGGGGTGGCTGGCCGACCGGTTCGGCCGGCGCGAGCTGTTTTTGACCACCATCGTCGGCTTCACCGCGATGTCCATGATGTGCGGCGTCGCCTGGAGCCTGGAGAGCATGGTGTTCTTCCGGCTGATGCAGGGCGTGTTCGGCGCGGCGATCGTGCCGCTGTCGCAGACCTTTTTGCTCGACATCAACCCCAAGGAGCGCCACGGCCAGGCGATGGCCGTGTGGGGCGCCGGCATCATGGTCGGCCCGATCATCGGCCCTACCCTCGGCGGCTGGCTGACCGACACGATGAGCTGGCGCTGGGTTTTCTTCATCAACCTGCCGGTCGGCATCCTCGCCTTCCTCGGCTGCGCCGCCTATTTGCCGCGCATCGCGCGGCGGCTGCGCGGCTTCGACTTCTTCGGCTTCGCCATGCTGTCGCTCGGCGTCGGCGCGCTGCAATTGATGCTCGACCGCGGCGGCGAGGTCGACTGGTTCGCCTCGCCCGAGATCTGGATCGAATTGGGGCTGGCGATCACCGGCTTCTGGGTGTTCATCGTGCATCTGACTACGGCCAAGGACACCTTCATCGACCCGGCGATCTTCAAGGATCGCAACTTCGTCACCGGGCTGGTGTTCATCTTCATCGTCGGCATCATCCTGCTCGCCAGCCTGGCGCTGCTGCCGCCGATGCTCAGCAATCTGTTCAACCACTCGACCATCCTGACCGGGCTGGTGATGGCGCCGCGCGGCGTCGGCACGATGATCTCGATGCTGCTGGTCGGGCGGCTTGTGCGCCTCGTCGACGCCCGCATCCTGGTGGTCACCGGGCTGCTGCTGACGGCGTGGTCGCTCTACGACATGACCGGCTTCTCGCCCCAGATGGACGACAATTTGATCATCTTCTCCGGCGTGGTCCAGGGCCTAGGGCTGGGCCTGGTGTTCGTGCCGTTGTCGACGGTCGCCTTCGCGACGCTGGAGCCGCGTTTCCGCACCGACGCAGCGGCGCTGTTCAGCCTGGTGCGCAACCTCGGCTCGGCCATCGGCATCTCGGTGGTCACCGTGCTGCTCACGCATAATCTTCAGGTCAACCATAGTGAGCTGTCGGCGGCGATCACCCCGTTCAACCCGACGCTCAGGGCGCTGTCGCCGGCGGCGGCGAACAGCGACCCGACAGCGCTGATGCAACTCGACCTGCTGGTCAACGCTCAGGCGATGCTGATCTCCTATGTCGACGACTTCAAGCTCATGATGATGGTGACGCTATGCGCCATCCCGCTGGCGCTGCTGTTGCGCAAACCCAAGGCTACCGTCGCCGGAGCCGCCGCGCCACCGGCGGCCCATATGGATTGACGGGTTCGACGGCCCGCACAATCCTCAATCGTAGCGCAGATCGTCCGCCTTGCCGCCGAAGACGCGATAGGCGTAGACGGAATAGCCGAGGATGACCGGCAGCACGAAGCATACGCCGACCAGGATGATGCCGAGCGCCTCGGGAGCGGATGCCGCCTGCCAGATGGTCAGTTTCTCGGGCACGACGAAGGGATAGAACGACCAGGCGAGGCCAGCGAAGCCCAGCGTGAAGATGGCGGCGAGCGACAGGAAGGGCAGCAAGGCATGTCGGTCGTTCGGTTTCGGCATTTGAAAAGTCTGCCGCCACAGCCAGAGGAACAGCAGGCCGGAGAGGATCGGCAGCGGCGACAGCCATAGAAGTTCGGGAAAGACGAACCATTTGGCGAAGATCCGCGGCGAGGCGAAGGGCGTGGCGAGCGACACGGCCGCCATGCCGAGCGCTGTGAACACCAGCGCCGAGCGCAGCCACAGCACCGCCTTCTTCTGCAGCGCGCCCTCGGTCTTGTAGATCAGCCAGGCAGCACCCATCGCGGCATAGGCGGCGGCAAGACAGAACGCCACCAGCACGCCGAAGGCAGCCGCCGCAAGGCCCGTCTGCAGGCCGAGCACATAGACGCCAAGCATGTAGCCCTGCGCCAGCGAGGCGGTGAGCGAACCGGCGAAGAAGATGCGGTTCCAGCGGTGCTTGCGATGCGTCGGCACCTTCGCGCGGAAATCGAAGGCGACGCCGCGCAGGATCAGCCCGACCAGCAGCACGAAGACCGGCAGGTAGAGCGCGGTGAGGATGACGCCGTGCGCCATCGGGAAGGCCACCAGCAGCAGGCCGACCGCCAGCACCAGCCAGGTCTCGTTGGCGTCCCAGAACGGGCCGATGGCGGCGACCATCGTGTCCTGCTCGGCGTCACCGGCCAGCGAGAACAGGATGCCGATGCCGAGATCGAAACCGTCGAGCACGACGTAGATGAGGATCGCCAGGCCCATCAGGCCGGCGAAGATCAGCGGGAGGAGTGTCGGCCAGTCGAGGGTCATGGGTAGCAATCTCCCTTGCTGCTGCTGCCCCCTCCACCACGCTTCGCGTGGTCGCTCTCCCCCGCTTCGCAGGGGAGGAACCAACGACGCTGCCGGTACACTCTGGATCTTCCCCCGTTTACGGGGGAGGGGGACCACGCGAAGCGTGGTGGAGGGGGCATAAACATCATTTGCTTCTCCGCCTGGCAGCCGTTTCCGCAATCATCACCAGCATTCCTTCCAGCGCACGATCATCCAGCACGTCGGAAGCTGCGATCCGCATTGTGTGAATGCCATGTTCCGCGAGGCAGGCATCGCGGCGATGGTCTTTGTGGATTTGTCCCGGAAGGTCATGATGCGCACCATCGACCTCAATCGCCAGACGAGCCAATGGACAGTAGAAATCGAGTACGAACGGTCCGACCGGATGCTGCCGCCTGAAACGCAATCCATCAAGCCGCGATCCGCGCAGACAATCCCACAGCAACACCTCGGGAAGGCTCATATCCCGGCGCAAATCTCGAGCGCGAGCAAATGTCGGTTCTGGTGCGCGCATCCTTGTTTCCAGTCTGTTGCCCCCTCCACCACGCTTCGCGTGGTCCCCCTCCCCCGCTTCGCAGGGGAGGACCAACTCACCCCGCCATCGGCTGCGCGGCGGGCTTGTCCAGCACCGCCGGCAAGGGCGATTTGTCGCCGTCTCTCGCCGCCTTCAGCGCGAGGTGCACCAGCGTGCCGAGATAAGCGACAAGCAGGGTCGCGTAGAGCAGGAGATAGACCACCAGCGTGAAGGCGACGTGGCCGCCGGCGACGGGACCCACGGCGTCGGCGGTCTTTAATATGCCGGTGACCAGCCAGGGCTGGCGGCCGATCTCGGTGACGTACCAGCCGGCCAGCGTCGCGACCCAGCCCGACAGCGCCATCGGCACCATCAGCATCGCCAGCGGCCGCGGCAGCGTGCGGCGCCGCCACAGGAAGAAGGTGGCCGTCCACGACACGGCGAGCATCAGCACGCCGACGCCGACCATGATGCGAAAGCCCCAGAACAGCGGCAGCACCGGCGGATGGTTGCCGACATAGTCGTTCAGGCCGGGCACGACGCCGTCGGGGGAGTGGCGCAGGATCAGGCTGGCTCCGTCAGGGATCGACACCTCGAACAAATTCTCCCGCAAGGCTTCGTCCGGCCAGGCGAACAACACCAGAGGCACGTTCGGCCTCGTCTCCCAGTTGGCCTCCATCGCCGCGATCTTCTGCGGCTGGTGCTCCAGCGTGTTCAGTCCGTGCTGGTCGCCGGCGAAGATCTGGATCGGGATCAGGATCGCGCCGAGGAAGACACCGGTGCGCAGCGCCTTCCACATGGATTCGGAGCGGTCGCCGGCAAGGAAACGCAGCGCCGACAGGCCGGCGACGAGGAAGGAGACCGTCAGACCCGACGCCAGCAGCATGTGGACCAGCCGGTACGGGAAGGACGGATTGAAGATCACTGCCCACCAGCTTGCGACATGGACGACGCCGTCGCGGATCTCGAAGCCGGCCGGCGTCTGCATCCAGGAGTTCAGGGCCAGAATCCAGAAGGCGGAAAGCGTGGTGCCGCCGGCTACCAGCACGGTGGCCGCCGTGTGCACCTTGTTGGAGACGCGACGGAAGCCGAACAGCATGATGCCAAGGAAGGCCGCCTCCAGGAAGAAGGCGGTCAGCACCTCGTAGGCAAGCAGCGGACCGGCGATGTTGCCGACCTTCTCCATGTAGCCCGGCCAGTTCGTGCCGAACTGGAAACTCATGGTGACGCCGGATACGACCCCCATCGCGAACGTCAGCGCGAACACCTTCACCCAGGTGAAATAGGCGCGCATCCATGCGGTGTCGGAGGTGGCGTTGTAGCGCAGCTTGAAGAACAGCAGCACCCAGCCCAGCGCGATCGTGATGGTCGGGAACAGGATATGGAACGAAATGTTCGCGCCAAACTGCATACGGGATAGAATGAGCGGGTCCATGAAGCGTGCCCCCGGCAGGTTCCTACAATGTAGAGTATGTGCTGGCGCCCACGCCGTCAAAGCGGCACGGCGACACGCGGGGCGCGATGTCGCACCTGCCGCCGCAACCCGGCCGGCGCGGGTTGACAGGACGACGCTTCCGCCCGATCACCGGCACCGCAACGGCCGGAACGCGAGCGTGGCATGATCGAGACGGAAGTTTTGGTGATCGGCGGCGGTGCCGCGGGCCTTGCCGCGGCGCAGGCGCTGGCAAGGGGCGGCGTCGAGGTGCGGCTGCTGGAGGGCGACGCCGAACTCGGCGGGCCATGGCGGCGGCGCCACAAGAACCTGACGCTGAACTCGCATCGCGACCTCTCGGTGCTGCCCGGCGTCAAATATCCGGCCGGCACGCCGGCCTTCCCCAGCCGCGCAGCGGTGATCTCGCTGTTCGAGGATTTTGCACGCCTTCATGGGCTGGCCATCGATTTCTCCACCACCGTCGAGCGGGTGGAGCGCGCCGGCGACCGTTGGGAGGCAGTGGCCGGCGGGCGCAGCTATCGGGCGCGGCACGTCATCATTGCCACGGGACGCGACAAAGTCCCGTTCATTCCCGACTGGCCGGGCTCGACCGGCTTCACCGGCCGGATCGTGCATGCCGCGCATTTCGGCGAAGCAGCGGCCTATCGCGGCTTGAGCGTGGCGGTGGCGGGCGCGGGCAATTCCGGCATCGACGTGCTCAACCATCTGATCCGGGTGGAAACCGGGCCGCTGTGGCTATCGGCACGGCATGCGCTGGCGGTGCTGCCGAAGCGGGTCTTCAACCTTGCCGTGCACAAGCAATCGCCGATGCTGGCGCGGCTGCCGCTGGCGGTAGCGGACCGGGTGATCTCGACGGTGCAGCGCCTGAGTTTCGGCGACCTGAGCCGGCTCGGCCTGCCTGCGCCCGCGGGCGGGCCGGCCAGCCGGCTCGCCATCGACAGCGTCGCGATCGCCAGCGACGACGGCGCTGTCGCGGCGATGAAGGCCGGGCGCATCAAGGCCGTCCCGGAGATCCGCGCCTTCGACGGCCGGAAGGTCATCCTGCAGGACGGCAGTTCGATCGAGCCGGACGTGGTCATCGCCGCGACTGGTTATCGCACCGGGCTGGAGCCGATGGTGGGGCACCTCGGCGTGCTGGACGCGCGCGGCAAGCCGCTGTTCAACGGTGGGCAGAACGATCCCAACCTGCCGGGGCTGTGGTTCACCGGCATGCGGGCAGACCTGCGCGGCTGCTTCATGAACGCGACCGACAAGGCAGAAGCGATTGCCCGTTCAATCGGAACGCAGTCGAGATAGCTATAAATATGTTGCTGGTTACTCCTTCCGCTCTTTATTGTTCACACTCAACTGCAAACGTGATTGACGAAATTTTCTCACAATGCAATTTTGAATGAACATCACATTTGCGTTGGAAAATATCCCTCATGGGGCGACGGCCGAATCGACCAGGTCTTTTCAACAACCGTGCGCTGGCAAATCATCACGCGAATGTCGCGCGACTGAGAATGTCCCTGAGCAATTCCGCGCTCAGGGATTCACCATTTTTCAGAAACCTCCGGCGCATTTCGAGCGCGGAAGCAAAGTCACTTCGTCCCGTATACTCGGTCAGCCGTGAACTGAATCTGCCCGAGCAAAGAGAGCGCGATAAAGCTCGTGAAAATGTTGAAGAATTCGTCGAAAACATATTCGATAAAATGAAATCATTGAACGAATACGACCTCAAATCCAGATCAAATACCAATTTGTCCGAGCAGTCATTTCGCTATATAAATCAATGTCAATCCGACAGATACGCCATGATTCGAGATGTTGACAATAATATTATTCATTTTGATGCGTACGACTATCCGTTTATCTTAGTAAACGATTGGGAAAATTTAAGATTATTGCAGGTTTATGTTGAGCTTTATACGGCTTCCGTTTCCGATCCGCAATTTTCTCCGGGCTGCACCATAGACAATCCGACGGGTTTGGTCACGGTAATCGTGAGTAGGATCGCTCCGTCTTTAACACCAAACGGCAGTATCCGTCCTTATCGGGGTTATTAGGCCGTTGCCATTCATAGACCCATTCGTCATCTTCCAAATGCTTTCACGCTTTTTGATTTTGCCGCGGTCGAGGCGGAACTTCTGTCCTCCGCGCTTCTGATCTCACATGGCGTTAAAAGGGCGACAGCAGAGCGCGGCAGGCCGCCGGCAAGTTGCCCGTCCCCGCTACAAAGCCGCTCATGCTTCAAGGACAAACCTTGGCGAAACGCAGATGTCGCTCGTCGAGGCCAATATAGCCATCTGCCGGGCTATGTGCCGAGCGCCGCCTCGACCTCCGCGCGCAGCGGGATGGAGGGCTGGGCGCCGTTGCGCGTGCAGGCGAGAGAGCCGGCAGCGGCGGCGCGGGCCAGCGACGGTTCCAGCGGCAGCCCCTCCGACAGGCCGGCGGCGAGATAGCCGCAAAACGTGTCGCCGGCGCCAACGGTGTCGACCGGCGTCACCTTCAGAGCCGGCACGCGCAGCAGGCGGCCGCCTTCGACCGCGATGACGCCGTCGCCGCCCAGCGTGACGACGATGGTGCGGCCGGTCTGCACGGCGAAGGCGCGCATGCGTTCCTCTCGCCCGCCGCCTGCCAATCCCAGCGCATCCGCATAGAGGTCGAACTCGGTCTCATTGGCAACCACATGGTCGGCCATGGCGAGCAGATAGGCGGCCTCGGGCCGGAATGGTGCGGTGTTGAGGATCGACCGCGCCCCGGCGGCGCGGGCCGAAGCGAGGGCCGTCTCGACGGTCTCCAGCGGCACTTCGTGCTGGAGCAGCACGACGTCTCCCTGCCTGAAATCGGCCTTGGCGAGATCTCCCGGCAGTACGGTGCCGTTGGCGCCGGCAACCACGACGATGACGTTCTCGCCCTTGCCATCGACGAAGATGAGCGCCACGCCGGTGGCCGCCGCCGCCTCGCGCACGCCGTCGAGATCGACCTTGCCGGTGGCGAGCAGGGCCAGCGCCTCGGCGGCGAAGGCATCCTTGCCGACGGCGCCGACCATGCGCACCTTGCCGCCGGCGCGTGCCGCGGCCAGCGCCTGGTTGGCGCCCTTGCCACCGGGCGCTGTGCGGAAGGTCGAACCGGGAACCGTTTCGCCGGGCGCCGGCAGGCGTTCGACATTGGCGATGAGATCGAGATTGATCGAGCCGACGACGGTGATCAAGGCAGCCTCCCCTTTGTTGTTTGCCGACCTCTAGCCTGTCCGCGCGGCAATGGAAATATGGGCTGGAGCCGGTCTGGCCAAGCGGACCGGTTCCCCGTCGCCGGCTATCGTTTCGCCGATGTGTCGATGGCGTGGCGCCGGCTGCCGGCTCGGCCAACGCGCCCGCCGGCGTCATCGTGTGCCAAGCTCAACATACCGCGTGGCGCAGTTCACCGCCGCGCTTCCGCCACAGAGTGGCCTTTATCGATCCGGCCTCCGGATCCGGTTTCGGCCAGGGAGAGGCCGCGCGGATCGGGTCTTCGGAAAAGCAACGATCCAAGACAATCCGACCATTTCACCGGGAGCGCCGAACCATGCAGCCACGCCATCTCCTGCTCGCGCTCACCATCGTGCTGATCTGGGGCGTCAATTTCGCCATCATCAAGCTCGGGCTACGACAGGTGTCACCGCTGGCGCTGGGCGTGGCGCGGTTCGCGCTGGCGGCGTTTCCGTGGGTGTTCCTGATCAGGCGGCCGGACGTGTCGCTGCGGCTGATCGCAGCCTACGGTTTTCTCATCTTCGCCCTTCAGTTCGGCTTCCTGTTCACCGGCATGAAGCTTGGCATGAGCGCCGGCCTGTCGTCGCTGGTGCTGCAATTGCAGGTGTTCTTCACCATCGGCCTGTCGGTGCTGATGCTGGGCGAGCGGCCGACGGCCTGGCAGATGGCGGGCGCGGTGCTGGC
This sequence comes from Mesorhizobium sp. KACC 23794, assembly GCF_052180275.1. Lineage (NCBI taxonomy): Bacteria > Pseudomonadati > Pseudomonadota > Alphaproteobacteria > Hyphomicrobiales > Phyllobacteriaceae > Mesorhizobium > Mesorhizobium sp. KACC 23794. The sequence continues at coordinate 6,585,093 of NZ_CP197465.1, forward strand.
CTTCGGCGGCGTCGGGCTGGTGGCGGCGAATGTCGGCGGCGACGTGACGCTGGCGGGTCTGGCGCTGCTCGTCGCGGCGGCCGCAGCGTGGGGCGGCGGCAACATCGTGTCCAAGCGCATCTCCCAGCAACGGGCGGCGGTGGATGTGCTGGCGCTGGTCGTCTGGGGAAGCCTGTTCGCGCTGCCGCCGCTGATCGTCGTGGCGCTGGCGTTGGATGCCGACCATTTCGTCTCGAGCTTCGCCAACCTCGACTGGGTCTCGGCCGGCTCGATCGCCTATATCGTTTATCTCTCGACACTTTTCTGTTTCGCGGCATGGAGCCGGCTGCTCGGGCTCTATCCGGTTTCGACCGTCGCGCCGTTCACCTTGCTGGTGCCGGTGTTCGGCTTCCTGGGGTCTGCGGTGCTGCTCGGCGAGCCGCTGCAAGGCTGGAAGCTGGCGGCTTCCGGTCTGGTGATCGCCGGGCTTTGCCTGAACCTGTTCGGACCGCGCCTGCTGGGGCTTCGCAAGGCTGCGTGAAGCCCGAAAGATCGCACCATTTCATAGCCTTATGAGAACCGAGCCGCGAAAAGCCGCGAATGGGCTCAACGCCGCTCGCTTTTTGGGCTGTCTACACCGCCGGTTTCGGTATTTTGGCTGTCTTTTCGACCGAACAGGCTTGACGCGATCAGGCCTTCCCGCCGCCGACCGCGCCCAGAGCAGAGAGTTGGCCGGCCTCCCAGCCGAGGATGGCGCGCTTGCGGGTGAGGCCCCAGTGGTATCCGGTGAGCGCGCCGGATTTTCCAAGCGCCCGGTGGCAAGGCACCACGAAGGAAAGCGGGTTGGCGCCGATGGCGGCGCCGACGGCGCGCGAGGCATTCGGCCTGCCGACGCCGGCCGCGATCGCGGAGTAACTGCAGGCCTTGTTCATCGGGATCCTGAGCAGCGCTTCCCAGACGCTGACCTGGAAGTCCGTGCCGATCATGACGACGCGCAGCGGCTGGTCGGACCGCCAGAGCGTCGGGTCGAAGATGCGGGCCGCATAGGGCGCGGTCGCCGACATGTCCTCGACATAAGTTGCGTTCGGCCAGCGGCCGCTCATGTCGGCGAAGGCCGCCCGCTCCTCGCCGGGGTCATTGAAGGACAGGCCGGCCAGCCCCCGGTCGGTGACCATGACCAGCGCGATGCCGAAGGGCGAGATGTGGTAGCCGTAGCGGATCGTCAGGCCGGCGCCACGGGTCTTGTAGTCGCCGGGCGACATCGCCTCGTGGGTGACGAACAGGTCGTGCAGCCGGCTGGGGCCGGACATGCCGACTTCATAAGAGGTCTCCAGCAGCGGCATACCGTCGTCGAGCAATTTTCGCGCATGATCCAGGGTCACCGCCTGTAGGAATGCTTTTGGCGACAGGCCGGCCCAGCGGGTGAACAGCTTTTGCAGGCCGGTCGGCGTCTCGCCGACATCTTCCGCCAGCGCCTCCAGCGACGGCTGATCGCGATAATCGAGGCTGATCTTTTCGATTACCCGGCGGACGGTCGAATAGTCGCTGCCCTCGGGCGTGATGTCTCGTTGCAGGACGGGCGACGTTTTTGACGACATGGCGGTATTCATAGCGGGATGGACGTTCATGGCAATGTCTCCTTGACCGCGAATATCGGGCCAGCGAGGACACGAAACCACCCGAAACTTGCTTGTGCGGCTGCGTGACGGGAGTTGATGGTCCGAACAGATCATCCATGTGCCGCCCATTGCTCTTCTCCTTTCACATGTCTTGACCTAAACAGGCTTCAACCAGTGGTGGGCTTGATGGCTGAAGCGAGCAGGTCGACTTTCACAGCGTTTTTGCCCGAGCGGCGGGTGGCAACGACAATGGCATTGCTGGTTGTCATCATGGTCGTTGGCTGGAGAATCCCGCTGCCTGGCCTCGATTTCGACAGAGCGCAACCATACTTCCTATCTGGCGCTGCCCCATCAAACCTTTCGATATTCGCGCTCGGCATCTTCCCTCTCTTCACGATCCTGGCCTATACGGAAATTGCAAAACTGGCCGTTCCGCCGCTGGCACGGTGGCAAACAAGCTCGATCCGGAACGCGCGACGCCTAGCCATAATCGTGTTTGCGCTGTCATTGGCGCTGGCAGCCTGGGAAGGCTACGGGGTGCTGGCGGCGCTTGCAGGGGGCGAGATTTTGAGGCCGGAAACCGGTGTTGTGCTGGCCGCGCTTGCCTGCTTCGTCGCCAGCACGGCCCTGACGATCTGGCTGGCCGACGATTTCGGATTTTCGGAACTTGGCAGCGGTTTCTGGCCGCTGATGGCTATACCGTTTCTCGCGGATTTGCCCGGCCAGGCATCGACGCTGGTCGAAATGTTACGAACAGGGGCGGCATCGGGCGGCCAGTTGCTGATCGTGGCGCTGTGTCTGGCCGCCGGAATGGCTCTGGTCGTCTTTGCCAACCTGCTTCTATCGCGAAACGGTAGCCCAACCGGCACAGCTAGAACCTCTATCCTGCTGTGGCCGCCCTACCTCGCCGGCGTGTTGGCAGGATTTGCCTTTCTCGTGCTCCCGACTGAAATGCCGGGCTGGCCATTTCTCGCACCGTCGTTCTTCGAGGTCGGACACCTGGCGATGACGGTCGTTCTCATTCCGGCCTTCGTTTTCGCCTATTCTTATAACTTCCGGCTCTCGTGGCGCGATGGATCGAACGGTTGGTCGGCGCTTGTTCTTCTGGCGGTGGCAGCGATTCAAATCATCCTATGCGTGGGCGCCGTTCTCTTGCCGATATACATGGGTCTTCCCGTCAACCTCTCCGGAGCCGGATTGCTCGTCTTGGGAACCGTGATGCTGGCGTTACGCGGATCCGGTTTCAAGCCTGTCCAGAAAGGGATTTGAGGGCGTTCTTCGATTACGCCGTCTATCGCCCACTCAACTCTTCGCCTTAGCCAGCGCGTTCGAAAACGCAGCGGCGAAACTTTCGCGGTCGTCGGGGTTGAGGAAGGAGCCGATCGAGACGGTTTCCTCGCGCGATTCCACGGCCATGCGCGTGATGCCGATCTCGTCGTGGCGCGAGACGGAAAAGCGCGCCCAGAACGGGTTGAAGCGGTGCGCCTCGGAACGGCCGGACGGCGCTGTCTTCTTGATGTCGAGCGAGGTGCGCGAAACGGAGACCTCTTCGCGGGCGCGGGCGGCGCGGTAGTTCAGGCGGAAGGCGATGTAGACGGCGAGCACGTCGAGGCCGAAGAAGCCGAAAACCGGCCAGGCGCCCTTCGACAGGAAGAACGCGCCGGTGACCAGCCAGCCGAACAGCAGCGTTCCCATGAGGATCGCGAAGCCGATCCGCCCCAGCGAGCGGTGCGGGGTCAGCAGCGCGCGGAAGAACGGCTCGTCGGCAGGACTGTCGTTTGTGTCGTCCATGGCGAATAATTATAGAAGGCTCATGAAAAATCCCAAGTCAAAAAGCGTCGCACCCGCCGGCACGCGCGACGGCTCGAACGTCAAGCCGCGGCCACGGCCGGCACGGCCCCATTCGGTCTATCGGCCCGACGAGGTCCACGAGATCTTTCGGCGATTCTCGGTGCAAAGGCCGGAGCCGAAGGGCGAACTCGAGCACGTCAACGCCTTCACGCTGCTGGTCGCCGTGGTGCTGTCGGCGCAGGCGACGGACGCCGGCGTCAACAAGGTGACGCGCGCCCTGTTTGCCGTGGCCGACACGCCGCAAAAGATGCTGGCGCTGGGCGAGGACAAGGTCGGGCAATTCATTCGAAGCATCGGCCTGTGGCGCGGCAAGGCCAGGAATGTTGTGGCGCTGTCGGAAGCCCTGATCCGCGACCATGGCGGCGCGGTGCCGGCGGATCGCGAGGAGCTCGTCAAGCTGCCCGGGGTCGGGCGCAAGACCGCCAATGTCGTGCTGAACATGGCATTCGGCCAGCCGACCATGGCCGTCGACACGCACATCTTCCGGATCGGCAACCGGCTGCTGCTGGCGCCCGGCAAGACGCCCGAGCAGGTGGAGGCCGGGCTGGTGCGCATCATTCCGCCGGAATACATGCGCCACGCGCATCACTGGCTGATCCTGCACGGGCGTTATGTGTGCAAGGCGCGCAAGCCGGACTGCCCGCGCTGCGTGATCGCCGACATCTGCAAGTCGCCGGAGAAGACGACGTCCATTCCCGCGCCGCTGGTCGAGATCGGGTCGAGCGGCGGGCTGGAGGCGGCTCAGTAGCCAAAACCGCGCGCCATGGCGGCGGCGAAGACCAGGATGAGGGCGAAAAAGCCGGCCTCCGCCTTCAGCCAGAAGCGCAGGGCGATAATCTCGGCCTCGGGAACGGCGCCGGATGCGGCACGGCGCCAGCGGATGATGCGCATCGTCGGCTGGATGGAGAGCAGCCCGACCGCGGCGAAGGCCGCCATCTTCAACCAGAAGACCGGGTTCTGGACGTAGAACTCCCAGCCCTTCAGCCCGAAGATCACGCGGCAGACGCCGATCAGGATCAGCATGCCGGCCGCCATGCCGTAGGCGCCGTCGATGCGGCCGAGCAAAGGCAAGCCACGCGCATCGAGGCCTGGCCGCACCAGCGCCAGTTCGACGGCGAGCAGTGCTGCGAGCAGGAACGCCAGGCCGTGATGGACGATGGCGAGGACAAGATCGACAAGAGCAGCGTCCATGGGACCGACCTCGATGTTTACGTTGTAAAGATTTATAGGACGAGATTTTCGCGATGTCCATCGGCGGCGAGGTCGGCGGCGGGCAATCGCTTGAAAAGGTGTTACCGCACCTCATCGCCCTGCCGGGCACCTCTCCCCGTGAAGAACGGGGGGAAGTCACGCTTTCAATAATGATTCCGCCAATCGCAAACAGCGCAGGAAAGGCAATGGCATTCGCGGCCGGCCGTTTTCTCCCCGCTCTTCACCTATCGCGTTCACACATCTGGTTCGCCGTCATACAGGCGCAGCCTCTTTTGCATCGGATTTATGGTTTTGAGTCCGAGGCATGGATTCCCGACACTCTCCGCTCCCTGCGGTCGCTCACGAGGCCGGGAATCCATGCCTCAGCGTTGCGGAAGCCAGAGACGGCCGATGGGATGGAAAACTCCTTTGTCTGTCGACGATGTGTTGAGATGTGTGAATCCGATAGCTCCGTTCACGGGAAGAGATGTCCGGCAGGGCGATGAGGGGCAGCGCACCCGACGGAAAGCCGGAACGCAACCGGGAGGACAGATACACAGCTTGGTTCAAGCGATTGCCTGAAGTCGTCGGCAGTACTCCGGTGAACGTCCCTGATGGAAAAACCCCACAGGCGTGAAATCGAAGGGCGCGATCGCGTGCTGTGAATATGGATCGTCCCGGAGGCGTCCCGCTTCACTCCCGCAGTGCATAGACCGCGCAGGGAGCGGCGATGCCGCGCAGCGTGTGCTCGCCGAGCGGGATCAGGGGCCGGGTGGTTTCCGACGCGAAGGCGCCGGAGAGCAGCAGCGTGCGGCCGAGCGGCCGGCACAGGCCCTCCAGCCGGCTCACCAGGTTCACGGTGGAGCCGATCGCGGTGAAATCCAGGCGGTCGGCGGTGCCGATATTGCCCCACAGCATCTCGCCCACATGCAGCGCCGTGCCGAACGGCAGTGGCGGCAGGCCTTGCGCGGCGCGGGCGCGGTCGAGATGGTCCATGCCGGCGCGTGCCGCGGCGACGGCCCGCAGCGCGGCTTCGCATGCGGCGGCGGTGTCGCGCTCGCCGATCGGGAAGATCGCCAGCATGCCGTCGCCGATGAATTTCAGCACCTCGCCGCCAAAAGCGTGGACAGCGCCGGCAATGCGATCGAACCATGCGTCGAGCGCCGCCACCACCTCCTGCGGCGCGGTCTTCTCCGACAGTTCGGTGAAGCCGCGCAGGTCGGCGTAGAGCAGCGCGGCGCGGATGGTCTCGCCGGCATCGCGGCGCAGCCGACCGGCCAGCACCTGCGCCGCGCTGCGCCGGCCGAGATAGGTTTCCAGCAGCACGCCAAGCGTCGAGCGGGCGGCGAGCGCGGCAAGCGGCGCTGCGGCAAAGCGGGCCACTTGCCGCAGCAGGTCCCGTTCTGACGCGCTGAACGGCCGGGTCGCCCCCCAGCCGAGCACGGCGCCGTCGGGCGTGCCGCCAACGAAATCCTCGTGAATGGCAGCCGCGCCGAGGCCCGCCAGCCAGTCGTGCCCGACCTTGGCGCGATCCCCGGCGTCGAGGCCGGGGAGGTCGAAGCCCAGCGCCTCGATCACCCTTCCGCTGTCGGCCCGCCACAGCCATGTGCGCCGCGCCACGATGGGGTGCGGCGCCGCCTGGGTGAGCGCGCCGCCCGCGAGCGGCAATCCGTCGGCGGCGAGACGAACGGCAATCGCCGTCAGGAAGGCGTCGGCGCCGGGCGAGGCAGCAGCCTCGTCGACGAGGAAGGAGAGAGCGGAGGGCAGTTGCATGGCGGCGATCATGCAATGCTGCCGGGCCTCTGTCATGAGGGTGGCGGCAGCTTTGTTGCGCCGGGCGGCGGTTGGACTACATTGCAGCCAGTGCCGGAAGACATCGTATCCCTCCGGAGGACGCCGCCGATGAACGAGACACTTCGCACCGAGATCGAGATCGCCGCGCCGCAGGCGACGGTCTTCGCCTTTCTCACCGACCCCGACAAGATCCTGCGCTGGCTGGGCACGGCGACCACGGACGCCCGCCCCGGTGGAATCTATCTGGTCAGCGTCGGCGACAAGCACCCCGCCCGCGGCCAGTTCACGGAAGTGATCCCGGTTCATCGCCTCGCCTACAGTTTCGGATGGGAAGGGCGCGAGGCGGTGCCGCCCGGATCGAGCCTGGTCGAGATCGACCTAGTCGAAAAGGGCAGCGGCACGCTGGTGCGCTTCACCCATAGCGGCCTGCCGAACGAGGAAGAGCGCGCCAGCCACGAAAAGGGCTGGAACCACTATCTGCGCAGGCTGTCGGTCGCCGCGGCCGGGGGCGATCCGGGGCCGGACGGCCCCATGGAAGCATGAGCGCGGTCGCATTGGCGCAAACAGCCGGCAAACCAGACCATTGCAACTGCCACCATTTGGGTCCACTCGCCGCAACCGGATAGACGCCCAGCCTGCCGCAACGCGGGGGAGGAAGACCTCCGCAGGCGGCGGAGAGGATTGGGGCGATGGTATTCCGCAGGCTCGTTGGTCTCATCCTCGCCGCGCAAACTCCCCAAAAAAGGGGAAAAAGAATCGACACGGCGGCCACGAATTTTTCCGGCCATGCGCTGCAAGTGGCCGGGCAGGCTACGAAAGAGTGCATGAAATCAGATCGTTAGGCGAAAATGTCCCGCTGACGAGATGAACGGACATCGACGCCGCAACGGATAAAACCATCGATCCGTCCCCCTGCCCTCCGGCCCGTTTTATCATTCACCCGAGTTTCAACGGGGCGCGGGCATGGACACTTCCGACAATCTCGACCTTCCCTACATCATGCCGTCGCAGGCGCAGAAGCACGTCACGCACAACGAGGCGATCGGCATGCTCGATGCGCTGGTGCAGCTCGGCGTCGCCGACCGCGACCTGGCGGCCCCGCCCGGTGCGCCGCTGAATGGCGACCGCTACATCGTCGCCGCCGCCGCCACCGGCGACTGGAGCGGGCAGAGCGGAAAAATCGCACACAGGCTGGATGGGGTGTGGTCGTTCTACGCGCCAAAACCCGGTTTCCTCAGCCATGTCGAGGACGAGGACATCTTCGTGTTCTGGACCGGCGCGGCCTGGGCGCCGCTCGACGGCGTGCTTGCCGCGCTGCAGAACCTGGCGCTGCTCGGCATCGGCACGACGGCCGACACCACAAACCCCTTCTCGGCGAAGCTCAACAAGGCGCTGTGGACGGCAAAGACGGCGGCGGAAGGCGGCGACGGCGACCTGCGCTATACGCTGAACAAGGAGACGGCCGCCGACGTGCTGTCGCTGCTGCTGCAGACCGGGTTTTCGGGACGCGCCGAACTGGGTTTGATCGGCGACGACAATCTTGCGCTGAAGGTTTCGCCGGACGGCTCGGCCTGGACGACGGCGCTGACCGTCGACAAGACGACGGGGCAATTGACGCTCGGCAACCAGTTCAACCTGAACGCGGCGCTGATGGTGACCGGCGCGGCGCAGACCATCCTGCGCGACGGCGCCGCGAGCCTGCTGCGGATCGTCAGCTATCGCGACACCAACGCCACCCACGCCACCTTCGCCGCCGACGTGGCGCGCGGCAGCCTGGCGTCTCCGGCCTTCATCACCAATACCGGGCTGATGGCCGAATTCGTCGTGCGCCCCTGGGACGGCAGCATCGTCGGCGGCGCGACCTCGGGTCGCCTCGCCTTCCGCGCATCCGAGAACCACGGCTCGACCGCGCGCGGCACGAAATGGACGATCGAACTGACGCCGAACGGCAGCACCACCATCGCCGAGGCCGGCGCGCTGGACCATGCGACGGGGCTGTCGCTGTTCACCGTGCCGGTGATCGACGCCAACCGGCATTTCCGCCTGCGCTCCTATACGATCGCCACCTTGCCGTCGGCTTCGCCGGCCGGGCAGATGATCCATTGCTCGGACCTCGGCGGTGGCGGCGGGCAGGTGAATTCGGACGGCAGCGCGTGGCGGCGGGTGTCGCGCGGCGGCCAGCAGGCGGTATCCAGCGACGCGGACTTCACGCTGACGGTGCTGACCAATGCGGAGGAGCAGCGGCACACCGGCACCTTGACGGCAAATCGCGCGGTGACGCTGTCGGCGACCAACGCCTATGCCGGCGCGCGATTCCGGCTGACGCGGACCGGCGGCGGCGCATTCAACCTATCGCTCGGCGGATTGAAGAACCTGGCCACCAATACGTGGGCCGAGACAGTGTATGACGGCTCGGCGTGGTATCTGGCGGCGTATGGGGCGTTGTAGCGCCGGTATCCCTCCCCCTTGAGGGGAGGGTGGCCGCGAAGCGGCCGGGTGGGGTCGGCGCGGCCAAACACCAACGTCACTTTGCGTCGGAGCACTGCCGCGTCGACCCCACCCGCCTCGCTTCGCTCGGCACCCTCCCCTCAAGGGGGAGGGAAAGGCTCAACTATGCGCGAAAATATCCTCTTCCGGCCAGCCCATCAGGTCGAGTTTTGCGCGGGTGGGGAGGAAGCGGAAGCAGGCGTCGGCAACTTTCGTGCGGTCCTCGCGCGCCAGCCGGCCGGCCAGAACGTCGCGCAGGCGATGGAGATAAAGCACATCCGAGGCAGCGTATTCCAGTTGCTCGGGGGAAAGCGTTTCGGCCGCCCAGTCGGAGGATTGCTGCGCCTTGGAGAGATTGACGCCGAGCAGTTCGGAGCAGATGTCCTTCAGCCCGTGGCGGTCGGTGTAGGTGCGGGTCAGCCGCGAGGCGATCTTCGTGCAGAACACCGGCTCCGGCATGGCGCCGAAGGCATTGTAGAGCACGGCGAGATCGAACCGCGCGTAGTGGAACAGCTTTGTGATCGACCGGTTGCGCAGGATCGAGACGAGATTCGGCGCCTTCTTCTGGCCGAGCGCGATCTGGATGACATCGGCCGAGCCGTCGCCCGGCGAGATCTGCACCACGCAGAGGCGGTCGCGATGCGGGTTGAGCCCCAGCGTTTCGGTGTCGATGGCGACTGAATCGACATTGTAGTTGGCGAGGTTCGGCAGGTCGTTTTTATGGAAACGGATGGTCATGGCGGGGCTTTTCATCAGCGTGACAGGGCTTCGAGGATGCGCGCCCAGGACCGCTGGCCCTTGTGGAAGGAGGCGAGCTCGTATTTTTCATTGGGCGAATGGATGCGGTCGTCCGACAGGCCGAAGCCGACCAGCAGCGAGCCCATGCCGAGATAGGTCTGGAAGTCGCCGACGACGGGAATGGAGCCGCCGCTGGCGATCATTACCGCCGGCTTGCTCCACTCGTCGGTGAGCGCGGTCTGCGCCTGAATGAGGAAGGGCGAGTCGTAGGAGAGCTGGATCGCCGGCGAGCCGCCATGCGGGTGGAATTCGACCGAGCAGTCGGCGGGGATTCTTGCACGCACGAAGGCGCGGAAGGCCTCGCGGATTTTTTCCGGGTCCTGCTTGTGGACCAGCCTGAACGAAACCTTTGCAAAAGCCTCTGCGGCGATGACGGTCTTGAAACCCTTGCCGGTGTAGCCGCCGGAAATGCCGTTGAACTCGGCGGTCGGGCGCGCCCAGACCAGTTCCAGCACGGAGCGGCCTTTCTCGCCGGCCGGGACGGAGAGACCGATCGGGCCGAGAAAAGTGTCGGCCGTCTCGCCGAGACCTTCCCAGGCCTTCAGGATCTGCGTCGGCGTCTCCTCGACGCCGTCGTAGAAGCCGGGGATGGTGATGCGGCCGCCGTCGTCGTGGATGGCGGCAAGCACTTTCGCCAGGATGCGCACCGGATTGGCGGCGGCGCCGCCGAACTCGCCCGAATGCAGGTCGCGGTTGGCGGCCTTGACCACCACTTCCTCGCCGACAAGGCCGCGCAGGCCGACGGTGATGGCCGGCGTGTCCTGGTCCCACATGCCGGTGTCGCAGACCAGCGCGAAGTCGGCCTTCAGTTCCTCGGCGTTGGCCTCAAGGAAGGGCTTCAGCGAAGGTGAGCCGGATTCCTCCTCGCCCTCGAACAGGATGGTGACGCGGCAGGGCAGCGATCCGTGCACCGCCTTCCAGGCGCGGCAGGTCTCGACGAAAGTCATCAGTTGGCCCTTGTCGTCGGCCGAGCCGCGGCCGGTGATCACCTTGCGGCCCGGCTCGATCTCCTTGAGCTTCGGATCAAAGGGATCGTCGTGCCAGAGATTCAACGGGTCTACCGGCTGCACGTCATAGTGGCCGTAGAACAGCACATGCGGCGAGCCGGCCGGGCCGTCGTGATGGGCGACCACCATCGGATGGCCGGGCGTATCGCGTACGCTGGCGTCGAAACCGATGGTCTTAAGGTCGGCGACCAGCCATTCGGCCGCCTGGCGGCAATCGGCCTTGAAGGCCGGGTCGGTGGAGATGGATTTCAGCCGGAGCAGCGAGAACAGCCGGTCGAGACTGTGGTCGAGATCGGCGTCGAGACGGGAGAGGACGGAGGAGGCGACGGACATGCGGCAAAACCTTATGGAATTTGCGGCGCACCCTAATGATCATGGGCGCGAACGGAAAGCCCGGCGGCATTGTGCCAGCTGACAAAGAACGTCGGGAGCGAAGGTCCTGACAGAAAAATGGCCACCGTGGTGGAGGGGGAACCACGGTGGCCTTATTAAACATGCGGCGGCCCGGAGAGGGGGGAGGGGTCGCCGCACGGTCCGGATTAGGCGGGGGACGGGCCTTGGTCCGGACGCGGCATTAACTGCCGATGACCTGTATTTGGAAGCCGCCAGGGGGTGTTTCAAGGCCGCGAAGATTACAAGTGTGTAACGAAGCCGTGAGGGGGCGGAGCAAGCGTAAGTCAGGAGCCTGCCACATGAGGGTTGGGCAGCAATTCCGTTGCGATCTGGCATCTCATATCCAACAGCCGGAAGGTCTCATTCAGCACCTTGTCCGACCAATCGCCAGCCGCGATATGGCGCAGAGCCGAGAGGCCGCTGCGAGAACGTGCCTCGCATATCGTTCCCGACAGGAGTTTCTCAACCTCGGAAATGTCTTTCAACAGGGCCTCGGCTTTCACCAGCAGGCCGTAGGGCAGTTCGTGGCAATCATATTCAACATCCGAAAGTATGTCCTCGATCAACAAGGCGCGAGCTCTTGCGTCTGCTGGATCGACCTGAAGCGCCTCCCGGAGTAACGCTTTTGCCGATAGCTCGTATTGCCCATAGCCTCCTTCCGGCCTGGAGAAGAGGCCATGGAGTTGGGCCGACCATCGCGCATATCCGGCACGTTTTTCCGATCGCCTGGTTTCGAGGATTTGCCGGAAGACCGATCGGAACAGCGGCAGCCGCATCCACTCGCCGTCGCCCAGCGACAATTCGGACACGGCGTCGCCGTCGAGGAAAGCGGCGCACCAACTCTCGACAAAGCCCCTTCGCCCCTCTGGCGAGCCCGAGATGAGTTCGGAGATAAAGGCATCCAGCGTGGACAGCTTTTCGGCGCGGCTGCCGGACCGCTCCATGCCGGCGTAGGCTTCCCAAGCGTGCTCGCAACGTTGGTTTGGAAATTGCAGATTAACAGTCATTGGACAAGGGTCGATGCCACGGCTTTCACCCCGGCGATCAAGCACACAAAATGCGGATTTGGCTAGGTAGAGCACAGTAGTTGCTGTCAGGAGATGACGGCACCGGCGGCTTGGGCATGGACCGGGAGGCCGCGCCGCGCTATCCCTTCGCCCATGAAAAAAGGCGATCACCTCTTCCTCGTCGACGGCTCCGGCTACATTTTTCGCGCCTATCACGCACTGCCGCCGCTGACCCGCAAATCCGACGGGCTGCCGGTCGGCGCGGTGTCGGGTTTCTGCAACATGCTGTGGAAGCTGATGCAGGACGCGCGCAACACCGATGTCGGCGCGACGCCGACGCATTTCGCGGTGATCTTCGACTATTCGTCGAAGACGTTCCGCAACGAACTCTATCCCGAATACAAGGCGAACCGCTCGGCGCCGCCCGAAGACCTGATCCCGCAGTTCGGGCTGATCCGCCAGGCGACGCGGGCCTTCGACCTGCCCTGCATCGAGATGGAGGGTTTCGAGGCCGACGATTTGATCGCCACCTATGCGCGGCTGGCCTGCGAGGCGGGCGGCGACACCACCATTGTCTCCTCCGACAAGGATCTGATGCAGTTGGTCGGCGAGACCGTCTCCATGTACGACCCGATGAAGGACAAGGAGATAAAAATCCCCGAGGTCATCGAGAAATGGGGCGTGCCGCCGGAAAAGATGATCGATCTGCAGGCGCTGACCGGCGACTCGGTCGACAATGTGCCCGGCGTGCCCGGCATCGGGCCGAAGACGGCGGCGCAGCTTCTCGAACAGTTCGGCGACCTCGATGCGCTTTTGGCGCGGGCCGGCGAGATCAAGCAGGACAAGCGCCGCCAGTCGATCATCGACAATGCCGACAAGGCGCGCATCTCGCGCGATCTGGTGCGGCTTAAGAACGACGTGCCGGTGAAGCAGGGCGAAGGGCTCGAGGATTTTATCCTGCAGCCGCCGAATGGGCCGAAGCTGATTTCATTTCTCAAGGCGATGGAATTCACGACACTGACGCGGCGCGTGGCGGAAGCGAGCGGCACGGATGCCAGCGCCGTCGAGGCGGGCACGGTGACCGTCGAGACCAAGGATGTGCATGGGCCGGATGTGGGGGCTGGTCTCTTCCCCCTTGACGGAGGTCCGAAGGACGCCGGCAGGCCAGAGGGGGTAACCTCAGAAGGCACCGCCGGAACGTCGAGCACTGCCGCAGCGACCCCCACCGCCGCCTTCGGCGGCACCTCCCCCTCAAGGGGGGAGGAAACGCCAGCCGCCCTCGCCGCCGCCCGCACCGAAGCCGCGGCAGCGCAGAAGATCGACACCAGCGCCTATGTCTGCATTCGCGACACCGGCACCTTGCGCGCCTGGGTGGCGGAGGCGCAGGCGGCTGGCGTGGTGGCGGTTGACACCGAGAGCACCTCGCTCGACCCGATGCAGGCCGAACTGGTCGGCTTCTCGCTGGCGATCCGGCCCGGTTATGCCGCCTACATACCGCTGATCCACAAGTCCGGCACCGGCGACCTGCTCGGCGGCGGCGTTGTCGAAGGCCAGATTCCAGTGCGCGAGGCGATGGCGATCATCAAGCCGCTGATGGAGGACCGCTCGGTCCTGAAGGTCCTGCAGAACGTCAAATATGACCTCGTCATCCTGCAGCGCTACGGCGTCGACATTGCGCCCTATGACGACACGATGCTGATGTCCTACGTGCTCGACGCCGGCGTCGCCAATCATAATATGGACGCGCTGGCGGAGCGACTGCTCGGCCACAAGACCATCGCCTTCAAGGACGTGACCGGCAGCGGCAAGGCGCAGGTGACTTTCGATTACGTGCCGCTCGACCGCGCCACCGCCTACGCCGCCGAGGACGCCGACGTGACGCTGCGCTTCTGGCTGGCGCTGAAGCCGCGGCTGGTCGCCGAAGGCATGATGTCGGTCTACGAGCGGCTGGAGCGGCCGCTGGTGCGGGTGCTGGCGCGCATGGAGCAGCACGGCATCTCGATCGACCGGCAGATCCTGTCGCGGCTGTCGGGTGAACTGGCGCAGCGTGCTGCGGCGTTCGAGGACGAGATCTATCAGTTGGCGGGCGAGCGCTTCACCATCGGCTCGCCGAAACAGCTCGGCGACATATTGTTCGGGCGCATGGGTATGCCGGGCGGTTCGAAGACCAAGACCGGGCAATGGTCGACCTCGGCGCAGGTGCTGGAGGATCTCGCCGCCGAAGGCCACGAGCTGCCGCGAAAAATCGTCGACTGGCGGCAACTGACCAAGCTGAAGTCGACCTATACCGACGCCCTGCCCGGCTATGTGCATCCCGAGACCCGGCGCGTGCACACGTCCTACGCCATGGCCGCGACGACGACGGGGCGGCTGTCGTCGTCGGAACCCAATCTCCAGAACATCCCGATCCGCACCTCGGAAGGCCGGAAAATCCGCACCGCCTTCATTGCCGACAAGGGCAACAAGCTGATCTCGGCCGACTATTCGCAGATCGAGCTGCGCGTGCTGGCGCATGTCGCCGACATCCCGCAATTGCGGCAAGCGTTCGCCGACGGCATCGACATTCATGCCATGACCGCATCCGAGATGTTCAACGTGCCGGTCGAAGGCATGCCGCCGGACGTGCGGCGGCGCGCCAAGGCGATCAATTTCGGCATCATCTACGGCATCTCGGCCTTCGGCCTCGCCAACCAGCTATCGATCCCGCGCGAGGAGGCCGGCGACTATATTAGGAAATATTTCGAGCGGTTCCCCGGTATCAAGGGATACATGGATTCTACAAAAGCCTTCTGCCGCGACAAGGGTTATGTGGAGACGATCTTCGGGCGCAAGGCGCACTATCCCGAAATCCGCTCGCCCAATCCGTCGGTGCGCGCCTTCAACGAGCGCGCCTCGATCAACGCGCCGATCCAGGGATCGGCGGCCGACATCATCCGCCGCGCCATGGTGCGCATG
Organism: Mesorhizobium sp. KACC 23794; assembly: GCF_052180275.1. Taxonomy (NCBI): domain Bacteria; kingdom Pseudomonadati; phylum Pseudomonadota; class Alphaproteobacteria; order Hyphomicrobiales; family Phyllobacteriaceae; genus Mesorhizobium; species Mesorhizobium sp. KACC 23794. Next base: position 6,600,174 of record NZ_CP197465.1, read on the forward strand.
GACGATGCGCTGGAAAAGGCCGGCCTGTCGGCGCGCATGCTGCTGCAGGTGCATGACGAGCTGATCTTCGAGACCGCCGACGACGAGGTGGCGCGCACGCTGCCGGTCATCCAGCATGTCATGGAGCAAGCGGCGATGCCGGCCGTGTCGCTGGCCGTGCCGCTGAAGGTCGACGCGCGGGCGGCGGACAATTGGGACGAGGCGCATTGAGTTGCCGGTCGACCTGCCGACGCTGCTCTCCTTCACACTCGCCTCGTTCCTGATCGAGCTGACGCCCGGTCCCAACATGACCTATCTGGCGCTGGTGGCCGCCAGCAACGGGCGGCGCGCCGGCTTCGCCACCGTGGCCGGCGTGGCGCTCGGGCTCGGCATCGTCGGGCTTGTCGCGGCGTTCGGCGTGGCGGAGATCATCCAGGCCTCGACGCTGCTCTACGAGGGGCTGCGCTGGGCGGGTGTCCTGTTCCTGCTTTACCTCGCCTGGGAGGGCTGGACAACGGGAACCGACGTCGCGGCGGCAAGCCAGGACCATGGCCGCTATTTCCGGCGAGGGCTGACGACCAATCTGCTCAACCCCAAGGCGGCCGTCTTCTATGTCGCCGTGCTGCCGACTTTCATCGACGCGGCAAAACCGCTGCTGTCGCAGACTTTGACGCTGACAGCCGCCTATGTGGCCGTGGCGACCGCGGTGCATGCGGCGATCGTGGTTCTGGCCGGTGCGCTCGAACCGTTCCTCAACGATCCCCGCCGCGAACGCTTTGCGAGGCGTGTGCTGTCGGCGCTGCTGGCCGCCGTCGCCCTCTGGTTCGGCTGGTCGACCGCGCGATGACAACTTGCGGTCATGACGACAAATGCCCCTCGCCGGAGAGCCTTGCCTTAACTTGACGGGCCGCTGTTTTGGCCGTCAAGTGAAATGGCTCTGTGTTCGGGGGGATGATCGATGCGCACCGCAAGAATAATCGCTGCCGTCCTGTTTGCGATGGTCGCCGGCGACGCGCTCGCCCAGACTGCGTCCGAGCGGGCGGCTTGCCAGGCGGACTACCAGAAATTCTGTTCCGACGTTGCGCCGGGGGGTGGGCGCGTGCTGGAGTGCCTGGCCAAGCAGAAGGACAAGCTGACGCCCGCCTGCCAGAAGGTCGTCGAGACACACCAGAAATAGGCGTTGGCCCGCCGATCCGGCGGTTCCGCAGAGAGGGAAAACAATCATGAGACATGGTGCTTATCGCTGGCTGGGCGCGGCTGCCGTCGGGCTGGCCCTGCTTGCGGCCGATACCGCCGGGCTGGCGCTTGTGGGCGAGGCGCGGGCCATGGCCGACCGTCCGGCGGTGGCAGGGAATGACGCCGCCGTCATTCCCGCCGTGGTGGTCAAGCGCACGACGACCTATGTGGTGTCGCTGCCGAAGAGCTGCGTGCGCACCAGGATCGGCGGTGTCGTGCTATGGCGCTGCGGGAAAACCTACTACCAGTATTACAACAACCGATATGTGCTGGTCGTCATCAACTGATCGCCCGCGTGGGTAAGTTCTGCATAGGCGGCCATCGCCTATGCAATTCCTTAAAATTGCTCCTGCGCCGTTTGCAGGAAAGTGACGGGCGCGGTGTAATATCTGCCGCGTCCCGGAGACCCGATCATGAGCCGTGCCGCCCTGCTTGCCGCAATCCTGCTTGGCCTTAGCCACCCGGCCTTTGCCGAGGACGTGCCGGCAGTGTCCTGCGAGGGACAGAACTGCATGCAGGGCGAGAACAGGCCGCTGCAAGAATGCGAGGGCCAGGATTGTGCAGCGCCGGCGCCTGCCCAGGCGCCTGTGGAATGCATCGGCCAGGACTGCGCCGCGATCGGAGACGATACGGTGCCGGGCACAGGCGATCAGCTGCAGCCCCAATAAGCTTTTAGCCACCCGCGCCACAATCGACGCCTGCGGCGCTTCGCGTCCCGCAGCGTTGCAATAGCGCCGGCCTCTCCCGCATTCGGCTGCTCCTCCCTACAAGATCAAGAATTCATTTCACTTTTCGTTGATCCTCTGGTCCACTCGGCATCCGGCCGTCGTTTCGGGTTGATCTCAGCGACCGCTCCAAAATACTGACAAAATCATGCGGGCAGATGCGCGCGGGGTGAATTCGGGCTGGGGAGTTTTCGGCATGACGGGCTGGATGAGGAAACGCGCGCTGTTGGCCGCGTCGGCGATGGCGTTTTGCCTCGCGGCGATCTCCGCCGCGCCGGCCATGGCCAGGACCAACTACGCGGTTCTGGTCGCGGTCACCGCCTATCCGAACCTGCCGCCGAAAGTGGCTCTGGTCGGGCCCAACCATGACGCGGTTCTGGTGCGCGACTATCTGGAGACGCGCGCTCCGGTTGCATTCGATGCCAAAAACGTGTCGCTTCTGGCCGACGGCGTCGACCGGGCGACGGCCTCGCCGACCCATGCCAACATCCTGGCGGCGCTCAAATCGGTGGCCGATAAGGCAGAGCGCGACGACTTCGTCTATATCCACCTGTCCGGCCACGGCGCGCAGCAGCCCGAGATCAAGGCCGGGTCGGAGAGCGACCGGCTGGACGAGATTTTCCTGCCCTCCGACACCGGCAAATGGGTGGACCAGAGCAAGGGCGTTCCCAATGCGCTGATGGACGACGACATCGGCGCTGCGCTGGATGCGATCCGCGACAAGGGCGCCTTCGTCTGGTTCATCATCGACGCCTGCCATTCCGGCACCGCTACCCGCGCAGCTCCCGTCAGCGCCGATCTCGAAACGGAACGCAAGGTGGAGTTCGAGGATCTCGGTATTCCCGCCTCGGCGATGGTCGGCACGCAGGCGTCCGACGACAGCACGCGCGAGGCAGCGCTGGGGGTCATGGACGCCGCGGCGAGCGACGGGGACGCATCCCGCGCGGTCGATCTGGCCGGCCAGGAGCCGACCAGCGCAAAGCCGATCGGCAAGAGTGGGCTGGTGGCGTTCTTCGCCGCGCAGACGATCGAGACGACGCCGGAAATGCCGCTGCCGAAAGGCTCGGCCGACGCGCAGAAATACGGGCTCTTCACCTATACGATCTTCTCCAAGTTGGCGGAGAACCCCAACATCACCTACCGCCAGCTCGGACACGCCGTGCTGCAGCAATATTCGGCGGATTCGCGCCAGCGGCCGACGCCGCTGTTCGAGGGCGACCTGGACGCGCGTGTCTTCGGCAGCGAGAAGATCGACACGGTCATGCAATGGCCGCTGGAGGTGAAGGACGGCGCCGCGACCGTGCCGGCCGGCATGCTGCACAGGCTGTCGAAGGGGACGCGGCTGGCGATCCTGCCGTCGCCGACCTCCGAGCTTTCCGAGACCCTCGGCTATCTCGAAGTGCAGTCCGCCAAGAACCTGACCAGCCGTGTCACCCCGGTCGCCTATGACGGAAAACCGGCGCTGAAACTCGACCAGATGCCCGCCAACACCTATGCGCGGCTGGCGGAGGTGGTGGTCGACTTCAAGCTGAAGGTCGCGCGGCCGGCGGAGGCCGACGGCAATGCCGAGGATGTGGCGCTGGCCAATGCGGTGCTTGACGAAATTGCCGCGGGGGCGGACCGAAAATTCAACATCGAGCTGGTGGCACCGGGCGCCGAGGCCGATCTGCGACTTGCAGTGCTGCGCGAGGACAAGGTCAAGGGCGCCGCGCCCGACGCAGCGAAGACACCCGCGCTGTGGTTCCTGCCGCCGTCAGGCGAACTGTCGCTGGAAGGCGGCCAGAAACCACCGCTAGTGGCGATCGACAACAACGACCGTGCGAAGCTCGCCAAGGGCGTCGGCGACAATCTCACCAAGATCTTCCGGGCGACCAGCCTTTCGCGGCTGGCGGCGGCATCGGACTATCCGGCGGACCAGGTCAACGTCGCCTTCAAGATCCGGCATGCCAAGACGGACACGTTCGAGCCGCTGGACGGCTCCAAGGTCCCGGCGGTCAATCCGGGCGACGAAGTGCATATCGAAGCCGAGAACCTGTCGACAAAACTGGTCGACATCAACATCCTCTATGTCGGCAGCGACTATTCGATCTCCCACATGGGCGCGCAGCGGCTGGTCAGCGGCGCCAAGGTGGATGAAGGCCTGCTCGCCTTCACCGACACGAGTTTCGGCATGGAGCGGATGATCGCGGTACTGACCGAAGCGCCGCCCATGAGCGAGGTCGAGGATCTGAGTTTCCTGCAGCAGGGCGGCGTCCCCAACGCCACGCGCGAGATCGGCGCTGGCGGCAGTTTCCGCGACATGCTGACGGATATCGGCGTGGCGCCTTCGACACGGTCGGCGATGAAGCTGGGCGACAAGGGCGGGCAGAAAGGCGCGGTCATGATCTTTCCGCTGGAGACCATGCCGGCGAAATGAATCCGAATTCCGGGAGCGCTTGCGGATACCGGCGGGTTGGTCACAATAGGGTTCACGCAGTGGGAAGAAGGATACCTTTCATGCGCGTCTTCGGTCACTTCGAAAATCTGGCGGCGGCCGGCGTATGCGCGTTCGGCCTGTTCCTCGCCGGCACGGCGCTGGCCGACGAGGCCTGCGGCACCTGCGACAAGGAGATCGTCACCACCCAGGAACTGGCCGACTGTTTCCTCGACCAGTACGACCAACTGGCCCAAGGCAGCAACGCCGCTATCCTCATCGACCTGTCCGCCTGCCCTCAGTCGCGCGGCGTGGTCGAGGCGCTTGCTGGCCCGGCCGCCGGTGCCGGCGAACCGGTGATCGAACCGTCGCTGAGATTCATGCTGTCGCGCACACAACTCGCCTGCCTGAAGAGGAAGCTGGAAGACCCCGCTGTCGAGCTCGATCCGTCGGCGAAGATCGAGCTGGAAAGCTGCGGATGAGCGAAGCGCCGCTCCCGCCCGGACAGACGGCTGCCGCCGCCGGCGCATCGGCGGCGGCGAGGCCCGTGAAACTGCCGGAGACGACCGAGGGCTTTCCCTGGGTGAGCAACCACGAAGTCAAGAAAGAGAGCAATCCGTTCACCGAGCGCGACTGGCGAATGCTCGGCTACGCCTGGTCGGGTTTTGTGCTGCGGGTCATCCTGGTGTTCGGCGCCATATTTTCGGTCTACCAGTTCATGGTGGCTCGCGACGAGAAGCGGGTCGAGCGCACATTGGCGCTGGCGGAACTGTGGGAAAAGCAGGAATACCAGGATGCGCAGCGTTCGCTGCGGACTCGGCTGGAAGCGCTGAACACCCGCTACCAGCAGGATCTCGGAGCCGATCCGTCGCCACAGCAGCGCGCCTATTTCCAGGAGCGGCTCGGCATGATCGCGATGACGCCCGAGGGTGGCGACACGCCGCTGCCGAAATTCCGCGAGGATTTCGACCGCACGGTCTATCTGCTCAACCGCGTCGCCTCCTGCGTCGAAACCGATCTCTGCTCGACATCGGTGGCGGACGCCTATTTCCGCGACTACGCCGACTCCTTCTGGGCTTATTTTGCCGGGTTCATAATGGCCGAACGCAAGAGCCGTTCGCCGACGCTTGCAGCGCCCATCGAGCAGTATGTCAGGCGCGGCCAGGAGCCGCCGGCATCCACGAATTGACCGAGACCCTCATCATGCCCTTGCGCAACCCGCGCCTTTCATTGCGCCTCATTCGGATTCGGACGGCTCCGTGCTGGCGTCTTCTGGCGGTCGTCGTCGCGCTGGCCTGCGGCCCGGCGTTGACGGCGATGGGCGCCGAGGACACCGGCCCGGACTTCCGGCTCGATCTAGACGCCGGCGGGCATCGGGGCACGGTAAAGGACATGGCCTTCACGCCGGACGGCGAGCAGCTTATCTCCGTGTCCGACGACAAGACCATCCGCGTCTGGGACTGGCGCAGCGGCGTGACGCTGCGCACCATCCGCGGCTATCTCGGCGACGGGCACGATGGCAAGGTGTTCGCCGTCGCCGTCTCGCCGGATGGCAAGACCATCGCGGCCGGGGGCTATTTCGGCAAGGGGCTGGGCGCCGACCCGCCCTATGGTGATCTGCGGCTGTTCGATCTTGCAACGGGACGCATGAAGGCTGTGCTGCCCGGCGACGAGCTTGCCGTCTATGCCGTTGCCTTCTCGCCGGACGGGACCAGGCTGGCGGCGGGCGGGCAGGACGGCTTCGTCTATCTCTGGCGCAAGGACGATGCCGCCGCGACAGGATGGACGGCCGACACGAAGCTCGACGCCGATTCGCTGCATATCCAGCGCATCGTCTTTGCAAATGGCGGATCTCGGCTTGCCGCGACGACGACCGACAACGGCATCCGGCTTTGGGACCTCTCCAGCGGCACGGAGATGGCGCTTGCGCCGGAGTCCGAAAATCTGCGAGACAGCAGTGTCAACGGTCTCGCGGTTTCGGCCGACGGCGCCCGTTTCGCAACCGCCAATGCGGAAGGCGTCGTCCAGTTATGGCGGGCGGCGGATGGCGGGTTGGACGCGATGTTGCCAAAGCTCGATTTCTTCGTCGGCTCTCTGGCTTTCGCTGGCGACCGTCTCATAATCTCCTGCGGCTATCGCTGCGGCGACAAATACCGCACGCTGGTGTGGAAGATCGGGGATACCGCGCCGACGCTGACCTATGCCGGGCATGACGGCACGGTTTCGGCCAGTGCCGTCACGCCGGACGGGGCGATGATCGCCACTGCCGGCGGCACCGCCAACGCCATCCATGTCTGGAACCCGGCGACCGGCGAAGCAGCGAAGACGATGCAGGGCGCCGGACTGCCGGTCATGGCGGTCGGAATCTCGGCCGACGGCGGCGAGATCGCCTGGGGCAATGCCGACCCTTGCCCGGACCGCATCGCCTGTCCCGAGACCATGGGGCAGTTGCAGCACCGGGTGCAACTGCCGACCGCCGACCGCTTCTTCCAGCCGCCGGAGGCCGTGGAGGGGAACGAAGCCGGCTACGGACGGGCAACCCATGCCGACGGCGCGTGGTCGCTGAACGCGGTCAAGGGCGGCGATGACGGCCTCGAAAACGCAGCGCTGGAGATCGGGCATTCCGGCGGCCCCAGCCGGACGATCGTCAACGACGGCACCAACGGTTCCCTGCATGGCGCCTTCACGCTGATCGATCGCGGACTGCGGCTGATCACCGGCGGCAATGACGGCACGCTGCTCGAATATTTCTCGGCGACGGGCCGCGTTGCCGGCGAATTCACTGGCGGCCACACGGGTGCGATCCACGCAATCGCCGCCTCAGAAAAAGCGAACCTGCTCGTTACCGGCAGCGACGACCAGACGATCCGGCTGTGGAACCTGAAGACGCGCGAACTGATCGCCTCGATGTTCTTTGCCGGCAAGGAATGGGTCGTCTGGATGCCGCAGGGTTTTTATTATTCGTCCGACGACGGCGACAAGCTGATCGGCTGGCAGGTCAACCAGGGGCGCGATAGGGAAGGGCGCTTCGTGCGCGCCGAGCAGTTGAAGCGTTACCTTTGGAGTCCGGAAATGGTGCGCCGCGCCATCATCCTGCGCAGCGCGCGCCAGGCCGTCGCCGAGATGCGGCCAGGCATGGACAACGAGTTGAAGCGCCTGCTGGAGCGCAAACCGCCGGAGTTCGATGTCCGCCTCGCCGCCGACCAGTCCGGAGTACGTGAGGGGTTCGTCGCCGTCGAGATCACCGGCGCGAAACAGGCGGGAGCCGACGTCGCCGATTTCGCCATTCTTTCCAACAGCCGCAGCGTCGGCGATTTTACCGCGCGCTCGGTCATCGGCGACGGCGACCATGCCATCGTCGAGATTCCCGTCGAGGAAGGCGAGAACGCCATCCGCATCACCGGCACCAATGAATTCGGCTACCTGACCGAACGCAGCGTGGTGGCGCTGGGCAAGAAGAAGACCGTCGCCCGCAAGGGAAAACTCTACGCCATCGTCATCGGCGTCGAGAAGTATCCGTTCCTGCCCGACGCCTGCAACGGCCGTTCCTGCGACCTGCGCTACCCGGTGGACGACGCGGCGGAATTCCTGCGCGTGCTTTCCGCGAAAACCGCGCCGCTCTATTCGGGCATGGAATCGCTGGTGCTGCTCAACCGCGACGCGCTGGACGAAACACCTGACCGCGCCGGAGCCGTCGACCGGCTGGCGGGCGGCGCCGACCAGGTGCTGGAACCGGATTCCGACACGATCGGCGACCAGATCGAGGATTTTCTGGACAAGCCGGGGCCGGACGACACGACGATGCTGTTCGTCGCCGGCCATGGCATCAACATCGACGAGGACTATTATTTCATCCCGACCGACGGACGGCGGCAGGATGCGGAGCGCTGGAAACGCTCGTCGCTGGTCGACTGGGCCGACATCCAGAAGGCGCTGGAGCGGTCGGCGGGCGTGCGCTTCCTGCTGATGGACACCTGCCACGCCGCCAACGCCTTCAATCCGCGCATCGAGAAGGACGCGGCGGATGCGCGCATCGTCGTGTTCTCGGCGACGGCCGCCAACAATACCGCGCTTGAGATGAACGACCTCGGCCATGGCGTCTTCACCTATTCGGTGCTGGCCGGGCTGAACGGCGAGGCGAAGACGTCGAAGGACGGTGTGACCCTGTTCGGCCTTGCGGACTATATCTCACGCCAGATCGTGACGCTCACCGGCGCCAAGCAGAAACCGTATTATTACGCTGGCGGCGTCGACAACATGCTGGTCGCGGGGCCGTGAGACCTGCATCGGGCGAGCGGCCTCTGCACGGATGACGCTTCGAAGCCTCCTCAGCCCCTTGATCGCCTGGCTGGTGATCCTGCTGTCCGTCCCGTTCGCGGCCGACGCAAAACCCGCCTGCCCGCCAGGCAACCGGAACTTCCCGAATTTTTACGAAGACCGCGCTCTGTTCGACACTGCAATCGCCAAGGTGAACGACTATCAGCCCGCAAATGAACGATTGACGGGCATCGTCGTGCCGCACCATCTGCTGGCCGACGAACTGGTGGCGCTTGGCTTCAAGGCGGCGTCGGGTGTGCGCTACAAGCGGATCGTCATCCTGTCGCCCGACCATTTTCGAGCCAGCGAAAAGCCGTTCGCCACCGCAACGCGGGGATTTGAAACGGTGTTCGGGCCTGTCTCGGTCGACGATGCTGCGGCAAGGACGCTGCTGCGTCAGGCCGATGTCGAGGACTCCTGCCTGTTCGGCGACGAGCATGGCGTTCAGGCGATGCTGCCGTTCATCCGGCATTATTTTCCGGAGGCAGCGATCGTGCCGGTGGCGATCTCGATCCGCTCCAACCGCTCCGACTGGGACCTTTTGGCAGATGCGCTGGAAAAGATCGTCGATGCGGATACGCTGGTGGTCGAGTCGACCGATTTCTCGCATTACCTGCCGCAGCATGAAGCGCGAAAGTTCGACCAGCAGACGCTGAACGTGCTGGCTGCCGGTTCGCCCGACGAGATCGCCGCACTCCGCCAGCCGCAGCATGCGGATTCGGTCGGCGCGCTCTACATCCAGACGAAGTTGCAGAAGGCGTTGTTCTCGGCCCGGCCACTGGTTATCGCCAATGAGAGCAGCCAGGCCTATTCGCCGGATTATGTCGCCGAGACGACGAGTTACATGGTTGCCTTGTTCGGCCGGTTCGATGCCAGCTTCAACAATGCCCCTCGTCCTTCGGACAGAACCGTCTATCTCGCCGGCGATACGAATTTCGGCCGGGCGATGAAGACCGCGCTGATCGAGGAGGGAGCGGCCGAGCGCATCGCCTCGTCCATATGGTCGATCACCAAGGGGCGGCCGCTGGTGGTCAACCTCGAAGGCGTCGTGCTACCCAACGTGCCGCAGGCGATCGATAACATGACGCTCGCCATGCCGGAGGACCTGACGCTCGACTGGTTGAGAAAGCTGAACGTGCATGGCGTCGGGCTCGCCAACAACCATGCGATGGACCTTGGCGCGTCCGGCTATGCGGAAACGCTGCGGGCGCTGAAGTCGGCCGGCATTCCGGCATTCGGACAGGGCGAGACGCTGGCGCTCGGCGGGCTCGACATCGTCGGGCTCAGCGACCTCGACACCAATGCCTCTCGGCAGGTCGACCTGCTGACGCCCGCCCTTCTCGACCGGCTGGTGCGGCCGCAGGCCGACCGCCCGACGGTGGCTTTCGTGCATTGGGGACGGGAGTACATCACCGAGGCTTCGGAGCGTGAAACAATGCTTGCGGACGAGATGCGGCTGCGCTCGGCCTCGCTGATTGTCGGCGCGCATCCGCATGTCGCCTGCGACAGGCTGGAGACGCTGGGCGGCGGCGACACGCTGATGCTCTATTCGCTCGGCAATTTCCTGTTCGACCAGAATGCGCAGCGCTCCAGCGGCGCCATGCTGGAAGTCAGGATTTTTCCCCAGGGAACGTTCTTCGCGCGGCTGATCCCGCTGCCGAATTTCTTCGACATGGCTAAGCGCTGACCCAGAGGCCGTAAAGGTTGGCAGGTCAGCAGCCGCCGACCAGTTCCTTGAGATAGCAGGCGGCCGGGCGTGATTTGCTCTCGAACGTCACCGGGCGCGGGTTGAAATAGAACAGGCTGATCGTCTTGCTCTCGCGCGTGCTGCCGTCGGCGAAGGTCGCGGCGACTCGCATCTGGTGGAAGGACGATTCCCTGGAATGCAGCTTCAGCCGCGCCTTGTAGCTGGAGATGTTCTTGTTGCCGCGCACCGGCATGGCGACGACATAGTCGCGCTTGCCGGTCGGCAGTTCGATGTCCTGGTAGCGCATCGCCTCGGGCGAGCCGTCGAAGCCGTCGCCGCATTCGGCCAGTTCTTGCGGCGCTTCGATCACGGCCAGCGATATCGAGGCGCGGAAAGTCTCGCTTTGCGGATAGACGTTGCCGTAGTCGTCGGTCCATTTGTAGTCGAGCTTGCCGGCAACGGTGGTGAAGAGTTTGTCCTCGCCGCCGACGAAATCCGCGATCTCGCCGAAGCCGACATCGTTGAACACCTGGCTGCGGCAGACATTCAGGCTTTCCCTGGACTGGCAGGAATAGCGGTTCTGCTCGAGCTTAGCGGTGTCTACGCCGGCCTGGTCGAGCAGGCCGCGGATGGAGATGTCGGCGCCGTCCTCAAAATTGTCCACCGGCATCTCGAACGGCCGGCTCATCGGGCTGTCCTCGGCCTCGCCGGTGAATTGCAGCGTGATTTTTGCGTCGCGCACGCCGCCCCAGCCGTGATTGACCAGCGCGAAGGTGGGTCGGAAGCCGACGCAGCCGATGCTCTCCTGCAAGGTGAGCATCGGCTTGCGATAGATGTCGCCGCCGCCGACCCGGAGTTCCAGTTTGCCCAGCTTGACGCGCGAGCCGTCGGTGGTGCCGACGCCGACCTCGACGAAGGCCGGCGATTCATCCCAGTTGACGCCGTCCAGCATCCACGAGCCGCTGTAGATCTGGCCGCCGTTCCACAGTTTGTTGAGGTCGTCGGAGAGCGGATAGATTGCGATGTCGTCGTCGCGCACGAGATGCTGGTAGCGCATCTGCGCCTGCTGGTTCATGCGCTCCTCGATCGATACGCCGATCTCGACCTTGCCTGCATCGCCGCCGCCGGCCTGCGCCTTGAGCAGTCCGCCGACCATCGCATCGGCGAGCGCGTCGGGGCGGTTGCCGCCGACCTCGCGGCCATGATCCCAGGTGGAGCGATAGGTGGTGCCGCCGGCAAGCCGGGTCTCGCCGTCGCCATGCCGTTCGCCGTCGGCGAAGACGCCGGTGAAAATCTCGCCATTGACGCCGAGATATCGGCCCTGGCCGTTCGGTCTGCCATGGCTGAAGGCGCCCTCGTAGCGGTTCCCGGCCTCGTCGATCCAGACGGCCTGGCCGTCGGCCTCGCCCCTCGTCCAGTGACCGTCCACTACCTCGCCGGAGCGGATTTCGAGCCGGCCTTCGCCGTCCGGACGTCCGTCCTTCAGGTCGCCGGCATAGGTGCTGAACACCGATTTCGGATCGTAACTGGCGGACCCCCTGACCCGCCATACCAGACGGCCCTTGCCGCTGACCGTCCCGTCGGCGGCGATGCCGTCGCCGGGCTGGCCGGGCGCGGGCTCCCAGACGAAATCGAGGTTCTTCTCGGGATTGGGATTCCACACCCGCACCTTGCGGCGCTCAACCGAGCGGGTGGCGGCCTGGTAGACGATCTGCACACGCTCCGACCAGCCCGCCGATGGCGAGGGTCGAAGATAGTCTCCAGCCTGCGCCACTGTCACCAGCATGCCCAGCAAGGCGGCCGAGCCGCCGAAACTCCACGCTTTCATGCCCCTGCCTTCGCCCGTTCCCGCGTAAAAGCCCCGCCGCGAACACTAGCCATCTCCACGAAAAGGACAAGAAAAAGCCGGCGAGGATTGTTTCCCGCCGGCTTTTTGCAGCATCCCGGCATCCGCCGTGCGGCGCGTTGCCGGATACGATCGCGGAAAGCTTACTTCCAGAGACCGTTGATCCACTCGATATAGGCAGGGTTAAGCCGAACGGCGGTATTGGCGTCCGGGCTCTCGGCAATATTCACGCCGACGACGATGCGTTGCTTCGAGCTGTTGTCGTAAGCATAGACCGAACTGCCGCTCGACCCCGGATAGGTGTCGCAGTCGTAGAAGAAGTTGATGTCGCCGACATTCTCGGCCAGCACGCCGCAGGTGGCGCGCCACATCGTGCCGCCCGGCTTGTCGCCGGGATAGCCGACGATATTGGCGTCGAAGTCGCCGAGATTGTCGTAGTTCGAATACCCGAACCAGCCGACATTGTCGCCGATCGGCTGCGCCAGCGTGATGATGCCGAGATCCCACTGGATCACAGAGCCGTAGAAGCCCTGGTAGTTGGTCTGGAAACCTTCCAGGATGCTCAAGGTCTCATACTGGTAGGCGCCGAAAGGAGCGTCGTCGGGGCCGTTGAGCCCGGGCACGAAGATAATCTCGTCCAGCCAGGCCTTGTCGTCATTGCTGTAGAGGCAGTGCGCAGCGGTGAGCACGGTGCGCGGGCCGATCAGCGTGCCGGAGCAACTTCCATAGCCGGCTTTCGCCTTGCCCTCGATGTAGCCGATGGCGCTGAACGGATAGGTCTTGGTGTTGGTGATCTGCACGCGGTCGTCCGTGCCGAAGACCTGGCGACTGGACTCGTCGCCCAGTGCGGGGTCCGGACCCATCTGCGCCTTTGTGCCGTCAGCCTTTTCAGGCACCGCCGGTGCGTTGAGCAGTTCCAGCACCTTCGCCTTTACGGCGTCGCTCGCCGCGGTGCGGCTTTCCTTGCCGTCGCGCGACCTTGAAAACACGGTGAGGGAATCGACCGCCGTCTTCTCGTCGGTCGGCGCGGCGCGGCTTTCCTCGCCTGACTCGATCTTGGGCGGAGCGATCGGCTTGGCGCGGCCGAACTTGAACTCCTCGGTCTGCACGTCGCGTGGCGACCCGCCGTCGCCCTCGCTCGCGCCGCCCGCCTGCTGCGCGAAGGACGGTGCCGCCCAAAGCGCCGTCGAGAGAAGCGCGGTCACTACGAATGTCGTTGCCTGTCGTTTCATTTCCAAAAGTCTCCCTAAGCCCTAGAGGACTGGAACAAATACGACGAATGTTGTCTAGATCGTGGTGGAGGTAAAAGATTGTTTTCGGCGCGAAAAAGCCGCTTTTCCGCTTGCTTTCAACAACGGAGCAGCCGCAGCGCAGGCCTCACCTCGGTCGCCCAAATTAATCCACCTTTGCCGCCAACAAAATTCTTCCGCTTTGCCCGTGGGGGGCTTACGGATTTGGGCTGGGTGCTGCGAGGCAGCCTGGCAAAGCTCTGTCTCAGGAGGATGATCTTGACTTTTCTTATCCGGCTCAGGCCGCATGCCGCCGCGCTGCTGGTCGCGGCCTCGACTGTTTTCGCCGTGCCAGCGGCCGCCGAGCAGCAAGGGGCGCGTCCCGAACTTTCGCCGTTGACCCGTGTGCCCGACGCCCGCGCCAGGAAGGCGGCAGAGGATCCGAATTCGGGAGACCGCGTGTTCGGCGGCAAGGAGGCCGACAAGGGGGCCTGGCCGTTCCAGGTGGCGCTGCTGTCGTCGGAAAAACTCGACGACCAGCCCGCCTCGCAGCCCAATGCGCAGTTCTGCGGCGGCAGCCTCATCGCGCCGCAATGGGTGCTGACCGCAGCGCACTGTCTTGTCGACCATGGCGCGCCGGTGGCGGCCGAGACCATCACCGTCTTGACCGAAGCTACCAACCTCTCCGAAGGCAAGCGCTTCAAGGTGACGGAGGTCATCGTCAATGACGGCTACAGCGAGATGACGCTGGACAACGACATCGGCCTGCTGCGCCTGGCCGAGCCGGCCGGCGCGCGGCCGATCTCACTCCCCTCTGGCCCGACCGGCGACACCGGCAAGACCACCGTCATCGGCTGGGGCATGATGGATGACGGCACTTTTCCGAACGACCTGATGCAGGCTGAACTCGACCTGGAACCCAACTCGGCCTGCAACGAGGGCATCAAGCAGATCTATGCGCGCGACCTCGGCGTGGCGCTGCGCGAGCTCGGCGCCCGCATGCGCTATACGGAAGACGGTGTGTCGGAAGGCACGGCCGCCATCGCCAAGCATATGAAGGACCCGCTGACCGCTAACATGATCTGCGCCGGCACGACCACCGGCCAGCGCGACGCCTGCAACGGCGACAGCGGCGGGCCGCTGTTCGTGATCGGCGCCAACGGGCCGGAACAGGTCGGCGTCGTCTCGTGGGGCGAAGGACCGTTCGATGCCAACGCCGCCTGCGGCCACCAGAATGCCTATGGCGTCTACACAAGGCTGGCCAATTACAGCGACTGGATCGCCGAGAAAATGAAGTCGCCGGCTCCGGCGGCCGCACCGGAAGCACCGGTCAATGACGGCACTGTCGGAACGGGTACCGGAACCCTGCAGAAGCCAAAGCCCTGAGCGACGACTTTTCTTGACGTGGGACGGCGGGATGGCCCGCCGTTTCCGTTCAGCATTCGAACCGGTTAACCCGGCGCGTATTCGAAATAATCGAAATCCGCCGGCAACCCGGCGCCGCTGGTGTCGAAGGCCATCATGCCGACGAAGGCGCCGGTGAAGGAGCCGTGCTCGCCCCTGCCCGCTTCGTCCGAGACGATGCTGGCGTCGAGTTCGGGCTCCAGCGTGTTCCAGCCAGCGCCGGCATCGTAGGAAAAGACCAGCCGCGCGTGGTCGACAGCCGCTGCAAGCCGGACCGGCGTCTCGCCGGGCAGCGGGACAGGCTCCGCAAGCGGAAAAGTCAGCCGCCCATCCGGCCAGTCGCCAAGGCAGTTCATTACCATCAACACCCGGCCCCGTTTCGGGTCGTGCGTGACGGCGAGGAAATGAAACTTGTGACGGTTGTAATAGAGCACCAGCCCGGCCGCCTGCTGGAACGTCGTCGGCCTGAAATCGACCGATGTCTCGGCGAGGAAGGCAAAATGCTCCTGTCGACGCGCCACCAGCGCCTGCTCGAAAAAGCTGCCGATCGATTCGCGGCCGAACAGGCGCAGATGGTCGGGTCGCTCGGAGAGCGAGAAGATGCGCTCGGGAAAAGGCGTGCGCAGCCACTGGAATTCCATCGGAAGCGTTGCTTCGTCAAAGTCGCGGCGAGGCGGCGTCGGCTCAGGTGCCGACAGCACGGCACCGGCAGGCTCCGGCACCTCGACCTCCGGTACCTGGCCGCCCTGCTCCAGCCGTAGCCAGCCGTCTTCGCCCCAGACGCATTTCTGGATCGCCGTCTCGCGGCCCAGCGGCGAGCGCCGGAGGCCGGTAAGCGGTCGCGAGGTGAGGTGGGTATGAAAAACCTCGCCGTTCGGCGTCTCGACGATCTGGCCGTGGCCGGCGCGCTGCAATGCTGCCTGCGAAGCATCCTTGGAGGTGATCAGATGCGTGTCGGGATGCAGTTCGTAAGGGCCGTGCAGCGAACGGGAGCGCGCCATGGTGACGGCGTGGTCGTAGCCGGTGCCGCCCTCGGCCGTGGTGAGATAGTACCAGCCGCCGCGCCTAAAGAGGTGCGGCCCCTCGACCAGCCCGTGATCGCTGCCCAGAAAAATGTTCTCGACCGGACCGACCAGCTTTTGCGCCGCCGCATCATACTGCTGGCAGAGGATGCCAGCGAAGGACGGATGTTTCGGCTGCCCGCCGACGCCGTGCGAGACGTGGTTCCACACCATGTTCAGGAACCACTTTTTTCCATCATCGTCATGGAAAAGCGACGGATCGAAGCCGCTCGAATTGACATAGACCGGATCGGACCACGGCCCTTCTATAGCCGGCGAAGTAACGATGTAATTGTGCGTGTCCTTGAAGTTGCCGTCGATCCGCTTGACGTCGGTATAGACCAGCCAGAACAGCCCGTCGGCATAAGACAGGCACGGCG
Source organism: Mesorhizobium sp. KACC 23794 (assembly GCF_052180275.1). Lineage (NCBI taxonomy): Bacteria > Pseudomonadati > Pseudomonadota > Alphaproteobacteria > Hyphomicrobiales > Phyllobacteriaceae > Mesorhizobium > Mesorhizobium sp. KACC 23794. The sequence continues at coordinate 6,616,451 of NZ_CP197465.1, forward strand.
CCCATATACCGCCGGAATCCGGGTTGCCGCGCATGTCGAGCTGGCTGGCGCGCTCCAGCGGCCGCTTCACCAGCCGCCAGTTCACCAGATCGGTCGAGTGATGGATCTGGACGCCAGGATACCATTCGAAGGTCGAGGTCGCGATATAATAATCCGATCCGACCCGGCAAATCGACGGATCGGGGTTGAAGCCAGGCAGGATCGGATTCTTGATCATCAAACTTACTTCCTTGCCGGTCCCTTGCGCTCCGCCGATGTCGCCCACAGATTGATGTCGGCGTCCTTCGCGTAGGAATCGATCTCGGCGAGTTCAGCATCGCTGAAATCCAGATTGTTCAGCGCGCCGACGCAATCCTCGACCTGTTCCGCCCGGCTGGCGCCGATCAGCGCCGTCGTCACCCGGCCGCCGCGCAGCACCCAGGCCAGCGCCATCTGCGCCAGCGTCTGGCCACGCTTATCGGCAATGCCGTTCAGCGCCTTGATGTTCTTTACCGTCTGCTCGTTGATGAAGGAGGTGCGCAGCGACTTGCCCTGGCTGGCGCGGCTGCCTTCCGGGATGCCGTCCAAGTATTTGGTGGTCAGCATGCCTTGCGCCAGCGGCGAGAAGACGATGGAGCCGACGCCCAGCCCGTCGAGCGTGTCGAGCAGTCCGTCTTCTTCCACCCAGCGGTTGATCATCGAATAGCTGGGCTGGTGGATCAGCAGCGGCGTGCCGAGTTCGCGCAGGATGGCTGCTGCCTCGCGGGTGCGCTGCGAATTGTAGGAGGAAATGCCGGCGTAGAGCGCCTTGCCGGAACGCACGGCGTGGTCCAGCGCCATCATCGTCTCTTCCAGCGGCGTCTCCGGGTCAAAGCGATGGGAGTAGAAGATGTCGACATAGTCCAGGCCCATGCGCTTCAGGCTCTGGTCGAGGCTGGCCAGCACATATTTGCGGCTGCCCCACTCACCATACGGACCCGGCCACATGTCGTAGCCGGCCTTGGTCGAGATGATCATCTGGTCGCGCAGGCCGGAAAAATCGCTGCGCAATATCTCGCCGAAGGCGACCTCGGCGGAGCCCGGAGGCGGGCCGTAATTGTTGGCGAGGTCGAAATGCGTGATGCCGAGGTCGAACGCCTTATGGCAAATGGCGCGCTTCACCTTCATCGGCGTATCGTCGCCGAAATTGTGCCATAGGCCGAGCGAGATCGCCGGCAGCTTCAAGCCGGATTTTCCGCAGCGGTTGTAACGCATGGATTTGTAGCGGTCGGCGGCGGGTGAATAAGCCATGGAGAATCCTCAACAATCAGAATGATCGGTGCGTCCTTCGAGGCTCGCCCGCCGGGGTTTGCAGCTAACTTTCACCCGATGGTGCGGGCTCGCACCTCAGGATGAGGACCAATGGCGCTAACCATCAGTCGGCAAGGCCGGTTCCGACCGCCTAGCCGAAGAAACTCAAGCCTCGACGTCTCAAATCGAGCGAGTTCCACCGACGGTCCTCATCCTGAGGTGCGAGCCCGCACGATCGCCGAAAGTGTCCACTAACTGAGCGGGCGAGCCTCGAAGGACGCACCTTACTAGCCGATCGCGACGGGTTGAATAACCCGCCGCGATCGGCCCAAAACTATTTCTTCTTCACCATCAGCGCCTTCGCCTCTTTCGGCCCAAGCGCTGCCGGGCGCTCGCAGGTCGTCGTCATCTCGACGAATTTTCCGATCTCGCCGGCTTTCAGGATGCCCGTCATGACATCGACCGCATGCAGCGCCAGCTCCATCGAGCAGCGATGCGGACGACCCTCGCCGATCGCCACCGCCATGTCGGCGAGGCCGATGGTGCGGTAGTTGGCCATCATGCCCTGCGAATGCTTCTGGTTCGGCACGCCGAGCGGATGCTCCCATTTCGGTAGTTTCTTCACCGCCGAGGACTGCTTCGTGTAGGTCACGACGCCACCGAAGAAATTCGGATCGGGCACATGGATCGTGCCTTCCTCACCGTAAAGCTCCATCGGCTTGTGGCTGTGGTTCCAGACGTCCCAGCTGGCGTTGAGCGTGATCACCGCGCCGTTCGCGAATTCGAGCAGGGCGTGGATGGTCGTCGGCGTCTCTACCTTCACCTTCTCGCCGAAGCGCGGCTGCGAGGTGATGGTGCGCTCCGGCGCCGGCGTCGACGAGATGGCAGCGACGCGCTTCACCGGCCCAATCAACTGGATCAGGTTGGTGATGTAATACGGGCCGACATCCAGCACCGGGCCGGCGCCCGGCTGGAAGAAGAAGTCGGGATTGGGGTGCCAGTGCTCCATGCCATGGCTCATCACATAAGCGGTGCCGCTGGTGATTTTTCCGACCTTGCCGGTGTCGATGATGTTGCGGACGAGCTGGTGCGAGCCACCGAGGAACGTGTCCGGCGCCGAGCCGATGCGCAAATTCTTCTTGGCAGCGCGCGCCTTCAGGTCCTGGCCCTCCTTCAGCGTCAGCACGAAGGGCTTTTCCGAATAGACATGCTTGCCGGCGTCGAGGATCTCCTTCGACACGGCATGATGCACCGCCGGGATCGTCAGATTGACGATGATGTCGATGTCGTCGGCCTTGAGCAGGTCCTCGACCGTCTCGGCGCGGACTCCGAATTCCTTGGCGCGGGCGCGGGCCGCATCCATGTTGATGTCGGCGGCGGCCTTCATTTTGATGCCGCGGAAGAGCGGCGCGAGCGAGAAATAGGCGGCGGATATGTTACCGCTGCCGATCACCCCTACTCCAAGTTTGCTTGCCATCGATTTGTCCTCAGAAATGACTGACCGCGTCGAACGACCGGCGCGCGAAGCGCTGGTAGTCGCTCGGATTGTCGTGTTCCATCACATAGACCTGTGCCGCCGACTTCTCCTTCAGGACCTTGATCAGGCCCTTCCAGTCGACGGTACCCTGGCCGACATCGGCCCAGCCGTCCTCGTCGGTGTTCTGCCCGGCTGGCGCGATGTCCTTCACATGAACGGCCAAGATGCGCTTGGCGTAGCGGTTTATCCAATCCAGCGGATCGGCGTTGCCGCGAATGACCCAGGCGACGTCGAGTTCCACGCCGATATCCGGCGCGGCGTCGAGGATATGCGTCTGCGGCACCGAACCATCGGCCAGTGGCTCGAATTCGAAGGCATGGTTGTGCCAGGCGAAATCGAAGCCGGCTTTTTTCGCTTTCGCGCCGACCTTGCCGAGGCGTTCGCCGAAAGCTCTCCAGCCGGCAGCGTCAGCCGGGCGCGCATCGGGCATCAGGAATGGGCAGGCGATCAGTTTGACGCCGAGCGTCTCGGCAATCCTCGCGGCGCCGTCAAAATCGTTCTCCAAAAGGTCGATCGAAAAATGCCCGCTAGCCATCGACAGGCCGTTCTTGTCGAGTTCCCTGCGGAAACCTGCGGGATCCCCATAGACGCCGCCGAAACCCTCGACCTGCGTGTAGCCGACCTGTCCGAGGAACTGCAGCACCTTGTCCCAGGGCTGAAAATTGCGGGCGCTGTAGAGTTGGAAGGACCAGGACATGGTCAGATGCTCCTTGATGCATATGAGGAATGGAGGTCGCGGACGATGAAATCCGAGGCGACGGCGGAAAGTGCGGCCGGATCGTCGGGCGTGAAGGTCAATTCGACCGTCTCGCCGGGCAGGATGTCGAAGACGTTGTCGCTGAAACGGCCTGCGGCCTTCGCCTCCACCGCGACATAAAAGGCTGGCCGTTCCGCCGTGAGCGACAGGTGGACTTTGTTTCCGTCCGATGTCGTCTTTAGCCCAATGCCAGGCGGCTGGAGCCGGTGCGTCTTGTAGCGCCGGGGCGAAAAATGGCTGCGTCCCGACGAACCATCCGACGCCTTCCAGTCCAGGAACAGAAACTCGTCCGGGCCGAGCGTCGCAAACGGCGTCTCGCCCAAGGTCGCGGCAACATCCGGACCTGCGCTGCCGCTGAGATAACCCAGCGACCTGACGGTACCATCCACCGCGACGGCGTGCAGATCGGCCTGCACAGTGACCTCGGCCCCGCCATCATTGACGGCTACGACCGACACCTTGGCGTTCGTCTCGTCCGGGATCAGGAAGACCGCCACCGGCGAGAAGAAGCGGCGTGCGAAATAATGCAGCGCCTTCCAGCCACCGCCATGATCGAGGCTCGACCACGACGCCACCGGCCAGGTGTCGTTGAGCTGCCAGTAGAGCGCGCCCATGCAATGCGGCTTCAGCGAGCGCCAGTATTCGACGGCTGTGCGGATCGCCACGCCCTGCTGGATCTGGCTGAGATAGATGAAATTGCCGAACCCCTCGGGGTAGCGGAAATAGCGCATCATCGTCTCGGCGATGCGCGCATTGCCGCCGGCGTTCTTCTGGTGCCATTCCATTACCGGCGAGACGACATTGAGGTCGTCCGCACTCTCGATAAAACCGCGCGTCACCGAGAGCGACGGAAACGACTGGAAGCCGAATTCGGAACAGAAGCGCGGCTTCACGTCGCGATAGTGCTCGAAATCGCGGCTCTCGTGCCAGACGCTCCAGAAATGCATGTCGCCGGAGGAATCGTCATGCCAGGCGTCGCCGAAGGACATCTTTCCCGGCGACGGGCTGGACGGCCACCAGAGCGCCTGCTGATCGGCGGCGCGCATCGCCACCTCGATGGCGCGGTTCAGGCGGTCGTAGTTCACCAGGTAGCGGTCACGATTTTTCCGTGATTCCTCGAACCAGTTGAGCGCGCCGATCAGCTCGTTGTCGCCGCACCACAGCGCGATCGACGGATGCGAGCCCAGCCGCCGGACCTGGTAGTCGACCTCGGCGCGCACCTCGGCCAGGAATTCCGGCGTCGACGGGTAGAGATTGCAGGCGAACATGAAGTCCTGCCAGGCCAGCAGGCCGAGTTCGTCGCAGAGATCGTAGAAGAAATCCTGCTCGTAGAAGCCGCCGCCCCAGACACGGATCATGTTCATGTTGGCGTCGGCCGCCGCCTGCAGCAGCTTTCGCGTCAGCTCCGGCATGGCGCGCGACGGCAGCGCGTCGGCCGGTATCCAGTTGGCGCCCCGGCAAAAAATCTCGCGGCCGTTGACCTTGAACGCGAAGCGCGAACCGGCTTCGTCCGGTTCGGTCAGCAGTTCGACGCGGCGCAGGCCGATGTTGCGGCGGACGGTCTCGCCGTCGCACACGATCTCGAGCGGATAAAGATGCTGCGCGCCGCTGCCGGCCGGCCACCAGAGCTTTGGATCTCGGACGGTGAAGCGCTCGACATGCCGGCTCTCGCCCGGCGCAACCTTCACCTCGACATGTCTTTCTTCGCCGGCAAACCGAATGGCAACCGGCACGGTCGCAGCCTTCGAGCCATGCAGCGTCACCGACACATCGACAACCACCGCGCCATCCGCAAGATGGTCCTGCGCGACCTGGACATGCTCGACACGGGCCCGCTGCATCGGCCTCAGCCCGACGCGGCCGTAGACGCCGAGCGGCACGATAGCGAGGTTCCAGTCCCAGCCGAAATGGCACGCCGGCTTGCGCAGCATGTTGCCATTGGGAATCGGACAATTCTGCGCGGCGTAGGGGATCGGGAACGCCTGGCGAGCCGCCAGTTCGTTTGCCGCCGTCGTAGCCGAGCAGATCAGGATCGACAGCGTGTTGCGGCCCGGCCGCAGGATGGCGGTCACGTCCGGCCGATAACGCCGGAAGGCGTTTTGCGACGAGAGGACGGCGACACCGTTCAGCGACACCTCGGCGACCGTATCCAGCCCCTCAAGGTCGAGATACCAGTCGGACCCGCCTGGCCCGACATGGTCGAAATCGCGGGTCATCAGCCAGTCGCGGTCGGCGACCCAGCGCACATCGAGTTCGTTCCGCGCCACATAGGGATCGGCAATGATGCCTGCCGCAAACAGGGCCGAATGCACGTCTCCGGGCAGCGCGATGTCGGCCGAGAATTCGCCGTCGGCACTTTCAAGCCGCCAGATGCCCGACAGGTCGAGCGCGGTATGTGGGGTTGCTGCGTCCATGATTCAGAGCCGCGCGCCACTCTGTTGGTCGAAGATCGAGGCGCGCAGCGGGTCGAAGCCGATCGCCACCTGATCGCCGGTGGCGGGGGCCCGTTCCGAGGTCACCCGCACCGTGAAATTCTGACCGCCAAGCCGCGTCCACACCAGCGTGTCCGACCCCATCGGCTCTACCACCTCGACGGTCGCCTTGGCGCTGAACGGCCAGTCGGCGCCGGAGTTCATGCCGACATGTTCCGGCCGTATACCGAACACGGCGGGACCGGGCTTGAAGCCGCCCGGCTCGAAGGCGTAGGTGGCGAGCGGAATGGCGACGCCGTCGGCAGCGAACCAGGGCTTACCGTCGCGGCTCTCCAGCCGCCCGTCGAGGAAATTCATGCCCGGCGAGCCGATGAAGCCGGCGACGAAACGATTGACCGGCTTGCTGTAGATCGCCTGCGGCCGGTCGAGTTGCTGGATCAGGCCGTTGCGCATCACCGCGATGCGGTCGGCCAGCGTCATCGCCTCGATCTGGTCGTGGGTGACGTAGATCATCGTGTTGCCGAGCGTCTGGTGCAGCCGCTTGATCTCGACCCGCAATTCGGAGCGCAGTTTCGCGTCGAGGTTGGAGAGCGGCTCGTCGAACAGGAACACGTTGACGTCGCGCACCAGGGCGCGGCCTATGGCGACACGCTGGCGCTGGCCGCCGGAGAGGGCCGCCGGCTTGCGCTGAAGCAGCGGTTCGATCTGCAGGATCGAGGCGGCGCGCGCGATGCGCTTGGCGATTTCGTCCTTGGGCAGCCCGGCGTTCTTCAGGCCGAAGGAGAGGTTCCCCTCGACCGACATCTGCGGATAGAGCGCGTAGGACTGGAACACCATGCCGATGCCGCGGTCCTTCGGCTCCTCCCAGGTGACGTTCTTGCCGTTGATGAAAATCTGCCCGGCCGACACGTCGAGCAGGCCGGCGACGCAGTTGAGCAGCGTCGATTTTCCGCAGCCGGACGGACCGAGCAGCACGATGAACTCGCCCTCGGCGACATCGAGGTTGAGCGATTTCAGCACCTCGACCGCGCCGAAGTTGAGCGAAACGTCCCGGACCAGAACACTCGTCATCGGCTGTCCCTCAACCCTTGACCGCGCCGGCGGCGATGCCGCGCACGAACAGTTTTCCCGAAACGAAATAGACGATCAGCGGCACCAGGCCGGTAATCAGCGTCGCGGCCATGTTGACGTTGTATTCCTTCACGCCCATCGTCGAGTTGACGATGTTGTTGAGCTGCACGGTCATCGGATAAAGCTCCGGCTTGGTGTAGATCACGCCGAACAGGAAGTCGTTCCAGATGCCGGTGATCTGCAGGATGATCGCCACCACGAAGATCGGCAGTGACATCGGCAGCATGATCTTGAAATAGATCGCCCAGAAGCCGGCCCCGTCGACGCGCGCCGCCTTGAACAGTTCCTCCGGGATCGACGCGAAATAATTGCGGAAGAGCAGCGTCAGGATCGGCATGCCGAAGATCGTGTGGACGATGACCAGCCCGGTCAGCGTGCCGTAGAGCCCCATCTCGCGCAGGATGATGACGATCGGATAGATCATCACCTGGTAGGGTATGAAGGCGCCGACGATCAGGATGGTGAAGAAGATATCGGCGCCCTTGAAGCGCCAGTTGGCCAGCGCATAGCCGTTGACCGAGGCGATCAGGATCGACAGCACGACGCTGGGCACGGTGATGCGCACCGAATTCCAGAAACCTCGGCTGAGCCCGTCGCAATTCAGGCCAGTGCAGGCCGTCGCCCAGGCCTTCACCCAGGGCTCGAAGGTGACTTCCATCGGCGGCGAGAAGACGTTGCCGAGGCGGATTTCCGGCATGCCCTTCAGCGAGGTGACGATCATCACGTAGAGCGGCAACAGGTAATACAGCGCCACGACGATCAGCGTGCCGTAGATGACGATGTTGCGCGGGGAGATGGCGCTGCGCGGCCGCGGGCCGTGCGGGCCGGCGAGGCTGTCGGCCATGACGGTGGCGCCGGCGACCGTGGCGGCAAGGGTTCCGGGATTAGACACGCGTGCGTTTCCTCCCGAATTCGAAATAGGCCCACGGCACGATGACGATGACGACGGAGAGCAGCATCATCGAGGAGGCGGCAAAGCCCTGGCCGAGATTCTGCGACAGGAACATCGCATCGTAGACGTATTTGGCCGGCACTTCCGAGGAGATGCCGGGACCGCCGCTGGTCTGGGCGACGACCAGGTCATAGACGCGCACGATGCCGCTGGCGATGATGACCAGCGTGGTGATGAAGACCGGCCGCATCATCGGGATGACGATGAACAGATAGGTCTTCCACATCGGGATGCCGTCGACCCGCGATGCCTTCCATATGTCCTCGTCGATGCCGCGCAGGCCGGCGAGCATCAGGCACATGACCAGCCCCGTACCCTGCCACAGCCCGGCGATCAGGATGCCGTAAATGACGATGTCCTGATTATAGAGCGGGTCGAAGGTGAAGCTGGTCCAGCCGAGATTGCGCACCACCTGCTGCACGCCGAAATTCGGGTTGAGAATCCACTGCCAGACGAGGCCAGTGACGATGAAGGACAGCGCAAATGGATAGAGGAAGATGGTGCGGAAGGCGCTCTCGAAGCGGATCTTCTGGTCGAGCAGCGCCGCCAGCAGGAAGCCGATCGTCAGCGAGAAGACCAGCGTGCAGGCCCCGTAGATGAAGATGTTCTCGATCGCCACGTGCCATCGCGGCGTCGTCCACAGCCGGTCATACTGGTCGAGCCCGACGAAATTCAGGCGCGGCAGCAGGCGGGAATTGGTGAAGGAGTAGAGGACCGTCCAGGCCGTGCCGCCGACGAAGATGACGACCGCCGTCAGAACCATCGGGATCGACGCCACCTTGGCGTTCAAATTCTTGAAAAGCTGATTGGGTCGCGTCGTCCTCTCCTGCGCCACGGCCTGCCCTTCCTGTTCCGGATAAACGATTGCCACCGGCCAGCCCTTCGCGGGGCTGGCACGGCAGTTCCGATATGTCCGCGTCAGTCGGCGGCGGCGACGAGGTCGACGAAGCGCTTCTGCGCATCCTCGACGGTCATGGTCGGCGTGTTGAAGAACTCGGCGAAGAGGTCGTTGATGCGGGTCAGCGAGTCGGCCGACATCAACTGGTCCGGCGCCGGGATGACATTGCCCTTGGCGAGGATTTCGAGGCCCTTCTTCATGCAGTCGTTGGCGGCGTTGAGATCGACGTCGCCGCGCACCGGCAGCGAGCCCTTCTTCAGGTTGAACGCAACCTGCGTCGGCTTGCTGAGCATGGTCGAGGCCAGAACTTCCTGCGCCTTGGACTTTTCCTCATCCTTGAGCAGCGGGAAATAGAAAGCATCGCCGCCGGTCTGGATGATGTCGTTGACGCCGAGGCCCGGCAGGCAGGTATAGTCCTTGCCGGCAACCTGGCCCGCCACCTGGAACTCGCCCTGCGCCCAGTCGCCCATGATCTGGCCACCAGCCTGGCCGGAGATGACCATAGCGGTTGCCTGGTTCCATTCCTGAGCGGTCGACTTGGCGGCCATCTTGCGGGCGTTGTCGGCCTGCGCAAACACTTTCGTGATTTCGGGGCCGGCGGCAAATTCGGCGTCCTTGTCGCCGAAAATCTTCTGATAACCTTCTTTGCCGGTCAGCGCCGTCACCAGCACCTGGAAGGCAAGCGTCGTCTGCCAGGACTGCTGGCCGATCGCCAGCGGGATGATGCCGGCCTTCTCCAGCGCCGGAGCGGCGGCGACATATTCGTCCCAGTTCTTCGGCACCGGCACGCCGGCCTTCGCGAAAGCCGCGTTGGACAGCCACAGCCACTGCTGCGAATGGATGTTGACCGGCACGCAATAGATCTTGCCGTCCAGCGTGCAACTGTCGAGCAGGCTCGACGGCTTGATGAAGTCCTTCCAGCCTTCCTTGGTGGCGAGATCGGTGAGATCGCGCATCAGGCCGGCCTGGACGAGCTCCTCGGCCTGGCGGCCATGGTTGAACTGCGTGGCGCCCATCGGGTCGCCGCCGGTGATGCGGCTGATCATGATCGGGCGGGCGGTGCCGCCGGAGCCGGCGATCGCGCCGTCGACCCAGTGATTGCCCGTCGCGTCGAACGCCTTGGCGAATTCGGCGACCGCGGCCGCTTCACCGCCGGAAGTCCACCAGTGAGTGACTTCGAGATCGGCGGCCGAGGCCGGGGCGATTGCGAAAAGTGCGGCGCCGGCCGCAAGCGCGGCGCGATGAAGTCCATAACGCATTCGGCATTCCTCCCTGAACTGAAACGTTACAGTTTTTCCATATGGGATTTGCGGGACCAGCGCAACCCATCCTGACAGAACCGGCGTATTTTTTTCGACGGCCGAATTATATCGTATGAGTCAGGGCTATGCTGCATTGCCGCAAACCTCCCGCATCGCAGTATATGCGCAATTTTTTTGCGCATATGTCCAGAAGGTACGACTTCCAGGCAAGTGTTTTCCAACGAGCGCACGGACGACAGGCATGGCATCGCGTCGTGAGTTGCGGCGGAGAGACGTGCCTCATTGAAATCTGTAACGTTTCAGTTTATCCGGAGCAAATCGGCGGACGACGCATTTGCCGCCGCATGACGATTGCCGTTTGGCCGGACGGCTGATAGGCGGGCTCGATGGATGGCGAGGGTGGGCAGGACCGGGCGGATGAACGGACGGGCGAGGCCTCGCGCCCGACCCTGAAGACCATCGCCTTCATGACCGGCCTCGGCGTCACCACGGTGTCGCGCGCGCTGAAGGATGCACCCGATATCGGCGAGGAGACCAAGAAGCGCGTCCGCCTCGTCGCCCGCCAGGTCGGCTATCGGCCGAACCGAGCCGGCGTGCGCCTGCGCACCGGCAAGACCAATGTCATCAGCCTCGTGCTGGACACCGAGGAACAGGTCGGCGGCTTCGTCTCCGACCTGATCTACGGAATTTCGGAGGAACTGGCGCAGACCCCCTACCACTTGATCGTCACGCCCTACTCGCGCAACAACGATCCCATGGAGCCGGTGCGCTACGTCGTCGAGACCGGGTCGGCCGACGGCATCATCATCTCGCGCACCGAGCCCAAGGACGCACGGGTGCGCTACATGACCGAGCGCGGCTTTCCCTTCGCCACGCATGGCCGCACCGACATGGGCGTCGAGCACCCGTTCCACGATTTCGACAACCGGGCCTACGCCGTCCACGCGGTGCAGAAGCTGGCCGACCTTGGCCGCAGGCGGCTGGCGCTGCTCGCCCCGCCCCCGCGCCTGATGTACCACCACCACATGCGCGACGGTTTCCTCGAGGCCCTGGGCGACGCCAACCTGACGGAGGCGCCGTTCACCGGCGCGACGGTGGATCACTCCATCGACGAGATCCGTGCCCGCATGGTCGAGTTGATGAGCCGTCCCAACCGGCCCGACGGCATCGTGTCGGGCAGCGGCCAGGCAACCTTTGCCTTGGTCGCGGCGGTGGAGGATGTCGGGCTCATCGTCGGCAAGGACGTCGACATCGTCTCGAAACAGTCGTCGCGGCTGCTGCACCTGCTGCGGCCGACGCTCTACGTCGTTACCGAGAGCGTCCGTTTCGCCGGCCGCGAACTTGCCCGTTCCGTGCTGGGCGCGATCGAGGGCAAGGACCCGAAGAGCCTGCAAAGCCTGACGGCGCCGACCAAGGTGGAAGCGCGATAGTTTCCGCGCCTATTCCATGATCGGCACCCGGCAACACGGTCCCCGGACGACGGGCTCACCTCAGGAGAAATCCGCCAGTCCGCTACCCCACGGCCCATGGTGCTTGTCCACGCCGTCCACGCGGTCAAAACCGTGCGCGCCGAAGAAGTCGCGCTGCGCCTGGATGAGGTTGGCGGTGCCGCGCCCACGCCGATAGCTGTCGAAATATCCGAGCGCCGAGGCAAGCGCCGGCACTGCCAGGCCATTGAGCGCGGCGACCGAGACGGTGCGGCGGAGCGCTCCGTCGGTTTCCTTCAGCCGCGCCGCGAAGGCCGGCGTGATCACCAGATTGTCGGCATCGGGTGCTGCGCGGAACGCCGAGGTGATGTCGTCGAGAAACTGCGAACGGATGATGCAGCCGGCGCGCCAGATCTGCGCGATCGTCGGCATCGGCAGGTTCCAGCCGAACTCCTTCGACGCCTCCGCCATCACGGCGAAACCCTGCGCGTAGGCGCCGATCTTGCCGGCCAGCAGCGCGAGTTCCAGGTCGGCGATCAGCTGCTTGCGGTCCAGCGACTTGATCTGGCCGGCGGCGGGCAGACCCAGAATCGTCTCGGCCTTCTCGCGCTGTGCCTTGAACGAGGACAGGCTGCGCGCCGCCACCGCCGCCTCGATGCCGGTCGCCGGCACACCCATGTTCTGCGCCTCGATCGCCGACCATTTGCCGGTGCCCTTCTGCCCGGCCTTGTCGACGATCATGTCGACCATCGGCTTGCCGGTGATCAGATCGGTCGCGCCGAGCACGATGCCGGAAATCTCGATCAGGTAGGATTCAAGCCGGCCCTTGTTCCAGCTGTTGAAGATCTCGCTGCATTCGGCCGCGGAAAAACCAAGCCCGTCACGCAGAATCCCGTAGATCTCGGCGATCATCTGCATGTCGGCATATTCGATGCCGTTGTGGATGGTTTTCACGAAATGCCCGGCGCCGTGCGGCCCGAGCCAGGCGGCACAAGGCTCGCCCTTATATTTCGCGGAGATATCGAGCAGCACTTCTTCGATGCGCTTGAAGGATTGCTCCGTCCCCCCGGCCATGATGGACGGGCCGTGGCGCGCGCCCTCCTCGCCGCCCGACACGCCCATGCCGATGAAGGTCAGGCCGGTGCCGTCGAGTTCGTTGAAGCGGCGCATCGTGTCGCGGAAATTTGCGTTGCCGGCGTCGATGATGATGTCGTTGGCCGACAGCACGCCGCGCAACAGCGCGATCTGCTCGTCCACCGGCTTGCCGGCCTGGGTCATGATGATCACCGGGCGCGGCGGCTCTATCGCCTCGGCCAGCGCCTCGATCGTGTCACAGGGAACGACCATGTCGCGGAGCGGCCCGGCCTCTTCAGCGAACTGGTGGGTGCGCGACGTCGTCCGGTTGTAGACGGCGATGCGATGGCCCTTTTCGGCGATGTTGAGCGCCAGGTTCGATCCCATGACGCCAAGGCCGATCAGGCCGATTTCGGCTTTTTGCATATCGCGCTTCCGCCCTTGCTGCTTGTTGGCTCCGCCCCTTCGTGGGCGGTGGCGGATGTTTGACGCTGCGCGCCGGCTTCGTCAACCGGCGTCGACCGTCTCGTGTCGTGAGCCCGCAAGGCGCCCGATGCGCAACTTGCTAAAGGCGCAAGGCCAGACACCACTGCAGCGCCGCCATGGCGACCTGGCGTGAAATCGCTCACCTCGGTCCTACGGTGAGATCTCATCCGGCAACAGGCTGCTATGGGCGCAGAGACCCAAAATACATGACCGCTCCGAAACGGGAATTGGCTTTAACTCAATGACAACCTCATCGCCGAAGAGCCGTAACGCTTCGGCATTCAAGACTGTGATCGCGTCATAGTTCGTCGTCAGCCATCCGAATTCGGCAAACCGCTTCAAAGCCGCATTGACCTGGCGGCGGGATGCCGACGCCATCGTGCCGACCCCAGTCTGCGTCAACAGGACCTGTTTGACGGCGTCCTTACAAGAAAGGCCAGCCGCGCCGCGTTCCTCAGCGATCAGAGCCATCGCATCACCTTCCACTTCACCCCCAAGCACGTCTCATGGCTCAACCAGATTGAAATCTGGTTCTCCATCCTGGTGCGCAAGCTGTTGCGCCGCGACTCCTTCACCTCCACCGCCGATCTCAAAGATCGCATCGAGCGATTCATCGACTACTTCAACAAGACCATGGCAAAGCCATTCAAATGGACCTGGGCCGGCAAACCTTTGGCCGCATAACCAATGCGGCCATACTTCCACCAGCGTGTACTAGGGGGTCAATTTTGCACGCCGAAACACATCTTGGCGAACGGCGACGCGGTTCATCCTGCGCCGTCGCCGCCTTCGTCCTGCACCGTGTTCCCGCCGGGCCGCCGCAGCAGGGACCGCGTGGGCACGTCCGCCTCCCCCTCCGTCCGGTCGCGGTAGAGAGCCGCGCGGGCGAGAAGCATGAGAGTCACGGGAGTGGTGACGGTGATGAAGAACGCAATCAGCAGTTCGTGGACCACGGCCCGCGAACCGAGCACCGAGAAGAAGACGATCGAGGCGAGCGCGATCGCCGCCGTTCCCCAGCTCGTACCTAGGGTGGGCGCGTGAATCCGCTCGTAGAAGCTGCCGAACCGCAGGGTTCCGATGGCTCCGGCAAGGGCCAGCCCCGCCCCGATCAGAAGCAGAAGAGCGGTCAGCAAGGCCGCCCATAATGGCAGGTCGGCGGCATGGGTCATTCGATCACCTCGCCGCGCATGAGGAATTTGGCGAGCGCCACGCTCGATACGAATCCCAGAACGCCGATGATGAGGGCCGCCTCGAAATAGACCCCGCTGCCGGTGCGGACGCCGACGGTGAGCGCAAGAAGCATCGCACAGACGGACATCGCGTCGAGACAGAGCACGCGGTCCTGCGCGCGAGGCCCGCGGACCACCCGGTAGGCGTAGCAGCCCATGGCCACGACGAGCATGAGCTGCGCGGCGGCGACGGACCAGACGAGGATTTGGGCGCTCATTCGAATATCTCCATCAGCGGCGCCTCGTAACGATTCTTGATCAAGGTGACCCATTCGTCCTTGTCGACGAGGTCCAGGACGTGGATCAGGAGAACGCCGGAAACGGGATCGTATTCGACCCATGCCGTGCCCGGCGTACTGGTGACGATGCACGACAGCACCGCAAGCCCCGTCCGGTCGCGAAGGTCCAGCGGTATCGCGACGAAGCCGGAAACCCGCTCGCGCCAACGGCCCTGGACGATGATGCTGAACACGGCGGCGTTCGACCGCAGGATGTCCAGGGTGACGACCCCGGCCAGCCTCGGAATGACACGCCAGCGCGATATCCGCGGCTTCGACGGCTGAAGGGCGGCCATCGCGCGCGATGCCGCGGCCGCGACGACTCCTCCGAGCACGAACTGTGCGAAGGAGAACGACGTCAGGAGCAGCCACATAAGGAGCAGCGCGGCAGCCAGCAAGGGGTGCGGGAACACGCGGCTCATTCGCTGCTCCCCCTGTCGTCGCCCAGCACTCCCTGGATGTAGCTCGCAGGTTCGTGAAGGGCGCGCGACGCCGCGTCCGTGTAGCGGATGACGGCGCCGCCGCCGACAGTCAGGGCGAAGCAGAGGCCGATCAGCGTCAGGATCGGGGCAACTTCTATCACCAGCACCCGCGGCACCACCGCCTCCAGCGGCGCCCAGAACGTCCGGATGCCCGTGCGCATCATCGCGACGAGCGCCGCCAGTCCGGACACGATGACCAGCCCCATCAGCAGCCAGACGGGCGCCGCGACCTCATCGCCTGCGAGGCCGCCGTCGGCGAGCAGGCCATTGAGCATGGCAAACTTGGCCACGAAGCCGGACAGAGGCGGCAGTCCCGCAAGCAGGAGGGCGATGCAGCCGAACGAGGTTCCAAGGACCGCGAGCGCACCCGGCATCACGATTCCGACTTCCTCGTCCTCGGGCTCTTCGGTTTCCTCCCGCTCGTCACCGTAAGCCTCCATCGTCACCGCCAGAAGGTCAGCTCCCGGTTCGCGCGCGCGCTCCACGAGTTCGATGAGCATGAAGAAGGCGGCGGCGGCGAAGGTCGAGCTGACAAGATAGAACAGCGCTCCCGATACCGCCGCGGCATTCCCGATGCCGATCATCGCGAGCAGCGTGCCCGAAGAAATCATGACGCTGTATCCCGCCAGCCTGCCCATCGACTGCGAAGCCAGCACGCCTGACGTTGCGAAGATCAGGGTCGCAATGCCGCCCCACAGGAGCGCCACGCTTCCGAAACCCGCCAGTTCGCCCGAGACGCCGCCGAAGAGCAGCAGGGAAAGCCGGAGCAGGACATAGACGCCCACTTTCGTGAGGATCACGAATATCGCTCCGACCGGGGCCGCGGCGGCCATGTAGGCTGACGGGAGCCAGAAGCCGAGTGGCCACATGCCGGCTTTGACGAGGAAGGCGACCCCAAGAACCCCCGCTCCGGCTTGCAGGAGCATCCGGTCGCCGGCGGACACCTGCGGGATGCGAAGCGCCAGGTCGGCCATGTTCAGTGTTCCCGTGACGCCGTAGATCAGGCTCACCCCGACGAGGAACAGCAACGACGCAGCCAGGTTGATCGAGATGTAGTGCAGCCCGGAGCGGACCCGGAACGGTCCCGAGCCATGCAGCAGCAGCCCGTACGAGGCTGCGAGCGTGACCTCGAAGAAGACGAAGAGGTTGAAGAGGTCGCCAGTCAGGAACGCCCCGCCGAGACCCATCAGGAGGAACTGGAACAGCGAGTGGAAATGCGGTCCGGCCCGGTCCCACCGCGCGAACGAGAACGCCAGCGCGGCAAGGGCGAGGATGGAGGTCGTGACCAGCAGAAGGGCCGACAGCCGGTCCAGGACGAGGACGATGGCAAACGGCGCTGGCCAGTTGGCGACCGCGTAGGACATCGACAGCGTGTCCTCGCCGTGGCCGTCGGCCATGCGCAGCAGGGCGATCGCCACGACAAGCAGGGTCAACGTGGCGGCCATGCTTACCAGCGCCTTCAGCGTGTGACGCAACTCGTCGACCAGGAGAAGGGCCGCGCCTGCTATCAGCGGCAGCAGGATGGGAACGACGAGCAGATGTGTTTCCCAATCCATCAGTGCGATTCCCGCCCGTCGACGTGGTCGCTGCCGGTGAGGCCGCGGGAAACGAGCAGGACCACGAGCAGGAGGGCCGTGGTGGCAAAGCCGATCACGATCGCGGTGAGCACGAGCGCCTGCGGGACCGGGTCCGCGTAGTCGGCCGGATTCGCAAAGCCGTCCGCTGCGAGCACGGGCGCTGCCCCAACCCGCAGCCTGCCCATGCTGAAGATGAAGAGGTTCACCGCGTAAGAGAGCAGACAAAGGCCAATGACGAGCTGGTAGGTGCGCGGCCTGAACACCAGCCAGACGCCAGATGCGGTGAGGACGCCAATCGCGATGGCGAGTGTCAGTTCCATGCTTGGCGCTCCTCCATATGGCGTTCTTCCTCCTGGCGTGCCGCGCGCAGGCGGCGGATGGACTGGTGCGCGATCGCAATCAGCATGAGGACGGTCGCCCCGACCACGAGGCTGAACACGCCGAGGTCGAAGAGGCTGGCGCTCGCCAGCGGCACCTTGCCCAGCAAGGGCAGTTCGACATACTGGAAATACGACGTCAGGAAGGCGTTGCCGAGGAGCATCGGAACCGCTCCCGTCAGCGCCGCGACCAGGAGGCCGCCGCCGATCCAGACCACTGGGAGGATGCGCAGCCGGTGCTCAACCCACACCGTTCCCGCCGCCATGTACTGGAGGATGAAACCCGCGGCCATGGCGACGCCCGCCGCGAAACCGCCACCCGGAGCGTCGTGGCCGCGCAGGAAGAGGTAGGCGGCAAGCACGATCACCACCGGGAACATCCACTGCATGATCACCGACGGGACATAGAGATACTCGGATGCTGTCGCGTCCGCCCGCCTGTCCGGCTCGGCTTCGTCATACTCTCGCTGTATCAACTGCTGCTCGGGGCGCTGGATGGTGTCCGGCGCCGGTCGAAAGCGCCGCAGCAGCGCGAAGACAGTCAACCCCACGATGCCGAGCACGGTGATCTCGCCCAGAGTGTCGAATCCGCGGAAGTCGACGAGGATCACGTTGACGACGTTGCGTCCGCCGCCTTCGGAATAGGCCTTGTCGAGGAAGAAGCCTGCAATCGTGTCTCCCTGCGCACGGGTCATAACCGCGTAGGAGATGATCGTCATGCCGACACCCGCCAGCACCGCGATCGTCAGGTCGCGCGCGCGCCTGACCCGATCCCACCAGCCGCGGCGCTCGAGCAAGGCCTCGGAGCGCTTGGGCAACCATCTCAGGCCGAGCAGGATGAGGACGGTGGTGACGATCTCGACCACGAGCTGGGTCGCAGCCAGGTCGGGTGCGGAGAGCCAGAAGAACGTGATGCAGGTCACGAGCCCCGTGCATGCGAGCAAAGCGAGCGCCGCCAGGCGGTGGAACTTTGCCTGGTAGGCGGCCGCCAGGGCGCAGCCCATGCCGACGCACCATAGGCCCATGAACGCGAAGTCCATCGTCCCGAGGGATCCGAACCCTACGCCTGACAGCAAAAACGGGGTCGCGCCCGCTGTGATTGCCGCCGCCACCAGCAGGCGCATCTGCGGCTGAAGGCGTCGCGTGCCGAAGAGATCCTCGACGATGCGCGCCCACCTCCAGGAGACCGCGATCGTTGCCTGTTCGAACATGCGCTGGCCGTTTAGCCGGCCGAAGATCGGCGCACTTTCCGCGCGCTCGAGATAGTTCCCGATGAGGAGATACAGGACGCTCCCGGCCGCCAGGGCGGCGACGCTCATCGCCAGCGGCAGGTTGAACCCATGCCAGATCGCCAGGCTGTACTGCGGGGTCGCATCCCCGAGGATCGACGAAACCGCTATGTGCAGGAAGGGTCCCACGGTCAGGCCTGGAACCACGCCGATGACAAGGCACGCCATCACCAGGAACATGACCGGGAAGCGCATCCAGAACGGAGGTTCATGCGGCTCCCTCGGAAAGCTCTCCGGCGGAGCGCCGAGGAAGATCGAGTGAATGAGCCGAATGGAATAGGTGACGGCCAGCGCGCTCCCGAGCACTGCCGCATAAGGCGCGATCGTGTCGACCCATGAGTCCTCATGGGTCTCTATTGCCTCCGCGAAGAACATCTCTTTCGATAGGAACCCATTGAGCAAAGGAACGCCCGCCATCGCGGCGCTCGCGACCATGGCCAGCGTTCCCGTGATCGGCATGTAGCGGAACAGGCCTGACAGCCGCCGAAGGTCACGCGTTCCGGCCTCGTGGTCGATGATCCCTGCGGCCATGAACAGCGATGCCTTGAACGTGGCGTGGTTCAGCATGTGGAAAATCGCCGCGACCGCTGCGAGCGGACTGCCAAGGCTGAGCAGCATGGTGATTAGACCAAGATGGCTTATCGTCGAGTAAGCCAGCATTCCCTTCAGGTCTTGCTGGAACATCGCCAGGTACGCCCCCAGTACCAGCGAGGCCATGCCCGCCAGGCCCAGGATGACGAACCATTCCGGCGTGCCCGACAGCACGGGCCACAGGCGCGCCATCAGGAACACGCCAGCCTTGACCATGGTCGCGGAGTGCAGGAACGCCGACACGGGCGTCGGGGCAGCCATGGCGTTTGGCAGCCAGAAATGGAACGGAAACTGCGCGCTTTTCGTGAGCGCGCCCAGAAGGACCAGAAGCAGCGCCGGGACGTAGAGATCGCTGGAGCGAATCATGTTGCCCGACGCCAGGACCACGTCGAGGTCGTAGCTGCCGACGACGTGCCCGATCATGAGCACCCCGGCCAACAGCGCCAGGCCACCGATGGCGGTGACCGTGAATGCCATGCGAGCGCCGTCGCGCGCTCTCTGGTTGTGGTGCCAGTAGCCGATAAGCAGGAATGAGAAGATACTGGTCAGCTCCCAGAAGACGACCAGTACGATAAGGTTTCCTGAAAGGACGACGCCCAGCATCGACCCCTTGAACGCCAGGAAGAACAGATAGAAGCGCCGGACCGGATCCTCCGGGGAGATGTAGTAGCGGGTATAGATGACGACGAGGAAGCCGATGGCGCTGACAAGAAGGGCGAAGATCCAAGCGAACCCGTCCATCCGCAGCGTGAAGTCGAGGCCTAGCGAGGGCATCCACGTGATGTCGTAGCGAATCGATCCGCCAGAGGCGACCGCGGGATAAAGCGACAGGATCAGTGCCGTGCATGCGAGCGTCGTCAGCCCCGCGAGCCATGTCACAGGAGTGCGCGAATCCGTTGGGAGGAGCACCGCCGCAATGCCTGCCAGAAACGGCAGCGCCACGATGAACAATAGCGGGTAGTGCTCCATTACGCTCCTTGCTTCTGCCAGACGATCAGGTTCTTAAGCCATCAGCGCTGATCCGCCAATGACAGGAAAGGTCTTAGCTCCCGCAAGGCGGCCACCGCCGGAACGAGACCGCTCACCCCACCCACCTCGACGCCCAGCACGTCGACCCACGGCGGTTCTTCCATCCCCGTTCCGGCAACGCGAACGCGTTCCCCGGCGGCCTGGCCCAGCCTGAGTCGCTTCAGGTCGCCTGTCGATACCATTGTCGCCGGGTCTGGCGGGTAACTCATGCGTAGCTCCTACTCCTCGACAGAGTTCCAGCAGTAAGAGCGCTGTCGGATGGACTTCGTGCGTTACCAGCCGCACGCCAAGCGGCGAAAGGCCCAGGATCATCGGGGCCGCGGACTTCGGCAGGCACGAAATGCGGCTTGTCATAATATGCCCCGCGGACGAGCCTCAATGCAGGCTTGGGCTATGTCACGAGCGCTCTGCGCATCGTAGTGCGCGAGCGCGCGAACGATCCGTTCGCAATCGGCGTCGAACTCGGCAATCCGAGTTCGCGAGCCGCTGACAAGCGTCGCGAGCTGACGCTCTTGTCCCGGCGCGAAGTGGAAGAGGTTCCTTCGGGTGCTGTGCACCGTGTAGGTCACGGCATAGTGACCGGCACTGAAATCATCGGGAGCGGCCATATCACGGACCCTCCCCTGCATCGGCGACGATGGTGTCGGCCTTCGCGATCGCCGCCTGTGCCCGCGGCAGCCAGCGCTCGAAATCATGCTGCGACAGGCCCATCTTCTGCGCGGGTTCTCTCAGCAGCGCAAGCAATCTGCCGAACGTCTCCGCCTTGCGCTGAACGGTTTCTTCAAATCGCTCTGGAATGGGGGTCCGGACCGGCGTCCCCTCCACGGGCCGGTGACATAGGTCTCGCCGGGTGTGTCGACGTCCTCCTTGCCGTCCTCCCATCTGTCGTCGATGGCGAGCCGGCAAGCCTCCTCGGGATTTGCAGCCTCGTATGTGCGTCGGCGATAGACCGGCAGATGATAGGTGGTTTCCACCTTGAATAACGGCATGACATGCTCCCTTTGGTTTGCAACGACGGTGTGGTTTGGCCCGCAGCAACTGCGGGCTGGCCGGCTCCAACGACTTGCCCTCGGTAACCGGTTCTTCCAGGAGAACCTCAGGGCGGCCAGCGACCGCCGTGCCGAGCGGCGCCCGAGGGCTCTGCCCGCAGGCACTCTTTTCCGCCTCCAACATCGCGATGGGGTCGAACGGCGATGCGCGGATATGGTGTGAGCAACATGGGGAAGGCGCTGCACGGCTCGCCCTCCGCTGGGATATAGTTCATATGTCCGCATCGATGCGTTGATTAGGTAGCCTTCATGACCGATCCGTCATTCACCGACAAAGTGCGCAGCGTCTTCGAACCGATCGAGGTGAGCGATTCGTCGCGCAAGCAGGTTGGCGCCGTGGTCGCCGCGGCCAGCGTCGTCGACACATTGTGCAAGGAGAAGACGCCGTTGCGCATGACGACGATGGCCCGACGGCTGGGCATCGCGCCAAGCAGTTGTTTCAACATCCTGCGCACGCTGACGCAGGAGGGCATCGTTAGCTTCGATCCCAAGGCGAAAACCTATTCGATCGACCTGGGGCTGGTTTCGATCGCGCGCAACTATCTCACTCCAGGCGGCAGCCTGCGCGTCGTCGGCCCCCTGCTCGAGGAGTTTGCCCGCTTGCGCGAGATCACACTGGTCATCTGGCGGCGCGCCGGCCACCATATGATGGTGGTGACCTATTTCGACAATGGTTCCGCCGTCCGGGTCCACATCGAGCCGGGCGTGCGCTTTCCGATCCTGGGCGGCGCCATGGGGCGGATCATGGCCGCCCGCGGCGGTCTGTCGAGTCGCGAATTGAAGCAGTATTTCTCGCGTGTGAAGTGGGAAGTGCCGATCGGCTTCGACGAGTTCATCGCCGAAGCCGAACTCGCCGGAAAGCGGGGCTGGGCTTTCGATTCCGGGTCCTTCAACTCCGGCATCGCCACCATCTCAACGCCCATCGACGACGGAAGCGAGCAGGTCGATGCAGTGCTGAGCGCGACCATGTTCTCCGGACAGCACAGTGAGGACATGATCAACACCATCGCCTCGGAGCTCTGCGAGGTGGCCAAGCTGTTGGCCAGCGTCAAGATTTCGCGAACTTTCTAGCCGAATTGCAAGCCGGCGCACCGCATCGGGTGCGGCCAGGCGCATACGATTCGCACGCAGCTGTCTGTCCCGAGGCTCCAAGGACCTCGGGCGAAGCCTGCTAACGCCCGGTCTCGGAGGAGCCGGCGTACCGGGCATATTCCAGCCGCGCGACGGTCCTAGCGTGAACCTCGTCGGGCCCGTCGGCGATGCGCAACGCCCGGACGCGTGCGAACAGGGCTGCGGTGCCTGCCTCCGAATCGAGGCCGCCGGCGCCGAACGACTGGATCGCGTCGTCGATGATCCTGAGCGCCATCGCCGGTGCAGCGACCTTGATCATGGCGATCTCGCGCCGCGCTTCCTGATTGCCGACCTTGTCCATCATATCGGCAGCCTTCAGCGTCAGCAGCCGCGCCATGTCGATGTCGATGCGGGCCTTGGCGACACGCTGCTCCCAAACCGAATGCTCCGACAGCATCTTGCCGAAGGCGCGCCGGCCGAGGAGGCGGCGCACCATCTTCTCCAGCGCCACCTCGGCCATGCCGATGATGCGCATGCAATGATGGATACGGCCGGGGCCTAAGCGCCCTTGCGAAATCTCGAAGCCGCGCCCCTCGCCCAGGATCAGGTTCGCGGCCGGGACCCGGACATTCTCGAACGTCACCTCGTAGTGCCCGTGGGGGCATCGTCGTAGCCGAAATTGGTGACCATTCGGCCCAGACGGATTCCCGGCGTATCGACGGGGACGAGCAACTGGCTCTGCTGCTTATACCGAGGGGCTTCGGGGTCCGTCTTGCCCATGACGATGAGAAGTTTGCAACGTGGATCGCCAAGTCCCGACGTCCACCATTTGCGGCCATTGACGACGTAGGAATCCCCGTCACGCTCGATCCTCGTCTGGACATTGGTAGCGTCGGACGAGGCGACGTCGGGTTCGGTCATCGAGAAGGCCGAGCGGATTTCCCCGGCCATAAGAGGCCTCAGCCATTCCTGACGCTGCGCAAGGGTGCCGTATCGGTGCAGCACCTCCATGTTCCCCGTATCCGGCGCCGAGCAGTTGAACACCTCGGAGGCCCACGTGATGCGGCCCATCTCCTCGGCAAGCGGGGCATATTCCAGATTGGTCAGGCCCACTCCGCGAAATTCCTCGGTATCATGCTCCGGAGATGGCGGCAGGAAGAGGTTCCAGAGCCCGGCTGACTTCGCCTGCGCCTTCAGGGACTGAAGGATTTCGGGCTGCTGCCAGCGCGTCCTGGCAAGCTCCGCATAATAGGCGGGAACCGCGGGAGCGACATGCTCCTGCATGAAGGTGCGCACGCGCGCCAGCATGTCCCGCTGGCGGGGAGAGTGGTCGAAGTCCATCCAAAAAGTCCTCTCGATCTGATGCCTGCGTTCAATCCTCGAGCCAATCGAGGGCACGGCGCAGCAACGCGATGGCCGATTGATGCAGCCGCCGGCCCGTCGCCAGATCCGCCTCGCCGGCCTGGGCGCGGGCATAAGTCCCTTCGAGGATGATCGCCAGCTTGTAGCAGGACAGGATCTCGAACCACCTCAGGTCGCCGAGATCGCGTCCCGATACCTGTCGATAATGCTCGATCAGTTCGTCCCGGTCGGGGAAGCCGTCCCACGGCTCCACCCGCATGCTCATCGGGACACGGCCCTCCCTGTCCGGCCAGGTGGAAAGGATACGCCCCATATCCACAAGCGGATCGCCGAGCGTGGCCATCTCCCAGTCGACGATCGCCGTCACTTCTCCGCCGGGACCGTAGATCACGTTCCCGATATGATAGTCGCCATGGATGATGCCGGGCTTGAATGTCCCCGGAAGGTTCGCGTCAAGCCATTTCCCGATGGCATTGACGCCGACGAGTTCGTCACGTCCCGTCCATCCCGTGTGCCTCGCATAGCCGTCGAGATGTGCCGCCCAGCGGCCGACCTGCCGTTCGAGGAAACCGTCCAGCTTGCCGAAATCCGCAAGGCCGAGCGCCGAGGGATCCACCCTGGAAAGCTCCGACAGCGCCGTCACCAGAGACAGCCCCATCGCATGGCGGATCCTGCCGTCACGCCGCATCTCGTCGGACGGATCGACGGTGGCGTTGAAACCGTCGACCGCGCGCATCACGTAGAAGGAGGCCCCGAGTATCACCGGATCGTCGCTGCCCGCGACGAATGGCGGGTGGCGGACATCCGTGTCCCCCAGCGCTGCCAGGAGGCGTGCTTCCCGCATCATCGTGCGGTTGCTTTCTGGCCTAAGGTGCACCGGCCCGCGTCGCAGCACGAAGTCGCCGTCCCCGCGGGCGAAGCGTATCAGTATGTTCTGCGTGCCGCCGGGCAGCTTGACCGCGTCGTGGATCGGGCCTTTGCCCACGCCGACAGAATCCAGCCATTCAGCCAGACGAGCAAGGTCGATACCGTGCGCGGCGAAGATCTGCGACGCCCTATCCGAGCCGGAGTTGAGCATCCGAAAATCCTTCTCAGGGAAGCGCGCGCATGTCTGGCAGTGCCCAACGCCTAGGCCCAGCGGCTGCGCCGTAGATTCCATTTGTAGTATGATGCCGCATCGTCAGTCGTTCGCGGTTGATCGGTTGCGTCGGGCGCCTCGAGGCGTCGGGCCAATCCACTGTTCGTCTTGCGGCATGTCGTGCTCGGCATGCCACCGCCACGCGACCGCTGCGGCTTTCGGGAACGGCGACGGCTCGACAAAGGTGCTATCGTTCGTCTCCGGGCTCTAGCGGCTCATCCAGTCTTCCTTTCATCGCCATTCGACTGGCACTTGCCTGCGTGAACGCATCGCCTTGGTGCGAGGAGCCCGCTCAAGCCGAGCGGAACAAGGCAGCGGTGTGCCCTCGCCCCTCGCCCATGCCGCCTCACATCTTGTAGGGCTCGCCCGGTGCCGGCGGTTCGAGGACGGCTGCCTCGTCGTAGACCGTGACATTGCTCACCTTGTAGAAGGGTTCGTCGGGCGCCGGCCCAAGATTGCCGACGACCGCCATGCCATGACCCTGGTGGTCTTCCTTGCGGATCGTGTATGGGCCGGTCATGGTGTCGTAGGTGAGGCCTTCGAGCGCGGCGATCACGTTGACGGTCTCGGTCGAATCCGCCTTCTTGATTCCCTCCAGCAGCCCAAGCATCGGGCGATGCCCCATGCTGGCGGTCAGGCCGACAGGATACTTGTCGCCCGTCATCGCGACATATTGCCGATAGACTTCCTGGCTGAATGCGTTCGACGTGAACGGTTCCGAATTCGGATACCAGGCGCCGGGCGACCAGATGTTGTCCGGCGTGTTCTCCTTCATGGCTCGCGCGATTACCAGATCCGTGCCGCCCTCTCCGATGACCTTCAGCTTCTTGGTCAATCCGACCGAACGCGCCTGCTGCAGGAAAGCAATCGCCGGCCCGACCAGGATGCCGAGATAGAGCCCCTCGATGTCCGAGTTCATGAACTGGCCTATCTCGATCTTGAAGTCCGGCGCCGTGGGACTGACCAGCACGGGCGCGGCAAAACTGATCTCGGCCTTCGATGTCTGGCGAACGCCAGCCTCGAACGCCGCTGCGGCATCGCGTCCAGCCTGTGAGTCGAAGCAGATCGATGCCCATTTGCCGACGTCCGGAAATTTCCCGCCAAGCACCTGCCCGAGGCCACGGTAGATCATGCCCGCATGCGGATGGGTCCGGAAGAAATTCGGCGAGAAATTCTCGTGCGTGACCGACAGGGCCGACGCACTGCCGAGACAGGCGATGTTCGATTCCGGAAGCAACGGCATGATCGCGAGCGCCATCGGCGACTGTGCGCCGCCGATCATGAGATTGATGCCGCTGCCTTCCAGGTCGCGCAGTGCCGCGACTGCGCCCTGGGCGTTGCCCTTGTCGTCGGCGACAGTGAGTTCAACCGGCCGGCCGCCGATCCCACCCGCCTTGTTGAAGCTTTCGATCGCGACTTTGGCGCCGGCCAGGGCCGCCTCGCCCGCCTGGGCCTGCGGCCCCGACATTGGCAGCATGGCACCTAGGCTTGCCGTACACGACCTGGGAGTTCAGCTCCGTATTCGACTCCTCGAGATAGTCGAGCCTTCCCCCTAGGGTGACGAACCAGGTCGGCGCGAACTCGTAGGTCGCCCCGCCGAACATCGCCAGATTCGACGTCTCGCGGTTCTGGTCGTCGTCGAGCTGGTAGATCAGGCCCGGATAATAGTCAGGGTAGGGCTCGGCGATGAAATGCGACGCGCCTTTGAAGACTTGGCGGCTAGCGAACACTCCCGCCACCCACTTCCAGCGGTTGGCCTTATGGTTCAGGCGCATCTCCTGGGTGGCTATGTAGTCGTCATCCGTGCCCCAGATGCCGGTGACGTAACCAGGTGTGTCCGCATCGACAGAACTGCGCTCGTTGATGCCGTATGACAGGCTGGTCAACGAGGTGAAGCGCAGCGCATCGGAAAAATCGTGCGTGATCTCCAGGCCGGCATTGTGGACCTCCGTGGCCCGGAATTCCGTATAGGTATCCGGGTTGTTGTTGAAGTCGCCGCGCCCGTCATAGAGGCCGACCAGCCGGTCGTTCGGTCGGTCCTTCGAGTAAGAATAGGTCAGCAGGGCGCGCGTGTCCGGCATCTCGGTCGGGGTGATGAGAAGCTTGGCGCGGATTGTGCCGCTGATGTATGTGATCAGCTTGTCGTAACCGGCGTAGCGCTGGAAGTTCGAGTAGTCCACGTCCGTTTCGAAACGCTCAAACGCGCCGGATATGCGCAGTGCAACCTGATCCTCGACAACAGGCGTGTTCACGACGAAGCCAGTTCCCACCAGATCATTGCTGCCAACAGTGCCGGACAGTTCAACTTCCTTATCGAAGGTCGGATCCTTGGACTTCACGTAGATCGCGCCGATCATGGCAGCGCGGCCAGACAGCGTTGACTGCGGGCCGCGGTAGACCTCGACCTGCTCGGCATCCCAGAGGTTCCTCGCACCGAAACGAGAATTGTAGCGGGTCTGGAGAATGCCATCGAAATAGAGGGAGCCGGCCGGCCCGCCGGAAGGCACGAAGCCTTCGGAACTCATGCCACGAATGACAAAGCCGGAGTTGACCGTTGCGCTGGCCTGCACATTCCCAAGCCGCCGAAAGCTGCCCCGCGTATTCCAGATTTCGCCGTCCTCGATGTCTTTGGCGGTCACAATGCCAACGCTCGCGGTCGTAGCATCGAGGGTCGTTGCGTTTTTGGCACCATATATGACGATAGGATCGAGTATCGTCGCTCCATCTTCGCCGGTGGTATAGGCAACGCTGTCGGCAGAAGCGGTGTTGATGCCGAGCACGACTTGACTGCCGCCGGCGAAGCGAGCGCTCAATCCCGTCCCGGCCAGGACGGCGTCGAGCGCCTGGGCAGGCGTGAGATTGCCGCTGACGCCGCGCGTGGACTTGCCGCTAGCGAGGTCGGCATCGAACAGAATTTGCAGACCCGACTGCGCTGCTAGTCGATTGAGAGCCGGGGTTAGCGGGCCGGCGGGAACGGTAATGGATTGTTGTGCGGTCTGCGCGGGAGCTGGGGTTTGTGCGGCGGCCGGAATTGTCCAGCCGAAAGCCAGTATGGTGCCGGCGAGAAGGGCGGAACTCCACCGACCGGGCACATTCCCGGGTTTTGTTGTCGTCAGTCCCAGTGCAGCCACTACAACCCCCGTTCTGGCGGCGTTCAAGCCGCCGCAGTCGATCACTTCGAGCGGGTTCTTTTATCCGCTCACCATTGTGACGATCACGGATCGCGGTTTGGGATTGTCGCCTTGAAAAAACTTGCGTCTAAATATCAAGTTTACTCAGGCTGCGCTATCGATTGGCGAACCGAAGCGGCGGCGCATTGCGTCCAGCAGTTCGTTGTCGCGCTCGGCCGCGTTCTTCAAAACGCAGGTCGAACACAATTTGCCGCCTTCCACGGTGTAGAAGCGGCAACAGCCGCCCCGCGCGCGAAACGTCCAGGACAGCAGTTCGCGCTGCCCCTCGTCGCGCAACGTCAGGTCAAAATAGTGGAGCTGGCGATTGAAAAGCGGGGAGCCGGGCTGCTTGAGGATGGTCATGGCCAACGCCTTGGACTGCTCCAGCCGATCAAAGCGCCGGCCGGCGTCGAGGAAACGGCCGGCGATCGCATCCGCGCCCAGACGCCTAAGCGCGTTGCGCGGCAGGCCAGTCCTGGCGTGGAGTTGGGTGACAAGCGGACGAAGATGCGCCTCTGCGGCGTGGCGATAGACTTCGCACCGGTCGAAGTCCGGCAGTGCCGTCGTATCGGTACCGAAAGTATTGCCCTTGCCGCCCGCACAGAAAGCGGGGGACAGATGGCGGACATGGGCGCGTCTCACCTCTAAGACGCGGCCGTCATGCTCCAACGGCGCGGTATAGAATTGCAGCGCGAACTGGGAGGGTGACAGGTCGGCGACGATCCCAAGCCGGCGAAGAGCGGGACAGTCGCAATCGAGAAAATGTAGCAGTAGTCCACCACCATGGCCGCCGCGCAGGTCTTGCGGTCAGCGCAGCGGTGAAAGGAGCCTTGATAGTCGAGATATTCGTCGATCGCAGTATCACTGGCGAAAAGCCTCTCAGCCGTGATCCAGCCCGGTTCAAGATCACCAAACTCGATCCGCACCTCCGGCCACATGCCCGACTGGGCTGCGAGCGCGGTCCGCACGAAGTCGTGGGAAACCGCTTCTCCAATGCGCTCCTGCCCTGCCTCGATCCCCACCTACCCGGCTCCTTCACGGCAATTTTGCGAAGACCGCCGACCGCGCCGGCCAATATCGATATGTCTCCTGATACTGTGACGATTGCAGATGCGGATTGGGGACTGCGGTCGCAAAAAATGCGAGACCTTTTAGGGCCTTTCTGGCGAGTTCAAGGAGCCCATGACACTGCCCCCGTTCCACAGCTTGATGATCGCCGGAATGTCGAGTCCCTTCTTGTGCTGCATGAGCGCGAAGCCCTCCGCCAGCGCCTGAAGCACGCCGTACTCCATACCGTTGTGGACAGTCTTGATGTAGTGGCCCGAGCCGTGGCGGCCGACCAGACCCCAGCCCGTACTCGGCGATGGCGCGAGGGTCTCGAAGATTGGGAGAAGACGGGTCACCGTTTCCTGACGCCCGCCGATCATCATTCCGTACCCGAATTCGTTGCCCCAGATGCCGTTGCTCGTGCCAATGTCGAGGAACTCCACATGGCCCTTGGCAGCGCGTTTAAGTGCCATTCCGATATCGCCGACGCCGTAGACACTGTCGGCTGCAACCCAGGAAAAGGGCATGTTCGACGCGATGGCTCGCTCGATCATGGCGAGCGCCAGCGCCGGCTTGGTGGCAAAGCCAACATTGTCAGGCACATGGGTCCTGTCCGTACGGTCCCGGTCATCCGTCCAGGCGTTCGGCAGATAGAGCGCCCGGTCGATGAAGGCATGACCGTGCCGCGACATACAGGATGCGAACACACCGATCTGGCAATTGGTGATCTTGCCTGCTGAGCCCGTGTATTGCCGACCGACCCCGCATGAGGCCTTCCTGCTTGAGAAACCCGATCTCATCGATGACGAGCACCGCATCAGGATCGGCCAGCGTCTCCGACGCGTAATCGCGCACGATGCCGCACACAGCATCTGCATCCCAATGCCCGCGGCCGAGAATGGCCTGTTGCCGCCACGGGCCGTTCGCCGGGCAAACGATTCACCGGATCGTTTGCTTTTCCAGCTCACCCCCCGGCGGCTTCCGCTCGCATCCACCCGGTCTTGCGGCGTTCCTCACCAAGCAGGCCATCCAGAAACTGTCCAGCCGAGATCGCGACTCTTGCTTGCCGGAACAACGGCCGCATACGCGTCTTCACATCTCGCAACGAAGACGCCCAAAGATAGAGCGTCGCCCCGATCGCCAATCCCGTCATCCATCATCTCCGAATTATGGAACCCCATGGATTCAGAAATCCTCTGAAAACGCAACTGTAATGCTGGTTCTAGTCCGGCGACGCAAGTCGCTCGGACCCACCAATCTGTGTCGTTTCATCGTGGCCGACATGTGGCTGTGGCTTGCGAAGCCCACCAATTTCGCAATTTGGGCGAATGGTGTGTCGGTCTCGACGATCATGCGCTCCGCCAGGGAGAGCCGAAGGGTCAGTATATACTGATGCGGAGGTTGTCCGGTCGTTTGCCGGAACGCGCGCAGGAAATGGCTGGGCGAGAGGTTCGCCAGCCGAGCCAGCTTCTCGATGGAAAGATCATCCGAAATTCCGGCATGGATGTATTCGTCGATATCCTTCCACACCCGGGTGGAAAGGCCACCGCGGTAAGATGCGACGGGCAGCTGCTGAAGAGAGGAATGGTCGCGCAGTAGATGCGTGGAAAACACGGTGATCAGCGAGTCGAGATAGAGATCGTTGAGCCGCGCTTCCTTCCTGAACTCCTCGCGGATCATCTGTGCGATCATACGAGCCTTCTCGTCGATGAAGCCCTCCTTGGGAGGTCGAAGCTCGAAATCGGAGCGTTGAAACTCCAGTTCGGCGAGGCTGTTCAACTGGTGAGGGCCAAGCGCCAGAAGGAGATTTTCCTTGGGCGAATGCCATCTGGCAAAAAAGTCGGCTGTGGCGGGAATGATTTCAAGGCTTCCGGCCGGGGCGAGGAAACTCGATTTCCGATCGCTGTTGAGCGCAATCTCGCGGTCCGGTTGCGGCGTGAACAACACCAGGGCCATATGAGCGGCGGCTGTGAATTCTATCGCGTTCGGACCGGTTTGGGTCCGTGTGACCGCGCCGCTGCTTCCTTCGAACTTTGCACCCCACGAGTCGGGAACACTTTTGAGTAGGCTCGACATTTTTCGTTTGGCTTGCCCGGGCTGCGCGGCGGCCTGCTGCGAAGGCATGCCCCCCATACACAACGATAAAGCACCTATAAGCGACAGTGACGCAAATCAAAAGGCGTAACGGCTTGAGGTGACAAGGCTTTTCCGAAAGCCCGGACTGCGGCGGATTCCCGCGCGACTTTCGGAACATGACAAGAAATAAGCATATTTGCAGGAAATCGCCGCAATTTCTCCGCTTGCGCACCTGGGCACTTGGCATTGACGGGGCCCTGTGTGCTAACCGCCTGCAAGGAGACGAACCTCAAGCGAGGAAGCAAACACCACCCTGCTTCGGAACAGCGTTCCAAATAGATCCTCTGGATCGAACTTTCCGTCATGAAATCCCGCAAGGATCTTGTTCTCCGCGTAACCGTGCCACGGAACTGGAAGCACCGGACAACCCGGCAGGAAATTTTGCCGCTATCGTCATCGGCAGTTGATGATCAGACAGGGAACTTGAAAATCACGGGATTTCCGGATGCCTGCTTGGTCGGAGGCTTTGATCACCCTCGTGCTGCCGGCCCGGCTGAAGCCTGCCTCGCAAATCTTGCAGGGTTGCGATGGCGTTCTTCGATCGTCGTTTTCAAGCACAAGGATAGATCATGCGTAAGGTAGGCTTGGCAATCATCGTGGCCGCGGTCGTGGCGGTGGCGGGAACCGCATCCGTTGGCGCCCAGAGCGTTGCCGAAGTGAACAAAGCGTTCGACGAACTCTTCGGCGGGCATGCGCCGTATCAGAACTTCTTCGACGCGCTGAAAAAGGCGGTGGCGTCCGACGACAAGGCGGCCGTCGCCGCGATGGTTGACTACCCGTTTCAGGCGCGCATCGGCGGCAAGGCGGTGAAGATCAGGGACGCCGCGCACTTCGTTGCGGATTATGACAAGATCGTCACGGCCAAGGTGAAGCAGGCCGTCGCCAAACAATCCTATGCGACGCTTTTCGCGAATTGGCAGGGTGTCTGCATCGGCGACGGAGAAATCTGGTTTTCCGGCGTCGGCGACGCCAACCTGGTCAGAATCACTGCGATCAACGACTGACGTCCAGGATCAGGGTCGAACAAAGAGGAATAGGTCATGCTCAGATACGTTGCGATTGTTGCACTCGCGTGCACTGCGCCGTGGACGATCCCCGAAGCCAAGGCAGGGGCGACGGTGGAGTGTCAGTCGAGGCACTATCAGTATGACGAATGCTGGGCCGGGCCGCTCAGCAAACCCCAGTTGATCCATCAGGTATCGAGCAGCCCGTGCATCCTCAACCGCACCTGGGGCTACAACCCGAAGAGCAAGTACATCTGGGTCGCTCAGGGCTGCTCGGCGGTTTTTGCCGATGTCGGCGGTTATCATTACGGCCGCGGCGACGACTTCGATCCTCATGCGCGCATGTATGACGACCGGGGCCATGATACGGGTTCGGTGGTGGCGGGCGCCGTTCTGGGCGCTCTGGTCGAGGGCATGGCCAGCGACAAGCACAGGCAGCATGCCCATACGACGAGCAACTATCGTTACAATGACGGGTACAATGGTTGCCATGGCACGGGTTGTCTGGTCGACAACCCGGATGCCGGAGACCAGACGGTCGACAACACGCCTCAGTTCGACAGGGAAGGCGAGCCGAACTTCGACGTGCATGGCAACTACCAGGGCTGTCATGGCGCCGGTTGCCTCGTCGACGACCCCGGTGACACGGACGATGCGGAATGACGGCAGATTTTGAGGAATACCGCATCTCGCGAGAGGAAACCCGCAATGGTCTGTGACGGGCACCTGACTTCACGGGCGTTGGTTCGGGCAACCGCAATATGGCCTTCAGGCGCCTGCGGACCCGCTTCCACAACCTTGAAATCGACCACCGCCATGTCGACCGTGATCTTGCCTTTCGCGCTTCTCGCCGCTGGCACCGTTGTCTTTTGGAAAACCACGGCACTCGCCGACGAGCCTACCAGGATTCCCCTGGAATACGTCTATGACACGGCCGACAACGGCACGGGCGAAAGCCAACATTATGTCAGCCGGCTTGGCATATGGACATCCATCAACAATGGCCAGGCTCAGCGATACGTGTTCGATACGGGATCGGACCAGTTCAATACGCAGATCGGTCCGGAAGTCACGGGTGTCGAATCGATCGCGGGAAGCCCGAAATATGTCTATGCATACGGTGATTCAAACTATGGGTACCTGATCCAAAAAGTTACTTTCGATCGATTGACCTACCTTGACCCAAAAGCTCTGGACGATCAATCCAAGGCCATAACCTTGCCAATACTTGGAGAAAGGGAATATGAGGCCGGAAGGATTGATGATATAATTTATACTTTGGATTACAGAGACCCCGAAGGGTTGGTATTGAACCTGACCAAAGATCCTGTGACGAATGAAAATACAACGGACCTCTATGGAAATCCTCTCGGAGAGAAATATTACTATGCGGATCTGGATGCTCGGGATCGTATAGAGAGTGGCAAGCCCGCCGACGAGGACGGCAGATTTTCAGGAACGTTCGGCGCCGGCGACTATCTGATCGGCACAAGCGTGAAAACCAGCATGATCGGCGGCGCCACGACAAGCGGCTACATCGTGGCAGCCAACGGGAATACCGGCTTCGCCACGAATGAAGCGACGCCGGGCTGCTCCCCTTGTGTCATTGTGAATCTCGATCCAAGTCTTCGCGCTCAATATATGTCCTTCGCCCACTGGGGACAGAAGAGCGACGACGACAAGAAGACCTACCCGGAAATCTTTCCGGGATCGGAAGCGAACGCGTCCATGCAGTACGAAGGAGCTTATAGCCTGGGCTTCGGGGACGGGGACGACGAAAACGCTGTCAGGGAAGACGAGGTCGCGGCCCTGCTCGATACCGGTACGCCGGGGGGCGGAACCCTTCTCTTGAGCCAGTCTAAATTTTCTTCGCTCGAGCGATCGGGTGTCGAATTCAAGGAGAACGAGAATTCTCCCGGCACGTATTATCTGGAGGCTCTGACGATATCCGCGCCGAATGGCGATCCGGTTACGCTGAAAAATATCGTCGTATCCATAGATGAAGAGAATACATCTGCCGACTATATAAATTTTATATCAGGCATCGATTTTTTCTTATCGCAATCCGTGATGTACGACCTCGAAAATAGCGCAACGGCTTTCACGTCCTATTTCGTCACGGCCGACAATTTTTCCACCGACGCCGCCAGCGGTTCACTGCCAGGTTTGACCAAGATCACCCCGGAAATGGGAAGCGTATTTCCTGCAAAGGATGAACAGGGGCATGATGTCGATGTCGGCTACCTCGGCATCGCGGGTGCGATTTCCGGCACGGGCGACCTGGAGATTGCGAAGAATGCGAATGTCCGCCTTTCCGGGACCAACACCTACGAGGGAGAGACGCTGATAGAAAAGGGGGCCAGCGTCGAGCTTACCGGCCCTGGCAGCATCGAGAACTCCGTCAGGGTGGTCAACAATGGCACCCTGGACCTCCAGAAAAAGGGAAACTTCCTGAAGGAATGGGGTGTTTCCGACGCCTACAACGATACGCGGATTCGCAGCCTGGGTGGCAGCGGCGAGGTCCTGCTGCTCGATCGCACCCTGGTGCTGACCGACGCGAGGGACACGTTCGCCGGCAGTATCGGCGACATCGGCGCCGACGGCCAGCACGCGGGCGGAAAACTATCAGTGCTCGGCGGCATGCAGACCCTGAGTGGTCAAAACTCCTTTACCGGATTGACGACGGTTGGCTCCGGGGCGGCATTGCTGCTTTCCCAAACGGGCACGCTCGCCGGCAAGGTCTCGGTCTCGGGCCTGTTCGCCAATGACGGCAAGGTGGCGGCCGAGACCACGGTCGAGCAGGGCGGCGTCGCGGCCGGCGTCGGCGTCTTCGGCGGGCTCACCGTCGCTCGGGGCGGCACGGTCGCGCCGGGAAGCGTCAACGACCCCGTCAAGCTTGCCCCGGTGCTCACGGTCGACGGTGACTTCGTCCAGCAGGCCGGATCGATCTATCTGGCAGGCATCGCCCCGGGCGCGGAGCTAGACAAGGCCACCGGCCGCATCGCGGTCAGCGGCGGCGCGGCCATCGATGACGGCGCCAACGTTGACCTTGTCCGCGAGGGTGCCGGGCAGTTATCGCTCGATACGCGCTACACGCTTTTGACCGCTGCCCAAGGCGTCAGCGGCGCCTATGGCGGCTTGACGGGCGATCTTTATACCGACTCGCCTTTCATCGATTTCGGTCTCGCCTATGATGCGAACAACGTCTATCTCGACGTCGACCGCAGCAAGGTGGCCTTTGCCGATGTCGGGGGCACGTTCAACCAGAAATCCGTGGCGACCGCGACGGAAGCCCTCGGTTCCGGCCATGCCATCTACGACAATGTCCTGTTTCTGACGGAGCGGGAGTCCCGGTCAGCGTTCGACCTTCTTTCCGGCGAAGTGCATGCTTCGGCGAGCGGCGCCCTGATCGAGGACAGCCATTTCGTTCGCGATGCCGCCAGCGAACGCATCCGCGCCGCATTCGCCGGTGTCGGCGCCTCGTCGGCGTTGGTCTCTACCCCCGGTTCAAGCCAAATGGAGACTGCTACCGCGACGACGGACAAGCTTGCGGTCTGGGGCCGCGGCTTCGGGGCCTGGGGCCACCTGGACGGCGACGGCGGGACAGAGCGTCTCGACTACTCCACCGGCGGCTTCCTGTCCGGAGCGGATGCGCTCGTCGCCGACACCTGGCGGCTTGGCCTGCTCGCCGGCTACAGCCGCACCTCGTTCGATATCGACGGCCGATCGTCGTCGGGCTCCAGCAACAACTACCATCTCGGCGCCTATGCAGGCACGCAATGGGAAAGGCTCGGCTTCCGTTCCGGTCTCGCCTATTCGTGGTATCGTCTCGATACCCGGCGCGCAGTCGCCTTCACGGGCTTCTCGGATACACTATCGTCTGGCTACGATGCCGGTACATTCCAGGCGTTCGGCGAACTCGGCTATCGAATCGACACCGCTGCGGTGGCGCTCGAACCCTATGCGAACCTCGCCTATGTCCATCTCGACACGGACGGCTTCCAGGAAAAGGGAGGGACCGCGGCATTGCACGGTTCCGATCGATCCACCGATACCGCGTTCAGCACGCTCGGACTTCGCGCGTCGTCCGGTTTCGAACTGGGCTCCATGTCTGCCACCGCGCACGGCGGCATCGGCTGGCTGCATGCCTATGGCGACGTGACGCCGGAGGCTCGCCTGGCCTATTCCGGAGGTACTGCCTTCGACGTCAAGGGAACGCCGATTGCGGAGGATGCTGCACTGATCGAGGCAGGGTTTGACATGCACCTTACCGCGCGAGCCACCGTCGGCCTGGCGTACCAGGGGCAAATCGCCTCCGAGGCTAAGGAGCATGGCTTCAACGCCAAACTAGCTGTCCAGTTCTAAACGGGTCCAATGGTGGCCTGCTGCCGGTTTTTCGGGCACGAGGTTAAGCTAACATAGCGTGTTCCTCAAACTCCACGGGGCTCAGATAGCCCAGCGTCGAGTGCCTCCGTCGGGGATTGTACAAAACGACAACGGAACGCCCACGGGACCAAGGAACGCGAGCTTCTTTATCCGTGGCATCCGTGGACAGGATGCCTGGTCCATGAAGTGATCGGGAAAGGCGGCGGAGAGATTTTCCGCTGCACCGTCTCCGGTTGGGCGTCCGATCGCTGGCTGGAGGTTCCGGCCTGGATGTACGATAAGGCGGCCCGCGCTACATGGCGGGTTGGTACCGCTGCCTGTGTCGATCTCGCCGCGCTCGCTGCCTTGGCGACGCAGCCACAGGACGTAGCGGCTGTTTCCGGCGCTCCATCGCAAGTGCGGGATTCGAGTGCAGCATCGGGCTCTCACGACGCGAATCGGGGAGATGTCCATGCCGCGCCAGCCCAAGACATACCAGTTCGATCTGTTCTCCAATCCGCATGCCCTCGAGACGGGGCAGACGCCGCAATGGCAGGCGCTGCCTTGCGAGGCGTGCCAGGCGCTGACGAAGTTGATGGTCCGCCTGATCCTCGACCATGCCGACGGCGGCGGCGCTCCGGAACGACAGGAGGCGGGTCATGATGTCTGAGAAGATCAGGCCGCATCATCTGGAGCGCAAGGCGATCCTGTATGTGCGGCAGTCCTCAACCCATCAGGTTCTGCACAGCCGCGAGAGCAGCGCCCTGCAATATGCGATGCGCGACCGTCTGACGGTGCTCGGCTGGTCTCGCATCGAGACGGTCGATGACGACCTTGGCCGCTCGGCGGCCGGCGGTGTCGCGCGCGCTGGCTTCGACCGGATGGTGGCCGAGGTCTGCCTCGGCAAGGTCGGCGCCGTCGCGCCGCGGGAAGTCTCGCGCTTCGCTCGCAACAGCCGTGACTGGCAGCAGCTTATCGAGATGTGCCGCGTGGTCGATACCGTGCTGGTCGACCAGGAGACGGTCTACGCGCCACGTCAGGGCAACGACAGGCTGCTTCTGGGATTGAAGGGCAGCCTCAACGAGTACGAACTCGATCTTCTGCGCCAACGATCCCTGTCCGCCCGCTACCAGAAGGCCCGGCGCGGCGATCTCATTGTCGCTGCCCCGGTCGGCTTCGTGAAGGCGGGCGACCACTTCGAGAAGGACCCGGATCGCCGCGTGCAGGAGGCGATCACACTGGTCTTCGACAAGGCTGTCCAGCTTGGCAGCGCACGGCAGGCCTTACTCTGGTTCCATGAGCATGATCTCGACCTGCCGGTAAAGCAGAACAGCGGAGATATTGCCTGGCGACGCCCAAACTATGCGACCATCCACCGGATGATCGAGAACCCGATCTACGGCGGCGCCTATGCCTATGGTAAGACTTCCTCCGCAATGAGCTATGGTGCTGCCGGCGCAAAGACCCGGTGCAAGGCGCGGGGCGATTGGCTGGCGCTGATGCCGAACGCTCATGAGGGGTATGTCATCTGGGGGAAGGCCGAGGCGATCCGCACCATGGTCAGCAGCAATGTGCCCACCAGTCGGCATCATGGCGCGCCCAAGCACGGCAGTGCGCCGCTCGCCGGGCTGATCCGTTGCCGGCGCTGCGGGCGCAAATTGACGCTCCGCTACTCGGGAACGAAGCACCAGATTCCCGCTACAGCTGCAGTCGCGGCTGGATGGACAATGCCGAACCGCGCTGCATTGCCTTTGGCGGCTTGCGCGTCGATGACGCCATTGAGGAAGCGCTTCTGCAGGTCGTCGAGCCGGGTGCGATTACGGCGGCCGTCGAGGCTGAGACGCAAGTGACCAGCCGCCGCGACCAGGTCCGCGACGCACTGACACGGGATCTGGAGGCGGCGCGTTATGCCGCTGATCGAGCATTCCGGCAATATGATGCTGCCGATCCCGAGAACCGGCTGGTCGCGGCGGAACTGGAGTTGCGGTGGGACCACCGAGCGCTCACCCTTGTCGGTGAGATCGAGCGCAGGATTGGTGCGCACGACGCCTCGACACCGCAACCGTCAGCTCTGTCGGCAATGCAGATCGCAGCGCTCGCCGAAGATCTACGGGCTGTCTGGTCGGCGCCGACGACAGAGGCGAGGCTCAAGAAGCGCAGCGTGCGCACCTCATCCACGAGGTGATCGCCGATATCGACGACGCAGCCTCGCAGATCATTCTGCTGGTTCATTGGATTGGCAGTGTCCATACCGAACTGCGCCTACCAAAGCGCCGCCGCGGGCAGCGTAACAGCACCTCCGCCGATATCATTGCGGCCGTCCGCCAACTGGTGCTCATCGCCAGGGATGATCTGATTGCCGGCATCCTCAACCGGACGGACTGGTGACCGGTCACGGCAATCGATGGACACGCGAGCGTGTCACTGCACTCAGATCCCATCACAAGATTCCGGTCTTCCGGCCGGCGGCCGACGGAACAGAGCCATGTCTCAATTTGAACAAGGCGGCCCGCCTTCTCGGCGTGGCGTCGAAGACGCTCCAGGTCGCCGCCGAAGCGGGCGAGATCAAAGGCGTTCATCCCTTGCCGGATGGCCCGTGGATCTTCAGCCGATCAACGCTTGACGAGCCAGCCGCTCAACGAATCGTTCATCGCGCCCGGCGGAACGCCAAATACCCCGCGGGATCGCATCCCGATCAACAAAACCTCTTCTCTTCGACGGCATAGACAGATGGGTGTTATGAAACAGGATTGTAGAAGCGCTCGATGTAGTCGAACACATCCGCCCTGTCGTCATCCCTCGTCCTGTAGACCTTGCGGGGCGGTCCGCTCGGTTTTCTATGGACGAGAAGAAGCTCTCCATCGCAGCATTGACCGGTGTCCGCCCTCTGGGGCGCACTCCAATCGTACGCACAGCATCGAATTTAAGCGGCAGGTGTCGCAGGAGTATCTGTCAGGCGAGACGCTTCACGGGTTGGCGAAACGGCACGATGTCACCCGCAACCTGATCCGCGTCTGGGTGCGGAAATATGAGGAAGGCGCTTTCGATGACGATGCGCAGGCGGCCGACCTTATCCAGGAATACGAAGCCCGGATCGCCGCCCTTGAGCGGCTGGTCGGCAAGCAGGCTCTGGAGCTGGAGTTTCTAAAGGGGGCTCTGAAAAGCGCACCGCCGCCCAGAAGCGGGACTACATCCGTGATCACCGGCCCCACGGGATCTCCGTCACCGAAGGATGCGGGCTGATGGAGATCGCGCGCTCGACCTGCTATGATCATCCGCAAAAGCCGGCCGACGACACCGCAATCGTGGAAGCCATGTTCACGATCTGCGATGAGTTC
Organism: Mesorhizobium sp. KACC 23794; assembly: GCF_052180275.1. Taxonomy (NCBI): domain Bacteria; kingdom Pseudomonadati; phylum Pseudomonadota; class Alphaproteobacteria; order Hyphomicrobiales; family Phyllobacteriaceae; genus Mesorhizobium; species Mesorhizobium sp. KACC 23794. The sequence goes on from NZ_CP197465.1 coordinate 6,656,208, forward strand.
GAGTTCTATGGCTACCGCCGTGTCGGCGCAGCCCTGCGCCAGCAGGGCATTGTCGTGAACCATAAGAAGATCCGCCGCCTGATGCGCGAGCACGATCTGCAGCCCAGGATCCGGCGGCGCTTCGTTGCCATCACCGACAGCAATCATGGCGGTCCGATCTTCCCGAACCTGGCGAAAGATCTCGCTCCTACTGGTCCGGACCAGCTCTGGGTCAGCGATATCACCTATGTCGCGCTGCCGACCCGCTTCATCTATGTCGCCGTCATTGTGGACGCCTGGTCGCGCCTGATCGTCGGCCATGCCATCGGCCGGTCGATCGATGCACGCCTGACGGTTACGGCCTTGAGAACTGCCATCGACCGCAGAAAGCCACCACCAGACTGCATCCGTCATTCCGATCGCGGCTCGCAATATGCGGCCGAACTCTACCGACAGCTTCTTCACGGCCAAGGTCTGATCGGCGCGATGGGTCGCAGAGGCAATCCTTACGACAATGCCAACGCGGAGTGCTTCATGAAAACGCTGAAGGTCGAAGCGGTCTATCCGATGGCCTTCGAAACATTCGAGGAGGTTGTCGACCATCTTCCCCGCTTCATCGAGGAGGTCTACAACAAACGCAGGCTTCATTCCGCGCTCGGCTATCTGAGCCCGCAGCAATTCGAGGATCAACACATCCGGCAGACTGGCAAAACAGCACCCTGATCAGTGTCCACCCGCAGGGGCGCACTCCAATTAAGGGGTGATCGGCGTCCAAAAAGGCCCTCTGTAACGCAGGGTTGTCACGCTGCCTTCAGGTTCATCGGGGGCATTTGTTTTGGATGTTGGTTGTGGAGACGATAGCGAAGATACGTCGGCTTTCGCTGGTCCGGGGGAAAACGATCAAGGAGATCTGCCGCGAGTTGAGGATATCGCGGAAGGTTCTGCGCTCACCCGAGAGAACTGCCCGTCGGATGACGCGATCGTTCCATTACCCCAAAGCCGAGAATGCGGCTGACGAGTGTGCACATCGGTAACGCACGCTTGCGCCGCACGGACCGCGCATGAAATGCCATTCTTCATCACCGCGTCCCGCGAACGGGATTCCATAGAGATGCAGTTAATTTGAGAATATCAATGCACGAATTCTCATAATTAACTGCCTTCTCAAGGAAAAATGATCGCATTCTTGCGTGCAAGTGCCAAGCGACAACATTGGAGCGGCGTTTCGCGCCAAAGTGTGAAGTTAAGCCAGGCTCTCGCTGATAACGCCGTTTGTGAGCCTGCCTATCCGGTCGATCGACACAGAAACCTCATCCCCTGGCTTCAGCCAGACGGGCGGCTCGCGAAAGGCGCAGACGCCGCCGGTCGTACCTGTGATACTGACGTCTCCGGCCTCCAGCATCGTAAACTGGGAGCAATAGGCAATGAGCGCCGGTACATCGAAAATGAGGTCGTCCAGGGTCGCCTGTTGCATCACCTAGCCATTGAGCGTGGTTGCCAGGGACAGGGTCCTGATGTCGCCGACCTCGTCAGGGGTCACCATCCACGGCCCGAGGGCGCCGGTGGCGGGAAAGTTCTTGCCGGGTGTGAACTGTGTGCTGTGCCGCTACCAGTCACGAATGCTGCCGTCGTTGCAGCAGTCTTAGCCGGCCACGTGATCGAGAGCGTCGCCGGCTTCGATGTATCGCCCCGATCGGCCGATCACGACGGCAAGCTCGCCCTCGAAATCGAACCGCTCGGAAACCCGAGGACGGACCATCGCGCCCTTGTGACCGACTTGGGAATTGGCGAAACGGGTAAAGATCATGGGCCGTTCGGGCGTATCGCGCCCGGTTTCCTTCGCGTGGCTCGCATAGTTGATGCCAATACAAAGGATCTTGTCGGGGTCGGGAATGACCGGAAGAAATGCGACCTCCTCGACGTTGTAGTCTGTGTCCGGAGTGCCGACTGCCTTAATCATACTCGTCCAGTCGGCCCGCGCCAACAGGCCGCGGAGTGTGGCGACGCCGCCAAGCCGCTTTCCCAGATCGAGAAGCCGATCCTGTCTGCCGGTCTCGATCAGCAGGCCGAATGTCGGGTTTCCGAGGGGGGGCGCGAAAGCTTGCGAGTTTTATGAGCTTGTCCTCCGATATCTTGTCTTGGCAGGACTCAGGGATTGTCGGCGAGAACGTTGCCGGCGATATATCCGAAAGTCAGCGCAGGACCGAGCGTGATGCCTCCACCGGGATAGGCGCCGCCCATGACGCTGGCCGCATCGTTGCCGACCGCGTGCAAACCGGGAATGGGATCGCCTTTTGCATCGAGCACCCGCGTCTTGGCATCGGTGCGCAGTCCGGCAAAAGTGCCTAGATCGCCCAAGGCGAGCCGGATCGCATAGAACGGGCCCTGCTCGAGCGGAGCCACGCACGGATTGGGCTTGTGACTCGCATCTCCCAGGAAGCGGTTATAGGCCGTGTCACCCTTACCGAACTCAGGATCTCGCCCGTGACGGGCCTCCCGATTGAAGGATTGGAGTTGGATCTCGAAGACTTTCGCATCGAAGCCCGCCGCCATCGCGAGTTCGCGAGGGGTGCGACCCTTGATCAGGTAGCCTGACCGGAGGTGATGGGAGATCGGCAAGGGGAATGGCTTGACGAAGCCAAGACCGTATTTGCGCAACGCCCTGTGGTCGCAGACGAGCCAGGCATGGCAATCGCCACCGCCGGCGGCTTGGATCATGGCCTGCCCAAAATCGTGATAGGAATTGGCCTCGTTGACGAAGCGCCACCCATCAGGCCCTATGGCGATGACGCCGGGCTTGTAGCGATCGATCAGATGGGGGAACACCGCATGGCCCCCGCCACGTTTCGGCACACGCGATACCGGTATCCAGGCGGCGGCGTTGGGAAGATCGGTGCTCACTGCGCCACCTGCCGCCTCGCCGAGCCGCAGACCATCGCCCGTGTTGCCGGATGGCGCTGGAGAAACGTGCTCGTGTCCCGTCGGAGCATGTGGGAACGTGGCCTGCCGCCGCGACGGATCCTGTGGGAAGCCACCGCAGGCCAGCACGACGGCCCTTCTGGCGAGGATGACGCGCGGGCTTTCCGGCGTGCCGACCTCGATCCCCACGACGCGACCGTGGTCCTTTAGCAACTGACGAGCAGGGCTGTCTGTGAGGATGGAAACGCCATAGCGTGCGGCGCTCAGGGCGAGGCGCGCGGCAAGCGCGTTACCGCTGGTCAGCCGCATCCCGCGCCGGTGCAGCGCCATATCCCGACCGTGCGCGGCCAATCGCTTTGTCACGTGCCAGGCCGATCTCACCGACCGCGTCACGTTGAAGAAATGGTTCACCTCCTGGCTGGAATTGAACATCATGCCCACGAAGGTGATGGTCGAGAGCGGCGGACGGAGGCGCTTGATGTCCTGGCCCAGCCGCTGCCCCTGCAACGGAGCGGTGAGGATGGATCGTCCGCCCGCCCGCCCGCCCGGCGCATCGGGATGATAGTCGGAAAAGGCCGGCGCGTCGACGAACTGCACCTCGGTATTGGCCTCGAAGAATTCGACCATCCCGCGCCCATTGGCCAGGAAGGCGTCCGTGCGGTCGCTGTCGAAGGCATTGCCGGCCTCATGGCGCATATAGGCGCGGGCGGCCTCAATCTCTTCGGGATCAAAAGGTTTTCCGTCCTTGGGATGGCCCGGAACCCACAGATAGCCGCCGGAATAGGCAGTGGTGCCGCCGAACACCGGTTCCTTCTCGACAACGATAGCCGACAAGCCGCGGACGGCAGCAGTGACGGCACAGGCCATGCCGCCTGCCCCGGCGCCTATGACGACGACATCATACTCGTCAGCAATCCCGATTTCGCTCACCGACCTCTCCCACGCAATCGAAGCCAATTCTCACATATTGCAAAATTGCACAATATGGCGGTATAGCGCTTCGACGGCAAATTTGGGAGACGATCGATGGCTGCGGGTGCAAAACTGGGTGACGCGATCCGCGTCGTTCGCGATGAGGAGCGCGGGCGTATCCTGACATTCGATTCGGCGACCTTCGTGCCGGGCCATTATGGCGATGAGAGCGCATCGAAGGATGTGGTCGTCGCCGCGTCCTATGCGGGTGTCCTGTGCGCGCGAATGATCGCGCGGTCCAGGCCGCGCGGCGCGATCGGGCTCGATTGCGCCATCGGCAAGGATGGCGCAGGCGTCGCGGGCCTCTGGTTCTACGAGGCGCTCGACATACCCGCGGCCGCCGCCGACGTGCGGACCGCAGAGATGGGCAACGGCACTGACCTCTATGAGAACGGCATCGTCAGCCGCGTGAACGAGCTCGCCGAGGGACTGGGCCTCAGGCCCGGAATGACTGTGGCTGCTGCGGCGGCCTTGCTGCACGAACTCGGAGGCAGGGACGCCACCGACCGCTTCGCCGACAAGGAAAGACGCGAGGTCATCCACACCAACGCAGACGGCCGCAGCATCGTGTGCACGGATTCCATCGCCTTCGCGCGCGAGGAGGACCGTAGGCGAAATGTTCTCTGCACGGCGGGGCATACGGGAAGAAGCGTGGTGGGATACATCGTCGATTCCGCGCCATGGGGTTTCATCTGTTCCGACGGCGGCATCGGCAAGAACGATTCCGGGATCACCGCGCTGGAGCCCGCCGCGGAGGCTGGCATTGCGGGCGCGTCAGTGGATGCCCTGACCGCGCGGATGGGCGACGGGCACAGCACTTATTTCGATGGCGTCATCAGCGCGGTCAATCACCTGGCGGCCACCAAGGGCGTCAGAGTTGGAATGCCGGCCACCGAAGCCGCCCGCCTGCTGCTCGACTGAGGGAGTTTCAAGATGATTGTCGAGGAACGAATCTACCGCATTCAGGCCGGAAAGCTGCCTGAATATCTCTCGAAATACGAAGCCATGGGGCTCGACCTGCAAAAGCAGGTCCTGGGCAACCTGATCGGCTATTTTACAACCGAGATCGGTGCGCTGAGCACAATCGTTCATATGTGGGGCTATGAAAGCCTGGACGATCGCGCAAGGCGTCGCACCGAACTCGCCGGCAAGGCGCAATGGCAGGAATACCTGCGCGTCTGCACGCCCATGATCGCGGAGATGGAGAATCGCATTCTGGTTCCGACCGCTTTTTCGCCCCTGCGTTAGCGCACGTCTCCCGAAAGGGAGTAGCGGTTTCGGGATAAGGATATGCGCAAAATCAAGGAGCTAAAGCCTGCGGAGTGAATCTGAAAGATCATGACATGCTTTAGCGTGGCTGATGAGCGGCAGCGTAGGCGGGTACGGTGAGGGGCGCTTCGCCGGCCTGGATTTGTTCGCTGATGGAGTGCGCGCCCACACGAGCCTTTTCCTCGAGGACCGACAGTACGGTGTCGTCCACTTCGGACCGGAGGCGCACCATGCACAGGCTGGCTATGACAGTTCCGGGTGTGCGGAAGATGGGCGCAGCAACGCCAACCAGTTCCGGATCGATCTCGCTGCCGACATAGACGCCGCGCTTGCGGATGGCCTTGAGCCGCGAGTTGAATTCGCGCCAGGTTGCGCCAAGGCCCGTTCGTTCGATCTCCTGGCTGTGGCTCAGAAACAGGCTCTTGAGGTGGTACGCCGGCAGGTAGGCGAGAATAATGCGCGAGGGCGCGCCGATGAACAGCGGAAACGGCCGGCCGCGCTCCATGCTCATCGTGATCCGCTCGTCGGCGCGGTCCTGATAGACGCAAAGCACGCGCGTTCCATAGAAACTGCAGAGAAGCTGCGCGCCAACCTCGGGTCCGCGAAGGGTTTCAATCACCCTCGGCCCGATGCCGAGCAGCGGATCGGCTATCTTTATCTGCCGGTCGAGTTCGATGAAGCGCGGCCCGAGCACATAGCCACCGCCGGCGGCCTGGATCAGAAACCCGGCATCGCAGAGATCGCGCACATAGCGATAGACCGAGGCTGGCGCAGCGCCGATAGGACCCGCCATCATTTCTACCGTCCATACGGGCGCCTCAACCGAGAAGAGGTTCAGAACCGCGAGAACGCGACTCGATTTTGTGCCGGGCTTGGCTTTGCGAGGCGGTCGGACTGGCTGAATTGACGATGTCACGGCTGCTCATTGGGGCTGGTCAGGTCGGAGCTTGGTTTTGCGCCACCCTGCGGAAAAGGACAAGTTTGGGAGGAATGAAACGATGATTGAGCAAGGCGCTGTCGCGTTTGTCACAGGCGCGGGTTCGGGCATTGGAAGGGAGACCGCGCTTGCCTTTTCAAGGGCGGGATGCCGGGTAGCGGTGACTGATATCGACATGGCGGCGGCTGGCGAAACGGCGGCCGCGATCGCAGATGGCCAGGTGCTCCCCTTGAAGCTCGACGTCACCAGTGAGGCGGAGGTGATTGCCGCCTTCGAGGCGGTCCTTTCTCGATGGGGCCGGGTTGATCATCTGTTCAACAATGCGGGCATCCGCGGCCAGGCCTGCGAGGCCCACGAAATGAGCGAGGCCGAGTTCCGCCGCGTGCTCGACCTCAACGTTACAGGTGCGTTCCTATGCCAGCGTGAAGCCTTGCGAACGATGTATACCGCCGGACGTGGTACGATCGTCAATATGGCCTCTATCATGGGGTTCACCACCGGCCCCGGGGCGCTTCAGTATACGACCTCCAAACATGCCGTGATCGGAATGACGAAGGCGGCCGCGTTCGAGGCTGCGCCACGCGGCGTCCGCGTGAATGCCGTTGCGCCGGGCACGACGGAGACGCCGTTGATGCTTGCTCATGCCGGCGACGTCCAGACGATGCGCGACCGCTATACCCCCGCCTACCCTATGGGCAGGCTGGGACGGCCGGAGGAAATCGCGGATGCCGTGATCTGGCTGAGCGGCTCGGCATCCAGCTTTGTCACCGGCCACACACTGGCGATCGATGGTGGCTATCTTCTGCGTTAGAGCCTGGGGCAGGACCTAGCCGCGCGCGAAGGCGTTGCGGCCGAAGATGCGATCCCGTTCTTCGGCAGTGGCCATCGCAAGGGTCGATTTGATCGCCAAGAATGTCGCCTGCGCCTTCCGGACGGCCGCCCGTGCGGCACAGCGCTCCACCCAGTTCGCCAGTGCGCCATGGTTCGGGCTGGCGGGGTGGATGAACGGCATCGTCTCTGAGTATTTGGCTCTCAGGTTGAGGATCCACGGATAGATCGCCATGTCGGCGATCGAAAACGAATCGGAGCCGAAATAGGCGGTTTTCGAGAGCTGACGCTCCATCACGTCGAAAAGCCGGGCCATCTCCGTTCGGTATCGGCTTCGGGAATAGTCTTGATCCTCAGGCGCATACAAGTGGAAATGGTTCAGTTGCCCACCCATCGCGCCGAGGTTTGCCGCCTGGAAGAACATCCATTGCAGCACGTCAGACCGCAGGCGGGGATCCCGAGGAATCCCGATATTGGTCTTTTCCGCGATGTAAAGGAGGATCGCACAGGATTCGAAAATGACGTGGGGAGCGCCGGCCGGACCTGCGGTATCCATGAGCACCGGCACCTTCGAGTTCGGGTTAAGCGCAACGAACCAGTCCTCGAACTGCTCGCCTTTCCAAACATCCACCGCTTTTAGCGCGTATTGCAGACCAGCCTCCTCGAGTACGATGAGCACCTTGAAAACGTTGGGGGTAGGCGACCCGAAGAGCTCGATGGTAGGCTTGTCCATGTCTATCCTCCAGACTGCGTACGCTTGTTGCAAACAATCGTTTGTTAAAGTACGCCGAACGATGCGATAGCAAGGGCTGGCTCTTCATGCCATCGGCGGGCGGGGATTTCTGGAAAACGATATGGTTGACTTGCCGGCAGCATCCAAAACCGGACAGGATTCGGGACCGGGTCGAGCAGCGCCGCGCGGCGACTCCACGCAGAAGGCCATACACGACACCGCGATCTCGATGTTCTCGGAGTTCGGGTATCACGCGGTGACGCTTCGCAAGCTCGCGGATCGGATCGGGATACAGGCCGGCTCGCTCTACAACCATATCGAGAACAAGCAGGAGCTTCTGTTCGAGATCCTCTACGGGATCATGAGTGATCTCGTCAAAAGCTATGAAGATAAGGTACGGCCTGTCAGCGGAACGCAGGACAAGCTTGACGCCTTCATCCGCAACCACGTTGACTTCCACACGTCCCGGAAGGAAGAGGTCTTCATCGGCAACATGGAGTTGCGCAACCTCTCGCCCGAAAATCGCGCCCGGATGGTTACGCTGCGCGACAGCTATCAAAAGCATCTGATCGAGATCCTGCGGCAGGGCCAGGCGGAAGGCCTGTTCCACGTTCAGGATGTGCACATGCTGGCCTTCGCGATCCTCGGAATGCTCAATGCCGTTCCCAACTGGTTTGACCCGTCCGGTCGTCGCAGCGCCGACGATATCGCAGAGCACTATGCCGAACTTATCCACGCCATGGTGGCGCCGCGACCAGCGACGAATTGAAGCGACCGCCGAAGGGCCGCAGTTGACGCAATCCTTTCCGTGACATACGAACAAGCGTTCGTTAGTATCACCTGATGGGATCCTGCATGAGTTTTTCCGATCGCGCTTATATCGCCGGGGTGTTCGAGCATCCCACGCGCAAGGCACCCGACAAGTCGTTGGCGCAGCTTCATGCCGAGGTGGCCGCCGGCGCGCTTGCCGATGCCGGCCTGACGCTCGATGATGTCGACGGCTATTTCGTCGCCGGCGACAACACCAATCTCTATCCGCTTTCGCTGGTCGACTATCTCGGGTTGAAGCTGAAGGTGATCGGGGCCACGGACACAGGCGGCTCCGCCTATGTCACGCATATCGGGCAGGCCGTCGATGCGATCGCGTCCGGACGCTGCAGCGTCGCCCTGATCACGCTTGCCGGCCGCCCGCGCACCGGCGGCGCCGCCGCCGATCCCGCACCGGACTGGTCGCTTCCGGATGTGCCGTTCGAACACCCCTATGGCCGCGCGGTCATCAACACCTATGCCATGTGCGCCACACGTCACATTTACGAGTATGGCACAACCAGCGAACAGCTTGCCTGGATCAAGGTGGCTGCGTCCCATCATGCCCAGCACAATGCAAATGCAATGTTGAAAAACGTCGTCACGGTCGATGAGGTTCTGGCGTCGCCGATGATCGCCGATCCGCTCCACCGGCTCGACTGCTGCGTCGTGAGCGACGGCGGCGGCGCGATCGTCGTTGTATCGCCGGAAGTCGCAAGGTCCCTTTCTCGCCCGATGATCCGCATTCGTGGCGTCGGGGACGGCGTCAAGCACCAGAACGGCGGCCAGATCGATCTGACCTATTCGGCGACGCGTTTCTCGGCCGCCGCCGCTTACGAGCAGGCCGGCGTCAAGCCGACGGACATCAAATACGCCTCGCTCTACGACAGCTTCACCATCACGGTGCTCGAGCAGATCGAGGATCTGGGTTTTTGTGAAAAGGGCAAGGGCGGCGCCTTCGTGGCCGATGGGAACCTGATCTCCGGCGTCGGCAAACTTCCGGTCAACACCGATGGCGGCGGGCTTTGCAACAATCACCCGGCCAACCGCGGCGGCATGACCAAGGTCATCGAGGCTGTCCGCCAGTTGCGCGGCGAGGCGCATCCCGCGGTTCAGGTCGCCAATTGCGACATAGCGCTCGCCAACGCGACCGGTGGCTGGCTCGGCACACGCCACGCCGCATCGACCGTCATTCTGGAAAGGCTCTGACCATGGGCGAAGCCATGAACCACCCGGCAATCAATGCAGAAACCCGGACCTATTGGGAAGCTGCCCGTGCAGGAAAGCTCATGATCAAGTCGTGCCGCTCCTGCGGCAAGGCCCATGTCTATCCGCGCGCCCAATGCCCCCATTGCCGGTCTCTCGACACTGAGTGGGTCGAGGCCTCCGGCAAGGGGAAGATTTATTCCTGGACCGTCATGCGCCGCGCCGCACCACCTTTCGCCATCGCCTATGTGACGCTGGGCGAAGGCGTGACGATGTTCACCAGCATTGTCGACTGCGACATGGACGCGCTTTCCGTCGGCGATGATGTCGTCGTCGCGTTCGAGAGCAGGGAAGACGGGCTCACCGTGCCGGTCTTCAAGCCTGCCTGATCAGGCAAGGCCCTCATAACCAAAAAGCGGGCGCTCGAACGCGCCCGCAGCTACCCGTCCACCTTCGCGAATTGTCGGCAACCAGGCATCGGCAACCGCTTCGAGGCTCCTGCGATCGGCAAACCAGCATTCCAGCACGCTGCGATAGGACAAGCGGCTCGACGAGGTGTAGTCGTTCGACAGAAGCCGGCTCACGGCGGCGGCACGCACGCCTTCGCGGACCGCGAGATCGACCGGCGGCTGCCAGCCGGGATCGAAGACGTAGAGCTTCCATCCGCCTCTTGGCCCGGGGACCAGGACCTCTTCCTCCGTCAGCATGGCGACCTCGCGCACATGGCAGGAGAAGGTCCGCAGTTCATCTTCGAGAAGGGGCTGGCGAAGCGCCGGCTCAGCCGTGATCGACACCATCGCATCCAGGCTGCGATACCAAACGAGCCCAATGCCGTCGCAGATCTTCGGCAGCCCGTTGATCGCTACGGGATCGCATTGCGCATAGCGTTTCATGTTGCGCCAGATCGGCAGGCTCATGGCGAGCTTTCCATGCGCCGACCAACGATCCACGAACGCCTCGTCGCTCAGTCCGGCCTTACGGTCGGCAAGGTAGATGATCTTGGGTTCGATCGTCACCCGTCGGCTTCCGGCGCCCAGGGCTTCTCCGGCCCGAATATGAGCACCTCGCGCACGGGCATGGCCGCAGCGCCCGCTCCAAACCGGTCTGCGCGAGCCACCGCCTCGTTGCGGATCGCCGGCGTCTCGAACCAGGCCTCGATTATGTAGGGATGGTTGAAGGCAGCCCCGTGGAAGCCGAGCGCCGACGCACTCGCCGGATCGATGCGAGCGAGCGAATAGTCGAGCGCCCCATCCAGCGCGAAACAGTCAGGCGCCTGCCAGCCGCTGCCCGCCAGAAACACGGCCTTGCTGCCCGCTCGCGGCGCCACCGGCCCGTGGAGAACATCGGCTAGCACGGACACGGTCCGGCTCATGTCGAACAGGTAGAACTCGTCGCCCTTGACCTTTTCGTAGTCGGGCTCGCTGAAGAACCCGCGCGAATAATCTTCGCGTGGCACCTGCGTCGTCATCGTGATCCCGTCGAACAGGGGTTCGACGCCATCGGTGTGCTCGACGTGGTTCTGCACATAGCGCAAGGTGTGCTTGCGAAAGCCCGGCAAACTTGCGGCCAGAGGCCCGTGGGACGTCTCGTAATGCGCGCTGAACGCCGCGGGCATCAGGGCCGGATTGCGCTTAAGAAACGAACTCCGCCTTACGATCGTCGTCTGTGTCACGGCCTGTCCTCCCGGCTCACCACTGCGTGCGTCCGCCCATGCGCGATACGGCGCGGCGGTACTGGATCGGCAGCGGCATCGCATTTTCGGCATTAAGCACGGAGGCAGCCATGCGCGGCCAGTAGGCATCGCGCAGCAACGCGCGCGCTAGGAATACGAGATCGGCGGTGCCGTCGGCGATGAAGCCCTCCGCCATGTGCGGATCGGTGATGAGCCCGACCACGCCGGTCATCATGCCGGTGCGCTCGCGGATCGTGCGCGTCATCGGCGCGTGATATCCTGGTTCGACGGGAATGACTTCGCCCGGCACCACGGCGCTGCTCGAGCAATCGACGAGATCGACGCCTTCCTGCTTCATCCATGAGATGAGGCTGATGGTGTCCTCGAGCGTGATGCCGCCCTCGGCCCAGTCGATGATCGACAGGCGCACGATCAGCGGGAGGTCATCGGGCAGAGCAGCCCGCATGGCGCGCACGATCATGAGTGGAACCGCCGCCCGCCGCTCAAGCGATCCCCCGAACGCATCCGTTCGATGGTTGGCGAGCGGCGAGAAGAACTGGTGGACGAGATAGCCATGCGCGAAGTGCGCTTCGACAGCCTTGAAGCCTGCCTTTACGGCACGCCTGGTCGCAGCCGCGAAATCCTCGGCCAGGTTGAGAATTGCTTCCTCGCTCATCGCCTCAGGCGTATTCCAGTCGTCCTGGAACGGGATGGCGCTCGGTGCGGGAAGCTTCCCCCACTCGATCTCCGCGATGGGCGAATTGCCTTGCCAGGGGATCGTCCGGCCGCCTTTCCGGCCGGCATGTGCGATCTGGATGGCCGGGACGCTGCCCTCCCGCTCGATAAGTTCCACGATGGGCTTGAGGGCGTTCATATGAGCGTCCGACCACAGGCCGAGATCGCCGGGCGTGATGCGGCCCACAGGCGTGATGGCCGTCGCCTCCAGCATGACCATGCCGACGCCGCCGGCAGCGCGGCTTGCGAGATGGACCTTATGCCAGTCGCCGGGAATGCCGTCTTCGCACGAATACATGCACATCGGGGACATGACGATGCGATTGGGCACCGTCACTTCGCGCAAGGAGAGCGGTACGAAAAGCTGGCTCAAGAGGGCTAGTCCTTTACAAACGTACGTTTGTTTTTTACCTAGCGGGTTGAGCGCTAACGGTCAATGTCGGAGGATGGACATGAGCTTCATCGTGCTGTTCCGGCGAGACGGTTCAAGCGAAGAGCGCCTCGCGGCGCGTGGCTTGGATGTCGGGGCGCTGGCGGGCGCTATCCTGGCTGACGACGATGCTCCGGGTTCGCTTTCGATCCTTGTCGGGCAGAACGAGCCGCGCGAGCTAGGCTTGTACCGCGACGGCGACGACTTCTCGCCGCCCTACGACATCGTGTTGCGCAGCGACTTCAGGGACGAGCCGAGCCTCCTGAGGTCAGTCCGTCGCGTGCAGGCCGCGGGCGGATTCGACCTTGCCCACGCCTTCGAGGTCGAGGAGACAAGGGTAAAGGGCGGATCAAGGCCGATACCCCACGGCTGCCAGGCCGGCATTCACATGATGCATCCGCTCTTCTTCCACGAGGATCTTCCGCGAACCGCACTTCTTCGGAGTTGGCGGGAAATCCATGCAGACCTCGCAGTCCGCATCCATGTCGGCGCAGAGACCTACAGCCAGTTCCTCGTCCTGAAGCGGATGATGAACGGTCCGGATTTTGGCGGGTTTTCCTCTCTTCATTTCCCCAGCCGCGACGCGATGATGAACGGCTATTTCGAGTCCGACCGTGGTCGCGCCGAGATCCGTCACGACATTCGCCATTTTATCCGCGGCCTTCCGCCCCGGCTCTTCGCAACCCTCCATACCTACGAGCGTCCATGACCAACCGTGCCCCAACCCTCAATGCCGACCGTCTCGTCTCGATGGAGTTTCCGGTCCGGACCTTCTCCTATGACGAGACGCGGACGATGCTCTACGGGCTCGGCGCCGGCATGGGACGCGATCCCCTCGATGGGTCCGAGCTTCCTTTCGTGACCGAAAAGGGCCTCAAGGCGCTTCCCGGCATGGCCACGGTCATTGCGTGGGACGATACGTGGCTGCCGACGACGGGCATCGATGTCAGCCGCGTCGTCCATGGCGAGCAGCGGATCACTCTGCACAAGCCGCTACAGCCTGCGGGCCGCCTGTCGAGCACGATGCGGATCGTCGACGCCTTCGACAAGGGCGAAGGGCGCGGCGCCGTCCTCTATGTCCGGACGGATCTCACCGACCTCGAGGATGGCCAGCCCCTCGCCACGTTGCATTCCACGGTCGTTGCCCGCGGCGACGGCGGCTTTGGGGGGCCGGCAGGCAACCCGCCTGCGCTTTTGCAGGTTCCGGAGCGTCCAGCGGACATTGTGGTCATCTATGAAAGTCTGCCAGGTCAAGCCTTGATCTACAGACTGCTGGGCGACCGCAATCCGCTGCACAGCGATCCCGACTTCGCCCGTTCGGTCGGCTTCGAACGCCCGATCCTGCACGGGCTATGCACCTATGCGATTGCGGTTCGTGCGATCGTGAAGGGGCTTTGCGAGCATCAGCCGGACCGTGTCGCCCATGTCGAGGCGCGGTTTACCGCGCCCGTCATCCCGGGCGAGACGATCTCAACCGAGATGTGGCGCGATGCCAAGGGTGGTGCGTTCCGCGCAAGGGTCGGTGACCGCATCGTACTCGATCGCGGCCTCGTCGTGCTGCGTTGAAAGCAGCGGCCCCGCGTGAATGCGGGGCCGGTTCGTCTCAGAGCCAAGCCTGCCGGGTATCCAGCGTGGTCCTGTCCATACGCGAGAAGATCGCAAGCCAATTGTCGATCCGGCCCATCTCATGGGCATAGAAATAGCGACACGCGGCCAGCTTGCCCTGGTAGAAGTTCTCGTCGTCGGATGACAGGTTGCCTTCCGCGAGGCGCGCTGACGCGACTATTGCCTGCCGCAGCCACATCCAGCCGACGGTAAGATGGCCGAACAGGTCGCAATAAGCGGAGGCATTCGCCAGATAGCCGGCAATGTCGATGTCGGCCTGCGCCCGCGCCTTGCGCGTTGCATCCACGACGGCGAGAAGATGCGTTTCCAGCGCCCGGGCATATTCAGCGGTTGCGCTGTCCTCAGCGCCTTTCGCGATATCGGCCTTGACCGTCTTCTCGAAGACCGCGAGGGCGGCGCCGTTGCGAAAGCGCACCTTGCGGCCGAGAAGGTCCAGGGCCTGAATGCCGTTGGTGCCCTCGTGAATCGCGTTCAGGCGGTTATCGCGGTAGAACTGCTCGACTGGATAGTCCCGCGTATAGCCATATCCGCCGAGCACCTGCATGGCGTGCTTGTTGGCTTCCAGGCAGAACTCGCTCGGCCACGCCTTGACCACAGGCGTCAGCAGTTCGAGCAAGAGTTCAGCATCGCCGCGTGCCTGATCGTCGGGATGGGTCTGCTGGTCATCCACCAGCCGCGCCGCATAGAGGCAAAGCGAGAGCGCCCCCTCGACATAGGATTTCTGCGCGAGGAGCATACGGCGCACGTCCGCGTGCTCGACGATCATGACGGGCTTCGACAGCGGGTCTTTGGCGTCCGGGAGGCGGCCTTGAGGACGATTGCGCGCATAATCGAGGCTGTAGCGATATCCGGCATAGCCGCTCATCGTCGCGCCGAGCCCGACCGAAATGCGCGCTTCGTTCATCATGACGAACATGTATTCGAGACCGCGATTGGCTTCGCCAACCAGATAGCCGACGCAGTCATCCTCGTCGCCGAAGCTCAGCACGGTGTTGGTGACACCCCGCCAGCCCATCTTGTGGTTGAGGCCCATCAGCCGGACGCCATTGCGATTTCCAACGGCACCGGCGTCATCGACCCTGCGCTTGGGAACGATGAACATCGAGATCCCTTTCACCCCGGCCGGCGCCCCATCGATCCGGGCAAGCACCAGGTGGACGATGTTCTCCGACATTTCGTGGTCGCCGGCGGATATCCACATCTTCGTTCCGCGGATCGAGTAGCTGCCGTCGGGACGCTGGCGCGCAGCCGTGCGAATATCTGAAAGCGCCGAACCTGCCTGCGGCTCGCTCAGGCACATCGTGCCAAGGAACCGGCCATCGAGCATGGGGTCCATGAAACGCCGCTGCTGCACTTGCGACCCGAAAAGGCGGATGACGTTGGCCGCTGCGGCGGTGAGGAAGCAGTAGGACGTCGTGGCGACGTTGGCGGCCTGGAAACAGGCAAAACATGCCTGCACAACGCTGAAGGGAAGTTGCAGCCCCCCCTCTTCCGAGGAGGCTCCGGCCTTCAAGAATCCCGCCTCGATGAAAGCATCGATTGCTGCCTTCGTCTCTGGGAGCGTCTTCACCCGTTCTCCATCGAAGGATGGCTCGTTCTCGTCGGCGAGCTTGTAGTGGCTGTGGAACTTCGCATCGGCGATCGTGTGCGCCGTGTCGAGCACCGCTGCGAAGAGGTCTTGGTCAAGCTCCGCGAAGCGCTCGCGTCTCACCAGAGACTGGGTGTCGAGCACCTCGAACAGATTGAACTCCACGTCACGCGGGCTGCTCGGACTGACGCTGGAACCGCTGCCAACCATGTATATGCTCCCTTGATCGGGTCGACCGTCTTGACCTTTGATACAAACGTTTGTTAGTTAGAACGTGAAAGACGCTCGGTCAACCGCGGCAGGTTGGCAGTCTGCCTTGAGGAGTATCCCATCCATGTCGCGCGAAACAGCCATCCGGTTCGAACGGCATGGGGAACGCATCGTTCGCTGCTTTGTCGATCGGCTTGGCGACAGCTACGCGGCGCTTGTGCGCTCCGCAGCCGCAAACGGTGGCGCGGATGCCGTCATATTCGGTCACCGTCGGCTTTCCTACGACCAGTTGCTTGGAGAGGTCGCCCGGGTGGCTTCGGGCTTGCACAGCCTCGGCATCCTGCCGGGCGAGCGTATTCTCCTCCTGTGCGGCAACCGTCCCGAATATATCGTCGTGCTTTACGCCGCCTTCCGCATCGGCGCGATCGTCGTACCCGTCGATACACGCCTCAAGGCGGCCGAAATCGCCTATATCGCGACGAATTGCGACGCTGCCCTGATCGTTCACGACGACCGGCTGACCAACGAAGTACCGGAAAGCGCTTCCCTTCCATCCGCGTGCAGAACATTGGTGATACCCGCATCCACCTCCCTCTTTCCGGAAGTGCGTGAAGGGTCGGAGAACGATCGTCATGTTCCCGGAAGCGAGGATGACGTTGCGCTGATCGTGTTCACCTCAGGGACCACGGGGCGTCCCAAAGGCGCGATGCTCACCCATTTGAACATCGAACATTCCTGCCAGCATTTTCACCGCAACATCGGCATCACGTCGGCCGACCGCATCGGCGTGGTCACCCCAATCACACATGTCACCGGCCTCCTCATGGGCGTCATTGGTGCAATCCATGCCGGCGCCACGATCCTCCTGCTCGAGACGTTCCGTGCCGGGCTCTTTATCGAAATGGCCGCCCGTGAGCGCATGACGCAGACGGTCATGGTCCCGGCAATGTACAGCCTATGCCTGCTGGACCAGAGCTTCGACACGGCCGATCTCTCCGCCTGGCGCGTCGGCAATTATGGTGGCGCTCCGATGCCGGAGGGCGTGATCCTCGATCTTGCGGAAAAGCTGCCGCACCTGAAGCTCGTCAATGGCTACGGGGCGTCGGAAACCTGCTCTCCTGCCGCGATGCTGCGCCCGGGCGAAGGCCTGTCTCGCGCCTCAAGCGTCGGCCGCGCGCTGCATTGCGTCGATCTTCTCATCATGGACGAAGACGGCCGCGAGGCGCCGCGTGGAGAGGCCGGCGAGGTGTGGATCGCAGGGCCGATGGTATCGCCGGGCTATTGGCGCAATCCGGACGCGACCGCAGAGGGCTTCGTCAACGGGTACTGGCGCTCGGGCGATATCGGTTCGATGGATGACGACGGGTATCTGCGTATCCACGACCGCATCAAGGATGTCGTCAATCGCGGCGGCTACAAAATCTACAGCGCCGAGGTCGAGAGCGTTCTTTCGCGGTTCGAAGGCGTGGTCGAATCCGCCGTCGTCGGCCGTCCCTGCCCGGTTCTGGGCGAGCGGGTGCACGCCTTCGTATCCGTCGCGCATGGCGCCATTTCAGACGACATGCTGCGCGCGTTCTGCGCCACGCTCCTCGCCGACTACAAGGTACCCGAGACGTTAACGCTAACCACCGAACGGTTGCCCCGCAGCGCGAACGGCAAGCTCCTGAAGAACGACATGCGCGAAATCGCCCGTTCGATGCCTGCTCCCGAGCAACGCCAGCGCGCGACATCAGTCTCAACCGGCACGGCATTAGCTTCAACACAAGGATAACCACAACATGATGATCCGCCTTGACGACCGCGTAGCCATCGTAACCGGAGCGGGCTCCGGTCTTGGCCGCAGTCACGCACTGGCCCTGGCCTCCCGCGGAGCAAAGGTTGTGGTGAACGATTTCGCCCCGGCTCGCGACGGGGCCGCTGAGCGTCCCGCCGACCTTGTCGTAGCAGAAATCCGCGCGGCAGGCGGCACGGCCGTCGCCAACGGCTCGTCCGTTTCAGATCCAGAACAGGCCGCATCGATGGTCGCACAGGCCGTTTCCGAGTTCGGCCGCATCGACATCCTCGTCAACAATGCCGGCTTCTTGCGTGACCGGAGCTTTGCCAAGCTGACGGCAGCCGATTTCGACGCCGTGGTCGCGGTGCATCTTGGTGGTGCAGCCTATTGCACCATGGCCGCATGGGCTCACATGCGAGAGCACAACCATGGACGCATCGTGTTCACCACATCGAATTCGGGCCTTTTCGGCAATTTCGGTCAAAGCAACTACGCCGCGGCAAAGGCTGGCCTGATTGGCCTGATGAACGCGCTGAAGCAGGAAGGTGCGAAATACGGGATCGCGGTCAACACACTCTCCCCGATGGCCGCCACGCCGATGACCGAAACGGTGATGGACGAAGCGACAAGGAACGCCTTTGACCCAGCGCTTGTCTCGGCGGCCGTAGTTCACTTGTGCAGCGACGAGTTCACCGAGTCCGGCAACATCGTTTCGACGGCCGGTGGCTATATCTCGGCCGTCCGAATCGTGAGCAGCCGGGGCGCACTCCTCGGCCGGTCGGCGACGCCCGAGGCGATCGCCGAATGCTGGGCACGGATCAATGATTTCAGCTCGGCGCGAGGCTTCAACAGCGCCGGAGACGAAATGCGCCATATACTTGAGCGCCTTTCCGTAAAAACTGCAGCCTGATTATGGCCGAAAAGCTACTCGTCGGCCGCGTCGCAGCCATCACCGGAAGCGGCAGCGGAATCGGCCGCGGCATCGCCCAGCGCCTGGCGGCGGAGGGCGCGATCGTCGCTGCGCTCGATATCGATCTCGCAGCAGCAAGAGAAACGATCGACATAATCCGCAAGGCCGGCGGCGCCGGTGAGGCCTTCCGTTGCGACGTTTCCGACGAAGGCTCATTTCGCCGGGCTGGGAAAGCTGTCGCTGCCGACCTTGGAGAGACCGGGATCGTCGTAAACAATGCAGGCTTCCTCCGTCCGGCGCCATTGGCCGAACTGTCGCTCGCGCAGTGGAACTCCGTTCTGTCCGTCAACCTGACTGGTGCGTTCCTCAGTACGCTCGTGTTCGGACCTTCCATGCGCACATCGAGTCGAGGTGTCTTCGTTCACGTCGGCTCGATAGCGTCGCAATTCGCCCAGACGCGCGGCGGCGCCTACAGTGCGTCGAAAGCCGGCATCTGCGGTCTGTCGGCAACGATCGCAGCGGAGTGGGGGTCTGACGGAATCCGCAGCAATGTCGTCCATCCCGGCATGATCCGCACGGCATTGAGCGCAGCGTTCTACAGCGATGCCGAACTCGCGAAGCGACGCGAGGCGACGGTCGCAAGCCGTCGCACGGGTGTGCCTGACGACATCGCCGGCGCGGTTCTCTTCCTCGCATCCGATTTGTCGGCCTATGTGAACGGCGCCGAACTGACCGTCGATGGAGGCTTCAGCCGCATGGCGATCGATCTCATCCCACGCCCCGGCTACGAAACCGGTTCCTGATACAACACCAGGTAGGGACGACCGTGGACAAGCATCAAGTTTTATACTAACAAACGTTCGTACAGATTTCCCCTCGCCTGCATCGCAAACGCGGTCGGAGATGGATCTGCTTCAAAGGGAGGAATGCATGTTGAAGGTTTTGACCGGCAGTCTGCTGGCTGGCGCGTTGTCTGCAGCCCTGATGACGACCGCCTATGCTCAATCGGAATGGAAGCTGGGCACCGTCGGAGCTCCGGGCTCCGGTCTCATGAAGATGGGCGAGATGGTCGCGGCTGGTATGACGAAAGCCGGCGGGGACAAATTCTCGGTCCGGATTCAGTCGATCTCCAATGAGCAGGAGATGGTGCAGCAGGTCGTACGCGGGCGCATTGAAGTTGGCGTGACCTCGGGCCAGGGTATCGGCGCGACTGCTCCGGACGCATCGGTCCTTGCCTTCCCCTTCCTGTGGGACAGCAACGAACAGCGCGACTACGTGATGGAGAAGAACGTCAAGCCTATCCTGGCCGAGATACTCGCCCAGAAGGGTTTGCAGCTCCTCGCGATTGGCGACGCTGGCTATTACGGCGTATTCTGCCAGTTCGACTGCACCGACGTCACTTCGCTTAAGGAAGTGAAGGTTCGCGTTTCACCAACCCCAGCCGCCCGGCTGTTCTGGTCGCAAGTCGGGGCGAACCCGGTCCAGCTGCCGCTCAGCGAACTCTGGCCGGGCCTCGAACAGAACCTCGTGCGCGCGGCGGACATCCCCCTGCCCTTTTACGTGACCACACCGGCCCAGAAGTCCGCGCCGCATTTCGTGAACACCAACCATTTCCATGCCGCCTGGGTCTATTTCATGAACAAGCGGCTCTATGACGGCCTCACCGACGAGCAGCGTCAGGCCGTCGCTGACGATCTTCCTACCTCGAAGGAGCTGGTCGCGGTTTACGCAGAAGACATAGCGGCCGCCCGCAAGAAGCATGAAGAATTGGGTGGCTCCTTCCATGAGCTTTCCGAAGAGCAGAACGCAGCCTGGCGCGGCAGCATTGCCGACAAGGTCCCTGAGCTGCTCGCCGGGATGGGGCCGGATGCGCAGCGTCTCTACGATGCGATCCAGGCCGGAAAGGCCGAGTTCGCGAAAACGGGCGGCTGATCTTTCCCGCACCCAAACAGCAACCTTTGAGCCGCCTTCGGGCGGCTCATCAATAATTGACGCAGAGGACATCATGAGCGGATCGAGCGTAGTGCCCGTCGTGACGCGGAAGAACGCGGAAAGCCACGACACCGGACAATCCGGAGGCGCTGTACGGATTTCGGGCGTCAGCCCCCAGCACACCCCGGCAACCAAAATCTGGTTCGGCAAGGTAAGCAATGAGCCGGGCTTCCGCTCACTTCCCCATCATCACGGAGAAGCCGAGACGGGCGGCTACGTCCTTAAGGGTCATGGCCGCATCTATTTCGGGGAGAACTACGCGGAATTCGTCGATATGACAGAGGGCGATTTCGTCTTCGTCCCGCCGCATATGCCGCATGTCGAGGTCAACATGAGCACCACTGACGAACTGGTGTGGATGACCTGCCGCACACCGGACAATATCGTTATCAATCTCGAAGACGTGCCGGACGAAACGTTGATCGGATATGCACGCAAATGATGGATTGACCCGCCGGCGCTCCGGTAGGGTCACTCAAGCCTTGTTCGACATGGTAGCGGCCATTGCCGCCCGGGAGGAGCCGTAATGTCGCGAGTTCAGTCCGCTGCCGCAGGTTTCCTGAAGCAGCTAACGCGTATCGAACAGGCCATCGCGGTGGCGGGACTCCTGCTCACCGCAGCGGCGCTGCTGGTGGATATCTTCGCGCGCGAAGTCCTGCATTCAAGCCTCTTCGGATCGCTGCGCGTCGCGGTCTACGCAACGGCCTTCGCGGCCTTGTTCGGCTTTTGCGTCTGCGTCGCTTCGAACTCCCACATCCGGGTCACGATATTCGACGGCTTTACGCCGGCCTCCTGGCGTCCGGCCATCTATCGTCTCGCGGACGTCATATCGTTCGCCATCTGCAGTGTGTTCGCGTGGTTTGCGGCCAACTATGTCTGGCAAACCTATCTGGTCAGCGAAACGGACGTCTCCCTGAACGTCGTCATCTGGCCATTCCAGCTCGTGCTCATCTGGATGTTTCTCTCCGCGGCCGTTCGCTACGGCCTTTTCGCCGCATGCCCAGCCCTGCGTCCGCAGGAAGAGGAACTCGCCCAGTGATCGCCGCCTCGCTCGTCCCGCTCTTCTTCCTGCTCACGTTCTTCCGGCAGAACGTGATCCTGACACTGGCGGTCATTGTCGGTCTGATTCACGTCTACGTCGCGACGAACAGCTCGGCTGAATATCTGATCCAGGACCTCTGGTTCACGCTCGATCGCGAGGTGTTGCTTTCGATCCCGATGTTCATGTTCGCGGGCGTCATCATGTCGCGCGGGAGTATCGCAGCTCGTCTGGTGCGCGTCATGACCGCGCTGACCAGTCCCCTTCCCGGCGGGCTTGGCGTCGGCACGATCCTGGCGCTGGCGATGTTCTCCTCCATCTCGGGATCGGGGATCGTCACGATGATGGCGATAGGCGGACTGATGTACCCGGCGCTGGTCAAGAACGGCTATGGCGTGCACTATTCGCTCGGCGTGCTGGCATCCGGCGGCACGCTGGGCATCATCATCCCGCCCAGCATTCTCATGATCCTGTACGGCTTCTCCACCGAAGTTTCGGTGACGGACATGTTCCGCGCCGGTTGGGGCCCCGGTCTCCTGATGGTCGTCGTCCTGTCGGTCTACACGCTCATCCGTCATAGGAACCTACCGACGACCCCGATCGACTTCCGCGAACTGGGCAGCGCGCTGAAGCACGGCGTCACGGCCATCATGATGCCCGTCATCCTTCTGACTGGCATCTACACCGGTTATTTCACCGTCACGGAAGCGGCGGCCCTGTCGCTTTTCTATGCTTTGGTCGTCGAGGTCCTGATCCACCGGGAGCTCGGCCCGCGCCAGATTTACGAAATCGGCATCGAGACGATCAAATTGCTCGGCAGCCTGATGCCGCTGCTGGCTTTCGCCAACTCGTTCAACGTCATCCTCGACTACGAGGGCGTTCCGCAAGCGCTTCTTCAGTGGGCGCAGACATGGATCGATTCCGGCTGGATGCTGCTGATAGCCGTCAACCTCCTGCTGTTGGTTGCCGGAGCCCTGATGGACGAGAGTTCGGCAATCCTGATCCTGGCACCTCTACTGGCGCCGCTCGGTACGGCCTACGGATTCGATCCGGTCCATTTCGGCATTATCGTCATTGTGAACCTGCAGATCGGCTACGTGATGCCCCCCGTGGCTATCAACGTCATCATCGCTGCGGCGATCTTCAAGCAGAGTTTCGGCACGGTATGCCGTGCCGTCATTCCCTTCATCGGATTGATGCTGTTGGTCCTGTTCCTGACGATCACATTCCCGCAGTTGTCGCTATACTTCGCGGGCCGATAACGAGGTGACTTGGCCGATCTCAGAACGGCCAGCCAAGAATGGCGTTGCGCCTGATCATCGCCAGGTGGGCGCAAGAAGCGGCCCGTAACGAGGCTGCCTGTCCGCATCCATCGTGGTGCCTCCCGGCGGGAATCACACCATCCCCGACATCAGCCCAAAGCACGAAATCCCCATAATCCGTGATTGTGGCCCGCGGGTTCCTTCCTCGGGGACTTTCGTACGCCTGCCAGCGCCCGAAACTCTTCACGGGAGCGGACCGGCACTTTTTGTCCATGAGTCCCTTTCAAGAGCTGACATTCAGGTGGGGCGTGGGCATCGTCGCGACGCGCCGCGAACGACTTGGCCAGTGGAGCGGGATGCGTAATATAGAGCACCGCCGCCACTGATTGTCCTACGCAAAATTCGGTATCGGCCCACGTTGGGCCGTCGTGCCCTCACCAAGGTCGATGAAAACTTCGTCGACGTAGCACCAGCCCCACCCTTCCGGTGGATCATATCCTTCGATCACCGGATGGCCGGTGGCCCGAAAATGCGCCGTGGCGTGACGGTTGGGCGAGTCATCACAGCAACCGACGTGACCGCAGGTTCGGCACAGGCGAAGATGAACCCACCGCGAGCCCGTCTTGAGGCAGTCCTCGCACCCCAGAGCGCTTGGCGTCACATCCTTGATATGCTCCGCGTGGCGACATTCGAACGACATCAGGAATCTCCCTTGCAGATATCTAGTCAGCGCGCGCGCGCCAAAAATTCGTGAATAGCGGCAACGACCTGGGCGCCCTCGCCGACGGCAGACGCCACGCGCTTGATGGAGCCGGCGCGAACGTCTCCGATCGCGAAGGTTCCGGGCAGACTCGTCTCGAGAGGATGGCGATCCCTGCCGACGCCTGTCCTGACGAACCCCTTCTGGTCGAGCGCGACATCGCAGCCGGCAAGCCAGTCCGTATTCGGATCGGCGCCCACGAGCAGGAAGAGATGGCGTATCTGGCGCATGGTTTCTTCGCCGGTGTCCGCATTCCGCCAGCTTACGTCGGTCAGGTTCTCGCCGCCGTGAAGCCCCGTCACCTCCGTCCGCAAAACCACCTCGATGTTCGGTTGCGCCTCGATGCGCTCGATCAGATATTTCGACATCGAGGCGGCGAGGCTGGCGCCGCGAACGATCAGCCAGACCTTTTCGACCTGACCTGCAAGATAGACGGCGGCCTGGCCGGCCGAGTTTCCCGCGCCTACCAGCGCGATCTCCTGTCCTTCGCACAGACGGGCCTCGATGGGGGAAGCCCAATAGTGCACCGATGCCCCTTCAAACTGGGAAAGATTGGCAAGATCCAGCCTGCGGTAGCGTGCACCGCTGGCGATGACCACCGTGCGTGCCCTCACTCGCTCGCCATCGCCGACATCGAGAGTGTAGGTTGAACCACTGCCAATTTGCTCGGCGCCGAGATGATGCACTTCATCGGGGATCACCATCTCGACGCCGAACTTCTGCGCCTGGTTGTAGGCGCGGGCCATCAGCGCGAGACCCGAGATACCGGTCGGAAACCCGAGATAGTTCTCGATGCGCGCTGAAGCGCCTGCCTGACCGCCAAAGGCTCGACAGTCGAGAACGACCGTCGACAGGCCTTCCGACGCCGCATAGACCGCAGCCGCGAGCCCGGCAGGTCCCGATCCGACGATCGCGACATCGAAAAGCCTGGCTTCGTCTATTCGACGTATCAGACCCATGCAGCGCGCAAGTTCATTTTCGCCGGGATTGCGCAGGATCTTGCCGTTCAGGCAGAGCACGATCGGCAAATGATGGGTGTCGACATGGAAGCGCTCGATCAAGGCGGCCGCATCCGGATCGCGTTCCGGATCGAGCACACGATGGGGCTGGACGCTCCGGCGAAGGAATCCCTGGAGGCGCATTACATCCGCGCTGTCGGACCTTCCCAGGATGACCGGTCCGCCGGCCGATAGCTCCAGCAGGTTTGTTCGTCGCAGGATCAGGGCACGCATGATGCGCTCGCCCAGCGCCGCCTCCTGCACGAGCACGTCGCGCAGGCGTTCCGGCGCGATGATTAACGCCTCGACGTCCTCGACAGCGACCGAGTCGACCAGCGACGGCCGATTCGACAACTGCGCCAATTCCCCGCTGAATTGACCGGCCTGGTAGGTCACGATGACCTCGCGTTGGTCGAGCGCCGTCTCCTGGCTGACTTCCACCTTGCCTGAAAGAAGCACGACAAAGCCGGGCGCCAGGCTGCCGGTCTTCACGATCCGGGCACTGGCGGGATACGATACGCTCTTGCCGAAACGCTTCAACCGCTCGACGTCACGTGGCTCCAGAACAGGGAACATCTGGTCGTATCTGGGATGACGAATCAGGTTCACCGTGGATTCCCCATAGTCGCAGTACTTGATTGCACAAGCGCTAAAAATGCCAGTTCGCGCATTTCATCTGGCATCTGCTGCATATCAATACGCCTGCGAGATAACGAATCGGAATGCCGTTTTGCAGGGTTGGGGCTTTGATCGGCACGCAAGGACCTGGCGACTAAACCGATACGGTCGCAGCACGTCGAGAAAGCGCGATCTGGTAGACCACCAACCCGGCGGCGGTCAGCACGAATCCGGCAAGCGGTGAAAACAGCACGCTGTATCCCGCCGCGATGACCAGTCCGCCGCCCCATGCGCCAAGGGCATTCGCCACGTTGAGGGCGGCCAGGTTCATCGCCCCCATGAGCGTTGGAGCTTCGGGGGCGAAGTTTGTCATACGCACCTGAATCGTTGGAATTGCGGCCATCATCGCGGCACCCACGCCAAAGAGGCAGGGAAAGAAAGCCCAGGGGTTGCTTCCAAAACTCGACAAAATAACCAACGCCACGAGCGTGAGCCCGTATCCGAGGACCAGGCCCCGGTACAAAAAAGTGTCTGCCAGATACCCGCCGACCAAGTTGCCGACCGTCATGCCGATACCAAAAACGCCGAGCGCCAGCGGTATGGTGGAAGGATCGAGTTGCACGACATCGGTCACCAGCGGCC
The DNA here is from genome assembly GCF_052180275.1 of Mesorhizobium sp. KACC 23794. Lineage (NCBI taxonomy): Bacteria > Pseudomonadati > Pseudomonadota > Alphaproteobacteria > Hyphomicrobiales > Phyllobacteriaceae > Mesorhizobium > Mesorhizobium sp. KACC 23794. The sequence continues at coordinate 6,682,114 of NZ_CP197465.1, forward strand.
CGATGAACGCATAGACCGCGAATATGCTCGAGATTCCCAGCGCCGCGACGACTATCATCGCCCAGACGTTCAATCGCCGCAGCGCCGACAGTTCGTGAACGACGGAACCACCGCGAAGGGCTTCTGTGCGCGGAATGAAAAGGAACAGCGCAAGGAGCGCGACGGTGCCAAGGGCAGCCATGGAGAGATAGGTGTCCCGCCAACCCAGTGTCTGACCCAGAAACGTCGCCAACGGCGATCCAAAGATCGTTGCTACCGTCAGTCCGGTCATGACGAGCGAGAAGGCCTTTCCTGCCCGGTCCGCGCCGAAGAAGTAGGCTGCCACAACTGCTCCCGCCCCAAAGTAGGCGCCTTGCGGCATGCCGCTTATGAATCGGGCAACTGTAAACAGGCCGATATTGCTCGCCATCGACGATAGGACGTTTCCGGCGACCCACAGTCCCATCAGAAAGAGCAAGAGAGTGCGCCGATTGAGCTTGGCTGCGGCGAGCGTAACGAGTGGTGCTCCAAGCACGACCCCGAAAGCATACCCGGTGACCGCGTTCGTGGCGGTCGGAATATCGATCCCAAGATCGGCGGCATACAGCTGGATGATGCCCATGCTCGCGAACTCGGACGTGCCGATGCAGAAGCTGCCCAGCGTTAGTGCGAACAGGGCGAGCGTCTGGTTCTCATGGGGCGCACTGGAGGGAGCAAGGTTCGTTGCCCTGCATTGAGCTTCATAGGCCTTTCCAAACATCGATCTACCTCATCGGCCCGAGTAGACGACACAATGTGGACCGGCGCCTAAGCCTCTATTCTGACGCGGGGTCCGACCGGCGAAGGCACCCAGTCGGTGCGAAATGACGGCAGTCTTTCGTCCGCACCAAGCAGGCTCATTCCGGGCATGGCTGTCCGGCGGCTCCCCATTCCGCCATGTCCCGCACGTGGTCCTCGAAGGTTCCCGGCGGAGTACTGCGACCCTCCCCAAGCTCCCATCCTCGCGGAATGAACCCGCTTAATGATGCATCGTGCCGAAGATGATCGAGCAGGGCGACGGCATCGCGGCCACCGTTGCGGGCTGGATCTCTTAACTGTTTGCAAATCTCGGTCCCGCTCTGTCCGTACCAAAGAAACTCCACCGGAGCGAGCTGCCAGGGAATACCGGCGCGCGGCGGCGCGGGAGCAGGGTCGTTCGGGAGAGCGGACGTCATATGGCAGGTCGAACAGGGTATCGCTTCGGCGCCAATCCTGCTCACCCCTCCATGAATATTCATCCCGTGGACACGAGACTTCGTTTCACCGGCAGGGGTCCAGATCGGAATCGCCCGGGTGTCGACATGGCAATTGACGCAGCGCGGATGCGTGACCACAGCCTCGATTCTTTTCCATGCTTCCAGACCGGCCGCCTGGCTGATGCTCCCTGGCGGCAGGGCATCCTTGGAACCTTCGCCTTCCGCGTAGACCATCACCGTCAGTGGCGCCAACGTTGAGGCAGCGAGCGCAATGGCAATCAGGAATCTGTCCATGACTGCTCCCTTCAAACGAAGTCGATGAACTTGTTGAACGGCATCTCGCGGATGCGCTTGCCGGTCGCGGCGAAGATGGCGTTGGCGAGCGCCGGCGCCGCGGGGGGTACGGGCGGCTCGCCTATGCCCCTAACGGTGTAGTCGTTTTCCAGGCCGCGCACCTCGATCACCGGGCACTGGTACATGCGCATAGCCTCGTGGTGGTTGTAGTTGGTCTGTTGGACGGCTCCGTTCGCATAGGTGAGTTCGCAGTTCATGGCGTGGCCAAGGCCCCAGACGACGCCACCCTGGACCTGGTTCTCGAAGTTGACCGGATCGACGACCTTGCCTACGTCGGCCGCGACCCAAACCTTGTCGATCCTGATGCCAGCATCCGTAATGGTTACTTCGACGATCTCGGCAACCGCCGTGCCGAAAGCCTCTACGAAGGCGACGCCGCGGCCCTTTCCGTTGCCGAGCGGACCCTTCCAGTCGGCCATCTCGCCGACCGTTTCCAGAAGCTTGCGGTAGATCGGGATCTTGCACATGTCGATGCGCGCCTGGAGCGGATCGAGCCCGGCCGCATGGATCAGTTCGTCGATAAAACTTTCGGTGAAGAAGCCATTGGCCGACGCGCCGACCGACCGCCAGGTGGTGGACGGCGACACGCCCTGCACCTCATAGCTGGCGGCCCGATAGTTGGGGATGTCGTAGTACATGTTCCAGATGCCCACGGCCAATTGGCCATCGGGGTCTTTCGGCCGCATGCCCATGCGCCCCAGCAACTCCTTGAACGGTGGTGTGGCCGCCACCTGAACATCGGCCGCGACTATTTTGCCGTCCTTGACGCTGCCCCGATACCTGCCCATCGCGATCTGCCGCGGGATATCCTGCAGGAAATCCTGTTCGCGCGAGAAGACGATCTTCACCGGCGTTCCGCGCAACTGGTTCGCGATCTCGGCGAGCGCCCTGACATTTTCGAATTCCAGGCGGTGGCCGAAGCTTCCACCCGACCACTCATTGTGAAAGGTGACCTGCTCGGGCTTGATGCCGATGGCCTTCGCGGCGATGTCCTGCACCGATTGTGGCGTCTGGTGGCCGACCCAGATTTCCATCCCGTCGTCGGTCACTATGCCGATGCCGTTGAGCGGCTCCAGCGGCTGGTGACCGACATAGGGCGCCCGGTACTCCGCCTCGAGCAACGTCCCCTCTTTTAGACCGGCATCGATGTCGCCGTCGTTGCGCCATTGCTTGGCGAGGAATTCCGGGGTGAAGGAGGACTGCACGACCTCCCAGTGCGCGGCCTGCTCGGCCGGGTATTTGGACGGTTCCCACACGCAGTCGACGCGTTCGGCCGCCTGCATGGCGTACCAGCTGTTCGTCGCGATGACCGCGACACCGTTCGATATCTTCAGGATCTGCCGGACGCCGGGCATCGACTGTGCTTTGCTCGCGTCGTACGACTTGATCGGCTGGCCTTTGTTCGGGTTCAGTTTGACTGCCGCATAGACCATGCCGTCCATCTTGCGATCGATGCCGAACATGATTTCGCCGGTGACCTTGGCGCGGATGTCGAGTCGCTCCATCGGCTTGCCGATCAAGCGCCACAGCGACGGGTCGCGAAGCTTGACGTCGCTGACCGGCGGTATCTTCGCCGCTTCGGCGGAAAGCGCGACGTAGGGGATTTTGGTTCCGTCAGGCAGGATTACATGGCCGGCCTCGGTGCGTATATCTGCGACGGCAACGCCGCTGCGCCTGGCCGCTGCCGCCTTCAGCGTTTCCCGCGCGACGGCGCCGGCGACGCGCAGCTTTTCATAGGTATCCGGAATCGCGCTAGAGCCTCCGGTCATCTGCAGGCCGGATTGCCTGAGCCACTCCAGCGCAGCCGCGCGGCCCTTCTCGGCCTCGGGGCTTTGGTCGGCCGCCATGAAGGGGGCTATTTCATGCGCGAACCCGGTGTTGAAATAGGCGGGGCTGGGTCCGGCGAACCGGACCTCGAACTGGCCGAGTTCCAGATCCAGTTCCTCCGCGATCATCACCGCCTGGATGGAACCAACGCCCTGTCCGATGTCGGCATGCTGCGCAATGAGCGTGATCCTGTCGGGGCTGATCTCGACCCAAGGATTGAAGGCAACCGAGTCCGGGCCGAGGTCCGCCGCCAGCGGGTTAGGCGCGGCGGAAGAGGCGGGCATCTCCTCGGCTCGACCATACGGTCCAAAAACCACACCGCCGGCGACGGCCGCAGAGCCGAAAACGAAAGCGCGGCGTGAAAGCACTGGCATGGCGCCCATCTCACTTCCCTCCGATCTTTTCAGCCGCCGCGTGGATCGCCACGCGGATGCGTTCATACGTGCCACATCGGCAGAGATTGCCCGACATGACCTCGTTGATGTCTTCGTCGGTCGGCTTGGGATGCGTTTTGAGCAGCGATATCGCCTGGATGATCTGGCCCGTCTGGCAGTAGCCGCACTGCGCAACCTGGTGTTTGATCCATGCCTCCTGCACCGGGTGCAGCTTGCCGTTGCCAACCCCTTCGATCGTGGTTACCGCCTTGCCCGCGACGTCGGCCATGCGCGCCTGGCAGGAGCGAACGGCCTCAACATCGACTTGTACCGTACAGGCGCCGCACAGGGCTATGCCGCAACCATACTTCGGACTTGTAATGCCAAGCTCATCGCGCAGAACCCAGAGCAAAGGCATCTCGGGGATCACGTCGACGTGGTGTTTGACGCCGTTCACCGTGATATCAAACATCGCAAGCCTTCCCTTGGTTGACGGTACTTGGCTGTCGCATGCAATCGTACTGACAGCTTCCAATGCTGCAAAGGACAGTTCGTCAGGATTTACCTTTTTTAACCGGTGCTTAGGCTGCGACAGCAGCCAGCGTGGGCCGAGTTTTTTCGGTTTCGACCAACGCTTCTTGACCGTCGGTATTCCCCGGTGGAATGGCGATGCGCAGCGCTTTCATCACAAATGTCTCGTTCACGCGTTGCATGGAGCGATCGCTGCAACCGCCGCCTCGGCGACCGAAATGTCTTGCTCGATCGTTCCGGCGCTCGCACCCACCGCACCAATGATTTCACCGTCGACGCGCACCGGCACTCCGCCGCCGAAGATGATGACCCGCCCACCATTGCTTTGCTGGATGCCGAAGAGTGGCGCACTGGGCTGCGCAAGTTGGCTCAGAGAGGCGGTGGTCTTATCGAACAGGCGCGCCGTCATCGCCTTGCCGATGGCGAGATCGATGCTTCCGATCAGGGCACCGTCCTGACGCGCAAACGCTACAAGCGCGCCACCGTGATCGACGACGGCGATGTTGTAGGCAATGCCGAAGCTTGCGGCTTCGATTTCGCCCGCTTCCAGCATCCGCTTTGCATCGGAGAGAGTGAGGGTGGTGCGAGAACAAGGCATCGTCTTCATTGCCTCAGGTCGCTCTTCAGCGGTCAGATCGAATTTTCCCTAAGCTACACGCCTGCGGATGGCGCGGAGGTAAAAAGAGGTTAAATTCGATGGCATGCGAAAGCTCCCCAGGCTGAGCCTGGGGAGCGACTCGGAACGGCAAGTTCATTAGGGAGTCATTCGTGGGTGCATGGAACGATCCGGCAAACTAGACGGCAAGACATATTGCTTCGGCGACTATCGGTTCATTCCAGACCGGCAACTGCTGATGCTGGGCGACAGTCCGCTCCGGGTGGGAGCTCGGGCTCTCGAACTGCTCCACTTGCTCGTAACCCACGCGGGGGAAGTCGTGGGCAAGGATCAGTTGATGAGCTTCGTCTGGCCGGACACCTTCGTTCATGAAAGCAACCTGAAGGTCAACATTGCCGCGTTGCGTCGCGCTCTTCCCCGAACAGCGTCAGGATTATCGTGCATAGCCACGGTCAGCGGACGCGGCTACCGCTTCGTGGCGCCGCTGCGCGTCTACGGAGGAGAACAGCCACGGTTTTCTTCCAATCCTGCTGAAGCTCCTGTCCGGGAGCTTCCTAATCTCGCGGAGGTCATCGGCCGCCACGACGTTATTGCCGATCTCGCTACGAGGCTTCCTGAGCGCCGGTTCCTGACGATTGTCGGACCGGCGGGGGTTGGCAAGACGACCGTCGCCATCGCTTTGGCAAAACGCCTTCGCGACCGCTATCGAGACGGCGTTTGTTTCGTTGATCTCACAGCTATCGGCGACCCCCAGCTTGTGGACGCGACGATAGCAACGTCGCTTGGCGTTGGCAGCAAATGGACGAATATGCTTGCCGGGATTGTTGAAGCACTGCGCGATCGCGAAATCCTGCTCGTGCTCGACAACTGCGAGCACGTTCTCAGCACCGCTTCGGCGATGGGAGAACATCTGATCTTGGCGCTTCCGGGCGTTCACATCCTTGCGACAAGCCGGGAACCGCTGCGGTCTCGATCGGAGAATGTCTATCGCCTGTCCCCGCTCCAATATCCAGACGAGCACGACAGTATCGACCGACAGAACGCCCTGGCTTTTCCCTCCGTGAAGCTCTTCGTGAGGAGGGCACAGGAGGTCTGCGGCTACCAGTTCAACGATATGGACGCGCCTTCGGTGGCAGCCATATGCAGACGACTCGACGGCATCGCTCTTGCGATTGAGCTCGCGGCATCGAGGCTGCCCACTTTGGAGCCGGCAAGCCTGCGGAAGCTTCTCGAACAAAGTTTCGAGCCGCTCAGATCCAGTTCGGGAGCAACCCCGCCGCGACACCAGACCCTGTATGCGACCCTGGACTGGAGCTACCAGCTACTATCCAGGGATGAGGCTCGCCTGCTGCGGTTGCTGTCGGTCTTTTCGGGAGGCTTCCTTCTCTCCGATGTCATCGGGCTCGCCGACACCATCGGCCGAAGCATTGAGGATATCGCGGCATGCACGGAAAGCCTCGCTGCGAAATCGCTTTTGTCTGTCGCGTATGCCGTCGGCGCTCCGCGCTATCGCCTGCTCGACAGCACGCGCAGCTTTGCGGCCGAGCGCCTGGACATCAGTGGAGAGGCCGCCGACGCCCGATCCAGTCATGCCCGCTACCTTCTCCGCCTGTTCGAGCAGGCAGAAGCTGAGTGGCAATGGCAACCGAGGAGCGAATGGACCGCCTCCTACGAACCGCGAGCAAACGATCTGCGCAAGGCAATCGACTGGAGCTTGGGCGATGGTGGCGACCCTGAGGTCGGCGTGCGTCTGACCAGCGCGGCAATCCCCCTCTGGGATGAATTGTCGACCGTCGCCGAAAGCCGCCGCTGCGCCGAACGGGCGCTGCGATCGGTCGATGCCGTGTCGCGATGCGACCCCGCCGTCAGAATGAAGCTCATCGCCTCCTACGCTTCGGGCCTCAACTTCTCCGACCATTTCGGTCTCGAAGCCGATGCGGCGTGGATGGAAGCGAACCGGCTGGCGCGTGACATCGGCAATATCGATTACCAGCTCCGTACCCTGTGGGGATTGGGCATATTGCAGAGCTTCACCGGACGGCACAGGCAGGCGATCGCAACACTCGGGCAGTTCGCCAGGCTCGCCGATCGGGAAAACGAACGGCCGGCAGCGGCGGAGGGAGAGCGCGTCAGGCTAACGGCGGTCTTCTACTCCGGCGACGTCCGCAGTGCGTATGATGACCTGAAAAAGCTTGCGCGCGAGCACGCAGCCACTGCAAAGCGATCGGGCGTCGCACGATTCCAGATGGACCGGTTCGTGTCCATTCGGGTGGCATTGGCGACGGCGGCCTGGGTGGCCGGCGAACGCAGCGAGGCAACGGCGGCGCTCCAGGATGCACTCGGCCACAGTCTCGCGCTCGATCACTTTGTCTCGCATTCCAACGCCCTTGCTCAGGCGGCCCTGCCTCTCGCCATTTGGTCCGGCGAGACCGAAACCGCACGCCAACATGTTGCGGCGCTTGCCCGCAATCTTACCTTGCGCGACATCGCAATCTGGCGGCCCGTCTGCCGCTTCTACGAGGGTGCCGTGAGGAGCATGGACGGTGAAGACGACGGCGTTGACGCCATGCGCCTGGCCGTAGGGCAACTCATCGACAACAATTTCCTCGTCCGGGTGCCCATCTATCTCGCAATGCTTGCGGAAGCCGCATTGCGCCATGAACGGATCGCGCTCGCCCGGGACAGCCTGAGCGCCGCATTCGATCGTGCCAAGCGGCAGGGAGAATACTGGTCGCAACCGGAACTGCAGCGCGTGCGCGGGCTGCTGCAGTGGTTGGACGGCGACTTGTCCGGCGCCTCGGAGACGTTCTTGCTGGCCATGGAGACCGCAAGGGAAAGCGGTGCGCTTTTCTTCCGCCTCCGGGCTGCGACGGCATTGGCGGAACTTTGGGCACAAACCAACCGGCACGGGGCCGCAGAAGAACTGCTGTCTCCCGTCTGCGCCGAATTCGATGACGGACCGCCCTGCGCGAACGTGGAGAAAGCGCGTCACCTGCTCGGGACTCTCAGGCGGCAGGAGACGGCCCGATGCGGTGATGCATCCTAAGATCCGCTAGCCATTTTTGTTGGCGACCAAGGCGGGCTCGAGGACAAAAGCGTTTCGTTCGGCGAGGTCGTTGATTTTCGACAGGTAGTTCTTGTAATGCGGCGTTTCCCGGTGTGCCGCCACCGCCGCGTTGTCGACATAGAGTTCGTCCAGCGCATAGCGGTCTGCTTTAGCCTGGTCCCGCCAGACGTCCCATCGCAGGTTTCCGGGCTCTGCCCTGCAGTCGGGCGCCATGCTGAACAGCAGCGCCTCGAGCTCTCCAGCCTTGCCAGGCCGGGCCAGAAACGTCGCCATGATCTTGATGTGGCTCATGATCGGTTCTCTTGGGCGGCTATTTCGCGCCGGCGGCGGTTGCTATGAAGGCAGCGACCTCCCGCGGATGGGACAGCATCACGGCGTGGCTGCTCTCAATCTCCACGGTTGCGGCGCTGGCCCGCTTTGCGAAGGCCCGCTGGAATGTAGGCGGGATCATCATGTCCTTGGTGGTGACCATAAAATGCGACGGCTTGGCCTTCCACGCCACGCTGGCAATCTTTGTCTGCACCGCTTCCAGTCCCCACGGCACTTGGGCAACGGCCATGAAGCGCGTAATGGAAGCATCGACATCAGCCGCGAACGCCGTCGGGAATTTAGAAGGGTCGACGAGCAGGTAACCATCGCTAGGCGGCAGCAAAGGGGCGCCCGATTCCCCAGGGGGCGTCGGCGCTTCGGCGAGCGATGCGACGGACTCCCCAGCATCGGGCGCGAACGCCGCGATATAGACCAGACTCTGCACCTTAGGGTTATCGCCGGCCTCGGTAATGACCATCCCACCATAGGAATGGCCCACGAGGACCACTGGATGTTTCGCCGCGGCGATCACACGCTCCGTGGCCGCGACATCGCCACCGAGGCTGATCGTCGGGTTCTGGACGACCAGCACCTCATACCCGTCGTTGGTCAGGGTGTCGAACACGGCTTGCCAGCCGGAGCCATCGACGAACGCGCCATGCACCAGGACGATTGACACGGGTTTCTCGGCGGCAACAGAGGCAACGGGAGCAACAGCGATCATGGCAGCGAGCAATATCCAGATTGAGCGTTTCATCGTTTCAAGCTCCAGGAAGTTTCCGGTTCAGCGCAGCGATCAGGGCGGCGGCGATCGGATGGTCCGAGCGCGGATTCTGGCCGGTGATCAGCTCACGATCCTCGATCACATAAGGCTCGAAATCCGGGCCAACCGTCGTGTTGGCGCCTGCCAGGTCTAAAGTTTCTGGCATGTGGAAATAGAGCTTGCCGTGCAGGATGTTGTCCTCGATGGGTTTTTCCTCGCTGCCCGAATAAACGGTCATCCGGTAACCGGCATACTGCCATCCCTTCGCAAGTTCGGCCGCCTTGGCGCGGTCGCCCTGAATCAGCGCCGCGCGAAACTCCTTCGCGCGAGGCAATGCGGAGATCGAGATGATCGGGCCGTGGCAGAGCAGCGCGGTTGGCTTTCCGGCCGCATGGAAATGCCGAAGTATCTCGCCCGCGTCGGGATCCTGCATCAGATCGACGACCGGCCCTTGGCCTCCCGGGGCGAACACGCCCGCATAGTTGCCCAGCCCCTCCTCGATAACCGATCGCAAGGTGCGGCCCTGGTTCGTCGACGGATCGTTGGCGAAGAAATCCTTGCCACGCCGATACGCCGCCTCATCGCCGCCGAAATGCTGGACCGCATCGGACGCCGGGTCGATGTATGGCTTGGCGCCGGAGGGAGTGGCGAGCAAAACTTCATAACCTGCCACGACAAGCGCCATCATCGGCACCACTGTTTCGTTGAGATACTGACCCGTCGGTCCGGTGCCGCCTCCCTGAATTTCGATACGTGTGGCATTCGAGCCCAGAACCAACACTTTTCCCTTGCTCATAATACCTCCTGATGTTTCGCGGTGGATGGCGCATCGAAGCGGTCATCCAGGAACTGCGGAGACGATATCGCGGCGACGACAGGACAGTTGGTTAAAAGAGGTAAAAACCGAAGCGGGTGCGCGATGGAAGGGATCGGCCCGGCGGCGTTACGCGAATGCCTGGGTTTTCCGGATTGGATAAGGCCCCAGGAAAAGAATCGTCGCCGCACCTCCGATGAGCAGCAGCGCACAGGCTTTGAGGATTCCCGAATAGGTGCCCGTGCTGTCGAACGCGTAACCGAACAGGCTAGGCCCTACGAAAGCGCCCACCACGAAGATGCCGTACAGGGTGGCGTAGGTCGTGGCGTAGCTCCGCATCCCGAGATAGCGGGCAACCAGATAGGCCATCAGGTCGAATTCCACTCCGGACGTGAGGCCGAGCAATAGAATGGCGATGCAGGCCATGGAAAACCTCACATGGTCCAACGAAAGGATGAGGCAGGCGGCCGCGCCCAACGTCAATATGACCGTACCCACCGCAGGCGCCCAGAAGCGATCGACCAGAACGCCACCAAGCAGCCGGCCGGACACGGCCGCTATTCCGACGAGCGAGGCGAGTTGGACGACTTCGCCAGATGATAGGCGCAGCGAGCGAAGTATGTTTTCGATGTTGGGCAGTGGCGCGGCGATGGCGAGCGACATCGGGACAAAGACAATGGCCAGGAGCCAAAAATAGCGGGAGCGGAAAGCCTCGCGAGCGGTCATGCCGTCCGAAGCCTCGCTTATCGCCGGCCCCGCGCCGACATTCCTGCTTCGCAGCCCGGCAAAACCCCAGAGAACCATCGGGCACGCGATGAGCACCGGCATTGCGCCCACCACGAGTATCGCGACGCGCCAACCGCCCGTCTCGATCAACAACTGGGCCAGTGGTTTTACGACGAAGGCGAACAGGCCCGCGCCGGATAGCACGATGCCAAGGGCAAGACCTCGGCGCTCCTCGAACGCGCTGTTGATCACGCGCGTGAAGACCACCGGGGTCGCTCCCAACCCGAAGATCGCGATGGCCAGCCAAGAGAGATAATATTGTCCTATCGAGCCGTTCGATGCAGCGAGTGTCATGTAGCTCAGACCCAGGCACGGCAGGGAGACCGATGCCACCAGGCGCGCCCCGAATCTGTCGATCAATGTTGCGAAAAATGGCCCGACGATTAGAACTGAACCGGCCAACAACGACAGACCGCCAAAGATGGTCGCGAACGACCAGCCGAATTCTTCCGCGAAGATCGGCGCAAAGACGCCGATCGTGTAGAACGGAATGGCGGGCATGCCCAAAGCCGTTCCGAGCAGGCCGGCCAGAACCAGCCGCCACCCGTTCCTGAACTCGGCGAAGTCCGTTCCCTTCACTAAAGCACTTCCTTTGTCGGAATCGAAATTCGGCAATCGTATCGCTGGGCAGATGCACCATTCGCAATGGTATCTCTGTCAGCAACCCGTGCAAGGTTCGTGACAATCCCGAATGTCGGATGGATGCGGCCACCCATGAAGACGTGCTGTCCCTCGAATGTCCGCTTTCAGGATGCGGCCGCTATCGTCTTCCCAGATGATGACAAAGCGGCCGCCACCGATCGCGACGATCTTCGACGCACTCTGCGAATTGCCGCCGTTTTCGGCCTTGTCAGTTTCGTTGACGTGCGTGGCGGCGAGCCAAAGTGTTGGTGTCGTGGTCATGCGCATCCTCCTGGGCTCGTCGGCGTGGGGCCCGCTTCCGGGACGCGCGAACCGCGGCTCCGCAGGGCCACTGGGGAAAGCGTTGTCGAAACGATCAAACCGGGTAGCGGGTCGCAAGCCGGCGCCTGGGTGTCAGGTCCTGAGCGGCCAGCAATTGACCAACGTAGCCAATGCAGAAGTGCTCGGGCGTCGTTACGGGTGGAAGTCGCTTGGAATTCTTTGTCTTTTCCTGGAAGGTGTGCCTGGAAATTCTGACAAGCGAGGGTCGCAGTGGCGAAAGACATCGATCGGAAGCTGCGAGTAACAGCCATCGTGCTCGGCACGGTTACGATGAAGGATCTCGGGGCAGCCTTTCGGCAGATTAATCCGGCAACATCCTTCAATGTCGATCGCGCCCACAAATGGATGCAAGGTCGCGCCAGCCCGCGGCAGGTGCAACTCTACGACGACTGGGCCAGGCTGCTCGATCTGCGTCAGTCCGGCGGCTGGATCGCCGAGGCGGATGCAGAAGCCTTCATCGAGATCGTCTGCCTTCGCCACAACCGCGACCCCAACGAACTGAAGCAGCAAACGGACGCTCCGAATGGCCAGAGCGCACGCGCGGGGCGCGGACCTGAACTCGCCGGAACGTATGCGTGTTACTCACACGCCTGGTCACCCTATTTTCAAGGCCGGATAATCCGGGGGCAATTGTCAATCGAGCCGGGATCCAGCGCCAACCGGCTGCGGGCAAGCTACGCCGAAGTGCTCCCGACCGGCCGTCTTCATCTCGAAGGTGCGGTTTCGATCGAAAAGCGAGCGATCCATCTCGACCTGCGTGCCCCGGGGGGCGATGCGCATTTCGTCTATTTTCTGATGCCGCCCACGCCGATGGTCAGCGTCCTGGTTGGGCTCATGTGCGGCGTCACCATCATCGGGCCCTCGGCGCAGCCTTCCGTCACGCGCATCGCAATGGTCAGGCTTCCTGCCTTGACTTCTCGGCTCAGCACGGCCGAGGCGTATTTGCCAATACAAGGTTCGATCGCGGAAGACCTTGTTTCCTTGGGCTTGGCGATATGTGACTCAGCTACGGTCGACGGGAAATTTGATGCATTCTTCGCTGCGAAGAACGGCCCCGATCAGATAGCGGACGCTGAATATCACCCGTTGGTCGATGCGCTCGACCAAACATGGCTGAGATTTCCCACCGTCGTCGGCGATTGAGGCGGTTTCGGAAGAATGGCTGGAGATTCCACTTCGAGAACCTGGCCCGATTAGCCTCAAGGCTCGACGTCCGTTTGACTTCACAGTGGCGGATCGCAACCGGGGACAGCCTGCCTGCTGGAGGACGCGGTGAGAGATGTCACCTGGCAGAACCCCGACGTTTCGGCTTGTGCCGGTGTGGGCTGCGAGCACAGAAGCTTCCGCGCCATACGCAACTATCTCAGGCGCGAGCAAAACCTCTCCCGCGACCAGCATCTTGTCGTCGCCACTGGCGCCGCGGCGCCAGTGGCGAGGATGCCACGAAAGAGGATTGACGGCCGAGGCCGCATATCCGACACAGCCGCCGCAATGATCCGTCGTTTTTTCGAATACTACCGACCGTGGAAAGGACTGTTCCTCCTAGATTTCTGCTGCGCCGTGCTTTCCGGCCTGCTCGAGCTGGGCTTTCCGATCGCCGTCAAGGTGTTCGTCGACGAACTTCTGCCGACGCAGCAGTGGATCATGATCATGCTGGCGGCAGCCGGCCTGCTGTTCATTTATGTGGTCAACACCGGCCTCATGGCGGTGGTCGTCTACTGGGGCCACATGCTCGGCATCAACATCGAGACCGAGATGCGGCGGCGCAGCTTCGATCACCTGCAAAAGCTGTCCTTCCGCTTCTACGATGACAACAAGACCGGCCACCTGGTCGCTCGCGTCACCAAGGATCTCGAAGAGATCGGCGAGGTCGCCCATCATGGCCCGGAAGATCTGTTCATCGCGGTGATGACGTTTGTCGGAGCGCTGGCGCTGATGTTCTGGATCGACCCGGAACTGGCCCTGATCACCGCCGCCGTCATTCCGCTCGTCGCCTGGGTGACCAGCCGCTACGGCGCGCGCATGACCCGCAACTGGCAGGCCATCTACCGGCGCGTGGGCGACTTCAACGTCCGGCTCGAGGAGAACATCGGCGGCATGCGCGTGGTCCAGGCCTTCGGCAACGAGGATCACGAGCGCGGACTGTTTGCGCAGGACAATGACAAGTATAGGCAGACCAAGCTGGCCGCCTATCGGATCATGGCCGCAAGCACCTCGCTGAGCTACATGAGCATGCGATTGATCCAGCTGATCGTGATGATCGCCGGCAGCTACTTCGTGCTGACGGGCTCCCTGACAAATGGTGGCTTCGTCAGTTTCCTCCTGCTTGTGAACGTGTTCTTTCGCCCGATCGACAAGATCAATTCCGTCATCGAGACTTATCCAAAAGGCATCGCGGGCTTCCAGCGCTATCTGGATCTCCTCGACACCGACCCCGACATTGCCGACAAGCCGGACGCAAAGGCAGTCCAGACGCTCGCCGGCAACATCCGCTACGAAGGCGTCTCGTTCGGCTACGATGCGGGCCGACCCGTTCTCCAGGACATAAACCTGACGATCGGCGCCGGCGACACCGTTGCTTTCGTCGGGCCGTCCGGCGCCGGCAAGACGACGATCTGCTCGCTTCTGCCGCGCTTTTATGAATGCCAGTCGGGCTCGATCACCATAGACGGGATCGACATCCGCGACATGACCCTTCCGTCGCTGCGGTCGAATATCGGAATCGTCCAGCAGGACGTGTTCCTGTTCGGGGGAAGCATACGCGACAACATCGCGTACGGCCGGCTCGATGCCAGCAAGAGCGAGATCGTGGAGGCGGTGCGCCGCGCGCGCCTCGACGGTCTTGTCGCCTCGTTGCCGGACGGCCTTGAAACGATCGTAGGCGAGCGTGGCGTCAAATTGTCTGGCGGACAGAAGCAGAGGCTGGCAATTGCGCGTATCTTTCTGAAGAACCCGCCGATACTGATCCTCGACGAAGCCACATCGGCGCTCGACACCCAGACGGAGCGCGAAATCCAGGCGTCGCTTGCGGAACTTTCGGAGGGACGCACGACGCTCGTCATCGCCCACCGCCTGGCGACGATCCGCCATGCCGACCGAATCGTCGTCATTGCGGATGCCGGCGTGATCGAATCTGGTACGCATGGCGAACTCATCGTTCGCGGTGGGCTTTATAGCCAGTTGGATTCCACCCAGTTGGGCTCATTCGGTCTTCGGTGAAGGGTGTTCGTCGCTGCGATACCGCCGACGTATGGGTTTTTTGAACTCTCCGCGCGAATACCGCTACTGACGCAAAGTCAGCCTAAGAATATTACCGCAAACAGCCTTTGGGCCGGGCTGATGAAGAGGTCCAGCACGACGCGGATAACCGGCTGCAAGGCCGCGTGCAGTTCATCCCGCTGCACGGTCGATATGTTCAGCGCCGAGAAGCCCGCATTGCATGCGTGCAGTCGGCAAATCGACACGATCGAGGCCAAGCCAAGGTATTTTCGGTAAGCGGTTATGTCCGGCAAGATCGGGTTGCGCGCGATCGATAGGGCGGCTAACCCGGCTCCTCGACAAGTGGCCCGAGCAGCACCTTGCCGAAGAGCGGCTGGTAGCGTTTGCGTTGCGCCGGGTCTTCCCTGAATGAAATTGTGTATTGGCCGATCTGGTGAAAGTAGGTGATGCGGGCGCGCACGATGCTTTCGGCCGGGGAATAACCCATTGCCAGGAACGCGCGTTCAAGCAGCGAGATGCGCAGATCGTCCATCTCCGCCACCTCCTTGCCGAGGCCTTTCGAGGTGCGCGCCCAGTCGCGTACCGCCAGATCGAGCAAGGGACTGAACGGATCCTCGTCGACCCAAACATGCACGATAGTTGAGAAGAACTCGTAGCCGTCAATCTCGGCCGTTTCGCGCAGTTTCCAGAAAGGCGCGCAGTTGATGCGCCGCCACTCCTCCAGGAGTTCGTCGTGAAGATCCTTGAGGCTGGAAAAGTGGAAGTAGAAGCTGCCGCGCGTCACCTTGAAGCGCCGTGCCAGCCGGTCGATTTTCACCTCCGCGATGCCGCGCTTCTCCAGCGCTTTCCGCGCGGCCGCGACCCAGGAGTCGCGGCTTAGCGTCTGGCGCGGTACGGCCGGCCGGGTCTTTCCGACTGTAGTATCACCCGACGGCCGTTTCGACTTCACCAGGGTTCATCTCCACGAGGACCGGGAAGTGCCGGACGCTTCCTGCTGGTTCATCCTCCCGCCAATACACCCGATGATCATCGATAACGAAAGGCCGCGGCGCGCTCATCCACGGTTCCTTGATCACGGCAGGGAACCGATGCGCTCCAGCATCAATTCGAAGAACGGCGCCGGCTCGATGCGGCGCAGCACGTTGCAATTCTTCGGACGCCCGGTGACGTGCCACCAGTCGACGACCGTCATTCCGATCGTCTCCGGCGAGACGATGTCGACCGTCACGTTGCACTGGCGCTGCTCGTAGATCTTCGGAGCAAGCAGGTAGCCGGTCACGCAGGCATCGTGGATCGGCCGGGCGGCCGTGGGAAACTTGTGGCTGCCGTACTGGCGGAAGAAGTCCGCCATGTTTGCCGCCTCGATCGCGGCGCGGCTGCCGGTGGCGCGCAGTTGGTCGAGCCATTCCGGCGTCATCTGCGCGGAGTAGGTACAATCGATCGGCGCCATGGTGACCGGCACGCCCGAGTGGAAGACCTTGTGCGCCGCGTGCGGGTCGACAAAAATGTTGAACTCGGCGGCCGGCGTGGCGTTGCCGCCCTCGAAAAATCCGCCGCCCATCAGCACCACCTCGCGGATACGCGGGACGATACGCGGTTCCATGGTCATCGCCATGGCGAGATTGGTCATCGGGCCGAGCGTGCACACCGTCAGATCGCCTTCGGGCGCGTCCATGATGGCGCGCGTCAGGTAGTTGACGGCATGCTCGGTCTGCAGCGGCGTGACCGGCTCGGGCAGGTCGGCGCCGTCCAGGCCGGTCTCGCCATGCACATATTCGGCGGTGATCAGTTTTCGCACCATCGGCGCCGGGCAGCCGGCATAGACCGGCACGTCCGGACGCCCGGCGAGCTCGACCACCTTGAGCGCGTTCTTCGCCGTCAGCGCGAGGGGCACGTTGCCGCCGACCGTGGTGATGCCGACAACGTCGAGCTCTTTGGGCGATCCCAACGCGAACAGGATGGCGAAGGCGTCGTCCTGGCCCGGATCGGTGTCGATGATGATTTTTCGCGATGCCATTTCGTCCGATCCCTGCTTGCATTCGTTGGGGCTTGCCGATAGCACGCCGATGTGTAGAGATACAGTACTGTATCTTATGTTCAAGGCAGGATGACAGGGATGGCTAAGAGCGAGCGCGGCGACTTTTCCGAGATTCCGATGCTGGACGTGTCCGGCCTCTACAGCGGGGACGAAGCGGCGGTCCGCGCGGTGGCGGCGACGCTGCGCGGCTATCTGGAAAACATCGGTTTCCTCTATGTCGTCGGCCACCCGATCCCACGCGCCGATGTCGAGGCGGTACGAGAGGCGGGCAAAAAATTCTTCGCGCTGCCGGACGAGGAAAAACTCACGCTGAAGATCGACAAGAATTTTCGCGGCTACCTGCCCTTCGCCGGTTCGACCATCGTCACCTCCTCGGTTGCCACGGTGAGCAAGCCAAACCAGAGCGAATCGATCTTCTTCATGCACGAGGTCGAGGCAGACGATCCGCGTGCGCTGGCCGGCAAGCCGCTGCAAGGTCCGAACCAGTGGCCGAACGAGGCGCTGTTGCCGGACTTCCATGCGACGATCCAGAACTATGTGGACGAGATGAGCACGCTGGCGCGAAAGATGGTCGGCGCCATCGCCATCTCGCTCGGCATGCCGGCGGACAGCCTGGACGGCTATTTCGAACAACCCACCACCTTCCTGCGCCTGCTGCACTATCCGACGCAGCCGAAGGAGGAAGGTCTGTTCGGCTCGGCGCCGCATACCGACTACGGCTTCATTACGCTGCTCGCCCAGGACGATGTCGGCGGCCTGGAGGTCAAGAACAAGGCAGGCGACTGGGTGCCGGCGCCACCGGTGCCGGATTCCTTCGTCATGAATGTCGGCGACATCCTTGCCCGCTGGTCGAACGACCAGTTCGTGTCGACGCCTCACAGGGTGATCAACCGCTCGGGGCGCGAGCGCTATTCGCAGCCCTTCTTCTTCGATCCGTCGATGGAGGCGATGATCGAGGCGCTGCCGGTCTGCGTGCCGAAAGGCTCGGAGCCCAAACACGGGCCGGTCGAGTATGGCGACTATCTGATGGAACGCATCGACAAGAATTATCACTACCGCAAGAAACTGGCGGCCGAGGCGGCGAGCGCTTGAAGCAGGACCGGCCTGCGTAGAGAATTCGGTCCGACGCCGTCCGGGCGTACGACCGGAAGCCGTTCCTCCGGGTCTGGGGGCGGAACCGAGAGCGTCAAAAAACTCCAGAGGAGAATGGGAATGACCAAAAATCTCTTTCAACTGGCGGGGCTTGGCCTTGCCGCGATGGTGACGGCGTGGAGCGCCGGCGCATTTGCCGCCGACGTGCCGAAATCGCCCGAAGTCGAGCAGACCGGAAAGCTCGCCGTCGCCAACACGCTCGACTACGCGCCGTTCGAATACATTGATGCCGACGGCAAGCAGGTCGGCATCATCATCGAGCTCGCCGGTGAGGTTGCGAAGATGGTCGGCGCCGAGCTCGACGTGCAGCGCACGCCCTTCCCGTCGATGATCCCCGGCTTGGCGGCCGGTCGCTTCAAGATCGCCTGGGAGACGTTTTCGGCCAATCCCGAGCGCCTGCAGCAGGTCGACTTCGTGATGTTCATCAAGGCCGGCATCGCTGCCTCCACCTCGCCGGAGAAGAAGGACAGTTTTGCCGGCGACATGCCGCTGTGCGGCAAGCGCGTCGGCGTCTCGGCGGGCAGCGCCTCGGACTTCCTGGTGGACAAGCTCAGCAAGGAATGCACCGACAAGGGCGAGAAGGCGATCGAGAAGTCGGTCTTCAATTCGTCCACCGACATCGTCCAGGCGGTTCTTGCCGACCGGGTCGACGCGCGCATGGATGACGCCACCGCGTCGAGCTATTTCGAGGTGACGAGCAAGGGCCAACTGGTCGTGCTGCCGACGCTCTATGACGTGGCGCCGCTCGGCATGGCAATCGCCAAGGACGACAAGGGCACCGCCGACATGATGGTTGCGGCACTTGCCGAACTCTTCAAGAACGGCACCTATCAGGCGATCCTCGACAAATATGGCATGGGTGCCTACGCGATCAAGGAACCCTATTTCGTCGGCAGCATGGACTCGCTGCGCGCCGAATGACACAGGCACGGCGCCCGGCTTTGACGGCCGGCGCCGCTACCCACGGGCGATCGAGCGGAGAAGCGATGAGCACGGCTGAGGGAAGCTATTCCGGAGCACGGCCTGCCGCCGTGTTGGCCGCCGAGCGGCTGGTCGTGGTGCCGCGCCGGCACTATGGCATCTGGGTCGGCACGGCGTTCGCCCTGCTCACCGCCTTCTTCATTATCCGAGCCTTCGCCAGCAACCCCGCCTTCGCCTGGGGCACGGCGGCGAGCTACCTGCTCCACCCGCCGATCCTGCGCGGGCTCGGCAACACACTGATCCTGACCGTGCTGATCATGGCGGCGGCGATCGTCATCGGCACGGTCGTCGCCATCATGCGCGTGTCGCCCAGCCGGGTGCTGCGCACCTTCGCCGGCGTCTATGTCTGGTTCTTCCGCGGCGTGCCGGCTCTGATCCAGCTGATCTTCTGGTTCAACCTGGCTCTGCTCGTGCGGGAAATCTCGCTGACGCTGCCCTATCTCGGCACGATCTTCTCGGTACGAACCAACGACTTCATGACGCCGTTCTTCTCGGCCGTGGTCGCGCTGTCGCTCTGCGAGGCTGGCTACATGGCGGAAATCATCCGCGCCGGCATCAAATCGGTGCCGAGCGGCCAGGCGGAGGCCGCCAGCGCGCTGGGCATGCCCTACCGCATGATCCTGAAGCGCATCGTGCTGCCGCAGGCCATGCGCTTTGTCGTGCCGCCCACAGGCAACGAGGCAATCAACCTCTTGAAGATGACCTCGCTGGTGACGTTCATCGCCGTCGACGACCTGTTTTATTCGGCGCAGTCGATCTATGCGCGCACCTTCGAGACCATACCGCTGCTGATCGTCGTGGCCTTCTGGTATCTCGCGGTGGTCAGCATCATGTCGGTCGGCCAGCACTTTCTCGAGCGACATTTCGGCCGCAGCGAGGTGCGCCGCGATCCGATGGGCATGCGCATCCTGCGCAGCGCCTTCGGGCCGCGCCCGGCGGGAGCAGTGCGATGACCAACATCAAGGCCGAGAACCGCGCGCGCTTCGACGTCCCGGCCAATTCCATGGTTTTTGCGCGGGCCGTGCATAAATCCTACGGGCAGTTGGAAGTGCTGAAAGGCGTCGATATCGACGTGCCGGCGGGAACCGTCGCCTGTATCATCGGCCCGTCGGGCTCCGGCAAGAGCACGTTCCTGCGCTGCATCAACCACCTGGAGAAACTCAGCGGCGGCATCCTGCTGGTCGACGGCGAATTCGTCGGCTACGACCTGCGAGGCGATAAGCTTTTCGAAGTCAAGGACGACGAACTCTGCAAACGGCGCGCCGAGATCGGCATGCTGTTCCAGTCCTTCAACCTGTTCTCCCACATGACCGTGATGGAGAACGTGATCGAGGCGCCGACGCAGGTGCGGCGGGTGCCCGTCGATCAGGCGAAAGCGGAAGCCGAAGTGCTGCTCGCCCGCGTCGGCCTGTCCGACAAGGTCGACCGCTATCCGCGCGAACTGTCCGGCGGCCAGCAGCAGCGCGTGGCGATCGCCCGCGCCATGGCGATGAAGCCGAAGGTGCTTCTCTTCGACGAGCCGACCTCGGCGCTCGACCCGGAACTGGTCGGCGAGGTGCTGCAGGTGATGCGCGATCTCGCCCAGAGCGGCATGACGATGGTGGTCGTCACCCACGAGATCGGCTTCGCCCGCGAGATCGGCGACGAGCTGATCTTCATGGATGGTGGCGTGATCGTCGAACGCGGCAATCCGCGCGAGATGATCGCGAAACCGAAATCGCCGCGTACCGCCGAGTTCCTTTCAAAGGTACTCTGATCTCCAGGTGGTCACGGCATTGACCAGACCTCCGACGTCGTTCTCGCCGCAGAGCACCGAGGCGGGTCCCTTCAGCACCTCGATGCGCGGCATGCCACAGGGTTCATCAACGCCACAGCGGCATACTGCGGGCCGACGCCGACAGGCCGCAATTTCTCGGGGAACACCGTTGCCGGCTTGTGGATTCGCGGTGCCGGCGGGGTAAAACTAATCATGGATCATTTCGGCCGGTCATGGTCGCGGCTGATCTATTTCGCCGGGCGCAAGATCCCGGCGGCGGAACTGCACCGGCTGGGCGTCGTCAGCGCCCGCGCGCCGCGCGCCGAACTGATGAACGAGGCGACGACCATCGCGCGGGAAATCGCGGCAAAGAACCCGCGCGGCTGCGTCGCGATCAAGCGTGGGTTCCAGATCGCTGAAGGCTTCCCTCACACAATGCCTATCGGTATGAACAGACCATCACCCACGATCTGTCCAAGACCGACGAGACTAGGGAAATGCAGACGGCATTCGTGGAGGAGCGCAAGGTCGACTATAAAGACGGCCGATAGGCTCCAACCACCCAGACGTCCTTTATCCAGATTCCCAAAAGGCAGACCGCAAGCATGACCATGATCGACAGCAGCCCCTCGCAGAACTCCGGCGCAGCCGGCGAACCATCCGCGGTCCGCCTCGAAACCGACGGCGATCTCGCTTTCATC
Organism: Mesorhizobium sp. KACC 23794; assembly: GCF_052180275.1. NCBI lineage: Bacteria > Pseudomonadati > Pseudomonadota > Alphaproteobacteria > Hyphomicrobiales > Phyllobacteriaceae > Mesorhizobium > Mesorhizobium sp. KACC 23794. The sequence continues at coordinate 6,703,579 of NZ_CP197465.1, forward strand.
GTCATCGACAATCCGCCGGTCAATGCGAGTTCCGTCGCGGTCCGGTCCGGTCTGCTTGACGCGATCGAAGGCATGTCGGCCGATCCGAACATCAAGGCCGGCATCATCATCGGGGCGGGAAGCACCTTCGTCGCCGGCTCCGACATAAAGGAGTTCGGGCGCGCGCTACCGCCGCCCGAACTGCCGACGGTGCTGGCGGCGATCGAAGCCTGCCCGAAGCCGATAGCCGCCGCCATCCATGGGGCCGCGCTCGGCGGCGGATTGGAACTCGCGCTCGCCTGCGACGCGCGCATCGCGCTTGCCGACGCCATCGTCGGCCTGCCGGAGGTGACACTCGGCATGATCCCAGGCGCCGGCGGCACCCAGAGGCTGCCACGCCTGACCGGCATTGCCAAGGCGCTGGATCTGGTCACATCCGGCCGCCGCATCGGCGCGCGCGAAGCGGCAAAGCTTGGCATCATCGACCATGTCGTCGAGGGAACGTCCCTGCGCGACGGCGCTGCGGAGTTTGTCCGGGCGCTCTCCGGCAAGCGGGTCGTGGCCGAACTCTCGGTGCCGTATGAACCGGAGGAGACGATTGCCGCAGCCGAACAGAACGCGCTGAAATCAGGACGCGGACGCGAGGCAGTGGCCGAAGCTGTCAAGGCGGTGAAGAACGCCGCCGTACTGCCGGTGCGCGAGGCATTGGCGGAGGAACGCGCGACCTTCCAGCGGCTGCGCAACAGCGAGGAGGCGGCCGCACTTCGCTACAATTTCTTCGCCGAACGCCAGGCGGGCAAACTCGACGGCAGCGCCAAGGCGCGGGCGGTCAAGACTGTCGGCGTCGTCGGCGCTGGCACGATGGGCGCCGGCATCGCCGCCGTCTGTGCGGCGGCGAGTCTGGACGTCATCCTGGTCGACGCCAGCGCGGCATCGCTCGAAGCCGGTAAGGGCCGCGTAACGGCGGCCCTTACCGATCTGCACCGCGTCGGAAAATTGAAGGCTGCCTCGGCCGAAGAGGCTGCCGGGCATGTCGCTTATGCCAACGACATCGCGGCACTTGCCGGCGTCGATCTCATCATCGAGGCGGTGTTCGAGGATATGCAGGTCAAGACCGGTGTGCTGCAGCGTCTTGCCACGACGGTCCGCGCGGACGCGGTCATCGCCACCAACACGTCCTATCTCGATCTCGACCAACTGGCCGAGGCGACGAACCGGCCGCAAGACGTTATCGGGCTGCATTTCTTCGCGCCGGTGCACCGCATGCGCCTGCTCGAAGTCGTGCGCGGCGCAAAAAGCGATCCGGCGGCACTGGCGACCGGCGTCTGGCTGGCCAAGACCATCGGCAAGCTGCCGATCATCGCCGGTGTCTGCGAAGGCTTCATCGGCAACCGCATCTACGCGAAATACCGCGCGCAATGCGAGTTCATGCTGGAGGAAGGCGCCCTGCCGCGGGAACTCGACACGGCCATGGAAGATCTGGGTTTCTCCATGGGACCATTCGCGGTGTCAGACCTGTCCGGCCTCGACATCGCCTGGGCGATGCGCAAGCGAAAGGCCGCCACCCGCGACCCGCGCGAGCGCTATGTCGGCATAGCGGACCAGATTTGCGAGATGGGGCGGCTTGGCCGCAAGACGGGCGCCGGCTGGTACGACTATTCGGCGGGGTCGGGCCGAGGTGCTGTAGACCCGGTCGTCACCGAACTCGTTCAGGCCGAGTCACGCAAACAAGGCCGACCGCAGAAGGCATTCGCCAAGGCGGAGATGCAGGGCCGCGTGCTCGGCACGATCCTCAACGAAGCCGCGCTTCTGCTGGCGGAAGGCATCGCGCGCTCTGCCGCCGAGATCGATCTCGTGCTGGTCAACGGCTTCGGCTTCTCGAAATTTCGCGGCGGCCCGATCTTCCAGGCCTCGCGCAAAACGCCCGCCGAAGTCGACGCGATGGTGGAAGCCGCCGCGCAGGCAACGGGCTTCGGCTTCCGGCGCGGCGACGTGGCGTCGCTGATCGCGGGCGTCGGAAACTGAGCGGCCGCTGCTCCGCAGTCGCCGTCAACGGAGATTTGCCTGCCATCACCCTTCCTCCCAATCATCCAAGACCAAGGAACCATCATCCAAATCCGTCGCCTAGACATCGCAACTTTGCTTAGGCCAGGCAGCGCAGCAGGAATTCGTAAAAACGCACATCTTCCGCGCGCGAGACATTGATGCGTATGCCCTTGGCCAGCGTGGTCTTTTTGTCGACGCAGAACACGCTGCCGGGCGCGATGAAAATGCTCTCCTTCGCGCCTTCCCGCGCCAACTCGATGTCGTCGGCGCCGTTCGGGAGCATGAGATAGAGATAGTAACCGTCTGCCGCGTCGCAGAACACGTTATAACCCGCTTGCCGAAGTTTCGAACGGACACCATCGGACGCCACCGCGATACGCTGCGCCAGACGCTTCAGGTGCCGGTCGTAGTGACCGTCGGCGAGTACGCGATGCAGCAGCCGCTCGACATGGCCGGAACTGTTGACCGTCGTCAGCATCTTCAGTTCGGCCAGCGCGGCGATGCGGTCGCTGCGGGTGGCGATAAAGCCGGAGCGCAGGCTCGCCGACAATGTCTTGGAAAATGTGCCGATAGAGATCACATTCTTCAACTGGTCGAGGGTCGCCAGGCGGTTGCCCGGCACGCCGGGCAGGTCCGCAAACGGGTCGTCTTCGACCACGGTAAGGCCGTGCCTGTCGGCAGCCGTCAGAATCGCGTGCGCCACCGGCGTCGTGATGGAGCTTCCGGTCGGATTGTGGCCCAGTGATTGCGTGAAGAACAGTTTTGGCCGTTCCGCCGCGACCTTGGCGGCGAAATCCTCGGGACTCGGCCCGTCCGGAGTGCGATTGACACCAACCATGCGCACTTGCGCCAGCGTCAGTTTGGCAAACAGCGGATAGTAGCCGGGCTCGTCGACAAGCACCGTGTCGCCGGGCGACAGCATGGCGCGGATGATGAGATCGAGCGCATGATTGGCGCCGAAGGTCAGTAGGATGTTCTCCTCGCGCGCCTCGATCCGCTGGGCGGCGAGGCGGCGCACCAGTTGCTGCCTCAGCGGCAGGAAGCCGAGCGCAGAACCATAGGCGTCGCCGTCCACGGCCATCGCCCCGCCATGCGCGCCGAGGTGCCGCCTGATTTCGGACTGCTCGGTCCAGGCCGGGGGCGGGCGGCCGTCGCCGACGCGGATCTGAAAACTCTGCTCGAGCTGGGCGTTGAGCAGCGAAGCGACATCGACGGCTTCCGCGACATGCTTCGGCCGATAGGCGCTGGCGGACTCGCCAAGCGACGCCACCAGGAAACCGGAGCCGGGCTTAGCCACGATATGGCCCGACGCCACCAGCCGGTCATAGGCCTCGACGATTGTGTTCTTCGAAACACCGAATTCCGCCGCCGCCTTGCGGATCGACCACAGGCGGCTGCCGGGGACAAGCACGCCGCCGGCGATCTCGCCTTGCAGCCTGCGGACCACGCCATCGGCCAGCGTCGCGGGCCTGCCGTTCCGTCCACCGCCCATCAATCCTCCCATGGGTACGGTTTTGGACAATAATTCAAAACTGTACCTTTTCATAAGGGTACTGAAGAGGTCATCTATGTTTCAAGAGGAAATGCAGGGAGGCAGCCTTGACCGGCTTGGAGGAAGACACAGCGCGTCCAGCGATCAGTTCGCGTCTGGAGGGCCTGCGCAATCTTTCGCCTGCCGAAAGACTGGACAAGGTCGCGGCTTCGGCGTCACTCGACGACGCCGAGCGCGAGGCCTTCGGCCGCGGCGGGCTGCCGCTGGCGCTGGCCAACGGCATGATCGAGAACGTCATCGGCACGTTCGAGCTGCCGATCGGCATCGCCACCAATTTCACGATCAACGGGCGTGACTATCTGATCCCCATGGCCGTCGAGGAGCCGTCCGTGGTCGCGGCAGCCTCCTATATGGCGCGCATCGCCCGCCCGCATGGTGGCTTCCGGACATCGAGCAGCGACCCGATCATGCGGGCGCAGGTGCAGGTGCTGGAAATCGGCGACCCGCATGGCGCACGCGCCCGTGTGCTGAAGGAGCAGGACGCCATCGTCGCCGCGGCGAACGCCAGGGACAAGGTCCTGATATCACTGGGGGGCGGCTGCCGAGGCATCGAGGTGCATGTCTTCGACAAAACGCCGGTTGGCCCGATGCTGGCGGTCCATCTGCTGGTCGACGTGCGCGACGCGATGGGCGCGAACACGGTCAACACCATGGCCGAGACCGTCGCGCCGATTATAGAAAAGATAACCGGCGGCGTGGTCCGGCTGCGCATCCTGTCCAACTATGCCGATCTGCGCCGCGCACGCGCAATGGTCAGCGTTCCGCCCGCGGCACTGAAGACCGAGAATTACGACGGCGAGCGCATCGCCCGCGGCATCGTCGAGGCCTGTGCCTTCGCCATCGTCGACCCCTACCGGGCCGCGACCCACAACAAGGGCATCATGAACGGCGTCGACCCGATCGTGGTGGCGACCGGCAACGATTGGCGGGCGATCGAGGCGGGCGCGCATGTCTGGGCGTCGCGGTCCGGCCGCTACACCTCGCTGTCCAACTGGGAGATCGACCGCGAGGGCAATCTCGTCGGCACACTGGAAATGCCGATGGCGCTCGGACTGGTCGGCGGCGCCACCAAGACGCATCCGACCGCGCGCGCCGCCTTGAAAATCCTGGGCGTGCGGAGTGCGCAGGAACTGGCCGAGGTCGCCGTCGCCGTCGGTCTCGCGCAGAACATGGCTGCGCTGCGCGCTCTGGCGACCGAAGGCATCCAGAAAGGCCATATGGCGCTGCACGCCCGCAACATCGCCATCGTCGCGGGCGCGACCGGCGACGAGATCGAGACAGTCGCCGGCGCGCTGGCGGCGAGCCACGACGTGCGCGTCGACCGCGCCAAGGACCTGCTCGAAGAGATGCGCGGCGGCAGGGGCTGAGACAATGACCCAGCCCGTTTCCGCCACTGAGGAAGTCCGCCAGCCTTTCCATCTGCGCCTGCTGCGCAGTCAGGAAGGCATCGTTCTGGCGCTGGCGGTTCTGGCCTTCATCGTGTTCTCGGTACTGCTTCCGGGCTTTTTCAACGCGGGCAACCTGCTGGTGCTGGTGCGCAGCGTGTCGATCCTCGGCATTCTGGCGCTCGGCATGGCGCTGGTGGTCATCGCGCGCGGCATCGACGTCTCGATGATCGCCATCTTGGTCGTATCGGTGTCCTGGGCTTTCGTCATCACGCGGGCGGGCTATCCGTTCGAGGTCGCGCTGCTGATCGGCGCCGCCTTCGCGCTGGTTGCCGGCATGCTGATCGGCGCGCTGATCGCCTTCGGCGAGGTGCCGCCGATCTTCGCCACGCTGGCCGCGGGATCGGTGATCTACGGCACCGGAAGGACATTCTTCTTCACGCTGGAAATGCAGAACGTGCCGCCGGACACCGACTGGTTCAGCTTGATCGGACAGGGCAGCGTTCTGGGCATTCCGGTCACGGTCGTCGCCTTCGCGGTTTTGTGCGGTCTGTTCCAGTTCGTGCTGCGACACACGCGCTTCGGCTGGATGGTCTATGCGATGGGCAACAACCCGAACGCGGCGCGCGTGACCGGCATGCCTTTCCGCCCGATGACCGTAGCGCAATACGCCGCCAGCGCCTTCATCGCCTATCTGGCCGGGCTGATCCTCGCCTCGTCGGCAGCGGCGATCAATGCGCGGCTGTTCAATTCGACCATGATCTACGACATCCTGCTGGTCGTGGTACTCGGCGGCATCGGCCTCAATGGCGGCCACGGCAGCGTTCGCAACGTCATCCTGGGCACCGTCTTCGTCGGCATCCTGCTCAACGGTATGACCATCATGAACATCGACTACACGATCCAGAACCTCGTCAAGGGCGTGGTGCTGCTTCTGGCCATCGTGGTCGATTCGCTGATCAATCCACGCGACGAGCAAACGTCGCAGCAAGGGGATCTCTAGCAGTCAATTCATCGTTCAAAATCGGGAGGAAAACATGAGAACCGCATTTCTGAGAAAGCTTGCTTTGGCGTCGGCTGTGCTGGCGGCCAGCCTGTCGTTTGCCGGCGCACAGGACAAGGGATTGGAAAATCTAAGAAGCACAGCGTTCAACGCCGCGCTGAAAGACAAGAAGGTCGTGTTCGTGCCCCTGTCCATGGGCTTCGACCTGACCGAAGGCTGGGCCGCGCAGATGAAGAAGCAGGCGGCGCGCCTCGGCTACAGTTTCGAAATCCGCGACCCGGCGTGGAGCACCGACGCCGGCACCAAGGCAATTCAGTCGCTGATCACCGAAAAGCCCGACCTTCTGGTCATCCATAATCCGGACATCCAGTCCTACGCCCGGCTTCTGAAGCAGGCGCAGGCGGCCGGCATCAAGGTCGTGCAGATCAACCTCGAATCCAACACCACGACCGATTCCTATGTCGGCGCCGACTGGACCGAGATCGGCAAGAAGGCGGCCGAGGCCATCGTCGACAAATGCGACAAGGGCAAGGGCATCTCGACCAAGGTCGCTATCGACACCGGCGTGCCGACCGCCGCATCCGACGTCTTCCAGCTCGACGGTATCTACAAGGTGCTGAACGAGCATCCCGACATCCAGGTCGTCTCGCAGCAGGCCACCGAGTACAATCCCGAGAAGGCGCGCTCGATCATGGCGACGGTTCTGCAGCAGCATCCCGACCTGTGCGGCGGCATCGGCATCTGGGACAATCAGGACACGGGAACCGCATCGGCGATCAAGGAAGCCGGCAAGAGCGACCAGGTGTTCCTCGTCACCAGCGGCGGCGGCAACAAGGTCGGCTGCGAGAACGTCGAGAAGGGCCTGTTCAATCTCTACATCAGCTACAACGTGCCGCTCCAGGGCGACCTGCTCAACCAGGAGATCACCCGACTGCTGATGTCGGAGGGCCCGGCCGGCGAGGTCAAGGCGATGTATTTCAATCCCCTCACCATGATCACCAAGGCCAACGTCAACCAGCGTAACTGTTGGACGCTCGACGATCTGAAATAGGCACTCGAGGTCATGGCAGACAGCAATGCGCTGACGCAATTGCGCTACAGATATTTCTCCGGCCGGCTGGCCGGAGAAATTCTTTCCAAGAGCTGGATCGATTCGACGATCCCGGTGATCGCGCTTTTGGCGACAATCGCCGTCATGAGTTTTTTGATACCGGGGCTGCTGAGCGCGGGCTATCTCGGCGACCTGTCGCGGCAACTGGCCGAATTCGGCCTGGTCGCATTGGCGCTGACGCTGGTCATCATGTCGGGCGGCATCGATCTCTCGGTCGGATCGATGTTCGCGCTCTGCGTGCTGGCGGCGCTGACCGGCATGAACGTGCTGGGCCTGCCGTTCGCAGCCGCCCTCGGCCTGACGCTGAGCACCGGCCTGGCCTGCGGACTGCTGAACGGCGTGCTGATCGGCTATCTAAGGCTGCGCGCCTTCATCACCACGCTGGTGACGTTGGTGATCTACCGCGCAATCTACGATATCGTCTTCCCGCGCCTGGCAAGCGCCATCGTCGGCAACACGCCGGATTCGCCGCTTTGGGACACGCTTGGCTTCGGCGATTTTTACGGCTTTCCGATCTCCTTCCTGATCTTCGCGATGATCGCGCTCGCAACCCACATCACCCTGTCGCGGCTCAGGCCCGGCTGGCGACTGCGGGCTGTCGGCGGGGCGCGAAAATCCGCCTACAATGCCGGCATCAACGTCAAGCGCACCGTCTGCATGGCCTATGTCTCCTCCGGCCTGCTGACGGCGATCGCCGCCTTCCTGTTCTCGTCGCGGCTGGGCAGCACCGGCGCCGACACCGGCATCGGGTTGGAAATCTCGGTGCTGACGGCCGTGGTGCTGGGCGGCGTCTCGCTCGGCGGCGGGCGCGGCTCGGTCGGCAACGCCATCATAGGCGCGGTGCTGGTGCTGGTCCTGACCAACGGCCTGATCCGCCTATCGACGCCGGGCTCCGTCAACCAACTGCTGCTTGGTCTGATCCTCATCGTCGCCGTGCTGTTCGACGCGAAATGGGTGAAGAACCGCGGCAAGATCCTGAGCAAGGTCTATGTCTCGCCGACCTTTCTGGCATTGACCGATCAGACAGCGGCGAACGTGGGCGCCTTTGACCTCAACGACCGGCTGGGCGATGTCGAACTGATCGGGCTTGGCGAGGTGGAAGGACCGGAAGACGTCGTGCTGGACAGGAACGACCATCTCTACACCGGCACGCGGCACGGCACGATCGTGCGGTTTTTTGCGCCCGACTATCAGAGAAGCGAAATCTTCGCGCGCATTGGCGGCCATCCGCTGGGCCTGAGCTTCGCCCAGAATGGTGACCTTTTGAGCTGCGTGGGCGGCATGGGCGTCTACAGGGTCAGCCCCGACGGTACGGTTTCCAAGGTGACGGACGAGACCAACCGGAGCTGGCTCTCGGTGATCGACGATTCCCGGCTGCGCCTGCCCGACGACCTCGACGTCGCGCCCGACGGGCGCATCTTCTTCAGCGAAGCAACAATCCGCTACGAGATGGCCGACTGGGTGGTCGATGCGCTGGAGGGGCGCGGCAACGGCCGGCTGATCTGCCACGACCCGGCGACCGGCAAGACACGCACGGCGCTGCGTGGCCTGATCTTTGCCAACGGCATCACCCTGTGCCGTGACGGCCAATCGCTGCTGTTTGCCGAAACCTGGGCCTGCCGCATATCGCGCTACTGGTTCGACGGCCCGAAGAAGGGCCGAAGGGAAGTCTTCGTGGACAACCTGCCCGGCTATCCGGACAACATCAATCGCGGTTCCAACGGCACCTACTGGATCGCGTTGCTCGGCTTGCGAACGAAAACCTTCGACCTCGCCATGCGCAAGCCGGCCTTCCGCCGCCGCATGGCGCGCCGCATCGCTTCCGACGAATGGCTGTTTCCGAACGTCAACCGTGGCTGCGTCGTGCAGATCGCCGAGGACGGTGCGGTACGGCACGTCCTGTGGGACCAAAAGGGCGAGAACCACCCGTCGATTACCTCGACCTGCGAGCACAAGGGCTATCTCTATCTCGGCGGCGTTTCCAACAACCGCATCGGCCGGATCCGATTGCCCGACGCCGATCCGGAATGGACAGCGCGCCGCGACTATTGGGGCAGGGACTGATGGGCTTTCTCTCCAACATCACCACCCTGTTCGGTCGCGGCAACGAGGATGCACTCAGCGTTCCGGCCATGGACGGCGTCTTCAAGGCCAACACGCTGCTCGACAGCGCCGAGGCCTTGCTGGAATTGCCACAGATCGACAATCTCGCCGCCACCGCCGACGGCCTCTATTGCAGCAGCGGCGACACCCTGTTCGCGATCGACCTGACATCCCGCCGCGCCGAGCCTGTCCGGCAATTCGACGGCGCAATCACCATGGCCGCCGCCGATTCGTCGGGCAGATTGGCGGTCGGCGTGGAAGGTTCCGGCGTCGAACTGCTCGACGCAGGCGTCTGGCATCGTCTCGATCTTCCAGCCGATTGCGTGCGCTGCGTGACGGCCGGCCTGTTCGACGGCAAGGATATCCTGCATCTGGCGATCGGCTCGCGCCGGCATGCCGCGTCGGACTGGAAGCGCGACTTGATGAGCCACGGCGCGAGCGGCGCGGTGCTGCGCTGCCAGATTTCGACTGAAAAGATCGACATCGTGTCGGAAGGCCTGGCCTTCCCCTACGGCCTTGCCGCTATGGCCGACGGCAGGCTGGCGGTCAGCGAAAGCTGGCGGCATCGCATCGCGACGCCGCCGGTACGGACCAGGCCTCCAGCCGGAATCGTGCTCGGCGACCTTCCAGCCTATCCCGCCCGTCTGGCGCCGGCTTCGGATGGCGGCTTCTGGCTGGCGCTGTTCGCGCCGCGCCGGCAACTGACCGAATTCGTGCTCAGCGAGGACGATTACCGCCGTGAGATGATGGCGACGATCCCGCCCGAAGCCTGGATCGGACCCGACTTCGCCGACATCGGCGGCGGCGAGCAGCCGTTGCAGGCAGGCTCCGTGCGGCAGATGGGGATCATGAAGCCATGGGCGCCGTCGCGGTCCTACGGCATGGTCGTACGCCTCGACCGCGCCATGCAACCGCTCGGCAGCCTGCACTCGCGCGCCGACGGCCGCATGCACGGCATCGCCTCCGTCGCCGAATTCGGCGGGCGGCTCTACGCGGCCTCGCGCGGCAGCGGCACGCTGCTCGACATGGCCGTCGGCGCGGGTGAACCGGCATGAGCGACGTCGTCGAATTCCGGAACGCCACCAAATCCTTCCGTAGTGTGGCGGCGTTCAAGAACGTGAACTTCACCCTGCGCACGGGCGAAGTGCATGCGCTGCTTGGCGAGAACGGCGCCGGCAAGTCGACGCTGACCAAGGTGCTGGCCGGCCTCTATCCGCTGACATCGGGCGAAATGCTGGTCGAGGGCGTGGCGCAAAAGTTCGCCTCGCCGGCTAACGCGCTGGCCAACGGCGTCGCCATGGTTTTCCAGGAAACCAACCTCGTTCCGTCGATGACGGTGGCGCAGAACCTGTTCCTTGGCGAGGAAAGCTTCTTCAACCGGCTGCGAGGCGTCAACATCCGCGCCCAGCAGCAATTGCAGCGGCTGAGCTTCCATGTCGAGCCGACCGCACTGGTCTCCTCGCTGGGCGCGGCCAAGAAACAGATGGTAGAGATCGCCCGCGCCGTGCAGCACCGCGCCCGCATCTTCATCTTCGATGAACCGACCGCCACGCTGACGCCGGAGGAAAAGCAGCATTTCTTCACCCTGGTCGAACGCCTGAAGGCCGATGGCTGCTCGATCATCTTCATTTCGCATGCGCTGGAGGAAGCACTGTCGATCGCGGACCGCATCAGCGTGCTGCGCGACGGCGAACTGATCGTCACTGATGAGACGAGGAATTTCACCCGCGACCGTATCATCCAGGCCATGGTCGGCCGCCAGTTGAAGGACGAGCTCTACGGCAAGGCGCAGGCCCGCAAGCCAAGGCCGATCGGGCGCAAGGTGCTGGCGCTGGAGAACGTCTCCATGGGCAAGGCCGTGCGCAGCGCCACCATGTCGGTCTTCGCCGGCCAAGTGACCGGAATGTTCGGCCTTGTCGGCGCCGGGCGCACCGAAATGATGAAGATCGCCGCGGGCGTGCTGAAGCGGGACTTCTTCCATGGCGGCCGCATCAGGTTGAATGACGAAAGCGTGCGCTTCAAGGTGCCGCGAAACGCCGTCAACAAACGGATCGCCTATGTGACCGAGGATCGCAAGCTCGACGGGCTGTTCGACACGCTGGGCATTTCCCAGAACATCTTTCTGGGCAAGCTTTCGGTCGATGCGAATCCGGCTTCAGTGGTCAGCATGGCGCAGGCCAGGGAAGCCGCAGCGGACTGGGTCGAGAAGCTGAAGATCCGCACGATCCGGCCAAATCCCAATGTGGTCGAACTCTCGGGCGGCAACCAGCAGAAGGTTGTGATCGCCAAGAGCCTGATCCAGAATCCAGAACTGATCATCTTCGACGAGCCGACGCGCGGCGTCGATGTCGGGGCCATCGCCGAAATCCACACCATCATCCAGCAACTGGCCGATGCCGGCGCGGCGGTGGTGGTTATCTCCTCCTATCTTCCCGAAATTCTCGCCATCTCCGACCGTATCCTTGTCGCCAAGCAGGGCCGCATCGTCGAGGAGATGTCGATCGACGAGGCGAGCGAGGAGAAGATCATGTACGCGGCCGTGCATTGATGGCTGGCGAGAAGGTCACCATCGTCGAGGTCGGACCGCGCGACGGGCTGCAAAATGAAAAACGCATCGTCTCGACCGGAGACAAACTGGTCCTGATCGAGCTTCTGGCGCGGGCGGGCTTCAGAAGGATCGAGGCGACCGCGTTCGTCTCGCCCAAGTGGGTACCGCAGATGGCCGACCATGATGCCGTCATGCGCGGCATCCCGCCGAGGCCCGGTCTGACGCTTTCGGCGCTCGTCCCCAACGAGCAGGGCGCGCGGGCCGCGATTGAGGCCGGCGCGCAGGAACTCGCCGTATTCGCCAGCGCGTCGGAGACCTTCGCCCGCAAGAACACGAACTGCACCATCTCCGAGAGCATGCAGCGCTTCAAACCTGTGCTGGCCTTGGCGCGCACGCACGGCCTAAGCGTGCGCGGCTATGTGTCCTGTGCCGTCGAATGTCCCTATGAGGACGCAATCCAGCCATCCGCGGCGCGGTGGGTATCGGAACAATTGCTTGATCTCGGCTGCGCGGAAATCGCTGTGGCCGACACGATAGGCCGGGCGACGCCGGACAGAGTCGACGCCATGCTGGCCGAGGTGCTGACATCGGTTCCGGTTGCGCAACTGGCCTGCCATTTCCACGACACGTCGGGGCAGGCTCTGGCGAATGTCGATGTCGCGCTCGGGCGCGGCGTTCGCATTTTCGACAGCGCCATAGGCGGGCTGGGCGGCTGCCCCTATGCGCCAGGCGCTGCCGGCAATGTGGCGAGTGAACGACTGGTTCGTCACATCGAGAAAGCCGGGTTCAGGACCGATGTCGATTCTGCGGCTATGGATTTGGCAGTTGATGTCACAATTTCATTCCGAAGCGCCTAAGTGTCATTTCCACGCACGTTGTCATTGGAAATGACTACTGGGTGGGAAGGCTCGACTCGGCGCCGTTGTGGAAGCTCTGGTCGCAAAGCCGCTCCAGGCCACACTCGTTGTAGCGCTTGACCAGGCTGCGTACCCAGGACGTGGCGAAGGACAGCAGCGCCGCCGCCTCCTTCACGTCGTAGCTCCGCGACAACAGCCAAAGCGCGGGAACGTAGCTCTTGGCGATCGGTTCGCTTGCTTTCTCGTAGGCGCTCCAACCCCGCAGTGCAAAGGTGCCGCGCAATTGTTGTCAGGACGTGCCACTTGGTGCAGAATCACGACCAGCCCATCCAACTGCTTCGCTCCCGCCCAGGAAGCCGACGCTGAGTCATCGACCGGAGACGGCATCAGGACGAATGCGTTCCACGCCGGCCCAGGTTCCCTCGTGCGGCGCGTCGAAATTGACGAAGAAGTCGATGCGCCGGAACATCCAGACGCCGTTCCGCAGTACGTAGTCCTCGGCATAGTCGCCAAGGATCCAACGCGCCTGGCGCTGCCCGCCGTCGATGCGGGTGAACGGCATGAGGATACGCCAGCGACCGTTCGCTGATAGCCCGTTCTCCGCCACCTCGATGATCGGGTTCAGCGGCAGATGGGCGGCGAACACGATGCTGGACGAGATGTTTTCGAAGAAACGTTCGACCTCGTTCCGACCCTCATAGGTACCGAAGGCAGGGCTCGTCCACACGCCGTCCTCGACGAACAGCGCTCCAAGCGGCTTCGACGGGTAGCCGATATCGCAGAGCTCCATGTAACGGTTCTTCAAATTCATGATCTGCAGCACGGCGGCCGCGTTGTCTGTCCTGGACATGATGATGTTCCATGCTTGAGAGAAGGGCCGGCCCCAGGGGAGGCCCGCGGGCCATGGTCAAGGGTTGAGATGCACGTAGCGCTTGCCTAGGAGCACATCCATCGGGACAGGCTCGGAGATGGTGAAGCTGCCCGAGTATTTCGGTTTGCCCTCCTCCACGCCGATGATCGCGTAAGGCGCGTAGTTCTGGTGATGCAGATCGCTGGTAAAGGTGCGCGAGCCGATCAGCAAAGGTTCGTCCTTGAACTTCTCGAGTTCGGCGATCACCGCGTCCGTTTCGAGCGTGCCGGCCCGCTCCGCCGCGAGAGCCCACATCTGGATCACCAGATAGCCTGGATAGGCATAGGACGAAGGCGGCTGCTCGCCGAAGCGCTCCTTGTAGCGCCGGTTGAACTCGTTGACCTCCGGGCGCGGATCGTCGCCGTGGATCGAGGCATGCTCAGGAATGTAGTGGCCGGACAGGTCGGGCACGGTGTCGAGCCAGTAGCTGCCGCTCATGGCGCTGCCGCCGCCAATGGCGCTGGTGAGACCTATTTCGGCATGACGCAGACGGAAGGCGCCGCATGAGCCTGTTGGTCCAAAGCCTTTTCGACACGCTGTGCCTCGGCAGCTTCTACGCCCTGTCAGCTCTGGGGATCGGCCTGCTGTTCGGTGTCCTGCGGCTGGTGAACTTCGCCCATGGCGACTTCATTTCCTGCGCAGCCTACGCACTGATCTTGCCAGGCACGCTGACCGCCACGACGCCTTTCCTTGCTGCGCTGCCTCTGGCGTTGATGATCCCGGCGCTGCTTGTGCTCGCCGTCGGCATCTCGATCCTGTCCTACCTGCTGGTGTTTCGCGCCCTGCGCGAGGCGCAGCCCCCGATCCTTATGGTCGCCTCCTTCGCGCTCAGCTATGCGCTGCAGAACGCACTGCTGCTGCTTTACGGAAGTCGTCCGCGGACGATCAACCTGCTGCCCGAACTCAACGGCGCAGTCGACATCCTCGGCATCGCCCGCGTGCCGATGTTGCAGCTCGTGACGATCGCGGTCACCACCATCCTGATGCTGGGGATAAGCTGGTGCCTGCGTAGCACCTCGATCGGCATCGCGATGCGGGCCGCGGCAGAAGCGCCGACGATGGCACGCATGCTGGGGGTCTGGGCTTCCCGCGTCATGATGGCGGCCATGGCCGTCACCGCCGTGCTCGCGGTGGCGGCATCACTGCTGCTGGTGATCCAGACCGGCGTTCTCGAACACCGCATGGGTGTTTCGCTGATGCTGTTCGCCTTTGTCGGAACGGTCATCGGCGGCCTGGGCAACCTCACCGGCGCGGTCGCAGGGGGGTTCGCGGCCGGCGCAATGACTGTGCTTTTCCAGACATTCCTGCCGGAGAACCTGCGCCCCTTCCGCGACGTGTTCGTCTTCGCCGTCGTCTTCGCCATCCTGGCGTTCCGCCCCAACGGGCTGTTCCCGTCTCGCCATCTCAAGGAAAGGGTATGACATGATGGCTCTCAGCTCACCGCGCCTGCTTGTCTCTGCCGCGCTCGGGCTTGCGGCGGTCGCGCTCATCGCCGGCGCGACTCTCAGCGGCGACCGCGTCCTGCTCCAGACCATCGTCGAGGCGGAAATCCGCCTGATCCTTGTGATCAGCCTGTTCATCTTCACCGGCAATTCGGGGGTCGTTTCCTTCGTGCATGTCGGCTTGATGATGGTTGGCGCCTATGTAGCGGCCTGGCTTACCGTGGACCCGGTTATGAAGGATCTCTTCCTCAAGGGCCTGCCGTGGTTCCTTGCGCAGAGCTCGTCCGGTCCGGTCCTTGCGATTGCACTCGGAAGCGGGGCGGCCACGATCCTTGCCTTCGCCTCAGGCCTGGTAATTTGCCGGCTTTCGGGCATCGGCGCGTCCATCGCATCCTTCGCGCTGTTCATGGCGCTGTTTACGCTCTTCCGGCAAGCGTCCGGCTGGACAGCGGGACAGAGTTCGCTCGTCGGAAACCCCGTGCGCCTCGACGCGGCCACCGGCCTAGGCGGGGTGGCTCTCGCTCTCATCGCGGCCTGGCTGCACGGCCGGTCGCGCTGGGGGATCAGGCTGAGAGCGTCCCGGGAAGACGAGGTCGCCGCTCGGTCCTGCGGCATCGACGTCATCCGCAACCGGCTTCTGGCCTTCACGCTGAGCGGAGCCGTCGCCGGGCTGGCAGGCGGTATCTACAGCCAATTCCTCGGCATGCTCACGGTGGACATGTTCTACCTGGACACCACCTTCATCGCGCTCGCAATGCTGATGATCGGTGGCGCGGCAAGCCTACAGGGCGCGGTCATCGGATCCGCCGCGGTCTCCATCGCCATCTTCGCATTCAAGCGGATGGAGAAGGGCTTTGATCTCGGTGGATTGGACATCGCCCTCGCGCCGGGCATGGCGGAAGTCACGCTTGGCATCGCCATGATCGCTATTCTGGTGCTGCGCCCGCGCGGGATCATCTCCCGCGCAGGCTGACGTCCCGGCTTTTTCGATCAGGCGGCTGCTGCGCGGTTGAGCCAGTAGCGCGGCTCTTCGCCAGCAAGGACCCGACGGATGTCCTCCGAACACTTCGTCTGCAACTCGACCATCGCCGCTTCCGAATAGAACGCGGCGTGCGGAGTGACGATCGCGTTCGGATAGGGTGCAAAGCGCGCCGAGGCATGGCCCGCCTCCACTTCCAGCACGTCGAGCCCAAGCCCGCCCAGCTTGCCGCCTTCCAGCGCGCCAAGCAGCTCATCGGTGTCGATCAGACCGCCGCGGGACGTGTTGATGATGATCACGCCCGGGCGCATGAGCGACAGGCTCTCACCATTGATGAGATGACGCGTCGAGGGGCCGAGCGGTGCATGCAGGGACAGCACGTCTGACTGTTCGAGCAGGGACGCGAGTTCGGCGTCACGAACCACGCCAGCAGGCGTCTCGCCGTGAAAATGCGGGTCGTAGAAGCGGATCTTCATGCCGAACGCCCTCGCCCTGTCGGCCAGCGCCGAACCAATCCTGCCGAGCCCCACCAGGCCGAGAACCTTGCCCTGGATGCGGTGAAGGGGACGAAGTAGGTCCAGGCTCCATGTTCCGCCGGCTGTCTGCATAGCGCCGACATGGATGCCCCGCATCAGCGCCAGCATCAGCGCGGCCGCATGGTCCGCCACCTCTTGCACGCAATAGTCGGGAACATTAGTGACCTTGATGCTTCGGGCACTGGCCGCCGCAATGTCGATCGTGTCGGCTCCGATCCCGGATCGCGCGATGATTCGGCAGTTCCCCATCGCGGCGATGAGCTCGGCATCGACCGGAGCATAGCAATTGAGCACCGCGTCCGCAGTGCGGACAAGCCCAAGCAGCGCGGAGCGGTCGCCTGCAGGAGCAACAGTCAGCCGCGCCACGCCAGCGAGGATATCCTGAGTTAGAGAAAGACTTGGAAATACTGTATCTGTTACGACGACGTTCTTCACGATTTATACCTTTCTGGATTCACCATTTCTTGCGAAGCGGATTATATATCAAGCCATCTCAGCGACATCCGACATCGGATATTGGTACAGAGCCGGCGCGAACAAATATGCCTCACGCAGCGAACTGGATGTTCCTTGCGATTACTTCGTGGCCCTGGTGCGAGCATCGTTCCTGACATCGGCGGGCCGTAGACCGAAATGCTCCAGGAATATCTTCGAGAAGTGATTGGGGTTGTTGAAGCCGGATCGGTAAGCCACTTGGGAAATGCTGAGGCCGTTCAGCCAGGAATCCTGCAGCAGGCGCTTTGCGGCAGTCAGGCGACGCGAACGTATGACCTCCGACACGGCCTGCCGCCGATCCTGGAATATCTGCTGGAGATAGCGCGGCGTGCACCCGAACTCCTTTGCAAGCTCGCCAATGCCGAAATTTGGATCGCGATATCGCTCTTCGATGATCCGCAGCGCACGCTGCGCATGCGCGGTTCGAACGGAACTGGCGCCGACAGAGCCCTCCTGCCCGGCGAGCATCGCGACCTTTAACATGTCGAACAGGACATTCACCGCGCTGTTCGCGGTCTGGGCGGAAAGGTTGGCAACGACCTCGGAAAGCGTCTGGGCATAGGACATGAACAGCCGGACTTCCGGAATGTCCGCCGAGAAGGTCACGGCCGTCAGATCGTCCGCCGAGGCGTTATACTCGCGCAAGAATGGCGTGACCGGCTTCACGCGTGGCCTTGCGCGCGAGCTCGCGCCGTTCGGTATCAACGTCAATGCGGTCGCGACGGGCGTAACCAATACGCGCGGCCCGAAACAGCTTCCGAAGGAAACCTATGAGCAGGCGCTGAAGGAAATCCCGATCGGCCATTTCGCCGAGCCGGAGGACATCGCCAACGCGATCACCTTCCTTGCCAGCCAGGAGGCCCGCTGCATCACCGGCCAGTTGTTGGTGGTGAACGGCGGCCGCATCTTCTACTGAGGAGGATCAGATGCTCCACAACACCGGCAAGTCTTTCGTCAATTACGACCTGATCGGACCGACCGACGCTCCAGTCGTCTGCATGACGCATTCGCTGACATCCGACTTCGGCATGTGGGCGGAGCAGGTGCCCGCCATCCTGGCAGAGGATTTCCAGGTTCTGCGCGTGGATATGCGCGGCCATGGCGGCAGTACGCCGACCAAGGGCAACTATTCCATGGAAGAACTGGCGGCTGATGTCGTCTCGCTGCTCGACGCGCTCGATTTCAACAGCGGCGTGCATCTCATCGGCCTGTCCATGGGCGGCATGATCGGGCAGGTGATCGCGGCCGACTATCCCGGCCGGTTGGCCTCACTGATGGCTTGCTGCACCGCCGCCAAATGGCAGGGCGACACCGAACTGATGCTCAACCGTTTGGCGACCGTGAAAGCCTCCGGCACGCTCGAAAGCATCGTCGCGGCGAACATGGAGCGCCGCTACGGCCCGAATTATCGCGCCCGTCGCCCGAAGCGCTGGGAGGCTTTGCGCGATACCTTCCTCGGCACGTCTCTCGGTGGATATTTCGGCTGCATGCACGCCTGCATGACGCATGACGTCGTGGACCGGCTACAGACCGTCGACATCCCGACGCTGGTGCTGGTGGGTACCGAGGACCTCTCGACGCCTCCGTCCGACGGCCAGCAGATTGCCTCGAAGATCAAGGGCGCGCGCTATGTCGAGATCAAGGACGGCTATCATTTCCCGAATGTCGAGTTCGACGAAGAGTTCAACGGGATTATGGTGGATTGGCTGAGAGAAGTGCGCGGATGACCGCGCACTTCTGATTCCAATCAGTGGTAGGTGCGGCCGTTGTCCACGGCGAGCGCAATGCCGGTGACCGCCGAAGCCTCGTTCGACATAAGGTATAGGATTCCATTGGCGATATCCTCCGGAACGCAGAGCCGCTTCATCGCGTAAGCGCTTTCGAGCTTCCGACGGCGCTCGGTGTCTTCTGGCGGGACCTCGTTGTCCGTCATCGGCGTCGCGGTGGCGCCCGGACAGATCTCATTGGCTCGGATGCCCGGCGCGAGTTCCATGGCGAGGCACTTGGTGAACATCATCACGCCGGCCTTAGATGCGGCATATGCAGACCCTGTCAGCGACGGCAACAAGGCTTGTCCCGACGCGATGTTCACGATGGCCGCGTTCGGCGCCTCCCGCAGATAGGGAAGCGCAGCTTGGCAGACGAGGAAGGTGCCCGTGAGATTGACATCGATGACCTTGCGCCAATGGTCCGGTTCGATCGAGCCGAATGATTTCGAGGACAGGATACCTGCCGAGTTGAGCAGACCGTCGATGCCACCCAGAGCTTCGTTCGCTACCTTCAACGCCTTCTCGACACCCCCCGCGTCTGAGACATCGACCTGTATCGCTGCGCCGCCGGTTTCGGCCGCCGTAGCTTTCGCAGCCGCTTCGTCGCGGTCGAACAGCGCGAGCTTGGCGCCTTCGCGTACGAACACCTGTGCAGCCGCTCGCCCAATGCCGGACCCCGCGCCGGTGATCACGATCCTTCTGCCTGCCAATCGCCCGGTCATGTTTCCTCCCTTGCATGCGATTTTTGGTAGGTCGCTTATTGCGCGAAGGAGATGCCGCACGCGAATACCTTTAATGATAGCGTTCGATGCTCGTTAGGTATTGGGCCGTTCGAATTAAATGCTGCAGACGCGCCAGATGCGCTATTTCGTTGCCGTCGCGGAGGAACTTAATTTCCACCGCGCAAGTGATCGGCTGCATATATCCCAGCCAGCACTGTGGCGGCAGATACGGGATCTCGAGGAAGAGGTCGGCGTCGCGCTGCTCGACCGGCAGCCGAGGGGCTTGGCGCTCACCGCGGCGGGCCGATCCTTTCTCGAGGACTGCCGCGATATTCTCGAGCGCATGGAGGCTGCGCGCCTGCAAGCACAGCGGGTATCGCAAGGTCAAGTCGGCACGCTGCATCTCGCATTCAACGAGATCGCGGGGCGCAGGCGGGAGTTTCCACGCTTCCTCAAGGAATTCCGCGAAACCTATCCCGGCATCAACCTCCAGCTCCACGTCATGATGTCCCAGCGTCAGGTCGAGTCGTTGCGCAATTCGGAGATTGATGCCGGCTTCCTCTTTCGTCACGCCAGCGAGCGAAGCGATTTCGAAGCGTTGATCGTGGGGCAGGACGATTTCGTCCTGGTGCTTCCGAAGGAACATTCGCTTCTTCGCAAACCGACGCTGACGCTTGCCGATCTTGCTGGCCAGCCGTTGATCATGCCCAATCCTCGCAACAACGGGCTGACGCACGAGAAGCTGTGTGCTGCGATGAAGAAGGCGGGCGTCTTCCCACGGGTCGCGCAGTTCGCCGACAACGAGAACACGTTGCTCAATCTCGTTTCCGCCGGAATGGGCCTTTCCTTTGTCAATTCGTCGTGTCGCGTTCCACCAACTCAAGGCGTCGTCCTGCGCCCGCTCGCAGATCTGTCGATGCCGGTGGCGCTGGAACTCGCGTGGCTCAAGTCCAACCTGAACCCCGCCCTTTCGCGGCTCGTCGACCTGGTGGAACGTTTGTCGGGTGATGCCGATCAGGTCGAGCAACTGTTCGAAACGGGCATGGGTTAGCTTGATACTTTGAAGGTATCGACGGCAAGACCAGACGGCATTGGCGTCGAAAGAAGCTGTCCCGTAAATTGTGGCGACGGGTGAGGAGAAAGTGGCGTTCCAAATGGGCGCCGGCGAATTGCCGTTCAGGGAAGAGCAATGAACATACAGAACAACGACTGGAAGAGCGCCACCGAAAGCATCCCCGAGCGGGCTCGGAGGATCGCGCCACTGGTTCGCGCTGAAGCCCTCGAATCCGAGCGCATCGGCACGATGACTCCGAAGGTCGTCGCGGCGATGAAGGAACAGGGCATGTTCTGGATGCTCGTGCCGAAAAGCTTGGGCGGCTCACAGGCGCGCATAAGCGAATGCATGGAGGCGTGGGAGGAGATTTCTTCCGCCGATGCCTCGGCCGGTTGGTCGTTAATGGCTAATGCGACGGGAACTGCCGCCGCGACGGCATTCGTGAGCGACGAGGCTTTGGCAACGATCTATGGGGGATCGGAGATGCCAATCATGGCCGGCATGCTCGGCCCGGGGGGTACAAGCGTCGAAACGTCTGACGGCCTTAAGGGAAGCGGAAAGTACCGGTTTGGGAGCGGATCCCTCCACGCGACCTGGCTTGGTTCCGGAATGTTCGTCCTGGACGACAAGCTCATCAGAAAGCTCCCGGACGGAACCCCGCAGGTTTGTGTCTGCTGGCTGCCGAAGGAGAAAGCGGAGTTCGACGTAAACTGGGATGTGCTCGGCCTGCAGGGCACTGGCAGCGTCGACTACACGCTGACCGATGTGGATGTCCCCAAAGGGTTCCACCATGAGCGCAGCATAAATCACGGCCTGCGCGACTGGCGGCTCTACGATATAGGTATCGCTGGCTTGGCCTGCGCCGGCCACACTGGCGTCGCGCTCGGCCTGATGAAGCGCGCGCTGGAGGAGATCACCAAGATTGCCTTCGCCAAGAAGCGCCCGGCCTACCAAACGGTGCTCGGCGAGCAACAGGTTTTCCGTCACGACTTTGCCTACCATGAAGCCGCTTACCGCGCCGCCCGCGCCTTCACGATGGAACTCTACGATCAGACGCAGGACTATCTCGAAGCGGGCAACGAATTGACGCCTGCGATGCGCGCGCGCTTCCGCCAGAACGTCATATACGTTCACAGGGTCGCGGCCGACGTCGTCCGCTTCTGCTACACGATGGGCGGGTCGGACTCCCTGCGCAATCCGAGCGATCTCGGCCGTTGCATGCTCGACATGTCCGCGGCCACGCAGCACATCTTCGTCGATACGATCGCGATGCAGGACGTCGCCGTACCGATTCTGGACGGCTGGAAGCAGACTGTCGCCGCGAACGGGCTGGCTTGATCATGGTTGCAAGGCTTGAGGGACGGCGCATTGTCGTTACCGGTGCTGCGTCGGGCATCGGCGCCGCGGTTGCAAGGCTGGCGGCATCTGAGGGGGCGAAAGTCGCTTGCTTCGACCGCGATGGAGAGGGTGCCGCGGCTTTGGCTGCAAGCCTGCCGGTCACCGGTCATTCGGAGCGGGTCGACGTGACTGACCCCGAGGGTGTCAAGCGCGCGTTTGAGTCGGCTGCAGAGGCGCTTGGCGGGCTCGATGGGCTGGTGACTTCGGCTGGCGTCGTTGCGCTCGGCCCGATCACAAAGATGGCGCTCGACACATGGCGCAAGGTTATCGATGTCAACCTGACCGGTACCTTCTTGGTCAGCCAGGCCGCAGTGTCTCATCTGCGGGCCACGTCCGACGCCTCGATCGTCAACATCGCTTCGGCGCAGGCCTTGATGCCGATCGCGGGCTCATCGGCCTATGCTGCCTCCAAGGGCGGCGTACTGAGCCTTAGCAAGGCACTCGCTGCCGAGCTCGCGCCGGATATACGCGTGAACTGCATCTGTCCGGGCCTGATCGATACGCCGATGAACGCGGGGCTGAAAAAGGCGCCCGAAGACGGCCCCCCGTGCCGCTCGACCGGTATGCACTGAAGCGCTGGGGCAAACCGGAGGAGATCGCCGCCTCGATCGTCTATCTCCTGTCGAAGGACGCATCCTACGTCACCGGCGCGACGCTTGCCATCGATGGCGGCCGGACCTTTCATTGAGGATGGGATGAACCGCCTGTTCAGTCAGGAAGGCAAGACCGCCGTCGTCAGCGGAGCGGGTCGCGGGCTCGGAGCCGCGATCGCGAAGGCCTTGTCGGCAGCGGGAGCGCGAATAGTCCTTGTCGGACGCAATAGCGACCCGCTGGAGGAAACCGGCAAGGCTATCGCGGATGCCGGGAGTGCGGCCTCAATCAAACTCTGCGATATCACCAATGCACGCGCTGTCGCCGCCACAATGGATGCTGTTGGGCACATCGACATCCTCGTCAATAACGCCGGTATCTCGCATCGGGCGGAATTCTCCGATGTGAGCGAGGCCGCGTGGGACGAAGTAATGGCTGTAAATCTCAAAGGGCCGTTTCTCTCCACGCGCGCCGTGCTTCTCGGGATGATTGAGCGCCGTGCTGGCAAGATAATCAACGTCGTGTCCGTCGTCGGCGAACTGGGCCGCCCGTTAATCGTGCCCTATTCGACCTCCAAGGGTGGTGGCCTGAAGATGATGACGCGGGCGCTCTCTACCGAGGTGGCAAAGTACAATGTGCAGGTGAATGGCATCGGTCCCGGTTATTTCGTCACCGAAATGAACCGCGCGATCATGGACGATACCGCGCTCTATCAAGCCCGCGTCGCGCGCGTTCCGGCAGCGCGATGGGGCGATCCGCAGGATCTCGGCGGCGCTGCCGTCTTCCTTGCGTCCCGTGCCTCCGACTACGTTACCGGACAAGTGATCTACGTCGACGGTGGTTTGAGTTCCTCATGCTAGGCAATTCCTGCGGAGCTTGACGATGAAGCAGTTTCTGAAGGTCGCCGGTAATCGAACGGCAGCGCCGATCGACGCGACACCTCCGGTAGCCGAGTTCCGCGATGCGATGCGGCATCTGGCCAGCGGCGTTTCTCTGGTGACTACGAAGGGATTGGATGGGCGGCGCCAAGGCATGCTTGCGACGGCAGTATCTTCCGTGACGGCCGACCCACCGACAATCCTCGTCTGCGTTAATCGCACCGCCACGATGCACAAAGACCTGATCGAAAGCCGCAACTTCTGCGTGAATTTCCTCGGCTACCGGCATCTCGATCTATCCCGAAAGTTCTCCTCGTCTGAGACGCGCGATAGCCGGTTCGACGGGAGTGGCTGGACGACGCTCGGCACAGGAGCGCCCGTATTGGAGAGCGCTCTGTCTGCTCTGGACTGCGAGTTGGAGAGCGCTGTCGAAGTCGGTTCTCATACGGTTCTGTTCGGCAAGGTGGTGGAGAGCCAGGTCGCAACTGGCTCTGATGAGAAGCCGTTGCTCTATTACGATCGGCAGTACGGCGAGTTCGTGGGAGTCTGAACGGGCTCTGGGAGCCGCGCTCCGGTGCGATCTGGCCCATCGCATTGACGAGCACGTCACACAGACGCTCGCAGGCGATGTGGCGCTTGCCGACAGCCGCGGCATGAGCGGGATCACCGCCCCGCCCACGGGGCGACGATCATCACCGCCTCCATGACGCCCTCGTTGACGGGAATGTCGTTGGGAAGGATGCATGTGATTGCGTACTGCACCGCCGACCGCAAGGACGCCCAGGGCATGTTCATGCCGCCCGGCATCTGCTTGTCGCCAGGAGAAAAGTCGAAGGTGATTGCGTCGCCTTGCAACGTCACATCGACGACATAGCGGACACGGGCGCAGGGCGTGATCCCGTTGTCGTCGATGGCGCCTTCCGCGCTCTACCTGCCACCCGGCAGGTTCGCGAGTTCGGCGCGCACGCGCCTCGCCGTGCAATCGATCAGGCCGGACAGAACGGCTCGCAGGCCTTCGGAACTATACGTCTTCGCCAGTTGGCGGAAACGGACGCGACCGGCACGCGCCGAAGTGAACTGCGCGCGCAGATCGCGTGTGTCCCATACGGCCGTAGGCTTCGAGCGCGAGCGAGACGAGTTCGATTCGGCCCTCCGTATTGTTATGGCCGCACTGAAAGAGATGGGCCTTGCGGAACTGAGATGCGAGTTCGGCGAGCGAGGTGGGCGTGATCTCTCCCTCCGGCAGACGGATCGAGACCTTGTGATGTCCTGCCGCATTTCCGGTCCAGGAATCCGGCGCATCGCCACACGACTGGCGTAAAAAAGCACCCACCCTGCCAAGATCGTCGCCCGGTCACTCTGGCGACGAGCCCATCAGGTCACCGCGCAGCAGGCCTACATCACATCAGAATCGCAATTGTAATGCTGATCAGCGCCTCTAAAATCCATCGTTGTTGAGGACTCGAGTTTTCCATACATGCTCTTCAGCGAAATCGCGCTTGGTTCCACCTGTGTCCGAGCAGCGACAGGATGATGATCAGCCCATTGAAAAACTGCACATAGAAGCCACTCAAGCCCGCAGCCACGACGCCGGTTTGAATAAAGGAAACAGTGACCGCGCCGATCGCACCGCCAACCACGGTGCCGACACCGCCCCAGGTCGGCGTGCCGCCGACGAACACCGATGCCAGCACCGGCAGCAGATAGCCGTCGCCGGAGGTCGGCCACCAGGTGAAGTTGATCATCGTCGAAAAGGTGCCGGCGATGGCGGCACCTATGCCGACAAAGACAAAAACCTTCACCCGCACGCGCTTGACGTCGATGCCCATCTGCTGGGCGCTGTCGGGGTTGTCGCCGACGATCTTCACCTGCGCACCAAAGCGGTGGCGGTTGAAGAGCAGCGCCCCGAAGACGACGAAGGCCAGCTCCCAGAAGATCTGCACCGGGATTCCCCAGACCTGGCTTGAGAAGATCGTGTAGGCCCAGCTCTCATTGAGCGAGGTGAGCGCGGTCGACCTGCCTTCATTGATGATCTGAATCAGGCCACGCAGCAAAAAATTCATGCCGAGCGTGGCGATCAGCGACGACAACCCGGCATAGACGACCAGCGAGCCGACGAGGAAGCCGAGCACTGTGCCGGTGACGATCGCCGCGATGATGCCGAGGAACGGATCGTAGCCGGCCTGTACCACCAGCGCGAAAACCCATGACGCAAATCCCATTGTCGCCGGAAACGACAGGTCGATTTCACCTGAGGTGACGACGAACACCAGCGGCACGACGACGAAAAGCGCGACGGGCAGGGTGGTGAGCACCGAGCTGTAGAGATACCAGGTGGTGAATACCGTCGGGTTGGCAATGATGAAGATCGCCATCATCACGATGAAGACCGCGAGTGTGCCGAGTGCGGCGCGATTGTCGAGGACGAAACCGCGCAACAGGCTTTCCGATGGATGCTTCCATTCCACATCGGCAGCAGAGTTCACGGGTAGGCTGGCCGGACGACCGGATTCGGCGATGTTGCTCATGGTGCGGCGTGCTCCGTGTTCTGTGCATCGTGCAACCCGACAAGGCCGCCGGGATGCGCGACGTCTTCCATGAAACGGATCAGTTGCTCGGCCGACTTCACTTCCTTCCGGTCCGCGGCGAGCGCAACCTTGCCGCGATCGAGCACGACAAAACGGTCGGCAATGTCGAAGACGTGATGGATGTTGTGGCCGATGAACAGGATCGACCGGCCGCTTGTCTTCACCTGCCGCACGAAGTGGAACACCTTGGCGGTCTCGGTCAGCGACAGCGCGGTCGTTGGCTCGTCGAGCACGATCAGATCCGCCTGCTTGTAGATGGCGCGCGCTATCGCCACGCCCTGGCGCTCGCCGCCCGAAAGCTGGCCGACGATCGACTGCGGTGTGAACACTTTCGAGGTAAAGCCGATCTCGCGCATGAGCCGGCTCGCTTCGCTGATTTCCTTGCGCACCTTCAGCCAGCCCATGAAGCCGCTGAGTTCGCGGCCCATGAAGATATTACGCACGATGGTCTGCTGGACGGCGAGCGCCCTGTCCTGAAACACCGTCTCGATGCCGGCCTCGCGCGAGCGTGCTGCATTCCAGCCCGTCACGGCCTTGCCGCGGATGAGAATCTCGCCGCTGGTCGGCTTGACCACGCCCGACAGGATTTTGATCAGCGTCGACTTGCCGGCGCCATTGTCGCCGATCAGGCCGACCACCTCGCCACGGTCGACGGTCAGATTGACACCGCCAAGCGCGTAAACGTTGCCGTAGGACTTGGTGATGTCACGCAGTTCGATCAGTCGTTCGCCCATGGCAGACCTCGTGAAAGACTGCCAGCCGGGATTTTGTCCGGCCGGCCTGGGAGGACGCGATCAGCGTAGCGCTTGCTTCGCAAGCTCCGCGACGATCTCGTAGTTCTGCGGCGTGACGAAGCCAGCACCCGTATCGACATTGATCGGCGCGAGGCCCAGCACGATCTGCTGACATAGGCTGGCAATCGGCAGATAGCCTTGCAGGAAGGGCTGCTGGTCGGCGGTAAGCTGCACCCAGCCGCCCTTGAAACCTTCTACGATCTGCGGGCTGGTGTCGAAGCCGAAATTGAAGATGTCGCCCGCCTTGCGGCCGGCCGCCTGCATGTAGGTCGGCACGTTGCCGAGCATCTGTCCGCCTGGATAGCCGACTGCCTTGACGTCGGGATTGTTGAGAAGTGCCGCGGTGATTACTGGAATTGCGAGGTTGGGGTCGGATGCCCATTCGCCACTTGGCGGCGAGGAGAGTTTTATCACGGTGACGCCGGCTTCCTCGAGCGCCGCGACAGTGCCGCGCTCGCGCGCGCCGCGGTTCTCGTTCTCGAACGGGCCGATCATGATTGCCTTGTCGCCGGATTTCAGCCCAGCGAGCTTGAATGCCTCCGCGCCCAGCGCGCGACCCTGCTGCTGCTGCTGTGCGCCGACGTAGCCGCCGCCGAACGCGGCGACGACCGTAGGCACCGGCACGTTCTGGTACATCATCTTGATGCCGTCCTTATGCGCCTGCTCGGCGAGCGGCATGATGGCGGCGTCGCCCGGATGACCCATCATTGCAATGCCCTGCGGCTTCACCGCGACGGCTTCGCGCAGTTGCTGCACCATCTTCTCGACGTCCCATTGGGAGAAGATGTAGTCGACCTTCGGTCCGAGATCGGCCTCCGCCTGCTTTGCGCCGTTGTAGACGATGGTGCCGAACGCATCGCCTTCCGCGCCGCCGACGAAGAAGCGGATGTGCACGTCCTTACACCATTTGTTGTCGAGCGCTTGCGCCGGCAACGTCCCCAGGGTGGCGAGGATTCCCATGGCGGCCGCTGCCAAGGCCGGGCGCCGCAAAGTCCTTCCCATTCCGATTTTCATTGCATTTCCTCCCTTTCTTCCTCGCCATGCGAGGGCTCAAGCTGGATTGGCCACGAATTCTCCTCCGCCGCGGCAGTCCTTCAGGTAGCGCAGCGACCGTACCTGCCCGGTGATCTCGAGATCGCCGCGATAGACCGGGTCGTGCCAGCCTTCGATGTCGATCTCGCCGCGATAGCCGGCGAGCCTCAGTTCGCTGATCACACGCGTCCAGTCGCTATCGCCGAAGCCCGGTGTGCGCATCTGCACGAACGGATGCTTGCCGAAGACGCCGTGCTCGCGCACCACGTCCCAGCGCACCGTCGCGTCCTTGCCGTGCACGTGGAAGAACTTCGGCGCCCATTTGCGGATCTGCGGAATCGGGTCGATCAGATAGACGAGTTGATGGCAGGGCTCCCATTCGAGGCCGAGATTGTCGTCCGGCAGTTCGTTGAACATCAGTTCCCAGGCGTCCGGGTTGTGCGCGATGTTCCAGTCGCCGGTCGCCCAATTGCCGTCCATCGCGCAGTTCTCGAAGGCGATCCGCACGCCTTTGTCCGCCGCGCGTTTGGCGAGCCTGCCCCAGACCTCGCGGAAGCGTGGCAGGCTGTCGGTGAGCGGCTTGCCGCGGACGCGGCCGGTGAAGCCGCTGACGGTGTCGGTGCCGAACAAATGCGCGTTGTCGATGACTGTTTCCCAGGCCGCCAGCACCTCGCGGTCGCTGCCGCCGTTCTCCAAGGGGTTGCCGAACACACCGATGGAGCTGATGATAACGTCGGCATCGCCGATCGCCTCGCGCAGCTCCCCGGCGAGCCGGGACAAATCCTTGCCGCCAAGCGTCTGCCAGAAAAAGGGCTGGACGCTCTCGAAGCCGAGCGGCAGGATCTGTCGCACATAGGCGGCCGGGTCGTCGAGATTGGCCCGCACCATCGTGCCGATCCGGATGTCGAGAAGCGGGTTCGGCATGGGTCATATGTCCTCAGAAATGTCGACTCGGCGCCCGGTCTCCGCACTTTCGATCGCGGCGAAGACCATGCCGAGGCTCTTGATGTTGTCGGCGCCCCGCGTTTCGGGCTCGGTGCCGCTTTCGACGGCGCGGGCGAAATCCTGGATCACACCGAGATGGCCGCCGACGCGGTCGCTCTCGTTGAGCGGCGGCACGGTGATCGGCTCCAGGTGGTCGAAGAGACCTTCGCGCTCGCGCGTAGCGACCTCAGCTTTTAACCCGTCGAAACCGTCCCAGACGAGGCAGCCGCGCTCGCCAATGATGCGCCAGCCGGCCTCCCAGCTCGAGCGAAAACCGTCGGCGCACCAGCTTCCGCGATAGGTGAAAACCTTGCCGCCGCCGAACTCGAAAACAGCGGTCGCCGACGAGCCCTGCGTGTACCAGGAATTGGCGGGCTCCCATTCGAGGCAGAAGGCGCGCTTCGGGTCGCCGTTCACCATGTATCGTGCGGCGTCGAAGGTGTGGATCGCCATATCGAGCAGCAGCACGTGGCGCATCTCCTCGCGGAAACCGCCAAAATGCGGCGCGACAAAGAAATCGGCATGGATGCTGGTCGGCGCGCCAATCGCGCCGGAATCGAGAAAGCGCCGGATACGCCGGACATTGGGCACGTAGCGGCGGTTCTGCACGACGGCGTGAACACGGCCCGCCTGCCGCGCGCGGTCGACGATGGCGCGGGCGTTCTCCGGACTGTCGGCGAGCGGCTTCTCGGTGAGAAGGTGGCAGTTGTGCGAGAGCGCTGAGAACGCCACTTCGCGCCGCGCCGCTGGCACGACCACATCGAACACCGCCTGTGGCTTTGTCCGGTCGAGCACCGCGTCGAGGTTCGTGCCGACGACGACGCCGTCGAGTTCATATTCACGCGCACGCGCTTCCGCCCGATCGGCGTCGAGATCGACCAAGCCGACGACAGCTATTCCGGGAACTTCTCTGGCGGCATCGAGCCAGGCCTTGCTCATGGCTCCGCAGCCAACGAGGACGACATTCATCATCCCAACGCTCCTCCCGCGCGGCCCCTCCAGGCCGCCATTCACGGCGTTCCGTAAACGTTTTTCCGTAAACGTTTACGACAACACACCCCATGGCGCAGAATGTCAATCGGTTTTTGCGCGGTCGCATAAAATCGACTTGGCCGGAACCTCCGCGAATGATAGCCGGAATCCGAGGAGTTTTACCTTTGGCGTCCAGCATTCACGATCTTGCGCGACACCTGAACATTTCGATCGGTACGGTTTCGCGCGCGCTGAACGGCCGCGCGGATGTCAACGCTGAAACGCGGCAACGCGTGCTCGATGCTGCGCGCAAGTTGAACTACTCGCCGAACCAGTCGGGGCGCAACCTCCGCCGGGGCGCCACCCAGTCGATTGCCTTCATGTTGCAGCCGCATCCGGGCGATCAGCAATATGGCGAGCCGTTCTTCATTCCGTTCCTCACTGGCTTGCAGGCGAAGCTTGCCGAACACGGACTCGACCTGATGGTCGTGATGGGCGCGCCTGGCGACTACCAGCAGGAGCGCCTGCGGCGCGTGGTGGAAACGCGCCGCGCCGATGCCGTCGTGCTCGCCGCGACCCGCCGCGAGGATGAGCGCATCGACTATTTGACCGAGGTCGGCTTCCCTTTCGCTACGCTCGGTCGCAGCCAGTCCGGCGGCCGGTCCTATCCGTCGCTCGACCTCGACTTCGAGAAGGCGGGGTCCGATGCGGTGGATCGCCTCGCCTCGCGGGGCCACACACGGATCGCAGCCGTCCGCCCGTCGCACAATCTGAATTTCGGCTATCTCTTCATGGCGGGCTACCGCAAGGCGCTGAAGCGGCATGGCATCGATTTTGATTCCCAATTGACAGCAGCCGGTGCCATCAACGAGTCCGGCGGCTACGCGGTGACGCCAGACCTCATGCGAGCCAAAAACCCGCCGACAGCGATCATTTTCAACAATGATGCGATGGCGCTCGGCGGTTGCCGCGCCCTGGTCGAGATGGGGCTGGAGCCAGGCAAGGACGTGGCGGTAGTCGTCATCGTCGACACAGCACTCTGCCGCTATTACTCGCCGCCGCTCACCGCCTTCCGCCCAGCGCTGGAGCCGCTCGGCCGGCGGATGGGCGAGATGCTCCTTGCCTTCATGCCCGCTTTCGCGGGGCCCGAGGGCACGAAGATCATACGCGAGGTCTGGCCGCTGGAACTCGTTGTCCGTGACAGCGACTAGAAGGGCCGCTTAGACAGTTTGCAGCCTCGAAGGTCCGCGAACAAATCGACTTGAGTGCTGGAAGAAGCTCCACGGACGCCCAAACTGGCGCCCAATCATTTCGCCAGCGATCGCAAGAGGGTGTTGCGCGCCGATCGCAAGTGCTTTCGGCACGCGGATTCGATCAAGCGACGGTTTCTGGACTGGAGCGCTTCAATATAGGCCAGGTGCTCCATGATGGCCGCCTTGTTGCGCTCCTTCTCATCGGCCTTGTTCCACTGGTAGTGGTAGTGGAAGATCAGGGTGATGATATCGGAAAAATCGTCGATGAACCGGTTTGGCGAGCTTTCGTTTACCAGCCGATGGAAGCGGTTATCGAGGCTTGAAAAGTCGTGGTAGCGCACCTCGATGTTCTCCAACAGGTCAATATGCTGGTGCTTCAGCGCATCAAGGCGCCCCCACAGGAGCGATTCCCGTGGCAATCCAGCAAAGAGGTGCGCGGATCGCAGCTCAAACATCACGCGTATCTCGAACAGCTCCAGCGCGAAGTCCTCGGTAAATCCCTCGAAGAGCCAGCCTGAATTCCTCTTCTTCTCGACGAGGCCGAAACGGCTGAATCGTATCAGAAACTCCCGAATGCCATTGGTCGCTACACCGAACAGTCGGGCAAGCTCCAACTCGTTGATCAGTGTGCCCGGCTTGATGCCGCCACGCAGCATCCACTCCATGAACTGCTGTTCGACATGCTCATTCCGCGATGTCGTTTCCGGTTCGCTATAGAGATCGTCCTTACCGACCGGACGGCCAGGAATGTTTGTGCCGTCCTCTTGAACAACAATGCCGCGCCTCGTGAGTTCTCGCAGCACCTTGCGCACCGTGGTGCGGCTGACGCCGATCTTGCCCCGCAGCAGATTCTCCGAAGGTAGTCCGGCAGCAAACTCGCCGTTGCCGAGCAATTGCAAGGTCGCGTTGAGCGCACTCTTGTAGACGGTATCCGGTTTCATAAGGGTGACTCGATGGTGTCTTTTTCTAAAGACTTTTATGCATAAAAAACAACTTGACGCAAATACTTTGAACGTTGTCTTTTATCGATAGAAAGCAATGACAAGAAACGTGTTGTGGCGCTGAAACCTTTGGATTCGGCGGGGGAGAGAATTTGTCCGACGCTGGAGAAAGCGCTGGAGCAGGCATGAAGGCGCCCGTGCCGTCACGGAGTGTCGCGTATGGCTCCTATTCCGGTCTCGACCTCGGATTGAAGCTGCTTGGGATTGGCCCAGCGCTCATCCTGATCGCCCTGATCATCGTTCTGAGCTTTCTGTCCCCGGTCTTTCTCACACCGCGCAACGTCAGCAACATCCTGGCGCAGACGGCAGTCATCACCGTAGTGGCGATGGGCCAGCATCTCGTCATCCTGACGCGCGGTATTGACCTGTCCGTCGGATCGAACCTTGCGCTGGCTTCTGTCGTGGGCGCGCTGTTGTTTCAGGCTGGCGGCTCCGCGACCGCCGTCATCATCGCGATGATCGTATCCGGTGCGCTCGTCGGCACGGTGAACGGGCTCTTCTACGTCTTTGGGCGACTGCCCCATCCATTCATCATCACGCTGGCGACGCTTAGCATTTGCAAAGGCATCGCATTGCAACTCGCCGACGGCCGCGCCATTCCGGGCATGCCGGAAGCCATTCGGGCGCTCGGCCGCAACGCCGTCTGGGGCCTGCCCGGCTCGGTTTTCGTGGTCATCGGCGTCGGCCTGCTGCTCCTGGTCCTCACCAGGACGATGGTATGGGGGCGCTGGATCTACGCGGTTGGCGGGCGGCCGGAAGCGGCCATGGCGATGGGCATCCCGGTCAACTGGGTCCTCGTGTCGACTTATGTGATCTCGGGCACCTGCGCCGGCATCGGCGCGGTCATCCTCGCGGGCCGCACCGATGCCGGATCGCCGCTGTTCGGCAACCTGCTCGAACTCGACACCATCGCGGCCGTCATCATCGGCGGCGCGAGCTTCCTTGGCGGGCGTGGCCATCTCGGCCACGCGGTCATCGGCGCCATCATGATCGGCGTCATCCGCAACGCGCTCAACCTGCTCAACGTCGACATCTTCTTCCAACTCATCGTCATCGGCGTCGTCATCGTGATCGCAGTCGAATCCGACGTGCTGCGCAACTATCTGGAGGGCCGCGTCCGGGTCGCCCAGGCGGGGAGGACGCAATGAGCGCCGCCGCTCAGCAGCTTGCGTCCGCGGCCGAAAGGCCGGTCCTGTCGGTGCACGGCGCCGTCAAGCGTTTTGGCTCGGTGCTCGCCCTCGACGGCGTCGATCTGGAGGTGCGGCGCGGCGAGATCCTGGCGCTGCTCGGCGACAACGGCGCCGGCAAGTCGACGCTCATCAAATGCATCAGCGGGCTGCACCATCTGGATTCCGGCTCGATCCAGCTCGACGGACTCGAGACCGCGATACGCTCGCCCGCCGACGCCCGGTTTGCAGGCATCGAGACGGTCTATCAGGACCTCGCCCTCTTCGACAATCTGACGCCGGCGCAGAACTTCTTCGCAGGCCGCGAGATCGCTGGCCCGGCATGGCTGCCGCGCGGGCTGCGCTTCCTCAGCAAGCGAACCATGGATGCCGAGGCCAGGCAGGTCATAAGCCGGCTCAAGGTGACGCTGCCCAAGCTGGATGTTGTGGTGGCCAAGATGTCGGGCGGCCAGCGCCAGGCGATCGCCGTCGCGCGCTCCACGGTATTCGCCCGCAAGGTGGTGATCCTCGACGAGCCAACGGCGGCGCTCGGCCTGCGGGAATCGCGGCAGGTGCTCAATCTCGTCGCGACGCTGCGCGACCAGGGCAACGCGGTGATCCTGATCACCCACAACATGGAACATGTCGTCGAACTCGCCGACCGCGCCATGGTGCTGCGGCAGGGACGGAAGGTCGGCGAACTCACACCGAACAGCAACAACACGCAGGATCTGGTTGCGATGATCGTCGGAGCCTGAGCCTGAAGGGATTGCGCGTCCGCGCGCGCAACTGGCCGACACGGCTTCCATCGGAAGGCGGGCCATTATCCAGGGAGGTGAATATGAAACTGAGACATGCATTTTGGGGAGGCTTGGCGGCCGGAATAGCACTCGCGTCGCCTTCATTCGCCGCTGACAAGCTCAAGGTCGGCCTGATTACGAAGTTTCCGGTTCCGTTCTTTTCGACGATCGAGGACGCCGCGAAGAGATACGCGGCTGACAACAATGTCGAGTTGGTCATCGGCCAGGGGCAGTCGGCCACCGACATCGAGGGGCAGATCGCCCTGATCGAATCTATGGTCACCCAGGGCGTGCAGGGCATCGCCATCACGCCCGTCGATCCGACCGTGGCGCCGGCGCTCGACAAGGCTGTCGCGGCGGGCGTCAAGGTGGTGCTGATCGACAACAGCATTCCCGGCTGGAAAGGCCAGACGGCGCTGGTGTCGACGAACAACCTCAATGGCGGTCGCATTGCCGGGGAATATCTGAAGACCGTCCTGAAGGATGGCGACAAGATCGGCATCCTCGAAGGCGTGCCGGGCGTTCCGGCGCTCGACGACCGCGTCAACGGCATGAAGGAAGGCCTGGGCGGCATGAAGGTGGAGATCGTCGGCAAGGGCGCCACGAACTGCACGCAGGAACTCGGCACCTCGGTCGCCGAGGACATCCTGACCGCCAATCCCGACCTCAAGGCGATCTATTCCGCATGCGGTCCGCCTGCGGCGGGTGCCGCGCAGGCCATCACCAACGCCGGCATCGCCAACGACAAGTTCATACTCGTCGGCTTCGATGCGTGCTGCGGAGAGCTGGAGGCGATCAAGTCCGGGGTCGAGGATGCGACCGTCGCGCAGTACCCCGCCAAGATGGGCGAACTCGGGATCGACACGGTCGTCAAGGCGATCAGGGGCGAGAAGGTGGAGGCCAATGTCGACACCGGCGCCGGCCTGGTGACGGCGGCCAACGTCAAGGACTTCGAATAGCTCACCAACCGGCCCGGCGCCGCAGCCGCCGGGCCGGTTGGCTCGACAACCAATGCATCGCAGGAGCGACTCCGCCTCCATGAACGCCAACATGAAATCTGTCCGGTGCGTCGCTCCGGGAGAGCTTGAGTTCGCCACCCGGCCCGCGCCCGGCAGCCCGCAGGAGGGCTGGGCGCTGATCGACGTCGCCCATGTCGGGATCTGCGGCACCGACTATCACATCTTCGAAGGCAAGCATCCGTTCCTCGCCTACCCGCGCGTCATGGGCCACGAGGTCTCGGGCACCGTTGCCGAGACCAACGGACCCGCCGGCGTTTCGGTCGGACAGGAGGTCATCATCAACCCCTATTTGTCCTGCGGAACATGCGTGGCATGCCGGAATGGAAAGCCGAATTGCTGTGTTTCGATCCAGGTGCTCGGCGTGCATCGCGACGGGGCGATGTGCGAGCAGATACTGATTCCGGTGGCGAACCTGCTGCCCGCCGACGGCCTGTCGCCGGCCGAGGCGGCGACGGTCGAGTTCCTGGCGATAGGTGCTCACGCGGTGCGCAGATCGATGGCAATCGGAGAGGGCCGTGCGCTGGTTGTCGGCGCCGGGCCGATAGGTCTCGGCACCGCGCTGTTCGCGCGAATCGCGGCGCAGCAGGTGACCATCATGGATGTAAGCGCCGAACGGCTGGCCTTTGCCGCCGGGCAGCTCGGTTTCCAGGTCATCGACGGATTTGCGGGGCTCGCTGCCGAAAAAGTATCGGAGGCAACCGCGGGCGCGGGTTTCGACATCGTCTACGACGCAACGGGGAACAGCCGCTCGATGCAGGCTGCCTTCGTTTATGTCGCGCATGGCGGCGTCATGGTCATGGTCAGCGTCGTCCAGGACGACATCTCCTTCTCGGACCCGGAATTCCACAAACGGGAAATGATGCTGATCGGCAGCCGCAACGCCACAAACGCCGATTTCGAGCACGTCGTCGCCTCGATCCGCGCGGGCAAGATACCGGTCGACCGGCTTGTCACGCATCGCACGACACTGCGCGACAGCCCGCGCGACATCGCACTCTGGGCACATGAAAAAAACGGCCTGATCAAGGCCATGATCGATGTCCGGGGCTCGGGATGACGGACGCCGGGCAACCACCAAATCTGCAACGGGAGGAAGACACGAGGTTGTGTCGCAAACGTGGAGCTTAGATGCCGGGGACCGCGCGGTTTCGTCGGTTGAACCGCTCGAGAAGCAGCGGAGCAAGGTGAACTTTCCGGCGATGCATGTTGGAATGGTCGATGCCGATGCCGCGTTCGGCCAACATCTCCTCCAGATCCCGCAGGGCTGAGATTGTAAGCCTGATACCAGCTTACGCACAGCAGGATCACAGATTGGGTCGAAATGACGGCCTTTGAACAGAAGAACTCCTCGGAGATGGATGAACGTTCATGCCTCTGACGAGCTTGACAGAAAGTCGCGACGGAACCGAGAGGCAACCTCTTCGTCGATCCCGAGTTCTCTCGCGGCGGCTTGCCTCGATCCGTGCAAACTTCAGCGGCGCATGAGCATCGGGCTCGTCACTAGCCTCGTCGAAACGGGAACTGACGGCGACGCGGGACAGTGCCGCCTCACTGTGCGATGCGGCAAAATCGCGTGGCGTGCGATTATCGACGGCGGCAATAACATCACCGGCGATGAACTGCTCAGCCTGAGCGAACATATCGACCCAGCTCGCGCTTCACGCTGATTCAACCTTGTTGGCAGCGCTATTCCTTATCCTCGTCGTCGAGCAATATCCGCTCAGCAGCTCCCTCGAGGTCGTCATATTGCCCGCTCCGAAAGCTCCACAGGAAGGCGCCCAGAGCTGCCCCTCCCAGAAGCAGGGCGAGAGGAACCAGGAAGACAAGACTGCTCATTCGGCCGGCACCGGGTGCGGTGAAACTCCGGCAATAGTCCTTTCCGGTGGCCTGCCCGTCTTCAGCCGCAAGGCATTGGCGACGACGATGATCGAAGACACCGACATGGCGAGCGCGGCGATCAGCGGCGTGACGTAGCCGCCGATGGCGACGGGAAGTGCGATCGCATTGTAGAGGATCGCCAGCGCGAAGTTCTGCCGCACGAGCCGGCCCGCTTCACGCGCCACTCCGTAGGCGAACGGCACGGCGTCGAGGCTTTCATGCAGGAACACGAAGTCCGCGGCATTGCGCCCGATATCGGCGGCGCTGGCCGGGGCTATCGACACATGGGCGGCAGCGAGCGCGGGAGCGTCGTTCAGCCCGTCACCAACCATCAGTGTCTTATGACCCCGTCCCGAGAGACCGGCGAGATGAGCGACCTTGTCCGCCGGCAGGAGCCTTGCAGCAAAGTCGCCGATGCCGAGCCGCCGCGCTGTCTCCGACACCGCCCCGATACCGTCGCCGGACAGGATCAGCATCTTCAAGCCGGCCTCGCGCAGAGCCTCGACAGCCATCCGCGCATCGCGGCGCGGTGTATCCTCGAAGCTGAAGCGGGCGACGAGCTCTCCGTCGCGGGAAAGCACCGTGCCACCCACGGTCTGCATGTCGCCCTCGGCCAGGGCCCATTCGGCACGGCCGAGACGATAGGTTGCGTCCCCTGCCCTGGCCTCGATGCCCAATCCCGCCTGCTCGGCGACATCGGAGAACCGCGCTGCCGACGCGTCGCCGCTTGCCGATGCAAGAGCGCGAGACAAGGGATGGTTGGAATGACGGCCAAGCTCAGCGGCGATGGCGAGCGCGTCCGGCTCCGCGCTGTCCACACCGGCCAAACGCGGCTGGCCCCGCGTCAGTGTTCCCGTCTTGTCGAAGACGACAGTATCGATCTCGGCCAGCCGCTCGATGCCCGACCCGTCCTTGACCATGATACCGTTCTCGAACAGCCGGCGCGCCGCGACCACCTGCACGATCGGCACGGCCAGACCCAGCGCGCAAGGGCAGGTGATGATGAGAACCGCGATAGCGATGGTGATGGCGCGGTGCCAGTCGCCGGTCGCCGCAATCCAGCCGAGGAAGGTCAGGAAAGCGGTGGCGTGGACGACCGGCGAATAGAGCTGCGCGGCGCGGTCGGCCAGCCGCCGGTAATGCGCGCGCCCGCCTTCGGCCGCCTCCATGAGACGGATCATTTCTGCAAGGAACGAGCCGTCGGCGCGTGCCGTCGCCGCGATCACCAGCGGGCTGGTCAGGTTGAGCGTGCCGGCGGTCACTGTCGAACCGATGCCGGCGCGTTGCGGTGCGCTTTCGCCGGTGGCGATGGCGCAGTCGAGATCGGACGCCCCCTCCTCGACGACGCCGTCGACCGGAACGCGGTCGCCGGCTGAAAGGGCGATCCGCATGCCCGGTTCGATCTCGGCCACCGGCAAGAAGTCTCGGCTACCATTGGCGCGCAGCACGACCGCGCCGCGCGGCCCCAGCCGGACTAGGGCTCGGACAGCGGTGCGTGCCTTTTCGCGCATGAGATGATCGAGCGTGCGACCGATGAGAAGGAAGAAAATGAGCGATGTCGCCGCGTCGAAATAGGCATGCCGGCCATTGTGGATCGTGTCGTAGAGGCTGAGGCCGAAGGCGAGCAGGACACCGATGGAGATCGGCACGTCCATGTTGGTGCGCCCGCGACGAAGCACACCCCATGCCGAAAGAAAGAAGATACGGCCGGAATAGAGCAGGCAGACCAGGGCGAGCGCCGCCGAGATCCAGTGGAAGGCTTGCCGCGTCTCGGCTTCGGCCCCCGACCAGACCGACACGGACAGAAGCATGATGTTCATGGCCGCGAAGCCGGCGACCGCCAGAGCGCGCACGAGCCGGGAGAGTTCAGGATCCGTCTTGTCGTCGCCGGCGTCAAACAGATGCGCCGGATAGCCTATGCCGGCGAGAGTCTCGGCAATCGGCGGCGCTGCGTCGCCTCGCCATTTGACCGCGACACGCTTGGTGGAGAGGTTGACGCGCGCATGTTCGACTGAGGGCAGGCGCGAGAGCGCGCTCTCCACGTTGCGGATACAGGCTGCGCAATGAACACCGGGAACGGAGAGGTCCGACTGGCGCAGCCCGTCGCCCAGATCGCGGCTGGCGAGAAAAGTCTCCTCACGCGATGGCGGCCTGCCGATCTCGGCAGCAACCTCCGCGCCGGGTGCGCAGCAGGTCACCTGATGGCCCTGCAACTGTGCCATGTCGCATGGCCGAGCAGCGGAAACACGACGATCAGGCCAAGAAGCCCCGTCGCCACGCTCACGACGAACAGCGCCAGCACGATCGCGCCCCAGGCGAGCATCACCGGCAAATTGTTCCATACGAGCGAGATGCTCGTGCCCATGGCGGTGAACGCATCGGTCTTCTCGTCC
The DNA here is from genome assembly GCF_052180275.1 of Mesorhizobium sp. KACC 23794. Classification (NCBI taxonomy): domain Bacteria; kingdom Pseudomonadati; phylum Pseudomonadota; class Alphaproteobacteria; order Hyphomicrobiales; family Phyllobacteriaceae; genus Mesorhizobium; species Mesorhizobium sp. KACC 23794. The sequence goes on from NZ_CP197465.1 coordinate 6,742,817, forward strand.
AGCAGCATCGGCACGGCGAAGGTGCTGATGGCGAAGGAGAAGGCCGCGAACAATCCCCCGGCGGCCGTGCCGACGACGAGCATGCCCCAGCCCTCGGGCGTCGTCAGCAGCATGGAGAAAACGCGGTCGAGTCCCGGAAATGGCCTGAGTCCGAAGAACAGCGCGTAGATGATCACGGCGGCGCGCATCCACACCAGCATCAGCAGGCACAGGATCGCGCCAGTGAACCAGACCTGCGCGCCGGAAGCCGCCTGGACGAACACCATGCGGCCAAGGCTGACGGGCTGGCCGGCCTCGATGTCCCTGCTCTTCTGGTAGAGGCCAATCGCGATGAGCGGCCCGACAACCATGAAGCCGGCCAGCGCCGGGAACAGGATATAGTCCAGTCCCAGCGCGAACAGACCCCAGATGATGGCGAGCGATACTGCGAAGACCGCGAGTCCGTAGACGAGGCTTGGCGCCGGACGGTTCCACAGATCGCGCCAGCCTTCTCCCAGCCAGCCGAGCGCGGCGCCTGCCGGCAGGTTGCGGCGGCGTTGCGCGGCAAGGGGGACCGGAGCGGTTTCAGCCTGGTCGAGCGTACCCATGAGCGTTCTCCCTCAACACGACGATCTGGCGGCGCGGTACACCCCGGTTGCCCCGGCATCCTTCAGGTGCGGCACGCAATCGGGCTGCGAGACGAGCGCCACATAGACCAGATGGGCGTTGGCGGCGGCAAGCAGGAGGCCAGCCGCCAATGCGCCCATCAACGAAAGGCCCTTCCAGCCCAGCAGGCCGGGACGCACAGCCGCCGCCACGTTCTTCTGCCCGGCCATCATGGCGTGACCCCTCCCAGGGAATAGACGTAGAGGGTCAGTATCTTGAGGTCGGTGGGAGGCAGCCTGCCGCCCCAATTCGGCATGTGGCCCTGGCGACCGCCATAAACCGTCGAATAGACGGTCTGGAGGTTGCCTCCATATATCCAGTGACTGTCCGTAAGGTCCGGCGCCCCGAATTCGCGATTGCCCTTGGCGTCCTCGCCATGACAGGAGGCGCAGTTCGCGGCAAAGACCTCCCGGCCACTTGAAAGCGCGGCTTCGTCCACGCCGGACGAGGCTTCGCCCGAAAGAGATCGGACATAGGCGACCACACTGCCGATCTGATCCCGCGACAGAATGCCGTCGCGCCCGAAGGCGGGCATCTGGGAAACGCGCGTGTCGTCATTGGTGGAATTGATGCCGAGGCGGACGGTCTCTTCGATCGTCTCCGGCTCGCCGCCCCACAGCCAGCTTTTCGCCGCGAGATTGGGGAACCCGGGACCCCCGGTGGCATTGATGCCGTGGCAGGCGGCGCAATTGTCCGCAAACAGGGTGCGGCCCGTCTCCCGCACGTGGTGCATCAGAGCCTCGTCGCCGAGCGCCTCGGAATAGCTGGTCGCCGTCAGCTTTTCCGCCCAGGCCGCGTTGCGCTCGGCCGCCGCCTCCTCGACCTGGCGGGTCACGACATTCCGCTGGTCGATGCCCAGCAGGCCCTTTGTGTAGGTCCAGCCGAGCGGCCAGGCTGGCATCAGCAGCCAGTAGCCGATGGCGAACAGGATTCCGGCCGCCAGAAAAAAGAGCACGACACGAGGCACCGGCGTATTGAGTTCCTCGATGCCGTTCCACTCATGCCCGGTGGTGGTCCGGCCCGTTACGGGATCAAGCTTTTCCGTTGCCATCACCTAGTCCCCCGGCCTGTCGTCCTTGTCGAGAATGCTCTTTTTGGCGCGGTCGAACCGTTTTTTGTTCGAAGGCCAGAACGTGTAGATCAGAACGGCGACGGCCAGCGCCAAGAGGTAGAACAACCCCCAGCTCTTGGCGAAGCCGACGATCGAGTCATGATCGAGTTCCATCGCCTCATTCTCCCGCGGCTGCCGTCTGTTTGAACGCCGCGTCGGTGAGCTTGCCGAGGATCTGGAGATAAGCGACCAGGGCATCCATCTCGGTTACCCGGCCCGGATCGCCGTCGAAGGCGCGGACGTTGGTCGCTGCTCCGTATCGCTCGGCAACGCCGCCGGAAGCGTCGCTGTCCGGCGTCGCCTGACCAAAGGCGTCGGACGTCGCGTTCTGTATCATCTCTTCCGTGTAGGGGACCCCAACCGCGCGCTGCGCGGCGAGATGCTCGCCAAGATCGTCGATCCTGAGCGAATTGCGCTCCAGCCAGCCGTAGCGCGGCATGATCGATTCCGGGACCACATCGCGCGGATTGTTGAGATGGGCGACATGCCAGGCATCGGAATATTTGCTGCCGAGCCGCGCCAGATCCGGGCCGGTGCGCTTCGATCCCCACAACATCGGGTGGTCGTAGCGCGACTCGACCGCCAGCGAGTAAGGACCGTAGCGCTCGACTTCGTCGCGCAGCGTGCGGATCATCTGTGAATGGCAGGCGTAGCAGCCCTCACGGATGTAGATGTTGCGTCCTGCGAGTTCGAGCGGCGTGTAGAGGCGCATGTCGGGCGCCTCCTCGACGGTCTCCTGTATGGTGAAGAGCGGCGCGATCTCGACGAAGCCGCCAATCGCCGACACGCCGACGATGGCCAGCACGAAGCCGATGGCGCTGCGTTCGAGCTTGCGATGGAATTCGGGCATGACGGTTTACTCCCCGGGCTGGACGGCTGCGCCGGCAGGCAGATCCGCCTCGGCCTCGCGTGCGGTCGTCCCTAGCCGCGACATACGGATTGTCATCCAGACATTGTACGAGCCGACGATTGCGCCGATCAGGAAGAACAGGCCGCCGATCGTGCGCGCGATGTAGTAGGGGTGCATCGCGACCAGGCTGTCGATGAACGAATAGGCGAGTGTTCCGCTGTCATTGTAGGTCCGCCACATCAGCCCCTGGATGATGCCGGAGTTCCACATGGCGAAGACGTAGATGATGGTACCGGTCAGCGCGAGCCAGAAATGGACCTCGACCAGCTTGGGCGAGTACATCCTCTCCTGCTTCCACATCCACGGCACCAGCGCATAGATGGAGCCGAAGGTGATCATCGCCACCCAGCCGAGCGCGCCGGCGTGCACATGGCCGACCGTCCAGTCGGTATAGTGCGAGAGCGAGTTGACTGCCCGGATCGCCATGAACGACCCCTCGAAGGTCGACAGCCCGTAGAAAACGGCCGCCACCATCATGAAGCGCAGCGTCGCGTCGTCGCGCACCTTGTGCCAGGCGCCGTTGAGGGTGGCGAGCGCGTTGCCGGCCGAGGCCCAGGACGGGACCAGCAGCACCACCGAGAAGGTCATGCCGAGCGTCTGCACCCATTGCGGCAGCGCCGTGTAGTGCAGGTGGTGAGAGCCCGCCCACATATACATGAAGGTGATGCCCCAGAAGCTGATGATGGAGAGCCGGTAGGAGAAGATCGGTCGGCCGGCGCGCTTGGGCAGGTAGTAGTACATCATGCCGAGGAAACCGGCCGTCAGGAAGAAGGCGACGGCGTTGTGGCCGTACCACCACTGCGTCATGGCGTCCTGCACGCCCGAGAACAGCGAATAGCTCTTGGCATGACCGAATGACACCGGCACGGCGAGGTTGTTGACGATGTGCAGAACCGCCACGACCAGGATAAAGGCCATGTAGTACCAGTTGGCGACGTAGATATGCGGTTCCTTCCGTCGCGCCAGCGTGCGGATGTAGATCAGGAAGTACACGACCCAGACAACGACGAGCCAGATGTCGGCATACCATTCGGGCTCGGCGTACTCCTTGGACTGGGTCAGCCCCATCAGGTAGCCGCTGGCGGCTAGCACGCAGAACAAATTGTAGCCGATCAGCACGAACCATGGGCTGAACTGGTCGGGCAGGCGCGCCCGCGTTGTCCGCTGCAGCACATGGAAGGAGGTGGCGATCAGGGCGTTGCCGCCGAAGCCGAAAATAACCCCGCTGGTATGCACCGGCCTGAGGCGGCCGAAACTCGCCCATGCCTGATCGACGAAGGTCAGTTCCGGCCAGGCGAGAAGCGCTGCGACCCAGACGCCGAAGAACATGCCGACGACCGCCCAGGCCATCGACAGCACGATGCCCGCCCTGGTCGGATCGTCATAATAACGGGAAAGCCGGCCCTCGTCGGGCTCGGGTTCATAATACCCGGCCATCACCACGAAGGCCACGCCGAGGCTGAAGGCAAGCACGATGAAGCCGTGAACCCCCAGCGCATCGCCGCGCCCGCCAACCGCCATGGCCAGGCCGATCGCCGCGAGCAGAAAGAGGGTGACGAGGGAACATTGCCGTTCAGTGACTGTAAGCCCGGAAACCACCTTGACCATGTCTCGACCTCATGCCGCCCGCAGATCGATGTCCAGAAGAAATTCTAGCACTCTTCTATTACCAACGATGTCTGCCAAAGTATATTTGTCAAAGACCGCCAAATAGGCGCCCAGGGCCTCGCCGAAGATGCCTTTCAGCCGACAGGCCGGCGAAATGGGGCAGTTGCCCCCCTGCATGCACTCCACCAACGCGAAGTCCTCCTCGGTCGAGCGCACCAGCGCTCCGATATTGATGTTTTCCGGCATCTTCCCCAGGCGGATGCCGCCGGCACGACCGCGCGTGGTCTCGATGAAGCCCAGATTACGAAGCCTGAGCGCCACCTTGAGCAGGTGATTGCGCGACAATCCGTATGCCCCAGCAACGTCGCTCACGGTACAGGACTGATCTTGCCGCATTGAGACGTAGATCAACATTCTGAGCGCATAGTCGGTGTGAAGCGTCATGCGCATCGGCTAGGCCCGTTCCGAAACGGCCGGCCTGGCCACCCGACCGAGAGCATCGACGGCGAGCCCGGGTAGCAGCACGGCCTTCGTGACCTCTCCAGCAACGTACCAGAGATGATGGTCGGAGCCTGAAATCGCCGCGCCCAGTTCGACCTTACTGAACACTGCGAAATTAACGCGTCTGACGTCGAGCGCAATAGGACGATCGAGCGACAGCGCCCGGAACTTCACAGGCGTGGCGAGGAAGGAGACCCCGAGCAGAAGGCCGAGCCACGAAGCTGCCAGGAACGCGAAAACAGCTTCCCCGGCCCTGCGTCTCATTCGCGCCGCTTGCGGCCTCGTCGATTGCCGTGGCCGCACAAGATCGACCATCACTCACCCCTTTTTAACTGGCATTCAAGATACCACTTATCAGGCGCTTGTCATCATCCCAACAGCCCAAAGCGTCGCAGAGACATATTGCCTCAATCCGGCTTGCCGATTCAGCCAGGTCGCGGCAGGAGCCCGCCGTTGGAATCCGGCAATCAGAAGGCCTATTTTCGCACCGACGACGAGATCGGCCTCCGCCACGAAGGAGTGGCGGCGCACTTTGCCTGCGCGATCGATGAGAACAAGGTTGGGTGTGCCACGCATGCCATAGTGGCCAGTATCGGCCGGCCGGCCTATCGACATCGATCGGAACGGTCAGCCATGCTCGTGGATGAACGCAGCCAGTGCTGTCGGCGTCATCGCCATCAAACGGCTTGAAAAACCGACTCTGACGCACATTCGGTGGTGACCGATGACGCCCGCGAGATCGAGACCAGTTCGCACTGGCGGCAGATCGAGAGCCGTGGTTCGGATGAAGCTGGTGCTTCGTCGCCAACTCGATAAACGTCCGCTCGTCGCGGATCGCTTCAAGCGCAACCTTGGCCTTGAACTCGGCCCAGAACCTTCCGCGTGTCGTCCTGCCGGATCGTCCTTTTCATCGAGCGATCCACCTTATGCCCCTGTCTCAAAATCCGGGACCACCTCCCAGTTCGCCCCTCCTCAGCGAGCGGTTAACTTTACGGTGCCAAGAGGCCGCTGTCAGATCTTGAGTTTGTCCAGATCGCCTTCGAAGAGACGCCGGCGCGCGTTTTCAAGATGCCCTCGCATCGCTTCCCGAGCCGCCTCCGCCTCACGCTCGAAGATGCAGCGACGGATGAGTTGATGCTCGTTCTCCACCTCTTCCAGCCGTTCATGTGAGCGTCGCAGGGAGAGTCGTCGAGTGAGGCTTACGCCAAAGGCGATCTGGTCGCGGATCGCTTCCAGGGCGGACAGAAAAAACTGGTTTCCACTCGCCGCCGCTATCTGAAGATGGAACTCCAAATCCACGTCGACACCGATGCTGCCATCGGCAACCGCTGCGCGCAGTTGTTGATAAGCACGTTCAATCCGCTCGCGTCCCACCTGGTCATGATTGAGGGCCGCGTAATAGGCTGCCTCGCCCTCCACCCCGACCCTGAACTTGAAACAGTTCTGAACGTCGCCCAGCGCGCTGAGCCCCGTGAAATCGAGCACGGTGCGATGTGGTTGCCGGATCACGTAGTTGCCTGACCCCTGGCGCGAGGCCAGCACCCCATCGGCTTTCAGTCGGCTGAGGGCCATTCGCAGGACAGGCCTGGAAACGCCGACCTCAGCCGCCAGCTTCGTTTCCGACGGCAAGCGCGAATTGACTGGAAAATGCCCGCCGATCACGTGCGCCAGAATGTTTTGATAGGCCACGTCCGCCAGCGACGAGCCTGGGCCGGGTCCCGCCTCACGTCCTTCTGCGTTCTGCGCCATGTGCGTTCTCTGCTCGAATAACATCTGTTTTCGATTTTACGACTATTGACAACTTTACAAATTCTGCCAACTTTCGAGCTGCCGCTATAAACCAACAAGAGGGAACAGGGAAGCAGCCATGCGCAGCATCATCGCCACACTTGCATTCGCCGCAAGCGTTCTGGCGCCGACGACCTTCGCCGTCTCGCAGGAATTACCGCGAACGCAGCTCAAGATCGTCGGACTTCAAAGCCATCTGAACAGCTTCAAGAGCGGGGAAAAACCGTTCTGGGAAGAAACCATCCCGAAAGCGTCGAACGGCGCCGTGACGGGTGACATCACCGCCCAGGACCTGAACGGCCTCAAGGGCCCGGAAATCCTGCGGCTGATGAAGCTCGGCGTCATCGACTTCGCGTCGGGCGTCATCGGTTACATGGCCGGCGACAGCGCCGAATTCGACGGCGTCGACCTCGCCGGCGTGTCGCCGAACATGGACACCACACGCAAGGTCGTCGACGCCTACATGCCGGTGCTCCAGGAGGTAATGGAGAAGCAGTACGGCGCACGGCTGCTCATGCTGTTCCCGTCGCCTCCGCAGGTGATGTGGTGCGCGAAACCGGTCAAGTCGACGGCCGACCTCAAGGGCCTCAAGGTGCGCGTCTTTACGGCCTCGATGGCCGATCTGATCGGTGGCTTGGGCGCCACCACCGTGACCTTGCCCTTCGCCGAGGTCACCACCTCGCTGGAACGCGGGGTCATCGATTGCGCCGTGACTGGGACCCTGTCGGGCAACACGAACAAGATGTTCGAGGTCACCAACACGATGTACACGCTGTATTCGGGCTGGTCCGTGCACTTCACCGCCGTCAGCCTCGAGACCTGGAACAAGCTCGATCCAAAGGTTCAGGCCTTCCTGACCGAACAGTATGCCGGCTTCCGCGACCGTCTGTGGGCGACCGTCGCCGAGGAAGAGCAGGACGGCATCAACTGCTCGGTCGGCAGGGGCGACTGCAAGATGGGGATCGCGGCCAAGATGACGCTGGCCGAGCCCTCCGCGGAAGATCTGGCGGCAGCCAAGGCAGTGGTGGAATCCACGGTCGTGCCGAACTGGGCAACCCGCTGCGGCGAGGCCTGCGCCGACCGTTGGCTGGAAACCGTCGGCAAGGTCGTCGGCATCGAGAAGATCGCAGCCAAGTAGGACTAGACCAACCGGTCTCTTCACAGGGCCGGCGCGCGATGCGCCGGCTCCCTCAGCCTTCGCAACCCGTCCGTCGTCACGCAGGTGCATCTTGATCGTTGATTGCCACGCCCACGTCATTCAGAATTGGATCGAGCCCGGCGGCCATCCGGCCCGGTCGATCCACGCCCGCTACCTCCAGCGCATGCTGGCCTACACGGTCGCGAAGAGCTATCGCGCCAGGGACGGCGCCCCCGCCGACACGCGCGCGCTTCTCGATCCCGGTAACCAGGGCTGGTCAGGCCTTCGGCCCGTCGACTTCCGCATCGGACGCTACGGCCAGCTCGAATTCAGCGTCGATGGCGAGGACTACTATGTCCAGTACATGCCGGTCGGCATGCAGAACATGGAAGCGTCGCCGGAACTGATGCTGGCGCAGATGACCTATGCCGGGGTCGATCATTCGATCCTGCAAGCCGGAGGCGCTTATGGCGCGATGACGGAATACAACGCCTTCGCGCAGGCCCAGTACCCCCAGAAATTCACCGCCCTGATCCATCTGGACGAGGCGATGGCTGGCTCGCCGGAGGAGATCCGGAAGCTCGAATCCGCCGCCGACCGCGGCCTGAAGGGCATCTATTTCAACTACGAAGGGTTCGCCCGCCACGACTTTCCGTGGAGGCTGGACGACCCCAGGCTCGACCCGCTCTGGCACGCGCTGCAAGCGCGCAAGCTGGTGCTGTGCGCGGAGATTTCCGGCGCGCCGACATACGACGCGGCGACCTACATCGCCAACATGCAGGCGCTGGCGCGCGTGCTCGACCGCTTCCCCGGCATTCCATGCCACCTCGCCATGGGCGTTCCCGTGCAGTTCTTCCGCGACGGCGAGCGCTGGAACATTCCCGAGCCCTTGCAGGCGGTTTACGCCCGCGACGATTTCCACGTCGAGATCATGTTCCCGATCACCTGGGGCGGCCGCTGGGAATATCCGTATCGCGAGGCGCACCCGCTGATCCAAGACCTGCGCGACCGGCTCGGTGCCGAAAAGCTGCTGTGGGGCTCCGACATGCCCAATGTCGAGCGTTTCTGCACCTATCCGCAATCGCTGGAATATGTCCGGCGCTACTGCGAGTTCCTGGCCCCGCGCGAGATGGACCTCATCCTCGGCGGCAACGCCGCGCGCCTTTACCGTATTCCCCCGCAAGGATGACACGGATGCTCGACCGATCCTCCGCTCCCGACATCTTCGAACGCTACGGCCTCAAGCGCATCATCAACGCCTCGGGCACCGAGACCACCAAGGGCGCAAGCCCGGTCTGCCAGGAGGTTATCGACGCCGTGGTGGCGCTGGTGCCCAACAGCGTGGACATGCTCGAACTGCAAAGCCTCGCCTGCCACACCATTGGGAAGGCCTTCGGCTGCGAGGCGGGCATCGTCGTCAATTGCAGCGCCGCCGGAATCTCGACAGCGGTAGCCGCCTGCATGACCGGGTCCAACCTCGCCCGCGTCGAACGGCTTCCCGACACGGCGGGGCTGAAGACCGAGGTCATCCTCCAGCGCGGCCACAACATCACCTATGGCGGCTACGTCACCCAGAACGTGGCGATCACCGGTGGCAGAATCGTGGAGATCGGAGCGGCGACCGAATGCGGCGCCTACCAGCTTGCCGACGCCCTCAACGAGAATACGGCCGCCGCGCTCTACGTCGTGTCGCACCACACGGTTCAGAGCGGCCTCATCGATCTCGAGACCTTCTGCAAGGTCGCGCATGAACGCGGCGTGCCGGTCATCGTCGACGGCGCGGCCGAGCCGGAGCCGCGCGCCTTCCTGCGGGCCGGCGCCGACCTCGTCATCACCAGCATGCACAAGAGCTTCGCCGGGCTGACCGCCGCGACGGTCGCCGGCAGGCTCGACCTCATCCGCGCCTGCCTCTATCAGGAAAAGGGCATCGGCCGGCCGATGAAGGTCGGCAAAGAGGGAATCATCGCCTCCATCGCTGCCGTCGAGCGCTGGGCGAAGCTCGACCGCGCCGCGGTCGCGCAGGCGCTTCATGCGCGCCTGGGCCGCGGCGTCGAGCGGCTCGGCAAGCTGCCCGGCCTGAAGGTCGAGATCGAGCTGGATTCGACCAGCAAGCTCTTTTCGCGTCTGCTTCTGACCGTCGACGAGACGAAGGCAGGGCTTTCCGCCTTCGATCTCTCGAAACGTCTTGCCGACCAGAAGCCGTCCATCGCCGTCCGCACGCTGATGGCCGACATAGGCCTGCTTCAGGTCGATCTGCGGCGCGCCGACGAGGCGACGGCGGACCACATCATCGGCTGCGTCGAACGGATCGTGCAGGCGGCGAAAACCATGCCCGCCGAGTCCAGGGTCAGGGACGCCAAGGCGACGGAAAACCTGGCGGATCTCGCCCTTGCCTCCTTGCAGCGCTTTCCCCTCTCCCTCGGGTCCGCGAGATGACCAAACCTCCCGCCAGCAAAGTCATCAGCGATATCGACTACGAGAAGGAGGGGCGTCAGGTGTCGCGCCTCTTCATGCCGCACAGCCACAATGATTCCGCCTGGGGCGCCGTGGCGATACCGGTGGTCGTTGTGAAGAACGGCAGCGGCCCCACCTTGCTTCTGACCGCCGGCACGCATGGCGACGAATATGAAGGGCAGATCGCGCTGCTCGAACTGGCGCGCACCCTGCGGCCCGAGCAGATCCAGGGCCGCGTCATCATAATCCCCGCTTTGCACTTCCCCGCCTGCCAGGTCGGCAAGCGACTGTCGCCCATCGACGGACGCGACATCAACCGCTCCTTCCCCGGCGATCCCGCGGGCAGCTTCGCGCAGGCGCTGGCGCACTACGTGACGAACTTTCTGCTGCCGCTCGCCGACGTGAACATCGACCTGCATTCCGGCGGGCGCTCGCTCGACTGCCTGCCCAGCACCATGTCGCACATCCTCGACGACAAGGCCGTGCTGGAAAGGACCATCGCGCTTGCGAAAGCCTTCGGCGCGCCGCTGCATGTGATGAACCGCGAGGTTGACGGCGCACACACCTTCCAATCGACCGCCGAGCGCATGGGCGTCATTTCCATGTCGAGCGAGCTGGGCGGCTGCAACCGCGTCTCACTGGACGGACTGGCGATCGCGCGGCGCGGAATCGTCAACGCCCTGGTCCATCTCGGCATCGCGGACGGGCAGATCGAACGCCCCGCGGAGCCGACCAGAGCCATGGTGATCCCGGCCAGCGGCGACTACGGCTTCGCGCCGGCATCCGGCATCTACTGCCCGCGCGTGCCGCTCGGCGCCATCGTTTCGGCCGGCGATGCGGTCGGCGACATCTACCGCATCGAGGACCCCGAACTGCCGCCGCATCCAGTCGTTGCCAGGCGCGCCGGCATGCTATGGTGCCAGCGCGGCCAGGGTCGGATCCAGACCGGCGATTCCTCGGCCGTTGTCGTGTCGGCCTACGAGGCTGCGCCGTGACCGGCCCGTCCGTCATCGACCGGCTGGCACAGGCCGGCATCGCAGTGCCCAGAGCGGTCACCCCGGTCGCCAACTACGTGTCGTGCCTGGAGGTTTACGGACCGCTGCTTTTCGTTTCAGGCCAGGGGACGCGGCGCAACGGCGTGTTCGAACACATCGGCAAGATCGGCGGCGGCCTCAGCGTCGAGGACGGCTACGCGGCCGCCCGGCAATGCGCGCTCAACATCCTCGCGCAGGTGGAAGGCAATTGCGGCCTCGGCCGCATCCGGCGGGTGGTGAAGCTGACGGGCTTCGTCAACGCCGCGCCGGACTTCACCGAACTGCCGGCCGTTCTCAACGGCGCCTCTGACCTGATGGTCACCGCGTTCGGCGATGCCGGCCGCCATGCCCGCTCGGCCGTCGGCGTCGCCACCTTGCCCTTCGGCATGGCCGTCGAAGTGGAAGCCATCTTCAGCATCACAGAAACCGGCGCGCAAGCCGGCAGGACTTGAGGAAACGGAGATCAAATGCTCGATAAATCCGCCATTTCCGACCTTTCCCGGTCAGTCATCTCCGTCCCGCCGCTGGCGCGCGACCTGAACCTCGTCTTCGACGCCAAACAGAACAGGCGTGTCGTCGATCACCTGCGCGCCGGCGGGGTGACGGTGCTGCTCTATGGCGGCAACGCCAACTTCTACAACATGGGCCTCTACGAGTACGCCTTGATCCTCGACCAGCTCAAGGACATCGCAGGCAGCGATATGACCTGCATCCCGTCGGCCGGCCCCGAATACGGTCGGCTGCGCGACCAGGTGGACATCCTCAAGGCGCGCGGCTTCTCCACCGTCATGGTGCTGCCGCCTTCCGCCATGCATAGCGCGGAAGGTTCCAAGCGCGCGGTGCGCGACTTCGCCGAGCGGCTGGGCGTGCCGGTCGTGCTCTATCTGAAGCCGACCGATTACCTAAGCCCGGCCGATACGGCCGAACTGGTGAACGAGGGCATCATCTCGTGGATCAAATACGCCATCGTGCGTCGTGACCCGTTGGACGATCCCTATCTTCGCGAACTGGTCGACAAGGTGGACCGTCGCCTCATCGTCAGCGGGATGGGCGAGCTTCCGGCCCTCGTCCACATGCGCGATTTCGGCCTGAGTGCCTTCACGTCCGGTTCGGTCTGCGTCGCGCCTGCGCTTTCGACCGCCATGCTGCAGGCCGGACGCGACCAGCGCTGGGCCGACGCCGAGGCGCTGCGGGAAAAGTTCATTCCGCTGGAGGATCTGCGCAACAGCCGCGGCCCTGCTCCGGTCCTGCACGAGGCGCTGACGCTGGCCGGCATCGCCGACTGCGGACCGGCGCTTCCGCTGATGTCGAACTACGCCGACAAGGACGGGAAGGTCGAGGCGGCCGCCCGCCAGTTGCTCGTGCTGAACGGCAAGGCCGGCCAGTTGGCCGCCTCCGGCAAAGCGTAGGAGGCGAAGGCATGTCAGCGTCGCGCTCGACCTTGCGGCAGTTCGGTGATGGCCTCCTCGATCCGCTGATCGAATGGTCGAGACGGCTCAGCCAGGCCTGCGCCTGGGTCGGGGGTGGGATCTTCATCCTGTCGGCGCTGATCATCACGGTGGAGGTGATGATCCGGAAATTCCTGTCGCGCTCGCTCGGCGGCGCGGACGAATTGTCGGGCTACGGCTTCGCCGTCGCGGTCACCTTCGCCTTCGCTTACGCCTCGCTGGAGCGCGCTCATATCAGGGTCGACACGCTGCACGCCTATCTGTCCTCCCGCTGGAAGGCTTTCCTCGATGTCGTCGCCGCCCTGCTGCTGCTGGTCTATTTCGGCCTCCTGATGCGGTACGGCATGCGGGTGCTGGCCGACACCTGGGAGATGAACGCGCACTCCAACACGCCGCTGCATGTGCCGCTGGTCGTCCCACAGTCGCTCTGGCTGCTCGGCCTGCTGCTGACCTTTGCCGTGTCGACGCTGCTTCTGGCACGGGCCTGCATCCATCTCATACTCGGCGAGATCCGACCGGCGAACAGGCTTATCGGTGCGCGCAGCATGGAGGAGGAGATCAACGAAGAACTGTCGGCCTTCGACGAAGAGGCCGCTGCGGGAAAGGTCGGCCGATGATCACCAGCACCGTCTTCTGGCTGTCCATCCTCATGGGCGCGGCCGTGTCGGTCGCCGCCTCCATGGCGATCCTCAGCTTCATCCTGGCCTACCAGTATTCGTCGTTTCCGCTGGTGCGGGCGCTTGGCGAGATCGGCTGGGGCGCGAGCAACGATTCCATCATGATGGCGATCCCGCTCTACATCTTGATGGGCGAGGTGCTGATGCGCTCCGGCATCGCGGAGCGGATGTACGAATCCATGCGGCTCTGGCTCTCCTGGCTGCCGGGTGGACTGATGAACGCCAATATCGGCTTCTGCGCGGCCTTTTCCGCCAGTTCCGGATCGGCCGTCGCAACCGCGGCGACGATCGGCACGGTCGCCATCCCGGAAATGAAGCGCAACAACTACAACGAGCGGCTGTTCCTCGGCACGCTCGCCGCCGGCGGCACGCTCGACATCCTGATTCCGCCGTCGATCAACCTCATCGTCTACGGCGCGCTGACCGAGACCTCGATCCCGCAGCTCTATCTCGCCGGCTTTCTTCCGGGTTTCATCCTTGCGCTTCTGATGATGGCTACCGTCGTCCTCGCCTGCCTGTGGAAGCCCGAATGGGGCGGCAAGCCCGCCAAGGCCGAATGGAGCGCCCGTTTCCGCTCCCTGCTCGACCTCCTGCCACCCACGGCAATCTTCCTGGTGGTCATCGGCTCGATCTACACCGGCTTCGCCACTGCCACGGAAGCCGCCGCGCTGGGCCTGGTCTTCTCCTGCGTCCTGGCCGCGCTGCGGGGGCAGCTTTCGGTCAAGATGTTCAAGCTGGCGGCCGAGAGCTGCATGCGCATCACCGGCATGACCATGGCCATCATGATCGCAGCCTACTTCCTTAATTTCGTCACCGCCTCGATCGGACTCAACAGCCAGTTCGTCGCCTTCGTCGAGACGCTGGGCCTCGGTCCCTACGGCACGCTGGCTCTCGTGATCCTGCTGCTGTTCCTGCTCGGCACCTTCATGGAGACGCTGCCCATGATGGTGGCGACCGTGCCGATCATCGCGCCGGTGATCTTCGCGCTCGGCTTCGACCCTGTGTGGTTCGGCATCCTCGTCATCCTGCTCGTCCAGACCGGCATGATCTCGCCGCCCGCCGGCATGACGCTGTTCGTGATCCAGGGCATCCGTCGCGCCGGCAGCGTCAACGACGTGTTCATCGGGTCGCTGCCCTTCATGGGTACGCTGATGCTGATGATCGTCCTGCTGGTGGCATTCCCCAGCATCGCGCTCATCGTGCCGGAGCTGCTTGGCGGCTACCGCTGGTCAATGCCATGATCCGATATAGCAGCGCCTAAAGCAGACCGGCCGTCCGGGCAGCTCACACGTGGCCTGAATGCCGGCATGCAGTCGCCATTGATCGATGCGGCGTGCTGCGGATGTGCATGACTGGCTGCGCGACGCCAGTTCGATGATCTGAAAGCAGGCGCCCGCTCATCGACGGTAATTGAGCGCCTTGCGAAACGCTTCCAGCGTCTCGGCGCTGACATAATGCTCGATGCCCTCCGCGTCGATGCGCGCCGTCTCGGCACTGACGCCGAGCGAGCACAGGAACGCCTCGACCGTCTCGTGGCGGGCGCGGCTGTCCTGGGCGATCTTGCGGCCGGCCTCGGTCAGGAACACGCCGCGATACGGTTTTCGCGTCACCAGCCCGTCGGCGGTCAGCCGCGCCAGCATTTTTGCGACCGTCGGCTGCGCGACGCCGAGCCGCGCCGCGATGTCGACCTGCCGGGCCTCATTGCCGTCCTCGATCAAGTCGGCGATCAGCTCGACATAGTCCTCGACCAGCGAAGCGCGCCGCGCCTCCCGCGACTGACGAAACCCCTCGGAGTGCGCCTCCGCATTCGGCAGCGGTTGCTGGCGTGGTTTCGGGCGGCGTTTTCCCAGCAATCGTCAGTTCTCCATCGGCGTCCATAGCAAGATTTTGAATCATAGCACGGACTTCGATTTTCTGCTGTCGGAATAGGACCGGCCGGCCATCTTTCCCCAGCCGCGCACCTCGTCATAGCATCATAAATTAAATATAGCATATTGCATAAAGTTGAGACTTGGCACAGATTAGCGCAGTTCCGCCATGGGTGAGCGGGTCGGGCCGCATGCCGGCCGACCCTCAATCGCCCGGCACCGGACCCGATGACGGTCCGACAGCCCTGCCCGACGGCGATACGTCGCCACCCATCGAAGGATCGATCAATGATGCGCCGCCGTATGCTCCTTGCCGCCATTCTGGCCTTGCCCATGCTGGTGGCCTGCTCGCCGGCCGAAGAGGGAAAGGCCGAGGATCGAAGCGAGAAGATGCTGGTGGCGACCACCTTCACCGTCATCGCCGACATTGCCCGCAACGTCGCCGGCGACGCCGCCATGGTCGCCTCGATCACCAAGCCCGGCGCCGAGATCCACAACTACCAGCCGACCCCGGGCGACCTGATCGCCGCGCAGAAGGCGGATCTGATCCTGTGGAACGGTCTCAATCTTGAACTCTGGTTCGAGAAATTCTTCGGCAACCTGAAGGATGTGCC
Organism: Mesorhizobium sp. KACC 23794; assembly: GCF_052180275.1. NCBI lineage: Bacteria > Pseudomonadati > Pseudomonadota > Alphaproteobacteria > Hyphomicrobiales > Phyllobacteriaceae > Mesorhizobium > Mesorhizobium sp. KACC 23794. The sequence goes on from NZ_CP197465.1 coordinate 6,758,613, forward strand.
GAGCGCAGTGGTCTCCGAAGGCATCGAGCCGATGGGCATTTCCGAGGGTCCCTACACGGGCAAGCCCAATCCGCATGCCTGGATGTCGCCGGAGGGGGCCGTGCTCTATGTCGAGAACATCCGCAAAGCCTTCGCCGAGCGCGATCCCGAGAACGCCGAAACCTATGCGGCGAACGCCAAGGCCTATGCCGAGAAGATCCGCGCGACGGTCGAGCCGTCGCGAAAAGTTCTCGCCGCGATCCCCGACGCGCGGCGCTGGCTGGTCACCAGCGAGGGCGCCTTCTCCTATCTGGCGCGCGATTTCGGCCTCCGGGAACTCTATCTCTGGCCGATCAACGCCGACCAGCAGGGCACACCGCAACAGGTGCGCAAGGTGATCGACGCGGTGCGCGCCAACACCATTCCGGCGGTGTTTTCGGAGAGCACCGTCTCGCCGGCGCCGGCCGAGCAGGTGGCGCGCGAGACCGGCGCAAGATACGGCGGGGTGCTTTATGTCGACTCGCTCAGCGAGGCGGACGGCCCGGTGCCGACCTATCTCGACATGCTGCGCGTCACCTCCGAAACCATCGCCAAGGCGCTGTCGCAATGAATGCCGCCCCGACCAGCGCGCAGCGCACACAGGCCAACGATGCCGGCGGACTTGCCGTCGAGCATGTCACCGTCACCTACCGCAACGGCCACACGGCGCTGCGCGATGCCGGCTTTTCCATCCCGCGCGGCACCATCACCGCGCTGGTCGGCATCAACGGCAGCGGCAAGTCGACCTTGTTCAAGGCGATCATGGGTTTCGTGCCGCTGGCCACGGGGCGGGTGACGATCCTGGGTGAGCCGGCGGCACTGGCGCTCAGGAAAAACGCCGTCGCCTATGTGCCGCAGAGCGAGGACGTCGACTGGAACTTTCCGGTGCTGGTCGAGGACGTCGTCATGATGGGCCGCTATGGCCACATGAACTTTCTGCGCATGCAGCGGCCCGCCGACCGCGATGCGGTGGATGCCGCGCTGGCGCGCGTCGGCATGGCGGATTTCCGCAAACGCCAGATCGGCGAACTCTCCGGCGGCCAGAAGAAGCGCGTCTTTCTCGCCCGCGCGCTGGCGCAGGACGGAAAAATCATCCTGCTCGACGAACCCTTCACCGGCGTCGACGTGCGCACCGAGGAGGCGATCATCGCGCTCCTGCAGGCGCTGCGCGACGAGGGCCGGGTGATGCTGGTCTCCACCCACAATCTCGGCAGCGTGCCGCGCTTCTGCGACCGCGCCGTGCTCGTCAACCGCACGGTGCTCGCCGCCGGGCCGACGGCGCAAGTCTTCACCCACGCCAATCTCGAAAAGACCTTCGGCGGGGTCCTGCGCCAGTTCACGCTCGGCGGCGCCGAGCTGCACGACGACGCCGATCCGCGCAAGGTGACGGTGCTTACCGACGACGAGCGGCCCTTCGTCATCTACGACCGCGCCGGCCAGCCGCGCGACGCGCCGGCCCGCGAGGAGACCGGCCGGTGACCGCCGTGCTGCTCGAGCCCTTCGGCTACGGCTACATGGTCAACGCCATGTGGGTGTCGGCGCTGGTCGGCGGCGTCTGCGCCTTCCTGTCGGCCTATCTGATGCTGAAAGGCTGGTCGCTGATCGGCGACGCGCTTTCGCATGCGATCGTGCCGGGGGTGGCCGGCGCCTACATGCTCGGCCTGCCCTTCGCGCTCGGCGCCTTCCTTTCCGGCGGGCTCGCCGCCGGCGCCATGCTGTTCCTCAACCAGCGCACGAAACTTAGGGAAGACGCCATCATCGGCCTGATCTTCACCTCCTTCTTCGGCCTCGGCCTGTTCATGGTGTCGCTGTCGCCGACCTCAGTGAACATCCAGACCATCATGCTCGGCAACATACTGGCCATCACGCCGGCCGACACGCTGCAGCTCGTGCTGATCGGTGGTGTCTCGCTCGTCGTACTGCTGGCGAAATGGAAGGACCTGATGGTCGTCTTCTTCGACGAGAACCATGCGCGCTCGATCGGCCTCAATCCCACCCTGCTGAAGGTGCTGTTCTTCACGCTGCTGTCAGCGTGCACGGTCGCCGCCCTGCAGACGGTCGGCGCCTTCCTGGTCATCGCCATGGTCGTGACGCCCGGCACCACCGCCTACCTCTTGACCGACCGGTTTCCCCGGCTGATCGGTTTGAGCGTCGCCATCGGCGCCGGCACCAGCTTCTTCGGCGCCTATCTCAGCTATTTCCTCGATGGCGCCACCGGCGGCATCATCGTGGTGGCGCAGACGCTGATCTTTCTCACCGCCTTCGTCTTCGCACCCAAGCACGGAACGCTGGCGGCGCGGCGCCGGGCACGCCAGGCGTTGCACGGGGAAGCCCCATGACCGACCTCCTCCAGCCCTTCGCCTTCGAGTTCATGCGGCAGGCCTTCGTCATCGCCCTGCTGGTCGCCGTGCCGATGGCGCTGCTCTCCTGCTTCCTGGTGCTGAAGGGCTGGTCGCTGATGGGCGACGCCATCAGCCATGCCGTGCTGCCGGGCGTGGTGCTCGCCTACATCGCCGGCATACCGCTTTCCATCGGCGCCTTCGCCGCCGGCATGACCTGCGCGCTGTCGGTCGGCTATCTCAGGGAAAACAGCCGCATCAAGGAGGACACGGTGATGGGCATCGTGTTCTCCGGCATGTTCGGCCTGGGCATCGTGCTCTATACGAAAATCCAGACCGACGTGCATCTCGACCACATATTGTTCGGCGACATGCTGGGCCTCGCCTGGGGCGACGTGCTGGAGAGCGGCATCATCGCGCTGGTTTCGACCGCGCTTGTGCTCGTCTTCCGCCGCGATCTCCTGCTGCACGCCTTCGACCCGCAGCATGCGCGGGCCATCGGCCTGCCGGTGCGGCTGCTGCACTACGGCCTGCTGGCGGTGCTGTCGCTGACCATCGTCGGCGCGCTGAAGGCCGTCGGCATCATTCTCGCCATCGCCATGCTGATCGCGCCCGGCGCCATCGCCTTCCTGCTCGCGCGCCGCTTCGACCGCATGCTGCTGGTTGCGGTCGCCGTCGCTGTCGCGGCGTCGGTTTTCGGCGTTTATCTCAGCTTCTTCCTGAACTCCGCGCCGGCGCCGACCATCGTGCTCCTGATGAGCATCGGCTTCGTTGCAGCCTTCGTCTTCGCGCGCCTGCGCGCCGGACGCCTGGAAAACGGCGCCGGCCCTGCCTGAATGCCGGTGGCGCCCGGGTTTTGATCGTCTTCCACCGGCGCCTTGTAGCCTGATAAATGTAATATAGCCTATTGCATAATGTTGAGACCTGGCACAGATTAGGGTCAAGGCGAGTACCCTGTGCGGCAAAGGCTTGAAATGACCGACATCGCGACCAAGAACGACCTCCTTCCGTCCTCCGGATGGAGTTTTGCTCGGGTTGCGGACAGGGCGAGCCTGCCGGAGGTCAACTCGTCGATCGCCGTGCCCATCGGCGGGTCGTGGATGCGCAAGCTCATGGCCTTCGCCGGCCCCGGCTACATGGTGTCGGTCGGCTACATGGACCCCGGCAACTGGGCGACCGACCTCGCCGGCGGTTCGCAGTTCGGCTATACGCTGCTCTGCGTCATCCTGATTTCGAACCTGATGGCGATCCTGCTGCAGGCGCTGTCCGCCCGCCTCGGCATCGTCACCGGCCGCGATCTCGCCCAGGCCTGCCGCGACAGCTTTCCCAGGCCAGTCAACTACGCGCTGTGGTTTGCCTGCGAACTGGCGATCATCGCCTGCGATCTCGCCGAAGTCATCGGCACGGCCATCGCCTTGCAACTTCTGTTCGGCATCCCGCTGATCGGCGGCGCGCTGATCGCGGCGCTCGACGCGTTCCTGCTGCTGCTCCTGATGAACCGCGGCTTCCGCTACCTCGAAGCCTTCGTCATCGCCCTGCTGATCGTCATTGCCGTCTGCTTCCTCGTCCAGATCGTCGCCGCCGCGCCGCCGGTCGCCGCCGTCCTGCGCGGTTTCATCCCGTCCACGGAAGTCGTCACCAATCCCGCGATGCTCTACATCGCCATCGGCATCCTCGGCGCCACCGTCATGCCGCACAATCTCTATCTGCATTCCTCGATCGTGCAGACCCGCGCCTATCCGCGCACCGACGAAGGCAAGCGCGACGCGATCAAATGGGCGACCACCGATTCCACCATCGCGCTGATGCTGGCGCTGTTCATCAACGCCTCGATCCTGATCGTGGCGGCGGCGGTGTTCCACGAGAACGGCCGCACCGACATCGCCGAGATCGGCCAGGCGCACGAGCTTCTGTCGCCGATGCTGGGCCTGGGCATCGCCTCGACCCTGTTCGCCGTGGCGCTTCTCGCCTCCGGCCTCAATTCGACGATCACCGCGACGCTGGCCGGCCAGATCGTTATGGAAGGCTTTTTGCGGCTGCGCCTGCCGCATCTGGCCCGGCGGTTGTTGACGCGCGGCATCGCCATCGTCCCGGTAGTGTTCGTCACGGCGCTCTACGGCGAAAGCGGCACGGCGCATCTGCTGGTGCTGAGCCAGGTGATCCTGTCGATGCAGCTTCCCTTCGCCGTTATCCCGCTGGTCTATTTCGTCGCCGACCGCAAGAAGATGGGGACGTTCACCATCCCACTATGGATGTCGGCAACCGCCTGGCTGGTCGCGGCAATCATCGTGGCGCTGAATTTGAAGCTGCTCTACGACACATTCGTGGGCTGACGGACCGTCTCAGGGCATTTTCCGTCTCCCTGGGGTGGCAGCCGATCGCCTCATTCTGGCGGTCTGGCCGAGGTCGAGAGCGTCGTTAGGGTTCGCTCTCGCCAGCGGGTGCCTGGTACAGTTCAACATCACCCGTCAAACAGGTGCCCGAATACCTGCGCCGCACCGACCGCTGTTTCCGTTGATTGTGCTTCGACCCTCCGCGCCGCCCCTCACCTGCCTGCGTCCTTCGGACCCTCTCCCCGTGAAGAACGGGGCGAGGACGGCCTGCCGCAACTTCTTCGCAAATCTCCAACGGTCAAGGTTGGCGAAATCGGTGAAGCCTGGCCCTCTCGCCCCGTTCTTACGGGGAGAGATGTCCGGCAGTACAGTGAGGGGCGGCGCCAACGGTCGAGGCAAAGCGCCCATGGCAAGACGCTGGAATTGCACGGGATAGCTTCTTCAAGCAGATAGTCAGCCACCGTCCTTGTCAGCATCCGTCAGGATTATTTTCCCGCGTCTTTTCCCCACCCCTCCGACCGGAGCGATAATCCTCCCCGCCTTTACTCGGAAGGAAGCGGCGATGGACTGGACTGCGGCAGTCGACAAGAACCGGGAAGCGCTGAAGCGTGTGCTGGCCATGCTCGTCGCCATGGCCGGGCTTGGCGCTAGGGGACATTTTACTTTCTTTCGGCAGGAAGGCCGAAGCAGTTCAGAAGTCGCGCGGGCCGAAAAAAGTAAACTGTCCCCGGCATTTACCCTTCCCCGAAACCTGCATCGCGCTATCGCAAAACTGCTGCGACCAGCCGAAGCGGCGGTGCGGCGGCTGATCATCGTGGCGGCGCGTGGGGTGGTGGTCATACTACCGCCAGCGCGTCCGCGAAAATCGACGCCGAAACCCATCGAGCCGCTGTTGCGCGGCTTCGGCATCGCCGTCACCGTGTCGCGTGCTGAACTGAGGCGCGCTGCTGCTGCCCGGCGTGCCGCCGAACGCCGCGCCGCCCGCCCGAAAAAGCTCAGCCTGCCGCTGTTCGATCCGCTGCGGCCCTGGAGTGTCCGCCCATGGCCGGTGGCGGCCGGCGGCGCGCCGTCCGGCATGCCGTTCCGCCGCCTCCCCGGCGACGATCCGGTCGACGCAACGCGGATTTCCCTGCGGCTGCAGGCGCTGGCCGCCGCCCTCGACGATTTGCCGGGGCAGGCCAGACGCTTCGCTCGCTGGCGGGCGCGCAACGCGGCGGCGGCCGCGAAGGAAAAGCAGCGCCGAGACGCAGGAATCGCGCCATTCAAGCGAACCGGCAAAGCGGCGCGGGCTCGCCGCCTATGGCCGCTAAAACCGGGCCGGCCGCCGGGCTGGCGGCCAAAATCCACCCACGAGGTTCAGGACGTTCTGGAGGTCGTTCACGGGCTGGCGCAGTGGGCGATGGAGAAACCGAACACGTCCTGACCGCGCGACCCCGGACGCCAAAGGCGAAGCATCGACCGCCAGCGCGAAATTTCCGCGGCCTGGCGGCGATCCGCGCTGTCAAAACATACGGTAGCTGTCCCTTTGGCCGGGCACCCATACCGCCTGCCGGATCGCCGCATCTGGCGAGGCGATGCGAATGAACCCGGCCGGACCGACGCGCTCGTCGCGCGACGGACTTGCATTTGCCCATTTCATGACGACATTGGCGGCATGAGCACCTCGACACAGCCGGTGCGGCTGCAACGTCCGGCGGACCGGCGCCGCCGCATCCCGGTCTCCGTCATCATGGCGCTGAGCTTTGGCACGCTGATCCTGCTGTCCGTCGGCGGCGTGCTGGCGCTGACGGTCGGCGCCAATCTCCGCAACACCTTCGACCTGCTCGGCGCGCAGTCGACCCTGCTCGTCGATGCGATGGAGGATTCGCTGCGCTCGGAGATGGAGCGCACCGAAAGCGCCGTCGACGGCGTCGCGCAGCTTTATGCGCAGGGCCAGTTCCGCATCGACAACGAGGACGCGATGGCGGCGGCGCTGGCGGGCGCGCTGTCGGCCACGAAGCAGGCGACTGCCATGCTGATCTGCACACCCGACATGGTCTGCCGCGGCGTGGCCCGCCAGACGGGAGGCGACGCACCCGGCTCGATCCGCCGCTTCCAGCCCGAGCCCGAGAAGGCGCCGCAGGTGCTGGCGGCGCTGGAGCAGCGCCGCCAGGTCAACGGCCGCCGCTGGGGCGCCTTCGTCGCCAACGAGCACGGCCTGTTCGCGCAGGTGTCGGTGCCGCTCTCCAACGGCGCTGCCCCGCAGGGCTGGGTGATCGCGGCGGTCGAACTCCACAAATTGTCCGAGATCACGCAACAGCTTTCCAAGCGCTTCGGCACGCACGCCTTCATCCTCGACGGCGACGACCGCGTCCTGGCGGATGAAAGGCTCGCCGATCCCGCTTCCATGAAAAACGGCATCACGCCGCTCATGCCGCTCGCTACATTCGGCGATCCGGTGCTGGCCGCCTATCCCGCGCGCAAGGTGGGGGACCAGTTCGATTCGGGGCGGGCGCGCGACGTCGAACTCGCCGAAGTCGACATCGGTGACCGCAACGAAGCGTCCGACTGGTGGGACGGCGAAGACAGCTATGTCGCCATCACCCGCAAGATCGACGGTTACGGCGAACAGCCATGGACCATCGGCGCCTATTTCAAGGGCAGCCAGATCGGCGACGAGGTCGAGCGCATCATCGGATCGGCGATGCTGGGGCTTGCCGCGATGGCCGCCGCGATCATCGTCGCCGTTTTGCTCGGCAGGCGGCTGTCACGGCCGATCCAGGCGATCGCCGGACAGGCGACCCGCGTCGCCGATTTCGATCTCGACGGCCTGGCGCCGCTGCCGCGCAGCCGGGTTCTGGAGCTGGACGACCAGGCCTCCGCCTTCAACGCCATGCTGATCGGCCTGCGCGCCTTCTCGACCTATATCCCGCGTTCGCTGGTGGCCAAACTGGTCCGCAGCGGCGAGATCGGCGTGGTCGAGTCGCGCGAGGCGATCGTCACCGTCATGTTCACCGACATCGCCGACTTCACCGCGCTGTCGGAGCGCATGGGCGCGGCCGAGGCGGCGAAACTGCTCAACCGGCACTTCGCTATCCTGTGCCGCGCCGTCGACCAGCAGGGCGGCACGGTCGACAAGTTCCTGGGCGACGGCATGATGGCGTTCTTCGGCGCGCCGGACCACCTGAAGGGCCATGCCGCCGCCGCGGTTCGCGCTGCCGCCGTCATCCGCGACGAACTCGAGGAAGACAACCGGCTGGCGGCTGCGGAAGGCCGGCAGGCGGTGCGGGTGCGCATCGGCATCCATACGGGCCCAGTCATCGTCGGCAACATCGGCGCATCCGACCGCGTCAACTACACGATCATCGGAGACACGGTAAACGTCAGCCAGCGGCTGCAAGAGCTGGGCAAGGTGCTGGCGCCCGAAGCCGAGACGGCGATCGCCATTTCCGCCGAGACCGCCTCGCGCCTCGACGAGCGCTTCGAGACGATCCCGTCCGGCACGCACCGGCTGCGCGGACGCGGCGAGGCGATGGAAGTCTTCCTGGTGGGAGAAGTCAATTCCTTCGGGCCGGCCGCTGGCGCGCACGCGGCGACCGCGGCCTAGCAACGCCTTCTCCCGGCTCCGATCCCATTTCGCAGCCCCGACAGCAGGCGGGCTCCCTCTCGGGAGCCCGCCGCAAAGGCGCCGGACGGGAGGAGGGGTCAGGCGGCCTTCGCCTCGACGCGCGGGCGCGCGAAAGACAGGCCCTGGGCATCGAAGATGTGCAGGTCGCCGGCATCAGCCGAAAGCCTGAGCGTCGAACCGCGCTGGATTTCCGCATTGCCGGGGAGTTTTGCCACGATCGGCTCGTTCGGACGGCCGATGTCGAGATAGACAAGCTGCACCTCGCCGAGCTGCTCGATGTAGTCGATAACCCCTTCGAACAGCACGTTGTCGCCGCTGGCCAGGAAAAGATCCTCGGGGCGGACACCGAAGCTGATGGTGGAGCCGACGCTCTCGGCGGGCGTGGCAACCGGCACGCCAATCTTGCGGCCGAAGACGTCGACCTGCGTCGGCATGCCCGGCTTGCTCAGGGTCGCCGGCAGGATGTTCATGGCCGGCGAGCCGATGAATTGCGCCACGAACAGATTGCCCGGATGCTTGTAAAGCTCCATCGGGGTGCCGACCTGCTCGATGCGCCCGTCCTTCAGCACGACAATGCGGTCGGCCAGGGTCATCGCCTCGACCTGGTCGTGGGTGACGTAGATCATCGTCGTGTTGGGCATCGATTCCTTCAGCTTGGCGATCTCGATGCGGGTGGCGACGCGAAGCGCTGCGTCCAGGTTCGACAGCGGCTCGTCGAACAGAAACACTTTCGGGTTGCGCACGATGGCGCGGCCGATGGCGACGCGCTGGCGCTGGCCGCCCGACATCGCCTTGGGCAAGCGGTCGAGATATTTCGTCAGTTGCAGGATCTCGGCGGCGTTGCGCACCCGCTTGTCGATCTCCTCCTTGCTCTCGCGCGCGATGCGCATGGAGAAGGCCATGTTGTCGTAGACGGTCATATGCGGGTAGAGCGCGTAGGACTGGAACACCATGGCGATGCCGCGCTTCGAAGGCGGCACGTCGTTGACCGTCTCGCCGTCGATCTGCAGCGTGCCGGCGGTGATCTCCTCCAGCCCGGCAATGGTGCGAAGCAGCGTCGACTTTCCGCAGCCGGAAGGACCGACGAAGACGATGAATTCGCCCGACTGGATGTCGAGATCGATGCCGTGGAGCGTGTAGAGGCTGCCATATGCCTTCTTGACGTCCCTGAGGGTGAGATCAGCCATGTTGTCCTCCCTTGTTTTCTCAGACGCGGTCAGGCCAGACGCCCGAACCACGCTCCATATCCGTCGAGGCGGACCGTTCCGCCGTCCAGCGCGCCCGAAAACCCGTGCCCGGCCAGCGCCTGCACGGCACGGCCGCCGCCGAGATCGATGGCCGCCGGCGCGGCGCCCAGATTGAAGGCGCAGACGATCTCCTCGTTGCCGTAGCGGCGACTGAAGGCGACCGCGTCGCCGGCGGCGGAGACGAATTCGATCTCGCCCTTGGCGAAGGCCGGATGGATCCGGCGGAAAGCCAGGAAGCGGCGATAATGCTCGAGCAGCGACGCCGCATCGCCGGCCTGCGTGTCGACCGCCATGCCGATATGTTCGGAAGGCACGGGCAGCCAAGGCTTTTCCGTGGAGAAACCGCCATTCACCGCCTTCGAATCCCACACCATCGGCGTGCGGCAGCCGTCGCGGCCCTTGAACTCCGGCCAGAAGCGGATGCCGTAGGGGTCCTGCAGGTCTTCGAAGGCCAGGTCGGCCTCGGTCAGGCCGAGTTCCTCGCCCTGATAGATGCAGACCGAGCCGCGCAGCGACATCAGAAGCGCCGAGATCACCTTGAGATAGGCCGTGCGGTCCGCCTCGCCCTCGCCCCAGCGGGAAGCATGGCGCTTCACGTCGTGGTTGGAAAAAGCCCAGCAGGCCCAGCCGTCGGTGGCGACGCGGCCGAAATCCTCCAGCACGGTCTTCACTTTCGGCGCGCTGATCTTTTCCGGCGCCAGGAAATCGAAGGCGTAGCACATCTGCACGCGGTCGCCGCCGCCGGTGTAGTCGGCAACGACCTGCAAGCCGCGTTGCGAATCGCCGACCTCGCCGACCGCCGCTGCCGCCGGATATTCATCGAGCAGGGCGCGGAAACGCCGGAGGAAGCCGACATTCTCCGGCTGGCTCTTGTCGTAGATATGGTCCTGGTAGTTGTAGGGATTGACCGAGGGCGCTGTCTGGTCGTTGCGCTCGGAGGGAGGCAGCGCCGGATTGTCCTCCAGCCCCTGGCTGTGGAAGTAGAAATTGATGGTGTCCAGCCGGAAACCGTCGACGCCGCGCTCCAGCCAGAAGCGGGTGACGTCGAGCAGAGCGTCCTGGACTTCCCGGTTGTGGAAGTTGAGGTCCGGCTGCTCCGAGAGGAAATTGTGCATGAAATACTGCTGGCGGCGGGTGTCCCATGCCCAGGCCGAACCGCCGAAGATCGACAGCCAGTTGTTGGGCGGCGTGCCGTCCGGCTTGGCGTCGGCCCACACATACCAGTCGGCCTTGGGGTTGGTGCGGCTAGACCGGCTCTCCTTGAACCAGGGATGCACGTCGGCGGTGTGCGAGATCACCTCGTCCATCATCACCTTGAGGCCGAGCCGGTGTGCTTCGGCGACCAGTGCATCGAAATCCGAAAGCGTGCCGAACATCGGGTCGACATCGCAATAGTCCGACACATCGTAGCCGAAATCCTTCATCGGCGACTTGCAGAAGGGCGATATCCAGATCGCGTCGGCACCGAGACCGGCGATATACGGCAGGCGGCGGATAATGCCCTTCAGATCGCCGATGCCGTCGCCGTTGGAGTCCTGGTAGCTGCGCGGATAGATCTGGTAGATCACCGCGCCGCGCCACCAGTCGCGATGCGGCGCGGTCTCCGGGCGCTCGGCCCTGCGTACCGATGACTGCATCGGATCAACCTCCCTTTACCGAGCCCGCGAGCAGGCCTCGGACGAAATAGCGCTGAAGCGAGAAGAACACGATCAGCGGCACGATGATGGTGATGAACGCGGAGGTGGTGAGGATTTCCCAGTCGCCGCCGCGCGATCCGAGCAGCGCGTTGAGGCGTCCGGTCAGCACCAGTTGCTCGTTGCCGGAACCCAGGAACACCATCGCCACCAGAAGGTCGTTCCAGACCCACAGGAACTGGAAGATGGCGAAGGAGGCCAGCACAGGGAAAGACAACGGCAGTACGATCTTCATGAAGATCTCGAAGTCGCTGGCGCCGTCGATGCGCGCCGATTCCATAAGTTCGCGCGGCAGGCCGGCCATGTAGCTGCGCAGCAGGTAGATGGCGAAGGGCAGGCCGAAGCCGGTATGCGCCAGCCAGATGCCGAGATAAGTCTTTGACGGCACGCCGAAGAGATTGCCGACGCCGTTGTAGATTTCGAGCAGCGGTATCAGCGACATCTGCAGCGGCACGACCAGCAGGCCGATGATGGTCGCGATGAGGATCGCCCGCCCGGGGAAGCGCATCCACGCCAGCGCATAGGCCGCGAACGCCGCCATCATGATCGGGATGATCGTTGCCGGGATGGTGACGGTCAGCGAATTCAGGAACGATCGTCCGATGCCTTCGGCGAAGAGCACCGTGCGATAGTTCTCGGTGGTGAATTTCGGCGGCGCCGACGATGCGAAATAGACGCGCTGGCCGCGATCGCCCTCGAAGGCCTTGGCCGAGGAATGGACGTAGCTGCCGTCGGCGTTGATCTGCAACGTCTCGCCGTCGCCGAGGTCGGCGACCGTGCCAGCGGGAAATTCGGTCGGGGCGCGGCTCTTCGTGCCGAAAGCGCTGATCTCGCGGGCGGCAGCACCCTCGAACAGGTTGCCCTCGATTACGAACTTGCCGTCCTTCTCGGTCTGCTTGTCCGCCGCGGCAAGGCGTCCGTCCACCGTCTGGCTTGAACTCAGGAACGAGTTCCACCAGCCCGAGGCGATGATCTGGTCCTTGTCGCGCAGCGACGTGACAAGGATGCCGAGCGTCGGCAGTGTCCAGATCGCCACGAAGATCAGGACCGCGAGGTGGACGCCCCAGGCGCCGAAGGAGGACTTGCCGGCTGACTTTCCGCTTGCCTGCGCCATCTCAGAGCTTCCCCTCCTTGTTCGCCTGGCGGATGTTCCAGATCATGATCGGCAGCACGGCGAGCATGATGACCACCGCGATCGCGGCGCCCTTGCCGAAATCGCCGCCGCCGCGAAACATCCAGTCGAACATCAGGTTGGCGAGCACCTGGCTGTTCCATTGGCCGTTGGTCATCGTCAGCACGATGTCGAACACCTTCAGGACCAGGATGGTGATCGTCGTCCAGACGACGATGATGGTGCCCCAGATCTGCGGGATCATGATCTTCCAGAAGATCTGGAACGGATTTGCACCGTCGATGACGGCGGCTTCGATGGTCTCCTCGGGAATGCCGCGCAAGGCCGAGGAAAGGATCACCATCGCGAAGCCGGTCTGGATCCAGATCAGGATGACCATCAGGAAGAAATTGTTCCAGAGCGGCATCGATATCCAGACCTGCGGACTTCCGCCGAACCACTGGACGATCGCGTTGAGCAGGCCGATCTGGACCTGCCCCTCGCCGCGATATTCGTAGACGAATTTCCAGATCACGCTCGCGCCGACGAAGGAGATCGCCAGCGGCAGGAAGATCAGGCTCTTGGCGATCGTGCCCCACCAGATCTTGTCGGTGAGCACGGCGATGACCAGCCCGAGGAAGGTGCACGCCGCCGGCACGACCAGCAGCCAGAGCAGATTGTTGAGGATCGAGTTGCGGAACTGCGCATCGCCGAGCGCCCATTGATAGTTGGCGAGGCCCACAAAACCCTCGCCCGCCTTGTCCTGGAACGAGGTGATGACGGTGTTGATGACCGGATAGATCAGGTAGACGATCAGGATCAGCAACGCCGGCCCGATGAACAACCACGGGCGCACGAGGCCCTGGCGCCGGAGATTGTCGATCGCCGCCGCGCCCGAGACGCCGCGCGACGGGAATATGACGTCGACCAGCTTGTTGGCGCCCCAGAAATAGGCGACGCAGCCGCCGACGCCGACGATAATGACGACAATGGCGGAAATGATCTGCGAAAGCATCGCTTTCCCCTCGCGACTCGTGAGTGCGTTCAACACACGGCGGCTGTGCGCCGTCGATGTCCAGGCATCGCATGCCTGGATCAGGGTCCTGGCGAGATCCCGAACACTCGCACGTCAGCCGGGCGTCGGGAAAGATGACCGGGCGCGGCTCTCCCGCCAGCCCGGCGTTAGCTGCCTGGCAGCTACTTCAGGCCGTCCCAGGCCTTCTGGATATCGGTCGCGACATCCTCCGGCGACTTGCCGCCGACCAGGTCGATCATGCCCGTCCAGAAGGCGCCGGCGCCGATCTTGCCGGGCATCAGGTCCGAGCCGTCGAAGCGGAAGGTCGAGGCGTTGACCAGAACCTCGCCCTCGCGGCGCAAGGTATCGTCGGCATAGGCCTCCGGCTTGGCGGTCTTCAGCGGCGTCAGGAAGCCCGACTGCGCCATCCAGATCTCATGCGCCAGCGGCATCTTGAGGAATTCGATGAAGGCGCGCGCGGCTTTCGAGTCCTTGGTGATCAGAGCCAGCGTGCCGCCGCCCAGCACCGGCTTGCCGAGATCGGCGTGCGCGGTCATCGGCGGCAGGTAGAAGAAGTCGGCATCTTCGCCGAGCTTCGTGCCTTCCGGGAAGAAAGAGGGGATGAAGGACGCCTGGCGGTGCATGTAGCACTTCGGCGGAACGTCGAAGAGACCCTTCGGGCTGTCGCGGAAGTCGGTTGCGGCGACCGCGGCGGTGCCGCCGTCGACCATCTTCGGATTGGTGGCGATCTTGGCGAACACGTCGATCGCGTTGACGACCTGCGGATCGTTGAACGGGATCGCGTTGGTGGTCCACTGGTCGTAGACCTCAGGCTTCACCGTGCGCAGCATGATGTCCTCGACCCAGTCGGTCGCCGGCCAGCCGGTGGCGCCGCCAGATCCCAGACCGATGCACCATGGCACGCCTCCATCGGCGATGATCTGGTCCGACAGCTTCATCATGTCTTCCCAGGTCTCGGGAACCTTATAGTCGTTCTCCTCGAAATTCTCGGGCGAATACCAGACGAGCGACTTCAGATCGGCCTTGTACGGGAAGGCGAAGAACTTCTTCGTGCCGTCCTTGTCCGCGTAGGTGCCGAGATCGACCCAGCTCTGGCCGGCGCCGTAATTATCCCGGACATAGGCCGCGGTGGCGTCGTCGAGGGGCGTCAGCAGACCTTTCGACGCCAGGTCCTGGATCAAGCCCGGCTGCGGCAGGATCGCGATGTTCGGCGGGCTGCCGGCCTGCGTATCGATGACGATCTGCTGCTCATAATTCTCCGACGAGGAGTAGTTGACCGTCGCCCCGGTCGCTTCGCGGAAATACTCGAGAACAGACTGGACAAGGGCTTCGTCCGGGCCGCGCCACGGACCGAACACCGACAGGGTCTCGCCCTTCAGGTCGACCTTCTTCAGTTCATCGTAATTCGCCCAGTCGAAACGGGCATCCTCGCCCGGGGCGAACTTCAGCTCGGCCGACGCCGGCGCGCTCAGGGCGGCGACAAAAAATGCAACGCCCAACAACAGAGATTTCTTCATTGCCACTCCTCCCAGAAGCGTAAACCCAGCGGCGAAGCCTCCACCTCGCCTTACCGAGCCTATCCAAAGACTGCCCCAACGACGCAGGGCACGCAACACTTGATTCGCGCACCTGGCGCAGGCGTGAATGCCGCATATTCAAAGCGCTTTGGCTTATTTCAAATCTACACACCAAAGGGCTGATAAAGTCAAGCGACCTCATTCGCTAATCGATTTAAATTTGAGACCCTCGCATTCCTACGCTGTTTTGGTGCAGTGCAGCGCAAGATTTCCTTCAAAAATCCCTTGGGACAACCTAATCTGCCCGTGCGGTCTATCTCAAGCGCCAGGAGCGGGAAGGCGGCATTTTTGAAAGCGCTTTGAGGAAATGTCGCGATGAACCTTAAGCAACTTGCCCGCATGCTCGACCTGTCGCAGACGACGGTCAGCCGGGCGCTTAATGGGTATCCGGAGGTCAGTGAGGAAACGCGCCGCCGTGTCATGGATGCCGCCAAGCGTCACGGCTATCGGCCAAATCCGAGCGCCCGACGGCTGGCTACGGGAAAGGCCGGCATGATCGGCTATGTGCTGCCGACAGGGTCCAACGTCGACATCGATCCGCATTTCGTCGAATTCCTCTCCGGCCTTGGAGACTATGCCCGCTCGCACGAGCTCGACCTCGTGCTCAGCCCGGCGGAGGCCGGCGACGAAGAGACGACCTATCGGCGCGTCGCCGCCAACAAGCAGGTCGACGCCGTCTACGTATCGTCGCCGCGGCCGCAGGACCGCCGCATAATGCTGCTGCGGCAGCTCGGACTGCCCTTCCTGGTGCATGGCCGTTCCGAGGGGCTGGATTTCCCATATCCGCATCTCGACATCGACAATGAAGGCGCGTTTCACGAGGCCGGCCGCCTGCTGGTGCAGCTCGGCCACCGGCGGATCGGACTGATCAACGGCGACGACCGCGAGACTTTTGCGATCTTCCGCGAACGGGGCCTGCGGCGCGCGCTGGCGGCTTCCGGCATCGAACTGGCGCCGTCAATGATCCGTTCCGTCGTTATGACCGAGGAGAACGGCTATCGTGCCGCCCGCGGCTTGCTCGAACAGGACATGGCGCCGACCGCCATCCTCTGCTCCAGCCTGATCATGGCGCTGGGCGTGGCGCGCGCGCTGCGCGACCTCGGTCTTTCGATACCGAAAGATATCTCGCTCGTCGCCCATGACGACGTGTTCCCGTGGCTGAGGCCGGAGAACTTTCCAGTGCCGCTTTCCACCACGCGGTCGTCGATCCGCCTGGCCGGGGCGCGCATTGCAGAACGCCTTGCCGCCCGCATCTCCGGGCTGGAGGACGATCCGCGCGGCGAGGTGTGGCCGGTCGACCTGGTGGTCAGGGGCTCGGTAGCCGGCGCGCCGGTCTGACGCGTGTCAGCGATGGATAGCGAGCGTTGACGACGGGATACGAGCCGCGATTACCGGGTCCGGCGTGAAGGCTCGCGTTCCGAGTATCCCGGTGATCCTGGCAAAGCTCTCGAGCGCCTTGCGCGCATCCTCGACCTTCACGGAGCCGGCAAGCGCGGCCTCGCAACTCTTTGTAGCGCAGGCATAGACCGGCCCGCGCCGGGCGCCGGGCCAGTCCCGCAGGAAGGCCATCGCATTCTGCAGAGAGTCTATTTCAACTGGTGCGCCATCAACATTCAGTCTCAGAGGCACACGAAACATGATCGCGTCCATGCCGTTCCTCCACGGATTCAAGGGGAGTCCGGCATTCAACGCATCGAAAGTCGCGAAGGTTCCATAACATCGGGAAAAATTTCGGAACCGCGACCGATCGACTGCTCAGGCGACACCACCCGGCAGGGATCTCAGCAAGGTGGTGCGGGCGGAGTCGAGATGTGCCCGGCAGGCTTCCTGCACACTGTCCCGGTCACGGGATTTCAGGGCCTCGATATAGGCGAGATGCTCCATCACGGCGACGGCGTTGCGCTCGCGCCCGCCCGCCTTGTTCCATTGGTAGTGGTAATGGAAGATCATGGCGATCACGTCGTAGAAATCGACGATGAACCGGTTGCGCGAGGCGTTGTGGACAAGCCGGTGGAAGCGCTCGTCGAGCTCGGAAAAATCCACATATTGCTGTGCGATGGCATGGGCGAAACCGTGATGCTCGGCCTCCATGGCGTCGAGTGCTGTCCATGCCGGGCTGGCTTCGCCGAGCTCAACGAAGGCGAGAGCCGAGCGAAGCTCGAACATCTCACGGATCTCGGTCAGTTCCAGCGCGAACTCGCGGGTAAACCCCTTGAACATCCAGCGGCTGTTCGGGCGTTTCTCGATCAGGCCGAAACGGCTGAAGCGGATCAGGAATTCGCGCAGGCTGCTGGTTCCGACCCCGATCTCGCGCGCCAGTTCGACCTCGGTGATCTGCGTGCCCGGCTCAACGCCCTGGGCCAGCAGGCGCTTCATAAAACTGCGCTCGATGATTTCGGCCGGCGAATCCGTCTCCTCGGACGGATAGAAATCGGCATCCACCGGAGCCCGCAGCCTGACTTTGCTGCGCTTGTCCCAGGCGATGACGCCGGCCTCCGCCAGACGCGCCAGGATAGCGCGGACGGTCGTGCGGCTGACGCCGAGCGCCAGCCCCAACTCCGGCTCCGACGGCAGGCCGTCACGCGCAGCGAGCAGGCTCAGGCAGCGGTTATAGGCTTGCTTGAAAACCGTGCTGGTCTTCGACATCGGGGAGTCCCATTTCTCCTCGGCGGTACCGTACGGGCCAAAAACCAATTGCGCTCAAATGTTTTTTTAAGATAAAAGACAATACGTTCCCTTTGGGGGGAGTCAATCCTATTTGGCGCGCGCCTCGTCCCTGACCGATCGGAGCGGGACCGCCGGATGGGGTCCTGCCTCCAAGCGAGCCTCCTCAGCCATGATCCCGAACAGCCAGGGAAACGACCCGTGACCGCCGCCAAAAGCATCGTTCTTTCACCCTCCGACAATGTCGCCGTCGCCAATGGCCGGATAGAGGCCGGCGAAACCCTGCCCGGAGGCGTCATCGCGCTGGCCGCGATCGATCCGGGGCACAAGGTGGCGATCCGCCCGATCGCGGCAGGAGAAGCGGTGGTGAAATATGCGCAGGCGATCGGCAAGGCGACCGCCGACATTCCGGCCGGCGCGCATGTCCATTCGCACAACCTCGTCTTCGAATCCGGCCGCATGCCGGTGGTGCCGCCGACTGCTCCGGTCGAGGCGACCGAAGAAGAGCGCGCCCGCACCTTCATGGGCTATCGCCGCGCCGACGGCCGCGCCGGAACACGCAATTTCATCGGCGTCATCGCCAGCGTCAATTGCTCCGCGACTGTCTGCCATGCCATCGCCGACGAGGCCAACAAGCGGCTTAAGCCGAAATATCCCGGCATCGACGGTTTTGTGCCGATCGTCCACGGCCAGGGCTGCGGCATGAGCGCCACCGGCGACGGCATGATGGTTCTGCACCGCACGCTGGCCGGCTATGCCCGCCATCCGAATTTCGGCGGCGCGCTGATGGTCGGCCTCGGCTGCGAGGTCAACCAGTTGACGCTCTACGGACGGAAGGGCGTGGCCGCCGGCAAGCGGCATTTCAACATCCAGGATTCCGGGGGCTCGCGCAAATCGGTCGAGAAGGCGATGGGCGTGCTGGAGGAGATCTGCGAGGAGGTCGGCAATCTGCAGCGCGAGCCGATACCGGTCAGCGAGATCGTCGTCGGCCTGCAATGCGGCGGCTCCGACGGCATGTCCGGCATCACCGCCAACCCGGCGCTCGGTGCCGCGGTCGATATCCTGGCAGCAGCGGGCGGCATCGGTATTCTCTCCGAGACCACCGAGATCTACGGCGCGGAACACCTGCTCGCCTACCGCGCCGCCTCGCCGGAGATCGCGGAAAAACTCGACGGCTACATCAAGTGGTGGGAAGACC
Organism: Mesorhizobium sp. KACC 23794; assembly: GCF_052180275.1. Classification (NCBI taxonomy): domain Bacteria; kingdom Pseudomonadati; phylum Pseudomonadota; class Alphaproteobacteria; order Hyphomicrobiales; family Phyllobacteriaceae; genus Mesorhizobium; species Mesorhizobium sp. KACC 23794. Next base: position 6,777,437 of record NZ_CP197465.1, read on the forward strand.
ATACCGCCAAGCACGGCGCTTCGATCGACAACAACCCGTCGCCCGGCAACAAGCGCGGCGGCCTGACCACCATCCTCGAAAAGTCGCTGGGCGCCGTGGCCAAGGGTGGCCAGACGCCGCTCAACGGTGTCTTCGCCTACGCCGAGAAGGTTTCGGGCCATGGCCTCGTCTTCATGGACACGCCCGGCTACGACCCGGTGTCGGCGACCGGCCAGGTGGCGGGCGGCGCCAACGTCATCGTCTTCACCACGGGGCGCGGCTCCTGCTTTGGCAGCCATCCGACCCCGTCGATCAAGGTCGCCACCAACACGGCGCTCTACAATTCAATGGAAGAGGACATGGACGTCAATTGCGGCGTCATCGCCTCGGGCGACAAGACCATCCCGCAGATGGGCCGCGAGATTTTCGAACTCATCGTCGAGACGGCGTCGGGCAAGAAGACCAAGAGCGAGGAGTTCGGCTACGGCGACAACGAGTTCGTGCCCTGGCATCTTGGGGCGACGCTGTAGGCTGGGCTGACGCCTTAGGTTTGACCGGTGCGTCCTTCGAGGCTCGCCCGTTTAGCTTTGCTCTTGATATCCAACGTCGTGCGGGCTCGCAACGTGTTGAAAATTTAGATGAAACGTCTGCGGGCGAGCCTCGAAGGACGCACCCCCCAACCTTAAAATCCTCAAACAATGCCGCCGCCGCCCGAGCTGACGGCCGGCCGCTCAGCCGCCACCTTCCGCCGGTAGCCGGCGGCGCGGTAGGCGCCGACCGGGTCTATGGCGCCTCCGGCATTCAGCCGCGCCATGGCAAGGATCGGCTCTACGTCGGTCCGGAACGCCGTCTTCAGCGTCTGCGTGGCCATGAGCGCGTCGTTGTCGGTTTGATGGCTCTCCAGCGCCTGGCGGTCGACCAGCAGCGCCGCCGCATAGGCGCGCTGCACCTCGACCGCCGACAGCATGAGGCTCTCGATCGGGTCGGTGACGTTGTGGCTCTGGTCGAGCATATGCGCCGGATCGAATCCTTTCGCGCCCCGCAATTCCGCGTCGACCAGTTCGTTGAAGACGAGGAACAGCCGGTAGGGATCGATCGAACCGGCATCGAGGTCGTCGTCACCATATTTGGAATCGTTGAAGTGGAAGCCGCCCAACTTGCCGAACTGGATCAGCCGCGCCACGATCATCTCAATGTTGACGTTGGGCGCGTGGTGACCGAGGTCGACCAGGCAATAGGCGTTCGGCCCGAGTTCCTGGGCGATCAGATAGTTGGTGCCCCAGTCCTGCACGACCGTCGAATAGAAGGCTGGCTCGTACATCTTGTGCTCGGAGAAAAGCTTCCAGCCATCGGGCAGCGCGTCATAGATCTCGCGCATGGCGTCGAGATAGCGCTCGAACGCCTTTGTGAAATTCGCCTGACCTGGAAAATTGGAGCCGTCGCCGATCCACACCGTCAGCGCCTTCGAGCCGACCGTCTTGCCGATCTCGATGCATTCCAGATTGTGATCGACCGCCTGGCGGCGCACGGCGGCGTCGGCATGGCTGAGTGAGCCGAATTTGTACGAAAGCTTCTGATCCTTTGCGTCGGAAAAGGTATTGGAGTTCATGGCGTCGAAGCCGAGGCCGAAGCGCGAGGCGGCCTGCTTCAGCCGCTTCGGGTCGGCCTTGTCCCACGGAATGTGCAGCGACACCGTCGGCGTGGCGCGGGTGAGTTGTTGGATAACGGCGCAGTCCTCGATCTTGTCGAACACGTCGCGCGGCTCGCCTTCGCCTGGGAAACGGGCGAAGCGCGTGCCTCCGGTGCCGACACCCCAGGAGGGGATGGCGATGCCGAATTTTTGCACCTTCTCCCGGATCGCTTCGATTTTTATGCCGCGCCGGTCGAGCTGTTCGCCGAGGTGGTCGTAGTCGCGGCGCAGGTTGTTTTCGTGCGCGGCGTTGTGGGCCTCGACCGTGTCGGCGTCGATGATGGATTCGGTCATGTGTCCTCCCCAAGTTGGGCGCCCACCCTCCCCCTTGCGGGGAGGGTCGCGAAGCATGCCGCGCAGCGGCGATGCGGAGCGGGGTGGGGGTCAAACGCTGAACCACCCCCACCCCGGCGCTACGCGCCGACCCTCCCCGCAAGGGGGAGGGTTGGGCTGCACTACCGCGTAAAACTCTGCGCGTTGCCCGCATCGACGTTCAAAATATTCCCCGTCGACTTCGCCGACAGGTCGGACGCAAAAAACCAGACCGCCTCGGCGACATCCTCCGGGTACACGCCGAGCTTCAGCATCGAGCGCTTGCGGTAATGCTCCTCCAGTTCGTCCGGCTGCATGTTGTAGGCGGCGGCGCGCTGCTCGCGCCATTCGCCCTTCCAGATGTTGGAGCCGCGCAGCACGGCATCCGGATTGACCGTGTTGACGCGGATGCCGGCGTCCGCGCCCTCCAGCGCCAGGCAGCGGGCGAGATGGATTTCCGCCGCCTTGGCCGTGCAGTAGGCGGACGCATTGGGCGAGGCGGCGAGCCCGTTCTTGGAAGCGATGAAGACGATGTTGCCGCCGGCCTTCTGACGCTTCATCAGCCGGAACGCCTCCCGTGCCACGAGAAAATAGCCGGTGGCCAGGATGTCGATGTTGCGGGTCCACAAAGACAGTTCCGTGTCCTCGACCGGCGAGGCGGACGAGATGCCGGCGTTGGAGACCAGGATGTCGAGTCCGCCAAACTCTTTAGCCGCGAAAGCAAAGGTCTCGGCGACCTCGGCCTCCTTGGTGACATCGAGTTTAACGCCGCGCACCACGTCAGCCGAATGGCGCTTGGCGAAGTCGGTTTCGGCGGCTTCCAGCGACGCGGCATCGATGTCGGCCAGCACCACGCAGGCGCCGTCGGCCATCAGTCGGTCGGCGATCGCCCGACCGATGCCGCCCGCCCCGCCTGTCACCAGTGCGATACGGCCGGCAAGCGGCTTCGGCTTCGGCAGGCGCTGCAGCTTTGCTTCCTCCAGCACCCAATATTCGATGTCGAAGGCTTCTTGTTCGGGCAGGCCCATATAGTCCGACACGGTCGAGGCGCCACGCATGACGTTGATGGCGTTGACGTAAAATTCGCCGGAGATGCGGGCGGTCGCCTTGTCCTTGGCGAAGGTGATCATGCCGACGCCGGGCACGAGATAAACGACCGCGTTGGGGTCGCGCATCGGTGGGCTTACCGGCCGCTTGCAGCGCTCGTAGTAGGCGGCATGGCCCTGCCGGTAGGTTTCGAGCGAGGCCGGCAGACCGGCTAGTGTGTTCTCGATATCCGGGTTCGTCGGGTCGAAATCGACCACCAGCGGGCTGATCTTGGTGCGCAGGAAATGGTCCGGGCAGCTCGTGCCGAGCGCCGCCAGCTTTTCCATATCGCGCGCAGCGATGAACTCCAGCACGGCCGGCTGGTCGTCGAAATGCCCGACCTTGCGCTCCTTGGCGGAGATCATGCCGCGCAGCGCCGGCATCAGTTTTGCCGCGATGGCGTGGCGTTCCTCAGCCGGCAAAGTTTTGCGCACTTCTCCGCCAAAGGCAGCCTTGCCTTTGCCTTCGGCCTCGAAGAACGACATCGCCTTGTTGATGATGCGGATGGTGACGTCGTAGCACTCCCTCGCCGTGTCGCCCCAGGTGAACAGGCCGTGGCTTTCGAGAACCACGCCAAGCGCCCTGGGGTTCTCCTTGCAGAATCTCTCCAGCCACAGGCCGAGCTCGAATCCCGGCCGCTTCCACGGCAGCCAGCCGATCTTGTCACCATAAATCTTCTGGGTCAGCGCTTTGCTGTCCCTGGCCGCGGCAATGGCGATTACCGCGTCGGGATGCATGTGGTCGACGTGCTTTCTCGGCACGAAGGCGTGCAGTGGCGTGTCGATCGAGGCCGCGCGGGGATTGAGGTTGAAGGTGCAGTGCGGCAGGTAGCCGACCATCTCGTCCTCATGCGCCAGACCGCGATAAAGGCCCTTCAGCGCCTCCAGCTTGTCCATGTAGAGGCTGGCCAGCCCGTCCATCTTCATGGTGCCGAGGTCGCCGCCGGAGCCCTTGACCCACAGCACCTCGACCTGGCCGCCGGTCAGCGGATCCTTCTCCATCGCCTTGGCGGAGGTGTTGCCGCCGCCATAATTGGTGATGCGCTTGTCCGACCCGAGCAAGTTGGAGCGATAGACAAGCAATTCAGCCTCGCTCATGCCGCCGGCCTTGGCGTCGTCCCAGAGATCGGCAAGTCCTTGCGTGGCCATGTTTCCGCCCTTTCGAGATTTTTGGCGGAAGTTATGAGCCTATTCGCTCACGGTCAATCGTGATTCGCTCTCAATTTGAGCGATTGCAATGCACAATGGAATTTGTGCGCCGCAATACGCTCACTATCCTTGACGATCATGAGCGAGCGTGCATTCATGATGATCGAATTTGTTCGAGGCAACCGCATCGACATGCGTGAGATGGACCGCCGATCGGCAATACTGGGAGCGATGGCCGGAAGGCCCGTCGTGCCCGTGCGCGAGTTGGTCGATCTCACCGGCGCGTCCAGCGCGACCTTGCGCCGGGATCTGGCAAGACTGGAAGAGGAAGGTCTGGTGCGGCGCGTGCATGGCGGCATCTCCGAGCCCGACCCGAAACTGCCGGCGACGCTCGGGGCACCGACCTTCAGCTCGCAGCGCATCAAGAACGCCGACAAGAAGCGCGCCATCGCAGCACTCGCTTGCGGCCTCGTCGAGGACGGCGAATCCATCATCATCAATGCCGGCACCACGACCTTCGCCATGGTCGATTTCCTGCGCGACCGCCGTCTGAACATCCTCACCAACTCCTTCCCGATCGCCGAGGCGCTGATCCGCGGCAGCGAGAACCGCATAACGCTGCCGGGCGGCGAGGTCTATCGCGAGCAAGGCATCATCCTGTCGCCCTTCGAGGACGACACGATCCAGACCCTTCATGCGACGACGATGTTCATGAGTGCTGCGGCCATCACGCCGCTGGGCGTGGTCGAGGCCGATCCGCTGGTGGCGCGCGCCGAGGCAAAGCTCCTCAGCCGCACGGAGAGGTTGATCGTGCTCGCGGATTCGACCAAGTTTGACCCCAGAGGAAGCTTGGTCGTGTGCCCGCTGTCGCGCGTCTCCGTACTGGTGACGGATGACGGCATCAGCGAGGTTGCGCTGGCGATGATGGAAAATGCCGGGCTCGATGTGAGGATCGCGCCCGTTGCCAAGGAGATCGCTTCCGCCGCATGATCGGCGGACGGTCGGGCCGGCAAACGCCGGTCCGAAGTTATGAAACAGGGTTGGCAGGGAGGAAATTGCCATGAAGACCACACGTCGTACTTTATTGCAGCTTGGCGCGGGAGCGGCAGTCGTGCTCGCCACGCCGGCGATCATCACGAAACGGGCGTATGCTGCCGACAAGCGCATCGCCATGATCGTGAAGAATCTCGGCAACAGCTATTTCGACGCCTGCGCCAACGGCGCCAAGGAAGCGGCCAAGGAACTCGGCGGCATCGAGATCATCTACACCGCCTCGGCCAAGCCGACGGCGGAAGAGCAGATCGCCGTGATCGACGCACAGATCGCCCAAAAAGTCGACGGCATCATCGTTTCGGCCAACGACGCCGACGCGCTGGTTCCGGTCGGCAAGAAGGCAATGGAACGCGGCATCAAGGTGATGAGCTTCGACTCGGCGATCGCGCCGGCCGGCCGCCTCGTCCACCTCTCCGCCTCATCGACACCGCTCATCGGCGCCAAGCAGGTGCAGATGATCGCCAAGACGCTCGGCGGCAAGGGCGAGGTCGCCATCCTGTCCGCCGCTTCCACCATGACCAACCAGAACTCCTGGATCGAGGCCATGAAGGAAGAGTGGAAGAAGCCGGAATACAAGGACATGCCGCTAGTGGCGACGGTCTATGGCGACGACCAGGACGACAAGAGCTACCGCGAGATGCAGGGCCTGGTGAAGGCCTATCCGAACCTCAAGGGCGTGATCTCGCCGACCACCATCGGCATCCGATCGGGCGCCAAGGCGATCGTCGACGGGGGCCTGACCGGCAAGGTGTTCATCACCGGCCTTGGCCTGCCTTCGGAAATGAAGGACTACGTGCTCAAGGGCGCCTGCGACACCTTCGCCATCTGGAACCCAGTGGAATACGGCTATTCCTCGACCATGATCATGGCCGACATCCTGGCTGGAAAACCCACCGCCGAGGGCGACAAGCTTTCGATGGGCAAGAAGGGCGAGACCACCGTCGGCAAGGACGGCGAATGCATCATGGGCGAGCCCTTCGAGTTCAACAAATCCAACGTCGAGGAATTCGCCAAGATCTTCTGATCTGGACGTGGGTCTTCACCCTCCCCCTTGTGGGGAGGGTCGCGCCGAAGGCGCGGGGTGGGGGTCTCATGTCACAATACCCCCACCCCGCTTCGCAGTTTCCGCTGCGCTCCAACTGCTCATCGACCCTCCCCACAAGGGGGAGGGTAAGAGGTCTGCGCACACCGTGTCCGATCCCATCCTCACCCTTTCCGGCGTCTCGAAAAGCTTTCCAGGCGTCCGGGCACTGCACGACATCAGCCTGTCGCTCCAGCCTGGCCGCGTCACCGCGATCATCGGCGAGAACGGCGCCGGCAAGTCGACCATCGTCAAGCTTCTGACCGGCATCTATCGGCTCGAAACCGGTGAGATCCGCGTCGGCGGCGAGCCCAAATCCTTTTCCTCGCCGCGCGATTCCTGGGCCGCTGGCATCGCGGCAATCCACCAGGAAACGGTAATGTTCGACGAACTCTCGGTGGCGGAAAACATTTTTATGGGCCACATGCCGACAGCGTCGACGCACCTCGTCGACTGGACCGAGATGCGGGCAAAGTCGGCCGAGCTGCTGAAGCGCATCGACGCGCCCATCCCGCCCGAATTCAAGCTGAAGCGCCTGTCGGTCGCGCAAAAACACCTGGTGGAAATCGCCCGCGCGCTGTCGCACGAAGCGCGCGTCGTCATCATGGACGAGCCGACGGCCGCACTTTCGGCCAACGAGATCGATGATCTTTTCCGCATCGTCGAGCAGTTGAAGGCGGAAGGCCGCGCCATCGTTTTCATCAGTCATAAGTTCGATGAGATTTTCCGCATCGCGGACGATTTCGTCTGCCTGCGCGACGGCGAGAAGGTCGGCGAAGGACCGATCTCTTCCGTCACCGAGGCGCAACTTGTGCGCATGATGGTCGGCCGCCCGGTCGACCAGGTATTTCCGAAACGCGACGTGCCGATCGGCGAAGTCATCCTGTCGGTGAAAGGCCTGTCGAACGCCACCGAATATGCCGATGTCTCCTTCGACCTGCGCAAGGGCGAAATCCTTGGCCTCTACGGGTTGGTCGGCGCAGGGCGCACGGAATCGATGCAAGGCTTGTTCGGCATCACCCCGTTGACGCGCGGCACGATCTCGCTTGGCGGCAAGCAGCTTTCCATCCAATCCCCGTCCGACGCGATCGCCGCCGGCATTTCCTACGTGCCGGAGGACCGGCAGGACCAGGGCGCGATCCTGTCGCTCGGCATCCGCGAGAACGTGACCTTGGCGAACCTGTCGAAATATGTGCGCGGCCTGTTCCTGTCGCGCACGGCCGAGCAGGAGGCGACGCGGTCGCTCGGACGCCGGCTGGCGGTCAAGGCTGCGAACTGGGAGCAGCGGCTCGGCGAGCTTTCCGGTGGCAACCAGCAGAAGGTGGTGATCGCCAAATGGCTGGCCACAAGGCCGAAAGTGATCGTGCTCGACGAGCCGACGAAGGGCATCGATGTCGGCTCCAAGGCGGCGGTGCACGACTTCATCGGCGAGTTGGCGCAGGACGGGCTCGCCGTCGTGCTGATCAGCTCGGAACTGCCGGAAGTCATGGGCCTGGCCGACCGCGTCATCGTCATGAAGGAAGGCCGGATCGTCGACGAATTCAAGCGCGGCGCCTGGAGCGCAGAGCAGATCGTCGGCGCGGCCACCGGCGCCGCCAAGGAGGCCGCGTGACCGCCATCGTCAAATCGCGCGAGGCGATCCTCGCTCTTATCCTGATCCTCGGCGTGGCAGCGATCGGCGCCTACCAGCCGGTGTTCCTCGAATGGGAAAACATAGGCGACCTGCTGACCGAAACCTCGGTCCTGTTCATGATGGCGCTGGCGCAAATGGTGGTCATCCTGACGCGCGGCATCGACCTGTCGGTCGCCGCCAACCTCGCGCTGTCGGGCATGATCGCCGCCCTCGTCAGCCAGTATTATCCCGACACGCCGCTTCTGTTCATGATCCTGGCCGGCGTGCTGACGGGGCTGCTGCTCGGCCTGATCAATGGCGGGCTGATCGCCTTCCTCGGCATCCCGCCGATCGTCGTGACGCTTGGCACGCTCGCCGTCTATCGCGGCATGATCATCATCATCGCCAAGGGCGACCAGGTGAACGCCTCCGAAATGGGCTTGGAATTTCAAGCCTTTCCGAAACACATGTTGCTTGGCCTGACCAGTCCGGTGTGGATCGCCATCGGCGTCTCCATCCTGTTCTGGGTCTTCCTCAACCTGACGCGCGCCGGGCGAGGCCTCTACGCCGTCGGCGGCAATCCGGTCGCAGCGCGTTATTGCGGCATCGACCAGCGCAAGCAGGAACTGCTCGCCTACGCGATTTCCGGCGCCGTCGCCGGTCTCTGCGGCTATCTCTGGGTGGCGCGCTATGGCGTCGCTTATTCCGAGATCGCCAACGGCTATGAACTGACAGTCATCGCCGCCTGCGTCATCGGCGGCGTGTCGATCGGCGGCGGCGTCGGTTCGGTCGCGGGCACGCTGCTCGGCGCGCTGTTCCTCGGCATCGTCATGACCGCCCTGCCCGTCCTGCAGATTTCACCCTTCTGGCAGATGGCGATCTCCGGCGCGGTCATCCTCGCCGCCGTGGTCATCAACGCGCGGGCGGAGCGGCGGCCTGAAAAGCTCATCCTGCCCGAAGCGCGGCGCATCGGACGGGTGCGGGCATGAACGCGCCGATGCCGCCTTCCGAGAGCCGCTACACGGTGCTGGACGCCGCGCCGCGCCGGGCGCGCGACGTGCTGCTGCGGTGGGAAGTGATCCTGGTCATCCTTCTGGCGCTGACCATCGTGGTCAACACCATCGTCTCGCCCTATTTCCTCGACGTCTTCAATCTCGCCGACGCCACTTTCAATTTCTCCGAGAAGGCGATCATTGCGCTGGCCATGGCGCTTTTGATCCTTGTTCGCCAGATCGACCTGTCGGTAGCGGCGATCGTGGCGCTGGCCGCCATGGGCATCGGTTATGCCGCCGAGGCCGGATTCGGGCCGGCCGGACTGTTCGCGACGGGTATCGGCATCGGCATTTTGTGTGGCGTTTTCAATGGCTTCCTCGTCACCTACGCCGGCCTGCCGTCGATCGTGGTCACCATCGGCACCATGTCGCTTTTTCGCGGTATCACCCAAGTGATTTTGGGCGACCAGGCGAAGACGAAATATCCGGCGGAGTTCCTCGAACTCGGCCAGAGCTATTTCATCAAGATGAAGGAAAGCGGCGTTTCCTGGCTGTTCATCCCGCCCATCCCGTTGTCTTTCCTGATCTTTCTGGCTTTGACCGTCGTCTTCGGCATCGTCCTGCACAAGACCGCGACCGGCCGCAAACTCTTCGCCATCGGCTCGAACCCTATGGCGGCACGATTCTCCGGTATTCCCGTCGACCGGCTGACCTTCCTGCTGTTCGTTGTCTCCGGCATGCTTTGCGGCCTCGCCGCGGCGCTGCTGACGGCGCGGCTGGGCTCGATGCGGTCCAACATCGCCATCGGCTGGGAACTCGACATCGTCACCATGGTCATCCTCGGCGGGGTGTCGATCGCCGGCGGCGTCGGCTCAATCCTTGGTGTGTTCCTCGCCGTTCTGACACTAGGACTTGTGACGTTCGGCATGTCGCTGAACAACATCCCGGGGCAGGTGGTCAGCGTCTATATCGGCGCGCTGCTGATCGCCGTCATCGCGATACCACGGATCGTCGATAAGATCGGGCTCAGGACCGGCAGGTGAACGGCTTGCCGACGATCCGCACCGTTGCCGTCGTCGATATCGGCAAAAGCAACGCCAAGGTGGCGCTGGTCGACCTTGCGTCGCTGGACGAGACAGTGATCGCACGCACCGCGAATTCTGTTGTCGATTCAGCACCTTATCCGCATTTCGATACGGACCGCCTGTGGGCGTTCATCCTCGACGGACTGGCCGGGCTTGGCCGGAAGGCAAAGCCCGATGCGATCGTGGTGACGGCGCATGGCGGCTCCGGCATATTGCTCGCGGCCGACGGCAAACTTGCGATGCCGATGCTGGACTATGAACATTCCGGACCCGAAACGACCGGCGCAGACTATGACGTCCTGCGGCCGGCCTTCGCCGAGACGGGGGCGCCGAGACTGCCCGGCGGGCTCAATGCCGGGGCGCAGTTCCATTGGCAGTCGCAGGCATTTCCGCAGCAATTCCAGAAGGTTGCGACGATCCTGATGTACCCGCAATACTGGGCGTTCCGGCTTTGCGGGGTGGCCGCGAACGAGGCGACGTCGCTGGGGGCACATACCGATCTCTGGGATCCGCAAAAGCGGGATTTTTCCAGCATGGTCGACCGGCTGGGGTGGCGAAAACTGATGGCGCCGGTGCGCAAGGCGAGCGACCGGCTGGGATGCTTACTGCCTGAAATCGCTCAAAAAACAGGACTTGCCGCAGAGACGCCGGTGTTCTGCGGCATCCACGATTCCAACGCCTCGCTCTACCCGCATCTGCTGTCTCGGGAAAAGCCGTTCACGGTGGTTTCGACCGGCACATGGGTGATCGTCATGTCCGTCCACGGCAAGCGTCAAGTGCTTGATCCCACACGCGATACGCTGATCAACGTCAACGCCTTCGGCGACCCGGTGCCGTCTTCGCGCTTCATGGGCGGCCGCGAATTCTCGCTGCTGATCGGCGATAAGGCGGTCGAGCCGAGCGATGCCGACATCGAGGCGGTCCTGGCCATGCCAACCTTCCTGACACCGTCCATCGACCGGGGGTCGGGACCGTACCAGCACCGCAGGGCGGAATGGCTGCCGCAGGAGCCGCGCCACCCCGGCGAGCGTTTCGCGGCGGTCTCCTTCTATCTCGCCATGATGACGGCGACCTGCCTCGACCTGATCGGAGCGCAAGGCGACACCGTCGTCGAGGGGCCATTCGGCCAGAATCGATGTTTTATCAAGATGTTGGCGACAGCGAGCGGGCGGCCCGTGGTCGTCTCGAAAGGCAGCACCGGCACCAGCATCGGCGCCGCATTGCTGTGCGCCGGGCCGGATTTCCGGCCTTCCGGCGGCGCGGAAACATCAGTCGTTCCGGAACCGAAATGGTTTTCCTACCCTGCACGCTGGTGGCAGGCGGTGGGTTAGCGCCGGCGGACAAAATTTCGCGTGAAGTCCTGAATATCGTGTCAGAACAACGGCTTCAGCGCAATGTCAGCAGGAAACACCGTGACGGACTTCACGGCAGGCAGTTTTTTGGCGTGACACAAGCCATTTTGACGGCAATCGAGGGACGGTTTCGTCAAACGGCCGTTCCATCGGAAAAAGAGCCGGATTGTGCATCAAATCGCCGGTCCGGCGCGCCCAGGGTTGTGTTTGCGGCCCGATGCTCTTACGCAAGCGCAACAGAGCGAAAAGGAGACGCCACCATGCCGCGCCCGCCGAACTACAATCACGAACGCAAGGAACGCGACCGCATCAAGGCCGCCAAGAAGGCCGAGAAGCTGGCTGCCAAGGCCGCCAAGAAGGAAGCCGACACGCAGGCCGAGCCGCGCACCGAGGAAGTGAAGGCCGAGTAGCCGTTCACACCTTGTCGGTGACCAGCACGGACGCCTCGCGCGCCGCGGCGACGAAGGCGCGGCGCGCCGTCATCGCCGGCTTGGTGCCGGCCAGCGCATCGTGGCAGGCCTGCAGCGCCTCGCGATGCTTTGGACCACGCTTGCCGGGCCAGGAGTTCAGCAGATAGTCGGTCGCCTCACGGGCGGTATTGAGCGATTTGTCCGGCCCCTGGGCAGCCTTGACGGTGACGGGGGTTTCGAAGCGATTGTTTTCCATGGCGGGGTCTTACGCCTGTTGCAGTGCGGAAGCGAGGGGAATGTGAGATGTGACGAATTGGCTAAACTACCGTGGCGTTGACCGCCGCTACATCGGTCTACCGACAATACAACTCGCAGCCCAAGAATAGCGCCGCCCTCGTTGCAGGGATCAGTTAAGAATTATAGAAGAAGCGGTGGGCATACAAAGCGTCTCTTTATATCATCTCGAACGTAGTCATAATCCCGTGCAAGCGGAGATCAGAACAGTACGTAATCAACTAGGCAAACCGCGATTGTAGCCACCAGCATTCCATTTGGAATGTCTTTAGGAATCGGCTTGCAGCCGCGCTGACCAAAACACTATCCGATATTCTTATCTTCTTCAATAGATCAACCCCTGTGCTAGTTTCTCCATAATTTTTCCCTGCCATATTTATCAGCGCTTTCAGTATGCTTTTACCATGGGCACCTTCAAAATTATAGGCATAATCTGGATTTGCAAGATACTCTCGCATTAATGCCTCATCTGAGAGGATTAGATTCTCCGTCATTAAGTCGGGGACTAGCGTATGAATCTTATTGGCATCAGCGCCGGCCTCGACAAGTCGATCACGAAGAAAAGAGGATATTTCCTCGGCGGCCTCTTTTCTGCCCTCTCGATCAATCCAAATGATTATATGATCTGGATAAGCGTTTTTTGCACGATAGAGAGTTAATATCTGTTTTGCCATCGCAGCAAGAGTCCAGCTCACGCCATTTGACACAGGAATAACAGTAACATATTTAAAGTTATTATTTAAAAACATTCTCTCCATATGGCCTTCCACAAAAGCTAAAATCTTAGGAAAGTGCATTTGCGGCATAATAATATCCTAAGCCAAATCCGGTACTATTTATTTCTTGCTCCACCGACTCTGGGCTATTTAACCGTCGACACTTAGTTACCCCATCTTCGAATCTAAAAACGATAAGCTCGCGTGGATTAAGTTGATTTATGATCGTCTCGCTATGCGTTGACAAGATAAAATAGGAGAAATCCCCCGCGTCGGCAGCGCTCGCACGTACAAGTTCGACTAGGAATCTTTGCATATTAGGGTGAAGAAAATTCTCTGGTTCTTCTATCGAATACGAGTTTCCTCGGGTCAGCATCATTGAAGTCAATGCCAGCCACTTAATGGTACCGTCGCTAGCAGACTGAAGCGGGAATCTAAGAGAATTCTCTTCACTTCCCACCGTTAGAAAGGGCACATACTTTCCCGTGTGAGGGTCTGACGAGACTGAAAGCTCGCGTAGTTCCGGTAGAACAAGCCGTGCCCAATCCACGACGGTGTCTAGCGTTTCCACTCCATATCGACGAAATCGAAACTCGTGTTGGGTTGGCCTCTGTCTTTTGACCTGCTGCATATGATAAAGCGTCGCGGAAAGACCTGACCCATCCTGGCCGATTATTGGACTCTTCGAAAGCTCGTCGGGTTCACGGGCTTTTGACGGAATCATATTAAATGCTCTTCCACGAGAAATCGCCGAACGAACACTTTCAAGCGCTGGACGAAGGGGGTGGGCCGCCAGGATACTTTCGTCCGGAGCAGAAGGTCCTAGCGGCAACACCTCTCCTTCTTTGCCTTGCAAGCGAGGTTCGCTCGCGCGAACCGTACTCCTCCGTACATATCTCAGCGGATTGCGCACGCTGGCCGTAAATAATTTTGGGCCAATTGAGATAGACGGCTCGCTCTCACTTGAAGGAGAATTCCGCCTCAAAGATATAGTTCCGATATGCTTGTTATAGTGCTGATTCTCGCTGCTATTTCGAAGCGCAAAAAATTTAATTCTTTCGTTTGATATATATATAGCAGAGTGTGATTTGCTAAACCTTACCTCTATAAAATATTCAAATTGAAAGAGGAAGCGCCTATCTGGATCGTCCCAAACACGCTCCATGTCGGCGGTGCCGCGGACACGTGCAGTTACCTTGGGTGAAGATTTTTTTGAATTTTCTTGACTGAAAACTCTCGCCACCCCTCCGGCCATTGAAACGGCAGTCGAAGCGTCTCGCGAGATTAGAGTTGAGAGGAAGTCCAAAAAGTCGATAAAATTTGTTTTTCCCGATCCGTTTGGCCCGACTAGAGCGTTCAAACCGCGTTCCAACGATACGTTGAAAAGTCTGAGGGAACGAAATCCATCGATTGCATATTGTGCAACTATGGGACGGTGGTGTCCGCCTGCACTACCATCCAACAGACAATAGCTGCCGCGACTATCTACGAAGGAAATCACTCCAGCTTCGGCGAGTTCCTGAAGTTCTCGACTCAACGTCTGTTCCGGTGTCACGCCTATCGAACCAACCTCAGTTACAATATCTCCCAGCTCTTCTTCGATCATCTCCTGCCGGGAAAAATGCGCGTCGCCCTTCTTTGTCGTTAGCCGTATCACTGCGGCCAAGACAGCTTCTCGCCACTCACCCATTATCATGTCCTCATCTGGTGCCGCGGAAGTACTACGTCAAAAGGTTTTTAGCCTCGCTCACGACCCCGCCGAATACGCCGCGATCGCCGCCATGTTGACGATGTCCGAATCCTTGGCGTTCAGGCTCACGATCTGCACCGGCTTGTTCAACCCGACCAGCAGCGGGCCGATGACGGTGGAGCCGCCGAGTTCCTGGAGCATGCGGGTCGAGATCGAGGCGGAGTGGAAGGCCGGCATGATCAGGACGTTGGCGGGGCCTGAGAGGCGGCAGAAGGGGTATTGCTGCATGAGGCGCGGGTTGAGCGCCACGTCGGCGGCCATCTCGCCATCATATTCGAAATCGACCCGGCGCTTGTCGAGGATTTTTACCGCCTCCTGCACGCGCTCGGAGCGCTCGCCCGGCGGGTGGCCGAAGGTGGAGTAGGCGAGCATGGCCACGCGGGGTTCATATCCCATCCTCCGAGCAAAACCGGCGGTTTCCTCGGCGATGTCGGCAAGTTCCTCGGCGTTGGGCATGTCGTGGACAGCGGTGTCGGCGACGATCACCGTGCGGCCGCGCGACAGCACGATCGAGGCACCGATGACGCAATGGCCGGGTTTCGCGTCGATGACGCGCCTGATGTCTTCGAGCGCGGTGGAATAGTTGCGGGTGACGCCGGTGACCACGCCGTCAGCGTCGCCCAGCGCCAGCATGCAGGCGGCAAAGTGGTTGCGGTCGTTGTTGATCAGCCGCTGGCAGTCGCGGAACAGGAATCCCTTGCGCTGCATGCGCTCGTAGAGATGGTCGGCATAGACGGTGTTGCGGCGCGACAGGCGGGCATTGATGATCTCGATGCCGGATTTGTTCAGGTCGATGCCGGCGGCGCGGGCGTTCTCCTTGATCACCTCGTCGCGGCCGACCAGGATCGCCGTGCCGAGCTTCTGGTTCACATAGGCGACGGCGGCGCGCATCACCTGCTCCTCCTCGCCCTCGGCGAAGACGATGCGCTTCGGCTGGCGGCGCACGCGGTCGTAGATGCGCTGCAAGGTCGAGGCGATCGGGTCGCGGCGGGCGGAAAGCTCCTGCGCATAGCGGTCGAGGTCGAGGATGGGTTTGCGCGCCACGCCGCTCTCCATGGCGGCCTTGGCCACCGCGATCGGGATGGCCGAGATCAGGCGCGGGTCGAACGGCACGGGGATGATGTAGTTCGGGCCGAATTTCGGGCGCATGCCCTGGTAGGCGGCGGCGACGTCGTCCGGAACGTCCTGGCGGGCGAGGGCCGCCAGCGCCTCGGCCGCCGCGACCTTCATCTGGTCGTTGATGGTGGTCGCCCGCACATCCAGCGCGCCGCGGAAGATGTAAGGGAAGCCGAGCACGTTGTTGACCTGGTTCGGATAGTCCGAACGGCCGGTCGCCATGATGGCGTCGGTGCGGATCTCAGCCACTTCCTCCGGCGTGATCTCCGGGTCGGGATTGGCCATGGCGAAGATGATCGGGTTTTTTGCCATGGACTGGATCATCGGCGTGGTCAGGGCGCCCTTGGCGGAGAGGCCGAAGACGATGTCGGCGCCGTCCATGGCGTCGGCCAGACTGCGTGCCTCGGTTTTCGCCGCATGCGCCGATTTCCACTGGTTCATGCCTTCGGTGCGGCCCTGGTAGACCACGCCCTTGGTGTCGCAGAGGATGATGTTCTCCGGGGCGAAACCCATCGACTTGATCAGCTCGATGCAGGCGATGCCGGCCGAGCCGGCGCCGTTGCACACCAGCTTCGCCGTCTTCATGTCGCGGCCGGTGATCTCCAGCGCGTTGATGAGGCCGGCGGCGGCGATGATCGCGGTGCCGTGCTGGTCGTCGTGGAAGACGGGAATGTCCATCACCTCGCGCAGCTTCTGCTCGATGATGAAGCAGTCGGGCGCCCTGATATCCTCGAGGTTGATGCCGCCGAAGGACGGGCCGAGATAACGCACGGCGTTGATGAAGGTCTCGGCGTCCTCGGTGTCGACCTCGAGATCGATGGAATCGACATCCGCGAAGCGCTTGAACAGGACAGCCTTGCCTTCCATCACCGGTTTTGAGGCCAGCGCGCCGAGATTGCCGAGGCCAAGGATGGCGGTGCCGTTGGAGATGACGGCGACCATGTTGCCGCGCGCCGTGTAGTCGAAGGCGCGGCTGGGGTCCTCGGCGATGGCCTTCACGGGAACGGCAACGCCGGGCGAATAGGCAAGCGACAGGTCGCGCTGCGTCGCCATCGGCTTGGTCGGCACGATCTCCAGCTTGCCGGGCCGCCCCATGGCGTGGAAGTCGAGCGCCTCCTGCGCGCTGACGGAGGGTCCGTTGTCGGATTTTTTCGATGCAACCATGTGAGAGACGTTCCTTCCCGGTGAGCCGCTGGCACGGCCCGACGCTTCTTTTTGTGGAGTGTTTTGGATTAAGGCTACACACCGGGCGAGTAAAGCGCCAAGCAGGGGCGAGATGCGCCAAGTCTGGACATAAAGTGTTCCTCTCCGAGAGCCTTGCCATAGCGTCGGCATTCTGCATCGCGCTGTCAGGCATGCTGATCGCCGAGCTGAACGGCCGCGTCGACGTGGTGCGTCTGGCGCGCTGGCAGATGCTGGCCGCTTTTGCGATGACGGGCGCTGCTTCCCTCGTGCTCGGCGGCTGGCGGGCGCTGGAGGGCTGGCAGGTGACGCTGCTGCTGCTCTCGGGCGTGGCCGGCATCGTCATTGCCAGCACCACCTATTTCGCGGCGATCTATGCCGCGGGGCCGCGGGTAACGGCGCTGCTGTTTTCGCTCACGTCGCCCTTTGCGCTGGCGCTGGGGTACTTTTTCCTTGGCGAGACGATCACGGAGCGGCAGGGGCTCGGCATCGCCTGCGTGCTGGCCGGCGTTGTGCTGGCCATCGGCAGGCCGCGGCGCTACGGAGGCGCCGGCAAGGGCGTGCCGTCGGTGACGATCGACGCGCCGCTGCCGCACGGCGCGCCGGTGGCGCCGTCCCGCACCTTCACGTTCGGCGTCTTGCTGGGCGTCATCACGGCGATCGGCCAAGCCGTGGGAACGCTGCTGGCGCGGCCGGCCATGGCGGCGGGCGTCGAGCCGTTCACGGCCATGGCGGTGCGGTCCGGCATCGCGGCGACTTTCTTCGCCGCGCTGCTGCTGGTGCCGATAGCCGCGCTGAACAAGCCCTACCGTTTCCGCTCCGGCGACCTCGGCATCGCGGTCGGCTCGGCCTTCTTCGGCACCGGGCTCGGCATGTCGCTGCTGATGGCGGCGCTCGCCACCGGCAATGTCGGCATCGTCTCCACGCTGTCGTCGATGACACCGGTAGCGATCTTGCCGATGGTGTGGCTGCGCTCCGGCGTGGCGCCCTCGCCCGCCGCATGGGCGGGCGCGGCGCTGGCAGTGGCGGGCACAGGCCTTATCAGTTTATGACGGGACGACGATGACCGGGCATTCCGACAGACCGACGACAGGCGAGGCGGACCAGCCGCCGCGCGGCGGCGCCCCCACGCCGATGATGGAGCAATATATAGAGATCAAGGCGGCGAACCCGGATTCGCTGCTGTTCTACCGCATGGGCGATTTCTACGAGCTGTTCTTCGACGACGCCGAGGTGGCGTCGCGCGCCTTGGGGATCGTTCTCACCAAGCGTGGAAAGCACCAGGGTTTTGACATCCCGATGTGCGGCGTGCCGATCCATGCGGCCGACGATTACCTTCAGAAACTGATCGGGCTCGGCCACCGCGTCGCCGTGTGCGAGCAGATCGAGGACCCGGCGGAGGCCAAGAAGCGCGGCGGCAAATCGGTGGTGAAGCGTGACGTGGTGCGCTTGGTGACGCCGGGCACCATCACCGAGGACCGGCTGCTTTCGCCGGCCGAGTCCAGCTTCCTGATGGCGCTGGGGCGGGTGAAGGGCGGCGGCCATGCGCTGGCCTGGCTGGAGCTTTCCACCGGCCTGTTCCGGGTGGCCGAGACCGCGCCGGACCGGCTGCTCGCCGACATCTTTCGCGTCGACCCGCGCGAGCTGATCGTCGCCGAGCCGGTGTTCTACGATCCCGACCTGAAGCCGGTCTTCGACGTGCTCGGCCGCATGGCGAGCCCGCAGCCGCCCAGCCTGTTCGACTCCGCAAGCGCGGCCGACCGCATCGCCCGATTCTACCAGGTGGCGACACCCGACGGTTTCGCTACTTTTTCGCGGGCCGAACTGTCGGCGATCTCCGGCATCATCGCCTTCGTCGAGAAGACGCAGAAGGCGGAACGGCCGCCGCTCGGACACCCCGAGCGCGAGACGGCGGGCTCGACGCTGTTCATCGACGCGGCGACCCGCGCCAATCTGGAACTGGTGCGCACGCTGTCCGGCAGCCGTGACGGCTCGTTGCTCTCGGCGATCGACCGCACGGTGACGGGAGCGGGCGCCCGGCTTCTCGCCGACCGGCTGACCTCGCCGCTGACGGCACCCGACGCGGTCAATGCGCGGCTGGATTCGGTGGCGTGGCTGATCGGAGAGGAAGACCTGCGCGACGGCTTGCGCATCGCGCTGAAAGGCCTTGCCGACATGCCGCGCGCGCTGACGCGGTTGGCGCTGAATCGCGGCGGCCCGCGCGACCTCGGCGCGCTGTGCGCCGGGCTGCAGGCCGCCGCCGAGATCGGCGACCTGCTGGCGCGGGCCGAGCCGCCGGCCGAAATTGCTGGGGCGCTGGAGGCGATACGAGCGCTGCCGGTCGATTGCGCCACCCGCCTCGCCCGGGCGATGGCCGACGAGATGCCTCTGCTCAAGCGCGACGGCGGTTTCGTGCGTGCCGGCTGGGACGACGAACTCGACGAGATGCGGGCGCTGCGCGACGAGTCGCGAAAAGTGATCGCCGGGCTGGAACGCGGGCTGATCGACGAGACCGGCGTGCGGTCATTGAAAATCCGGCACAACAATGTGCTGGGTTATTACATCGAGGTGACGGCCAACCACCAGGCGGCGATGACCGGCAGCGACGCGCTGCGCGCCCGTTTCATCCACCGCCAGACCATGGCCAGCGCCATGCGCTTCACCACGACGGAACTCGCCGATCTTGAGACGAAGATCGTCAACGCCGCCGACCGGGCGCTGCAGATCGAACTCGCCGTGTTCGACGATCTAGTGACCGAGGCGGTCGGCCACGCGGAGAAAATCCGCGCCGGTGCGCAGGCGCTGGCGGTGCTCGACGTTTCGGCGTCACTGGCCACGCTGGCGATCGACGAGAACTGGACGCGGCCGGTGGTGGATGACGGCCTGACTTTCGACATCGACGGCGGCCGCCATCCGGTGGTCGAGCAGTCGTTGCGAAAAACGTCCGGCCAGCCTTTCGTCGCCAACGACTGCGATCTTTCGCCGGCTAATAATGGCAAATTCGGTGCGATCTGGCTGCTCACCGGCCCGAACATGGGCGGCAAGTCGACCTTCTTGCGCCAGAACGCGCTGATTGCGATTCTCGCCCAGACCGGCTCCTTCGTTCCGGCGGGGCGCGCCCATATCGGCGTGGTCGACCGGCTGTTTTCGCGCGTCGGCGCCTCCGACGACCTGGCGCGGGGCCGCTCGACCTTCATGGTCGAGATGGTGGAGACCGCGGCGATCCTCAACCAGGCGGGCGAGCGCTCGCTGGTCATCCTGGACGAGATCGGGCGCGGCACCGCGACCTTCGACGGCCTGTCGATCGCCTGGGCGGCGGTGGAATATCTGCACGAGAAGAACCGCTGCCGGGCGCTGTTCGCCACGCATTTCCACGAAATGACGGCGCTGGCCGACAAGCTGGCGCGGCTGCACAACGTGACCATGCGGGTGAAGGAGTGGGAAGGCGAGGTGATCTTCCTGCACGAGATCGGCAAGGGCGCGGCCGACCGCTCCTACGGCATCCAGGTGGCGAGATTGGCCGGCCTGCCCGGTGCGGTGGTGGATCGCGCCCGCGACGTGCTGCACCAGCTGGAAAGCGGCGAGACGTCTGGCAAGGCCAACCGGCTCGTCGATGATTTGCCGTTGTTTTCCGTGGCTGCGCGACGGGAGGCAGCGCCAAAACCTGCCCAGCCGGACCGGCTGCGCGAGGCGGTGATCGCGCTCAACCCCGACGACATGACGCCGAAGGAAGCGCTTGAGGCGCTCTATCGACTGAAGGGGACGATCGGCAAACCGTGACCGCGGAGAGGAGCGAGCGACCTGTCCGCTGGCCCCGCCGAAAGCATGATTCCGCTTGCAGAATTTTTGTTGATTGATGGGTCAATAAAAAATAATTTGGCTTGGCGGAGGGACAACGATGCGCAACGTCGTAATGGCAGGTATACGCGATCGGGCGCCGCTCGATGACACCGAAACCCGGCTGCGTGTCGCGGCCGTCGCCCCATGACCCGTCGTCCCAACATCCTCATCCTGATGGTCGACCAGCTTGCGGGAACGCTGTTTCCCGACGGCCCGGCGGAATTCCTGCATGCGCCGAACCTGAAGGCGCTCGCCGCCCGGTCGTCGCGGCTGCGTAACAACTATACCGCCTCGCCGCTCTGCGCGCCGGGCCGGGCGTCGTTCATGAGCGGCCAGCTTCCGTCGCGCACCGGCGTCTACGACAACGCCGCCGAATTCGCCTCGTCGATCCCGACCTTCGCGCATCACCTGCGCGCGGCGGGCTACACGACATGCCTTTCCGGCAAGATGCATTTCGTCGGCCCGGACCAGTTGCACGGGTTCGAGGAGCGGCTCACCACCGACATCTACCCGGCCGATTTCGGCTGGACCCCCGACTATCGCAAGCCGGGCGAGCGCATCGACTGGTGGTATCACAATCTCGGCTCGATCACCGGCGCCGGCGTCGCCGAGATCACCAACCAGCTGGAATATGACGACGAGGTCGCCTTTCACGCGGCCCAGAAGCTCTACGATTATTCGCGCCGGAGCGACGACGCGGGCAGCCGCCCCTGGTGCCTGACGGTTTCGTTCACGCATCCGCACGACCCCTATGTGGCGCGCCGCAAGCACTGGGACCTCTACGAGGACTGCGCCGAACTCGAACCGGCGATCGGCTTCAGGCCGCGCGCGGAGCAGGACGCGCATTCGCAGCGCCTCTACGACGCCAGCGACTACGGCAGCTTCAACATCACCGCCGAGAACGTGCGCAAGGCACGGCGCGGTTATTTCGCCTCGATCTCCTATATCGACGAGAAGATCGGCGAGATCCTCGCCGTGCTGGAAGCCACGAGGATGCGGGACGACACCATCGTGCTATTCTGCTCGGATCACGGCGACATGCTCGGCGAGCGCGGCCTGTGGTTCAAGATGTGTTTCTACGAAGGCTCGGCCCGCGTGCCGCTGATGATCGCCGGGCCGGGCATTCCGGCAGGCCTGATCGAGACGCCGACATCCAACCTCGACATCGCGCCGACGCTCTGCGACCTGGCCGGCATCGACATCGGCGGGATCCTGCCGTGGACCGATGGCGAGTCCCTGGTGCCGCTGATGCACGGCGAACGGCGCGTCTCGCCGGTGCTGATGGAATATGCGGCAGAGGGCTCGCAGGCGCCGCTAGTGGCCATCCGCGATGGCCGCTACAAATTCGTGCATTGCGAGATCGACCCGCCGCAACTCTTCGACCTGGACGCAGACCCACACGAACGCACCAATCTCGCCGCCGATCCGGCCCATGCGGCGGTTGTCGCCGAATTCATGGCGAAGGTGCGCGCCCGCTGGGACATGGCGGCCTTCGACGCCGCGGTCCGCGAGAGCCAGGCGCGGCGCTGGGTGGTCTATCCCGCCCTACGCAACGGCGCCTATTGCCCGTGGGAATTCCAGCCTGTGCAAAAGGCCTCCGAGCGCTACATGCGCAACCATATGGACCTGAACATATTGGAGGAGAGCAAGCGCTTTCCGCGAGGCGAATGACAGCCTTTGCCTGCCGGCGCTTCGTCATCAAAGCCGGTTTCCGGTCTCGCCGCACAAATCATGCGGCTTACGCCAGCGCCGGGACGAACAGCGCATCCAAGCGAGCCAGGCCCGATTCAATTCACGTCAGGAACGGCTTTGCCCGCATCGTCTCTGGCACCGGCAGGCCAAGCCGCGTCAGAACGGTCGGCGCAAGCTGCAACTGGTCGAGCAGCACGTCCTTTGCCGGCCCTTCGCCTGCACCGAAATAGTAGAGCGCCACGTCCTGCATTTCCTCGTCATGGCCGCCGTGATGGCCGCGGTGCGTCTGGCCGTGATCGGCGGTGACGATCACCTCGTAGCCGGCGTCGCGCCAGCGCGGCAGGAAACCGGCAAGGGCTGAGTCGAGATAATAGAGTGCGTTGTCCATCTCGACGCAGTCCTGGCCATAGCGGTGGCCCATGGAATCGACCGTGCAGGTGTGGAGGATGGCGTAATCGACGCCCTTGACCTCGGCCAGCCGCGTCAGCGTCGCGAACAGGTCGACGTCGCTCGGCGTCATCTGGTTGGTGTGGCCGTAGCCGGTCATGGTGTGGAAGCGGCCGTGGGTGATCGGGCCGCCGGGTTCGTCATATTCAATGTCGCGCACCGGGTCGAACGGATAGCGGTTGAAGAACTCCGACCAGTAGGAATGCGTCACCGCGCCGGTCCTGCCGCCGGCCTTCGTCACCTCGGAAAAGATGTCGGGCTGGCTCACCCGCATGCGGAACTCGTTGGAGGTGACGCCATGCACCTGCGGCGGCACGCCGGTGTGGATCGAGGCGTAGCAGCAGGCGGAGGTGGACGGCAGCACCGAGCGCATCCGCCATTTGCGCGCCGCCCCCGACTGCACCCAGCCTTCCAGATTGCCCATGAAGGGCTTCCAGTTCCGCCACGGCAGGCCGTCGAGGATGATCAGCAGGAGTTTTGAGGAGAGGGGCATGCGGTGGCTCAGTTGTCGGCGCTGGCCATGCGACGGCCCTTGATTGCCTTTTCCAGCCAGCCGATCTCCATCTCCGGCACGGAGGACAAAAGCAAGTCGGTGTAGGCGTCGAAGGGTGGCGTCAGCACCTGGCTCTTCGGGCCGTAGCGGACCACCTCGCCGCGATACATCACCGCGATCGAGTCGGCGATTGACTTCACCGTCGCGAGGTCGTGGGTGATGAACAGGTAGGCGACTTCCTCCTCCTTCTGCAGTTCGAGCAAGAGCTTCAAAATGCCGTTCGCCACCAGCGGGTCGAGCGCGGACGTGACCTCGTCGCAGATGATCAGTTTCGGCTTGGCCGCCAGCGAGCGGGCGATGCAGACGCGCTGCTTCTGGCCGCCGGACAGTTCGGCAGGGTAGCGGTCGACAAAACCCTTTCCCATCTCGATCTTGTCGAGCAGTTCGGCAACCTTGGCGTCGCGTTCGCGCCCGCGCATGCCGAAATAGAACTCAAGCGGACGGCCGATGATGGTGCCTACCGTCTGACGCGGGTTCATCGCCACGTCGGCCATCTGGTAGATCATCTGCAACTGCCTGAGATCCTCCTTCGGCCGGTCGGCCAGCCGGTTGGCGAGCGCGCGGCCGGCGAAGGTGACCGACCCCTGCTCGGGCGGCAGCAGGCCGGTGATGGCGCGCGCCAGCGTCGATTTGCCGGAGCCGGATTCGCCGACCACGGCAAGAGTCTGCCCTGGAAAGATGTCGACCGAGACGTTTTTCAGCACCTTGACCTTGCCGCCGCCATAGGAGGCAGTGACGTTCTTCACCGACAGGAACGGCGTGACGCCCGGCTTCTGCTCCTGATGCGCGATCTCGTGTACCGAGACCAGCGCGTTGGTGTATTCCTGCCGCGGCTCCTTGATGATCTGCCGCGTGCCGCCCCACTCGACCAGCCGGCCGTGGCGCAACACCATGATCTCATCCGACACCTGCGCCACCACCGCAAGGTCGTGGGTGATGTAGAGCGCCGCGACGCCTGTGTCATGG
Source organism: Mesorhizobium sp. KACC 23794 (assembly GCF_052180275.1). Taxonomy (NCBI): domain Bacteria; kingdom Pseudomonadati; phylum Pseudomonadota; class Alphaproteobacteria; order Hyphomicrobiales; family Phyllobacteriaceae; genus Mesorhizobium; species Mesorhizobium sp. KACC 23794. Next base: position 6,801,793 of record NZ_CP197465.1, read on the forward strand.
ATGGCGTCCTTGATCGCCGCCAGCACGTCGATCTGCGTGGTCACGTCCAGCGCCGTCGTCGGCTCGTCGAAGACGATCAGGTCCGGCTCCGAACACAGCGCCATCGCCGTCATCACGCGCTGCAGCTGCCCGCCCGACACCTGGTGCGGATAGCGCTCGCCGATGGTCTCGGGGTTCGGCAGGCTGAGCTTCTTGAACAGCGCAATGGCCCGCTTCTCGGCCTCCGCGCGGTTCGCCACGCCGTGCAGCAGCGAAGCTTCGACCACCTGGTCCATCAGCCGGTGCGCCGGGTTGAAGGAGGCGGCGGCCGATTGCGCGACGTAGCAGACCTCGCGGCCGCGTAGCTTGCGCAGCCCGCCCAATCCGCCCTTCAATATGTCTCGGCCATTCAAAACCACCTCGCCGCCGGTGATGCGCACCCCGCCGCGCCCAAAACCCATGGACGACAGGCCGATGGTCGATTTTCCCGCGCCGGATTCGCCGATCAGCCCCAGCACCTTGCCGCGCTGCAACGTCAGCGAAACGTCATGCACCAGCGTGATTGTCTTCGGCGGTTCGCCGGGCGGAAACACCTTTGCCTCGATCCGCAGGTTGCGGATGTCGAGCAGCGTGTCCGACTTCGCGGTCTTCGCAGCCACGGCCATTAGCTGCGCCCTCCCTTGAGACTGGAAGTACGGTTCAGCACCCAGTCGGCCACCAGATTGACCGAGATGGCCAGGATGGCGATCGCGGCGGCGGGGATCAGTGCGGCACCGATCCCGAAGACGATGCCGTCCTTGTTGTCCTTGACCATGCCGCCCCAATCCGATTCCGGCGGCTGCACGCCGAGGCCGAGGAACGACAGCGCCGACAGGAACAGCACCGCGTAGATGAAGCGCAGCCCGAGTTCCGAGATCAGCGGCGACAGCGCGTTGGGCAGGATTTCCCTGAGCACGATCCAGCGGGTGCCTTCGCCGCGCAGCCGCGCCGCCTCGACATAGTCCATGATGTTGATGTCGACGGCGACGGCACGCGCCAGGCGATAGACGCGGGTGGCGTCCAGGATGCCCATGACCAGGATCAGCACGGCGACCGTGCGGGGAAGAACCGACAGGACCACGAGCGCGAAGATCAGGGTGGGGATCGCCATCAGCAGGTCGACGAAGCGCGAGACGACCGTGTCGAACCAGCCGCCCAGCACCGCCGCCATGAAGCCGAGCACGGAACCCAGCGTGAAAGACAGCGCCGTGGCCAGAATGGCGATAATGATGGTGGTACGCGCGCCGAAGATCACACGGGTCAGCAGGTCGCGGCCAATGTTGTCGGTGCCGAGCCAATGGGCCGCGGAGGAAGGCTCCCAGACCTGCCCGACGATCTCGGTGTTCGAGTAGGGGGAAATCCACGGAGCGAATGCCGCCGCGAACAGGAAAATCCCGGTGAGGACCAGTCCGAGCAGCGCAGTGAAGGGAATGTTTCTCAACATGGTCGCCTCACTTCGGATGCCGCAGACGGGGATTGGCGAGTATGCCGGCGATGTCGGCGATGATGTTCAGGCTGATGTAGACCGCCGCGAAGATCAGGCCGACGGCCTGCACGACCGGAACGTCGCGCTTGGTGACGTGGTCGACCAGATACTGGCCCATGCCGGGATAAACGAAGATGATCTCGATGACGACGACGCCGACCACCAGATAGGCGAGGTTCAGCATGACCACGTTGATCACCGGCGCGATTGCGTTCGGAAAAGCGTGCTTGCGGATGATCTCGAACGCGCCCAGCCCCTTGAGCTCGGCCGTCTCGATATAGGGCGACTGCATGACGTTGAGGATCGCCGCCCGCGTCATCCGCATCATATGCGCCAGCACAACGAGGGTCAGCGAAGCGGCGGGCAGCACCACTGCCTGCAGCCGGTCCATGAAAGGCATGCCGTCATAGACGGTGGAGATGCCGGGGAACCATTGCAGCTTCACGGCGAAGACGAACACCAGCACGTAGCCGATGAAGAATTCCGGAAACGACGTCGACGCCAGCGCAATGCCGGAGATCAGCTTGTCGACAAAACCGTTGCGATAGCGGACAGCCGTCAGGCCGAGGATGATGGCGAGCGGCACCGAGACGATTGCGGCGCAGAGAGCGAGGAACAGCGTGTTCTTGAGGCGCGGCCAGATCGAGGTGCCGATATCCTGTCCGCTCGATAGTGCGGTGCCGAGATCGCCGGTCAGCACGCCGCCCAGCCAGCGGAAATATCTGATATAGGCCGGGTCGTTGAGGCCGAGCGATTGCCGGAGGTTCTCAAGCGCCTCGGGCGTCGCCGACTGGCCCAGGATGGATTGCGCGACGTCGCCGGGCAGGATCTGCGTGCCGGCGAAGATCAGGACCGAAACGGCCAAAAGCAGAAGGATGCCCAGCGCGACGCGCTGGGCAATAAGCTTCACGATGGGTGAGGACATCTCCGCAAGGCCGAACTCAAGCGTTCAGCCAGCACTTGGACAGCGCGTAGCCGCCCATCATCTCCTGGTTTCCATCAGGCATCCAGCCGCCGACATTCGGGCCGGTGGCGTCGATGAAATCGTTGAACATCGGCGTGATCACGCCGCCTTCCATGTTCACCATCGTGCCCATGTCGGCATAGATCTTCTTGCGCTTCTCGGTGTCCAGCTCGCCGCGGGCGGCGAAGAGCATCTTGTCGAAGTCCTCGCGCTGGAAGCGGGTGTCGTTCCAGTCGGCCTTGGAATAGTAGGCAGTGGAATACATCTGGTCCTGCGTCGGCCGCCCGCCCCAGTAGGAGGCGGAGAAGGGCTGCTTGTTCCACACTTCCGACCAGTAGCCGTCGCCCGGCTCGCGCTTGATCTCCAGCGTGATGCCGCATTTGGCCGCGCTCTGCTGGTAGAGCTGAGCGGCGTCCACCGCGCCGGGGAAGGCGACGTCCGAGGTACGCAGCAGCACCGAGCCGCTGTGGCCCGACTTCTTGTAGTGCTCGGCCGCCTTTTCCGGATCGAACTTGCGCTGTTCCATCTCGGTGTACAGCGGATAAGCCTTGTTGATCGGCGTGTCGTCGCCGACCGAGCCGAAGCCGAACAGGATTTTCTGCACCAGTTCCTCGCGGTCGAGCGCGTATTTCAGCGCCAGCCTGAGGTCGTTGTTGTCGAACGGCGCGGCGTTGCAATGGGCGATGAAGACATAATGGCCCTTGCCCGCAACGTTCTGGATGGTGACGCCGGGCACGCGCTTGATCAGATCGACGATCTTCGGCTCGACGCGGTTGATCATGTTGACCTGTCCGCCCTGAAGGGCGGCGGTTCGGGCGGTCGGGTCGTTGATGACGATGATCTCGATCTGGTCGGCGAAGCCGCGGTCGTCGCGCCAGTATCCGGCGAATTTCTCGCCGCCGAGCCGCACGCCGGGCTCGTTGGTCGCCACCTTGTACGGCCCGGTGCCGATGCCTTCGGTCGGGTTGTCCTTGCCGCCGTTCGGCTGGATCATCAGGTGATAGTCGTCCATCAGGAACGGCAGGTCGGCATTGGCTTCCTTCAGCGTGAACACCACCGTGTCGCCGTCGGCCTTGACGTTGTCGATGCCGCCCATGAGGCCGAGCGCGCCAGACTTGGAGTTGGCATCCGAATGCCGCTCCATCGTGGCGACCACGTCGGCAGGCGCCATTTCCTTGCCGTTGTGGAACTGCACGCCCTTGCGGATCTTGAAGGTCCATTTCTTACCGTCGTCGGAGGCGCCCCATTCGGTTGCGAGCGCCGGCTGCAGCACGCCGGTGGCGTCGATCTGCACGAGCTGCTCGCCCCACTGGCGGCCAAAGAAATACGGCACCTGACTGGACCAGCTCGCCGGGTCGAGGCTGTCGGTGGCAGCACCGCCCTGCATGCCGGCCTTGAGCACACCGCCCTTGACCGGCGTCTGCGCCTTGGCGGCGGACGACAGCAGCGAATTCGCGAAGGTCGCGGTGACGCCAAGCGCTGCAGCCCGGCCCAGAAAATCGCGCCGGCTAAGTTTTCCGCCAATGACTGTGCGGCTCAGGAAGTCCAGTTCATTCGACATTCAGTGTTCCTCACTCGGCTGGTTCGACCGTGGTTTTTATAATTTTCGTTGTGAGGATATGACCGCATGCGACGGAAAGGGACAAGACGATTTGCGACATGACGTGGCGTAAATTGCAATACACCGCTGGCCCAAAGCGCAAATCGGTTTAAATGTGATCGCGCGGCACCTCCTCGCGAAAATCCTTTTCATACACCAGCACATCATCCTCATACGCTTCGATCCGGCCGGTCAGGTGGAAGCTCGTGGCGTCCGAGCGCATGGCTGAGAAGGTTTCGGTGCGCAGCGACCAGCCGTCGCGCTTGTGAACGGCGGTCCAGTGCGTCACGCCGCGCGCCGACAGCGGGTCGGCCGGATGGATGGTCCATCGCTCGCGCGCGACGCCGCCATGGATCAGCCCGTGGTCGGCGTCACGGGTCTCGCCGAAATCATCGACGATGGCCAGCGTCACCGCGCCCGTCTTGTCGTCGCGCTCGACGTTGCGGCTGTTGCTCGACGGCCGGATGGTCTGCGTGTTCCATGGCCGCGCCGCTTCGGGTTCCTCGAACCGTGCCTCGTCACCGTTGCCGCTCTGCCGCTCGGGCATGTCTATGCTGCCCGTCAGAATGTTCAGCGTCACGGGCACCGGCGAGGGCCATACCAACGGCCAATAGCTGGAGGACACCGCGACACGCAGCGTATGGCCGGCCGGGACCTGATAAGCGATATCGTCGAGCTTGAAGGCGACGGTCATCGGCAGCGTCGGGTTGATCGGCTTTGGCGTGTCGTGCCCGTCGCGGTGGCAGAGATTGAAGACGCCATAGGTGATGCGCGTCGACGATGCGTCCGGATGGACGTCGCAGAGCCGCACCACCACCATGGCGGCCGGCCTGTCGGCGAACAGCGTGAGCCGCACCACCGGCGCACCGACGATGTCGATGGAAGCGTCGAGCCGCAGGTCGAAGCAGGCGGATTTCGCGTCGTCTTCACGCTGGTTGCCCGGCATCTCCGGCCCGAGCCAGATCGCGCAATATTCGCCGCCATCCATGCCGCAATCCTGTGGCGATTTGATTTTCGCGTTGACAACCTTGGCCGGTCCCTCCGAAAGTTTTCCACCGGCAGCGAGGCTGAACGTCCGGGTTGCGATGCCGGGCGACGGCCATTGGTGTTCGGCGATCCAGCGACCGGGCCGCTCCTCGTACCAGTCGCGCGGCGGCACAGAATCCATCAAATAGAGCCGCATCGCGGGATCGTTCTCGACGCCGGTTTCTTTCCCCTTCAGCCAGAAATCCCACCAGCGCAATGCTTCCTGCAGGAAGCCGATCGCCGGCTTCGGTACGGCGAAATGCGGATATTTGTGGATCCACGGGCCAATGATTCCTTTGGTCGGCCCGCCTATGCCCTCGACGAGGCGCGCCACCGCGTTCTTGTAACCGTCGCCCCAACCGCCGACGGCCAGCGTCGCCGCCTTGATTTTTGAAAAATCCTCGCAGACCGAACCGCGCTTCCAGTAGTCGTCACGCCGCTGGTGGCGCAGCCATACTGCCGGCAGGAACGGCTCGTTCTCCAGCCGTTCCAGCCACATCTCCTTCCAGCTATCGCCGACGATCGCCGGATCGGGCGAGCGCGAGGAGTAGGACAGCATTGTCGAGCCCCAGCCGAGATTCTCGTTGAGCAGCAGGCCGCCCTTGTAGTGGATGTCGTCGGCGTAGCGGTCGTCGGTGGAGCAGAGCGTGATGATCGCCTTCAGCGCCTCCGGCTGCTTGGCCGCCACCTGCAGCGCGTTGAACCCGCCCCAGGAAATGCCCATCATGCCGACCTTGCCGTTGCACCAGGGCTGCGAGGCCGCCCAGGCGATGACGGCCACCGCGTCTTCCAGTTCCTGCTCGGTATATTCGTCCTCCATCAGCCCTTCGGAATCGCCGTTTCCCCGCATGTCGACGCGGATCGAGGCGTAGCCGTGGCCGGCGAAATAGGGATGGGTGAGCGAATCGCGCGCCGTCGTGCCGTCGCGCTTGCGATAGGGCAGATGTTCGAGGATCGCTGGAACCGGATCGTTTTCCGCATCCGCAGGCAGCCAGATGCGCGCCGAGAGCACGCAGCCGTCCGGCATCTCGATGCCGACATCCGGGTTCTCGACGATCTTTCGCGGAAACTGGGTGACGGTCTTCATCGGCGGTTCCCCTTGGTTCGGCGAAGCCTATCGCCGTCGCGGGGAAATGTCTGCCCCGGCGCTCAACCGGGCCAGTCTCGCCGCCCGGGCGCAGACGCGGCCCCGACAATGCGACCAGAACTGTCGCGCGCGCGGCCAACCGGGGCCAATCGGCGGGCCGCCACTGCCCACGAGGCCGGCCGGCCGGCCGTGGGGTCCGTGGCCGTCATGACGGTCAGTGCCGGAGGGTCTGCGACTTGGCAACCTGTATCAGGACTTTCCGATCGCCGCGCGGACCTTCGGCATGACCTGCTCGGCCATCAGCACCATCGAGCGTTTGGCGAGGTCGCCATCCACCCAGTCCATCCCGGCATAGACGATCTCGCCGAAGTCTCCGGTCGTCTCGCGCAGCGCCAGGATCTGGTCGACGACGCTGTCGACCGTGCCGTGGATGACGAGTTGGTCCATGACGCCGTCCAGCGTCACTTCGCTGTCCGGCTGGTCCTTGTCCTCCTTCATGACGAAGAGCCGCTTGCTGCGGTGCAGCTTCGCCAGGATCTGGCGATAATAGGCGAGATAAGGGCTGTTGGCGTCGTGCCGGCCGTAGCTGGCAGCCGTCTTGTCGTCGTCGGCCACGAATATGGTCCGTGCAACGCGCCAGTCTTTCGGATCGGCGACCTCGCCGACGGACGCCTTGCCCTCGGCATAATTCGCCCAATGGCTCGGCAGCCATTTGGACAGCAGGAAGTTGGCGGAAAGCGGATGGAAGTCGCGCTTTCCCATCGCCACCACGCCTTGCGAGAACGGCGCCAGCACCGTGCCGACAATTTCGGGGCGGGGCGACTGGTAGGGTTTCGCCAGATGGCCGACGCCAAGTTCGGGGGCGCTGGTGCGCGCCGTCGACACCTTGAAGCGGTTGTCCGGCAGGTCGATGTCGTAGGGCGCGTCGCGCTTCCAGATTTCGAGGATGACGTCGATCGCCTCCGCGAACATCTTGTTGCGGTCCTGGTCGAGGATGCCCAGCGCCTCGGCGTCGGAGGTCAGCGCACCGGGGCTGATGCCGAAAATGAAACGGCCCTCGGCGATATGGTCGAGCATCGCCGCGTGCGAGGCGATCAGCACCGGATGCGCGTGCGAGAGGTTGGAGGTTCCCGTCGCCAGCTTTATCGTCCTGGTGTCGCTGACCAGCGTGGCCAGGAACAGCATGCTGCTGGTGATGGTCTCCGACCGGTCGGTCAGGTGCTCGCCGATGAAGGCGTCGTGGAAACCGAGCTTGTCGGCAAGGATGACGGTCTCGCGATCCTCCTTCAGCGTCTGCGTCCAGTTCCTGTGCATGCCATGCACCGGCATGGTGAAATATCCGAGTCGCATCATCGTCTCCGAAGAAAGTTCGTCATGTTCGTGTCGGGATGCGCCGGGCGCCGATGTTCGGCGAAAATGCGCTCCGACAACCGTCATTTGCTGTTGCCGGATATTCGCACCGCAGGGTTGCGACAGGAATATCCGAAGGTAGAAAAACCTCGTTTACATCATGTCCGAAATCAGGCCGGGCAAAAGGAAATATTGTCTCGGAGTTTTGGACATAAATTTCCCGTTCGAAGCGAATCCATCCCGGAGTTGCTTCGGCGGTATTTTGGTGTTCTGCATATCGACCGCGGTAGGTGGCGCGTCTTCGCTCAACCGCCGCGGTTATTCGCTAGAAATCTAGACGGAAGACCAGGTCCTCTGGCCGAGGAAAGGCGACCCCGGCGCATGCAGCGTCTGCGGCCCGATCGTCCAGAACGTCGCCGGATCTGTCCGGCGCTGCTCCTGGAAACCCTTCCACAGGTCGGCGCGCGCTTCCGGCGAGGTGAACTCGTAGAGGATGCAGTGTTTGCCCCAGCCGGCAACGCACATCAGCTTGCGCGTCCGCACGCAGCCCGGGCTCGCGGCCATTTCTGCGAGGCGACGCTGCGCATACCAGCGGCCGGCGTCGAAATCCTCCTGCGGCGTGCGCATGGAGAAATTGCCGCAGCGGATCGCCAGCGCCGGCACGTCGGGTCCCTCCGGAGGCGCGTCCGGCCCGATGACGCTTTCCTCCTCCAGCAGCACGGCATGGCGTGCATTGATGCGCTTGCCGAGCATTTCGGACGCACTGGGATAGGGCGCATCGTTGCGGTCGAGGACGAGCGGATTGAGAAACCTGTGCGGGGAGTCCGCGCCGACCAGGACGAGGTATTCGCTTGCCGAACCTATGCCTTCCTTCGCCGCGTCGACCACCGTCTCGCCGAACACGCCCGTCTCGATCCCCTCGCCCGACTTGGAGGCGTAGCGCGCCACCCAATTGTAGCCGGGCTCGGCGGCCAGCGCCGGCAGGTACACCGTGCGTTCCCATTCGGCGAAGACGTCGCGGTCGGCGTCCGCCACGTCGTACCAGGTTGCCCAGATGCCTCGGCTCATTCTATTTTTGTCCTTGCAAGAATTTGCGGTGCGCATGCCGCGCCGGGTGCGGCTGCCGGGAGGCCCGGCAGCCCGATGGTCATTGCCGTGAAGGCAAGCATTATTCGATGCTGATCTTGGCGTCGGCGATCACCTTCTTCCACTTTTCCGCCTCGCGGCGGACGAGGTCTTCGAGTTCCTCGGGCGTCGAACCGACGGCCTGGACGCCACGTTCCTTGAGGAAGGCGACCGTCTCAGGCGTGTGGATGATCTCACGCAGCGCGTTGCCGAGCTTGTCGATGATCGGCTTGGGCGTGCCGCCCTTGACGTAGATGCCGTGCCAGATGACGAGTTCGACGCCCGGAAGCGTCTCGTCCAGCGCCGGCAGTTCCGGCATGCCATCCCAGCGCTTCGGCGTGCTGACGGCGAGCGGTATCAACGCGCCCGACTTGACATGCGGCAGCACGGACGGCGCGCCGTCCAGCGCGATGTCGATATGGCCGCCGAGAAGGGCGTTCATCGTGTCGCCGCTGCTCTTGAACGGCACATGGGTTATGTCGAGCCCGGCCGCCGACTTTAGCAATTCCATCGCCAAATGGTTGGTCGCGCCGACGCCGGACGAGCCGTAGCTGAACTTGCCGGGGTTGTCCTTGATCTCCTTCAGCACGCCGGCAAGGTCGCGCGCGGCGAACTTGTCGGGATTGATCACCAAGAGGTTCACCTGCTGGTTGGTCTGCGTCACGGCGGCGAGGTCGTCCATGGTGTAGGGCATGTCGTCGCGCAGCAGCGGCGCGATGGCGACCGCGGCATTGGTAGTAATGACCATCGTGTAGCCGTCCGGCTGGGACTGGGCGGCAGTGTTGGTGCCCGCGACGCTGCCCGCGCCCGGAACGTTCTCGACCACAACCGGCTGGCCCAGCTTCTGGGACAGCTTCTGGGCGAGGTAGCGTGCGATACCGTCCGACGTGCCACCGGCGCTGGCGGACACGACGAACTTTATCGGCTGCGTCGGCCAGTCGGTGGCGGCCTGTGCCGACGCGGCGGCAAGGCTGCCCGCCCAGAACGCCGCCGCCAGGGCGATTCCCGCTATCAGTTTGCGCACTGCTATTCCCTCCCTGCAGATTTCGACGGCCTTGGCCGCCGGAATTTCGAGGCATTCGCCCGATGCGAACGCATTTTTGAGCGCGAGCCGTCTCCGGTCCGCAGCGGCGCCAACTTACGGAGATGCGTCGGCCGGGGTTAGCGGGCGGAAAGGAAATTAATCTTTTCCGTTTGCGCCGGAATTTCGAGGACCCGGACCGCCATTCCCGACGAAACAGTCCGATTCGGAAAAGCAGCATTTCCCAATGGTCTCTATCTTTGGCGACTTCCCGCGATAAAGGATGGGTGCAAATCCGTGGCGCGGAAGGACTCGGCCTGCGGGCGGGTCGCCATGGGACATCAACTTTGGCGGAGCGGGAGGCGGCTTTGAGTACCTTAGTGGCGAGGAAACACCTTATCGCGGGGCTGCTGTTCGCCCTGATGGGCGCGAGCGTCACCATCATGTCGCTGCGCTACAAGATGGGAACGCTGCACAATATGGGCCCCGGCTTCCTGCCGTTCTGGCTCGGCCTGCTGCTGGCGGGGCTCGGCGTCGTCGCGGCCGTCCAGGCCTTGCTCGCCGCCGCGGACGAGCGGCGGCCGCGCATCGAGCCGAGGCAGTTGCTGTTCGTGCTCGGCTCGGTCCTCTGCTTCGCCCTGCTGCTCAAGCCGCTCGGGATGATCCTGTCGGTCGTGGTCATGACGCTGGTGGCAAGTTTCGCCAGTTCGGAATTCAGGATGACGGAACGGATTGCCGTCGCCGTCGGGCTGGCGGTGCTCGCCTATCTGATCTTCGACTTCGCGCTCGGCTTGCCGATCCCGCTTGCGCCGCAGGCTCTGTTGCACCTGGTACGCTGACATGGAACTTCTTTCGCATCTGGCGCTCGGCGCCAGCGTGGCCTTCACGCTGCAGAACCTTTTCTACGCCTTCGTGGGCTGCCTGCTGGGAACGCTGATCGGCATCCTGCCGGGCCTCGGCCCCCTCGCCACCATCGCGATCCTGCTGCCGTTCACATATGGCCTCGATCCGACCGCGGCGCTGATCATGCTGGCCGGCATCTACTACGGCTCGCAATATGGCGGGTCGACCACGGCGATCCTTCTCAACCTGCCCGGCGAGACCTCGTCGGTGGTGACGGTCATCGACGGCCACAAGATGGCCCAGGACGGCCGCGCCGGCACGGCGCTGGCAACCGCCGCCATAAGCTCGTTCGTCGCCGGCTGCGTCGGCACGCTGATCCTGGCGGCTTTCGCCATTCCGCTGACCAGGGTGGCGCTGTCCTTCGGACCGGCCGAATATTTCTCGCTGCTCATGCTCGGCCTTGTCGGCGCCGTGGTGCTGACGCCGAGTTCGCTGATCCTGTCGCTGTGCATGCTGGTAGTCGGCGTGCTTCTCGGCATGATCGGCACGGATGTGAGTTCCGGTGTCACCCGCTTCACTTTCGGGATCTCCGATCTCTGGGATGGCATCGATTTCGTCGTCGTCGCGGTCGGCATGTTCGCTGCGGCGGAAATCGTCGCCAATCTCACCCACGCCGAAGGCCCCAAGAGCATAACTTCGAAGGTCTCGAACCTGTGGCCGACGCGCGCAGAGTTCAGGCGCATGACGCCGTCGATGTTCCGAGGCACGGCGCTCGGCAGCCTTGTCGGCATCCTGCCCGGCGCCGGCGCGGCGCTCGCCTCCTTCATGGCCTATACGCTGGAGCGAAAATTCTCCCGCCACGCCGACGAACTGGGGCATGGCGCGCTGGAAGGCGTCGCCGGCCCGGAGGCGGCCAACAACGCCGCCGCGCAGACCGCCTTCATCCCAACGCTGACCCTGGGCATTCCAGGGACCGGGAGCATGGCGATGCTGCTCGGCGCGATGATGATCCACAACATCCAGCCCGGCCCGCAGGTCATGACCCAGAACCCGGACCTGTTCTGGGGGCTGATCGTGTCGATGTGGATCGGCAATTTGATGCTGGTCATCCTCAACCTGCCGCTGATCGGCCTGTGGGTGCGGCTGCTGAAGGTTCCCTACAAGATCCTTTTCCCGGCGATCCTGATGTTCTGCTGCGTCGGCGTCTATTCGGTGCAGTCCTCGACTTTCGACGTCGTGCTCGTCGTGGTCTTCGGCTTCGTCGGCTATATCTTCCGCAAGCTCGAATGCGACCCGCTGCCTCTCATGCTCGGCTTCGTGCTCGGGCCGATGCTGGAGGAGCATTTCCGCCGCGCGATGATCCTGTCGAAGGGCGACCTGATGTTCTTTTTCGAGCGGCCGGTGTCCGCCGTCATGCTGTCGCTGGCTGTCATCATGCTACTGCTGGTCGGCTCCTCCTTCATCCGCAAGCAGCGCCGCGAGAAGCTGAGCGTCGAGGCTTAGCGGCCACACCCGTTTCGGCATTCTGAAAAACGAAAGAGGCGGCCGTCGCGTGACGGCCGCCTCTTTCGTCCCCAACGCATTGGCCGGGACCGGCCGTCAGTGACCGTGCTGGTATTTGCCAAAACCGCCGCGAAAGAAGACGAGCGGCTCGCCGTCGAGACGCCGGCACGAGATCACCTCGCCGATCACGATGTCGTGGTCGCCACCGGAGTGGATATCCCGCACCACGCATTCGAAGCTGGACAGCGCGTCGCGCAGCAGCGGCAGGCCGCGCTGGCCGATGTCGATGTTCAGCCCGTCGAAGCGTTCGGCCATGCTGGCGGCCCTGCCGACGAACCGGCCGGCCAGTTCCTTCTGCGAATTGTTGAGCAGGCTCACGCCGAACTGGCCCGACGCTTTCATGGCGCTGCCGGTGGCGCTGCCCTTTTTCGGGCAGATGAGCAGCAGGCAGGGATCCAGCGAGACCGACGTAAGCGAGTTCATCGTCATGCCGAACCAGGCGCCGGCGTCGCTGGCCGTGACGACGGCCACGCCGGTTGCGAAGGCGCCGATCGCGGCGCGGAACGCCTGCGGGTCGACCCGCTCGCCGGCAAAGCTATCGACGCACTGGTTCATGGCGATCCTCTTGCCTGCACATGCTGGCGGCAAGATAGGAGCCGGGCACTCATGTTGAAAATGTCCTAAATATGAAATACATTCTTTCCCTTCCGGAAAGGAGGCACCATGAACAAATTCATGGCCTTGACCATATTCACCAAGGTGGCCGAGAGCGGCGGCTTCACGGCCGCCGCCCGCAAGCTCGGCATGTCGGTGTCGGCGGTCACCAAGGCGATCGCCCGGCTGGAGGACGATCTGGGCACCCAGCTCTTCCACCGCACCACGCGCCAATTGAGCACCACCGACTACGGCCAGGAGTTCTACGAACGCAGCGTCCAGATCCTCACCGACCTGGAGGATGCCGAAACCCAGTTACGCAACCGCAACGCCACGGCGCGCGGGCGGGTACGCGCCGTCGTGCCGATCTCCTTCGGCAGGGTGACGCTGGTTCCCGAACTGCCCGACTTCTTCGCCCGCTATCCCGACATCGAGTTGGACCTCGCCTTCAGTGACGGCCCTGTCGACCTGATCGCCGAAGGTTTCGACGTGGCCGTGCGGACAGGGCAGGTCAGCGATTCGCGTCTCACCATCCGCCTGCTGACGCGCGGCCCGCAACTGGTGGTGGCCTCGCCAGATTATGTCGCCAGGCATGGCGAGCCGCGGACGCCCGAGGACCTCCAGGATCACAACTGCCTCGTCGGACGCTTCGGACCCAATTGGGAGTTCCGCGGTTCCAACGGCCACAACAAGATGGTGCGGGTGCGGGGCAATGCCGTCATCAACAGCGGCGACGCGCTGCGCGAGGCGGCGGTGGCCGGCCTCGGCATCATGCAGGGCACGCTCTGGCTGGTCCGCAAGGATCTGAGCCAGGGAAAGCTCGTGCCGCTGCTTTCCGACTACAGCCTCGACGGCGCGCCGATCTCCGTGCTCTATCTCGGCAAGAAGCACCTGCCCAGAAAGGTGCGGATATTCATCGACTTCCTGATCTCGCTGGCGAAGAACGAGGAACTGCCGTCGATCGCCGCACCTGCCCTTCAGCCGGCTCACTGACCGCCGATCGGGTGTCGAGGGGTTATGCGTCTTCACGGATAAAGCCTAAAATCGCCGCCGCAAAACCTTCAGGATTTTCGATGACGGAGATATGGCCGGTGTCCGGCAGCTCCGCATAGCGCGAACTCGGCGTCTTCCGCTGATGGTCGCGCAGGACGGAAGGCGGCGCGCCGCCGTCCTTCTCGCCGGCGAGGAACAGGGAGCGGACGCTGCTGCCCTCGAGGCGCCGTTCGTAGTCCAGGCCCTTCAGCGCCTCGGCGCTGGCGCAATATCCGTCCACAGACGTGGCCAGAACCATCTGCCTGATCGCTGCGATCGCCCGTGGATCGCGGACGGGAAACTCCGGCGTGAACCAGCGGCTGACGGTGGCGTCGGCGATTGCTTCCATGCCGCCCTGCCGGACGCGCTCGAGACGCTCCTCCCAGTTCTTTCTATAATCCGGCGTGGCCGATGCGCGGGCGTTGCAGAAGGCGACGCTCTCCAGCCGCTCGCGGTGGTCCAGCGCCAGCCCCATGCCGACCATGCCACCCAGCGACAGGCCGACGAAATGCACCTTCGCCAGGCCGACCGTATCCATCAGCGCGACCGCGTCGTCCGCCAGATCGTCCAGGGTGAAGGATCCCGACCCAGCCGGCGACCCACCATGGCCACGGCTGTCGTATCGAAGCACGCGATAGTCGCTGGCCATTACGCCGGCGAAGCCATCCCAGACCCGGAGGTCCAGCGCCACACCATGCGCCAGCATGATGCAAGGCGCCTCGCGCGGCCCCTCGATCCGGTAGCTCAGCGTGCGTGCATCCGGCAGCGTCGCCTTCACGGCCGGCGCTCCGCGGCATCAGCCATCCGAACACGCTTCCAGGGAATGTCGGCATCCGCGGGCACCCCGACCTGGTGCGCGTTGATGGTCAGCGCCAGCAGCGAATAGTAACCGATCAGGCCGGTGAGATCGGTGGTTCCGCGCACGCCGAACAACTCTGTCGCGCGCCCGTAGGTCGCGTCCGAAACCTGTGTCGAGCGGAGCAGTTCGCCGCAGAAATCCGCGACGACACGATCTTCTTCGGTCGGCCATTGCGGCGTGCCGCCCATGCCGAGTGTGTCGATCGCATCGCGAGGCAGCCCCTGCTTCTCGGCGATGGGCGCATGGACGAACCATTCGTAGTCGGCCCGCCAGTGGCGGGCGACGGCCAGGATAGCCAGTTCCCGCTGGCGCTGCGGCACCGCGCATTCGAACCGCACAAAGACGCCGAGTTGCTCGACGCGCGCCGCGAGTTCCGGGCTGTGGAGAAGTGCCAGGAACGGCCCGGCGACCCTGCCGCGCGCGCCGCCGGCAATGTGGTCGTAGACCGCCTTCTGAGCGGCGTCCATCGCCTCGATGTCGATCTCGGGAAGTCGCATGAAAGCCTCGCCTGTGGACAATCCGAGCCGGCGCGGAAAGTCATCCCCCCTCCGCCGCGCCAGTCCGCTTGCCTTCCTTGGCTTCCGGCTGGACGCCGGACAATCGGCCTTTTCGGAAATTCATCTTTTCAGCAAGCCGGCTTCGGAACGCAAAGGAGAATTTCCAAAACGGCCGGTAACGATGCGTGCCCTCAGGCTATAGAGAGATGGAATCTCCCGCAGAGCAGTTTCGCGACATGCCCGTGACCCCCAGCACACCCTATTTCGCCGACGCGGGAGGGCCGGGCGGCTGCCGCTGCCCCGGCTGCATGCCGCTTTCCGCCGGTGCGCCGACGGCGTCTTTCGCTCCCGCCGGGCCGCTGCCTTCGCCGGATCGCTCAGCCGCGCGTGCCGTGCTGCGGACGCCGGAATGGGTAGGCCGCCTCAACGCCGCCGGCGAGCGGAGACGCCTGCTCATCCGCGGCGCCTGCATCGTCAGCATGGATTCGAATGTTACCGATCTGCCGAGAGGCGACATCCTCGTCGAAGGCAGCCGGATCGCCGCCATCGCCCCGTCCATCGACGCCGACTGCGAGGCGATCGATGCGCGAGGCATGATCGCCTGCCCCGGTTTCATCGACACGCACCGGCACTGCTGGCAGAACGTTTTTCGCCGCTTCGCCCCCAACATCCTCTGGCTCAAATACCGCGAGACCTCAGATCAGGCGGCACTCGTCTACAGCCCGGAGGATGTGCTGATCGGCAATCTGCTCACCTGCCTCGGTGCCATCGACAGCGGCGTCACAACCCTGCTCGACTGGTCGCACATCTCCAACTCGCCCGACCATTCCGACGCCGCCATCGAAGGCCTGCAGCGCTCCGGCATCCGCGCCGTCTACGGTTTTGGCCAGTCGCGATGCAGCCATCCTAACAGCCAGTATCCGCAGGACATCAGACGGCTGCGGCGCGACGTGCTGCCGTCGGACGACGCTCTGGTGACGCTCTGCCTCGCCGCCGACATCGACCGCCACCAGCACTGGCCGATCGCCCGCGAACTCGGCCTGCGCATCACCGCCCACGCGGCGCGCCGGCCGGAACTGATGGCCGAGATCCATCGCCAGGGGCTGATGAAGGACGACACCACCTATATCCACTGCACCGCGCTGGACGATCTCGCCTGGAGCCATATCCGCGACAGCGGCGCCACCCTGTCCATAGCCACCACCTCGGTCGCGCAGCTGGGCGTGGCGGGCGGCCTGCCGCCGATCCAGCGGGCGCTCGACCTCGGCCTGAGACCCAGCCTCAGCATCGATGTGGAAGTCTCGTTGCCCGGCGACATGTTCACCCAGATGCGGGCGATGCTCGCCTTGCAGCGCTCGGCCGCCAACGAACGGCGCATGCGCGGCGACGGCCGTGACGTACCGTGCCTTTCGGTCCGCGACGTTTTGGGCTTCGCCACGGTCGAGGGCGCGCGGGCGCTGGGTATGCAGCACCGGATCGGTTCGTTCGCGCCCGGCAAGCAGGCCGACCTGATCCTGATCGAGGCCGGCGCCATCAACACGCTGCCGCTCAACAACGCCATCGGCACCATCGTGTCGGGCGCCGACGGCCGCAACGTCTCGACGGTGATGATTGCCGGCAGGCTGGCCAAATGGGCCGGGCAGCTGCTGGATTTCGATGTCGGCCATATCAGGCAGCTGGCCGAGGCGGCGCGCGACCGGGTCGTCGAAAAATCGGGACTTCAGGCCCCGCTTTTCGGCGACGGGTATTGAGGACGCGACAAATGACGCGCAGTGGACATATGTGCGGCGGACCGGGCTGCGGATGCCAGGCCAGCGACGGGCGGCAAGGTTTCCTCGACGGCATTTTCGCCGGCATCGCCGGCCCTGCCGTGGAGACGCCGGACGTCGCCGAGACCGCGCTTTCGGCGGATTTCGCCAGGGCGCCGATCACGGCCGAGGCGGGAAGGCGCATCCTTCTGAAGGGCGGCACCATCCTCAGCATGGACCCGGCCGTTGGCGACTTCGCACGCGGCGACCTTTTGATCGAAGGATCGAAGATCGCCGCGGTCGCACCGAACATCGAAGCGGACGCCGCGGTCATCGACGCTTCCGAGATGATCGTCATTCCGGGCTTCTGCGATCCGCACATCCACGCCTGGCAGGGCAACCTGCCGCGCATCATTCCCAACCACGCGAGCACCGCCGAGGACGAGAAGAAGGGTACGGTCGACCCCGCCACGCGCACCCGTAACTACCGCTGGGTGTTCCATCATACGTTCGGCCCGGCCTACCGGCCGGAGGACACCTATGTCGGCACGCTGATGTCGATGCTTTCGGCGATCAATGGCGGCATCACCACGGTCTGCGACAACGCCCACAATTCGCGATCCGCCACGCATTCCGACGCATCGATCCAGGCACTGGTCGATTCCGGCATCCGCGGCATCCATGCGTTCGGCCGCCCGCGCTTCGGCCCGTGGGACCGCCAGTTCCCGGAAGACGCGCGCCGGCTGCGACGGCATTACTTCTCCTCCGACGACCAGTTGACGTCGCTGCGCGTGTTCATGCTGGGCCGCGACCCGGAAGACGAACTGCGGCATGTGCTGAAGGTCCGGCGCGAGCTCGACTGCTGGATCACCTTCGACAGCGGCATCGGCGTCCATCCGCTGGTCGAGCTCTACGCATCCGGTGAACTCGACGGCCGCGAGACGATCAATCACGGCACCTTCATTTCACCCGAGAAGATGGCGGCCGTCGTGGCCCATGGCGCGACGGTCAATGTCTGCCCGCGCATCGAGACGCAGTTCCGCTTCGGCGACGTGCCCTACCAGGCCTGGATCGAGGCCGGGCTCAAGCCGGCGATCAGCAATGACGATCCCGCCACCTACGCCATCGACACGTTCCGCGAGATGCAAACGCTCTACGCCTTCCAGCGTGCGAAAGCCCACCGGGACGCGATGCGCGGCGAGGGGGCCACGCCGCATTATGCGACGCTGCGCGACATGCTGGAGGCCGCGACCATCCGCGGCGCCCAAAACTGCGCGCTGGACCACAAGGTCGGCTCGCTGACGCCCGGTAAGCAGGCGGACATCGTCATGATCAACACGGACGACATCCACCTCTTCCCGCGCAACAATGCGGTCTGCAGCGTCGTCCAGGGCGCCGACGTCCATTCCGTCGACACGGTGATGATCGGCGGGCGCATCCGCAAATGGCGCGGCAGGCTGGTGAACGTCGACTTCCGGCGGCTGCGCGCCGCTGCCGAGGCCTCGCGGGACTATCTGTTCGAGGCCGTCGGGTGGCCGCATGACGCCATCGACCTCGCCGACTGACCCCGGTCGATCCGGCAATCCTCAGGCGGCCAGCCACTCGTCGGATACGCGGCGCGCGACCTCGACCATCGCATCGGGCGCCAGAATGCCCCGCACCCTTGCAAAAGCCTCGAAAGCAAGCCTGGCCGTATCGGCGTCGACCTCTCCGGCGATGGCCAGACGACAGACATTGAGCGCCATTGCATGGGTTGGCCCGCGCGAACCCGTCCATTCGTTCAGGATGCGATACGCCTCGGTCGGCGTACCGACGTCATGGGGGAACCCCAGTCCGACGAAGATCGACACCGGCTGCGTGAAACCGATTCCTTGCATGCATTCCTCCCAATGGCCAAAGAGCATTTTGACCGCGCCAGAACGCGCGATCCACCGTTCGGTTGCATGGGATTATTCGACCGGACGAAGCGCTGGCTCCGCTTCGGACGGACCCGCTTCGATACGAAGGGTAAGGTTCGGTGACCGGCGGCTTGCCGCAAGGCTCTCTGGCGCCGACATCCGCGCCGCCGGCTGGATTACGACCAGACTTTCCGGAACGAAAGGCCCCGCCGGCGTGAGCCGGCGGGGCGATGGTCCTTATCGATGGAAACCTAGACCACCACGAAATCCGCCGCCGTCAACAAAGGCGTGCCTGACAATGTGGCGATCCGGATGTTGGCGAATGCACCACCGGAACCGTCAGCATCGTAGTAGAGATTGCCGGTGTCCGAATTGTAGATGATGCGGTCGTCGGCATCCTTGGCAGCAGCAGCAACATCCTTGAACGCCGACGCGGCGAGGTTGCCCAGCGCGGTCAGCGCGGTATAGGCCGCGTCGTCCAGCCAGATCACGTCGTCGGCGGCATTGAAGTCGAGGATGCGGTCGACATTGCCCGGATCGGCGGGGATTGTGTCGAAGAGGAACGAATCCGCCCCGGCACCGCCGTGCAGCGTGTCCTGCCCAAGGCCGCCGGCCAGCGTGTCATTGCCGCCATTGCCCTTGATGGCATCGTCGCCGGCGCCACCGATGAGGATGTTGCGGCCGTCATTCCCATGCAGGATGTCGTCGAAGCTCGACCCGGTCAGGTGCTCGACCGAGATGTAGCTGTCGCCTGCCGCATCGCCGGTGTTGATCGCGGCATTGAACAGGCTCGCGGTCACGCCGGCCAGGGCACCGGCATAGGACGCGGTGTCCGCGCCATTGCCGCCATTCAGCACGTCGCCGCCGGCGCGGCCCAGCAGCGTGTCGTTGCCGTCGCCGCCGAACAGCGTATCGTTGCCCGCGGGTCCGACATTGGGCATGCCGACATCGGCGGGAGCCACCGAGACGTTGATCTCATAGGTGGAGCCGACCGGCACCGTCGGCGAGAAGCCGCTCGGCGACGCGCCGTCGACCCAGGCGCCGACCTGGACGTAGTAGATGCCGTCCTGCGTGACCGTATAGACCAGACCGGAGTCGCGGCCGGATTCGGAGCCGGGATCGCCGCCATTGTCGTCATTGTTGGCGACGAGGACGCCGCCGGCCCCATTGTCGCGGATCAGCAGGATCCAGCTGTCGTGCACGTCGGGATCGGCGATGTGGTCGATATCGACCGTCAGCGTCGCGCCCTTGGTCAGCTCAATCTTGTAGAAGCCAGACTGGCCGTTGCCGGTGGCGTTCACCGTGGTGTGCGGCACCGTGTCGGAGTCGAATATGTCGGGGTCGGCCACCGTGGTGAAGTTGTTGGTGATGTCATAGGCGGCGGCCAGCGAGTTGTTCTTGGCGCCCGCGCCGAGCGTGGCGTAGCCGCTTCCGATGCCGATGCCGGTGGGCGGGATCGCCGTGAAGTCGCCGTCGAGCACGTCGTTACCGGCGCCGCCCTTCAGCACGTCGTTTCCGCCCTGGCCGACCAGAACGTTGGCGTTGGCATCGCCCGTCAGCTTGTCGTTGAAGGCCGAACCGGCAAAACCCTCGATCGAGACCAGTGTGTCCTCGCCGGGTTGGGTGAGGTCGGCGACCACGCCGGCCTTGCTGTCGTAGAAGGCGACCATGTCCATGCCGGCGCCGCCGTCGAGCAGGTCCTTGCCGCCGCCGCCGGAGAGCGAATCGTCGCCGCCCGCGCCACGGATGATGTTGACGCCGTCGTCGCCGGTCAGCACGTCGGCGAATTTCGAACCGGTCAGGTTCTCGATCGAGACGAGGACGTCGCCCTGCACGCCATTGGTGGTGTTGCCTTCGGCATCGCCGCCGCTGGCCTCTCCGGTGGCAAGGTTGACCGTCACGCCGGAAATGGCCTTGGAGTCGGAACCGGTGGTATAGTCCGCCGTGTCCCTGCCGGCGCCGCCGTTGATGTAGTCCTGTCCGGCGCCGCCGATGATCCTGTCGTTGCCGCCTTCGCCGTAGAGCACGTCACCATCGCGCGCGCCGTCCAGCACGTCGTTGCCGTCGCCGCCGTTGAAGACGTCGCCGCCGCCGAGGCCGCGGAAATAGTTGGCGTCCTTGGTGCCGATGAAGCGGTCGATGCGGTCGTCGGAACCGATCAGGTTCTCAATGCTGTAGAAGGTGTCGCCGGTCGCGGTGCCGCCGCTGGCGATGTTGAGTTCGAGGTTGACCAGCAACTGGAACGGGCTCTCGCGGCTGAAGTCGACGGTATCGACACCGGCGCCGCCCTTGAACACGTCGACGCCGGCCATGCCGCGCAGGATGTCGTTGCCGTCGCCGCCATCCAGTATGTCGTCGCCGGCGCCTGCGTCGATCGTGTCGTTGCCCTCCTCGCCGTAGAGCCGGTCGTTGCCGTCCTTGGTCTCCGGCCCGGTGACGGGTGGCAGCGTGTTGTTGCGGTCGCGGCTGTCGAGCGTGTCGAGGCCGCCGATGATGTAATCGTCGCCGGTGCCGCCATAGATCACGTCGGTCTGGTTGCCGCCGTTGATCTTGTCGTCGCCGCCGAGCCCTGCGATCTTGTCGGCGCCGTCACCGCCGACGATGGAATTGTCGCCGTCATTGCCGATGATGATGTCGGCGAAAGCGCTGCCGATGCCCCGTTCGATGTAATATTCGGTCGCATCGGCGTTGTGCCCGTCGAAGATCATGACGTTGTTCTCGTGCCCGTTGACGCTCGACCAGCGGCCTGCGCGGAGGTCGAGGACCGTGCCGGCGGTCGAACCGGAGAAGTCGACGGTGTCGGTGCCGCCCGTATCGTGGATGACGAAACCGATGTCGTGCGCCGTTCCATTCGCTTCCAGCGCATAGCCGAGCTTGCTGCTCCCGAAACCGTAGCGGTCGTCGCCGGTGTTGAGCTGGATGTCCTGGTAGGTGCGCACGCCCTCATCGTCGACGGTCGAGAAATAATGGCGGATCACCGCCTCGATGTCGCCGACCATCGGCGTCGTGGCGGTCCAGCGCGTCGTTCCGCCGACGTCGATGCCGTCGAAATAGGACATGACGCTATAGCGCTGCTGGTCGTAGATCCAGGTCGCGCCGTTGAAGAAATTGATCTGGTCGCCGCCCGGCCCGCCGTAATTGTACACGCCCGGATGATTCAGACCCCATTCGTGGCCGAATTCGTGGACGAAGGCGTTGAAGACATAGCCGCCAGGATCGGTCTTGTTCGGCTCGGTGTCGTGGAAGCGCTGTCCGATGCTGACGTAGCGGTTGGCCGAATAGGCGCTGCCGTCGTCTTCCTCGCCCAGTTCCGGGCTCACCACTTCCAGATAGTCCAGATCGGGGTCGAACGGCCGGTCGTCGACGATCTCGAATTGCAACGGCGTCGTCGCCGACCATTGCTGCAGGGCGCCGATGGCGGCCGCCTTGTATTCGGGATGATTGTTCAGCTCCGACACGTTCACGCGGATCGGGTTCTGGGCCATTTCCGGTGTCAAATCCCGGTTGAGAGCCCCCAGATAGTCGAGAAACGCCTCATAGTCAGTACTCTTGCCGAACGGGTTGTCCGGCGTCTGGTCGATGTTCATCCATTCGAGGTTTTCTACAGGCATAGGGTATCCCATCCTTGGTTGGACTTTGTTAGGCCACGCCGAAGCCCGTCACCCCGTCGGTGGCCAGAACTCAACTCCCGATAGAAGGAAGTCGAATGCCCCTGAGACAGAATTTCTATCGACGAATATTTTGCATGACAAGCAAATTAGATATGCAATTTTGCCGGCATGATTCCGGCAGGCGTACAATGCAGAATCTCCTGGCAGCGAATGCTCGCAAGGCGAACGCAACCGTCCTGACAATACGCGCCGTTCCTGCGGGCGACCTTCCGTAACGGCAACCAGTCTTCGGGACGACCGATTATCCGACTAATAAGAAGGCCTTTGTTGAGCCTCATATTGAACTCCATCGCCTGTCCGGCGTACGACACCGCCACCGGAATGACGCAGAGCGAGCGGACATGTGCAGCGATTTGCGCGACCGATCTCGTGCAGCGCGCGGGCGACCTCGGAATGAGATTTTTCCGGGACCTCGACACGCTGACAATCGAGAGCAAGGGCCATCAGGACATGGTCTCGGAAGCCGATCGCGAGGTTGAACTGTTCGTGCGCCGCGAACTTGCCGCAGCATATCCCGACGACGGCATCGTCGGCGAGGAGCATGCGCCGACTGCCGGCCTCTAAGGACGCTGTCGGAGGGCGCCGTCGGCATCGGCTTCTCCAACCGGCGCGAGATGCGCAACGTCACCAGCATCATCGACCGGCTCTTCGACGAGGGCGGCATCTTCTATCGCAATGCATCCGGCGCGCTGATGCTGGCCTATGTCGCCGCCGGACGCCTGCTGGGCTATGTCGAGGAGCACATGAACGCGTGGGACTGCCTGGCCGGAATGCTGCTCGTCGAGGAGGCCGGCGGCAAGATCCTGCGCCCCGACCCGGAGACTGTGCTGTCCGAAGGGATGATGGAGATCGCCGCCGGCCGGGACGTCTTCGACAAGGTGCATTCGCCAAGCGCCGGCGTGTTCGATCCGTAGGGTGAAATATCGATCGCAAGATTACCGCCGCGAGCAGTTGCGCCCGCGCGCATTATCTACGGATGGCTTGCCCGGCGACGGGGTTGATGAAAGGGTGGCGCCAAGAAGGAGATCAAGATGTTTCTGGAACTCACACTGAACGACGCCGCGGCGACGACGATCTACATAAACTCGGACCACGTCGTTGCCGTCTACCGGACTCCCAAGGCGGTGGCGACGACGGTTGCCTGCGTCTCCGGCGGTGGCGACCGGCGGCAGATCTATGCCGTCCGTGAAACACCCGAAGAGATCGCCGAAGAATTCGCATAGCGGACGGCCGCCGCTCCGTTCGCCTCAAGTCGGAAGCCGACACGCACGCCGGAACGCAAGCGGCAGAGGCCTGCCCTGGTTTGCTCTCTGCCCGGGACGGCGCGATTTCCCTTCCCCGACGAAAACGCTCCGCAGCCCTGGGCTGCGGAGCGCTCGATGGATGCGCGGACGTGAAAAGCCGGAAACGGTCCGCGCATCCGATAGCCTGAGACGGCGTGGTCTCCGGTCCCGGCCTCAGGGGGCCGGGATGCGGTCTTACATTTTCGGCAAAAGCACCTTGTCGATGACGTGGATCACGCCGTTCGACTGCTCGACATTGGCGATCGTCACGTTGGCGACGTTGCCGTTCTCGTCCTCGATCATGATCTTGTCGCCCTTGTATTTTGCGGTCCAGGTGCAGCCGCCGACGGTCTTGACCGGATGGGCGCCCTTGTCGTCGTCGACCATCTTCATGATGTCGGCCGACATCGCCTTGGCGGCAACCACGTGGCAGGTCAGGATCTTGGTTAGCTTGTCCTTGTTCTCGGGCTTCAGCAGCGTCTCGACCGTGCCGGCCGGCAGCGCGGCGAAGGCCTCGTTGGTCGGCGCGAGCACGGTGAAAGGCCCTGCGCCCTGCAAGGTCTCGACCAGGCCGGCGGCCTTGACTGCGGCAACCAGCGTGGTGTGGTCCTTCGAGTTGACGGCGTTCTCGACGACGTTCTTGTCGGCATACATCGGCGCGCCGCCGACCATCGGATTGTCGGCGTAGGCAACGGTGGCGGCGGACGAGAGAGCGAGTGCGCCGGCGAACAGAGCGGCAGTGAACTTGCGCATGTCAGTTTCTCCTTGGGTGTTCCCGTGTTTCGGGAGGCGGAAGAAGACACGCGGACCATCATGCATAAGTTTCAGATTTTTTTGAGTTTTTCCCGGCGACCACCTGCGCATCAGGACAGATACGGGCGAGGCGGGAAGAGAGTTTCACCACCCGCGAAATTCACTTGTCATGATCCGGCGTCGCTTCGGAGATCAGACCTTTGGGCACCAGGAAGGAAGGTTCGGCCGTGATCGACGCGGGTGCGGATGGCGCGCCGTCAGATCGCGCGCAGATCGCCCGCAGCAACGACCGGTCCGGTCGGCTGTCCGGTGGGCGACCCCCCGGCCGGCTCGAGGCTGACGGCCAGCACCGCGCCTTGCGCCAGTTTCTCGCGAACGGCGGCGGAGATCGCTACGTGGGTGGAACTGCCGACGGGTATCACGCCCATCGACACCGGCGGCTTGCTGCCCTCGATCATCCACAGTTCGAAATCGTGGCCACTCGCCCTTTCGCCCGAGACATGGCTGAGGCCGACATCTCCGGTCGCCGCATCATAAACCGCGAGGTAGCGGACATCGCTGCCGTCGGCGGCGAGCGAAGCGACCAGACGCGACTGCGGCGCCTCGATCGGCGGGCGCAGATACGGCATCGCCACCGCCAGCAGCAGGGCCGCGACCGCAGCCGCCGCGAGGCCACGCCAGAAGGTGAGGCTCGCCCAAATGCCGGCTGATTGCGTCGCCACGGCGGGGGGTTGCGCGAACAGCCGCCGGTCGATCGCCGCCTTCACCGCGGCCGGCGGCTCCACCGGCGCGTAGGCCGACGCCATCGGCGCGAAATGGCCCTCCCATCGCTCGACGGCGCGGGCGAAATCCGGTTCCGTCTCGGCCCGGCGCGCGGCCACCGCGCGCTCCTCGGCGGACAGCACGCCAAGCACGAATTCGGCGGCGACGAGATCGTCTCCGCCTTCATCCGGCACAGGGTCGTCGGCGACGCTCATCGCTCCAGGCATTCCCTGAGTTTCAGCAGGCTGCGGCGCAGCCAGGTTCGCATCGTATTCAGCGGCACGCGGTAGCGCTCCGCCAGTTCGGTATAACTCTCGCCGCGCAGATAGGCGCCGCGCACCGCCTCGGCCCGATCCTTCTCCAGTTCATCGAGGCACGAATGGATACGCTGGGCCTCGCCGCTTGCCGCGACCATGGCTTCAGGGCCTGGCGACGGATCGGCGATGTCGAGCGCCTCATCGATATCCACCGAAGCCTGCCGGCGCTGGCGGATGCGGTCGATCGCATGGTTGCGCGCCACCGCCACCAGCCACGAGATCGGGCTTAAGTCGGAAATCGCGAAGCGGTCGGCCTTCATCCAGATCTTGACGAACACTTCCTGCAAAGCCTCCTCGGCCTCGGCCCGGTCGTTCAAGACACGCAGGCAGACGCCGAAGAGTTTCGCGCTGGTATATCTGTAGAGAAGGTCGAAGGCCGCGCGATCCTTCATCGCGGTGCGCACGATCAGTTTTGTAATATCCTGCGGCCCCGGCGCCCCTGCCCGGGGCTGACGGCCATTGGGAATGGCTGATGCGCTCGTTTCCATGCCTTTGGGCGAGACTACCACGAAATCGGGCAGCCTTCAGCATGTTCCGCCAGGGAGCGGATCAGGCAGGCCACCATTTATGACCGGGATACGCAGGAAACGCCGTCGCGGATTTGCCGCGGGACGAATTTCAAACCTCAAGGGTCGAAGAGGAAAATTCCCCGGGCGTCATTTTCCCGGCTGAGCCCTTCTTGCCCGGCGCGCCCCGGCGGGCCATCTAGACGACATCTCCGGACGGGAGTGCATCATGATGATTGCCGGCCAACTCGCCCTTGTCGTCGCCGCCATCTTCGCCGGCGCGGCGGTCTACATCAACGCCGTCGAGCAGCCGGCCCGCCTCGGCCTCGACGACCGCGCGGCGCTCGCGCAGTGGAAACCCGCCTACGCCAGAGGCTTCGTCATGCAGGCGTCGCTGGCGATCGTCGGCTTCCTGCTCGGCCTTCTCGCCTGGTGGCAGACCGGCGGCTGGCTATGGCTGGCGGGCGCCGTGGTGCTCGTCGCCAACTGGCCCTACACGATGCTCGGCATCCTGCCGACGAACAACAGGCTGATGGCGACGGGTCCCGACGAAGCCGGGCCGGAAAGCCGCGCGCTGCTGAAAAAATGGGCCGGCCTGCACGCCGTACGTACCGCGCTCGGCTTCATCGCAACCGTCATCTTCCTGACAGCATCGCTCGGGTACAAGGCCTGAATCCGGCATTCTGTCTAAGATGCGGCAAAGCGCGGTCGCGGCATTTGCCCGCTCCCGGCTTTCCCGCTAAGACGCCCGCCGAACCATCGCTCCCCGGGAACCGCCAAGACCATGGACATCGCCGAAACCGCCGCCGCCCAGGCAGCCCTCCTTTCCGCTGCCCTGCCCTACATGCAGCGCTATGAGAACAAGACCGTCGTAGTGAAATATGGCGGCCACGCCATGGGCAACCCGGCGCTCGGCCAGGCCTTCGCCCGCGACATCGCGCTGCTGAAGCAGTCGGGCGTCAACCCGATCGTCGTGCATGGCGGTGGGCCGCAGATCGGCGCCATGCTTGCGAAGATGGGCATCGAATCGAAATTCGAGGGCGGGCTGCGCGTCACCGACCAGCGCACCGTCGAGATCGTCGAGATGGTGCTGGCCGGCTCCATCAACAAGGAGATCGTGGCGCTGATCAACGCCGAGGGCGAATGGGCGATCGGGCTGTGCGGCAAGGACGGCAACATGGTGTTCGCCGAGAAAGCGAAGAAGACTGTCATCGACCCGGATTCCAACATCGAGCGCGTGCTCGACCTCGGCTTCGTCGGCGAACCGGTCGAGGTCGACCGCACCTTGCTCGACCTGCTCGCCCGCTCGGAGATGATCCCGGTGCTGGCGCCTGTCGCGCCCGGACGCGACGGCCATACCTACAACATCAACGCCGACACCTTCGCCGGCGCCATCGCCGGCGCGCTGGAAGCAAAACGCCTGCTGTTCCTGACTGACGTTCCCGGCGTGCTCGACGCCGACAAGAAGCTGATCGATGAACTGTCGGTCGCGCAGGCCAAGGCCCTCATTAAGGACGGCACGATCTCCGGCGGCATGATCCCCAAGGTCGAGACCTGCATCGAGGCGATCGAGCGCGGCGTCGAGGGCGTCGTCATCCTCAACGGCAAGACGCCGCATGCCGTGCTGCTGGAACTGTTCACCGAGCACGGCGCCGGCACGCTGATCGTGCCGTGATCGGGCACGGATCCAAAGCCTCCCTTGTCATCGCCGCGCTGGCGGCTCTGCTTTGCAGCACTGCCGCCGCCCCAGCGCAGCAACGCGCCTGCGCAAGCCGCGAGCCGATCAACACGCTGGCCGAACTCTGGCCGGCGCTCTACGCCTGCTGGTCGCCTCCAGCGGGCACCGAAGGCAAGGAACTGACGCTGTCGTTCTCCATCCGCCGCGACGGAACGCTGATCGGCAAGCCACGCGCCACCTATTCCAAGCTGCAAGGCGGCAGCGACCTCGACCGCGCCTTCGTGGCTTCGGTGCTGCAGGCCCTCGACAAGACCTTGCCGCTGCCGATCACCGAAAGTTTCGGTGGGGTGATCGCCGGACGGCCCATGGCCTTGCGGTTTGCCGTACCCGTGGGGCCGGATCTCTGAGCAGACCACGGCGGCCCTGACCCGGAAAGCCACCAAACATTGCACCGCAAGGTTGCCACTCACGGGGCGACTGCCGCGGCGGCACAGGCTGGCACATGCAATATCCGCCGGGAGGGCGGGCGAACGATGACGAATCCGGTGGAATCCGCGCCCGCTATCGCGATATAGCCGCCGCAATCGGAACGCGCGGCAAGCGGGGGACGGTGCCTTGGCCCGACCGCCTGACCGCACTCGCTCAAGAACAAGAGCCGGAAAGGAACCCATCATGACCATCAGGCAGGAAACGCAGGAACTTCTCGGGCGCATGGGCGTCGCCGCCGAGCGCCTCTCCGGCGGCGACCTCGCCGTCCGCAGCCCGGTGACCGGCGAACAGATCGCGGCGCTGAAGAGCATTTCGGCTGCCGACGCGGCCAACGCCATCGAGCAGGCCGACGCTGCTTTCCGGACGTGGCGCAACGTGCCGGCGCCGAAGCGCGGCGAACTGGTGCGCCTGCTCGGCGAGGAACTGCGCGCCCACAAGGCCGATCTCGGCCGGCTTGTCTCCATCGAAGTCGGAAAAATCCCGTCCGAGGGCCTCGGCGAGGTGCAGGAGATGATCGACATTTGCGACTTCGCCGTCGGCCTGTCGCGCCAACTCTACGGCCTCACCATCGCCACCGAGCGCCCCGGCCACCGCATGATGGAGACCTGGCACCCGCTGGGCGTCGTCGGCGTCATCTCAGCTTTTAACTTCCCGGTCGCCGTCTGGTCGTGGAATGCCGCGCTGGCCTTCGTCTGTGGCAATTCGGTCGTCTGGAAGCCTTCGGAAAAAACGCCGCTGACGGCGCTCGCCTGCGAGGCGATCTTTGCCCGCGCCGTGGCGCGGTTCGGCGACGCGCCGGAGGGGCTGCTCAAGGTGCTGATCGGCGACCGCGCCGTCGGCGAGGTGCTGGTCGATCATCCGAAGGTTCCCCTGGTCTCGGCCACCGGCTCGACCCGCATGGGGCGCGACGTCGGCCCGCGGCTGGCCAAGCGTTTTGCCCGAGCCATCCTTGAACTCGGCGGCAACAATGCCGGCATCGTCTGCCCCTCCGCCGATCTCGACATGGCCGTGCGCGCCATCGCCTTCGGCGCCATGGGCACCGCCGGCCAACGCTGCACGTCGCTGCGCCGGCTGTTCGTGCACGAAAGCGTCTACGACACGCTCGTGCCGCGCCTGCGCAAGGCTTATGAGAGCGTATGGGTCGGCAGCCCGCTGGAGACATCAGCGCTGGTCGGCCCGCTGATCGACAAGGCGGCCTTCGACGGCATGACCAAGGCGCTGGACGCGGCGAAGGCCGAAGGCGGCCAGATCACCGGCGGCGTGCGCATCGAGAACGGCCATGCCGAGGCGTATTACGTGCGCCCGGCGCTGGTCGAGATGCCGAAGCAGAGCGGGCCGGTGCTGGAGGAGACGTTCGCGCCGATCCTCTACGTGATGAAATATTCCGACTTCGACCAGGCGGTGGCCGACCACAACGCCGTCGGCGCCGGCCTGTCCTCCTCGATCTTCACGCTCGACCTGATGGAGGCCGAGCGCTTCCTGTCGGTCGAAGGCTCGGATTGCGGCATCGCCAACGTCAACATCGGCACCTCGGGCGCCGAGATCGGCGGGGCGTTCGGGGGCGAAAAGGAGACCGGCGGCGGCCGCGAGAGCGGCTCGGACGCCTGGAAGGCCTATATGCGCCGCGCCACCAACACGGTGAACTACTCGAAGGCCCTGCCGCTGGCGCAGGGCGTGTCGTTCGACATCGACTGAGTTAAGTGCAGGGGACAGTTTACTTTTTTCCGCTCGCACCAATCCTGGCGCGCTTCAGCCTTTCTGCGGAAAGAAAGTAAACTGTCCCCGGCATCGCACCGTCTCGGCCGCTAACATCCCGCACCGATTTCGGGTTGTCAGGTCGACCGGGTAAACTTTGCCCGCATTTCCAGAATGTGCACTGCACCTGCAAGGAGATATGTTTGGTTGGCAATGTCATCATCGCGCCGTCAATTCTTTCGGCCGATTTCTCGCGGCTCGGCGACGAGGTCGAGACGGTCGTCAAGGCTGGCGCCGACTGGGTGCATCTCGACGTGATGGACGGCCATTTCGTGCCCAACATCACCTTCGGTCCTCCGATAGTGAAGGCGATCCGCAACCGCACCGACAAGGTGTTCGACTGCCACCTGATGATTTCCCCGGCCAACCCCTATCTCGCCGCCTTCGCCGAGGCCGGCGCCGACATCATCACAGTTCATGCCGAGGCCGGCCCGCATCTCCACCGCTCGCTGCAGACAGTGAAGCACCTCGGCAAGAAGGCGGGCGTGTCGCTCAACCCGGCAACGCCGGTGGCAGCCATCGAGAACGTGCTCGACCAGTTGGACCTGATCCTGGTGATGACCGTCAATCCAGGCTTCGGCGGCCAGGCGTTCATTCCGGAAATGCTGGAGAAGATCGCGAGGGTGAAAGCGCTGGTCGGGAGCCGGCCGATCCACATCGAGGTCGACGGCGGCATCGCACCGGACACCGCGCCGCTGGTGGTGAAAGCCGGCGCCAATGTACTGGTTGCCGGCTCGGCCGTGTTCAAGGGCGGGACCGAGGCGGCCTACCGCGCCAACATCGAGGCGATCCGCAGCACGGCCGACGAGGCGGCATAACACCCCCTCCTGGCTCGCAGCCGGACAGCCGCGAAGCGACTACGCGACGGCGGAGAAAACCTCTTCCCCACCGATCCAGGCGCGGCGCACCTCGATATTGTCGGAAAGCGCCACCATGTCGGCGCGCGAACCTGCCCTCAGCCTGCCATGGCGGGCAAGGCGCATAGCGTCTGCCGGATAGAGCGAGGCCATGCGCAGCGCCTCGCCGAGTTCCAGACCGATCTTGCGATGCATGAAACGCACTGCCGAGATCATGTCGAGATCGGCTCCCGCGAGCGTGCCGTCGGCCAAAGTCAGCCGTCCATTCTCGCGGCGGATGGTGCGGCCGTTCAGCGTGAACGACTTCATATCCGTGCCAATCGTCGACATGGCGTCGGTGACCAGGAAGATTTTCGCCGGCCCGGTCTTGGCCCTGAGCGCGATGCCGATCGTCGCCGGGTCGACATGGATGCCGTCGGCTATCAGCCCGGCCCACAGGCCGCCATTGTCGATGACCGCGCCGGCCAATCCCGCCTCGCGGTTGCCGATCTGGCTCATGGCGTTGAACAGATGCGTGGCCATCGTGGCGCCGGCGGCGGCGCAGGCGGTTGCGGTGGCGAAACTCGTGTCCGAATGACCCAGGCTGACGACGACGCCCGCCTCCGACAGCGCCGTCATCCTTGCCGCCGTCACCGATTCCGGCGCGACCGTGCTTAGCAGGGCGGGAAGCTTTTTCCGCGCGGCGATCAGGAATGCCTGGTCGGCATCTTCCATCGGCCGGATCAGTTTGGGATCGTGCGCGCCCTTGCGGGCCAGCGAGAGGTGTGGCCCTTCCAGATGCAGGCCAGCGAAACCCGGCACCTTGGCCTCCGCCGCAGCGACGCCTGCCTCGACGGTGCGCGCCGTGATTTCCGGCGTGTCGGTTATCAGCGTCGGCAGCAGCGCAGTCGTGCCGAAGGGCGCGTGCGCGGCACAGATGGTGCGGATGGCGTCCACGTCCTGCCGGTCGTTGAGCATCACGCCGGCCCCGCCATTGACCTGCAGGTCGACGAAACCCGGCACCAGCATGCCGTCCCGCTCTGCAATCGTCACTCCGGCCGGGACTTCGCCCTTCGGGACAATCGCCTCGATGCCGTCGCCACGTACCAGTATGGCGGCATCGCGATGCCAGATCACGCCGTCGAAAATGCGTGGGGCGGAAATCGCGAAGCGTTGCATCAACGGGTTTCCGTCACCTTGCGCAAATTGCGCGGCTCGTCGGGGTTGAGGCCGCGATGGCGGGCGAAGGCTTCGACGAAGGCGTAGAAAGACACGATCAGCGGCAGCGGATCGGTCAGCGGATGGCCGGTCGCGACATGCGGCAATTTCCGCGCCTGGCCGGTGCGCAGCGAGGTCGCGAAGGTCGCCGCGCCCTTCCCCGCCAGCGCGTCGGCCGTCTCGGCGACGGACGCCTCGGAGGCGTCGCGCGCCGCCAGCGCCAGCACCGGAAAGCCCGGTCCGACCAGCGCCAATGGACCGTGCATGACCTCCGCGGCGCTATAGGCCTCGGCATGCATGCCGCAGGTCTCCTTGAACTTCAGCGCCGCCTCGCTGGCGATGGCGTAGGAAGGCCCGCGCCCGAGGATGAACAGCGACTGCTCGTCCTCCAGCGCCTCGGCGATCTCCATCCAGTCGCAGCCGACCGCCTCGCGCAACTGCTCCGGCAAGCGGATCAGCGCGGCCAGCAGCCCGTCATCCTCCGTGCAATGCGCCATCAGCGCCAGTCCGGCCACCGCCGAGTTCACAAAGCTCTTGGTGGCCGCGACGCTGCGTTCCGGCCCGGCGAGGATGTCGATCGCATAGTCGGCCGACCTTGCCAGCGGCGAGTCCGGCGTGTTGGTCAGCGCCACCGTCAGCGCCCCGCCGGCCCTGGCCTGCTTTGACATCGCAACGATGTCCGGGCTCTTGCCGGATTGCGAGATCGACAGGCAGACCGTGCCGGCGAGACGCAGTTTTGCGCCATAGATCGAGGCGATCGACGGCCCGACCGACGCCACCGGAATGCCGGCTGTCAGCTCGATCGCGTATTTGAGGAAAGACGCCGCATGATCGGACGAACCGCGCGCCACCGTCACGACAAAATGCGGGTTGCGGCGGCGGATGTCGGCGCCGGCCTCGGCCAGGATCTTGCCGCTGCCGTCGAGCAGCCGCGCCGCCGCATCCGGAATCTCCAGGACCTCGCGGCGCATATGGGTCATGTCGTTCATGGGCTCACCCCATCTTCTGAACCGCCGATCCTGAGTTCGGCCACGAAATCATAGGTATCGCCGCGATAGATCGAACGCGTGAATTCCACCACCTTGCCTGTCGCCAGATAGGATATCCGCTCGATATGAAGCCCGGCCACCCCGGTCGGCACGTCGAGCAGGCGCGCGTCGACCGATCCCAGATTGGCCGCCGAAATGCGCTGCACGGCGCGCACCGGCCTGTTGCCGGTCTTTTCCAGCGCGGCATAAAGCGACGAGCCCACCGCCATCGGATCGGGCAGAGCCGCCGTCGACAGCGAGGCACGCTCGATCGCCAGCGGTGTGCCGTCGGCGATGCGCAGCCGGCTGACGCGCGCGACCTGTTCCTTGGCGGACAGGCCGAGCACCATCATCTCGTCCGGCGACGGCGCATAGATGCCGCGCTCCAGCCATTCCGAACGCAGCGTCATGCCGCGCCGCGCCATGTCCTCGGTAAAGGAGGTGAGCAGCGACAGCGACTGCTCGACACGCTCGACCGGCCGCGCCACGAAGGTGCCGGAGCCGTGCCGCTGCACCAGCATACCGCCCTTGACCAGGTCCTGAACCGCCTTGCGCACGGTGACGCGCGAAATGCCGGCCTTGGTCGCTATATCGCGTTCCGACGGCAGGGCGTCGCCCGGGCCGATCACACCTTGCCGAACCGCATCCTCGATCGAGCGCTTGAGTTTCAGATAGAGCGGCGCGCCGCTCTGACCCGCTTCCCTGACCGCGCTCTGGATGCGCTCGGCAAGGTCAGCCATGCGCCGCCTCACTCGTAACGAACCGGCGGACCGCCATCGAGACCGCCCCGCCCAACGCGTCCTGCAACGGGTCGCGCAGCCGCGCCCGGTGTTCCGCCGAAAGCCGCGGGGCGTAAAGCGCGGCCAGACCTCCGAGCAGGCAAAGCGGTTCGCCGTCCTTCAAGCCCAGCACGCCCAGCGAGGCTTCGATGTCGGCGACGGCACGCTTCAGGATGAACCGCGCGACGATGTCGCCCTTCTCGGCATGGTCGAACACCATCGGCGCGAAGCCGCCGAAATCGCCCGGCTTGGCCGTCGTGGTGAACTCGACCACGTCCCGGGGATTGTCGCGGAAGACGGCGAGCAGCGCCTTCGTCAGCGGCGAGTCGGGCCTGATGCCGTCATAGGCGAGCAGCGTCTCCTCGAGCAGGTCGCGGCCGATGCGCGCGCCGCTGCCCTGGTCGCCGACAAGAAACCCCCAGCCGCCTACAGTTCGCACCACACCCGCGCGGCGCATCATATAGGCCGTTCCGGTGCCGAGGATAACAATTGCGCCGTCATCGGCGCCCAACGCGCCCTCAAGGGCTATCGCCGCGTCGCTCTCGACAACACTGCGGCTGAAGGGCAGGATCGCCTCCAGCTGCTGCCGGTAGGTGCCGACATTGCTGCCAGCCAGCCCCAACAGCGCCGGCGTCTTCGGGATCAGGTCGGGGTCGAGACCCGCTTCCACGAAGGCCAGGCGGGCCGCCTCGACGATGCTGGAACGGGCGCCGGTCAGGTCGGTGCGGATGTTGGCGGCGCCGCTCTTGGCGCGGCCCAGGATGGCCCCATCGGCGGTCGCGACCGCCGCCCGGCAGCTCGTCCCGCCGCCATCGATGCCCAATACCAGTTCCACGCGGATGCTCCTCTGCGGCTATGATACCAATAAAATACCAATATCCAAGCGTTAATTTATGCAAGCGAGCCGATTGCATCAAATCCTTGTAATTTAATCGATTTGTCGGTCGCGTAACGTAGCCATCCGAAAAATCCGTTAACGTCGCTGGACAAGTGGTATTTTTTTGGTATTGTCGCCTTAATGGAGGAAAACTGATGGCGCTTGCCGGGACGGAAGCAGTGAACGTGAAGGCGAAGGGGCTGGATCTGCAGCCGCCCGCCACGATCCTGCGCCTGCTGGCCGAGGCCCAGGTGGAAGCCGCCAGGAGTGTGCAAGGCGCCATCCTGGAGATCGCCCAGGCAGCCGAACTCGCGGCCGGGAAGCTCGCATCCGGCGGCAGGCTGTTTTATGCGGCGGCCGGAAGCTCGGCGCTGATGGCGCTTGCCGACGCGCTGGAACTGCCCGGCACCTACGGCATTCCGCATGACCGCGTCGTGGTGCTGATCGCCGGCGGCAGGGACGCCTTCGTTGACCTTCCCGGCGCGCCGGAGGACGATGCCGCGCAGGCCGCGAAAGAAGTGGCGGACAACGGCCTGACGGCCGGCGACTGCCTCATCGCGCTGTCGGCCAGCGGAACGACGCCCTATGCGCTCGGAGCGCTGGAGGAAGCGGCGAAGCGCGGCGCGGCAACGGTCGGCGTCGCCAACAATGCCGGCACGCCGCTGGTGATGCGCGCAGACGTCGGCATCGTGCTCGCAACGCCGCCGGAGATCGTCGCGGGCTCGACCCGCATGGGCGCCGGCACGGCGCAGAAGATCGCGCTCAACATGTTTTCCACGCTGGTCGCGGTGCATCTCGGCCATGTCCATGACGGCTACATGGTCAATCTCAGGGTCGACAACATGAAGCTGCGCAAGCGCGCGGCGCGCATCGTCTCGGCCATCGCCGGCGGTTCGGAAGACGAGGCAAGCGGCTTTCTGGAAAAGACCGGCGGCTCGGTGAAGACCGCGATCCTGCTGGCGGCCGGCGCGAGGGACGCCGCCGCCGCGGACCAAATTCTGGCGGGAGCCGGCCAAAAGCTGCGGCCGGCGCTCGCCAGTCTGGAAGAGGGGAGCACCCGCTCTCGTCAAAATGGAACCTGAACAGGTCAAAACAGGGAGACTGCACATGAAAACGAAATTTTTGACGGCGCTTCTGCTCGGCTCCAGCGTCCTCGGCTCAGCCGGGATCGCCTTGGCGCAGGACAAGACACTCACCATCGAGAGCTGGCGCAACGACGATCTTGCCATCTGGCAGGAAAAGCTGATCCCCGCCTTCGAGAAGGCCAACCCCGGCATCAAGGTGGTGTTCGCGCCGTCGGCGCCGACCGAGTACAACGCGGCTCTCAATGCCAAGCTCGACGCCGGCTCGGCGGGCGACCTGATCACCTGCCGTCCCTTCGACGCCTCGCTCGACCTCTACACCAAGGGGCATCTGGCCGACCTGACCGCGCTGCCGGGCATGGAAAACTTCTCCGACGTCGCCAAATCGGCCTGGCAGACCGACGACGGCAAGGCCACCTTCTGCGTGCCTATGGCCTCGGTCATCCACGGCTTCATCTACAACAAGGACGCCTTCGACAAGCTCGGCATCGCGGTGCCGGCCACTGAGGCCGACTTCTTCGCCGCCCTCGACAAGATCAAGGCCGACGGCACCTACATCCCGCTCGCCATGGGCACCAAGGACCTCTGGGAAGCCGCCACCATGGGCTACCAGAACATCGGCCCGAACTACTGGAAAGGCGAGGAAGGCCGGCTGGCGCTGATCAAGGGCACGCAGAAACTGACCGACAAGGACTGGGTCGAGCCCTATGCGACGCTCGCCAAGTGGAAGCCCTATCTCGGCGACGGTTTCGAGGCGCAGACCTATCCCGACAGCCAGAACCTGTTCACGCTCGGCCGCGCCGCGATCTATCCGGCCGGTTCGTGGGAAATCTCGGGCTTCAACACGCAGGCCCAGTTCAAGATGGGCGCCTTCCCGCCGCCGGTCCAGAAGGCCGGAGACACCTGCTACATCTCCGACCATACCGACATCGCGATCGGCATGAACGCCAAGAGCCCGAACGCCGATGCGGCCAAGACCTTCCTCACCTGGGTCGCCTCGCCGGAATTCGCCGACATCTACGCCAACGCGCTGCCGGGCTTCTTCAGCCTGTCCTCGACACCGGTGAAGATGGCCGACCCGCTGGCGCAGGAATTCGTCTCCTGGCGCGAGAAGTGCAAGCCGACGATCCGCTCGACCTACCAGATCCTGTCGCGCGGCACGCCGAACCTCGAGAACGAGACCTGGGTGGAATCCGCCAACGTCATCAACGGCACCGATACGCCGGAAGTGGCTGGCGAGAAACTGCAGAAGGGCCTCGACGCCTGGTACAAGCCGGCGAAGTGATGCGGCGCTGAAGAGGCTTACCTTCTCCCCTTGTGGGAGAAGGTAGCCGAGCGAAGCGAGGTCGGATGAGGGGTGTTCCAGGGGAACACATCGTCCAACACCCCTCATCCGTCTCGGCGCTGCGCGCCGATCCACCTTCTCCCACAAGGGGAGAAGGCAAGGCGCGCACTCGATACCCTTTCCAACAAGTGGCAGGCGGCACTAGGCTGCTCTTCCGGGCAGCAATGGCTCAGCGGGGAACGCATGTCGTATCAAGACAGCGAAATCAAACGACCCTTCCGCTGGCACATCCTGGTGTTTCTGGCGCCGGCATTGCTTGTCTACACAGCGTTCATGATCGTGCCGCTCGCCGGCACGCTGCAGCTATCGCTGTTCCAGAAAATCGACCAGAAACTCGTCTTCGTCGGCCTCGACAATTTCCGCATGCTGTTCGGCGACCCGCGCTGGTCGGTGAATTTCTGGAATGCGCTCGGCAACAATGTCTGGTTCTTCATCATCCACATGCTGGTGCAAAACCCGATCGGCGTGCTGCTCGCCGCGCTGCTGTCCAGCCCGAGACTGCGCTTCCGCGCCTTCTACCGCACCGCGATCTTCATCCCGACCATCCTGTCCTTCGTCATCGTCGGCTTCGTCTGGAAGCTGATTCTGTCGCCGCTGTGGGGCGTGGCACCGTTCCTGATGGATTCGGTCGGGCTGAAGAGCCTGTTCACGCCGTGGCTCGGCAAGGAGGAATACGCGCTGACCACGCTCAGCCTGATTTCGGTCTGGCAGTTCATCGGCATCCCGATGATGCTGATCTACGCGGCGCTGCTGTCGATCCCCGACGAGGTGATCGAGGCCGCCGAATGCGACGGCATCACCGGCCTTTCGCAGTTCTGGAAGATCAAGCTGCCGCTGATCCTGCCGTCAATCGGCATCATCTCGATCCTCACCTTCGTCGGCAATTTCAACGCCTTCGACCTGATTTACACGGCGCAGGGGGCGCTGGCCGGTCCTAATTTCTCCACCGACATTCTGGGCACCTTCCTCTACCGCGCCTTCTTCGGTTTCCAGTTGCAACTCGGCGACCCGAACATGGGCGCGGCCATCGCTACCATGATGTTCTTCATCATCCTGGCCGGCGTCTGCGTCTATCTCTTCGCCATCCAGACGCGTTTGCGTCGGTATCAGTTCTGAAGGGGTGGAGATGGAACATGCTTCATACGCTCGCGCCTTACCCTCCCCCTTGTGGGGAGGGTCGGCGAGCGGACCAAACGAAGTGGAGTTTGCGAGACGGGGTGGGGGCTGCCGGGCCGTGCTCTACGAACCCCCACCCCGCATCAAAATCCTCGCGTTCCGCTCGGCTTTCTCCGCGACCCTCCCCACAAGGGGGAGGGTAGGGAAAGCGCCATGAGCCGCGCCACCTCGTCCCCTCTGCGCTCAACAGCTGCCCATGCCGTGCTGATCGCCTACACGGTCATCGCGCTATTCCCCGTGGTGCTGATCGTCATCAACTCTTTCAAGTCGCGCAATGCGATCTTCCGTTCGCCGCTCTCTTTCCCGACGTCAGAAACCTTCGATCCAGTTGGCTACACGACCGTCATGGCGCAGGGCGACTTCATCCAGTATTTCCAGAACAGCCTTGTCGTCACTGTCGGCTCGCTGTTCTTCGTCATCCTGTTCGGCGCTATGGCCGCCTTCGCGCTGTCCGAATATCGCTTTCGCGGCAACACGATGACCGGCCTCTATCTGGCGCTCGGCATCATGATCCCGATCCGCCTCGGCACCGTGGCGATCCTGCAATTGATGGTGGCGAGCGGGCTGGTCAACACGCTGACGGCGCTGATCCTGGTCTACACCGCGCAGGGCCTGCCGCTCTGCGTCTTCATCCTGTCGGAATTCATGAAGACCGTATCGGACGATCTGAAGAACGCCGGCCGCATCGACGGCCTGTCGGAATACCGCATCTTCTTCCGGCTCGTGCTGCCGCTGGTGCGCCCGGCGATGGCGACGGTCGCGGTGTTCACCATGATCCCGATCTGGAACGACCTTTGGTTCCCGCTGATCCTCGCCCCCTCCGAAGGCACCAAGACGGTTACGCTCGGCGCGCAGATCTTCATCGGCCAGTTCGTCACCAACTGGAACGCGGTACTGGCGGCGCTGTCGCTCGCCATCCTGCCGGTGCTGATTCTCTACCTGATCTTCTCGCGGCAGCTCATCCGCGGCATAACTTCGGGAGCGGTGAAGTGACCCTTCCTTTCCCGAACAATCTGACACGCGCGACCCCATATCGCGCGGCCCAACCTGCTCTGAAGGAACGCCCATGGGCTCGCTGACCATCGAGAACGTGAAAAAATCCTTCGGCAAGGTCGACGTGCTGAAAGGCATCGACCTCAAGGTCGACGATGGCGAATTCGTCGTGTTCGTCGGCCCGTCCGGCTGCGGGAAGTCGACCTTGCTGCGCGTCATCGCCGGGCTGGAGGATGCGACTTCCGGAAAAGTGCTGATCGACGGCGTCAACGTCGTCAACACGCCGCCGGCCAAGCGTGGCATCGCCATGGTGTTCCAGACCTATGCGCTCTATCCGCATCTCACCGTGCGCGACAATATGGGGCTCGGCCTGAAGCAGGCGAAAACGCCGACAGCCGAGATCGACAAGCGCATCGGCATCGCCTCGGCCATGCTGTCGTTGGAGCCGTACCTGCATCGGCGGCCGGCGGAGCTGTCCGGCGGCCAGCGCCAGCGCGTCGCCATCGGCCGCGCCGTGGTGCGTGAACCAAAGCTGTTCCTGTTCGACGAGCCGCTGTCGAACCTTGATGCGGCGTTGCGCGTCAACACGCGGCTGGAGATCGCACAACTGCATCGCCGGCTGAAGGCGACGATGATCTACGTCACCCACGACCAGGTCGAGGCGATGACGCTGGCCGACAAGATCGTGGTGCTGAACGCAGGCAAGATCGAACAGGTCGGCGCGCCGATGGACCTTTACAACAACCCGGCCAACGAGTTCGTCGCCGGCTTCATCGGCTCGCCGAAAATGAACTTCGTCGACGGCGCGCGGCTCGGCGAGGCGCAGGCGAAGACCGTCGGGGTGCGGCCCGAGCATCTGACCGTCGATGCCTCATCGGGAGCCTGGAAAGGGACCGTCGTGCATGCCGAACATCTCGGCGCAGACACCAACCTCTATCTCGACTGCGAGAAGGCCGGGCTGATCACGGCGCGCATTTTTGGCGTGTACAATGCCGAGCCTGGCGCCACGCTCTATGCCACGCCGGACCCTGCGAAGACATACCGCTTCGACGGCAACGGACAGACCATGCGCTGAAAGTTGCTTTCGTGCCGCCTTGGAGGCGCGGGCAAGAGCCTGCCGTCACCAATCACGCCGGTGCCGTGATCCCTCGACAAACCGCGGCAACTTTGTTGCCGTCGGGATCACGGACGTAAGCCGCGTAAAAATCCGGCGCATAGTGTTGGCGCAAACCCGGCGCACCCTCGTCGGCGCCGCCATGGGCAAGCGCTGCGGCATGGAACGCATCCACCTCGGCCCATGACCGCGCCCTGAAGGCAACCATGCTGCCGTTTCCCACCGTAGCCTTCCCGCCGTCAAATGGCTTGCCGATCCAGAAGGCGAGTTCGCTGAGGCCATTCTCCTCATAGGTGCCCCAGCCGGCGGAAACGCTGTCCCATTGCGGATCATTGGTTACGCAGCGCCGCATGCCGAGTGGCGCCAGCGCGGCATCGTAGAAGCGGGTCGCCCGCTCGAGATCGTTGGTGCCGAAATAGATATAGGTCAGCACCGGACGTCCCTCCCGTCAGGTCAGCCCGAGCTGCTCGAACACCGGCAGGCGCTTCTCCAGGAACGTCGCATGGCGTGTGCGCAGCTCCTCGAGGTTCTGCTCCGGCGTCTCGATCGCCACGCCCTCGCGCAGCAGCCGCTGGCCGAGCATGGAGAGGATTTGCCAGACGAAGGCCGGCACGTCGGCCTGCTTGTTGAGCCGCGCCAGCAGGAACAGCTGCTCGAAGCGGTCGACGCCGATGCCGCCGCCGGTAACCGGCGATGCCAGCGCCTGGATATCGGCCGAATGCCGCGCGTTCTCCATCACCGCGCGATTGAAGCGGCGGGTGGATTCGCGGCGCTTGCCGTCGTTCTTCTCGTCGAGGCAAGGCTGGACATGCCCCGATCCCACCAGCACCAGCAGCGCCTGGATGATACGCGCCCATCCCAGTTCGGCGATCCCGGGAACCGCCTGCATGGCCCGCAGCGTCTTCGGGCCTGACGCCAGCGCGTCTAGGAAAGGCCCGTATACTTCCTGCTGCATAGCCGCCTCGCCGAGACCGCCCGTCACCTTGGTCGGCGCGTCGGCGCGGTTGATCGACAGCGCGAAACGCGCCTCCTGCCAGCGCTCGCGCGCCGGGAACAGGCCAAGCGGCACGGCGCCCTTGATGAAGATATCGCGCCGGAACTGCTGGTTGACGATGTAGTCGCGCGTCGTCTCGCGTAGCGCGATGTCCTCGATCTCGTTGAGGAAATTGCGCTGCGCCTCGGTCATGTTCAGCGCGTCGACATGATCCAGCAGATGCGCCGAGCAGAGGAAGTTCAGCTTCGCCTCGGAGAATTCGCGCGCCACGTCCTTGTGGTAGAAGGGGTGCCAGTCCTCGTTCATGAATTCGTGGACGAGGTAGTTCTTGTTCTGCGTCTTGAACTTTTCCAGGCGCTCGGCAACGCCGGGGCTGGCGGCGAAATAGCGGGCGTTGGCTTCCTTCAACTTGCTCAGCATGTCGAGCGACTTGCCAAGCCTGGTGAAGGCACTGTCGGCGTGCAGCGATCCGAATTCCATCATCAGCCGGCGCAGCGGCGCCGCCGAAGACCAGCCGGGCATGGAATTGTAGGACACGTAGGCCAGCCCGCCCGGCTTCAGGTGCTTCGCGATGAAGGCGACGATGGTGCGCCGGTTGGCCTCGTTGATCCATGACAGGATGCCGTGCAGCGCGATGATGTCAAATTGCGGCAGGCTCGGCTCGTCAAGGAATTCGGCGAAGCTCGAATCGAAGAAATGGACGTTCTTCGAGCCCGCGGCGTTCGCCAGCGCCCGCGCCTCGACGATATGCGCCGGATTGAAGTCGGTGGCGTAGAACTGGCTGTGCGGATTGGCGGCGGCCAGCACGTTGGTGGAAACGCCGCGGCCGCAGCCCAGCTCGCACATGGCCAGCGGCGTGGTCGCCTGCGTCGTCAGCGTCGACTTGCCAAGTGCGGCAAGTTCCAGCATGGCCGGGGTCAGTTCCCGATAGAAGCCGGCCGTATAGGCGACCTCAGACATGTATCCGGACGTCCAAGAACTCATAACGGCTCCATCCCAGCGCTTGTCGGCGAAGTGTTGGTAGACGTAGCCGGTCCGGAATCAAAAAGAAATGGGGGCCGAAGCCCCCTCTCGAAGTAGAAGGCGGAACAATGAAAGTTTTCCGCAGTCCGGGCTTCCCGCCGGCGCTCCGCCCAGACTGGCGGACCGCGCGGAAGCCTCTCCTCAAAACCTACTGCACCATGGCGCTCTGGCCGATGCGCTTGGCGAGGTGATCGCCGAGCCGGCAGCTCAGCGCCACGATCGTCGTCGTCGGGTTGCACTGGCCCGACGTCGCGAACACCGACGAGCCGCCGACATAGAGGTTCGCCATACCATGGACCTGCTGGTTGCGGTCGACGACGCTTTTCGCAAGGTCCTCACCCATGCGCGTGCCGCCCATATGGTGGTGGCCGGCAAGCTCCTGGTCTGTCGGGTAGGGATCGTTGTTCAGCACCCATTCGTCGATGCGGACGCGGCCAT
This sequence comes from Mesorhizobium sp. KACC 23794, assembly GCF_052180275.1. NCBI lineage: Bacteria > Pseudomonadati > Pseudomonadota > Alphaproteobacteria > Hyphomicrobiales > Phyllobacteriaceae > Mesorhizobium > Mesorhizobium sp. KACC 23794. The sequence continues at coordinate 6,844,621 of NZ_CP197465.1, forward strand.
AGTCCTTCTCGGCAAGCGTCTTGCCGAACAACCGCAGCCCTTGCAGCAGGGTGCGGTGCTCGAGTTCGCTCTTCTTCCAGTGGAGTTCGAGGCGCGGGATGCCCAGCGCATCCTTGTCGGTCGCCGACAGCGCGATGAAATTGTCGGCGCGCGGCGCCTGCTCCCAGCCCATGACCAGCTGCGCAGCGCAGCGCAGATTGCCGCCAACGCCGCTCGAAACCCATTCGGCGGTTTCCGGCGCGACACAGGCAAGCTCGGCCACCAGCCACTTCGCCCCGCGATAGGGCATGGTGATGAAGCGGATGCCGAAATTCATGATCTGCTCGCGTTCCATCGCCTCCTGCGTCGGCGAGAAGAAGGCTTCCGAGACGGCGTCCATCTGGAACTGGTCCGGATTGTTCATTATGGCGTTGCCGCCCTCGAACTGCGGGTGCTCCATCCAGTATTTGCCGAGCGCCTCGGCATGCGGCACCACCCCGCCGTTCGACTGCTCGTTAGACCACAGGAGAAGCCGCGAGTTCTCCAGCCCGCCGGTGCAAGGGATGTAATAATCCGCCGTCGCCACGCCCTGGTCCTTGCCGGCGGACCAGACATGCGCACCGGTGACCTTCGTTCCGTCGCCTTCCAGCCTGGTCACGTAGGTGTCCAGCACGAGCGCGATGTTCCTGCTTTCCTCGATCTCAGCCCGGTACTTCTCGGCGAAGCGTACAGCCGGGCTCTTGATCAGCTGCACCCAGCGGATGTCGTCGGAAATGGGCACGTCGTCCTGAAATGACACAAGGTCGAGGATGTCGTGCACCTCGGCAAGATAAGGCTCGATGTCGGTGCGGCGGATCGGCCAGCCGGTGTCGGGAACCCAGGCCTTCGGCTCGAAATCGATTGCGTCCATGACCCGGCACCATCCGGCCCAGTGGTTGGAAGAACCGCCGAAATAACGCAGTCGAGTCACGTCGAGGTCGAAATAATAATCTCCGACCGTCTTGCCCTTGTAGATGTCCTGCGATTCCTCGGTGAGGTCGGCCTTCCCGGCCTCGAAGATCGCGACCGGAATGCCGGCGGCGGCGAGTTTGCGGGCAATCGTTACGCCGGCCGGGCCCGATCCGATCAGGATGACCCTCGGCTTGAAGCCGGAAGCGCCGAATCCCTCGAAATTCTCGAATATCATGCCAACTCACTCCTCTTCAGGATCCAGCCATTAACCTCGACGAGCTCGTCGGCGGGCTGTTCCCTGGAAGGGGTTTTATGCGCGATGAACAGCGCAAAGGCAGGGACGGACAGCAACGCCTGGAGAATCGTACGACGCGTTGCCTGGGGGGCAATTCGATTGGGGGCCATGAATTCGCTCCGGAACATGGTTCAGTTTGCGTCGTGCCCCCTGATTTCGGGACACTTGCTGAACAAAGAGCGAAAACCATGCCATGTGGTGCCCTGCCAGCGCAAATCACGGCTAGCCGATTGCGATCAGCGTTAAAATTCCGAAAACGATCAGCACGCAGCCGGCAATCTCCAGCCGGTTGATCCTCTCCTTGAAGAAGAAGACCGAGGACGCGAAGGTGAAGATCATCTCGACCTGCGCCAGCGCCTTGACGATCGCCGCCTGCTGCAGCGTCATCGCCGTGAACCAGCCGAATGAGGCCGACGCACCGACCATGCCGACGAACAGCGCCGGCTTCCAGGCCCTTGCGATGCGGCCGAGTTCGGAGCGGTCGCGCAGCAGCATCCAGGCGAGCATCAAGACGGTCTGGAAAACGATCACCAGGATGAGCGTGAAGGCCGCCTGCATGATGAAGTTCGGCCCGCCCAGCGACAGCGACGCCGCACGATAGGCGACCGCCGACACGCCGAAGGCCGTGCCGGAAGCGAGCCCGATCAGTGCGTTGCGGGCAAACAGCGAGGTGACCAGCGTGCGCAGGCTGAACGCCATGTGCGCCACCGAGATCAGCATGACGCCGAAGACGCTGATGGCGATGGCCATAAGCACGCCCGGCGTGGCGCGTTCGCCGAGGAACAGCAGGCCGAACAGCGCCGCCTGCGCCGGCTCCGTGCGCGAATAGGCCGTGCCGACCGCGAAATTGCGAAAGGAGAACAGATGGACCAGCAGGAAGGTGCCGGCGATCTGGGCAAGCCCGCCGAACAGTGACCAGGCGAAGAAGGTCGGGTTCGGCGCCGGCAGCCGATAGCCGAAGCCGAGATGCAGCAGCGCCACGAAGCCGACTGCGAACGGCACGCCAAAACCGAAGCGCACGAAGGTCGCCCCCGTCGTGCCCATCACGCCCTTGAGATGTTTCTGAACGGCCGATCGCAGGTTCTGCAGGAACGCCGCGCCGACGGTTATCGGAATCCAGAGTTCAACCATGCACCGCGCGCCGCCCTTGTCAGTCGACCGGCTTTAGGCGATCGCGGTGGGACGGCGCAACATGGCATCGTCCCCTCGAACAAGTTCGACGGCCGGCTGTGCCGCAACGCTACCGGCCGCGACAAACATGTGCTGACAGGTCATGCGCCATGAGCTCAGGCAGTCGACGCAACAACGGCAAGAGCGGGTCGTCACATCATCAATGCTCCGCCTCGCACAAATCGTGATTGGCGAGCGCGCGGATGACGTAGCAGTCGCGCACCTGATCGACGTGGCAGTGCGTGGTGATCCGCTCCAGCTCCTGCTCCAGCCGCCGCAGCTTCTCGATCTTCTTGCGCACCGCCTCCAGCTGCTCGGCGGCGATGCGGTCGGCGCGGGCGCAGGGGCGGTCGGGATGGGCGCTGAGCTCGATCAGCTCGCGGATGGCATCGATGGTCAGGCCGAGGTCGCGGGCATGGCGGATAAAGGAGAGCCGGTCCCGCTCCTCGGTGCCGTAGCGCCGCTGGTTGCCCTCCGAGCGCTCCGCCGCCGTCATCAGCCCCATCTGCTCGTAATAGCGGATGGTCGGGATTTTTACGCCCGTGCGCCGGGACAATTCGCCGATGGTCAGCATCGCGGCCTCCAAGAACTCCAGTCGCTATAGATATGGCATGGGGCGATGATCGGCAATGTTGCTGCCCCTACCGGATGGGCCGTATCCGGGGGCAGTCATGGCCATGTTGCCGCAAGCAGTAGGGCCGCGTCAGCCTCGGTGCGATGACCATCTACCCAACCGCCGTCAAAGAACGGTCACTTCAGCCCACGCCAGCCGAGCAGCCGCATGGCGTTGGCGGTGACCAGCACGGTGGCGCCGGTATCGGCAAGGATCGCCGGCCACAGGCCGGTGATGCCGGCGATGGTGGTTACCAGGAACACCGCCTTCAAGCCGAGCGAGATCGCGATGTTCTGATGGATGTTGGCCATCGTCGCCCGCGACAGCGCCACCATCGACGCGACATCCTTGACACGGGCATTGAGCGCGGCTGCGTCCGCCGTCTCAAGCGCCACATCGGTGCCGCCGCCCATGGCGATGCCGATGTCGGCGGCGGCCAGCGCCGGCGCATCGTTGATGCCGTCGCCGACTTTCGCGACGATCTCGCCCGCCTTTCGCAATTCGCCGACGATGCGTTGCTTGTCCTGAGGCAGCAGTTCGGCGCGCGGCTCCATGCCGAGTTTTCCGGCAATCGCCGCCGCCGTGCGACGGTTATCGCCGGTCAGCATCACCGCGGATATGCCGAGTTCCTTCAGCGCCTGGATGCCGGCAACGGCGTCCTCGCGTGGTTCGTCGCGCATGGCGATCAACCCGGCGAGCCGTCCGCCTTCCAGCAGCACGGACACCGTCTTGCCCTCGTCGTTGAGCGCGGCGATGCGGGTCTTGAGGTCGTCCGCGAGAGGCGCGCGCTTTTCCGCCGCCTGCGGCGAACCGAGGAAAAGGTCCACGCCGCCCGCCTTGCCGACAACACCCTCGCCGCCGATGGCTCGCGTATCCGCCGCCGAGCGCGCCTCGATGCCCCGGCGCTTCGCCTCGCCGAGGATCGCCAGCGCCAGCGGATGGCTGGAGCCGACTTCCAGGGACGCCGCGCTTTCGATCACCGCGGCCTCGCTCTTTTCGACCGCGACGACGTCGGTGACCACCGGCCTGCCGGCCGTCAGCGTGCCGGTCTTGTCGAAGGCGACCTTGGTCACCTTGCCCAGCGTCTCCAGCACCGCGCCGCCCTTCATCAGAAGGCCGCGCCGCGCGCCGGCGGAAAGGCTGGCGGCGATCGCCGCCGGCGTCGAGATCACCAGCGCGCAGGGGCAGCCGATCAGCAGGATCGCCAGGCCCTTGTAGATCCACTCGTCCCAGACGCCGCCGAAGGCCAGCGGGGGACCGATGGCGACCAGCGCCGCCACGACCATCACGCCCGGCGTGTAATAGCGGGAAAAGCTGTCGATGAAGCGTTCGGTCGGCGCCTTCGATTCCTGCGCCTGCTCGACCATCTGGATGATGCGCGAGATCGTGTTGTCCTGCGCTGCCGCCGTCACCCGCACGCGGATCGCCGCGTCCTGGTTGATCGTGCCGGCCCGCACGCTGTCGCCCGGCACCATGCGCTTCGGCACGGATTCCCCGGTCACCGGCGATTCGTCGACCGAGGTTTCGCCTGACAGGATCTCGCCGTCGGCCGGCACGCGGTCGCCCGGCCGCACCAGGATCGTCGCCCCCACCGCAAGGCTTTCGGCCGGCACTTCCGTCGTGCGCCCGTCCTTCTCTAAAAACGCCGTCTTCGGCACGAGCGAGGCCAATGCCCGGATGCCGGCCCGCGCCCGTCCTGCGGCAACGCCTTCCAGGAATTCGCCGACCAGGAACAGGAACACCACCGCCGCTGCTTCCTCGCCGGCATCGATGATTACCGCGCCAACGGCCGCCACCGTCATCAGCGTCTCGATGGTGAACGGCATGCCGTTGACGGCCGCCATCACAGCGCGCCGCGCGATCGGGATCAGCCCGACCGCCATCGCGGCGATGAACAGGATCGTGTCATATTGCGGAAAGACCTGACCGATCAGATAGGCCGCCGCAAGTGCCGCGCCGCAGGCGATGGTCAGGCGCGCCTTGGCGGTCTTCCACCATGGGCCCTCCGCCGGGCCGGGATCGTGACCGTGCAGGCCGGAAGCGTCGTTGGCCGCGACTGCCGCGCCGGGCTTGTCGTGATCGTGGCCGTGCTTTTGGGAATGCTCGTGCTCGGAGCCGTCGGCATGATCGTGATCATGATGATCCGCATGATCGTGCCTGCCGTCTTTCGCGTGATCGTGGCCATGATCATGATCGTGCCCATGACCGTGCGTATGATCATGGGCGTCGCCATGGTCATTGTGGTCATGGCCGCAACCGCATCCGTCATGGTCCTCGGCCGGCGCCTTCGCGGCACGGGCCGGCAGCGGCGCCACCTTGTAGCCCAGGCTGGTCACTTTTCGCGCCAGCGCCTCCAGATCGGTCTCGGCGCGGTGGCCGACGGTCATCGTGCCGGCCGTCACCGACACCGACACATCCTCGACGCCGTCGACGCGCCGCGCCGCTTTGTCGATCTTGGCCGCGCAGGCCGCGCAATCCATGCCCTCGACCCGGAACCGGCTGCTCCTGATAATTTCATTCATGGCAAATGCTCTCGCACAACGTGTCGGGAGCATGCCTAATTCCTCTAGCAGCTAGAGAGACAAGAGGCTTTTTTCGGAATTTTTCGCGCTGGCTGCCTGATATCCTCGCTGGCACTTACCCCCACCCCTAACCCCTCCCCACAAGGGGGAGGGGGACTCGCTCGCGTCTCCGCTAGGTGGCAGTCGCCGATGGTCTTGTGCAGCACAGCGGCCGCAAGGTCCCCCTCCCCCTTGTGTGGGGAGGGGTTAGGGGTGGGGGTGAAGCGGATCGTCAGCCTATAGCATCATCTCAGCCGCCTTCTCCCCGATCATCACCGCCGGCGCGTGCGTGTTGCCCGACACGATCGTCGGCATGACCGAGCAATCCGCAATCCGCACCCCCTCGAAGCCGCGCAGCTTCAGGTCGGGGCTCACCACCGCGTTGGCGTCCGTGCCCATCCGCGCCGTGCCGACCGGATGGAAGATGGTGGTGGCGATGTCGCCCGCCGCCTTCGCCAATTCCTCCGGCCCGGTGATCTCCGGCCCCGGCTTGAATTCGCGCGGGTCGTATTCGAGCATGCGCTTCGTCGCCATCAACCGCCGCGCGATGCGGATCGAATCGGCCGCCACCGCGCGGTCGTCTTCGGTGGACAGGTAGTTCGGGGCGATGTCGGGCTGGCGGAACGGATCAGCCGAGGAAATCCGCACATGGCCGCGCGACTGCGGCCTGAGGTTGCAGACCGACACGGTGACCGCGGGAAAGGAATGCAGCGGCTCGCCGAATTTCTCCAGCGACAAAGGCTGCACGTGGAACTCGATGTTGGGCGTGGCAAAACGCTCGTCGGAGCGCATGAAGATGCCGAGTTGACTCGGCGCCATCGACATCGGACCCGTGCGGCGCAGCGCATATTCCAGCGCGATCATCGCCTTGCCGGTCAATTTCGCCTGCCGCTCGTTCAGCGTCATCGCGCCGCTGATGCGGAAGGCGGTGCGGATCTGCAGATGATCCTGCAAATTCTCGCCGATGCCGGGCACATCCGCGACAACCGGGATGCCGTGCCGGTCGAGCAGGGCCGACGCGCCGACGCCGGACAATTGCAGAAGCTGCGGCGTGCCGATCGCCCCGGCGGTGAGCACGAGTTCGCCCGTCACGCCTGCCCGCGCCGGCTTTCCCGCCAGCCGCAATTCCAGCCCCGTCGCCCGCCTGCCGTCGAAGAGGATGCGCTCGACATGCGCGCCGGTCATCACCGTCAGGTTCTTGCGATGCCGCACCGGCTTCAGGAAGGCGCGCACCGCGTTGAAGCGGAAACCGGCCTTCTGGTTGACCTCGAAATAGGACGAGCCGAAATTGTCGCCGGCGTTGAAGTCGTCCACCTGCGGCACGCCGAGTTCCTCTGCCGCCTGGCGCACCGCATCGAGGATCGGCCAGGACAGCCGCTGCCGCTCGACCCGCAATTCTCCGCCCTGGCCGTGAAACGGTCCGGAAAAACTCTGGTGATCCTCGGATTTGCGGAACAGCGGCAGCACGTCGTCCCAGCCCCAGCCGGGATTGCCGAGCTGGCGCCAATGGTCGTAGTCGGCCGCCTGGCCGCGCATGTAGATCATGCCGTTGATCGACGAGCAGCCGCCCATCACCTTTCCGCGCGGATAGGCAAGCGAGCGGCCGTTCAGGCCGGGCTCGGCAACCGTGCTGTAACCCCAGTCGGTACGCGGGTTGCCCATGCAATAGAGGTAGCCGACCGGAATGTGGATCCAGTGGTAGTTGTCGGAGCCCCCCGCCTCCAGCAGCAGCACACGCTTGCCGGGTGCGGCACTCAGCCGGTTGGCAAGCACGCAGCCAGCGGAACCAGCCCCGACGATGATGTAGTCGTAGGACCCCAGATCAAGCCTGTCCGTCACCGGAACGTGCCTCCTCCCCGTATGCCGCCCAGCGTTCCGGCAGGGTTTCGGCGAGGCCACGATAGAGCCGGTGGCGCGCGTCGGAAAGGGCCTTCCGCTCAGGACGCGGATTGTACGCTGTTTTAACGCAGACCATGCGCGAGACCCCGGCGTCGAGATCGGGGAACAGGCCCGCCGCGACACCGCCGGCAATCGCCGCGCCCAACGCGCCGGTCTCCATGCAGTCGGCGACCGTCACCTTGAGATCGAGCAGGTCGGCGAACATCTGGCACCACACCTCGCTGCGCGAACCGCCGCCCGACAGGCTCGCCTTGTCGAAACGGGCGCCGGCGGCGCGCAGCCTTTCGATATGGCGCCGGTGCTCGAAGATGACGCCTTCATAGATCGCGTGCAGCATCTCCGCCTTGCCGTGCCATCCCGACAGACCGAGGAAGGCGCCGCGCGCGTTGGGCTGCGTCGCCGAGCCGTAGAGGAACGGCAGGAACAGCGGCAGGCCGGCGCCTGGTTCGACCGATGCGACCAGCGCGTTGCATTGGTCATAGGCCTCGGCGCCATGCCCGTCGACGAATTCGCGCACGAACCATTCGAGGTTGACGGCCGACGTCGCGCTGGATTCGATCGAAACGTACCGGCCCGGCCGCCAGGTCGAGGCATGGAAAATGCGGTCGTCGACCAGGGGGCTTTCGAGGATCACCTGGTTGATGCTCCACGTGCCGGCGACGATCGCCGCCTCGCCGGGCAAAATCGTGCCGGCGCCGATCATCGACGAAATAACGTCGAAGAAACCCGCCGCCACCGGCGTGCCTTCGGCCAGCCCGGTAAGCGCGGCCGCCTCGCTCGTCACCCGGCCGGCAACGTGGTCGGACTGCACGAGGTCCGGCAACAGGTGCAGCGCCTCGCCAATGCCATAACCGTCCAGCAGCGCCGCGTCGTAGCGGCACTCCGGCAGCCGCAGCAGGCCGCAGCCGCTCATGTCGGAAAAATCGCTAACGCGCTCGCCCGTCAGCATGAAGGTCAGCGCGTCCTTGCACAGGAACGCGGTCCCCGCCTGTGCGTAGAGGTCGGGGCGATATCGCTTGATCCAGGCCAGCAAGGTCGCGGTCTGCGACGGCCACGGCTTTTGCAGGCATTGGGCGTAGAGCCGCTCGCCCCGCCCATCCGCCCGCAGTTCCGTCGCAAGGTCGACGGCGCGGGTATCGATCGACTGGATGCCGAGCAGCGGCTGGTTCTGCTTGTCGAGCAGGTAGAGCCCGTTGCCATGGCCGGCGGTTCCGACCGCGGCGACATCCGCCCCCTGCGCACCCGCCTCATCCAGGCACCGCGCGATCACATCCGCCGCGCCGCGCCAAAGCTCGGCGATGTCGCGCTCCACATGCCCGGGCTCGGGCTGGCGCGACCGGCCCTCCGTCGAGGCGCTGCCGGCCACATTGCCGTCGAGATCGAACAGCACGGCCTTAACCACCGTGTTGCCGGCATCGAGGCCGAGGAGGTATTTGGTCATAAATTAGGCTTTCGTGTTTGGCCGCCGCGCTGCGGCCGGCCCACCCTCCCCCTTGTGGGGAGGGTCGCGGAGCAAATGCCGCAAGGCGGCTTTTGCGACGCGGGGTGGGGGTGCGGCAGAATCAAGAGAAGACTGGAACGAGAACCCCCACCCCGTCTCCCGGACTTCGCTGCGCTCAGCCCGCTCGCCGACCCTCCCCACAAGGGGGAGGGTAAGCCGTGGCGCACACTGCCAAGAGTAACAGCCACCACCATCACTTCCCGTCTGAATAAATCCGCCACGCCTCGGCGTCATCCACGCCATCGTGGATCATCGCCATCAGTGCGCGCACGACGCGAGCCGGGTCGGCGTGCTGGTAGATGTTGCGGCCATAGACCATGCCGTGCGCGCCCTGCCGCATCAGTGCATGGGAGTTGGCGAAGACCTGGCGCAAGTCAGCCTTGCCGCCGCCGCGCACCAGCACAGGACAGCGCGCCGCCTCGACGACGCGGTGGAAATCCCCGGGATCGGTGGTCGGGTCGGCCTTGACGATGTCGGCGCCCATCTCGCGCGCCAGCCGCACCAGGGTGACGATCTTTTCGGCGTCGCCGTCGACCAGATAGCCGCCACGCTCGCTGTTGGGCTGCATCACCAGCGGCTCGATCATCAGCGGCATGCCGTATTTCTCGCAGTGCTGGCTTACGCGAGAAATATTTTCGACGCATTGTTTGAACAGGCCCGGCTCGTCCGGCAGCATGAACAAATTGACGACCACGCAGGCCGCATCCATCCGCAGCGCCGGCGCGATCGGGTCATGGGCGTTCTGCAGCACCGCCCACATCTCACGATGCCGCGTGCGGTTATACGGATTGCCCATGTCGATGCGCATGACCAGCGCGGGTTTCTGCTTGCCCGGCAGGTCCTGCAGCAGGTCCGCCTGCCCATAATTCATCTGGATGGCGTCCGGCCCGGCCTCAGCCAACAGCCGCACCACTTTTCCCATATCCTCCAGCCCGTCGAGGAAGGACGGCTCGTTGCAGACGCCGTGGTCGATGGCGACGTCAAGACATCTGCCGTTTCCGAACAGCCGGTTCATGCGGACTTTTTTCGACTGGTACATGGTCTTGCCTCCGGTTGCGGTGTTCCAGCGCGGCCCTGCCGACGCCGTGAAAGTCTTCGAGATGGGTAATCAGCGCCTCGATTTCCGCAACGCGGCGCTCCTCGCCCCAGCCAAGCGCCGATGCCGTGAGGCCGGCGATCTCCTCGACCGCGTCGAGCGACAACTCGCCCCTGAGCGCGATCGCGGTGCGGCGCAGCACGAGATCGGCAAGTGTGGCGACATGTTCATGGACGACCAGATACGCAAGTTCGCCCCGGCCATAGGCCGGCAGGCTCGCAAGCGGTTCGTCGCCTTCGCCGCCGAGATGGACGGCAAGAGCCGCCGCTTTCGTTCCGTAGCGGTCGAGCAGGACAGAGATCCGCGCCGCCGGAAGTCCGCTGCGTGCGACGGCGTCGGCGATCCAGTCCCGGCGCGCATTGGTTTCAGTCGGATAGTCGCGGCCGCCGCCGATCCTCAGATTCTGCGTGGACACGGTGCGCTTGCGGCCGAGTGGTTGCAGCACAAGATCGGCCGCCTGCTCGCCAAAGGCGCGAAAGGTGGTCCATTTTCCGCCGACCAGACTCAGCACCGGCGGGCGCCCAGCTTGTTCCGGCAGCCAGTCGCATTGATGGTCGCGCGATATCTCGGCGTTGACGCCGGCATTGCTGCGCGGCAGCGGCCGCACGCCGGCGAACCGAAAGACGATCTCCTGCGGCGCGATGCCAATGCTCGGAAACACCTCGCGCACCGACGCGAGAATATAGTCGGCCTCGTCAGTCTCGCAGCGCACGCCCTCAGGCGTCTCGACGCTGATGTCGGTCGAGCCCGCCAGCACCTGGCCGAGATGCACGAACAGGATGCAGACCCTGCCCTCGCGATTGGCGAAATACACCATGTTGTCGCCCAGCGCGTTGCGCAGGCGGTCATTGTCGATGACCAGATGCGAACCCTTCGTCCCGCCGATCAGCGGCTGCGGATTTTTGGCTATCAGGCCGTTCGTGATGTCGATCCAGGCGCCGGTGGCGTTGACGACGATGTCGGGCCGCAGCGAGAATTTTCCGCTGGTTAGCCGATCCGTAATCTCTGCCTTACCATCTGAAAAGCCGTCGAGCCCCAGATGGTTGAACGCCAGCGCCTGCGGCGCGGCGGCTTCCGCATCCAGCACCATCTCCACGCCCAGCCGTTCCGGATAGGCTATCTTCGCGTCGTAATAGACCGCGCCGAAGCGCTGCGCCGGGTCGAGGTCCGGAAAACGGCGGTTCAGGTCCCGCCTGCCGTAGAAACGATGGCGCGGCACCGCCTTGCCGACTCCAGAATAGAGATCGTAGAGCGTCAGGCCCAGCTTGACGATCAGCGCGCCGCGCGGCCCGGGTTTCGGCTTGCCGCCAAGGAAGCGCCTTGCCGCCGCCAGCACCCCGGAAAACCGGTCGGCGAGCGGGATCAGCGTCGGCAGCGGGGACACCATGTGCGGCGCATTGGTAAGTAATAAATTACGCTCACGTAGGGATTCTCGCACCAGCGCGAACTCGCCATTCTCCATGTAGCGCAGGCCGCCATGGATCATGCGCGACGGCGCCGCACTCGCCCCGCTCATGAAGTCGCCGCGCTCCACCAGCACGGCGTCGATGCCTTGCAGCGCCAGTTCCCGCCAGGCGCTGATGCCGTTGATGCCGCCGCCAACCACGAGCACGGAGACGCGCTCCATGCCGCGCAATCGGTCCAGCCTCTCGGTGCGCGTCCTGTTCATGACCCCGAATTCCGTAAGCCTTAGCCGTCGATGCCGGCGAGATGTTTTGCGATCGCCGCGTCGATCAGGGCGATTTCGTCCGCAGACAGCGACAGCCGTCCAGCCACCGCGTTCTCCGCCGCCTGCTCGGCATTGCGCGCACCGCAGAGTGCGTAGGTGATGCCCGGCCGGGCGACCGTCCAGGCGATGACCAATTGCGCCGGCGTCGCCTGCCTGGCTGCCGCTACCGGCGCGATCTCCTTCATTAAGGCCGCGACGCACTCAAGATTGGCCGGTGAGAAGCGCGGATTGTCCTTACGCAGGTCGTCGCCTTCGAACGTCCGGCCCGGTCCGATCTTGCCCGACAGCAGGCCGAGCGCGAGCGAGGAATAACTCAGCACGGACACGTTGTTTTCGCGGCAAAGCGGCAGCAGGTTCGCCTCGATCGCCCTGTCGATCATGCTGAAACGCTCCTGGATCGCGTCGACCGGGCCTATCTCCAAATATTCCTGCAAGGTTCCGGGCTCGACGTTGCTGACGCCGATTGCCCGGATCTTGCCTTGCCGCTTCAGATCGAGCAGCGCGCCCATCGTCTCCGCAACCGGCGTCGTCGCGTCCTGCCAATGGGTTATGTAGAGGTCGATATGGTCGGTGCGCAGCCGGCGCAGGCTCTGCTCGACCTCATAAAAGATCGAGTCGCGGCCGAGATAGCGGTAGACGCGTTTGCCGTGCTCGTCGAAAAAATGCGTGACCTTGTCGGTGTGCCAGACGAGGCCGCATTTGGTGACGACCACCACCTCGCCACGCCGGCCGGCAATCGCCTCTCCGACGATTTCCTCCGCCTTTCCAAGACCATAGGCGGGCGCCGTGTCGATCAACGTTACACCCTCGTCGATCGCGGCGCGGATCGCCTTGACCGACTGCGCCTCGTCGGTGCCGCCCCACATCCAGCCGCCCATCGCCCAGGTGCCCTGACCGATGGTGCTCGCCATGATGCCCGAGCCGCCCAAGGGGCGGGATGTAATTTTATTCGTTTTCAATATCTTATCCTTTCAGGATGCCGACGACGCGGGCCGCCGTGGCCTCGTCCGTCGCCAGCGCGTCGAGAAACCCGCCGCGCAAAACGCTGGCGATCGGCTCGGCCTTGCGTTCGCCCGCCGAAATGCCGATAGACAGCGGAACGGCCTTGAACTCGGCCGGCGTCAGCGCCACCACCCGCTCGTTCAGCGGATAGTCGCAAAGCTCGCCCTTGCGGTCGATCAGATGCGCCACCAGTTCGCCCGCCGCGCCGCTTTGCCCAAGATCCGGCAGTTGCAGCTTGCCGGTCGTCTGCAGGTTGAAATAGGTCGACTTGTCCGAATGAACCGAGCCGATGCCGACCAGCGCCACCCGCGCCTCGCGGGCCCGGGCCAGAACCTCGCGCACCGACTGCAAGGCCATCAGGACGTCGCGTTCCTCGCGCGAGGCCGCGAAGATCGGCGCATGGATCTGGAACGCCCTGCCCTGCAGCTTGGCGGCCAGTCTAGCTGCGACGTGGTTCACGTCGATGAAGTGTTTTCCTTGCACGCCGCCCGTCGCCGGCACCACCGTCACGTCATAGGCGCGCGACGGGTTCAGCGCATTCACCACAGCGCTGACACCCTGCCCGCCGGAAACGCAGACCGTGTCGCCGTCCCTCAGGTTAGCCAGCAGAAATTCGGCCGCGGCCTTGCCGGCGGTGGTGAGGTTCACCTCCTCCAGTTCGGACACCGAAGGCGTGACGATCGCCTCGCGCAGGCCGCCGGCCTCGACCAGTTGCTGCTCCAGTTCGAACAGCGACTGGAACGGCGACTTGACCGAAATCTGCACGAAGCCGCGCTCGTGGCCTTCCTTGACCAGCCGGTTGACGGTCGGATGCGAGATGCCCGTCCGCTTGGCGATCTCGGCCTGGCTCAGGCCCTCGACGTAATGCATGACCAGCACGCGGTGGATTTTGCGCACGCGCTCATAGTCGTCGATCTGCTCTGTCGCCCCCATGCGCTTCAACTTAACGACCGGCACGGGCAGCCGCCATCTTGTTCTTGTGCAGGACATGGTCGAATGAAACGGCGGCGAGCAGGATCAGGCCGCGGATCGTGTCCTGCCAGTAGGGCGAAACGTCGAGCAGGATCAGCGAGCTGGAGACCACCGACAGCAGCGCCATGCCGAGGATCGCGCCGAGGATGGTGCCCGATCCGCCGTTCAGGCTGGCACCGCCGATCACCGCGGCCGCGATGATGTTCAGCTCCATGCCGAGGCCGAAGGTCGGCGTCGCCGCGCCGAAGCGCGCCATGTAGATGACCCCCGCCAGCCCGGCCAAAGTCGAGCACAGCACGATGCAGAAGAATTTTACGTGATCCGTCCTGACGCCCGAATAGGCCGCCGCCTTCTCGTTGCTGCCGGTGTAGAAGACTTTTCGGAAGACCGTCGCCCTGCGCAAAAGCAGGTCGAAGAGGACGACCACCGCCACGAAGACGATGATGACAAAAGGCATGCCGTAGACCGTGCCCTGGCCGATGAACTTGAAACTCGGCGGCAGCGAGAACAGCGACAGCGGCGTGCCGCCAGTGATCGCCAGGCACAGCCCGCGCACGATCACCATGAAGGCCAGCGAGACGATGAAGGAATGCAGCCCGATTTTTGTCACACACAGCGCCATCAGCACGCCGACGCCGGCACACGCAAGGATCGCCAGCGCGCTTGCCGACCAGGGATCGAGGCCCGCCAGGAAAAAGAACCCGCCGACCACCATGGAGAAACAGACGACCGAGCCGACGGAGAGGTCGATAGCGCCGACGATCAGCAGGATGGTCATGCCGACAACGACGATGCCCTCGACCGAGAAGGACATCAGCATTGCCCGGAAATTCGTCCAGGTGAGGAAATAGGGCGAAGCAAAACTCATCACCACGCAGAGCGCAAGGATGATCAGCACCAGGCCGAGCTCGCGCATGTTGCCGATGCCGCGCAGCATCGACGGGCGGCGCGGCGCGGCCGCCTGACTGCCCTTGCCCGTTCCGATGTCGCCCATCACAGTCATGCCCTCTCCCTTTCCGCCGGCGCCAGGCCGGAGGCCAGGCGGATGATGTTTTCCTCGGTCATATCAGCGCCTATAACCTCGCCGGCGATGCGCCCCTCATGGATGACGATCACCCGGTCGCACAGGCCGATCAGTTCCGGCAGTTCGGAGGAGATCGCGACAATGCCGGTGCCGCTGTTGGCGAGGTCGCGCAGGATGCGGTGGATCTCGGCCTTGGCGCCGACGTCGACGCCGCGCGTCGGCTCGTCGAGCAGGATCACCTTGGGGTCGACCGACAGCATCTTGGCAATCGCCACCTTCTGCTGGTTACCGCCCGACAGCGTGGAGACGGGATCGTCGATGGACCCGCGCTTGAGGTTGAGCGCATTGCCCAGCCGGTTCGCCTGCTGCCGCTCGCGGCTGCGGTCGATGAAACCGTAGGCGGTCGAAACCTGCTCGGCCCGCAGCGCCGAGACGTTTGCGGCAATCGGCAGATCGAGGAAGATGCCGGCGCCCTTCCGATCCTCCGAGAGGTAGACGACGCCGTTGGCGATGCTGTCCGTATAGCCGCGCGGAGTGACGTCCCTGCCTGCCAGCGTGACACGCCCGGATACCGTCGGGCGCAGCCCGCAGACGCCCAGCGCGATCTCGGTGCGGCCAGCTCCGATCAGGCCGGCGATGCCGAGGATTTCCTTCTCGCGCAGATCGAAGGAGACGTCGCGGAACCGTTCGCCATCGCTCAGTCCCTCGACCGACAGCAGCACGGGCGCATCGGCGCTCGCAGAATTATTTTCGGGGTAGAGGTCGCCGAGATGCCGGCCGACCATGCGGCCGACGACCGCCTCCGGCGTCATGCCGGAAATCTCCTCGGTGCAGACGTAGCGGCCGTCGCGTAGAATGGTGATGCGGTCGCAATTGCCGAAAATCTCGGCCATGCGGTGGCTGATATAGATGATGCTGATGCCCCGGCGCTTCAGGTCGGCCATAATGGCGAACAGCTTTCCGGCCTCGCGTTCGGTAAGTGCTGCGGTCGGCTCGTCGAGGATCAGCACGGAGCAATCCAGCGTCAGCGCCTTGGCGATCTCGACGATCTGCTGCTCGGAAATCGACAGGCTCTCGACCGGCAGGTCCGGGTCGATGTCGCCCAGCGTGGCGAGCACGGCGCGCGCCTTTTCGCGCAGCTCGCCATAGTTCATGAACAAAGCCCGCCGCCGGTTGGTGGCGGCCATGAAGATATTCTCGGCAACGGAGATGTCGGCGCAGAGCGCGATTTCCTGGTGCACGAAGCCGATGCCGAGTTCCTGGGCCTTTTCCGGCGACGACATCTCGGCCTTGCGGCCGCCGACAAAAATCTCGCCGCGATCCGGCTTCAAAATGCCGTCGACGATGTTCATCAGCGTCGACTTGCCGGCGCCGTTCTCGCCGGCGATCGCATGGATCTCGCCCTTGCGCAGGCCGAAACTGACGTCCTTCAACGCCTGGATCGGGCCGAACGCTTTTGAGACGCCCCTGACTTCGAGTGCGAGGGTTTCGTGCATGACGGATTGCCGGTTGTTTTTCGGGAACAGGCCGGGCGGCTGAGCCGCCCGGCTGCTTAGAGGAAAGATTATTCCTCGATGCCTTTGGTTCCGCGCCGCTTCAGATAGGCGTCCCAATAAAAATCGTCGGCATTGTCCTTGGTGACCACGGCGAAACCGTTGTCGACGAAAGGCACGCCCATCGGGTTGTAGGCAGAGCGCTTCCAGTCGTTCATCGGGTCAATCAGGTCGGGATGGGCGGCGTTGAACAGCAGCATGAAGCCCATATAGCCCTGGATTCCCTGGTTCGGGTTGACCGCGCCGAACACCTGGCCGGCCTTGATCATGTCCAGAATCTTGCCGTTGACGTCGGCGTTCATGATCTTGATCTTGCCGCCGAGTTCCTGCGCCGCCTGGGCCGCGCCCAGCGCCGAATTGGCCTCCGGCATGAACAGCGCGCCGAGATTCGGATTGGCCTGCGCCATCGACAGCACCGCCTGGTAGGCTTTTGTCGGGTCCTGGTTGGTGGCGGCGCGGCCGACCAGCTTGATGTCGGGATATTTTTCCGTCATCCGGGCGATGAAAGCGACGACGCGCTTGTCGTGGTTGTCCTGGCCGGGATTTTCCAGAATGCCGTATTCGCCCTTGCCGCCGAGTGCCTCGGCGATCACGTCAGCCGCGTAGGCGCCTTCCTTGTTGTTGTCCGAGGTGACGTAGGAAGCGCGCTTGCTGTTGGGCGAATCGGCCGCGAAGGTGACGATGGACACGCCGGAATCGACGGCCCGGTTGATCGGCTCGATGAACGGATCGGAGTTCATCGGGTGGACGAGGATGCCCGCCGGCTGCTTGGCCAGCGCCTGGTCGAAACTGGCGATCTGCTTGGTCACGTCATATTCCGGCGTGCCGGTATAGGCGGTCTTGCAGCCCATCGCCTGGGCGGCCTGCTTGAACGCCTCATAGACGGGGAACCAGTATTCCACGCCCGAGACCATGACGTTCATCACATAGGTCTCGCCTTCCTTGCACTGATACTTGCTTTCAGCCTGCGCGGCCGTGGCGGCCAGCAGCGACACGCCGGCGGCAAGGCCTATCAAGAATTTCTTCATGCGATTGTTCTCCTCCGATGGCGGCGACCAGAGCCCTCCCGGTCGCCTTCGATTGTCATGCGTGAAATAAATTTCACTTAGTGACATCTATTTCATAGCGGAAATATCCGCAGCCGGCTGTCCTGTCAACAGGCGGCTTTCGATGCGGCGTTTTACGGCCACGAATGAGCATTGCCCGACTGGCGCGGGCCGGAATTGAAGGCGCGGGTGGGTGGGAGTGGCAAACCGGTGATTGAAAAGACCGGCGAATGAAAACACCGCTTTGAGGGCGGGGCGGGATCGCATAAAAGGCCGTGAGGCAAGACCAGTCCCACGGCGCGAGCCGCCCAGGACGGTCAGCAGGTCACGCGGACAACAAAGGAAACGGTCCCATGAAATTTTTCGTCGACACCGCCGATGTGAAGGAAATCCGCGAGCTCAACGATCTCGGCCTGCTCGACGGCGTCACCACCAACCCGTCGCTGATCCTGAAATCCGGCGGCAAGATCGCCGAGGTCACCAAGCAGATCTGCGACATCGTCGACGGACCCGTCTCGGCGGAAGTGGTCGCCACCGAATATTCGGAGATGATCGAGCAAGCCAAGGTGCTGGCCAAGATCGCCGACAATGTCTGCATCAAGGTGCCGCTGACGCTCGACGGCCTGAGGGCTTGCAAGACGATCCGCACCGAAATGAACCGCATGGTCAACGTCACGCTGTGCTTCTCGGCCAACCAGGCGCTGCTGGCCGCCAAGGCCGGCGCCTCGTTCATCTCGCCCTTCGTCGGCCGCATCGACGACACGGGATCGGACGGCATGGAGCTGATCTCGGAAATCCGCACCATCTACGACAACTATGACTACAAGACCGAGATCCTGACCGCCTCGGTGCGCACCGTGAACCACGTCAAGCAGGCAGCGCTTATCGGCGCCGATGTCATCACCGCCCCGCCGGCGACGCTGCGCGCGCTGGTCAAGCACCCGCTGACCGACAAGGGCCTGGAACAATTCCTCGCCGACTGGGCCAAGACCGGCCAGACCATCGGCTGATCTTTTGCCTTGCGCGCCGGCCGATAAACGCGGCCGGCGTCCGCCCTACTTTTCAGACGCTTTCAGGTAATTGAGCAGCGCGACCGCATTGTTGTGCTCGTCGTCCCGCGCCGCGTAGAGCAGCGTCACCTTGTCCTTGCCGGCGACGACCCGCCGCAGTTCCTCGACGGCTTCCGCGTTGCCGTCGAGTTCATCCCGGTAGCGGCGGCGAAACTCCTCCCATTTCTCCGGATCGTGGCCGAACCAGCGGCGCAATTCCGCGCTCGGCGCGACCTCCTTCAGCCACAAATCGATCGCGGCGTCGGCCTTAGCGACCCCGCGCGGCCACAGCCGGTCGACAAGGATGCGGAAGCCGTCTTCGCTCGACGGCTGCTCATACGCCCGTTTCAGTCTGACCATGCGTTCATCTCCCTTCGTCGGGACGCGACTCACCCCTTCCGATACAGTCCCTCATAGGTCTGCCTCAGCACATTCTTCTGCACCTTGCCCATCGTATTGCGCGGCAGTTCCTCGACGAACATCACCCGCTTCGGCTGCTTGAACTTCGCCAGCCTGTTCTCCAGCCCGCGCAACACGGCGGCCTCATCGATCTCGGCGCCACGCTCCCTCACCACCACGGCCGTCACCCCCTCGCCGAAATCCGGATGCGCCAGCCCGATCACCGCGCTTTCCAGCACGCCCGGCAACAGGTCGATCTCGGTCTCGACCTCCTTGGGATAGACGTTGAGCCCGCCGGAAATGATCAGATCCTTGCCACGCCCGACGATCTGCACATAACCCTGCGCATCGATCTTGCCGAGGTCGCCGGTGATGAAGAACCCGTCCGGGTGGAATTCTTCCGCCGTCTTCTCCGGCATGCGCCAGTAGCCGGAAAACACGTTCGGCCCTCGCACCTCGATCATGCCGATCGCCTCCCCGCCAAGCTTTTCGCCGGTCGCCGGGTCGACGACGCGCAGGTCGACGCCGGGCAGCGGAAAGCCGACCGTGCCGGCCATGCGCTCGCCGTCATAAGGGTTCGACGTGTTCATGTTGGTCTCGGTCATGCCGTAGCGTTCGAGGATGGCGTGGCCAGTCCGCTCCTTCCACGCCGAAAAGGTCTCGGCCAGCAGCGGCGCCGAGCCCGACACGAACAGCCGCATCGTCTCCAGCCGGGCGCCCGCCAGCCCCGGATGGTCGAGCAGCCTGACATAAAAGGTCGGCACGCCCATCATTGCCGTCGACCGCGGAAACGCCGTGATCACCTCAGCCGGGTCGAAGCGCTGGAAGAACAGCATTTTGGCGCCGGACAGCAGCACCGTGTTGAACGCCACGAACAGGCCGTGCGTGTGAAAAATCGGCAGCGCGTGGATCAGCACGTCGTCACGCGTGAAACGCCAATAGTCGACCAGCGTCAGCGCGTTGGAGGCGAGGTTGCCATGCGTCAGCATCGCACCCTTGGAGCGCCCGGTCGTGCCGGAGGTGTAGAGGATCGCCGCGAGGTCGCCAGCCTCGCGCGGCCGGTCCTCGAAATTTTCAGGCTGGCCGGCCGCAAGTTCGACAACCGAGCCGTCCCCCTTATGGCCCAGCGTCACGACCCGGCAGTCTTTTGCCGCGATGCCCTCCATCTCGGCGTTCTTGCCTGGCGGGCACACGACAACGGCCGGCTCGGCATCGAGCAGGAAATACTCGACCTCGCGCAGCATGTAGCCTGGGTTAAGCGGCAAAAACACCGCGCCGGCGCGCACGCAGGCGAGATAGAGCAGCAGCGCCTCCGGGCTTTTTTCCACCTGCGCGGCGACCCGGTCGCCGGGCTTCACGCCAAGCCCCACCAGCGCATTGGCGAGCCTGCCGGTCTCGGCAAGCAGATCGCCGTAAGTCAGCACGCGGCCGTCCTCGCGCTCCAGGCACGGTTTCCCGGCCTCCGGCATGCGGGAACGGACAAGGTCGAACAAATGGTTCATCGGGATTTTTTCTCGCACTGGCATGCGATGGCTAGCGCCAAGCCGGAGCGGGTGCAACCGGGGAGTGGCAGCAACGTATTCCGGCTGAATTTCGGCTACGGGGTGGGACGCACTGTTCAACGTGACGGTTCAGATCGAGCCGTGCTGGACTGACCATGGATGATCAGTCCGAGCAGCACATAGAGACGCAACCCCCGGCAATTGAACAAAACCAAACGCTTGTCGTCACGCTTCCCATTGAGGCATAGGATCGGCCGACGCGACGGGGACGGTGACCGCCGCGCGGGGAGGGCCGATGACGAAAACAGTCGCTTTGCTGGGCACGCTCGATTCCAAGGGCGTCGAATACGCATTTCTCAAAGCGCGCGTCGAGGCGCTGGGCGCGAAAACGCTGGTGATCGACGCCGGCGTGCTCGGCGAGCCGCCCTTCCGGCCCGACATTTCAGCCGCCGAGGTGGCGAAGGCCGGCGGCAGCAATCTCGAAACGCTGGTGGCGCGGCGCGACCGCGGCGAGGCAATGGTGGTCATGAGCCGGGGCGCGGCGGCGCTTGCCACGCGCCTCGTCGCAGAACGGCGGATCGACGGCATCGTCGCCATGGGCGGCGGCGGCGGCACGTCGATCGCGGCCGCGACCATGCAGGCCCTGCCGGTCGGCTTCCCAAAACTCATCGTCTCGACGCTGGCCTCCGGCGACGTCAGCCCGATCGTCGGCGTCAAGGATATTGTGGTCATGCCGTCGATCGTCGACATCGCCGGCATCAACCGCCTGTCCTCGCAAATCCTCTCCAACGCCGCCGGCGCCATCGTCGGCATGGCCGGCGTCGAGCGCCTGAAACAGGTCGAGGAAAAGCCGCTTGTCGCCGCCACCATGTTCGGCGTCACCACGCCCTGCGTGACCAGGGCGCGGGCCGTGCTGGAGGAGGCCGGCTACGAAGTGCTGGTCTTCCACGCCACCGGCACCGGCGGCCGCACCATGGAGGAACTGATCCGCGCCGGCTTCATCGTCGGCGTGCTCGACATCACCACCACCGAACTCGCCGACGAACTCGCCGGCGGCATCCTTTCCGCCGGGCCGCACCGGCTGGAAGCTGCCGGCGAAAAAGGCATCCCGCAGGTCGTGTCGGCCGGCGCGCTCGACATGGTCAATTTCGGCGCGCCCGACACCGTGCCGGCGCGCTACGCCGGCCGCACCTTCTACCGCCACAACCCGCTGGTCACGCTGATGCGCACCACGCCCGAGGAGAATGCGGCGCTTGGCACGACCATCGCCCAAAAACTCAACCGGGCGACCGGGCCGACCGTCTTCATGATTCCGAAACAGGGCGTGTCGTCCATCGGCATGGAGGGAAAGCCGTTCCACGACCCGGCGGCGGACGCGGCATTGTTCGAGACGCTGAAACAAAACCTCGCCGGCAATGTCCGGCTGGTCGAACTGGATACCGACATCAACGACGAGGCTTTCGCGACTGAGGCGGCGCGGCTGTTGGTCGAGGCGATCGAAGCGAGGGCCACCCTGTAGCCGCCGGGACCAGTGCTGCAGATACCTTCTCATGCCGAGCCGCTTGCGACCGGCGCTGCAGCCACCCACGATCCTCATCCTAGGTGCGAGCCCGCACGAAGCGGAGAGCCGGGCTCGATTTTCGAAGGGCGAGCCTCGAAGGACGCACGATCAATCGGTGCGTCTCAAACGCTCTTTGCTTGTGAAGTCAAAAGGCCCCGGCGTGAAGCCGAAACACCGAAAACAGCGTCACGATCGCCATTTTCGGGCCTATAGTGAAGCCAAATACCGCATCGCAGGCGTATTGAGCGCACAAACCATTGGAATCGTGCGATATTACGGACTTCACATGGATTCGGCGAGGCAGTCCGGTCCGTCAAGTTCGCCCGCCGGATGGAACGGCTTTCAGCCCCGGTTCGCCCGCAAACGGGCCGTCGCCTCGGCATCAATCCGGCCATCGCGAAGGGCTACGCCGAACAGTCTTACCGCCTGATTTTCCGAATAATATCCAAGGCTGATATCCTTCAGCACCGCCTGCGGATCGCGCAGGAAAGGATCGCCAAAACCCCCGCCGCCCGGCGTGCTTACGCTCACCCGGTCGCCAGCCTTCAGCGGAATATCCTGCTCTTTCGACAGGTGCGGCGGCACGTGGGCCACTCCGTCGCGCCAGACCGTGACTTTGTTCACTTCACCATCCTTGCCGCCGAGCACGCCCTGCGGCCCGACCCGCCCATGATCCATGACGAAAGACGCGCGCGCCTCGCCGCGCAGCAGTTCGACCTCGTAGGCGAGGCCAAAACCGCCGCGCTGTTTTCCCGCGCCGCCGGAGCCCTCGCGCAGCGCATAATGCCGGTAAAGGATTGGAAACGCTTGTTCCATGATCTCGACCGGCGGCGATTTCGAGATGCCGATGGTCGAGCAGCCATTGGTCAATCCGTCACCCCCGGCATGTCCGCCATAACCGCCGCCGGAAATCTGGTACATGACGAAATCGCGCCCGCGAGCCGGATCATGCCCGCCCAGAGCGAAATTCCCGCTCGACCCCGCCGGCGCCGCCGTAACCTCGTCCGGCAAGGCCTGAACCAGGGCCGCGAACACCGCCTCGGCTATTCTTTGCGAGACTTCCGCGGCGCAGCCCGATACTGGCCGAGGATACTTTGCGTCGAGGAAAGTCCCTTCCGGACGCTTGACAACCAAAGGCTCGAAGGCACCGGCGCTCATCGGCACATCGGGGAAAATATGGCGCATGGCGAGATAGACCGACGAAAGGGTGGTCGCCAGCACGCTGTTCATGGGTCCGGCGCAAGGCGGGCTGGAGCCGGAAAAATCGAAGGTCAGCGTGTCGCCCGCCTTCTCCACCGCCAGCGCGATGGTCAGCGGCCGGTCGACGACACCGTCGGAATCGACGAAGGCGGTCGAGCGGTAGGTGCCGTCGGCAATGCGCGCGATGTTCGCCCGCATCTGCTCAGCGGCGCGGCGGCGCAGTTCGGCGATCGCCTCGACGACCGTGCCGTCGCCGTAGCGGTCCAGAATCTGGAAGAGCCGTTCCCGGCCGACATGAAGGGCGGCGGCCTGCGCCTTGATGTCGCCGATACGCTGGTCGGCGACGCGGATGTTGGAGGTGATGATCGCGTAGATTTCGGTGTCGAGCACGCCCTTCTTGAACAGTTTCACCGGCGGCAGGCGCAGCCCCTCCTGCTCGACCGCCGTCGCCGAGGCGGAAAAGCCGCCCGGCACCGCACCGCCGATATCCGGCCAATGGCCGGTGTTCGACAGCCAGCAGAATATCTTGCCGCCGCGATAGACCGGCATGGCGAAACGCACGTCCATCAGATGCGTGCCGCCGAGATAGGGGTCGTTGACGATATAGATGTCGCCCTCCTGAGGCGGGAGGCAGCGGCCGGCGGCGATCATCTCGATGATCGTCTTCGTCGAATATTGCATGACGCCAACGAACACCGGCAGGCCCTGGCTGCCCTGGGCGATCAGCGAGCCGTCGAGCGCCGAATAGATGCCGTCCGAGCGGTCGTTGGCCTCAGCGATCACCGGCGAGAAGGCGGCGCGCGAGAAGGTCAGGTCCATCTCGTCGCAGGTCTGCTGCAGGGCCGCCTGGATGACGGAAAGGGTGATAGCGTCGAGCGTCATCGCTGTCATGCTCCGACCTCGATGATCAGGTTGCCGTCGCTGTCCGACCGCGCCCGGTCCCCAGGCTCCAGCACCGTCGTCGCATCCATCTGCTCGAGGATCGCGGGCCCGACGATTTCAGTATCAAGCGGCAATTTTCCGCGCGCATAGATCGGCGTGTCGCGAAAAATCCCGTCGAACCGGACGGGCCGGATCTCGGTCAGCGCATCGGCGAGAGTAGCCGCGCGACCGGCCGGGTCGATCAGCCGCGACAGGTCGACTTGTGGCCGCACGCCGGTCACCGAGGTGTTGAGGTTGACGAGATTGGCTCGGATTTCGGGAAGCTCCACCCGGAAGCGCGCGAAATAAGCTTTCTCGAACAGTGCCTGCAATTCGCCGCGCGAAACCTCCGCCGAAGGCAGCGGCACGGTGACGATATGCGTCTGTCCAACGAACTGCATGTCGGCGGAATGGCTGAAGCGGATGACCTCCGGCCTCACCGCCTCCTTGTCGATCAGCATCACGCCCTGGGCGCGATGGCCTTCCAGCACCGCCCGCATCGCCGCCTCATCCAGCGTCGCCACCGGACGGTTGACCGTGTTGACGAAATCGTGGCGCAGGTCGGCAACGACGCAGCCCAGCGCGTTGGTGATGCCCGGCCGCGCCGGCACCAGCACGCGCGGCAAGCCGAGTTCGCGCGCCAGCGCGCTGGCATGCAGCGGTCCCGCGCCACCGAAGGCGAACAGCGTGAAATCGCGTGGATCGTAGCCGCGCGCCACCGAGACCATGCGGATCGCGCCGGCCATCTTCATGTTGCCGAGCCTGAGCACCGCGCCGGCCGCCGCGTAGCCGTCGAGGCCAGCGGCGCGGCCGATCCTGTCCTCGAAGATCGCCCGCACATGCTCGACCGTCACCGGCCGTTCGACGGCGAGCAGTTTTTTCGGGTTGAGCCGGCCGAGTACCAGGTTGGCGTCGGTGATGGTCGGCTCCATGCCGCCGCGCCCGTAGCAGATCGGGCCGGGGTCGGCCCCGGCGCTTTGCGGGCCGACTTGGATCAGGCCCGAAGCGTCAACGCGGGCGATCGAGCCGCCGCCGGCGCCAACGGTGTGCACCGCCACCATCGGCACATGGATCGGCATCGCATATTCGATCTCGATCTCGTTGGAGACGGCGGGCTGGGCGTCGAGGATTAGCGCCACGTCGGTCGAGGTGCCGCCCATGTCGTAAGTGACCAGCGACGGGAAGCCGGCCCGCTTTCCGGTATAGGCGGCGGCGATGACGCCGGAAGCCGGCCCGGACATGACGGTCTTCGCCGCATCGCGCGTCACGTAGCGCGCCGAGATCATGCCACCATTGCCGTTCATGATCAGGAAGTCGCGGCCATAGCCGCGCCCTTCCAGCTCGCGCCGCAGCCGCTCGACATATCGCTCCAGGATCGGCTGGACGCTGGCGTTAACCGCCGCCGTGACGCCGCGCTCGAATTCACGCGCTTCAGACAGAAGCGAATGGCCGGTGGTTACATAGGCGTTCGGCCAGAGTTCCGCCGCGATCTCGGCGGCGCGCCGCTCATGCGCCGGATTGGCATAGGAATGCAGGAAATGGATGACGATGGATTCACAGCCGGCGGCGAGAAGCCGCTTCACCGCGTCGCGCACCGCGTCCTCGTCCAGCGCAGTATGCACCGCGCCTGACGCCTCCATGCGCTCGGTTACCTCGAGCCGGAGGTTGCGCGGGATGACGGGCACAAAACTGCCAGTCATGCCATAGGCCTGCGGCCGTGTGCGCCGGCCAAGCTCGATCACGTCACGAAAGCCGCGCGTGGTGATCATGCCCGTTCTGGCCAGCCGGCGTTCCAGCACCGCGTTGGTGGTGGTGGTCGTTCCGTGCACGATCAGGTCGATGTCGCCGATCGGAAATCCGGTCTCCGACAGGGCCGCGACGACGCCGAAAGCCTGGTTGTCCACCGTGGTCGGGGTCTTGGCGATGCGCACCCTGCCGCCGTCGCTTCCGTTGATCAGGATCAGGTCTGTAAATGTGCCGCCGACATCGATGCCGGCCACGACGCTTCCCGGCCGCGCGGAATTATTCTCTGCCATTCGACAAACCCGCAATGCCGGACTAGTCGCCCCGGGCAGTTTGGAAAGCTGTTCTCCGCCCGCGTCTTGACCCTAAACTCGTTTGTATACTAATAAATTTCCGACACAAGAGCTTAGCTTTCGGGCATGCGTTGAGCAGCGCCGGGCCGTTCGGGTCCGCCGCGAAAGACGCCTTTGCGCTGAAGAAAACGAAAAGGCGCGGCGTCGATGAACTCCCCCCTCTCTCTCGGAAACGCTGCGGTCCGGCCGCTGGCTTTCCCGATTCCAGCCAACGTACATGTCGAGACGGTGGTGTCGGTGAAACACTATACCGACCGGCTGTTCTCGTTTCGCATCACCCGCCCGCAGTCCCTGCGCTTCCGCTCGGGCGAGTTCGTCATGATCGGCCTGCCGAATGCCGAGAAGCCGGTTTTCCGCGCCTATTCCGTTGCGAGCCCTGCCTGGGACGAGGAACTGGAGTTCTTCTCCATCAAGGTGCCGGACGGCCCGCTGACCTCCGAACTGCAGAAGATCCAGCCGGGCGACGCCGTGCTGATGCGGCACAAGTCGACCGGCACACTGGTGGTCGACGCGCTGACGCCGGCAAAACGCCTGTTCATGATCTCGACCGGCACCGGCATCGCGCCCTTCGCCAGCCTGCTGCGCGATCCCGACACCTACGAAAAATTTGAGCAGGTCTTCGTCACCCATACCTCTCGCGACCGCGCCGAACTGGTCTACGGCCAGGAACTGGTCGCAGGCCTCGCCGATGACCCGCTGATCGGCGAGTTCACGCAAGGCCGCGTCACACTCTATTCAACGACGACGCGCGAGGAATCCAGCCATATGGGCCGTATCACCGCGCTGATCGGCTCCGGCAAATTCTACAGCGATCTCGGTATCGAAAAACTCGATCCCGCCACCGACCGCGTGATGATCTGCGGCTCCATGCACATGCTGAAGGACGTCAAGGAGCTGGTCGAAAGCCTGGGCTTCAAGGAAGGCTCGCTGAACCATCCCGGCGATTTCGTGGTGGAGCGCGCCTTCGTCGGGTGAAAGCTGACGCTGGACAGCAGGTTTCCAAGTCGGTTAGGCTTGCGGCCCGGTGCTCAGCCGGTCGGACGCCGAACAGGGAATTTGCAGATGTTCGAAGGTCTCTCGAAATACCAGTCGCAGTTTCTGGCGGTCCTGCGGATCGTGACCGCCCTGCTCTATATCGAGCACGGCACCATGAAACTGTTCGGCTTCCCGGCTTCTTCCATGGCGCCTGGCGACGGCGGGCTTTCCACGCTGATGCTGGTCGCCGGCATCCTCGAGACGTTTGGCGGGCTGCTCATTGTCGTTGGATTCCACACCCGCACGGCCGCCTTCATCCTGTCCGGCCAGATGGCCGTCGCCTATTTCAAGGCGCATGCCCCGCAGGATTTTTTTCCCGCCAACAATATGGGCGACGCGGCAATCCTGTTCTGCTTCATCTTTCTCTATCTGGTGTTCGCCGGCCCCGGCGCCTGGAGCGTGGACGGCGCTCGTCGATGACAGGTATTTTGCCTGTTTGAAACCTCGCATCGCGCATGAATTTTGACTGACCGGTAAAATCCGGCTGATTTGTTCGCCGAACTGCGTTATCCCTTCGGCTGCTGGGACTCCCCGTTCGGCGGAGTTTGTCCTATTCTCGGCCAAACACGACCGCTGGCGTAATTCAGCCGGTAGGCATCGAAGGGCAGGCAATGATGAGCAAGGCTGCGGCGCAGGCCAATCTGCAAACCCCGAACGTGACACCGCTGCCGCCGCGCGAGGCGGCAAACACGCCCGCTGTCGCGGTGCATGCGATCGCCCGCAATCCCGGCATGAAGCTCGATCTGGGCTTCCTGGAATCGGCACGCAACGTCAACCGCAGCGCGCTGGAGCGGCGCGTCGCGTCCCTGACGAAGCGCCGCTCGATCAAGGCCGACAACCAGGCCGCCTGGCTGCTGCGCGCCGTCGCCTGCATGGACCTGACGACGCTGAACTCCAACGACACCGAGGAGCGCGTGCGCCGGCTCTGCGCCAAGGCGGTCAACCCGTTCCGGTCGGACATCGTCGAGGGGCTGGGCATCGCCGGCGCCAACATCCGGCCGGCGGCCGTATGCGTCTATCATCCGTTCGTGGCGACCGCGGCCGAGGCGGTGCGCGGCACCGGCATCCATGTGGCGGCGGTCTCCACCGCCTTCCCGCATGGCCTGGCGCCGCTCGACACGCGTTTGAAAGAAATCGAAGCATCGGTGAAGGACGGCGCCGACGAGATCGACGTGGTCATTCCGCGCGGCCTGGTCTTCTCGGCGAAATGGCAGGAACTCTACGACGAGATCGTGCAGATGCGCGCCGCCTGCGGCGAGGCGCATCTGAAAGTCATCCTCGGCACCGGCGACCTCGCCACGCTGCGCAACGTCATGCTGGCCTCCATGGTGGCGATGATGGCGGGGGCCGATTTCATCAAGACATCCACCGGCAAGGAAAGCGTCAACGCCACCCTGCCGGTCGGCCTGATCATGGTGCGCGCCATCCGCGCCTATTTCGAGGAAACCGGTTTCCTGATCGGCTTCAAGCCGGCGGGCGGCATCTCGACGGCTAAAGCCTCGCTCGACTGGCTGGTGCTGATGAAGGAGGAACTCGGCCGCCCGTGGCTGGAGCCCGATCTGTTCCGCTTCGGCGCCTCCAGCCTGCTCACCGACATCGAGCGGCAGCTCGAGCATCACCTGACCGGCCGCTATTCGGCCAACCATCGCCACGCGATGGCATGAGGTCGGCGCCCACCCTCCCCCCTTGTGGGAGGGGAATCGCATATGAGTAGATTGTCAGAGGGTTGCCAATTGGCGGATTGTGGATTCTTGGAAAGGCTCCAGTGTTGGGGAGCTCTCGATGGAAACGATCCAGGCTGCATTCGGTCATCTCGATCCGCGCGATCAGAACGCACGGCACGATTTCTGCGAGATACTGTTCATTGCCTTCGCGGCGATGCTGTGCGGCGCCAGGAATTGCTCGGACATCTGGCGTTTCGGCCAGGAGAAGGAGGCGATGCTGCGCCAGGTGCTGACGCTTTCGCACGGCATTCCTTCGCACGACACCTTCTCGGCGCTGTTTCGCAAGCTTGTCCCGCAGGCTTTTGCCGAGGCCTTCGCCGGCTTCATGCAGCATGTCGCGGCGGCGGCCGGCGGCAACCGGCAGGTCGCGCTGGACGGCAAGGCGATGCGCGGCGCCTTCGAGAAAGGTCGGCAATTCGCGCCGCGCATGATGGTGTCGGCCTGGGGAACGGAACTGCGCATGACGCTGGCGGCCTTGCCGGCAAAGGGCGGCAACGAAGCCCGGGCGGCCATCGACCTGCTCGGCCTGATCGACCTGCGCGGCGCCGTGGTCACGGCCGATGCGCTGCATTGCTCGGCCGGCATGGCCGAACAGATCGTGCGGCGCGGCGGCGACTACGTGCTGGCCTTGAAGGGCAATCGCGAAGCGCTTCTGGCCGACGCCGAGCACCTCCTCGCCCGCGCCGTCACGCCCAGGGCGGCGCTGGCCTTCACCCGGGAGGAGGGGCACGGACGCCAGGAATGGCGCCAGGCGCGGGTGGTGCGCGCGCCGGGGCTTGGCCGCAAGCACGGCTTTCCCGGCCTTGCGGCGATCGGCGAGGTCAGGCGCACGCGTGTTGTCGGAGACAAACGGCAGGAGGAGCGCTGCCTCTACGTGCTCTCGCGGCCGATGGCGGCAAACGACCTGCTTGCCGCCGTTCGAAGTCACTGGGATATCGAAAACGGCCTGCACTGGCAGCTCGACGTGATCTTCCGCGAGGACGAATGCCGAACCCGCAAGGATCACGGCCCCGAAAACCTTGCTCTGCTGCGGCGCTTCTGCGTCAATACTTTCCGCGCCGACAGCAAAAACGACACCATGCGCGGCAAGATGATGCGCGCTGGATGGAACGACGCCTATCTCTTCCAGCTCATCACTCATATGCGATAGCCCTGCCCTCAAGGGGGAGGGTCGCGCCGCAGGCGCGGGGTGGGGGTCGAAGAGGAAGCTCACTTATCCCGATGAATCAACTGAACAGCCATTTACCCCCACCCCGATCGGCTTCGTCGATCGACCCTCCCCACAAGGGGGAGGGTAAAGGAGGCACCTCATGAATATCCTCGAGAAATTCAATGCCATGAACTACGGCCCGGCGCCGGAAGCCCGCAACGAGGCGGATGCCTGGCTGGCGGCCCGCGATTTCTCCAAGGCGCTGTATATCGGCGGCGAGTGGAAGGCGGCGGCATCCGGCAACACCTTTGACGTCAGCGAGCCGTCGTCGACGAAGCTTCTGGCGAAGGTGTCGGACGCCGGCGAAGCGGATGTCGATGCGGCGGTCGCCGCCGCGGTGAAGGCGCTGCCGAAGTGGAGCGCGCAGTCCGGCTATCAACGCGCAAAAGTGCTTTACGCCATCGGCCGCGCCATGCAGCGCCATCAGCGTCTGTTCGCGGTGCTGGAATCGATAGACAACGGCAAGCCGATCCGGGAAAGCCGCGACATCGACGTGCCGCTCGCGATCCGCCACTTCATCCACCACGCCGGCTGGGCGCAGGCGCTTGACAAGGAGTTTCCGGACCACAAACCGGCAGGCGTCGTCGGCCAGGTCATTCCGTGGAATTTTCCGCTGCTGATGCTCGCCTGGAAGATCGCGCCGGCGCTGGCCACCGGCTGCACCGTGGTGCTGAAACCCGCCGAATTCACGCCGCTGACGGCCATCCTGTTCGCACAGATCTGCGAGAGCGTCGGCGTGCCGAAAGGCGTCGTCAACATCGTCCAGGGCGGACCGGAAGCGGGAGCGGCGATCGTCAATCACCCGGGCGCGCAAAAAATCGCCTTCACCGGCTCGTCGGAAGTCGGAAAGATCATCCGCAAGGCGACTGCCGGGTCGGGCAAAAAACTGTCGCTGGAGCTTGGCGGCAAGTCGGCCTTCATCGTCTTCGAGGACGCCGATCTCGACAGTGCTGTAGAGGGGCTGGTCGACGGCATCTGGTTCAACCAGGGCCAGGTCTGCTGCGCCGGCTCGCGGCTCTTGGTGCAGGAAGGCATCGCCGACGCCTTCATCGCCAAGGTCAAGGCGCGCATGGCGAAACTCGTCGTCGGCAGCCCGCTCGACAAGAACACCGACATCGGCCCGCTGGTCGACAAGGTGCAGTTGGACCGGGTGCGCGGGCTGATCGAGGCAGGTGCTGCGCAAGGGGCCGAATGCTGGCAGCCGGACTGCCCCCTGCCCGAGACCGGCTGGTATCATTTGCCGACACTGGCGACGCGCGTCGCTCCCGCCAACATTTTGGCACAGGAGGAAGTGTTCGGCCCAGTGCTGGCGACGATGACTTTCCGTACCAACGAGGAAGCCGTCGAACTCGCCAACAACACACGTTACGGGCTCGCCGCTTCCGTGTGGAGCGAGAACCTGAACGTCGCGCTGCATGTTGCGCCGCAACTGAAGTCCGGCGTGGTGTGGGTCAACGGCACCAACATGTTCGACGCCGCCTGTGGCTTCGGCGGCTATCGCGAGAGCGGTTTTGGCCGCGAGGGCGGGCGCGAGGGTATGTTCGAATATCTGGTCGCGCCCCTGCCCTATGGCGCGGCCATCAAGCCCGCGGCCGATGTCGCGCCTTCGCCCGAAGGCGCTGACGCCCTGC
This sequence comes from Mesorhizobium sp. KACC 23794, assembly GCF_052180275.1. Taxonomy (NCBI): domain Bacteria; kingdom Pseudomonadati; phylum Pseudomonadota; class Alphaproteobacteria; order Hyphomicrobiales; family Phyllobacteriaceae; genus Mesorhizobium; species Mesorhizobium sp. KACC 23794. Next base: position 6,876,340 of record NZ_CP197465.1, read on the forward strand.
CCAGCATCGACCGCACGGCAAAGCTGTTCATAGGCGGCAAGCAGGTGCGGCCCGACGGCAACTATTCGCTGCCGATCCTCGACCGCAAGGGCAAGGTGTTGGGCGAGGTCGGCCTCGGCAGCCGCAAGGATATTCGCGACGCCGTCTCCGCCGCGCGCGGCGCCAAAGGCTGGGCCGATGCCACCGGCTTCAACCGCAGCCAGGTGGTCTACTATCTCGCCGAAAACCTTTCCGCTCGTGCCGACGAATTTTCGGCGCGGCTGGCCGCCCTCACCGGCGTTTCGCCCAAGGCGGCGCGCGAGGAGGTCGAACTCTCGGCCGAGCGCCTGTTCTATTATGCCGGCATGGCCGACAAGTTCGAGGGGCGCGTACACCAGCCACCCGCCCGCGCCGTGACGCTGGCGCTCAACGAACCGGTCGGCGTCATCGGCATCGTCGCGCAGGACGAGCAGCCGCTGCTCGGCCTGATCTCCCTGGTCGCGCCCGCGCTGGCCATGGGCAACGCTGTGGTCGCGGTGCCCAGCCAGAAATACCCGCTGCTCGCCACCGACCTTTACCAGGTGATCGAATATTCCGACCTGCCGGCCGGCGCGGTCAACATCGTCACCGGACGCAGCGCCGAGCTTGCAGGCGTGCTCGCCAAACATGACGATGTCGACGGGCTGTGGGTCGTCGCCGACGCCGACACCTGCCGCAAGGCCGAGGCCGAATCGATCGGCAATCTGAAGCGTGTGTGGACGAGCGGCGGCAAGGCGCTCGACTGGTCATCGGATCTGGCGGCCGGCGAAACCTTCCTGCGCCGCGCCGTCGAGGTCAAGAACGTCTGGGTGCCTTACGGGGATTGAGCTGTGCCCGGTCGCACATACAGCGGCGCCAAGATGGCCGTTGAACAGCCCAGCGGCTTCGGATAAGAAGCGATGGCCGAGTCCTATCCGGTTCGGCCTTATCGGTCTGCACCCGTAGCTCAGCTGGATAGAGCGCTGCCCTCCGAAGGCTCGTGTCAAGCCGGTGGGTCGCGAAATGGAGAGAAAAAGAACGTAGAAGATCAATGGCTTACGCGAAGGGTATCCGGCCCGTCAAAGTCGCGGAAAATCCGCGTAAGCACTGCGTAAGCAAGATGCACCCGTAGCTCAGCTGGATAGAGCGTCGCCCTCCGAAGGCGAAGGTCACAGGTTCGAATCCTGTCGGGTGCGCCAACTGCTAGCCTTCAAACTACGAATCTGGGGGTCAGGAGTTCGAATCTCTTCGGGCGCGCCAATAAATTCAATACCTTATGCGAGTTTCGCCGTTTCAAAATTCCAATTTGAAACGGTTTTTGAAACGGTTATGGACAATCGGATAGGCAGGCGAAGGACTTCGGGAATTCGGCGCAATCCGTTGAGCGCCCTTTGTCGTGGGTGCACGGCTTCGTTCCATTGCGGGTCGGAGCTATGCAGCCGCTGGGGCAAGAAGTGAAGGTATTCCCGTTTGAGCGTTGCCCTCCGAAGGTGGAGGCCACATGTTCGAATCGTGTCGGGTGCGCCATTCTCGAACAAAAGACAGAACTGCAGCCGGCGTTTTGCCGAGACATTCGGAAGCTGCTCTCACAAGCGCTGATTCACACCCAGATACTGTTCTTTTCGACCAAGGCAGGTTCGCATACGGGTCTCGGCCTCACCGGATGCACCCAGATGGTGACGGCTGGCGCCGGCAGGTTCAACATCACTTCGGGACCAGGCTGCGGCACTACGGTTCAGGTTTCGGTGCCTGTCGCGGGGGGCGACAAACAGTATGTTGCCCCTGTTCGGCGGGTCGGGTCAAAAGCCATGAGCCGCAGGCTCGCCGAGTCGAGAATGCCTGCCTCAGCCGATCGCCATGAATGGCCCTGTCAGGAGTGCACCGGCTTCTTTCCGCCGAGATTTCAGCCAATCGAGGTGATCTCGAACTAATGCCCGCTTGGCTATGTCTTGTTCGAGCAGCTCGTTCGCTTCCGCGATGGCGTCGTCGAGCGTCGTCCACCGTCCTGTCGTCTCCCTCCTCGTGTGAAGCCGGTCCGCAATTGCGCGCGCGTAGCTTACCCTGGTCTCGGCCGGGATGACCTCAGGGGCCTCACAGTAGACGATGCGCCTCGCCAGCATTCTTAGGCGGCCGTCCTCGAAATGGTTGGAGAGCTCGATCCGCCGCTGCCAATCGGAACGGTGGAAATCGTCGAGAACCGCCTGGTCCGACTGCGAGTAGAACCCGGCGTATATCCGCTCTTCGACATGCGGGCTCTCCTCGAAAGGGATGCGTCCGGCCAGCACTGCAGCGATCAGCCGGCTGCACAGGTCGGGATTGTTCCGCACCAACTGCGCACGGTGTGCAAGTTCTGACGTTCCGAGCTCGTGCCCCGGCGCCAGCGGCCCGGCGATCTCGGTCGGCATGAACACCGGGCAACCATTCAGCTTCACCGACAGGATTGGTCGCGGCACCGTAGCGATATGCGCGGCGAGCTGCTCGTCGCTCATCGAAACGAGCTCCGCCGGATCGTGTTGCAGGTCCAGGGCGAGTAGTTCGCTCGAGTTGCCTGGGTTCAGGCCAAGGGCGGTGACGAGGCGCGAACTGTGGAAACCGAAGGCAAGGCGCGTCGCCACGAACACCGGTTCCGTCTCGACGTATTGGGCAGCGGCTGCTTTCGTCCGATAGGCCGTCGCGGCACTCCAGACGGCCGGCGCACGCTCCCGGATCAAGCGGGCAATGTGGATGGTGGCATGGACGTCGGCCAGCGCATCGTGGGCGTTCCGGTGGTCGAAGCCATTGGCTGGCACAAGCCGGTCGAGCTTGAAGCTCACCCGGCCCTTTTCGTTAATCGGCCAAGTCAGCGCCTCCGGCTGAAACGCATGCACGGCCAGCGCCATAGTCAGCACGTCGAGACGCGAATTGCCGTTGGTGTTGGTCAGGTAGATCGGCAGCAACGACTTGTAGAATGCCTGCCGGAGGAGCTCCTCGTCGAATCGCAGAGAGTTGTAGCCGACGATGGTGGCTGGCGACCACGCCGTCATGACCGCATGGATGCGCCTGCACATCTGGTAGTGCGACGGCGTGCCGGGATCGAACAGCTGCTCGACGCTGACGCCGGTCACGACCATCGCGCCTGGCGAGGGAACGACATACGGCAGCAGCCTGGACCGAATCTGGAACTCGTCGACGACGTTCAGCTCGTCATCGGTGAGCACGGCCGCGAATTGCAAGATCTGGTCGAACACGCGGTCCGCTCCCGTGGTTTCAGTGTCGTAGAAGATGAAAGGCACTTGACGTTCTTTCGCCCCGCGAACGTGGATCTGTCCTCGTGGCCGCCGAATACGCAGCCAGTTCGAACCGAATTCCTGTTCAGAGTTGTGGTTCAAGGTCGTAGGCGCCGATCACCCAGATGAAGCTTTGGATGTCGATCCCGTCGCGAGGTTCAAGGTCCTCCAATTCGTTCTCTGTTCGGCGCCTGAGATCGAGCAGGCTCTCGTAAACGGTGATGTCGAGGTCGGGCTTATAGTCCCACTGGTATCGATGACCGACCCGCTCGGCGAAATCCCTGGTTACCTCCGGCTTCAGGAACAGGTGCTCCTCTGGTCTCCACAGAAACGGAAGATACGTCACGACCGTCCACTTGGCGTTGTCGCGCCCGACCGCATGCTTGATGTCGGCAAGTGACTGCTTATCCTTGCTAAGGGTGAATCTGGCCACGCCCCGTATGAAGTCGTCGGCTGCCGCACTGCGCAGCAGATCCCTGACCCGCATCTTTTCGTACGGTGCCAGCAGGTTCGTTGCATTGTAGATTTTGATAGCAGGGCCTCGCCGAAACCTGAACCGATGGCGGCCTTTTGGACTGGGACGCTCTCCTCGAGCTTGCGGCCGGCCGCCACCTTGTAGTCCCGTTCTCCTTTCACGAATTGCTCGGATTTGAAGCCGCCTGGAAAGTGCCGAAGGAATGTCTTGCAAGCACCATCAAAGCCGAAATAGCGCTTCTGGGTCTTGGCGACTTCGTCGTGAAGTTGGTGCCAAGTGCTGTCAGCACTTTCGCCGCGGTGGATAAGGACCTTCCCGTCGGCTTTTCCGTAGAATTTGCCGTCCTTCTTCACCAAGCTTAGCTCGATCTTACCGAGTTTGCTGGTTCTCAACGTCTTGAGATCTGTCATGTGTTGCCCCTTTGCCCAATGCTGAAAGTGCTCTGGTTAACTTAACTTAGTTGATCCGCGCCACGTTGGGCAGCGTCTCCACGGGGAACATCTCGTTGAGTGCGGTTACCCAGATTTTGTTGGCATGGTCACGATCAACCTTGTGCGCTCCGATTTCGCGGAGCAGTGCGCGGATGGTGAGATCCAGGGCCTCCGACAGCCCGATGTTATTGACGCGGGCCGTGTGGACGCAGGCCTCGATGAATCCATCGAGCTTGAACTGAAGCATGGCCTGTTGCGGCCCGTTGAGGTTGGCAAAATCCGGCATGGTGTTCTCCTTAGGCGAGTGCGATGGGCGTGAGGCTACGCGTCGGACGGATCGCATGGAAAACCGGCGGGATTTCCGGTTCGAGCCTTAGGGGCAGCGGATGGGTGGCAAAGCGGTGGGATCTTGCTGGAACGCTGCCGGTGCCCAGGGTTCACGCCGTTCGGGTTAGTTCGAGTTCGCGGTAAGCAGCGCCTCGGCGAGGTCGAGAGCGTCGTCGGGCCAGTAGTCCATCGGGCGCGGGTGGTGCACGCCCTTGGCCGCGACTGGCCGGCAAGTGAGGACGGCGTTCCGCCACTGGAGCGGAACGGCGTCACGGCCGTGGAACGCGCCGAGCAGAGCGCCGCAGACGGCAGCGTTGGTATCGGTGTCGCCGCCCCTCTTGACCGTTCCGATAACGGCCTCTTCGAGATCCGCGTCGCGCATCAGCCAGAAGAACGCGTTCCCGAGGGCCGTCAGCACCCAACCCATCTGATGCTGGTAGTCCTTGGGCGATCGCCCCCCCGCCGTCACGACGCAGTCGCGCACCACTTGGGCGCCCGGAGCGGCTTCGCCCGTGTCGGCGTGATCGTAGGCGGCCCGGTGCATTGCCTCTGGCCCCCGCTCCGTGATCCCGTTGACGCCCGCGGCGATTGCCGCCGCGAAAGCGGCATTCGCCGCGAGGCACACGGGATCGGGATGAGTCAGCAGCGCGTCCTGGACGGCAATCTCGGCGGCCAGTTTGGGGTTGCCTGCCGCGAAGATGCCGATGGGCGCCGCGCGCATCAACGCGCCGTTCGATTGGCTGGCAGAAGCAGCCGGGCGTCCCGCTTCTAGCGCCCCGATCCCGCTCGACGTGGTCACGCCGATGTCGAAGGGACCTGACTTGCGCCAGCCTATATAGGCTCGGGCGACGGCATCGCGGTTGAAGCCACAGTCCTTGACGAGGCTGCGCGCCAGAGCGAGCGCCATTTCGCTGTCGTCGGTGGGCTGGCCCGCGATCAGGTTCCACGTTCCTCCGTCCTTCAGGGTGCGGACACCATCGGGATAGCGGCGCGCAATCGCCGCTGCGGTCTCAAACTCGACGGCGGAACCCAGCGCGTCTCCCGTGAGCTGGCCAAGCAGGCAGCCGTGCGCGTAACTGAGCCTCAAGGGATCCGAAACGCGAGCCTTCGGCCGCGTGCCGTTGCGTGGCTTCCGGATACCTGGGCGGGTACGCGCCTTGGCAACGGCTGCGACGATCTCAGGGAAGCCACCAATACAGCCATCGAATGTCTGGCGCTGACGGTAGTCGATGGCTTTTCCGGCGCCGTCCACCAAAACCTTGCCGGCGCCACTAAGCAGCGCGTGCCCGCCGGCTATATCCCAGGGGGCGAGTGCGTAGGCCATGCTCACACCTGCATCGACCTCGCCCACGGCAGCAAGTGCCAGGCGGTAGGCGGGGGCCGGCACCGCGCGCACACGGAAGCCTGGAAGGGTCAGGTGGTTGTGCAGCGCATAGTCCGCCGCATCGGTCGTCATGGCGACGAGGGACGGCCGATTGGCTTCCACCGGGCGGACAGGCTCGCCATTGCGGGTGAGAACCCCGCCCTGGCCCCACGCGAACAGGTCGCCCCTGTCGTCCGGTGCAACTGGCGCATAGACGACGCCGAGGACGGGCACGCAATCTTTCAGCAGTGCCACCGAGATGGCCGAACCGCGGATCAGCTTCAGGAAGTCCCGTGTCCCATCGTTCGGATCCACCACCCAGCAGGAGCCGTCGGGGCTCTCGATGGCTGATGTTTCTTCGCCGAGCCAGCCGCAGGGATAGAGCGCCATCAGGCGGCGCTTCAGCAGTTCTTCCACATCCTCGTCGACGGGGGCGTGCCCATCGTGACCGCGCGGGCCGCCGGCACGATGGAACTCCTCGCGGATCAGGACGCCTGCCTCCTTGACGGCCTCGACGACATCCGGCAGCAGATGAAGGGTGGAAGTTGGGATGGTTGGCCGGTTCATGGCGATCCTCCTTAGTTGAGTGCGATGGGCGTGATGCTACGCGCCGGACGGATCACAAGGGAAACCGGCGGGATTTTCCGGTTCGAGCCTCAGGGGGCAGCGGATGGGTGGCAAAGCGGTGGGATTTTACTGGACGCTGCCGGTGCCCTGGGCGGGGTTCACCAAGCTGTCGGGAAACATCGACGAAGCGGCCAGGGAAAGTCTCACGATCCGCTTCCAGGTCGAGGCTGTCCGCACCTTTGCCGCGAAGAATGGCTATAAATTGATCCGCGAGGTCGCCTTCCTTGAGATTGAGCCCGATCGCGGCAGCGACCTTGTTCGGGAGCCGTTGAACAAGATCGAGACGATCTGCCGGGCCGAGAACGCCACGTTGCTCTACGTCGATTTCTCGTACGTGCAGGGTTGGCGCAGTCACGGGCCCATGAACGAGTGGTCACGCTCGACGAATATCCTCACTGAGCCGGTTTGGACGGAACCGATCACGATCGACGGCGAGCTGTTCGACCCGCACAAGCATTTCAGCGACTGGCGGAAACGTCAGCATGAATGGACTGATGGCAAGGAACTGCGGGTCGCCAGGGCTCGGGCGTGTGCAAGCGAACTCAAATCAAAGGGGCAAAAGTTCAAAGACATCGCCGACACGCTCAATGCTAAAAGCATTCGCAGCGCCACAGGTAAGCCATGGACTGCCGACAATGTTCGAAGGCTTCTGCAAACCGCCTCGTAACCGGTCTTCGGCTGTGCGATGGCTACAACGGAATCGAAGCAAGTCATACTAGAGGTCGGCGCGGAACGTGGCAGCATCACCCTCGTTGGCAGCCAATCCGGCGGATCGTGGCGGTTCCGGGTTGAAACGAACGAGTCCGCTCTGCTCGACCTGCTCGAGGAGGATGACTGGCTCGAAATCCCGCAGCGTCCCTGGGTGACGGACTGGCACGCAGCTCTTGCCCAGCTTGACGGGTATCTGTGGTTCGAACTTTACCCTCTCGCGCCGCAATCTGCGCTCTACCCGATGAGCGCGGCTTCGTCTGCTCGATCTTCTTCGGTGTGATCGTCGGCTCTCATATCTTCGGAAACGGGTCTGATATGACTACTGTCAGTGGTAAGGGCGCTTGCTAGCCCGGTATGCAGACCCTCCTCGATGACGTAGGAAGGTGTCTGGCGTGACGTAAACTCTAGGGATTCGGCGTGGGAATCCATACGGCTCACGCAGCGGACGACGAGGAAAGGCCAATGGGTCAACCGCCAAATCCAAAACGTCTTCGCAAGGTGCTTACCGATAAGCGCTTTCTGTCAGAATTGCACCACCTGCTCTGGCGACCGCATTTCGATAATCACGGAAAGCGCGACGAAGGGTGGATGTGCCGAGATCACGCTTTCCTGGTGGCCGGCATTGGAGCTTTGTGTGGCTATTGTGCTGCTCTCTGCTGGGGGAAGGTAGCTCTGGTGGGTCCCACGTCAAACGGCAGCGCAGGTCTTCTTTCCGTTGACGAGCACGCATGGGCAGGCTTCGAGGGCGTCGGTTTTACGACTTAAGCCTGAATCTGGCTGGCAGCATGGCCAGCGTCGACTGGAAGCCTTGGCCAAGCCAATATCTCGCCGGCGCCAAATTCTATCCGGGAGCGAGTGTCAGGTATGAGTACTTCCTTGGTACCGACGTCTCTCGTTGGCGGAGTTCGATCCAACGCGCATGCACGGCGGGCGATGGGTTTCATGCCTTGTATTTGGGCGAGGAACAGGGCTACCTAACAGGGGATGATCTCGCCGGTGCGGCGGGGTTCATCAACTCCCCACTAACTGATGACCTAAGAACACTGAAAGGATTCGACGAACAGATTTATGCAAAGGCGGTTCAGCATCTGTGGGGCGTGTTGAACCACACGCGTCGATCGCTGCTGACGCTCAGCCAACTCGACGCATGGCAGAAGATCACCGAAATGGAATCTGGCGCGTCGGAATGGCTGGAAAAGCGCGCAAGACTTCCTCGTAGTCATGAGGATATAGGCGCCTGAATTCGGAAGACAACGTTTCAGCATGTTTGAAGAATTTTGGCGCCAACGAGAAGCATGGATTTCAAGCCGTTTTTGACGGCCTGACGGCCAACGCCAAGCTCATGCTCGCCGGGCCAACTTGTCAGCTCACGACAGAAACCGCTTCAAGCTCAAACCGGCGAACAAAATGTAAGGCGGAATAGCGAGCGAATAGTGGCCACAGTTCAATTCCAGAATATCAGGCATGGTCCCGGCGTCCTTCAGCCTCCGCATGAATCTCTGCGACAGCTCTGGCAGAACAACCTTGTCCCTCCTGGCCAGCACAAGCTGAAGATCGAGACCAGGCCGTGCCAGACCATGCGCGTGGTTCTCCAGGTCAAGTGGCCCCCAGCACCTTCTGAGATCGGCAAGCTCAATCTCAGGCTCAAGGCTTTCACGTATTGAACGTGTCGCGCGACCCGTCCAAACCATATCCGCAAGACTTCCCCCCGCCAGAAACAGCGAGGCTTTTGACACAGCCGGATCGTGCGCAGCGATCAAACCTGCGACCCAGGAACCTAAGCTCATGCCGAGAACGGAAATTTCTCGATAGCCTTCGCTTTTCAACCAACGAATGAGTTTTCGCCCGTCCCATACGGCCTGCCTGACAGACTGGATCGTCCGGCCGAGATTCGGGCTGAGCATGTAATCGGCATGGGCGGAGCCAGGACGGCTGCGCTCGAAATGATAAGGCATGGCGATCTCGACAACCGTGACGCCAAACAGTGAGAAGAACTTGGCAATCTGGCGATTCCGCGCGCTTGCATTCCAGTGATGAAAAACCACCATCGCCCGATCGAGCGACCCGCTTTCCGTGATTTTCGCCCAGACTACATTGTTCGCTTCGATGTCAGTCGAAATGCCCGACGGAAATCTGAGCCAGCCCTCTTCCCTTTCAAATCCCTGGCCGCTCCCGCTCGGCTCATCGAAGAAAGCTGGATCAGCCAGGGCGCTGTCCGCAAGGACGCAAAACTCCTCGATGCTTGTCGCCTTCATCGCGCCCGGAAAGGCGCGTTCCGCATCAAGGACGAAATCCGATGCTTTCTTCCCTTCCTCGCCGCGCCGCGCCCGCTGCTCATCCCAGTGATCAAGCCAGCTATGTAACACTCTGCGACTCACTCGCTGGCCATCGCCCAAACCATGGATCAAACAGGCCGTATATCGCGAACAGCACTCCGGCGCCCAGAAGGATCGAGAAACCGGCAAATGCACCGATCAGCAAATAGCCGGCAACGAGCAGCGCTACGACCGCCGACATCTTCCACAAAGGTACATGAAGCCGGCTCCCGACGCCTGAACGGATTGCGCCATACAGAAAAACAAAACAGGTCGAAATGACGATAAGAAGGCTGCTGTATTGCGTCGGCAGTCTGTAGCTGAATCCACTGCTCGCGTCGTCGTGCTCATACCAGGCTGAAGACAGATCGCCGACCAGCCAGGCCACAATATTCGTTCCATTCGATGCTAGGTAGGAGCTTTGAAGTTTCATAACAGTGGCGATCAGAATGCCCAGAACAGTAGATCGGAAAATCCATCGCATCACCCTGAAGCCAGCTTCATTCAGCTCACTTCTGTAATCCACCTCCGGCTGGTCTTTCGATGCCTCTCCAATTCTCCAAAGATCATCGACAACCGTATAGAGCAAAATGAGACCTGCGAAGAAAAGATAAAAGCACAAGCACATATAAAGATACGCAAGCCCTGTGAATACGATCGCTACCGGCGCCGATATGATCTCAGGCCGCACAATCGCAATCTTTCCCCAATCAATCGCATACTCGCCACCGCCATTCAGCAGCGGGATCAGGCACACGCCGATCCACTGGAAAAGACCGGCGAACATCACGCAAATCAAAAAGACCGCCCAATATGAATAGGATGATGCTTCGACATTGCGCGCCCAGGCATCGTCGCTATCCTTCCGGTCACCGTGTCCTGCCAGCTTCGAGCGCCCTTCATCTTTCCAAAAGGTCACCAACTCAGACACGAAGGCAAAAAACAGCGGCAGGAACACCATGAACACGAACGTCCAGTTTGCCGCCCAAAGAAACCCGACCTGCTTAACGACGCCGTCCGCCCGGGTATATGTCACGTTGTGTATGCCCGTAATATACGACAAAAACCCGAGAGCGGTGATGCCCGCAAACACCGATGCCGGCAGGTTCAAGGGAGATCCGCGACTGAAAAGCGCCTCCGATCGCCTCGCCAGGCTGAAACGCCGGCCCGGCCCCCTGGCGTCAGTATCCCGCGCCAGTTCAGCCGGAGACCCTGTCCCGTTGTCATCGAAGGCCGGAGTCAGCGCCGCATCCGGAGACGTCGGCGCAATGGTGCCTGCCTCTCTTTTAGATTCTCGTCTCCTGGCCGTTAACCGCGACTGCGCCGCGCTGAGCTCCATCTGCCATTCGCTGGTCGCCACCGGATCATCGCAGCCAAAAACCCTTGCCAGCCAGCGAATATTGGCAGTGCTGATTCCCTTCTCGTTCTCTTGAAACCAAAGCTGCACCGTTCGCAGATCGACCCCAATCCGGTTGGAATCAATCTGTGAAATCGCCTCCGCAAGAAGCTCGGGTGTCCATGGGCCTGCAGGAAATCCATCTTTGCCCAATCGCCGACCCGCACCCGCGGCGGCCAATCGTTGGAACAGTTCTTTGAAATCACTCCCGTCTCGCGGCGGAGGGAGAAATAACTTTCCGTTCTTAAACAATAGCTTACAGGCACTGATTCCGTTTCGTTTCGCTCAGCTTCGTATCCTATCGTGCTCTCGTCCTTAATCAACGTTTTATCGACCCGGTGCAACGCATCGCAGATCTCCGGCTGGCCCCGCGGGCGGCGATCCCCTTTCCGGTTTTCTGCTTGTCCCCTCTCTCCCGCTGCTCCGCGCGAATTCGAGGAGCAGGAGAACCGCTTCGAGGGAAAGGGAAAAAGGCAGCTTGGAAGGAGCTGAGGCGGCAATGGTTGAAATGAGGACAGAGAGCGGGCGACCGACCCTCGCGGAGCCGATTAACGAGCACCTGACGGCTCAAAAGGCGGCGAATTCGGTCGTGAAGGAACGGGAAGCCCGTCGCTTGGAGACTGACCTTGCTGGCGTCGCCTATCTAGCTCGGAGGTCGGGGATACCTGCCACTGTCCCGGATTTCCGGTTGTTCCAGTACGCTTTCGCGTCGGCAGAGCATGGCAGCTTTCGCCGCGCAGCGGCCGCGCTGAATGTTCAGCAGTCGACAGTGAGTAGAAGCGTCCGCAGTCTCGAGGATCGTGTCGGCGCAAAGCTCTTTGAGCGGGCGCATTCGGGAATACGACCAACGCCGGCCGGCAATCGATTCCTGGAAGAAGTCACGCTGGGATTCGATCACTTCAGACGTGCAACCCGGCGTGTTGGAGCTTTGCAGCGGGGCGAGCATGGCGAACTTGCGATCGCCGTCAGCGTGCCATTCGTCCGGTTGGGTCACGCATTTAAGAGGTTTCGAGAAAGGTACGGAGGTATCTCGGTCGAGATTGTCGAGGCCACATCGAGCGCGAGCTGCGCGTCGGTTCAGCAGCGCACAGTGGATGTGGCATTTGTGACGAAGGTCGCGGGACACGGAGAGCTCCGCTCGCTGCATATGGGGAATGAACGCATGCTCGCGGTCCTGCCGAAATCTCATTCTCTTGCCGGTGCGCGCAGATTGAACCTGGAAGAACTTCGCCGCGAGCGCTTTATCCTTAGCGACGGCGGCTCGGGACCCGAAATTGAAGACCACCTCATCCGCCGGGCGGCGAAATGGGCTGTTAGCCCGAACATGCAGTTGCATCGCGTGGATCAATGCAATCTCATCAACATGGTGGGTATGGGGTTTGGTGTGACTATCGTCGTCGGCTCTTCCCTACGCGCTGTCACCGATGAAGTCGTCCTCGTTCCGCTGGTGGCTCGAAATGCCCTGTCGCTACATGCGGTCTGGATGGACACCAACCCCAATCCCGCGCTGAAGCGACTGCTCGACATCGTGCGGGAATCTGGCTGTGCTCGCATGGCCACCTAGTGGTCAAACCTGACAGATGGTACCCGTCTCGGAGGACCGTTCGGGATGGTCTCCTGCCGTGAATCTCGTCGACCGGAACGAGCAACGAGCGCCAATGGCGGCCATTTTTGGCAGCGGCGTCGACAGATCACGGCGGGATGGCCGAGCGAGATTGCCACTTTTGCAGCAATTATCACCCTGGCGGACTTGAGCAGCCTAGGTGGCGTCGTCCAACCACCCTTCGGCCCGCGCTCTAGAACTGGGCGAACCGCTGCTCGACCTTCTGCGCAAACTTTTCCCGCGCCTCCGGCGAGATGTCGTAGATGGAGTGCTGCGCGAGATACAGGTGCTTCACGCCGAGGCCGCCGCAGGTGGCCTTCAATCCGCGCAGCAGCACCTTTCTCGCCGGATCCTGCATCAACAGCTTGTTGTAAAACCAGGGCGCGCCGCAGGTGGTGACCACGCCCATCCGAGTGAGGTTGAGCAGGGCCGGCTTGATGAGACCTCCGTCCGGCGGCTGTTCAAAGGCAACGCCCGGACGCCATACGCGATCGAAATAACCCTTGAGGATCGCCGGCATGCCCAACCACCAGGTGGGAAAGCAGAATACGCAGGCGTCGGCCCATTTCAGCGCGTCGATATAGACCTTCAGGTCCTGCGGCGGCGGCAGCGGCGCCTCGTGCCCGCGCCACTCCTCCTCCCCCATCGTCGGGTCGAACTTCATCGCGTAAAGGTCGAAATCGATGACCTCGTCGCCCCTGGCGTTGAGCGTCCGCAGGATCCGCTCGTGCAGCGACGCGTGGTAGCTGTCGGCTGCCGGATGCGCATAGACGACGTTGACCTTCATGGAGCGCCCCACCCCCCGCGCCTACCGATTATGGCAGCTTGCGCAAAAACCCCCAAGGTCCGCCGTCAGGTAAAGCACATGCGATCCACCGGTACGTTCGAGCTCCCACGCTGATAGTCGCACCTTCGCCCCTTTCTCGGATTGACGAGGCGAAGCTGGCGGACGTACGGCACCGGATATTTGTCGGCGAAGCAGTGTAGGTCTACTTCGACATTGTTCGTGCGACGATGGTCCGCTTCGGGTCATGGCTTCCCCTTCGATGTCTTGAAAGGAAGGTCCGCAGGGGATCGCGAACGGTATTTCGCGTCGGGTACCAACCGTTAGGTTTTCACCACTAGCTGCAAGCCGGATGGTTAGGCTCCAGGAAATGCCTTGCGCGAACGTGCGAAACCTCTATCGGTCGCGATGAATCGTTGCAGCATCGGAACGATCAGGCGCACCGGGTCAATAACCTGCCGTCCGGACTCACGTGAGAGTACTTCGGCATAGGCGACAAGATCGCGATGGAGTGAGGCGGGCAATTCCAGCGAAACTTTCACCGGCTTCTCGTCGGCGATCGCGCCGAGTTTCAGCTTGGCCATGGTCATCCCCTGTACGGCTCGAATATCAAGTCTCGCGTGACGATGATCCTGACCGGGAATCCCGGCCGGATTGTCAGGGTCGGCGTGACCTGCAACTGGCGTTGGATGATCTGCTGGCCGGCGTCATTGATGGTGTCCTGCGCTCCATCACGGATAGCGCGAACCAGCCGCTCCTCGTCGCTGACGGCCAGCTCAGACCCGACAGCCAGCAGAGTGGAGAGACCGGCCGCTTTTGCCAGATCCCACCAATGGTAGTCGACGCCATCCTCGAGCCCGGCATAGCCTTGCGTATCCGCGCCGGGCTGGCGCTCGAGCACGATCGAGCGACCGTTGGGCAGGATGAGCCGGTTCCAGACGAGCAGCACGCGGCGCTGACCGAACTGCACATTGTTGTCATACTGCCCGATGACGCGCGTGCCTTGTGGCACGAGCAGGATGCGGCCGGTCGGGCTGTCGTAGATGTTCTCGGTGACCTGGGCGGTGATCTGGCCCGGTAGATCGGAGCGGATGCCGGTGATGAGCGCGGCCGGAATGACAGCGCCTGCCTGAAGGATAAAGGGCGAGGCGGGCGTCACGACGCGATCCGACGACGTGGTGCGGCGATCGACGGCCGCGTTGAGGAAGGCGAGTTGCTTGTCCTGTGCGGTCGGCTGGCCGGGCTGACCCGTCAGGTCGAGACCGGCGAGATTCGGCAGGGCTGAACCTCCCGGCAGTGCACCGGCTGTCGATGCGCCCGGCGCGGTCTGGAAGAACACCTTGCTTGTGCGGGCGGCTTCTTCCTCGGCTCGCCGCCGTTGCTCGGCCTCGTCGACCGTGGGTGTCGTAATGGTCGGGGGAACGACAGGCTGCCCCTTGTTCTGCGCATCGACGATTGGCCGGCCGAGATCGCCGGGCAGCGGTGGGCCGAGTACCGGGCCGGTATAGTCATGCGGCAGGCCGGCGAGACCGTCGGCCGGCTGACGGTTGCTGGTGGAATAGAGCTCCTTGCCGTCATCGCCGGATGTCCGCGTCTGGAGCGCATAAATCAATGAGCCGCCGATACCGAGGCCTCCAACCACAGCGATGCCCGCCAGCACCTTGCGGGACAGACGCGTGACACGCGGCGGCTCGGCGCGAAGACGCATAGGAGCGGCAGCGATCGTATCGGTGTTGTCGCTCATGAAGGCCTCCCATCCGTACGCACGATTCTGACGGTTTGCTGCTGCTTGCCGCTGCCAAGGCGCAGCTCGGCCGCTCCAAAGAGGCGGTCGACAATCAGAATGTTGCGGTAGATGCGGGTGTTGGCGATCTGCGCCTCACCCTCCGGTCCGATCACGAAGATCGGCGGCATCTCGCCCTGGACGATTCCGCGCGGGAACTCGACATAGACGCGCCTGCCGTCGTCATAGACGGAGACCGGCTTCCAGGGCGGATTGTCACCAGTCAGGCCATAGCGATAGTTGCGAGCGGCGACGATCGGGATGACCGGCGTGGCCGGAACGCTTTGCCCATTCGCGGTCGCCGAGCGCGGATAGGCCCAGGCAACGGCTGGCATGTAGGGTTTTGGGCCGGAGCGCAGCTCGAGCATGTAGCTCCGCCGGTCCGTGGTGATGACCAGGTTGGTGGTGATGTCCGGGCGCGAGGGTTTTACCAGCACATGGACGCGACGCGTCACACCGGAACCGGATTCGGTATCGCCGATGATCCAGCGTGCCGTGTCGCCGGCGGCGATCGGACCGGCGCCGGTCAGGCTTTCGCCCGGCTCCAGCGCGATGTCGGTGATCTGCCCTGGCGCGGCATAGACCTGATAGAGCGCACCTTCCGACCAGGGATAGATCTGGATGGCGTTGTAGTAGCCTTCGCGGCGCGGCTGGACACGCGCGGCGGCATTTGCGCTCTCGACGCGCTCGACCGGGGTGCCTGCTGCCGTGCCGCCTTTCGCCGGCGTCCAGGCCGGCGGGATATGCAGCGGCTTCGGCCGGTCGTCGGTGACGGAGGCAGGCACGGTCGGCAACGGCGGCACGTTGCGATCGTAGCTGATTTCCGGCGGCTTCTGGGGCGTAGCGCAGCCGGCGAGCGCAATCCCGGAAAGCAGCAGAACCGGAAAGGCGGATTTACGGAAAGCCGGAATGACGACGATATGGAAAAGTGGCTTTCCGGAAGTGCGGATGATCGACCGGTTCATTGGCTCATCTCCCGCGACCAGTTGATGGCGTTGACGTAGATGCCGAGCGGATTTGCCTTGAGACGGTCGGCGTCGCGAGGCGGCTGGATGACGATGGTCAGGATCGCGGTCCAGCGCTCGCTGGTGGAAAGTTGGCCGTTCTCGTAATGGCGTTCGGTCCAGGCAACGCGGAAGCTGTCGGCCGAGGCGCGGATGACCGAGGAGACGTCGACGGAGACCTGTTGCTTGCCGACTTTGGTGAACGGGTCGTTGGAGCGGGCGTAATCATTGAGGGCCGCCGCGCCCCGATCCGTCGTCCACTCATAGGCGCGCAACCAGTTCTGGCGGACGATGACGGGATCGGCCGGAATGCTCCTGACCTGCTCGATGAAGCGGGCGAGATGCCATGCCATCTGCGGATCGGTCGGCCGATAGTCCGCAGTGGCCGGTTCGACCGCCTGCGCCTGACCAAGCTTGTCCACCTGGATAATCCACGGAACGACGGTTCCTTGTACCGATTGCCAGACAAGGGCCGCTGCGAAACCGGCCGACAGGACCAGCGATCCAAAGGCCATATAGCGCCAGTTCTTCGCCTGCACGCGCGCCGAGCCTATGCGCTCGTCCCAGACCTGTTCGGCCCTCTGATACGGTGTTTCGGGTTGTGGGGTCTTGCCGTAATGGGCGGCTGGTCGCTTGAAGAGGTTCATGACTTGTCACTTTCGGAGAGATTGACGGAGGTGCCGGAGCCGTGGCTGTCGCCGGAGCGGACGGCATGCGCGGTTGCCTGAACCGCATGGCCGGTATGTCCCCTGCCTCGTATGCGCTCTGCCCAGGCGGGCGGTGAGCCGGTCGTGGCCGAAGAGGAGGCCGCCGCGGCAACGCTCCCAGATCCAACGGTTCCCTGGGTGGACGTGCCGCCAGTGGCGCTGAACCCGCCTTTGACGCCTTGAGCGTAGCTCGACTGGACGCCGGCGACGGCCCGTCGCAAAGGCGACACGGCAGCTGATCCGGCAGCACGCGCGACACCGCCGAGACCGGAAGCGGCGCCCGCCGCACCCGTTTGACCCATCGAACCCAGGGTGTAGGCTGACGATATCGCGCCGGCGATGGTCGCACCGCCACGCACGGCAGCGGCCCCGCCCCTCGCTGCCAGAACCGCACCACCGCCGGCGGCAAGCGCGGCTCCGCCGACAGCAAGGCCGGCGCCCGCGGCCGCGCCGGCTCCAAGCTGCGGGCCGCCGCTGACCAGGCCGGATGCGATGCCGGGGCCGAAGCTACCGAGGCCGAGCAGTGATAATGCGGCGAGTACGACGGCCATGGCGTCATCGATTGTTGGCGTGACGCCTCCGAAACCTTGCGTGAACTGGCTGAACAGCGTCGAGCCGATGCCGATGATGACGGCGAGCACCAGCACCTTGATGCCGGAAGAAATGACATTGCCGAGCACGCGTTCGGCCATGAAGGCGGTCTTGCCGAACAGGCCGAACGGGATCAGCACGAATCCCGCCAGCGTGGTCAGCTTGAACTCGATCAGCGTGACGAACAGTTGGATGCTGAGAATGAAGAAGGCAAGAATGACCAGCGCCCAGGCGAAGAGCAGGCAGGCGATCTGGATGAAGTTCTCGAAGAAGGCCACCCAGCCCATCAGGTCGGAGATGGATTCCAGCAAGGGCCGCGCGGCATCGAGACCTGTCTGCGCGACCTTGCCGGGGCGCATGAGGTCCTGTGCGGTGAAGGCCGTGCCGGAGGCCTTCAAGCCAAGGCCCGCGAAGCTGTCGAAGACGATCTTGGCGAGGTTGTTCCAGTTTGAGATGAGGTATGCGAAGACGCCAACGAATAGCGTTTTCTTGACCAGCCGCGCCATGATGTCCTCGTCGGCGCCCCAGCTCCAGAACAGAGCGGCCAGCGTGACGTCGATGACGATCAGCGTCGAGGCGATGAAACCGACCTCGCCGCCGAGCAGGCCGAAGCCGGAATCGATGTAGCGGGTGAAGACCCCGAGGAAATTGTCTATGACCCCCGAACCGCCCATTTGTCACCGTCCTTCGCTGGCGGACGGTGATGCCGGCGCGGGCCTGCGGCCGAGAAAGCGATCGCGGGTCTCGGCCCAAATGCGCAGGCATTCGGCATCCTCGGCGGCCTTCTGCCCAAGCTGCTGACAGCGGCGCTGACCTTCGCGCAGGGGGTCCCGCTCCGGCTGGACGAGATGTCCGGGTGCCGATGCCGGGTCCTCGTCCTTGCGGGTCAGCTCGATCACCGTCGCCGTGATAGCGACGGCGACGAAGATGACCGCTGCCAGCCGGGCCAGTATCTTGCCGTCCATCCGACCGCCCTCAGTTGCCGTTGAACATTTGGGCGTTACCTGGCTGGTAGCCGCTGCCAGGCGTGAGGAAGCGACGGCGCTGTTCGCGGCCCTGCGCCACTGCGGCCGCACGCTCCGCCTCGGTGAGCGCACCGGCGCGGCCGTTGGCCGAGATCAGCGCGACAAGATCGGAGAGCTGCTGCGACTGGAGCGCGAGGATCTGATTGCCGGCCTGCGTCGCCTGAAGCGCGCCGGTCGCGCCCTGGCTCTGGTTCACCAGCTCGGACATCTCAATGCGGTTGGTGTCGATATTGCCGACCACGCCGGCCTGCACACGCATCGCGTCCTGCAAGCCGCCGACCGTGTTCTGCCAGCGGGTGCGCGCGTCCGCGACAAGCTGCTGGTCGGTCGCAGACATGGACACGTTGCCGTATTGCTGCTGGAAGGCCTGGTCGATCTGCTGGACGTCGAAGGCGATATTTTGGGCCTGCTGCAGAAGCTGCTGCGTCCGCTGCACCGATTGCTGGATCTCCTGAAGGGCGGAGAACGGCAGGCTCGCGAGATTGCGGGCCTGATTGATCAGCATCTGCGCCTCGTTCTGGAGCGAGGTGATCTGGTGGGTGATCTGCTCCAGCGTACGCGCGGCAGTCAGCACGTTCTGCGCGTAGTTCGACGGGTCGAACACGATCCTCCACGCATGAGCCGGCGTGGTCAGGACGGGCGCGAGAGCAATAGGCGCTGCGAGCATGGTTGCGGCGAGGAAAACGGCGCGCGGGCCGGCGAAACGACGGGTCATGGGTGGACCTCCTTTTCGGGCTGGGAGATGAGGGTCGGGAAAGCGGGGAGGAGATCGACCGCCCAGTTCACGCCGCGGGCGTTGAACCAGGCGGCGAGGAATCCTTCGCGGTCGTGGTCGGCGACGATCTGCGCAATGAGCGTCTGGTCGGATTTGGCGGACGCGGCGCAGAGCGCGAGGCCGACTTCGGAAAGGCCGAGCTCGAACAGGCGATTGCCGCGGTGGGACTGGCAGTAATAATCCCGTTTCGGCGTCGCCCGCGCGAGGATGTCGATCTGACGGTCGTTTAGGCCGAAGCGCCGATAGATCGCAGTGATCTGCGGTTCGATCGCGCGCTCGTTCGGCAGAAGCAGCCGCGTCGGGCAGCTCTCGATGATGGCGGGTGCGATCGCGGAATTGTCGATGTCGCTGAGCGACTGGGTGGCGAAGATGACGCTGGCGTTCTTCTTGCGCAGGGTCTTCAGCCATTCGCGCAACTGGCCGGCGAAGCCTTCATCGTCCAGCGCGAGCCAGCCTTCGTCGATGATGAGCAGCGTCGGTCGTCCGTCGAGCTGGTCGCCGATACGATGGAAGAGATAGGCGAGCACGGCGGGCGCAGCGCCTGTCCCCACCAGCCCCTCGATCTCGAAGGCCTGCACGTCCGAACCACCAAGGTGCTCGGTCTCGGCGTCGAGCAGGCGTCCGTAAGCACCGCCGACGCAGAACGGCCGCAAGGCCTGCTTGAGGTCATTCGACTGGAGCAGCACACTCAAGCCGGTGATGGTGCGTTCCTCGACCGGCGCGGAGGCCAGCGAGGTCAACGCCGTCCAGATATGCTCCTTGGCTTCCGGCGTGATCTTCACGCCTTCGCGGGTCAGGATCGCGACGATCCAGTCGGCGGCCCAGGCGCGGTCGTAGGTGTCGTGGATGCGCGCGAGCGGCTGGAGCGAGACGGAGGTGTCCGAGCCCTCCGTCAAGCCACCGCCAAGGTCGTGCCAGTCACCTTGCATGGCGAGCGCTGCGGCGCGGATCGAACCGCCGAAGTCGAAGGCGAAGACTTGGGCCTGGCCGTAGCGCCGGAACTGTAAGGCCATGAGCGCGAGCAATACGCTCTTGCCGCTGCCGGTCGGGCCGACGACCAGCGTGTGGCCGACGTCGCCGACATGCAGGGAAAACCGGAACGGGGTCGAGCCTTCGGTTCTGCCGTAAAGCAGCGGGGGCGCGTCGAAGTGCTCGTCCCGTTCCGGCCCCGCCCACACGGCACTCAGGGGGATCATGTGGGCGAGATTCAAAGTGCTGATGGGCGGCTGGCGGACATTGGCGTAGGCGTGACCGGGCAACGAACCAAGCCAGGCATCGACGGCATTGACCGTCTCGATCATGGCGGTGAAGTCGCGGCCCTGGATGACCTTCTCCACTAGCCGCAGCTTCTCGTCGGCGAGACGCGGATTGGCATCCCAGACGGTGATCGTGGCCGTCACATAGGCCATGCCGGCGACGTCCGCGCCAAGTTCCTGCAAGGCGGTGTCGGCGTCGGCCGCCTTGTTGGCGGCGTCCGTATCAACGAGCACGGACTGCTCGTTGGTCACCACTTCCTTGAGGATCGCGGCGATCGACTTGCGCTTGGCAAACCACTGCCGCCTGATCCTGGTCAGCAGCCGTGTGGCATCCGTCTTGTCGAGCAGGATGGCGCGTGTCGACCAGCGATAAGGAAAGGCCAGCCGGTTGAGATCGTCGAGCAGGCCGGGCGTGGTCGCGGTCGGGAAACCTACGATCGTGAGGATGCGCAAGTGCTGATCGCCAAGTCGCGGCTCCAGCCCGCCGGTCAACGGCTGGTCTGCTAGCAGCGCGTCCAGATAGATCGGTGTTTCCGGAACGCGGACGCGATGGCGCTTCGTCGAAACGCAGGAATGCAGATAGGTCAGCGTCTCGGCGTCATCGAGCCATGCGCATTCAGGCATGAAGCCGTCGAGCAGCGCGAGAACACGGTCGGTTCGATCGATGAAGGCGCGCAGGATCTCGTGTGGATCGACGCCCGACCGCTCGCGGCCCTCGTAGAGCCACGCTTCGGTCCGTGCGGCTTCCTCAGCCGGCGGCAGATAGAGGAAGGTTAGGAAATAGCTCGATTCGAAATGCGCGCCTGCTTCCTCGAAATCGGCCTTGCGCTCGGCATCGACCATGGCGGAGGCCGGATCGGGAAAGGTACTGTCGGGATAGGTCGCGGCCTCGTGACGCTGCGCCTCGACAAAGATGCTCCAGCCGGAGCCAAGGCGGCGGAAGGCGTTGTTGATGCGGCCGGCCACGGCGACCAGCTCGGCCGCGACGGCGGAATCAAGATCTGGACCACGAAAACGTGCCGTGCGCTGGAAGCTGCCGTCTTTGTTCAGCACGACACCTTCGCTGACAAGTGCGACCCAGGGCAGATAGTCGGCGAGGCGAGAAGCGGTGCGGTGGTATTCGGCGAGATTCATCATGGCCGCGCCCTCACACCGCCATATGGCCAGGGATGCGCAGGTGTCTGCGCCCGACTTCCACGAACAGCGGATCACGTCGCGCCGCCCACACGGCCGCGAAATGGCCAATCGCCCAGATCACGAGGCCGAGCAGCCAGAGCCGAAGGCCGAGGCCAACCGCGCCGGCGATGGTGCCGTTCATGATGGCGATGGAACGCGGCGCGCCGCCGAGCAGGATGTGCTCGGTCAGCGCGCGATGGACCGGGATTGAAAATCCCGGCACGGCGTCGAGTTGTTCGAAGGCTGTCGCCATCAGATGAGCGCCCCGCCGCCGAAGGAGAAGAACGACAGGAAGAAGCTCGACGCTGCGAAGGCGATTGACAGGCCGAAGACGATCTGGATCAGACGGCGGAAACCGCCGGAGGTGTCTCCAAAGGCGAGCGTCAGGCCGGTCACGATGATGATGATGACGGCGATGATCTTGGCGACCGGCCCCTCGATCGACTGGAGGATTTTTTCGAGGGGCTGTTCCCACGGCATGGAGGAGCCGGAGGCGTAGGCAGCCGGCGCCGTCACGATGACGGTCAGGAACGCGGCGGCTGTCGCGAGGCGGCGACGCATGCGCAAGGCGCGCTGGATCATTCGGGTTCTCCTTCGGGATTGGTTGTGGTGATGCGGTAGTCGCCGGCCGGACCGAGGCCATCGACGCGGGCGAGTTCGGCAAGCCGGCGCTGCGATCCGCGGCCGGAGAGCACCGCAACGAGATCGATGGTCTCGGCGATCAGCGCGCGCGGGACGGTGACCACGACTTCCTGAATGAGCTGCTCGAGCCGGCGAAGCGCGCCAATCGCGCTGCCGGCATGGATGGTGCCGATCCCGCCCGGATGCCCCGTTCCCCATGCCTTCAGCAGATCGAGGGCTTCTGCGCCGCGAACCTCGCCGATCGGAATGCGGTCGGGCCGCAGGCGCAGCGAGGACCGGACTAGATCGGAGAGCGAAGCGACGCCATCCTTCGTCCGCATGGCGACAAGGTTGAGCGCGGCGCATTGCAGCTCGCGCGTGTCCTCGATGATGACGACGCGATCGGCGCCCTTGGCGACTTCGGCGAGCAGTGCGTTGGTGAGCGTGGTCTTGCCGGTCGAGGTGCCGCCGGCCACAAGGATGTTGGCACGCGACTGGACCGCCGCGCGAAGCGTGGCCGCCTGGTCGGCGCTCATGATGCCGGCCGCCACGTAGTCGTCGAGCGTGAACACCGCGACGGCGGGTTTCCTGATCGCGAACGCCGGTGCGGCAACAACCGGCGGCAACAGACCTTCGAAACGCTCGCCGGTTTCGGGCAGCTCGGCCGACACGCGCGGGCGGCGCGCATGCACCTCGGCGCCGACATGATGGGCGACCAGGCGCACGATGCGCTCGCCATCGGCGACCGACATCGTCTCACCTGTGTCGGCCAGGCCCTCGGACAGCCGGTCCACCCAGATGCGGCCGTCCGGGTTCAGCATCACCTCAACGACCGTCGGCTCTTCCAGAAGCCGGGCAATGGCAGATCCAAGTGCCGTGCGCAGCATGCGCGCGCCGCGCTGGATCGCTTCCTGCCTGTGGTGAGTGGCCGACATATCGTCCCCGTTTCGGCGGGGACGCAACGATCTGTTCCCCGAATGGGGATGACTAAAAGAGCCTCAGATCAGGCCGATTCAACAAGTTTCGGTCGTAGTAGCGGCGTGGCGTGCAAATACAGGAGATCGGCAGTGATGCCCTGTCTTGAACCGTGGAGGGTCATCACTGAAGGCGTCTTGCGCTGCTTCTTGATTCGACGTCTGCGGGATGCAAAGCGCCTGCAATTTGGCCACCGGAATCAGGGATCGATCACCCGTGACTTCCAGCGTCCGGTTTCGACCTTAATCTCAGTCGTTCGACGGGTCACTGACGGCGTCCGAAAGCCGTCGCTCCTTGCGCATGTCGTCGTTTTCTCGGAATGATTAGAAGTTCGCGCCGCAGTCCGGACAGACGACGTTAGCTATTTGGTCGGCAATTGTGAGGTGGTACGTCATCTGCAGTCCGTTCTTATGTAGTTGAGTGCCACATCCAAAGCAGGGCGTCCGCATTGACGCGGCACCACAGTGCGAGCATCGGTAGAACCATTTGGCATTGCCGCGTTCGGTCCTTCCTTGTGTGACATCAGTCCTCTCGTGAGCCTTGCCGCAGGCGATACATAAGCTTGCATTGGACCGGCAGACCTCGGCTTTTTCGCCCCACTGATCACCTTGCCCAGCTCCATTCGCATTGATCCGCCCGAACTCGGGCTCGGGAAACGCCTGCTGAAGCTCGAGTGCGATAAGACGGCGCAAATTCATGGTCGATGCGTCGGCGGACACGGGATCCGCACCCAGCTGGATGCTGCCGTGAGCGTGACCCGTTGGGTGGTCCTGTCCGTAGTCACAGTCTCGGCTCCAGACCAACGGCGAAGTCCTATGGTCAACCGCTCCCTTGGCAGGATGGAGGATGAAGACGCGGTCGCCGTCCTGACCATAGTCCTTGGTGTCGACCAGCAGCCTCAACATATCGGCAAGTTCCCCATGCTTCCAGCGCGTGCGAAACTTCGCATCCATGACGAGGCCAGAGTGCTGCCGGGCCAGGTTACCGAAGATTGATGGGCGATAGCCCCATGCCAAATCATTACTGGCTTCAAGGTCTGCTGCGGGGGCCGAGACCTTGAAACGTAGCCGAAAATCCGGACGCCGTCCGTTGACCAACACGGGCTCAACATCCAGTCGGACGGTCATACTGGGGTGCTGACGTGTGAATTTGATCGTGAAACCCGTGTCTCTGGGCTCCCTCGCTTGAGTTGAGAACGTCACGACATGTTCGACCCAATCCGGCTGTGGGACAAAGCCAAAGTCCTGCATCAGAACCGCGACGATCTTGATCAGGCACCAGCGTTCATAGAGCGCGCTGGCATGCAAGACGTTGATGCGTCCGAGCTTTTCGAGCGTGTCTCCGCCAATGCCCATGCTCTGCTCCAGGACCACTACTTTGTGGAAGGCTGCCAGCGCGCCCGCATAGATCGGATTCTGGACAAAACGCATGCCCATCGGAAATGTTGAACTAGCCGAAACCCCGAGGCGATCCCATAAAGCGTCCTGGCGACCTAGGCCACTCTCTATGGCGTCGAGTGCGACAGACGCGATTGCGCCATCCTGGGCACGAACATCGAACTGGCTTGCCCGGATAAGCGCGGTGTTTGCCTCCGCGCGATACTCCTGGCGCTCCTTGCTGCTGATCGCCCTGTGCCAGCCTTCGCGTTCATATCGCAAGCGGGTGGCTACGCGTCGCTCAAGCACTGGTGATTGAGGTCGGACAGCCGAGATCCTAGTAAAAGTCGCTCTGCGTCCCGCCTTGCCGTTCACCGTGGTAAAGGGCCTGACACTCGCCTCTCCCACCAAAGCCAAGGTGAGGTCTTTGTCGATACTCTGAGCCTCCCCCACAAGCTCATGAAGGCCTTCGGGGAACTGGGCCACACTGACCTGGAAGCGCTCGCCTGCGCCACTCTGGCTGTCGCCATCCAGATTTCGATAAAAAAGGCCTCCACCTTTTCCCTCATACTTCTTGCCTACCGAGAAGCGATACTCGCGTTCGGTTGATCGAGATAAGACCGAACCGACCGCCCAGTTGGCGATCGCTTCCATGCGTCGCCGAATATCGGCAAGTTGGTTGTCGAATATCTCCTGATCTACCTCGATCCGCTCGATGGCGAGTAGATCTGCCGCACGTGCCTTCTCTCTTGCAGAACGGGCTGCAAGCTCCCGATGGTGACGCGATGACGAGCGGGCAACAGATTGCGCCACGCGTCGGCAATGCTGAACCAGTCCGCGCAGGTATCGATTCTCAGGAACGTCAGCGCTCTCCTGTGCCGCGCGCCCGGGGTAGAGCCGTGCCCCAGGGCGGCGCATGACGGCACGAAACGTCTCGGCATTCGGACGTAGACGCGATGAAGGGGCCAGCGTCGTGACTTCCCGGATTTCCTGAGCAGGACGCTCGAGGACGCGGCCCGCAGCGTGGGCAAACTCCCTGAGTGCATCGACAAGGTCACGGCTGTAGTCGGACCCCACCTCGCCCAAAGCCCCTGTCGGCTTCCCAATCGCGAGCCAGACCAGCTCGTCCCGAAAGTCATCGAGATACTCCTGCGCATGGGCGCGATCGAGCTCGCTCGCGACGGCGTCGATGACCAGCTTCCGGTATGGTCCAAGCTCCACCGAGAATGTCCCGAAGGATCGGTGCATCTCAGAGAGATATCGGTTGTTGGGCTTGCTCCAGCCAGTAGCGGGAATCCACCAGACAGCACCGTGCTCATCAAGCACCGGAAGCCATGGATGGCGTTCGCCTTGGGCATCGACGGTCGCCGGTTCGACGCTTGCGAGTTGACCAAAGAGTTTCAGGCCGACCCATGGAGCGAAATTCCGGAAGATCGAAACTTCGGCATACATCGTGCCATCTCTCTCGGTAGCGATCTCGATTGGATAAGTCGACACCTCGATCCGCCGGCCAATTCCGGGCGAATCCCATTCGATCTCAAGATAGTGCGCCGACACCCCCATCGGACGGGTCAGCGCAGCCAGTAATTGACGATGCCATTGTTCCCGTCGGTCAGGCGGATCATGCGTCCAAGGTCGCCGACGCAGCTTGCTTCGAGATCGAGGCTTGTGCCAACGAATCGCTGCGTCAGCTCGGTTCGCAACTCATCAAGGAGTTCGCGGCGAGGACGGCCGCTGCCGGCGGGACGTGCGGTGTCGAAGGCGATCTTGGGGAGGATTTTGTGCTTGATGACATTGTCCAGGGCCTCGTCAGGGCCGATCCCGGCAGCCTCGGCCGCAATCATGTAACCTTGTGATTGGCGAATGGCGCGCAGCCCGAATTCCACGCCGAGGGGGTCGAGATACTCACGCGACAGCTGCGAGAGGAATGCCACGTTCGCATCATGACGGTCGAAGGCCGGATAGTCGCTGCGGACGCCGAAATCCTCAGGGGTCATGCGCAACTCTGCAAAGTCCGAAGGCAGGCTTTCGTGAGCCCCCTGGACCTCGGCTTCGATCGCGTCCCAGTCGGCCAGCATCGGGTTGCGGAACCGCACTACCTGCACGCGGTCGAGCACCTTGGGCGAAAGCTGGTGAGTGGTCTCGTCCATGTTCACGGCGCCGAATATCCAGACGTTCTCAGGCAGGGTGATCGAGGTCGGCATGCGCATCTGGGCCGCGAGTGAACGACGCAGGCGTCCATGATGCAGCAGCACGGATTCATTGTCCGCGAAGCCCCCAAGACGGTGCAGCTCGGCATTGGCGCGATCGTCGCGCAGTACCTCTTCGAGCGTGGCACCATCGCCAAGCCCGGAGCGACGGCGCGCCTCCGCCTCGACCTCGAGGAAGATGCCTTGTTCCACCACCACGTGACGCTCCTCGTCGGCGGTGTAGAGCGGGATCTGGGGAGCTTTCACGCGATTCTCGAGCAGACTGAGAAAATCGGAGAAGTAGTGCTCCACGCGTGCCAAGTTCATTTCATCAAGGCAGATGAAGTGCGGCACCAGCGGATTACGCGCGGCAGCCTGCAGTGCGAGAAGGAAAGGCGTTGCTTGATAGCTCCGCTGGATAGGGTTGAAATATCCGAGAAGGTCCTCCGGGCCAGTCCAGTTGGGCTTCACGGGGATGATCGTGCAGGCACCGCCGATAGCTTTAGCTGCTGCCCGCACGAGGCTTGTCTTTCCCGATCCGGAATCACCGGCCAGCACCACCAGGTCACGGGTACGCAACAGCGCAAGGAAGTCACGAAGCTGGGCCTGCGAGTAGAGCAGGCCTTGTTCGGCTATCCGACTCTGCATCAACGGCGCCAGTTGGGCGAAGCCGCCGGGGAGCGCGTCCGCGAAGCTGATCCCCTCGCGTGCATCTTCCGTGGTGCCCAGATGAGGCAACAACGCTGCCACATCCTCGGCATCCGCCAGTCCAAGCGCAACAAGCCGGTCGCCCTTCTCGGAGAGCAACTCTTCCAGGCGGCGATAGGCGATTTCCATAGTTTGCTTCTCTTGTTCCACGGTTCGTTGGTAGGCAGCGAGGCGTTCTTGTTCGTTACTAAGCTGGGATTGCACCTCGATCACACTGCGCTCGGCCTCATCGCGGCGCTGGCGGTGCGAGGAAAGCTCGGCCTCGACCTTGGCGTGGACCATCTCGGCGTCTGCTTCTGCCTGCCGAAGTGAGGCTGCCAGATTGTCGAGCGCCTTATTGTTTTCTTCCAGACGGCGTGCCAGTTCCTGGTCCTCGTCGAGGACCAGCTTACGCAGGTAGTCTTCGATTTGGCCGCGAGCCAACGCCGAAATTCTACGTGCTGATTCGAGACCAGTCACGGCCACGTGCCAATCCACGGGAATTTGGCTCAGGGGACGCAGCGTCCCTGAGCGGACATTCATGAGCCACGGATTCCGCTGTTTCTGACGCTCTGCGACGGGCGAGAGTTCAAGCTCTGCCACCGCCCACTGGCCACCGGATGCAGCAACCTGATGGTCAATAACCTTGCGCGAGGGGCCTGGAGGCACGAACGCCGATGCTGCGACGGCGTCCTTGTTATTCAATGGGTTTGAGAGCGTAGGATAGAGCAACCCAACGCCCTTCTCGGGATGCTCTATGTCATCGAGGAACCAAAGCTCCCGTCCGTCTGCCAGCGCCTTTAACCATACGCGACCGATGACACGGATGGGCTTGTCTTCAGGCAAGTCCCACGCAAAACGCAATTCATCGAGAAGGTCAGAAGGGCTACGCTCAATTGCCTCCTTGAACGTCGCATAATTTCCTCCGGCGGACAAACCGGCTTGAGGCTTTATCATGCTACTGGAGGCGCCACCAGCGTTGAGGTCTTGAGATGTCCGCCGTCAGGACATGTGGCACATTTTGCAGCATGATTTTTTGAGGACAACTCTCGTTTGTTTGTTAGACCTTATGCAACGAAATTGCGGTGCTGCAAGTGGCTATTTTTGAAGGTATGCCGCATCGTTCCTGACGCGGACGATTGGGCTCGAGATAGTCCGCTTTCAGGTAAATCTTTGTCACGGTCGGAATGACTGAGTTGAAGGCGCTTCCCATCCAGTTGCCGGCGCACAGAACGGAGCCCGCGTCATCCACGATCACTACGAGAGGCAATGTCGCCGGCCGAACGCTATTGATCGCTCTTCTCACCCGGAACATCTTCGGGAATCTCCTGCCGCAGCTTCGGCCCTTTGACCAAGCGTCGGCCGAGTGCGGTGATGAAGGCCTCATATCGCTCGCTCGCCTTAGCGCGCGCTGCCTGGGCGGCGGGCTCCGGCAAGGCCGGCGTCGTGGTCAGCCAGAAGCGGACGAACACTGCCAGCGTTTCGACCGCGATGCCGAGATCCCGTTCAAGCCGCATCATGCGCCGGTCGACCTGGTCGAGACGTTTACCGATCGCCGCCTCGCGCCGCTCGGCTGCATCGGGTGAGAGGAATGATGCGATGGCGGCCTCGGCGATCATCGACTGTGGCTGGTTTCGGCGAGCCGCGTAGTCGGTCAGCATGGTCATGACATCCGGGTCGAGATAGGCGGAGATTTTGATCTTCTTTCTGCGACCGGCCATGGCGCTCACAGCTCCATGCCGTCGTTCGGATCGAGCGAGACCTGGCGCGCGACACCTTGCATGAGGCGGGTCATCCGACGGTTGCGCACGGCATCGTCATCGTCTCCATCGTCGCTCGGATCGATCTCGAATTCATTCTCGATCGGCTCCTTCTTCTCAACCGGCTTCACGCGATTGAGCTCGGGCTGTAGCCGGCGCTCGGATTCGGTCGGGTCTTCGTCGTCCGCCTGCTGCTCGTCCGATGCTGTGGCGGCCTTGGGCCGGACGGGAATCGGCAGCTTGCTCCAGTCGTCGGCGTGGACCTCAGCGGGACTCCGCAATTCCGGCGGCGGCAGGATGCGTTCCCCGAAGCGCGCATCCTCGTAGTAGCGCGCCTTCTTTGCCCGGATCGGCGGGATGCCGGCGATCATGATAATCTCATCGCTCGGCGGAAGCTGCATCACTTCGCCCGGCGTCAGCAGCGCGCGGGCGGTCTCCTGTCGCGAGACCATCAGATGCCCCAGCCACGGCGACAGCCGGTGGCCGGCATAGTTCTTCATAGCCCGCATCTCGGTCGCGGTGCCAAGCGCATCGGAGACTCGCTTCGCCGTCCGCTCGTCGTTCGTCGCGAAGCTGACGCGGACGTGGCAATTGTCGAGGATCGAATTGTTTGGGCCGTACGCCTTCTCGATCTGATTCAGCGACTGCGCGATCAGGAACGACTTCAAGCCGTAGCCGGCCATGAAGGCGAGCGCGCTCTCGAAGAAGTCGAGCCGGCCAAGCGCCGGAAACTCGTCGAGCATGAGCAATAGGCGGTGCCTGCCGCGGTTGGCTTGAAGATCCTCCGTCAGGCGACGGCCGATCTGGTTCAGCAGCAAGCGGATCAGGGGCTTGGTTCGGTTGATGTCGGATGGCGGCACGACGAGGTAGAGCGTGGTTGGCCTATCACCACCGACAATGTCGCTGATTCGCCAATCACAGCGCCGGGTGACCTCGGCGACGATGGGATCGCGATAGAGACCGAGGAAGGACATTGCGGTCGAGAGCACCCCAGAGCGCTCGTTGTCGGATTTGTTCAGCAACTCGCGCGCCGCGGTGGCGACAACGGGATGCGGTCCCGCCTCTCCAAGATGCGCGGTCTTCATCATGGCACGCAGGGTCGATTCAACCGGCCGCTTCGGATCGGAGAGAAAGTTGGCCACTCCCGCCAGCGTCTTGTTTTTCTCGGCGTAGAGAACGTGCAGGATCGCGCCGACCAAAAGGCTATGGCTGGTCTTCTCCCAATGGTTCCGCTTGTCGAGCGAGCCTTCGGGATCGACGAGAATGTCCGCGATGTTCTGAACGTCGCGCACCTCCCATTCGCCGCGGCGGACCTCGAGCAGCGGGTTGTAGGCGGATGACTTCGGATTGGTCGGGTCGAACAGCAGCGCGCGGCCATGCTGTGCGCGGAAGCCGGAGGTGAGCTGCCAGTTCTCGCCCTTGATGTCGTGAACGATCGCCGAATCCGGCCAGGTCAGGAGCGAGGGAATGACCAGCCCGACGCCCTTTCCGGAACGGGTCGGCGCGAAGCACAGCACATGCTCCGGACCGTCATGGCGAAGATAATTCCGTTCGAAACGTCCGAGTACCACACCGTCTGGATCGAGCAGGCCGACCGCCTTGATCTCGGCCTTGTCGGCCCAGCGCGCCGAGCCGTAGGTGGCGGCATGTTTTGCTTCCCGCGCCCGCCAGACCGACATGCCGATGGCTACGGCGATTGCGATGAAGCCGCCAGACGCGGCGATCAGTCCGCCTTCCACGAATATGTCGGGCGCATAAGCCTCGTAGAAATACCACCACCAGAAGATGGCAGGCGGATAGTAGACGGGCCAGCCCGCGACCGCGAACCAGGGCGGACCGAGCTGCGCCTGGAACCCAAGACTCCACGCGACATACTGTGTCGCGCCCCATGTAGTGCATAGGACGATCAGGAAGACGACGGTGATTTGTCCCCACAGGATCTTGGTCGCGGACATTTCAGGTTCCTTTCCTGAGTTTCAGAGGCCGAGTCCCCGCTTGCGGCCGAAATCCCAATCGACGCCGCCGCTGTCGCGGGCGACACCGGAGACGTGTCGACCGAGCTGCTTTTCGAGGGACGGTGACCAGGGCACGAGCTGGAAACCGAGGCCGTCGTCGATCATGGCGAAGCGACCAGTGGCGAGCGCGAAGCGCTGGCGATAGGTTCCGGCGACAAATTCGCCGCCGCCGGCCCGATTGAATGGCAGGCCGGTCTCGCCAGCGAGCTTCTCGCCGAGCGCATCGACTTCCCGGTCGCGCAAGGTGTCGAGAAGCCGGCGCGCGAAGACGACGCGCCTACCCTGCCGATCCGCGAGGCCTTCGCCAATCAGGTGCTCGGCGCGCTGTTCCATTGCCTGGCGCACCTCGGCGCCGAAGCCGTCCTCCGAGAGAGCGATCGGCTCACGCGCCACCGCCTGCCGGTCGAGCCACGTTGCTCCGGTCGCGTTGACCTGTGTGTGGATGTCGAGGTCGGAGCGGACGGCGATCGCAACGCGGCGTTCCCCGCGGGCGTCTTCATAGGAACGAAGCTCGACGATCGAGCCCGGAGGACTGTCGCCGGCGGCGTCCAGATGTGGCAGCTTGATATGATGCGTTCGTCCGTCGACCCCGTCGACCACGGCATAGGCCGTGCCCTTCAACTCGTCATCGAGTCCGCGCTCGACCAGCCGGCCAATAACGGGCACGTCAAGGCTCTCAGCTGCGAGGACGTAGCTGGCGGAGCCGCGCTCGATGCCGCGCTCGGTGAGAGCACGATGCATTCGCTTGATGATGTCGCCGCGCTCGCCCAGTTCACGCAGGACTTTCTCCGCCTCTTCCTTGATGAACCACTGAGCCGGGCCGACCTGTCCGGCCAGCCCAAGAATTTCGAGGGTGCGGAGCCGGCCGACCTTCAGCGCATGGAATTCGTCCGGCCGACGATCAGGGAGCGGAGCGAGATCGATGATGCCGGTCTTGCCGCCGTCGCGACCAAGCTGCCGATCGAGCTGGGTCCAGCGCTCGGCCTCGACCTGACGTTCCAGATTGCGATGGATTTCGAGATCGGTGCGCTGGCCGAGTTCCTGCGTGACCAGATCCCGCGCGCGGGCGCGCATGCCCTCCTTGATGTAGTCGCGGGAGATGACGAGGTCCTGGCCGTCGTCGGTGCGGCCGCGCAGGATGATGTGAATGTGGGGATTGTCGGTGTTCCAGTGATCGACGCCGATCCAGTCGAGCTTGGTGCCGAGATCCTTTTCCATCTGGCTCATCAGCTCACGGGCGTGCGCCTTGAGGTCAGCCATGTCGGCTGCGTCCTCCGGCGAGACGATGAAGCGGAAATGATGCCGGTCGCTTTCGCAGCGCTCGGCGAAGTCCCGCGCGTCCATCTCGTCGCCCTCCGGCCCGATCATCCGGGCCTTCTCCCCCTCGCGCGTCACCCCGTCACGGCGCAGGTAGTTGAGGTGCGCGCCGACCGGGGTCGAGCGCGCTGTGTGACGAACGACGCGGGTCTTGATGACGACGATGCGCGAGCGCCCGGTGAGAAGGCGGTTGGCCTGGATGCTGGCGCGCTGGCCGCGGCCGAAGCGCGAGCGGTTGCCGGGCGTGATCCTGCCGGATCGCGAGACGCGGCCACCGGCCTTCTGCGCGGCGGCGAGCGCTTGGGCAATAAAGGGCCGCGCCTGCTGCGCGCGGGTCGAACGAATGCGCCCCGGACGGATGTGGAACTCGCGCTCATCGGCCATGGCGCGGCCCTGCGACGTGCAAAACAGCTCGAAAATAGAAAGACATGAGCTTGCAGCGCACGGTGCGCGAAATCTCTGCAACGTGCGGAGCACGCCAGAAAACCCAGCAAAAACAACCACCCGACCGAGGCGCACGTTGCGCCTTTTTATCTCGCCATCGGACGGTTGTGGTGCCTGGCGCCACCCTCAGCGTCCTCGGTGATACGCTGGAACACGACAGGATGCGAATTGCCGCGGAGCCGGTCATGGGACGGCTCCCTTGTCGCCGCGGGCGACGAAGAGTCCCTGCGACGCCGGCGTGGGAAGTGCCTCCGGTGTCGCCGGAAGAAATAAATGGGGCGCGCGCGATCGGCGGCCGCCCTGCAGGAGATCGACGCTAGGTGCGTCGCTGTCGCGCATGATGAAGACCGCTGACTCGCGCCAGTCGAGCGGCTTCGCGACCACCGATGCGATCTTCGACGGACGCTCGCCGCGCAGCACGGGCGCGAGCGAAGCGACATAGGCGCGCGTCTCGGCCGGCAACGGGCGGCCCGTTGCGCGGTGCTCGTCGTAGCGTGCGGGGCCGGCATTGTATGCCGCGAGCATCGCAGCGACGTTGCCGTAGCGGTCCCACATCTCGCGCAGGTAGGCGGTGCCGGCGAGGATGTTGTCATGCGGGTCATAAGGGTTGTGCCCGAGGCTGTAACGGACGCGAAGCTCCGCCCATGTGTCGGGCATCACCTGCATCAACCCCATTGCGCCCGCCGACGACACCGCGCGCGCGTCGCCGGCGCTTTCGGCGCGCATCACCGCGGCGATCCATGCAGCCGGTATGCCGAACCGGCGCGATGCCGTGGCAATGTGGGCTGCATGCGGATGCGCGTCGGTCATGCGGACCGGGGCTGCCGCCTGCGCCAGGGTCGGAGACGGTGCGTCCGTCGCGAAGGCAAAGCCGGAAAGGAGAAGGAGGACGATGTGGCGTCGGCCGCCGCACCGCCGGAAGACAGGATCGGCGCCGGAATGGAGCATGGCTATTCCTGCTCCTCGCGCTTCTTCTGGCGCGTCCAGTGCAGGCCCCAGTCGTGGCCGTCCTCATCCGACTGGAACAATCGCGCGCGAACGGGATGCGCAAAGACAGGGTCGTCGAGCACGACGGAAATAAACGCGCCGGCGCGATCGCCGGTATGTTTCCAGCCGGCGCCGACTTCCGGACCGTCCTCGCCGCCGAGATGGATGCGGTAAGCGGGCGCATTCTCGACGTCTGCATTCTCGGACGGGACAAAGGTCAGTTCAAGGTCGAGCGAGAGCGTGCGGACGCGTCCGGAATATCCGGAGGGAGTGCGGGCGAAATGACCGATTTGTGGCATGGCAGGGCTCCTTGTCTGTGCGGTGGAGATGACGCGCACCGGGCCACGGCACGCGATCGGCGCGCGTTCACCGCGTCGGCGCGCGCCATTGGAACCGCCCGTCGCCGTCCTCGTCGGTCCAAAGGGGGACCGCGCGGCCGATGATCTGGCTGGTGCGAGTCAGGCCGAAGTAGCGGCCGTCGAGACTGTCGCGGACCTGCCAGTTCATCAGGAACACCGCGCCGGCAGGAACGCGTTCGCAGCCCTGCCAGACCGGCAGGTCACGGCCAGAGCGATCGCGTTCGAGCGCCGCTCCCACCTCGATGCCGTCGACGGTGACGACGAGGCCGGTGCGGCAGACCGTCTGTCCGGGGACCGCAAGAACGCGCTTCATCAACGGCACGCCTTCGGGGATATAGCCGCGCGCGGCGAGGAACATTGCCAGCACCTCCGGCAGGTCGACGGTGACCAGTTCAGGCACGTCGAGACGGTCGGCCGGCGCAACCGTGTAGAGGCCGATCGGCGCGCTGGCCGATGCGTTCCAGATCAGCTTGGTAGGCATCGGCACGAGGCCGGGATAACCGACGCCGGTCGCAGCGAGCGCGGTTGCGATGAGGAGGCCGAGGCGCGTCAAGGGCCGGTCCTCCCGCGCTTCAGCCAGGCCTCGTGCCGCGACGGTGTGTAGGAAGAAGGCGTCTCGCCGGCGCGAAGGCGATTGTGGACATGCCGCCAGTGGGCCGGGTCGACGTCGGCAGGATCGATGCCGCAAGCCTCGATCGCATCGATATGCTGAAGCACGCGCTCGACGGTCGGCCAGCTCTCAGCCTTCAGCAGAATCTCGCCGCCGGGGCGCACGAACGGCAGGGTCTGGAACGGCTCGCCCCGTCCGATCGCGCGCACGATGTCGATGCGCGAGACGATCGTGCCGTAGTCGTTGGCGGCCCAGCGGACGAAGGCGAAGATGCTGTTCGGCGCGAAGCCTGCGATGCTGCGGTGGCGGTCGAGGACCTGTCCGTAGCTCTTGCGGCCGAACCTGATCCAGTGCTCGATCTGGCGCTGGCGCCAGGTCAGTTCGACGAGCGTGGTGAATGTTGCCGGTCCGCCCGGCAGCGGACGGCGTGCCGCATGGCCGGTCATGAGGCGTCTCCATCTGTGGGGGGAAATTCGCCGGCGAGCAGGTCGCGCAGCATGTCGGCGACGGTCACGCCGCGCCGGAACGCCGCGACCTTGATGCGGCCGCGCAGTTCGGGCGTGATGTCGACGGTCAGACGGGCAGTGAACGTATTGTCGCCGGCCTTGCTGTTCACCTGCGTCTCGGCCGCCTTGATCCAGCTTTCGGGACCGCCCGGCCGGGATGCGAAGCGGCGCTTGTCGGTGCGGTCCGTCATGCGCCGTCTCCGTCGTGGAACGGCGGCTCGGAGGCGATACGAACGCGGGCACCGACCGGCACGATCTCGGAGACCGCCGTCATCGTGTGATCCTGCCGATGGCCAGCCGCGCGACCTCGGCCGCCAGCGCCGAGATCTCGCGCGCCGCCGGGCTGTCGCCATCGATCTCGGAAGCCAGCCGGCCGGACTGCGCGGCGTCTGCGAAGACGACGCGCTGGCCGATGGTGGTGGCGAGCAGCGGCGGATCATGGTCGGCCAGCGTCTCGGCCGTCTCGCGGGCAATGACGGTGCGTGCGCCGCAGCGATTGAGCACGAAGCGGGCGACGAGCTGGGGCCGGTAGATGCGCGCTTCCGCGAGAAGCGCCAGCATCTCGGCCGACGCCCAGCCGTCGAACGGTGATGGCTGTACGGGGATCAGCACCAGGTCGGCGGCGAGCAGCGCGGAGCGCATCAGGCCGGCGACACGCGGCGGCCCGTCGATGACGACGTGATCTGCATCGCGGGCCAGCTCGGGCGCTTCGCGATGCAACGTGTCGCGCGCCAGGCCGACGACGCCGAAGGCGCGCGGCAGGCCCTCGCGGCCGCGCTGCTGTGACCAGTCGAGTGCCGATCCCTGCGGGTCGGCGTCGATCAGGGTCACGCGCTTGCCGCGACTCGCGAACTCGCCAGCAAGATGCAGCGCCAGCGTCGTCTTGCCGACGCCGCCTTTCTGGTTAAGCAGCGCGACGATCATCTTGCCCCTCCCGGCTTGCGGCCTCGGGGCAGGTTCGGCGCGTCGGAAGTATCGTCCGTCGTAGAAGCGGAACTACGGAAAGTCGTATCAGGGATAGCGCGATCGGCAGACGCTTCGGGTCTGTTCCGATGGCCGCTTTGGATGTTGTTCACATCGCGCGCGCGCCTCTTAAGGTTAGACTCTCCGTTAGAGTCTAAGTTAAGGGCGCGATTTTCTGTTGGTTGTCTTGGGCTTGAGGGCCGTTTCGGTTCCCGATAGCACGAGCCTCCGGTTCCCGATAGCACGTGAGTGCGGGTTCCCGTTAGCACGAGGCCTTCCACAGCCTGCCCACAGGCCGGCTCGAAGGCGAGCAGCACGCGCCCGCCGATCTCGATCTCCAGCGACAGCGTGTAGCCGGGCAGCGGCTGGCGGCGAATGATGTCGCGCAGTTCGAAGGCGAAGCGCTTGAACGGCGACAGGCTGCCGGACTTCTGGTGAAGGTGGCGGAAGTCGAAGCGCCAACCGTCCTGCTGGCGACCGCCGTGCTTGCGCACGAGCCGATAGAGCCAGCGGTCGATGCCGCCCGTCAGGTCGAAATAGGCGCGGTCGATAGTGAGAATCAGCGCGTCGTCGAGAACCGCTTGGTAAAACCAGTCCGGAACGATGAGCTCGATGCCGGCGGGTCTGCCCTGGCGATCCGTGCGCTCCTGCCACTCGTTGATCCACGAAAAGCGATGGCGGCGGCCCTCGGCCGGCTGGCGGATCGAGGTCGAAACGGTCGTTGACTGGAGGCGGTCCAGCGCGGCCTTCAGGCGCTGATAGTCGCGCAAGGACGTTCCGCGGCCGACGAAGGTCAGGATTTCGTACGGTGTGGCGGCCATCAGCCGCGAAGTGCGTAGCCTCGCGTCGCGCGCCTCGACGATTTGGCTGGCCGCCCAGATCAGGATGTCGGCGTCCCAGATGGTCGCCATCCCGTGATCGGGAACGGCTTCGACGCGTATCGAGATATCGCCGGCGCAAAAATCGATCGGCGCGACGCGGTGCGTCTTGGAGAGGGAGAAGAACGGGTAAGCCATGAGGTCCTGCGCATCTCGCGGCGCGAAGCTGCCAGGGAGCGCTCGGAACAAATCGAGCTGTCCGCGCTCCGAAAGGGCCTGGCGCCGCGCCGCCATTCAAGGATCCGCTCCGGTCAGCGCGCGAAGCGGCTGGCGTGAGCGGCCGGCGTGGGCGTGTGGCGCTTGGCGGGCAGGACTGAACCGCGCGGGTCGGAGGTCGACGTGACGGCGCCGCGGTTGGCCCAGGCCTGAAGATCGTCGATGGCGTAGACGACCCGCCCACCGAGCTTTCGGTAGGCGGGCCCGGTCCCGTAGGTGCGGTGCTTTTCGAGCGTGCGGGCAGACAGGCTCAGGAATTCAGCGGCTTCCTTGGTGCGAAGAAAGCGTGGCGGGACAGCGGACAGGTCGGGTCGCATCGAGCGGGCCTCCGTGGGGTTCCGGGTGGCCGCTGGTGCCCAGCGGCGAACGGGGACCACGGTGGCGAAGATTGCTGGCGCGGAGGGAGGGGGAAGTTGGGTGACGTTAAATCTCACCCCTCCGGACGACGACCGGAGGGGATCAGGCCCGGCGGCGATGACGAAGGAGAGCACGATAGCCTCCGGCGATCATCGCCAGCCCGTCTTTGACCAGGGCGGAGGTGGCGTCGCGCAGGGCCGAGGTTTTCCAGGGCTCGGACGCAACTCGGTCGACGCCGAAGATGACGCCGGCGATGTCGCGATAGGTCGCGCCATCGATGCGACCGTCGGTCGCTTGGAGCATGAACCTATGCCGCCGCTTCTGCTGCTGGGTCAGACGACGATCATTCGGGACAGTGCGTCCTAACAGGCCTCGCAGAAGCCGGTCGATTGCCTCGATCCGGTCGAAACCATCAATATCAAGCGGCACAAGCGCGGCGAGAGGCGTTCCGGGCGGCACCCCGGCGAGCCGCACCAGACGGATGGTCTGGTTGCCGGCGGCGAGCAGCATGTGCTCGCCCTGGTCGTCCGACCGCGCGGCTGGATCGCGCAGGTCGGAGGAAAGATTGCCGGCCGTCGGCAGCGTGATAGGCGACTGCGTGAGCAGCACGGCGCTCGTGTCCGCATCGGCGGACCAGAACACGGGACCCTCCCCAGCATTCAGCGACGGCGGTGCGAAAAAACTGCAATCCCCATCTCTGGTTTAGCTCGCGCTGCGCCGAAGGGTCGTCGGCGCGCGCGTAGTCTCGTTGGTACTCGGTATTGCGCCTGAGCCATTCCCAGGCCAAAGCGGGAGGGTCGAGGGCGTCCAAGTAGTCGTAAGTCTCGGAGGACCGCCAGCGGGAGGTGTGAGGCGTCATCGTGTCTCCTCGTTGCCGCAACGTGGAGGCTGCACCGTTTGCGAAATGTGACGATTTGGGAAGAGCTTAAGGAAGCACCAAGCTATGCCCCGAGCGCATCGCCTGGGCTATTCGCGTCCTTCGCGGAGCAGCTGTCGATAGCCGTGTTCGGTCATCCAGCGCGCGCGGGCAAGATGGCTGTCGTGAACCCGTCGCGCCCGCTCGTGATCGGCCTCAGGACTGATTCCGAAGATCACGGCGACGGCTTCCCGCCAATCGGCGCCGTCGGTCGCTGCGTCGAGAACGCGCATATAAATCTTCATATGCTCACGGTCATAATCTGTGAGCACCGCGCTCTGCGGCGGTTCGTCCAAAAAAGCTGAATGTGTCATCGGCGCCCCCAAGCGGGGGATGCATACCTTTGATCGGGCGCGGTGTGAACCGGGTCTATTGTCGGCTTCCTCGATGTAAGTATGACAACAATTCTGACGAAAGGCATCGTGCCGGCGACACCGGTCAGCGCGATAGCGGCCAGTTGTCGATCAAGGATCAAGGACGCTTCTTGCCGTCTTCTGCAATCGCGTTGCGCATGACCATCACGCCCTCTCCCTTGTCGGTGGTCAGGAACACGATGCCATTGCCCTCAAGCGCACGCTTCACCTGGTCGCGTGTCGATTCATAGACGCGCAATCCGCTCTCGGATTCGAGGCGTTTCAGTGCGGTCAACGATACTCGGGCCTTGTCGGCAAGCGTCTCCTGATTCCAGCCAAGCAACGCTCGCGCGGCCCGCGATTGACGAGCGGTGATCATGAACGTGATCACCGCCACAAGGCGCGAGGCACGAGCCAGAACTACGACTATAATAGTCGTTCTTTAGTCTTCTGGCCACCCGGAAGAACGGCTTTTCCAGTCGCCGGCGCGATTGTGCTGCAGAGTGATTCGGCCGCTGGGGCCATGCGAATACCCCGCCCAGATCGTCCGGACGGGGCATCCCCTGGGCCTCAGTCGGCGTTGCGGCGGCTGGGGCGGGACCAGATGAGGCTGTAGCCTTCGCCGTCCTCGTCGTCGAAGAGGTTGGCGAAGATTGGGGCGGTGAAGCTCGGATCGTCGAGCTTGAGGCCCAGATAGTCGCGGCCTTCGTTGGAGCGCTTGGACCAGGCGGCGCCGATCTCTGCGCGGCCGACGAAGACGCGGTGGCTGGGAGCGTTCTCGCCCGTGGTGCGGGTCTCGGGGACGATGCGGACGCCCTTGGCCTGGACGCTGAGGGTGACAATTTCGCCGGTGAACTCGTTCGAGCCG
Source organism: Mesorhizobium sp. KACC 23794 (assembly GCF_052180275.1). NCBI lineage: Bacteria > Pseudomonadati > Pseudomonadota > Alphaproteobacteria > Hyphomicrobiales > Phyllobacteriaceae > Mesorhizobium > Mesorhizobium sp. KACC 23794. The sequence goes on from NZ_CP197465.1 coordinate 6,916,349, forward strand.
GTCTTCTTGAAGGTGCCGATGGTCGCCATGAGAAGTCTCCTTGATCACTGTCTTTCGAGCCCGCACCATTGCGGCCTCGATGGTGATCGACCGGCCGGAGGCGATCGACGGCGCACCCGCAGGGCTTCAGACAGCAAAGGAGGGACTTTCTTGTCCCGCGAGGGATGACGGCGCAGCCGGCAGGGAAGAAAGTCTTGACGGCGCTGTTGCGTCATAGGCGATCGAGGCGAAGCCGTCCTTCGGCCAGATACACCCATCGAAGAGGCCGTTTTGGAGCGCTCGACGAGGCGGAACCGATCAACGGAGACGATGGCGACCACCTCGGTGAACCAATAAGGACGCGGCGCACCGGCCGTTCTTGTCTCCCGGTCCGGACTCAACGCCTGAATCGGTTCTCGCGCCACGCTTCCGGGCAGTATGCCAAGGGGGTGCTGTATCGTGGTCTGCCGGGTTCTGGACATTCTGTGAACAGAGATGCACGTTGCTCCAAGAGGGGGGAGAATGTCGGAATTCGATCGGCAGCTTAGTATCGAGGCCAGGGAGACCTTGGCAGAGATGGCCTGCGACGATCGCCCAAACTGGTGGCGCGACCTCCTCTCGCTGTGGGCACCTAGCGGCCACGAGGGCGCGCTCCGCCTCGCTATCCGGAATGGCTATATGAACTTTTATTCGTGCGGCCAGTCGGTTGCCCGAATCGAGTTTGACCGAAAGGGAACGCCGAAGCTCTACGTTCACCGGAAATATGTGTCTGGCTCTCCCAATGGCGGCCAAGATTATGTGAAGCTCCTTGTCGGACAGGGGTGCGATCGACAGGGTGAAATCTGCGCGTGGGGCGGAGCCTCTATGCTGCACTCCTGGATCGCGAACTCGGTGAAGCATCGCGGACCGGAGAAATGCGATGTTGAAAAGGCGGTGGCGCAAATGCCCACCGTGATCGACGTGGAGATGGGGCTGCCTGCCTGCGAAGGTCAGAAAACACCGATGCGCATGGATATGGTGGCGCTGGAGCAGACCGGCGACGGTATTCAGATCGTCTTTTGGGAAGCGAAGATGATCAGCGACGGGCGGCTCCGTTCCCGGACCACGCCGAAAGTTTTCGAGCAGGTGGAAGCCTATGAGCGCTTCCTTGCCGATGATCGAAATCGCCGGTGCGTCGTTGAGGCATACCGTCGAACCTGCAAGCTGCTGCGCAACTTCAATGTGGTCGCACAGAAGATTGCCCACGTCCCCCCGATTGACGATCTCATCGTCGAGGCTGCCCGCGACGACGGACGGCTCGACGTCGCTCTGACTCCGCGGTTGCTCATCTTTGATGACGGCGCAAAGAGGGATGAGAAAGCCTGGCAGGGACATCTCCTCAGGCTGTCTGAGCGGATGCCGGTAACGGTCGTGCCGCCGCGTTCTCAGGTCGAGTTCGCCGCTTGAGCGGGGTCACGCTCACGGTCCATCGTTCCGCAAAGGAGATCGGCGGCAATTGCATCGAGATCGCCTCCGTCTCGGGCGAGCGCCTCATCCTCGACGTAGGGCGGCCACTGGACGCGCCCGAAGGTGCTGTGGATTTGCTGCCGGAGACGCTGGATCGGCAACGTCCAGCGACGGTGCTGATCAGCCATCCGCACCAAGATCATTATGGCTTGCTCGAGGAAATACCTGAGGGGTGGCCGGTTTATGCCGGCGAAGCGACCGAGAAGCTGATCCGGCTCACCGCCGCGATCAGGGGGAAGACCGTCGGCTGCCGCTTCAATCATTGGCGACCCGGCCAGCCAAACCGGATCCACGCGTTCACGATCACACCGTTCGTCACCGACCACAGCGCCTTTGACGCGCATATGCTGTTGATCGAGATCGATGGCCGGCGATTCTTCTACTCCGGCGATTTTCGTCGCCACGGACGCAAGGCAGCGCTGGTCGAGCGCCTGATGGCAACCCCGCCGCGCGAGATCGACGTGCTGCTTATGGAGGGGACGAACCTCGGCTCGAACAAGTCGACCATGGCTGAAGCCGATCTGGAGAAGGAGTTCGTCGAGCTGTTCCAGGAGACACCGGGGCGTGTCTTCGTGGCCTGGTCGGCGCAAAACATCGACCGCACCGTCACCCTCTACAGAGCAGCTCTGAAGGCTGGCCGCACGCTGGTGGTCGACCTCTATACAGCCGAGGTGATGGAACTCCTCGCCGAGCATGGGCGTCTGCCGCAGCCAGATTGGCGCGGTGTGAAGGTTGTCGTCACCGGCGCACTTTCGCGGATGTATCGGCGGACCGATCGCGAGGAACTGGTCGCGCGCATGGCGCGTAACGGCATACCGGCTCGTGCTCTTGCCGACACGCCCGAAAAGTGGGTGAGCATGATCCGGCCCTCACTGATCCGCGATCTCGACCGCGCCGGCGTGATACCCAATCGGCACGATGCGTGGTCATGGTCCATGTGGAAGGGGTATCTCGCCAGTGAGGACGGGCAACGGCTCCAGACTTGGTTCGACGCTGGTGGAGCTTCGGCGCGACACATCCACACGAGCGGCCATGCATCGCCAGCGGACCTGCGCGCATTCGCCGCCGCGCTGGCACCGAAGAAAATGGTCCCCATTCACGGCGTAGCCTGGGATGAAGATGCGACGGGGTTTCCGCCGATACGTCGCCTTCGCGATGGTGAGCCGATGGTCCTCTAGAAGGCGGCTGGTCCGTATTGCTCAATCGACCGCAATCTCCCGGCCCACGCTGACGGCCGAGCGTGGCCGATCCCTGCCTCCTCCGTGATGTCGAGGGCGCCTCCGCCACGACGTTGCCGCGTAGATGTCAGCCGCGAACGAGATTCTGCCCGGATCGCCGCGTGGGCTCCGTCCCCGCGATGCGAATCCAGGCCGTCGCGCCGACGGCGATGGCGCCGGCCACTGCGAAGATGAATTGCCAGGTCTCCGAAGGCATGGCGTGCTTCGCGATACCGTGAACGGCATGGTAGCCGGCGACGGCTGCCGGTGCTGCGAAGACAAGTCCGATGGTCAGGCGGAGCCAGACCGGGCGTGCAAAGGCGAAGAGGAACTGGCCGACGCCGAGCATCAGCCCGGTGGCAAGAAGTCCGACGACGATGCTGCCGGGCCAGCCCGCGCCAGTGCCATAGGCCCAGGTGCCGACGGTGATGCCCCCGAAGAGGGGCAGCGCGTAGATAGCGAGAGTGAACAGCAGCCAGCAGACAACGCCGATGGCTGTGATGCTCAAGAGAATGCCGAGTACCATGGTGGTGTGCTCCGTGAGATGAAGGTCTACGGTCGCGCCTTCCACCACCACCACGGCGCAGACCTCAGTATAGCCGAAGTTGAGTGATGACCGCAGCGGAAATCCGTTGGGATTTCCGCTCGGCCGAGCGGACCGTCGCCCGCAAGGGGCGAATGGATCGACTTCGCGGATGATCGCCGAGGCGTCTCCGTCGTATTCGGACGCCGGCATGACGCTCATCGTGCCGTTGCCGGCTTTGAAGATCACGATCGCGACCATAAGCGTGGTGGCGAGGCTGAAGGCGAAGGCGTGAGCATCGTTGAGGGACATCGATCCGGCTCCTGTTGTGGAGGCGGGGGACCATCCCCCCGCGCGACAGGCGCCCGATGTGTCCGGCCAAGGGCCGCAATCACCGCAGGGGCGAAGCCTCAAGGCCGCACGCTCGCGTAGCGGACCCTTTACGGGTTGATGGCGCCAGGCCCTCGGCCGGACCAAGGATCAGCGCAAGGAAGCGGGGGGGTGCATCGCTTCGCGGAGATGGTAGAGGAATGATCTCTCAAACAGCTCTGCCGCTCAGGACTCACTCCCGAATTGTGATCCGCCTCGTGCAGCCGGGGCAGATGATATGAGGGTGGTGGCGGAGAGTGGCTGACGGATTCTACATACCAGACGGCAATGAGGCACTGCGGGACGACATCCCGGCGGTCGTGGAGCTGATCGAGCGAACCGCGCGGTGGGTCAATCCGGAGACATTCCGGCGATTGCCGGTGTGGGCGCCGCACACCGCTCGCGGACGACCGCTCTACGATGCGGGATGGACCCGCCGCTATACCAACACCCGAAAGGCTACCGGGGTCACTGCCGAGAAGTTCGAAGGCAACGTCGCTGCGCTCCAAGCGCTGGTGGCCGCCCTGGACGTGGCGTCACCCAAGCCCAAGAATTGGACCGTCTGCCATATCTGGGATATGACGATCCGTCGTTCGCGCAGCAGAGCAGCGTCGTGCAAGATCCGCGATACTTCTCGTGCGTCGCCAACATGGTGTGGTTGCCCACGCCGCTGAAAGGCTTCACCGACACGCTCCCGGAAATCAAGGCCATGCTCCGGGTCTGCGCTTTCCATCTCTGTGGATGGGCTTGCGAGCATCCCTCGGTCGCCGAGCAGGCCACCAAAGTGACGTCTGGATCGATTCCTGACGGGTATCCGAAGAGTTCGCCGAGTCCTGATCGCCCCGGTGTGCTGCCGCCAGGCACCGCGCCGTTCAGCGAGCGGATCGCGCGCGAGATCGACAAGCGCAAACGGAAGATCAAGATCGATATCGAGAACGCGGCGTTCCTGCACTATCCGAAGGAGGAGGTCATCGGCGTGCTGAAATTCTGGGGCATCGAGCTGGGCTAGGCGGCGCTCACGCGCCGCCATTGCCGAACTTCCAGACCGGGATGCCGAACTTGCGCGCCTTGTCGGCGAGATTGTCCTGGATGCCGGTGCCGGGGAACACCATCACGCCGATCGGCAGGACGGCGAGCATCTGATCGTTGCGTTTGAACGGCGCGGCTTTGGCGTGCTTCGTCCAGTCGGGCTTGGACGCGATCTGCGGAACCTTGCGGTGATCCGCCCAGCGAGCGGCGATGCGCTCGGCGCCCTTCGGTGATCCACCGTGCAACAGCACCATGTCGGGATGCTTGGCGCGGACTTGGTCGAGCTTGGCCCAGATCAGCCGGTGATCGTTGAAGTCGAGGCCGCCGGTGACGGCGATCTTCGGACCCGCCGGGATCATCACCTCGCTCTCTGCCCGGCGCTTGGCGGCGAGGAAATCGCGGCTGTCGATCATCGCCGAGGTCATGGCGCGGTGATTGACCATCGAGCCGTAGCGTGGCCGCCAGGATGATCCGGTGTGGCGCTCGAAGTGTTCTGCGGCCTGATCGCGCATCAGCTCGAAGGCGTTGCGGCGCTCGATCATGGTCCGCCCTTCGGCGGTGAGACGTTCGAGCTCGACCGACTTCACCTCCGAGCCGTCCTGTTCGCGCTGGCCGCGACGCTGCGCCTGCTCATTGTCATCGAGTTCGCGTTCGATCCGGTCTGTGGCGCGATGGAAGAGGTTGACGGTCGACCAGAGGAGGTCATCGAGGTCGGGTTCGAGGCGGGTGTCCTCGAGGGTGGCGATCAGGGCGTCGAAGATGTCGGCGATGGCCCCGGCGACCGCATCGCCTTCGGGAAGTGGCCTCGGATCGGGTTCGTCCTGAAAGGGACGAAAGCCGTAGAGCTGGAGTTCGGTCAGGACATGGTCGGTGGGGGATGAGGCGTGGTGCGGTTCGAAGCCGTCGTCTTGTTCGTTCGCCATGGGATGCTCCTTCGTCGGTTCGACCGCGACCCTCGCGGCCTTCTGGCGACGAAAGCCGTCGGGCGGGCCGGACCTGCACCCGGAGCGTGAGCGCAGGGCCAAGCATCGCGCCGGATGGTGAAGGCCGGCTATTTTGTTTCGCGATGGAAAGCGCTCCGCTGGAGCGCGCCGGAAAATGGCCGGGCGCAGCCATTGCCGGTCCGGACCGCTTGACGGCCGATCGCCCACTCGAAGGCCTGGTCGCGGTCCTCTCCGGCGCAACGGGTTGCGGCCTCGTGCGAAACCTGTGACGGCCGCCGCTGCCGCGCGCTTGTCCCTTCCGGCTATGCCGCCAAGGTGAGAAAACGGGCGACGTCCTCAGGGACGAGCTGCTGACGGGTCGCTTCCCGCAGCGCGCCGATGCCGAGGGTGCGGAGATCCTCGTTGAAGTCCCCAAGTGTCGGCGACAGCACAATCGCCTCGATGCCGGCCGTCTGCGCCCGTTCGACCAGGCTATCGCGCGCGCCGTCACCGGCCGGATCGTCGTCGCGGGCGATGTAGAGTCGGCGAAGGGTCGCCGGGAACAGGATGGCGGCAAGGTGTGCGGCCGAGAGCGCAGCCGCCATTGGCAGGCCAGGTAGGGCCATGCGGAGTGACAGGATCGTCTCGATGCCTTCGCCGGCTGCGGTCACATCGTGCGCCGCGCCGAACCGGACCGCATGACCGAGGAGATCGCCCATTGCCCGCCGCGGTGTGTCGATTGGCGCCTTGCCGCTCCCTTCGGGGCTGAGCCAGGTGCGATGTACGCCCGTGATCCGGCCGTCGAGGTCGGTGACGGACGCGATCATCGCCGGCCATGTCTCGGTCGGCGAATGGTCGTCCAGCCGGTAGTAGCAGCGTGGATGGAAGCGGAGCGATCCGGTTCCGTGCAAAGCCGTGATGCCGCGCTTCCGTAGATACGACTCTACGACTGTGCCCGTAATCGGCTGCGATATGGCAAAGAGCCGCCGCGCGGCCTCCGGCGATCCGGTCGGTGCAGGCGCCGTGCGGGTCCGGTGCGTCTCGAGTTCCCGCTCGGCATGGGGCAAGCTGAGGAATTGGCGCGCCTCCTCGGCGACATCCCTGAATTCGACGAAGCTACACGTCTCGCGGATCACATCGAGCAAGTCGCCATGCTCGCCGGTCGCCGCGTCGGTCTTATGTTGAACTGCACATAAGGTCGAATATGTTGCGGCGGGGGTTATGTTGCGCTCCCGCGATTGGGCGCTGTCCCACGGACGATGGACGGCGTCTACGCAACATAATCTCAGCACGCGGGAGGTGTCGTGATGCCCCGCGACGCTTCCGAGCTTGCGCGTCGCCTCGCCCGCGATGCCGAGGCGGTCTGCCGCCATTACCTGTCCAACGGGCGGCGCCAGGGTCGCTACTGGACGGTGGGCGACGTTCGCAACACGCCGGGCCGGTCGATGTTCGTCCGGCTCAGCGGGCCGGAATCCGGTCCCGGTGCGGCCGGGCATTGGACCGATGCCGCCTCGGCCGAATATGGCGATCTGCTCGACGTGATCCGTGAGAGCTGCAGTCTCGTCGACTTTCGCGATGTCGTCGATGAGGCACGACGGTTTCTGAGCCTGCCGCGCGCCGAACCGCACGGCGCCCCAAAGCCCGTTCGTACACCCGTTCCCGCCGGGTCGCCGGAAGCGGCGCAGCGGCTCTTCGCCATGTCGCAGCCGATCCGCCGGACGCTCGTCGAGACCTACCTACGCAATCGTGGCATCAAGGCTGTTTACGATGCGGGAGCGCTGCGGTTCCATCCGCGCTGCTACTACCGGCCGGACGAGCATTCGCCGACCGAGACCTGGCCGGCCATGATCGCCGCCGTCACCGATCTCGACGGCCGCATCACCGGGGCGCATCGGACCTGGCTCGATCCCAACGGCTTCGATGCCGTGCGGCTCGGCAAGGCGCCGATCGACACCCAAAGGAAGGCGATGGGTGGTCTCCTCGGTCACGCTGTGCGCTTTGGCGTGTCAGGTGAGGTGATGGCGGCCGGCGAAGGCATCGAGACGATGCTGTCGCTGCGCTGTGCGCTGCCTGCCATGCCGATGGCGGCCGCGCTCTCGGCCAACCACCTTGCCGCGCTTCTGCTCCCGCCGGCGCTGCGTCGGCTCTACATCGCCCGCGACGCCGATGCCGCGGGTGACCTGGCGCTCACGGCATTGACCGAACGCGCCGAAGCAGCAGGCATTGAGGTGCTTGCCCTGTCGCCGCGGAGGGGCGACTTCAACGAGGACCTGCGTGCGTTCCGCCTCGGCGCGCTCCGGCGGACATTGCGCGTCCAGCTCGCACCCCAGGATGTCGTTCGCTTCATGCGCCGAAGAGCTGCCAAGACGGGGTGACAGATGGCCGTTCTCGGCTGTCCAGGCCATTTTCAGCGAGGGAGCATCAGAACTACTCCGGCTCGACTGCGGAAACTGCCCTTCGGAGCCGTTCCAATCGTTGCTAAGAGCCCATCACTGACATTCGAGCATAGCACGGCATACCTTAGGGTCGTGCAGTGCACTCGCGGCAGAGAGTTCGCCTCAATGGTCGCTGCTGGCCACAATCCTAGACAGACGACTGCTTCGCGCCTTCCATCTGGTCGTAACAGTACTCTTTGTCGCTGCCTGACAGCCGACGTTCCGACAAATCGGCGCCTCAGAGACGTGCAGAGATTGGCATCGAATTTCTTGCAGTCAGCCGTTTAGCCCTTACGCAGATGTTCCGTTCGTCCATTGCTTGAACAGAGAAGCGATCGCTGACGAAGACGGTCCGGCGTGATGCAAGTGGCCCACTGCCCGGAACTCTCCGGGAGTCACTCCGTACCTTCTCTTAAAGGCACGCCAGAAGGTCTCGGATGTAGTGAAGCCGTAAAGTTCGGCCAATTCAGAGATGGACCGAGTTTCGCCCGGCGCGGTCACCTTAGCTGCCACTGCGGCAAGCCGCCGCTCCAGGATGTAATCGTGTACCCCACCACGTTCTTCGAACGCTCGATAAAGGGTTCTACGCGACACTCCGAGCTGCTTGCAGAGAAACGCTGGCGAAAGTTGAGGCTCCTGAATATATCGCTCCACCAACTTTTCTGCACGAACGATCAGGACGCTTTGTACCTGTGCAGCGATCGGCAGCATGCGCTCCTGCGTCGGCCGCACACAGGCCGCGATGACATCGATCGTGGCGTCAGCCATCGCCGACGCTTCGCGTTCCGACATGGTCGGCAGTCGTCGTAGCAACAGTTGCAAATAATCGCTTAAGAATGCCCCAGCGGTCTGTCGAAGATCCAAACCATGCAGCTTGTCCAGGGTACCGAGCTTTTCTCGCAAGTTATCATGTGAGATTGCGATGCCCGTCATTATTGACGAGGTTTCAATGGTGTTCATGGTTTGGGAGAGGTCCAGCACCTGAATGTCACCGGCTTCTCCGTTGATTTCATCCGCTCCAGCGCATCCTCGATACGCCCCGCGCTCATAACATGTGAACAGGAAGATATTTCGACCTTTCGTCCGCGCTCGGTCGGGACTGATCGCATATCGTTGTGCGCCTTGTCGGGCGCGCAACATCAAAGCAGAGCCGAAAACGTATACATCCACTTCAGCAGCAAACGACTTTGGCCACTCGTCTTCTGCCGGGCTGACCTCAAATGCATAGGGCTGCTCTCGCCAGGCTTCGAACTGCAAGTTCGCGGGCAAGTCTTTGGTCGAAAAGTGAGCGAAGGGCAGAATCGTTGACACAGTGACCTCCGCGACGGTGCCAAGCTCAATTCTATCAGACATTTCGCGGCACAAATCGTCAATACGGTGGCACAGTTTGCCGATTGCTCCGGAGAGGAGATGTCCTACCCTACGAGGTGCATCTGCCCACATGCCATGCCGCAACCGGGAGAGGAGGTAACTTATGTGGCTCAGTATATTTCCATATCGCAGGCTGGGCTCCTCGCTCACCTTCGCTTTGATCGCAACCATAGCCGTCGCGCGCGCGGACCCGCTGCCCTCATGGAACGACACAGCCACAAAACAGGCGATCATCGATTTCGTGACGACGGTGACGCAACGAGGCGGACCTGAGTTCGTGCCGGACGATGAGCGCATCGCCGTTTTCGACATGGACGGCACTCTCATTCCGGAGAAGCCGATACCTGCCGCGGTCATTCCACTCGCCGCTGACCTCAAGCAGGCGGTGGCAAAGAAGCCGATCCTGGCCGACAAGCCGGCGATCGCGGCCTTCCTGAAAGGCGATGCGGCGGCATTGCACAATGCAGGTGAGCAAGGTCTGAACGATCTGATCGCAGCTGTCACCGATGGTCGAACGACAGAGGAGTTTTCTGCGAGCATTCTTCCGCTCATGAAAGCAACGACTCATGACAAGTTCCGTGTTCCCTACACGCGTGCCGTCTACAAGCCGATGGCGGAACTGCTGTCTTATCTGGAGGACAATGGCTTCAAAAACTGGATCTGCAGCGGCAGTCCGATCCTGTTCACGCGCGCCGTCTCGATGGAGATGCTTGGAATACCTCCCGCGCGGGTGATGGGTACGAGCTCCGGCACCAGGTTGGACGAGCGCGACGGCAAGACGGTATTGGTGTTCGACGGCACAATTGACCACCTGAACGATCAGGAAGGCAAGCCGCCCACGATCAATCTTGCTCTGGGAGCGCGGCCAGTCTTCGTCGGCGGCAACGAGGGTGGCAGGGGCGACATCGCCATGATGCGCTGGTCAAAGGACCGCACGGGCCCGAGCTTTCAACTCCTCATCAATCATGACGATGCAGAGCGCGAGTTCGAGTATTCCGAGCCCGACAACTACTCGCTCGACGCAGCGAAAAGATACGGCTTCCATGTGGTCAGCATCAGGGACGACTGGAAGACGGTTGTCGCACCGTGAACGAAGGAGGCAAGATCATGCTGAAGACGATCCTTACCGTGCTTTCGCTCCTCGCCGCCATTGGCACGGCAAAGGCGCAGGGCCTTGCACCCGAAGAGTTGCAGCGGCGAGCCATCGAGCGCCGCGCCGTCGAAGCGGTCATCTGGGGCATGCCTGCGGTCAACTACGATCTCATGCTGCAGGAGATGTTGACCAAGACTAAGGGCAAGGTGAACCAGGTCACTTATTGGTCCCGCCCGGTCGACTGGCACAACCAGACGCTCACGCCCAATCCCGATGCGATCTATTTGATGATCTTCTTCGACACGAAGGAAGCGGGGCCGATCGTGATCGACGTTCCGCCGGCCGAGGGTGGCTCGTTTGCCGCCAATATCGACACCGTCTGGCAGATGCCGCTCGAGGACGCGGGACCTTACGGCGCGGATAAGGGAGCCGGCGGCAAGTATTTGATTCTGCCCCCCGGCTACCAGGGGAAGGCACCCGACGGATACATAGCCGTCCAATCCGAGACGTTCGGCGGTTATGCGCTGTTGCGCTCGAACCTTGCCAGTCATGGCGATGCGGACATCGAGAAGGCAGTGGCTTACGGGAAGCGGCTCAAGGTCTATCCACTCTCACAGGCGGCAAGCCCCCCGGAGACGAAATTCACCGACGCCAACGACGTGCTATACGACTCGAGCATTCCCTACGACATCCGCTTCTTCGAATCGCTGGATCGCATCGTGCAAAGCGAGCCGTGGCTGACCCGCGACAAGGCGATGATCGATCAGCTCAAGTCCATCGGGATAGAGAAAGGCAAGCCTTTCGCTCCCGATGCCGAAACGACTGCGATCCTGAACGCCGCTGCAACCGAAGCGAGAGCCTTCCTCGATCAGATGTATGAGGCTGGGTACCCGCCATTCTTCCCCACGGCGCATTGGGCCGTTCCGGCCTTTCCCGATCTCGTCAAGGCGGGATCCTCGGGATACGCCGAGACCGACATTTACCCAGTTGACTATCGCGCCCTCACCTACAGCATGGGCTATATCGGCATAAAGCGCCTCGGCACTGCACAGACCTACCTTATCGCGAACAAGGATAAGGATGGCGAACCGCTGGCCGGCGGCAACAGCTACCGCCTGCATGTACCGCCGAATGTGCCTGTGGAGCTGTACTGGTCGGTGACTGTCTACGACCGGGAGACGCATGCGCTGGTCAAGAACATGGACCGTGCCAGCCGTGCGTCAAATGCCGCGGAAGTGCAGACGAACCCCGATGGATCGACGGACATCTTCTTCGGCCCCAAGGCGCCGGAAGGAAAGGAGTCGAACTGGGTGCCTACTGACCCGCAACGCGGCTTCGAGTTGTTGTTCCGGCTCTATTCGCCGACCCAAGCGCTTTTTGAGAAGAAGGTGTGGACTCTTCCCGACGTCGAGAAGATGAACTAGCGAAAGGAGCGTGTCATGCAAATCGGCGCGCGCTTCGCGACATGGGGACTCGGCCTCTTCATATTCGGCGTGTTCCTGACCTTCGGCATCGTCGCGCACTACTGCGTCGGCGCGCGCTGGCCAACCGGTGAGTTGTTCATGCAGAACATCACCCTCTGGTGGGCCTGTCCATGGACGCTGTCGGTCGCCGCGGTGCAGGCCGGCGGGTTGGGCATGGTGGCGCTGGGACTGACGTCAATGGTCGCCAGCCGCGCAGGATCGGCGGATGACGCCAAGGGCTCCGGCGCCCTCTGGCTCTGCGTGATTGGGCTGCTAGGCGTCTTCGCAGTCGGCTATCCCGGCTATTTCGTCTTCGATGCGATCTGGCCGGGCTATTATTACTCCCCTGTCGCGATCGGAAAAAACGCCTGGCTGCTCGGTCAGGCGCTGTTCATTGCGATCTTTTTCACGGGCGCGGTCGTGATGTTCGCCGCGGTGTCGCGCGCCCTCAAGACAGTCGGCGAAGCTGCTTAACCGAACACCAGACAGGGAGGATGCCATGACCAGCATTGCCAGACTTAACCGTCGAGACATGTTGCTCGGCACCGCAACACTTGCTGCCGCTTCGGCGGTCGACGCGAGCGGCGGCGTAGGGACGGCCCACGCCTCGGAACTGAACCCGCAACCGTTGCCGCCGTCTCCCGGCTGGGGCGGGGCGCTTCCGCCCGGGCCCGATGCGCGCGTGAAGATCACAGAGGCCTATGCCGCCCACGTCGCTCGCGACGTCTTCTTCTGGGCTTGGCCGCTGGTCAACATGTATAATCGCCGGCTCGCATTCTCGAAGATGAAGGAGCACAGGTACGCCGGCCCTCTGCTCGAGTCTCCGCTCAACGAGCTCACCATGCTCATGGATTATGTCAATCCGGAAGAGCGCAATGTCGCCTGTCCCAATCAGGACGTGGTCTACGGGCTCGGCCTGCTCGCGCTGGATATTTCCCCTGTCGTCATCCAGGTGCCGGATTTCGGCGATCGGTTCTGGGTCTACCAGATCGTCGATCTGCGCACCGACAGCTTTGCGCAACTTGGCAAGATGCACGGCACCACGCCCGGCTTCTACCTGCTGGTCGGCCCTGACTGGAGTGGTGAGATCCCGAAAGGCATTACCAGGGTGTTTCGCGCGTCGAGCAGCACGGGTCTCGCCGCGCCACGTATCGCCCAGGACGATACGCCGGAAGACAAGCGGGCAATTCAGGATGTCCTGACCGGAATCGTGATGTATCCGCTCGCTGACTATGACGGACAGATGAAGCGCATCGAGTGGAGCAAGCTGCCCAAGATCCCCGGCGCTCCGCCCGGCGAAGAGGAAACGCGGTGGGTATTCCCGGACAAGTTTTTCGACGAGTTGCCGGCGGTGCTCGCCGATGCGCCGCCGCTGCCCGGCGAAGAAGCCCGCTACGCGCAGGTGCTGGCCGTGCTTGCGGCCTCCGAGGGCGATCCGAAAATCAAGCAGACAATGATCGAGGCCGCCAAGGACGCGGAAGAGAAGCTCGTGAACCCGCTGTTCCAGTTCCGCAACTACGGCCAGCAGTTGCCCCACCATTGGAGTACGATCTCCAACGAATCCGCTTTTGGGGTCGACTATTTCACGAGGACAGCTGTCGCTAAGTCGAACATCCTGGTTAATTCACCCGACGAGACGAAGTATTTCTATCAGGATCTCGATGCCTCGGGTGCACGGCTGAGCAGCGCCAACCGCTACACGGTGACGTTCGCGAAGGATCAGACGCCGCCAGTGAACGGCTTCTGGTCGCTGTCGATCTATAACGAGCACCACTTCTTCATCGCCAACCCGATCAACCGCTTCTCCGTGGGCACCAAGAACAAGGACTTGAAGCTCGCCGATGATGGCTCGCTCACCGTCACGGTGCAGGCCGATGAGCCGACCGATCCGGTCGCGCGCGCCAACTGGCTGCCGGCGCCGAAAGGCGACTTTTCACTTTACGTGCGCGCCTATTGGCCGAAGCCTGCCGTCATGGACGGCTCGTGGACTCCGCCTCCCGTAGAGAAGGCAGGTTGATCCTGATGTTGGACACGGAGATGATCAGACGAGCATTCTGGGGCGTGGCCATCGCGACGGTTCTGACGTTCCTGGGAACACAGGCACAGGCCACCGAAGCTGCCGCAGGACGATACATCCCTGGTGCATTTGCTGGGCCGGGAGCCGGCATAGTGCCACCCGTCCCAGGTGGTTATTGGGCTATTTCGAACATCTACTATCATGGCGGAGCGTCGGGCGATGTGCCTTTCGGCGACGGCTCCATAGCGCTCGGCCTCAAAGCAGACCTTTGGGTTACAGGCCTCGCGGGGGTCTACGTTCCGGAGATCGATTTGCCAGGCAACTGGACCTACGCCGTTCAGGGATTGCTTCCCGTCGGTTGGACCAGAGCAAAGGCAGATGTCGGACCTCTGGAAGTGATCCAGGAGGTGAGTGGGATCGGTGACATTGCGTTCGCTCCCGTGGTGCTTGGCTGGCATAGCGATGCGATGGACACCTGGGTGTCAACGTCGCTTACAATCACCGCACCGACGGGCGTCTGGACAGAAGGCGACATTGCCTTCGTCGGGTTGAACTACTGGACATTCACGCCCTCGGTTGCCTTCACCCGACTGGTACCGCAACACGGCTTGGACTTCTCGGGAAATTTCGGCGTCGATATCAACACCAAAAATCCTGATACGGACTACTATAGCGGCGCCGTAGCGCATCTCGATCTGTCCGTGACCAAGAACGTGACGGAGAATTTCGGTGTTGGGGTTTTGGCTGGGTTCCTTTACCAGATTCAGGACGACGACAGCACATTCGCCAACAATCGTGACGATGGCTTCAAGGGGCGGTCTGTGGCGATTGGTCCACTGGCGACCTACAAGGCCAAATTCGGTGAAGGTAACGAGATAAACATGACGCTGAAGTGGGCGCACGAAATCGAGGTGGAAAATCGGATGAAGGGTAATGCCATTTTCTTCAATCTTGCTGGGAAATTCTAAAGTCTAATTCCGCTTCTGAAAAAGCTCCCGGCTCAAGGTGCCCGTCAGCTTCCGGCCTCCATTTTGGACGTTCTTTTTCCTTGACCTGTTGCGCACCGCGCGCCAGAGAACGCCTCTTCGCTTGCGCTACGAATGACCGGAACGCCCACATTGCGGACGTCCCCTTCTCCCCGGCCGGAGCCATGTTCGTGCGCGGCGACACGGCAATCTTGCGATCGCCTCCAATCCGGCGAGGCCATTCCGGACAAAGCCGCGCCGGTCTTCAAGAGGGCGGTCGCCGCGCCGCGCGCGTCCACCACTTATACAGAGTGCTAGGCCGAGTGCGCCGTAACGTACCTCAGGACTCACAATGATTTCAGAAAGGCCATGAGATCCTTGTCCTCCTTCCATGAGCGAGCGGGGCGTGCCTGACCGACTTCGCAAAGAGCTACGGCGTTGGCTTTCAGCGTGAGGTCAATTTCGGCATAGATGTTGGTGGTGCTGATCGAGACATGGCCGAGCCAGGCGCGAATGGTATTGATGTCCACGCCGGCGAGAACCAGATGGCAAGCCGTCGTATGCCGGATCACATGCGGGGTTATCGTTCTGTCAGCAAGTTCCGGCACCCCGGCCGCGCAACGCTCGATAAGGCGATAGACCCCGAAGCGGGTAAAGGGCGTTCCGAGCCTGCTGACAAATACGGCATCATCGTTCGAGCGACCGAGAATCTCGTCTGCCAGAACTCGTTCGGTTTCCGGCCACAGCGGGCACTGGCGGGTCTTGCCGCCCTTCCCGTGCAGGGTGGCAAGATCGTGACCGCTATTCCTGCCCCCGAGTTGCAAATCGCGCACCTTCAGTTGCGTGCTCTCGGAGACACGCGCCCCGGTGTTGTAGAGAAAGAGGAGAAGGGCGTATTCGCTGCGGCCCCGTCTGGTCTTGCGGTCAGGCACAGCGAGCATGGTCTCCATTTCCGCCCTGGTCAGCCATCCGACCGGTGGCGACACGGATTTCTTCGATGCGATGGCGCGGATATGGCCGCACCATTCGACATGGGCCGGATCCCGGCTGCCGATGAAGCGGGCGAAGGCCCGGATGGTGGCAAGCCTCTGGTTGCGGGTCCGGGCAGAGCACCCGCGATCTTCCTCGATATGTGTAAGGAACTGCAACACATACCGGGAGGTGAGATCACATACAGCTAGCCGGTCCACGGGTTTGTGCAGCTTGCGGCTGACGAACGGGAGCAGAAGGCTGAAGGTGTCCCGGTAGCTCTTGCGGGTGTTCCGCGCCAGATTGCGTTCGGTGACGATATATTCGCACAGAAAGCGTCGAAGCCAGGGGCCAAGGGTTACGAGATCACTCATGCTGGCCTCCTCTTGCATACTGCGCAAAACGCAGTGATGCCTGCTGCAGAAGCTCCGGCGTCATCGACAGATAGACCTTCGTGCCCTCCAAATCGGAATGGCCGAGGTAGGTGGAGAGTACGGGCAGCAACCGTTGCACATCCGCTCCCTGACGATACCAGGCAGTCAGGCTGTGAACCGCGAAGCTGTGCCGGAGATCGTGTAGGCGTGGGATCTGTCGCCCTCCTGCCGTGCTATGGACTCCGGCGATACGCCGCAGCGCGTCGAAGGCGGCCTGAACCGTGCTGCTGGCGAGCCGCGTGCCGTCCCGGTTCGCCAAGAGGAAGGAAGTCTCGCCCTGCGCAAGACCGCCGCGCCGCCGCAGAAGCATGTAGTTGGCCAGCACCGTTGCAAGCTGCGGTCCGATCGGAACCAGACGGCTCTTGTAGAACTTCGTCGCGCGTATGGTCAGAACGTCTTCCGTCAGATCGACATCCGCCAGCGTGAGCCGCGTTCCTTCGCTGAAGCGCAACCCGGCCCCATATAACAGGAGAAGCAGGGTCCGGAATGTCACTGCGTCGAGCTGAACTCCCCCGCGCCGACTGCTCTCCACGGTCCCGGGGGCGAGGAGCCGCCGCAACTCGTCATGCGAGTAGATATACGGTGGCGTCCGGGGCGGCGATTTTGGTTCGCTGTTCGGCAACGGCGAGCAAGTCGCATGGCCACGGCTGATGGCATGGCGCCAGAAGCCTGCAAGCGCGTAATACTTGTTCTCGCGATGGCGAGCCAGTGGCCCTTTGCCTACCAGAAAGGCCAGAATCTGGGTTGTGGTCACCGCGTCGCAGGTCTCATCTCCGTCCGCATATTTGAGGAAGTGACGCAGGAGGTTCGCCCCGGTCGTAAACTTGGCTCCATGGGCCTGTCGCCAGAGGATGTATTGCTCGATGGACTCGCGCAGTGTCATACCAACCCCTCCAGATCGAGGGTCGCCACCTCGCGAAGCGCCGCGATGTTGACCTTGGCGTAGATCGCGGTGGAGGACGGGTCGCGGTGCCCGAGAAAGTCCCCGATCACCTTCATCGACATGCCCTGATCCAGCAGATGCTGGGCCGCGGTATGGCGCAAGGCATGTGTGCCGCGTCGGCCGGTGACGATGCCTATTCCTGCGAGACGATCACGGGCGATCTTGCCGAGGGTCTTTCTGCCAACCGGTTGGATGGGCGCATGCGCAGTGAAGAAGAGGCTGCGGCCGAAGCCGGACGGCCGTGCCTCCCGTATGTAGCGCAGAATGGCATGTCCGACCTCATGCGACAGCGGCCAGATATGGGTCCGTCCTGGCTTCGAGCAGCGAACGCGAATGACCTCGTTCTCCCAGTCCAAATCGTCGAGCCGCAGGCCGGCGACTTCCCCAGCCCGCAGCCCGTAAGTTACAAACAGCATGAGTATCGCGCGGTCGCGCTTGTCGACCGGGCGATCCCCCCGAACAGAAGCCAGTAGCCGCAGGGCGTCGTCGCGCGTTATGCCCTTCGGCACGGTCTCGTCCGACATGAACTGGGGCGCCATGATCCCCGCGGCCAGCCCAGCTCGACACCAGCCGCTTGCTTCGGCAAACAGGAAGAACGCCCTCAGACGCTGAGCGTAATCGTGTATCGTTCGGCGCTTCCAGACTCCTCGCCTGTGCTCTGCCGCAATGACATCGTCGATGTCGGTCATCCGGACGGCGTTTAGGGGAACACCCTTCCCAGCCAACCAGGCCAAGAAGTGGTTGGCGGCGGCGCAGTAGTCTTGGATGGTCGCCGTGGAGAGGCCGCGCTCCTCGCGCAGCCACCTCTCAAAGATCACAATCTCTGCCTGATGTAGGTGATGCCTATGTTCGGGCGCGTCGAGCCACCCGAGGAAGCGCAGCCATTGGATTCCGCGACTGACAAAGAGTGTTCTCGCCTTGGGCGAAGCTGCCCGAGCATATCTGTGTCCTTTAGGCAGCGCCCAGTTTGCTGCTGCGGCTTCTATTTGGGGAATGCTTACCCGGTCGCCTTCTCGCAAATCCAGTAGACGGACGAGACTGAGTTGATCGTTCGCATTTTTGCGCAAGGTTGTTCGGCAAGCGCCCAGTTCATTTAGGTATCGAAGGTACCGCGCGCGCGGTTCGGACAGCGGTGCTGTTCGATATCTCTCAGCGGTTTGGGGAAAGAAGATTGCTTCAAACATACTTGTGCCTCCAGGTTGGTGGAGGCTCAAGCTTTCGCACCGAGCACTGTGATGAAAGCGCTGATGCGAAGAAGGTGCTCATCATCTGCAGGTAAAGCAGCAATCCTGGGGTGCGAGCTGGACGCGCAATGTCCGCCGGAGCGCGCCGAGGCGGAACGCACGCAGGTCCTCGTTGAAGTCGCCCCTCCGCGGCGACAGGGCAAGCACCTCAATGCCTGCTGCTTCGGCGCGTTCGGTCAATGCCGTGAGCGCCAGGTCACCCGCGGCATCGGCGTCGCGGGCGATGTAGAGCCGACGCAGCGCCGGCGGGAGCAGAAGCGCGGCAAGGTGGTTGGCCGAGAGCGCGGCCGCCATCGGCATGGCAGGCAGCGCACAGCGCAGCGACAGCATCGTCTCGATGCCTTCGCCGGCCGCCATCACCTCACCTGACACGCCAAAGCGCACAGCGTGACCGAGGAGACCACCCATCGCCTTCCTTTGGGTGTCGATCGGCGCCTTGCCGAGCCGCACGGCATCGAAGCCGTTGGGATCGAGCCAGGTCCGATGCGCCCCGGTGATGCGGCCGTCGAGATCGGTGACGGCGGCGATCATGGCCGGCCAGGTCTCGGTCGGCGAATGCTCGTCCGGCCGGTAGTAGCAGCGCGGATGGAACCGCAGCGCTCCCGCATCGTAAACAGCCTTGATGCCACGATTGCGTAGGTAGGTCTCGACGAGCGTCCGGCGGATCGGCTGCGACATGGCGAAGAGCCGCTGCGCCGCTTCCGGCGACCCGGCGGGAACGGGTGTACGAACGGGCTTTGGGGCGCCGTGCGGTTCGGCGCGCGGCAGGCTCAGAAACCGTCGTGCCTCATCGACGACATCGCGAAAGTCGACGAGACTGCAGCTCTCACGGATCACGTCGAGCAGATCGCCATATTCGGCCGAGGCGGCATCGGTCCAATGCCCGGCCGCACCGGGACCGGATTCCGGCCCGCTGAGCCGGACGAACATCGACCGGCCCGGCGTGTTGCGAACGTCGCCCACCGTCCAGTAGCGACCCTGGCGCCGCCCGTTGGACAGGTAATGGCGGCAGACCGCCTCGGCATCGCGGGCGAGGCGACGCGCAAGCTCGGAAGCGTCGCGGGGCATCACGACACCTCCCGCGTGCTGAGATTATGTTGCGTAGACGCCGTCCATCGTCCGTGGGACAGCGCCCAATCGCGGGAGCGCAACATAACCCCCGCCGCAACATATTCGGCCCATTTGCCAGCTGGTCGCTTTGCGGAATCCTTCAGCCTGACGAACATCGAGCGGCCCGGCGTGTTGCGGACATCGCCGACCAGCCAATAGTTCCCCTGACGCTTGCCACTGGAAAGATAGTGACGGCAGACAGCATCGGCTTGGTCGGCAAGGCGGCGGGCCAGGTCGTGCGGGCTTTCGGCCATCGCGGTCTCCTTCATGCAAAAAGGCCCGCCGTCGCCGGCGGGCCAGTTGCGCAACTCGCAGATGTGACCTGCCACTGAGTTTTTCCTCCACCTGGAGTTAGAGTCCGGCCTCGATTGAAGGACGGACAGATGAAGCGGAAGCGGTTCACGGAAGATCAAATCATCGCGGTTCTGCGCGAGCACGAGGCGGGCGCAAAGGCGGCCGATCTGGCTCGCAAGCACGGGGTTTCCGAGGCGACGCTTTATAACTGGAAGGCGAAGTATGGCGGGATGGACGTGTCCGACGCCAAGCGCCTGAAGGCTCTGGAGGACGAGAACGCGAAGCTGAAGAAGCTGCTCGCCGACCAGATGCTGGAAGCCTCGGCCCTTCGCGAGCTTCTGTCAAAAAAATGGTAGGGCCCGCCGCTAAGCGCGAAGCCGTCACGCATCTGCAGGCCGTCATGGGCCTCTCGGAGCGTCGGGCCTGTTCCTTCGTCGGTGCCGATCGCAAGATGATCCGCTACCAGTCGAGCCGTCCGCCGGAGGCCGAGTTGCGCGACCGGCTACGTGACCTTGCCAATGAGCGCCGACGCTTTGGCTATCGGCGGCTGTTCATCCTGCTGCGGCGGGAAGGCGAGCCATCTGGCATCAACCGCATCTATCGGCTCTACCGGGAGGAAGGGCTGACGGTTCGCAAGCGCCGGGCGCGGCGACGAGCGGTGGGCACGAGAGCGCCGATCCTGGTCGAGGCAAGACCGAACGCGCGCTGGTCCCTTGACTTCGTGCACGACCAGTTCGCCTGTGGCCGGCGCTTTCGTGTGCTCAACATCGTGGACGACGTCACGCGCGAGTGCCTGGCCGCGATCCCGGATACATCGATCTCCGGTCGCCGGGTGGCACGTGAGCTGACCGATCTGATCAGCCGTCGCGGCAAGCCGGACATGATCGTTTCCGACCACGGCACCGAGTTCACGTCGAACGCCATCCTCGCCTGGTCGAAGGATCATCGTGTCGAATGGCACTACATCGCGCCCGGAAAGCCGATGCAGAACGGCTATGTCGAATCCTTCAACGGCCGCATGCGCGATGAGCTGCTGAACGAGAGCCTCTTCTTCGGCATCGATCATGCGCGCAGCGCCATCGCCGAATGGAGGGAAGATTTCAACACCGCGAGGCCGCATTCCTCGCTCGGCTACCAGACCCCGGCGGCTTTCGCCGAGGCCCTCGCCGCAACCGGCTCCGACGCTTCGCTCGATATGGGCTGCGTGTCTCCGCCGGTTGCTCAACCTGCGCCCTATGGCGTAACAGAAACGGCCAAGGCTCTAATCGCCGCTGGATGAAAGTTCAGTGGCAGGTCATGAATATTACGCGCCCAACCGCCCAACCGGCTCACCTCTGGGTGGAAATCAATAGCCGATTGGCCGTCCAACGTCCTGATCTCATCGGCATGAAAGAAGTCCGAACTATTTTGCTGCCAGGGGTTCGTTGCACCTTAATGCAGAGTGAAGGCCCTGCCGCCTGTCCCATGATGGTGCCATCTCATGGGCGTTGCGGTAGCAGCAACATCTCTGGGCGAACTATCGGTCGAGCAAAAATAATGGTGGCGGGAGGCATCGCGGCCCGGATGGCAGCCAACAGACGTGAGGTCAGCTGTGTTGGGGAGGGAACGTCCGTAGCGGGGGCATCCTTGCGGGAGGCTTTCCTGGCTGAGACCCCATTCAACCACTCGATGAGTTCCCAATCTCGAAGAATGGTGGTTGCACCCTCTTGTTCCATCACGCCGAAGACGAGGCGCCGGGTCGTGCCGCCTGCGCCGGTGATCCCGTCTTCGACCGTGACGATAAGGAGAGCCTCGGTAAGTTCACTGAACGCCGCCATTCGCGTCTCGAACCCGCGCGCCTCGCCCAGGGCCATATCCATAAGCTGGTGGCCGACGCCGAGGACACGAGCTGCAGCCTTTTCTCCCTTCAAGTTGCGTTCGAAGACGAGACCTTTATAGCGATCGGCAACGCTCCAGCTCCGCTCGCGCCAGCTATCGGGTGTGAGAAACTCCAGGCCACCCTCCGAATCGCGCGTCACGCGCCGACTGTTCCTCTGGAGGGCGCCCACGAAGAACTGTTCGAGCGCCGGGAGATCGATCTTCGGCACGTCACGACCGACCGACTGGAAGTCAAAGCGCGCAACGTTGCCGAACAGATCCCGTGCGGTGTCGATGACATCTTGTCCACCAAGTGTAGCGGTCTTCTCGTCGAACCAAGCGGAGAGCTTTTCGCCGCGTCTGCCCTCGGCGCCCACGTAAAGCTCGTTAAAGAAGCTCTCCCCGGCAATACCAATGACGAGCTGCGTGATGTCCTCTCGTTCCTCCATCGCGTTTGTCAACGCCGCCTGGATGCGTTCCAGCTTGGCCGTCAGCAGCCCCCAGATGCGAGCTTCGACCGTGTCGGGATTGCGCAGAAGGAAGACCCGTACGCTATGACGTTGACCGTATCGCGATATGCGGCCGACGCGCTGGTGGAGGCGCATGGGATTCCATGGCATATCCACGTGGATAAGCTTTGAGCACCGCTCTTGGAGATCGATGCCTTCCCCGCCCGCCTCCGTTGAGATCATGAAGCGAACTTTGCCCGTATTGAACGCATCGGCAGCCCAGTCGCGGCCCACAGACAAGGCTTGCTTCCCCGAATCCGTCCACACGCCTTCCAGCCGTTCGTCGCCGTTGATGAAGGTGCCCGTATTCTGCCCGAAGCGCCTGTGCAGCGCGTTCAGTACCAGCGCTTGCGTGGCCTTATACTCGGTGAAAAGCAAAACTTGTTCATCGTGCAACTCCGACTCGATGAGATCGAGCAGCCGCATTATCTTGGTCTCATCAGCTATGGCCGAGCCAAGCTCAATAAGTTCGTCCAGCCTCGAAACTTCGTCTTCCATCAAGAGGGCAGCAATTTCGGCTGCCTCCTCGTCGCCTTCGTTCAGCTCTTCCCCCAAAGACGAGGATGCAGAGTCTCCGGCGCGTTTGCCCCCCTCTGTCAACAAACCCTTGAGTTTGGCTCGGCGCTTGGACAGCGCACTGAGGATAGCAGCGGTCGAACTTGCCGCCAGTTTCTGCAAGGTGATGAGAACCAGCATGCGCGCGGTTTGGGCTCGGCCAAAAAGTGAACTCGCATAGGCGCGCCCGTCCATTATGAAATCGCTCAACGTGCGGTAGAAATGATCCTCCGCGGCCGAGTAAGAGTAGTCGCGGTTCTCCGTTGCCACGGGCTTGAACAGTTTCTCTCCCTTGAGGTCAGTCACCGTGGCCTTGTTGTTACGGATCATGGCGTGCGGCAGCGCCGCCAACTGGCCGTCTCGGTCCGCCTCGGGATTGAAAAGGTCAGGGCGCAACAAACCCATGAGGCCGAAAAATCCGTAGTCTTTGCCGCGGTGAGGCGTCCCGGTGAAAAGCAGCAGCGACTCGATCCGGCCGCGTTCCTGCATCTCTTTGAGAAGGCTGAAGGCCAGTGTGTCGCCACCCCGCTCGTCCAGGTTGAGGTGGTGGGCCTCATCAACGATCACCAGATCCCAAGGATCAGCCTCCAAGAGGCGCGAGCGCGCACCGCGGCCATCGGCGCGTAAGGTGTGAAAAGACGCAACCGCCATGGAGGCCGTGTCCCAGAAATTGTTGCGTTCTCCGTCAGCAGCGGAGGCGTATTGCTGCAGGCGGATGTCGAACATCGATTTGAGGCGCGAGCGCCACTGCGGCACCAGCTTGGCAGGCGCAAGCACCAGCAACCGCCGCACGCGACCTGAAGCGAGCAGCGGCATCAGAATAAGGCCAGCTTCGATCGTCTTGCCAAGACCCACGTCATCGGCGACCAGCCAGCGAAACGGCCAAGCGTTTGTCACCTTGCGGCAGACCCACAATTGGTGCGGAAGAATCTGCACGCGCGAGCGGGAAAAGACGCCCCATTGATCATTGACCGAGGTGATGGCGAGTGCCTGGGCCCGCAAAACCGCCTCGGTCGGATCGCCGAACCGCCCCTCCCCAATAGCTCCCGCGAGGCTTGCGGCAGCGCGCAGCTCGGCCGCGGGAACCCGCTGAATTCCGCCGGCGAACTCAACAATGGCGAGGTCTCCGGTCTGCGCCAAGACGCGCCCATCACCGTGACGGGCGTGACTGACAACGGTGTCCTGCTCAAAGACCTGATCGATGGTGTCGCTCATTCGGCGCCCGCCTCAGCTTCCTCGGTTTCGTCCTCCCAGTCGGTCCAAGGTCCATCCAGATTTGCCACTCCATAGAGGCAGTTATCAAGATCACTCCTGCGCCGCATCGTGGCAATGATTTGGAGCGGCAGGTCGCCATCCAGAACAAGCTCGTTTCGCCGGTTTGATAAGCGATCGCTTACGAACTCCCAGATCGCTCGACTTAGATCCATGGACCCGACGTCGCCTAGTCCAGCGCCAAGCTTATTCAGCAGGCCCCGAGCACGGCCCGTGGAGGCCCAAGTGTAGGGTGCGATGGCGGCGACATCGCTGTCCGTCCAGAACTTGTTGCGCGACAGCTCACGCAGCATCCAGTTCGCGCCGAGCCCCAGCGTACGAATGAGCGGCGCGGCATCAACCCCTGCCTCTCGCCAAAGCGGCGAGAACGAGGGGGTGAGAACGTCGCTTAATTTGATTTGACCCTTGGGAGCCGCGGCAGCCGCGCGAGGGAGCTTGGTTATGATCCAGGCATACTGAGGCAGCCAGCGCGCCACCTTGTAGAGGTCAATGAGCGCGCGCCGCCAACGCCAATGCTGGAGGTCGGGCAACTCGCTTGATGACCACTCGCGCAACCGGGCGATCCACGCTTCATGATCCTGCGGCGGCTCGGACTGGGCGAGCTCTGCCCACCACCCGTTTCGAATGCCGTCTTCAACGAACGTTCGATGTTGGCCATTCTGCGTTCCGCCGAAGTTTTGGAAGCAGGCGAGCGCAAGCAAGCCAAACCATCTCTCGCGATCCGGGCATTCCTCGGTGCTAGTCGCAGGAGGCACGGCCGCGACAGCGAAGCCGCTTGGATAAACATGTCTGTCGTATTCGAGGATGAGCTCGTCGCGGTTGTTCGCCCACCAGTCCCAGATGTTTTCCAATGCCTCAGTTGCCTGGGCTTTGGTGATTGCCACCGGCTCTTCAGCTCCCGAACGTAAATGGTCGGGGACGGGGGTGCGCGCATAGGCTGTCAGCTTGCTATGGAGTTTATTGCGGTCCTCATCCTTCCACGTCCGCGTCAACGGGCCGTCGGCCAAAGACGTGAGTGGTCTCATCCACCGCGGGGTATCGCTCAAGAGCGCGTTGAGGAAGTCCTCTTTCTCATCCTCTTCGACCAAAAAGCGAAGCACCCCCTCCTGTGCGGCGCTCGTTGTTGCCTTTGTCGCCCAGTCACGCATGAGTTCGCCGCCAACATTGTAACCGGCGTCAGCACTGGCGAGCAGAACGAAGCTCACGGCGGCATCCCGATACTGTTCGGAAAGTACGCGCTCCGGCGGAGCAAAAGCGGCGCGAATGGCGTCGCCCTTCCTTCCCTCTTGTTGCGGTGTGGTAAGTTCGCGAGCACCTCGCCAGGTACCGTTACGACTTAAGAATGTTGCGTGCCCGCCGAGCCGGCGCAGTTGCGCACCTTCTAGCTGCAGCGGAGGCTTGCTGAGGGCGGAAGGTGTGAGCTCTGTGCCGAGGCGGAAAGCGGTCGCGGGCTCAACACGGTAGTGGACGCTCTGAAGTTCGTCCTTGAGCAGCCGCTCCATTGTGAACTGCACGGGACGAGCAAATCCAAGCTTTTCCAAGTCGTTCGCAGTTTCGTGACTGACGATCTCGCCGTCGCTGAAGACGGTTGAGACCCAGCTGGAAACGCTCCGGCGCAAGTCCTCATCGACAAGCGCACCGGCGAAAACAGCCTTCGCGTCAGAAGCACGCAGCATTTTTCTGAAGGGTTCCGGGAGGTTCGACGGAACGACTGCCGCCGAATCGGCCAACGCGCCCAGGCCACGATCGCGGCCATGGAGATGATTGGCCAGCTCGTCGTTGAGGTCTTCACGGAACAGATTCCATAGACCGGCGAAGAAGTTCAGTAGACTTGCATCGGCGGGATCGATGCCCAGTGCAGGGGCGAAACCTTGCCAGTCAGCCGCGGCCGCCGCGTGCAGTTTGATCAATTGTCGCCCTAACGCCTTCCCCAATCTCTGGAAAAGGTTTTTCAGCCGGTCCGGATCGTCAGCAAGCGATGAGCGGTTGGAGCTCAACGAAAATGGTCCGTTGAGCAGCCAGCCCGCTCCGGAGTCTTCTGCCAGCGGCGCGACACACCAGATACGCGGCACGTCAGCTGCAAACGGCACCACCCCGGTCTCGCCAAGCTTGATGGCCAGGGTGAAACCCTCATCAAGGTCGACCAGGAGCGCCCGATACGCATTCGAGCCATCAATCCGGGCAAGCCTCAGGCCCGGCAACACAGGCGGGGCATCGTCAGCATCGGCGCGCCAGAAGCTACGTGAGACTTTTGCCGTCTCAAGTTCCACGCGACGGATCGCTTTGGCAAAAAGCGGCAGGTACGGAGCCAAGGCGGAAAAATGGCGGACGGCGCTTTGTCCCTCTCCAATCTTGTCGTCGTCATAGGGGACCGATATCACAGTCGCGGCGTGGCGATCACTGGTGGGGTGCCTTGTAACCAGACCAGGTCCCTCTGGCCACACCTGGGGCAGCATGCCTCCGACGACGCGCGCCGCAAGGAGACCGGACGCGATCTTCACGTCGCTGCTCAGCACATGCACCGACTTGAAACCCAGTCCGTACTTGCCGCTGGTCTCGTCGCCACCGGGCTTATCGGAAAAATGCATCATCAGCATGTTTTGAAGGTCGCGGTGCCAGTTCTTGCGTTCGCCAATCTCTCTATTCGGCCCGCGATCGTTGATCGGACGCCCCCAATGAATGGCCTCAAACCGAAAATCGTCGCTCTCAAGCCTGAAGGTTCTGAGAATCGGGCTGGCGTCGAGCTCCAAATACG
Organism: Mesorhizobium sp. KACC 23794; assembly: GCF_052180275.1. Lineage (NCBI taxonomy): Bacteria > Pseudomonadati > Pseudomonadota > Alphaproteobacteria > Hyphomicrobiales > Phyllobacteriaceae > Mesorhizobium > Mesorhizobium sp. KACC 23794. Next base: position 6,943,181 of record NZ_CP197465.1, read on the forward strand.
CATCGTCGGCGTTTTGAAACAATTCGAGCACGACCCGCTTGGAGTCGTAGCCGAACTCGCCAACGCGAACGCGAACACGGTCGAGAAGAGCCTTCTGCGCCTCCGGGTTGGAAATCAGCCCATGCCACAATTTCCACTCGGCGTCGGCCCGTGACGCAGAGTTTTCCTTCTGAAGCGAACGACGCCGCTCCGCCTCCCTTTCATGCTCATCCACAAGGGAACGCAGCACCGGCTGGCCTTTGGATTTAAGCTGCCCAAGCAGGGTTGGCAGATGCTCGCGCAACGCGGCCTGGGTGTGCTCGATTAGCGCCTGCGCGGCTTCACCCGACATGCCAGGCAATTTGTTGAGCGACTCTTCTTGCGAGCTCAAGATGAAGCCCATGCAATCTTGTGCAATGTCGCTGACAAGCTGGCGAAGCCGCTGCGTCACCTCATGCGTTGAGGCTGTGTTCAGCACCGATGGCCGAAGCTGCAGGACGAACAGGTCCACTCGCCGTCCATTTGGCAGAACCACTCGGCGACGCTTTTTATGCTCCTCTGTTACCAGCAGTTCGGGCTGGCCTCCGAGACTCGCCTCAAACGCTGCACCGCTCAAAGCGGTCACGCGGACAGACCGGGTCTCAATCACCTCGATCAAGAAACGCCGCTCATCGATTTCTTGCGCCAGCCGGCTGCTGATCAGCGCGTCCACCTTGTCGATGTGTAACTGGGTCTCCAGCGTCGCGCCGGCGCGCCACTCATCCATGACATCACGCATCGCCGCGAAGCGGCCGACAAGCGCAAGCACGGTCAATGCCAAATCGCTCTCGATGCGGCCCCGCAACCCGCCCAAGAACGATGCGAAATCTTTGGCGGATCGGGCGTCCAGATCATCACCTGTCTGGAGGGCGATCTCCGCCGGCCTGCTCCCAGCGGGTGCTGTGTCATTATGCGTAGCGCTGACCTGCTGCTTGCTAAGCAAGTCCGCCAGCCGCTCATCCAACAGGCATTCAGTATCCAGTCCCGCGCCATTCTGCGCGACCTTGCTTCCCCGTCGCCATGACCCACCTCGAGTTCGCACGTCGACGTTGGCAAACAGTCGCTGTCTTTCGGAATCGCCCAAGATGGTTGCCTGCTGGAAGGCGATATCATAGAGGCGGCGCGCCGCTTCACCATCGCCCCCGCCGAGTTTTGTCGTTTCGGCCAAGACCGACATCGTGGTGATGAGCTGGTCGACGGAGTTGGCGCGGGCCAAACCTGCGAGGCAAGGCTCAGACAAAGCTGCGACCGTGTCATCCCGCAACAGCGCGGCCATGAGCGGCCAGCCGACCAGTCCGAGGTCCACGCCCGAACCAGCAAGCCGCGCCAAATCTGGGAGCATCTGGCCATTGTATGGGAAAGGCAAGCCCACCAGGCCGCGTTCTTCGATCTGCACAGCGAGCGCTGCAAACGATTCGTGCAGAGAGGGGAGCAAATCCCGCGTCAATCGACCAAAGCCTCGATGTTCGCGAATAGCTGGCAGCAGGCTCGCCGTCGGATGAAATGCCAAATCTTCTCCACGTCCGAGCAACGCTCGTGCCGGGCCGCCGACGTCTTCCGGTAATGAAAGAATGTCAGTTGGCGCAACGTTGCGACCCCCAACAGCCAACCAAGCGCTTTTGGCCAGGCGGTCGCGGACCTGACTGTCCATCTCACGATTTTCGGCTAGGTCAGCCAGGGCCGCAAGGATGCAGTCACGCAGCGCGTCGTTAACAGTATGCTCTTCCAGGGCACGAACGGCCGCGTTGAGCTCCACGGCAGCGTCGTGGGCTGGCATGAGACGTTCTTGCACCAAGCGGGCCTTCTCGCTGTGTGCCTTTCGAACCCGGCGCAGGAACGGCCGGAGCGCTTGCGGAACAGCTCGCTGCGACGCAAGACACGTCCCTGGATCAAGCGCCACGAGGGCGCCACCTTCCAGTTGATGGATCGGCAATCGGCGAAGCAGCGTATCGGAAAGCTCTGCTTCTAGAAGCGCTTCGCCCTCGGCCGCGTTGACATCGAAACTGCCGGCTGCGAGCGCTGCCTCGATCCGGCGGGCAAGTTCCGGTGGGTCCATCGCAGACAAACCGATCGTTGCCTTATCCCGCTCGGTAAAATCTTCAAGGATGGTTTGCGGTGCCACAAAAGCTGAACCGTCCTTGCGGAGCAATCGCTCTACAAAGTCTTCGAGCCCTTGGGGAATCTTGTGGTACAGCCTCGTCGACGGATTGCCCGCCTCCGCGACGCCCACAACGAGACGGCGAACAGCATCGCGAAACCGGTCGTCGTCGGACCAAGCTTTCTTTAATTTGCTCAGCAGTGTCTTGCGCTGCTCGACCTCGCCGAACCGCATCTCTGTATTGACCAGCGCGACGATGTGCGACGCCTCAAGGTTGCCCGACTCTGCTTCCGTCCCGGGTATGCTCCGAAACAGCTCCGCATCGTTGGACATGGCTATGTTGAGCACCAACTCTGGAAGCGCGTCGCAAACGGCCTTGACGTTCATATTCGTGGTCGGGGTTGCCAGAAAAATGGTCTTCCGCTTAGCCGATTCGGCCAGGTCGGCGATCGACAGCGCCAGGCGCGTTCCATCTGGCTGTCTTGTAACGGGAAACACCCGGATGGATCGGCACGCTGCGTCACGGGACAGGCTCGATAAACTTGTGCGGGCAGCCGCGACCAGCGACATTGCGGCGCGCGCGGCCTGCTCAGCACGGATCGGTTCCCGTTCCTGTGCGGCGATCGGCTCAAGGGCGCGCAGAAGCTCGGGCAGATGGGACGAGTCAGCGAGCAGGGAACGAACGCCTCCCTCGATCCAATCGTCGCCCACAACAAGTGCGTCGACTGGGGCGCGCGCAAGCGCGCTCAGGATCTCGGAATGCCGCGCCTTTTCCGGAAGAAACACAAGGCCCGCATCCGGAATGTGGTTGATAATGCCACGCATCACCTCGGCCGGAGCGAAATTCTCCTCAAGCTGCATGGCTTCGCGCAGCTTGCGTCGCAATACGGCGCCGACCGCTTCAATGGGCATCCCTGTCGGTGAAACACACTCGAGCAAATCCCGTAGCAGACGAGCAGCCCTCGCGCGCTTAAATGCGCGCGCCGGTATGAGCGTGAGCAGCTCAGCCAACTCATCGGTCGGCCAAACCGGATCCAATGGCGCGAGCACTCGGGCGGAACCGCGCGCGTCCGCCGCGCAAAGCACGATGTGCCGACCCTCAGCAAACGCCTCCAGGCCAGGAAAGAGGTCGGTGACATCCTTCGCGGATTCCAACAAAGATGAAGGGAGAGGGCGAACCTTTGCATCCGCAGGCAGAATACGCCAGCTCAGCGATCCGGCACCCCATGTTTGTGCCCAAGCGTCACGCCAGCAAACTGCGACGCGGTGCATCTGTCGGAACCACGAGCTTTGGGCGAGCCCACACACCAATCGCGCCATCTCATCGGACGAAACAAGCCGCTGCTCGAGTGCCTGCGAAAAGAGCCTGGGCAAGATCGGCAGAACGAGCCTGTCGCGCAAGGTGCAGTTCCAGAGCACTGGCACGCTCTGACGATCGGAGGCATCACCCTCCAGGCCCTGGAGGTTTTTTCGACCAGAGTCGACGAAAAAGTACCCATGAAGGAAGAGGGCGAGATCGAGTGGCGCGACGCTGTCGCCATTCGCCGCGCCTGCGAGGTCGATTTCGTGGCTGATGCCCGTCGGCAAGAACACGCCGTTGTGGATGGCCAAGCGGGAACGATGACCAGCATTCCGGATCAAAAAGGCCGCGCCATGTGGCAGCGCTTTTTCTGGCACCCGATTGGAAAACAGATCCAGCGTGACCGGCCAGTCGTCGGCCGTTTGAATACCGACGAGGTCGCTATGGTGCGATAGCAATTCAGCCGCAGCGAAGCCTGATTTGCGCTGCGTGCCGTTTTCGCTGACCGAAACCATTCCACCAAATAGTCGCTCGCCGTCTGCTGCCTCTTCGCCCCTTTTGGGCAGCAGCCGCATGTGTTCACCAGAGCGCTGGACCGCAATCACGTCACGACCGTCGAGCCGGATCGCAATATGTTCGAGACTTCGCGCCGCTGCGACGAGTTCGGCGAGTGCGTCTGCCTGGCAAAATTCGTTTAAAAGCTCATTCCGATCATCGGCCGTGTCGAAACGCTTCTGGGTAAATCCGGCCTTGGCCGCGGGAAAAAGATCACGACGGCGCAGCGGCAGCCAGAAAGCGAGATGCGCCTTCGGAAACGCTGCCGTATCGACCAGTCCCCGCAAAGCTGAGACCTCGGGTTCAATCCTCTCCCACTGTGCGGTCGCATGCCATGTTTCATCCGAGGCGGCCTTGCCCTTCGCTTCCTCAAACAGGGCGAAATACGGGTTGATAATGAACGGCCGCAGGTCGGTTGCGTATCCGCTCGGAACGACGATGAACGCGTCGCAGAGATGGAACAAGGATTTCTGACCAAGACCGAAACGGCCAGCCGAGCCCATTTCATCGGTCTTGCTGCTCGCCGAAACGTGCCGAATGCCGGCCTCGTTCTCCTTGGTAAATCGACCGTCATTGACGATCAGCAAGCCCGCGCCACGCAGCAGCGGATTAAAGGCATTTGCAACACCTGGCCGCAGATCGACAACAAGCTTGGAAGCGCCAGCGTCGTCGGCATTTTGGACGAGCTCTTTTAAAATGTCGAATGTCGTCTTGTAACGGTCGACCAGGTTGTTTTGGATAGAAAGGATGACAGACCGAGCATTAACCGAATAGCCAGCCATGATCCCCCGCCAAACTCTTCAAACAAAGCGGCTGAGATTGCTCAACGCGCAGCGCCGGCCACGCCCCAGAAGCCAGTCGATCACGCAGTTATAGCCGGCAACTCCCGCGGTGCAATACGCGAAAGCGCAAGCGTCCGGCTTTGAGCCGAGAACCGGGTCTGCCGGCAACAGCGGTCTCGGAGCGTCATTCCGGTCGATTCATCAGGCAGACATATTCCATAGCGTCCCATCGAACCCTGCAAACAAGGTCGAAGAAAGAGTGTCTGGGACAATGACGAGCAGTGCTCGCATCGCTCGCGTCATGCCGACGAACAGAGCGCGTCTCTCGAGAAGAAGTCGCTCCTCTCGCTCCCGCTTGCCAGCATTGGCCGGCATGGACGGGTAAGGCGGCCAAAAACCTGCCAACGCGACGATGGGAAACTCAAGCCCTTTGGCCGAACGAAGCGGGAGCACCTTCACGCCGGGCGCTTCAACGTCCAAATCCTTGCTCAGCATGAACGTCGCGTGTAAGCCATGAGCCGATAGTTCGTCGGCAATCCGCTCGCCTTCGCGCGCAGATGGGCACAGAATGGCGCTTGACCCTTTCGCCAGGCGAAGCTGTCGCGAGGCTCCATCAACAAATCTTACGAGCAACTCGATCTCCTGCTTAGGCGTGCGAACGCGTCGCAGGGCGGGAAGCGGCCCCTCATGAACGAACGTCTGATCGACCGCATCTTGATCGATGGCAGCGTTTTTCAGGTAGGAGGCGGCAGCTAGGCTGATCTCACGCGTGGACCTAAAATTCGCGGTCAACAGTCCGATTTTCCCCTCGACATGGAGATCTTGATGGGCATCGCTCCAGCGAAAGCTGGAGCCATAGATGGATTGGTTGGCGTCAGCCGTGACAAAAATCTCGCCCCCTTCCTTGAGCAGGGACCTGAGCACCAGAAGAACGGTGGGCTCGAGATCTTGGGCTTCATCGATCACGATCGCATCATAGATTCGCGCCGGCGGAGCTGACCCCACTTTTTGGGCAGCCGTACTTCTCGCCTGCGACCATGTTTGAACCCCGTGCTCTTTCAGGCGGCTTTCGAATGCACTCTTGATCTGCCAAATGGACCACCGCTGTTCGGGATCGAGCGGCTCCTCTCGCCCCGTTCTCGGGAAGCGAAGGTAGCTTTCGAGTGAGCTCAGACCTCGCGCCTCAATTACGGCAGTGATCTCATCGATGAGATAATCGTCTGTTAGGTGGCCGATCCGCTCCTTGGAGCGCAATCGCTCGAACGCGTTGCTTCCAAACATGCCCGCCTCGCGCGCTTGGCGAACAGCCGTCAGCAATTGCTCCTGCGAAGCCGGCCGAAACACTATCCTAGCCTTGGCGAGCACGCCGCCGACAATCGCGTCGGCTGTCATGACCTCAACGGCGTCAGCTCTGCTACCAAGCAGCGTTTTCAAAAGCCCGCGAGAAACCGCAACCAGCGCGTTGGTATAGGTCGTGAATAACACCCTCGAGCCTGGTGGAAGGCGTGCGACGTGCTTGGCCGACCGATATAGTGCCACCGTGCTTTTTCCACTTCCCGGGCCACCCTTGACGAGGACCGGGCCAGCATGCCCCAGATTAAGGCTGATCAGCTGCTGTTGCTCGGGACTGAGCTTGAGAAGGAAGCCAACTAGGTCGCCCTCCTTGAAGCGGAAGAGATCGTCGACGCTTCCGGAGATCAGATCCGGCTGCTCAAGGACCTCCTCAAGGGGGCGCTCAAACAAGACTTCATCAATTTGGAGAAGATAGTCGTCTGGAACTGAGCTGCAGCCGAGCAACGCCTCACGGCTGGTCACTTCCAGGAGAGGGCCCGACAACTGGACCGGCACTCTCAGCCGTTCGAGCAGGGTTTTGTCGATTGGACGCGGCAGCGGGGTGGCTTTGGGCTGGTTCGCTGCCAGCATGTCCTCCCAGTTCACCTGTGGAACGGGGCGCGGATCGCCGGGGTCAAAACCGCCAAGATCTTCAGCCTCGATTTCCTCATCATACGTATCCTCGCTGCGACGGCGAAGCGCCAGCAGGCTGATATATCGGTCGTCGAAGGTATAGAAAATGCGGTAGTTGCCGCTTCTCAATCGGTAGAGCGTCGGCGACCACCCCTTGAGCTGCTTGCGCACCTTGCCGTCAGGCCGCGGATCCTTCGTGAGAGCTGCAAGCTTTTCCTGAACTTGGTGGCTTTCCTTGGCCGGCAAAGCGAGAAGCTCGCTGAGGAACGTTGGCTTTTGGGTGATCAGCAACTCGGCCATTGCAGCCCTCCACCCTAAAGCGCCAATACGGCCTTGAGTTGATTGGTGATTCCGGATGAATCAATTCCACCTTCCTCAGTCGTGACCAAGAGGATGCCTGCCTCGCCGCCGCCGTCCTCGTGCAATCGAACGTCTTGTGCCCGATACCAGGCCAGCTTTTCCTCCCAACGCTTGCGATACGATGGCTCGCTCATCATGCCGAGGTGTTCCAGGAACACGCGCTGCCCGGTTTCCGCATCTTCGATCGTAAAGTCGGGATATCTCACGGACCCATCTTTGCCCTTCATCGGCTGCTCGTAAGCGTATGAGATCTTCAAAGCGTGCAAGATGTTGGCGATGATCACTTCAGACTTCGAGCGGACAAGCTCGCCGCGAGAGGTTCGGTGGATAAGCCCGTCCTCAAGGAAGACGCCACCGTACTCGACAGGGTGGGGAGCGGTGAAAAGGTTGGTGAGGCGACGGGCTGTCTCGGAGTGCGTGGATGCCGACAGCTTCAGGAGCGAACGGAGATCGCCTTGGTGCAGCAACACGACGCGACCTTTCTGACGCGTGAGAGCGGTGTACAGGAGTTCACGCGAGAGCAGCCGGCATGGGTTCGGGACGACCACGAACGTCGTGCCAAATTCGCTGCCTTGAGATTTGTGGATGGTCAACGCGTAGGCCAATTCGAGGCGGGCATCGCTGTCCTCCCCGAAGTCACGCTCCGTAAATCCGTACTTGTAGCCCAACTGTGTCGAGAACTCGACCTCGACCTTCCAAGGAAGCCCCTTATACTTTGCGTTGGTGCCCTTGTATTGACCAACCACCATTCCGATCTCGCCGTTGGCGAGATAAGGGCGCTCTGGGCTAGGATAGACGTCCTTGCGCGGGCCATTGGAGACATTGATGACCTTGTCGCCGTATAGAATTCCTTGGGGTCCAAGAGGTTTGCATGTCTTGCGCTGCCAATAAATCTCTGGTTCAGCCCAACTCCGTGCGCGACCTCTAAACAGCCGTTGCAGCCATCGGTTCAGACCTTCAACGCCAGTTTCACCGCCTCTGACCGGGGACAGAATCTGCCATGCTTCCGCGAACGCGCCCGCTCCAAGGTCGTCGGGCAGTACGATCCCCTTTTGCCACCCGGACGACCGAAAATAGGGAACATCTCCAAATAGCTTTCCGCCCAGGCTGACCTCAAAAGCGACGTCATCGGAAACGTTTGCGCTGCCATGCTCAGCAGCGAGTCGCCGGACCTCATCGCGGATAAGGCTGAGGAGTTTGTCCTTGAGCTCATGCTCATCCTTCCAAGCAACAGCTCGAATATTTGTCGCCGTTGCGGCAGCAAGACGGTCCCAAACTTCGTCAGCGCCGGCATCGGGAGCGTCTCCACCGAACCACCGCGCCAGAATGATGTCGTCGCGAGAGGTTTCTACCTGTTCGGTCTGCCGACGGACAATCTTGAGTTCGGCATAGCCTGGCCGAGTTACACCGGGTTCTTCGGTTTGGCGTAGGAGCTGAACCAGATCGACAAAGGGGCGACCGGCTCCGATCGGAGGCAATTGCCGTGGATCACCGACAAGGATCAGGCGCTCGACCGACGCAGGTTCAATCGCATCGAAGGTTGCAGCAAGCTGAGCTTCGGTGAGCATCGAACATTCGTCGATGACGACCGTCTTGAAGCCACTTTCGCGTTTGGCGCTGCCGGTCACACGATAAACCCCCGTTTCAGGATCATAGCGCCCGAAGCTCAGCAGAAATTGAGCCAGCGTCAGCGCCTGCGTGTCCGATTTCTTTTGCATCTGGACCCGCGCCTTGCCCGTCGGAGCAAGCAGCAGAACCCCGCCGCTCGCGACAGACGGCATCGACAGCAGAGCCGACAGCAAACTGGTCTTTCCCGTTCCAGCCGGGCCGATCAGCACGGAAAGGCGGGACCGGTAAATTTCTTCGAGCGCGACGGCCTTTTCCTTACGGGCCGCCTCCTCTGTGTCCGCGTCACTGACCGACGCAAAATCGGGGAGTTGTTGATTGATCAACGCGCGCCACTCAAAATCGCCGTGGTGGCGCTTCGCCGCAAGTCGGCGACGCACCCGCTGCTCAATAAGTTCACGATGCTGCTTGGCCACGTCGAGTTGCCATCCCGGACTTCCATCCGCAAGTTTAACAGCCTCGAGCCGCTCGCTCAGATGGTCGCAGAATGTATCGACCCAGTCGCTTCCGATCGCGCATTGCGGTTCGATTGGCCAGTCGCGCACCCGTTGGATGAGCCAATTCTGCGGGAGAAGCGTATGTCCTTCTTCGGCCGCGCCATCAAGGGCCGCGATGCAGAAGGCTCGACCACGCCGGGGATCGATCGAGTCCGCGCAAGAAGATGGCGCCGCAAGTGGAACTGCGTTTGACACTGCAGCGTCTGGAAATAGTCCTCTGTCAACGGTTGTAACGGCGATCGGATCGCGCTGACCACGGTCCGCCTCGAAAAGCACGTACGGGTTGGAAAGTACGGCGCTGTCGTTCAGCTTGATGCCGACGCGGCTGCGCTCCTCCGGGACGAACCACCGTGTGGCTTGGTCGGCTGTGACTGCAAAGCGCGCGATGAGCTTAAGAAGGTCCTTTCGCTCAGGCTTGAGCCCTTTCCACAGCATCGCGGTACTCGATCCGATCGTCGCGGCAAGATCTGGGGGCAGAAGCTTCGGATTCTCAACAACTGCATCCACGAGGGGCCAGGGGTCGACCACTTCCGGAACCTTCTCGGTCGAGGCCACCTTCCCGATGGCATGCGCGATCAGTGTTCCATGCCGTAGTCCCAGCGCCGTCAAGGCCGAACCCAGCCCCGGAAAGGCACCTCTCAGCCGCCAGATGCGGTTCAATTCGGTGTCGATCCAGCTCCGGGAGGTGGCCCAATTGCCCGGAAGAACTTTCTCGTACCGCTCCAGCAGGGAGGCGCAGGCGATCAGAACATCAATCGCCGCATCGTGACCAACGTGCTCGGCACCCATCGAGAAGGCCTCCCAAGCATCCGACGGGGCATGGAGGACGTAGCTGGAAAGATCGAAGCCGGCGTCTTCACGTGCAAGCTCAAGCAGCGCTTGATAGGGCAGAAGGAATCCGTCATTGCCACTTGGCCTAATCGTGTGATGCAGATTTCGCTCCCACAAAACGCACCGCATGGCGTCCTTGGGCGCACCCCGTTCGTAAGAATATTCCACTGATTGATCGACTTGGCGCACCTTACCAAGCCCGACGATGACGCGTCGCGGATCCTCCGTAAGAGGCGTTCGCTTGGCATAGCATAGGACCAACGATTCCTCGGGTTTGATGGCTCCAAAGAACGTGTCTAGCATCGCAAGTTGATTGCGCCTTTCCTGAACCCAAAGCTTATCGAAGCTGAGATCCGGTTCGAGTTCTGGACGAAATTTGATATTGAACTCTTTTGCCTTTGCTGGAACACCGTCGTCATCCTTCATCATCCAGGCAAACGGAACCGTGCCTAGTGAATAGGATGGATGTTGGAATGCGGTCTTGCGAAAATGCGCGTATTTAGGGTCATGCGAATAGGGATGATTGGCCCAGCGCGTGTAGGCGTTTGCAGACATGAACGCTCCACGCTCCGCTGCGCAGGCCGGCAACTTCTGCCCGTCAGGATCAAAGAGCTTGCCAGCCATCCCCGGGCCGGCCTCGAAATCGTCATTCTTGGTCTCGGCGATCCGCGGTAACACGAGACACGCGGTGTTACCCCTGGGATTCGCGCAGACCGAACCATTCCATTGGCTGTCATGCCAAGGAACGCGTACCGAAACATGTGACACAGGAAGCTGTCGCGCACCGTCGATCATTTGGCACCCTACCCTAAAGCTGCGTCATTAATCCAACGTCAGCCAAAGCCCCGCGCAATGTTGAATCGTCCCGCGCCTTTGTCCACCCCAAAGTCTGGACTTTTCAGGCAACAGAATAGTGGTTAGATAAATCCGGAACCGGAAAATCGCATTGCTCGACACGAGTTTGGCCGACAATGAGCTGCACCGTGCGTATTCCGACGAAGCCGGCCACCCATTCCGATTTCATTCCGGCCGGGATTCCGATTTGAAGCCGGCCAACCTTGGCAATCACCTGGTCATTGTTGAGGTTTGGTTCGAGTTTCGTTTCGGGTCAAGCTTGGGGGTTGCGGTATGGCGACGGCTCGCTGTTTTCGCATGCTCTCGCCGGTCGGTTCGATGCGGTAGGCATTGTGGATGGGACTGCCGATGATCTCATACCAGCGCTCGATGGGCACCTGGCTGGTAACGATGATCGGGCGCCGCTCGTAGCGATCTTCGACAATCTCGAGGAGGTCACGGCGCTGCTCGTCATTTGAGTTTTTCAGGGCCCCAGTCGTCGAGGATGAGCAGATCGGTTCTGGCGAGCGCCTTGAGCATTCGAGCGTATCACGTCGCGTACCGAAACGAGCGACAACGGCAGCTTCGGTTGGTTTCAGGGTCGTTTCCTGCTAGGCAGCCTCTTGCGTCGAGGCGAGACATCCTTGATCTCGCGTTTCTCGAATTCCGCTCGGGCGCGAGCGATGTGCCGGCGCGCGGCCCCGCGTCCAAGCCAGTCGGACAGCACGGATCGTTTAGCCAGCACATCGCCGATTGCTGAAAAGATCGTATTGCTGATCGCCTGCTGCTGGGTGCGAAGATGATCTCCCAGCAGCTTGTGTCGCGTGATGTAGCCGGAGTTAACGCCGGGCACGGAATGGTTCATCAACATCCGGGCGTCCAGCTCCGAGACGCCAGCAGGGGTTGCGACAGTTCGATAGGTCTGGCGCAACTCATTTCCCCATTTAGATAGCACCGCACGATCTTCCTTCTGCTCGACCAGGTGACCGTCGGCACTGTCTGCAGGAAACAGCCAGTCCTTAGCTTCGTAAGGGTGCATCTGCCGGCCGAACCGAATGGATCGCATCAGGCAGTTGATCATCTGACGGGAGAGCGGGATGTCGAAGGCACGATCGGCACCGCCCTTGGGCCGCGGGATATGAAGCACCCGGAGGCGCAGATCCAGATGGATCAGGCGTGCTTCCTTCAGGGCGGCGGGACGGGACGCCGAGAGCAAGGTGAACAGGTGAAACTCGCGCCGGATTGGATTGTCCAGCTTTGCCACTTCGACGAACCAGCCTTTGAGGTCGGCTAGTCCCATGCCGGTATCCCGGCGTTTCTCGTGATTCCAATCGACGCTGTCGACGGGGTTATCCGCCGGAAGTTCACGATTGGTCTTGCGCGCGTGGTTGTAGATCGCCCTGAGCGTCCGCATGCTGCCGTTGGCGATATATGGCCCGTGCTTTTCGCTTATCTCATCGTGTTTGGCAGCGACCTGGCTCGGATCATCGCCAAGCTGTTTCAGTGGGATATCCAGCCAATCCTTGAAGATGCGCTCGACATGATCCCGATAGCTTTCGATCGTTCGTGTGCTGCGGTTTTTGCGCTCCATCGCAACCTTGTACCGAGCCCAGGCCTCCTTGAGCGTGACGCCGGCTGGCACTTCCGACTCGTTGGTAGCCGTGTCGGCCACCGTCGAAGCCTTCTTGGCCTTTGTTTCGCTCTTGGGATGTATGCCTCGGCCGATCTGGACCAAGTACTCCTTGGCAACCGCACGCGCCGCGCGCGTCGCGAACTCGGCGGTATCGCCGATTGCGACGCGTATGGTCGAGCCGCGCTTGCCTTCCACGCGAAGGTCGGCCTGCACCATAAAGGTCTTCTTCCGGGCTCCAATCATCAGGAAGAAGCCCTTCAGCTCGGTGTCGCGCACAATGTAGCGTCCACTCTCGGGCCGTGGCAAACGCTCGATTGTCTTGTCGTTCAATGGGATACGCATGTCGGCCATTCGAGGAAACCCGTGATTTCTGAAACGGTTTTTGAAACGGTTTTGGCGGAGCAAGCAGTTTGGAGGGTTCTGTACGCCATATCGATATCCTGTGCTATAATTCTTTGAATATCAACGAAAAACGTGGGAGTTGAGAAAGTTAGAAGGGGGAAGCGGATATTGCCTCGTAGAGACACTTTTGAACTACGAATCTGGGGGTCAGGAGTTCGAATCTCTTCGGGCGCGCCACTCCAAGTCATTGAAATCGTTGGCGTTTTTCACGACCGATCGACTGCGGCACCGGCTTAATTTTGGGAATTCAGCCGGTTTTTCAGCCGGTTTTGAACGAACGGACATTCCTTCGAGTCATCTCGCAGCATGGCGTACGCGCGGCCGGGAGGGGAATAGAAGCAGTCAGGTCGCCTAAGCCGCGTCGGCGGTCAGCGACCGCACCCATTCCGTGAGTAGCGGGGCAAACACTGGGACGGGACAGGCGAATGTCGTTCTGGTGTCCTTGAGCCAAGCGCTCTGGAGCGCAACAATCCAGTAGCGCAGTTCCTTCTCGTTGCCGGCAAAACCAAAGACCGGACCGCCGCTCATGCCAACCATGTTGATTTTCACTGAGAACTGACCCGGCATTTTCACCGAGAAGTGACCCGCCCTTCATGTATGTTTTGGTTCTGCGGGGACGGTCAAGGTTCTAGCTTTCTCCTTTGCTCTTTTCGGCTCTTGGGCAGAGCTGTTCTTGAACCGGAAGCTGTCGTTCCCGGTCTCCAGGATGTGGCAGTGATGGGTCAGCCGGTCGAGAAGCGCGGTTGTCATCTTGGCATCGCCAAAAACGGTCGCCCACTCGCTGAAGCTGAGGTTTGTGGTGATGATCACGCTGGTGCGTTCGTAGAGCTTGCTCAGCAGATGGAAGAGCAATGCGCCACCTGATGCGCTGAACGGCAGATAGCCGAGCTCATCCAGGATAACGAGATCGGAATGCACGAGGCGATTGGCGATCTGGCCTGATCGTCCCTGTGCCTTTTCCTGTTCGAGCGCATTGACCAACTCGACAGTCGAGAAGAAGCGAACCCGTTTGTGATGATGCTCGATGGCCTGCACGCCAAGCGCGGTCGCAATATGGGTTTTGCCTGTGCCTGGGCCGCCGACGAGGACAACATTGTTGGCGTCATCGATGAACTCGCCACGATGAAGCTGACGCACCAGGGCCTCGTTTATCTCACTGCTGGCGAAGTCAAAGCCATTGAGATCGCGATAGGCTGGAAAGCGCGCCGTCTTGAGCTGATAGGCTGTGGACCTGACCTCCCGTTCCGCCGTTTCGGCCTTCAGCAGTTGCGACAGGATCGGAATGGCGGCTTCAAATGCGGGCGCCCCCTGTTCGGTGAGTTCGCCGACAGCTTGCGCCATGCCGTGCATCTTCAGGCTTCGAAGCATGATGACTATTGCGCCGCTGGCAGGGTTATGACGCATGGCGCACCTCTGCGGCCTTCCTCAAGGCATCGTAGCGCTCGACGTTTGCCTTCGGCTCATTGGTGAGCGTTAGGGCCTGAGGAGCACTGATGGTCGGGGGTGTGAGCGATTTGCCGTCGATCAGACGATGGAGCAGATTCAGCACATGGGTTTTGGTTGGAACGCCGGCTTCCAACGCCATCTCCACGGCACATAGCACGGCCTGCTCGTCGTGTTGCAAGACGAGCGCCAGGATGTCGACCATCTCGCGATCGCCGCCTGGCTTCTTGAGCAAGTGTTGTTGCAAATTCCTGAACGCATCGGGGAGTTCAGCAAACGGTGCTCCGTTGCGCAGCGCGCCTGGTTTGCGCTGAACAACAGCCAGATAGTGGCGCCAGTCATAGATCGTCTGACCCGGCCGATCATGCGAGCGATCGATGATGCGGCGATGCTCACAGAGGATCAAACCCTCCGCGGCAACAACGATGCGATCCGGATAGATCCGAACGCTGACAGGCCGATTGGCAAAGGATGCCGGAACGCTGTAGCGGTTGCGCTCTAAATGCACGAGACAGGTCGGGGAGACCCGTTTGGTGTATTCGACAAACCCGTCGAAGAGACGTGATGTCGGCATGAGGGCCTGGGATTCCTCTGCCCAGATATCGGCAATGGTGCCGCGCATCTTTCCATGCGGGGTCTTCTGCCAAAACTCCTTGCATCGAAGCTCCAGCCAGTCGTTCAGGGCTTCGAGCGAGGCAAAGCGCGGAATGGGTTGCCACAGGCGATGACGCGCATCCTGGACGTTCTTCTCGACCTGCCCCTTCTCCCAGCCTGACGCTGGATTGCAGAACTCGGGTTCGAACAGGTAGTGGCTGGCCATCGCCATGAAGCGGACGTTGACGTCGCGCTCCTTGCCGCGCCCGACCTTGTCGATCGCCGTGCGCATGTTGTCGTAGATGCCGCGCCGGGGAACGCCGCCAAAGACACGGAAGGCATGATTGTGGGCGTCGAACAGCATCTCGTGCGTCTGCAGCAGATAGGCTCGAACGATGAAGGCCCTGGAGTAGCTGAGCTTCGTATGCGCCACCTGCAGCTTGGTGCGCTCGTTGCCGATGATGGCCCAATCCTCGGACCAATCGAACTGGAACGCCTCTCCAGGCTCGAACGCCAGCGGCACGAATGTCCCTCGTCCTGTCGTCTGCAATTCCCTCTGAAGATTTGCCTTCCACTCCCGGGCGAAAGCAGCAACACGACCGTAAGACCCCTCATAGCCAAGGCTCACCAGATCGGAATGGAACTGCTTGACGGTCCGCTTCTGTTTGCGGTTCTTCTTTGCTTCCGCCCTCAGCCAGGCCGACAAACGGTCGGCAAACGGGTCAAGCTTGCTCGGCCGCTCCGGAACCTTGAACTGAGGCTCCACGCCATCAGAGCGTAGATATTTGCGGATGGTGTTCCGCGACAGGCCAGTCCTACGGCCAATCTCACGGATCGATAGATTCTCTCGAAAATGCCAGCGTCGGATTACGCTCAATAACGCCATGTCGATCACTCCAATGCCCCCACTGTCATGCAGGGGTGGTTCAAACATGGGTCAATTCTCGATGGAAATATCCTGCGCTGCCGGGTCAGTTCTCAAAGGCAATCAACATCCGGCGATCGCAGCGGTCTCGACCATTCTGATGTGCATCACCCTCGGCATGGTGCTGGTCATCAACCGCCTGGTCGGCATGCGCATGTTCGTCGACAGCCGCGCGTAATCTCAGCCCGCCATCGACGCTCGCGCCGGCGTGGCGTCGAGCGTTCCGAGCTTATCCAGAAAGGCCTTGGTGACACCATGATCGACAGGCGCAAATTCTACATCGACGGCGCGTGGGTCGACGCGACTGCCGGACGCGACCACCTTGTGATCGACCCTTCGACGGGAGAGCCGTGCGCCGTCATCTCGCTGGCCGGCCGTGCCGACGTGGATGCCTCCGTGGCGGCGGCAAAGGCGGTCTTTCCGGGCTGGATGCGCACACCGCCAGCGGAACGGATTGCCTGCGTCGAGCGCTTCCTGGAAGTCTACCAGGCGCGCATGGAAGACGTCGCGCGCGCAGTATCGCTCGAAATGGGCGCTCCGATCACCCTGGCGCGCAACGCTCACGCGCCGCTCGGCGTCCGCCACACGCAGAACTTCCTGCGGGCAGTGCGGTCGTTCGATTTCAGTCGCCCGCTGGGGGAGGAATGGCCGGAAACGCGCATCGTCCATGAGCCGATCGGCGTGTGCGTCCTGATCACGCCGTGGAACTGGCCGCTGAACCAGATTTCCCTGAAGGTCATCGCCGCGCTGCTGGCCGGCTGCACCATGATCCTCAAGCCATCCGAAGAGAGCCCGTTGAGCGCCGCGGTGTTCGCGGAATGCATCCACGCGGCCGGCATGCCTGACGGGGTGTTCAATCTCGTGAACGGTGATGGCGCGGGCACGGGAACGATGCTGACGGCTCACCCGGACGTCGACATGGTCAGCTTCACCGGCTCGACCCGCGCCGGGATCGCGATTTCGAAGTCGGCAAGCAACACGCTCAAGCGCGTCGCCCTGGAACTAGGCGGCAAGGGCGCGAACATCGTGTTCGCAGATGCCGACGCGGCGGCTGTCGAGCGCGGCGTGCGGCAGATGATGAACAATACCGGGCAGTCCTGCAATGCGCCAAGCCGCATGCTGGTGCAGAGCAGCATCTATGCCCAAGCCGTCGCGAGGGCGGTCGAAGTCGCCGGCGCCGTGACGGTCGGACCGAGCGGAGCCGAGGGAACTCATATAGGCCCGGTGGTGAACGGCGCTCAATGGGCGAAAATTCAGGGCCTGATCCAGACGGGCATTGATGAAGGGGCCCGGTTGGTCGCGGGCGGGCTTGGGCGACCGGAAGGCTTCAATCGCGGCTTCTATGTCCGGCCGACCGTTTTTGCCGACGTCGGCAACGACATGACCATCGCACGCGAGGAGATCTTCGGGCCGGTCATGTCGATGATGCCCTTCGAGACGGAGGACGAGGCGATCGGGATCGCCAACGACTCCGTCTACGGGCTCGCCAACTACGTCCAGACGCAGGACGGGGAGCGAGCGAACCGCGTAGCGCTCGCCCTCCGGTCGGGGATGGTGGAGATCAACGGCAAACCCAGAGGACCGGGATCACCGTTCGGCGGCATGAAGCAGTCCGGCAATGGACGCGAGGGCGGCGTCTGGGGACTTCAGGAATTCATGGAGGTCAAGGCGGTGGGGGGCTGGACAAGGTAACAGCGCGAGCAGCGTCTCACCGCGAGAGTTGACGTCATGGCGCAACTCTCGGGACAGAACATAACAGGGAGGAGAATATGTACATGAGAATTTCGACGACACGGCGTGGCTTCATTTGGGGCGCGGCCTCGTCCGCGCTTGCCGCGCCCTTTGTCAGCCGGAAGGCTTTTGCCCAGACGAGTGGGGAGGTCATCCAGTGCAACTTCGGCGGCGGCGTCGCCGAGGCATTTCAGAAATCTTACGGTGATCTGTTCACGGCGACCACCGGCATTCCGTTCAAGATCGTCGAGGTCCCCTCGACCGAAACCGCGCTGATCTCCAACGCCAGCAGCCAAGTTTACAATTCGTCCTTCCACAGCTTCTCCGGTGCGATGAACCTGTACAAGAAGGGCATCACCGAACCGCTGGCGATCGCGGACTATCCGGTCCTGCAGGACATCCCCGAGAACCTGCTGCCGCGTATCGATGACAAGCACGTCGCGGGCATGCCGATCAACTTCGTCTACTACGGCATCGCCTACAATACCGATCTTGCCGAGGCCGAGGACTTCAGGTCATGGCAGAGCTTGGTCGACCCGAAGTGGAAGGGGCAGATTTCCGTCACCCGTCCCGTCTACGCGTCCTTGTACGACGTGCCCTGGTATTCCAAAATGCTGACCGAGGACCAGAGCCAGCTGGATGCAGGCATCAAGCAGTACAAGGCGGTGGTCGACAATGCGCTGACGGCCTACACGTCGATGGCGCAGAATCAGCAGCTCCTTGAGCGCGGCGACGCGGTGGCTTCCGCCTACTACTCCGACCGCATCTGGGACCTCAAGGCCAAGGGCGGGACCAAGCTGGACATGACGCTTCCTGAGGAGGGCGCCTTGATGATCCCGTACGTCTTCGTCATCCCAAAGAATGCCCCGCATCCAGAAGCGGCACGGGCGTTCGCCGCCTTTGCCGGAAGCCCCGAGCCGCAGCAGCGCGACCTCGAACTGCAGGGCAACCTGCCGAGCAATAGGAATGCGGCTGTCGACAACGAGCTCATAAAATCGAGACTGGGCGTGACGCGCGAGGAGATCATCGCAAAAACGTTCAACCCCGACTGGCTCAAGATCCAGGAGCAGCGCGAGGCTTTGATCAAGCGACTCGAGGCTGAAATCAGCCAACCGTGATCGCTTCTCCGAAGCGATCTGCAGCTTGGCCGACGATTCTTTATTCGTCGGCCAAGGAGACGTGAAGCTTGAAGACCAAATAGTTCCAGCTTAGCGCACGCGACGGCAGCTTTCTCTCCCAATTTCTCCGTAAGTTGCCAGGCAGGCAGAACATCGGCTTTGCCGCAACACCCATCGAAAAGCCGATGTCATCTCCCGTCGAATGGTGTTGTCGCTCGGCCGCCCGCCAGGACAAAGCCCTATTAGGACGTCCAGCTTCGACGGCGTACCAGATGTCCCGGCGCAACCTCCTCTAACGGGTCAGCATCGTCTTGCTGGAATGACGACGGCGGATCCGGCAAACGGCCATCGCGTCGATGGTCCAGCCGCGGCACTGCGGCGAGCAGACTACGCGTGTATGGGTGGCGGGCGTCACGGATGACATCCGCGGCGGAACCTTGCTCGACGATGCGACCGCGATACATCACAGCCACACGGTCGCAAAGACGCGCAATCACCGAGATATCGTGCGAGATGAAAAGATAGGCCAGACTGCGCTGCATTTGCGCCTGGATCAGCCGATTGATTATTTGCGCCTGCACCGTCAGGTCCAGGGCTGAAACCGGTTCGTCCGCCACGATCAGTTCCGGATCGGGAGCCATCGCCCGCGCGATCGCGACGCGTTGCCGTTGTCCTCCCGAAAATTCGTGCGGATAACGGTCGATGTGGTCGGGCGACAGTCCGACATCAGTAAAAAGCTGCTGCAACTTTTCGCGTATTTGCGCATACCCTAGGTTCTTGCGATCGCGCAGGCCCTCGGCAACCTGAAGCCCTACCCTCAGCCGCGGATTGAGCGAGGAGTACGGGTCCTGGAAAATCATCTGCACCTTGCGCATGGTCTCGAAACGAGCCTTGCGCGGCAGCTGCGCAACATCGTTGCCGGCGATGACGATCCGACCGCTGTCGGCCGTTTCCAACCCTGCGGCGATGCGTCCAACGGTCGATTTGCCGGAACCGCTCTCGCCCACGATGCCCAGTGTTTCGCCCGGTTGGAGCTCCAGGGACACGCCGGATGCAGCGGCTACGCTGCGCGCGCCGTTGCGGAATGTACGATGGATGTTTTCCATTCTGAGAAGCGATGTTGCGTTCACGACATGCCCTCACGCTCGGCGGCACGAAGGGCAAGGGCCTCGTCGACGGTGAGGTGCGCCGCGAGGAGCGTCCTGGTGTATTCGTGCTGCGGCGAGAACAGCACTTGCGACACCGCACCGGCCTCGACCACCTTCCCCCGCCGCATCACCGCGACGCGATCGGCGGTTTCGGCAACCACCCCTATGTCATGCGTGATCAGCAAAATGCCCGACCCGCTACGCTGCTTCAGCGCGACCAGGAGGTCCAGGACTTGCGCCTGAACGGTGACGTCCAGCGCGGTGGTCGGCTCGTCGGCGATCAGCAGCGCGGGCTTGAGCGCCAGGGCTGCCGCGATCATAACGCGCTGGCGCATGCCGCCTGACAGTTGGTGGGGATATTGCCCCATGACCGCCGCAGGATCCGGAATCCCGACCTCGGTCAACGCATCCTGCGCCAGCCTTTCGGCCGCCGGCCGGTCCACGCCCAGATGACGGCGCGGACCCTCGGTCATCTGCCGGCGGATCGTCAGCACCGGATTGAGCGAGGTCATCGGCTCCTGAAAGACCATGCCCATGCGGCGGCCGCGCAGATCCTCCATCTCCCTGCGCGACAGACCGGACACTTTCGTGCCTCCCACCGTTATCTCACCCGTGACGCTCGCAGCATTCGGCAGAAGTCCCATCACTGCGAGGGAGGTCATGCTCTTGCCGCTGCCCGATTCACCCACGAGGGCCACGATCTCGCCCGGCTCGACCGTGATGCTTACGTCGTCGACGGCAAAAAAGTCCTGCCCGCCCGTCCGGAAGCCCACCGAAAGGTTCTCGATCTGCAGTGCGGTCATCGCCGGCCTTTCTGGCGCGGATCGACGAGATCGCGCAGGCTGTCGCCGACGAGATTCAGAGCCATGACCGCAAATACGATCGCAAGCCCGGGGAAGATGAGAATCCATGGCGCCTTGCTGATATAGTTGCGACCGGAAGAGAGGATGGCCCCCCATTCGGGCGAAGGCGGTTGGACACCGAGTCCGAGGAAAGACAGTCCCGCTGCCGACAGGATGGCCGAGGAGAAGCCAAGGGTCCCCATCACGATAAGGCTTTGTGCGATATTCGGCATTACGTGCACCCGGACAAGTCGCGCGTGACCGATGCCCGCCAGCTTCGCGGCCTCGATGTAGGGCCGAGCGCTCTCGGCGGCCGCGAGGCCGTAGGTGACCCGGGCGTAGAACGGGATCAGCGAGATCGCGATGGCGAGCGTTGCGTTCGTTATGCCTGGACCGAGGAAAGCCACGAGAGAGAGCGCAATGAGCGTGTCCGGGAACGAGTAGAGCACATCGATTACGCGCAGCAGTGCGGACCTCAGGAACTGTCCCGAGAAAGCTGCCAGCAGCCCGATGGCTCCGCCGAGCGCAAGCCCGGTACAGACCGCGACGACTCCGATGCCCAGGGAGAGACGCGCGCCGGCCAGCACCCGGCTGAACAGATCCCTGCCAAATTCGTCAGTGCCGAACACATACTGCGTTCCCGGCGCCAGCAATCGCTTGCCGACTCCCATCTTGGTGGGGTCGTACGGCGAAATCCACGGCGCCAGCAGCGCCGCAGCGACGAGTAGCGCCAAAAGCACGCCACCTATCCAGAGTCCCGGAGGGATTTTTCGGGAAGGTCGGGCCACGGTGGCGGCGATCATGTGCGCCTCCTCATGCGAGGATCCAGCAGGCCGTAGAGGATATCGATTGATGCGGTGACGATCACGACAGCCGTAGCGAACACGACGATAAAGCCCTGGATCATCGGATAGTCGCGTTCCAGCATGGCCTGCACGGCCAGACGGCCGATGCCGTTCCACGAGAAAACGTTCTCGACCACCACTTGGCCGCCCATCAGATATGCAAAGACAAGGCCGACCACGGTGACGATGCTGATTAAGGCGGGTTTCAGCGCATGGACGAGCAGGACTTCTCGTTCCCTGAGCCCCTTGGCGCGGGCGGTCCTGATGTAATCTTCCGAAAGGATGTCAACGAGGGAAGACCGCGTCATCCGCGCTATCAGAGCCGAATAGCAGAGGCCGAGCGTCAGAGCGGGGAGGATCATGCCCTTGAACCCGGAACTCGCAACTGGAAGCCAGCCGAGGTTCAGCGCGAAGATCTGGATGAGCACCAGACCCAGCCAGAACCCCGGAATGGAGACGCCGAGCACCGCGATGACCATGATGGCCATGTCGGTGAACCGGCCCCTGTTGAGTGCAGCAAGGAAGCCGAGGGGCACACCGATCGCCATGGCCGTCAACAGCCCGGCGGTGGCGAGCATGAAGGTGTTCGGCAAGCGCATCAGCAGAAGACCGGCGACGGGCTCTCCGCCACGTATCGTCGTTCCGAGATCCCCCCTCAGCACATTGGCAAGGTAGTTCAGCACCTGATGCCAGACCGGAAGATCGAGGCCAAGCTTGCTGCGTAGCTCGGCCATGGCTTCGGGAGTGGCCGAAACGGATTGCGCCATCATGGCGGTGACGGGATCGCCCGGCACGATATGGATCAGGATGCCCGCGAGTACGATCACCACGATTATGGTCGAGGCGGCGATCAGAATCCGCCAGAGGATCAGAAGGACCATCGCCTGTTTTCGTCTTTCCTTCCGGAATGCCTTGCCGGCGCCAATCGGCGCGGCGTCCGAAACCGCCGCGCCGCGTTGTGGTGTCTTACTCCGATACCTTGGTGTCGTTGAAGATCAAGGAGACCATGTGTCCGAGCTTGAAGCCGTCGACCTTGGCGGACGATGCCATCAACCAGTTCCAGCCGGGCGAAATCAGCGGAATGGCGTAGCCGTTGGTCAACAGATACTTCTCGGCCTCTTGTATCTTTGCAACACGCGCCTCGCCCGTCAGCTTGCGCTGCTCGGTCAGCATGGCGTCGAGTTCGTCGTTGATGCCCATGCTGACGAAACCCGGCTGCTTCCAGAGGAAGTACATGTAGTCGGGATCGACGCCGGACATGCCCATGGTCCAGACGGTCGGCGAGATGTCGGTCTTCAGGTTCTCCTGCGTCATGAAGTCGAAGAAGGCGGCGACCTCGCGGGTCTGGATGTCAGCCTGCACATGTATTTCGGCAAGGTCCTGCTGCATGATCTGGTGCATCTGGTCGAAGCCGGGAAGCTTGTGCACCTGCAGGTTCACCTTCAGCGGGTTGCTGGCGCTGTAGCCCGCGGCTTCCATCGCCGCGCGCGCCGCGTCCACGTCGTATTTCACACCCCACTCCGCGCAGAGCGCCTGGTCCACCGCGAAGAGGTTAGGTGCGACGGTGCAGTTCGACGGAACGACCAGACCTTCATAGGCGATGTTGGCATAGGCGTCCTTGTTCATCGCCATGCCGATCGCACGCCGGATATCCGGGTTGTCGAGCGGGGGCACACGCCATGTGAAGGCGGCGAGCACCTGTTGGCCCGAATACTCGGCAGCATAGACCTTGAAATTCGCGTCTTCCTTCAAGTCGGCGGCTTCTTCCAGCGACGGCTCGACGATATCGACCTCGCCGGAACGCAGCGCGGCCATGCGGGCGACGGCTTCCGGGATCACCCGCAACGTCACCTTGTCCAAGTACGGGCGTCCGGGATTCTCGACCAGCGGATGGACGTTGACGTAGTCGTCATTCGCCGTCAGCACGATGGCATCGTTGCGCACCCAGCTTTCCAGCTTGAACGGTCCTGTACCGATGGGCTTGAACTCGGCCCCGCTGAACGACGCCGGGCAGACGAAGCCTGCCTGGATGCTGGTTAGAAACGACGCGAAAGGTCCGTAAGGTTCGCTCAGCGTCACGACGAACTTGTTGCCGTCAACCGAGGTGCTCGCGACGGGTCCCCACGCCGATAGATTCGGGTTTAGCGTCCCGGGAGCGATCGCGCGGTCGAAGCTGGTTTTCGCGGCCGCCGCGTCAAACGTGCTGCCGTCTTGGCACTTCACGGCGTCCCGGATAGGGAAACTGTAGACGAGACCGTCCTCCGACGCTTCGTATCCATTGGACAGTCCGGGATGGATCGAGCCGTCCGCCGCCATCGTCAGCAGCGTGTCGAAGATCATGCTGGTGACCTGGAGCGACTGCGTGGTGCTGGCGCGGTGTGGGTCGAGACTATCGGCGTCCACGCCGCGGGCGACCGTGACTTCACTGGCCAGCGTAGGGCCGGCGATCAATGCTGCGCCAATCGTCAATACGGAGGCGTAGGCGGTCAAACGGGATCGATTGGATTGGAATGGCATCAGGTTCCCCTTTTTGGTTGTTGATACAGATCAGGCGGCGAAGACGGGAGGACGGCGGTTCCACCACGGTCGCGCTGCTTCGAGTTGACTGCCGAGGCGTATCAGGACGCCCTCGCACGCCGGGCGCGCAGCGAACTGGACGCCGATGGGCAGACCGGCCACATTCCAATGCAGCGGCACCGTGATCGCAGGCGAACCGCTGATATTGTAGATGTGCGTGTAGGGCATCCAGGACAGATAGAAACCGTAGTGATCGGACATGCTGACGTCGTGCGGGAACTCGTCATGCCGCAGCGGCGGCTTGGCCAGTGTCGGCGACAGGATGACGTCGAAACCGTCGAACATCGCGTCGACCGCCTGCGCGACCCTGTGCACTCCGGCAGTGGCTATGCGCTGGTCGACAGCGGTGAGCCCGTTGCCGGCAACGATCATCTCGCGCAGCGTCGGCGGGAAATCGTCGTCCGTCAGCGGGCGCCCCAGCCGTTCGGCCTCGACACGCATGTCTGCCGCGTATTCCGCGAGGATATAGGCTTCGAAGCTGGCCCAGCCGTCCGTCGGCAATGTCAGGGTCGCGGGGGCGCAATCATGTCCCAACCCCGTCAGGAGACCGACGACATCCTCGACCGCCGCGAGACAATCGGTATGGGTCGCGGCTCCATAAGGAGCCTGTGTCAGTACGCCTATGCGAAGCTTGCCGGGATCGCGGCGGACTTCCCCAGCGAAATTGCCGCCCGACGGGCTATGGTAGAACTGGCCTGCGGCGGGTCCGGCGGTGGCATCCAGAATGGCGGCGCTGTCCCGGACCGAGCGCGTCAATACGTGCTCGACCAGCATGCCGTCCCAAGTCGCACCCGCTGGAGCGGCAGGATTTCTCCCTCGCGTAGGCTTCAGGCCAAAGACGCCGCAACAGGAGGAAGGAACCCGGATGGACCCGCCGCCGTCGTTGCCGTGCCCTGCCGGCACCACGCCTGCAGCCACGGCAGCTGCGGTACCGCCGCTCGATGTCCCTGAGGTATGCGCCGTGTTCCAGGGATTGTTCGTTTCGCCGTGGATACGCGAGCGCGTCGTCCAGTCCATCGCCAGCTCGGGGACAGCCGTCTTGCCGAAGATGACGAAGCCCGCCTTTTTGTATCGACGAACAAGCTCGGTATCTTCTGCCGCCAGATGGTCCTGCCGCAGTTGGGTACCCGCCCCGGTCCTCTGACCCGCATAATGCTGTGTCAGGTCCTTCAAGAGAAACGGCACGCCGCGGAAAGGCCCGGCGCCCATGTCCTCAGCGATAAAGCGGCGCGCCTCGTCCGGGAAATGATGCACAATTGCGTTAGTGGCTGGATTTATCGCTTCCATCGCCTGAAGGGCGAGGTCGAGGAGTTCATCCGGAGAGGCCTGCCTCCGCGCGACCAGTTCCGCCAGACCAACTGCATCGTACTCGACATACTCGCTAAGTTTCACTTCGCAGCCTTCCTGCTCGACGCATCGGCGGTTCGCCGCCTTTTCGATGATCGGAACCTTACGGGGGAGGTTGGAAGCACACATGATCCCAAAGGGTGTACTTGAAAAAAATCCCGCATCACCCGAAAGTGTGAGGCATGATGAGCAGGACGAGATACAGCGACAGAAACACCTCTGCCCCGAGGTTGCAGCCCGGCTTCGTCGACCGCCCACGGCTAAGCGGCCATGCGCAGACACTGCCAAGCTACAGGCTGGTCGTCGTGCACGCTCCGGCCGGCTCTGGTAAAACCAGCCTGCTGAGCCAGTGGGCCCAGGTCATGCGCAGTGATAGCGCGCTCATTGCATGGTATTCGGCGACGGACAATGAGGGGCAACATCTCCACCTCGCCGACTGCCTGCTCCGCGCAGTATGGCGCGCCGTATCCGAAGACGCGGCGGATCCTCCTCCGCTGCCCGACGGCGAGGACCCGGACACGCGCCTGGTTTCCGCCCTCGGCGATCTGAGACAAAACCCCATCGGACGCACCCGGCTGACGCTTTTCATCGACGACTTTCATCTCGTCGAAGGTGACGCCGAAATCCGAACGCTCACACGGCTCCTGCGCGAGGCGCCCGAAGGGTTTACCCTCGTCGTTTCCGGGCGCAATCGTCCAGCTCTGCCGCTCGGCCGGTATAGACTGAAGGGCGAACTGCTCGAACTCTCGACGAAGGAACTGCAGTTTTCGGCTCGGGAGATTCAGCTCTTTTTCAAGGCGGCTCTTGGCCGCGATCTCACACCACCGGAAAGCGAGCTGCTGCACAATTCGACTGAGGGTTGGGCGGCAGGGCTGCGCCTCACCACGCTGATCGACGACGCCCCGGGCAATGTATTCCTTCAATACGCCCCCGCAGGCAGCCAGAGGGAATATGCCGAATATTTTCTCGATGAAGTAATCGCCGGGCTGCCCGACAATCTGTATCGATTCCTGGAGTACACGTCGGTTCTTGAAGCGCTGACCCCGG
This sequence comes from Mesorhizobium sp. KACC 23794, assembly GCF_052180275.1. Lineage (NCBI taxonomy): Bacteria > Pseudomonadati > Pseudomonadota > Alphaproteobacteria > Hyphomicrobiales > Phyllobacteriaceae > Mesorhizobium > Mesorhizobium sp. KACC 23794. The sequence goes on from NZ_CP197465.1 coordinate 6,969,699, forward strand.
AGCTTTGCGACGCCGTTACCGGTATCGACGGCTCCGCCGCGACTCTGGCGGAGATAGAGCGCGCGCAACTGTTCCTAACCGAATTGCCGAGTTCACGCCGCTGGTACAAATATCATCAGCTGTTTCAGGACTTCCTAGTGGCCCGATTGCAAACCCGCCAGCCAGCCCTGATACCGGAACTCCATTCCCGGGCCTCCGACTGGTACATTCAGGCGAACATGCCGTTCGACGCGGTTCGACATGCGTTCTTGGCTAATCGGCCCGAACAGGCAGCCGCGCTGATCGAGCGCTACTGCACCTTCGACTATCTCAGCTACGGCCGCTTCGAGACCTACTCCGGCTGGATGGCGCAGCTGCCGCGGGAAAACCGCGAGGCCCGTCCTCTGCTCATGCTCTTGATGGTTTGGCGGTACATAAACCTCCGCCAGTTCCTTCAGGCGGAGCAGACCCTGCAGAAGCTCGAGCTTGCTGAACGGCAAAACGGACCATTGCGGCAGATCGCCGAAAGCAGCGGAATGAACCTTGCGGGCCGCATCGACCTGATGCGAGGGCTGATCGGAGCCTATGGCGGCGATCTGGTGAGTGCACGCGGCCATATCGATCGCGCCACCAGGACCAGTCTCGACAACCTTCCTTTCGGCCAGGTCGATCTGCTCTCGATCCACGCCTATGTCGCCTTCAACGAAGGAGACCTCGAACAGGCCGAACGGCTAACCTGGCGTGCCAATACGATCTATGACGAGATAAATTGCCATTGGGGACGCATCCACTCGCTGTGCATCGCTGGCATGTCTTACCTCGCACGCAGTCGCTGGGAGGACGCGGATCGGGTGCTGGGCAGTGCCATCGATATCGCTCGGCAGCACTTCAGCGATGGCTCCTACATGATTGCTCTACCCTCCGCGCTGCTCGGTATCTTGGCGTTGAATCGCCGCAGCTACGCGCAGGCCGAGGCGTTGTTCTCCGCGGCTCTTCCCGTCGCGGATGGCGCCGGTATACCAGGTCTATGGGAGCGCAAGCTGATAGCGATCCTCGGCCTCGTCCAGATTCATGATCGGCAGGGCCGCGCAAGCGAAGCCAGCGCCTTGTTACGACGTTTCCGGCGCGCGGCTATCGAAGAAGAAGACTTGAGAATGGAGTTCCGGCTGAACATCGAGGCAGCGGATCGCGCGATCCGCACGGGCGATTTGACCGCAGCGCAGCCGCCGCTCGGGCAGGTGCTGCGGCAAAAGAGCGAAGCCGAGACGCGGTTTGGCCCCCGGATCTGGCAGATATGGGAACCGTTCGGAATCCTGATGGCGCGTGCGGCGGTCGCAGGGCTTGTGGCAGATGACGCGAATCCGATCCTGCAGGGGCTAGAAGCCAGGGCAACGGCAGATTCGCGAAATACATCGGCTCTGTTGTGTCGAGCGGTAGCTAGCCGCATCTCGCACTTTGATCCTGGCCGGCAACAGCTAAGGAATGATCTGGAGGCGGCTGGGCTATCGGCGGCCCTCGACGAGCACGGGCCTGTGGATTCTCGTGACCGTCAGCAAGACGAACGCTCGGCCGCGAATGTTTCACCCGACTTCATCAACGCGAGCAACCTGACCCCGCGCGAGTATGAAGTGTTTGTTCTGATGCGCATGGGAGCTCGAAACCATGAAATCGGCGATGCCCTGGGCATCAACATCAACACTGTCAAAACCCACGCGAAAAACATCTTCAGCAAACTGAATGTTCGAAGCAGAACCGAAGCCGTCATAAGGGCGCTGTAGCCCAAGCCAAGTTGGCAGCTTTGACGAGTTTGGTGAAGCGCGGTCAGCCCTGTTCGGCCGACTCCGACTCGATGGCGTAACCGGCGAGGTGCTGTCACGTAAGCCCTTGGCCAGCATTTGCTGCATGGGGACGGTGGCATGATAATGCCTGCGATCAGCTACAAGCGCCATCGTTTCCCGCCGCAGATTATCGCCCATGCGGTCTGGCTCTGCTACCGGTTCCCCTTGAGCCTGCGTCTGGTCGAGGAAATGCTGCTGGAGCGCGGCATCGTGGTCTCCTCCGAAACGATCCGCCGCTGGGGCAAGAAGTTCGGGCCCGATTAGGCTCGCCGCTTGCGCCGCAAGCAGCCGAGCCGCGATGACATCTGGCACCTGGATGAAGTCGTCATCACCATTGCTGGCCGAAAACACTGGCTATGGCGCGCCGCCGATCAGGACGGCTATGTCCTCGACGAGATCGTCCAAAACCGCCGCAACGCCAGGGCGGCCAAGCGATTGCTGACGCGCCCATTGAAGAAACAGGGCGTCGCACCAAAGCGCATGATCACTGACAAGCTGCGCTCGTATGGAGCGGCCAAGCGTCAGATGATGCCGGATGTCGAGCACCGGTCACACAAAGGATTGAACAACGGCGCCGAGAATTCCCATGTGCCGCTGCGAAAACGAGAGCGGGTGATGCAGAGCTTTCGATCGCCAGGAAACCTGCAGCGTTTCGTCTCGATCTTCTCGGCTCTGCGCAACCTCTTCGTTCCACCGCGCTCAAAACGCTCCGCTCTCTCCACACATATTCACCGCCTGCAGGCCATGGCGGAGTGGAAAGCCGTGACCGTGCTCAGCTGACAAAAGCGCCGAAGGTCTCTGCGCGTTCGCAGCCAGACAACGTGACATCGCCCTTCAGCCTCCTCCGGGCGATCCCGCCAGGTTGGCAATTCGCCTGCCGGGAGGAGCCCGTCTCATCCCGCTTTCGTCTGAGGAAGGACTGGCGACAAGGCCTTACACTTGCGTCCTTGCCAGGACAGAACGGACGGAACCGGAGATTTCACAACACCGTTGGCGCGTGCTATCAGGCAACCGTTCGGTTTGAATCGGAGACTGTTCAAATTTGGCTAGGGGAGACACAGATACGAACGGCAGCCCGCCCAATCTCTCCCGAGACAGCCTGTCGGAGCGGATCTATGCCCATCTGAGGCTGGAACTGATGACTGGTCTGCACGCTCCAGGTGCGCGCCTTTCCATCAGCCGGTTGGCTACCGCGTTGAACACGTCTGCGACCCCGGTTCGCGAGGCTATTTTCCAGCTTGTGCGTGAAGGCGCCCTGGAACTGCGCACCGGCTATCAGCCGCGCGTTCCCTTTCTCGACGTGCCGGTCTATCTGGACATTCGCGAGACGCGGGTGCCACTGGAGCGACTTGCCGGAGAACTGGCTTCCGTCCACATCACCTCTGAAGAACTGGACACCCTCGGCGAATACCATCAGCGTTTCAAGCAGGGCGAAGCCGCCGAGAACTGGCATGACGCACTCGTCGCCAACCAAAATTTTCATTTCACCATTTACCGCGCATCGCGGAACGAAACGCTGGTACGGGTCATCGAGAACCTCTGGCTGTTAGCCGGTCCTTTTGTGAATTCGCAATATCCGCATATCAGACATGCAAACTCTGACGTGCATCCCCATCTGATGATCATTGACGCCTTGCGCAGACGGTCTCCAGCCGAAGCGGGCGAGCTTCTGGTTCGGGATTTGCGGGAGGGCTCCTATCGTATCCTGCGCTATCTGGAGGCGCAGAAGGCTGCTGGCGGCGCGCAGCCGGACGCTCTGCCCCGCCCAGCTTAACTCAGGCTTTTCCCGTCATGCGCTGGCGTCGCACCTGGAGGCGCTCCCATCCGACAGCAGTGTTGGTTTCGACGTGTCTGCGAAGAGCCTTGATGTCCACGCCGAGAGCCTTCACCGCCTCGCCTCTTTCCGGCGGCAGGTAGATCTCGTCGGGACGTGTCTCGATCGCTTTTACGATGGCTTCCGCAACATCCGCCGCGGTCATGGGCACGCCGGCGAAGGCCAGTGCGAGCGCATCGTCTCTTGCCTCCTTTTCCAGCATCGGCGTTTCCGTGGCACCCGGGTAGACCAGCGTGAAGGCAACCGGGCTCTCCCGCTCTTCGATGGAGAGCGCGACGTGGAAAGCGCGCAGTGCGTGCTTCGCCGCGGCATAACTCGCAAGGCCCGGATATGGCAGAAAGGCGACCATGCTCGCGACCGTGACAAGGTGGCCGCACCCCTGCGCCTTGAGACGGGGCAATGCGCTCATCATGCCGTTGATCGCGCCGAGGCAGTTGGTCTGAATGGTCTGGCTGTGCGCAGACAGCGAAAGGTCCCGCGCCCAGCCCGTGTGGACGATGGCCGCGTTATTGACCAGCACGTCCAGCCGTTTCTCTCGTCTCCAGACTTCGTCGAGCGCTATCTGCCAGTTCCCTTCGGACGTGATGTCGAGTTCCAGCGCCCAGGCGCCGGGTCCAAATCGCGCCGCGGTTTCCTCGGCTCGCACCAAATCGATATCGGCGATCACCACGCGATGTCCCGCCGCTAGTGCGAGTTCCGCAACGGCCGCGCCGATGCCGCTCGCCGCCCCGGTGATCATCACCACCATGCCTGCATTCATTTCAAAGTTCCTTTGCTGCAAGCCATCGGGCTCAGAAATAGGTGCGTATCGAGCCGGTGACCCGGTATCCGTCGTCCACCAGGTGCATCACGCGCCACTTGTCGAAGGTGAGGCACGGATGGGAGATGCCGAACCCAAGCATGTCCCCCGTGCGCAGCGGCGAATCCACCGGAACGCGCAAATGGCAGTGCTGGTCGTTGAGACGTACCACCTCATGCCCTGCAGGCACGGCCTGCGGTTCGGCATGCAATCCGGGCCGAAACCATTTCAGCGCAAGAGGAGGATCGTCGTGGGAAGCATCCCGTTTGCCGAACGCCACGATCGCCTTTTCGCGCTCGGGCCGCGACTGGACATAGGCCCAAACCTCGAGCGCCGCCTGTAGGCCACCCGTCGCGGCAAGCGCTGGATCGCGTCTGGCGAGAGCGGCCCGAGCCCGCACATACATATACGAATCGTGGGTGATGTAGCAGCCGGAACGGATAAGCACACGCTTGGGGCGCGTCAGCCGGGTTTCGGCAAGTCGATTTGCGACGATGTCGTAATAGGCGGAACCGCCGGCGGAAAGCAGAACTTCGTCCGATCCGAAAAGTCCTTCGGTATCCGCGCCTTCCGCTACAGATACCATGCCGTCGAGCAGGGCGTTGACCTGGGCGACGACCTCCGGCGCACCGTCATTGTAGAGAAGGCCCTCGAACCCTTCTATGCCCGCGAGGCAAAGCGCGTCTGCTTCGGCGGCCACCGCCCGCGCGGCCGTCAGAGCAGCCTCGGCGGTTCGACAGCCGGTGCGCCCCCCGTGATAGCCGAGTTCGACCAGCACGTTCAGCCGCCTTCCAGACCCGCACTCGCGCACCGAGGCGGCAAGCGCCGCCGCATTGTCGATGTCGTCGATGAGGCAAAAGAATTCCACTTCCGGCGAGGTCTTCAGGGCGCCAAGGACGTCGCGGATGTTGCGACGCCCTATCAGTTGATTGGCCATGAAAATCCGGCGGTATCCGAAAGCGCAGGCCACCGCGAAGTGCTGTGGCGTGGAAACCGTGATGGCCCATGCGCCGTCCGCAATCTGCAGATCAAAAAGGGCGGGTGCCATGCTCGTTTTGCCGTGGGGAGCTATATCGGCGTCGGCCCCTTCCAGGAAACCCCGCATCCAGCCACTATTGTTGCGTAGCGCGCTTTCGCGCAGAATCGCAGCGGGCAGGGGAAGATCTTCCGCAAGCAGGTTCCACCGCTGCGCCGCGACGTCTTTCAACGCTATGGGCTCGGCAAGCGTCGGCACGCCCTTGTCGAGGCTGGTCAGTGGCGCTTCCCATGCACGAGGCGAGTGCAGGGCTTGGTCATCGGACATGCTCATGAACACCTCAGATCGGCTCGGGGTCGAGAAAGCGGCGCAGGACGTTTTCGGTGATCCTTGCGACGTTGTTGTCGTAGCCGTTGTGCGACAGCGAACAGCACCAGGCGATCGATCCGACCGCAAACACGGCCCCGCCGCGCGCCGTCGGCGTCAATACGATGTCGGCCCGTGAAATCGTGCTCTCTTCGCCGGAAAAGCCGCGATGAAGCGCCGGCAATTCCTCAGGAGCGGGGATGCCGCCGGCGCCGGTCCGGTCGGCCGTCGCGAGAATCATGGCGGCGGGCGCGGTTCCGAGGTCGTGATCGGCACGGTCGATCTCGAGCCCGGCAGCCCCGCCCATCCGCAGACCGAAGTCGCCGATCGTCTCTTCAGGGCCTATACCCTCCATGACGAAGGCGGCGCGCGGATGATCGCTGTCCGGCAGCCTTCGGTAGGACGCCGAACGGTCGAAGACCTGAGCCGAGAAACCTACGCCTGCCAACCTTTGCGGCGCGCGCCCGGCGGTACGCCACAGACCGCTCGGCTCTCCGGTGAAGGAGAGGCAGTCCTCGCCCGCCTCGGCTTCCCAACTGCGAAGGCCGGTCGTGCCGCGCCGCAGTTCTATGACGCCGCTACGCTGCGGGTGGAAGGCGATCCGCCAATAGAATCCGTTGCCACCCATGTACATGTGACGGCCGCCGCCGTTCTGGTAAGCCTGCAGCGCGTCGAGCATCTCCCTCGACGTATATTCCGGGTGCGTCATCGTCATCGCGACCCGGTACGGCGACAGCAATCCGGCGCCTTCGCGGTGCAGATCCTCGTCCGTCACCACGTCATAGGAAATCCCCATTTCCTCCAGCCAGTCGAGGAGATGGGTGTCATTGACGTAGTTGAAAGTATAGGCGCTGGGCCTGCCGTTGAGGATCGGCCGGGCCGAGGACGAGTAGCAGACGCCGCTGTAGTCGTTGCGGGTATCGTAAAGCGATGGGCCGAACTCGCGATGGGCATGAGCATAGAGATCGTCGGGCGAGAATACCATCAATCCATCGGCCATGACCTCGAAATGGGTCTGGTCGATCCGGGAATGGTTGTTCGCGTAGGCGAGATATGTTGCAGTCGGCGCGATCACCACGACATCGGCCGTCTTTTGCCCGCGCTTCGGCCGTACGAAGAAGATGATGTGACTTTCCGTTTGCAGCCCATCATGATCGGCGGACAGTTCGAGCGTATAGAAGCCCGACCTCATTCCTTCGGGAACCGTCCACGCTGTCGCGGCCGGCCAGCCCGCATCATCGATATCGTCTTCGTGGAAATGGATCGCGCCGTACTGGGTGGGGATGTCGGTCCAGCCGCCACGCAGGCCGGTCCAGTTCGCACCGGTTGCCGCACGCATCGGCAGACGATGGGCGCGGCCGTGCAAAGCGTTTGACGAGAGATCGTCAAGCCGATCGCCCGGTATGTCGCGACCGAAATCCCAAGCACCGATCAGATCGGGATCGGACGCCGGCGGCGTCAGGTTCTCGACCAAGGCGCGCATCGCCCCACACCCGAGCGCGCGACCATAGAGACGCGGACGGTCGATTTTGCCGTTGTAGTGATGGCAGGTGCGCGAAACAAGAGACGACGCCCCCGACATTTCTGCAGCAAAACTCAAGGGAATGCCGTGCGGCCAGCCTGGCCGGAAACCGGCGTAACACTCGGCGTCCACGCGCTGTTCCCGACCTCCGTCGCAGCAGAGACCTTCGGCATGAAGGGACAAGATGCCATCCCGAGAGGAATAGGACGCCATAACGAAAATCCATTCGCGGATCAGGATGGGCGTCTCCGCGATCGCGAGCGCGCTACGACCGCCACCGCCGATTTCGAAAGCAAGACGCCCATCCGTGGCGATGAATAGCCGCCACCCTTCGCCCGTGCCCGCGTTCCGGCGCGCGACGATCACCTGTTCGGCATCGTTCAGAAGCGTCGGATAGACCCAGGCGCCGATGCTGAAATCGCCGGGGATATCGAGGCAAGGCCGATCCGGGATCTCTCCCCAGCTTCCGTTGTGCACCGGATGGAACGAGAGGGGCAGCTCGCCGTCGATGGGCGTGGGTATATGATAGAGTTTCATGCCGCCCGTGCGGGCGTCCGGATCGGCATAGCGCACACGCACGACGCGCGCTGATGCATGATCCAGCACATCGCTGGACAAATGGAAGGACACCGTCTCACCCGGCGCCACGCTCCACGGAGCGGCATAGCCAACGACCTTCGTCGAGTCTTTCATCCTTGGTTATCCAGTTCGTTGGGCAGGGCCTGTCCGGTCAGGGCTTGCCAGCGGATCTTGAACACGTGCCACTCGGCGTCATTGATCGACGTGAACGACTTTTCCGGAAACGTCCGGATTTCCCCTCCCCGCTTCTCAGGCAGCAGCGCGAGTATCCACAATCGACCGGGTTCCAGAGGAACGATGCACCAGCGACCGCCGGCGCCCGACCAGCGCATCCGATGCACGATCTTCTGCAAATCGGGACTGTGCGGTCCCTTCGGGGCATCGCGAAACTCGCGTGCAAGATCGAGGCGGGTGCCGTCGATCTGGAATTGAGCCGTATCCGGGTCGGTTCTGAGCATAACGCTTTTCCAAAGGCCCGGCCCGGAGCAATCCTCCGGGCCGGAAAGTGTTTCACACCGTTCAGTCGCGGTCGACGTTCCAGAACACGGGCATCGTGTCTAGGACCCCTTCCAGATCGGACTTGAAGGCAGTGGGAAAGTAAAAGAGACCGAGCGGGATAAACGGCACTTCCTTCAACGCGACCTCCTGGATCTTGCGGCCGATCTCGGCCTGCTCCTCGACGCTTGCCGCACTTAGCCAGGCGGTGCGCAGGTCTTCGATCTCGGGGATGTTCGGCCACCCGTCGAAAGCAGTCGCGCCCGCACGCAGATAGGTGTGGGCGGCAGTGTTCATCGCGCCCGCACCGGCGGAGAAATTGCCGAAAGCGTGATAGCCGCCAGACGCCGGATCGCCCTTGTTCTTCATCCGGCTCGCCATGGTAGCCCAGTCCTGAACCTGAAGATCGACCGTCATACCGATCTTGCGCATCATGTCCGCGGCCACTTCGCCGAAGGCGTTGATGACCGGATAGTCGGCGGTCGACAACAGAACGATCGTCTCGCCCTTGTAGCCGGCGTCGATCAGTTCCTGCTTCAGCGCCTCGTAGTTCTTCGTCTCGATGAAGCTTTCCAGCCCGTCGGTGCTGGCCAGCGCGGATTTCGGATTGAAGATTCCCTGAGGCACAGACCAGAGCGCTTCGTTTTCGCCTACCGCTGCTAGCATGTAGTCGCGCTGGTTGACGGCCTTGAGAACGACCTCGCGAATCTTCGCGTTGTCGAAGGGCGGCTGGAGAAAGTTCAGTCTCAGAAGGCCGAGATTGCCCGTCGTGTCCTTGACGGCCACCGTGACATCGGCGCCCTCGAAGATCGGGATCAGGTCAGCCGTCGGCTGCTCCCACCAGTCGACTTCACCGCCCTGCAGCGCGGCCGCTGCGGTCGCAGGATCTGGGATCGTGTGCCACTCGATGCGATCGAAATTCGCAATCTTGCCGCCGGCCAGATTGTCGGCGGGCTCGCTGCGCGGCGCGTATTCCGCGAACTTTTTGTAGACGTTCAGCGAACCGGGGATGCGTTCCGACATGACGTACCGGTAGGGCCCGGAGCCGATGATCTCCTCCAGCGGGGTGTTCGCGTCGGTCGCGGCAAGGCGCTCGGGCATGATGCCGGTGGAATACGAAGCCGTCTTACCCAGCAGGTCGGGCAGCAGGGGGAACGGCCGCGACAGCTTGAAGGTGACGGTCCGGTCGTCCGGCGCGGCCAACTCTTCCAGTGCGGGCGCTAGAGCCTGGCCGAATCCGTCCTTCTGCATCCACCGCTTGAGGCTGGCTACGACGTCGGCGCCGCGCACCGCACTTCCGTCATGGAACATCAAGCCTTCGCGCAAGGTGAGCGTCCAGAGCAGGCCGTCATCGGACACCTGGCCCGTTTCGACCATCTGTGGTTGCGGCACATTGTTCGAATCGACGCCGTAGAGCGTGTCGAACACCATCAGCGCATGGTTGCGTGTTACATACGCAGGCGTGCCATGAGGGTCGATCATCGCGAGATCGGCCTGTGGCACGAATTTGAGGACCTTCTTGTCTTGCGCAAGAGCACGTCCCGGCAAGCCGAAAGCAAGCGCAACCGCGACGGCGGCGGAGCCCTTGATCAAATCTCTGCGTTCCACCACGATAATTCTCCCATTGTTCTTGCCCTTCAGGCGTTGAGGTTTTGGCTATGTAGAAGATGGCAGGCTGCCATCTGTTTTCCGCCCAGCGATAGCAGGGCGGGGGTTTCCGTTCCGCAGCGCGCCTCCGCCAGCGGACATCTCGTTCGGAAGGTGCAACCCGAAGGCGGTGAAAGCGGTGACGGCAACTCGCCCTTCAGCAGCAGGCGCTCCCGCCGCATATGCGCATCCACAACGGGCACGGCCGAGAGCAGCGCCCGCGTATATGGATGCTTGGGTGTTTCGAAAAGCTCGGCGCGTGTGCCGATCTCCACGATACGGCCGAGATACATGACCGCGACCCGGTCGGTGATGTGATCGACGATTGCAAGGTCATGGCTGATGAACAGCAGGGACAGGCCGAGTTCATGGCGCAGCTCCCCCAGCAGATTCACGATCTGCGCCTTCACCGAAACGTCAAGGGCCGACACCGCCTCGTCGCAGATGATGAGTTCCGGCTCCGGTGCAAGCGCGCGCGCTATGCCAATGCGCTGCCGCTGCCCGCCGGAGAACTCGTGGGGAAAGCGGTCGCCGGAATCGCGGGGAAGCCGAACCAGGTCGATCAGGCGGTTAACCCTGGCTTCGAGTTCGCCGGAAGTCCGCGCCATTCCGAAATTGCGCAACGGTTCGGCGATGATGTCGCGGACCCTCATGCGCGGGTTGAGACTTGAATAGGGGTCCTGGAATATGACCTGGATTTTACGATGCCAGTGGCCGCCGACCTTCGCCTCGGGGCTTCCTATTGCCACGCCGTTGAGCAGAACCTGGCCAGCGGTGACGGAATGCAAGCCGGCTATGGCTCTTCCTACGGTCGACTTGCCGCAGCCCGATTCACCCACCAAAGACAGGGTTTCACCACGGGCGATGTCGAAGCTGACATCGACAACGGCTTTCAGCCAGCGTTGCGCACCGCCAAACCAGTTATTGCCAAGGTCGTAGTGCTTGGAAAGATTTTGGACGCTGAGGAGAGGAACGCCAATCACGCGCGGCCTCCATGCGGTTCTGCGAGGTGGCAAGCGGCGACATGTCCGGGCGCCTTGAGTTCCAAGGCCGGCGCGTATTGGCGGCAGAATTCTGTCGCAGCGGGGCAGCGGTTGGCGAACGAACAGCCGTCCAGCGGCTTTCGCAGATCGGGAACCAGACCGGGTATTTCCGCCAGCCGGCCTCGCTCGGCGCGGCCGAGACGCGGTACCGCCGCCAGAAGCCCCCTCGTATAAGGGTGCCGCGGATTGGCGAGCAACGTATCCGTTGCTGCTTCCTCGATCTTGCGGCCAGCATACATCACTGCGACCCGGTTAGTCGATTCCGCGACCACGCCGAGATCGTGAGTGATGAGAATGATGGCTGTGCCGTGCTCTCGCTGTATGTCGCGCAGCAATTCCAGGATCTGGGCCTGGATGGTCACGTCGAGTGCCGTGGTTGGTTCGTCGGCGATCAGAATCCTTGGCTTGCAGGCCAGTGCAAGCGCTATCATTACACGCTGGCGCATCCCGCCGGAAAGCTGGTGGGGATACTCGTTCATGCGGCGCGGTGCGTCGGGGATGCCGACCAAATCGAGCATTTCAAGCGCGCGACGGGCAAGTTCCGCGCGCGAGATATTCTGGTGAAGGGCAATCGTCTCGGACACCTGGGCTCCTACCGTCAGCACCGGATTGAGGCTCGTCATCGGCTCCTGGAAGATCATGCCGATCTCGTTGCCGCGAACCGCCTGCATCTCGGCTTCCGACAGGCCGAGCAGGTCGCGCCCGTCCAAGGTGACACGGCCGGCGCTTTTGGCCGCACCCGACGGCAGCAGCCGCATTATCGACATGGACGTGACCGACTTGCCGCAACCGGATTCTCCGACGATTGCAAGCGTTTCCCCCGCATCGACAGAGAACGAGACCCCCTGTACCGCGCGATTGATGCCCTTAGGCGTGCGGAAATGCGTCTGAAGATCCGTGACTTCGAGCAGGGCCATGTCAGATATCCTTGATCAGCCGGCTGTCCAGCGCGTCGCGCAGGCCGTCGCCGACGACATTGACCGCGAGGACTGTCATGGACAGGAACGCTGCCGGAATAAGAACAATCAAGGGTTTGACCTGCCAAAGCGCCCGGCCTTCGGCCATGATGTTGCCCCAGGACGGGACCGAAGCCGGGGTGCCCGCTCCGATGAACGAAAGCGTAGCCTCGATGATCATGGCTGATGCGCAGATGTAGGTGGCCTGCACGATGATCGGCGCCAACGCATTGGGAAGGATATGCCGATGGATGATCTGCGAAGCATTCGATCCCGACACGATGCCTGCTTCGACATATGCCTGTTCGCGCAAGGTCAGCACGACCGAGCGGACGAGGCGCGCGACGCGGGGAACCTCCGCCACGGTGATTGCGATGATGACGTTGAGCACCGACGGGCGGGTGAGCGCCACGAGCGCGATCGCAAGGAGGATCGAGGGAATCGACATCACCGCATCCATCAGCCGCATGATGATACCGTCCGCCACCCGGACATAGCCGGACACCATCCCGAGGATCGCGCCGATGACTGTGGCCAGCGCGGCGACGCAGAAGCCGACGGTGAGCGAAACACGCGTGCCGTAGAGCACCCGCGACCATAGATCCCGCCCCAACGCGTCCGTCCCGAAAAAATGCACCCACGATGGCGGGCGCGTGCGCATGCCGGGATTGATCGCCAGCGGGTCGGTGGTGCCCAGCCAGGGGGCGCAGATGGCGATGAACAAGAGGACGAAAAGGCATACGAGGCCGATCGTCACCGAAAGATGACGAAGCGCGAGGCCGGTCAATCCCGGACGGGGACGGCGCTCCTCCAGGATTTCTGGCAGTGGCGCCGCGACGGGGGGAACGAAGGCGCGGGCGGACGTCAATAGCGTATCCTCGGATCGAAGAGCGGGTAGAGAAGATCGATCAGAAGATTGATCAGCATGTAGGAAAACGAGAACAACAGCACGACGCCCTGGATCACGGGGTAGTCCCGCCGTAGGATCGCGTCGGCGGTGAGGCGTCCGATACCCGGCAGCGCGAACACGGTTTCGGTGACGACCGCACCGCCGATCAGCAGCCCGACACCCAGTCCCACGATCGTGATGATGGGCACGGCTGCGTTCTTCAGCGCGTGCCGGAAGAGGACAATCCGAGAGTTGGCGCCTTTTGCGCGCGCCGTGCGTATGTAGTCCTGCTGCAGGATTTCCACCAGAGCGGCGCGGCCGATGCGGGATATCAACGCCACATATCCCGTTCCGAGCGCGAACGCCGGCAACACGAGACTGCGCAACCAGGGACCGACACCTTCGGAGAGCGGTTTGTACCCCTGAATCGGCAACCAACGAAGCTCGATCGAAAAAATGTAGATGACGCAGTAGGCGAACACGAAGATCGGAACCGAAAACCCTGCGACGCCGAGCAGCATAACAGCCCTGTCGATGAGCGAGTTCTGCTTCCATGCCGCCAGCACCGCCAGCGGCACCGCAGCCAGCACCGACCAGAGGAGCGTCAGTACGGTCAGCGACAATGTGGGTTCGATCCGCTGGGCGATGAGATCGACGACCGGAACGTTGCTGACCAGCGACCGACCCAGGTCGCCGTTCAAAAGATTCCAACCCCAGGTGCCGAACTGAACCAGAAACGGTTGGTCGAGACCCATGCGGATACGGACCTGCTCGATCTGCTCAGGCGTCGCCTGGTCGCCCGCAAAGACGACGGCCGGATCGCCGGGCGACAGGTGAAGCAGGCTGAACACGAGCAGCGCCACGAGGAGCATGACCGGAATCGTCATCAGGATGCGTCTGGCGGCGAGCTTGATCACAAATGCCCTCTAAAAAGTATATAGTATATACGATACATAATTTAGTCGGATGGCAACCCTTTTTTTAAGTGGGAATCCGTTGAACGGCTTCGCACGGGCGCGGAGGTGCCGGCTTCCTTTCGCCGAAGCCATTCCAGAAGCTGATGGGAACCGTCCCGAAGGTCATTGACGAGGGCGTCGCCGGCCTCCTGTGCATTGCGGCGGCGCAATGCATCGATGAGCTGATTGTGCGGATGGGGAGTGATGCGTGAGTTGAGGATCGCGGGATACTGATTGGCGACAAAGGGTCCGGTCACAAGCCAAAAATTCTCAAGCACCGCCCTGAGAGTTTCATTGCCCGATGCACGATAGATGCAGAAATGAAAGGACTGGTTGGCTGCCAGCGCCTCCGTCCAGTCCTGGGCGTCCTCGCACTCCGCGTAGCGGCGATGCAGGCCGGCCAATTCGTCGATCTCGTCCTGGGATATGCGCGACGCGGCCAATTCGGCGGCGAGCCGCTCCAGAGGCGCGCGCACTTCGCGCACTTCCACGTAGTGCTGGATGTCGAGCGCGGGGACCCTGGGCTGGTGGCCGGGGCGCAGCTCGAGCGCATGTTCCCGAACAAGCTGGAAAATCGCCTCGCGCACCGGAGTGGGAGATGTCCCGAACTCCTCGGCAAGGCCGCTTATGCTCAGGCGTGTGCCAGGAAGAAAGCGGCCAGCCATGATTCCCAGACGTAGATGGTCGTAAACCTGCTGAGAAAGGCTGTTTCGCTGGGGCATCATGGTTGATCCCGTCCATGCGCCAGTTCCGTCCTTGTCAGCGGCGAAATCAGTTTCATGCGTCCTCCACGCAACTGACGATCATCTCGATCTCCACGGTAATTCGAGACGGCAGACTGCCCGCTCCGATTGCAGAACGCGCATGGCGCCCCCGGTCCGCGCCGAAAATATCCAAGAGCAGATCGGAGCAGCCGTTGATGACGGACGGATGGTCCGCGAAATCGGGCACTGCGTTGACGAAGCCGAGAACCTTGATGATCCCGCCGATGCGATCGATCGACCCGAGCGTTGCGTCCGCAGCGGCAAGCAGATTGAGCGTGACGCGCCGTGCGTGCTCGTAAGCTTCCTCGACGCCTATTTCCCCACCCACTTTGCCATGCGGCAGGGATACATTGCTTCCGCCCGGCCCCTGCCCCGACAGATACAGCAGATCGCCATGGCGCCTGGCCATTGTGAAATTGCCGGCGGGCTTTCGCAGCGGCGGCAGGACAAGTCCGAGCTCGGCTAGTCGCGCGGCAGGCGACGCCGTCATACCGCAGCCTCGACGCCGGATCGGAAGCGCCCCACCGCATGGCGGGCCGACGCCGCCATCAAACCCGCATCGCTGCCCACGGTTACAAACCGGAAGCCCTCGTCCGCCATGCGGGCCGCATAATCCGCAGAAAGACAATGGATGCCGGCGAAAAGGCCCCGATCCGTGGCGGCTTTCACGATGCGGCGGTAGATCGCGATGATTTCGGGAGCATCGTTGTCGAAGGCTGGCGGCAAGCCCATCGAAAGAGCCAGGTCGCTCGGCCCGACGTAGACACCGCTTACGCCGGGCACATCCAGGATCGCCTCGACCGCGTCGACGGCCTCCACGGTCTCGATCATGGGAATAGCCAGAACCTCGTCATTGGCGAAGCTCTGATATGTCGCATCAGGCTCTGCATATGCCGCAGCCCGGTCGGGGCCGTTCGAGCGATTCCCCCGGGGGGCATAATAACAAGCGGCGACGAACCGTGCCGCCTCCTCGGGAGTGTTGATCATCGGACAGATGACGCCCCAGGCACCCGCATCCAGAACCTTTCCCACCATCCCGCTTTCGTTCGAGGCAACCCGGGCAAGCAGCGGGATTCCGGCGCTCGACGCGCCTTGGAAACAATGGACGAGCGAGGCGTAGTCCTGCACCCCGTGTTGCATGTCCACTGTGAGGCTATCCCAACCGCAGCGGGCCATTACCTCCGCACCGTAGGAGTTGGACATCGAAAGCCAGCCATTGACACATGCCGGGCCCGCCGAAAGGCTGCTTCGCAGAGCATTTCGCATCCGTTTCTCCATTTGTTGTGCAGTTTCTATATACGATATACGATAGTTTCGCTGCAAGCCGAATTGTTGATGCGTTACCGACTGCCGGATTTGAGGAACCCCATGCTGCCCGACGCCCTGGAACTCGAGGACTGCGCCGAAACCGAAACCCGATTGGGAGAAGGGCCTGTATGGGACGGTGTTCGCGAGGTGCTTTGGTTCGTCGACATTCTGGACCAGACCGTCTTGAGCTGGGACCCCGCGGCTGCGCATCTGCGCCGATACCCGATGCCCGATCTCGTTACATCGATCGGTTTGACATCGGATGAGCGACTGCTCGTCTCGTTGCGCAAGACGGTATGCTTCTTCACCCCTGCCACGGGCGTGTTCGAACATCTGGCTACGCCGGAAGGCGAGGACGTGCCAAACCGGCTGAATGACGGAAAGGTGGGTCCGGATGGAGCGTTCTGGGTCGGGTCCATGCACGCGACCCGCCCGACAAGGCCCACGGGCGCTCTTTTCAGGATATCGCCGGATGGCGATTGCCGGAGGGTGATTGCCGATATCCACGTCTCGAACGGATTGGCCTGGAGCCCGGACAACCGCACCATGTATCACGCCGATTCGAGGGCAACGTTTATAAAAGCGTGGGATTTCGATCCCTGCACAGGAAACATTGCCAATGGGCGCATTTTGGCCACCCCGACGCTTGAGGAGGGCTTGCCCGACGGGGCGGCAGTCGACACCGACGGCAATTACTGGAGCGCGGGCGTCACCGCCGGGTGCATCCATATCTTCGATCCTGAGGGCCGCCGCCTGCGGACACTTGCTGCGCCGATGGAGGCGCCGACGATGCCCTGTTTCGGTGGGGCCGACGGGCGAACGCTTTTCATCACCGGGCTGACCCGCGAGGGCGACGGCAGAACCGCCCGCGGGCGATTGATGTCCTGTCGCGTGAACGCCAGCGGTGTACCGGTCGCGCGGTTCGGCTGCCCTCTCTGACAGCAGATCATGCGCGGCATGATTGCCCGCTCTCGTTCCCGAACGCACGGATTTTCTGCACATGCAGACGTCTGTCGGGGAAGCAGGCAAGGTTTTCATTACGGACTTCGCCAAGCCTGGTTAGCAGGGAAACACTGAAACCAGTGCGGCCATCCGTGTTTTTCTGCCGCGGGATGCTGTGACAAGGGGCTGCCGAGGTCGCCCGATCCACGGCCAGGCAATAGAGGCACCGTCAGCGCTCGATGAGGCCGTGCTTACTCATCAGTCGAGAACCAAGCCAGCGATGTCGTCGCTATTGTCGTCGGCCATCAGCGCGTGGCTGTTGCCGGCGATTCCACGGGCTGGAAGGTCGATCCAGCTGACATCACAATCAGCAGCCACCAACGCGTCGCGCCAGCGCTCCGCCGCCGGGCAGGAGTGAAGCCAGAACGGTGGTACCGTCGCCTTAACTCGGCATGAAGCGTGCGGAGGCTCGCGGGCCGTTTTTCACCCGGCGGTCGGGATGGTAATCCGGCTCCCTGTTTCCATGGAGGCCGTTCGAAGTTTGCGATACTGGGTTGAGGTGAGAAAGTTGCGCGGATAGTGGAAGAGATTTGCTATCGGGTCGTGAATGGAAACGAAGCGCTGACATTGCCGGCTCGACTTGAATCGCTTCATCGTCCGCTCCCGTCTTCGGACGACAAGATGAGAATTCTCCGCCCTGTTGTTCAACCCCTTGTGGGATCGATGTTCCACGGCGGGCATGAGTTCGTTCCTTGCCGCGCTATATGAACGAAGCTTGTCTGTAATCATGACGCGGTGTGCGATGCCCTGTTGCTTGAGCAGCGTTCGCAGCAGCCTCAGCACAGCTTTACGGTCTCTTCGGCTTTGCACAAGGGCGTCGAGAATATGGCGGTTTGCATCGACCGCTCGCCACAGCCAGTCTTTCCCGCCCTTGATGGAAACGACCATCTCATCGAGGTGTCATTTGTCGGCGAAGGCGCCTTTGGACATCCGTCGGATCTGGCGGGCATATGCGGCTCCGAACTTGCCTGCCCATTCGCCCACGGTCTGGAAGGAGACCGCGATGCCGCGAACGGCGAGCATGTCCTCGACATGGCGAAGGCTGAGCGGAAAGCGGAAGTGGAGCCACACCGCATGGCTGATGATTTCAGCCGGAAAGCGATGGCGCTTATAAAGATGACTGGGTCGGCAGGACGTTAGGTCATAACACTCCGTTGCTCGCATTGGACGAGAGCCGACGCCACCCGGCTGTCTTCCAGATGCAGTTCAGTCAGTGACGCTCGCAGCCAGAGTTCTCCGCCTTTCTCCAGATAGGCAGCCGCCAACGCCGCGATCAGGCCGTTGCCATGTGCCAACCGCGTCACTCGGGCGTTGCGCAGGCCATCTCCAAAATGCCGGCCCAGCATGCCCAGCACACGAAACGCCGATGGCAACGAGCGGCCGGCTCGAAACAGATCAGGCAGATCCTCGGCCGAGACCATCATGCCCCCAAAACTGGTTGAAGAGGCTAAAGGCGGGCGCAGCTTGCCAAGCCAAGGTCAAAGCACCCGCCCGTCGAACCGCGCGGCGCGCAACGATCTGCCGCCGGCGATGCCGCCCGGCGACTCGGCCCGGTAATCCGGGGTGGGGTTCGGTTCGAAGACCAACAGGCTATTTGCCTCGAGATATTCCACGGCCTCAATGCAATGGCGCAGGTTGCCCGGCGCCCACACGCCGCCGCCCGACAGAGCGGAGGTCCCGCCGAACACCGGAGCCTTTTCGACCAGCAGCACTTTTAGCCCAGCGAGCCGGGCGGTAAGCGCGGCAGCGAAGCCTGCCGCCCCACTGCCTACCACCAGAATGTCGACATCAAGCTCATTACTGCCGGCAGATGTCGCTGGCCCTGTCATATCTTGAAGCGTTCCATCGATCTTGGCGAAAAAACTTCCTCCGCCCGCAATCGTCGGGACGACAGACCTTGTCTATAATGCGCGTCGAGAAAGACCTCGATGGCAGGTTCGTTGTCGACCCCATAGGACCAGAAGTTTCCACCGAATACCTGGGCGCCGCGCTCCGCTTCCTCGACCAGCCAGGGAAGGCTGATCGCGAGCGCCGGGTTCTGTCGCAAACTTTTTGGAGGCTCCGAAACGTAGAAAACTATTTCCTCGGAAAGGCTCATTCACCTGCTGGCGCGACCAGATCTGCGCCCGATCCAGCATCTAACGGCTTAGGTTCAATGATGCACTACCACATCCAGGGACTAGACATTTAGTGAACCGCGGCGTGCAAAATCCGCTCCGCCGTCGCTTCGGCGCGCGAGAATTCGGCGGCTATGGTGCCACTCTTGGCCACCAGGATGCGGTCGGAGAGGTCGAGTATTTCCGGCAAGTATGACGAAATCAGGATGACGCCGGCGCCGCTGTCGGCGATGCTCCTGATAATCCGCCTGATCTCGGCGATGGCGCCGACGTCGACACCACGGGTCGGCTCGTCGAAGATCACCAGCCTCGGCTCCTGCGCCAGCGACTTGGCGATGACCACCTTCTGTTGGTTGCCGCCGGAGAGATGCAGCACCGGCTGATTGACGCCGATGCGGCGGATCGAGAGCTGCTCCTCCCACTCGCGCGCCACCCGACGCATGCGGCCGAGCGGCGCCAGCAACGTGCGCCGGCCGAACTTCGCCAGCCAGCCGAGCCCGATATTGTCGGCCACGCTCAGCGTCTCGAAGAAGCCGTCGAGCTTACGGTCCTCGCTGATATAGGCGATCCCGTCGGCGACCGCCTGGGCGGGGATCGCATACCGCACCTCGCGGCCGTGCAGCCAGATGCGGCCCCCGCCGAAATTTCGCTTGGTGTGGCCCATGATCACCTTGGCCACCTCGCTGCGGCCCGACCCAATCAGCCCGGCAATGCCGGTGACCTCGCCCGGGAAGATCGAGAACGACATGTTGTTGACCATCGAGCCCATGCGGATGTTTTCGACCCGCAGCACAGGCACGGCCGAACGCGGCGCACGGGCCGCGGCGGGTCCACCGCCTTGTTCGTTCAACTCCTCGCCGATCATGTGCCGAATCAGTTTGGCCCGATCGAACTCGCCTGCCGGGCCGGTGACCATCATCCGCCCGTTGCGCAGCACGGAGATGCGGTCGGCATGCTTCAGCGCCTCTTCCAGCGCATGGCTGATAAAAATCATCGCCACGCCGCTGCGCCGCAGCGACCGCATGAGATCGAACAGATGCTCGGTCTCCTCCGGCGTCAGCGCCGCGGTGGGCTCGTCGAGGATGATGACCCGCGCCTCGTTGAACACCGCCCGCGCGATCTCCACCATCTGCCGCTTGGCGGCCGACAGCGAGCCCGCGAGCTGAAAGGGATCGACCTTGAAGTTCAGCCGCTGTAGGATTTGCCGGGCAGCGTTGCGCACCTTGCGGACCGAATTGAATGCCCGCTCGCGGCCAAGCACGATGTTCTGCGCCACGGTCAGCTGAGGGACCAGGCTCGTTTCCTGATAGACCATCGAGATGCCCCGCGCGCTCGCATCCTTTGGCGCGGCGAACGCGACCACCTCGCCATCGACGTGCAGCACGCCGTCCGTCGGCGCGATGACGCCGGCGATCAGCTTGCAGAGCGTCGACTTGCCGGCGCCGTTCTCGCCCACCAGCGCATGGATCTCACCGGGAAAAAGCTCGAAACTGACCTCGGCCAGCGCCGCGATACCGCCATAGGTCTTGGTCGCGTTTTCGAGACTGATGACGGGTCGCGCTGTCGTTGCGGTCATGTCCCCGCTCCGAGGTTCAATATCTCGCCGCTGGCCTTGCTGACAGCGATGAGGTCGCCATTCCACGCCGTTACGTCGCAGATCGCGTGGCGCAGGCCATTGGCGCGCGACTGGGCGGAGCTAACGGGCATCAGCCCCTCATCCATCTCGATGAGCAGACCGTAGGAGAAGGACGGCGCCCATGGCTTAACCTCGCCGAACAGTCGCGTGGCGCCCAACTCGATCGGAAAGTCGTGGCTGAATTCCGGATTGGCGCGCGGCGCGATCCAGTGGCGCGGCGCGATCTTAGCCTTCATCTCGGCGATAAAGCCGCGCTCAGTCTTGAGGAACTCGATCAGCGGATCGCGCCGCGACAGGCAGGCGAGTGCGTAGCCGGTCGGAGTTTTCCGCAGGCGGCCAAGATAACCGGGATAACCCGACTGCCGGACTTTTCCGGAGGCATCGACGATGCTGGCGCGTTCGAGCAGGGACACCAACGCCCCACCCTGTGCGTCGAAGGCGACACCCATTGGAGAGTGCAGGCCGGGGGTGATGATGCGCGTCTCGCCGGACCGGCGCAGCGCCACGAGTTGGCCACGCGCCTCATCGTCCCAGGCGGCCTGTGCAAGCACATGATCGTTCGCCCCGTAGCCGCAATCGACCAGCAGCAATTCGTCCTCGGAATTGAATGCGCAGTCCGCCACGGATGCGAGGCGACCGCCTGGAAGGAGCCAGCCATCGATCGACTTTCCCGAGGCATCGAGGACGGCAACGCCTCCACCGGCGAGCCCGACGGCGACCAGGCCGCCGGGGCTCTGCGAAAGCGCGGTGACAGATGCAGCGAATGCCGCGAAGGTTTCAGGCTCGCGACCCCAAGCCCGTAACGCCATCACACGCTTGCCCGAACTGAACAACAGCCTGCCGTCCGTGGAAACGCATACCGCATCGGGCGCTTCGACCCTCATACCCTCCACAGCATCAAGCCGGCCATT
This sequence comes from Mesorhizobium sp. KACC 23794, assembly GCF_052180275.1. Classification (NCBI taxonomy): domain Bacteria; kingdom Pseudomonadati; phylum Pseudomonadota; class Alphaproteobacteria; order Hyphomicrobiales; family Phyllobacteriaceae; genus Mesorhizobium; species Mesorhizobium sp. KACC 23794. The sequence continues at coordinate 6,991,316 of NZ_CP197465.1, forward strand.
GGGGCCAAGCACGCCCTCCAGCGTCATCGCCGGAGGCTCCTGTCGCCTCGCCCGGAAGAACGGCATCATCTCGCGCGCCCCCAATAGCTGTCCGGCGCTCGCCAAGCGGGATTGGCGCCGTCGAGCTTCAGACGGCCAATCTTGTCGTTGGTGACGCCGCCGAGATAGAGCGCGCCCTCATGCTCGCGCATTGAGGTGATCATGTAGAGTGGGCCGTCCGGCACATCCCAAAGCGCATCGACCACCTTGCCTTGGCTATCGACCTTCAGCACGCCGCCGATGTTGAGATTGCCGAACAGCCAGTTGGTCGGCGGGACGCGCATTGTCATGCGCCGGCGCAGGCCTGGATGCCGCATCGCCTGATCGAAGACCGGATTGCGCATGCCCGCCAGCGCGACCCAGTACCCGCCATCCGAAGCGCGGTTGACATTGTCGGGATAGCCCGGCAGGCCGCTCACGAAGACGCGCGGTCCGTCGGAGAGCCGCTTGAGATCGAAGATCAGGATCGAGCAGTCCCACGTGCTCGCCACCAGCAAATACTGCCCGTCATGGGTTAGACACACACCGTTGGGAAAGAGGAGATTGTCGCAAACGGTCCGCGTCTTTCTCGTCGCCGGATCGAAGGAGAGCAGGCGGCCATTCGGCCTGCCTTCCAGTAGGTCGAGGCCCCAGTTCTCGATATCGTAGCGCTTGGTCGCGTCGGTGAAATAGATCGTGCCATCCGGCGCGATGTCGAGGTCATCGGCCATGCGGATCGTCGTGTCGTCCTGCACGCTGAACAGGCTGCGTTCGGTCTGGTCAGTCAAGAGTTCCACCTTGCCGTCCATGGTCACCCGCACCAGCCCCATGCCTGCAACGCAAGCGACGATGCGGCCCTCGCGGTCGAGGGCGAGCCCCAGCGGCCGGCCGCCGATCTTGGCCAAGACCTCGGCTTTGGCATGGTTCGGCGCGGCGATCCTGTAGAGATAGCCGTCGCGGCTGCCGCAATAGATATTGCCGGCCGCATCGAGCAGTACATCCTCCGGCCCGTCCACTTGTCCCGCCGCGAGGATCTCAGCGGCCTTCAGCTTCGGCGCGGTCTCGTCCGGCATCAGCCCGCGCATACCCTTCACTTCGCCAGCGTCGAAGGCGACGGGATCGAGATAGGTCGAGGCCAGCAGCCGGTGCCGATTCTTGCGGAATTTTACGTCGATGGCGAGGATCAGGATGATGATCGCGCCCATGGAAAGCTGGACGAAGTCGCCGCGGAAGCCGGCATTGATCATCGCATTGTTCAGAATGTAGACGGTGGCGAAGCCGATCAGAACGGAAACCACCGCGCCCCGCCCCGGCACAAAGCCGCCGAGGCCCACCACCAGCGCCGTCAGCACGAAGAACTCCATGCCGATGCCGGTGTCGGAACCGACGCTGTTCTGCCGCGCGGCATAGAGGAAGCCGGCCAGCCCGACGATCAGGCCGGCAAGCGTGTAGGCGAGGAAGATCGTTGCCCGGACACGAATGCCGCCATGGCGCGCCGCCTTGCGGTTGCCGCCGACAGCCAGAATGTGCCAGCCGAACCGGGTCTGGCGGAACATTACCAGCACCAGCACCGCGACGATGAGCAACGCCCAGAATCCGATCGGCAAGGTCAAAACCTTCTCGAAGCCGATCCAGTCCCAGAGATCATCCATGCGCGCCGACGAGGAGATCTCGACGAGTTGCGCCTGCGAGGCGAGCGTGAACAGACCGCGCGTTGTGATCATTGTGCCGAGCGTAGTCAGCAGCGCACCACAGCCGAGAAGGCCGGCGATAACGCCGTTGGCGGTGCCAACCGCGGCGCCAGTAGCCAGTGTGACCACCAGCACGACCGGAACCGGCAGTTGCAGGATGTGGAAGCAGAACAGCGCCACAAAGGCCGACATGGCGAAGTTGGAGCCGACCGAAAGATCGATGCCGCCGGCCGCCACCACGATCAGCAACGCCAGCACCACGAGGCCGCCGTCAGCCGCGTACTGCGCAAGGTTGCGCAGGTTCAATGCAGCAAAGTAGCCGTCCGTCGTCAGTTGCACGCCCACGACCACGCACACAAGCGCAACGAACGGAATAAGGCTTTCCACCCAGCCCTTGGACAGGACATCGGCAGCGATGCGGCGCGGCGACAGCACGATACGCGGCACGCGCTGCCTCGGCAGACTGGCAAAATCGATATCGGCGGCCATCACGGCTTTCCACTGGAGGGGAGACGCGGGGCTCCTGAAAGCCCCGCGAGAGAACCGCTTGCGCGGACGGGAAGCGGCGTTGCCGTCACATCTTCCAGCAGAGCGTCGGATCGTAGCCGTCGCCGGCCTTGATGATCTTCAGCGGCGATTCCGCGATCAGCATGGAGCCATCCGCCGCGGCCGCGCCCTGCAGCAGCAGGTCGATCATGGTGCCGGCGTCGCGGCCCTGCCCGTCGGCATCGTAGCTCCAGATACGATCCTGGACGCCGTCCTCGATCGCCTTGCAGGCCACGGAGTCGCCGCCGCCGGTCGAGTAGACCAGCACGGAGTCGGCCTTGCCGGCGTCCTTCACCGCATTGCCCGCGCCCATCGTATGGACATCCCAGTGGCCGAAGACGGCACACAGGTCCGGATGCTGCTGCAGCACGGTCGCGGTGATCTGGCGCGCCTTTTCCGGCTCCCAGTCGGAAGCCTGGTTCGACACGACCTGGATTTCCTTGTGCTGCTCGAACACCTTGAACGCCGCCTCGTTCATGATCACGCTGTCGGCGGCGGTGAGCTGGCCCGGGATGATGGCGACCTTTCCGGACTTACCGCTGCCGGCGCCGCATTCCTTGACGATGTCTTCGGCGATCTCGCGGCCGATACGCTCCCAGTTCGCGCCGACGAAGGCACTCGAAGGCTGGTTGGACTGCAGGTTGATCTGCAGGACCTTGATGCCTTCCGACTCGGCCTGCTTGATCTGGCGCGCCAGCAACTGGACCGTCGGATTGTGCACCACCAGCACGTCCGGCTTCTCGCTGATCGCTTTGGCTACCAGTTCGGTCATTGCGCCCGTATTGAAGGCGGCGTCACGCACATCGACCGTGTAGCCGTAGGTGGCCGCGTGCTCGCGCATGCGGCGCGCCCATCCCTCGGTCAGCGAGATGCCCATCGCGATCGGCACGAAGATCACCTTCTTGCCGGCGAGATTCATATCCGCCTGAGCCCCGACGCTCGTGCCGACGAGCGCGCAAGCGCCCATCAGCGCACTCACCGCCATTGTTCGAAACTTGCTTCCCAATTTATGCAACATGCTTTCCTCCCGTGTTGACTGTGGCATCGTCAGAGATCGCCGACCGTGTCGGTCTCCGTGTCTCTGGGATTCAGATAATTGTCGGTCACAACAGCCATCAGCAGGACCAGCCCCTTGAGCATATCCTGCGTCTGCGTCGTGAAATTCATCAGCGTCATGCCGTTGCGCAGCACAGCGATCAGTGCGACGCCGACAATGATGTTGCGTATACCGCCGCGACCTCCCCTCAGCGGAATGCCGCCCAGCACCACCACGAGGATGACATCGAACAGCAGCGTGCCATTGGTCACGGTACGGAAATCCACCGCCCCGCTGGCGGCCGAAGTGATCAGTCCCGCCACAAGGGCCGTGAGCCCGGCAAACACATAGACGGCGATGGTCGTCGTGCGCACGGACAGTCCGGCAAGGCGTGCCGCCAGAAAATTGTCGCCCATGGCATAGATTACGCGCCCCGTAGACGAGCGGTTGAGCAGGAACCAACTTGCCGCCAGCACCGCCACCATCAACACGACCGGCATCGACAGTCCTGGCAGCACGTCGCCGGCCAGGAAAGCCACCGTCGGATCGGACTTGGGCAGGAGCAGCAGGAACTCGCCGCGCAGAACGGCAAAGCGGAGCAGGCCGACCACGAACATCGACGACGCCAACGTCGCCAGCATGGCTGGGATCTCGACATAGGCGATCAGCCAGGCGTTGACGAAGCCGGTGAACACCATGGCGACGATAGCCACGAGCATCGCGACTGGCGCGGTCACGCCGCTGCTGATCAGGATGCCGAAAACGGTCGCCCCGGCCACCATCTGCGCGATCAGCGACAGGTCCAGCCCCCGCGAAATGATAACCACGGCCATGCCGCAACTGAGTATAGCCAGCGAGGCGGAATTCGACAGGATGACGAGGAGGTTGCCGAGCGTCGCGAAGCCGTCGATAGCAAAGGCAAAGACAACGATAAGCGCCAGCGTCGCGACCGCGACCACGCGCTCCAGCATGTTCTTCCTGCCGACCCCCCTCTGGGCAGTCGGCACGGCGACCGTCGCTGCATTGTCCGGCATGGTCATGCCGGCGGCAACGCGAATGCAGTCGATCGGACCTGCTTCCTCATCGGCCTCTCCTCCCCTCGGCGAACCCGGATAAACCGGTCCCTCCGACAACTGACGGGTCCGCATGATGCGGCTTCCGTCGTCCTCCTTCTTCCCCATCGCGCCGACGGCGCTTCGGCGTCAGATCCAGCGGCTTCCTCCGAATGCCGTCAGCCCGTTGCCTTGCCGCCCTAGCCCCTGGCGGTCCTCATGCTTCCCGTACCCCCGGCGCTGGCCAGTTCGCGTTCTAACTGCATCACACCGTAACCGGGCACGAGTTCATCCACACGGTCACCGATCCGCTCCCAGTTGGTGACCACGCGCTCGGCCGCCTGCTCGCCGCCGCCAATGTGGAGGCCCTGCGTCAGCGTCACGTTCGACCGCGCGAAATGGCCCGCACCGGCGCACAAAATCGAACGTGTCGGCGCATCTTCGCTAACCAGCGCCAAGAGCCCCGAACTGACGAGTTCCGGCGAGAAGCGCGCAAGCGCATCGTCGGACAATATGCCCTGCGTCATTGCCGTGGCAGCTGTCGGCGCGATGCAGTTGACTTTGATCCCGTACTTCTCGCCCTCGATCGCCAGCGTCTGCATCAAGCCGACGAGCGCCATCTTGGCGGCGCCGTAGTTCGCCTGCCCGAAACTGCCGTAGAGCCCGGAGGACGACGTCGTCATCACCACACGGCCGAAGCGCTGTTCACGCATGATCTCCCACACCGCCTTGGTGCAGATCGCCGATCCCATCAGATGCACGTCTATGACCTCGCGGAACTCGGCCATGGTCATCTTGGCAAAGCTGCGATCGCGCAGGATGCCGGCATTGTTGATGAGAATATCGACGCGGCCCCAGGTCTCCATGGTCCGGGCGATCATGTCGCCGACCCGTGCCTCGTTCGTCACCGAAGTATCGAAGCCGATCGCCTCGCCACCTGCTTGCCTGATCTCATCGGCCACGCACTCTGCCGACGCGAGGCTCACATCGTTGACGGCCACCTTCGCACCGAGCCGGGCAAGCGTCAGCGCATGCGAGCGCCCCAGGCCGCTGCCGGCTCCGGTGACAATCGCGACGCGCCCTCCCAGCTTCATTGCGACCTCTTCAGCACCCGTCGTCATTCCATTCACTCACTAGATAATTAGTTAAATCGCCGCAAGCATTCTTTGCACATCCGAGCGCTACTGCCCGAAAAAGGACAGAGCGCTCACCTTGTGCCTAGGAAGGCCACTCCCCCCGGCAGATCGCCAGGAAACCCGCCGCCATGAACTTCGCCATTCGCTCCTTCACGGCCGCATAGTCGTCGGAACGGCAGAGTCCGTTCGAAAGCTTGTCTATGCGGCCGGTCCGCGCCAGCGTCAGCATCAGCGCGCCGGTCACGAAGTGATAGCCCCAGAAAATGTCCGCGTCTGCAGCGTCGGGCAGCGCCTGCTTGAGCAGGCCGATCAGGCGCAGCACCACCGGGTCGAAATGCTGGTCCATCAGTTCTGCCCCCCATTCGGGCGTATTCGCCACCTGGGCGCCGAGCGCGGCATAGTTCTTCCAGCCCTCGCCGCCCTCCGTGTAGAGATCGAGATCCGTGTCGAGGAAGGCGTGCAGCGCGCCCTCGACGGCAGGCTTTCCACCGGAGGATTTTTCATACTCCTCCAGCATGCGCATGCGCCGCTCGCTGGTGACAACGGCGCGCCGCGCGAAGACGGCGTCGAACAACGCCTTCTTGTCCTGGAAATAATAGTTCATCAGCGTGTGGTGCACGCCGACCTGCTTGGCCACATCCTTGAGGGTGACCCCATAGAGCCCGTGCCGCGAGAACAGGAGCTCCGCCGCGTCCAGAATCTGCTCGGTCATCTCCGCGCGCCGCTCGGCCTTGGTGGAGCCTTTGCGCCGGGATGGTTTTTGCTCGCTCAACGTCTACGCCCTTCAAAATTCCAAGATGATGGCAGGTTGTTTCCCACCCCGCCTAAGCGACCTCGAACAATCCTGCTGCCCCCATGCCGCCACCGATGCACATGGTAACGACAACGTATCTCGCCCCGCGCCGCCTTCCTTCAATCAGCGCATGGCCAACGAGGCGCGCGCCTGTCATGCCATAGGGATGGCCGATCGAGATGCCGCCGCCGTCGACATTGTAGAGCGCCGGGTCGATACCGAGATGGTCGCGGCAATACAGCGCTTGCACGGCAAAAGCCTCGTTGAGTTCCCACAGCCCGATATCGCCAACCGTCAGGCCGTGTCGCTCGAGCAGCTTCGGAACCGCGTAGATCGGACCGATCCCCATCTCCTCCGGCGGACATCCCGCCACCGTCATGCCGCGGTAAATGCCGAGCGGCTGAAGCCCGCGTCTTTCCGCAAGCTTGGCCTCCATCAGGACACATGCCGACGCCCCGTCCGAAAGCTGGCTCGCGTTGCCCGCGGTGATAACGCCGCCCTCGATCACCGGCTTCAGCCTCGCGAGGTCCTCCATAGCGGTCTGCGGCCGGTTGCCTTCATCGCGCTCGAGCGTCACCGGCCGCCGCGACACCACTTCCGTATCCTTGTCCTTCACCATCGTCGTGGTGCTGAACGGCACGATCTCGTCATCGAACCGGCCGGCCCGCTGCGCGGCGGCGGTCCGTTGCTGGGACTGCAGCGCATAGTTATCCTGCGCCTCCCGGCTGACCCCATACTTCTTTGCCACGAACTCCGCCGTTCCAAGCATCGGCATGTAGGCATGCGGCACCTTGGCGATGACATTGGGATCGGCCTCTTCGCCCACCCAGGAAAGATAGCGGTCCTGGACGGCCGAAATGTTCTCCTGCCCGCCCGCCGCCACAATATCCATCCCGTCCACGATGATCTGCTTGGCCGCCGTCGCAATCGCCATAAGCCCGGACGCGCACTGCCGGTCGATGGTCTGCCCCGACACCGTTGCCGGCGCACCAGCTGCAAACACCGAATTGCGGGCGAGGTTCATTCCGGCCGTGCCTGCGGCGAGAACCGTTCCCAGCGCGAAATCCTCCACCTCACCCGCATCAATGCCGGCGCGTCGGATCGCGTGATCGAGCACGTGGCCGACCAGCGTCGGCGACTTGGTCGCGTTGAGCGCCCCTCTGTACGCCTTGCCGATCCCGGTGCGGGCGGTGCTGACGATGACGGCTTCTCTCATTGCAGTTCTCCGTATCCTTGACTCAGAGCCTGTCTGGAAATGGATCAGGGTGAGGCGAAAACGGTGTTTTACGAGCGCCGAAGCGGAGCGTGCATTAAGTACGTGAGCATCGGAGCGCAGCAAAACATCGTTTGCAGCCCGCCCTCATCCATTTCCAGACAGGCTCTCAGGCCTGGCCGTATTGCGACCTTAGCCGCATCTTGTCGATCTTTCCCGTCGCCGCTGTTGGCATCTTCGGTAGCCGCACGACTTCGTCCGGTATCCACCACGATGCCACGCGTCCCCGCAATGATTCCAGCAATTCCGCGTCCGTCAACGCTTCGCCCTTGCTCATCTCGACCAGCAGTATCGGCCGCTCCCCCCATTTGGCATCGCTCCGCCCGACGACGGCGGCAAGCGAAACCTGCGGCAGCGAACTGACGATCGCCTCGATCTCAGCAGGATTGATCCATTCTCCACCGGACTTGATCAGGTCCTTGGCGCGGCCGGTGATCATGAGATTGCCCTCGCCATCGATACGGGCCAGATCGCCCGTATCGAACCAGCCGGCGGCATCGATAGCCCTCTCGCTCTGCCCCAGATAGCGTTCGACCACGGCTGAACCGCGCACCCGAAGATACCCCTCCACGTTGCGCTGCTGTGGCAAGGCGCGGCCCTCTGCGTCGGTCAGCAGCAGGTCCAGGCCGATGGCTGGTCGGCCCGACAGCGCGGCATTGCGCCGTGCAGAGGCCGGCGGCGCCATCGTCCCCAGGGGCGACAGCTCGGTCATGCCCCAACTGGTCTGCACGGTGACATCGAGCCGCCGCTCGATCCGCTCCATCAGCGCCGGCGGCATCGGCGATCCGCCAACCGCGATGCGCTTCAGCGACGGTAGTTCGCCGCCTTCGGCCTCCAGATGCTCCACCAGTCCCAGCCAGACCGTCGGGACCGCCGACGCCACCGTCACGCCCTCCGCCGCGATCAGCCGGGCAAGACTGGCGCCGTCCAAATGGCGCCCGGGAAGCACCAGTTTAGCGCCGGCCGCGGGCGCCGCGAACGGCATGCCCCAGGCATTGGCATGAAACATAGGCACCACCGGAAGAACAGCGTCGCGGGCCGTTATGCCAAATACATCCGCCTGAAGGAGGCGCAGCGTGTGAAGATAGTTGGAACGATGCGTGTACATCACGCCTTTTGGTTCGCCGGTTGTACCGGATGTGAAACACAGGCCCGACGCCGTATTCTCATCGAAGCACCCCCAGACAAAGTCCGGCTCCACCTCGGCAAGCAATCCTTCGAGCGATCGCACGGGAGGTCCACCTGCCCATCCGTCGGCGTCGCCGTCGATCGTCAGTATGTGCCGCAAGGGCGCCTTGCCGGCAATTTCGCGCGCCAGCGGCAGCAGATCGGCGCTGACAACGAGGATCTCCGCTGACGACTGCAAAAGCATCGAGGCCGTCTGACCGGCGGTCAGTCTAGGGTTTAGCGTATGGCACACCGCGCCCATGCCCATGATGCCAAACCACGCCTCGAGGTGGGCTTGGCTGTTCCAGGCGAGGGTGGCGATGCACTGCCCAGCGCCAACACCCAACCCTGCCAGCACGTCGGATAGGCGCTGGGCTCGCTCCTTCAATGCCGCATAGCCGATGCGCGCGTTAGGGCCATCAGCGCGTGCAGTTACCACTTCTGTGTCGGAATGCCACCTCGCTGCGTGGTCAAGGAACTTGTCGATCGTCAGCGCATAGGTCTGCATGGCAGCGTCGATCATCATCCATCGTGCCCCAGATTTGCAGGCCACTTGCTTGACGCATTGTTTTCGCGACTCTTTAGCGCCGAGCGATGACACTGGATCAGCTCTTCGCCGAACACGCCGGTTAGATCGCCGACTTGGAAGCTATTCGAACCTCCGGCAGGCAAAATATCTCTGCCAGCTTCCGCCGGCGCCTCAGAAACAGGGATGGCTGGCACGTTTCTCCCTATTCCGAGAAACCCCACAGAACGTGACATGCCCGCAAATCCTCCCTCGCCAAGTCATCCCCGTTTGAATTGGCAATGCCTTCAATGACCTCAATGCAAGCACATGTCAACATTCACTCTCAAGCGGGTTAATATTTTTTAGATTGACGTGGGCGACGTGATGCAGGCCACCTTGCTGCCTTTCGCCGCCTTCGGACTGATCGAACGGGTGCCCACCCGGCCGACGCTCGACCTTTCGTTCTTTCGCTTTCTGCGCTTCGTCGGTGCAAAGCCTCTGGCAGTGGTGCTGGCCTATGCCTTCGTCGTGTTAATCGTCCCGCTGCCGGTGCGCTTTATCGGCAATGCTACTCTGCGGGCGAAGCATTGCAACGGCATTACGTGGCAGCGCTTCCGTGAGGTTCGTGCGCTCAGGCAAACCGCCCTTCGACGAAGAGCAGAAGAACCAGCGGCCCTCCAATAAGTAGGCCCATCAGGACGACGGATAAAAGCAGGCGCATGACAAGGCGGTGCAGCCCTTTGCGCGTCATCGTCTCGCCTCCATGCTGGCTAGGAGACAGGCCCGTCGGGACCGGGAAAGCCGGCGCGTCAGGTTGTCGATGCAGGAAAGGATGACGGGACCCACGACCAGCGTCAGGCCCGTCGAGCTGACGAGCCCGCCAATCACGGCATGCGTTCTTGGCGACCATGCCCATGAGCATGATGAATCCGCTCATCGAGAACATGTTGAAGGTGCTGCCCGCGATCATGAGGCCGAGCAGCACGCCCGCCAGCGACAGGGGCAGCGCCGCCATGATGGCGAGCGGCTGCGTGAAGCTCCCGAATTGCGAGGCCAGCACGACATAGATGAAGATCACCGCCATGATCAGCGCCTTGAGCATGCTGGCACCGGCCTTCCCGATATCCTCGGCGTCGCCGCCGAACTTGATCCGGTAGCCCGTCGGCAAGTCCTGCGCGGCAATGAGGGCCTCCAGCTCGGCCATGACGTCCCCGACGGCGCGGCCGGAGACATCGGCCGAGATCAGGACTTCCTGCGACAGACCGAGACGCCGGATTCCGGACGCGCCGGGAACCTGTTCGATCTCGGCGACCTGATCGAGGCGTGCCATCAGCGGATTGCCATTGGCGTCGGCGCCCGGCGTCGTTATCGTCAACTCCTTGATGGCGGCGGGATTGGCGCGCTGGTCGTGGGGAAGCCGCACGACGATGTCATGGCTCTCGCCGCGCGCATCCGTCCATGTCGAGACCACGGCCCCGGCCACCAGCGGCGCGAGCGTTCCCGCCAGTTCGGGAACGCCGACGCCGAGGTCGCTTGCCTGTTCCCGCTTCAGCCGGACCGAGAGGATGGATTTGGCGTCGGCGGTGCTGGAATTGATGTCGACCATCCCCGGTATCAGGCGCATGCCGGCCGCGAGGTCGGTGGCGACCTTTTCCAGGACGGCTCGATCGTCTCCCAGCACGCTGAGCTGGATCGGGCTCGCCCCGCCGCCGAGTGTCTCCTGGATGATCGAGATATCGATGCCCGGAATGGCAGCGAGGCGCTGGCGGATCGGCTCCGCCAGCATGACCGACGTGTGCTTGCGCTCCTCCGGCGGCGCGAGGCCGACAAGGATGGCGGCCTTGTGCTTGCCCATGCCGCTGCCGGTATTGATCGTCGAATGAGTCGAGGCCACCTCGGGAACCGCTCGCAAGGCGCTCTCCACCTGCCCGACCTTCCAGCGGCGAAGCTTGTAATTGATCGATAGTTGCGTTCTGTTTTTTCACATCGCAGGGCGACGCACTTTAAGCGTTTGACGAGGCCGACGCCCTGTTCGATACGGGCTCGGGCCTTGTAGAGAACCTTGGCGAAGTAGGCGGGCCTGTCCTTTCCGTTACTCTTTCGGGATGACCGGGGCTATGCCTGTGGCTCCCGCGGCGTCCGGCCCGATGCCGAGCAGGATGGGGAAATGCGGCGCCTCCGCCTTCTCGCCGCCGGTCAGGTCGAAGGCGATGATGGTGTCCGACGCATCTGACTTGAAGCGGCTATCGAGGGTCAGTGCCGACCACCAACACTGGCCGCACCAGCCACCTATGAACCCTTCCAGAACACCAGGATCATGATGGTATAGCTCGCGACCAGCAAAGTAGCGCCCCGTAGGTCAACGAGAGTTCGCCCGGCCTTTGGCGGTGTCAGCCACCAACTGAGCCGCTTGGCGCTCCACGGCACCAGATGGGAGGTGAGAATGACGCTGAAGGCGTTGCCAATGAACAACGCGATCGGGAAACTAAGGTTCAGCGTCCCTGTCAGAATTGGCGTCCCCACCAACAGGCTCCAAAGGAAGACGACCGGGTAGAGCGTCAAAAGGACGATCATGTTCATCTTCCACGCTGCGGGCGGCGGCGCACCCCGAGGCGTAGCGTCTCGAAACCATTGTTCGAAGCCGTTTTCCGCCACGCGCGTATGGAACTCCGCCGTCAACGGCGCGGCTTCGTCGAGCAACCGGCGTCGTTCGGGCGAGCTGAGCCAGGCCTCCAGATTGGCCTCGCTGTCGAAGCGTAGGATTGCGACGAAGTCCTCCTGCACGCCCGGCACAGCCGGCTCGAAGCGATAGCCTTGCAGACCCACCGCCTTCGACTGCGCCGCGGCGATCTTCTGCTCCCATTTCCGGTATTCGGCTTCCATGCCGGGCTTCACCCGCGTACTGATCACCGCGGAGACCGGCGCCGTGCGCGCCGCACTGGCATCGTCGCGCACGATGTGAACGTCGTCGCGCCCCACGAACATGTGGGTGGCGCCTTCGATGCGGGATTGCCGTTCGGACGAGCCCAGCCATCGCTTGGCATCGTCCAGACTGGCGAAACGCTGCAGGATCACCCAGTCGACTTGCAGCGGTGGGTGCGGCGGCATGAGCTGTTGCTCGATGAACCCGGGGAAGCCGGAGATCACCTGGCTTGTTTCGCCCTGCCAGCGAGCGAACGCTTCGGCGAATTCGGGCCTAACGCAGGTTTGCGTGACGATGCTGACGCTGCTTGCCGCATCGCTCATGCTGCGGGACTGAGTTTAGAGAACAGGCGATCGGGCGTGAACGGCAGATGAGCGAACCGTACGCCCGTGGCACTGGCCAGGGCATTCGAGACGGCGGGCGCCACCGGATTGATACCGCACTCGCCCTGGGACTTCGCGCCGAGAGGCCCGATCGTGTCGGTCGTGTCGGCAAAGAAGATATCGGTATGCGGCGTGTCGGCAAACGTCGGGATGCGGCAGTTGCGCAACTGCGGGTTCACCATGTGGCCGTTGTCGTGAACCATGTTTTCGATCAGCGCCCAGCCAAACCCCATCGCAACCGCGCCATCGAGCTGGCCGCGGCACTGCATCGGGTTGATGGGCCGGCCGATATCGGCCGCATGCACGCTGTGCAGCACGCGGATTTCGCCGGTCATGCGATGCACCGCAAGCCGCACCCCATGCACGTTGAAGGCGATCGTGCGCGGCGAAAGATAGGCACGGCGACTAACCGAGAAACGATGGTCTACCTTCGCGCCCTCCGCATGCAGATCGCTGAGCAGGATTCGCTGGTTGCCGCAGATGACGCCGTCGTGGTCGAGGCGGCATTGGTCGACGGCCATGCCTGTGTGGCGACTGGCGAAGTCGAGGATGTCGGCGGACATGGCCTCGGCTGCCAGGTGGACCGCCTTGCCGCCGACCACGACTCCGGTGCTCGCAAAGGTGCCTGTGTCATAGGGCGTGCGATCCGTATCGGCGTTGATGATATCGATGTCATCTGCGCGCGTACCCAATATCGAAGCGGCAATCTGCTTGTGCGCGGTGGTGATGCCGTTGCCCATTTCGGTCGAGCCGCAGGCGAGATGGTAGCTCCCGTCCGGCAGCAGTCGCATCTCCGCGCCCGAGCGATGCTCGGTTGGCGGGCCGCATTCAAGCATTGCCAATGCGACACCCTCGCCCTCCGCCCAATCCGCTCCATCGGGCTTGGCGACGCCGTTGCCGTTCTTCAGTTCTCGCTCGACGATGTCGAGACATTCCCCGATGCCATAGCTGCCGAAGCTGGCGTCGCTGGGTTCCTTCCATATCGATTCGATGTTGTCGCCCGGCAGAACCACATTCTTGCGCCGCATCTCGAACGGGTCGATGCCGAGCATTCTTGCAAGCTCGTCGATCGCACATTCCACCGCGAAGGTGGTTTGCGAAGCGCCGTAGCCGCGAAACCCGCCGGCCGGCGTCATGTTGGTGTAGACGGCGTGTCCGATGCCCTTTTTGTTGGCGCAGCGATAGGCTGCGATCGGGGTCGCCATTGCGGCAGCCAGGGTTTCGCTCCCATGCCCGCCATAAGCGCCCGTGTTGGAGAAAACCTCTACGTCAAGCGCCGTCAGGGTGCCGTCCTTGCGCGCGCCAATCTTTACCCTTGTGGTCATCTGGTGGCGCGTGGTGGCGCCGATGAATTCGTCCTCGCGGGTCCACTCCCACTTCACCGGGCGCCCCAGTTTCATCGTGGCGAACAGCACGAGATCTTCCGAGACCATTTCCTGCTTGCCGCCGAACCCTCCCCCGACACGCTCGGTGAACACATGCAGATCGCGTGGCGGAATTCCCATGACGTAGGCGAGCTTCTGCCGCGCCGCGAACGGCGCCTGCGAACTCGTGCGGACGTGCCAGCGATTATCCTCGCCTCTCCAGGCGATTGATCCATGCGTCTCAAGATGCACGTGCTGCACGCGGGTGGTCGAGTAGGTCTGCTCATGCACCGCGTCGGCCTGCTCGAAGCCTTTGGCGATATCACCGATTTCACCTTGCAGCGTGCAGAAAATATTGTTGCCGGAGGTGACCGCGTCCTTGTCGTGCAGCAGCGGAGCTCCAGGCTGCACGGCCACGACCGGATCGAAGACCGCCGGCAGGATTTCGTAATCCACGTGAAGCGCCCGGCAACCCGCTTCCGCCGCCGCCTCCGTTACCGCGACCACGGCGGCAACCCGTTGGCCGACGAAACGCACGACGTTGTCGAGCAGCCTTATGTCATCGGGGTCGACAAGATGATCTTCGTGCAAGGCCGAACTGAACAGGCGCCCGGGCACATCTTCCCACGTATAGACCGCGACGACGCCCGGTACGGCGAGCGCGGCGCGGCGGTCGATGGAGACGATACGCGCATGGGCATGCGGCGAGCGCATGACCTTCAGGTGCAGCAGGTTCTCGACGGCGAGATCCATCGTGTAGCGTGCCGTGCCGGTCAAGATGGCTTCGGTGAATGGGTTGGGCAGGCTGGCCCCGAGGGACTTGCCGGCCACGTCCGCCTCGATGTTGCATTTTCCATGCAGCGCGTCGTTGATCGACCGATAGCCGGTGCAGCGGCAGAGATTGCCTTTCAGCGCGTGCGGCAGATCGCGTTTCTGCTCCTCGGTCAGCGTCACCGCCGTCATGATCATGCCGGCGGTACAGAACCCGCATTGGAAGGCCTGCGCATCGTGAAACGCCTTCTGCATCGGATGCAGTTCGCCGTCCGCAGCCAGACCCTCGATCGTCGTGATCTGGCGGCCTTCGCCCCGGAACGCCGGCACCAAGCAGGAATGGAACGGCTTGCCGTCGATATGCACGGTGCAGGCGCCGCAATCGCCGGCGTCGCAGCCTTTCTTGACGCCGAAGACATCGAGATCGCGCAAGAAAGTGCGCAAGCATTGGCCAGCCGCCGGCTCGGCCGAATAACTACGGCCGTTGACATGGAAATGGGTCATGCGAGCTCCGCACGGATCTGTTCGGCGAGATAATGCGTGACATGGCGCTTGTAGGGTGCCGATCCGTGCACGTCGTCAAAATAGGCATCCGGCGGCAATCTTGCCTCCAGGGCATGGTGCAGTTCCTTGGCCGATGGACAGGTAGCGAAGCGCAACTGCACCGGCCGCGGCGTGGCGGCCGATACCGTCAACAGGAAATCGGCGCCGCCGTCGCCCACCGTGGCGATGATGAGAGCCGCCGACCGTCCGAATTTGGTCAGCGACACCTGCCGCATGGCTGCGCGTTTCGACAATGCCGCCGCCGGCAAACGGATACTGCGCAGCAATTCGCCCTTCTGTAGCACGTTCCGGTGATTGCCGGTCACGAAGTCGACGACGGAAACCTCGCGTGGCTCGCCTTCGCGCGGCCACAGCGTGCATACGCCCTCGAGGGCCGCGGTCAGCGAGATCATCGCCCCGGCGGGCAGCGACATGCACACGTTGCCGCCTATGGTCGCGGCATTCCATATTTTGAACGACATCAGGAACGCATCGATGGTCTGCCGAAACAGCGGTACTGCACGCCATGCAGGCGGCCCTTCGAAGTCGTGCAGCTCAACGACACGGCAAGTCGCGGCGATATCGAGGCCGGCCTCGGTCATCGTAAGGGGCGCCCAACCCAGGGCGTCGAGATCGATCAGCGTGTCAACCGACAACTGCGGCTCGGAGAACAGCCAGGTTCCCCCGGCCAGCCACGAATAGCCGTCCCGCCAACCATCGATGTCGTCATAGGATGCCGGCCGTTTGACTTCGGTGACCGTGCTCAGATTCATGATCGCGTGCCGCCTACGGCTTATAAACTTCGACGGTCTGCATCATGCCCATCTCCTCATGGTTCATCATGTGGCAATGGACCATGTAGACACCGGTAAAATCGAGGAAGCGGGAGCGGAACACGACCGTGCCGCCCTTGCGTTCGACGATCACGGTGTCCCGCCATTGCGGCACGGGAAGCGGCTTGCCATTGACCGACACGACCTGGAAAGGATTGGTGTGGATATGAAAGACGTGGTCGTCATGCTCATGCGTGTTGACGATCGTCCATTCCTCGACCGCACCGAGCTGCACGCGTTGATCGATGCGGGTGGGATCGAATTTCTTGCCGTCGATAAAGAAGCCGAATTCCTGCCAATGGCCGGCAGCATCCGCTTCGGGCGCGGTTGCCGACAAGGTCACCGTGCGACGGTTGGTGATTTCGGAATCCTCGATGGTTTCCAGGGGCGGCGGTGGCAAGGCAACGGGCAACCTCATGTCCATCGGCTCCCCGGATACCACCAGCGTTGCCAAAGGACCTGTCGGCGACGGATGCCCCTGATCGTAAGGCGCCGCATCCAGGGCATAGGTGCCCGCCGGTCCCGCCCGCACCAGAACATCGACGCGCTGGCCCGGGGCGATCAGAAGCTGCTTGAAAGATTGTAGGGCGCCGAGCTGGATGCCGTCGTAAGCGATGACATGCAGGTTGTGCTTCTCCAGGTCGAGCAGCATATCGTCCTGATAGGCCGCGTTAAGGATGCGCCAGCGCTGCACTTCGCCGGGCCGCATCTCGATCATCGGCCGCCGTTGTCCGTTGATCGCCAGAAATCGTGTTGCCGTTTCCGGAAACAGCGTCTCAAAATCCTCGATCATGCCATTGGCGTCGTAGACCACCTGGGTCAGAACCAACAGGCGCTCACGGGCGGCTTCTATTTCGGGCACATCGGCAAAATCGCCCTCGATGATGACAGCGCCCACCATTCCGCTCGACATCTGGACATCGGCACTGCCGTGATGGTGGGGGTGGTACCAGTAGGTGCCCCTGGTGTGGTCGTCCGGCAGCGTGATTTCGATGTCGTAGGTGTAGCCGGGCGCCATCGAGCGCATGACGTTGTCGGCAATGCCACTTGGGCTCGCATGCGAGCCATGAAAGTGGAAATTGGTGTTGTTGAATTGATGCGGGTGGCTGATGTCGGCGGGAAGCGCGTCCCGGTTAGGCGGCAGATCGTTGATGAGCTTGATGCGCAACGTTTCGCCGGGCTTCATGCGCAAGGTGGGGCCTGGGCTGCCGCCTTCATAGGACCTTAAATAGAGCCTGACGCCGCCGATCTGCCGATAGGCATAACCGGCCCGCAAGGTCGTGCTCAGCACACCATCGACGGACCGCCGTACCTCGGGTTCGACAAGCGGCTGATCCGTGGCGGGAACCGGTTTGTCCGGCACCATCCCCAGCGTAGGGGACATGTCCATGTTGCCGTGCATGCTGTGGGCAGAGTCTTCGGTCCTTGCGGCCCCTGCGCTGAGCAGAAGGGCACCGATCCCCATGCTGCCCTCGAGCAGTTGGCGCCGTGACAATTTCTTGATGTTCGCGGCGACAGCAAAAGCGTCTTTGTCTTCCGAATCCCGCTGCAATCAGATCCCCCACATTTGATCCACCACCAGTAAACTGTGACCGTAAATTCAGCATGAACGAATTTCGTCGAAATATTGGATGCAAGGTGAGCGGTGCTGCAGCGGCATTGCGCACCCGGTCGCTACAACCGCTCGCAGGACCAATCCCGAGTCCGCTTTTGTCGTCGCGCTCATTCTTCAGGAATGACCGAGTTCGTGAAGAGTTTCGGGCGCCGGCAGGCGTAGGAAAGTCCCCGAGGAAGGAACCCGCGGGGCACAGTCAACGGCTATGGGGATTTCGATCTGCGGCCGATGTCGGCGATGGTGCTACCGCCGCTTGGAAGCGTGGGGATGGATGCGGAGAGGCCGCTTCGTTGTTTCTTCGCGTGGTCTAGCCGATCCCGCACGAGGCACGTTGCGACGCTGTCGGCGGCGACAGTCACCATCGGCGCGCGGGCTCGTTGCCGGCGGCTGGGCGCCTGCGGCTGAAGGTTCGACTTTGCCATGCCGGGTCATGGCCAACCCTCCCGGTTCGTGGCGGTTGCATCAGGCGGTCCGCGCGGCTGCCTCCAACGCTCGAACACCTCGATGACGATCATGCGTCCGCCGCAGCAGGGGCATGGCGGGCGGAAGCCGCCCGGTGCGCCTGGTGTGTGGGCATCGGGCGGCGCGGCGACATCCAGGAGTTGGCGGGCGAGCGCGAGGCTGGCCTTGCGGGCGGAGCCGGCAAGCAGGCCGTAGTGCCGGATGCGGTGGAAACCGCGTGGCAGGACATGGAGCAGGAAGCGACGGATGAACTCGTCGGCCGCAAGCGTCATGACCTGCTGCCGGTCCACTTCGTCGCGGCGGTAGTCCTTGTAGCGGAACGTGACGCCGCTCGCGTCGAAAGCGATCAGGCGGCTGCTCGCTCATCCGATCAGGTGCACGATGCAGGTCTGGACGACGGTCTCGGGAAAGACGGCGTTGATCGCCTCGTGCCTGGCCACAGGGTGAGCCGGCTGAAATCTTCCTTCAGAGGAGGGCAAGCCGCTCGGTCAGCAAGGCAAAGAACCCGTCGGCGTCGACATGGCGGAGGAAGGTCGCGTTCTTCGGCCTCTGCGTCACGCCCCACCAGTCGACCACGGTCTCGCCGAGCGTCAGTTCGGACGAGGTCTCGACCTCGATGTTGCAGAGGCGGCCGGAATAGAGTTCCGGTCTGAGCAGGTAGGCGATGACGTTGGGATCGTGGAGCGGGCCGCCCTCGATGCCGTATTTCGCCTCGTCGAAACGCTTGAAGAATTCGAGCCAGCCTGCGGCGATCTCGGCCGGACGGGTGCCCAGCGCCCTGATCGCGGCGACACGCTTGCGGGTCGTCAGCACCTGATGGGTGACGTCGAGCGGCAGGACGGTTGTCCTTATGCCGGCAGTGAAGGCAATCTCGGCGGCGTCCGGATCGACATGGATGTTGAATTCCGCCGAAGGCGTGATGTTGCCGCCCTCGAAATAGCCGCCGCCCATGAGCACGATCTCCTGAACGCGCGACGCGATGTCGGGCGCCCGCGACAGGGCCGTGCCGATATTGGTGAGCGGTCCGAGCGCGCAGAGCGTGACGGTGCAGGGCTCCTCCCGGCGCAGCGTCTCGACGATGAAGTCGACGCCGTCCCGGTCTTGCAGCGGCATGACGGGCTCGGGCAGGTCGTAGCCGTCGAGCCCTGTCGCGCCGTGAACGTGTTCGGCGGTGACCAGCTTGCGCATCATCGGCCTGGAGCATCCGGCGAAGACTTTTACGTCCGGCCGCCCCGCCACCTCGCAGATCTTGCGGATGTTCACCTGAGTCAGGCTGAGCGGCGTGTTGCCGGCGACGGCGACGATGCCGAGAATCTCCAGCTCGGGACTGGCCAGCGCCAGCAGGATAGCGAGCGCATCGTCCTGGCCGGGATCGGTGTCGATGATGATCTTGCGTGTCATGGAGGATTCCGGTCAGGCTGCCGTCTTGAGGGTGTGTCCGGCGTCGGCAAGCTTCAGCGCGAGCTTCGCCCGGCGGGCTTGGTAGCGCTCGATACTGGCCGCCTTGACGTGGCCGAAGCCGCGGATCATGTCCGGCAGGCCGGCGAGTTCGGTTGCCGTCTTGATCGTGTCCGACGAAAGCACGGCGCAGAGACGTTCGACCTCCTGGAAATAGTCGGCGACGAGCTGCCGCTCTGTGCGGCGCTCCTGTGTCCGGCCGAAAGGATCGAAGCGTGTGCCGCGCAGCGCCTTGCCGTGCTTGAGCAGTGAGAAGACATGCCGCATCCAGGGTCCGAAGCTGATCTTCGCCGGATGGCCGGTGCGCGGGTCGGTGCGGGCAATCGCCGGCGGTGCGAGCAGGTGGCGGACGGTGAGCTTGCCCTCGAATTGCTCGGCCAGTTTCTTCTCGAACGAGCGGTCGGTGTGCAGCCGCGCCACCTCATACTCATCCTTGTAGGCCATCAGCTTGTAGGCGTTCTTCGCCACGGCCATGGCGAAGGCTTCACCGGAAGGACCTGCAGCCGCGCGGGCCTTCGCCACCAGGTCGCGGTAGCGGGCGGCATAGGCGGCATCCTGGTATGCGGTGAGGAATTCCGCGCGCCGCTCCACCAGCGCATCGAGCGTCTCAGCGACCGCAACGGCGGGCGTCAGTCCACCCGCGGCATTCACCGCGTCCGGGTCGACGACCGAACGCCGGCCCCAGGCGAAGGCGGCGCGGTTCATCGACAGGCCGGCGCCGTTGAGTTCCATCGCGCGATCGATGGCGGAGAGCGAGACCGGGACGAGGCCGCGCTGCCATGCCGCGCCGAGCAGGAACATGTTGGCGGCGATGGCGTCGCCCATCAGCGCAGTTCCAAGCCGGGTCGCGGCGACCATGTGGACGGCGTCATCGCCGGCCGCTCCGCGCAACGATTTCAGCGTCGCTTCCTGGCGGAAGTCGATCGCGGTGTTCTGGACGAAGGACGCGGTCGGGGCGAAATGATCGTCGAGGACGGCGCGGGTACGCCCCCTGGCGAAGGTCTTGAGCGATTTCGGCGAGGCGGACACGACGACATCGAAGCCGAGCACGAGGTCGGCTTCGCCGGGGCCGATCCGGGCCGCGTAGAGTGCCCGCGGCCGGCTGGCCACGCGCACATGGCTGACCACCGCGCCGTTCTTCTGGGCAAGACCGGTCTGGTCGAGCGTCAGGATCGACAGGCCGTCGAGATGCGCGGCCATGGAGAGGATGGCGCTGACGGTGATCACCCCGGTGCCGCCGATGCCGGCAAGCAGTATGTTGTAGGCGCCGTCGACCCGTGGCAGCACCGGCTGAGGCAAAATCGCCGGGTCGAAGCGACCGGCCGCCGCCCGTGGCTTGCGCAGGCGGCCGCCCTCGACCGTGACGAAGCTCGGGCAGAAACCCTTGAGGCAGGAGAGGTCGGTGTTGCAGCTCGACTGGTTGATGCGGCGCTTGCGGCCGAACTCGGTCTCGGCCGGTTCGACCGAGATGCAGTTCGAGACGGCCGAACAGTCGCCGCAGCCCTCGCAGACGAGTTCGTTGATGAAGGCGCGCCTCTGTGAGACCGGATGGGCGCCGCGCTTGCGGCGACGGCGCTTCTCGGCGGCACAGACCTGGTCGTAGACGATGGCGGTGACGCCGGGGACCTCGCGCAGTGCACGCTGCACGGCGTCGAGCTCGTCGCGCGGATGGATGGCGACGCCACGCGGCAGGACGCCCTGGAGGCGCTCCGGCTGCTCGGCGACGACGACGACGCGGCCGGCGCCTTCCGCGAGCAGTTGCGCGACGATCGACGGCACGGTGTTCTCGCCGTCATGACGCTGCCCGCCGGTCATGGCAACTGCGTCGTTGTAGAGGATCTTGTAGGTGGCGTTCACCTTTGCGGCGATTGCCGCGCGGATGGCCAGCAGGCCTGAGTGGAAATAGGTGCCGTCGCCCATGTTGACGAAGATGTGCTTCTCGTCGGTGAAGGGCGACAGCCCGATCCAGGCGCCGCCCTCGCCGCCCATCTGGGTGAAGGTGGAGGTGTTGCGGTCCTCGACGCCGATCACCATCATGTGGCAGCCAATGCCGGTCGTGGCGCGGCTGCCTTCCGGCAGGCGGGTCGAGATGGAATGCGGGCAGCCCGAGCAGAAATAGGCGTCGCGCTTCAACGCTGCCGCCCCGGAAGGCGCGGAGCGGACGATCTCCTCCAGCCGCGCGACGTGACGAGCGATCGAGGCGTCGGCCGGCAGCCGCTTCGCCAGCGCCAGCGCAACCGAAATCGCGTCGATCTCACCATGCGACGGCAGCAGCGGGCGGCCTGCCTCGTCGGCCTTGCCGATCACGCGCGGGCGGCGCCCATCTGGCAGATTGAACAGCAGCGACTTGATCTGGTCCTCCAGGACCGGACGCATCTCCTCGACGACGAAGACCTCTTCGAGGTCGCGGGCAAAGGCGATCAGTCCCGACGGCTCGACCGGCCAGGTCAGCCCGACCTTGTAGAGGGCGATGCCCAGTTCGGCCGCGCGAACCTCGTTGATGCCGAGCGCGCCAAGCGCGCCCTGAAGGTCGAGCCATGACTTGCCGGTGGACACGATGCCGATGCGCGGCTTGCCGTCGCGATACCAGGCACGGTCGATCCGGTTGGCGGCGGCGAAGGTGTGCACGGCCTCCATCTTGCGCTGCAGCCGCAGTTCCATCGCATGCGGTCCATCGGGCCAGCGCATCGACAGCCCGTCACCGGGCAGGTCGAAGCCCGGCGTCGCGATCACCAGTGCGTCGGGATCGACATCGACGGTGGCCGAGCATTCGACGATCTCGGTCTGCGCCTTGAAGCCGACCCAGGCGCCGGAATAGCGGCTCATCGCCCAGCCGAGCAGGCCGTAGTCGATGTATTCGGCCAGGCCGCCCGGCGAAAGCATGGGCACCATCGCCGAGATGAGGTTGTGCTCGCTCTGGTGCGGTAGCGTCGAGGAGACCGCGCCGTGATCGTCCCCGGCCAGCAGGAGCACGCCGCCATGCCTGCCGGTGCCGACGGCGTTGGCATGCTTGATGACATCCATGCTGCGGTCGACGCCGGGACCCTTGCCATACCACATGGAAAAGATGCCGTCGTAGCGGGCTCCGGGAAACATGCCATTCTGCTGCGTGCCCCAGACGGCGGTCGCGGCCATGTCCTCGTTCAGGCCGGGATGGAAGACGATGTGGTTGGCTTCCAGATGCTTGCGCGCCACGCCCATTTCGCGGTCGAAGGAGGCGAGCGGCGAGCCGCGGTAGCCGGAGACATAGCCCGCGGTGTTCAGGCCAGCGGCAAGGTCGCGCTGGCGCTGCATCATGGGCAGGCGCACCAGCGCCTGCGTTCCGGAAACCAGGATGCGCCCTCGGGTGACAGTGTAGCGAGCGTCGAGCGCGTTCCCGTTCATGCGGCGGCTCCTTGCGTCGAGGTTGCCGGCAGCGGATCGAAAATGCGGCCGGGATTGAGGATGTTGTTGGGGTCGAAAGCGCGCTTCAGCCTGCGCATCGTGTCGATCTCCGCATCACTGCGGCTGAAATGCAGATGCGTCTTCTTATCGATGCCGATCCCATGTTCGGCCGAGATCGAGCCGCCGAGCTTTTGCACGCAGCGGTATACGGCATCGACGACACCTTCCCTGCGATCCGTCTCGATGATGTAGTGGAGATTGCCGTCGCCGAGATGGCCGAAGACGGGGAAACGTGCCGCGGGATCGAGCGCCCGCACGACACCCGCCGCCTCTAGGACGAAGCTTTCCATCTTCGCCAGCGGAACGGCGACGTCGCATCCGATGATGCGTTCCAGCGTGAAGATGTAGCTGGAGCAGGCCTCGCGCAAATCCCACAGCATGCGGAACTCGCGCGGCGATTGCGACACGGTCACGTCGCTGATCATGCCATCCCCATGCGCCGCCATCAGCGCCGCCGCAAAACCGTCGGTGTCGTGTCCCGGGTGGATGGCGTGCAATTCGGCGAGCACATAGAAGGCCGCCGGCGCCACGGGGCGTGGCGCGCCGGTCAGCGCGAGGGCGCCTTCGAAGGCATCGGGAAAGATAAGCTCGCAGGCCGACAGGAGCGGCCCAAGCGCGGCGCGCAGACGAGCGAGCAGCGCAATCGCCGCGGCAAGCGAGGGGACGGCGCAGAAGGCTGCGGATTCGGCTGCCGGCTTCGGATGCAGCTTCAGGCAGGCGCGCGTGACCACGCCGAGCGTGCCTTCGCTGCCGATGAAGAGCTGATTGAGATCGGGGCCGGAATTGTCCTTTGCCAGGCCTTTCAGCGAGGTGAGGATCGTCCCGTCGGCGAGCACCGCCTCAAGGCCGAGCACCTGGGCACGGAACATGCCGTAGCGCAGGACGCGGATGCCGCCGGCATTGCTGGCGACATTGCCACCGATGGTGGCGCTGCCGCGCGATCCGATGTCGACACCGAACAGCATGCCGGCGCGATCGGCCGCCTCCTGGACCGCCTGCAGCGGGACGCCCGCTTCGGCGACGATGGTGCCGCCCACCGGGTCTACGGGTGAAAGGCCGGTCATGCGCTCCAGCGACAGCACGGCCTCACCAGCGCAGACGCGCTCGCCACCGTGAAAGCCGGTGCGTCCGCCCTGGATGGCGACCGGCTGACGGACGGCATCGCAGGTCGCAAGGCAGAGCGACACTTCGGCGGCGTTGCGCGGCCGCATGACGAAAGCCGGCATGGCAGCCGGAAAGTCGCTGAGCGTCTCACGGAAACGGGCGTCGATCCGGTCTCCCGACAGCAGGGCCTCGGCCGGCAGTTGCCGCATGAGGCGTTCCAGGGCCGGCGGGACCGCGTCCGTTGCGGCGTCGCCGGCAACCAAGCGCGGAGAAATATCGAGCGTCATTCGGCGGTTCCCTTGGCCGCGGGCCGATGTCTCAACGCTATCCGAATTGTGCTATTTGTCAAACCTATATATTTTTAACCTCCGACACTGGACAAACCTCCATCGCACTGCGAGGAAAGAGACATGTCGCTGAACTATGACGATGTGGTGCGGACAGGCCTCTCCAAGCAGGTGGCGGACGAGATCCGCAGCGCCATTCTCGAGGGGCGCCTGAAGATCGACGAGCGCCTGCCCACTGAGGAAGAACTGGCCAAGCGCTTCGGCATCTCGCGCCCGACCGTGCGAGAGGCGCTGAAGCGCCTCGCCGCGCAGAACCTGATCCGCTCGCGGCGCGGGCCGACCGGCGGCAACTTCGTCACGAGGCCCGATCCGGAAAGCCTCTCCAAGGCGATCACTGGCGCCGCTACCCTACTGGTCGGCGTCGGCGCCTTCGACGTTGACGAACTGGTGACTGCACGCATGGAGACTGAAAGCGTCTGCGCGAGGCTAGCGGCCGGCAACCGGACCGAGGAGAACATTGCTGCGATGGCCGCCGAGATCGGCCTGCAGCGCAGCCGGTCGATCAGCGGCGAGGATTTCTGCGCGTCGGACGTGCGCTTCCACCGGGCGCTGGTCGACTCCACACAGAACGGTCCGTTGCGGCTGATGATGTACACCGTGATCGAGAGCTTCATCCCGATCACCAACATGCTGACCTACGGGCTGTTCGAACGCCAGGGCGCGGCGGACTCGCACGAATCCATTCTTGTCGCCATCCGCGAGCAGGACGCCGACCGCGCGGTCGAGCGGCTGCGCGACCACCTCACCGGCATGCGCGTGGTGCTTGTGCAGGCGCTGGAACGACGCGCCGAGAAGAGTGCCGCCGGCGGTCCGGCGGCCTGAACCCATACATAGACCGGCAAGGAGACATGCGGTGAGCGAAGCCTTCAATGCGATGATGATCGTCGACCAGGACGGCAAGCCGAAAGCCGAGTTCCGCAAGCTGACGCTTGCCGACCTGCCCGATCACGACGTCCTGGTGGAAGTCGCCTTCTCCACGCTGAACTACAAGGACGGTCTGGCGGTCGCGGGCAAGGGGCGCATAGCCCGCCGCCTGCCGATGGTGGCTGGGATCGACCTTGCCGGCACAGTGGTGGAATCGCGTTCCGCAGACTGGAAGCTAGGCGACAAGGTCGTCGCCAATGGCTGGGGCATGTCGGAGACCGAATGGGGCGGATACACGAAATACCAGCGCGTCAAGCCCGAATGGCTGGTGCGGCTGCCCGATACGTTCTCGTTCCAGGAAGCGATGGCGATCGGTACGGCCGGCTATACGGCAGCGCTTTGCGTCGACGCGCTGGAGGACTGGGGCTCGATCGCGCCCGGCGGCAAGGAGGTGCTGGTTACCGGCGCGGCCGGGGGTGTCGGCTCGACCGCGATCAGCCTGCTCGCCAACAAGGGATACACGGTCACCGCGTCGACGGGCCGGCCGGATACGCATGATTATCTCGCCGGCCTCGGCACGAGCAGCTTCGTCGACCGCGCCAGCCTCTCCGAGAAGGGCGGGCCGCTGCAGAAGGAACGCTGGGCCGGCGCCGTGGATTCGGTCGGCTCGACGACGCTCGCCAATGTGCTGGCGCAGACTTTCTATGGCGGCGCGGTGGCGGCCTGCGGGCTGGCCGGAGGGATGGACCTGCCGGGCAGCGTCGCCCCGCACATCCTGCGCGGCGTGACGCTGATCGGCATCGATTCCGTGATGGCTCCGCGGGCCAGGCGCGAACGGGCCTGGCAGACGCTGGCCCGGCATCTCGATGCGGAGCACATCCGCTCGATCGCCCGGGTCGAACCGATGTCGGCGCTGCCCGGTCTCGCCGAGGATATCGTGGCGGGCCGTATACGTGGCCGGGTTGTGATTGACGTCAGCGCCTGAGGATTTTTTCACTGGTAAGCAAAATGGCGCGCGGCCGAGCCGCGCGCCCTTTTCGTTGGCGGGGCCCGCTCAGAAGCGGTGGATACGCAGGCCGAGCACTTTTTCCGAGACGATCACGACACCGAGCGTCAGGACGATCGACAGGGTCGACACGGCTGCCGCCTCCGGCGTGAAGTTGGTGCGCAGATAGTCGAACAACTGGATCGGCAGCGTCGACATGCCGATTCCCTTCAGCATGAAGGAGATGGTGAAGACGTCGAACGAGATGATGAAGGCGAAGAGCGCTCCGCCGATGACGCCAGGCTTGATGAGCGGCAGCATGATGCGGCGGAAGCGGGTCCAGCGGCCGGCGCCGAGGCTGCGCGCCGCCATGTCCCACGAGGTGTCGAAGCTCTCGAGCGACGCCGAGACGTTGATGAAGACGAAGGGAAGCGTGATCAGCACATGGCCGACGACCAGGCCGAACATGGTTCGGGTGCCGATGCCGATCGTGTACACGAAGAACAGCAGCGAGATCGCCGTCAGCACCTCGGGCAGCAGCAACGGCGACAGCATGGCGATGCGCATGGCCTCCTTCCAGCGGCCAGCGTGCTGGACGTAGTAGAGCGCGGCCATCGTGCCGATGATCGTGGAGATGACGGTCGCCACGGCAGCCAGTCCGAGCGAGGTGCGGATGGCACGCATGAAGACTTCGTTGTTGAAGAAGGTGACGTACCAACGCAGCGACAGACCCTGCGGCGGAAAGGTCAGGAAGTTGCCGGCGTTGAAGGAAGCACCAACGACGACGAGGATCGGCGCCAGCAGGAAGGCGTAGACCAGCAGGCAGTAGAGCGTCAGGACCGGGCGCTTCATGACCGTGCCACCTTCCATTTCATGCGGGTCAGCCGGGCGAAGATGACGACGCAGATCGCCCCGGTGACGGACAGCATCAGCGCTAGCGCGGAACCCCAGGGCCACTGGAACGTGTCGATCAGCGCATCGACGACGGTCACCGCCATCGTCTTGACGCGCAGGCCGCCGATCAGCGACGGCGTGACGTAGGCCGACAGCGACAGCACGAACACCAGGATGCAGCCGGCCTGGATGCCCGGCATCGACAGAGGCAGGATGACACGCCGGAAGGCGGTGAAACGCGACGCGCCGAGCGAACGCGCCGCCGATTCCAGCGAAGGGTCGACGCCCTGGATCGCCGCCATGATCGGCAGGATCATGAAGGGCAGGAAGACGTGCACTAGCGCGATGGTGATGCCGAGCGCGTTGTACATCAGCGGCAGCGGACCATCGATGACGCCCAGCGACTGCAGTGTGCGGTTGATCAATCCGGCATTGCCGAGAAGGATGGTCCAGCCATAGGAGCGGATGACGATGCCGACGAGCAGCGGCGACAGGACGAGGCCGTAGGCGAGGCCGCGAAAGCGCATGTCGCCGCGCGCGAGTTGCCAGGCTACGGGAAAACCTATCACGAGGCAAAGCGCAGTGGTGAGAAGACCGATCCACAGCGTGTTGAACACCTGGAACAGGTAGAAGCCGTCGGAGAAGAAACGGACATAGTTGCCGATGGTGAAGCCCGTTCCGTAAGGCGTCCCCTCTCCCGGCGTGCGCAAGCTCATCAGCACGATGTTGAGATAGGGGATGACAAGGAAAACGCCGAGCAGCAGGGCTGCGGGAAGCAGCAGCAGCCAGGGACGCGCAACGCCCGTGCTTCGGGCGGAGCTCATGTCGACGCCCCGATCAGCCAGAACGCATCGGCGGGCGCCCGCACCGTGACTTCGTCGTCCTCACTGTGGCGCACATTGGGAAAGGTCTGCACATGCAGCACCTCGCCGGAGGAGAGCGCTACGCGGTAGTCGACCAAGCTTCCGGAATAATAGCGCGCTATGACGCGGCCGGCCGCACCCGGTTCGCCGGCGGAGGCGAAGTCAAGCGCCTCGGGACGCAGCGCAAGCGTCGCCGCCATGCCGGGCCGGGCGATGCCGCGGTCGGGCACGGCAACGGCGCCGAAGACGGTCGCGATGCGCGCCTGGCCGGCCTCGACGCCGGTCACCTTGCCTTGGATGAGATTGACCTGGCCGACGAACTGCGCGACCTCCAGCGTCTCGGGCTTCTGGTAGATATCGGCCGGCGCTCCGAGCTGCGCGATGCGTCCGCCGAACATCACGACGACACGGTCGGACATGGTCATCGCCTCCGCCTGGTCATGGGTGACATAGACGGTGGTGATGCCGACGCGGCGCTGCAGGTCGCGGATGAAGACCCGCATCTCCTCGCGAAGCTTAGCGTCGAGATTGGCGAGCGGCTCGTCGAGGAGGAGGATCTTGGGTTCGATCACCAGCGCGCGGGCAAGCGCGACGCGCTGCTGCTGGCCGCCGGAGAGCTGGCTGGGATAACGCTCGGCGTAGCCGGCAAGCTGAACCATGTCGAGCACCTTGGCGATGCGCGTCTGCATCTCCGGCCTGGCCACCTTGCGCATCTCGAGGCCGAAGGCGAGGTTCTGCTCCACCGTCATATGCGGAAACAGCGCATAGTTCTGGAACACCATGCCGATGTCGCGCTTCTCCGCCGGGACGTTGACCACATCCGAGCCGTCGAAGCGAATGGCGCCGTCGCTGACAGCCTCGAAGCCGGCGATCATCTTGAGCGTGGTGGTCTTGCCGCAGCCGGACGGTCCAAGCAGCGAGATGAACTCGCCATCGGCAATCCGTAGCGAGATTTTGTCGACCGCGCGCGAGCGTCCGAACACCTTCGTCAGCCCTTCGATGCTCACTTCGGTCATGATCTTCTGTTCCCTGCGTGGCGCTCGGCGCGCGGTCGGCCGGTTCCGGCTCGCTTCTTTTCCGGTTCGAAAGAAAAGGCGCGTCCCGTCGCCGGGACGCGCCTCGTCCTGAAGGATTTACTGGATGGTCTTTGCCCAGCGGTCGGCGAACTCGCCCTGCTTCTCATTCACGAAGTTCCAGTCCCAGGTGAGGATGTTGCTCATCGCCTCGCCCGACACCGGGATGTCCGCCTTCAGCTCATCGGGCACGATGACCTTGGAGTTGGTCGGCGAGGTGAAGAACTGGCGCATCATCAGGTCCTGGATCTCCGGCGAGATCATGAAGTTGAGATACTGGTAGCCGAGTTCCTTCTCGGGACCGTTGGCGAGGATGACGAGGTTCTGGTCGAACATCATCATGCCCTCTTCCGGGATCACGCAATCGACGGGAAGGCCCTGCTTGCGCAGGCGGGTGATCTCGCCGAAATCGAACGGCGCCACGACGATCTCGCCGGACGACAGCGCCGTCGACAGGTTGAAGTCGACCTGGATGACGCGGCCGAGCTTGGCAAGAGCATCGAAGCCGGCGTCGGCGTCATACTGGTCCTTGCCGAACAGTTTTGACGCCAGCAGCAGTTCCATCTTGCCGGCGCTGTTGGCGTAATTGTAGAGCCCGATCTTTCCCTGGAACTCGGGATTGTTCCAGAGATCCTTCCAGGACTTTGGCGGGGTCTTCACGAGATCGGTGCGGTAGCCGATGCCGATCGGCGACAGCGCGCCGGTGGCGGCAAAACCGTCGGCGACCTTGGCGATCGGGTAGAGATCCGCGTAGTTCGGGACCTTCGACATATCGAGCTTCTCGAAATAGCCCTCCTTGCGCAGGCTCGATGCGAAGACCTCGTTGGTCATGATCACCGAGTAAGGCGGATTGGCGAGACCGGCGGCGCGCAGATTGGCGCCGAAGACGCGGCCATTGCCGACGTCGAGCGTCACGGTGGCGCCGCTCGCCTTTTCGAAGGCCGGAACGATGGTGGAGCGCCAGAACTGCTCCCATACACCGCCGAGCGTCGGAACGATCAGCGTCTTGCCCTGGGCGCGAACGCCCTGGATGCCGAGCATGGAGGCCGCGCCGAGACCCGCCAAGCCGGCCAGAGCCTGTCGTCTGTTGAGATTGAGCATTGCTTTTCCCCTGTTGCGTTATGCGTTGCGTCGTTCGAGGCAGCCGTTCCGCCGCCGCTACTTCTTGCCGAAAGCCTGGCTGGTCTTGAGGTTGATGTAGTCTCCGTAGGTGATCGGCTCGTACTTCGCCTGCTTGCCGTCCGCGCAGAACGGCTCCAGGCAGGAGATCACGGTGTCCTTGCCCGGATTGACGAAGAAGGGGATCGACTGGCGGCGGGAGGACACTTTCTTTTCGCGCGGCGGGTTGGCGACGCGGTGCGGAGTCGAGACCCACTCGTCATTGGTCCAGCGCATGAAAGCGTCGGCAATGTTGATGACATAGGCGCCATCGATCGAAGGCGCGTCGATCCAGCGCCCGTCGCGGCTCTGCACCTGAAGCCCGCCCGACGATGCCTCCGAGCGCAGGATGGTCATGAAGCCGTAATCCGTATGGACGCCGGCCCGCATCTGGCCCGGAAGCGGGGACTCCTCCTGCTCCGGATAGTTGATGACCCTCAGCGCCGAAAGATGGTTCTCGAAGGCGGGCTCGAAATAATCCGGCTCAAGGCCGATCGCCGAAGCGAAGATGCGGCGCAAATGGCGGGCCAGCGTCTCCATCTCCGCGAAATAGTCGCGGAATGCCTGCTGCAGCCCTTCCGGCCTGCCGGGCCAGGCGTCACCGGGCAGACGGATGCCGAAATTCAGGCTCTCCTTGTAGTCGCCGGGCGTCTGGATGCCCTTGGTGGCGGCCAGCGCCTCGTCCGCGATCGGCGAGAAGGCAACGCCGCCCGCGACGCCGGTGCCTCGGCCATGGGCGCGCTTGTACTCTTCCGGCAGGTCGAAATAGGCGCGGGCGAGACCGTACAGCCTGGAGGTCACCTCCGGCGACACATTGTGGCCGGTGGCCAGGAAAAAGCCGGTGTCGCGGGCTGCGGCCTCGATGGCCTGGACAACGTCCTTCGCGCCGGCCTCGCCCCTGATGAACGGCCCGACGTCGACCACGGGGATTAGCTGTGCTGCCTGGCGTTCGTCGGTGGCAACCTGCATGGGCGAACTCACTCTGCTGCCTGGAATGGAAGATGGGTGAACGGGTGAGCGGCCGAAGCAGGCAGGCGCCTGCCGGCGGGGAGCGGGGACTGCTGGGTACGCATGCCTGTCTGCATTGCTTTCCTGCCACCGTCACGATCGGCTTGATCGCCGAAGTAGCGTCCTCAAAGGCACCACCACGAGACACGATAAGCCGACAAACAGATGTTGACAAGAGCATCTGTTGTTGCCCATATCATTTACAGAAAGGTGCGCATTCGCACCATCCTGGGGGATCCATGGAAGACCTCGGAGCGCAGGAACAGGCGGTACTCGACCTGATCGCCGCCAATCCGTTTGCCGGTCAGCAGGACATCGCAACGGCA
Source organism: Mesorhizobium sp. KACC 23794 (assembly GCF_052180275.1). Lineage (NCBI taxonomy): Bacteria > Pseudomonadati > Pseudomonadota > Alphaproteobacteria > Hyphomicrobiales > Phyllobacteriaceae > Mesorhizobium > Mesorhizobium sp. KACC 23794. The sequence continues at coordinate 7,022,954 of NZ_CP197465.1, forward strand.
CTCGGGCTTGCCCGGTCGACGGTCGCCGCGCATGTCGTGCAACTGGTCAACAAGGGCTACATCCTCGGCCGTGGCTACGTGCTGCCGGCCAAGCAGCGCATGATCTGCATCGGCGGCGCGGTGCTCGACCGCAAGTACCACGCCAAGAAGGAACTCATCTTCGAGACCTCCAACCCGGTCAACGGCTATCGCAGCTACGGTGGCGTCGCCAGGAACGTCGCGGAGAACCTGGTCCGCCTGGGCGTGGACGTCAGCTTCGTTTCGATCGTCGGCGACGACGAGGTCGGCCGCTCGCTGACCAGGCACCTGCGCGATCTCGGCGGCGATGTGAGCCAGGTGATCACCACCACCGAGCGCCCGACAGCCGAATACGCGGCCATACTCGGGCCGCAGAACGACCTCGTGCTCGGCATCGCCGACATGGAGATATTCGACCTCTTCCAACCGTCCTATCTCGACCGGTTCTGGCCGCACCTCGCCTCCGCCACCTGGGTATTCTGCGACTGCAACATGCCGGCCGGGGTGATCGAGGCGCTGATCTCACGCAAGGCGGGCGCGCGTTTCAAGCTGGCGATCGACACGGTTTCGTCGCCCAAGGCGATGCGCCTGCCGAAGGACCTGTCAGGCATCGACCTGCTGTTCACCAATCATGACGAAGCGAACGCCATGCTCGGCATCATCAATCCGGAGAAGCGTATGCGGCCCAAGGAAGCGGCCGAGGCGCTGCGCGGCCGGGGGGCCGCCGAGGTGATCGTCACCATGGGTTCCAGCGGCTACGCCGTCGCCGGCGGCAACGGGGTCGCCACCATGCGTTCCGTACCGGCCCACCCGGTCGACATCACTGGCGCCGGCGATGCCATGATCGCGGGGACGCTGTATCGCGTGCTCGGCGGCGAGGACACCGTCCAGGCTACGCAGACCGGCGCCTTGCTCGCCACGCTGACCACCGAGAGTGACGCCAGCGTCCACCCCGACCTGTCGCCGCGCTTCCTGTCCGCCGGCATGGTCCGCATTCCAGCCTGAGGTTCAAATGACAAAACCCGACCTGAAGCTCAGCGCCGACGTAGCGGCCGCGCTCGCCGCCGGCGACGCGATCGTCGCGCTGGAATCGACCATCATCACGCACGGCATGCCCTATCCGGCCAATCTGGAGACCGCGCGGGCCGTCGAGCAAGTGGTGCGCGACAATGGCGCGACACCCGCCACCATCGCGGTGATCGGCGGCGCGATCCATGTCGGCCTGACCGACGCGCAACTTGAGGCGCTGGCGCAGGCAAAAGATGTCGTCAAGGCATCGAGCCGCGATCTTGCCGCCGTGATGGTGCGCAAGGGCTCCGCCGGCACGACCGTGTCGGCCACCATGCGCATCGCCGAACTGGCGGGTATCAGAATCTTCGCCACGGGCGGCGTCGGCGGCGTGCATCGCGGCGCCGAACAGAGTTTTGACATCTCGGCTGACCTCACCGAACTCGGCCACACGGGCACGACCGTCGTCTGCGCCGGCGTGAAGTCGATCCTCGATATTCCGAAGACGCTGGAATTTCTCGAGACGCAGCGCGTGCCGATCATCGCCTATGGCAGCGACGACTTCCCCGCCTTCTTCACGCGCCAGAGCGGCGAGAAGGCCGATCATCGCCTCGACACGCCGGAAGACATCGCCATGGCGATGATCGCGCATGAGGTGCTGGGCTCGGGCACCGGCATCCTGATCGCCAATCCGATCCCGGAGGCGGATGCGCTTTCGCCGGATTTCATCGACGGCACCATCGCCGACGCCGTGGCCGAAAGCCGCGGCATCCAGCGCAAGGAGGTGACGCCGTTCCTTCTCGCGCGCATCAACGAGCTTTCAGGCGGCAAGAGCCTCACCGCCAACATCGCGCTGGTGAAAAACAATGCCGCGCTGGCGGCTAAAGTGGCCGTCGCGCATGCGCGGCTGAAGAAGTCCGCCTGAACCAACCAATCCTTCGGATCAAGGAGCGCCGCATGAGCTACGAAACCATCCTCTACGACAAGGACGGGCAGGACAAATTCGCGACGATCACCATCAATCGTCCGGACAAGCTCAATGCGATGAACAAGACGGTGATCCGCGAGATCGACGCCGCGCTGGCCGCGGCGGTTGCCGATCCCGACGTGAACGCGCTGGTGATCACCGGCGCGGGCCGCGCCTTCTCCTCGGGCTACGACCTGCAGGGCGGGGATTTCGACGTCGACATCGATTTCTGGCGCGAGGACATGAGCGAGAACGCCACGGCGCTGCTCAACATCTGGAAGGCGCCGATCCCGGTCATCGCTTCGGTGAACGGCTATGCGCTGGCCGGCGCGCTGGAACTCATGATGTGCTGCGACCTTGCCATCTCCGCCGATACGGCGAAGTTCGGCGAGCCGGAGGTGCGGCACAATTCAGGTCCGCCGGCGCTGATGATGCCGTGGCTGCTGGCGACGCGCGACGTGCGCTGGCTGATGTATACCGGCGATCTCGTCGACGCGCAGGAGGCACTGCGCATGCACCTGATCAACAAGGTGGTGCCCGCCGCCGAGTTGAAGGACGCGACCGACAAGCTCGCCCGCAAGCTCGCCCGCATGCCGGTGCCGGCGCTGAAATACACCAAGGCCTCGGTCAACAACCAGCAGATCGTCGCCGGCCTCATGCCGTCCTTCCAGTACAATATCGAGGCGATCGCCGCCCTGCATGTGACCAAACAGGGCCGCGAATGGATGGCCAACCTCGCCAAAATGGGCCTCAAGGAATATCTCGACTACCGCGACAGCCCGTTCAAGGGCCTGGATATCTAGGGCTTTCGCGATGCCGGCCTCGCACGCGGCCATGACGGCGCTGATCGCGCCGCGTTCGGTGGCCATCGTCGGCGCGACCGAGCGCGCCGACGCCTCTTCCGGCTTCGTCATCCGCAACCTGATGGCGCAGCACTTCGCCGGTCGAATCCTGCCGGTGAACCCAAGGGGAGGCAAGATCTTCGGCCATCCGGCGGCTACCTCGCTGGCGGCTCTCGACGAGGTTCCCGACGTGGCGGTCATCGGCATTGCCGCCGATCGCGTCAATGCGGCGCTGCGGGAGGCCGCCGAGGCGGGAATCAAGGCTGCCGTCGTGCTCGCGTCCGGCTTCGCCGAGACCGACGAAGAGGGCCGCAGCCGCCAGGCGGAACTCGTCGCCATAGCCGAGCAGAACGGGATGGCCATCTGCGGGCCGAACTGCCTAGGACTGTTCAACCTCCACAGCGGCGCGGCGCTCTATGCCTCGACGCTGTCCGGGAACCTGAAACAGGGCGCCCTGGCGCTGGTGTCGCATTCGGGCGCGAGCGCGATCGCGCTCGGCAATACCGGCCGCCTCGGCCTTTCCCACATCATCTCCTCCGGCAACAGCGTGGCCACCGACCTGCCCGACTATATCGGCTGGCTGGCTCAGGACGACGCGACCAGAGTGATCGGCATCGTCGTTGAGGTGGTCCGCGATCCGCAGGCCTTCGCCGCGGCAATGGAGGGCGTTCACGCGACTGGCAAGACGGTAATAGCGCTTCGCGCCGGGCGCTCGGCCGGCGGGCAGCGCGCCACGGCCGCGCATACGGGCGCGCTTGCGGGTAGCAACGAAGCCTATGCCTCGTTCTTCCGCCGCACCGGCGTGGTCGAAGTGGGCGACATGGACGGCTTTGTCGAAACGGCGGCATTGCTCGGCAGCGTCAAGGCGCGGCCGTCGCGCATGGGCGTGGCCGTGATCGGCGTCAGCGGCGGCGGGGTGGCGCATGTCGCCGACCTGGCAGACGAGACGGACCTCGAGCTTTCCGCCTTTGCGCCGGACACGGTCAGCGCACTGAAGACGCTCCTGCCGCCCTTCGCCTCGCCGCAGAACCCGCTTGATACGACCGGCGTGGTCTTCGCCGATGCCTCGATCTATACGCGGGTGCTCGAAACGGTCGCGGCCGATCCGTCGGTCGGTGTCATCGTGGCGGCGCAAGACGCTCCGCCCTGCCTCGACGAGGCGACGGCCGCCGAATATGTCGGTATCGCCGGCGCGGTCGCCAGCTTTGCTAGCACGGCCAACCTGCCGACCGTTTTGATGAGCAATCTGTCGGCCGGTCATCATCCGGCGGTGCGGGCGGCGGCCGAAGGCGCCATCGTGCTCAACGGAACCCGAGCCAGCCTGGGCGCTGTTCGCGCTCTGCTCGCACCGCCGGAGCGCCGCGCGCTGCGCCATGCCGACCGGCACGTTGCGGAGCCGCGCTGGACTGCGATCCTGGGCAGCGGCCAGAGACTGACCGAGCGAGACGCCAAGGCGTTCTGCGCGGCGAACGGCATGACGGTGACACGCGAAGTGCTGGCGACCACGGCAGAGGCGGCGGCCGAAGCGGCAAAATCCATCGGCTTTCCCGTGGTGATGAAGATCGAATCGACAGACTTGCCGCACAAGACGGAGGCCGGCGGCGTCCGGCTCGGCATCCGGTCGGAGGACGGTGCCCGCTCGGCCTTCGAGGAGATCATGCGCAACGCCCGCGAATTCGCGCCGGAGGCGAGGCTTCACGGCGTGGTCGTGCAGGAGATGGTAACCGGCGGCGTGGAGGCGCTGCTCGGTCTTGTCCGGCACGAGCCGTTCGGCCTTGGCATGGTCGTCGGGGTCGGGGGCGTGCTGGTGGAACTGGTCGCGGACACTGTTTTCGAGCTGCTTCCGGTCGACCGGGCGCTTGCCATGGACATGATCGCCCGCACCAGGCTTGGCCGGCTGCTCGCGGGCTATCGCGGCGCGCCGGAAGCCGATGTCGAGGCGCTCGCCGCCACGATGGTGGCGCTGTCCAATCTCGCCTCCGCCTATGGCGGCCGGCTCGAGGCGATCGACCTGAATCCGGTCGCCGTGCTGCCTTTGGGCGAGGGCGTGCGCATCCTCGATGCGCTTGTTATCCCGCGCGCCTGAAGTCCGGACGACCGTCACTTACGATTCATGATTCCGCCCTGGGCTATTTCCAGAATCAGAGCGTTCGTTGGCAAGCATTCAGGCGCCGCGAAAACTCAAGAACCCTTGAAACGGCGGCCAGCTTGACGCTCACGATTTGAAGCAAATCCGTCTATGGATAGTGAGGTTTTGACCACGGTCGATTTTGTAAAATCGACAGATAATGGTTGCGGGCGGCAATAAGGAGTGGCCTATGATGTTTGATTTTGCTGCCGCGCGTGTACACCTTGATCGAGCCCATCTTTATCTACGCGGAGATGACGCCACGAGCCGCAGTATGTGCGAGATGGTCATTCAGCTATTGGATGACATCACACTGGCTGAACACACGAGGTTCGACGCCTCACTCTCGTTGATACCCAAGGCTTCCTGATGCACGCGCTCGTCCATACCGCCTACAGCCGCCGCCGGCTCCCGTCGTTGACGCGCTTGCGGTCGCTCCCGAAGCATGACGTGATAACGCTATGCGCCAATAGCTACGGCAAGCCGTGGACGCTGACTGGCTTCCGCACCTCCTGGCGGCCGATCCGCACGCGGTTGGAGAAGTCCGGGCGCGGTGCGCCGAGGGCTGCCCTGAAGGGGCTGAGGCGCACTGTTGCGACGATCCTTGCCGAGAGGGGGCGCGACGAGCGCACCATTGCCGACATGCTCGGCCCGAAGACAATCGAGATGGCGCGGCACTACGCCAAGCGCCCAAACAGACCGAAAAAGATGACGGGCGTGGTGACCGACTTCAACGAAGTGAACAGGCGTCGAACAAAAACCGCCAAACCCGTCTGAAAAACGTCAATCCGTGAAAGTGGACGCCATGCGAAACGCCGAAAAGATGAATGAAAACAATATGGATCGATGGCGCGCCCGGCAGGATTTGAACCTGCAACCTACGGATTCGAAGTCCGGTGCTCTATCCAGTTGAGCTACGGGCGCTGCGCCCGGTGGGGCGTCGCGATCATCTAGCGCAATGAGCGCGCGCAAGCCAAGCGGATCGTGACCGATGGCGGAAAGGATGTCGTCACCCGCACCGGCGTGAGCCGACCGCGAACAAGTCTGCGCGACGGCTCTGCGCAGTGCGTCGCGACGGTATCCTCGTCAGCGCGCCGTCCGCGCAAAACGCCGCAGCAGCCCCGCCGGCAGCTTCTTCACCATGCCCTTCGCCCAAGGCCGCACATGTTTCAGGACGGCGTCGCAGTAGATCCGACCGGCGAGCGTGAAGGCAAAGGCCTGGTTGCCGACGCCGGTCTGTCCGTCGGCATGGCGTAGCTTGTAGGGGTCGGCGGGTGCCATCATGTCGAAGGCCGATGAACCGCGGGCCTTGGCGGCGGCGAAGACGTGATGGATGAGGACGCCGCCGATGCCCTCGCGCTCGCAGTCTGGATCGCTGGCGATGACATGGCCGAAACTCTTGCCCTTGCAGTCGAAAGACAGGTCGATGCCGATCGGCCGGCCGGCGCGCTCCAGCGTCGAGATGCGCAGCGCCGAGGCGGGATCGGCGGCGCAGTCCTGGAAGAAGGCCGCGAAGCGGGGATCGGCCAAGGTCGTCGACAGGATCGCGCCGCGTTCCAGCTGGCCGAGCTTGAAGGCGATTGCCTGCTGCGCCAGCTTCGCTGCCTCGGCGCCAGGCATGAAGGCGCGGAACGCCAGGGCGCCATGCTCCGCAAGACGTCTCAGCCGGCGGCGATGGCTGGAGCGGTCGCGCGGCGAATAGGCGCTGCCCGGCCCGTCGCCGCAGACGCGCACCGCGAGATCGGCAAACGGCGCCTGCTGGCATTCGACGGCAACCGGCTGGCGCACGCTCGGCAGGCGGAAAAAGGCGGAATCGGCGCGGACTTTTTGGGCCAGGAACAGGTCGGCGCCGGAGCCTTCGACGGCGGCCCATCCGGCATCGACCAGGGCTTCGGCATCGGTCCCGGAATCCAGCAGGATGTCGCCGAACTGCGCCACCGGGCTGCCCATGAATTGCAGCAAGGTAAAGCCCAGACGCCGCTGCCTGACCAGCGGCCAGATCATGACCAGCCGGCCGTCCTGCCGTCCTGTGACGATGTGCAGCGTCATCGACCGGTCGAGATAGTGCCTTGCCCAGTGCGAAAGGAAGGAATGGCTCTGGAACAGTTGCTGCGGCATCGCGGCGCGGTCGAACAGCGCGTCCCATTCCGGTCGCAGCGCCTCGAAGGCGTCGAGCGCGGAAACGATCTCGATACCATGCTCAACGCTCATGGCGCGGCCGGGCGGTCGTGCGCCATCTGCCGTCGCCAATCCCATCGCCGGCAGGCCAAGTCCGCTCACCCGCCGCCGCGCATGTAAGCGAGAAGCCGCTTCGGCCCGGCGATCGGGAAGCGCAGCAGATAGGGCGCGAGCAGCAGCGGGTGGCGAGCCGCGAAGGGCGCGTCCTGCTCGACCAGATGGCGGATGGCGAGCACCGGCAACGGCGCGCGCAGTGGCCGGAAGTCGGGATTCCACAGCCCCGGCGCGTCGTTGGCCGCATGCATGAAGCCGATCATGCGGAAGCGGGCGAGCGAATAGAATTTGTGCCGGCGCTGCACGCGCTGCAGCATGTCGATGCCCTCCGGCGACCCGCAATTGGGAAACCCGACGATGACGGTCCGGAAATGCCGCAGGGAAGGTTTGCACGGGATGGCTTCGAGGTCGGCAAAACCGTTGCGGATGATCCTGAAGGCATCTTCCTCACCGTCCGGGCCTGCGTCGCAGATGGCGAGGCGCACCAGGTCGAGTTTCGCCGCCTGCTTGGTGAAGGGACAGACGGCGCCGGTGCGCCCGAGATCAGCATGGCTGCGCATCAGGTAGGACTCGACCCAGCCGCGCAGCATCGCCAGCGCGCCGTTGCCGGGCTCGCGGAGGCGCGCTTCGTCCATGGTCAGCAAAGGCGTGCCGACAGATGGTCTTTCAACCTTGTCAAGCATGGCGTCCACTCTTTCTCCGAAGGTGCACAGAACGCTAGCGCTTGTCGCTTGCCGAATGATTGAACCGCCGGACGGCGGACGCGCCTTGCGTATTTATGGTTTCCGGTTGGTTTAACGGCAAGGGCCGATGCCGCGATCGAAGCCATGCTGCATGGAATGCCGGGGGGCGTCGCCCGTTATCGCGCTCGTGAAAACGGCGAAAGGACAGAACGCCGGCAGGTCCAGAGCGGGCCATCGATCGGACCTCGCCGCAAAATGCCCTTGCTTTTCGTTGACTTGCGCATGGCGAAGCCGCACTGACTCCTTTCGCCTGACAACATGATAATTTGTGCCGCATGACACTGCCGACCGATCCCGCCGAAAATCTCGCGCAGCTGATCCGCTGCCCTTCCGTGACGCCGGCCGAGGGCGGTGCGCTCTCGGCGCTGGAGGTGATGCTCCAGCCGATGGGTTTCGCCATCGACCGGCCGACCTTCTCGGAGGACGGCACGCCGGACGTAGAGAACCTCTACGCAAGGCTGTCGGGCAACGGACCGCATCTGATGTTTGCCGGCCACACCGACGTCGTGCCGGTGGGGGATGAAGCGGCCTGGACGCTGCCGCCCTTCGGCGCGGAGATACGCAACGGGGAGATGTACGGACGTGGCGCGGTCGACATGAAGGGCGGCATCGCCTGCTTCGTCGCCGCGGTGGCGCGTGTCGTCGCCGCGGGCCGCGCCCCGCGCGGTTCGGTGTCGTTGCTGATCACCGGCGACGAAGAAGGCCCGTCGATCAACGGCACGACAAAACTGCTCGACTGGGCGGCGGCGCGCGGCGAGACCTGGGACGCGGCGATCGTCGGCGAGCCGACCAATCCTGATTCGCTGGGCGACATGATCAAGATCGGCCGGCGCGGCTCGCTGTCCGGCATCATAACCGTCAACGGCCGGCAGGGCCACGTTGCCTATCCGCACCTCGCCGACAATCCGGTACGCGGACTGATGTCGCTGGTGGACGCGCTGCTGGTTCCGGTGTTCGACAAGGGGACGAAGGATTTCCAGCCGACCAACCTCGAGGTCACCACCATCGACGTCGGCAACCCGGCCTCCAATGTCATCCCGGCCAGGGCGACCGCGGTCTTCAACATCCGCTTCAACGACACCTGGACGGCGGAGACGGTGCAGGCCGAGATCCACAATCGCCTCGACCGCGCCGCCGGGCGCAGGAAATATCGTGCAGGCCGCAAGCAGCGCATCGATTTCGAACTCGTCTGGCGCGATCGCCCGAGCCATGTCTTCCTCACCCGTGACGACAAGCTCGTCGGCACGCTGTCGGCATCTATCGGAGCGGTGACCGGCAGGACGCCGGCGCTGTCGACCTCCGGCGGAACCTCCGACGCGCGCTTCATCAAGGATTTCTGCCCGGTGGTGGAGTTCGGGCTCGTCGGCAAGACCATGCACATGGTGGACGAGCGCGTGGCGCTGTCCGACCTGGAGACGCTGACGCAGATCTACGAACGCTTCCTGCAAGACTGGTTCGGATGAAAAAATGCTTCCGGCCGAGGAGATACAACGCAGCCTGACCGGCGCCTGGCGCCTGCTGATGGGCAAGTCCGACGGCCTGCGCCTGCTCGATCTCAGCGCCGACGGTTTCTGGAATTCGTTTTTCTCCATCCTGGTGGCGCTGCCGGCCATGATTCTCGGCTGGGCCGCCTCCGCGGACCAGTTGGCCGCGGACATCGGCGGCATCTCACACGCCGGTGTCATCCTGCGCCTGGCGGCGCGGGATTTGGGCATCTGGCTGCTGCCACTGCTTGGATTTGCTCTTGTCGCGCGGACGGCGGGACTTGGCGACCGCTTCGCCGCCTACGTCGTCGCCTCCAATTGGGGTTCCGTCATTATTGCATGGATGGCCGTCCCGTTCGTCCTTGCGACCTTGGTGCTGCCGGTTTCGGACGATGTTTTCGTGCTGCTGGCCTATCTGTATTATGGCCTGACCTTCGCCTTGACCTGGCGGCTCACGAACGCCGTCATCGGCCGCGGGGCGGCGGTCGCGACGGCCGTTTTCGCGGCCATGCTCGTCGCGTCGCTGGTCGCGCTGTTCGGCCTTGAGAGCGTGCTGGGCCTGTCCGCAGCATATTCGACGCCGACCAGGTAGAGCCCGTCCGCTGGCGCCACCTGGCCGCAAGCGGCGCGGTCGCGGGCGGCGAGCGCGGCGGCAAGGTCGTCGGCTGTCCATCCACCCTCGCCGACGCGCTTCAGCGAGCCGACCATCGAGCGCACCTGGTTGTGCAGGAAGGACCGGGCGGCGGCCCGAACCTCGATGATCTCGCCGTCGCGGCGAACATCCAGCCGATCCAGCGTGCGCACCGGACTGTCAGCCTGGCATTGCACGGAGCGGAAAGTGGTGAAGTCGTGCAGCCCGACCAGTCTTTGCGCGGCGGCTTGCATCGCTTGCGCGTCGAGCCGCTTCGGCACCCACCAGGCGCGGCCCTTTTCGAGCGCCGCCGGGGCGCGACGGTTGAGGATGCGGTAGAGGTAACGCCGGCCGGTCGCGGAAAACCGTGCGTCGAAATCGGCGTCCGCGACCGAGGCGGCAAGAATGACCACTGTCTCGCCGGCGCTATGAAGGTGCGCGTTGATCGCGTCGCGCACCGTGTCGACGGGCCAGTCCTTGGTCAGGTCGGCATGGGCGACCTGGGCGGTGGCGTGCACGCCGGCGTCGGTGCGCCCCGCGGCGCGCAGGCTGACGACGTCGCCGCAGAATTTCCGGATCGCCTGCTCGATCGCCGCCTGCACGGAATGCGGTCCGTCCTGCCGCTGCCAGCCGGCATAGGGCGTCCCGTCATATTCGATGTCGAGGCGGTAGCGCGGCATCGCTTACAGATCCGCAAGGACAGCGGCACGGCCGATCCCTGCCTGCCCTCGCCAATTCGTCACACCGCTCATGACAGCCTGTCTCCGGCCGCCAGTTTCGCACCGCGCAGGAACTCCTGGGCCTCGACGGCGCGTCCGCCGGCGCGCTGGACCTCGACGAGCCGCACCGCGCCGCTGCCGCACGCCACCGTCAGCCTGTCGTCGAGCATCGTGCCCGGCGCGCCTGCGCCTTCGGAAACTTTCGAGCGCAGCAGTTTCAGCCGTTCCGTCTTCGCGCCGGCCGTGAACTCGCACCATGCGCCGGGAAAGGGCGACAGCCCACGTATGCGGTTATGCACCTCCTCGGCCGGCAGCGACCAGTCGATGCGCGTTTCCGCCTTGTCGATCTTCTTCGCATAGATGATTCCGGCGTCCGACTGCGGCGTCAGCACCAGCCAGCCGCGCTCCAGCTCGGCCATGGCCTCCGCCATCAGCACGGCGCCGCGCTCACTCAGCCGGTCGTGCAACTCACCCGTCGTCATGTCCGGGCCGATCGGCACCCGCGTCGAGGCGGCCACCGGCCCGGTGTCCAGTCCTTCCTCCATCTTCATCACCATCACGCCGGTCGTCTCGTCGCCGGCCATGATGGCGCGATGGATCGGTGCCGCACCCCGCCAGCGCGGCAGCAGCGAGGCATGGCCGTTGAAACAGCCCAGCCTCGGCGCCTCCAGGACCGGGCGCGGCAACAGCAGCCCATAGGCGACGACGACGGCGACATCCGCCCCCAGCGCCGCGAAGGCCTCTTGCTCGGCCGGCTGCTTCAACGAGACCGGACAGCGCACTTCGATCCCCAGCCGCTCAGCCTCGCGCTGCACGGGCGACGGCGTCAGGTCGAGCCCGCGCCGGCCGGCGGGGCGCGGCGGCTGGGTGTAGACCGCAAGGATTTCGTGGCCTGCCTCGGCCAAGGCCTTCAGCGTCGGCACCGAAAAATCCGGCGTCCCCATGAAGATGATGCGGAGCGTCATGCGGTTCCCGCGTTGCCGGCGGCCTCTGGAAATCGATCGCCGGGTGCTTCTTGCGCGACGGTTGCGGCTGCGATCCGTCTGGCCACTGCTTCAAACGGGTTTACGGGCTTGAGGTCAAGTCCGTCAAAGTCGCGGCCTTGCCGCCGGTGCCCATCAGCTATGCATTGCCGACATTGTGCGCCGTGTCGCCAGGCCCTATATGGATCAGTGCAGGGACGGCCCTGCGCTTCCAGACAAAATCGGTCGGGACGGCCCGCCATAAGGAGTTTTCCCATGGCATGGGTTCTGCTGTTCTTCGCCGGCCTGTTCGAGATCGGCTGGGCGATCGGCCTGAAATACACCGACGGATTCACCCGCCTGACGCCGTCCTTGCTGACGGCGGCGAGCATGATCGTCAGTCTCGGGCTGCTCGGCTTGGCGCTGAAGACGCTGCCGGTCGGCACCGCCTATGCGGTTTGGACCGGCATCGGCACGGTTGGTACCGCGATGCTCGGCATATGGCTGCTCGGCGAACCGGCAACGGCGATGCGGCTCGCCTGCATCGGATTGATCGTCGCCGGCATCGTCGGGCTCAAGCTGGTGGCGTGAACGCGGCAACACCGGCACAAAAAGCCGGGGCGCAACCACGCTCCGGCTCTTCAAGTGCTGGAAGCCTCGAGGGCTGCTGGTATTAGCTGCGGCCGCCGCGCTTGCGCTGCTTGCGGGCAGCGTAGCGCGCATCGCGCTTCGCCTTGCGCTCTGCCTCTTCGGAGAGCTCAAGCGCAATGCGCTCGATTTCCTGCTGCTCGCGGATCTTGGCTTCTGCGGCAAGCCGCTCTTCCTCGATCCTGCGCTGCTCCGCCTCTGCGGCCTCGCGGAGTGCCCGTTCGGCAGCCTCGAGCGCTTCTTGCTCCTTGCGCTGCTTTTCCTTCTCGATCGCCCGCTTCTCGCGAGCCTCGATGATCGCCTGCCGTTCAGCCCTGCGGGCCAGCACCTGCGGATCGTCTTCCGCAGGACGCGCCTTGAAACGGTCGAGCAATGCTCTCTTCGCCTCGTTCGCCGCGCCGCGGCGTTCGAAGATGTCTTTTTCCCTGTAGAGTGCCAAGTGTCGCCTTCGAAATGTCAGTCGATATGCGCCGCTTACATACGCACGATTGTGGCGAGATCAAGCGCCAATTGCGTATGCCACGTATGAATTTCCGCAGTGTTGCCGTGGCGAAACGGTTGTTTAAGCGAATGCACTGTTCACGAGGGCGAGACTGGTGCCTGGACGGCCCGGTCCTTAAGTGAGGAGAAGTTCTCCGCACCGGAAGTCTGAAGCCATGGAACTCGGCCTTTACACCTTCGCCGACCTCGATCCCAATTCGGCGACGCGAAAAATCTCGCCGCATCAGCGCATGCGCAATCTGATCGAGGAGATCGAACTTGCCGACCAGGTGGGCCTCGACGTTTTCGGACTGGGCGAACATCATCGGCCCGACTATCTCGCTTCGGCCCCGGCCGTAGCCCTTGCGGCAGCAGCAGAGCGGACCAGGCGAATACGGCTCACCAGCGCGGTCAGCGTGCTGTCCTCCGACGATCCGGTCCGCGTCTTCCAGCAGTTCTCGACGCTTGACCTCATCTCCGGTGGCCGCGCCGAGATCATGGCGGGGCGCGGCTCCTTCATCGAATCCTTCCCGCTGTTCGGCTACGACCTCGGCGACTATGACGAGTTGTTCGCGGAAAAGCTCGACCTGCTGCTGAAGCTGCGCGACAGCGAGACGGTCACCTGGTCGGGCCGGCTGCGCGCGCCGATCAACGATCGCGGCGTCTATCCGCGTCCCCACCAGCAGAAGCTGCCGGTGTGGATCGCGGTGGGCGGCACACCCAACTCGGTGGCTCGCGCCGGCGTGCTCGGCCTGCCGCTGGCGCTTGCCATCATCGGCGGCGAGCCGGCGCGTTTCGCGCCGCTGTTCGCACTCTACCGCCGCGCCGCCGCGCAAGCAAAACAGGATCCGAAGACGCTGGCCACCAGCATCAACGTGCATGGCTTCGTCGGTGAGACGACGAACCAGGCCGCCGACGATTTCTACGGCCCGCAGGCCGAGGTGATGAACCGCATCGGCCGCGAGCGCGGCTGGGGGCCGACCAATCGTGCGCAATTCGACGCCTCGCGTGGGCCGGACGGCGCGTTGTTCGTCGGCGATCCGGAAGCCGTGGCGGAGAAGATCGTCGCCATGCACAAGATCTTCGGCAACGACCGCTTCCTGCTGCAGATGGCAATCGGCCTGATGCCGCACGACAAGCTCATGAAGGCGATCGAGCTATACGGTACCAGGGTCGCACCGCTCGTTCGCCGGGAGACGGCCGCGAGCCCAGCGCTTTGGGATGCCACCGGCTAAGCATCGGAACCTGGATCGCCTCGCCGCGTTGAGCGGAGCGCGGCGCGCATCTCGTTTGCGCGCGCGTCCTGGGGGCTCATATGTCAGATCAAGTTTCTTCCGGCAGCGAGGCGCCGGACATGGCGCGTGCAGCTTCCGACACCCGGCTGATGCGCTCGCTGCTGATCGGCATCTTCCTGTTCGCGCTGGTCTATGCGCTGTATTTCGCCCGCGATTTCTTCATGCCGGTCATCCTCGCCTTCATGCTGGCGCTGATGCTGACGCCTATCGTCCGCCTGCTGCGCCGTCACGGCGTGCCGGAATTCGTCTCGGCCACCATGCTGGTGTTCCTGACGGTCGCGGTCGTCGCTGCAATCGGCTATTTCATGAGCGGCCCGGTGATCGCGCTCGCCAATGACTGGCCGGCGATCGGCCGCAAGCTCAGCGAGCGCCTGACAGAACTGCGGCATCCATTCGAAAGGCTGCTGGAAATCCTCAACCAGGTCGACCGCGCGGCGGAGACGACGCAGGAGCCGGGACTGCAGAAGGTCGTCGTGGCGCAGCCCGGAATCGTCTCACAGGCGGCGGGCAATCTTCTCTCGGGCGGCACGACGATCGCCATCACCTTCGTGTTGTCGCTGTTCCTGCTGGCGTCCGGCACGATGTTCTACGAGAAGATCATCCAGTCCTTCACCCGCATGAGCGAGAAGAAACGGGCGCTGCGTGTCGTCTACGACGTCGAGCGCGAAATCTCGCGCTACCTGCTCACCGTCACGCTGATCAATGCCGGCCTGGGCTTCGCCGTCGGCCTGGGCATGTGGGCCGTCGGCATGCCGACGCCGCTGGTCTGGGGCGTGGCCGCGATGCTGCTGAATTTCCTGCCCTATATCGGCGCGGCAACCACCATCCTGCTGGTCGCGGCCATCTCGATCATCACCTTCGACAGTCTCTCCTACGCGCTGATCGCACCGTCCTTCGTGGTGATCTGCAACGTCATCGAGGGCCAGGTGGTCACGCCGCTGGTGGTCGGCCGGCGGCTGGAGATCAACGCGGTTGCAATCTTCATCGCCGTCGCCTTCTGGTCCTGGCTGTGGGGTTTCGTCGGGGCGTTGATCGCCGTGCCGATCCTCGTCGTGATAAAAGTCTTCTGCGACCATTTCGACAGCCTGCGCCATGTCGGCAATTTTCTGGCCGCGCAGCAGACCATCGAGGTGCCGGAGGAGGAGGCCGCTCCGGCCACGGTCGACAGATAGGTCGACGGCCTTTGCACGCGCCCGGCGCATGCCTATATCCGGTGTCCCCAAGACCGGATTCCCGTCATGACCGAGCTTTCCGTCCTCGACCTGTCGCCCGTGCCGGAAGGCAGCGGCGTCTCGCAATCGCTTGCCAACACGCTGGACCTCGCCCGCCACGCCGAGGCGCTGGAGTACAAGCGCTACTGGCTGGCCGAGCACCACAACATGCCGGGCATCGCCAGCGCTGCGACCGCGGTCGTGATCGGCCATGTCGCGGCAGGTACGAAGACGATCCGCGTCGGCGCCGGCGGCATCATGCTGCCCAACCATGCGCCGCTGGTGATCGCCGAGCAGTTCGGCACGCTGTCGGCGCTGTTTCCCGGCCGCATCGACCTCGGCCTCGGCCGCGCGCCGGGCACGGACATGGCGACGGCGCGCGCCCTGCGCCGCAATCTTGAGGCCGGCGTCGACGGGTTCCCGAACGACGTCGTCGAGCTGATGGCCTATTTTGGGCCAGCGCAGCCGACGCAGCATGTGCGTGCCGTGCCGGGAGAAGGCGAGGACGTGAAGGTGTGGATCCTGGGCTCCAGTACCTATGGCGCGCAGCTCGCCGCCATACTCGGCCTGCCCTATGCCTTCGCCTCACATTTCGCGCCGGCCGAGATGGAGAGTGCGATCAACATATACCGGACGCAGTTCCAGCCTTCGGAACACTTGGCGAAGCCACGTCTGATGCTTGGCCTCAATGTCGTCGCCGCCGAGACCGACGCCGAGGCAAAACTGCTTTTTTCCTCGCTGCAGCAGGCCTTCGTAAATCTGCGCTCCGGCCGGCCGGGAAAACTGCCTCCGCCGGTCGAGAATTATTTCGAAGACCTCGATGGCATGGCCAGGGCCATGCTGCTGCAGGCGCTGTCCTGCGCCATTGTCGGCGGGCCGGAGACCGTGCGCCGAGGGCTCGAGGCCTTCATCCGCCGCACCGGCGCCGACGAATTGATGGTGACGGCGCAGATCTTCGACCACGCGGCGCGAAAGCGTTCGTTCGAGATTTTGGCGAGCGTGCACCAGGAGCTTGCCAAGGCTGCTTGAGACTGGACGGACGCACCCAAATCGCGGAGCGCTCACCCATCCCATGGCACGCGCACCATGCCGCAGCGCTGATAGAGCCGGAGACCTATGGTGTTGTCGAGCTCGACCTTGAGGTCGATATGTGTCGCGCCGCGTGCGCGGAAGATCGACAGGACGTGAAGCAAAAGGGCCTCACCCAGTCCGCGCCTTCGCATGTCGGCGCGCACCGCGAGGTCTTTCAGGAAGGCGCTGGTCCAGCATAGGGCCACTCCGGCCAGCCCGCCTTGGGCCTCGAAGGCCAGGAAGCACAGATCGCCGTCGAATTCGGGGTCGCCGGAGAACCGGTCCCACCAGTCCTCGAAGGAGGGAAAGATGTCCTCATCGCCTTCATAGGCCCGGATCAGCAGTGCGTGCACGGCTTTCGCGTCATCGTCCGTTTTCAGCGTACGAATGTGGAAGCCGGTGGGCCAGCGCGGCGCCGGCTGGTCGCCGTCCAGCAGTTTGCGCATGCGCCACGCGCGCCGTTCGATCACCGCAGTACCTCGACGAGTTCCTGGTCCGGAAAGCATGTCGCGTCATGGCCGCTCTTCGCCTGCCAGTCGCCTATCGACCGCCTCGTCTTGAAGCCGGGCAGGCCGTCTGCGCCGCCGACATCGTAACCCTTGGCTTCCAGCGCCTTCTGCAAGCCGGCGATGTCGGACCGGTAGAGGCCGCCGACCTTGCCCCATCGGCCGGCAAAAATTCTGTCACCGCCAGCAATGCGGTCGGCACCGTGGCCGATGAACAGCGCATAGAGGTCGCTCTCGTTGTATTCCTTGAGGACGTAGAAATTCGCGGTGACGATGAACGCCGGGCCGCTGCGCCCGGCGGGCATCAGCAGAAAACCCTCGGCGCGCAATTCGCCCGCCGGGAATGGCTTGCCAATCGTGCGCTTGATTCCAGCCGTTGCCCAGTCGCCGATCTTCCTGCCCCGGTCCGGCCCTTCCAGCGAACAGGATACGCCGTCGGGCACGGTGACCTCAAAACCCCAGTCGCGGCCCTTCACCCAGCCGTAGTGGACGAGGTAGTTGGCGATCGAGGCCAGCGTGTCCGGCACGGAATTCCAGATGTCGGCGCGGCCGTCGCCGTCGAAATCGACCGCATGGTCGAGGAAGGAGGTCGGCAGGAATTGCGGCTGACCGAGGGCGCCGGCCCATGAGGATTTCATGGCATCGCGCGAAGCCAGCCCGCGCTCGACGATCACAAGCGCCGCCAACACCTCCTTGCGGAACATATCCTTTCGCGTCGCCATGAAGGCTTTGGTGCCGAGCACCTCGAAGGCATCGTATGGCATCTTCGCCGCGCCGAAACCGGATTCACGGCCCCAGATGGCAAGCACCACCTCGCCCGGCACGCCGTATTTCTTTTCGATCGCCGCAAGCGTCTTGGCATATTTGCCGGCCCTCGCGCGTCCGCCGGCCGTCATTGCGCCGATGGTCTTCTCGGCGAAATAGTTTCCGGGCGACCCGAATTCGGCCTGATGCTGCTTCTTCGGCGTTTTCGCCTTTTCGCCCGGAATGACGAGGTCGGGGAGTTTCAGGTTGGGTTTTATGCCGCTGAACGCCGCGTCGAACGTCTGTTTCGATACGCCTTGCGCCTTGGCGTCGGGCCAGAGGTCGGTTTCCAGCCAGGCGCGGAACTGGTCGTCGATCTTCGCGGCGGAAGCGGGAGCGACACACAAGCAAACCGCGAGGACCGCGAATGCAGGGAAAAACGTTCTGGCTAGCCGATGAAGGATAAGGATCATCCGAAACCGCCTACAGCCCATTCATGTCAAAACACGGTCCGCGATTTCAACGCCGCGGCAAGCGTCCCTTCATCAAGGTAGTCGAGTTCGCCGCCGACAGGCACCCCATGCGCCAGCCGCGTCACCTTCACACCGAAGCCGGAAAGCTGGTCGGTGAGGTAGTGTGCCGTGGTCTGGCCCTCGACCGTAGCGTTCACCGCCAGGATGATCTCCGACACGCCGCCCTCGGCAACGCGCGATACCAGCCCCTTGATGTTGAGCTGGTCGGGACCGATACCGTCGAGCGGCGACAGCGTGCCGCCCAGCACATGGTATTTCGCATTGAGCGCCGCCGCCCGTTCCAGTGCCCACAGGTCCGACACGTCCTCGACCACCACGATGGTGGCGCCGTCGCGGCGCGGATCGGAGCAGATCATGCAGGGGTCGATGGTGTCGACATTGCCGCAGGTCGAGCAGATGCGCACCTTCTCCGCCGCCTCGCTCATCGCCCCGGCAAGCGGGCCGAGCAATTGCTCCTTCTTCTTGATCATGTGCAGGGCTGCGCGGCGCGCCGAGCGCGGCCCGAGCCCCGGCACCTTCGCAAGGAGCTGGATCAGGCGTTCGATCTCGGGACCGGCGATTCGCTTGGACATGCAGCACCCATATAACAACTCCCCGGGCCTGCGAATGCTGAAGGCCCGCACCCCCATTTTCCTTGGTGCCGCCAACAGACAAGATATGATATAATTCCTATTGTGCCGCCCTTAAAAGTTGTATTAAGATGATTTTATCAACCTTAAGGGGAATTTTCATGCTGTCATTCATCCGGGACAGTCTTGCATCCGCGATCAGCAACAGCGTCGGTTACGCCTCGCTGATCACGGCCTTCGTGCTTTCGCTCAGCCTTTGCGTGGCGGTGCTGTTGCTCTTCGTGTCGCGCCGGCAGGCCTACCACAACAACATCATCAACATGTATGCGCGCATCATGGAGCACAACAAGGCGATCGCCGACGATCCATACAGGCGCATCGCGATCAACGTGTTCCTCGACCTCGAGGATGACCGGATGCGGGAACTGAGGCAGGAAAAGGAACAAAGCCCGGAAGAGTGGGAGAAGCTCTATTGGGGCGCGCGCTTCATCCACATCAGCCACCTCAACATCATCTCGCAGGGCCGGGTGGTGGCGAAAAGGAGCTTCCGGATCATCCGCAAATACATGCTGACCGACGACCTGTATTTCTGGTTCAAGCTGGCGAAGAACCTCCAGACCGAATTAAACAAGGACATCATCCAGAAGACCTGCCACCCCGACTGGTACAAGAAGGCATGCCTCGACATATCCGAGCGCTACGACACCACCTACAACAAGAAATTCGTGCTGCTGCTCATGAAACTGGAGCAGGATCGGGCACGCCGGAAATATGTCGAGGGGTGAAGCCTTTCACCGCGGTGTCGAGACGGCGGCGCGGGGTCGTGTCAAGCGACACCTCTGCCGGGCAACGCCGTCCAAAAGCCGACAGGCATAGGGCTGCGACGGGATTTTACGCGGGCGCCGGCCGCCTCAGTTGAAGCTCATCGCCGGCCGGTCCTGGCTGGAGATCATCGCGCCGATGGCGTCGGCGTCATCGGGATCGACGTCGAAGGACACGGCCGTCGGCGTTTCCGGTTCCGGCATTGCCGCTCCTGCGGCGGCCAGCGCCGGAGCACCGGTCGTCCAGCCATCGGCGCGCGCCGCTTGGACGGCTTTCGCGTCCTGCGTCGGCACGGCTTCCGTCACCGCCGGCAGCACCGGATCGCCTTGTGCGGGCGCGTCGGGGAACGGCGCCGCCTTTGCAGTCCGCCCCGAAGGCGACGGCCCGTCGATCGCCATGGCGACCGCGGCGGGCTGTCCAGTATCTGGCTGGGAGGCCGGCACACTGGATTCGGCCGGCTGCATCGCGGCCGGCGCCTGTACGGCCACGGCTCTCGGCGCCGGGCGGGCCATGGCGACCTGCGAACCATCGTCGCGCGAACTCGTCATCGCCGTCGCGCGCGCGGTGGCGGCGGACCGGGTGACGGTAACCGGCTTGATGTCGGCCTGCGCCACCATCACCACGGGCTGCACCGGTGTGCGCTCCGGTGGCAGCACAACCGGTTCGCCCTTGCGGCCGCGCTTCTCGTAGAAAGCGTTGCCACCTGCCACCACGGTGTAATGCATGTTCTTATAGGGGAATCTCAGGCCCGCCGTGTGAAAGAACATGGCGTTCTTCACCTTCGGGTGCCTCTCGCCCTTCAGCACTGCGTCGGCTGCGGCTTCCACATCGGGCAACGCCGTCGAGTTCATCTTGCGGGTCATGACGCCCGGAGCGAACTGGCGCGGCTGGCCCACCACTTCGCAGATCGTATTGCCATATTTACCGGAGCGCACGCGGTTCATCACCACGGTGCCGACGGCGACCAGCCCGTCGCGGCTGGAGCGGTTGCTCTCGAAGAACATCGCCCGCATCAGGCATTCCTTCTCGCGGGACGAGTAGCCGTGGGAATTGCCCGGCATCACCATCGATCTCACGCCGCCGGCCAGATCGCCCGTCTGGCTGCAGGCCGAGATCAGCAGGGGAAGGATTGCGGCCACCAGAACGGCCGACACGCGCTTTCGCGCGCTCACGGATATGCCCTCATCATCGCTCCGGCGGCTGTGTGTACGAATGGCAACACTGTGCAATTTTCGGGCGAAATGATGACTTTTGCGTTTCCAATTCGTGATCGGTGGCTTGATGCAGCGTCGCAAGGCCGATTCGGCGACCAGTTTTCTCCTTTCAATTCAGCAATTTAAATAAAATTAACCACAAATGCCGGAAATCCGGCTCATCACGTCACAATGGCCGGCACCTGCTGGATTCCTGCACGAATCGGTCGAATCGCGGGGTGATTCCAGCGATCAGAACGGCAGCTTGAAGCCGGGAGGCAGCGGCAGGCCGGCGGTCAGCGCCGACGTCTTGTCCTTCATCACCGCTTCCACCTTGGCCTTGGCGTCGTTGTGGGCCGCAAGGATCAGGTCTTCCAAAATCTCGACCTCGTCCTCCTTGAACAGCGAAGGGTCGATCTTCAGGGATTTCATGTCGAACTTGCCGGTCAGCGTCACCGAAACGAGGCCGCCGCCGGATTGGCCGGAGGCCTCGATGCCGGCAATCTCGTCCTGCATGGCCTGGAATTTCGCCTGCATTTCCTTCGCCTTGCCCATCAGGCCGAGCAGATCTTTCATTGTCTGGTCCTTTCAGTTCTCGTCGTCGTCATCGACCGTCGGGTCGAGGGGAAGGTCGGCTTCGGCGCCGCCGGCGTCCGGCAGGTCCTGCGCATCGGGAATGCGGACGTCGATCACCTTGGCGCCGGGAAAGCGCGCCAGGATCGCCGCCACGGCCGGATCCTGGCTGGCGTCCAAAAAAGCCGTCTCGCGCCGCGCCGCCTCTTCCTCGGCCAGCGTCCTGCCACCTTCCTCGCGTGACAGCGAAACCAGCCAGTTGCGTTTCGTCCAGGCCTTCAGCTTGTTGCTGAGATCAGTCGGCAAGGTTTTCGGCGCGTCGGCGGTCAATGCGATCTGAAGGTGGCCGGGCTCGATGCGGACCGGGCGGACACAGCGCCTCAGCACCACCTTGAAGGCCATGTCGCGGTTGGCGTCGGCCAGCCCGACGATGTCGGCCAGCGAGCGCACCGGCACGGCGTCCGCCACCGGTTCGGCCCTTGCCTCCGCCGCAGGCGCCGTCTCCTGCGGTCGCGCGGCAGGCTCGCTTTCGACCAGGCGCGCCACCGGGCCGCCGCCCTGCAGCATCCTTGCCGGCGCGAGGGGACCAGCGGAGATCGCCGCTGGCGCGGTCCGCGCCATTGCCGGTGCCCCCGAGCCACCTTGTGTCGGCGGACGCAATCCACCACCATTGGGAACTGGCGGCTGCGCACCGTCCAGCAGTCTCATGGCCTCGTCCAGCGTCGGCAGGTCGGCGGCATGCGCCAGCCGGATCAGCACCATTTCGGCGGCGCTGACCGGACGGTTCGACGACTGCACTTCGGGAATTCCCTTCAACAGCATCTGCCAGGCGCGCGACAGCACCTTGACCGACAGGGTTCCGGCGAAAGCCGCGCCGCGCGTGCGCTCGTCCTCTGTCAGCGAAGCGTCGCCCGCCGCACTCGGCACGAAACGCAGCCGCGTGACGAAATGGGTGAACTCGGCGAGGTCGGTCAGCACCGTCGCCGGGTCGGCGCCGGTATCGTATTGCGCCCGGAACTCGGCGAGCGCGGACGGCATGTCGCCTTTCATCACGTGCTCGAACAGGTCGATGACGCGGGCGCGGTCGGCGAGGCCGAGCATGCCGCGCACCGTCTCGGCGGTCACCGCGCCGGCACTGTGCGCGATCGCCTGGTCGAAGATGGACAGCGAATCGCGCACCGAGCCTTCCGCCGCGCGCGCAATCATGGCGAGCGCGGCGTCCTCCACCTCGATCGCCTCGAGCCCTGCGATTTTTCCCAGATGCGCGACCAGTGTCTCGGCGCCGACACGGCGCAGGTCGAAACGCTGGCAGCGCGACAGCACCGTGATCGGCACCTTTCGGATTTCGGTGGTGGCGAAGATGAATTTGACGTGCGGCGGCGGCTCCTCCAGCGTCTTCAGCAGGCCGTTGAAGGCCTGCGTCGACAGCATGTGCACCTCGTCGATGATGTAGACCTTATAGCGGGCCGAGACCGGCGCGTAGCGCACCTGCTCGATGATCTCGCGGATGTCGTCGATGCCGGTATGCGAGGCGGCGTCCATCTCAATCACGTCGACATGCCGGCCTTCCATGATCGCCTGGCAGTGCTGGCCGGGGATGGTGAGATCGACGGAAGGCTGGTCGACCGAATCGGTCTTGTAGTTGAGCGCGCGGGCCAGGATGCGGGCGGTGGTGGTCTTGCCGACGCCGCGCACGCCGGTCAGCATCCACGCCTGGGCGATGCGGCCCGATGAAAATGCATTGGTCAGCGTGCGGACCATCGGCTCCTGGCCGATCAGGGCGGAAAAGTCGGCGGGACGGTATTTTCGCGCCAGCACCCGATAGGCGGCGGTCTTTCCCGTCTGCTCCAGTGCGGGGTCGCTCATCCGAAGGTCGGTCTCCGCTGGCCGCCTGTGCAGCCGTTTCGCTCAGCGCGAGTTTCGCCCGCGCCGCATCGCCCCGTCAACGGCATGACGGCCAAGCCAGACGCATATAGGAGGGTGGGAGGCTGGAACAATGACCCGTTCCGGGCTCGTTAGGGCTGCTTCCTTCCGGACCTGACCCGGTTGGCGAGTGGCGCGTCCACCACCAACCTCCCGAGGGTCATATCGGGGATTTGAGGCAGGATTGCAAGGGCCGTGCGCGCCTTTGCCTTTCGCGACACCCGATGGCTAACAAGATGGACCAGACGCTGTTTGATCGGCGTTCGCCCTGCTTTCTTCAGCCTCTCGCAACGCTTTCGGGCCATACCCACTTGTCGCAAAACAGTTTATAGACCCGCGACCGCCGCGAGAAACCACGCCGCCCGATGACGAAAGTGCCCCTGAAGCTGGAAGAGCTGGTCGACGCCACCCAGCTTCGCCACGACCTCACCGCGCTGACCGCGCCCAGTTCGGGCGACGGCTCGACGGCTGCCGTACGCGGGCTGGTGCTTTGTGCGCTGAAGGATCGCATCGCGGCGGGAAAACGTCTCGCCGAACGTCTTCTGATGGAGGACGGCAGCGGCACGGCCTGCGCGCAGCGGCTGTCGCATCTGATGGACGAGGTGATCCGCGTCCTCTACGATTTTGCCGCGACCCACGTCTATCGTGCCAAAAACCCGTCTTCGGCGGAGCGCATGGCGATCGTCGCGGTCGGAGGCTATGGCCGCGGTACGCTGGCGCCGGGGTCCGACATCGACCTGCTGTTCCTGCTCCCCTACAAGCAGACGCCGTGGGGCGAGCAGATCGTCGAATACATGCTCTACATGCTGTGGGACCTCGGCCTGAAGGTCGGCCACGCCACCCGCAACATCGACGATTGCGTCCGCCTGTCGCGCTCCGACACGACGATCCGCACCGCTATCCTCGAGGCGCGTTTCGTCTGGGGCGAGCAGGCGCTGTTCGACGAGATGCTGGCCCGCTTCGACCGCGAAGTGGTCAAGGGCACCGGCCCCGAATATGTCCAGGCAAAACTCGGTGAGCGCGACGAGCGCCACGCCAAGGCAGGCGAAAGCCGTTATCTCGTCGAGCCCAACATCAAAGACGGCAAGGGCGGGTTGCGCGACCTGCAGACGCTGTTCTGGATCGCCAAGTATTTTTATCGCGTTCGCTCCGGCGAGGAACTGGTAAAGGCTGGCGTCTTCACCCGCGCCGAATACAACCAGTTCCTGAAATGCGAGGACTTTTTGTGGGCGGTGCGCTGCCACATGCATTTCCTGACCGGCAAGGCCGAGGAACGCCTGCATTTCGACATCCAGCGCGATATCGCGGAGCGGCTCGGCTACACCAGCCATCCCGGCATGTCGGCGGTCGAGCGCTTCATGAAGCACTACTTCCTCATCGCCAAGGACGTCGGCGACCTGACGCGCATTTTCTGTGCGGCGTTGGAGGAGGAGCAGGCGAAGCACGTGCCGGGCTTCAACCGCATCTTCCAGAGCTTTTCCCGCCGCAAGCGCAAGCTCGCCGGCACCAGCGACTTCATCGTCGACAACCATCGCATCAATGTTACCGACCCGGACGTTTTCACACGCGACCCGGTCAATCTGCTGCGGCTCTTCTGGTTCGCCGACCGGCACGGGCTGGAATACCACCCCGACGCGCTTAAACTTTTGCGCCGCTCGCTTGACCTCGTCGGCAAGGGGCTGCGCCGCGACCCCGAGGCCAACCGCATCTTCCTCGACATATTGACCTCGGACCGCAATCCCGAGCTCAATTTGCGCCGCATGAACGAGGCCGGCCTGCTGGGGAAGCTGATCCCGGAATTCGGCCGCATCGTCGCGATGATGCAGTTCTCCATGTATCATCACTACACGGTCGACGAGCACCTGCTGCGCTGCATCGGCGTGCTTTCGGAAATCGAGCGTGGTGACGGCGAAAAGCTGCATCCGCTGTCGCACAAGCTGATGCCGGGTCTCATCGCCCAGCGCGAGGTGCTGTATGTAGCGGTCCTGCTGCACGACATCGCCAAAGGCCGGCCGGAGGACCACTCTGAGGCGGGCGCGAAAATGGCGCGGCGCATCTGTCCGCATATGGGCCTGTCGGCGGAAGACACCGAGACGGTCGCCTGGCTGGTCGAGAACCACCTGCTGATGTCGATGACCGCGCAGACGCGCGACCTTAACGACCGCAAGACGATCAGTGACTTCGCCGACGTGGTGCAGTCGGTCGAGCGGCTGAAGCTGCTGCTCATCCTCACCATCTGCGACATACGCGGTGTCGGCCCCGGCGTCTGGAACGGCTGGAAGGGCCAGTTGCTGCGCACCCTCTATTATGAGACCGAACTGCTGCTCACCGGCGGCTTTTCCGAAGTCTCGCGCTCGCTGCGGGCCCAGGCGGCGCGCGACCGGCTGGCCGAGGCGCTCTCTGGCTGGAGCGAGAAAGCGCGGGCCAAGCTGGTCAAGCTCCACTACGAGAACTATCTGCTCGCCGTCGCCGTCGACGACCAGGTGCGGCATGCCGAATTCATCCGCGCCGCCGACCAGTCCGGCAAGCAGCTTTCGACCATGGTCAAGACCCATGGCTTCGAGGCGGTGACCGAGATCACGGTCCTGGCCCAGGACCATCCGCGCCTGCTGTCGGTGATCGCCGGCGCCTGTGCCGCAGCCGGCGCCAACATCGTCGACGCGCAGATCTTCACGACGTCCGACGGACGGGCGCTCGACACCATCCTGATCTCGCGAGAGTTCGACCGCGACGAGGACGAGCAGCGCCGCGCCGAGCGTGTCGGCGGGCTGATCGAGGACGTGCTGTCGGGCAAGAGCTGGCTGCCGGAAATCATCGCCAAGCGCGCCAAGCCGAAGCGCGGATCAAAAGCGTTCCGCATCGAGCCGCGCGTCGACATCCGCAACACACTGTCGAACCGGCTTTCCGTCATCGAGGTTTCGTGCCTCGACCGGCCGGGCCTGCTGTCGGAGATCACCGGGACACTGTCGGACCTGTCGCTCGACATCGCGTCAGCCCACATCACCACCTTCGGCGAAAAGGTGATCGATACTTTCTACGTCAGCGACCTGACCGGGGCGAAGATCGAGAATCCGACGCGCCTGCAAGCGATCCGCACGTCTCTGGCGGCCACGCTGGAAGGCGAGCCGGCCCGCAACGGCAAGGCCACAGAGCGGGCCGCCGCCGAATGAGGGACGAGAGCGCCGACGCCCTCTCCCCCTTTGAGGGGGAGAGGGCCGCGAAGCGGCCAGAGGGGGGCGCTACGGCAGTGCGCCAATCTTCTGACTCGGCGATGCAAAAAGAGGCGTCGAGCACTGCCGCGCCGACCCCTCCCCCGGCTTTCGGCCGGACCCTCCCCTCAGGGGGGAGGGGAACCTCCGCATGAGCCTCGTCAAGAAATTCGCCACCGTCGCCTCCGGCACGCTAATGAGCCGGGTGCTGGGGTTCGCGCGCGAGATGCTGATGGCGGCGGCCCTCGGCACCGGGCCGATCGCCGACGCCTTCAACGCCGCCTTCCAGTTCCCCAACACGTTTCGCCGGCTGTTCGCTGAAGGTGCCTTCAACGCAGCCTTCGTGCCGCTGTTCGCCAAGGAGATCGAGGCGGGAGGCATAGAAGGTGCGAAACGATTCTCGGAAGAAGTGTTCGGGGTGCTGTTCACCACTTTGGTGGCACTGACCATCCTGATGGAATTTTCCATGCCGCTGCTGGTGTCGACCGTGGTGGCGCCCGGCTTCTCCGACAATCCGCAAAAACACGACCTCACCGTCGCGCTGGCAACCATCATGTTCCCTTACCTGATGTGCATGTCGCTGGCTGCGATGATGGCCGGCATGCTCAACTCGCTGCGCCGCTACTTCGCGGCCGCCGTGGCGCCGGTATTTTTGAACATCATCCTGATCGGCGTGCTGGGCTACGCCTGGCATGAAGGGCTGGGCGGTCTCGACATCGGCTATGCGCTGTCCTGGGGCGTACTGGCCGCTGGCGTCGTGCAGCTCGCCATCGTCTGGGTCGCGGTGCGCCATGCCGGCGTGTCGATCGGCTTCCGCCGGCCGCATTTCACCCCGAACGTCAAGCGCCTGCTGGTGCTCGCCTTCCCGGCGGCGGTGACCGGCGGCATCACCCAGATCAACCAGCTGATCGGCACGGCGATCGCCTCCGGCAAGGAAAGCGCCGTCTCCTCGCTCGCCTATGCAGACCGCGTCTACCAGTTGCCGCTCGGCGTCGTCGGCATCGCGGTGGCAATCGTGCTCCTGCCGGAACTGGCCCGCGCCCTGAAGGCGGGCAATCTGCAGGAGGCATCCAACCTGCAGAACCGTTCGGTCGAGTTCACGCTGTTCCTGACGCTGCCGGCCGCCTCCGCGCTGCTGGTGATTTCCGAGCCGATCGTGCGTCTGCTCTACGAACGCGGCGCCTTCGCCGCCTCCAACGGCACGCCGACGGTTTCAGCCATCCTTGCCATATTCGGGCTCGGCCTGCCGGCCTTCGTGCTGATCAAGGCGTTCACACCGGGCTATTTCGCCCGCGAGGACACGCGCACGCCGATGATTTTTGCCGCCATCTCGGTCACGGTGAACGTCGCAGTCGCGCTAACGCTGTTCCCGACCATGGGCGGTGCCGGCATCGCCACCGCGTCGGCCATTGCCGGCTGGGTCAACGCCGCGCTGCTGCTCGGCGTGCTGGTGCGGCGCGGCCACTGGGGACGCGACGCCGGCCTCATGAAACGCATCCCCCGCCTGCTGTTCGCCTCGGCCGTCATGGCCGGCGCGCTCTACGCCGCTTCGCGCTGGTTTTCCGGCAGCCTGAGTTCAGCCGCACCGTTCTACGAGCAGGCGGTCGTTCTCGGCACGATGGTGGCGGGCGCGATGGTTTTATATTTCGTCACCGTCTTCGCCATAGGCGGTGCGGATATCGGCATGATCAAGCGCAGTGTGAAGCGATCCGGCGCAAAGACCGAGCCTCCTGTGGAGTGATCAGGCGGCGCGCGGGCCGCTCACTACCGAGCCGGCAGCCCTCTTGCTCTCCGCCGCGCCTTCCGCCATAAGCCCGTCTCGATTTTCGCCGCGTGCGAAACGGCCCTCCACAAGCCACGAGGATTGTTCTCATGACCGCCTTCAAGCCGCTCGTCTTCTCGGGCGTCCAGCCAACCGGCAATCTGCATCTCGGCAATTATCTCGGCGCGATCAAGAAATTCGTCGCGCTGCAGGACACGTCGGACTGCATCTACTGCGTCGTCGACCTGCATTCTCTGACGGCCCAGCTCGTCCATGCCGATTTGCAGGACCAGACGCGCCAGATTACCGCCGCGTTTCTCGCCTCCGGCATCGATCCGAAGAAGCACATCGTCTTCAACCAGTCGCGCGTCATGCAGCACGCCGAACTTGCCTGGATCTTCAATTGCGTCGCGCGCATCGGCTGGATGAACCGCATGACGCAGTTCAAGGACAAGGCCGGCAAGGACCGCGAGAACGCCTCGCTCGGCCTGCTCGCCTATCCGAGCCTGATGGCGGCCGACATCCTGGTCTACCGCGCCACCCATGTGCCGGTCGGCGAGGACCAGAAGCAGCATCTGGAACTGACCCGCGACATCGCCCAGAAGTTCAACAATGATTTTTCGACCCGCATCGCCGATCTCGGCGTCGGCGTCGAGATGCAGGTCGGCGAGGAGACGGTGAACGGCTTCTTCCCGATCACCGAGCCGGTGATCGGCGGGCCGGCGGCGCGCATCATGAGCCTGCGCGACGGGTCGAAGAAGATGTCGAAGTCGGATCCATCCGACCTGTCGCGCATCAACCTGACCGACGATGCAGACACGATCTCCAAGAAGATCAGGAAAGCCAAGACCGATCCGGAAGCGCTGCCCAGCGAGATCGACGGCCTGGCTAGCCGGCCCGAAGCGGAAAATCTGGTCGGCATCTACGCCGGCCTGGCGGAGGTCACGAAGGACGCCGTGCTGAAAGAGTTCGGCGGCCAGCAGTTCTCCGTCTTCAAGCCGGCGCTTGCCGATCTGGCGGTCGACAAACTCGCGCCGATCGCTTCCGAGATGCGCCGCATCTCCGCCGACCATGCCTATGTCGACAGCGTGCTGCGCGACGGCGGCGAGCGCGCGGGCAAGCTTGCCGAGACGACCATGAAGACGGTGCGCGACATCATCGGACTTTTGCAGGGCTGACCGCACCGGCGGTTGGTCTATCGCCGCCGCTTGCCGCCCGCCCCCGCGGGTGGCAGATTGCGGTGCACCGACCGGAGCCTCGTTGAGGGAGTAGCTGATGGTCTCGAAACGTCTCAGCCGGGAAGCCGGCCACCGCCGCAAATTCCTGGCCGTCGTCGACGAGACGCCGGAATGCGAGCGCGCTGTCGCCTATGCCTCGATGCGCGCCAAGTCGACGGGCGGGGTCGTCGTGCTGCTCTACGTCATCGAACCCGGCGATTTCCAGCACTGGCTGGGGGTGGAGAAGATCATGCGCGACGAGGCGCAGGCCGCCGCCCATGCCGCGCTCGACATGCATGCCGCCAAGGTGCGCGCCAGGCTCGGCATCGAGCCGGAACTCGTGGTGCGCGAAGGCAAGCCGACCGAACAGATCCACCAGCTGATCGAGGACGACCAGGACATCGCCATCCTGGTTTTGGCCGCCGGCGCAGCGAAGGAGGGACCGGGGCCGCTGGTTGCCTCGATCGCCGGCAAGAATGCGGCCTTCCCGATTCCCGTCACGGTGGTGCCGCAGAACTTATCGGACGAGGAAATCGCCAGCCTCGCTTGATCCGTCCCGGCGTGATCTCCATTTGGAGAACAGGCGGCGAATGCGCTTGTCCCGGCCGGTGAATAGGCCTATTTAGAATAATTCCAAAGAATGACGCACGGAGACGCGGCGATGTTCATCCAGACCGAGGCGACCCCCAATCCCGCCACGCTGAAATTCCTCCCCGGCCGCGAGGTCCTGCCGGAAGGCACCGCCGATTTCCGCGACGCCACTGCTGCCCGCGAAGCCTCGCCGCTGGCCGGCCGGCTGTTCGACATCAACGGCGTCACCGGCGTGTTCTTCGGCTACGACTTCGTCACCGTCACCAAGGCCGATGGCCCGGACTGGCAGCATCTCAAGCCGGCCATTCTCGGCGCCATCATGGAACAGTTCATGTCCGGCCAGCCGGTCATGACCAGCGCAGCCCAGGCGCGCGGCGACGCGGCCGAGACCGGCGACGAGTTCTACGACAAGGCCGACGCCGAGATCGTCATCACCATCAAGGAGTTGCTGGAGACGAGGGTGCGTCCGGCGGTCGCCCAGGACGGCGGCGACATCACGTTCCGCGGCTTCGAGAACGGCACCGTCTTCCTCAACATGAAGGGCGCCTGCTCCGGCTGCCCGTCCTCGACCGCGACGCTGAAGCACGGCATCCAGAACCTCCTCCGCCACTTCGTGCCGGAGGTCCAGCAGGTCGAGCAGATCTGACGATCGGCGAAAAATGCCGGACATAACAAAAAGCCGGGCCAAAAGCCCGGTTTTCTGCTTGCGACGTCCTTGTTGCCGAGACGGTTCGCGTAAGTATCTCTATTCGACGATGACTTTCGCGCCGACATCGGCGCGGCTGTAGAGGTCGATGACATCCTGGTTGAGCATGCGCACGCAGCCCGACGACATCGCCTTGCCGATCGACCACCATTCCGGGGTTCCGTGCAGCCGGTATCCGGTGTCGCCCTTGTTGTAGAGGTAGAGGGCGCGCGCGCCGAGCGCGTTGGTTGGCCCACCAGGCATGCCGCCGCGCCATTTGGCCAGTTCGGGTTGGCGCTTGATCATCGCCGATGGCGGCGTCCACACCGGCCATTCGCGCTTCAGCCCGACGCGGGCCGTACCCTTCCATTCAAAACCTTCGCGCCCGACGCCGATGCCGTAGCGCACGGCCTTGCCGTCGGGCAGCACGAAATACAGGTGCTTGGCGCCGGTATCGACGATGATCGTGCCCGGCGCCTCGTCCGTCCGGTAGCGGACGATCTGCCGGCGATATTGCGACGGTACCTTGTAGATCGGGATGGCCGGCACGCTGTAGCCGGCATCGGTGCGGGCGCTGTAGTCGGCGACGGAAAACATCTCGAAGGAGCCGATCGAGCTGCAGCCCGAAATCGCGGTCGTCAGGGCCAATCCGGCCAGCAATGCAAAGGTCTTTAGCCGCATGAAGAGATCTGTTGCTCCCCTGATGACGATCCTGCCCGATTCGGCCACGTTCTCGTCGTCATCTAGTAGGAAGCTTTGCCTTCCGCTGCCAAGCGGTGATTTGGTCAAGTGTGGGGTTCGCCTGCGGGAAGACCGTGGTTATTGCATTTTCGCAACATTCCTTCACGAACCCGTGATGTTTTGCGAGATTTTTGCCCGTTCCTCCACGGAATGACGATTTTCGGTCACGGATCAGGTCAATCGCCTCTTGCGGCGATGTTCCTCTTTTGTACTATGGGCCATGCCGATCATCTCGCCGCTTGCCTCAAACCCGCTCATCGACGGCCGCCAGTCGGAACGCGCCATGCGCGTGCGGCGCGGCGTGCAGCGCCTGCTGATGGAGATGGGCGCGCATGTCCTGCCCGAGATTTCGCTGGCCACGGGCCGCCGCGCCGACCTCGTCGCGCTGACCCGCCAGGGCGACATCTGGATCATCGAGATCAAATCCTCGATCGAGGATTTTCGGGTCGACCGAAAATGGCCGGAATACCGCCTGCACTCCGACCGCTTCTTCTTCGCCACCCACCCCGACGTGCCGGCGGCGATCTTCCCCGAGGATTGCGGCTTCATCCTCTCGGACGGCTACGGCGCCGAGATTCTTCGCGAGGCGCCTGAACATCGGCTGGCGGCGGCCACCCGAAAAGCGCTGATGCTGCGTTTCGCCCGCGCCGGCGCGGCCCGCCTGCTCGCCGCGGAACTTGCCGGCGTCGCCGTGCCGGCGCTGGAGGGCGAGAGCGAGTAGGGACGGTTTTTGGATCGTGCTTCGCTTCCGTGGCCTCGGGGAAGCGTCGAACTGGGAGGATGTCGGCGTCCATGAACAGGGGGCACATGACCTGATGAGGCTCCCGATGTCGCCAGTGTCACCTGCCGATCGGTGATCGCCGGTCCTGATCTATCAATGAACGCGATAGCCGTGAAGAAAGGCGAGAGCTCCGCCGGCCGCCCCCCTTCGTAGATCTCCAACGGACCGGTTGGCGAAACCGGCACTCCCAGCGCCCTTCTCCCCGTCCTTCACGGGGAGAAGATGCCGGCAGGCAGATAAGGGGCAGCGCCGACAGTCGACGTGACCCGCCGATGGTAAGATCCTGGAATTGCAAAAGAAACCCTCTCTAAGGATTTCTCAGCCACCATCCCTGTCAGCATCCGTCAGGACTATTTCCCCGAGAAATTCCCCCCACCCTCCACACCTGCGCGATAATCCTCGCCGCCTGTATCGGAAGGAAGGCAGCGATGGACTGGACTGCGGCGATCGACAAGAACCGGGAGGCGCTGAAGCGCGTACTCGCCATGCTCGTCGCCATGGCCGGTCTTGGCGCTGGGGGACAGTTTCCTTTCTTTCGGCAGAAGGGCACGGCGGTTCAGAACGAGGCGCAAGCGGAAAAAAGTAAACTGCCCCCGGCATTAACCCTTCCCCGAAACCTCCACCGCGCCATCGCAAAACTGCTGCGTCCGGCCGAAGCGGCGGTGCGGCGGCTGATCATCGTCGCCGCGCGCGGGCTGGTGATAACCTTGCCGCCGCTGCGTCCGCGAAAACCGAAGCCGAAACCCATCGAGCCGCTGCTGCGTGGCTTCGGCATCGCCGTCACCGTGTCGCGGGAGGACCGGAGACGCGCCGCCACCGCCCGGCGTGCCGCCGAACTCCGCGCCGCCCGCCCGAAAAAACGCAGCCTGCCGCTGTTCGATCCGCTGCGGCCGTGGAGCGTCCGCAGGTGGCCGGTGGCAGCCGATGGCGCGCCGTCCGGCATGCCGTTCCGCCGCCTGCCCGGCGACGATCCGGTCGACGCGACGCGGATTTCCCTGCGCCTGCAAGCGCTGGCCGCCGCACTCGACGATTTGCCAGGGCAGGCAAACCGGTTCGCCCGCTGGCGGGCGCGCAACGAGGCGGCGATCGCGAAGGAAAAGCTGCGCCAGGAGGCGGGAATCGCGCCATTCAGGAGGGCCGGCAAGCCGGTACGGTTCCATCGCATATGGCCGCTGAAACCCGGCCGACCGCCCGGCTGGCGGCCAAAATCCACCCATGAGGTGCAGGACGTGCTGGAGGTCGTGCATGGGCTGGCGCAGTGGGCGATGGAGAAACCAAACACGTCCTGACGGCGTGCTTGCCGGGCACATAGCGAAGGATCGACGGCCGGCGCGGATTTTTCGCCGCGTGGTGGCGATCAGTGCTGCCGGTAAGTGCTCATCCATCGGCTTGGCTGACCAAGCCGCCTAACGCTCGTCCTCTTCCAGTTCCTCCCCCGCCCTCGGCGCCAACATCAGCACTGCCGAGCCTGCCAGCGCCGCCACCAGCGAGCCCGCCAGTATACCGAGTTTTACCGCCTTCTGCAGGTCCGGGTCGTCGGCGAAGGCGAGCAAGCCGATGAACAGACTCATGGTGAAGCCGATACCGCACAAAAACGCCACGCCGGTCAGGTGCGCCCAGTTCGCGTTTCGGGGCAGGTCGGCGAGGCCGAGTTTTATGGCCAGCGCCGAGGTGCCGAGCACGCCGACGAGCTTGCCTATGACCAGCCCGGCGGCGACGCCCAGCGTCAGCGGTTCGACCAGGGACGACAGGCTCATACCGGTGAATGAGACGCCGGCATTGGCGAAACCGAAGATCGGGATGACGACGAACGGCACGATTTTGTGCAGCGAATGCTCCATGCGGTGCAGCGGCGAATGTTCGAGGTCGTGCGCGACGCCGGGCGACGTGCGAAGCGGCACGGTCAGCGCCAGCGCGACGCCGGCCAAGGTTGCATGCACGCCGGATTTCAGCACCAGCACCCACAGGACCAGCCCGAGCAGTGCATAAGGCAAAAGGTTCAGCACGCCCATGCGATTCATCGCCATCAGAATGACGAGAACGGCCGCCGCGCCCGCGAGATAAGGCATGGAAAGGCCGCTGGTATAGAAAATGGCGATGATGATCACCGCGCCGAGGTCGTCGATGATGGCGAGCGCGGTGAGGAACACTTTCAGCGAGGCCGGCACGCGGCTGCCGAGAAGCGACAGCACGCCCAGCGCAAACGCAATGTCGGTGGCGGTGGGGATCGCCCAGCCGCGCAAGGCCTGCTCGTTCTGCAGGTTGAGCACGACGTAGATCAGCGCCGGCACAGCCATGCCGCCGGCTGCTGCGATGCCCGGCAGCACGCGGCGCGGCCAGGTCGAAAGCTGCCCGTCGAGCATCTCGCGCTTGATCTCCAGCCCGACCAGCAGGAAAAACACCGCCATCAGCCCGTCATTGATCCAATGCTCGACGTTGAGCGGACCGACATAGGTTTTTAGCGCGGCGAAATAGGCGCCCGAAAGCGGCGAGTTGGCGACGACCAGCGCCAGCAGCGCGGCACCCATCAAAACGATGCCGCCCGACGCCTCGCTGTCGAGGAATTCGCGGAAGACGGAGACAGGGCGGGCCGGTTTGCCAGTCATGCGGCTCTCCCTCGCAGTCGCATCAGGTCATCCCGACTGAATGCCGTGCGAAAGAAGTCGCGGCAACCCCTAAAGAGGCTGTTGTGACAAACGGCCCGTCACCTCGGCGCGCGCTTGGCCAGGATCCGCTGCAGCGTGCGGCGGTGCATGTTGAGCCGGCGCGCCGTTTCCGAAACGTTGCGGTCGCACATTTCGTAGACGCGCTGGATATGCTCCCAGCGCACGCGGTCGGCCGACATCGGGTTTTCCGGCGGCGCGGCGCGCTGGCCGCCGGTGCGGGTCAGCGCGGCGTAGATGTCGTCGGCGTCGGCCGGCTTCGACAGATAGTCGATGGCCCCGAGTTTTACCGCCGTAACAGCGGTGGCGATGTTGCCGTAGCCGGTGAGGATCACCGTTCGCGTGTCGGCGCGGTTTTCGCGGATGGCGGCGACCACGTCGAGCCCGTTGCCGTCGCCGAGTCGCATGTCGACCACCGCATAAGCGGGCGCGCCGGCCTTCGCCTTGGCCACTGCCTCCTCGACGCTTTCCGCTGTATCGACCGTAAAGCCCCGCGCTTCCATGGCGCGCGCCAGACGTGTCAGGAACGGCTTGTCGTCATCCACCAGCAGCAGCGAGGCGTCGGGTCCTATGGCCTTGTCCTGCAACGTTTCCTCGGCGATCATCGGCGTCCATCCGTTTCTTATTGGCTATGCAGGATATAGCTTTCCTAGCCACCGAATACCACCTCACGCCGTCTCGTACATGTCGTTCGGGGCGCTTCGCCGGCTGAGGAACTGGTCACGGCTCCATGCCACCTGCACCACCGCGCCCTGGCCGCGCTGGTTGGCGTTGAAGAACGACAGCGTCGCGCCCGAGCGTTCCAGCAAGGTCTTGGCGATGAACAGGCCGAGGCCCAGCCCTCCGCCCGGTTCCGCGCCCTGGCGGGTCGACATATAGGGTTCGCCGATGCGGTCGAGGATTTCCGGCGGAAAGCCCGGCCCATCGTCGACGACGTCGATGATCACCGCGGTGTCGTCCCAGCGCCAGCGCACCGTGACCACGCCCGCCGCGAAGTCGACCGCGTTCTCGACGAGATTGCCCAGTCCGTAGATGACGCCGGGATTGCGGTGGCCGACCGGCTCCTCGCCGATGCGCTCGCCGGGATCGAGGCGTATAGTGATGCCGAAGTCGCGATGCGGCGCGATCACCTCCTCGATCAGCGAGGTCAGCGGCAGCCGCGCCAGATGTTCGTCGCTTTCGGTCGACAGGCTGGTCAGGCGCTTCAATATCTCGCGGCAGCGCTCGCTCTGCGAGCGCAGCAGGGTCACGTCCTCGCGGTATTTCGGGTCGTTGCCCAGCGCCCGCTCCATCTCCTTGGCGACCACGGTAATGGTGGCAAGCGGCGTGCCGAGTTCGTGCGCCGCCGCCGCAGCCAGCCCGTCGAGCGCCGAAAGATGCTGTTCGCGCTGCAGCACCAGTTCTGTCGCGGCGAGCGCATTGGCGAGAAGCCGCGCCTCCTCGGCGACGCGCCAGGCATAGACCGCGGTGAAGGTGATCGATGAGAACACCGCCATCCACATGCCGGCGACATAGACGAAGGGGATGATCAGTTCCGCGCCTTCGATCCACGGCAGCGGGAAATGGTAGAACACCAGCAAGCTCGCCATCGCCATCACCAGGCCGCCGAGCACCGCCGTCATCTTCAGCGACAGCGTCGTCGCCGAGATGACCACCGGCACGGTCAGCAGCAGCGAGAAGGGATTGGTGAGGCCGCCAGTCAGATAGAGCAGGCCGGCAAGCTGCAGCGAATCGAACAGCAGCGTCGCCAGCGCCGAAGTCGGCGCCAGCCGGTGCGCCGACGGGTAGCGGAAGGTCAGATAGAGGTTCAGCCAAGCCGAGCAGGCGATCAGCGCAAAGCACAGGCTGACGGGCAGCGGAAAATCCAACCAGTAGGCGACGACGACGACGGTGACACTCTGGCCGACCACCGCCAGCCAGCGCAACCGGATCAGCGTGTTCAGCCTGAGCCGGTGGGCCTGCTCGAAATCGGGCGTGGTAAGCGACTTGATCATGCCGGTTTATGACGCCCGCCGGTCGCCACGCCAAGCGCTATCTTGCGCGCCGTTGCGCCGGATCACTCGCACAACGACGCCGAATGTCAAAGCCGCGAGACGCGCGTTGCCTTCCTGGCGCGAGCCACGAATTGCTTGATGAGGGGAAGGAAGAAAGCCTTACTGAAATGGCCTAGGGGTGGCGACGGGTCAATATAGAACGACCGTCCGACTGCATCTTCATTGTATTCGTCGAGAATGAGCCAGCAGCGCGTCAACGCATCGAGTCCGGCGCGGCGCTTCTCTGTCTCGGGTACCTCAACCGCAAACCGCGTCTCTGGCGGACGCTTCGTGGTGATCGGAAACAGCAGCAGGACATCGCCTGATTGTCTCGGGATGTGTACGCCGACCGTGGCTGGACGCGGCTTGCGCCCTTCGGTCTCGCCTCTTCCTGCTTCATGTGACCAAAGGAACTGATATCGGATGACTGCACCTGTCCTGAGGTCATCCCGGGTCACCGATTGCTGTCCTCGGCCTCATAATCCGCAACCGCCATCTCGATCTCGGCCAGTAGCGTATCGGATATCGTCTCGATCGTGCCGCTCCGGCGCGTATCGGCTCGGGCCAGCAAATCGCGATAATCTTCCACGCTGAGCAGCACGAGCCGCGGCTTGTTGCGCTGAGTGATCGTCACCGGCGCGCGCAGTGCTTGCGCGATGATGTCTCCCGACTTTCTGCTGAGGTCGCTGGTCGAAAAGCTGGACATGCCGAAATCCTGAATTTGCTGCAAAATACAGCAATGCTGAGTCTCTCGCAAGCCAGATATCCCGATGCAACTCCGTCACGTTCCGCGCGGTTTTGCCCGGCTGGTGGCCGCTGCCTTGGCGGGATCCTCCGGCCAGACATGCTTCGGATAGCGCCCGCGCATGTCGGCGCGCACATCCGCCCAGGAACCTTGCCAGAAGGCGGGCAGGTCGCGTGTCGTCTGGATCGGCCGGTGCGCCGGCGACAGCAGTTCCAGCGTCAGCGGCACTTTTCCGCCGCCGATCGCGGGATGCCGGGTCAGCCCGAACAGTTCCTGTACGCGGATCGACAGCACCGGCGTCTCGCCGTCATAGCGGATGGGCACGCTGCTGCCGGAAGGAGCGGAAAAATGCGTCGGGGCGGCCTGGTCGAGCCGACGGCGCAGATCGTGCGGCAGCAGCGAAAGCAAGCCCTGCGTTGCCGCGTTAGGGTCGATGCGGGCGAACGACGCCTCACCGCTGAGGAAGGGCAGCAGCCAGTCTTCCAGTGTTTCCGTCAGCGCCGCGTCGGACACGTCCGGCCACGGCGCACCGACGTGGGCGTGCAGCCATTCCAAGCGGGCACGCAAGACTTCGGCCTCCTTGCCCCATGGCAGCAGCGACAGGCCATGTTCGCGCACGGCATCGACGATCGCCCGGTCGGCTTCCGCGCCCTTCGGTGGCGGCAGCAATTGCTCGGAAAGCACGACCGCGCCGAGCCGCACACTTTCGCGCGTCCGCACGGCGCGCCGCTCGACGTCGAATTCGGTGATGCGCCTGCGCTCCAGCCGCCCGCCCAGCACCGCGCGGATGTCGGCTTCGCTCACCACGGCGGCGGCGGTGATGCGGGCGTTCTGCGCCTTCCCCTGAATATCTGCGACGACCAGATACGTCTCGCCCGCCAGCGGATCGGCGGCATCGAGCATCGCGCCGCTGCCGTTGGCCAGCACGAAACGCCCTCGCTCGCCCCGCGCCTTGGCGACGCGGTCCGGCCAGGCGAGGAGAAGAAGGGTGCCTGCGGTTTCCTCCCCCCTTGAGGGGGAGGTGCCCGCGAAGCGGGCGGAGGGGGTTGGTGGAGGCAGCGCGCCACCCTCCCCCTTGTGGGGAGGGTCGGCGCGTAGCGCCGGGGTGGGGGTCTGAGACGAAGGTGTCTGGTCACCCCCACCCCGTCTCGCGCTCTCCGCTTCGCTCCGAACGCTCGCCGACCCTCCCCGCAAGGGGGAGGGTAACGCCCGAGCCAGCCTCTCCGCCAATTGCCTCGCCGCCACCGCCCGTGGCGATTTCTCGCCGCGAAACCGCGCCAACCGGCGCTCCAGGTCGACGCTGTCGCCGCCAAGCCCGCGTTCGGTCAGCAGCACCGCAAGCATCGCCGCCTCGCGCCCGACCCCGTCGCCCGCCGCTTCGGCCACCATATGCGCCAGCCGCACGGGCAGCGCGAGTTTGCGCATCGCCGCGCCCGCCCCGGTCAGCCGCCCGTCCGGGTCCAGCGCATCCAGCGATGCCAGCAGCGCCCGCGCCTCGGCCAATGCCGGCGCGGGCGGCGGGTCGAGGAAAGCCAGCGCGCGCGGGTCGGCGACACCGAAGGCCGCGCAATCGAGCAGCAGCGACGACAGGTCGGCCTCGAGCATTTCCGGCGTGTTGTAGGCTGCAAGCGACGCGGTCTGCTCCGCCCGCCACAGCCGAATCGCCACGCCGGGTTGCGTGCGTCCGGCGCGGCCGGCGCGCTGGTCGGCAGAGGCACGGCTCACCCGCACCGTCTCCAGCCGCGTCAAGCCGGATGCCGGCTCGTAGCGCGGCACCCGCGACAGGCCGGAATCGATGACCACCCGCACCCCGTCGATGGTGATCGAGGTCTCGGCGATCGAGGTCGCCAGCACCACTTTCCGCCGGCCCGCCGGTGCGGGCTTGATCGCCGCGTCCTGCGTGCGCGCGTCGAGCTGACCGTAGAGCGGGACCACGTCGACCGTCTCCGCGACGCGCCCCTCAAGCCGCTCGGCCGTGCGGAGAATCTCGCGCTGGCCGGGCAGGAAGGCGAGCACGCTTCCTTCCTCGGTGGCCAGCGCCTCGCGCACCGCCGCCCCGACCGCATCCTCTATCGGCGTGCCCGGCGCGCGTTCAGCGTGGCGGATGTCGACCGGAAAGCTTCGGCCGGCGCTTTCGATGACCGGCGCGGAGTCGCCGAGCAGCGCCGCCACGCGCGCGCCATCCACCGTGGCCGACATGACCAGAAGACGCAAATCGGGCCGCAGCGCGCCTTGCACGTCGAGCGCCAGCGCCAGTCCGAAATCGCCGTCCAGCGAGCGTTCATGAAACTCGTCGAAGAGCACGGCCGCGATGCCCGGCAGTTCCGGATCGTCGAGGATCATGCGCGCCAGAATGCCTTCGGTGACGACGAGTATGCGAGTCCTGGCCGAAACCTTTCGCTCCATGCGCATGGCGAAGCCGACCATGCCGCCCGGCTCCTCGCCGAGAATTTCGGCCATGCGCCGGGCTGCCGCGCGCGCCGCCAGCCGGCGTGGTTCGAGCAGCAGGATCGTGCCGTCGCCGCGCCATTTCGCGTCGAGCAGCGCCAGCGGCACCAGCGTGGTCTTGCCTGCGCCCGGCGGCGCCACCAGCACGGCGCTGCTGCCCTCTTCCAGCGCGGCAAGCAGCGGCGGCAGCGCTTCGACGACGGGGAGGACGGGGAGAACTGAGCCAACCATTCGGCAACCAGCTACACGATGTGCCGGCAGCGTCTACACCAAAATCCGCAGCATGTGGTTGTCCCAGACATGCCGCGCGTCGGAACTGGCCGCACCTTCCGGCGGCACGATCTGGCCCGTGCCGGTGCTGGCCAGGAACCCGGTGCTGTCCGGCGCGATGCCGCAGACTTCGGTGAGGTCGCGCGCCGAGACCACCGCGCCATCCTTTGCGTCGACCACCACCAGCGCATTGCCTTGCGGCGAAGACACCGCGACCGTGCCGGCAGCCGGATTGGCGGCGACCGAGCCGACATAGTTGCGCAGGCCGGCGAGCACTTTCTCGGGGAAGCCGATCAGTTCGAACCGCTCGCCCATGCGGGCGCGCCCGACCAGCGCCGGCCGTTCGGTCGCGGGTCCCTCGTGCTGGCAGCCGAACCACAGCGTGCCGGCGCGGTCGAAGTCCATATGGCGGATCGACAGCTTGTGCAAAGCCGGGTCGAGTTCGTGACTCTCCCGCCGCTCGCCGGTCGTGCGGTCGACAAACACCAGCGAGGGTTTCATGGTCGGGATGTTGAGCTTCGCCGCGCCGAAATCCGGATGCGTCTCGATGCCGCCATTGGCGATGGCGAGCGTTTTCCCGTCCGGACAGAGCAGCAGTTCGTGCGGGCCGACGCCGTGCGTCGGAAACTCGCCGACGCGGCGGAAACCATCCGTTGCATCATAGACGCCGATCATGCCGACGGCATTCTCGAAATCGTTCTCGGTCGCGTAGAGCAGGGAGCCGTCCGGCGAGAACTCCCCGTGCCCGTAGAAATGCCGCCCCTCGACGCTCGGGATGGTCGCCGGCTCTGCCTTGCCGGCATGGTCGAAAACCACGGCGAAGGTGCCCGGCTGACGCGCGAACACCACCGAGCGTCGGGAGACCGGGTCGAAAGTGATGTCGTGGCCGCGATCCGGCAAGGCGAGCGAATGCACCAGACGGCCCTGCTCGGTCAGGATCGCCACGCCGTAGCCGCCGTCGCGGCTCTGATAGGCGGTGGCGAAGATCGCGTCGGCTTCCGTTGCCGATGCCCGTGCCGCCGGCGCAAGCGCGGCGACAAATGACGCGCCGGCGGCCTTCAGGAAATCGCGGCGGTCGAAGAGCGGTGTACGCATGGCGACCTTCGCTCAATCCCCGTCCAGCGACGAGAAGCCGGCGGACAGCCCCAGTGCTCCGGCCATGTTCACGCCGAACAATTCAGACAGATGCGAGGTGATCAAACGAAACGCCGGCAGTCCGCCGCGTTGGGGCGCGGCCAGCACTTCGGTGATGGGTGTTATCGCATGTCCGATCATCCTGCCGGATGTATTGAATTCGAAACTGATGGAGCCGGCGATCCAGTCGGCGTCCGAGGGCAGCAGGTTCGCCAGTTTCGACGCCTCGAACAGTGTCTTCATGCCGGCCAGATTGGCGCCCAGCGAGACCACCGTCGCGCCCGAGCGCCAGTAGATTGCCTGCTTCGGCTTGTCGTCGTCGGCGTTGGCGCCGAGAAAACCGTTCAACCGCACGTCACGGGTCATCTCCAGGCCGTGAACGAAGACATCGAACAGTTCGGTCAGCGCCTCGTCGTCGGTCCTGTAGAGCGGATTGTCCGGCCCCGGATTGGCCCAGGTGCCGGCGATTCCAGCGGGATCCTGCCATCCCTCGACGATTGCCTTCGCCATGCCTTCGATATTGCCCGCGACGGCCAGCCCATACGCGCAGCGATAGGGATCGCCCGGCACGCCGAGCGCCTCGGCGCCCGTGCCGAACAGCACGAACTCCAGCGCGCCCAGGCCCTGCATGGCGACGCTCTTGCCCGCCAGTTGCGCCAGGTCGGTGGCCGTCGCGTCCTTGCCGGCGAGGGCGGCCTGCACCTGCTTCAGGCCGATGCCTTTCCGGTCCGGCCAGAACAGGATGCGGTCCAGCCGGTTCTCCTCGGTTACCGGCCCGAAGCGGATGACCTCGACCGTCGACCAGGCGGAGACCAGCCCTATGAAATCTTCTTGTGCCGCCGCGAGTTTCTCCGGCGACCGGTCTGCGCACAGCGCCTGCACGTCGCCGGTTTCTTTTGCCGCAGCGGTATGAAAGTCGGCATAGGCAGGACGCACGAAACCGTCGATCGCTTTTTCGACGGTGGCGTTGGCGGCGAGGGCGGGGGAGGTAAGTAGGGAAAGGAGCAGCGCCACCGAAGCGAATGTGGATTCCCGAGTACGGCTTGAACTGTCGCGCTCGGTCCAACACCCCTCATCCGACCTCGCTTCGCGAGGCCACCTTCTCCCACAAGGGGAGAAGGTGGAGCGCTGCCGCACCGCCTCTGCAAATCTCCAACGTTGGCGATTGGCAGAGAGGTTGACGCGAAACTCCACCTTCTCCCCTTGTGCGAGAAGGTGGCCTCGCGAAGCGAGGTCGGATGAGGGGTGTTGGACGGAGCGCGATGTTGACGCCAGCCGCGACCACACTTCCGCGATCTTGCCGGCCTGACTAGCCATCACAGCGACTCCAGGAACTTGATCAGTGCCTCACGGTCGGCGGCGTCGAGCGCGGCAAATCTGTCGCGCGCCTTCTGGCCTTCGCCGCCGTGCCAGAGGATCGCTTCGGTCAGGTTGCGCGCCCGCCCGTCATGCAGGAAAAACGTGTGGCCGCTCACGCGCTGGGTCAGGCCGATGCCCCACAGCGGCGGCGTGCGCCATTCGTTGCCACTGGCGTCGCCCACCTGCTGCCCGTCGGCCAGCCCATCTCCCATGTCATGGAGCAGGAAATCCGAATACGGCCAGATCAGCTGGAACGAAAAAGCCTTGTCCGGCGCGTCGCGGCGCGTCACGAATTTCGGCGTGTGGCAAGAGGCGCAGCCAATGTCGTAAAATACCTTCTTGCCCGCCAGGACCGCCGGCTTGCCGACGTCGCGGCGCGCCGGCACGGCCAGGTTCTGAGAATAGAAGGTGACGAGGTCCATCACCGGCGGCGGCGCTTCCACATCGCCCAGCCGCTCCTGCACGCCGGTCGGCATCGCCCGGCATTTCGCCTGCGCCTCCGTGCAATCGCCGAAACTTTTCGGCACTTCAGGCGTCGAGATACCGATGTCGCCGGCGAAGGCGTCGGCGGATTGCTGGCGTATCGACGGCGTCTGCGCCTTCCAGCCGAAGCGGCCGAGCGTCAATTCACGGCTCAACTCGTCGCGCACGATGTTCGGCTTGCCGGATATGCCGTCGCCGTCCCTGTCATCCGGATCGGCATTGGCAAGAATGTCGGCCGGGTGGATCTGCTCGACCAGGCCGAGCCCGATCATCGCCGGCGTGACGCGCGGCGACAGCGTCGTGCCGGGATGCATCGGTCCGTCGGCGAGATCGGTCACCGAATAGCTGGGCTTGCGCAGCGACACGACCGTGCCGTCGCCGAGCGTCACCGGAATTTCCGTATAGGAAATCGCCATCTTGCCTTCGCCGGCCAGCCCCGGCACGGCCAGATCCTGCAACTGCCCGCCATAGACCGGGTCGGGCAGGTTGAGCACGGCGCGATCGGCCACCGCCCGCTTTTCTTCCTCGGTCTCGGCGGCACGCGCCAGCCGGAAGAACATCGAGGTGGCGTCGGCGGCGCCCTCCGGCGGATGCCCGCGCCCGTCCTTCAGATGACAGCTCTGGCAGGCGCGTGCATTGAACAGCGGACCCAGGCCGTCGGACGCCTGCGTCGAGGAAGGCGATGACACCCACAGCTTTCGAAACAGCCCGTTGCCGAGCTTGAACGTGCCTTCCTGCTCGAAGGTGATGTTGGCGGAGGATTGCGAGAAGGCGTCCTGGTTCGGCCGCTTCTTCGTGGTCGCCGCGCCTCCGGGCAGGGCTTCGAAGGATTCGGGGTTGGAAAAATCTTGTGTCGGCGCGGTGACGGATTTTACGCGGGTGAGGTCGTGTGCCGGAATGTCGTCGCGGGTCGCGGCGAGACTGGCAGGCGTGTCGCCAGCGACGGCTGACGGAGAGATGGAAAGTATGGAGAGCAGGGCGGCGGCAAGAAGAAGCGCCGGGGACAGTTTACTTTCTTTCCGCACAAAGGCTGCGGCGCTGCAAAGCTGCCGCAGGCGGAAAAAAGTAAACTTTCCCCTGGGTGCGTCCTTCGAGGCTCGCCCGCGAACGGAAGCACCATTGTTCCAGGAGGCGGCGCGGGCTCGCACCTCAGGATGAGGACCGTCAGCGTAGCTAGCCAGTGTTGACCGGACTTCCGAGTTGTCGCCGGGCGTCAGCGCAACAGGACAAGCGCCGTTGGCGCCGCCCGCCCTCATCCTGAGGTGCGAGCCCTCATCGCCATCTGAAAACTTGACGTCGTCCTTCGCGGGCGAACCTCGAAGGACGCACCGGACCCCTTCAAATGCGCTGCGGCGCGTAGAAAACCCTATGCGCCGCATGAAGACATCTCAATGGGCTTCGTTCGCCGGTTCGGCGTTGAGCTGGCCGTACTTCTCCTCGCCGATGGAGGCGAGCAGGTCGAGCTGGGTTTCGAGGAAGTCGATATGGCCTTCCTCGTCCTTCAGTAGGTCCTCGAACAGTTCCATGGTTACGTAGTCGCCGAGTTCCTGGCAGACCTCG
The DNA here is from genome assembly GCF_052180275.1 of Mesorhizobium sp. KACC 23794. NCBI lineage: Bacteria > Pseudomonadati > Pseudomonadota > Alphaproteobacteria > Hyphomicrobiales > Phyllobacteriaceae > Mesorhizobium > Mesorhizobium sp. KACC 23794. Next base: position 7,067,937 of record NZ_CP197465.1, read on the forward strand.
CGCGAACGCTTGTAGGACGTGCGTGCGTCATATTCGCCGGCAAGGTCTGATTCCAGCACTTCCTTGACGTTCTGGCCGATGCGCAACGGCGCCAAGGACTGCAGGTTCGGATGCCCCTCGAGGAAAATGATGCGGGCGACGATCTTGTCGGCGTGATGCATTTCCTCGATCGATTCGGCACGCTCCTTCTTGGCGAGCTTCTGGTATCCCCAATCCTCGAGCAGGCGGAAATGAAGCCAGTACTGGTTTACGGCCCCAAGCTCCAGGAACAGAGCCTCGTTAAGCCGCTCGATCACTTGCTTTTCGCCCTTCATGGGTCCTGCTCCCGTATTCGGCCCGCAATCCTCTGACGCGGTCCAGGTGTGAAACGACATCCATCCCGTTCGCCTCCGAACGGAGATGGTAGGCCTCGGTTACCCGAATGATCGTTTCCACCACATTTGGGAAGCAGCCGCAACAGCGCCCTCGCTTGCGGAGGCTGTGATAGACCTTCGCAGGCACGATGAGCGTCCACGGATCCTGCTCGAGCAGGTTAAGAATCGCCTCTTCGATCTCCCTTTCGGTGATGAGGTTGCAGTGACAGATCAGCATCTTCCACTCTGGACTGGCTGACGGCGTGGGCTTTCCGCGCCGTTTGGCTGTTTTGCCCCGGGCCGGGGTTACTGGAAAACCTTGTCAGGCGAATCCAGGCTGTCCGAGCCTTCGAAGGCGATGGCGTCGAGCTTCAGCGCCGCCACGGCGCGCTCGATCGACTTGGTCTGGTCGACCAGCGCGTCGATCGCCGCCTGCACGGTGGCGTTGCCTTCCGTATTGCCCTCGCCGATCTGCTGGTCGTAGGCCTCGCCGCCCTCGGCGCGCTTCTTGATCGCTTCCATCTTCTCGACCGTGGCGTTCAGCTTACCGACCAGCTCGGCATCGACCGCCGGGTCGGCTTCCTTGACCAGCGCCGAGATCGACGGGCCTTCCACCTTGCTGCCGTCGACGCGGGTGTAGCTTCCCGTATAGACGTTGCGGATGCCGACCGCGTCGTAGAGATGCGAGATATAGGTATTGTCGGAGAAGCAGTCATGCTCCTCCTCCGGATCGTGCAGCAGCAGGCCGAGCTTCATGCGCTCGCCGGCCAGTTCGCCGTAGGAGAGCGAGCCCATGCCGGTCAGGATTGTCGCAATGCCGGTCTTGGCGTCGCCGTCGGTCAAAGCCTTGCGCGCCGCGCCGTCGGCTTTCCAGTTGCCGACCATCTCAGCCAAGTCGCTGACCAGCAGATCGCTCGCCGCCGCCAGATACCGAGCGCGTCGGTCGCAATTGTCGCCTGTGCAGTTGGCGGTGTCGTAGTCGGTGAAGGGGCGGTTGCCGGCGCCCGGCCCGGTGCCGTTCAGGTCCTGCCCCCACAGCAGGAACTCGATCGCATGGTAGCCGGTGGCGACGTTGGCCTCGATGTCGCCGGCCTCCTGCAGCGTGCCGGACAGGAACTCCGGCGTGATGGTGGTGGCGTCGACCTTCTGGCCGTTGATCTCGATCGTCTTGTTGGCGATGACGTTCGCCGTATAGAGCGTGTTCTCGTCGGATTCGGTGCCGTAGCTCTTGTCGACATAGTCGATCAGGCCCTCGTCCAGCGGCCAGGCGTTTACGCGGCCTTCCCAGTCGTCGACGATGGCGTTGCCGAAGCGGTAGGCTTCCGTCTGCTGGTAGGGGATGCGCGCCGCCTTCCAGGCTTCCTTAGCTGCGGCCAGCGTCTCGGCCGAGGGTTTGGCGATTAGCGCGTCGACAGCCTTGTCCAGCGCCTGCGCGGTGGTCAGCGCGTCGCCGTAGTTGGCCAGCGCGATGTCGGCATAGGTGGCGATCACCGTCTTCGGATCGGTCTCCGCTTTCGCCGGCAGCACGAAGACGGCGGCGGTCAGCGCCACGGTCGCCGCCAGCGCGGCGATGCGCACCGCATGCCGGGTGGGATGAAATGCACGCGTCATACCAGTCTCCTCATTTCGAAAAATTGCTTGATGCCTGCTGCGCCGTCGAGGACGCATGCATCAGCTCGGCCGGCAATGGCGGCGCGCCGATGAGCCGTGAAAGCGGCGGATTTTGGTGCCCTGCCCGCGCGCAAGGCATGGAAAGAATTCACGAAAACCTCCAATCGCGTGGGGTCAAGGCCCAGACATCAAAGGCGCGCGCCCATTGACGCACGCTTGCCTTTACGGCTCGGAGGGCCGAAAAGTCAATGCAATTCTTGAAAAAGTGCCTTCAAATCAATATGTTAGAACTGTTCTAAACTAGTCACCTTTTATTGGAAGACCAGAGGCTTGGCTGTCTGCATCGTCGTCGCGACGGGCCGACGGCTTGACAGCAAGCTGGCCAAAGTGCGACGCCCGGCCGCACGCTGGTGTCGGCGGGGGACATTTCAGGCACGCCGCCTCCGCCTAGAATTCCTGTGCAACTCAACGCCGTCGCCAACCTTCGGACGGTCTCAAACGACCCGCCTTCGCCAACGGACGGTTTACGCAATGACCAAAGGCATCGTCATCATCGGAGCAGGGCATGCCGGCGTGCAGGCCGCAGCCAGCTTGCGCGAGGAAGGGTTTTCCGGTCCCGTCACGCTGGTCGGCGACGAGAACGAACTGCCCTACCACAAGCCGCCGCTGTCAAAGGCCTTTCTCAAGGATGCGCAGACCAAGCCGCAGGTGCTTCGCGCCGAAGCCTTCTATACCGGCGCCGACATCGGCCTGCGGTTTGGCGAGCGCGTCGCCGCCATCGACAAGGCGGCGCGGCAGCTTGAATTCGAGGACGGCGGAAATCTCGGCTTCGACCGGCTGATCCTGGCCACGGGCTCGCGCCCGCGCCTGTTGCCGCTGGCGGGGGCCGATCTTGCCGGCGTGTTCTCGCTGCGCACCGTGGCCGACGCCCGTGCCATCCGCGACCATGCAGCGGCGGCCCAAAATGTCGTCGTGCTGGGCGGCGGTTTCATCGGCCTGGAGATTGCCGCGACGCTCGCGGCCGGCGGCCGAAAAGTCACCGTCATCGAGGCGCAGGAGCGGCTGCTCGGCCGCGCCGTCGCGCCGACCATTTCTCTGCATGTTGCCGGGCGGCTCGCCGCCACGGGCATCAGGCTTTTGATGCGCACCACAGTCGAGCGGCTCGACGGCGAAAACGGCCGCGTCATTGCAGTCACCACCTCGGCGGGCGAGCACATTCCGGCCGACATGGTGCTTGTCGGTATCGGCGCCGTCGCCAACACCGGGCTGGCCGAAGCCGCCGGCCTGACTATCGCCAACGGCATCCGCGTCGATCCGCAGATGCGTACGTCGATTCCCGAGATCCTGGCTATAGGCGACGCGGCCAACTACCGTCACTGGCATTCGGGCGGGGACGTGCGCCTGGAATCGGTGCAGAACGCCACCGACCAGGCAAAGCTCGCCGCCCGTACCCTGACCGGCCACGACGAACCCTACACCAGCGTGCCGTGGTTCTGGTCCGACATCGGCGACATGAAGCTGCAGATGGTCGGCCTTTCCACGGCCAGCGACCGCACCGTGCTTGCCGGCGAGGCCGCCGACAACCGCTTCTCGGTCTTCCACTACAGCGGCGGCCGGCTGGTTGCCATCGAATCGGTCAACCGCCCGGCCGACCACATGCTCGGCCGCAAGATGATCGCCGCCGGTTTCTCGCCAACGCCCGAACAGGCGGCAGGAGGCGACCTGAAAGACCTCTTCGTCCGCTGGCAGCAGGCGCAAATGGAGAGCGCGGCCTGCCCTCAGTCTTGAGGAATATCACCTTCACCTGGACGGAAATCCACGACCATGAAGGTCAAGACCAACGGCGACATCTCGTTCTGGTACGCCGACATCGGCGGCCCGCCCGCCTATCGTCCGGCGTTGCCCGGCGACACGGTGGCCGATGTCTGCATCGTCGGCGCCGGCTACACCGGGCTTTGGACGGCCTACTACCTGAAAAAGGAAGCGCCGGCGCTCAACATCGTCATCGTCGAGAAGGAGTTTGCCGGGTATGGCGCGTCCGGCCGCAACGGCGGCTGGCTTTCCGGCGGGTTTAGCTGGTCGCGCGAGAAATACGAAAAATCGTCGTCGCGCCGCGCGGTGATCGACATGCAGAGCGCCATGCGATCGACGGTCGACGAGGTGATCGGCGTCGCCGAAAAGGAAGGCATCGACGCCGACATCCGCCGCACCGACGAAATGCTGGTCGCCACCAACGATGCGCAGGAGCAGCGCGCCAAGGCCATGTATGCGCATGCAAGGTCGTGGGAGCTGGACGACGACCGCGTCGCCTATCTCGACGCCGGCGAGATGAGCGGTCGCGTCGCCGTCGGGAACGCCCGCGGCGCCTTCGTCATCAAGAAAGTGGCGCGGGTGCAGCCCGCCAAGCTGGTCCAGGGCCTGGCGGCGGCGGTGACGCGGCTCGGTGTGCCGATCCATGAGCAGACTACCGTGCTCGGCATCGAGAAGGGCAAGGTTGTCACCAATCGAGGCACTGTCCGCGCGGAAAAGATCGTGCGCGCCACGGAGGGCTTCACCGCCGGCATCGGCGGCCACGAACGCCTTTGGCTGCCCCTGAACAGCGCCATCGTCGTCACCGAACCGCTCCCAGAAAAGCTCTGGGCCGAGATCGGCTGGGACGGCTACGAGATTCTGGGCGATATGGCGCACGCCTATTGCTACGCGCAGCGCACCCGCGAGGGCCGCATTGCCATGGGCGGGCGCGGCGTGCCCTATCGCTTCGGCTCGAAGACCGACACGCGCGGCGTCACCCAGCAGGCCACGATCGACAAGCTGCACGCCATCCTCACCGCCCTGCTGCCGCAGACCAGCGGGCTGGCGCTCGACCATGCCTGGTGCTGCACGCTGGGCGTTCCGCGCGACTGGTGCACTACGGTCGGCTTCGACCGGCAGACCGGAATAGGCTGGGCCGGTGGCTATGTCGGGCTCGGCGTTTCCACGTCGAACCTTTCCGGCCGCACCTTGCGTGACCTGCTGCTCGGCTGCGACACGGAGCTGACGCGGCTGCCCTGGGTCAACCGCACGGTAAAAAAATGGGAGCCCGAGCCCCTGCGCTGGCTCGGCGTGCATTCCATGTACCAGCTCTACCGGATCGCCGACGAACGCGAAGCGAAAGGGTTGGGCCGCACCTCGCGGCTGGCCGCGCTCGCCGACCGGCTGACGGGACACTGATCGCAAGCTCGACCAGTCCATCGCCAACGCTCGTGTCCGGCGGCGGATCGAGGCCTCGCCGCCGGACCTTCTTTCATTCAGGCCGCGAGCGACGCCATGTCGATGACGAAGCGATAGCGAACATCGGCGCGCTCAAGGCGTTCGAAAGCGGCGTTGATGTCCTGGATAGCGATCATCTCGCAGTCCGGCAGGACGTTCTTTTTGGCGCAGAAATCCAGCATCTCCTGCGTCTCGGCGATTCCGCCGATCGGCGAGCCTGCTATCCGGCGGCGGCCCATCAACAATGGAATCGTGGACGGCTCGGCGAGCGGCCCGATCTGCCCGACCAGCACCAGCGTGCCATCCACATCCAGCAGCGGAAGGTAAGGATTGACGTCGTGCTTGACTGGCACCGTGTCAATGATCAGGTCGAGGCTTGATGCTGCGTTGCGCATTGCCTCCCCGTCGGAAGAGACGAGCAGGCGATCCACGCCGAGCGCCAGCGCGTCCGCTTCCTTGTACCGGGTGCGGCTCACCACCGTCACATCCGCACCCATCGCGGACGCGAGTTTCACTGCCATGTGGCCCAGCCCACCGAGCCCGATGACGCCGACACGGCTGCCGGGGCCGACATTCCAGGTGCGCAGCGGTGAATAGGTGGTGATGCCGGCGCACAGCAGCGGCGCGGCCTTGGACAGGTCGAGCCCGTCGGGCATGCGGAGCGCAAATTCCTCACGGACAACGAGATGCTTGGAATAACCGCCATAGGTGGTCGTCCCGTCGATGCGATCCTTGGCGTTGTAGGTCTGGGTGTTGCCCTCGCGGCAAAGCTGCTCCTCTCCCTTCCTGCACTGGTCGCAATGCTGGCACGAATCCACCATACACCCGACGGCAACGTGATCTCCCACTCTGTATCGCGTCACCTTGTTGCCGATCCTGGTCACCCGGCCGACGATCTCGTGGCCGGGAACGACCGGATACATGCTCCAGCCCCAGTCGTTGCGCGCCTGGTGCAAGTCTGTGTGGCAGACGCCGCAATAGAGGACCTCCATGGCAACATCGTTGTCGCGCAGGTCGCGACGGTTGAATTCATAACGCGCAAGCGGCAAGCTGGCGTCGGTCGCCGCATATCCGGTCGTCTTCATGAGTGCTCCTGTGCTCTGTCTGGGTCGGCGCCGATCAGAACCGTTCGCCGACCATCTCTTCGCTCTTTGCCCACAGCGCGCTGGCGCGATCGGGATCGAGTGCATAGGGCCTGACGCCGCCGCGAATGCCTTCCGCGTCTTCGATGGCGGCGACGTGACAATCCTCGCAGTAGTGTCCGCCGACCTCGTCGGCCGCGGCCACGACCGCTGCCCAGACGGAAGTCGCTGCGCCTTGCGGAATGGTCTTGTAGGTGAACGGCGGCTGGCCCGCGGCCTGCTGCGCTTCATTGATCGATCGGATCAGCGCCTCGGTCGCGGCCTGCGTCATGTGGCGGCTGAGTTCCGTCTTGATCCCGCCGGGATGTACTGCCGTGGCGCGGATGCCGCTGGCTTTGTGCCGGCGGTCGAACTCGACTGCGAACAGGACGTTGGCGGTCTTGGACCGGCCATAGGCGACGAACTCGGCATAGGGCGTGCGCTCGAAATTAGGATCGTCAAGATCGACGTCCGAATAGCGATGGCCGGCCGAAGACAGGTTGACCAGCCGCCCGCCCGGCTTCAGCAGCGATGCGATCCGGTTGACCAGCACGAAATGGCCGAGATGGTTAGTCCCTAACTGCGTCTCGAAACCGTCCGCGGTCTTGCCTTGCGGTGTGGCCATGACGCCCGCGTTGCAGATGATGACGTCGAAGGGCCGGCCGTCGGCAATCAACCCATCGGCACAAGACCGGACACTCGCCAGCGAGGCGAGATCCAGTTCCACCAGTTCCAGGCTGCCGCCACCCTCCGCCGCAGCCGCACGCACGCTCCGGGTCGCGGCATGCGCCTTGCCGAGGTAGCGGGCCGCACCGACCACCGCCGCGCCATGCGCGGCAAGCGCCCGCGCCGTCTCCACGCCCAGCCCGGCGGACACGCCGGTCACCAGGATACGCTTGCCGGCGAGGTACACGCCCGCCAGCACGTCGTCCGTCGTCGATTCCGCTCCGAATGGTTTTGTCATCGACCTGTCTCCTTGAATTGTCCGTAACGCCGGACCATTTCCGAGGGGGCAGGCCATCGCGGCGCCCATGAAATGCCGGTCCTGCATATTTGGGGCGCGGGCATCGTGAGGCCGCGCCCGATTGTGTCGATCTCTTGCCTATTTGTATCAAACGTCCGGTTCGGCAGGCGTCGCCGCCTTGTCCGCGCCAGGGCGAAGCGCCAGATATGATGCCATGCAGCAGCAACTGATCGGAATGTGCAGTCTGGCCGAGCGACACGCTGGGGCCACCGGCCTTGCCGAGATCCTGCCCGGCGTATCGCTGTTCGTCTCGCGGTCGGTCACCTGCCGGACGTCGAGCGTCTACCAGCCGATGTTTTGCCTGGTGCTGCAAGGCGCCAAGCATGTGATGATCGGCGACCGGCTGGTGCGCTACGATCCCGCCTCCTATTTCATCGCCTCGGTCGAACTGCCCGTCTCGGGCCAGATCGTCGAGGCGACCGACGAGCGCCCCTATATCTGCCTCAGCCTGACGCTGGACCGCGACGCCATCGCCGCGCTGGTGACGGACGTGCCCGTGCGGCCCGACGGGCAGACCGCCGGCTTCGGCGTCAGCCCGGTGACGCCGCAACTGCTCGATCCCTGGGCGCGGCTTCTGGCGCTACTGGAGACGCCGGAGGATGTGCCGGTGCTGGCGCCGATGCTGCAGCGCGAGATCCTCTACCGGCTCCTGCAGGGGCCGCAGGGCGGCGTGCTTCGCCAGATCGCCCGCGACGACAGCCGGCTGTCGCAAGTCAGGCAAGCGGTGCAATGGATCCGCACGCATTTCGACGAGCCGCTGCGCATCGAGGCGCTTGCCGAAATCGCCGGCATGAGCCCCGCTTCCTTCCACCGCCATTTCAAGGCGGCCACCGCAATGAGCCCGCTCCAGTACCAGAAGATGCTGCGGCTCCAGGAAGCGCGCCGGCTGATGATCGTCAACGCCGACACGACGCGCGCAGCCTATACCGTGGGCTACGAGAGCGCCTCGCAGTTCAGCCGTGAATATGCCCGCATGTTCGGTGCGCCGCCGTCGCGCGACGCGGTACGCCTGCGCGGCGAAGGTTTTGGCGTTGAGGACATCGGCAGCGTGGCGTAGTCAGAGACGAGCGGGGCGCGAGCCTCTAGCGAACTGATCTGGGGTCACCGGGCAGAACTGTCCCCAATATTCCCCGTATCCCTTGCCACCCCTCTGTCAGGAGCCCGACGGTGGCATAATGGCTTTGGCCGTCGCTCCGGCCTATAAGGCCGCTCCCGAAAATGCGGCGAGACCGACATGAATCCGATCACCGGCAACCGCCGCAAGGCGGCGCTCGCCTTCATCTTCGTCACCGCGGTGCTCGACATCATCACCATGGGCATCATCATTCCGGTGCTGCCGCCGCTGATCGAGGAGTTCGCCGGCTCCAACGCCGAGGCCGGCTGGATCAACGGCGTGTTCGTGGCGCTGTGGGCGGGCGCGCAGTTCGTCTGCTCGCCCATCGCCGGTTCGATCTCCGACCGCTACGGCCGCCGGCCGGTCATCCTTTTGTCCTGCGCCGGACTCGCCGCCGACTATGTGCTGATGGCGCTGGCGCCGGATCTCTGGTGGCTGGCGCTCGGCCGCATCGTCGCCGGCGTCACCTCGTCCAGCTTCACCACCGTCTTCGCCTACATGGCCGACATCACGCCGCCCGAGGGCCGGGCGCGCGCCTACGGGCTGATCGGCGCGGCGTTTTCCGGCGGTTTCGTACTCGGCCCGGTGCTTGGCGGCTTCCTGGGCGAAATCTCGCCGCGCGCGCCGTTCTGGTTTGCCGCCGGGCTCTCCGGCGTCGCCTTCCTCTACGGCCTGCTGGTGCTGCCGGAATCGCTCGCTCCGGAAAAACGCATGGCCTTTTCCTGGAAACGCGCCAATCCTTTCGGCGCGCTGAAACTGCTGCGCTCGCACACCGAACTGTTCGGGCTCGCTTCCGTCAATTTCCTGCTCTATTTCGCCCATCACGTCTTCTCCGCCGTCTTCGTACTTTATGCCGGGGACCGCTATGGCTGGGGGCCGTGGCAGGTCGGACTGGTGCTGGCGCTGGTCGGCGTGCTCGACATGACGGTCCAGGGGCTGCTTGTCGGCCCGGCGGTAAAACGCTTCGGCGACCGCGCGGTCATGGTGTTCGGCTTGTTCGGCGGCGCCGTCGGCATTGCCTGCATGGGGCTGGCGCCCACCGGCTGGCTGTTCGCCGCCGCGATGATCCCCAATGCGCTGTGGGGCCTGTCCATGCCGACCTTGCAGTCGCTGATGACGCGGCTGGTCTCGGAATCCGAGCAGGGCCAGTTGCAGGGCGCCAACATGAGCGTCGCCTCGATCGCCGGGGTCGTCTCGCCGCTGTTCTTCGGCGCTGTCTATGCCGTGACCGTGCAGCCCGAAACTTTCGCGCCGTTTCCGGGCCTCGCCTTCCTCATCGCCTCGGCGACCCTGCTTCTGGGTGGCCTGCTGGGATGGGTCGTCGCCCGCCGCGCCGCCGAAGCTGAGGCGCGGGCGGCGGCCTGACGTTGCACTTTCGGGCAAACCGTGCCGCGAAAGGTTCAAATGCGTGGGGAAAGACGGTAGAGAGCAAGGACTGCTGGAGACCCGCCATGGCATCCATCCCGCCCGTCTGCGATTTCGGATGGCCCGCCGTCGATGCGGTGCTGCCCGGCACCGACGGCAGACGCCATTCGGTGCTCGGCCAGGCCGGGCCGAACGGCTTCGTCGTCGCCTTCATCTGCAACCACTGCCCCTATGTGCGCGCCGTCATCGACCGTATCGTCCGCGACGCTGCCGACCTCAAGCCGCATGGCATCGGCTTCGTAGCGATCAATTCCAACGATGCCTCCGCCTACCCCTCCGATTCCTTCGACAAGATGAAGCAGTTCGCCGCCGAGCACGGCTTTGGCTTTCCCTATTTGCAGGACGAGGACCAATCGCTGGCCCGCGCCTATGGAGCCGCCTGCACGCCGGATTTCTTCGGCTTCAACCACGACCTGAAGCTGCAATATCGCGGCAGGCTCGATGCCTCGCGCAAGGAACTCGGGCCGTCCGACCTGCGCCGCGACCTTTTCGAAGCGATGGCCGAGGTGGCGCGCACCGGCGAAGGTCCGCGCGACCAGGTCGCCTCCATCGGCTGCTCGATCAAATGGAAGGTTGCGGCATGAAGGATACGCGATCGAAACTTTCTTGATACGGCTTCAAAAATTCGAGCGTGCGAATGGAAACGACAGTCTGCTACGTTCGTGTCATTGACGTAAACCGGGCCTGCCGTGGGGCTGGTCTCGGATGAATGAAACGGTCGGCTTTGCGGCATTTCGACGCCGCGCCGGACCGCGCAGTTGAAATAGGTGGGCAGTGGCGCGATACCGGTCTTGCCCGCCAAGGTACCGAGGGAACGTTCCCCAGGGAGCTTAAAAGCTGATGGATTTCGAGACTTTCTTCGCCGAGAAACTGGACGGCCTGCACAAGGAAGGCCGCTATCGCGTATTCGCCGATCTGGAGCGCCGCGCCGGCCTCTTTCCACGCGCCCTGCGTTATTCCGGCGAGGAGGCCCGCGAGGTCACCGTCTGGTGCTCAAACGACTATCTCGGCATGGGCCAGAACGAAGGCGTGCTTGCCGCCATGCACGAGGCGCTGGAGAAATGCGGTGCCGGCGCCGGCGGCACCCGCAACATCTCCGGCACCAACCATTATCACGTGCTGCTCGAGCGCGAACTGGCCGACCTGCACGGCAAGCAGGCCGCTTTGCTCTTCACCTCCGGCTACGTCTCCAACTGGACGACGCTGTCGACACTGGGTTCCAACATCCCCGGCTGCGTCATCTTCTCCGACGAGGGCAACCATGCCTCGATGATCGAGGGCATCCGCCACTCCAAGGCCGAGAAGCGCATCTGGAAGCACAACGACCCGGCCGACCTCGACCGCGTGCTCTCCGAATACGGCGCCGACGTGCCGAAGATCGTCGCGTTCGAGAGTGTCTATTCGATGGACGGCGACATCGCTCCGATCGCCGAGATCGTCGCGATTGCCGAAAAACACGGGGCGATGACCTATCTCGACGAGGTCCATGCGGTCGGCATGTACGGCGCGCGCGGCGGCGGCGTCGCCGAGCGCGACGGCCTGATGGACCGCATCACCATCATCGAGGGCACGCTTGGAAAAGCCTTTGGCGTGGTCGGCGGCTACATCACCGGCACAACAAGGCTGATCGATTTCATCCGCTCCTTCGCCAGCGGCTTCATCTTCACCACGGCGCTGCCGCCGCATGTCGCTGCCGGCGCACTGGCCTCGATCCGCCATTTGAAGGCCAGCCCATTCGAGCGCGCCCGCCACCAGGACCGCGTGCGAAAAGTGCGCGCCGGTCTCGACCGCATCGGCATCCCCTACATGGCCAACACCAGCCACATCGTGCCGGTGATGGTGCGCGACGCCGCCAAGTGCAAGTGGATCAGCGACATCCTGCTCGACCGCTACAGCGTCTATGTGCAGCCGATCAACTACCCGACCGTGCCGCGCAAGACCGAGCGCCTGCGCATCACGCCGTCGCCGCTGCACACCGACGCCGACATCGACCATCTGATCCACTCGCTGTCGGACCTGTGGTCGCAATGCGCTTTGGCGCGGCAGGTGGCTTAGCTCGCAAAGCCATTATCTCAACCGGATCTGGCAAGACCATAGTCGCGTCAAGCGCCGGGCCCGGTTCGTGCTCGGATCAATTCAGCGCTGTTGCTGTCGGTTCCGGTATTGAGTCGGCGCATATGGTGCGCAAACGACGGGCGAAGTATGCCTTCAATCCCATATCGGCACTCGCCGGGCGGTTCGACATTCTGATTGCGTAACTACGGACGGAATGGACTCATTCCGTCCCGACCAAGCGTGTGCGACAGAGCACGTGCTGTTCGTCGGGCTCATCGTTGGGCACTTCGTGGGGGATCCGCTAGCTGCAGTCCGGCTACAGACCGAACGGCCCCATCCCGATCATCCGCCCACGCATGATAGAATTCGCCTGCCAGCGCGGTCGCCTCACGCTGGCCCGACGTGATTGGCGCTGCTTTCCGCATGGAATTCCAAATGCGTTCAAGGTAACCGGCATCCTGAGCCTACCTGGTTTCCACTTCGGACGGCATCTAGATGCGTAAAGGCAGACGGATTGTGTCGATCTTGGGAGAGATACTGATGGAACTTCCCGCCTATCGGCACCAGGAGCTTTTTTGCCCACCGCACGTGCCTTCAGGTCGCCGGGATGCGTTGGGCGAATTGATACCGGGACGCGCCCTTGCGCTTCGTGGGCAGAACCAAGCAAAATAGCATTTGCTGCACGCCTTTGAACAAGCAACAGCTTGAAAGAGCTTAACTAATTGATCCAATTGGTAGCTCGGATCAAATGGTGCCCAGAAGAGGACTCGAACCTCCACTCCTTGCGGAACACGGACCTGAACCGTGCGCGTCTACCAATTCCGCCATCTGGGCAGCGCCGCCGATGTAAGCGGCCAAGCGCGGAGTGTCAACGCGGTTTTTCGCGAGACCCGATCCTTATGCCGAGAAACGATCGCTGCAAAGGCGATCTGGAGCGCCGCCGCCGCTTCGTCGTCGGCGTTGCGCCCCGGACCGCGCCGATACGAAGGGCGGCGAACGGTTACGCGAACGGCGCTTGCGCGACATTGCCGTGAAACGCTTTCGGCATTATAAGCGTGTCAGGGCTTGGGATGCGGTAAGGCAATCTTATTGTTGTGCGCGTATCTTCTTGGCCATCCTCCCGATGTCTCGCAGGCTGTCGATGAAGCCCAAGAATACTTTTTTTGATGCACTTCGGACGTACCGGGCCATCCTGTTCTCGGTGGTCTTGTTCAGTGCTGCGATCAACATGCTGATGTTCGTCGGCCCGCTCTACATGCTGCAGGTCTACGACCGGGTGCTGCAGAGCCGCAGCGAGATGACGCTGCTCGCCCTCACCGGCATCGCGGTGGCCATGCTCGCAGTCTACGGCATACTCGAATGGCTGCGGTCGCGCGTGCTGGTGCGCGCCGGCCTGCGCTTCGACGAGATCGTCGCCAAGCCGCTGTTCTCGCGGGTCGTCACCACGACGCTGCTGCAGCCGAACGCCAAATCCGAATTCGCCCTCAGCGACATAGACCGCCTGCGCGAATTCCTGACCGGCACCGGGCTGATCGCGCTGTGCGACGTGCCTTGGGTGCCCGTGTTCCTGGTCGTCTGCTTCATCTTCCATCCCTGGATCGGCTATCTGGCGACCGGCGGCGCCCTGGTGATCTTCGTCCTCACGCTGCTCAACGAGGTGCTGACCAAGAAGACGCTCAACGAAGCCAGCGCCAGTTCGCAGACGGCCCAGCATTTCGCCAGCACGACCCTGCAGAATGTCGAGGTCATCCGGGCGCTCGGCATGGAGCAGAATTTGCGCGCCCGCTGGGCGTTGATGCACCGCAAGATGCTGGAGCTCCAGGCGACCGCGAGCGACCGCGCCGGCGTGCTGATGTCGACCTCGAAATTCGTGCGCATGGTGCTGCAGACCGCGATCCTCGGGCTCGGCGCCTATCTGGCGCTCGAAAGCGAGATCACGCCAGGCATGATGATCGCGGCTTCGATCATGATGGGCCGCGCGCTGGCCCCGGTTGATCAGGTGGTCGGCCAGTGGAAGCAGTTCATCGGCGCAAGGCAGGCCTACGGGCGGCTGCGCGACATGTTCAGCCGGCTGCCGGACGAAGAGGAGCGCACCAAGCTGCCGCGTCCGCTCGGCGCGCTGTCAGCCGAGCAGATCGTCGTGGCGCCTCCCGGGTCGCGCACGCCGATCGTCAGCGGTGTCAATTTCTCGATCGAGGCCGGCGAGGCGATGGCGCTGGTGGGGCCGAGCGGCGCCGGCAAATCGAGCCTGGTGCGGGCATTGGTCGGCGTCTGGACGCCGCTGGCCGGTGCGGTGCGGCTCGACGGTTCGGAACTCAGCCATTGGAACAAGCACGAACTCGGCGAATATCTCGGCTATCTGCCGCAGACCGTCGAGTTGTTCGCCGGCACGATCGCCGAGAACATAGCGCGCTTCAAGGAAGTGGACGCCGAGGAGATCATCCTCGCCGCCAGGCGGGCCGGCGTGCACGAAATGATCCAGGGTCTGCCCGACGGCTACGAAACCCAGATCGGCGTGAGCGGGCGGCAGCTTTCCGGCGGCCAGCGCCAGCGCATCGGACTGGCGCGCGCGCTGTTCGGTGACCCGGCCGTCGTCATCCTCGACGAACCCAACGCCAATCTCGACATGGAAGGCGAGGAGGCGCTGCTGCGCGCGCTGCGCGACCTGCGCGAGCGCAAGCGGACCGTCATCTTCGTGAGCCACAAGATCGGCCTGCTGGCGCTGAGCGACAAGGCGCTGATCCTTGCGGAAGGCCGCATGCGTGCATTCGGGCCGACCAAGGACGTGCTGCAGCCCAAGGCGGTGCCGTCGCTGCCGGCGATCGACGACCAGCAGCGGGCGCGGGCGCTGGTGAACTGAGGCGTGGGCGGACAGCTCAACAAAAAGCCGCGATTGTGGCTCGAAGGTTCCGCAGGCGCGATCCGCGCCGCGGGAACGACAGGATAGGACGATGAAGCCCAAGAAAACTCCGGAGACCAAGGAAAAGAGCTTTTCCCCGGCTCCTTACGTGGTTGCCGGCTACGCGACGATCGCGCTTGCCTTCGGCGTCTTCGGAACCTGGGCCGCGACCGCGCCGCTCGCCAGCGGCGTCGTCGCCCATGGCGTCGTCGTGGTGTCGGGCAACCGCAAGACCATCCAGCATCTGGAGGGCGGCATCATCTCCGAGATCGCCGTCAAGGAAGGCGACATCGTCGAGCCGGGCGACGTGCTGATCCGGTTGGACAGGACGCAGGCCTTCGGCAACTACACCGTGCTCACCGAACGGCTGGAACTGATGCTGGCTGCCGAGGCGCGCCTCCAGGCGGAAAGCGTCAATGCCGACGAGATCGTGTTCCCACCCGAACTGCTGGCCAAGCCGGGCGCCGAGGAAGCGCCTTATGTCAAACTCCAGCGAACCATGTTCAGCGACCGCAAGGCCACCAAGGACGGCCAGACCAGCATCCTCAAGGCGCGCGTCGGCCAGCTCGAGGAGCAGGTCCACGGATTAAACTCGCAGCGCAAGTCGCTAGAGGACCAACGGGATTCATTGGTCGAGCAGATCGAACGCATGGAGGAAGGCCAGAAGAACGGCTACGTCTCCACCAATCAGGTGGCGCAGCTCATGCGCGGCCGGATGGAGCTTGAAGGCAATCTCGGCCGGGTCATCGCCGATACGGCAAGCGCCAACCAGCAGATTTCCGAGACCAAGCTGCGCGTCATCCAGCTCGGCCAGGAATTCGTCGAGCGCGCCGGCACGGAGCTTCGAGACATCCGCGACCAGGTGGCGGAGGTTTCCGAGCGCGTCAAGCAGGCGCAGGACATCCTCGACCGCACGGTGATCCGCGCGCCGGTGCGCGGCGTGATCCAGGATGTCCGCGTCCACACCAAGAGCGGCGTGATTCGTCCCGCCGAGCCGCTGATGGAGATCGTGCCGCTCGACGAGGAGTTCATCGTCAACGCGCGCATCCGTCCCATGGACGTCGACATCGTCATGGTCGGCGGCGCGGCGGAAGTGCGGTTCCCGGCCTTCTCCAGCCGCACCACGCCGGTGATCTTCGGCACGGTCGATGTCGTTTCGCCCGACATCATCCAGCCCGAAAACCCACAGATCGAGCCCTATTACACGGCCCGCATCACCGTCAGCGAGAAAGAGATTCCCGAAAGCCTCCGCGGGCGCCTGCAAGCCGGCATGCCAGCCGAGGTCATCGTCTCCGCAGGCGAACGCACCATGGTCCAGTATCTGGTCAAGCCGCTGACTGATGCCTTTTCGAAAGGCATGCTGGAAGAATAGTTCCCCAGACGTTTGGCTGACGGCGTGGATGCGCCTGAACACCCGAACTTGTAACGCCGACCGCTCCGAAGACGATATTGGGGCGCTGCCGGTTTTGATGATCGCCGATAGCCGGCCGGCCTGACAAATCAGGCTCGGGTTCGCATTGCGGATTTCGCTCAGCTCACTTCAATGGGATTGCCGAGACCGGCGATGAAGCCGCTTTTCGGCGGGACGTCCGCTTGCGCGGAAGGAAGACGGTTGCGTGCAAGACCATTTGCGTCCTTGAGACGCTAACCCGGATCTCCGAACTCACGACTGTCGTCACGTGGCAAGAGCTTCGGGACGAAAATCGGAGCCGCCCGGCCTTGAACAGGGCCTGTGGCCCACAGGCTCCTGCCGCCATCCTTACGGTTACTGGAACGAGCTCACCGCGCGCGCTATCACGAACGTCTGGGCGACGACACCCATGAAACGGAAAATCTCGACCGAAGGATGCTGCGCCATATAGAGCACGTCCTTGTTGCGGATCGGGAAGTTCTGACCCACGAGATAGGCGTCCGGCTGCGACAGATCTATGCGGTATACGATCGGATACATGTCCGAATCGTTGGCGCGCATGCCCTTCGAGGCGAGTTGCCGGAACCTTTCCTCGCCGAGCACTGACCTCAGCACCTCGCCATATTCGTAGCGGAAGATGAAGAGCCCCTTGGGGTTGGCACGCGACGGATCGGCGCCGCCGGCGAGCGCCGCGGCTTCTATGACGCTGATGCTGGCCGCGCCCAGCGGAATCTTGGCGGACTTGCCCGTGGAACCAAGCACCGAGAAGGTCTGCGGGTCATGGGTCAGGAATAACTGATCGCCGGGCCGTGCGTAGACATTTTCCTTGGGCCGCTCGATCAGCGTCTGCAACAGCGCCTTGCCCGTCCTGCCGCCACGCGTAAGGGTGACGAAGGTCTCGTAGGGCGCGTTTGTCGGTCCGCCGGCCTTGGCGATCACATCGGTCAGGCGTTCGTTGGAGAGCCCAAGCGAAACGACGGACGGTTTGCCGACCACGCCGTTGACGGCCACCGTGCGCGAGGCGTTCTCGGCCAGGCCGACGATGACGTCCGGCTCGACCGCGCGGGTCTTCAACGCCTCGACAATCGATCCGCGGACCGATTCCAGCGTGTTCCCGGCGAACTGTACCGAGCCGATATAAGGCACGGGGGCCCGGCCGTCCGGCTGGACGGTGACGGTAACGTTGGTGGCCTTGTTGTCCTGCGTCGAGAACAGGCCGTCCGGCCCGGCTTCAAAGATGGTGATCTGCACGACGTCGCCGACGCCGATGGTCGGGTTGCCGCCGCCGCCGCCCAGGCCGAACGTCTTGTTGAAGGATGGACTGCGGTAGGCAGACACGACCGACGCGACATTCTGATCCATGTCGACGATGTCGAAAACGGACTTCTGCGGCTGGCGGTACGTGTGAGCCTTGTTTGCGGACGCGGCGACGATGGCTTCCATCCCGGGGCCGTTGCTCGGAAAGCAACCCGAAATCAGAAGCGGAACCGCGGCGACTGCAACCACCTTGCGCAGCGCAGGAAGCGCGCGCCCGGCTCGACCCTCAAATGTCCGCATTACTGCGTTACCTGCAAAATCAAAGTCCCCATGGCGCGCCGGCTCTCTCCCTCGCGGGCTCCAGCCGGGCAGCACGCGAACACATGACGGACTGTGCCAGATGCGTCAATGTCAAACTGGTCGAGGTCGTTAGGATTGAAACGGCACCGTAAACGCTTTGCTAACCGAGCCCATTGGCAACGGCGCGGCACTTGTTCTCAAGCATTTGTTTTCGCGCGGCTTTCAGATGCCGTGGCGAATTGGGCACAGCGCCGGAGTTTCTTGCCGTCGAACGATCGGCAACGGGTTGAAATGAAGCGTGACCGGCATTGTTCCCGGGTTTCGAAACGACTCATCCCGAAACCGGACTGCCGTCGATGCGCCCCTGAAAGGACGGCTGGCGGAGGGGCTTCATGGGGCGAAACGGCTGTCGCCCGCGAAATGCCGACGTCAAAGCACCTCTTTCGAAGCCACCGTCGAGTCGGCATTCAGCCGGTAGACGATCGGCACGCCGGTGCCGAGTTCCATCTTGACGATCTCGTCGCCGGAAAGACCGTCGAGCGCCATGATCAGGGCGCGCAACGAATTGCCGTGCGCGGCCACCAGAACCGTGCCGCCGCGCAGCACATGCGGCTGCATGTCATGCAGGTAATAGGGCCAGACGCGCGCACCGGTATCCTTCAGGCTCTCGCCGCCAGGCGGCTGGACGTCATAGGACCGCCGCCAGATATGAACCTGCTCCTCGCCCCATTTCTTGCGGGCATCGTCCTTGTTGAGGCCTGAGAGGTCACCGTAGTCGCGTTCGTTCAGTGCCTGGTCGCGGATCGTTTCGAGCCCGCTCTGGCCAACCGCGTCGAGAATATGCTGGCAGGTTTTCTGCGCACGCTTAAGGACGGAGGTAAAGGCTATGTCGAACTTCAGTCCACGCGCCTTCAGCCTGGCGCCCGCGGTTTTCGCTTCGGTATGGCCTTGCTCCGTGAGATCGACGTCCCGCCATCCCGTGAACAGGTTCTCAAGGTTCCATTCGCTCTGTCCGTGGCGGACAAGTACCAGTGTTCCCGACATAGATTTCCCCTTGCTGGAAGCTGAACGCGGCGGTCAGGCCAACCCCAGAACGTCGCGCATGGAATAGAGACCCGGCTTGCGGTTTTGCGCCCAGAGCGCAGCCTTGACCGCGCCGCGCGCGAAGATGGAGCGGTCCTCCGCGTGATGCGAGAGCGTGACTCGTTCCCCGCGCCCGGACAGGAACACCGAATGCTCGCCCACCACCGAGCCGCCGCGCAGCGTGGCGAAGCCGATGGAGCCGGCGCGGCGCGGTCCGGTATGACCATCGCGCACCCGTACATCGTTGCCCGCGAGGTCGACGCCCCGCCCCTTCGCCGCGGCCTCGCCGAGCAGCAGCGCGGTTCCGGACGGCGCGTCGACCTTGTGCTTATGATGCATTTCGAGAATCTCGATGTCGAAATCCTCCGGCCCGAGCGCCTTCGCCGCCTGCTCCACCAGCACGGCAAGCAGGTTCACGCCGAGGCTCATATTGCCGCTCTTGACGATGGTGGCGTGGCGGGCAGCGGCCGCGATCCTTGCGTCGTCCTCCACCGAGCAGCCCGTCGTTCCGATGACGTGGACGATACGCGCCTGAGCCGCGTAGCCGGCGAATTCGACGGTAGCGGCAGGGATGCTGAAGTCCAGCACGCCATCGGCCTTGGCAAAGGCCGGCAGCGGGTCATCGCCGATCGCCACGCCCAACGTGCCGACACCGGCAATCTCGCCGGCGTCGCGCCCCAGCATCGGTGAACCGGCGCGCTCGATCGCGCCGACAAGGCGCGCGTTCGGCGCCTCATGAATCGTGCGGATCAGCGTCTGGCCCATGCGGCCGGCCGCGCCGACCACCACCAGCCCCATCTCGCTCATACGACCGCCCCTCCCTTAGCCCGCTTCGCTGGAACCGGAGCGCGCTTGATGTCGTCGACCAGGCCGAGCCCCTTGGAACTCTGGACGCGATGGTACCTCGTATAGACGCCGTGCGGATCGGCGAGCAGGGACTGGTGCGTGCCCTCCTCGACGACGCGGCCACTCTCCAGCACGACGATCTTGTCGGCGTTCACCACCGTCGACAAGCGGTGCGCGATGACGACGACGGTGCGCCCTTGCATGACGGTCGCCAGCGCGTCCTGGACACGGGCTTCCGATTCGGTGTCGAGCGCAGACGTCGCCTCGTCGAGCAGCAGGATCGGCGCGTTGCGCACGATGGCACGGGCGATCGACACGCGTTGGCGCTGGCCTCCGGAAAGGGTGACACCATTCTCGCCCACCTGCGTGTCATAGCCTTGCGGCTGTTCACGGATAAAGCCGTCGGCGGCCGCCAGTTCCGCGGCGGCGAGCACCTCGGCTTCGGTCGCCTCCTCGCGGCCATAGCGGATGTTGTCTGCGATCGAGCCTTCGAACAGGTATGGCTGCTGCGAAACGAAGGCGATCTGATTGCGCAGCGAGCGCTTGGTAACCTTGGCGATGTCCTGGCCATCGATCGTGATCGTTCCGCTTTCGACGTCATAGAAGCGTTCGAGCAAGGCCGTCAGCGTCGACTTGCCGGCACCGGAGGCGCCGACGATCGCGGTGGTCTTGCCGGCTTCGGCGTTAAAGCTGACGCCGTGCAGGACGGGAAGCTCCTCGCTGTAGCCGAAATGGACGTCCTCGAATCTAATCTCCCCTCTCGAAACATCGAGGGAAGGAGCATCGGGCGCATCGCCCTGCTGCGGCTTCAAATCGAGTATTTCGTAGATCATGCGGGCGTTGACCAGCGAGCGCTCGAGGCCGACCTGGGTGCGCGCCAGCCGGCGGGCAGGATCGTAAGCAAGCATAAACGCGGTGATAAATGAAATCAGCCCGCCCGGCGGTTGCTGTGCGTAGATGGAGCGGTAGCCGGCATAGGCGATGATGCCAGCAATCGCGAACCCCGCCAACATTTCGGTAATCGGCGTCACGCGTTCCGCGATGCGGTTCATCTTGTTGTTGCGCGCTTCAGCGTCCTTGATCAGCGTGCCGATACGACGGGAAAGCTGATCCTCCATCGTGAAAGCCTTCACCACGGCTATGCCCTGCGTCGCCTCCTGCATGGCGCCTACCAGCCTGGAGTTCACGTTGACCGCCGAACGGGTGATGCTTCGCAAACGCCGCATGATCTTATTGACGGCATAGATGAGCGGAGGCCCGATAAGAAAGGCAAAAATGGAAAGAACCGGATCCTGATACAACATGGCTGCAACGAGGCTGATCAATCCCACAAGATCGCGCGCAGTGGCTGTGAGCGTTTGGCTGAGCAGGTCCCGGATTCCACCAACATTTGCATTGATCTGAGCGGCAATCCGGCCTGATCGAACCGATGTGTGGAAGTCGACGCCAAGCCGCATCAGATGGTCGAAAATGCGCTGCTGGTAGCGCGCCACGAGATTATTGCCGACCTTGGCCAAAATTACCGCCTGCGCGTATCCCCCCAAGCCACGCAGAGTAAAAATTGTAATGACAGCCCCGCAGATCCAGAAAATCTGGCCGCTGCTCTGCTTGTAGAAAATTTCGTCGACGACACGGCCCATAATCAAGGCCATCGCGCCCATTGTCGCTCCGACAATCAGCAGCCAAAGCCCAGCCCAAGTGTAGCTCCGGATATATTCCCGGCCGTTCTCGGCCAGGATGCGCCGGATGACGGCAATCACCTCGCCTGGATCGGCCCGCTTCTTTTCAGCCTTGGCTTTCAAATCGAAATCAGTCCGTCCGTGTTACTCGATCGCCGGCGTCCCGGCACGGCTCCTCATAGCTTCATCGGGCAGGCTTGCCTATGCCCGCGGCGCGATCATTGCAGTGTGTGGTATCCTTGCCCGCGGCGCCTTCAGGCGCGCCAGCGGCGGCCGCGGGTCGCGACGCCGAACTGATCCGGCTTGCGGGCATAGGCGGCGAGGCCGGCAAGCGCGGCGAGAGGATGGGTGATGACGTAGACCGGCATGCCCGCCATCATCTGCGAATGCGGGGCCTTGTCCTCGAAGGCGGCGCGGAATCGCGACTCGCGCAGCGCGGGCACGATCTTCTGGGCGATGCCACCGGTCAGGAACACGCCGCCCTGACTCTTGAACACCAGCGCAAGGTCGCCGGCGGTGCGACCGAGGCAGGTAACGAAGAAGGCGAGCGCCTCTTCCGCCACGGCGTCCGTGCATTCGAGCGCCGCCGCCGTGATCTCGGCCGGCGTGGTGAAGCGCGGCGTCTTGCCGTCGGCAGCCGCGACGGCCCGGTAGGAACTCACCAGTCCGCGTCCGCACAGGATCTGCTCGCCGGAGATCCGGCCCTCGATCGGCTCCAGATGCGGAAATATCTCGAAATCGCGCGGGCTGCGGGGGCCGATGTCCATATGGCCGCCTTCGCCCGGCACCGGGATCCAGCGCCCGCGCGAATAAATCAGTCCGGCGA